>NZ_CP191861.1:0-4800000 GCF_050952975.1 Streptomyces sp. CA-251247 | reverse complement strand
CGCCCTGCCGCTGGAGGGGGCGATCGGCGAGGAGTACCGCGTATCGCGCAACACCGTCCGGCAGGCACTCGACCTGCTGCGCACGGAAGGACTGATCGAACGGCAGCCGGGCGTCGGCACCGTCGTGGTGTCCGAGAAGTACTCGCACGGCCTGGACCGGTTGCAGGGTCTCGCCGAGACCCTGCACGAACACGGCGACGTCACCAACGAAGTCCGTACGGTCGGCCCCGTCACCGCGCCCGCACCCGTGGCGCGGCGGCTCGGACTCGGTGAACACAGCGACGTCCTCTGCATCGAGCGGCTGCGCCGGCTGAACGGCCTGCCCCTCTCGCTCGACCTCACCTATGTCCCGATGGACCTCGGGACCGGGCTGCTCGGCTGCGACCTGGAGCACACCGATGTGTTCCGGCTCCTCGAAACCCTCGCCGGACAGCCGCTCGGCACCGCCGAGATCACCCTGGAGGCCGTCAACGCCGACGCGCACTCCGCCGCCGTCCTCGAAGCGCCACGCGGCTCCGCCGTGCTGATGCTGGAGCGGCTCACCCATCTCGCCGACGGCCGGCCCGTGGACCTGGAGTTCATCCGCTTCCGCGGCGACCGCATCGCCATGAGCGGGCTGCTCCACCGCGCCCTCTGACCCGCACTCCCACCCTTCGCACCCGTTTCCTGGAGACAGCCATGCCTCTGGCACCCCAGCGCGCCGACGTGCCCGTGACCATCGACGAGTCCAAGTGCATCGACGGCTGCACGCTGTGCGTCGACATGTGCCCGCTCGACTCCCTCGCCATCAACCCGGACAGCGGCAAGGCCTTCATGCACGTGGACGAGTGCTGGTACTGCGGCCCGTGCGCGGCGCGCTGCCCCACGGACGCGGTCACGGTCAACATGCCCTATCTGCTCCGGTGAGCCGACACGGTCGAGAGGTCCGAACGCCCATGACACGCACAGCACTTCAGCCGCGCACAGCACTTCCCGCCGCCCTCGCCGTCGCCCTCGTCGTCCCGCTCGCCACCGGGTGCGGCGGCGACGCGAACGCCGGCGACTCCGGCACGGTCACCGTGACCGTCGGCTACCAGTCCAAGACCATCAACACCGTCACCGCCGGCACCCTGCTGCGCTCACTGGGCTACTTCGAGCAGGAGCTGAAGGCGCGCGGCGCCCGGGACGGCATCACCTACAAGGTGAAGTGGCAGGACTACGCCACCGGCGCGCCGATCACCGCCCAGATGACCGCGGGGAAGATCGACATCGGCTCGATGGGCGACTTCCCGCTGCTGATCAACGCGGCCCGCGGCAAGCAGCTCAACCGGCCGACGCGGCTCGTCTCCGTCACCGGCTACAACCTGCGCGGCGGCCTCAACACCATTGTCACGGAGCCCGGTTCCCGGCTGTCGTCGCTCGCGGACCTGCGCGGCAAGAAGGTGTCCACCTCGGTGGGATCCGCGGCCGACGGCACGCTCGTACGGGCGCTCCAGCAGGCGGACATCGACGCGGAGAAGGACATCCACAAACTCAACCAGCAGCCCGCGGTGGGCGCGTCGGCTCTTCAGGCGGGCAGCGCGGACGCGCTCTCGCAGTTCGTGGCCTGGCCCGGGCTGCTCGCCTTCCAGGGCCGGGCGAAGGCCCTCTACGACGGCGCCGAACTGAATCTGCCGACCTTCCACGGGGTCACCGCGCGCGAAGAGTTCGCCGAGAAGCGGCCCGCCGTGCTGGAGGCCTTCCTGCGCGCGCAGCACAAGGCCACCGAGTATCTGCGCGAGCGGCCCGTCGCGGCGGCGGAATCGGTCGCGAAGGCCACCGGTCTGCCGCCCGAGGTCGTCTACCTCTACAACGGCGCGAACGGCATCGCGACGTTCGACCCGACCATCAAGCCCGCCCTGGTCGCGGCCCTGAAGAAGGACGTTCCGGTACTGAAGTCGGCCAGGCTGGTCGGTGACGTGGACGTGGACGCCTTCGTCGACGACCAGTACGTCAAGCGGGCACTGGGCGCCCGGTACGCGCAGGCACTCGCCACGACGGCCGGGCCCGCACGCAGCGAGGTGTGGCTCAGGAACGGCGCCACGCGGTCCTACGCCGCCCCCGACCAGTTGCTGCGCCACCTCGCGACGAACACCGGCGCGGTCCGGGCCGCGTACGTCCCCGACACGACGACCGGCACCCTCTGGTTCGCGGACAAGGCGGTCTGGGTCGCGGACGGCCCCCGGCTGCTGCCCTTCGTCACCCCGTCGGCGGCCTCGGCGTACATCGCCGGCCACCCGGGGGCGCGGACACTGCCGTACGCCGACGCCCTGAAGCAGGCGTCATGACCTCGCGGCACGTCGTGCGGGCCCTGTCCCTGGCGGGCGCGCTCGGCCTGTGGCAACTGCTCACGGCGTACGACGTCAATCTGTGGCTGCGCTTCGAGCAGTTCCCCACCGTCACGGATGTCGCGCGCGCCTTCGGGGACCGGATCGGCAGCGGGACGTACTGGCAGGACCTGACCGACAGCCTCACCCGCATCGTCACCGGCTTCGTGCTGGCGGCGGTCGCGGGCGTGGCGGTCGGCACGGCCATCGCCCGCTCACGGCTCGCCGCGGATCTGCTCGGCCCGGTCCTCGAAGTCCTGCGCCCCATACCGGCGATCGCGCTCGTGCCCGTGGCGATCCTGCTCTTCCCGAGCAACGAGCAAGGGATCATCTTCATCACCTTCACCGCGGCGTTCTTCCCGGTGATGGTCTCGACCCGGCACGCCGTACGCGCCCTGACACCGGTCTGGGAGGAAGCGGTCCTCACGATGGGCGGCGGCCGCGCCCGTGTGCTGGGCTCGGTCGTGCTGCCGGGCGCACTGCCGGGCATCCTCGGCGGGCTGTCGGTCGGCATCGGCGTCTCGTGGATCTGCGTGATCTCGGCGGAGATGATCTCCGGCGAATACGGGGTGGGTTACCGGACCTGGCAGGACTACACGGTCGTGGACTACCCGGGGGTCTTCGTCGGCATGGCGACCATCGGCCTGCTGGGCCGGCTCACCTCTACCGCCGTGGAGGTGCTGGGCCGCCGCCTGACGCGCTGGCTGCCCCGGCCCGCCGGCGACGCCGTTGCCCGCCCCCGAACCCGTACTCCCGCGCTGCGACGGGCGGCGCGGCCGGACTCTCTCCGAGGAGGCGTCGCCCCGTGACCACACCCCCCGAAACCGCCCTCGCACCGGCCCCTTCCGCGCACCTCGGGGCGCGGCTCACGCTCCGCTCCGTCGCGCTCGGCCGGGACGGAACCGCCGTGCTCGACGGCGTCGATCTCGATGTGGCGGCCGGTGAGATCCTCACCGTCGTCGGGCCGTCCGGCTGTGGCAAGTCGACCCTGCTGCGCACCCTCGCCGGGCTGCTCCCGCCGCTCGGCGGCGAGGTGACCCAGGACGGCACTCCCATCACCGCCCCCCGCGCCGAGCGTGCACTGGTCTTCCAGGACGACGCGCTGCTGCCCTGGCGTACCGTGCGCGCCAATGTCGAACTGCCCCTCGCCATCCAGGGGGTCGCCCGCGCCGCACGGCGCAGGACCGCAGACGAGTGGCTGGAGCGCGTCGGCCTCGCCGGGTACGGGCCGACGTTCCCGCACCGGATCTCCGGCGGTCAGCGCCAGCGGGTCCAGCTCGCCCGCGCACTCGCCGGGGAGCCCCGGGCCGTGCTCATGGACGAGCCGTTCGGCGCGCTGGACGCCCAGACCCGGGCCGGGATGCAGCAGTTGCTGGTCGACGTGCTGCGGCACACCGGCGCGACCGTCGTCTTCGTCACCCACGACGTGGACGAGGCGGTGTTCCTCGGCGACCGGCTCGCGCTCCTCGGCACCGGCCGCGTCCTGGACGTACCGCGTCCCCGCGAGCGCGAAGCGCACAGCGACCCGGCGACCGTGGCACTGCGCCGCGAGGTCCTCGCGTCCCTCGGCAGCACCGGATCCCAGTGAAAGGCACGACCGTGCAGATCCCCGCTCTCACCGACGCCGAGGAGCTCTCCTGCGACGTCCTCGTCATCGGCGGCGGCACGGCCGGCACGATGGCCGCCCTCACCGCGGCCGAGCACGGCAGCAACGTGCTCCTGCTGGAGAAGGCGCACGTCCGCCACTCCGGTGCCCTCGCCATGGGCATGGACGGCGTCAACAACGCCGTGATCCCCGGCCGTGCCGAACCCGACGACTACGTCGCCGAGATCACCCGCGCCAACGACGGCATCGTCGACCAGTCCACCGTCCGCCAGACGGCCACCCGCGGCTTCGCGATGGTGCAGCGGCTGGAGTCGTACGGCGTGAAGTTCGAGAAGGACGAGCACGGCGAGTACGCGGTGCGCCAGGTCCACCGCTCCGGCTCGTACGTCCTGCCGATGCCCGAGGGCAAGGACGTCAAGAAGGTCCTCTACCGCCGGCTGCGCCGCCGTGAGATGCGCGAGCGGATCCGCATCGAGAACCGGGTGATGCCGGTCCGGGTGCTGACCGCGGAAGGCCGGGCGGTGGGCGCGGCCGGCTTCAACACACGCACCGGGCAGTTCGTCACGGTCCGCGCGGGTGCCGTCATTCTCGCGACCGGCGCCGCCGGCCGTCTCGGTCTGCCCGCGAGCGGCTATCTGTACGGCACGTACGAGAACCCGACCAACGCCGGTGACGGCTATGCCATGGCGTACCACGCGGGGGCCGAACTCACCGGCATCGAGTGCTTCCAGATCAATCCGCTGATCAAGGACTACAACGGCCCCGCCTGCGCCTATGTCGCCAACCCCTTCGGCGGCTACCAGGTCAACCGGCACGGCGAGCGGTTCGTCGACTCCGACTACTGGTCGGGCCGGATGATGGCGGAGTTCGCCGCCGAACTCGCCTCCGACCGCGGCCCGGTGTATCTGAAGCTCAGCCATCTGCCCGAGGAATCGGTCGCCGCGCTGGAGTCCATCCTGCACACGACCGAACGCCCGACCCGCGGCACCTTCCACGCGAACCGGGGCCACGACTACCGGACCCACGACATCGAGATGCACATCTCCGAGATCGGCCTGTGCGGAGGCCACTCGGCGTCGGGCGTACGGGTCGACGACCATGCGCGCACGACCGTGCCCCGGCTGTACGCGGCCGGCGATCTGGCGTGCGTGCCGCACAACTACATGATCGGGGCGTTCGTCTTCGGCGATCTGGCCGGCGAGGACGCGGCCCAGTACCGGGCGTACACCGGTGAACTCCCGGCGGACCAGCTGGCCGAGGCGCACGAGCTGGCCTACGGGCCGCTGCGGAATCCCGACGGCCCGCCGCAGCCGCAGGTCGAGTACAAGCTCCGCCGGTTCGTGAACGACTATGTCGCGCCGCCCAAGTCCGGCGCCCGGCTGTCGCTCGCCGTGGACCACTTCGAGAGGATGCGCGGCGAGATCGCGGAGATGGGCGCCACGACACCCCACGAGCTGATGCGCTGCGCCGAGGTGAGCTTCATCCGGGACTGCGCGGAGATGGCGGCCCGCTCCTCGCTCGCCCGCACGGAGTCCCGCTGGGGCCTCTACCACGAGCGCACGGACCATCCGCAGCGCGACGACACCGGCTGGCTGCACCATCTGGATCTGCGCAAGTCGCCGTCGGGAGCGATGGAGTTCACGGCGCGCCCGGTGGAGCCGTATCTGGTGCCGGTCGAGGAGTTCACCCCGGTGGGCGGAGCCTCCCGCCATCTGGGGGAGGTCAGGCCGGAGCAGGTGGCGACGGCGGGACCGCGCGAGGCCGCCCCGACCGGCTCGCGTATCGCCGCCCCCACCAGCACCCCGGAGCGGGCGGCGACCGGCTCGCCGCGCATCCTGGAGCTCGTGGCGCTCGCCGACGACCAGCCGGAACTGGCCGCGCTGTCGCCCTACTTGGCGGACCCGGATCCGGCGGTACGGCGGGCGGCGGTGGCCACGCTGACGGAGACCGCCCCCGACGGCACGGGCCCGGCGCTCGCCGCCGCGCTCGCCGACACCGACACAGGGGTGCGGGCGGTGGCCGCGGAGTCGCTGCGTGAACTGGTCGAGACGCTGCCACCGGAGCCGGCGCTGCGCACCCCGCTGGTCGCGGCCGTCTCCTCGGCCGACCCGGTGGTACGGGCCGCGGCGCTCGACCTGCTGCGCGCCCTGCGGCTGGGAAGCACGGCCTTGTTCGCCCCGGGCCTGGACGATCCCGACCTCGGGGTCCGGGTGGAGACGGTCCGCGCGCTCGTCTCCGTGGACGCCGTCCAGGAGCTGACGACGGCCGCCGCCGACCCGGCCCGTGAGGTCCGCGTCACCGTCGCGAAGGGCCTTGCGGCGGTGACGGCGCCCCCGGCCGACGTCCTCGGCCCGCTCACGCGCCTCCTGGGTGACCACGACGTCCTCGTGCGGGCGGCCGCCTTCCAGTCGCTCGGCGCGACGGGCTGCCCCGCGGATGTGGCGGAGTCGGCCGCAGGGGCGCTGGACGACCCTGCCTGGCAGGTCCGCGCCGGAGCCGCGGCCGCGCTCGGCGGGGCGGCATCCGGTACGGCGGTTCCGGCGCTGGCCAAGGCACTGGGCGACGCCTTCGCGGATGTCCGCAAGGCGGCGGTTCTCGCCCTGCTCCGTCATCCGGCCGCCGAGGAGGCCCGCGCGGCCCTGGCGACGGCGGTCCACGACCCGGACGCGGACGTCAGGGCCTACGCGGGGCGCGCCTGAGGCCCCGGGGCCCGATCCCCGCTGGCAGATGCCGCGCACCGCACAGACGAAGGGCCCGGCTCCCCCGAGGGAGTCGGGCCCTTCGTGGACCATGTGGCGTACGGCTACCGCACGAACACCCCGGCCTGGTTCGCCAGGTCCAGGAAGTACTGCGGGGCCACACCCAGCACCACCGTCACCGCGACACCGACGGCGATCGCCGTCGTCGTCAGCACCGACGGGACGGCCACCGTCGGGCCGTCCGCCTTCGGCTCGCTGAAGAACATCAGCACGATGACCCGGATGTAGAAGAACGCGGCGATGGCGGACGAGATCACACCGACCACGACCAGCGCACCCGCGCCGCCCTCCGCCGCCGCCTTGAAGACCGCGAACTTGCCCGAGAAGCCGGACGTCAGCGGAATGCCGGCGAAGGCCAGCAGGAAGACGGCGAACACGGCCGCGACCAGGGGTGAACGACGGCCCAGACCCGCCCACTTGGACAGATGTGTCGCCTCGCCGCCCGCGTCCCGCACCAGCGTGACCACCGCGAACGCGCCGATCGTCACGAAGGAGTACGCCGCCAGATAGAACAGGACGGACGAGATGCCGTCGGGCGTCGTCGCGATGACACCGGCCAGGATGAAGCCGGCGTGCGCGATCGAGGAGTACGCGAGCAGCCGCTTGATGTCGGTCTGGGTGATGGCCACGATCGCGCCGCCCAGCATGGTGACGATGGCGATGGCCCACATGACCGGCCGCCAGTCCCAGCGCAGCCCCGGCAGCACCACGTACAGCAGCCGCAGCAGCGCACCGAACGCGGCCACCTTGGTCGCCGCGGCCATGAAGCCGGTGATGGGGGTCGGCGCTCCCTGGTAGACGTCCGGCGTCCACATGTGGAACGGGACGGCGCCGACCTTGAACAGCAGGCCCATCAGGATCATCGCGACGCCGATGAGCAGCAGCGCGTCGTTGCCCATGGTGTCGGCGAGTGCCGGGTCGATGGTGCGGACGCTGCCGTCGACGACCTCCGCGATCCGGGCGTACGAGACGGAGCCCGCGTACCCGTAGAGCAGGGCGATGCCGAAGAGCAGGAACGCGGACGAGAAGGCGCCCAGCAGGAAGTACTTCACCGCGGCCTCCTGCGACATCAGCCGCTTGCGCCGGGCGAGCGCACACAGCAGATACAGCGGGAGGGAGAAGACCTCGAGTGCGATGAAGAGGGTCAGCAGGTCGTTGGCGGCCGGGAAGACCAGCATGCCGGTGATCGCGAACAGCGCGATCGGGAAGACCTCCGTGGTGGTGAACCCGGCCTTGACCGCGGCCTTTTCGCTGTCGCTGCCGGGGACCGAGGCGGCCTGTGCGGCGAACGAGTCGACGCGGTTGCCGTGTACCTCCGGGTCGAGCCGGCGCTCGGCGAAGGTGAACACCGCGACCATCGACGCCAGCAGGATGGTGCCCTGGAGGAACAGCGCAGGACCGTCGACGGCGATCGCGCCCATCGCGGCGATGTGCGCCTTGGTGGTGCCGTATCCCCCGGCGGCGAGCCCGACGATCGCGGCGAACGCGGCGGCGAGAGCGACGACGGTCAGGAACAGCTGGGTGTGGTACCGGGCCTTGCGCGGTACGAACGCCTCGACCAGCACACCGAGGACGGCGGCGCCGACGACGATCAGTACCGGTGCCAGCTGGGCGTATTCGATGTGAGGGGCCGGGATCTTGTCGATCGGCGGCGTCGGTGCGGCCGTGGCCGCCGTCGTCCACAGGCTGTGGACAGCTGTAGCGCTCACTTGGCCGCCTCCACCTCGGGCTGGGGGTCCTTCTGCTGGACGTCGGACATCGTGTGCTCGACCGCCGGGTTCACGATGTCCGTCAGCGGCTTCGGGAAGACGCCGAGGAAGATCAGGAGCGCGATCAGCGGCGCCACGACCGCCAGCTCACGGGCCTTGAGGTCGGGCATGCTCCGCACCTCGGCCTTCACCGGCCCGGTCATCGTCCGCTGGTAGAGGACGAGGGTGTAGAGCGCGGCGAGCACGATGCCGAAGGTGGCGATGATGCCGGCCACCGGATAGCGCGCGAACGTGCCGACCAGGACCAGGAACTCACTGACGAACGGAGCCAGTCCGGGCAGCGAGAGGGTCGCGAGGCCGCCGATCAGGAAGGTGCCGGCGAGCACCGGAGCGACCTTCTGCACTCCGCCGTAGTCCGCGATGAGCCGCGAGCCGCGCCGGGTGATCAGGAAGCCGGCGACCAGCATCAGCGCGGCGGTCGAGATCCCGTGGTTGACCATGTAGAGCGTCGCGCCCGACTGGCCCTGGGAGGTCATCGCGAAGATGCCGAGGACGATGAAGCCGAAGTGCGAGATCGAGGCGTAGGCGACCAGTCGCTTGATGTCGCGCTGGCCGACCGCGAGCAGGGCGCCGTAGACGATGCTGATCAGCGCCAGCACCAGGATCACCGGCGTGGCCCACTTGGAGGCCTCGGGGAAGAGCTGGAGGCAGAAGCGGAGCATCGCGAAGGTGCCGACCTTGTCGACGACCGCGGTGATCAGCACGGCGACCGGAGCGGTCGCCTCCCCCATCGCGTTCGGCAGCCAGGTGTGCAGCGGCCAGAGCGGCGCCTTGATCGCGAAGGCGAAGAAGAAGCCGAGGAACAGCCACCGCTCGGTGTTGGTCGCCATCTCCAGCTGGCCGCTCGCCCGGGCCTCCGCGATCTCGGAGAGCGAGAAGCTCCCCGCGACGACGTAGAGACCGATGACCGCGGCCAGCATGATCAGTCCGCCGACCAGGTTGTAGAGGAGGAACTTCACGGCCGCGTACGACCGCTGGGTCGCCGCCGCCTCGTCCCCGCCCGCGTGGGCCCGGTCGCCGAAGCCGCCGATGAGGAAGTACATCGGGATGAGCATGGCTTCGAACAGGATGTAGAAGAGGAAGACGTCGGTGGCCTCGAAGGAGAGGATCACCATCGCCTCGACCATGAGGATCAGCGCGAAGAACCCCTGGGTGGGCCGCCAGCGCTTGCTGCCGGTCTCCTGGGGCTCGGCGTCGTTCCATCCGGCGCCGATGACGAACGGGATGAGCAGCGCGGTCAGCGCGATCAGCGCCACCCCGATGCCGTCGACGCCCAGTTCGTACCGGACGCCGAAGTCCTTGATCCAGGCGTGCGACTCGGTGAGCTGGTAGCGGTCACCGCCGGGCTCGAACCGTACGAGCACGATCGCGGCGAGCACGAGTGTGGCGAGCGAGAACAGCAGCGCCAGCCATTTCGCTGCGGTCCGCCGCGCGGCGGGCACCGCGGCAGTGGCGATCGCACCGACTGCCGGAAGTGCCGCCGTCACCGTAAGGAGCGGGAAAGACATAGCAGTTACACCGCCCTCATCAGCAGGGTCGCGGCGATCAGCACCGCCGTACCTCCGAACATCGAGACGGCGTACGAGCGGGCGTAGCCGTTCTGCAGTTTGCGCAGGCGGCCCGAGAGCCCGCCGACCGAGGCGGCCGTGCCGTTCACCACGCCGTCGACCAGGGTGTGGTCGACGTAGACCAGGGAGCGGGTGAGGTGTTCGCCGCCACGGACCAGGACCACGTGGTTGACGTCGTCCTGGTACAGATCCCGGCGGGCGGCCCGGGTGAGCAGCGAGGCGCGCGGAGCCACGACCGGGACCGGCTTGCGTCCGTACATGACCCAGGCGATGGCGACGCCGATCAGCAGCATGGCGATGGTGCAGGCCGTGATCGTCGGCACGCTGATCACCGGGTGCGGATGCTCGAACTCGGTGACCGGAGCCAGCCAGTTGACGAAGCGGTCGCCGATGCTGAAGAACCCGCCGGCGAAGACCGACCCGAAGGCGAGCACGATCATCGGGATGGTCATCGACCTGGGCGACTCGTGCGGATGCGGCTCGTGGCCCTCCGCGTCGGGCTGCCAGCGCTTCTCACCGAAGAAGGTCATGATCATCACACGCGTCATGTAGAACGCGGTGATACCGGCGCCCAGCAGGGCGATTCCGCCGAAGATCCAGCCGCGGATGCCGTCGTCGTACGCGAAGGCGGCCTCGATGATCTTGTCCTTGGAGAAGAAGCCGGAGAACGGCGGCATCCCGATGATCGCGAGGTAGCCGAGCCCGAAGGTGACGAAGGTGACCGGCATGTACTTCCGCAGGCCGCCGTACTTGCGCATGTCGACCTCGTCGTTCATGCCGTGCATGACCGAACCGGCGCCGAGGAACAGACCGGCCTTGAAGAAGCCGTGCGTCACCAGGTGCATGATCGCGAAGGCGTATCCGATCGGGCCGAGACCGGCCGCGAGGATCATGTAGCCGATCTGCGACATCGTCGAGCCGGCGAGGGCCTTCTTGATGTCGTCCTTGGCGCAACCGACGATCGCACCGAACAGGAGCGTGACGGCGCCGACGATCACAACGGCCAGCTGGGCGTCGGGTGCGGCATTGAAGATCGCGCCGGAGCGGACGATCAGATACACACCCGCGGTCACCATGGTCGCCGCGTGGATGAGGGCCGAGACCGGGGTCGGGCCCTCCATCGCGTCCCCGAGCCAGGACTGCAGCGGCACCTGGGCGGACTTGCCGCAGGCCGCCAGCAGCAGCATCAGGCCGATCGCCGTCAGCTTGCCCTCGCTCGTCTCGCCCGTCGCCTCCAGGACCGGCCCGAAGGCAAAGGTCCCGAAGGTGGTGAACATCAGCATGATCGCGATCGACAGGCCCATGTCGCCGACGCGGTTGACGAGGAAGGCCTTCTTCGCCGCGGTCGCCGCACTGGGCTTGTGCTGCCAGAAGCCGATGAGGAGGTAGGAGGCGAGGCCGACGCCCTCCCATCCGACGTACAGCAGCAGGTAGTTGTCGGCGAGGACCAGCAGCAGCATGGCCGCGAGGAACAGGTTCAGATAGCCGAAGAAGCGGCGGCGCCGCTCGTCGTGCTCCATGTACCCGATGGAGTAGATGTGGATCAGTGTGCCGACGCCGCTGATCAGCAGGACGAAGGTCATCGACAGCTGGTCGAGCTGGAAGGCGACGTCCGCCTGGAAGCTCTCGACCGGGATCCAGGTGAACAGCGTGCTGTGCAGGGTGCGTTCCTCGGCGCCCTTGCCCAGCATGTTCGTGAACAGCACCACGCCGAGCACGAACGACGCACCGGCGAGCACGGTGCCGATCCAGTGGCCGGTGCGGTCGAGCCGCCGCCCGCCGCACAGCAGCACCGCCGCTCCGAGCAGTGGTGCCGCGATGAGCAGCCCAATGAGGTTCTCCATGCCGGCGGCCCCTTACAGCTTCATCAGGCTGGCGTCGTCGACCGAGGCCGAGTGACGGGAACGGAACAGCGACACGATGATCGCGAGCCCGACCACGACCTCCGCGGCGGCGACGACCATCGTGAAGAACGCGATGATCTGGCCGTCGAGGTTGCCGTGCATACGGGAAAAGGCGACGAACGCGAGGTTGCAGGCGTTGAGCATCAGCTCGATGCACATGAAGACGACGATCGCGTTCCGCCGGATCAGCACCCCGGCCGCGCCGATGGTGAACAACAGCGCTGCGAGATACAGGTAATTGACGGGATTCACTTCGCGACCTCCTCTTCGTGCTCGTCGTGGTCACGGCCCAGCCGGTCCTCCGAGCGCCGCTCCAGCGCCTTGAGGTCCGCCAGTGCCTCGTCCGACACGTCGCGGATCTGGCCGCGCTGCCGCAGCGTCTGCATGACCGTGAGCTCGGACGGCGTGCCGTCCGGGAGCAGACCGGCGATGTCCACGGCGTTGTGCCGGGCGTAGACACCCGGAGCCGGCAGCGGGGGCAGGTGCTTGCCCTCGCGGACCCGCTCTTCGGACAGCTCCCGCTGCGTCTTGGCCCGCTCGGTGCGCTCCCGGTGGGTGAGCACCATCGCGCCGACGGTCGCGGTGATCAGCAGCGCGCCGGTGATCTCGAAGGCGAAGACGTACTTGGTGAAGATCAGGGCGGCGAGTCCTTCGACGTTGCCGCCGTGGACGCTGTTGGCCGTGCCGAGTCCGTTGAAGTTCTTCAGCGAGGCATTGCCGATGCCGGCGATCAGCAGGATGCCGAAGCCGAGTCCGCAGGCCGCGGCGAGCCAGCGCTGGCCCTTCAGCGTCTCCTTCAGCGAGTCGGCGGCGGTGACGCCGACCAGCATGACGACGAAGAGGAACAGCATCATGATCGCGCCGGTGTAGACGACGATCTGCACGACACCGAGGAAGTAGGCGCCGTTGGCGAGGTAGAAGACCGCCAGGACGATCATGGTCCCGGCGAGGCAGAGCGCGCTGTGCACGGCCCGCCGCATCAGGATCGTGCACAGGGCGCCGATCACGGCGACGGTGCCGAGCACCCAGAACTGGACGGCCTCACCCGTCGACGTGGTGGTGGCGGCGAGGGCGTTCATGAGCCGACCACCTTCCCCGAAGCCGGTTCCTCGTCACCGAAGGTGGAGGCGCCTTCCTGCGGCTTCTCCTGCTTGGAGAGGGGGACCTGCTGGACCGTGCCGGGAGCGGCCTCGGTGACCAGACCCCGGTAGTAGTCCTGCTCGTCCGTGCCGGGGAAGATCGAGTGGGGCGATTCGACCATGCCCTCCTCGAGTCCGGCGAGGAGCTGCTCCTTGGTGTAGATGAGCGCCTCGCGGGAGCTGTCGGCCAGCTCGAAGTCGTTCGTCATCGTCAGCGCCCGGGTCGGGCAGGCCTCGATGCACAGCCCGCACAGGATGCAGCGGGCGTAGTTGATCTGGTAGACGCGGCCGTACCTCTCGCCCGGGGAGTAGCGCTCCTCCTCGGTGTTGTCCGCGCCCTCCACATAGATCGCGTCCGCCGGACAGGCCCAGGCGCACAGCTCGCACCCGATGCACTTCTCGAGGCCGTCCGGGTGCCGGTTGAGCTGGTGCCGGCCGTGGAAGCGCGGCGCCGTGACCTTCGGCTCCTCCGGGTACTGCTCGGTCAGCCGCTTCTTGAACATGGCCTTGAAGGTCACGCCGAAGCCGGCAACCGGATTCTGGAACTTGTTCTCGGATCCCTCAGACACCGTCAGCCTCCTTTCCGTCACGAGGTCCGTCACCCTGAGTATCGGGTCCACCACTGACAATCAGCTCGCGCTCCCGGCGCGGACGCCTGCGCGGCACCGGCGGCAACTCCTGTCCCGGCAGCGGCGGTACGGGGAATCCGCCCGCCATCGGGTCGAAGGCCGCGGGCGGTTCCTTCGCCGCCTGGGCTTCCGCCTCCTTCTCCTTCTTGCCTCGGAAGATGTCGAAGACGAAGGAGAGCAGCAGGACGGCGATGACCGCGCCGCCGACGTAGAGCACGATCTGCTGGAAGTCGTAGTTCTCGTTCCGCAGCGCCCGCACGGTCGCGACCAGCATCAGCCACACCACCGAGACGGGGATGAGGACCTTCCAGCCGAGCTTCATCAGCTGGTCGTAGCGGACACGGGGAAGCGTGCCGCGCAGCCAGATGAAGAAGAACAGCAGCAGTTGGACCTTGATGACGAACCAGAGCATCGGCCACCAGCCGTGGTTCGCGCCCTCCCAGAACGTGGAGATCGGGTAGGGAGCCCGCCAGCCGCCCAGGAAGAGGGTGACCGAGACGGCGGAGACGGTGACCATGTTGACGTACTCGGCCAGCATGAACATCGCGAACTTGATCGAGCTGTACTCGGTGTTGAAGCCGCCGACCAGGTCGCCCTCGGACTCCGGCATGTCGAACGGCGCCCGGTTGGTCTCACCGACCATCGTGATCACGTAGATGATGAACGAGACGGGCAGCAGGATGATGTACCAGCGGTCCGCCTGCGCCTCGACGATCGCCGAGGTCGACATCGACCCGGAGTAGAGGAAGACGGAGGCGAACGCCGCGCCCATCGCGATCTCGTACGAGATCATCTGCGCGCAGGAGCGGAGTCCGCCGAGGAGCGGGTACGTGGAGCCGGACGACCAGCCCGCGAGCACGATGCCGTAGATGCCGACCGAGGCGACCGCGAGGATGTAGAGCATCGCGATCGGCAGGTCGGTCAGCTGCATCGTGGTGCGGTGGCCGAAGATCGAGACCTCGTTGCCGGACGGGCCGAACGGAATCACCGCGATCGCCATGAAGGCCGGGATCGCCGCGATGATCGGCGCGAGGACATAGACGACCTTGTCCGCGCGCTTGACGATCAGGTCTTCCTTGAGCATGAGCTTGATGCCGTCGGCGAGCGACTGGAGCATGCCCCAGGGGCCGTGCCGGTTGGGCCCGATGCGCAGCTGCATCCAGGCCACGACCTTGCGTTCCCACACGATGGAGAACAGCACGGTGATCATCAGGAAGGCGAAGCAGAACACGGCCTTGATGACGACGAGCCACCACGGGTCGCGCCCGAACATCGAGAGGTCCTCGGCAGCGAGAACGCTCTGCTGGGCTTCCGCGAAATGAGCGAGGGCACTCACGCTCGCACCTCCGGTACCTCAGTGGTGACGGCCTGGGCCGCGGCCGGGCCGATGCGGACCAGCTGTCCGGGGAGGGCGCCGGTGTCCGATGTGACGCCGCCGCCCGCGGAGTTCAGCGGCAGCCACACCACCCGGTCCGGCATGGCCGTCACCTGGAGCGGGAAGCTGACCGAACCCGACGGGCCCGAGACGGACAGGACGTCGCCGTCCTTGACGCCGGTCTCGGCCGCGGTCGTCGCCGAGAGCCGGGCGACCGCCGCGTGGCGGGTGCCCGCCAGCGCCTCGTCGCCCTGCTGGAGCAGGCCCTGGTCGAGCAGCAGCCGGTGTCCGGCCAGTACCGCCTCGCCCTCGCCGGCGCGGGGCAGCGGCTGTGCGGACTCCATCGGTTCGGTCGCCCGCGGGCCGTCCCACGAGCCGAGCCGGTCCAGCTCCCTGCGTGCCGACTTGAGGTCGGGCAGTCCGAAGGGGACGTCGAGTTCGTCGGCGAGCATGTGCAGCACCCGCGCGTCGGACGGTGCCAGCCGGCGCGTCATCTGTTCCGGCTTGAGCGCGGCCTCGAAAAGCCGTGCCCTGCCTTCCCAGTTGAGGAAGGTGCCGGACTTCTCGGCGACGGCGGCGACCGGGAAGACCACGTCCGCCCGCTCGGTGACCTCGCTCGGCCGCAGTTCCAGGGAGACCAGGAAGCCGACCGAGTCGAACGCCTCACGGGCGCGCGTCGGGTCGGGCAGGTCCGCGACCTCGACGCCCGCGACGACCAGTGCGCCCAGTTCGCCGGTGGCGGCGGCCTCGACGATCTGGCCGGTGTCGCGGCCGTAGCGGTGCGGGAGTTCACGTACGCGCCAGACCTCGGCGGTCTCCTCGCGGGCCCGCGGGTCGGTGGCCGGGCGGCCGCCGGGCAGCAGCGAGGGGATCGCGCCCGCCTCGACCGCGCCGCGCTCGCCCGCCCTGCGCGGGATCCACACCAGCTGGGCGCCGGTCGCGCTCGCCGTCCGTACGGCGGCGGTGAGTCCGCCGGGCACGGCCGCGAGCCGCTCGCCCACCACGATCACCGCGCCGTCGGCGCGTAGCGCGTCGGCCGCGGCCGAACCGTCGCCCTCCAGGCCGACGTTGCTGCTGAGCGCGTCCAGCCACTCGGTCTCGGTGCCGGGGGCCGCGGGCAGCAGGACGCCGCCCGCCTTCTCCAGACCGCGGGTGGCGTGGGTGGCCAGCGCGAAGGTGCGCTGGCCGTGCTTGCGGTGCGCCTTGCGCAGCCGCAGGAAGACCCCGGCGGCCTCCTCCTCGGACTCGAATCCGACGAGCAGGACCGCGGGCGCCTTCTCCAGCGTCCGGTAGGTGAGCCCACTGCCGTCCAGGTCGCGGCCCCGGCCGGCGACCCGGGCGGCCAGGAAGTCGGCCTCCTCGGAGGAGTGCACCCGGGCACGGAAGTCGACGTCGTTGGTGTCCAGGGCGACCCGGGCGAACTTGGCGTACGCGTAGGAGTCCTCGACGGTGAGCCGGCCGCCCAGCAGGACCCCGGCCCGGCCGCGCGCCGCGGTCAGCCCGGCCGCCGCGGCCGCCAGCGCCTCCGGCCAGCTCGCCGTTTCCAGCTCGCGGGTCTCGGGGTTGCGCACGAGCGGGGTGGACAGGCGGTCGTGACGCTGCGCGTAGCGGAAGCCGAAGCGCCCCTTGTCGCAGATCCACTCCTCGTTGACCTCGGGGTCGTCGGCCGCGAGCCGGCGCATGACCTTGCCGCGCCGGTGGTCGGTGCGGGTCGCGCAGCCGCTCGAGCAGTGCTCGCACACGCTCGGCGAGGAGACCAGGTCGAAGGGGCGGGAGCGGAATCGGTACGCCGCCGAGGTCAGCGCGCCCACCGGGCAGATCTGGATGGTGTTCCCGGAGAAGTACGACTCGAAGGGGTCACCCTCGCCGGTGCCGACCTGCTGGAGCGCGCCCCGCTCCAGGAGTTCGATCATCGGGTCGCCGGCGATCTGGTTGGAGAAGCGGGTGCAGCGCGCGCAGAGCACGCACCGCTCGCGGTCCAGCAGTACCTGGGTGGAGATCGGCACCGGCTTCTCGAACGTCCGCTTCTTTCCCTCGAAGCGGGACTCGGCGCCGCCGTGCGACATCGCCTGGTTCTGCAGCGGGCACTCGCCGCCCTTGTCGCAGACCGGGCAGTCGAGCGGATGGTTGATCAGCAGCAGCTCCATCACGCCCTTCTGCGCCTTCTCGGCGACGGGCGAGCTGAGCTGCGACTTGACGACCATGCCGTCGGTGCAGGTGATGGTGCAGGAGGCCATCGGCTTGCGCTGGCCCTCGACCTCGACGATGCACTGCCGGCAGGCACCGGCCGGGTCGAGCAGGGGGTGGTCGCAGAACCGCGGGATCTCGATGCCGAGCAGCTCGGCGGCGCGGATGACCAGCGTCCCCTTGGGGACGGAGATCTCCACGCCGTCGATCGTCAGCGAGACGAGGTCCTCGGGCGGCACAGCCGCCTCCCCGCCCCCGGAGGGAGCGCTTGTAGTGACCGTCATGCGTTCACCTCCGTGGTGGTGTGCCGGTCGGCCCAGAGGGTCGACCTGGCGGGGTCGAAGGGGCAGCCCTTGCCGGTGATGTGCTGCTCGTACTCCTCGCGGAAGTACTTGAGCGAGGAGAAGATCGGGGAGGCGGCGCCGTCGCCGAGCGCGCAGAACGACTTGCCGTTGATGTTGTCGGCGATGTCGTTGAGCTTGTCGAGGTCGGCCATCTCGCCCTTGCCCGCCTCGATGTCGCGCAGCAACTGGACCAGCCAGTAGGTGCCTTCACGGCACGGCGTGCACTTGCCGCAGGACTCGTGCGCGTAGAACTCGGTCCAGCGGGTCACGGCCCTGACGACACAGGTGGTCTCGTCGAAGCACTGGAGGGCCTTGGTACCGAGCATCGAGCCGGCCGCTCCGACGCCCTCGTAGTCCAGCGGGACGTCGAGGTGCTCGTCGGTGAACATCGGGGTGGAGGAGCCGCCCGGCGTCCAGAACTTGAGGCGGTGGCCCGCCCGCATGCCGCCGCTCATGTCGAGCAGCTGGCGCAGGGTGATCCCGAGCGGGGCCTCGTACTGGCCGGGGCTCGTGACGTGCCCGCTGAGCGAATACAGCGTGAAGCCCGGGGACTTCTCGCTGCCCATCGACTTGAACCAGTCCTTGCCCTTGTTGAGGATCGCGGGAACGGACGCGATGGACTCGACGTTGTTCACCACAGTGGGGCAGGCGTACAGACCGGCGACCGCGGGGAAGGGCGGCCGCAGCCGGGGCTGGCCGCGCCGGCCCTCCAGGGAGTCCAGCAGCGCGGTCTCCTCGCCGCAGATGTAGGCGCCCGCGCCCGCGTGCACGGTGAGTTCGAGGTCGAGTCCGCTGCCGAGAATGTCCGTGCCGAGGAGGCCCGCCTCGTACGCCTCGCGCACGGCTTCGTGCAGCCGCCGCAGTACAGGGACGACCTCACCGCGCAGATAGATGAAGGCGTGGTTCGAGCGGATCGCGTAACAGGCGATCACGATGCCCTCGATGAGGGAGTGCGGGTTGGCGAAGAGGAGCGGGATGTCCTTGCAGGTGCCCGGCTCCGACTCGTCGGCGTTGACGACGAGGTAGTGCGGCTTGCCGTCGCCCTGCGGAATGAACTGCCACTTCATTCCGGTGGGGAAGCCGGCGCCGCCGCGGCCGCGCAGACCGGAGTCCTTGACGTAGGCGATCAGGTCGTCGGGCGACATGGCCAGTGCCTTGCGCAGACCCTGGTAGCCGTCGTGCCGCCGATAGGTCTCCAGCGTCCAGGACTCGGGCTCGTCCCAGAAGGCGGACAGCACCGGCGCGAGCAGCTTCTCGGGGCTGCTCTCGCCCTGGGCGCTGCCCCCGAATTCGGTGGACACGGTCATCACTCCCCCTCCTCGGTCACCGGGCCGGCCGGGTGCTCCGGGTCGGAGTCCGAGGTCTTCTGCGGTGCGTCGTGCGAGCTGAGGTGCTCGGAACCGGGCTGGGGCGCGTCCTGGCGGGACTCGGCGCGCGGCGAGACCACCCGGGCGGCCGTCGTCTCGCCCTTGGCGAGGCGCAGTCCGATCAGCGACGCGGGACCCGCTCCGCCGGTGGCCTCGACGGCGCCGGGGCGCTCGTCGGGGAAGCCGGCGAGGATGCGCGCGGTCTCCTTGTAGGTGCACAGCGGCGCACCGCGGGTCGGCTCGACCGGCCGTCCTTCGCGCAGGTCGTCGACGAGCCGGCGGGCGGACTCGGGCGTCTGGTTGTCGAAGAACTCCCAGTTGACCATCACCACGGGGGCGAAGTCGCAGGCCGCGTTGCACTCGATGTGTTCGAGGGTGACCTTGCCGTCGTCGGTCGTCTCACCGTTGCCGACCCCGAGGTGCTCCTTCAGGTCGTCGAAGATGGCGTCGCCGCCCATCACCGCGCAGAGCGTGTTGGTGCACACCCCGACCTGGTAGTCGCCGGAGGGCTTGCGCCGGTACATCGAGTAGAAGGTCGACACCGCGGTGACCTCGGCGGTGGTCAGCTCCAGCACCTCGGAGCAGAACCGCACGCCGGTACGGGTGACATGGCCTTCCTCGGACTGCACCAGGTGCAGCAGCGGCAGCAGGGCGGACCGGCTGTCGGGGTAGCGGGCGACGATCTCCTTCGCGTCCGCTTCGAGCCTGGCGCGCACATCGGCCGGGTAGTCGGGGGCGGGGAGCTGGGGCATGCCCAGGCTCACCTCTTGATTTGCGGTCACCGGTCGACGCCTCCCATCACGGGGTCGATGGACGCGACGGCGACGATGACGTCGGCGACCTGGCCGCCCTCGCACATCGCCGCCATGGCCTGAAGGTTGGTGAAGGACGGGTCACGGAAGTGGACCCGGTAGGGGCGGGTGCCGCCGTCGGAGACGACATGGACACCGAGCTCGCCCTTGGGGGACTCGACAGCGGCGTACGCCTGTCCGGCGGGGACCCGGAAGCCCTCGGTCACCAGCTTGAAGTGGTGGATCAGGGCCTCCATGGAGGTGCCCATGATCTTCTTGATGTGGTCGAGGGAGTTGCCGAGTCCGTCGGGCCCGAGCGCGAGCTGTGCGGGCCAGGCGATCTTCTTGTCCGCGACCATGACCGGGCCCGGCTCCAGCCGGTCCAGGCACTGCTCGACGATGCGCAGCGACTGCCGCATCTCCTCCAGCCGGACGAGGAAGCGGCCGTAGGAGTCGCAGGTGTCGGCGGTCGGGACGTCGAAGTCGTACGTCTCGTAGCCGCAGTACGGGTCGGTCTTGCGCAGGTCGTGGGCGAGGCCCGCCGAGCGCAGGATCGGTCCGGTGGCGCCCAGCGCCATGCAGCCGGTGAGGTCGAGGTACCCGATGTCCTGCATACGGGCCTTGAAGATCGGGTTGCCGGTGGCGAGCTTGTCGTACTCCGGCAGGTTCTTCTTCATCGTCTTCACGAACTCGCGGAGCTGGTCCACGGTGCCCGGCGGCAGGTCCTGGGCGAGGCCTCCGGGGCGGATGTACGCGTGGTTCATCCGCAGGCCGGTGATCAGTTCGTAGATGTCGAGAATCAGTTCACGATCGCGGAAGCCGTAGATCATGATCGTGGTGGCGCCGAGCTCCATGCCGCCGGTGGCGATGCACACCAGGTGCGAGGAGAGCCGGTTCAGCTCCATCAGCAGCACGCGGATGACCGTCGCACGGTCCGGGATCTGGTCCTCGATACCGAGGAGCTTCTCCACGCCGAGGCAGTACGCCGTCTCGTTGAAGAACGGCGTCAGATAATCCATGCGCGTGACGAAGGTGGTGCCCTGCGTCCAGGTCCGGTACTCGAGGTTCTTCTCGATGCCGGTGTGCAGATACCCGATGCCGCAGCGGGCCTCGGTGACCGTCTCGCCGTCGATCTCCAGGATCAGCCGGAGCACGCCGTGCGTCGAGGGGTGCTGCGGGCCCATGTTGACGACGATGCGCTCGTCGTCGGCCTTGGCCGCGCTCTGCACGACCTCGTCCCAGTCGCCGCCGGTGACTGTATATACAGTCCCCTCGGTGGTCTCGCGGGGATCTGCAAGGGGCGTCCCGAAGGGATCCGGTGAGGGGTGGCGGCCGGGCGACGGGTGGGGGTGCGATGTACTCACGAGTACGACCTCCGCTGGTCAGGAGCCGGGATCTGGGCGCCTTTGTACTCGACGGCGATGCCGCCGAGCGGATAGTCCTTGCGCTGCGGGTAGCCCTGCCAGTCGTCCGGCATCATGATCCGGGTGAGGGCGGGGTGGCCGTCGAAGACGAGCCCGAAGAAGTCGTAGGTCTCGCGCTCGTGCCAGTCGTTGGTCGGATAGACGGCGACGAGGGAGGGCACGTGCGGGTCGCTGTCCGGGGCGGAGACCTCGAGGCGGATCAGCCGGCCGTGGGTGAGCGAGCGCAGGTGGTAGACGGCGTGCAGCTCGCGGCCCTTGTCGTCGGGATAGTGGACACCGCTGACACCGGTACAGAGCTCGAAGCGCAGGGCCGGGTCGTCCCTCAGGGTGCGGGCCACCTGCGCCAGCAGCTCGCGCGCGACGTGGAAGGTGAGCTCCCCGCGGTCGACGACCGTCTTCTCGATGACGTTCTCGGGGACGAGGCCCTGTTCCTCCAGCGCACCCTCGAGCTCGTCGGCGACCTCGTCGAAGTAGCCGCCGTAGGGACGGTTCGTCGGGCCGGGCAGCCGGACGGAGCGGACGAGGCCGCCGTAGCCCGAGGTGTCGCCGCCGTTGTTGGCACCGAACATGCCGCGCTGGACGCGGATCTCCTCGCCGCCCTCGCCACGCTGTCCGGGAAGGTTCTGCTCGCTGAGCTCCTTCTCGGGGTTCGGCTGGTCCGTCATCGCTGCACCCCCTGGATCGCTTCTCCGCCCGTGCGGCTCAGGGGTGCGGATCCACTCGTCATCTGCGGCACGGCGGCCGCGCGTACGTCGCTCACCGGAGCAGCCCCTTCATCTCGATCAGGGGAAGCGCCTTGAGCGCCGCTTCCTCCGCCTCGCGGGCCGCTTCCTCCGCGTTCACGCCGAGCTTGGAGGACTGGATCTTCTGGTGGAGCTTGAGAATGGCGTCCATCAGCATCTCCGGACGCGGCGGGCAGCCGGGCAAATAGATATCAACAGGGACGACATGGTCGACGCCCTGCACAATTGCGTAGTTGTTGAACATGCCGCCCGACGATGCGCACACGCCCATGGAGATGACCCACTTGGGATTGGGCATCTGGTCGTAGACCTGCCGCAGGACGGGCGCCATCTTCTGGCTCACCCGGCCCGCCACGATCATCAGGTCGGCCTGGCGCGGCGAGCCGCGGAAGACCTCCATGCCGAACCGGGCCAGGTCGTACCGTCCGGCACCGGTCGTCATCATCTCGATGGCGCAGCAGGCCAGACCGAACGTGGCCGGGAAGACGGATGACTTGCGCACCCAGCCCGAGGCCTGTTCGACGGTGGTCAGCAGGAAACCGCTCGGCAGTTTCTCTTCGAGTCCCATTGGTGCCCCTCAGCCCCTCAGTCCCATTCCAGACCGCCGCGCCGCCACACATACGCATAGGCGACGAAGACGGTGAGCACGAAGAGCAGCATCTCCACGAGCCCGAAAAGCCCCAGGGCGTCGAAGGTGACCGCCCAGGGGTAGAGGAAGACGATCTCGATGTCGAAGACGATGAAGAGCATCGCCGTCAGGTAGTACTTGATGGGAAAGCGGCCGCCGCCGGCCGGCGTGGGAGTGGGCTCGATGCCGCACTCGTACGCCTCTTGTTTCGCCCTGTTGTAGCGCTTCGGGCCGATAAGCGTGGCCATGACCACGGAGAAGATCGCAAACCCTGCCCCGAGGGCGCCGAGCACAAGGATGGGCGCGTAAGCATTCACCCTCCTCGCTCCTTCCAGTCGTCCTTGACCGTTGGACCGCACCGGGCAACCGCCTCGCTGCCTCGAAGATCACGTGTATGTGAGGCAGTTCACAAGCCCGACTGCCCCGCATCCTATGCCTGCCGGTCTGTGATCTGCGACACGGGGTACGACAACGCCTTTGTGATCTCCACCACCCGGCGAAGGATCATGAAGCCGGATGAGCGGTGATCTTCATACGCGAAGCGCCCGAGCGGTCACGAGAAGTGACATCCGTATGCGTTACCGCTGGTGGGAGGGGTGCGGGTATAGCAAGGCGGAGCCTGTTCGGGCAAATTGGCGATGGACCGCATCGGGTGATAGAGGACGTCCCGTCACCCGGGCGAGCGCCTCCGCGGACGAAGGTGAACGCGTGCACGCGTTCACGAACTTCCGGGGGCCCGGGAGGTGACCTTTCTGTGACCTGCGCCACTCGCTCAAACTCTCAACAAAAGCGGGCTTGGCCATCGGTGTGAAGCGATGGTAAGCGCCAGGCAATTCGGACCTTTTACGGAAAGCCCATGATCACAGCTGTGATCACGCATGCCCGTTTTGCCCGTTAGGGCGTCAATAAGGCGCCGACTGGAGCGGATTGAAAGGTTCCGGTCGTAACTGTGGCGCAACACACGTTTCTTGAAGGGAACCGGTTCCCCCTGATAGCGGTTGTCCCATGTCCCACACCGCTCACATACCCAGCCACCGGAAGCCCCGCCGGCGCAGCGCCTCGACGATGGCGCTCCGGGCCGGAGTTGCCGGTGGCGTCCTCAGCACGATCGCAGTGGCCGGAGCCGCCGGACCGGCCAACGCCGACCCGGTCACCGAGACCATTGAGATGCCCACGCTCACCGCCGGTCTCTCCCAAGCCGTCGCGCAGTCCGCCGAGGCGACCCAGCAGGTCGCTCTCGACCAGGAGTTGCAGGCACAGGAGGACGCTGCCGCCACGAAGGCCGCGCAGGCCGCCAAGAAGGCCAAGGCCGAGGCGGTCCGCAAGGCCGAGGCCGAGAAGGCCGAGGCGAAGCAGCGTGCCGAGGCCGCTTCCCAGGAGCGCGCCTCCCGTACCAGCGAGCGTTCCACGCTCGCCGCGTACAGCAGCAACAGCTCGAACGCGACCGGCTCCGCCGCGACCGTGGTGGGCTTCCTCAAGGCCCAGCTCGGCGACGCCTACGTCATGGGCGCCACCGGCCCCAACTCGTGGGACTGCTCCAGCCTCGTCCAGGCCGCGTTCCGCCAGGTCGGCGTCGACCTCCCCCGCGTCTCGCAGGACCAGTCGGTGGCGGGCACCCAGGTGGGCACCAGCAACCTCCAGATCGGCGACATCCTGTACTGGGGTGGCGCCGGCAGCGCGTACCACGTCGGCGTCTACATCGGCGACGGCCAGTACCTCGACGCCGCCAACCCCAGCAAGGGCGTCGTCATCCAGGACCTGTCGGGCTACCCGGCGAGCGGTGCGGTCCGGGTTCTCTGACACCTGCACCAGCCTTCTGAAGGGCCGTGGCTCCCGCCGGAGCCGCGGCCCTTCGGCGATCCCGTCCCCGGCCCTCAGGCGCCCAGCAGGGCCCGTCCGAGAGGGGTCAGGCTGTGCAGCACCGCGGTCCCGGTCCGGACCGTCGTCACCAGACCGGCGTTGCGCGGGTTCGTGGCGTGCCGGCCGACGGTGGCCGGCGAGACGCGACGCGCTCCGCGGGACGCATCGGATGCATCGGATGCACGAGAACGGTCGCCGCGTCCGGCCGGTACCTCACCATCGGGCCGGTCGCGAACCACGACGGCATCAGCAGGAGCCCTCGGCCGCACAACGGGATGTCATACGCGGACGATGACAAAGGGTGCAAAGTGGGCGGTTATCGGCGCCAGTTCGGACCCAGCGTGGTGAGCAGGTCGTCCGCCCCGCCGCGCAGCAGCACCTCGGGCCGGCCGGCGCACGCTGTACGCCGTGCTCAACCACGGTGCGGCGCACGGCGTTTGCGTCGCCGAACCGGACCGGGAGCTGCGCAGCGGGTTGGTCACGCACCGGATCATCGGTGAACCGTTCGACCTGCCGACGACGCTCGCCCGGTACGGATGCCGGCGAGAGGCCGCCCAGCGACTCCAGATCCTGCTGTCCCGGTTCGACGTGAAGCCGGTCAGCGACGCCGTCATGGATGCGGCGGCGCAGCTGCTGGACATCTCGGGACTCGACGGACACGAAGGCCTCGTGGATGCACTGGTGGTGGCCACGGCCGCCCTCTGCGCACCGCCGGTACTGCTTGCCACATCCGACACGTCGCACATCCCGGCCCTGTGCAAGGCCGCCGAGGACCTTCCCGGCTCACCGAAGGTGAAGATCGTCAACGTCTGACGGTCAACTGCCGGGGGCCGGGGCGCTCGGCTCCCTGCCGAGCGGCCCGGCCGTGAACGGTCAGGCCTTCGGAGCCACCTTGGAGAGGCCGTTGATGATGCGGTCCATCGCGTCGCCGCCCGTCGGGTCGGTGAGGTTGGCCAGCATCTTGAGCGTGAATCGCATCAGCATCGGGTGGGACAGACCGCGCTGGGTCGCGATCTTCATCACCTTCGGGTTGCCGATCAGCTTCACGAAGGCGCGGCCCAGCGTGTAGTAGCCGCCGTAGGTGTCCTTGAGGACCTTCGGGTAGCGGTGCAGCGCCAGCTCGCGCTGGGCGGGCGTCCTGCGGGAGTGCGCCTGGACGATCACGTCGGCCGCGATCTCCCCGGACTCCATGGCGTATGCGATGCCCTCGCCGTTGAACGGATTGACCAGGCCGCCCGCGTCACCGACGAGCAGCAGGCCCTTCGTGTAGTGCGGCTGGCGGTTGAAGGCCATCGGGAGCGCGGCGCCGCGGATCGGGCCCGTCATGTTCTCCTCGGTGTAGCCCCAGTCCTCCGGCATCGAGGCGCACCAGGCCTTCAGCACCTCGCGCCAGTCCAGCTCCTTGAACGCCGCCGAGGTGTTGAGGACACCGAGGCCGACGTTGGAGGTGCCGTCGCCCATGCCGAAGATCCAGCCGTAGCCCGGCAGCAGCCGGTCCTCGCCCGGGCCGCGGCGGTCCCACAGCTCCAGCCACGACTCCAGGTAGTCGTCGTCGTGGCGGGGGCTCGTGAAGTACGTGCGCACGGCCACGCCCATCGGGCGGTCGTCGCGGCGGTGCAGCCCCATGGCGAGGGAGATGCGGGAGGAGTTTCCGTCGGCGGCGACGACCAGCGGGGCGTGGAAGGTGACCGGGGTCTTCTCCTCGCCGAGCTTGGCCTCCACACCGGTGATCCGGCCGGTCCGCTCGTCGATGATCGGGGCGCCCACGTTGCAGCGCTCGTGGAGCCGTGCGCCCGCCTTCTGCGCCTGGCGGGCCAGCTGCTCGTCGAAGTCGTCGCGCTTGCGCACGAGTCCGTAGTCCGGGAACGAGGCGAGTTCCGGCCAGTCGAGCTGGAGTCGCACACCGCCGCCGATGATCCGCAGGCCCTTGTTGCGCAGCCAGCCGGCCTCTTCGGAGATGTCGATGCCCATACCCACCAGCTGCTTGGTGGCGCGCGGGGTCAGCCCGTCGCCGCACACCTTCTCGCGCGGGAACGCGGTCTTCTCCAGCAGCAGGACGTCCAGGCCCGACTTGGCGAGATGGTAGGCGGTCGTGGAACCGGCCGGGCCGGCCCCGACAACGATCACATCCGCGGTCTGCGCCGTGTTCTTGGCGAGCGGCTCGGTCACGGCGGGTTCTCCCGAAGACTCGATATTGCGTACCGGATGGCACGGGACATGTGCAGTCTATGGGGGCGTACAGATCCGCGACCGAAGGGCTCCCCTATGAGCAGGCTCCTCCCCGCCGTGCAGCTCCGCGTGCCCACCGACGAGGACGCCGTCGCCTGGCACCGGGTCTTCGCCGACCCGGACGTCATGGAGTTCCAGGGCGGCAGGGCGGCCGAGTTGTCGGTGTACGAGGAGCTCACGGCCCGCCAGCGCCGGCACGACGCGGAACGCGGATTCTGCTTCTGGACCATGCTCGACGAGCAGGGCGAGGTCATCGGTTTCACGGGTGCGCAGCCGTGGCCGCACACGCACTTCGGACCGGTCGGCGAGATCGAGATCGGCTGGCGGCTGGCGCGGCGGGCGTGGGGCAGGGGCTATGTGACCGCCGCCGCCCGCATCACGCTGGAGCGGGTACGGGCGGCGGGGGTCGATGAGGTCGTGGCCATGGTCGACGCGGCCAACAAGCGCTCGATCGCGGTGACCGAGCGGCTCGGGATGCAGTTGTCGGAGACGTTCACGGCTCCGGTGTCGAAGCGGCAGGGGCACTGCTTCCGGCTGAACCTGTCCGGGGCCTGATCCGGCGGTCCGGGCCCGGCCCCGGGGTGGTTGGTCCGGTTCCGGCGGTCCGGACCGGCCCCCCGGGGCGGTGGGGCTCGTCCGGCCGGTGCACGGCCGGTGCGCGGCGGTTCGGTCGGTTCGCCCGGTTCGGCTAGTTCGGCTAGTTCGGCTAGTTCGGCTTGAAGGTGCCGAGGGCGGTCGAGAAGACCACGTCGTTCTCGGTGTCCCACAGGTCCGCCCGGTCGCCGGCGAGGATCGCGTACTCCGTGCCGTCGGCGGCCACGAAGGCCTGGTCGATGACATGGCGCAGCACGGTGCTCTTCTCGGGATCGGGGATGTTGGTGAACTCCCACAGCGCGCCGGGGCGTCCCTGGAAGGTGTTCCGGACCAACTGCTGACGCTGGTAGCGGACCTCGGGGAGCGCCTGGCGCTTGCTCTCCAGGTCGAGGAAGTTTTCGTAGGACGACGTCGGCGCGTTCTTGATGACGCCGATCTGGAGGTACGAGCCCCCGGTGGGAGCCTCGTAGAAGATCTGGCTGCCGGTCTGCCGCCGCTGCCAGCCGTCCATGACGGCGACGGTGAATCCGGCGGGGTCGTTCTTGAGGACGAAGCCGGCGGGCAGTGTGCCGTCGGACGGCTGCGAGGGAGTCGTGTTCGCGCCGGGCGGCGTACTGGCCCCCGGGCCCGCGGTGGGCTCCTGCGACGGAGTCGGAGAAGGCGAGGGGGACGCGGGCGCCGAGGGCGCCTGCGAGGGCGAGGCGGCGGGCTTGTCCGACGCACGGTCGGAACCGCCGTCGTCCTTCTGCAGGAGCAGCACTCCGGCCGCGGCACCGCCGCCGATGACGAACGCGGCGACGAGGGTGCCGGTCCAGACGAGCACCTTGCGCCGACGCGCCGCGGCGGCCTGGTCGCTCCCGGGCGGGGGCACCGTCGCGTGTCCTGCGGCCAGGTCGAAGGTGTGGGGGGTGTGAGGTCCGTAGCCGGCCGGCACATATGTCTCGGCGTCGTACACCGGCACGGGCGCGCCCGGCCCGTGCGCACCGGGAGCCACGGGTGCTCCCGGAGTTCCGGGCATCGGCGGACCCGCGGGAGCGCCTGCCGCGTCGCCCGCGGGCGGAACGGCCGGGGCGGCGGGCGGGACTGCTGATGCGGCCGGGGCTGCGGGTGCGTTCGGGGTGTCCGAGGCGGCCGGGTCGGCCGGGGCCGCGGGTTGCGGTCCCGCCGGGGCGTCCCCGGCGGCCGGCAGATCGTGGCCCGAGGTCGGCGGCGGACCCGTGTCGGCGCCGACCGCGTGCCCCTCGCTCTCGTCCGGTCCGCCCTGGCCCGGTGCGCCCGCCGCCGGCCAGGCACCCGCGACGGTGGCGCCCGCCGCGCCCGGTGTCATGGCGGCCGGCGGGTAGGCCGGCGGCGGCGCCGAGGCGTACGGCGGAACAGCCGGCTGCCGCCCCGTCAGTTTCACCGCGTAGGGCGCCAGAAGCACCGCACCGCCCACCCACAGCAGACCGAACAGGAAGGCGTCCGGAACGCTCGGGGCCACCTCCGAACGGCCCTGGCCGCCGAAGTCGCCGACGCCGCCCGAGACGTCCGCCGCGAGTCCGCTGAACCCCAGGAACAGCAGGAACAGACCGAGCACGAAAGCGCCGGTCAGCAGGTGCTCACGGCGGTCCGGGGAGCGCAGGGCCGTGCGGATGCCGAGGGTCAGCGCGCAGACCACACCGAGCGTCAGCGCTCCGGCGACCGCGCCGTTGCCCCACAGGTCGCCGATCTCCGACAGTCCGAACGCGCCGTTCTCCGAGCTCGATCCGAAGGCACTGGCCTCCCCCTGGACGTCGTACTCCACCGGTACGCCCCAGCTCAGTCCGAGCACCGCGAAGCCGATGTTGGGCAGGAACGGCAGCGCGCCCAGCAGGGCCGTACCGTCCACGTCGTCCTGGACCGCGTACACGACGAACCCCACCGCCGAGCAGAGCGCGATCACCGTGCCGAGCGCCCGCACCGCCGTGCCGAGGGCGCGGACCGTCGAGGCGGCGCCGGGGCGCATGCCCAGCCAGGCGGCGAGGTGGTCGCGCTGGAGGACGGCGAAGCTCACGACGAGCGCGATCGCCAGCGCTCCGAGCATCGCGAGCAGTGGCGAGGAGGAGACCTCGACACCGTCGATGTCGGGCTGGGCGAACAGTCCGAGGACCAGCACCGCCGCGGTGACCACGAGCGAGAGCCGTACGGCCGCCTCCAGTCCGGCGCCGCGCGTACGCAGCATCCGGGCGCCCAGATACAGCGCGGCGACGAAGAGCAGCGTCACGGTGAGCGGCACCAGGGAGAGCGAGGCGCTGCCCATGGCGTCGGACGAGCCGAACCCGTCACCGAAGCCGGAGCCGGAATCCGATCCGAAACCGGAGCCGGAGCCGGAGCCGGAATCCGATCCGAAGTCGCCTCCGAAGGGCGATCCTCCTTCGGCGGCCTTGATCTCGAACCCGCCGCCGACCCCCTGGAGCAGCATCGCGAGCGCGATCCGCAGCCGTGCGACCCAGCCGACGACGACCTCGTCGTCCTGTCCGTACGAGGGGAACGCGAGAGCCACGCCCAGGACGAGCAGCAGCCCGGCCGGGAAGAGCGCTGCCTTCGCGGGCTGTGCCCAGTCGCCGCGCAGGACCCGGCCGGCGAACTGCCCGACGGGCGAGGGTCCGGCGGGAGGGGCCGGAAGCGCGGGAACGGGCAGCGCGGCGGGAGCGGGCGGCAGGGCCGGGGGCACGGGCGGTGGACCCGTCTCCGCTGCCGGAAGCCGCTCCCGCCCGCATTTCATGCAGAAGCGTGCCTCGTCCGGGGACGGGGAACCGCAGTGCGGACAGTACGAGGCCATGGAAACTCCGGGACCGTGGGGAACGGGGCTGCGAGTGAACTGACACATCTTGCCCGCCGGACGGTTCCCGTCAACTCCCCCGTCGTGCTCGCCGGTTGCTCCCGCCGCTCACGGCGCGTGCGGCTCAGGCCGGCTTGGTGCCCCGGTGCAGCGCCACGATCCCGCCCGACAGGTTCCGCCAGGCGACCTTCGCCCAGCCCGCGCGCTGGAGCTTCGCCGCCAGCTCGGGCTGGTCCGGCCAGGACTGGATGGACTCGGCGAGGTAGACGTACGCGTCGGGGTTCGAGGAGACCGCGCGCGCCACCGGCGGCAGCGCCCGCATCAGGTACTCCTCGTAGACCGTCCGGAACGGGGCCCAGGTGGGGTGCGAGAACTCGCAGATCACGATGCGTCCGCCGGGCCGGGTCACCCGGTACAGCTCGCGCAGGGCCGTGTCCGTCTCCTGCACATTGCGCAGCCCGAAGGAGATCGTCACCGCGTCGAAGACGCCGTCGCGGAACGGCAGTCGCGTCGCGTCGCCCGCGGTCAGCGGCAGCCAAGCGTTGCGCTTCTTGCCCTCGCGGAGCATGCCGAGGGAGAAGTCGCAGGGCACGACGTACGCACCGGCCGCGCTGAACGGCAGCGAGGAGGTGCCGGTGCCGGCCGCGAGGTCGAGGATCTTCTGCGCCGGACGCGCGTCCACCGCCTTCGCGACCTCCTTGCGCCACCGCCGGTCCTGGCCGAGCGAGAGCACGTCGTTGGTGAGGTCGTAGTTCGCCGCCACGTCGTCGAACATCGAGGCGACTTCGTGCGGCTGCTTGTCCAGGGAGGCTCGGATCACGCACCCCATTCAAGCAGCCGCTGACACGAGCTAGGCGCGCCGGTACACCAGCCGGCCGCCGAGGACCGTCGCCACGCATCTCCCGGCGCCATGCAGGCGCAGCGCCTGTGCTGGCGGTTCGTCGACGGGAACGTCGAAGACGGCGAAGTCGGCGGGCGATCCCGCCGAGAGCTCCCCGTCGAGCAGCGCGCTCAGCGGCAGGACCCGGAGTGGATCGAGCGAGACGCTGTCCGTCGCCCGGACCGGCGCGGGTTCGCGGACCCGCAGTCCGGAGCGGGCCACTGCCGTGCGGACCGGGGGCCGGGTGAAGGGACCGGTGACGGCGGTGACGCCGTGCCCGAGCATCCGCTGAAGCCCCCGGCGGGCGCTGCCGCCGAGACGCTTGTCGTCCAGCTCCAGGGCCGCCAGGGCATCCCCCGTCAGCGGCTCGGTGCCGAGCTCGTCGGCCTCCCGGGGATCGGGGTGGTAGGCCGACTCCAGCAGTCCGGCCGCCTGGGGGTGGCGCAGGCCCGGCACCAGCAGCCCGGGCCAGGTGCGCACCCGCGCCTGCGGGCGCGCCGCGGTCATCGCGTCGTACGGACCCATCTGCACGATGAGCCCGGCGTCGACGACGACCGCCCGCACGTCCTTGTGGCCGGCGAACACGGCGTCGGCCACATGGATCGTCAGCAAGACGGCCTCAGTTGGCGTTCAGCAGCTTGAGCTCCGGGTGGGCCGTGCCGCCCTCGATCGCCGTGGAGGAGATGTGCGAGGCGACGCGGTCGTCGACCGGGTCGTTCGCCGGGTCGTCGTGCACGACGAGGTGCTCGTACGTCGTGGAGCGCTGCGCCGGAACGCGGTCGGCGGTGCGGATCATCTCGATGATCTCGTGCAGGTTGGAGCGGTGCTTGGCGCCGGCCGAGGAGACGACGTTCTCCTCCAGCATCACCGAGCCGAGGTCGTCCGCGCCGTAGTGCAGGGTGAGCTGGCCGACCTCCTTGCCGGTGGTGAGCCAGGAGCCCTGGATGTGCGCGACGTTGTCGAGGAAGAGACGGGCGATGGCGATGATCCGCAGGTACTCGAAGAGCGTGGCCTGGGTCTGGCCCTTCAGCTTGTTGTTCTGCGGCTGGTAGGTGTACGGGATGAAGGCCCGGAAGCCCCCCGTCCGGTCCTGCACATCGCGGATCATCCGCAGGTGCTCGATGCGCTCGGCGTTGGTCTCTCCGGTACCCATCAGCATGGTGGAGGTGGACTCCACGCCCAGGTTGTGGGCGATCTCCATGATCTCCAGCCAGCGCTCGCCGGACTCCTTCAGCGGGGCGATCGCCTGGCGCGGACGGGCCGGGAGCAGCTCGGCGCCGGCGCCCGCGAACGAGTCGAGGCCCGCGGCGTGGATCCGGCGGATGGCCTCCTCCGCGGAGACCCCGGAGATCCGGGCCATGTGCTCGACCTCGGAGGCACCGAGGGAGTGGATGACCAGCTGCGGGTACGCCTTCTTGATCGCCGAGAAGTGCTCCTCGTAGTACTCCACGCCGTAGTCCGGGTGGTGGCCGCCCTGGAACATGATCTGGGTGCCGCCCAGTTCGACCGTCTCCGCGCAGCGCCGCAGGATGTCGTCGAGATCGCGGGTCCAGCCCTTCGCGGTGTCCTTCGGCGGCGCGTAGAAGGCGCAGAACTTGCAGGCCGTGACACACACGTTGGTGTAGTTGATGTTGCGCTCGATGATGTACGTCGCGATGTGCTCCGTACCGGCGTAGCGCCGTCGGCGGACGGCGTCGGCCGCCGTTCCCAGTGCGTGCAGCGGGGCCGAGCGGTACAGCTCCAGCGCTTCCTCGGGCGTGATCCGACCGCCCTCAGCGGCACGGTCCAGCACGGACTGAAGGTCGGCCTTCTCGGTCACCGGGTGTCACCTTTCGGCGGTTTTTCGGAGCATCTGCGGGCCGCTCCAGCCTACGCCAGCCGACTCGGCCGCCTTCCGGCCGGTGCCCGGAGTCAGTCCGTACGCTCCAGCGTGGCGCGCGGATCGCCCGCCCGCGGCTCGCGCGAGGTGTACAGGACCCGGTCCCCGTCCAGGCGCAGCTTCACCGTGTGGGTGCCCGGTGTGCAGGTGTTGCCGGGTTTGCCGCTGGAGCTGCCGTCGGCGACGAGCTCGGCGGTCGTCGCGCCGCGCAGGACGAGGTTGTCCTCGCAGGAGAGGTTGCCGAGCGCGTCGTACTGGCTGACCGTGCCGAACGTCGCGCCCGTCCTGCCCGCACGGATGACGACGGTGAACGTCCCCGCCTCCAGTTCGCTTCCGGCGAGGCTGACCTTGAAGGGACCCTCCCAGCTGCCGATGAAGGTCTTCGGTACGGCCGTCACCTTGTCCCCGGGCTCCTGCGAGGCGGAGGTGGAAGGGCGGGGAGTGGACGGGCCGGGGGTGGACGCGGCGCTGGAGCCCGGGGGTTCGGCCCCCGTGTCCCCTTGGTCGGCACCGCTGCCGGTGCCCGGCCACAGGTCGAGCAGGAAGCCGCCGCCGATGGTCACCGCGGCCAGCGCGGCGGCCAGCGTCAGGGTCACGGTGCAGCTCACCCTGCGCCTGCCGGGCGGTGTCCCGGGGGCGCCGGTGGGTGGCGCGGCCGGCCCCGTCGCCGCGCCGCCGGGGTGGGAGGGCAGCTGACCGACGGGGTCGACCGGCGGTCCGAACGTCCCGATCGCGGGGCTGCTGAAGGCCACCGGCCCCGAGGCGGCATCCGCCACGGGCTGGTCCGCGGGCTCCAGGTTCAGCAGCGTCACCGCGGACCGGCTCACCTGCTCGACCAGCGGTCCCGGCAGCCAGCCGGCGGCGACCAGAGCGGCGGCGCCGCCGGGCGCGAGGCGGCGCGCGATCTCGCCGGGTGACGGCCGCGCGGAGGGGTCCTTGGCGAGGCACTGGGCGACCAGGTCCCGCAGATCGCCCTGAAGTCCGGCCAGTTCGGGTTCCTCGTGCACCACCTTGTAGAGCAGCGCCGCCGAGGAGTCGCCGGGGAAGGGAGCGGTGCCCGTCGCCGCGAACGCGAGGACCGCGCCCAGCGAGAAGACGTCGGCGGCCCCGGTGATGCCCTTGCCGAGGATCTGCTCGGGCGACATGTAGCCGGGCGATCCGACGGATACGCCGGTGGAGGTGAGGGAGGCGGTGCCCTCGGTGGCGCGGGCGATCCCGAAGTCGATCAGCCGCGGCCCGTCGAGGGTGAGGAGCACGTTGGACGGCTTCACATCGCGGTGCACCAACTCCAGCGCGTGCACGGCCGCCAGCGCCTCGGCGAGACCCGCTCCCAGCACCCGTACCGAGTGGGCGGGCAGCGGGCCGTGTTCCGTCACCGCCTGGGACAGCGGGGGTCCGGCCACATATCCGGTCGCCACCCACGGCACGGACGCCTCCGGGTCGGCGTCGAGCACGGGCGCCGTCCACTGGCCGCCGACCCGCCGCGCCGCGTCGACCTCGCGGCGGAACCGGGCCCGGAACTCCTCGTCGAGCGCGAAGTGCGGATGGACGATCTTCACCGCGACGGTGCGGCCGCCGGCACTGCGTCCGAGGTAGACGCGGCCCATTCCGCCCGCCCCCAGCCGCCCGAGCAGCCGGTACGCACCGATGCTCCGCGGCTCGCCCGGATCCAGCGGCTGCATCTGTACTCCCCCGGTTGCTCCACGCCTGTCACGCCCGCCCCTGCTGCTCATCAGGGTAGGCCCCGGCGTGTCCGGCATCACGGGGATTGCCCGCGCCCGGAGGCCAACCGATCCCGGGTACCGGCCGTCTCCCTGGTCGCCGTTCGCGCAGCTTGTCCGAAAAGATGCCTGCGCCCCGCCCGTGCCGCCGACCACGCCGGAACCCTCGGAGCTCCCTTCATGAAACGCCTCTCCCAGGCCCTCATAACCGCCGTCGCCCTCGGCTCCGTCCTGCTCGCCACGGGCTGCTCCGACGAGGGCGAACCGGTCAGCTTCGACGGACCGGCCGTGAAGGCGCCCACCGCGGGTGGCGGCGCGCGGACCGGAGGCGGGGCGGCGGCCGAGGCCGCCGCGAAGACGCTGATGCCGACCGGCCCCAAGGCCTCCTTCACCACCCAGAACACGCTGGACGACGGCACCCGGATCGGCGTCACCACCCTGGAGGGCAGGAAGTCCGGCTTCACGGGCAAGGTCTGGGTGTGGGCGCCCGAGCAGTACTTCGACGAGAAGTACGCGAGCAGCGGCTTCCCCGTCCTGATAGCCCTTCCCGGCGGCAACGGCTATCCGAACAACTACTGGATGGGCACCGACCTCAGGCTGCAGAGCAGCATCGCCGAGTGGTCGAAGGAGGGCAGGAGCCTTCCCTTCATCGTGGTGATGCCGGTGCTGAACCCGGACGCGAAGAACTACTACGACGGCAGCGACATCCCCGGGCAGCCGAAGATGGGCACCTGGATGACCGAGGACGTCCCCGACTTCGTGAAGGCCAACTTCCGCACCTTCACCAGCCGCGACGGCTGGGCGTTCATGGGCTCGTCGTCCGGCGCGTTCGTGGGCCTGAAGTCCGTGCTCCAGCGGCCGGACCGGTTCAAGGCCGTCATCGCATCGGGGCCGGACACCGTGCCGGACTCCCCGCTCTGGTCGGGCCACGAGCCCCAACGGCAGGCCAACAACCCGGAGAAGCTCGCCGAAGCACTCGGCGCGAGGCCGGACACCCGGGCCAACGCGGTCTATCTGGCGTTCCAGGTGGGCACGAAGGAGTCGGCGATCGCGCGGGTGAAGAAGTTCGTGCGCGACTACGGCAAGGGCCCGGTGAAGACCCGCCTCCAGGTCATCGAGGACGGCGAGCACAACGCCAAGACCTATGTGCAGGGCATGGGCGACGGATCCATCGAGTGGATCAGCAGGCACATGCAGGCGCCCGTCCCCACGTCCTGAGAATCAGCGCGCGCTCCGTGAGTCCGTGCACACCCTGTGGATCTCGCGCTGAAACGATCCCACGGCCCGGCGGTCACCCGGGCCGGCGGTCATCGGGCGCCGAGCAGTTCGACCGCCACGTCCGACGGGTAGCCGGTGGCCGGCCCGGTGCGGCGGGCGAACTCGCGTACACCGGCGAGCTGGTCGGGACCGAAGCGGAAGTCGAGCGTACGGAAGTACCGCTCCAGCAGCTCCGCGTCGAAGGTCTCCCAGCGCGCGGCCTGCTCGGAGACCTTGGCGACCTCCTGGAGAGAGAGGTCGCGGGAGGCGAGGAAGGCTTCGTGGACCTCGTGCACCATCTCGGGCTCCCGGGCCAGATAGTCCTTGCGCGCCGCCCACACCGCGAAGACGAACGGCAGCCCGGTCCACTCCTTCCACATCAGCCCCAGGTCGTGGACCTGGAGGCCGAGCCGCGGCGCGTCGTGCAGCGAGGCACGCAGCGCGGCGTCCCCGATCAGCACGGCGGCCTCGGCCTCCAGCATCATCTGGCCGAGGTCGGGCGGGCACGTGTAGTAGTCCGGCGTGACCTGGTACTGCTCGGCCAGCAGCAGCTGCGCCAGGCGTACGGAGGTGCGGGAGGTGGAACCCAGCGCGACCCGCGCCCCGGAGAGCTTCTCCAGCGGCACCTGCGACACGATCACGCAGGACATGACCGGTCCGTCACAGCCGACCGCGAGGTCCGGAAAGGCGACGAGCCGGTCCGCGTTGCGCAGGAATTCCACGAGGGTGACGGGCGCGATGTCCAGGTCGCCGCGCACCAGCTGCTCGCTGAGCTTCTCCGGGGTGTCCTTCGACAGCTCGAGATCGAGAAGGGTTCCGGTGCGCGCCAGCCCCCAGTACAGGGGGAGACAGTTGAGGAACTGGATGTGACCCACGCGGGGGCGGCTGCGACGGTGGTCGACTGCTGTGCTTTCTCCAAGACTGTCCACATCGCGAGGCTAGACCTGTGGAGGCCGGCGCGACGCGCCGGGGGCGTGCGCGGCACGCGCCCGGCGGGCACGGGGACGCCGGCCGCGCCCCTCCCGAGCTGCGATTCGTCAGCAGACCAAGATCTTTTCAAACGTCCGGGTGACGTGATCTTTCCCTCTACCGCTGTGAACACCCTGCGTGCTAGGCTCGACGCAAGTTGCAGTTTGGTTTCCCTTGCAGTACAGAGCCTGCGGAGCATGTGACCCGCAGGCTTTTGTAGTTTTCAGACTTGTTTGCAGGTTCTGGAGCAGGGCAACCCTTTGGCCCAAGGAGGGCTTATGGCTACCGGAACCGTCAAGTGGTTCAACGCTGAAAAGGGCTTCGGCTTCATCGCCCAGGACGGCGGCGGCCCGGATGTCTTCGTCCACTACTCCGCGATCAACGCGTCTGGCTTCCGCTCCCTCGAGGAGAACCAGGTCGTGAACTTCGACGTCACTCAGGGTCCGAAGGGCCCGCAGGCGGAGAACGTGACCCCGGCCTAATCAGCCACGGGTCGTCGATCGCGCACGACTTAGCAGTACCAAGGAGCCCTGCCCCGCACGTCCAGTGCGGGGCAGGGCTCCTGCCTTGGGTCCATCAGTTGCCTCAGCTGTCGCCGTACAGCCCGTCGATGACGTCGGCGTACCGCTCCAGCACGGCCCGGCGGCGGACCTTCAGGGTGGGCGTGAGCACTCCGTCCCCGATGGTGAAGTCCTCCTCCAGCACGGCGAACGCCCGGATCCGGGCCGGCCGGGCCACCTGCGCGTTCGCCGCGTCGACCGCCTCCTGGACCAGGCCGCGGACGGCCGCCGGATCCGCGTCGCCGGTCTCCAGCGGGTCCACCGTGATCAGGGCGACGGGATAGGGCCGCCGGTCCCCCACCATCACCGCGTGCGACACATACGGCGAGCGCTCGATCGCGAGCTCCACCTCCGCGGGAGCCAGGTTCTTCCCGGCGGACGTGATGATCAGGTCCTTCTTGCGCCCGGTGATGCTCAGATAACCGTCCGGGTCGAGCGAGCCCAGGTCCCCGGTGTGCAGCCAGCCCGCGTCGTCGAGCACCTCCGCGCTCGCCCCGGGATTCGCGTGATAGCCGGGGAAGACCATCGGCCCGCGCGCCAGGACCTCTCCGTCGGCCGCGATGCGCACCTCGCAGCCGGCGATCGGGCGTCCGACCGTCCCGCGGCGCTCCGCGCCCGGATGGTTCAGCGAGATGACCCCGCCGGACTCGGTCATCCCGTACCCCTCGTACACGGCGATCCCGCAGGCCCGCAGCAGGTCCAGGGTCCCGGTCGCGATCGGGGCCGCTCCGGTGAGCCCCCAGCGCAGCCGGCCGCCGAAGGCGGCCCGCACCAGGCCGTAGAGCTGCTCGTCGGCCTGCTTGTACGCGCCCGTCAGCTCGGGCGGCAGCACGCCGTCCGCCGCCAGCAGCCCGATCCGTACCGCCTCCTCCAGCCGCTCACGACCGCCCTCGCGCGCCCCGGCGAGCGCCAGCACCGAGGCGTGGACCTTCTCGAAGAGCCGGGGCACGGACGGCAGATGCGTGGGCTGGGCCTGGGCGAGTTCGGCGACGACGTTCTCGATGCGGCCGCCGAAGTAGCAGAGCTCGCCGCCGTAGATCAGCGTGCTGAACTGGGTCAGCTGGGCGAGCACATGCGCGAGCGGGAGATACAGATACGTCCGGTCTCCCGGGCCGCCGTCGACCAGCGGCAGCGTGGCGTCCTGTATCGCGCCGAGGTTTCCGTGCAGCAGCCGGCAGCCCTTGGGCGGGCCGGTGGTGCCCGAGGTGTAGACGATGCCGGCCTCGTCGTCCGGCCGCACGCGTCGGGCGCGGTCGAGCAGCGCTGCGAGGGGGGCGGGTCCGGGCAGGGCGAGGAGCGCGGGCCGCTCCCCCACCACCGGCGCTTCCCCCAACACCGGCCGCTCCCCCACCACCGGCCGCGTTTCCGCCCCCGCCTGCGGGTCCATCAGCACCAGGTGCCGCACCGCGGGCAGCGTGTCCCGCAGTGACTCCACCCGGTCCGCCTGCGCCGCGTTCTCGCAGATCACCACCGACGCACCGGAGTCACCCAGTACCCAGCGCAGCTCCTCGGCCCCGGCCGTCGGGTAGACGGGCACGACGACCGCACCGGCCGCCAGGGAGGCGAGGTGCGCGTACGTCCACGCGGGCCGGGTCTCCGAGAGGACCGCGACCCGGTCCCCGGCCCGCACGCCGAGGCCCATCAGCCCCTGCCCGACCGCCCGGACGGTGTCGCGCAGTTCGGTGTAGGACACCGTGTGCCAGGAGCCGTCCCGTGTGAACCGCAGCGCCGGATGGTCCGCGTACCGGTCGGCGGCCCACTCGGCGAACACCGCGAGCGTGCCGGGCCGTTCCCGCTCTTCACCTGTCATGCACCGAACGTAAGGACGCGGCCACCGCCGGTGGCATGACGGAAACCGTCACGCCCGCTGACCCCACCGCTCATCCCCGCTACCGTCGATGACCATGGGGAAGCGGACGATCACCGTGCACCATGTGCGGGCCGTGCTGCGTGGGGCGGAGCGTCACGGCCTCGACACCGTCCCGCTGCTGCAGACCGCCGGCATCCCCCCGCTGCTGCTGAGCGACGACCGGGCCCGGGTCACCGCCGACCAGTTCGGCCTGCTGTTCCGAGCACTGTACCGGGCGACCCACGACGAGTTCCTCGGTCTCGGCTCGGCACCGAGCCGCCCGGGCACCTTCGCGATGATGTGCCACGCCACGCTGGGCTGCCGTGATCTGGGCGCGGCGATCGAGCGCGGTGCCGCCTTCTACGGGCTGTTCCCCGGCGGCCCCGACCTCGCCCTCACCCGCGAGGGCGACGAAGCGGTGTTCGTCGTGCGCAACGACCTCGGGCGGGACGAGGACCGCTTCCTCGCCGAGTGTCTGGTGGTCATCTGGCACCGGCTGTGCAGCTGGTTCATCGGCCGCCGCATCCCGCTGCTGCGGGCCGGGTTCGGCTACCCGCCGCCGCCGCACCACGACGAGTACCCGTATCTCTTCGGCTGCCCCGTCCGCTACGGGGAGCCCGTGACCACGGCCGTCTTCTCCGCCCACTGGCTGGCATCGCCGCTGTTGCGGGACGAGCCGGCGCTGGAGGAGATGCTGCGGGCGTCGCCGTTCGAGCTGCTGAGCCGGCGGGAGTACGTGGCGACCGTCGGCGAGCAGGTGCGCCGCGCTCTCGCCCGCTCGCTGCGGGCCTCCCCGAGGCTCCCCTCCCTGGACGAGACCGCCGCCCGGCTGGCGGTCAGCCCGGCGACGCTGCGGCGAAGGCTTCAGCAGGAGGAGACGTCCTACCGGCAACTGAAGGACGCGGTGCGGCGGGACGCGGCGATCGCCGGTCTCGCCGAGGGGCACGAACCGATCGCGGAACTCGCGGCGCGTCTCGGTTTCTCCGAGGACACCTCCTTCCACCGGGCGTTCCGGCGGTGGACGGGGACGACACCGGGGGCGTACCGCGGACAGGCCGACGTCGTTGATCACGGCGGGTCGGCCGACGCGAGTTGACCCGAAGTCAGTGAAGCTGAGCTGCCCGGTCAGGACGGAACTTACTCACGGGTCACTACCTTTCCGTCAACTGCCCAGCATCACTGGACCGTTGGGAGAGCCGCAATGCGTGTACCCACCCGGGTGCTGGCCGTCATGGCCGCACTCGCCCTCTCGGCAGCCACCCCCACAGCGTCCGCGGACGACACGTCGGCCGCAGGCCCCGGCGACATCGTCGGCTCGGCGCCGAGCGCTTTCCATCCCCTGCCCGGACAGCCCACAGCGACCAAGGCCTGGCGGATCACCTACCGCTCCACCACCGCCGACGGCGCCCCGAACACCGTCTCCGGCACGGTGATCGTCCCCCAGGACGGCCGCACCGGCCCCCGTCCCCTGGTCACCTACGCGGTGGGCACGGTCGGCCTCGCCGACAGCTGCGCACCGAGCGCCGGATTCCCCACCGGCACGACCGTCGAGGCCAATCTGATCCAGCAGCTGACCCTGCGCGGCTGGGCCGTCGCGGTCACCGACTACGAAGGACTCGGCACCCCGGGCGAGCACACCTACACGGTGGGCCGCTCCGCCGGCCACGCCGTGCTGGACGCGGCCCGCGCCGCGATCGCGCTGCCGGAGGCCGGGCTCTCCGCCGACTCCCCGGTCGGGATCATGGGCTACTCGCAGGGCGGACAGGCATCGAGCTGGGCGGCCGAACTGCATGACTCGTACGCACCGGAACTGAAGGTCAGGGGCACGGTGACCGGCGGCGTACCGGCCCGGCTGACCGGGCTCGCCCCCGTACACGACGGTTCCTACGGATCGGGGCTGCTGTTCATGGCGGCGGCCGGCCAGGACGCGGCCTTCCCCGAGCTGAAGCTCGACTCGTATCTGAACCCGGCGGGCAGGGCGCTCATCTCGTTCCTGCGCAACAACTGCGTGGCCCTCGACACCACCGTCGGGTCCTTCAAGAAGATCTCCGACATGACGGTGCGCAATCCGCTGGAGACCCCGCAGTGGCAGAAGCGGCTGCACGAGTCCGACCTCGGCTCGCACCGGCCCGGCCATCCCGTGTACCTGTACCACGCGCTGGCCGACGAGCTGATCCCCTACGGCCAGGGGTCACAGCTGCGCAAGGACTGGTGCGCGAAGGGCGCGAACGTGAAGTGGCGGACGATCGTGCTCGGCGAGCACGTCACGGGAGTGATCACCGAGGCGATCCCGGCGGCGAACTGGCTGGCGGACCGCTTCGCGGGGCGGGCCGCTGCCGGCAACTGCTGACGCTCCGGGGGCCGGGGGTGGCCGTGACAACGGCCGCCCCCGCTCGCTCCCCCGGCCCGCCTACGATGGGGAGACCGAGACGGGAGGTCAGGACGTGACCGAGCGAAAGCCCCCGGGTGTCAGCTTCGAGTCGTGGGTGGACAAGCAGATCCGCGACGCGACCGAACGCGGTGACTTCACCTCACTGCCCGGCTTCGGAAAACCACTGCCGGACGACAAGGCGCCGTACGACGAACTGTGGTGGGTCAAGAGCAAGATGCACCGTGAGGGCGTCTCCGTCCTGCCGCCGACGCTGGCACTGCGCAAGGAGGCGGAGGACGCACGGGACGCGGTGGACCGCGCCACGACGGAGTCCGAGGTCCGGCGCATCCTCACCGGGATCAACGAGAAGATCACCGCGGCGATCCTCCGTCCGCCGCCCGGCCCGCCGCTGGGACGCAAGCCGTTCGACATCGACACGGTCCTCACCGAGTGGCGCGAGGCCCGCGCGAAGGAATGACGCGCGGAGGGCTGAGGGGCCGGCCCCGAACGCCCCGCGCCGCCCGCTCACCGCTGCCGCGGCAGCGGCGGCAGCTTCGGCTCGTACAGCCACGTCGTGAACAGCTTGTCCAGCGGGCGCGGTGAGTGCTCGCGGGCCAGCGCGATGAACTCCTCCGTCGTGACCACACCGTGCCGGTGCGTCGACGTCCACTGCCGCAGCAGCGCCACGAACGCCGCGTGCCCGATCTCCATGCGCAGCGCGTGCAGTGTCAGCGCGCCGCGCTCGTAGACCCGGTCGTCGAACAGCCTCCGCAGACCGGGGTCGGCGATGCGGACGTCCTGCCGCATCAGCGCCAGCCGCGCCCGCGATTTCGCGGCCATCGCCGACGCGGAGGGCCCGCCCGACATCTCGGACCACAGCCACTCGGCGTACTTCGCGAAGCCCTCATTGAGCCAGATGTGCCGCCAGTCGGCGACCGTGAGGCTGTTGCCGAACCACTGGTGGGCCAGCTCGTGCGCCACCAGGCGTTCGCTGCCGCGCCGCCCGTCGACGTGGTTCGCACCGAAGATGGACAGGCCCTGGGCCTCGACCGGCACGTCCAGTTCCTCGTCGACGACCACGACCGCGTAGTCGTCGAAGGGGTAGGGCCCGAACAGGTCCTGGAAGACGGTCATCATCTGCGGCTGGCGCGCGAAGTCCCGCCCGAAGCGCCCGAGGAGGGAGCGCGGCACGGCGGCGGGCTGCGGCACGGCTCCCGCGCGCGGGACATCGACCAGTTCGTAGGGGCCGATCTGCACGGTCGCGAGATACGTGGCCATCGGAGCGGACTGCTCGTACACCCAGGTCGTCGTGGAGGCGCTCATCGTGCGCGAGGTGAGCGTGCCGTTCGCGATCACCGTGTACGGCGAGGGCGCGGTCACCGCGATCCGGTAGACGGCCTTGTCGTCGGGGCGGTCGTTGCACGGGAACCAGGACCTGGCGCCGTGCGGCTGCGAGGCCACCAGCGCGCCCTCGTCCAGCTGCTCCCAGCCGAGGTCGCCCCAGTCACGGGTGCGCACGGGATGCGGCACTCCCGTGTAGCGCACCTCGACGGTGAAGTCGGCGCCCGCCCGCAGCGGTCGCGCCGGACGTATCCGGAGCTTGTCCCCGCGGTGCGTGTACCGGGCCGGGCGGGCGCCGTCCACCAGCACCTTGCTGAGCCGGAACTGCCCGAGGTCGAGGGCGATTTCGGGCAGCGCGCGCTCGGCGACAGCGGTGATCCGGGCCCGGCCGGACAGTCGCCCGGTGTGCGGGATGTAGTCCAGCTCCAGGTCGTACCGCGTCGTCCGGTAACCGCTGTCGCCGTGCTGCGGCAGATACAAGTCCGTCACCCGTGCGTCCTTTGGGTCTTGCGTGTGCTGCGCTGTCGCGCCCGTGCTCACTTCCGCCATGCCGCGATCGGGTTGCCCAGCCAGCGGGTGTCCGCGGGCACGCTCTCCCCGCGCATCACCAGCGACGCCGGACCGACCGTGGCCCGGTCGCCGATCACCGCGCCGGGCAGCGCGATGCCGTGCGGGCCGAGTGTCGCGCCCGCGCCGAGAACGACATTGTCCATGCGCATGATCCGGTCATGGAAGAGGTGGGTCTGGACGACGCAGCCGCGATTGACGCTCGCGCCGCTGCCGACGCTGACCAGGTCCGCCTCGGGCAGCCAGTACGTGTCGCACCAGGCACCGCGTCCGATGCGGGCGCCGAGCCCGCGCAGCCACAGGTTCATCAGCGGTGTGCCGGCGCTCGCACCGACCAGCCACGGCACGGCCAGCACCTCGACGAAGGTGTCCGCGAGCTCGTTGCGCCACACGAACGACGACCACAGCGGGTGCTCGACGGCCTTGAAACGGCCCACCAGCAGCCACTTCACCGCGATCGCCACCAGGCACGCCACCACACCGGCGGTGAACAGCACCGCTCCGCCGGCGGTCATGGCGACGGCGAATCCGTACCGGGCCGCCAGCAGCTCGAAGACCGCGAGCCCGAGGACGGCGAGCGCCACGCTGCACATCACCGGCACGATCCGGCAGAGCTCGACGCACGCGCGCGCCCACTTCAGCCGGGCGGGCGGGGCGAAGGTACGGCTCTGGTCGCTCTCCTGCGCCGAGCGCGGCAGCTTCATCGGAGGCATACCGAGCCAGGACGAGCCCGCCTTGGCCCGCTTCGGTGTCGACGACAGCACCCCGACGAGACCGCGCTTGGGCACCCGGCGCCCGGCGGCGGTCATCCCGGAGTTGCCGAGGAACGCGCGCTTGCCGACCCGGGCCTCGGCGATCCGCAGCCAGCCGCCGCCGAGTTCGTAGGAGGCCACCAGCGTGTCGTCGGCCAGGAACGCGCCGTCGCCGACCGTGGTCATCGCGGGGAGCGCGAGCACCGTCGACGCCTCGACCCCGCGGCCCACCTTCATGCCCAGTGCCCGCAGCCACACGGGCGTGAACAGGCTCGCGTAGAGGGGGAAGAGATGGACGCGCGCCATGTCCATGAGCCGCTCGGTCGCCCATGCCTGCCAGGCGATCCGGCCGTGCACGGGGTGGTGGCCCTCGCGCAGTCCGACGCCGAGCGTGCGGACGCCGGCGACGATCAGCAGGGCGTAGCCGACCATCGCCACCAGAGTGGCGAGCGGTACGGCGGTCAGCGCGGCGGCCAGGGCGTCACCGAGCCCGTGCGTGCCGTCCACGAAGGCGCCCATCACCAGCAGCGCGGGCAGCGCAGCGAGCGCCGGCAGCAGACTGAGGAACAGCGAGGTCAGGGAGTAGACGGCGGTCCAGCGGCGTCTGCGCCGCGGACGGCCTTCGGGGAGTCGGCGGTTGGCCTTGCCCTTGCGGGTGGCCGGCACGCCGGACCAGCGCTCGTCGGCCGGCACGGTCCCGGTCACTCCGGACCCGGGCGCGATCTCGGAGCGCTTGCCGATCCGCGCGCCGGGGAAGAGCGTGCTGCGGGCGCCGACGGTGGCTCCGGCGCCGATGCGTACGGCTCCGATGTGCAGCCGGTCCCCGTCCAGCCAGTGGCCGGAGAGGTCCACCTCGGGCTCCACGGCGCTGCCGCGGCCGAGCCGGAGCATGCCGGTCACCGGCGGCAGGGAGTGCAGGTCGACGTCCTCGCCGATCCGGACACCGAGCGCGCGGGCGTAATAGGTGAGCCAGGTGCCCGCGAGGTTGGTCGCGCCGCTGAGTTCGGCGAGGCGTTCGGCGGTCCACAGGCGCAGATGGGTTCCGCCGCCGCGTGCGTACGTGCCGGGGCGCACCCCGCGCAGCAGCATCCGTGCGCCGCCGGCGGCGATGACGATCCGGCCGGCCGGGCTGAGGAACAGGAGCCAGCCGAGCGCCACCCACCACCAGGAGACGGTGGGGGCCCAGGGCAGGGCGACGACGTTGTTGACGGCGGCCGCGACGACCGACCAGCGCAGTCCGGTGACGGTCAGCAGCGGCAGCATGAGCAGGATCTGCACGATCCCCGTCTTGCGCGGCACCGGCCGCACCGGGCGGGCCTTCGTGCTGCGCGGGGAGGTCCGCTCCAACGTGAGCGCGAGGGCTCCGAGCGTCGGGTTCTGGTAGATGTCGCCGACGGACCCGGTGGCGTACTGCTCACGGATCCGGGAGACGAGCTGTGCGGCGGCGAGACTGCCGCCTCCGCCGGCGAAGAAGTCGGCGTCGGGGCCGCTCACCGGCACGCCGAGGAGGTCGGTCCACTGTTCGGCGAGCCAGGCCTCGGTCTCGGTGAGATCGACGGCCTCGGCGGTGTCGCCCGTGCCGGTGTTCGGCAGCGGCCAGGGCAGGGCGTTGCGGTCGACCTTGCCGGAGGTGCGGGTCGGCAGATCGTCGACGACGGCGAGGAGCGGGACGAGCGCGGCGGGCAGCTCCTTGCGCAGCCGCGCGAGCGAGTCGTCGAGGTCGAACGCGAACCCGCCGCCGGGCACGGCATCGGCATCGGCATCGTCCGGTGCACCGGTGGGCGCGTCCGTTCCCTGCGCCACGGCTTCGGCGCCCTCGGTCTGCGGCACCTCCGCCATGTCGTCGAGCGCGTCCGCGGGCGTCACGCCGTCCGGCGCCGCCGGTACCACGTAGCCCACCAGCAGCTGGTGGCCCGCACCGGTCGTGCGGACCGCCGCCGCCGCGCCGGCCACGCCCGGCAGCGCCTGAAGCGCCGCGTCGATCTCGCCCAGCTCGATTCGGCGGCCGCCGAGCTTGATCTGCTCGTCGGCGCGGCCCACGAACAGCAGGCCCTCCTCCTCCGCGCGCACCAGGTCACCGCTGCGGTAGGCGCGGTCCCAGCCGAGTGCGGGCAGGGGGGCGTACTTCTCGGCGTCCTTCGCCTCGTCCAGGTAGCGCGCCAGGCCGACGCCGCCGATCACCAGCTCGCCGGTCTCGCCCATCGCCACGATGTCGCCGCGGCCGTCCACGACGGCGAGTTCCCAGCCGTCGAGCGGCAGGCCGATGCGCACCGGGCCCTCGCCGGTCAGCGGGGCCGCGCAGGCGACGACGGTGGCCTCGGTGGGGCCGTAGGTGTTCCACACCTCGCGGCCGGGGACCGCCATGCGTTCCGCCAGCTCGGGCGGGCAGGCCTCACCGCCGAAGATCAGCAGACGTACCTCGTCGAGCGCTTCCGCGGGCCACAGGGCCGCGAGTGTGGGGACCGTCGAGACGACGGTGATGCGCTGTTCGACGAGCCAGGGGCCGAGGTCGAGGCCGGTGCGGACGAGGGAGCGGGGGGCGGGCACCAGGCAGGCGCCGTGCCGCCAGGCCAGCCACATCTCCTCGCAGGAGGCGTCGAAGGCGACGGAGAGGCCGGCGAGGACGCGGTCGCCGGGGCCGAGCGGGGCGCCGGTGAGGAAGAGTCCGGCCTCCGCGTCGACGAACGCCGCGGCGTTGCGGTGCGTGACCGCGACGCCCTTGGGCCTGCCGGTGGAGCCGGAGGTGAAGATGATCCACGCGTCGTCGTCGGGCGCCGGCCTGCGGCCGGTGTCGCCGCCGGGGGTGCTGCTCGGGACGATGGTGCGGCCTTCGCCGATGACGGCGCTCACCGCGGCCTCGGTGAAGACGAGGTCGGCGCGCTCGTCGGGGTCCTCGGCGTCGACGGGGACGTAGGCGGCGCCGGCCGCGAGGACGGCGAGGATGGACACGTACAGGTCGGCGGTGCCGGAGGGGACGCGTATACCCACCCGGTCGCCGGTCCCCGTGCCGGTCTCGGCGAGCTGCCGGCGCAGCGTCTCGACCTCGTCGAGGAGCGCACGGTAGGTGAGGGGTGCGACGCCGTCGTCGACGGCGAGAGCGTCCGGGTGGCGACGGGCGGTCTCGTCGAGGATGTCCACGAGAGTGCGCTCGGGTGCGGCGCCGCCGGCGGTGTAGAGCGCCGGGGAGGGTGCTTCGGCCAGAAGGGTCTCGAGGAGGGCCGGGGTCTCCGGGGCGACGGTCATGCAGTCCGCCGTTCGCCGGCGGACAGATCCCCGGGACCGGGCTCGCCCCGGTCGACACGCCACGGGCTGGTACGCATCTCTCACTCTCCCTCGGTCGTGGAGTGCGCTGCGAATCCCCATTCCGCGCACGGCAAACGAGGAGTTTATCCAGCGTTGACCCGACTCGCCTGTTGTCCGGGGCACAGGGCCGGTAAGTGGCACTGGGCTGCCGGACCCCCGACAGGCGGGCATCGTCGCAGCTCGCCCCCGGGAGTCGGGAACCGCGAAAGACGGCCTACCGGCGCGTAGAGAATGGTCCGACTGTGGCGAAGGGCACGCACGAATCGGCCCTTATCCCCCTCCACAGGGTGCCCGTCGCGTCACCCGGGGTGACTCCGGAGCGCCGGACCCGTGGTCCGCACGACCCGCGCCACGGCACGACCCACGCAACGGCTGTGCGCCGCGGTGTTGCGCCGTCACCGGTACAGGCCCTCGATCTCCGCCGTGAAGTCCCGCGCGATCGCGCTCCGCCGCAGTTTCAGCGACGGCGTCAGATGGCCGCTCTCCTCGGTGAAGTCGGCTTCCAGGACACGGAAGCGGCGGATCGACTCGGCCCTCGACACCAGCCGGTTCGCCTCGTCCACCGCGCGCTGGAGCACCGCCAGCAGGTCCTCGTCCACGGCCAGTTGCGCCGCGGTGAGGTGCGGCTTCTTCTTCATACGGCACCAGTGCGCGATGCCGTCGGGCTCCAGCGTCAACAGGGCGGTGACATAGGGGCGGTTGTCGCCGACCACCATGCACTGGCCGACGAGCGGATGGGCACGCAGCCAGTCCTCCAGCGGCGCCGGGGCGACGTTCTTCCCGGCGGAGGTGATGAGCATGTCCTTCGTGCGCCCGGTGATGGTCAGATAGCCGTCCGCGTCGATCGAGCCGAGGTCGCCCGTGGCGAACCAGCCGTCGCGGGTCACCGGCACGATCGCGCCCCGCTCCCGGTCCCAGTACCCGCTGAACACCTGGCCGCCGCGGAGCAGCACCTCGCCGTCGTCGGCGATCCGTACCGCCGTTCCGGGCAGTGGCCAACCGACCGTGCCCATCCGGGGCTTGAGCGGTGGCGTCACCGTCGCCGCGGCCGTCGTCTCGGTGAGCCCGTACCCCTCGAAGATCTGGACACCGGCTCCGGCATAGAACGCGGCGAGCCGGCGTCCGAGCGGTGAGCCTCCGCAGATCGCGTACCGGACCTTCCCGCCGAGCGCGGCACGGATACGCCGGTAGACCAGGGGGTCGTACAGCGCGCGGGCCGCCCGCAGGGTGCGCGAGGGCCCCGGTCCGGTGCCGTGGTGGGCGGCCTCCACCGCCTCCCCGTAGCGCCGGGCGATCCTCGCCGCCCGGTCGAACGACGAGGCCCGGCCGAGCTTTTCGGCTGTCGCGCGGCCGGTGTTGAAGACCTTCTCCAGGACGTAGGGAATGGCGAGCAGGAACGTGGGCCGGAACCCGGCGAGGTCGGCGAGCAGGTCCTCGGTCCGGATGGAGGGGGCGTGCCCGAGCCGCACGCGCGCCCGCAGACAGGCCACCGCCACCATCCGCCCGAACACGTGCGACAGCGGCAGGAAGAGCAGCGTGGCTGCGGGCTCGCGGCTCAGCGACCGGAAGACCGGGTGCAGCAGCTCGATCGCGTTGTCCACCTCGGCGAAGAAGTTCCCGTGGGTGAGGACACAGCCCTTGGGGCGGCCGGTCGTTCCCGAGGTGTAGAGCAGAGTCGCGACCGACTCCGGCCCCAGGCCGCCCCGGCGCGCGGTGACGACCGTGTCGGGTATCTGCGCGCCCGCCTTCATGAGCGTGTCGACCGCGCCCGTCGTGAACGCCCACAGCCGGGTGAGGTCGGGCAGTTGCTGGCGTTCGTGGCTGATCAGCCGCGCCTGGGCGGTGTCCTCCACGACGCACGCGACGGCTCCCGAGTCCTGGAGGATCCAGCGGGCCTGGAACGCGGACGAGGTCGGGTAGACGGGCACGGTGATCAGCCCGGCGGCCCAGGCCGCGAAGTCGAGCAGCGTCCACTCGTAGGTCGTACGGGACATGATCGCGAGCCGGTCACCGGGCCGCAGCCCCTCCGCGATCAGGCCCTTGGCCACCGCCAGCACCTGGTCGGCGAACTCACCGGCCGTCACGTCGTTCCACTCGCCGCCGGGGCCCTTGCGGCTGAGGACGGCGTCGGTGGGCGCCTCGCGTGCGTTGTCGAAGGGGATGTCGGCGAGCGAACCGTGGCGGACGACGGGCACGAGCGGCGGCAGAAAGACCTCGCGTACGACACCGCCCTGAAGGCTCTTGCTCGGCTCGACCGGTTCGACGGTCACGTGTGACTCCTTGTACGCGTGCGGGTGTGTTCGTGGGGCGCGGGGGGTGCGGGTGGGCCGGGGCAACTGCCCGACGGGACAGCGGCGTTCAGGCGCGTTCGAGGATCGCCGTGACCCCCTGGCCACCCGCCGCGCAGACCGAGACGAGTCCTCGCCCCGGGCCCTCCCGCTCCGCAAGGAGCTTGGCGAGCGTGGCGACGATCCGCGCGCCCGTCGCGGCGAACGGATGCCCGGTCGCGAGCGAGGAGCCGGCGACGTTCAGCCGCGCCCGGTCCACCGGAGCGAGCCCCTGCTTCTCCCAGGCGGCCAGCGTGGCGAGCACCTGTGAGGCGAACGCCTCGTGGATCTCCACCAGATCGAAGTCGCCGAGGGTGAGCCCGGCCCTCTCCAGCATCCGGGGGACGGCGTACGCGGGTGCCATCAGCAGCCCGTCGCGCCCGCCGACGTGGTCGACGGCGGCCGTCTCGTACGCCGTGAGAAAGGCGAGCGGCCGCAGACCCCGCGCCGCCGCCCAGTCCTCGCTCGCCAGCAGCACGGTGGCCGCTCCGTCGGTGAGCGGGGTGGAGTTGGCGGCGGTCATCGTCGCGTCCGGGTGCCCGGTGCCGAACACCGGCTTGAGCGCGGCGAGTTTCTCCACGGTGGAGCCGGGCCGCAGGTTCCCGTCCCGGGCCAGACCCCGGTACGGCACGACAAGCTCGTCCAGCAGCCCGCGGTCGTACGCGGCCGCCAGCCGGCGGTGGCTCTCGACGGTCAGCGCATCCTGCTCGGTGCGGCCGATCCCCCACTCGCGTGCGGTGATGGCGGCGTGCTCCCCCATCGACAGTCCGGTGCGGGGCTCCGCGTTGCGCGGGATGTCGGGCACGAGGTGCCGGGGCCGGATGTGTGCGAGCGCCCGCAGCCGGCCGCCCGCGCTCTTCGCCCGGCGCGCTTCCAGCAGGATCCGGCGCAGTGCGTCGTTGACGCCGAGCGGTGCGTCGCTCGCGGTGTCGGCGCCGCCCGCGATCCCGCTGTCCACCGCGCCGAGCGCGATCTTGTTCGCCACGGCGACGATCGCCTGCAGTCCGGTGCCGCACGCCTGCTGGATGTCGTACGCGGGGGTCCGCGGGTCGAGTGCCGAGCCGAGGACGGTCTCGCGGGCGAGATTGAAGTCACGGCTGTGCTTGAGGACGGCACCGGCGACGAACTCGCCCACCGCGTCCGGCTCCTGGAGGCGGTACCGCTCGACGAGCCCGTCCAGCGCCGCGCCCAGCATCTCCTGGTTGGAGGCGGTGGCGTAGGCGCCGTCGGACCTGGCGAACGGGATACGGCTGCCACCGATCACCGCGACCCGGCGAGGCGCGCGAGCGAACATCTCGACCAGCTCCTGACTTGTCAGTAACCTTACTCCGGAGTAAATCTACGACCGAGCTGGGAGCCAGGACAATGGCCGATCGCTATCTGCACCTCACCCGCACAGCACCCGGCCGGTTTCTGACCCGGCGGCTCGGCCTGCCCCAGCCGCACCCGCTGCGCCGCTGGAGCGCCGACGCGCCGGCCCTGGACGGACCGCTGCTGCGGCTCACGGCCGGGAACTCGGCGCTGCGGGAGCCGCTGTCCGACGCCGGGCTGCCGCTCACCGCGCCGGACGAGGGACCCGCCGGCCGGCAGTCGCCCGCCGCCCTCGTCCTCGACGCGACCGGTGTCACCTCCGCCGCCGGACTCGCCGAGGTGCACAGCGCGCTGCACCCGGCCGTACGGTCGCTCGGCGCCGGCGGCCGGGTGGTCGTCCTCGGCTCACCGCTGTCGGCCGACGATCACCACCAGGCCGCGGCCCAGCAGGCGCTGGAGGGATTCACCCGCTCCCTGGGCAAGGAGCTGGGCCGCGGACGCACCGCCAACCTCGTCCGCCTCACCGCTCCTGCCGCAGCCGCATCGACCCTGCGCTTCCTGCTCTCGCCCAAGTCGGCCTACATCAGCGGGCAGGTCATCGAGATCGCCGGGCGCGCGGTGGACGAGGAGCACGTGGCGGACGGGGAGCGGGCGGCGGGCGACGATCCCGCGCGCCCGCTCGCCGGGCGTACCGCGCTGGTCACCGGCGCGGCACGAGGCATCGGAGCGGCCGTCGCCGAGACCCTCGCCCGCGACGGCGCGGACGTCCTCTGCCTGGACGTGCCCGGGGCCGAGGCCGACCTCCGGGCCACCGCCGACCGCATCGGCGGCACCGCGCTCGCCCTCGACATCACCGCCGCCGACGCGGCCGAACGCATCACCGCCGCCCTCCCCGGCGGCCTCGGCATCCTGGTCCACAACGCGGGCGTCACCCGCGACCGACGCCTCGTCAACATGCCCGCGGACCGGTGGAGTTCGGTGCTGGACGTCAATCTCACCGCCGTACTCGACATCACCGACGCGCTCCTGAAGGCCGGCGTGGTCGGCGACGGCGGCCGGATCGTCGCGACCTCGTCCATCGCCGGTATCGCCGGGAACACCGGCCAGACCAACTACGCGGCGAGCAAGGCCGGGATCATCGGTCTCGTCCGCTCCCTCGCTCCCCGCGTCGCGGACCGCGGCATCACCGTCAACGCCGTCGCGCCCGGCTTCATCGAGACCCGGATGACGGCCGCCGTCCCCCTGCTCGTCCGGGAGGCGGGACGCCGGATGAACTCCCTCGCCCAGGGCGGGCTCCCCGTCGACGTCGCCGAGGCCACGGCCTGGTTCGCCCACCCGGGTTCCGGCGCGGTCAGCGGTCAGGTGCTGCGCGTCTGCGGCCAGAGCCTGCTGGGAGCCTGACGTGCCACTCGCCCTCACGCTGGCCCGCGGGGCCCTCACCTCACCGCTGAAGCGCGGGGTCCACGCGGACGCCGAACTGCCCGCGACCCGGATCGGCGGCCCCGTCCGCATCGATCCCGCGCGCCTCGCCGCGTACGCCCGCATCTGCGGCTTCCCCGGCGGCGGACCTCTGCCGCTCCCCTATCCGCACGTGCTGGGCTTCCCGCTAGCCATGCGTCTGATGGCCGCACGGCGCTTCCCGCTAGCGTTGCTCGGGCTGGTCCACACGCGTATCGAGATCACGGGGCACCAGCCGCTGCACCCCGAGGACACGCCCGTCCTGACCGTCCACGCCGAGGCGCTGACCCCGCACCGGCGGGGTACCGAGGTCACCATCGTCACCCGGGCGCACCGGGACGACGACCTCGTGTGGGAGTCCCGCAGCGGCTACCTGGCCCGGCACCGCACCTCGTACGACACGGACCGCCCCGCGCCCGGAACGCGGCACCGGTCCGCGCCGGACACGGACCGTCCCGACGAGCCCCTGCCCGCCGTCGGCACCTGGCAGCTCCCCGCGGACCTGGGACGCCGCTACGGCGCGGCGTCCGGCGACCGCAACCCCATCCATCTGCATCCGCTGACCGCCAGGGCCTTCGGCTTCCCCCGGGCGATCGCCCACGGGATGTGGACCTTCGCCCGCTGCCTCGCGGAGTCGGCCACCCCGCACCTCACGGCGTCGAGCGCCGAGTTCCGGGCTCCGGTGCTGCTGCCCGCCTCCGTGACCTACGCCGCGCAGCCAGCCGGCTCCGGCACGGCGTTCCAGCTCCGCAGCGGCGACCGGATCCATCTCAGCGGGAGGACCAGCGCTCACCCTTCATGAGCTCGCCGAGGCCCATCCAGGCGAAGTTCATGAGCGTCGCGGCGGCTTCCTTCGCCGACACCGCACCCGTCTGGTTCATCCACCCGGCCAGCGACTCGGCGGCGCCCACCAGCGCCTGCGCGAGGCCGGCCACGTCCCGGTCGGCCAGTTCGGGGTCCTGCCGGGCCGCCCCCGCCTCGCGGGCCGCGGTCGCGATCAGACCGGTCACAAAGGTGACGATCTCGTCGCGCATCGCCGCCACTTCGAGCGCGAACGGTTCCCCGTGCGTCCGCGCCTGCTGGTGCAGTACGGCCCAGCCGTCCGGGTGCTCGGCGGTGTGCGTGAAGAACGCCGCGAGCCCGGCCCACAGCTGCCGGTCCGCCGGCAGCCCCGGCTCCACCGCCGCCTCCACGGCAGCGATCAGCGCGGCGGCCTCACGGCGGATGCACGCCGTGAACAGCTCCTCCTTGGAGTTCAGATACAGGTAGACCAGGGGCTTGGAGACCCCCGCCAGCTCCGCGATCTCGTCCATCGAGGCCGCCCGGTAGCCGCGCTGCCCGAAGGTCTGCACCGCGGCGTCCATCATCTGCCGCTCGCGCACCGCCCTCGGCATGCGCTTGCTCTTCACGCCCTTCACCGCACTCATCTCAGAACATCCCTCCGCCCCCGCACCCCTACTCCGCGGTAAGCCTACGGCCAGCCGCAAGGCGGCACGACGAGCAATGGGTCTGTCGTTCGGATCAGGCCGGATCAGTGAGCGAGGTCTGGTGCGTGCGATCGCAAGGCGGAGGAGGGAGGCATGGCGGAGCCATGCCGACTGACGACAACGCAGCGAGCGTGCGTGCCAGAGCACGCGAGCCCGGCCTGATCCGAACGACAGACCCTAACCCCCCTCCCATACGGAAGGGGGGTCTCACGCTGTTCAAGCCGGCCGTGACCTGCTCAGGCGGCGACGGGCACCGCCGTCTTCTGCTCGGTCGCGCGCGGCTCGGCCTCGTCGATCGGGGACGAGGTGGCCGAGTTGTACGCGTCGTGGTCCAGGATCTTCTCCCGGGCCGCGACGATCACCGGCACGAGCGCCTGACCGGCGACGTTCGTCGCGGTCCGCATCATGTCCAGAATCGGGTCGATCGCCATCAGCAGACCCACGCCCTCCAGCGGGAGGCCCAGCGTGGACAGCGTCAGGGTGAGCATCACGGTCGCGCCGGTGAGGCCCGCCGTGGCCGCCGAACCGACGACCGAGACGAAGGCGATCAGCAGGTAGTCCTGGATGCCCAGCTGCACGTCGAAGATCTGCGCGATGAAGATCGCGGCCAGTGCCGGGTAGATCGCGGCGCAGCCGTCCATCTTCGTCGTCGCGCCGAACGGCACGGCGAAGGACGTGTACTCCTTCGGCACACCGAGCCGCTCGGTGACCTTCTGCGTCACCGGCATCGTGCCGACCGAGGAGCGGGAGACGAACGCCAGCTGAATCGCGGGCCAGGCGCCGCGGAAGAACTGGATCGGGTTGACCTTGGCGACCGTCGCGAGCAGCAGCGGGTAGACACCGAAGAGGACCAGCGCGCAGCCGATGTAGACATCGGCGGTGAAGGTCGCGTACTTGCCGATCAGGTCCCAGCCGTAGTCGGCGATGGCGAAGCCGATGAGGCCCACGGTGCCGATGGGCGCCAGCCGGATGACCCACCACAGGGCCTTCTGCAGCAGCTCCAGCACGGACTCGCTGAGGGTGAGGATCGGCTGGGCCTTCTCACCGAGCTTGAGTGCGGCGACGCCGGCGACGGCGGCCATGAAGACGATCTGCAGGACGTTCAGCTCGGTGAAGGGCGTGATGACGTCGGTGGGGACGATGCCGGTGAGGAAGTCGATCCAGCTGCCCGCGTGCTCGGGCTTCTCGCCGTCCTTCGGGGTCAGGCCGGTACCGGCACCGGGGTTGGTGATCAGGCCGATGGCCAGGCCGATCGCGACGGCGATCAGCGAGGTGATCATGAACCAGAGCAGGGTGCGGGTCGCCAGCCGTGCGGCGTTGTTGACCTTCCGCAGGTTGGTGATCGACACCAGGATGGCGAAGAAGACCAACGGCGCGACGGCGAGCTTCAGCAGCTGGACGAAGATGTCGCCGACCTGCTCCAGCGTCTTGTAGAGCCAGTTGATGTCCTGGCTGCGGGCGAGCCATCCGAGCAGGACACCGAGGACGAGACCGGCGACGATCTGGGCCCAGAACGGGACCTTGGGTATGCGGAAACCGGAGCCCGAGGGCTCTTCCGTCGTGGTGGACGCGGCGTTCGCGGACACGGACACACTCCAGTTGCGGCGTATCGGGTGGATACGGCGGATGCGGGGACACAGGGGATGCGGGTCATACGGAGCAAGGAGAGCGGCGCCCGGTGCGCGATGGCGCGGCGCCGCTGAGATGCCGGGGTCAGACCGAGCGGCAACAGACCGCGGACATACAGCGGCAGAGGTCGACATGCAGGCGCGCCACGAGCGGGGGGCTCGCGGCATCGTGGAGGCGCACTGCTGTCGTCACGTCGAACACGTTAACACTTGAACTTTGAGCTACTCAAAGGTCCCCTTTGAGGACGGGGCATCCCAAGTGGCCGTCGGGGCAACGGAAAACCCCGGCGGAAGCGGCTGCTTCCGTCCGGGGTGTGTGACGCAGACAACGTCCGGGGAGTGTGACGCGGACGGCGTGCGGGGTGTTCGGGGCAGGCGACGCGCGGGGCGTGACGCGGGCCGAAGAGGCGTGCGGGCTACTGCACCGCACCGTCCTCCTGCGACCGGTTGGCCTCCAGGCGCGCCTTCGTGTGGTCGACCTTGGTGACGATCTGCTCGGACATCGCGTCGCGCTGCTTGCGCAGCAGCACGAAGCTGAGCGGCGCGGAGATGAGCAGGGCGAGCAGGACGACCCAGACGAAGTTGGAGTCGCCGAGTCCCTTGGGGAGCGCGCCGATCTGCACAAGACCGCCCACGGCGAGGAAGCAGCCGATGAAGATGGCGAGGCGCAGAGTGGTGTACCGGATCGCGGCGCTCGACTTGGCGGACACGGTGGGCCTTCTCTCTTCGTACGACAGATCGTGCCAAACCAGTGAAGCACGACCCCCGGCGGCTCAGTACAGCGGTAGCAGCATCACGACGTCGTCGCGGTCGTCACCCTCGGCGACCCGGATCGCGCCGGGCACCCGGCCGACTTCCTTGTAGCCGCAGGCCTCGTAGAACCGGTCGGCGCCGGTGCCGCCGCGGCAGGTGAGCCGTATCGCCTCGATGCCGTCCAGACCGCGGGCGGCCTCGGCGGCGGAGGCCATGAGGTCGCGGCCGTATCCCTTGCCCTGGTGCGTGGGGTGGACCATGACCGTGTAGAGCCAGATCCAGTGCCGCATGAGCCGGTGCGTGTTGAGGGTGAGGAAGGCGGCGGCGGCGACCTCACCGTTCGCGTCGTGGCCCACGAGCAGCCGGGTGCGGCCCTCGGTCATCGACGCGAGGTGCTTGACCAGTTCGGGCCGCACGGCATCGGCCGCGACCGGGGGCACGAAGCCGACGGCGCCGCCCGCGTTGGACACATCGGTCCAGAGCGTGACGAGGCCGTCGTGCAGCGTGCGGTCGACGGCGGGATCCAGGGTGAACGCCAGGGCCATCAGAGGCGCATGGGCTGCGGCGACTCACGACGGTCGGCGTCCGGGCCCGGATACTCGCGGATGATCTCGTAGCGGGTGTTGCGCTCGACGGGCCGGAAGCCGGCGTCGCGGATCAGGTCGAGCAGATCGTCGCGGGTCAGCTTGTTCGGCGTGCCGTAGTTGTCCGCGTCGTGCGTGATCTTGTACTCGACGACCGAGCCGTCCATGTCGTCGGCGCCGTGCTGGAGCGCGAGCTGGGCGGTCTGCACACCGTGCATCACCCAGAACACCTTGACGTGCGGGACGTTGTCGAACAGCAGCCGGGAGACCGCGAAGGTCTTGAGCGCCTCGGCGCCGGTCGCCATGGTGGTGCGCGCCTGGAGGCGGTTGCGGACCTTGCCGTCCTGCATGTCGACGAAGTCGTGCTGGTAGCGCAGCGGGATGAAGACCTGGAAACCGCCGGTCTCGTCCTGGAGTTCACGCAGCCGCAGCACGTGGTCGACGCGGTGACGGGGCTCCTCGATGTGCCCGTACAGCATCGTGCTCGGGGTCTTCAGACCCTTCGAGTGCGCGAGGCGGTGGATGCGCGACCAGTCCTCCCAGTGGGTGCGGTGGTCGACGATGTGCTGACGCACTTCCCAGTCGAAGATCTCGGCGCCGCCGCCGGTGAGCGACTCGAGGCCCGCCTCGATCAGCTCGTCGAGGATGTCGGACGCCGACATCCCGGAGATCGTCTCGAAGTGGTGGATCTCGGTGGCGGTGAAGGCCTTCAGCGAGACGTTGGGCAGCGCCTTCTTGAGCTCGCTGAGGGACCGCGGGTAGTAGCGCCACGGCAGGTTGGGGTGGAGGCCGTTGACGATGTGCAGCTCGGTGAGGTTCTCGCCCTCCATCGCCTTGGCGAGACGGACGGCCTCCTCGATGCGCATGGTGTACGCGTCCTTCTCGCCCGGCTTGCGCTGGAACGAGCAGTAGGCGCACGACGCGGTGCACACGTTCGTCATGTTGAGGTGACGGTTGACGTTGAAGTGGACGACGTCGCCGTTCTTGCGCATGCGCACCTCGTGGGCGAGGCCGCCGAGCCAGGCGAGATCGTCCGACTCGTAGAGGGCGATACCGTCCTCACGGGTCAGCCGCTCTCCGGCCCGGACTTTCTCCTCGAGCTCGCGCTTGAGTCCCACGTCCATGTGCGACGGCCTCCCATACGTATGCCAATCGGGCTCCACCAACCCAGCAAGACTACGTCCAGCTCTCCTCGGGCAAGTCGCCGACCCGGTTCTCCCACTTCGTGGACAGCACGATGGTGGTACGGGTGCGCGAGACGCCCCGGGTGCCGGACAGCCTGCGGATCGTCTTCTCCAGCCCGTCCACGTCGCTCGCCCGCACCTTGAGCATGTACGAGTCGTCGCCCGCGATGAACCAGCAGTCCTCGATCTCGGCGAGGTCCTTCAGCCGGCGCGCCACGTCCTCGTGGTCGGCGGCGTCGGAGAGCGAGATGCCGATGAGTGCGGTGACACCGAGACCGAGCGAGGCCGAGTCGACGGTGGCGCGGTAACCGGTGATGACACCCGCCGCTTCGAGGCGGTTGATGCGGTCCGTGACGCTCGGCCCGGAGAGGCCCACAAGCCGTCCGAGCTCGGCGTACGAGGCTCTGCCGTTCTCCCGCAGCGCCTGGATGAGCTGCCTGTCCACCGCGTCCATATGCCTGGAGCCTTCCATTGTTCAGCGATCCAGCGAGTTTACGTATAGAATCTAAGGCATGCAGGGGGAATGACCCTGCGAATCTTTCAAAAAATCAGCGACGATCCTTCAGGAGTGTGTCTCACCGTGTACACGATCGAGATGGCCCACGCCCACATGCGACAGCTTCAGGAGCTGGCCAACCGCTCGCGTGCCCACCACCCCGCGGCCGCCCGCCGCACCGACAAGGCGCGCAAGGCCGGGAAGAAGGCCTGAGGGGGAGTCTTCGGACACCCCCTAATCCGTACGAGAGCCACCGAGCTCTCCTTCCCAGCGGCGGTAGAGCCGGTGCGGCACCCCGGCCGCGTCCAGCACCCGCCCGGCGACGAAGTCCACCAGGTCCTGGATGTGCGTCGCCCCCGCGTAGAACGCAGGAGAGGCGGGCAGCACCACGGCGCCCGCCTCGTCCAGCGTCACCAGATGCCGGAGCGTCTGCCCGTTGAGCGGGGTCTCGCGGACCGCGACCACCAGGGGCCGGCGCTCCTTGAGCGTCACGCTCGCCGCACGCTGGAGCAGGTCCTTCGACAGTCCGAGCGCCACCCCGGCCACCGACGCCGTCGAGGCCGGCACGATCAGCATCCCCTTCACGGGGTACGACCCCGAGGACGGCCCGGCGGCCAGATCACCGGCGGCCCAGTGCCGGACGTCGTCCACGTCCACCGTGAAGGTGCCCGGCTTGCCGTCGGCACCGCGCGCCAGCCACTCCCGCAGATCGTCGCGCCAGTGCGCGTCGCGGAAGGCGATCCCGGTCTCGTCGAGCAGCGTCAGCCGCGACGCCCGGCTGACCACCAGGTCCACACTCTCGCCCGCGGCGAGCAGGCCCCGCAGTACGGCAGCGGCGTACGGCGTCCCGGACGCACCGGACACTCCGACGATCCAGGGCCGGCGGCCGTTCACTTCTCCTTGCTCCACACAGTGAGCCTATCCGGCGGCGCGGACCCGGAACCGAACGCGGTGCGCCTGACGTTTCCCCGGTGGAGGCACGGACGGCGCAGGGGGCCGCGATGACATACCCACAGGTACCCGAGCGGCGCCGGAGCGCCCGCATCAGGGCAGCTGCCCTGCTGATGGCGGGCTGGGTGGCACTGCTGTGGGTGCTCGAGGCGATCGACACCGCGAGCGGCCATGCCCTCGACTCGTACGGAATCGTCTCCCGCGAGCCGTCCGAGCTGGGGGACGTCGTCCCCTCCGCCTTCATCCACTTCGGCTTCGCCCACGTCGCCGCCAACACCGTCCCGCTGCTGGTTTTCGGCTTCATCGCCGCGCTGAGCGGCATCCGCCACTTCCTCGCCGTGTCGCTGCTGATCGTGGTGGTGGACGGCCTGGGCGTGTGGCTCGTCTCGCGGTCGAACACCAACACCGCGGGTGCGTCGGGGCTGATCTTCGGTCTGTTCGGCTATCTGGTGGTCCGGGGCTTCGTGGACCGCAAACTGCTGGAAGTGGGCGTGGGTCTGCTGATCGGCGCGATCTGGGGCAGCTCGATCCTGCTCGGCATATCCCCCAGCAACACCGAAGTGAGCTGGCAGGGACACCTCTTCGGCCTGGTCGCGGGCATCGCGGCGGCGTTCGTGTTCCGCCGCCGCGAACCGCGGGGCCAGCTGTCTACACCGTGAGGCCGCGAACCAGAAGATCGAGCAGCGCACACACGAACAGGGCAATGCCGATGAACCCGTTGACGGTGAAGAACGCCCTGTTCAGCCGGGACAGGTCGTGCGGGCGCACGATCGAGTGCTCGTAGAGGAACGCCGCCGCCACGAGCGTGAGGCCCAGCCACAGGAACACGCCCGCGTCCGTCGCCAGCGCGTACCAGACGAAGAGCGCCATCGTCACGACGTGGCAGCCGCGTGCGCCGTACAGCGCCGCCGGGATGCCGAAGCGGGCCGGGACCGACTTCACGCCGTGGGCGCGGTCCGCCTGGACGTCCTGGCAGGCGAAGATCAGGTCGAAGCCGCCGATCCAGATGCCGACCGCGAGTCCCAGGATCACCGCGTCCCACGACCACGACCCGGTGACCGCGATCCAGGCGCCGACCGGGCCCATGGCCTGGGCGAGACCGAGGATGGCGTGCGGGAAGTTGGTGAACCGCTTGCCGTACGGATAGACCACCATCGGGATCACCGCGATGGGCGCGAGCGCCAGGCACAGCGGGTTCAGCGCGGCGGCGGCGCCCAGGAAGACCACGACGGCGACGAGCGCCCCGGTCCACGCGGAGCGCACACTCACCGCTCCGGTGACCAGTTCACGGGAGGCCGTGCGCGGGTTCCGGGCGTCGATCTCGCGGTCGATGATGCGGTTGCAGGCCATCGCGAAGGTCCGCAGCCCCACCATCGCGACGGTGACGAGCAGCAGCCGGCCCCAGTGGATGTTCCTGTCCAGCTCGAACATCGCGGTCAGCGCGGCGATGTACGCGAACGGCAGCGCGAAGACCGAGTGCTCGATCATCACCAGGCGCAGGAACGCCTTGGTGCGTCCGGGCTGCGGCGCCGGGCCGGGCCGGGCCACGCCGTCGGCGGTCGTCATCATCCGAGGTTCCTCCGGAACAGTTCGAGCTCGGCCCGCAGGTCCGCCGTGGACGTGGGGCCGATCTCCACGTCGAGCGGAGGCGTCGCCGCCGACTCCGGCGGGGTGAGCCGGGCCAGGAAGGCGAAGCCCTCACCGGCCGGGCGGGCGTCCAGGCGCAGCAGTTCGTGGCCCGCCACCGTCAGCGTCTCGGTGAACTCCGCGTCCGGGTCGTCCAGGGCGGCCAGCAGCCGCTCCGCGAACGCGGCCGCCGCCGCGTCGCCGAGCTCGGGCAGCGCGACCTCCCGCCCCTCGCCGTCCGTACGGTCGGCGATCAGCTGCCACAGGCCCGACGGTCCGGCGAACTCCTCGGGGGTGACGCCCGCGCGCTCGGCCGCCTCCCGCACCTCCGGCCGGGCGGGGTCGATCTCCGGGCGCAGCAGGGCGACGCACGGTGTGTCGGCCCCGAGGAACAGGGCGGGGCCGCCCACGGCGATCGGGCTCACAGGCCGTACTCCTTCCAGCGACGGTCGACCTTCGCCGCCGTCTCCGGGTCGGACTCGACCATCTCCGGCCAGCCGCCGTCCCGGGTGTATCCCTCCTCGGGAAGCTTCCTCGTCGCGTCGATTCCCGCCTTGCCGCCCCAGAACTGCTGGTAGGAGGCGTGGTCGAGATGGTCCACCGGTCCCTCGACGACGGTCAGGTCCCGGGCGTAGTCGGTGTTGCCGAGGGCGCGCCAGGAGACCTCGTGCAGATCGTGCACGTCGCAGTCCGCGTCGACGACCACGATCAGCTTTGTCAGCGACATCATGTGCGCGCCCCAGATCGCGTGCATGACCTTCTGCGCGTGCTTCGGGTACTTCTTGTCGATCGAGACGATCGCGCAGTTGTGGAATCCGCCCGACTCGGGGAGGTGGTAGTCCACGATGTCCGGCACGATGATCTTGAGCAGCGGCAGGAAGAACCGCTCCGTCGCCCGGCCCAGCGGACCGTCCTCGGTCGGCGGGCGGCCCACCACGATGGACTGGAGCAGTGGCCGCTTGCGCATGGTCACACAGTCGATGGTGAGCGCCGGGAACGGCTCCTGCGGCGTGTAGAAGCCCGTGTGGTCGCCGAACGGCCCCTCGGGAAGCGTCTTCCCGGGCTCCAGCCAGCCCTCCAGCACGACCTCGGCCTGCGCCGGCACCTGGAGCGGAACGGTCTTGCAGTCGACCATCTCGATCCGCTTGCCCGAGACGAAGCCCGCGAACAGGTACTCGTCGATGTCACCCGGGAGCGGCGCCGTGGAGGCGTAGGTGACCGCGGGCGGGCAGCCGAAGGCGATCGCGACCGGCAGCCGCTCCCCCCGCCTGGCCGCCACCTGGTAGTGGTTGCGGCTGTCCTTGTGGATCTGCCAGTGCATGCCGATGGTGTTGCGGTCGTGACGCTGGAGCCGGTAGAGACCGAGGTTGCGCACCCCCGACTCCGGGTCCTTGGTGTGCGTGAGGCCCAGGTTGAAGAAGGAGCCGCCGTCCTCGGGCCAGGTGAACAGCGCGGGCAGCCGGTCCAGGTCGACGTCGTCGCCGTGCAGGACGACCTCCTGCACCGGGGCGTCCTTCACCTTCTTCGGCGGGACGTGCACCATCGTGCCGAGCTTGCCGAACGCCTCGCGCACCCCGACGAAGCCGTGCGGCAGCTCGGGCTTCAGCAGACCGCCGATCTTGTCGCTGATCTCGGAATAGGACTTCAGTCCGAGCGACTTGAGCAGCCTGCGGTCCGTGCCGAACACGTTCATCGCCAGGGGCATCGCCGAGCCGCGCACGTTCTCGAAGAGCAGGGCGGGGCCGCCGGCCTTGTTCACCCGGTCGACGATCTCGCCGACCTCGAGATACGGGTCGACCTCGGCCTTGATGCGCTTGAGGTCACCCTCGCGCTCCAGCGCCCTGAGCAGGGAGCGAAGATCGTCGTAAGCCATGCGCTCCAGTATCCGGTACGGGCTACCCTGGCGGCGTCACCGGGGCCCGTTCCGCGCCCTTCCGCCTCTTCCTGGGGGACCGTACGACCATGCTCAGGTATCTGCCCTTCCTCCTGGTCCTGGCCCTGTGGATCTACGCCTTCATCGACTGCCTGAACACTCCCGAGAAGGAGGTCCGGCACCTCCCGAAGGTCGTCTGGGTGATCATCGTGCTCCTCTTCGGAGAGGTGCTGCTCGGCCCCGTCGCCTGGCTGGTCGCGGGCCGCCCCCGCAAGAGGGCGGGAGGCGGCGGCTCGCCGTTCGAGCGCCGCCGCACCCAGTGGGTCGCCCCGGACGACAACCCCGACTTCCTCAAGTCCCTGAAGGACGAGAAGGCCGAGAAGGACGCACGGGCGGCGAAGGACGCGGACGAGGCCCAGGCGGCGAAGGACGCCGACGCGGAGGAGCTGCGGCGCCGCGAGCGCGAGGACGACGACCGCTGAGAGGACTTCGGTGACCGGACGCGGTATTCCCACCATCGATCTGCGCCACTGGCACTACGGAGATACGGAGGACCGCGCGGGCATCGCGGCGGTCGCCGACGAGGCGCTGCGCCGCGCCGGCTTCCTCCTCGTCACGGGTCATGGTGTCGACCCGGAGGTGCGCGCGGAGATCCGGGACGTGGCGCGGGAGTTCTTCCGGCTGCCGCAGACCGTGAAGGAGCCGTACGCGGTACGGGTCGGCGGCCGCGGCTGGCTCGGCCCGGGCGCGGAGGCCAACGGCTACGCCGAGGGCACCGAGACACCGCCGGACCTCAAGGAGTCGCTGTCCTTCGCGGCCGACGAGCCGACCGGCGACGCGGCCGTGGACGCCGAGTGGTTCCTGCCCAACACCTGGCCCGGTGAGGTGCCCCGGCTCAAGGTCCTGGTCGAGACGTACCTCGGGCAGATGCGGGAGCTGTCGGACAGCCTTCTGGAGCTCCTCGGGGTCGCGCTCGGCGAGCCGGAGTCCTTCTTCACCCGCCACACGGGACACCCGACCTGGGGCTTCAACATCAACTGGTACCCGAGCCGGGACCGCATCGGTGAGCCGCAGCCGGGCCAGTTCCGCATCGGCCCGCACACCGACTTCGGCACGGTCACCGTGCTGGACCGGCAGAAGGGCAGGGGCGGTCTCCAGGTCTTCACCGACGAGGCCGGCTGGGAGGACGCGCCCTTCGCCCCGGACGCCTTCACGATCAACATCGGTGATCTGATGGCCCGCTGGACGGACGGCCGCTGGCGCTCGGGCCGCCACCGGGTGCTGCCTCCGCCGGCGGACGCGCCGGCGGAGGAGCTGATGTCACTCGTCTACTTCTACGAGTGTGATCCCGGCACCGATGTGCGGGGCGTGGACTCGCACGTCCACCTGCGCGCCCAGCTGGACGCGATCTCGACGGACTGACCCGGCGCCACCGGGCACGATCGGCCGGTGGCCGGGCCCGGTTCCTACACGCCCGCGTACGAGTGCTTGCCCGTCACGAAGATGTTCACGCCGTAGTAGTTGAACAGCCAGCAGCCGAAGGCGATCAGCGCCAGGTAGGCGGCCTTGCGGCCCTTCCAGCCCGCCGTCGCCCGGGCGTGCAGGTAACAGGCGTACGCGACCCAGGTGATGAAGGACCAGACCTCCTTGGGGTCCCAGCCCCAGTAGCGGCCCCACGCGTCGCCCGCCCAGATCGCGCCCGCGATGATCGTGAACGTCCACAGCGGGAAGACCGCCGCGTTGACGCGGTACGAGAACTTGTCCAGCGAGGCCGCGGACGGCAGCCGGTCCAGGACCGAGGTGGCGAAGGCGCCGGGCCTGCCGCCCTTGGCGAGCTTGTTCTCGTAACTGTCGCGGAACAGGTACAGCGCCGTGCCGACCGCCCCCAGGTAGAACACCGCGCCACAGATGATCGCGGTGGAGACGTGGATCCACAGCCAGTACGAGTGCAGCGCCGGCACGAGCTGGTCGCTGTCCGTGTAGAGCACGGTGGTCGCGATGCCCAGGTCCAGCAGAACCGTGGTGACCAGCGGCAGACCGACCCAGCGGATGTTCTTCTTCGCGAGCAGGAACGCGAGGTACGCGCCGACCGCCACCGTGGAGAAGGTGATGGAGAACTCGTACATGTTGCCCCAGGGGGCGCGCTGCACCGACATGGCCCGCGCGACGACGCCGCCGGCCTCGATCAGGAAGGCGAGAACGGTCAGCGAGACGGCGATCCGGCCGTACAGATCACCCTTCTCCGTGCCGCCGGCCGCGCCGGGCCCGTCCGGGACGTCGCGGGTGCCCGCCGCCGAGCGCGTGACGATCTTCGGTCGGTCGAGCACGGTGGTCGAGCCGCCCTGCTTCGAGCGGACCATGACCGCCGGGGCCGCGGCGGCCGCGGCACCGGTCAGCGCGGCGGCCGTGCGGCCGACCTTGCTGCGGCTGCCGAAGACCCACTCGGCGATGTGGGCGAAGAAGGCCAGCGTGTAGACGGCCATCGCCGAATAGATCAGCACATTGCTGATGTTCGCCAGGTTCTCGTTGGTTGCGGCGGCGAGAGTCACTTCTCAGCCCCTTCGGAAGAAACTTCCACTGGTTCGGGCGCGGTGGGCGCCTCTGTGTTGAGGGTCGCGGCCAGGTCGGCCAGTTCTTCGGGCAGCTTCGCCGACTCGCTGCGGCCGAGGCCCGCCATCTCGACGACGGTGACACCGTCATCGCCGGTGACGGCCCGCACCCAGACACGGCGGCGCTGGATGAACAGGGAGCCGATCAGACCCGCGATGGCGACGATCGCCCCGGTCAGCGCCCAGCCGGTGGCCGGCTGGTGCGTGATCTGGAAGGTCGCCCACTCCTTCACGTCCTTCTCGAACGTGATGGAGCCCGCGCCGTCGGGGAGGGTCAGCGTCTCACCGGGCAGCAGGTTCTTCTTCAGGATGTTGCCGTCGGCGTCCTTGAACGGCTTCATCTTGCGGGTGTCGAGCTGGTACACGTTCTGCGGCAGACCCGAGTCGACGCCCAGGCTGCCGTGGTAGGCGCCGACGTTCAGCACCGGGAACTCCAGCCCCGGGAACTGCGAGAACATCTGCCCCTTGCCCTTGCCCGCATAGGTGGGCACGAACATCGCCGGGAAGCCGAGCTGGTCCTTCCTGCCGGTTTTGTCCCGGTAGCCGTCCATCACCTTGATCGCGCCGGTCGAGGTGACGTTGTTGTCGATGGGCAGCAGCGGCACGGCGCCGTTGAAGACGACGTCGCCCTTGCCGTCCCGGACGGTGACGACGGGCGCGTACCCGTGGCCGTTGAGATAGACCTTGGTGTCGTCGAACACGAGGGGCTTGTTGACCTCGATGGTCTTCGTGCCCTCGGTGCCGTCGGCGCGCGTGAAGCTCACGCCGGCCTCGTAGGTGCGCGGCGTACCGCGCTGCGGCCCGCTCTTGGCGTACGTCCCCGTGAACCGGTCGAGCGTGAAGCTGAACGGCGACAGCTCGTCCGTGCTGAACAGCGAGCCGGACTTGAAGTCGTCGTACTGGGTGAGCGTGTTGGAGAAGCCGTCGCCCTCGACGATCAGCTTGCCGCCCTCGGACTTGAAGAGCTGGCCCGCCGCGAACGCCACCAGCATCACGATCAGCGCGATGTGGAAGAGGAGGTTGCCGGTCTCGCGCAGATAGCCCTTCTCGGCGGCGACGGCGTTGCCGACGGTGTGGGCGCGGAACCGGCGGCGCCGCAGGATCGTGAGCGCGGCCTCACGTACACGCTCGGGCTCCGCCTCCGTACGCCACGTCGTGTACGCGGGCATCCGGTCCAGCCGGCCCGGCGCGCCCGGCGGGCGGCTGCGGAGCTGGCCGACGAACTGCCAGGAGCGCGGGACGATGCAGCCGATGAGGGAGACGAACAGCAGGATGTAGATCGCCGAGAACCACACCGAGCTGTAGACGTCGAAGAGCTGGAGCCGCTCGAAGAGCGGCGTCCAGAACTCGTGGGTGGCCTTCCACGACTGCACCTTCAGCTCGTCCACGCTGTTCTGCGGCACCAGCGAACCGGGAATCGCGCCCAGCGAGAGCAGGAACAGCAGGATCAGCGCGACCCGCATCGAGGTCAGCTGCCGCCAGAACCAGCGGGCCCAGGCGACGACCCCGAACGAAGGCCCGGAGACGGGGGCCTCCTCGGCGGGGGCGGTGGAGAGCTGCGCGCCGGCGGCGGCGTACTCCCCGCTGTCCCGCTGCTCTTCGGTCTCGGTCTTGCTCATGGATCAGATCCCCACCTGGAAGCCTTCGGACCAGCCCTGCATCTCCTGGACCATGCTGTCCCACGCACCTGTGAGCAGCAGCAGACCGGTCGCGACCATCATGCCGCCGCCGATCCGCATCACCCACGCATAGTGCCGCTTGACCCAGCCGAACGCGCCGAGCGCCTTGCGGAAGGCGACCGCGGCGAGGATGAACGGCAGGCCGAGCCCCACGCAGTACGCGGCGGTCAGGATCGCCCCGCGGCCCGCGCTGGCCTGTTCGGCGGCGAGCGCGTTGACCGAGGTCAGGGTGGGGCCGATGCACGGGGTCCAGCCGATGCCGAACAGGGCGCCCAGCACCGGCGCGCCGACCAGCCCGGTCACCGGCCGCTTGTGGAAGCGGAATTCACGCTGGGTGAACCACGGCATGAGGCCCACGAAGAAGATGCCCATGACGATCATCAGCACACCGAGGACGGTGGTCAGCGTCTCCCGGTGCTCCTGGAGCGTCCAGCCGAAGTAGCCGAAGAGCGCGCCGCCGGAGATGAAGACGGCGGAGAAGCCGAGGACGAAGAGCGCCGCGCCGGCGGTCATCCGGCCCCGCCTGGCCTCGGCGAGGTCGGTTCCGGTGACCCCGGTGACGTACGAGAGATAGCCGGGGACCAGCGGCAGGACGCACGGCGAGAAGAAGGAGACGAGCCCTCCGAGTACGGCGATGGGCAGGGCGAGCAGCAGGGCCCCGCTGAAGACCGTCTCGTTCATCACTTCTCCGCGATCAGCGGTTCGACGAGCTTGCGGAGTTCGCTCTCGTCGAGTGCCTTCAGCGAACGCGCCGCGATCTTTCCGTCACGGTCGAGAACGATCGTGGAGGGAATGGCCTGCGGATTGAGACTGCCCTTCGGGAAGCCCGTGACGATCAGCTTGCCCGCGGGATCGTAAAGGCTCGGGTACTCGATGCCGTAGTCCTTCTCGAAGGAGATGGCCGGACCCTTGTTGGCGTCGCGGGTGTTGATCCCGACGAACTCCACGCCCTTCGGCTTGGTCTCCTTGGCCACCTTCGCGAAGTGCCGCGCCTCGGCACGGCACGGCGGGCACCACGAGCCCCAGACATTCATCACGACGACCTTGCCCTTGAGGTCGGCGACGTCGAGCTGCGCGCCGTCGAGGGTCTCACCGGCGAGCTTGTGGGGCGCCGTGCGCTTCCCCTTCGCCACGGTGGAGATGCCGCCCGTGTCGGTGACGAAGTTGGTGTCGCCGCCACCGCCCGACTTCCCGGAGTCCTCGCCGGTGCAGCCGGACAGGACGAGCGCGCCGGCCGCGGCACAGGAGGCCAGCAGGACGGCGCGGGGGGCACGGCGAATACTCATGTGAAAAGTTTCGCATGGCGCTTCCGGCGATCTTCCGCGCCCCCCTGCGCGTCCGTGGGGCCGTGTGTCAGGCGGCCTTGAAGAAGGTGTTCCAGCCGCCCGCCGGGGCCTGGCCGACCTCCAGCGAGCAGAGCTTGGCGAGCACCTGCGGGTCCTGGACGTCGATCCAGTCGCAGAACTGCCGGAAGGACACCAGCCGTACGTCCTTCTTTCCGGCCATGCCCTTGATCGCCTCCTCGACGGCGTCCATGTAGATGCCGCCGTTCCACTGCTCGAAGTGGTTGCCTATGAAGAAGGGCGCGCGATTGGTCTCGTAGGCGCGCTTGAATCCTTCGAGGTACGCCTTGGTGGCCTGCTTCTTCCAGCGCGGGTAGTTCTCGGGCATGCCCTTGGTCGAATTCTGCGACTGGTTGGCGAGGATGTTGTAGTCCATCGAGAGGACTTCGAAGGAGCGGCCGGGGAAAGGTATCTGCTGGAGCGGCAGGTCCCACAGGCCCTTGCGCTTCTCCGGCCACTTCTGGCGGCCGCCGGGCGAGCTGGCGTCGTAGCGCCAGCCGAGCTTCTTCGCCGTCGGCAGCAGCCGGTCCTGTCCGAGCAGACAGGGGGTGCGGGCGCCGACGAGTTCCTTGCGGTAGTCGAAGGGCAGCGGGTCGAGATCCTTCCAGCCGCTGTTGGTGCGCCATTGGGTGACGAACGACACAGCCTGCTCCGTCTCGTTCTCCCAGTCGGCGGGCGACCAGTTGCCGACCGATCCGGAGCCCGCGCAGAAGTGCCCGTTGAAGTGCGTGCCTATCTCATGGCCCTCCAGCCAGGCCTGGCGCACGTACTTCAGCGTCTCCTTGATGTGGTCGTCGGTGAGGTAGCCGATGTCGGAGGCGCCGGTGGCGTTGTTCGGCGGGCGGTAGAGGGACTTCTTCGACTCGGGCAGCAGATAGACCCCGGAGAGGAAGAACGTCATGGCCGCGTCGTGGTTCTTGGCCAGTTCGAGGAAGCGGGGGAAGAGGCCGTTCCCGACCTCGCCGGCACCGTCCCAGGAGAAGACGACGAACTGCGGGGGCGTCTGCCCCGGTTCGAGGGGAACCGGCTTCGCCGGCTGGTGCGGCTGCGCACCGGTGTCGGAGGTGGAGCCGTCACCTATGAGCCGGGCCTGGCTCTCGGAGGGCGTCGGCTTCCCCGTCCCGCCTTTACCGCTGCCACTTGACCCGGTTTGTCCGCTGTTGTCCGACCCGAGGGAGCCGCAGCCCGCGATCCCCATCGCGGCCGCGGCTCCAAGTCCTGCCCCGAGCAAGCCCCTTCGGCTGATGTCGCGCATATCGATCCCATCCGCACCCTCCCGGAGGAGAGAGCCCATACAAACCGGCCACCGGTTGAGATGGGCCACAGAAGACGGGGGTTCCCGCGCCTACAGCACATTTTTGCGAAGAACTACGCGCCGAATGCCTTCGCTTTACCCTTCACAGGCTTCGCACCGGCAAGCAGGTGCGCGGGGACAAGATCACGCGCGGGCTCCGAATAACCCACCGAAACGATCCTGTCGCCCTGGTACGTGAAGGTGGTCAGCGACGCCAGCGTGCACTGCCGGCGACGCGGGTCGTGCCACAGCCGGCGCCGCTCGACGAAGCTGCGCACCGTCCAGATCGGCAGCTGGTGACTGACGCACACGGCCTCGTGCCCACGGGCGGCGTCCCGAGCGGCGTTCAGCGCGCTCATCATCCGGACGACCTGGTCGACGTACGGCTCGCCCCAGGAGGGACGGAACGGGTTGGTGAGATGGCGCCAGTTGGCCGGCTTGCGCAGCGCGCCGTCGCCGACACCGAAGGTCTTGCCCTCGAAGACGTTGCCCGCCTCGATCAGCCGGTCGTCGGTCTCGAGCGTCAGGCCGTGGCTCTTGGCCAGCGGCGAGGCGGTCTCCTGGGCGCGCTCCAGCGGGGAGGCGACGACATGGGTGATGTCGCGGCCGGCGAGGTGCTCGGCGACCCGGTCGGCCATCTGCCGGCCCAGCTCGGACAGGTGATAGCCGGCGCGACGGCCGTAGAGCACGCCGTCCGGGTTGTCGACCTCGCCGTGCCGCATGAGGTGGACGACGGTGATGTCCTTGCCGTCGACAGCCTTGGTGTCGCTGTCCCTGCTGCCGTTGTTCTTGTTGTCGCTCATGCCGTGGCCTCCGCGGCGGCGCGGGCGGCGGACGGCAGTGCGGCGGCGATCCGCTCCACAGCGCGCTCGTCGTGGGCGGTCGAGACGAACCAGGACTCGAAGGCGGACGGCGGCAGATAGACGCCCGCGGCCAGCATCGCGTGGAAGAAGGCGGTGAAGCGGAAGGCCTCCTGGCGCTTCGCGTCCTCGTAGTCGCGCACCTCGTCCGCGGTGAAGAAGACGGAGAACATGTTGCTCGCCCTCTGCAGCCGGTGCGCCACGCCCTCCTTGCTCAGCGCGTCGGTCACCAGGGACCGGATCTCCGCGGACACGGCGTCGACCTTGGCGTACGCGGCGTCGTCCAGCAGCCGCAGCTGCGCGAGACCCGCGGCGGTCGCGACCGGGTTACCGGAGAGCGTGCCCGCCTGGTAGACGGGGCCGGCCGGGGCGAGGTGGGCCATGACGTCGGCGCGGCCGCCGAACGCCGCGGCCGGGAACCCGCCGCCCATGACCTTGCCGAAGGTCAGCAGGTCGGCCTCGACACCGTCCACGCCGAACCAGCCGGACCTGCTGGTGCGGAAGCCGGTCATCACCTCGTCGGAGATGTAGAGCGCGCCGTTCTCCCGGCAGATGTCCTTCAGGCCCTGGTTGAAGCCCGGCAGCGGCGGGACGACGCCCATGTTGCCGGGCGAGGCCTCGGTGATCACACAGGCGATCTCGCCGGGGTGCGCGGCGAAGGCCTGGTGTACGGCCTCCAGGTCGTTGTACGGCAGGACGACGGTCTCGCCGGCCTGGGCGCCGGTGACCCCGGGCGTGTCGGGCAGCCCGAACGTCGCGACGCCCGAGCCCGCGGCGGCCAGCAGCGCGTCCACGTGACCGTGGTAGCAGCCGGCGAACTTCACGACCTTGGCACGGCCGGTGAATCCGCGGGCGAGGCGGATGGCCGACATCGTGGCCTCGGTACCGCTGGAAACAAGCCGTACCTGCTCGACGGGCGCGACCCGGGCCACGATCTCCTCGGCCAGGGCGACTTCGCCCTCACCGGGCGTCCCGAAGGAGGTACCGCGGGCCACCGCCGCCTGCACCGCCTCGATGACGGCCGGGTGGGAGTGCCCGAGGATCATCGGCCCCCACGAGCAGACGAGGTCCACGTACTCGCGTCCGTCCGCGTCGGTAAGGTACGGACCGGCACCGGACACCATGAACCGGGGCGTACCGCCCACAGCACGGAAGGCACGCACGGGGGAATTGACGCCGCCGGGCGTCACGAGGGACGCGCGGTCGAAAAGCGCCTGCGAAACTGGGGCTTCGTATGAATACGCCACTTTGGTCCTGATCTGCGGTTCGGGTGTTCGGGCAGCCAAGGAGGATGATCTCGGCCACCGGTGAGCAGGGAGCGCGATCTCCTCGTATTACGAAACGGCGTCACCCCCCTCGCGTCTGCGAAACTGGGGCGACACAGGGAAAGCTCACGGAATCCATGGTGTCAGAGGCTGTGATGTTCTCGCGGACGGGTGTTTCACAGCACGTTCGTGGGGGAGGTCACTGTCACGATGATCGGGTTGCGCGGCGGGGGCTGCGAGTGGTCGGGTGGAGATATGCATCGCGGTGGCGGACTGGGCGAGGGGACCGACGACCTGGGTCCCGAGCCTGCCCGGCGGGGAAAGCACCGGCGAGGCGAATCGGCGGCGCACGAGCCCACGGGAAGCAGGAGCGGCCGAGTGGGGGTGACCTACAAATACTTCGGAGCACCTGACGGGGCCACGGCCGCCCGGGTGCCGATTTCGATGCGCCCGGAAGAGCTGGGCGGCGACGAACTCGGCATGGGCGGGCTGTTCACCAAGATCAAGCCCGAGACGATAGCGGCGATGGTGCTGACCGGAATCCAGGGCATGCCTCTGAACAAGGTGCCGCCGCTGGAGCTCGTGGTGCTGCACCCGGATTACGCGGTGGTCAAACTCCCGATGACGGTGGTCGACCCCTTGCGGGACATCGGCGAGGAATCGGTGGGCGCGGCGGCCTTCATCTGGTCGACGGTCCCGGACCGCGGGGGCCCGCGGGACGCGTTCAACGTGTACCAGCTGCTGCACGAATGGCAGGACTTCAGCCACAGGCTGCACGAGGCGGGCCACCAGCCGTACTGCTTGGTGTGGCCGTAGGGGAGCCTGGTCCAGGGGGTCTGCTGGAGGCGGAGCTCGGGCCGAGGGGCCGAGGGGCCGAGGGGCCGAGCGAGCATTTCCAGCCCCGCCGGCGATTGAGGCGAAGCTTGGGCCGAGGGCCCAAGCAAGCATTTTCAGCCCCGCCGGCGATTGAGGCGAACCCTGCGCCCAGGGGCCCGCGCGGATCAAGCCCGGCCAAGCTCACCCCGGTGAACCGGAGCGAACCCAGCCGGGGCAACCACATCAAGCCCCGCCGGCGCTTGAGGCGAACCCTCCTACACCCGCACCCACTCCGGATCCCGCCCCGTCACCGCCAGCACCCTCGCGAACGCGGACGCCCCCTCCCCCAGCGCCACCGGCTCCCCGAACACGCCCCCCTTGCGAGCCATCGGCGCCATCTGGTCCAGCGCGGGACCGAGCTCCACCACCACCGCCGGGGACGGCGTGAACTCCTGACCCGTCGCCCTCGCCAGATCCCACGCGTGCACGGTCAGATCGCCGAGCACCATGTGCCCCACCGTCCTGGCCGGCAGCCCGAACGTGCCCGTGGTGCCCTCCTCCGCGCCCCGCGCCGCCCACGCGCCGACCAGCGTCGCCGTTTCCTCGGCGAACCGCTCGCGCCAGTCCCCGCCGCCGTCGACGAAGCGCGCCTCCACGCTGAAGTCGGCGTCCTTCTTCGCCGCCAGCGCCTGGAAGTTGATCACCACCTGCGTGAGGTGGTCGACCAGCGCCCGTACGTCGTACTCCGCACACGGCGTCGGGTCGTCCAGCCGGTCGTCGGTGATGCCGCGCACCACCGGAACAGCACACTCCGCCGCCGCTTCGAGAAGATCACTGATGGTGTTCGTCATGGACCGACCGTAGGCCCGGCAACAGCCCTGCGTATTGAACAAACGCGACATAGGATCCCCGTCATGGCAGGTCCGCGCCGCGACACCCGCGGCATCGTCGAAGCCCGCGAGCTCTTCAACCGCGTCCGCTTCCGCCGCCGCGAGCCCGCACCGGCGCTGCGTCCGTACGTCGAGCACTACTGGCTCATCGACTGGGATCTGCCGGAGCCGTACGCCTCGCACGTCGTTCCGCACCCCTGCGTCAACATCGTGTTCCAGCGCTACGGCGGCGAGCCGCCGTGGGGCGAGGTCGCCGGCATCGGCCTGGAGCTGTTCACGCAGAAGCTGGAGGGCGAGGGCCGGGTGTGCGGGGTGCAGTTCCGGCCGGGCGGATACCGGCCGTTCGCGCCCGAGCGGCCCGTGTCGGACTGGACCGGGCGCCGGGTGCCGATCGCGGACTCCCTGCCGGGCACCGACCCCGCGACTGCTCCGGCAGAAATCTGCGACCCCGACGACGAGGACGCCCGGGTCGCCGCTCTCGACGCGTTCCTCCTCGGCCTCGCCCCGGAGCCGGACCCCCAGGCACTGCGCGCCATGGAACTGGTCGACCGGGTGCGCAACGACCGTACGATCCGCCGGGTCGCTCAACTGGCAGAGGCGGAAGGGCTGTCGGCCCGGTCGCTGCAACGGCTGTTCGCCGCGTACGTCGGGGTGGGGCCGAAGTGGGTGATCCTGCGCTACCGCATCCATGAGGCGCTGGAGCGCGCCGAGTCGGGCGAGGACCCGGAGGCCGTGCCGGACTGGGCGGCGCTGGCGGCCGAGCTCGGCTACAGCGATCAGGCCCATCTCGTACGGGACTTCACGGCGACGGTGGGTGTGCCGCCGACGGCGTACGCACGCCCGCCCGGCCTCTAGGGCCTCTAGGCCCTTCAGGTCCTGTGCGCAGGGCCTGTTCGGACCGCTACGTGTCCCCGGACAGCTCAGTACGTCTCGCTCACCCCGACCGCCCCCGCCCCGTGCTCCGCGGCGTACCGCAGCACCCGCAACGGACCGTCCAGCAGCGTTCCGGCGTCGAAGCCCGGTTCGTCGCTCATGGCGGACATCCACACGTCGATACGGCCGAGGATCTCGGCCCGGCGCGGCCCGTTCACGGGGAGGACGGACTCGGCGTGCGGCAGAACCGCGCGTACTTCCGCCGCCGTGAGCAGGAAGTCGCCGAACCAGCCGGGCAGCCGCGCCGCGGCCTCGGCCCCGAGACCGTAGTAGAGGGCGACGGCCGGATCGCCCTTGCGCGCGGCGGCGGCGAAGACGGCATCACCCTCCGCGTCGCGCAACAGGTCCATGCTCGCCTCCTTCATGGCGGCGACGGCCGGTGAGCTCGGGCCACCACTCCGCGCGAAGGCGGCGAAACGGTGCGCTGCCGGTGTCGGCAGGGGCGTGAAATAGGGCTCGCGGTCACCGCCGCCGATCCACCAGGCCAGATCCTCGGCGTAGCCCGGCGGTGTCGTCCACTCGCCTTCCGCATGGCTGAACCGGCCGGGCAGCGCGGCGACTTCGGCGTCGGGAACGGCGCCGATCGCCCAGACACCGGTGAAGCTCATTGTCCTGACCCCCGGTTGTCGGACCTGCCTCCTACAGTGCGTTTCATGGAGATCAAAGCATCGGCGGTACGTATCGAGCCATGGTCGGCGGGCGACTTCGAGCTGCTGCGCGCGGCGAACGTCCCGGAGATGATGGACCACCTCGGCGGTCCTGAATCCGATGAACAGCTGGTCAAGCGCCATCAGCGCTATGTGGAACTGAGTTCCGACCGCACCGGCAAGGGCAGGATGTACCGCGTCGTTCTCGAGGAGACCGGGGAGGCGGCGGGCTCGGTGGGCTTCTGGGAACACGAGTGGCAGGGGCAGCAGGTGTACGAGACGGGCTGGAACGTCCTGCCCGGTTTCCAGGGCCGCGGCATCGCCACGTCCGCCACCCTCGCGGTGGCCCGGGCGGCCCGCGCCGAGCGCAAGCACCGCTATCTGCACGCTTTCCCGTCCATCGAGAACGGGCCGTCCAACGGGGTGTGCCGGAAGGCCGGTTTCGAGTTGCTCGGGGAGTACGACTTCGAGTACCCGCCGGGCAATCCGCTGCGGTCGAACGACTGGCGGCTCGATCTGGAGTCGCTGCCGGCCTCGTAGGCCCCTGTCCGGGTGCTCACCGCTCCCCTTACCCGCCGCCCGATGACATGCTTGGCCGCGTGAACGGACCGGAAATCCAGCTGTGCGTCGCCCCTGAGCTGCGCCTCTTCGTCCCGCCGGAGCGCCGCCAGGGCGCAACACTCCTGGCCACCGACGGCTCCTCCACGCTCGGCCATGTCGTCGAGTCGCTCGGCGTACCGCTCACGGAGGCCGGCCGGCTGCTCGTAGACGGCCGCGACGTGGCCGTCTCGCACATTCCGAGCGCCGGCGAGAGCGTCGAGGTGCTCGGTGTCGAGCGGCCGCAACAGGTGCCCGGCGCCCCGCTGCGCTTCCTGCTCGACGTCCACCTCGGCACGCTGGCACGGCGGCTGCGGCTGCTCGGTGTGGACGCGTCGTACGAGAACGAGGACATCGGCGACCCGGCGCTCGCGACCCTGTCCGCCCAGGAGAAGCGGGTACTGCTCTCCCGGGACCGCGGGCTGCTGCGGCGCCGCGAGATCTGGGCCGGTGCCTACGTCTACAGCGACAAGCCGGCCGACCAACTGCGGGACGTCCTGGAGCGGTTCGCGCCGGTGCTCGCACCGTGGACGCGGTGCACCGCGTGCAACGGGCGGCTGACCGCGGCCGACAAGGACGCGGTCCAGGACCGGCTGGAGCAGGGCACGGAGCGCACGTACGACGTGTTCGCCCAGTGCCTGGAATGCCGGCGGGTGTACTGGAGGGGCGCGCACCACGCACGGCTGGAGGCGATCGTCGACGACGCGGTCCGCGAATTCGGCGGCGCACCGGCGTAGTTCACCCACATCAGGGTCTGGTCCGCGGCCCGGACCCGGCCCACGCCGTGGCGCCGGCCCTGGTCCTGGCTCTGGCCCTGATCCCGGCCCCGGTCATGCGCGGCGGGAGCCCCGGGCCGCTGTCGCGCGCCCGCGGGCCCACAACTACGGCCGCTCCGCCGTCAGATAGCGCTGAATGGTCGGCGTCAGCCAGGCGATCACCTCCTCCCGGGACATGTCCACGGCGGGCGGAAAGCGCAGCACGTAGCGGGCGAGGGCCATGCCCAGTATCTGCGAGGCGACCAGTGCGGCCCGGCGGGGAGCATCGGCCGGGTCGGGGCAGACGGCCGCCGCGACGGGTCCGATCTGTCCCTTGAAGATCTCGCGGATGCGCTCCGAGGCCGCGGTATTGGTGACGCCGGCCCGCAGCAGCGCGGTCAGCACGTCGTCCTGCTCCCACCGGTCGAGGAAGTGGGTGACGAGGACGGCGCCGATGTGCCGGTCGGGGACGGCGCCCAGGCCCGGCAGCCGCAGGTCGAACTCGGAGGCCGCGGCGAACAGCCCCTCCTTGTTGCCGTAGTACCGCATGACCATCGACGGGTCGATCCCGGCGTCGCGCGCGATGGCGCGGATGGTGGCGCGCTCGTATCCGTCCTCCGCGAAGCGCTCGCGGGCGGCTTCGAGGATCGCGGCTCTTGTGGCATCCGATCGGCGCGGGGGGCCGGGGGCTTCCGTCGTCATGCCAACAACTGTAGGCCAACAGGTGTTGACATGCCAGACCCCCGGGTCTAGCGTTGCCAACAAGCGTTGACCAACAAGCGTTGGCATTGAGGAGGCGCCATGAACGACAAGGCCGCACAGGAAGCGGGCAGCACCACCGATGCCATGACCGCCGAGGGCATGACCGCCGATGTCCTCGTCGTGGGAGCCGGTCCCACCGGCATGCTGCTCGCGGGCGACCTCGCCGCTGCGGGCATCTCGGTGACCTTGATCGAGCGCCGCCCCCACGAGACGAGCAATATGACGCGGGCCTTCGGCGTCCATGCCCGCACGCTGGAGCAGTTGGACGCGCGGGACCTCGCCGACGAGCTCATCACGACGGGCACACCCATCACCCGGCTCCGGCTCTTCCGCCGGCTCTCCCTCGACCTGTCGCTGCTGCGGTCCCGCTTCCCGTTCCTCCTCATCACCCCGCAGTACGAGGTGGAGCGGCTGCTGGAGCGCCGTGCACGGGCCACGGGCGTCACCTTCCGGTACGGGACGGAGCTGCTGGGCCTGGAGCAGTCCGGCGACACGGTGACGGCCGAGGTCCGAGGCGCCGACGGGACGCGGACCACCGTGCGCGCCCGTTATCTCGTCGGCACCGACGGTGTGCGCAGCGCAGTGCGCTCGGCACTGAACCTGCCGTTCCCCGGCGACTCCGTCATCCGCTCCATCGTCCTCGCGGACGTCCGGCTCACCGAGGAGCCCGAGGGACTGCTCACGGTGAACGGCGTGGGGGACGCTTTCGCCTTCATCGCCCCCTTCGGGGACGGCTGGTACCGCGTCATGGGGTGGAACCGGTCCCGTCAGGTGCCCGACAGCGAGCCTGTCGACCTCGATGAGGTGCGCGAGATCGCCCGCCTCGCCCTCGGCACGGACCACGGCATGCACGACGCCCGCTGGATCTCCCGTTTCCACAGCGACGAACGCCAGGTCCCCTCCTACCGCGTGGGCCGGGTCTTCCTCGCGGGCGACGCGGCACACGTCCACTCCCCCGCCGGCGGCCAGGGGATGAACACCGGCCTCCAGGACGCGGCCAACCTTTCGTGGAAGCTGGCGTCGGTCCTCAAGGGCCAGGCTCCCGACCCGGAAGCACTGCTCGACAGCTACCACTCGGAGCGGCACCCCGTCGGTGCGATGGTGCTGCGTTCCAGCGGCGGGATCGTCCGCCTCGCCATGGCCCACACTCCGCTGCGGCGTGCGGTCCGCTCCCTGCTCTCCCGCTTCGTGAGCGCCACCCGTCCGGCCGCCGCCAAGGCGATGGGCATGATCTCCGGTATCGGCATCGCGTACGACAGGCCGCGCGGAGCCCACCGCCTCACCGGCACCCGCGCCCCGGACCTGGAGCTCGGCGAGGGGAGGCTCTACGAGCTGCTGCGCAAGGGCGAGTTCGTGCTCGTCACCCCCAGCACCGGCACCGGCGCCTCCGCCGAGGCGGCGGACCCACGCGCCATACCCACTGTCCCGGGGAGCGTCGTCCGGGCCCACTGGGGGTCGGGCCGCGGGGACTCCCTCCTGATCCGCCCCGACGGGTACATCGCCTGGGCGGAGGACGGCAGATGAGCGCAGCGCCGGCCGAGGTGCGCCCGACCGGGCGGACCTCCCGGCGCGGACCGGCACCAGGGAATGCCCGGGACCTGGGGGTGTCCTCAGGGCTCGACGATGTGGCGCAGGTAGGCCTGCGGGTCGGCGAGGTAGCGGCGCCAGTGGTCGACCACACCGAGCTCCCGCCAGGCGACCCGCCGCATGCCGTGCTCCCCCACCTCCACGATGTCCGCGCCGGGCAGGGCGGTCAGCAGCGGGGAGTGCGTGGCACAGATGATCTGGCCGCCCTCCTTGGTCAACCGGTCGATGTGCCCGATCAGTTCGAGGCAGGAGGAGAAGGAGAGCGCCGCCTCCGGCTCGTCCATCACATAGAGCCCCGCCTGGAGGAACTTCCCGCGGAACGCGGCGAGGAAGCCCTCACCATGGCTGACGAAGTCCGGTGCGAAGCCTTCCCGGTCCAGGGCGTCCAGCGCCGTCTCGGCCCGGAGGAAGAAGCCTTTACGGGCCGACCAGCTCCTGACCATGCGACGCCCGCGCGGGGCGGCGTCGAAGCGCACGCTTTCGCCGAGGACCGACTTGCCGCGCGCGGAGGAGTAGCGCCAGTCGTGCGATCCGCCGTAGGAGTCCAGGCCGAAGCCCTCCGCCAGGGCCTCAACCAGGGTCGACTTTCCCGAGCCGTTCTCACCCACCAGAAAGGTCACCGGTGCGGTGAAGCGCAGCCCTTCGTCGAGCAGCTGCCGGACGCAGGGCACCGACCAGGGCCAGGCGTCCTCGTCGTAGGAGGCGAGGTGGGCGTACGCGCGTTCGACAATCACGGGACCAGTGTGGACCAGAGCCCACCGGCACGGATCAGACCCACCGGCGCGGACGGTGGCTCACCGCTCCGGACCGGACGCACCAGCATGGGCCGGGCCTCAGAAGACGTACGGGTCTCCGGTGGACAGCACCAGCACCTCGTGCTCGTTGTTCGCCGAATTCCGGTCGGTCGCACCGCCGTTCCAGTGGGTGCCGACCTTCACGACCACCTCGTCCGGGACGCCCAGCGTCCGCAGGTCGAGCGCGACGGTCCGCCCCGTGCCCCCGGCCCGCAGTGCCCCCGCCGCACACAGCACGACCCGGTCGGATCCCCACAGGCACCGCTCCGGCAGCACCTGGGCTCCCGCCAGCGGCACCGAGAACGTGAGCTTCACGGTGGCGTTGTCCAGACTGGCCGGACCGTAGCTCTGGGACACCAGCGCGATCCCCATCCGCCCGCCGGTCAGCGAGACATGGCCATGGTGCGCCACGTCCGCCTCGGGCGCGATCACCCGGGCGCCGGCGCTCGCCCCGCCCATGCCGATCACCAGTACGACAGCCGCGGACACCGCGAGCAGCACCTTGCGCATCACACACATATCCTGAAGATACCTTTTGTGTGTCTATATAACTGATTGCCCATCAGGCCCGGCGCGTCCCAGCGGCTCCCCATGGCAGGCTCTGCCCATGCTCGTCGCCCGCTCGGTCCTTCTGTTCGTCGTCGCCGCCCTGTTCGAGATCGGCGGCGCCTGGCTGGTCTGGCAGGGCCTCAGGGAGCACCGCGGCTGGCTCTGGATCGGGGCGGGGGTCATCGCGCTCGGGGCGTACGGCCTGGTCGCGACGCTTCAGCCGGACGGCGAGTTCGGCAGGATCCTCGCCGCGTACGGCGGTGTCTTCGTCGCCGGCTCCATCGCCTGGGGCGTGGTCGCCGACGGCTACCGCCCCGACCGCTGGGACATTCTCGGCGCGCTGGTGTGCCTCGCCGGTATGGCGCTGATCATGTACGCACCCCGCGGCCGCTGAACCGGCGGCCGCTTATCCTGGGCCGCGTACCGATCACATGCGCGAGGAGTTGGACATGACCGCCGCCGGCACCCCCGTCGCCGTCATCACCGGAGCCAGCAGCGGCATCGGCGCCGCGACCGCCCGCGGACTCGCCTCCGCCGGGTACCACGTCGTCCTCACCGCCCGCCGCAAGGACCGGATCGAGGCACTCGCCGCGGAGCTCGTCGCGGCGGGCCACCGGGCCACCGCGTACGCCCTCGACGTCACCGACCGCCCGGCCGTCGACGCCTTCGCCGCGAGCCTCGACCGCTGTGACGTCCTGGTCAACAACGCGGGCGGCGCGCTCGGCGCGGACCCGGTCGCCACCGGCGACCCCGCCGACTGGCGGGAGATGTTCGAGGTCAACGTCATCGGCACGCTGCACACCACCCAGGCCCTGCTGCCGGCCCTCACCGAGAGCGGCGACGGCACGGTCGTGATCCTCTCCTCCACCGCCGGGCTCTCCACCTACGAGGGCGGTGGGGGCTACGTGGCCGCCAAGCACGGTGAGCACGTCCTCGCCGAGACCCTCCGCCTGGAGATCGTCGGCACTCCGGTCCGCGTCATCGAGGTGGCGCCGGGGATGGTCAGGACGGAGGAGTTCGCGACGACCCGCTTCCGTGGCGACACGGAGAAGGCCGCCAAGGTCTACGCGGGTGTGGCCGAGCCCCTGACGGCGGACGACGTGGCCGACACGATCACCTGGGCGGTCACCCGCCCCTCCCACGTCAACATCGACCTCCTGGTCGTCCGCCCCCGCGCCCAGGCCTCCAACTCCAAGGTCCACCGCGACCTCTGACACCCGGCCCGAGGGCCCCGGCGAGGCCGGAGCTCTCGGCACCGCGTCACATCGTTCGCCGGGAATCCCGCCGGCGCACCGTGAAGAGGCAGGCGAGCATCCCGAGGCCCCATGCGATCAGCAGGGCACCCCACAGGGGCATGGTCACCTCGGGGATCAGCAGACGGATCCTGACGCTCGCGCGGTTCTCGAAGATGAAGATCAGGGCGACCGCGGTGATCAGGGCGAACGGTAGGAGGCGGCGGACGGCGGGGCGGGAGAAGAAGGGCGTTTTCGACTGCGGGTCTGTTCTGGTGCGGGCCATGAGATGCCTCTCCATCCGGTACCCCCTCATGCGTGCCCTGCGGACCCGCCCCAGGGTGGGGAAGGGCGCTGCGGCCCGATCCCCCCGCCTGCACTTCCTTCATACATTCGGCCGCATCAGGCCGCATGTGCAGGGGCCGCCGGCGCCCTCGGCCGGGGGCGCCGCGCGCGCCCCGCGCCGGGCCGCGTCAGCCCGTGAAGATCTCGGTCACCGACCAGATCGCGAGGCCGAGCATGCACAGGCCGCCGATGCGCTGCACGGTCTTCAGCGGCACGCGCTTGGCGATGAAGCGGCCGGCGAGCAGAGCCAGGGCGGAGACGGACATGAGGGCGGCGGCGGAGCCGATGGCGGTGGACCACGTGCCGTTGCTCGCGGCGAGGTTGGCGGTGGTGATCTGGGTGAGGTCGCCCCACTCACTGATGAACACCGCCATGAACGCGGTCGAGTAGACGGGCCAGAAACCGGTCACGGTCTTGCCCCCGGCGTCCTCCTCGTCGTCCTCGGCTCCGCCGCGCAGCAGCATGAAGGCACCGAGAGCGAAGAGGAGAGCGGAGACGAGCTTGACGATCCAGTCGGGCAGAAGCCCGATCAGGCTGCCGGCTCCGACCGCGATCGCGACGTGCACGATGAAAGCGCTCGATGTGCCGAACCAGACGTAAAGAGGGCGCATCCGCGTGCCCATCGCCAGGGAGGCGAACATCGTCTTGTCGGGCAGTTCCGCGAGGAAGATCAGACCGAAGGCGGTGACGATCGCCAGAGGGTCGAGGCTCATTCCGGGTGGCTTTCTGTGAGAGCCGGGCCCCGGTCTTCGCGAAGCGCCAGAGGCAACCGGAGGACCGCTCGGCCCGGCACGACGGCGAACCCGCAGGGCGCGGGCACGTCATACCTGACCGAAGGTCTCGCCCGCCCGCGTCATCCGCAGGCCCGGCCACCGGGAGCCCGGGGGCTCCAGTGTGTCGACGACCGGTTCGCGGGGCTACTCCCCTTCGCAGTCGTCAACGGTACCCCACCCCTGGTGGGGGCGGCCTTCGGTGGTCCCGGGCGGGAAACCCCGAACGCCCTGGTCACCCACCGTGAGCGCCTCTGCGCATGCGGCCCCGGTCGGCCGCACCTGACCGGCACGCCCCCTCCGAAACACCCCCTCCGAAACACCCCGCTCCGACGACGACGCGTTCCGACGACAAGAAGACCCGCACACGTCCGCTGCGGCTGCCCCGCACGCACACCCACCCGCCACGGCTCACGCCGTCACCTCTCGCTGAAGGCGCCCGCCTCCCCGGGCTCCGTCTCCAGCGCCTGGCGGTCGAATCGCAGCATGACGAGGAAGAACAGCCCGCCCGCGACCAGCAGGCCGACCACGATCACGACGGAGACGAGCGCCTCCGGCGGCGACACCAGCACGAACAGCGCGATGAGCGTCCACACCAGCGCGCAGATCGCCACCGGCAGCTCGAAGCGCCCCAGGTCGAACGCGCCTTTCCTGCGACCCAGCCGTCCGCGAACCACCAGGTAGAGGACGATCGTGGAGCCGTAGGTGATCGCCGGGAGGATCGTTGATGCCGTGATCAGCTCCAGCAGCGCGGCGCCCGGCAGAGCCACCATCAGGATGACTCCCAGAACGAAGATCAGGACCGTCGCCGGGATCGGCGTGTGCGTGCGCGGGTTGACGCGCCGCATGAGCCGGTACGCGGGGAAGCGCGAGTCCCGCGCCATGGCGAAGACCAGCCGCGAACACGCGACCATCGCCACGATCCCCGCGCCGAAGAACGCGAACAAGATCGCGACCAGCAGCGTCCGTTCCATCACCGGGCCGAGCTGATCACGCATGATCGCCACGACCGGCGAGCCGTCGGCAGTGATCCGGGGGATGTCGTCGATCGCGATGGTGAGCGTGATCAGAAACAGCAGTCCGAGGAGCCCGGCCGCCACGACCGAACCCACGATCGCTCGCGGAACGGTGCGAAAGGGATCCTTGGCCTCTTCGGCCAGGTTCGCCGCGGAGTCGAAGCCGACGAGTGTGGCGAGGCCCATGATCATCGCGATCATCAGCCCGCCGCCGACGGCGAAGTAGTCGGGGGCGTTCTCGGTGACACCGCGCGAGGTGAGGTTGCCGCCCGCGCCGTCGCCCGTGACCACCACAGCGATGACGAGCGCGACCGCCACCAACACGACCAGCGCCAGTTCGAGCCCCACCGCGGCCGCGTTGATCGCGCTGACGACGCGGGTGGAGACCACGGCGAGCACGGTCTGGACGAGCAGGACCACGACGGTGATCAGGCGCGCGGTTCCCTCGTCCGGTTCGAGACCGATCAGCGGCATGAACGCCTGGCTCGCCAAGGCGTTGTCGACCGCCACCACGCTGATCGCCAGGTAGCAGAAGGTCAGCCAGCCGAAGCCCCAGCCGACCTTCGGGCTGGCCAGCCGCGAGGCCCACTGGTAGGAGGAGCCGCTGAGCGGGATACGGGCCGCGAACTGCGCGACCACCAACGCCACCAGGGTCTGCCCCACCGCAGCGATGATCCAGAGCCAGATCCCGACCGGCCCCGCGGTCACCAGCACTTCGTCGTACGTCGCGAAGATGCCGACCGCCACCGAGATGAAGGCGAACGAGATCGCGAACACCTGGAAGGAACCGAGCGTCCGTTTCAGCTCCTGCCGGTAGCCCCCGAGTTCGACGGCATTCTCGCTGTCCTGCGCATCCGTCGTCGCCTTCGCCACCTGAGCCACCGCACCTTCCGTCGAGGCCGTCCAGGCTGTCGACCGCCTCGCGCCCCTGTGGACGTCACGACCAGCGCCACATCCTGGTGGGCCGTGCCGCGTTTTGCCGGGTACGACACGCTTTTGTGAGGTACGTACCGGGTCGGCACCGGGTGCCGCCCATCGTCAGGAACGCGGTCTCCCACTCGGCCCGTTCCGCTGAGAACGCCCGCCCGGCGCCACTCCGACCGCCGCCTTCACCCGGACCGCCTTCCAGCAGCCGGCTACGGCCACCGCACCGTGAGGTGTGGAGCAGTCCGGTCGGACTGGTCCACACCCCCTCTCCCCGGCAACCGTCGGCCCCTCAGCCGCGGTCGTACGTGTGGAACCCTCTGCCGGTCTTGCGGCCCAGCAGCCCCGCCTCCACCATCCGCTGGAGCAGCGGAGGCGGTGCGTACAGGGGTTCCTTGAACTCGTCGTACAAGGACTCGGCGATGGAGGCCACCGTGTCGAGGCCGATCAGGTCGGCCAGTTTGAGCGGGCCCATCGGGTGGGCGCAGCCCAGTTCCATGCCCGCGTCCACGTCGGCGGCCGTGGCGAAGCCCGACTCGGCCATCCTGATCGCCGACAACAGATAGGGAATCAGCAGGGCGTTGACCACGAAGCCGGCCCGGTCCTGCGAGCGGACCACCGTCTTGCCGAGCGCGTCCCGGACGAAGGTCTCGACCGCTGTCACCGTGGCGGCGGCCGTGTGCAGCGAGGCGACGACCTCCACGAGCGGGAGCACGGGCACGGGGTTGAAGAAGTGCAGGCCCACCACGCGGTCGGCGCGGTTCGTCGCCATGCCCAGCCGCATGACGGGAAGGGACGAGGTGTTGGTGGCCAGGATCGCCGCCGGGTCCTCGACGATCTTGTCCAGTGCGTGGAAGACCTCCGTCTTCGCGTCGGCGTTCTCCACGACGGCCTCGATGACGAGCTGCCGGTCGGCGAGGTCGTCGAGGCTGCCGGTGAAGACGATCCGGGCGAGGGCGTCCTCGGCCGACAGGCGGTCCAGCTTGCCGCGCTGGACGGCGCGTTCGAGGGAGACGGCCACCCGTTCCCGGGCGCCTCGCGCGGCGGCGGCGTCCGCCTCGCACACCACGGTGTCGAGTCCGGCGCGGGCGCAGACCTCGGCGATGCCGGAGCCCATCTGCCCGCCGCCGACCACTCCGACTCTGTGGATGACCGCGTTCATGACTGGACCTCCGGACGGCGGACGAGGTGGCGGGCGTAGGCGTCGGTGGTGAAGAACTCCGGCAACGTCCGCGCGAGAGCTGTGCGTTCGAAGATCTCCCGCACGTCGTCGACCCGGGCCCACGGGTACTCCCGGCCGAGCGCGGCGATCTCCTCGTCCAGTATGGCGAGCACGGTGTCCCGCTCGACGGCGCCGTGCCGGATCCACTGCCAGACCTGGCTGCGGGCGATCTCGGCGGCTGCCGCGTCCTCCATGTGGCCGTCGAGGGGCACGGCTCCCTGGCCGCGCAGCCAGGCGTCGAAGTACCGCAGGGCCAGCGAGATGTTGGAGCGGACACCGTCGAGGGTCGGCGGGCCGGCCGTGCGGCGCACGGCGAGCAGGTCGTCCGCCGTGACATGGACGTCCTCACGGGTGCGGTCGAGCTGGTGGGGACGGCCGGCGAGAACCGCGTCGAAGATGTCGCGGCACAGGGGCACGAGAGCGGGGTGCGCGACCCAGGTGCCGTCGAAGCCGTCCTCGGCCTCGCGTTCCTTGTCGAGCCGGACCCTGGCGAGCGCGGACTCGCGGGCGCCGGCGTCCCGGACCGGCAGATGGGCGGCCATACCGCCGATGGCGTGCGCTCCGCGCTTGTGGCAGGTACGCACGAGGAGTTCCGTGTACGACCGCAGGAACTGCGCGGTCATGGTGACCCGGTCCCGGTCGGGGAGGGTGAAGTCGGGGCGGTGGGCGAAGTTCTTGATCAGACTGAAGAGGTAGTCCCAGCGGCCCGCGTTGAGGCCTGCACCGTGCTCGCGCAGTTCGTAGAGGATCTCCTCCATCTCCAGCGCCGCCGTGACCGTCTCGACGAGAACGGTCGCGCGGATCGTGCCGCGCGGGATGCCGAGGAGCTCCTGGGCGAGAACGAACACGTCGTTCCACAACCGGGCTTCCTCGCGGTGCTCCAGCTTGGGCAGATAGAAGTATGGTCCGCGGCCGGCGTCGATCTGCCGCTGGGCGCAGTGGAAGACGTACAGGCCGAAGTCGACCAGGGACGCCGAGAGCGGGCGGCCGTCGATGACCAGGTGCTTCTCGGTGAGATGCCAGCCGCGGGGCCGCACCATCACGGTGGGGAGTTCACCACCCGCCCGGTTCTGCTCACCTTCCGGTCCGGTGAGGTCGCTACGGCGCTCGACGGCGTCCAGCAGAGTCAGCTGACCGCCCACGATGTTGTCCCAGGTGGGTGAGGTGGAGTCCTCGAAGTCGGCCATCCACACCTGGGCACCGGAGGTGAGGGCGGCAGCCGCCGTGCGGCGGTCCGGCGGCCCGGTGATCTCCACACGGCGGTCGGTCAGTCCGGGCGCGGGCGGAGCGACCTGCCAGTGGGGGTCGTTGCGGATACCGCTGGTGGCCCGGGAGAAGTCGAGGGGGAAGCCGGAAGCGAGCCGGCCCGAGAGCCGGCGCCGCTCGGCGAAGAGCTTGAAACGGCGGTTGGCGAAGGCGGCGTCGAGGCGGGCGACGAAGTCCAGTGCCTCCGGGGTGAGGATCTCGTCGAAGCGGTCGCCGGGTGCGCCCAGGACCTGGATCGTGCTGCTCGGAGCGATGGTGGTGGACATACGGATCTCCTCGGCGGAGCGGTGAGGGCCGGACGGGGACGGTCGGCCGTCCCTCACCTGGACACGGGGTTGCCGTGACGGGCGGGATACGGCGCGGGTCGGGGTCGGCGCCGCCGGGAGCCCGGGCCGGGGCTCCGCACCAAGGGCGGACATGACCTAGTGGAACTGCTCCTCTTCCGTGGAGCCGCTCAGCGCCGTGGTGGAGGAGGCCGGGTTCACGGCGGTGGAGACGAGGTCGAAGTAGCCCGTGCCGACCTCGCGCTGGTGCTTCACGGCGGTGAAGCCGTGCTGCTGCGCCGCGAACTCACGTTCCTGGAGGTCGACATAGGCGGTCATGCCGTGCTCGGCGTAACCGCGGGCGAGGTCGAACATGCCGTGGTTGAGCGAGTGGAAGCCGGCCAGGGTGATGAACTGGAAGCGGTAGCCCATGGCGCCGAGTTCGCGCTGGAACGTGGCGATCTGGTCGTCGTCCAGGGATGCCTTCCAGTTGAAGGACGGCGAGCAGTTGTACGCCAGCATCTGGTCCGGGTGCTCGGCGTGGATCGCCTCGGCGAACTCCCGGGCCTGCTCCAGGTCCGGCGTACCGGTCTCGACCCAGATCAGGTCGGCGTACGGCGCGTACGCGAGGCCGCGGGCGATGACCGGGGCCATGCCGTTCTGCACCCGGTAGAAGCCTTCCGCCGTGCGCTCGCCGGTGACGAACTGCGCGTCGCGCTCGTCGACGTCGCTGGTCAGCAGGTTGGCTGCGAGTGCGTCCGTGCGGGCGACGATCAGCGTCGGCACATCGGCGATGTCCGCCGCCAGCCGGGCGGCGTTGAGGGTGCGGATGTGCTGCGAGGTGGGCACGAGGACCTTGCCGCCGAGGTGGCCGCACTTCTTCTCGGAGGCGAGCTGGTCCTCGTAGTGGATTCCCGCGGCGCCCGCGGCGATCATCGCCTTGGTCAGCTCGAAGGCGTTGAGCGGGCCGCCGAAGCCTGCCTCGGCGTCGGCCACGATCGGCGCCAGCCAGTCCGTCGTGTCCGCACCGCCCTCGGCCGTGGCGATCTGGTCGGCACGCAGCAGCGCGTTGTTGATCCGGCGCACCACCTGCGGCACGGAGTTGACCGGGTACAGGCTCTGGTCGGGATAGGTGTGGCCGGCCTGGTTGGCGTCGGCGGCCACCTGCCAGCCGGACAGGTAGATGGCCTGAAGGCCCGCCTTCACCTGCTGCACGGCCTGGCCGCCGGTCAGGGCGCCGAGTGCGTGGATGTAGTCCTGTTCGTGCAGCTGTCGCCACAGCCGCTCGGCACCACGCCGCGCGAGCGTGTGCTCCTCGCGGACGCTGCCGGACAGCCGTACGACCTCTTCCGTGCCGTAGGTGCGCTCGATGCCCTTCCACCGCGGATCGGTCGCCCATCGCTGTGCCAGCTCCTCGGCGGCCGTCGTCGTCCCTGTCTGCGCCATGACCGTCTCCCGGTGTGTGGTCCTGCTGATTCTGTGAAGTGTGCGCAGTCATGACACTGAGTGACATGTCTACGGGTGCGGCCCGCCTTGCATCCCGGTGGGTGAAGCGGTGAGCAATGCGTCCGGGGTGCCCGGCCGGAAGGGCAGATGCACGACGTCAGGGCGTGAAATCGCACTCGTTGCTCCGGCTCGGCCGCCAGGCCCGGCGGGCCGCAGTACGACTCTGACAGTGGCACCGAGTGCCATCAACCATGGCCCGATGCCAACTTCTGCGAATCTTCCGTACCTGTTCTGCCATGTTTGCGAAGGGTCGTACGAGCCTTCACGGCGATACGCTGCCGGTACCGGAAGGGGCCCTGCCGGGGCCGGAAGGGGACGGTATGAGCAAGACGTACGCGGGACCGCGACTGCGGCGGCTGCGCGAGGAGCGGCGCATGAGTCAGGCGCAGCTGGCCCGCGTGCTGGCGATCTCGCCGAGCTATCTGAACCAGATGGAGCACGACTCGCGGCCGCTGACCGTGCCGGTCCTGCTGCGGCTGACCGAGGCGTTCGGAGTGGATCCGGGATTCTTCTCGGAACGGGACACCAGCCGGCTCGTGGCGGACCTGCGCGAGATGCTGGCGAACGAGGTGACCGCCGCCCGGGTGTCCCCGTCCGACCTGGCGGAACTGGCCTCGCGGATGCCCGCCGTGGCCTCGGTGCTGCTCGATCTCGGCCGGCGACGCCAGGATCTGGCGGAGCGGCTGGCCGAGGCGGCCGAGGGCCGCGGCGGCGAGGACCTGTCCCTGCCGCGTTCCGCCCACGAGGAGATCCGGGAGTTCTTCTACCGCCGGCAGAACTACCTCCACGAGACCGATCTCGCCGCGGAGGCCCTGGCCGGTGAGGTGGGCGTCCGTCCCGGTGAGGTGGTGCGCGCGCTGTCCGCACGGCTCACCGAGCGGCACGGGGTGCGGCTGGCCACGGACTCCGACCGGCTGCACCGCTTCGACCCCGACGCCCGCGTCCTGCATCTGTCCAGCAGACTGCGGCCCGGTCAGCAGGCCTTCCGGATGGCGACGCAGCTCGCCCTGCTGGAGTTCGGCGATCATCTGTCCGCGCTTGCGTCGGAGGACTTCGAGGAATCCTCCGCCACCTGGTCGCTCGCGAGGATCGGGGTCGCCAACTACCTGGCCGCCGCGCTGATCCTGCCGTACACCGCCTTCCACCGCGCCGCGGAGGAGTTCCGCTACGACATCGAACGGCTCACGGACCGCTTCGGCCTCGGGTACGAGACCGTCTGCCACCGGCTCAGCACGCTGCAACGGCCCAGGCTGCGCGGTGTGCCCTTCTCCTTCGTCCGGGTCGACCGCGCCGGCAACATGTCGAAGCGCCAGTCCGCCACCGGCTTCCACTTCTCCCGCGCCGGCGGCACCTGCCCGCTGTGGAACGTGTACGAGGCGTTCGCCGCCCCCGGCCGTATCCACGTCCAGGTCGCCGCGATGCCCGACGGACAGCGCCACCTGTGGACCGCCCGTGCGGTCACGCGCCACCGCGGGGGCTGGGGCGAGCCGGGCAAGACGTTCGCGATCGGCCTGGGCTGCGAGGTCCGTCATGCCTCACGGCTCGTCTACTCCGACGGCCTCGACCTCGACAACGTCTCGGCCGCCACGCCGATCGGCATGGGCTGCCGCATCTGCGAACGCCTGGACTGCCCGCAGCGCGCCGTACCGCCGCTCGGGCGGCCGCTCGCCATCGACGAGAACAGCAGCAGCTTCGTGCCCTACCCGGTCGCGGACGCACCGCGCCCCGAGGGCGGTTGACGCTCCGGTGAACGATGCGGGGGCCGTCCGGCGGCGGTTGATCAGGCCGTCGGACCGTGCGGTCGGCGGGGTGATCCGTGCCGCCCGCCGTACCGCCCACCGATGCCCTGACAGTCGGCCGCTTCCGCCAGGGCCCGGCGGGCCGGGTCCGTGAACACCCGCTCGACCGACTCCTGGAGCAGCTGCAACTCGACCCGCAGGGCGGGATGACGTGCGGGCGGCAGGGTGTCCAGCAGGTCTTCGAGCAGCGCGCGGAGCCGGCGGCAGATCTGCACGGACGATGCTCCGTATTCGCGGATCTCGCAGACGCCGAGCTGAAGATAGTTGTCCCAGTCCCGCCCGGGCAGCACGAGCCGTGGCCGGCCCTGGTCGTCGGCCAGGACGTACCGGCCGGGGAGCGGCAACGTGCCGGCCGACTGGAGCATGCCCTCGATGTAGTTGATCACCTGTACCGCGGTCGTCGGGTCGTTCACCGCCGGGGAGAGCGCCCGGATGGCGATGTCGACGAGAATCCGCAGGGCGAAGGCCGGATCCTGCTCGATGGTGCGCTCGGCCCCCAGCGCGACGAGGCCGTTCACCCGGTCCGGGTCGGGCGTCGAGGTACCGCCGTGGACTTCGACGAGCACGGTGCCGGGCAGGACGAAGTCACCGATCAGGCGGGTCACGACGAAGGCGCAGTCGTGGCGCGTCGCCTCGGCCACCAGCCCGGAGATGTTGAACGCCTGGATGGCACCACCGCGTTCGGAGCGGATCACCGTCGTCGGGGCGCCGGACGGCTCGGACTCGTCGGCGCGAGGAGCGGCGTCGCGGATTCTGGTGGCCCCGCGGGAAAAGACGTTCTCCCCCATTCTTCCCACCAGAGCCGCGATGGCCACGGGCCTGAGGTTGTGGGTGAACCGGTTGAGATAGACGAGCAGGAGCAGCAGGCTGACGGCCACCGCCACTCCGGCGAGGGTGACTCCGAAGTCCGGGACGGAGTTCGCCTCGATACTGCGCAGCAGGGAGAACGCAAACGCGAACGTCCCGGTGAACGTGGCGAGCACGGCCTTTTGCAAGCGGTCCCGATACCACAGGCGCATATACCGCGGGGAAAGAGTTCCGGTCGCCTGCTGTACGACGAGAACGCCGATGGTCACCACGAATCCGAGCAGCGCCACCATAGCCCCGACAATGGAGCTGAGTACTCCGCTCGCCGTCGTCGCGGAATACCGCCAGCCGCTCGGCGGCCAGTCCTTTCCGTCCAAAGTGATGGCGAGTTCGGCAAGGAGAGTACCGAGCACGAGACCGACAAGGGGCAGGATCCACAGACTGGCCTTGGCGTACTGCCGCAGCCCGAAGACCGCTGCCCAGGACGTCAGGCCCCGCACGCGCGGGTCCGTCCACTCGTGGGAGCCGGTGCTCGGCGGTACGGCACAGGACGCCTCCAGTTCCGGCTCGGCACAGCCCTCCCCCACCACGTTAAGGCCGCTCGCGGACGGCCGCAGCGGCAGAAGGGGGCGGCTGCGGCACCGCCTTCTCGGCAGGCCCGCCCGTGGGGTCCGTGCTTAAGCTGGGCCAAGGGAACCCGGAAGGGGCTCGTCATGGACGAATACCCGCTGATCGAGAATCACGGTCTGATCGGAGATCTGCAGACCGCGGCGCTCGTGGCGACCGACGGGACGATCGACTGGTTCTGCTGTCCGCGCTTCGATTCGCCCAGTATTTTCGGTGCCCTGCTGGACCGGGAAAAGGGTGGGCATTTCACGGTCAAACCGGCGGTGGAAAACTATTCGACCAAGCAGTTGTATCTGCCCGACACCGCTATTCTCGTGACCCGGTTCATGACCGAGGCCGGCGCCGGTGAGGTACTCGACTTCATGCCGGTGACCGGGTCGGAGGCCACCGACCGCCATCGGATCGTCCGCATGCTGCGCTGCGTACGCGGCAGCATGACCTTCGACGTGGAGATCGCCCCGCGGTTCGACTACGGCCGTAAGACTCACGAGCTGCACATCTCGCAGCACGGCGCCATGTTCGTCTCGGACGGGCTGCAAGTGGCCGTTCACGCCGTCCGGAATCCGGAGGACGATCGGCTGTTGAACGCGGTGTCGGGTGACAGGGACCTGCGCTTCAGCCTGACGCTGGAGGCGGGCCAACAGCGAGGACTGCTGCTGGAGTCGTCGCCCCCCGGGCCGGCGCGCGAGATCGACCTCGGCGAGTTCGAGCAGCTCTTCGGGGAGACGGTCGACTTCTGGCGGGGGTGGCTGTCCCAGTCCCGCTACTCGGGCCGCTGGCGCGAGGCGGTGGAACGCTCGGCCGTCACGCTGAAGCTGATGACCTACGCCCCGAGCGGCGCCCTCGTCGCGGCGCCGACGGCGGGACTGCCCGAGCAACTGGGCGGCGAACGCAACTGGGACTACCGGTTCACCTGGATCCGGGACGCCTCGTTCTCGGTGTATGCCCTGCTCGGCCTCGGCTTCAAGGAAGAGGCGAAGGCCTTCACCGGCTGGCTGCGCGACCGGGTGCAGGAGAAGGCGGGCGGCGACGCCGGACCGCTGAACATCATGTACCGGGTGGACGGCTCCTCCGATCTGGTCGAGGAGACCCTGGATCACTGGGAGGGGTACCACGGTTCCTCTCCCGTGCGCATCGGCAACGGCGCCGCGGACCAGTTGCAGCTGGACATCTACGGCGAGGCACTGGACAGCATCTTTTTCGCGGATCAGCACGGCATCCAGCTCGACAACCGGGGCTGGACCTCGCTGCACACGCTCCTCGACTGGCTGGTGGACCACTGGGACCAGCCGGACGAGGGGCTGTGGGAGACCCGTGGCGGCAGGCAGGACTTCACGTACGGACGGGTGATGTGCTGGGTCGCCTTCGACCGCGCCCTGCGGCTCGCCTACTCGAGCGGCCGGCCCGCGGCCAAGGGCCGCTGGACGACCGAGCGCGACAAGATCTACGAGCAGGTCCTGGCGCGGGGCTGGCACCCGCAGCGCGGGGCCTTCGTGCAGCACTACGGCAGCGATGTCCTCGACTCGGCGCTGCTGCGGATGCCGACGGTGGGGTTCATCACGCCCGACGACCCGATGTGGACGTCCACGCTGAACGCGATGGACCGGGAGCTGGTCACCGACAGCCTCGTCTACCGCTACAACCCGGAGGCCTCCCCCGACGGACTGCGCGGCTCCGAAGGGACGTTCTCGCTCTGTACGTTCATGTATGTCGACGCCCTGGCCAGGGCGGGACGGACGGACCAGGCCAGGCTGGTCCTGGAGAAGATGCTCACGTACGCCAACCACCTGGGTCTGTACTCGGAGGAGATCGACCTGACGGGACGGCAACTGGGCAACTTCCCGCAGGCGTTCACGCACCTCGCGATGATCGACACGGCGATCACCCTGGACGACGCCCTCAACCGGGTGCGTGAGGGCCGGTCCTGAGTCCCGCGGTGACATGCGGGTCCTGAGTCCCGCGGAGACATGCCGGTCCCGAGTCCGGCGGAGAGATCCCCCACCCAAGCCCCTGTCGGTTCACCCCGCGGTGGGGGCGGCGCCCAGCAGCACGACGGTGTCGCCTTCCTGCGGGGTGACCCGCTGCTTCTCGGTCACCGGCTCCAGCCTGTTGTCGGCCCGCACCACGAAGAGCGTGTCGTACTCCGGCGGCACCGGGGACGAGGCCGGCTGCACCAGGAACCGGGCCCCCTGCTCGTAACGGTTCGCCAGAACCTGGCGGACGAGGGGACGGCCGAACAGGATGTCCCCTCCGGTGTAGGGGGCGATGACCCCGTGGCTGTCATGCGGGGGTCCGACCCGGTAGACGGGGCCTTCGACGTTGTCCTGCATCACCACGGACGCGAGTGCGTTGAAGTCGTCGTCGTCGGTGGCCAGGAAAACGGCGGTCACACCCTCCAGCCGGGCGCCGGGATTGGTGGCGGTGGCCAGCAGGTCACCCGTGGCCAGCTCGATCCCCTCGTCCCTGATCCGCTGCCGCTCCTCGTCGAGGCCCGCCCACATCAGCACGTCCAGCCCGGCGGACCGCAGGGCCTTCCCCAGCTCGACCACCCACCGTTTCCCGCCCACCAGCAGGATCCGGGTGCCCGCCGGTTTCACGATGCCCAGCCGCCGGGCCACCGGTCCCGCGGTCAGGGCGTACAGCAGAACGGTGCCCACGATCACGAGGAAGGTGACCGGGAGGATCCGGCCCGCTCCGTCCACTCCCCGGTCCACGAGGCTCGCCGAGAAGGCCGACGCCGTGGCCGCCGCGACGATGCCGCGTGGCGCCATCCAGCCGGTGAACGCCCGCTCCCCCCGGCTCATGCCGGTTCCGGTCGTCGAGAGGTAGGCCACCAGCGGACGCACCACCAGGACGAGGATCGCGATGAGTCCCAGCGCGGGGAGGAGCACGGGCACCAGGGACGCCGGGGTGACGGTGGAGGAGATGGAGACGAACAGCAGCCCGATGATCAGCTGGGCCAGGGTCTCGAAGAAGGGGCGCCGGGCGGGCATGTCGAAGCCCTGGATGTTGGTCACGGCGAGTCCGGTGACGATGGCGGCGATCAGCCCGGTGTCGTCCCGGACGATGTCGCAGCCCGCGGAGACGGCGATCACCGTGGCCAGTTGCGCCAGGGTGCCCAGCGTCTCGCCCAGCCGCAGGGTGCGCAGCGTCAGCCAGAGCAGCGCGGTGCCCACGGCCCCGCCGATCAGCCCGACGAGCAGGCTGAGGCCGAACTGACCCAGTTGGTAGCCGCGCCCGATGTCGACCCGGTGCGTCGTGGCGATGGCGTGGAACACCAGCGCGCCGAGGATGCCGCCGATCGGATCGGTGAGCGTCCCCTCCCAGATGAGGATGCGGCGTACGCGGTCGGAGGGCCGTACGAAGTCGAGCAGCGGTCCGACCACGGTGGGCCCGGAGACCACGAGGATGGTGCCGAGCATCGCTGCCACCCTGAGGGGCATGTCGAACATGGCCGGCGCCGCCGAGCTGGTGGCGAAGAAGGTGATCAGGATGCCGAACAGGAGCAGCCGTCCCACGACCGACCGGGTGTGACCGGTGAGTTTGCGCAGGTTGAGGCCCAGGCCGGCGTCGTAGAGGATCACCGCGACGGACAGCGACACCAGGACGGAGAAGTTCTGTCCCATCAGTCGGTCCGGGTGGATGACGTCCGTCAGGGCGCCTGCGGCGAACCCGGCGGGGAGCAGCAGGATCAGGGCGGGCACGCGCAGCTTGCTCGCCAGGATCTGCGATCCGGTCGCGATGACCAGGGTCAGCGCGAAGCCGAGAAGGATCTCGTCATCGGTCACTGCGGCTCCCTTCGTCGGAGTCCGGGCACGAGGGCCGGGGAATCACCCGGGGCGGAGGGTCAGTTGCTCCCGGGCGCGCTGTCACGGCCTGCGCCGTCCTGCCTCAGGTCGGTGTCGCTGAGTTCTTCGAGTTCGCCGTGGGTGTCGAGCCAGTACAGAAGGCCGACGGCCGGGAAGACGATCACCACGGCCACCAGCGTGACGACCGCCAGCCAGGTCAGGGTCGAGGGCGCACCCGCGCCGTCCGCCACGGTCAGCGAGGTCGGGACGAGGTAGGGGCGCTGGGCCATGCCCCAGGCGATCACGGCGGACGCGACGACGCAGACGGCCGTGACGCGGGCCCAGTTGCCGGGTGTCCGCAGCAGCAGCCAGGCGGTCGCGAGTGCGGCCACGGTGGCCAGGACGACGAAGAACAGGCCGACGCCGTGGGTGAGTCCGTGCCACACGTGGGGAGCGTCGTCGTGCGTGACGAACAGCGTGATCACGGCCAGCACCGCGAGCACGGCCAGCGCGGCGAGCGCGCGCCGGCGGAAGTAGCCGATGAGGTCGGGCGCGTCGAAACGGCGTGCGTCCCCGGCGAGGAACACCGCGCCGAGGAGTGCCGTGGTCGCGACGGCGAGCAGCCCGAACAGCACCGAGGTGGGGTTGGCCCAGACGTCCGCCGTGGCCGGGGTACCGGGCGCCGCCCGGCCCGAGGCGACACCGCCGATGGCGGCGCCGAGGAAGAACGGCGTCACGAGCGACGCCACGGCGAACACCGCTCCGTACAGCCGCCGGCCGGCGAGCCGCCGGGCCGGCTTGCGGAACGCGAATCCCGCGCCGCGCAGGACCATGCCCACGGCTGCCAGGGCCAGCGGGAGCCACATCGCGGAGAACACGGTCTGGAAGAGCGTGGGGAAGCCGGTCCAGGTGATGACGAGGATGAAGACCAGCCAGACGTTGTTGACCTCCCACACGGGCGCCATGGCGTGGTCGATGAGCCACCGGGGCCGCTTGCCGCGCTCGGCGCCTCCGGCGGTCAGGTCCCAGAAGCCGGCGCCGTAGTCGGTGCCGCCCGCGCAGGTGTACGCGGCCACCGCGAGCAGCAGCACCACGGCGATGAGATCGGCGCTCACGGACGGCCGCCTTCCGACGGGGTCTCCGTGCCGGCCGCGGGGGCGCCGCCCGCGGGAACGGGCGCCCGCGGCCCGTACGGGGTGTCCGCCTCGGGCGGCGGCGCCGGGCTCCCCGCCGCCCGCTGTTCGTCCGCGAGCCGCCAGCGCGTGCGCATCCGGAGCAGGATCACGAGGAACGAGCCGAAGATGAACACGTACACCACGATCACCAGACCGAGCATGATCCACAGGGTGGTGGAGCGGGTCGAGGTGACGGCCTCGGCGACCCGCATGTTCTGGTAGACGATCCAGGGCTGGCGTCCCACCTCGGTGGCGATCCAGCCGCATTCGACGGCGACGACGGACGCGACGCCCGCACAGGCCGCGCTGCGGTAGAACCACGTCGACTCGGGAAGCCGGCGGCGCCACAGCCAGACGATGCCGTACCAGAGGGCGAGCAGCACCAGCACCGACCCGATCAGCACCATGAGGTCGAAGGCCCAGTGCGCGATGGTCGCCTGAGTGGCCGTCGGCCGCTGGTCCGCGGGCACCGAGGTCAGCCCCACCACCGTGGTGTTCGGGCTGAATCCGGCCAGGACGGAGTCGAGCAGCGGGATCTTGATACCGCCCGAGACGGAACCGTCGGGATGCAGGCGGCCGAAGAGGTACTCCGGGACCCGGCTGTCGGTCTTCCAGACGATCTCCAAGGCCGCGAACTTCACCGGCTGCTTGTGGAACACCGACCGGGCGATGGAGTCGCCCAGAATGAACTGCACCGGAGTGGCCACCGCGGCGATGGTGAAGGGAACGGCGAATCCGAGCCGGTGGTAGCGGTCGCGGCGGCCTCGCAGCCAGCCGACGGCGTAGACGCCCGCCACCACATAGCCCGCGGTGATCAGCATCGCCACGACGAAGTGCCAGTACTGCGGCCCGAACATCGGCGTGAAGATCGCCTTCCAGACGTCCACGTCGACCGGGTTGCCCTCACTGTCGAGGGAGAAGCCCTGCGGGGTGTTCATCCAGGAGTTGGCGGCGAGGATGCCGAACGCCCCGAGCAGCGCGGTGGCGGGAAGCGGGAGCCCGAGGAGGAAGTGGGTCCGGGGCTTCAGCCGCCGCCATCCGTAGAGATAGATGGCGATGAGCACGGCCTCCAGGAAGAACGCCCAGGCCTCGACGCCGAACCCGATCCCGAAGACGTCCCCCCATCTGCCCATGAGACCCGGCCAGAGCAGGCCGAACTCGAAGGACAGCACGGTGCCGGTGACCACACCGACGGCGAACTGCACGGCCATGACGGCCGACCAGCGCCGTGCCAGCAGGAGGGCGGTCGCATCCTTGCTGCGCAGTCCGCGGTAGTGCATCACCAGGGTGATGAAGGGGAGCGCCACTCCCATGGGCACCAGGATGATGTGGGAGGCGAGGGTGAACGCCATGAGTTCCCGGGCGGGCAGCAGTTGGGCCGGGGCATCCGCCAGCAGGTGGAACGAGGTGTGCATGTACGCCTTCCCTGTCCGGGACGTGCGGGGAAGGTCAGCCGCCGGTGGCGAAGCCGGGGAAGAGGGTCATTCCGCCGTCGACGTAGAGGGTCGTCCCGACCACGTAGTCCATGAGGTCGGAGGCGAGGCCGACGACGGCGTGGGCGATGTCCTGGGGCTCGCCGATACGGTCGTACGGGATGAGCTTCAGCAGTTCCTTGCGGGCCTCGGCCGTCTCCCAGGCGTCGCGGTTGATCGGGGTCTGGATGGCGCCGGGGGCGATCGCGTTCACCCGGATCTTCTCCGGGGCCAGTTCCTGGGCCAGGGTCGCCATCATCATCTGCACGCCGCCCTTGGACGAGGCGTAGTTGACGTGGCCCGCCCAGGGGATGATCTGGTGCACCGAGCTCATACAGATGATCTTGCCGGCCGACCGGGAGACCTCGGGGACGACCCCGCGGCGCCGGAACTCCCTGGTCGCCTCCCGGGCGCACAGGAACTGGCCGGTGAGGTTGACGTCGAGCACCTTCTGCCACTGGGCGAGGGTCATGTCGGTGAACCGCGCGTCCCGCTGCATACCGGCGTTGGCGACCAGGATGTCGATGGTCCCGAACTCCTCGACCATGCGGTCCGTCATGGCGACGACCTGGTCCTCCTGGGAGACGTCCGCCTCGTAGGCGGCCGCCCGGACTCCGAACGAGGTGATCTCGTCGACGACTTCCTGCGCGGCGTCGGCGCCGGTCACATAGTTCACGACCACATCCGCGCCGGCCCGGCCGAGCCCGATGGCCGTGGCCTTCCCAATGCCCGAATTGGCGCCCGTGACCAGTGCTTTCTGACCCTTGAGCAGGCGCTCCGGAATGACACCCTGCGGTGCGCCCTCGCTGGAACTCATGATGCCCTGCCTCCTCGCTGCGGCGCCCCGGTCCACCCGGCTGGGGCGGGGCCACGCAATCACCGGCGGCGGCGGGAGGTGTGTCCGGCGAGCTGGGGTTGGTCCGCCTGGCGGAGCATCTTCGCCCACGCGGCCCAATGCCGCCCGTCAGCCCAGCCGCTCCACGAGGTGGTCGCCGACCCGCAGGGCGTTGGCGATGGCCGTCAGCGACGGGTTCACCGCGCCGATGCTCGGGAAGAAGCTCGTGTCGACGACATAGAGGTTGTCGAGGTCATGGGCCTTGCAGTTGACGTCCAGGGCGGAGGCGGCCGGGTCGGTGCCGAAGCGCACGGTGCCCGCCTGGTGCGCGGTGGCGCCGATCGGCATGCCCTTGTGGAGATAGATGCTGTGGGACAGCAGCTTGTGTTCGTGCATGCCCAAGTGGCCGAGCATTCCCTGGAGTTTGTGCCGCAGCCGCTTGAGGCCCTCGATGTTGTTCGTCTCGTCGAGAGCCAGACGGATACGGGCGTCGCCGTCCAGCGTGACCCGGTTGCCGGGCAGCGGGAGGTCCTCACCGCACAGCCAGAAGTCGACGGCGTGGTGCGCCAGGACCTCGAACGGCATGTCGGGAGCCACGGCGCCCGCCCACCTCGGGGCTTCCCCGTGGATCTGCTCGGCGTCCGACTTGCCGAGCATCTGGATGCCGCCGAGCGGGAAGTCCCAGTCGTCGGCGCCGAAGTACCAGTCGTGCAGGGCGAGGGTCTTCTGGAACTGGGTGTCGTTGGGTTCCTTCGAGACGGCCATCAGCGCCAGGTTGTTGTGCCGCATGTAGAAGCGGCCGACCACATCGGAACTGTTGGCGAGACCCGCGGGATGACGGTCGTCGGCCGAGGCCAGCAGCAGGGCGGCGGAGTTGACCGCGCCGCAGGAGACGACCACGACATCCGCCGTGAGGCGGACCTCCGAGCCGTCGGCGAGCCGGCCGACGACCGCGTTGACGCTGCGTCCGGTCGTATCGGTCTCCAGCCGCACCACATGGGTGTTGGTGATCATCTCGACGTTGGGGTGGCGCAGCGCCGGCTCCACACAGATCACCTCGGCGTCGGACTTGCCGCGCACCAGACACGGGAAGCCGTCCACCCGGTTGCACCGGATGCAGACGCTCGCGTGCGTGGCCCCGCCGTTGCCGTCCTGGCTGAGGTTGACGCCGATGGGGAGGTGGAACGGATGCAGGCCCCGCTTCTGCAGGTCGTCACTCAACTGCTGGATGCGCGGCTCGTGTTCCACCGGCGGATGGGCGTACTGCGCGCTCGCCGCCCCTTCCGTCGGGTCCTCCCCGTGCTGCCCGTGCACGAGGTAGAGGTGCTCGGCCTCGGTGTAGTACGGCTCCAGTTCCTCGTAGCGGAGCGGCCAGGCGGGCGAGAGGCCGCCGTGGTGACGGAGCTCGCCGAAGTCCTCGGGCCGCAGCCGGAACAGCGCAGCGCCGTAGAACTTGGTGTTCCCCCCGACGTAGTAGTTGACCTCGGGCGGGAATTCGTTGCCGTGCCGGTCGAGCCAGAACTCCGGGGCCCGGTACTTGCCCTTCACGAACACGGCGGTGGAGTCCCAGTTGTCCCGTTCACGCGGCAGGTAGTCGCCGCGCTCGACGAGGAGGACCCGCTTGCCGGAGGGGGCGAGCCGGTGGGCGAGGGTGCCGCCGCCGGCGCCGGTGCCGATGATGATGACGTCGTAGTGGGGGAAGTCGCCCACGGCGACCACGTCCTTGCGCTCGGGGCCCTGCCCTGGCGCCGCCAGGACCTGTCACTCCGCGCTGCGGAGACCTGCTGTCCCACCCGTGAGACCTGTCGCCCCGCCCCTTCGAACGTATCCGCCCTCCGGACGGACGGCGACCGGACGCCGGTCCGCCGGCCTTGCCCCGGTCACAGCACGGCGATCGGGTTCACGGGCGAGCCCGTGGCCCCCGGCACCCGCAGCGGCGCGACCGTGCACAGAAAGTCCCAGCGGCCCGCGTCCGCGCAGGCCGGGGCCAGCTCCTCGAACTGGAGGTAGTCCATCAGGTGCACCCCCAGGGCGTGGATGGCCAGCACATGCACCGGGAAGGCGACATCCGCCACCACGCTGGGCGCGGTGTCGTTGTTGCCGTCCCCGCCCAGGACCGAGACCTGCCGCTCGGCCAGGAACGCCACGGCGTCCGGGTGCAGTCCTGCCCGCTCCCGGGCCACGTCCCACGGGCCGAGCTCGTCGCGGCGCCGGCGGTGCCCCACGCGGACGAACAGCAGATCACCGGGAGAGACCCGGACCCCCTGCGCGGCCTCGGCCGCCGTCAGATCGTCCGGGGTCACCCAGTCGCCGGGCTCCAGCCAGGGCACGCCGCGCAGCCGGGGGATGTCCAGCAGCACCCCGCGGCCGACGATGCCCTCCGCGACCAGGTCCACGGAGAGCGCACGGGCCCCCTCGGGCGTCACGGTGCTCGCGGGCACCCCGTCGTACAGCTCGCCGTCGTACAGGACGTGACAGAGGGCGTCGAGATGGCTGGTCGCGTCCCCGTGGACGTTCATGGCGATGCGGTCCAGGGCGAAGTGCAGCCCCTCGGCCCCGGTCTCGCCGGCAGCGGGCGCCAGCATCCGGTGTTGCGCCGGTTCGGGGTTGTCCGGGCCGAGGTGCGTGTCCACCGGGGCGGCCAGCGACACCGTACGGCCGAGCCGCACCCGCGCGGCGGCCGCCACGACCCGCTCGGGCGTCAGATGGCGCAGCGCTCCGCGGGGATCCGCCCTCCGCTTCCCGTCGCGCAGCCGCGTGTACAGCGACCGGAACGCGTCCCCGGTCATCCGCTCCCCGGCCGCCGGCGAAGGTGAGGTCATCCGGTCCCCCAAGGGCTCAGGCCCCACCGCAGCACATGACCGTCCCCCGGCTCCAGGACGGTGAGATCGGTGCCGCTGCAGAAGGCGTCCGCCGGGCAGGACATGGCCTCCACGGCGATGCCGCGGCGCCGGTGGGACTCGTCGAGCGTGTCACCCGTGTAGATCTGCACGTACCGCGTGCCGTCGCCGAGCCAGAGGTCGACACCGTGCCGCCCGGTGGGGTGCGCGAGCCGTACGACGGCACGGCCCGACGGGTCGCGCTCCAGCCCGGTGAAGGCGGTGTCCAGCTGCGCGCCGCCGATCGGACGGGCGGTGCGGAAGTCGTACTCCGTGCCGTCGACGCCTTCCCGGCCGACGGGCAGCCCGTTGTCGTCGCTGCGCAGCCGGTACCGGGCGGGGACGGTCAGCAGGGCGTCGTCCACCCGGTCGGTGCCGACCGTCAGGTACGGGTGCTGCCCCACGCCGTACGGAGCGGGGACACCGCCCGTGTTGGTCGCGGAGACGGTGGTTTCGAGCCCCTCGGGCCCGAGCCGGTACTCGGCGACGACGTCCAGCAGGAAGGGATACCCCGGTTGGGGAAAGACGGTCGTTCCGGCCGTCACCACGTCCTCGCCGTGGACGAGCAGCCGCCACGGGCTCCAGCGGAGCAGGCCGTGGATCGCGTTGCGCTTCTCCGGTTCGGTGAGCGGCAGTTGGAGGTCGGCGCCTGCGAAGCCGTAGCGCCCGTCCCCCACCCGGTTGGGCCAGGGGGCGAGGATCTGCCCCCGCCCGCCGCTGATCGGCTCGTCCGCGCCGAAGCCGTCCAGCACCGGTCTGCCGTCCGCCTCGTAGTGGCGCAGCGCCGCGCCCAGCTGGACCACCACGGCACGCTGGCCGTCCCGGCGCATCTCCCACTGTTCGCCTGTCGGTCCCGACGACATGGGCGGCTCCTCAGCTCGTACGACGCGGCCGGTGTCCGCTCCTCGCGATCTCCGCTCGTTCCAATCTCCGCCCCCGCGTCCCGCCGCGCACGTCGGCGGCCCGGCCGGCTCCGCGGCGTCCGTGGGCCGTACCGCGATCGGGTGCCAGCGGATGCTGTCCGGGCCCGGGGGCTGTTGGGTGAGGGAGACCGCCGTGCTCCGGCTGTGCGGGACCGACCCGTTGCCACGGAAGGGACACCCGATGCCAGGGCCGATATCGAGACGGCAGGGCCGTCTGGCGTGGTGCGTCGCCATGGCGCTGCCGTACATCCTTCTGTCGGCGGGAGCGGCCGCACCGCAGACCGTTCGTGGCGGGGACTCAGGGGCAGCTGCGCCGACGTGGCGGCCGTGCGAGGACGAGGCACAGCGGGGGTTCGAGTGCGCGACGCTGGACGTTCCGCTCGACTACGACCGTCCGGCCGGGGAGACCATCGATCTCGCTCTGATCCGGCGCAGAGCCACCGTCCCGTCCGAGAGGCTCGGGTCGCTGTTCTTCAACCCCGGCGGCCCCGGTGGAGCCGGCACCAATGCCCTGCCGGCCTGGTACGAACGGTATTTCCCGGCCGAGCTGCGCGAGCGATTCGACATCGTCAGCTGGGATCCTCGCGGTGTGGGCCGCAGCACGGCGGTGCGCTGCTTCGGCAGCGCGGAGGAGGCGACCGCCTGGTGGGCGCGGCAGCCGGCGGGGTTCCCCGTGGGAGACAAGGAACGGCAGGCCTGGTTCGCCGGGAGGGCCGAGCTGGCCGACGGCTGCAAGCAGCGGGCCTCGAAGCTGCTGCCGCACGTCTCCACCCCCGACACCGCCCGCGATCTGGACCGCCTGCGCCAGGCGGTGGGGGACGAACAGCTCAGCTACTGGGGCATCTCCTACGGCACGTTCCTCGGTGCCGTCTACGCGAACCTCTTCCCCGACAAGGTGGGTGGCCTGCTCCTGGACGGCAACGTCGACCCCCTTGGCTACGCGGACGGAGCCATGACCGGAAAAGCGCGGCTGACCACCTCGTTGCGCATCGGCTCGGATCTGGGGTCGGCCGCGACACTGGACCAGTTCCTCGACCTGTGCGGTCAAGGCCCGGCATCCCGCTGCGCGTTCTCCGCGGGAAGCCCGGCTGCCACCCGCACCAAACTGACCACGCTGATGGAACGGCTCCGACACCGACCGGTCGGTGAGTGGACCTACGCGAAGACCGTGGACGCCTTGCGGTCCTCGCTCTACTTCGTCACCCCGGGATGGACCGACGCCGCCGAGACACTGCAGGCGCTGTGGCAGGGACGCGCTCCGAGCCTGCCCGCGGCCCCTGACAGCACGGCCTACCCGGGCTTCGAGCAGGAGGCCGCCGTCGTCTGCTCCGAGAGCCCCAACCCCCGTGTCCTCAGCCGTTATGCCGAACTCGACGCGTTCAGCGCGGCACGCGCGGGCGACCTCGGCCGCCGCTGGGTGTGGGACTACGAGTGGTGCGGCCAGTGGCCGGCGACAGCGGCCCACCGCTACACGGGTCCGTGGAACCGGCCCACCGCGCATCCGATCCTGGTCGTCAACCCCACCTACGACCCGGCCACTTCCTACCAGGCCGCCGAGGTCATGGCCCGCGAACTGGCCGACGCCCGCCTGCTGACCCTCCAGGGCTACGGCCACACCGCCCTGGTCAATCCCAGCACCTGCGTGAACCAGTACGCCGTGCGCTACTTCACCACCGGCGCGCTGCCGCCCGCCGGAGCCACCTGCCGACAGGACACCCCGCCGTTCAGCCCGGCCAAGCCGACCGGTGGCATCGCCGCGGGCGGGGGTGGACTCGCCGAGGCGCGCATCCGCTGAACGCAGGACGACGGAGGGAGAGGTGCGGACGTGGGACGTGAGGAGTGGTTGAAGCGCCTCCGCGCCAGGGGGGAGAGAGCGGCCGAACCACCGTCGGAGGAGCGGGCTGCCGACGCTCCTGGACCGGCCTCGGCGGCTCCCTCCCCCGTGCCTTCCGCCCGTGACCGACCGCCACCGGCCCAGGCAGTCCCGTGGGGCGTTCGCGTCGCCGCGGAAGCCGGGTGGCGCCTCCTCGTCATCGCGGCCACGCTCTGGGTGCTGGTGCAGGCCATCAGCGCTGTGCGTGTTCTCGTGCTCGCGTTCGTGGCCTCGCTCCTCATCACCGCGCTTCTCCAGTCCACCGTGGCCCGTCTCCACCGGCACGGAGTGTCGCAAGGGCTGGCCACCGCCATGACGGCCCTTCTCGGCTTCGCGCTGCTGGGGCTCGTCGGATGGTTCGTCGTCTGGCAGGTCATGACCAATCTGGCCGAGCTCTCCAACCGCCTCCAGGACGGCATCGACGACGCCAAACGCTGGCTGCTCAACAGCCCCTTCCACGTCACGGAAGCGCAGATCGACGACCTCACCCGGATGCTGAGGGACGGAATCGGCTCCAGCAGGGAACAACTGGCGGACGCCGGGCTGCAGGGTGTGACCGTCGTCCTGGAACTGCTCACCGGTTCCCTGCTGGCCCTGTTCTCCACGCTGTTCCTGCTCTACGACGGGCCGCGCATCTGGAGATGGAGCCTCAAGTTCGCTCCGGCTCCCGCGCGCCCCGCACTCGCCGGCGCCGGTCCCCGTGCGTGGGACACCCTCACCGCGTACGTCCACGGCACGCTCATCGTCGCCTTCATCGACGCCGTCTGCATCGGCCTGGGCATCTACATCCTCGGTGTCCCCCTGGCCGTGCCACTCGCCGTCGTCGTCTTCGCCGGCGCGTTCATCCCCCTGGTGGGCGCGGTCGTCTCGGGACTGCTGGCCGTCGTCGTCGCCTTCGTCGCCAACGGCGTGTTCACCGCACTGCTGGTCCTGATCATCGTGCTCGGCGTGCAGCAGCTGGAGGGACACATCCTCCAGCCGTTCATCCTCGGCCGCGCGGTCCGCGTGCATCCCCTGGGGGTCATCTTCTCGGTGACCGCAGGAGGGCTGGTGGCCGGCATCGGAGGCGCTGTCGTCGCCGTACCGCTGGTGGCGGTGGCCAACACCGTGGCCGGCTATCTGCTGAACCGGCCGGCCGACCCTCCGCCCGGAACGGCCGCCCCGGTGCGTCGGGCTGACAGGCTCTAGATCTCCGCGCGCTTAGGGAGTTGCCAGTCCGGCCGCGGGAAGTGGCAGGTGTATCCCTCGGGATACTTCTGGAGGTAGTCCTGGTGCTCCGGTTCGGCCTCCCAGAACGCACCGGCCGGCGCGACCTCGGTGACCACCTTTCCGGGCCACAGGCCGGAAGCCTCGACATCGGCGATGGTGTCTTCGGCGACGCGCTTCTGCTCGTCGTCGGCGTAGAAGATGGCGGATCGGTAGTCGGCGCCTATGTCGCCGCCCTGCCGGTTCTTCGTGGTCGGGTCGTGAATCTGGAAGAAGTACTCGAGGATCGTGCGGTAATCGGTCACCGCGGGGTCGAAGGCGATCTCGATCGCCTCGGCGTGGTTCCCGTGATTGCGGTACGTGGCATTGGGGATGTCGCCACCGCTGTATCCCACGCGTGTGGTGAGGACACCGGGGAGCGTCCGGATCAGATCCTGCATGCCCCAGAAGCATCCGCCCGCCAGCAGCGCCTTCTGTTGATCGTTGCTCATGGCCTGTCTCCTCCGCTTCGATCGAACCGCAGGTCACGCCTCTGGGATGGGGGCGAGCCGCTCCTCCAGCATGCATCAGCGGGAACCCGTATCAAAAGGCGCCCTCCTCCCTGATCACCATGAGGAGACGGCGCATTCCTCGGGGCCGGCCGATCGGGCGGCGATGCTCACGGCCGCTGGTCCCAGGTGGCCACCAGGCCGTAGGTGACCAGGCCGTAGACGAGGTGCGGCACCACGTCCGAGGTCCAGTCGGCGGCCGACCAGGTGTCCGTCAGAAGCCACGCCAGACGTTGTCGAAGGCGGCCTGCTCGATGCCCCGCTTCTGCCGCTCGCCCTCCAGCTCCAACAGTGCGTCGTTGACGGCGCCGAGCACCATCGCCACGGCGTAGTCCGCGATCTCCGACGCTTCCGCGCCCCCGTGCTGGATCCCGAGACTTTCCGCCAGGCTGCGGAGGACCGGCTCACCGGACTCCCAGCGCTCCATCGCCTTCCGGCGCGACGGCGAATCGACCAGGACTCGCTGCCCACCGCGGAAGGGCCGGCTGCCCTGCCGCACGACCAGCCCGTCGGCCTCGAAGGCGGCCATGTACGCCTCGGCCAGAGAGTCACCTCTGCGCCACAGCCAGTCGCCGACCAACTCGTAGGGCTCGTCCATCATGAGCACGGCGGCGGCCTCCACCAGGAGCGGATCCGCCGGCAACGGCAGATGACCCGGCACGATGCGACCGCCGTCCAGGCGGATGGTGGGCGTCTTCAGCAGCTCGATCAACTCGGCTCCGGCGAGCGCGAGCGACAGGTCACCGGGTCCGACGTCGCGGCTGCCCGCAACGTCCATGGCGACGATCAGCAGATCCCGCGGAATGGTCATGAAGCCTCACGTCCGAAGCGGCGGATCATCCGAGGCGGCCGGGAAGGCGGGTCGTGATCTCTTGCAGCATCCAGCTGTTGCCGTCGGGATCACTGAAGAAGGCCCTCGTGACGTAGCTGCCGCCATCGGGATCACGGCCCGGGACCGGGCCGTCCGGGGTGACATGGAAGATCTCGCCCACGTCGATACCGTCGGCGACCAGCGCCTCCCGCGCCGCTTCGATGTCCGGGACGACCAGGAAACCGCCGGCCGAACCGGGCGCTGCCGACGTGAGGCCCTCGCCGAACACCACCGAGCACCTGGAGCCGGGAGGGGTGAACTGCTCCACACCGGGCGGCGTGTTGTCGTCCCGCCTCCACCCGAGGCGCAGATAGAACTCCGTGGCGCGCTCGAGATCCGACACCGGGACAAGGATCACCTCGAGCATCATGTCGATGCCCTGGGCACGTGAGGCCCTGCCGGCTTCGCTGGACACATCCGCCGTACTCATCGCAGCCTCCTTGCGTCGTGTCGGGCAGTACCTGCTGTCACGCGCCCGTATCAGCCTGCTTGCTTCGGCCGGAGACACCGTTGCGCTCGGGGAGGTGCAAGGGCGGCGCGTCCACACGACGTGGCTCGTACATGGGTTTCGTCCGTGGGTGCTGCGGCCGGGTTCCCGCACGTCAGGAAGGCTCGGCCGACGTGCCGCACAGCGCGGCTTCACTCGATCAGACTAATCCCGCTGTCGGCGCACGTCATGTCGGTCGTCCGGCACCCACCGCGTTCCGGTGCGCCTCTCCTTCCCCCCTTCCGATGGGCGAGCGGCGCAGGCAACCGAACCCCTCCCCCGTGCGTAGTACCGGAGAACGCGTTGGCATGCACACGAGGGTGGGGGAACACGAGTGGGATCCACAGCACGCGCGAGAACGGCGGCACTGGCCGCCGTGGTGGCCGGGGCGCTGGTCACGGGGGCCGTCTCGGCCGGCGGGCAGACGGCGCAGGCCGCCGGCTCCGCCGCGCACGAGGGGACGAAGGCCCCGGCGAAGGCGAAGGCGAAGGTGAAGCCACCGGCCACGGTCACGCTGATCAGCGGGGACCGCGTGGACGTCGGATCGGACGGACGGGTGGTCCGGCTCGTGCGCGGCAAGGGCCGTGAGGGGATCGGCTTCTCGGTACGGCGCACGGACGGGCACACGTACGTCGTCCCGCAGGACGCCCTGCGCCTGGTCGCCGACGGCGTGCTCGACCGGCGGCTGTTCGATGTCGCGCAGCTGGTCAGGGACGGGTACGACGACGCGCACCGCACCACGCTGCCGTTGATCGTCGGCTACCGGCAGGACGGCGGCAGAGCAAGGGCCGGCGCCGATGACCCGTTCGCGGGTGTGGCCGTCCGGGAACGGCGCGCGCTGCCCGCGGTCGGCGGCGAGGCCTTCGAGACGCCCAAGTCCGGTGCGCCGGCGCTGTGGGCGGCCGTCACCGGCCGCTCTTCGGCCCGTACATCAGGCAGTTCGGCCGCACCGGCGCCTGTCGCCCATGTCTGGCTGGACGCGAAGGTCCGGGGCACCCTGGCCGAGAGCGTGCCGCACATCGGTACGCCCGCCATGTGGAAGTCGGGCTGGACCGGCAAGGGCGTCAAAGTGGCGGTCCTGGACAGTGGCGTCGACCAGACCCACCCGGATCTCCAGGGCGTCGAGGTGGCACAGAAGAACTTCACCGAGTCCCCCGTCAACGACGACCGCTACGGGCACGGTACGCACGTGGCCTCCACCATCGCCGGAAGCGGAGCGAAGTCCGGCGGCCGCAACAAGGGCGTGGCTCCTGACGCGAAGCTGCTGGACGGCAAGGTCCTGGGCGATGACAACTTCGGCGACATCTCGGGCATCGTCGCCGGTATGCAGTGGGCCGTCGACCAGGGCGCGCACGTCGTCAACATGAGCCTGGGCGCCCCCGACTCCCCGGGCGTCGACCCGATGGAGGCGGCCATCGCCCGGCTCTCCGGAAAGGCCCTGTTCGTGGTGGCCGCGGGCAACTCGGGCGAAGGGCGCCGCACGATCTGGTCGCCCGGCAGCGCGCCCACGGCGCTCACCGTGGGCGCCGTGGACAAGCAGGACCGGATCGCCGACTTCTCCAGCCGCGGCCCGAACCTCGACGGCACGCCCAAGCCGGACATCACCGGCCCCGGCGTGGACATCACCGCTGCCCTGACCACGCAGCGCGAGGAGCCCCCGGGCGAGGACTACATAGCGCAGTCCGGCACGTCGATGGCATCCCCGCATGTCGCCGGCGCCGCCGCCCTGGTGCTCCAGCAGCACCCGGGCTGGAGCGGACCACGGCTGAAGTCGCTCCTGACCGGTTCGGCCAAGCCCAACCCGGTGCTGAACGCCCACCAGCAGGGCGCGGGCCGGGTGGACCTGGAGCGCGCCGCCACCGCCCTCGTCGTCTCCGAGCCCGGCTCCCTGGACTTCGGCCTGCACGCCTGGCCGCACGCCGACGACAAGCCGGCCTCCAAGACCGTCACCTACCGCAACCACGGCGCCCAGGCGGTCACTCTGCGGCTGAGCGTCTCCGGGGCCGACGCGTCGGGCGGCCCCGCGCCGGCCGGCATGTTCACCGTCAAGGACGCCCAGCTCACCGTTCCGGCAGGCGGCACCGCGACGACCACCGTGACCGTCGACACGCGCAAGGGCACCGCCGACGGCGTCTTCGGCGGCACGGTGCTGGCGTCGGGAGACGGCCAGCAGGTGCGCACCGGTCTGGTGGCCGAGCGGGAGGTGGAGTCGTACGACGTCACCGTGCGGCACATCGACGCCGATGGGGCGAACCCGGCCACGTACATGACGACGATCAACCCGGTCGATGGACGCGGCCAGTTCGTGGAGCTCCCGTACAGCGCGAACGGCACGGTGGTCCAGCGACTGCCCAAGGGCGCCTACCAGTTGGAGAGCCTGGTCTTCGCCGAGGACAACGAACTGGGCTTCTTCGTCCAGCCGGTGCTGAACGTGGCCGGGAAGGTCGCGGTCACCCTCGACTCCCGCAAGGCGAAGCCGTTCGCCGTGAAGGCCATGGATCCGGCCGCGAAGCTCGTGACCTCCGTCGTCGGCTACTACGACCAGGCCCTCGGCGTGGGCAACTCCTGGTCCACCAACGGGGTGCCGCCCATCCGTACCGCCGCGCTCGGCGCTGAGTCCCCCACGATGCGCGCCCAGTTCAACGGCGTGTGGAAGACGCCCGGCGCGGCCGGCAAGAACGTCGACCACCGGCTCGCCTTCAACCGCAAGGGGAGCTTCTTCACCGGCCTGACCCGCAACCTCACCCGGGCCGACGTCGCCGAGGTGAAGCTCGGCTTCGGCGCCTCCGTCACCGGCGCCAAGGGCCAGGTCCACATCACGCCGCTGGACGAGCTCGGGACGAACATCGGCAGCCCGGAACCGCAGGAGCAGAAGCTGCCGCAGGCCACCACGCACTACCTCAGCGCGGCCGGCGTGCGCTGGGCCTGGACGGCCACCCAGCTCAACGCCCTCAGCGAGCCGCGCATCATCTACTCGAAGGCGGGGGTGGCGTACAAGCCGGGCTCCAGCCACACGCTGAACTTCAACACCGGTGTGGTCGGCCCCGATCTCGCGGCGGGAAGTCCGGGGGAGCAGGGCGCCGAGCGGACCGGCGACTACATCAGCGCCAGGATCCCGCTGTTCAACGACGGCAGCGGCAACCTCGGGTCCTCCACCGTCACCAGCGGCTTCGCGAAGCTGGAATCCGGCGGACGGGTCCTCGCCGAAGGCCCGGCCACGGACCGGCTGGACGCCGAGGTTCCCGCCGCCTTTGCCCCGTACCGCCTGACGGTCGAGGCAAGCCGCTCCGCCGAGGACACGTCCACCAGCACGAAGGTGGCAGGGGTGTGGACGTTCACCTCGGCCCGGGCGGCGGCGGACCGGACGGTCAAACTGCCGCTGTCGACGGTGCGGTTCACGCCGATGCTGAGCCTCGGCGGAACGGCTCGGGCGGGCAGCGCGCTCGCGGTGCCGCTGAAGCTGAGCGGCGCGGCCGCCGCGGCCGGGCAGGTCGCCGCGCTGACCGTGAAGGTCTCCTTCGACGGCGGCCTGGCCTGGAAGGCGCTCAGCGTGACGACCGACGCGAAGGGGGCGCGCTCGGTGATCGTGAAGCACCCGGCGGCCGCCAAGGCCGTGTCCTTCCAGGTGGACCTGAAGGACAAGGGCGGCAACACCGTGCGCGAGACGATCACGAACGCCTACCGCCTCGCTCCGTGAGGTGACCCGACGACGGTGACCGCTGCCCGGCACCGGTGAACCCTCCCGCTGGGGGGGGGACCCGGTGCCGGGCGTACGAGCGGGTGCGGCAGCGACACCGCCGCTGAACGTGTCGATGCCGTCTGTCCGACCATGGGACGGCGGGGCGGCGTCTTCGCCGCCCCGCCGTGCTGGGGGGTGCCGGTCAGCGGACTGCCTGCGCCGCCTTCTCGATGATGCCGGTGACGGCGTGCGGGTGGGACACGCTCACGGCATGGGAGGACTTGATCTCCGTGATGTGGGCGCCTGCGCGCTCGGCCATGTAGACCTGGGCATCCCGGGGGATGATCCGGTCGTTGGTGCCCACGAGAGCCCAGGAGGGGATGGTCTTCCAGGCAGGCTCACCGGACGGTTCGTTGAGGGCGGTGCCGGTACCGGGACGCTGGGTGACCGCCATCCGGCCGGCCTTCTCCGCGGGGACGTCCGCACCGAACGCCTCGCGGAACTTGGACTGGTCGATGGAGAGATCGACGTCCTTGGAGCCGTCGGCGTTGGTGATCGGGACGGGTCGCAGAACCTTGCCGATGACGCTGCCCTCGAACTTGCTCGCCAGCGCGTTGGCGCTCTCGCCCTTGTCGGGGAGGAACGCGTCGGCGTACACCAGTGCCTTGACCTTGTCGGAGCCCTGGGCGGCGTTGGTGATGACCGCACCACCGTAGGAGTGCCCGACGAGAACCACGGGCCCCTTGATGGCGGCCAGCTGACTCTTGACGGAGGCGGCGTCGCCGCTCAGGCTGCGCAACGGGTTGGCCGCGGCCACCACCGGGTAGCCGTCCTTCTTCAGCTCGCTGATGACGCCGTTCCAGCTGGAGGAGTCGGCGAACGCGCCGTGGACGAGCACGACGGTCGGCTTGCCGCCCTTGGAGCCGGTGCTCTCGGCGGCGCCCGCCGGATTGACCGACGTGGCGAGGAGCGCGGTGGCGACGGTTGCGGTGGCCAGGAGGGTGAGGGGGGTACGGGCACGCCGAAGACGCGAGGGACGGTACATGAGGGGGCCCTTTCGAGGCGCAGGGATCAGCCATGTCCGGACAGGTGGGCATGGCCTCTGTACGGCAGGTCCTGCCGCAGGTCATGGGGAGGCCGGACCGCGAGCGGCAAGCGGGAACATGTCCGGGGCTTGCCAGGAGCGGGCTACGGCCGGGGATCGGCCCGGTGAACCGATCGGATTCGACGGTCCGTGCGCGGGTGGTCCCTGCGCACGAGTGCCGAGGTGGTGAACGGCTTCAGTGCCACTGGTCCTTCAGGAGCAACTGAGCGGGGCAGCAACCTCAGTTGCCGCGCAGGGCGGCGCACAGGGTCTGGACGGCCCGCTCCATCGCAGCAGTTGTGGCCTGCGTGGGCCGAAGAGGGTTGACCATCATGAAGTCGTGCAGCGTGCCGTTGATGCGAACGCTCGTGGTGGGCACGCCGGCCTGGGTCAGCTTGCGGGCGTACGCTTCGCCCTCGTCCCGCAGCACGTCGTTCTCGTCGACGATGACGAGCGCCGGCGGCAGGCCCTCCAGCTCTTCGAGGCTCGCCCGCAGCGGCGACGCGGTGATCTGCGCCCGCTGGGCGGGGTCGGTGGTGTAGCAGTCCCAGAACCAGGCCATGGCCTTCGCGGTGAGGAAGGGGCCGTCGGCGAACTCCCGGTAGCTTTCGGTGTTCTGGGCCGCGTCGGTGACGGGGTAGTACAGAGACTGGTGCACAAAGGTCACGTCGCCGCGCTGCTTGGCCATGAGGGTCAGTGCGGCCGCCATGTTGCCGCCGACGGAATCGCCGGCCACGGCCAGACGCGCAGCGTCCAGACCTTCCTCGGCACCCCTCGCAGTGATCCACCGAGCAGCCGCGTACGCCTGCTCGATGGCGACCGGGTAGGTGGCCTCCGGGGAGCGGTCGTACTCGACGAACACGACAGCGGCGTTCGCCCCGACGGCGAGCTCGCGCACCAGACGGTCATGGGTTCCGGCGTTGCCGAGGACCCAGCCGCCGCCGTGCACGTAGAGAACGGCCGGCAGCGGGCCCTGGGAGCCGACGGGCTTGACGATGCGTACCCGCACATCACCCACCTCGGCGGACACCGTGATCCACTTCTCCGCCACGTCCGGCTTCTCCACCGGCGCCGCCTGCAGGTCGTCCAGGACCTTCCGGGCACCTTCCGGGCCGAGTTCGTAGAGGAACGGCGGCTTGGCCGTCGCGTCCGCGAACTCCTGAGCTGCGGTTTCCAGAACGGGCTTGGTCATCGTTGCACTCCTTGCGTCGGCGGGCTCGTGCCTGCTTTCACCCCTATGACAAGGAGAGTGTGAAATGTGTGACAGGTGACGAAGTAGACCTTTTCGGTTCCGGCAGAGAACGCGGACTGCGGTGGCGGGCCGTGCCGCGGAGCCCGCCCGCCTCAGCGCAGGCGCCGCGGGTCGATGTGCTGCTTCACGGTGGCTTCGGCGGTGCCCTGGGCCTCGCGCAGGTCCGGGGCAGCGGTCTTCGCCGCGTCGTACCAGTTCCCATAACGGTCGGCGAAGTACGGGGCCGACATCCCGTGCAGCAGAACGCTGAGGCCGATGGTGACCGCGACCACCCGGCCCAGCAGTTCGACCCCGGGCACGTGGTCCTCGACCATGAGCAGCCCGAAGACCACGGAGGCCAGGCCCCGGGGCCCGAACCAGCCGATGTAGCCGACGGTGGGCAGCCGCATGCCGGTACCGGCCAGCGCGAGGGCCACCGGGACCATCCTGACCACCGTCAGGCTGAGCACGGCGTAGGTGATGATCTGCCAGTTCAGGTGCTCCAGCGCCGGGCCGAGAAGGACCGCCCCGAAGACCAGGAAGCTCAGGTTCCCCAGCAGCCCGCTCACGTACTCGGTCAGGTCGGCGGGCCGCTCCTCGGCCGGATCCCCTCCGGCCGGCTCGCCCCTGCGCAATGCCACGCCGAACGCGAAGCCACCCGTCCAGGTGGCGATGAAGCCGCTTCCGTCCACGGCCGTCGCCACGCTGTACGCGCAGAACGCCACCGCCAGGACGACCACCTGCTGCCATTCACCCGTCGTCCAGCCCCGTGCCCGCGCGTGGGTCAACAGTCGACCGCCGAGCCATCCGACGGCCAGGCCCACCACGGTGCTCACCACCAGCGCCCGCCAGAACACTCCGATCGCGCCCTCCTCGGAGGCGAGTGTTCCAGGGACGGCAGCGAGGAACATGAGGAAGAACGGCAGCACCAGGCCGTCGTTCAGACCGCTCTCGACGTTGAGCCCGTGGCGCACGAGGGGCGGGACACGGGGGCTGGAGGCGGCCGCCTTGCCGAGCGCCGCATCGGTGGGGGCGAGGATCGCGCCGAGCAGCGCGAACTCCCAGACGGTCAGGCCCGGAAACAGGGGCCACGCCAGCAGCCACCCCGCCGCGATGCTCAACGGCAGGCCGATGGCCAGCAGACGCAGGGGCAGGAAGCCTTCCGTGCGCAGGTGCCGGCGTCGCACGGTCATCGCATCGGTGAACAGCACGAGAGCCAGGGCGGCCTCGGTCAACGTCAGTACGGGGCCCGCGTCGTGCCCCAGGTCGAGAACGTCCATCCCGACCGGCCCGATGAGCACCCCGAAGCCCGTGAACACCATCGGAGCCGATACCGGCGTCGAGGCCAGACGGCGTGAGAACAGCGCATAGCCGACGGTGACGGCCGCAACCGCGGCTCCGGTCCATGCGCCGCCACCGCTCATGCCGTCCACGCTTCCTGTCGCAACCCGCGACAGTGTGGCGCGAGGCGGCATGCCGGGTACGGCACCGACACGCGTAAGCGACCGGATCGGCCACGTGAGGGGGGCGGGCCTGTCGAGCAGCCGGACGGCGTACGGCCCGTCCTGCCCTGCGATCCACGTGTCAGGTCTCGGGCGGCCGGCGGTCGACGAGGAACGCGACCAGAACTCCCACGAGAACCGCCCACGCCAGCGCGCCGTAACCGGAGCTGCGCCACCCGAGGAGGCCGAGCATGACTGCCGTCACCGCGCCCGTGGCGACAGCTCGGGCGTTCGTGACGAAGGCCCACTGGGTTCGCGCGCTTCCGGGTTCCCGCAGTTCGGTGATCGCCGTTCTGATCACGAGCAGGGCGATCACGATGGCGACCGTCAGCAAGGAGACCGAGCCGTTCATCGTGCCCCCTGGAGAATGTGTCGAGAACGGACCCGAGCCTGGGCGGGCCCTTCGCGGGCAGTCGGATCCCACAGTCGCATGATGGGTTGCTCAGCTGTCGGTTTCGGCACTGCCGTGCCCGCTACCGGTCTGCTGGTAGATGTCGGGGATGCCGTCGGCGTCGTCGTCGCGCGTCTCCTCCTCGTAGAGGCGGCGGTAGATCGCGTTCCGGCGTCTGACCAGCAGCGCTGCCAGGCCGGATGCCGTCAGGGATCCGACGAGCACCGCGGCTTTGATGTGCTCGGCGTCGGCGGGGTCGGTGAAAGCGAGTTCGCCGATGAGGAGTGCGACGGTGAAGCCGATCCCGGCCAGGACGGCGAGGGAGAAGACGTCCGCCCACTCCAGGTCCGGATTGAGACGGGCCCGCGTGAAGCGAGCCGCCAGGTATGTGCCGGCGAAGATGCCGACCGTCTTGCCGACGACGAGACCGAGGACGACACCGAGCGGCTCGGGCTCGGTGAACACCGCGTCCAGGGCTGCTCCCGAGACGCTCACGCCGGCGGCGAACAGGGCGAACAGCGGTACGGCCACTCCCGCCGAGACCGGGCGCAGCAGATGCGAGGTCCGCTCGGCGGGTGAGGCCTCCTCGCCCTTGTCGCGGGTGGTGCGCAGGATCAGGCCCATGGCCACGCCGGCCACGGTCGCGTGGACTCCCCCGTTGTACATCAGCGCCCAGATCACGATGCCGAGCGGTACGTACCACCACCAGCCGCGCACGCGGTACCGCTGGAGGGCGTAGAAGACGCCCAGTCCGGCGACGGCGCCGCCCAGTGCCCAGACGTTCAGATCGCTGGTGAAGAAGATCGCGATGATCAGGATCGCGCCGAGGTCGTCGACGACGGCCAGGGTGAGGAGGAAGGCCCGGAGGGCGGCGGGGAGATGCGTGCTCAGGACGGCCAGGACCGCGAGCGCGAAGGCGATGTCGGTGGCCATCGGCACGGCCCAGCCGTCCAACGTGCCCCCGCCGACCGTGATCGTTGCGGCGTACAGCGCGGCGGGGACAGCCATGCCGCAGATCGCGGCAATGACGGGCAAGGCGGCCGTGGCGGGCGTACGCAGTTCGCCGACGACCAGTTCTCGTTTGAGTTCGACGCCGGCGACCAGGAAGAAGACGGCGAGCAGTCCGTCCGCGGTCCAGTGGCCGACCGAAAGGTCGAGGCCGAGTGCGGGAACGCCGAATCGGACGTCTCGTATCTGCTCGTAGACACCGCTCCACGGGGTGTTCGCCCAGATGAGCGCCACGACTGCCGCGGCGAGCAGCACCAGGCCGCCGATGGTCTCGGTGCGCAGTGCGTCGGCCACGGCATTGCGCTCGGGCAGAGGCAGCAGGCCGAGGAACGTGGTGCGCCGGCGCGGAGCGTCTGACATGGGGTGGGGCCTCCGGCCGTCGATGGAGCGGGCACACTGCACCCTTGACGCCGACCAGACTTCCCGGCACACCCCGCGTCGCCTTGACGCGTTCTTAACACCCTAACCAGAAGCAAGCGTCGTCACCAGACCGCGCTTCAGCTGCGGGAATGTGGTGAGGAGGGCCCGTGGACATGAAGGGCGCGAGGGTGCGCAGGCCCCTCAGGAAGGCCCGCTGGTCGTCCACCCTGTTCGCGCGCGACGGGATCGGCTCAGAGGGCCACCACGGTTGCTTCGGTCGCCTTGACGCTGGTCCACACGGGCGTTCCGTCGGCGAGGCCGAGTTCGGCGACGGCCTGCGGTGTGATCTCGGCGACGAGATCGGGAGCCTGCTCCGACGTGACGAGGACGCGCAGCCGGCTTCCGCTGGTGGTGATCTCCCGTACGGTGCCGGGCCACACGTTGCGGGGGCTGCCCGTGGGCCTGTCGCGGTGTACGGCGACGGCCTCCGGGGCGATGATCGCGAGGGCGTCGGTGCCGGCCGGCAGCGGTTCCGCGACGATGAGCGTGCCGCCGCCGGCGAGTCGGATGCCTTCGGCGGTGGCGGTTCCGGGCCAGGCGTTGCGGCCGAGCATGCGGGCGACCCAGGGGGAACGGGGGTGCCGGGTGACATCGGTGGGCGGGGCGTCCTGCAGAGCACGTCCGTCGTCGAGGACGAGGACCCGGTCGGCGAGCGCGACGGCTTCGACGGGGTCGTGAGTGACGATCAGGCATACGCCTCCGAAGCCGTCGAGATGACGGCGGAGGGTGTGCCGGACCTGGGAGCGGGTGGTCTGGTCGAGGGCAGCGAGCGGTTCGTCGAGCAGGAGGAGCCTGGGGCGTGCGGCCAGCGCCCGGGCGAGGGCCACTCGTTGGGCCTGACCGCCGGAGACCTGAGCCGGTCTGCGATGCGCGAGATGTCCGACGCCGAGGCGGTCGAGCCATTCCTGGGCTCGGCGACGGGCTTCGGCGCGCGGGACACCGTGAGCGCGTAGTCCGTACGCGGTGTTGGCCAGAGCGCTCATGTGCGGGAACAGGGCACCGTCCTGCGGTACCCAGGCCACGCCACGGCGGTGCGGGGGTAGCGCGGTCACGTCGGTGTCGCCGAGACGGAGGTCGGCGTGGGCTCGTGGGGTGAGCCCGAGCAGAGCGCGCAGGAGGGTCGTCTTGCCGGCACCGTTGGGTCCGACGACGGCGATGGTGGTGCCGGGCTCGGCGTCCAGCGTGAGCCTGTTGAAGCCCGTGACATGCGCGTGCAGGGCCCACCGTTCCTCCGGAGCCGGCGTTTCCCCGGGCGCCTGCTTCGCCGGGGAGGGGTCGTCGGTGACGTCCGCAGGACGAGCCTGGCGGGCGCTGTCCCTGGGCGTGCCGGTCCAGCGGCCTCTGAGGGCGACGAGCACGACCATGGCGATCGCGAGCAGCAGCAGCGAGACGGACGTCGCCGCTTCAGGATTGTCCTGGAGCAGCAGATAGACCTGGAGAGGGAGCGTCTGGGTGGTGCCGGGCAGGTTGCCGGCGAAGGTGATGGTGGCGCCGAACTCTCCGAGCGCCCGGGCCCAGGTGAGGGCGGCCCCGGCGAGGAGCCCGGGCGCGACCATGGGCATGGTGACGGTGAAGAAGACGCGGATCGGAGAGGCGCCCAGCGAGGCGGCGGTCTCCTCGTACCGCGGCCTCAGCCCGCCCAGCGCGCCTTCCAGGCTGATCACGAGGAACGGCATCGCCACGAATGTCGCGGCGAGCACCGCGCCCGAGGTGTGGAAGGGCAGCGTGATCCCGAAGGTGTCCTCCAGCCACGGCCCGAGCAACCCGCGCCGCCCGAAAGCGAGCAGCAGGGCAACGCCGCCCACGGTCGGCGGCAGCACCATGGGCAGCAGCACCAGCGAGCGCACCAACGCCTTGCCCCGGAAGGGCACGCGGGCGAGCAGCCACGCCAGTGGCACTCCGAGCAGCAAGGACAGCCCGAGTGCCCAGAAGGACACCAGCAACGAGAGACGCAGCGCCTGCGTCGTTCCCGGGCTGGTCAGATGGCTGCCGAGTTCCGACCACTGTGTTCGTACGAGGATCCCGACGAGGGGAAGCAGCAGGAAGGCAACGGCGAGCAGCGCCGGAAGCGCGAGCGCGATGGGTGTGCGCGTGCCGGGCAGGCGCCTTGGGTGACTGTTCATCGAGGCCCCAGGGGTGGGGGGTTCATGGGCGCGGGCTGCCCGGCCCCCCGAACCGGGCAGCCCGACACACTCGTTACGGCTTCTGGAAGCCGGCGTCCTGGAAGATCTTCTGGGCCTCCGGCGTGGAGAGCCACTTCACGAACGCGTCGGCAGCCGCCGAGTTCTTCGACGTCTTGAGCGTGGCCGCCGGGTAGGAGGCGATGGCGTTCTGGGCGTCGGGGATCTCGACCGCGTCGACCTTGTCCGGGGCCGTGGCGGCATCGGTCTTGTAGACGAGGCCGGCATCGGCCTCGCCGAGTTCGACCTTGCTGAGCACCGCGCGCACGTTGGGCTCCTGGGAGACCGGCTTCACGGTGATCTTCTGGGCGTCGAGGATCTTCTTGCTGTAGCGGCCGACCGGCACCTCGGGCGCCGCCAGCACGACCTTGAGCTTCGTGTCCGCGAGGTCCTTCAGCTCGTCGATCTTCTCCGGGTTGCCCTCGCCGGTGGCGATGACGAGCCGGTTCTTGGCGATGATCGAGGGAGTACCGGTGTCGGACCCCAGTCCGTCCATCGTCTTGGTGTCGGCCGTGACCAGGGCATCGGCGGGGGCGCCCTGCTTGACCTGGGCCGCGAGTTCCTGGGAGCCGGCGAACGAGAACGTGATCTTCGTACCCGGGTGTGCCTTCTCGTACGCGGCGCCGGCCTGCTTGAAGACGTCGGTGAGGGACGAGGCGGCCAGCACGGTGAGGTTCGCCGTGGGCGTTCCCGTGCCGGACTCGGTGGCCTGGGCCCCCGAGGTGTCCTTGGAGTCGTCGCTGCCGCACGCCGTGAGCGGCACGAGCAGGGCTACGGCCGCGACGGCAGCGGTGACGTGGCGTCTGGTGAAAGTGAAGGACATGAGGGTGGGAGCTCCTGGGGACGCGGTCGGCGTATGCCGCCTGGCGGATGATGATCAGCCGCGCCGGGGACGGGCGACGCCGCTTCGGTGGAGAGCCGGGTCAGGTGCGGTCGATGTGCACGCTGGTCGACTTGACGCGGGCGGTGGCCTGCATGCCGACCTCCAGTCCCAGTTCCTCGACGGCCTCCCTGGTCAGCAGGGACACCAGCCGGTGCGGGCCTGCCTGGATCTCGACCTGCGCGGCGACGTCGCCGAGCTTCACGGCGGTGACGATGCCGGGGAAGGCGTTGCGGGCCGAGGTGTAGGAGGCGTCCTCCTCGACGGCGCCGCTCTGGGCGACCTCGACGGAGAACGCGGCCAGGTCCCGGCCGTCGATGAGGCGGCGGCCGCTGTCGTCGCGATGGGTCGCGACCCTTCCGGCGTCCGCCCAGCGGCGCGCGGTGTCGGGGCTGACGCCCAGAAGCCGAGCCGCCTGTCCGATGGTGTAGGACTGCATGTGCGCCACGGTAGGCCGCTCTGCCTCTCAGATGCAATTCATTCGTGCGTTCAGCACAGCAGATGCCAGCAGCCCTGTGTGAAGGGCCAAGCTTCGTCGGCGCGGCGGCCCGGGCTGGGCAGTACGAGGCGCCGCCTCGGGCCTGCGAGGCGGGCAGCTACCACCCTGGTGCCTGCGATGCGTGCCCGGAAGGGAGCGCCGAGTGTGGCTAGGGTGCCGAACAAGGCGCACACACCGGCTTTCCACTGCAATCGAGGCGTTTTCCCATGAGCCTGAGCATCCGTAACCAGCTGCCCGGCACCGTCACGTCGGTCACCTCCGGCGAGGCGATGGCGACCGTCAAGGTCCGCCTCGACGGAGGCCAGAACGTCACCGCCGCCATCACGTCCGAAGCCGTCAAGGACCTCGGCCTCGCCGAGGGCTCCGTGGTGCGCGCACTGATGAAGGCGACCGAGGTCGCCCTCGCCACCGGCACGGTCGACGGGCTCAGCATCCGCAACCGGATCCCCGGCACGGTCAGCGACGTCTCCGCCGGCGGAGCCATGGCGAGCGTCAAGATCGACATCGAGGGCGGGGGCCTCACGGCCGCCATCACGAACGACGCGGTCACCGACCTCGGCCTGACGGCCGGCTCCTCGGTCGTCGCTCTCATCAAGTCCACGGAGATCTCACTCGCGAGCGCCTGAGCACCGCCCCGGCACACCCTGCTCCGGCACACCCTGCTCCGGCACACCCCGCTCCGGCAACGCGCTCCGACGTCGCGTTTCGGACCCAGACATGCCGAAGGGGCCCGGCGAAGTGCTACTCCGCAGGGCCCCGGGTTGCGCATGGGGACGTCGTCGGCAGGGCGGTCTTCGAAATCGGCCTGCGAGCCCCTGGCCGGGCTCTCCTCAGGTGTGTTCTCGCATCACTGAGGGCCCGCGCGCAGGGTGGGACTGTCAGAAGAAGTGTTTCCGGCCGCCGACCTTGCGCCCGCTCGCGCCGAGGACCCACAGGACCGCGCCGACCACGAGGAGGACCCCGCCGATCGTCGTCAGCAGCGAGATACCGGCCAGCAGGCCGATGATGAGCAGAATGACACCCAGGACAATCATTTCGGTTCCGATCTTCCCGTCGCTTCGGTGCATGCAGGCCTTCGCCTCCTCAGGCCGACCTGTAGCACCCTCTCCCCGCCCCGCTACGTAGCCCGGGCCAGTCGAGATCCGGCCGGCCGCACCATCGGCGGCCACCGGATCCCTGTCATGCACGCTCCGTGTGCCCCGCTCTCCACCACTCATGCCGCGTACGCCAAGGCGGCTGCGGAGACGGCATCCCCCTGCCGGGAGTGGTGGCAGGACAGCTTCTGGAAACGAGGCACCAACACCGAGGGCCCCGGGCTGACTTCAGCCCGGGGCCCGTCGACGGGGCGGTGCGCTGCCCCTCAGCCCTTTCTATGCACCCATCGACATCCGCTTTCTGGAACCGGCGGGCGCATGTCGCTGCCTGGCCGCGCATACGGGCGGTGAGCGCCTAGCCGACGATCGTCGGGTCCAGAGGCAGGCCGGGCACATCAATCAGTGTGTCGGTCGCGTTGACCAGCTCGATGGGGTTCATGAGCTGCTGCAGCCCACCGGAGGGCGGGAACTGTCCGACGATCGGCAGGTTGATGCCGGGGGACGGCGCTACGGGAGCGGCCTGGGCGGTGGCGGGAACCATGATTGCGGCTCCGGCAAGGGCGGAAACGAGAACGATTTGCTTGATCACGAGGTGCTCAACGAGCAGCCCGGCACCGTGGACACGCAGCGTCCACGGCGTTCGTAGCAGTGGTGGCGTACGGAAAGGCGCACGAGCTCCGCCGGCCTTGGCAGGCCCTGGGCGAATGTCGTTGCCGCTGCCCAAAGTTGGGCACGGTAAAGGCCGGCAGGTCCATTTTCTGTGTTGCGATGTGTTGATCGCCACGCCGACCCGGCGACGAGTTCTTAGTTCTCCCGGCCGGACGTCATTTTGTATGTGCGGCGGGGAAGGCAAGCGGGTGAATTCCCCTCATTAGAGTTGCGGAAGCCGCGCATTCGGCGGGTATGTCGGATGATCGCCGATATGAATTCACGAACATGCATCGCGTATCGCGCCGTCGAACGTTTGACAATTACCCCATTTTCGATTTTTCATCGTTGCCTCGGGGAATCTCTTGCGTAATATTCATCGGCATCAGCAAGGCTTCCGGGCTGTCGGTTAGGGCCCGGTGTGCCACGGCCCCCCACAGAAAATGGCCCTTAGATGAAGCTGAAGATCCGTCAAGCGGCAAACCGCCGTACTGTGTCAGGCATTCTGGCCTCGGCCCTTGCCACGACGGTTGCCGCTGCGATGGTCGTCATGACGTCTACGCAGGCGATGGCCATCGCGATCCCCGTACCTCTGGGCACCACCGCGAGTTACTCGGTTCTGGCAGGCCAGGGAGTCACCAACACCGGCCCCACGCTGCTCAGCAACGACCTCGGGACACACCCGAACCCGGCCATCACGGGCTTCCCGCCCGGGCAGGTGCTCGGCGCCGTGCACCCGGCGGACGCTCAGGCCGCACAGGCCAAGAGCGACCTGGTCGTGGCGTACAACCAGGCGGCCGGCCAGGCTCAGGACTTCGCACTTCCGGCGGGAATCGGCGGAGGCCAGGAACTGCTCCCGGGTGTCCACACGGCCACCTCGGGTGTCGGACTCACCGGCGACCTGGTCCTGAACGCCGGGGGAAACCCCAACGCGGTCTGGGTCTTCCAGATTCCTGAAGCCCTGACCACGGCAACGAGCAGCCGGATCCTCCTCACGAACGGCGCTTCGCCGTGCAACGTGTACTGGCAGATCGGTAGTTCGGCGACCATCGGCACCACCACCACCTTCGTGGGCACGATCATGGCTCTGACCTCGATCTTCGTGAACGCAGGGGCGAACATCCAGGGTCGGGCGCTCGCCCGCAACGGCGAGGTGACCCTCAACAACAACAGGATCTTCCTCGGCGGGTGCTCGACGGGCACCACCACGACCGGCACCACCACGGGCACCACCACCGGCACGACGACCGGCACCACCACCGGTACCACCACCGGCACGACCACCAGTGGCGGTCTGCTCACCGGCGGTCTGGTCAGCGGAGGCCTGCTGGGCGGCCCCGTCGTCGGCGTCGTCAGCGGCGGCACCTCGGGCAACATCGCGGGCAACACCTCCGGCAACACCGCGGGTAACTCGTCGGGGAACACCTCCGGGAACACGGCGGGCAACACCACCTCCGGGAACACGCAGGGCAACACGTCCGGCAACACCGCGGGCGGCAACGGCGGCCCGGTGGGCGGGCACGACGGGAACAACAAGCCGGGCCACGGCAACCACGACAACAAGCCCGGCCACGGCCAGGACCACGGCGGCAAGCCGGGTCACGACAACAAGCCGGGCCACGGGCAGCACCACGGCGACAAGCCCGGCCACGGTGACCACGGCGACAAGCCCGGTCACGACGGCAAGCCCGGCGAGCACTACGGCTACGGCGACAAGCCGAACGGCCACGACGGTGATGACGGTGACGACGGCCCCAAGGGACACGAGGGCTAGTCGGAACACTGCAGTGAACCCTCACAAGGGATGACGGCGCACGGCGGAATCTTCACTGACTCCGCCGTGCGCCGTCCGTGACATAAGCAGCAATGCCAGGTGCGCCGCCAGGCGTGAGCAGGAATACGAGAAAGACAGGGTGGGCGGTGTCGAGCGGAATGAGATCAGCGGACGTGCGGGAAATCCAGCACGCCGATTCCGGTCCGGCCGGGCAGGAATGTCCTGAAGACGAGGCCGCACCGGTCGAACGGCCCAGACGTTCCCGTGCACTGGAAGCGGGGGTCTTCACCGCTGTCGTCCTGTGTCTGGCAACCACACTCGTCCACGTCGTTCTGGTGTTCCTGCATGTGGCGCCCCCCAATACCGTGTCGAAGCGGTACAGCCCGCAGATCAATGCCTGGGTGTATCCCCTCTTCGAACAGAACTGGCGTCTTTTCGCCCCGGACCCCGACTCCGTCAATCGGCAGGTCCTGGCAAGAACAGCCCACACCCGCCCCGACGGGTCGACCCGGGTGAGTGGATGGTTCGACCTTTCCGCTGCCGACACCGCAGCGGTAGAGCACAACCCCTTCCCGAGCCACACGACCCAGAACCTGCTGCGCCGCGCCTGGACCTCCTACACCGATTCGCACGGGGGCGACGACGCGTCGCGCACCGAACGCGCCGTGATGATGCGGAAGTACCTGAGCAACATCGCTGCCGACCGCCTCGCCGCCCGCACCGACGGCACCTTCGACTTCGTCCAGCTCCGCGTCGTCACCCTGCCCGTCGCCGCGCCCGGCAGCGCCGTCGGCAAACGCCCGCCGGCGCCCGTAGAGAACCGGCTTCTGCCGTGGTGGAAGGTGCCCGTCCATGGGAAATGAGCAGATGCCCGAGACCTCTTCGACGGCCCAGACGCCCGGCCGGCCGACGGACAGCACGACGGAACCCCTCGGCGTGATCGCGTGGTTCGCCGGCCGGATGGGTGCGCTGTGGGGCCTTCTGACCGACCGGCCGCTGTCCCTGTACGCCACATCAGTACTGCGCATCGGGTACGGACTGCTCTATCTGGTCTTTCTGCTGCGTGAGTTTCCGCACCGCGACGAGATCTGGGGCCCCGGCTCGCCGTGGACGCCCGAGCTGACGCGGCAGCTCTTCGACCAGACAGGCTGGAACAGTGTCCTGACCCTGTCGGACAGCCGCGTCTACTTCGAGCTCTGCTACGTGGCGGCCCTCGTCGTGTCGGCCCTGTTCATGCTGGGCTGGCGGACTCGCGTCATGTCCGTCCTCTTCGCCGTCGTGGTGACGTCGTTCCATGCCCGGTCGATCTTCATGACGGACGGGGGCGACAACCTGATTCTCCTGATGGCCCTCTACCTCGTCCTCACCGCATGCGGTCGCCGCTGGTCCCTGGACGCACGCAGAGACCGGCTCAGGACGGCCCGTACGAGTGGCACTCCGGCACCGGCGAGGAGCCCCTTCGCGCGGCAACTGCGCGACGCCCGCCACACGTTGACCACGGTGGTGCACAACTGCGGCCTCTTCGCCATCGGGGCGCAGGTCTGCTTCCTGTACGGATCGGCCGGCCTGTACAAGGTCCAGGGCGGCACCTGGGGCGGAGGCACCGCTCTCCACTTCGTGCTCAACCTCGAACTTTTCAGGCCCTGGCCCGAGCTGTCCCACATCGCGGACGAGTACACGGTCCTCATCGCGATCGTCGGCTACATGACGGTGCTCTTGCAGGTCGCCTTCCCGTTCGTGCTCTTCGGCAGGCTCAAGTACCCCGTTCTCGCCATGCTGCTGGGCATGCACATCGGTATCGGGGTGCTCATGGGACTGCCGCTCTTCTCCGGCGCGATGATCATCGCGGACGCCGCGTTCCTCCCCGACCGCTTCTACACCGCGCTGCCTCGCCTCTGCCGACGCGTGGCGCAGCGGACAGGCCTGTGGCGGCCGGCAGCTGGGCGACCGGGTGGCTCCGGAACCGTACCTGCGCAAGGCAGGCCCGGTGTGCCCAGCCAGAAGCAGCAGGTCACACCGGCAGGGAAGTAGAACGCGCCACGCGCCCGGCCGTCTCCGACCCCAGCCCTGAAGCACGTGGTCGCGTTCCGGCTCATCCGCCGACCCGCGCCTGACAGGAGTGGGCAGCGCCGGGGCCGACTCTCCAGCGGCCCGGGCGCTGCCCCTACGAGGGCGCGAAGCCGCAGCCCCCCAAGGCTGCGGGTGCGCCTGGCTAGTGGTCGGTCAGCATGCCGACACGGAGTCGTTTCAAAATCCTGGCGAGCAGACGTGAGACGTGCATCTGGGAGATGCCGAGTTCGGTGCCGATCTGTTGTTGCGTCTTCTCCTGGCCGAAGCGCAGTTCGAGGATCCGCCGTTCACGGTCGCTGAGCCGGCCGAGCAGGGGAGCGAGGGCGTGAAGATCCTCCACCAGTTCGATGGCCGGATCGCAGGAACCGAGCTTGTCGGCGATGGTGTGTGCGAGGGCGGGGCGTTCTCCATGCCCGTCACCGATGTGTTCGTCGGAGGCGTCCAGAGGTCCGGCCGTGTAGCCGCTCGCGGCGATGAGTCCTTCGACGATCTCCTCGTCGCTCAGTTCCAAGTAGGCGGCGAGGTCCCCGACCGTGGGTTCATGACCGGAGACGCGGGCCAGCTGTTCTCTGGCTCTGGCCAGGTCGATACGCAGTTCCTGCAGGCGCCGTGGGACATGTACGGCCCAGGTGGAGTCCCGGAAGTACCGCTTGATCTCGCCCACGATGTACGGGATGGCGAAGGAGGTGAACTCGACCTCACGGGAGAGATCGAACCGGTCGATGGCTTTGATCAGGCCGACGGTTCCGACCTGGACGATGTCCTCCATCTCACCGTTTCCGCGGCTGCGGAACCGTCCCGCGGTGAAGTGCACCAGGGACCGGTTCATTTCGACCAGGGTGTTCCGTGCGTACTGGTACTCGCGGCTGCCTTCCTCCAGTGTTCGGAGCCGACGGAGGAACAGCGGGGACAGCGAACGGGCGTCTTTCGGGGCCACCTTCGACGCCTTCTCGATCCGCGGAAGCCCGTCCACCGCGTGGGCCGTGCGGCGGCGACCTGTGATGGGCGGCAGATCGCACGCCCCTTTCGTTTCCAGGAACGTGCTCATGTGACAACCCTTGATCGAGTACTGCCCTGGCACACGGGCAGTACAGCAGGGGCGTCGGCCCGCGAGGCGGACGACCGGGGTACTGGGGGAACGTGTCGTGTGGCATATCGCCGACACCGGTCTTGAGCAGGGAAATCGGCGAATGCTCCGACGGCGCCATCCACCGCAGGCGCAGCGCGCCGAATCAGCGCCGGGCGGGTGGGAGCAGGGGACGGACGGACGCGCACATGTTCTGTCCCTACGCGCATACCGTGTGCCATAGGCCATCCCCACTGCTCCACTGATCAGTGCGCCGGGGTCACGGGCCTGCCCCCACCGTAGACCTCATCGTGCGAGATGGCCATGACCGAAGGGGCACATGCCGGGAGCGACGGTCGAACTCACGGAGGAACAGCGCTCGTTCGGAGGCGGCAAGGGACCGGGAGAGGCGCTGCCCTTGGTCGAGAGCGGGCGCCGTCGTCTGTGCCGTTTGCGGAGTACGGTGAAGAGACCGAGGGCTTTTCGTGTGACGCCATCCACGGCGGCATCGTCTGCGGCGAGCAACATCACTGGGCCGTCGCGGCGGCACGGGTCAGGTTCGCGCCATGACGACCGTTACGCCCTCCATCACTCGTTGCACAACTCCCAGTCGCCCCGCTCCCTCTGAGGCAAGGCGCCCGTGCGAGGAGCCCCCGATGACGTCTTCTCGCCTGCGGCATGGCCGCCCACGCCAGTGTGCTCATCGAAGCAAGGATGTGAGAACGATGAACGCTCCAATCACCCTGCTGATCGTGGTGGCTTCGGCCGGGCTGATGCTGCTCGTGATGAGCCTGCGTGACGTCCAGCAGTTCGAAAGAGGCGTGGTCTTCCGCTTCGGACGGCTGCTGCCGGACATCCGAGGGCCCGGACTGCGCATGATCCGGCCGGTCGCGGACCGGATGCGAAAGGTGTCCGTGCAGACCGAAGTCCTCGGCATCCCGCCGCAGGGAGCCATCACGGCCGACAATGTGACGCTCACGGTCGATGCCGTCGTCTACTTCCGTGTCATCGACCCGGTCAAGGCCCTTGTGAACGTGCGCAATTACCCCGGCGCGGTCTCGCAGATCGCCCAGACCTCGCTGCGCTCGGTCATCGGGCGCGCGGACCTGGACACGATCCTGTCCGACCGCGACCACATCAATGCCGAACTCAAGGACGTCATGGACGCCCCCACGGAGGAGCCTTGGGGTGTGTGCATCGAGCGCGTGGAAATCAAGGACATTGCCCTACCGGAATCCATGATGCGTTCCATCGCCAAGCAGGCGGAGGCCGAACGCGAACGCCGTGCCCGGGTCATCGCCGCCGACGGCGAGTACCAGGCTTCCCAGCGGCTGACCGACGCGGCCGCAACGATGGCCGACACTCCGGGAGCACTTCAACTGCGTTTGTTGCAGACCGTGGTGGACGTGTCCGCGGAGAAGAACAGCACCTTGGTGATGCCCTTCCTTGTGGAGATGCTCCGCTTCTTCGAGCATCGGACCCCGGAGACCGACGACAAGTCGGCGCGCAGGAAGACGGTCCGGGCCGCCGCTCCGAGGATCACCATTCCGGGCACTCCGAAGGTCACTGTTCCTGTGCCGTCCCCGTCGGTCCTGGGCGCTGACCCGCAGGCGTCGCCCGCAGTCTTTGTCACCCGACGTGACGTCAACACGACGCGTGCCAACTCCGGTCGGGTACGACGGGATGCTCCGCCTCTGTACGAGGAGACCGACCCGCTGGCCCGCATCTGATCAGCCGGCGAACACCAGCCGGCGATGACGGTTGTCGCCTTTCCCTCAGGCGACGACCGTCGGCGAACCGTCAAGACACCCGATGGAGGAGGACCCATGCCACGAACATCCGTCACGCGGAGCAGGAAATCGACCCGCGCCGGCCCCGAGGCTCGTATGGCCTTGGCGCGCGACATGAAGCTGGCTTCGGTCGCGCTCTATGTAGTCGACCTCGACGGTTCAGTGAGCTTCTACCATGATCTCCTGGGCCTGGACGTCTCCATCCTCACCAGCACCGGCGCACTCATGGTCAACGCGAGCGGCTCCCAGCTGTACTTGCGTTCGCTGAGCGACAAGGCCGCCCATACGACGGGCGGTATCGGATTCCAGTGCATGATCTGGACGGCTCCCAGCGCCTCGGCACTGCAGCATTGCGAAGATGTACTCAAGGAACGAGACGCTCACACCGCCACCGGCAGGGCCGAGGGGTTCACGTGGGTCGAAGGACGTGATCCCAGCGGCGTCCCTGTGATGGTGAGCTTCCCCGGGCCGGACCGGACGGTGCGCCAGGAGATCATCTCGCGCATCTACTCGTGGTGACACGAAGCCCGACCGGGAACAGGCGCGACACCATCACCGTGGGTATCGATGGCTCCGCTGAGAGCCTGAACGCCGCTGCCTGGGCTGCTCGCGAGGCTCGGCGCCGCGGTATGGCGCTCCAGGTGGTCCACGTCGACGACGGCCCGCCCCACCCGACCGGCCTGCGCGAACTCGATGCCCCGGCAGGGCGTGAGCGCGGCACACTGGACAGCGCCATCCGCGCCCTGACGCACGGCAACCCAAGTGGGGACATCATTGCCGGCACTCTGACGGGCCCGCCCGCACCGGCTCTGGTGAACGCCGCGCGGGAATCGGCCGCACTGGTGGTCGGTTCACGAGGGCGCACCGCCCTCGAGGGGTTCCTCGTCGGCTCCGTGGCCCTGGCCGTCACCGCCAAGGCCCTGTGCCCCGTCGTCCTGATCCGGGCCCCGCGCCCGCGCCGGTTCCTGCCCCGCCGTGCCGCGCCTGAGCCCGTCGTCGTCGGTGTCGACCTCGACCATTCCTGCGGCGCGGTCCTTGCCCAGGCTTTCACCGCGGCCGCGCTGCGGGAGGCACCGGTGATCGTGGTCCACGCCTGGAGCGTGCCCCTGCTGAAGGACACTTCCAGTGGCATACCGGAGCCGGAGACCACCAAGCGACGACAACTGTCGGAGGTGGTCGGCCCCTGGCTGAGCAAGTACCCGCACACACCTGTTACCGAGCGGCTGGTTCACAGCACCGCAGGACACACCCTGCGCGAGTCCGGCGAGAGCGCCGGACTGCTGGTGCTCGGACGTCGCACCAACCCCGCCGAACGTCTCGGACGCACCCTGCACTCGGTCATCCATCACGTCCACTGCCCAGTGTTCGTCGTCCCGCACGAATGACAGGGCCCCCCGGCCCCCACCACGGTTCGCCGAGGGCAATCCAGGTGCGGGGTGGGGCCGGCGAAAGGCCCGTCGTATGCGAAGGCGACCGGGGCCGGCAAGGCACCGGTGTTCCGATGTGCCGGACCGCCTCTCCGGCGTGCTTCGCCGGACGGCCCCTAACTGTCCTCACCGTCCCCCTGGGTGGGAAACCGGTCCCGATAGGCCGCGACCGCAGTGGGCAACGTCGGAAAGATCAGCTGAGGCCCTACGGATGCGCTCAGGCCGTAGGCGTCGAGCTGGTCGCGCAGGTCCTGTTTGACCCGGGCCATGGCGAACACGATGCCGCGCCCCGCCAGTTCGCGTCGCAGCGCGTCCACCGAGTCGAGCGCTGTGATGTCCACCTCCACGTTCGCCTCGGCGTTGAGGACGAACCAGTTGACAGGGCCCGGCTGTTCGGCAACAGCGGCCAGCGCACGGAGGCGGAAGTTCTCGGCATTGGCGAAGAACAGGGGGGAGTCGTAGCGGTAGACCAGAAGACCCGGAATGGTACGGGCCTGCGGGTAGTCGTCCACGTCGTGCATGCCGGCCACTCCGGGCACCAGGCCCTCGACCGCGTCGTGCGGGCGCGCCACCCGGCTCAGCAATTCGGCCACCGACAGCCCCACCGCCACGAGCACGCCGTAGAGGATGTTCAGGGTCAGCACCCCGGCCAGGCAACCGAGGGCCAGCAGTAGCTCCCGGCGCCGGAAGGAGGCCAGCCTACGAAAGCCTGCCAGGTCGATCATTCGGACCGCGGCGTAGACGACCAAGGCGCCCAGCACGGTCACCGGAATGCGGCCGAGAAGTGGACTGAGCCACAGCAGGACCGCCAGGACGGCCGCACAGGCAATCAGCGAGTACACCTGGCTGCGGCCGCCTGCGGACTGCGCGAGCGCTGTGCGGCTGGCACTGCTGCTCACGGGAAAGCCCTGCAGGGCGCCGGCACCCAGGTTCGCCGTCCCCAGCGCGAACAACTCCTGGTTGGAATCCAGCTGTTGCCCTGTATCGCGGTCGGCGAAGGCGCGCGCCGTCAGGACGACGTCGGTGTAGCCGACGAGGAGAATGCCGAGCGCGGGCAGCAGCAGCTCGGAGAGGTCACCCAGATCGGGCAGCTCGGGCCGCGGCAACCCGGCTGGAACCTCGCCGATCACCGCGATGCCGTGTGCCTCCAAGCCGAAGAGGGCCACTGCGGACGTGCCGAGGACAACGACCAGCAGCGGCCCGGGCACGGCCCGCATCAGCAGGGGCAGAGCGAACAGGACCAACAGAGCGACAGCGCTGAAGAACACCGTGGCCGGATGGGCATCGGACACATGCCGGGCGAAGGACAGCAGTTGCGGGAAGAAGCCGGAGCCCGTAGTCCGGATGCCGGTCAGCTTCGGCAACTGGTCAACGATCATGATCAGTGCGACGCCGGCCAGATAGCCGACCAGGACGGGGCGCGACAGGAGATCGGCGACGAAGCCGAGCCGTACGGCCCACGCCACCAGGCACAGCAGTCCGACAACGACAGCGAGCGAGGCGGCCAGTACGGCGTAGCGGCCGGGGTCGCCCCCGGCGAGCGGTCCGATCACCGCCGCGGTCATCAGCGCCGTCGTCGACTCCGGGCCGACCGACAACACCCTGGACGAGCCGAGCACCGCGTACAGCACCAAAGCGGGCAGGATGGCCCACAGTCCGGCGACCGGCGGCAGGCCCGCCACGCTCGCGTATGCCATCACCTGAGGGACCAGGTAGGCCGCCACGGTCACGCCGGCGAAGAGATCGCCCCGCAGCCAGGAGCGCCGGTACCCGGCGAGCACAGCAACTCCCGGTGTCCCGGGTACAAAGCGCCGCCACCCCGGCCTGCCGCCGCCGTCCTGGGACATGGGCCTCCTCTCGCGCCGCCTGGCTCAGCATCCCGCCCGGCAGCGCTCCGTCGCGAAGGCCGTCCGGGCCGAGCAGTGCGGGCAACTGACAGCTGTGAGAGTGCCTCGCGACGATGATGCGCTGCGCAACCCCGCATTGCCACTCCGGGCGCGGTGTCCGGCCGTTGAGAATGACGGCTTCAAACGTCTCCGGGACAGACGGAGGACTGCGCTGCTCTTCACAGGCCCCGGACTCCGGCGGCATACCGGCGCTCGGCACAGGTCGTCAGGGCAGCAGGATGACGCGTCCCGTCGCCCGGCCCATCGCGTCGGAGAGAGCTGGGTGGAGCGCCTGTCCCGGTGCATGTGCCACGGACCGCACGTCCGGCCCTCCGCCGAACGTAGGCTCAGACCGGAGACCGCGCCAACAGGGGCCCGAAGCCCCGCACTCACCACCCGGATCGCCTCCTGAACCGAGGTGCCATGCTCATTCATCAGCTGGATGTCTCCCGGCACGACACAGAATGCCGCGCACCGGTCACCCCGGTCGGCGGTCCGGCCGATCTCTGTCCCGAGTCCGCGGAGCCAGGGTGAAGCCGCCCAGCCGCGCGTCGCGAATCCGCTTACTGGTGGCCGAGCAGGCGGCACTGCGCGGCGCCCGGGTCGGTGTGGTGGATGTGTGCAACGCAGCGGCGGCGGCCCTTCCGTTCGACGGCGCCGGAGTCTCGGCGATGTTCCGGACTGCGGCAAGTCATCCGCTGTGCAGCACCGACGACATCAGCGAGCAGCTGGAGGAACTGCAGCTCACGCTCGGAGAGGGGCCGTGCGTGGATGCCTTCGCCCTCGGATCTGTCATCACGGCGCCCGACCTGCAGACCGCTGAAACGCACAGCCGGTGGCCGGCATTCGCCGAAGCGGCCATCGACGCCGGGGCGGGGGCGGTCTGCGCGTTCCCTCTGCAGGTCGGGGCGATCATGCCGGGAGTTCTCGACCTCTATTCCACCGGCCCGGTCGAGCTGGACCAGGAGCAGTTGGCCGATGCATGCGCCTTCGCGGACACGGCGACCCTGGTCCTGCTCGATGCGCGCATCGAGCAACCGGTGCTGCCGCTCGGGATCGCGACGGAGATCGCGCCGGACAGACGTCTGGAGGACCTGGGCGGATACCGAGCAGAAATCGACCAGGCCACCGGCATGCTCACGGTGCAGCTGGGCGTGGGCATCGAGGAGGCCTTCATCCGGCTGCGGGCCCATGCCTATGCGCGCGGTCAGCGACTGGCCGAGGTGGCCTCCGACATCGTGGCCCGCCGGCTCCGCCTCCCCCCGGGACCGGACACGGACGAGAGCGACGAGCCGTCCGACTGAGAACCCTGACCGCCACAGCGGGCCGATGCACGCGCTGCACTTCCCGCCCGTTCCGGCTGGAAGACTTTCGAGAGAGGGTGGCACGATGAACCAGCAGTTGCTCGCCAAGACCTTCGTCGAGTTGGCAGACAACCTGGTCGCCGACTTCGACCTGATCGACTTCCTGCGCCTGCTGACCGACCGGTGCGTCAGCATGCTCGGCGCCACGGCCGCCGGAGTGCTGCTCGCCGACCCCAACGGCGAACTCCGCATCATGGCCGCGTCCGACGAACAGGTACGCCTCCTGGAGCTGTTCCAGCTCCAGAACGACGAAGGCCCCTGCCTGGAATGCTTCCGCACCGGCGCGGCCGTCACCGCCGTCGACCTGTCCGCGGAGGCCGCCCGGTGGCCGCGATTCGTGGCCCAGGCCCATCGCGGCGGATTCGCAGCGGTCCAAGCGCTCCCCATGCGCCTGCGCGACGAAGTGGTCGGCGCCCTCAACCTGTTCCGTACCGAACCCGGCCCCTTCGATCCGGTCGGCACACCAATCGCGCAGGCCTTGGCCGACGTCGCCACCATCAGCCTCCTGCAGCAACGCTCCACCCAGCGCAGCAGCATTCTGAACGAACAACTGCAGAACGCGTTGAACAGTCGTGTACTGATCGAGCAGGCCAAGGGAAAGCTCGCGGAACGCCAGGGCATCGACATGGAACAGGCCTTCACCGCACTGCGCAGTTACGCCCGTTCCCACAACCGACGTCTGTCCGACGTCGCGCGAGCGTTCATCTCCGACTCGGAACCCCTGACCGGCCTGCTGCCCTGAACAGCCCACTCAGGCTGTCACTCGCGGTCAGGGTCCGGTACGGAGCTTGTGCCGCGGACGACGACGACCGGGCAGGGAGAGAGATGCACACAGTGCTGGCTCACCGAGCCGAGCAGTGCCTCGGTGAATCCACCGTGCCCTCGGTTGCCCACGACCAGTAGCTGCGCTCCTTGTGCCGCCGCGAGCAAGGCTCTCGCCGCGTACTGGTCCACCACCGTCTGACGGATCGGAGCTCCCGGAACGTCCGCGGCGACGCGCTCCACGGCAGCGGCGAGGGTTCTGCCGAATGCGTTTTCCAGATGGTCGGCCAGTTGCAGTGCGGGCCATCCGCCGGCCACGGGGTAGTCCCAACCGATCAGCGCTTCGACGAGGCTGTCGGTGAGCCGGGCCTGGCCCATGGCCCACCGCAATGCCGCGTACGAGGGGGGAGAGCCGTCGACTCCGACCACGATCCTGTCGTCCGGGCCATCAGCGGCGGCCATGGTGCACCTCCTTGTCACCGTGGGAAGCGGCGGCCATCGTGGGCTTCATCGTCGGTCTGCCGCGTAGATCCGCAGCAGCGAATGGCGTATCGCCCGGTGCATCTGCTCCGGGAACGGATCCCCTTCCGATGTCGCCACCAAGGCAGCAGCCACTTCCCGGAGCTTGACATCGCACTGGCGAGAGACGTCCACCAGCAAGCCCCGGGCCACCCCGCGGCCACAGGGCATCAAGGCCATCACCATGCCGCACGCCTGGTCGACGGCTGCCCGGCCGGCCATCATCCGACGCAGCTGATCGTTCTCGCTGCGCAGCGCGACGATGTCCCGCCCCTGGGACGGGTGATCCCAGGTGGCCTCAGCCGTCAGACTCCAGCGCTCCTCTTGGATCGTGCTCGATCGACGCATGGCACGTACCTCTCGATGGATTCACTGTGTGGGGTCTGGCTGGGCCGGCTCCGGTGCGCACGAGCGCGGCAGGGCGTAGGTCACCGGTGATGTTCGCGGTCCCGGCGGTCCTGGCGATTCCAGCGCCCGCGCCGTTGGCGTCGGTAGCGCCGGTCCCAGCGGTCCTGGCGATCCCGGTAGTCCCGGTACTCCACGTAACCGGATTGCTCTCCCTTACCTCTGCTGCCGGAACCACCTCTGCCGAAGTGGGCAGAACCGAAGATCAGCACGGCAGCGGCCACCCACCAGATCGGGTTCAGAAGGCCGAAGCCGAGCAGGGCCAGGACGAGGATGAGAAGCAGGACGAACACAACGGGCCTCCGGGGCGGAACGAAGCATCGCTGCCGGGGACCGGGGCCTCACCGCACAACGTAGTCCTGCTCGAAGCCCGCGGCCAGCTCCCCAGGTCATCGCGTACCGCCCCTGCGGAGATGGCGACTTGACGCCTGTTCAGGAAGTGTCGCGGCGAATAGCCTGCAGAGTGCCGCCCTGGCCCCTGGCAGTGTCGAGCAGTTGTCGCGTCCCCGCTCGGGAGCGCACCTGGCACACCGGCGCTTGAGCCATCTCGCCATCCGCGCGGCCATTGCGCATCCGCCGCCGCGACGCGATCACGGCCTCGACCGATGCGCCCCACGGGCAGTTCATCTGCTCCCCGCCGCAGTGCACTCCCAACAGGCGGTACCCATGTACGCGCTGATCGTCCTGGTCCCCTTCGTCCTGCTCGCCACCGTGATGGGCCTGTCGTGGTGGGAGGAGTACGTCCTGCCGACGGCCGAGCCGGCGGAAGCCCCCGCCGAGCCTCCGACGCCCCCGGCCGCCCCTCCCCCGCACAGGGAGCTCACTCACATCGAGACTGCGCCGGCAGAGGACGTCTCACCGCATTGACCTTCGGCACGGCTTCGGTCCACCTGGGCAATCGGCTCTCACCTGCGCCACTTCAGTGCACGTGGCACACGGGGGAACTCCTCGTGCAGCAGACGACCGACCAGCGCGCCGCCGAATACCACGACGCCCACACCGACCAGCCACGACTGGAGGACGAGGACCGTTCCGAAGGGACCGTAGGTGACAGCGCTGGAAGCGATCAACGGCGAGAAGACGAACCGGGAGAAGATCCTGAGGCCGAGCAGCCCGACCACGGTCGCCACAGCTCCGGGCAACAGGGCCGGCCAGCCGATCCGGCCGCCGAGCAGCATCCGCTGGGACCACCAGAAGAACAGAACAGCGCTCACCAACGCGGCCAGCGCCCCGGCCACCGACCCCCGCCACAACCCGGTGGTGGCGGACACGAAGAGGTATCCGGTGAGCACAGTGAGCCACAGGACGTGTCGCCATCTGGCGTGCCAGCGGGCCGGCGGCAGATCCCAGACCTTCTCGTAACCGGTCTGCACGGCTGCCCCGAACGTCAGACCGAACACGGCCAAGGTGGCAAGACCGAAGGCGGTCGTGGTCCGCAGGGCCTGGCCGGGCAGCGTGAACAGCTCCTCGACCTCCTGCTTCGAGGTCGCCGACACACCGATCCCGTCCCCCAGCCACTGCGCGAACCCCCGCCCGTGGTCCGGATCGGCCGAGGAGACGATGATCAGCAGCGGCACCAGTGTCAGGAACCCGAGAGCCGCGAAACCCAGCGACCGTGAACCCAGTTCGAGACCGCTGCTCCGGCGCCAGCCGCGCCCTGCCGGCGAACGGCTGAGCGCTCGGCGCAGCCGCCCGAGCATGGATGAATGGTGCGCGGCAGTGGACGGTTTCATCGGCAGAGCCTCAGGAGTCCTCGTCCGGACCGAGGACGGACCGCAGTTTCTGGTGTGCCTCTCCAGTGTCGCCGCCCTCTTGCCCTGCCAGCAAGGCGGCGGCGATGGCGCCCGGCTTGCGCTCGGCCGTGTGCTGCCATGCCCGGGCCAGCCATCGCCACTCCGGGCTCCGTTCGGCAGCGCGTCACACATCTCCACGACGGCCCAGGACCCACCGCGCGTCCCCACCCGACTGCGCGCCCCGACGCGGACAAGGCCCCGGACCGGCAAAGCAGTCCGAGGCTCGTCGGCCAGGTGCACTGCTGGACCTCAACCCTTCACGCAAGCGAGGCGGCTTCCAGCACCTCACACACCTCCGCGACAGTCGGCCGCTGTGCCGGGTCGTGACAGAGCATGGCGGTGACGGTCTCGCCGAACACGCCCGGCAGTGCGAAGTCCCGCCGCTCACCGTCCACGACGGCCTGACGCTGGACCTCGCGTTCCGCGTCGTCGGCATACGGGACCACTCGCTTGCCCGTAGCAGAGATCAGCAGCGACGCCCCCAGTGCGTACACGTCGGAAGCCGGGGTGGGGGTCGCGGTTCCGGTCGCCAGCACGCTGCGGGCGATCTCCGGTGCTTCGTAGTGCACCAGGCAACCCGGGAACGGGAAGTCGTAGAGCGACGGCACATCCCCGCCGCGGGCCAGCGCCAGATCGATGAGGCGCGTCTGCGCGCCGATCACGAAATGCGCGGGCTGAACGTCGCCGTGGACCCATCCATGGGCATGCAGATCATCGAGCGCGCGTGCGCATGATGCCGCGGTGCTGTAGTCGGGTGCCTCCGCCGCCGTTTCCGTGGCGCGGAAGGGTTCCCACAGCCTCCAGAGGTCATCGCCGTCCCACCAGGGCTGGACGTTCCACGTTCCCCGGTCCCATGTCCCGTAGGAGACGTCCGTGCGGCCGAGACCGTGCAGGACGGTCGCCTCCCGTGCGGGGGCAAGGGCGGTGTAGCCGTGCTGAGGGCCGGCCGGGTAGCCGAGCTTCACCGCAAGGCGCCCCTTGTTCGTCTGCACCTCCCACACGGTCGAGCCCCGCCGGTCCAGCACGAGCCTCATGGCTGCCGGCTCGACGACCGCACGAAGTTCGGGAGGAAGATCGCTTGCAGTGGACGTCATCTGACCCTCGCAGTCGGTGAAGGGACCGGCCCCCATGGTGAGGACCGGTTCCGGAAGCGTGCTCCTGGACGGTGCCGTACGGCCGCCCGTCGTCCGAGTCGCACAACGGCCGGAGCGGGGCTGATGCCCGCCCTGATCACACGGTCCGGGGGAACCGCCGAGCCCTCCGCCGGGCTCCGTGACCAGAGCGGGGGCCTATTGGATGAGCGCCAGGGTGAGCACCAGGCCCACGCTGCCGACGATCATCAGGACGTAGAGAGGGCCGGCGAACTTACAGATGCAGCGTCCTAAGCCGCTCATCGGGCGCTCCTGCGACGCATTGCGCAGCGGAGTGGCGCAGGGGCACTCGCCGCGGCCCTCATAAGGGCCGCCGCTCAGAAGACGCGGGCTGCATCGACCGTGCGCGCACAGTGTTGCGGCCCGTGCATCGCCGGCACTCACAGGGTGGATAGCGCATGGGTTCATTGATGAGAACGACAGGATCGCCCTCGCGCACGATGGAGGACTGCTCCCAGGTCTCGCCGGAATCACGTGAGACCCGGAGCGTCATCAGTGAGCGCTGCTCACTGCCGGTGGTGCCACCGATGGTCATCTTTGATTCCCCTCGACGTGAGTGCTTGCGGACACACCGAGGAAACCGCGCCGAACCGCGGCTGGGTATGGGGTTGGGGTGCCGGGGGTGGTCAAGGTGCTCAAAGATCATCTACGCGTTGCTGACGAGTGACGCCGCCTCAAATGCACTGTGACGTCGGCCGTTTGCTCGTAGCGTGGACCAGGCGACCAGAGCGAGGAGCAGCGCCGCCGTGGGTAGGGTCAAAGTGATCAAAGATCGTTCGACCACCGGGGGCGCATCATGGCTGCGCGCGAACGCAACGAACGTCTCGCTGCCCTGTTAGGGGAAGCGGGCTGGTCGCGGGCACAAGCAGCGAGCGCGTACAACCGCGTCGCGACCGAGAACAACCTCCGCAATCACGCGACGATCGGCCGCTCCCACATCAGCATGTGGGTAGGCGGCACCCAGCCCTCAGGTCCCTCGCCCCTAATCTTGAGCCAGGCACTGTCCCGTCGTCTGAAGCGTGTCGTGACACCGCAAGAGATCGGGTTCGCAGTTCCCACCTCGCCGGCGCAGGGGGCGCCGGAGTGGCGCGTTGATCCTCTGATCGCGCTGACCGACTTGGGGAGAACCGACTTGGACGCGGACCGAAGAAGGCTGCTGACCACCGCGGTGTACTCGACCGCTGCTCTGGCACTCCCCAGTCACGCCTGGTGGACGACGATGGCCCACCCGCCCACCGAGCCGGCCATGGGAAAGCAGCGTGTCGGCCGGGGCGACGTCGCCACTGTCCAGGAACTCACGGTGGCGTTCTCCCGCATGGACCAGAGCCGCGGTGGCGGCCATGGACGCAAGGCCCTCGTGCAGTACCTGCACGCCGACGTCCGGGACTTCCTGCACGGCCGCTTCGCCGACGAGCAGGTCAGGCGCGACATGTTCTCCGCGGCAGCCGAGTTGTCCTACCTGTCCGGGTGGATGGCGTTCGACAACGGCGAACACGCCGTGGCTCAGAAGTACTTCGTCCTGGCCGTAAAGCTCGCCGCACGTGCTGACGACGCCCCCCTGTCCGGACACATCCTGCGCGCCATGGCGCATCAGGCCATCGATCTCGGTTATGCCCGCGAAGGTCTCCACCTCGCGGAGGCATCCGTGCACGGCGAGAGGTACGCGGCTGCCACACCGCGGGAGCGGGCGCTGCTCGGTGTCATCCATGCCCGAGGTCTGGCCGCGAACGGGAAGAAGCAGGCAGCTGCCAAGGCCCTCCTGCGTGCCGAGGACGACTTGGCAGCGGCGAACGAGGGGATACAGGAGCCGAACCGCACCTTCTTCTTCGGAGAGGCATCCCTGGCCCACGAGACAGCCTGCACGCTCCGGGACCTCGGCGACCGTCCGCGAGCCATCCGCGAGTTCCGCCACTCGGTCCGCACCCGAGGCACCGCCTTCCGCCGAACGCACGCCGTCACGCTGGGGTACCTCGGCGCGACACAGATCGCCGGCGGAAGTGTCGAGGAAGCCTGCGCGACCTGGGGCAGCGTTCTGGACGCGATGGAGGACGGCATCTACTCCGGCCGCGCCCGCCAAGCCGTCGTCGACATGCGCCACCTTCTGTCCCCCTACCGACGGCGCGGCATCCCCGCCGTCACCGCTCTGGTCGCCCGGGCAACGGCATACCTGGTCCAAGTAGATTGATCGGCGTCACGCCACGGATGAGGGGAAGCTCATGACGCAGTCGCTGGAGATCAAGCCCATCGGCATCGTGGTGGGCGGGCGCACCGAGCCAACGGATGACCACTGGGGCGAGACGGCGATCATCCGCCTCAACCCCGAATACCCGGTCGAAGTGGTCCAGGGCCTGGAGGAGTTCTCCCACCTGCTCGTCGTCTGGCACTTCCACAAAGCATCACCCGACGACGTCGCCCTGCATGCCCGCAGCCCGCGGAACAACCCCCAGTGGCCCGCCACCGGCACCTTCGTTCACCGCAATCACCGCCGGCCGAATCAACTCGCAGAGTCGTTCCCCCGTCTGCTCAAGGTCGACGGGCTCGATCTGCATGTGGCTGATCTCGACGCCATCGACGGCTCACCGATCTACGACCTGGCCCCGTACTTCCAGGAGATGGGTCCGCGAGGCGAAGTGCGGGAGCCCAGCTGGCCCACAGAAATGCTTGAAAACTACTGGGCCTAGTGCATCCGAGAGCGCTACAGGGGCCATTTCGCCTACACACTGCCAACGTCGGGCTGCACGTCGCTCTGAAACCACCACCCTCGCCGTCGGAGCGAGAACTCACCGACGTCTACCACCCCCTTGCCACAGGCAAAGAGCGGTCGCCTCTTACCTCGTCGGCGCCGTTCGCTCCCCAGGTGTTCCCGCTATCCCCCCGTCCCCCGTCGTGCCGCCAATCATCGGGTCTGATCGGCGCCAGTGACGTCGAGTAGCCCCTGAAGCATGCTGCTTTGCCTGGTCGACGGAAAGCCGACTCATTCGAGGTCGAAGCGGTACCTGGCTCGTGAGTGGGGGGACATGTCTTTCCCTGGAAGAACGTGCCCTTCCGGTAACCGGTCGCCTGCGGCAACTATGGATCCATGGTTCATTCGACTGCGATGGCACCGCCTTCCCGGACGTGGACTCAAGGCTGGGGTATCGGCTCACCTCTGCACAGGTGGCGGCCCTCGCGCGACAACAATCTTCCGTAGGCCCCGCATGCGGGAATAGCCTGCGCAAAGGAAAGTCCCGAATTAAGTGAGCACATCAAACATGCAGGATTTCGAGCACCAATCATTTACCGGCGAGCGAGCCCTGTTCGCGGAACGGGATCTGCACATCTCCTATTCCGTTTTCGGTGACGGTGAATCCCCACTCAAAGAGAGCCGGAGCATCACACTCGACCATACTTTGTTCCGATGGAAGTATCCTCTGTGGTACAGCCGGAACGTCACCGTCACCAATAGTGCACTACTGGAGACAGCCCGCTCGGGCATCTGGTACACCGATGACATCACAGTCTTGAACAGCACAATCGAGGCCCCTAAGACGTTCCGCAGGTCGAAGAACATCACCCTCGACCACGTGGACATGCCCGTTGCCACCGAAACTCTTTGGGATTGCGACTTCGTCCGGATGTCCCATGTCACTGCCAAGGGTGACTACTTCGGAATGAACAGCAGGAACGTCATGGCATCGGACTTCCGGCTGAGCGGTAACTATGCCTTCGACGGTGCGCGTAACGTCGAGATCCACAACGCCACCATGCTGTCCAAGGACGCCTTCTGGAACTGCGAGGACGTGACCGTCTACGACTCGTACATCGTCGGCGAGTACCTCGGATGGAACTCGAAGAACCTGACCTTCGTCGACTGCACGATCGAGAGCTTGCAGGGCTTGTGTTACATCGAGAATCTGACGTTGAAGAACTGCCGTCTTATGAAAACGACACTCGCCTTCGAACACTCGACAGTCGACGCCGATGTGACAACGGAAATCGACAGCGTGCTGAATCCGAGCGGTGGCACCATACGCGCCAAGGGCATCCGTGAGCTCATCGTGGATGGGACCAAGGTTGACCCCCGCAACACCACGATCGTCCTCACCGGCCAGACGAACACAGCATGACGACGTACGACTTCTCACAGATGACAGACCGCCGCCAGACCAACTCGCTCAAGTGGTCTGGCGCCAATGACGAACTGCCCATGTGGGTGGCCGACATGGACTTCCGGACGGCCCCCGAAATCGTGGAAGCGATCCGAAGAAGGACCGAGTCGGGCATCTTCGGCTACACCGTCGTCCCGGACGACTACAAACAGGCCGTTGCCGACTGGTGGAAGCGGCGGCACAGCTTCGCCGTACAGCGGGACTGGATCGTCTTCTGCACGGGTGTTGTCCCAGCGATCTCCTCCATCGTCCGCAAGATGACAACGGTCGGCGAGAACGTGCTGATCCTGCCGCCTGTCTACAACATCTTCTCCAACTCGATCCTCAACAACGGCCGGAACGTGGTCGGCAGTGACCTGCAGTACGACGGCACGGACTACCGCATCGACTTCGAGGATCTGGAGCGGAAGCTCGCCGACCCGCAGACGACACTGATGCTCCTCTGTAACCCGCACAACCCGATCGGCAAGATCTGGGACTCACAGACACTGGCCAAGATCGGAGATCTCTGCGTTCGTCACCACGTGCTCGTCGTATCTGACGAGATCCACTGTGACCTGACGGCTCCTGGCAGCGCGTACACACCCTTCGCGTCTGTCTCTGACGCATGTGCGAACAGCAGCGTCACCTGTGTTGCGCCGACCAAAGCCTTCAACCTGGCAGGGCTGCAGACGGCCAGTGTCATCATTCCGAACGAGCAGGTCCGCGCCAAAGTAGAGCGCGGGCTGAATACGGACGAGGTGGCGGAGCCGAACGCCTTTGCCATTGAGGCAACCATCGCGGCCTTCACCGCAGGGGAACCTTGGCTCAACGCCCTGCGGGGCTATATCCAGGAAAACAAGGAGTGGGCAACTGCCCATATCCACACTCAACTTCCAGCCCTGACCGTCGTTCCGTCCCAGGCAACCTACCTCCTTTGGGTCGATTGCGGTGCCATCACCTCAGACACCGCCGAGCTGTGCAGATTCCTGCGCCAGAAGACCGGCCTGCACCTCTCCGACGGTGCCGTCTTCGGCGAGCCCGGGCGCTCGTTCATCCGGATGAACGTGGCCTGCCCGCGGGCTCGCCTTGAGGACGGATTGTCACGCCTTAAAGCCGGCATCGACGCCTACGCCATGTAGAGGACAGCTCGCGGTGCTGCACCTTCTAGTCGTTCCGGTCGGGGCATAGAGCGCCACCAACGACCTGGGCAAACCGCCAATGCCAATGCAGCTCATCGCGGAGCGTCACACCGGCGCCAGGTCATCATTCGTCTACTCAGAGGAATTGCATTGTGCCCCCGAAGCCGCACGAGCACTCCACGGCCGAATCTCCAGCTGATGGCACCTGCACCCCGGGCGAGGCACGGATACGCCTCTCACCGCTAGCCGCGGCCAGCGAACAGTTCGCCGGCGCACTCATGAAGAACATCGCCGACGACGCCGGCCTCGCCACCGAGATGGGCCTGCGCTGCTTCGGCGCCGAAGAGCAGCAACACCTCGAAGCGCTGTCACCTCTCGAGAGCTGGCAGCGGCACGTTGCTCTCCGGGGCCCGGAGACACTGGGTGCCGCCCTGGTCGAACGCATCCTGTGCCGGCCTGGCATGGCGCAGGACGGCACTCTCGAAGAGGCGTTCGTGGTGGCCGCTCACTATCACGATCCGACAGAACTGGCCTCGCCCGCAGAGGCGCTCGCGTATTCACTGGCTGCGCGATTGGAAGGGCCCGATGCGCGGCTGCGCGCGGAGCTGGCCACAGCGCAGATGCTCGGCCTGGCTGTGTTGGAGGGTGTCCTGCCGACGCTGGCCGAGTCTGCTCCCGGTGACATCGTCCGCCTTTTCGGCCCTGCGCTGCAGGCCGTTCTCGACAACTCCACTGCCGATGGTGCCAGTTCGAAGGCCGACAACGGGGCCAAGACATGACGGGTTTCCTGCTGGTCCTGACTGCAGCCTTCACGCTCGGCGTTCCGGCCGGGCCGCTCGGGGCGGCCCTGGATGTGCCAGCCGCCCATGTCATCCTCGCCCTCGTCCTCGGCGCACTGCCCGTTCCCGCGGTCACCACGTTCGCCGTGGCACGCCTGCGGCCTCTGTGGCGCTCCTGGTACACCCGGCACGGACGGCGACTGCCCGGCATCGGCCGACTCCGCACGGGCGCCGGCGGTTCCGGCGCACTCCGAACAGCACGGCGCCACGACCGAGCACGCCGCTTCCTCGACCGCTACGGGGCACCGGGCTTCGGCATGCTGGGACCGCTGTTCTTCGGTACCTGGGGCACCGCCTTGCTTGGCTCGGCCCTCAGTCTGCCTCGCCGCCGCTTCATTCCCTGGCTCGCCGCCGGCGCCGCATTCTGGGGCACCGTCTGGCTGTTCGCCTCCGAAGCCGCCTCCGGCCTTCTCTCTGCATGAGACCTTCCGGAAGGATCTCTCGCGCGCCGGGCAGGCCGAGCCCCTCCGCCGCAGGGGATGAAACGGAGCAGCGTCGGGAACACAGTGCCTAGCCGCTCAACCCATGACGAAACTACCGATCGGATTGCTGTAGCTCTGCACTGCGCAGGGTCATGAGTCGGTGTCTGGTCTCATCGTTCGCCGGTGAGAGGACCACGAGGAACTGATCGCGATCCTGAGCGACCGTAAGGATCTGCCAGTCCAAGCGAAGCTCCCCAACCACTGGGTGTCGGAGGCGTTTCGTACCTGAGGCACTACTTGACGCTCGATAGGAATCCCACCAGCGGCGGAACTCCGGGACCTGCTCGCTCAGCTCGGACACCATTTCATCCATGCGGGAATCGCGCGGATGGCGACTGGCTTCCATTCTCAAATACGAGACGCACTCACGTGCTGTCTGTTCCCAATCGACCACTCTATTCCGTATGTGCGGGTCAAGGAAGGTCAGCCGCAAATAGTTTCGCTGCGTTTCCGGGATCTCGGCGAAGTCGGTCAAGAGCTCGGCCGCCATCGGATTCCAGGCCAGAACATGCATGAATCTCCCGAGAACCACTGCAGGTGTGGTGCCAAGGTCAGCGAGGACTGCGCGCACGGGCCCGGGCACGGTTTGGCGTTCGGCACGGTGCCGTCGAGCCGGCGCGCGATCGCCCAGCTGACGTAGGTAGTCGCGCCGGTCGTCGTCGAGGAGCAAGGCGCTTGCGAGAGCATCGATGACGCTTCCCGAGGGCGCGGGCAGTCGCCCCTGCTCCAACCGCGCGTAGTAGTCAACGCTGATGCCTGCCAGGTGAGCGACTTCCTCGCGCCGGAGGCCGCGAACCTTGCGTGACTCCTCATGTGAGGGTAGTCCGACCTGGCTGGGAGAGATTTCGCTTCTTCGGGCGCGGAGGAATGCGGCAAATTCCTGACGTCGGTCTTCCTTCGTGCGAGTCACGTCAATCACTCTGCCAGATCCGCGATGAACCAAGGGGGGAAGAATTTTACCAGGCAGACCAGGACTCTTACTCGAAAGCGACAATTTGTGACTCAGGGTAGAGAACCCGCCGTTGGCCGAGGACGACGAGCAAGACCAAGAGGACTGCCGCAGATGTGACCGCTGCCCATGAAGGCATGAACCAGGTGGCCGGGAAAAGGACGCCAAGAGCGAGCAGGCAGGGAACGTACCACTGCAATGCAGTGCCGAGCCGGTCACCGTGGCGCAAGGAGAGCGCCGCTGAAGCTGTGAAAAACAGAAGCAATCCGCCGCAGAGGGCCCATCGCGCGCCCGGCGGGAGGGTGTGATGGGGGTCGGCCACCGTGGTGTCCAAGGATGCCGCGATGGCAGTGATGCCGGACACCAGAAGGAAGGGGAGGTACATGACGGCATCGCGCAAGGCCTGACTGGCGCCGGCCCTCGCAGCGTGATTCAGGCCGAGGGCGGCCGTGGGTGTGCCCCACAGATAGAACGCCATGGCCAAGGCGGTAATGGCTACGAAGGCAGCAAGAGCGGCACCGGCAGAGATGAAGGTGAAGTGGTCAGCCAGTGTGGTGACGATCGTCAACACACTCTCGCCCAGGACGATGACCACGAACAAACTGATCCGCTCCACAAGGTGACCGACGGCGAGTTCGTTGAAACTGGCGCGGGTGCCTCCGGCACGGACGGAGAGCAGGGCGACCTCCAGCCCGACAGCCAGTCCCCAGAGAACGAACCGAGCAGTGCCGGGGGTCGCTGCCGAAACAGCCCACAGTGTGGCTGGCAGCAGTCCGTACAACAGAGGGCGCCACAGTGGCAGCGGGCTGTCGGCGGACCACGCCGGGCGCCACCAAAGTGGTAGGTACGCCAGACGGACCCAGGCGGCGCCCAAGGCATAGACCCAGGCGCGGTCACCAAGTCCATCGGGGACGGAAGCGGCCATGAGCCCGATGCCGGGCATGGAGGCCACCAGCGTTGCCTGAGCGCGCCAGTTGCCGGGCCCGAAGATGTTGACGGTCATCGTCAGGTTGACCCACGCCCACCACGCGGGGAAGAAGAGAACGAAAAACTCTCCGAATTCGACGGGCTGTGGATCACCGTGCAACTCGTGGGCCAGTAGGTAGACGGTGGCCACGAACACCAAGTCGAAGAAGAGCTCAAACCAATTCGGATGGGACCTGTCTGTGCGAATGGCCGCATCCGCAGTTTCGCGGGGTTCTCCTGGGGTGGTCGGGTCGCTCACAGCCTCAGGCTGCGGGGGGCTGCCAGCACGAGGGATCCGACGCGCCGCAGAGTCCTAGGGGATCATCCGCTTGGCACCGGCGTCACACCGGTCGGCTGCCCATGAATCCCGGACGTGGCATGAAGGATGGTCCGCGATTCCTGCAGCGCCTTCGCCATAAGCAGGGATGGGGCCCACCGATCCCAGGGGGGTGCATTCTTCCTAGGGAAAACGTGGCCTTCCGGAACTCGATTGCAGAGACGAAGGTGGAGGGCGGCATCCGTGCGGGTGTGAAGTCATCCGCCATGCAGGCAGCGTGCCGGCGCGTTCCGCCCGGATGCATGCGTAGCCAGGGACGACCACAATGACTGGTAGGCCCCTCGGGCCCTGATCGTGCGCTTTTACGCACGGCCGTCCAGGCTCGCATCCCTAAAATCGTCAACAGTCGGAGGCAATGGGCATGCCCATTCCAAATACGACCGACCTCGTGCGCAGCGTCGACATCACATTGCGGGTCAACGGCATCAAACACGAGCTGACGGTCGACCCCCGGATCACACTGCTGGACGCCTTGCGTGAGCAGCTCAGCCTCGGTGGAACCAAGAAGGGCTGCGACCAGGGACAGTGCGGTGCTTGTACCGTGCACGTCGAAGGACGTCGCGTGCTGGCCTGTCTTACGCTCGCTTGTCAGGTCGCGGGTCGCGAGGTCACCACCATTGAGGGGCTCGCCTCTGATGACGGGAACCTGCACCCGGTGCAGGCCGCTTTCATGGAACACGACGGATTCCAGTGCGGCTACTGCACTCCTGGCCAGATCATGTCGGCGGTGGCATGCATCCGCGAGGGGCACGCGAACTCCGATTCCGATATCCGCGAGTTCATGAGCGGCAATATCTGTCGCTGTGGCGCCTACCCGAACATCGTTGCCGCAGTGCGCGAAGCGGCGCAGCACGAGGTTGACCATGCACACCATTGATTACCTGCGCGTGGACGCGCTCGAAACGGCCATTGCGACGCTGCGTGACGACCCGTCCTCAGCACCCCTGGGTGGCGGAACGACATTGGTGGACCTGATGAAGTGCGGAGTGGCTCAGCCGTCCCGCTTGGTCGACCTCACCTACCTGCCCGGCCTCGACGGGATCGAAGCGTGTGAGTCGGCGCTTCGCGTGGGAGCGCTGGCCAGAATGAGCGATGTGGCGGTCCACCCAGAGGTTCAGCAGCGCTGGCCGGCGGTGTCCGAGGCACTGTTGCGCGGGGCGTCTCAGCAACTGCGCAACATGGCGACCATCGGCGGGAACCTGATGCAGCGCACCCGCTGTGGCTACTTCAGGGATCCCACGTTCTCCGAGTGCAACAAGCGCTCCCCCGGCTCGGGCTGCGCGGCCCTGGAGGGCGAGAACCGCGGCCACGCCGTATTGGGCACCAGCGATCATTGCATCGCCACCTACCCCGGCGACTTTGCGGTCGCTCTGATGGCGTTCGACGCCATCGTGCACATCCTCGGGCCGGACGGCGCCAGGAGCATCCCCATCGACGACTTCTTCCTTCTGCCTGGTGACACCCCGGAGCAGGAGCATCCGCTGAGCCAGGGCGAACTGATCACCGGCGTGGAGGTACCGGCCTCGCCGGCAGCGAGGCAGTCCCGCTACCTCAAAGTTCGCGACCGCGTCAGCTACGAGTTCGCAGCCGCGTCGGCCGCCGTCGGGCTGGAGATCGCCGATGACGGGACTGTCGCCGACGCTCGCGTAGCGCTTGGCGGGGTGGCGACCAAACCCTGGCGGGAGCCTGCTGTTGAGGCCGCGCTGATCGGCCGCTCAGCCGGGCCGGAACTGTTCCGTGAGGCCGCCGCGCTGGCCGCTGCAGGCGCCCACCCTCGGCAACACAACGCATACAAGGTCGAGTTGGCCCGCCGCACGGTCGCAAGGGCACTCATCAACGTGCCCCGGTGACAGAGGAGAGACAGAACATGACGAGTACCGACTTCACTCAAGTCGACGTCGGACCGACCTCCCCGATCGGCGCCACGACCCGCAGGCGAGACGGCCGGGAGAAAGTCACCGGGACAGCCCGCTACGCGGCGGAGTTCCAGCCAGAGGGCGTGCTCCACGCAGCCCTCGTGACCAGCACGGTCCCATCGGGCACCATCACCACCATCGACACCGAAGAGGCCCTGGCCATGCCAGGCGTCCACACGGTGCTCACCCACCTCAATGCCACACCACTGTTTCCCGCCCTGCTCTTCCCCTTCGGGGCAGCATTCCAGAGCCTGCTCCCGCTGCAGGACACCAGGATCAGGTTCAGCGGCCAGCCGGTCGGCCTGGTGGTCGCGGACACCTTCGAGCAGGCGACCGAAGCAGCCACCCGGGTACGCGTCGCCTACCGCACTGAACCCTTCATCTCCGATGAGAGCCACCCTGACGCCACCACCTTCGGGGCAGAGGACTGCGGCAAGGTACAGGAGATGGTCCCTGACCTGGTGAGGGGGGACCCGGACACCGCCCTGGCCGCTGCCCCGATCACCCTGGACGTCACCTACACCAGTCCCCGGCACTATCACGCCGCGATGGAACTACATTCCACAACGGCCAGCTGGACCCCGGACGGCTCCCTGACCGTCTGGGAACCCACCCAGTGGACCGCCGGCGCCCAGGCGACATTCGCCCAGTGGTTCAAACTGCCACTCGATCAAGTGCGGGTGATCTCGCCCTACGTCGGCGGCGGCTTCGGCTCCAAAGGCGGGCCACACCCTCACGCTGCCTTGACCGCGATGGCCGCACGCGAGCTGGGCCGGCCGGTCAAGCTGGTACTCAGCAGGCCGCAGCAGTTCACCTGCACATCGCCCCGACCAGCCACCCGGCAGCACCTGCGCCTCGGCGCCGACCGTGATGGCAAGCTGACCGCTCTGACACACGACAGCCTCAACGAGACTTCCTTCGACGACCTCTACATCGAGGCGTCCGGGACACTCAGCGCGCTGAGCTATGCCGTGCCCAACGGACGAACGAGATACCGGTTCTCTCGTGTCAACGCGGTCACCCCAGGCAGCATGCGTGGTCCCGGAGAAACCATCGGCAGCTTCGCACTGGAGTCTGCAATGGATGAACTCGCCGTGGCCCTGAACCTGGACCCGATCGAACTGCGGCTGCGCAACTACGCCGACCGTGACCAGCTGTTCGACAAGCCGTGGTCGACCAAGGGGCTCCGACGGGCCTACGAGGAGGGCGCTGCCGCCTTCGGCTGGCAAGAGCGTGACCCGAAGCCGCGCAGTATGCGCAACGGAACTGAGCTGATCGGCTGGGGCATGGCCGGCGGCGCCTTCCCCTGCTACTCCCATCCCACCGCGGCGGGGGTTCGGGTGCACGCGAACGGGACCGTGGAAGTCTTCAGCGGCGGCTCCGACATCGGCACCGGTACCTACACGCTCCTGGCGCAGGTGGCGGCCGACGTCTTCGGGGTCCCCGTCGACGATGTGGTTGTACGGCTCGGCGACAGCTCCTACCCGGAGGCGGCGGTTGCGGGTGGCTCCATGCTTGCCGGCTCCCTGACACCCGTGGCCCACCAGGCCGCAACCGCCGTACGCGACGAGCTGATTCAGCTGGCGTCCGCCCTGCCGGGAACCCCACTGCACGGACGAAGCGCGGGCGAACTCGAGGTCAACCAAGGCGGGGTATGTCTCGCGGGAAGCCCCGAGACCGGTCTGCGCTTCACCGAAATCCTGAGCGCCTCCAGCCGCGAGCTGGTCGAAGCGGTCCGGGACACCTTCGGCGACCTCTCGGAGCAAGATCGAATGAGTAACTACGGCACCCTGGCCCTGCTCAGGCTGCCCGCCGCCGGTACGCACTCCGTGTACTCCTGGAGTTCGATCTTTGCCGAGGTCGGAGTGGACGAAGAACTCGGCACCGTGCGGCTCAAGCGGCTTGTCGGCGCGTTCGACTGCGGACGGATCCTGAACCCCACCACGGCACGCAGCCAACTGATCGGCGGCATGGTCATGGCGAGCGGGGCGGCCCTCCTGGAAGCCGGCGTGGTGGACACTCGCCAGGGCCGTCTGGCCAATCCCAACCTCGCTGAATACATGGTCCCCGTCAACGCTGACATTCCGGAGATCGAAGTGCTGTTTGTCGGCGAGCCGGACCCGCACTCCAATCCTCTCGGTTCCAAAGGAATCGGCGAGCTGGGCATGACCGGAGTGCCGGCCGCCATTGCGAACGCGGTCCACCACGCAACCGGCCGCCGCGTACGAGACCTGCCGATTCTGATGGAAAAGATGCTCTGACCGAGGCGAAGCGGTGGGAGGTGGCGCTCCCCCAGCCACGCGCTTCAAATGCACGCTGCCCGATACGAAATACGGAGGCGTGGCTGACGCAGCACCGCGTGTGACACGTGCCCTGATCAACGGCGGCAGCGTCGTTGCGGGGATCTCACCTCGTCGTGAGCCAGGCCTAGGTTCACGCCACTGAGGTGGTGGTTTACCTGGGCTTAAGCGCGATCTTCATCGCGTATATCGCCCTAACCCAGTCCAGGGCGGCTCCAGTTCCGCTGACCACAAGTACCTCAACCCAACCCAGACCATTGTGAGGAGACCGAATGCTGGACATCGCCGACGAGTTGAACCGGTGGGTCGAGCAGGGGCGCGACTTCGCCGTGGCCACCGTGGTTGCAGTCACCGGCAGTGCGCCCCGCCAGCCCGGGGCGGCGCTAGCCGTCGACAGCGAAGGCTCGGTGATCGGATCGGTCTCTGGGGGGTGCGTGGAAGGCGCCGCGTACGACCTCTGCCAGCAAGCGCTGAAGGACGGCAATAGTGCCGTCGAACGCTTCGGGTACAGCGACGAGGACGCCTTCGCCGTAGGTCTGACCTGTGGCGGGGTCATCGACATCCTCGTACACCCGGTACGCGGGGACTCCCCCGCCAGGGAGATCATCGCCTCAGCGCTGGCCTCCGCCGCGAGAGGAAACGCGGCCGCAGTCGTGCGGATCACCGACGGGCCAGCCGAGCTGGCAGGCCGCGCGCTGCTCGTGCACAGCGACGGTTCCCATGAGGGCAGCCTCGGTGGCCACCCGGAACTTGACCGCACCGCTGCCGGCGAGGCCCGGGCCATGTTGGACTCCGGCCGCACGGGGACCGCCATCATCGGCACAGAAGGCTCCCGCTGCGGTCAGCCCTTGACCCTGTTTGTCGAGTCGAGCGTCACCGCCCCCCGCATGATCGTCTTCGGCGCGATCGACTTTGCGGCAGCACTGGTCCGAGTCGGGAAGTTTCTCGGCTTCCACGTGACCGTGTGCGACGCCCGCCCGGTCTTCGCGACGAGACTTCGCTTCCCCGAAGCGGACGAGGTCGTCGTCGACTGGCCGCACCGCTACCTGGAGGGGGCCGAGACGGACGGCCGTACCGTGCTGTGCGTCCTCACCCATGACGCCAAGTTCGACGTGCCCCTCCTGGAACTGGCGCTGAGGCTCCCCGTTGCGTACATCGGCGCGATGGGCTCCCGCCGTACCCACGAGGAACGCAACACCCGCCTGCGCGAGGCCGGCGTCACCGAACTGCAAATCGCCCGCCTCCGTTCCCCGATCGGCCTCGACCTCGGCGCCCGTACACCTGAGGAGACGGCCCTCTCGATAGGAGCAGAGATAGTTGCCAACCGTCGCGGCGGCAACGGCGGTTCTCTGACCGGGGCGCACACGCCGATCCACCACGACCAGCCGCCGGCGGCGGTTGGAGTCATCAGACCGGACAACGTGCTCGTGGTCCTGCCCGCTTCCGAAAAGGAAGGTCGGCAGCGACTCGCCGCCCTGAGCACACCGTAACCACGCGCATGGCACGGCCATGCGCCGCACATCCGAAAGGAGGCGAAGGCGCCAGTCCCCCCTCGAAGAGCGGCGCCTTCACCAGCCCATGACCATCACACTCATCACCGGAGCCACCCGCGGAATCGGCCTGGAGACCGCCCGCCAGCTAGCCGGGGCCGGGCACACCGTCTACCTCGGCGCACGCGACCTGAAGCGCGGTCAAGAGGCCGCTGGGAAGTTCGGCGCACGCGCGATACAACTCGACGTCACCGACGAGGAATCTGTCCAGGCGGCGGCGGAACTGGTCCGTGAGGAAGCCGGAACACTCGATGTGCTGATCAACAACGCCGGCATCTCCGGCCCCTGGAAGCTGGCCGGCGAGTACACCGCTGCCGACATGGAACACGTCTACGCCACCAACGTCTTCGGCCTCGTCCGCGTCACTCACGCCTTCCTGCCGCTCCTGGGGTCCAGCAGCCACCCCGTCATCGTCAACGTCAGCAGCACCGGCGGCTCCCTCACCCGCAACACGGATCCCACGAGCTTCGAGTACAAGGTTCCCGTGCTGACCTACGCATCGTCCAAGAGCGCTGTCAACATGATCACCGTCCAGTACGCCAACGCCTACCCGAACATGCGGATCAACGCTGTCAACCCTGGGCTCACCGCCACGGATTTCGCCGACATCGCCAGCCCTGGGACCATGCCTGTCGACTTCGGCGAGCTGGGTATCCAGTCGGTTGAGGAGGGCGCCCTGCCCATTGTCCGCATGGCCACCATCGGCCCCGACGGGCCCACCGCAGGCTTCTTCGAAGCAGCCGGCCCCGCCCCATGGTGACCCCCGCACTGAACAGACGCCCCTCCCTTCGGCCGACTACTCATCCGGGCTGACAGAGCGGTCGACCACTTCCCCCCATGGCCCCACCTTCGGCCATAAGGAATCAACTCAATCCCCCGGAAAACCAGCTCGCGTACCGAGAATCTGTCGTGTGGTCACGAAGGCGGCGACAACGGATCTCTAGTCCACCCACCCTCGGCGTTCTGAAGTTGGCCAGAGCAGCTCTGTCCCGCTTCGCTTCCGGGCAGTATGACCGCGTGGAAGCAGAGACGTTGGCGGGGTTGTTCGGTCTCGGCGGCGCTGTGGTCGGCGCAGTGGTCTCGTCAAGCGCCGTCGTATGGCAGCAGCGCAGGAACGCCCGCGAGGCGGAGCGCACCCATCTGCTGGGCATTGCCGAGGCAGCGGCCAACGAGGTCATCCAGATTAGCTACGCGCTTCAATTCCCGTGCCCCCACGAGTAGAAGCCCCGGACTGCTACCAGTCCGGGGCCCCTCGTTCACGTGGTGTTCTGCCCCTCAGCCCTTCACGCAGATGACCTGCTTCAGCTTCGCCACGACCTCCACCAGATCCCTCTGCTGGTCGATCACCTTCTCGATCGGCTTGTACGCGCCCGGGATCTCGTCCACGACACCCGAGTCCTTACGGCACTCCACACCCCGCGTCTGCTCCTCCAGGTCCTTCGTCGAGAAGCGCTTCTTCGCCGCGTTCCGGCTCATCCGCCGACCCGCCCCGTGCGACGCCGAGTTGAACGACTTCTCGTTACCCAGACCCTTCACGATGTACGAGCCCGTGCCCATCGAACCCGGGATGATGCCGAAGTCTCCGCTGCCCGCCCGGATCGCTCCCTTACGGGTCACCAGCAGGTCCATGCCCTCGTACCGCTCCTCCGCCACGTAGTTGTGATGGCAGGAGATCACCGGGTCGAACGTCACCTTCGCCTTGCGGAACTCCCTGCGGACCACTTCCTGGAAGAGGCCCATCATGATCGCGCGGTTGTACTTCGCGTACTCCTGCGCCCAGAAGAGGTCGTTCCGGTACGCCCCCATCTGCGGGGTGTCCGCGATGAAGACCGCGAGGTCCCGGTCGATCAGGCCCTGGTTGTGCGGCAGCTTCTGGGCCTGGCCCATGTGGTACTCCGCGAGCTCCTTGCCGATGTTCCGCGAGCCGGAGTGCAGCATCAGCCACACCGCTCCCGACTCGTCCAGGCAGAACTCCACGAAGTGGTTGCCGCTGCCCAGCGTTCCCATCTGCTTCGTCGCGCGCTCCCGGCGGAACTTGACCTCGTCCGCCACGAAGTCGAACCGGGTCCAGAAGTCGTCCCAGCCGCCCGTCGGGAAGCCGAACACGCGGCCCGGGTCCACCGGGTCGCCGTGCATGCCCCGGCCGACCGGAATCGCCTGCTCGATCTTCGAGCGCAGTCGTGAGAGGTCACCGGGCAGGTCGTTCGCCGTGAGCGACGTCTTCACCGCGGACATGCCGCAGCCGATGTCGACGCCGACCGCCGCCGGGCAGACCGCTCCGTGCATCGCGATGACGGAGCCGACCGTCGCGCCCTTGCCGTAGTGGACGTCCGGCATGACGGCGAGGCCCTTGATCCACGGCAGCGTCGCCACATTGCGCAGCTGCTGCATCGCGACGTCCTCGACCGAAGCCGGGTCCGCCCACATCCGGATGGGGACCTTCGCACCCGGCACCTCTACATACGACATGACTCCTCAATTCCCCCGAAAAGGTACGAAACGCAAAAGCAGCGCCAATGCCCGCGAAAGACTCGACGGACCGGCATTCACGGCAGTGCGTGCGATACACATTGTGTCCATCGGCCGCGTGCGCGCGGCAACAGCTTTTCCGTTCGAAGGGAGCCTGGGAACCGTGCAACGAAAGGCGTACGTGCCCGGCCTTGCGGCGCTGCTCGCGGTGCTGGTCGCAGGCTGCAGCGGCGGGGACGGCAGCGACGGCTCGGCCACGGACTCCAAGGCCGGCGAGGGCACGCAGTCCGTCGCGGAGCCCGGCAAGTACCGCACCTTGCTCGAACCGTGCGGCTCCGTCGAGCGCGGCACGCTCAAGGACCTGTTGCCCGGCACCGCCGAGCTCCCCGACGAGCAGCAGCAGCGCATCTTCCGCGGCACTGCCGCCGTGACCTATGACACCGACCGCCGTGTCGGCTGCAACTGGAAGGCCGACTCCCCCGACGCCTCGCACACCCTCAGCCTCGACTTCGAGCGCGTGGTGTCCTACGACACCTCGGTGAGCGACGACGACCGGGCGCAGGAGGTGTTCGCGAAGAAGCAGGCCGGCGCCTCGCTGCCGGTCGCCGAGGACCCGCGCGACGAGAAGGGCAAGGCCTCGCCGCCGGCCGGCACGCCCTCCGGGCCCGCGTCCCCGAGCGGCAGCCCCTCGCCGGGTGCGAGCACCGGCACGGACGGTCCGTCGGCCACGCCCGAGGGGCTGGAGCCCCGGGTCCTCGACAGCCTCGGCGACGCAGCCTTCCTGGACGACGTCCTGAATCCCGCGGGCGCCGGATCCACCGCCCAGAGGCGGACCGTGAGCGTGGTGTTCCGCACATCCAACGTGATCGTGACCATCGTCTACCGGGAGCAGCCGGCGCGTACGACCGAGGTCCCCGACAGCAAGGAACTGCAGGAAAAGGCGCAGAGTCTGGCCCGGAACCTGGTGGAGCAGTTCAGCGCCTGAGGGCCGTGCGGGACGGGTCGGGCAACGGTGTACGTATCCCGGGACACACACGCGGCCGTGCCGTGTCCGCGTACCGTGGCCTCGCCGACCGGAGTGACCGTACGACTATCGAGTGAAGGAACCATGCACCGTTCAGCCTCGCGACTCACCCGCATTCTCGCCTGTGCAGCCGTCCCGGTGATGCTCGTCGTCGCCGGTTGTTCGTCGGACTCCGACGGCAAGAAGGAGTCGGGCGCCGACAAGCCGGCCGCAGCGAGTTCCCAGGACTCCGCGGACGCGCCGAAGCCGCAGAACATCGAGCCGGCGAAGTTCGCCAAGCTCCCCGACGCCTGCGACGCGGTCACCGCGAAGACGATCGAGACGCTGGTGCCGGAGACGAAGACGAAGAACGGCACGGCCGGCAAGACGTCGGACACCACCACCCGCGGCAGCTGCTCCTGGAACGGCCTGGAGGACAAGGGCGTCAAGGGCTCGCAGTACCGCTGGCTCGACGTCTCCTTCCTGCGCTACGAGTCGGAGTCGTCCCTGGGTGTCAGCGGCCAGAAGCGCGCCGAGGACAACTACGCCAAGGAAGTCGCCAAGGCGCAGGGCGCGCAGGGTGCGAAGAACCTGCGGACCTCTCCCGCGGCCGGTGTCGGCGAGGACGCCAAGGCGATCGGTTACGAGCTGAAGAAGACCGACGAGGACTTCACGTACGCCACCATCGTGACCCGCACGGACAATGTCGTGATCACGCTGACCTACAACGGCACGGGCTACGCGGGCGCCAAGCCGCCGGCCGCCTCCGACCTGATGAAGGGCGCCATCGCGGCGGCCAAGGAGGCCGTCGCTTCCGTGACCGCTGCGAACAAGTAACGCTGCGAACATGTGACTTTCGGCAAGTAGGTTCAGGCCACGGCCTGTTGGCGGAGTCCGCCGCTCCCCGCGAGCGCGGACTCCGCCGGCATGTGCCAGGCTGTGCCCCCTCGAAGGGCACATGCGTCACTGACACGGGAGGGGATCGCGGGTGGCCGCGATGCAGCTGACACGCACGCACCGCATACTCATCGCGCTCGTGGTGAGTGGCGCGGTGATCATTGCCGCGATCGGTTTCGCGGGGTCGTACGCGGCCGTGCGCGAGCTCGCCGAGCGCAAGGGCTTCGGCGACTTCGCCGTCGTCTTCCCCATCGGCATCGACGCGGGCATCTGTGTGCTGCTCGCGCTCGACCTCCTGCTGACCTGGCTGCGCATCCCCTTCCCGATGCTCCGCCAGACCGCATGGCTGCTCACCGTGGCCACCATCGCGTTCAACGGCGCCGCCTCCTGGCCCGACCCGCTGGGCGTCGGCATGCACGCGGTGATCCCCGTGCTGTTCGTCGTCTCCGTCGAAGCCGCCCGCCACGCGGTCGGCCGGATCGCCGACATCACCGCCGACAAGCACATGGAGGGCGTGCGCATCACGCGCTGGCTGCTCTCCCCGATCCCCACCTTCAAGCTGTGGCGCCGCATGAAACTGTGGGAACTGCGCAGCTACGAACAGGTCATCAAGCTGGAGCAGGACCGGCTGATCTACCAGGCACGCCTCCAGGCCCGCTACGGACGCTCCTGGCGCCGCAAAGCCCCCGTCGAATCCATGATGCCGCTACGCCTCGCCAAATACGGCGTGCCACTCGCCGAGACCGCCCCGGCCGGACTCGCCGCCGCCGGCATCGAACCCGCACTCCTGCCCCCGTCACCCCAGCCCGAGCTCCAGCCGCAGGCCCAGCTGGAACCCCCGTCCGCGAGGCAGACCCGCGGCACGGCCCAGCCGGAGCTCCCGCCCGCGCAGGAGTGGCCCGAGGAGCACGCGCAGTACCCGGAGCCGTCGCAGGAGCAGTACGAGAACGAGCACCACGAGCCGTACGAGCACGAGCAGTACGAGCAGTACGCCGAGCCCGGTCCCTACGGTCCGGCGCAGCAGCGCGGCCCTCAGCAGTACCCGCAGTACCAGGAGCAGGGCCAGGGCCCGTACCAGGAGCAGGGCCCGTACCACGAGCAGGCGCAGGAGCCGGCCGCCACTCATTCGAGCCCCTGGTTCGCCGCTCCCCAGGTGCCGCAGGAGGCGTACCAGGAGGCGTACGAGAACGGCTTCACCCCGCCGTCCGCCGAGGGCCTGGAGTCCAGTGCCGTACGGGTCCCCGCGGGCCCGGGCCGCACCCGCCCGCTGGGCGGTGTCGTCCCCGGCCCCCGGTCCGAGGGCCAGGCGCAGGAGCAGCTGCCGCCGGGTGGGGACCATGCGGAGCAGCCGACCGACGCCGCGGACTTCCGCGAGGCGGCCTACCCGGTGTTCGAGTCGTATGTGAAGGAGCACAGCGACTGGCCGAGCACCGAGCAGCTCGACATACATCTCTCGGACGCCCACGGCATCCGGCACCCGCGGAGCGCGGCGCTGCTGCGCCAGCTGATGCCCGAGTTCAAGAACCGCTTCCAGGCCGACCTCGAGGCCGAGCACATCGCCTGAGGCGGGCCGTCGAGTCCCGCCGCGGGTCCCGCTTCACGCCTTGGCGCGCTTGCGTCCCGTCTCGCCCACGACCGCGATGACCGCGCCGACGGCGAAGAGGACGACATAGCCGGCGGTGGGGATGTCCCACCACTGGTGGAGCAGGCCCCAGGGCCCGTCCCCGTAGAGGCGGCCGCCCGCGCCGAGGGCGCCCTGCACGGCGGTGATCCAGCCGATGATCGCGATGGTCTCGTTCTTCATGACTCCACGCTCCTTGGCCGCGGAGTCCGGCACATCGTGCGCACGGCGGAACCGCCGGTAGGCCGAAGGATGCACATACGGCCGAAGGGCCGCCCCGCGCGAGGCGCGAAGCGGCCCTCCCGGTGCGACGACTACGGCGCGAGCAGCTTGCGCACCCGGTCCGCGCCGACGGCCAGCAGCAGCGTCGGCAGCCGCGGGCCGGTCTCCCGGCTCACCAGCAGCCGGTACAGCAGGGCGAAGAAGGACCGCTGCGCGGTCTTCAGCTCCGGCGTCGGCTTGGCGTCCGGCGCCAGGCCCGCCATCACCTTCGGCACGCCGTAGACGAGCGTGGTGAGCCCGTCCAGCGACCAGTGCGAGTCCAGCCCCTCCAGCAGCAGACGCAGCGACTCGCGGCCCTCGTCGTCGAGGGAGCCGAGCAGTTCGGCGTCGGGCTCGGAGCGCACGACGGTCCGCGCCTCGGCCGGGACCTGGGTGGAGATCCAGTTCTCGGCGCGGTCCAGCCTCGGGCGCACCTCGTCGAGCGAGGACAGCGGGTTCGCCGGGTCCAGGTCGCTGAGGATGCGCACCGTCTGCTCGTCGTGGCCCGCGGTGATGTCGACGACGGAGGCCAGCGTCCGGTACGGCAGCGGCCGCGGGGTGCGCGGCAGCTCACCGGCGGCCGTACGCGCGGCGCGGGAGTGCGCCGCCGTGTCCGCCGGCAGGGCGCTGCCGTCGGCGACCTTGGACTCGAGCTTGTCCCATTCGTCGTACAGCCGCTGGATCTCCTGGTCGAAGGCGATCTTGAAGGACTGGTTCGGCCGCCGACGGGCGTACAGCCAGCGCAGCAGCGGAGCCTCCATGATCTTCAGCGCGTCGGCCGGGGTCGGCACGCCGCCCCGCGACGACGACATCTTCGCCATGCCGGAGATCCCGACGAACGCGTACATCGGCCCGATCGGCTGCTCGCCGCCGAAGATCCCGACGATCTGCCCGCCGACCTGGAACGAGGAACCGGGCGACGAGTGGTCGACACCGCTGGGCTCGAAGATCACTCCTTCGTAGGCCCAGCGCATCGGCCAGTCGACCTTCCAGACGAGCTTGCCGCGGTTGAACTCCTTCAGCCGGACCGTCTCCGAGAAGCCGCACGCGGAGCACTGGTACGTCAGCTCGGTGGTCTCGTCGTCGTACGCCGTGACCGTGGTCAGGTCCTTGTTGCAGCCGCCGCAGTAGGGCTTGTACGGGAAGTACCCCGCCGAGCTCGTGCCGTCGTCCTCGGCCGCGGCGCCGGAGCCCTCCGCGGCCTCCAGCTCGGCCTCGTCGACCGGCTTCTGGCCCTTCTTCGGCGGGGCCTTCTTCGTCCGGTACTGCGCGAGGATCGCGTCGATGTCACCGCGGTGCTTCATCGCGTGCAGCACCTGCTCGCGGTAGACGCCCGAGGTGTACTGCTCGGTCTGGCTGATGCCGTCGTACTCGACACCCAGCTCGGCCAGCGACGCTTCCATCGCGGCCTTGAAGTGCTCGGCCCAGGTCGCGTACGGCGAGCCCTCCGGGGCGGGCACCGACGTCAGCGGACGGCCGATGTGTTCGGCCCAGCTGTCGTCCACACCCGCGATGCCCTTCGGCACCTTGCGGAAGCGGTCGTAGTCGTCCCAGGAGATCAGGTGCCTGACCTCGTACCCGCGCCGCCTGATCTCGTCGGCGACCAGGTGCGGGGTCATGACCTCGCGGAGATTGCCCAGGTGGATGGGGCCGGAGGGGGAGAGACCGGACGCGACGACAACCGGTTTCCCAGGCGCACGCCGCTCCGAATCTGCGATGACATCGTCCGCGAAACGGGAGACCCAGTCGGTCTCGGTGCTGCTCTGAGCCACTGTCGGCACGTCCTTCTTTCTCGAAGCTTGGCGAGGCCATTCTCCCAGACGGATCGACCCGCCTGCCGGTTGCCTGCTCACGCCCGGACACGTCGGATAAATGAGGTTGCCCGCCCATGGGACACTTGACAATCGATATAGACCTCGACCCCAGGAACGGAAGCTCATGGCCTCGGTCCCTTCCCTCGCTTCGACCGTGCAGCAGCGCCTCGCGGACGCCCTCTCGGCTTCACTGCCGGAGGCCGGGTCCGCCGACCCCCTGCTGCGACGTAGCGACCGGGCCGACTTCCAGGCCAACGGCATCCTGGCGCTCGCCAAGAAGCTCAAGGGCAACCCGCGCGAGCTGGCCGACAAGGTCGTCGCGGCGATCCCGGACAACGACGTGCTGAAGGAGATCGAGGTCTCCGGACCCGGCTTCCTGAACATCACGGTCACCGACGAGGCGATCGTGCGGACGCTCGCGGCCCGCGCCGCCGACGACCGGCTCGGTGTGCCCCACTCCGCCGACGCCGGCACCACGGTGATCGACTATGCGCAGCCGAACGTGGCCAAGGAGATGCACGTCGGCCATCTGCGGTCCGCCGTGATCGGCGCCGCGATGGTGGAGATCCTGGAGTTCACCGGCGAGAAGGTGATCCGGCGTCACCACATCGGCGACTGGGGCACCCAGTTCGGCATGCTCATCCAGTATCTGATCGAGCACCCGCACGAGTTGGACCACCAGGGCGGCGAGGTCTCCGGCGAGGAGGCCATGTCGAGCCTCAACCGGCTCTACAAGGCCTCGCGTACGGTCTTCGACTCCGACGAGGAGTTCAAGGCCCGCTCTCGGGACCGGGTCGTGGCGCTCCAGTCGGGCGACGAGGAGACCCTCGCGCTGTGGCAGAAGTTCGTGGACGAGTCGAAGATCTACTTCTACTCGGTCTTCGGCAAGCTCGACATGGAGATCAACGACCCCGACGTGGTCGGCGAGTCCGGTTACAACGACATGCTCGACGAGACCTGCCGTCTGCTGGAGGAGTCGGGCGTCGCCGTCCGCTCCGAGGGCGCGCTCTGTGTCTTCTTCGACGACGTGAAGGGCCCGGACGGCAACCCGACCCCGCTGATCGTCAAGAAGTCCAACGGCGGCTACGGCTACGCGGCCACCGACCTCTCCGCGATCCGGGACCGGGTGCAGAACCTGGCCGCGGACACCCTGCTCTACGTGGTCGACGCCCGGCAGTCCCTGCACTTCAAGATGGTCTTCGAGACCGCACGCCGGGCCGGCTGGCTGAACGACAAGGTCGACGCGGTGCAGCTGGCCTTCGGCACGGTGCTCGGCAAGGACGGCAAGCCGTTCAAGACCCGTGAGGGCGAGACGGTCCGGCTGGTCGACCTGCTGGACGAGGCGGTGGACCGGGCGACCGCGGTCGTACGGGAGAAGGCCAAGGACCTCACCGAGGCGGAGATCGCCGAGCGTGGTGCCCAGGTGGGCATCGGCGCGGTGAAGTACGCCGACCTGTCGACGTCCGCCTCGCGGGACTACAAGTTCGACCTGGACCAGATGGTGTCGCTGAACGGCGACACGAGCGTCTACATCCAGTACGCGCACGCGCGGATCAAGTCGATCTTCGGCAAGGCCGGCGGTATCGAGCCGGTCGCGCACCCGGAGCTGGAGCTGGCGCCTGCCGAGCGTGCGCTCGGCCTGCACCTGGACCGGTTCGGCGAGACGGTCGCCGAGGCGGCCGCGTCCTTCGAACCGCACAAGCTGGCCGCGTACCTCTACCAGCTGTCGTCGCTGTTCACGACGTTCTACGACCAGTGCCCGGTGGTCAAGCCCGCGCCGCCGCGGGAGGTCGCGGAGAACCGGCTGTTCATCGCCGACCTGACCGCCCGCACGCTGCACCAGGGCATGGCGCTGCTGGGTATCCGTACCCCCGAGCGCCTCTGATCGTACGGTCCACTGGCCGGAGTCAGCGAGCCTTCCACTCGCTCTGCTCCGGCCAGTAGTCGTACATCGGCCGTCCCTTCATCGCGCTCGCCCGGAACGGCTTGCCGTTGTCGTCGACGCGCACGGTCCCGCGCCGGTCGCCGGCGCTCCAGTCGACCTCCAGATACCAGCTCACGTCGTGGGCCTCGGTCTTCAGGTCGAGGTTGAGCACCTGCGGGTCGCCGGACGAGACCTTGTACGGGAAGTCCTTGGCAGGCACCACCGTGTCGCCCTGCTGGCCGGCGACGGGACGCACGATCGGCCGGGGCTTGTCGAGATCGACGGCGAAGGTCTGCGGAGTGATGCCGCTGCCGCAGCCCTCACCCATCGAGTACGTCTGCCAGGCGAGCGGGGCCTTGCGGGCGACCACCCGCACATGCACGGCGATCAGGACGACGGATTCCTGCGCCTTTCCGGTGACGGTCAGTTGGAGCCGCATGCCGCCGGCGTCGACGCCGCCCAGTGCGCGGCCCCAGCCGCGGTGGTCCTGAGGGGCGGGCGGCGGCGGCACTTCGCCGGGTGCCTGGTCGAGCAGGAAGTACTGCCCGCAGGGCGAGTCCCAGTTGTACGAGCTGACGCCGGCCCGCACCGGTACGCCGGTCACGGGACGCTGTGGCGCCTGCTCGCCGGAGGCTGTTGCCGACGGGCTTGTGGTTTTCCGTGGCGCGCTCGCGGAGGGGCTGCCGCTCGGCGAGGTGCTCGCGGACGGGGAGGCGGAGCGGGACGCGGGCCCGTCGGGGTTCACCGCACCGGCCGCGCCCTTGCGGTCGTCGTCCGCCTTCCCCGAGCCGGTTCCCTGACTCGCGACGACGGCGGCCGGGACGGCGAGCGCCACGACGGCGGCAGCCGCGACGGCGACGGCAACGCGCTTACGGCGGGCGCCGGTTGCCGACGGTGCGGCGGCCGCCGTGTCGGTGGCGACGAGCGCGGTGGGGGGCGTGGACTCGGGTTCGGGTCCCGGCGCCGGTGCGGTCTCCGGTTCGGGCTCGGGCGCCGCTTCGGGCTCCGGTTCGGAGACCCGGTTCGGCTCCTGACCCGCAACCGCGGCCGCCGGCGCCCCCTTACCCCGTCTGCGTGCCTCGTCCGCGAGGATCCACTTCCGGTGCACGGCCACCAGTTCCTCGGAACTCGCCCCGCACGCCCGGGCGAACCGCTCGATCGGCGCGAACTCGGTCGGTACGGCTTCGCCGTTGCAGTACCGGTGGAGCGTCGAGGTGCTGACGTGGAGCTTGCCTGCGAGGACTCCGTAACTCCGCCCCGAACGGTCCTTCAGTTTTCTGAGCCGTGCCGCCAGTTCCTCGGCCTCGGGCGTCGCCGCCACCTCGTACATCCCCTCGTCATCGCACTCGTCCGTCCCGGAATGCCGTTCCAGGCAAGGGCTTTACCCCCAGGTCACAGTACGCGGCAGCGTTCCGGCTTCCCCAATGGTCGCTGCGGCGTTGCGGCTCCGGGAGCGGTCCCCGCAGTCTGTGATCACACCGCACAGCCGACCGGGGAGCAGTCATGCGAACCCCTCTACGCAGCATGTTCGTCGACGCTGCGGCCGTGCTCGTGCTGATCGCTTCGATCGCGGTCGTCACGGCGCTCGTCCGGAATCACTGACCGGCTCACACGCATCACCACACGGGGAGAACGAACCATCATGCGCAACATCCGCACCCGCACCTCGGCCGTCGCCGCCACCGCGCTGCTCGCCGCACTCTCGCTGACCGCCTGCCAGGGCGACGGCAAGGCGGCGGTCGGCTCGCCCTCCGCGAGCACGACGGGCGGCCAGGGTTCGGCCGCGGCGCCCTCGACCCCGGCCGCCGGCCAGCCTGCCGGGGGCGGCGACACGGCCTCCGGCACCGGAGGCGGTACGGGCGGCACCGGAGGCAAGAGCGGCGGCAGCAGCGCGAGCAAGGGCGGCGACACGGGCGCTGCGGTCACCACACCCTGCGGCGACCGCGTCAAGGTGACCTACAGCAAGGTCAGTCGCCCCATCAACCACGGCCTGCTCACGCTGACGAACACCGGGTCCAAGGCCTGCAACGCCTACCACGCGCCGCTGCTGCGCTTCGACGAGGCGCAGGCCGCCACGGCGATCAACGACGACAGCCGGCCGCAGGCCGTGGTGACGCTGCTGCCCGGCGAGTCCGCCTATGCGTCGATCATGCTGTCCTCGGCCGACGGCAGCGGCACGAACGGCAGCACGGCGAAGAAGCTGGCCGTGAGCTTCGCCCCGCGCGACGGCGGCGGCTCGACGGACGCCGCACCGGCCGGGATCACGCTCCCGGCCGGCACGTACATCGACACCACCACGTCCGTCACCTACTGGCAGAGCTCCATGGAGGACGCCCTCACCTGGTGACGCGTCCGCCGCGAACCGTCACATGAGGGCGTGCGAGGGCCGCTGAGCGGTCTCGTCGATCTCCATGTGCGCCTTCTGCAGCAGCTGCGAGGCGAGGTCCATCATGGCGCGTGCGCCCGCGATCTCCTCGCCCACCAGCAGTTGTGGTTCGTCCGACCGGTGACGGTTCGCGTTGCCGTGGCCCCGGATCTCCGTGCCGTCGCCGAGTCTCACCATGGCGGCCGCACGGGTCCGGTCGCCGTCTTCCCGGAACTCCATCTCGATGTGCCATCCGACGAGTGTCTCCATGGCCGATCACCTCCAGCGGTACCCCTTCCAGAGTGCTCCGCGCGGGCGCCGATGACCACTTTCCGAGGCCGGGGGGTGTGCGCGGGGTACGCACCTTCCGGTGAGTACCGCACCAAATAGTCGGTACTTGTGAGCTTTCGGGCGCCGGACAAGGATCAGGGGCGTCCCGAGAACCGTTGTGAGGAGCCCCGCCGTGTCCGCGCCCCAGCCCCCTGTCCCGCAGCCCTCCGCTCCCGCGTCCCAGCACTCCGTACCGCAGCCCTCCGCGCCGGGGTCCCGGCCTCCGGTGTCCGTCCTCGGTCTCGGCATGATGGGCTCCGCCCTCGCCGCCGCCTTCCTCGCGGCCGGCCACCCCGTCACCGTCTGGAACAGGACCCGCTCGAAGACCGGGCCGCTCGTCGCTCAGGGCGCGGTGCCGGCCGGCTCGGCGGCGGAGGCCGTGACCGCCGGCGGGCTCGCGGTCGTCTGTCTGATGACCAACGACAACGTCAGGGAGCTGCTGGACTCCCTCGGCGAGAGCCCGGCGGGCCGAACCGTCGTCAATCTGACCAACGGAACCCCGGCGCAGGCACGGGAGTTGGCCGCCCGGGCCACCGAGCTCGGCATCCGCTACATCGACGGCGGCATCATGGCCGTCCCCCAGATGATCGGCGGACCGCACGCCTACGTCCTCTACAGCGGGGACGAGCAGGCCTTCGAGACCCACCGCCCCACGCTCGCGGCGCTCGGCGGCACCACCTTCACCGGCGCCGACCCCGGCCTTGCCTCGCTGCACGATCTGGCGCTGCTCACCGGTATGTACGGCATGGTCGTCGGTGTCCTACAGGCCTACGCCCTGGTCCGCACCGAGGGCATTTCGGCCACCGACTTCTCCGAGCTCCTGGTGCCCTGGGTCGGCGCGATGCTCTCCGGTGCGCCGCAGTGGGCGGCGGCCGTCGACTCGGGCGAGCATCTCACCGACGTCTCCAGCCTCGCCGTCAATCAGGCGGCCGTGCCCAACTTCCTTGCGGCGTTCAGGGACCAGGGCATCACCACCGAGTTCTTCGAGCCGCTGAAAGCGATCCTCGACCGCGCGATCGAGGAGGGTCACGCGGACGACGGGCTCTCCCGTCTGGTCGACCTGATGCGGGCGTAGTGATGCGGGCGCAGCGGCGAAATCGCGCCACCTGGTGATTCACATTGGTCTATACCTTGACTCGATCACGTCAATAGCGCTTGAGTGTGCGGCACAACCCCCCACCACGGCCTGGCCGTTGCTGTGAAGGAGTGCACGAGTGCTGAGACAGCGCATCAAGGTATGGCTCGCCGCGATCGTCGCCGGAGTCGGTATCGCGGCAGTGGGCCTCGCGCCCTCCGCCACGGCAGCCCCCACTGCCGCCGCTGACGCCTGCACCTCCGCGCCCAGCTGGCAGGCGGGCGCCTGGTACACCACTGGCAACGTTGTCAAATACACCGACGGCCGGTACTACATAGCCGAGCACGACAACCCCGGCTACGACCCGATCATCAGCACCTGGTTCTGGGAGCCCTACACCTGTAGCGGCGGTGGCGACCCGCAGCCCGGTGGCTTCGTGGTCAGCGAGTCCCAGTTCAACCAGATGTTCCCGGGCCGGAACTCCTTCTACACCTACAGCGGCCTGACCGCGGCGCTCAGCGCCTACCCCGGCTTCGCCAACACCGGCAGCGACACGGTCAAGAAGCAGGAGGCCGCCGCCTTCCTGGCGAACGTCTCCCACGAGACCGGCGGACTGGTCCACGTCGTCGAGCAGAACACCGCCAACTACCCGCACTACTGCGACTGGAGCCAGCCCTACGGCTGCCCCGCCGGCCAGGCCGCCTACTACGGCCGCGGCCCCATCCAGCTCAGCTGGAACTTCAACTACAAAGCCGCCGGTGACGCTCTCGGTATCGACCTGCTCGGCAACCCCTGGCAGGTCGAGCAGAACGCCGCCATCGCCTGGAAGACCGGCCTCTGGTACTGGAACACCCAGAACGGCCCCGGCACCATGACCCCGCACAACGCCATGGTCAACCAGGCCGGCTTCGGCCAGACCATCCGCTCCATCAACGGCTCCCTGGAATGCGACGGCAAGAACCCCACACAGGTCCAGAGCCGCGTCACCAAGTACCAGCAATTCACCCAGATCCTCGGCGTCGCCCCCGGCGGCAACCTGTACTGCTGAGGAAACCCCCCACACGACCGCGGGCCGGGAGAATGTTCCCCGGCCCGCGGTCAGCCATGTCGGGCCCTCTCCCCCGACGACCGGCAAAACCCGTCGCCCTGGCCGCACCTGCCACAGCTGTCCGCGGCCGGCAGGCAACCCGCAGGATCTTCTCCCCGTCCTCCGAGAGCGAGAGGCTCCCGGGCCCAACCGGGCGCCCGACCCATGGGGTTGAGGAGGGGACCGTTGTTACGTGCCCGCAGAATATGGGCCACCGCGATAGCGGTGATCACGGTGGCGGGGGTGTCGTCGGCGGCGGCGCAGGCACTGCCGCAGCCACCTGACGCACGGCCCGCCACGGCGGCGAACGGCGAGAACAACCTGCCGCCCGGCTGGCGGATCACGAAGACCGACGGGAAGCGCGCGCTGGAGTGGCGCTCCCCGCGCACCGTGCCGGTGGGCGACGCGCGCGTGGAGTTCCACGCCGACGGCAAGCTGGTCGGCGTTCCCGAGCCGGCCGAGGACAACCGCACCTTCCGGCTTCCGCTCGACGACGCGCGCACGGCCGACCTGGCCGGCCTCCAGGTGCTGGCAGCGGGCCGGCGGCTGGACCAGAAGCCCGAAAGCGCCCGTGACGGGCGCTCCCAGCCCGCAGCGAAAGCACCGGCGAAGCTCCCGGCCGGTTCCGTCGACCCGGGCAAGCCGGGCACCTACGGCACGGTCACCGGCGAGTACGCGCTCGATCCGGTCCGCCTCCCCGGCTTCCCCGCGCCCGTCGAGATGCGCGGCGTCGTCGTCGCGCCGAAGGGCGCGACCGGAAAGCGTCCCGTCGCCCTGTTCCTGCACGGACGGCACGCCACCTGCTACGTCCCGGGCGCCGAGGACGAGGTGACCATCGACTGGCCCTGCGCCAAGGGTGCCAAGCCCATCCCGAGCCATCAGGGCTATCTGCGCGACCAGAAGCTGCTGGCCTCCCAGGGCTATGTGACCGTGTCGATCTCCGCCAACGGCATCAACGGCCAGGACGGCGATGTCGAGGACGGCGGCGCGCAGGCCCGCTCCTCGCTGGTGCGCACGCATCTCGCCCGCTGGGCCGACTGGGCCGCGAAGCCCGCGAAGGCCCCGGCCGCCGTACGCAAGGCCCCGAAGACGGACCTGTCCCGCGTCCTGCTCGTCGGCCACTCGCGCGGCGGCGAGGGCGTCAACCGGGCCGCCATGGACACCCTTTACCCGCCCCCGCCCGCCCAGGACGGCTACCGCGGAAAGGTGCGCTGGCACATCCGCGGGACCGTGCTCATCGGCCCGACGATCTTCGGCCAGAACCCGGTTCCGGACGTGCCGTCGCTGACGATCCTGCCGGGCTGCGACGGTGACGTCTCCGACCTCCAGGGCCAGGTGTACGCGGACGGCACCCGCGGTGTGAGCCGGGGCAAAGCCCTGCACAGCGCGGTCTACATGGTCGGCGCCAACCACAACTACTTCAACAGCGAGTGGACGCCGGGCCAGGCCCAGGCACCCGCGAACGACGACTTCTGGCAGGACCCCGAGCAGCCCGACCCGGTGTGCTCGCCGGGCACCGCGACCCGGCTCACCGCCGACCAGCAGCACCGGGCCGGCGCCACGTACATCGCCGCCGCGGCCCGGCTGTTCGTCGCCGGCGACGACCGCGTGCGCGAGCTGGTCGACGGCACCGGCCGCCGCGCCCCCTCCGCCGATCCCGCGCGGGTGCTGACCCACGCGGTCGGTGCGAACCGCGGCGCCGGGTTCCTCCCGGACGGCCCTGTGAAGGTGACCGGCGGACGGCTGTGCTCCGCGATCGACCCCGACCCGCGCACCGCCTGCCTGGACCCGGAGAAGGACGGCTCCTCGCCGCACTTCGCCGGCTGGGGACCGGACCGCGAGACGGGCCGCAGGGCGGTGGCCATGCGCTGGTCCGCCCCCGGTACGGCAGTGAAGGTGCGGCCCGACAAGCCGCTCTCCGTCAAGGGCGCCCGGAGCCTCGCGCTGCGCGTCTTCGTCCCTCCGAACTCCAGCGGCACGCAACTGGACGTGTCCGTCACCGACGCCTCCGGCAAGCGGGCGAACCTCGGCCGCGTCCAGGTGGACGGGCTGCCGGGCAGCGACCGCACCGCCTCCTCCTGGGCACGCGAGGTGCGCGTACCGATCACCGCCGCCTCGCGCGCCGGCCTCGACCTGGCGCGGATCGCCTCCCTGGAGCTGACTCCGCGCAGCCGCTCCGGACAGGCGTGGCTGATGGACGCCTGGGCATGGAGCCCCGGCACCCCCGCGGTACGGGAGGCCCCGCTGACCCGTGTCGACATCGGCCGCCTGAAGGTCAAGGAGGGCAACGCCGGCACCCGCACGTACGAGGTCCCCGTCCGCATGTCCGGCAAGGGCAGCGGCACGGTACGGATGTTCGCCATCGACCCGGCCACCGGCACCGCGAAGGAGCGGCTGGTGACGGTACGGCCCGGCGGACAGGTCGCGAACCTGACCGTGAAGGTCACCGGCAACACCCGGTACTCCTGGGACGTGGCCCACGACGTGCTCGTCAAGGCGGTCCGAGGTGCCGTCGTCGGATCGCACGCCGGCGGGGTCATCGCCGAGAACGACGACGCGATGCCGACGATCACCATGAAGCCGGTCGCCGACAAGGTCACGGAGGGGAAGCCCCTGACGTGGCGGCTCTCCCTGTCGGCACCCGCCGACGTGGAGCTGACGAGGACGCTGAAGATCGTTCCCGCCACGGGCGGCCCGGAGTTGACCACCAAGGACGTCGACCGGCAGTGGCTCATCGACACGTTCGGCGACGTCCCGGACGGTGACGTGCCCCTGTCCCAGCTGGACTGGCCCTACCTGTGGGCCGCTGTGCCCGCCGGGAAGACCAGCGCCGAGGTGAGCGTCCCCACGGCCGCCGACAAGGTGACCGAGCAGACGGAGCAGCTGGTCCTCCAGCCCGTCAACGACGAGGACGGCAAGCCGGACGGTCCGGCGGTGACCGGCACGGTGCTCGACGCGCCGTAGGCACCACGCCTCACCGCAGGGTGAAAGCGCACCACACCACCTTGCCCGGATCGCGTTGGCCGACACCCCAGGTGTCGGCCAACGCGTCCACCAGCAGCAGGCCGCGCCCCGACTCCCCGTCCGGCTCCCGCACACCGGGCCGCCCGTCACCGCTGTCGTGCACCTCGACCCGCAGGGCCGCCCCCTGCTCGTACAGCCACATCCGCAGCAGATACCCGCGCCCCGGCGGTACGCCGTGCACCAGCGCGTTCGTCGCGAGCTCGCTCACGCACAGCGTGATGTCATCGGCCCTGGCTGCCCAGCCCCACGCGCTCAGCGCCTCCCGCGCGAACTCCCGGGCTGCGGCCACCGATCGGCGTTCGCGGCGGCAGAACAGCTCGCGCAGATCCTCGTGTTGCATCGTCTTGTCCACGCGGCGAGAGTCGCGTCCCGTGACGGGGCGACAGCACTGCGCGGACCCGTACGTTTCATCTGTACGGGTCGTGCAGGCGTAACGTACGCCCACGTCCGGGGAGTTGGTCAGGCATGCACCCCAGGAGACGTCAACGGAAGAACGCCTCGGCGATGCGGCTGGTCGGCCGTCAGCTCGCCCGCTTCCGCGAGGCCGCGGGCCTGACCCAACGCGGACTCGCGGCCGAGTTCAACCTCGCCGAGCAGACGGTCGCCTCGATCGAGCAGGGCCGCCGCCCGCTGAAACCGGACCTCGCCGCCCGCTTCGACGACCGCCTCGACACGAAGGGGGCGCTGTCGGTCGCGGTGGACAACATGCCGGAGGTGGACCTGATCCCGGCGTGGGCGGAGGAGTACATGGACCTGGAGCGGGAGGCCGTTGCGTTGTCCTGGTACGACAACCAGGTCGTGCCCGGCCTGCTCCAGACCGAGCGCTATGCGCGCGGCGTCTTCCGCAGCCGGGTGCCCGCCTTCAGCGCGGACGAGATCGAGGCGCAGGTCACCAACCGTGTCGGGCGTCAGGAGATCCTCACCCGGACGCACCCGCCGACGATCAGCTTCGTGATGTGGGAGGCGATCCTGATGGACCGCATCGGCGGCGACGAGGTGTACGAGAATCAGCTTCGCCACCTGCGGGCGTGCGCCGAACTGCCGGGCGTCTCACTCCAGGTGATGCCGTTCGGCCGCACGAGCCATGCCGGGCTTGACGGCCCCTTCATCCTGGTCGAGACGCCCGACCACCAGCTCGTCGGCTACACCGAGAGCCAGCGCGGCAGCCAGCTCATTTCGGACCCGGACGAGGTCAGCATCCTGGCACGCAAGTATGCGATGCTGCGGGCTCAGGCCCTCAACCCGGAGGACACGACGGGCCTGTTGGACCGGCTACTGGGAGAGCAATGAGCACCGCACTGAAGTGGTTCAAGTCCAGCTACAGCGGTAGCGAGGGCGGCGCGTGCCTCGAAGTCGCCTACGACTGGCGCAAGTCCACCCACAGCGGCGACGAAGGCGGACAGTGCGTCGAGGTCGCCGCCCACCCCGCCGCGATCCACGTCCGCGACTCGAAGAACCCCGGCGGCCCGAGCCTCACGCTCGCCCCGGCCGCCTGGGCGTCCTTCGTCAGCGACCTGCGCTGAGGCCCTGGGCGACCTCGGTCGCCCAGTAGGTCAGGATCATGCTCGCGCCCGCGCGCTTGATGCCGAGCAGCGTCTCCGCGATCGCCTTCTCGCGGTCGATCCAGCCCTTCTCGGCCGCGGCCTCGACCATCGCGTACTCACCGCTGATCTGGTACGCGGCGACCGGTACGTCCACGGACTCCGCGACCTTCGCCAGGACGTCGAGGTAGGGGCCCGCGGGCTTCACCATCACCATGTCGGCGCCCTCTTCGAGGTCCAGCGCCAACTCCCGCAGGGATTCCCGCACGTTGGCGGAGTCCTGCTGGTACGTCTTGCGGTCGCCCTGGAGCGAGGAGCCGACGGCCTCGCGGAACGGCCCGTAGAAGGCGGAGGAGTACTTCACGGTGTAGGCGAGGATCGACACGTCCTCCTTGCCGATCGTGTCGAGCGCGTCGCGGACGACACCGACCTGGCCGTCCATCATGCCGCTGGGGCCCACGACATGGACGCCCGCGTCGGCCTGGACCTGGGCCATCTCCGCGTACCGCTCCAGCGTCGCGTCGTTGTCGATCCGGCCGTGCTCGTCCAGCACGCCGCAGTGCCCGTGGTCGGTGTACTCGTCCAGGCACAGGTCCGACATGATCACGAGCTCGTCCCCGACCTCGGCACGGACGTCGCGGATGGCGACCTGGAGGATGCCGTCCGGGTCGGTGCCGGCGGTCCCGGCGGCGTCCTTCTTGACGTCCTCGGGCACGCCGAAGAGCATGATCCCGGCGACCCCGGCCTCGCGCGCCTCGACGGCGGCCTTCCGCAGGGTGTCGCGGGTGTGCTGGACGACACCGGGCATCGCGCTGATGGGCACCGGCTCGCCGATCCCTTCCCGCACGAAGGCGGGCAGGATCAGATCGGCCGGGTGCAGCCGGGTCTCGGCGACCATGCGGCGCATCGCGGGATTGACCCGCAGCCGCCGCGGCCGGGCCCCGGGAAAGGATCCGTACGCAGTCATGGGACCTACGCTACGCCCGTCCGAATGCCCCACGTACCAACATTCCGTCGGGGCCGGCCCAGCTGGAGCTGGTGCCCGCATTTCCAGCCTCGCCGGCGATTGAGGCGCGGGGCCCGGGGCGGAGCCCCGCAAGGTGCCGGGCCACATTCAGCCCCGCCGGCGATTGAGGCGCGGGGCCCGGGGCAGCGCCCCGGCAACCACCCGCACCACCGTCGTGGTGACCGCGCACGCAAAAGGGCCCGCACCCCCACCCCGGCGGCAGCCGGAACAGGGGCGCGGGCCCTCCCGCAGTGTCAGGTCGTGCGGCGGCGACGACCCCCCGGTCGTCTCTCCGACGGCCGCGTCACATGCTCGCCCGCCTCCAGCGCAGCCCCCCGCCTCCGCGCCCCGAACTCCGCGAGCGCCTCAGCGAGCCGATGCACCGACGGCTCCGGCGACAGCACGTCCACCCGCAGCCCGTGCTCCTCCGCCGTCTTCGCGGTCGCCGGACCGATGCACGCGATCACGGTGACGTTGTGCGGCTTCCCCGCGATCCCGACCAGGTTCCGCACCGTCGACGACGACGTGAACAGCACCGCGTCGAACCCGCCGCCCTTGATCGCCTCACGCGTGTCCGCCGGCGGCGGCGACGCCCGCACGGTCCGGTAGGCCGTGACGTCGTCGACCTCCCAGCCCAGCTCGATGAGGCCCGCGACCAGCGTCTCCGTCGCGATGTCCGCACGCGGCAGGAACACCCGGTCGATCGGGTCGAAGACCGGGTCGTACGGCGGCCAGTCCTCCAGCAGACCCGCCGCCGACTGCTCACCGCTCGGCACCAGGTCGGGCTTCACACCGAAGTCGACCAGCGCCGCCGCGGTCTGTTCGCCGACCGCCGCGACCTTGATGCCCGCGAAGGCACGCGCGTCGAGCCCGTACTCCTCGAACTTCTCCCGGACCGCCTTGACCGCGTTCACCGAGGTGAAGGCGATCCACTCGTACCGTCCGGTGACGAGTCCCTTGACCGCCCGCTCCATCTGCTGCGGCGTCCGCGGCGGCTCCACGGCGATCGTCGGCACCTCGTGCGGCACCGCGCCGTAGGAACGAAGCTGGTCGGAGAGCGACGCCGCCTGCTCCTTGGTCCGCGGCACGAGCACCTTCCAGCCGAACAGCGGCTTGGACTCGAACCACGCGAGCTGGTCGCGCTGAGCAGCCGAGCTGCGCTCACCGACCACGGCTATGACGGACCGGTGTCCCTCGGGCGAGGGCAGCACCTTCGCCTGCTTGAGGGTCTGCGCGATCGTGCCGAGCGTCGCGGTCCAGGTCCGCTGACGGGTCGTCGTACCGGCGACCGTCACGGTCAGCGGGGTGTCGGGCTTGCGGCCCGCGGCCACCAGCTCGCCCGCCGCCGCGGCGACGGTTTCGAGCGTGCTGGAGACGACGACCGTCCCGTCACTGGCGCCGACTTCGGTCCAGCACCGCTCACTCGCGGTACGGGCGTCGACGAACCGGACGTCCGTGCCCTGGGCGTCGCGCAGCGGTACACCGGCGTACGCAGGTACGCCCACCGCCGTGGCGACACCGGGCACGACCTCGAAGGGAATTCCCTCCGCGGCGCAGGCCAGCATCTCCTGACCTGCGTCGGTGTCCAGTCCCGGATCACCGGTCACGGCACGGACGACCCGCTTGCCGCCGCGCGCGGCCTCCATGACAAGATTGGCCGCATCCCTGAGTACGGGGATTCCGGCGGCTGTTGACGCATCGTCAACAACCGTCAGTTCAGGCGTGCTCACGCTCGCTCGCGCATGGCCGCGTACGACATCGAGCACATCCGGCTCGGCGATCAGTACGTCGGCTCCCGCGAGTGCCTCGACGGCGCGCAGTGTCAGCAGTCCGGGGTCGCCGGGACCGGCGCCGAGGAAAGTGACGTGCCCGTGTGCCGAGAACGCCGAAGTCGGATTGGCGATGGGGCTCAAAGTGCTCGCTCCCCCATAAGACCGGCCGCACCCTTGGCGAGCATCTCGGACGCGAGTTCGCGACCGAGCGCGATGGCGTCGCCGTGCGACGTGGGTACGGGACCGGTGGTGGACAGCTGCACCAGCGTCGAGCCGTCGGTGGTGCCGACGACGCCGCGCAGGCGCATTTCGGTGACAACCTGTCCGTCGGCCAACAGGTCGGCAAGCGCACCCACAGGTGCGCTGCAGCCGGCCTCCAGGGCGGCGAGCAGGGAACGCTCGGCGGTCACGGCGACCCGGGTGTACGGGTCGTCGAGCTCGGCGAGTACGGCGGCGAGTTCCGCGTTCTGTGCGGTGCACTCGATCGCCAGGGCCCCCTGGCCGGGGGCCGGCAGGACGAAGTCGACCGACAGGAAGTCGGTCGCCTCCTCGATCCTTCCGATGCGGTGGAGCCCGGCGGCGGCGAGAACCACCGCGTCCAGCTCCCCGCTTCGTACGTATCCGATCCGGGTGTCGATGTTGCCCCGGATCGGCACGGTCTCTATGCGCAGGTGGTGCGCGCGGGCGTACGCGTTCAGCTGCGCCATCCGGCGCGGCGAACCGGTGCCGATGCGGGCACCGTCGTTCAGCCGGTCGAAGGTCAGGCCGTCGCGCGCCACCAGCACGTCCCGCGCGTCCTCGCGCCGCGGCACGGCCGCGATCGTGAGGTCGTCGGGCTGCGTGGTGGGCAGGTCCTTCAGCGAGTGAACGCAGAAGTCGACGTCACCGCGCAGCAGGGCGTCCCGCAGCGCGGTGACGAAGACCCCCGTACCGCCGATCTGCGCGAGATGCTCACGGGAGGTGTCCCCGTACGTGGTGATCTCGACGAGCTCGACGGCACGGCCGGTCAACTGGCGCACCGCCTGAGCCACTTGCCCGGACTGGGCCATGGCGAGCTTGCTGCGCCTGGTCCCGAGTCTCAGTGCCCTCTCGGTCATACTCGCCCTCGGTTCTTGACGTCTGCGTCATTCATGTCGGCCCGGCTGACGGAGGCGACCGTCTCCGGGTCGAGGTCGAAGAGCGTCCGCAGTGCGTCGGCGTACCCGGCGCCGCCGGGCTCGCTGGCGAGCTGCTTGACGCGCACGGTGGGCGCGTGGAGCAGCTTGTCGACGACGCGGCGGACGGTCTGGTTGATCTCGGCGCGCTGCTTCTCGTCGAGTCCGGTGAGCCGCCCCTCCAGGCGCGCGATCTCACCGGCGACGACATCGGCGGCCATGGTGCGCAGCGCGACGACGGTCGGCGTGATGCGGGCCGCCCGCTGGGCGGCACCGAACGCGGCGACCTCGTCGGACACGATGCGGCGCACTTGATCGACATCGGCGGCCATCGGGGCGTCGGCGGACGCCTCGGCGAGCGATTCGATGTCGACGAGCCGCACACCGGGGAGCCGGTGGACGGCGTGATCGATGTCCCGCGGCATGGCGAGATCGAGCAGTCCGATGCGCACCGCGCCGTTGGTGCGCACGGGTGCGGGGTTGCGCGGCAGGGTCCGCTCGGCGTTCTCCATCCAGGCGCCGTGCTGCGCCAGCGTCTCGGCGACGTGCAGCTCGTCGAGTCCCACGGGACAGACGGCCTCGCCGCTCGCGGACCCGGCCTGCGTCGCGGCATCGGGGGCGGGGACCCGGGGCTCGTGGCCGACCGTGAGGTCCGCGACCCGCCCGTCCCGCGCGGCGAACTCGGCCAGCCGTGCGACCAGGCTGCCGTCGGGCGCCCGCAGGTCCCGGACCGCCGACGCGGCGTCCGCGCCCACCGGCACCACATGCTCCGCCAGCGCGGTCGCGACCGACTCCGCCGTCAGGACGAGACCGGTCGCCCCGGTGCAGGACACCACCGCATCGGCACGTGTCAGTTCGTCGGCGACCGCAGCCATGGGCACCGCCCGCGCGGTCACCCCGCCCGTCTCCGCGAGCACGGAGGCCAGTCGTTCGGCGCGGTCCAGCGTCCGGTTGGCGACGACGAGCTCGCCGACCCCGAGGCGGGCCAGCGTCGTCGCGGCGAGCGAGGACATCGAGCCGGCGCCGATCACCAGCACCCGCTTGTCCGCCGCCCACTGCTCGACGTCCGCGCCCTCGGCGAGCTGCTCCAGGCCGAAGGTCACGAGCGACTGCCCGGCCCGGTCGATCCCGGTCTCGCTGTGGGCGCGCTTGCCGACCCGCAGCGCCTGCTGGAACAGGTCGTTGATCAGCCGCCCGGCGGTGTGCAGTTCCTGCCCCAGCGCGAGCGCGTCCTTGATCTGGCCGAGGATCTGCCCCTCGCCCACCACCATCGAGTCCAGGCCGCACGCCACCGAGAACAGGTGGTGCACCGCCCGGTCCTCGTAGTGCACGTACAGATACGGAGTGAGCTCCTCGAGCCCGACGCCGCTGTGCTGCGCGAGCAGGGTGGACAGCTCGGCCACACCCGCGTGGAACTTGTCCACGTCGGCGTAGAGCTCGATGCGGTTGCAGGTGGCCAGCACCGCGGCCTCCGCTGACGGCTCCGCGGCGAGCGTGTCGTGCAGCAGCTTGACCTGCGCGTCCGCGGACAGCGACGCCCGCTCCAGCACGCTGACCGGCGCGCTGCGGTGGCTCAGTCCGACGACCAGGAGACTCATGCCGGCATCACGGCGGGCATGTCCCCGTCGGGTCCCTTCCGGCCTGCCGCGGCCTCGGCCTCCTCGCCGGCCTTCCGCTGCTCGTGGAAGGCGAGGATCTGCAGCTCGATCGAGAGGTCGACCTTGCGCACATCGACACCGTCGGGCACGGAGAGGACGGTGGGGGCGAAGTTGAGGATGGAGGTGACACCGGCGGCGATCAGCCGCTCGCACACCTGCTGGGCGGCACCGGCGGGCGTGGAGATGACGCCGATCGACACGCCGTTGTCGCTGATGATCTTCTCGAGCTCGTCCGTGTGCTGGACGGGGATGCCGGCAACGGGCTTGCCGGCCATCGTCGGGTCCGCGTCTATCAACGCGGCGACCCGGAAGCCACGGGAGGCGAAGCCGCCGTAGTTCGCGAGCGCGGCGCCGAGGTTACCGATACCGACGATCACCACGGGCCAGTCCTGCGTGAGCCCCAGCTCACGGGAGATCTGGTAGACGAGGTACTCCACGTCGTAGCCGACGCCCCGGGTGCCGTACGAGCCGAGGTAGGAGAAGTCCTTGCGCAGCTTCGCGGAGTTCACGCCCGCCGCGGCCGCCAGCTCCTCGGAGGAGACGGTCGGCACGGAACGCTCGGAGAGCGCCGTGAGGGCGCGGAGGTACAGCGGAAGCCGGGCGACGGTGGCCTCGGGGATTCCTCGGCTACGGGTCGCCGGTCGGTGATTTCGGCCAGTTGCCACGGTGCTCCTGCGGGATGAGCGAGGCTGCAGGCGGCCGTGTGTTCCAAGACCGCCCCGTCGAATGCAGGCTATGTCTTTGTGAACGCGTGCACAAAGATGGTGTCCGTTTTGTCCGAGCAAAGTGACCGGGGTCACGCATTTCGCGCGCGTGAACCTGGAACCTCGAACCGCATCGGCCCGCCTGAGACCCGAAGGGGGCAAAACCGTACACACTCCTCACGTCTACGCCCCGAGACCGTCTACTGTGCCCTGTCCTCCTCGCGTCCGGATAGAGCCGTGACAGCGCCGGAACGCCCCCCGAACGGGGTCCCCACTGCCGCGCGCGGCGCGCAGCCGGCCGTAAACCGGAGTCAGGCCCCCAGCGCGCGCCGCAGCCGCCCCGGGTCCACCCGCCAGAACGTGTGCTGCTCGCCGTCGACGAGCACCACCGGGATCTGCTCCCAGTACGCCCGGTGCAGTGCCTCGTCCTGGGTGATGTCCTTCTCCTCCCACGACGCGCCCGTCTCGGCGCACACCTTCTCGACGACCGCCCGGGCGTCGTCGCACAGATGACACTCCGGTTTGCCGATCAGCGTCACCACTCGCTCGCCGGGCTTCTTCTTCGCGCGCCGCAACAGAGGACTCATGGAGCCATTCTCCGCCCGCGCACGACCTCCCCGGTCCCCCGCGCCCCGCGCCCGCGGCACACCGGCTTCACCCGTTTAACAGAGCGGTCGCGCAGAGTTCACGCCATGGCACACCGGCGTGTCGGGAAGTCCCGAACAGACTGGCTATGCTCACGCCATGGCCGCACTGGGATGGCTCACCCCCCGTAGGCGCTCCGCCACCGCAAGGAGCGTGCTCGCAGGCGAGGCAGCAGCCGAGGCAGCGCGCAAGACGTCGCAGCAGCTCGACGAATTCGGCACGCTGGACGGCTTCGCCCCGCCCGCCGAACCCGACTTCCCCGTCCTCGGGGACGATCGGGCCGCCGCCTTCTTCGACCTCGACAACACCGTGATGCAGGGCGCCGCGATCTTCCACTTCGGCCGCGGCCTGTACAAGCGGAAGTTCTTCCAGCGCCGTGAGCTGGCCAGATTCGCCTGGCAGCAGACCTGGTTCCGGCTCGCCGGGGTCGAGGACCCCGAGCACATGCAGGACGTCCGCGAGTCCGCGCTGTCCATCGTGAAGGGCCACCGCGTCTCCGAGCTGATGAGCATCGGCGAGGAGATCTACGACGAGTACATGGCCGACCGCATCTGGCCCGGCACCCGCGCGCTCGCGCAGGCGCACCTGGACGCGGGCCAGAAGGTCTGGCTGGTGACCGCCGCCCCGGTGGAGACCGCGACGATCATCGCCCGCCGCCTCGGCCTGACCGGCGCACTGGGCACGGTCGCCGAGTCCGTCGACGGCGTCTACACCGGCAAGCTCGTCGGCGAGCCGCTGCACGGCCCGGCGAAGGCCGAGGCGGTACGCGCCCTGGCCGCGGCCGAGGGCCTGGAGCTCGCCCGCTGCGCCGCCTACAGCGATTCGCACAACGACATCCCGATGCTCTCGCTCGTCGGGCATCCGTATGCGATCAATCCGGACACGAAGCTGCGCAAGCACGCACGCGAGCGCGAATGGCGACTGCGTGACTACCGGACCGGCCGCAAGGCGGCCAAGGTCGGCATCCCGGCGGCGGCCGGCGTCGGCGCCATCGCCGGTGGTACGGCCGCCGCGGTCGCCCTGCACCGCCGCCGCCGCTGACACGCAGAGCGACGATCCGGGACGCTCCCGACCGCAGGGAACAGGCTGCGGCGCACCCTCCGATGAGTCACATCGCGAAGCTTTTCGATCAACAAACGTTCACGATCTGCTACTTGAAGCGTCGCCGAGGCGTAACAGAAGCGACGGAAACGATGATTTGAGCAACTGGGTGTAGCACTGCCTGTACGAAGCGTTATTCTCCTCAAACGCATACGGGAACCCACCAGTCGCCACGACGGGTGAATATTCCCGCACTGCACGTGATGGAAGCTCTGCCTCTGGGAGTCCCGTGTACCCACACGTCGGGGTTGACGCCTCGGGCCTGGCTACGCTCCGCGCGGCGGTCCTCGACCACCTGCGCGGTTTCGTCCCCACCGCGTACGCCGGCCCCGCCCTTGCCATGCCCCGCCTCGCCACCAGCGGCCCCGCCGCTCCCTGCTACGCCCTGGCCGACGGCCGCGCGGCCGTGGGCAGACGGAGCAGCCGGGGCGGCTCCGGCGCCTCGACCACCGCTCGCCGGCCCAGTGCCGACAGCGACAGCGCCCGCATGATGGAGCTGGTCGAACGCGCCCAGGCGGGCGAGGCGGAAGCATTCGGCCGTCTCTACGACCAGTACAGCGACACTGTCTACCGCTACATCTACTACCGGGTGGGCGGCAAGGCGACGGCGGAGGACCTCACGAGTGAGACGTTCCTGCGGGCCCTGCGCCGAATCTCCACCTTCACCTGGCAGGGCCGCGACTTCGGGGCCTGGCTGGTCACGATCGCGCGGAACCTGGTCGCCGACCACTTCAAGTCCAGCCGCTTCCGGCTGGAGGTCACGACCGGCGAGATGCTCGACGCCAACGAGGTCGAACGCAGTCCGGAGGACTCCGTCCTGGAGTCCCTGTCCAACGCCGCGCTGCTGGAAGCCGTCAAGAAACTCAATCCTCAGCAGCAGGAATGCGTGACTCTGCGCTTCCTGCAAGGCCTGTCGGTCGCGGAGACCGCCAGGGTGATGGGCAAGAACGAGGGTGCGATCAAGACCCTCCAGTACCGCGCCGTACGCACCCTGGCCCGCCTCCTGCCCGACGACGCCCGCTGACCGACCCCAACTCACAATCGGTGACGCCACGATGACGCACTGGTCCGATCATCTTTCGCGCGTAACCCAAGTGCCGCGACGCTCGTTGTGCGGGATGCAGGCTCCCTGTGGTCACGCCGTGCCCGCAGCCACTCACTCGATCGTGTGGTTGCGCTCAAGGTGTGCAACCTTCCGGACCCCGAGGGGAGTCGACCGTCATGACGAGAGGAGGTGCCGCCAGTGATCGCGAACGTTTCGGCGCACCGGCGGGCGAACGCCTTCGCCCAGGCCTTGGAAGATCAGGCGGCCGAGCAGCCGGATGGTGCGGTCGAACCGACCGAGCACGGACGGCTGTTGGCGCTGGCGAACGGTCTCGGCGAGCTGCCGGGACCGGTAATGGATCCCGAGGTCAAAGTGGTGCAGCGAGCGCAGCTCGTGGCCGCCATGGAAGCCATGTTCCAGGAAGGCACGGCCTCGGGAGGCAGGTCCGCGGGCCCTACGGTGCCCGAGCAGCGGACGACCGGCCGCGGCGCCCATCGGGCTTCCCCGCTCCGGAAATTGCGACCGCGTTCTCGCTGGTCGAAGGGTCTTGCGGCCGGCGGTCTGACCGTCGGTGTCGCCGCGGGAGCCTTCAGCGGAGTGGCCGCTGCCAGTTCCGACGCCCTTCCAGGTGACACGCTGTACGGGCTGAAGCGCGGCATGGAGGACATCCGGCTCGGTATGGCGGAAGGCGAGTCCGACCGCGGCGAGCTGTACCTCGACCAGGCATCCACCCGGCTCAGTGAGGCCCGCCGCCTCATGGAGCGCGGACGGGCGGGCGCACTGGACCACGAATCACTGGGCGAGGTCCGCCGCGCCCTCACCGGCGTGCGGCATGACGCGGGCGAGGGCCACCGGCTGCTTCACGAGGCGTACGAACGGGACGGCTCGCTCGGACCGATCCAGAAGCTCAACTCGTTCTCACGCGCCCACCGTGACGCGTGGAACGGGCTGCGGGACCGGCTGCCGGCCCAGCTGACCGATGTCGGCGACGACGTCAACGACGTGTTCGACGCCATAGACCAAGAGGTCGAGCCGCTTCAGTCGCTGCTGCCCCGCGCCCCGGAGCAGAGCCGTGGCGGTGGGCAGCGTCCCGGCGCCTCCTCGCAGGACCCTGACCGCACATCGAGCCCGGGCAGCGGTCGTACGACACCGTCCGCGCCGGGCACGGGCGAGTCCCGTCCGGGCGAGGCCGGCAAGCCGCAGCCCTCGGGTTCCGGTGAGGCGTCGGACGACGGTCTGCTCGGCGGCGACCCGGGCGATCTGTTCGACCCTCCGACGAACGGCGACACCCCCTCGCCCTCGGGCAAGGACCCGTTCCCGCCGCAGCCGGACATCACCATCCCGCCGCTGCTGCCGGGAATCCTGCCGGGTCTCGGCCTGGAGGCCGAGGACGACAACTGACACACAGCAAGGCCGGAGGGGCTGGAAGATTCCAGCCCCTCCGGCATGTGTGAAGAACACGGGCCAGAAGAACACCCGGCCCGGAAGAACAGCGGCCTAGAAGAACACCGACCGCCGCTGCACCAGCAGCTTGTAGAGCGTGTGCTGGATCTGCTCCCGCACCTGATCCGTCAGGTTGAACATCAGCATCGGGTCCTCCGCCGCCTCCGGCGGATACCCGTCCGTCGGGATCGGCTCCCCGAACTGGATCGTCCACTTCGTCGGCAGCGGCACCGCGCCCAGCGGACCCAGCCACGGGAACGTCGGCGTGATCGGGAAGTACGGGAAGCCCAGCAGCCGCGCGAGGGTCTTCGCGTTGCCGATCATCGGGTAGATCTCCTCCGCCCCCACGATCGAGCACGGCACGATCGGAGCCCCCGCCCGCAGCGCCGTGGAGACGAACCCGCCCCGCCCGAACCTCTGAAGCTTGTAGCGGTCGCTGAACGGCTTCCCGATGCCCTTGAAGCCCTCCGGCATCACCCCGACGACCTCACCGCGCTGAAGGAGCCGCTCGGCGTCCTCGGAGCATGCCAGCGTGTGCCCGGCCTTGCGGGCCAGTTCGTTGACCACCGGCAGCATGAAGACCAGATCCGCGGCGAGCAGCCGCAGATGACGGCCCGCCGGATGGTTGTCGTGGACGGCGACCTGCATCATCAGACCGTCCAGCGGCAGCGTGCCCGAGTGGTTGGCCACCACCAGCGCTCCGCCGTCGGAGGGGATGTTCTCGATCCCCTTCACCTCGACCCGGAAGTACTTCTCGTACAGCGGCCGGACCATCGACATCAGGACCTGGTCGGTGAGGTCCTCGTCGTAGCCGAACTCGTCGACCTCGTAGTCCCCGGTGATCCGGCGGCGCAGGAACGCCAGACCGCCGGCGATCCGCCGGTCCCAGCCGCCGCCCCGCTCGGCCGGCGGCTGCACCGGCGGCTCCGGGTCGGGGGCGTCCGACGCCTTCAGCACCGGCTGCTGTGCAGGCAGCGGGCTCACGGGCATCTCCCGCATACCGCCGGGATCGGCCTTGCGCCGGCTCGTGCCGCCCGTGGGGCGCCGCCGCGCGGCACGCTGCGCGCTGCCGCGCGAACGGTCGTCGTCGAACGGAATGACCTTGGCGTCCGCCATCGTTGGCTGCGCTCCTTATTCGGCGTCGCTCTGAGTCGTCTGGAGGGAGGAGGCCGGACCGGCGGACCGGCCCGCGCCGACCGGCAGCGAGGCCGCCACCCGGTCCACCGCGTCCGCCAGGGCTTCCGGCGGCAGCAGCCCCGGCCCGCGGCTGCGGGCGAAGTCCGCGAAGGCCTCCGCGGTCGTGAACTTCGGCTGGAAGCCCAGGGTCTCGCGCATCTGCGTCGTACTCACCACCCGGCCGTGCGTCAGCAGCCGGATCTGCTCGGGCGAGAAGTCCGTGACACCGAGCGTACGCAGCGCGGAGCCGACCCAGGTGACCGCGGGCAGCAGAACCGGCAGTGTCGGCCGCCCGAGACGCCGTGAGCACTGCGAGAGCAGCAGCACACCGTCGCCCGCGATGTTGAACGTGCCGCTGTTGAGCGTGCCGCGCCGCGGCTCGTCGAGCGCGATCCGCAGCACGTCGATCACATCGTCCTCATGGACGAACTGCAGCCGCGGGTCGTAGCCGAAGACGGTCGGCATGACGGGCAGCGAGAAGAACTCGGCGAGCGGGGAGTCGGCGCACGGGCCGAGGATGTTCGCGAACCGCAGGACGCACACGGCGACGTCCGGGCGCCTGCGGGCGAACCCGCGGACGTATCCCTCGACCTCGACCGCGTCCTTCGCAAAGCCGCCGCTGGGCAGGGACTTGGGCGGTGTGGTCTCGGTGAACACCGCGGGGTCGCGGGGCGCCGAGCCGTACACGCTCGTACTCGACTTGATCACCAGCCGCTTGACGGTCGGCGACTTCTGGCAGGCGCCGAGCAGCTGCATGGTGCCGATGACGTTGGTCTCCTTGACCGTCGTCCGGCCGCCGGCGCCCAACGGCGTACCGGTCACGTCCATGTGCACGACCGTGTCGACGTCGTGCTCGGCCAGCACCCGCGCAATGGCCGGCTGGCGGATGTCGGCGCGTACGAAGTCGGCGCCGCCCAGATGGTGCTCGGGGTCCACCGCATCGACACCGATCACCCGGTCCACTCCGGGATCCCGGAGGATGCGCCGTACCAGCCGCCCTCCGAGCTGCCGGGCCACACCGGTGACGAGCACGACCTTGCCCAAGATCAGCGCCTTCCCTTAGGTCCACCCCACCCTTATCCGTCACCGTAGCGGTTCGGTGTTGCGCTGTGATGACCGCACGACGCTGTTTCGCCAGTGGACGCACCGCGGCCCCTCCACCGAAACGGTGGAGGGGCCGTGATGACACGTACAGCTGCCGTAACGGAATTACTTCTTGTTACGACGCTGAACGCGGGTGCGCTTGAGCAGCTTGCGGTGCTTCTTCTTCGCCATCCGCTTGCGCCGCTTCTTGATAACAGAGCCCACGACTACCCTCGCTCACTTCTCTTCACTCGGTGCGGGGCGTCTGGGCCCACACGACCTACGTCGGCCTAGCCTACCCGCCATAACCCCGAGCCTGTAATCCGAGGGCAGCCGCCCTGCTCGGGCTACGCGGATTCCACCCCCACAAAGGACTCGCGGAGGTATTCGTGAACCGCTTGCTCCGGTACCCGGAAGGACCTCCCCACCCGGATGGCCGGCAGATGACCGCTGTGCACCAACCGGTACACGGTCATCTTCGACACCCTCATCACCGAGGCGACCTCCGCCACGGTAAGGAACTTGACCTCGTTGAGAGGCCTCTCGCTGCCAGCAGCCATGACCCACCTGTACCTTCCGCACATGACGCACACCGGCTTCCCCTCCGGTGACTCTTCGTCGCTGTGCGCTCACTCCCCAGACTAGGGGCGGGTGGTGCGAGTGGGGAAGAGGAGCAGCGATCGGCCGCCTACTGTGACAGACACGCTCGATTGAGTACATAGCGCGTCAGCGGTAGGTAGTAATCGGACCGCACAGCGTCATCAAGCGGAACGACCACGGACACCTGCCCCTCTGCCTCCCCGACGAAGAGCGCCGGATCGTCGGTGTCGGCGAGCCCGATCGCGTCAATCCCCAGCTGACCTGCCCCGCAGACCCATCCGTGGTCACCGACGACCAGGTCCGGCAGGGGCCCGCAGCCCTCCGCGACCCCCTCCAGAGCGACCCGAACCGGCAAGGGGGAATGGGTGTGTGCGCCGGTCTCACTCCCGGCGCCCCGAACGCCGGCCTCGCGCACCATCGCGACGCCCCGTACGTAGTCAAGGTTGTGCGTGCGTACGCCGAACCGGGTCGTTATGTCGACACATCGCCCCTGCGCCGGGGTGAGAACGACGCAGCCCGCCGCCGACAAAGCGTCTGCCAGCCCGGCGTAGAAGCCGAGCAGCCGGTGCGGATGCCCGGTCCCGAGCAGCACAGCTCCCCCACGAGCAGCAACGGCACCAAGCCGTTCGGCGAAGGCGGCGAGCGCGGTCAGCGTCCGCTCGGGGTCGATGACATCGGGCCCGTCGACACAGGCAGGATCGTCCGAAACGCCACACCTGTCGGCCATCAGAGCGATCAACTCCCGCTCGCTCCAGTCCCGTTCGGGAAGGAGTCCGAGGGTGGCGCGGGGATCACGCGCGGCGAAGAGCCGGTAACTGCGCAGACTCGCCTCCCGCGACGTGGCGACGGCTCCGGCCAACCGGGCCGCCAGAAGATGCGCCCGCAGCGCTCCGGTACTCAACACGCTCCCGATGCTCCCGCAGCGGACGCGGGCCCGTACGAAAAGGAGGGAGTGACCGCACGGTTGGCGTAACGGGGGTAAGGGGCGGACGCAGCAGTGCCGTACGGCCGCGCGGCGGCCACTCGGTGCCGCTCCACCGCACGGCGCCGGTCAGGGGGCCGTGCGCCTACGGCAGCAGCCCCCTGAGCGGGAACACCGCCCGCCGCGTCGCCAGCACCGCCTGGTCCAGACGGTCCGCCGGGTCGTACCCCGCCTCCCACTCGCGCCACGTCGGCGTACGGCCGTCCGTCATCCGTCCCGGCCCCAGCTGCCGCGTCCGCGCGTACACTTCGTCCCGCCACGTCGACGGGATCACCGACTCCGGGTCCACCGGGGCATGTCCGGCGATCCCCACCAGATGCGTCCAGGACCTGGGGACCACGTCCACCACCGCGTATCCGCCGCCCCCGAGCGCGACCCACCGGCCGCCGTCCACATGGTCGTGGGCCAGCGCATGGCACGACTCCTGGACCGCCCGCTGTGCGTCCAGCGACACCGCCAGATGCGCCAGCGGGTCCTCGAAGTGCGTGTCCGCCCCGTGCTGCGTCACCAGGACGTCCGGCCGGAAGTCGGCCAGCAGCTCCGGCACCACCGCATGGAACGCCCGGAGCCACCCCTCGTCACCCGTCCCGGCCGGCAGCGCCACATTGACCGCGCTGCCCGCGGCCGCACCGTCCCCGCCCGTCTCCTCCGGCCACCCGGTACCGGGGAACAGCATCCGCGGATGCTCGTGCATCGAGATCGTCAGCACCCGCGGATCGTCCCAGAACGCCGCCTGGACGCCGTCCCCGTGATGCACATCCACATCGACGTACGCGACCCGCTGCGCACCCAGCTCCAGCAGCCGCGCGATCGCCAGCGACGCGTCGTTGTAGATGCAGAACCCCGAGGCCGAACCGGGCATCGCATGGTGCAGACCGCCCGCGAAGTTCACCGCGTGCGCGGCCTCACCCCGCCAGACCGCCTCCGCGGCCCCGACCGACTGCCCCGCGATCAGCGCGGACGCCTCGTGCATCCCCGCGAAGGCCGGATCGTCCATCGTGCCGAGCCCGTACGACTGGTCAGCCGACTTCGGGTCCGCCGAGGCCGCCCGGACCGCCGCCACATAGTCCTCACGGTGCACGAGCCGGAGCGTGGAGTCCCCGGCAGACTTCGCGGACACCACGTCCAGCGCACGGTCCAGCCCGTACGCCCGCACCAACCCCATGGTCAGCGCGAGCCGCACCGGATCCATCGGATGGCTGCTCCCGAAGTCATACTTCGTTACCGCCTCGTCCCACATCAACAATCCGCGGCCGCTCATGCCCGCCACCGTATCCGGCCGGCTCCGCGCCGAACGAGCGGGCGTACCGCAACGTCACCAGCACCAACACCATCGGCACGACCATCGCCCACCGATAGCTCCAGGCGTCCCCGAGCGCTCCGACGAGCGGTGAACCGACCAGGAAGCCGACGTAGTTGAAGATGTTCAGCCTGGCCACCGCCGCATCGCTCGCCCCGGGCCCCCCGGCCTCGACCGCCCGCCGTCCGGCCGCGGCGAACGTCTGCGGCACGATCACACACAACCCGAACCCCAGCAGGGTGAAGCCGAGAATCCCCACCGCAGGCCCCGGAGCGACCGCCACCACGGCGAACCCGGCCGCGGCCAGCACCGTCCCGCACCGCACGACCGCCACGGCACCGAACCGCCGCACCCCCAGGTCACCCACCGCCCGGCCCAGCAGCGTCGTCACCATGTACGCGTTGTACGGGACGGTCGCGACCTCCTCCGAGCTCCCGAGCACGTCCTGCAGATACTTCGCGCTCCAGTTGGAGACCGTCGAGTCCCCGATGTAGGCGAAGGCCATCACCAGGCAGAACGGCAGCAGCAACCGGAACCCGACACCCGCCCCGTCGCGCTCCCCCGGTGCGGCGTCCGGCGCCTGCGGAACCCGCTCCTGATCCGCGTACCACCGGCTCCCCACCAGCACCACCGGCAGCAGCACACCCACCACCGGCAGATACGAGACCAACAGCGACAGGTCCCAGTGCGCGCCCGCCCACGCGAGCGAGGCGCCGGCGATCCCGCCGAGGCTGTACGCCGCATGGAAACCGAGCATGATGCTGCGCCCGTACGCCCGCTGAAGGCTCACCCCGAGCATGTTCATGGACGCGTCCAGCGCACCCACCGCGAGCCCGAAGACCCCGAGGGCGAGCGCCACCTGCCACACGTCGGTCCCGGCGGCGACCCCCAGCAGCGCCAGCATCACCACCGGCTGGGACCACCGCAGTACGGCACTGGGGGCGATCCGCCGCACCAGCCGCTCGGTGACCACGCTCCCCACACCGGCGAGAATCGGCACCGCGGCCAGGAAGACGGGCAGCAGGGCGTCGGATATCCCGTACCGGTCCTGCACCGCGGGTATGCGCGTCACGAGCAGCGCGAACGCCACTCCCTGCGCGAAAAAGCTCAACGCCAACGAGCCGCGACCACGCCGCAACCGCTGCCCCAACCGCGCATCCGTCATGGCCGGACAGCGTAGGCCGATGCCCTACCCAGCGGTAGATCGATCACGCAACCAATCGGCCGGATCAGACGAGCAGTTCGGGCAGCTCGGCCATGGACCCGAAGTACCCCTTGGCACCGGCCAGCTTCTCGGCGGCGGTCATCGCCGTGAACCCGTAGACATCCATGCCGGCCGCCTTCGCAGCGGTCACCCCGAGCGGGCTGTCCTCCACGACGACACAGCGCTCCGGGGCAACGCCCATCCGCTCGGCGGCATGCAGAAACAGATCCGGCTCCGGCTTCCCCCGGCCCACGTCCTGCGCACTGAAGACATTGCCCTCACGGAACCACAGGTCCAGCCCGGTCTTCCGGTGCCCGACGCGGATCCGCTCATGGCTCCCCGACGACGCGACGCAGTACGGCACCCCTTCGGCCACCAGCTTCCCCAGCACCTCGGTCACTCCGTCGACAGCCACCAACTCCCGCTCGAAAGCGGCGAAGACTCGCGCATGCAGCGTGTCGTCGAAGTCCTCGGGCAGTCGCCGGCCGGTCCGCTCCAGCACGAGGTCGTGCACACGATGCACAGCCGCCCCCATGTAGTCACGCAGCGAGTCCTCGTACGAGGTGGGGTGCCCCAGCTCGGTCAGGAAGCCGGCGAGGATGGTGTTCGAGATCGGCTCACTGTCGACGAGCACACCGTCGTTGTCGAAGATGACCAGTTCATAGCGCATGGCCCCACCCTAAGGAGCCTCAGGAGGCCCCTACGCGGCGCACTGCGTCCAGGCCTCAGGTCAACAGGTCCTCGTGGTCGAAGACATGGTCCGTCCCGGAGAACGTCGATTCCGGCCGCCGAAACACGCATGCCGATTCCGTCGGCGATCGGTCGTGAACGCAAAAATGCCTCAACCCCCGGACATCGTCCAGGGGTTGAGGCTAAAAATTGTTCGGCGGCGTCCTACTCTCCCACAGGGTCCCCCCTGCAGTACCATCGGCGCTGAAAGGCTTAGCTTCCGGGTTCGGAATGTAACCGGGCGTTTCCCTAACGCAATGACCACCGAAACACTATGAAGATATCGACCCGGAACCCACACAGACGGGGGTTCGACAGTTCGTTACTTCAGAACTAACACAGTGGACGCGAGCAACTGAGGACAAGCCCTCGGCCTATTAGTACCGGTCAACTCCACCCATTACTGGGCTTCCATATCCGGCCTATCAACCCAGTCGTCTACTGGGAGCCTTACCCTCTCAAGGAGGTGGGAATACTCATCTCGAAGCAGGCTTCCCGCTTAGATGCTTTCAGCGGTTATCCCTCCCGAACGTAGCCAACCAGCCATGCCCTTGGCAGGACAACTGGCACACCAGAGGTTCGTCCGTCCCGGTCCTCTCGTACTAGGGACAGCCCTTCTCAATATTCCTACGCGCACAGCGGATAGGGACCGAACTGTCTCACGACGTTCTAAACCCAGCTCGCGTACCGCTTTAATGGGCGAACAGCCCAACCCTTGGGACCGACTCCAGCCCCAGGATGCGACGAGCCGACATCGAGGTGCCAAACCATCCCGTCGATATGGACTCTTGGGGAAGATCAGCCTGTTATCCCCGGGGTACCTTTTATCCGTTGAGCGACGGCGCTTCCACAAGCCACCGCCGGATCACTAGTCCCGACTTTCGTCCCTGCTCGACCCGTCGGTCTCACAGTCAAGCTCCCTTGTGCACTTACACTCAACACCTGATTGCCAACCAGGCTGAGGGAACCTTTGGGCGCCTCCGTTACTTTTTGGGAGGCAACCGCCCCAGTTAAACTACCCATCAGACACTGTCCCTGATCCGGATCACGGACCCAGGTTAGACATCCAGCACGACCAGAGTGGTATTTCAACGATGACTCCACAACCACTGGCGTGGCCGCTTCACAGTCTCCCACCTATCCTACACAAGCCGAACCGAACACCAATATCAAACTGTAGTAAAGGTCCCGGGGTCTTTCCGTCCTGCTGCGCGAAACGAGCATCTTTACTCGTAGTGCAATTTCACCGGGCCTATGGTTGAGACAGTCGAGAAGTCGTTACGCCATTCGTGCAGGTCGGAACTTACCCGACAAGGAATTTCGCTACCTTAGGATGGTTATAGTTACCACCGCCGTTTACTGGCGCTTAAGTTCTCAGCTTCGCACGCCCGAAAGCGTACTAACCGGTCCCCTTAACGTTCCAGCACCGGGCAGGCGTCAGTCCGTATACATCGCCTTACGGCTTCGCACGGACCTGTGTTTTTAGTAAACAGTCGCTTCTCGCTGGTCTCTGCGGCCACCCCCAGCTCGAGGAGCAAGTCCTCTCACCAGTGATGGCCCCCCTTCTCCCGAAGTTACGGGGGCATTTTGCCGAGTTCCTTAACCATAGTTCACCCGAACGCCTCGGTATTCTCTACCTGACCACCTGAGTCGGTTTAGGGTACGGGCCGCCATGAAACTCGCTAGAGGCTTTTCTCGACAGCATAGGATCATCCACTTCACCACAATCGGCTCGGCATCAGGTCTCAGCCTTAATGTGTGACGGATTTGCCTATCACACGGCCTACACCCTTACCCCGGGACAACCACCGCCCGGGCTGGACTACCTTCCTGCGTCACCCCATCGCTTACCTACTACCACCTTGGATCGCCGGCTCCACCACTTTCCATTCCCCGAAGGGTCCGGAACGGCTTCACGGGCTTAGCATTAATGGGCTCGATATTGGGCGTTTCAAAGCGGGTACCGGAATATCAACCGGTTGTCCATCGACTACGCCTGTCGGCCTCGCCTTAGGTCCCGACTTACCCTGGGCAGATCAGCTTGACCCAGGAACCCTTAGTCAATCGGCGCACACGTTTCTCACGTGTGTATCGCTACTCATGCCTGCATTCTCACTCGTGAACCGTCCACCACTGCCTTCCGGCGCGGCTTCACCCGGCACACGACGCTCCCCTACCCATCCGTACTCCCGTTGGGGATATATGTACGAATGACACGACTTCGGCGGTACGCTTGAGCCCCGCTACATTGTCGGCGCGGAATCACTTGACCAGTGAGCTATTACGCACTCTTTCAAGGGTGGCTGCTTCTAAGCCAACCTCCTGGTTGTCTCTGCGACTCCACATCCTTTCCCACTTAGCGTACGCTTAGGGGCCTTAGTCGATGCTCTGGGCTGTTTCCCTCTCGACCATGGAGCTTATCCCCCACAGTCTCACTGCCGTGCTCTCACTTACCGGCATTCGGAGTTTGGCTAAGGTCAGTAACCCGGTAGGGCCCATCGCCTATCCAGTGCTCTACCTCCGGCAAGAAACACACGACGCTGCACCTAAATGCATTTCGGGGAGAACCAGCTATCACGGAGTTTGATTGGCCTTTCACCCCTAACCACAGGTCATCCCCCAGGTTTTCAACCCTGGTGGGTTCGGTCCTCCACGACCTCTTACAGCCGCTTCAACCTGCCCATGGCTAGATCACTCCGCTTCGGGTCTTGAGCGCGCTACTATGTCGCCCTATTCGGACTCGCTTTCGCTACGGCTTCCCCACACGGGTTAACCTCGCAACACACCGCAAACTCGCAGGCTCATTCTTCAAAAGGCACGCAGTCACGACGCAAGGAACAAGTTCCTTGCGCGACGCTCCCACGGCTTGTAGGCACACGGTTTCAGGTACTATTTCACTCCGCTCCCGCGGTACTTTTCACCATTCCCTCACGGTACTATCCGCTATCGGTCACCAGGGAATATTTAGGCTTAACGGGTGGTCCCGCCAGATTCACACGGGATTTCTCGGGCCCCGTGCTACTTGGGTGTCTCTTAAACGAGCCGCATGAATTTCAGCTACGGGGGTCTTACCCTCTACGCCGGACCTTTCGCATGTCCTTCGCCTATCCATACGGTTTCTGACTCGTCTCACCGCCGGCAGACGATGATAAAGAGATCCCACAACCCCGCATGCGCAACCCCTGCCGGGTATCACACGCATACGGTTTGGCCTCATCCGGTTTCGCTCGCCACTACTCCCGGAATCACGGTTGTTTTCTCTTCCTGAGGGTACTGAGATGTTTCACTTCCCCTCGTTCCCTCCACACTGCCTATGTGTTCAGCAGCGGGTGACAGCCCATGACGACTGCCGGGTTTCCCCATTCGGAAACCCCCGGATCAAAGCCTGGTTGACGACTCCCCGGGGACTATCGTGGCCTCCCACGTCCTTCATCGGTTCCTGGTGCCAAGGCATCCACCGTGCGCCCTTAAAAACTTGGCCACAGATGCTCGCGTCCACTGTGCAGTTCTCAAGCAACGACCAGCCACCCACCACCCCACCCAACAGGGCGAGTTCACTGGGGCCGGCATCGCGAAGGACGAGCTCACGCTCGCACCCTCAGATACCCAACAGCGCGCCCGGCACGACCAGCCTGGAGTCACGTTCCACACTCCGAAGAGCAGTACTAGTGATCCCTGCGGATCGTGCCGAATAGTCAACGTTCCACCCATGAGCAACCAGCACCGGACATTCGCCGATGTACTGGCCTCTGACCAGATCCGAAGATCCGGTAAGAAGTGCTCCTTAGAAAGGAGGTGATCCAGCCGCACCTTCCGGTACGGCTACCTTGTTACGACTTCGTCCCAATCGCCAGTCCCACCTTCGACAGCTCCCTCCCACAAGGGGTTGGGCCACCGGCTTCGGGTGTTACCGACTTTCGTGACGTGACGGGCGGTGTGTACAAGGCCCGGGAACGTATTCACCGCAGCAATGCTGATCTGCGATTACTAGCAACTCCGACTTCATGGGGTCGAGTTGCAGACCCCAATCCGAACTGAGACCGGCTTTTTGAGATTCGCTCCGCCTCGCGGCATCGCAGCTCATTGTACCGGCCATTGTAGCACGTGTGCAGCCCAAGACATAAGGGGCATGATGACTTGACGTCGTCCCCACCTTCCTCCGAGTTGACCCCGGCAGTCTCCTGTGAGTCCCCATCACCCCGAAGGGCATGCTGGCAACACAGAACAAGGGTTGCGCTCGTTGCGGGACTTAACCCAACATCTCACGACACGAGCTGACGACAGCCATGCACCACCTGTCACCCGACCACAAGGGGGGCACCATCTCTGATGCTTTCCGGGCGATGTCAAGCCTTGGTAAGGTTCTTCGCGTTGCGTCGAATTAAGCCACATGCTCCGCTGCTTGTGCGGGCCCCCGTCAATTCCTTTGAGTTTTAGCCTTGCGGCCGTACTCCCCAGGCGGGGAACTTAATGCGTTAGCTGCGGCACCGACGACGTGGAATGTCGCCAACACCTAGTTCCCAACGTTTACGGCGTGGACTACCAGGGTATCTAATCCTGTTCGCTCCCCACGCTTTCGCTCCTCAGCGTCAGTAATGGCCCAGAGATCCGCCTTCGCCACCGGTGTTCCTCCTGATATCTGCGCATTTCACCGCTACACCAGGAATTCCGATCTCCCCTACCACACTCTAGCTAGCCCGTATCGAATGCAGACCCGGGGTTAAGCCCCGGGCTTTCACATCCGACGTGACAAGCCGCCTACGAGCTCTTTACGCCCAATAATTCCGGACAACGCTTGCGCCCTACGTATTACCGCGGCTGCTGGCACGTAGTTAGCCGGCGCTTCTTCTGCAGGTACCGTCACTTTCGCTTCTTCCCTGCTGAAAGAGGTTTACAACCCGAAGGCCGTCATCCCTCACGCGGCGTCGCTGCATCAGGCTTTCGCCCATTGTGCAATATTCCCCACTGCTGCCTCCCGTAGGAGTCTGGGCCGTGTCTCAGTCCCAGTGTGGCCGGTCGCCCTCTCAGGCCGGCTACCCGTCGTCGCCTTGGTAGGCCATCACCCCACCAACAAGCTGATAGGCCGCGGGCTCATCCTTCACCGCCGGAGCTTTCAACCCCTCCCCATGCAGGAAGGAGTGTTATCCGGTATTAGACCCCGTTTCCAGGGCTTGTCCCAGAGTGAAGGGCAGATTGCCCACGTGTTACTCACCCGTTCGCCACTAATCCACCCCGAAGGGCTTCATCGTTCGACTTGCATGTGTTAAGCACGCCGCCAGCGTTCGTCCTGAGCCAGGATCAAACTCTCCATGAATGTTTTCCCGTAATCGGGATGAACACCACAAGAGCGGAACAGCCGATCGGAATAAGACCGACTGTTCACAGCGTCCTCGCTGTGTCATTGCCTACCAACCCACAAGGGGCCGGCAGGACTTTCAAAGGAACCTCGCCATCCGAAGATGGACGGGGTATCAACATATCTGGCGTTGACTTTTGGCACGCTGTTGAGTTCTCAAGGAACGGACGCTTCCTTTGTACTCACCCTCTCGGGCTTTCCTCCGGGCGCTTCCCTTCGGTCTTGCGTTTCCGACTCTATCAGACTCTTTCGTGTCCGATTCCCCGGCCGGCGGGGCTGCTTTCCGGCCTTTCGGCTTTCCGGCGATTCCGACTCTATCAGATCCTTTCGGGCCTGATTCCCGGTCGAACTCGGGTTGTCATTCCGGCTGTTGGGCCGTTCCGACGAGTGAGACTTTAGCGGAATCATCCGCCCCGACGCTAATCGGGGCTGCGTCCGTTCGAACGCAGATTCCTCATTTCGCAAATGCGCACAGAAAGACAAGCGACGAAGCGTCGCTCGCTCGTAGTGTGTCCTGCGGAATGGCTGTCCGGGGACCAACCGAAGTCGGTGCTCACGTCGGACAACTCGGAGAACACTACGTACCCGTGTTTGCCGTGTCAACCGGCGCCCGGTGCCGTAGCCTCTGCTGCATGACCTCGCGTACGTGCTTCCTTCAGTGGTGGGCCGCCTGACGGCGGCCGGCACGCACGTATGCACCCAACGGCCGCCGCCTCGGCGGCCGTTTTTGTGTCTCCCTCCCCTGGGGGCCGGCCGCTCGGTGCGGCGGCTCCGAGCAGGAGACGGAGAACGTGATGACGCGGATCTTCAGCGGGATCAAGCCGACAGGGCACCTCACGCTGGGCAACTACCTCGGGGCACTCCGGCGGTGGGTCGAGGTCGACCAGCATGAGGCGGACGCGCTGTTCAGCGTGGTCGATCTGCACGCGCTGACGATCGACCACGATCCCGCGCGGGTGCGCAGACTCAGCAGGCAGGCGGCCACGATGATGCTGGCCGCGGGGCTGGATCCGGAGCTGTGCACCCTGTTCGTACGGAGCCATGTGGACGAACACACCCGGCTCTCGTATCTGCTGGAGTGCACGGCGACGGACGGCGAGCTGCGGCGGATGATCCAGTACAAGGAGAAGAGTGCGCCGGCGCGGGCGGCCGGACAGAGCGTGCGGGTGTCCCTGCTGACCTATCCGGCGCTGATGGCGGCCGACATCCTCGCCTATGGGACGGACGAGGTCCCCGTGGGTGAGGACCAGACGCAGCATGTGGAGCTGGCCCGGGATCTCGCGGTGCGGTTCAACCAGCGGTACGGGCACACCTTCACGGTGCCGAAGGCGACGCATCCGTCGGTCGCGGCGCGGGTCATGGACCTCCAGGACCCCACGTCGAAGATGGGCAAGTCGCACGAGTCGGGTGCCGGAATCATCTATCTCCTCGACGACGCGGACGTGGTGCGCAAGAAGGTCATGCGTGCGGTGACGGACAGCGGCACCGACGTCACGTACGACCGGGAGAACAGTCCGGGGATCGCGAATCTCCTGGAGATCCTGGCGTCCTGTTCCGGTGGGAACCCCATGGGGCTGGCCGGTGTATACGAGTCGTACGGGGCCTTGAAGAAGGACACGGCCGACGCGGTGGTGGAGCTGCTGAGGCCCATCAGGGAGCGCTATGCCGAGCTGGCGGCGGACGCGGGACACGTCGACGAGGTGGTGAAGAAGGGAGCGGAGCGGGCCAGGGGGATGGCCCGGCCGAGGGTGAATGCCGCATATGAGGCGATCGGGCTGCTTCCCGGGTAACCGGCCGGGTCCGTTCACCGCCGTGGCGCCGCGGCGGTGAACGGAGCGACAGGGGAAGCGCGGTGGTCAGCCGTTGCCGGAGGCGAGCTCGCGGCTGCGGTCGCGGGCCGCCTCGATGGCGGCGATCAGGGCGGCGCGCACACCGTGGTTCTCGAGTTCGCGGATGGCGCTGATCGTGGTGCCCGCGGGGGAGGTGACGGCTTCACGGAGCTTGACGGGATGTTCGCCGCTGTCGCGAAGCATGATGGCGGCGCCGATGGCGGCCTGCACGATGAGGTCGTGGGCCTGGGCGCGGGGCAGGCCGAGGAGGATGCCGGCGTCGGTCATGGCCTCGACGAGGAAGTAGAAGTACGCCGGCCCCGAGCCGGACAGGGCGGTGGCCGCGTCCTGCTGGGACTCGGGCACCCGCAGCGTCTTTCCGACGCCGCCGAAGATCTCCTCGGCGTGGGCGAGGTGGCCGGCGGTGGCGTGGTTGCCGGCCGAGATCACGGACATGCCCTCGTCGACGAGCACGGGGGTGTTGGGCATGACGCGGACGACGGGGGTGCCTGCGGCCAGGCGCTCCTCGATGAAGGAGGTGGGGATGCCGGCTGCGGCGCTGATGATGAGCCGGTCGGCGGTGATGTGGGGCGCGAGTTCGTCGAGGAGTTTGCCCATGTCCTGGGGCTTCACGGCCAGGATGAGGATGTCGGCCCGCTTGGCGGCTTCGGCGTTGGTGACCGGTTCGACGCCGTAGCGGGTGCGGAGCTCTGTGGCGCGGTCGGAGCGACGGGTGGTGACCAGCAGGTCGGCGGACCGCCAGCCGGCGCGGATCATGCCGCTGAGGAGTGCCTCGCCGATCTTGCCCGTGCCGAGGACTGCGACTGTCTGGGTCATGGATCTGTTCACCTCGCCGGTGGGGATACGTGCGCTCATCCTCGCACCGGGGGCGTGCCGGCGCCGGGGCGTCCGAGGGGCGGTACGGGTGGTGAGCCCCGTACCGCGCCCCCGGACGCCGGTCCGTTCGGCGCCCGGTCTCTTCGGCGCGCGGTCTCTTCGGCGCGCGGTTCCTTCGGCGTCCGGTTCCTTCGGCGTCCGGTCAGGAGGCGATCAGGTCCGGTCAGGCGTTGAGGGCGCTGCGGGAGCGCCACTCGCTCCAGGAGAGGTTCCAGTCGCCGTAGCCGTTGCCGGGGTCCACCTGGTCCTTGGAGTTCACGACGCGGACGACGTCGCCGGGGATGACCTGCTCGTAGAACCTGCGGGCGGTGCCGTCGTCGGCGAGGCCGACGCAGCCGTGGGTGACGTTGGCTTCGCCTGCGTAGACGTTCGCCCGCTTGTTCTCGTGGAGGTAGGTGCCCGACGTGGTCAGGTGGACGGCGTAGCCGTACCAGCCGCGGTAGGGGTCGGCGATGTTGACCGTGCGGGAGTCCATGAGGACCTTGCGCTGCTTGTCGAGGACGACCATGGTGCCGTTCCACGTGTCGTAGGGCGGGCGGCCCGCGGTGATCGGGATCTTCTGCGTGGGGGCGCCGTCCTTGACGACCGTCATCCGGTGGGTGCGCACGTCGACCGTGGCCACCAGGGAGCGGGCGATGGTGAAGGACCGGGAGATCTCGGGGCCGGCCTGGACGCTGACCTCGGTGTCCGGCTTCCAGAACGTACGGGGGCGGAAGTCGACCCGCTGGCCCAGGTGGTGGTTGTGGTCCTTGATCCAGGCCCAGGCGCCGTCGACACCGGGGTCGGCGGTGACCTTGAGCTGCCGTTCCACATCGGCGCGCTCGGCCCGGGGCACGGGCCGGCCGAAGGTCACCGATATGGGCATGCCGACGCCGACGCGTGCGCCGTCGGTGATGTTGACGGAGGCCTCGGCGAGGTGGCCGAGGGTGGTGGGCGACACCGGGGTCGCCGTGGGCTTCGGCTTCGCGGGGGCGGAAGCTGTGGCTTCGGGGCGCTCGGCGGCGGCCGCGTCCGGCAGTACGCCGGTGTCCGAGCAGCCGGTGAGCGCGAGTGCGCAGGTCATAGCGAGTACGGCGGCGGCGATGTGTCGTCGCATGAGTTTCCTCCCCCTGTGCCGGCTGGTCATCAGCCGGAGCGTGTCCGGTTTCTGTACGCACGGCGGGAGGGCTCGGGTTGCACGTCGGGAAGACGGTTTTCCGTGGAACCACGGAGGGGTGAGGGCTGTCCTATCGCTCGTGACCGAGGAGGAGTTCGACACCTTCTACGCGACCGCTTTCCCCCGGTTGGTGGGGCAGCTGTACGCGCTGACGGGTGATCACGGCGAGGCGCAGGATGTCGTCCAGGAGGCGTTCGTCCGTGCCTGGGACCGTCGTGCCTCCTTGCTGGTGGACGAGGCTCCCGAGGCGTGGATCCGTACGGTCGCGATGCGGCTCGCGGTGAGCCGGTGGCGCCGGGCGAAGCGGTGGGTGGAGCTGGTGCGCCACCAGGCGCCTGCGGACCGGGTGCCGGGCCCCGGTCCGGAACACACCATGCTGGTGCAGGCGTTGCGGCAGCTGCCGGAGCCGCAGCGGCACGCGGTGGTACTGCATCATCTGTGCGATCTGAGCGTCGAGCAGATCGCGGCCGAGACGGGGTCCCCGACGGGGACCGTCAAGGCCCGGCTGTCGCGTGGGCGTGCCGCTCTCGCCAAACTGTTGTCTCCGGGTGAGCCCGCGGACGAGAGGGAGGGCAGCCGTGTCTGAGCACGAGCCGGACGAGCTGGGTTCCGCGCTGCGGGTGCTGGCCGCCGACGCTTCGGTGCCGCCGACGCTGTCGGGCGGGCAGATCCGGCGGCGCGGTGAGGCGCGCGGGCGACGCCGGCGGGCTCTCGTGGCGACGGCCGCGGTCGTGGTGCTGGGCACGGGTGCCGCGGTGGGGGTGCCGTGGGTGATGGACGGGAGCAAGGAGGGCCGGCGGCCGGTGGCGATCGATCCGTCGATCCCGTCGTCGGCTCCCGTGTTTGTGTACGCCCCTCCCCGCATCGACATCCGTACGAAGGTGCTGACGCTCCGGCCGGCCGGTGAGAAGGCCCGGTCCTTCCGTCTGACGATGAGTGACGACGTCACCGCGGGCAAGGCGAAGGTCGCGTTCAAGAATCCGAAGATGAAGCTCCCTGCGTTGCTGTCGACCCCGCCGGAGACCGCGTACGAGGTCGAGGTGAGCTGGGCGGTGAATCTCTCGCTGCCGAACGGTGAGGCGCTGTATCTGGTCGCGGACCACGTCTCGGGCATCCGCATGCACCCGAGCGTGCTGCGGATGCCGGCCGCCGATGCCAAGTGGGTCTACGACCGGCTGAAGGTCGGCGACACCGTCACTCTGACGTAGGAGCGTCAGGCCGTACGGCGGCGCAGCGTGGCCGCGCCGAGTGCCAGCACCAGGACCGCGCAGGCCGCCACGATCAGCACGTCGCGGATGAAGTCGCCGGTGGCGTCCGGGTGGTGCAGGACCTCGGTCATGGCGTCGACGGCGTACGACATGGGCAGGACGTTCGAGATTCCTTCCAGGACGGGCTGCATCTGGTCGCGCGCGGTGAACAGACCGCAGAGCAGCAGCTGCGGGAAGATCACCGCCGGCATGAACTGCACCGCCTGGAATTCGGAGGCGGCGAAGGCCGAGACGAAGAGGCCCAGTGCCGTGCCGAGCAGGGCGTCGAGCAGCGCGACGAGGAGCAGCAGCCAGGGCGAGCCGACGACGTCCAGGCCCAGCACCCACAGCGCGAGGCCGGTGGCGAGGAGGGACTGGACGACGGCGACGAGGCCGAAGGCCAGGGCGTAGCCGGCGATCAGATCACCCTTGCCGAGCGGCATGGCGAGCAGTCGTTCCAGGGTTCCTGAGGTGCGCTCGCGGAGGGTCGCGATGGAGGCCACCAGGAACATCGTGATGAGCGGGAAGATGCCGAGCAGCGAGGCGCCGATGGAGTCGAAGGTCCGCTCGCTGCCGTCGAAGACGTAGCGCAGCAGGAAGAGCATCACGCACGGGACGAGGACCATCAGGGCGATGGACCGGCGGTCGTGGCGCAGTTGGCGCAGGACGCGGCCGGCGGTGGCGAGGGTGCGGGCGGTGCTCATCGGGCGTTCTCCTGGATGGCGTCGGTCTGTGCGGTCCCCTGCCGGGCGTCACCGGCGGGCCCACGGGCGTCGGCCTGGTCGACCAGATGCAGGAAGGCGGCCTCGACCGTCTCGGAACGGGTACGGAACCGCAGGTCGTCGGGGGTGTCCTCGGCGAGGATCTCGCCTTCGCGCATGAGCAGGAGGCGGTGGCAGCGTTCGGCCTCGTCCATCACATGGGAGGAGACGAGGATCGTCGTGCCGCGTTCGTCGGCGAGGCGATGGAAGAGGTCCCACAGATCGCGGCGCAGGACGGGGTCGAGGCCGACGGTCGGTTCGTCGAGCACCAGCAGTTCGGGGGTGCCGAGGAGGGCGACGGCGAGCGAGACGCGGCTGCGCTGGCCGCCGGAGAGCCGTCCGGCGAGGGAGTCGGCGTGGGAGACGAGGTCGACGTCGGCGATGGCCCGGCCGACGTGCTCATGGCGGGCGTCGCGGTGCCGGCGCCCGGGTTCCAGGACGGAGGCGAAGTACTCCAGGTTCTGGCGCACCGTCAGGTCGTCGTAGACCGACGGTGCCTGGGTGACGTAGCCGATGCGGGAGCGGAGGGCCGCGTCGCCCGCGGGCCTGCCGAGGACGTCGAGCGTGCCGGTGACGTGAGCCTGTGTTCCGACGAGTGCGCGCATGAGAGTCGATTTGCCGCAGCCGGACGGTCCCAGAAGGCCGGTGATCCGGCCGGGCGTGACGGTGAAGTCGATACCGCGCAGGACGGTGCGGTCCCCTCGTACGACGGTGAGGCCGCGGGCCAGTACGGCAACCCCAGAAGAATTCATCATGTGATGAATAATGCTCGCGGCAGTGCCCTCCGTCAAGAGACCGGGAGCGGCCGCCACCGAGAGATGGGGGGCGGGTCAGGGCGATCCCTTATGGCGATTCGGGGGAAGGGCGGACGACCGTGGGCATATGAGCCACAACAGTGAGATCTCCAGGGCCGAGCAGCGGCGGCTCGCCGTCGCCTCGGCGACACTCGGGCCGTGGCGTGCGGCAGCGGCGGTCGGCGGACTGGGCGGCGGTGTCGCGCTCGCGCTGGGCGCGATCAGCGACGGCATCGGGCTCGGCCTGGTGGCCGGCTCGCTGTCGGTCGGGCTGATGCTCTTCTTCATGGTCGGCGGGGCGGGCGCGGTGCTCGGCGGCCGACCGGAGACGGGCCATCCGTCCGACCGGCGGATACGGCGCTGGGCTGCGGCCCACCCGTGGCGGGTCGCCGTCGTGCCCGGCGCGCTGATGGCGGCCACCGATGTGGTGGTGCATCAGGCGCTCACGTCACAGGGGTTCTTCTCCGGCGTCTGGGACAGCCTGTGGAGGGGCCTGCTGGTGACGGGAGTCGTGGGACTGGTGGGGCGGTTCTCGCACCGGAAGGGGTGAGGAAGCGGGCGGGCCCGCTGGAAACGTGCGGCTGACCGCCGGGGCCCCTGCGTGGCGGCCTCCTGCCGGCACGGCCGCGTACTGCCTGTGCGCCTTCGCCCCTACCGGCGGCGGGGCTTGCCGCCCTTGCTCTTGCGGGCGGCAGGGTTACCGGTGCGCGTGGCGCGGCGCTTCTCGTACTGGGCGCGGGCCGTCTCGTACTCCTCGCGGTGCAGCTTCTCGCCCGGCGCCTCGACGAGCGAGCGGAGGAAGTACGCCAGGAGGACGCCGACGAAGCCGATCGCCCGGAGGCTGCGCAGCGCGTCCGGGGTGGCCGCGCCGGTGGGCCGGCTGCTGAAGCCCTCCCACGTCTTGCGGAACGCGATGGCGCTGCAGACCGCGAACATGACGACGACCAGCATGTTCACGAAGCCGCCGACCGCGGCGATCTCGAGGCCCTGGTAGGCGAACCGCAGCACCAGACAGGCGGCGACGGCGGCGAACAGCGAACCGGCGGCCGCGCCGACCCGGCGCAGCCCGTAGCCCCCGTCGTGGCAGACCCAGGTCGTGCCGAAGAAACGGATGGGCTCGGGCTGCGGACCGGCGCCGGCCTGCACACTGCTGTCATCCTGCATGCCGCCGCCGGTCTGCACGCTGCTGTCGCTCTGCTCGCTCACGAGGTCGATTATCCCCTCGGATCCGCGCGGTCAGGAGCAGCGGATGGTCACATATCCGTCGCTGCCAGTCCGTACATAGGCGTCGGAGACGAACTGGCCGTTGGCGATGTTGTCCCAGAGGTTGGTGGTGCCGTAGGGGCCGCTGATCCGCTCCCCCGGCTTCTGGCAGTTGATCGGGACGCTGGCGCCGAGCGGCAGCACCTTCACGAGGCGGTAGTTCGTGCCGGGGCCGCTGCGGACGTTCACACGGTGGCCGGGCGCGACCGGGTAGCGCTTGGCGGACCGGGCACCGGCCGCGTCCCCTTCGGCGTCCGCCTCCGCGTCCGCGTCTGCTTCCGGTGCCGACGGCGCCTCCGGCGCTTCCGTGCCGAGCGCGCCGAGGCTCACGACCGTGTCGAGGCCGGCGACCGCCGTGGTGGTGGTGTCCGACGGCGTCTCGGCAAGATCATCGATTTCAGGACGTACTTCCTCAAGTGCCATGAAAATATCCCCCGTTGCTGTATGTGCACTGTTCGGGCACTGTACGCCGCGCAGGCTAACAAGCCACACCTGTATCGCACGCACCATCGACTAGGCTCCGTGAGTCGCGCGTGCGCACCACGAACACGGGGGTGGGAGATGCCACCGCTGCGCAGCACCGGGCAGTCGCCGGAAGCGGAGCATCCGGAGTATGCCGGGCAGTACCGCCTCGAGGGATGCCTCGGAACAGGCGGCATGGGGGTGGTACATCTGGCCACATCCGCATCCGGGCTGCGGCTCGCCGTCAAGGTCATCCATGCCGAGCATGCGTCCGACCCGGAGTTCAGGGCCCGCTTCCGCCAGGAGGTCGCCGCCGCCCGCAGGGTCAGCGGTGCCTTCACCGCGCCCGTCGTGGACGCCGACCCGGAGGCCGAACGGCCGTGGATGGCCACGCTGTTCATCGACGGGCCCACCCTCGCCGAGCAGGTGAAGCGGAACGGTCCGCTGAGCGCAGACGAGCTGCGCAGGGCCGGGGCCGGACTCGCCGAGGCACTGCGCGACATCCATCGCGCCGGTGTGGTGCACCGCGATCTCAAGCCGAGCAATGTGCTGCTCGCGCCCGACGGACCGAAGGTGATCGACTTCGGGATCTCCCGACCCTCGGACAGCGATCTGCGGACGGAGACCGGGAAGCTGATCGGCACGCCGCCGTTCATGGCCCCCGAGCAGTTCCAGCGGCCGCGCGAGGTCGGCCCCGCCGCGGACGTGTTCGCGATGGGCGCGGTGCTGGTGCACGCGGCGACCGGACGCGGGCCTTTCGACTCCGACAGCCACTACATCGTCGCGTACCAGGTGGTGCACAACGAACCCGAACTGGCGGGGGTGCCGACCGATCTCGTACCGCTGTTCCGGCGTTGCCTGGCGAAGGATCCGGCGGACCGGCCGACGCCGTACGAGGTGATGGTCGCGCTGCGGGAGTCCTCGCCCTCCTCGTCGTGCGACACCCAGGCGTACATTCCGGGGCCGCGCACCCCGGACCCCCGCGAGAGCGCGCCGCAGGTCGCGGACGGGGTGCCGCCGAGCGCGGACGAGCGGCCGGAGGCTCGGCGGCCCGGCCGCAGGCTGCGGTGGGCGGCCGCGGGCCTGGCGGTGCTGGTCACGGCCGGGATCGCCGTCGTGAACGCCGTGGCGGACGACGACCCGTCGCCGCCGGTGTCCACCACGCCCCGCGCGGAGCAGGCCTTCCGGGCCTGGAGTGTGCCGCTGGCCGGCGGTGACGCGGAGAACAAGACCCCGGCGTGCGGTGCGGCAGGCGGCCTTCTGTACTGCGCGGCTCCCGGCATCAGGGCCGCTCGTCTCGACCCCGCCGACGGCACGAAGGACTGGTCGCTGCCGGCCGGCAAGGCGTCCGCACAGACCGACGAGGGCATGACGCCCGTGGCCGCGGGCGGGCTGCTGCACGTCGTCGCACCCGGCGGGGACCGTCTCTACGCGCTCGACCCGGCATCAGGTGCGGTACGGCGGCAGACCGACATCTCCCGGTACTCGACCGTGCGGTACGCCGGTGACGTGGTGATGCTGGTGACCGACAGCGGACTGGTGCGGGCGGTCGACGCCGCGACGGGTGCGGAACGCTGGACCCGCAAGCGCGGCGGTGTCGGCACCCAGTGGGTCTCGTCGCCGGGCGCGAAGGGCCCGGCGATGTCCGCGACCCCGTCGGCGGACGGGACGTCCACGCTGGTGGCCGCGGTCGACCCGGCGAGCGGCGACCAGCTGTGGGAGAAGCGGATCAAGGGGTCGCTGACGCCGGTCCAGACCGTGGACGGCGTCCTGTACCTGCTCTCCGCCGACCTCGACGGCTTCACGGACGCGGTCGTACGGGTGGGGGTGGGGGCCGGCGAGAACCGCACGGTCCGCCGTGTGCCGCTGGGCGCCCCGGTCGACCAGGCGCAGGCGTCGGTCCACGGCGGCTCGGTCTACGTGAGCGGGTCAGGCGGTTCGCTGCTCGCGGTCGGCGAGAAGGGGGTGCGGTGGCGGCTGGAGACGGCGGTGACGCATCTGTCGCGTCCGGCCGCGGACGGGCGCGGGGTGTACGTCTCGGCCGGGGACGGGCGACTGCTGGCGGTGGACGCGGCACGCGGGGTACTGACCGGTCAGACGAAACCGCGGATGGACGACGGGCGGTTCACGTTCGCCTCCGCCCTGCCGGCGCCGGTCGTGATGGCGGGTCGGGTGTTCGCGACGGCGCCGGACGGGTCGGTGTTCGGGGTGAAGGCGGGGGACGCGGGGCGGTGGTGAGGGGCCTGCGGCCGTGTCCTCGAACGCCGGACGGGCTGGAGTAGCTCTCCGCGGCGCCGGATCAGCCGAGGCGGCAGAACGCGAGCCGGCCGCGGCCTGGCATGCGGTTGTCGGCATCACCCGCGTACGGCCACAGACCCGCCGTGACGGTGCACGGCCTGCGGCCGCGCCTTCGAACGCCGGACGGGCTGAGATGGCTCGCCCCGCACTGCGGGTTCAGCCCGGTCGGAAGACGTTCCGGACCCTCAAACGCCGGACGGGCCGGAATGGCGCGCCCGGCCCGCGCTGAGGCAGAAGACGTCCTCCCGAACCGGGGCGGGGCGGGCTGAAGTGCCCGCCCGGCACCCAGACTCAGCCGAGGCGCGAGACGTCCCGGACCGCGCCCTTGTCCGCGCTGGTCGCCATCGCCGCGTACGCCCGCAGCGCCGCCGACACCTTCCGTTCGCGCTTCTTCGGCGCGTACGTGCCGGCCAGGGCCTCGCGGCGGGACGACAGTTCCTCGTCCGTGACCAGCAGGTCGATCGTGCGGTTCGGGATGTCGATGCGGATGCGGTCGCCGTCCTCGACGAGCGCGATCGTGCCGCCCGACGCCGCCTCGGGTGAGGCGTGGCCGATCGACAGGCCCGAGGTGCCGCCCGAGAACCGGCCGTCCGTCACCAGCGCGCAGGCCTTGCCCAGGCCGCGGCCCTTCAGGAACGACGTCGGGTAGAGCATCTCCTGCATACCCGGGCCGCCCTTGGGGCCCTCGTAGCGGATGACGACGACGTCGCCCTCCTTGATCTGCTTGGTGAGGATCTTGTCGACCGCGTCTTCCTGCGACTCGCAGACGACGGCCGGGCCCTCGAAGGTCCAGATCGACTCGTCCACGCCGGCGGTCTTCACGACACAGCCGTCGACAGCGAGATTCCCCTTCAGCACGGCGAGACCGCCGTCCAGCGAGTACGCGTGCTCCAGGTCGCGGATGCAGCCGCCGGCCGCGTCGACGTCCAGCGAATCCCACCGCTCGGACTGCGAAAAGGCCTCCGCGGAACGCTTGCAGCCCGGTGCCGCGTGCCACATTTCGACCGCTTCCTCGGACGGGGAGCCGCCGCGCACGTCCCAGGTGCCGAGCCATTCCTTGATGCCCGGGGAGTGGACGGTGTGCACGTCCTCGTTGAGCAGGCCCGCCCGGTACAGCTCGCCGAGGATCGCCGGGATGCCGCCGGCGCGGTGCACGTCCTCCATGTAGTACGTGCCGCCGGGCGCGACGTTCGGCGCCACCTTGGCCAGACAGGGCACACGCCGCGAGACGTCGTTGATGTCGTCGAGGTCGTAGTCCAGCTCGGCCTCCTGCGCGGCGGCGAGCAGGTGCAGGATCGTGTTGGTCGAGCCGCCCATGGCGATGTCGAGCGCCATGGCGTTGTCGAAGGCCGCGCGGGTGGCGATGTTGCGCGGCAGGACGCTCGCGTCGTCCTCGGTGTAGTACCGCTTGGTGATGTCGACGACCGTGCGGGCGGCGTTCTCGTACAGCGCGCGGCGGGCCGTGTGGGTGGCGAGCACCGAGCCGTTGCCCGGCAGGGAGAGGCCGATCGCCTCGGTCAGGCAGTTCATCGAGTTGGCGGTGAACATGCCGGAACACGAGCCGCAGGTCGGACAGGCGTTCTCCTCGATACGGAGGATGTCCTCGTCCGAGACGTTCTCGTTGACCGCGTCCGAGATCGCGTTGATCAGGTCCAGCTTGCGGACCGTGCCGTCGACGAGCGTCGCCTTGCCGGCCTCCATCGGGCCGCCGGAGACGAAGACGGTGGGGATGTTGAGGCGCAGGGCGGCCATCAGCATGCCCGGAGTGATCTTGTCGCAGTTGGAGATGCAGATCAGCGCGTCGGCGCAGTGCGCCTCGACCATGTATTCCACGCTGTCGGCGATCAGGTCGCGCGAGGGCAGCGAGTAGAGCATGCCGCCGTGGCCCATCGCGATGCCGTCGTCGACCGCGATCGTGTTGAACTCACGCGGCACCGCGCCCGCCGCCAGGATCGCCTCGGAGACGATCCGGCCGACCGGGGCGAGGTGGGTGTGGCCGGGCACGAACTCGGTGAAGGAGTTGGCGACCGCGACGATCGGCTTGCCGATGTCCGCGCTCGCTACGCCCGACGCCCGCATAAGGGCGCGGGCACCCGCCATGTTGCGGCCGTGAGTGACTGTGCGGGACCTCAGCTCGGGCATCGTCGCTCGCTCCTCAATAGGGGTAGGACTCATTCGAGCGTACGCCGCCGATCCAAGATCTGGACACACCGTCCGCTATGCGGGACGCACGGCTCACGCTTCGGTCAGATACCGCTGCAGCGTGGGAGCCACCATCTCCACGATGGTCTCGGGATCGGCCGAGGCCAGGGGCTCCACCTTGATGACGTAGCGCAGGATCGCGATGCCGATCATGTGCGAGGCCGCGAGCTCCGCGCGGAACTTCGGGTCCGGCACGTCGAGCTCCCCGGCGATCTTCTCCAGCAGCCGCCGCAGCAGGAAGCCGCGCAGTACCGTCGCCGCCGCGTCATGGGTGAGCGCGGAGCGGATGATCGCCAGCAGCGGACCCCGGGTGGCCGGGTTCTCCCACACGCCGATGAAGAAGCGGGCGAGCCGCTCGCCGATGCCGTCGGTGCCCTGTCCCAGGATCACCGGGACGACCAGGCTCGGTTCGAAGGACACCTCGATGGCGGCCGCGAAGACCTCGTCCTTCGTACCGAAGTAATGATGGACCAGGGCCGCGTCCACGTCCGCCGCCCTGGCGATGCCGCGGACGGTCGTCTTGTCGTAGCCGCGTTCCGCGAACTCGGTGCGGGCGGCTTCCAGGATCCGCTCCCGGGCCCCGGGGCCCTCGGCCGCCTCCTTACGGGCCGGGCGGCCGCGGCGCCGGGGCGCCGTCGGGTCCGTCATGAGCCGCGCACTCCCGACGAGGTGGCGGACGCCAGATGCAGCCGGGTGAAGGCGAGGGCCTCCGCGAGGTCGGCCTCGCGTTCGGCCGCGGACATCGCGCGCCGGGTGTTGACCTCGATGACCACATGACCGTCGAAGCCGCCGCGGGCGAGCCGCTCCAGCAGCTCGGCACACGGCTGGTTGCCGCGGCCCGGCACGAGGTGCTCGTCCTTCGCGGACCCCTTGCCGTCGGCCAGGTGCACGTGTCCGAGCCGGTCGCCCATGCGGTCCACCATCGCCATGGTGTCCACGCGGGAGGTCGCGGTGTGCGAGAGGTCGACCGTGAAGTGGCGGTAGTCCTCCTTGGTGACGTCCCAGTCGGGGGCGTACGCGAGCATCTCGCGGTCGCGGTAGCGCCACGGGTACATGTTCTCGACGGCGAAGCGCACATCCGTCTCGTTCGCCATCCGCCAGATACCGCTGACGAAGTCCCGGGCGTACTGGCGCTGCCAGCGGAACGGCGGGTGCACGACGACCGTGGACGCGCCCAGCTTCTCGGCGGCGGCCTGGGCGCGCTGGAGCTTCACCCAGGGGTCGGTGGACCACACCCGCTGCGTGATCAGCAGACACGGGGCGTGGATCGCGTGGACCGGCACCTGGTGATAGTCGGAAAGGCGGCGCAACGCCTCGATGTCCTGACTGACGGGATCGGTCCAGACCATGACCTCGACGCCGTCGTAGCCCAGGCGCGCGGCGATCTCGAAGGCCGTCGCCGTCGACTCCGGATAGACGGAAGCCGTCGACAGGACAACCTTCGCATCCGGGATGCGCACCACTGGTTCTGCCACGGAGACAGGGTACGGGCCCTCACTAGGCGGTGGGGAGATGATCCAGACGCCGCAGGATCACGCCCTCGCGCAGCGCCCAAGGGCAGATCTCCAGCACCTGCGCGCCGAAAAGCTCCATCGCACCCTCCGCGACCAGGGCTCCCGCCAGCAGCTGAGGGGCGCGGCTCTCGGAGACCCCGGGCAGGGCGCAGCGCTGTTCGGCGGTCATCCCGGCGAGTTTCGGGACCCATTCCTGCAACGATTTATGACTTAGTTCACGCTGCACGTACAGACCCTCCGCGGAGCGCGCGGCTCCCGCGATACGGGCCAGCTGCCGGAACGTCTTGGACGTCGCCACGATGTGGTCGGGCTTGCCGAAGCGGCTGAACTCACCCACCGTACGGGCGATTTCAGCACGCACATGGCGACGCAGCGCTCGAACATCCTCGGGGTCCGGCGGATCTCCCGGCAGCCGCCCGGCAGTGAGCCGGCCCGCGCCGAGCGGCAGCGACACCGTGGCGTCGGGCTCCTCGTCGATCCCGTAGGCGATCTCCAGCGAGCCCCCGCCGATGTCGAGGACGAGGAGCTTGCCGGCGGACCAGCCGAACCAGCGGCGAGCGGCCAGAAAGGTGAGCCGCGCCTCTTCCTCGCCGGTGAGCACCGTGAGGTCGACGCCCGTCTCGGCCTTGACCCGGGCCAGCACCAGGTCGGCGTTGGTGGCCTCCCGTACGGCGGAGGTCGCGAAACTCAGCACCTGCTCGCAGCCCTGGTCCTCGGCGGCCTGAGCGGCGGCCGCGACGGTCTCGATCAGCCGGTCCACACCCTCGGGGCCGATGGCGCCCGCCTCGTCCAGCAGCTCGGCGAGCCGCAGCTCCGCCTTGTGCGAGTGGGCGGGCAGCGGACGGGCACCGGGGTGCGCGTCCACCACCAGAAGGTGCACCGTGTTCGAACCGACGTCGAGAACTCCGAGTCTCATGGACTGAACGCTACTGCCGGTGCGCGCATACGCTGGACCTGTGCCAAAGACGAAAAAGGCGAAGCAGGGCAAAGCCCTCCCCCCGAAGAAGATCCAGGCCGACGAGAAGGGTCTGGACTTCGCTCGCGCATGGGTGGAATTCCCTGATCCCGCCGACGACGAGCAGGTGTTCCGCTGTGACCTGACCTGGCTCACCTCCCGCTGGACCTGCATCTTCGGCAGCGGCTGCCAGGGCATCCAGGCGGGCCGCGCGGACGACGGCTGCTGCACGCTCGGGGCGCACTTCTCCGACGAGGACGACGAGAAGCGGGTCGCGGAGCATGTCGCGCGGCTCACGCCGGAGCTGTGGGAGTTCCACGACGTGGGGACCGAGACGGGCTGGGTGGAGGTCGACGACGACGGCGAACGCCAGACGCGCCGCTGGAAGGGCTCGTGCATCTTCCAGAACCGACCGGGATTCGCGGCGGGGATGGGCTGCTCGCTGCACATCCTGGCGCTGCGGGAGGGCCGGGAGCCGCTGGAGACCAAGCCGGACGTGTGCTGGCAGCTGCCGGTGCGCCGTACGTACGAGTGGATCGAGCGCCCGGACGACACGAAGGTGCTCCAGGTCTCGATCGGCGAGTACGACCGCAGGGGCTGGGGCCCGGGGGGCCACGACCTGCACTGGTGGTGCACGTCGGCGACGTCGGCGCACGGGGCGGGGGATCCGGTGTACGTGACGTACGGGCCGGAGCTGACGGAGCTGATGGGCAAGGAGGCGTACGGGGTCCTGACGGAACTGTGCGAGGCGCGGCTGGCTTCGCAACTGCCGTTGGTGGCACCGCATCCGGCGGATCCGAAGTAGGGGGCGGGTTCTTGGGGTGCGGGTTCTTGAGCGGGCGCCGGGGGCTTGGGGCGCGGGCTCTTGAGCCTCGGGCCCTTGTGCGGCGGCGGGTGCCTGGGGCGCGGGGGGCGCGGGCTCTTGAGCCTCGGGCCCTTGTGCGGCGTCGGGTGCTTGAGGCTCGGGTCCTTATACGGCGTCGGGTGCCTGGGCGCGGGTTCTTGAGCCTCAGGCCCTTGTCCGGCGTCGGGTCCGGGGGCCCTCCGGGCTCGACTCCTCGGGGTCGGCGGCGTACAGCTGTGTTGTCTTGGTCACCCGGGTCCTGCCGCCGATCCCCTGCGGGGACGACCCTGCACGCCCCCTCCCGAGCGGTCGAGGACCCCTTCCGCGGCAGCGTAGGACCCGAACCCGTTCGGGGGCCGGGGACCTTGAGCCCCAGGCCCTTGTCCAGCGTCGGGTCCGGGGGCCCTCCGGGCTCGACTCCTCGGGGTCGGCGGCCTACAGCTGTGTTGTCTTGGTCACCCGGGTCCTGCCGCCGATCCCCTGCGGGGACGACCCTGCACGCCCCCTCCCGAGCGGTCGAGGACGCAACTCGCCGGCGCGCCCCCGGAAGCGAACCCGAGCCTGTTCGGCGCAGGTGCCCGGGCCTTCGCGGCGCGTAGCTGCCGCCCTGGGGGGCCTGGGGCGCCAGCCCCACGTGAACCTCGTCTTCTCACCCGCACCGGACAGGTGCGCGGGTCCGGACGGCGCCGTAGCTGCCGCGTTGGCCTGGCCGTGGGCCGCAGCCCTACATGCCCCTTGGTCTTCGCGGCGCGAAGCTGCCGCAGGTGAGGGGGCGTGGGGCGCCAGCCCCACGTGCACCCCTCTCCTCACCCGCACCGGACAGGTGCGCGGGTCCGGACGGCGCGTCGCTGCCGTAGCCAAGGGGGCGTGGGGCGCAGCCCCACCAACGACTTCTCCCCACCCCACCGGACAGGTGGCGTCATCCACCCCGGGCCGGCCTGCAACCGGCAGAACGGGCCCGGCGGCGGGCAGCGGCGCGAAGCTGCCGCAGGTGAGGGGGGCGTGGGGTGACAGCCCCACATGAACCGGTCACCCCCGTCCACCCGCCCCGCGTAAACGCCCGCGCTCTCAGGAGCTCGGTGGGGAGTCCGACAGGGTCGGGTCCGGTGGGGACGAGGGCGGCGGGGTCGGGGACGGGGTCTCCTCCGAGGGCGTCGGGGACGGGGGGTCCGACGGTGGTGGGGTCGAGGGCGGCGTCGGCGGGGGCTCCGATGTCGGGGGGTGCGGCGTCGGCGGGTGGGGGCGGCCGTGGCCGCGGACCGAGATCACCGCTCCGGACGGGTCCACTCCCACCCGCGCGCTCCACGCCCCGACCGGCTCCCGCGCCCGGTCCACCGTCACGTAGATCGTCACCGATTCGCCCGGGCGCAGGGTGCCCGAGGTGTGGCTCACGTAGAGCCAGCGGGCGTTCGTCCAGGCGGACCAGGTGACGGGTGAGCCGCCCGAGGCGCGGAGGGTGATGCGGGTCGTGTCGCCGGAAGGTTCCGCCTCGACCGTGAGGCGGCCCGGGGCCGGCATGCCGGGGCGGGACGGCGGCGGGGGTGTGCCCGCGCTGATGACCTCGACCGAGACGTCCGGCGACGTGGAGGGCGCCGTGAACGGGGACGCCGGTTCGGCCTGGGCGTTGCCCGCGTTCTCGTAGTGGTCGTAGGGCCGGCCCTCCAGCCCCCCGTCCTCCGCGGCGTCGCTCGCGGTGACCGCGGTTGCGCCGTGTTCGCCCTCGCCCGTCACCGGCGCCCCGCGGTACGCCGCCCACAGCGCGAGGACCGGCGCGGCGACGACCGTCGCCACGACGGTGGTGGTCACCGCGCGGGCCCGCAGCCGGTCGCGCCGCGCGGCGTGGTCCTTCGGGTCGAGGGGGAAGCCGCTGGGCCCGAAGCGCGGTGCGGTCGCTCGCGCCCGGGGGACGTGGAGCATCGCGATGTACGCGGCGGCCCGCGGTGCCTCGACCAGGGGCAGCGTGGCCGGGCTGACGGCCGACCCCGGCCACGGCCCGCCCGCGCCGGCCCGTTCGGCGGCGCGGCGGCAGCGGGGGCAGTCGTCGACGTGCCGGACGAGTTCGGTGCGCAGCGCCGCGGAGAGCAGCACCCGGTGGTCGCCGGTGAGACGGGCGACGGAGGGGCAGTTGCCGCTCTCGACCACCGCGAGGGCCGCGCGGGTGCGCTCGACCTCGCAGGCGGCGGCGGCGAGAAGTTCGCGGGCGGCGGTCGCGTCCATACCGAGGACCGCGGCGACCTCACGCGCGCCGAGCCCGTGGCGTACGGCGAGTTCGAGTGCCTCGCGCTGTTCGGGCGTGGTGCCGGCTGCCTCCGGCCAGGCCAGCAGGGCCAGTTCGGAGCGGCGGCGCTCCGCGGCCTCCTCGGAGACCCGGGGCCGCTCCTCGGAGACGGCGGGTCTGCCGGTGTGCGCCCCCTGCCGGCTGCGCCGCTGTTCGGCCAGCCGGCGCAGACACGCCCAGCGCGCCAGCGCGTACAGCCACGCCTTGCGTCCGGGCTCGTCCGCCGGGCTGCGCCCGTACTGCCGCTCCGCCATGGCGAGCACATCACCGAGCAGCGCGGTCGCGGCGTCGTGGTCGCAGAGCACGGAGAGGCAGTAGGTGAACAGGCCGTCGAGGTACGGCTCATAACGCGCGGGCGGCTGTTGCGTGAGGGTGTGGGGCGTGCGCCGGTGCGCCCGTCGTGCGCCGGTGGTGTGGGTGGGTGGTTCCAGCCTGCTGCTCGTCACGCCGTGACCGTAGGCGCAGGAACACACCCACTTCGTACCCCTTGAACACTTTTAATCCTTACGGGTGAACAGTTCGCTCGAAGGGGGACAGGAATCGTTTATTCATCTCGGGACGGACGGGCGTGTGCCGATGGGTTCCGCCGCTGTCCGCGCGGCCGTTCGCGCCCGGTGCGCGGCAGCCCTCCGGGGACGGCGGTGACCTCGTTGTCAGTGGCCCCCGCTACGGTTCACCGCATGGCTGCCCGTACGAAATCCGCGAAGGACCGGCCGTCCTACCGCTGCACCGAGTGCGGCTGGACGACCGCCAAGTGGCTCGGCCGCTGCCCCGAATGCCAGGCCTGGGGCACGATCGAGGAGTACGGCGCGCCCGCCGTCCGCACCACCGCCGCCGGCCGCGTCTCCACCGCCGCGCTGCCCATCGGCCAGGTCGACGGACGACAGGCGACGGCCCGCTCCACCGGGGTGGACGAGCTCGACCGGGTGCTCGGCGGCGGGCTGGTGCCCGGCGCCGTCGTGCTGCTCGCCGGTGAGCCGGGCGTCGGCAAGTCCACCCTGCTGCTGGACGTCGCCGCCAAGGCCGCGAGCGACGAGCACCGGACCCTCTATGTGACGGGCGAGGAGTCGGCGAGCCAGGTCCGGCTGCGCGCCGACCGCATCGGCGCCCTGCACGACCATCTCTATCTGGCGGCCGAGACCGATCTGTCCGCCGTTCTCGGTCACTTGGACGCGGTCAAACCGTCGCTGCTGGTCCTCGACTCCGTCCAGACCGTCGCCTCCCCCGAGATCGACGGCGCGCCCGGCGGCATGGCCCAGGTCCGCGAGGTCGCCGGCGCGCTGATCCGCGCGTCCAAGGAGCGCGGGATGTCCACGATCCTGGTGGGCCATGTCACCAAGGACGGCGCGATCGCCGGACCGCGGCTGCTGGAGCACCTCGTCGACGTCGTGCTCTCCTTCGAGGGCGACCGGCACGCGCGGCTGCGTCTCGTACGGGGCGTCAAGAACCGTTACGGAGCGACGGACGAAGTCGGCTGCTTCGAGCTGCACGACGAGGGCATCACCGGACTCACCGATCCCTCGGGCCTGTTCCTCACCCGCCGGGACGCGCCCGTGCCCGGCACCTGCCTGACGGTCACCCTGGAGGGCCGGCGCCCGCTCGTCGCCGAGGTGCAGGCGCTCACCGTCGACTCGCAGATCCCCTCCCCCCGGCGCACGACCTCGGGTCTGGAGACCTCCCGGGTCTCGATGATGCTCGCCGTCCTGGAGCAGCGCGGCCGCATCACCGCTCTCGGCAAGCGCGACATCTACAGCGCGACGGTCGGCGGCGTGAAGCTGTCGGAGCCCGCGGCGGACCTGGCGATCGCGCTCGCCCTGGCCTCCGCCGCCAGCGACACCCCGCTGCCGAAGAATCTGGTCGCGATCGGCGAGGTCGGCCTCGCGGGCGAGGTGAGACGCGTCACGGGCGTGCAGCGCCGGCTCTCCGAGGCCCACCGTCTCGGCTTCACCCACGCCCTGGTCCCGTCCGACCCGGGCAAGGTGCCCGCGGGCATGAAGGTGACGGAAGTGGCCGATGTGGGAGACGCTCTGAGGGTGCTGCCGCGCGGGCGGCAGAGGGGTTCGGAGGGCGCTCCGGTCACGGCACCGCGCAAAGAGCGTGCCGAGGCCCCACGGGACGACGACACGCGCCGGTAGACTTTGCCCTGGTCTCGCCCATCCGTACGAGCCGGAGGAGTGCAGTGGCAGCCAACGACCGGGCAGCAGCACCCGGAAAGTCCGGCGGAGGCTCCGGCAACGAAGCACTGATCCGCGCCGCCCTGAGCGCGGTGGCGCCCGGCCAGGCCCTGCGCGACGGCCTGGAGCGGATCCTCCGCGGCAACACCGGCGGCCTGATCGTCCTCGGCATGGACAAAACGGTCGAATCGATGTGCACCGGCGGCTTTGTGCTGGATGTCGAGTTCACCGCGACCCGGCTGCGCGAGCTGTGCAAGCTGGACGGCGCGCTGATCCTCGACAAGGACATCACCAAGATCCTCCGGGCCGGCGTGCAGCTGGTCCCGGACGCGTCCATCCCCACCGAGGAGACCGGCACCCGCCACCGCACGGCGGACCGGGTGTCGCGCCAGTGCGGCTTCCCCGTCGTGTCCGTGTCGCAGTCCATGCGTCTCATCGCGCTGTACGTGGACGGGGAGCGCCGGGTCCTGGAGGAGTCGGCCGCGATCCTGTCCCGTGCGAACCAGGCCCTTGCGACACTGGAGCGCTACAAGCTCCGCCTCGACGAGGTCGCGGGCACGCTCTCCGCGCTGGAGATCGAGGACCTGGTGACGGTCCGGGACGTCACGGCCGTGGCCCAGCGTCTGGAGATGGTGCGCCGGATCGCCACCGAGATCGCCGAGTACGTGGTCGAGTTGGGCACCGACGGACGGCTGCTCTCCCTCCAGCTCGACGAGTTGATCGCGGGCGTCGAGCCCGAGCGCGAGCTGGTCGTGCGTGACTATGTGCCCGAGCCCACCGCGAAGCGGTCCCGTACGGTCGACGAGGCCCTGTTCGAGCTGGACTCCCTGACCCACACAGAACTACTGGAACTACCCATAGTCGCCAGGGCATTGGGCTACAGCGGCTCGCCCGAGACCCTCGACTCCGCGGTCTCCCCGCGCGGCTACCGACTGCTGGCGAAGGTGCCGAGGCTGCCGGGCGCGATCATCGAGCGGCTGGTGGAGCACTTCGGCGGGCTGCAGAAGCTGCTCGCGGCGAGCGTCGACGACCTTCAGACGGTCGACGGCGTGGGCGAGGCACGCGCACGCAGCGTCCGCGAGGGCCTGTCGCGGCTCGCGGAGTCCTCGATCCTCGAGCGGTACGTCTAGGGCCTCGCGTCTGGATCTCGCCGGGGCCTGTCGTCGAAGTCTGCTTGCGGGCAGGCGGCTACTCCGAAGCCTGTCGTTCAGCCTGAGCCGAACGGCAGGCTTCAGTCCTTCTCCAGGCGGAACGACGCCGGCAGCACGGTCACGCCCGGGAACTTCGCCTCCACCAGATACGTGCCCGCGGGCGCGGCCCCCGGCCGCGGCGTGGCGCACTGAGGCTCGCTCTGCCTGCGGTCCCACGGCACGGTGTACGTGATCGTCTGACCCGCCGGCACCCTCAGCAGCACACTCCCCGCACCCGAGGGGCAGTCCTTCGACGACCACACCTCGTCGTCACCGTTGTCGGTGACGGTGAGCACCGCTGCCCGGGGACCGAAGTCCGCCTTGCACGTCGCGGACGACGAGTTGGAGGCGACCAGCTGGAACATGGGCTTCTCGCCCGGCTCGTACGACACCTTGAGGCTGCGCAGGGTCAACTTCAGTGCACCGGGGGTGCAGTTGGGCAGGGTCGAATCGGCCGGTACCTGCTGGCCCGTCGAGCCGCCCGCGGCTCCGCCGGCACCGCCCGCGCCACCGGCACCACCCGCGGCGTCGCCTCCACCGGTTCCCGCGCCACCGTCGCCGCCGGCTCCGCCGTCCGCGCCCGTACCGCCGGTTCCGCCACCGCCGTTGCTCTCACCGGTTCCGCCGGTGTCGCGGCCACCGGGCTGTTCACTGATCGCGGGACCCGAGGACGTGGGCCCAGGAGTGATCGAAGTGGCGGGCGAGGGACCGCCGTTGGCGCCGTCGTCCTGGTCTCCGCCGCCTCCGCCCGATGTGAGGGCCCATACGACCAGGAGCAGGAGCAGCGCGACCAACGACAGCGCGACTGCCCTCCGTCGCCAGTAGATGGAGGAGGGGAGTGGCCCGATCGGATTGCGCAGAGATCCCACGACCCAAACTCTACGAGAGATCCGGGCCAACTCCCGTCCCACCCGCCGCTCTACTTGCAAGTTCTGCGGATCATCATCACGGCAGGACGTTTCGGCGCGGCCCGCAGTCGTCGGTCCCGCTCGGGGCCGGTAGCAGCGGGTGACCGACCCGCCCGAGAGGCGCACGCTGCGTGACCACCGGTTGCGGAGGCCGGCGTCGCGGTCAACTCGGCGCTGTGGCAGGGGTCCTGGCCTACGGACCGCCTCCACCGCTTACAGACAGCGGGAGTTGGCGTGCGTTACGGAGAGGCCGGCCCTCGCCACCCCGCGGCTCTTTCACCGCCGTCACGACCGACGGTGTCCTGCGTCGGCCGCGACCCGCCGCCGGAGGTCTGGACACCACGGGCGGAGACGGTGCCCGGTCCGGGCGCCCCGCCACGCACGAGCGGCGGCCGGACCGGGCCGGGCCGGACCTGGAGGGAACACGCCACCCGGCCCGGCCCGAAGAACCCGTCTCCCGGGAGCTCCGCCACCCCCGCCTCCCGCCGGCACCACCACCGCCCCCGCGCCGGGCCACCGGTGGATGCGCCCTCCGTCCGCTCGGACGTGCCAGGATCGGAGTGCCATGACTGACACCACCACACACACCGCCCGCGCCGACGCGGCGTCCCTCCACTCCCCCGTCATCGACTGGTTCGACGAGCACGCCCGTGATCTGCCCTGGCGCCGCCCCGATGCGGGAGCCTGGGGCGTGATGGTGAGCGAGTTCATGCTCCAGCAGACTCCGGTCAGCCGGGTCCTGCCCGTGTACGAACAGTGGATGGCCCGCTGGCCCCGGCCCGCCGACCTCGCGGCCGAGGCGCCCGGCGAGGCCGTTCGCGCCTGGGGCCGGCTCGGCTACCCGCGGCGCGCGCTGCGGCTGCACGGAGCCGCGCAGGCGATAGCGGAGCGGCACGGCGGCGATGTGCCGAGCGACCACGGGCAGCTGCTCTCTCTCCCCGGGATCGGCGAGTACACGGCGGCCGCGGTGGCCTCCTTCGCCTACGGCCAGCGCCACGCCGTCCTCGACACCAATGTGCGCCGGGTCTTCGCGCGGGCGGCGACCGGCGTCCAGTACCCGCCGACGGCGACCACCGCGGCCGAACGCAAGCTGGCCCGCGCACTGCTGCCCGACGACGAGAGGACGGCTGCCCGGTGGGCGGCAGCCTCCATGGAGCTCGGCGCGCTGGTGTGCACCGCGCGGAACGAGGACTGCTCCCGCTGCCCGATCGCCGGGCAGTGCGCCTGGCGGCTGGCCGGCAAGCCCGCACACGAAGGCGCGGCCCGCCGGGGCCAGACCTATGCGGGCACCGACCGTCAGGTGCGCGGCAGGCTCCTCGCCGTTCTCCGGGAGGCGCTGACGCCGGTGCCCCAGTCGGCGCTGGACGCGGTCTGGCACGAGCCCGTGCAGCGGGCACGCGCCCTCGACGGACTCGTCGCCGACGGGCTCGTCGAGCCACTGGACGACGGTACGTACCGACTGCCGGGTTGAGCACCGGCCGACCGGACGGGGGGCTTTCCCACCCGAACCGGACCTGAAACATCGGCTGTTACACAACCGATGGATGGCCGTGCGCCGTCCGACGGCTGCTCCGCACAGGCCCGTGACAACCGCTCCGTAGCTTCTGTGGCGTAACGGAACACGGTTGCTTGTCACGGGGACGGAGGCGGTTGGAATGGCGCACGGCGAGGTGCTCGAATTCGAAGAGTACGTACGCACACGGCAGGAGGCTCTGCTGCGCAGTGCCCGGCGTCTCGTGCCCGACCCGATCGACGCCCAGGACCTGCTGCAGACCGCTCTGGCCCGTACCTACGGCCGCTGGGACGGCATCGCCGACAAGTCGCTGGCCGACGCCTACCTCCGCCGCGTCATGATCAACACGCGTACCGAGTGGTGGCGGGCCCGCCGCCTCGAAGAGGTGCCCACCGAGCAGCTGCCCGACGCCAGCGTCGAGGACGGCAGCGAGCAGCGCGCCGACCGCGCCCTGCTGATGGACATCCTGAAGGTGCTGGCTCCCAAGCAGCGCAGCGTCGTGGTGCTGCGACACTGGGAGCAGATGAGCACCGAGGAGACGGCTGCCGCCCTGGGGATGTCGGCAGGTACCGTGAAGAGCACACTGCACCGGGCACTGGCCCGCCTCCGTCAGGAGCTGGAGAGCCGGGACCTGGACGCGCGCGCTCTGGAGCGCGGCGAGCTGCGGCGTGACGGTGAGCAGCTGAAGCATCTCCCGTGCCCGAAGGGCAACGGGGGAGATCGGGGGCAGGAGAGGTGCGCGGCCTGACAACCAGGGGCGGCAGGGCATCACTGGCGGCGAGCGGCACGGCGATTGCCGGGCTCGCCGCCGTCGGCCTGTTCACCGTCGCGTGTTCCACCGGCGGCACCGGAGTGCAGGACGAGGGCGCGGCACACGCGGACGCCGTCGCCAAGGCCACCCCGTCCGCCGGGGCCTCCTCGACGGGCGAGACGCAGTTCGCCAAGACCGTGGACGCGGTGGAGCTGATCAAGAGCGACCCGAAGGTCAGCGAGCGGGTGAAGGCCGACCTCAAGCCCTGCAGCCGCGACTCGTACCCGGTGGACACCTCGTACGGGAACCTGACCGGCGGCACTGTGCCCGATGTCGTCGTCAACGTGATGACCTGCGGCGACGCGGTGGGCATGGGCACGTATGTGTACCGCGAGAACGGCAGCAAGTACGAGAATGTCTTCGCGGCCGAGGAGCCCGCGGTGTACTCCGCGATCGACCGGGGCGACCTGGTCGTGACCAAGCAGGTGTACGCCAAGGGTGATCCGGTGGACGAGCCGTCGGGCGAAGAGATCACGACGTACCACTGGACGAGCGGCAAGTTCACCCAGCAGTACTGGGTACGCAACGAATTCAGCAGAGCGGTGGGCGAGGGCGACGTGGTCGCCACCGAGGCGCCGCAACCGGACGGGAACTGAGAGCAGCGGATGGCCGACACCCATGTCCTCTTCGTCGAGGACGACGACGTCATCCGTGAGGCCACCCAGCTGGCCCTGGAGCGCGACGGCTTCGTCGTCACCGCCATGCCCGACGGACTGCTCGGACTCGAAGCCTTCCGCGCGAACCGGCCGGACATCGCGCTGCTCGACGTCATGGTGCCGGGACTCGACGGGGTGAGCCTGTGCCGGCGCATCCGCGACGAGTCGACCGTCCCGGTGATCATGCTGTCGGCGCGGGCCGACTCCATCGACGTGGTGCTGGGCCTGGAGGCGGGCGCCGACGACTACGTCACCAAGCCGTTCGACGGCGCGGTGCTGGTCGCCAGGATCCGCGCGGTGCTGCGCCGCTTCGGTCACGCCGGTGGCGCGGCGGGCGGCGAGCTCGCGTCCGGCGGCCAGGACGGCCAGGACGCGGTGCTGACCTTCGGTGAGCTGGTGATCGACACCGAGGGCATGGAAGTGCGGAAGGCCGACCAGCCCGTGGCGCTGACACCGACGGAGATGCGGCTGCTGCTGGAGTTCTCGTCCGCGCCGGGCACGGTGCTCTCCCGCGACAAGCTGCTCGAACGCGTCTGGGACTACGGCTGGGGCGGTGACACCCGCGTGGTCGACGTCCATGTCCAGCGCCTGCGGACCAAGATCGGCCAGGACCGGATCGAAACGGTCCGCGGCTTCGGCTACAAGCTCAAGGCATGAAGCGTTTCGCCCTGCGCACCGGGGTCCGCTGGAAGATCAGCATCGCGATCGCCGCCGTCGGCGCGCTCATCGCCATGGCCCTGAGCCTCGTCGTGCACAACGCCGCCCGCGTCTCGATGCTGGACAACGCGCGCGATGTGCAGATGGACCGTGTCCTGCTGGCCCAGCGCTGGTACGAGACGTCCAAGAACAAGGACCCGCGCTTCAGCACCAAGATCAACGACCCCGCGCTGCCCAAGGCCCTCCAGAGGCTGATGCACGAGAAGCGCCGCGGCAGCTATGTGCAGGACCACCACGACGGGCCGCCCGAGATCTGGGCGGCCGTTCCGCTCTCCAACGGCGACGTGCTCTCCCTGCACTCCCAGTTCGCCGGCCGCAGCGCCACCGTGATGAAGGACCTGGACCGGGCGCTGATCATCGGCTCGGTCTCCGTGGTCTTCGGCGGCTGCGCCCTCGGCGTACTGATCGGCGGGCAGCTCTCACGGCGGCTCCGCAAGGCCGCCGCGGCGGCCCATACCGTCGCCCAGGGCAATACGGACGTCCGCGTCCGGGACGCGATCGGCGGTCTCGTACGCGACGAGACCGACTCGCTCGCACGGGCCGTCGACGCCCTCACCGACGCGCTGAACGCGCGCATCGAGGCCGAGCGCCGCGTCACCGCCGACATCGCGCACGAGCTGCGCACCCCGGTGACCGGGCTGCTCACGGCGGCGGAGCTGCTGCCGCCCGGCCGCCCCACCGAGCTCGTACGCGACCGGGCCCAGGCCATGCGGACGCTGGTCGAGGACGTCCTGGAGGTGGCGAGGCTCGACAGCGCCTCGGAGCGGGCCGAGCTCCAGGAGATAGCCCTCGGCGAGTTCGTCGGCCGCCGGATCACCGCGCTCAACCCCGACGTGGTCGTACGGATCGTCCACGAGTCGTGGGTGAGCACCGATCCACGGCGGCTCGAACGCATCCTCCTCAATCTGCTGACCAACGCCGCCAAGTACGGCAAGGCGCCGATCGAGGTCACCGTCGAGGGACGGGTCGTGCGCGTACGGGATCACGGCCCCGGATTCCCCGAGGCGCTGCTGCGCGAGGGCCCGAGCCGCTTCCGCACGGGCGCGAGCGACCGCGCCGGGACGGGCCACGGCCTGGGCCTGACGATCGCGGCGGGCCAGGCGCGGGTCCTGGGCGCCCGGCTCACCTTCCGCAACGCGGCTCCGGGGGGCACGACGCCTCTCGGGGAGTCGGGCGGCGCGATCGCGGTGCTGTGGCTGCCCGAGCACGCGCCGACGAGCACGGGCAGCTTCCCGATGCTGCTCGCCGACTAAGGGCTGTCGGCAGGCCCCGCTAGCAGGACCAGTCCTTGTCGACGTCGAGTGCGCCCTCGCGCCGCTGCGTGAAGGAGTACCAGTTCCCCGAGTCGTCGCGCAGGATCGCCTCGATGCCGTACGGCCGCTCCTGCGGGGCCTGGAGGAACTCCACACCCCGCTCCTTCAGCTTTTCGTAGTCCCCGTGGATATCGTCCGTGGCCAGCACGCCCGCGCCCATGACCCCCTTGGACACCAGCGTCTTCAGCGCCTCGGCCGCCTCCGGGTCCATCGTCGACGGGTCCGGGACCATCAGGGTCAGCTCCACGTCGGGCTGATCCTTCGCGCCCACCGTCAGCCAGCGCATCCCGCCCTCGCCCATCGTCATGTCCGTGCGGACCTCGAGGCCGAGCTTCTCGGTGTAGAACTCCTTCGCCCGGTCCTGGTCCAGGACCCAGACGGTGGAAATGGCGAGACCTTTGATCATGAGGTGCTCCTCGAGCGGTGATTCCTGCTTGCCCTGCCACCGTAGGCAGCGGCCCCGTCAGCCGGCTTCTTCAGAATTGCGCAGCTTGCGGGGGTCGTCGCGGGAGTCGTCCGCGGAACCGTCGCAGGAGGCGGAGCCGGAGCCGGTGTCCGCGCCGCCGGAATCGCCGTCGGGCCCCGTGGCGCCCCCGCCCGGCCCGCTGTCGGTCTTCCTCCCCGGGAAGCCGCCGGCGTACAGCAGGGCGTAGCACCCGGGGATCAGCGCGGCTCCGCGACCGACGTGCTTGGCGCGGTACTCGCTCGGGGTCAGCCCGGTCTGCTTCTTGAACCGGGTCGAGAAGGTGCCCAGGCTGCTGAAGCCGACGAGCGTGCAGATCTCGGTGACCGAGAGGTTCGCCGAGCGCAGCAGCTCCTCGGCGCGGTCTATGCGTCTGCGGGACAGGTACTGACCGGGCGTCTGCCCGTACACGGCCTTGAAGGCGCGGACGAAGTGATAGCGCGAATACCCGGCATGCGCGGCCACCGCGTCCAGGTCGAGCGGCTCGGCCCAGTCGCGGTCCATGGCGTCCTTGGCGAGGCGCAGCTGCCGCAGATGGGCAAGGCGCGCCGGCGCCGCGGTGGTGCTGTCCACATCCCCGATGCTGGCACGCGCCACTGACAACGGCCCCCGGTGTGCACACACCGGGGGCCGTGAGCCGGGCAGCGGGCCGGGCGGAGTCTCAGCCTCACGCCGGGCCGGCCGCGATCAGACGCTCTCCGCGACCTTGTCCTGCGGCGCCGGGTCCTTCTCGGGGGCGGCACCGCGCAGCGGTACCTCCTTGACGAAGAAGGCCGCGACGAAGCCGAGCACGGCGACCGACGCTCCCAGGAGGAACGCCCCGTGCGTCCCTGACGACACCGCGAACTCGTACGCCTCACGGAGCTTGTCCGGCAGTTTGGCCAGGCTGGCCGCGTCCAGCTGGGCGGAGTGCTCGGTGAGGTCCGCGTTGCCGCCGGCGGACATCTCGTGATTCACCCGGCTCGTGAACAGGGCGCCCATGATCGCGACGCCGAAGGAGCTGCCGAGGGTACGGAAGAGGGTGGCCGCGGAGGAGGCGACGCCCATGTCCTTGAGCTCGACGCTGTTCTGCGCGACCAGCATCGTGATCTGCATCAGGAAGCCCATACCGGCACCGAGGACGGCCATGTAGACGCCGGAGGCGAGACGCGAGGTCTCGGTGTCCATCTGGGCGAGCAGGAACAGACCGGTCACCATCAGTCCGGCGCCGATGATCGGGAAGATGCGGTACCGGCCGGTGTTGGTGGTCACCCGCCCGGCGATCATCGAGACGACCAGCATGGACATCAGCATGGGCAGGAGCAGCAGGCCGGAGTTGGTCGCCGAGGCGCCCTGGACGGCCTGCTGGTACAGCGGCAGGAAGAGGACCGCGCCGAACATGACGAATCCGGCGATGAAGCCGATCACCGACATCAGTGTGAAGTTGCGGCTGCGGAAGATGTGCAGCGGCATGATCGGCTCGGCGGCCTTGGTCTCGACGAAGAAGAAGCCGGTGAGCGCGGCAACGCCGATCGCGATGAGCTCCATGATCACGGCGGAGCCCCAGGCGTACTCCGTACCGCCCCAGGTCGTGACCAGCACGATCGAGGTGATGCCGACCGTCAGCAGGGCCGCGCCCAGGTAGTCGATGCGCGGCTTGGTGCGCTCGCGCTTCGGCAGGTGCAGGACGGCGGTGACCATCGCCAGCGCGACGGCGCCGAGCGGGAGGTTGATGTAGAAGGACCAGCGCCAGCCGAGGTGGTCGGTGATCGTGCCGCCGACCAGCGGTCCGCCGATCATGGCCACCGCCATGACGCCGGCCATCATGCCCTGGTACTTGCCGCGCTCCCGGGGCGGGACGAGGTCACCGATGATCGCCATGACGCCGACCATCAGACCGCCGGCGCCGAGGCCCTGGACGGCCCGGAAGCCGATCAGCTGGCCCATGTCCTGGGCCATGCCGCTCAGCACGGAGCCGATCAGGAAGATCACGATCGACAGCAGGAAGATGTTCTTGCGCCCGTACAGGTCGCCGAGCTTGCCCCAGATCGGGGTCGAGGCCGCGGTGGCCAGCGTGTAGGCGGTGACGACCCAGGACAGATGCTCCAGACCGCCGAGGTCGCCGACGATGGTCGGCATCGCGGTGCCGACGATCATGTTGTCGAGCATGGCCAGCAGCATCGCGATCATGAGCGCGAAGATCACGATCCGTACGCTGCGCGGCTCTTTCTCGGCCCGCCCCTGGTTCTTCTCGGGCTCCTCGGGATCCCGCTTGCTGGTGTCCATCGGTTCCACTCCCCCACGCACTTACTTGCCGCCCGGCTAGCTGACTACACTGGGGAAGGTAGACCGCGCGCTAGCCGGGCGTCAAGTAAGTTTGAGCGTTCTTGGGGAGAGACCATGGCCAGAGGCAACACACGCCAGCGCATCCAGGACGTCGCCCTCGAACTCTTCGCCGAGCAGGGTTACGAGAAGACCTCGCTGCGCGAGATCGCCGAGCGGCTCGATGTCACCAAGGCGGCGCTGTACTACCACTTCAAGACCAAGGAAGACATCGTCATCAGCCTCTTCGAGGACCTGACGAGCCCGATCGACGAGCTGATGGAGTGGGCGCAGGCGGAGCCGAAGACCCTCGCCACCAAGAAGGAACTGCTGCGTCGCTACAGCGAGGCCCTCACCCAGGCCGCTCCCCTGTTCCGCTTCATGCAGGAGAACCAGGCGACGGTCCGCGAGCTGAGCATCGGCGAGACCTTCAAGAAGCGCATGCTCGGCCTGCTGGACCTGATCAAGGAGCCGGGCGCCCCGCTGCCCGACCAGGTCCGCTGCGCCAGCGCGCTCTTCACGATGCACGCGGGGATGTTCTTCCTCCAGACGATCGAAGGCGACCTCGAGGACAAGCGCCAGGCTGTCCTCGAGGTCGCGATCGATCTGGTGAGCCAGGCCCACCGCGTCACCGGGTGACGTACCGCGGAGCGGATGTCAGAAGGTGACACCCACAGTGCGCAGGAACGAGGCCGGGTTGAGCGCCGAGCCGTAGTTCGGGGTCGTACGGATCTCGAAGTGCAGGTGCGGGCCGGAGGAGTTTCCGGTGTTGCCGGACTTGGCTATGGCCTCGCCGGTCTTCACGTGCGAACCGACATTCACGTCGATCTTCGACAGGTGCGCGTACTGCGAGTACTTGCCGTTGGCGTGCTTGATCACGATGGCGTTGCCGTACGCGGAGCCGTCGCCGCCGCCGTACGGGCCGGCCTTCACGACGGTACCGGCGTTCGCGGCCTTGACCGTGGTGCCGACCGGGACGGCGAAGTCCTGGCCGGAGTGCTTGTGCGCCCACATGGCGCCGCCCTGGTTGAAGCTCGCGCTCAGCGTGTACTTGCCGACGGGCTTGACCCAGGCGACCTTCTTCGCGGCCTTCGCCTTGGCAGCCTTCGCCGCGGCGGCCTTCGCGGCCTCGGCCTTGACGGCCTTCGCGTTCACAGCGGCCTTCGCCTGGGCGTCGGCCTGCGCGGCCACGGCGGTCGCGGGGTCCGCGGCAGCAGTGGTGCCCGCAGTCGCGGAGGCGACACCCGCACCGGCTCCGACGACCATCACGGCGCCGAGTCCGGCGGCCACGACGGTGCCACGGGTACGGAGCACGGACGGACGGAGACGGTGGTTGATGCGCTTCGACATACGGGAGAACCTCCGGGCGTGAATGGACCCGGCACTCTCGCACCGGGCTGGCTCCACATTGGTAACCGAAGCGCCCATCCGTCATCAAACCCCCCATCTACGACATTGCGTCGTAGCTCCGGCGCCGGGAATCGGACTCTTGACACCCCTTGAGCATGATCGAGAAGTGCGCCGGAAACAGGGGGAGATATCCCCTCGAAAACGGGTTTAACCGCATGTACCGGCGGAGCGGGGGCCCCATGGGGACCGGATCCGACCCATTCGTCCGCCGATGGGCCGAAGGTCCCCCCGCCGCCAGGACCGACGGGCCCGGCCGGGTGGCGCACCACGCTCCTATTCCGGCTAGTAGAGCCGGATGGGCCTGTGTGCCTTGTCACGGGCGAGGGGCCCTCCGGGGCCTGCGAATGTTGCCCAGGCCACACCAACACCCAAGTCCCGCATGTCCGTTTCGCCCATAAAACGCCCCTCACAAGGGGGCTCACCGGGCCGACCGGCCTCCTTCCCGCGCGAGGCCTCCTCCGGGATGCTCCTGTGCCATGAGTAGACCCGTGATTCGCTCGAACCGCCGCGGACAGCGCCGCGCCCGGATCCGGCCCGTCGTCATCGGGCTCGCCTGCATCCTCACGTCCACACTCACCTGGAGCGCGCCCGCCGGAGCCGGGCCCTCGGACGACGGCCTCAAGGGGGCCATCGACACGATCCTCGCCGACGCCCGGATGGACGGCGGCGCCGCGAGCGTGGTGATCGCCGACGCCACCACCGGCGAGCGGCTCTACCAGCGCACCGGCGCGGACCGTCTGATGCCCGCGTCCAACACCAAGCTCGCCACCTCCGTCGCCGCGATGGCGCTGCTCGGGCCCGACTACCGCTACCGCACCGACGTGCTCGCCGGCGGCCCGCGGTCCGGCTCCACACTCCGCGGCGACCTGTATCTGCGCGGCAGCGGCGACCCCACCGCCCTCGCGCAGGACTACGACCGGCTCGCCGCCGATGTCGCCGCGACCGGCATCAGACGCGTCACCGGCAGGCTCGTCGCCGACGACACCCGCTTCGACACCCAGCGGCTCGGGCGCTCATGGGCCTCGGACGACGAGTCCTCGTACTACTCCGCGCAGATCTCACCCCTCACGGTGGCCCCCGACACCGACTACGACTCGGGCACGGTCATCGTGGAGGCCCTCCCGGGCTCCCGGCCCGGCGCCCGGCCCCGGATCAAGGTGACACCGCCGACGGACTACGTACGCCTCGACGTCCGCGGCACCACCGTCCCCGCCGGGCAGCCGGACACCCTCGCCGTCGAACGGCAGCACGGCACCAACACGATCACGGTCAGCGGCAACATTCCCGTCGGCGCCGGCGCCACCAAGGAGTGGATCACCGTCTGGGAGCCGACCGGCTACGCGGCCGCGGTCTTCTCCGACGCGCTCGCCCGCCACGGCGTCCGCGTCGCCGGATCGCCCCGGCTGGGCCGGCCGACGCCGGCCGGCGCGAAGGAGCTCGCCTCCCACCGATCCATGCCGCTGCGGGAGTTGATGATCCCGTTCATGCAGCTGTCCAACAACATGCACGCCGAGACGCTCACCAAGACCATGGGCTGGGAGACGTCGGGCCGCGGCACCTGGGCAGCCGGTCTGGCGGCGGTGGACGGCTATCTGAAACAGGAAGGCGTCGCTACGGCGGAGCTGCGCCAGGTCGACGGCTCCGGTCTGTCCCGGATGAACCTCTTCCCGGCCGAGCAGCTGACCACCCTGCTCCTGTCCGTCCGCGACGCTCCCTGGTACGCGGACTGGTACGCCTCCCTGCCCCTGGCGTGCCACCCGGACCGCTTCACCGGCGGAACACTGCGGACCCGCATGTGCGGCACCGCCGCGGCACTCAACGCCCGCGGAAAGACCGGCTCGCTCACCGGCGCATCCGCGCTGTCCGGCTATGTGAAGGACGCGGCCGGCCGTGAGCTCACCTACAGCGTCGTACTCAACAACTACCTCGCGTCCTCGGTGAAGAGCATCGAGGACGCGATCGTGGTGACGCTGGCGAAGTCCGACACGGCCAAGGACACGGTCACGGCCGTGCCTCCGAAGCCGCGCCGCGCCTCGGAGGCCCCGGCCGATCTCGAATGCTCCTGGCGGAAGCCGGCGCTCTGCTGACACCCGCCCCGGGGCGGCAGACCCCTGAGCAACGCACGGAAAAGGGGCTGCCCCGGACCTCAATGGTCCGGGGCAGCCCCTCTGTCAGGCCTTCGGGCGCTTACGCGTCCTTCGACAGGTTCGGGCCTGCGCCGCCTGCCGCCTGCTCGATCGGCGGGACGTCCGGCAGAGCCGACTTCTCCTCGCCGCGGAAGGTGAACTTCTTCTCCTCACCCTCGCCCTCGGTGTCCACGACCACGATGTGACCGGGGCGCAGCTCACCGAAGAGGATCTTCTCGGAGAGGATGTCCTCGATCTCGCGCTGGATCGTCCGGCGCAGCGGCCGGGCGCCCAGAACCGGGTCGTAGCCCTTCTTGGCGAGCAGCGACTTGGCCGTGGGGCTGAGCTCCAGACCCATGTCGCGGTCCTTCAGGCGCTCGTCCACCTTGGCGATCATGAGGTCGACGATCTGGATGATGTCTTCCTCGGTCAGCTGGTGGAAGACCACGGTGTCGTCGACACGGTTGAGGAACTCGGGCCGGAAGTGCTGCTTGAGCTCTTCGTTGACCTTGGTCTTCATCCGCTCGTAGTTCGTCTTGGTGTCACCCTGAGCGGCGAAGCCCAGGTTGAATCCCTTCGAGATGTCCCGGGTCCCGAGGTTGGTCGTCATGATGATGACCGTGTTCTTGAAGTCCACGACGCGGCCCTGGGAGTCGGTCAGGCGACCGTCCTCCAGGATCTGCAGAAGGGAATTGAAGATATCGGGGTGGGCCTTCTCGACCTCGTCGAAGAGGACGACGGAGAACGGCTTCCGGCGCACCTTCTCGGTGAGCTGGCCGCCCTCTTCGTAACCCACGTATCCGGGCGGGGAACCGAAGAGACGCGAAACCGTGTGCTTCTCGCTGAACTCCGACATGTCGAGGGAGATCAGCGCATCCTCGTCGCCGAAGAGGAATTCGGCGAGCGTCTTGGAGAGCTCGGTCTTACCGACACCGGACGGGCCGGCGAAGATGAACGAGCCACCGGGGCGCTTCGGGTCCTTCAGACCCGCTCGCGTACGGCGAATGGCCTGCGAGAGCGCCTTGATGGCGTCCTTCTGACCGATGACGCGCTTGTGGAGCTCGTCCTCCATGCGCAGCAGGCGGGAGGACTCCTCCTCGGTGAGCTTGAAGACGGGAATGCCGGTCGCCGTGGCGAGGACCTCGGCGATGAGCTCGCCGTCGACCTCGGCGACGACGTCCATGTCGCCGGCCTTCCATTCCTTCTCACGCTTGGCCTTCGCGGCGAGCAGCTGCTTCTCCTTGTCGCGGAGAGAGGCCGCCTTCTCGAAGTCCTGGGAGTCGATCGCCGACTCCTTGTCGCGGCGCACGCCCGCGATCTTCTCGTCGAACTCGCGGAGGTCCGGCGGCGCGGTCATCCGGCGGATACGCATCCGGGAACCGGCCTCGTCGATCAGGTCGATCGCCTTGTCCGGCAGGAAGCGGTCCGAGATGTACCGGTCGGCCAGCGTCGCGGCCTGGACGAGCGCCTCGTCCGTGATGGAGACCCGGTGGTGGGCCTCGTACCGGTCGCGCAGACCCTTGAGGATCTCGATGGTGTGCGGCAGCGACGGCTCCGCGACCTGGATGGGCTGGAAGCGGCGCTCGAGGGCCGCGTCCTTCTCCAGGTGCTTGCGGTACTCGTCCAGCGTCGTGGCGCCGATGGTCTGCAGCTCGCCTCGCGCCAGCATCGGCTTGAGGATCGAGGCGGCGTCGATCGCGCCCTCGGCGGCACCCGCACCCACGAGGGTGTGGAGCTCGTCGATGAACAGGATGATGTCGCCGCGGGTGCGGATCTCCTTGAGGACCTTCTTCAGACGCTCCTCGAAGTCACCGCGGTACCGGGAGCCCGCGACCAGCGCGCCCAGGTCCAGGGTGTAGAGGTGCTTGTCCTTGAGGGTCTCGGGCACCTCGCCCTTGACGATGGCCTGCGCCAGGCCCTCGACGACCGCCGTCTTGCCGACGCCGGGCTCGCCGATGAGCACGGGGTTGTTCTTCGTACGGCGGGACAGCACCTGCATGACCCGCTCGATCTCCTTCTCGCGCCCGATGACCGGGTCGAGCTTGGACTCACGAGCGGCCTGGGTGAGATTCCGGCCGAACTGGTCCAGGACGAGCGAGGTCGAGGGGGTGCCCTCGGCCGGGCCGCCTGCCGTGGCGGCTTCCTTGCCCTGGTATCCGGAGAGCAGCTGGATGACCTGCTGCCGCACCCGGTTGAGATCGGCGCCCAGCTTCACGAGGACCTGGGCTGCGACGCCCTCGCCCTCGCGGATCAGGCCGAGCAGGATGTGCTCGGTGCCGATGTAGTTGTGGCCCAGCTGAAGAGCCTCGCGGAGCGACAGCTCCAGGACCTTCTTGGCACGGGGCGTGAAGGGGATGTGCCCGGACGGGGCCTGCTGGCCCTGGCCGATGATCTCCTCCACCTGCTGGCGGACCGCCTCGAGCGAAATCCCGAGGCTCTCCAGGGCCTTAGCGGCGACACCCTCACCCTCGTGGATAAGGCCCAGGAGGATGTGCTCGGTGCCGATGTAGTTGTGGTTGAGCATCCGGGCTTCTTCCTGAGCCAGGACGACAACCCGCCGCGCGCGGTCGGTGAACCTCTCGAACATCGTTAATCGCTCCTCAGAGCGGTCAGGCAGTAAGGGGTCGGTCCCCTCCCTGTCCTTCCGCAGCTTAGTCCCGCAAGCGGGGACCGCTCATTCCAACTGCCGACACCCGTAAGTGGCCTCCTGACCCCAGAACGCCGACAACTGCTCCAACCCGATGGTGCGAGACGATGTTCCCGCAGGCCAGGCAGATACCCTCACCTTGACTACGCCGATGGCGAACGTGAGACGGCCTGGCGAGCGTGTCGCCCCTCCCCACTAGGAATGTCTTACCCGCAAGCACTGACACTCCATGCGGCGCGCACGGGTTCCCTCAGCTACGGGCGAACAACCTTGCGCCCCCGACTGCGCCCGGACGCCCCCGATGCTGCTACCAGGCGCATTCGCACGCACACTCTGCGTAACTCTCGCACCGTCCCGGGAGTTCCCGGGGTATGGCCCTCACCGTTCCGCTCCCCCGCACGCCCGCCGACGACGGCCGCGCCCAGTGGTACGAGACCGAACTCGGCTGGGCCGCGGCGGACTGCTTCCCCGTGCAACTGCTCACCGGGCTGCGCTTCGACGTACTGGAGCTGCCGGCCGATGCCGGGGCGGCCGCCCTGCGCCGCACGGGCCTCGCGAGCCCTGTGGCCCTGATGGGGCACAGGATGCGCCTCCTGGTGGCAGCGGGGAGCGCGGACGAGGTGCCCGGACTGCTCGACTGGCTGGGATGGGGCGGAATCGCCCTGGACCTCACGGCCGCCGGCACGGGAGGACGGATGACCGCCCCGCCGCCGCCCGGATGGCCCGGCTCGCGGGGGGCCGCTGTGTGGCTGCGACCCCCCGTGCCCGGGCGCGAGGTGGAACCGACACTTCCGGCACTGGCGCCCTTCGGACGCAGCGCGGGAACCGGCCGGGGCCCCAGCCCCGATCTCGTACGGCTCCTGGACACGATGGCGACGCAGTGCCACCGGGCCCGATTGCTGCGCAGGAATACGCAGCGGGTGAATGCAGGGCCGTTTACTCAGCCGTTGGCCTTCTCGTAGGCATCGCGCACCGTGGCGGGCACCCGGCCGCGGTCGTTGACCTCGTAGCCGTTCGCCTTGGCCCAGGCCCGGATTTCCGCCGTGTCCTTGTTGCCGCTCGCGGCCGCACGGCCCTTGCCACGGCCGGACGCGGCGCGGCCGCCGGTACGCCGGCCGTTCTTCGCGTAGGGCTCCAGCAGGCCGCGGAGCTTGTCCGCATTGGCGGTGGTGAGGTCGATCTCGTAGGTCTTGCCGTCCAGCGCAAACGTCACGGTCTCGTCCGCCTCGCCGCCGTCGAGGTCGTCGACAAGAAGGACCTGAACCTTCTGTGCCACCGGATTTCCTTTCATCGAAAATGCAGTACGCGGAAAGGAAACCGCTTTTCCTTGGAAAACACAAACCCTTGGCAGAGGTTCAGAACCTCGAGAACGCGGGAAACGTGCGCGATTCGGACATAGGGTTCCGGCTCTTCCCGGTGATCACAGGTGCAGAAGCATCCGGCTGTTGCCCAAGGTGTTCGGCTTCACTCGTTCGAGCCCGAGGAACTCGGCGACACCCTCGTCATAGGAACGCAGCAGCTCGGCGTAGACATCTCCGTCGACCGGAGTCTCACCGATCTCCACGAAGCCGTGCTTGCCGAAGAAGTCCACTTCGAAGGTGAGACAGAAAACCCGTCGCACCCCCAGCCAGCGGGCGGTGTCCAACAGCTTGTCGAGCACCAGATGCCCGATGCCGGCGCCCTTGTGGGCGGGATCCACCGCGAGAGTGCGGACTTCCGCGAGGTCTTCCCACATCACGTGGAGCGCACCGCAGCCGACGACCGTGCCGTCCTCGTCGTGTTCCGCGACCCAGAACTCCTGGATGGCTTCGTAAAGAGTGACCGTCGCTTTGTCGAGGAGGATGCCTTCACTCACGTACGGATCGACGAGACGGCGGACCTCGGGCACATCGGACGTCCTGGCCCGCCGGACGGTGATGGCATTTGCTGGGGCATAAGGCATGTCATGACGCTATCGCCCCGCGGAGGTACCGCCGTCGGCGACCTCGTCGCCCTGAACGATCCGGACGGCGGCTTGCAGGGACTCCCGCTGCTCGGACGACATCATGCCGAAGAAGGCGACAAGTGCGGCCGCGGGGTTGTCGCTCTTCGACCACGCCTCGTTCATCAGGGCGGCGGAGTAGGCGGCTCTGGTCGAGACGGCCGTATATCGATAGGCGCGGCCCTCGACTTCCCTCCGGACCCAGCCCTTCTGATGGAGATTGTCCATTACGGTCATGACGGTCGTGTAGGCGATGGACCGTTCCTGCTGAAGGTCTTCCAGGACTTCCCGGACGGTGACCGGCCGGTTCCATTGCCAGACGCGTGTCATGACGGCGTCTTCCAGGTCTCCCAATTGGCGGGGCACATCGCCACCATAGTGGGAGAAGCAGGAATGAGCGGTAATGACGTACAAAAAGGACGTACGGCTGGAGCTCTGCCGTACGTCCTGGTCGCGCGGGTGCGCGGGTGCTGCGTCGGGCCGGGTCAGACGTCCCGGCCGGCCTGGCGGGTGGACTCCGCACGAGCGATCGCGGCGTCCACGATCGCGTCCTCCTTGGCCTTGTTCGGGCCGCCCTGGCTCTTGACTATCGTCACGACCAGGACGGTGAAGAAGACGGCCATCACCACGGGGGGCAGGAGCGCGGATACGTAGTCCATGCCTCCCAGAGTAGCTAGCCGGCCGCGAGCTGTTCCGGCGGGGGCATCGGGCGGCGGCGTGGCGGAAACACCTCGGACGGCTTGGGCACCGGACGCTCCCCCGGCTCGGGCTTGCTGGGCTGCGGCTTCCTCGGCTCCGGCCGGGGCTGCTGCTTGGCGTCCCCCGAGGCACGGCCGCCGGGGAGAGCCAGCAGACGGGTACGCGGCGCGGGGGTGCTGCGGCCCGCCAGCCTCGCCCGTACGGACTGCTCGGCGAGCGCCTGACAGCGGTGCAGCACGGCCACGCCGACCGGATTGCCGCGCAGGGTGCGCAGGGCGGCGAGGTCCTCGGGACGCGGGTCGTAGCCGGTGGCCAGAGCGTCCTGGAGGAGTTCCAGATAGCTCGCCGCGGTGCCGGGGAGCGCGGAGCGGTACCGGCCGAGGTCGGCGAGGAGGAAGGCGCGCAGCCGGCCTGCCTCGCAGGACGCCTCGTCCACCGAGTCGGCCAGACGCAGGCAGTCCTGGACGTCCTCGTCGGGGAGGGGGACGGGATGGAGGGCAACGGCGAGGGCGCGTCGGAGCACACGCAGCTCGTCTGCGCTGAAGGCCATGCCGCCGCGGGAACCGTATGGCGTGGGCATGCACTGACGATACGTGCGAAATCGCTCAAATCGGTTTATTCACCCAACCCGGGCGTGCCACTGTTCTTGTGCGGCTGCGCTTGGTCCGGTGGGTGGGTGCGGGGGCCGGGTTCTCCGGAGGGGGGTGTCCGGACTGCTTTCTCACCGCGCTTCGCGCGAGTTGCTGAAGCTCTGACGTCCGGACACCCCCCTCCTGCGCCCCCGTCCCCCTCCCGCCCGTCAGCGATCCCCCGACCGTTCGGGACGAGGTCCAGTGGACCGGGGTGCGCTGCGAGGGTGCGGATACGGGTCCGGCGGGAGCGAGGGCTCGGGTTCAGGGACGGGGACGTGCAGGGGTCGTGTCCGGGACGTCAAAGCGCCCGCAACTCGCGCGAAGCGCGGTGAGGACCGCAGTCCCGGACACGACCCCGGAACGGCACCGGGACAGCAACCGAACCAGGGGCTGAGCCACAACCACCCGCGGCCGCGCCACAAGGGCCCGGGCCGAACAACCGGCTGAGCCACAAGCACCCGCGGCCGCGCCACAAGGGCCCGCACCGAACAAGCGGCCCAGCCACAAGCACCCGAGCCACAAGCACCCGCACCGAACCAGGGCCCGAGCCGAAGGCGCAACCCGCACTACATTCGCGACACGTTCCGCTCGTACACCAGCCGCAATCCGATCAGCGTCAGCCACGGCTCATGCTCGTCGATCTCCGACGCCTCGCCCAGCACCATCGGCGCCAGACCTCCCGTCGCGATCACCGTGACCTCGTCCGCCTCGTCCGCCAGTTCGCCCTTCATCCGGCGCACCACGCCGTCCACCTGGCCCGCGAACCCGTAGACGATGCCCGACTGCATCGCCTCGACCGTGTTCTTGCCGATCACGCTGCGCGGCCGGGCCAGCTCGATCTTGCGGAGCTGCGCGCCCTTGACGCCCAGCGCCTCGACCGAGATCTCGATGCCCGGGGCGATCACACCGCCCGCGTACTCCCCACGCGCGCTCACCGCGTCGAACGTCGTCGCCGTACCGAAGTCGACCACGATCGCGGGCCCGCCGTAGAGATCGACCGCCGCGACCGCGTTGATGATGCGGTCCGCGCCGACCTCCTTGGGGTTGTCCATCAGGATCGGCACACCGGTCTTGATGCCGGGCTCGACGAGGACCGCGGGCACGTCGCCGTAGTAGCGGCGGGTCACCTCGCGGAGCTCGTGGAGGACGGAGGGGACGGTCGAGCAGATCGCGATGCCCTCGATGCCGTCGCCCAGCTCGTCCCCGAGCAGCGGGTGCATACCCATCAGGCCCTGGAGGAGGACGGCCAGTTCGTCGGCGGTGCGGCGGGCGTCCGTGGAGATGCGCCAGTGCTCGACGATCTCTTCCCCGTCGAACAGCCCCAGCACGGTGTGGGTGTTGCCGACGTCGATGGTGAGCAGCATCAGACGTCAGCCTCACGGAGGTCGAGGCCGATGTCGAGGATCGGGGAGGAGTGGGTCAGGGCGCCCACCGCGAGGTAGTCGACGCCCGTCTCGGCGTACGCCCGGGCGTTGTCGAGGCTGAGCCGGCCGGACGATTCGAGCGCGGCGCGGCCGGCGACGATCGCGACGGCCTCCTCGGTCTCCGCCGGGGTGAAGTTGTCCAGCAGGATGAGGTCCGCGCCCGCGTCCAGGACCTCGCGGACCTGGTGGAGGGTGTCCACCTCGACCTCGATCGCGAGGTCCGGGTAGGCGTTCCGTACGGCCTTGAAGGCCGCCGCGACGCCGCCCGCGGCCACCACGTGGTTGTCCTTGACCAGGGCCGCGTCCGAGAGGGACATGCGGTGGTTGACGCCGCCGCCGCAGCGGACGGCGTACTTCTCCAGGGCCCGCAGTCCCGGGGTGGTCTTGCGGGTGTCACGGACCCGCGCCTTCGTGCCCTCCAGCGCGTCCGACCACGCCCGGGTCGCGGTCGCGATGCCGGAGAGGCGGCACAGGATGTTCAGCGCGCTGCGCTCGCCCGTCAGCAGGTCACGGGTGTCGGCGGTGACGGAGAGCAGCTTCTGGCCGGCCTCGACGCGGTCGCCGTCGTCCACGTGGCGCTCGACGGTGAACGCGTCCGAGCACACCACCGACAGCACCGCCTCGGCGATCTGGAGTCCGGCGACCGTGCCGGCCTCGCGGGCGGTGAAGTCGCCGGTGGCGACGGCGTCCTGGGGGACGGTCGCCAGACTGGTCACGTCCGCGCCGCCGTCGAGGTCCTCGCTGAGGGCGAGGTGGGCGATGTCCTCGACCTGTACGGGGTCCAGGCCCGCGTCGGCGAGCATCGCGGCGAGGGCGGGGTCGAGCCCGCACTCCAGCTCGTCGTACCCCTCCTCCCCGCCGGCACAGCCGCAGGCGTCCCCGCAGCCCCCGGAGGACTCGGCCGGGGCGCCGATCTGGATCAGGGGTACGTCCACGGGACGCGGACGTTCTTCGGGCGTGCTCACGGTTGGTGCTCCCTGGGGGCATCGGGGACGGTGGCGGCGGAGGTGGCGGGGAACGCGGTGCTCTCGGTGCGGCGGACGACGAGGCTGCGGTCGGGCTCGATGCGGATCACCAGATGGCGGCGCCAGGTGGTGTCGTCCCGGTCGGGCCGGTCCTCGCGCCAGTGGCAGCCGCGGGTCTCCTCGCGTTCGAGGGCGGCGGCGGTCAGGACGCGGGCGACGCACAGCAGGTTCGAGGTCTCCCAGGACTCCACGCCCGGCTCGGCCGTCTTGGCGGGGCCCTCCTGGCCCTCGACGGCCGCGCGGTGGACACCTTCCAGCGCGGCGGCCGCCTCCGTCAGGCTGGCGGCGGAGCGCAGGACGCCCGCGCCCTGCGACATGATCCGCTGGATCTCGACGCGGGCCTCGGGGGCGATCAGCGGCAGTTCCGACGGGCTGGCGGGGGCGACGGGCTCGCCGGCGGACAGCGGTGCGCGCGAGGCGATGTCGGCCGCGATGCGCTCCGCGAAGACGAGGCCCTCCAGCAGGGAGTTGGAGGCGAGGCGGTTGGCTCCGTGGACGCCGGTGCAGGCGACCTCGCCGCAGGCGTACAGCCCCGGGACCGTGGTGCGGCCGCGCAGGTCGGTGCGTACACCGCCGGAGGCGTAGTGGGCGGCGGGGGCGACCGGGATCGGTTCGGTGACCGGGTCGATGCCGTGGGCACGGCAGGCCGCGAGGATGGTCGGGAAGCGGTGCTCCCACATCCGGGCCCCGAAGTGGCGGGCGTCCAGATACATGTGGGCGGCGCCCTGTTCGTGCATCCGGCGCATGATGCCCTTGGCGACGATGTCGCGGGGCGCCAGTTCGGCGAGTTCGTGTTGGCCGAGCATGAAGCGGGTGCCGGCGGCGTCGACGAGGTGGGCGCCCTCTCCGCGGACGGCCTCCGAGACGAGCGGCTGCTGGCCCTCCGAGTCCGTCCCGAGGAACAGCACCGTCGGGTGGAACTGGACGAACTCCAGGTCGGAGACCTCGGCCCCGGCCCGCAGCGCGAGTGCCACACCGTCGCCGGTGGAGACCGCGGGGTTGGTGGTGGCGGAGAAGACCTGGCCCATACCGCCGGTGGCGAGGACGACGGCCGGGGCGTGGACGGCTCCGACGCCGTCGTGCTGGCCCTCGCCCATGACGTGCAGGGTGACTCCCGCCGTACGGCCTTCGGCGTCCGTGAGCAGGTCCAGGACCAGGGCGTTCTCGATGGTGCGCAGGCCCCCGTCGCGGACGGCCTCGACCAGTGCGCGGGAGATCTCGGCGCCCGTCGCGTCGCCTCCGGCGTGCGCGATACGGCGGCGGTGGTGGCCGCCCTCGCGCGTGAGCTCTATCTCGCCGGCGGCGGAGGTGTCGAAGTGGGCGCCGGTGGCGATCAGCCGCCGCACGGCGTCCGGGCCTTCGGTGACCAGCGCGCGCACCGCCTCCTCGTCGCACAGACCGGCGCCCGCGACGAGGGTGTCGTCCAGGTGCTGGTCGGGGGTGTCGCCCTCGCCCAGCGCGGCGGCGATGCCGCCCTGCGCCCAGCGTGTGGAGCCGTCGTCCAGGCGGGCCTTGGTGACCACGACCGTGGAGAGCCCGGCGGCGGCGCAGCGGAGCGCGGCGGTCAGGCCGGCGACGCCCGAGCCGACCACGACGACATCGGCGGCGATGGCCCAGCCGGGCGCGGAGGCGTTCAGCCGTATGCCGGTCACGTGGAGACTCCGAACGTCAGGGAAATGTTGTCGATCAGGCGGGTGCCGCCGACCTTCGCCGCGACGGCGATGATCGCCTCGCCGTGGTGGTCGTCGGGGATCTCGGCGAAGGTGGCCGGGTCGACGAGGGCGAGGTAGTCGAGGGCGAGCGGAGGGGAGAGCCGCGCGGCCTCGTCCAGGACGGTGCGCGCCGCGGTCCGTACGGCGTCGGCGCAGCCAGGACCGGCCTGGGCGACGGCCGCCGTGTCGGCGGCGGCGCGCGCCTCCCCTATGGCCGAGAGCGCGGCGGCCCGGGCGAGCGTGCCGGCGGTCGCCTCGGCGCGGGCGTGCAGTGCCTGCTGGGCGGCGAGGCGGTCACGGGCCGCGAACAGGGCCCGGGACAGGGAGAGCGCGGTGACCCGCTCGGCCGAGGAGAGGTAGCGGTTGCGGCTGGAGAGGGCGAGACCGTCCTCCTCGCGCACGGTCGGTACGCCGACGATCTCGACCGGGAAGTTCAGGTCCCGCGCCATCCGGCGGATCAGCGCGAGCTGCTGCGCGTCCTTCCGGCCGTAGAGAGCGATGTCGGGGCGCGTGAGGTGGAGGAGCTTGGCGACGACGGTGAGCATGCCGTCGAAGTGGCCCGGGCGGTACGCCCCTTCGAGACGCTCGCCCATGGGGCCGGCGGAGATCCTGACCTGGGGCTCTCCGCCGGGGTAGACCTCGTCGACGGAGGGCGCGAAGACGATGTCGGCACCGGCGGCCTCGGCGGTCGCGAGGTCGGCGTCGAGCGTGCGGGGGTAGCGGGCGAGGTCCTCGCCCGCGCCGAACTGGAGCGGGTTGACGAAGACCGTGACGACCACCGAGCCGGCCGGGCCGACGAGGTCGCGGGCGGTGCGTACGAGGGAGGCGTGGCCCTCGTGCAGGGCGCCCATGGTCATCACGACGGCGCGGGTGCCGGTGACGGCCCTCAGCGCATGCAGTTCGTCCGCGGTCGTCACCATTCGGAAGCTCATCGCGCGTCGTCCTCCGCCAGCACACCGAGGAGGTCCTCGGCCAGCTCCGGCTTGAGCAGCCCGTGGGCGAGCGCCCGGTCGGCGGTGGTGCGGGCCATCGCGAGATAGCCGGCGACGGTGCCCGGCGCGTGCTTGCGCAGCTCCGCGACGTGCGCCGCGACAGTGCCGGCGTCTCCGCGGGCTACGGGGCCGGTGAGGGCGGCGTCACCCGATCGCAGGGCGTTGTCGAGGGCCGCGCCGAGCAGCGGGCCGAGCATCCGGTCGGGGGCGGCGACCCCCGCCGTACGCAGCAGCTCCATCGACTGGGCCACCAGGGTCACCAGGTGGTTGGCGCCGAGGGCGAGGGCCGCGTGATAGAGCGGGCGGGCCTCCTCCTCGATCCACTCGGGCTCGCCGCCCATCTCGATGACCAGCGCCTCGGCGGCGAGCCGCAGCTCCTGCGGGGCGGTCACCCCGAACGAGCAGCCGGCCAGCCGCTGGACGTCCACGCTCGTGCCGGTGAACGTCATCGCGGGGTGCAGGGCGAGGGGCAGCGCGCCGGCCCGCAGCGCCGGGTCCAGCACGCCCACGCCGTACCGCCCGGAGGTGTGCACCAGCAGCTGGCCCGGCCGGACGGCGCCGGTCTCGACGAGGCCTTCGACGAGGGCGGGCAGTGCGTCGTCGGGGACGGTCAGCAGGACCAGATCGGCGCGGGCGAGGACGTCGGCGGGCGTCACGATGGGCACGTCGGGCAACAGGACGGCGGCTCGTCGCACCGAGGCGTCCGATACTCCGGAGACCGCTACCGGGCGGTGCCCGGCGAGCTGGAGCGACGCCGCCAGCGCCGGTCCGACACGGCCCGCTCCGACGACGCCGACGGTCAGGCGTGCGGGGCGGTCCCGCGGGTCGAGCGGTTCCTGTGGTGCTGTGGCATTCACGCGGTGGGGGCCTTCCGTTCCAGTCCGCGGGGGGTACCGGACGATTTCCCGTCATGCTACGCCAGCAGGGCCCCCACCCTTCCGGGTTGTCCACAGGCTGTGGGGAATGATCGAGGGGTGACTGACACCGGCGAACAGGACGAGCGGCGGCGCAGGCTGGCCGCGTGGCGCGGATCGGACCGGGTGCTCTGGCGGGCGTCCGCCGACCACCGGATCCAGGAGCGGCTGACGGCCCTCGCGGCGGACGCCGGCCAGGTCTACGACCTGGACGACTGGACCGATGTGTACGGCAACGGGGTGGTCGCCGAACTGGAGCGGCGGGTGGCGCGGCTGCTCGGGTTCCCCGAGGCCGTGTTCTTCCCGACCGGGACGATGGCACAGCAGGTCGCGCTGCGGTGCTGGGCGGGCCGGACGGGGAACAGCACGGTCGCGCTGCATCCCACGGCCCACCCGGAAATGCACGAACGCGGCGCCTTCACGGCGGTGAGCGGGCTGCGGACGGTCCACCCGACGACGGAGCCGAGGCTGCCGACGGCGGAGGAGGTCCAGGACTTCGAGGAGCCCTTCGGGGCCCTGATGCTGGAACTGCCGCTGCGGGAGGCGGGCTTCGTCCTCCCGTCGTGGGACTCGCTGGTCGATGTGACGGAGGCGGCGCGTGAGCGGGACGCCGTCGTCCACTTCGACGGCGCGCGGCTGTGGGAGTGCGTGACGCATTTCGGCCGCCCGCTGGACGAGATCGCCTCGCTCGCGGACAGCGTGTACGTGTCCTTCTACAAGTCGCTCGACGCGCTCTCGGGCGCCGCGCTGGCAGGCCCCGCGGACCTGATCGCGGAGGCCCGCGCCTGGCGGCACCGGTACGGGGGCCTGATGTTCCAGCAGTACCCGGCGGTGCTGTCGGCGCTGCTCGGGCTGGAGCGCGAACTGCCGCGGCTGCCGTCGTACGTGGCGCACGCGAAGACCGTCGCCGCGGCGCTGGACGAGGGCCTGCGCGAGAGCGACGCCCCCTGGTTCCGTGTGCACCCGCAGATCCCGCACACGCACCAGTTCCAGGTCTGGCTCCCGTACGACGCGGACACGCTGAACGAAGCGGCCGTGGCCCAGGCGGAGGAGACGGGGGTGACGCTGTTCCGCAGATGGTTCTCGGACGGCTCTCCGCCGGGGCTGTCGGTCACGGAGGTGACGGTGGCGTCGCAGGGGCTGGAGTGGTCGGCGCAGGACGTGAGAGAGGCGCTGAAGGGGTTTCTGGGGCGGGTGGGGTAGGAGCGGCGGACGGCACGCTGCCGCGGGGCCTCAGACCGGCCCGAGTGCCCTGCGGCGGACGGGTCCGCGGCCAGGCCCGGGCGCCCCTGCGGCGGAGGGAACCGCCCGCGACGCCCGGTACGTCAGCCGCTCGGTGTCCCCGGCCGCTCCGCCGCCCGGTGGAGCCTCGCCCGCAGGGTCCGAAGGAGTCCCGGACCGCGGGCCATCTCCGCTCCCAGTTCACGGGCGACCTGCCAGTCGTGGACGCCCGGCTGCGGCGGAAGCGGGGTGCCGAGGACGGAGGCGCGGTAGCTGTCGATCATGTGCTGCTGCATGGCGTTCATGTCCTCAACGCTGCGCCGGGCCCCCACCGCCCGTCGCGTCGATTGACGAGCCGCGTCAACCGGCGGTCCGCCGGTTGCGCGGACCCCGCACCATGGGACCTGTGAGCGTGACCATCGACATCAGCGGGCTCCCTCAGGAGCGCATCGTCTTCGACATCTCTCCCCTCGCCGAGCTCGGCGTCGCCCTGCACGCGCTGGCCGAGCCGGCGCACCATCCGGGTCTGCACGGCTGGGCCACGGCCACCGCCGCCGGGCTCAAGCCCGATCTCGCGGACCGCCTGCACGAGGCGGACTTCCTGTGGCGGTCCACCTTCTCCGACGTCTTCATGCCGTTCGCGGGGCTGCCCGCGACCCTCGGCGGCGCCGCCGGCCGCACGGGCGCGACGATCGCCGAGGAGCTCGACCTGCTCGACCGTCTCGACGACGAGCGGTTCGTGTCGGCGGCGCTGGAGTTCACCTGCGCCAGTACGTACGGAATCGCCGGCCCGTCCGCCCTGACCGACCCCGCCCGGCGGGAGCGGGCGCTCGAACTCGCCGCCACCCGCGGACCCAAGCAGCTCGACTTCACGCGGCGGCTGCTGGACGACCCGGCGTCCGTACGCGCCTGGGTGCGCAGGCTCTTCGAGGACTGCGACCAGGCCTTCTTCGCCGACACCTGGCGCCGCGTCGCACCGCAGCTGGCGGCCGACGCCCGGCACAAGACCGAGCTGCTGCGCCACAAGGGCCTCGCCGAGGCGCTGTACGACGTCTCCCCGGCGCTCACGGTGGACGAGGACCGGACCCGTATCAGCGCCGACAAACTGGCCGAGGGACGGACGACGGCCGTCGACCCCTCGGTGGGCGCCGGACTCTCGTTCGTGCCGTCGAGCTTCGGCTGGCCGCATCTGATGGTGCTGCACGCGCCGGGCTGGCGGCCGGTGATCCACTACCCGGTCGGCTCGCCCGGACTGCCCGGCCCCGCACCCGTCGAGCTGCTGAAGCTGCGGATGGAGGCGCTGGCCCACCCCATGCGGATGCGGCTGTGCCGCAACCTGGCGCGTGCCGCGTACACGACGAGCGAGCTGGCGGACGCGTACGACATCACCGCGCCGGAGGTCTCACGGCATCTGTCGGTGCTGAAGAAGGCCGGGCTCGTCTCCACGCGCCGGCGCGGCCGGTACGTCCTGCACCAGCTGGACGTCGCCGCGGTGGCCCGGCTGGGCAGCGACTTCCTGGAGACGGTGCTGCGCTGACACGGTCCGGGCCGTGCGGCAGCGGCGTCCTGCCGCCGCCGAACGGGCCGTTGATCCACAGCGGCATCGCGTCAGGAAGCTGCTCCGCCGCCCGCGCGCACCAGGCCCGTCTCGTAGGCCAGCACGACCACCTGCACCCGGTCGCGGAGGTTCAGCTTCGTCAGGATGCGGCCCACATGGGTCTTCACCGTGGCCTCCGACAGCACCAGCCGGGCCGCGATCTCACCGTTCGACAGGCCCTGGGCGACCAGCAGCATCACTTCGCGCTCCCGCTCCGTGAGCCGCTCCAGCTCCTTGTGCTGCGGCTCGCTGCCGCTGCTCGGCAGCATCGGGGAGAAGCGGTCCAGGAGCCGGCGGGTCGTCGAGGGTGCGACGACCGCGTCACCGCTGTGGACCGAGCGGATCGCGCCGAGCAGTTCGGCGGGCGGCACGTCCTTCAGCATGAAGCCGCTCGCGCCCGCCTTCAGCCCGGAGAACGCGTACTCGTCCAGGTCGAAGGTGGTCAGGATCAGCACCTTCGGGGGGTTGGGCGCGGCACAGATCCGCCGCGTCGCCTCGACACCGTCGAGCCTCGGCATACGGACGTCCATCAGCACCACGTCCACGGCGGTGGCCCGCAGGTTCTCGATCGCCTCGGCCCCGTCGCCCGCCTCCGCGACGACCTCCATGTCGGGCTGGGCGGCGAGCACCATGCGGAATCCCGTGCGCAGCAGCACCTGATCGTCGACGAGCATCACACGGATGGACATGGCAGCGGGGTCCTCGGTCTCTCGGGGCTGTGGGTCTGGAGCGGGCCGGTGCGGGTCGGGCGGTCGGGGCGTTCGGCTCAGGTCGGGTCGCGGAGCTAGTGGGCGGGCTTGAGAGGGAGCAGGGCGCTGATCCGGAAGCCGCCGCCGGGCCGCGGGCCGGCGTCCAGCGTGCCGCCGACCATACCGACGCGCTCCCGCATGCCGATGAGCCCGTGGCCGCGCCCGTCGGCGCCACCGTCCTCGTACAACTCGTGCGCCGAGCCCCGGCCGTCGTCCTCGACCAGCAGTCCGAGACCGTCGTCGAAGTAGACCAGCCGCACACTGGCTCCGGCCTCCGGGCCACCGTGCTTGCGCGTATTGGTCAGCGCCTCCTGCACGATGCGGTACGCGGTGAGCTCGACGCCGCTCGGCAGCTGCCGGGCCGTTCCTTCGATCTTGAAGTCCACCGTCAGGCCCGAGTGGCGCACCTGCTCCACGAGGTCCTCGATCTGCTGCACATCGGGCTGCGGGACGTACTCACCGCTCTCCGGGGCGTCCCCGGTCCGCAGGACTCCCAGCAGCCGGCGCATCTCCGCGAGCGCCTGACGGCCGGTGGTCGAGATCGTCTCCAGCGCCTGTTTGGCCTGGTCGGGCGCGGCATCCAGCACATAGGCCGCGCCGTCGGCCTGGACGACCATCACCGAGACGTTGTGCGCGACGACGTCGTGCAGTTCACGGGCGATCCGGGCGCGTTCCGCCGCGACCGCGACCTTCGACTGCGCCTCGCGTTCCTTCTCCAGCCGCGTCGCACGCTCCTCGAGCTGGTCGAAGTACGCGCGACGGGTGCGTATCGAGTCGCCGAGCACCCAGGCCAGCGCGAACGGCACGCTCAGGACGACGGTGAAGAACACCTTGCCCCAAGTGCCGGTCTCCTCCATCGGCCAGCGCAGCTGCGCCAGGGTGGCCGCGGAGAGCCCGCCGACGAGGGCCAGCCGGGACGCCCAGGGCGACCGGTCGTGCGCGGCGACGGTGTAGATGATCACCAGCATCGCGAAGTCGGCCGGGTTGACCTGGATGTCCAGCGCGAGCTGGGCGACACCCAGCGCGGCGGTGAGGACCAGCATCTTCTCCGGCATACGACGGCGCAGCGCCACCACCAGGCTGAGCAGCAGCACGACCAGTGCCGCCGTCCACTTGTCGCCGACCCCGACCGGAACCGTGGCCGCCCACAGGAGGGAGATCCCGAAGAGCACGACAGCCCAGAAGGTGTCGACGCCCGTCGGGTGTCTGCGGATGAAGTCATAGAGGCGCTGCACGTAACCCAGAGTAGGGAACGTACATAGGTGCGGGGGTCAACCGGCAGAGCGATCCGGTGGGCGGAGGCGTACTCCGCAAGGTGGAGACTTGGGCCCGTGACGGATGAGACGTGTCAGTGGCCGGGCTGGCGGGAAGCCGCGCGGAGCGCGCTCTACGGGCCGGGCGGCTTCTATCTGCGGCCCGAGGGACCGGTGGGACATTTCCGTACCTCCGTGCACGCTTCCCCGCTCTTCGCCTCGGCCGTCGCGGCACTGCTGCGGCGCACGGCGGACGAACCGGGGACATCCGGGGAGCCGGCGTTCGTCGACATGGGCGCGGGCCGCGGCGAGCTGGTCACCGGTGTGCTCGCGGCGCTTCCGGCGGACTTCCCGGTACGGGCGTACGCCGTGGAGAAGGCGCCACGACCCGAGGGCCTCGACGACCGCATCGCGTGGGTGGCCGAGCCCCCGGCCGGTGTCCGGGGCCTCCTGTTCGCCAACGAGTGGCTCGACAACGTGCCCGTCGACATCGCCGAGGCGGACGAGGAGGGCGTGCCGCGGCTGGTCCTCGTGGGACCGGACGGCAGCGAGCGGCTCGGCCCGCCGGTCACCGGCGCGGACGCCGCATGGCTGGACCGCTGGTGGCCGTTGAAGGAGCCCGGCAGCCGGGCGGAGATCGGCCGGCCGCGCGACGAGGAGTGGGCGCGGGCGGTCGGCACACTGCGGGCGGGGCTCGCGGTCGCGGTGGACTACGCCCACACCGCCGGGTCACGGCCGCCGTTCGGCACCCTGACGGGCTTCCGGGAGGGCAGGGAGGTACGCCCGGTCCCCGATGGCAGCTGCGACCTCACGGCCCATGTGGCGCTGGACGCGTGCGCCCTGCCGGGCGCGGAACTGACCACGCAACGCGAGGCGCTGCGCACGCTCGGCGTCTCGGGCACCCGCCCGCCGCTGTCCCTCGCCTCGACGGACCCGGCGGCGTACGTGCGTGCGCTGTCGCAGGCGGGCGAGGCGGCGGAACTGACGGCCTACGGCGGCCTGGGTGACTTCGGCTGGCTGCTCCAGCGCGTGCCGTGGGCGGCCGGGGCCGGTGGGGACTGAGGCGCGGGTCCGGGGCGCGGGTCCGGGGCGGCCGGGGACTGAGGCACGGTCCGAGGCCGACGGCTACCGAAGCGCCGGGCGCGGCCGGGCGTGCGGGCGGGATCCGGCCCGTCGGCGGAGGGGATCCAGCCCGGGGCCGCCGGGACTGAGGCACGGTCCGAGGCCGACGGGTACCGAAGCGCCGGGCGGCCGGGCATGCGGGATCCGGCTCGGGGGCGGAGGGGATCCGGCCCGGGGACTGAGGCGCGGGTCCGGGGCGCGGGTCCGGGGCGGGCGGGCCGTCGGCGGAGCGGATCCCGGCCGGGGCCCGGGGACCCGTGAGGTCCCGCACCCCGTCGGGGATACTGGCGCCATGACGGAGACGACGGTCGGCATCGGCGGCGCGGCGGAAAGCACCGACATGGTGCTCAACATCGGCCCGCAGCACCCCTCCACGCATGGCGTCCTCCGCCTCCGCCTCGTTCTCGACGGCGAGCGCATCCAGCAGGCCGAACCGGTCATCGGCTATATGCACCGCGGCGCCGAGAAGCTCTTCGAGGCCCGCGACTACCGCCAGATCGTGATGCTCGCCAACCGCCACGACTGGCTCTCCGCCTTCTCCAACGAGCTCGGCGTCGTCATGGCCGTGGAGCGCATGCTCGGCATGGAGGTCCCCGAGCGCGCCGTGTGGACCCGTACGCTCCTCGCCGAACTGAACCGGGTCCTCAACCATCTGATGTTCCTCGGCTCGTATCCGCTCGAACTCGGCGGCATCACCCCGGTCTTCCACGCGTTCCGTGAGCGCGAGGAGCTCCAGACCGTGATGGAGGAGGTCTCCGGCGGCCGGATGCACTACATGTTCAACCGCGTGGGCGGCCTCAAGGAGGACCTCCCGGCGGGCTGGCTCGGCCGCGCCCGGCACGCCGTCGCCGATGTCCGCTCGCGGATGGACATCTACGACAACCTGGTGCTCGGCAACGAGATCTTCCGCGGCCGTACCCGCAAGGTGGGCGTCCTCTCGCCCGAAGCGGTCCACGCGTACGGCGTGAGCGGTCCGATCGCCCGCGCGTCCGGCGTCGACTTCGACCTCCGCCGCGACGAGCCCTATCTGGCGTACGGGGAGTTGCAGGACACCCTGAAGGTGGTCACCCGTGGCGAGGGCGACTGCCTGGCCCGCTTCGAGGTGCTGCTGGAGCAGACGCACAACGCACTGGCCCTGGCGGACGCCTGCCTGGACCGCATCGACACGCTCCCGCCAGGGCCGATCAACCAGCGGCTGCCCAAGGTGCTGAAGGCGCCCGAGGGCCACACCTACGCCTGGACCGAGAACCCGCTGGGCATCAACGGCTACTACCTCGTCTCCAAGGGCGAGAAGACGCCCTACCGCCTCAAGCTCCGCTCGGCGTCGTACAACAACATCCAGGCGCTCACCGAACTGCTGCCGGGCACGCTGGTCGCGGACATGGTCGCGATCCTCGGCTCGCTGTTCTTCGTCGTCGGCGACATCGACAAATGAGACGGACGGCCGGCGGAAACCGCCGGCCGCCCGTGAGGCTCAGGACCGCGTCGTCAGGAACTGACGGCCTTCCGGAGCTTCGTGATGTCCACCTGTTCCGTCTCGTCGTGCTCGGTCAGGTCGATGACCTTGCCGACCGCGCGGGAGCCGTCCGTGCGCTGCGCGGCGAGGGCCTCCTCGCCCACCACGTCGGCGAGGTCTTCCTGCTGCGCGGCCTCGATCGCCTTCTGCGTGTTCTCGCCGTCGGTCCCGTCGGCCGGCGTGGCCGCGATGGCGTTCCCGAAGAAGTCGAAGCCTCCCTCGGGGCGGCGCTTGCCGGGACGGCGCCTCGGGCCGTACGGCACGATCGCCGCCGCCACCGGAACGGGACGCCTGGCGGGGAGGGCGGACGTCGGACGGGAGTGCTGCTCCCCGCCGGCGGCCGCCGCGTGCTTCCCCTGCGGCTCGTCCGCCTCACGGGCCCGTTCCGCGAGATCCCGCTTGCGGGCGTCTTCGACGGTGCGCTTCGCCTCCTGGGCGGCGGCGTTGCGGGAGAGGTTGTCCAGCGCCATGGAGGCGCGCAGATAGGTCGAGGGGGTGGGCGTGGAGCCGGCCGGCATCAGCGCCTTGGGCGCGGACGCCTCGATCGCGAGCTGGCGACGGTCCTCCAGGACGCCGGCCCGCTCGGTCTCGGCGGTGGCGTAGCGGCGCAGCAGGGCAGCGTGCTCCCCGCGCAGGGCGGCGAGCTCGACGCGTTTGGCGCGCAGCCGCGCGTCCAGCTTGGTGCGCAGATCGCGTGATTCCTCGAGGTCCGCCTCGAGTTCGGCTATCTGCTCCTCGGTGCTCCAGGCATCGCTGGCACGGCCGCGGGTGAGGTCGGCGACCTGTCGGCCGGCCGCGCGGTCCCAACTGCGCATCAGCACCGCACCGGTGATCGCGGCGGCCGTCGCCGCCGTGACCAGGGTGCGGAGCACGACGGGCTCCGTCAGAAACCACGCGCCGGCGGCACACAGCACCGACGCTCCGGCGACGGCCGACGGCGGCAGCAGCCTGTGAAGGGGCGGGGAATGGCGGTGGCGTCCACGTGGCATGGCCTGAAATTTACCGTGCGTAGACGCCGAATGGGGTGTCGGCCCGGCAAATCTCTCGTTCGAGAACGCCGGGCCGCCCACGGCCTACTTCGTGAGGAGTCCCTTGGACTCCAGGTAATCCTTCGCGGCGTCCTGCGGCTTGGCCCGCTCGGCGTCCACCTTGCGGTTCAACTCCGCGAGATCCTCGGTGGTCAGCGCCTTGGTGAGCTTGTCGAGAGCGGCCGCCACCTCCGGTGCGCCGGCGTCCTTGGCATTGACCACGGGCAGGACGTTGTCGGCGTTCTGGAGCTTCTTGTCGTCCTCGAGGAAGACCAGGCCGTCCAGTACGGCGTCGGTCGTCGTGGTCAGCACCAGCTGGTCGGTGCCGTCCTTGACCGCCTGCTTGGCCTGCGGGGTGCCGACGCCCTTGGGGTCGATACCGGTGACATCGATGCCGTACGTCTTCTTCAGACCGGGCGCGCAGAACGGGCGGACCTCGCACTCGTCGCCCGCCGCGATCTTCACCTTCAGCTTCGACTTCCCGAGATCGGAAAGGGTCTTGAGCTTGTTCTTCTCCGCGAATTCCTTGCTGACCGCGAAGGCGTTCTGGTCGACCGCCCCGCCGGCGGGGAGCACCTTCAGACCGCGCGGCTCGGCGAGCTTGGTGAGCGCGGCGACGGTGGCCGTGACATCGCTGGAGGCGACGGGCTTCTCGTCGGGTGCCTTCGGCCCGTTCACCTTCGCGTTGAGGAATTCGGCGATCGTCGCCGCGTATTCGGGTACGACGTCTATTTCGCCCTTCTCCAGCGAGGGCTGATACAGCTCACGGTTCTTCACCGTGGTGACCGAGGTCTTGTATCCGGCGTCCGCCAGGATCTGCGCATAGAGCTCGGCGAGGACCTTGGACTCGGTGAAGGCGGCGGCGCCGACGACGAGCGTGCCCTTCCCGCCCGAACCGGCCGGTTTCGAGCCGGAATCGTCCGACTTCTCCAGGCTGTCTCCGCCGCACGCGACGAGGGAACCCGTCAGCGCCGCAACCGCCAGTACTGCTCCCGCGATGCGCGAGGTCTTGCTCATCAGGTTCTCCGTCCAGGGTTCACAGAATGCACAGTGAGGAAGGCACCGCAGTCACAGGGGCGACACGGTCGACACGGACTTGCGGAGGGGATCGATCAGCCGGTCGGCCACCACCAGAGCCCCTTCCACCAGCAGGGCCAGCAGCGCGGCGAGCAGTGCGCCGGCCACCACTTGCGGGGTGTTGTAGGTGTTGAATCCCGCGGTGATGATGCGGCCGAGGCCGCCCTGGCCGACCATCGAGGCGATGGTGGCCGTGGCGACGACCTGCACCGCGGCGGACCGCAGCCCGGTCATGAGCAGCGGGTAGGCGAGGGGCAGTTCGACGCGGAAGAACAGCTGGCCGCCGGACATCCCCATGCCCCGCGCGGCCTCCACGACCGCGCGGTCCACCTCTCGCATACCCACGTAGGCGTTGGTGAGCAGCGGCGGCACGGCGAACAGCACCAGGGCGATGATCGTCGGTGCGTAACCGGCGCTGCGCAGCGGTGTGAGCATGAAGAGGGCGAGGACCGCGAAGACGGGGATGGCGCGGCCCGCGTTGGAGATGTTGACCGCGAGCGCGCCGCCCTTGCCCAAGTGCCCGAGCCACAGCGCGATGGGCAGGGCTATCGCGCAGGCGAGAGCGAGGGCCACCCCGCTGACGTACACATGCTCGCCCAGCCGGTGCCAGGCGCCGCTCTCGCCGGACCAGTTGGCTCCGGTGGTGAGCCAGGTCCACGCGTCGGCCATGACCCCCATCAGACGGCCTCCTTCGCCGTGCCCTGCCGGGCCGTGACCGGATGCGCCGGGCCGGGACCGGCAGTGCCCGCGGGCGCCGAGCCGGGCGACTTCGGGCCCGGGCGCCCGGCGCCCGGCTGCGCCGTGGGTATGCGGGTCCAGGGCGTCAGCAGCCGCTGGACGCCGAGCAGCAGCAGATCGGCGACGGCCGCGAGGAGCACGCAGAGCACGGAGGCGGTGAGCACCTGAGCCTTGAAGACGGTCTGCACGCCGTCGTCTATGAGATTGCCCAGGCCGCCCTTGCCGACCAGTGCGCCGACGGTCGTCAGGGCGATGGTCGAGACCGTGGCGATGCGCAGGCCGGCCATCAACGCGGGGAGCGCGAGAGGCAGTTCGACCTCCCACAGCAGCCGGCCCGGTCCGTATCCCATGCCGCGGGCGGCCTCCCGAGCCTCGGCCGGCACGGCTTCCAGACCGGCCATGATGTTCCGCACGAGAATGGTCAAGGAATAGAGCACGAGACCGGTGACGACCAGCGCGGCCGACAGCCCGAAGACCGGCAGCAGCAGCGAGAACATCGCCAGCGACGGAATGGTGTAGAGCAGGGTCGTCAAACCGAGCACCGGACCGGCGAACGCCGGTTTCGCGCGGGCGAGCAGCGCCAGCGGAAAGGCGACGGCGAGACCGATCAGGACCGATGCCACGGTGATCCAGACGTGCTCGACCGTCGCGTCGGTCAACTCCTGGCTGCGGGTGCGGAGGTATTCCCCGCAGATCCAGTCATTGGCCTCCAGACAGCCCTGCGCGGCCTGCTGCATGCTCATGCACCCCCACCTCCCCACCTCTGCCGAACGTATGTCTGGCGACCATATCCCTGACCACTGACAATCGCCGAGGGCCGCCACATTGCAGCAACATGGCTTTCACACAACACCCGTCACAATGGGGAACCATGATCCGTTTCGAGCACGTAGCCAAGCGATACCCGGACGGGACGACAGCCGTCGACGACCTGTCGTTCGAGGTGGCCGAGGGTGAACTGGTCACGCTCGTCGGACCGTCCGGCTGCGGCAAGACCACCACGATGAAGATGGTCAACCGCCTCATCGAGCCCAGCAGTGGCCGGATATTCCTGGACGGGGAGGACATATCGACCATCGATCCCGTCCAACTCCGCCGCCGTATCGGCTATGTCATCCAGCAGGTCGGTCTCTTCCCGCACAAAACGGTCCTGGAGAACACCGCGACCGTCCCTCATCTCCTCGGCTGGCAGCGCTCCAAGGCCAGGGCCCGCGCCGCCGAGCTCCTCGATCTGGTGGGCCTGGACCCCACGACGTACGGCGGGCGCTACCCGGAGCAGCTCTCCGGCGGCCAGCGCCAGCGCGTCGGCGTCGCACGTGCCCTGGCGGCCGATCCGCCCGTGCTGCTGATGGACGAACCGTTCGGCGCGGTCGACCCGGTGGTCCGTGAACATCTCCAGAACGAGTTCCTGAGACTCCAGTCCCAGGTGCGCAAGACCGTGCTGTTCGTCACGCACGACATCGAGGAGGCCGTCCGCCTCGGCGACCGTATCGCCGTCTACGGGCAGGGCCGGATCGAGCAGTTCGACGCGCCGGCCGCGGTGCTCGGCACCCCCGCGACGCCCTATGTCGCCGACTTCGTGGGCGCCGACCGCGGCCTCAAGCGCCTCTCGGTCACCCCCATCGAGGAGGGTGACCTGGAGCAGCCCCCCGTCGTCCACCTCGACGACACCCTGCCCCGGGAGCTCGGTTCACGCTGGGCCGTCGTCCTGGACGGCGACGACAACCTGCACGGCTGGCTCTCCGCCGAGGGGGCGCTCAGGAAGGGCTCCGTCCGCGAGCACGCGCGCCGGATGGAGGCATGGCTGCCGGTCGGCGCCTCCCTCAAGCAGGCGTTCTCCACCATGCTCCAGCACGACGCGGGCTGGATCGCGGTGATCGACAAGGAGGAGACGGGCCGCTTCCTCGGGGTGCTGACCCCGGCCCGGCTGCACGAGGCGCTGCGCCGCTCGATCGACGCGGACGCGCAGGCCATTCCCCGTACGGAGGTCGACCTGGAGTCGATCGCGACGATCACGGAAGCCGCCAAGAGCTGAGCCGGGACGCGCGTCGCGGCGACCCGCACAGGTCCACCGCGGCGCGCACCCCGAGCCGCAAAGCACCGTCGACGCGCGATCCCGGCCTCGTGAAGCCTTCAGCCGCCCGGCCTCACGAAGCCTTCAGCCGCCCCGACATCCACACCAGCGCGGGCGAAATCTCGCGCCGCCACGTGTTGAAGTTGTGCCCGCCGCTGTCGAGGGTGATCGACGAGACCCGCGCGGGCGCCTTCACCTTCTTGATGAAGTGCCCGGTCGGCTTGAGATTGCCCTCGCCCGACTTCGACGTCGTCACCAGGAACGACGATGCGCCCTGCGGCAGGTGGTCCAGGCTCCACAGCAGATTGGCGCGGTTCTTCGCCTTCTTGTCGCCGTGGAAGAGGTCGCCGGTGGTCGGGTCGTCTGCGGCCTTGTAGTACGCCGAGAGACCGGCGCCCACGGAGAACTGCCCCGGGTGGTGCAGCGCGATCTTCAAGGCGCAGTAACCGCCGGTCGAATTCCCGATGAGGCCCCAGTTCCTGGGCTTGGCCCCGACCCGGTACGTCTCGGAGACCGCCTTCGGGAGGTCCTTCGCGAAGAACGTCTCCGTCTGCGGACCACCGGGAACGTCCACGCACTCGGTGTCCCGCGGCGGGGCGACGGTCGGCCGCATCATGACGAGAACCGTCGGCTGCATCCGGCCGCTCTTCGCCTCCTGCCAGGCGGTCTGCGGATACTTCAGCCCTTTGAGCAGGTTCTCCGCGGTACCCGGATATCCGGTCAGCACAATCGTCGCGGGAAAGGTCTTCTTGCGGAATTCGGGCTGGAAGTACTCCGGTGGCAGATAGACGTACGCCGGGCTGTCGATCTTCGACTTCTCGCCCGAGACGACGATCTTCTGGATCTGGCCGCCGACCGCCGGCCGCGCGCCGCCCGGCACGTCCAGCCGCTTCCGCTCGACCACCTTGATGCGCTTCGCGCCGGCCGAGTGGTCGACCACCACGCCCATGTCCTGCTCCCGGCCGAAGAGGTCGGACCACGAGCCGTAGAAGAGGAAGGAGTTGTTCGCGGCGAGCCCCACCGCCGCGAAGAGAGCGAGCTGGGTCACCAGCAGCATGCCGACCCTTCCCGTGACGGCACGCCAGTTGCGGCCGGCCAGCCGCGGCCACAGCCAGATGGTGGCGGCGAACAGCAGAACGGCCACGAGGACGGCCAAGGCCAGAACTTTGTTACTGGTCAGACCCATGAGTCGCGTGAGCTTTCTTCCTTGAGAATTTCCTGTGAGTGAGTGAACCCGCCCCCTGGAAGTCCCGTCCTAGAGAGCGCAAATCGTCCGGAGCCCACCGACCTGCGGCCCTCGGACACAGGATCTCTCGCGGAGTCACGGGAAGCGATGTCTGCAACGGTAGATGGGGACAAATCAGGATTGGTTCCGAATCGGGTACGCCGCCTCCTGCGCGGCCCCCGGCCGGAGGCGGTCCCTTCGCTGGTCGGTACGGCCTGCACACTCGTCGGCCTGATCGACATTGCCGCCGGGGTGTTCCCCCGGTTCCGGCACAGCCGCATGCACACGCTGGCCGAAGTGCTCCCCGGAGCCACCGGCCCGTTCGCCGCCGCGCTCTCGCTGAGCGCCGGCGTCCTGCTGCTGCTGCTCGCCCACGGGCTCAAGCGGCACAAGCGCCGGGCCTGGCGGGCCGCGGTGATCCTGCTGCCCGTGGGGGCGGTCAGCCAGTTCGTCTACCGGCACTCGGTCATCGGCGCACTGGTCTCCCTGCTGCTGCTGACCCTGCTGCTGCGCCACCGAAGCGAGTTCGCCGCGCTGCCCGATCCGCGCAGCCGCTGGAAGGCGCTCGCCAACTTCGTCCTGATGGGCGCCGGCTCGCTCGGCCTCGGTCTGGTCATCGTCAGCGCGCACCCCGGCAGGACCGTCGGCAGCCCTGGCCTGGTGGACCGTCTGGAGCACGTGCTCTACGGACTCTTCGGCTTCGAGGGCCCCGTCGACTACTCCGGCAGCGTGTCCTGGACCGTCGGCTACTCGCTCGGCGCCCTCGGCCTGCTGACCGCCGTGACCACGATCTACCTCGCCTTCCGGCCCGAGCACCCGGCGGCCCGGCTCACCGAGGACGACGAGCGCCGGCTGCGCGACCTGCTCACCCGGCACGGCGGCCGCGACTCGCTCGGCCACTTCGCGCTCCGGCGGGACAAGGGCGTCGTCTTCTCGCCCAGCGGCAAGGCCGCGGTCTGCTACCGGGTGGTGTCCGGCGTGATGCTCGCCAGCGGCGACCCGATCGGCGACGTCGAGGCCTGGCCGGGCGCCATCGAGCGCTTCATGGACGAGGCCAAGGCGCACTCCTGGACCCCGGCCGTGATGGGCTGCTCGGAGACCGGCGGCGAGGTCTGGACCCGTGAGACGGGCCTGGACGCCCTGGAGCTGGGCGACGAGGCGGTGGTGGACGTCGCGGATTTCTCGCTCACCGGGCGCGCGATGCGCAACGTACGCCAGATGGTGAAGCGCATCGAGCGCAATGGCTACACGACCCGCGTCCGGCGCGCCCGTGACATCTCCGCCGAGGAGCTGGAGCAGATCCGCCGGGCCGCGGAGGCCTGGCGGGGCACCGACACCGAGCGGGGCTTCTCGATGGCTCTGGGCCGCATCGGCGACCCGGACGACGGCGACGCGGTGATAGCCACGGCGCACAAGACGGACGACGAGCCGGGGGCCTACGGCGACCTCAAGGCGATCATCCACTTCGTCCCGTGGGGCACCGACGGCATGTCACTGGAACTGATGCGGCGCGACCGCTCCGCCGACCCGGGCATGAACGAACTGCTCATCGTCGCGGCGCTCCAGGCCTCCCCCGCACTCATGATCGAACGCGTCTCGCTGAACTTCGCGATGTTCCGCTCGGCACTCGCCCGCGGCGAGAAGATCGGCGCCGGCCCGGTGCTGCGGCTGTGGCGCGGACTGCTGGTGTTCCTCTCCCGCTGGTTCCAGATCGAGTCGCTGTACAAGTTCAACGCCAAGTTCCGGCCGCGCTGGGAACCGCGCTTCGTGGTCTTCCGCAACACCCGCGACCTGCCCAGGATCGGCTTCGCCGCGATGCAGGCGGAGGGCTTCGTCACCCTGGCGCTCCCCCGCCTCTTCCCCCGGCGCAGGGCCCCGCGCCCGGCCCGCCCGTGCGCGCACATCGCACCGATGACGCAGGAACGGGAGATCCGCGCGGCATGAGGGGCCCGCGGCGGGCCCCGGCCGGTGCCCCGCGGCACGGCCGCGCGGGGCGAGCCGTCGGCCCGCGGCCCTAGGCTGGGCGTATGAGTACGTTGCGCGGGCTGCCGGAGTGGGATCGCTGTGCCGTCATGGGGGTCGTGAACGTGACGCCCGACTCCTTCTCCGACGGCGGCCGCTGGTTCGACACGACCGCCGCCGTCAAACGCGGCCTCGACCTCGTCACCGCGGGCGCCGACCTCGTCGACGTCGGCGGTGAGTCCACCCGGCCCGGCGCCAGCAGGGTCGACGAGGACGAGGAGCTGCGCCGCGTCATCCCCGTCGTCCGGGGTCTCGCCGCCGAAGGGGTCACCGTCTCCGTCGACACCATGCGCGCCACCGTCGCCGAGCGGGCCGTCGCCGCCGGAGCCGTACTCGTCAACGACGTCAGCGGCGGTCTCGCCGACCCCGCGATGGTCCCGGCCGTCGCCGCCGCCGGTGTCCCCTTCGTGGTGATGCACTGGCGCGGCTTCAGCGAGGACATGAACAGCCGCGCCGTCTACGCCGACGTGGTCGCCGAGGTCGTCACGGAGCTCCGGGAGCGCATGGACACCGTCGTCGCCGGCGGCGTCGCCCCCGAGCAGATCGTCATCGACCCCGGCCTCGGCTTCGCCAAGCAGGCCGAGCACGACCTCGCCCTCGTCGCCCACCTCGGCGAACTGCGGGCCCTCGGCCGTCCGCTGCTCGTCGCCGCGTCCCGCAAACGGTTCCTCGGCCGGGTCCTCGCCCAGGACGGCGACGCCCCGCCACCCGCGCGGGAACGGGACGCCGCCACCGCCGCGATCTCCGCGATCGCCGCCTACGAGGGCGCCTGGGCCGTGCGCGTCCACGAGGTGCGGGCGACGGCCGACGCCGTCCGCGTCGCGCGCGCCGTCGGGGCCGCCCGGTGAGCCGTACCGACATCGAGCTGGTCGAAGAGGCCAACACGACGTTCTACGAGACCATGGAGCGCGGCGACTTCGAGAAGCTCTCCGGCCTCTGGCTGGACGACGAGATCTCGTGCATCCACCCGGGCTGGCCGGTCCTTTCGGGCCGCGGCGAGGTGCTGCGCTCGTACGCCCTGATCATGGCGAACACCGAGTACATCCAGTTCTTCCTGACCGACGTCAAGGTCAACCTGGCGGGCGACACCGCCCTCGTGACGTGCACGGAGAACATCCTCAGCGGCGGCCCGGCCGAGGACGGCGGCGAGCTCGGTCCTCTCGTCGGGCAGCTCGTGGTCGCCACGAATGTGTTCCGTCGCACAGACGAGGGATGGAGGATCTGGTCACATCATGGATCACCCGTCCTGACGGAAAGCGACGACGCGGAGGACGAGGAGTCCCCCTCGTAACTGGGTAGGCGCACCGTTGGAAGCGGGGAACCGGACGCTCCGGCCAGGAGCGGGCGGTCCGGCCTCCGCAGCTCCGCGCGGCCCCATGGGCGAGTGGGGCCGGTGCTCGCAGGTAGATTCGCAGGGGCACCCGGCCCGCCCGCACGCGGCGCCGGTGCCCGCATCCCGCCAAGTACAGGAAGCAGGAGTGATTCGCGTGGATCGTGTCGCGCTGCGCGGCCTCAAGGCCCGCGGGCACCATGGCGTCTTCCCCCGGGAGCGCGAGGAGGGCCAGACCTTCATCGTGGACCTGATGCTCGGCCTCGACACCCGGCCCGCGGCGGAGGCCGACGACCTGGCGAAGACCGTGCACTACGGCGTGGTGGCGGAGGAGGTCGTCGCGGTCGTCGAGGGAGAGCCGGTCGACCTGATCGAGACGCTGGCGGAGCGCATCGCCCAGCAGTGCCTCAAGCACGACGGTGTCGAGGAGGTCGAGGTGGTCGTGCACAAGCCGGACGCCCCGATCACCGTGCCGTTCGACGACGTGACCATCACGATCACCCGGAGCCGAGTATGACCGCGTTCTTCCCGCACGGGACGCAGAGCGACCCGACCGTGCAGCCGGTGCCCGCCTCCGTCGTGGAGCAGGTGGACGCGGCGGACGTCACCCTGTCCAACCCCAAACGGGCCGTGATCTCCATCGGGTCCAACCTGGGGAACCGGCTGGAGACGCTCCAGGGCGCGATCGACGCCCTGGAGGACACGCCGGGCCTACGGGTCAAGGCCGTGTCCCCGGTGTACGAGACGGAGCCGTGGGGTGTGGACCCCGGCTCGCAGCCCTCGTACTTCAACGCCGTGGTCCTCGTGAAGACCACCCTCCCGCCGTCCTCGCTGCTGGAACGCGGCCAGGCCATCGAGGAGGCCTTCGACCGGGTACGGGAGGAGCGCTGGGGGCCGCGGACGATCGACGTCGACATCGTGGCGTACGCGGACGTGGTCTCCAACGACCCGGTGCTCACCCTGCCGCACCCGCGGGCGCATCAGCGCGCCTTCGTCCTCGTGCCGTGGCACGACGTGGAGCCGCAGGCCCAGCTGCCCGGCCGCGGGCCGGTCGCCGAGCTTCTGGACGGCATCGGCCAGGACGGTGTGCTTCCCCGCGCCGACCTGGAACTCCGTCTGCCCGAGTAGTCGTTAGGCTCTGCGGAGCGGTGCACGGTGTGATGCAACAGGTGTGATGCAGCAGGACGGAAGGGCGGCTTACTCGGTGAAGCAACTACGGCTCGGTGTACTGGCCGGTCTCTTCGCCGCGGCCGGAGTGCTGTCCTGGGGCGCTGCCCGCCTGTGGGAGTCGTTCGGCACCCTGCCGAGCGTCCCGCTGGCCGCACCCATCGTGCTGGCGGTGATCGCGGTCGTCCTGACCGCCACCGCCCTCTCCCTGCGGGCCCGCCTCCGCGCCCAGCGCGAGCGCCGCCCCGGCGCCAAGGGCGTCGAGCCGCTGATGGCGGCCCGAGCGGTGGTGTTCGGCCAGGCGAGCGCGCTGGTGGCGGCGCTGGTGAGCGGGATGTACGGCGGGACGGGAGTGTTCCTGCTGAGCTCCCTGGACATCCCGGCGCGCCGTGACCAGGCGGTCTACGCGGGCTTCTCGGTGGTCGCCGGCATCGCGGTGATCGCGGCGGCGTTCTTCCTGGAGCGGGTCTGCAAACTCCCCGAGGACGACGACGAGGGCCCGGCCCCGGCGTAGGGCCTGCCGGCGGCCGCGCCCACGGGGCGGGGAGCAGGTGCCGGCACCTTGTCCCGTGACGGGCAGGTGGGCCGCACCAGATTTCTTGGGGCGCGGCGCCTCGTCCGGTGGCAGGCCCGGGAGCCCTCCGGGCTCGACTCCTCGGGCTCGACTCCTCGGGCTGGGCGGCGTAGCGGCACTTGCCTTGGTCACCCGGGACCTGCCGCCGATCCCCTGCGGGGCCGACCCTGCACGCCCCTCCACCCGAGCGGGGAAAGGGGCCCGCGTGGCGGGGCCACGGGAGCGGCCCAGCGTGGGCGGACTGTCAGCGCGCCATGATCAGGCTCATCGCCTCGTTGCGCGTCGCCGGGTGACGCAGCTGTCCCCGCACCGCGGACGTGATCGTCTTCGCGCCCGGCTTCCGGACCCCGCGCATCGTCATGCACATGTGCTCGCACTCCACGACCACGATCACACCTCGCGGCTCGAGGATCTCCATCAGCGAGTCGGCGATCTGTGTCGTCAGCCGCTCCTGCACCTGCGGCCGGCGGGCGAAGACGTCGACGAGGCGGGCGATCTTCGACAGCCCGGTGATCTTCCCGTCGACGGACGGGATGTAGCCAACGTGCGCGACCCCGACGAAGGGCACCAGATGGTGCTCGCAGGAGCTCATCACCTCGATGTCCTTCACCAGGACCATCTCGTCGTGACCGATGTCGAACGTCGTCGTCAGCACGTCCTCGGGCTGCTGCCACAGTCCCGCGAATATCTCCCGGTACGCCCGTGCCACGCGCGTCGGTGTCTCCCGCAGGCCCTCCCGGTCCGGGTCCTCGCCGACCGCGATGAGCAGTTCGCGTACGGCGTTCTCTGCACGCTTCTCGTCGAATTCGCCGATCGTGCCCTCGCCGTCCAGCGTCACCGGGTCGGTCATCTGTGCCTCGTTCCTCTTGCTCTGGCCTGCGGTCATACGAATGCCGCGCCCCCAGGCTAGAACCTGGTGGGCGCGGCATCCATTCCGGGCTTGGTACCCCGGGCGGGTCAGCTCTCCGGGCGCTCCTCCGGGACCGCCTCCACGGAGGAGGAGTCCGTCGGGACGGCGCCGATGGCACCGACGGCGCCATTGGTCAGCGCCAGCTCCTTCGGCGAGAGCACCGGCGGCCGCGTGGACGGCGTGCGGCGGGTGGAACCCGTCCACGCCGGGCGGGCCGGGCGCCTCACGATCGGGGCGAAGATCTCGGCGATCTGCTCCTTGCCGAGGGTCTCCTTCTCCAGCAGCTGAAGCACCAGGTTGTCGAGGACGTCGCGATTCTCGACGAGGATCTCCCACGCTTCGTTGTGGGCGGTCTCGATGAGCTTCTTGACCTCTTCGTCGACCAGGGCCGCGACCTCTTCCGAGTAGTCGCGCTGGTGACCCATCTCACGGCCCAGGAAGGGCTCGGAGTTGTCGCCACCGAACTTGATCGCGCCGAGACGCTCGGTCATGCCGTACTGCGTGACCATGGCGCGAGCCGTGGCCGTGGCCTTCTCGATATCGTTCGCCGCGCCCGTGGTCGGGTCGTGGAAGACGAGCTCCTCGGCCGCGCGCCCGCCCAGCATGTATGCCAGCTGGTCGAGCATTTCGTTGCGCGTGGTCGAGTACCTGTCCTCGTCCGGCAGGACCATCGTGTAACCCAGGGCTCTGCCGCGGGACAGGATGGTGATCTTGTGGACCGGGTCGGAGTTCGGTGAAGCCGCCGCGACCAGGGCGTGTCCGCCCTCGTGGTAGGCGGTGATCTTCTTCTCCTTGTCCGACATGATCCGGGTCCGCTTCTGCGGGCCCGCGACCACACGGTCGATCGCCTCGTCCAGCGAGTCGTTGTCGACGAGCTTCTTGTTGCCGCGCGCCGTGAGGAGCGCCGCTTCGTTCAGCACGTTCGACAGGTCCGCACCGGTGAAGCCCGGCGTACGACGGGCGACAGCACCCAGGTCGACGTCCGGAGCGACCGGCTTGCCCTTCTGGTGGACCTTGAGGATCTCGAGACGGCCCTGCATGTCGGGACGGTCGACCGCGATCTGCCGGTCGAACCGGCCCGGACGCAGCAGCGCCGGGTCGAGGATGTCCGGCCGGTTGGTGGCGGCGATCAGGATGACGCCGCCCTTCACGTCGAAGCCGTCCATCTCGACGAGCAGCTGATTGAGCGTCTGCTCGCGCTCGTCGTGGCCACCGCCGAGACCCGCACCGCGGTGCCGGCCGACGGCGTCGATCTCGTCGACGAAGACGATCGCCGGAGCGTTCGCCTTGGCCTGCTCGAAGAGGTCACGGACTCGGGAGGCACCGACACCGACGAACATCTCGACGAAGTCGGAACCGGAGATCGAGTAAAACGGGACGCCCGCCTCGCCCGCGACAGCGCGAGCGAGCAGCGTCTTGCCCGTACCGGGCGGGCCGTAGAGCAGCACACCCTTCGGGATCTTGGCGCCGACAGCCTGGAACTTGGCCGGCTCCTGCAGGAACTCCTTGATCTCGTGGAGTTCCTCGACGGCTTCGTCGGACCCCGCCACATCGGCGAAGGTCGTCTTCGGAGTGTCCTTGGTGATCAGCTTGGCCTTGGACTTCCCGAAGTTCATGACTCGGGAGCCGCCGCCCTGCATCTGATTCATCAGGAACAGGAAGACCACGACGATGAGGACGAAGGGCAGCAGCGAGAGCAGCACCGAGACGAACGGGCTCTGCTTCGACGGCGAGACGGTGTAACCCTTCTCGATGTCACCGGCCTCGAACTTCGTCTGCAGCGTCTGCGCCAGATCGGCACCCTGGGTGCCGATGTAGCTCGCCTGGATCTTGTCGCTGCCCTTGACCTTCTGGCCGTCCTTCAGATCGACCTTGATGATCTGTTCGTCGCCAGTGGTCAGCTTGACCTGGTCGACCTGGTTCTTGTCGATCGCCTGGACGACCTCGCCGGTGTCCACCGTCTTGTAGCCGCCGGACGAGCCGACGACCTGCATCAACACGACCACGGCGAGGACGGCCAGCACGATCCACATGACCGGCCCACGGAAGTATCGCTTCACGTCCATCCATACGGAGCGAATTCGCTCCGTCCCTCCTGCCCGTAGTGAATGCTGCTCTGAGACTGCTCTGTATTTAAAGCTAACTGTTCTTCGGACGGTACCCCAGCATCGTCACCGTGACCGCACGGTACGGCTGACACTCCCGCCCTCCCATGCTCCAACGGCGGGAGGGGGGTGAGGGTTCCCGTTGGCGTCAGCCGCCGTAGACGTGCGGTGCGAGGGTGCCGACGAACGGCACGTTGCGGTACTTCTCCGCGTAGTCCAGCCCGTACCCGACGACGAACTCGTTCGGGATGTCGAAGCCGATCCACTTCACGTCGATCGCGACCTTTGCGGCATCCGGCTTACGCAGCAGCGTGCAGACCTCGAGGGAGGCCGGCTCGCGCGATCCGAGGTTCGAGAGCAGCCACGAGAGCGTGAGGCCGGAGTCGATGATGTCCTCGACGATCAGGACGTGCTTGCCCTTGATGTCGGTGTCCAGGTCCTTGAGGATCCGGACGACACCCGATGACTGGGTGCCCGCGCCGTAGGACGACACCGCCATCCAGTCCATGGTGACCGGCGTGGACAGCGCGCGCGCCAGATCCGCCATCACCATCACGGCGCCCTTGAGCACACCGACGAGGAGCAGATCCTTGCCCGCGTACTCCGCGTCGATCTTCGCGGCGAGCTCCGCCAGCTTCGCGTCGATCTCTTCCTTGGTGATGAGCACCGACTGAAGGTCGGTGCCCAAGTCCTTCTCGTTCACGCGGTCGCTTTCTGTCTGCCGGGTCCCGGGGTCGCCCCCGGGGTGACACAGCCTGGTGCTTGCGCCGCTGCGTCAGCCTTGCCGAATGACCAGTCTGCCACCCTGCCGTCGCGCCTCGACGCGGCCGGGCAGATTGATGGCCCCCTGGCCGCGCCAGCCGGTGATCAGCCGGTCGACCTCTTCGACGTGACGGGCGAACAGCGAACCGGCGGGCGCACCGGCCTCGATCACGGCCCGGCGCAGCACCCGGCGGCGTACGGCGGGCGGCAGGGCGTAGAGCTTGGCGCACTCCAGCCGGCCCGAGTCGTCACGCACGGAGGCGTCCGCGTCGGCGGCCCAGGTGTCGAGGGCGTCGGCGTCGTCGCGGGAGAGCTGGGCGGTACGGGCCAGGGCCTCGACGACGCCCTTGCCGAGCGCCTTCTCCAGCGCGGGCAGGCCCTCGTGGCGCAGCCGGGAGCGGGTGTAGGCCGGGTCGGCGTTGTGCGGGTCGTCCCAGACGGGCAGCGACTGGACCATGCAGGCCTTGCGGGCGGTCTGCCGGTCGAGCTGGAGGAAGGGTCTGCGGTAACGGCCGGCCGCCCCCGAGACGGCCGCCATTCCGGACAGCGAGCGGGTCCCGGAGCCGCGTGCCAGGCCCAGCAGGACGGTTTCGGCTTGGTCGTCACGGGTGTGGCCGAGGAGCACGGCGGCAGCGCCGTGGCGTTCGGCCGCGTCGTCCAGCGCCGCATAGCGCGCGTCGCGGGCCGCGGCCTCGGGTCCGCCTTCGCGGCCGACGCGGACGGTGATGGACTCGACGGGATCGAGACCCAGCGAGCCGAGGCGGGCGGCGACTTCGGCCGCGCGGAGGTCGGAGCCGTCCTGGAGGCCGTGGTCGACGGTGATGCCGCCGGCCCGGACGGAGAGCTTGCGTGCCTCGAAGGCGAGCGCGGAGGCGAGCGCCATGGAGTCGGCGCCGCCGGAGCAGGCCACGAGCACGAGGGGCTCGTCGGCGGGCAGGGCGGACCGGCCGGGCAGGTGGGACCCGGAGGGTGCCGCGGCCGCATGGCTCAGGGTGCGCTCGAGCCGGGCTGCGTGTTCGTGTGTCTCGGTGTGCTCGGTGAGTACGTCGTGGAGTACGCGGCGGACCGCCAGGCGTATCGCCGCGACCGCAGGATGGGGACCCATGTCCGGTGCCCTTCGTGGAATTGGGGGGTGCCTCGGTCGGAGTCGGGAGGAGGTTCAGTCACTCAGAGTGCGTCGATGGTGACAGAACCGAGCCGTTCTCCGAGCATTGCACGCCTGCCAACGGCCCACGGTCCCTCGGATGGGTGATTACCAGGGCGTGCGGCTGCCTCCTCTTCAGGACTCTGCTTTACGGTGCACCCGCGCGACCCAGTCCGCCGGTTTGGCGATCTCCGCCTTGGTCGGGAGGGTGTTCGGGGACGTCCAGACCCGGTTGAACCCGTCCATACCGACCTCCTCCACGACAGCCCGGACGAAACGCTCACCGTCGCGGTACTGACGCAGCTTGGCGTCGAGTCCGAGGAGCTTGCGCAGCGCCTGGTCCAGCCGGCTCGCGCCACGCGCCCTGCGCTGCTGGAACTTCTCCCGGATCTCCGCCACGGAGGGCACGACGTCGGGACCCACGCCGTCCATCACGAAGTCGGCATGACCCTCCAGGAGGGACATCACGGCGGTCAGCCGACCGAGGATCTCCCGCTGGGCCGGGGTCTGCACCAGCTCCACGATGGAGCGGCCCTCGTCCTCCTCGCCCTCGGGACGGGCGCCGGACAGCGACTGGGCCGCCTCGCGCAGACGCTCCAGAACGGTCATCGGGTCGACCTCGGTCTCGCCGAGAAATGACTGGATCTCGCCCTCGAGGTGGTCGCGCAGCCACGGCACGCCCGTGAACTGCGTGCGGTGGGTCTCCTCGTGGAGACAGACCCAGAGCCGGAAGTCGTGCGGATCGACCTCGAGCTCGCGCTCCACATGGACGATGTTCGGCGCGACCAGCAGGAGGCGTCCGCCGCCGTTGGACCCGGCGGGCAGCTCACGGGTGGCGGGGGCGAAGGTCTCGTACTGACCGAGGACACGCGAGGCCAGGAAGGAGAGCAGCATGCCCAGCTCGACGCCGGTGACCTTGCCGCCGACCGCGCCCAGGACCGCGCCGCCCGGGCCGCCGGGGCGGCGCTCCTGCATCTTCTCCAGCAGCGGCTTGAGCAGTTCGCGGAAGCCCGCGACGTTCGCCCGCACCCAGCCCGCCCGGTCCACGACCAGGACCGGGGTGTCCTCGGGCTGATGGCTTTCGGGAATCATTTGCGTGAAGCCGCGCACATGCTCTTCCGAGGCCTTGGCATGCCGTCGCAGCTCGGCGACCACGGCCCGCGCCTCCTCCCGGGTCACTTCGGGCCCGGGCCGCACGAAGCGGGTCGCGGTCGCCACGGCGAGGTTCCAGTCGACCATCTCGGCACCACCGATGCTCGTCATGCGTCAACCGTACGTGGTGGGCCCGCGGGACGGTGAGGTGTCGGGAGGCGCCGGTCGGCCACGGACCTCACGTGGCGAGTGCCGCCGCGAGCCGGTCCAGGGCCGGTTGGGCGGAATCCGCACCGGCGGTGCCGCCCGCCATGAAGGCGAACGCGAGGAGTCGTCCGTCCGGGGTGACGACCGTCCCCGCCAGGGAGTTCACCTGGCTCAGGGTGCCTGTCTTGGCGCGGATGAGGCCGGTGCCCGGTGAGGTGGCGCCGTAGCGGCCCGACAGCGTTCCGGTGAAGCCGGCGACCGGGAGGCCCGTGAGTACCGGCCGCAGTCCGGGACGGTCCGGGTCGGCCGCGAGGGCCAGCAGGGCGGTGAGCTGCCCCGCGGAGAGCCGGTCGGCGCGGTTCAGCCCGCTGCCGTCGGCGAAGCGGGCGCCCGCCAACGGCAGCTTCAGCTTCTTGAGTTGTGCGGTCACGGCCCCCTCGGCACCCGCGAAGCTCGCCGGCCGGCCGGTGGCCAGGGCGGTCTGACGGGCGACGGCCTCCGCGAGGTCGTTGTTGCTCTCGGTCAACAGCCGCTCGACGAGGGCGGAGAGGGGATCCGAGAGCACCTTGGCGACGGTCGTCGAACCCGCCGCGGGCCGGCCGGGCGCGGGCTCGGCCGCGACCGTGAGGCCGCGGTCCTTCAGCAACTGCGCGAAGACGCGGGCCGCCTCGCGGGCGGGGTCGTCGAAGCGTTCGGCGTCCTTCGTGCTCCGCTCGTCGATCCGGCCCTCGTGGAGCATCAGCGGGGTGACCGGCGCGAGGTTGCCGTTCTCGCCGATGGGGTGGCGCACCGGGCCCTTGTAGAGCGAGACGTCGTAGGCGAGACGCACCGCGGTGGTGCCGCGCGCCTTCAGCGCACGCGCCGCGCGCTCGGCGAGCGCGCCCAGGCGGGCCCGGTCCAGACTGGCGTCCCCGCCGCCGACCAGGGTGAGCACCTTGCCGTCCTTGGAGGCGGTGACCGTGGTGGGGATGCGGTGGTCGGGGCCGAGCGCGCCGAGGGCGGCGACCGAGGTCGCGATCTTGATCGTGGAGGCCGGGGTCATCTGGGTGGCGGCCCCCTTCCCGTACAGCGCGCGGCCGGTGGCGAGGTCGACGACGGAGGCCGTCTGCACCGTGCCGAGGCCGGGGTCGCCGAGCAGCGGGAGGAGTTCCTCGGCGAGGTCGGCCGGGGCGGCCGCCGGCGCGGTGGCGGGAGCCGTCGCCGGGATGCCGAGCGCCGCGAGGACGCCGGGTGCGCTGGGTGCGGGCTGCGGGCGTCCCGGCACCGGCCTGGGGTGATGTGCGCCACCACCCGGGCTCCGGGCGGCCGCCCACTCCCTCTCGGCCTTACGCTGACCGGAGTCCCAGGGGCCGGCCGCGGCCACCGCCCCGGCAGCCAGGGCGAGCCCGACCACGGCCGCGCCCGCGGTGAGCTGCCATGTCCTGACCACTGGCACCTCGCACCAGCCCCTTTCGCGATCACACACGTGCGTGAGGGACACTTAACCACCAGACCTATGTGTTGATCATGGAGGAGCCACCCGTGGAGTTCGACGTCACCATCGAGATCCCGAAGGGGTCGAGGAACAAGTACGAGGTGGACCACGAGACCGGTCGTATCCGCCTTGACCGTCGACTCTTCACCTCGACCAGCTACCCGGCCGACTACGGGTTCGTGGAGAACACCCTCGGCGAGGACGGTGACCCGCTGGACGCCCTGGTCATCCTCGACGAGCCGACCTTCCCCGGCTGTCTCATCAAGTGCCGCGCGATCGGCATGTTCCGGATGACCGACGAGGCGGGCGGCGACGACAAGTTGCTGTGCGTCCCGGCTTCCGACCCGCGGGTCGAGCACCTGCGCGACATCCACCACGTCTCCGAGTTCGACCGCCTGGAGATCCAGCACTTCTTCGAGGTCTACAAGGACCTGGAGCCCGGCAAGTCCGTGGAGGGCGCGAACTGGGTCGGCCGTACCGAGGCCGAGGCCGAGATCGAGGCCTCCTACAAGCGCCTCGAGGCGCAGGGCGGCGCGCACTGATCATCCGGCGCGCATAACGCTGCCGACAGCGGTCAGAAGACGGCGGGCGGGACACCTCAGGGTGTCCCGCCCGCCGTGCGTGTGCCCGGGGGTCCATGCACATACTGGGTGACAGGCCGGAACAAGAGGGAGCGAGGGCAGCACGTGGTGGCGGAGCCGGAGGGTCCGGAAGACCGGAAGCCTCAGTCCGACGAGGCGCACAGCGCCTTTGCCCCACCCACGGGACTGGGCCAGCCCGATGCGGTCGACGAGGATCCGACCACCACATCGGAATTCGCGGTTCCGGCCGGGTTCGCCCCGGAGGCCCCGGGCGAGCCGGAAGGTTCCGCTTTCGCTCCGCCGCGCACCTACAGAGCCCGGCACTCACCGCCCGCCTTCACGCCCGCGCAGGGCATCCCGATGGTCCGGCTGACCAAGGATGTTCCGTGGCAGGACCGCATGCGGGCCATGCTGAAGATCCCGGTGGGCGAACGCCCGGTCCCGGACACGGTCCAGAAGCAGGACGACGCCGGCCCGGCCGTGCCGAGGGTGCTCGACCTGACGCTGCGTATCGGCGAGCTGCTGCTGGCGGGCGGCGAGGGCGCCGAGGACGTCGAGGCGGCGATGTTCGCCATCTCGCGTTCGTACGGTCTCGACCGCTGCGAGCCGACGGTCACGTTCACGCTGCTGTCGATCACGTATCAGCCCTCGCTGGTCGACGACCCGGTGACGGCGAACCGGACCGTACGCCGGCGGGGCACCGACTACACCCGTCTTGCGGCCGTCTACCGGCTGATCCACGACATCAGCTCGGAGGAGACCGAGGTCTCCCTGGAGGAGGCGTACCGGACGCTCGCGGAGATCCGCAGGAACCGGCACCCCTTTCCCGGCTGGGCGCTGACGCTGTCCGGCGGACTGCTGGCCGGGGCGGCGTCCGTACTGGTCGGCGGCAATGTGCTGGTGTTCCTGGCGGCGGCGATCAGTGCGATGCTCGGCGACCGGCTGGCCTGGCTGTGTGCGGGCCGCGGGCTGCCGGAGTTCTACCAGTTCGTGGCGGCGGCCATGCCCCCGGCCGCGATGGGTGTCGCGCTGACCCTGTCCCCGCTGGAGGTCCGGGCGTCGGCGGTGATCACCGGTGGACTGTTCGCCCTGATCCCCGGGCGGGCGCTGGTCGCCGGCGTCCAGGACGGCCTGACCGGCTTCTACATCACCGCGGCCGCCCGGCTCCTGGAGGTCGGCTACCTCGTCGTCGGCATCGTCGTCGGGGTGCTCAGCGTGCTCTACATGGGGCTGGCGCTGGACGCGGCGCTCAACCCCGAGACGGCCATCCACAGCGTGGAGCGGCCGGTGATCCAGACGCTGGCCGCGATGGCGCTGTCCTTGTGCTTCGCCGTGATGCTCCAGCAGGAGCGGGACACCGTGTTGCTGGTGACGCTCAACGGCGGTGTCGCCTGGGTGGTCTACGGCGCGCTGGCGGACACCGCGAACGTCCCGCCGGTCGCCGCCACGGCCGCCGCGGCCGGGCTGGTGGGCCTGTTCGGGCAGGTGCTGGCGCGCTACCGCTTCGCCTCCGCGCTGCCCTACGTCACCGCCGCGATCGGGCCGCTGCTGCCCGGTAGCGCGACGTACTTCGGGCTGCTGGAGATCGCGCGGGGCGATCTGAACGCGGGTCTCGCCTCGCTGTCCACGGCGGCGGCGCTGGCCCTGGCCATCGCGATCGGGGTGAACCTCGGAGGCGAGGTCTCCCGGCTGTTCTTCCGGCTGCCGGGTGTCGCGGAACCGTCGGAGCGCCGCGCGGCCAAGCGGACACGCGGCTTCTAGCCCGTACGACATTGGGGTGCGCGGGTGGCATGACTGCGCGGCCGGTCCTCATCGCCGGCCGCGCGTTCGGCGCTCAGCGCTTGGCGTGGCGGCCGCCGCGGGCCGGCGGGATGTCCGAGTCGGGCGCGGAGACCGCGGCCTTCTTGTTCTTGGAGCGGGCCCGCAGGAACTCGATCGCGATCGGCAGCACCGAGACGAGCACGATGAGGATCAGGATCGCCTCGATGTGCTGGTGCACGAACTCGACCTTGCCCAGCGCGGCACCGAGCAGCGTCACGCCCGCACCCCACAGGGTGCCGCCGATGATGTTGAAGGTGATGAACGAGCGGTAGTTCATCCGGCTCACACCGGCGATGATCGGCGTGAACGTCCGCACGATGGGCACGAAGCGCGCGAGGACCAGCGACTTAGGGCCGTACTTCTCGAAGAAGTCGTGCGCCTTCTCCACGTTCTCCTGCTTGAAGAGCTTGGAGTCCGGGCGCTTGAAGAGCGAGGGTCCGACCTTGCGGCCGAAGAGATAGCCCACCTGGTCACCGATGATGGCCGCCAGCACGATGAGCAGACAGACCAGCCACAGCGGATAGTCGAGCTTGTTCGTCGTCACCAGCAGACCGGTGGTGAACAGCAGCGAGTCGCCGGGCAGGAAGAAGCCGATGAGCAGTCCGGACTCGGCGAAGACGATGACCAGGACGCCGATGAGGCCGAAGGTCCCGATCAGATAGTCCGGGTCCAGCCAGCTCGGTCCGAGCGCAAGGGTAGTCACGAGGTCCGGGCTCCTGAGTAGGTAGTCGTCGATCGGCTATCGGCTATCGGCATGTCGCCCGCCCAAAACTATCAACGCATCGGGCAGGTTCCGCGTTCCGCCGGTGCGCTCAGGATGCACTGTGCCCCGGCTGGGACAAAGCTGTGCGTCATAGCTCCCGTCACCGGCTCACGAAAGGTGGACAAGATGGGCATCGAGGACTACGGCGGCGGCCAGGGCCCGCACGCGGACGTCATCGTCGTCACCACGAACGACGTACCCGGGTACCAGGTGCAGGAGATCATCGGCGAGGTCTTCGGCCTCACCGTGCGTTCGCGTCACCTCGGCAGCCAGATCGGCGCCGGCCTCAAGTCGATGATCGGCGGTGAGCTGAAGGGCCTCACCAAGACGCTCGTCGAGACCCGCAACCAGGCGATGGAGCGACTGACCGAGCAGGCGCGTGCACGGGGCGCCAACGCCGTGCTGATGTTCCGCTTCGACGTCTCGGAGGCGGCGGACGTGGGCACGGAGGTCTGCGCGTACGGCACGGCCGCGGTGATCGCGCGCCTCTGACGCGCGGGACAGGGAGCGTCCGGGCCCGGGAACGACCGCCGGGTCCGGGACCGCCGGTTCGGGACTGCCGGTTCCGTGACCGCCGGTTCCGTGACCGCCCGGGCCGCGCGAACGCCGATCCGCGACCTCCCGTCACGCATCCGGACCGTCGCCTCACGTTGCGTGAGTGCGTCGCCCGTATGAGCCTGGAAGCCGAGCGCACTGGGCGCGAGACACGAAGGGCGGCGAGCGCATGGCACTCCACAAGGGTGCGGACGAGTCCTCCGACAAGGGCGAGGAACACCGCAGGCTCTCGCTGAACCCGTTCTACGGGACGGCCGACCCGGTCAGTGGCATGACGACGGCTCCGCCCACGCACCGGCTGCCGGACGGCCCTCTGCCGTCCATGACCGCCTACCGCCTGGTGCACGACGAGCTGATGCTCGACGGCAACTCCCGGCTCAACCTCGCCACCTTCGTCACCACCTGGATGGAACCGCAGGCCGGTGTGCTGATGAGCGAGTGCCGGGACAAGAACATGATCGACAAGGACGAGTACCCGCGGACGGCCGAGCTGGAGCGGCGCTGTGTGGCCATGCTCGCCGATCTGTGGAACGCACCGGATCCCGCCAACACCGTGGGCTGCTCGACGACCGGGTCCAGCGAGGCCTGCATGCTCGCCGGCATGGCGCTCAAGCGCCGCTGGATGACGCGGAACGCCGATCGCTATCCCGGGGCGCGTCCGAACCTGGTGATGGGCATCAACGTCCAGGTCTGCTGGGACAAGTTCTGCAACTTCTGGGAGATCGAACCGCGGCTGGTGCCGATGGAGGGCGAGCGTTTCCACCTCGACCCGCAGGCCGCCGCCGATCTGTGCGACGAGAACACGATCGGTGTGGTGGCGGTCCTCGGCTCGACCTTCGACGGGTCCTACGAGCCGGTCGCCGAGGTCTGCGCCGCCCTGGACGCGCTCCAGGAACGCACGGGCCTGGACGTGCCGGTCCATGTCGACGGGGCGTCCGGCGCGATGGTCGCACCGTTCGTCGACGAGGACCTGGTGTGGGACTTCCGGCTGCCGCGGGTGGCCTCGATCAACACCTCGGGACACAAGTACGGGCTCGTCTACCCGGGCGTGGGCTGGGCGCTGTGGCGCTCGCCGGAACTGCTGCCCGAGGAGCTGGTGTTCCGGGTCAACTATCTGGGCGGCGACATGCCGACCTTCGCCCTCAACTTCTCCCGGCCCGGCGCCCAGGTCGTGGCGCAGTACTACACCTTCCTCAGGCTCGGACGGGCGGGCTACCGGGCGGTGCAGCAGACGACCCGCGACGTGGCGCGCCTGCTGGCGGACCAGTTCGAGGCCATCGACGACTTCCGCCTCCTGACCCACGGTGACGAGCTGCCGGTGTTCGCCCTCACGACAGCGCCGGACGTGAAGAACTTCGACGTCTTCGACGTCTCCCGCCGGCTGCGCGAGCGCGGCTGGCTGGTGCCCGCGTACACCTTCCCCAAGAACCGTGAGGACCTGTCCGTCCTGCGCATCGTCTGCCGCAACGGCTTCTCGTCGGACCTGGGCGCGCTGCTGATGGAGTCCGTGCACGACCTGCTGCCCGAACTGCGCCGTCAGTCGCATCCCCTGGAGAGGGACACGACGACGGCGACAGCCTTCCATCACTGAGCCGGATCGCGCGGTCGGGGTCAGTGGCTGAGCCGGCGGAACCTTCCTACGGCCGGCGGGAAGAAGACCCCGACCAGCAGCACCGGCCACAGCACGGCGAGGAGTTGGGCGTGCTCGGCCGCCCACCCGCCGTCGACCGGGATGCCGGACAGGTCGCGTACGGCGGTGGCCGTCGCGGACATGGGGTTCCACTGGACCGCCGCGCCCAGCCAGCCCGGCATCGACTCCGGTGCCGCGAACGCGTTGGAGAGGAAGCCGACCGGCCACACCAGGATCTGCACGGCCTGCACCATCTCGGGTTTTCCGGCGACCATCGCCAGATGGATGCCGATCCACAGCATCGCGAAGCGCAGCAGCAGGAGCAGTCCCAGTGCCCCGAGGAACGCGACGAACGAGCCGTGCCAGCGCCAGCCGATCGCGTATCCGACGCCGACCATCACCAGCAGGCTGAGCGCCGACTGGAGCATGTCCGCCGTGCTGCGGCCGACCAGCACCGCCGAGTCGGCCATCGGCATCGAGCGGAACCGGTCGATCACGCCCTTGTTGAGGTCCTGTGTGACCGCGAGCATCGTCGACTCCAGGCCGAAGGCCATGGTCAGCGCGAGCATGCCGGGGACGAGGTAGTTGACGTAGGCGCCTTCGACGCCGCGCCCGCCGCCGATGAGATAGCCGAACATCAGCAGGAGCATCACCGGGAAGACCAGGCCGACGACGACCTGCACCGGCTGCCGGGCCCAGTGCGCGAGTTCGCGCCGGGTCATGGTCCAGGAGTCGGTGAGGGCATAGGTGCTCATGCCGAGGCCTCCTTCGTCAGATGCAGAAAGACCTCGTCGAGGGTGGGCCGGCGCAGGGCGACGTCCTCGGCCTCGACGCCGGCCGCCTCCAGCGCCCGTACGGTCTCGGTCAGTGCGGCCATCCGGTCGCTGACGGGGGCGCTGATCAGCCGCCGGTCCTCGTCGATGGTGGTCTCGCCGGGCAGCAGCGGTGCGACCCGGGCCAGGTCGGCCGCATCGTGCAGGACCACGTCGATGCGGTCGCCGCCGAGCTTGGCCTTGAGCTGGTCGGCTGTGCCGTCCGCGACGACCCGTCCGGCGTCGATGACCGAGATCCGGTCGGCCAGTTGGTCGGCCTCCTCCAGATACTGCGTGGTCAGCAGAACGGTGGTGCCGCCGCCGACCAGTGAGCGGACCGCGCTCCACACCTCGGCCCGGCCGCGGGGGTCGAGCCCGGTCGTCGGCTCGTCGAGGAACAGCACCTTCGGGTCCGTGATCAGCGAGGCGGCCAGGTCGAGCCGGCGGCGCATACCGCCGCTGTACTGCTTGACCGCCTTGCGCCCGGTGTCGGCGAGCCCGAACCGCTCCAGCAGTTCGTCGGCCCGCACGCCCGCCCTGCGCGCGCCCAGATGATGCAGCCGCCCGAACATCTCCAGGTTCTGCCGGCCACCGAGTTCCTCGTCGACCGCGGCGTGCTGCCCCAGCAGTCCGATCCGCCGCCGGACGGCCGCCGCATCGGTCCGTACGTCGTGCCCCGCGACCCGCACCGTGCCCTCGTCGTGGCGCAGCAGGGTCGCCATGATGCGCACGGCGGTGGTCTTGCCCGCGCCGTTGGGCCCCAGCACGCCGTGCACCGTGCCGCCGGCCACCGTCAGGTCCAGTCCGTCCAGTGCCTTCTTCTCCCCGTACCGCTTGCGCGCGCCCTCGACGACGATCGCGTCCGTCATGCGTCTCCTCCAGCACCCTCAACGCCAGTAGTCAAACTTGACTACGGAATCGACGGTATCCCCGGATCCGCGATTGGTCAAACTTGATTAGCCGATGAACCCTGTCGGCCGGGGCCGTCAGCCCAGATCGCCCTCGTGCGGCTCGCCCGTCGCATACGGGTTCTCCTCACCCTCGGCGAGCACTCCGACGAACGGCTCGCCCTCACCGGCGAAGGTGTACGCACCGGCCTCGATCCGCCGGATCAGACCCCGCGTCCACTCGGCACCGAAGTCGGCCGAGGCGACCCAGAGATTCATGATCTCGCCGATGTGGCCGAGCGACTCGGGCCCCTCCTCCGGGGTGTAGTACTCGGTCACCGCCGAGCGCCACTCCTCCATGCCGCGCACCCGCTCCTCCAGGAGGGCCACGGCCTCCGCACGCTCCAGGTCGACGATGAAGCCGACCGCCGCCGACAGGACGTCCATCTTCTGGTCGTACGAGGTCAGAGACTCCCGCAGCAGCTGAAGGAACTCCTCGGTGCCCTTCTCGGTGATCTCGTACTCGGTGCGCGGCGGGCCGCCGGCCGTGGACGGCGCGATCTCATGGGCGTGCAGCAGCCCTTGCTTCGCCATCTGCTTGAGCGCGTGATAGATCGAGCCTGGCTTGGCGTTGGACCACTCGTGCGCGCCCCAGTACTCCAGGTCGTTGCGGACCTGGTAGCCGTGCGCCCGCCCGTGCTGACGTACCGCACCGAGGACCAGCAGACGGATCGCTGACATCAGCCGGGACTCCCTTCTATTCAACTTTGACTAGACTACGCCGCATGACCGAGAAGACCATCCCGCTCCTCCCGTGCCGGACGATCCAGCCGGTGGTCGACTTCTACACCGCCCTGGGCTTCGAGACGACTTTCCTTCAGAAGAGCCCTTACGCCTACGCGGTCGTCGTGCGCGGGCCCGTCGAGCTCCAGTTCTTCGGCATGAAGGCGTACGACCCGAAGGAGTCCTACTCCGGCTGCTACATCCTCACCGACGACGTCGACACGCTGCACACGACGTTCCGCGCCGGCCTCAAGGAGGCGTACGGAAGGATCCCGCTGCGCGGGCTGCCACGCATCGGACCGCTCAAGGACATGTCGTACGGGGTACGGCAGTTCCTGATGACCGACCCCGGCGGCAACTCCATCCGGGTCGGCCAGAAGACCGACGAGGACCAGAGTCATCGGCCGGCTCCCAAGGAGACGTTCGCCCGGGCCCTGCACATGGCGGACCTGTTCGCCGACTCCAAGGAGGACCTGCCGGGCGCGGCGAAGATCATCGACCGGGTGCTTGAGCTGGACAGCGAACGGCCCACCCCCGTGCAGTTGTTGAGGCTGCTCGTCCTGCGCGGCGACATCGCCCTGCGGCTCGGGGAGGAGGAGACGGCGCGGTCGCTGCTGGAGCGGGCGGCGGCGGTCCGGCTCACCGACGAGGAGAGCGCGTCTGCGCGGGACAGCCTGGAGCGGCTGGCGGAGCTGCGGTCCTGACCTCGATGCTCTCGCGGAGCTGAGGGCTTGACGCTTGAGGCTCTCGCGGCTCTCGCGGAGCTGCGGCTTGGCTGCTTGAGGTTCCCACGGAGCTGCGGACCTCACCGTCCCGGCCGCAGCTCCGGCCCGCCTCTCCCCGCGTGCGGGCTCAGCCCCAGCTCTGGCCGCTCTCCAGCGCCACCAGGTCGAACGCGCCCTTGCCGTCCAGCGATTCGCGGATGATGTCCGCGTGGCCCGCGTGCCGGCCGATCTCCTCCACGAGGTGCACCAGCAGCCAGCGCATCGAGACCCTTCCGTCCGCGGGGAACCAGGGTGCCTCGGGCAGCGGGAAGGTGTCGTCCAGGCTCGGGACCGAGCGGATGAACTCCTCGGTCTCCTTGGCGACCAGTTCCCAGAAGGCCAGCGTCCCCGGGATCGTCTCGTCGTCGACCAGGCGGAAGCTGTCGCCCCACGTCTCCTCGGTGCGCGCCTTTTCGTTCGGGCGCTCCTGCGCCATGCGCAGCCAGTTCAGCTCCGTCTCGGCGACGTGCTTGAGCAGTCCGGAGAGCGTGAGCTCACTGGCGCTCGGGCGGCTCGCGGCCTGCTCCTCCGTCAGCCCGAGGACCGACCGGCGGATCGCGCCACGCTGCGCCTCGACGAAGGAGAGGAGCGCACCGCGCTCGTCTCCACGGACCTCTGCGGGGACGTGAGTGACCATGGTGTCCGCCTTTCCGGCTGCTGCGAGGAGACGGGCGGCGTCCGCCTCCTTCCGACACCCCAGACACTACGGACCCTTGCGGACAGGTTCTGTCCTCAAGGGTCCGCGGGATGGAAGAGTCCTGTACCGGATCACCCGGGCGGGAGGAGGCGACCCGCGCCCGGGCCGGTACTCGCCTAGAACGGGAAGCGCGAGCGCCCGTGCTGCACCGAGATCCACTTCTGGGTGGTGAACGCCTCGATCATCGACTCGCCGTTCAGCCGTCCGCTGCCGGAGTGCTTCTCGCCGCCGAAGGGCACGATCGGCTCGTCGTGCACGGTGCCGTCGTTGATGTGGATCATGCCGGTCTCGATGCGCTTGGCGATCCGCACGCCCCGCTCGATGTCCGCGGTGTGCACGGCGCCGGACAGCCCGTACGGAGTGTCGTTGGCGATCCTGACCGCCTCGTCCTCCCCGTCGAACGGCACGATCAGTGCCACCGGGCCGAAGATCTCCTGGCCCAGGATCGGCGAGTCGGTGGCGATGCCCGTGAGCACGGACGGGGAGACCAGATTGCCCTCGGCGCCGCCGTGCAGCAGAGCGGTCGCGCCGGCCTCGACCGTCTGGTCGACGAGCGCCGTCACCGCGTCGGCCTGCTGGGAGTTGATGAGCGGGCCGATGTGGGTCGCCGGGTCCGCCGGGTCGCCGACCTTCAGCGTGCGCACCTTGGCGACGAACTTCTCGGTGAACTCCTTCTCCACCGAGCGGTCCACCAGCACCCGGTTGGCGGCCATGCAGACCTGGCCCTGGTGCACGTACCGGCTGAAGACCGCCGCGTCGACCGCGTAGTCGATGTCCGCGTCGTCGAGCACGATCAGCGCGCTGTTGCCGCCGAGTTCGAGGATCGCGCGCTTGAAACTGGCCGCGCAGACGGTGGCGACATGACGCCCGACCTTGTCGGAACCGGTGAAGGAGATGGCCCTCGGCACCGGGTGCTCGAGGAGCGCGTCACCGATCTCGGCTATGTCGGTGATGACGACGTTCAGCACGCCGGGCGGCAGACCTGCGTCCTCGAAGAGCTTGCCCACCAGCGAGCCGCCGCAGATCGGCGTGTTCTGGTGCGGCTTGAGGACCACCGCGTTGCCGAGCGCGAGCGCGGGGGCGACCGACTTGATCGACAGCAGGAAGGGGAAGTTGAAGGGGCTGATCACACCGACGACACCGACCGGGAGGCGGTAGACGCGGTTCTCCTTGCCGTCGACCGGCGAGGGGAGGATCCGGCCCTCGGGCCGGAGCGCCAGCTGCATCGCCTCGCGCAGGAACTCCTTGGCGAGGTGGAGTTCGAAGGCCGCCTTGACATGGGTGCCACCGAGCTCGGCGATGATCGTCTCGGTGATCTCCTGCTCACGGTCCTCGATGACGCGCAGCGCCTTCTCGAACACGGTCCGCCGGGCATAGGGGTTGGTCTCGGCCCAGGCCACCTGCGCACGCTCGGCCGCGCGGTAGGCCTGGTCGACCTCGACAGCTGTGGCGACGGGTATCGAGGCGAGCTTCTCGCCGTCGTACGGATTGAAGTCGATGATGTCCCAGGAGCCGCTGCCAGGCCTCCACTCGCCATCGATGTACTGGTGGGCCAGCTCGGTGAAGAAGGACATGTGATCCGATTCCCATCGCAGAAGCAGATGCCTGACGTCACGTCATCGTACTGTCGTTTCAGATCAGTTGGAGTAGACCACGCAGAACGTCACGGCTCTCGGCCGAATCCGGGCTGTCCTCCTGCAGACGCTTCATGACCCGCTCGTACTGGGCGACTTCCTCGCGCTTGTCGAGATACAGGGCGCTGGTCAGCTGCTCCAGATAGACGATGTCCGAGAGGTCCGACTCGGGGAACCGCAGCAGGGTGAACGCACCGCTCTCGCCCGCGTGCCCGCCGAAGCTGAACGGCATCACCTGAAGGGTGACGTTCGGGTTCTCGGAGATCTCGATCAGATGCCTCAACTGGCCCTGCATGACCTCGCGGTCGCCGTACGGCCGGCGCAGCGCCGCCTCGTCGAGCACCGCGTGCAGATGCGGGGCGCGCTCCGAGACGAGCACCTTCTGGCGCTCCAGTCGCAGGGCCACCCGGCGGTCGATCTCCGCCCGCGGTGCGTTCGGGATGCCACGGGCGACGACGGCGTGGGCGTACGCCTCGGTCTGCAGCAGACCGTGGACGAACTGGACCTCGTAGATCCGGATGTGCGAGGCCGCGCCCTCCAGTCCCACATATGTCTGGAACCAGCCAGGCAGCACGTCGCCGTAACTGTGCCACCACCCGGCGACGTTGGCCTCCTTCGCGAGGCCGAGCAGGGGTCCGCGTTCGGATTCGTCGGCGACTCCGTAGAGCGTGAGCAGGTCCTCGACGTCCCTCGCCTTGAAGCTCACCCGTCCCAACTCCATGCGGCTGATCTTTGACTCCGATGCGCGGATCGAGTAGCCGGCTGCTTCGCGGGTGATGCCGCGCGATTCGCGCAGCCTCCTCAGCTGCGAGCCCAACAGGATGCGCCGCACCACGGAACCGCCACCTGGCCCTTCGGCCCACGACTCACCTGCGGTCACGACTCCAACCCTCCCCATCCATCGCCGTTCATCGCGTTCCGTCCCCTACAGCCTGGAGCACCCCCGAACCCCAAGTGCCGGATTCTGCCACCAAAACGCTTCAGCCCGTACTCATTCGATTACGGAAATGAGAAGCCCTTGGGAAGGCCATGGGAGAGATCCGTGGAAGATATGGTCAAGAAACGGCACGGGGTCGGACAGGTCCGGCGCGTGCACGTGCATCTGCCCTTGCATCTGCCGTACGCATTCGGAACCATGGTCCTCGCGCACCTGCGTGCTCGTTCGTGTTGAAGCGTCACAGCCGCGATTCCCGGGAGTGCCTCGCATGGGGACGAATGGATCGACCATGCTCGAGCCGTTACGGCAGGGGCTTCCCCCTTTCGATCCCGCGGCAGTCTCCAGCAGCGCCTCGTGCTCCCTGCCCGCCCGCTACGAAGCGGTGCGCGGCGCACGCCAGTTCACGAAGGCCACGCTCGGGCAGTGGGAGCTGGCGGACCGTTTCGACGATGTCGCGCTGGTCGTCTCCGAACTTGTCACCAACGCCCTGCGGCACGCCCTGCCCGACGAGGCGCCGCGCGAGGTCCAGGACCCGCCGGTACGGCTGCACCTGATGCGCTGGACGAGCCGCCTGGTGTGCGCGGTGCGCGACCCGAGCCACGAGGGTCCCGGCGCGCGCGCCGGCGACGACGCCTCGTTCCCCGACCCCTGCGGCGCGGCCGAGTCCGGCCGCGGCCTCTTCCTGGTGGACTCCTTCAGCGACAGCTGGGGCTGGCACCCGCTCGCCGGAGCCCTGCACGGCAAGGTCGTGTGGGCGCTGTTCCGGCTCGGGTGACACGCGCGGACCGGCGAGACCGGGGGCGGACCCGCATCGGGGGGCGGGCCCGCCCCTGTTTGCTGTGACTCTCCGGGCCGTCCGCTCGTGGGGTACGCGCTGGGGCGTGGCCTAGGCGGGTGCGATCAGGTGGTCGAACTCGCCGTCCTTCACACCGAGAAGCAACGCTTCTATCTCGGCGGGCGTATAGACGAGTGCGGGTCCGTCGGGATGCCGTGAGTTGCGCATCGCCACATTTCCCCCGGGCAGCTTGGCGAACTCGACACAGGAACCCTGGGAGTTGCTGTGCCTGCTCTTCTGCCAGACGACCCCGCGGAGCTCCGTGGCCGCCATGCCGTTGTACGCGTGGTGCACGTGTCGCTCCCGGGGTACAAGGTGCATGTGTCAACTGTCCCGGATCATAGCTCTGTTCATATGCACTTGCATGAGCGCCCGCACGGGCAGATGCACGTGCACGCGGGGTGGCGCTTCGGTTACAGCTCCGAGGACGTCCTCCCCCGGGCCGAACACCTCGCGCACAGGGAAGAGACGCAATCCGCGCCCTTCCGGCTCCGGTGAAACGCCGCCAGTCTCATGAGGTGTGCGTCACGCCCCCGCCGAGGCAGGACTGCGGCCGCGTCGGGCCGCCGGATTGCCGCCGGGAGCGCGGCAGTTGTCCCTGGTAGCTTGGCGCGGTCTTGCAATCGACAAGGGGGAAGTCACGTGCACCAGCGAGTACGCATGTCGATGGCCGCCGCCGGCCTCGTCGCCGCAGCAGCTCTCGTACTGACCGGATGCGGCAGCGACGACAGCGCCGACTCGGGCGAGAAGACGTCGTCCGGCGCGCCGACACCGTCGGGCGGCGGCGACAAGCCGAGCGGTGACATCGAGGGCGCGTGGACCGGCAAGACCGACGGCAAGTCCGTCGACCTCGCCGTCACCGGGAAGAAGGCCGTCCTGATGGCGGACGGACGCGCCTGCACCGGCGACCTGGCGGACATGGGCGGCGAGCCGATGCTGTCGCTCAAGTGCTCCGACGGCAACACCGACCGGACAATGGGATCGATCGAGTCCAACGACGGCAAGACCCTCGTCATCGCGTGGGACGCCGGCAAGAAGGACACGCTCACCAAGTCCGCGAGCGGCAAGCTGCCCGAGGGACTGCCCAGCACGTTCCCGACGGGCATCCCGACTCCCTGACCCCCGCGTCACCGCCACGGGCCGCGGTCCCCGGCCTCACCGGTCACGGGTTCGCGGCCCGGCCCCTCCTCGCACCCCCTCGTCCTCCGGTTCCAGCGCCTCGGTCAGATCGTCCAGCGCCTCCGCCACCAGCCCGGCGCCGGTGCGCAGGACCGTGTCGGGTGCGCTCTCGCGGTCCCAGTGGTCGAGGGCCTCGTGCACCGCGTCCCACTGCGGGGTCCTGCGCTCGCGTACCGCTGTGGCGGCACGCTCGGTGTCGCGGCGCAGCGCCTCGGCCAGGTCCGCCGCCGCGGGCACGGGGGCGGCGCCGCTGTCGGGCAGATGCGCCTCCATCAGCAGGGCGCCACGGCCGAGTTGGGAGATCGCCTCCCCTGCTCTCTCCGCGGCGTCGCGGGACAGCCCGCGGTTCCGCACGGGCTCGTGCTCAGCCCTCTTCACCGACTCCCGCCAGGCGATACGGGCGTCGCGCGCGTCGAGCAGGGTCTGACGGATGTCCCCGCCCGCCCGGCCCGCCGGGTCGGCGTAGTGGTCCACGACGGCTGCCGCGTAGTCGCCGTTGGCGTGCAGCCAGTCGGCGAGGCGATGACGCAGCCGTGGGGTCTCCCAGGCCGGGTAGACCGCGTAGGCGATCATCGCGAGCACTCCGCCGGCGAGGGTGAGCAGGACCCGTTCGGGAACGGTCTGGTTCCAGTCCTCGCCTCCCATGCCCAGCAGGAGGACGACGTAAGCAGAGATGAAGACGCTGGAGGCGACGTACCCGGTCCCCAGGACGAGGAAGGCGCAGAAGGCGCACAGGACGGCGAGACCACCGGAGAGACAGGTGCCGGGGCCGGCCCCCTGGACGACGGCCGTGGCCGCGCCGACCCCGACCAGTGTGCCGCCGAACCGGGCGACGGAACGGGCGTACGTCTGCGAGAAGTCCGGGCGCATCACCATCACGCAGGTCATCGGCGCCCAGTAGCCGTGCCCCAGTGGCAGCACGGTGCCGACGATGTAGCCGACCGCCGTGACGGCCGAGACCCGGCAGGCATGGCGCAGAACCGGGGAGTCCCGGTGGAGTTCCTCCCGCAGGATGCGCAGCGATCCCGGGACGAGCCGGAGCAGCGGGGGCCGGTCGCGGTGCGGGCCCTCGGTGGTGCCGGCACCGCGGGCCGTCTCCGTCACGTCGTCGAGCAGGGCGGCCAGCCGGTGAGCCCCGCGGCGCGCGGGGCCGGTGAGAACCGCGGCGGTGTCCGGGGTCTTGAGCGCGGCCACCGCGGACGGCGGAAGTCGCAGCGGCTTGTTGTGCCGCACGGCGCGGGCGGCCTCGGTCAGTACGGACGCGGCGGCGGAGAGGAGTTCGCGCACCCGGTCGCGTTCGGGGCCCTCGGCGGGAACCCCGACGGCCGGGTCGGCGAGCGCGGCGAGCACCGGGCGGATCCGCTCGGCGACGCCGCGCATCCCGTGCAGTTCGGCCGGGCGGCGGCGGGCCTGCCGACGGGTGACGGCGGCTGCCCGGCGGGCCTGCATGAGGGGTGCGGGATCGAAGGGGGCGGTCGGGTCGTGGCGCAGCCGCCGTGCGTAGTCGGCCTCCGCGGCGAGGGCGTCGGCGAGCGCGTCGCGCTGGGCACCCCAGCGGCGTACGGGCAGCAGGACGACGAGCGCGGCCTGGACGACCCCGCCGGCCGCGATCACGGCGGCATGGCCCGCCGCGGCCGCGATGGACGTCGGGAGGGTGACCGTGACCAGCATGATCGCGACGTTGGAGGCGGCGATGATGCCGACGGTGGGGCCGAGGGCCCAGGCGAGCCCGGCGAGGAAGGTCCACAGCGCGAGCATCGCGACGAAGAACACGAGGTGGAAGGCGGTGAGGTAGCCGATGAAGGTGGACACGGCGAGGCTCGCGCCGGACGCGAGGGCGAGCACCGGACGCGGCCGCCAGCTGCGTTGATAGGTGGCGATGGCGGCCTGGAAGGCTCCGAAGGCCGCGCTGACGGCGACGACGGTCCCGAAGAGGGAGAGCGCACCCGCGACGACGAGGGCGAGTCCGAGTGCGCCCCGCAGCGCGACGAGGGGCTCGAGCCGCTGCCGTTCGAGGGTGAGCCCGGAGCGTGCGGTCTCCTTCAGGGCCCGGAGCCAGGACATGGGGCGAGAGTATCGGCACGACGGGATGATTCAGACGATTCGGGCGACTCAGGCCTTCCGCTGCCGAAGCTGTCGGCGGTCACGCGAGACCTGCGCCCGGCCCGCCTGCGCCTGACGCCTCACCCCGCACGACCGAAGCCGCCCCCGCCTGCGCCTGGCGCCTCGCCCCGCACGACCTGCGCACGGTCCGCCTGCGCCTGGCGCCTCGCGCCGCACGACCGAATCCACCCCCGGCCCGCCTGCGTCTGACGCCTCGCCCCGCACGACCGAAGCCGCGCCCGGTCCGAGCACGCCTCGGCCCTCACTGCCGCAGCTGTCCCCGCTCCCGTGACACCTGCGCCCGGTCCGCCGCCGCCCTGCCGTCGAGCCAGCCCGCCTCGTCCGTCACGCCCCGCACCCGTGTGGTCGTCGTCCGCGGGAACATCTCCTCCGTCCTGCCCGCCACCGCCACATCGCGGGAGGCCAGAACCGGCAGGAGGTCCTCCGGGGCGGCGACGCTCTCGGCGGCCGCGGCGAGGCGTTCGCCGACGCGGCTCGCGTAGGACATCAGGAAGGACTGCCGGAACGTCTTCGTACGCTTCCGGCCGCCCGCCCGCTGGGACGCCTCCGCGCGGGTCATCGCCGCGTGGCCCTGGACCAGCAGCGAGGTGTGGAGCAGCTCGACCGACTCCAGGTCGCTGTCGTAGCCGACCACCGTGGAGAAGCCGAACGCGCCGTTCCAGACGGCGCGGCAGCGGTTCGCCGTGGCCACCGCGTCCAGCAGGATCGCCTTCGCCGTCTCGTAGGGAGCGTCCACCCCGATACGGCAGGCGGTCGGAGCGTCCTTCGCGTGGGTCCGGTGCGACACTGCGGCCTCGTCCACGCTGTGACGCGCCATCAGCTCCTGGGCCTTGGCGGTGAGCGCCTCCGCCTCCTCCGGGAATCCCGTGGCCTCGGCCTTGGCGAGGAGGGCGCGGATACGGCCGAGCATCCGCGGCTCGTGCGGCGACGGCGGCGCCGTGAAGGGCGTGCCCGGTACCGGGCCGACCGGCTCGATCGCGGGCAGCCCGACCAGCAGGCGGTAGAGCTCCAGCACCGCTGTGGCGTACGAGAAGCGGTCCGCGCGCCACTCGGGGCCCGCGAGCTCCGCGAGCTGTGCGGACCAGCGCGGGGGAAGGCGGTCGTAGCGGTGCGACTCCCCGGCGATGAGCCCGGACACCAGCCGCACATGGTGCTCGTCGAGGTCGCGCCGGACCAGCCGTACGACATCCGCCGGCTGCCAGCCGCGCTCCCAGGCACGCCGGACGAACTCCTCGCCGCGCCGGGTCAGTTCACCGTCCGCGCCGGGGTCCGCGGCGAGCAGCGACGCGCCCGTGTCCAGCCCCGCGTCGCCCTGTGCGTACAGGGCGCCCGCGAGCGCCTCGTCCACCGTGCCCACCGGTCCGCCTCCTCCGTCTCCCCCGGCGTCCTCGCCGTCCGTGTCCCCAGCCGGCGTCTTCGCCGCTCGTTGTCCCGCCGGCGTCTCAGTCACTTGCGCCGGTCCATCGCCTGCTCACCGATGATCCCAGGTAGGGCAGGCCCTACCTCCAGGACGCCCCTTGGTGGTCGTGAACCGCGGCCCGCGCCCCGGAAGCCTGGACGCATGACGACGACCTCTTCCGGCGCCGCCGTACGGCTGACCGCCCTGCGCCGCGTCCACCGCGATGTGACCGCTCTCGACGGTGTGGACCTCGCCTTTCCCGCCGGCTCCTTCACCGCTGTCATGGGGCCGTCCGGCTCCGGGAAGTCCACGCTGCTCCAGTGTGCCGCCGGGCTCGACCGGCCGACGTCGGGGAGCGTGGAGATCGGCGGAACGGCGCTCGACGGGCTGAGTGAGCGGCGGCTGACGCTGCTGCGGCGGGAGCGCGTGGGGTTCGTGTTCCAGCAGTTCAACCTCGTCCCGTCGCTGACCGCCGCGCAGAACGTCGCCCTCCCCCTGCGGCTCGCGGGCCGCCGGCCGTCCCGTGCGGAGATCGGCGAGGCACTGCGCCGCGTCGGTCTCGCCGACCGGGCGCGGCACCGGCCCGGCCGGCTGTCCGGCGGCCAGCAGCAGCGGGTCGCGATCGCCCGGGCACTCATCACCCGGCCCGCGGTGCTCTTCGGTGACGAACCGACCGGCGCGCTGGACACCGCGACCGGCCGCGACGTGCTGCGCATGCTGCGGGAGGTGACCGACGCGGACGGTCAGACCGTGGTGATGGTCACCCATGACCCGGTGGCCGCCTCCTACGCGGACCGGGTCGTCTTCCTCGTCGACGGCCGCCTCGCCGGCGAATTGGCCGCGCCGACCGCGGAGCGGGTCGCCGCGCACATGACGGGACTGGAGGCCGTGGCGTGCTGACCGTCGCGCTGAGCGCCCTGCGCACCCGCTGGGTCTCCTTCGCCGGCAGCTTTGTCGCCCTCGCGCTGGGCGTCGGGCTGCTGGCCACCATGGGTCTCGGGCTCGCCTCGACCGTCGGGGCGCCGGAACAGCCGCCCCGGCGCTTCGCCGCCTCGCCGGTGGTGGTGGCGGGCACGGACACCGTCACCGTCGATGGCGCCGGGCCGAAGAAGCTCGACCGTCCACACCCTGTGGACCTCGCACTGCTGCGTGATCTGAAGGCGCTGGGCCCGGTGACCGCGGACAACGCTCCGGACGCCGTCGGCATCGACGCGCCCGCCGACGCCGTGCGGAAGGTCGTCGGCGACCGGGCCCGCGTCCTCACCGGTGCCGACCGACGGCGGGCCGACCCGGAAGCCGCACGGGACGCGGAGGCTCTGACGACCGTCAACGCCCTGCTCGGCACCGCCGGCGGAGTCACCGCCTTCGTCTCGGTCTTCGTCGTCGCATCGACCTTCGCCTTCGCGGTGGCCCTGCGTGCACGGGAGTTCGGGCTGCTCAGGACCGCGGGCGCGACACCTGGCCAGATCCGCCGACTGCTGCTGACCGAGGCCGCCGGGGTCGGCGTGCTCGCGTCCGCCGCGGGATGCGCGCTCGGCGCGTGGGGAGCACCGCGGCTGGCGGAGGTGTTGGTGCGAGGAGACGCCGCGCCACCGTGGTTCGCCATCGGGGACGGGATCGTCTGGCCGTACTGGACGGCGTTCTCGACCGGCCTGCTGGTCGCGCTCTGCGGCGCGTGGGCCGCGTCCCGCCGCGCGGGGCGCATCGGCCCCATGGCCGCCCTGCGCGAGTCGGACGTCGACAGCGGTGTACTGACTCCGGTCCGCCGCATCGCGGGGTGCGCGCTGCTTCTCGTCGGCGCTGGTCTGCTCGTGTGGACCCTCGCCACCGACCCGTCGGAGCTGCTGAAACGCAAGACGTACACCACCCGGCCGATGGTCCTGATCACGGCCGTCGCCCTGCTCGCCCCGCTGCTCGTCCGGCCGTTGGCGCGGGCGCTGCCACTGCCCGGGGCCACGGGGCTGCTCGTGCGGGAGAACACGGCTGCCGCCCTGCGCCGTACGGCCGCCGTCGCCGCACCCGTCCTCGTCACGGTGGGCCTGGCGGGTTCGCTCCTCGGCACGGCGGAGACGGTCACCGCGGCGAAGGCGGCGGAGGCACGACGGCAGACGTCGGCCCATCTCGTCGTGACGGGCGAGGAGTTGCGGCCCGTGCGGGTGCCGGGGGCGACGGTCTCCGCGAGCGCGTCGACCGCCGTGTTCGTACGGGAGGACGGCGCCGCGCTGATCCGGTCCGACGCCCGCGCGGTATCGGACCCGGCCGCCTTCGCCCGTATCGCGCGGCTGCCGGTCGTCGCGGGCGATCCGCGCGACCTCGACGACTCCTCGATCATCGTGAACGAGGAGTGGGAGCGGAACACCGTCGGCGAGCGGGTGACCGTCCGACTCGGCGACGGGCGGCCCGCGTCGCTGCGCATCGCGGCGGTCCTGGCGACCGGAACGGGCAACAACGGGGCGTACATCACCGCGGCCAACGCGACCGCGGCACCCACCGACCGCATCGACGTACGGCTGCGGTCCGACGCCGCCGACCCGGCGGCGGTCCGGGAGGCGTTGCGGGCGAGCGGCGGCGAGGTGCGCACCGTGGACGCCTGGGCTGCGGCGACACATCCTCGCACCAGCCCGAAGACCCGCCTCGGGCTGCTGGTGGTGCTCGGCATCGCCGTCCTCTACACGGTGATCGCCCTCGGCAACACCCTGCTGATGGCGACGGCGGTCCGCTCCCGCGAGTTCGGCTCCCTGCGGTCGGCGGGCGCGACGCGGGCGCAGATCCTGCGGGTCGTGGCGGGCGAGTCGCTGTTCGCCGTCGGGATCGGCGCGTTGCTGGGAGCCGCCGTCACAGCGGTGAACCTCGCCGGGGTCGGGGCGGCACTGGCGTCCCTGTCCGCACCCGTCACGCTGACGGTTCCCTGGGGTACGACCGGTGCGGCGGCAGGCGTGTGCGCGGTCGTCGCGGTGGCCGCGGCGCTGCCGCCCGCGTGGGCGGCGACGCGCCGATGACGCACGGGGCGTGGGGCGAACACGGTCGCGGCGGGACGAGCGCTTCACACCCGGACAGGAACGAGCGCGGACCTGCGCCGGTGGTACGCGACCGCCACGTACACCAGCAGCGGGGGCCAGGCGATCAACGGGAGGTAGCAGACCAGGAGTAGGGCGTTCTGCGCCGGTGAGCCGATGGACCCTTCACCCAGCCCGGCGGCAGAGGCGTAGACCGCCCAGCCGAGCACCGCGATCAGCCCGGCCGCCCCCGCCAGCGCGGCGGTCACCGCCGCCGCCGGACGTACGCGGCGTCCGCCCAGCACGGGGACCCAGGCCGGCACGACCTCGCCCCACGACCGCACCAGTCCGAGCGTCAGCAGAGCAAGCGCCTCGGAGACGACGCTCAGCATGACGACGTAGACCCCCTGCCCCCAGTCGGGCACGGAATCCTCGGCCACCGGCAGCCCGGCGGCGAGGGCCAGCCGCCACAGACCGGACGGCAGAGTGATCAGCGGTACGGCGTGGGCGGCGACGGCGACGCGGTACGGAACATTCGGCAGAGCTCGGATTTTCGGCATGTGTCGAGACTCGCCGGGGCGACCCGTCCGTCGCGTCGGCGCCGAGGAGAGTCCTGATCCGCCGTACGGGGGAGGCCGGGCGGTACCGGAGGCGGGCGTTGTGCACCCCGACGACGAGCCAGGGCCCGAACCGCGCGTGCGTACGCCAAGAACCGGGCCCGGACCGCCTGTTCAGGCACCGGCCCGACAGCGCTTCCTCTGCCCGACAGCGCTCCCTCTGTCCGGCAACCCGCCCCGGCCGCCCGCCCGTTCAGACCCCGTGCACGCTCTTCTTCGCCAGCTCGTACGCCGGCAGCATCTGCTCGTGCTCCTCGCTGTCCATCCCGCCCAGGTGCAGCACGACCAGACCCCGCGGGGCGGCGAAGGCGAGCGCCCGTTCCTTCTTCGGCGCGTCGAGGAACTCGTCGGTGTTGAGGTAGGTCACCTCGGCCGCCGCGAAGCCGCCCACCGTGGTCTTCGTGTACGCGACGTCCTTCTTGCTCTTGGACTCCTCGGCCACGAAGGCCTCCAGCGCCGCGCGCGGATCCGTGGACCCCGCGCCGCCGGTCCACACCCGCAGATAGCCGATGTTCCCGGCCGGCTTGGCGTCGATCTCACAGACGAGGGTCACCGGGCCGTGCTTCAGCGCACCGAACTCGGCGTCGATCCTGACCGCTTCCGGCGACCAGCCGGAGGCGAGGTCGAAGGCGACGGGCAGCACACACGCCGAGCCCGTGCCTCCGATCGAGCCGCCCTTCGCGACGGTTCCCGCCGGGGCGCCCGCCTCGCTCTTCCCTGTCGCCGTGCTCTTCGCCCCGGCCGCGGGCGCCTTCGGCTCCTGCTCCGCACATCCCGTCACCACACCCAGCAGCAGCGCTGCCGGGAGCGCTCTCGCTCCCACGCGCCGCACCACACCTCGTACCACGAATCCCCACCCCTGGTTCCGTTCGGACCGACATGATCGATCCTAGAGAGGCCGTCGGACCGCATGGGATCCGGGAGGCCGGGAGGCCGGACTGCACGGGATCCGGGTGGGCCGGGAGGCCGGGAGGAGCTGACGTGGGCGAGAACAAGGACCGCATGCTGGCCGGTGAGTGGTACCTCCCGGACGACCCCGAGCTGGGGGCGGACACCGAGCGGCGCTTCGCGCTGTGCGCCGCCTACAACGCGAACGGCGGCGCTGCGCCCGCGGACCGGGCGCGGATCCTGGCCGAACTGCTGGGCTCGGTGGGCGAGAACGTGAACATCCGGCCGCCGTTCCAGTGCGACTACGGCCACCACATCTCCATCGGGGACCGGACGTTCATCAACTTCAACGCGGTCTTCCTGGACCCGGCGCCGATCACCGTCGGCGCGGACGTGCAGATCGGCCCGAACGTCCAGCTCCTCACCGCGACCCATGAGATGGACACCGAGCGCCGCCGCGCCGGCTGGGAGCGGGCCGAGCCGGTGACCATCGGGGACAACGTCTGGCTCGGCGGCGGGGTGATCGTCTGCCCCGGTGTGACGATCGGCGAGAACACCGTCGTCGGGGCCGGCTCCGTGGTCACCCGGGATCTCCCGGCCGGGGTGCTCGCGGTCGGCAGCCCGGCCCGGGTGGTCCGCACCCTCACGGACGCTACGGAGTGATCACGATCTTCCCGGGCGCATGACCCGTCTCGCTCAGCGTCTGCGCCTTGGCCGCCTCCGCCAGCGGGAAGGTCTCCACGATCGTGACGCGCAGCGTGCCGTCGGCCGCCAGCCGGGCGTGCTCGGCGAGCGCGGGCTCGGGTGCCTCGACGCTGTTCGCGGAGAACGTCACCCCGTAGGTGCCCGCCTCCGGATCGGCGATGGTGACGATCCGCTCGGTCGTACCGCCGCGCAGCTCGATCGAGTCGGGCAGCGCGCCCTTGCCCGCCGCGTCGAACACGGCGTCCACACCCCGGGGCGCCACCGCGCGTACCCGTCCGACGAGCCCCTCGCCGTACGCCACCGGGGTCGCACCGAGACTCCTGACATAGCCGTGGTTGGCCGGGGACGCCGTGCCGACGACCTCCGCACCCGCCGCCACCGCGAACTGCACGGCCGCCGCGCCGACCACGCCCGCGGCGCCGTGCACCAGCAGGGTCTCGCCGGAACGGACACCGAGCAGGCCCAGTACCCGCCCGGCGGTCTCGGTCGCGACGGGCAGAGCGGCCGCGGCCGTCCAGTCGAGACCGGCCGGCTTGTGCACATAGGACGAGCTCAGGGCGTACTGCGCATACGCGCCGGTCACGGTCCACCCCAGGACCTCGTCACCGACCACGGCGTCCGTGACGCCCTCGCCGACCGCATCGACGGTCCCGGCGAACTCCGCCCCCGGGGTCGCTGGCAGCGGGGTCGGGAACACCGCCTGCATCCAGCCGTTGCGGATCTTGTGGTCGAGCGGGTTGACGCCCGCCGCCGCGACCCGGACCCGCACCTGGCCGGGTCCGGGCTGCGGCTTCGTGGTCTCCACGAGGCGCAGCACCTCGGGTCCGCCGAACTCCTCGAAGACGATCGCTTCCATGTCTGGCTCCTTCCGCCGGAACCAAGCCTTGCTCGCGGGACGGCCGGGCCCGGCCCGCCCTTGGGACGGTTGGACCTGGCCGAAAGGACAGCCGGCCCGGCCGGCCCCGGTCGTACGCTGGCACCCATGGAACTCACCGGGTCCGCGTCCGCCGTGCCCGCGCTGGCCGCCGCCTACGACGTGGTCCGGCAGCCGCTCGGGCAGATCCTGCCCCGCCTGTCCCGGGCGCTGGGCAGTGTCGTCCCCCATGTGGCCGCGGCCGAACTGTCCACGCACTGCGCGCACTCCCCCTTCAAGACGGCCGGTGACAGCGCGCAGGCCGGGCGGATCAGCGTGGCCGAACTGCATCCCCTGGCCGCCTCCGTCACGGCGGGTGAGCCCTGGCAGGGCACCGTCCGGATCGGCGGGGCCGAGCACCCGGTGCTGGCCGTGACGAGCGACGCCACTCCGCGCGGGGCTCTGCTCGTCCTCGTACGCGGCGACGACAGCCCGGTGGCGGAGCAGGACTCCGCCGTCGTCCAGGCCCTGTGGGACCTGGTGACCAGCCACTTCGACCGGCTCGCCACCGAGGCGGTGCCCGGGCCGCTGGCCCAGTCGCGGGCGGCCGCGGGTGAGCGGGCACGCGTGATCGCCGAGCTGACGGAGGCGCACGCCACCGCGCTCTCCGGACTGCTCGGGGTCCTGCGAAGCCGCGGCCTGGACGATGCCGCGGCCCGCGCGGCCGCCGTCGACCTGGCGGTCAACGCCCTGGTCGATCTGCGCTCGGAGCGCGAACTCGACCAGGCCGTCGCCGAGGAACCCGCCGGTCAGGCCTTCGCCCGCCTCGCCGACTCGCTGCGGCCGATGCTCCGCTACAGCCCGGTCCGGCTGGAACTGGGCGCGCCCGACTCGGCGCGGCCACTGGCCAACGACGTGGCTCACGCGGCACGCGCCGTCGTCCGGGCCGTGGTGCTGACCGTGCTGGAACAGGACGGGCTGAGCCGGATGCACGTCGGCTGGACGCTCACCGAGAACGAACTGCGCGCGACGGTACGGGACGACGGCCCGGGCAGGATCTCGTCGTGCACGCTCGGACCGCACCGGGTCACCGAACGTCTGGAGGCGCTGGGCGGCCGGCTGGACATGGACGCGGTCCCGGGCTGGGGCACGACGGTCACGGCGACGATCCCGCTGGGGACACCGCAGTCGTCCCCCGAGGATCCGCTGGGAGCGCTCGGGGCGAGGGAGCTGGAGGTGCTGACGCATCTGGCCCGGGGGCACCGCAACCGGGTGATCGCGCAGGAGCTGCACATCAGCGAGTCGACGGTGAAGTTCCACGTCGCGAACATCCTGACCAAGCTGGGAGTGGCCTCGCGGGGAGAGGCGTCGGCGCTGTTCCACACGGTGGCGTAGGTCAGTCGGGGCGACCTGCCCGAGGGGGGTTCCTCGCGGCGGCCCGGGGGTGGTTCGGGCGCAGGTCGGCCCGGGGGTGGTTCGGGCGCAGGTCGGTCCGGGGGGGTGGTTCGGGCGCAGGTCGGTCCGGGGGCTCGTTCGGGCGGCGGTCGGTCCGGGGGCCGGCTCGGGCGGCGGTCGGTCCGGGGGCCGGCTCGGGCGACGGTCGGTCCGGTCGGGCGGTGAGGCGGGGGCGTCCACTCGGCGGGCCCGGGGGCCCGTTCGCGCGACGGTCCGCCCCGGGCCGCCCCGGGCCGCCCCGGGCCACGGTCCTTCCCGGGCCACGAGTCGATCCGGGTCCGGCCCACGGGTCGATCCGGGTCCGGCCGCTCGGCGGGTCCGCGGCCGTTGTCACACCCGCCTGCCACACTCGAATCCATGAGCGACCGATGGGCTCTGGCGGCTGCGGAAGGCGGCGGGGCGCAGCTCGTGCCCCTCGGCCCCGGCGGCCTGCCCGCCGGGCCCGTCCTCACGGAGCCCGACCTCGCCGAGGCCGTCCGCTCCCGGCCGAAAGTCGGGCGCTGGGTGTGGCGCTCGACCGCCGACATCTACCCCGGTCTGCTGTCCGCCGGCGTCCGGGTCGAGCGGTGCTACGACATCGAGGACGCGGAGCTGCTGCTCCTCGGCCACGAGGGACGGCTCGGGGAGCCCCACTCGGCGGCGGCAGCCCTGGCCCGGCTGCGCAAGGGCCCCGTACCTCCCGATCCGCCTCCGCGCGCCGCCGAACCGGGCTCGCAGTCCTCGCTGTTCGAGCCCCAGCCGGTGCCCGTGCCGCTGGAGTCCCTGCTGGAGGTGTACGCCGACCAGCTGCGCCGGCACGACGCCGCCGAGCACCCCGGCCGGATGCGACTGCTCACCGCCGCCGAGTCGGCGGGCATGCTCGTGGCGGCGGAGATGAACCTCGCCGGGCTGCCGTGGCGGGCCGACGTCCACCGCGGCGTTCTGCATGAACTGCTGGGCGAGCGGTACGCGGGCGGCGGCGAGCCGCGCCGGCTGGCCGAGCTGGCGGACGAGGTGTCGGCCGCGTTCGGCCGGCGGGTGCGTCCCGATCTGCCCGCGGATGTCATCAAGGCCTTCGCCCAGGCGGGCATCAGGCTGCGGTCGACGCGCCGCTGGGAACTGGAGGAGATCGACCACCCGGCCGTGAAGCCCCTGATCCAGTACAAGAAGCTGTACCGGATCTGGGTCGCGCACGGCTGGAGCTGGCTCCAGGACTGGGTGCGGGACGGCCGCTTCCGGCCCGGGTATCTGCCGGGCGGGTCCGTCTCCGGCCGCTGGACGACCAACGGAGGCGGCGCCCTCCAGATTCCGAAGGTGATCCGGCGGGCGGTGGTCGCTGACGAGGGCTGGCGGCTCGTCGTCGCGGACGCCGACCAGATGGAGCCGCGCGTGCTGGCCGCCATCTCGCGCGACCCGGGTCTGATGGACGTCGCCGGCCACGACGGCGATCTGTACTCGGTCCTGTCCGACCGCGCCTTCTCCGGCGACCGCGACCACGCCAAGGTGGCTCTCCTGGGCGCGATCTACGGCCAGACCTCGGGCGACGGACTGAAGAACCTGGCGGCCCTGCGGCGCAGATTCCCGCTGGCGGTGGCGTATGTGGACGATGCGGCCCGGGCCGGCGAGGAGGGCCTCCTCGTCCGCACCTGGCTCGGCCGCACCAGCCCGCGCGCGGCCGGCGCGGCCGAGGCCGACGAGGCGGGCATCCCCCAGGAGACCACGGAACAACCGTCCCAGGAGGGCGAGTTCACCCCGGGCTACGCCTCGTCCAACGCCCGGGCGCGCGGCCGGTTCACCCGCAATTTCGTGGTGCAGGGCAGCGCGGCGGACTGGGCACTGCTGCTGCTCGCGGCCCTGCGGCAGGCGACCGCGGGCATGCGCGCGGAGCTGGTCTTCTTCCAACACGACGAGGTGATCGTGCACTGCCCCGCGGAGGAGGCGGAGGCGGTGGCGACGGCGATCCGCGAGTCCGGAGAGCTGGCGGGGCGGATCGCCTTCGGGCAGACGCCGGTGCGGTTCCCGTTCAGCACGGCGGTGGTGGAGTGCTACGCGGACGCGAAGTGACGCCTCACCGCGGCCGCGCGCCGACTGACCGGCAGCTGGGGGACGGAGGACCGACCGGGAGCCGCTACTTGAGCGTCTGCCACACCTCGTCGGTCGCGATCGCGGACAGCTGGGCCTTGGTGAACGGAGGCACGGAGACCACGGGCGGCTTGTGCGGATACTCCGCGTTGTAGGACGTGACCGTCACCCGCAGGCCCTTCGCGGTCACGGTTTCGGCCGTCCACCCCACGGTGCCCGCGTGCTTGCCGGCCTCGTCCCGGGTCACGACCTTGCCGCCGTCCGGGGCGCCGTGGCCCAGCCGCACCCTGAGGAACGTCTTGGTGTTCGTCTTCTTGTCGCGCACGATCACATAGCCTTCGTCACCGCCGCCGCCCTGGCCGACCGCCGCGTGCCCGGCGGGCACCAGGCCGCTGAGCGTGTCGAAGACCTCCCAGCTGTTCTGGACGGGGCGCGGGCTGGTGAACGCCTCGGCGTCCATGACGCCGTACTTGGTGAACGCCCCCTCCACGCTCGCCGCCAGCTCGTCCAGTTGGAGAGGGCTCAGCGGGGGTTCGTTCCGGGTGGGAGTACCCGTCGGGGAAGGCGCGTTGTACTCGACCGCCTGAAGCACGTAGCCGTCCGCCGAGAGCCGGGTGGACTTCCAGACCTTCACCCCCGCGGATCCGCCGCCCACATGGCCCTGCTCGTTCTTCTCACCGAAGGCATTGACCTTGCACACGGAACCGGGCGTGGTCTTCGGGCACTTCAGCGACTGCCGGACCTTCGGATCCTTGGGGTCGACGCGCCGGGCGGAGATGGAGACGAGCGAGGCCCCGTAGCTGTCGTCGTAGACGAGCGAGGCATCGGCCGCACCGGGACCGCCCATGTTGCTGGTGCCCCGCTGCTTGCTGAACTCCCCTTTCGGAAGGACCGGGAGACTGATCTCGAGCAGCTTGATCATCTGGTCGGCGTGTGCCCGCATGAAGGACGTGGGGTCCTCCTTGGGGCCTTCTCCGCCGGAGGGGCCCGGGGTGCGGGATGCGCCGTGCTGCGGCGCCGAGGAGTGCGTCCGCGTCGGCGCCGCGTCGGCCACCGCCGCGCTGTCGTCCCCGGATCCGCCGCTGACATACACCCCGGCCGTCCCCAGCGCGGCCAGCGTCAGCACCCCTCCGGTCAGGACCGTGGCACAGCGGCGGGCAACCTTGCGGCGGCCCCGGAGTGCCCCCGCGGTGAGCAGGCCCCGCCGGTCGGCGACGAACGTGCCACCGGTGCGCCGCATGATCTCACCGAGGTCGTTCTCGAAGCGGGTGTCGGGTGTGTCTTCGGTGTCGTTCTCGAGGGGCATGGCGGTTCACCATCTCCAGTCGGCGCCGGTGGGCCGGAGTTGAGGGAGGTCTTGGCTGGTAGGGATACGGCGGTGGAATCGTGACGGCGGTGCAGACGGAACACCTGGCCGAGGCATCGACAGCGAAGGCCGGCGAAGGCTCAGGTGGCGGCGACGAGTTCGGCGAGACTGCCGCCGAGCTGGGCCCGTAGCCGTGCCAGCGCCCGTGACGCCCGGGTCCGTACGGCGGCCGAGCTGACGTTCATGGCGTCGGCCGTCTCCTCGATGCTGCGGTCCTCCCAGTAGCGGAGCACCACCACGGCCCGGTCCTTCGGCGGCAGTTGCCCGAGCGCCTGGAGCAGCGCCAGCCGCAGCAGCGGATCGCTTCCCGTGATGACCGGGACGTCGGGCAGATCCGCCACCGGCCGTTCGTCCGCGGAACGCCTGCGCCGGTAGGTGAGGAAGGTCCGCACCAGAACGGTCTGGGCGTACGCGGCGGGGTTGTCCACCTGGGAGATCCGCCCCCACTTCAGGTACATCCGGCCCAGTGTCTCCTGCACCAGATCCTCGGCGAGGTAGGTGTCACCACTGGTGAGAAGGCATGCGGAACGAAACAGATGTCCCGTGAGCCCGCCTGCGAACTCCATGAACCCGTCCTCGCGGGACTGTCTCATGCCTTCCCGTCCCCCCTGTTTCCCACCGCGATCGAAGGGCTCCGGCCCCCCACCTCATCGACGCGCCACCCTGGGCGAAATGTTGCACCGCCTTCTTCCCGGGTGGTGGCGGGGGTGCCTCCATCCGCGGTTCACCCCTCCAGATACGCCTCCGTCACCGCCAGTGCCGCCGCCATGATGCTCAGCTGCGGATTGACCTCCGGGCAGCCCGGCAGTACCGAGGCGTCGGCGATCAGCACGCCCGTCACGCCCCGCAGCATCCCGGTCTCGTCCGCCGGGGCACGCTCCGGGCTGCTTCCCGCCGCGACCGTTCCCGTCGGGTGGTACGCCGACAGATGCAGCTGCCGGGCCGTCACCCCGGCGAGGACGGCGTCCAGCTCCGCGAGGCCGCGGGCCCGGGGCGCGGCGGGGATGCCCGTGAGGACCTCCTCCGCGCCCGCCGCGAACAGGAGCCGGCCCATCGCCCGTACCGACCGCATGAGCCGGCCGGCGTCCCGCCGGTCCAGGTCGTAGCGGATCAGCGTGCGGTCGCGGCCGATGACCCGGCCCGAGGGGCGGTCGGCGATCATCGCGCCGAGGGTGGCGAGGCGGTCGGTGGCCTCCAGTTCGCGGCGCAGTTCGCCGCCGAGGCCCGGGAGGACGAAGGAGCCCATCCCCGGCGGGGTCGCGGTCGCCTCGATCAGGACGCCGCCGTCGTGGAGTTCCTCGACGCCGACGCTCTGGAGGACGCCCTCCCACGCGGTGACCGGCTCGGCGAAGCGCCCGGCCACGCTGGTGGCGGGGTGAACGCTCAGGTTCCGGCCGAGGCGCGGATGTCCGCCGAGTCCCGAGCGGCGCAGCAGCGGCGGTGACTGCAGGGCGCCCGCCGCGACGACCACCAGCGGGGCGAGGATCTCCAGCTCGCCGCCGTCCTCGCGGCGTACGAGAACTCCCGCGGCCCGCGCACCGCCCGGACGGTCGGCGTCCACCAGGATCCGCCGGACCCGGGCGCCCGTGACGATCCGCGCGCCCGCGGCGCACGCATCGGGCAGCACGGACAGCTGCACACTCTGCTTCGCGCCGGTGGGGCAGCCCACCACGCACTGGCAGGAGCCCTTGCATCCGGGGGCGTTGCGCCGAAGCGGCGAGGCCGCCCAGCCGAGGGCCTCGGCGCCGGCGAGTGCGAGCCGGCCGTTGTTGCCGAGGACGTCGAGGGGCTGCGGCGCGACCCGCAGTGTGCGTTCGGCCTCGTCGAGACAGGGACCGAAGCGCTCCGCGGGCGAGAAGCCGAACTCGCTCGTCCAGCGGTCGAGCACATGGTCCGGAGTGCGGTAGCAGGTACCGGAGTTGACGACCGTCGTACCGCCGACGGCGCGGCCCACCGGCAGCAGCAGGGGCGGGTTCCCAAGCGCGACCGTGGCGCCGCCGTCGCGGTAGAGCTCGGCGAACCGGTCGAGGGGGGTGCGGCGGCCGAAGGAGGCCGTGGAGTGGTGGTGCCCCTCCTCCAGGACCACCACGTCGAGGCCCGCGCGGGCGAGTGTCCGCGCGGCGGTCGCGCCGCCCGCCCCCGAGCCGATCACCACGGCGTCGGCGGTCGACCGGGCCGGCCACTCCCCGGCGGGTGTGCAGTCCAGGGGCGGATCCTCGGGTGCCGGGAAGCGCGGCCGGGCGCCCTGGTGCAGCATCCGCTCCGTGCCCGCGGCGAGCAGGACCGGCACCTTCAGGACATCGAGCAGCGGCAGCAGCGCGGGCCGGGCGCCGAGCGATCCCAGCACCGATTCCCGTTCCCTCACGGTCAGTTGGGCGAGTCTGCGCCCGTCCCGTGCCAGGGCGTATGCGTCGAGGGCACCGGCCGCCGCCCGCAGTCCGGCGCGCGCGGGCAACGGCATCGAACCGAGGACGGTCTCCAGCCGCCGGGGCACCCGCGCGGGCCACCCCTCGGTGCCGTCGTCGGCGATGAGCGCGGCCACCAGACCGTCGAGGCTCATCGGGTGCCCACCTCGGCGTGCGCCGTACCGTCGAGGTGCCACTCGCGCTCCGTACGCCAGCCGCCCCACCACCGTTCCAACAGGACGTGGGCGTCGGCGCGTTCACTGTTGCGGCAGACGGCCTGCGCGCCGTCCGGGTCGGTGTACCCGAGCGCGAGGGTGCGCTCGTCGGGCTGGGTGACCTCGACCCGGATACGCCGCAGCCCGGCGCGGCCGGTGACCGTCCAAGTGGGCAGGCCGATCTGCGAGCGGAACCGCCCGAGCCCGCCCCAGCCGACCGCCGAGCGCTCCGCCCGCCGCGGCCAGGTCCGGCCGGCGCGGCGCAGCCGCAGAAAGACCAGCGGCGGCAGCCGGCGCAGACCGGGGCGCCGGGACACGGCGGTGACGATCTCCAGGACGTCTCCGCCGCCGAGGTCGGCATGCAGCCAGGCCCAGCGGTGCGCGTTGCCGTGGCCGTAGATCCGGGCGGACGCCCCGGGTGCGCCGGCCAGTTGCAGGGTCGTGCTCCCGTACGAGACGGTGCCGCCGTACGAGGCGCGCGCGGCCGGGAGGATCTGGGCGGCCGGCAGCAGCGGGCGGCGCCAGGACCAGCGGGGAAAGGTGAACAGGGGTGTGTCGGCCGCCTGTTCCGTCAGATCCCAGCGCAGCTCGCCCGCCGAACCGGTCAGCCGTCCGGGCACGGCCGAGATGCCGTCGGCGCTGAACCCGTGCTCGCCGCCCGCCCACTTCTCGGGGCCGAAGCGGGCGTGCCGTACCGGCTCGTCCTTGGGGAAGACCGCGGCCCAGCCGTGGGCATACGGCTCCGATCCGTCGGCGGGCGCGGTGAGTTCGTGGTGGAGCCACAGTCCGGTGCCGGTGGCCGGGTCGGTCGCCGTGGTGTACCAGACCTCGGTACGGCCGGGCTCGCCCCGCCACCGCGGCGCCATCAGACCGCCCCCGTCCGCAGCGCGGGGGAAGCGGAAGCCGGCGAGGAAGGGCAGCAGGCCGGTCGCCACGGGGAAGCGGAGCGTCCCCTCGCCGACCGGGGCCCCGTCCTCGTGGAGCGTGAGGGGCAGGACGGTCATCGACTTCACCGGGCGGCGCGGATTCACGGACTTCCAGCCGTCGAGGGTGAGGCGCCGGCCGTCGGCGGTGAAGGAGAGCCGGTAGCGGATGCGCCGCCTGGCCAGCGGCGATATCTCCAACTCCCCTGCGGCGGCGGGATCGTCGGCCAGCCCGGCGATGCGGACACGGCCCGAAGCGTGCGCCTCGGTGGTGCCGAGGGGGCGCAGCACGTGGTCGGCCGTGACACGCAGGTCGAGCCGGATCGGGCGGCTGCGGTCCTCGCCGTCGAGGCGGACCGTGCCGAGCATGGTCTCGCTGAACGACGTTCCCCGTGAGCTCGTGCCGGGGGTGCGTGTGGTACCCGTACGAGATGCACGGGTGCCGGTGTGCGGTGTGCTCCTGCGCGGTGTACTCATGCGAGTCCCTCCAGCATGATCCGTTCGGTGGCCGTCAGATATGCCTCGGCCGCCCGCCTGGCGGCACTCTCGTCACCGGCCGCGACGGCCTCGACCACCGGCGCCAGCCGGCCGTGTGCCGCCCGCGGTTCGGTGAACGGGCCGACCAGAGCGGCCCGTACGGGCACATAGGCGTTGAACAGGGTGTTGGTGAGCAGCACATAGACGCGGTTGCCGGTGGCGCGGGCGAGCGCCCGGTGCACGTCGATGTCGGCGAGCTGGACCGCGTCGCCGCCCTCGGCCGTACGCACCGCCTCCAGCAGCTCCCGCAGCTCGGCCCGCTGCTTCCCGGTGGCTCTCCCCGCGGCACGTTCGGCGATCAACGCGCCGATGCTGCGCCGGACTTCGAAGATCTCACCGATCCAGTCGGGACTGTGCCGCACCAGCATCGGCAGCAGATCGGCGCCGCCGAGCCGTGCGTAGTCGCGCACCCGGGTGCCGACCCCGTGCCGGGTCTCCAGCAGCCCGGCCTGGACGAGCCGGCCGAAAGCGTGCTTGAGGGTGGTGCGGGTGACGCCGTACCCGTCGGCGAGCTGCCGCTCGGGCGGCAGATAACTGCCGGCGGGGTGGCGTCCGTCGAGGATGTCCTCGCGCAGCCGGGACTCCAGGACGTCGACGATGGTTTCGCGGGGCAGTGCCTCCACGAGATCCCTCCCCGGGATTGAGTGGCTCAGTGGATGAGCCACTCAACCAATGTCGGGTCACCGCCGTCAATGGCCCGGACAGCACCTGCCGTTGAGGAGCCCTCGGCGCAATCCCCGAATCGGGTACGGATGACCGTCCGGGTGATTCGAACTGTGCATCACGGCCGGCCCGCCCGGACCCCACGGGCCCACCGGCCGCATGATCGAACTTTTGCTCGGCATGCACCCCGTTACGCCTCGCTGATCAGCAGCGTTGGTCAGGCTCCAGCGCAGCACCCGACGGCCGAGGAGAGTTGATGCATCCCTCTACCCCTGTGTTCGGCGTTCACCTGGCGTTCGAGTGGGACAGAAAGGAACTCCTGGGAGCGGGGTGGCGCGCATGAGGCGCCGCTCGGCCCGCACGGCGGACACATCGGCGGGTACCACCGACACCACGGGCACCTCCGACACGGCGGGCACCACGGACACCACGGGCACCACCGACACCACGGGCACCACCGACTCGACGGACGCTTCGTCGGACGGCTCGACAGACACATCGACGGGCGCATCGGCGGACGCGGAGGACGTGTCGGAGTCCGAACGCCTCCTCTTCGGCGGCCCCCTCCGCTACGACATGGGCTGGAACCAGCATCACGGCTCCTTCCTGGAGCTCGGCCTGCGCACGATGGTGGCGCGCATGCCCCGGCTGATCGCCTCCACGATCCGACTGGCGCACCGCGCCGACCCGCGCGCACTGCGCTGGGTCGCCGGCGCGGAACTCGGCGGCGGCATCGCCCAAGCGGTCGGGCTCGTCGCCGTCAGCCAGGTCCTCACGCACGTCCTGAACGGCGGCAGGACCAGCGAACGGCTCACCGATGCCCTGCCCGCGTTCCTCGCCGTCGCGATCACGGCCCTGATCGGCGCACTGCTGCGGTCCGCCTCCACCGCCGGCACGGGCCGGCTGGAGCCCAAGGTCTACCGGGTGGCCACCGAGGAGTACCTGGAGCGGGTGGCGCGCGTCGAACTGGCCGCCGTGGAGGACGAGGAGTTCCACAAACTGCTGGACTCGGCGCAGTGGGGCGCCGAGTCGGCCCGCCGGATGATCAAGTTCTGTACGTCGGTGGTCACCGCGGCCATCTCGTTCATCGCCGCGGCGGGCGTACTGACCGTGCTCCACCCGGCCCTGCTTCCCCTCCTCGCCCTCATGACCCTGCCCAGCGCCTGGAGTTCACTGACGATCGCGCGCCGGCGCTACATCTCCTTCCACACCTGGATCCAGCACGCCCGCGCCGGACAGCTCCTCGGCCGTCTGCTCATCGACGCCCAGGCCGCGCCCGAGGTACGCGTCCACAACATCGGCCCGTTCCTGCTCAGGCACTTCCGGACGATGGCCGAGACGGGCGAGAAGGAACAGACCCGCCTGGCCTCCCTCGCGGCCCGCACCGGCCTGGTCGCCTCCGGCTGGACGGGCATCACCACCGCGGCGACGTACGCCACCCTCGGCGCACTGCTGTGGACCGGAGCCATGGACCTGGCCGTCGCCGGCACCGCGGTCATCGCCGTCCGCACGGGCTCCGCCAACCTCGAAGGGCTGGTTGTGCAGCTCAACTTCCTTTACGAGGAAAGCCTGTTCGTCGCCGACCTCGACCGCCTGTGCCGCGAGGCCGACCGCCGTCTGATCCCCGCGGCCGGACTCCCGCTGCCGGACAAGGTCCGCACGATCCGCTTCGAGAACGTCTCCTTCACCTATCCCGGCACCACCGACGACAAGCCGGCGCTCATGGGCGTGGACGTCACGATCCCCGCCGGCCGGATCGTCGCACTGGTCGGCAACAACGGCAGCGGCAAGTCCACCCTGGCCAAACTGCTCTGCGGCCTGTACGCCCCGGACTCGGGCCGCATCCTGTGGGACGACGTGGACACCACCGAGGCCGACCGGACCGCGCTGTTCGACCGTGTGGCGGTGGTGGCCCAGGACTTCTACCGCTGGCCGTTCACGGCCCGTATCAACGTGGCCATCGGCCGCCCGGAAGCCCCGCACGACGAACCGCTGCTGGACGCGGCGGCCGAGTACGCGGGCGCCGACGAGACGGTGGCCTCGCTCCCGCGCGGCTGGGACACCCTGCTCGCCCGCGGCTACAAGGGCGGCCACCAGATCTCGGGCGGCCAGTGGCAACGCCTCGGCATCGCCCGCGCCCGCCACCGCGACGCCCAGATCCTGGTGGTCGACGAACCGACGAGCGCACTGGACGCGGAGGCGGAACAACGGGCCTTCGACCAGATCCGCGCGCTGTCGGCGAAGGGGCAGACGGTCATCCTGATCACCCACCGCCTGCACAGCGTCCGGCACGCGGACGAGATCTACGTCCTGGACGAGGGCAGCGTGACGGAACACGGCTCGTTCGACGAGCTGATGGCGGTGGAGGAGGGGGCGTTCCGGAAGATGTACCTGATCCAGTCGAGGCAGTACGTGCACGAGGGACCGGCACAGGTCCCGGGGCAGCGGGGGGAGGGTGTGCGGGAGGCGCCGGGGCGGGGGGACTGAGCCCGGCGGGGGCTGAGCAGGCTGGTCCGGCTTCAGCGCCGTGATGTGCTGGTGCGCGCGCGGGAGGACACCGAGCGCCGCCGCCGCAGGGCCCGGACCAGCCGTCGGCACCCCGCTTCAGACGCTCGCGGGCTGCTGGCCGGAACGAGGTGCCCGGCGAGCGGGGATTCCTCGATCCCGGGGAGGAACCCCGCCGGCACCTGCTCGCGGCCATGAGCCAGTGGTGAGCCAGTCGTATGTCAGGCGTTTGTCAGTTGTAGTACTGCTCGCCCGCGACCAGGACCGAGGTCACGTGGATCGGAAGCCCTTGTGCGGTGCGGGGCACCTCTTGGCTGGTCTGCCGGGTGAAGCCGAGGGAGACGCCGGGAATGTAGGGGTACTCGGCCTCCGAGGTGTTGACGGTCCAGCCACGCTCGGCCGCCCGGCGGAACAGGTCCTCGGCGGGGGTGGCGAAGACGTCGTCGCCGTCGAGCAGGACCCGCGCGTCCGCCTCCCGGCCCTCACCCGGCCACCACAACTCGACTGCGGTGACTGCCTTGCCGGAGTCCTCCAGCAGGATGTTGACGCGCACATTGCCGCAGGAGGTGTAGATCGTCCTCTCGTCGTCGTCCTGCTCGACCTCGTGGGGTCCCCACGGGGACACCGCCGCGACCGCTTCGTCGAGGGACATTCCCAGCCGTACAGGGCCGGCGCCGTGGGGCGGGTCCAGAACAATGTCCACAGGTGCTCCTTCTGCGCTCTACTTGAGAATGTCGTAGTCGATCGTCCAGCCGCGCTTCGTGAGCATCTTCTGGAACTTCCGGTTGTTTTCCAGACTGGAGATCATGTCGGCGATGTGTGTGTCGTACTTGGAGCCGAACTTGCGGCGGCATTCGTCGATGTCCATCTTCATCGCCTTGTCCCACCGCCCCGCATCGATCAGCGCTCTCTGATCGGCGCGCCACTTGATCGACTTGTGGCTCGATCCGGTGCTCGTCATTTTACGGTGATCGTCGTACTCCATCCTGATGGCCGGGCCCATTCCGGCGCCGCCACCGTCCGCGTTCGTCCGGAAGCCGGGCTCGTCCAGATGTGCGTAGGCATTCTTCGCCGGGATGTGGTTGATCTCCATGTCGACGTCCGTGCGCCGATTGCCGTCGTCGTCCTTGAGGTTGGCGGGGGTCATCCCGCTGTACCAACCGCCTGACTCGGTGCAGCCCTTGGCGATCTTCAGACCCTCGGGGTCCATCCAGGCATGCGGGTTGGTGACGTAGGCGACCGGGTTCGGCGCCGCTGCGAGCCCGAGCGGGTCGGGGCTGGCATAGCGCGCGGTGGTGGGGTCGTAGTAGCGGAAGCAGTTGTAGTAGAGACCGGTCTCCGGGTCGTCGTACTGGCCCGGCAACCGCAGCGGTGTGTACGCCACGGCATCCCGGTTCCACAGCGTGCTGCCCCACACGGTGGTTCGGGCATGCCATCCGACGTTGCCCTGCTCGTCGACGAGCTCGCTCGGGGCACCGATCAGGTCGGTGACGATCGCGAAGAACCGGGAATCCGTCTCCGCGCCCGCCCCGGGGACGCCGTCCCGACGGGCTCGGCACTCTCGCTGGGCCAGCGGCACGCGCCCGTTGTAGTCCCAGGTGTGCGTGGTGTCGTTCGCGGTGTCCGTCTGCTCGACGAGCCGCGTTCCGTCCCAGGTGAAGAGCACGGAGTGGACGACGCTGCTGCCGTCTTCGGACATGCGGTGCTTGGCGGTTCGCCTGCCGAGCGGATCGTAGGTGTACCGCCACAGTGCCCCGTCGGGGGTACGGCAGGCGACCAGCCGGCTCTCTGCGTCCCAGGTGTAGTGCCAGGTGTCGGGCTTGCGGGACAGGCGCGTCCGTTGGCGCAGCACCGTACGTCCGGCGGCGTCGTACTCGCAGCGCACATTGCCGGCGGCCAGCAGCCGCGTGCCCTCGAAGGTGCGTGTGCCCCGGGCCTCGGTCCGGCGAGCGGCGTCGGGCCACGTGCCCTCGGTCTGGTTGCCTGCCGCGTCGTACGCGTAGGTCTCGGTCCAGTTGTCCGCCGTCACCCGGACCGGGCGTCCCACCGTGTCGAGTGCGAAGTGCGTGCTCGTGTTCCTGACCTCGTCGGTGATCCGCTCGAGAAAGCCGTCCGCGCGATAGGCGAAGGAACGCGCGCGTACGGTCTCCCCGGGCCTGGAGAGCAGGTGCGAGGCCAGCCGTCCCGCCGCGTCCCAGGCCGATGTGAGCGTCACCGCGGGGGCCTCCCGGCCGATGGTGCGGGTCAGTTCCCGGCCGCAGGGGTCGTGGGTGAACGCCAGAGTGTGGCTGCCGCCGCGCAGGACGGTGCGATTGCCCACGGCGTCGTAGACGGACTCCGACACCGCCCCGGAAGGAGTCGTCCGCCGCACGGTTCGCCCCGCGGCGTCGTACTGGAACCGCATGGTCCGCCCGTCGACGGTTTCCGCCACCACGCGGCCCAGCCCGTCCCGTTCCCACACCACCGTCGACGTGGCCGAGGCCGCACTCAGAGGTTCACCGTCGGCGTCATAGGTGTAGTGCGTGACGTGGCCGGCCACGTCCTTGGACACGACCCGGCCGCACACGTCGTACGCGGTGCGGATCTCGTCGCCCTGCGGCGTCGTGTGCCGCACGAGGCGGCCGGCTGCGTCGTACGCGTAGGTGGCGGTCCGGTCGTCGAAGTCGGTCTCGGAGACGGTGTTGCCGGCCGCATCGTAGACGTATGTCCAGGTGAGGCCCTGCGGGTTGCGCACCTCGGTGAGCCGCAACTCGGTGTCGTACACGAACTCGTAGCGTGCTCCGTCCGCTCCGGTGCGGGCGGAGAGAAGGTCGAAGTGGGTGTACTCGAACCGCGTCGTGTCGCCCCGGGGGTCGGTGTGCGAAAGGCAGTTGCCTTCGGCGTCCCAGGTCCAGGACTCCTCCGCGCCGTCGGGGTGGACACGGCGGGAGAGCCAGCCCTCCGCCCGCCATTCCATGACGGTGACGGCCCCGTTCGGGTCGGTCGTGCGCAGGGGGTGGCCGAGGGCGTCCCGTTCGACCGTCGCGCGCTGTCCGAGCGGGTCGGTGACCGCCAGGGCGACGCCGACGCTGTCGTGCTCGATGCGGCGGACCGCGCCGGTGGGGTCGGTCTCCTCGACCACGGCGCCCTGGGCGTCGAGGCGGTAGGAGGAGGACGTGCCATTGGGGGTGGTGAGGGAGATGCGGTTGCCGCGGCCGTCGAACCGCTGCCGCCATACCGCACCGTTGGGATGGGATATCTCTACCGGCAGGTCGAAGTCGTTGTAGACGGCGGAGGTGACGGTGCCGTCAGGGCGTCGGATCGACGTCAGATTCCCGCGCTCGTCCCAGGTGAACTCGGCGACATTGCCCAGTTCATCGGTGCGGGAGAGCAGATTGTCGTACGGGTCCCACTGGCGCAGGACGGTGTTCCCCAGGGGATCGGTTTCCGCGATCACCTGGCCGGAGGCGTTGAGCCGGGAGACCGTCACCGCGCCGGTCGAGTCGGTGAAGCGGGTGACGCGCGCGGTGTCGTCGTAGGAGAAGTGGGAGGACAGCGCGCCGTCCGGACCGATGGTCTGCACGACACGGCCGGCCGCGTCGTAGACGTACCGGTAGGTGTAGCCGTTACGGTCGGTCCACGACGTCACACGCTGCTCGTCGTCATAGGTGAACAGCAGCGGATCCCCGGAGAAGTTCCGTACGGCTTCCAGTCGTCCCTGATCGTCGTATCCGAACGCGGCGACCTCGACCGGTCCGTCCGGCGTCTGCAGACTCAGCCCGGTGATCCGTCCCAGTGAGGCGTCCGACGACACAGCGAGCCGGTACCCGCCCTCGTGCACCACCATCGACGGCAGCCCGTTCTCAGCGCGCCCTATGCGGAAGACATTGCCGTTGCGGTCCTCCACTTCGGACAGCCAGTACAGGCCACCCCCCTTGAAGGGGTTGCCGGTGAACCGCCGCGAGTGGCCCGAGTGCCGGTCCAGGGCTTCATACGTGACGTCACCCAGCGCCGTACGTTCGACGAAGGCGAGCGGTATCCGGTCTCCCTCCAGGGGGAGGACCTCGTCGCCCTCCTCCGCCGGCAGGTGGGGGTAGAAGAGGACCGAGCCGTCCTCGCGGGCCCAGGCTGCGCCCGTGCCGGCCGGCTCCAGGCGTTCGTCCAGGGTGGAGGTCCAACTGGCTCCGAAGCAGTGCCCGAACCGGTAACTCGAGATGTGCGTGCGCTGAAGCACCAGCGGCAGCACTCCCGGAAGCGAGACGTCGGTCTGGGTGAGAACCATCTCGCCCGACGCGACGTCCACGGGGTCGGTCTTGCATCGCCGCTTGAACAGCGAAGCCGCGAGTTCGCGGGCCCGTTCTCCCGCCTCCCGCAGCGACTTGGGACGGCGGCGGCCCTCCTCGGACCTGTCTCTCCGGCCTTCGAGGCCGCCTTTGTCCTTGCCGTCCTTCGCCGCGATGGCTTTGACGCGGTCGCGGACGTCGCCGTCCGTGTCCTTGTGCTTCTTGGAGCCGCCCCTGATCGCGTCGGGGACCTTCTTGCCGACGTGGTCGCCCAGGTCGTTGAGTGCCTTGGTGAGTTTCTCGGTGATGCCTTCGATGGTGGTGTCGAGAACGGCGGTCAGGGAGTCCTTGCCCTTGGCGCGGCCGTGGTGCCCCTTGGCCTTGCCGAGCTTGCTGCCCGCCCGGGTCTTCATGGAGATCTGCACGTTGGCCAGATGCATGCCGGCGTTGCCGTGCGCGTCGTGGTCGATCTTCGGGCCACCGCCGGGTCCGGGGCCGGTGGGGCCGCCGGCGGAGTTGATCTGCATTCCGTCCTTGCCGGCCTGGACGGTCTGGTCGGTGTTGTAGCCGTCCTGTACGCCTGCCACGTTCAGCGCGGTCTGGATGGCCAGGTCGGCGACGATGTTCTCGATCGCGGCGACCGCGGGCTCGGTGAGTGTCGCGACGATCTCGGAGACGGCGGCCTCCACCATCTCCTTCAGAATCCTCTTGAAGGCGATGCGGGTGGCGGCGATCTTCGCTCCGGCGATGAGGGTCGACAGGCCGGCCGTCACCGGTGCGAACGCGAGCGTGATACCCACCGTGGCGCACAGATCGGCCAGTTCGCCGACCGCGGCGATCTTCCGGGCGACGATGATGTCGGCCACCCGGTCGAGCGCGCCCGCGACGAGCCGGGCCGCCTTGCCCAGGTCCTTGTGCTTGCCCTGCACCTTCGACCAGTGCTGGTCCAGAGCGGTCAGCGATTCACTCTGCCCGCTGGAGAGCAGCTTCTGGATGTGCCCGTACGCGGCCCCCGCGTCGTCGTCAGCGTCGTCCGCGAACTCCCGCAACGAGTCCGCCATGTCGCGGTACGCGTCCTCGTCCACGTTCGGCCAGCCCACACCGACCACATCGAGCATCGTGTCGACGCCCTCGGGAATCGTGTAACCCACGACGCACCAGCCCCCGTTCCCACCTGCAAGCTCAAAATCCTATGATCACTCTTGCATGTGACGCCCCGTCGGGTCCCACCGGTTCCCGGCCCTTCGCGGCGCACGCTGGTGCCATGCGCACCGCAGGAAACCCCCTCGCTCGTGGAGTGCGCGCCCTATCCCCCCGAGGGTCGACGACAACTGCACGACAGCTCAACTGCTTTGCGTGGCAGTGGGGTTGGCGCGCTGGGGAGCCCGGACTGCGGGCGAAGAGTGCCCAGCAGCGAGCAGCGGCCGAGGAGTTGGCGACCGTGCCGCGGAAGGGCAGCGAGAACCGGCACCGCCGCAAGGCGAGGAAGGTGGCGATCGACGCGATGTCTCTGCTCGGGGATCCTCCGGCATACCCGGACCACCCGGATCCGGCGATGGGTGCGGGGCGGATCACACCTGCCGAGGGACGCCCTGCGGTGCAAGGGCGAGTGCTTCGCACCCGTTCCCCCGGCCCGTCTCGGGCCCACTGGGACCAGAACGGAGACCACCGACACACGCACGGCCCGCTCCCGCGCCCGCCGCCGCATCCCTTAAAAGCAAAAGCCCCAGGTCACGGCGAGTGAGTCCTGAGGCTTCCACAGAGCCGCCTTCGGGATTCGAACCCGAGACCTACGCATTACGAGTGCGTTGCTCTGGCCAACTGAGCTAAGGCGGCAAGCTGCCTGCGGCGATACCTGTCCTCGCGAGAACACGTTCGCATCAGCAGCGGCGCCAAGTCTACAGGGTTGTTCCGGGTGCCCCGAACCACCCCCGGGAGCCCCCGCCACGGCCCCCGGGTCCCCCGCCCGGCGTCAGCTGCAGGTCTTGTTCTTCGGTGGGGTGGTGCCCTCCAGCAGGTAGGTGTTGATCGCCGTGTCCACGCAGTCGCTGCCCCGCCCATACGCCGTGTGACCGTCGCCCTCGTACGTCAGCAGCGTGCCCGACGAGAGCTGGCCGGCCAGGCCCTGCGCCCACTTGTAGGGGGTCGCCGGGTCGCGCGTCGTGCCGACGACCACGATCGGGGCCGCTCCCTTCGCCTCGATGCGGTGCGGCTTGCCCGTGGCGGGGACCGGCCAGTAGGCGCAGTTCAGCGAGGCCCAGGCGAAGCCGCGACCGAAGACCGGGGACGCCTTCTCGAACTCCGGGAGCGCCGACTGGACCGCCGACGGGCCGCCGAAGGCCGGCGGCAGGTCCACGCAGTTCACGGCGGCGTTGGCGTACATCAGGTTCGCGTACGAGCCGTCGCCCTCACGCTCGTAGTAGCTGTCCGCCAGGGACAGGAGCGGCGCGCCCTGGCCCGCCATCGCGTCGGTGAGGGCCTGGCGGAGCTGCGGCCAGGCCGCCTCGTCGTACATCGCGGCGATCACTCCCGTCGTCGCCAGCGACTCGCCCAGCGCGCGGCTCTCGCCGGTCGGGACGGGCTGGGCGTCGAGCCGGGTGAAGAAGGCCTTGAGCCGAGTGGACGCGTCCGCCGCGGACGTGGTGCCGAGCGGGCAGTCCGGCTGCTTGACGCAGTCCGCGGCGAAGGACTGGAACGCCGTCTCGAACCCGGCGGTCTGGTCGCGGTTCATCTGCCGCGACGGCAGCGACGGGTCCATCGCACCGTCGAGGACGAGACGGCCGGTGCGGTCGGGGAACAGCTCGGCATACGTGGCGCCGAGGAAGGTGCCGTACGAAGCGCCGACGTACGAGAGCTTCTTGTCGCCCAGCACGGACCGCAGGATGTCCATGTCACGCGCCGCGTCCACCGTGGACACATGCGGAAGGATCTTGCCGGAACGCTGCTCGCAGCCCGCCGCGAAGTTCTTGAGCGCCCCGGACAGCTCGGTGGCCTCGGCGGCGTCGTCGGGGGTCTGGTCGACCTGCGTGTACGCGTCCATCTCCTTGCCCGTGAGGCACTCGACGGGTTCGCTGCGGGCGACCCCGCGAGGGTCGATGGCGACCATGTCGTACTGGGCGCGGACCGGCGCGGGGTAGCCGACGCCCGCGTAGCTCTGGAGATAGCCGATCGCCGAGCCGCCGGGCCCGCCCGGGTTGACCTGGAGCGAGCCGAGGCGCTTGCCCGGGCCCGTGGCCTTCTTGCGGGCGACAGCCAGCTTCACGGAGTCGCCGTCCGGCTTCGCGTAGTCGAGGGGCGCCTTCATCGTGGAGCACTCGAAGCCCTCGACTCCGCAGGCCCGCCACTTCAGCTTCTGCGCGTAGTACGGCTGGAGAGCGGCGCTCGGGGCCGCGCCGCCGCTCGGTGTGGACCCGGCGGCGCTGGAGGACGAATTCCCGTCCGTACAGCCGGAGATCAGCAGGCCGGCGGTCGCCAGCGCGAGGGCGGACTTGCGGAACCAGCGCCTTGTGTCCATGCCCGGAGCGTAGGCGACGAGACCGGAAGATGCCCGTCCGCGCGCGTACGAGTGAGCCGGTCAACCACGGACGGCCCCACCGTTCGGGACACGTCGTCCGGTGCGATGACGCGCCACCGTCCCGCCCGGTCAGCCGGCCCGCAGCGCCATCGTCATCGCCTCGACCGCCAGCAGAGGCGCCACATTCGCCTCCAGCGCCTCGCGGCACGCGGTGATCGCCTCGATACGGCGCAGGGTGCGCTCGGGGGTGGACGATCCGGCGATCCGGTCCAGCGAGTCCTGTACGTCTCCGTTGGCGATCGCAATGCCGGAGCCGAGCTGGAGCGCGAGGACATCGCGGTAGAAACCGGTCAGGTCACTGAGGGCGAGGTCCAGGGTGTCGCGCTGTGTACGTGTCTTGCGGCGCTTCTGCCGGTCCTCCAGGTCCTTCATCACGCCCGCGGTCCCGCGTGGCATCCGTCCGCCCTGCGCCGCGCCGAGGGCTGCCTTCAGCTCCTCGGTCTCCTTGGTGTCGACCTCGTCCGCGACCTGCTTGGCGTCCTCGGCCGCGGCGTCGATCAGTTCCTGCGCGGCCTTCAGACAGCCTCCGACGTCGTCCACACGCAGCGGCAGCTTGAGCACGGTGGCCCTGCGCGCCCGGGCCTTCTCGTCGGTCGCGAGCCGGCGCGCCCGACCGATGTGGCCCTGCGTGGCCCGCGCGGCCGCGGCCGCCACGTGGGGCTCGATGCCGTCCCGCCGGATCAGCACATCGGCGACGGCGTCGACCGGCGGCGTACGCAGGGTGAGGTGCCGGCAGCGCGAGCGGATGGTCGGCAGCACGTCCTCCAGCGACGGCGCGCACAGCAGCCACACCGTGCGGGGTGCGGGCTCCTCCACGGCCTTCAGCAGAACGTTGCCGGCGCCCTCGGTGAGCCGGTCGGCGTCCTCCAGGATGATCACCTGCCAGCGGCCGACAGCAGGAGAGAGCTGGGCGCGGCGGACGAGCTCGCGGGTCTCCTTGACGCCGATGGACAGCATGTCGGTGCGGACGACGTCGACGTCGGCATGCGTGCCCACGAGGGCGGTGTGACAGCCGTCGCAGAATCCGCATCCGGGGGCCGCGCCGAGGGCCCGGTCGGGGCTGACGCACTGGAGCGCGGCGGCGAACGCGCGCGCCGCGGTGGACCGTCCCGATCCCGGCGGACCGGTGAACAGCCAGGCGTGGGTCATCTTCGAAGCCTCGGGGGCGGCTTCACCACGGGACTCGGCGCTGACCAGGGTGTCGGCGTCCTGCGCGGCGGCACCGAGCTGCACCTGCACCCGGTCCTGTCCGACCAGTTCGTCCCACACGGTCATGCGCCGTCACCTGCCTTTGTCCTGGGGCTCCCATTGTGGGGCAGGGGTCTGACACTCAGCGCACGCGCTCGATTGCCGAGCGGCAAGAGCGGGGCGCAAGAGGGGGCGCGCAACCGGGCCCGAAGGCACCGCGCTGTCCGGGAGCCGGGCCGTCCGGGAGCCGAGCCCGGCCCCCGGACGGAGATGGCGACAACACGCCTCAGCGGCCGCCGCGCCCCCGGCGCCCGTTGTCGTCCTCGTCGTGCGGACCCAGCAGTTCGTCCGCCAGCGTCGGCAGATCGTCCAGCGGGGTCTCCTCCGCCCAGTCAGAGCGCCGCCGCGGGCGCCCCGTCGCCGGGTCGACCTGCGGGAGCTCACGCGTACGGTCCGAGCCGCCCTCCTGCGCGGGCCCTCGATCCTGCACCGGCTCCTGGTCCCGCACCGGCGGAAGAACGGCCGTCTCGTCCGCCTCCCGCACCTGCGGAATCACCGCGGTCTCCTCCGCGTCCCGCACCGGCCGCAGCACAGCCGTCTCGTCGTTGTCCCGCACCGGCGGAAGGACCGCCGTCTCGTCCGCCGCGGCCGCCGGAGGCTGCGGCACCTCCTGCGTCACCTCTTCCGGCCGCACCACGGGCGTGGGAGCAGTCACCTCGGCGGCAGGCACAGCAGCCGCTGCCGCCGCCTCCGCCAGCCGGCGCGCCTCCTCCGCCCGCAGCAGGGCTTCCTCGGCCTTGCGCTGCTTCTCCAGACGACGCTCGTCGGCCTCGGCCCGCAGCCGGGCCTCCTCCTCCGCCTGCTTGCGCCGGCGCTCTTCCTCCTCGCGGCGGGTCTTCTCCTCTGCCTCGCGGCGTCGGCGTTCCTCCTCCGCGAGGCGTCGCGCCTCCTCGGCCCGCTGCCGGGCCTCCTCCGCCTGCCGTTCGGCCTCGCGCTGCCGCGCCTCCTCCAGCTCGCGGCGCTTGCGCTCCTCCTCCTCGGCACGGAGCTTGGCCAGCTGTTCCTGGCGCTCGCGCTCGAGCCGCTCCTCCTCCGCCTTGCGCGCGGCCTCTTCCTCGGCCTTGCGGCGGGCTTCCTCCTCGGCCGCCTTGCGGGCCTCCTCCTGCGCCTTGATCTCGGCGTCGGACAGGGGCAGCAGCTGGTCGAGGCGGTGGCGTACGACAGTGGTGACGGCCTCCGGCTCCTGGCCGGCGTCCACCACCAGATAGCGGCCCGGGTCGGCGGCGGCGAGCGTCAGGAAGCCCGACCGCACCCGCTGGTGGAACTCCGCCGGCTCGGACTCCAGCCGGTCCGGCGCCTCCGTGAAGCGTTCCCGCGCGGCCTCCGGCGAGACGTCGAGCAGCACCGTCAGATGCGGTACGAGCCCGTCCGTGGCCCAGCGCGAGATCCGTGCGATCTCGGTGGGCGACAGATCGCGACCGGCGCCCTGGTAGGCGACGGAGGAGTCGATGTAGCGGTCGGAGATGACGATGGCGCCACGTTCCAGCGCGGGCCGGACGACCGATCCGACGTGTTCGGCGCGGTCCGCGGCGTACAGCAGTGCCTCGGCGCGGTTCGACAGACCGGCGGACGAGACGTCGAGCAGGATGGACCGCAGCCGCTTGCCGACCGGCGTCGCCCCCGGCTCGCGAGTGACGACGACCTCGTGGCCCTTGGCGCGGATCCACTGGGCGAGGGCCTCGACCTGGGTGGACTTCCCGGCTCCGTCACCGCCCTCTATCGCGAGGAAGAACCCGGTGCCGGCGGGTGCCACGGCCGGGTCGGCGCCGCCGCGCAGCGCGTCACGCAGATCGCGGCGCAGCGGAACGCCGGAGCGGTCGTCGGTCTTCGCGAGGACGATCGCGGCGACGGGCAGCAGGAGCGCGCCCACCAGCATCAGGGTGAATCCGGCACCGCCGTGGGCGAAGACGAAGTCTCCGCTCGCCAGCCGGTGCGGCCCGATGGCCGCGGCGAGCAGGGGGGCCGCGACCGCGCCGACGGCGATGGCGACCCGGACGACGGCCTGGAGGTGCTCGGTGATCCGGGCCCTTCGGAAGTCCTCCGCCTCCTGGTCGATGAGCGTGTGGCCGATGTTCGCGGCGACTCCGGCCGAGAAGCCCGCGAGCAGCGCGAGCAGCAGCACGGTCGCCGTGTCCGGCACGAGCCCCATCGCGAGCAGTGCCACTCCGGTGACCGTGAGGGCCAGGACGAGGAGGCGCCGGCGCGAGAGCGACGGCAGGACCGACGCGGCACCCCGGATGCCGAGCCCCGTGCCGCCGGTCAGCACGAGGACCAGCAGGGCGAACGCGGCGGGTCCGCCGCCGAGGTCGACGGCGTGCAGGACGGCGACGGCGACGGCCGACGAGATCGCCGCGGCGACCGCGGCACAGGCGAGGACGAACAGCGGTATGGCTCCGGTGCGCCCCTTGTCGAGGGTGCCCCCGGTGGACGGCCGTCGCAGCCCTTCGAGCGGCGAACGCGGCCTCGGCGTCGAGGAGCCGGGAAGCTCGATGAAGTACAGCGTCGACACGGAGGCGGCGAAGAGTCCGGCGGCGACGTACGACCCGAGGGCCGCCTGGTGCAGCGAGAACCATTCCAGGCCGGTGGCCAGGAGGTTGCCGATCAGGGTGGCGACCAGCAGCACCGCGGCGCCGAGGGGAATGACGGCGAAACCGGTGCGCAGCCAGAGCCGGCGCAGCGCGTCGAGGTGGTCGGGCAGCGGGCGTACCGCCGCACCCTCCGGCGGCGGGGCGGGCAGCAGCGCGGGCGCGGCACCGTCGCGGGCGACGGTCCAGAAGCGCTCGGCAACTCCCGCGACGAACACGGTGATCAGCAGGATCGCCGCCGCGTTGTCGAGGGTCCAGTCCACCCACAGCGGGGCGACGATCAGCAGAACGGCCCGCAGTCCGTCCGCCCCGATCATGGTCCAGCGGCGGTCGAGCGGGCCCTTGGGCGAGGTGAGGGTCGTCAGCGGACCCAGCAGAACGGCTCCGAAGAGGAGCGTGGCGAGGACGCGGGCGCCGAGAACGGCGGCGACGGCGAACGCCGCGCCGCGGTAACCGTCGCCGAACGTGCCCGCCAGCACCGCCGCCTGAAGGGTCAGCAGCAGAAGGACGAACACGGAAAGGGCGTCGCCGATACCGCCGACGATCTGCGCGTTCCAGAGTCTCCTCAACGGAGGGAAGCGCAGGAGAGCGCGCACAGCGCGCTCACGGGAGTCTGCGGCAAGGGTGTCGGAGTCTGAGGCAGTCTCTGAGGCGGTGCTCACGACCGCCTGCTGCTCGGCTGGCTGCTCGGCTCGCGTCATCCGCCCAGCCTATCCGGAGCGTACGACTCCCCGGAGGCCCGTCCGAACAAACGGGCGCTTTGTACGGAGGGGTCGGCATCCACCTGCCGCACCCCCGCACAAAGCGCCCCTGTGAATCCGTACGGAATGCGCACGAAGCCGAGCGAACCGGACCGGCCGTCGATCCGCGGACCGACGGCCCAGTCGTCCTACTCGTCCGAGGACGAGGCCGGCGCGGACGTGGTCCTCGCCGTCGCCGCCGACTTCTTGGCGACCGTCTTCTTCGCCGCCGTCTTCTTCGCGGTGGTCGTCTTCTTGGCCGCGGTCTTCTTCGCGGCCGCCTTCTTCGCCGGCGCCTTCTTGGCCGGGGCCTTCTTCGCCGTCTTCTTGGCGGGACCCTTGGCACGCTTCTCCGCGAGGAGCTCGTAACCGCGCTCCGGCGTGATCTCCTCGACGCTGTCGTCGGTCCGCAGGGTCGCGTTCGTCTCGCCGTCGGTGACGTACGGGCCGAAGCGGCCGTCCTTGACCACCACGGGACGCTCGCTCACCGGGTCGGTGCCCAGCTCCTTGAGCGGCGGCTTGGCGGCGGCGCGGCCACGCTGCTTCGGCTGCGCGTAGATCGCGAGAGCCTCTTCCAGCGTGATGTTGAAGAGCTGGTCCTCGGTCTCCAGGGAGCGCGAGTCCGTGCCCTTCTTCAGATACGGGCCGTACCGGCCGTTCTGCGCGGTGATCTCCACGCCCTCGGTGTCGGCGCCGACGATCCTCGGCAACGACATCAGCTTCAGCGCGTCCTCGAGGGTCACGGTGTCCAGCGACATCGACTTGAAGAGCGAGGCGGTACGCGGCTTGACCGCGTTCTTGCCGGTCTTCGGGGTGCCCTCGGGCAGGACCTCCGTCACGTACGGGCCGTAGCGCCCGTCCTTCGCGACGATCTCGTGGCCCGTCGACGGGTCGGTGCCGAGCGCGAAGTCACCGCTCGGCTTGGCCAGCAGCTCCTCCGCGTACTCGACCGTGAGCTCGTCCGGCGCCAGGTCGTCGGGGACGTCGGCGCGCTGGTGACCCTCGGAGTCCTTCTCGCCGCGCTCGATGTACGGGCCGTAGCGGCCGACACGCAGCACGATCGCGCTGCCGACCGGGAAGCTGGAGATCTCCCGGGCGTCGATGGCGCCGAGGTCGGTCACCAGTTCCTTGAGGCCGCCGAGGTGATCGCCGTCGCCGTTGCCGGCGGCGGACGCGGCACCCTTGTCGTCGCCCTCACCGAAGTAGAAGCGCCGCAGCCACGGCACGGCCTGGGCCTCGCCCCGCGCGATGCGGTCGAGGTCGTCCTCCATGCGCGCGGTGAAGTCGTAGTCGACGAGCCGGCCGAAGTGCTTCTCCAGCAGGTTGACCACGGCGAAGCTCAGGAACGACGGCACGAGCGCCGTCCCCTTCTTGAACACATAGCCGCGGTCGAGGATGGTGCCGATGATCGAGGCGTACGTCGACGGGCGGCCGATCTCGCGCTCTTCCAGCTCCTTGACCAGCGAGGCCTCGGTGTAGCGGGCGGGCGGCTTGGTGGCGTGGCCGTCGACCGAGATCTCCTCGGACGTGAGCGCGTCACCCTCGGTGACCTGCGGCAGCCTGCGCTCGCGGTCGTCGAGCTCGGCGTTCGGGTCGTCGGCGCCTTCCACGTAGGCCTTCATGAAGCCGTGGAAGGTGATCGTCTTACCGGACGCGGTGAACTCGGCGTCCCGGCCGTCGCCGGCGACCCCGCCGATCTTCACGGTGACGGAGTTACCGGTCGCGTCCTTCATCTGGGAGGCGACGGTCCGCTTCCAGATCAGCTCGTAGAGCTTGAACTGGTCGCCCGTCAGACCGGTCTCGGCCGGGGTGCGGAAACGGTCACCCGAAGGGCGAATCGCCTCGTGCGCCTCCTGCGCGTTCTTGACCTTGCCGGCGTACACCCGCGGCTTGTCGGGCAGGTAGTTGGCGCCGTACAGCTGCGTGACCTGCGCCCGGGCCGCCGAGACGGCGGTGTCCGAGAGCGTGGTGGAGTCCGTACGCATATAGGTGATGAAGCCGTTCTCGTACAGCTTCTGCGCGACCTGCATGGTGGCCTTGGCCCCGAAGCCGAGCTTGCGGGACGCCTCCTGCTGCAGCGTCGTCGTACGGAACGGGGCGTACGGAGACCGGCGGTACGGCTTGGACTCGACCGAGCGGACCGCGAACGTGGCGTTCTCGAGGGCGGCGGCCAGCGAGCGGGCGTTCGCCTCGTCGAGGTGGAGCACCTGCGCCGACTTGATCTGACCGTCCGAACCGAAGTCGCGGCCCTGGGCGACGCGCTGCCCGTCGACCGTGTTCAGGCGGGCGGTGAGCGTCGAGGGGTCGGAGGCGTCACCGGCGCGGCCGGTGGAGAACGTACCCGTCAGATCCCAGTACTCGGCGGAACGGAAGGCGATGCGCTCGCGCTCCCGCTCGACGACGAGGCGGGTGGCGACGGACTGCACACGGCCGGCGGACAGCCGGGGCATGACCTTCTTCCACAGGACCGGCGAGACCTCGTAGCCGTAGAGACGGTCGAGGATGCGGCGGGTCTCCTGGGCGTCGACCATGCGCGTGTTGAGCTCGCGCGGGTTCTCGACGGCCTCGCGGATCGCGTCCTTGGTGATCTCGTGGAAGACCATCCGGTGGACGGGGACCTTGGGCTTGAGGACCTCGAGCAGGTGCCAGGCGATCGCCTCGCCCTCGCGGTCCTCATCGGTGGCGAGGAAGAGTTCGTCGGATTCGGCGAGCTGCTCCTTGAGCTTCCTGACCTGGGCCTTCTTGTCGGCGTTGACGACATAGATCGGCTGGAAGTCATTGTCGACGTCGACACCGAGGCGGCGCACCTCGCCGGTGTACTTCTCCGGCACCTCGGCGGCGCCGTTCGGGAGGTCGCGGATGTGCCCGACACTCGCCTCGACGACATAGCCGGGGCCGAGATAGCCCTTGATCGTCTTCGCCTTGGCAGGCGACTCGACGATCACGAGTCGGCGGCCGCCCTGTGCGGTCTCGCTGGTCGGGGACAACTTCGCTCTTCTCTCCGGTCGACGCTCGATGGGCGCTCACGGCGGTACGGCACGGTCGGCGCACTGCGGTGGCGCTGCTGTCGCTGCGGAGTGTGACGGTACAACCCGCCCCCGTGTCAAACGGCAAAAGCCCGCAACGGCCACTCGAACGGTAACCCGACTCCGGCCATTCCTGCCGCCCGGACCGGCACGAGGTCGCCAGGGGCCCCCGGTCAGACGCGGCCGAAGCACCAGACCCCGAGGGCCAGGGAGAGGGCCCCGAAGAGTGTTGCGAGGGTGACTGCCGTGGCGGGACTCACTCCGTGTGCGACCGGTGCGCGGTGCATCACACGCATTCCCGTCCACACCAGGAGTCCGGCTCCGAACAGCGTGAACGCTGCTCCGGCGAAGATCGCCGGCCCATTCTCCATATCCGTGCCCCGCCCTTCCCTGACGCCGAACCGGTGCGGCGTCGCTCCCGAAGGCCGAGGCTGGCACCTCCGGGAGTCAGTGGGGCGAATTCCGGGTGAACGCGGCGTGGGTTCACCCGGCCGGTGGCATTGGCCGATTTCACCTCATGGTGCGGCCGGGAAGTCCGCCTTCCCACGGCCGCCGGGCGTGGCGGCCGTGGGCTCAAGCCCGCACTCGGCCGCCCGGGGGCACGGGCTCGTGTCGGGCTGCAGCGGCACGGGCTCGTATCGGGCGGCCGGGCAGCACGCGCTCCCGTGGGGCACCGGCTCCCGTCAGGCGACCGGCGGCACGGGCTCGTGGGGCACCGGCTCCAGGAAGCCCTCCTCCACCAGCGACCGCAGTGCCTGCGGTGTGCGGTCGCGCAGCAGCACCGGGTCCTCCTCGATCAGCTGGGCGATCGCGTCGAGGATCCGCCCGGCGCTCAGCGTGCCGTCGCAGGCCCCGGCGAATCCGGCTCCGACGGTGTCGACCTTGGTGGCCCGCCGCATCCCTCGGTGCTGGCGCAGCACCACATGCTCGGGGTCCTCCGCTCCCGGCAGACCCACCTGCTCCTGGACGACTTCCTGAGCGAGCGTGAAGTGGTCGGCGAGGAGGCCGGCGTCGTCGTGTGTCCGCAGGTAGTCCTGGCGGTCGAAGTGCGCCCGCACCGTCGCGCCGAGCGGCTGCTCCACAGGGTGCGGCCACTCCTCGGTGACGATCGAGGGCGCGGCGGACCCGGACTTGTGCAGCGTGATCCAGCCGAAGCCGATCGCCTGCGTCTTCCGCGCCTCGAACTCATCCAGCCATGCCTCGTACAGCTCGGCGTACTTCTCGGGGTCGCCGCGGTGGTCACCGCTGTCGCGCAGCCACAGCTCGGCGTACTGCGTGACGTCCTGCACCTCGCGCTGCACGATCCAGGCGTCGCACCCGCGCGGCACCCAGGAACGCAGCCGCTGCTGCCACTCCTCGCCCTCCACGTGCTGCCAGTTGGCGAGGAAGTGGGCGTAACCCCCCTGGTTCAGCCTCTCCCCCGCCTGCTGAACCAGCGAGCGGCACAGATCGTCCCCGCCCATCCCACCGTCGCGGTAGGTCAGCCGCGCACCGGGAGAGATGACGAAAGGTGGGTTCGACACGATCAGGTCGTACGTGTCGTCACCCACCGGCTCGAAGAGCGATCCCTCCCGCAGATCGGCCTCCGGAGCCGCGGAGAGGGCGAGCGTGAGCCGCGTGAAGTGCAGGGCGCGCGGATTCAGATCGGTGGCCGTGACCCGGGTGGCGTGCTGCGCCGCGTGCAGCGCCTGGATGCCGGAGCCGGTGCCGAGGTCGAGCGCGGAGGCCACCGGCGTACGGACCGTGATGCCCGCCAGCGTGGTGGACGCGCCACCGACACCGAGGACGACTTCCTCGGCCCGGCCGGCCGCTCCGCCCGCGCCACCGACGGCGCACCCGAGGTCGGAGACGACGAACCAGTCCTGTCCATCGGGCCCGCCGTAGGGCCGTACGTCGACCGTGGCACGGACGTCGTCGCCCTCACGCACCACCCAGCCGTCGGCGAGGCACTCCTCCAGCGGCAGGGCGGCCAGGGCCCGTTCGTACGCCACGGGCCGCTGCAGCAGGAACAGCCGCACCAGCGCGGCCAGATCGCCGTCCCCGCGGGTGGCTCGGAGCGCGGGGACGGTCTCGCTGCGGGCGAGCGCGGCATAGGCGGACGCACCGAGGAGGTCGAGCAGCCCGTCGACGGTGAAGGCGCGGGCCAGCAGCGCCTCGCGCAGCGGGAGCGCACGGTCGGGCGAGGGGAGGCCTGGGGCAACGCTGGTCGTACTCACCCGTCCATTGTGGCGGCCGCCACTGACAACCGCCGCTCCCGGCCCGTACGGGCGAGGCGCGGCGGCTCGGTCAGGAGCTGCCGGGAGGGACGGGGCCGCGGCTCAGGCGGCCGAACCGCCGGACGGGGCCGGTGCCTTCAGCGGCTTGCAGCCCGGCTGCTTCGCCATGGCGTTGCCCGTCTCCGCCTTCCGCAGCTTGTTCCGCGCGGACTGGTTCTTCTCGATCTTCTCCAGGCCGGCGGCGACGGGCTGGAGGCCGTCCGCGAACTTCTGCTGGTCCTTGGCGTTCAGCGCGTCGATCTGCTTCTTCAGATCGAGGTAGGACTTGGAGTTGGCGTCGAGTTCGGCGGCGGCGTCCTTGACGAGCTGCTCACCGGTGTCGACGGGCGGCGTCCCGGCGCCTCTGAACGCCGTCGCCAGTGCCTTGTTCACGTCCGCGAGATCCTGGAAAGCCTTCGAGTCGGCGGCCTGGATGTCGGCGGGCTTGCCGTCCGAGGCGGTCGAGCGGATGAGCTGTTCCGCGTCGAACTGCTTCTTGATCTGCGGCTGCGCCTGGTCGCAGTACTTCTTGGCCCAGTCGTCGACCGAGAATTTGTCCGCGTCGCCTTCGCCGGAGCATCCCGACAGCGCGAGTACGAGCACCGCACCGCCGGACAGTGCGGCCGCAAGCTTCTTGTTCACCGGTTTGGTCCCTTCCAAGGCTTCTCGGCCCCGGAACATACACGGCGCGTGGTCGACATTCGCGAGCCTTGTGTCCTGTTCATATGCTTTTGTCACTATTTATACAAGAGAGAGAAGGCTCACGGCAGACGTCACGACAGACGAACGGGCAGGCAGCACGCCACTGCGCGCCGCCCGCCCGTCGATGTGACCGGTACTACGAAACCACCGCGGGGTCGGGTGACTTCGAACTCCGCTCCGCCGTCCCCGGGTCGTCCCCGACGGCGATGCCTCGCCGCTTGGAGATGTACACGGCGCCGACGATGACGAGGATCGCGAGGACCGCGATCACCGCCCGGATCCCGGCGCTCGCGTCGTCCCCGTAGCTGAACTGGACCACCGCGGGTGCGATGAGCAGTGCCACCAGGTTCATGACCTTCAGCAGCGGGTTGATGGCAGGACCGGCGGTGTCCTTGAACGGGTCGCCGACGGTGTCGCCGATAACGGTCGCGGCATGGGCCTCACTGCCCTTGCCGCCGTGATGACCGTCCTCGACGAGCTTCTTGGCGTTGTCCCACGCACCACCGGAGTTGGCGAGGAAGACCGCCATCAGCGTGCCGGTGCCGATCGCACCCGCGAGGAACGAGCCGAGAGCACCGACACCGAGCGAGAACCCGACCGCGATCGGGGTCAGCACCGCGAGCAGGCCCGGGGTGGTGAGCTCACGCAGCGCGTCCTTGGTGCAGATGTCGACGACGCGCCCGTACTCCGGCTTCTCGGTGTAGTCCATGATCCCGGGGTGCTCGCGGAACTGCCGCCGCACCTCGTAGACCACCGCTCCCGCCGACCGGGAGACCGCGTTGATCGCGAGCCCCGAGAAGAGGAAGACGACCGCCGCGCCGAGGATGAGGCCCACCAGATTGTTGGGCTGGGAGATGTCCATCACGAGGTTCATCGGAGCGCCGTCGCCGAGTTTCGCGCCGACCTCCCCGGCCGCGGTCGCGATGGCGTCGCGATACGAGCCGAAGAGCGCGGCCGCCGCGAGTACGGCGGTGGCGATGGCGATGCCCTTGGTGATGGCCTTGGTGGTGTTGCCCACGGCGTCCAGGTCGGTGAGCACCTGCGCGCCCGCGCCCGTGACGTCGCCGGACATCTCGGCGATGCCCTGGGCGTTGTCGGAGACGGGACCGAAGGTGTCCATGGCGACGATGACGCCGACGGTCGTGAGCAGGCCGGTGCCGGCCAGCGCGACCGCGAAGAGGGCGAGCATGATCGACGTACCGCCGAGCAGGAACGCCCCGTACACGCCCAGACCGATCAGCAGCGCCGTGTAGACGGCGGACTCCAGACCGATGGAGATGCCGGCCAGCACGACGGTCGCGGGCCCGGTCAGCGAGGACTTGCCGATGTCCCTCACAGGACGCCGGGTGGTCTCGGTGAAGTACCCGGTCAGCTGCTGGATCAGAGCCGCCAGCACGATGCCGATGGCGACGGCCACGACCGCGAGGACCCGGGGGTCCCCTCCGTGCGACCGGATCGCCGCATCGGTGACGCCGTCCAACTTGGCGTAGGACGACGGCAGATAGACGTAGACCGCGACGGCCACGAGCGCGAGCGAGATCAGCGCGGAGATGAAGAATCCGCGGTTGATGGCAGTCATCCCGCTGCGATCGGCGCGCCGCGGGGCGACCGCGAAGATACCGATCATCGCGGTGACCACGCCGATCGCCGGAACGATCAGCGGAAAGGCGAGTCCGGCGTCGCCGAATGCCGCCTTGCCGAGGATGAGCGCCGCGACGAGCGTGACCGCGTACGACTCGAAGAGGTCGGCGGCCATGCCGGCGCAGTCGCCGACGTTGTCGCCCACGTTGTCGGCGATGGTCGCGGCATTGCGCGGGTCATCCTCCGGGATGCCCTGCTCGACCTTGCCGACGAGGTCGGCGCCGACGTCGGCCGCCTTGGTGAAGATGCCGCCGCCGACACGCATGAACATGGCGATCAGTGCGGCGCCGAGTCCGAAGCCCTCCAGGACCTTGGGGGCGTCGGCGGCGTAGACGAGTACGACGCAGGAGGCACCGAGCAGGCCGAGGCCCACCGTGAACATGCCGACCACGCCTCCCGTCCGGAAAGCGATCTTCATGGCCTTGTGCGAGACGGCCGTCAGATCCTTTTCGGGCTCGCCCTCGGCCGGTGTCGCTTCACGCGCGGCCGCCGCCACGCGCACATTGGCCCGTACGGCAAGACGCATACCGATGTATCCGGTGGCTGCCGAGAAAAGCGCACCCACCAGGAAGAACACCGAGCGTCCTGCTCGCTGTGACCAGTCGTCGGCCGGAAGAAGCAACAGCAGGAAGAACACCACGACGGCGAAGATGCCGAGGGTGCGCAACTGCCGGGCCAGGTAGGCATTCGCGCCTTCCTGGACCGCTGCCGCGATCTCCTTCATGGAATCGGTGCCCTCGCCGGCGGCCAGTACCTGGCGCACCAGCAGCTGGGCGACGACGAGTGCTGCCAGCGCCACGACGGCGATGACAATAACGATCACCCGGTTGTCGTCTGTCAGTACTGCGGCTGCAAGGGAAGTGGGGTGGTTGGACAGTTCTGGGTTGACGAGCCCCGCCATTCGTCCTCCTTGACGCTCAGAGCTCAAGATGTGGACGGATTGTAGGGAGCGGAACCTGATCAAAACAGAGCGCGACAACTGGATTTGACCTTCAGTTGCTACTCAGCAAATGATCCGGTTCCGAAAATCCCACCGAAAGAGGTAATGGGGCAAAACCATTGACTCTTGATCAATGATCTAGAAAAAAGAAAAGAGGCCCTGCTCAGCAGGACCTCTTTTCACGATCATGACCGGCTGGCGATCAACGGACCGGCGGACCGGAACCCGTGATCGTCGTACCGCGTCAGGGCAGGACGGAGACCGGCGCCGACGGCCAACTCATCCGGATCACGCCCCCCTGATCGGTGGAACTGACCTCCACGTCGTCCACGAGGCCGCTGATGACGGCGAGACCCATCTCGTCCTCGCCGTCGGCGTCCGCGTCCTCGTCGGAGCCGCCTCGCGCGCCGGGAACGGCATGTGCGCCGTTCGCCCCCGCGCTCGGAACCTCGTCGATGACCTCGATGGAGAAAGTCTTCTCCTCCTCGGCGAGCACCACGGTGACAGGCTCGGTGATGCCATGACTGCGATGCAGTCCGACAGCACGACTGCATGCCTCGCCGACCGCGAGCCGGACCTCGTCCAGCACGGCCTCGTCGACCCCCGCCCTGCGCGCCACGGCAGCGGCCACCAACCGGGCGGTCCTGACATGCTCGGGCTGGGCACTGAATCGAAGCTCGACGGTGGCCATGTGCTCCCCCTCGGACGTACGGGCGTGCATCTCAGAGGCCCGGGCTGGATGCCCGGTACCCCTCACTTCTTCCGGCGTGTCCGGCCGACCGTCAGTCGGTCGCCGCAACCGCTTCCTCGACCGTGGTGTGGATGGGGAACACCTTGGTCAGTCCTGTGATCCGGAAGATCTTGAGAATGCGCTCCTGGTTGCAGACCAGGCGCAGCGACCCTTCATGCGCGCGCACGCGCTTCAGGCCGCCCACCAGCACTCCGAGCCCGGTGGAGTCGAGAAAGTCCACGCCCTCCATGTCGACAACCAGGTGGTAGTTGCCGTCGTTCACCAACTCGACCAACTGCTCGCGCAGCTTGGGCGCGGTATACACATCAATCTCGCCACCGACCTCGACGACCGTACGGTCGCCACCAGGGCCGGACACATTGCGAGTCGACAGGGACAGGTCCACGGATCCTCCAGCACCTTGCTATCGAGCGGCCGCCCAGCAGGTCTCCCCGGCGGAGCCGGAGGACGGTCGCCAGCCGCGATGGCATTCAATCACTTACCAGCAGCCATGCACGACGCCTTGAGACCATTGTCCGCCACGCCGGTGACACACTCGGTGCCGATGGCCAAGAATCTCCGTCCCAGACGACCTCCCGAGAGCGGGGACACCCGCCCCTCCCCCGGTACGGTCCTCGACCGGCTCACCGCAGGGGCGAACCGGGCTGCGCGCATCACTCATACGGAGCACTTGCCCCCCAGGCCGGGCCGCCATGCCGTCTGGCCCGACCGCATCCGGTCGGAAGTGATCAACGCCATTCAGCAGGCCGGCATCGAGCATCCCTGGGCCCATCAGGCAGCCGCCGCCGAGTACGCCCTCGACGGTGAGTCGGTGGTGATCGCCACGGGCACCGCCTCGGGAAAGTCGCTGGCCTATCTCGCGCCGGTGCTGAGCGCCCAGCTCGACGGGTCCGAGGCCCCGAACGGCCGCGGCGCCACGGCCCTGTATCTCGCCCCAACCAAGGCCCTCGCCGCCGACCAGTGCCGCGCCGTGAAAGAACTCGCGGCGCCATTGGGCCATCGGGTGCGCCCAGCCGTCTACGACGGCGACACCCCCGTCGAGGAACGCGAGTGGGTCCGGCAGTACGCGACGTACGTGCTGACCAACCCGGACATGCTTCACCGCGGGATACTTCCCTCCCACCCCCGCTGGGCCTCCTTCCTGCGCTCCCTGCGCTATGTCGTGATCGATGAGTGCCACACCTACCGGGGAGTCTTCGGCTCCCATGTCGCCCAGGTGCTGCGCCGCCTTCGCCGGCTGTGCGCCCGCTACGGTGCGAATCCGGTCTTCCTCCTCGCCTCCGCCACCGCGGCGGAACCGTCCGTGGCCGCCGGCCGGCTCACCGGCCTGCCCGTCCAGGAGGTCTCCGACGACGCCTCCCCGCGCGGCGAGCTCGTCTTCGCCCTCTGGGAGCCTCCGCTCACCGAGCTACACGGCGAGAAGGGCGCACCCGTCCGCCGTACCGCCACCGCCGAGACCGCCGACCTCCTCACCGATCTGACCGTGCAGGGCGTCCGCACGGTCGCCTTCGTACGCTCACGCCGCGGCGCCGAGCTGATCTCCGTGATCACCAAGGAACGCCTGGCCGAGGTGGACCGCTCCCTGCCCCAGCGGGTCGCCGCCTACCGCGGCGGCTACCTCCCTGAGGAGCGCCGAGCCCTGGAGCGGGCCCTGCACTCCGGCGAGTTGCTGGGACTCGCCGCCACCACTGCCCTGGAGCTGGGTGTCGACGTGTCCGGTCTGGACGCCGTCGTCATCGCCGGCTACCCGGGCACCCGGGCGTCGCTGTGGCAGCAGGCGGGCCGGGCCGGGCGGTCCGGCCAGGGCGCCCTGGCCGTCCTCGTCGCGCGCGACGATCCGCTGGACACGTTCCTCGTCCACCATCCCGAGGCGCTGTTCCACCAGCCGGTGGAGTCCACCGTCCTCGACCCCGACAATCCCTACGTCCTCGCCCCCCATCTGTGCGCGGCAGCCGCCGAGCTGCCCCTCACGGAGGCCGACCTGGAACTGTTCGGCCCTGCGACCGGCGAACTGATGCCCCAGCTGGAGTCCGCGCGGCTGCTGCGCCGCAGGTCCTCCGGCTGGCACTGGACCCGACGGGAGCGGGCTGCCGACCTCACCGACATCCGGGGCGAGGGCGGCCGCCCGGTCCAGATCGTCGAGGCGGCCACCGGACGGCTGCTGGGCACGGTCGACGAGTCCGCCGCGCACTCCGCCGTCCACGACGGAGCTGTCCACCTCCACCAGGGCCGTACGTACCTGGTGAAGCACCTGGACCTGGAGGACTCCGCCGCTCTCGTGGAGGAGGCGAACCCGCCGTATTCCACGACCGCCCGCGACACCACCGCCGTCTCCGTGCTGGAGACCGACATCGAGATCCCGTGGGGCGACGGCCGCCTCTGCTACGGCTCCGTCGAGGTCACCAATCAGGTCGTCTCCTTCCTGCGCCGCAAACTGATCACCGGTGAGGTGCTCGGCGAGACCAAACTCGACCTGCCACCGCGCACCCTGCGCACCCGGGCCGTCTGGTGGACGGTCACCGAGGACCAGCTGGACGCGGCGCGGGTGAACCCGGAGCAGCTGGGCGGGGCACTCCACGCAGCGGAACACGCCTCCATCGGGATGCTGCCGCTGTTCGCCACCTGCGACCGCTGGGACATCGGCGGGGTCTCCGTACCGCTGCATCCGGACACCCTGCTGCCGACGGTCTTCGTGTACGACGGCCACCCAGGAGGCGCCGGCTTCGCCGAGCGCGCCTTCCACACCGCCCGCGAGTGGCTGACCGCCACGCGTGAGGCGATCGCCTCCTGCGAGTGCGAGGCGGGCTGCCCGTCCTGCATCCAGTCCCCCAAGTGCGGCAACGGCAACGACCCGCTCCACAAGCGCGGCGCGGTCCGCCTGCTCACGGAACTTCTCAGGGAGGCGCCGGCGGGTGCGGCGGCGACGGGGGCGGCGTCGGAGGGGGCGGCGTCTGGCCGGGAGAGGGCCCAGCGGCCCGGGGAGGGGCCGGACCAGCGCTCCCGGCCCCAAGGGCCTCAGAAGGCCGCCTCTGCCCCGCGTCGGGCAGCTGAGGCGCCCGCACCGGATGGGCCTCCCGAGGCGGCTGAGGCGCCTGCCCTGGAGCGGCCGCTTCCGGAGGACCGGCCCTCGACCTGACCGTCGGGCCGTACGGTCCGAAGCGCACCTGCGCGGTCACGTCCGCGATCTCGCCCTGAACGGCGCACCGCACCACGGCCGCGCCCTGTGCCCGGGCCACGGTCGCAGCCTTCTCGCAGGCGTGGCCGGCCCCTTGGAGGGCATGGTCAGCCGCGGCCAGCGCCGCCAGATCGGCCGCCGAGCCTGCCCGATGCCGAGCCACGACGGCCTGCCCCATGGCGAGCACGGCGGCGAACACGACGCACAGCACCGTGGCTGCCATGGCGACCCAGACGGTGGCCGAGCCACGGTCACGAGCCGCCCTCATGAAACGACCTCCTCGGGACCGCCGAGCGGGGCCGGGCCCGGGGCGGCCGGAACGAAAGCCGGGCCCTCGCGAGCGGCCCGGTCCGGGGCCGGAGGCCCGACCGAGCCGGCGCTGACTTGGGCTTGGGCTTGGGCACCCGAGGCCAAGGCCACCGCCGCGGCCGGAGTCACGGCAGGGCCTGAGGCAGCAACCGGTTCCTCGCGAGCGGCCCCGTCCGTCGCCGGAGCCCCGCCCGGCGCGGCGGCTGCCGCCGGGCTGGAGCCCGAGCCACCACCCGTGCCCCAACCGGCAGCCGGCTCCGAGTCCCCGCCCGGCGTCGAATCGGAGCCGGGAGCGTCACCCACCGCGTCCTCCGCGAACGCCGCCGCCTCCGCGCTGAGCGTCAACCCCAGCGCGCCCGGCCCCGGTGCCGCCGCCTCCACGCGCACCCGCCACAGATCCCCGGTCCGTCCCACCGTGACCCGGGCGCCGTCCGGAGCCGCCGAGCGGGCGGCGGCCACCGCCGCCGCAGGCGGTTCGGACCGGGCCGCCGCCCGTGCCCCCGCCCGTGCGGCGTCCACGCACTGGATCTGGGCCGAGGCCGCCATCAGCGCCCAGACCAGGGCCATCGCGAAGACCACCAGAGCCGGTACGGCGACGGCGGCCTCCGCCGTCACCGATCCGCGGTCACCCTCACCGCACTTCCCGCGCCGGATCTCAGAACTGCGCATTGAGCGCTTTTCCGATCACTGCTTCGAGCGCGCCCGAGACCGTCCCGCTCGTGACGACCTTGTAGAGCACCGCCGCAAACGCACACGCGGCGATCGTCCCCATCGCGTACTCGGATGTCGTCATTCCCGAGTCCTTGCGCATCCTGCGCGCCATTCCGCGCAGCCATGCCCGCATCGGATTCCACATACCAAACCCCCATTGATCGACCCACAAGGGATCTCGTTCAGTTCGTTCAGTTGCTGTTGAGCAGTCCGTCGGCGAGCCCGATCACGACCGGCGCCACCCCGACGGCGAGGAACGCGGGCAGGAAGCACAGCCCCACGGGGGCCGTGATCATGACCTGAGCCCTGCGGCCCTCCGCCGCGGCCTTGCGTGACCGGTCGGCCCTCAGGCGTCCGGCCAGACGGGACACCGGCTCCGCTGCGGGAGCGCCGGTGGAGTCGGCCCGCTCCAGACAGCGGGCCAGCTCCTCCGCACCCGGTATCTGCGCGAAGGCCCGCCACGCACGCGCCGGTTCACCGCCGAGCCGCAGCTCGGCCGCCGCGCGGACCAACCGCTCGCCTACTGGCCCGCCGAGTGATTCGCCGACCGCCTCGGCCGCTTCACGTGGCCCCGCTCCGGCCGAGATGCACGCGGCCAGCAAGTCGGCCGCCAGCGGCAGTTGCCGCCCGTCGCGCAGGTCCGCGGCATCCCCGGCATCAGGGCCCGGCGTGCGGTTCAGCTGTATGCGCCGTACGCCGTACGCGGCTGCCAACCCGACGGCGCCGCAGAGCCATCCGCCGACGAGGACGTATCCGGTGATCAGCGCACCCAGGGGAGCCGCCCAACGTCTCGCCCACAGCATGTCCTTCGGCCACCGGCGCCGACGTTCGCGTTCCAGAGCCAGCAGCCCTTCGATCCGCCGGCGCATCCTGCGCTCGTGGCGTCGGCCGGCCACCGTGAATCCGAGGAACGCGGCTGCGGAGAGAACGCACAACACTGCCCCCAGCCTGTGGACAACGTCCGCGGTCATGCACCCTTCCCCTTCCGCACGATCCTCGCGGCCCACCAGAGCCCGGCCGCCTCCAGCAGCCCGCCGACGAGCAGGCACATCAGACCGGCCGGAGTGTGGAGCAGCACCCGCAGCGGATCGGCACCGAGAGCCCAGCCCATGGCCAAGCCCACGACGGGAAGCAGTGCCAGCAGTCCGATGGTCGACCGAGCGCCCGCCAACTGAGTGCGCACGTCCTCCCGTTGGTCCCGCTCCGCCCGCAGGGCCGCCTCCAGCCGGTCGAGGCCCGCCGCAAGGCCGGCACCGCTGTCCACAGCCACCCGCCAGCAGGCCGAGACCCCTGCCAGCCCATCCGCTCCGGGCTCACGCGCGGCTTCCCGCAAGGCCTGCGGCACATCACCGCCGAACCGCGCCGCCGCCACCACCGCGCCCTCGGAAGCGCCCAAGGCATCCGTGGACCTCGTACCGAACAGCAGCGCCTGCCCCGGCTGCATACCGGCGCGCAGCTCCCCTGCCACGGCGCCACACAGCGTGATCACCCCCTCGGCCCGTAGCTCCCGCGCCCGCACCCGCTCTCTGGCCGCCAGTTGCCTCTTCACCAGCGGCACGGCTGCCGCGCCCGCCATCAGCGGCAGCACCGACTCCCCCAGCACGGCCAGCAGCATCGCCACCGGCAGACACAGCCACTCGCGTCGCAACCTCAGGACAGGCAGCAGTCGTTGCCATGTCCACCACGAAGGCTCCGGCGCACCGCCACCGGCGAAGAGCAGCCGTGCTCGTGTCAGACCCCGCTCCCGGCCCGCCGTGAGCCAGGCCGCCGCCCCGACGCACATCGCTGCCGCGTACATCGGCTCGCCCGCGATCACACCGCACCCCCGATCAGCGGCCGCAGCCGCTCCCAGCCCCGGCCGTACGCGAACGCCTCGGCGCCCCACCGCAACGCCGGCACCGTCCTCACCAGACCCGCGGCGTCCCGCTCCAGCACGTGCACCTCGGCGATCCGCCGGAGGCCGCCGCGGTCCCGCACGAGATGGATCACCACCGAGAGCGCGGCGGCCAACTGGCTGTGCAGCGCGGCCCGGTCGAGCCCCGCAGCCGTGCCGAGCGCCTCCAGCCGGGCCGGCACATCCGATGCCGCATTCGCATGGACGGTCCCGCAGCCGCCCTCGTGTCCCGTGTTCAAGGCCGCCAGCAGCTCGGTGACCTCCGCCCCGCGGACCTCACCCACGACCAGCCGGTCCGGCCGCATGCGCAGGGCCTGGCGCACCAGGTCCCGCAACGTGACCAGGCCCGCTCCCTCCTGGTTCGCCGTACGGGATTCGAGCCGCACGACGTGCGGATGGTCGGGCCGCAGCTCGGCCGAGTCCTCGGCCAGCACAATCCGTTCACGCTCCCCCACCAGCCCGAGAAGGCTGGACAGCAGCGTGGTCTTTCCTGTGCCCGTACCGCCGCTGATCAGGAACGACAGTCGGGCGTCGATCAGGGCCCGCAGCAACCGGTCACCTCCCGGGGGGACGGTCCCCGCGGCAACCAGTTCTTCCACCGAGAATGCCCGCGGACGTACCACCCGCAGAGCCAGACACGTCGAACCGACCGCCACCGGCGGGATCACCGCATGCATTCGCGTTCCGTCGGGAAGTCGGGCGTCGACCCATGGCCGGGCGTCGTCCAGCCGCCGCTCCGCCACCGCCGCGAGCCGCTGGGCCAGCCGGCGCACCGACGCAGCGTCCGCGAACGTCACCTCGGTGAGTTCGAGACCGCATCCCCGGTCCACCCACACCCGGTCCGGGGCGGACACCAGAACATCCGTCACGGCCGGGTCCGCCAGCAAGGGCTCCAAGGGCCCGGTCCCCACCAGCTCGCAGCGCAATGTCTCGGTGCCGCCGAGCACTTCGGTGTCTCCCAGCAGCCGTCCCTGCGCCCGCAGCGCAGCCGCGACCCTGGCAGGGGTGGGCTCGGCGCCGCTCTCCGCGAGCCGCTGTCGTACGGCGTCCAGCAGTCCGGTGCTCATGAGACACCACCCGCCAGCGCCCGGTCCCAGAAGGCCGCGCAGAACCGCGACAGCGGGCCACGCCCACCGCCGGGCGGTGCGCCCTGGTCCTGAGCAGCGAACAGTCCTGCGTCCAGCGGCAGTTCACCCGCGAGAGGCAGCCCCAGCGCGTCGGCCACCCACTGGTCGTCCAGTCCCGAGGCGTACGGCCCGCGCACCACGACCCTCAGGTCCTGGAGCACCATGCCCACCGCCGACGCCACGCGGTTCGCCGCGGCGACCGCCCGCAGCTCGCCCGGGACCACCAACAGCCCGAGATCCAGCTGGGCCAGGGCCTCCGCAACGGCTTCGTCCACCCGGCGCGGGAGATCCACGACCACCACACCGCCCCGTCTCCGGGCCGCGGCGAGAACGGACCGCATCGCCTCCGGCGGTACCACCACGGAGTCGCCGCGATCCCAGCTCAGAACACGAAGCTGGTGGAGCTCCGGGAGGGACTCCTCCAGGGCGCCACCCGCGACCCGTCCCTTTGATGCGGCGAAATCAGGCCACCTTCTCCCTTCTGCCTGCTCCCCGCCGAGCAGCACGTCGACGCCCCCTCCGAGCGGATCGCCGTCGACGAGCATGGTCCGCCGGCCCGTCCTGGCCGCGGACACCGCCAGCGCACAGGCCAGCGTGGATGCCCCCGCGCCTCCCCGGCCGCCCATGACGCCGACGGTCAGCGCCTGCTCCCCGACGCCCTCGACGACGTCCGCGATCCGGTCCAGGAGCCAGCTCTCGGCGTCCGGCAGCCGCAGCACGCAGTCGGCTCCGATCTCCACCGCCCGCCGCCAGACGTCCGGGTCGTCCTGGTCACGCCCGACGAGCAGCACACCCTGCCGTCGAGTGGCGCCCCGACAGCGCGCCGCCGCGTCGTCGCCGACGAGGACCAGCGGGGCGCCTTCCCAGCCACCCCCGCGCTCCGGCACCGAGTGGTGGACGTCGGGCTCGGCCCCTGCGGCGGCGCACAGCCGCAGCAGATCGTCGAGCAGTTCGAGGTCCTCGGTGACGATCAGAGGCCCGTCCCGCCGGCCTTCGGCGCCGGGCGTCCTCTGCGATGTGATGGATCCAGCCACGATCTCCAACCCCTTCTTACTTCGATCTCGCTTGCTTACGAGATCTGTGATTCCGGCCACCCGCGAAGAGCGCGGGTGGAATCACAGTGGAGCGCGCTGGAAAAACGTGTGGATCTCGCTGAAAAACTGTGGACAACTAGCCACTTGTGAATATCCCCGTCGCTCATACCGGTGACTCCCGGGAGCAGCTCTTCCGCTACGCACAGTGACGGTTCAGGGTGGTGTGAAGCCGCCGCCTACGAAGCCGTCAGGAAGGGAGAAGGATCATCATGAGCTCTGTCCGAGAGCCGAAAATGCGTCCGGACATGCGACGACCCCCGCCGGGGGGGAGAGCGGGGGTCGTCTCTCCGGCCGACTCGGGGGGGGAGGAGCCGGACCGGGTTAGCACGGTCGCGAACGATCCGTGACTTCCATGGTGTACCCGAGAGCCTTCTCAGGCAAACCCACACGCCCGAGCGTACGCCGAATGGCGGGCACCTATGCTCTGCTCGTGGAAAACCACTCCTTGCCTCGCGCAGCTGCCTTCTTTGATCTGGACAAGACGGTCATTGCGAAGTCGTCGACGCTGACCTTCAGCAAGTCCTTCTACCAAGGCGGCCTGATCAACCGACGGGCCGTACTGCGGACCGCCTATGCCCAGTTCGTTTTTCTCGCCGGCGGCGCCGACCACGACCAGATGGAGCGGATGCGGCAGTACCTGTCCGCGCTCTGCAAGGGGTGGAACGTGCAGCTGGTGAAGGAGATCGTCGCGGAGACCCTCCATGACCTGATCGACCCGATCATCTACGACGAAGCGGCGTCCCTCATCGAGGAACACCACACCGCCGGCCGTGACGTCGTGATCGTGTCCACTTCGGGCGCGGAGGTGGTCGAACCGATCGGCGAGCTGCTCGGTGCGGACCGGGTGGTGGCCACCCGCATGGTGGTCGGCGACGACGGCTGCTTCACCGGTGAAGTTGAGTACTACGCCTATGGGCCGACCAAGGCGGAGGCGGTCAAGGAGCTCGCCGCCTCCGAGGGCTACGACCTCGACCGTTGCTACGCCTACAGCGACTCGATCACCGATGTACCGATGCTGTCGTCCGTCGGCCATCCGTACGCCGTGAACCCGGACCGGGCGTTGCGGCGTGAAGCCGTCAGCCGCGGCTGGCCTGTTCTTGTCTTCAACCGGCCGGTCCGGCTGAAGCAGCGGATCCCCGCCTTCTCGCTGCCGCCGCGTCCCGCGCTCGTCGCCGCGGCGGCGGTGGGTGCGGCGGCCGCGACCGCCGGCCTCGTCTGGTACGCCAGTCGGCGCCGCAGTGCGGCAGCCGCAGCTGCCGAGTCGGCAGCGGCCGGTGTGGTGGAACGGGTCATCGACCGCGCCGCGGAGCGCTTCGCCCGTATTTGAACCCAAAAGTAAAGAACCGCAGCTGGGGGTTCCGCTTCTTTGCGGGCAGGAGTAGAAAGGAGTCAACGGCCCGCGAGACCTAGGACATCCGAGAGGATCACCTAACAACGCATAAAGGCCCCACGGACCGAGCATGAAAACTGAGCACCCACGCGACGTCGACCCGTCGATTACGGGCCAGCCGCACCAGGTGACGGGCAAAAGTTCCCGACCTGATGGGCACTATTTCGAGGACGCTTGGTAACTCGGTGGACGTGCCAGCGGCGGTACCAATTCCGGTACCGCCGCAACCCTGTTCAGGGTCTTTCGAGCCCGCACCCACGGACGCCGTAGCGTCCGGGATCGCTCAAGCCCCGCCCTGCTCCATCAGGCCGCGCCTCGCTGAAGCGCCTCGCACACCGCAGTGGACTCCCTGACGCCCAGCTCCACGGAGCGCCCGCAGTGGGCGATCCATGCCGCCATGCCCTCCGGCGTACCGGAGCGGTAGCCGTCGAAGGCCGCGACATAGGCCGCGCGCCCCTGTTCGGCATGCCCGACCTCCGCCGGGCAGATCGACTTGGGGTCAAGGCCGCTGCCGATCAGCACGATCCGTTCGGCGGTGCGAGCCACGAGACCGTTGAAGGAGCCGAAGGGGCGCAGCGCCAGGAGCTCGCCATGCACGACGGCGGCGGTCACCAGAGCCGGCGCCGAACTGCCCGCGATGATCAGTTCGGCAAGGCCGTCCAGCCGGCCGTTCACCTCGTCCGCGTCCGGCAGCGGCGCCTCGATCAGCGGCTCGTCCACCGGTTCGCCGGCCAGCCGGGGCCGCCCCACGGTCTCGTCGTCACCGGCGCCACTCGCCGCGACCAGATGCAGCCGGGCCAGCACCCGGAGCGGCGACTGCCGCCATACAGAAAGGAGTTGGCCCGCCTCGGCGGTGAGCCGCAGCGCCGCGCCGACCGTGCGCGCCTCGGGCTCGACACCGAAGTCGGTGCGCCTGCGGACCTCTTCGAGCGCCCAGTCGGCGCCGGAGAGCGCCGCCGAAGCACGCGCGCCACGCAGCGCCGCCTCCGAGGTGACCTCGGTACTGCGCCGCCGCATGACCCGGTGACCGTAGACCCGGTCGACCGCCTTGCGCACGGAATCAACGGCGTCGGGGACACCCGGCAGGGAGCCGAGAGCGGCAAGGGGGTCGACCGACGAGGCATTCGTACTCATAAGTAGCGAGGCTACGCGCCATCGGCGTACGCCCCCACCTTGGAGTGGTCTTCTTCACGCACTTCGACCACAGTGCGCGATGAACCCACTACGGTAGGTGAACATGAAGATCGCTTTCGTAGGGAAGGGCGGCAGTGGAAAGACCACGCTGTCCTCGCTGTTCATCCGCCATCTGGCCGCCAACGAGGCTCATGTGGTGGCCGTCGACGCCGATATCAATCAGCATCTGGGGGCCGCGCTCGGTCTCGACGAGGCGGAGGCGGCCACCCTGCCCGCCATGGGCGCGCACCTCCCCTTGATCAAGGAATACCTGAGGGGCTCCAACCCCCGCATCGCCTCCGCGGAGACGATGATCAAGACCACGCCCCCGGGAGAGGGCTCGCGTCTGCTGCGCGTGGACGAGGACAACCCCGTCTACGACGCCTGTGCGCGGGTCGTGCATCTCGACGACGGGGACATCCGGCTGATGGCGACCGGGCCGTTCACGGAGTCGGACCTCGGGGTGTCCTGCTACCACTCCAAGGTCGGCGCGGTGGAGCTGTGCCTCAATCACCTCGTCGACGGCCGCGACGACTACATGGTGGTCGACATGACGGCCGGGTCGGACTCCTTCGCGTCCGGGATGTTCACCCGTTTCGACATGACGTTCCTGGTGGCCGAGCCCACCCGCAAGGGGGTGTCCGTCTATCGCCAGTACAAGGAGTACGCACGGGACTTCGGCATCGAGCTGAAGGTCGTGGGCAACAAGGTGCAGGGCCCGGACGATGTGGACTTCCTGCGGGACGAGGTGGGCGACGACCTGCTGATCACCGTCGGCCACTCCAACTGGGTGCGCGGGATGGAGAAGGGCCGGCAGTCTCCCTTCGAGCTGCTCGAGGCGGACAACCGCATGTCCCTGCAAGCCCTGCAGAACGCCGCGGAGGACACGTACGACAACCGCGACTGGGAGCGCTACACGCGCCAGATGGTGCACTTCCATCTCAAGAACGCGGAGAGCTGGGGGAACGCGAAGACAGGGGCCGACCTGGCGGCGCAGGTCGACCCCGCCTTCGTGCTCCATGAGCATGCAGCTGACGTCAGTGCTGCCCTGCCTGCTTGACCTTGACGACGGGTGAGGCCTGGGCGGATGGCTGGGTGGCCAGGAAGGCCGCCCAGCCGTTCTTCGGCTTCTGGCCGACCCGGAGGGTGCGCATCTTCTGCAGGACCTCGGGGTCCTGGACATCCAGCCAGTCCGCGAGCTGGCGGAAGGACACGCACCTCACGTTCTTCTTCACACAGACCGTGGCGATCGTGTCCTCGACGGCGCGCATATAGGTGCCGCCGTTCCAGGACTCGAAGTGGTTGCCGATGATCAACGGGGCGCGGTTGCCCTCATAGGCGCGGTCGAAGGCCTTGACCAGGCCGTCACGCATCTGCTTGCCCCAGTACGCGTGCATGGAGGGGTCGCCCTTGGATGTCGTCCCCGACTGGTTGACCATGAAGTTGTAGTCCATGGCCAGCGTCTCGAAGGCGCGGCCCGGGACCGGGACCATCTGGAGCGAGAGGTCCCACAGACCGAGTTCCTTCTTGGGCCAGATCTGGTCGTTGATCCCGCTGGTGTCGTAGCGCATGCCCAACTGGCTGGCGGCGCGGACGAAGTTCTTCCGGCCCTCCAGGCAGGGGGTGCGGGCGCCGATGAGCTCCTTGTCGTAGTCGAAGGGCAGCGGCGGCTCGTTCTTCAGGCCCGCGTTGGTCTTCCAGTTCTTCACAAACGACTTGGCCTGGCTGAGTTCGCTCTTCCACTCGGCGACGGACCAGTTGCCCACGCCGCCGTCCTTGCCGCAGAAGTGGCCGTTGAAGTGGGTGCCCACCTCGTTGCCCTCCTGCCAGGCGCCGCGCAGTTCGCGCACGGTGTCCTTGATGCCCTTGATGTCATTGAAGCCGATGTCGGAGCGCCCGGCCGCGTGCTGCGGCGGGTCGTACATCGTCGACTTCTCCTCCGGCAGGAGGTACACGCCGCTGAGGAAGTAGGTCATCGTGGCGTCGTACTTCTTGGCGACACGGCGGAAGTGGGAGAACAGTTTCTGACTGTCCTCCCCCGCCCCGTCCCACGAGAACACCACGAACTGCGGTGGCTTCTCGCCGGGCTTCATCCGCTCCGGCTCGAGGAGACCGGACTGGGTTCCGGTGAAGGCTGTGGAGCCGTCGCCGATCAGGCGCACCGCGTTGCCCGGGGCAGGGGCGGCCTTCTGGGCAGCGGGCGCGCCATGGTGCGCGCTCTCGTCGGAGCCGGAGCAGCCCGCGAGTCCCGCGATCAGCGCCGTGACGGCTGCGCCGACGGCGACCCGCTGTGTGGCGGCCTTCATCCGTCCACCCTCTTTCGTATGACTTTGTGTTTTTACGACCGGCGTCGATGGCGCCGACAAAGTCGCATCGGGGTGGCGATGGGAAGCATGCGACGAGCCGCATTCAAAGGATTAATCACCAGCACGGGTGAAAGATTGCCCTATTTGCCCCGGAAATAATGCCGCAGTCTTTACTCTCCATTACGATCCATTTACCGAGAGTTGAGAATCCCGCCACTGCACGCCGTGACCCACGGCCGCGTCCCCACATTCCGCGACCGCGCTGCCCCGGAGGAGACGGGAAACCATGTCTGCCTGCGTCCCCACTCGCATCGACGACCCTTCTCGCAAGAAGCCGAAGTACCGGAAGAACAGGAAGTCCCGCACCACACGGGAGAAGCCCGTGCCCCACGAATCCGTCCAGGGCGGCGGGTCCGCGCCCATCGGTCCCGACAGTCCGCACAGCCTGCCCCCGCCGGGTGACGGCGGCCGCCGCCGCTTCCGCATCGCGGGTGCCGATCTGTCCGCCTCGGTCTCCGTGTTCCTGATCGCGCTGCCGCTCTCCCTCGGCATCGCACTCGCCACCGGCGCACCTCTCCAGGCCGGGCTTGTGGCGGCCGCCGTCGGCGGCATCGTGGCGGGACGGCTGGGCGGGTCTCCGCTCCAGGTCAGCGGACCCGCCGCAGGCCTGACCGTCGTCACCGCCGATCTGATCCATCAGTACGGCTGGCGTGTCACCTGCGCCATCACCGTCGTCGCCGGCTTCGTCCAAGTCGGCCTGGCCGCTCTGCGCGTGGCCCGTTCGGCGCTCGCCGTCAGCCCGGCGATCGTGCACGGAATGCTCGCCGGCATCGGTGTCACGATCGCCCTGGCACAACTCCATATCGTGCTCGGCGGCACCCCGCAGAGTTCCGCCATCGCCAATGTCACTGCGCTGCCGGCCCAGTTGGCCGACCTCCATCCGGCCGCGCTCTGCGTGAGCGTCATGACCGTGGTCCTCCTGCTCGCATGGCCACGGATCCCCGGACGGACGGGCCGGATCGTCCGGAAGATCCCGGCCGCCCTCGCCGCCGTCGCAGCGGCGACCACCCTCGCCGTGGTCGCGGGGCTGCGCCTGCCGCTGGTGGACCTGCCGTCCTGGAGCAGTCATGCCCTGCCCGCGCTGCCGGACGGGCCCGTGCTGGGCCTCATCGCCGCGGTCCTGACCATCACCCTGGTCGGCAGCGTGGAGTCACTGCTCTCCGCAGTGGCGGTGGACAAACTGGTGGCGGCCCGCAAGCACCCCACCGTCCGCATTCCGCGCGCCGACCTCGACCGGGAGCTGGCCGGTCAGGGCGCTGCCAATGTCCTGTCCGGGGCGCTCGGCGGGCTGCCGATCACCGGAGTCGCGGTGCGCAGTTCGGCGAATGTGTCCGCCGGCGCCGTCAGCCGCAACTCCACGATGCTGCACGGTCTGTGGATCGTGCTCGCGGCGCTGCTGCTCGTGCCCGTGCTCGACCTGATTCCCCTGGCCGCTCTCGCCGCCCTGGTGATGGTCGTGGGCGTCCAGATGGTCAAGGTCACCCATCTGCGCAGCGTGCGGCAGAACCGCGAAATGCTGGTGTACGCGGCGACGTCGATCGCGGTCGTCCTCACCGGAGTGCTGGAGGGTGTCGCGATCGGGATCGCCGTGGCGGTCGCGGTCGCGCTGCACCGGCTGACCAGGACCCGTATCACCGTCGAGGAGCAGGGCGAGGAGCATGCGCGCGTGCACCGGGTGCGCGTACGCGGGCAGTTGACCTTCCTCGCCGTGCCCCGGCTGAGCCGGATGCTGAGCCAGGTGCCGCACGGGGCGCCCTGCGAGGTGGAGCTGGACGGGTCCTACATGGACCATGCCGCGTACGAGGCACTGCATGACTGGCAGGCCTCCCATGTCGCGCAGGGCGGCTCGGTGGAGTTCACCGGCCGGGCCGGGGGCCGGATCAGCGAGGCCGCCTCCCAGACCCACGGCTGCTGCCGGCCCTGGACACCGTGGCGCAATCACCACTGCGACACCCGCACCCGGCGCGCCTCGATGCACCAACTGGCCCACGGCCTGAGCTCGTTCCAGCGCAACACGGCTCCGCTGGTGCGCGACGAGCTGGCCCGGCTGGCCCGCGAGGGCCAGCAGCCCTCGCAGCTCTTCCTGACCTGCGCGGACTCCCGTCTGGTGACCAGCATGATCACGGCCAGCGGGCCGGGCGATCTGTTCACCGTGCGCAATGTCGGGAACCTGGTGCCGCTGCCCGGCGAGGGGAGCGGCGACGACTCGGTGGCGGCTGCCATCGAGTACGCCGTGGACGTGCTGAAGGTCAGCTCGATCACGGTCTGCGGGCACTCGGGCTGCGGCGCGATGCAGGCCCTGCTGAGCGCTACGGCCGAAGGGGGACGCACACCGCTGCGGCGGTGGCTGCGGCACGGTCAGCCGAGTCTGGAGCGGATGCGCAGCCGGCACCGCACCTGGGCGCGCATCTCAGGGCGACTGCCCGCGGATGCGGTGGAGCAGCTCTGTCTGACCAATGTGGTGCAGCAGTTGGAGCATCTGAAGGCCCACGAGGGCGTGGCGCGGCGCATCGCCGAAGGTTCGCTGGAACTGCACGGCATGTACTTCCATGTCGGCGAGGCCCAGGCGTATCTGCTCGCCAGCAGTGACGACCACGAGGTCGAGGCGGTCTTCGACCGGGTCGCCCCCACTCCGTCCTCGCTGACCGAGACGCGCGCCTGAACCAATCCCCCACCCCGTCCGTGAGAACGTATGGCCCCTCCTTCCCGCCGCCCGGGGAGGAGGGGCCGCTCAATAGGCGCCCCAGGCCCAATAGGTCTAAACCAATTTCCGGAAGGCCCTTGTCACCCGGCCATCTGGCTGATGAGCTATGGCCTGGGACACATAGGCACATAGGACGCCCTGGGAAAGGGAGATGTCGTGAGCAACGAAAGCCTGGCCAACCTGCTCAAGGAAGAGCGGCGGTTCGCGCCGCCGGCCGAGCTGGCCGCGCACGCCAACGTGACGGCGGAGGCGTACGAGCAGGCCGAGGCGGACAGGCTTGGCTTCTGGGCCGAGCAGGCACGGAGGCTGACTTGGGCCACCGAGCCGACCGAGACCCTCGACTGGAGCAACCCGCCCTTCGCGAAGTGGTTCGCGGACGGCAAGCTCAACGTCGCGTACAACTGCGTGGACCGTCATGTCGAAGCCGGCAACGGCGACCGTGTCGCGCTCCACTTCGAGGGCGAGCCCGGCGACAGCCGTTCCGTCACCTACGCGGAGCTCAAGGACGAGGTCTCGCGCGCCGCGAACGCGCTCACCGAGCTGGGGGTGCAGAAGGGCGACCGCGTCGCCGTCTACCTCCCGATGATCCCCGAGGCCGTCGTGGCCATGCTGGCCTGTGCCCGCATCGGCGCCGCGCACTCGGTGGTCTTCGGCGGTTTCTCCGCCGACGCCGTCGCCTCCCGCATCCAGGACGCGGACGCGAAGCTGGTCATCACCTCCGACGGCGGCTACCGCCGGGGCAAGCCGAGCGCGCTCAAGCCCGCCATCGACGACGCCGTCGCCAGGTGCCCGCAGGTCGAGCATGTGCTGGTGGTGCGACGTACCGGCCAGGACACCGACTTCACCGAGGGCCGGGACGTGTGGTGGCACGACATCGTCGGCCGTCAGTCCGCCGAGCACACCCCGGAGGCGTTCGACGCGGAGCACCCGCTCTTCATCCTCTACACCTCCGGCACGACCGGTAAGCCGAAGGGCATCCTGCACACCTCCGGCGGCTACCTCACCCAGGCCGCGTACACCCACAACGCCGTCTTCGACCTCAAGCCGGAGTCGGACGTCTACTGGTGCACCGCGGACATCGGGTGGGTGACCGGCCACTCGTACATCGTGTACGGGCCGCTGGCCAACGGCGCCACCCAGGTGATGTACGAGGGCACGCCCGACACCCCGCACCAGGGCCGGTTCTGGGAGATCGTGCAGAAGTACGGCGTCACGATCCTCTACACCGCGCCGACCGCGATCCGGACCTTCATGAAGTGGGGCGAGGACATCCCCGCGAAGTTCGACCTGTCCAGCCTGCGTGTCCTCGGATCGGTCGGCGAGCCGATCAACCCGGAGGCATGGATCTGGTACCGGGAGAACATCGGCGCCGGCAAGACCCCCATCGTCGACACCTGGTGGCAGACCGAGACCGGCGCGATGATGATCTCGCCGCTGCCGGGCGTCACCGAGACCAAGCCCGGATCGGCGCAGCGCGCGCTGCCCGGCATCTCCGCGACCGTCGTCGACGACGACGCCAACGAGGTGCCGAACGGCGGTGGCGGCTATCTCGTCCTCACCGAGCCGTGGCCGTCGATGCTGCGCACCATCTGGGGCGACGACCAGCGGTTCATCGACACGTACTGGTCGCGCTTCGAGGGCAAGTACTTCGCCGGTGACGGTGCCAAGAAGGACGACGACGGCGACATCTGGCTGCTCGGCCGGGTGGACGACGTGATGCTGGTGTCCGGCCACAACATCTCGACGACCGAGGTGGAGTCGGCTCTGGTCTCGCACCCGAAGGTCGCCGAGGCGGCGGTCGTGGGCGCGAAGGACGAGACGACCGGGCAGGCGATCGCGGCGTTCGTGATCCTGCGCGGCACGGCGAGTGTGGACGAGGGCCTGGTCAACGAGCTGCGCAACCACGTCGCCTCGGTGCTCGGCCCGATCGCCAAGCCGAAGCGGATCCTGCCGGTGGCGGAGCTGCCGAAGACCCGTTCGGGCAAGATCATGCGCCGGCTGCTGCGCGATGTCGCCGAGAACCGTCAGCTCGGCGATGTCACGACGCTGACCGACTCGTCGGTCATGGATCTGATCCAGACGCAGCTGCCGAGCGCGCCCTCCGAGGACTGATCCACGCACATCCCCTGGCCGCCACGCGCGCCACCGCGCCACACACCACTGAGCGGCGCGGACCGCACCACGACGGGCACCCGGCAACAACACGCCGGGTGCCCGTTCTGCACCTAAAGTGCACTTCACCGGATATCACCCCGGAGCCATATGGGTAAGGTGTTGGGCGCGTCAACGACGCGACAAGAAAGACCCAGGTGCGCCGGGAAGTCTGGTCGGCAAGTGATGAGTCCTGCCCGCCCGACCGGAGGTCCCCCACGTGTCCGCGCCCCGCTCCCGCAAGTTTCTCGGTGTGCTCCCCCTGCCCGAGCGCACCTATGTGGCGGACGCGCTGCGAGCCGAGACCGTCGGCGGCGTGCTGCTCCTGGTCGCCGCCGTCGCCGCGCTGATCTGGGCCAACACACCCATCGGCGACAGCTACGAAGCCGTACGGGACTACCATCTGGGCCCCGCCTCGCTCGGCCTCGATCTCTCCGTCCAGCACTGGGCCGCCGACGGACTTCTCGCGATCTTCTTCTTCGTCGCCGGTATCGAGCTCAAGCGTGAACTCGTGGCCGGCGAACTGCGCGATCCCCGCGCCGCCGCCCTGCCGGTCATCGCCGCGCTGTGCGGAATGGCGGCCCCCGCCGCCGTGTACCTGATCGTGACCACGTCCGCCGGCGGATCCACCGACGGCTGGGCGGTCCCCACCGCCACCGACATCGCGTTCGCGCTCGCCGTCCTCGCGGTCATCGGCACCTCTCTGCCCTCCGCGCTGCGCGCCTTCCTGCTCACACTCGCCGTCGTCGACGACCTGTTCGCCATCCTCATCATCGCGATCTTCTTCACCAGCGATCTCGACTTCGCCGCGCTCGGCGGCGCGGTGCTGGGACTGGCCGTCTTCTGGCTGCTGCTGAAGAAGGGCGTACGGGGCTGGTACGTGTACGTGCCGCTGGCCCTGGTCATCTGGGGGCTGATGTACAACAGCGGCGTCCACGCCACCATCGCCGGTGTGGCGATGGGCCTGATGCTCCGCTGCACCCGGCGCGAGGGGGAGGAGTACTCCCCCGGCGAGCACATCGAGCACATCGTGCGCCCTCTGTCGGCGGGACTCGCCGTGCCGCTGTTCGCGCTGTTCGCCGCCGGCGTGTCGGTCTCCGGCGGCTCCCTCACGGAGGTCTTCACTCGGCCCGAGACCCTCGGTGTCGTGCTCGGACTGGTGGTCGGCAAGTCGCTCGGCATTTTCGGCGGCACCTGGCTCGCGGCCCGTTTCACCCGGGCCGAACTCAACGACGACCTCGCCTGGCCGGACGTCTTCGCGGTGGCCGCACTCGCGGGAATCGGTTTCACCGTCTCGCTGCTGATCGGTGAACTCGCCTTCGCCGATGACCCGGTGCTCGCCGACGAGGTCAAGGCCGCGGTGCTGGTCGGCTCCCTGATCGCCGCCGTCCTGGCCGGAGTACTGCTCAAACTGCGGGTACGCAGATACCAGGAGCTGTGCGAGGAGGAGGAGCGTGACGAGGACCACGACGGCATCCCCGACATCTACGAACAGGACAATCCGGCATACCACTTGCGCATGGCCGAGATCTACGAGAAGAAGGCCGCCGAACACCGTCGTCGCGCCGAAGCGGCGGGGGTGTCGCGCGGTGACGGCGACAGTCCGGCATGATCTGTGTCGGACCACAGGAGAGAGGGAGCAGCGATGAGCGACCCCGGCAGCAGTGCCGAGCGCAGTCTCGGCCAGCTGGTCGCCTCGGCGACCGCCGAGATGTCCGCGCTGGTGCACGACGAGATCGCCCTGGCCAAGGCGGAACTGAGGCAGGACGTCAAGCGAGGTGCGGTCGGCGGCGCGGCCATCAGTGTGGCGGGCGTCTTCGCCCTCTTCTCGCTGCCGGTCTTCAGCTTCGCGGCCGCGTACGGGATCCACAACTGGGGTCTCGGCCTTGCCTGGTGCTTCCTGATCGTGGGCGGAGCGTTCCTGCTGCTCGCGGGGATTTTGGCGCTCCTGGCCGTCACCAAGTTCAAGAAGGTCAAGCCGCCGGAGAAGTCGATCGCCTCGGCCAAGCAGACGGCGGCCGTACTCCAGAGCGTCAAGCCGCATCCGCGCGTGTCGCGGGACCAGATCTCCGCCTGATCCGGGCCGTCGCGGGACCGCTCAGCACGGGTCCCGCGGCGGAGCGCGCCGTCGCGGGCGCCGCTCCCGGGGAGGGCATGGCGAACGGGCCGTACCCGGGTATGGGACGCTCGTCTGCATGACGGCCCCTGACACCGGTACGGGCAGCCCCGTACGCATCGACGGTCCCTGGACCCATCGCGACGTGGCAGCCAATGGTGCGCGCTTCCACATCGCCGAGGTCGGCGACGGGCCGCTGGTGATGTTCCTGCACGGCTTTCCGCAGTTCTGGTGGACGTGGCGGCACCAGATGACGGCGCTCGCGGACGCGGGGTACCGGGCCGTGGCCATGGATCTTCGGGGCGTGGGAGGCAGCGACCGTACGCCGCGGGGTTACGACCCCGCGAACCTCGCGCTCGACATCACCGGGGTGGTGCGTTCCCTCGGCGAGCCGGACGCGGCACTGGTCGGGCACGATCTCGGCGGGTACCTCGCGTGGACCGCCGCGGTGATGCGGCCCAAGCTGGTGCGCAGGCTCGCCGTCTCCTCGATGCCCCATCCGCGCCGGTGGCGTTCGGCCATGCTCTCCGACTTCTCGCAGAGCCGGGCCGGCTCCTATGTCTGGGGGTTCCAGCGGCCGTGGCTGCCGGAGCGTCAGCTCGTCGCGGACGACGCGGCCTTGGTGGGCAAGCTGATCCAGGAGTGGTCCGGCCCGCAGCCTCCCGACGCGGACACGCTCGACGTGTACCGGCGGGCGATGAGCATTCCGTCGACGGCGCACTGCGCGGTCGAGCCGTACCGGTGGATGGTGCGCTCGCTCGCACGGCCCGACGGGATCCAGTTCAACCGCCGGATGAAGCGGCCGGTCCGGGTGCCGACCCTGCATCTGCACGGCTCCCTGGACCCGGTGATGCGCACACGCAGCGCGGCGGGCTCGGGTCAGTACGTCGAAGCTCCGTACCGCTGGCGGCTGTTCGACGGCCTCGGCCACTTTCCTCACGAGGAGGACCCGGTGGCCTTCTCCTCCGAACTCATCAACTGGCTGAAGGACCCCGAGCCCGACCGGTAGCCCGCCGGCGCCCAACCTCGCGCTTGCCGGAACGCTTGTCTGACGAACAGCCAAATGCCTGGCGCATAGGCCAATTGGCCGCTCCTGACACGGTTACCGACCATGGGGCACGGGCAGACGTCCCGGTATGGGCTGGACGCACGACTACGGTGACGCAGCACGCAACCGTCGCTCGGCCAATGGGCCGAACATTCATGACAGGGGTGGCCTGCAAGCTCAGGGCCATGATCACGCGGTACAAGGGATCGGGATTCCCCGCATCCTCAGGCGCCGCGCACGCTGGATGTCCGCCCGGCTGCGGCATACCCGCGGCTGACGCCGGCTCCACCGACATCGCACCACCAACACCGCTCCGCCGGCACCGCCCGCGGCTACGGGCGCTTGCGGCTCTCAGCCACAGCGCCCCGCTGCGACAGGTGCTCGCAGCTCGCTGCCATACCGCCTGCCGCTACAGCGCGCAGTTCTGGCTGTCGACCTGCTGGTTGGCGGCCAGGCCGGCCCTGACGTCCGCGGCGATCTCGTCCACGGTCAGGGCGTATCCGGTGTTCGGGTCGTCCAGCGACCTGGCGAAGATGACGCCGGACACCTTGCCCTCGGGCGTGAGCAGCGGTCCGCCCGAGTTGCCCTGGCGGACGGTGGTGAACAGCGAGTACACATCGCGGTGCACCGTGCCGCGCCGGTAGATGTCGGGGCCGTTGGCGTTGATCCGGCCGCGGACACGGGCCGAGCGGACGTCGTACGCACCGTTCTCGGGGAAGCCGGCGACGATCGCACTGTCCCCGCTGCGCGCGTCGGCATCGGCGAACTGCAGCGGCTTGGCCTTCAGATCGGGCACGTCCAGGACCGCGATGTCGCGCTCCCAGTCGTAGAGCACGACGCGCGCGTCGTAGAGCCGGCCCTCGCCGCCTATCTGCACGGTCGGCTCGTCCACGCCGCCGACGACATGGGCGTTGGTCATGACCCGCCGCTGGCCGAAGACGAAGCCCGTGCCTTCGAGCACCTTGCCGCAGCTCTGTGCCGTACCGACGACCTTGACGATGGAGCGCTGGGCGCGTGCGGCGACCGGGCTGCCCGCGAGCGCCGGGTCCGGCGGACGGACCTCGGTGATGGGCTCGTTGGCGAACGGGCTGAAGACCTGCGGGAAGCCGTTCTGAGCGAGGACGGAGGAGAAGTCCGTGAACCAGGTGGAGGCCTGCGTCGGCATCACGCGGGACACGCCGAGCAGCACCTTGGAGCTGCGGACTTCCTTGCCGAGTGTGGGCAGGGAGGTCCCGGCGAGCGCGGAACCGATCAGCCAGGCGACCAGCAGCATCGCGACCACGTTGACCAGCGCGCCGCCGGTGGCGTCCAGGGCCCGGGCGGGCGACCAGGTGATGTACCGGCGCAGCTTGTTGCCGAGGTGGGTGGTGAAGGCCTGACCGACCGAGGCGCAGACGATCACGATGATGATCGCGACGATCGCGGCGGTGGTGGACACCTCGGAGTCGTTCGTCAGCTCACCCCAGATCACGGGCAGCAGATACACCGCCACGAGTCCGCCTCCGAGGAAGCCGATCACGGACAGGATGCCGACGACGAAGCCCTGGCGATACCCGACGATTGCGAACCATACGGCGGCGACCAGCAACAAGATGTCGAGCACGTTCACCGTCATTAGCCTCGCATTTTCGTCGCCGGGTGGTCCGTCCCGGCACTGATGTCCCAGGGTCAGCCTGTCATGAGCGCCAGTCCAGAGGGACCTGCTTCCCGCGGTCCCACGGTCGTTCCCAGCCCGCGAAGTGCAGGATGCGGTCGATCACGCCGGCCGTGAAACCCCAGACCAGGGCCCCTTCGACCAGGAATGCCGGACCTCGGTGCCCGCTGGGGTGCATCGTCGTCACGCGGTTGGCCGGATCCGTGAGATCCGCCACCGGCACGGTGAAGACGCGGGCCGTCTCCGCGGGGTCGACCGCGCCGACGGGGCTCGGGGTGCGCCACCAGCCCAGTACGGGTGTGACGACGAAACTGCTCACCGGGATGTAGAGCCTCGGCAGCACGCCGAAGATCTGGACACCCGACGGGTCGAGCCCGGTCTCCTCCTCGGCCTCGCGCAGGGCCGCCCACAGCGGGCCGGTGGTCGCCGGGTCGCCGTCCGCCGGATCCAGGGCGCCGCCCGGGAAGGAGGGCTGTCCCGCGTGCGAGCGCAGGCTGCCCGCCCGCTCCATCAGCAGCAGCTCGGGGCCCGCCGGGCCCTCGCCGAAGAGGATGAGGACGGCGGACTGCCGCCCGCTGCCGCTCTCGGGCGGCAGAAACCTGCTGAGCTGCTCGGGCTGGACGGTCTCGGCGGCGCGCACGACGGGGTCCAGCCACTCCGGCAGGCCGTCGCTGGTGACGGTCACATCGCCGCCGGACACATCGCTCTCGTACACGTCCTGGCCCCGGGTCCTGTCGTACGTCTCTTCTCCTGTGCGCATCCGCCGCACCCCCTCGCTCACAACGCGCCGGGGCGCTCGGATCGTTCCGCCGGGTGCCCGGCGCAGCGGACGGGCGGTGGCGTCACCCGCTCGCCCCCAGCGGCGGGGCCGGCTTGCCCGGGTAGTCGGGCGGCGGGCTCAGCCGCTGGCCGGGCTGACCGCCCATCTCGTACTTCAGAAGCTTCTTCGCCTTCTCCGGATCGGTCTCACCCTCCCCGTACGACGGGCACAGATGGGCGATCGGGCAGGCACCGCAGGCCGGCTTGCGGGAGTGGCAGATACGGCGGCCGTGGAAGATCACCCGGTGCGAGAGCATGGTCCACTCGGACTTCGGGAAGATCTCGGCGATCTCCGCCTCGACCTTCTCCGGGTCCTCCTGCTCGGTCCACTTCCAGCGGCGCACGAGCCGGCCGAAATGGGTGTCGACGGTGATGCCGGGGACGCCGAAGGCATTGCCCAGGACCACGAACGCGGTCTTGCGGCCGACGCCGGGGAGGCTGACCAGATCCTTGAGGTTGCCCGGGACCTCTCCGCCGAAGTTGTCCCGGAGCGCCACGGACAGGCCCAGCAGGGCCTTGGTCTTGGCCCGGAAGAAGCCGGTGGGACGGAGGATCTCCTCCAGCGCCTCCGGCTCGGCCGCCGCCACGTCCTCGGGGGTCGGGTACTTCGCGAAGAGCGCGGGCGTCGTCTGGTTCACCCGCAGGTCCGTCGTCTGCGCGGACAGGACCGTGGCGACCAGCAGTTCGAAGGGATTGCGGAAGTCCAGCTCCGGATGGGCGTACGGATAGACGTCGGCCAGCTCACGGTTGATCCGGCGCGCGCGGCGGACCATGGCCAGCCGCGATTCCGGTTTGGGCGGCTTTACGGCTTTCCGGGTGCCGCCCGGCGACTGTTCGCCCACAGCGGAATTTTGCTTTCCGGACACTCTTCAAGCCCCCTTGGCCTGCGCTCTCACCGGCGAATTGGACACCCGGCCAGCCTACGGGCCGCCACTGACATCCGCCCCGCTCCCCGGTAATCAGACCCAATCGGGCCCCTGCCGCACGAACAGACGCTCCAGTGCGTCAAACTTGTTGTGACTGATCGCACGAATATTTACTTGCCAGGGGCCGGTCGCGACGACGCCGTCGTACGCGGGTGTCCCCCGGGTAGGTGGAGTGCGGTCCGGCATCATGGGGGCCACGGTCCCTGAGCAGGTCGACAAGGAGAGAACTCGTGGACGACGTTCTGCGGCGCGCCCCGCTCTTCGCGGCGCTCGATGACGAGCAGGCCGCGGAGCTCCGCGCCTCGATGAGTGAGGTGACGCTCGCCCGGAGCGACGCCCTCTTCCACGAGGGCGACCCCGGCGACCGCCTGTACGTGGTCACCGAGGGAAAGGTCAAGCTCCACCGCACATCCCCCGACGGCCGCGAGAACATGCTCGCCGTCCTCGGCCCGGGCGAGCTCATCGGCGAGCTGTCGCTGTTCGACCCGGGACCGCGCACCGCGACCGCCAGCGCGCTGACCGAGGTGAAGCTCCTCGGCCTCGGCCACGGCGATCTCCAGCCCTGGCTGAACGTCCGGCCGGAGGTGGCCACCGCGCTGCTGCGCGCCGTGGCCCGCCGGCTGCGCAAGACCAACGACCAGATGTCCGACCTCGTCTTCTCCGACGTGCCCGGTCGCGTGGCCCGCGCGCTCCTCGACCTGTCGCGCCGCTTCGGTGTGCAGTCGGAGGAGGGCATCCACGTCGTCCACGACCTGACCCAGGAAGAGCTGGCCCAGCTGGTCGGCGCCTCCCGCGAGACGGTGAACAAGGCGCTGGCCGACTTCGCGCAGCGCGGCTGGCTGCGCCTCGAGGCCCGCGCGGTGATCCTGCTGGATGTGGAGCGGCTCGCCAAGCGCTCGCGCTGACGCCGGCGGGAACGCGAAGACGCGAACACGCGGATTCGCAGCACAGGCACACAGCAGTCGAAGGGCCGCCCCCGCACGATGCGGGGGCGGCCCTTCGCGTACGTCGGTCGTGAACGCTGCGGTTCGTCGCTCCGAAGACGATGCGGTTCGACGGCTCCGCGCGCACAGGGTGGCGGCCCTGCGCGTACGCCGCCCGCCGACGAACCGGGGGCGGCCCTGCATGTCCGCCGCCCCCGCACTCGTCAGTTCTTCGTGCCGTCCACGATCAGCGGGTTGCCCGTCCCACCGCCGCACGGCACGGCGTACACCGGGTGCTTGGCCGCCGCGTCCTTGAACGCGTCGATGCACTGGTTCATCAGGACCTTGTCGCTGAGCGAGTTGTTGAGGATCTTGTTGGCCCGGGCGATGCCCTCGGCCTCGATCCTGCGGCGCTCGGACTCCGCCTTCGCCGTACGGGCCGCCTCGGTGGCCCGCTCGGTGGCCTGCTGCTGCTGGATCTTGCGGTCGATCTGGTCCTGAAGCCGGTCGGACGGCTTCACATTGCGCAGATTGACCGTGGTGACGTCGATGCCGCGCGGGGCAAGTCGCTCCTTGATCAGGTCGCCGATCTCGGTGTTGATCTGCTCGCGGGCCGAGGTGTAGCCCTCCTCGCTGGTGTGCCGGGCGAAGACATTGCGGATGATCTCCCGGCTGTCCGGGAAGACCAGCCGCTGCTGGATGGCGTCCTCGCTGCCGGCCAGCCGGTACAGCTCGACGGCCTTGGCCGGGGTCACCGCCCACTTCACGGTGAGCTCCACGTACATGACGCCGCCCTGCGAGGACCGCACCTCAACGACGTCCTTGTCGGAGAGATTGAGGTCGACGGGACGGGTCGAGAACGTGGTGACGTTGGTGAACGGCGAGGTGATGTTCACTCCCGGTGTCATCGGCGAACCGACCTTGCCGAAGGTGACCGGGACGCCCACCTCGTAGGCGCTGACGATGTGCACGCAGCTCGCTGTGCCGGCGAACAGGCCGGCCAGCAGCGCACCCAGCGCGCCGAGCCGGAGCCCGGTGCGGTCCTGGCTGCGGCCGACGAAGAACAGGACGGCGGCAGCGATGACGAGCAGCACGAAGAGCACGAACACGTCGGTTCCCCCCAGGAACGGATGTCAGAAGTAGGCGGAGCGTAAGACACAGGTCAACGCCTCCGACGCCTGGGGGCACGTCGGCGGTTTCCGTTCAGGGGCGCGAGTGCCCCGGGCCGTCAGATCAGGCCGTGTTCGCGCAGGTACTCCATCTGCGCGCGCACCGACAGCTCGGCCGCCGGCCACAGGGACCGGTCGACGTCCGCGTACACATGCGCCACCACCTCGGCGGGGGTGCGGTGGCCGTTCTCGACCGCCGTCTCCACCTGGGCGAGCCGGTTGGCGCGGTGGGCGAGATAGAACTCGACCACGCCCTGGGCGTCCTCCAACACCGGACCGTGGCCCGGCAGGACGGTGTGCACCCCGTCGTCGACGGTCAGCGAACGCAGCCGGCGCAGCGAGTCGAGATAGTCGCCGAGCCGTCCGTCGGGGTGGGCCACCACCGTCGTGCCCCGCCCGAGGACCGTGTCCCCGGTCAGCACGGCCTGGTCGGCCGGCAGATGGAAGCAGAGCGAGTCCGCGGTGTGCCCGGGGGCGGCGACGACCAGCATCTCCAGGCCGCCGACGCGGATGACGTTCCCCGGCGTCAGGCCCTCGTCGCCGAGCCGCAGCGCCGGGTCGAGCGCCCGCACCTTCGTGCCCGTGAGCTCGGCGAAGCGCCCGGCCCCCTCGGCGTGGTCGGGGTGGCCATGGGTGAGGAGAGTCAGTGCGATCCGCTTGCCGGCCTTCTCCGCGGTGTCGACGACATGCCTCAGGTGGCTGTCGTCGAGCGGCCCGGGGTCGATGACGACCGCGAGTTCGGAGTCCGGCTCGGAGACGATCCAGGTGTTGGTGCCGTCGAGCGTCATCGCGGAGGCGTTGGGCGCGAGGACGTTGACGGCCCGTGCGGTGGCGGGCCCGGAGAGCACACCGCCGCGGGGCTGCCCGGGCAGCGCGGCAGCGTCGGTCATCGAGGGCCCCCGGGGGTGATGCGCTTGGTGAACTCGCCGTGGCCGGGCCAGCTCAGCACCAGCTCGCCGTCCACCAGCTCGGCCGTCGCGAGGACGGGCGTCATGTCCTGCTGCCGGGCCGCCGCGAGGGCCTCGGCGGCGCTGCCGCACGGCTCCAGGGCACGCAGGGTCGACACGGTCGGCGGCATCATCAGCAGCTCGCCGCGGTCGTAGCCCGCGGCTGCCTCGGCGGGCCGGATCCACACCGTGCGGTCCGCCTCCGTCGACGCGTTCCGGGTCCGCTGCCCCTCGGGAAGGGCGGCCACGAAGAACCAGGTGTCGTAGCGGCGCGGCTCGAACTCCGGAGTGATCCAGCGCGCCCACGCGGCCAGCAGGTCGGAGCGCAGCACCAGGCCGCGCCGGTCCAGGAAGTCCGCGAAGGACAGCTCACGGTCGACCAGCGCCTGCCGGTCGGCCTCCCAGTCGTCGCCCGTGGTGTCGCTGACGACGGTGTCCGGGGTGGGGCCGGCGAGCAGCACGCCCGCCTCCTCGTACGTCTCCCTGACCGCCGCGCACACGACGGCCTGCGCGGACGCCTCGTCGAGTCCGAGCCGGTCGGCCCAGTCCCGCAGCGAGGGCCCCGTCCAGCGGACCGGCCGGGAGTCGCGTGCGTCGACACCGCCACCCGGATAGGCGTACGCGCCGCCGGCGAAGGCCATGGAGACGCGCCGGCGCAACATGTGCACGGCAGGGCCCTCCGCCCCGTCGCGCAGCAGCATGACGGTCGCGGCCCGCTTCGGCGGCACGACGGTGAGCTCACCGCTCGCGAGCGCGCGAATGCGGTCCGGCCACTCCGGCGGGTACCACTGACCATTGGACATGGGCGGATGCTATGCGTTCGCGCGCGGATGTTCGAGGGGCGGCCGGTGATCACCGGCCGCCCCTCGCCCCCCGTCCGCCGGTGTCCGGGTTGTCTAGGTTCCGGCGTTCGAGTTGCCGCGCAGCTTCACGTTCGCCGTGCCGGCGTTCTTGATCGCCGTTTCGATCTGGGCCATCGACGAGCCGGAGGTGAGTCCCGGCACGGTCACCGTGTTCACCGCGTACAGCGTGAAGGTGTACGGATGGGTGGAGCCGCCGGGGCAGGGGCCGAAGTACTTCTGCGCGTTGGCGCCGCTGCCCATGGCTTTCTGTTTCGCGCCGTCCTGGCCGGGAACGGTGAAGCCCGATCCCAGCCCTTCGGGCAGGGACAGCTTCGCCGCCGGGATGTCCCAGATCGCCCAGTGCAGCTTGTTGCCGCTGTTCGCGACGTCCGCGAACACGACGGCATAGCTTCTGGCCGCGGTCGCGCCCGCGCCCCAGGCCAGCGGCGGCGACGGGTCCTGGCCCGCCGCTCCGTCACCGGCGCAGGTGAATCTGGCCGGAATGGTCGCGTTGTCGTTGAACGCGCCGCTGGTCAGCTTGAACTCACCGGGCTGCGGCCCGCCCGAGTACACGATGTCGATCAGCAGGATCCGGTCGTTGTTGCTCGTGCCGTCCTTGTCGGTCGACGTGGTGAGCCAGATGTCGCCGTCGTGGTCGACCTCGACCGTGCGCAGCCGGTTGTAGGTGCTCTGGAAGTACGTCTTCTGCTCGACCAGGTTGGACGAGGCGTCGATCCGCAGCCGGTAGACGCGCTGCCCGACGGTCGTGGCGACGAAGACGTGGTCGTTGATGATCGTCAGCCCGCTGGGAGACGCCTGGTTGGTCGGCCAGGTCTTCTTGGGGGCGATGAAGCCGGAGCAGCTGCCGCTCGTGCCCTCGCAGTTGGGCCAGCCGTAGTTGCCGCCCCGCTGGATGAGGTTGACCTCGTCCATGACGCTGTTGCCGAACTCGGCCTGCCACAGACGGCCCTGGGAGTCGAAGTCCAGGCCCTGCGGGTTGCGGTGGCCCATAGACCAGACGGCGTTGCCGAAGGGGTTGTCCGACGGGATGCTGCCGTCCTGATTGATGCGCAGGATCTTGCCGTTGAGCGAGTTCTTGTCCTGCGCCCGGCTGCTGCTCTGGGCGTCGCCCATGGACGCGTAGAGCTTGCCGTCGGGGCCGAAACGCAGCCGACCGCCGTTGTGGAAACGGCTCTCCTCCATGCCGTCGAGCAGCACGGTGTAGCCGCTGAGCGCGTTGTTCTCGAGCTTCATGCGCGCGATGCGGTTGCCGTCCGTCGAGGTGTGCAGGAAGTACACGAAGTGGTCGGTCGCGAAGGTCGGGCTGACCTCGACGCCCATCAGGCCGCCCTCGCCGCCCGTGGTCTGCGAGTTGGGGACCTTGCCGAGCAGGGTCTTCTGGCCCGACTTGGTGAGCCGGTGGACGTTGAAGGTGTTGCGCTCGGTGAAGATGCCCGCGCCGTCCGGCAGGAACGCGACGCCCCAGGCCACGTCCACGCCCGAGGCGAGGGTGGAGACGGCGCCCGGGTCGGGGGTGCCGCCGGGCTGGTTGCCGGAGGTGGTGACGGTGATCTCGGGACCGAACGCGGACTTGTTGCCCTTGAGGTCGAAGGCCCTGACCTTGAACCGGTACGCGGTATTGGCGGCCAGGCCGGCGACGGTGGTCGAGGTGGAGTCGGCGGTGCCGGCGAGCGCGCCGTCGCGGTGGATCTCGTACCCGGTGACCTTCACATTGTCCGTGGAGGCGTTCCAGGCGAGGTCGACGCTGGTCGCTGTCCTGCCGGTGGAGCGCAGGTTGCCGGGGACGCTGGGTGCCTCGTCGTCCGGGGGTGCGGGCAGTGTGGCGATGGTGACGGCGTTGCTGGCGACCGAGACGTTCGCGGCGGCGTCCCGGGCGAAGACGGTCCAGTCGTACGTGGTCTCCGGGTCGAGACCGTCCACGGTGGCGGCCAGGGTGTTCCCGTCCACCTGCTTCATCAGCTGGCCGTGCTGGTAGATGTCGTAGCCCACGACGCCGACGTTGTCGGTGGCCGCGTTCCAGGCGAGCGAGACGGTGGAGGCCGTGGGCTCCTTGTCCTTGCGCAGATCACCGGGCGCACTCGGCTTCTCGGTGTCGGCGGGGCCGCTCGCGGTGACGGTGAGCTTGTCCAGGTTGGGCCCGTCGCCGGCGGCGGTGGTGGCGCGGATCGTGTTGCTGCCCGCCTTGAGGTTCGCGGTGGCGGTCGCCGTCTTCCAGGTGGTCCAGGCGCCGGTGCCGGGGAAGGCGAGGTTGTCGGCGACCGAGGTGCCGTTGACCGTGATGTCGAGGGGCCGGTCGGCCGCGGTGCCGTTGGCGTAGCGGAAGTCGAGGCGGGTGGCGGATGCCTGCGCCGAGGCGACGGTGAACTCGACGTACGCGCCCGTCACGGCCTGGTAGTTGACGAAGCCGGTGCCGGAATGGCCGGCGTGGTTGGACTCGACGGCACCCTGGGAGATCGTCCCGGCCTCCGCCTCGTAGTCCGTGCCGGCGGGGCCGTCGGCCGGTGTGACGTCGATGTAGTCGAGGTTCGGGCCGCCCTCGGGCGCGGTGGCCGTGGCCCGGAGGGTGTTGACGCCCGCCTTCAGGGTCACCGTGGTGGTCACGGCGGACCAGGTGGTCCACGCGCCGGTGGGCTGGAAGGCGAGGCCGGTGGGGGCGGCGCCGTTGACGGAGACGTCCAGCGGGCGGTTGCCGGTCGTGCCGTTCGCGAAGCCGAGTGCCAGGGTGGCGTTCCCGGCGGCGGGGGCGTTCACCCTGAACTCCACATAGCCGCCGGCGACGTTGGTGTAGTTGACGAAGCCGGTGCCGGAGTGCCCGGCGTGGTTGGACTCGGCCAGGCCCTGCGAGACGGTCGCGGACTCGGCCTCGTACCGGACGGGGTCGGCCTTGACGGTCCCTGGCCGCGCCGCGGAGCCGGTCACGGGCTGGGCGGTGCTCGGGGTCGGCAGGGCCACGGTTAACGCTGCTGTGGCCGCGGCCACGAGGACGCCGATCGCTCTGCGCGAGCGGCGGCGGGGGGTTGGTGCCACGGATCCCTCCCACGTTCAGATCGTTAGGAAACGTTCCTAACCGTGGACAGATCACACCCGTCGACGCGTTCACGTCAAGAGCAGTGCAAGCGTTTACCACGCATGAGTCAGGCCCCGGCCCGCCGACGGATCGGCAGGCGCGGGGCCATCTGCGCGCTGACCGGCGGTTCAGTCCCCGAGGGGGCCGCCGGTACGCGGGGGACGTACGGGAAGAGGAGGCGTACGGAAACGGGAGGCGCGCGCCGGAGCGTGCAGCCTGCGGGAGCGTGAAGCGCCCGGGACTTCACCCGGGCGGCAGGTGCCGGCTCCCCGGCCTCAGCTCCCGGACCTCGGCTGCCGGCGTCAGCTCCCGGACCTCGGCTGCCGGCGTCAGCTCTGGAGAAGCTCCACCTGGAGCTCGACCTCGACCGGCGCGTCCAGCGGCAGCACCGCGACACCCACCGCGCTGCGCGCGTGCACGCCCTTGTCGCCGAACACCTCGCCCAGCAGCTCGCTCGCGCCGTTCAGCACGGCGGGCTGGCCGGTGAAGTCCGCGGCGGAGGCCACGAAGCCAACCACCTTCACCACGCGGGCGACCCGGTCCAGATCGCCGACGACGGACTTCACGGCCGCCAGGGCGTTCAGGGCACAGGTGCGGGCGAGCTGCTTGGCCTCCTCGGGGGTGACCTCACCGCCCACCTTGCCGGTGACCGGGAGCTTGCCCTCGACCATCGGCAGCTGGCCGGCGGTGTAGACGTACGCACCCGTGATCACCGCCGGCTGGTAGGCGGCCAGCGGCGGCACGACGTCCGGGAGCGTCAGGCCGAGCTCCGCCAGGCGCGCCTCGACGACGCCCGTCATGAGCTCTTCTCCCGCTTCAGGTACGCCACGAGCTGCTCGGGGTTGTTCGGCCCGGGAACGACCTGGACGAGCTCCCACCCGTCCTCGCCCCAGGTGTCCAGAATCTGCTTGGTCGCGTGCACGAGAAGGGGCACGGTCGCGTATTCCCACTTGGTCATGGGCCGACTGTAGCCGCACCCGCCCCTCGTCCCGTGACGCAGGCCGCACACCGCCTCGTGCGTAGCCCGGGGCCTTACTGGTTAGGCTCGAATACGTGAGCAGGCTCCAGGTCGTCAGCGGCAAGGGCGGTACCGGTAAGACGACGGTCGCCGCCGCCCTCGCGCTCGCCCTCGCGACGGAGGGGAAGCGGACCCTCCTCGTCGAGGTGGAGGGCAGGCAGGGCATCGCGCAACTTTTCGAGACGGAGGCGCTTCCGTACGAGGAACGGAAGATCGCCGTCGCATCCGGCGGCGGGGAGGTGTACGCCCTGGCCATCGATGCCGAGCGCGCCCTCCTCGACTACCTCCAGATGTTCTACAAACTCGGCAGCGCCGGCCGCGCCCTCAAAAAGCTCGGCGCGATCGACTTCGCGACCACCATCGCGCCCGGCGTGCGGGACGTCCTGCTGACCGGCAAGGCCTGCGAGGCCGTGCGCCGCAGGACGAAGCAGGGTGACTACACCTATGACTACGTAGTGATGGACGCCCCGCCCACCGGACGCATCACCCGCTTCCTCAATGTGAACGACGAGGTGGCCGGCCTGGCGAAGTTCGGCCCGATACACAATCAGGCCCAGGCCGTCATGCGGGTGCTGAAGTCCCCCGAGACGGCGGTCCACCTGGTGACCCTGCTCGAGGAGATGCCCGTCCAGGAGACCGCGGACGGTGTCGCCGAGCTGCGCGCCGCCGAGCTCCCCGTCGGCCGGGTGATCGTGAACATGGTGCGCCCGCACCTCCTCGACGAGGAAGCGGTCCGCCACGCGGCGGACGACCGTCGCGCGGAGATCGCCAGGACCCTCACGGCGGCCGGCGTGAGCGGCGGTACGAAGCTCGTCACCCCCCTGCTGGAACAGGCGGCCGACCACGCGCAGCGTGTCGAGCTGGAGCGCGAACAGCGGTCCCTGCTGAGCGGCCTGGGGCTGCCCTCGTACGAACTGCCCCTGCTCAGCGAGGGGGTCGACCTCGCCGGGCTCTACCGACTGTCGAAGGAACTGCGGAAGCAAGGGACCGGCTCATGACCCTGGACGCGTCGGCGCCTCTCGAAGTCGACCCGCTCATCGACGATCCGGCCACCCGCATCATCGTGTGCTGCGGCTCGGGCGGTGTCGGCAAGACGACCACCGCAGCGGCCCTCGGCGTACGCGCCGCGGAGCGCGGCCGCCGGGTCGTCGTCCTCACCATCGACCCTGCGCGCAGGCTCGCCCAGTCCATGGGCATCGACTCCCTGGACAACGTGCCGCGCCGGGTGAAGGGCATCGACGACAGCGCCGGCGGCGAACTGCACGCCATGATGCTCGACATGAAGCGGACCTTCGACGAGATCGTCGAGGCACACGCGGACTCCGAGCGCGCCCGGGCCATCCTGGAGAACCCCTTCTACCAGTCCCTGTCGGCCGGTTTCGCCGGTACGCAGGAGTACATGGCGATGGAGAAGCTGGGGCAGCTGCGCGCCCGCGAGGACTGGGACCTCATCGTCGTCGACACCCCGCCCTCCCGCTCGGCGCTCGACTTCCTGGACGCGCCGAAGCGGCTCGGGTCGTTCCTGGACGGCAAGTTCATCAAGCTGCTGATGGCTCCGGCGAAGATGGGCGGCCGGGCGGGGATGAAGTTCCTCAATGTCGGCATGTCGATGATGACCGGGACGCTGGGCAAGCTGCTGGGGGGTCAGCTGCTGCGCGACGTCCAGACGTTCGTGGCCGCGATGGACACGATGTTCGGCGGTTTCCGCACCCGGGCCGATGCCACCTACCGGCTCCTCCAGGCGCCCGGGACCGCCTTCCTCGTGGTGGCCGCGCCCGAGCGCGACGCCCTGCGTGAGGCCGCGTATTTCGTGGAGCGGCTGGCCGCGGAGGAGATGCCACTGGCCGGTCTGGTCCTCAACCGGGTCCACGAGAGCGGCGCCGCCCGGCTGTCGGCCGAGCGGGCGCTTGCCGCCGCAGAAAATCTTGACGAGGGCCGCATTGTGGATCAAACGTCCGGGAAGACTGGTGTTCGTGACGCCACGGGCGCCTCTCCCGAATCCCCGTCCGTGGACCACTCTCCCGAGAATCGCGACCCTGCGGAGCACACCGAACCGACGGATCACGCCGGCGCCACGGACGGTGCCGACCCCGCAGAACAGTCCGGATCCGCGGACCGCACCGGCTCCACCGGTTCAACCGAGCACACCACCGAACAACTGACAGCCGGACTGCTGCGCCTGCATGCCGAACGCATGCAGGTCCTCGCGCGTGAACAGCGAACGCGCGACCGCTTCACAGCACTCCACCCCGAGGTGGCGGTGACCCAGGTCGCCGCCCTGCCCGGCGATGTCCACGACCTCGCAGGACTGCGGGCCATCGGCGACCGGCTCGCGACCGGAGGTACGGCCGGAGCTCGGTGAACGGCAGCGGGCGTCCCGCCGCCGCGGTGGCTGTCCCACCTCGGCTGTCTCCGCGGTGGCTGTCCCACCTCGGCACATCCGACTGCGGCTGTCCCGCCGCGGTCATCCCACCGGCGGTTATCCCGCCGCCGCGTACGTCTCGTACGTCTCGTCGTCGTCGAGGCCCACGGGCAGAATGCCCGCGCTGCGCTCGTACTCGGTGCGAGCGGTCTCGAGCAGTCTGCGCCAGGACGTGACCGTTGGTCGTCGGCGCAGCAGTGCACGCCGCTCCCGTTCGGTCATTCCGCCCCACACACCGAACTCCACGCGGTTGTCGAGCGCATCGGCCAGGCACTCGGTCCGCACCGGACATCCGGTGCACACCGCCTTGGCCCTGTTCTGCGCTGCCCCTTGTACAAACAGTTCATCCGGATCGGTAGTGCGGCAGGCTGCCTGCGCACTCCAGTCGGTTACCCAGCCCATGCCGGCGCCGTCCTCTCCCGAATCGAGGCTCCCCCACGGCGGCAGCGGCATATTCACCGCTGCCAGTTGAGGACGTTACGGAAGGTGGGCACAGCGCAACACCCCCTTCGGGCCCAATCTTGAATGGCCCGAACGGACTATGCGTACGCGGCAGATCACCCAGGGGAGTGAGCTGGGGGCATACGTGATCATCCCGGGCAAACCGGGGTATTCCGGGGGAGTCACAACGGGCGCCGAATGACGCATGAGGTGGAATCGGACACGGACTAACAGATTCCGGTACTGCGGGATTCCGAGGAGGACTTGATGCGAAACCACACTGCTGTGACAGTTGAGAGCAGCTTAGGCCAAGGCCTGTCCGCGTGTCCGGCGAATGACGACGTAGGCAGCGCCGGTGGCTGTGCCGTCACGTTCCCCGGGGTCCCTGCGTTCACCACGCGGTCGTAGAGCCGGCCGTGATGAGCCCGGCAGCGGTCGAGCCGGACGATCATGCGGTCGACGAGGCTGCGCCGGGGCGGCCGCGTGCCGTTCCCTTACGTGGATGTCACGGTCTGGTACGCGTACGCCCCGGGAACCCCCTGCTCCTACGGAACACCCGTACCAACGGATTAGGCTGCCCTCATGCCAAAGAAGCGCTCGGGCGGAGGTCTGACCGGGACCCAGCAGGCCGCCAAGTTCCTCGGTGTCAGTGTGCTCGCGGGAGCCGTGCTGGCGGGCATCGCCCTGCCCGCCGCCGGAGCGCTGGGACTTGCGGCCAAGGGAACGGTCAAGGGATTCGACGAGATCCCCGCCAATCTGAAGACGCCCCCGCTCAGCCAGCGCACCACGATCCTGGACGCGAAGGGCGGCCAGATCGCCACGGTGTACTCGCGCGACCGCACGGTCGTGTCGCTCAAGGACATCTCGCCGTACATGCAGAAGGCGATCGTCGCCATCGAGGACTCGCGCTTCTACGAGCACGGCGCGGTCGACCTCAAGGGTGTCCTGCGCGCGCTCAACCGCAACGCCCAGTCCGGCGGGGTCGCCCAGGGCGCTTCGACGCTGACCCAGCAGTACGTGAAGAACGTCTTCGTGGAGGAGGCCGGTGACGACCCCGACAAGGTCGCCCAGGCCACCCAGCAGACGATCGGCCGCAAGATCCAGGAACTGAAGTACGCGATCCAGGTCGAGGAAGAGCTCGGCAAGAAGAAGATCCTGGAGAACTACCTCAACATCACCTTCTTCGGTCAGCAGGCGTACGGCATCGAGGCCGCCTCGCAGCGCTACTTCTCCAAGCAGGCCAAGGACCTGAAGCTGGAGGAGGCGGCGATGCTCGCGGGCATCGTGCAGTCCCCCAGCCGCTACGACCCGGTCAACGACACGGAAGAGGCGACGAAGCGCCGCAACACCGTGCTCCAGCGCATGGCCGAGGTGCGCGACATCTCGCAGACCGAGGCGGACCGGGCGAAGGCCGCCCCCGTCAAGCTCAAGGTCAGCAAGCCGAAGAACGGCTGCATCACCGCGGTCAGCGGCGCCGGCTTCTTCTGCGACTACGTGCGCGAGGTCTTCCTGTCCGACCCGGTCTTCGGCAAGACCAAGGAAGCACGCGCCAAGGTCTGGAACCAGGGCGGCCTCACCATCAGGACGACCCTGGACCCGCGCGCCCAGGAGTCGACGCAGGAGTCGATCAAGGACCACGTCTACCAGACGGACGACGTCGCCACCGCGGTGACGCTGGTCCAGCCGGGGACGGGCAAGATCCAGGCGATGGGCCAGTCGCGGCCGTACGGCTTCGGCAAGCACGAGACGCAGATCAACTACTCGGTCAACCAGAAGATGGGCGGCTCGAACTTCGGCTTCCCGGTCGGTTCGACCTTCAAGCCGTTCGTGGCGGCCGCGGCCATAGAGCAGGGCAAGCCGCCGACGCAGTCGTACCCGGCGCCGTACAAGATGCCGTACCCCGACTCCATCCCCACGTGCACCGACAAGCCGTGGCGGAACCAGGGCTTCAACCTGGAGAACGAGAACGAGTCCGAGGTCGGCCCGTACGCCCTCAAGGACGCGATGGCGAAGTCGGTCAACACCTACTTCGTGCAGATGATCGGGGACATCGGGCTCTGCCCCGTCGTGGAGATGACCGACAAGCTCGGTGTCGTCCAGGGCAACGGAGCGAAACTGCCGGTCTCGCCGTCGCCGCTCACCCTGGGCTCGACCGGTATCTCCCCGCTGGTGATGGCGAGCGCGTACGCGACCTTCGCCAACCGCGGCACGTACTGCACACCGACCGCGATCGAGTCGATCCGCACGGCCGACAACAAGAGCCTGGAGGTGCCCAAGAGCACCTGTGAGAAGGCGATGACCGAGCGGACGGCCGACACGATCAACGAGCTGCTGCGCGGTGTGATCGACTCCGGTACGGGCCAGGAGGCCGGCCTGCAGAGCCGCGACAACGCGGGCAAGACCGGTACGACGGACGAGCGGCGGAACGCCTGGTTCGTCGGCTACACGCCGAACCTCTCGGGAGCCGTCTGGGTCGGCAGCCCCAGCCAGCAGGTGAAGATGGAGAACATCCGCATCGGCGGCACCAGGTACGGCAAGGTCTTCGGCGGTCAGGTCCCCGGACCGATCTGGCGGGACGCGATGACGGGTGCGCTGGACGGGCAGGAAGCACCGCCGTTCAACAGAGTGCCGATCCCGGACGCTCCGAAGGCGCCGGAGAAGCCGGGCAAGCCGAACGACAACAAGCCCGGCGACCACCGCGGCCAGGGGAACGGCGGCAACGGGAACGGCGGCCAGGAAGATCCCTTCCCCGGTATCTCCATCCCGCCGGACCTGATCGGCGGCGGCAACAACCGCGGTCAGAGCAACGGCGGCAACGGGAACGGCGGCGGCGGCTTCCCGTAGAGGTCGCCCGCATCACCGCACGATGGGAGAGGGGCCCGGCGCATGCGCCGGGCCCCTCCTCCTTGTCCGCCTCCGGTGCCTCAGCCCGCGAGCAGCTGCTTCACCACGGCGGCGACCCGGCCGCCCTCGGCGCGGCCCGCCACCTTCGGGTTCACGATCTTCATGACGGCGCCCATCGCACGAGGCCCCTCGGCCCCTGCGGCCTTCGCCTCGTCGACGGCCTGCGACACGATCTGCGCGAGCTCGTCGTCGCTCAGCTGCTTCGGCAGGTAGGCGTCGAGAAGAACACCCTCCGCCTTCTCCCGCTCGGCCTGCTCGGCACGGCCACCCTGCGCGAAGGCGTCGGCGGCCTCGCGGCGCTTCTTCGCCTCCTTGGCGATCACCTTCTGCACCTCGTCGTCGGAGAGTTCACGGGCGGTCTTGCCCGAAACCTCCTCCTTGGTGATGGCGGAGAGGGTCAGCCGGAGAGTGGAGGAGCGCAGTTCGTCGCGCGCCCGGATCGCCGCGGTGAGGTCTTCCTTCAGCTTGGACTTGAGCGTGGTCATAACGTCTTCATAGCCTTTTCTCATGGACCCGGTCAACGCAGATTCGCAGGTCAGCACTGACTCGGAACGGCTCCGCAGGCTGGCCCGAAGCGCCGGGGGCACAGCGGTACAAGCGCAGTCGTACCGACTGAACACGGCCATCATCCCCCGGGGGACCCGGGACGAGGCCCGCAAGCGGCGGGGCCACCGCCCGGCGTCGGGCCGAGGCCGGTTCGCGCCCCACCCGTCCGCCGACGGCCGGCCGAACTCCCGGCCGCTGTACCGAGCGCGTTGCGAGGCGAAACGACCAGTCGGCTGAGACGACACGACCGGCTAGGACCGCACCGTCAGCACCAGCTTTCCCGTGACCCGGCCCGTCTCGCCCTCCGCGTGCGCCTTCGCTGCCTCGGCCAGCGGGTACGTGGTGGCGACGTGCGGGCGCAGCTGCCCGGACTCCACCAGCGCCGCGACGCCCGTCATGCCCGTGTGGTCGTATTCGACCTGCATGGCCGTGGCGCGCACCCCCAACTCGGCCGCGCGCACCTCCACCTGCGCGAACTCCAGGGGCAGGATCGAGACCAGCAGGCCGCCCGGCCTCAGGGTCTCGAGCGAGCGCAGCCGGTCCTCGCCGAGGAACGGGTCGAGGACCACGTCCATGTCGCGCGCCTTGGCCACGAAGTCCTGGGTGCGGTAGTCGATGACCTCATCGGCACCCAGGCTCGACACCAGGTCGTGCTTGGCGGCGGACGCCGTGCCGATGACGTACGCACCGCGTGCCTTGGCGATCTGCACGGCGAGATGCCCCACGCCGCCGGCCGCCGCGTGCACCAGTACCCGCTGCCCCGGCCGCACGTCGGCCGTGTCGACGAGCACCTGCCAGGCGGTCATCGACGCCAACGGCAGCGCGGCCGCCTCGACATGGCTCAGCGTGGACGGCTTGGGGACGAAGGCACGGGCCGGAGCGGTCACGTACTCGGCGTGCGCGCCGTGCCCGTTCGGGTAGGGCAGCATCCCGAACACCTCGTCGCCCGGCTGATGCAGCGTGACGCCTGCGCCGATCGCCTCGACCACGCCGGACACGTCCCAGCCCAGCGTGAACGGCGGCTCGCCGAAGCGCATCATTCCCGCGCGGTGCTTCCAGTCGGTGGGGTTCAGCCCCGCGGCGTGGACGGCGACGAGGATCTCGTTGCCTATGGGCTCGGGCCGCTCGACCTCTCGTTCCTCGAGGACCTCAGGTCCGCCGTAGGTGTTCTGGCCGAGGGCACGCATCGTGTTCTTGTTCATGGCACCAGCCTGTGGCCCCGCCCCAGACCTCACCATCGGCAGAAACGTCAATAGGCGATAGAATTCTGCCATGGTCCATCCACAGCCGCACAGAGTCGCCGTCCTCGCGCTGGACGGCGCCTATCCCTTCGAACTGGGGATTCCTGCACGCGTCCTGGGCGCAGCCGACGACCGGTACGAGGTCGTCGTGTGTTCCTGCGACGGCGGCCCGGTCGAGACCAACGCCGGCTTCTCCGTCGTCCCGCAGCACGGTCCTGAGGCCCTCGCATCGGCAGACACGGTGATCATCGCCCCGCTCGAGAAGGCACGGCTCACCCGCGAGCTGCCCGCAGCCGTTGCCGCCGCCCTCGCCCGGATCCGCCCCGGCACCCGGATCGCCTCCATCTGCAGCGGAGGCTTCATCCTGGCCGCGGCCGGCCTGCTCGACGGGCGGGTGGCCACCAACCACTGGGAGAGCGCGGAGCTGTTCCGCCGCTGGTATCCGCACATCCGCCTCGACGAAGGCGTGCTCTTCGTCGACGACGGCGACGTGCTCACCTCCGCCGGCGCCGCGTCCGGGGTGGACCTGTGCCTCCACCTGATCCGCAACGACCACGGCTCGCACCTGGCCAACCACGCCGCACGGCGTTGCGTGGTGGCGCCCTTCCGCGAGGGCGGACAGGCCCAGTACATCGAACGCCCCATCCCCGACGATCCGGCCGAGTCCACCTCCGCCACCCGCCAGTGGGCCCTTGAGCAGCTCGGCGACAAGCTCACCGTGGAACAGATGGCCGAGCGCTCCCACATGAGCGTGCGTACGTTCGTCCGCCGCTTCCGTGCCGAGACGGGCATGCCCCCGGCCAGTGGCTGACCAAACAGCGCCTCGCACGCGCCAGGAGCCTGCTGGAATCGACCGATCTGACCGTTGATCAGGTCGCGTTCGAGATCGGCTTCGCCACCGCCGCCTCACTGCGCCAGCACCTGAACGCCGAGCTGGGCGTCTCCCCCCTGGCCTATCGCCGCACCTTCCGGGCCGCCGATTCCCCTGCGGGCGTGGCGCTGTGACGGGGCAGGACGGAGCCATGCGGACAGGGCCTGTACTGGTCTACGACGGCGACTGCGCCTTCTGTACAAGCTCCGTGGCCTTCATCGAACGCCGTGTGCGGCCCCGCTGCACGATCACCCCGTGGCAGTTCGCGGATCTGCGCTCCCTCGGCACCACGCAGCGGCGCGCCGAGCACGAGCTGCTGTGGATCACGCCGACCGGCGCCGCGTACGGCGGCAGTCAGGCTGTGGCCAAGCTCCTGCTGAGAGCAGGCAAGGGGTGGGCCGTCCTGGGTGCCCTCCTCACCCTGCCCCCTCTGCGCTGGATCGCTCGCGGCGTCTACCGGGCCGTTGCCGACAACCGCGACCGCATGCCGGGCGGAACACCGGCCTGCGCCCTTCCGGCGAACCGCCGGCCGGGGCAGCAGCCTTCCGACTGACAGGCGCCGCCCCGCCTTGCACCTACCGCACGTACTCGGTCCTCTCTCCTCATGAGCGGCCCTCCGATAGCGTTTCGCCATGTCCGCGTTCATACAGCAACTCCCCGCCCTGATCGGCGTGGTGGTCGGTGCCCTGGGCTCGTACCTGGCCATCACACGGGGGGATCAGGCCCGCTTCCGTCGCGAGCAGGAGGCCCGCTGGGAGGAACGGCGGCTGGAGACCTACGCCGAGTACGCCAGGTCGCTGAAGAAGTCGGTGACCCTGACGTACCGGATCGCCGCCCACCTCGGGAACGATCCCCACCCGCACCCCCTGTCACCCGATGAAGCGGCGCCCCACCTGGCAGCGGCGAACGACGGCCGGGACCCGGCCGGGGAGGCCCTGCTGATGCTCGGCACCCGGGACGTGGTGGACAGGGCGCGGGTGTGGGTCGTCACCGTTTTGGAGATGGAGCAGTTCCTGCGCGAGCGGACCCATGACCCGCAGGCGTGGTCGGTCCTGCTGGAGAAGCAGCGGACGGCGCGCGAGGGGTACTACGCGGCGGTCCGGCGGGATCTCGCGCTTCCGCCGGGTCACTCGGGGCAGTGGCAGCTGGCGCCGCCGCCGCGGTCGTCGTCGTAGCGGGTTCGTCGTGGGACGGGTGCGCCGCAGTGCGGGTTCTTCGCCGCCGATGTCTTGGCGGGCCGCCGTACCGGGGTGCAGCCGCCGATGTCCTGGCGGGCCGCCGTGCCGGGTGCGCGGTCGTACGGGGCGTACCGCGACGCCGTCTCCCGTTCGCCCTCTCCCGTTCGCCGTCATTCGGCCGACACACTGCGGCCGCTCCTCGGCGAGGACACCGTCGCTTCTCGGACACCGCCCGTTGACACTCTGATCGAATGCCGCGCGTCCCCGCCCCCCTCGACACCCGCCGCTGCCAACTCCTCGGACTGGTGGGCTCGGCGGCGCTCGCCGCGGGAGGGGTGACCGCGGGCGCGCTGCCCGTACGCGACGCCCTCGCACCGGAGTCGGGCCGCGCCGCGATCGGGCTTGTCGGGGCGTACTTCGGGCTCGTCCTGCTGGTCGCGGCCTGGGCGATGCTGGGGCAGTCGGTGCGCGGGCCGAAGCCGCCCGACCGCCGGACCCTGCTGCTCACCCTCGGACTGTGGGCCGCGCCGCTCCTGCTCGCGCCACCGCTGTTCAGCCGTGACGTCTACAGCTATCTCGCCCAGGGCGCGATGGTCGACGCCCAGATAGACGTGTACACGCACGGGCCCTCGCGCCTCGGCGGTCCGCTGAACGACGAGGTGGCGCCGCTGTGGCAGCACACGCCGACTCCGTACGGTCCGCTGTTCCTGGCCTGCGCGACGGTGATCAACGACCTGTCGCACACCGAGGTGTCCGCCGGCGTGATCGGTATGCGCCTCGTCGCGCTGCTGGGGGTGGCGGGGATGGTCTTCTGTCTGCCGGTCCTGGCCCGGCACTGCGGCGCCGACCCCGCCACCGCGATCTGGCTCGGCGCGCTCAACCCGCTCGTCCTCCTCCACCTCGTCGGCGGCGCCCACAACGACGCGATAATGCTGGGCCTGCTGGGCGCCGGCCTCGTGGCCGCCCTGGGCAGATGGCCCGTACTCGCCGTCGTCCTGGTCACGCTGGCCGCCCTGGTCAAAGCACCCGCGGCGATGGGGCTGCTCGCGGTGGCGCTCCTGTGGGCGAGACAGCTCGGCAGCACTGCGCCACCGGCTCGTACGTCACCGGTTCGTACATCACCGGCTCGTCTGCGATCGCTGCTTGCGCCACCCATTCCTCGGCCGGTCCGTACGCCACCCGCCGGCACGCCACACGCTCGCCGGCCGGTCCGTGCGCCACGGCTCACCGCCGCGCTCGCCGTGCTCGGGATCAGCGCCGCCACCACGGCCGCGACGACCGCCGTCACCGGCACCGGCTACGGATGGATCGGCGCGCTCGACACCCCGGTCTCCCCGCAGAACTGGTCGATCACCTCCTCGCTGGGCCGGATGACCGGCGCCCTGCTGGAGAGCGCGGGCAGCGGACTCGCGCAATTCGCCACTCCCGCCTGGCATTTGGCGGGCCTCGCCGCCACGGCTCTCGCGATACTGCTCGCCTGGCGCCGCCACCACCTGCGCCGGCCGGTCTACGCCCTCGGCCTCAGCCTGACCGCCGTGGCCGTGCTCGGACCGGCGATCCGGCCCTGGTACGTGCTGTGGGGGCTGTTCCTGATAGCCGCCGCCGGCCCCGGCCGGTCCGTACGCCGAGCGGTCGCCGCCGCGAGCGCGGTCCTCGCCCTCGCCGTACTGCCCAACGGGTTCGCACCGCAGGGCCCGCAGGTGGCGCTCGCGACCTTCGGCGGCGTGCTCGCCGTGCTGGCGCTGTGGTGCGCCCACCGCGTCGCGCAGCGCACCGCCTCCCGTACCGACGCCCTGGGGAGCACCGCATGACACTGGTCCAGCAGAGAACCAGCGGCATCAAGTGGCCCACGAGCACCCGCGGCCGGGTGCTGCTGGTGGCCGGTCTGGCCGCGGCCGTGGCGCTGTTCCTCGCCACCGTGCCCCTGCACCGCGACTGGTTCGACCTCGGCGTCTACTACGGCACGGTCGAGCACTGGAGAGACAGCGGCCGCATCTACGACTACCTGGTGCCGGGGACGCACTACGGCTTCACCTATCCCCCGTTCGCCGCCGTGTGCATGCTGCCGATGACCCTGGTCGCCTGGCCCGGGGCGGTCGCGCTCAGCGTGCTCGGCAACATCGCGGCCGGGCTCGTCGTCCTGTACTGGTGCGCCGGCGCGCTCGTACGCCGCCAGGGCTGGAGCCGCTGGTACACCTTCGCCGTCGCGTTCTGCCTGTTCGCGCTGCTGGAACCGGTCCGCGACACCTTCAGCTTCGGTCAGGTCAATCTGCTGCTGCTGGCGCTCGTCCTCACCGACGCCTGGCTGCTCTCGACGGGCCGCGCCCGCTGGGCGGGCCTCGGCATCGGGCTCGCCGCCGCGATCAAACTCACCCCCGCCGTCTTCATCGGCTACCTCCTCATCACCCGCCGCTGGCGCGCGGCCACCACCGCGACCGGCGTCGCCGCCGCCGCCACGCTCCTCGCCCTGTGGGTCGCGCCCGACGCCTCCCGCGTCTACTGGACCGAGGCGATGTGGAACACCGACCGCGTCGGCTCGCTCGCGTATGTCTCCAACCAGTCCTGGCAGGGCGTCCTCGCCCGGCTCTCGGCACCGGACGACCCCAGCCGGGCGGTGTGGGCGATCGGTGTCGTGGTGATCCTCGCGGTCTGGGCCCGCCGGTCCACCCGCGCGGCCGCCGCCGGGAACGAACTCGCCGGCTTCGCCCTGACCGGCCTCACCGCCTGCCTGATCAGCCCGGTGACCTGGGTGCACCACCTGGTGTGGGTGTTTCCGGCCCTCGCGGTACTGGTCACCGCCGGTCTCGACCACGACCGGGACGACCCGCGGCGACGCCGGCTGCTGCGCCGGGCCGCCGTGATCTACGTGGTGCTGTGCAGCAGCGTCGTCTGGCTGTGGAGCTGGGACGCCACCGGCATCGACGGGTTCATCGGCAGCAACACGTACGTCTGGATATCGCTGGGCCTGCTGCTGACGCTGCCGGTGCGGGGAGTGACGGCCGAGGTACCCACCGCCCACCCGTCTCTGCAACCGGCGGGGTCTGCCACCATGGGCAGATGCGCGCACGATACGGGATCCCCCTGAAAATCACGGCAGGAATCGCGGCGGTCGGCGCTGCCGGCATCGCCTACGCGGCGGGCTTCGAGGCCCGGTCCTTCCGTCTCCGACGACTCACGGTCCCGGTCCTGCCGAAGGGCATGCGGCCCCTGCGCGTCCTTCAGGTCTCCGACATCCACATGGTGAGTGGCCAGCACAAGAAGCGCGCCTGGCTCCAGTCGCTGGCGGGCCTCCGCCCGGACTTCGTCGTCAACACGGGCGACAACCTCTCGGACCCCCAGGGCGTCCCGGAAGTCCTGGACGCGCTCGGCCCGCTGATGGAGTTCCCCGGCGTCTACGTCTTCGGCTCCAACGACTACTACGGCCCCACGCTCCGCAACCCGGTGCGCTACCTCTTCGAGAGGGCACAGGGCCGGCACGGCCTCAACGGCAACCCACCGGCGGTGGGCGTGGTGCACAACCCGTGGCAGGACCTGCGCGACGCGTTCGACACGGCGGGCTGGGTGGGCCTGAGCAACAGCCGCGGCCGCCTGAAGCTGGAGGGCTTCGAGCTGGCCTTCACCGGCCTGGACGACCCGCACATCAAGCGCGACCGCTACGAGAAGGTCGCGGGCGGCCCGGAGAAGGACGCGGACCTCTCCCTGGCGATCGTGCACGCGCCGTACCTGCGAACCCTGGACGCGTTCACGGCGGACGGCTACCCCCTGATCCTGGCGGGCCACACGCACGGCGGCCAGGTGTGCATCCCCTTCTACGGCGCCCTGGTCACGAACTGCGACCTGGACACGGACCGAGTGAAGGGCCTGTCCACCCACGAGTCGTCGGGCAACACCTCCTTCCTCCACGTCTCGGCGGGCTGCGGCGCGAGCCGCTACACCCCGGTGCGCTTCGCATGCCCGCCGGAGGCGACGCTGCTGACGCTGGTGGAGCGGGAGGAGTAGCCCTGCGGGACGCGCCCGCGCCCCGGCCACCGGGCCCGTGTGACGGACCCGCTCGCGTGGCCGGAGGCCGGGAAAACCGGATTTCGTCTGGGAGCGCGGGTGGGCTAAAGTAATCGATGTCGCCGCGACGCCGGTGACATCGGGGTGTAGCGCAGCTTGGCAGCGCGCTTCGTTCGGGACGAAGAGGTCGTGGGTTCAAATCCCGCCACCCCGACAGTTGAAACACCAGTTCAGGCCCGGTCTTCCGTTGAGGAAGACCGGGCCTGAATTGTTTCCAGGGTCTCCCCGGGAGAAAACTGGGAGAAGATCTTGGAACCCCTCTCCCAGACCGTCTCTGACCACCATGTCGATGAAGATCGTCACGGCAGGAATCGACTCGGCCCGGACACCCCTAGTCCTCCAGGGTGATGGTGGTCAGGGCACGGAAGGCCTCGACGGGGAGGAGCAGGCCTGCCCGCCCGTCGTCGCTACGTGCCGCGACCAGGCCCGTCAGCGCGCCCGTGCTGGAGAACGCCGGGGCGCCGAAGAGGCCGACGACGATTTCGCCGGACACGCGCAGCCAGTCTCCCGAGCGGCCTTTGACGTCGAGGAGGCACGAGTACCGCCCCTGCCTGGCGTGCGCGCTCACCAGGCTCTGCCTCCCGGGCGTATGACGCCAGTCGAAGACCAGCACCTGGTCAGGGAAGTCGACGGGCTCGGTCAGGCGCAGCACCGCGAGGGACGGGCGGACCTCCAAACCATATGATCCGAATCCGGGGAGGTCACAGATCTCGACCTGCTCGGCCCGGACCCTGTGCTCACCGATCACGACTTCCATCACGTGACCCGATGCGCTCTTTCCCAGGGCACGCTCCGGCACTACGCCCATCGTGATCACCGTCTCGGCGTCGAAGAGCAGGCCGTTGCCCACGTGCTCGTCCCCCGCGCACAACCGGGCGCTCACCGAGGCGACGAACTCCTCGTCCACCTGCCAGGTGTCGGTGACGACACTGACGTCGCCGTGGATGTGCCCAAACTGGTACACCGAGTTGAGAGGTGGTGCGCCGGGGGTGTTCACGACCTCGTTCCGTACGTCGGCAGCGGAGCGGAAGGCCTCACCTGACCCGTCAGGGACGGGCGGCAGAAGCTCCGGCAGCAGAGCGGCCTCGCCCTCCCGCTGTGCCGTCTCCTCCGCGCCGGCGAGCTGGCGCTCCAGCTGCTCGCAGCGCTCCTGCGCCTGCCGGTGCAGGGCCCGTACACGTTGCAGCTCTGCCTGCAGTTCACGCATCTCCGCGCTCAGCCGGGCGTGTTCGTCGGCCCCATCGCCGGACGGGGCACCGGTCACCGGCTCTGTCAGCGGGGACGCCGGCATCGCCTGCAGCTCGCGAAAGCGCATTTGAAGGTCACGGATGCGGTGTTCGCGGTCCTGGAGGGTGTCCTCCAGCCAGCGTTCTCGCGCAGCGGCCCGCCGTGCCTCCTGATCGGCTTCCGCGAGCTTCCGTTCCAGCAACTGCACCTTGTGGACCGGACTGTTGCCCGCCTGCACCGCGGCGGTGTGCAGCGCGCGGAGCATGCCGATGGTTTCCTCGGTCGGTACGGTGCCCCGTTCCTCGGCAACGTCGTGCAACAGGTTAAGGACGAACTCCCACGGCGGCAGGCGGTGTCCGCCGAGAAAGCGGGACACGGTGGAGGAGTCGTACGTGCGACGGGCCGCGTAGCGGCGGGTCGAGATACCCAGGCCCGCGAAAAGATCCCGCAACGCCTGGGCGAGAGCGACTACTTCCGGCGGCAGGCCGTCGTCGACCGGCTTCAGTTCGCTCATCGTGCTCCGCCGCTCCGTTCCCGAACTCGTATCCCGTGCCCGTGCCGTGCTTGTACCCGAGTGTGCTGCCGGTCGTCCGGCAGCACTGCTGCATCTGCCGCAGCACCCCGCCCCTCCGTGAGGGTGGACGTCCATCGTCACAGATGCGATCAGCCGGACAGGCCCTCACCATGAACGGGGAATTACCCATGCCGCAGCGCACCAAGCGGATTCAGGATCTCGTCGTCTTCCTCGCTGTACTCGGCGTCGGCACGCTGCTCGTGCTGCGCGGCGTGCCGGCGGAGTCGCTGGCGACGATCGCCGTCGCCGTCTCCGGCTTGTACGCCGCCTGGCGCGGCCACGGCGGCCCTCCGCAGCCGCCGGCCTCCCGTTGACATCCCCGACCCGACCGCGAGACGTCCCCAATCTCTCGAGGCCTGTTTGATCTACTGCGGTAGGGCCTGTGGTGCTACGTAGCTGGGAGAAATCTGGGAGAAGATCTTCTCCCGACGTCTCCCAGATGCCTGGCGAGACCAAGTCACACCAAAGCCCTGGCCTGCGCAAATACCTTGAGTGCCAGATACGGATCTTGCCCTGACCTTATTCGGGACGAAGAGGTCGTGGGTTGAAATCCCGCCACCCCGACAGCTGAAACACCAGGTCAGGCACCTACTGACGTGGCGACTGCCCCAGCCCCGGGGGCGCGAAGCCGCATCCGTCCCCGAGTCGGGTCAACCGCCACCGCCGGCAGCAGCCGCCTCCGTCTCGTCCAAAGCACGGCGCGCCGCCAGGGTGAACCCGCCGATGCGTTCAGCGAGTCTGGTCACCTCCACAGCATGGCGCTCCACAAACGGGACGTTGTGGTCAGGGGCTCCCTCCGCGGAGTCACGCCAGGCGAGAAGAGTCGTGTGCATCGAGTTGAGCCCGGTCTTCACACCGTGGGCGGCTTGTTCCACCGATTCCGGGCCTTCCACTGCAAGGCTCGCCCGGGCCGCCTGCACCGCACGTAAGTGATCTTGGGCGACGTGGAGTTTGCGATCGGCCTCCTCGACGTCCACTTCGCCGATCAATGCGCGCGCAGCTGCCTTGAGGGCGGTCCGAGACTCGTTGGCGGGAGCCAGGAATGCGCTGTACGCATCACGGCGGACCTGTCTGCGCCAATGAGCGTGATCGACTCGCGCCTGTGTCTGCACCTGTCGGCGGTTCGACCAACCGGATATCGCTGAAGCGGCGACCGTGCCGAGAACCCCAACCGCCGCCCCGAGTAATGCCGCGACTCCTTGGTCCATAGGAGGATTGTGCACCGTCGGGCGTTCTCGAACGGCCTCTCCGCGAGAGGGGTTCGCCGTCCTGAGAGATCGACCCGCAGTGTCCTGAGAGATCGACCCGCAGTGTCCGCTTGACCGACCACGTGACGGATGGTCGCAGCTCACCCACGCCTGCGATTCCGCAGCCGGACGCGCGGCGCCGGCCGGACCGTCGTGACCTGACCGCCTCTCTTCCAGCGCAGGTTGAGGCGATCGCGACCCCGGCTACTGCGCCGGCGTGTGGACGTCCAGGTCGGCGACGAGGCTCCCGCCTCCCGCGTCGAGGATTCCGCACAGACGGTTGACCGGCGTGTACAGAGGCCTGGCGTCGGATTCGATGCCGTCCTCGTCCTCGAAGTCGAAGAGCCGGTCGAACGGCACGGTGACGAACGGCCACACCGCCGGATCCGCGTCGGCCGAGTCGGGGTGGAACTGCCACTGGGTGCCGCACGTGCGGTTGTGGACCTCACCGACGTACCAGGCAGCTGTCTGGAGGAAGTCGCTGCCGCGTTCGTCCCATGCCTGGTCGCTGCCGGCGTAGCGGGAGCGAACAAGGACCTCCACGCGCTCGAGCGAGGCGGGGGTGAAGTCCCAGTCCCCATCGTGCTGCTGGGCCCATGCGGGGAACTCTTGCTGCTGGATCTGGAGCCAGGCGTCCAGGACGGGGTTGCCGGCGCGTACGCGGTCCAGCTCAGCCAGTTCCTGGTATTCGTCGTCGGTCATCTCCATACCGGCCGACCCTACCCGGCGACCCCGACAGGGCAGCGGCGGCTTGTACGACGCGCCCTCAATTGGCTTGCGTAAACGGAGAGTTCGGGTACTAGGCTGCCTCGCTGACGGTGTCATGTCACGGGGGCTCACACCGCTCACACACATGTCCCCAAGCCCCCGCAGGTAAGGGACAAAGCACGTGAAATCCATACGTTTACGCGTGAGGGCACGCCTGGCATCCGCTGTCGCGGTCGCCGCAGCTGCAACCCTCGCGTTCACCGGCCTTCCGGGCCTGACCTCCAACGCAGATGCCGCACCGGGGAAGCCACCGAACCCGGGCATGCTCTGCCGCGACTACTTCGATCTCGCGGAAGACCTCGCCGCCATCGTCGAGATGCCCGACGGCGATGCGTCGCGAGCGAAGTCCCAGTGGGACACCTACGACTACGAGAACCCGGGCAAGAAGTGGGACGGCCTTCAGGCGCCGTCCGACGCGGACTACAAGCGCCTGGAGCTGGAGGCCAAGGAGCCTCCGAAGTCCCGGCCGGTCGACCGGGTCTGGTGGAAGTGGATCCGGGCCAGCAAGAACAACCCGAACGCGTTCGGGGACTTCACCTACTGGCGCGACATCATCCTGATCAAGAACGCCGGGAACGACCCGCGCGGCAAGGCGTTCGAGAAGAAGATCATCAAGGAGCACGGTCTCGTCAGTGACGACTGGATCTGCCAGAAGGAGTTCGACTACACCGACCCCGACACCGGCAAGACTCACCGGCGTCAGGCGGATGCGTGGAACAAGAGGACCGGACAGGCTCTGGAGATCAAGTCCAACGGGCATCCGGATCCGAAGCAGAAGCCGGGTGACATCGCCTGGTCGAAGCAGAAGGAATCCCCGGTCAAGTCGCTGAAGTACGTCTTCGCCGAGCCGCAGGAGAAGGCCGCCAAGGACCACCTGAACGAGCTGAAGAAGAACGCTCCGGGCAAGGTCACCGAGTACAACTACCGCTCTCGTAGGGTGGAGTTGGCCCCCGGCGGCGGCGTACGGGACAAGTCGACCACCATGCAGCCCCCCGGATCCAAGGGCGTGACCGGCGGCGGCGCGCAGGATCTGATCCGTGAGTCGCGGCCGAACCCGAAGGACATGAAGGAGTTCCTGGACCGCAAGAACGCGGCCGACCCCAATCGGCTCCAGCCCAAGGGGCCCGGCGGGGTGGACTTCACCACCCTGGACCTGCGGTACATCGGCAAGCCGGTCAAGGGCAAGGGCGTCGACTACAGCTTCTCCGCCAAGGAGGTCGCCGAGGACACCGCCGGCTGGGGAGGCAAGGAAAAGGCACAGCTCATCAACGACGCGTTCTTCACCTGGCTCGCCCTGAGCCCGGAGAAGTTCTGGGTCAACCTCAACCCGGACCAGCCCGACAAGATCATGGACAGCGCGTTCGGGAAGACGGACGCCGGACGGGTCCTGCTGGAAGCCGACCTGGAGCTGAAGAGGGACTTCGCCGATGCGATGAACCCGAAGAAGCGTCCGGAGGCCGACCAGTACTGGAAGTCGCTGCCCCGTAACGCCGAGGGCGTGCCCTGCTGGTTCCAGGTCCGCAACTGGATCGAGCCGGGCACCGCGGTCGTCCGCGAGGAGAACGGCGGCATCCACATCCTGGACACGCCCCTGAAGGTCAAGGCCCAGTACCTGAAGATCGACAACATGCCGGGCGACCCGTACCTGTGCGAGTTCAACGAGGCCGAGAAGAAGGCCACCGAGGACCGCATGAACCGGCTGATCATGCCCGAAGTCGAAAGGCGCGTGAACAACGACCCGCGCTACGCCGACCTGCGCCGCACCTACACGGCCCGGGTGGCGGCGGAGTTCATCCGCCAGCAGGATGCCAAGGCCCCCACTGACTACCGCAAGGTCATCAACAGCAACGACGTCTCCTCGTGGCCGCTGCGCGGCGAGAACAAGGACTGGACGCGGGAGAGCGTGTACCAGGCCTACTTGAAGTCGCTGCGTGAGGGCGAACAGCAGTGGGAGCACGACGCCGGCGGCGGTCCCTACACCATGAGCGTGGGCGGAGTCGACTTCTCCAAGCAGCCCAAGCAGAACATGACCAAGGTCCGCTTCGAGGCCGAGCACCGCTACCTTCCTCGCGAGACGAAGTCATCGGTGCGCACGCTGACGGACAATGCCAAGGACGGCGACGCGAACCTTCTGCTTCTGGGCGGTAACACCGTCTCCTCCGACATCTCCGGCGGCGACGACACTCCGGGCCCGAAGCCGACTCCGACGCCGACCAAGCCGGGTGAGCCGACGGACAAGCCCACCGACCCGACCGATCCCGCCACGCCTCCGGCTACCGGCAGCAGCGGCGGCACGGGCGGGAAGGACGCGCAAGGCGACCTCGCCGACACGGGCTCCAGCACGCCGTTCGGACTGATCGCCGGAATCGCCGCGGCTCTCGCAGCCGTCGGTGGCGGCATGGTGTGGTGGAAGCGCCGCCGCACCACCGCCGGACAGGAGTAGTCGACCACGGCGCTCTGATGACGACTTCGGCCTCGCACCCTACGACTGGGTGCGGGGCCGAAGCGGTCCATCTGTCCACCCCCGCGGTGCTGGACGGACCGTCGGCGTCACCCGCTTCACGCCTCCGCCGGTGTTGTTCCGGGTCGGTCAAGCCGTCGTCGCCCGGTGGGGTGCCTGACTCTGCGCCGGGCGGCGCCTCACTTCGATGGCCGTCGCTTCACGTCTCCGACTCGCAGCGCCCCTTCAGGCTCCGCAGCTCCGTCTCCATGTAGCGGCGCGTCAGCGACGAGGTGAACAGGCCGATCAGTCCGGCCAGAGGGCCTCGCTGATCGAGGGCGAGCGTCACCTCGACGGGCGCGCCGTCAGTGGCGGGGACGCTCAAGGCGTGGCCTGCTTTGGTGGTGACGCCGGGGGCGTGGGCCACCCAGGTGAACGACGCGTTCCGGCGCAGCTGGGTGACCTCCCAGACCGCGACGCGCAGTTGGGGCTGCTTGATGCGCACCTTGCTGCCGACCGCGAACTCACCCTGGTCCAGGCGGTGCAGGGTGGTCACCGTCGGCGTCCACTCCGGCCAGCGTTCGACGTCCGTCAGTACCGACCAGATCCGGTCGGGGGCGGCGTTGATCGGTAATGACGTCGAATACTTCACGGCCGAGCCATACCCAGCGCGGACCGCGGGCACGCCGACACGCCGGTGCGTGTCGGGTGGTCGCCACCGGTTCCGGCGCCTCAGGTGCTCGGCGGCGGTTCCGGCGCCTCAGGCACTCGGTGGCGGTTCGGGTGCCTCAGGTGTTCGTCGGCGGTTCGGGCGCGTAGCCCTCCGTCGTGGCGCTGACAGCCGCGGCCACCTGATCGGCCGGCGCGCCCGACGCGCGATACGCCACGCCCCAGGCCTCGCTGCTGCGGGTCATGAACGCACGCGCCTCATCCGTGGTCTGCCAGGCCGACAGATCGTCGATCATGTCGCCCTCCAGATACAGGCCGAGGCCCAGCAGTCCCAGGTCCCAGCCGACGCCGACCGCTCCCGGGCCGAACCGGTCCCACATCTCCGGCGGTACGACGGCCACATGCTCCAGTTCGAACACGGTGCGCTCGTCGGCCTCGGGCGTCAGCCGCACCTGCACCTCGCTGAAGCCGGGGTTCTCGCCGAACAGCCAGCTCACCTTGAGCAGTTCCGGCGGCTCGCAGCGCAGGATCTCGCCGCCCGCGTTGCCTTCCAGCTGGTACTGACCGCCCAGGCGGAGGTCGCCGCTGACGGGCAGGAACCAGCGGCTGATCCGCTCCGGGTCGGTGCAGGCGTCCCACACGTCCTCGACGGCGGCGTCGTACGTGCGCCGCAGCACGACCGTGCGCGCCTCGCCCGACGGCACGGTCCTGGAGCCGACTTCACGGTGGATGTCGTTGATCCGGTCGACGATGTCGCTCATCACTGCTCCTGACTAGTGGTGTGGTGCCGCTCGGTCATTCGTTGCTTCACTGTCCGGCGGCGGGTGGGCCGCTTCTCGCGCGGTGCCACTTCCGCGGCGCTCGCGCCTGCCGCGCGCCAGCTCGGTGCCGAGCGCGTCCAGTCGCTGTTCCCAGAAGCCTCGGAACCGGTCCAGCCACGCGTCCACTTCACGCAGCGGCCCGGCGTCGACGGCGTAGAGCCGGCGGGCGCCCTCGGCGCGTACGGAGGCGAAGCCCGCTTCTCTCAGCACCCGCAGATGCTGCGAGACGGCGGGCTGCGAGATCCCGAATTCCTTCTGGATCACCGCGCCGACCGTTCCCGACGGCTGCTCCCCTTCGGCAAGGAGCTCCAGGATCCGGCGCCGTACGGGGTCCCCCAGAACATCGAATGCGTGCACGTCACCCACTTTGCAGCCATCGCTTATATAAGTCAAAGCTTATGCGAAGTTTGGGGAACCGACACCCCTGGTCGCTCGTTGCCCTCGTGGGCAAAGGAATCGTCAAGAGAGGCGCGGCCCGCGCCGGATTGCGCAGGGGATTTCCATGGGTGTCAGCCTGTCCAAGGGCGGCAATGTCTCGCTCAGCAAGGAGGCCCCGGGCCTGTCTGCGGTGGTCGTGGGCCTCGGCTGGGACGTACGCAGCACGACCGGCACGGACTTCGACCTGGACGCCAGCGCGCTGCTGGTGGACGCCAACGGCAAGGTGCTCACCGACTCGCACTTCGTCTTCTTCAACAACCTGAAGAGCCCGGACGGCTCCGTCGAGCACACCGGTGACAACCTCACCGGTGAGGGCGAGGGCGACGACGAGCAGATCAAGGTGAACCTGGCGGGCGTGCCCGCCGAGGTCGACAAGATCGTGTTCCCGGTCTCGATCCACGAGGGCGAGAGCCGCCAGCAGTCCTTCGGCCAGGTGCGTAACGCGTTCATCCGCGTCATCAACCAGGCCGGCGGCGCCGAGCTCGCGCGCTACGACCTGAGCGAGGACGCCTCGACGGAGACCGCGATGGTCTTCGGCGAGCTGTACCGCAACGCTGCGGAGTGGAAGTTCCGCGCGGTGGGCCAGGGCTACGCCTCCGGCCTGCGCGGCATCGCGCAGGACTTCGGCGTCAACATCTGAGCCTGAGCCGAAATCGCCGCGGCATCCGCGGCACCTGCACGAGCCGAGGGCCCGATCCCCGCGCGGGGGTCGGGCCCTCGTCGTGCGTCCGAGGGCTTTCGTCGTACGTCCGAGGGCTTTCGCCGTACCTCGCCGGGCCGTCGTCGTATGTCCCGGCCCCGTCGTACACCCCAGGGACCTCGCCGCAGGTCGGGGGCGCTCGTCGTATGTCAGCGAGCTCCAGGATCGTCCACGACATACACCCCCGCGCGGGCGGCCGCCTCCGCCGCGGCCGCGGCCCGGTCCGCCGTCGCTTCGTCGAGCGGGTCACCGCTGGCGAGCAGGCGGTAGTAGAGCGGGGCGGACACGGCGCGGATCACTTCCCGCGCGTCGGTGCCCGCCGGGAGTTCACCGCGCGTCACGGCCGCGTCGACGCACGGCGCCCACTCCTCGATGCGGGTGGCGTAGAAGCGGTTCAGGGCCTGTGTCGTACGGTCGTCGCAGGTGGCGGCGGCGATCACCGCCTTGAACAGGGCGCCCTGACGGGGATCGGTGAGGGTTTCCACGACGAGGCGGGCGTTGGCGCGGAGGTCGTCGGAGAGGTTCCCCGTGTCCGTACGAGCCACGGACTGCTCGGCCATGTCCTCCAGCAGATCGGCGACGAGCCCTGTGACCGTGGACCAGCGCCGGTAGACCGTCGTCTTGCCGACGTTCGCCCGCCGGGCCACATCGGCGAGGTCGAGACCGTGGAACCCGTGCTCGACGAGAGCGTCGCCCGCGGCCTCCAGCGCAGCGGTCCGGACGCGGGCGGTGCGGCCACCCGGACGAACGGTCCCCGGGGTCCCGGCCATCTCCGCGAACGGTGTGCCGGCACCGTCCGACGGCGCATCCTCGGTCGCCATGTCGGCCGCCTTCGCGGTCGCCTTGTCGGGCGTCATCCCGGGCCCTCCTTCGCTTCGACGGGCCACCTCGATGAAGTGCGGCGATCGGCCGCGGCGATGACCGCCGGCGATCACCTCCCCATCCTAACGGCACCAAAGGTCCGTTAGTTCTGGACGATCGCTTGGCTACGCTTACTGGCCTGAGGAAGGGGACTTCATGTCGACGGGGATACCGACCGACCGCGATCCGGTGGCACCGCCCCCGGGTGTGGAGCTGCTGTGGTCCGGCAGGGTCGCGGAGCACACCGAGGACGCGCTCGCCCATCGCCACCTCCTCGACGCCGAGGAGTCCGCGCGGCTCGACGGCTTCTTCCGGCCGGCGGACCGGGACGCCTACGCCGTCGCCCATGTGGCCCTGCGCCGGATCCTCGGTGAGCGCCTCGGGCTCGCGCCGGAAGCGGTCACGATGGACCGCGAACCGTGCGCCCACTGCGGCGGCCCGCACGGGCGGCCCGTCGTCCCCGGCGGCGAGGTGCACTTCTCGCTCTCGCACACCAGCGGCATGGTGCTGCTCGCCCTCGCGTCCGCGCCGGTCGGGGTCGACGTCGAGATCGTCCCGAACGACGGCACGATCACCGATGTCGCGACGCAGCTGCACCCGCGGGAGCGTACGGAACTCGCCGCCCTTCCCGCCGGTGAACGCGCCTTCGGCTTCACGCGCTGCTGGACCCGCAAGGAAGCCGTGCTGAAGGCGGCCGGAGTCGGCCTCACCGAGGACGTGTCCGTCACCTATGTGGGGGCCGGGCCCCGACCGGCCGAGCTGGCCGACTGGCTGCTCACGGACCTGCCGGTCGACACCGGCTATGCGGCGGCGGTCGCGGTCCGCGCCGGCGGGCCGGACGCCCGACTGCCCTGAGTCACCGGCCGGGTGGCGCTCCGGTACCCGTTCAGTAGCGCTCGACCAAGTGCTCGCGGCCCGGCGGAGGCTCGTACGCCTCCGGCCAGAAGTCGGTGACCGTCGTGATCCTGCCGGCGTCGTCACCCGTGAAGAACGTGACCGCGTGTATCTCCTCCAGGCCCACCACGGCATGCACCCAGGTCGCCACATGGTCGCTCCCGGCGTCGGCGACCAGGCGGTGGACGCTGATGTGCCAGGTGTCCGGGTACTCGCGGTTGAACCGGACGTACGCGTCCTTGCCGCGTATTCGCTCACGGGTCTGCGGCAGCTCGTAGACGACGTCGTCGCTGAGGGTCGTCGCGAACGTCGACCAGTCCCGGGCCTCCGCGGCCGACCAGTAGGTCTCGACTGTCCTGCGCAGTTCGGTCATACGGGGAGTGTGCACCGGGGCACTGACAATCGGCCCGAGTCCTCGAACGAGTGGCCGGGGTGTCCACATGCGCCGCGTTGTCCACAGGCCGCGGGGGACGCCGACGGTTTGTGGAAGGTCCGGCGCAGAATGGGGTCATGACTGAGATCACTGACTCGATGCCCGACTGGGAGAAGCGCTTCCGTGCGCCGCGCGTCTCCCTGCCCGACTGGGCCGAGGACGCACCCCACCACGCACTCTTCGTGTCGAACGCCACCGGGACGTACGAGCTGTACGCCTGGGACCGCTCGACCGGCGAGCAACGGCAGGCGACCGACCGGCCGAACGGCACGACGGACGGTGTGCTGTCGCCCGACGGTGCGTCGCTGTGGTGGTTCTCGGACACCGACGGGGACGAGTTCGGCATATGGATGCGGCAGCCCTTCGCCGGCGGGGAGGACGAGCCCGCGGCGCCGGGTCTCGCGCCCTCCTATCCGGCGGGGCTGGCGATCGGCCGCCACGGTGCCTCGGTGATCGGCCGGTCGACCGACGAGGACGGTACGACGATCCATGTCGTCCGGGACGGCGAGGAGCCGGTGGAGATCTACCGGCACCGGGAGTCGGCCGGGGTCGGAGATCTGTCCCACGACGGGACAGTCGTCGCGATCGAGCACACCGAGCACGGGGACGCGATGCATTCGGCGCTGCGCGTCGTACGCATCGACGGCAGCCCGGTCGCCGAGCTGGACGACACCGAGGGAGGCACGAAGGAGCTCGGCCTCGAAGTCCTCGGCTTCGCTCCGGTGGACGGGGACACCCGGCTGCTCGTGGGGCATCAGCGGCGAGGCCGCTGGGAGCCGATGATCTGGGACGTGGCATCGGGCGAGGAGACCGATCTCGCGATCGACCTGCCGGGCGATGTGAACGCCGAGTGGTATCCCGACGGCTCCGGACTGCTGGTCGCGCACAGCTTCGAGGCCCGCGGCGAGCTGTGGCGCTACGACCTCGCGACACGCGAGCTGGTACGGATCGAGACCCCGGCGGGTTCGGTCTCCGGTGCGACGGCCCGCCCGGACGGCGAGGCGGAGTACCTCTGGTCGTCGGCCGCGCAGCCGCCGCAGGTGCGTTCCACCGCCGGCGGAGTGGTGCTCGACCCTCCGGGCATGAAGGCGCCCGAGTCGGTGCCGGTGGAGGACGCGTGGGTGGAGGGACCCGGCGGCCGTGTCCACGCGCTGGTGCAGCGTCCCATCGGCACCACGGGCCCGGTGCCGACCGTGTTCGAGATCCACGGCGGCCCGACCTGGCACGACAGCGACGCCTTCGCGGCCGGTCCCGCCGCATGGATCGACCACGGCTACGCCGTCGTGCGGGTCAACTACCGCGGTTCGACGGGATACGGGCGGGCGTGGACCGACGCGCTCAAGCACCGCGTCGGGCTGATCGAGTTGGAGGACATCGCCGCGGTCCGCGAATGGGCCGTGACCTCCGGGCTCGCCGACCCCGCGAAGCTGATCCTGGCGGGCGGCTCCTGGGGCGGGTATCTCACACTGCTGGGCCTCGGCATCCAGCCCGAGGCCTGGGCGGTCGGGCTGGCGGCGGTGCCGGTCGCGGACTATGTCACGGCCTACCACGACGAGATGGAGGCGCTGAAGGCAATGGACCGCACCCTCCTGGGCGGTACGCCGGAGGAGGTGCCCGAGCGGTTCGAGGCATCCTCCCCCCTGACGTACGTGGACGCGGTCCGCGCTCCGGTCTACATCTCGGCGGGCGTCAACGACCCGCGCTGCCCCATCCGTCAGGTGGAGAACTATGTGGACAGGCTGGCGGCGCGCGGAGCGGTCCACGAGGTGTACCGGTACGACGCCGGGCACGGATCGCTCGTGGTGGAGGAGCGGATCAAGCAGGTCGGCCTGGAGATCGCTTTCGCCGCCGCGCATCTGGGGGATGCGACCGCGCCTCTCGGAGAGGGGGTCGCGACGGAGTAGCCGCGACGGGTTCCGTACCGTGGAGGGGTGTACCGGTTCCTGCTGACTCCCCGCTGGTGGGGCATCAACGTCTTCGTCGTGCTGGCGATCCCTTTCTGCGTCTTCATGGGGTCCTGGCAGCTCGGGAAGTTCGAGGACCGGGTCGACACCCATCAGGAGGCCGAAAGCAGGCCCGCTCCCGGTGAACAGGTGGCAGCTCCGCTCGAGCAGTTGCTGCCCGTGGACCAGGAGACGTCGGGGCGGCCCGCCACCGCCACCGGGGTCTACGGGAAGCAGTTCCTGGTGCCGGACCGGGAGTTGGACGGCCGGAACGGCTCGTACGTGCTGACCCTGCTGAAGACCGACGGCGGTCGGACGCTGCCCGTCGTCCGGGGCTGGCTGGCCAGTGGCAAGCCGGCGCCGGCGGCCCCGGGCGGGCAGGTGACGGTGACCGGCGCGCTCCAGGCGTCCGAAACGTCGGGCACGGACGGGGTGCACACGGCCGGCGGGCTGCCGAGCGGGCAGCTGGGGATGATCAGTGCGGCCTCACTGGTCAACCTCGTGCCGGACGACGTGTACGACGGCTGGGTCACCCTGACCGCGGCGGACAGCGGGCTCGTCCCGGTGCCGGCGTCGGTGCCGGAGGGCAGTGGGCTGGACCTGAAGGCGTTCCAGAACCTGGGCTACACCGGGGAGTGGTTCGTGTTCGCGGCCTTCGTGCTGTTCATGTGGTTCCGGCTGCTGCGCCGCGAGGCGGAAGCGGCGAGGGACCGCGCACTGGGCCTGGAGCCCGAGCCGGTCTGACCCGCACCGAGCGGTCCGAGCCACACCGAGCCCGAGCCGCACCGAGGCGCACCGAGCGGTCCCAGCCACGCCGAGGCCCAAGCCGCACCGAGGCGCACCGAGCTGTCCCAGCCACGCCGAGCCCGAGCCGCCCGAGCCGGTTCGACCCGCGCCGAGCCAACCCGGTTCCTTGGGCGCGGCTCAGACCAGCTCGCTCAGACCCGCTAACTCAGACCGACTGGTGTCCCGCGCGGCTCAGACCGGCTCGCTCGCACCGGCTGGTGTCCGGCGTGGCTGGTGTCCGGCGTGGCTCGTGTCCGGCGTGGCTCAGACCGACTGGTGTCCCGCGCGGCTCAGACCGGCTCGCTCGCACCGGCTGGTGTCCGGCGTGGCTCGTGTCCGGCGTGGCTCGGACCGGCTGGAAACGCCACCGTCGCTGACATGCCTGTGGGCCCGCTCCCCTGACCGGAACAGGCCCACAGAGTCCATGGCCCGCCGCCCCTGCCGCCCGTCGGGGCACCGGGGCACAGCCACCGCACGCCGACCTACGACGCGTTCAGCAGGCCCGTCCGGTAGATCGTGCCCGCGCACGCGTTCGGGACCGTCACGCCCGCGCCCGGGGCGCCCGCCTCCGGGACGTGGGTCACCTCGACGCTGCCGTCCGAGACACCGTCCTCGGTGAGGAGCTGCGTCTGGGCGTTCTCCGCGGACGCGCCCGTACCTGTGGTCGTCGCCCCGGAGCCGCCGTCCGTGGGCGTCGGCTCGGGCGAGCCGGGGGTGGGACAGGTATCGCTCGGGACCCAGGCGAACTTCACCTCGTACGCGGCGGAGGGCGCGAGCAGCAGCTCGGGGGCCTCCTGCGAGGGGTCGGGAAGGCCGCTCGCCGCGTCGCCCGTGGTGTGGGCCTGGACCTGGATCTTGTCACGTTCGGCCGCGCCCATGGCCTGGTAGCCGACGTTGCCCTGGCCGTTGATCATGCACTCGGCGGTCGAGACGTTCGCGACCCGGAAGGTGCCGTAGACCTTGCCGTCGGCGTCCGGGGAGCTCACGGTCGAGGTGCCGCCGAGCTGGGCGGGGTCGCAGAGCGGGAGGTCGGAGGCGTTGACCCCCGGCGGGACCGCCGTGTCGCCCGTGCCGCCGTCCGCGGTGCCCGTGCCGGGCCGGGGACCGACCGCGGGGCTGGAGCCGGGCGCGCTGGTCGGCGTGCCGTCCGGTCCGCCGGTGGGGTGGTCCGTGCCCTTCTCGCCTCCGGCATCACCCGTCTCGGCGCCGGTACCGCCCTGCGCCTGCTCGCCGTGTCCGGCATTGACGGGGTTCGCGCTCTCGCTGTTGCCCGAGCTCGCGACGTGCACGAAGGTGGGGACCGCCGTGCCCATCAGCACTGCCGCGGCGGCCACACCGACGAGGGCCTGCCGCTTGCGCGCACGTCGGGCGGGGACCGCCTTGCGCAGATGGTCGAGGGTTCCCTCGGAAGGCTCGAGGTCCTGCACTGCGCCCTGCATCAGCCGGCGCAGGGCCTGTTCGTCGCCGCCCAGCGCCTCTCCGAGGCCGCCGAGCTCGTTGTCCGGCCCGTTGCTCACAATTCCGTTTCCAGTCCGGTCGTCAAACGGCCCGTCCGGCCCGTACCGCTCAAACCTGTTCCCGTGCCCGCTCATGCCGTCGCCTCCATGGCGACGCGCAGTGCGGCGATGCCGCGCGAACCGTACGCCTTCACCGATCCGAGAGATATGCCCAGCGTCTCGGCGACCTGGGCTTCCGTCATGTCGGCGAAGTACCGCAGCACGAGCACCTCGCGCTGGCGGCGCTGGAGTCCGCGCATCGCCTTGATCAGCGCGTCGCGCTCCAGCTGGTCGTACGCCCCTTCCTCGGCGCTCGCCATGTCCGGCATCGGCTTGGAGAGCAGCTTGAGTCCGAGGATGCGGCGGCGCAGCGCGGAGCGGGAGAGGTTGACGACCGTCTGCCGCAGATAGGCGAGGGTCTTCTCCGGCTCGCGCACACGGTTGCGCGCCGAGTGGACACGGATGAACGCCTCCTGCACGACGTCCTCGCAGGAGGCCGTGTCGTCCAGGAGCAGCGCGGCGAGACCCAGCAGCGACCGGTAGTGGGCGCGGTAGGTCTCGGTGAGGTGATCGACGGTCGTACCCGCAGCCATGACCTCTTCAGCGCTCTCGCGCTGGGACGTGATGCGGCCGGCTCGTGGCGCGGGCATGGGGGCGATCACCGGCATGCCGCCGGACGGGCGGGGTCTGCGGAGCGGGCGCACTGTTGCGCCGCGAACCGGGACCACCCCTGCGATGTCGAGAACCTCTGCCACGCCTGTTGGACACGCTTCCCCCCGTCAGGGTTGTACGCGTACGCCACCGCTTTTGACGGTGATCGGTTTGCCCTCATGCGTACTCGCTCTTCCCCAATGCCCCATTTTTTCGCGGTACCGAACAGGGGCGACCGCAAAGACGCTTCCCGCCCTGCTGCCGGTTGCAGGTGGCGGGAAGCGAATAGTCGAACATTCACACACCCGAGGACAAGTGGTACAGACCTTCGACTTGATCACAGGGCGTTCACAGATCCTACAAAGATCCGGAGCGGCCTCGCACCGGATTGCCCGGGGAAGCGGGGGAAGCGAGTTCGGCGGCCACGGCTTCGGCGATCTGCGCGGAGTTCAGCGCGGCGCCCTTGCGGAGGTTGTCGGCGCAGAGGAAGAGGTCCAGCGCACAGGGATCGTCCATCGCCCGGCGCACCCGGCCCACCCAGGTGGGGTCGGTCCCGACCACATCGGCCGGCGTGGGGAAGTCCGCGGCCTCGGGATCGTCGTAGAGCACGACCGCCGGCGAGGTGGCCAGGATGTCGTGCGCCCGTTCCACCGTCACCTCGCTCTCGAAGCGCGCGTGTACCGCAAGGGAGTGTGTGGTGATCACCGGCACGCGGACGAACGTCGCCGACACCCGCAGGGACGGCAGGCCGAGGATCTTCCGCGTCTCGGCCCGCAGCCCGAGCTCCTCGGACGACCAGCCGCCGTCTTCCACCGTCCCGGACCACGGCACGACATTCAGCGCGAGCGGTGCCGCGAAGGGGCCGAGTTCGTCGCCGACGGCCCGGCGGACGTCGCCCGGGCCCGTGCCCAGCTCCGTACCGGCGACCAGAGACATTTGCGTACGCAGCGCGGCCACGGCGTCCCGGCCGGCACCGCTGACGGCCTGGTAGGAGGAGACGACCAGTTCGTCGAGCCCGAACTCGGCGTGCAGCGCACCGATCGCCGGGATCATCGCCAGCGTGGTGTCGTGCGGGCTCGCCACGATGCCCCGCGGGCGCACCCGCAGGGCATGGGGGTTGATCTCGGGAACGACCAGCGGGACCTCGGCGTCCGCCCGGAAGGCGGCGGAGCTGTCCACGACCACCGCGCCCTTGGCGGCGGCGATCGGCGCCCACTGTGCGGAGACCTCCGCGGGCACCAGGAAGAGCGCGACGTCGATGCCCTCCAGGGCCTCTTCGCTCAGCGCAACGACCTCGGTCTCCTCCCCGCGCACGGCCAGCTTGCGACCGGCGGAGCGCGGGGAGGCGACGAGTCGTACGTCGCCCCAGACGTCCTCGTGCTGCGAGACGATCTGGAGCATCACCGCGCCGACGGCTCCGGTCGCTCCGACGACCGCGAGTGCCGGCTTGCGGATCATCGCCCGGTGCCCCCGTAGACGACCGCCTCGTCGGAGTCGGAGTCGAGGCCGAAGGCGGTGTGCACCGCGCGGACGGCTTCGTTCACGTCGTCGGCGCGCGTGACGACCGAGATACGGATCTCGGAGGTCGAGATCAGCTCGATGTTCACGCCCGCGTCGGAGAGCGCCTCGAAGAAGGAGGCCGTGACACCGGGGTTGGTCTTCATCCCGGCGCCGACCAGCGAGATCTTGCCGATCTGGTCGTCGTAGCGCAGGGACTCGAAGCCGATCGCGCTCTTCGCCTTCTCCAGGGCGTCGATGGCCTTGGCGCCATCGGTCTTGGGGAGGGTGAAGGAGATGTCGGTCAGGGCGGTGGTGGCCGCCGAGACGTTCTGCACGACCATGTCGATGTTGATCTCGGAGTTGGCGATCGTGCGGAAGATGGCCGCGGCCTCGCCCGGCTTGTCCGGCACTCCGACGACCGTGACCTTGGCCTCGGACACGTCGTGGGCGACTCCGGAGATGATGGCGTGCTCCACCTGCTGGTCTCCCTGCGGCTCGTTGCTGACCCAGGTACCGCGCAGTCCGGAGAAGGACGAGCGGACGTGGATCGGAATGTTGTATCGGCGTGCGTACTCGACGCAGCGGTGCAGCAGCACCTTGGAGCCGGAAGCGGCGAGCTCCAGCATGTCCTCGAAGGCGATCCAGTCGATCTTCCGGGCCTTCTTCACCACACGCGGGTCGGCGGTGAAGACGCCGTCCACGTCGGTGTAGATCTCGCACACCTCGGCGTCCAGCGCCGCGGCGAGGGCTACGGCGGTGGTGTCCGAACCGCCACGGCCGAGGGTGGTGATGTCCTTCTTGTCCTGGGACACACCCTGGAAGCCGGCGACGATGGCGATGTTGCCCTCGTCGAGCGCCGTACGGATCCGGCCCGGCGTCACATCGATGATGCGCGCTTTGTTGTGCACCGAGTCGGTGATGACGCCGGCCTGGCTGCCGGTGAACGACTGGGCCTCGTGGCCCAGGTTTTTGATCGCCATGGCCAGCAGGGCCATCGAGATCCGCTCTCCTGCGGTCAGCAGCATGTCGAATTCGCGTCCGGCAGGGATCGGGGATACCTGCTCGGCGAGATCGATCAGCTCGTCCGTCGTGTCGCCCATCGCGGATACCACGACGACCACCTGGTGGCCGTTCTTCTTGGCATCCACGATTCGCTTGGCGACGCGCTTGATGCCTTCGGCATCGGCAACGGAGGAACCTCCGTACTTCTGCACGACAAGGCCCACGTGCGCTCCTCGCTCGGTTTCTGCACCACAGTCATTACTGCGGTCGGCTCAGTTTAACGAGCGGCCGCACTCCGACCCGGGGCAATCACATCGTGAGATGTCCCGCTCACTGTGTGATCACCACGAGGGGGCTGCGGCCGCTCGGATCGACTCCTGCCCGACCGGACGCCGGGTACGCGGGATGTGGGGCGGCTCACACGAACCGCCCGCGCTCCCCCGACCAGGCACTCAGAGCTCAGGCGCTCGGGCGTGTCAGGTGACGGTGCGCAGTCCCAGCGGGCCGGCGATCTCCTCGGCCATGACCTTCCCGGCCTCCTCCGCCAGCGCGTCCTCGGCGAGGTCCTCGTCCGTGTCCAGACCGTCCAGCTCGTCCAGCGGCTGGTCGAGGCGGACGTGGGAGACCAGCGACTGGAGGGCGCGCAGGGTCGCGGACGCGGTCGGGCCCCAGTTGGAGAAGTAGGAGAACTGCCACCACCACAGCGCCTCACTGGTCCGCCCGGCGCGGTAGTGCGCGAGGCCGTGGCGCAGATCGGTGACGACGTCCGCGAGGTTGTCGGAGATCCGGTACGCGACCGGGGCCTTGCGGGGCTCGTACGGGTCGAAGACCTCGGAGAAGACGTCCACCGGGTCGAGCAGCACGGCGAAACGCTCGCGCAGATCGTCCACGTCCAGGTCGGGTCCCGTGTCCGGCTCGTAGCGCTCGTCCGGGACGATGTCCTCGTGCGCGCCCAGCCGCCCACCGGTCAGCAGGAGTTGGGAAACCTCCAGCAGCAGGAAGGGCACAGCGCTGTCGGGCTCGTCGCCCTTGGCGACTTCCGTGGTGGCGACGATGAAGGACTCGATCGAGTCGGCGATCTGGACCGCGAAGGAGTCGGGGTCCTGGCTCGTTGCGTGCAGTGCGGCGTCAGACATCGAGAAGTCGTCTCCCCTCGAAGGCACGCCCCAGCGTGACCTCGTCGGCGTATTCCAAGTCTCCCCCCACGGGCAGACCACTGGCCAGCCGGGTGACCTTCAGGCCCATCGGCTTGATCATGCGCGCCAGATACGTGGCGGTGGCCTCGCCCTCCAGATTGGGGTCCGTGGCCAGGATCAGCTCGGTGATCGTGCCGTCCGCCAGGCGGGTCAGCAGCTCACGGATCCGCAGGTCGTCGGGGCCGACGCCCTCGATGGGGCTGATGGCCCCGCCGAGTACGTGATAGCGGCCCCGGAACTCCCGGGTCCGCTCGATCGCGACGACATCCTTCGGCTCCTCCACCACGCAGATGACCGACAGGTCACGGCGCGGGTCGCGGCAGATGTTGCACTGCTCCTGCTGTGCGACGTTGCCGCACACCGCGCAGAAGCGGACCTTGTCCTTCACCTCGAGCAGTGCGTGCGCGAGGCGGCGGACATCGGTCGGTTCTGCCTGAAGGATGTGGAAGGCGATCCGCTGCGCGCTCTTGGGACCGACGCCGGGCAGCCTGCCCAGTTCGTCGATGAGGTCCTGAACCACGCCTTCGTACAACGGACGCCTTCCTTCTTCTGTGGCTCTACGTACGGTAGTTGGTGCGCCCCGGCCTTAGAAGCCCAGTCCCGGCATGCCGCCGAGACCCTGGGTGAGCGGGCCGAGCTTCTGCTGCTGGAGCTGCTGCGCGTTCTCGTTGGCGGCCTGGACGGCGGCGACGACGAGGTCGGCCAGGGTCTCGGTGTCCTCGGGGTCGACGGCCTTGGGGTCGATCACCAGGCCCCGCAGTTCGCCGGAGCCGGTGACGGTGGCCTTCACCAGCCCGCCGCCCGCCTGGCCCTCGACCTCGGTCTGCGCCAGCTCTTCCTGCGCCTGTGCGAGGTCCTGCTGCATCTTCTGGGCCTGCTGAAGGAGCTGCTGCATATTGGGCTGGCCACCACCGGGAATCACGGTCACTCCAGGCACTTCGACGACGGTTGTTCGGTAAGCCGAGCCTACGTGGTCACCGGGCGGCGCGCCGCACCCTGTCGTGACAACTCTTTCGAGTGACCAGGGCGTGGCACCCCTAGCTGATCAAGGACCTCGTAGGGGCGGAAATACCAGGATTTCCGGCACACAGCCCACCATTCGGCGGTAGGAAGAGCATGCGCATCGGCGCATCACCGTGCACCGGGTGCACGTGCGCACCGTCCGTCACGCAGTGTCACGCCGCCATCACGTCGTAGAGGAGTGCCCCGGTGAGCCAGCCGGAGATGCAGCCCGGGGGGCCGGCCCGGGAGGAACGCGGCGAGGTACCGCGCGGTGACCTGACCGGCCGGGTGTTTCCGCTCGGCGACTGGGGAGAGCCCGCGGAACGACTCGACGAGCTGTACCGCTGGGTGGAGACGGGCGCGCTGCGCACGGCGGAGTGGTACCTCCACGACCGGGTCCGCAAGCGGCTCGCGGGACGAGTGCTGCGGATCGGTACGGCGGCGGGGGCCGTCGCCGGGGCGGCGCTCCCGCTCCTCGACCTCACCGGCGCGCTGCCCGGGGCGGCCGGGTGGGGCTATGTGCTGCTGTTACTCGGCGCCGCATGTCTGGGCTGCGACCGGTACTTCGGGGTGACCTCCGGCTGGATGCGCGACGTGGCGACCGCGCAGGCGGTGCAACGCAGGCTCCAGGCACTTCAGTTCGACTGGGCGTCGGAGTGTGTACGGGAAGTGCTCGGCCCCGCGGAGGGCACGGCCGGTGAGGCGGCGGACCGGTGCCTGGGAGTACTGCGGCGGTTCTCCGAGGACGTGACGGAGCTGGTGCGGGGGGAGACGGCGGACTGGATGGTGGAGTTCCGGGGGGCGCCGGGGCCGCTGGTGCAGTCGGTGGGGGTGCCGGGGGGCGGCGGGGTCGGAGCGGGGCGGGAGGCGGGGCTGGGGCGGATGCCGTTGCCGCCGGGGACGCGGCCGAACATGCCGCGGCAGCGGCCACCGGAGTCGCCGCGCTGACGCCTGGGGGTTGGCCCCAGGGCCCCGCGGCCGTGTGCGCGTGTGCGCGTGTGCGCGTGTGCCCGTGTGCCCGTGTGCCCGTGTGCCCGTGTGCCCGTGTGCCCGTGTGCCCGTGTGCCCGTGTGCCCGTGTGCCCGTGTGCCCGTGTGCCCGTGTGCCCGTGTGCAGCTGTACCGCCTGCGGCGGTGTCCTCAATCGCCGGACGGGCTGAGTATGCGCACCCTCCTTGCGGGGCTCCGCCCCGGACCGCGCGCCTCAATCGCCGGCGGGGCTTGAAGTGCGGCCCCACGCCAGGACGCCTCAATCGCCGGCGGGGCTGAATGTGGCCGTCGTATCAAGCCCGTCCGGCGATTGAGGACACGGCCGCAGGCCGTGCCGGCAGCGAGCCGGGCGCACACGCACCCCGACCGGCCGCAGGCTCGTGCCGGCAGGGTGCCGGGCGCACCCACATCTGCCGGGCCGCACAGCGGACTACGGACGCCGCGACGTCAGCGCCCTCGTCACCACCGGCGGCAGCAGGTCCTTCGCCAGGCGGCGGGTCCGGGAAGGGCGGGGGCGGACCGGGAGCGGGGGGGCCGTCAGCGTGGGCGGGGCCGGTTCCGGGGGCGGGAGCGGCTCGTGGCGGGACTTCGGGTGGCTCGGGGGCGTCGTCTTGTTGCCCTTGATCCGGATCAGGGGCAGGCCCGCCACCTCCTCCACCCCGTGCCACAGGTCCGTCCGGTCCGCCAGGAAGTCCAGGAGCGCCGCCGTCAGCGGTGCCGGGTCGCCCCAGGTGCCGTACAGCTTCGTTCCGGTGATCACGACCGGCTTCAGGCCCGAGGTCGCCACCGCGCCCCACACCGCCGCCGAGACCCCGGGGCAGTGCTCCGCCCGGAAGTCGTCGAAGGACACGATGCCCTCGGGCTGCAGCAGTTCCTTCGCCGCCGCGATGTCCCCGTGGACGTGCTCGTACAGGTGCGACGCGTCGACGTGGACGAAGCGGCAGCTGCCCGGACGTACCTTCGAGGTGATCACCGAGGTCGGCGCCTGCACCATGCGCGGCAGCTCGTCGTGGAAGGACAGGTAGTTCGCCTCGAAGGCGCGCCGGGTGAGGGTCGCGTACGACCGGTTCATCTCCGCGCTGTTGGGATCGTCCGGCGCCGGTGAGTCCCACAGGTCGCAGACCGTGTACTCCTCACCGTCGCGCAGATAACTCGCGGTGAAGATCGCGCTCTTGCCGAGGTACGCGCCGAGCTCCAGCAGGTCCCCCCGGCCATCGGGGTCCGTGTCGCGCTGATGGCCGAGGAACCAGTCGAAGAGCAGCTGGTCCACCGGCCAGAACCAGCCCTTGACGTCCGCGAAACTCGTCGGCCGAGGGAGAACTTCGTCCGCGTTCTCCCCCGTCACCGGGGTGCTCGTCTGTGACATGCACCGGTCCTACCGGCCGGAGGTGTCGCGCAGCTTACGGCTGCCCGTTCAGTACATGTGCTGCGGATGTGCGTCGGTGGATGCGTCCCGGCTGAAGATCTCGGCCGGGACGCTCAGCTGAAAATGATCATCGAGCCCTGGCCGAGGCTCCGCGTCGCCGCCGCGTGCAGACCCAGCCACACGTGCCGCTCCCGGGCGAAGGGACTCTCGTCGTACGGAATGGGGCCCGCCGGTTCCTCCAGGGAGGTCGGACGGTCCGGTGGCTGCGGCGCGGCCGGCGGGTTCGCCGCGTCGATGCCGATCGCGGGCGCGACGAATTCCAGTTCCCGCAGCAGGCCCTGGGTGGAGCCGAGGGGGCCGCCGCCCGCGAGCAGTTCCTCGTTGAACAGCGGGGACGCGAAGTCCACCGGGACGTACGCCCCGGCGTGGTCGTAGTGCCACACCAGGTGCGACTGCTGGGCCGTCGACTCGAACATCTCCAGCAACTGCTCGTAGTCACCGCCCAGTTCGTCGACCGGGGTGACCGCGAGCCCGCACAGCTGGAGCAGATAGGCGCGCCGCAGGAAGTGCAGCGCGTCGTAGTCGAAGCCGGCGACCGGGGCGACATCGCCCGACAGGCCCGGCATGTAGGCGAAGACGGGCACCGTCGGCAGACCGGAGTCGGTCAGCGCCTTGTCGTACGACGCGATCTCTTCGGCGAAGGGGTTGTCGGGGCTGTGGCACAGCACATCGACGAGGGGGACCAGCCACAGGTCACAGGCCAAGGGAAGGCTCGCTCTCCAGCAGGATCGGGCACGGTCGGCGCGACAGTCGTGCGATGGTCGGGACAGAGTAGTGCCACGGACACGTTCGGCGAAGGGGGCCGGTCACCTGCCGTCACCGCTCCCCTGCGCCAGTGTCCCTGGACGTTCCCACATCCCATACCCATACGCCGCCCACTCGCCTGCCCGGCTTTCCGAGCAGTTTCTCCACCGTCGCATGGAGCGCCTCGGCGTTGTACTGCGGCTGGAGCACCACCACACCCGCCCGCCACGCCTCCAGGTCCGCGCGGGCCTGGGCCTGCCAGTTGGGGCCGATCACCGGGACCTGTCCGGAGGTGCGGACCTCGCTGAAGAGGTTGGAGGTGTGCCGGGGGGTGGCGCCGTAGATGCCGATGCGGTCCGGTCCCCAGGGGCCGTTGAAGTAGCCGCCCGCGACGGGGAAGTCCAGTGTGGTGGCCGACTGCCAGTGCAGCGCCTCCGCGGCGGCGGGCGACGGCAGCGGCACGGTGACCATGGATTCGCCCTCGGAGAGGTACGCGCGGTACATGCCCCGGGTGATGAACTCCGGCACGTCCTGCCGTTCGCGCACCGGGTACGGCGTCGGCAGTACCGGCAGCAGCGCCGCTGCCACCGCCGCGAGACCCACGACCTGATGGACCCGATCCTTCGTGACGGCCAGCCGGTCGACGGCGAGGGCGAGAAGGATGCCGAGCACCGGCGCGCAGATCATCGCGAACCGCGACTCGATGACGGACTCGAAGAGCGGCTGGTGGGCGAGCGCCCGCCAGGGGCCGGTCAGCACGATGTCGGTGTACGGGATGCGGAACTTCGAGCCGAGCGAGAGGAAGGCCGCAGCGAACGCCGTGAACGCCAGCGCCTTCACCGCCGCGAGCCGCCACAGCCGCACCACGATCGCCGTCGTGAGCGCGACGAGCGGCCAGCCGAAGAAGGCGTTCTGCTCGGTGCGGTTCATGGCGAACCGGTCAGCGCGCTCGTCCGTGCCCATCAGCGAGCGTCCCGCGAACTCCAGGAAGGCGCGCGGTCCGTTGGCGGTGTTGTCGCCGTGCAGCACGTTCGTGTAGCTCTGCGGTCCGAAGAACTGCCAGCCCAGCGGGAACGCGACCAGCGGCAGGCACACCGCGAGCGCGACCGTGATCCCGCGCAGCAGCGGCCGCCAGGCCGTCCGGGCCACATCACGCCGCACGAGCGCGTACGCGAGGGCGAAGAAGAGCATGCCCATCGCCGCGAGCAGCAGCGGCTCCTCGCCGAGGAAGATCTGGTACGTCGCGAAGAGGCCGAGGAGCACGCCGTCGCGCACGACCGCGCGGCCCTCGCACAGCCGCAGGGCCCGGTCCACGATCACCGGGATCATGAACAGCACAAGGAAGTTGGGGTGCGCGTTGCCGTGCGAGATCATCGGTGGCGCGAAGGCGGCGAGGGCCGCTCCGAGCGCCGCGGCGCACCGGTTGTCGACGAGCCGGCGGACGATCAGCCAGTACCAGGACGTGGCGGTCGCGGCGAGGCCGAGCGTGAGCACGAGGGCCCAGGTGACGGTCGGGCCCAGCAGCAGGGTCACCGGGGTGAGCGGGACGGAGAGCCCGAGCATCACGGTGTTCGCCATCAGGTTCACGCCGTCGGGATGCCCCTGGAGGGTCGTGAACAGCGGATTGCGCAGATGGATCACGTTGTCGGCGGTGACGGCGAAGAACCACTCCCACTGGTTCTGGTCCTGTCCCGCGTCGTCGAGGTAGCCGTGGCCGAGGTCGGCCCACAGGTCCTTGTAGAGAAGGAGTGCCGCGACGAGGAAGAGGCCGACGACCAGGAGGTCGGTACGCCGCAGCGCCCGGGCCCGCAGATGCACGAGTTCCAGCAGGACCTTGCCGTAGTCCAGCGGTCTGACCTTGGAGCCCTCCTGGTGCGACCAGCGCACCGGGACCTCCGTGACCGGCCAGCCCTCGCGCCGGAAGTGGCGCAGTATCTCGACGTCGATGCCCCACCCGTCGAGCCGTGAGTCGGCGAAGGCGGCGCGCGCCTTGTCGCCGTCGAAGAGCTTGAATCCGCACTGGGTGTCGTGGATCCCGGGGACGGCGACCGTGCGTATGAGGCGGTTGCCCATCCGGCCGAGCCACTCGCGGGTCCGCCGCTGGTGGACCTCGATCGTGGAGTCGGGGTGGGCGCGCGAGCCGATCGCCGCCGCGCTGTCCTCGGCGGCGAGCTGCTTGTCGAGGCGGTCCAGTTCCTCGATGGGCGTCGCGAGATCCGCGTCGGTGACCAGCACCCGCCGGCCGTACGAGGCCAGTACGCCCTGCCGCAGGGCGTTGCCCTTGCCGCGGTTGTCCTCACTCGCGATCACATGGATCCGCGGCTCGTCGGCCGCGGCATCCCGGGCGATCTTGGCAGTGGAATCGGTGGAGCCGTCGTCGACGACGATCAGCTCCCACTCCCCCCAGCGTCCGGGCTCCGCACGCAGATGGGTGCAGATCGCCTCCAGGGTGGGCCGGAGTCTGCCCTCCTCGTTGTACGCCGGGACGACGACGCTCAGGTCCACGCTCACTGCTCCAGCCGATCCGCCCAGGCGAGCGCATGGTCGTTGTAACTGTCGACGACGGTGCGGGCGGCCGCCAGGTCGCCCGCGGTGATGGCGTCGATGAGGTCCTCGTGCCCGTTCCACAGCCAGTCCCGCAGCTCGGGGTCCGCCCGCAGGAACGGGACGGCGAACACCCAGGCCTGGACGCGCAGCCGGTGCAGGAACTCGGAGATGTAGCTGTTGGCGACGACGGCGCCGAGCTCGTTCCAAAAGCGCAGGTCGTAGCCGATGAGGATGTCGAGGTCCCCGCCGCGGGCGGCGCGTGCGGCCTCCTCGGCACGGCGGCGCACCGCCACCAGCGCCTTGCCGGGCACGGTGCTGCGGCCCTGGCGCTCCGCCTGGCGGAAGATGCCGTCGATGACGAGCGAACGGGCGTCGACCATGCGGCGGTAGTCGTCGACGGTGAACCGGTGCACGCGGAAGCCGCGGTGCTGGTCCGAGTCGAGCAGGCCCTGGGCGGACAGATCGACGAGCGCCTCGCGCACCGGTGTGGCCGAGACGCCGTACTGGTCGGCGATCAGCTTGACGGTGAACTCCTGACCGGGCTTCAGGCGTCCCGCGAGCACCTCGTCACGCAGCGCGTCCGCGATCTGTTGCCGCAGGGTGCTGCGGGTGACAGCGGTACTGCCGGTGCCGCGCATCGATGGCTTCTCCTTCGCCGGGGGTCCCGGACACGATAGGCCAGTGCCGACGAACCGGGTGAGGCACGGGTGAATGACCTGCGACGGGACCAAGCGTCCAGGACGGCCCGCACGGGACAGGCGGGATCCGAACGGCGGAGTCACAAGGGAGACGGAACATGCCCACAGGGAGGCGGACGTGACCGACGTCTTCGAGGCGGCCACGGGAGACGGCCCGGCAGAGCTGCTCGCGGGCCGGGACCGGGCCGCGCAGGTGCAAACGGCGTACCAGGGTCTGCTGCAGATACGCAGCCTGACGGGCGCGGCGCCGGCGGAGTGGGAGCTGCGTCGGACGGTCCGTGCGGTGGCGCTGGCGCTGGAGGCGGGCGGCCTGGCGCCGTCGGCGACGGACGCGGAGGGTGCGCGCACGGCCACGGGGTACCGGGTGCGCGCGGGGGACCGGGCGGCCGCGGTGTGCGTGGACTGGCTGGGCCCGCCGGGCAGCGGCGCCGCCCAGGAGGAGGAGCAGCGGCTGTCGCAGTGCGCGCGGGTGCTGACATCGGCGGGCTGGGAGGCGCTTCTCTACAAGGGCCCGCGCAACCGCAGGTTCCTGGAGGTGGAGCCACCGATGGCGCCGCCCGGCGGGTGACGCGTGCAGTGCCGGACCCGGGCACGGGGCCGGGGCCGGGGCGCGCTCGACTGTCGCACAGGCCGCAAGCCCCGCCCCGCGGTGGGCTCGACCGTGCGAAGAGGCGCAAACCCTGCCCCACCGCCGGCCCGACCGAGCGAACAGGCCGGAAGTCCCGGCCCCGCCGGCGATGGAGGCGCGGGGTCCGGGGCGGAGGCGCGGGGTCCGGGGCGGAGCCCCGGGTACGGCCCACGGCCGTGTCCTCAACCGCCGGACGGGCTGACCGGGCCTCGCCGCACAGGGTCCGGGGCCGAGCCCCGGCACAGCCCGAAGCCGTGGCCGGGGCCGGAACGCCCGCCCTCAGGCCACGCGTTCGTCCGCCACCGACAGCGCCACGTCCAGCGCCGCCAGCCCCTCCTTCGCCTCCGCCTCGCTCACATTGCACGGCGGCACCGCGTGCGTCCGGTTCATGTTCACGAAGGGCCACAGGCCGTTCGCCTTGCACGCCGCCGCGAACGCTCCCATCGGCGCCGCCGCCGAACCCGTCGCGTTGTACGGCACCAGCGGCTCACGCGTCTCGCGGTCGCGGACCAGGTCCAGCGCCCAGAACACGCCCGTGCCCCGCACCTCGCCCACGCTCGGGTGGCGTTCGGCCAGGTCGCGCAGGCCCGGGCCGAGGACCGTCTCGCCGATGTGGGCCGCGTGCTCGACGACCTTCTCGTCCTCCATCACCTGGATCGTCGCGACGGCCGCCGCGCAGGCCAGCGGGTGGCCGGAGTAGGTGAGGCCGCCGGGGTACGGCCGGGTCTCGAAGGTCGCCGCGATCTCCGCGGAGATGGCGACACCGCCCAGCGGCACATACCCGGAGTTGACGCCCTTGGCGAAGGTCAGCAGGTCGGGCACCACGTCGAAGTGGTCCGCCGCGAACCACGTGCCGGTCCGGCCGAAGCCCGCCATCACCTCGTCCAGGACGAACACGATGCCGTGGCGGTCACAGATCTCGCGGACACCCGCGAGGTAGCCGGGCGGCGGGACCATGATTCCGGCCGTACCCGGGATCGTCTCCAGGATGATCGCCGCGATCGTGGACGGGCCCTCGAACGCGATGGTGTCCTCGAGGTGCTGGAGCGCCCGTGCGCACTCCTCGGCCTCGGTCGACGCGTAGAACGGGGAGCGGTAGAGGAAGGGTCCCCAGAAGTGGACGACTCCCGCCGTGCCGTTGTCGTTCGCCCAGCGCCGGGGGTCGCCGGTGACATTGATCGCGGTCGCGGTGCCGCCGTGGTACGAGCGGTAGGCCGAGAGCACCTTCGGGCGGCCCGTGTGCAGACGGGCCATCCGGATCGCGTTCTCGACGGCCTCGGCGCCGCCGTTGGTGAAGAAGATCTTGTCGAGGTCGCCGGGGGTGCGCTCGGCGATCAGCCGGGCAGCCTCGGAACGCGCCTCGACGGCGAAGGCGGGCGCGAAGGTCGTCAGCCTGCCCGCCTGTTCCTGGATCGCGGCGACGACCTTCGGGTGCTGGTACCCGATGTTGGTGTAGACGAGGCCGCTGGTGAAGTCGAGATAGCGGTTCCCGTCGTAGTCCCAGAAGTACGAACCCTCGGCGCCGGCGACGGCGAGCGGGTCGATCAGGCCCTGGGCGGACCACGAGTGGAAGACGTGCGCACGGTCGGCCGCCTTGACGGCGGCGCCGGCCTGGGGATCGGCATCGGCATGAGGGGTCATGCGGCCCAGCGTAAGGACGCGCAGGTGAGGGCCGACATGGCCACCCTGTATGGCCTCGGCCACTTTCATGGGCGTTCTGTCGGGTGGTTCGGCACCCTCGGAGGAGATTGACAGCATCCTGTCGACATGACAGTCTTCTGTCATACTGAACGAGGAGGGCACCATGACCCGCACCACCGTTCATCTCGCCGTCTACGACACCTTCGCCGACTGGGAGACGGGCCACACGACCGCCCATCTGACCCAGCACGGCTTCACGGTCCGGACGGTCGGCCTGACCACCGCCCCCGTCACCACCATGGGCGGCGTCCGTATCCAGCCCGACCTCGCACTCGCGGACCTGGACCCCGCGGACAGCGCGCTGCTGATCCTCACCGGCGCCCACCTCTGGGACGCCGGCGACGACCTCGCCCCCTTCGCCGCCACGGCGCGCACCTTCCTCGACGCGGGCGTCCCGGTCGCCGCCATCTGCGGCGCCACCGCCGGACTGGCGCGCGAGGGTCTGCTGGACGACCGCGACCACACCAGCGCCGTCTCGTTCTACCTCGCCGCCACCGGCTACCAGGGCGGCGAGCGCTACCGGGAGACCGATGCCGTCACCGACGGCGACCTGATCACCGCGGGCCCGACCGAGCCCGTCGCCCTCGCCCGCGAGGTCTTCGCCAAGCTCGGTGTGTACGAGGGCGAGAAGCTGGACGCCTGGTACCGGCTGTTCCACGACTCGGACGCCTCCGCCTTCGCGGTCCTCGAATCGTGAGCCGCGAAGAACAGGATCTGCTCACCCGTACCGCGCTGGGCGTCTTCCGGCTGAACGGCCAGTTCCTCACGGTCTCCGACGAGTTGGCGAAGGACGTCGGACTGACCGCCTCCTGGTGGCAGGTCCTCGGAGCGGTGGTGCGGGTGCCGCAGCCGGTCGCCGGGATCGCCCGGGACATGGGCATCACGCGCCAGAGCGTGCAGCGGATCGCCGACCTCCTGGTCGAGCGGGGCCTCGCGGTCTACGAGCCCAACCCCGCGCACCGCCGGGCCAAACTGCTGCGTCCGACCGACGAGGGCCGCTCGGCGATCACCCGGATCGACCCGGGCCATGCCGAGCTGGCCGGCGCTCTCGCCGAGGCACTGGGTCCCGAGCGGTTCGCCGAGACGGCGAGAGTCCTGGAGGAGCTGTCCACGGCGCTGGAGGGCATCAGCGGGTCCCGGGAAAGAAGTCCGCGCTCGTGACGTAGTCCATCGCCTCGGTGAAGACGGGGTCGCCGAGGCGGCGCTCCATCTCCTCCTCGCTCACGTCCTCGATGTGCGTCTGGATCCAGTAGAGGTTGCCGAAGGGGTCGCGCACCCGGCCCACCCGGTCGCCGAAGAAGAGGTGCGTCACCTCGGTCACCGACTGTCCGCCGGCCTCGACCGCCCTGCGGTGCACGGCCGCCGCGTCCTCGACGTACAGCCGCAGGAAGGCGGGCGTCGGCGGCCAGTCGGCCCCCGGGGCGTCGAAGAGCATCACCACCGCGTCCCCGATCCGCACCTCGGCGTGGCCGATGCGGCCGTTCTCGTCCGTCATCCTGCCGAGCTCCACCGCTCCGAACGCCGCCTTGAGGAAGTCGATGACGCCCGCGGTGTCCTGGCCGATGATCCATGGCGTGACGCTGGTGTATCCCTCGGGAACCGGCTTGACGGTCATGGCAGTCTCCTCGCATACGGGTCGCGTGCACCGGACGTCGTGCACCGGGGCGCTCGGGGTGCGCTTGCGCGAGAGCGACCGTAGGCGGCATGCAGGTCGGATACTGACCTACTTGCCGTGGCACGGACCGCACTATTCTCGGTCCGTCCAACAGAAGACTTCGGGGGAGGCGCGCGGCGATGGACCAGCTGGCACCAGGGGATCCGCAGCACATCGGTGAGTACAGGCTGCTCGCCCGGCTCGGAGCGGGCGGCATGGGCCAGGTGTACCTCGCGCGCAACGACCGGGGCCGCACGGTCGCCGTGAAGCTCGTACGCCAGGAACTCGCCGAACAGGAGGAGTTCCGGGCACGCTTCCGCCAGGAGGTCCGGGCCGCCCTGCGGGTCGGCGGGCAGTGGACGGCACCCGTGCTCGACGCCGACACCGAGGCGCCCGTGCCGTGGGTCGCCACCGGCTATGTCGCGGGTCCCTCGCTGCACTCGGTCGTCTCCGGCGGCCACGGCCCGCTCCCCGTACGGTCGGTCCGCATCCTCGCGTCCGGTCTCGCGCACGCCCTGCGCAGCATCCACGGCGCGGACCTCATCCACCGCGACCTGAAGCCGTCCAACATTCTGATCACCATCGACGGCCCCCGGGTCATCGACTTCGGGATAGCCCGGGCGCTGGAGACGGTCACCGACGGCGGTCTCACCCGGACCGGTGCGCTCGTCGGCTCCCCCGGCTTCATGGCGCCCGAGCAGGTACGCGGCGACCGGGTCACCGCGGCGTGCGACATCTTCTGCCTCGGCGCGGTCCTCGCCTTCACCGCGACGGGCCGGCTCCCCTTCGGCTCGGCCGACAGCGGTGTGCACGCACTGATGTTCCGTATCGCGCAGGAGGAACCGGAGCTCGAAGGCCTTCCCGAGGACCTCGACGAACTCGTCCGGGCCTGCCTGAACAAGGATCCCGAGGCGCGGCCGTGTCTCGACGAGATCCTGGAGCGCACGGTCACCGACGAGGACGACGAACCCTGGCTGCCGGGTGCGCTGATCGCCCAGCTCGGCCGTCACGCGGTCCAGTTGCTGGAGGTCGAGCAGCCCGCCGACCCGGCGAAGGCGGCGCCCGAGCACCCGCCGACGGTCACGGCCGCTCCGAAGCCGCCCACGTCGACCCCGCCGCCCACTCCCCCGCCCCCGCTGCCGTACGGCTACCCGCAGCAGCACCCCGGGCCGCAGCAGACACCGCCGTATGCGCACTACCAGCAGCCCCCGCCGTACCACCAGACGCCGCCGTACCAGCAGACTCCGCCCCCGTACGTGCTGACGCCTCCGCCGGCGCCCCCGGCCAGGAGCAATCGCGGGACAGCGGCCCTCATCGTGGTGGCGCTCATCGTCGCGGTCGGCGCCGGCGGGTCCGTCTACGCCTTCATGGGCGACAAGGACAAGAAGACGACAGCGGACCCCAAGCCGGGACCGGCGTCCTCGGGGCCGGAGAGCCCCGGCTCGGCCACCCCGTCCGAGTCCGACAGTCCGTCGAGCACGCCGTCGAACAGCCCGAGCACCGCCGAGGGCGGTGTCCCGGCCGAGTACGTCGGCACCTGGACGTCCTCGTTCGACACCGCCGACGGCACCAACACCCGGACCATGACGATCACCCAGGGCTCCTCGGGCGAACAGGTCATGACCCTCTCCGGTATCGGCCCCACCTACGACTGCCGCTGGTCGGCCACGCTCCAGGCCTCGGGCCCGCCGCTCGAACTGGGCCCCACCCAGGTCACCTTCGGCGACCGGACGAAGTGCTCACCGGGCCAGTGGAGCCGGCTGGAGCTGTCGAACGGCACGATCGTCCGCGAACTGGTCGGCTCGGGCGGCGCGCCGCTCACGTACCGGAAGACCGGCTGAGCACCACCGTCGCGGCGTGCCACAGCAACAGGGGATGGACGAACCGCCCGGCCGCGGTGGGCGGAAACCGCCAGGACAGCGGCCAGGTGCGGCCTCGTAGAGCGGGCACGGGGATGAAACTGACGTGCGCCGGACCCGAGTTGAGTCGCGTGACACCGCGCGGCCACGGCCGGTGCGCGATGCTGCCCACCGGTACGAGGAAGTACACGGACCGCCGTCCGTAGGCCTCGGCGACCACGGGGCCGGGGTCGCCGTTCGTCATCACCTCCAGCAGATCGGCGAGCCGGCGGCCGTCCTCGTCGTCGACGCGGGCCGCGTCGAATTGCACACCTGCTTTGCGGAGCTGGAATCCGGAAGCCGGAATCCAGTCCAGGTTTACTTGGCGACTTTGCGTATCCACGACGACATCCTCGGTGACCGCGGATAGCGTTTTCCAGAGCCTGAAGGAGCCGTTGCGCACGTCTTGACCTGCATCAACGCCCCTTGAGGCGGGTTGAATTCGACGAGTTCCGGTTGAGACCGGTTGAGTCCGGTCGAGTCGAAGTGGTGATCGCAAATGGCGCGAGCGGAAAACAAGGAAACGGCGGGTCCGGCGACGCGTTTGGTGGCGAACGTCGCCAAGAACCTGCGTATCCGGCAAGGACTGACGCAGGAACAACTGGGAAGCGAACTCGGCTACTCGGGGGCTGCGGTGAGCGCGATGGAGACCTTCGCGCAGCCGGCGAGCGACGACATGCTGGTGCAGCTGGAGCGGGTGCTCGGCAGCGGGACGGGGATCTTCGAGCAGGCACGGGAGTACGTACGACTGGACAAGTACCCAGCGCAGTTCAAGGACTACGTCCTGCTGGAGCAGAAGGCGGTGGGCCTGTCGCTGTACGCGACGCTGGTGGTCCACGGCCTGTTCCAGACCGAGGCGTACGCACGAGCGCTGATCGGCGGCGGCTACCCACCCCTGCCCGAGCCCCGCGTCGAGGAACTGGTCGAGGCCAGGCTCGCCCGCAGGGTGCTGTTCGACCGGGAGCCGGTGGCACTGATCGAACTGATCGTGGAGGAGTCGGTGTTACGGCGGGGGATCGGGAGCCCGGAGGTGATGCGGGAGCAGTTGCTGCACCTGGCGGAGTGTGCGAGGCGGCGGAATGTGACGTTGCAGGTGCTGCCGCTGGACTGTGGGTTCGCTGGTGAACATGCGGGTGCCCGCGGCGGCATGACGCTCGTGGAGACGCCGGAACACGACCGCCTCGTCTACCTAGAACTCCAAGGCGAGAGCCTGCTGATCAAGGACCCGGCAAAGGTGAGTACGTTGAGCCAGCGGTATGCGAGGATCCGAGCACAGGCCCTGGGTCCTCGTGAATCGCTGGGCCTCATCGAGAGGTTGGCGGGAGACCAGCAATGAGCAGCGTTCTGCGGTGGTTCAAGTCCAGCTACAGCGACGACAGCGGCGGCGAATGCATCGAGGTCGCCTTCGACTGGCGCAAGTCGTCGTACAGCGACGACAGCGGCGGCAACTGCATCGAGGTCGCCACCTGCCCCGACGCCGTCCACGTCCGCGACTCCAAGAACCCCGAAGGCCCCGCCTTCACCGTCGCACCTGACGCCTGGTCGCAGTTCGTCCGCTGGACCGAGTAGAAGAAGACCGGTGCGGACCGGGCCTTGCGCCCGGACCGCACCGGTCCCTTTTCCTTCGCCGCTACCCCTCGCGCGTCACGTGACGGCCGAGCAGTTCCTCGGCCTTCCTCTCGAACTCCTCCTCCGGCACGAGAGGCCGCAGGTCGTCGTCGAGGTACTCCAGCAGGCCGTCCCGGAACTGCGGCCAGGGGAGCCCCACCGCTTCCTGGAAGACCCACATCAGGCGCACCGGCGTCAGCCTGAAGGACTCGTCACGCCTCAGCGCCTCGATCATCACGAGGAAGCCGGCGCCCTCCGCTCTCATCTTCCGGAGGGTCTCCACGGTCTCTTCCACATCGGACATCGGACCTACTTCTTCCGCCTGTAGACGACCTCGACGTTCGTATACTGCCCGGCCGCGCCCTCGGTCTTCTTGATCTCGACCTCGGTGAAGCCGTACCTCGCCGCGTTCCTGCCGGTGAAGGCGCCGGCCGCGGGCGACACGTTCGGCGCCGTCAGCCAATAGCGGGCGGCAACGGCCGGGCGTGCGAGCCGGGCCGGCGAACGGACCAAGGGCGGTCACCTGTCGGTGACCGCCCTTGGCGGTGCCGGACGTGGGCGTGGGTGCCCGGCGCCTGGCTCAGCAGTACAGGTTGCCGCCGGGCGTGACGCCCAGGATCTGGGTGAACTGCTGGTACTTGGTGACCCGGCTCTGCACCTGGCCGGGGTTGCCTCCGTTGCACTCCAGCGATCCGTTGATGCTGCGGATCGTCTCACCGAAGCCCCGGCTGTTGACCATGGCGTTGTGCGGGGTCATCGTGCCGGGGCCGTTCTGGGTGTTCCAGTACCAGAGGCCGGTCTTCCAGGCGACGGCCGACTCGCGCTCCACGCGCCAGGGATCGGCGAGCAGGTTGATGCCCAGCGCGTCACCGGCCGCCTTGTAGTTGAAGTTCCAGCTGAGCTGGATCGGTCCGCGGCCGTAGTAGGCGGCCTGGCCGGCCGGGCAGCCGTAGGGCTGGCTGCGGTCGCAGTAGTGCGGGTAGTTGGCGGTGTTCTGCTCCACGATGTGGACCAGTCCGCCGGTCTCGTGGCTGACGTTGGCGAGGAAGGCGGCGGCTTCCTGCTTCTTCACCGTGTCGCTTCCGGTCTTCGCGAACGCCGGGTACGCACTGAGCGCGGCGGTCAGACCGCTGTAGCTGTAGAAGGAATTCCGGCCCGGGAACATCTGGTTGAACTGCGCCTCGCTGACCACGAAGCCCGACGGCTGCGGGTTCCCGCCGCCTCCGCCCGTACAGGTGCCCTGGTCCGCCCAGACGTCCGCGGAGCCCGGACGCTCGTTCTGGGTCCACCACTTGGCCTGGTAGTTGCGGCCGTTGTACGAGGCGGACATGCCGCCCGTGTAGACGGACGAGGAGTTCCACGCGGCAGCGCAGGCCGCCGCGGACGCGGTGCTGGGGATGAAGACGGCGAGCCCGATGGCCATGGCGAATGCCGCGAGCAGGGTGGTGACGCGTCTCAGCATGAGTTCCGTCCTTCCGTGGGGGTCACCCACACGGAAGGGCATTGGTCTGGACCTGTCAAGGTCTAGACCAAGGGTTGTTACGGACGAGGACGCCCCCCGGGACCGCGGTCCCGGGGGGCGTCCTCGTGTACAGCCGGTGCTACGACAGGAACGAGTTGATCTCGATCGTCTCCGTGCGGCCCGGGCCCACGCCGATCGCCGAGATCGGCGCGCCCGACATCGACTCCAGCGCCTTCACGTAGTCCTGCGCGTTCTTCGGGAGGTCGGCGAAGGTCTTCGCCTTCGTGATGTCCTCCGACCAGCCCGGCAGGTACTCGTAGATGGGCTTCGCGTGGTGGAAGTCCGTCTGCGAGTACGGCAGCTCCTCGACGCGCTTGCCGTCGATCTCGTACGCCACGCAGACCGGGATCTGCTCCCAGCCCGTCAGCACGTCCAGCTTCGTCAGGAAGAAGTCCGTCAGACCGTTCACGCGCGTCGCGTAGCGCGCGATCACGGCGTCGAACCAGCCGCAGCGGCGGTCACGGCCGGTGGTCACACCCCGCTCGCCGCCGATGCGGCGCAGCGCCTCGCCGTCCTCGTCGAACAGCTCCGTCGGGAAGGGGCCCGCGCCCACCCGCGTCGTGTACGCCTTGAGGATGCCGATCACCCGGCTGATCTTCGTCGGGCCGACACCCGCACCCGTGCACGCGCCGCCGGCCGTGGGGTTCGAGGAGGTGACGAAGGGATACGTGCCGTGGTCCACGTCCAGCAGCGTGCCCTGGCCGCCCTCGAAGAGGACGACCTTGCCCTCGTCGATCGCGTTGTTCAGCAGCAGCGTCGTGTCGGCGACGTACGGCCGGAGCTTCTCCGCGTACTGGAGCATCTCCTCGACGATCTTCTCCGCCTCGATCGCCCGGCGGTTGTAGACCTTGGCCAGCAGCTGGTTCTTGGACTCCAGCGCGGCCTCGACCTTCTGCTGGAGGATCGACTCGTCGTAGAGGTCCTGGACGCGGATGCCGACGCGGTTGATCTTGTCGGCGTACGTCGGGCCGATTCCCCGGCCGGTGGTGCCGATCTTCCGCTTACCGAGGAACCGTTCCGTCACCTTGTCGAGAGTGACGTTGTACGGGGTGATCAAATGAGCGTTGCCGCTGATCAGCAGCTTGGACGTGTCGACGCCACGGTCGTTCAGCCCGCTCAGCTCGGAGAGCAGGACAGCCGGGTCGACGACGACCCCGTTGCCGATGACCGGGGTACACCCCGGCGAGAGGATTCCGGAAGGGAGGAGATGGAGCGCATACTTCTGGTCGCCGACCACGACCGTGTGGCCGGCATTGTTGCCGCCCTGGTAACGCACCACATAGTCCACGGATCCACCGAGCAGGTCGGTGGCCTTTCCCTTGCCCTCGTCACCCCACTGAGCACCGAGCAGCACAAGTGCGGGCACAGGCGTACACCCCTTCCGGGCGGGGCATGTCCAAGGTCAGGGGGCGTGTGCCGTGCCTGAGTCTGCGGACCTGTTGCCCCGGAATAGACGAAGCCCCTGGCGCAATAGCGCAAGGGGCTCTTGCACAAAGATGCTACCCGAGGAAGGACCGAGGTGTCGGCTCACGACCAGCTGCTGGTGGTCATCGACCCGGTCGCCCGCCGAAGTGACGGCGAGTCCGTGCGGATCGCGAAAGATGTGCTGTGCGGTGGCTCTGAGGCGAAAATCTGCCTTCCGGAGGGACCCGAGGAATTCGCGCGGGCGCTGGCCCGCAGGGGCTCGCGGCGCCCCGTGGTGATCGGTGACGACCGGACGCTGCTGCGCGCGGTGTCGCTGCTGCACCGGGACCGGTGGCTCGGCGACGGCGCCCTGTCGATGGTGCCGGTCGGCCCATCGGTGGATCTCGCGCATTCGCTGGGCGTGCCCCGCAGTGCGGTGGCCGCGGCCCGGGCGGTGCTGGACGGCGTCGTACGGCGGCTGGATCTGCTGGTGGACGAGAGCGACGGGGTGGTGCTGGGGGACCTGTCCATCCCGGCCGTCGCGGGACCCGGGTCGGGGGCGAACGGCGCCTCGGTGTGGAACGCCTGCCGCTCGCTGGTGCGCACCCTGGTCAGACCCGTGCCGCCGACGGTGGTCCGCACCCACCGGCTGCGGGTGGAGGCAGACGGCGTCCTGCTGTCGGACCTGGACCACCTGGTGGAGGCCGTGACGGTGCGCACGGGCGGCGGGCGGGCGGAGGTCACGGTCCGCGCATCGGCCTCCGGGGACCCGCTGATCGCGAAGGCGCTGACGGTGACGGTCTCGGGCCCGGACTTCCGGTACCGGGCTGACACACTGATCACGGGCCCGGTGCGGACGCGGACCTGGACCCTGCGGCCGGGGGCGTGGGGGCTGACGCTGCCGTCGGCGGCGACGACGTCGGGGGGCTGAGGCCGCCGTCGAGCACGGCCGCCCAGCAGTGCCGGCACCCGCGTGCTGGGCCACGGGGCCGATAATCATTGGGCCCACCACGTATCCGCCAGCAGAATGCTGCCCATGGACGACCAGCGCGACGACACCCCCCACACCCCCACGGCGGACCCGGCGACGGACTGGACCACCACCCCCGTCACCGCCGACCTCCTGCGCGGCGCGCTGGAGCTGGAGCGCACCGAGCAGGGGTGGCTGCCGCACCGGCTGCCCGCCCGGGCCCGCGCACAGAACACCGACGGTCAGCTGGCCATGGCGGAGGCCCAGCCCTCGGGCGTACGGCTGACCTTCCGCACCCGGGCCGGCGTCGTCGAGCTCGACACGCTGCGCACCAAGAACGCCTACCGGGGCGCCCCGCCCCGGCCCGACGGCGTGTACGACCTGCTCGTCGACGGCGCGCTGACCCGGCAGGCCGGTGTGCCCGGCGGCAACGTCCTGATGATCGACATGACCACCGGCTCCGCGGAGACGCTGCCCGGCCCGGTCGGCACCGTGCGGTTCTCCGGACTCCCGGGCCGCGACAAGGTCGTCGAGATCTGGCTGCCGCACAACGAGATCACCGAACTGGTCGCCCTGCGCACCGACGCGCCCGTCGAGGCCGTGCCGGACACCGGCCGCAGGACGTGGCTGCACCACGGCAGTTCGATCAGTCACGGCTCGAACGCCGCAAGCCCCACCACCACCTGGCCCGCGCTCGCGAGCTCCCTCGGCGGCGTGGAGCTGACGAACCTGGGCTTCAGCGGCAGCGCCCTGCTCGACCCGTTCACGGCGCGCGCCCTGCGGGACACCCCCGCGGACCTGATCAGCGTCAAGATCGGCATCAATCTCGTCAACACCGACCTGATGCGGCTGCGCGCCTTCGGTCCCGCGGTGCACGGCTTCCTCGACACGATCCGCGAGGGCCACCCCACCACTCCGCTGCTGGTCGTCTCGCCGGTCCTGTGCCCGATCCACGAGGACACACCCGGCCCGAGCGTCCCGGACTTCAGCGGCGTCGGCGAAGGGCAGCTCCGCTTCCGGGCCGCGGGCGACCCCGACGAACGGGCCGACGGAAAGCTGACGCTGGGCGTCATCCGGGACGAGTTGGCCCGCATCGTGAAGCAGCGGGCGGTCGACGACCCGAACCTGCACCATCTCGACGGGCGCGAGCTCTACGGCGAGGAGGACTCCGCCGAACTGCCGCTGCCGGACGAGCTCCACCCGGACGCCGCCACCCACCGCCGCATGGGCGAACGGTTCGCGGCGCTTGCCTTCGGCGCCGGCGGCGCGTTCGCGGGCGAGGGTTCCTGACGGGCGGCCTCACCCAGGTCTCTGTGGCCACCGGGCCGGGCGCGATTGCCGCGAGCGCATGTCAGGGCGCCGGGATGCCGCGCTCCTCGCGGTAGACGCGCCAGCGGTCCATCATCCCCTCGAGCTCATGCTGGAGAAAGCCGAAGAACTCGGCTGTCTGCGTGACCCGCGCCCCCGCCGCCGTGTCCGGGCCCAGCGTCGCCGCGCCGTCGCGCAGTGCCTTCTCCCACCGGGTCAGCAGCTGGTCGCGACGGGTGAAGGTCTCGTACCAGAGCTCGTTGTGCAGGACGTAACGGTCCCGGCGTGAGCCGGGGTCGCGCTCGCGGCTGACCATGTCGACCTGGCTGAGGTAGCGCACGGCCCCCGACACGGCCGCCGGGCTGATCCGCAGCTGCTCCCCCAGCTCGGCGGAGGTCATGCTGCCCTTCTCCGAGGACAGCAGCGCGGCGAAGACCCGCGCGGCCATCCGCTGCATGCCGGCCTCGGTCAGTTCGGCCGCGAACCGCTCCACGAAGCGCGAGACCGCCTCGTCACCGGCCCGCTCGTTCGCGCTGTTGTCGCCGCTCATGACCTCATCGTCTCCCCTCGTCCGGCCTGCCCACCCGAGTTTATACGCTTCCTTAACTTCACAAATTTGTGAAAGCAGCGTACGTTCCGAAGCATGACGAAGGCCATCACCGTCTCCGGACTCCACAAGTCGTTCGGGCGGACACACGCGCTGGACGGCCTCGACCTCGCGGTCGAGACCGGTGAGGTCCACGGCTTCCTCGGCCCCAACGGCGCGGGCAAGTCCACGACCATCCGGGTCCTGCTGGGACTGCTGCGCGCCGACTCCGGCGCCGCCCAGCTCCTCGGCAGAGACCCCTGGCGCGACGCGGTCGAACTGCACCGCCGTATCGCGTACGTGCCCGGAGACGTCACCCTGTGGCGCAACCTCTCCGGCGGCGAGGTCATCGACCTCTACGGCCGGCTGCGCGGGGGCCTCGACCGGGCACGCCGGGCCGACCTGCTCGAACGGTTCGAACTCGACCCCACCAAGAAGGGGCGCACCTACTCCAAGGGGAACCGCCAGAAGGTCGCCCTGGTCGCCGCCTTCGCCTCCGACGTGGACCTGCTGATCCTCGACGAGCCCACCTCCGGACTCGACCCGCTGATGGAGGAGGTCTTCCAGACCTGCGTCGAGGAGGAGCGCCGCCGCGGCCGTACCGTCCTGCTCTCCTCGCACATCCTCAGCGAGGTCGAGAGCCTCTGCGACCGGGTCAGCATCATCCGCAGCGGGCGCACCGTGGAGACGGGGTCGCTCGCCGAACTGCGCCACCTCACCCGGACGAGCGTCACCGCCGAACTCGCCGGGCCGCCGAACGGGCTCGCCCACCTCCCCGGCGTGCACGACCTGGACGTCCAGGGGACGCGCGTGAAGCTCCAGGTGGACACCGACCGGCTCGACGCCGTACTGCGCTCGCTGAGCCGGACCGGCGTCAGGTCGCTGACCAGCACCCCGCCCACCCTGGAAGAGCTCTTCCTCCGCCACTACGCGCCGGGGGAGGCGATGTCGCGATGACCGCGGTGGCCGACACCGGATTCACCCCGGCGCGCGGGGGCGGGTCGCGGCCCCTCGCGGGGACGGGCACGCTCCTGCGGCTCGGTCTGCGCCGCGACCGCGTGATGGTGCCGCTGTGGGTCCTGGCGATCGGCGGGACGACCGCAAGCGCGGGCAACACGCTCGGCAAGGTCTACGAGACCCCCGCCCAGCGGGCGGGCGTGGTCGACTCGATGGTCGCCAACAGCTCCCTGCGCTCCCTCTACGGGCCGGTCTTCGACGACTCCCTCGGCGGGATCGTGGCCTGGCGGTACACCGTCTTCATGGCCGCCTTCGCCGCGGTCATGAGCCTGCTCGTCGTGGTCAGGCACACCCGCGAGGAGGAGGAGACCGGCCGCCAGGAGATGCTGTCCGCCGCCATGGTGGGCCGCCGCGCGCCGCTCACCTCGGCGCTGCTCGTGGCCCTCGTCGCCAACACCGCACTCGCCCTGCTGGTGACGGCGGGGCTGGCCGGCGAGGGCGCGGCCGGGGCGCTCGCGCTCGGCCTCGGCATCGGCGCCGTGGGCATGGTCTTCGCCACGACGGCCGCGATGGTCGCGCAGTTCACCGAGACCGCGCGGCTCGCCAAGGGCCTGACGGCCGCGGCGCTCGGACTGGCCTTCGCGCTGCGGGCCGCGGGCGACGCGGCGAGCGACGACGGCTCGCACGTGCTGACCTGGCTCTCGCCCATCGGCTGGGCGGAGAACCTGCGGCCCTTCGCGGCCGAACGCTGGTGGGTGCTGCTCCTGTTCGCCGCGGCCGTCGTGATCCAGGGCGCCGTCGCCTACGGCCTCGCCGGGCGGCGCGACATCGGCATGAGCTTCCTGGCGGCCCGGCCCGGGCCTGCCGAGGGCCGCCTCGCGACCGCGTCCGGCCTCGCCTGGCGCCTCCAGCGCGGCAGCCTCGCGGGCTGGGGCGCCGGGTTCCTGCTCGCCGGGCTGATGTTCGGCGGGATGGCGGAAGGGGCCGCCGATCTGGTCGGCGACAACGAGCGGACCCGACAGATGCTGGAGCGGATGGGCGGTCAGTCCGGCATCACGGACGCCTTCCTCGCCGCGATGGTGGGGATGCTCGGCATGGTCGCCGCGATGTACATCGTGCAGTCGGTGCTCCGGCTGCACGGCGAGGAGACCTCACAGCGTGCGGAACCGGTCCTGGCGGCGGCGGTCGGCCGGGTGCGATGGGCGGCCGGCCACCTCCTCGTCGCCTTCGGCGGCGCCGCGCTGATCATGCTGCTCGGCGGCCTCGGTCTCGCGCTGGGCCACGGCGGGAACGCCGGTCCGGTGCTGGGCGCGAGCCTGGTGCAGGTGGCCGCGGTGTGGCTGCTGGGCGCGGTGGCGGTCGCGGTCTACGGGATCGTCCCGCGGGCCGCGGGGCTGGCCTGGGCCTACGCGGGCCTGTCGCTGGCGCTGGGCTGGGTGGGCGCGGCCCTGAATCTTCCCGACGCGGCGCTGAAGGTGTCACCGTTCGAGCATCTGCCGAAGCTGCCGGGCGACGACATGGTGTGGGGGCCGGTGGCGGTGCTGGTGGCGCTCGCGGCGGTGTTCACGGCGGCGGGTCTGGCGGGGCTGCGGCGGCGCGACATCCTGACGTAGCCGGGGCGCGGGCCGGGCATGGCGTCAGAGCCGGGGCGCGGGCCGGTATCAGAGTCGGCCGGGGGCGCGGGCCGGCTCGGCGTCAGAGCTCGACCCGCAGTTCCCGCAGCCCTCTGATCACAAAGCCGCCCTGCCACTGCGGCTCCGCCGCCAGCCGCATGGCCGGTGCCTCCCGCAGCAGTTCCCCGAACGACGCCATCAGCTCGATGCGGGCCAGCGGCGCGCCCAGGCAGTAGTGGATGCCCGCCCCGAAGCTGACGTGCGGATTGTCCTCACGGGCGAGGTCGAGGGTGCCGGGGTCCGTGAAGCGGGCCGGGTCGCGGTTGGCCGAGCCGAAGAGCAGGGCCAGTTCCGCGCCCCGCGGGATCAACGTGCCGTCGATCTCGATGTCGTCGAGCACCCAGCGCTCGAAGAGCTGGAGCGGGGTGTCGTACCGCATCAGCTCCTCCACAGCTGTGGACAACAGTCCGTGGTCCGCCCGCAGGGCGGCCAGCTGCTCGGGGTGGCGCAGCAGCGTCCACCAGCCGTTCGCCGTGGTGTTGACCGTCGCCTCGTGCCCCGCGTTCAGCAGCAGCACGCAGGTGGAGACCATCTCCTGCTCGTTCAGCCGGTCGCCCTCGTCGTACGCGGCGATCAGCGCCGAGATCAGGTCCTCCCCCGGCGCCTTCCGGCGCTGCGCGATCAGTTCCCGCAGATACCCGGAGAACTCGCGCGACGCCCGTACCGCCCGCGCCGCCGCCTCCTGCGTGGGGTTCAGCTCGTACATCCCGCAGATGTCCGCCGACCAGGGCCTCAGCTGCCCGCGGTCCGACTCCGGGATGCCCAGCATCTCCGCGATCACCGCCACCGGCAGCGGTTCGGCGACCTCGGCCAGCAGATCACCGCCGCCCGCCTTCCTCAGATCCGCGACCAGCTCCGCCGCAAGCCTCCTGACCGTCGGCTCCAGCGCCGCCACCGTCCGCGGGGTGAACGCCTTGGTCACCAGCCGCCGGATCCGCGTGTGGTCCGGCGCCTCCAGGTCGAGCAGGCCGTTGTCGTTGAGGGTGGTGAACGGCTCGTGGGACGCCGGGGGCGGCGTCCGCCCGAACTCCTCGTGCGTGAACCGGTGCAGATACGTACGCCCCAGCCGCCGGTCCCGCAGCAGCGCCGACACATCCGCGTGGTGCGGCACCAGCCACTGCCGGGTCGGCTCGAACCAGTGCACCCGCCCGGCGTCCCGCAGCCGGTCGAAGACGGGGTACGGGTCGGCGACGAAGTCCGGCGACCCGGGGGCGAAACCAGCTTCCACGGCAGCGTCCATCCCCGGACGCTAGCCCGGCCACGAGGCGGTGACCAGCCTCCCGGCCCGGCTACGAGGGGGTGACCAGCCTCGCCTCGTACGCGAACACCGCCGCCTGGGTGCGGTCCCGCAGCCCGAGCTTCACCAGGACCCGGCTCACATGCGTCTTGATCGTGGACTCGGCGACCACCAGGTGGGAGGCGATCTCCGCGTTCGACAGTCCCTGCGCGATGAGCACCAGCACCTCGGTCTCGCGCTCGGTGAGCTCACCGACCTGGGACAGGGCGGGCGGCTTCGGGGCCTGGCTGATCTTGGAGAACTCCGTGATCAGCCGGCGCGTCACGGTCGGCGCGAGAAGGGCCTCGCCGGCCGCCACGACCCGTACCCCGTCGGCCAGTTGACGCGCGGACGCGTCCTTGAGCAGAAAGCCCGACGCCCCGGCGCGCAGCGCCTGGTAGACGTACTCGTCCAGATCGAAGGTGGTCAGCACGAGCACCTTCGACTCGGCGTGCGAGGCGACGATCTCCCGGGTGGCCTCGATGCCGTTCAGCTCCGGCATACGGATGTCCATCAGGACCACGTCCGGTGCCAGCTCGGCGACCTTGGAGACCGCCTCGCGGCCGTTCACCGCCTCGCCGATCACCTCGATGTCGGGCATCGCGTTCAGCAGGACGGAGAAGCCTTCACGGACCATCACCTGGTCGTCGACGACAAGGACCCGGATGGTCATGACTGCTCCTCGGTGGCCTGTGCGGGCACAGGGCTCGCGACGGGGATGAACGCGGTGACCTCGTAGCCGCCGTCCTCGGTGGGCTCGGCGGTCATCTCGCCGCTCAGCATGGTCACACGCTCGCGCATGCCCGTGATCCCGTGGCCCGCGCCCGGCGAGGGCTTGACCAGGCCCTGCGGCGGAGTGTTCACGATCCGCAGGCCGATCCCGCCGAGGACGTAAGAGACCTCCACCTTCGCCGAGGCGCCCGGTGCGTGGCGCAGCGCGTTGCTGAGCGCCTCCTGGATGATCCGGTACGCGGAGAGCTCGACGCCCTGCGGCAGCGGCCGCACCGCGCCCGTGATCGTCTTGTCCGCCTCCAGGCCCGCCTCGCGGACGTTGCGGAGCAGGTTGTCCAGATCGCCGAGGACGGGCTGCGGGGCGTCGGGCGCCTCGTAGTCCTCGGCCCGGACGACACCGAGGATCCGGCGCAGCTCGGTCAGCGCCGCCACCGCGTTCTCCCGGATGGTCGCGAACGCCTTCTCCAGCTCGGGCGGCGGGTTCTCCACCCGGTACGGCGCGGCCTCCGCCTGGATCGCCACGACCGACATGTGGTGGGCGACGACGTCGTGCAGCTCCCGGGCGATGGTGGTGCGCTCCTCCAGCAGCGTGCGCTTGTCCCGCTCGACGGCGGTGACACTCTGCTGGACCGCGACCTCCTCGCGTGCCTCGCGGCGGACGTGCAGCACGGTCACGACCAGCAGGGCGAGGGCCGAGAAGAAGAGCATCTGCGGGGTGTCCGTACCCGCATTGGTGCCCAGGAAGATCTCGGCGAACAGCGCGTAGCCGGCCGTCACCGCCCACATCCAGCCCGCGGTGCGCGGCCGGGTCCGGGCCGCGACCACCGTCATCACGACGAGATGCGCGATGAACGAGCTCGGTCCCCACGGCCAGCCGTCGCCGTACGAGCCCACCACGGTGACCACGGGGGTCGACAGCAGCGAGAGCCAGAACGCGGCGACCGGGCGCACCAGGGTGAGCAGCACCGCGACGGCCGGCACGAACCCGCTGATCGCGAAGTACGCCTGATTGCCGTTGCTGTCGGCCACGAGGTATCCGACCATCACCACGAACAGCGCCGCACCGACGATCACGGCGTGCGGGAACCAGCCCGCACGGTCCCGTATCCGCCGCGGCAGCAGGCGTCCGACGAGGCCCCCGCCCGCCCGGGGCGGCAGCGGCCGGTAGGCGAGTACGTCGTCGAGGAGATCGGTGCGCAGCCCCGTGAACGCGTCCATGGCGAGGCGGAACTCGGGACTGCGGCTGTCGGAATCGGCGGCGGTGCGCGGTGTGCGCTGCGGGTTCTGCGAATCGGTCACAGCAGCCAAGGTACGGGGACGGGCGGACGCGGTCGTCACCAGCGATATGGATCCTGCCGCGTCCGTCCTGAGTACGACATGAGGCCTCGCAGGGCGTACGTCCGTTACGCGCGGAAGGCGTCCGCGTGCTCCTCGGCCCACTCCGTGAAGGTCCGGGCGGGCCGGCCGGTGACCTTCTCGACCGTGCCGGAGACGGTCCTGCCGGCGAGCGGGGTGTTGCCGTAGACCTCCAGCAGGAAGTCGATCACGTCCTGGGGCATACCGCCCTCACGCCACTGAGCGACGGCCTCCTCCTCGGTCAGCTCCTCCAGCCGGATCTCCCGGCCGCGGGCCGCCGCCAGCGCTTCCGTCTTGTCCCTGAGGGTCAGCGCCTCGGGGCCGGTGACGACGTACTCCTGCCCTGCGTGGCCGTCCTCGGTCAGCGTGACCGCGACGACCGCGCCGATGTCGGCCTCGTGCACCATCGCGCTGAGTCGGCCGGTGAACGGTTCGCGCACCCGGTCGTCGGTGCGGATGCCGTCCGCCCACTCCAGCGCGTTCGCCATGAACTCGACCGGCATCACGACGGTCCACGCGAAGGTCCCGCCCGAGCCGCGCACCGCGTCCTCCAGCGGGGTCGGGCCGCCGCCGTGCAGCACGGTGATCCGGCGTACGCCGGCCTCGCGGGCCAGCTCCAGGATGCGCGGACCGCTCTCCAGCGGGGTGAAGTACGGGCCGCCGAAAGTGATCAGATGCAGCCCGGTCACGCCCTCCAGGGCGGCGGCGAGGGACTCGGGTTCGGTGAGATCGCCGCGGACGACCTCCACCCCGGCGGGGAAGTCCGCCGTGGCGGGGTCGCGGGTCAGGGCGCGGACGGGGAGGCCACGGCGGAGGAGCTCCGCGACGACCTGGCGGCCAACGGTTCCGGTGGCTCCGGTCACGAGATTCGTCATGGGAAGAACGTAGAAAGGCTTGCGGTCAGGTTCTGTCCGCAAGCCTCCGGCGTCTTCTCACTGCTTCCGGGCGCAGGCCGGTCACCAGGCGAGCTGGGCGATCTCCTCCGCGACGACGGCGCAGGCATCGGCCGCCGGGTCGATGAGCGGGAAGTGCCCGACCTCCTCCAGGAGCGTCAGCCCCACGGTCTCCCCGGCCTTCGCCGCGGCGTCCACGTACGACTCGACGACGGAATACGGCACGGTGGTGTCGGTCCGCCCCTGTACGACGGCGGTGGCGATCCCCGTGGGCAGCAGCAGCGCGGGATCGACGTGCGGCCTGCGCTCCTCGAACTCGCCCTCCCCGCCGAGGAGTTGGTGCACCGCACCGCCGCACACATCGAGCTCCACCGCCCGCGCGAAGTCCGCGATCGGCGCGAGGGCGACCACACCGCGCAGCGCGGGCGGGCCGGGCAGCCGCCACGGCGACCCCTCGGGCAGCACATGGCGGGCCGCGGCCCAGAGCGCCAGGTGCCCGCCGGCGGAGTGCCCGGTCAGCACCGTGCGCCGGACGTCCGCCTCCGGCAGCGCCTTGCGCGCGAGGTCCGGCAGCGCGTCCAGCACGGCCGCCACATCGTCGAAGGTCTCCGGCCAGCGACCGGCCACCGGACTGCTCCCGCCCTGCTGCGGGATCTCCCGCCCGCGGCGGTACTCGACGTTGGCGACGGCGAGGCCGCGGCGGGCCAGGAAGTCCGCGAACGGCGTGACATGCCGGCGGTCGTACGCTCCCCGCCAGGCGCCCCCGTGCAGCACGACGACGAGCGGCACCGCGGCCTGCCCGCCGCGGGGCGCGTAGAAGTCGACGACCTGGTCGGGATGGTCGCCGTACGGGACGGAGGCGTCGGGATCGACGGCGGGATGCGAGAACGCCGACGCTTCCTCTGCGGCGTCACGGGCGACAGGGTCGGGCATGCGGTGCCAACCTTCCGATGCAGTCACGGAATTGACCTGACCAGCGGGGACGGTACCAGCACGGCCGGCCCCGCCGGATATCGAGGCGCGGGTCGGCGCCGAAGCCCGCCGGCGTCCGGGACGTGGGGCCCGCGAAGGAGCGGCGACCGGCCGCGTTGATCACGCGGCCGGTCGCCGGACCTGTCGCCCGGCCCCAAGAAGCCTCAGGCCGCGAGGATCTCCGCCAGCGTCGCCGCCGCCCTCTCCGCGTCCCCGAACCCGACGTACAGCGGCGTGAACCCGAACCGCAGCACGTCCGGCCTGCGCAGGTCACCCACCACTCCGCGGGCGATCAGCTTCTCCATCACGGCCGGCGCCTCCTCGCACCGCAGCGCGACCTGACTGCCCCGCGCCGCGTGGTCCTCCGGAGTCAGCGAGGTGACCCTGCCCTCGGGGACGTAGGCGGCGACGCACTTCAGGAAGAAGTCCGTGAGCGCCAGGCTCTTGGCCCGTACGGCCTCGATCCCGACCCCGTCCCAGACCTCCAGCGCCGCCTCCAGCGCCAGCATGGACAGGATGTCGGGCGTCCCGACCCGGCCGCGCAGCGCGCCGTCCGCCGCCGTGAACTCGCGGGTCATCGCGAACGGGTCCGCGTGCGAGGTCCAGCCCGGCAGGGGCGAGTCGAAGGCCGGCTGATGACGCTCGGCGACATAGAGGTACGCGGGTGAACCCGGCCCGCCGTTGAGGTACTTGTAGGTGCAGCCGACCGCCAGGTCCACGCCGTTCGCGTCGAGCCCGACGGGCAGAGCGCCCGCGCTGTGGCACAGGTCCCAGACCACCAGCGCGCCCGCCTCGTGCACCGCCGCGGTCAGCGCGGGCAGGTCGTGGAGGCGGCCGGTGCGGTAGTCGACGTGATTGACCAGGACGGCGGCCGTGGTGGGCCCGAGCGCCGACGGCAGGTCCGCCGGGGCGACGGGCACCAGCCGCCGGCCGGTCATCCGGGCCGCCGACTCCGCGATGTAGCCGTCGGTGGGGAAGGTCGTGGCGTCGACGACGATGTCCGTACGGGCGGGGTCGTCGCACAGCCGGACCGCGCCCACCACCGCCTTGAACACGTTGACGCTGGTGGAGTCGCCGACCACGATCTGCCCCGGCGCGGCCCCGACGAGCGGTGCTATGCGGTCGCCGATACGTTCCGGCGCGGTCCACCAGCCGCTCTCGCCCCAGGAGCGGATGCGCAGTTCGCCCCACTGCCGCTGCACGACATCGGCGACGCGCGCCGGCACATGGGCCGGCAGCGCGCCCAGCGAGTTGCCGTCCAGATAGACGCCGTCGTCCAGCGCGAACAGCTTGCGCAGACCGGCCAGTTCGTCTGCGGCGTCGAGCGCCGCGGCCTCGTGGGCCAGGGACTCAGACATGGCTGCGCGCCGTCCACAGCTCGGGGAAAACGTTCTTGCGGGCCCGCTTCTCCAGCCAGGCCACACCGGCGGAACCACCGGTGCCCGTCTTGGAGCCCATCGCGCGGCGCGTCGCCACCAGATGGTCGTTGCGCCAGCGCCACACGAGCTCGCCGACGTCCGTCAACGCCTCGCCGAGCAGCACCAGTTCGGAGTCGGGCTCGCCGATGTCCTGTCCGCCGTAGACCGTCGCCCAGACCTTCTCGATCTCGGGGGACGGCTCGTACTTCTGCGACAGGTCGCGCTCCAGCACCGCCTCCGGGACCGGCAGCCCGCGCCGGGCCAGCAGCCGCAGCACCTCGTCGTACAGGCTCGGCTCGTGCAGCGCCTTCTCCAGCTCGGCGTACACACGCGGCGCGCCGCGGTGCGGCACCAGCATCGACGCCGCCTTGTCGCCGAGCAGGAACTCCATCCGCCGGTACATCGCCGACTGGAAGCCGGAGCCCTCGCCGAGGGCGCTGCGGTAGGAGTTGAACTGTGCGGGCGTCAGCTGGGCGAGCGGCCTCCACGAGGCGTTCAGCGCCTCCAGCTCACGCACCGACCGCTTCAGCGCGTCCCTCGCCACCTGCACCCGGTCCTCGCGCAGGGCGCGGGTCGCGGTCTCCCACTCGTGGACGATGACGGTGAACCACAGCTCCATGACCTGGGTGGTGACCAGGAAGACCATCTCTCCCGGGTCATCCGAGAGCGGGTGCTGGAGGTGGGTCAGGACGTCCGCCTGGACGTAGTCCTCGTACGGAGTGGTACCCGCGAAATCCAGATTCGGGGTCGCGTCATGTGACATCGCTGTCTCCTCGACGTGTCCGGGTAGCGGTCCGCCCCTTCCTCTTGGTGTGGGAGCCCCGGTCCCCACCGGCATCATAAGCCGAAGGTCAGTCGATCACCGGGCCGGTGAGATACGTCCCGTCCTCGTCGTAGGGCCAGGCGTTCGAGCGGCACCCGTCGAGGCCCTTGATCTGCTGCATCATGACCGGTGCCGGCTCGCCCGGGCCCGGGCAGCCCATGTGGGTACGCAGACCGATCTCGTGCCCGACCTCGTGGTTGATGATCAGATGCCGGTACTCGGCGGGCGTCCCGGCGAAGGTGGGCGAGCCCAGCATCCAGCGGCGCAGATTGACCACGACGCCGTCCGTCGTCTCGCAGTTCAGTTCACCGCGGGTGTTGAGCCCCTGCCGCCGGCACAGGGCGTCGGCGGTGGCCGGGGTGGCGATCCGTATGACGAAGTCGGCGTCCCCGGTGACGAGCTGGAAGGAGCCCTTGCCGTTCGCGGCCCAGCCCTGTGGATGGGCGAGTATGCGCTCGATCTCGGTGGCGGCCTCCTCGGCGGAGACGTCGATGCCGTTCTCGACCTGGACGCGGTAGCGGCGCACCTGGCCCGCGCCGACCGGGCTGCCCGTCGACCGGGCGGTGGCGAAGGTCCCGGGTCCGGAGGCGGGGACGGCGGGCGGCGCCGCCTTGCGCGAGGGCTTCGCGGGCTTCGGGACCTTGGTGGAGGGTGTGACCCCGGGCTTCGGATCACTCGGCGGCTCGGCCTCGGCGGACGGGCTTCTGCGATCCCGGCCGGGCGGGGAGGCGTCGCTCCCATCGGCCTGCGGGTCCGGTACGAGGGCCGGGGAGCCGGGCGGTGTGGCCGGGTCGGCGGCAGCCCGTGGTGCGCCGCGGGCGGCGCCCCAGTGGGCGACGGCCGCGCCGGAGGCGATGACCAGGACGGCGAGGGCCGCGCCGGGCAGCAGGAGACGGCGGGCGAGCGGGCGGGGCACCGGCCGTCTTCGACGACTGCGTGCCCGGGACTGGTTCCCCCTGCGTCTGCGGCCGCTCAACAGAGCCCCCCACTTTGTAAATCGCCCATGCGTGCGATCGTAGCGGGCCGGAAGACCCGCACCCCCTGTTCAGACGGGGGATGCGGGCCTTCGGTTCATCCGAGGGTGTCTGCGGCCGTCTCGGAGGAGTCGCGCAGGAAGGTCGCGCAGCGCTCGTACTCCTCCTGCTCACCGATCGCCTGCGCGGCGCGGGCCAGCGCGTGCAGGGCGCGCAGGAAGCCTCGGTTCGGCTCGTGCTCCCACGGCACGGGGCCGTGCCCCTTCCAGCCGCTGCGGCGCAGGGAGTCGAGTCCGCGGTGGTAGCCGGTGCGCGCGTAGGCGTACGACTCCACGACACTGCCGTTCTCGAAGGCGTCGTCGGCGAGCCGTGCCCAGGCCAGCGAGGAGGTGGGGTACTTGGCGGCGACGTCCGCGGGTGCTGTCCCGGCGGCGAGCAGCTCGCGCGGCTCGGGGTCGTCGGGGAGGTGGGTCGGGGGCGGTCCCCCCAGCAGATTTTCATGGATGGCCATGGGTTCCAGTGTCACAGGTCCATGGGGAATCCGTGGAAGGGGTGCGGGGATCGGGAGCCGGAGGCGATCCTCTTTCTCATGGGCTGGGTGAGAGCTGCGGGGGTCCTGGCGGCGGTGTGCCTGCTGGCCGGATGTGCTTCCGCCGACAAAGGCGAGCGACACGAGGCGTGGGAGGGGCCGTCGGCCCCTCCGTCGCTGTCGGCCCCGCCGTCCGCGTCGGCGTCCCGATCGGCGTCACCGTCGCCGTCGCCGAGCGCCGCCACGTCGGCGCCGACGGCACCCGGGACGTCCGCGCCGCTCCCCACGGTGCCGCCGGCCAGGCCTCCCGCCTCCCCCGGCGGCGGGATCGGGGGCGGAAACGGCAGTGGCGGCGGGAGCGGTGGGGGCGGCGGCACGAGCGGCGGCGGGCAGCCCGAACCCCCGGTCGCGCCCGCTCCCCCGTCCCAGGAGGCGCCCGCGGGCGGCACGGACGGTTTTCCGTACGACGGCGACCTCTGCGCCGACACGGACCACGGCCCGTACGTCCGGATCACGTCCGCGACCGGCACAGGCACCGCGGCACGGGTGACGGGCCGGGCGGGCTACTTCAGCTGCGACGCCCGCGGTGAGCCGAGCTGGACCTCCACGCCCGAAACGGTGTCGTACCCGCTGAACCCCGACGCCCACATCACGGTGACCACTCCGTTCGTACCGGCGGGGCAGCGCAGGGCGATGAGCGCGGCGGAGTTCCTGCGCCGGGTGAACGCGCAGGCGGGCACGCGGTCGCTGGTCTTCCACTACCAGACCGACCCGGAAGCGCTGTGGATCGTCAACCAGATCGACCCGGCGCAGTACTGAGGGCTGTCCCGGAGCCGTACTAGGGCGTGTCCGGGCGGGTCGGGTCGACCTTCGGTCCGGGCACCTGCCGCGCCGAGGGCTCCAGCGGCGGCGCCCCCACCCCGCAGTTGATCCTGCATTCCGGCCGCGCCCGCTCCGGCACGTGCTCCGGCTTGCGGACCCGCCACAGCGCGATCAGCGACCCCACCACCAGCACACCCGCGCACATCGGCATCGCCTTGCGGAACGTCTCCCCGAACTCCACCGCCGACCGGTACGCCTCCGGGCCCATCCCCGCCAGCATCGGGAGCGCCGCCACCGCGAGCAGGCCCGCGGCCCGCGCCGCCGCGTTGTTGATGCCGCTGGCGATACCGGCACGGGCCATGTCCACGGAGCCGAGCACCGTCGCCGTCAGGGGCGCGACCACCGTCACCATGCCCAGCCCCATGACCAGCAGCGCGGGCAGCACATCGGCCGGGTACGACGCGTTCTCGCCGACGCGCAGCATCAGCAGCATGCCCGCCGCGCAGAACAGCGGACCGACCGTGAGCGGAATGCGCGGGCCGATCTTGTCGCCCAACTCGCCCGACTTCGCGGAGAAGAGCAGCATCATCAGGGTCGTCGGCAGCAGCGCGAGACCCGCGCCGAGCGCCGAGTAACCCGCGACCACCTGGAGTTGCAGCGCGACCAGGAAGAAGAAGCCGCCGAACGCCGCGTACACGCACACGGTCACCATGTTGACCGCGGCGAACAGCCGGGACTTGAAGAGCGACAGCGGCAGCATGGCGTCGGGCCGTCGCCGCTCCAGCAGGATGAAGGCGGTGCCGACGAGGACACCCGCGATGCCCGCCCACACGTGCGAGGCGATGAGCGCGTAGGTCACCAGGGCCAGTGTGGCCGCGCCGAGCACCGCACCGAGGATGTCGAACCGGCCATGAGCCTTCGGGTTGCGCGACTCCGGCACATGGCGCAGCGCCACGGGAACACACAGCAGCGCGAGCGGGATGTTGAGCAGGAAGACCCAGCGCCAGCCCGGCCCGTCGACCAGCCAGCCGCCGACGAACGGGCCGATGGCGGCCCCGATGCCGCCGAACCCGGACCACAGTCCGACCGCGCGCGCCCGGTCGTCCGGATGGAAACTGGCCTGGATCAGCGCGAGCGATCCCGGGGTGAGGAGCGCGCCGCCGACGCCCTGGAGGGCGCGGGCGAGCACCAGGACGATGTCGTTGGGCGCCAGGCCGCACAGCAGCGACCCGCCGGCGAACCAGATGACACCGATGACGAAGACCCTGCGCCGCCCGAAGCGGTCACCGAGTGCCCCGCCCAGCAGGATCAGGCCCGCCAGCGCCAGCGTGTACGCGTTCACGGTCCACTGGAGGACCTCCAGGTCCGCATCGAGATCCTCGCCGATGCGCGGCAGGGCCACGTTGACGACGGTCGAGTCCAGCAGGGCCATGGCGGAACCCAGCACGGTCGTCATGATCACCCACCGGCCGGTGACCGAGGAGAGTCGGATGTCGCCCGGGCGGTTGTCCATACCGGGATCATCCCAGTGGCGGGCGTCTCATTCGAGTCGGCGGAGGGCGCGAATCAGCGCGTCCACCCCTTGTTCGGCCTTGGCGCGGGGGCAGCCGACGTTCAGCCGGACGAAGCCCTCGCAGCCGTATGTCGTACCCGGCATGATGGCCACTTTCTCGCGCTCGATCAGCTCCCGCTGAAGCTCCGCGTCATCGATCCCGAGGGCCCGCAGATCGATCCAGGCGAGGTAGCCCGCCTGGGGCGGCTCCCAGCCGAGCTGCGGAAACGCGGCGGTGAGCCGCTCGGCGACCATGCGCAGATTGCCGGCGACGTACGAGTCGAGCGCGTCGAGCCACGGACCGCCCCGGCGGTAGGCGGCGATGTGCGCGGTCAGCGACAGCACGGCGGGCGAGGCGAGCCCCTCCCCGGTCTGCATCCGGCGCAGAAACGCCGCATGGTCGTCGGGATCGCCGATGATGCCGTACGAGCCGCTCAGCGCGGGGAAGTTGAAGGCCTTGGTGGCGGAGGTGATCAGGGCCCAGCGGCCCGTGCCGAAGCGCGTCCAGGGCAGATGCCGCTGACCTGGGGCCACGAAGTCGGGGTGGACGAAGTCGGCGTGGATCTCGTCGCTGACGACGGCGACTCCGTACGCCGCCGCCAGCCGTGCCGTCTCCGTCAGCTCGGCCTCCGTCCACACCCGGCCGGTCGGGTTGTGCGGCGAGCAGAGCACCAGCACGGTGCTGTCGGGCCGGGCGAGCTGCCGCTCCAGAGCCGCCATGTCACCGGCGGGCACCCCGCGCAGCTCCCGCCCGAGCCCGGATATCGCCTTCAGGAAACCGTCGTAGGTGGGGGTGTGGACGACGATCCCGTCACCGGGCTCGCTCCACATCCGCAGCAGCTGCGAGAGCTGGTTGAGCACGGAGGGCCCGTAGACGAGCCGGCCGGTGTCGATCGCGGTGTCGTAGCGGCTGCTGAACCAGTGGCCCACCGCGGACAGGAAGTCCTCGTGACGCCAGTCGGTGTATCCGAAGACACCGTGGGCGACGCGCTGCTGGAGCGCGTCGAGCACCTCCGGCGGGGAGGTGAAGTCCATGTCCGAGATGGTGAACGGCAGCAGCCCGTCCACCCCGAAGCGCTCGGCGACCCCGTCCCACTGGATGCACCAGGTGCCGCGGCGGTCGACGACGGTGTCGAAGTCGTACGTCATGGTGAGATCTCCTGACGGCATGCCGCGGGCCCGGCACCCCGGGAAGGGGTGCCGGGCCCGGCGGGCGCGAGACTGCGGTGCGGACGGTGCTTACTTGAGCCTGGTGCCCGTGGAGCGCAGGGCGGCGCAGGCCTCGGAGACACGCTTGGCCATGCCGGCCTCGGCGGCCTTGCCCCAGGTGCGCGGGTCGTAGGTCTTCTTGGAGCCGACCTCGCCGTCGACCTTCAGCACACCGTCGTAGTTCTTGAACATGTGGTCCGCGACGGGGCGGGTGAAGGCGTACTGGGTGTCGGTGTCGAGGTTCATCTTGACGACGCCGTTCTCCAGCGCGGTCGCGATCTCCTCGGCCGTCGAACCGGAACCGCCGTGGAACACGAAGTCGAAGGGCTCGGCCTTGCCGAACTTCTTGGCGACGCCCTCCTGGAGGTCCTTCAGCAGCTCGGGGCGCAGAACGACGTTGCCCGGCTTGTAGACGCCGTGGACGTTGCCGAAGGAGGCGGCGAGCAGGTAGCGGCCCTTTTCGCCGAGGCCGAGCGCCTCGGCGGTGCGGATCGCGTCGTCGACGGTGGTGTAGAGCTCGTCGTTGATCTCGTGGGTGACACCGTCCTCCTCGCCGCCGGTCGGGGTGATCTCGACCTCAAGGATGATCTTGGCGGCGGCGGCCTGCGCGAGCAGCTCCTGCCCGATGGCCAGGTTGTCCGCGAGGGTCTCGGCGGAGCCGTCCCACATGTGGCTCTGGAACAGCGGGTTCCTGCCCGCGGCGACGCGCTCGGCGGAGATGGCGAGCAGCGGACGGACATAGCCGTCCAGCTTGTCCTTGGGGCAGTGGTCGGTGTGCAGGGCGACCGTGATGTCGTACTTCGCGGCGACGATGTGCGCGAACTCGGCCAGGGCGACCGCTCCGGTGACCATGTCCTTGCTGTGCTGGCCACCCAGGAACTCGGCACCGCCGGTGGAGATCTGGATGATGCCGTCGCTCTCGGCCTCCGCGAAGCCGCGCAGCGCAGCGTGCAGGGTCTGGGAGGAGGTCACGTTGATGGCCGGGTAGGCGAACTTGCCTGCCTTCGCCCGGTCGAGCATCTCGTTGTAGACCTCGGGGGTTGCGATGGGCATCTGTCCGCTCCTTGGGATGTGCGGGTGTTAAGTGCTGGCCCTGACATGGGGGCGACGTCATCGTCGGCGCCTATCTTTCCAGACTCTTCACCGGACTCCACCCCGCCCGGTCTGCGCGTATGCGAGAAGGGCGGACCGTTTCACGTGAAACAGCCCGCCCTTCATCGTCTTCGCAGGTCAGAAGCCCTCGTCGGTCAGGCGAGGCCCAGCTCGTCCAGCGAGTACGCGTACAGATACGGCACCCCGGCCGTGCCGCTGATCTTCTCCCCGGCGCCGGTCGCCCGGTCCACGATCGTCGCCACGGCCACGACCTCGCCGCCGGCCTCGCGCACGGCCTCGACAGCCGTCAGCGGCGAACCGCCGGTGGTGGAGGTGTCCTCGACGACGAGGCAGCGCCGGCCCGTGATGTCCGGGCCCTCGACGCGCCGCTGCATGCCGTGCGCCTTGGCCGCCTTGCGGACGACGAAGGCGTCCACGCGCTGTCCACGCGCGGCGGCAGCGTGCAGGATCGACGTGGCCACGGGGTCGGCGCCCAGCGTGAGCCCGCCGACGCAGTCGAAGTCGAGGTCGGCGGTCAGGTCGGACATGACCTGACCGACGAGCGGCGCGGCGGTTCCGTCGAGCGTGATCCGGCGAAGGTCCACGTAGTAGTCGGCCTCAAGACCCGACGAGAGGGTCACCTTGCCGTGCACCACGGCCTTGTCCTTGATCTGCTGGAGCAGCTCAGCGCGTACGTCAGTCATGCCCACGAGCTTAGGGTCTTCCGCAGGCCTCCCCGACGGTCACAGCCGGCGCCAGCTCCAGGTCGTGGCCATCTCCAGCGGGTCGATCGGGGTGACGAACCGCGGATCGGAGTCGAGACCGTTCGGCGGACCGGACTGGGGTTCCACGCACACGGCCTCGTCCTGCTCGTCGTAGACCACGACCCACTCGGAGCGGCTGGCCACGGTCAGCTCCAGCTGCTCGGGCCAGGTGAGGGTGACGAGAACACCGTCGGGCATGCCGAAGCAGTCGTCCCACGGGCTCGGCTGGGGCGGGATCCGGTGGCCGGTCGGGAGGTGGTCCTCGCCGCGCTCCTCCTGCCAGGCGGCGGTGAAGTCGATGCGCACATCCTGGCCACCGAGAGTGCGCAGGAACCAGGGGTGCCAGCCGGCCTGCGCGGGGAACGAGGTGTCGTACGTCTCGACGCCCATGGTGAGCGTCAGCGAGTCCTCCGTCAGCTCGAAGGTCTGCGTGACGCGCCCGGTGTACGGCCAGGGCTCGGCGAGTTCGAAGGTGAAGGCCGCCTCGTCCTTGCCGGCGCGGGCGGTGCGCCAGGCGACGTCCCGGCCGGTGCCGTGAATGGCGTGCGGCGGGGAGTTGAGCGGTAGTTGATGCACCACGTCACCGTTGCGGAACCGGCCGTCCCCGACCCGGCCGCACCACGGGACCATCGGGAAGGAGCCGTACCGCTCGCCCTGCCGGAGCACCTCGGTGCCTCCGATGACCAGGCTTGCGACGCGGCAGCCGTTCTGCGGATGCACGGTCAACTCGACGTCTCCGGCGGCCAGCCGGACGCTCTCTTCGCTGCTACTCACACGACGACACTACTGTTCGCCGCGCCGCCGTACGGCGGACTCCCCGGTCCCGGTGGCCGGGACGTGCGCGGTCCGCGGCGGCGCGCGGTGACCTACCTGCGGCGGCGCAGCGCCCGGCCCACCACGACGGCCGACGCGACCGCGAGGGCCGCGGCGGGTGCGAGCCAGCGCAGCGGCACGCCCACACCGGTGGCGTCCGGGGCGGGCAGGGGCGCGTACCGGCCGCGCGGCGGCGCGTGGTCGACCTCTTCGGCGCTGCGTCCGATCATGGTCCGGCGGGCGTGCGCGGCTTCCGCCATCGGCTCGTCGGAAGGGCCGGGGAGATCGTCCAGATCGTTCTCCTCCAGCTCGTCTGCCGCGCCGGGAAGATCCGTGTCGAATTCGTCGTCGGCGAGCGGTCCGAGCGAGGGCGGCGGCACCGGGGCGTCGAAGACCGTCTCCTCCGTCGAGGGGGTCTCCTCGTCCCCGGGCTCCTCCTCGTCGAGCGGGTCGGGGGCGATGTCGTCCGTCCCGGCGGTCGCGCTCTGCGTGGCGCCCCCGGCGCGCGCGTCCCCCGCCGGCGCCGCGTCCTCGTCGTCCACGAGTCCGAGGCGCTCGGCGTCGTCCGAGCTCACGGGCCCCGGGCTCTCGCCGCCGCCGGCCCCCGCGGGCGGCTCGATCGCCACGGTCGCCAGACGCTCCGCGAACCGGTCGAGCATGCGGTGGGCCGCCTGCTGCGCGGACTGCTCGGACAGCTCGGAGAGTCTGCCCTTCGCCGTGGACGTGCCGGTGAAGCCGATGGTCGTGCCGCCCTCCGCCTCGGTGGGGCGGATCGTGAGCGTCACCTGCACCGAGCCCGTACCGCGGGACTCCACACCGTCGCCCTCGACCGTGAACACATCGTCCCGCTCGACGATGCGCAGGGCACCGCGATAGGTGATCGAGTGATTGGCGATGCGGACCTTGAGCCGGCCGGAGAGCGGGCCCGCGGACTCGTCGGCGTCCTGTTGGAGGCCCGTGACACAGCGAGCGACCCGGGCAGGGTCCCTCAGCGTCTGTCGGACGGTCTCTGCCGGAACCGGAACGAACACCTCATGGTCCATGGAAGTCGAGCGTACCCAGAGCGACCGCTCACGTCTGCGATTCACTCCGTGTATCGCGGATGGACCAGCGTCGACGGCGGCAGGTCCCGGCCTCTCGTGCGCTCGGCGCCCCAGGCCTCGGCGGCCAGCACGGCCCGGCTGAGCGAACGCAGGCGCGGCGCGCGGGGATCGAGCCCGAGCTCCGGGGTGCGTCCCGGCGCGGCCAGCAGAAGCCCCCAGTCGTACGGCTCGAAGGCCCGGCCGGTGGCCCGGTCGGGTCCGGCGGCGAAACCGGAGGCCCGCGCGGTGGCGCGATAGGGGCTGGTGCCGAATCCCGCCGCGCGCAGGGTCGCGTCGACCGTCCAGTAGGTGCGCGGGCGCGAGGTCACGGGCCCCGCGTGCACGGCGAGCCGGCCGCGGTCCGCGAGCACCCGCGCGATGAGTCCGTAGAACTCCTGGGAGTAGAGCTTGGTGCTGGGGGTGATGCCGGGGTCGGGCAGGTCGGCGATGACCACGTCGTATCCCCCGCGCGCCGAGCGCAGCCAGCTGAAGGCGTCCTCGGTGACCACCCGTGTCCGCGGATCGCGGTAGGCGCGGTCGTTCAGCTCGGTCAGGGCCGGGTCGGTGCGGGCGAGCCGGACGACACCCGGGTCCAGCTCGACGACCGTCACCGAGGTGACATCGCGGTAGCGCAGCACCTCCCGCGCGGCGAGCCCGTCCCCGCCGCCGAGCACCAGCACCCGGGCGTGCGGGCCGCGCATCGCGGGGTGCACCAGCGCCTCGTGGAAGCGGTACTCGTCGCGGCCGCTGACCCGCAGCCGTCCGTCGAGGAAGAGGTCGGGCGGCCCCGACGGGCGGCCGGTCAGCACCACTTCCTGGATGTCGGTGTGCACGGCGACCCGCACCTGGTCGCCGTAGACCGCGCGGCGCGCGGCCCGCTCGAAGTCGTCGACCAGCGCGGTCGCGGTGGCGAGGACGGCGAGCACCAGTACGTTCGCGACGAGGAGCCAGCCGCGCGAACGGGGGGTCAGATCCCGGCGGAAGAGCCAGAGGACGAGCGATCCGCCGGCGATCGCGTTGACCGCGCCGGTGAGCAGTCCGCCGGTGAGCTGGCCGAGCCAGGGCAGCAGCAGAAAGGGGAAGGCGAGCCCGCCGACGAGGGCGCCCACATAGTCGGCGGCGAACAGGTCCGCGACCGTGCCCTCGGCGTCCCGCCGGGAGATGCGCTGGATGAGGGACATCAACAGCGGGATCTCCGCGCCGATCAGCACCCCGATGGCGAGCGAGAAGGCCACCAGCACGACCCGGGACTCACCGATCCACGCGAACGCCGCGTACATCACCATCGCCGAGCAGCCGCCGACGAGCGCGAGCGTCAGCTCCAGCAGCCCGAACCCGACCGCGGCGCGGCAGCGCAGCCGCTTGGCCAGCAGCGAGCCGATGCCCATGGCGAAGACCATCACGGAAAGGACCACGGAGGCCTGGGTGACCGAGTCGCCGATCAAATAGGAGGCGAGCGCGACCAGTTCGAGCTCGTACACCAGTCCACAGGCGGCGCAGACGAAGACCGCCGCCAGGACGAGGAACCGGCCGGCATCGGGGCGCACGGGCAGGCACACCGCGCTCTGGGGCGGAGACAACTGCTCCTGCCGGTCGATCATGCTGTAACGCTACGTCACGGTTCGGGCGCACCCTGTCACCCACAAGGGTGCAACTAGGTGCAACTAGAGGGACGCGGGCTCGAGGAGGGACGGGGACGTGCGCCGGGCGGGCGAGAGCGCGCCCACGCGTGTGCGGGTGACGACGAGGCGGCCCTCCTGGGGATAGGCGTGCCAGGTGCGCCACCGCACCTGGCCCTCGAACCGCTGCGCCATCATCGCGGTAAAGGCGTGCGGTGAGCCGGGAAACGTCCCGGCCAGCGAATGAGGATGGTCGGCGACAAGAGCCAGCAGTTCCTGCGCCCGGCCCGCGAACGAGCCCTGCGACAGCGTCTCGACGCGGGCGGCGAACTCGTACTCCCAGTCGCCGAGTCTCTTGGCGACACCCAGCGGCAGCGGCGTACTGCTTCCGGGCATACAGGCAACGGTCTCGGAACAGCTGCTGCCGTCTTCCTGGAGCAGCACCTGGTGGGAGGCGCCCAGCAGCCTCAACTGCAGTTTTGCCCGGCCCAGTTCGAGGTCGAGAACGGCCAGGGCGGGGAGTGGCTCCCGGCCCAGGGCCCAGGCGAGGTCGGCGGCACGGGTGTCGGTGTAGGCAGTCTGAAGGGTCGTAAGCATGGGTCGGCTCCGCAAACATGCTTCGGCGGGGGTGGACACGTGGACCTGGGGCGCCCCTGACAGGGAGTTCAAGAGGTTCCGGGGACCGCTGCGCTCGGGTCGGGTCCGAGCTGGTCCAAGGGCTTGATGGTTCCAACAGGTTCCAACAGCGAGGGAATCACGAAGTAAGCGGCGCTCACCGCGTTTTTACCCAAGTTGGAGTGGTTTCCATCCCCTCGGGGGCCTTACGGTTCAACTGTTCAACAAAAAGCTCCGGGCGGGTCAACGTGACGCCGGTGGCCTCCGCGCGGTACCGGGGCGGGGCGCCGCTCGTGCTGCGCACGCCGCCAACGCCGAAAACGCCGACAACGCCGCACGGCAGCAGCACCGACAGCACCGACACACAACAGGGCACCCGGCGGTGGTTGCCCACCGGGTGCCCTGTCGATGTGCACGGACCAGCTGCCCCGTGTCAGCTGCCTCCGCCTCCGCAACCGCCGCCGCCTCCGCCGCACGACGACCCGCCGCCGCAGGACGAGGATGAGCCACCGCCGCACGAGCTGCTGCCGCCGCCGCCGTCACTGCCGGCCCACCAGCTGCCGCCGCCGCCCGCCCCGCCACTGCTCCGGGCCGTACGCCTGCGCCGCGTGCTGCTGCTGCCGCCCCTGACCACCGAGATGATCACGACCAGCACGAAAATGCCCACCAGAATGCCGAAGAAAGCCGGCATCGCTCTCACCGTCCTCTCGTTCCCCCGAAGCGAGACCCCCGCGTCTTCGCGTGACCGCTTCTTGCGTGGGAGGGAGATGCCCCCGGCGTCTCGGGCCCAAAGCAGACTTGAGGAACTCCAGAGCTTGCGCACAGGATGGCGACCATGAACGTACGCGCGCCCGAGCCCCGGCCCCTGCTCAACCGCCGTCTCGCGGAGTTCGGCACGACGATCTTCGCGGAGATGTCGGCGCTGGCCCTGCGGACCGGATCGATCAACCTCGGCCAGGGGTTCCCCGACACCGACGGACCCGACGAGATCCGGGAAGCCGCGGTCCGGGCGCTGCGCGACGGGCGCGGCAACCAGTACCCGCCGGGCCCCGGCGTGCCCGAGCTGCGCACCGCGATCGCCGACCACCAGCGCACCCGGTACGGCCTCGTCCACGACCCCGACACGGAGGTGCTGGTCACCGCGGGGGCGACCGAGGCCATCGCGGCCTCGCTCCTCGCGCTCGTCGAACCCGGCGACGAGGTCGTCGCGCTGGAGCCGTACTACGACTCGTACGCCGCCTGCATCGCGATGGCCGGCGGCCGCCGCGTGCCGGTGACGCTCCGGCCGCGGGACGGCGCCTACCACCTCGATCTCGACGAGCTGCGCGACGCCGTCACCGACCGGACCCGGCTGATCCTGCTGAACACCCCGCACAATCCGACCGGCACCGTGCTCAGCCGCGAGGAGCTGGCCGCGATCGCCCGCCTCGCCGTCGAGCGGGATCTGCTGGTCGTCACGGACGAGGTGTACGAGCACCTGGTGTTCGACGGCGAGCACACGCCGATCGCCACCTTCCCGGGGATGCGGGAGCGCACGGTCACCATCGGGTCGGCGGGCAAGACCTTCTCGTTCACCGGCTGGAAGGTCGGCTGGGTGACCGCCGCGCCGGAACTCGTGGCCGCCGTGCGCTCGGCCAAACAGTTCCTGACCTATGTGTCGGCCGGGCCGTTCCAGTACGCGGTGGCCGAGGCACTGCGGCTGCCGCAGACGTACTTCGACGGGCTCCGCGACGACCTTCGGGCGAAGCGGGACCTGCTGAGCGCCGGGCTCGCGGACGCCGGCTTCGCGGTCTACCGGCCGTCCGGGACGTACTTCGTCACCACCGACATCCGGCCGCTGGGCGAGGACGACGGCTTCGCGTTCTGCCGTGCGCTGCCCGAGCGGTGCGGCGTGGTCGCCATCCCCAACGCGGTCTTCTACGACCACCGCGACCAGGGAGCGCCCTTCGTCCGGTTCGCCTTCTGCAAGCGGGAGAACGTACTCCAGGAGGCCGTGACCCGTCTCAAGGGGCTCGCTAGCGGCTAGAGCCGCGCCTGTCACGGCCGACACGCGTCCCTTCGACCGACCGGGTAGGAACCGGCCCCGTCGGCCGGTCAGCGCGTGCGTGTGCGGCCGCGGCCGCTCATGGTCGGATTGTCCGACCCATGTGCGCGCCCGGAGGTGCACCCTGTCCGCCGAGACTTTCGACCGAGCAGCGGCGGCGGGCGCACGGCCCGTACCCCGCTGGCGCGCCGCACTGCTGCGTGCGGCACCGGCGCTGGGGCTGTTCGCCGCGGCGAGGCTGACCGGGCTGCTGGTGATGGCCGGCTGGGCCTGGCACATCGGGCGCTCGCCGCGGGCGATCATCGCCCGGGCCTGGGACTCCGACTGGTACATGCTGATCGCCGAGCACGGCTACGGGCGCACGCTGTACTGGCCGGACGGCGCGGTCCAGAGCGACCTCGCCTTCTTCCCGCTCTATCCGGCGCTGATCCGGGCGGTGACCACCGTGCTGCCGGTGACCAGCGGGACCGCCGGGCTGCTGATCTCCTGGTCCGCGGCGGGCGCCGCGGCCTGGGGCATCTACGCCGTCGTGGAACGGCTGCACGGACGACGCACGGCGACCGTGACGGTGGTGCTGTGGGGGCTGCTGCCCCATTCGATCGTGCTGTCCATGGCGTACACGGAGCCGGTGCTCACCGCCTTCGCCGCCTGGTCGCTGTACGCGGTGCTCACCCGCCGCTGGCTGTGGGCGGGGACGCTCGCGACGCTCGCCGGTCTGTCGCGGCCCAACGGGATCGCGGTGGCGGCAGCGGTCGTGGCGGTGGCGGCGTACGAACTGGTGCGGGCGGCCCGCACGGGCGAGCGGGCCGGGTGGCGCCTCTGGACGGGCGCGGCCGTGGCACCGCTCGGCTGGTGCGGCTATGTGCTCTCGGTCGGCTTCCGCAAGGGCGATGTGCTGGGCGGGTACTTCGCCGTACAGCGCGGCTGGACCTCGAAGTTCGACTTCGGGGTGGGGGCGCTGAAGGTGGTGCGGGACATCGTGCTGAAGCCGACGCTGTTCTCGCTGATGGTGGCGCTGCTGGTGGTCGCGGCGGCGATGCTGCTGTTCGCGCTGCTCCTCCTGGACAGGCCACCGGCCGCGATCGTCGTCTACACGGCGGTGCTGCTGCTGATCACGCTCGGCGGCTCGGGCTTCTTCGAGTCGAAGCCGCGCTTCCTGCTGCCGGCCTTCCCGCTGCTGCTGCCGCTCGCCCGCGCGCTGACAAAAACCCGGCCCGGAACGGCGGTCGTGATGACCGTCGCCCTGGCCGGGCTCTCGTTCGCCTACGGGACGTATCTGCTGACACTGTCCCCCATCGCGCTGTAGCCGGGGCTCAGGCGTCGTCGGCGGGCTTCTCCTCGGCCGGCTCGAGGCCGAGCTGCTCGACGAGCCACTTGTCGAACTCGATGGCGGCGCGCACCCAGCTGACGGTGGAGGACACAAAGTGCTCCAGGCTGACGCCCGTGCCGGTCAGCATCTGCGCCTCGCCGATGAGACGGATGGTGGCGGGGGTCTCCTCCTCGTCGTGGAGGTGTGTGTAGACCTTGGGCCACAGGGTGCGGCGGTTCCAGTCGTCGATCACGTCGAGGATCTTCTGCTTGTCCTCGACGGGCAGCGGCCGGTCGTAGAAGGTCCGCACCGAGAAGACCTGCTGGTCGTCCTCGCCACGGAACATGAAGTACGTGCGGAATTCCTCCCACGGGGCGGCGAGGTCACCCTCGTCGTCGACGACGTACTTCAGCTCCATCTGGTCGAGGAGCTGCTTGACCAGGTCCTGGTCGGGAACGACGGGGCCCGCCGGTCCTGCGGCCTGAGGCTGGTTCTGGCCCCCGAAATTCGGAATCGAGGACGGATCGATGGTCACCGTGGATTTCCCTTCGTACGGATGTGGCCATCCTCCCCCATGCGACGCGGGGGCTGGCAACCCCTACCGGCGACGCGGCGCGATCTCCCCGCTCCGGGTCAGTGCGCGGAGCGGGGAGACGGGGTTCGGCGACCCTGACCGGAGGTCTTGCCGGCGGCCGGTCGTAGAGCGCCTTGCCGGTCGCCGCGCTAGAGCGTCTTGCCGGTGGCCGGGCCGACGATCAGACCGTCCCCGACGCGGTCCACCCGGACCGTGTCGCCCTCGGTGACCTCGCCCGCCAGGATCTCCTTCGCCAGCCGGTCGCCGATCGCCGTCTGGACCAGACGCCGCAGCGGCCGGGCGCCGTACGCGGGGTCGTTGCCCTCGTCCGCGAGCCACTCCAGGGCCGCCGGGGTGATGTCCAGCGTGAGGCGGCGCTCCGCCAGGCGCTTGGCGAGCCGCTCGATCTGGAGCTTCGCGATGCGGGCCAGCTCGTCCTTCGACAGGGCGGAGAAGACCACCAGGTCGTCGAGACGGTTGAGGAACTCCGGCTTGAACGAGGACCTCACGACCTCGAGGACCTGTTCCTTCTTCTCCTCCTCGCTGGTGAGCGGCTCCACCAGGTACTGGCTGCCCAGGTTGGAGGTGAGGACCAGGATCGTGTTGCGGAAGTCGACCGTGCGGCCCTGCCCGTCCGTGAGACGGCCGTCGTCGAGCACCTGGAGCAGGATGTCGAAGACCTCGGGATGGGCCTTCTCCACCTCGTCCAGCAGGACGACGCTGTACGGGCGCCGGCGCACCGCCTCGGTGAGCTGGCCGCCCTCCTCGTAGCCGATGTAGCCGGGAGGCGCGCCCACCAGGCGGGCGACGCTGTGCTTCTCGCCGTACTCCGACATGTCGATGCGGACCATCGCCCGCTCGTCGTCGAAGAGGAAGTCGGCGAGGGCCTTGGCCAGCTCGGTCTTGCCCACGCCCGTGGGGCCGAGGAAGAGGAACGAGCCCGTCGGGCGGTCCGGGTCGGCGATGCCGGCGCGGGTGCGCCGTACCGCGTCGGACACCGCCTCCACCGCCTCGGACTGGCCGATGAGCCGCCGGCCCAGCTCGGCCTCCATCCGCAGCAGCTTCTGCGTCTCGCCCTCCAACAGGCGTCCCGCCGGGATGCCGGTCCAGGAGCCGACCACGTCCGCGATGTCGTCGGGGCCGACCTCCTCCTTGACCATCGTGTCGTGGCGGACCTCGGCCTCCGCCTCGGAGGCCTCCTCCAACTCCCGCTCGACGGACGGGATCTCGCCGTACAGCAGCTTGGACGCGGAGTCGAAGTCGCCGTCGCGCTGGGCGCGTTCGGCCTGGCCGCGCAGCTCGTCGAGCTTCCCCTTCAGCTCACCGACGCGGTTGAGACCCTCCTTCTCCTTCTCCCAGCGGGCGTTGAGGCCGCGCAGCTCCTCCTCCTTGTCGGCGAGGTCGCGGCGCAGCTTCTCCAGCCGCTGCTTGGAGGCGGCGTCGGACTCGTTCTTGAGCGCCAGCTCCTCCATCCGCAGCCGGTCGACGGCGCGCTGGAGTTCGTCGATCTCCAGCGGCGAGGAGTCGATCTCCATCCGCAGCCGGGACGCGGCCTCGTCCACGAGGTCGATCGCCTTGTCGGGCAGGAAGCGCGAGGTGATGTACCGGTCGGACAGCGTCGCCGCCGCCACCAGCGCGGAGTCGGCGATCTGGACCTTGTGGTGCGCCTCGTAGCGCCCCTTGAGGCCGCGCAGGATCGCGATCGTGTCCTCGACGGTCGGCTCGGCGACCAGCACCTGCTGGAAGCGCCGCTCCAGCGCCGGGTCCTTCTCGATGCGCTCGCGGTACTCGTCGAGGGTCGTCGCGCCGACCATGCGCAGTTCACCGCGGGCGAGCATCGGCTTGAGCATGTTGCCCGCGTCCATGGCGGAGTCGCCGCCGGCGCCCGCGCCCACGACCGTGTGCAGCTCGTCGATGAACGTGATGATCTGTCCGTCGCTCGCCTTGATCTCGGAGAGCACGGTCTTGAGCCGCTCCTCGAACTCACCGCGGTACTTCGCACCTGCCACCATCGCGCCGAGGTCGAGGGCCACCAGTCGCTTGTTCTTGAGCGACTCGGGCACGTCCCCCTTCACGATCCGCTGGGCGAGTCCTTCGACGACGGCGGTCTTGCCGACGCCGGGCTCACCGATGAGCACGGGGTTGTTCTTGGTGCGCCGGGACAGCACCTGGACGACCCGGCGGATCTCCTGGTCCCGGCCGATGACCGGGTCGAGCTTGCCCTCGCGGGCCGCGGCAGTGAAGTCCGTACCGAACTTCTCCAGCGCCTTGTACTGACCTTCGGGATCGGGGGTGGTCACCCGTCGTCCTCCCCTTGCCGTCTCGAACGCGTCCAGCAGTTTCTTCGCCGACGCGCCCTGCTGCGCCAGCACTTCACCGGCAGCCCCGCCCTTGGCCGCGAGGCCGATCAGCAGGTGTTCGGTGGAGAGATAGTCGTCCCCGAGCTCCTTGGCCCGCTGTCCCGCGTCGGCGACGACGGCGAGCAGCTCGCGGTTGGGCTGCGGCGGAGCGACGGTGGACCCCGTGACCCTGGGCTGCGCGGCCAGCAGCCGCTCCACCCCGGACCGCACGGCGGCCTGGTCCGCCTCCACGGCGGCCAGCAGATCGGTGATGTTGGCGTTGTCCTCACCCGTGAGGAGCGCCAGCAGCAGATGCGCGGGGGTGAGATCGGGATGGCCCGCGGTCACCGCCTGACTGGTGGCGGCGTTGATGGCATCCCGGCTCTTGTTGGTCAGCTCGGCGTCCACGTGCGCTCTCTCCTCCTTGCGGGTGGGGGTGTTCCCTCAACACTGACTCAGCGAACTTGCACAAAGTTGAGTCTATTCCACTCAACCAGTCGCGCGTCACCGCGGCATGGCCTTCGGTCCGTCCACCGCCGGACCCGACCTAGCCTGGGGCCATGGCCACAGACGTATCCCATCTCAGTCCCGAGTACCTCGCGTTCTGGCGTGAACACCATCTCTGCACCCTCACGACCCTGCGGCCGGACGGCAGCCCGCACGTCGTGCCGGTGGGGGTGACCTTCGACCCGCAGACGGGGACCGCCCGGGTGATCGCCAACCGGCACACGCGCAAGGTGGCCCATGTGCTGGCGTCGGCCCGGGCAGAGGGGGAGGCGGAAGGCGCGCAGGGGCAGGGCGCCCGGGTGGCCGTCTGCCAGGTCGACCGCAGGCGGTGGGCGACGCTGGAGGGCCGGGCGAGGGTGCGCACGGAGCCGGACGCGGTCGAGGACGCGGTGCGGCGCTACGCGGAGCGCTACGGGCGGATGCCGAAGCCCAACCCGGACCGGGTGCTCATCGAGATCTCCGTGGAGCGGGCACTCGGCAAGGCCTGACCGGAGCGCCGGCGGGCCGGAGGCGCCGTGGAGCGCAGGGCCCGCGTGGAGCACCGCGGAGCGCAGGGCCCGGGGGGAGGCCGCCGAGCAGTACGGGAAATGCACAGCGGCGCCATCGTGTTTCAGGTCCACGATGGCGCCGCTGTGTGGGGGAAGCACCCGAGCGATTTACAACGACGGGGGAATCGCTCAGGCACTGCGGGGGGTGGCAGTGGTGGTGTCTGGCTCGACCATCTGGTGGTCTCGCTGGTCGAGATTGACAAAAATCATGCCGTAGCGGATGGCGCAGCGGACGGGCTGCGGCGCTCCACGGGGCCGGCGAAGGCACCGGTAGGCACGGACGTCCTCGTCCTCCTCGCGCGCCACGACGATCGGCTCTCCGAACAGGGTGACCATCAACGAGTCGCCACGGTGGGGGATTGCCGTGACGAGGTCGATGAAGTGCCACCCCGATCGATAGGCCGTAGCCATCTCGCGCCGGAAGACCCGGTCGTCCGGGGGAACCGTCATGCTTCTGTGCTGGTCGGAGGGACGACTCCCCAGGAAGGCTCGCCAAGGTCGTTGACGACCTTCGCGGGCGCCGAGGCACCCCAGGACGGCTCGGGCGGAATTCCCGCCACTTCACCCGTGGGCACGGAGGCGGCCTGCGCCGTCGCCACCGTGTCGGCGGAAGTGCCGCTCCAGGAGGTCTCGCCGGAAGCCACCGCGCCTAGCGCGGCCGCCGCTAGGGCAAAAGCACAAAGAGCACGTAGCGTCCTAGACATGGGTGATCTCCACCTCTTTTGATCATTCCTCCTCCCCCGCGAATAAGACGATGTCTCACTCCGAACGCTTGCACCAGCGACGGCAGGCATCATGTTCCTGTATTGCAGGAGCCTGAGGGGGTGCGTATGACAGCAAACGAGGGCGAAACCGGACACTCTCACGCAGACGGTGAGCTGTGCGAAGCGGGGAAAAGTCTGTACATCACCGCTCTGCGTACCGGGCGTATAGCCCGGTCAGAGGCAGCGGCCACACCGTGCCTCTTCGATCTCGCCCTGCTGCACCCGGATCCCGACGACGCCCAGTGGCTCCGGCCGGTTCCGCCGACCACCGCGCTGACACAGCTGATACACCCCATCGAGCGGGAGATCCAAGAGCGCAGGCGCCGAACTGTCGCTCTGACCGATGCTCTTGAGCCATTCATGGCGTTCACCGCTCAGAACTCCACCGTCCCACAGGGGATCACGGTCCTCGAAGGCCTCAACCGGATCAACACAACCCTCGACCAAGTCACCGCAGACTGCACCGAGGAGCTTCTCACGGTCCAGCCCGGCAGCGGGCGGCAACCGCATGTTCTGGAGAAGGCCCTGCGCAGGGTGGAACCGCTGATCGAGCGGGGCGTTCGGATGCGCACGCTCTACCAGCACACCGCCCGCCACCACCCCGCCACGCTCGCCTACATGGAGGCGGTCGCGCCGGCCGGAGTGGAGGTGCGCACCCTGGAGGAGATCATCGAGCGGTTGATCATCATCGACCGCAAAGTCGCGTTCATCCCCGCGAGCAGCGACCGGCTGTCCGCGCTGGAGCTGCGGCACAAGGGGATCGTCGATTACCTCGTCGGTGTCTTCGAGCAGTTCTGGCTGCACGGCATCCCATGGGAGGAGCCGATCTCGTACGGACCGGTCGTCGACGGCATCACCGGCGTCCAGCGCTCCATCGCGAAACTGCTGGTCGAAGGCCATGTGGACGAGGCGATCGCGCGGCGTCTGGGGATGAACGTACGGACCTGCCGCGCCCACATCGCCAAGCTGGGCTCGTCACTCGGCAGCGGCAGCCGCGCCCAACTGGGCTATCTCATCGCCCGGTCGGGGATTCTGGAGCAGGACGCGGAGTCGATTCCCGTCAGCCGCTGACGCGTTCGGGGCGGTGCACAGACGACCGGAATCCGTCGCCCCCGGGGGGCGGGGCGACGGATGGCGTGTATGGCGTGTGCATGCCCGCGCCGAGCGGCGACCTGTGTCGGACGGGCGCGTGCTCGCGGCAGGCGGCGACCTGTGTCGGACGGGCGCGTGCTCGCAGCAGGCGGCGAGTTGTGTCAGGCGGGCGCGTGCTCGCGGCAGGCGGCGACGATCTCCTCCAGATCGGTGACGGCCGCGGGCACTCCCTCGGTCAGCAGCACACCCGCCGGGTTGAGCATCACCTCGTCCACCCCGGCGGCCCGGTAGCCGGCGAGCGCCTCGGCGATCTCCCGTGGGCTGCCGGTGACGACGACCCGGTGGTCCAGGAGCGCGGCCGCGCTCGCCGCCGGGTCGTGCGGGTCGACGGCGACGCCCGCCCGGCTCAGCATCGCGGCGTAGTGCGGCGCCTTCAGGTGTTCGCCGGCCGCGGCGAGCGCGATCCGGCGGGGGTCCCGGCCGGGCCGGGCCACGGCCACATGGACGGCGGTCGCGATCCGGGGCCGCAGGGGCCCCTCAGCGGCCCCCTGGCGGCCTGCGGCGCCCTCGGCCAGCGCGGGGGCCAGCACCCCCTCGATGTAGCGCGGAGGGGTCATCCAGGTGATGGCCACATCGGCCACCGCGCCCGCGGTACGTGCCATCCCCGGCCGAAGCACTCCGGCACCGATCTCGACGCGGGAATGGCCCAGCGGCAACAGCCCGCCGTGGAGCCGGTGGTAGGGCCCGTCGTGCTCGACCCGCTCGCCGTCGAGCAGGGCCCGTACCGAGGTCAGATAGTCGTGCACCGCCGTGCGGGGACTGGCGTACGGGCTGCCGGTGAGCCCGGCCACGAACCCCGGATTGCCGATGCCGTAGCCCGCCACCACCGGTTCGCCGGTGAGCAGGGCGAGCGAACGGGCCTGCAACGCGGCCTCGTACGGGTGGCGCAGCGGCAGCAGCGTCACGGAGGTGCCGAGCGGGACGTTGTGGCCCATGCCCGCGAGGTAGGCCATGACCTGGTGGGTCTCCGCCTTGAACGACTGGCACAGCCACAGCCTGCGGGCGCCGGTGCGCTGCACCAGGGCGGCGAAGGGGGCGACCAGTTCGGGGTGGTCGGGCTGGAGCGGGTAGAGAACGGCGGGGTTCGTCGGGGAGTTCGGCGTGCTCATCGGGGAGTTCGGGGTGCTCATCGGCCTTCCTCGTCGTACGTCGCGATCACGGCTTTCGAGGGATCGAGGAAGTGGGCCGCGGCCGCGGCCACTTGGGCGTGGGTGACCTCGGCGAGCACGCCGCGGTAGGCATCCAGCCAGTCGAGCGGAAGCCCCGCCGCGGCGAAGCCGGCCAGCGCGCTCGCCTCCTCCGTCCTGGTGGCCAGGGCGAAGCGGGTGAACCCGGTGGCGTAGGCGCGGGCCCGATCCACCTCCCGCGCCGTGGGACCGGCGTCGGCCAGCTCGCGCAGGGCGTCGGTCACCTCCGCGGCCGTCCGGGCCGCCGTGCCCGGGGCGCCGGAGCACTCGACCTCCAGCCAGCAGCCCGCGCGGTACTCGCGCAGTTCCGCGGAGACCGCGTACGCCAGCCCGTGGCGGTCCCGCAGCCGCCGGGCGAGACGCGAGGAGGCGTGCCCGCCGAGCAGCAACTGCGCCAGATGCAGGGGTGCGTGGCCCGGGTCCGCCGCCGGCACCGCCGGTCCCGCGGTCAGCACCATCGCCTGTGCGGGGTCGTGCGAGGAGAGCGTGACCCGGCCCGGGAACGGCTCGGCCCGCTCGAAGCGTGGCAGCGTCAGCCCGGACGGCCCACCGCTCCAGCTCTCCAGGCGCTCCCCGGCCAGACGCAGTACCTCCTGCGGATCGCGGTCCGACATGACCAGCAGGACGGCCCCGTCGGGGACGACGGCGCGGGCGTGCAGCGCCTCGACCTCACGCCGGGACGGCGGGTCGTCGACGGGGGCGGGGTGGGGGCGGGTGAGCGGATGGCTGCCGAAGGCGTGCGCGAGGACCGAACCCCGCAGCCTCCCCAGCGGCCCCGGGGCCCGGGACGCACCGGCTCCGCGCCGCCGGGCGAGGGCGAGTTCGTCCTCGGTGTACCGGGGGCGCGTCAGGAGATCGGCGAGCAGGTCCAGCGCGCCGGGCAGCCCGGCAGAGAGCACGCTCGTCGCCAGGACCATGGACTCGGCGGTGACGACGGTGCTCAGCTCGGCGCCGAGATCCGCCGCGCGGTCGGCGATGTCCTGCCGGGTGCGCGCCGGGGCGCGGGTCCCGGTGCCCAGGCAGGCGGCGAGGAGCTCCCGGGTGGCGGCGAGCCGGCTGTCGCTGCACGCGTACGGCAGAACGAGCCGGGTCTCGGCGAGGGGCGCGCCGGGGGCCAGGACGGCCACCAGGCGCAGCCCGTTCGCGAGGACGGTCTCGGCGGTCTCGCGGTTCACCGCGGCCCTCCTACGAATTCGGTCACGACGGGCGGCGCGGCGAGCAGCGCCCGGGCGGCGTCGGCCACCTGGAGCGGGGTCACCGCGGCCAGTTCGGCGGCGGGTGCGCTGAGGTGCCCGCCGAAGAGCAGCGCGGCGCGGCCGTGGCCGACGGCCCGCGCGACGAGCGCGTCCTCCTGCCGGTGCGCGGCGACGAGGAGGGAGTTGAGGGCACGGCGGTGTACGTCGGCGTCCACCGGCCCGTCGGCGACGGCACGCAGCACCTCGCGCCACGCGTCCACGGCCTCCGCCGCTCCGGTCCCCGGAGCGCACCCCACCCGTACGAGCGCCACATCGGGTGCGGCCGAGGCGAGCCACTGCCCGTACAGGCCGCAGCTCATTCCGGCGGCGGTGAACCGGGGGTCGCGCCGGACCAGGCGCGGGAAGTGCGAACGCGCGAGGACCTCGGCGAGGACGACATGGGCGAGGTAGGCGGACCGCGAGGCGACGGGGTCGGGAAGGCGGTGGCCGAGGGCGACACCGTCGGTGGCGACGGTGAGGTGCAGAGGTACGACTGCGGCCGTCGCGGGGCGCGTGCTCCGGGGCGGCGGCCGGGTCGACGCCGTCCCGTCCGACGCGGGCCGCGCGCCCGCGAAGAGCGAGCCGACCGTCGCCGTCACGGCCGCCGTGTCGACGTCACCCACGACCGAGAGGACCATCCGGTCCGCCGTGTAGTGGCGGCCGAAGAAGGCCAGCGCCTCCTCCCGCGTCGTACGGGCCAGTTCGGACGCCGTGCCGAAGCTGTCCCGGGCGCCGGGTACGACGGACGCCAGGACGGTGTCCCAGATCCGGCTCCCCGCCGCACCGCGGATCTCCTCGGCGATCACCTCCGTCTCCGTGCGGATGGCCTCGGCGGACGGCGCGAACTCCCGCAGCCGCCGCGCCTCCCAGGCCAGCACGTCGTCGAGCATCGACGCCGGCACCGTCGTGTGGAAGACCGTGTGGTCGCGGTGGGTCTCGGCGTTGCACACCCCGCCCGCCCCCTCCACCCGCGCGACATGACTGTCCGTCGCGTCGTCCGCCGCGGACCCGCCACCGTCGTACGCCTCGCGCATCTCGTACGCCTCCGCGCGCGGGAACATCAGGTGCTCCACCAGGTGCGCCATGCCGTGGCGGCCGGGCGGGTCGTCGTCGCCGCCCGCCGCCACGGTGAGCGCGACGGCCGCGAGACCGCGTGCGTACGGAACGGACTCGACGACCAGGACCGGGCCGTCGGCCGGCCGCTCGACGTGCAGGCTCACGTCAGCGGCCGGAACACGGAGACGCACATCTTGCGGCTGTCGCCGCCGTCGAAGGGCTGCTCGCGCCAGCCCGCGTACCGCGCGGTGAGCTCCAGGCCCGCGATCGCGGCCAGCAGATCCAGCTCGCTCGGCCACAGATACCGCATGACCGTCGTCGCGGACCGGGGCGCATCGCCGTCCAGGAACAGCGTGTTCTGGAGCATCATGTTCTGCGACGCGGGCAGCACGCCGACCGACTCGATCATCACTCCGCGGTCGCCGACGGGGTACGTGGTGACCTCGTTGCTCTTGCGCACGTGGTAGTCGCTGGGGTCGAACGTCTCGACCACCACCGCGCCGTCCGCCGCCGTGTGCCGGGCGATCGCGTGCATCAGGGCGATCTGCTCGTCCACCGCCATCGCGCAGCACAGGACGTTGAAGGGCGCGAGGACGACGTCGAAGGTCCGGCCGAGGTCCAGGCCCGCGAAGTCGCCGCGCACCGGGGTGATCCGACCCTCGGGGTCCTTCTCGGCCAGCCGGGCGAGCATGCCCTCGGACGACTCGACGCCATGGACCCGAAAGCCCTGGTCGGCGAGGGGAATCGCCACCCGGCCGGTGCCGACGCCCAGTTCGAGGACGCTCGCGCCCTTCGGGGTGAGGGTGAGGAGGAACTCCCCGATGTCGGCGAGGTCCGGTGTGGCGGGGTAGACGTCGTCGTACACCGCGGCGAGCGCGTCGCTGTAGGCGGCGGTCACGGCGGCTCCGAAACCGCCCATGTCCGCGGGCAGTTCGGTGGCCCCGGCCGCGTCGGTGTCCGCGGGCAGTCCGGTCGCCGGTTCAGCGGTCTCGGTCGTCATCTCGGCTTCCTTCGTTCGCGGTGAGGTTGTTCTCGGGGTGGAGCGGGTCGATGCCCGCCTCGGTGAAGGCACGGGCGACGCGCTCCTCCAGCGATCCACCGTCCGGCGATCCACCGTCCAGCGGCCCGCCGTCCGTCGTCGCGTGGTCCGTCGTCGCGTGGTCGGACGTCGCGTGATCGGACGTCGCGTGATCGACGAGAGCCGTTGCCAGCGCAAAGCTGCGGTGCTGGCCGAAACTCATCCCTCCGTGCCCCGGCCGCGGGTCCTGCGGGTCCCACGCCGCGGCGACGCCGGGCGCGAGCTGCCGGGTGAAGAGCGAGGTGCTCTCACCGGCCCCGAGTCCCGCGACCGCCTCGACGACGGCGGCTTCCGCCTCCTCGTGGCGGCCATGCAGATAGATCACGATGCCGTCCCGGCGCGGGAAGTCGTCCGGGTCGGAGAGCGCCTTCGCGTGGTACCGCGCCCCGGTCCGCTCCAGCGCCCTGAGGGCGGCGGCCCACAGCCGTACCGCACCGTCCGTGTCCGTCGCGTGCAGAAAGAGCCGGCGTACGGGACCCGGAGGACTGGGCAGGGCGCGCGAGCCCATCACGTAGAAGAAGCCGGGCGACAGCGCCGGACGGCTCGCCTCCAGCGCCAGGTCGACGAGCTGTCCCGGCTCGCAGGGGCCGGGGGTGAGCAGCCGGTCGGCGGGCACGCGGGCGGTGATCTCCGGCAGTCGTACGACGAGTTGGTCCCCGTCGGGCCGGCGCAGCACCTCGATCAGCCGGCCGCGCACCGGCGTCGTGGCGTGCGGCACCCCGGCGGCGAGCCGCCCTTCGAGGCCGGCGTCACGCAGGCTGCGGCGCGGCGGGGTGTCCGCCTCCCGGCGGTGGGCGCCGTTGCCGGCGTGGAACTCCTCGTACAGCGCGTTGCTGAGCCGGCCGCGCAGATCGCGCGGACTGTCGGCGGTCAGCGGCCGGCCCGCGACGGCGGCCGCGAGGCCGTCGGCGCGCACGGACACCCGGTCCAGGGCGGCGGCGAGCCGTGGGGCAAGCGTCTGTGCGGGCGCTTCGGCGGTGAGGGTCATGGGGTGCTCCCGGACGAAGGGCCGAGCCGCAGCGTCGCGACGGCGGCGGCGGGGTCGAGCAGAAGGGTGCGGCCGATGCCGGCAGCGGCGCGGGCGACGGGGTTGAGGACGGCGTGCGCCTGCGCGGTGGCGATCAGCCGGTCGTACAGATGCCAGCCCGCGAAGGCGACGGCCCGCTCGGCGAGACCCGGATCGGGGTCGCGGCACTCCAGATAGCCCTCCCAGAACGCCGCGATACGGGGGATGTGGCGGCGCAGCCCGGCCGATCCGCGCTCGACGATCTCCTCGTGTGTGAGGTCGAAGCCGAGGGCGGGAGCGTCCTTGTCACCGGTCGGCGCGAACACCGAGTACGTCGCCTGGAAGAGCCACTCCCCGGCGAACGCCCCGACGTCCCGTGCGGCGTCGGCCAGCCGGAACTCCTCCCAGTCGCACAGGTGCAAGGTGCCCTCGTGCAGGATGAACTGGTCGAAGCGCAGGTCGCAGTGGGCCGGTGTGCGCGGCGCCGCCCGCTCGGCCTCCCGCAGCCGCCGGAGAGCGGCCACGGCATCGGCGTCGTCCTGCACGAGCTTCCACGCGGCGATCTGCGCCATGCTGCGGTCGCCGACCTCGCTCCAGGGGAATGCCTCCAGCCAGCGCAGCGGCGGCAGCGGGGCCTCGCTCGTGTCGATCCCCTCCACGCCCTGCGGGTCGAGGGAGTGCAGGGTGGCGACGGCCCGGCCGGCGGCCCGGCACAGGTCCTCGCCGAAGTCACCGTCGAGGGCGGCCTCCGAGCCGGATCGCGCGCCGGGCAGCAGCCGGTAGGCGCTGATCGCCGCGTCCTCGTGGGTGCCGAGATGCTCGGGAACCCGCAGCGGGGACTCCGGCGTCAGCCCGGCGGCCAACTGCTCGAAGACAAGGGCGCGTTGCAGTTCGGGGCTGGTGCCGTCGGGGCCACGGGCCACGGTCTTGACGAAGACCTGTGCGCCGCCGCCGGTGGTGCCGGCCCAGTTGTCGTTGCGTCCGCCGAACGACGTGAGCCCGTCGGGCACGAACGGCCCGAGGCCCAGACGCTCCAGCAGCTCGGTCACCTGCGGAGCGGCCTCGGTGGGCCGGTACCGCAGCAGAGCAGGCTCGGTCGTGGTGGTCATGACTCTCCCTGGGGGACCGCGCGGCGGCCCTCCTCGTCGATCAGCTCGGCGGTGAAGTCGAGATAGCCGTGCAGCTCGTCGCTCCACCCGCCGTAGGTGGCGAAGTCCTGCATGTGTGTGGCGACGCGCAGCACGGCGCACCGCCCGACGGCCACCGGGTCGGGACCGGGGCCGTACGTGTCGAGAAAGCCGCGCCGCAGGTCGTCGTTGCCGAAGTACGGCATGGCCCAGGCGAGTTCGACGAGATCGCCGAGCATCCACCCGAGGTCCAGTTCGGGCCGGCCCACGGCCAGGTCCTCGCCGGTCAGCAGCGCCACGCGGCCCCGGCTCAGGGGCGGTATCAGCGCGCCGACGGAGGCCCAGCCGTGGACCAGGTGTGTGCCCCGGGCGGCGTCGTCCGCCCAGGAGGCCAGCCGTGCGGTCCGCCGCTCGCCCCAGACGTCCCGGGCGAGCTCCCGCAACCGTCCTGCGGAATCCGGGAGTTGTTCCCCCGCGATCCACGCGCCGAGCCGTCGCAGTCCGGGCGGGGTCCGCGGCGGGCCCGGTACGCGGACCCGGTGCACCGCCCGCAGGGTCCGGGCGGCCGAGACCAGTGAGTGGGCGGCGAGCCGCCTGGCCTGCGGACGGGGGTCCCGCAGCCAGGCGGCGAGGGAGGCCGACCCGGCGGCCCGGTGGAGCAGCCCGTCGCCGTACGGTTCCGCGACGGCGGCGAGCGCGGCCCCCGTCTCGGGACCGAGGCGCGGTACGAGGGGTGCCAGGGGTGCGGTGAGCGGCCGGGCCGCGAGCGGTCCGGGCAGATGCCACCAGAGGAAGCCGCCGCCCGGATCGTGCAGGACCCGGGTGAGCTGGAGGTCCGTCCCGTACTCGGCCACGGGAGCCGCGGTGGTCACACGGCCGCCTTCGCCGTGGCGCGCGCGACACACAGGTCGTACAGCTCGTTGAGCGGCGCCGAACCGCCATCCGCGACCTCGCCCGTACTGGCGCTCTCGGCGACGATCGTGGGCGCGAGCACCACGCCCGGCCGGTTGCGCAGCACCTCCAGATGTCCTTGGACCACGGGGCTCTTGAGGGAGCCGGGCGGAAGAGAGGGTGCGACACCCACCAAGGCGTCGGTGGAGTGGAGGGCGAGCATCAGTGGTGTGTCGGCGGCGCCGAGCGCGAACCTGCTCACGAAATTCAGGGTGGCGGGATGCACCAGGACGAGATCGGCCCAGCCCGCGATGTCCACGTGCGGGACATTCGGCCCGGAGAATTCGTTCCAGTCGTCGACGACGACATCCCTTTTGGACAGTACGGACACGGCGTCCCGGGAAACGAAACGGCATGCGGACCGGGTGAGCGCGACCCGTATCTCCGTATCGGGAAGGGAATTGTTCAGCCAGTTGATCCAGAAGGGCAGAAAGGCCACCTGGAGCGCTCCCGTTCCGACGACGAGTACGCGTCCGAACCGTGTGTCCGGAAGATCCATGACGCCTCCTCGTGGGCTCGGCGGACGGGACGGGGCCGGGGTCCGGCCGGCAGCGCGGGCGCGCCGGCCGGACCCCGAGGCTCAGCTCACGGCAGGCGTGATCAGCACTTCTTCTCGACGGTCTTCGCGGCGAGGGAGCCGAGCGCGGCGGCACACTGCTGCGAGGAGCGGGCGGTGATGATGGTGGCGCGGATCGCCCACGGGATGGTGGGGCTGAACGCCGGGGCGGCCTCCTTGCCGTCGTGCAGGCCCAGCTCCTCGGCCGAGGTGTAGGCGGTGTAGCCGTCGAACAGGTCCTTCTCGGAAACGTTCTGCATGAGAATTCCTTCGGTGGGTAACTGCCCTTTCGGGCTTATCCGTTGCGGACAGATCGATAGTGGCCCACCTCGCGGACCCGGCACCATTGGCTGTTGCGGCAACGACCGTTGCGGCATTGCCGCTCGGGGCATGGCCGGTCACGGCATAGCCGCAAGCGCCCATTCCCCCCGCACATATAGAGGGACTAGAAATACCGGGGTGAACACACCTGACGCAGAACAGCCTCCGGCCGAGCGGCCCGCGCTGCGCGCGCTGCTCTCGTATGCGCGGCCGCACCGCGGAGTCCTCTCGGTGGTGCTGCTGCTGACCCTGCTGGGCAGCGCCGCCGGCCTCGCCCAGCCCATGGTCATCCAGTCGGTTCTCACCAAGCTGATGACCGGCAGCAGCCTGCGCGACGACATCCTTCTGCTGGTCGGGCTGCTGGTCCTGTCGGTGGGACTCATGTGGTCCCAGGCCTGGTTGAGCGAGCGCACTGCCGAACGCGTGGTCCTCCAGGTCCGCCGCGGCCTCATCTCCCGGCTGATCCGGCTGCGCACCAGCGAGCTGGACCGCACCGAACCGGGCGGCCTGACCACCCGCGTCACATCGGACTCCACGCTCGTGCAGCACGCGGCCACCGGCGGGCTCATCCAGCTCGTCGACGGATCGATCCATCTGCTCGCCACCATCGTGCTGATGGGCATCACCAGCCTGCCGCTGCTCGGCATCACCTCGGGCGTGCTGCTCGTCATCGGCGTCGCCATGGGCGTGGTCATGCCGCGCATCCGCCGCGTCACCACCGAGGCACAGCGCTCCGTCGGCGACATCGGCGCCGCCCTCGACCGCTCGCTGGGCGCCGCCCGCACCGTGAAGGCCAACGGCGGCGAGGCGAAGGAGACCGAACGCGCCACGGCGGCCGCCGAGAGCGCCTACCGCGCCGGACTCACCGGCGCCCGCTACCACGCCATGATCGCCGTGCTCTCCGGCCTGATCGTGCAGGCGTCGTTCCTCGCGGTCATCGGGTTCGGCGGCGCGCTCGTCGCCACGGGCACCCTGGACCTGGCGGCCCTGATCGGCTTCCTGCTCTATCTGTTCAACCTGGGCGGGCCCGTGCTCTCGCTCGTCGGCGGAACGACCGCGCTCCAGCAGGGGCTCGGCGCCCTCGCCCGTATCGAGGAGGTGCGCGAGATGGAGGCGGAGGACGACGTGGACGAACAGCCCGCCGCCCCGGTCGGCCCGCCGCCCCGGGTCACCGTCGAGAACCTGACGTTCGGCTATCCCGGACGGACGCCCACGCTGGTGGGCACCAGCTTCACCGCGCCCGCCGGCGAGGTCACGGCGATCGTGGGCCCCTCCGGGTCGGGGAAGACCACCGTGTTCTCCCTGATCCAGCGGTTCTACGACCTGGACGGTGGCAGCATCCTCCTCGACGGCACCGACATCCGCTCGTTCACCCGGGCCGAGCTCAGACGCCGTATCGCCTATGTGGAGCAGGACTCACCGATGCTTGCCGGCACGATCCGGGAGAACCTCCTGTACTCCGCGCCCGACGCGAGCGAGAACGACATCGCGGACGTGCTGCGCAAGACGCTCCTGGACGGCTTCGTGGCGGGCCTGCCCGACGGGCTCGACACCGCCATCGGCTCCCGCGGCCTCGCCCTGTCGGGCGGGGAACGCCAACGCCTCGCCATCGCCCGCGCGTTGCTGCGTCGGCCCCAGGTGCTCCTCCTCGACGAGGTCACCGCGCATCTGGACGGCCTGAGCGAGACGGCCCTGCGCAAGACCGTCGAACAGGCCGCCGAGGACTGCACGGTGCTGCTCATCGCGCACCGGCTGTCCACCGTGACCTCCGCCGACCAGCTGATCCTCTTCGAGGGCGGCCGGGTTCGCGACCACGGGCTGCACCAGGACCTGCTCGCAAGGAATGATCTCTACCGGGACCTCACCGCGACCCAACTGGCCGCGGCCCACTGAGCACCACCCCGACACACTGTCGTGAACCGTCAGTTCTGACCACACTGAAGGACCGAAGGACCCCCCATGAACGACACCGCCCCCACACCCGCCCCCGTCCAGGACGACCGCTTCGGAGAGCTGCGCATCCGGCTGGAGGGCCAGGAATCCCTGCTGGTCGAGGGCGAGGGGATCCCCCGGATCACCCTCGACCGCACGCCGGACTCGGAGAAGGACGACCACATCGCCATCGGCACCCGTGATCCCGAGCAGCTGACTCTGCGGATCGACGGGACCCCGGCGAAGCTGACCCCGTCCAAGGGCCGTCTGACCCGGCGCTCGTACGCCGTGGACGTCGACCACGCGGGTACGTCGTACCGCCTGGTCCCGGACTCCGTCCCCAGCAGCCGCCTCGTCCGTGACGGCCGGCACATCGGCGACTTCTCCTCGGACGGCGACGGCCGCGTGATAGCGGAGTGGCGCGAGGGCGCGGAGATCGAGCCGCTGGACGCGTCGGTGGGCTACGCCCTCGCGGCGGCCTTCGGCACGGGGGCCCAGCCCATGTGGATGATGGCGATCGACGCGGTGGCCACGGCCCTTCCGTAGCGGGCGACTTCGGGCGCAACGGCGCCGAGCTGTGCGGACGCTCCGGCGCGGAGCTGTCCGTGCGCTCCGGCAAGGAGCTGTCCGTACGCACCGGCGGCCGGCGGGCTGTCCCCGAGCAGGCGCCCGGAGACGCGAAAACGCCGGACAGGCGGGGAGATCCCCGGCCTGTCCGGCGTTCGCGCTCACGCGATCGCAGGCGCTCGCCTCGCCGTCAGACGCGTACGCCCCTGATGTCGTCCGCGTACAGGTTCGACACGAGCGCCGCCTCGAAGCGCGACTTCAGATTCAGCTTCCGCACGATGCTCGTCGTGTGCGCCCTCACCGTGCGTTCGGCGATCCCCAGCCGGCGCGCCACCCACCGGTTCTGCTCGCCGCTCGCCAGCAGGAGCAGCACCTCCAGCTCACGCTCCGTGAGCCGGGTGAAGTCCAGTACGTGTCGATCGGTCACTGATATCAAGGCTGCCTCCTTCATTGATCGTTCACCGTCCCCCGTCCATCGACCGGTCCGGGCCCTCGCAACGTCTTTACCGTTGAATTACCCTCTCCTTGATCACTTCGGTGGCTCGCGCAGCATCTGACCCATGCCCGCCGGGCCATCGGCAGGACGGCACGGGGGGCAACAGTGAGCGGCGCAAGCCTGTCCATACTCGGACTGACAGCCACGGAGGAGCGTGTCTACCGGCACTTCCTGAGGAATCCGGACACCTCCGCCGAGGACATCCATGTCCTCCTCCACGCAGCGCGCGAGGAAGTCGAAAAGGTGCTGGAGCGGCTCACGGAGCTGAGCCTGCTGCGCACGGGAGAGAGCGGCGGGACCGTCGCCGCCGACCCGGAGAACGCGGTGGACCGCCTCACCGATCTGCGGCTGCGTGAACTCCACGACCAGCTCCGCCAGGTCACCCAGTCCCGGCATCTGATCGCCGGGCTGCGGGCCGAGCAGGACGCGCGCCCGCTGGTGACCCAGGGAGTCGAACGGCTGGAGGTCCTCGCCAGGCTCCGCGACCGGATCGACGACCTGGCCTTCTTCGCCCGCGAGGAGATCCTCTCCGTCGAGCCGTACACGGCTCTCACCCCGGAGAACATCGCGCACTCCAGACCGCTCGACACCCGCTGTCTGCGGCGCGGTGTCCGCATCCGCAGCGTGGTGCTGCGCGAGGCGCTCGACCATCCTCCGACCGTCGCCTATCTGCGCGAACTGACCGTGCAGGGCGCCGTGATCCGCGTCGCCGACAGTCTCTCGGAGCGCATCCTCGTCTACGACCGGCAGACCGCGCTGGTCCCCGTCGATCCGGTGGACACCGCCCGCGGTGCGCTGGTCACCCAGCAGGCCGGGCTGGTCTCCAACATCCTGGCGCTCTTCGAGAAGATCTGGGACCACGCGACGGATCTGCCCGCCCTCACGGACACGGAGTCCACGTCGTCGGGCGTGCTCTCCGGTGTCGAGCAGCAGGTCCTCGAGGAGATGTGCCGGGTGGCCAAGGACGAGACGGGCGCCCGGAACCTGGACATCTCGGTCCGTACGTACCGCCGTCATGTGGCCGATGTGCTGCGCATCCTGGGGGCCAGCAGCAGACCGCACGCGGCCCTGCTGGCCCGGGAGAAGGGCCTGATCTAGCAACGGCGGGCGGCCGGCGTCACGAACGCGGCGCCTCGGCGGGCGGCCGGCGTCACGAGCGCGGCGCCGCCTCCCGCCATCCCGGCGATCCCTCCCTGAGCGCGGCCGTGAGCCGCTCGTGTACGACATCCGTTCCGGCTCCCCCCGCCGAATGGACCCGCAACCAGATGCGGTCCTCCTCCACCCGCTGCCCGCAGACCCAGTCCGCGGGCAGCATCCCGATGAGCCTGATGACGGCGATCTCCCCCGGCGCCGCGTCGGCGGCGACGCGGACGGCGTGCAACTCGGTGCATCCCCCCGCTGCCGCGAACCCCCCTGCCCCCACAGGCCCTTCCACCCACGCGGGCTCGCCGGTCTCCGCGAACCCCCCTGCCCCCACGGCCCCTTCCGGCCCGGCGGGTACCTCCCGCGCCCTCTCGACCGGCACCCTCACTGCCAGCCGTTGACGCACATCGCCACGCTGCCCACCACAGTGGAGAAGGGCTTCGGCAGGGGCAGCCCACAGAGCTTCGCGGCCACCTCGGCCGCCCTCCCCGACTGCCCGTGCACACCCTGACCGCCGATGTTCCCGGCCTCTGCCGGGCCGGCCAACGCCTGGGCCGGCGCCGCCAGTGCGAGCACGGCCACGCCCGAGATCAGAGCCGTGGTGCTCTTCCTGGCAACAGTGCTGACGCTCATCGCTCATTCCCCCACAAACCTCGCGTGCTGACTCTTTCCTGCCGGCGAGTTCCAGCCTGCCAGCGGGTCCGGACGCACTCCACCGAGATCGCTGTCAGCTTGCTGCACCGGGGGGTCAGCTATATGCCAGCGGACAGCACGACGGCGGGGCCGGAGAGCATGTCGCTCTCCGGCCCCGCCGGGTGTCCTGCTGAAAGCCCTGGACCGGCAGCCCCGGACCGAAAGGCCCTACTCGGAGGTCCGCTTGGGCCGCCACACCACCAGCGCGCTCGCCTGCTGCACATCCTGGTACGGCACGAGATCGCGCCGGTACGAGGCGTGCACCTGTGCCTCACGCTGCTGCATGGCCGCCGCCGCGCCCTCGACCGCCGAAGCCAGCTCGGCGACACGGGACTGGAGCGCCGCGACCTGGTTCTCCAGCTCGATGATGCGCTTGATACCGGCCAGGTTGATGCCTTCGTCCTGCGACAACTGCTGGACGGTGCGCAGCAGTTCGATGTCGCGGGCCGAGTAACGCCTGCCCCGGCCGGGGGTTCTGTCGGGAGAGACCAGACCGAGCCGGTCGTACTGACGCAGGGTCTGGGGGTGCAGGCCGGACAGCTGGGCCGCCACCGAGATCACATACACCGGTGACTCTTCGGTCAGCTGATAGGGGTTCCGGCTGCGTCCGCTCCGGCCATCCATCTCATGCTCCCTTCGCGGCCTGGAACAGCTCGGCCCGCGGGTCCTCTTCCGCGGTGGCTTCGCGGTAGGCCTCCAGCGCTTCCTTCGCCTTGTCGCTCAGCTCCTTGGGGACCGCGACCTCGACGGTGACCAGCAGATCACCGCGGGTGCCGTCCTTGCGGACGGCTCCCTTGCCACGGGCCCGCATCGTACGGCCGTTGGGGGTGCCCGCGGGCAGTTTCAGCGTGACCGGCGGGCCGCCCAGGGTGGGCACCTTCACCTCGCCGCCGAGCGCCGCCTCCGTGTAGGTGACGGGCACGGTGACCGTGAGGTTGTCGCCCTTGCGGCCGAAGACGGGATGCGCGTCGACGTGTACGACCACGTACAAGTCGCCCGCGGGACCGCCCCGTTCGCCCGGGGCTCCCTTGCCGCGCAGCCGGATCCGCTGGCTGTCGGAGACACCCGCGGGGATCCTGACCTGCATGGTGCGCGAGGAGCGGGCGCGCCCGCTGCCCTTGCAGACCTCGCAGGGGTCCTGCGCGATGAGCCCGCGGCCCTTGCAGTCCACACACGGGTCGGTCAGCGAGAACGAGCCGCTGCCGCCGCGCGAGACCTGGCCGGTGCCGACGCAGGTCGGGCACACCCGGGGTGTGCCGTTCTTGTCGCCGGTGCCCGCACACGCCTTGCACGCCGCCGAACTGGACATCCGCAGCGGGACCGTGGCCCCGTCGACCGCCTCGGTGAAGCTCAGCGTCACCTCGGACTCGATGTCCTGGCCGCGGCGGGGCTGCGTCCGCGTACCCGCGCCGGTGCCGGCGCCGCGGTTGAACAGCCCGCCGAAGACGTCGCCGAGGCCGCCGCCGAAACCGCCGGCGCCGCCGCTCTGCGGCCCGCCCTGGGCGCCCCCGAAGAGGTCGCCCAGGTCGAAGTTGAAACTGCCGCCGGCGGCACCGGGCCCGGCCCGGAAGCCGCCGTTGCCGAAGAGGGCGCGCGCCTCGTCGTACTCCTTGCGCCGCTTGGGGTCGCCGAGTACGTCGTTGGCCTCGGAGATCTCCTTGAAGCGCTCCTCCGCCTTGGTGTCGCCCTTGTTGGCGTCCGGGTGGAACTCGCGGGCGAGCTTGCGGTACGCCTTCTTGATCTCGGCCTCGGTGGCGTCCTTGGGGACGCCGAGAACCTTGTAGTAGTCCTTCTCGACGAAGTCCTTCGTGCTCATCGACGTCCCTCCTCTCGGACGATCATTGCGTCAGCCCTCGTCCGGGCCACCGCTCTCCTCGTCGTTCGCCGTCTCGTCCTTGGGGGCCGCGCCCGGCTGGGGCTCGGCCACCGCGACCCGCGCGGGGCGGATGGTCCGCTCGCCGATGCGATACCCCGGCTGAAGCACCGCGACGCACGTGGTCTCGGTGACGTCCGGTGCGTAACTGTGCATCAGCGCCTCGTGGATCGTCGGGTCGAAGGGCTCGCCCTCCTTGCCGAACTGCTGCAGGCCCATCTTGGCGGCCGCCGTCTCGAGAGATTCGGCGACCGACTTGAACCCGCCCACGAGTTCCCCGTGTTCACGGGCGCGGCCGATGTCGTCGAGCACGGGCAGGAGCTCGGTCAGCAGAGCCGCCGTGGCGATCTCCTTGACCGTGATCCGGTCGCGCTCCACACGACGGCGGTAGTTCTGGTACTCGGCCTGGAGCCGCTGGAGGTCGGCCGTGCGCTCGTTGGCAGCCGTACGGACCTGGTCCAGCTGAGCCGTCAGACCGGCAATCTTTGCTGCGTCCCCTGCCGGGGCCGCCGGGCCCTCCTTCTCGGAGGGCTCGGCGGGCTCGGCGGCGTCGTCAGATGTCGCGCCGGAGGGGACGGAGGGGTTCTCGTCGTGCTCGTCGAACCCCGGAGTCTCCTCCGTCACGCGGCACCACCCTGACGCCCGGAGTCCTTCTCGTCGTCGACGATCTCGGCGTCCACGACGTCATCGGCGGCGTCCGCGGACTGACCCGCGGCACCGTCCTGCGCGCCCTCGGCGCCACCGGCGGCCTGGCCGGCCTGGGCGTCGGCGTACATGGCCTGGCCCAGCTTCTGCGAGACGGCGGCGACCTTCTCGGTGGCGGTGCGGATCTCGGCCGAGTCCTCGCCCTTGAGCTTCTCCTTCAGCTCGCCGAGCGCCTCCTCGACCTCGGTCTTCACATCGCCCGGGACCTTGTCCTCGTTGTCCTTGAGGAACTTCTCGGTCTGGTAGACGAGCTGCTCGCCCTGGTTGCGGGACTCGGCGGCCTCGCGGCGGCGGTGGTCCTCGTCCGCGTACTGCTCGGCCTCCTGGCGCATCCGGTCGACCTCGTCCTTCGGCAGCGAGGAGCCGCCGGTGACGGTCATCTTCTGCTCCTTGCCCGTGCCGAGGTCCTTCGCGGTCACGTGCATGATGCCGTTGGCGTCGATGTCGAAGGCGACCTCGATCTGCGGGACCCCGCGCGGGGCCGGCGGCAGACCGGTCAGCTCGAACATCCCGAGCTTCTTGTTGTACGCCGCGATCTCGCGCTCACCCTGGTAGACCTGGATCTGCACCGACGGCTGGTTGTCCTCGGCCGTCGTGAAGATCTCGGACCGCTTGGTCGGGATCGTGGTGTTGCGCTCGATGAGCTTGGTCATGATGCCGCCCTTGGTCTCGATACCGAGGGACAGCGGGGTGACATCGAGGAGCAGGACGTCCTTGACCTCACCCTTGAGGACACCGGCCTGGAGCGCGGCGCCGATGGCGACGACCTCGTCCGGGTTCACGCCCTTGTTGGCGTCCTTGCCGCCGGTGAGCTCCTTGACGAGCTCGGCGACGGCGGGCATACGGGTCGAGCCACCGACGAGAACGACGTGGTCGATCTCGGAGAGCTGGATGCCCGCGTCCTTGATGACGTTGTGGAACGGCGTCTTGCAGCGCTCCAGCAGGTCCGCGGTCAGCTGCTGGAACTGAGCGCGCGTCAGCTTCTCGTCCAGGTGCAGCGGGCCCTCGGCCGATGCCGTGATGTACGGAAGGTTGATCGTCGTCTCGGTCGAGGACGAGAGCTCGATCTTCGCCTTCTCCGCGGCCTCGCGGAGACGCTGGAGAGCCATCTTGTCCTTGCCGAGGTCCACGCCGTGACCGTTGGCGAACTGCTTCACCAGGTAGTCGACGACACGCTGGTCCCAGTCGTCACCACCGAGGTGGTTGTCACCGTTGGTCGCCTTCACCTCGACGACGCCGTCGCCGATCTCCAGCAACGAGACGTCGAAGGTGCCGCCACCGAGGTCGAAGACCAGGATGGTCTGGTCGTCCTTGTCGAGGCCGTACGCCAGCGCGGCCGCGGTGGGCTCGTTGACGATGCGCAGCACGTTCAGACCGGCGATCTCGCCGGCCTCCTTCGTCGCCTGACGCTCGGAGTCGTTGAAGTACGCCGGGACGGTGATCACCGCGTCGGTGACCTTCTCGCCGAGGTAGGACTCCGCGTCGCGCTTCAGCTTCTGCAGGATGAAGGCGCTCATCTGCTGCGGGTTGAAGTTCTTCCCGTCGAGCTCGATCTTCCAGTCGGTGCCCATGTGGCGCTTGACCGACCGGATGGTCCTGTCGACGTTGGTGACCGCCTGGCGCTTGGCCACCTCGCCGACCAGCACCTCACCGTTCTTCGCGAAGGCGACGACGGACGGCGTGGTCCTGGCACCCTCGGCGTTGGTGATGACGGTGGGCTCGCCGCCCTCCAGAACGCTGACGACGGAGTTAGTCGTGCCCAGGTCGATGCCGACCGCACGTGCCATGTCAATTCCTCCAGCAGACTTGAGTAGATCTGGCTCAAGGATGCACGACCCGGTCTTCGTAGTCAACAGACCTGAGTCGACCCCACTCAACTTTTATCCCGCTCTTATATGCATACTTCGCCGTGACCGGTGCCGCATGCCCGGCCGAACGGCCTCACACGCGTGGCGCAGCGATCGAATGGCGTTCGTCTGCCAGAGTCGTAGCCGCAATACCGCCAAACGCGCAAAAATACGGTCAAGGCCAGTCAACAGCGGAGGAAGGGTGTGCGCCCATGATGCCGGTCGAGCGGCTGACGCCCGTCAGGCGTGTGTCCGCCAAACGCCTGATGGATGTGACGGGCGGCCTGCTGCTGCTCCTTCTTCTGACCCCACTGATGGCCGTCATCGCGGTCACGGTCGCCCTGACCTCACGGCGGGCGGCCCTCGTCCGGCACCGGCGCATCGGTCTCGCCGGCCGCCCCTTCGGCATACTCGCCTTCCGCGCGGCCCCGGGCACCCGCACCGGACGCCTCCTGCGCCGCCACTTCCTCGACGAGCTGCCACAGCTGGTCCATGTCGTCCGTGGAGAGATGTCGCTGGTGGGGCCCCGCCCGCTGCGCCCCGAGGACGCCGACCCCGCCGTCGGCGGGCTCCGCACCCGCCTCGGGGTGCCGCCCGGCCTCACCGGCCTCTGGCAGGTCAGCGGCCGCTCCGACATGCCCTGGGAGGAGAAGGCCGTCCTCGACCTCCACTACGTCGAACAGCACTGGCTGGGACTCGACCTGGCGATCATGGTCCGCACGCTGCCCGCCGCCCTCGTCGGACGCCGCCCGCGCGTCCCGGTGAGGCATGCCTGAGCGACACAGATCACCGGCCGCCCGGCTACAGTGCGGCGGAATAAGTGGGTACTCTCAGCACGGACTGGATAAGTTACCGCTTAGTAGTGCTGGATAGTTTCCCACCCTCGCAGGCCCGAGGAGCCCCCTCATGCAACTCGCCGCGATCATCGTGTCGTTGGTTCTGACCGTGGTCGGCGTTGCGCTCATCGCCCGAGCCGTCGCGCAGATCTACCGGTTCGTGAAGCTCGGCCAGCCCGTGCCTGCGGGCAGCCGGACCGACGACCCCAAGCAGCGCACGATCACCCTGGTCAAGGAGTTCCTCGGCCATACCCGTATGAACCGGTGGGGGATCGTGGGCTTCGCCCACTGGTTCGTCGCCATCGGCTTCCTCACCCTGCCGCCCACACTGGCGCAGGCGTACGGGCAGCTCTTCGAGGCCGACTGGGTCCTGCCGATCCTGGGCGGCTTCCTGCCGTTCGAGATGTACATCGAGTTCATCGGTCTGATGACGGTCGTCGGCATCGTCGTCCTGATGGCGATCCGGCTGCTGAACCTGCCCTCCCGCGCGGGCCGCAAGTCCCGCTTCGCCGGCTCGAAGGCCTGGCAGGCCTACTTCGTCGAGTACGTCATCCTCACCATCGGACTCGCCATCCTCGCCCTGCGCGGGCTCGAGGGCGCGATCCACCACGTGGACCACTACGAGGCCGCGTACTTCGTCTCGTACCCCCTGGTCCTGGCCTTCGAAGGCCTGAGCGTCTCCACGCTCCAGACGCTGATCTACTTCACCGCGATGATCAAGATCGGCACCTCGCTGATCTGGATGATCACGGTCTCGCTCAACACCAACATGGGTGTCGCCTGGCACCGCTTCCTCGGCTTCCCGAACATCTGGTTCAAGCGGAACGCCGACGGCTCCACCGCCCTCGGCGCGCTCCAGCCGATGACGAGCGGCGGCAAGGAGATCGACTTCGAGGACCCGGGCGAGGACGACGTGTTCGGCGTCTCCCAGGTCGAGCAGTTCTCCTGGAAGGGCATCCTCGACTTCTCCACGTGCACCGAGTGCGGCCGCTGCCAGTCGCAGTGCCCCGCCTGGAACACCGGAAAGCCGCTCTCCCCGAAGCTGCTCATCATGTCGCTGCGCGACCACGCGCACGCCAAGGCCCCGTACCTGCTGGCCGGCGGCGGCAAGACGATGGAGGGCGAGGAGAAGGCCTCCGAGGAGCAGCTGAAGGACGTTCCCGCGGCCGCCCTCGCCGAGGCCGAACGGCCGTTGATCGGCACGCTCGAGGAGAACGGCGTCATCGACCCGGACGTGCTGTGGTCCTGCACCACCTGCGGTGCGTGCGTGGAACAGTGCCCGGTCGACATCGAGCACATCGACCACATCGTCGACATGCGCCGCTACCAGGTGATGATCGAGTCCGCGTTCCCGTCCGAGGCGGGCACGATGCTCAAGAACCTGGAGAAGAAGGGCAACCCCTGGGGGCTGGCCAAGAAGCAGCGCGTGGAGTGGACCAAGGAGGTCGACTTCGAGGTCCCGATCGTCGGACAGGACGTCGAGGACCTCACCGAGGTCGAGTACCTGTACTGGGTCGGCTGCGCCGGCGCCCTGGAGGACCGGGCCAAGAAGACCACCAAGGCCTTCGCGGAGCTGCTGCACATGGCGGGCGTCACGTTCGCGATCATGGGCGGCGACGAGAAGTGCACCGGTGACTCGGCCCGCCGCCTCGGCAACGAGCCGCTGTTCCAGCAGCTCGGCCAGGAGAACGTCGCGATGCTGAACATGGCGTTCGGCGAGGACGACGAGGACGAGTCGACGAAGAAGCCCAAGGCTTCGAAGAAGATCGTCGCGACCTGCCCGCACTGCTTCAACACGATCGCGAACGAGTACCCGCAGCTGGGCGGCGAGTTCGAGGTCATCCATCACACGCAGCTGCTCCAGCACCTCATCGACGAGGGCAAGCTGATCCCGGTGACCCCGGTCGAGGGCCTCATCACCTACCACGACCCCTGCTACCTGGGCCGCCACAACAAGGTCTACACGCCGCCGCGCGAGATCATGTCCGCCGTCCCGGGCCTGCGCCAGCAGGAGATGCACCGCCACAAGGAGCGTGGCTTCTGCTGCGGCGCCGGCGGTGCGCGGATGTGGATGGAGGAGCGGATCGGCAAGCGCATCAACACCGAGCGCGTGGACGAGGCGCTGTCCCTCAACCCGGACATCGTCTCCACCGCCTGCCCCTTCTGCCTCGTCATGCTCACCGACTCCGTCAACGGCAAGAAGAACGACGGCAAGGCGAAGGAAGGCCTCCAGGTCGTCGACGTCGCGCAACTCCTCCTCGACTCCGTCAGGACACCGGCCGACCCGGCGGCGTCCGAGGAGCCGGAGGACGCACCGGAGCCGGAACCGGTGAAGTAGCAGGCACACGCGACAGGCGCACACGACGGGTGCGCACGCTGGGTGCCGCGGCGCCCACGGGTGAAGGAAGCGGCCGGATCTGCCTCGGGGGCAGAACCGGCCGCTTCTTCGTGTTCGTGGGTGTTCCGCGGGCGTGGGGGCGGGGCCGGACGAGCATCATGGGGCGGCAGGGCGAAGCCGAGGCGTACGGAACGAACGGGGCGGTTGGCTGTGCGGACGCACGGGGCGGTGGGACGGTGACCGGGACACGCAGGACGCACCGGCCCTCCGGCGCGCACAGGACGTCCGCGCTCGGCGCGCTCGGCCTCTGCGTCCTGCTGGTGGCGGGCTGGACGTCCGGGTGTACCTCCGCGGCGGAGCCGGCCGACCCGACCAGTGCCGGGGTGGGTGCTGGGGCGGGGGCCAAGAACGGTGACGCCCCGCCCCCCGCCGGGCGGACGGCGGGCGACCTGCTCCCGGTCCCCCGCGGCAGAGGAAGCCGCCTCCCCGACGACTTCAACGGCGACGGCCACCGCGACCTCGTCCTGAACGACCTCGTCGTGGCGCCCGGCGAGAGCCGCGCCGACGGCAGGAGCAACGGCGGCGCCCCCGACGACGCGGGCATCGGCATCGTCTACGGCACCGCAGGCCCGCACGCCCTCGACCCCGCCGTACGCCGCCTCCTCACCCCGCGCGCCCACGCCACCGCCGTCCCGGGCAGGCCCCCCGCCGCCTTCGAGGCCGCTGCCTCGTGCGACCTCGACGGGGACGGCTTCGCGGACCTGGTCATCGCCACGGACACCCCTCCGTACGACGGCACCGACCGCCCGCCCGCGGCGCTCCACCTGCTCTTCGGCTCCCCCACCGGCCTGTCCGGCACGCCGGTCGCGCTGCACATCCCCGAGCAGGCGCGCCTCGGCGACGCACCGCCGGACCACCCCGTCTGCGGCGACTTCGACGGCGACGGCAGCCCGGATCTGGCGGTCACCGCCTCCGCGCGCGGGGCCGGCTTCCAGGTCGGCTTCCTGCGCGGTCCCTTCTCCCGTACCGGCGCCCCGCGCGCGGCCGGAGCGACCGTCTCCGTGGCAGGTCCGGCCCTGTCCGCCCCGCCCACGGGCCCCGACACCGACGCCGACGGTTACGACGACCTCGTGGTCTTTGCCCGCGCGCCCCGGCCCGGTACGGCGGCCGAGGGCACCCTCCTGCTGGGCGGCCCGGACGGCCCCGGCCGCGCGGGCGGCCCGTACCGCACCGAGCCCCTGCCGCTGCCGGAATCCCCGGCGTCCCCGGCGGGCGGGGCTCCGATCACGGAACTGCTGCGCACGGCCGACTTCGACGGGGACAAGCGCCCCGACCTGGTGACGCGGACGACGTACCGGGGCGGGCGGACGGACGTGGTGGCGCTGTACACGGCGGGGCGCACGAAGCCGGTGATCACCTTCAGTACGTCGGTCTTCCTGCGCTGAGGCCCCCTGCAGGGGCTCTGCGGCGGCCCCCGGCGCGGGGGCCCGGCAGGTCCGCGAAGCCCTTCCGGCTGACCCCCCGGGGTTCCCTTAGGGGATGTCACAGCTCAGCAGCAAAGGCCCGCCCGATCCCGCTCCGCTCCACCCGGCGCCGCCGGACCGGGTACGTTCGAATACGTGGCTGGATTCAGGATCGGACGCGGCCGGGACAACCGCACGCAGCAGCAACCCCCGCAGGCACCACCGCCCTACGGCGGCGGAGGAGGCCGTGGGGCACCGCCGTACGCACAGCAGCAGCGGCCGCAGTGGCCTCATGCGGGCGGCGGCGCGCAGCAGGGACCGTACGGCGAGCCGGAGTACTTCGGCGACCCGTACCAGCAGCACCCGCACCAGGGCGGCCCGCAGGGTGACCCGTACGCCAACAACCCTGGTCACACCCAGGCGTTCAGCGTCAACGAGGACCCGTACGGCCACGGCGCGACCTACCAGGCGGGCAACACCCCCGCCGCCCCCTCGGGTCCGCGGCTGCACTGGAAGCAGCTGCTGAGCGGCATCGTGCTGCGCCCGGGAGCGACGTTCTTCCAGATGCGCGACTACGCGGTCTGGGGCCCGGCGATCGTCGTCACGTTCCTCTACGGCATGCTCGCGATCTTCGGCTTCGACAAGGCCCGCGAAGAGACCATCAACGCGACGATCTCCACGGCGATCCCGTACGTCCTGACCACGGCCGTCGCGTTCGTGATCGGCGGCCTGATCCTCGGCGCCGTGACCCACACCCTCGCCCGCCAGCTCGGCGGCGACGGCGCCTGGCAGCCGACGGTCGGCCTCTCCATGCTGATCATGTCCATCACGGATGCCCCACGGCTGGTCTTCGCCCTCTTCCTGGGCGGCGAGAACTCCCTGGTCCAGATCCTCGGCTGGGCGACCTGGCTCGCGGCGGCGGCCCTGTTCACCTCGATGGTGAGCAAGTCGCACGACCTGCCGTGGCCGAAGGCGCTGGGGGCGTCGGCGATCCAGCTGATCGCGCTGCTCTCGATCATCAAGCTGGGCACGATCTGACCCGCTGAGCACACGGAGAAGGGCCCCCGCCGGCATCGGCGGGGGCCCTTCCTTCCGTTGCGGCCGTAGGTCCTCCTGCCGACCGCTCAGGCGTCGAGGATCTGACCGGCCCGGCGGACGACGGGCTTCTCCACGCTCCAGGGGAAGTTGATCCAGTCATCCGTCCGCTTCCACACGTACTCGCACTTCACGAGCGAGTGGGACTTCTCGTAGATGACGGCGCTGCGCACCTCGGCGACGGTGTCGACGCAGAAGTCGCGGACCAGCTTCAGCGTCTTGCCGGTGTCGGCGACGTCGTCGGCGATCAGGACCTTCTTGTCCGAGAAGTCGATCACGTTGGGCACCGGCGCGAGCATCACCGGCATCTCCAGGGTGGTGCCCACCCCGGTGTAGAACTCCACGTTGACCAGGTGGATGTTCTTGCAGTCGAGCGCGTACGCGAGCCCGCCGGCGACGAAGACGCCACCGCGGGCGATGGACAGCACGACATCGGGCTCGTACCCGTCGTCGGCGATGGTCTGCGCCAGCTCCCGGACCGCGCCACCGAACTTCTCGTACGTCAGGTTCTCTCGTACGTCACTCATGCGTCACACCTGTGTCCGATGGAAATTCTGGAACGACCGGGAGGCGGTGGGACCGCGCTGCCCCTGGTAGCGCGAGCCGTACCGCTCGCTCCCGTACGGGAATTCGGCCGACGAGCTGAGCTGGAAGAGGCACAGCTGGCCGATCTTCATGCCGGGCCACAGCTTGATCGGCAGCGTCGCGAGATTCGACAGCTCCAGCGTGACGTGCCCGGAGAACCCGGGGTCGATGAACCCGGCGGTCGAGTGGGTGACCAGCCCGAGCCGCCCGAGGGAACTCTTGCCCTCCAGCCGCGAGGCCAGATCGTCGGGCAGCGAGATGACCTCGTACGTGGAGGCCAGCACGAACTCCCCGGGGTGCAGGATGAACGCCTCGTCCCCGTCCGGCTCGACCAGCCGCGTCAGATCGGCCTGCTCGACGGCCGGGTCGATGTGGGGGTACCGGTGGTTCTCGAACACCCGGAAGTAGCGGTCGAGCCGCACATCGATGCTCGAGGGCTGCACCATGGATTCGTCGAACGGGTCGAGGCGGACCCGCCCGGCGTCGATCTCGGCCCGGATGTCCTTGTCTGAGAGAAGCACTCCCCGAGGATACGCAGAGCGCGCGACCCCGCCGCACCCGGCAGCCCGCGCGCCTCTGCTGTCCCCTGCTGTCCTCCGCTGCCCTCCGCTGTCCTCTGCTGTCCTCTTGTCTGCGGTTACCGCTCGACCGACTCCACGGGCACGACGCTCCGCAGCCGCGCACACCGCGGACAACGGATGAGCCGCCCGGGCCCGATCCGGGCGTTCCCGAGCTGCTGCATCGGGAACGAAGAGGTACTGAAGACATGCCCTTCGGCACAGCGGACGACGGTGCGCTCCATCAAGTCCATCGGTTCCCTTCCCCAACGAATGCGGACGAACGACCACATTAGGGGATGTACGGGACGACGCTGCGGGCGGCACTCCGACCAGAAGGCGACTCCAACGGTACGCCCCAACTCCCGCGCCCCGCAGCCGCATCCAGGGCCACCCCGGACCGACGAACGCCACGCAGGCCCCGCGGCGTCATTCGCCGGGGGCCTGCGATGAGGTAGAGTGAGCGACGCTGCGGGACCGATCACGGTCCGCAAGGCGGGTGTAGTTTAATGGTAGAACATGAGCTTCCCAAGCTCAGAGCGCGGGTTCGATTCCCGTCACCCGCTCCATGGAAAAGGCCCAGGTCATAGACCCGGGCCTTTGTTGTTGTCTAGACCGGATCAGGCGTCGCGCACCAGATCCGCACCAGAAGGCCCCTCGCGGCCCTTCTGCCGGGCGGCCCGCACAAGCTCATCGAGCCCGCTCGCGACTTCCTGCTGCCGGTCGAGGTCCGAGTGCTGATAGATCAACGCGGCCTTCTCCGAGGACTGCCCGGCACGAACCATCGTGTCCTTGAGCGTGGCTCCCGATCGCGTCGCCAGGGTGTGCCCGGTGTGACGGAGATCGTAGAAGCGGAAGCCGTCCGGCATGCCGACGAGATCGCGGGCCTTGCGCCACTTCCGTCCGAAGGAGGTGCGCCGAAACGGGGCGCCCTTCTCCCCCACGAACAGCAGTCCATCCGGTCCCTTCTCCGCGTACCAGTCGAGATGCCGCCGAAGGTCGGTCCGCAGAAAGGCCGGCAGGACCACGAATCGCTTGCCCGCCTCGGACTTCGTGTCGCCCGGAGCTCGGCGGCCGGTGGCCAGCTCGGGCGCGGCCATGCGGACCCGAATGGTCATGGCGTCCAGGTCGACGTCCTTGCGGCGCAGTTCGGCCTGTTCCTCCGGTCGCATCGGACCGTACGCACCGAGGTAGACCATCAGACGCCAGCGGGGCCCGAGGGCATCAGCGAGCGCGTCGACCTGGTCGACGGTGGCGATCTGCCGCTCGGCAGCAGACTCCTTGCCCGCTCCTCTGATACGGCAGGGGTTGCGCCGGATCAGCTCGTCATCAACCGCGGTCTCCATGATGGCCTTCAGCAGGCGGTACGCCTTGGCAACGGTCGTGGCGGCACCGGTACTCGCCAGACGATCGGCCCGCCAGGTGCGAACGCGAGGCGCGGTGATCTCATCGAGGTCCAGGCCCTCGAAGGTGGGGAGTAAGTGCAGCCGAAGGAGCCGGCGGTACAGCTCGTCCGTGGTGGCGGACAGGCCCCGCTCATCGACCCACTGAAGCGCGTACTCCTTGAAGTTCACGGCTCCTGCGTCCGGGTCCTGCCAGTCGCCACGCGTGAGGTCGGCCTCGACCTGGGAGAGCCAGACCTCGGCATCCTTCTTCGTTTCGAACGTCTCGGGCGCGCGGAACTCCTGCCCGTCCGGACCCAGGTAGCTAGCGGTCCAACGCCCGGACCGGTACTGACGGACCGAGCCGAAACGCCGGCGGCTTCCCTTCTTGTTACCCATCAGGCGGCCCTCCCGTAGCGCGAGCGGCGACGGCGAACGGGGTGAACGGTGTTGGCGTCGATGAAGGCCACCAAAGCGCCTTCAGGGATGCGGACATGTCGACCGACCTTCACGAAGGTCACGCGCCGCTCGGCAATCAGGCGACGGGGAAAACGCTCGCTCGTGCCCAGCCGCTCAGCGGCTTGCGCGACGGTCAGAAGCCGCTCAGCCATGGGTGGGTTCTCCTTCCGTACCGAGGGCAGGGGCGAGTGAGGCGGATAGCCACTCCTCGCCGCGGGTGAGGCCGATGCCGGCGAAGGCCCAGTGCGCGACGACGTACGTCGTCTCCTCGTCTTGGTCGACGTCGATCGAGCGCAGTTCCTCGGGCATGGCCGCGAGTGCCTGGGCACGCCTCCACTCGGCTCGGGCATTGCGCAGCGCTCCGAGAGTGGTCGAGTAGCGGCGCGTCTTGGTCGAGAAGTGGCCGCGGAAGCCGAGCATGTGGGCCCACGCCCTCAGTCGCAGCTCAGCCAGGTCTTTGCGCGCGCCGAGCTGCCAGGCCGTCTGGATCATTCGCCGGGCGTGGTCGGTGATGCGCGCGTAAGCGAGCTCGGCCAGGAACTTGATCGGCCGGTCCAGGGTGCCGGTCGCCGCCTCAGCGCCTTTGGTGGCGTACTTGGCGATGTAGGCAGCCACGGCGCGTTCGGTCAGTTCGGCCGGACCGTCGAAGTCGGCCGAGCTGATGGGGCGCACGTCGAGCTGTCGACCGAACCCGAAGGCGTGCGGACGACGGTCGATGACAGGCCCATTGACGGCCGCACTGCGAGCAGCGGCACGGATCGCGTCGGTGAGCAGGTCGGTCGTTGCCCATGGCGGAGGTGAGCTGTGGCTGCCGTCCGGGCCGTCGATACGGATCACTGCGTGAAAGTGGACCGCGCCGCGCTTCTGGTACTCGGCCACCTTGGCGAATGAGACGCGGGCGGCCTGGGGGAAGTCGCGCTGAGTTAGCCCGGCGCGCTTGGCGATCTCTCGTCGCAGGTAGATGGAGAAGCGTCGCCAGAGCATGCCCGCGTGGGCGTTCCACAGGACGGCGGCCTCGTAGTCGTACGTCGCCGGGTCCAGGGGCACCCCGAGTAGGTCGTCGTCCTGGTCGTGCAATGCACCGCACCGGCAGGGCCGTACGGTTCCACGCCGATCGGTGGGCCGGTTGTGAACAGCCCCGAAGCCGGGCGCGGTGAACGTGGCGAACACCCTGGGGTGTTGGGCGACCGTGTCAGGGTTGCCCTTACCGCCCCGCAGGCCGGCCGTGACGAGCTGGAAGGTGTCCCGGCGGTAGACCTCTGCGCAGGCCGCGCATCGAGTCGCCCGGCGGTTGTTGCAGCGAACCAGGAGACGGCCGGCCGGGAGCTCTACCGAGTTGAGGTGGTGCAGGACCCGGCCGATCTCACCCGTTCGCGGGTTGAGTTCGTATTCGGTGCGGTGGCCGTCGAGGCGCACAGGGCTCGTGCAGCCACCCAGGCCGCGTAGTTGACGGACGAGGGCAGGCATATTGCCGAGTGCTGCGAGCCCGCCCAGGTCTTTGAGCGGCGGTGGAGTGTGTCCGGTAGTAATCGAGCTGTCCTTTCGACAGTGGTCGGGAGGGTCGGTGCCTGCCGGGGCGGCGGGATGCTTGGCGGTATCGAGGCCGCCCCGGCAGGCCGGTCAGCGTGCTCGCGCGCGACCGAGCAGAGAACGCAGCACCAGGGCCGCGATGGAGACGGAAACGGCCGTTACGGCGACCGTGGCCAGCAGCGCGGTCAGCACGACGCCGACCACGAGTACGGCGGCGACGGCTCCGACGCCCAGGCCCACGTACGGGACGACCGGTCGCGCAGCGGAGGCCGCCGGAGTGTGGCGGCAGGCACGCGGGGCGGAGTGAGGCCGTTCGGTGGGCAGCTCCGAAGTGATCAAGTGCGCGGTCGGGACCGGCGGAGCGTCGGGCATCTTGGGGCGGAGCAGCACGGCAGTTCCCCTCTCACTTGTTGGTGCCGTTGACGACGTCGACTCCAGAGCGCGTGCCGGACTCGATCGCCGGGGCGAGGAAGGTCTGGGAGAGCCAGAAGCCGAAGAGGGCGACGACGACAGCGACCCAGAGGCGGATGCCGAGGAACTTGATTGCGGCCCAGGCGACGACACCGAGGACGAAGACGAGCGGCAGACTGACGGTCACTGGAAGCTCCTCAGCGGACGGAACAGCGGTGTGTACGTGCCGCCAACTCGGCGGCAGCGCGGCTGTCGAAGTCGGTAGAGAAGCCGCAGCGCGGAGCCGTACAGGCGGCGGTGTGCTTCTCACGGCCCCGGCCGTCGTAGTAGGTGCCGACCTGGACCGGTCCGACGCGGGTCACTCGTCGGAAGCGCGGCTGTGTGGGCATGAGCGGGTCCCTTCTTGGGTGAGTTCGGCGGTGTGGTCGATGAGCCATCGGCGGATCTCGCCGGCTTCCTGCTCGTCGGCGCTGAGGATCACCGGCTCGGCGAGGAGCACGGCTTCAACGAAACGGTTCTGGCGGGTCAGTTCGGCCGCGCGCTTGAGCGTGCGGAGCGTGGACGGACGCAACGGCATTTCCTTGTCGGTCAGCTGAGTTGGGCGGCGATGGCCTCGGCGAGCGGCATCGGAACGCCGAGCCGGGCGCGAAGGGTGGCGGTATCGATCGGAGATCCCGTACGGGTGAGGTGTTCGGCCGCGACCTTTCGGGCATGGTCGACGAGAGCCGCTGGGGGCTGGGCAGTGGTGCGGGGCGCTTCCGGGGCCGCAGGTAGCGCGGGTGACTCCGGCTCGACCGCATGCAGCGAGTCCGCTTCCGTGACGGCTTCCGTACGGTCACTCGGCCCGTGAGCGAGCAGGGTGCCGCCGAGGAAGGCGACCGCCGGCCAACCGGCCACCGTGATGCGGAGCCAAGCCGGGACGTTGTCCAGGTCGAGAAGCCCGGCAGTGGCAACGTTCGCCCCGAGACTGGCCGCGATGGCCACCAGGAACCATGACCACCCGGCCGCCCTCGACTCCCCCGTCCGCAGCCGCTTCCAGGCAGCGACCATCAGCAGGTCGACGCTGACCGGATAGGCCCACGCCTTCCAGCCGTCCTGGCCCGCTGCCACGGCCAGGTCATGGAGATGCGCGAAGGACAGCGCGGCGGCGATGACCGCTTGGATCAGTACGGCGTCAACACGGACAGGCAGCGCGCGCACGGCAGGACTCCTCCGGTTTTGGGCATGGCGGGGTAGGGACTTGGCACGAGGCGGTCGCGCCAACCGAGGGAACAGAGCGCTCAGCCGGCGGGGACCAGCTCGACCGGGGCGTACGGCCGGAAGGGCTCCAGCGCCGGTATGTGTGGGGCGAGATGGGCCGACTCACGGCAGGCAACGGCAGCGTCGGCGAGCGAGAGGTACGGCGTACGAATGCGGGACCAGCCGCCCGACGAATCGCCGACGACCGCGACCCCCGGCGCCTCGGGAGCGATGGCGGAGGCGACGTACACCGCCTCAGGAGCGATGTCGCCGAGCGCCATCTTCGCCGATGCCTCGTCGTTCACTCGGTGGCAGACGCGACCGGTGAGCTGGGCCCGGAGCATGGTTGCCCCCTTGCCCAGCTCGGCCCCGAAGCGTTGTCCGCAGACCTCCAGGTAGATGCCCGCGGCCCGCCCGAGCTGCGCGAGACGGATGAGCTGGGTGACCATCTCGTCACGTCGTTCCTCGTCCTTGCGGGTGGCAACGAGGAACAGTTCCGCCACCTCGTCGACGAAGAGCACGATCGGAGCCGGCCGTTCGTCGTCGGGCAGGCCCCAGATGTCGGAGGTGATCTCCTCGTCCGGGATGCCAGGGGCAATGCTCTGACGGGCCCGGATCAGGTCGTACCGGTTCTCCATCTCCTGCACGAGTACCGGCAGCAGCTCGGCAGCCTCATCCGGGTCCGTGGCCAGGGCGGAGAGCCGAGACGCGAAGGGAGCGAGCTCCACACCGCGCTTGCAGTCGATGCCGACGAGCGCCACGGATTGCGCAGCCAGCGCCGCCAGCAGATTGCGAAGGAACATGGACTTCCCCGAGAGCGTGGCCCCGAGGACCAGCTGGTGAGGTATCGCCCGGTAGTCGCGCACGAACGGGGTCGCGTCCTCCCGGAGAGCTACGGGTACGGAGAGAAGCCGTTTCTCCGTGTGGCGTGGCATCTTCACGTCCCGTAGGACGTCGAAGCCGACGAGCCGCAGTTCGACCACTCCCGGCTTGATGCTCCGGACATGGACGGCGTGAACGCCCCAGGCGTGCCGCAGCCGCTCGCATGAGGCAGCTACGTCCGCCGGCTCCTGCCCCGGGGCAAGGCGGAGCCGTACCCGGAGCCCCGTCGCGGTCGGGCGGACCAGACCACGACGGGGAGGGACCGGGCGTACCTCGCGGCGAGTGGCTGTCCTTAGGGCGAGCGCCCGCAGTCGGGACGGTGGAACCGTGAGTCCGCACGCGTCCATGGTGGAGCCGTACGAGACCAGCAGCCGCGCCGTCGAGACGGGAAGGCCGACCATGGACCAGTAGACCGAGGGATGCGCTTTGCGGGCGTAGGCCACCCCACCAACGGCCGTGCATGCTCCGCCGAGTTCGGCGAGCGTCACCAGGTCAGCCACGGGGATCAGCCCTCCTGCCCAGCCGGGTAGGCGCCGGGGGCGACAGCAGCCGCACGGAAGGCAATGCCGTGACGGGCCTGACCGTTGAAGATGCTCTCCCACGGTCGAGCAACCAGTCCCGGCAGCGAGACGGGCGCACCTACGGCGAGCCCCTCCGTGACGCCGCTCTGCGGAACGGTCACCGCGATCAGGGAGGACTCCCCCTGGTCGATGTAGACGACGCCGACTGTCATCAGAGCTTCGCCGGTCACGGCGTCCTTGGCGATCTCACCGGTCTGCCGGTCGCGCAGTTTCGGCGCCGGAGACTCCGTCAACAGGACCGTCGCCGTCGAGGCGTCGATTCGCATCATTCGCACTGAGATTTCTCCTCTGTGTGGACACCCGCCAACACCTGACAGGTTGACTTAGCAAGTTCGAAGCTAGGGATGCCAGGTTGACTTGTCAAGTGATTCAAGTGGCCGACAGCGCAGATCAGTTGGGTGGATCTCAGCTGAGCCGGTACGTGTCTTCGAGTTCCTGCCGGTCCGCCGGCAGCAGCACATCGGTCACTTGAAGAGCCTGCCCGGAGGCATCGAAGGCCACGACGAGCACGCTGAGCAGCGGGTCTCCCGCAGCCATGCCGAGGAGGTCTCCCTCCTCCTTGGTCGCGAGTCGAGCGGAAACGCGCTCTGTCACGTGGTCGAAGCGCACACGCCTTCTCGACTCCAGGTGCTCGCGAAGGCCGCCCTGAATGGGCGCGGGGCCGGCAAGGTCCGTACCGTCGGCGAGACTTGCCGGGAAGTACGACGAGGCAAGCTCGACCGGTTCCCCTTCATCCTCGATCAGCAGTCGCCGTACGAGAACCTTGCCCCGTTTTGGGACGCCGAGCAGCGAGGCCAAACGCGGGGGCACGGGCACTTCTCCCACCTCGACGAGGCGGCCCGCGGCCTGGGACTCATCGCGCTCCAGCGCTTCGCGACCGCGCCGGTCCTTCTGCTCGACGGCTTCCCGTTGGCCGCGCACGATGGTGCCGTACCCCTGCCGCGACTCAAGCCAGCCATCCCGCTTGAGGAGTTCAAGGGCTCGGACGACCGTCGGGCGGGACATGCCGAAGGTCTGGACGAGCTGGTTCTCGCTGGGCACACGAGTACCGGGCGGGTAGGTCCCGTCCTCGATTCGAGCTTGGAGCGTTTGCGCCAACCGCACGTACTTCGGTGCAGCCACTTCGTACGCCATAGCCCCGCCTAGCCGGAATCCGCCAAGTCAACTTGTCAACCAACCTACTCACGTGAGTAGACAGTCGCCACCCTCGGCGCGCTACTTGTGGGCAACGGCTCAGTGCTTCCAAGCGCCGGCGACCACGAATGAGACCACTGTCCCTCCGAGCGGACTCGGTCCGGCACTCCAGGAGTCCGACAGCTCATCCACCAGGCAAAGCCCTCGCCCATGCGCCTCGTCGGCGGCGGGTTGCCGCATTCGCACATGGGCCGGAAACCCGGGATTGTGCACGTCGACCCGCAACGCTTCCCCTACGCGCCACCACTCGACGCGCACCCGCCACGCATCCTCGGCCTCGCCGTAGAGGATCGCGTTGGTGACCAATTCGGAGACCATCAGGACGCAGTCGTCCAGCGAGCATGCCAGGCCGTACGGGTCTAAGAACTTCCGGAACCAACGACGGGCGCGAGAGACCGATTCGGGCTCGGGATACAACGTCATGCGGCCGATCGAAACGGGCTCTGGACCCGGGTCGGCGAGACCTTCAGCGACACCACTCATGCGCTTCTACTCCCTACCGGTGCCGTCACAGTCGAGACAGCGCCGCTTGGACGTGGCACGAACGCGACCATCGGCAGCGGAGAGCGCCAGAGCGGAGCGAGAACCAACGCGCTTCCAACCCTGTCCCCGGCATGCAACGCAAGGCGCATGCGCGGAGCGCGCTAATCCAGCACCTTCGTGGATCACAGTCGTGCCCCCTTCCACTAAGTGGCCTTAGCCACTTAGTGGATAGTGGCATTGGCCACTTGAGAGGCGCAAGCGCTTCTCCAACAGTGGAGCGACTTTCAGGTGATCGGGTAGCCCTGCTCGAAGGCCCAACGCCCCGGCGGATAGGTGGCTTCGGCGAACTCCAGCGGGCGATCCTGCAGGTCATAGACGACGTGGTGCACAATCAACACGGCCGACCCAGCAGGCAACTTGAGGTCAGCCGCTTCCTCATCAGTCGCTGCCCGTGCGCACATACGGTCTTCCGCGTAGCTGCCCTGCCGGCCCGTCATGCCCTCGACGTACATGAGCGTGCCTTCGCGGATACGGTCCGGCTCCAGGAGCTTTGGTGCACGGTTGCCGACCTCGGCACCGAACCACGAAGTGGACAGCGTGATCGGCCCTGCCTCGTTGTTCGTCACTCGCCGACGGTGGACCGCTCGACTGCCGGCCGCCAGACTCAGGGCTTCAGCAACGTGCTCAGGAGCCTCCAGCCACCCGGCCGAAGTGATCACCGCGTACTCGCCTGGCGTGTAGATCTTGCCCGTTTGTCTTGCCCGACCGTACAACTCACGGGCACGGCGGTTCACTTGAAGCCCGCGAACGTAGGTGCCCGAGCCTTGACGCTTCTCGACGAGGCCCTGATGGCTCAGCGCTTCGAGGGACCGGGCGGCCGTGGGTCGCGACACCTTCCAGTCGGTCGCAAGTTGCCGCTCCGACGGGACCTCATCTCCCGGCCGCAAGTCACCGCGCAAGATCTGATCGCGGATGTGGTGCGCGATCTGCAGGTACTTGGGCTGGGTCTCTTCAATCTGCGGCATCCGAGCCCCTTCCCTAAGTGGCTATTACCTCTAGCCACTATAGGGTGAGTGGCCAGCAGGGTAACCCGTACGCTGACGCGGGTGACGCGCTTGATCGTGGCAGCAGGTGGAGGGGGCGACGCAGTCGCCGCCGCAATGCTCGACGCCGCCCTGTATGGCACCGAGGGGCCGGCCGTGGTTCTCACCTACGCGTGGGACCGCCTCCTGATCGATCCAGTGCCGGGTCCACGAGGCCCAGCGAGCTTCACCGGCTTGCGCCCTCTGACCAGAAGCGTCCAGGTCGTACCCGGCGATGCACGTCCAGTGGCCCCCGCAGGGTCGACACTCCCGCGCCTCGCTGCGGAGCTCCCGCAGACCTTCGCTCTGATCGACCCGCACCACGGAGCCGAGGGCATCACACGCCAGCTCGAAGAACTCATCCAGCAACTGGAGCCCGAGTCGATCGACCTCCTGGACGTCGGCGGCGATATCCTCGCCCGCGGTGACGAGCCGACGTTGCGCAGTCCACTCGCCGACGCTCTCACTCTCGCGGCGTGCTGCCAAGTCAATGCAGCCGTACGCCTCCTGGTCGCAGGCCCCGGCTTGGACGGCGAGATCCCAGCCAAGGACCTACGCGACCGCACCGGCCCCACTCTTCTGACCCTGACGGCTGAGCACGTTGAGCCGGTCAGCTCGGTGCTGGAATGGCACCCCTCGGAAGCAACGGCCATGCTCGCCGCGACAGCCCGAGGAGTCCGCGGCCTCTGCGAAGTCCGCGACGCCGGCCTACCCGTCCCGCTCACCGACCAGGGCCCCACCGTCCACGAAGCCGACCTGGACGACGCGCTCACCCGCAACGAGCTCGCCCGCGCCATTCTCACAACGGAAACCCTCGACGAGGTCGAACAGCAAAGCCGCGAAATCTGCGGCTACTCAGAGATCGACTACGAGCGCAACAAGGCCAGTTGGCTCGGTACCCAGACAGAGCAGAAGCTCGACCCGGAGACGACGCTCCGCCAACTCGGCCAGTTCGAAGCCGAAGCCCGCACCCGCGGGATCACGCACACGACGTTTCGCCGCCTCACCGAAGCACTCGGCCTCAATGGCAAGCAGCGCCAGGACCTCAGGGCGCTCCTGCTCAGCAACCGGCCGGAGCAGTACCAAGCCCCGCTCTGGCACATCCCACCGGCCGCCTGAGTAACAACTTTCTTCACGGGTTCAAGGCGCTTCTGCCGCGCAAGCGCGGCAGCGCGCGGCCCGTCGGCCGGGCCGCCGCTCCTGTCTTCGCCCCACGGCCACCCGACCGCCGGCCGCACGCCGAAACGGCGAAGGGTTGACGGTGGAGGAAGCCCGATGTGGCTGGGGCGGTCGGCTCCACGGCTTTAGGCAGCCACCATGGGGCGAGCCTCCAAGATCATGGCCCCGATCGGGCAATTGCGGGCAGGCGAGGAGCCAGCCCGATTCGCGGGTCAGCGTAAGGGGCCATGATCTCTCGCCCCATGGCAGCTCCCGCCCAAAGCCGCTACACCGACCTAAGTTCTCGTCATCCCCGTGCGAACCAGTAGCTGGGGCGGTCTTGACGACGGGGCCGAAACTTGCGCGCATCGAATGCAATCCGGGCTTTCAGCGCCTTCTCAGCTTCATTAAAGTTCCATACGGGTTTGAACGCATGGCGGTCCCGAAGGCCAGTCAGAGCCGCATAGGTGAGAAAGCTGTGCTGAAGGCCGAGGGCGACCACTGCCTGCATCGCCGCCTCCTGCTCGGCTGCACCCACAGCCGGGGTGCGAATCTGCACCGCGTCGAGAATCATGTCGACTCGCTGCAGCGCGGTCACATCGAGCGACCCCTGTACCTGAGCACCGAGATTTGCGCGTAACTGATCTGCAAGAAGACCCGTCTGCAACAGAGCCTCAAGGAACGACCCGTCCGTCACTACGGGCTCGCCCCGAGCGTGGGCGCGACTCATTAGTTGAACGAACGACGTGGCGATACGCGCGTCCGCCTCAGCCACTCCGATACGGGCTAGTCGACGCTCCTCACGCCACTTGCCTGTGAACTGAAAGATCGCTACCAGCACCGCGGCTGCGATCGTGGCCGCCCCAGTCACGACAGCTGTCGTGATCTTCGGATCCATGCCGAAAACTTAGTGGGACCGCTCCACCTTCGGAGTGGCTTTGCCAGAAGAGCGAAATTACGCGGGCCGTCCGAGGTCAGCCGAAGGCGACCAACGTTGACAACCTTCGACGGCTAAGCCACAGGTCACAGCGTTGGCCGCTCAGGAGGCCGCAGGTCAGCGAGGCCATGCGTCACTTCTTCGGCTACTGACGACCTCAGCAGAAGGGGGACTCAACCCATAAGGACGCCACCGACCCGTTTCACGGGAGGTTTCACGATCTTGAAGGAAGTCGAAATACGGTCGCTGCGAACGCTTCGACACGTCGTCGGTCGTAGCCAGACTACGCATTCCCCAGCGTGCAAAGTAAAGACCCAGCAAAGCCGACTTCCGACAATTCCGGCAAAGGGTCCGAGATCCTGGCACTGGGAGACCGGGATTGTCAGTGGTGAGTGATATAAGCCCACACATCTCGCGAAGCCGCAGGTCAGCGACCCGTACGGCTCGAACACCCCAAGGGTAGCGCCAAGTTGCTTGCGATGAAGGCGTACTCGACGAGCATCGCGAGCAACTTCCCTTCCCCTGCCCCCTGGCCAGCCCCAACACGTCACCATGGAGCCACCACGAAAGAGCCCACCCGAACCGCGCTGGCTTCCAAACGAGAGCGGCAGGGTGGGCAACGAACCTTGGAGGTCCAATGTTGAGTGTCCCCCGTGTCGCCCCTTGGCTGTCAACTCGCACACAGCAGTCGGTCTTGGTGATAAGCGTGATCGTCTGCGTCCTCTGGGGTGCGCTCCCGCAAGTTCAAGACCTGATCACATCACTGATCGTGCTCAACGCCATTTGGTTGGCTCGAGCGGCAGTAACGCGGACAGTAAGCGCTCCGTCGTCCCAAGTCGCCAACCAGTAGCAGACACGCCCAGGTTGCAGCGCGGGCGTCCGTACCCCCGGAGAGACCTGATGACCTGCACTCAGTCCACGGCCGCCGGCTATGGCTCACGAGCTTCGTGCCACTACCGCGCCAGATGGGGCGGGGAACCACGGGGAGCTGTGGTCGCCAATGGCGACCAACGCTGCCAGGGCCTGCTATCGGCGAGCAGCAGGTCAGGGCACCACCGACTCCACCTCGCTCCTAAAGCGGGTGTCGCAGGTTCGGATCCTGCCGCGGGTAGAGAAGGAACAGTCCAGAGCCCCTTCTGCTCACTGGACGGAAGAGGCTCTGGGCTTGCGCCGCGCATCGGGCGGGACGGTGGCCGAGCGCCCCGCAATGACAGCCACCCGACCACTCGACTTCGCCCGCGTCCGGGGCGGTCAGCCTCCCAGGGGCAGGGCAGCCGCTATCGCGTTCCGATCCTTGCGACTCACCAGCGGAAAGACGATCTTCAAGCCCTGCTCATTGTCCGGCGAGGAAACGACGAAGGATGAGTTGAGCACGCGCTCCTTGACCACCGAGCGAACGAGACCGGCGCGCGGAATCGTCATCAAATGCTCTTCCGGCCGGGCGAAAGTCGGGTTCGCCCGGAAGACGAAAACGCGGCGGTCGGTCATGGCCAGATACATGGGGGTCGGCGTCGGGATCACGGCCATCCCACCACCGCTCATGATCGCCGATGCTGCCCCGAAGACAGCTGTCCGGCGCACCGAGACCGAACTCAGGTTCACGATGGTCGCCACCTCGACCTGCTCTCCGGGCTCGAGCATGGGGTCGATAGCAGCCAGCAGCAATCTGCGACGCTTTCCGTTCACGGGGTACTCCTGCGATGTTGCATGGGAACCGGACGGGGGATGCTTCCGCCCGGCAGTCAGCAGTCCGCCCTCCGGGCGTCGCCGCAGGATGTCGTAACCCGTGAAGCAACCATGGGTCGGACTCCCTTGCGAGGCATGGCCGGCGTGAGCTGTCGGCATACCTTGCCACACGCACTCCCGGACCCCGCCTCAGCATCCGACCTCCGATCCCAGCCAAACAGCGATCGGATGAGACAGCTCTAGTCAAGACCGTGCGCGGCGGCTGACACCAACAAGCCGAAACGGCAGCGGTCGAGGCCGGATCTCGGTGAACGATCGGTCGAGGCACGGAGGCGGTCGCTCGACGTTGGCGGACCCGTGTGATCGACCTGACAAAGATGAGGCCACAGGTTCAAATCCTGCGGCCGGCCGGGGGGCCTTCAACGGAGGAGCGTCTCCGGCTTGACTCGGTCATTGAGACTCCGCCGCCCGTGCTGTCGCCCTTCCTAGCTTTCGCCTAGTCGTCATCTTCAGCAAGGGGACCAAACGGGGTTAGCGTCGTCCAATTCTGCCGTGTAGGAGCGTCATTCCAATGCGTGATAGTACGCCCCTCGGTTGCGAACACTTGGCAGCCTCTTCGACTCAGAGCGTTGACCACTTTGGGCGACGGGTGCTTTTCCGAGATTTTCGCTGAACTGATGAATGAAGTGACATCAGAGTATGATGCCCCTCGTTCGCCAAGGATCCTGTCGAGCACAGTGGGTCCAAGATTCCTGCGGCTTCCGTGGTGCGGTGCCTGGAAAAAGCTAAGAGGTGCGACTGAGAAGTCGCCGATGGTTCGCTCATACCGCTCACACGCTGCCTCGAGAGCCAGAATTCCCGCATCCCCCGTGAACATAAGCCTATCCGTCCCGACGCGCAGAAGACTGATTACGGAGGTGTTGTTCCGAGGGCTCGTCTCTCCGTCGTCACTTAGCGTCTCAATCGGCAGGTAAGAGAGTGTCTTTGAGAGTAGGCCTCGAACCACCGAGCTGAAACTAGCTTTGGAGGCGCGAGACAGGCCGCTCCGCTCCTCTGCGAGATGCTGTTCGAGGAGCTCCTCGTAGTAGGAGCGTGTGGGGCCGAGCACTGAGAACTGTCCACCAAATCGACTCAAGCCGGTGAATGGTTCAGCGATGCGAACATTACGAGATTTGGCAAGCGCGATAAGCGAGTCCAATGCCTCCAAGTTGCTGAAATCGCTCACATCGTAGGTGTGCAGCCTAGGCTGATGAATCAACAGCTCTTTCGCCTGCACCTTTTCGATCAGTGTGGACAGTCCGTTGAGGTGATCGGCGTCTGGATGGGTGGAAACTACGAGGTCTACAACATCCGTCTCGTAGTATTTGGCGATGTGATCGGCGAGGTTCTCGCCAATATGTGAAAATCCCCCATCGATCACCACCACAGCGTTTCTCTGCTCGGCTTCTACAGTGAAGCGAAGTGTGATGGCGTCACCACTCTTTGACCCTGGCCCTGATTCACTCTCTACCGGAAGGAAGTCGACCTCGTACACAATGCCCCCTTTGTCGCTTCGGTTAAGGCTGGCTGGAGGGACTATTGCCCTGAGGGTTCTCCTGTGGAGAAAGTGGTAGTACATCCAAAGCGTCAAGGAGGCGTTCAGCGTAGTCGTTAGCTGCCGACTTAACCCACTCGGCGTTCACAATTCGCCACCAGAAAAACGCCAACCCTAGGCTGGCGCATGCCACCAAGGCAAACCCTGGTTTCCAGATGAGTAGTCCGTAATAAGAAGCGACCACTCCTGCTACTCCTGCGACACAAACAACCAAAGAGATCGACAGGCCGATGGTGCGCATCCCAAGCATGTTGCGCCTGAATCCGTAGTGGCAATTTTCGAGAAAAATGAGTCGAAATTGCGATGTATCTCGGGTCTGAGAAATCAAATACCTTACGGCGACCTCGTAGGCTTCATCCGCCCTGGCTGGATTTCGAGTCTCCTGTCTCTTGGAAGGCATTGCTAGCTCTAGAAGGCTGCCGATTTTCTGGTGTCGGCGGGCCAGCAGAGTTTGATTTTTTGCGCCGTCGTGCCGCAAAGCCAGAGTAGTCGGAGGGCCGCCCCAGGAAGCCCAAAGGTCCGGCTGAATAGCGCGCCCTCGATCCCGCACTAGCTGATCCACAAGAATCACGGCCCCGCTAGCTACCACCAAGAGCCACAACTTTTTCCAATTAACTAGAGTGGGCGCCAGGGCAAGGCATACAAGGATCGCCGGAAAGGCGCCGATGAGCGCTGGAGTGAGACGTGCTTTGCGGCTATACCCGTCAAATAGGTGGCCTATGCTAGAACCCAGTCCGGACAAAGGACCTCACATTTCGAAGCCAGTGCCTGTCGTCTGGGGAACTGACGTTCCCACGGCAGGAGAGTCGCCGGTGGGGCGGCAAACGTTCCGCACTCACATGTTGAAGCATCGGTCCGACCTTGGGTAGTTGTTTGCGAAACTTCGATCACGTGACCACTGGCGCGTGGCGAAGGACCGGTGGAGGTACGAGTGCTGACGTGCACTGCCAGCGTCCCGGGCAGCCCTCTCGGCATCCTGGCGGCCAACTGAGGGTTCCTGTACTGGCAGAGAACGCAGCTGTGAGTCCCTGGGCCGATCAGAGCTGATCAGCGCTGACAATTTCTTCGGTGCAGGCGGCCGAGGGCGGTGAGGTACTCGAGCGCGAGTTGCCAGCGATGGTGACTAGGTGCGCAAGGCGGCCTACTTCTCTTGCGGCTTCCTCGGGTCAAGCAGCAGGACGTGCACGACTGTCGTGATGATGAAGGCCCAGACAGCGACTGCGAACCATCCGTTCACCTGGGGTTGCACGATGGCGAAGCCGAGGACGGTCGCGCTCAGGACGGTGTACACAGCCGCGATCCGCCACCCGACAACGTGCCGGTACGAAGCGACGATGAAGGGGAGACAGGCGAGGACCGACATGCTGACGAGCGGGACAACGGCCCAGGCATACCGGTGCCATGGCCGGCTGAACATCCGCGGTCGAGTCGTCTGCGTCAGGTACGGGCTGAGGTGGTCTGCCATGCAGCACAGCATGGCCGCTCTTGGGCTGCTTGGTCAGGAGTTGGCAAGCATTGATGTGAATTAGCCGCGCTCAGCAGTCTGCCGACTAGCTCATTACTCATGCTTCTGTGACTCGAACGGAACCAGTGGTGGTCACTGCGGGCACCTTGGATCCGGGGCCAGGTCGCCGCCCGGTCACCCAGACACGGCAGATCGCACTCGCCCTCGCACCAGAAGGGCACCAGATGGTGCGGCGAACTGCGGTCAACAGCGGTTCAGTTCTCCGACTCCCGCGAGAGCGCCGTGCGCTGTTCTGCCTGGCCAAGCGCCCCGGTGTCCCGAACTGCCCCGTGATTCCCAAGCTCAGAGCGCGGGTTCGATTCCCGTCACCCGCTCCATAGAGAAGCCCCAGGCCAGCGGCCCGGGGCTTTGTTGTTGCCCCAACCGGGCCGGGTGCGTCGCAGCAGATCTGCACCACGTGGTTGATCGTCCGCGATTCTTCGGGTCGAGGCCGAAAGCGACCGCCCGGCTCGCTCCGTCGCATCCATGAGCGCCGGCCCCCGGACCGGGTCGTGCACCCTATGCTCCACCGGATGAGTCATAGCGCCCACGAAACGCAGCCAAGACCCTTGCACTCCGTGTCGGTGGCCGGGGCCGTGATGCGCGAGGACGGCAGACTCCTGGCGATCCGCCGGGCGGACAACGGGACTTGGGAACTTCCGGGCGGCATCCTGGAGCTCTCCGAGTCACCCGAAGCAGGAGTCAGACGCGAGGTCCTGGAGGAGACGGGCATCCAGGTCGAGGTGGGCGAGCTCTCCGGCGTCTACAAGAACACGGCCCGCGGCATCATCGCCCTGGTCTTCCGCTGCAAGCCCTCCGCCGGCACCGAGCGCACCTCCGACGAGTCGACGGCCGTCGCCTGGCTCACGCCCGAGGAAGTCGCCGAGCGGATGTCCGAGGTCTACTCGGTACGACTGCTGGACGCCTTGGACGAGGCAGGGCCTCACGTGCGCAGCCATGACGGCAAGCACCTCGCGGGGTCCGTATGACCCAGGCCCCGCGTCAGCTCCACGAGCTTCACGATGTCCACGACTTCCTCGACGAGATACGGCTTCGACCCGGCATATGGGTGCGCTGGAGATCGTTGCAGCACCTCGACTCCATGCTGATCGGGTACCACGCAGCCATGAGCGTTCACGGAGTCGAAGAGGACTTCCCCTTCCGGACCCCAGGCGCTGTCTCACCCTTCGACCAGTGGCTGTGGCACCGCAACGGCTACGAGAGTTCGCTGGGCTGGGCCACAGAGATCGAACGCGAGGCGGAGACGGCCGGAACGCCGGCGATCGAGCTGTTCTTCAGCCTGCTCGACCAGTACCGAGCTGAGCGTCGCGACGCAGTGCGGTAGTACTTTCTCTACGAGATCAAGGTGCGGCCCCGACGCTGCTGTCTCCGCCCCGCTCCGTCCCCTGCTACGCCGGTCGCGCGGCTGGAGCGAGACATCTTGGCCGAGGCGAAGACGGCCGAAGCGATCAACCCGGAACAAGGAGGGACACGCTGTGTGGGATGACCTCGTTGCGCAATACGCCTGGGCTGACGCAGACGAGCCCGAGGCGTACACCTTCTCTGTGATCTCGGGGAAGACCGAGGACGAAGTGATCGGGGCTTTCGGTGGTGATCCGGCAGCGTCTCGGACGATGACGTTTGCCGAGAGTGTCGACGAGCAGGCAAGTCATCTCTACGAGGACTACGAGCTACTGCGCGTGGTCACCGTTGACAGGCACGTCATCGCCATCGAGTGGGGTTTCCACGGCAGTATTCCGGAGATCGCCAGGCGAGCCTCAGCGGGCGGTGGTGAGTTCTTCAGCGTCTACCGGAACGTCAACGCTCGCTATCAGGTGCTGCACGCTCTCGACGGCCGGGTGGACGGCATGTTCGACCCCTTCGATCTGGAGGATGCAGCGTGGATGGACCCCAAGCCAGAGGTGCCCGTATGGGCGGAGGGCGTCACGTTCCACATGGGGGGCCTTGTGCGCCGAATCCTTCGCGCTCATGGAACGCACGATGGGCGTAGCTGTCGATCCCGCCTGGATGGACGCCTCACTCCGCACCGTGCTGCTTGCTTCACCTAGCACGCTCGGCAGCGACCCCGAAGCGGCGTGGCTCCCGTGACTCCTGTTGGACTGCTCGTGACATCAATGGCTGACACCAACAGAGGCGAATCGGAGCGTTCTCCGGCGATCACTTCTGCCGCGATCCGCAGGCACCGGCTGCCTCCCTTGCCGCAACCCGGATCTCGGACCGACCTGATAAGGATGCGGCCACATTTTCAGGTCTGCGGCCGGCCAGGCCGAAGTCTCGTGCTGTAGAAGGGGATATCGCCGATCAACGATCCCAGCCATCCTCGCCGCCTGGACCAACCATGAGCGAGGCGACACCGTGGCCGGTCAGATGCCAAGACTCGAACTGAGGGTCGGGACCGATCCAGAGCCCTGCGCCATCGTGAAAGTCGATGACCAACGCACCCCGGTCGCGCACGTCGACCGCAGCGACCGACTGCCCGTAAAGCGCTAGAACAGGTGCGAGACACACCCCTGTGCCAGGATCCAACTCGTGCCACTCGCCGGCAGCGTCCCGGAACAGAAACGGCGTCTCCAGTATCAACTCGGCGTCCAGCCGGTACCCCTCGTCCGGATCCAAGGCACACAAGGTCAGCCGCACCTGCTGATCAAACGACGTGCGCTCTACCCGAGAGCCGATCAAGGCCACAGGAACCTTCATGCCGTCCCCCACATCCCGAAACAAGCCGACAGCCCGACGGCCAGAATAGGGCTGTGGATCAGAGGGTGCCCGTGCCACTCTCGCGCCAGAACGGGTGGGGACTCACGGGGGGGCCGAGGTCCGCAGGGGTGAGTTCGGCCGGGACTCTGCCCACGGTACGAATCTGCAGGTCACCCACAGGATGGCCCAACGTCGCTCCTCAAGCGGTGCTCCTGAGAGTGCCGGCGCCTCCTCAGGCTGGGGTCGCTAGGCTCGGGCTCGTGAGCGAAGACGGCCAACTCATAGCGAACTACCGCGTCCACGTCGTGCCCGTGGTCTTGGCTCTGGCCAATCCACCGTGGCAACGGAACGTGTGGCTCGACCCATCAGCGTTTGAAAGCATGGACCATGTCTTCCACACCCTCTTCGATGACTTCTGTGACGCCGACGAGCCCGAGCGATACCTCGGCGTCAGTCTGAGAACTGAGGAAGAGGTTGCCCTGATGAGGGAGCTCGGCGTCGCGCTCAATGCCGCAGCGGACGAGGCGCCCAACGACACCGACGCGGAGTATCTCGCGTCAGCCGCCTGGCCGGGAGTCGTGGCCGTCGCCGGACGTCTTGCCCAGGTCATGGTCACAAACGACCTGACACAGCTTGCTGCGTTGGTCGGTGTCGGACAAGCGGGGAAGCCTGCGGACCATCGCAGCAGGTGAGAGGCGCCTCTTTCGGCGTACCTGTCGGGGCGCCCCCGCAACTCGACGTGAAAAAGGCCGGCAGGACGACGAGCAACCTAGTCACGCGACTAACAGTCACCACCCTTGGCGCGCTATTTGTGGGCAAGGGCTCAGACCTTCCAAGCGCCGGCGACCACGAATGAGACCACTGTCCCGCCGAGCGGACTCGGTCCGGCACTCCAGGAGTCCGACAGTTCATCGATCAGACAGAGCCCTCGCCCATGCGCCTCGTCGGCGGCGGGTTGCCGCATTCGCACATGGGCCGGAAACCCGGGATTGTGCACGTCGACCCGCAACGCCTCCCCCACGCGCCACCACTCGACGCGCACCCGCCACGCATCCTCGGCCTCGCCGTAGAGGATCGCGTCGGTGACCAACTCGGAGACCATCAGGACGCAGTCGTCCAGCGAGCATGCCAGGCGGTACGGGTCAAAGAACTCGGCACCGAGCGCACCTCCGACGAATCGACCGCAGTCGCCTGGCTCACGCCCGAGGAAGTCGCCGAGCGGATGTCCGAGGTCTACTCAGAACCCGCACGCGGGACGGCATCAGCCAGTTGGTACGGGCCGCCGAAGACCGCCGCTGAAGCCGCCCCCGTGCAGCCCTGGTCGGGAACGCCTAGCAGCGGCGCAGAGTGCCGCTCTCCTTGGTGAGTTTGATGCTGTGGACCCAGCCTTCGGTGTTCGTCCCATCGAAACGGGCGTAGATCCACTTGTTGCCGTGGGCGTTGGTGACGTAGCAGTGGTAGTAGAGCTTCGCACCGGTCTTGACCACGGTCACGTACTGGCATTCCGCGTACGGCCCGGTGTAGAGGTGGGTCGTCTCGCCCAGGGTGCCGTAGCCGTCGCTGCGGTTCTCGTGGGCCCAGCCGGTGCAGGCCGTCGACACCGGGGTGGGTTCCTTCACGGTCGGGCTGGGCTCAGTCTCCGGGGAGGCCGACGGGCTCTCGGTCGGCTTGTCGTCTTCGCCGCCGGGCTTCTTCGTGGAGCCGATTTCCTCGTCCTCACGGCCGTCAGGCTCCTCCGTGGCCGATGGCTTCGAGGACGTTCCGGGAAGACCGGCGGACGCCGGGGTGCTGCCCGCCGTCGACCGGGGGCTGTCCGAGGGGGAGCCGACGACCGGCGGCGTCGCCTGTGCGCCGTCCGTGGTCGTGCCGCCCTGTGGGGACGTCAGGGCGTAGGTGATGCCGCCGCCTGCGGCGAGGAGCGCGACGGCGGCCGCTGCCGCGACGACGGTGCGGTTGCCGCGGCGCCGTGCGCGACGGGCTGCTGTCCGGCCCGTCTCGGGAGCGGGGACTCCGGCGTGGCCGGCGCCCGGCGCGCCGTGCTGCGGCAGCGTCGGCGGCAGGTCGGGCTGCACGTAGCCTCCGTGCGGAGGCTCAGGCTGGGGGAACAGCGGGGGACCGAACCCGGGGACCGGTGCGGCCGCGGGACCGGGACCCGCCGGGGGCGCGGGAGCGGGTGCCGGCGTCGGCGCAGCGGATGCGAGGTGCACCGTCCCGCCCGAGGCGACGCGCTCCAGCATGCCGCGCGCCTGTTCCGCGGTGGGCCGGTTCTCCGGCTCCTTCGCCATCAGCGCCTGGAGCACCGGCGCGAGCAGTCCCGCCCGGCGGGGCTCCGGAAGAGGCTCGGTGACGATCGCCGAAAGGGTGGACCACGCGGACGTGCGGCGGAACGGCGAAGTGCCCTCCACGGCTGCGTAGAGCGTCATGCCGAGCGACCAGATGTCCGACGCGGGACCGGGCTCCCTGCCCTGCGCACGCTCCGGCGGCAAATAGTCGAGGGAACCGACGAGTTGGCCGCTCTGGGTCAGCTTGGCCATGGCGTCGTCGCCGGAGGCTTCCATGCTGGCGATGCCGAAATCGGTGAGCACGACCCTGCCGCCGTGCTCGATCAGCACGTTTCCCGGCTTGACGTCCCGGTGCAGTACGCCGACCCGGTGCGCGGCGTCGAGCGCGTCCATCAGCTTCGCGCCGATCGCGGCGGCTTCGTGGGGCTCCAGTGTGCCGCGCTCCGTCAGCACGTCGTCGAGCGAGGGCCCGTCGACGAGTTCCATGACGATGACCGGGAGGCCCTGCTCCTCGGTCACGTCGTGCACGGTGACCACGCCGCTGTGCCGGATACGGGCGGCGGCCTGCGCCTCCCGTTGCATCCGGGCCCGCACGTCGGCCAGTTCGGCTGCTGAGGTGTCGGTGAAGGCCCGCAGGACCTTGACGGCGACCTCTCGGTTCAGGAGTTCGTCCACCGCCCGGGCGACCACTCCCATGCCGCCGCGCCCGATGATGGAGGTCACCCGGTAACGCCCGCCGAGTACCTTGCCCGTCAGCTCTCCGCCCTGCGCTTCCCCCGCGGTCACCGCACGCTCCGTTCCGTGGTTGTTCGTGAACCATCAATCCGAAGTCCTCAAGGGTAGAGGCAGGGGCGTGAGGGGAAGGCGGCGGCCGTGCGCAGGTTTGTGGCCGCCCATCGAGGTGTCGCCCCTGGCGGGCACGGAGGTCCCTGGGCGTGCGTCTCGGCCGGCGTCGGATGTCCGAGCCGGGTACCAACTTCCGCTCGGCGTCACCGCCTGGGACGACGCTCCTGTCTCCGCCCCGCTCCGGGGCTTCGGCGGCCCGGGCGGCGTCGGCGCGCTCGGCCGGGGTGAGCTGGTCACGGACGATCGTGTGGGTGAGGCGGTGCATCTGCACCGTCCCACCCTGGACCCGAGCCCATGGTCGAGCGGCCTCTCCAGCGCTTCGGGGCGGGCAGCCGGCAGGCCATCCACCGTCGATGCGCCCGGTGACCCCGCCCCTGCCTCACATCGCATGCCGCCAAGGTCGGCGGAACCGCTGGTTCATGCCGAGCGTGGTGTCCTACGGTGTCCGGGATCCAGGACCACGCGGCAGTGGCACATGAACGGAGGCTCCATGGCTGACGGGACAGCGCTGACGGATCGGATAGCCGAGCGGCGGGCCGGGGTGGGAGATCCCCGCGCGCTGGTCGGGGAGTTGCGGCGGGCACTGGTCCTGGTGCCGTACGACGGCGGTGGGCTGTGGACGGCCGCGTTCGGCGGGGTGCGCTGGATCTGCGGGTTCACGGACGAGCAGGCGCTGGCCCGGTTCGCGCAGTCGCGGGACACCGGGGACGGGCGGGAGACCGGCCGGTCGTGGGAGTTCGCCGAGATGCGCGGCGCGCGGCTGCTGGACGAGGTCGTCCCAGCCATGGGCGAACCGGCGGGGCTGGCACTCAACATCGCGGATCCCGCCGGGGCCATGCTGTTCCCGCCGGTGACGGGCATCGTGCCCGATGCCGCCGCTGTCGACGAGAGCGGACGCGACTGATGGGCGGCGCCGAGGACCTGAAGGTCGACAAGGAGAGCGTTCAGCGGATCACCAAAGGGCTGCGGGCCGCGGTGTCCGAGCTGCGGGATGTCGGCACCGGCAGTGGTTCGGTGCTGGGCAAGGGCTTCTCCGACATGTCGATGACCGGCATGGAGGCGGGCCACCACGGGCTCTCGGTCGACTTCGAGGACTACTGCGAACGCTGGGAGTGGGGTGTTCGGGCGCTGGTCCAGGACGCCAACACCATCGCGTCGAAACTGGGCCTGGCGGCCGGGCTGCTCTGGGAGGAGGACCAGTACGTCCAGGGCGCGTTCAAGATCGCGGTGAACTCCGCCGTCGGCAATCCGCACGCCTCCGAGGACGACATCGTCAAACAGAACTGGGGCGATGTCTTCACCCCGGACTATCTGAACCCGGACTACAGCGCGGAATCGTTTCAGAAGACCCGCGACGAGGCCGCGCAGACCTGGAAGGACACCGGTCGGGCTCTGCTGACCGAGGGCAACGGCGGGCGTCAGTCGAGCATGCTCAACGATCTGATCGGGGTCGACCAGGGGGACTTCGACCGGGCGGTCGACGAGACCTTCGGCCCTTCGCCCGAGGAACGGGCCCGCCAGGCGGAAGAGCAGGGCAACGGGGGGAACTGATCCATGGGCATCGGCGATTTTGTCAGTGACATCACACCGGATGTCGTCGAGGACGCGGTCGAGGACGGCGTGGAGTGGGCCGGCGACCGGGTCGAGGACGCCGGGAACTGGACCGCGGACCGGCTCGAGGACGTGGGCTGGGACTCCGGCGCCGACTGGGTGCGTGAGCAGTCCCGTTCCCTGGCGAACCGGATGGGCGCCGAGGTCGATGAGATGGACCTGGGCCAGACCGAGGACAAGACGAAACTCATCTACGGCAGCGCCTCCAAGATCCGCTCGACCGCCTCACATCTCAAGGATTTCCAGAGCGCGTTCAGCAATGTCGCCGGTGGTCTCGGAGGACTGGACTCCTCCTCGCTCAAGGGCGAGGCGGCGGACGCCTTCCGCGCGACGGTGAAGATCGAGCCGCCGAAGTGGCACAAGGCGGCCGACGCGTGTGAGAAGGCCGCGGGTGCGCTGGAGGCGTTCGCCGGGACCGTGGAGTGGGCGCAGGGCCAGGCGCAGACCGCCATCGACAAGTGGAAGGCGGGCACCAAGGCGTCCGAGGACGCCCTGAACGCACACAAGTCGAAGGTCGACACCTACAACAAGGCCGCCGACCAGTACAACGCGCAGCCCGCCGACCAGCGCAACCCCGCCTCGCTGCCGCCGAAGCCGGGTGAGTTCACCGACCCGGGCAAGGGACGGATGGAGGAGGCCCAGCAGATCCTCGCCGAGGCCCGCAAGCAGCGCAACACGGCTGCCGAGACGGCCCGTACCGCGGTCCGGGCGGCGCGGGACACGGCCCCGCCCAAGCCGTCGTACGCCGAGCAGGCCAAGGACGGCCTGGACGAACTGCAGATCATGCAGACCCATTTCGGCGGCGGCATCATCAAGGGGACCGCCGGGCTGCTCAGCTTCGTCCGCAGCGTGAATCCCACCGACCCGTACAACATCACGCATCCCGCTGAATACGCGCTCGCCCTGAACAACACCGCCGCGGGGCTCGTCCAGGTCGCCAACGACCCCTGGGGCGCGGGCAAGCAGATGGTCACCGACTTCATGAAGGACCCCGCCGAAGGATTCGGCCGGCTCATCCCCGACCTGGCGCTGACCGCCGCCACCGGAGGCGCGGGCGCCGGGATCAAGGGCGTACGCCTGGCCGACGAGCTGGCCGACGCGGCCAACGCGTCCCGCCGGGCCCGAGGGCTGGTCGACGACGCCCCCAACGGCACCCACAACCGCCCCGACGGTGAGCGCACCGCCGACGGCACCGACCCGGTCGACCTGGCCTCGGGCCGCATGTTCCTCCCCCAGACCGACGTGGTGCTCCCCGGGGTGCTGCCCCTCGCCTTCACCCGCCGGGTGGAGTCGGGCTACACCGCCGGCCGGTTCTTCGGCCCCTCCTGGTCGTCAACCGTCGACGAACGCCTGGAGATCGACGCCGCCGGGGTCATCCATGTCACCGACGACGGCCTCCTGATCACCTACCCCCATCCCGTCCCCGGCCTCTCCACCCGTCCGGAGACCGGCACCTCACGCAGCGTCCTGAGCCGCGACGAGACCGGTGACTACACGCTCACCGACCCCGAGACCCGGCTGACCAAGCACTTCGCCGGCCCTCCCGGGGCGGACCCCGGCGGCGACGGTGACGGCTGGCTCGTAGAGGTCGCCGACAGCAACGGCAACACGGTCGCCCTGGACCGCGCGGACGACGGCACGCCCCTGGCGCTGGTCCACTCGGCCGGCTACCACCTGTCCCTGGCCACGGCCGAGGGCCGCGTCACCGCACTGGCGCTGACCGGAACGGACGCCGGGCCGGACGGACAGCCGGCCCGGCCCGTCATGGCCTACGGCTACACGGACGGCAACCTCACCGAGGTCACCAAGCCCTCGGGTGCCACCCTCACCTTCGCGTACGACGAGCACCACAGGGTGACGGGCTGGGTCGACTCCAACAGCCGCGGCTACGCGTACACGTACGACGACCGGCACCGGGTGACGTCCGAGGGCGGAGAGGCCGGACACTTCCGCGTCACCCTCAGCTATGGCGAACCCGACCCGGCGACGGGCCACCGCACCACCACCTTGACCACCGCCGAGGGCCACACCACCTGCCACCTCATCGGCGAGGGCAACCGCGTCCTCGCGACCACCGACCCGCTCGGCCACACCACCCGTTTCACGTACGACACCCGAGGCAACCGGCTCAGCCGCACGGACGCGCTCGGGCGGACGACCTCCTTCGCCTACGACGAGGAAGGCCGGCTCTCCACCCTCACCCGCCCCGACGGAAGCACGATTCACGCGGAGCGCGACGCCTCGGGCCAGGCGACCGGGATCAACGCTCCCGGCGGTGCCCGGTGGCGGCAGGAGTTCGACGACCGCGGCAACCGGACCGCTCTCACCGACCCCGCGGGACGGACCACGCGCTACACCTACGACGCACACGGCCGCCCCGAGACCGTCGTCGACGCCGTCGGCGAGGTGACGACCGTACGCTGCGACCGGTCCGGCCTGCCGCTGGAAGTGACCGACCCGCTCGGCGGCACGACCCGCTACCGGCGCGACGCCTTCGGCCGCCTCCTGAGCGTCACGGACGCCTTGGGAGCGGTCACCGGCTTCGAGTGGAACGCCGACGGCCTTCTCTCGCGCCGCACCGCGCCCGGCGGCGCCGCCGAGTCGTGGACCTGGGACGGCGAGGGCAACTGCCTCAGCCACACCGACTCCCTGGGCCACACCACCCACTACGAGTACACCCACTTCGACCTCCTGACAGCGCGAACCGGCCCGGACGGGTGCCGCTACACGTTCGACCACGACGCGGAGCTGCGCCTGACCCGGGTGACCAACCCGCAGGGCCTGACGTGGAGTTACGCGTACGACGACGCGGGCCGGGTGATCGCCGAAACGGACTTCGACGGCCGCACGCTCGGCTACGGACTCGACCCCCTCGGTCAGGTGGCCCGCCGCACCACGCCGACGGGCGAGACCATCCACTACGAGCGCGACATCGGCGGCCGGGTGACCCGCAAGGTTGCGGGCGGCCGGACCACCGGTTACACGTACGCCCCTGGCGGCGGGCTGCTCCACGCCTCCGGTCCGGACGGCGAACTCAGCTATCAGTACGACCGCAGTGGGCGGGTCAAGACAGAGCTGGCCGACGGCCGGGTCACCACGCACGCCTACGACGCCCTGGGCCGCCGCACGCGCCGGGTGACCCCCAGCGGACAGGTCACCACGTACTCGTACGACGCCGCCGGGAACCTCGTCCGGCAGACCAGCGGTGGACACGAGGTGGACTTCGACCGTGACGCCACCGGCCGCGAACTGACCCGGCAGTTCGGCGAGATGCTCACGTTCACGACCGAGTGGGACGCGGCCGGACGCGTCGCCGGGCAGGAGACCTCGTCCGCCGGGCGCAGCCTCAACCGCCGTACCTACAACTATCGCGCCGACGGGCTGCTGACCGGCATCGACGACGAGCTCTCCGGGCCCCGGCGTTTCGACCTCGACCCGGCCGGTCGCGTCACCGCGGTCCACGCGGACGGCTGGAGCGAGACGTACGCCTACGACGAGGCGGGCAACCAGACGGCCGCCTCGTGGCCCGCGTCCATGCCCGGTCAGGAGGCGATGGGTCCGCGCACGTACGCGGGGACCCGCATCACCCGCGCCGGCGACGTCCGTTACGAGCACGACGCCGCCGGCCGCATCGTCCTGCGCCAGAAAACGCGGCTGTCACGCAAGCCCGCTACGTGGCGCTACACCTGGGACGCCGAGGACCGCCTGACGGCCGTCACCACCCCGGACGGCACCCGGTGGCGCTACCTCTACGACCCGCTCGGCCGCCGGACCGCCAAACAGCGGCTCGCACGCGACGGTGTCACCGTGGTCGAGCAGGTGAGCTTCACCTGGGACGGCAGCACCCTCTGCGAACAGACCACCACCTCCGCCGACCTCGCGCACCCGGTCGTCCTCACCTGGGACCACTCCGGCATGCGCCCGCTGGCCCAGACCGAACGCATCACTGGGGCCGATCCCTCCCAGGAAGAGGTCGACCGGCGCTTCTTCGCCATCGTCACCGACCTCGTCGGCACGCCCACCGAACTCGTCGACGAGTCCGGCGACATCGCCTGGCACACCCGCACCACGCTGTGGGGCACCACCACCTGGTCGCGCACCTCCACCGCGTACACCCCGCTGCGCTTCCCCGGTCAGTACTTCGATCCGGAAACCGGTCTGCACTACAACTACTTCCGCCACTACGACCCGGAGACCGCCCGTTATCTGACGCCGGATCCGCTCGGGCTCGCGCCCGCCCCGAACCCCGTGGCCTACGTCAACAACCCCCACACCGCGGCCGACCCCCTCGGGCTCGCACCCGTCGGGTGCCCGGACGAAACGGTGACGGTCTACCGCAAACAGACGGATCATCCGCTGAGCCAGCGCGTCCACATCGGGGAGAACGGCGAGGTGACGATCACCGGGCACGGCAAGCTCTATCTCAATATGAGCGGGGACATGAAGCACACCGTCGAATTCCGTTCCGACAGCGGGCAAATTGTTTCGTACGACGTTCCGAAGTCCTATCGCGATTCCATTCACGACGACGCGCTTCCGCAGAACAAGGACGACCATCCCGACGGTTCCGCGTTCACCCGACAGGAATGGAAAGCCCTCCTGAAGGAATACCCCGAGATATCAGACCCCACAAAGGGTCCCCACCTCTACGGAATTCCTGACAAGCTGCTCGACGGGCTGAGGGATGCTATTATCCCCGGATCTGGACGCGTGGTCCGAGAAGGGTGACCCTCATCAAATGATGCACACCAGCGACAGTCTGGCCTCGGAATTGCAGCGACTCCGGGATCGCCCGAGTGCCGAATCCGCGCCGCCCGTCCTCTCCCTCTTCGTCGTTCATGTCTCCGGCGACGCCGCGGAATACGAGGAGCGTCTGCGTTCGGTCCTTTCGCCTGCTGTGCGACTGGGGGCCACCGCGGATTTCGAGCAGGAGAGTCTTCCGGCCGACGATGTTCCGGACTGGTTCGTGGCCGTGAGTTCCGGTGACGAGGCGCGGGCCCCGCAGTTCGCCAGGGCCGGCCGCGACGGATATGTGGAGCACACGGGAGGCGGCCGGCCGTGGGAACTGCAGAACTGGCTGTACCGCTTCGACCCCGACGAGGAATCGCGAGGCTGGGAGTGGTGGGACGCCACACGGGCCGGACCGTCCCGCGTCCACATCTGGGTGGACAGCTGGGGGGAATCCTTCTTCGGCTGCCAGGACCTGCTGTGGGCCGCCTACGCGGCGGGCGCGGTCCGGGTCGACGGCCCGACGATTCAGAAATCCGCCGTGTGGTCGGCAGAGCGGGAAGCCACGCGCTGACGCACCCGGCCCGGCAGGTGCGGACGCCCCCCGGTCCTCGTCACTGCCCCACCCGTCCGTCGACGCACTCCCGCAACAGGTCCGCGTGGCCGCAGTGGCGGGCGTACTCCTCGATGCGGTGCACCAGCAGTTCGCGCACCGCGATGTCCTCCTTGCCCACCCGCGCACCCAGGTCCGGGTGCTCGGCCAGGGCCGCGTCCGTGGCCGCCTGTTCGCGTTCCAGGTCCGCGTACGCGGCGTCGACCACCGCCTGATCGGCGACGGCTCCGGTGAAGTCCGCGTCGCGTTCGCCGTACAGCTTCGGTACCGGATCGCCGTCGGTGATCCAGTTGCGCCAGTCGCGTTCGACCTCGGCGAGGTGTCGGAGCATGCCCAGCAGCGACATCGTCGACGGCGGGACCGACCGGCGGGCCAGTTGCTCCGGGGTCAGGCCCTCGCACTTCATCCGCAGGGTCATGCGGTAGTTGGTCAGGAAGTCGTCCAGCGTCGCGAGCTCGCCGTCCGGGCTGGCACCCTCGCTGTTGCGCGGGTCGTCGTTCGGGTCGGCCCACATGTCGGGGTAGACGGTTGCCTGGGTCCATCGTGCGGGTCGGTCGCTCATGCGCTCCCTGTTCGTCCATGGGACGGCCCAAGCGCGCGGGTGCCCCGAGTCTGCCGCCCAATGTGTCAGGGACGACCACCTGGGCGCCCCCCAATTTCCGCGGCAGGGGTGGCGGCGGCCGGGTCGGATCGTGTCGAGAAGCCCCGCCCCGCTCCGACGTCTCCTGCAGAAGGGCTCCCGGGGCACCCCGGAGCCGTAGACACCCGGGGCCACACCCGCGAAGGGGCAGCTGTGCAGACACTGACGGTCGATGTGTTTCTCTCGGTCGACGGATGGGCCGGCGGGGCCACCTCGCCCGGGTATTTCGGGTACTTCGGACCCGAGCTCGATGCGTGGATCAAGGGTGAGGTGAACCGGCCGCAACTGGTCATCCTGGGGCGGCGGACCTACGAGGCGCTTGCCGGGCTGCCACGGGATCCGCGGGATGCGTCGTGGGAGCGGATGGCCGGGCTGGACAAGGTGGTGTTCTCATCGACGCTGGAGTCGGCCTCGTGGCCGAACACCCGCGTCTGTCATGAGGACCTCGTCACCGAGGTCGGCCGGCTCAAGCGTGAGAGCGACGTGCCGCTGCGCACGATCGGGAGTCTTTCCGTGGCACGGCAGTTGTGCCGCGCGGGGCTCGTCGACCGGTTGAGGCTGATGACGTTTCCCCTCCTGGTGGGGGAAACGGGCCGTGAGCCGTTCTTCGCGGGGGTGGCGTCCGCCGACCTGGAGCTCGTGGGGCATCGGGCCCTGGACGACCGGGTGCTGCTGATCGAGTACCGGCCGACCGGGCGTGGCATTCCGCGGGCCTGAGCGTGGCCGCACCGGACACGGACCAGGGCCGGGCCCCGGTCAGGAGGGGTCCGGCCCTGGTGTCATACGGTGCGGCCCGGTTCAGGCCGAAGGTGCGCAGCGCCTACGCGGCTGCCCGCCGTGTCAGCGACGGTTCCACGACTTGCTGTCGACGACGTGGCCGCGGCGGTCCTTGAGGATGGCCTTGTCCTTGTTGTCCCAGACGTAGTTGCGACGGTCCTGGAAGACGTCGCGCCGGGTGTCGTGGCCGATGCCCGTGTGGACGCGGACGGTGGAGCGGCCGGCGAGGGTGAAGTGCCGGAACGTGTAGCGGTGGCCCGCCTTGTCGGTCAGGGTCCAGCCGTTCAGCTGGACCGGCTTGCGGGAGGTGTTCTTGATGTCCACCCACTCCGCGTTGCGGGACCGGTTGGAGTTGTCCTCGCGGCCAGGGCTGTCGTACTGGATGCGGCCCAGCTCGATCGCCGACTTGGCGTGGCCGCGGTCGTGCCCGCGGTCGTGTCCGCGGTCGGCCGCCGCGGCCGGCATGGCCAGGGCGGTCACCACCGCGCCGGCGGCCAGGCTGGTGGCGACAAGAGTGCGAGCGGTACGAGAAGCAGACAAGAGAAAGCCCCCTCGAATCAGGGGCACAACGGTCCGTTCGGCCCGTTGTGCTGTACGGGTTCCCGGCCGTCCCCGGGCCGAGGACCCAAACTCTGCGGCCCCGAGGCGCCGGTCCGCAGGTGCTCCGCTTCGTGTTACTGAATGCGGACATTTCCGTAACACTTGATTGCGTCGTTCAACTAACTGGTGAAGTGACGTTCCAGACAAAACGTGCCTGCTGCACCAACCCGGGCGGTCACTGACAGCAAGCCTTTGCGAGCTCCGGCGCACCACCCCCCGCGCCACCCCGCTCGCCACCGAGGGCAGAGCTTCGCTCCAGGTAACGAACCGGAGCGGCCGAAACTCGAACGGCCTGCCCCATGTCGTATGCAGGTACGAGAAATTGCGGGTCGAACGGGCTCGCCGCGCATCCACGGGTCCGGCTCATTTATTCGGATGCCGCCGCGAGCGGCGCCGGGTAGCGTCACGTCCCGCGCCTTCCGATGCGCCGCGCCCCGGTTACTTCCTGAAAACGTCCACCGGTGCGCATATCCGATCTCGGAAGGCGCACACCGCCGAGTCCTCGACCCACGTCCTCGACCCACGTCCTCGGACCCGTGCCCCTCGACCCGTGCCCCTCGATCCCGCGCTCACCGGTCCGACGTATGCCGTCCCGTGCCCGCGCACCGCTGTGGCCCACCGCCGTGACCCACCTCTTCGACCCGTCGCTCCCCAGGGGGACTTCTGCATGACCCGGTTCAGCCGCCCGCGGACCAAGGCCGACGCCAGGGCGGAGATCCAGGCCGAAGTACCGGGCCTGACCGCGCGCGGAGTGACCTCCCCGCTCTCCACCGACGGCCGGTGGGCCACCCCGCCGCGCGGTGCGTCCGCGCCGGTGGTCACCCGGTGGCTGCCGTGGATCACCAACCACCAGGGCGGCGCCGGGTACGTCCGGGAGCCGAAGGACGCGCTCTTCCTGCTCGCCGTCGCCAACATGGTCGGGCGGAACACCTTCTACGAGAGCGCCGAGTCGCGCGATGACCGCTACCTGCGGCTGATCCGCGAACTCGCCCTCAGCGAACCGGCGTGGACCCTCGGGCTGCTCGGCTGGCTGCGGACCGACGCCCGGATGCGGACGGCCTCGCTGGTGGGTGCGGCCGAATTCACCCGTGCGCGGCTGGAGGCGGGAGAGGCGGGGTTCAGCCGGCAGGCGATCAATGCCGTACTCCAACGCCCCGACGAACCGGGTGAGTTGCTGGCGTACTGGACGTCCCGGTACGGCCGGCGGCTGCCCCAGCCCGTCAAGCGCGGGGTCGCCGACGCCGTACGCCGGCTCTACACCGGGCGGGCACTGCTGAAGTACGACAGCGATTCGCGGGCCTACCGCTTCGGCGACGTACTGGAGTTGACGCATCCCGCTCCGGCCGCGGACCGGCCCTGGCAGGGAGAGCTGTTCCGGTACGCACTGGACCGGCGGCACCGGCCGCACCGCGCCGTGCCGCCCGTCGGCGAAACGCTCCTCGGCGCGCACCACGCGCTGATGGCCGTGCCGGTGGCCGAGCGGTACGCCCTGGTCACCGGGCCGGACGGGGCCGATCGGCTGGCGGCGGCGGGGATGACGTGGGAGGCGCTGGCCGGCTGGCTGCGCGGGCCGCTCGACGCGGCGGTGTGGGAGGCCGTGATCCCGTCGATGGGGTCGATGGCCCTCGTCCGCAACCTGCGCAACTTCGATCTCGCGGGCGTCAGCGACGAGGTCGCCGCGCAGGTGGCGCGCCGGATCTCGGACCCCGACGAAGTGGCCCGCTCACGGCAGTTCCCGTTCCGCTATCTGGCCGCCCACCGCAACGCACCCTCGCCGCGCTGGGCGCAGTCCCTGGAGACCGCCCTCAGCCACTCGCTCGCCCATGTGCCCGCGCTGCCCGGCCGGACCCTCGTCCTGGTGGACCGCTCGGGCTCGATGTTCTGGCAGCCCAGCGAGGGGAACGACCTCACGAGGGCCGATGCCGCCGCCATTTTCGGCACCGCCCTGGCGATCCGGGCCGAACACGCCGACCTGGTCGAGTTCGGTACCGGCAGCCGCACGGTCGAGATCGGACCGGGTGAGTCCGTCCTGGGGGCCGTGGACCGGTTCCACGACCTCGGCGGCACCAACACCGCCGCGGCGGTCAGGCAGCACTACCGCGGGCACTCCCGGGTGGTCGTCGTCACCGACGAGCAGGTGCAGTCGACGCACTGCAAGGATCCGCTCGCCGCGGTGCCCCGCCATATTCCGGTCTACACCTGGAACCTGGAGGGCTACGCCGCCGGGCACTCCGCCTCCGGGCCGCACCGCCACACGTTCGGCGGCCTCAGCGACGCCGCCTTCCGGCTGATCCCGCTCCTGGAGGCGGCGCGGGACGCGAAGTGGCCCTGGGAGCAGCCCGTCGACGCCCGCCCCTGATGTGCACCCGGTGCGCGGCAGCACCGCACACCGGGTGCACGACCTCGTGCGGGACAGTGCCGGACCATGGGTACGACCACCGGCCGCCGGTCAGCTCGTCACCACCACCGTCGTCGTCACCAGGACCGCCACCATCGCCGCCTCCATGTTCCGGATGGCGGTGCGCACGCTCTCGCCCGCCCACTGGCCGTTGGCGATCTCCTCCATCCGCGGTGAGACCTCCTTGCGCGGCAGGTCCGGGAAGGCGAGCCGGTGCAGCTTCGCCGCATGGATCAGGGCGATCAGGCCCGCCGAGCGGTCGTCCGGAGTGGCGTTGTGCAGGACGAGGGCGGCGAGGCGGCTGCGCAGCTCGCGCTCGGCCGAACCGTCGGCCTCGGGGTAGCGGCGGACCGGGAAGAGGCCGAGGACCTTGCGCTGTTCCTCGCTCACCAGGCCCCGCTCGCGAAGGCTGTCGATCGTGGCGGTGACGGCCTTGTCGTGGTCCCTGGTCAGCCAGTCGGTGATCTTGGGCGGCCTGCTCTTCTTCGACGCCCAGGCGTCGATCAGCGCGAGCCGCTCGTCGAGCAGCCGGGTGCCGGTGGGCGTCGTGTCCTTCACCGTCAGCCGTTCGCGGTCCACCGCTATGCGGCCGGCGAGGACGAGTTCGAGCACGATGCCGCCCGCGACGGCCCAGCCCGCGGCCTGCCGCTCCTTCGCCGCTCCGGACTCGTCGTCCAGCGACAGCAGCATGATCTCCTCGCCCAGCGTGACCGTCATGCGTCTGTTCCCTTCCGTCGTTTCCCCCTGCCCTGTTCGACGCCCGGGGTGGGCCACCAGTTCCCGCACCGGTCCCCGCGGCGCCGAAAGGCGGGTGATCGCCACGCCGTCCGGTCACTTCGGCCGCCCCTATACGCTGGGAGATTCGCATCGACGAGTTGGGGGGCCATCCATGGCACTGTTCGGGAACGCGCACACCATCGACCCGGCGGCGGCGCAGCAGGACTACGCGCGGCTGCTCGGGCAGGGCGAGCAGGTGCACGCCGCGTATCTGCTGATCCGCGACACCATCCTCTTCACCGACCGCCGGCTCCTGCTCATCGACAAGCAGGGCATCACCGGCAAGAAGGTGGAGTACCACTCCGTGCCGTACCGGAGCATCACGCACTTCGCGGTGGAGACCGCCGGGACGTTCGATCTCGACGCCGAGCTCAAGATCTGGGTGTCGGGCACGCCGGCCCCGATCCAGAAGACCTTCACCAAGGGCGTCGACATCTACGAGGTGCAGGCCATCCTGACGCAGTTCGTGGCGCGCTAGGGACACGAGCCAGGGCCTGACATTCGGAGCGTGCCGGGCTGCTCGCGTGCCCGGGGACGCGCGCGGGCGGGAGGCCGCCGTGCGCCGAGGGGGGTCGGCGCGAGAGGGTTGGGGCGTGTCCTCCTCCCTTGCACCCGCGGCCCAACAGCCCGTGCCCGCCGGGCAGATGATCGTCTGCGGTGACGACGCGCTGGCCACCCGGCTCGCCGGTGAACTGCACAGCGTGTACGGCGAGCGGGTCACCCTCGTCGTACCGCCGGCGCGGTCGTCGGCGAGCAGTCCGGCGGCCGCGGTGCCGAACCGGATCGCCTCCGCGCTCTTCGGGCGGGTGAGCGCCGCGATGAACCGCCCGGGGGCGGCGGACGCGACCGGGTCCAGCGGCGAAATCCTGCTGCCCGTGCGTGAGATGGAGGCCGCCGAGCCGACCGAGGAGGCGCTGCGGCTGGCCGGAGCGGAACAGGCCGCCGCCGTCGCTCTCGTCTATGACGACGACGAGACCAACATCAGAGCCGCGCTCGCCGCGCGCCGGCTCAACCCGCGGCTGCGGCTCGTGATCCGGCTCTACAACCGCAAGCTGGGCCAGTATCTGGAGGCGCTGCTCGACCAGGCCTCCGTGGTCGCCATGCCCGGGCTGGACGCGTCCGAGCTGGACGCGTCGACGACCGTGCTGTCCGACGCGGACACGGCGGCGCCGGCGCTGGCGGCGACCGCCGTGGCCGGTACGAGCAAGGTCGTCCAGGCCGACGGTCTGTTGCTGCGGGCCGTGGAACGGCCGCCGCACCGGCAGGGCGAAGCCCCCGACTCCGGTCTGTGCACCCTCGCGCTGCTGTCGTCCTCCGGCGACGGCCCCTCCGGCAGGGCCGGTTCGGACATCGGCGCGGACAGACCACTGCTGCTGCCCGACGACGCGACCGTCGCCGCGTCGTCCCGGCGGGGCACGGTGGTGCTGGAGGCCGTGTCGCACAGCGGGCCCGCCGTGCCGACCCGGCGGCTGGCCGGACGGGGTGCGCCGCTCGGCGAGATCTTCTCGCGACGGCTGCGCTGGGCGCTCGCCGGGATGGGGGCGGCCGTACTCGCGCTCGCCGTCGCCTCCTGGCTGACGACCGGCGAACACCCGCTGCGGGCCGCGTATCTGACCCTGCTCGACCTGTTCGCCATCGGTGACCCGGCCGTCGGGGAACCCACCGCCCGTCAGGTGCTCCAGCTGCTGTCCGGACTGGCCGGGCTGGCGCTGCTGCCGGTGCTGGTGGCCGGCGGGCTGGAGGCGCTCGGCGCGTTCCGCGGGGCCGCGGCGCTGCGCCGTCCTCCGCGCGGCCTGTCGGGCCATGTCGTGCTCCTTGGGCTGGGCAAGGTCGGCACCCGCGTCCTGGTCCAACTGCGGGAGCTGGGTATCCCGGTGGTGTGCGTGGAGGAGGACCCGGAGGCGCGCGGCATCCCGCTCGCGCGGCGGCTGCGCGTTCCCGTGGTGCTGGGCGATGTCACGCACGAGGGCGTCCTGGAGGCGGCGAAGATCCACCGTGCGTACGCGCTGCTGTCCCTGACCAGCGTCGACACCACCAATCTGGAGGCGACGCTGTACGCGCGGACGGTCAAGGCGGATCTGCGGGTCGCCCTGCGGCTGTACGACGACGACTTCTCCACCGCCGTCTACCGCACCCTGCGCGTGGCCCATCCCGACGCGCTGACCCGGAGCCGCAGCGTCTCCACACTCGCCGCTCCCGCGTTCGCCGGCGCGATGATGGGCCGGCAGATCCTCGGCGCCATCCCGGTCGAGCGCAAGGTGCTGCTCTTCGCCGCGCTGGAGGTGGCCGGGCACCCGCAGTTCGAGGGGCGGACGGTCGCGGAGGCGTTCCGGCCGGGGGCGTGGCGGGTGATCGCCCTGGACACGGCGGCTCCCGACGACCGCCGCCCCGACCTCGCCACCGCCCGCCGCGACATCCGCCGCGAGCACGCCGGCCGGCTGCTGTGGGACCTCCACCCCGGGTACGTCCTGCGGCCCGAGGACTGTGTGGTGGTGGCCGCCACCCGGAGAGGAATGGCCGAACTCCTGGGCCGGCAGCCCGAGTCGCGTGCCGTACGCGGCACGACCCTGACGGACGGGTGACCTGCGACGCGGCGTTTCCGCCCGGGCCGGCTGTGCGGTTCGACTGGGACCCGCACAGGTTCGTCCGCCATACTGCCTGCCGTGGAGCAGCGCATAGGTTCGATCATCCCGCCGACGGCCGCCGCCGGACTCGACCCGGCACACATCCCCGGGCTGGTGCCCCCGCGCCCCGCGGAGGGCGACGAGACGGACGCGGCCGTCCCCGAGCAGGCCACCGACGCGGAACAGGCCGAAGAGGCGCCGCCGGAGGACGCCGCGCCCGAGCGCGTGACGTCCGAGGGAAAGGGCCCCGACGCGGAGGGGTCCGTGCCCGAGGACCCCGGGAAAGAGGGGTCGGCCGGGGACGACGGGCCCGTCTTCGAGGCCTCCGACCGCCGGGGCGCCATCGTCGCCGACGCGGAAGGGATCACCTTCCGTCTGGACGCGGAAGAGGCCCGCTTCGGCTGGGACGAGATCGGGGCGGTGGAGATCGGCACCCCGCGCTTCGGCCGGCGGTTCGGTGTCACCGTCTACGTGTCCAGTCAGCGCTGGTTCGAGAACGACGTCGAGGCCTCGTCCAAGGCGGAGTTGAAGCAGTGGGCGGCGGAACTCGACGCGGTGCTGGACGCCCGTTTCGAGGACTCCGACGCGTAGGACCTGATGCGCAGGACCTGATGCGTAGGACCTGAGGCGCAGGACCCGCCGCGCGGGGCCGAACGCACGGGACGCGATGCGTAGGTCCCGGCGCGCGGGGCCGAACGCGTAGGTCCTGGCGGGCGGTTCACGTACTCCGACGCCGCCGGTCTCACCTGGAGGACCCGACGTCCCGTTCACGCCCGAGCGTGTCCGGCATCAGCACAGAGCCCCGGGCCGCCGGCCCGGGGCTCGCTGCCGTCCACCGCCGTGTCACACCCCCGTCGGCACGACACTGCGACCGGTCTCGTGCGCGTACAGCGTCGCCCGGTCGTGCAGGGCGGCATGGACCGCCATCCGTGCGTCGCGGCGGCGCTGCGCCGGGCCGTCGGGCAGATGCAGGACTCCGGCGTTGCCGCGGGAGCCGCGCTGGATCTCCGCGGTGCGCGGGATGCGCAGCGACTCGTAGTGCGCGAGCCGGGACGCGACCGTTGTGCCGGAGTCGTCGGCGAGGCAGGCCGCCAGGTCCATCGCGTCCTCGATCGCCTGGTTCGCGCCCTGGGCCATGAACGGCAGCATCGGGTGCGCGGCGTCACCGAGCAGCGTGATGTGGCTGCTGGACCAGGTGCGCAGCGGAGGCCGGTCGTGCAGCGCCCACTGGTGGGTGCTCTCCACGGCCCGGACGATGTCGCCGACCAGGCCGTTCCACGTCCCGAAGGCCTGTGTCAGGTCCTCCGGGTTCCCCGGTGCCGACCAGGACTCGGCCGGTGCCTCGGTCATCGGCACGGTCGCCGCGTAGCTGATGTACTCGCCCGAGGAGACCGGGTAGCAGACGAAGTGCCCGCCAGGGCCGAGCCACAGACGGACCAGCAACTCGCGGGCCTCGGCGGGCAGACGGTCCACCGGGACGAGACCGCGGTAGATGCCGAGGCCGGCGAAGACCGGGGCGTCGCGGTGGAACGTCTCGCGGACCGTCGAGTGGATTCCGTCCGCGCCGACGACGACATCAGCCGGGCGGACGGTGCCGTCGTCGAAGGTGAGCCGTGCTCCCTCCGAAGTCTCCTGTGCGGCGCGCAGCCGCCGGCCCAGGTGCAGGCTGTCACCGTCCACCAGGGAGAGCAGGGCCTCGTGGAGGTGGGCCCGGTGGATGGTCAGATAGGGCGCGCCGAACATGCGCTCGCAGTCCCCGCCGAGCGGGGTGCGGGCGATGGGGCGGCCGGTCCAGCCGCGTACCTCCATCGCCTCGATGCGTACCGCGTGCTTGCGCAGCGCGGGTTCGAGACCGAGGCGGACCAGGGGGCGGATCGCGTTCGGGGAGAGCTGGACGCCCGCCCCGACCTCGGCCAGCTGCCGGGTCTGCTCGAAGATCTCGTACGGTGTGCCGTTCGCGGACAGCGCGCCGGCGAGTGCCAGGCCTCCGATGCCCGCGCCGACCACGGTGATCCGCGGCCGTTCCACTTCGTCCACTTCCCCGAACTGCACGTCTGTGACCGCCTTCCGCGTCGCCGCACCTGTCGGCGGAGCGGCTCTCGCACCGGCCCCGCCCCATGAGAATGTGCGGCAGCCACCCCGGCGGCAACGCGGGTCACGCCCTCCCCTGACAACTGTCGCCGGTTCCATGACGTCCGTCACCGGCTCCCCTCCGCGCCCTCCTGGAGGCCCCCGGCCCGGTCCTAACGTCCTGAGTGCGCCCCGGAGTTCTGTCTGCGGGCGACCCACTACGCCGGGAGGAAAGACAGTGAAGGAACCGGAGGGACCGCGGTGACCGCGGTGGCCGTGGAGGGCCTGCGCAAGCGCTACGGAGACCACGAGGCCGTACGCGGTGTGGACTTCACCGTCTCGGAGGGCGAGATCTTCGCCCTGCTGGGTCCGAACGGCGCGGGCAAGACCACCACATTGGAGATTCTCGAGGGCTTCCGTGAACGCGACGGCGGCCGGGTCGAGGTGCTCGGGCGCGACCCGGGGAAGAAGGCGGACGGCAAGTGGCTGCGCGGCCGGATCGGTCTCGTGCTCCAGGACATCGCCGTCGAGCCGTATCTGTCGGTACGGGAGACCATCGCGCGGAACGCGGGCTACTACCCGGCGCCGCGCGGCGTGGACGAGGTGATCGACCTCGTCGGTCTCCAGGAGAAGCGCGGCGCGAAGGTGAAGGACCTCTCAGGAGGGCAGAAGCGGCGTCTGGACCTGGCGTTGGGCGTCATCGGTGACCCGCAGCTGCTGTTCCTGGACGAGCCCACCACCGGTTTCGATCCGGGCGCCCGCCGCGGTGCCTGGGACGTGGTGCGCAACCTCCGGGACGCCGGCACCACGATCGTGCTGACCACCCACTACATGGACGAGGCCCAGGCGCTCGCCGACTCGGTCGTCGTCATCGCCGGCGGCGAGATCGTCGCCACCGGCACCCCGGAGACCCTGGGCGGCCGGGACAGCGCGCTGGCCCGCATCAGCTTCGCGCTGCCGCGCGGCGCCGTGGCGTCCGACATCCCGCTCTCCGTCACATCGGTGGAGGACGGGCTGGTGACGGCGGAGGCCGAGGAGCCCACCGCGGCCCTGCACCGGCTCACCGACTGGGCGCTGCGCCGCGGTACTCCGCTGGAGCGCCTCAGCGTGGTGCAGCCGACGCTGGAGGACGTCTACCTGGATCTCACGCGCCCGTACGCAGACGTCACAGACAAGGAAGCACCCTCGCCGTCCTTGGACCGAGGGCGGCGCCGACCGAGGCGGAGCCGCTCATGACCACCCTGACCCCGACCACGGCCACGCGCGCCGACCGCTCTGCGGCCCGCGGCTCAAGTGGCCAACTGTCCCTGCTCGTCCACCAGATCCGCTTCGAGCAGCTGTCGTTCTGGCGCAACCCGCAGTCGATGGTCTTCACCTTCGTCCTGCCGATCGTCATCATCGGGATCTTCGGCGCCGTGTTCAGCGGTGGCAGCGGCGAGACCTTCTTCTTCGGCCTCACGGGCATGCAGTACTACACGCCGACGATCGCCGCGGTGTCGGTGCTCGGTGCCTGTTACGGCCAGCTGGCGATCGTGCTGGCGATGCGCCGCCAGCAGGGCATCCTCAAGCGGCTGCACGCCACCCCGCTGCCCGCCTGGATCTACTTCGCCGGCCTGCTGGTCCACTGTGTGGTGGTCAGCGTCGTCGACGTCGCTCTGGTCATGGGCATCGGTTCGCTGTACGGCGTGACGCTGCCCTCCGCCTGGGGGCCCGTCGTGCTGACGCTGGTGCTGGGTGCGGCGAGCTTCTGCGCCCTGGGTGTGGGCGTCGCCTCGCTCATCAAGAACTCGGAGGCGGCCCCGGCCGTCGTGCAGTTCATCCAGTTCCCGCTGGTCTTCATCTCCGGCAGCTACTTTCCGATCCACGCCGACGTGTTGAACACGATCGCGGGTCTGCTGCCGGTGAAGCCGTTCAACGACGCCATGCTGGCGCCGTTCGCCAATGACGCCGGCTACCAGTGGAAGGAACTCGCCGTCCTGGCGGCCTGGGGTGTCATCGGCGCCCTGATCGCCGTGCGCCGCTTCCGCTGGGACCCGCGTCCGGAGTGAGGAATCCGCGCGAACACCGCACCGCTCACGACAAGGGGGGCCTCCCTGGGAGGCCTCCCTCGGTGCGTCGGGTCCCGGTGCACCGCGCGCTCCCCCGCCGGCGAAAGGCCCGTGGGCGCACGAGAAGGCCCGGCCGGAGGGGGATCCGGCCGGGCCCTGTCGTCCCGCGGGGGGGTCAGGCGGTCCGCGTCAGTTCCCCGAGGCCGTGCGCGCCCTCGGGGAGGGGGAAGACATGGGCGAGCCAGGCGTACGTGCGCAGCTCGTCCAGCAGGCTCAGGCCGAGCCGGTTGTGGAGCATGTGGGCGTGCGAGAAGAGGACCATGCCCGGGTGGGTCGGCGACTTCTCCTCGATGAGGTCCTTCAGGGACACCAGCGCCGTGTGCCAGCCGGCGAAGGGGCCGTGGCCCGCCGGGTCGACATCTTTGGCGGAGCCGTCCCGGGTGACGGTGGTGATCCTGTCGAGCACATCGTCCGGATAGCCGGCCTCCGTCGCCCAGGCGCGCCACGCGCCCAGGCCGTGCGCGTAGTAGTACGAGCGCTCCGCCGGACCGCCGAGGGCGCCGGCCGCGGCCATCGTGCCGCGCAGGGCGAGCATCGCGCGCTGTCCGTCGGTGGAGATCCGGGGTGCGAACCCGAGGACGAGTTCACTGGCGAGCCGGAAGAGCCGCTCGGTGGCGGGCATCAGGGCCGCGCCGCCGTAGCGCTGGGTCTCCGGCTCGTAGACGGCCCGGAGGACGCCCGGCTCCCGCAGCTCCTGCACAAAACGGTTGTCGCCCGTCTCGCCCGCCGCGGCCAGCCGGCCCGCGCCGAGGCGGTAGGCGTCCGCGTCCAGCGGCTCCTCGCCGTCGGTGAGCCGGCCGGCGACCGCAAGCCGCTCGGTGAGGGCCTGCTCGAACCGGTCGTACGTCCGCGGGTCGAGGTCGCCGACCCGCAGCCGGATGTGCGGCCCGGACTGCCAGTACCGCATGAAGAACCAGGGTCTGTCCGGGACCAGTTCGCGCACCGCCGGGCCCACGACCTCGGTCAGTACGCGGTCGTGGGCCGATCGGGCCGTGGTGCCGAGGTGCAGGTGCCACGCGTTCCAGTCCGTGGTCCCGCCGGGCGGGGTGGTGCGCCCGGTCGTGTCTCGCTGCGTCATGTGTCGCTCCTTCGCGCTCCGAGCCGTCAGACTCTGAGGTCGAGCAGCGCGCCACCGGTGTCCTGCGGGACCCCCACGACCGCCGACAGGACGATCGCCTCGTCCTCGTCGAGGCCGATGACGCGTTGCGTGGGTATCTCCTTGAACGCCCTGACGGGGCGTGCGAACAGGCCCGACGCGGCCGCGGACAGACACAGCCCGTGGACCGCCCAGCCGCAGGCGTGCTGGGCGGCGCCCCAACCGGCGGGGCCGAGCCGGGCGAACAGCTCACGGGGCCGGATCGAGAAGAAGACGGTCATCGGGGCGTGCCGGATGCGGCAGCCGTTGACGGGCGAGACCCCGTAGCCGTAGTTCTCCTCCAGCGCTCCGGGCGCCGAGGCGTCGGCGCGCACCAGGCGGGCCGTGCCGTCCTCGATGCGGTGGACCCCGTCGTCGTACCCGTCGATGCCCTGCACGACGGCGGTGACCTTCACCGCGTCGAAGGCGGCGCCGAGTTCGGGGCCCGGCGGCGGGACGGCCAGCCAGCTCATGGCGGTGTGCAGGGCCTCGGCGGGCAGTCGGGCGGGGCGGCCGCTCATGCCGTGCAGTGCGCGCGGCATTCGTCCCGAGTGGCGGCTCCACAGCAGCTCGGCCCAGTTGGGTGTCCGGCCGGAGGACGGAAGGCCCGCGGGCACGGCGGTGGTCATGGGCACGGGTGAACCGCCGTACGTCTGGCTCCGGTTGACGCGCACCAGGTCGGCGAACGCGGGGTCGCCCGCGCCGATGCCACCGGGTACGAGGTCCGGGCCGCCGGTCGTCCGGGGAGTGGTGACCACGGGGGCACCGGGCGTACGGGCCGCGGGGGCCGCCGGGACCGGGTCGCCGAGGTCGAGCACGAAGGGCAGCGACCACTCCCAGGCACGTTCCGGCCCGAGTTCGCCGATCAGCGCATGCGCGTCGGTGTCGGGCAGCCGCAGCGCGGCGGGCACCCCGAAGAGCTCCAGACCGATGCCCAGGGCCCGCAGCACGATGCCCAGTTCGATGGCGACCAGCGAACCGCGGAACCACTGGTAGGCCGCCGGGATCGCCGTATAGCGGCCGGTCAGCGCGATCCGCCGGATCTGCCCGGACTCCGGCGCCCCGGTCAGCGCGTGCAGGTCCGGCTCCAGCAGCCGCCAGGGGTCGCCGCCGCCCCCGTCCACGAAGGCGTGCACCGGGAACAGGCAGCGCGGCGAGGCGTAGGTCCGGTGGTCGTTGTACGGGTTCTCCGGCTCACGCCGCTGCGGGCCGAACGCGGTGACCAGGGCCCGGCCGGGCCGTTCGGCGTCCGGCACCGCGAGGGCGGGCGGCCCGCACGGGACCGGACGGGCGGACGGGACCCGGGGGAACGGCATCCGCTCCAGCAGCCCGGCCGTGCCGAGGGGCAGCGTGGTGCGGGCGCCCGCGCCCGTCGGGGGCGCGGGCGCGACATGTGTGTCCGGGGGCGGGGTGGCGTCCCAGGTCCAGGACGGCGGCTCGGGCCGGTCGTCGCCTGCGCCGTAGGCGTACCAGAGCGGTTCGCGCGCGATGCTGTTGTCCCCTTCGGGGCCGGGCAGATCGACGGGCGAGCGCCGCACCGGCGCGGCCGCTCCCGCCCCCGAGCCCCGCGCGGCCGAACCCGCCTCGGTCACCGGCGCCGTCACGGGAACGGGTGGGGGTCGTAGGGAATCGCCCGGTGCTCCTGGCCCGTGCCGCGCAGGGCGGCCTCCAGCCGGGGCAGCCCCGCGAGGCGCTGCTGGGCATGCCCGAAGCACATCGGCAAAATGCCCGGTACGACGGCACGGGCGACCGAGATACCGGCGTCGGCGTGCTCGCGGCTGGTCTGGTCGACGAGGACGATCCTGTCGAGGCCGGCGTCCGCGAACAGGCTCCGTACGAACTCCAGCGCTCCGCGGACATCGCCCCCGGATGCCTCCGCCAGGCGCCGCGGCCAGTCGGGGAAGGCCTCGTCCAGCGTGACCCGGGTGCCGCCGAGGGCCGCCGTGGCACGAGCGGCGGTCTCGGGCAGCGAGGAGAACCGCACGTGGTCCTCCAACTCCTGCACCAGCCACGGGTCCTCGACCATCGCCTCCACCTGCTCGCGGGTCCAGTCCACCGGGTTGGTGACGAGCTGGGCCACCTCGCGCAGGGCTCCCCGGATCGCGGACTGCGGGTCGGCGCCCGACCCGGCGGACGAGAACGTCGCGGGGAAGGGGTTCAGCCGGTTCACCGCGAGCACCCAGACCACGGGCAGCGCGATGTCCTGGGTGGCGACCAGCAGATGGACGTCGAAGCCGCGCGCCCTGATCAGTTCGATCATGCCGCGGCTGGTCGGGTCGGTGATCGACGACTCCGGGATGTACGGCAGGGGCGCCGCCCGGTACCAGGAGGTGAGGAACGCGTCGCGCTCCGCCAGCTCGAACAGCGAGTGCAGCGCGGCCTCTTCGAGCCCGGCGCCGACCGCACATCCGCTGGAGGACTCGTAGAAGTAGTGCTTGCGCTCCGTCGGACCGACCTCGCGCGCGGCCCGCCGGTCCCGGCGGAACGCGTACTCGTACTGGTAGAAGGCGTGGTCGGCGGGGACGAGCAGGGCTCTGCCGTCCGCCAGGTCGTGGCCCCACACCCAGTCCATCGGCGTGTGTTCGTCCGACGGCGTCACCCGCGAGGTGGGGTGCGCGAGCTGCTCCGCCGTGTACCGGCCGAGGGTCGCGGGGTCCACGGCGTGATCGGCGATCTCCGTGTACGCACGGCCCGTGAGGACCGGAATGTCGTACGGGAAACCACCGAGGCGTTCGTACGCCTCCAGGACGGCGACGGGCTCGGTCTCGGCGAAGGTCTGCGCGCGGCCGTGGCCCATGGCCGGAGCGTCGGGCACCACGGCCATGCTCATCGCGAACGGGGTGTGGGACTCGCGCAGGATCGCGCGGACCGGGCCGTAGCGGTCGTCGACGAGCCGGTCGCGCAGCAGCCCGCGCTCCACGAGCCGGCTGTGTGCCGAGCGGGTGGGGTCGCCGGACGAGGCGGGCCGTGCGCGCAGCGCGAGCGGCAACGGCACGGCCGTGCCGTCCAGTTCGGCCTCCGTCGGGCCGCACACCGGGCAGTGGAAACTGCGCGCGATGCGGTGCCGGCGCAGGCCGCGCGGCGAGACGGCGTAGAGCTCGCCGGGCCCCAGCGGCCGCTGTGCCAGGTGCTCCAGGGTCGCCCGGAGCAGTTCGGGCAGCAGCGGCACGCTCGGGGACGGGGCCGCGGTGGCATGGGTGAGGTCTCCCACGAGGGGGTGTTCGAGAATGGTGCGGTCGCGCACCTCGGCACAGCCCGCGCATCCGGCGTCGGTGCCGGACACCCACAGCGGGCCGACGAGGACCTCGTCGCCGTGCACCCGGACGGAGAGGTGGGAGCGGCGCCGGGCGGCGGCTTCGTCGAGGCGCTCGCGCTCGAACGCGAGGTCCCAGCCGCGGTTCACGGCGACCGCGCCGTCGGTGGCCTCGGCCAGGGCGGCGAACGCGGTGTGCCATGCCTCATCGTCGTACGGGGGTGAGAGCCCGGGGCCGTACGCCGGTGCGCCGGCCCGGCTCGCGGGGAGGTCAGTTCGCATCCTGGGTCTCCTGCGTGTCCTGGTGCTCCGGTGTGGGTGCAGCTGCCTCCACCGGCCCGTACCAGAGGGGGAGTTCGCCGAGCACGGCATCGGTCCGCACGGCCCGGCCGCGGTGGACGCGGCCCGATTCCCCGGCGTGGGCGGTGAGTTGCTTGCGCAGAGCGCCGAGGACGTCGGCACCGGCGAACAGCAGCGCGTCGGTGGACACGTCCGCGACCGGCTCCTCGCCGTCGCCCGCCGTCTGACGACGGGCGAGTGCCGTGCACAGCGCGGTACGGGTGGCCTCCTGCGCGCTCGCGCCCCAGCCGAGTCCGAGCGTGGACCCCGCCCCGGCGACGCGGGCGAGCCGCCAGTCGAGGCCGGGGACGTGCAGGAGCTCCAGGGTGGGCGCGGCGGGCAGCAGCGGGCGCACCGCGGCGAGGATCCGGGCGGCCTCCGGGTCGAGGTCGTCCGGTGTGACGCCCGCCAGGGGTGCGGCCGACGGCGTGAGCCCGCGCAGGGCTCCGTCCAGCAGCCAGTGCTCCTCGGTGAGACCGGCGGCGGGCGTGCCGCCCTCGGGCGACCTGGCGCGCAGGGCCTGGAGGGCGGCGGCGATCGTCGCCGTCTCCTGGTGTCCGGCCCAGCCGACGACGGTGGCCCTCCGGTCCGCGCGCGGCTCGGCCGGGCGCAGGGCGAGCGGCATCTGCGGCAGGTCCTCGCCGGCTCCGGAGGCGAACAGCCCGGTCCAGCGGCGGGTGAGGGCGCCGGCGGCGGCCAGCGCGTCCTCGGGTTCGGGCATCGGCTCCGCGGGGGCGTCCTCGAGGGAGCTCGGCCGGCCGGGCGCGGCCGCCATGTGAGCTCCCTCGACGGTGACCCGGTCCGCGACCAGGGCCGTCCCGTGCACGACATGGGCCTCGCCCATGTCCCCCGTGCCCGTCAGGGCGTCGAAGACGAGTTGTCCGGCGAGGGCGCCGGCGAGGGCGTCGGCGACCGGGCGGGCCGCCGGCTCGGTGTTCTCCGCGGCCGCCCAGCCGAGTGCGCGGTCCCGGAAGGCCTGCCAGGTGCGGCTGCCGTCCGGGCCCGTCGCGGCGGGCCCGACGAGGGCGACGCGCTGGCCGAGCAGCACGGGGATCACCGGGACGCCGTCGGGGATGCCGGACGGGAGCGCGGAGGTGATGCCCGCACCGCAGACGACGACGGCGTCCACGGTCTTGGCCGAACCGCCGTACGCAGCAGGGGAGTCGGCGACCGTCACCTGCCCGACCCCGGCCCGGCGCAGGCCGCGCGCCGCGGGCCCGGTCGCCGTGGCCGGCCCGGTCAGCAGCACGGTCGCGGCACGCAGCCGCGCGAACGCGGCGTACGGGTCGTCGAGCAGGGTCTCCAGCCGGGCGATCGCCTCGGGGTGGCGGGAGCGCTCCGCGGCGTCCGGCGGGGGAACGGTGAACGCGGCCGGGTCCAGCAGCATGCGGTTGGACCGCAGCCGGTCCACGAGATGGCGGACGGCGGGCCGGGCGCGCTCGGTGCCGATCGCGGTGACGAGCTCGTCCTCGGTGGCGCCCTGCTCGAGGAGGGGTACGCACCCCTCCGCCACGGCGAACAGCAGCTCCGAGCCGCGCAGCACGAACTGCCCGTGCGTACCGCTGACGTACACCCCGCCGGGCACCGGCGCGAAGTGCAGGTCCGGGCGTGCGACGAGCCTCATGACCGCTCCCCCGCGTCGTAGGTGAAGCTCCCGCCGGGCTCGCGGCCGACCTCGACCACCCACTCGGTGGCGTGGGTGCCGTCCACGACGGCCGGCAGCGCCTCCTCCAGATAGCTCCCGCCGGTGTCCGCGCCGCGGCGGTCCAGCATCCGCGGCAGCACCCGTGCGCTGAGGGCGCTGGTGAGGTCCACGTACTGCGGCTTCTGCTGGAGCCGCTTGGACTGGACGTCGGGTGCGCCGACCGAGAGGGGGCCCTCGTCCTCGGGGGTGGTCTTGATGACGACCTCCTCGGGGACACCGTGCCGGGCCCGCCAGGCGTTCAGCGCGAGCAGCCGGTCGAGTTCGTCCGGGCCGGCGGCGACGGCGGTGGCCAGTTCCTCGCCGCCGTACCAGCGGCGCCGACCGATCAGGACCTCCCCGACCGCCATCCGGGGTGCCGTCCTGGTGGTGCCGCGGTCCCAGGGGGTGGCGGCGTGCCAGCTGTTGGGCAGGGCGTTGAAGAGGCGGCCGCTGATGACCAGCCCGGAGGCGACGGACAGCGGCGGCGGGAAGAGGCCGGGGTGACCGGTGCCGAGCGGCAGGACCCGCAGGGGCCGGCCGTCGGCGTCCTCGACCCTGAGGGTGTCGGTGTCCGGGTCGTGCGCGAGGCGCAGTCCGAACCAGTCCTCGGGCCGGAGCCCGCCGGGCAGGATCGGCGTGTGCGCGTTGACGTTGAGCCGGTGCAGACCGAGGTCCTCGGTGACGCGGTGGCCGTCGGAGCCGTAGGCGCGCTGAAGATGGCCGGCGAGGAGCGGCAGGGCCCGGCCGCCGAGCCTCCGGTCGGCTTCCAGGAAGCGGGCGTAGAGCATGCCGTGGCCCGGCAGTCCGTCGTTGAGGATCAGCTGCTCGCCGGCCTGCTGGAGCAGGACGCCGTAGATGAGGCGGTCCTGGCGGAACCGGTCGGGCAGGGCCGCCGTGAGCTCCCGGACGTCCTCGGCCGTCAGCCGGAGGGTGTCCTCGCCGGCGTCGACGGTCTTGGACAGACGGGCGTGGACGGCCTCGGTCAGCTCGCGGCGCAGCAGGTACATGCGTTCCAGGGAGCCGTCGGCCGGGCCGATGCCGTCGAGGGCGGCGACGTCGCCGGTGCCGTCGGGGCCGTAGGCGGCGGCCATCGCGGCGGCGCGGCGGGAGACCTCGCCGACGACGAACGGCGCGTTGGCGGCGAGCGGCACATTGGCCCCGGCGCCGAACCGCTCGACGAACGCGGCGGTCATCAGGACGCGCACATCATGCAGCCAGTCGAAGACGGTGAGGAGTTCGACAGCCGGTCCGAGGTCGGCCAGGGGGCGGTGCCACCGCTCGGTCGCCACCGTCAGCGGCGGCATGACGTAGTCCTCCTCGACCGTGATCTGGGCGGGCCGGCCGGCGAGGTGGCTCAGCTTGCCGAGGCTGCCGCGCAACTCGTCGAGCACGGCGCCGCGTTCGGACGCCGGCGCGGTGGCCAGCGCGGGCAGACCCGCCCGGATGGCGGCGGTCAGGTCGCCGGCGCGCGGATCGTCCGGCGTCAGCAGGTCGTCGTAGTCGGCGGAGCCGTCCTCGGCCTCGTGGAAGCTGCACAGCACGCCCTGCCCGAGGGCGTGGCGTACGCGCCGCTCGGCGTCGTCGGCGGAGCAGCCCGCGCGTTCGGCGACGTGCGCCACGACGGAGGGGTAGGGCCGCGGTCCCATGGACACCGCGTCGAGCAGATCGCCGACGGGCCCGTCCAGGGGTACCGCGAGGCGGCGCATGCCCGTCTCGCCGAGCTTGAGGAAGAAGAGCTTGCCGGCCGCCTCGTCGGGGGCCGAGGTGGGCGGCAACCCGATCCACAGCTGGGTGAGTTCCGCGTCGCCGGGGTCGGGCAGCCCGCCCAGGACGTAGCCGAGCATGACGCGGTCCAGGCCGGGGAAGGCGGTCGCGCCCTCGAACGGCACGTCGCCCGGGTCGACGCCGTCCGGGCCCGGCTCGGCGATGCCGACGGCCGTGAACCGGGACAGCGGGCTGGTGCGCACCATGGCCCGGGTGACGTACTGGATGAGTCCGCGCTCGGACTTGCGGGTGCGGGCGGTGATCTTGCCGGGACCGAGGACGGCGGCGCGGTAGCGCACGGCCTCCTGGTGGACCTCGGGTGCGATCAGCGCCAGCGAGCGCAGCAGGTCGTCGTCGCCCAACAGGGCGGCCAGGCCCTCGCGTTCGCGGTCGGCCGCCGCCGCGTAGCCGGCGGACATCTCGGCGCGCAGCCGCTCCCTGCTGTCCCGGGTCTCGAGCCACCGGGTCACGGCGGGGGTGGCGGGGTCGGGCGCCTTCTTCGGGGCGCGGCCGTTGTGGATGGAGCGGCGCAGCGCGATGAGCTCGCGGCGCTCGGTGTCGTCGGTTTCGGCGGCGATGCGGTGGTAGAGCTCCTCGGAGCACTCCTCGGCGGCGGCCGTCAGTGTCTTCTCGACGGCCGCGAGTTCGTCGAGGAGACGGCGCTGGGCCGGATCGCTCAGCCGGTTGCGGCGCAGCGGATTGACGCGCAGGAACCACAGGGGTTCGCGGGCGGATGCGGTCGTGGTCATCGCGGGGCTCCCGTGGTGTCGGCTGTCGTGGCGGCGGTCATCCGGTCCCGCTGGGCGTTCAGCCGGTCCTGCCAGGACACGCCGAGGACCTCGTCGACCGTTTCGGCGATCGCGAAGCACATGTAGTAGCGCTGCATGGGAGAGACGGTCAGCAGCGGCAGTTGCTCGTAGAAGAGGTTCGTCAGCAGCCGGAAGGCGGCGAACCACCGTGACGGGCTGGCCACCACCCCCGATGCTCCGACGGCGCGGTGGAAGTCGGTGTCGGGCTGGTCGCCCTGCGGCACGGTGCGGGTCGCGCCGGGCGGGCCCATCTCGCTGCGGTCGACGCCGTCGGTGACGGAGTCGAGCAGGTCGAGCGTGAGGGTGCCGGAGGCGACCGCGCTCTCCAGGGTTCCGGAGCTGTAGGCGAAGGCGGTGCGCCACTCGGCCGCGGCCGGCGACACCTCGCCGCTCAGGCGCTGTTCGACCACGGCGCGCAGCCGGGGGGCGTCCCGGGTGAGCCGCTCCTGGAACAGCGGCCTGACGTCCTTGGTCGGGGCCGCCCACGCGAGGAACGCCTCCACGTGCGAGCGCGGCGAGAACACTCCGTGCGCGGGGCCGAGGAGATGGGTGTCGGCGAGCGCGGCGAACGCCTCGGCGAGGCGGACGGTCGCGGTGGCCGGCTCCGCCGTGATCCCCTCGATCGTGCGCAGCAGCGGCTTGGTGAGGGCGCCGAGGACCACGGTGCGGAAGCGGTCGAGCCGCGGTTCGCGGGAGGCGGTGTCGGCGGGCCCGAGGTGGGCGACGGCGCCGTGCTCGCGCAGCGGAAGGTACGGGGGCCGGACGGCTTCGAGGCGGCCGAACTCCCGTGCCTGCTGGAGGTATGCCTCCTCGGTGAGGGCACGGGGCGGGTCGAGCGGTCCCGCGTCGAGCGCGGCCGCCGTCGCGTCCCAGTCGGCGCCGCCGGGCATTCCCGGGACGTTCAGGGCGAGGATGTCGACGTGCGGACCGTGCAGCCAGCCGCGGCGCAGCTGGACGGCGGGTGCTCCCTGCTCGCTCAGGGCGCGGGCGACCGGCACGATGCGCTGGGTCAGCCACGCCGGTGTCACCGGCATCCGGGTGTGGAGCCGTACTCCCGTCAGGCCGGCGGAGTCCGGCTTCACGGCAGTGCGCTCCGGCGCTTCAATCCCCATGCTTTCGCACCTTCCGAGAAATCGAAAACAAACGTCTGACAGGAATCTTCGGGCGATTCGTCCGGCCCGAGAAGTGAATGCGAAGGGGCCGCTTACATACGTCACGGTTTCCGTGACACCGGTACGCACCCCGGCGCCGGGGCAGCCGATTGCGGCCTCTCGGCGGTTGGCCGAAACCCGTCAGAATGAACGGAATGGCGTTGTACTCTCGCGCAATGACTACGGAGCCGGAGTGTCAGACGCTCACGCAGAATCTGCGCCGCCGCGGAGCGATCGTTCTGGCGGTGTTCGCCCTTGTTTGGGCATTCGCCGGCGGGTCGGGGATAGAGGCGGCGGCGGTGTCGGTCGCCGTCGGAGTGGTGGCCGCCGCGCTGAGCGTCGCGGGTGTGGTGCTGGCCTTCCGCGGGGCCGCGGCACCGGCGGTCCGCAGCGTGCGTCTGCCGGAAAAGTGGAACCGCGGTGTGGGCATCGTCAACGCGGCGGAGGTGGTGGCCGTCTTCGCGGTCATCGCCGCGTCGAACGCGACCGGCCGGCCGGAGCTGATCCCGCCGGGCATCTGCCTCGTGGTGGGGCTGCACTTCTTCCCGCTCGCGCGCCTCTTCGACCAGTGGCAGTACACCTGGACCGCCGTCGCACTGAGTGTCGTCGCGGTGGTGGGGTTCGTGGCGATCGCGGCCGGCACGACCAGTGAGACGGCGCGCGTCGTGGTCGGCCTGGGGGCCGCGGTGGTGCTGTGGCTCTCGTCGTTCCATGTCGCGGTGCGGGGCTGAACCGCCGGGATACGGAATCCGGCCCGCGACCGCGGGCCGCGCCGGGCCCGGGGACGGGACTCGAGGAAGAGCACCCGTCCGGACACAAGGATGTACCCATCCAACCGGCCGGCTGGATGGGCGCATCCTTTGGTGCAACTTCCGATCAGCAACCCGAGCAGGTCGACGACGAGGACGAGGTCCCGATCGAGCCCGTCGAAGCGCCCATCTCGGGAAGTGCGACGCCTTGCGCGACTTCGAGGGTCTCGAGTTCTTCGACGTCGAAGCTCTCGAATGCCGCCGCCACGTCTTCCCCGTACTCCCAGTCGTTCCTGCTCATTCCTGGTTCCTTCCGGTGATCCGCGGAGCGGGTTCTCAGCAGGCGGAGCAGGTGGAGGACGAGGACGACGAGGTGCCGATCGAACCGCTGGAGGCGCCCATCTCCGGGAGAGCCACACCCTGCTCGACCTCAAGGGTCTCCAGCTCGTCCGCGTCGAAGCCCTCGAACGCCTTGGCCGCGTCGTCACCGTTCTTGATGTCGTTGATGCTCATTTTGAATTCCCTTCCGGATTCTTTTGCCGCCGTGTTCGGCTGCTGAATTAATCATGCGCTCGCCGTCCATCCGTGGCTAGTGTTCCCGGCTCCGTCCTGACATTTATCACGGCGGATATAACGGCTGTCATGCCGAATCAGTTGCCGGCCGAATACAAAAGCGCCGCTTATCCGTCCCCGCAGGGGGAGGAAAAGCGGCGCTTTGACGCAGGTCGGGGCCGGGGCGGGCCTTGTCCATCGCCTATGTGTCCGCCGGGAGCGACCACTCCGGGCTGTTGAGCAGCCGCCAGCCCTCCTCCGGCTCGCCGGCCACCGAGTCGCCGGGACTGCGGCTGCCGAGCAGGAAGTCGCCCACGGAGGACTCCCGCAGATAGTCCAGGCCCAGCACCCGCGCCGACATGTCGGCGTCGCCGTTGCCCAGCCCGCACGGCGCCAGGCCCAGCGCCGTCGCCACCAGATACATCGTCTGGTAGAGCACGCCGGTGTGCCGCAGCGTCGTCGCGTAGGCAATGGCGCGGTACTTCCACGACATGCGCTGGAAGCGTGCCGTCACGGTGACGAGCACGTCGGGACGCGCCTCCATACCGGTGGCGCGCGACGCCACATGGAACAGCGACTCCCGGTCCACGGCATCGCTGTTGACGAGGACGAGCCGGTGGCCGACGGGGTCGTAGTAGTAGATGCCGGCCGCAAGGCCGGCGCAGCGCCGCACCGTCACATACAGCTCCAGCTCGTATCCCTGACCGCCGCTGGGATAGGGCCGGGAGACGACCTCGTCGCGGTCGCTGCCCTCGCCGGGCGTGAAGTGGGCACGGACCCGGGCGACGCGGTAGAGGAACTCGCCGAGCTCCGCGACCGTCAGCTCCCGCTCGCCGTAGGAGCGGATGGAACGGCGCGTCTCCAGCGCGGTGGTGAGCAGCGGGTCGCGGCTCTCGATCTCCTCCAGCGTCGGCCGGTACAGCTCGGTCACCGGGCCGTCCGGGACGGGCTTCACCGCCGGCTGCGGCTCGATCTCCCCGCGGTAGGGGTAGACGGCGCCGAACAGCTCGTCGTAGCGCCCGGAGCGGATACGGGAGTGGAACAGCAGGTCGTGGAAGTCCCATTGGCGCAGTGTCGGGTCGCTGTCGGAGACGAACGCGCCGTCGGCGTCCGCCGGTTCGACGAAGCCGGCGCCCGCCAGATGGCCGAGCACGTCCAGTACCTCGTCGCCGCCCAGGGCGACTGTCTGCGTGAGACGTGCCACGGTGGCCGGGGCCCCGAGCTCGGCCACCAGGTCGCGTGCGGCGCCGTCCACCAGGACTGCGCGGTACTTCACCAGAGGCGACTCCAGCACCAGGGCGCCGCCGCGTGACCGGCAGAACGCGAACCGGGAGAGCCGCACGGTCGTATCGGGCCCGAGCGGCGCGAGCCGGTGCTCGCCGTCGCGGGCGACCGCTTCCAGGCGGACGAGTTCACGCCGCTTCGGACCCTCGTCCCGGCTGAGGACGCTGTGCGCCAGAAGATGGCCCGCCCGGTCCAGGAACCTCTGCACCTGGACCTGTTCGGCGGGCAGCAGCCCGTCGAAGAGTTCGTCCATCGGCGCCGGACCCTCGGTGAGCCGGACCAGCGCGGTACGGATGCCGCCGCGCACCGGGCGCAGTGTGAACGAGGTGACCGGGCTGGTCAGCGTCGCCGACTCGCCGTCGAACGCGACCCGTACGTCCTCGCGGAATACCGGTGCGATACGGGGCGGTGGAGCTTTCTCTGTCGTCATACGGAACTCCGGGGTGCGCAGGGAACAGACGTCGGAAAACACTCTGACGCCGCGCGCAAGGTGTGGTGCCGGCCGCCGGAAAACCGGTGACAGAGACCATGTCCGGCCATGACAACCGTCACGCGGAAAGGCCCGTTCCGCTGAGGTGATCGAGGTCATGAATGACGTGACAGATGACAGCAGCAGAACCCTCTCGCTCGGACATTCACCGGTTCCGCCGCATGCTCGTAGCACGAATTCACCTCGCCACTAAGGAAATCTCGTGCTCACTCGTCGTCATGCAATACGACTCGGTCTCACCACGGGTGCCGTCGGCGCGGTCGGCGCGGCCGGCGGGGTGTTCCAGACCCTCTCCACCCCCAGCGGCACCGCGAAGGCGGCAACGGCGGCCGGCGCCCCGGCCGTTACCCCCTTCGCGGTGCCGCTCCCTGTGCCCAAGGTCCTCAAGCCCTATCTGCGCACGGGGACCACCGACTTCTACGCGGTCACCATGAGCCGCACCAGCCACGAGATCCTGCCCGGCCGGCGTACGGACGTCCTCACCTACAACGGCTCGTTCCCCGGCCCCACCATCAGGGCCCGTTCCGGGCGCACGGCGGTGGTCAAGCAGATCAACGCCCTGGAGATGCCCACCTCGGTGCATCTGCACGGCGGCAACAACCCGGTCGCACACGACGGCGGCATGATGGACACGATCGCCCCCGGGCGCAGCAGGACGTACGTCTACGCCAACAAGCAGCCCGGCGCGACCCTGTGGACCCACGACCACGCCCACCACATGGAGTCCGAGCACGTCTACCGCGGGCTGTCCGGCCTCTATCTCCTCGGCGACGCGGCCGAGGACCGCCTGGGGCTGCCGTCCGGTGCGTACGAGGTGCCGCTGATCCTGCGGGACGCGCAGTTCGACGACGCGGGCGCGATGGTCTACACGATGGACGACGCGTTCAACCGCACCACGATCATGGTGAACGGACGGCCCTGGCCGTACATGAAGGTCCAGGGACGCAAGTACCGCTTCCGGATGCTCAACTCCTCCAACCTGCGCATCTTCATCCTGCGGCTGTCCGACGGCAGCCAGATGACCCAGATCGGCTCCGACGGCGGCCTGCTGCCGACCCCGGCGCCCGCCCCGGTGCTCGTTCTGTCCCCCGGCGAACGCGCCGACTTCGTCATCGACTTCGCGCAGTACGCCCCCGGAACCCAGCTGGTCCTGGAGAACCTGATCGGTCCCGGCCCGGTCGAGCAGGTCGGCAAGGTGATGCGTTTCGACGTGGGCGAGAAGGTGGCCGACCCCAGCCGCGTCCCGGCCGTCCTCACCACCCTGCCCGCCCTGGCGAAGCCGACCGTGGAGCGCACCTTCGAGCTCCAGATGGACGAGCCGGAGACCGGCGGCCACCAGGCGTACATCAACGGGAAGACGTTCGACGCGAAGCGCATCGACACCGAGATCCGGTGGGGCACCACGGAACTGTGGACCGTCACCAACAAGAGCGCGACCATCCCGCACAACTTCCATACGCATCTGGTGCAGTTCCGCATTCTCGAACGCGACGGACAGCCGGTCTATCCCGCCGAGGCCGGATGGAAGGACACGGTGCTGCTCTTCCCCGGCCAGACGGTGAAACTCCAGCTCACCTTCGATTCGCACCGCGGGGTCTTTCCCTATCACTGCCACATGATCGACCACAGCGCCATGGGAATGATGGCGCAGATGAAGATCACGTGACCGGCCCGCATTCCCGGGCCCCTTCCTCCTCACTCACCCGACCTGTGATGCACCGACTTTGAAGATTGGAGGGTCATGGCCACCCGAAACAGCACCTATGCGCAACGGATTCTGGACGCACTGGAACGGGATCCGGCCCGTGCCGTCGTGCACGGGCCGGGCACCACCGTCGCGGCGGGTGAACTGGGCGACTCCGTCCTCGGCACGACAGCCGTCCTGCACGCCCGCGGCATCGGACACGGCGACGCGGTGGGCGTGCTCACCGGACCGAACCATCCCCTGATGCTCAGCGCCCGCTACGCCGTCCACCTCCTGGGGGCCACGTCCGTCTACATCCGGTCGATGAACCCGAGGACCGACACCGAGACGTTCTCCCTGGCCACCCAGACCGAACTGCTGCGGGACATCGGCGCGTTCCTGCTCCTGGTGGACGAGGAGAGCGCCCAGCGCGGGCGGTGGCTGGCCAGACGGCTGCCCGGACTCACCGTGCTGCCGATCCCCCGGGAGGCGCCGGCGCGCGCCGCCCTGCCCACGCACTTCCCGCCCGTACGGCCGGAGGCGCTCGCCTCCGTCGAGTTCACCAGCGGCAGCACGGGCCGCCCCAAAATGGTGGCCCAGCGCTACGGCACCCGTGAGGAACTCGTCGACCGCCTCGCCCATGGCCTCGATCCCCGGGGACCCGCGACGCTGTTGTCCGTCACACCCATCAGCCACACGACGGCGCCGATGGCGGACGCGGTGCTGTCCACCGGCGGCACGGTGGTCCTGCACGACGGCTTCGAGACCGAGGCCGTGCTGCGCGCCTTCACCGAACACCGGGTCACCGACGTATATCTCGCGGTGCCCCACCTCTACCGGCTGCTCGACCATCCGGGCATCACCACGGCCGACCTCACCTCGCTCCGCCGCATCACCTACAGCGGCACCCCCGCGGCCCCGGCCCGGGTCGCGCGCGCGGTCGAGATCTTCGGCGATGTCCTCATCCAGGTCTACGGCTCCACCGAGGCGGGCGGCATCACCTGTCTGACCCCGCTGGACCACCGCGAACCCGAGCTGCTCGGCACCGTCGGCCGGCCCTTCCCGTGGGTGGCACTGGAGATCCGGGTGGCCGGCAGTCCGGTCCCGGCCGAGCGTGGGCAGACCGGCGAGATCTGGGTGAAGTCGCCGACCGTGACGGCCGGTTACCTGGACGACGAGGAGCTCACCGGCGCCACCCTCAAGGACGGCTGGCTGCGCACCGGCGACCTCGGGCACTGGGACCGCTACGGCTATCTGCGTCTCGACGGCCGCGTCGGTGACGTGATCAAGCACGGCGGTCTCAAGCTCGACCCGGCGGCGATCGAGGGCGCCCTGCTGCGGCATCCGCAGGTCCGCCAGGCCACCGTCTTCGGGGTCCGCGACAGCGACCTCGTCGAGCAGGTGCACGCCGCGGTCGAGCTGCGCAACGGCGCCCCGCGCACCTCCTGCGACCTCCGGGGATTCGTGGCCGCGACGCTGACTCCGGAACACACCCCCGTCCGGATCTCGGTGTGGCCCCAGCTTCCGCTCACCCCCTCGGGCAAACCCGACCGCGCCTATCTGCGCGCCATGACCACCCCGGCCCACGACACCCGGACGCCTCCTCGCGCCCGGTCCGACCACGGAGGTGCACCACGACAGAACGAGCAGCCGACCTCAGGAACCCCGCCCACGATCACGCCCACCCGCGAACAAGAAAGGGCGCTTCATGACCACATTCGGCCATTTCGCCCGGTCACTGCGGCTGCGACGGCTCTATCGCCACAGCACGGCCGGCCTGATGATCACCCCTCTCGACCACTCGATCCATGACGGCCCGGTCGTGCCGAAGGGCACCACCCTCGACCAGCTCGCCGGCCGACTCGCGGCCGGCGGTTCGGACGCCGTCGTCGTGCACAAGGGCAGTGTGCGGCACATCAGTCCGGAGCGGTTCGCCGCGATGTCGCTGATCATCCACCTCAACGCGAGCACCAGTCAGGCACTCGACCCCACCGCGAAGTACATCGTGGCCGGGGTCGAGGAGGCGCTGCGGCTCGGCGCGGACGCGGTCAGCGTCCACGTCAACCTCGGCTCCGACGACGAGCGCCAGCAGATCGGCGACCTCGGGCGGATAGCGGACGCCTGCGACCGCTGGAACCTCCCGCTGCTGGCCATGGTGTACCCGCGCGGCCCACGCATCACCGACCCCCGGGACCCGGCGACCGTCGCGCACGCCGTGACGATCGCCGCCGACCTGGGGGCCGACCTCGTCAAGACCGTCTTCCTCGGGTCGACGGCGGAGATGCTCGACCTCACCGCCGCCTGCCCGGTGCCGGTTCTCGTCGCGGGCGGCCCTGCCCTCGCACGGGAGGAGGACGTCCTCGCGTACGTCCGGGACGCTCTCGCCGGCGGCGCGGGCGGGGTGGCGATGGGCCGCAACATCTTCCAGGCGCGCGACCCGCGCCGGCTGGCCGCCAAGGTCGCCCGGCTCGTCCACCACTTCCCCGAACAGCACTTCCACCCGGGTCCGTTCGTGGCCGGACAGCTCGACGACGAGCGGCTCGCCGACGAACGGCTGACCCCCGACCACGTCGACGACAACGAGATCCACCACACGACAGGAGGGCCCCACCATGACGGACGCCAAACTGTGCTGGCTTGACATCCGCAACGCCGGCACCGCGACCGCGGCAGTACTCGAAGAAGCTCTGCACCAGCGCATCGACGGCATCGTCGCCGCCGACCCGGCCGCCTTCGCCGGCCTGCCCCCGACAGTCCGCAAGATCCTGCTCTTCGAGGACGGCGTGGTCCCGGACGACCTCAGCGGCGCCGACCTCGTGATCGTCCCCGGCGGCCGGGACGCCCGCGCCGAGCTCGCCGCCGCCCATCCGGACGTCGAATTCGGACGGTACGTCGAGATCGTGGACGCGGACACCCTCGAGGACGCCTGCCTCGCGGCCCGCCTGGAGAACTGGAGCATCCTCAACTTCCGTGACCCCACGAAGATCCCGCTGGAGATCGTCATCGCGGCCGCCACCGGCGCCCCGGGCTCGATCGTCACCACGGCGTCGAACCCCGAGGAGGCCGAGATCATCTTCGGCGTACTCGAACTCGGCTCGGACGGCGTCCTGATGCAGGGGCTGACCGTCGGCGACGCCACCGCCCTGCGCACAGCGGCCACGTCCCGCACGGGGAAGATCGAGCTGGTGGAGCTCAAGGTCACCGCGGCCAGTCACATCGGCATGGGCGAGCGCGCCTGCGTCGACACCACGACGTACTTCCGCAAGGACGAGGGCATCCTCGTCGGGTCGCACTCCAAGGGCATGGTGCTGTGCGTCAGCGAAACCCATCCGCTGCCGTACATGCCCACGCGCCCGTTCCGGGTCAACGCCGGCGCCCTGCACTCGTACACCGTCTCCCAGAACGGCCGGACCCACTATCTGAGCGAACTCCACGCCGGCAGCACCGTGCTGGCCGTCGACGTCAAGGGCCAGACGCGTCCGGTCAGCGTCGGCCGGGTCAAGATAGAGACCCGTCCGCTCATCTCGATCGACGCGGTCGCGCCCAACGGCCAGGCCGTCAACCTGATCCTCCAGGACGACTGGCACGTCCGGGTCCTCGGCCCGGGCGCCGCGGTCCTCAACAGCACCGAACTGAAGCCGGGCGACACCATCCTCGGTCACCTTCCGACGGCCGACCGCCATGTCGGCTACCCGATCAACGAGTTCTGCCTGGAGCAGTAGCAGCAGTCCGTGCAGACGGACGAACAGCTCCCGGACGCCCCGCCCCGGCACGCCTGGTGCCGGGGCCGGCGCGTGTCCGGACCTCTGTCGCCGCCTCACAGCCACCCCTGTTCCACCGCGATGCGGGCGGCATCGAAGCGGTTGCGCCCGCCGAGTTTCTTGATGGCCGCCGACGTCAGATTGCGCACGGTCCCCGAGGCCAGATAGAGCTCCCCCGCAATCTCCTTGACGGTGGCTCCGCCCGCTGTCAGCCGCAGCACGTCCAGCTCGCGGATGCTGAGCGAGGTGTCGCCCGTGACCGGCGGCCGGATCAGGGCCGGGTCGACGGTGAGACAGCCGCCGGCGACGCCGATCAGCGTGGTGATCAGCTGCGGCAGCCGGCCGTTCTTCGGCACGATGCCCAGGGCGCCCGCCGCCACCGCACGGTCCACCACGGCCGGAGTCGCCGTGCCGACCATCAACGCGACGCCGCAGCCGGGGTGGTGGGAGCGGACATCGGTCGCGATCCGCAGCGCCTTGCCGCCCATGGTGCTCTCGCCGAGCAGGAGAACGGTCGGCCTGCACCGTTCGACGGTGGGCAGTACGGCCTCGAAGGTGGTCGCGAGGCCCACCACCTCCAGACCGTCCGTTCCGTTGAGTGTCTCGGCGAACGCTTCCAGCACGAGCTGGTGATCACCGGCGACGACGACGCGTATCGACATGCTGTGCCCCCACAATCAGTGTGCTGTGACCGGTGGCCCGGCCGACGGCAGTGCGTCCGGCGGGCAGTCCGCTCCGCTGAGAAGCTGTTCGACCACACGGCGGGCCAGTTCTTCGTCCTGGCCGGCGCCGGCGGCGGTGTCCGATGCGAGTTCGATGTGCCGGGCTCCCTCGGGGAGTGCGGCGGCGATCACCCGGGACGCGGCGCGGAACCTTTCCGCGAGCCTGTCCGTTCCCGGGCCGGACGGAATGACGACGACCGAGGCCGAGACCGGCCCGAGGTCGGAGGCGATCTGCGCCGGCAGCTCGCGCACCATGTCGAGGTCGTCGATGTCCGTCCGGTACGGCAGCGCCACACGATCGATGTCCGCGAGTTCCTTGCACAGGAAAGCCGCCTTGGTGGCCGCGTCGTCGCCCCGCCCGGGGTGTCCGGCCCCGACGACGGCGACCGCGGCACCGGCCGCACACAGTCGTGCGGTCACGATCCGGCCGGCGCCCGTGGTGGCGTCGACCACGAGCACGATGCAGCCGTCGAGCGGCGCGGGAGGGTGGGGCCCGGCGAACGGCATGAGGACTCCTGAGGATGTGCGCGGGCAGAACCCGGCGGCAGTCGTAGATCCCTTTTGGTGGGTACGACGAGCAGGTAACGTGCCAAATGTGTGAACAGATGGGGCCCGCCCGTGAAGCCGACTTGCTCGCGCGGGAACCAGGTGCACCTCCGCGTGCGTGCCCTTGTTTCGCAGTGAAGTTCCGTTCAACCGTGGTTCAAGGGGGAAATGCCACGTGGACGAGGTTTCGTCATTGGATCAACAGACCCTTGGCGTCTATCGCGCGATCCTGTTCCACAAGGAACACGACCCCGTGCAGCTCGCCAAGCTTCTGGACAGCACACCGGAGGAGGTGGAGGCCGCACTCGGCCGGCTGTCCAAGCTCTCTCTGCTGGCACCGTCCCGGGACAGTCCGGGCCGGCTGCGGGCCGTCAACCCGGCACTCGGTCTCAAGGTCCTGCTCCAGCGGGAGCAGGACGAACTGGCCTGGCGCCAACAGCAGATCGAGCAGAACCGCACGGCTCTCGCCGCTCTCGCCGCCGAATACACCGCGTCCGGGGGAACCGAGTCGCTCGGCGGCACGGAACACCTCGACAACGTCGACGACATCCGGATCCGCCTCGAAGCACTGGCCGAGTCCTGTGTCGCGGAGTCCCTCGCCTTCCACCCCGTCAACGCACTGACGGAGGAGTCGATCGAGGCCGGCCGGCCGCTCAACGAACGAGCGCTCGCCCGGGGAGTACGATTCCGCTCCATCTATCTCGACAGCGTCGCCAACGACCGGGTGACCAAGGCCCACGCTCAGTGGATGGCCGAGCGCCGCAGCGAGATACGCACCTCGCCGACCCTGCCGATGCGACTGCTCATCGTCGACACCACGGCCGCGGTCGTCGCGGGTCTGCCGGGACAGGCACAGCCGTCCGCGCTGCTGTTCAGCAACCCGCCCGTGGTGCACGCCATGCGCGCCCTGTTCGAGGCGTACTGGGAGCATGCCAGCCCCCTCAACACCCCGGCGGACTCACACCCCGGCGGACTGACCGCGCAGGAACGCAAGTTGCTCCAGCTGCTGGCCACGGGTCTCACCGACGACGCGGTGGCGCGTGCTCTGGGTATCGGTGTCCGCACCGAACGCCGCATCGTGGCCGAGCTGATGGACCGGCTGGGCGCGTCGAGCCGGTTCGAGGCCGGCGTGCAGGCGACCCGGCGGGAGTGGATCTGACGAAGCTGCTGCGCTGACAACGTAGTCACCTCTTCGGCGGGGTCGGCCAGACGAAGTCGTCCGGGATTCCGGGAAGGCCCGGGAGGTCGGGGAGTTCGCCCAGGATCGGCCAGACGAAGTCGTCCGGGACGCCCGGCTCGCCCTGGGGCTGCGGCCACACGAAGTCGTCCTTGCCGTCCTTGGCCGCCGTCCGGTCCGCGCCGCGGGCGCTCTGCGCACCGTCCGTGCCGGGCTCGGTCTTCGGCTGCGGCCAGACGAAGTCGTCCTCGCCGCTCGGCGTCTGGGAGATCTGCACCGACGCGGCCGGCCCCTGCTGCCCGGCGGCCTGCGCCGGCGAGGAGAAGAGAAGCGAGCCGAGAACGGTGGCGGCTATGACGGAAGCGGCGGCGGTACAGCGGGTTACACGTGACATTGATCGTCTCCATTCGTGCGGTGGATACGAATGCGGCAGTGTTTCCATTCGGAAGAAGTTGTCCGGCGGCCGGCCGGCCCGGGGGCCTTTCGACTGCGTAACAAGAGGAAATCACCGACCCCGTGCTGTTGTCTGCTTTCGGCCAGACCAGGAACCTGCCTGGCATGAAGGTGCCTGCCGCGGACGTGGCCGGTTCATGCCGGACAGCGGCGCCAACTCCGGCCCCTGTGGGGAGAAACAGCAGTTCAGGACGGTGCAATGGTCAGGCCGTGGCGAAGGACGGGTCTGCGCGGTGGCCGAGCGCACCGGTCCCGGACAGCGTGCGATCGGTGATCATCTGCCATTCCTCGGCGGAATGCTTGCCACCGGTAAGGAGGCGTCCGCTTCTGCCCCTGTCATTTCAGGAATTCCTGAAACGCGGGGCGTCCCTCAGGGTCGGGCCGGGCGATGAGAAGCACGTCGGTGGTACGGCGGACACCCTCGGATGCCGTCTGGTGGCGCGCCGGTTCCGACCATAGGTTCGGTCCGGACAGGCTCGCGTCGAGGAGGCACACGCAGTGGGGAAGTTCGACGGCAAGGTCGCGTTGATCACCGGTGGCGCGCGGGGGCAGGGACGGGCGCATGCCGTGGCCCTGGCGCGTGAAGGCGCCGACATCGTGACGTGCGACATCGCCGGGGAGTTGGAGAGCGTCCCCTATCCGCTGGGCAGCGAGGCCGAACTGGCCCGCACGGTCGACCTGGTGGAGTCCACCGGCCGGCGCTGCATCGCCCTGATGGGCGACGTCCGCAGTCTCCAGGAGATGGAGAACGTCGCGGCACGGGCACGGGAGGAGTTCGGCCGTATCGACTTCCTGCTGGCCAACGCCGGGATCGCGTCCGCCTCCCCCCTCGCCTCGATGGAGGCCCTCCAGTGGCAGGAGATGATCGACGTCAATCTGACCGGCGTCTTCCACTCGTTCCGCGCGGTCGTGCCGCACATGATCGAGCAGGGCTACGGACGGATCGTCGCCACCTCCTCCATCGTCGCCCGGATGGGCGCGAAGAACAGCGCGCACTACGCGGCTGCCAAGTGGGGCGTGATCGGGCTGGTGAAGTCCCTGGCGCTGGAGGTGGCCGAGCACGGCATCACCGTGAACGCGGTGCTGCCCGCCGGGGTGAACACGACGATGATCCACAACCGGGCCACGTACCGGCTGCTGCGGCCCGATCTGGACGACCCGGCGCGGGAGGACGTCCTGCCGGTGCTGGAGGGTCAGGGGCCCGGGCTGATGGAACCCGAGGACGTCACCGCGGCGGTGCTCCATCTGCTCTCGGACACCGGCGGATTCCTCAACGGCGAGGCCATGACACTGTCCGCCGGGCTCAGCGCCTCCAACGCCGGCTAAGGGCTGTCCCGCCGGGGATGACGGGACAGCCCTTGGCCCCTTCGTTCGGATCGGGCCGGGTCATACGGGAGCGAGCTCCGCGGCGCCGAACGAGACGTCGAAACGGTCGCACCAGATGCTCACGCTGGTGTAGTCGGCCGGATCGACGTCTCGCGGCAGCGCGTAGTTCTGGTCGCCCTTGTTGCCCTTCAGCTTGCCGACAGCCGTGTGCTTCCCGTCGTCGAAGACACGCCACCCGGCCGTGCCCTCCTTCACCGGAGCATCCGCCAGCAGGACGCGCAGATCGGGGCCGTTGCTGGTGTCGAGGTTCTCCAGCCGGAGCACGTGCGAGCCGTCGGCCAGCCGCACGATCTTCACCGTGCCGGTCGTCCGGTGCTCATGGCTGATCAGCTCACCGGTGGCCAGGGTGCGGGGCTGGGCCTGCGCCGGGGGGTCGGCAGCGGCGCCCTGCTCCGGCACCCCGGCGGGGGCCGCCGCCGGCAGGTCCTCGCGTACGGTCTCGTCCACCCACAGCTTCCACGGCTGGAACCACACGGCACCGACGGCGCCCGCGGCCAGCCCCAGAAGCAGCAGTCCGACGACCACCGGCCGTCGCAGCATCGCCCGCATGTGATCCACTCCCCGTCGTGTCTCCGGCGTCGTCCCCCGTCGGGATCCGCTCGGCCCTCCATGGCATTCAACGGCAGCGGAGGCCGCGACGGTGGCCATGGGCCGGTGACGAAAGTCTGACGTCCTCCGCGCGGCGCTCGAACACGCAGGCACCCGAACGCCGGGCGACCGCCCCGCCACCGAAGCCCCCACCTGCGCCGACGACAGCGGACACGCTCGGGTGGCACACTGACCGGCGGTCGTTCGAAGGAGCTCCGCCGTGCCGATGATCCGCACCCTGCGCCGTGCCGTGGGGCGTGCGCACAAACCCCGCGTCGACCTCAGCCACCCGGCGAGGTCGCCGCTCGGCAGCTCGGTCGTCAACTGCGTGGTCTACGAGGACGGGAAGCGTCTGTCGGGCCACGCCTCCGCCGAGGACGCCCTGCGCCAGGTCCGCAAGCACGAGGGCCGCTTCGTCTGGATCGGGCTGCACGAGCCGACGGAGGCCGAGTTCGCCGGTCTCGCCGAGCTCTTCGGGCTGCACCCGCTCGCCGTGGCGGACGCGGTGCACGCGCACCAGCGGCCCAAGCTCCAGCGATACGAGGGGGACGGCACCCGCAACGGCACGCTGTTCGCCGTCTTCAAGACCTGCCGCTATGTCGAGCACGAGGAACTCACGTGCTCCAGCGAGGTCGTGGACACCGGCGAGCTCATGGTCTTCACCGGGACGAACTTCGTCATCACCGTCAGGCACGGCAGCCACGGCTCGCTCGGCCCGCTCCGCGAGGCCCTCGAAGCGGACACCGAGCAGTTGTCCCAGGGGCCGGCCGCCGTGCTGCACGCGATAGCCGACCGGATCGTCGACGACTACCTCGTCGTCGCCGAGTCCGTGCAGACCGACGTCGACGACGTCGAGAGCACCGTCTTCGACGCGTCGGCGGGGCGGGCGGACCCCGGGCGGATCTACCAGCTCAAGCGCGAACTGCTGGAGCTCAAGCGGGCCGTGGCGCCGCTGGACAGGCCGATGCGGGCCCTGGCGACCACACCACTGCCGCCGGTCGGCCCGGAGATACAGCCGTACTTCCGCGACCTCGTCGACCATCTGGCGCGGATCAACGAGCAGATCACCTCCTACGACGCCCTGCTCGACTCGATCCTCCAGGCGCATCTGGCGCAGGTGACCGTCACCCAGAACGAGGACATGCGGAAGATCACCGCGTGGGCGGCGATCGTGGCCGTACCGACGATGGTGTGCGGTGCGTACGGAATGAACTTCGAGCACATGCCGGGGCTGCGCTCGCCCTTCGGCTATCCGGTGGTGATGGCCGTCATGGTGGTCGCCTGTCTGGTGATCCACCGCAGTTTCCGCCGCAACGGCTGGCTGTGAGCCGGCCCGGCCGACCGCCGCTCACAGGAGCGTGACGAACATCCCCAGCGTCCCGACGGCGACCGCACAGCCGTACAGCGCGAGCGTCACGGCACGCGCTTCGTCGGAGGGATCGCCACGGCCGGTGCGTGCCAGGCCGAGGGCCGAAGTGACCAGCAGGGCGAGTGCGCCGGCCGAGCAGGCGGCGACCATGGCGACGATCAAGGAATCCCTCACCCGGCGACCGTCTCACGGCCCGTCAGCTCCCGCACGCCGGACTGCTCCGTCCTCGGCAGGCCACCCCCGTAGCCCTGCCGAGAACGGAGCTGTCCGGTCCGCCTGATCGCGATTCTCATCGGACAGCCCCGCCGGCGCGAGCTTTTCGATGAGAGTCGAAAGGTCGCACGCCCGTGCGACGAGGGTTCGACAGCCTGCGACGGCCTTCGACGAGCACGGGCGGCCGCGCGTCCCGGCCGGGACGCGCCGGGTTCAGGGCGTGGCGGGTTCAGGGCGTGGCGGGCAGCGCCGCCAGGGTCTCGGTGAGCCACTTCGTCCAGAACGACTCCAGCTCGATGCCCCCGCGCAGCACCATGTGCCGCAGCGCGTCCTGCTCGGTGACGGTCCGCTCCGGCGCGAAGTCGCGCTCCTCGATCTCGCGGTATTGCTCCAACTGCCGCCGGTGCAGAGCGAGATGGCGCTCCAGCTCCTCCCGGAGCCCGGTGCCGCCCACCACGCCCGCGGCCCGCAGCCGCAGCAGCAGCGGGTCGCGGACCGGCCTCGGGTCCTCCGGCCGCGCCACCCAGGCGGCCAACTCGGCACGGCCCGCGGGCAGCACCTCGTACTCCTTCTTCTGACCACGTGTCGGCTGCGCCGCCGGCAGCGCCCGGATCTGGCCCGCCTGCTCCAGCTTGCCCAGCTCGCGGTAGATCTGCTGATGGGTGGCCGACCAGAAGTAGCCGATCGACTTGTCGAAGCGGCGGGTCAGCTCCAGGCCCGAGGAGGGCTTTTCGAGCAGGGCCGTGAGGATGGCGTGCGGGAGCGACATGGCCCGATCCTAGGGAGTGTCCGGAAAGCGCCGTCGGCCGCCCGAGGACCGCGACGGAACAGGCGGGACGCCGAGGGCACCGCCCGAAGAGTTGTCCGTGAGCCGGCGACGGACCGTCACAGCGCGGCCGCGAGGCGGGTGCCCTGGTCAATGGCGCGCTTCGCGTCCAGCTCGGCGGCCACATCGGCGCCGCCGATGAGATGGACCGAGCGGCCGGCCGCGGCCAGCTCGTCGAACAGTCCGCGCTGCGGCTCCTGGCCCGCGCACAGCACCACCGTGTCGACGGGCAGGACCGTGGCCGTGCCGTCGACCGTGAGGTGCAGTCCCTCGTCGTCGATGCGCTCGTAGGTCGCACCGGGGGTCATCGTCACCCCGCGGTGCTTGAGCTCGGTGCGGTGGATCCAGCCCGTCGTCTTGCCGAGCCCGGCGCCGACCTTGCCGGTCTTGCGCTGGAGCAGATGCACGGCCCGGGCCGGTGCGGTGCGCTTCGCCTCGGTGAGCCCGCCGCGCCCCTGGTACTCGGTGTCGACGCCCCACTGACGGAAGTACGTCCCCGCGTCCAGGCTCGCGCCCTCGCCGTCGTCGGTGAGGAACTCCGCCACGTCGAAGCCGATGCCGCCGGCGCCGATGACCGCGACGCGCTCGCCGACGGGTGCGCCGTCGCGCAGGACGTCGAGGTAGCTGACGACACTCGGGTGGTCGACGCCCGGGATCTCGGGGGTCCTCGGCGTCACTCCGGTGGCGACGACGATCTCGTCGTACTCGTCCGCCGCGAAGGTGTCGGCGGTGACGCGGGCACCGAGGCGGACCTCCACGCCGTGCGTCTCCAGCTGGTTGCGGAAGTAGCGCAGCGTCTCGTCGAACTCCTCCTTGCCCGGGATCCGCTTGGCGATGTTCAGCTGTCCGCCGATCTCGTCGGCGCCGTCGAAGAGGGTGACGGTGTGTCCGCGCTCGGCGGCCGAGACCGCGCACGCGAGACCGGCGGGCCCGGCGCCCACGACGGCGACGCGCTTGCGCAGCCGGGTGGGGAAGAGCACCAGCTCGGTCTCGTGGCAGGCGCGCGGATTGACCAGGCAGGAGGTGAGCTTCCCGCTGAACGTGTGGTCCAGGCAGGCCTGGTTGCAGCCGATGCAGGTGTTGATCGACTCCGCGCGGCCGGCCTGCGCCTTGGCCACGAACTCGGGGTCGGCGAGGAAGGGCCGCGCCAGCGACACCATGTCCGCGCGGCCCTCGGCGAGCAGTTGCTCGGCGGTCTCGGGGGTGTTGATGCGGTTGCTGGTGATGAGCGGCACGGAGACGGACCCCATCAGCCGGCTCGTGACCCAGCTGTAGGCACCGCGCGGCACGGAGGTCGCGATGGTGGGGATGCGGGCCTCGTGCCAGCCGATGCCGGTGTTGATGATGGTCACGCCGGCCGCCTCGATCTGCTGGGCGAGCGTGACGACCTCCTCCAGCGTGGAGCCGCCGGGGACCAGGTCGAGCATGGAGAGCCGGTAGATCAGGATGAAGTCGGGGCCGACCCGTTCGCGCGTACGGCGGACGATCTCCAGCGGCAGCCGGATGCGGTTCTCGTACGAGCCGCCCCAGCGGTCGGTGCGGTGGTTGGTGGCGCTCGCGATGAACTCGTTGATGAAGTAGCCCTCGGAGCCCATGATCTCGACGCCGTCGTAGCCGGCGGACTGCGCGAGCGCGGCGGTGCGCACGAAGTCCTCGATCGTCTCCTCGATCTCCTCATCGGAGAGGGCGTGCGGCACGAACGGGCTGATGGGGGCCTGCAGCGCGCTGGGAGCGACGAGGTCCGCGTGGTACGCGTACCGGCCGAAGTGCAGGATCTGGAGCGCGATCCGGCCGCCCTCGGCGTGCACCGCGTCGGTGACGGTGCGGTGCTGGGCCGCCTCGGCCTCGGTGGTGAGCTTGGCGCCGCCTTCGTACGGCCGGCCGCGGTCGTTGGGCGCGATACCGCCGGTGACGATGAGCCCCACGCCGCCACGGGCGCGGGCCGCGTAGAAGGCGGCCATGCGCTCGAACCCGTTCTCCGCCTCTTCGAGGCCCACATGCATCGAGCCCATCAGCACGCGGTTGGGAAGCGTGGTGAACCCGAGGTCGAGCGGGCTCAGGAGATGGGGGTACGGGCCGGTGCTCGGCTGGCTCATCGGGGCCTCCACGGGACGGGTCGTGGCTTTCAGTTCTATCCGTCGATCACTTGTTTTGCAACAAGGTGCAAAACCTTGTGGGCACCGTCACGGAGAGGCCGGTCCGACAACCGCATGATTCACCTATCAGTGTGAAAGTGGCCCCCTCTGCCCGGTCTTCACCCGTAACGTGCCGATGTGGCGGGATGGGAGCAGTTGAGTGCACTGGGGATCGTTGCGATTCTCGGCTCGCAGGGGATCGGGGCAGTAGCGGCAGTGGCGGACGAGGCGGTTCCGGCCGCGTCCGTCTCCAGGACGGAGGCCGAGCCGGCCACGGGTGATTCCGACCCGGCCGAGCCGCGGCCGGGTCCGGCCCCGCCGGATCAGGAGCCGGGGCCGGAGGCGAGCTCGGCGTCCCGGGCGGGTGCGGAATCCGATACGGGGCCCGAGCCCGGCCCGGTCCGCGAGCACGAGGCCGCCGGCGATGGCGACGCCGACGGCGAGGGCGTTGCGCCGCCGGGCCGTGAGAGCGAGGACAAGGGGCCGGTCCGGGAGGACGCGGGCGCGGGCCCGGCCGAGCGGGACACGGCCCCGGCGCCTCGGACGCACGCCCCCGCCCCGGACGCAGGCGCGGGTGCGGGTGCGGTTGCCGGCGCATCGACGAGCGCGGGTACGGATGCGGACGACTCCGGTCACGACCGGCCGCGCCCCGCTCCGGCGACACCCATCGGCCCGGTTCTCCCGGATCCCGGCTCCGTCGTCCCCTCCTTCGGCGCCCTCTTCGCCGGCACCGTGAGCGTGGCGCACCTGTCCCCGCACGGCGGCACCTGGTCCGTCCATCTGCCCGGTCTGGTGTGCGCGTCGGTGCAGGTGTCCGTGGGAGGCCGGCCCGGAGCCGGCGACCTCCTGGTGGACGTGTCGGTCGACGTGGGCGTGTCCGTGCACCTCTTCACGCACTGCCCGCCGCCGCCACCGCCGCCGGAGCCGTGTCCGACCGAACCGCCGCCCACCGAACCGCCGCCGACCGAGCCCCCGAGCCCGCCGCCGCCCAGCAGTCCGCCGCCGGTGCCGGAACCGCCCGCGCCGACCACCCCGGCACCGCCTCAGCCGCGGCCGACGCCTCCGGCGCCCGAACCCTCACCCGTACCGCCGGCTCCGCGGCCGCCCGCGCCGGTCGTTCCCGAGACCGAGCCGGCCGTCGTACCGCCGCCTCCCGCGGCCGGTCCGCCCGCCGCTCCGCCGCAGGCCGTGACCGTACGCAACCACCGGCCGTTGCCCGGTAGGCCGGAGCGCGAGGGGATGCCCCTCGTCGTCCTGGTGCTCGTCACCACGACACCTGCCGTGCTCGCCGCGGCCCTGCTGCGGCCGGGGCGCGGCCGCGCCTGAGCGACACCCACCGACCGCACCACCACATCTTTCGGAGTGAGCCCATGTCGGAATGGCTGGTCCTGGCCATCGCGATGGCCGCCGCCTGCGCCGTCGTCCTCATCGCCACCCTTCTCCTCCAGCGCCGGCGGCACGACGCCGAGGAAACGGGCGTGGAGCCCGCCGAGACCCCCGACGTCCTCGAGTACATGACGATGATGGTCGGCGTCGTGTACGCCATCGTGCTGGGCCTCGCCATCGCCGGCGTGTGGGAGGCCCGCAGCGCCGCGCAGGACGACGTACGCCGTGAGGCGCAGGCCCTGTACGAGGTCACCCAGCGCGCCGAGGTCTATCCGCCCGACGCCCAGCGGCAGCTCCGCTCGGACATCGACCGTTACGTCGCGCACGTCGTCCACCAGGAGTGGCCGCGGATGATCGACGGCCACGAGCTGACCGGGCGGGGCGCCGAGCTGCTCGACGTGGTCCGCTCGGACATCGCCCAGCGCGTGCCCGTGGGCGAGCTGGAGGCCCAGGCGTACCAGCCGATGCTCGACCAGGTGGCGGTCGCCGACGACGCGCGCAATGCCCGGGAGTCGAACGCCGGGGCGACCCTGCCGGGCGTGGTGTGGTTCGGCCTCATCACCGGTGCCCTGGTGACCGTCGGGCTGATCTTCACCATGCAGATCGGCCGCTCCTACCGCGAGCTGCTGCTCGCCGGCCTGTTCAGCGCGCTGATCGCGTTCCTGCTCTTCCTGGTGTGGGACTTCGACGCACCGTTCGGGCGCTCGGGCTCGGAGTCCGCCGACGCCTTCCGCCAGCTGTTCCCCGGCGCCGCGGGGCTGGGCTGAGGCACCCGCCGACGACCCGGAATAGGGAGGACGGGGCCCCCGTTGTAGGGTTTGGTTCAACATTCAACCAACCGGACCCGAGAGGTGGGCTCACATGCAGTTCGGCATCTTCACCGTCGGCGATGTCACGACCGACCCGACCAACGGCCGTACGCCGAGCGAGCACGAGCGGATCAAGGCGACGGTCGCCATCGCCCGCAAGGCGGAGGAGGTCGGCCTCGACGTCTTCGCCACCGGCGAGCACCACAACCCGCCCTTCGTCCCGTCCTCCCCGACGACCCTCCTCGGGCACATCGCGGCCCGCACCGAGAACCTGATCCTGTCCACCTCGACCACGCTGATCACCACCAACGACCCGGTGAAGATCGCCGAGGACTACGCGTACCTCCAGCACCTCGCCGACGGCCGGGTCGACCTGATGATGGGCCGCGGCAACACCGGACCGGTCTACCCCTGGTTCGGCAAGGACATCCGCCAGGGCATACCGCTTGCCGTGGAGAACTACGCACTCCTCCACAGGCTGTGGAGGGAGGACGTGGTCGACTGGGAAGGGAAGTTCCGTACTCCGCTCCAGTCGTTCACGGCCACCCCGCGACCGCTGGACGGCGTACCGCCGTTCGTCTGGCACGGCTCCATCCGCTCCCCCGAGATCGCGGAACAGGCCGCGTACTACGGCGACGGCTTCTTCCACAACAACATCTTCTGGCCGATGTCCCACACGCGGAAGATGGTCGGCCTCTACCGGCAGCGCTACGCCCACTACGGCCACGGCACGCCCGAGCAGGCCATCGTCGGGCTCGGCGGCCAGGTGTTCATGCGGAAGAACTCGCAGGACGCGGTCACGGAGTTCCGGCCCTACTTCGACAACGCGCCGGTCTATGGACACGGGCCCTCGCTGGAGGACTTCACCGAGCAGACCCCGCTGACCGTCGGATCGCCGCAGCAGGTCATCGAGCGCACGCTCGGTTTCCGGGACGCGGTCGGTGACTACCAGCGCCAGCTGTTCCTGATGGACCACGCGGGTCTGCCGCTGAAGACGGTCCTCGAACAGCTCGACATCCTCGGCGAGGAGGTCGTCCCGGTGCTGCGCAAGGAGTTCGCCGCGCTGCGGCCGGCCGGAGTGCCGGAGAGCGCCCCGCTGCACCCGGCGGTCGCCGCCGTCCGGAGCAAGGACGCGAAGACCGGGACCACGACGACCGGGGACACGAACGGAAACACGAACGAGAACGCGAAGGAGGCGGCATGAGCGAGCAGGCGCTGAAACTGGTGACCGTCTCCGCCGGGCTGAGCGTGCCCTCGTCGACCCGGCTCCTGGCCGACCGGCTCACCGAGGCCGTACGCGGCTCCCTCGGCGAGCGGGACGGTGACCGGGAGGTGGAGGTGCGCGTGGTCGAGCTGCGCGAGCTGGCCGTTCCGATCGCCAACCACCTGGTGACGGGCTTCCCTTCGGCCGCTCTCGGCGAGGCACTCGACGCGGTGACGGAGGCGGACGGCCTGATCGTCGTGTCCCCCGTCTTCGCGGCCTCCTACAGCGGACTCTTCAAGTCGTTCTTCGACCTCGTCGAGGTCGGAGCGCTGGCCGGGGCGCCGGTACTGATCGGGGCGACCGGCGGTACGTCGCGCCACTCGCTGGTGCCGGAGCACGCGATGCGTCCGCTCTTCGCCCATCTGCGGGCGCTGGTCGTGCCGACCGCCGTCTACGCGGCCTCGGAGGACTGGGGCGGCACGGGCGACGCGCTCACGGACACGCTGCCCGAACGGATCGGACGTGCGGGGCGGGACCTGGCGGAGTTCATGGCGACGGCGTCGGGAAGGACGGCCGGGAAGAAGACGGAACCGGTGCTGTCACTCCCGTTCGCCTGAGGCCCGGGCGGTCCGGTCCTGCGTACTCGGTGGCCTTCAGCGGCATCGGGGCCGAGACCGGTCCCGGTCCCGGTCCCGGGGAGGCGCCGGGCTGCCGCCGGGCCGGGGCAACCCGCGCGCCGTCTCGCGTGCGGGTTGTCAGTGCCGCCTCCTATGGTTTCGGCATGACCCCTGCTCTCATCGGGCGCGACCACCCCGCAGGCGTCCTCCGGACGGAGATCGGCCGGGCGACGGACAGCCACGGGGGCCTGGTGCTGGTCACCGGCGAGGCAGGTATCGGCAAGACGTCGCTGGTCACCGACGCCGCCGACGAGGCACGCCGGCGAGGTGCCCTGGTGCTGGGCGGCTCCTGCTGGGACTCCGACAGCGCCCCGGGGTACTGGCCGTGGGTCCAGGTCGTGCGCGGTCTGCGGCGGGGTGTCGACGAGGCGGAATGGGCCGATGCCGCGAAGGCGGCGGGCGGGCGGCTCGCCGTTCTGCTCGGCGAGGAGCCCGGCGAGGGCGACGGCGGGGAGGGCTTCCAGCTGTACGACGCGGTGACGACCGCCCTGGTCACCGTCTCGCAGAAGCGGCCGCTGGTGGTCGTGCTCGACGATCTGCACTGGGCCGATCCGGCATCGCTGAGACTGCTCGAATTCGCCGCCCAGCACGCCTGGTTCGAGCGGCTGCTGCTGGTCGGCACCTATCGCGACGTCGAGGTGGAGACACCCGACCACCCGCTGCGGCAGCTCATCGCGCCACTGACGGCCCGCGCCGCCGCGACCGTGACCCTGACCGGCCTCCGGCGCGACGAGGTGGGCGCGCTCATCGCGCTGACCGCCGGTGTGGAGCCGGAGCCGGATCTCGTCGAGGAGGTCCACCGCCGCACCGGCGGGAACCCCTTCTTCGTCGAGCAGACCGCCCGGATCTGGCACAGCGGCAGCCCGGTCACCACCGTCGCGCCGGGGGTGCGCGAGGCGGTGCGGCGGCGGCTGGCACTGCTGCCGGAGCCGGTGAGCGCGCTGCTGGACACCGCGGCGGTGCTGGGCCGGGAGTTCCACCGCCAGGTGCTCGCGGCGGCCGCCTCCTCCCCCGTCCCGCACGTGGACCGACTGCTGGACCGGGCGGTCACGGCCCGGCTGGTGACCGTGCGCAGCGGCGGCCGGTTCGCCTTCGCCCACGACCTCGTCCGCGAGACGCTGTACGAGGCGCTCGACGAGCAGCGGACCCGGGAGCGGCACGCCGACGTCGTACGGGCCCTGGACCGCACCCCCGGCCTCAGCGAGAAGGTCTTCCCGGCGGATCTGGCACGGCACGCCTATCTGGCCGGCCAGGAGCTGGAGCGGGACCGGCGGGTCGATCTGCTGCTCGCGGCGGCACGGGACGCCTCCAGCAGGCTCTCCGGCGAGGAGGCCGTCGGACACTACCGGCGGGCACTGGAGGCGGCCGGCGACGACAGGCGCAGGGCCGCCCTGGTCGCCCTCGACCTCGGCGGCGAACTGCGGCACTACGGCGACGAGGCCGAGGGCCGGCGCTTCCTCGACCTCGCCGTCGATCTGGCCCGCGCGGTGGACGACCCCGAGGTGCTCGCCCGCGTCGCCATCACCCTCCACCAGCACGGGGGCGTGCCGGGCCAGGAGGCGTCGGGCGCCGAGCTGCTGCGCGAGGCGTACCGCGCGCTGGCCGGCGGCAGCGGCGAGGAACTGGCCGGCCTGACCCCGGAGCGGATCGCCCAGGACCTGGCCGTGCGGACCACGGCGCTGGCGCGGCGCGGCGAGGACGACGAGGCGCTCGCGTTCTCCCTGTGGGCGCGGCACGACTCGATCTGGGGGCTCGGCACCTCCGAGGAACGCCTCGTGCTCACCGCGGAGATGGGCGAGGTCGCCCGCCGCACGGGCAACCGCGACGTGGAGATGCACGCGGCCGCGATGCGCTGGGTGACGCTCCTGGAGCTCGGCGACCCGCGCTACCTCGACCAGTTGCGCGTCTTCACCGCCCTGGCCGAGCGGGCGGGGCTGCGCCGGTTCGAGCTGGGCATGGCCATCGACCAGTCCCTCATCGCCGCGCTGGGCGGGCGGTTCGCGGAGGCGGCCGATCTGCTCTCGGCCGCGATCGGGCTCCAGCACGAGCATCCGCCGTTCGCCTTCATGACCGCCCATATGCACTGGGCGCTGTTCCTGCTCCAGGGCCGGTTCGACGAGGCGGAGACCGTGGTCGGGACGCTCACCGACCAAGGGCATCCGCATCCGCCGCTGCTGGCGGGGCTCACCGCGGTCGAGCAGGGCCGTACGGCGGTCGCGCTGCGGTTCGTGGACGAGATCGCGGCCCGGCCCGAGCCGGTGCCCCGGATCTTCGCACCGCTGTGGATGCGGCTGCGCGCGCACGCGGCCGCGGCGTCCGGCGACCCGGCGCGGATCGACGAGGCCAGGGCCGCGCTCGCGCCGTATGCGGGCCAGTGGGTCGTCTCGCTGTACGGCTGCGACATCAGCGGGCCCGTGGACCTCTGGCTGGGGATGCTGGACGCGGCGCGCGGACGCCGGGAGGAGGCGGTGGCCGCGCTGACCGCCGCGTACACCTCGGCGGACCGGCTGCGGGCGAGGCCCTGGTCGGTGCGGGCGCGGGCGGCGCTGTTGGATCTGCTGGGCCCGGGCGGCGACAGGGCAGAGCTGGCCGCGTCGACCCGGCGCGAGGCCGAGGAACTGGGCCTGACGTACTTGCTGGACGGAGTCCCGCCGCGCGCGGTCGCGGACGCCCCGCCCACCGACGCACACGGACTGACCGCGTACGGCAGGGCGGCCGACGCCTACGCCGGCGTGAGCGCGGGCGCCGTCTCCCCCGAACTCGCCGCCCAGGCCTTGCAACCCCACTCCGCCCGGCACAGGTTCCGCCGCGACGGAGCCGTGTGGGCGCTCGACTTCGCGGGCCGCGGTGTCCATGTCCCCGACGCCAAGGGGCTGCGGGACCTGCACACCCTGATGACGCATGCGGGCGACGATCTCTCCGCCGTGGTGCTGCTCGACCCCGAGGGCGGTGAAGCGGTGGTCGCCGCCCGCCGCTTCGGCGGGGACCCGGTGCTCGACGAGGAGGCCAAGATCCGCTACCGGCGGCGGCTGGAACGCCTCGACGAGGAGATCGACCGGGCGGCGGAGCTGGGCGACGACCGCAGGGCAGCGGAGTTCGGCCGCGAACGGGCCGCGCTGCTGGACGAGTTGCGCACGGCGGCCGGCCTGGGCGGCCGGACCCGGCGGCTCGGCGACGAGGCGGAGCGCGCCCGCAAGACGGTCACGGCCCGTATCCGCGACACCCTGCGCAAACTGGACGCACTCCACCCCGAACTGGCCGCGCACCTACGGGAGTCGGTCACCACGGGTGCGTACTGCTCCTACCGCCCGGGCCGCCCCGTCGACTGGCTGCTCTGAGCTCGGCCGACACGGGCAGCGCGGGCGAGGCAGTGCCCGTTCGCCTGCCCCTCCGGACGACCGGCCCGCATCCGAGCGGGTGTGAGGTGCGGCGCGGGATCCGCCGGCGTCACAGCGGCACCACATCGGCGACCACACAGGCGATGTTGTCCGGGCCTCCCGCGCGACGCGCACGGGCGATCAGTTCGCCGACCGCGTCGTCCGGGGCGTCGACCGTGGCGAGTGTGTGCCGTACGTCCTCGTCGGCCACCACCGTGAACAGGCCGTCCGAGCACAGCAGATACCGGTCGCCCGGCCGCGCCTCGTGCAGCCGCAGATCCGCCCGGCCGGACTCCTCACCGCCGTCGAGCGCCCTCAGCAGCATCGCCCGTTCGGGATGTGTCACCGCCTCCTCGGGAGTGAGACTGCCGTTGTCGATCATCGACTGCACCACGGTGTGGTCGTGTGTGATGCGGAAGAGCTCCCCGTCCCTCAGCAGACAGGCCCGGGTGTCGCCGATGTGCACGAGCGCGAGCCGCGATCCCGTCCACACCATCGCGGTGAGGGTCGTGCCGGAGCCGTCGAAGCCGCTCACGGCGGAGTTGGCCCGGTCGACGGCGTCCTCCAGGGCGTTGAGCAGATCGCCGATGCGCGCCGAACCGGCGGCCCCGGCGTCGTCCAGGTCCTTGAGCGCGTCGATCGCCGCCGCTCCGGCAGGTGCGCCCTGACCGCCGAACCCGTCGGCGACGGCGAGCAGATGAGGACCCGCGTAGGCGGTGTCCTGGTCGGTCTCGCGGACGAGGCCGCGGTCCGTGCGAGCGGCGTAACGGATCTCCAGGGGTGCGGTGAGCTGAGACATGGTGGTGTCCTTCCCTGACAACTGGTCGGCGAGAAAGGCCGCCAGATCGCGACGGACGGCGGTCTCCGCCTCGACCCCGGCCCAGTAGGCACGGATGTCGCGGGCCGCCGCGGCCGGATCGGACGCGTACAGGTCGCAGACGTCGCGGACACGCGCCAGCGGCATCCCGATCCGCCGCAGCCATGCCACCAGCCGGGCCCGCTCCACCTGCGCCTCGTCGTAGTACCGGTAGCCGGTGAACGCGTCGACGTGGGCCGGCGGCAGCAGCTCCAGTTCGTCGTAGCGACGAAGCGCCTTCGCGGACAGCCGGGATGCGCGGGCGAACGCGCCGATCGTCAGCAGACCCATGCGTACCTCCTCGCGCCGGGCACCTCGCCCGGCCCCGCCGATGCTGGTGCTTCCCCCCGGGTGAAGGTCAACGGCGGCCCTCGGCGGGCGCACACAGCACTGCGGGCGCCCCCGGTCGTCCGGGGGCGCCCGCAGTGAAGGACAGCCCGCGCTACTTGCGGTTGTAGAGCCGCATCGTGACAGAGCCGAAGACCACCACGAACAGCGCGGCCCAGCCCAGCGACCAGGCGATGTCCGCGGCCGGCCAGTTGCCCGCCATCAGCTCGCGTACCGCGGTGGCCACATGGGTCACCGGGCTGTTGTTGACGAAGGCCTGGAGCCAGCCCGGCATCGTCTTCGGGTCGACGAAGACATTGCTCAGGAACGTCAGCGGGAAGATCACCATCATGCTGACGCCCATCACCGACTTCTCGGTCCGCAGCAGCAGTCCGAACATCGTCCAGATCCAGGAGAACGCGAACGAGAAGACCATCAGCAGGACGACGCCCATGAGGATGCCCATCACCCCGCCGTCGGCGCGGTAGCCGATGATCATGCCGACGGTCAGCATGACCACGGAGGCGAGGAAGTAGCGGACGACGTCACCGAGCAGATAGCCCACCATCGGGGCCGGCCGCCAGATCGGCAGCGTACGGAACCGGTCGAAGACACCCTTGGTGATGTCGGTGTTGACCGCGACGCCCGTGTACATCGTGATCATCACGACGCTCATCGTCAGGATGCCGGGCAGCAGGAACTGGATGTACTGCGAGGCCGAGCCGGCCAGCGCCCCTCCGAAGAGGTACGTGTACATCAGCACCATCATGATCGGGAACGCCGTCACATCGAACAGCTGCTCCGGCACATGCTTGATCTTCAGCATCGCCCGCCAGCCGAACGTCAGCGACGCGGAGATCGCGCTCGGCCTCGGTGGACGCTCCTTGCCCACCAGCAGCGCTGCCAGATCCTCGGCCTTCGGTGCTTCGAGTGCCAGGTCCTCGGCGTCCTTGACGGACTTCGTCGTCGTCGCGGTGCTCATGCCGCCGCCCCCTTCTTGTCGGTCAGGGCGAGGAAGACCTCGTCCAGGCTGGGCTGTCCCAGCGCGAAGTTGTCCACAGTGATCCCGGTGCGGGCGAGCTCCGCCAGCGCCCGCGCGGCCTGCTCGGCGGCGCCCTGCTGGGTGCCGTGCCCGTTCACCCGGGCGGTCAGCGCGAGCGGATCGGCGTCCAGCAGGACCTCCGCCCCCAGCGCCGCCGCCAGCACCCGCTCGGCCTCCGGCCGCTGCTCCGCGTCCCGCAGCCGCAGATGGACCGCGCCCGAGCCGACCGATGCCTTGAGCTCGCCCTTCGTGCCCTCCGCGATCACCTTGCCGTGGTCGATCACGGCGATACGGGAGGCCAGATGGTCCGCCTCGTCCAGGTACTGCGTGGTCAGCAGCACCGTCGTGCCCTGGGCGACCACCGCGCGCACGATGTCCCAGACCTGGTTCCGGCTGCGCGGGTCGAGACCGGTGGTCGGCTCGTCGAGGAAGAGCAGGTCCGGGGTGTTCAGGATGGAGGCGGCGATGTCGATACGGCGCCGCATACCGCCCGAGTAGTTCTTCACCTGCTTGTCGGACGCCTCGGACAGGCCGAAGGCTTCGAGCAGCTGACCGGCGCGCTCCTTCGCGGCCGGCTTGGCGTGACCGAGCAGCCGTGCCAGCAGCACGAGATTCTCGGTACCGGTGAGGTCCTCGTCGACCGAGGCGTACTGCCCGGTGAGGCTGACCCTGCTGCGCACGGCGTCCGCGTCCTTCTGCACGTCCTTGCCGAAGACACGGGCCTCGCCGCCGTCCGGCCGCAGCAGGGTGGCGAGCATTCTGACCGTCGTCGTCTTGCCGGCGCCGTTCGGCCCGAGCACGCCGTAGACGGTGCCGGCCGGCACGGCCAGATCCACCCCGTCCACCGCCCGGTTCTCACCGAAGACCTTCACCAGGCCCGCGGTCTCGATTGCCAGTTCTGTGCTCATCGTCGTTCCTTCGCATGGTCGGCGGTGGGTCGGAGGGACGGTCGTCGGAAGTCCAGGAGGTTGACCGGAGCGGCCGCCGGAAGTCATCGGTGCCCGGCGCGACCGCTCGCTGCTCGTTAGGAGACATAGGGCCGGGCGGCACGGGCCTCGCGCAGCGCGAGCCCCCACCACCCGAGCTGGTCCAGCATCAGCGCGGCCGCCCGGTCCCGGTCCTCGCCGGTGTCGTCGAGCAGGTTGATGCTCACGCCGTTGCGCAGGGTCACGGTGTGCAGCTCGGTGAAGACCGAGCGCAATTGCTCCACGGCATACAGACCACGGGAGCCGTGGCCGTAGCTGACGAACGCGACCGGCTTGGTCCGCCACTCGTCGTACGCGTAGTCGATGGCCTGCTTGAGGGAGGCGGGGAAGGACCGGTTGTACTCGGGCGTGACGACCACGAAGGCGTCGGCGCGGCCGATCTCCGAGACGAAGTCCCGCATCCGCGCGGTCGCCCGGTCCGGGTAGTGGGCGGGGAAGTCGAAGTCGATCAGATCGACGACACAGAGCTCCACATCGGCCCGCTCGGCGGCGCGCTCCGTGAACCAGCGTCCGACCTTCTCGCCGACGCGGCCCTCACGGGTGCTGCCGATGATGACCGCGACGCGCAGCGGTGTCTCCTGCACGGTGCGCCTCCCTCCTGCGGTTGCTCCTCACCCAGCAGGCGCGAGACGACGGCGCGCGGCCGCGAGATGAGATCTGGCGGCCGCGCGAAGAGGGAAAAATTGCAGGTCAGCGCCCTAGTCCTCCCTCATGTAGAACACGTAGAAGGAGACGGCGAACATCACGGCGGCGAACATGAGCCCCATCCCCGCCGACCGCAGGATGCTGGTCCCCGTCAGGCTGTGCAGGAAGCCGATGGACATGCCGCACACCGCCGCGTAGGCGCCCGCGCGGACCTCGCGCGGCAGGGCGTTCTGGATGCGGCCGAGACCGTAGGCGACCGCCGTGAAGATCAACCCGGCGACCACCCCGTAGAGGACGTCCCACCAGCTGACGGCCTCGCCGGTGCGACGGAGGAACCCCGCGTAGAAACCGAAGAGCGTGCCCAGCCCCACGGGCATGGCCCAGCTGAGAGATGCGTGGTGCCGTACGGGCATCGTTGCGTGAGCAGCCATGACGGAGAGCTCCTTCCCTCGTCCTCACTTCAGAGCACACCCGCGCCGCCCCGCAGGCAAGTCGGAGCGGCCTGCCATCAGCCCGGTCGGCGGCCCACGGCTCGCGCGCCCGGCGGGGCCCGCGTTCCCTGGAGGAGTGCGGAGCGTTCTGACGGCGGTGCTCATCGTGCTCGTGGCTCTTCTGACGCCGCTGAGCGCGCTGGCCGTGTGGGCGGACCGCGAGATCGGTGACACCGACAGTTACGTCACGGCGATGGAGCCGCTCGCTGCCGACCCCGACGTGCAGAACGCGGTGGCGGACCGGATCACCGCGGAGGTCATGAAGAAGATCGACGCGGGGCCGCTCCAGCAGGGCGTGGAGAACCTGGTGCACGAGGCGGTGATCTCGTTCGCCGGGACCGACGCGTACCGGATCGCCTGGAACACGGTGAACCGCGCGGCCCACACCGCGGTCGAACAGGCGCTGACGAGCGACGACGTGGACACCGCGAGCATCGACCTGGCGCCGGTCATCGAGCAGGTGAAGCAGCAGCTGAGCGACGAGGGGGTGCCGTTCGCCGACCAGGTCCCGGCGGGGAACACGAGGATCACGATCCTGGATGCGGACAAGCTCGGGGCGGCGCGCGAGATCTTCGCGGACCTCCAGTTCTGGGGCGTACGGCTCCCGGTGGTCACACTGCTTCTCGCGGCGGCAGCGGTCGTCCTCGCCCAGCGCCGCCTGAACGCCCTCGCGCTCCTGGGCGCGGCCCTGGCGATCGGCGGCGCCCTCCTGCGCCTGGCCCTGACCATCGGCCGCGGCCTGGCCCTCGACGACCTCCCCCCGGACGTGGACCGCCCTGCGGCGGAGGCGGTGTTCGAAGCGTTGACGGCGACGCTGCGGGTGACGTCGTGGTGGCTCCTGGGAGCGGGCGCGGTTCTGGCCCTGACCTGCTACGCCTGGTCCTGGCACGCGCGCTCGGGCAGCCACGCGGTGCCTGCGCCCCACGCCGGCTAGCCGCGCGGGGGTTGTCGGGTTGCGCCCCACGCCCCCAGGGCGGCAGCTTCGCGCCGGCCGCGCCCGCAAACCGGTCCGGTGGAGAAGAGAAGGTTTCTGTGGGGCTGCGCCCCACACCCCCTCACCTGCGGCAGCTTCGCGCCGCGTCCCATCCGCCGCCCGAACGGGCTCGGGTTCGCTTCCGGGTGGGCATCAACGGGTCGCGTCCTCGACCGCTCGGCAGGGGGCGTGCAGGGTCGTCCCCGCCGGGGATCGGCGGCAACACCCGGGTACGCCATGCAACACAGCTGTACGCCGCCGACCCCGAGGAGTCGAGCCCGGAGGCCCCCGGACCCGCCGCCGGACAAGAACCCGAGGCTCAAGCACCCGACCCCGGGCTCAGGGACCCGACGCCGCACAGGGCCCGACGCCCCACGGCCCAGGCCCCGCCCCCGGACCCGCCGCCGGACAAGAACCCGAGGCTCAAGCACCCAGGCCCCGCCCCAGGAACCCGGCGCCGCACAACGACGCCAAGGCCCAAGCACCCAGCCCGCACAAGCCAACCCGCCCCCGCTACCGTCCCCCCATGCCCCTCCTCCTCGCCCCCCACCCCCTCACCAGCACCGCCACCCTCCTCACCCACGCCGCCCGCCACCGCGGCATCGAGGTCGTCGACTCCGCCCAGGGGCACGAAGCGCGCGACGTCCACTGGTACGGCGGCCCCCTCGCCGCCGACCGGATCGTCCGCCCTCTCCGCGTCGGGCTTCTCGAGCCGGCCGACGACTGGCTCACCACCCTCGCCCCCGAACTCACCCACCGCCGCATCGAGTTGACCACCCTCGACCGCGCCCGCGAGCTGGACGGCCCCCTCTTCGTCAAGCCGCCGTCCGACAAGTCCGTGCCCGCCGCCGTGTACGCCGGCGGGCGCGACCTCCCCCGCAGCGGCGAGCGCATCGGGCCGCAAACACCCGTACTCGTCAGCGACGTCGTCGAGTTCGCCGCCGAGTACCGGCTCTTCGTCCTCGACGGCGAGGTCCGCACCGGCAGCCGCTACACCGTCTTCGGCCGTCTTGATCCCGCCCCTCTCACCCCGGACGCCGAACGCTTCGGCCAGGACGTGCTGGACGCCTGCGCCCCCACCCTCCCCAGCGCCGTCGTCGTCGACATCGGGCAGCTGGTCGGCGGCCGGTGGGCCGTCGTCGAGGCCAACATGGCCTGGTTCGCCCAGAGTTACGCGGCCGACCCCGACCGCGTTCTCGATGTCGTCCTGCGGTCGTCCGGCCCGCGTCGGCTCGTCACCGCAAGGGACGCACCCTTTCTGAGGTGAGCTGGGAGAACTCGTACGCGTCGTGCGAGGAGAAGATCCGGATCACCCGCGGGTCCACCCTCCGCAGCGCGCGCAGCCGGTCCAGCTGGGTCATCCGCTGGTCGTGGTTGTCCGCCATCAGGCGCTGGTGGAGCGCCAGGGAGCGCGGGCAGCGCGGCCGGCGGAGGTCCATCTCACCGTGGAAGAAGTACGCGTCGCCCGCGTGCAGCAGCCACCTCTCCGGCTGCTGCACCGCCACCGCGCAGTGCCCCCGGCTGTGTCCGGGCATCGGGATCATCAGGACGTCGGGCGAGCGCACCACCGGGCTCGCGGCGAATCCGTGCCAGGTGGAGTCGGCCGTGTCGTGGATGATCCAGCGCGGCCCGTGGCCCCACTGCGCGGTGACGTAACGGGCCGTGTCCAGACGGGAGTCGCGCCGCATCGCCGCCCGGTACTCGTCGGCCATCACATGGACCCGCGCGTCGGGGAAGTCCGCGAGGCCGCCCGCGTGGTCGAGGTCGAGATGCGTGAGCACGATGTCCTGGACGTCGCGCGGGTCGTACCCGAGCTCACGGATCTGGTGGACCGCGGTGAAGGCCGGTTCGAGGCGGGGGCGGGCGGTCTTCCGGAAGACCGCGCCGAGCCGGCGCGGGTTGGCGATGTCGCCGGTGCCGAACCCCGTGTCGACGAGGAGAAGTCCGCTGCCGGTGACCACGAGCAGGCAGTGGGCGACCAGCGGGGAGCCGCCGAGGGGGTGCATCGGGGCGCAGTCGAGGTGGTGGACGGTGGGCCAGGACATGCGTGCCTCCGGCGACGCGGGGAGAACAGAGCGGGGAGAAGCAAAGAGACGGCGCACTGCTTCCGCGACCGCAGGGCCGCATGAATACTGTCACCATTACTTACACCGTAAGTCGGCACCGAGAGAAGCACCTACGCTGTAAACCGTCAAGGATGTGCGCGAAACCGGGGAGCGGCCGGATGTGTGCCGAAGCGTCAGGTCAACAGCTGCGCGAGGGCGAGGCGTCGGCCTCCCCTGCCACCGTGCCCCCGGCCTCGCCCCACACGGCGCCCGTCCCCTCGCACGACACCGCTCAAGCCACCGCCCGTGCTGCCGCCCGCGAGCCTCTGTCCCGTGAGCGGATCATCGAGTCCGCTCTGCGGATCATCGACGACGAGGGCGTCGAGGCGCTGTCGATGCGCCGTATCGCCGCCGCGCTCGGCGTCCAGGCGATGTCGCTCTACAACCACGTCGGGGGCAAGGCCGATGTACTCGACGGCGTCACCGAGTACATCACCACGGACATGCACATCACCCGGCACTCGCGCGACAGCTGGGAGGACGGCATCCGCTCGGTCGCGCACGCCTTCCGGCGCGCCTCCCTGCGGCACCCGCGCGCCGGTGAACTGGTCCTCACCCGCCAGCTGAACTCACCGGGTGTGCTGCCCACCATCGACTGTTCGCTCAAGGTGCTGCTGGAGCACGGCTTCGAGGAGGCGAACGCCGTGCACGCGCTGCGGCTGCTGGTCGCCTTCCAGGTCGGTTCGCTGATGCGGGAGTTCCACTCACCGGCGTTCCAGGGCGAGGACGAGTCGGCGGTACGGGAGCGCGAGGAGCTGCTCGCCGGCTCGGGATTCGCCGCGGTGGCGAGGCTCGCGCCGAAGCTCGCGGTCATCGACCACGACGCCGAGTTCGCCTTCGGCCTGGAGCGACTCATCGACGCCCTGCGCCCGTACGCCCCGGGAAGACCGGCCGACGCGTAGGCAGTCCAGCGCGGCCCACCTGACCGGACCCGACACCGACCCGACCACCACCCGCCCCGCACCCCACCGCCGCGACACCCGCAACAAACTCACCCAGACTGGCGTCCTCACAGGGGAGCGCCCCGTACGTCGGCACCCGTCGGCACCCCGTCGGCACACGCAGCCACACGTTCGGAACGCACCGGCACACATCCGCACACCCCGCGCCCGGAGGCCGTCTTGAACAGCGCCACATCCACGGCAGCCCCGGCCGCCACGCCGGGCTCCCCGCCGTACCCCGCGCGCCGTCGCCGTGCCGCCGCCTGGCTCGTGACGCTCCTGCTGCTCCTGCCCACGGCCGCCGCGGCCTGCCGGCTCGCGGACACCGACGCCGTCACCCCGGTGACCCAGCTGCTCGCCTTTCTGCCGTGGCTGCTGATCCCCGCGGGCGTCGCCCTGCTGCTCGCGGCCCTCGCCCGGCTGCGGGCCGGCATGGTCTGGGCCGTCGCCGTGCTCGCGGTCACCGGCTGGTTCGTCAGGCCGTACGACACCGGGCTCACCGAGCATCCGAAGGGGCCGGTCGTCGCCCGGCTCACCGTGCTCTCCTCGAACGTCGAGTTCGGCAACGCGACCCCGGACCTGCTGGCCACGATCCGCCGCGAGCAGCCCGACCTGGTCTTCGTCCAGGAGTGCGCCGCCCGCTGCTCGGACGCGCTCGCCGCGGAGGTCTCCACCGCCGACTACCCGTACCGCAACGTCGTCGAGGGCGAGTCGGCCTCCGGGTCCGCCATCCTGAGCCGGCTTCCGCTGAAGGCCGCCCCGGGGATCGAGAGCACCCTCGCCATGCCCGGGTCGGTGGCCCTCGCCGGTGAGCGGCGGATCCATGTGCAGCTCGCGCATCCGCTGCCGCCCGTGCCCGGCGGGGTGGACGACTGGCGCAGGGAGCTCGGCCGGCTGCGTACGTACGCCGACGGGGTGAAGGGCTCGTCGGCGATCGTGGCCGGGGACTTCAACGCGACGCAGGACCACGCCGCGTTCCGCCGCATCCTCGACGCGGGCGGTCTGCGTGACGGCGCCACCCTCGGCGGCGCCTCGCGGGCCCCGTCGTGGCCCGCGGCCGTCCGCGCCCCGCTCGGCGCACAGATCGACCATGTGCTGGTCAGCGAGGACTTCTCGGTCCGTGCGGCCCGCTTCCTGGACCTGGACGACACCGACCACCGTTCGCTGCTGGTCCGGCTGGAACTGCACGACGTGCGCTGACCGCCGCGCCGGGTGAGAGTGGGGGCGTCGTGGTGATCCTCCCCAGACTCCGTCTGGGGGTACCCCCAGGGGGCCGTCCGTCGGGAGGTGTTCCGGATGCGCGCTGTCGCGGTCAAGGCGTTCAAGGGCGAGCCCGAACTGATCCAGGTCCCCAAGCCGGACCCCGCCGAGGGCGAGGTGCTGGTCAAGATCGAGTACGCGGCGCTCAACCCCGTCGACCGGCAGATCGCCGACGGAGCGTTCGACGGCCGGGCCGAACACGTCTTCCCGCTGGTCCTGGGCTGGGACTTCGCGGGCCGCATCGATGTCGTCGGTCCTGGCGACAGCCGTTTCGTGGTGGGTGACGCGGTCTTCGGCCAGGCGGCCCGGCCACCGGTCGGCACCGGCACGTTCGCCGAGTACGTCACCATGCCGCAGGACGGGCCGATCGCGTTCGTCCCGGACGGGCTGTCGTTCCGTACGGCGGCGCTGCTGCCGACGGCGGGTATGACCGCGGCGGAGACGCTGGCCGCCACCGGTGCGACGGCCGGCCAGGCGGTACTGGTCGTGGGCGCGGCGGGCGGGGTCGGCAGCATCCTCACCCAGCTGGCCGCCGCGCGGGACGTGCGCGTCCTCGCGGCCGTGCGCGGCGACGGAGAGCGGCGGATGACCGCACTGGGGGCGGACACCACGCTCGACACCACGGCCCGGGACCTCGCCGCGGCCGTGCGCGACCTCTTTCCCGACGGCGTCGACGCGGTGATCGACCTCGTCTCGGACAGCCCGGCCGCTTTCGCGGCGAACGCGGCCCTCGTCCGCGCGGGCGGCACGGCCGTCACGACGCGCGGCGTGGCGGCCGGCGCGCGCCTCCCGGCCGGCGTCGAGGGCATCGACTTCCTCCAGCGCCCGTCCACGAATCTGCTGGACACCCTCGCCGCGGCCGCCGCCGACGGCGAACTCCATGTCCCGCTGGGCGCCGAACTCCCCCTGGAACAGGCCCCGGACGCCCTGGTGCGGTCCGGCTCGGGCGGGGCGCGGGGCAGGACGGTCTTCACCCTCTGAGACATCGGGGCCCGGTCCTCCGAAGCCGGGCAACTGCCCCTCCGCAGCGGAGGGACTTGCTCCCGTACGCCTTCATGAGGCATGTCTTGACCATGGAGACCCGAGCGGGACGGCTGTCCCCACCCGAGTGGCTGCTCAACGGGCTGCGACCGCAGTCCACCCCGGTGCCCTGGGCGGCCGTGGCGCGGGCCGGGGTGGCACTCGCCACGCCCCTCGCCGTCGGACTCGCCATGGGCAAGCCGACGTACGGCGCTCTGGCGTCGATGGGCGCGCTGTCCGGCGTCATCGGCGACACCGCGTCGGCGTACCGCATGCGGATCTTCAACATCGCCGTTCCGCAGCTGTTCGGCGCGGTGGGGGTCACGCTCGGCACCCTGGTGTACGGGCAGGGCTGGCTCGCGGTGGCCGTGCTGACCCTGGTCGCGCTGGTCTCCGGAATGATCTCGTCGATCGGCGCCGTCGCCTCCGTCTCCGGACTGCTGCTCCTGCTCAACTCGGTGGTGGGCGCGGGCCTGCCGATGCCCCGGCCGTGGTGGGTGGCGCCGCTGCTGCTGACGGTCGGCGGGCTGTTCGTGCTCGTCCTGACGCTGCTGGGCTGGCCGTTGCGCAGACGGCTGCCGGAGCGTGCCGCCGTCGCCGACACCTATCGCAGCGTCGCCGATCTGCTGGCGGCGGCGGGCACGGCCCAGTACGCGGAGCGGCGCCAGGCCGTGACCGACTCCCTGAACACCTCCTACGACCTGATCCTCGCCCGCCGGGCCCGTACCCACGGGCGGAGCAGTGCGATGGTGCGGCTGCTCGCCCAGCTCAACGTGCTCGTCCCGCTGGTGGAGGCGGCCGCCGCGGCCCATCTGCACGGCCGGGCCTCCCGGCAGCCGGAGATCGCGGAAGCGGTGCGGGACCTGGGGGACGCGGTCGCCGAGAGGCGCAACGACCCGCCCGAGCTGGTTCTGCCCGAGCCGCAGGGCCCGGCGGACCGGGCCGTCGAGGCGGCCCTGCGGCACGCCGCGACCGTGGTGCACGAGTCCGACCCCGACCCGTACAACGTCGACGACCGGCTCGGGCGGCCGGCGGCGCTGCGCATCCGTTTCCGGCGCGCGGCCCGCAGTGTGCTGCTGTCCGAACCGTCCTGGCGCTACGGGCTGCGGCTCGCGCTCTGCATCGGTCTCGCGCAGTCGCTGGTGGTACTGGTGCCCGTGACCCGTTCGTACTGGGTCGCGCTCACCATCACCTTCGTGATGAAGCCGGACTTCGGGTCGGTCTTCTCGCGTGCGGTGCTGCGGGCGCTCGGTACGGCGGCGGGGCTGGTGGTCGCCGCGGCCGTGCTCTCCGAGGTGCCCCGCGGATGGTGGGACGTGCCGGTGATCGTGGTGCTCGCCGCACTGATCCCCGCGTTCTCGGCGAAGGGGTACGCCTTCCAGACCGCGGCCATCACCCCGGTCATCCTGCTGTTCTCGGACATCCTCAACCACCAGGGCTTCGGCCTGGTGGTGCCCCGGCTCGTGGACAGCCTCATCGGCTGCGCCATCGCGCTGGTGGCCGGCTATCTGCTGTGGCCCGAGAGCTGGCACACCCGCGTCGGCGACCGGCTGGCGGACGCGGTGGACGAGACGGCGCGGTACGTGGCGGGCGCGTTCGACGCGGCCGGTGACCGGGCGGAGCGGCTGCGGCAGCGCCGGCGGATCTACCGCGACCTGTCGACCGTACGGTCGGAGTTCCAGCGCGCGCTGACCGAACCGCCGCCCGCGGGGAAGCGGGCTGCTGCCTGGTGGCCGCTGGTGGTGGCCGTCGAACGCATCGTGGACGCGACGACGGCGGCCCGGGTCCGCGTCGACCACGGCGCGAGCCCGCCGCCGCCCGCCGAGGTGACGGACGTGGAGCGGGAGCTGCGGGGCCTGGCGGAGGGCATCCGCAGCAGCGTGGTGCTGGTGAAGGTTCGCACGGAACTCGAGGGCGGCGAGGACGGTGTCCTGGCGCCGCTGCGCCAGGAGGTGATGGCGGCGAGGGCGATCGCCTCGCCGGCGCGGGGGACGTAGCGGCCCTGCGGACGGCGTCCGGGAGCACCGTCCACGCCCGGACCCCGCCGCGCACGTGTCCCCGTACGCCGGACCGGACGGGATCCCGAAGCCCTACGGCTTCGGCAGACCGCCCTGAAGCCGTTCCAGTTCCCGGCGGTCCCGCTTCGTCGGGCGGCCGGCCCCGCGGTCGCGGATGGCCACCGGCGCCGTGAACTCCCGCGGCGGGGGCGGCGGGCTGTTGTCCACGTACGCCTGGACCGCCACCGGTGCGCCGACGCGCTTGCGCAGGATCGTGGAGACGACGACCACCCGCTCCCGGCCCGCGTGGAACAGCCGCAGCTGGTCGCCCACGCGCAGGCCGTGCGCGGGCTTGACCCGCTCGCCGTTGACGCGGACGTGGCCCGCCTTGCAGGCCGCGGCCGCCTGGGAGCGGGTCTTCGTCAGCCGTACGGACCAGATCCAGACGTCGACCCGCACGGTCCCCTCAGCATCCATGCCCTCGACTCTACGACTCCCGCGCCGCCCGCACCGGCAGGCTCTTCACCGCCTGGCGCCTTCTCCGCGGGCACGGAGTGCACCGGTGCGCCCTCCGCCGGCACGATCGCCGTCCCGCACAGGAGGGCGACGAAGGTGGCGAGCAAGCCGCCCTTTCCGAACCGCGGAGTGCGCAGCGCCGGCCGCATCATCGGCATGCTCCGACGCTACGGAGAGGCAGGCCGGCGCCCCATGGCGTCACCACGACTCTTGAGGGTGGGGGATGCCCCACCCCCGTCACCGCAGTGCGTCCGTCCGACTACTATGCGCTCGTCCTTCTTTCGCGGAGGTCTTCACTCCGGAGCGGGCACGTTTCTGACCTGTCGACACATGTCGTACGGCACAAGGGCCTTCGGAGAATCGCATGCGCAACCACTCCGGCAGAGGGCTTCGGCCCAACGCTCTCGGGACTCTCGACACCGTCGTGATGGCCGTGGCCGGCAGCGCACCGGCGTACTCGATCGCCGCCACCACCTCCGTCCTCGTCGCCACCGTCGGCCTCGCCGGCCCCGCGTCCCTGCTGTACTGCGCGATCCCGATGCTCGGCATCGTGCTCGCGTTCGGCAGGCTCGGCCGGATCGACGTCAACGCGGGCGCCAGCTACTCGTGGGTGGGCCGTACGCTCCATCCGTTCCTGGGCTTCCTGTCCGGCTGGGCGCTGGTGGTCTCCACCACGATCTTCATGGTCGCGGGCTCTCTGCCGGCCGGCGCGATGACGCTGTCGCTCGTCGATCCCGCGCTCGCGGAGAACAGGCTCCTCGCCACCGCCGTCGGCGCGGCCTGGTTCCTGGCGATGCTGCTGGTCGTCCTCGGCGGGGCCCGGCTCACCGTGCGGGCACAACTGGTGCTGTCCGGTGTGGAGCTGGCGATCCTGGTGTTCTTCATCGCCGCCGCGCTGCTGCACAGCGGTGCGGCGGCCGCCTTCGACTGGTCGTGGCTCGGCTTCTCGCACTTCGACGGTCCGGCCGGCTTCGCGTCCGGGGCGCTGATCGCCGCGTTCTACTACTGGGGCTGGGACGTCACCAGCAATCTCAGCGAGGAGACGCGCGACAGCCGCCGCACCGCCGGGCTCGCCGCGCTCATCGGCGTCGGCGTGGTCTTCCTCCTCTTCGAGGCGTTCACCATCGCGGTGAACGTCATCCTCACCGCCGAGGACATCCGGGCCGGCGGAGCGGGCGTCCTGGCGGTGCTGGGTGACGCAATCTGGCCCGGCGTCGGCGGCAAACTGCTCGTCGTGGCCGTGCTGTTGTCGACCGTCGCCACCCTGGAGACCACGCTGATCCAGGTGACGCGCTCGCTGTTCGCGATGGGGCGCGACCGCACCATGCCCGCCGCGCTCGGCACGGTCCACCGCACGTGGAACACCCCGTGGGTCGCGGTGGCCGTCGTCGGGACGGTGGCGCTCGTGATGTTCGCCGCGTCGACGGCGCTCGGCTCGGTCGGCGACGTCCTCCAAGCGGCCGTCGCCGCGATCGGTGTGCAGATCGCCTTCTACTACGGGCTCGCCGGGATCGCCGCGGTCGTCGCCTACCGGGGCACCCTGCTCACGTCCGTACGGGACTTCGTGCTCGGCGGCGTCTGGCCGCTGCTCGGGGCGCTGTTCATGCTGTGGGTACTGGTCGAGGCGCTGGGCGAGCTCAGCGCGGCGTCGGTCGCGATCGGCGTCGGCGGCCTCGCGGCAGGACTGGTGCCGATGATCCACTACTGGCGCCGGGGGAGTTCGTACTACCGCCCCGCCCGTCTCGACGCGAAGCTCTCCTTGGCGGCGGACCACGGCCGCACGGACTCCCGCGACAGCGACTACGCCAACAGGTCGCTGGCCACGGAGTTCTGAGGGACGTGCCGCAGCCTCCACGCCGTCGTTTCGTACCGGACTTCGACCCCGCCTTCGGAGACCGGCCGCTGGCCGACGCCCTGCACGACATCGTCATCGGACGCTGGCAGGGGGTACGGGACCTGCTGCGGGACACGGGTGACCAATGGGCCCTGCGGACGCACCGGGTGCGACTGCTGTCCCACGCGGCGGCCGGCCGGGCCGCCGTCGAGGCCTGGAGTGCCGCCGAGCCGCACAGCGCGGACGCGGCGGTCCTGCGGGCGGCGACCGAGGTCGTCCGCGTCTTCCACCGCGCGATCGACGCGGGCCGGCGTACCGGGCTCGACCGGTCACGGCTCGACGCGGCGGTGCTGTCCTGTCTGGCCGCGGCCGACGCGCATCCGTGCGACCCCATGCCGTGGGTGTCGCTGCTGACGACCGCGCGGCTGTACGGCACCGGGGTCTCGCGGCGTGAACTGCGGCGCTGGTTCGACGAGTTGCGCCGCCGCGACCCAGACAACATCGAGGGCCACACCCAGCTGCTGCGCTACTGGTCGGCGCGCTGGCACGGGACGCACGGCGCCATGTACGACTTCGCCAGGGACGTGGCGGGCGCGGCGCCGCCCGGATCACCGCTGCCGGTCCTGGTGCAGATCGCCCGGGTCGAGGAGTACCGCCATCTCACCGAGGACGCCACGGGCCCCGTGCCCGTGAAGGACTTCGGCCGCCACTGGCACCACGAGCTCGCGGTGGCCGAGGTACGGCGCACCTGGGAGCGCTGGATACTCGCCCGGCCGCCGGGGCCCGCCGCCCCCGAGGAGGTCGGCGAGCTCAACCACCTGGCCCACGCGGCCTGCTACGCCGGGATGGCCGAGGAGGCTCGGCAGCTGTTCGCGCTGCTGGGCGGACGGGCCGCGCGGGTGCCGTGGCAGTACACCGGTGACGCGGCCGGGGAGTTCACGAGGTGGCACGCCCAGGTGCGCGCCACCTCGTGATCACACGGCCCAGGTCCCGCATCAGACGCCGATGTCGCCGCCGTCCTTGCGCCACACGGCCACGACCGACGGGCGGACGATCGTGCCCGGTCCGTCCGGCCAGGCGCTCGCCGGCTTCTCGACCGACGCACCGTCGACCTCGCCCGGGTGCTGCACCGCGACGAGCACCCGGCGGTCCTGGATGAGCGGACCACAGGTCTCGGCGCCGATCGGCACGGTCAGGAACTGCTTGAGCTCACCACGGCGCTCGCCCTGGGTCGCGACGCCGAACAGGCCGTCGTGGGAGCCGAGCTGGTTGCCGTCCGTGGAGATCCACAGGTTGCCGTGCGGGTCGAAGGCCACGTTGTCCGGGCAGGAGATCGGGCTGACCTTGTTCTTCGGGAAGCCCGCGAAGTACGTGGCCGGGTCCTCCGGGTCGCCCGCGACCAGGAAGAGCCGCCAGGCGAACCCGTCGCCCGCCGGGTCGTCCCAGTTCTCGGCGAGCTCCAGGATCTGGCCGTGCTTGTTGGCGTTGCGCGGGTTGGCCTCGTCGGCGCCCGCCTTGCCGGCCTTGCCGCGGTCGGTGTTGTTCGTCAGCGCGACGTAGACACGGCCGGTGCGCGGGGACGGCTCGACGTCCTCGGGGCGGTCCATCTTGGTGGCGCCGACCTTGTCGCCCGCGAGGCGGGTGAAGATGTAGACCTCGTCCGCGGTCATGCCCTCGACGTGCGAGGTGTTGCCGGTGGCGAGCGGGATCCACTGGCCGCTGCCGTCGAACTCACCGTCGACGGGCAGCTTGCCGGTGCCGTCGATCTGCGACGCGGGGGAGTCCCCGGTCAGCTTGGCGACGTAGAGGGTTCCCTCGTCCAGCAGCGTGCGGTTGTGCTCCCGCGCGGCGCGGGAGTTGCCCTTCTTCATCCGCTTCGACGAGACGAACTTGTAGAAGTAGTCGAAGCGCTCGTCGTCGCCCATGTAGACCACCGGACGGCCGTCGGCGGTCAGCCGCGGCTGGGCGGCCTCGTGCTTGAAGCGGCCGAGCGCGGTGCGCTTGCGGGGCGTGAAGTCGGGGTCGTACGGGTCGAGCTCGACGACCCAGCCGAAGCGGTGGACCTCGTTCGGCTCCTGCTTGAGGTCGAAGCGCTTGTCGAACCGCTCCCACTTGCGCTCGGTGGCGGCGGTGCCGACGCCGTAGCGCTTGTCGGTGTCGCTGGAGCCGTTGGCGAAGTACTGGTTGAAGTTCTCCTCGCCGTGCAGCGTGGTGCCCCACGGGGTGGTGCCGCCGGCGCAGTTGTTGAGGGTTCCCAGCACCTTGGTGCCCGAGGGGTCCACCGACGTCTTCAACAGCGTGCTGCCCGCCGCCGGTCCGGTGACCTTGAACTCGCTCGTGGTGTGGAGGCGGCGGTTGAGGTGGTGGCGGGTGACGGGGGTGAGCCGGCCCGACGTCCGCTCGCCCTCGACGACGACGACCGACAGACCGTGCGCGGCCCAGGCGATCTCGACCTGCTCGCGGGTGGGGTTGGCCGGGTCGTAGCCGCGGAACATCAGAATCTCGTCGGTGTACTCGTGGTTCGCGACGAGGATCTGGCGGTTGCGCTCGTCCAGCGGCAGCAGGCTCAGGAAGTCGTTGTTGTAACCGAACTGGCCGGCCTGCGCCTTGGCGGTCTGCCGGTCCGGGTCGAAGGCGGGGGCACCGCGGAGGATCGGCTCTCCCCACCGGATGACGACGTTCTGGGAGTGGCCGGCCGGGACGGTGACCTTGTCGTCCTTGTTGGGGGCGACGGGGGCGAAGCGCAGACCGCGCGCACCGTCGGGCCTGCCACCGGTGCCCGGGGTTCCGGCGGGCGCTGCGGAGGCCTGGTCGTCCAGCCCGATGACGGCACCGGTCCCGGCGGCAGCGGCGACCGTCACCACGGCGGCGGCACGCATCATGGATCGTCTCGACAGGGCGCTCGCTATGACATCGCCGACGTACTCGTTGTCGCTGGTGTTCGGCACTTCGTGGAAACAGGCGTCGCCGCAGCGGTAACGGCAGGTGAGGGCGGAACGTCCGCCGGCATGCGGCTTGGTGTTCAACAACGGCAGCAGTTTGCGCACTTCGTCCTCCTACGGCGCACCCCGCGCCGACAGCGTGTCGGAAAAAGATCCGGCTGTGACATTAGGGGCGGTCATGTGCAAGGTGGCAGCTACGAGGTGAACGATGGATGAATCCGGGGCTGCTTGTGCGGGCGGACGGGTGTTCGCGAACGGCCCGGCGCCGGGTCCCCCGCCCCTGCCGGGCTCCCGGCGGGACGGCGGCTAACCTTACGTGTCCGCCCTGGCCAGGACACACCTTGGACACCCCGGCCCATGTGCGGACATTCATCGCACTCAACTCATGCGAAAGGCCTCGCACATGGGCATTCGGAGCTTGCTGCGCAAGGTATTCGGTCGCGACCGGTCGGAGCCCACCGAGTCGACGGCAGCATCCGTCCCGCCCCAGTCGGAACGCACGGAGACCGCCACGACGACCTCGCCGTCCTCGGCGACGGTGCCGGCACCGACTCCGGCGGACAGAGCGGCGGACCTGGTCTCGGCGGCGTTCGACAAGGCGGCCCCCAAGGGCCGGAAGAAGTCGGTCCCGCACCAAGCGAGGACGGAACCGGACCCGGAGACGGCCCCGGCGAAGCCGGAGTCCGCGGCGCCCGCGGCTGAGCCCGAGGTGGCCCCGGCAGCTGCGGAATCGGCGAAGGCGGAGGAGCCTGCGCCGTCCGCGGCCGCGCCCGTCGAGGCGGAGACCCCGTCGAAGCCGGAGGCTGCCGAAGAGGCGGCCGCCGCGAAGTCGGCGACCTCCGACGCAAAGCCGAAGGCGGAGGCCCCGGCGCCTGCCACGTCGGCCGCCGCCAAGGCCGAAGCGAAGCCGACGGCCAAGACTCCCGCGAAGCAGGAAGCTGCCGAAGAGGCCGCCCCCGTCGCGAAGGCGAAGGCTCCCGAGGCGGAGCCGAAGCCGGAAACCCCCGCGGCCGAACCGGCCGCCGAGCCGAAGGCCGAGAAGGTCCCGGCGCCTGCCAAGTCGGCTGCCACGAAGGCCGAAGCGAAGCCGAAGGCGGAAACCCCCGCCAAGCAGGAAGCCCTCGCGGCCGAACCGGCCGTCGAAGCGAAGGCCGAGGAGACCCCGGCGCCTGCCGAGACGGCTGCCCCGGAACCCGCCGCCGCCGCGGACACCGCCGACAAGCCCGCCGCCGAGGCGAAGGCTGAGACCCCCGCCCCGGCCAAGCCGCGGAAGACCACCGCCAAGAAGGCTCCGGCGAAGAAGGCCCCGGCCAAGGCCGCTGCCGCTCCCGCTCCCGCCACGACGGAGGCCGACACCGGCGACAAGCCCGCCGCCAAGGTGGCCACCAAGGCCGCCGCGCCCAAGAAGTCCGCCCCGGCCAAGCGCGCCACCACGAAGGCCACCTCGGCGCCCGAGACCGAGACCGTCGCCACCCCCGCGCCGGCCAAGGCGACAACCGGGGCCACCGCTTCCCTGGTCGCCCGTCGCGACGCCGCCCGCGCCGCCCTCGCCGACGCCGGGCTCGCCTCCGCCCGTGCCCGCGTCTACCTCGTCCTGGACCGGTCCGGGTCCATGCGGCCGTACTTCAAGGACGGCAGCGCCCAGCACCTCGGCGAGCAGGCTCTCGCTCTCGCCGCCGAACTGGACGCGGACGCAGGCGGAAACGTCGGTGTGGTGTTCTTCTCGACCGAGATCGACGGGACCGGCGAGCTCACCCTCGACGCGTACGAGGGCCGCATCGACGAACTGCACAACTCCCTCGGGCGCATGGGGCGGACCAACTACCACCTCGCTGTCGAGGAGGTGCTCGCCCTGCACGCCAAGGCCGGCACCGACGCCCCCGCGTTCGTGATCTTCCAGACGGACGGCGCTCCCGAGTCCAAGACCGCCGCCACCGACGCGCTGGCCGCGGCGGCGGACAAGAAGGTGTTCTGGCAGTTCGTCGCCTTCGGCGAGCACGACGCGAAGGCCTTCGACTACCTCCGCAAGCTCTCCGTCGACAACGCCGGGTTCTTCCACGCGGGCCCGGCCCCGCGCGACCTGCCGGACGCCGAGGTGTTCGGGGGTCTGCTGAAGACCTGGAAGCTCTAGGGAGTGTCCGCAAAGTGTCGTCGTCCGCCCGCAGGGCGGGGTTCGCGGCGTCCGGTGCGTGCGATCGCAAGGCGCCGGTGCGCCCTCGTAGCGGAGCTACTCGGGCGTATCGGCAACGCAGCGAGGGTGCGTGCTGGTCGTCGCGAACCAGACGAGACTTTGCGGACACGACCTAACCGACAGGCAGCGTCACGGTGACGGCCAGCCCGCCCTCGGGCCCCGGCTCGGCCGTCACCGTGCCGCCGTGCGCCTGCGCGATCGTGCGGACGATCGAGAGCCCCAGGCCCGCCCCGGGACCCATCCGGTCCCGCCCTTCCCCCCGCCGGAACGGCTCGAACAGCGCCGCGATCTCCTCCGCGGGGACGACCGGACCGGTGTTGACGACGGTGAACACACCACCCGACACCGCGACCGCCACCGTGCCGTCCGGGATGTTGTAGTCGACCGCGTTCGCCATCAGATTGCGCACCAGCTGCGCCAGCAGCAGCCGGTTCCCCCGCACCACCGCGCCCTGCGCCACCCGCGCCGTCACGTCGTACCGCGCTGCCTCCTCCACGACGACCTCCCCCAGGTCGACGGCCTCGCGTTCCGCCAGCCCCCGTTCGCTGCGCGCCAGGACCAGCAGCCCGTCGATGAGCCGTTCACTGCGCCGGTTGCTGTCGAGCAACACCTGCTTGGTCGCGGCCAGTTCCTCGGGGGTGGCGTCCGCGTCCAGGCCCACCTGGATCGCGGTGCGCTGGGTGGCCAGCGGCGTACGCAGCTCGTGCGAGGCGTTCGCGATGAACCGCCGCTGGCTGTCGAACGCCTTCTCCAGCCGGGCCAGCAGGGAGTCCAGCGTGTTGCCGAGCTCCTTGAGCTCGTCATCGGGTCCGCTCGCGCCGATCCTCCCCCAGACTCCGCCCGGCGGGACCCCCGGCAGCGCCCGCTCCGAGAGGGTCCGTGCCTTCGCCGTCATGGCGTGCACGGGCCGCAGCACCCGCCCGGCGGTCCACCACCCCACCGCGACCGCGCAGAGCGCCATCGCCAGCAGGGCGAACGCCGACCAGATCAGCATCTGCCGCCCCGCCTCGGCCTGGACGCTCTCGGTCAGCTGCACCACGGTCGCGCCCCGCACGTCCCGCACCGGCAGTTCCGGCACGGCGCGCGCCCTGATGGCGGTCACCTTGTCGTCCGTACCGGCGCGCGAGAGGACGTTGACGATCCCGAGCAGACAGGCGCCGAGGACCAGGAAGACTCCTCCGTAGACGAGGGCGATCCGGGTCCGGATCGTCGAGCCGGGCCCCAGTCCGTCGCGGCTCACAGGGCGTACCCCACACCCTGGACCGTACGGATCAGCGCGGGCTCCCCCAGCTTCGACCGCAGCTTGCTCATGCACACCCGGACCGCGCCGGTGAACGGATCCGCGTGCGCGTCCCAGGCCCGCTCCAGCAGTTCCTCCGCCGAGACCGGCGCTCCGTCCGCCTCCAGCAGGATCTGGAGCACCGAGAACTCCTTCGGGGAGAGGTCCAGCTCCCGGCCGTCGCGCTCGGCCGTGCGCCGGACCGTGTCCAGCCGGACGCCCCGGCGCTCCAGCAGCGGCGGCACCGGCCGTGCGCTGCGCCGGCGCAGCGCACGGACCCGGGAGACCAGCTCGGGGAACTCGAAGGGCTTGCCCAGATAGTCGTCGGCCCCGAGGTCGAGCCCCTCCACCCGGTCCTCCATGGACGAGGCCGCGGTCAGCATCAGGATGCGCGTGCGGGCGGCGGAGGCGACCAGTTCGCGGGCCACCTCGTCGCCGTGCACCCGCGGCAGGTCGCGGTCGAGGACGACGACGTCGTAGTCGTGCAGTCCGAGGTAGGCGAGGGCCGCGTCCCCGGTGTAGACGGTGTCGACGGCGAATCCGGCCCGCCGCAGCCCCGTGGCGACCAGTTCTGCCAGAACCTGTTCGTCCTCGGCGACCAGTACCCGCATGTTGTCCTCCCCCTGCACAGTCCGCGCCGCCTCTCCTCCCAGGATGCGTCTTTTTACGGCACAGGATGTTTCGCGGACGTCTCCGTCCCGGTGGCCGGGGTTTATCCGGGTGAGGTGACCTTCCGGGGGCCGTTAGGATTTCGACCATGGCGGCCACTGGATCCGAGAAGCAGGGGGCGAAGGCGTACTACGTCACGACCCCCATCTACTACGTCAACGACGCTCCTCACCTGGGCCACGCCTATACGACCGTCGCAGGCGACGTGCTCACCCGCTGGCACCGCCAGCGCGGCGAGAAGGTGTGGTACCTCACCGGCACGGACGAGCACGGTCAGAAGATCATGCGCACTGCCGAGGCGAACGGCGTCACGCCCCAGGAGTGGTGCGACAAGCTCGTGGAAGAGGCCTGGAAGCCTCTCTGGGAGCACCTGAACATCGCGAACGACGACTTCATCCGGACGACGGAGAAGCGGCACACGGACCGTGTGCAGGAGTTCGTGCAGGACCTGTACGACAAGGGCGAGATCTACAAGGGCGGCTACGAGGGCCCGTACTGCGTGGGCTGCGAGGAGTACAAGCTCCCCGGCGACCTGATCGACGGCGAGGGCGAGTTCGCCGGGCAGAAGCTCTGCTCGATCCACAAGACGCCGGTGGAGCTCCTCAAGGAGGAGAACTACTTCTTCAAGCTCAGCGAGTACGGTCCGAAGCTGCTGGAGCTCTACGAGGCCGACCCCGGCTTCATCCAGCCCGAGTCGGCCCGCAACGAAGTCATGAACTTCGTCAAGCAGGGCCTCCAGGACCTGTCGATCTCCCGGTCGACGTTCGACTGGGGCGTGAAGGTGCCGTGGGACGACAAGCACGTGATCTACGTGTGGATCGACGCGCTCCTCAACTACGCGACCGCGGTCGGCTACAACGAGAACCCGGCGAAGTTCGAGGAGACCTTCCCGGCCGACGTGCACCTGGTCGGCAAGGACATCCTGCGGTTCCACGCGATCATCTGGCCCGCGATGCTGATGGCGAACGGCCTGCCGGTGCCCGGCAAGGTCGCGGCCAACGGCTGGCTGATGGTCGGCGGCGAGAAGATGTCGAAGTCGAACCTGACCGGCATCAAGCCGCAGGACCTGACCTCGCACTTCGGCGTGGACGCGTACCGCTGGTACTTCCTGCGCGCGATCGCGTTCGGCCAGGACGGCTCGTTCTCCTGGGAGGACTTCACCGCCCGGTACACCAGCGAGCTCGCCAACGACTACGGCAACCTCGCGTCCCGTGTCGCGGCGATGGTCGGCAAGTACTTCGGCGGCGCGCTGCCGGAGGCCACGGCGCCCGGCGAGGCGGAGAAGGCGGTCCAGGAGGGTCTGGCCCGGGCGGTCGCCGAGGCCGACCGCAAGATCGGTGACGAGCTGGACTTCCAGGGCGGCATCCTGTCGGTCTTCGAGTTCGTGAAGCAGGTCAACGGCTACATCACCGAGCAGGAGCCCTGGAAGGTCGCCAAGGACACCTCGCCCGAGGGCCAGGCACGTCTCGCGACGATCCTCTACACGGCGGCGGAGTCGCTGCGGGCGGTCGCCGTCCTGCTGCACCCGGTGATGCCTCAGACGTCGCAGGCGCTGTGGGACTCGCTGGGCGCGGAGCCCGGTCTCGGCGCTCTCGCGGACCAGCGTGTGCAGCACGCCGGCGAGTGGGGCAGGCTGCCGGTCGGTGCGACGGTCACCAAGGGCGCGGTGCTGTTCCCGCGTCTGGAGGAGAAGCCGGCGTAACGCCGTCCCACCCCGCATCGACACCGCTGAGCCCCGGCACCGCCGGGGCTCGGCGCGTTCCGTCCCTTCCTGCGGTTTCAGCGGGCCAGGGACTCGGCGGGCCCCATCACCACGACCGGCCGCCGGTCGGGGTCGAGCTGCTTCAGGAGCTCCTTCATCCGTCCGCGCGGAAGCGACACGCACCCCTGCGTCGCGCCCCCGTGGTCCACGTGGATCCAGATCCCGCCGCCCTTGGACGGGCCGAGCGGGCGGGTCCAGTCCAGCGGGGTCGTGCCGGGCTCGCGGTTGTAGTTGATCGCCACGACATAGTCGAACGCCCCGGTCAGCGGCTCACCGTCGAAGTTCGTGCCGCGCGCGGTGAACGCCGGCCCCCGGTCGTACGGCAGCGCCGTCCCCGGGTCCGGCAGCCGGCCGCCCGCGTCCGTGAGACCGAAGACGCCGATCGGTGACCGCAGATCGTTCTGGCGGTGGTCGTCGGTCCAGCCGCGCAGCGCGTTGTGTGCCGGCCAGGGACCGGCGACGGCCTCCCAGCCGCGGGCGTCGTCGCGCTCGTAGAGGGTGGCGACGGCACGGTTGGCGTCGCGGGTGCCGCCGGTGACCACGAGTGCCTGACGGGAGGCCGTGCCGATCCGGGCGCGAGTCGCCGGTCCGATGCCGGGTATCTCCTTCGGCCGTGCGCTCAGCGGCTCGGCCGCCCCCGCTCGGCCGCCCTTGGTGTCCGTGACGGCGGAGGTGTCCGCGGACGGCGGCGGCCCCGCGGTGACGCCCGCACCACAGCCGGTGAGCACCAAAGAGGCCGCGAGCGCCACTGCCGGGATCGCTCCGGTCCGCAGTGGCATGTACGGGCCTTTCATTCCGGGTCCTTCGGCTGCTGTGTCGCGGGCAGGGTGCCGAAGGGCGTCGGTGTGGGTGCGGGGGAGGCCGTCACGCCGCCGAACCGCATACCGGCCACGATGCGCCGGGCTTCGTCCACCGTTCCCCGGGGTGTGCCGGTGGCGACGCAGAGGGTGACCAGTAGCCCTGCGTCGGGGTCCGGTACGCCGCCGACCAGTGTGCTGTAGGACGTCCGACCGCCGATCTTGCGGCAGGCGGGCGTCACGGTGACCGTGTCGTACAGCTGGGCCGGCTGTCTGGCCTTGGTCCCGAAGCCGGCGCTGCGCTCCATGGTCAGGGTAAGCAACACGCCGCCGGGCCGCAGAACCTCCAGCGGCAGGCAGCCGCGGACGGCCTTGTCCGGGCAGGCCCGGCCGACCGCGCCGGGCAACTGATTGCCGGCGAAGCCCTGCGCCGCCGCCTTGAACTCGGGCGCCTCGGGGACCGCCAGCGCCTGCCACTGCTCAGGGAGCCGCAGGGTCAGCGCGGAGAGCTCGGGAAAGGTCACGGCCGTCTCCGTCACCGCTCCCTCCGTCGCCCTCCCCGAAGGCATCGGTGCGGCGGGGGTCACCTGCCGGGTGCCGTCGTCGCGCAGGAGGTCCGGCGCCAGTGTTCCGGCGAGGACGGCGGCGGTGACCGCGACCGCGCCGGCGCCCCCGGTCCGGCGAATGCGCCGGCGGCGGGCCATGCGTTCGCGTACCTGCTGGAGCCGTCCTTCGGGCGCGGGCAGCTTCGGTGTCGCCCGCTCCAGCAGGACACGGAGTTCCTGCTCGGCGTATTCGGCCTGGTCGCCCTCACGGTCGGGCACGACGCTCACCGCCTTCCACGACGGCCGCGGGCAGCAGCGCCCGCAGGGTGCGCAAGGCCTTCGCGGACTGGCTCTTGACGGTGCCCGGGGCGCAGCCGAGCGTGGCCGCGGTGTCCTCGACGCTCAGGTCCTCGAAGTAGCGCAGGACCACCACCGCCCGCTGACGCACCGGCAGCAGGCGTACGGCCGCGGCCAGGGACTGCTCCAGGTCGACCCCGGCGTACGCGTCCCACTGCGCTGCCGTGTCGGGAACCACCCCGTGCGGTACCTCGCCCCGCCAGCGCCGGCGCCACCAGGAGGCATGGGTGTGCACCAGTGCCGTGCGTATGTACGCCTCCGGATGGTCCGCCGCGATTCTGTGCCAGCGCGGCCACACCTTGGCCAGCACGGTCTGCAGCAGGTCCTCGGCGAGATGCGCGTCGCCGGTCAGCAGCCAGGCCATGCGCAGCAGTCGCGGGCCGCGGGCGGCGACGAATTCCTCGAAGTCGCCGTCGTCGCTCTCGGAGCCCATCGCACCGCCACCGCCCTTGCGTTCGGTCTTCCACGTCAGAGGAACGCGCCGGGGTGCCGATCGGGTTGCCCGGGAGTGCCGCTCGTCGAAACGTCCTGCGAGAAGCCCTCCCAGCAGCGCCCGGCCGTGCCGGGACGGCGAAGGCCCCGCACCGGTCACCCGGTGCGGGGCCTTCGCATCAGCGCTGCGTGTCCGGCTACTCGCCGGGCTTGACGGCCGGCTTGCGGATCTGGAGGTGCAGTTCGCGCAGCCGCGACTCGTCCAGCTCGGTCGGCGCGCCCATCATCAGGTCCTGCGCGTTGCCGTTGAGCGGGAAGGCGATCGTCTCGCGGATGTTGGGCTCGTCGGCCAGCAGCATCACGATGCGGTCGACACCCGGGGCGATACCGCCGTGCGGCGGGGCGCCGAGGCGGAACGCCTTCAGCATGCCCTTGAACTCGTGCTCCACGGTCTCGCGGTCGTAACCGGCGATCTCGAAGGCCCTCAGCATGACCTCGGGCTCGTGGTTCCGGATGGCGCCCGAGGAGAGCTCGATGCCGTTGCAGACGATGTCGTACTGCCAGGCGAGGATGTCGAGCGGGTCCTTCTCCTCCAGGTCCTTCATGCCGCCCTGAGGCATCGAGAAGGGGTTGTGGGAGAAGTCGACCTTGCCGGTCTCCTCGTCCTTCTCGTACATCGGGAAGTCGACGATCCAGCAGAACCGGAAGACGTTCTCCTCGAAGTGGCCGGCGCGCTTGGCGGCCTCGACGCGGACCGCGCCCATGATCTTGGAGACCTCGTCGAAGTCGCCGGCGCCGAAGAAGACGGCGTGGCCGGCCTCCAGGCCGAGGCGCTCGGTGAGGACCTTGATGTCGTCCTCGGTGAGGAACTTGGCGATCGGGCCGGTCAGGGAGCCGTCCTCGGCCACGCGGACCCAGGCGAGACCCTTGGCGCCGTGCTCGACGGCGTACTCACCGAGGCCGTCGAAGAACTTCCGCGACTGACCGGCGACGTCCGGCACCGGCAGGGCCCGCACGTGCTTGCCGGCGAAGGCCTTGAAGTCGGAGCCCGCGAAGACGTCGGTGATGTCGACCAGTTCGAGCTGCGCACGCAGGTCGGGCTTGTCGTTGCCGTACTTGAGCATCGACTCGCGGAACGGGATGCGCGGGAACGGCGAGGTGACGTGCCGGCCGCCGCCGAACTCCTCGAAGAGTTCGGTCATCAGCTTCTCGATCGGCTGGAAGACGTCCTCCTGCTCGACGAAGCTCATCTCCAGGTCGAGCTGGTAGAACTCGCCGGGCGAGCGGTCGGCGCGGGCGTCCTCGTCGCGGAAGCAGGGCGCGATCTGGAAGTAGCGGTCGAAGCCGGAGACCATCAGCAGCTGCTTGAACTGCTGCGGCGCCTGCGGCAGCGCGTAGAACCGGCCGGGGTGCAGCCGGGAGGGCACCACGAAGTCCCGTGCGCCCTCGGGGGAGGTCGCGGTCAGGATCGGGGTCGCCATCTCGTTGAAGCCGAGGGCCACCATCTTCTGGCGGATCGAGGCGATGACGGCGGAGCGCAGCATGATGTTGCGGTGCATGCGCTCGCGACGCAGGTCGAGGAAGCGGTACTCCAGGCGCCGCTCCTCGTTGACGCCGTCGTCGGCGTTGATCGTGAACGGGATCTGCTGGGCCGCGCCCAGCACCTCCACCTCGGAGACCTCGATCTCGACCTCACCGGTCGGCAGGTCGGGGTTGACGTTGTCGGCGCCGCGCGCGGAGACCTTGCCGTCGACACGGACGACGGTCTCCTTGGTGAGCTTCGACAGCGCCTCGTTGGCCGGAGTGCCGGGGCGGGCCACGAGCTGCGTGATGCCGTAGTGGTCGCGCAGATCGATGAAGAGGATGCCACCCAGGTCTCGGCGATTGTGCAGCCAGCCGCTCAGCCGGACGTCGGCTCCGACGTCAGAGGCGCGGAGCTCGCCGCAGGTGTGGGACCTGTACCGATGCATCGTCGTTCATCCAGTCTTAGCGATTCGGGGGTGGCCGGGCCCGTCAAGGTTACCGCCCGGCCCCCCTTCGCCTCATTGGCATATACATGCCCCGCTTGGACGCCCCTCGGACCGCCCTGGGACGGCCCTGCCGCCGTAGATCATCGGCCGTCCGGCCCCCGCCCCCCGGGACGTCATCGGGCCGAAGATCGGAATAAAGTGAGGCAATGCGCACCGAGGACGTCCTGGCCGCGATCGCGACCGGCCTGTGGCGGTGGGACAACGCATCCGGGACCGTCACCCTCGACGCGGGGGCCGCCCGGCTGCTCGAGCTGCCCGCCGAATCCGGTACGTACCCCGAGGGCACCGTGCGCTCCCGGTTCCACCCCGTCGACTGGAACGAGATCAACGGCGTCGTCAGCCTCGCCATCGCCGAGGGGACGCTCGCCGAGGGCCGGCTGCGGATCGTCGACGAGGCCGGCCGGGTGCTCCGTACCGTCCGCAGCCGCTCCAGGCCGATCGCCCAGGAGGGCGGCTACCTGCTGATCGGCATGCTCCAGGAGGTCGCCGAGCCGACGGAGGGCACCGCCGCTCAGACCGCCATCACCGGTGACTGGCGGCGCTCCCGCGAGGCGTTCCTGCTGGACGCGGGGCGCGCGCTGGCCGAGGCCCGCTCCACCGCCGAGGTCCTGCGGGTCGCCGCATCCCTGTCCATGCCGGGCTTCTCGCCGGACGGTCTCGCGGTGTTCGGTGTCGCCGGCGACCGGCTCACGATCATCGGCCACCACGGGCACCAGGCGGACGACGACCATCCCTTCCTCGACATGTCGGTGGACACGGACTATCCGGCCGCCGAAGTGGTGCGCACCGGCCGGGCCGCGTATCTGCCCACCCCCGCGGAGTACCGCCGCCGCTACCCCACCACCTGGCCGCTCGCCCAGCGCTTCGGCCGCCAGTCCTGGGCCTTCCTGCCCCTGATCGTCGCCGGGCGCACGATCGGCGCCTGGATGGCGGCGTTCAAGCACCGGGTGGCCTTCACCCCCGACGAACGGTCCGTGCTCACCACCGTCGCCCGGATGCTGGCGCAGGCGCTCGCCCGCGCCGGTGTGGCCGACTCGGAGCGCGAGCTGTCGCTGGGCCTCCAGCGCTCGATGATGCCGGTGCTCGGGCCCGCGATCCCCGGGATGTCGGTGGCCGCCCGGTACGTGCCCACCGGGGGCGGCCTCCAGGTCGGCGGCGACTGGTACGACATGATCCCGCTGCCGTCGGGCCGGATGGCGCTGGTGATCGGCGACGTCCAGGGCCACGACGTGCGCGCCGCGGGGCTGATGGGCCAGCTGCGGATCGCGCTGCGCGCCTACGCCTCCGAGGGTCACCGGCCGGACGCGGTGCTCTCCCGGGCCTCCCGCTTTCTGCACGGCATCACGGACACCTACGACGAGGGCGACCACGCCGGCCCGCGGTTCGCCACCTGTCTCTATCTGGAGGCCGATCCGGCGACCGGCCGCATCGAGATCGCCCGCGCCGGCCACCCGGAACCGGCCGTCCGGATGGCCGACGGCACGGTGCTGCTGCGGCCCACCGAAGGCGGGCTGCCGCTGGGCATCGATGCGGACACCTACTACCCGACGACCAGCTTCACGCTGGAGGCCGGCGAGACGATGATGATCTGCACCGACGGGCTCATCGAGACCGGCGGGCACGATCTGGACACCGGGTGGGACCGGCTGCGCACGGTCCTGGAGAGCGACGAGTCCGGGTCGCTGGAGGAGCTCGCCGACCAGCTGGTCCAGGCGGTGCACGGCCCCGGTTCCCACTACACCACCGGCCCGCTCGCCGACCGGCGCGAGGACGACATCGCCGTCCTGCTGATCTCCCGCGACGGCTCGCCCGACCGCAAGGCCGCGCGGCGCACCGCGATGAGCGTGGCCCAGGCGGAGCCGGAACGGATCGCGGTGGCCCGGCAGCAGTTGCGGGAGATGCTGCACGACTGGGCGGACGCGGAGCAGGTCGACTCCGCGGTGCTGATGGTCTCGGAGATGGTGACCAATGTGCTCGTCCACACGGACGGCAACGCCCTGCTCCTCGCGGAGGTCGTCGGCCGGGACAGCACCCGGCAGCTGCGGGTGGAGGTCACCGACTCCAGCGACGAACTGCCGCACAAGCGCCGCCCCGGCGAACTGGCCTCCTCCGGGCGGGGCCTGCTGCTGATGGAGATGCTCGCGGACGCGTGGGGGGTGGACCCGCGGGGCGAGGGGAAGTCGATCTGGTTCGAGCTCTACGAGTCCCCGGCGTCCGGCGAGGTGCCGCCCGCCGGGCCGGAGCCCGAGGCCGCGTAGCGGGTGCGCAGCTCGCCGATCACCCCGAACGCGGCGGCCGTGACCGGCACGGCGAGCAGCATGCCGAGGATGCCGGCAACGCCCGCTCCGGCGGTGATCGCCAGCATGACGACGGCCGGGTGCATCTGCACCGTACGGCTCTGGATGACGGGCTGGAGCACATGGCCCTCCAGCACCTGGACGGCCAGCACCACCCCGAGCGCCCACAGCGCGATCGCGAAACCGCGGTCGGCGAGCGCCACGAGCACGGCGACCGTGCCGGAGAGGAAGGCCCCGAGATAGGGGATGTAGGCCCCGACGAAGACCAGGGCGCCGAGCCCCATCGCCCCCGGCACCCGCAGGACCAGCAGCCCGACGGTGATGCAGAGCGCGTCGATCAGCGCGATGAACGTGGTGCCCCGCATGAAGCCCTCGACGGCCTCGAAGGCCCGCCGTCCCATGGCCTCGGCGGCGTCTCCGCTCGATCCGGGCACCAGGGAGCGCACCAGTCCGACGGCCTTGTGCGAGTCCCGCAGGAAGAAGAAGATCAGCAGCAGGGCGAGCACGGCGGTGGCGATCAGTTCGGCCACCACGCTCAGTCCGCTGATGACGCCGGACGCGGCGGTGCTGCCGAACTTGCCCAACAGCTCCCGGGCGTTGGCGGCGAGATCGTCGAGCGACGTGCCGGCGGACCCCAGCAGGCCCGTGAGGTCCCTGGCCGCCTGCCGCACCGAGGCCACGATCTGGTCGCCGGTCTCGATCAGCGCGCTGACGACGATGTACCCGGCGCCGCCGACGACGGCGACCACGGCGGCACACGTCAGCCCGGCGGCCAGCGAACGGTGCATCTTCATCCGGATGAGCCGCCGGTGCAGCGGCCCGAGCAGGGCCGTTCCGAGCAGGGCGAGCAGAACCGGGGTGACGGCGGCCTGGAACGTGCTGATCAGCCAGATGAGGACCGCGCCCACCCCCGCCACGAGGAGCGCGACCACGCACCAGGCGGTGACGCGCCGCACGGGCTCGGGCAGAAGGGTCAGCACGCCCCCACCCGATCACAGCCGGACGGCCACGTCCCGCCGTTCACCGCCAGGCGGGTGACACTCCATCAGATGACAGCCTCCGGGGCAGCGGAACGGCGCGGGCCCCGCCGGGCGGCGTGCGGGAAACGCACACCACTCGGCGGGGTCCGGAGGATCGCCGCTACATCCCGTGGACGGCCGGGACGGTGCCGAGGCGACCCTTCTGGAAGTCCTCGACGGCCTGCTGGAGTTCGGCCTGCGTGTTCATCACGAAGGGCCCGTAGTGCGCCATGGGCTCCCGGATCGGCCGGCCGCCCAGCAGCACGATCTCGAGGTCCGGGGTGTTCGAGTCCTGGGTCTCGTCCGCACGCACGGTCAGCGAACCGCCGTCGCCGAAGACCGCGGTCTGCCCGGTGCGGACCGGCCGGCGGTCGGTGCCGACCGTGCCGCGTCCGGCCAGGACGTAGGCGAGGCCGTTGAACTCCTCGCGCCACGGCAGCGTGAGCTGCGCGCCGGGACGCAGCGTCGCGTGGATCATCGTGATCGGCGTGTGCGTGATGCCGGGGCCCTCGTGACCGTCGAGCTCACCCGCGATGACGCGCAGCAGCGCACCGCCGTCGGGCGTGCTGAGCAGCTGGACCTGTCCGCCGCGGATGTCCTGGTAGCGGGGGTCCATCATCTTGTCGGCCGCGGGCAGGTTCACCCAGAGCTGGAGGCCGTGGAAGAGCCCGCCGGACATGACGAGCGACTCCGGCGGCGCCTCGATGTGCAGCAGGCCGGAGCCCGCGGTCATCCACTGGGTGTCGCCGTCCTGGATGGTTCCGCCGCCGCCGTTGCTGTCCTGGTGGATGAACGTTCCGTCAATCAGGTAGGTGACGGTCTCGAAGCCGCGGTGCGGGTGCCAGGGCGTCCCCTTCGGCTCGCCCGGCGCGTAGTCCACCTCGCCCATCTGGTCCATCATGATGAACGGGTCGAGGTAGCGGTAGTTGATCCCGGTGAACGCACGGCGCACCGGGAAACCCTCCCCCTCGAAGCCGCTGGGCGCGGTGGTCACCGCGAGGACGGGCCGCGACACGGCGTCCGCGGGTGCGGACACGCGCGGCAGGGTGAGCGGGTTCTCGACAGTCACTGCAGGCATGGGAGGACCTCCTTGTGCGACCACTTTAGTTGAATGCTGAACTTTCTGCCACCTGGAACGAGAAGCGCCCGGGAGGTATTCCTCCCGGGCGCCCGTCGAGCGGCGTCGTCAGCCGTACATCCGCCGCATCGCGAAGTCGACCATCTGCTCGACGGCCTTCGCGTCGAAGACCATGCGGTGCTCGCCCTCCATGTCGAGGACGAAGCCGTACCCCGTCGGCAGCAGGTCGATGACCTCGGCCCCGGTGATCACGAAGTACTTGGACTCCTTGCCCGCGTACCTGCGGAGCTCCTTGAGGGAGGTGAACATCGGAATGACCGGCTGCTGGGTGTTGTGCAGCGCCAGGAACCCCGGATTGTCGCCCCGCGGGCAGTAGACCTTGGAGGTCGCGAAGATCTGCTGGAAGTCCTCCGCGGACAGAGAAGCCGTGGTGAAGGCGCGTACGGCGTCGGCGAGGGACGGCGGCGACGGCTCGGGATACAGCGGCTGCCCGTGCGGCTGTCCCCCATATGGCTGCTGGGGGGCGTACTGCTGTTGAGCGCCCGGGTTCTGGTCATAGCCGTACATGCCCGCAAGAGTAACGAGTCACAGTTCACCCAAGAGGGGTTGCATCTTATTACCGACGGGTAGCATCATCGTAGCTACTTACTGGTACGTGGACGAGCAGTCCGCTGTCCGGCCCTTCTCCCGATCCTTACGGAGCCGTCGCCATGGGGCACTACAAGTCGAATCTCCGCGACATCGAGTTCAACCTCTTCGAGGTCCTCGGGCGCGACAAGCTGTACGGCACGGGTCCGTTCGCGGAGATGGACGTCGACACCGCCAAGAGCATCCTGGAGGAGGTTGCCCGGCTCGCCGAGAACGAGCTGGCGGAGTCCTTCGCGGACGCCGACCGCAACCCCCCGGTTTTCGACCCCGCGACCAACACCGCGCCCGTACCGGCGTCCTTCAAGAAGAGCTACGAAGCCTTCATGGACTCCGAGTACTGGCGCCTCGGCCTGCCCGAGGAGATCGGCGGCACCACCGCGCCCCGCTCCCTGATCTGGTCGTACGCGGAGCTGCTGCTGGGCTCGAACCCGGCCATATGGATGTACTCCTCGGGCCCGGCCTTCGCCGGAATCCTCTTCACCGAGGGCAACGAGGCGCAGAAGAAGGTCGCCGAGATCGCCGTCGAGAAGCGCTGGGGATCCACCATGGTCCTCACCGAGCCGGACGCCGGCTCGGACGTGGGCGCCGGCCGCACCAAGGCCGTCGAGCAGGAGGACGGCTCCTGGCACATCGAGGGCGTGAAGCGCTTCATCACCTCCGGTGAGCACGACATGGAGGAGAACATCCTCCACTACGTGCTGGCGCGCCCCGAGGGCGCCGGACCGGGCACCAAGGGCCTGTCCCTCTTCCTGGTCCCGAAGTTCCACTTCGACTGGGAGACCGGCGAGCTGGGCGAGCGCAACGGCGTGTACGCCACGAACGTCGAGCACAAGATGGGCCTCAAGGCGTCCAACACGTGCGAGATCACGTTCGGCGACCAGCACCCCGCCCAGGGCTGGCTGATCGGCGACAAGCACGACGGCATCCGCCAGATGTTCATGATCATCGAGTTCGCCCGGATGATGGTCGGCACGAAGGCCATCGCCACCCTCTCCACCGGCTACCTGAACGCGCTGGAGTACGCCAAGGAGCGCGTCCAGGGCCAGGACCTGGTGAACTTCGCGGACAAGACCGCGCCCAAGGTCACCATCACGCACCACCCCGACGTGCGCCGCTCGCTGATGACGCAGAAGGCGTACGCCGAGGGCATGCGCGCCATGGTCCTCTACACGGCGTCCATCCAGGACGAGATCGCCGCCAAGGAGACCGCGGGCGAGGACACCGCCGCCCTCGTCGCCCTCAACGACCTGCTGCTGCCGATCGTCAAGGGCTACGGCTCCGAGAAGTCCTACGAGCAGCTCGCCCAGTCGCTCCAGACCTTCGGTGGCTCCGGCTACCTCCAGGAGTACCCGGTCGAGCAGTACATCCGGGACGCCAAGATCGACACCCTCTACGAGGGCACCACCGCCATCCAGGGCCAGGACTACTTCTTCCGGAAGATCGTCCGCGACCAGGGCCAGGCGCTGAACGCCCTCTCCGAGGAGATCAAGAAGTTCCTCGCGGTCGGCACCGGCGGCGAGGAGCTGGCCCCGGCCCGCGACGCGCTCGCCAAGGCGGCGGTGGACCTCGAGGCGATCGTCGGCACCATGACGAACGACCTCATCGCCACCGGCGAGGACGTCAAGAACATCTACAAGGTCGGCCTCAACACCACGCGTCTGCTGATGGCCTCCGGCGATGTCGTCGTCGGCTACCTGCTGCTGCGCGGCGCGGCCGTCGCGGCCGAGAAGCTGGAGACCGCGTCGGCCAAGGACGTGGCGTTCTACCGCGGCAAGATCGCGGCCGCGAAGTTCTTCGCCGCCACCATCCTGCCGGGCGTCTCCGCCGAGCGCGCCCTCGCGGAAACCGTTGACCTCTCGCTGATGGACCTTGACGAGGCGTCCTTCTGACCGACCACGCTTCGTGCGGCCCGCTCCCTTTGGGGAGCGGGCCGCTTTCCTCTTTCCGCACGCCGCGGCCCCCTCGTTAAGGTGGCTCCATGAGCAGCAGCGCCCCCGCCCGCTTCGACCGCGGACACACCGACGACCTCATGTCCTTCCTGACGGCCTCGCCGACGCCGTACCACGCGGTGGCCACCGCGGCCGAACGGCTGGAGAAGGCCGGCTTCCGCCAGGTGCAGGAGACCGACGCCTGGGACGGGACCACCGGTGGCCGGTTCGTGCTCCGCGGCGGCGCGATCATCGCCTGGTTCGTGCCGGAAGGAGCGACCGCGCACACCCCCTTCCGGATCGTCGGCGCTCACACCGACTCCCCGAACCTGCGCGTCAAGCCGCTGCCCGACACCGGTGCGCACGGCTGGCGGCAGGTCGCCGTCGAGGTCTACGGCGGCCCGCTCCTCAACAGCTGGCTCGACCGCGACCTCGGGCTCGCCGGCCGGCTGAGCCTGCGCGACGGCTCCCACCGCCTGGTGAACATCGACCGGCCGCTGCTGCGCGTGCCGCAGCTGGCGATCCACCTCGACCGCTCCGTGCACACCGACGGCCTCAAGCTCGACAAGCAGCGCCACATGCAGCCGATCTGGGGCCTGGGCGACACCCACGAGGGCGACCTCATCCACTTCCTCGAAGAGGAGACCGGTCTCACCGAGGGCGACGTCACCGGCTGGGACCTCATGGTGCACTCCGTGGAGCGGCCCGCCTACCTCGGCCGCGACCGCGAACTGCTCGCCGGACCGCGCATGGACAACCTGCTGTCCGTGCACGCGGCCACCGCCGCACTCACCGCCGTCTCCACGTCGCCCGGCCTGCCGTACATCCCCGTACTCGCCGCCTTCGACCACGAGGAGAACGGCTCCCAGTCCGACACCGGGGCCGACGGCCCCCTGCTCGGCACGGTCCTCGAACGCTCGGTCTTCGCCCGTGGCGGCAGCTACGAGGACAAGGCCCGGGCCTTCGCCGGCACCGTGTGCCTGTCCTCCGACACCGGCCACGCCGTGCACCCCAACTACGCGGAGCGCCACGACCCCACGCACCACCCGCGCGCGGGCGGCGGCCCCATCCTCAAGGTCAACGTGAACCAGCGCTACGCCACCGACGGCAGCGGCCGCGCGGTGTTCGCCGCGGCCTGCGAGAAGGCGGGCGTGCCGTGGCAGACGTTCGTGTCGAACAACGCGATGCCGTGCGGCACCACGATCGGCCCCATCACGGCGGCCCGGCACGGCATCCAGACCGTCGACGTCGGTGTGGCGATCCTGTCCATGCACAGCGCGCGGGAACTGTGCGGCGCCGACGACCCCTATCTGCTCGCGAACGCGATCGCGTCGTTCCTGGAGGGCTGAACTCCCGCGCCCCGGCGGCACGTTCGGCGATCACGAAACATCCGGGAAAGGCCCCGGACGGCACCGTGGTGCCCATGGTTCTGCTCGGTCATGACACGGTCGCCGTCCACCACACCGGCCCCTCGCGCCGCACGTTGCTGCTCGCGCTCGCCTCGGCGGCGGCCGTCCTCGCCACCGGCGCCTGGGTGCTCGTCGACCGGCACCACGACCGGCCGCCGTGGGCCGAGGACGTGGCGTACGAATCCGGCTTCCTCCAGGGCAACCGCGTCCGGCAGTACGACCGCACCGGCCAGGAGGTGAAGGACCTCCTGGCCGGCGGGTGCGCACGGCTGCACACCGAGGGCTGGGGCGGGCGCAAGGCGTCGTACGACCCGGGCCTGTGGGTGGCGGGCTGCCTGGACGGCGCGGCCGGCCGGCCTGCCTCACGGCAGGGCCTGTTCCGCTGACTCCACCGCGGCCCGACGGTTCAGCGGCCCTCGTCCATGCCCGCCAGAACCAGCGGCAGCCGGGCCACCCCGTCCGCCGTCACCATCACCGGGACGCCCCAGTCCTGCTGATGCACATGGCAGGCGGGGTACTCGTTCTCGGGATCGTCGTCACAGGACGCCGCCATCGCCGAGATGTGCAGCACCCCCTCGCCCACGGCCGGATCGATCTCCAGCTCCCGCGCGAGGTCGGTGCCGGCACCCTCGCCGGCCACCAGCAGCTCGGGCGGCGTCGAGGAGACGAGCAGCCGGGTGGAGGGCCCGTACCGGGTGTCGAGCTTCTGGCCGGCCGGGGCCTGGAAGACCACATCCAGTTGCAGCCTGCCACCGGCCACCTCGGTCGCCGCACGCTGCGTACGGTGCGCGACGGCCTCGACCCGTACCGCCTCGTCCGGCAGCCGCAGCCGGGTCAGCCGGTGCCGGGCCGACTCCACCACGACGATGTCGTCACCGACGAGAACGGCCCCGGAAGGCTCCCGCAGATCCGTGGCCAGCGTGCTGACCTCGCCGCTCACCGGGTCGTAGCGGCGCAGCGCGTGGTTGTACGTGTCGCTCACGGCGACCGACCCGTCCGGCAGGGCGGTGACCCCCAACGGGTGCTGGAGCAGAGCCTGGTCCGCCGGCCCGTCCCGGTGCCCGAAGTCGAACAGCCCCGTGCCGACCGCCGTGTGCACCACGAGATCCGGGTCGATCCAGCGCAGGGCGGACGTCTCCGAGTCGGCGATCCACAGCCGCTCCTCGGTGGCGGCGAGCCCGGACGGCTGCGCGAACCAGGCCTCGGCGGCGGGCCCGTCGACGAGTCCTTCGTTGGTGGTGCCCGCCGCCGCCTCGACGGTCCCGGTCTCCGGGTCGTACGTCCACAGCTGGTGGACGCCCGCCATGGCGATCCACAGCTTCCCGCCCCACCAGGCCACGTCCCACGGCGAGGACAGCGCCACATCGAGCGCGGGACCGCTGGTGGGCGAGCCCTGCCACCACTGCCGGCCGGTCCCGGCGAGCGTCTCGAACGCGCCGCTCTCCGGGTCGTACGCACGGACGGTGTGGTTCACGGTGTCGGCGACGGCGACCCGCCCGTCGGGCAGCAGCGCGAGCCCCTGCGGCTCGTTGAGGATCCCGTCCCCGATCCGCCGCACGACGCTCTCACCGTCGGGCTCCAGCTCGACGAGTTGATGGCGGGTGGAGTCGGACACGAGGAGATTCCCGGACGGCAGCAGCACGGCCTTGCCGGGAAAACGCAGATCGGTGGCGACGGGCTCGGGCGCCACATAGGGCCCGTCCCCGCGCCGCAGCGTCCCCTTGGCCTCGTGCTCGGCCTCCAGCTCCTCGACGAGCCTGGCGATGGCGTGCGCATGTCCCTCACCGGCGTGCTGCGCGACGACGTACCCCTCGGGGTCGATCACGACGAGCGTGGGCCAGGCGCGGACGGCGTACTGCTTCCAGGTGGCGAGTTCGGGATCGTCCAGGACGGGGTGGTGCACCTGGTACCGCTCGACGGCGTCGACGACGGCCTGGTGCTCGGCCTCGTGCACGAACTTGGGCGAGTGGACGCCGATGATCACGACGGTGTCGCGGTGCTTCTCCTCGAGATCGCGGAGTTCGTCGAGGACATGCAGGCAGTTAATGCAGCAAAACGTCCAAAAATCGAGCAGAACAATCTTTCCGCGGAGGTCCGCGAGCGCGTACTGCTTGTCACCGGTGTTGAGCCAGCCGCCCTTGCCGACCAGTTCAGGGGCACGGACACGGGCACGCTTGCGGGGCGCGGGGGTGGGCGCCGGGGCGGCATCGTTCATGGTTCAAGCTTGCCACCCGGGTGTGAATGCCGGATTGCGGGCCCGCGGCAGGGGCGGGCGGCAGCCTCGCGACCGACAGAGCGGGCACGGACGCCCGAACGCGTGCACGTGCGGCCGTACCCCCATCCACCGTCACCGCCGGGGGTACGCATTCCGCATGAAATATCTCGTGCGCGACAAAATCCTCGCGATCGGCGACGACTACTGGATCGAGGACGAGCAGGGCCGCCACGCCTTCCTCGTCGACGGCAAGGCGCTGCGCCTCCGGGACACCCTGGAGCTCAAGGACCCGAACGGCATGATCCTGGTCACGCTCCGCAAGAAGCTGATCAGCCTGCGGGACACCATGACCATCGAGCGCGACGACAGCACCCTCGCCACCATCCGCAGGAAGCGGCTGTCGCTGCTGCGCAATCACTACCGCGTCACCCTCGCCGAGGGCACCGAGCTCGATGTCAGCGGGCGCATCCTCGACCGGGAGTTCGTCGTCGAGTACGAGGGTGAGCTGCTCGCGCACATCTCGCGGCAGTGGTTCCACCTGCGGGAGACGTACGCCGTCAACGTGGTCCGGGAGGACGCGGACGCCGCGCTGATGATCGCCGTGGCCGTGTGTGTGATCCGGATGGCGGAGAAGGAGCGCGAGGAGGACTGAGCGGCCGTGCCCCGCACCCGAGGGTTCCGGTGCGGGGCAGGCCGGCCGGTCCGCAGGGTGACGGGGCCGGGGGCGGGACCACCGGTGGGCGGTCGTCGCACGTGATGGTGTTCGGCAGCCGGCGGGTCAGCGCAGGAGGTCGGGCGCCACCACTCCCAGGCGCCGGTCCTTCAGCACCGGGAACTGTTCCCGCGTCGCCTCCACCTTCGCGGTGTCGAGGTCGACGGTCAGGATCTCCTCGTCCGGTCCCGCCTCGGCGAGCACCTCGCCCCACGGGTCGACCACGATGCTGTGCCCCGCCTGCTCGACGTCCGCATGGGTGCCCGCGGTACCGCAGGCGAGGACGTACGCCTGGTTCTCGACCGCGCGGGCGCGGGCCAGCAGGGTCCAGTGGCCGCGGCGGCGGGCGGGCCAGCCCGCGGGAACGACGAACAGACCGGCTCCCGCGTCGACCAGGCCCCGGAAGAGCTCGGGGAAGCGCAGGTCGTAACAGGTCGCGAGGCCGATGGTCAGTTCGGGCAGCGCGACCGTCGCCAGGTCCGCGCCCGCGCCCATCATCACCGCCTCGCCCTTGTCGAAGCCGAAGCGGTGGATCTTGCGGTAGGTGCCGGCGAGGTCGCCCGTGGGGGAGATGACGAGGGAGGTGTTGTAGAGCGTGCCGTCGGGGTCGCGTTCGACGATCGAACCCGCGTGCAGCCAGACACCCGCATCCCTCGCGGCTTCGGCCATCACCTCGTACGTCGGCCCGGCCGACGTCTCGGCCTCGTCCTCGAACGACTGGTACGCGAACGCTCCGACCGGCCACAACTCGGGCAGGACCACCAGATCCGCTCCGCGCTGCTCACGAACGAGTGAAGCCGCACGCTGTCTACGGGAATTGACCGTTTCGTCCGGGTCTGCTGCGATCTGGATGAGGGAGGCGCGCACACTACCACCGTCCTGGCATTCGAGCCCTCGGGGCGGGCCTACGATCGTCACACGAAAGCACTGCCGGGGTGACGCTCGGCAGCGTAACTTAACTGCCGAGCCTCCCACGCAGCCCAGCAGTCAGCAGCAGCCCAGCCCGCGTACCGCAGAACCGCCGAGGGGTCCCGTGACCGTCCATCCCAGCCTCCAGACCTACGCCGACGCCTCGACCCACTCCCTTGAATCGATAGCCGAGCTGGTGCAGCCGCTCGTCGAGGGTGAGTGGAACCGTCCGACGCCGTGCCCCGCCTGGTCGGTGCGTGACCTGGTCTCGCACGTCATCGGCATGGAGTGCGAGATGCTCGGCGATCCCCGGCCGATCCACACGCTGCCGCGTGATCTCTACCACGTGCAGAGCGACTTCGCGCGCTACATGGAGATGCAGGTCGATGTGCGGCGGCACCACACGGCCCCGGAGATGACCTCCGAGCTCGAGTACACGATGATCCGGCGCGCCCGCCAGCTGCGCAACGAGACCCGCGGTCCCGACGCCGTGGTCCGCGCGCCGCTGGGCGCCGAGCAGAGCCTCGAACTCGCCATGCGGATGCGCGCGTTCGATCTCTGGGTGCACGAACAGGATCTGCGGGTCGCCATCGGCCGGCCGGGCAACGAGGACTCCCCCGGTGCCTACATCACCCGGGACTGCCTGCTGGAGGCGCTCCCCAAGGTTGTCGCCAAGGACGCGGGCGCGCCGCCGAATTCGGCGGTTGTCTTTGATGTGCACGGTCCGGTGGAGTTCTTGCGTACGGTCCGGGTGGACGCGGACGGACGCGGAACGGTCGACGGCGCACCCTCGTTGGGGCCCGTCGTGACCCTGGCGATGGACTGGGAGACGTACCACCGGCTGGCGTGCGGCCGCATGCGGGCGACGGCGGCGGTGGACCGGGTGAAGGTGGACGGCGACCAGGACCTGGCCACTGCGATCCTGCGGGAGTTCGCGGTCACGCCCTGACGCTCGCGCGGCGCGGCCGAGGTCGAGGTCGAGGTCGAGGAACGCCTGGGACCCTGCCGGCCACCGCGCCGGTCCGCCCGGGCGCGCGATCCGGGGCAGTGCGGTCCGGTGCGGTTCGAGGCAGTTCGGTCAGCGGCATTACGGTGTGGTCCGGACAGTGCGGGCCGGTGCGGTCCCTACGCCGGGACGTGCACCGCCTCCACCCTGCTCGCCACCAGCCGCTCCCGTTCCCGGCGCGCTGTACGCGCCCGCAGGCGAAGGATCTGAGTGATCCCCAGCGCCTCCAGCACGAACACGGAGGAGAACGCGATCCGGTAGTTGTCGCCCGTCGCGTCCAGCAGCACGCCCACGGCGAGCAGTGTCGTCATCGACGCCACGAAGCCGCCCATGTTGACGATCCCGGACGCCGTGCCCTGCCGCTGCGGCGGGTTGGCCGGCCGGGCGAAGTCGAAGCCGATCATCGACGCGGGCCCGCAGGCGCCGAGCACGGTGCACAGCGTGATCAGCAGCCACATCGGGGCGTGTTCGCCGGGGTGGACGAGCGTTGTGGCCCACAGAAGCGCGGTCGCGCCGACCGTGCCGAGCGCGAGCGGCGCACGCGCCGCGTGGTGGCGGGCGATGATCTGCCCGTAGACCAGGCCCACCATCATGTTGGAGAGCACGACCAGGGTGAGCAGCGAGCCGGCCGTCTCCCGGGACAGCCCCTGGGCCTCGACCAGGAAGGGCATCCCCCACAGCAGCAGGAACACCATGGCGGGGAACTGGGTGGTGAAGTGCACCCACATACCGAGCCGGGTGCCGGGCTCGCGCCAGGACAGGGCGATCTGTTTGCGGACGAACGCGGCTCCCGCGTGCTGCGCAGGCGGGGGTTCGTGGCCCTCGGGGTGGTCCTTGAGGAAGACCAGCATCAGCACGAGGACCAGCACGCCGGCCCCGGCGCTGCCCGCGAAGGTGGCCGTCCAGCCCATGCCGTGCAGCATGCGGGCGATGACGAGGGTGGAGACGAGGTTGCCGGCCATCCCGAAGAGGGCGGCGACCTGTCCGATGAGGGGCCCGCGCCGGGCGGGGAACCAGCGGCTGCCGAGCCGCAGCACGCTGATGAAGGTCATCGCGTCGCCGCAGCCGAGCAGAGCGCGGGCGGCGAGCGCCGTGCCGTACGAGGGGGCCAGCGCGAAGCCCAGTTGTCCGACGGTGAACAGCACGACGCCGAGGGTCAGGACCTTCTTGGTGCCGAGCCGGTCGACCATCAGGCCGACGGGTATCTGCATGCCGGCGTAGACCAGCAGCTGGAGTATGGAGAAGGTGGACAGCGCCGAGGCGTTGACGTCGAAGCGGTCGGCGGCGTCGAGGCCGGCGACACCGAGGGAGGTCCGGAAGATGACGGCGACGAAGTAGACGGCGACGCCGATGCCCCAGACGGCGGCGGCCCGGCGGCCGCCCGGAGGATCTCCCGGCAGCGCGGCGTGGGTCGTCATCGGACCTCGCCCCGCGCCAGGTTGCTGAACCAGCCGACGTGCCGGTGGACGAGGGCCGCGGCCCGGTCCGGGTCGCCGGCGCGCAGGGCTTCCAGGATCTCGCTGTGCTCGGCGACGTTCTTGGTGATCCTGTCGGGGTGGGCGTGCATCACGGCGACGCCCATCCGCAACTGCCGGTCGCGGAGTTGGTCGTAGAGGCGGGACAGGATCTCGTTGCCGCCGCTGCGGACGATCTCGGCGTGGAAGCACCGGTCGGTGACCGCCACCGCCGCCAAGTCGCCCTCCTGGACCTGCCGTTTCTGCTGCTCCAGGAGCTCTTCGAGACGGGCGAGCAGCTGCGGCGGGGCGGGCACTGCCTTACGGGCGGCATGCTCCTCGACGAGCAGCCGGGTCTCCACGACGTCGGCGATCTCCTGCGCGGAGACGGCGAGGACGAGCGCGCCCTTCTTCGGATAGAGCTTGATCAGCCCTTCGACCTCCAGCTTGAGGAGGGCCTCACGGACGGGCGTGCGGGACACCCCTACGGCGTCGGCCAGTTCGCCCTCGGTGAGAAGGGTCCCGCCCTCGTAGCGGCGGTCGAGGACTGCCTGCTTGACGTGGGTGTAGACACGGTCGGCGGCGGGGGCTGCGGCAGGCATGCGCACAGCTTAGATACAAGACAGGTGCATCAGAAAGCCATGTCCACGATGCAGGACGGACGGCCGGGACAGGCGACCACTCGCGAGCACAGCCAAAAAAGTCCGACAAGATGCACACACGACTACATCCATCGGGCCCGGTCACGAGTCTCGTAACGGGACCCTCTTTTCGCCGTGTCCCCTTCGGACTTGTTCAGACGCATTTGCGAACTCGGAGCGTTTTCTGTGATATCGAGCCACAAGGGCCTGCGCAGAGCAGCCACGCTCGCTCTCGCGAGCGGTCTGCTGCTGACGGCTTCACCCCTGGCCGCACCCGCGCAAGCCGCGCAGCCGATCCCGTCCATCACCGCCAAGGGCGGTTTCCTGCTGGACCAGCTCGACGCCAAGCCGATCTACGGCAAGGCCAACAACACCCGCCGTCAGATGGCGAGCACCACGAAGCTCGTGACCGCCATCACGGTTCTCACGATCAAGGGCGTGGACCTCAACAAGAAGGTCACCGTCAAGCAGGCGTACCGCGACTACGTTGTCAAGCAGGGCGCGAGCACCGCGGACCTGCGCACCGGCGACAAGCTGACGGTCCGTCAGCTGCTCTCCGCCATGATGCTGCCGTCCGGCTGCGACGCCGCGTACGCCCTCGCCGACACCTACGGCACGGGGACGACGACCGCCGCCCGCACCGCCTCGTTCATCGGCAAGATGAACGCCAAGGCCAAGCAACTGGGTCTGGTGAACACCAAGTTCGACTCGTTCGACGGCATCTCGGCCAAGGGCAACAACTACACCACCCCGTGGGACCTGGCGAAGCTCGCCCGCCACGCGGTGAGCAGCTCCGTCTTCCGTGACGTGGTCAAGGCGACGTCGTACAAGACCACCGCGACGACGAGCACCGGCGGCACCCGCACGTACACCTGGTACAACACGAACACCCTGCTCGGCTCGTACAGCGGCGCCATCGGCGTGAAGACCGGCACCGGCACGGCTGCCGGCCCCTGCCTCGTCTTCGCCGCCACCCGCGGCACCAAGACGTACGTCGGCGTGGTCCTCGGCAGCTCCAGCGTCGCCGAGCGCACCAAGGACGCGGCGAAGCTGCTGGACTTCGGCTTCGGCTCCAGCACCGCCAAGACGATGAAGGTGCGCTCGCTCCCGGCCGGCGCACAGCGCGACTGATCCACCGAACCCACCGGTGAACCGAACGAGGTCCCGTGACGCTCGGCGTCACGGGACCTCGTCGTTCAGCACCGGCCAGAGCCGGTCCGGGCCGGTCAGGCCCAGGTGATCAGCCGCTTCGGGTTCTCCAGGACCGCCGCGACATCCGCGAGCACCTTGGAGCCCAGCTCGCCGTCGACCAGACGGTGGTCGAAGGAGAGCGCGAGCGTGGTGACCTGACGGGGCTTGACCTTGCCCTTGTGGACCCACGGCTGGAGCTTGATCGCACCGACCGCGAGGATCGCGGACTCGCCGGGGTTGAGGATCGGCGTGCCGGTGTCGACGCCGAAGACGCCGACGTTGGTGATGGTCACCGTGCCGCCCTGCATCGCCGCCGGGGTGGTCTTCCCCTCGCGGGCGGTGCCGACCAGCTCACCGAGCGCCTGCGCCAGTTCGGGCAGGGTCTTGTCGTGCGCGTCCTTGATGTTCGGCACGATCAGTCCGCGCGGGGTGGCCGCCGCGATGCCCAGGTTCACGTAGTGCTTCTGGACGATCTCCTGGCCGGCCTCGTCCCAGGCGGCGTTGACCCCGGGGTTGCGCTTGATCGCGACGAGCAGTGCCCTGGCGATCAGCAGCAGCGGGTTGACCCGCAGCCCGGCCATGTCCTTGTCGGCCTTGAGTTCGTCGACGAGCTTCATGGTCCGCGTCACGTCGAGCGTGATGAACTCCGTGACGTGCGGCGCCGTGAACGCGCTGCCGACCATCGCGGCCGCGGTGGCCTTGCGCACCCCCTTGATCGGGATACGCGTCTCGCGCGTGCCCGCCACGACCGGCGCGGGCACCGCGGCGGCGGCCACGGGCTCGGGGGCCGGAGCCGGAGCCTGCGCGGGCGCAGCCGCCGGGGCGGCCGCCGCGTGGACGTCCTCCCGGGTGATGATGCCGTCCGGTCCGGTCGGGGTGACCGTCGCCAGGTCGATGCCCAGGTCCTTGGCGAGCTTGCGGACCGGGGGCTTGGCCAGCGGACGGGGCAGTGCGGCGGTGCCGCCGTGCCCGTTCATCTCGGCCTGGATCGCGGCGGCCGGGCTCTGCGGAGCCGCGGCCTGCGGCTGGTGCGAGCCCGCGCCCTCGGCGGCGGGCTGGGCCGGTACGCCCTGCCCCGCACCGGGCTTGCGCGGGCGGCGCTTGGAGGAGGTCTCGGCGACGCCGTAGCCGACGAGGACCGGCTGGCGTCCCTTGGGAGCCTCCTCCTCCTCGGCGGCGGGCGCGACCGGCGCGGCCTTGGTCTGTGCCTCGGGCTGGTCGTCCGGGGCCGCGTCACCGCCGCCGGGCGCCACGTCGATCGTGATGATCGAGGTGCCGACGTCGACCGTCGTGCCCTCCTCGAAACGCAGGGCGTGCACGATGCCGTCGTACGGGATGGGCAGCTCGACGGCCGCCTTCGCCGTCTCGACCTCGCACACCACCTGGCCGTCGGTCACCGTGTCACCGGGCTGCACGTACCACTTGAGGATCTCCGCCTCGGTGAGTCCCTCGCCCACGTCGGGCATCTTGAACTCGCGGAAGCGAAGCGAAGTGTCTTGAGTCATGGTCACGGCACTCCTCAGTACGCGAGCGAGCGGTCGACGGCGTCCAGCACCCGGTCAAGACCCGGAAGGTACTCCTCCTCGAGCCGCGCCGGCGGATACGGCGCATGGAACCCGCCGACCCTGAGCACCGGAGCCTCCAGGTGGTAGAAGCACCGCTCGGTGATGCGAGCGGCGATCTCCGCGCCGGAGCCGTAGAAGACGGGGGCCTCGTGCACCACGACCAGCCGGCGGGTCTTCTCGACCGACGTCTGGATGGTGTCGAAGTCGATGGGCGACATCGATCGCAGGTCCAGGACCTCGATGGACTTGCCCTCCTCCTCCGCGGCGGCCGCGGCCTCGACGCAGACCTTCACCATCGGGCCGTACGCGGCCAGCGTGAGGTCGGTGCCGGTCCGCAGGACGCGGGCGGTGTGGAGGGGTCCGGGGATCGCCTCGGTGTCGACCTCGCTCTTGTCCCAGTAGCGGCGCTTGGGCTCGAAGAAGATGACCGGGTCGTCGCTCTGGATGGCCTGCTGCATCATCCAGTAGGCGTCGGAGGAGTTCGACGGCGAGATCACCTTGAGGCCCGCCACATGGGCGAAGAGCGCCTCGGGGGACTCGGAGTGGTGCTCGACCGCGCCGATGCCGCCGCCGTACGGAATGCGGATGACGACCGGCATCTTGATCTTGCCGAGCGCGCGGGCGTGCATCTTCGCGAGCTGCGTGACGATCTGGTCGTACGCCGGGAAGACGAAGCCGTCGAACTGGATCTCCACGACGGGACGGTAGCCCCGCAGTGCGAGACCGATCGCCGTGCCGACGATGCCGGACTCGGCGAGCGGGGTGTCGATGACCCGCTCCTCGCCGAAGTCCTTCTGGAGTCCGTCGGTGACCCGGAAGACGCCGCCGAGCTTGCCGACGTCCTCACCCATGATCAGGACCTTGGGGTCGGTCTCCAGGGCCTTGCGCAGCGATTCGTTGATCGCTTTGGCGAGGGGAAGTTTCGTGGCGGCCATGATCAGTTGCCCTCCTCGGCGAAGGACGCCTGGTACGCGAGGAACTGAGCGCGCTCCTCGTCGACGAGGGCGTGCCCGTCTGCGTAGACATTCTCGAAGATCGCCAGGTCGTCCGGGTCGGGCATGGCCCGCACCGCCTCACGGACCCGCTTGCCGAGCGTCTCGCTCTCCTCCTCCAGGGAGGTGAAGAACGCTTCGGCCTCGTCCTTTTCGAGAACCGCGTTCTCCAGGTACGTACGGAGCCGCAGGATCGGGTCCTTCGCCTCCCACGCCTGGCGCTCCTCGTCGGCCCGGTACTTCGTCGGGTCGTCCGAGGTGGTGTGCGCGCCCATGCGGTAGGTGAACGCCTCGACCAGCGTCGGGCCCTCGCCGCGGCGGGCGCGCTCCAGCGCGGACCGGGTCACGGCCAGGCAGGCGAGCACGTCGTTGCCGTCGACCCGGATGCCGGGGAAGCCGAAGCCCTGGGCGCGCTGGTAGAGCGGCACCCGGGTCTGCTTCTCGGTCGGCTCGGAGATGGCCCACTGGTTGTTCTGGCAGAAGAACACCACGGGAGCGTTGTAGACCGCGGAGAAGGTGAACGATTCCGCGACGTCGCCCTGGCTGGACGCGCCGTCACCGAAGTACGCGATCACGGCCGAGTCGGCACCGTCCTTGGCCACGCCCATCGCGTAGCCGGTGGCGTGCAGCGTCTGCGAGCCGATGACGATCGTGTACAGGTGGAAGTTGTTGGTGTTCGGGTCCCAGCCGCCGTGGTTCACACCGCGGAACATGCCGAGCAGATTGGTGGGGTCGACACCGCGGCACCAGGCGACGCCGTGCTCGCGGTAGGTCGGGAAGACGTAGTCGTCGTCGCGCAGCGCGCGGCCCGATCCGATCTGTGCGGCCTCCTGGCCCAGCAGGGATGCCCACAGCCCGAGCTCTCCCTGCCTCTGCAGGGAGGTGGCCTCGGCGTCGAAGCGGCGCGTGAGAACCATGTCGCGGTACAGGCCGCGCAGCTCCTCGGGCGTCAGATCGATGCTGTACTCGGGGTGCTCGATCCGCTCGCCCTCGGGCGTCAGCAGCTGTACGAGCTGGGGCTCCGAGCCCTCTGGCTTCTTCGCGGCGCTGACGCGCTTGCTGCTGCGTCGCGGTTTGCGCGCGGCAGTGCTCTCCACGGTCACGTGCGTGCTCCTCCGTCGGTCCGGCCCCCGGGTTCGCCGGGTAAACCAGTGCGGCTCGCCTGATTCCAGTACCCGTGCACGGGGTGGGTGCGACGCAGCCGGGAACAGGCGTGACAGGTGCCCCGGCGAGCGCCCTGCCAAAGGCACGTTACCCAGTGGGCCGCATTACTGCGAAACCCCATTTGACCTGCGATTTTGCTTGGATATCCAAGTAAATCGAGAAATACGGGAACAACCACTGGTCACAGCCTTGCAGGCCGCCGGAACACGGGCACGTTATCCCGGGCACCCCGGGCACGGGAAGAGTAGATGTGTGAGACTGCTTTCGTGCCCGAAGACGGAAAAATCACCGTATTTCTTCTCGACGATCATGAGGTTGTGCGCCGCGGAGTCCACGAACTGCTCTCCGGCGAGGAGGACATCGAGGTCGTCGGAGAGGCGGGCACGGCGGCAGACGCCCTGGTCAGAATCCCTGCGACCAGCCCTGATGTCGCCGTTCTCGATGTACGGCTGCCCGACGGCAGCGGTGTCGAGGTCTGCCGCGAGGTCCGTTCCGCAAATGAGCACATCAAATGCCTGATGCTCACCTCGTTCTCCGACGACGAGGCACTTTTCGACGCGATCATGGCCGGCGCGTCGGGTTACGTTCTGAAGGCGATCCGCGGCAACGAGCTGTTGACGGCGGTGCGGGACGTGGCGGCCGGCCGGTCGCTGCTCGACCCCGTGGCGACCGCCCGGGTGCTGGAGCGGCTGCGGGGCGGCAACAGCCCGAAGAGCGACGAGAAGCTGGCGGCCCTGACCGAGCAGGAGCGCAGGATCCTGGACCTGATCGGCGAGGGACTGACCAACCGGGTCATCGGCGAGCGGCTGCACCTCGCCGAGAAGACCATCAAGAACTACGTCTCGAGCCTGCTGTCGAAACTGGGCATGGAGCGGCGTTCGCAGGCCGCCGCCTACGTGGCCCGGATACAGGCGGAGCGCGAGTACCGCTGACGCCCCGCCTCACCCGTCCGGGCTGACCCGTTCCGGCCCTCGCCACCGGGACCTTCGTCCCTGCGGGCCGAGGGCAGCGGGCCCTTTCGGGCAGGGCGTCCGTCACGGAGAGTGGAGTCATGTCCACCGAGGAAGCCCGCGGGGTCGAACTGCTCGGCCGCGTGCCGTACGGCCGACTGGCGACGAGCATGCGGGCCATGCCGTTCGTCGCGCCGGCCCGGCACATCGTGCTGGACGGCAGCGTCTTCCTGCGGATACACCGCGGTTTCGGCTACCACAGCGCGTGCAGCGGCAGCGTGGTGGCCTACGGCGCGGACAACCTCAACTCCGGGGCGGCGGTCCGCTGGTCGGTGCAGTTCAGCGGTACGGCGGAGGTGGTCCAGCCGTCCGAGGAGATGCTGCGGCTCTTCGGGGAGCAGCCGCACCACATGAACGGCGAGGCGTTCGATCCTGTCTATCTGCGGATCGAACCCCGGTTCGTGACCGTGCACACGATGGACTATCTCGAAGAGCGTCCCACCCGACACGCTGCGTGATCTAACATCTGGCGGGTGCCGCGCTCATCTGCAACCGCCCCACCCCTCGGTCCGCTTCTGCGCCGCTACGAGGATCCGGGCGAACCACTGTCCTGCGAGCCGGTCACCCTGGGCCTCCTCAACCGCGGCTACCGCCTGTCCACCACCCGCGGTGCCTACTTCCTCAAGCACCACCTCGACGGCGACCACGAGGCCATCGCCCGCCAGCACCGGGCGACCAAGCGTCTCCAGGCGCTCGGCGTCCCGGTCGCCCCGCCCGTCGAGGACACCGAGGGCGGCACGGTCGCGGTGATCGGCGGCTGCTGTTACGCCCTGCACCCCTGGGTCGACGGCCGCCACCGCGACGGCGCCCACCTCACGACGGCCCAGTCCCGGCGGCTCGGCTCGCTCCTGGGACTTGTCCACACCTGTCTCGACCAGGTCATGGAGGTCGACCACACAGAACGCGGCGAGTACGAGAGCGCCGACCCCGAGGAGACCTTCACGCTCATCGACGAACTGCTGTCCTTGGCTCGGGCCGCCCGGCCCCACGACGCCTTCGACGCCCTCGCCGAGCACCGGCTCGTGGAGCGCCGCGCGCTGCTGGAGCGCCATGCCGCGCACAGACCGCCGCCGGGCTCCGCGGGCGGCTGGGTGCACGGCGACTTCCACCCGCTGAACCTGCTCTACCGGGGCGCGGAGCCCGCGGCGATCGTCGACTGGGACCGGCTGGGCGTGCAGCCGCGCGCCGAGGAGGCCGTACGGGCGGCGGCGATCTTCTTCGTCCAGCCGGCCGGCGAACTGGAGCTGCCGAAGGTGCGCGCGTACGCGCGTGCCTACCGCCGGGCCGCCGGCGCGGACGCGGCGGAGCTCGCGGCGGCGGTGCACCGCGTGTGGTGGGAGCGGCTCAACGACTTCTGGATACTGCGCTGGCGCTACCAGCTGAACGACCGAAGGGCCGACCCGCAGTTTCCCGCGGTGTCGGCCCTGGCGGTCTGGTGGACGAGCGAGTACGAGGCGGTCCGGGACGCTTTCACGGCCTAGAGCCCGGCCTCGGCGCCGAGTCCGGGAGCCCTGGGGCACCCGGCCCGACGTCAGCCCTCGGTGCCGCCCGGGTCGCCCGGATCACCGTTGGCACCCTCGTTGGTGCCGCCCGTCGGCGGATCCGTGGGCGGGTCCGTCGGCTCGGTCGGCGGATCCGTGGGCTCCGTCGGCTGGTCCGTGGGCTCCGTCGGCTGGTCGGTGGGGCCCGCCGTCGTCTGCGGATCGCTCGGCGTGACCGGCCGGGTGTACGTCGGCTCCTTCGTCGGCTCCTGGTTGCCGCCGGTGCTGTCGTCCGGCTCCTCCGTCGGCTGGGTCTCCTCCTCGGTCGGCGTCGGCGTCTCGTCCGGCGTCGTGGGCGTCTCGGAGACCGACGTCTTGTCGGAGGGGGTGCCGCCCGTGTCGCCCGCCTTGTTCAGCGCGAAGGCGATGCCGGCCGCGATGGCGACCACCGCGAGCACGGCCAGCAGCCATGCCTTGCTGCGGCCCTTGCGGCCGCCCGGCCGATGACCGTCGTACGCGCCGTCGTTGGGGTTGGGCGGAGGCAGGAGCGGACCCTGCGAGGTGTCACCGTGCACGGGGTGGTGCACGGCGGTCGGCCCGGTGGTGCCCATGGCGGGCGTCGGCCCGCCGTCGTTCAGCATGACCGGCCCGGTGTTCCAGCTGCCGTTGTGGCTGCCCTGCTGCTGGAGCATCTGCAGCGAGTACTGCACCAGGCCGCGCATCTCCTCCGCGCTCTGGAACCGGTCGTCCGGGTCCTTCGCGAGCGAGCGCATCACCATGCCGTCGAGCTCCGGCGGCACCACGTCCGACACCTCGGACGGCGGGGCCGGGATGTCCTGGACGTGCTGGTAGACCACCGAGAGCGGGGTCTCACCGGTGAAGGGAGGCCGCAGCGCGAGGAGTTCGTAGAGCAGACAGCCCGTCGCGTAGAGGTCGGACCGGTGGTCGACGGCCTTGCCCAGCGCCTGCTCGGGGGACAGGTACTGCGGCGTGCCCATCACCATGCCGGTCTGCGTCATCGTCGTCGACGCCCCGTGCAGAGCGCGCGCGATGCCGAAGTCCATCACCTTCACCGCACCCGAGTTGGTGATGATGACGTTCGCGGGCTTGATGTCGCGGTGCACGATGCCGTGCTGGTGGGAGTACGCGAGTGCTTCGAGGACGCCGGAGACGATGATGAGGGCCTGCTCGGGCGGCGGGGCCTCGGCGTTCAGCAGCAGATCGCGGATCGTGCGGCCCTCGACCAGCTCCATGACGATGTACGGCACGGACTGGCCGCCCACGACGTCCTCGCCGGAGTCGTAGACCGCCACGATCGCATGGTGGTTGAGGCCCGCGACCGACTGTGCCTCGCGGGTGAAGCGGGCCTTGGAGACAGGGTCCTCGGCGAGGTCGGCGCGCAGCAGTTTCACCGCGACGGTTCGACCGAGCCGTACGTCCTCCGCCGCGTAGACTTCGGCCATGCCGCCGCGGCCGAGGCGGTGCGTCAGCCGGTACCGGCCGTCTCCGACCAGCCCGCCGGTGCCCCAGGAGTCCGCCGCATCCGGCACGCCGCCGCCTGCTTCGGGTTCGGGTGCCATCATTCCTCGCCGTCGTATCTGTCCGCGTGCGTGGGGGTGCGTGCGGGAATCGCTGTCGTCCTCAGGGTGCTTGTGCCGCCTCACGCTACAGCCTCTGCGAGACGCGCCTGCTCGAGATGGACCGGCCATCAAACCCGCTGCCGGTCCGACGGCGCAAATTCCATGCTTTTCCTGTAACGAGTCCGAGACTCTTCTTGTGCGTACGGTCACGGAACGGGCACCCGGCTTGACGTGTCGGACCCCTCGGGCAGACTTGCCCCGTAATAGGGATCACGTAATGCATCACGGATCACGCGGCGACGCGGGCAATCGCGGGCCGGCAGGTGCTCGCGCCGAGGGGGAAGCACAGTCATGAGCCAGGACGGCGCGCAGGGCCGCTATGCGGGTGGGTCCGTGGCGGGTGGCCGGTATCAGCTCCGCGACCTGCTCGGCGAGGGCGGTATGGCCTCCGTCTATCTGGCGTACGACTCGGCGCTGGACCGCCAGGTCGCCATCAAGACGCTGCACACCGAGCTCGGGCGCGAGCAGTCCTTCCGTGAGCGCTTCCGCCGCGAGGCCCAGGCCGTCGCCAAGCTGTCGCACCCCAACATCGTCTCCGTCTTCGACACCGGCGAGGACGAGCTCGACGGCTCGCTGATGCCGTACATCGTCATGGAGTACGTCGAGGGCCGGCCCCTCGGATCCGTCCTTCAGGCGGACGTCCAGCAGTACGGAGCGATGCCGGCCGAGAAGGCGCTCAAGGTGACGGCCGATGTGCTGGCCGCTCTGGAGACCAGCCACGAAATGGGCCTGGTCCACCGGGACATCAAGCCCGGCAACGTGATGATGACCAAGCGCGGCGTCGTCAAGGTGATGGACTTCGGCATCGCGCGCGCCATGCAGTCGGGCGTCACCTCGATGACGCAGACCGGCATGGTCGTCGGCACCCCGCAGTACCTGTCGCCGGAGCAGGCGCTGGGACGCGGCGTGGACGCCCGTTCCGATCTGTACTCCGTCGGCATCATGCTCTTCCAGCTGCTCACGGGACGGCTCCCGTTCGACGCGGACTCGCCGCTGGCGATCGCGTACGCGCATGTCCAGGAGGAGCCGGTCGCTCCGTCCTCGATCAACCGCTCCGTCACTCCCGCGATGGACGCCCTCGTCGCCCGTGCGCTGAAGAAGAACCCGAACGAGCGGTTCCCGAGCGCGGCCGCGATGCGCGACGAGTGCGCACGGGTGATGGGTGCCGGACAGACGGGCGCCCCGATGATCGTCGGTGGCGCCCCGGCCGCGAGCGGCTCGGGGGTCGGCTCGGCCGTCTTCCCGCCGCTCGACCAGTCGGCGCCGCCGCCGCAGAGCGTGCAGACGCCGTACCAGCCGAGTCCGTACGGCCCGCCGACCCCGGCGCCCGCCCCGACCCCGGCTCCGCAGTACGGCTATCCGCAGAATCCCGCTCCGGCGTACCAGACGGCGGGGCCCCTGGCCTCGACGCCGCCTCCGTACATGATGTCCCCGCAGACGGCCACGACCGGCCCGGGTGGCAGCAGCGGCGGCAAGCGGAACATGCCGGTGATCATCGGCGCGATCGCGGTCGCGCTGCTGGCGATCGGCGGTCTGATCGCGGCGATCTCGATGAAGGACAACGGTAAGGACGACAACACGGGCGGGGACCCGAGTTCGAGCACGTCTCAGCAGGGTGGTGAGCTCCCGCCGGACCGGTCGCGGACCATCGAGGCCACCAAGTGCTCCGCGGCGACGGAGGACGGCCAGGACCCCAAGAAGGTCGTCGTTCCCGACCTCCGCTACAAGGACGTGCTGTCCGTCAAGGACTGTCTGCGGGCCGCCGACTGGACGTGGACGGTCAAGACGGAGGACAACCCCCAGTGGCCCAAGGACGCTGTGGTCCAGCAGTACCCGAGCCAGGGCGCCGCTGTCCTCCCGGGCAGCCAGGAGTTCGAGCTGACGATCTCCACGGGCAAGTCCCCCTGACCTCGCCTTCTGTTCCGCTTCCTCTTCCGACACGGCCCGGTACGCACCACGCGTGCCGGGCCGTTCGTGTTGCCGCGGCCGATGACCCGGACGGCCGGTGCCCGAGATGCCGTCCTTGGTACGTCATGTGACGCTGAGTCCATCAACACAGCGGTTCGGCACGGGAGGGGGTCACCCGGTGACTCCAAGGCTCCGCACGCGGTGCGCCATCGCGGTCGCCTCGTTGCTGCTGGTCGCCCATCCGGCACACGCGGACGAGTCCGAGACCCCCGAAGCCTCCCCCTCCGGCAAACCCACGGCGTCCTCCTCCCTCGCGGGCAGGCCCGCCGGCGAGGGCCGGCCCCGCCCGGGGCGGCCGCTGCCCCCGGTGAGCGTGAGCCCGAGCACGCCGTCCGCTTCCGGTTCCGGCTCCGCCAAGCCGGCGCACACCCCGTCCGGCACCGCCTCCGCCACGCGTTCCGCGTCCGTTTCCGCCTCTCCGTCGGCTTCGGCGCCCCCCTCCCGCAAGCACCACCATCCGCCGCGGCCCCGTCTCACGGAGGAGGAGGAACCCTGGACGGAGGAGCACGAGGAGGACGCCGAACAACCGGCGCCTCCGCCGACCCCGTTCGCGCCCGCCGCCGCACGTCAACAGCAGGAACAGGCCGCCCCCGAGGCCGTCGCGAGGCAGATCTCGCCGCTGTCCCTCGGCATCGGGATGGCCCTCATGGGCCTCGGAATCGGCTTCCTGGCCGTACGGATGAGGCGTCGCTGAGGCGCCTGTCCTCCTTACGACGGAGGCGACGGCTCCGCCTCCCGATGGTTGGCGCGCGGCGGCATACCCGGTATACATACCGAGTATGTCCATCCGTCACGGGCTCCTCGCCCTCCTGGAACACGGTCCGCGGTACGGCTCACAGCTCCGCACGGAGTTCGAGTCCCGCACCGGTTCCACCTGGCCGCTGAACGTGGGTCAGGTCTACACGACCCTCAACCGCCTGGAACGCGACGGCATGGTCGCCCAGAGTGGTGCGGATGACGCCGGCCACGCGCTGTACGTCATCACCGAGGCCGGGCACGCCGAACTCACGAGCTGGTTCGAGACTCCGGTGGACCGGAGCAACCCGCCGCGGGACGAGCTGGCCATCAAGCTCGCCATGGCGATCGGTGCTCCGGGCGTCGACATCCGTGCCGTCATCCAGTCCCAGCGCCATCACACCGTGAAGGCGATGCAGGACTACACCCGGCTCAAGGCCCAGGCGCTGGCCGCCATCGAGGGCGGCGGGTCGCAGGAGCGCGACGACGTGGCCTGGCTGCTCGTCCTGGAACAGCTGATCTTCCAGACGGAGGCCGAGGCGCGCTGGCTCGACCACTGCGAAGTACGGCTCATCAGGCTCTCCGCCCAGGCCGAGCGGGGAGCCTCAGGCCCGACGGCCACCTCGCTGCTCGGACAGCAGGCGCAGTCCACGCAGTCCGCACCTGCCTCACAGTCCCCGCAGGCCGATCGCTCCGGGCAGTCCACGGCCTAGCGACAGGCCCCAGGCCGGGGCCGACTCCGCCCGGGGGCCCGGGAGTTCCCGGGCCCCGATCCCACGGTCCGAGCCCAGCGCTCCGGACCCCACGGTCCGAGCACCGCTCCGGACCCCCCGGGCCTCACGCCCATCAGTCTTCCGCTCACCCGTCCGTCCAAGGGGGACCCTCCCATGTCCGATCGCATGTCACAGCAGCCACAGGCGTCACAGCAGTCACAGCAGCCCGTTCTGCAACTGCAGGAGCTGACCCGTGTCCACGGAAGCGGCGCCACCGAGGTCCATGCCCTGCGCGGCATCAACCTCGACGTCTTCCCGGGCGAACTCGTCGCCGTCATGGGCCCGTCCGGCTCCGGCAAGTCCACGCTGCTCACCATCGCGGGCGGGCTCGACACCCCCACCTCGGGACGGGTGATCGTCGAGAACACCGACATCACCACCGCCAACCGCAAGACGCTCGCCGCCCTGCGCCGCCGCAGCATCGGCTACGTCTTCCAGGACTACAACCTCATCCCGGCGCTGACCGCCGCCGAGAACGTCTCCCTGCCGCGCGAACTGGACGGCATGTCCGCCCGCAAGGCCCGCAACGAGGCCGTCGCCGCCCTGGAGGAGATGGACCTCGGACATCTCGCCAACCGCTTCCCCGACGAGATGTCAGGCGGCCAGCAGCAGCGCGTCGCCATCGCCCGCGCCCTGGTCGGCGAGCGCCGGCTGGTCCTCGCCGACGAGCCGACCGGCGCCCTCGACTCCGAGACCGGCGAGTCCGTGCTCGCCCTGCTGCGCGCCCGCTGCGACGCCGGCGCTGCCGGCATCCTCGTCACGCACGAGCCCCGCTTCGCCGCCTGGGCGGACCGTGTGGTCTTCCTGCGTGACGGCGCCGTGGTCGACCAGACCATCCGCAGCCAGGCCGACTCGCTGCTCTCGGGCCAGGCGGCCGAACTGTGAACAGCTCATACCACTCCTGGCGGGCCGCGATCCGTATCGCCCGCCGTGACGCCTGGCGCTACAAGGGACGCAGCTTCCTCGTCCTCGCGATGATCGCCCTGCCCATCCTCGGTGTGAGCGCCGCGGACCTCACCCTGCGCAGCGCGGAGCTCTCCACCGCGCAGACCATGGAGCGCAAGCTCGGTGCCGCCGACGCGCGGCTGGACGACCCCGGCATGGGCGGGTCGCCCCTCATGCAGTCCCCCAACGGCGACAACTACATGCCGGTGGGCAACTTCGACAACCGGCCCTACCCGGAGGGCAAGGGCGACGTCAGCAAGGCCCTGCCCGCGGGCGCCACGTCGCTGCCCGACACGACCGGCCGGGCCAAGCTGCGGACGGCCCACGGTCTGCTGAACACCGAGGTCCGCGAGATCAAGGCGTCCGACCCCCTGGTCAAGGGGATGCTGACCGTCACCGACGGCCGGTTCCCGAAGAAGGACGACGAGGTCGCGGCGACCACGCACTTCCTGGAGAACAGCGACCTGAAGGTGGGGTCCAAGGTCACCGCCCGCGGCCTCGACCGCGAGTACACGATCGTGGGCGCCTACGAACTCCCGGACGCGCTCGACACCGATCAGATCAACGCGCTCCCCGGGGCGCTGCTCACGCCGCTGGACAAGGCGCTCGAGAAGGCGGGTCTGCCGAATTCGTCGGCGTCCACCACGTACCTGGTGAAGGTCTCGGGTGGTTTCACGTGGAACATGGTCAAGGCGGCCAACGCCAAGGGCGTGAAGGTCGAGTCCCGTGCCGTCGCCCTCGACCCCCCGGCCGATTCCGAGGTCCCGCTGTTCCAGGAGGACGGCTGGGGCAACTTCGAGCAGAGCACGGCCGCCAAGGCGGCCGCCCTCGCCGCCGCGGGAACCGTCGTCGGTCTGGCCATGCTGGAGATCTGCCTGCTGGCAGGCCCGGCCTTCGCCGTCGGCGCCCGGCGCTCGCGCCGCCAGCTCGGTCTGGTGGGAGCCAACGGCGGTGACCGCCGCCATATCCGTGCCATCGTCCTCTCCGGCGGTCTGGTCATCGGCATCGCCGCGGCCGTTGTCGGCACGATCCTCGGACTGCTGCTCACCTTCGCGCTGCGCCCGGTGCTCGAGAACTACATGGGTGCACGCTTCGGCAGTTTCGACATCCGGCCGCTGGAACTCCTCGGCATCGGACTGCTCGCGGTGTTCACCGGTGTGATGGCCGCGCTGGTGCCCGCCATCACCTCCTCGCGTCAGTCGGTGCTGGCATCGCTCACCGGCCGTCGCGGTGTCCGCAAGAGCAGCCGGGTGCTGCCGGTGATCGGTCTCGTGGCGGTCACCCTGGGCGCGGCCATCGCGCTCTACGGATCGACGATGACCGACCAGTTCATCGTCGTGGCGGGCGGCAGCGCCCTCGCCGAACTGGGCATCGTCGCCCTGACTCCCGCCCTGGTCGGCCTGTTCGGCCGCACGGGACGCATCCTGCCGCTGTCCCCGCGTCTGGCCCTGCGAGACGCGGTGCGCAACCGGGGCCGTACGGCCCCCGCGGTCGCCGCGGTGCTGGCCGCCGTCGCCGGCACGGTCGCGGTGGCGACGTACGCCGCGAGCACGGACGCCCAGAGCAAGGCCGACTACGAGGCACGGCTGCCGCACGGCGCGGTCTCCGTGATGATCGACGAGGACGGCGGCCGGGACGTCCCGTCCGTACGCGCCTCGGTCCAGAAGATGCTCCCCGTCGATGTCCGTGCGGACGTGGACCGGGTCTCGGTCGGCAAGGCCGGCTGCTCGATGTACGACGGCGGGGAGGGCTGCGGACGGTACGAGGTGATCGTGCCTCTCGCCAACCAGTGCCCGCTGTGGCGCACGGATCCGGCCCACCCGAACGACGATCCGTCGGAGAAGTTCAGCAAGGCCGAGCGGCGCAAGCTCGCCAAGGACTGGCGCTGCCTGAACAGCAACGAGGTCAGCTACACCGACAGCGGGCTCCTCGTCGGCGACGCCAAGCTGATGCGGGTCCTCGGAATCGACGACCCGGCGGCCGAGAAGGCACTCGCCGCGGGGCAGATCGTCTCGTTCGACAAGCGCCATGTGGACACCAAGGGCAAGATCGGCATCCGCCTGATCACCGACACGAAGGCGGCCGACGAGGCACAGGAGAAGGGCAAGGAGGCCCCCGGCGAGGTCAAGTCCTTCGCCACGTACCAGGCCGACGAGAAGCAGAAGTCCTACGGCGTCTCGATGATCATGTCGCCCGCCGCCGCGAAGGCCGCAGGGGTCCAGACGGTTCCGTTCGGTGCCTACTACTCCACCGACAAGATGCCGAGCAGTGAGCAGCGCCAGCAGCTGGACGCCGAGCTCGACAAGACCGGCTCCGAGGTCAATCTGCACGTCGAGGAGGGCTACACCAGCGAGAACAGCATCATTCTGCTGGCACTGACCGTCTTCGCCGGCCTGATCACCATCGGCGCGGCCGGTATCGCCACGGGTCTCGCCCAGGCGGATGCCGAGGCCGACCTGAAGACGCTGGCCGCGGTCGGCGCCCCGCCGCGGGTGCGCAGGACGCTCAGCGGCTTCCAGTGCGGGGTGGTGGCCGCGATGGGTGTGGTGCTCGGTTCGGCGGCCGGAGTGCTCCCGGCGATCGGACTGCGCCTCACCGAGAAGCGCCAGGAAGTGAAGTGGTACGAGGAGGCCCTCGACCAGGGCTACGCCGGCACCGACTCGCTTCCGTACGTGCCGATCCTCGTGCCCTGGGCGACCCTGGCGGCGCTGCTGATCGCGGTCCCCGTGGGCGCGGCTCTGCTGGCGGCGCTGGTGACCCGCTCCCGTGGCGCCCTGTCCCGTCGCGAGGCGACATGATCGGCCCGGATCGCGTCCTGATCAGCTCGTGACCGGCTCCTGATCGCACTGCCTGCACTTTTGTGCCCCCGTACGAGGGTGGATCACTCTCGTACGGGGGCACACCGTGTGATGACGCACATGTGCGAGAGAATGGCGGCATGGAGATGCCGAGGAATGAACGGTCGCAGGAGAGCCCCCACGTTCTTGTCGTGGGACAGGACGGAATGGCGCTCGGCGGCAGTGGCGGAGACGATGAGTCGCGGGAGGTCCCGTTGACCGAGATGGTGGAACAGCCGGCGAAGGTCATGCGTATCGGCAGCATGATCAAGCAGCTGCTGGAGGAGGTCAGGGCGGCACCTCTGGACGAGGCGAGCCGCGTACGGCTCAAGGCGATCCACGCCGGCTCGGTCAAGGAGCTGGAGGACGGGCTCGCGCCCGAGCTCGTCGAGGAACTGGAACGCCTTTCGCTCCCGTTCACCGACGAGGCGATCCCCTCCGAAGCCGAACTGCGGATTGCACAGGCCCAGTTGGTGGGCTGGCTCGAGGGTCTTTTCCACGGTATCCAGACGGCGCTGTTCGCCCAGCAGATGGCGGCGCGCGCCCAGCTGGAACAGATGCGCCGTGCTCTTCCGCCGGGCGCCTCCCACGAGGACGAGGAAAACCCGCCGCACGGAGCGCTTCGCTCGGGCCCGTACCTCTGACACGGAAGCTCTGACACGGAGGTTCGGGCACGGAGGTTCGGGCACGGAGGTTCTGATCAGGAACCTCTGATGCGGAGCCGCCGACACGGAATCCGGCCGGCGGGCCGGTCCGGTGCTGATGTCCAGCGCCGGACCGGCCCGCCGCGGCTTGTACGCGCCCGGGCCCGGGGCCGGGGCCGGGGGGGTGCCTCGTGATGTGCCGGTGGCCGGGGGGTGCCTCGTGTGTGCAGGTGGCCGGGGGGGTGCCTCGTGTGTGCAGGTGGCAGGGTGCGGGATCAGCCCGCGACCAGCAGGACCTTCCCGACGTTCCCGCCGGACTCCAGCACGCGGTGTCCTTCCGCCGCATCGGCGAGCGGGATCTGCCGGTCGACCACGGGACGGATCCGCCCGTTCTCGATCAACGGCCAGACGTGCTCACGTACGGCCGCGATGATCGCCGCCTTCTCACCCAGCGGGCGGCCCCGCAGCGAGGTCGCCGTCACCGCGGCCCGCTTGCCCAGCAGCGTCGACAGATTCAACTCCCCCTTGACGCCGCCCTGGAGACCGATCACCGCAAGCCGGCCGTTGACGGCGAGCGCCTGCACGTTCCGGTCGAGATACTTCGCGCCGACGATGTCGAGGATGACGTCCGCGCCCGCTCCGTCCGTCGCCTTGCGCAGCTCTTCCACAAAGTCCTGCTGCCGGTAGTCGATCAGGATGTCCGCGCCGAGTTCGGCGCAGCGCGCCAGCTTCTCGGGCCCGCCGGCCGTGACCGCCACCGTCGCGCCGACCGCCTTGGCGAGCTGGATCGCCATGGTGCCGATGCCGCTCGCCCCACCGTGGATCAGCAGCGTCTCGCCGGGACGCAGGTGCGCGATCATGAAGACGTTCGACCACACCGTCGCGGTCACCTCGGGCAGCGCCGCCGCCGTCACCAGGTCCATCCCCTGAGGGACGGGCAGCAGCTGTCCTGCCGGTACGGCGACCTTCTCGGCGTACCCGCCGCCCGCCAGCAGCGCGCATACCTCTTCGCCGACGGACCAGCCGGAAACCCCGGGTCCGAGCGCCGCGATGGTGCCGGAGCACTCGAGGCCGGGGTAGGGGGAGGCGCCCGGCGGAGGGTTGTAGAAGCCCTGCCGCTGCAACAGATCGGCGCGGTTGACGGCGCTCGCCGCGACCTCGACGAGGACCTCGCCCTCGCCGGGTACGGGATCGGGCGCCTCGGCCCACACAAGCGCCTCGGGACCGCCGGGTTCGGGAATCGTGATCGCATGCATGGCGGCGAGGCTACCCCCGTGCGGCCCTATTCAAGGCTGTTGAGCGGTGAGCCTTCGTCGGCCCGCACGATGGTGATCACCCGGTCCGTCAACTGCAGAGGACTCGCGGCGGGATCGTCGTATCCCAGCAGCCGGTGTCCCCGCAGCACGCTCACCACCAGGTCCTTCGTCTCCCGGACGCTGAGGCCGACCTCGGCCTTTATCACCGGCCGTTCGATCAGATCGAGGCCGCTGCCCTGCTGGATGAGGTCCTCCATCACCGCGCCCGCACTGGGACTGAGCACGGAAAGGCCCAGCAGGCGTCCCGCCGCGCTGGCGCTGGTGATGACCGCGTCCGCACCGGACTGCCGCAGGAGCGGGGCATTCTCCTCCTCGCGCACCGCCGCGACGATCTTCGCCTTCCGGTTCAGCTGTCGCGCCGTCAGCGCCACCAGCACCGCCGTGTCGTCCCGCTGGGTCGCGATGACGATCTGGTGGGCCCGTTGCACCTCGGCCCGCAGCAGCACATCGCTGCGGGTGGCGTCGCCGATCACCCCCACATAGCCCTCGGCGTTGGCCGTCTCGATCACCTTCTCGCTGGGGTCGACGACGACGATCTGTTCCTGCTTCACACCGGTCGCCGTCAGCGTCTGGAGCGCCGAACGGCCTTTCGTTCCGAAGCCGATGATGACCGTGTGATCGCGCAAGCGAAGCCTCCAGCGGTTCAGCCGCCACTCCTCCCGGGTCCGTTCCGTGAGGACCTCAAGGGTGGTGCCGACCAGGATGATCAGAAAGAGCACGCGCAGCGGCGTGATCAGCAGCACGTTCGTCAGCCGGGCACCGGCACTGTACGGGACGATGTCGCCGTAGCCCGTGGTGGAGAGGGTGACCGTCGCGTAGTAGACGGAGTCGAGGAAGTCGACCGAGTCGTCCGAGTTGTCGTGGTAGCCGGAGCGGTCCATCCACACCAGCAGAACGGTGATCACCAGGACCGCGAGAGCCATCAGCAGCCGTTTGGCGACCTGACGCAGCGGGCGATCGACGACCTGGCGGGGGAGCTTCACCCGACTCGTGACGAGGAACTCCTCCGCCCGCCGGGCCATGGCGTCGTGGCCGGGCAGTTTCACGTGAAACACCCGCCGTCGACGGTCGAGGGGGTCCCTGGGGTCCACGGCAGGTCGAGGACTTCCAGCTCGTCCCCCGGCCGCGCACCGCCGGGCGGCACCACGGCGAGTCCGTCGGACGCGGCGATGCCCCGCAGCATGGCCGGCCCGTTGTAGTGCAGCGGCACGAGTTCCTCGCCGCGGTGCACGAACGGCACCAGCCGCGTGTCGTACGGATGCCCATGGACCTCGTCACGTACGGGCGCGACATAGCCCGCCGTGGCCACTGTCCCCGCGAGCCCCCGCAGAAGCGGCTCGGCGAGGGTGAGGAGCCCGGACACCGCCGCCAGGGGGTTGCCCGGCAGACCCACGAGATGCCGGACGGGGACGTTCTTGCCGGGCGGGAGGGCGGCCAGCAGCATCGGATGTCCCGGGCGTACGGCCACGCCGTCGACCAGCAGCTCCGCACCCACCTTCCGCAGGACGGGATGGACATGGTCGACCGGCCCGGCGGCCGTGCCACCGGTGGTGATGACAAGATCGGCGTCCGATGTGGTGACGGCCCGGTGGAGCGCGTCGGCGTCGTCGCCGAGCGCGCGGGTGGCGACGACCTCGACCCCGAGGGCCCGCAGCCAGGGGCCGACCATCGGCCCGAGGGCGTCACGGATCAGTCCGTCGTGGGGGAGTCCTTCGGTGAGCAGCTCGTCACCGAGGACAAGGATCTCGACCCGCGGCCGGGGAACGGTGAGCAGCTCGTCGTACCCCGCGGCGGCGGCGAGGCCCAGCACGGCGGGGGACACCAGGGAGCCCGTGGGCAGGAGCTGGTCGCCGGAGCGGCACTCCTGTCCGCGCGGACGGATGTCCTGGCCCTGCGTCACGGCCCGTTCGGCGTGCAGCAGTCGGCCGTCCGCGTCGGTGCGGGCGTGCTCGGTGCGGATCACCGCGGTGGCCTCGGCCGGGATTCGGGCTCCGGTGGCGATCCGTACGGCCGAGCCGTCCTCCAGCTCGGGTGCGTCGTCACGGCCCGCGAGGACCGAACCGTCGCCGTGGATCCGCCAGGGGCCGGGGCCCGCCACCGCCCAGCCGTCCATGGCCGAGGTGTCGAAGGACGGCAGATCGCACAACGCGGTCAACGGCTCCGCCAGTACCTGGCCGACGGCCTGCCCCAGCGGAACCTTCCGGGTACGGGCGGGAGCGCTGCGCCCGATACGCGCGGCGAGCGCCCGGGCCGCGGGCCACGCCGTCGCACGGTGTCCGCCGGTGTCGGGCGCCGTGGGCCGGTTGCCGGTGGGGGTGTGTTCCTGGCGCGACTGGGGGCCGAGCAGCGCCAGGGCCTCCTCGACGCCGTCGGACTCGGGCTCGGCGCCGACCTCGTGCTTGCGACCGTTCATCCGGCGTCGGCCTGGTCCGGCCCGGCGGACTCGGGCGCCGACTGCTGAGCCTCCGCCTCCCAGCGCCTGGCGAGTGCGGCGGCCTTCCGGGAAGCCTCCGCGACCGCTTCCGGCCCGCCGTCACCCGCTGTCGCCGCCGCATACCCCACCAGGAACGTGGTGAGGGGAGCGGCGGGGCGGGCGACGCCGTGCGCGGCATCACGGGCGAGGTCGAGCAGGGCGCCGGTGTCGACGTCGAGCTCGATGCCCAGTTCATCCTTGACTGCGGTGATCCATTCGTCCAGCACGTTCCCATGCTCCCTGATGCGGGCCCTGGCCGCGGAGATGTCCTCCCAGGTGTCGCAGTCGAAGGAGGCGAGCGGCTCCGCGTGGATCCGGGCGAGGTCGAGTTCCTGCGTCAGCAGACGCAACGGCAGCCCGGTCAGACTCCCGTATTCCGTGGCGAGCAGAGCGAGTTCGCGGCGCAGCGGCTCCGTACGGTACGCGGCGACGAGCGGCTGGTCACGCCCATCGGGATCGGTGAGCAGCGCCGCCTCACGCCCGCTGCTGCCGAGCGTGCCGATCAGCCGGCGCACGGTGGGCTCCCCCAGGAACGGCAGATCGGCCGACAGGACGAGGACCGACTCGGCGGCGGTCTGCCGCACGCCGGCGTCGAGCGCGGCGAGCGGGCCGCCGCCCGGGGGGTCCTCCCGTGCCCAGACGACAGGGCGGGCGGTGGCCCTGCGACCTCCGACGACCACGGTCCGCGCGGCGTCGCGGCAGGCCCCGAGCACGCGGTCGAGGAGCGGCCGCCCGCCGACACTCAGCGCCGGCTTGTCGGCTCCGCCCAGCCTCTTGGCGGCTCCCCCGGCCAGCACGATGGCGTCATACGCGGTCATGCCTGAAGTATGGTCCGCGACGGCCCGGCCGGGGACCCCTGAGTGGATCTCTCTTGATCCCGGCCTCGTGCTTTCTGCGCTTCGCTCCTCCACTGCTCGGCTGCTGGTGCTCCTCGGCTCTCTGCTTTCTGCCGCTTTGCGCGGTGCTGAGCTGTTCCCTGCTCGGCCGGTGCTGTTCGTCTACAGGGTGCGCAGCAGCACCGAGGGGTGCTCGACGCAGTCGGCCACGTACCGCAGGAACCCTCCCGCGGTGCCGCCGTCGCACACCCGGTGGTCGAAGGTGAGCGAGAGCTGGACGACCTGGCGCACGGCCAGTTCGCCCTTGTGCACCCACGGCTTGGGCACGATCCGGCCGACCCCGAGCATCGCCGCCTCCGGGTGGTTGATGATCGGCGTGGAGCCGTCGACCCCGAACACTCCGTAGTTGTTCAGCGTGAACGTCCCGCCCGTCAGGTCCGCCGGCGTGAGCGCACCCTGCCTCGCCACCTCGGTGAGCCGCGCGAACTCCGCGCTCAGCGACTCGGCCGAGCGGCTCTGTGCACCCCGCACCACGGGGACGACCAGACCGCGCTCGGTCTGTGCCGCGAACCCGAGGTGGACCTCGGGCAGCCGGACGATCTCCCTGGCCTCCATGTCCACCGTGGAGTTGAGCTCCGGGTGGCGGGCCAGCGCGGCCGTGCAGATCCGGGCGAGCAGCGCGATGAGCGAGATCTTCGGTCCGCCCGCGGCGTTCATCGCGGCGCGGGCCGCCATCAGCTCGGTCGCGTCCGCGTCCACCCAGCAGGTGGCCTCGGGTATTTCGCGGCGGCTGCGGGACAGCTTGTCCGCGACGGCGCCACGAACACCGCGCAGCGGTATCCGTTCACCGCGCATGCCGGTCTGTGCCACAGCGGCAGGGGCAGTGGCAGTGGCGACGGGGGCGGCGGTGGTGGTCGGAGCGGCGGCGCCCGCGGCGGGCACGGGCGGAGCCTCGGCCGCGGCCATGGCGCGCTCGACGTCCGCCCGCAGGATCAGGCCGTCCGGACCGGAGCCCGTCAACTGCCGAAGATCGAGACCGTTGTCCCGGGCGAGCCGGCGCACGAGCGGCGAGATGACGGGCACGGGCCCGACCCCGGCGTCCGGGACGGCCACGCTGCCGTTGAGTGCCGCGTGACCCGCGACAGCGGGCTGAGCGGCGGGGGCGGGCGTGGGCTCGACGTATGCAGGGGCCGCGGGTGCCGCCGGTGCGGGAGCACGCTCGGCCGGAGCGGCCGGAGCGGCACCCGGGACAGCAGGCCGAATCCGGCGGCGGCGAGCCGCGGGCGCACCTGTCCCGTACCCCACCAGCACATTGCCGGACGACTCACCCGAGGCCGCCGACGGCGCCGACGCAGGCTCGGCGGCCGGACCGGCTTCACTGCCGTCAACGGCCGACGAGGCGCCGACCGCCACCGTCAGCAGCGGTGCGCCGACCGGCAGTTCGGTGCCCTCCTCGCCGTACCGCGCGGTGACCACACCGCCGTAGGGGCACGGCACCTCGACCATGGCCTTCGCCGTCTCGACCTCGACCACGGGCTGGTCGATCGCGACGACATCTCCCACGTTGACCAGCCAGCGCACGATCTCCGCCTCGGTCAGTCCCTCGCCGAGGTCCGGCAGCTTGAACTCCAGCACCTGTGCCATCAGTTCCCCGCCTCCCACTGCAGTCGCGCGACCGCGTCCAGCACCCGGTCCACTCCCGGCAGATGGTGCCGCTCCAGCATCGGCGGCGGATAGGGGATGTCGAACCCGGCCACCCGGAGCACCGGGGCCTCCAGATGGTGGAAGCAGCGCTCCGTCACCCGCGCGGCGATCTCCCCTCCGGGACCGCCGAAGCCGGTGGACTCGTGGACCACGACCGCCCGTCCCGTGCGCCGCACGGACGCACAGACCGTCTCGTCGTCGAAGGGCACCAGGGACCGCAGATCCACGACCTCGAGGTCCCAGCCCTCGGCCGCGGCGGCCTCCGCGGCCTCCATGCAGACCGGCAGGGAGGGCCCATAGGTGATGAGCGTGGCGCTGCGTCCCTGACGCCTGACCACGGCGCGGCCTATCGGCTCGACGGCGGTGGGCGCCTCCGGCGACCACTGCGACTTCGACCAGTACAGCCGCTTCGGCTCCAGGAAGACCACCGGGTCGTCCGAGGCGATCGCGGCCCTGAGCAGTCCGTACGCGTCGTCGACCGTCGCGGGCGTGACGACATGGAGCCCGGGGGTCGCCATGTAGTAGGCCTCGGACGAGTCACTGTGGTGCTCGACGCCGCCGATCCCGCCGCCGTACGGCACGCGCACGGTGATGGGCATCGGCATGGCACCCTTGGTGCGGTTGCGCATCCGCGAGACATGGCTGATCAGCTGCTCGAACGCGGGATACGCGAAGGCGTCGAACTGCATCTCGACGACGGGACGCAGCCCGTACATCGCCATACCGACCGCGGTGCCGAGAATGCCCGCCTCTGCCAGCGGTGTGTCGGTGCACCGGTCCTCGCCGAACTCCTTGGCCAGTCCGTCCGTCACCCGGAAGACTCCGCCGAGCGTGCCGACGTCCTCCCCCATCACATGGACGGTCGGGTCCTGTGCCATCGCGTCACGCATGGCGCGTTGCAGGGCTTGCGCCATGGTGGCGGGCTTCACCGCGGCCGTGGTCATCGTGCTTCTCCCTCGGCGTCGAGCTCGGCGCGCAGCTGCGCGGCCTGCTCCCGCAGCTGGCTGGTCTGCTCGGCGTAGACATGCTCGAAGAGGTCCATCGGCTGGAGCACCGGGTCGGCGTTCATCCGCTCGCGCAGGTCCGCCGCCATCGTCTCGGCGGAGGCCGCGACGCTCTCCCTGGCCTCGTCGTCCAGCAGCCCTCGCTCCGTCAACTCACGCTCCAGCAGCCGGATCGGGTCGTGTGCCCGCCAGGCCTCGACCTCGGCGTCGCCGCGGTAGCGCGTCGCGTCGTCGGCGTTGGTGTGGGCTTCGATGCGATAGGTGACGGCCTCGATCAGCGTGGGGCCACCGCCGCGGCGGGCGCGGTCGACCGCGTCGCTGAGGACCTCGTGCATCGCGGCGGCGTCGTTCCCGTCGACCAGCCGGCCCGGCATGCCGTACCCCACGGCCTTGTGGGCGAGCGAGGGGGCGGCGGTCTGCTTGGCCAGCGGCACGGAGATCGCGAAACCGTTGTTCTGCACGAGGAAGACGACAGGGGCCTGCCAGACGGCGGCGAAGTTCAGCGCCTCGTGGAAGTCGCCCTCGCTGGTGCCGCCGTCGCCGACCATGGCGAGCGCGACGACGTCGTCCCCCTTGAGCCGGGCGGCATGCGCCAGTCCGACGGCGTGGGGCAGCTGGGTGGCGAGAGGGGTGCTCAGGGGCGCTATGCGGTGCTCGTGCGGGTCGTAGCCGGTGTGCCAGTCGCCGCGCAGCAGGGTCAGCGCCTGCACGGGGTCCAGGCCGCGTGCCACGGCCGCGAGCGTGTCGCGGTAGCTGGGGAAGAGCCAGTCGCGCTCCTCCAGCGCCAGCGCGGCCGCCACCTCGCTCGCCTCCTGCCCGGTGCTTGAGGGGTAGACGGCAAGCCTGCCCTGCTTGGTGAGGGCGGTCGCCTGCACGTTGTACCTGCGGCCGCGCACCAGCTGGGCGTACAGCTTCAGCAGCAGCTCGGGGTCGGTGCCGGCCGCGGCGTCCGTACCGAGCACGCGGTACGGCTCCGGGTCCGGGAGCAGTGGCGCGGGGTCCGTACGGGGCTTCCACGCCGGGGGCGGCGTGGGCCGGTACGCGACGGCGCCGGGCAGCTCCTGGACCGTCATGCTGCTCTTTCGCACAGCGAGCACCTCCTCCTGGGAGCGACGACGAAGCGGCCGGGGTGTGGCCCGCCTCACCTACCGATTGTTCGGTCGTGGACGCATTTTGGCTACAGGCACCTCCAGCCTGTGGACAAACGGTTCTCCACAGCCTGTGATGGAGACAGGTCGTCCATGCCAGGGAGGCGGGGGGATATGGCAGCTGAACAAATGGCCGACGGCGGGGACGGTTCGGACACGGGCCCTCCGGCCCGCCCGCTCGACGCCATCGACCGCGACATCCTGCGCATCCTCCAGACGGAGGGCCGCGCCTCGATACGTTCCGTGGCCGAGCGCGTCCATGTGTCGCGCGCCAATGCGTACGCGCGGATCAACCGGCTCATCGACGACGGCGTGATACGCGGATTCAGCGCTCGGGTCAACCACGAACGCGCAGGTCAGGGTGCCTCCGCGTACATCACCCTGAAGATCGTGCAGAACTCCTGGCGGACGGTGCGCGAGCAGCTCCAGGCGCTGCCCGGCGCGGCGCACATCGCTCTGGTCAGCGGCGATTTCGACGTCCTGCTCCTGGTGCACACCCCGGACAACCGCACCTTGCGAGAGCTGGTCCTGACCCGGCTCCAGTCCATCCCGGAGGTGCTCTCCACCCGCACGCTGCTGGTCTTCGAGGAGACGGACCTCGACCCGGGGCCGGGCCCTGCGGGGGCCTCGGACATCGAACCTCTGTAGCCGGCGGGCGCTCGTGGAGCGGACCGCCGGGGGCCCTGGGCCGTGCGAGTGGAACCTGCGGGTGCTGCCGGCACAGGACGGGCCGCGCGGTGCGGTGGCGCGACGGACGTGCGGAGTGAGCGCGAGCCGTCGCCCGAGGGCGTGCCCGTCGGCCGGCGGACGTCGTGGGCAGGCGGCCCCGGTCAGCCCTCTGCGGAGTCCGTACGCAGGCCGTCGAAAGCGAGCCGCACGACCGTCTCGGCGACCTGGTCCCCGTCGTAGCCCCCACCCGCGTGCGGCCGGTACCACTCCACCAGCGAGTTCACCATGCCGAACAGCAGCCGCGTGGCGAGCCGGATGTCCACATCGGCGCGCAGATCCCCGTCGGCCGCCGCCGCCTTCAGCAGATCGGCGACCCGCTGGTCGAACTCACGGCGGCGTTCCATCGCCCACCGCTCGGTCTTGGTGTTGCCCCGGACGCGCAGCAGCAGCGTCACATAGGGCAGCTCGGCCACCAGCACCTCCACCGTGCGCCGGGTGACGTACTCCACCCTCTCGATGGCGCGCCCGCGCAGGCCGCCCGGCTCGTCGAGGATCGCGAAGAGCGCGTCGATGGCCCGGCTCACGGCCCGGCGCAGCAGCTCCTCCTTGCCGGCGACGTGGTGGTAGATCGAGGATTTGGAGATACCGGCGGCCTGGGAGAGGTGCTCCATCGAGGTGCCGTCGTAGCCGCGCTCGTTGAAGATCCGCACGGCGACCGTCAGCAGTGTCTCGGGCGTGTACGTGTCCCGCTTGGCCGTCGTCATGCGCCTGCCTCGTCCTTCTCGGTGCGGATGTACGACTGCCGGTAGAGCCCCAGGGAGGGGGCGTAGCGCCCGGTGGGCACGCGCGCGTGGAGCTCGTCCAGCAGCTCGTGCGCCCAGGAACGGCCGAGGCGGCGGCCCCACTCGACGGGCCCCAGCGGGTAGTTGACGCCCAGCCGCATCGCTGTGTCGATGTCCTCGGCGGAGGCGACCTTCTTGGCCACGGCGTCGGCGGCGAGGTCCACGAGCATCGCGACCGTGCGGGCCACGATCATCCCGGGGACGTCCCGGATGACGCTGACGCTCTTGCCGAGCGCCTGGAACAGGCCGATGGACTGCCGGAGCGTCTCCCACTCGGTGACCTCGGACGCGGCCAGCGCGATCCGGGTGGCGGCGCGGTAGTCGAGGGCCAGGTCGAAGTAGACGACGTCGCGGAACTCGGCCGAGGTCTGGCCGTCGGCCAGCACCAGCTGGCCGCCGCTGGGCAGCAGGATCCGGGTCCCGCGGTCCTCCTCCGTCTCGCGGACGGTGATGCCCGCCTCCCGCAGCAGCGCGACCAGCTCCCCCGCGGGCCCGAGGTCGCCCTCGACGGTGATCTCGGAGGGCGGCTCGGTGGCCGGAGCGGTGTGCGGTTCGGGCCGGGTCGCCCCGTCCGCGTACGCGTACCAGCCGCGTCCGCTCTTGCGGCCGTGGAGCCCCGACTCGACCAGCCGGCGCTGGGCGAGCGACGGGACGAACTTGGGGCTCTGGAAGAAGGAGTCCCACACGGAGCGGGTCACGGCCTCGTTGACGTCCTGGCCGATCAGGTCGGTGAGCTCGAAGGGGCCCATCTTGAAGCCGCCGCACTCGCGCAGCACCGCGTCGATCGTGGCGGGGTCGGCGGCCTGCTCCTCGTAGACCGCGAAGGCCTCGGCGTAGAAGGGCCGGGCGATGCGGTTGACGATGAAGCCCGGGGTGTCGGCGCAGCGCACGGGCGTCTTTCCCCAGGCCTTCGCCGTCGCGTACGCGCGCGTGGCGGCCGCGCTCTGTGTGGCGAAGCCGCTGACCACCTCGACGAGGGGGAGCAGGGGCGCGGGGTTGAAGAAGTGCAGACCGACGAAGCGGCCGGGGTTCTTCAGGGCGCCCGCCACCGCGGTGACGGAGAGGGACGAGGTGTTCGTGGCGAGAAGGCAGTCGTCCGCGACGATCTTCTCCAGGGCGACGAACAGCTGCTGCTTCACCGGCAGTTGTTCGACGATCGCCTCGACGACGAGCGCCGCGTCGGCCAGCTCGGCGAGGTCCGCCGCCGGATGCAGACGCGCCCGGGCGGCGTCCCGCTCGACCGCTGTCATCCGGCCTTTTTCGACCAGCCGGTCCAGACGCGCGCCGATCGCCTCGGCGGCCTCGTCCGCCCGCCCCGGCACGGCGTCGTGCAGCAGCACCGGATGGCCCGCCACAAGGGCGACCTGGGCGATTCCCTGTCCCATGGTGCCGGTGCCGACCACGGCGACGGTACGGCTCTGATCGATGGCGGTCATGGAAGCGATCCTCCCCGATGCGTTGTCCACAGGTTTGACAGGCCCCCTTGTACCGACCGATCGTTCGGTTACTCTAACTCTGTCATTCCATCCCTGCCCAGCTCGACGAGGAGTTGGTCCGTCATGCAGCTGACCGAGACCCACCGGCCGACGCTCGACCAGGCCCTCGAGGCGATCCGCACCCGCGCCTACTGGTCCCCGCATCCCGAGCACCCGAAGGCGTACGGCGAGAGCGCGCCGGCCGAGGGACTCGCGGCTTTCGAAGCCCTGCGCGGCACCAGGTTCGACCTGGACCAGCCGGGCACCGACGACTGGACGGGTGGCGAGGTCTCGCCGTACGGCCCGGAGTTGGGCATCGAGTACCCGCATCCCGACCTGGACGTCCTGCTCCCCGCCATGCGCGCGGGGATGGCCGGCTGGCGTGAGGCCGGCCCGGAGACGCGCGCCCTGGTCTGCCTGGAGATCCTGTCGCGCATCAGCGCCCGCACCCATGAGTTCGCGCACGCGGTGATGCACACCAGCGGGCAGGCGTTCATGATGGCGTTCCAGGCGGGCGGCCCGCACGCCCAGGACCGCGGCATGGAAGCCGTGGCGTACGCCTATGCCGAGCAGGTCCGCACCCCCGAGGCCACCGACTGGTCCAAGCCCCAGGGCAAGCGGGACCCGCTGGAACTGCGGAAGACCTTCACCACGGCCGGTCGCGGCATCTCCCTGCTGATCGGCTGCAACACCTTCCCGACGTGGAACGGCTATCCCGGCCTGTTCGCGTCGCTCGCCACCGGCAACCCCGTCCTGGTCAAGCCGCATCCGCGCGCCGTCCTCCCGCTGGCGCTGACGGTGCGCGTGGCCCGCGAGGTGCTCGCCGAGGCGGGCTTCGACCCGAACCTGGTGGCTCTGGCCGTCGAGCGTCCCGGTGAAGGCATCGCCAAGACCCTGGCCGTGCGCCCCGAGATCAAGATCATCGACTACACGGGTTCCACCGCGTTCGGTGACTGGCTGGAGGCCAATGCCCGACAGGCGCAGGTCTACACCGAGAAGGCCGGCGTCAACACCGTCGTCGTCGACTCGACGGACAACTACAAGGGGATGCTGTCCAACCTGGCCTTCTCGCTGTCCCTCTACAGCGGCCAGATGTGCACCACCCCGCAGAACTTCCTGATTCCACGTGACGGCATCACGACGGACGCCGGCCACAAGTCGTACGACGAAGTGGTCGGCGACCTGGCGGCCTCGGTGGGCGGACTGCTCGGCGACGACGCCCGGGCGAACGCCCTGCTGGGCGCACTCGTCAACCCCGATGTGAAGGGCCGCCTCGACGGCGCGGCCGGTCTCGGCGAAGTGGCCCTTCCCTCACGGAAGATCACCAACCCGGAGTTCCCCGACGCTGTCGTGCGTACGCCGGTGATCGTCAAGCTCGACGGTGCCAAGCCCGACACCGAGGCGGTCTATCTGACCGAGTGCTTCGGCCCGGTCTCGTTCGCGGTCGCCGTGGACTCGACCGCGGACTCCCTGGAGCTGCTGCGGCGCACGGTCCGCGACCAGGGCGCGATGACGGTGGGTGCCTACACCACCTCGGCGGAGACGGAGCGCGCGATCGAGGACGTCTGCCTGGACGAGTCGGCGCAGCTCTCGCTGAATCTGACGGGCGGGGTCTACGTCAACCAGACGGCGGCCTTCTCCGACTTCCACGGCTCGGGCGGCAACCCGGCGGCGAACGCGGCCCTGTGCGACGGCGCCTTCGTCTCCAACCGCTTCCGGGTGGTGGAGGTCCGCCGCCAGGCGTGAGGAAGGCTCCGTGCCGCAGACCCCGGCCGACCGGGGTCTGCGGCACGGCAGGTGCCGGTCAGGCGGAGGACAGGGCGGGAGAGGGCCCGGACACGGCTCGTCCTCCTAGGGCGACGGGATCTCCGCGTACCGCTGCACCCAGGCGTGCATGGCGATCGCCGCGGCCGCTCCGGCGTTGATCGAACGCGTCGAGCCGAACTGGGCGATGGAGCACACCATCGTCGCGTGCTTGCGTGCCTCGTCGGTGAGACCGGGGCCTTCCTGGCCGAAGAGCAGCACACAGCGGCGCGGCAGCTCGGTCCGCTCCAGCGGCACCGCGCCCGGCAGGTTGTCGATGCCGATGATCGGGAGATCCTCGGCGGCGGCCCACGCGGTCAGCGATTCCGTGTCCGGGTGGTGCCGCACATGCTGGTAGCGGTCGGTGACCATGGCGCCGCGGCGGTTCCAGCGCCGCCTGCCCACGATGTGGATCTCGCGCGCCAGGAAAGCGTTGGCGGTCCGGACCACCGAGCCGATGTTGAAGTCGTGGCCCCAGTTCTCCACGGCCACATGGAAGCCGTGCCGCCGTGTGTCCAGATCGGCGACGATCGCTTCACGCGTCCAGTACCGGTACGGGTCGACCACATTGCGGCGGTCGCCGTGGGCCAGCAGCTCGGCGTCGTAGTGCTCGCCCTCGGGCCACGGCAGCGGATGGGGGCCGACGCCGACCTCGGGCCCGAAGCCCTCGTCGTACTGCAGCGGATCGTGATCGTCGTGGATCGGTTCTCGGGTGGTGCTCACCCGACGAGCGTACGGGGCTGCTCCGGACTCTCCTGCCGCTGCTCCGGTACGGCGGGCGCCCGTGAGAACACCCGGTCCCGGCCCCGCACGACCCGCGCGCCGAGCCAGACCAGGAACGCGGTCGGCAGGAACACGGCGTCGGCGGCGATCATCGCCAGCGAGAAGAACGGCAGTCCGAGCAGCACGGCGATGCCGGCGTGCTCCAGCATCATGGCCACGAGCAGGACGTTCTTGACGCGCCGGTTGAAGAGCGTGAAGGGGAAGGCGACCTGCACGACGACCGTGCCGTACGTCAGCACCATCACCATCAGCCCGCCCGAGGCCAGCAGATCGGAGAGCGCGGGCCACGGGGTGAAGTAGTCGAGCTTGAGCGGGTAGTAGAGCGCGGTGCCGTCCTGCCAGCGGGAGCCCTGGATCTTGTACCAGCCGGCGGTGGCGTAGATCAGACAGACCTCGGCCATGATCACCAGAAGCCCGGCGTTGTGGGCAAGATTGGCGAGAGCGTCCAGCAGGATGCGCGGCTCACCCTGCGGGGCTCGCCTGTTCGCCATCCACCACAGGCCCTGACCCACCCACAGCACCCAGAGCAGCAGCAGGATGAACCAGCCGGTGTCGTTCAGGAAGGTGGCGATGACCAGGGCGGCTCCCAGCACGGTCCACAGAAGCGGCCCGACCCGGTCGCGCTGTGTCCCCCCGGCGACCCGCGCCTCGGACTCCGGTACCCCGGATTCCCTCGCCTCGGGCTCGCGCTCCGTGGCGCGGGCGGCGCGGCGCGCGTCCAGCGACCAGACCTGCCCGCAGCGCGTCACGACCAGGTAGATGGCCATCAGGTGGATCACGTTGTCGCCGCCGTCGCCCATGAAGATGGAGCGGTTCTGGAGCGACAGGACGCCGATCATGAAGAGCGCGGACATGGTGCGGGTCCGCCAGCCCACCAGCAGCAGGGCGCTGGACAGCACGGCTGCGGCATAGACGACTTCGAACCAGAGCGTGCTGTCCGACCACATGAGCGCCGTGAAGGCGTCGTTGCCGGAGATGAGCCGGCGGCCCATCTCCCAGCTCCACGGGCCCTGCGGTCCGTACATCTCATGGCGGTTGGGCAGCTCGCGCAGCAGGAACAGCAGCCAGGTGGCGGCGAACCCGATCCGCACGATGGCCGTCTGGTACGGCCCGAAAGCCGTGGCGGTGATGCGCTGGACGGCTCCGCCGTTCCTGCGCTCGGAAGCGTCGCTCACCGGTCCGCCTCCCTGCGGCCGTTGTCGACTCCCCCGGGCAGATCGGCCGCGGTGACGGTCCACCACGGCAGGACCCGGAACTGCGGGCGGAGGTCGAACTTCTCGTTGCTCCAGTCCGGAGCCTTGACCGCGCTGGTCGACGACCTGAGCTGGATACGCTCGACCTCTCCGCCGACGTCGTGCCGTTCGAGGCGCGCCATCACCAGGCGGCGGACGTAGCTCTCGGACAGCTGGCCGCGCAGTCCGCTGGAACGGTTCTTGTCGTCGTGCGAATTGATGTAGAAGTCCCAGGCCCTGCGCAGCGCGTTCTGCTGGGTGTGGCTGGGGAGGAGATTGCCGCGGATCGCGTCGCCGTCCTCGGCGCTCAGATCGATCCAGCCGGTGCTCCTGCGGTCGCCGTCGGGGGTGCTGACCTCGGCCTTCACCTGGACGGCGACGTTCTGCTGGAGCGGGTTGGGGGCGAAGAGCTTCCAGTTCTGCTCGAATTCCGGATAGACCCAGGCGTCGATCGCCTTGCCGTACTCCTTGCTCGCCGTGTTGGACGGGGCGACGTGCAGAAACACCATCGCCACATGGACGCCGGCGAGCACGGCTATGAGGGCGAGCGAGACGGCCACGGCGACCTGGTACGGCAGCGAGAGCGCCGCGATACCGCGGGTGGGGGCATCAGGATCGAGCGGCACGGAGTCCGGGTCCGGATCCGGCGGGAAGGGCTCCTGGTGCGGGGTCCCGCTCCGGGGCCCGGGCACGGCGGCTGTCGTGGGCTTCGCGGCCCGCGGGGCCCCTGTCTTCGGGGCCCCTGTCTGGGGGGTCTCTGCCCGGATGGCGGGCGACGGACCGCCGTCGGGTGCGGGGAGCGGGTCCTGGTCCTGGTCCTGGTCCTGGTCCTGGTCCTGGTCCTGGTCCGCCAAAGAGTCTCGCGTCCCCTCCGAAGTGCGCTGAGGCGCGTCCGACGGCTGCGTGGCCTGCCGCACCGGCCCTGAGGCACGGTCCGGCGGCACCGCGGAGCCCCTGCTTGCGGCGCCTTCGGCGTCCTCGTCGTTGTAGGAGTCCATCCCGCCCCCGGTCCCCTTCGGCGCACGTCGGTCATCCACAGGGTTGACACCTTAAGGCCCGTCGACTCACCATTGAAGTCAATGAACCGAACGATCGGTCGGTAGGGGGCCCGGATGACGGCAGTGACTGCGGATGGCTACGAGGCGGTTTTCGACGCCGCCGTGGCTGCCGACGAGCGCATCGAGCCGCGCGACTGGATGCCCGAGGCCTACCGAGCGACGCTGGTCCGCCAGATGGCCCAGCACGCCCACTCCGAAATCATCGGCATGCAGCCCGAGGCGAACTGGATCACCCGGGCGCCCTCCCTGCGGCGCAAGGCGATCCTCATGGCCAAGGTGCAGGACGAGGCCGGCCACGGGCTCTACCTCTACAGCGCCGCCGAGACGCTGGGGACCAGCCGTGACGAGCTCCTCGACAAGCTCCACGCCGGCCGTCAGCGGTATTCGTCGATCTTCAACTACCCCACGCTGACCTGGGCCGATGTCGGTGCGATCGGCTGGCTGGTGGACGGCGCCGCGATCACCAACCAGGTGCCGCTCTGCCGTTGCTCCTACGGCCCGTACGCCCGCGCGATGGTCCGGATCTGCAAGGAGGAGTCCTTCCACCAGCGCCAGGGGTTCGAGCTGCTGCTCACCCTGTCGCGAGGGACAGCCGCGCAGCACGACATGGCGCAGGATGCCGTGAACCGCTGGTGGTGGCCGTCGCTGATGATGTTCGGCCCGCCGGACGACGAGTCGTCGCACTCGGCGCAGTCCATGGCCTGGAAGATCAAGCGCCACTCGAACGACGAGCTGCGCCAGCGCTTCGTGGACATCTGCGTTCCGCAGGCCGAGACACTGGGCCTGACCCTCCCGGACCCCGATCTGCGCTGGAACGAGGAGCGCGGGCACCACGACTTCGGCGCGATCGACTGGACCGAGTTCCAGAACGTCCTCAAGGGCAACGGCCCCTGCAACGAAGAGCGGCTCACCCAGCGTCGCCAGGCCCATGAAGAGGGCGCCTGGGTCCGGGATGCGGCCGCTGCGTACGCCGAGAAGCATCAAGCACAGCACGCGAAGCCCCAGGAGGCGACGGCATGAGCGGTTCGACCGGCTGGCCCCTGTGGGAGGTCTTCGTGCGCTCCCGCCGCGGTCTGTCCCACACCCACGCGGGCAGCCTGCATGCCCCGGACGCCGAGATGGCGCTCCGTAACGCCCGGGATCTCTACACCCGGCGGAACGAAGGCGTGTCCATCTGGGTCGTGCCCTCCACGGCGGTCACAGCGTCCTCGCCGGACGAGAAGGACCCGTTCTTCGAGCCGTCCGCCGACAAGCCGTACCGCCACCCGACCTTCTACGAGATCCCGGACGGGGTGAAGCACCTGTGACCACCACGGCGAACGCCGCGGCACTCGCCCTCGGCGACGACGCGCTGGTGCTCTCGCACCGGCTGGGGGAGTGGGCGGGCCACGCACCCGTGCTGGAGGAGGACGTCGCCCTCGCGAACATCGCGCTGGACCTGCTGGGCCAGGCGCGCGTGCTGCTGTCCCTCGTCGGGGACGAGGACGAGCTGGCCTATCTGCGCGAGGAGCGGGCTTTCCGCAACCTCCAGCTGGTCGAGCAGCCGAACGGCGATTTCGCCCACACCATCGTCCGCCAGCTCTACTTCTCCGTCTACCAGCGGCTGCTGTACGGGCAGCTCGCTGCCGGAGACGGCGAGTTCGCGGGGCTCGCGGCGAAGGCCGTCAAGGAAGTCGAGTACCACCAGGACCATGCCGAGCAGTGGACGCTGCGGCTCGGTGACGGCACCGACGAGAGCCATGAGCGCATGCAGCGGGCCTGTCAGGCGCTGTGGAGGTTCACGGGCGAGATGTTCGAGCCGGTCGAAGGACTGGACGTCGACCAGCAGGCGCTGGAGGCGCGCTGGCTGGAGACGGTGACGGCCGTCCTCACCCGTGCGACGCTGACCGTGCCCGAGGGACCGAGGGTCGGCGCATGGGCGGCGGGCGCAGGGCGTCAGGGACTGCACACGGAGTCCTTCGGCCGGATGCTCGCCGAGATGCAGCATCTGCACCGCAGCCACCCGGGGGCGTCATGGTGACCGGCACCCACCTCACCGCGGACCGTCGGGCCCACGCCGACCGGGCCGCCACCTCAGCCCGGCCTGCTCCCGCCCACCGGACGGCGAGCGCGCCGAAGGCCGGTGACGACAGCCGGCTCGAGGCCGAGCTGCGCAAGCTGGCCGGCTCCGTGCCCGACCCGGAGCTTCCCGTGGTGACGCTGGAGGAGCTCGGTGTCCTGCGCGGGGTTCAGATCCTCGGCCCGGGACGCGTCGAGGTGGAGCTCACCCCGACGTACACCGGCTGCCCGGCGATCGAGGCCATGACGACGGACATCGAGCAGGTGCTGCACGATCACGGCGTCGCCGAGGTCTCGGTCGTCAAGGTCCTCTCCCCGGCCTGGTCGACGAACGACATCAGCGCGGAGGGCCGGCGCAAGCTGGCCGAGTTCGGGATAGCCCCGCCGCGGCCGCAGCCCGCGGAGGGCCCGATCCCGCTCACGCTCTCGGTGCGCTGCCCGCACTGCGGATCCACCGACACCGAGCTGCTGAGCAGGTTCTCCTCCACCGCGTGCAAGGCGCTGCGCCGCTGCGTCGACTGCCGTGAACCGTTCGACCACTTCAAGGAGTTGTAGATGTTCCATCCGCTCCGGGTCAGCGAGGTCGAACGGCTCACGGACGACTCGGTCGCGGTCACCTTCCAGGTGCCGCCCGAGCTGTGCGAGACCTTCCGCCACACCCCCGGCCAGCATCTGGCGCTGCGCCGGCTGGTGGGGGACGAGGAGATCCGCCGTACGTACTCGATCTGCGCCGCCGCCTCCCCCTCCGGCACCGATCCGGTGCTGCGTGTGGGCATCCGCCTGGTCGACGGAGGTGACTTCTCGACCTACGCGCTCAAGGAGCTCGCCGTCGGCGACACGGTCGAGGTGATGCCCCCCATGGGCCGCTTCCTGCTCGAACCGCGGCCCGGCTACTTCGCCGCGGTCGTCGGCGGCAGCGGAATCACTCCGGTGCTGTCGATGGCAGCCACGCTGCTGGCCCGGGAGCCGGAGGCCCGGTTCTGTCTGATCCGCAGCGACCGGACCGTGGCGTCCACGATGTTCCTGGACGAGGTGGCGGACCTCAAGGACCGTTTCCCCGACCGCTTCCAGCTGGTCACCACCCTCTCCCGGGAGGAGCAGCAGTCGGGCCTGCCGTCCGGGCGGCTCGACCAGGAGCGACTGACCACCCTGCTGCCGTCCCTGCTCTCGGTGGCAGATGTGGAGGGCTGGTTCCTGTGCGGCCCCTTCGGCCTTGTCCTGGGAGCCGAGCGGGCACTGCGTCAACTGGGCGTCGACCGGAGCCGTATCCACCAGGAGATCTTCCATGTGGACGACGGCTCGGCGCCCACCGCCGAGCCCCTGAGCGCTCCCGCGCACGCCTCGCTGACGGCGACCCTGGACGGACGGTCCGGCAAGTGGCCCGTGCAGGAAGGGGAATCGCTGCTGGAGACCGTGCTGCGCAGCCGTGCCGACGCGCCGTATGCGTGCAAGGGCGGCGTCTGCGGCACCTGCCGTGCCTTCCTGGTGTCGGGCGAGGTCAGGATGGACCGCAACTTCGCGCTGGAGCCCGAGGAGACCGAGGCGGGCTATGTGCTGGCCTGCCAGTCCCATCCGGCAACCGCGGAAGTGGAGCTCGACTTCGACCGCTGACCCTTCGGGCCCCTCCACCGGTGACCTTACCTCTCCCGCGCTGCCGAGCTGTGTTCATTTTCAGGAACCTGTTCTATCTTGACGACCCGTCAGATACGAACAGCGGAACCGGACCTGGCAGCGGCTCAAGCACCGCCGGCGTGTGGGAGGACAGGGCAGTGGACTTCACCTTCACCGAGGAGCAGCAAGCGGCCGTCGAGGCTGCGAAAGCGGTGTTCTCGGGTGTCGCGCCCGACGGCGTACCGAGTCCCGCGCTCACAGCGGGCGCGGTGGCCGACGAGTTCGACCGGCCGCTGTGGGCCAAGCTCGCGGACGCCGACCTGCTGAGTCTGGTGGTGTCACCGGAGTACGGCGGAGCAGGTCTCGACCCCATCGCCCTCTGTCTGGTGCTGCGCGAGTCGGCCAGGGTGCTGGCCCGGGTACCTCTGCTGGAGACGAGTGCGGTCGCCATGGCCGTGGAGCGTTACGGCAGCGCCGGGTTGAGGGACGAGATCCTCCCTGGGGTCGGCCGCGGTGAACTGGTCATCACGGTGGGGGCCAACGGCCGTACGGGACACGACCCGGCCGAACTCGCTGTCACGGCGCGGCGGGACACCGGGCGGGAGGACGGCCGGGACACCGGTCAGGAGGACGGCTGGCTGCTCGACGGCGTGCAGACAGGTGTCCCCTGGGCGCACTCGGCGGACCGCATCGCCGTACCGGCGCACACACCCGACGGGCGGGCAGTCCTGGCACTGATCCCCCGGACCCGCGACGGCATGGTCCAGGCCGAGCAGATCTCCACCAGCGGCGAGCGGTTCGCCGAGGTCACGCTGGATTCCGTACGGGTCGACGCTTCCGAGCTGATCGACGCCGAAGGTGCCTGGGAGTGGCTGCGCCACCTGCTGACCACCGGCACATGCGCGCTGTCGCTCGGTCTCGGTGAAGGTGTACTGGCCATGACGAGCGCCTACACCGGCAAGCGTGAACAGTTCGGCTTCCCCGTCGCCACCTTCCAGGCCGTCGCCGTGCAGGCGGCCGACCGGTACATCGACCTGCGGGCGATGGAGGCGACGCTGTGGCAGGCGGCCTGGCGGCTCACGCCCCCGCGGGACAGTGCCGGTGTCGGTGGCCCACTGCCCGTGGCCGGCGATGTCGCCGTGGCGAAGATCTGGGCCTCGGAGGGGGTGCGCCGGGTCGTCCAGACCGCTCAGCATCTGCACGGCGGCTTCGGTGCCGACACCGACTACCCGCTGCACCGCTATCACGCCTGGGCCAAGCAGCTCGAACTCTCCCTCGGCCCCGCAGCGGCCCACGAGGAGGCCCTGGGCGACCTGCTGGCGGCCCACCCTCTCGGCTAGACCGACGGCAGCGAGCGCGCCTGCTCCCACATCGGCGGGCCAGGGCCCGCCAGAGGTGCGTCAGAGGACGAACGCCGGGGATCCGTTGTCCGTGACCATCGGGCGCCCGGCGCCGTCCCAGGCGAGCATCCCGCCCTCGACGTTCACCGCGTCGATCCCCTGCTGCACCAGGTACTGGGTGACCTGCGCCGACCGGCCGCCGACCCGGCACATCACATACGCCCGGTGTCCCTCGCTCACGGCCTCGGTCACCTCACCGAACCGCGAGACGAAGTCGCTCATGGGCACATGCAGCGCGCCTTCGACATGCCCGGCCGCCCACTCGTCGTCCTCCCGGACGTCCAGCACCAGGCCGTCGGCCGGCACGGTCGCGACGTCCACCGACGGCAGCGGGGCGAAATTCATGGGTCATGCCTTCTCTCGTACGTAGGCGGCAGGATGTCGCGGCTGGAATCCGGACGGCCTCGAAAAACCTACTCCACCAGCCCGGCCAGTTCCCGTTCGCGCTCGGCGACCTGTGCGAGCAACTGCTCGGCGATCTCCTCGAGGAGCCGGTCCGGGTCCTCGGGGGCCATCCGGAGCATGGCGCCGATCGCGCTCTCCTCCAGCTCGTGGGCCACGGCGGCCAGCAGTTCCTTGCGCTGCGAGAGCCATTCCAGCCGGGCATAGAGCTCCTCGCTCTCACTCAGCCGGGCTTCGGGCACCGGCCCGGCCGCCCATTCGTCGGCGAGCTCGCGCAGCTGCCCCACGTCCCCGAGCGCGTATGCGGCGTTCACGCGAGTGATGAACTCCTCGCGGCGGGCGCGCTCGGTCTCCTCCTGCGCCAGGTCCGGGTGTGCCTTGCGCGCCAGCTCGCGGTAGACCTTGCGGGCCTCCTCGCTCGGCCGCACCCGCTTCGGCGCCCGGACGGGCTGGTCATTGAGCATCGCGGCGGCCTCGGGGGAGAGGCCGTCGGAGTCCATCCAGTTGTGGAAGAGCTCATCGACGCCGGGCATCGGCATCACCATCGCCCGGGCCTCCTGCGCCTTGCGCAGATCCTCCGGATCACCGCTCGCCGAGGCCTTGGCCTCGGCGATCTGGGCGTCCAGCTCGTCGAGGCGCGCATACATCGGGCCCAGCTTCTGGTGATGCAGCCGGGAGAAGTTCTCCACCTCCACCCGGAACGTCTCCAGAGCGATCTCGAATTCGATCAGCGCCTGCTCGGCCGCGTACACGGCCTTTTCCAGCCGCGCCTCCGGCCTCGGTGGCACGTCCTGCTCTTCGTCGCTCCGGGTCGTCCGGCCGCCGGGTGCATCCTGGGTCACCCGGCCAGCCTACGGGCGCGGGGGAGCCGGCTGTCACACGCCCAGCTCAGCGGCTATCCGTCCGCTCTTGATCGCCGCCAGCAACTCCTCGTGATCCGCTTCGGTGCGGTCGGCGTAGAGCATCGCGAAGCCGGCCACGGCCTCGTCCAGCTCCTCGTTCTTGCCGCAGTAGCCGGCGAGGAGCCTCGGGTCGGCGCTGTGGGAGTGGGCCCGGGCCAGCAGCGCGCCGGTCATCCGCCCGTAGTCGTCGAACTGGTCGGCGGTGAGCGCGGCGGGGTCCACGCTGCCCTTGCGGTTCCTGAACTGCCGTACCTGGAAAGGCCGTCCGTCGACCGTCGTCCAGCCCAGCAGGATGTCGCTGACCACCTGCATGCGCTTCTGTCCGAAGACCACCCGGCGGCCCTCGTGCTCCACCTCGGGGACCTCGAAGCCGGCTGCCTCCAGGCACGGCAGCAGCGCCGAGGGCCGGGCCTCCTTCACCTGGAGCACCAGTGCCTCACCGCGGTGGTCGAGCAGCAGCACCACATAGGAACGGGTGCCGACACTTCCCGTGCCCACCACACGGAAGGCGACATCGTGGATCTCGTAGCGCGCGAGGAGCGGCAGCCGGTCCTCCGACACTGTGCTCAGGTACTCCTCCAGCGACGCGGCGACCGCAGCGGCCTCCGCGTCGGGCACCCGCCGCAGCACCGGAGGCGCGTCCACGAAGCGGCAGGCCTCGCCACCGTCCTCGGAGACCCCTTCCGTCGCCTTGGCCGCGAAGCGCGCGCTGGTGTTCTTCCGCGCCTTCTCCGAGACCCGCTCCAGGGTGCCGACGAGGTCCCGAGCGTCCGTGTGGGAGACGAGCTCCTCGTCCGCGATGGCGTTCCAGGCGTCCAGCACGGGCAGACGCGCCAGCAGGCGCATGGTGCGCCGGTAGGCGCCCACCGTGTCGAAGGCGGCCGCACGACAGACGTCCTCGTCGGCGCCGGCGACGCGCGCCGCCAGCACCAGCGAGACCGCGAGCCGCTTGAGGTCCCACTCCCAGGGGCCGACGACGGTCTCGTCGAAGTCGTTGAGGTCCATGACCAGGTTCCCGCGGGCGTCGCCGTAGATGCCGAAGTTCGCCGCGTGCGCGTCGCCGCACAGCTGGGCACTCACTCCGGTGACCGGGGTGCCCACCAGGTCGTGGGCCATCAGCCCGGCCGAGCCGCGCAGAAAGGCGAACGGCGAGGCGGCCATCCGCCCCACCCGTATCGGTGTCAGCCCCGGCACCCTGCCCCGGCTGGACTCCTCGACGGCGGCGACCGCGTCCGGCCGGTCCACCGCCAGCACCAACGAGTCGTGCGAGGAGCGCGGAACCCGATCACGAAGCGCCTTGCCCTCCTGCTTGGGCGACCGCGTGGCCGGTGCGACACCGGTGACGCCCTGCCCGCCCTTGCGCCGGGCGAAGCCGGGCACCACCGGGATACGGCCTCCGCCCTTGGCGCTGGACGTCCCCGCCGACTCCGGCTCCAGTCCGCTGGTGTCCGTCCGCTGCACCGTCTCTGCGTCGCCCATGGCGTCCTGCCCCCGTCGTCCCGAACCTTCAACATCAATTGTCCTTGACCGTACCGCCGCGTGCCGATGGGCGTCTGCCCCTGTGGATAACCCCGGAAAAACTCCACAGCCTGCGACGATCACCGCCCGGGGTGCTGCCCGGACGTCCGGCGGCCCGGCGAGGCGGCCGGCGGGCGCATCGCACGTTGTACCGTGCAACTGAAGGCGAGGAGGCGGCATGTCACGCGCACGGGACAGCTCCATCGACACCATTCAGCGCGAGCTGACGGCCTTCGCCCGACGGGCCCGCGCGGCGGCCGCCCGCCTCCATCCCGAGCTGCCGTTCGTCTCGTACACCTTGCTGTCCCACATCCATGATCAGCAGGGCTGCCGGGCGACTGACCTCGCGTCGCACTACATGCTCGACAAGTCGACGGTCAGCAGGCAGGTTTCGGCACTGGAGAAGCTCGGGTTGATCGAGCGCAGAGCCGATCCGGCCGACCACCGCGTCCAAGTGCTGCACCCCACGACCGCGGGATCCGCTGCGCTCGCCTCCACACACGCCAGTCGCCGCGCCGCCTACCAGGAGCGTCTGGCCGACTGGCCGGCCGAGGATCTCGACCGTTTCGCCGATTACCTCCTGCGCTACAACTCCGCTGCTGAAGGCCCGGGGCAGCACTGATCCAGAAGTCCGACGGACAGGACCGGCGAACGCGACCTAGCAGGTCCCGGCTTCTCGATCCCTGGGCAGATGCTCGTCGGCCCACCGGCCGAGTTCCTTGAGGGCGGGCTCCATCGCGGTCCCGGCCGCCGTCAGCCGGTAGGCGACGCGCAGCGGCGGTCCTTCGTCGACCTCCCGCAGGACCAGACCCGCGGCCGCCAGCTCGGCCAGCCGGTCGGAGAGCATCCGTTCGCTGATGCCCGGGATTGCCCGGCGCAGCTCCGCGAAGTGCACGGCGCGCTGCATCAGCACGGAGACGATCGGCCCGGTCCACCGCTTGCCGAACAGCTCGAAGACACGCGCGATCCCCCCGTCGACCCGCCTGCACGCCTCTTCGCTGTGTTCCGCCATGCCTCCAGACTACTGCGCCGAAGCTAGGTACTTATGAAAAGTAAGCTACTGTGATATCCATAGGTACGCACAGATTTTCAGCAACCCCCCTCATGGAGAACCTCATGGCCACGCTGCTGCACCTCGACTCCGCCCTCTTCCCTCAGGGATCGGCCTCCCGCGAGATCACCGCTGCCTTCGTGCAGGCCTGGCGGGAGCAGCACCCGGACGGCACGGTCGTCTACCGCGACCTCGCCGCCACGCCCCTGCCCCACCTGGACTTCGCCGCCGTCTCCGCCGGGGTCGAGAACGAACTGCGCGCGGAGCTCGCCGCCGAGCTGGAGGCGGCGGATGCCGTCCTCGTCGGCGCGCCGATGTACAACTTCACGATCCCGTCCACCCTCAAGGCATGGCTGGACCAGGTGATCATCGTCGGCCACAACGCCGGCACCCCCGACGGCCCTGTGGCCGGCACCCCGGTCACCGTGGTCGCCAGCCGCGGTGGCTCCTACGCCCCCGGAACACCGCGCGAGGACTTCGAGTTCGTGCAGAACTACCTGGAGAAGGTGTTCACCGGCATGCTCGGCGCCACGGTCGACTTCATCGTTCCGGAGATGACACTCGCCCGCTCCAAGCCGGAGATGGCGCAGTTCATCCCACTCGCCGACGCCTCGAAGACCAAGGCGCTCGACGAGGCCGCGGAGAAGGGCAAGACGCTGGCCGCGCGTTTCGCTGCCTGATCAGCCCAGGGGGGCGCTTCCCGGACGCCGGCCGCAGCGGACGTTTCACGTGAAACAGTCAGGGCGGACAGTCAGGGCGGATGTTCCACGTGAAACGCCGGCGCCCGACAAGGCGCCCCCCGTCGGCCACAGCGTCCACCAGCAGCCAGTCACCTGCACCAACTCACGCGACAACCAACCGCCCGACTGCTCAGGCACCCAGCCCCACGCCTCGCACCCGGCAGATCAGCCGCCGAGCCCCGCATCCCGCGCCAGCAACGCCGCCTGCACCCGGTTTTCGCACTCCAGTTTCGCGAGGATCCTGCTCACGTAGGTCTTCACCGTGGCCTCGCTCATATGCAGCCGCTTTCCGGCGTCCGCATTGGACAGCCCCTCGCCCAGCAGCGCCAGCACCTCGTGCTCCCGGGTGCTCAGACCCGCCACGCGGGCCCGCGCCTCCTCGCTGCGCGCAGCCGCCCGCCCGGACGCCAGCTGGTCGACCACGTGCCGCGTCGCACCGGGGGAGAGGTACGCATCCCCGGCGGCAGCGGCCCGTACGGCTCCGATCAGCTCCGCGGGCGCGGTGTCCTTCAGCAGAAATCCGGCGCCACCGGACGCCAGCGTCCGCAGGACGTTGTCCCGTTCACCGAAGGTCGTCAGCACGATGACACGCGCCGCCGGGACCGCCCTGCGCAACTCCCCCACCGCCGTGAGGCCGTCCATGACCGGCATCTGGATGTCGAGCAGCACCACGTCGGCGCCGTGCGCCCGTGTCATGTCGACCGCCTCGCGTCCGTTCGCCGCCTCGGCCACGACCTGGATGCCGGGGTCCGACGTCAGAATCATCCGGATACCCGCCCTGATCAGCGGCTCGTCATCCGCGATGACGACCCGGATCGGCGTTCCGGGCACCCCCGCCGGCCCCATCCCGTCCACTTCACACCCACCCGTATCCGCCGGCCGACATCGAACACGGCCTACCGACCCACACCTGCCGCCCGACACCTACCAAACGACACCTACCACTCGGCACCTACCGAGCGGCACCCACCGCCGGGCACCTACCACCCGGCACCTACCGAGCCCCGCCCACGCGACGTGCACCCAGCGCCCCGAACCTACCGACTGACCTCGTACGCCTTCTTCTCGATCAGCTTGCCGTCCCGGAAGCAGAACCGGAACACCGGTTCGGTCTCCATGTTGTCCCCCACATCCGAGGACATCAGCACCAGGCACTCGGAGCCCTCCGGCTCCTTCGGGCCCTTCCCGCTCAGTCCCGTGGTCATGATCGAGTCGCCGGGGGGCAGCCGGTCCCGCACCGCCTCCTCGTCGTCCCCGATCCGCACGCTTCGGTACTCGGCCGGGTCGATCATCCCCTCGTCCATCGACCCGACGAGGAAGAAGAGCCCGAAGATCCCCGCGGCCCCGAGCACCAGCAGGGCCGCCAGGGCGATCGCGCACCCCATGGCGATACCGCCGGCCCTGCTCCGCCCCTCGGTACCCGGAAGGGTCAACTGCCCGCCCGGGTATGCCCATTGGCCGCCCGGGTGCTCCCCCTGCCCGCCGCGCACGGGAAGCCGCTCGGTGACGCTCCAGTCCATGACCGGAACGCCGTCGTCATAGAGGGCCCTCGGCGACTGCTGATGGAAGTCGTCCTCGGCCGCGAGGAGCGGCGTGGCCTCCACCACGCCGTAGGGGAGCATCCCCGCCACCCGGAAGCCGCCGCCGCTCGCCGGACCCGCATGGACGATCCCGCCCACCAGCCGCGCCCGCTCACGCAGCCCGGTGAGCCCCTGCCCGCCGCTGACGACGGCACCCCGGGCCGCCGCGTCCACCTGCCCGCTGACGATCTCCACGACGAGGGAGTCCGGCTCGTAGCGCAGCTCGACGTCGATGCGGGCGCCGGGAGCGTGCTTGTACGCGTTCGTCAGCGCCTCCTGCGCTATGCGGTAGGCGGCATGGTCGGCCGCCGCCGCGAGCGGCCGCTCGTCGCCGGCGCGACGCAACTCCACCTCGTTCCCCGCGGCCCGGGCAGCCTCCACGAGTCCCTCGATGCCGGCAGTCCCCCGCGTGACGCGCCCCGAGTCGTCCACCGGCGCCGACGGCGCCTCGACCCCGTCCCGCAGGATGCCGACGACCTCGCGCAGTTCGTGCATGGCGGTCACGGACGCGTTGCGCAGTACGCCGACCGCCTCCCGCTGCTGTGGGGTGAGCTGCGGATCCACCTCCAGCGCCCCCGTGTGCACCGAGATCAGCGCGAGCTGGTGCCCGAGGCTGTCGTGCATGTCCTGGGCTATGCGCTGCCGCTCCATCAGCCGGGCCTGCCCGGCGACCATTGCCCTCTCGCGCAGCAGCTGCGCGTTGCGCTCCTGGAGTGCGTGCAGCAGGGTCCGCCGCTGGGTCCAGTAGCGGCTGGCGAGCCCGGGCACGAGCGTCGTCGCGAGGAAGTACAGCGTGGAGAGCAGCACCAGGGTCAGAGTCGCCGACGGGGCCCAGCCCTCCAGCAGCGTGGTGCCGATGAAGAGGGCGTACGCCACGGTGAACGCCGCCATCACCCGCCCGGCACCGACGATCCGGCGCCCCGCCGACCAACCGACGATCAGCAGCAGCGGCGCGAACCCGCTCACCAGCGGCGCGAGGACTGCGGTGACCAGCAGTACGGGCGTGGGCATCCGGCGCCGCAGCAGCGAGAGCAGCGTTGCGGCGGCACCGACGGCGAGCAGCCGTGCCCCTTCGCTGCCCATCAGCTCTTCGGTACCGGCCGCCATGACACCCAGCACCAGCCCGAGGACCACTTCGCCGGCCGTCCGCCGCGGCGACCACAGCTCAGGGGCGGCCATCCAGGACCAACCCGCCCGGGCAGCGGCCCGGATCTTCGTCGACGCGTTCACGACGGCACCCTAGAGAATCCCCCGCCACGCCCACGCCCTCCTTTGGTCGCGGACGGGAGCGACGAACGTCGCACAGTCGTGTATCCCACACCCGCCGACGACCCCCGCCCACGGATCCGGCCCGCTCGCGACCACGAAGCCGGCGCGCCCTCGCTCCCCAAGGCGACCGCCCTCGACGCGCACCGGGCCGGTGCCGGACACGCAGCCGACCGCCGTTCGACCACGCAGTACTCCGGACACGAAGAAGCCCCGTAGGTCGAGGACCTACGGGGCTTCCATCTGTGCGCGAGGGGGGAGTTGAACCCCCACGCCCTTTCGGGCACTGGAACCTGAATCCAGCGCGTCTGCCTATTCCGCCACCCGCGCATTGGGTGCTGCCGTTCGGGGTCTCACCGGCTCGGTGCGTCCCCCTGGCGACATGCAGAAGATTAGCACGCTGGACAGGGTGCCTTCACATCCGTTTGTTTGGCACAGCCGGCCGGGGAACAGGGAACGGAGAGCGGCCGCCCCCACTCCTCCTCGGCACACCCCGGGTGCGGGACACTGTCAGGAGGCCGCCTCTACGATCCGTGTGAGAGGTGACACTCATCGACGGGGCAGACAAGGGGAACCAGCCGATTTCCCGACGCGTGGATACGATCAGTAAGCAGTACCAGGACGGCAACGACGGAGGAGGTGCCTCATGGGAGTCCTGAAGAAGTTCGAGCAGCGACTCGAAGGTCTGGTCAACGGCACCTTCGCCAAGGTGTTCAAGTCCGAGGTCCAGCCTGTCGAGATCGCGGGCGCGCTCCAGCGTGAGTGCGACAACAACGCGACGATCTGGAACCGTGAGCGGACGGTCGTCCCCAACGACTTCATCGTGGAGCTCAGCCCCGGCGACTTCGAGCGCCTGAGTCCGTACTCCGGCCAGCTCGGCGACGAGCTCGCGGGCTTGGTCCGCGACTACGCCAAGCAGCAGCGCTACACCTTCATGGGCACGATCAAGGTCCATCTAGAGAAGGCGGACGACCTCGACACGGGTCTGTACCGCGTGCGCAGCCGTACGCTCGCGTCGAGTACGTCACAGGCACCCGACCGGGCACCGGCCGGCCCCGCCCCCGTCGCCCCGCAGGGCGGCGCTCGCGGCGGGTACGGTTACCCTCCCACCGGAGCACCTCCGATGCCGGCCGCACCGCCCCCGGGCGGCGGCCGTCCCGGACCCGCTCCCACGGCGGACCGCCGTCCGGCAGGGGCCGCGGGCCCGCTGCCGGGCACCCAAGTCAGACGTTGGATCGAGATCAACGGCACCCGCCATCAGATCTCCCGCCCGACGCTGGTGCTGGGTCGCAGCACCGACGCCGATGTGCGGATCGACGACCCCGGCGTATCGCGCCGGCACTGTGAGATCCGGACCGGAACGCCCTCGACGATCCAGGATCTCGGGTCTACCAACGGCATCGTGGTAGACGGGCAGCACACCACCCGCGCTACGCTCCGCGACGGCTCGCGGATCGTCGTGGGCAGCACCACCATCGTTTACCGGCAAGCCGAAGGGTGAAGCGGGGGCAATGTCAGAGCTGACCCTGACGGTCATGCGGCTAGGTTTCCTGGCTGTTCTGTGGCTGTTCGTCATCGTGGCCGTCCAGGTCATTCGCAGCGACCTGTTCGGTACGCGCGTCACGCAGCGCGGCTCACGCCGCAATGCCGACGCCCGTCCCCAGCAGCAGGCGCGCCAGAGTGCTGCGCCACCGCCGCAGCGCCAGCAGGCGAACAGCCGCCAGCGGCGCGGAGCGCCGACCAAGCTGGTCGTGTCCGAGGGGACCCTGACGGGTACCACCGTGGCACTGCAGGGCCAGACCATCTCGCTGGGCCGGGCCCACGATTCAACGATCGTGCTGGACGACGACTACGCCTCCAGCCGGCATGCCAGGATCTACCCGGACCGTGACGGCCAGTGGATCGTCGAGGATCTCGGGTCCACCAACGGCACATATCTCGACCGGACCCGACTCACCACGCCGACCCCGATTCCGCTGGGCGCGCCGATCCGCATCGGCAAGACCGTCATCGAGCTGCGGAAGTAGTAGGACAATGACAGCGCGCGAGCGGAGCGAGCGAGCCGCAGCGGTCCCGACAGCGGACCGGGACGGGCTCCCGACCGGAGGGTGGGCAGTGTGGCTCGAGACCGGCTGTACCCCGAGCCGACGGGCGAGGTGCGCATGAGTCTGTCACTGCGCTTCGCCGCCGGATCGCACAAAGGCATGATCCGGGAGGGGAACGAGGACTCCGGCTACGCCGGCCCCCGCCTGCTGGCCATCGCCGACGGCATGGGCGGCCAGGCCGCCGGTGAGGTCGCCTCCTCGGAGGTCATCTCCACGCTCGTCACGCTCGACGACGACGTGCCCGGCTCGGACATCCTCACCTCGCTCGGTACCGCCGTGCAGCGCGCCAATGATCAGCTGCGGCTGATGGTCGAGGAGGACCCTCAGCTCGAAGGCATGGGCACGACGCTCACCGCCCTGCTGTGGACCGGCCAGCGGCTCGGCCTCGTGCATGTCGGCGACTCCCGCGCGTACCTGCTCCGCGACGGCGTGCTGACCCAGATCACGCAGGACCACACCTGGGTGCAGCGCCTCGTCGACGAGGGCCGGATCACCGAGGAGGAAGCGACCACCCACCCGCAGCGCTCGCTGCTGATGCGCGCGCTGGGCAGTGGCGACCATGTCGAGCCCGACCTCTCGATCCGTGAGGTGCGCGCCGGCGACCGCTATCTGATCTGCTCCGACGGCCTGTCCGGCGTCGTCTCGCACCAGACGATGGAAGAGACGCTCGCCAGCTACCAGGGCCCGCAGGAGACCATCCAGGACCTGATCCAGCTCGCTCTGCGCGGCGGCGGTCCGGACAACATCACCTGCATCGTGGCGGACGTCCTCGACACCGACACCAACGACACTCTGGCCGGGCAGCTCAACGACACCCCGGTCGTCGTCGGCGCGGTCGCCGAGAACCAGCTGCAGATGAACGACGGCGGCGCCATGCAGACGCCCGCCGGCCGCGCGGCGGGCCTCGGCCGCCCCGTGCCGCCGCAGGCGAACGGCAGCTTCGGCCCGCCCGGAAGCGGCGGCGGGGCGGGGTACGGCGGACTGCCGTCCGAGGACAGCTTCGGCGCGTACGGCGACGACGACTTCGTCAAGCCGCGCGGCGGCCGCAAGTGGCTGAAGCGCTCGTTCTTCATCGTGCTCGCGCTGGCGGTCGTCGGCGGCGGTCTGTACGGCGGCTACCGCTGGACGCAGACCCAGTACTACGTCGGCTCCAACGACGAGCACGTCGCGCTCTACCAGGGCATCAGCCAGGACCTGGCATGGGTCTCGCTCTCGAAGGTGGAGAAGGACCACCCCGAGATCGAACTCAAGTACCTGCCGGAGTACCAGCGCAAGCAGGTCGAGGGCACCATCACCCAGGACAGCCTCGGCCGGGCCCGCTCGAAGATCGACGAACTCGCCGCTCAGGCCTCCGCCTGCAAGAAGGAGGAGCAGCGCCGCGAGGCCGCCGACCGTGCGAGCACGCCGCCGCCCGGTGAGGGCGAGGCCGGTGGCACCACCGGCAAGCCCGCCACCCAGAACGCCAAGACCAAGCCGACCGCACCTACTCCCACTCCGGGCCCCACCCTCTCGGAAGAGGAGCAGAAGCTGGCCGCGAACTGCGGAAAGCAGTAACGGCCTAGGGGGCCCTCTCCACCATGAGCGTTGTCACCAACACCACCACGATCGGCGCGATCGAAGCACCGAGCCGCCGCAACACCGAGCTGATGCTGCTCGCCTTCGCCGTCGTCATTCCGGTGTTCGCGTACATCAACGTGGGGCTCGCCCTCGACGGCAAGCTGCCAGCCGGCGTGCTCGGTTACGGCCTCGGCCTCGGCCTGCTGGCCGGCGTGGCGCACCTGGCGGTGCGCAAGTTCGCCAAGTACTCCGACCCGCTGCTGCTGCCGCTGGCCACGTTGCTCAACGGCCTCGGACTGGTCATGATCTGGCGGCTCGACCAGTCCCCGCGGCTGATCCAGCGCGCCGAGAACCTCTTCGGCAGCTTCAGCCCGGACGCCCCCAAGCAGCTCATGTACTCGGCGATCGGCATCGCGCTCTTCGTCGCCGTGCTGATGCTGCTCAAGGACCACCGCATCCTCCAGCGCTACACGTACATCTCGATGGCGGTGGCGCTGGTCCTGCTGATCCTGCCGATGTTCTTCCCGGCGGTGAACGGCGCCAAGATCTGGATCAGCCTCGGCCCCTTCACCATCCAGCCCGGCGAGTTCGCGAAGATCATCATCGCGATCTTCTTCTCCGGCTACCTGATGGTGAAGCGTGACGCCCTGGCACTGGCGAGCCGCCGGTTCATGGGCCTGTACCTGCCGCGCGGACGGGACCTCGGACCGATCCTCATGGTCTGGGCGATGTCCATCCTCATCCTGGTCTTCGAGACCGACCTCGGTACCTCGCTGCTGTTCTTCGGCCTCTTCGTGATCATGCTGTACGTGGCCACCGAGCGCACCAGCTGGATCGTCTTCGGCCTGCTGATGTCGGCGGTCGGCGCGGTGGGTGTCGCCTCCTTCGAGCCGCACGTCCAGCAGCGTGTGGAGTTCTGGCTCAACCCCTTCGCGGAGGAGACCTGGCGGCAGAGCGAGCAGATCGGCCAGGCGCTGATGTCCTTCGGCTCCGGCGGCACGCTCGGCACCGGGCTCGGCCAGGGCGACTCCGACCTCATCGGCTTCGCCGCCAACTCCGACTTCATCCTCTCCACCTTCGGTGAGGAACTGGGTCTCGCCGGAATGATGGCGTTCCTGCTGGTCTACGGCCTCATCGTGGAACGCGGCGTACGCACCGCACTCGCCGCCCGTGACCCCTTCGGCAAGCTCCTCGCCGTCGGCCTCTCCGGCGCCTTCGCCATCCAGGTCTTCGTCGTCGCCGGCGGTGTGATGGGCCTCATCCCGCTGACCGGTATGACCATGCCGTTCGTCGCCTACGGCGGTTCGTCCGTGATCGCCAACTGGGCGCTGATCGGCATCCTGATCCGTATCAGCGACACCGCGCGCCGTCCCGCGCCGGCTCCCGCCCCGTCCCCCGATGCCGAGATGACCCAGGTGGTCCGACCGTGAACAAGCCCCTGCGCCGGATCGCGATCTTCTGCGGCCTTCTCGTCCTGGCCCTCCTCGTGCGCATCAACTGGCTCCAGTACGCCGAGGCCGAGGACCTCAACACGAACAGCAAGAACCGCCGCATCACGATCGAGCGGTACGCCAGCGAGCGCGGCAACATCATCGTCGACGGCAAGCCCATCACCGGCTCGGTCGAGACGAACGACACCGACTTCAAGTACAAGCGCACCTACGTCGACGGCCCCATGTGGGCACCGGTGACCGGGTACGCCTCGCAGGCCTTCGACGCCAACCAGATCGAGAAGCTCGAGGACGGCATCCTCACGGGCAACTCCGACCAGCTCTTCTTCGACCGCACGATGGCGATGTTCACCGGCGACACGAAGAAGGGCGGCAACGTCGTCACGACCCTCAACGGCGCCGCGCAGAAGGCCGCCTTCGAGGGCCTGGGCAGCAAGAAGGGCGCCGTCGCGGCGATCGACCCGCAGACGGGCAAGATCCTCGCCCTCGCCTCCACCCCGTCGTACGACCCGGCCTCCTTCGCCGGCTACCGGGACGCGGACGCGAAGGCGTGGAACGCGCTGGAGAAGGACAAGGACAAGCCGAAGCTCAACCGCGCGCTGCGCGAGGTCTACCCGCCCGGATCGACCTTCAAGGTGCTCACCGCGGCGGCAGCACTGGAGAACGGCGCGGTGGACGACATCGACGCGCCCACGGACACCCCCGAGCCGTACACCCTGCCCGACACGCGCACGAAGCTCCCCAACTCGCACACGGGCTGCAAGAACGCCAGCCTCAACGAGGCGCTGCGGGTCTCCTGCAACACCGTCTTCGCCAAGCTCGGTGACACGGTCGGCCGGGACAAGATGGTCGAGATGGCGCAGAAGTTCGGCTTCAACAACGCCGAGATCGACACCCCGGTCCGTGCGGCGGCGTCCGTCTACGACAAGAACATGGACAAGCCGGGCAACGCGCTCTCCTCCATCGGCCAGTTCAACACGGCCACCACGCCTCTCCAGATGGCCATGGTCACGGCGGCGATCGCCAACGACGGCAAGCTGATGAAGCCGTACATGATCGACCAGCTCGAGGCGCCGAACCTCGATGTGATCTCCAAGACCGAGCCGCAGGAGATGAGCCGTCCGGTCTCGCAGAAGAACGCGCAGCTCCTTCAGCAGATGATGGAGAACGTGGTCGACAGTGGCACCGGCGACAAGGCCAAGATTGACGGCGTCAAGGTCGGCGGCAAGACGGGTACCGCCCAGCACGGCGAGAACAACAGCAAGAACCCCTACGCCTGGTTCATCTCGTACGCCAAGACCGCGGACGGTTCCCCGGTCGCCGTCGCCGTCGTCGTGGAGGACAGCGAGGCCCGGCGCGACGACATCTCGGGTGGCGGACTCGCGGCCCCGATCGCCAAGAAAGTGATGCAGGCGGTACTGGACAGCAAGAAGTGATGCGGATCACGTGCGCCCCCCATACCTGCACATTGCGATACCGGTCGGGTATCAGCTGACGGTCGCGGGCCGATGGAGTGGGGAGCGGCCGGTAGCGTATGCGCGAACAGCACACCGCCGGACCACACGCTGGTGCGGTCGGGACTGACGGAGAGGGCTGGAACAGTTATGGAAGAGCCGCGTCGCCTCGGCGGCCGGTATGAACTGGGCTCGGTGCTCGGCCGCGGTGGCATGGCAGAGGTGTACCTCGCCCACGACACCCGGCTCGGCCGCACCGTCGCCGTGAAGACGCTGCGGGCCGACCTCGCCCGCGACCCGTCCTTCCAGGCCCGGTTCCGCCGTGAGGCCCAGTCGGCCGCCTCGCTCAACCACCCGGCGATCGTCGCGGTGTACGACACGGGCGAGGACTACGTCGACGGGGTCTCGATCCCGTACATCGTCATGGAGTACGTCGACGGCTCCACGCTCAGAGAGCTGCTGCACTCGGGACGCAAGCTGCTGCCCGAGCGCACCCTGGAGATGACCATCGGCATCCTCCAGGCCCTGGAGTACTCCCACCGCAACGGCATCGTCCACCGCGACATCAAGCCGGCGAACGTCATGCTGACGCGCACCGGCCAGGTCAAGGTCATGGACTTCGGCATCGCCCGCGCCATGGGCGACTCCGGGATGACGATGACGCAGACCGCCGCCGTCATCGGCACGGCCCAGTACCTCTCGCCCGAGCAGGCCAAGGGCGAGCAGGTCGACGCACGCTCCGACCTGTACTCCACCGGCTGTCTGCTCTACGAGCTCCTGACCGTGCGGCCGCCCTTCGTGGGCGACTCCCCGGTGGCCGTCGCGTACCAGCACGTACGCGAGGAGCCGCAGCCGCCCAGCAACTTCGACCCCGAGATCACGCCCGAGATGGACGCCATCGTCCTGCGGGCCCTGGTCAAGGACCCCGACTACCGCTACCAGTCCGCCGACGAGATGCGTGCGGACATCGAGGCCTGTCTGGACGGACAGCCCGTGGCGGCGACGGCGGCGATGGGCGCGGTCGGCTACGGCTACGGCTCGGACGACCAGGCCACCACGGCGCTGCGCCAGGCCGACCCGGCGGGCCAGACCTCGATGCTGCCGCCCATGAACCCGGACGACGGCGGCTTCGGCGGCTACGACGACCGCCCGGGCCGCCGACGCCAGCAGAAGAAGTCCAACACGTCGACGATCCTGCTGGTGATCGCGGGCATCCTGGTGCTGGTCGGCGCGGTGCTGATCGGCCGCTCCGTCTTCGGCGGCAGCGACGGGGGCAACGGCGACGTGCCGGCGCCCTCGCTCGTCGGCAAGACAGTGAAGGAAGCCGAGACGCTCGCGACGAACTCGGGCGTCAAGATCAACCAGTCCGGCACGGACCGCTGCGACCAGCCCAAGGACACGATCTGCAGCCAGACGCCGAATGAAGGCGCCAATATGCAGCAGGGCGAGACGGTCCAGTACGTCCTCTCCGAGGGCGCACCGAAGATCGAGGTCCCGGACGTCACCGAGAAGTCCCAGACGAACGCGCAGGAAGCCCTCCAGCGCAAGGGATTCAAGTTCAAGGTCGAGGAAGTCGAGTCCTCCGATCAGGAGCCCGGCACGGTTATCTCCCAGGACCCGCGGGGCAACAGCCTGGCCGAGAAGGGCACGACCGTGAACCTGAAGGTGGCCAAGGAAGCGCTGGTGAACATTCCGCCGGTGCAGGGCCAGCAGTTCGACAGTGCCAAGGCTCAGCTGGAGACCCTCGAGTTCAAGGTCGAGCGGCAGGACGTGGACTCGGACCAGCCCGTGAACACGGTCATCGAACAGTCCCCCACGGGTAAGGCGTCCAAGGGCGCGACGATCACGCTGAAGGTCTCCAAGGGCCCGCAGCAGCCGACCGGGAAGCCGGTTCCCGAGGTGCGGACCCAGAGGCTCGGACAGGCCAAGCAGATCCTGGCCCAGAACGGCTTCACGAACCTCGCGCTCGCACCCGGCAGCCCGGGCGACGACAACGCCATCGTGACGTCGCTCAACCCGCAGCCCGGCACGCAGGTCGACCCGGCCACCACCACGATCACGCTCACGACGATCGGTGGCGGCGGCGGGAACGGCGGCAACAACGGAGGCGGGAACGGCGGATTCATCGGCGGCGGAGACGGCGACTGATCCGAGCGGAAGCCCAGACGGAAGCCCCGGTCACCCTCGAAGGGTGCCGGGGCTTCTGCGTGCGCGGATGCGCTGGACCGGGGCGGGTGGCCGCAGGCTCGCGGACGACTGCCGTGCAGAACCCTGCCGTGCCGATCCCAGCAGGCAATGCGGATTCGTTTCAGCGCAGCTCGTCCGGGGGTGTGCGGTTCTTGTCGACCCTCTCCTCGCGCACCAGCTCGCCCCACACGATGTAGCGGTAGTCCGAGGTGTAGACAGGCGTGCACGTGGTCAGCGTGATGTAGCGGCCCGGCTTGGACTTGCCCGACTCCTTCGGGACCGGCTGCAGCACGTTCACGTTGTACTTCGAGGTCTCGGGAAGCTTCTTGAAGACCTTGTAGACGTACCAGGTGTCCCGCGTCTCGAAGACGACCGGGTCACCCTCCCGCACCTTGTGGATGTTGTGGAACTTCGCTCCGTGGCCGTCGCGGTGCGCGGCGAGCGTGAAGTTGCCCTGCGGGTCCCAGGGGAGCGCCGACTTGATCGGGGCGGTGTAGTAGCCGGCGATGCCGTCGTTGAGGGCCTTGGCGTCGGTGCCCTGCTTCACCAGTACCTCGCCCTTCGACATCGCGGGCACGTGCAGGAAGCCGATGCCGTCCTTGGTGTCGAGCGCCCCCGGTCCGGCCCATCCGTCGCGCATCTGGTCTCCCTGGCGGGAGGCCTCACGGTCGGCGAGGACGTTCGTCCACCACAGGGAGTAGACGACGAAGAGGCCCAGCACCACGCCCGCAGTGATCAGCAGCTCGCCGAAGACACTGATGACGCCGGCGATCCGGCTGCGCGCACGTGACACTGCACCTGTTCCCGTCTAGAAGTCGTCAGCCTACGAGCGCGTCCGGTTTTCCCTTGCTGCGCGGCCGTTCCTCGACCATCTTGCCCCACACGATCATTCGATACGTACTCGTGAATTCCGGCGTGCACGTCGTGAGCGTGATGTACCTGCCGGGCCCGGTGAAGCCGGATCCGGCCGGCACCGGCGCGATGACGCCGATGTTCGAAGGCGACGTCTGGGGAAGGATGTTCGCCATCTTGTACGTGTAGTAGGCGTCCTGCGTCTCGACGACGATCGGGTCGCCGGGCTGGAGACGGTTGATGTAACGGAACGGCTCACCATGGGTGTTGCGGTGGCCGGCAACCGCGAAGTTGCCCGCCTTGTCGGCCGGCATCGCCGTCTTGAGCTTGCCCTCGCCGTAGTGGCCCACCATGCCGCGGTCCAGGACCTTGTTCTTGTTGATGCCCTCGGCGATCGGGACCACCACGTCCAGCTTCGGGATGTACATGATCGCGAAGCCCTGCCCGGGCTCGAAGGCGCCGGGCTGACGGCCCTTGGCGAAGCCCTCCTGGATCTTGCTCGTCTCCCGGCCGGCGAGCTGCCCGGCACGGATGTTGGTCCACCACAGCTGATAGGTGACGAACAGCAGCAGCAGCACGCCGAAGCTGATGAACAGCTCGCCGATGGCCCGGCTGGCCACGACGGCGGGGCTGTCCTTCGCCGCACGGGCCGCTCTGCGGGCCTCCACGCGCGACAGGGGCCTCCCGGGCGCTGCGGAGGTCTCCGGCGCCTCGGGGCGCCTGCGGCCCCGGCCCTTGGCCGCTCTGCGGCGCTCGGCACGGCCGGGCCCTGCGGGAGCCTCCTCGGCGCGCCGGGTGTCCGACGTGAGCAGGCCGACCGTCTCATCGTCCTCACCGCGTCCCGATGTACTCCCCGAACCGGGGAACGGTCGGGGGAACCGGCCGGGCTCAGGCTCGGGTATCACTTCCGGCGCCGGCCGCGCAGCGGGCACGGGCCCGGCCTCCTGCTGCCCGTACCAGTCCCCCTGATAGGTCTCGGCGTAGGCCTCCGCGGCGCTCGAGGGGTACTGGCCGTAGTTCTGCGCCTGCTGGAGCCCTTCGTACGACCGGGGCGCGGAGTGCTGCTGCGCATAGCCCTGAGGGCCCGGAGAAGGCGTGCGCGAGTACCGCTGCGGTGCGGCGGGTGCCTGTGGATAGGCCTGCGGCTGCTCCCGGCCCGGACCGTACGCCTGGGGCGGCAGGTAGGCCTGGGCGTCGGCCTGGCCCCGTGGACGGGCCCGGGCCCGCTCCCACTCCTCCGGAGGGGTCGGGTCCGTCAGGGGGTCGTACTCGTCCCCCGGACGCCCGGCACTCACGCCACGGCCTTGCCCACCACCGGCGCGAGCCCCGCCGAACGCTCGACCGCGCCGATGTCGCCGCACTGCTCCAGCCAGTTGGCCAGCATCAGGTGCCCGTGCTCGGTGAGGACCGACTCGGGGTGGAACTGCACGCCTTCGACGGCCAGTTCACGGTGGCGCAGCCCCATGATGATGCCGTCCGCGGTCCGCGCGGTGACCTCCAGCTCCTCGGGCAGGTCGGCCGGCTCCGCGGCCAGCGAGTGGTAGCGGGTCGCGGTGAACGGCGAGGGCAGCCCGGCGAAGACGCCCTTGCCCTGGTGCGCCACCGGCGAGGTCTTGCCGTGCAGCAGCTCGGGAGCGCGGTCGACCACTCCGCCGTACGCCACCGCCATCGACTGCATGCCGAGGCAGACACCGAAGACGGGCACTCCGGTCGCCGCGCAGTGCCGCACCATCTCGATGCACACACCGGCCTGCTCGGGGGCGCCGGGCCCGGGGGAGAGCAGCACCCCGTCGAAGCCGTCCTGCACATGTTCGAGTCCGACCGCGTCATTCCGGACGACCTCGCACTCCGCACCGAGCTGGTACAGGTACTGAACGAGGTTGAAGACGAAGCTGTCGTAGTTGTCGACGACGAGGATGCGTGCACTCATCGGGCCACCCCCGCTCCGTCGACCGTCACATCGTTGAACGGAAGCAGCGGCTCCGCCCACGGGAAGACGTACTGGAACAGCACGTAGACAACCGCGAGGGCGAGCACGAGCGAGATGAGAGCCCGCACCCATACGTTGCCCGGCAGATGCCGCCAGATCCAGCCGTACATGCCGTCCCTTTCCGTTCGGTACCGCACCAGACTAAAGGGCGGCAGGGGCGCATGGGTCAGCTGCGCAAAGCTTCCGGTTTGCCGTCCGTCACAGGCTGGGTGGCGTCGAGGTGCGCCCAGACGATCAGCCGGTGGCTGCTTCCCCATTCCGGATCGCACGTCGTGAGGGTGAGATAGCGCCCGGGACCGTCGAACCTCGACTTCCGGGGAACGGGCTCGATCACCCCGATGTCACCGGGGACCGTACGGTACGGCTTCCTGTCGATGCGGTACGTGAACCACGTCGTACCGTCGGTCAGCACAACGGCGTCACCGGCCCGCAGCCGGGGGAAGTCCTTGAACGGATCACCGTACGTACGGCGGTGACCTGCGACCGAGAAGTTGCCGGTGCCGCCGAGCCGGGCCGTGGTGGCGTAGTGCCCCAGACCCTTCTTGAGCGTCCCCGTACGGGTGCCTTCGAGGACCGGCCAGTCCCAACTGCCGCCGAAACGGGGGATGTACATGACGGCGAAGGGCTTGCCGTCCCGGTACTCCGGGGCCGGCGGAGCGGGGGTGGGTGCGGTCGTGCCGCCGGGAGCCGGTGCCGGGCTCGCCACCGCGCCGTGGGACCACTCGTCCTGAAGCCGTCCGATCTGACCGTCCGAGGCGTCGGCCGCCTTGACGCCCGTCCAGAACACGACGTACGCGACGAAGAGAACGATCAAGGTGCCGACGGTGATGCACAGTTCGCTGAAGGTCCTGACGATCAGCCGTACCGACACCGAACCCCCCAGGCGCTACTGCACGGGCTTCGCGTAGTGGAGATCCACTGTGCCCGAGTAGCCGGGGAGAGTCACCGCCTCGCGCTCGTCCACTTTCCAGCCCAGGCCGTAGGCCTTCACATACAGCTGGTAGTTCTGCACGGCGACGGAGTCGTCGAGAGCCTTCTGGAGCGCGCTCTGGTCACCCACAGCGGTGATCCGGTACGGCGGGGAGTAGACGCGGCCCTGGAGGATGAGGGTGTTTCCCACACAGCGGACGGCGCTGGTGGAGATGAGCCGCTGGTCCATGACCTGGATGCCCTTGGCGCCGCCCTTCCACAGGGCGTTGACGACGGCCTGGAGATCCTGCTGGTGGATCACCAGGTCGTTCGCCTGCGGCTCGGGATAGCCGGGTGCGGCCTGGGCGTTGGGCGGGGCGTCGTTGAGGGTGACGGTCAGCGCGGGCCCGGTCAGCTTCCGGGTGCCAGCCACCTCCTCCAGAGCACCGAGCTTCTGGTCCTCGGCCTTGGTGGAGCCGTCGTCGCGCTGGGCGAGAGCGTCGACGTCGCCGCGGAGCGCGGCCGTGGACTCGGTGAGATCACCGTTCTTGGTGCTGCGCTGCTGGATCAGATCGGACAGCTTCAGCAGGGAGCCGTCGGTCCGCAGATCGGTACCCTTGGCCGTATTGAAACTTGTCACGAAGATCAGCCCGGCGAGGGCGAAAACGGCAGCTGTCAACACCCGGCCCACCCGCCAGTTGAAGCGGTGAACCGGGCCTTGCGGGGAGTCGGCGGAATTGCTCAACGTACCCTTATCTCCTCAGGCGCCGCGGAAGCACTACGCTAACGGACGCCCGGGGGCGGCAGTGGTCCCCCTTCGCTCCAGCCCCGGCGCCAGCCACAGTTCCCTGCGCGGTCACGCAGCGCATCGACAGGAGAGTCCCTCGTGCCGAAGTCACGTATCCGCAAGAAGGCCGAGTTCACGCCGCCGCCCTCGACGAAGCAGGCGACCAGCATCAAGCTGACGAGCCGCAGCTGGGTAGCGCCCGTGATGCTCGCGTTGTTCCTGATCGGACTCGCCTGGATCGTCCTCTTCTATGTGACCGAGGGCGACCTTCCGATCAAGAGCTTCGGCAACTGGAACATCGTCGCGGGCTTCGGCTTCATCGCCGCCGGCTTCGGTGTCTCCACCCAGTGGAAGTAGCTCTGCCGCAGCTCCCGGAGCCGCTTCGGCTCCCGGGGCGGGACGTCAAGCCCTGCCCCAAGGTTATCCACAGCGTTGTCCACAGTGGGGAAAAGGTCTGACGATCTGTGGATAACCTTCAAAGTGTTGACGCCGGTGTGACTGCATGAGCCATCTCGGTGAAGCGTTCCGCCCCTTGCCTCTGCTGGGAAAACCCAGTTCAGCGACAAGGGGCACACGTGTCCCATACGGCATGCACAAGATCCGCCACACGCTGTGGACAACTTTGGGGAAAGGTTGCGCTCAGCTGAGCAAGCAGCCGCTCGGCCCGGGTGATCGACGGGTTCTCCTCGGCTTCGGGTGACTGCCGGGAGTCAGGTCAGGGACGCGGTCCGGGCGATCACGGCCGCCACGATCAGCAGCAGGACCCCCGCACAGCACGCGACCTGCACCAGGGTGCGGCGATGGCGTGGAGCGTAGGCGAGGCCGAGGGTGACCAGGGCGCCGGCCACCAGACCGCCGATGTGCCCCTCCCAGGAGATGCCCTCGCGGTTGAAGGTGAAGATCAGACTGATCACCAGGATCGCGATGACCGGGCGCATGTCGAGGTTCTTTCGACGCGCGAGCACGGCGAACGCGCCGATCAGGCCGTAGATGGCGCCCGACGCACCCAGTGATCCCTGGTTCGGGGCGGCGATCAGATAGGCGAGCGCGCTGCCGCCGAGCCCCGAGATGAGATAGACCGCGAGGAAGCGGGAGCGGCCGAGCTCCGGCTCGACGATCCTGCCGAGGAACCAGAGCCCCACCAGGTTGAAGAGGATATGGGGCACCTCTTCGTGCAGGAACACCGAAGTGATCAGGCGGTACCACTCGCCGTCCGCGACTCCGACAACCTCGTTGAGCTGGGGGTTGTACGCGTACCCGATCAGCAGCGTCTCGTCGAGGAAGCGGTCGCCGAGGGCGAGCACCACCACGTACACGGCGGCGTTGATGGCCACGAGGATCTTGGTGACCAGGAAGGCGTCGGATCGGATGCTGCCGCCCGCGATGGTCCGCGGCTGGTTCGCCGTCGGAGCGTGTCCGGTGCCGGAGCCGGTGCGCACGCAGTCGGGGCACTGGAACCCCACGGACGCGTCGACCATGCAGTCCGGACAGATCGGACGCTCGCAACGCACGCAGCTGATGCCCGTCTCGCGGCCGGGATGCCGGTAGCAGCTGGGCAGGCTGTGCGCGTCCTGCGGCTCCTTCGGAGTGCCTGGCACCTGGTCCATGGGATCCCTCAATCTCCCTCGATCAAAAAACACCGCCCCGTCCATCCTTACGGACGGACGGGGCGCATTGGTTCCCCTGGGGACCAGGCCCGGGAAATCAGCCCTCGCGGGTCTCGACGACGACGGACTCGATCACGACGTCGTTGAGCGGACGGTCGGTCCGCGGGTTGGTCTGGGTGCCGACGATCGCGTCCACGACCTTCTTGCCCGCCTCGGTGCTGACCTCGCCGAAGATGGTGTGCTTACGGGTCAGCCACGAGGTGGGCGACACCGTGATGAAGAACTGCGAGCCGTTGGTGCCCGGGCCGGCGTTCGCCATGGCCAGCAGGTACGGCTTGTCGAAGGCGAGGTCCGGGTGGAACTCGTCACCGAACTCATAGCCCGGGCCGCCGGTGCCGTTACCCAGCGGGTCGCCGCCCTGGATCATGAAGCCGCTGATGACGCGGTGGAAGACCGTGCCGTCGTACAGCCTGTCCGTGGACTTCTTGCCGGTCGCCGGGTGGGTCCACTCGCGCTCGCCCTGAGCGAGTTCGACAAAGTTCTTGACCGTCTTGGGCGCGTGGTTCGGCAGGAGCCGGATCTCGATGTCGCCTTGGTTGGTCTTCAGGGTGGCGTAAAGCTGCTCGGCCACGATCCTGCCTTCCGTAAGTCTCGTCTGACGTCCACCGATCCTCGCACGGAAGCGTGGCTCACGGAGAAAAGCGGCTGAGTCCTCGCCGAAGCGGCGCGCTCCGGGGCGAATCGTGGCATCGTCGAGCGGAAGCTCCCAAACATGACCCGGATGCGCGGCCCCACATGCCGAGCATGAGGTCTGCGGGCATGATTTCCATTCAGACGGAAAGGCGAAACTGTGCCGAACTGGGGAAATCCCCAGGCCCCAGAACGCCACCGAGGAGGAGGATCCCCGTGACCCGCATGGACAGCGTGCGCGCCGCGACCGGTACGGCGAAGGAAAGCGTGCTGCACGCCGCGGACGTGGTGGCGCCCTACGCCGGTACTGCCAAGGACCAGGCCGCGCTTTACGCGCAGGAAGCCCGCGTCCGGCTCGCGCCCAAGGTCTCCAAGGCCGCCAAGAAGGCCCGTGTTCAGTACGACACCCGTGTCGCACCGCATGTGCCGCCGAAGGTGGACGACGCCGCGCACCGGGCCGCGATCACGGCTCGCAGGGCAGCACGTCAGGCGGCGGACTACACAGTTCCGCGCGTCGAACACGCCGTTGCCGCCGCTCAGCCCGTACGGGAGGAGGCTGCGGCTCGCTCCGCTGCCGCGCTGGCCGCTCTGCGCGGTCAGGTGACGGCGAAGGACATTCAGAAGTTGGTGAGGAAGCACGAGCGGCGTTCGAAGGCCGCGCGTCTTGCCAAGGGTCTCGCGATCATCGGTGTTCTGGCCGGCGGCGCTGTGGCCGCCTGGAAGTGGTGGGACAAGCAGGCCAACCCCGACTGGCTGGTCGAGCCGCCCGCTGCGACGGAACTCGCCGACCGCGATCCGCTGACGTCCGTCGACGGCAGTCCGGAAGCGCTCGATCCCGAGGTCCAGGCGAAGCAGGCCGAGGCGGAGGCTGCCGATCGCGACGAGGGCCGCTGATCGGTCACCGCCCGTGTGGCCGGTGGTGATGCGGTGAGCGTGAGCAGTGCTTGCGGTGTCGTGCGCCGTGGTGCCACGAGTGCTGCCGCAGGACGGAACCTGCGCTGTGGTGCCTCAGAACAGGACGTGCGCTGTGGTGCTGCGGAACGGGACGTGCGCTGTGGTGCCGGGAGAGGTGAGTGCTCCCGGCGCCTCATGCCGAGGTGAGCGCGCGGTCCGCGAGGGTGTCCGAGCCCGGCTCGATCGCGGCGTCGTCGCTCTCGGCCGAGGGCAGGTGCCGGGTGGCGGGAGACGAACCGTGCGCCTCGGCGCTGATGCGCTGCTTGATCGTGGGCGGCAGTGACCTGTCGCGCATGGTCGGGCTCCAGCGCGTACTCTGCGCCGGCACCGTCCCTCGAACGGCCTCCGTACGCGTCTGACGCGGCAGGTCGGCACGCTCCGGCGTCTGAACGGCCGACTGCTGCGCGGCCGACGCGACGGTGGTGAGACCCACCGAGGCAAGCAGCGCGACGAGCGCGCTGAAGAATGCGGTCCACAGATTCCTGACCTTGTTGGCGGCCATGATCCCTCGCTTTCGGGTTGGGCGATCTACATACCTTCCTCATGATGTGTACGCATCTCGAGTTGCGAAGGACCGACGCAGGACATAGGCGGTTCTTCTGATGAACACCACCCGGACGGCCCAAGGTGGCCCCGGAAAAACCAAAAAAGAGCGCCCCGGCCTGCGGAAACAGGCCGGGGCGCTCTTCGTGTGTGGAGCCTAGGGGAGTCGAACCCCTGACATCTGCCATGCAAAGACAGCGCTCTACCAACTGAGCTAAGGCCCCTGGTCGCAGACCACAGTACCGGGTCACCCCCCGGTTCCTGCAAAAGGGATTGGGGCTCCCGGTGGGCGACCACTCTCCGTAAGATGCACGACGTGGTTCGCAGCAGCGAAGCCCGCTTTGGGGAAAGCGATGGGGAGACGCCATGGACGCCGCTCAGCAGGAAACGACCGCAAGAGCCAGAGAGCTGCAGCGCAGCTGGTACGGGGAGCCGTTGGGGGCGCTCTTCCGCCGGCTGATCGACGACCTGGGTCTCAATCAGGCCCGGCTCGCAGCCGTGCTCGGGCTGTCGGCTCCGATGCTGTCCCAGCTGATGAGCGGCCAGCGGGCCAAGATCGGCAATCCCGCGGTGGTCCAACGCGTCCAGGCGCTCCAGGAGTTGGCGAGTCTTGTCGCCGACGGCAGCGTCAGCGCGGTCGAAGCCACCGACCGGATGGAAGAGATCAAGAAGTCGCAGGGCGGATCCGTCCTCACCGGAACAAGCCAGAGCACGAACAGCTCCGGGGCTCCGACGGTGCGCCGGGTCGTCCGTGAGATCCAGTCGCTGCTGCGCTCCGTGGCCGCCGCCGGCGACATCATCGATGCCGCCGACTCCCTCGCCTCGAGCCACCCGGAGCTGGCAGAGTTCCTCAGGGTGTACGGCGCCGGACGCACCGCGGACGCCGTCGCCCACTACGAATCGCACCAGAACTGACGCGGGGCGGACGCCTCACGAGGGAACGGGAGCGGGCGCAGCGCCATGGGTGAGGTCTTCGCTGGTCGGTACGAGCTGATCGACCCGATCGGGCGCGGTGGTGTCGGTGCGGTCTGGCGCGCCTGGGACCACCGGCGCCGTCGCTGTGTGGCAGCCAAGGTGCTGCAGCAGAGCGACGCGCACACGCTGCTGCGCTTCGTCCGCGAGCAGGCGCTGCGGATAGATCACCCCCATGTCCTCGCTCCCGCGAGCTGGGCGGCGGACGACGACAAGGTGCTGTTCACCATGGATCTGGTGAGCGGCGGATCGCTGGCGCACCTCATCGGTGACTACGGCCCGCTGCCACCCGCCTTCGTGTGCACGCTGCTCGACCAGCTGCTGGCCGGACTGGCCGCGGTGCACGCGGAGGGGGTCGTGCACCGCGACATCAAGCCGGCGAACATCCTGCTGGAGGCGACGGGGACCAAGCGGCCGCATCTGCGACTGTCGGACTTCGGCATCTCCATGCGCAAGGGCGAGCCCCGGCTGACGGAGACCAACCATGTGGTGGGCACGCCCGGTTACTTCGCTCCCGAGCAGATGCTGGGCGCGGAGCCGGAGTTCACCGCGGACCTCTTCGCGGTCGGCCTGGTCGCGCTCTATCTGCTCCAGGGGCAGAAGCCCGACTCCCGTGCGCTGGTGGAGCACTTCACGCACCACGGCACCCCGGGCGCCCCCGCGGGCATACCCGAGCCGCTGTGGCAGGTCCTGGCGGGTCTGCTCCAGCCGGACCCCGATACGCGCTTCCGTACGGCCACAGGGGCGCGCAAGGCGCTCACCGCGGCCGTCGAGATGCTTCCCGAACCCGGGCCCGACGACGAGCCGGTCGAGGTCTTCGACCAACTGGGGCCGCTTCCCCCCGGGTTCGGCCCCTGCGGCCCCGAGCAGCCGTCCCTGCAGAGCGGGCCGGCCGGGTACACGGCATCGGTCGCCGAGCCGGCGCAGCCCCCCGTACAGCCGGCCCATCCGCCGTCGCAGACGGGCAGCTTCCCGGTCACTCCTCCGCCCCAGCAGCCGCCCGCGGTGCCCCCGTACGTGGACCGTCCCGCGCAGCCGGCCACTCCTCCCCCCATGCCGGCGACTCCACAGCCGGCTCCCACGCCTGCTCCCCCCACTGCGCACCACGCCTCCCCTCTGGGCCACCCCGCGCCGGAGCAGCCCTCGCTGTCCGGGACCGCCCCGACGGCCCCGATGCGGTACGAATCGCCTCTCACTCGTGCTTACACCGCTCAGAGCCCTCAGGTTCCGTTCCCGCACGCGCCGGTTCCGAGGGTGGGCACACAGCGAACGGGACCGCCCCCGAAGGTCGCGGTCCCGATACTGATCGTCGCGCTGCTCTGTTTCGCCGTGGGCATCTGGGCGTTGACCCAAGCATGAGCCCTCGCGGCCGGACCCTCTTCGCCGGGTGAGCCCGCCGGCCGAGTTACCAGCCCGCCAGCCGGGTTACCAGCTCGGCGGCGGCCCGAACTGCCCCTGCTGTGCCCCCGGAGCCTGCCCGGGCACCTGGCCGCCCTGCCCGTAATCACCCTGCGCGTGGCCGCCGGGCACCTGGCCGCCCTGCGCGTGGCCGCCCGGCACGTGCGCCTGATCCGGAAGCGTCGCCGGTCCCTGACCCGGCACCGCCGGCGTACCGGCGCCCGGGCCCGTGGGTGCGGCGGAGGCCCGCCGGCGCTTCAGCAGAAGCCACACCCCCAGTCCGAGCAGCAGCACGGTGCCCGTACCGATCAGGACGGCGGCCACCAGCTGCAGCGGATCGCTGCCGTCCTCGTCCGAGCCGCTCTTCCCGCTGTCGGCGGCCGCCTGGTCGTCCTCGGTGACCTGGAAGTCGCCCGCTGCGCCGTCGTAGGCCGGAGCGGCCTTCGGCTTGCCCTTGACGTTGACCCGGAGCGTCAGCGAGAGCGCCGTGCTCCCGTACTCCGCACCGACCTCGGGGCTCAGCGTCACCGCGATGTAGTACCAGCCCGCGAACCGCATGGCGCTGGTGGACTCGGTCGAGTCGAAGCGGTTCTCGTACGCCACCGGTGGCACCGGGTCGAGCGCGACGGACTTCTGCTTACCGTCGTAGTACACGCTCGCGGTCTCGTCGACGAGGCCGCGAGCCGGGTTGTGCAGAGACACCGACAGCGCGCTGGACACGCTCTGGGTGGTGTCGGAGGCCGTCGGGCTGGTGCCCAGGTCGGCGCTGGCGAAGATCTGCTGACCCCAGTCGAGCGGCACCCGGTAGAACCGCGTCCGGCCCGGGAGGATCTCGTCCCGCCACTCGCCTTCGGTGAGGCCGGTGGCGTCGGAGAAGCTCGTGCCGCCGGCGCGCTTCTGCGGGCTGCCTGCCGGAGGCGGGGGAGAGGCGGACGGCCAGTTCTCGGGCGCCGCCGTCGGACCGGCCGCCTTCAGACCGGGCTCCGCGGCGAAACGGATCTCCACGTCCCACGGTTCGGGACTGGACGCCGCGTCGCCGTCCCGCTCGATGAGGACGTAGTACGCGCCGGCCTCCTGGCAGCTGCTGCTGTCCTTGTCGATCATCCGGTCCGCGTACGCGGCGACGGGCCTGGCGTACGCGGCCGAGCCGAACTGGGCGTCACCGCTGCCGCACTTGGTTCCCGAGCGGTCCTCGATGCTCACCGAGAGCTTGTCGAGGGACGCGACCTTGGTCTTGAGCCTGGGTACCGCCACCGCCGAGATGTAGGCGTTCGTCCGGGCATCCAGATCAACGCGGTAGTAGCGCTTCTCGCCCGGCTTGATCGCGTCCTTGTAGACCGATCCCGCCGCCAACGCCGGCCCGTCGCTGTTGACGGCCGAACCCTTGACCGTCTTGGCCTCGCTGTCGAAGACGTACGGATTGGGCTCCCCGGCCGCCAGAGCCTGCGCCGGCAGCCCCGCCACCACGCACATCGCCGCCATGGCCGCGAACGTCACCCGGCCCGTGCCGCGCTGCCTCTTCACGCGCTTCTCCTCGGTGTGTGCTGGTCGTATCGGTGGCATGCCCGGTCCGTGTCGCGTCCGGACGAGCGGCGGACCGCGATCATGCCGGCACCCCGCCCCGCAACCGCGGCCATCACCGCGGGGGCACCATCCTGCCCCGTCGCCCGCTCCGCTGTCTGCGCCGGACGACGAATAGCCCGTGTTGTCCGCCTCGTCGCCGTGGTCGCGCTCCCTCGAGACCCTTCAGGTTTGCTTGAGCAATCAACCAGTTTGCTCCGGTGAATCCGCGGGCGGAAGCATCACGCAGTCCCCCGGCACCCGGACAGCACGAAGCCCCGGCCGCTTCGAGCGACCGGGGCTTCAACCACGACTGTTGCGTCTCACACACCCGAACCTGCGGGCACGGAGTCGGTCGCCTCCGTCCACAGATCCTGCTCGGCGCGATCCGCCTGGATCTGGCGGTACACGAGGAGCCCGCCGATGGCGGCCAGTGCGACCAGGAGAAGCTTCTTCACCGCGCGACCTCGTCTTTCCTTGACGTATGAGGACTTCTGGCGCCCGACTATACACACCGACCGATACCGATCGGTGACCTGCGTACGTCCCGCACTGGGCCCAACTGGAGCCCCGGACAAAGCGATCGATCCGCTCCTGCCCATCGGCGTCACCACCGTTTGCCGAAACCACCGGCCTAGTTGTCGTACCGGCGAAACGTCACCGCCGGCAGACTCGATGGAGAACTGGCGGCAGGCCCCCCGCGCGCCTCAGGACGCCTTTGCGGCGGTCCGCTTCGCGCTCTTGCTCCTGCTGGTGCCGGTGCTGCTCCGCGCGGCCTTGGCAGGCGCACTCCTGCGCCTCCTGGCGGTCGCCGCTGTGTCCGTCCCGGCCGCCGGGGGCGCAGCCTCCCCGTGCGAGATCGGCCAGGTGAACTCGATCTCCAGCTCGATCTCCCCGTCACCGACCTCGACCTCGATCTCGCTGCGAAGATCGTCGGGAATCCGCAGGCTCAGCGTCCCCGACCCGAGTTCCAGCGAGACATCCCCGCCCTGTCTCAGCGCCGCCGCGAGCGCTGTGAGCTGATCGGCCGCCTCCAGGCGGGACAGCGAGCGCTTCTGCTCGAACTTCAGGTCCGTCATGGCGTCTCCGATCCGGCGGAACCAAGGGATAACGCCAATTCTGATGCCAAGCACCGGATCGGACATCTTCACAGCCGGCGAGGGAACCGGAACGGCCGGCGCCGCGACCACACCCACCGGATGCGAAAGACCCCCAGCCATGATCGGCTGGGGGTCTTTCGGCTGGTGGGGCTAACAGGATTTGAACCTGTGGCCTCATCCTTATCAGGGATGCGCTCTAACCAACTGAGCTATAGCCCCGCCGCGCTGCGCGCTGACTTCTGAAGATTAGCGCACGTCTGGCGCAGCTCCCAAATCGGTTACTCGTCCTCCGCCAGCGTGAGCTCGACGCCGCCCACAAACCCCGCGGAGAGGTTGTAGATGAAGGCTCCGAGCGTCGCCAGCGCTGTGGCCAGCACCACATCGATCACCGCGATGACCGAGGTGAAGATGAGGACGCGCGGCAGCGACAGGAACGACTGGAGGTCGAAGCCATTGCTCTCGTTCGAGCCGGTGGCCTCGCTGATCGTCCCGCCGACCGTCGAGAAGACGCCCATCGCGTCCATGACCATCCACAGCACCGCGGACGCGATCACCGTGCAGATGCCCAGCGCGATGGAGAGCAGGAAGCTGACCTTCATCACCGACCAGGGGTCGGCCTTGGCGACGCGCAGCCGCGCCTTGCGGGTGCGCGGAGTCGTCCGCGCCCCGGTGCGCGGCAGGCGGACGCCTGCCTGCGTCCCGCCGCCGCCCTGGGGCGACTGGTAGGCCTGCGGCGGGTGGTACGGCTGTGCCGCCTGCTGAGGGGCCGGCTGCTCGCCTGCATACGTCTCGTACGGGGGATTGGGTCCCCGGGTGTCCGTCACCGTCATCCCCCTGCCTTCGGCGGGGGTGCCCCCGCCTTGGGAGTCCGCGGCAGGGCCACGGGCACCGTTCGCTCCAGCAGCTCCGGCAGCGGCCGAACCGGCGCCCGTGGCTCCACTCACGCTCTACTCCTCGTGCTCCCCGGCCGAGGACTCCGTGCCCTCGACAGCAGCCTCGGCCCCACCGGCGTCGGCTTCATCGGCCCCTTCGACCTCTTCGGCCTCACGACCAGCCTCGGCGTTGCGAGCGATGCCGACAACGGCATCCCGCTTGCCCAGGTTGATCAGTTGGACGCCCATGGTGTCACGGCCCGTCTCCCTGACTTCGTTGACTCGCGTACGAATCACACCGCCACCAAGGGTGATGGCGAGGATCTCATCCGTCTCCTCGACCACCAGCGCGCCCACGAGCGAACCACGGTCCTCCACGATCTTGGCGGCCTTGATACCGAGGCCACCGCGACCCTGGACGCGGTACTCGTCGACAGCGGTCCGCTTCGCGTACCCGCCGTCGGTAGCAGTGAACACGAACGTACCGGGCCGCACCACATTCATCGAGAGGAGCTGGTCCCCCTCACGGAAACTCATGCCCTTGACGCCCGAGGTCGCACGGCCCATCGGGCGCAGCGCATCGTCCGTCGCAGTGAACCGGATCGACTGGGCCTTCCTGCTGATGAGCAGCAGGTCGTCCTCGGCCGAGACCAGCTCGGCGCCGATCAGCTCGTCGTCGCTGCCGTCGTCCGTCTCACGAAGATTGATCGCGATGACGCCGCCCGAACGGGGTGAGTCGTAGTCCTTCAGCGGGGTCTTCTTGACCAGGCCGCCCTTGGTGGCGAGCACCAGGTAGGGCGCGGCGTTGTAGTCGCGGATCGCCAGGATCTCGGCGATCTGCTCGTCCGGCTGGAAGGCCAGCAGGTTGGCGACGTGCTGCCCGCGGGCATCCCGTCCGGCGTCGGGGAGCTCGTACGCCTTGGCCCGGTAGACACGGCCCTTGTTGGTGAAGAAGAGCAGCCAGTGGTGCGTGGTGGAGACGAAGAAGTGGTCGACGATGTCGTCTTCCTTGAGCTTCGTGCCCCGTACGCCCTTGCCTCCCCGCTTCTGCGAACGATAGTCGTCGGTCTTCGTGCGCTTCACATAGCCGCCACGCGTGATGGTGACGACGATGTCCTCCTCGGCGATCAGGTCCTCGATGGACATGTCACCGTCGAAGGGCACCAGCTTGGACCGCCGGTCGTCGCCGAACTTCTCGACCAGGACGGCCAGTTCGTCGCTGACGATCTGGCGCTGCTTCTCGGGCGAGGCCAGGATCGCGTTGTACTCGTTGATCTTCGTCTGCAGCTCGTCGTGCTCCTGCACGATCTTCTGGCGCTCCAGGGCGGCCAGTCGGCGCAGCTGCATCTCGAGGATGGCGTTGGCCTGGATCTCGTCGATCTCCAGGAGGTCCATCAGGCCGCCGCGCGCGACCTCGACCGTGTCACTGCGCCGGATCAGCGCGATGACCTCGTCGATCGCGTCGAGCGCCTTGAGCAGACCGCGCAGGATGTGCGCCCGCTCCTCGGCCTTGCGCAGCCGGAACTTCGTACGCCGGACGATGACCTCGACCTGGTGCGTCACCCAGTGGCGGATGAAGGCGTCCAGGGACAGCGTGCGCGGCACACCGTCGACCAGCGCCAGCATGTTCGCGCCGAAGTTGGTCTGCAGGTCGGTGTGCTTGTACAGGTTGTTCAGCACGACCTTGGCGACCGCGTCGCGCTTGAGCACGATGACCAGTCGCTGACCGGTACGCGAGGAGGTCTCGTCGCGGACGTCCGCGATCCCGCCGATCTTGCCGTCCTTCACGAGGTCGGCGATCTTCTGCGCGAGGTTGTCCGGGTTGGTCTGGTACGGAAGCTCCGTGACCACCAGGCACTGGCGGTTCTGGATCTCCTCGACGTCGACGACCGCGCGCATCGTGATGGAGCCACGACCCGTGCGGTACGCCTCCTCGATGCCCTTGCGGCCCACGACCAGCGCACCGCTCGGGAAGTCCGGGCCCTTGATCCGCTCGATGAGTGCGTCGAGCAGTTCCTCGTGGGTCGCTTCGGGGTGCTCCAGCGCCCACTGCGCGCCGGCCGCGACCTCGCGGAGGTTGTGCGGCGGGATGTTGGTCGCCATGCCGACCGCGATACCGGCCGACCCGTTGACCATCAGGTTCGGGAACCGCGCCGGCAGAACCGTCGGCTCCTGGTTGCGGCCGTCGTAGTTGTCCTGGAAGTCGACGGTCTCCTCGTCGATGTCCCGGAGCATCTCCATCGACAGCGGCTTGAGCCGGCACTCGGTGTACCGCATGGCGGCGGCCGGGTCGTTGCCCGGGGAGCCGAAGTTGCCGTTGGAGTCCACCAGCGGCATGCGCATCGACCACGGCTGGGCCAGGCGGACCAGGGCGTCGTAGATCGAGGAGTCACCGTGCGGGTGGTAGGTACCCATGACGTCGCCGACCACGCGGGCGCACTTGTAGAAGCCCTTCTCGGGCCGGTATCCGCCGTCGTACATCGCGTACAGCACGCGACGGTGGACGGGCTTGAGGCCGTCCCTGACGTCGGGCAGCGCACGCGACACGATGACGGACATCGCGTAGTCGAGGTAGGAGCGCTGCATCTCGGTCTCGAGCCCGACGGGCTCCACGCGCATCCCCACGCCCGGAATGGCGGGTTCCTCTTCGGGCATCACAGGGGTGTTCTCGTCGGCCATTGCTGGTCAAAGTCCTTTCGTGCGGTCAGCTGAGACCGACTCAGATGTCGAGGAACCGAACGTCCTTGGCATTGCGCTGGATGAAGGAACGCCGTGCCTCGACGTCCTCTCCCATCAGCACCGAGAACAGATCGTCGGCCTGCGCCGCGTCGTCCAGCGTGACCTGGCCGAGCACGCGGTGGTCCACGTCCATGGTCGTGATGCGCAGCTCCTCGGCATTCATCTCACCGAGGCCCTTGAAGCGCTGGATCGAGTCTTCCCGGATCCGCTTGCCGTTCTGCTTGCCGAGCTCGACGAGCGCGTCGCGCTCACGGTCCGAGTACGCGTACTCGAAGTCGTCCCGGCCCCACTTGATCTTGTAGAGCGGCGGGCGCGAGAGGTACACGTGCCCGGCCTCGACCAGCGGCCGCATGAAGCGGAAGAGGAAGGTCAGCAGCAGGGTATTGATGTGCTGGCCGTCGACGTCGGCGTCCGCCATCAGGATGATCTTGTGATAGCGGAGCTTCTCGATGTCGAAGTCCTCGTGGACTCCGGTGCCGAAGGCCGAGATCAGCGCCTGGACCTCGGTGTTCTGCAGGATCTTGTCGATCCGCGCCTTCTCGACGTTCAGGATCTTTCCGCGGATCGGCAGGATCGCCTGGTACATCGGATTACGGCCGGACTTCGCCGAACCGCCGGCGGAGTCGCCCTCGACGATGAAGATCTCGCACTTGGTGGGGTCGTTCGACTGGCAGTCGCTCAGCTTGCCCGGCAGCGAGGCGGACTCCAGCAGGCCCTTGCGGCGGGTGAGGTCACGGGCCTTGCGGGCCGCGACGCGCGCCGTCTGCGCCTGGACGGACTTGCGGATGATGTCCGCGGCCTCGTTGGGGTTGCGGTCGAACCAGTCCGTGAGGTGCTCGTGCACGACCTTCTGGACGAAGGTCTTCGCCTCGGTGTTGCCCAGCTTGGTCTTGGTCTGGCCCTCGAACTGGGGCTCGCCCAGCTTGACCGAGATGATCGCCGTCAGACCCTCGCGGATGTCCTCGCCGGAGAGGTTGTCGTCCTTCTCGCGCAGCAGCTTCTTGTCGCGCGCGTACCGGTTGACCAGGCCCGTCAGGGCGGACCGGAAGCCCTCTTCGTGGGTACCGCCCTCGTGCGTGTGGATCGTGTTCGCGAAGGAGTAGACACCCTCGGTGTACTGCGAGTTCCACTGCATCGCGATCTCGACCGAGAGCAGCCGCTCCTTGTCCTCGGCCTCGACGTCGATGACCGTGGGGTGGATGAGCTCGCCCTTGCGCGAGTTCAGGTACTTCACGAAGTCGACGATGCCGCCCTCGTAGAAGTACGTGACCGTGCGGACCGGCTCCTCGCCCGCCTCCTCGACGGTGTCGGCACCGGCGGTGGCCTTGGCCGACTCGCGCTCGTCCGTCAGCTTCAGGGTGAGGCCCTTGTTGAGGAAGGCCATCTCCTGGAAGCGCCGGGAGAGCGTCTCGAAGGAGTAGTCGGTGGTCTCGAACACGTCGGGGTCGGACCAGAACGTCACCGAGGTGCCGGTCTCGTCGGTCGCTTCGTTGCGCTGGAGGGGCGCCGTGGGCACGCCGAGCTTGTACTCCTGGGTCCAGCGGTAGCCGTCCGTCTTGATCTCGACGGAGACCTTGGAGGACAGGGCGTTGACGACGGACACGCCCACACCGTGCAGACCGCCGGAGACCGCGTAACCGCCGCCGCCGAACTTGCCGCCCGCGTGCAGAACGGTCAGCACGACCTCGACGGCCGGCTTGCCTTCCGACGGGACGATGCCGACCGGGATACCGCGGCCGTTGTCGATGACGCGCACGCCACCGTCGGCCAGGATGGTCACGTCGATCATGTCCGCGTGACCGGCCAGGGCCTCGTCGACGGAGTTGTCGACGACTTCTTGCACCATGTGGTGCAGGCCGCGCTCACCGGTGGACCCGATGTACATGCCGGGGCGCTTGCGGACCGCGTCCAGTCCCTCGAGGACGGTGATCGCGCTGGCGTCGTACGAGGCGGTGACCTCGCCGTGTCCGCCGGCGGGGATGGACGGATTGTTCTCGTTGGGGTTGCCGGAATCGGCCACGAAGCGCCCTTTCTGGCACAGCACAAGCCGTTCTCCGGGCAGGCGGGAGCGGCTGCGTCGTTCGACATGTTCCGCGAGAAGGCGGGATTGCTCACCAGTCTACCGGTACGGCTGACACTCATGGGGGTTTGCCGGTAGCTGAGTCCGCATGTGCCGCCCTGAACACCGGCCGTCCGACTCCCCACATCCGGGAAGGGGCTCCAGAGGGCTCACGCGGGCATTGAGAGCTTCGGGCTGTCAACCTCTGGCTACGGTGAGGGACACCCGGGGCGATGCGGGTGATACAGGGGGGAAGTGAGGGGTCCGCTTGGGGCGGGATCGTGGGTCTCGGCGGCGGAATCCGGGGACGCGGCGGTCCGGTCCGGGACGGGTCCCCAGGACCCGGTGTGACGCAGATCCCGCGACGCCCGGATGCGCCGGAGAAGGACACAGACGGGGGCCCGGGGCGGACCCGGCGGTTCCGTGCCAGGGGGTTCAGGGCCGGCGGTTCAGGTCACTCCGGAGGCGCTGGCGCCGGTTCTGCGATGGGGGATGAGCCGGTAGCTGAAGCGAGGCCACGGTTCCGGGCGGCGAGGGACCGGGGTGCGGAAAACCCGCCCCGCCTCACCCGTACGTGTCCCCCGGGCCCACACTCCCCGGCGCCCGCAGCGGCCCGTACCCCTTGCGCGGCCCTCCGGGCCCCAGCACCTTGATCAGCCGGACGGTGCCGTGCCCCAGGTCCTCGTTCAGGCGGGCCACCAGTCGTGGTGCCAGCAGCCGGAGCTGTGTCGCCCAGGCCGTCGAGTCGCACTGCACCGTCAGCACCCGCTCGTCGGGGTCCTCGTCGTAGCGCAGCGGCACACAGTGATTCGCCAGGTCCTCGCCCACGATCTGCGGCCAGCGGCCCATCACCCCGCCCACCGCGGCCGGCGTCTCCCAGCCGCGCTCGGTGATCAGCCGGTTGATGGCCGAGCCCAGCGGCAGGGGGTCGCGGCCGTCCGCGCGCGCCCCGGAGCGCAGCCCGCCGCCCCGCCTGGCCTGCCGCTTCTCCTGCGCCGCCGCACCCCGTGCCCGCGCCTGCTCCTTCGCGGCGCGCAGTGCGACCCGTGCCAGGTCGACCCCGGACGTCTGGGGTTCCTGGGGGGTGTCGGCCGGAATCTCGTCGCTCATACCCGCTCCACCTCGCCGCCGGCCACGGCGTACCGAGCCCCGGCCAGCACCCCCGGCACATCGTCGTCGACGGCCGCCGTCACCAGGACCTGCTCACCCGGAGCCACCAGTTCCGCCAGGCGCTCGCGCCGTTTCACATCCAGCTCGGCGAAGACGTCGTCCAGGACGAGCACGGGCTCATTGCCCTCCGCGCGGAGCAGGTCGTACGAGGCCAGGCGCAGTGCCAGCGCATAGGACCACGACTCTCCGTGGCTGGCGTACCCCTTCGCCGGCAGCTGCCCGAGCTTGAGCACCAGCTCGTCACGGTGCGGCCCGACCAGCGTCACGCCCCGCTCGATCTCCTGCTTGCGCACCTCGCCGAGCGCGGCGATCAGCTGTGCGTACAGCTCGTCACGGCCGCTCGGCCCGTCGGCGGCGGCGCCCGGGGAGTCGTCCGCTCCGGATTCCGCCGCAGCGGCGGAGGAACGGTACTCCAGCGCCAACGGCCCACCGCCGGGGGCCAGTGCGTCGTACGCCTTGTCAGCGAGTGGCTGCAACGCGGCGATCAGCTCGGCGCGCTGCGCCAGCAACTCCGCGCCCGCCCGCGCCAGATGCTGGTCCCAGACGTCCAGTGTGGACAGGTCCATCCCGCGTCCCCCGTGCCGCCGTGCCATCGCCGCGGACTTCAGCAGGGTGTTGCGCTGCTTGAGCACACGGTCGTAGTCGGAGCGGACCCCGGCCATCCGCGGCGAGCGCGCCGTGACGAGTTCGTCCAGGAAGCGGCGCCGCTCGCCCGGGTCGCCCTTGACGAGCGCGAGGTCCTCCGGCGCGAACAGCACTGTGCGCACTATCCCCAGCACATCACGCGGTCTGACCTGCGATGACCTGTTGATACGCGCCCGGTTCGCCCGCCCCGGGTTGAGTTCGAGCTCGACCAGCTGGGAGCGCTCGCCCTGCGTGACGGCCGCGCGGATCACCGCACGCTCGGCTCCCATGCGCACCAGGGGCGCGTCCGACGAGACGCGGTGACTGGCCAGCGTCGCCAGATAGCCGACCGCCTCGACGAGATTGGTCTTGCCCTGCCCGTTCGCCCCCACGAACGAGGTGACGCCCGGATCGAGCGGGACCTCGACCCGGGCGTACGAGCGGAAGTCGGCCAGCGACAAGTGCGTGACGTGCATGGATGTGCGCCGACCTCCCCCGGCTGGGACTTACTTGGTGTTCTCCACCGCGTGGCCGCCGAACTGGTTGCGCAGCGCGGCGATCATCTTCATCTGCGGTGAGTCGTCCTGACGGGAGGCGAACCGGGCGAACAGCGACGCCGTGATCGCGGGCAGCGGCACGGCGTTGTCGATCGCGGCTTCCACAGTCCACCGGCCCTCGCCGCTGTCCTGTGCATAACCCCGCAGCTTCTCCAAGTGCTCGTCCTCGTCGAGGGCGTTGACCGCCAGGTCGAGCAGCCACGAGCGGATGACGGTGCCTTCCTGCCAGGAGCGGAAGACCTCACGCACATCGGTGACCGAGTTGACCTTCTCGAGCAGCTCCCAGCCCTCGGCGTAGGCCTGCATCATGGCGTACTCGATGCCGTTGTGGACCATCTTGGCGAAGTGGCCGGCGCCGACCTTGCCGGCGTGGACGGAGCCGAAATCGCCCTCGGGCTTGAGCGCGTCGAAGATGGGCTGGACCTTCGCCACGTTCTCCGCGGTTCCGCCGTACATCAGCGCGTAGCCGTTGTCCAGGCCCCAGACGCCGCCGGAGACACCGCAGTCGACGAAGCCGATGTCCTTGAGGCCCAGCTCGACGGCGTGCTTCTCGTCGTCGGTCCAGCGCGAGTTGCCGCCGTCCACGACGACATCTCCGGGGGACAGCAGGGCGGCCAGCTCGTCGATCGTCGACTGGGTCGCGGCGCCCGCCGGGACCATGACCCACACGACCCGCGGGCCCTTCAGCTTCTCCACAAGCTCCTGCAGGCTGTGGACATCGGCGAGGTCCGCGTTGCGGTCGTAGCCGAGGACGGTGTGGCCCGCGCGGCGGATGCGCTCGCGCATGTTGCCGCCCATCTTGCCGAGGCCGACGAGACCGAGCTCCATCTGAAGTTCCTTTAGCGTTGTATGCCGATTCGTACCCGGCTCCGAGCCTACGCCCGGAGGGTCGGAGCAGCCCGGCAGGCCTGCTCGGAGAGTGAGCAGGCCCCGGAAGTGTCCGCGCCCTGTGGGCTCAGCCGGAGAGCCGTACGGGCATGATCAGGTACTTGTACGCATCGTCCGCCTCGGCGTCCACAGCCGGCCTGCCGCTCAGCAGCGCGGGCTTCGTGGACGTGGTGAACGACAGCTGGGCGACCGGCGAGTCGATCGCGCTCAGACCGTCGAGCAGGAAGGTCGGGTTGAAGGCGATCGAGATGTCGTCGCCCTCCAGCTGCGCGTCCACACGTTCCACAGCCTGTGCATCGTCGCTGGAGCCGGCCTCCAGGATCAGCACGCCCTGCTCGAAGCTGAGCCGGACCGGAGTGTTGCGCTCGGCCACCAGGGCCACACGCTTCACAGCCTCGACGAACGGCGCGGTCTCGATCACCGCGACGGAGTTGAACTCGGTCGGGAACAGCGTCCGGTACTTCGGCAGATCGCCTTCGAGGAGGCGGGTGGTGGTGCGCCGCCCGGCACCCTCGAAACCGATCAGGCCCTCTCCGGCGCCGGAGCTGGAGAGCGCGAGCGTCACCGTGTCGCCACTGGTGAGCGCCTTGGCGGTGTCCAGGAGCGTCTTGGCGGGCACCAGGGCGACGGCGGACGCGTCCGGGTTCTCCGGCTTCCACAGGAACTCGCGGACCGCGAAGCGGTAGCGGTCGGTGGAGGCCAGGGTGACGGTGTCGCCCTCGATCTCGATCCGCACACCGGTGAGGACAGGCAGGGTGTCGTCGCGGCCGGCGGCGATGGCGACCTGCGCGGCGGCGGAGGCGAAGACCTCACCGGGCACGGTGCCGGTCGCGGTCGGCATCTGCGGCAGCGCCGGGTACTCCTCCACAGGCAGGGTGTGGAGTGTGAATCGCGAGGAGCCGCAGACCACGGTCGCTCGTACACCGTCTGTGGAAATCTCCACCGGGCGGTTGGGGAGGGCGCGGCAGATGTCGGCGAGCAGGCGGCCGGAGACGAGCACGGTGCCGTCCTCGTCGACCTCCGCCTCCACGGAGACCTTGGCCGAGACCTCGTAGTCGAAGCTCGAGAAGCTGAGGGCGCCGTCCTCGGCCTTCAGCAGAAGGCCGGCAAGTACGGGCGCCGGCGGACGGGCCGGGAGGCTCCGGGCCACCCAGGCCACCGCCTCCGCGAGTACATCGCGCTCAACCCGGATCTTCACCGGAACCGCCTCCTGCTGTTGCTGGCTCGCCCTTGCTGGCCTTCGTCGTCGGCTGTGTTGCCGGGGACCAGTCTGACGCACAGCACCGACAGTCGGTGCGGGTCGGGGTCAAGTCGTGGCGACCGGTGCGCCGGGCTCCTGGCTCGAGTTGTGCACAGGGCCCTCTTCGAAGCGAATTTCCCGGTAACTCTAAGTGGGAGTAGTAGTAGGGCCTGTGGAAACCGTGGATAACGTCGTTTTCCCAGGTCAGACCCACTTTTTTGTCCACCGTGCCTGTGGGCGGGACCGGTGGACAACCGGGGGTTTCTGTGGACACCGGAAAGTTCTGCACATCCGATGCACAGCCGGAGGGGACTTCTCCCCAGCGCTGTCCCCAGCTTTACCCACGTTCCCCACAGGCCAACCTGCCACCTTGGTGTGACGGCTTTCACTCGACACGGTGAGAGGGCGTGTTTCGTTGCCGAACAGTGGACAGCGGTGTGGAGAAGCTGTGGGCAACGCGGCGCAGCCTGTGGGTCGCCGGTGGACAACGTCGATCATGGCCTGTGGACGATTTCTGTGTCCACAGTCTGTGGAGCACGGTTGGCCACAAATCCACAAGGCACTGACCTGCTGTGATGAAGTCTCAGCAACCGTACCTGTGGACGCAATCTGGACAACTTCCCGGTCCCCAGGCTGTGGACGGAAGATCTTCCCCAGATCTGTGGAGAACCCCTCCGCCCGGTCGCCTATTCGAACAGCCGGCGCCGCTCGCTCCGGTCCGCGGCCGCGCGCAGCACAGCAAAACGCCCCGGGATCTGGTGTCCCGGGGCGTTGCGAAGGGGGTGTCGAGCGGCCCTGTCAGCCGTTCTTGATGCGATTGGTGAGCTCGGTGACCTGGTTGTAGATCGAGCGCCGCTCGGCCATCAGGGCACGGATCTTCCGGTCGGCGTGCATCACGGTGGTGTGGTCACGGCCGCCGAACTGCGCGCCGATCTTCGGCAGCGACAGATCGGTGAGCTCCCGGCACAGGTACATGGCGATCTGCCGGGCCGTGACGAGCACCCGGCTGCGGGAGGAGCCGCAGAGGTCCTCCACCGTGAGACCGAAGTAGTCGGCGGTCGCGGCCATGATGGCGCTCGCGGTGATCTCCGGCGCCGAGTCCTCGCCGCCGGGGATCAGGTCCTTCAGCACGATCTCGGTGAGCCCGAGGTCCACCGGCTGCCGGTTCAGCGATGCGAAGGCTGTCACCCGGATCAGCGCACCCTCCAGCTCGCGGATGTTGCGCGAGATACGGGAGGCGATGAACTCCAGCACCTCCGGCGGAGCGTTGAGCTGCTCCTGGACGGCCTTCTTCCGGAGGATCGCGATCCGCGTCTCCAGCTCCGGGGGCTGCACATCCGTCGTCAGACCCCACTCGAAACGGTTCCGCAGCCGGTCCTCCAGCGTCATCAGCTGCTTGGGCGGCCGGTCCGAGGAGAGCACGATCTGCTTGTTCGCGTTGTGGAGCGTGTTGAAGGTGTGGAAGAACTCCTCCTGCGTCGACTCCTTGCTCGCGAGGAACTGGATGTCGTCGACCAGCAGGATGTCCACATCGCGGTAGCGCTTGCGGAAGGTGTCGCCCTTGCCGTCGCGGATCGAGTTGATGAACTCGTTGGTGAACTCCTCCGAGCTCACGTACCGCACCCGCGTCCCCGGATAGAGGCTGCGCGCGTAGTGCCCGATGGCGTGCAGCAGGTGCGTCTTGCCGAGACCCGACTCCCCGTAGATGAAGAGCGGGTTGTATGCCTTCGCCGGGGCCTCGGCCACCGCGACGGCGGCCGCGTGGGCGAACCGGTTCGACGCTCCGATGACGAAGGTGTCGAAGAGGTACTTCGGATTCAGCCGGGCATGCGGCTCGCCGGGGCCGGGCGCCGGCGAGGGCTGTGCACCCAGTGGCCCGGGCGCGCCCTGGGAGACACCGCGGTGCGGAGACTGGGGCTCCATCTCACGGCGCTCCGGCCGCTGCTGCTCGTACTGCTGACGCTCCGGCGGCTGCGGCGACCGGTAGTCGCGCTGCGGCTGGTGGGGTCTGGTGGTGGCGTACGGGTCGCGGTCCTGGAAGCCGCCGAGCCGCGGCTGCTGCCAGGACAGGTCCTCCTGAGTACGCGGCCAGGCTCCGGGCTCGGGCCGCTGCTGCTGATAGTCGGAGTCCTGTCGCTGCTGCTGGTACTCCTGCTCCTGCCGTTGCTGCTGGTACTCCGGATAGGCCGGACGGATCTCCGGCAGGCCGTCGTCGGAGGGCCGGTGACCGTATCCCCGGTAGCGGTCGTCCTGGGGCTCGTCGTGATGCGGCCCCTGATAGAGGGGGGCCTGCGACTGCTGCGGCGCGGACAACTGCGACGGCGGGGGCTCCCCCGCGGAGTCGTCGACGGTGATCGCGATCCGGATGGGGCGCCCGCACTCGCGGCTCAGGGTCTCGCTGATCAGTGGGGCGAGCCGGCCTTCGAGGACACGCTTGCCCCATTCATTGGGGACGGCGAGCAGTGCGGTGTCGGCGACCAGCGCGAGAGGCTGGCAGCGCTCGATCCACTGCTTGTCCTTGGACTCGATGCCCTGCTGGCCCTCTGCGAGGAGCTGCTCCAGCACTCGTGGCCACACTGCGGCAAGATCGGCAGGTACGTCAGCCACAAGGCACGCTCTCTCGCAGGTCCCACGAATGTGTGGTTCTCGGGACGGGATAGGAAGACAGGCAGGAAAGGAATAGGAGTTCCGCCAAGGTAGTCAGGGCGACCCGCGCGGTTCAAGTTGTTGTCCACAGCCTGTGCATAGTGTGGGCCGCCCCGGGGCCGGTTTGACCGGATGGCGTAGCCGCGCGTACCGTGACCAGGTCGAGTTGTCGATGGCTGCTGCCGCCTGCCTCCGATGGGCAAAGATCACGGTCTGTGATCGTGAAGCGGTGCACTCGGGCGTATTGCGAGCTACTCGTGGGCGCACGGTGACAGCCAGGCGATGTCCCGCCATCCACGATCTTTAACTGGAGCCCCCGAGTGAGCAAGCGCACCTTCCAGCCGAACAACCGTCGTCGTGCCAAGACCCACGGCTTCCGTCTGCGCATGCGTACCCGTGCCGGCCGCGCGATTCTCGCGTCTCGCCGTGGCAAGGGTCGCGCGAGCCTGTCCGCCTGATCACTTACAGGTCATGACGTGCTGCCTACCGAGAATCGGCTGAGGCGGCGCGAGGACTTCGCGACCGCGGTACGCCGAGGACGCCGGGCCGGGCGCCCGCTCCTCGTCGTCCATCTACGCAGCGGTGCCACGGACCCGCACGCGACGGGGGAGACAGCTCCCCCGACGTGTGCGGGTTTCGTCGTGAGCAAGGCAGTGGGCGGAGCGGTCGTACGCAACAAGGTCAAGCGTCGACTGCGGCACCTGATGCGCGATCGTCTCGCCGAGCTGCCCCCCGGTAGCCTGGTGGTCGTACGGGCGCTGCCCGGCGCGGGTGACGCCGACCAAGCACAGCTGGCCCGAGACCTGGACGCCGCTCTCGAGCGGTTGCTGGGAGGGGGCGCGCGATGAAGTACCCGCTGCTGGCCCTGATCAAGCTGTATCAGTGGACGATCAGCCCCATGCTGGGGCCCGTCTGCAGGTACTACCCGTCGTGTTCGCACTACGGATACACGGCCATCGACCGTCACGGTGCGATCAAGGGCACAGCACTGACCGCCTGGCGCATCCTGCGGTGCAATCCGTGGTCGCCGGGCGGTGTGGACCATGTGCCGCCACGCAAGCGTCCGCGGTGGCACGAGATGCTGCGTGATGCGTTGCGCGGCAGCAAGGGCGGGCAATCCGCCGCTGATGCGCCGTCCCGGGAGTCGGTCACCGACCTTCCGAGTCCGGCCGCAGAGACCTCGCCCCATGCTCAAGGAGCCTGATTAGTGGACACGATTGCCAGTATCTTCAGCTTTATCACCACGCCAGTTTCGTGGGTCATCGTCCAGTTCCACAGTCTCTACGGGGCGATCTTCGGCCCGGACACGGGCTGGGCCTGGGGGCTGTCGATCGTGTCGCTGGTGATCCTCATCCGGATCTGCCTGATCCCGCTGTTCGTCAAGCAGATCAAGGCGACGCGGAACATGCAGGCGCTCCAGCCCAAGATGAAGGCGATCCAGGAGCGCTACAAGAGCGACAAGCAGCGTCAGTCCGAAGAGATGATGAAGCTGTACAAGGAGACGGGTACGAACCCGCTCTCCTCGTGCCTTCCCATCCTGGCCCAGTCGCCGTTCTTCTTCGCGCTGTACCACGTGCTCAGCAAGATCGCCTCGGGTGACACGATCGGCGTTCTCAACCAGAGCCTGGTCGACAGTGCCCGGCAGGCCCACATCTTCGGTGCACCGATCGCCGCGAAGTTCATGGACAGCCCCGAAAAGGTCGCTGCGCTCGACGCCACCCTGACGGACGTCCGGATCGTCACCGCGGTCATGATCGTGATGATGTCGGCGTCGCAGTTCTACACGCAGCGCCAGCTGATGCTGAAGAACGTCGACCTGACGGTGAAGACCCCGTACATGCAGCAGCAGAAGATGCTGATGTACATCTTCCCGGTCATCTTCGCCGTGATGGGCATCAACTTCCCCGTCGGTGTTCTCGTCTACTGGCTGACCACCAACGTGTGGACCATGGGCCAGCAGATGTTCGTCATCAACCAGAACCCCACCCCCGGCAGCAAGGCTCAGGACCACTACCTGCAGCGTGTGCTGAAGAGCGTCACCGCTTCGGGCGAGGTGAAGTCGCGCCGCAAGCGGACCGTCATCCAGGCCATCGTCGCCAAGGGCACGGACCGCAACGACAACGAGCGCAAGTTCATCACCGGTCTGGCCAAGGCGGGCTTCGCGGCCCAGGCGGACGGCACGGTGACCAAGAGCGACGAAGCCGCGGTCGAGGCAGAGGGCGCCGGTGCCCAGCGGCGCCAGCAGCCCAAGCGGCAGACCAAGGCGAAGCGCTCGTCCGGCGTCGCCCAGCCGGGTACGGCCAAGAGCGTGGATGACGCGCCGGCCAAGCCGTCCCTGGAGAAGAACGCTCCGGAGGACGCCAAGCCGAACTCGGCCGGCAAGTCCCCCTCCGGGTCCGCGCGCCAGCAGCCCAAGTCCGGACAGCGCAAAGGCCAGCAGCGGCCCAAGCACCCGTCGTCCAAGAAGTAAGCAAGAAGGAGTCCATCCGTGACGGAAGGCACCATCCCCGCTGCCGTAGACAGTGGCGACACCCTGACCCGCCTCGAGCAGGAAGGGGAGATCGCCGCCGACTACCTCGAGGGTCTGCTCGACATCGCCGACCTTGACGGCGACATCGACATGGACGTCGAGGCCGACCGGGCTGCGGTCTCGATCATCAGCGACTCGAGCGGCCGGGATCTGCAGAAGCTCGTCGGCCGTGACGGGGAGGTCCTGGAAGCCCTCCAGGAGCTGACCCGGCTCGCCGTGCACCGCGAGACCGGTGACCGCAGCCGGCTGATGCTGGACATCGCGGGCTTCCGGGCCAGGAAGCGCACTGAGCTCGCCGAGCTCGGTGCCAAGGCCGCCGACGAGGTGAAGAGCTCCGGTGAGCCGGTCAAGCTCGACCCGATGACACCCTTCGAGCGCAAGGTCGTGCACGACGCGGTCGCGGCCGCGGGTCTGCGCAGCGAGTCCGAGGGCGAGGAGCCGCAGCGCTTCGTCGTCGTCCTCCCTGCCTGACCACCATCGTTTCCTCGGCCCCGTCTGTTTCGCAGACGGGGCCGATCTTTGTCAGCCTGATAGTCAGCCACCACGGTCCACATTGCGGCAATGCGGTACGGAAGGACGGTCCCCGTGACGGAGGCAGCAGAGGCTCCTCAGGCTCCTGAGGAAGCGAGGGCGGTATTCGGCGACTTCTTCCCGGAAGCCGTGCGCTATGCGGAGCTGCTCGCGGACGCCGGCGTGAAGCGCGGCCTGATCGGTCCGCGCGAGGTGCCGCGGCTGTGGGAGCGGCACCTGCTGAACTGCGCTGTCCTCTCCGAGGTGGTCCCGCGGAACGTCACGGTCTGCGATGTCGGCTCCGGGGCAGGACTCCCGGGTATCCCGCTCGCCCTGGTGCGCCCGGATCTGAAGATCACGCTCCTGGAACCTCTGCTGCGCAGGACGAACTTTCTCCAGGAAGTGGTCGAGCTGCTGGGGCTCGACCATGTGACCGTGGTACGGGGGCGGGCCGAGGAGGTCCTGGGCTCGCTGCCTCCCGTCCATGTGGTCACGGCTCGCGCCGTGGCTCCCCTCGACCGGCTGGCCGGCTGGGGAGTCCCTCTGCTGCGTCCCTACGGGGAGATGCTGGCGCTCAAGGGCGACACCGCCGAGGAAGAGCTCCAGGGAGCACGGGCGGCGCTGAGCAAGCTCGGTGTCGTGGAGACCTCGGTGCTGCATGTCGGCGAGGGCCATGTCAATCCGCTCTCCACCGTGGTGCGGGTGGAGGTCGGCGAGAGCCCTGGCGGAGTGCGTTTCGCGGCCAAGCGGGCGAAGGCCGCCCGTACTAGCCGCACTCGGCGACGGCGCTGATCTCCGTGCCGTGATCCAGCTGTTCCCTTCCGGCCGGTCCGTACTGTCTATGAGCGATGCTCCATACAAGCTTCCATACGTACGCATTTCGGAGTGTCGTGCGGATGTAGTCCTGCGGCGCGTGCATCGTGTTTCACGTGAAACGTCGCTCACTGCTGCAGGGAATCATTAGCCGCGGCCGAGCAGCCGCCCCGATTCGGAACCGTGCGCCCCTCGTAAGGGCTAGGGAGATGTCCACAGAGGTGGATTCCTCCACAGAACCACGGGCCTCGCTGGTTCACGACCCCGAAAGCATGGCAGGCTCTGTTCATCGCGAGTCTGAAGTCGAGGAGAGTGAATCCTTGCGGTCCGACGCCAACATCGCGGGACCGATGACCGATCCGGTCCCCGGTCCCCGTACCGAGTCGCCGGGGGACGATGTTTCACGTGAAACACCGCCCCCCATGGACGACACCCCCATCGGTCGAGCTGCCCAGCTGGCCGTGGAGGCGCTGGGGCGTGCCGGTGAAGGTCTGCCCCGACCTGACCAGACACGCGTCATGGTTGTCGCCAACCAGAAGGGCGGCGTAGGGAAGACCACCACCACGGTCAACCTTGCTGCCTCGCTCGCGCTGCACGGCGCGCGTGTTCTGGTGGTCGACCTGGATCCACAGGGCAACGCCTCCACGGCGCTGGGGATCGACCACCACGCCGAAGTCCCCTCCATCTATGACGTCCTGGTGGAGAGCAAGCCGCTCTCCGAGGTGGTCCAGCCCGTCCCGGACGTCGAAGGCCTCTTCTGCGCCCCAGCCACCATCGATCTCGCCGGTGCGGAGATCGAGTTGGTGTCGCTGGTGGCGCGGGAGAGCCGACTGCAGCGGGCCATCCAGGCCTATGAGCAGCCACTGGACTACATCCTCATCGACTGCCCGCCCTCGCTCGGTCTGCTGACCGTCAATGCGCTGGTGGCCGGTGCGGAGGTGCTCATCCCCATCCAGTGCGAGTACTACGCACTGGAGGGCCTGGGGCAGTTGCTGAGAAACGTGGACCTTGTACGCGGGCATCTGAACCCCGCGCTGCATGTGTCGACGATTCTCCTCACCATGTACGACGGCCGAACCCGACTTGCCTCCCAGGTGGCGGACGAGGTCCGTAGTCACTTCGGTGAGGAGGTGCTGCGGACGAGCATCCCCCGCTCGGTGCGTATCTCAGAGGCCCCGAGTTACGGCCAGACGGTGCTGACCTACGATCCGGGTTCCAGTGGTTCCCTGTCGTATCTGGAAGCAGCTCGTGAGATCGCACTCCGCGGTGTCGGTGTCCAGTACGACCCGCAGCACGCCCAGCTGGGCGGTCAGAACAGCCAGCAGAACATCTCGGAGGGCATCCAGTGAGTGAGCGACGTAGAGGATTGGGGCGTGGGCTCGGTGCGCTGATCCCTGCCGCTCCCCAGGAGAAGCAGGTGCCGCCCAGCGGGGCATCGAACTCTCCGGGGGCAGGTCCGGTACTGACCGCGGAGCGGGGTGTGGCTGCCGCCAAGGTGGCCACGCTGCCGTCGGCCGCCGTCGCACCCGACGCGACGATGCCCGTAGCGGAGCCGGAAGCTGCGGCGGAGCCCGAGGAGTCGCTCAGCGCGCACTTCGCCGAACTGCCTCTCGACGCGATCACGCCCAACCCGCGTCAGCCTCGTGAGGTCTTCGACGAGGACGCCCTGGCGGAGCTCGTCACCTCCATCAAGGAGGTCGGGCTTCTCCAACCGGTGGTCGTGCGTCAGCTGGGAACCGAGCGGTACGAGCTCATCATGGGCGAGCGCCGCTGGCGGGCCTGCCGTGAGGCCGGTCTGGAGCGGATCCCCGCGATCGTCCGGCACACGGACGACGAGAAGCTTCTGCTGGACGCGCTCCTGGAGAACCTGCACCGTGCACAGCTGAATCCGCTGGAGGAGGCTGCGGCCTACGACCAGCTGCTCAAGGACTTCAACTGCACGCACGACCAGCTGGCAGACCGGATCGGCCGGTCACGTCCGCAGGTGTCGAACACGCTGCGTCTGCTGCGGCTGTCGCCTCCCGTTCAGCGCAGGGTCGCTGCCGGCGTTCTTTCGGCCGGTCATGCACGGGCGCTGCTATCGGTGGATGACTCCGACGAGCAGGACCGCCTCGCCCATCGCATCGTCGCCGAGGGACTGTCGGTGCGCGCGGTCGAGGAGATCGTGACGCTGATCAACTCGAACCCGAAGAGTGCGGCCAAGCCGAAGAGCCCGCGAGCGGGGACCCGGCTCTCGCCGGCGCTCACCGACCTGGCTTCCCGGCTCTCGGACCGCTTCGAGACCCGCGTGAAAGTCGACCTGGGTCAGAAGAAGGGAAAGATCGTCGTCGAGTTCGCTTCGATAGACGATCTGGAGCGCATCCTCGGCACCCTCGCCCCGGGCGAGGGACGGGTCCTGGAGAAGGGTCTCACCGAGGATTCGGAGCAGGACGAAGAGGTCTGAGGCTTCCTCGGTCCCCTGAAGGGCGGGCCGTGTCCGGGTGTTTGACCGGACACGGCCCGCCCTTTGCCATCTGGCGGTACCGATGTCAGGAACAGGTGGATACGATGCGTTCTGGTATAGGCGCATCCACCTTGATCCACCTCAGAGGAGGGCGAGGGACCGTGCGAACGGTTAGCCGTAGCCAACTGGTCACCGCAGGCTTGAGCCTGGGAGCAGTAGGAGGCTTCATCAGCAGCCTGCTCCATGAACGGAGCGCGCTGGCGGCCGCTCGTAGCGCGGCCGGAGAAGGAAGCGAGGAACAGCCTTCATGGGGCGTCGGCTCGTACCCCTCACGCTGGACAACCTTTCGGACCTACCCAAGCGATGCCGAGCGTGCGTCTTCTGGGAACTTGATCCGGTCAGCGGAGAAGCGGCAGTAAAGGCGGGCACGCCGGAGCTGGAGAAGGAAGCCTGGATCTCGGCGGTGCTGCTCGAATGGGGGTCGTGCGGCCGCGTGGTCTACGTCGATGACGTGCCGGTGGGGTTCGTCCTCTACGCACCGCCCGCGTATGTGCCCCGCTCCACCGCGTTCCCCACGAGTCCGGTCTCGGCCGATGCCGTACAGCTGATGACGGCCTGGATCAATCCGGGCTATCAGGGCCAGGGTCTTGGCAGGGTCATCGTGCAGACGGTGGCCAAGGATCTGCTGAGGCGGGGCTTCCGTGCCATCGAGGCGTTCGGCGACGCGCGGTGGAAGGAGCCCGCCTGCGTGCTGCCGGCGGACCATCTGCTCGCCGTGGGCTTCAAGACAGTGCGACCGCATCCGACCAACCCAAGGCTGAGGCTGGAGCTGAGGACCACGCTGTCGTGGAAGGAAGACGTGGAGCTCGCACTCGACCGTCTCCTCGGTGCGGTCCAGAAGGAGCCGGCGTTGCGTCCCCTGTGATCGCGTCCCACGACAATGGGCTCATCCCGGTGAGGGATGAGCCCATTGGTGTTTCACGTGAAACATCGACGCCGTACTACTCGGCGATGAAGTTCTCCAGGTCGCGAACGATCGCGGCCTTCGGCTTGGCGCCGACGATGGTCTTGGCGACCTCACCGTTCTGGTACACGTTCAGCGTCGGGATGGACATGACGCCGTACTTGGCCGCCGTGGCCGGGTTCTCGTCGATGTTGAGCTTGACGACCTCGATCTTGTCACCGTGCTCGGCGGCGATCGCTTCGAGGGACGGCGCGATCTGGCGGCACGGTCCGCACCACGCGGCCCAGAAGTCCACGAGTACGGGCTTGTCGCTCTTGAGGACGTCCTCTTCGAAGGAGTCGTCGGTAACGTTCTTCAGGGCGCCGGCCACGGCGACCTCCTTACTTCTGCGGGGTGGAGGGGAGATGGTTCAGGGTCAGACCGCGGGGGTCTTCTCCGGCTCGGAGACCTGCTCGCTGTCGGCGAGTGCCGCGAGGTAGCGCTCGGCGTCGAGAGCGGCCGAACAGCCGGTGCCGGCAGCGGTGATGGCCTGGCGGTAGGTGTGGTCAACGACGTCGCCGGCGCCGAACACACCCGTGAGGTTGGTCCGCGTCGACGGAGCGGTGACCTTCAGGTAGCCCTCGTCGTCCAGGTCGAGCTGGCCCTTGAAGAGCTCCGTCCGGGGGTCGTGGCCCACGGCGATGAACAGTCCGGTCACCGCAAGCTCGGAGGTCTCGCCCGACTTGGTGTTGCGCAGGGTCAGACCGGAGAGCTTCTGGTCTCCGTGGATCTGCGCAATCTCGCTGTCCCAGGCGAAGGAGATCTTGGGGTCGGCGAAGGCGCGGTCCTGCATGGCCTTGGAGGCACGCAGCGTGTCACGGCGGTGGACGATGGTGACGGACTTGGCGAACCGGGAGAGGAAGGTCGCCTCCTCCATGGCGGTGTCGCCGCCGCCGATCACGGCGATGTCCTGGCCCTTGAAGAAGAACCCGTCACAGGTCGCACACCAGGAGACGCCACGACCGGACAGCGCGTCCTCGTTCGGCAGACCGAGCTTGCGGTGCTGCGAGCCGGTCGTGACGATGACGGCCTTCGCACGGTGGACAGTTCCGGCGGTGTCGGTGACGGTCTTGATGTCGCCCGTGAGGTCGACGTTGACGATGTCGTCCGGGACCAGCTCGGCGCCGAACCGCTCGGCCTGAGCGCGCATGTTGTCCATCAGGTCCGGGCCCATGATGCCGTCGCGGAAGCCGGGGAAGTTCTCCACATCGGTCGTGTTCATCAGCGCACCACCGGCGGTGACGGCACCCTCGAACACCAGCGGCTGCAGCGATGCGCGGGCGGTGTACAGGGCTGCCGTGTAACCGGCCGGCCCAGAGCCAATGATGATCACGTTGCGGACGTCGCTCACGGCTTTTTTCCTCGTCTCTGCGGACTGCCTACTGCCTACTGGGCCGGGTCAATGACTCTCACCCCACCCAACGGATCCTAAGGGGCTGGCATTCCCAGGATGGCCGCACGGCACGGTGGGGCGCGTCAGTGGCGAGGGTACGTGCTCGTCAGTAGGAGTTTTCCCGTAGAAGCGGGAGCGATGTCCACGCACGCCGAGTCAATGACGTAGGCCTGAACCTGCTGGGTGTCGGAGACATGAGGGAGCACCACGAGGTAGGCGTTGTCCCCCTTGTACACGCCTTGCTCGACGGCGATCGGCGCGTCGGTCCGCCCTGTGCCCTTCTGAACACAGGAGGGAACGGGTGCCGCACTGCCCTTCCGAGTGCCGGGCGGCGGTGCGCTGTCGGCAGAGCCGAAAGACTCACTCTTGTCGATCTTTGTGTCATTGAGGGTGGGCGCGGCGGCCACCAGGTTCTGGACCTGGCGCTCGAGGTTCATGGCTGCGAAGTCCCGGCTGTCGCCGGCAGCAGAGCTGACGCTGGTCTCCTTGGATGCCCCGGCGTCGCCGGCGCCTCCCGGCGACATCGTCTGCAGAAGCAGGACACTCACGCCGACAGCGGCGACGCTGACGATGGCGCCGAGCACAGCGGTGCGGCGGCGTCGTCCCTGCCGGGTGCGCCCGGGACCGGTGGTGCCACGGGAGTGCCCCGCCGGGCGCTCGCTCGGGCGGGCTCCCTGCGAGCGGGCTGCGGTCGTTGTTTCACGTGAAACATGCTCGTGCTCTTCCGGCGCTGTGGAGTCCAGAAGCGCCTCGGCGGCCAGCGCCGCATCGATGCGGCCCGCGATATTAGCGGGCATCCGTACGGGACCAGGGAGCGTCCCGAGCGTTTCGCGGATTTCTTCCAGAGAGGCGTGCACATCGGCACACAGCTCACAGCTGTCCAGGTGCTGTCGCAGATCGGCACTGCGAGACGGTGACAGCAGGCCTTCCGTGAGATCGGAAATCTCCGAGACGTCCGGGTGCTGAGTCATGTCGGCCGTGGATGTCATGCGCGCCCACCTCCGCCCTTCGCAGCAGCAGGGTCGGTCGTCATCCCTGCATCCCTAAGTCCCGACGCCGGTGGGACGGATTTCCCTGGCGTCCGGTTCCTTCCCTCGTTGGACTCGTCGCTATCCCCGGCATCTGGGCGCAGATGGGTGAGCATGGGCAGCAGTCGTGCTCTCCCCCGAGCGCATCGGCTTTTCACGGTGCCGGTCGGCACATCGAGGACTCGGGCGGCTTCCGCGACCGGGTAGCCCTGCATATCGACCAGTACCAGAGCAGCTCGCTGATCGACAGGAAGCTTCGCGAGCGCGGCCAGGAGCTCACGGTGCAGATCCTGACGTTCTGCGGGCGCTTCCGCGGACTCATGGGGCTCAAGGAGCTGTTCCAGGCGCTCTGTGTCGTCGACGGGCGACGTCTTGCGGGAAGCAGCCTTGCGGGCCCGGTCGAGGCAGGCATTCACCGTGATGCGGTGGAGCCATGTGGTGACGGCGGACTGGCCGCGGAAGGTGTGCGCTGCCCGGAAGGCGGACACGAGAGCGTCCTGAACAGCGTCCGCGGCTTCCTCCCGGTCTCCCAGGGTGCGAAGCGCCACCGCCCAGAGCCGGTCACGATGCCGGCGTACGAGCTCACCAAAGGCCTCGGGGTCGCCCCCGACATGGCGGGCCAGCAGCTCCGAGTCACTGAGTGAGTTGGACGCCCCAGTCGTCACGGCCTCCACCCTCTGTCCGGTACCACCCTGCCTGTGGTCACGCTCGGTCGTGGCTCGGACTGTCTATCACGATTCGTGTCGCGAAGGTCATAGAGATGAAGAGCATAGAGCCGGGCCGATCCCCAGGGGTACCGGCCCGCCTCCTACATCGCTCGTCACGCCACGGTCGGCCGGCGCGGCCGGCCCCATGATCGGTTCGGTCAGCGTCCGAGGAGCGTGATCTCCGAGATGCCGCCCCGGAAGGAGGACGGGGAGCTGTCCGGAGCCAGTTCGGTGACGCGGACCAGCACATAGCGAGTACTTGTCGGCTTGTCGAGCGTGGCCTTCACGTCCTTACCCGCCGTCTCGAGAGCGGTGAGACGTTCGGAGAAGTCCTCGAGCGACGTGGGGTCGGAGGCGTCCTCGCCGGCGGCGAGGACCTCGACCTTCTGGCCACTGCGGTACATGACGACCTCGATGCCGGCGACGTCCTGCACCTTGCCCAGGTCGACGATGATCCCGCTGCCCTGGCGGCGGAACGGGAGATTGCCGAAGTTGGCGGCGCCGTCGTATCGCGGAGTGATCCACGCGGTGTCGGGCTTGCCGTCGACGGCGTTGGGTGCGTCCGCCTCCTGTATGCCGCCGGACCCGTTGGGCACGAACTCCGACGCGTCCTGGATCTCCAGCGCCTTGTCGGGCGCCTTCACCTTGTCGTCGCCACCCTCGCCGGGGTTGGTCTGGGTGCTGCCCGAGCCCTTGTCCTTGTCGATCAGCTTGTCCGCGATCTGCCAGCTGCCGAGTCCCAGTGCAGCGATCAGCAGGGCGGCCACGCCCCACTTGAGGACCCGGCCCGTGCGGCTTTCGAGCGGCGCCGGCGGGACGGGCACCGGCTGCGGGGCAGCCGACCCGCCGTGATGGGCCGGACGGCCGTAGGAGCCCTGCTGGTACGTCGTCTGCTGATAGTCGGGGGACGCGGTGAACGACGGCTCCGGCGGGCGGATGCGGGGCATCGAGGCGACGGCCTTCGCGAGCTCGTCGGGCGTCGTGCACGGCGGCTCCTGGCGGGAAGCCGTGGCGCCGTCATTGACCAGAGCGCGCATGGCGAGCTCCGAGAGTCCACGGTGCACACCCGCCCTCACCTGGTCGGGCGCGACCAGGCCGACGCCCTTGGGCAGTCCGGAGAGTCCGTAGGCGTCGCTCTCGTACGGCCAGCGCTGTGTCAGGGCGGCGTAGAGCAGGGCGCCGATCGCTTCGGTGTCGGTGCGCTGCGGGCGCTCCGCGGTGATCCCTCGCAGGGCGGCGTTCACCGCGAGGCCGCGGATGCGGTACTGCCCGGTTGAGCTGCGCAGGACCGCGCCGGGGGTCAGTTTCAGATGGGCGAGGCCCTCGCGATGCGCAGCGGCCATGGCCTGGGAGAGCTGGTCGACGAGCTGATAGGCGTCATGCGGTTCCATGGGCCCCATGGCGAGCAGCGCAGTGAGCTCTGTCGCGTCCGGAATCCACTCATGAACGACGTAGACGAGGTCGTTCTCCTCGACCGCGTCCAGGACCTGCACGAAGCGGGGATCACCGAGCAGCGCCGAGGAACGGGCTGCTGCGAGGACGGAACGCGCCCGGGGATGGTCCGCGGGCAGCAGGTGGACCCCGACGGCGCGGCGCAACTTCTCGTCGACCGCACGCCAGCTGCTGAAACCGTCCAGACGGGTGACGCACTCCTCGAGCCGATAGCGTCTGGCGAGCTTGTGGCCACTGTGCAGCTCAGGTGTGGCGATGGTGGGCTCGGTGCCCTGTCCGTCGCTGCCTGTGTCCGGCGCGGACTTCTTCGCCGTGTCCTCGGTTTCAGCCGCCCCGTCGTTCGTGGCCTTCCCCGCCTGCGCGGACAGCGGATCGTCTCCGCTGTTGTCAGCCACGTCGACGGCGGCCGTGCTACGTTCCGCCACCGTCGTTCCTGCCTCCCCATTCCGTTGCGCATAACCAACAGCCATGCCAATTGTGCCCACAGTCCGCCGCTATGCACGACACGCGGCGGCTGACGATGGTTGTGCGATCCCGCTGTCCGACTAGCGGCCGAGGCGTCCGCGCACCATGCCGACCATGGAATTGAGCTCCTCGATGCGCATGCGCTTCGCGGCCAGGAAGAAGACGCCCAGCAGCACCACACCACCGGCCACCAGCGCGATCAGAGAGCCTCCGGCACTGATGCCCAGGACCTGGATGATGCCGTAGGCGGTAGCGCCCGCTGCGGCCGCGGCAGGCACGGAAGCCATGCAGAGACGGGCATAGGTACGCATGACGCGGGTGCCGTCCAGATCGCCGAGCCGCTTCTTGAGCCGCCGCCAGGCGATGCCCACACCGACCATGTACGCGAGACCGTAGGACGCGGCCATACCGACGACCGCCCAGCGGGCGGGCAGAACCACGAACGCGATCCCGGAGGCGGCAGCGTTGACGAGCGCGACGATGACCGTGTTGTAGAACGGGGTCCGGGTGTCCTCGTAGGCGTAGAAACCTCGGAGCACGACGTACTGCACCGAGTACGGGATGAGGCCCAGACCGAACGCCATCAGCGTGTAGCCGATGCCGAGAGCGCCCTCCGAGCCGGATCCGGCGTAGAGCAGCGTCGCCATCGGTACACCCAGGGCGACGAAGGCGAAGGCGCAGGGAACGATCGCGACGGCAGAAGTGCGCAGTCCGTACGAGATGTCGTCGCGCACCGCGGCGGGGTCGCCGTCGTGGGCGGAGCGGGAGATCCGGGGCAGGACCGCGGTCATCACGGACACGGTGATGATGGCCTGCGGCATCTGCCAGAGCAGCAGCGCGTAGTTGTAGGCGGTGATGCCGGTGCCGGTGTAGTTGTCCTCTTCGGCGATCGAGCCGGCCCAGGTGGCCAGCTGAGTGACCACGATCATGCCCAGCTGGTTGGCGAGGACGAAGAAGAACGTCCACTTGGCGAGCCCCACCGCCTTGCCCAGCCCGTGGCCGCGCCAGTCGAAGCGCAGCCGCATCTTGAAGCCCGCGTCCCGCAGGTACGGGATCATCGCGAGCGCCTGGACGGTGAGCCCCAGCAGGGTGCCGAGGCCCAGCAGACGGACGCCTTCGGGGGTGATGGTGGAGCCGCTGACACCGGACTCGGTGAAGCTGCCGAACGCCCAGATGAAGGCGCCGAAGGTGACGATGATGACGATGTTGTTCAGGACCGGGGTCCACATCATCGCGCCGAAGCGACCGCGGGCGTTCAGGATCTGCCCGAGCACCACATGCAGGCCCATGAAGAACATCGTCGGCAGGCAGTAGCGGGCGAAGGTGACCGTGACCTCCATCCGCTGCGGGTCGGAGGCGATCTCCGCCGACATCATGCGGACCAGCAGCGGGGCCGCCAGGACACAGACAGCGGTGACACCCGCCAGCAGGACGACCACGAGCGTGAGGAGGCGGTTGGCGTACGCCTCGCCCCCGTCGTCGTCGTTCTTCATGGCCCGGACGAGCTGGGGGATGAACACGGCGTTGAGGGCGCCGCCGCCGACCAGGACGTAGATCATCGTCGGCAGGACGTTGGCGACCTGGTAGGAGTCGTTCAGCGTGCCGACGCCGATCGCCGCGGCCATCACCAGGGTCCGCAGAAAGCCCGTGAGCCGCGAGACGATCGTGCCCGCGGCCATCACGGCGCTGGACTTCAGCAAGCTGCTGGCCCGGCCGCCGGCCTTCGCGGGTGCGGGCGCTGCCGGCAGCGGTTCAGGGGCCGGAGCGGTCTGCCCGGAGCTCTCCTGGTCTCGGAAGAGGTGCGCGAACGCGTCGTTCTCCTCTACCTCCTCGCCTGCGTGGGTCACCAGGTCGTCGACACCCGTGTACTGGGTCGTCCTGACGTCGTCGCCGTAGGGCAGAAGGCGGGACGCCCCGCCGGGCTCGGGCGGAGGGGTCTGCGCCCAGACGCGGGGGTCGGGAGCGTGCTGCGGCGCCTGCGGCTGCTGGTACAGCGGCTGCGGGTCCTGGTAGGTGCCGGGAGGCGGCGGGGGGTGGGAGGCACGGTCGTACAGCGCCTCGGACACGGGGTCCTGGGCGGACAGATCCTGCTCCCGGTAGGGGTCGCGGTCGTACGCCTCCTGGACGTACGGATCCTGCGCATAGGGGTCGGGCGCGGGTGGCGGCGGGACCTGGCCTGCCGGGTCCACGCCCGCGCCCTGACCGCGGTCACCGTCGTACGGCGCGTTCATTGCTACCCCACCTCATCGTCCCCGGCCGACCGGCCACGACATCGCTCAACGGTCCACTTTCTCACCCGTACTCGACGGGTTGTCGCTTTCCCGTCCGGTGTCCGGCGTCGGGTCACTCGCCTGCCCGGGATCCGGGTCGGCGATGTCACCCCCGGGCCCTGTGGGCTCATCGGGTGCGTCACCCCCGTCCGGAGTGGGCTCCGCGCTTGCGGAACCATCGTCGCCGCCATCTCCGCCGTCGGAGCCTTCGCCGTCGGCAGCGACCGGCTCCTGGGAGGCCGACCGCTTGCGCTGGCTGTACATACGGACCCCGGCGAGGACCAGCAGCAGAACACCGCCGGCGATGACGAGCATCACGGTGGGGGTGATCTCCGAGACCTTCACCGTGAACTGCATCTTCTCGCCGTACGGCTTGCCGTCCTCGGTGTAGAGCTGCGCCGTCATCTTCACCGGACCGTTCGCATTGGCCGCGGCGTCGAACTTCACCGACTGGCTGTGCCCGCCCTCGACCTTGATCGGCCGCTCCGCGATGGCGTTGTCGTCGTCGAGGCTCAGGCGGGTGGCGTTGTCCGAGCTGAGACGCAGGACCAGGCCGTCGATGCCCTGGACCAGCCTGTTCTGCACGGTGACGGGAATGGTCGCACTCCGCCCCGACAGTGTGACCTGCGACTTCTCGATCAGCTTCACCTGCGCGGTGAGCACCTGGAGGTTGCTCCGCACGCTGTCGCGATAGAGCTGCGCCTCCTCAGGCAGCCCTCTCCAGGAGGTGGACATCTCCCGGTCGATGGACCTGCCGAAGGGGGCCGCCACCCGGTCCTCCAGCGTCAGGATGACCGTGAAGTTGTCGAGCCCGCTCTGGGTGGTGCGGATGTCCTCGAACGCCCGGACCGGCAGTTCCTGCTCCCGGAGCTGTCCGGGGTATCGCGACGTGGCGGGCACCTTCGTCGTGGCGTCGGCATCGGGCTTGACGCCCGCCGCCGCGACCAGGTCCAGCGGCTGGGTCCAGCGCTGACCGTCGAGGGCCGCGATCGCGCGAGCCATGGACTGCGCCTGGGAGGCGCTGGGCCTGCGCTGCGGGGCGACGACAATGTTTCGTTGGTTGTCCGGGTCCTGGCGGGTCACGGCCAGGGTCTGGGCGAGGAACTTCTGGACCGCGAGTGTGGAGTTGCCGGAGTCCAGCATGTTGCCCTCGAAGGCTTTGGAGAGCCGGGCGTCGGCCACCACAGCCGTCGTACCGCCACCGATCGGCCGTGCCGCCGTGGGCGTGTACGCCAGATCGTCGCGCAGGCTGTCGCTGCGGGCGATGACCTTGTGGGCGCCGGCCGAGGTGGCGACATCCACGATCGACGAATCGATCGCTCCGTCGACGGGCCACGCGAAGTCGACGGACGGCTTCACATGGACGATCGTCTCGACGGTCTTCTCCGCGACCACTGTGGCCGGCTGCAGGTGACTGAGGGAGCCCGAGACGTTCTTGCCGCGATGGGCCAGCGAGGCGAGATCGGGATCCGCGAACGGCAGCGCGATGACCTTGCGCCCCTGGACGGCCGCCTCCACCGCGTTCAGCCACTGCTTGGCGACGGCCTGGTTCTTGCCGGCGACCGTGGTCGTACCGCTCTTGACCCGGTAGTTCCTGGTCATCGCATCGACGGTGGCCAGAAGGTCCGGATCGATGACCCAGGTGACGGGCAGTTCACTGCCGAGGCTGACGAGCTGTCCCAGCCTTCCCTCGGGCGCAAGCTCCTTGGCCAGCGCCTCGTCCTCGAAGACCGGCGTCTGCTGCTCGTCCGAGCCCGTCTCCGACGTCAGGTGGGTCGACGAGATCAGCGGCCAGAGATAGGTGAACTGAGTCTTCTTCTCGGTGGCCTCCGGCTGCCAGGGCAGGAAGGTCCGCTCGATACCCCGCACCTGATCGAAGGGCTCGTCGGGAGTCCGGCCCTCGAGAGCCACACCGAGCTGATAGACGCCGTCCTCGTCGAGGTTCAGCTCACTGACGGGGACGGTGAGCGAGAACTCCCGGCTGATGCCGGAGACGAGCTTGGGAAGCTTCGCCGCGAACTTGGCGTCGACCCGGGAGCCGTCGGCGCCGTCGATGAAGCCGGTCCGGTCGGCGGCACGGTCGATGGCATTCCTGCCTTCGAGCTGCGGCCCGATTCGCACGCCGATCTCGGCGTCCGTCACGGTCTGCTTGCCCTCATTGGTGACCGTTCCGGAGATAGTGATCTTGTCGTTCGGTCCCGGGGCGGTCGGCGTCATCGTGTCGATGGACACATCCACCATGTTCGAGCCGGTGGCGTCCTCGTCGGCGTGCGCCGAAGGAGCGGCCGGTCCGATGAGGAGCCCGGCCACGAGCGGAGCGCCGGCGATCATGGAGGCTGTGCGCCGCAACCACCGGCGGGCAGGAGAAGTCATCCCCTGGAAGTCTGCCGCCTCCGTCACGCGCTCGTCCGTCCCTCGTCGTCTGATGCCGTCGGTCGTTGTCACTCAGTGCGTCCACGCATGGTAACGAGGTCCGCTGTGTCGAAGTGCCGCGGAGTGCCTCACAAGATCGCAAGGAACTGTGGGGACTCCATGGAGTCCGGCGAGAAGCCGATCATCGGCCCACGGCCGGGGAGCGCCATGGTGACCGGGCGAGCGGCCCATAAACAGGCGCACCGAGCCCGGCGAGGGCACGTACCCTCTTCTGTTGTGCCGAACGCCAATGAAGACAACCCCAACGCCCTGAGCCAGGTGCAACGCCGTGCGGTGACGGAACTACTCCGTGTAGCGCCCGTTGCCGATGACCTCGCCCGTCGCTTCCAGGAGGCCGGGTTCAGCCTCGCCCTTGTCGGCGGCTCGGTCCGGGACGCGTTGCTCGGCCGGCTCGGCAATGATCTGGACTTCACCACGGACGCCCGCCCCGAGGATGTCCTGAAGATCATTCGCCCCTGGGCCGATTCGGTATGGGACGTGGGTATCGCCTTCGGCACGGTCGGGTCCCAGAAGGACGGCTACCAGATCGAGGTCACGACCTACCGCTCCGAGGCGTACGAAACGACCTCCCGCAAGCCCGAGGTGTCCTACGGCGATTCCATCGAGGACGACCTGGTCCGTCGTGACTTCACGGTGAACGCGATGGCTGTGGCGCTGCCGGAGAAGGAGTTCATCGACCCGCACCACGGCCTGGAGGATCTGGCTGCACGCGTGCTGCGCACACCAGGAACGCCGCAGGAGTCCTTCTCCGACGACCCGCTGCGCATGATGCGGGCCGCCCGCTTCGCCGCGCAGCTGGACTTTGAGGTGGCCCCCGAGGTCGTCACGGCGATGAAGGGCATGGCCGAGCGCATCGACATCGTCTCCGCCGAGCGAGTGAGGGAGGAGCTGAACAAGCTCATCCTCTCCGCCCACCCCCGCAAGGGGCTGGCCCTGCTCGTCGATTCCGGCCTGGCTGAGCGGGTCCTGCCCGAGCTGCCCGCGCTGCGACTGGAGAGCGATGAGCACCACCGGCACAAGGATGTCTACGAGCACTCCCTGACGGTTCTGGAACAGGCCATCGATCTGGAGGAGGACGGCCCGGATCTCATCCTGCGGCTGGCCGCGTTGCTCCATGACATCGGGAAGCCCCGGACGCGGCGCTTCGAGAAGGACGGCGGGGTCTCTTTCCATCACCACGAGGTGGTGGGCGCGAAGATGACCAAGAAGCGGATGACCGCGCTGAAGTACTCCAACGAGATGGTGAGGGATGTCTCGCGCCTTGTGGAGCTGCATCTGCGGTTCCACGGCTATGGAGCCGGCGAGTGGACCGACTCGGCCGTGCGTCGCTACGTCCGGGATGCGGGACCGCTCCTCAGTCGGCTCCACAAGCTGACCCGCTCCGACTGCACGACCCGTAACAAGCGCAAGGCCGCCGCCCTGTCCCGGACCTACGACGGACTCGAAGAGCGGATCGAGCAGCTGAAGGAGCAGGAGGAGCTGGACGCCATCAGGCCCGCCCTGAACGGCAACCAGATCCAGGAGGTCCTGGGGGTCGGTCCCGGGCCGGTGATTGGCAAGGCGTACGCGTTCCTCCTGGAGCTTCGGCTGGAGAACGGCCCGATGGAGGAAGACGCCGCCGTGGCAGCCCTGAAGGAATGGTGGGCGACGCAGGACTGAGCTCCCTGACGCGAGCCCGACCGTGAAGCGGCTCGATGTTTCACGTGAAACATCGAGCCGGGCGGTGCGATGAGGGGCGATGTTTCACGTGAAACATCGTCCCTTTGTTATGGCCGCAGGGGATTGGACCCCTGCGGTGCCGCGTCCACCCGGTTCCAGCGGGCCATCGCTGCGGCGATGGCCGCGTAGATGAGGGACACGAGAAGCACCAGATGGATCGAGCGGCCATCGGGCGGCAACATCAGTGCCGCGACGGCGGCAGCGCCCACGAACGCCACATTGAACAGAACGTCGTAGAGCGAGAAGACGCGGCCGCGATAGGCATCGTCCACCGATGTCTGGATCACGGTGTCCGTCGTGATCTTCGCGCCTTGAGTGATGAGTCCCAGGACGAACGCCGCGACCAGTATGGGCACGGGGGCGAATGGCAGCCCCAGAGCCGGCTCCAGTACGGCGGCTGTCCCGGCGCAGGCCACGAGCCAGCCGTAGGTTCCGAGCTTTTCGACGGCCCATGGCGTCACGACAGCCGCCGCGAAGAAGCCGGCACCCGAGACGGCGATGGCGATACCAAGCAGAGCGAGGCCGTCCTTCTCGTCCTCGTACCAGGCGTACCGGCACAGCATCAGAACCATGACCGTCAATGCCCCGTAGCTGAACCGCATCAGGGTCATGGCGATCAGGACCCGCACCGCGGGCTTGCGGCTCGCCAGATGCCGTACTCCGCTCGCCAGGCCGCGTGCCGTGGAGGCGATCGCGGAGAGCAGTCGGCGCTGCTGCAACTCCTGGTCCGGTCCGAGCAGTTGGCGGCCCATCCGGAGTGAGGCGAGAGCAGAGCACAGATAGAGCGCGGCGCCAAGCAGGACCACCACGGCGTCGGAGTTGTCGGACAGCAGCCGTACGGCGAAGGCGAGTCCTCCGCCGGCTGTCGCCGCGAGCGTGCCGGCGGTGGGTGAGAGGGAGTTGGCCATGACGAGCCGGTCCGCGTCGACGACCCGTGGCAGGGCGGCGGAGAGACCGGCCAGGACGAAGCGGTTGACCGCGGTGACCGACAGAGCAGAGGCGTAGAACAGCCAGTCGGGCACGGAGGCGAGGATCAGCAGCGCGGTGCAGGAGGCGAGCAGCGCCCGCAGCAGATTTCCGTAGAGGAAGACCTGCCGACGCTGCCAACGGTCCAGCAGGACTCCGGCGAACGGGCCGATCAGGGAGTACGGCAGCAGCAGGACGGCCATGGCGGAAGCGATGGCGGCCGGGGAGGTCTGCTTCTCGGGGGAGAAGACGACGTACGTGGCAAGCGCGACCTGGTAGACACCGTCGGCTGCCTGGGAGAGCAGCCGGACCGTGAGCAGTCGGCGAAAGTCGGTCAGGCGCAGGAGTACGCGCAGATCACGTACGACGGGCATGTGATCAAGCCTCACATACGCTGAGGGTCCCCGGGCGGATAACCCGGGGACCCTCGGCAGACCATCGGTTGAACGCTTAGCGCTCGACCTCGCCCTTGATGAACTTCTCGACGTTGGCGTAGGCCTCGTCGTCGAAGTACTGCACCGGCGGGGACTTCATGAAGTACGAGGACGCGGAGAGGATCGGGCCACCGATACCCCGGTCCTTGGCGATCTTCGCGGCGCGCAGGGCGTCGATGATGACACCCGCGGAGTTCGGGGAGTCCCAGACCTCGAGCTTGTACTCCAGGTTCAGCGGAACGTCACCGAAGGCACGGCCCTCGAGGCGTACGTACGCCCACTTGCGGTCGTCCAGCCAGGCCACGTAGTCCGACGGACCGATGTGGACGTTCTTCTCGCCCAGCTCACGGTCGGGGATCTGCGAGGTGACGGCCTGCGTCTTCGAGATTTTCTTGGACTCGAGGCGGTCGCGCTCCAGCATGTTCTTGAAGTCCATGTTGCCGCCGACGTTGAGCTGCATGGTGCGCTCAAGACGGACACCGCGGTCCTCGAACAGCTTCGCCATCACGCGGTGCGTGATGGTGGCACCCACCTGAGACTTGATGTCGTCACCGACGATCGGGACGCCGGCCTCGGTGAACTTGTCCGCCCACTCCTTGGTGCCGGCGATGAAGACCGGGAGAGCGTTGACGAAGGCGACCTTGGCGTCGATGGCGCACTGCGCGTAGAACTTCGCAGCGTCCTCGGAACCGACGGGCAGGTAGCAGATCAGGACGTCGACCTGCTTGTCCTTGAGGATCTGGACAATGTCGACCGGAGCCTCGGCGGACTCCTCAATGGTCTGGCGGTAGTACAGGCCCAGGCCGTCGAGGGTGTGGCCGCGCTGCACGGTGACGCCGGTGTTCGGCACGTCGCAGATCTTGATGGTGTTGTTCTCGCTGGCGCCGATGGCGTCCGCCAGGTCGAGGCCGACCTTCTTGGCGTCCACGTCGAAGGCGGCCACGAACTCCACGTCACCGACGTGGTAATCGCCGAACTGCACGTGCATCAGACCCGGCACCTTGCCGGCCGGGTCGGCGTCCTTGTAGTACTCGACGCCCTGCACCAGCGAGGCGGCGCAGTTGCCCACGCCGACGATGGCTACGCGAACCGAACCCATTCCGGTTGCTCCCTGTGTGATCTCGGTATTCCGGATGAGACCCTGCGGACCGCGGGGTCTCACTTGGTGGTGTCGTCGGACGGATCCGGCGGAGTGGAGGGCCCGGGGGAGGATCCCCCGGACGACTCGGCACTCCCGTACCGGGGCAGGCCGCCCGTCGCTCCAGATGTGCTGTCCTGCTGAGCTGTGCTCTCGGGGGAGGACTGTTGCCGGCCCCGCCCCGCTCGCTCGCTCTCGATGAGCTCGTTCAGCCAGCGCACTTCGCGCTCCACGGACTCCATGCCGTGCCGCTGAAGCTCAAGGGTGTAGTCGTCGAGGCGCTCCCGTGTGCGGGCGAGGGAGGCGCGCATCTTCTCCAGGCGCTCCTCCAGCCTGCTGCGACGGCCTTCCAGCACTCGCATCCGCACCTCGCGCTCCGTCTGCCCGAAGAAGGCGAAGCGAGCAGCGAAGTGCTCGTCCTCCCAGGTGTCCGGGCCGGTGTGCGAGAGCAGCTCCTCGAAGTGCTCCTTACCTTCTGCCGTCAACCGGTAGACGATCTTGGCGCGGCGCCCTGCGAGTGACGCGGCGAGAGCATCCTCGGGAGCACTTCCCGGTTCCTCGATCAACCAGCCGTTGGCGACCAGCGTCTTGAGGCAGGGGTAGAGGGTTCCGTAGCTGAAGGCGCGGAAGATCCCCAGCGATGTATTGAGCCGTTTACGCAGCTCATAGCCATGCATCGGGGCTTCACGGAGCAGACCGAGGACGGCGAACTCGAGGATGCCGGAGCGCCTGCTCACCGATGCCTCCTTCGCCATCCCGGTCGTTTATGTCGTGCTGATGTATCGACTCGATACATCAGCACGATAGGCCCGTGTGCCTCCTGCGACAAGGGGGGTCATCGTGAACGGCGTCACATCATCAATTCACAGCAGGCAACTTGCCTGATTTGGGGTGAACTTCATTGCTAGGTGGGTTTTGACCGTGCGTAGTCTGTGCGGCATGCAGACCACCGGGAACCATGAGACGCCTGTGTGCGTCCTCGCCGTGGATGCGCAGCGGATGAGCTCTTTCGGGAGCTGGTCCGTATCCATTTCGGGGGGACCGGAACTCAACTGCCGCTTCCAGGCGAATCGCCTGCCCGAGGAGTAGTCGTTCGATGAGCGAGCACCGTCGCAAACCGCCGCAGCCGCAAGGTGGCGGGCGTGCGGCTGCCAGGCGCGCCGCCCAGCAGCCCACTGGCCGCCGCGCAGCCCCCCGGGGCACCGGCTCGGAATCTCCCTCCGCTTCGTACGGTGAGGAGCGGACTTATGGTGGCCGGGCCGAGGCTCGCCGCGCCGCACAGCGTGGTGGCAGCCGCCGGCGCGTCGACGAAGCCGCGGGCGCCGGGCACGGCGGCCGCGGCGGTGGTCGACGCGGTGGCGGCGGTGGCGGGGGCCATGAAGGGCCCGGCAGGGGCGGTGGAGGCCCCGGCAAGAAGCGCCTGATCGACTATCCGCGCCACAACAAGTACGGATGGCGACGCTGGGTTCCTTCGTGGAAGCTCGTCACCGGGTTGTGCATCGGCTTCCTCGGCAGCCTCATGGCGGCGGCCACCATCGCCTACGCGATGGTGGAGGTCCCCGACCCGAGCAAGACCGCCGAGGCGCAGAACAACGTCTACTACTGGGCCGACGGCAAGCAGATGGCCGCCACCGGTGGGGAGATCAACCGCCAGATCGTCGGGATCGGAGAGATCCCGAAAGCCATGCAGAACGCCGTGATCTCGGCGGAGAACAAGAGCTTCGAGACCGACTCGGGGATCGACCCCATGGGCATCGGCCGGGCCCTGGTGAACATGGCGAAGGGTGGCCAGACCCAGGGTGGTTCCACCATCACCCAGCAGTACGTGAAGAACGCGCGGCTCGGCGACCAGTCGCAGACGCTGAGCCGTAAGTTCAAGGAGCTGTTCATCTCCATCCGTGTCGGCACCGACATGGACAAGCCCGACATCATGGCCGGCTATCTGAACACCTCGTACTACGGCCGCGGTGCCTATGGCATCCAGGCCGCGGCCCGCACGTACTACGGCAAGAACGCCAAGGACCTGAACCCCAGCGAGTGTGCCTTCCTCGCCTCGCTGCTCAAGGGTGCGACGTACTTCGATCCGGCCGGTTCCGTGGACATCGACCCCGCGGCGACGCCGCAGGCCAATCTGGCCCGCGCGACGGAACGCTGGGACTGGATCATGAACGAGATGGTCAAGGACAAGCGTCTGCCCGCCGCCAAGCGGGCGGAGTACCCCAAGTTCCCCATGCCCCAGTCCATCTCCAAGGGGGCGAAGCTCGGGGGCCAGGTCGGCTATCTGGTCGATCTCGCCAAGTCGAACTTCCTCAACAACCACGAGAACATCGACGCGAACGATCTGGCGCGCGGCGGCTACGAGATCCGCACCACCTTCGACAGGAAAAAGGTCGATGAGCTCGAGAAGGCGGTGAAGAAGGTCCGCGCGGCCAACATCAAGCCCGACAAGCGGCCGGAGACGGACACCCACGTCCAGTTCGGCGGCGCCTCGGTGGACCCGAGGACCGGTGCGATCGTGGCGATCTACGGCGGCGAGGACGCGACCAAGCACTTCACCAACAACGCCAACGAGACCGGTGCCCAGGTCGGATCGACCTTCAAGCCGTTCGTCCTGGCGGCGGCGATGCGCGACGGTGTGCGCGACCCGCAGGGCGGCGCGGACCAGGGCAGCGACGAACGCACGCTCGTCGACCCCGACAAGAGCATCTACAACGGCCAGAACAAGCTCAAGATCAAGAACTACGACGGATCGGTGTGGCAGAACGAGGAGGGGAAGGAGTGGCTGCAGACCAACGACGGTGATGAGTCCTACAAGAACATCACCCTGCGCGAAGCCATGATCCACTCCGCGAACTCGCCCTTCGTGCAGCTCGGCATGGACGTCGGTATCCCCGTCGTCCGCCAGTCCGCCATCGACGCGGGTCTTCTCGAGACCTCGCTCAACAAGTCGGACGTTCCCTCGTTCTCGATCGGTATCTCCTCCCCCAGCGCCATCCGCATGGCCGGCGCCTACGCAACCTTCGCGGCCGAGGGCGAGCAGCGTGCCCCGTACTCCGTCAAGGAGGTGAAGCGGGAGGGCAAGACGATCTACGAGCACAAGGACGACCCCGTCGGGAAGTTCACTCCGGCCGTCGCCAACAACGTGACCGATGTGCTCAAGGACGTCGTCGAGGACGAAGAGGGCACCGGCCGGAACGCGCGGCTGCCGGGCCGTGAGGTCGCGGGCAAGACCGGTACGACCGACGGCAACAAGTCCGCCTGGTTCGTGGGCTACACCCCGCAGTTGTCGACCGCGATCGACATGTACCGCCTCGACGACAACGAGAAGAACACCAAGCGCGCCTTCCTCGAGATGTTCGGAACGGGTGGCCAGAAGAAGATCCACGGTGCGTCGTTCCCGTCGGAGATCTGGCAGGCGTACATGAAGGAAGCCCTCAAGGGCCAGAAGTTCATGAAGTTCCCGGAGCCGGAGCCGCTCGGACAGGCCGTCTGGGGTGGCGGAGCCGTCAGCCCGTCCCCCACGCCGTCCGAGACGCCGAGTGAGACACCGTCCGAGACGCCGAGCGAGACGCCGTCCGAGTCGCCCAGTGAGAGTCCCGACCCGTCCGAGTCCTGCAACCCGTGGGAAGACATCACCTGCGGTACGCAGGGTGGCGCCACCGGCGGTCAACCCGGCGGTTCGGACAACGGCGGAGGCGACAACGAAGGGTCGGACGGCGGCCCGACGAGCACTACGTCACCACCACCGGGCAACGGTGGCAACAACGGCAACAACAACGGAGGCCTCTTCGGGGGCCCAGGGGGCTAGCGCCCCCGCCGTAGCTCCGTGACCGCAGGGCCGTCGCAGCCGGGACGCACAGCGTGCGTAACGATGCGGCGGCCCTGCGGCGTATCCGTTCCCGTACGGCAGGATGTGCACCATGCCCAGCGCAGAAGAGACGAGCGTGTACGAGGACAGGCCGGACGTCCGGCCCACCCGGCGGGATTCCGTCGCCGCGTCCGGCAGCGAGCTGATCGGTGGTCCGGCCGGCCGCTGGGCCCTGCGTGTCCGCAGCGGCTATCTGACGCCCGTACGGGTCGTGGCACTGGTGGCCATCGGCATGTTTGCGCTGGGCATGGTGCAGAAGATGCCTTGTTACAACTGGGCCTGGTTCCGGGGCACCAGCTCGCAGTACACGCACGCCTGCTACTCCGACATTCCGCATCTCTTCCTGGGGCGCGGCTTCTCGGAGGGACTCGTTCCGTACTTCGACCGGCTGCCCGGCGACATGGAGTACCTGGAGTATCCGGTGCTGACCGGCCTGTTCATGCAGGTGGCGTCATGGCTGAATCTGGCCGACGGCTCGCTTCAGCAGCAGGAGCAGGCCTACTGGATGATCAACGCAGGCATGCTCATGATCTGCACGGCGGTCATCGCTGTCTGTGTGGCCCGCACTCACCGCCGTCGGCCGTGGGACGCGCTCCTGCTGGCCCTGGCGCCCGCGTTCGCCCTGACGGCGACCATCAACTGGGATCTGCTGGCGGTGGCACTCACGGCGGCGGCGATGCTGATGTGGTCCCGCGGCCGGACGCTGGCCTTCGGCATCCTCATCGGGCTGGCGACCGCCGCCAAGCTCTATCCCGCACTTCTGCTGGGCCCTCTGCTTCTGCTGTGCTGGCGGGCCGGTAAGTGGCGAGAGTTCGCCACCGCTGCGCTGGGCGCGGCGGGCGCGTGGTTCGTCGTCAACCTGCCGGTGATGGCGCTGGCGCCCGAGGGCTGGAAGAAGTTCTACACCTTCAGCCAGGAGCGGCAGATCGACTTCGGCTCGTTCTGGCTGATCATCACCCAGCGCACCGGCGAAGGCATCGACGTCGAGAAGGTGAACACCTACGCGACGCTGCTCATGCTCCTGGCCTGCGCGGGGATCGCGGCGCTCGCGCTCGGAGCGCCCCGGCGGCCGCGTCTCGCCCAGCTCGCCTTCCTGGTCGTCGCCGCGTTCATCCTCACCAACAAGGTCTACTCGCCGCAGTACGTCCTGTGGCTGATCCCGCTCGCCGCGCTGGCACGGCCGCGCTGGCGCGACTTCCTGATCTGGCAGGCCTGCGAGGTCATGTACTTCCTCGGGATCTGGATGTACCTCGCCTACACGACCAGCACCAAGCACCAGGGGCTGCCGCCCGAGGGGTACCAGGTGGCGATCGCCCTGCACCTGCTGGGGACGCTCTATCTGTGCGCCGTGGTGGTGCGGGACATCCTGATGCCGGAGCGGGACGGCGTGCGGCAGGACGGCTCGGACGACCCGTCGGGCGGAGTGCTCGACGGGGCGGAGGACGTCTTCGTCGTGGGCCAGGCGGCGCGCCCTGCGCGGCATGCGGCGCACTCGGTGGAGGGACTGAAGGTGGAGTGGGGAACGGGGCCTCGAACGCCCGGCGGAGCCCAGTCGTAGGGCCGGAACCCTGTCACGGAGCCCGGAGGGTCAGCGGCCCCCGGGCGGCCCTCAGAACCGGCTCAGCGGTCCACCAGGCGGTCGAACTGGGTCGTGGTGTGGCGGAGATGCGCCACCAACTCGTCGCCGACCCGCGGCTCGTCCGCGTCCGAGGGGACGAACAGGATCGAGACCTGCATGTGCGGGGGCTCGGCGAACCAGCGCTGCTTGCCCGCCCAGACGAACGGAGAAAGGTTCCGGTTGACGGTCGCCAGGCCTGCCCGGGCGACGCCCTTGGCACGGGGCATCACACCGTGCAGCGCCTTCGGAGCCTCCAGGCCGACGCCGTGCGAGGTGCCGCCGGCGACGACGACGAGCCAGCCGTCGGACGCGGCCTTCTGCTGCCGGTAGCCGAACCGGTCGCCCTTGGCCACACGGGTCACGTCGAGGACGGCACCGCGGTACTCGGTCGCGTCGTGGTCGCCGAGCCACAGCCGCGTGCCGATACGGGCGCGGAACCGGGTCTGCGGGAACTGCTGCTGGAGCCGGGCCTGCTCCTCGGACCGCAGATGGCTGACGAACATGGTGTGCAGCGGCAGACGGGCGGCACGCAGCCGGTCCATCCAGCCGATGACCTCCTCGACCGCGTCGGATCCGTCGGTGCGGTCCAGCGGCAGATGGAGGGCGAAGCCCTCCAGCCGTACGTCCTCGATGGCGGAGTGGAGCTGTCCCAGGTCCTGCTCGGAGACACCGTGGCGCTTCATGGAGCTCATGCACTCGATGACGACGCGGGCGCCGACGAGGGCGTGCACGCCGTCGACCGAGGAGACGGAGCGGATCACGCGGTCGGGCAGCGGAACCGGCTCCTCGCCCCGGCGGAAGGGTGTGAGGACGAGGAGATCGCCGCTGAACCAGTCCTTGATCCGGGCCGCCTCGTACGTCGTCCCGACGGCCAGCATGTCGGAGCCGAAGCGGGAGGCTTCTTCCGAGAGCCGCTCGTGACCGAAGCCGTAGCCGTTCCCCTTGCAGACGGGTACGAGACCGGGGAAGTGGTCGATCACGGTCTTCTGGTGCGCCCGCCAGCGCGCGGTGTCGACGTAGAGGGAGAGCGCCATGGCCGGCCCGGAACCTTTCTGGTGTGTGCGGTGTATCAGAGGTATGTACGAGATCTACGAGGTTACGGGGTCGGCCGCGGGCACGTCAGCGGCGCGACATGTACATGTCCAGTGCCTTGTGCAGCAGCTTGTTGAGGGGGAAGTCCCACTCGCCGACGTACTCCACGGCTTCGCCGCCGGTGCCGACCTTGAACTGGATCAGACCGAAGAGGTGGTCGGTCTCGTCCAGCGAGTCGCTGATGCCGCGCAGGTCGTAGACCGTCGCACCCATGGCGTACGCGTCGCGCAGCATCCGCCACTGCATCGCGTTCGAGGGCCGGACCTCGCGCCCGATGTTGTCGGAGGCGCCGTAGGAGTACCAGACGTGCCCGCCGACGACCAGCATCGTCGCCGCGGACAGGTTCACGCCGTTGTGCCGCGCGAAGTACAGCCGCATGCGGTTGGGGTCCTCGGAGTTGAGCACCTTCCACATGCGCTGGAAGTACGAGAGCGGGCGGGGCCTGAAGTGGTCGCGCACGGCCGTGATCTCGTACAGCCGCTGCCATTCCTCGAGGTCGTCGTAGCCGCCCTGGACGACCTCCACACCGGCCTTCTCGGCCTTCTTGATGTTGCGACGCCAGAGCTGGTTGAAGCCCTTGAGGACATCGTCGAGGGACCGGTTCGCGAGGGGCACCTGGTAGACGTAGCGAGGCTGGACATCACCGAAGCCGGCACCGCCGTCCTCGCCCTGCTGCCAGCCCATCTTCCGCAGCCGGTCGGCGACTTCGAAGGCACGTGGCTCGATGTGGGAGGCCTCGACGTCGCGCAGACGCTTCACGTCCGGGTCCTGGATACCCGACTTGATGGCCGGAGCGTCCCAGCGCCGGATGACGACCGGCGGACCCATCTTCACGGAGAAGGCGCCCTGCTGCTTGAGGTGGGCGAGCATCGGCTGAAGCCAGTCGTCCAGGTTCGGGGCGTACCAGTTGATGACCGGGCCCTCGGGCAGATAGGCGAGGTAGCGCTTGATCTTGGGCAGCTGGCGGTACAACACCAGGCCGACGCCGACCAGTTCACCGCTCTTGTCGAACCAGCCCAGGTTCTCCGAGCGCCATTCGGTCTTCACATCAGCCCACGCCGGGACCTGGCAATGACTGGCCGACGGCAGTGTCTGGATATACGCCAGATGCTGCTCTCGGCTGATGGTCCTCAGGGTCAGGCTCATGCGGGGCGCTCCTCGGCAGGTGTGTCCCCATGGGTCAGGGGCTCCGGCTCTCGCGCCGAAGCCTACTGCGCTGGGGGAGCGCCCCGAATGGCTGCGGGGAACAGCGTCCCTGTGACGTGAGCGCTGCCCTGCCCGTCCGGGTCGTCGATAGATCCGGGCCGACTGCTCCGGACGGGCCAGGGCCTGTCGTGTCGGGGGTTCGCCGCTCGGATCGGATCTACCCGATGACCCCGCCGAAGAGCCCGCCGTGGGCCATGCCGAGGAAGAAGCCGACACCCGATGCGCCGAGGCCGACGATCAAAGCAAAGCGCTCGCGGGTCGTCGCCGAGATGAACTGCCCGTACGCACCCGTGAGGAGGCCGATGAGGCCGGCCCACGAGCTGATCAGATGGAGGTTGTGGAACATCGCCGTGACGAAGGCGAGGACGCCGAGCACCAGCGTCACCGCCACCAGGGTGTCCTGGAGGGGGTGGGGCTTGCCGTCCGTGGCGAAGAGGGAAACAGCGGACTCACTGGACTGACGTCGCATTGCCTGTGCCATGAGGCACCTCCTGGCGTTGCCGGAAGGCGGCGCATCGTAGCGCCGCGCACACCCGATGTGTACAGATTGCGTCCCCTGGCCACCGGATTTCAACCGGAAGCACGTCTGCAGGTACTCTGTACGGTCTGCACCGGTGTCTGCCCTGGCCACAGCCGATCGTCCGCGATTGTCAGTGGTGGCGGATACCGTTGCTTACGCATCACGACCCTCCTGCCACGGAACGACCGTGGCCGCTGAGTCCAAAGGAGGTGGGTTCTACATGCGTCACTACGAAATGATGGTCATCCTCGACCCCGATCTCGAGGAGCGCGCTGTCTCCCCGCTGATCGAGAACTTCCTTTCCGTCGTCCGTGAGGGCAACGGAAAGGTGGAGAAGGTCGACACCTGGGGCCGTCGTCGTCTCGCTTACGAGATCAAGAAGAAGCCCGAGGGCATCTACTCGGTCATCGACCTGCAGGCCGAGCCTGCGGTCGTCAAGGAGCTCGACCGCCAGATGAACCTGAACGAGTCGGTCCTCCGGACCAAGGTCCTCCGTCCCGAGACCCACTGAGCGCCTAGCTCAGAGGTCATCGGGTTCGAGTAGCAGCAAGCAGCCAGAAGCAATCCCCGCCGAGAGGTTCACCCATGGCAGGCGAGACCGTCATCACGGTCGTCGGCAATCTCGTCGACGACCCCGAGCTGCGCTTCACCCCGTCCGGTGCGGCGGTCGCGAAGTTCCGCGTCGCGTCCACTCCCCGCACCTTCGACCGTCAGACCAATGAGTGGAAGGACGGCGAGAGCCTCTTCCTCACTTGCTCGGTCTGGCGTCAGGCGGCGGAGAACGTCGCCGAGTCGCTCACGCGCGGCATGCGCGTCGTCGTGCAGGGCCGGCTCAAGCAGCGGTCCTACGACGACCGCGAGGGCGTCAAGCGCACGGTCTACGAGCTGGACGTCGAGGAAGTCGGCCCCAGCCTGAAGAACGCCACGGCCAAGGTCACCAAGACCACCGGTCGCGGTGGCCAGGGCGGCTACGGCGGCGGTCAGCAGCAGGGTGGCGGCGGCAACTGGGGCGGCGGCTCCAGCGGCGGCCAGCAGGGTGGCGGCGGTGCTCCCGCCGACGACCCCTGGGCCACCAGCGCGCCGGCCTCCGGCGGCCAGCAGCAGGGTGGCGGTGGAGGCGGCAGCTGGGGCGGAAGCTCCGGCGGCTCTTCCGGCGGCGGCTACTCGGACGAGCCCCCCTTCTAGGGATTCCCCAGGGGAGCTCGTACCCCCACTTCTTGATCAAACAGGAGATACACATGGCGAAGCCGCCTGTGCGCAAGCCGAAGAAGAAGGTCTGCGCATTCTGCAAGGACAAGACCGTGTACGTGGACTACAAGGACACGAACATGCTGCGGAAGTTCATTTCCGACCGCGGCAAGATCCGTGCCCGCCGCGTCACCGGCAACTGCACGCAGCACCAGCGTGACGTCGCCACGGCAGTCAAGAACAGCCGTGAGATGGCACTGCTGCCCTACACGTCCACCGCGCGATAAGGAAGGGTGACCGAACCATGAAGATCATCCTTACCCACGAGGTCTCCGGCCTCGGCACCGCCGGCGACGTCGTCGACGTCAAGGACGGCTACGCTCGCAACTACCTGGTCCCGCGTGGTTTCGCGATCCGCTGGACCAAGGGTGGCGAGAAGGACGTGGCGCAGATCCGCCGCGCCCGCAAGATCCACGAGATCGCGACCATCGAGCAGGCCAACGAGATCAAGGCCCGCCTCGAAGGCGTGAAGGTGCGTCTGGCTGTTCGCTCCGGCGACGCCGGCCGCCTCTTCGGCTCGGTCACCCCCGCGGATGTCGCTGCGGCGATCAAGTCCGCCGGTGGTCCGGACGTCGACAAGCGTCGCGTTGAGCTCGGTACGCCGATCAAGACCCTGGGCTCGCACCAGGTGTCTGTGCGTCTGCACCCCGAGGTTGCCGCGAAGCTCGGCATCGAGGTCGTTGCTGCGTAACGACTGCACTCAGCAGTACGGCAGAGGGCCGCACCTTCCGGTGCGGCCCTCTCGCCGTTTCACGTGAAACAGCGCGTTTCACGTGAAACATCCGCCGGGTTCGTCAGCGGCTTGCACCTGTGACGATCCAGCGGCCCGACCGCGTCCGGTGCCAGAGTGTCACCATCCGTACGGCCATCATCAGCGTCATGGCCCACCACAGAGCCGTCAGCCCGCCGCCCAGAGTGGGAACGAGTAGGGCCACGGGTGCGAAGACGGCCAAGGTCACCAGCATCGCTCCGGCGAGATAGCGGCCGTCGCCCGCTCCCATCAGTACGCCGTCCAGCACGAAGACCACGCCGGCAATGGGCTGGGAGAGGGCGACCACCAGCAGGACGGGCAGCAGGGTGTCGTGCACGACCGAGTCACCCGTGAACAGCGGGAGGAAGAGCGGGCGGGCGGCGACGATCAGCAGCCCCAGCACGACGCCCGAGGCGATGCCCCACTGCACCATGCGGCGGCACACCTGACGTGCGCCGTCGGCATCACCGGCGCCGAGATACCGGCCGATGATCGCCTGGCCCGCGATGGCGATCGCGTCCAGGGCGAAGGCCATCAAACTCCACAGCGAGAGCACGATCTGGTGGGCGGCGATCTCCGCGTCGCCGAGGCGGGCCGCGACGGCCGTCGCGATCAGGAGGACGGCGCGCAGCGAGAGCGTACGGACCAGGAGAGGCGCACCGGCCTGAGCGCTGGCTCGTATGCCTGCGGTGTCGGGTCGGAGCGAGGCACCGTGCTTCCGTGCCCCCCGAACGACCACGATCAAGTAGGCCACGGCCATGCCGCATTGGGCGATGACGGTGCCCCAGGCGGATCCGGCGATGCCGAGACCGGCGCCGTAGACCAGGCCGACGTTGAGGGCTGCGTTGGCAGCGAAGCCGCCGATCGCCACATACAGCGGAGTACGGGTGTCCTGGAGACCCCGCAGAACGCCGGTCGCGGCCAGCACGATCAGCATGGCGGGGATGCCGAGGCTGGATATGCGCAGATACGTGATGGCGTACGGGGCGGCGGTGTCGGAGGCTCCGAAGATGTCGATGAGCCAAGGGGCGGCCGGCAGGGTGACGGCGACCACGGCAACGCCGAGAAGCAGTGCCAGCCAGATTCCGTCCATTCCCTGGCGGATGGCGGAGGCCAGATCGCCCGCCCCGACGCGGCGTGCGACGGCGGCCGTGGTGGCGTACGCGAGAAAGACGAAGACGCTCACGGCGGTCATCAGCAGAGCGGCTGCGACGCCGAGCCCGGCGAGTTGCGGGGTGCCGAGATGGCCGACGATGGCACTGTCGACGATGACGAAGAGCGGCTCGGCGACGAGCGCACCGAAGGCGGGAACGGCGAGCGAGACGATCTCTCGGTCGTGGCGTCGCCGGACCGTCTTCGGATCCCTGAGGGCCTGAGTCATGGGGTCAATGTAATCTTCCACAGGTAAGAGATGCAATTGCCTAGAGGTCCTTACTTGCCCATCCTGTGGAGACGCGGCCGTGCGCCGTTTGTTCTGATCTTGGCCCAGTCGGGAAAGTTTTTCTCCCCCACAGCCGGTGGACGGAAAAGGGCCAGCTCAGAGGTGGTGTGGCGCGGGGGGGCCAACTTTGTCCACAGTGCTGTCCCCCGGTCCGTGCACAGGTTCTGTGGGGTTCTCCACAGCATCTCGTCGGTCATCCACACGGCCTGTGGATAACCAGATTGGCTGACGGTGCCGCCGGGCCTACCGTGGACCGTCGCCCGACGCGCCGGAAGCGGAGCCGGGCCACTTGTTTTGTCAGTGCCGTGCCGTAGAAAGTGGTGCACGGCTAGGTCCGCGGAGCGGACGGGAGGAGGTGGCCCGGGTGAGCATTTCCGAGCCCTTGGACGACCCGTGGGCGGCGGACAGCGGCCCTGGCGATCGTCTGCCCGTTTCCCGTCAGCGCCGTAACGACCACCGTGGTGGCCGTGACGATCAGCATGAGCGCGGCAGGGACAGCGGAGGGTGGGACGGAAGCAGTCCCGGGTTCGAGCGGGTGCCGCCCCAGGACCTGGATGCCGAGCAGTCGGTGCTCGGCGGCATGCTCCTCTCCAAGGACGCGATCGCCGATGTCGTGGAGATCATCAAGGGCCACGACTTCTACCGGCCCGCCCACGAGACCGTCTACACGGCGATCCTCGACCTCTACGCCAAGGGTGAGCCCGCCGACCCGATCACCGTGGCGGCCGAACTGGTCAAGCGCGGCGAGATCACCCGGGTCGGGGGAGCCCCCTATCTCCACACGCTCGTCCAGTCGGTGCCGACCGCGGCGAACGCCTCGTACTACGCGGAAATCGTCCATGAGCGGGCCGTGCTGCGCCGGCTCGTGGAGGCCGGCACCAAGATCACGCAGATGGGATACGCGGCCGACGGCGACGTCGACGAGATCGTCAACTCCGCCCAGGCCGAGATCTACGCCGTCACCGAGCAGCGGACCAGCGAGGACTATCTCCCGCTCGGCGAGATCATGGAGGGCGCTCTCGACGAGATCGAGGCGATCGGGTCACGCAGCGGCGAGATGACCGGTGTGCCCACCGGCTTCACGGACTTCGACTCCCTGACGAACGGTCTGCATCCGGGCCAGATGATCGTCATCGCGGCCCGGCCCGCGATGGGTAAGTCCACGCTGGCGCTGGACTTCGCCCGGGCGTGCTCCATCAAGAACAATCTGCCGAGCGTGATCTTCTCTCTCGAAATGGGACGGAACGAGATCGCGATGCGCCTGCTGTCCGCCGAGGCGCGGGTGGCGCTGCACCATATGCGGTCCGGGACGATGACCGACGAGGACTGGACCCGGCTGGCCCGCCGGATGCCTGATGTCTCCCAGGCGCCGCTCTACATCGACGACTCCCCGAACCTGTCCATGATGGAGATCCGGGCGAAGTGCCGCCGGCTGAAGCAGCGCAACGACCTGAAGCTGGTCGTCATCGACTATCTCCAGCTGATGCAGTCCGGTGGGTCCAAGCGTGCCGAGAGCCGACAGCAGGAGGTCTCGGACATGTCCCGAAACCTCAAGCTGCTGGCCAAGGAGCTGGAGTTGCCGGTGATCGCGCTCTCGCAGCTGAACCGTGGCCCCGAGCAGCGGACGGACAAGAAGCCGATGGTCTCCGACCTGCGTGAGTCGGGCTCCATCGAGCAGGACGCGGACATGGTGATCCTGCTGCACCGTGAGGACGCGTACGAGAAGGAGTCCCCGCGAGCGGGTGAGGCGGACCTGATCGTCGCCAAGCACCGTAACGGCCCCACGGCCACGATCACCGTGGCGTTCCAGGGGCACTACTCCCGTTTCGTGGACATGGCGCAGACCTAGGGCCTGTCGTTCGGATCCTGCCGGGCCTTCGGTCGCCTCTTCCGCGCGTCGCGAAATGCCGGGGAATGCGGTCGACGTGGCGGGGTGCCGCCGGTAGACCTGCCTCATGACCTCACCCTTTATCGAGTTCCTCCCCGCCACGAAGCGGGCTCTGATGCACCGCATCGCGGTCGCCCAGGCCGAAGGGCGGGCGCCCTCGTTCGTTGCCGGGGTGGCGCGTGAGGGCCATCTGGCGTGGACGGGATCCCGCACTTCCGTCGACGGCCACGGTCCGGACGCCGACACCCAGTACCGCATCGGCTCGATCACCAAGACGTTCACCGCCGTCCTGGTGATGAGGCTGCGGGACGAGGGGCTGCTCGATCTGAGCGACCCACTGGAGAAGCACCTGTCGGGTACCGGCGTGGGGGACGTGACGATCGCCCAACTCCTGGGCCACAGCGCCGGGTTGAGCGCTGAGGCTCCGGCGCCGTGGTGGGAGCGGACACCGGGCACCCAGCGTCCGGATCTCGGCGATGTCCTGGGTGAGGGGTCGCGTATGCACCCTGTCGGGCGGCGCCACCATTACTCCAATCCCGGCTACACGCTGCTCGGATCGTTGATCGAGGCGGTACGCGGTGCTTCCTGGGAGGACGTGCTGCGGAGGGAGATTCTGGAGCCTCTGGGCCTCAGCCGAACGATCACTCAGCCCGAGGCTCCGCATGCCGGCGGCTGGGCTGTGCACCCCTGGGCCGATGTGCTGCTGCCCGAACCGTCCGAGGACCTCGGCCTGATGGCGCCGGCGGGACAGCTCTGGTCGACCGTCACCGATCTCTGCCGGTTCGCCGTCTTTCTCGCCGAGGGCGACGAGCGCGTCCTGCGGGAGTCCTCGGTACGGGAGATGCGGACACCGTCCGTGCCGCTGGAGAGCGGGGACTGGGACGCCACCTACGGGCTGGGTGTGCAGATCGTGCGGAAGGACGGCCGCACCCTGGTGGGGCACACAGGCTCGCTGCCCGGTTTCGTCGCGGGCCTGTGGGTGAGTGTCGACGACGGGGTTGCCGCCGTCGCGCTCGCCAATGCCACTTCAGGGCCGCTCACAGCGGCTGTCGCGGCCGATCTCGTCGGCATCGTCTCCGAGGCCGAACCCCGTATCCCCGAGCCCTGGAAGCCCCTGCCGGAGGTCGATCAGGAGCTCTTGGCGCTGACCGGGCCCTGGTACTGGGGGACTTACTCCTTCGGACTGCGTCTCCTCGCCGACCGCGGCCTGGAGCTGCTGCCGTTGCAGGGCTCCGGCAGGGGAGCCCGGTTCACCGCGGAGGAGGACGGTACGTGGACCGGCCGGAACGGCTACTACGCCGGCGAGACCCTGCGTGCGGTGCGTCGGGAGGACGGTACGGTCCTGCATCTCGACCTGGGGTCGTTCGTCTTCACCCGGGAGCCCTACGAGCCGGAGGGCGGGGTGCCGGGTGGAGTGGACCCGGACGGCTGGCGCGGACTGCCGCAGTGAGGCAGCCTTCTTTCTGCGAGTTCGGGCCGATGTTTCACGTGAAACGGGCGCAGCCCTGACTGGGGCCTAGGCCGACAACTCCCGTTCCAGGGGCGTACGGAACCGGGGCGTGATCCGAGCATCGCCCACCCAGCCCGCCAGCCGGGAGGCTTCCGTTTCGACAGCCGCGGTGGCCTCACGGCCGGCATCGGTGAGCAGGCGCCAGACGACCTCGCCGTCCGGCCGTTGAGCCCAGCCACCGATGATCCGGCCGTTCCACCAGACCGTCGGGCCGATGTTGCCCGACCGGTCGAAGAGGGCCGAGCGGTGCTCCGCGTCGATATGGAAGCCACGGTCCGCCCAGGCCATGGCGCTGGGGTCGAGTCCCGGCAGCAGCGCCGCCCAGGGCTCCGGCGCGACGTCGGGCCCGAGGTCGCCGGGCGCGACATAGCCGGTCGCACCACCGTCGAGCCCGACCTTCTCGGCGGCGACGGCGGTCAGCGCCGTGCGTACGTGGCCGAGGCTCCATCCCGTCCACCACTTCAGATCCGCTTCGGTGGCCGGGCCGTACGCGAGCAGCCAGCGGCGCGCCAGTTCGGCGCGAGCCTCAGCCGCATCCACCGCCGGCCAGGTCCGGCCGGCGGTCCAGTGGAACTGACTGGAGGTCCAGGAGCCTCGGGGCCGGTCGCGGCGAATGCGGCCTTCGGCGGCGAGCACTCTGAGGACACGCGTGGCGACGCCCTGCACCGTCTCGTACTTCTTGCCGGGGAAGACGGTGATCTTCGTCCGCAGAGCAGGGACGTCGGCGGAGAGCTGGGTGCCCGTCGCGGGGCCACCCCGGACAAGAGCGGCGAGAACCGCCTCCTCAGCCTCGGCGAGCCAGCGCGCGTCCAGGCCGCCGCCGTCCTCCTCCAGATGCGCGAGGAGGGTGCTGCGCTCCTTGACCGCGATGGCGTGGGCCGTGGACGCCTCGACGTACGGCGCGAGTTCGGCGGAGACCGCGAACAACGTGCGGCGCATGGAGAGCAGCCGGACCAGCGTCACGTCGTCGTAGAGAGCCTGTTCCACAGCCTCGATACCCGGCGTCGAGAGACGGGCGCAGGCGGAGAGGAACACGGTCGCGGCATCGGTGGCGTGCAGCGCGACCACCGCGTCCGCTGCCTCCACCGGGTCGTCCCCTCGTGTGGAGGGGGCCAGACGATGCCGGCGGCCGAGCCGGATACGGCGTTGCTCGTCGCTGATCCGATGCACGCGGACTCCCTGGGCGGAGAACTGTTCAGAGCTGGAGCTTGAACCCGATGTGGGACGCCTCGAAGCCCAGCCTCTCGTAGAAGCGGCGGGCGTCGGTCCGGGAAGCGTCCGAGGTCAGCTGGACGAGCCGGCAGTCCAGTCGGCGCGACTCGTCGATCGCCCACTCGATGAGCCGTGTGCCGAGGCCGCTGCCGCGTTCGTCGGCGTGGATGCGGACACCTTCGATGATCGACCGGGTGGAGCCGCGCCGCGACAGACCGGGGATGATCGTGAGCTGGAGGGTGCCGACGACGCGGTCCTGGCGGGCGGCCACAGCGAGGATCTGGTTCGGATCCCGGGCAAGGCGCTCGAACGCCGCGTGGTACGGGGTCATGTCGTCCGGTGACTCGCGCTGAGCGCCCAGTGGGTCGTCGGCGAGCATCGCCACGATCTCCGGGATGTCGTCGAGTGCAGCGGGGCGTATCTCCAGATCACTCATGATCGGCAGACTACGCGGGGACCCGAAGTTGCTCGACGGTGCGGACCAGGGGAGCGAGATCCGGAACCTTGGCGGCCTCGTCGAGAGCCTCGCGCAGCGCCGAATCGTTGGTGGGGCGAGCCTCGGCAAGCAGGGTGAGGCCCGTCTCGGTCACGTCCGTGTAGATGCCGCGCCGGTCGGTGTCGCAGAGGTACCGGGTCAGCAGGCCGCGGTCCTCGAGACGGGTGACGAGGCGGGTCGTGGCGCTCTGGCTGAGCACGACGGCGTCGGCCACCTGCTTCATCTGGAGGTGCCCGCCGGGGCCGCTGTGCTGGCGGCTGAGGACGTCGAGGAGTGAGTACTCGCGCATGCTCAGGCCGTGCTTGCTCTCGAGTGCCCGCTCGATGTGGGCCTCGATCCTCCCGTGGAGCAGCGACAGAGCACACCAGCTCTGGGAGAGCGCGGTGAGCGCGGGATCGGTCGCGGTCATCTGTCTTCCTCCTCCAGCCCGAGCGGCTACCTCGTCAAGGATAGACGACACGTGCAATATTCCGCGTTTGCAATCATCTGCCCTCCCTCGACCTGGGGGTTCTAGCCTGCGGCCACCGAAAGCGGTGCAAAACGGCGGGTCCAGTCGCCGGGGAGATCGTCGATTCCATAGGTCATGACGGCGTTGAAGGCGATCGGTTCGAGGCCGCGCTCCTTCAGCCAGGTCAGCAGTTCCTCGTGGCGTACATCGATGTCCGTCCGGAAAGGCCTGTCCGTGGCCGGAGCGAGCGAGGTGATCAGAGCCTTGGCCGTATCCGTGTCGCGGGCGATCAGTGGACCGATGACATGCGTCTCCATGTTCGGCCAGGCCGCGGCATAGCCGGTCAGTACGCCATCGTCCTCTGCCACGCGGAGCTGGTCCGCAAAGGCCGGCAGGCGCGTGATCATGTGGGTGCGGTCCAGTCCGAAGACCTCGGTGTCCAGACGGACGATCCGTGGGAGGTCCTCGGCGGTTGCCGGGCGGGTGAACACGGCCGTGGTGGCGGCCGGGTCCGGTCGGAAGTGGCCTCGGATCATCTCCGCGCGTCCGACGTTGACGAAGCCCAGCTGCTCATACAGTGGTCGGCCGCTGGGAGTGGCATGCAGGGTGAGCGGGGTGGGGCCGGCCTCACGCACCAGCTGCTGCATCATGCGGCGTCCGATGCCCTGACGTTCGTACCGCTGCGCGACCAGGACCATGCCGATGGCGGACAGCCCGGGGCCGTACGACGTGACGACACAGGCCGAGACCAGTCCCTTGCCTGCCGGGTCGTCGATCCCGTACCCCGCCCCCGCCGCCAGCAGCAGGCCCCACTTGTGTTCCTCGCGTGGCCATCCGCGGTCCTCGGAAAGATCGGCACAGGCAACGAGGTCGTCCCTGGTGAGACGGCGGATGGGTAGCTCCGGGAGCGGTGTCGACATGAGGATCAGGCTGTCTGACGCAGTGATCGCTCGTCCAGTGCTTTCGCGGAAGTGCTTGCGCTGCGCAGGCGACGGCCACGGCGGGTGAGTCCCCAGGGCTTCAGGACGGAGATGACGGTCATGAAGACATAGGCGCTGAAGGAGACGATCGGTCCCATCATCAGGCCGAGCGGATCAGGCAGTGCGGCGCCCGACGAGATGGTCTCGACGGCATCGTTGACACCTGGGCGGAGGGCGAAGGCCGACGCCGCGATGGTGACCAGGGTCAGCCAGAACTTTGTGTAGACCCAACGATGCCGCGCCAGGCCCCATTTGGTGCCGAGCGACAGAACAAGACCGCTGAGCAGGGTCAGCAGGGCCACAGGAAGCACCAGCCAGTCGGTGAAGACCTTCATGGACCGTGCGGCGGCCTCGATCATGGCGGTGGATTCAGTGACGTTGGCCGAGATGGCAAGCGCGAGCAGGCCGAGTGTGAGCCCGAGCCAGCCGGCGGCTGCGGCGACATGGACGACGAGGATGGCCCTGCGGACGGGGCGCTTGAGTGGTTTCACGTGAAACACAGTGCCGGGCAGAGCGATGCATGACGTCTGACAGCGGGAGTAATTCCCGGTACTAGCCTCGGCGTACAGGGCGCACGGCGACCGACCGCACAGGGTGACTCTTCCGGCTGTGTCTCTCCGATGGCGCGCTGATGACGTCTCCATGGCGCGCAGAAGACGATGGCACCCACAGGTGGGGGACACCGTTGACTCACCCGTGATTGCCGCCGCTATTCTCTGCTCGGCCGCAAACGTGAAGATCGCGAACCGGCTCTGTGCAGAGTTCGAGATGGGTCTGGACGCATGTGTTGCATGCGGTGATTCCATGTCCGACGCAGAGATATTGCGTCGGCGCCCACCGCGGCCGCTGTGCACGCCGGCCGCCGTCTCTCGGGCGTGGCCACACACATCGATGCGGGGGGCAATCTGCGCGAGGGCCTATGAACTGGTGTGTTTCCGCGGGCGGTACGGATGACGGCAGCGGCCCGACGGTGCCCGGTGAACAGGCATGGGTGGCATGGGAGCCTAACGGGTAAGCGGGTGTGGATGCCCGGACTTTCCGCTCTTTGTCCGTTGCCGGGGCGCCGACTGACATGCTGCGACGACGGGTGCTGCGGTCAACGTCACATTCCGAACCCGCTCGTCCCGAATCAGCCGGGGCCCATGGTTAGTGTGGCCTGGAAGCAGTCCTGGGGCAGAAGCGGGGGAAATGAGGCACGTTCCGAATCACCGGAAGTGCGGGGACCGACCGAGAGATGTTCGAGGCGAGGCAGACAATGGACGCTCCGACCACCACGTCGGCCGACCATGGCACTTCAGGCGAAAACGACAAGGGTGGCTGGTTCACCCCGCGCAAGCAGCCGGACCAGGGTCACACCGCATCGGGTGAGGCGCCGGAGGGCACCGGGCGAGAGCGGACCGCCGTCCCCAAACGGCCGGTGGCATCCATACGCCCGGTGGGGTCCGGTGCTTCCCGTACGGCCCCACCGCCTTCAGCGACGGAGTCCGACGCTCCTCCCACCGAGCGGGTTGCCGCGGCGGACGACGACCCCCCTCACAGAGCCCCGCTCCCCGAGGCGCGGCATGATCAGGACCCGCAGCATCCTGCGGCGCAGGGCAAATACCCCCAGCATCACGCGGCGCAGGGCCATATGCCGCAGCACGAGGCCGGCCACGCCCACGAGACACCGATGCGGCTGCACCTGGCCGGCCATCCGCACGAAGGTCAGGGCGCTCCAGCTCCGGAGGCCCCTCAGGCTCACACGCAGGAAGCCCAGGCCGCTCACCGGTCCCAGAGCCGGGAAGTCCCGGCGTACGACGATCCCTTCGCGGACCACCGGCCGCCGGCCGCACCTGCCGACAACGCTTCCCCCGACGCCATCCTCATCCGCCGGACCATGGCGGAGGTCGCTCCCGTCGCGGACAAGGTCACGTCGTACTTCTACGCCCTGCTCTTCGTCCGCCACCCCGAACTGCGCGGGCTCTTCCCCGCTGCCATGGACTCCCAGCGCGACCGGCTCCTGAAGGCGCTGCTCACCGCCGCCGAGCACATGGACAATGCCGAGGTGCTCACCGAGTACCTCCAGCACCTGGGCCGCGGTCACCGCAAGTACGGGACGCAGGCCGCCCATTACCCGGCCGTCGGTGAGGCTCTGATCGGCGCGCTGAGCCGGTACGCCACGTCCACCTGGGACGAGGAGACCGAGGCCGCCTGGGTGCGGACGTACACGACGATCTCGCAGATCATGATCGACGCGGCGGCCCAGAACGAGCGTCTCGCGCCGGCGTGGTGGCACGCCGAGGTCGTCTCGCACGATCTGCGGACGCCCGACATAGCGATCATCACCGTCCGCCCGGACCAGCCCTACGCCTTCGTGGCAGGGCAGTACACCAGTCTGGAGACGCCCTGGTGGCCGCGGATCTGGCGGCACTACTCCTTCGCCGGGGCCCCGCGCTCGGACGGTCTGCTCACGTTCCATGTGAAGGCCGTCCCGGCCGGCTGGGTCTCCAACGCTCTCGTCCATCATGCGCGGCCGGGCGACGTGCTGCGGCTCGGCCCGCCCGCCGGGTCGATGACCGTCGACCACACCACGGACAACGGTCTGCTCTGTCTCGGCGGTGGTACCGGTATCGCGCCCATCAAAGCCCTGGTCGAGGACGTCGCCGAGCACGGGACGCGTCGGCTCGTGGAGGTCTTCTACGGGGCACGGACCAACTTCGACCTGTACGACATCGACACCATGCTGCGGTTGCAGCAAACACACCCCTGGCTGTCCGTCCGCCCCGTCGTGGACGATAGGGCGCACTTCCCGGACGCGGTCCGGGAGTTCGGCCCCTGGTACGAGTACAGCGCCTATCTGTCCGGGCCGCCGGGGATGATCCGCAGCGGCGTGCACGCGCTGCGCGGCATCGGCATCCCGGTCGACCGGATCCGCCACGATTCGCTCGAAGAGCTCGTCGCGGCCGGCGACTGAGGAACCGGCGACCGCCGGAGCGGGACCGAAGCACCGGAGACCGCACAGCGGTGACCGAGCAGTGGCGACCGACGAGCCGCGCTCCCCGGCCGGCCCCGCGTCAGCCCAGGTCCGGGGCGTGCATCGCCCGGACGCCCTCGATGTTGCCGTCCAGATAGTGCCGTAGCGACAACGGCACGAGGTGGACGGCCGCGATACCCACGCGGCTGAAGGGCACCCGTACGATCTCGTACTCCCCGCAGGGGTCGTCCACCTCGGGGCCGTGCCGCCGCGAGGGGTCCATGGACCCCAGCCGGCAGACGAAGAAGTGCTGCACCTTCACACCGGTGACTCCACCGTCCGCGATGTGTTCGACGGTGTCGACGAAGCAGGGCACCACGTCGGTGATCTTGGCGCCGAGTTCCTCGTCCACCTCGCGGTGGAGCGCGTCCACCACGGTGGCGTCATCGGGTTCGACCCCGCCGCCCGGCGTCAGCCAGTACGGATCCACGCCTGGCTTGGTGCGCTTGATCAGGACGAGGTTCTCGCCGTCGAGCAGGATGGCGCGTGCGGTGCGCTTGACCACTGGCCGTTCGGTCATGGCTAGAAAATGGCCCGCGGCGCCCGTTCTGAAACTCCTGGTCCCCGGGTTGTCACCAGTCGACCGCAGCGCGCAGCAGCCACTCGTGCGCCCGCGCGATGTGCGGAAGGGCGAGCGTGCCGGTACGGACAGCGAGGAAGTACGTGCGCAGCGGGGGCACCGGAGGGTCGAGCAGCGCCACGAGGCGACCACTGCGGAGGTCCTGCTCGCACAGATAGCGCGGCAGAACGGCGAGCCCCGCGCCCGACGCGGCGGTCTCGAGGACCGCCCGGAGATCCGGTGCTATGACGGCGGCCGCGGCGGCCGGCCGGGAGTCGAAGACGGAGGACCAGTAGCGAGAGACCAGTGGCAGCGACTCGTGGACCTCGACCACGGGGAGCTGTTCCAGCAGCACATGGCCGCCGTGCAGCTCCTCGGGCCCCAGCCGGGCCGCCCAGCGCGGCGACGCGACCAGGACGTGCTCCTCGTCGCAGAGGGGGGTCGAGGTCAGCAGCCCGCCGCGCGGCCGCGCCGTGGTGATCGCCAGATCATGGTGTCCGGCGGCCAGCCCCTCCAACGTCTCCTCCGCGTTCCCGAAGGAGGCCCGCAGCGTCATGCCCTGGGATATCAGCGGGGTGAGGGCGGGCAGGGCCCGGAGCGAGGTGAACTCGGGGAGTCCCGCGAGATGCAGCGTCCGGACGCCCGATTCGTCGTCCAGACCGGTCTCCGTGATCTCCACGAGGGCGTCGAGATGCGGAGCGGCCCGGTGGGCGAGCTCGTCGCCGATGGTGGTGGGGGTGACGCCGCGGGCCTGGCGCAGGAACAGCGGGCGCCCCAGCTGGCGTTCCAGGGTGCGTATCTGCCCGGTCACCGCGGGCTGCGAGAGCCCCAGCAGGGCGGCCGCCCGGGTGAAGGAGCCGGCCCGGTGCACCGTGACGAATGTGCGCAGCAGGGCCAGATCCATGCCGAGCCCTCCCGACCGTCGACGCCCCGGACCGGACAACTATAAATAAGTCGATAGGTCGCTGTCGCTACTGTGATTGGACACTGACGCAGAGTCAACTAGCCTTGTTGGCGCGGTTCTTCGAGAAATGAACCGGGGCGGTCCGAGCCATGAGGGGGGAGGCTCGGACCGCCATTTTCATGTCTGTGCCGCTCAGCGGCTGACGTACCCGGGCGTACGCCCGGCTCCTGTGCGCACCTCTCTGTGCGCCCCCAGGACGGCCCGCGCGGAGGGGCCGTGCGCCCCCGGCCCATCGAACCGCCTGCCTTGCGCCCCCCTCGGGTCCGCGCTCCGCCGGCTCGGTGTGGCCCTAACGCGCTGCTTCGTCCAGCGCCCGCAGTACATCCGCCACGAGGTCGTCCTCGTCCTCGGCGCCTGCCGAGAGCCGGATGAACCCCTCCGGCACCGCATCCCCGCCCCAGCGCCCGCGCCGCTCCGCGGACGAGCGCACTCCGCCGAAGCTCGTCGCGTCGTCGACCAGCCGCAGCGCGTCCAGGAAGCGTTCCGCGTGCTCGCGATCGGGCAGGACGAAGGAGACCACGCTGCCGAACCGCCGCATCTGCTGCGAGGCGACCTTGTGCGAGGGGTCCGTCGGCAGCCCCGGATACCGCAGCCCTGTCACGTCCGCGCGCCCGCCGAGCGCCTCCGCGAGCGCCAGCGCGTTCGCGCACTGCCGCTCGGACCGCAGCTGGAGCGTGGCCAGCGAGCGGTGTGCGAGCCAGGCCTCCATGGGGCCGGGGATCGCGCCGACGACCTTGCGCCAGCGCCGCACCCCCGCGGCCCGCTCGGCGTCGCGGCAGGTGACATGCCCCAGGAGGATGTCGCCGTGGCCGGTCATCCCCTTGGTGTCGCTGGCCACCGAGAAGTCGGCACCCAGATCCAGCGGCCGCTGCCCCAGGGGTGTCGCGAGCGTGTTGTCGACGGCGACGAGAGCGCCGGCGTCGTGCGCCGCCCGCACCAGCCGCCGGATGTCGCAGACGTCGAGCCCCGGGTTGGACGGGCTCTCGATCCACAGCAGCCGCGCGCCCGCGAGGACGGCGAGCTGGGCGTCACCGCCGGTCGGCGCGGTCCGCACCTCGATGCCGTACGCCTCCAGCTGCTCCCGCACCAGCGGGAGTGCCTGGTAGCCGTCGTCCGGCAGCACGACCGCGTCGCCGGCCTTCAGCTGGGAGAAGAGCACGGCGGAGATCGCGGCCATGCCCGAGGCGAAGGTCACGGTCTCGACCGCCTCGCCCGGTGCCTCCAGCTCGCCGATCGCCCGTTCCAGGTGGGTCCAGGTGGGGTTGTCGTCGCGGCCGTAGGTGTACGGCCCGGTCGGCTCGCCCGGCAGATGGAAGTGGGCCGCGAAGACCGGGCCCGGCAGGGTCGGCTCGTACTTCACCGGGTCGGGCAGACCCGCCCGTACCGCCCGCGTGCCTTCTCCCGTGCCACCGCTCATGCCGACCACTCCTCGCCTTGCGTGTGTACCGCGCCGGACCGCCCTCGCCCGTCGCCACCACCATCTTCGGACACGTGCCCGGCCGGCCGTCGCCGCGTCCGCAGGTCGGACCCGTCGGACCCGCCGGGTCGGTCCTTCTCGGATCAGTCGTTCCCGGGTCAGTCCTTGTCGGGCAGGGCGACGTTCAGCGCCCACGACACCACCGAGATGATCAGGCCGCCGAGGACAGCCGTCCAGAAGCCCTCGACATGGAAGTTCAGGTCGAACACATCGGCGAGCCATGAGGTGAGCAGCAGCATCAAGGCGTTCACGATCAGCGTGATCAGGCCGAGCGTGAGGACGAACAACGGCAGTGTCAGCAGCTGCACCACCGGCTTGACCACAAAGTTCACCAGGCCGAACAGCAGGGCGACCAGGATCAGGGTCAGGATCTTCCGGCCGGTACTGTCCCCGGTGAGGGTGATGTCCCCGACCAGCCAGATGGCCACGGCCAGGGCCCCCGCATTGGCGATCGTCTTGACTACGAAATTCATCATGTGTCTGATCGTGGCAGACGTGATCGGGACGACGGCAGGGGCGGACGCACGATGAAGGCATTCCGACTGGACGAGCTGGAGGCGGAGCGTGCCGCGAACGACGGCGCATATCTGCAGTTCCTTCGCGAGCGGAACATGTCGGCCGGTCTCTACGCGCTCGACGCGGGTTCCCTGGACCCACAGCTGCCCCACAACCAGGACGAGATCTACCTGGTCGTCAGCGGACGCGCCGCCATCACGGTGGGCATGGAGACGACCCAGGTCGGCCGCGGCAGTGTCGTCTACGTCCCCGCCGGAGTGGCCCACAAGTTCCACCACATCACCGAGGACCTGCGGGTGATGGTGATCTTCTCTCCGCCCGAGAGCTGACCTCGGACCCGGTGACTCCCTAAGGGTCCGGTCAGGGGAGTTCAAGGGATCGCGGGCCCCCGCACACCCCGTGCGTCCGCCTAGCATCGACGGCAGGAACTCCGAGAAGCGAGGTAAAGGCGATGGCTGTGCGGGAAGTGTTCGCGGGGATGCCGTGGTGGGTGAAATGGGTCGCGGTGCCCGTCATCGCCCTGTTCGTCTTCGGTGGCCTGATCACCAGTGTGATCGGCTTTGTGATCGGGGTGCTCTTCAAGCTCCTGGTCTTTGTCGCGCTCGTCGCGGGACTCATCTTTGTCGTACGGAAGTTCATGACATCGTCGAGTTCTCGCAGCGACTGGTAGCCGCTCGGGGTCAGGGCGTTAACCCGGGCGGGGGAACGCCCGCCGAACCCCCGGTTTCACCGGCGGGCGGCCAATACTGTGGCAGCCCATCCAGCCCGGGGGTGACCTTTGGCCACGGCGACGAACGCCACGACCCCTACGCTCATCGGTTCGGTGCAGCGGGCGTTGAGGCTGCTGGAAGCAGCCGCGTCCCATCGCGAGGGGGCGCCCGCCAAGGTGCTTGCGCGAGAGGCCGCAATTCCCCTGCCGACCGCGTACCACCTGTTGCGGACGCTGACGCACGAGGACTATCTCCGGCGCGAGAAAGGGGTGTTCGTCCTCGGCGAAGCGGTCGGCCGGCTCGCCCTCGGCGAGTCTGTGCAGAATCGTCGCAGCAGGCTCGAGGACGCACTCCAGCACTGGCGGGACGCGATCGGCGTACCGGTCTACTTCGCGCTCTACCGCGAGGGCGAGATCGAACTCGTCGCCATCTCCGACACCCCCTACGCACCCGCCGTCGCGGAGTGGGCGGACTTCCGTGAGACGGGCCATGCGCACGCGATCGGGCAGTGTCTGCTGGGCCAGCTGGACGAGAACGCCCGCCGTGACCATCTCGACCGGCATCCGGTCCAGCCGGTGACCCCCTACTCCGTGTCCGACCGCCGCACGCTGCTGGATCGGCTCGCCACCACGGGCCGGATGCAACCGGTCGTGGAGCGCCAGGAGTACGCGCTCGGCACGGTCTGCGCCGCCATCCCGGTCACCGCCGGTTCCTGTGCGGCCACGATGGCCATTTCGCTGCCCCTGCACCAGGAAGAGCGGCTGCTTCCGGCGATTGAGCAACTGCGCAAGGGAATTGGCGGTTTGCTCGGCGCGCTCGCGTTCTCTATCAGTATCTGAAAAATCACTCCTTGTGGACCTCTGGCGCTTACACCACGATTGCGGCAAGAAGGCCAAGGGGATCGTTCTGGCCGTTTCAGCAGGCCTCATTCATTGCGGAGTACATGATGCGCGAGTCGGTCCAGGCCGAGGTCCTGATGAGCTTCCTCGTCTCGGAGGAGCTCTCGTTCCGGATCCCGGTGGGGCTCCGCTACGAGACGGAGGATCCGTATGCCGTACGGATGACCTTCCATCTGCCGGGCGACGCACCCGTGACCTGGGCCTTCGGACGCGAGCTGCTGCTGGACGGGATCAGCGGGCCGAGCGGGGACGGCGATGTGCACATCGCGCCCACCGGCGCGGCGGGTCTTCGTGACCTCGCCATCCGGCTCCAAGTGGGCAGCGACCGCGCCCTGTTCCACGTCGGGGCGGCGCCTGTGGTGGCCTTCCTGGACCGCACCGACAAGCTCGTACCGCTGGGGCAGGAGCACCGGTACGGCGACTTCAGAGAATGCCTGGAGAGGGCGCTCGACGGCATTCTCGCCGAGGAGAACGCCGGCTGAGCTGCCCCCACCGCGTCACTTCTTGCGACGGCGGCCCTTGCCGCCCCGCCCCCGCCCCGGCGCCGCGGTGCGGGCCGGGGTGTCGCTCGCCCCTGCGAGCAGTCCCGGTCGGTCCGCCGAGACCACCAGCGCCGCCAGAATGGTCGTCACCGGTACCGACGCGACCAGACCGATCGATCCGATGAGGGTCCGTACGATCTCCTCCGCCACCAACTCGCTGTTGGCGACGGTCCCCACGCTGCTCTGCGCGATCGAGAACAGCAGGAGCAGCGGCAGCGCAGCGCCCGCGTAGGCCAGGACAAGGGTGTTGACGACGGATGCGATGTGATCCCGCCCGATACGGATGCCCGCCCGGTACAACCCCTTCGCGCCCATGTCCGGGTCGGCCTGGTGCAGTTCCCACACAGCGGACGTCTGGGTCACCGTCACATCGTCGAGGACGCCGAGCGAGCCGATGATGACGCCGGCCAGCAGCAGACCGCTCATGTCGATGTTCGGGAACAGACCGTGGATCAGGCCGGTGTTGTCGTCGGTGTTGCCGCTCAGGCTCGCCCAACCGATGAACAGCGAACCGAGCAGCCCGATGAGCAGCAGGGAGATCAGCGTGCCCAGGACCGCGACCGAGGTGCGTGCCGTCAGTCCGTGGCACATGTAGAGCGCGATCAGCATGATGGCGCTCGCTCCGACCACGGCGACGATCAGGGGATTGGAGCCCTGAAGGATCGCGGGAAGGATGAACACCGTCAGGACCGCGAACGAGACAACGAGCGCCAGCAGCGCCATCACCCCGCGCATGCGTCCGACCAGCACCACCACCAGGGCGAAGATCCCGGCCAGCACCGCCATCGGGAATCCCCGGTCCACGTCCGTCACCGAGTACTGGAGATCGCGTGGGGCGTCGGGGGCATACGCCACCACCACGCCCTGGCCCTTCTTCAACTGTCGCGGAGCATCAGGCTGGACGATCTCGACGAAGGTGCGGCCCTTGTTCTTTCCCGAGGTGACCTCGACCGTCGCCTTCCCGCAGTCGCCCTGCTGGGAATTGGCCGCCTCACGCCCCTCGGGTGTGGTGGGGTCCGCGGTCGGCGGTACCTGTCCGGCGTTCACGTCCTTGCAGTCGACCTTCTCGACCGAGACCACCTTGCCCGACTCGGTCTGACGGTCGAAGCCCACTCCGGTGCGCTCGTGGCCGGGCGTGCCACCCGGCCAGAGCACGAGAAGCCCCACGACCACCGCGGCCGCGAAGGGGATCAGCACGGCCGCGATGACCTTGCGGAGGTGCCGGGAGACGGGTGCGGCGGGGCCATGGGAGTGCGAGTGGCCGTGCGGCTCGGGCGTCTGATGCGGGTCGGGCGGCGATGAGGTCACCGACAGATCATCGCAAGAACGGATGGGGGCCTCTGTTCAGCGCGCCAGACATGACGCTAGCGTGGAGGCACCTTTGCACACGCGGGAGCTCGGAGCACCGGGCTGAGAGGGCGCTGACCTTCGTCCCAGTGGTGTTTCACGTGAAACACCGTCGGACGGAAGCCGCTGCGTCGACCGCCGAACCTGTTACCGGGTAATGCCGGCGTAGGGAGTAGGTCTCATGACCGTTCAGGATGCACGCACGCCTGCCGCCGACCAGGCGGAACGCACGCCGGGCTGGCACAAGGGATACGTCGAGGGCTCGCGCCCCGACCTCCGGGTGCCCGTCCGCCAGGTGCACCTCACCAATGGCACGGACGTCACGCTGTACGACACGTCCGGGCCGTACACCGACCCCACCGTCGAGACCGATGTCCGCCGCGGCCTGGCGCCGCTGCGGGAGAACTGGATCATCGGCCGCGGTGACACCGAGGAGTACGCGGGCCGTCCCATCCGCCCCGAGGACGACGGGATCAAGCACACCTCGCCGCGTGGCGGGCTGCGGAATCTCGACGCGGTCTTCCCCGGCCGCCCACGCCAGCCCCGCCGGGGCCGGGACGGGCAGGCGGTGACGCAACTCGCGTACGCGCGCCGGGGCGAGATCACCCCGGAGATGGAGTACGTCGCCATCCGCGAGAACGTGCCCGCCGAGGTCGTGCGCGAGGAGATCGCGGCCGGCCGTGCGGTTCTGCCGGCCAACGTCAACCACCCGGAGATCGAGCCGATGATCATCGGCAAGCGGTTCCTGGTGAAGGTCAATGCCAACATCGGCAACTCCGCGGTCACTTCCTCCATCGAGGAAGAGGTCGACAAGATGACCTGGGCCACCAAGTGGGGCGCGGACACGGTCATGGACCTCTCGACCGGCCGCAACATCCACACCACCCGTGAATGGGTGCTGCGCAATTCCCCTGTCCCGATCGGCACCGTGCCGCTCTACCAGGCTCTCGAGAAGGTGGACGGCAGGGCCGAGGAGCTGAGCTGGGAGATCTACAAGGACACGGTCATCGAACAGGCCGAGCAGGGCGTGGACTACATGACGGTCCACGCGGGCGTGCTGCTGCGGTACGTCCCGCTCACCGCCCGCCGCAAGACGGGCATCGTCTCGCGCGGCGGCTCGATCATGGCCGCCTGGTGCCTGGCGCACCACAAGGAGTCGTTCCTCTACGAGAACTTCGAGGAACTGTGCGAGATCCTCGCCGCGTACGACGTGACGTACTCCCTCGGTGACGGGCTGCGGCCCGGCTCGATCGCCGACGCCAACGACGAGGCTCAGTTCGCGGAGCTGCGCACCCTCGGAGAGCTCAACACGATCGCCAAGCGCTTCAACGTGCAGACGATGATCGAAGGACCCGGTCACGTCCCGATGCACAAGATCAAGGAGAACATCGACCTCCAGCAGGAGATCTGCGAAGAGGCGCCGTTCTACACGCTCGGCCCGCTCACGACGGACGTCGCTCCCGCGTACGACCACATCACCTCCGGGATCGGAGCGGCGATGATCGCCTGGTGGGGCACGGCGATGCTCTGCTACGTCACGCCCAAGGAGCACCTGGGCCTGCCGAACCGCGACGATGTGAAGACCGGCGTCATCACCTACAAGATCGCCGCCCATGCCGCAGACCTCGCCAAGGGGCACCCGGGCGCGCAGGAGTGGGACGACGCACTGTCGGACGCCCGCTTCGAGTTCCGGTGGGAGGACCAGTTCAACCTGGCTCTCGACCCGGACACCGCACGGGAGTTCCACGACGAGACGCTCCCCGCCGAGCCGGCGAAGACCGCGCACTTCTGCTCCATGTGCGGGCCCAAGTTCTGCAGCATGAAGATCTCGCAGGACATCCGGCGCCGGCACGGCGACTCGCAGCAGGAGATCGAGGACGGCATGGCGGAGAAGTCCAAGGAGTTCGCCGCCGCCGGCAACCGGGTGTACCTGCCGATCGCCGAGTGAGCCCAGTGGCTCTCTGACCCCCGGACCTCTCGTATCCGTCAGGTCGTACGTCCGAGATGTCCGAGGCGCGCTCCTGTGTATCCGGGAGGCGCGCCTCGGACATCACTCCGGCTGGTGCTCGGGTCCGCCGAAGTCCGGGCTGGTGAAGTCAGGGCTGGTGAACGTGGGCCGCTGGCCCGCCGTCGAGCCCTCGCTGGGGCTCGAGTAGTCCGGACCGCTGTAGCCGACCTTGGGGATGCGGCTCACCGGTCGCGGTGGCTTGCTCGACTTCGGGTCGGCGCTGGGGTCCGCCAGCGCCGCCCGCAGGAAGGGCAGCAGGCCCCGTTCGAGCAGGGCGTGCCGCCAGGCATCCTTGGCACGTGCCACCTCGTCGGGCAGTTCACCCGTCACCTCTTCCGCGGGCACCTGCGTCGCGCCGTTGCGCAGCGCGGTGAGCAGCAGGGCCACCGCGGCCACCAGGATCGCGGCCGCCGTGAGAGCCCCGAAGAACCAGCCCGCCGAGACCAGGGTCTGCGCGAACGAGGCTGTCGGGCTGAGTGCTTTGAGGATGTAGCCGACGAGCAGGAATATCAGCGCGGCCGTACCGGCGAGCACCGGAGCGAGCACGGCGATGACGGCCGCGAAACCCGCACCGCTCTCGGCGGCGGCCTCGCCGGTGACCGGCGCCAGCACGGAATTGCGCACGGACGCGGCGGCCTTGGGGGCGCGCATCTCCTCGCGGATCTTTGTGTAGTGCTCGTACTCGGCCGCGGCGGCAGTGGTGATCAGTGCCGTCGCGTTGAGCGCCATCGTGCGCAGCTGCTCGGTGTTCAGTCGCTGCCCCACGGCAGCGAGGTCCGGACGGTCATGGGCGTTGCGCAGCGCGTCGTCGAGGATGCGCTCGTACTCGGCGCGGTCCTCGGTCAGCAGGTGCGGAGCGCTGTTCATGTGCATCCCCCGATGCTCCGTAGGGCCGGATTGACCGGGCGAACCGGGCAGTTGGGCGGAAACGGAGGAGAGCCTGCTACGGATAAGCCGATGGTAGAGCGGTTACGGCACGGGGTGACAGGGGGTTTCAGTAAATCGCCTGTCGTGGCCTGCTCAGTTGGGCAGCGGAAGTTGCACGACAAGCAGCTTTCCGGCCATGGTCACGCCGCCGTCCATGGCGATCGCGAGCCCGTCGGCGTACACATGGGGGCCTTCGACGACCGGACGGGCGCCGTCCTCGCCGTCCTCGGTGCCCACTTCGCCGAGCAGATACGGAATGGGGCTGTGGCCGTGCACGACGCGGGTGCCCCCGTAGGTGCCCAGGAGTTCACGGACGGCCTCGGGGCCGCCGTCGTCGCGGAAGGCGAAGCGCTTGGTGAACTTGCGGAACACGTCCCAGCACTCGTCGGCGTCATTACGGGTGATGATCGCGTGAACGGTGTCGTTGACGTCCTCGATCGTGGAGCCGTAGTCGAGGTACGCCGTCGTGTCGGAGTGCAGGAGAAGGTGCCCGTCCTCCTCCACGACCGCGTCGAGGCGGGCCATCCACTGGAGATGGACGTCCTGGAGCCGGTCCATGTCGGACTTCTGGCCGCCGTTGAGCAGCCAGGCCGCCTGGAAGGTGGCGGTGCCCGCACCGGAGTTGACGGGGGTGTCGCCGAACCGCTTGGCGCCGAGGAGCAGCAGTTCGTGGTTGCCCATCAGGGCCTTGCAGTAGCCGCCGGCGGCCGCGGCCTCCGCGGACAGCCGCATGACCAGGTCGATGACGCCGATGCCGTCGGGGCCGCGGTCGGTGAAGTCGCCGAGGAACCACAGACGGGCGTTGCCCGCGGACCAGTTGCCCTCGGTGTCGATGAGGCCCTGGGCGGTGAGGGCGGCGACGAGTTCGTCGAGATAGCCGTGGACGTCGCCGACGACGTAGAGCGGACCGAGGCCGTCCTCGGCCGCGGCGGCTTCTTCCGGATCGACGTGCACCTGCACGGTGTCGCCCGGGCCGCCTGCCCTGATCACCGGGAGATCGCGCGCGGTGGGGGTGTACCCGTCCGGCATCTCGTCCTCGGGCACCGCGTTGCCGGGGTGCGAGGACTCCGTGGCGGACTGCGGGGGCCGCTGTTCCTCGTGGGCGCGGCTCATGGGCGCCTGCCCCTGGGCCGGCACATAGGGGTGCTGAGCGGGTGTGCCCGAAGGCGCCTCGTCGAGCATCTCCGGAGGCTGCCCCTGCCCATGGGGCGACTGTGACTGCACGGGCACCTGCGCATAGGGCGGGACACGGAAATCACGCAAAGTCTCCGTACGCACCACGGGTCCCTGACCGGCCCCCTGAGTCATCGACCCCTCCACCACCGTCGCGCCGCCGTTCACCTCTCGGCCCAGCCTGGTCGGGGTGGTCCGCGGTGTCGTGCGCCCATCATAGGAATGAGGTCCGCGCTCTGTGACGCACCAGGGGTGGTGAATCCGTCCGCACCCCTGGCACGCCGACCGTTTCGTCCCCATTCGGAAGGTCTAGTCCGGTGAGGGGGAACGCGGTGCGCTCACCGTCGTCCGCGGATTACGTCGCTGCGAGGACGTCCGGACGATCAGTTCGGTCGGTATCACCTGCTCGATCGGCCGGTCCTCGTCGATTCCCTCGATCGCGTCGATGAGGAGCTGGACGACCGCCGTGCCGATCCTGCGCGGCTTCAGCGACAGGGTGGTGATGGGCGGCTCGGTCGTGGCGTACACCGTCGACTCGCTGCAGCAGACCAGCAGGAGATCCTCGGGGACGCGCAGTCCGTACCGCCGGGCGGCGGCGAGCAGATCGGTGCCGTTGGGGTCGAAGAGACCGTAGACGGCGTCGGGCCGGTCCGGCCGCGCGAGCAGCCGGTCGGCTGCGACGGCGCCGGCGCACGGGTCGTGCGCAGGGTAGGACTCGTAGACCGGGTCCTGGCCGACCCGCTCGCACCAGCTGAGATACGCGGTCGTGGACAGGCGCGTGTAGGTGTCCGTGGTGGTGCCGGTGAGCAGCCCGATACGGCGGGCGCCGGCGTCGGCGAGGTGGTCGAGCAGATCGAGTACGGCGGCTTCGTGGTCGTTGTCGACCCAGGCGGTGACCGGGAGGGTGCCCGCCGGGCGGCCGTCGGAGACCACGGGCAGGCCCTGGCGGACGAGCTCGGTCACGACCGGGTCGTGGTCGGAGGGGTCGATGACCACCGTGCCGTCCAGGGCGACGTTCGACCACACGTCGTGGCGGGACGTCGCCGGAAGGATCACGAGGGCATAGCCGCGAGCGAGTGCCGCGGAGGTCGCGGCTCTGGCCATCTCGGCGAAGTACGCGAACTCCGTGAAGGTGAAAGGTTCATCCCCGTACGTCGTGACGGTCAGGCCGATGAGGCCCGATTTCCCGGTGCGGAGCGTGCGCGCCGCCGCGGAGGGGCGGTAGCCCAGCCGGTCTGCGACCTCGCGGACGTGCCGGCGGGTGGCGTCCGGGAGCCGGCCCTTGCCGTTGAGCGCGTCGGAGACAGTCGTGATGGAGACACCGGCTGCGGCGGCAACGTCTCGAATGCCCGCACGACCTTGCCGGCTGCTCCGGCGGGATGTGTCCGTCCGGCTCACCTGGTGCTTCCCTGCTGCTGTCATGGCGAGCCGATAGTAGGGCTCGGGCGGGCGGTTGAGCCGGTCGCATATGCCTGCGTTGACAGGCACGTTTCTGCAAGATCATAAACCACCAACTCCCTTGGAAACCAAGGCAGTTGATGGGTCCGGCGACAGCGTCTCGGGCGTCCGGCGGCATCGGCCTGCCGAATGGCTCATGTTTCGAAGAGGTCTCAACTCACCACTACGGGTGATGCGCGCTACGGAGTGAGCCACAGGCGCACGCCAGGAAAGTGCGCGCTCCCCCCTTTTTCCGGCGGCCATTCGCACCGGCCGGGAATCCTCATAAGGTGAGGAGTATTGGTTCCGATGTGAACGGACTCCTCGAGGAGGACCTGCGGTGAGCGAGACGAGCCCCAAGCTGCGCGCCGAGCTGGACGGCATCCCCACGTACAAGCCGGGCAGGCCCGCGGCGGCCGGCGGCCCTGTCGCGTACAAGCTGTCGTCCAACGAGAACCCGTATCCGCCCCTTCCGGGGGTGATGGAGCGCGTGACGGGCGCGGCCCACAGCTTCAACCGATACCCGGACATGGCCTGCACCGGCTTGATGAACGAGCTCTCGGACCGTTTCGGGGTGCCCCTGTCGCATCTGGCGACCGGCACGGGTTCGGTGGGCGTCGCCCAGTCCCTGCTGCAGTCCACCTCCGGCCCCGGCGACGAGGTCATCTACGCCTGGCGGTCCTTCGAGGCGTACCCGATCATCACCCGGATCAGCGGGGCGACGCCGGTGGAGGTGCCGCTGACCAGTGGTGAGGTGCACGACCTGGACGCGATGGCCGGCGCGGTCACCGACCGGACGCGGCTGATCTTCGTTTGCAACCCCAACAACCCGACCGGCACGGTGGTCCGCCGGGCCGAGCTCGAGCGGTTCCTCGACCGGGTGCCGTCGGACGTCCTGGTGGTGCTGGACGAGGCGTACCGCGAGTTCATCCGCGACCCCGAGGTGCACGACGGCATCGACATCTACCGTGAGCGCCCCAATGTGGCGGTGCTGCGGACCTTCTCCAAGGCTTACGGGCTGGCCGGGCTGCGGGTCGGCTTCGCGGTTGCCCAGGAGCCGGTGGCCGCGGCGCTGCGCAAGACGGCGGTGCCCTTCGGTGTGACGCAGTTGGCACAGGACGCGGCCGTCGCCTCGCTGCAGGCCGAGGACGAGCTGCTCGGCCGCGTCGGCTCGCTCGTGAGCGAGCGGCTGCGGGTGTACGAGAGCCTGGTCAAGCAGGGCTGGACCGTCCCCGAGACCCAGGCGAACTTCGTCTGGCTGAGGCTCGGCGAGCGGACGGTCGACTTCGCGGCGGCGTGCGAGAAGGCCGGTGTCGTGGTGCGGCCCTTCCCGGGCGAGGGTGTGCGGGTCACGATCGGGGAGTCCGAGGCCAACGACATCTTCCTGCACACCGCGGAGGCGTTCCGCGCGCAGTTGTAGCGCCTGCGCCCTGATCGGCGCTGCTTCGGAACGGCAGAACCCCCATGAGCCCGGTGCTCATGGGGGTTCTTTCCGCCAGGGGTACCCCCCGGTCGACTGTGCGAACGGTGCATGCGCCATAATGCTTGTGAATGTGAACGCGTTCACAAGCTAGTCCCGTTCCTCCCGTGATCGGCGGGATTAACGGGACAAACGGCCGCTCGACCCTGCCGATGCTGTAAGGAGATGACGACGTGGAGCTTGCTCTGGCGCCGGAAACGCTGGCGCGCTGGCAGTTCGGCATCACCACCGTCTACCACTTCCTCTTCGTCCCCCTCACGATCTCGCTGGCCGCGCTCACCGCGGGCCTGGAGACCGCCTGGGTCCGGACGCAGAAGGAGAAGTACCTCAGGGCCACGAAGTTCTGGGGCAAGCTGTTCCTGATCAACATCGCCATGGGTGTCGTGACGGGCATCGTCCAGGAGTTCCAGTTCGGTATGAACTGGTCCGACTACTCGCGCTTCGTCGGCGATGTCTTCGGTGCGCCCCTGGCCTTCGAGGCGCTGATCGCGTTCTTCTTCGAGTCCACCTTCATCGGTCTGTGGATCTTCGGCTGGGACAAGCTGCCGAAGAAGATCCACCTGGCCTGCATCTGGATGGTCTCGATCGGCACCATCCTCTCCGCCTACTTCATCCTGGCCGCCAACTCCTGGATGCAGCACCCCGTCGGCTACCGCATCAACAAGGAGCGCGGACGGGCCGAGCTCACCGACTTCTGGCTGGTGCTGACCCAGAACACCGCGCTCACCCAGTTCTTCCACACCATCACGGCGGCCTTCCTCGTCGGCGGCGCGTTCATGGCCGGCATCGCGGCGTTCCATCTGGCACGCAAGAAGCACATCCCGGTGATGCGGACCTCGCTGCGGCTCGGACTGATCACGATCATGATCTCCGGACTGCTCACCGCCGTCAGCGGCGATCTGCTCGGCAAGGTCATGTACAAGCAGCAGCCGATGAAGATGGCCGCCGCCGAGGCCCTGTGGGAGGGCGAGGCGCCGGCGCCCTTCTCGGTCTTCGCCTATGGCGACGTGGAGAAGGGGCACAACAAGGTCGCCATCGAGATTCCGGGACTGCTGTCCTTCCTGGCCAACGACGACTTCACCTCGTACGTCCCCGGCATCAACGACGTCAACAAGGCCGAGCAGGAGAGGTTCGGGCCGGGGGACTACCGGCCCAACATCCCGGTCGCCTACTGGGGCTTCCGCTGGATGATCGGCTTCGGCATGGCGTCCCTGGCCATCGGGACGATCGGCCTCTGGCTCACCAGGAAGAAGTTCCTGCTGTCGCCGGGGCTGCGGACCGGTGAGGACGAGGTGCCCCATCTCGTGCTCTTCAAGAACAAGGCGCTGAACCCCCGGCTCACGAACTGGTACTGGATCGTCGCGCTGTGGACCATGGCCTTCCCGCTGATCGCCAGCTCCTGGGGCTGGATCTTCACCGAGATGGGCCGGCAGCCGTGGGTCGTCTACGGGGTGCTGCGCACACGCGACGCGGTCTCCCCCGGCGTATCGCAGGGCGAGGTGCTCACCTCGATGATCGTGTTCACGACGCTCTACGCGATCCTCGCGGTCATCGAGGTCAGGCTCCTGGTGAAGTACGTCAAGGCAGGACCGCCCGAGCTCACCGAGGCCGACCTCAACCCGCCCACCAGGATCGGCGGCGACGACCAGGACGCCGACCGGCCGATGGCCTTCTCGTACTGAGCCCTGAGGAGCTGCTGAGGCATGGAACTTCACGACGTCTGGTTCGTACTCATCGCCGTCCTGTGGACCGGCTACTTCTTCCTCGAGGGCTTCGACTTCGGAGTCGGCGTCCTGACCAAGCTGCTGGCCAGGAACCGGGCCGAGCGGCGCGTGCTCATCAACACCATCGGGCCGGTCTGGGACGGCAACGAGGTGTGGCTGCTGTCCGCGGGCGGAGCCACCTTCGCGGCCTTCCCCGAGTGGTACGCCACGCTCTTCTCCGGCTTCTATCTGCCGCTGCTGCTCATCCTGGTCTGCCTGATCGTGCGCGGGGTCGCCTTCGAATACCGGCACAAGCGGGATGAGGCGCTCTGGCAGAGCAACTGGGAGCACGCGATCTTCTGGACCTCGCTGCTGCCGGCCCTGCTCTGGGGTGTGGCCTTCGGCAACATCGTGCGCGGGGTGAAGATCGACGGTGACAAGGAGTACGTCGGTACCCTCTTCGACCTGCTCAACCCGTACGCGATCCTCGGCGGGCTGGTGACGCTGACGCTGTTCACCTTCCACGGCGCGGTCTTCACCGCACTCAAGACCGTGGGGGACATCCGGGTCCGGGCTCGGTCCCTGGCTCTCAAGCTCGGCCTGGTCACGGCCGCTCTGGCGCTCGGCTTTCTCGGCTGGACCCAGGTCTCGCGCGGCGACGGCACCAGCCTGGTCGCGATGATCGTCGCGGTGGTGGCGCTGGTCGCCGCCGTCGTGGCGATCGGCCGGGGACGCGAGGGATGGTCGTTCGCGTGGTCCGGGGTGACCATCGTGGCCGCGGTCGCGATGCTCTTCCTGACGTTGTTCCCGAACGTCATGCCGTCCTCGCTCCAGGAGGAATGGAGCCTGACGGTCACCAACGCCTCGTCGAGCCCGTACACCCTGAAGATCATGACCTGGTGCGCGGGCATCGCCACACCGCTGGTGCTGCTCTACCAGGGCTGGACGTACTGGGTGTTCCGCAAGCGCATCGGTACGCAGCACATCGCCGATGCTCACTAGTGGGGGATGTTTCACGTGAAACCGATCGACCCGCGTCTGCTCCGCTACGCCCGAGCCACCCGTCGCTTTCTGATCGCGGTGGTACTCCTCGGCCTGGTCGGGGCGACGCTGGTCGTCGCCCAGGCGATGCTCATCGCCGAGGTCGTGGTGGGTTCCTTCCAGGACGGCATGTCGGCCTCCGGCCTCATGACTCCACTGGCGCTGCTCGCGGCGGTCGCCGCGGGCCGAGGGCTGGTCTCCTGGCTGACCGAACTCGCCGCACACCGGGCGAGCGCGGCCGTGAAGTCGGAACTGAGAGGGCGGCTGCTGGCACGGGCCACTGAACTCGGTCCCGGCTGGCTGAGCGGCCAGCGGTCCGGGTCGCTCGTCGCGCTCGCCACCCGCGGAGTCGACGCGCTCGACGACTACTTCTCCCGCTATCTGCCCCAGCTCGGCCTCGCCGTCGTGGTCCCGGTGGCCGTACTGGCGCGGATCGTGACCGAGGACTGGGTCTCGGCGGCCGTCATCGTCGTGACGCTCCCCCTGATTCCGCTGTTCATGGTGCTGATCGGCTGGGCGACCCAGACGCGGATGGACCGTCAGTGGCGACTGCTGTCCCGGCTGTCGGGACACTTCCTCGATGTCGTGGCCGGTCTGCCGACCCTGAAGGTCTTCGGGCGGGCGAAGGCGCAGGCCGAGTCGATCCGGTCCATCACCGCCGAATACCGTCGGGCCACCCTGCGGACCCTGCGGATCGCCTTCATCTCCTCCTTCGCGCTGGAGCTGCTCTCCACCCTCTCGGTGGCTCTCGTGGCCGTCGGGATCGGTATGCGCCTGGTGCACGGGGACCTGGATCTGTACACCGGACTGGTCATCCTGATCCTGGCGCCCGAGGCTTATCTGCCGATCCGGCAGGTGGGGGCGCAGTACCACGCGGCGGCCGAAGGGCTCTCCGCCGCGGAGGAGATCTTCCGGGTCCTGGAGACCGAGCCACGACGGGCCGGTCACGCGGAGGTGCCCGGCACCCTGCGGATCGAGCTCGACGAGGTGACCGTCCGTCATGCCGGGCGCAGCGAGGCGTCCCTGGACGCGGCATCGCTCGTCGTGGAGAGCGGCGAGACCGTCGCGCTGGTGGGGCCGAGCGGCATCGGCAAGTCGACGTTGCTCGACGTCCTGCTGGGCTTCGTCGAGCCGGCTCAAGGCCGGGTGCGCATCGGTGGGGTGGACCTGCGCGAACTCTCCCCGGAACGCTGGCGCGACAAGATCGCCTGGGTGCCGCAGCGTCCCCATCTCTTCGCGGGAACGATCGCGGAGAACGTACGCCTGGCCAGGCCGGACGCCGATGACGCCGCGGTGACGGCCGCGCTGCGGGAAGCCGGCGCGTACGACTTCGTCAGCGCGCTGCCCGAGGGCGCGGCGACCCTGCTCGGGGAGGACGGCGCAGGACTCTCGGCAGGTCAGCGGCAGCGGCTCGCGCTGGCCCGGGCGTTTCTCGCGGACCGGCCGGTGCTGCTGCTCGACGAACCGACCGCGGCTCTGGACGGGGAGACCGAGGAAGCGATCGTCGACGCGGTACGACGGCTGGCCGAGGGACGCACCGTCGTCCTGGTCGTCCACCGGCCGGCGCTTCTGTCGGTAGCCGACCGCGTGGTCACACTCACCCGCCGCACCGCGGAAGGGGCCGGGTCCGAACAGTCGGCCCTCCCCGGCCGGCCGGCCGCGGCAGTGGAATCGGGTGCCGATCCCTACCGGCTCGCCGACTCCATGAACGGCGAATCCGAAACGGCTGGTGTCCCGCCGCTCGCCCGGGTGCGCAGGGCTGCCGGAAACCTGCGCGGCCGGTTCTGGCTGGCGCTGCTCCTCGGCAGTCTCGCGCTGGGATCCGCCGTCGGGCTCATGGCCGTCTCCGGCTGGCTCATCTCCCGTGCCTCGGAACAGCCACCGGTGCTGTATCTGATGGTGGCCGTCACGGCGACCCGCGCCTTCGGCATCGGCCGCGCCGTCTTCCGGTACGCGGAGCGGCTCGTCTCCCACGACGCCGTGCTGCGGATGCTCGCCGAACTGCGCATCGCCGTCTACCGGCGCCTGGAGCGCATCGCACCGGCGGGACTGCGGGGGAGCCGGCGCGGTGACCTGCTGTCCCGGCTCGTCTCCGACGTGGATGCCCTGCAGGACTACTGGCTCCGCTGGCTGCTGCCGGCCGGTGTCGCCCTCGTCGTCGGCGCGGGCTCGGTCGGCTTCACCGCCTGGCTGCTGCCCGAGGCAGGAGCGGTGCTCGCCGCCGGACTGCTCGTGGCCGGCGTTCTCGTGCCCTTGATCAGCGGCCGGGTCGCACGGCGGGCCGAGCGGCAACTCGCCCCCGCTCGCGGCGAACTGTCCACCCGCGTCGCCGACCTGCTGCGCGGAACCGCCGAACTGACCGTCGCCGGGGCCCTGAAGGGCCGGGTCGAAGGGACGCGCGCCGCCGACCGGCGGCTGACTCTGATCGCCTCACGAGGAGCCGCGGCCACCGCGCTCGGCACCGGGCTGTCCGCGCTGGCCTGCGGACTGACCGTGGTGTGTGCCGCGTTCGCCGGGGTGCAGGCGGTACGGGAGGGACGCCTCGACGGGGTGTCGCTCGCCGTGGTGGTCCTCACTCCGCTCGCCGCCTTCGAGGCCGTGACCGGGCTGCCGCTCGCCGTGCAGTACCGGCAGCGGGTGAAGCGCAGCGCCGAGCGCGTGTACGAGGTGCTGGACGCGCCGGTCCCCGTACGCGAACCGGAACACCCGGCGCCGGCTCCCACGACGGCCTTTCCGCTCGACGTGCGCGGGCTGCGGGCCCGGCACGCCGGTCAGGACCGGGACGCGATCACCGGCCTCGATCTCACGATCACCGCGGGGACGCGGGTCGCCGTCGTCGGAACGTCGGGCTCGGGCAAGACCACCCTCGCGCAGGTCCTGCTCCGATTCCTGGACGCGGAGGCGGGGACGTACACGATCGGTGGTGTGGACGCGGCGGCACTCGACGGCGACACCGTCCGGGAGTTCGTCGGACTGTGCGCGCAGGACGCCCACCTCTTCGACAGCTCCGTACGGGAGAACCTCAGGCTGGCGCGCACCGGCGCGACGGAGGAGGACCTCCGGAAGGCACTCGCCGATGCCCGCCTGCTGGAGTGGGTGGACGGCCTGCCCGACGGGATGGACACCCTCGTCGGCGAGCACGGCGCCCAGCTCTCCGGCGGTCAGCGTCAGCGCCTCGCCCTGGCCCGCGCGCTGCTCGCCGACTTCCCCGTCCTCGTACTGGACGAGCCCGCCGAGCATCTCGACCTGGCGACCGCCGACGCGCTGACGTCGGACCTCCTGGCGGCGACCGAGGACCGCACGCTGCGGGGAGCGGCCACGGTGCTGATCACGCATCGGCTTCGGGGGCTCGACGCCGTGGACGAGGTCGTGGTCCTGGAGGACGGTCGGGTGGTGCAGCGAGGCCCGTACGCCGAGATCGCGGCGCTGGACGGTCCGCTGCGCCGGATGGTGGAGCGGGAGCGGGCGGCGGATCTGCTCGGCACCCGGGTGGCGGCGGCAGGCGTCTGATCCCGGCAGACGGCGACTTTCCCTCACAAACACGGCTAACTACGCTCAAGGTCATGACCGAGCCCGAGCCGCAGGAGTCGAGGGACCCCGCCGAAGCCGCGACACAGGCGACCCGCAGCCTCCAAGGTCTGTCCACCGAGCTCACGGCCCGGGTCCCGCAGCTGCTGGAGGCCATGCGGTCCGTCGGCACCGGACTCGAACTGCACTCCACGCTCGACCGGATCTGCAAGACCGCCGCCGAACTCGCCGACGCCCGCTACGCCGCCATCGGCGTCGTCGACGAGGAGGGCGAGGGCCTCTCCGACTTCGTGACCTACGGCGCCGACGAGGGGGCGGCCCAGCGGATCGGGCATCCGCCGGGCGGCCGGCACGGGCTCCTCGGTGCACTGATCCACGGGCCCGCTCCACTGCGGCTCACCGATCTCACGTCCGATCCGCGCTTCACCGGGCTGCCGCCCGGACATCCGCCCATGCGTTCCTTCCTCGGCGTTCCCATCCGCGTCCAGGGCGAGATCTTCGGCAACCTCTATCTGACGGAGAAGAGGAACGGAGCCGACTTCAACGACGAGGACCTCCACATGGTGCGCGTGCTCGCCACCGAGGCCGGAATCGCCATCGGGAACGCCCGCCTCTACGAAGCGGCACGCCAGCGGGAGCGCTGGATCGACGGTTCGGTCGCCGTGACCACCGCCCTGCTCTCCGGCGGTGACGCCGACGACGCGCTGGCCGTCGTTGCCGAGCAGGCCCGCAAGCTCGCCGAGGCGGCGGCCGGGATCGTGCTGCTGCCGGCCGACGAAGGCGGACTCGAGATCGTCGCCGTGGCCTCCGACCGCCCCGCGACTTCCCTCGGCATCGTCCTACCGCCGGAGAGCCCGGTCGTGGCCCGACTGCTGGCCGGCGAGGCGGTCTTCGTCACGGACGCGGCCACCGATCCGCGCCTGCTCACGCGGATGACAGGGCGCTTCGGCCCCAGCATGCTGCTGCCGCTGCGCAGCGGGGGACGGGTGCTCGGGGCGCTCGCCACCCCCCGGGCGCGCGGGGCCCGGCCGTTCAGCGAGGCGGAGCGGACGCTCGCCGCACAGTTCGCCTCCCAGGCCGCGCTGGCGCTGATGATGGCGGAGGCCCAGCGGGACCGGGAGCGGCTCGCGGTGTACGAGGACCGCGACCGGATCGCCCGCGACCTGCACGATCTGGTGATCCAGCGGCTGTTCGCCACCGGGATGATGCTGGAGAGCGCCCAGCGCCGGTCGGTCGTGCCCGCGGTGCAGGAGGGCGTGGGCAAGGCGGTCGACGAACTGGACGTGACCATCCAGGAGATCCGCACCGCCATCTTCGCGTTGCAGCAGGGCCCCGCCGAGGTGCCGTCCGGGCTGCGCACCCGGGTACTGCGGGAGATCAACATGGCGGCCGTCCCTCTCGGCTTCAGCCCGGGCCACCGCTTCCGCGGCCCGGTGGACTCGGTTGTCGGCGAGTTCACCGCCAAGAACCTGATCGCGGCGCTGCGCGAGGCGCTGTCGAACGCGTTCCGGCACGCGGAGGCGACCCGTATCGATGTCGTCGTCGACGCGACCGTGGCACTCGACGACGGCTCCGACGGCGTTCGGCTGACCGTCGCCGACGACGGGGTGGGCATGTCGGTGGGTGGGCGGCGCAGCGGGCTGCGCAATCTTGCCCGCCGTGCCGAGGCGCTCGGCGGATCGAGCTACAGCGGCCCGGGGATCGGTGAGGACGGCCGCGGGACGACGGTGTTCTGGGAGGCGCCGCTGTAGTCCGGGGTCCAGTCCGGTTGCCACGGCGGCCGAAGGCCACCGGCCTTCTCGTGGCCGGTGGCGCCGTGCTCCTGTCGGCGTGCTTGACCGCCTGTCCGCGCGCGTCCCGCCCAGCGGGCCGGATCCTGGGCCAGGTGGCCGTACGACACCTCGGCGGTACCGGAAATCGCACGCGCGCCGGGTGACGATCCGGACATGTGCCTGAGACCCCGTGACCGGCTGCTGCTCGTCCCGGTGGTGCTGTGTGCCCTTCTCGCGACGACCCCGTCCCCCGCCGCGGGCGCACCGGTGGATCCGATGCCGCTGCCCACCGTCCCGGTTCCCGTGCTCCCGGCTCCCCTGGTGCCGGGCCCTCCGGGCCCGGCCCTCGTGGCGCCCGCCGCCCCGGAGCCGGTGGCCCCGCCCGCCGCCGCGCCGGAACCGGCCGCGCCACCCGTGGACGGCCCGGACATCAGCATCAGCGCGGAAGTGGCCCGGCTGTACGCGGAGACGGCGCGTGCCACCGCGGGGTACGAGAAGGGCAGACGCGCCGCCGAGGCGCAGCGCCTCGCGGCCGGCAGGCTTCAGGACCAGCTCGATCTGCAGCGGGGCGAGATGAGCCTTCTGCGCGACGACTTGGGTGTGGTCGCCCGCGCGCAGTACCGGAGCGGCGGATCGCTCACGTTCACCGCCCGGCTGCTTCTGTCGAAGACCCCCGACGAACTGCTGCGTGGACGGCGTATCGCACGCCAGGCGGAGGAGGCCGTGGGCCGGCTGCTCGACCGTGCCCGCCTCGCCGAGCGGCGGCTGAGTGCGGCCGAAAGGCGGGCCCGGGCCGCCTGGCACGACCTCGACGTCCGCAGGGCCCGGCTGGCCGTGGTCAAGCAGGGCATCACGGCCAAGCTGGAGAGCGCGCAGTGGCAGCTTCAGGGCGAGGCGGACCGGAGCGTGGCCGCCGGCACCTGCGCGGGCGCCGTACCCGTCGACGAGGACACGCCACCGGCGACGGCGTGGGTCCCGCCGGTGGAGGATTACGCGCTGTCCGCCGGTTTCGGGAGCGGAGGGTCGCACTGGGTGAGCGGGCACACGGGTCAGGACTTCGCGGTGGGCATCGGGGCGCCGGTGCGCGCGGTGGGGGCGGGCCGGGTGCTGTCCGTCTCCTGCGGAGGCGCCTTCGGCATCGAGATCATCGTCCAGCACCCGGGCGGCTACTACACGCAGTACGCCCACCTGGCGTCCCTGGCCGTCGACCAGGGACAGCAGGTGGGCACCGGGCAGTGGATCGGTCAGGCGGGCACCACGGGCAATTCGACGGGGCCGCACCTGCACTTCGAGGTGCGGCTCACGCCTTATCTGGGGTCGGGGGTCGATCCCGTGCCGTGGCTGGCGGAGCGGGGCGTCGGGCTGTGACGCCCCTCCGCCGCCTCACGCGGAAGGGATGCGACACGGGATTCGACACCCCTGGATGCCTTCGCCGGGAACGAGTTCAGACACCCTCGGGCGGGAGGTTCTGCAGGATGCGCTCGATGACGACCGCCACGCCGTCCTCGTTGTTGGCGACGGTCCGTCCCGAAGCCGCGGCGATCACGTCCGGATGGGCGTTGCCCATCGCGTACGAGGTCCCCGCCCAGCTGAGCATCTCCACGTCGTTCGGCATGTCCCCGAAGGCCACGACCTGGTCGGAGGAGATCCCGCGCTTGGCGCAGCAGAGCGCCAGGGTGCTGGCCTTGCTCACGCCGAGGCCGCTGATCTCCAGGAGCGCGGACTGGCTGGAACGGGTGAAGGACGCACGATCGCCCGCGGCCGTACGCGCCAGGGTGAGAAACCCGTCGGGCGTCAGATCGGGATGGTGCGCGAGCAGCTTGATCACCGGGGCGGCGGAGCCGGGCTCCTCCTCGTGGAGCAGCTTCTCGGCGGGCGCGACGGTCGCGCCGGGGTCGAGGAAGAACGGCGGGTACTCCGGCTCGTAGTGGATGCCGACGGTCGTCTCGACCGCGAAGGAGGTCCCGGGGGCGGCGTCCCGCAGGGTGCGTACGACGTCGAGGGCGATGTTCCGCTCCAGGGGCCGGACCTCCAGCACCTTCCCGCCCGCGTGCAGATCGACGACGGCAGCGCCGTTGGCGCATATGGCCAGGCCATGACCGTGAACGTGCTCACTGACCACGTCCATCCAGCGGGCCGGGCGGCCGGTGACGAAGAAGACCTCTACCCCGGCCTCCTCGGCGGCCGCGAGGGCGGCGATGGTGCGTTCCGAGACGGACTTGTCGTCGCGCAGCAGCGTGCCGTCCAGGTCGGTGGCGATCAGCCGGGGGACGACGGACGGCGGGAAGGAATCGGTAGCTGAGGTCACCGATCCATTCTCCCGTACGCCCGCGCACGGGCGTGCGACAGGGCGCACATCTGAGTACGTCCGGGCGTGACCGGGGGATTCTCCGGGAGGAGGCGCGGGATTCCGCAGGCGGGGCGAGGTGATTCCGGGCGGGCGGAGGACTGCCGCGGGGCGGGGCGGAACAGTTCCCGGGTCCGGGCGGAGGAGTCCTCGGGGCCACGTACGCTCGAAGGCATGCGTTTGAGCACCGTGATCCTTCCTGTCCGTCCCTGGCACGACGGCGGCCGCGACGAGTGGCTGCGAGCCGAGCAGCTCGGCTTCCACACCGCCTACACCTACGACCACCTGTCGTGGCGCACCTTCCGCGACGGCCCCTGGTACGGCGCGGTCCCGACGCTGACCGCCGCTGCCGCCGCCACCGAGCGGCTGCGCCTCGGCACCCTGGTCACCTCGCCGAACTTCCGGCACCCCGTGACCCTCGCCAAGGAGCTGATCTCCCTCGACGACATCTCCGGCGGGCGGGTCACGCTCGGTATCGGCGCGGGCGGCATGGGCTTCGACGCGACGGCGCTCGGGCAGGAGGCCTGGACCCCGCGGGAGAGGGCCGACCGCTTCGCCGAGTTCGTACCGCTGCTGGACCGGTTGTTGACCGAGGACTCCGTCTCCTACGACGGGACCTTCTACTCGGCGGTCGAGGCCCGCAACATCCCGGGCTGCGTGCAGCGGCCGCGGCTGCCGTTCGCGGTGGCGGCGACCGGCCCGCGCGGGCTGAAGCTCGCGGCACAGCACGGCCAGGCGTGGGTGACCACGGGCGACCCGAAGATCTTCGAGACGGGCACCCCGGCGCAGTCCCGCGAGGCGATCCGCGGGCAGATCGACAAGCTCGGCAAGGCGTGCGCGGACGCGGGCCGGGACGTGGCGGACCTGGACAAGATCCTGCTCACCGGCTTCACACCGGACCGCGGGACGCCGCTGACCTCGCTCGACGCCTTCGTGGACTTCGCGGGCAGGCACTTCGAGCTGGGGTTCACGGAGATCGCGATCCACGCACCGATCCCGGACTCGGACTTCGCCGCGGACCAGGCGGTCTTCGAGCAGATCGCGACCGAGGGGCTCGCACAGCTGCGGCGCTGACACTGGGACGGGCCCCGGGAAGCCGAGGAACCACCCGCTGCGGAAACCGCAGGAACCATCCGCTGCGGAAACCGCAGGAACCATCCGCTGCGGAACCGCAGCACCTACGCGCCGGGGAACCGCAGGAACTCGGTCGGGACGGCTTCGGCCAGCCACACGCCGTTCGCGCTGACGCGAAAGACATGGCCCGCGCGGTGCATCGCCCCGGAGTCCACGGACAGGATGACGGGGCGGCCGCGGCGCGCACCGACGCGCGTCGCCGTCTCGCGGTCCGGCGACAGGTGCACATGGTGGCGGCGCATGGGACGCAGGCCCTCGGCGCGGATCGCGTCCAGATGCGCGGCGACCGTGCCGTGGTAGAGGTACGCGGGAGGTTCGGCCCGGGGCAGATCCAGGTCGACCTCGACCGTGTGGCCCTGGTTGGCGCGGATGCGTGCGCCGTCGATGGTGAAGCGCCGTTTGTCGTTGACGGCGACGACATGGTCCAGTTCGGCGCGGGTGAAGGGGAAGTGGTGCGCGGCCGCGGCGCGCATCAGCTCGTCCACCGGCACCCAGCCGTTCTCGTCGAGGGTGATGCCGATCCGCTCCGGTTGATGGCGCAGATGCTTCGAGAGGTACTTCGACACCTTCACGGTGCGCCGCTCGTCGGGCTCGGCGCCGCCCCGGTCGGGCTCGGAGTCGTGCTCGGCGCCGGACGGCCCCGGCTCGGCGACCGGCCGGCCGCGCCCGGAGAGCCGCTTGTCGGATCGTCCGTCGGATCGTTTGTCGGGTCTTTCGTTCATGCGGTCAGCGTGCCCGGCCGATCACCCTCGCCGCCACCCAGAAAAATCGCTCCGAATGTTTGATCCACAGCCAACTGCGGTTATCCACAGGGGAATTGACGATTCTGTGGACAACGCATGTTCGTTTTAGGTGCTTTGGCCAAGTCCCCCGGTGTCGCCTGTCCTTGATGCCAGAGCGTCCAAGGTCCTTGCCTGAAGCTCTCGTTCGGTCGCCGCGGTGATGAACGCGGCCGCGTTCTCCGCGCCAACCAGAGCCTGTACGGCCTGGATCGTCTCGGCCGGCAGGGCCACGGACCGCGCATCGGACCCCACCGGGAGGGGCCCCTCCGACGTCAGATGGAGTTGCAGGTGCTGCGTGGCGAACGTGCGCATGGCCCGCGCCAGTTCGGCATCCACCGTCTGCTGCGCGAGCGGACGGAGACGTCGCACCAGCGACGCCGCTTCGGCCGCGTCCGCGTCGGTCGGCGGCCGGTGCCCGAGATAGCGGGCGAAGACGTGCTCGGTGGTGAACTCCAGGAAACGCGAGGCGATGTGCTCCACCTGGCCGCGAAGTTCCCTCAGATGCCCGGAGATTGCCCGGAGCGGAACACCGGCCGCATGCAACTCGGCTGCCACGGCCAGTTCCTGAGGACTGGGGACCAGGAACTCGTCGGCCCGCCCCGGCACGGCCTCCAGCACTCCGAGCTCCACCGCCTCGGCGACCGCGGCATCGTCCGGCTGCCCCCCGAACTTGGCGTTCAGCTCGTCCCGGGTGATCCGGGCCGCCTCCTCGTCCGTCCACGGGCCCTGCACCTCGGCGACCAGCCCGAGCACTCCGCCGAGCCCCCGGCCCGCGTCCCAGGCCTCCAGCAACTCCTTGATCGACGCCAGGGTGTAGCCCCGGTCGAGCAGGTCGGCGATCTGCCGCAGCCGCGCCAGATGGGCGGAGCCGTAGACATTGGACCGGCCGCGCCGTTCGGGCTTGGGCAGCAGTCCGCGGTCCTGGTAGGCGCGGATCGTACGGACGGTGGCGCCGCTGCGGTGCGCGAGATCCTCGATCCGGTACTCGGCGACTGACTGCTCGGACACGCCCGCTCCCTCGATGACAGACCGCCTACGACAGGGCGGCGCGGCCCACCGCCCCCGCCGCGGCGCGTGCCGCCGGCGAGGTCGCGAGATAGTCGACGGCCCTGCGCAGCGAACCTTCCTGCGAGGGATGGTACGACCGCCGGAAGTAGCGGGGTATCGCGGCGCCCAGCTCGCGCCAGGTGGGCAGCAGCCCCTTGGCGACCGCGCGGTTGTGCTCGCGCAGGGAGTAGCGCAGCCGGCCCGCCAGTTCGGGGTCGTGCCGGATGAGATACGCCGTGCCCCAGGCCCAGAGCCACAGCAGCACCGGGGTGGTGACCACCATGCCTTCGATGCGGCGTGCGTAGCGCGGCAGCCTCGAGCCTCCGCAGTGCTGGTACATGTCGAAGGCCACGGCCCGGTGCTCGACCTCCTCGGCGCCGTGCCAGCGCAGCAGGTCGAGCATGAACTCGTCGGCGCCCGCACGGTCGAGCCCTTCGGCGCGCAGCACCCAGTCGCCCAGCACCGCGGTGAACTGCTCGATCGCCGCGATGATCGAGAGCCGGAACCGCAGCCATTCCCTCGGCGGCACCGGTGCGTTGAACGGCGGTGTCTCGCCGAGGAGCTTCTCGAAGAGGAAGTCGACGTGCCGGGTGAAGTCCTCGGTGGCGAGCCGCTGGGCCGCCAGATGATCCAGCACATGGGAGTGCTGCACGCTGTGGGTGGCCTCCTGCCCCATGAAGCCCTTGACGTCCTTCAGCAGCACCGGGTCCGACACCATCGGCAGGGCTTCCTTGAAGACCTTGACGAACCACCGCTCCCCGGCGGGCAGCAGCAGATGCAGCACATTGATCACATGGGTCGCGACGGGCTCGTCCGGTATCCAGTGCAGCGGGGTCCCGGCCCAGTCGAACGAGACCCGCCGCGGGGTGATGGAGTAGTGACCGGTCTGCTCCTCGGTGCTCACAGCGGCGGCTCCAGCCGGGCGATCGCGCGCAGCGTCCTGGGTGTGAAACGGGACATGAAGCGAAGGCCGCGGGCCTCGGGCGTGACCGGCACCACCGCCTGGTTCCGCACGACGGCGCGCAGGATGGCGTCGGCGACCTTCTCCGGCGGGTAGTTGCGCAGACCGTAGAGCCGGGCGGTCTTCTTCTGGCGCCGCTGCTCCTCGGCCGCGTCGACGCCGGCGAAGCGCGCGGTGGAGGTGATGTTGGTGTTGACGAAGCCCGGACAGATCGCCGAGACCCCGATCCCCTGACCCGCGAGCTCGGCCCGCAGGCATTCGCTGAGCATCAGCACCGCCGCCTTGGAGGTGCTGTACGCGGGCAGCGCCTTGGAGGGCTGATAGGCCGCGGCCGACGCGGTGTTGACGATGTGGCCGCCCTGTCCTCGCTCGGCCATCTGCCGGCCGAAGAGCCGGCAGCCGTGGATGACGCCCCACAGATTGACGTCGAGGACCTTCTTCCAGTCCGCGGACGTGGTCTGGAGGAACGAGCCGGACAGGCCGATCCCCGCGTTGTTGACCAGGACGTCGACCACTCCGTACTCGGTGGCGACCCGGTCGGCGACCTTCTCCATCGCCTCCTCGTCGCTGACGTCCACCGCCTCGCCCCAGGCCTCGGGAGCCCCGATGAGCCGGGACATCTCCGCGGTCCTCGCCGCGCCCTCCGCGTCCCGGTCCACGGCCACGACCCGGGCCCCGGCCTCGGCGAACGCGAAGGCGGTCGCCCGTCCGATGCCGCTGGCCGCGCCTGTCACCAGGACGAGCTGTCCGCCGAACCGCTCGGCGTGGGCGCCCCGGGCCGCACTCGCCGGCGCCGCCGTGCCGGCCGGGCTGCCCTCGTGCTGGGTCACGAATTCGCTGATCCAGGCGGCCAGTTGATCGGGCCGGGTGCGCGGGATCCAGTGCCTGGCGGGCAGCGTCCGGCGGGTCAACTGCGGTGCCCAGGTGCCCAGGTCGTCGTAGAGCCGCTCCGACAGGAAGAAGTCTCCGGTCGGCGTGATGAGCTGAACGGGCGCGTGGGCGTAGGCGTCGGGACGGGGGCGGCGCAGCCGGGCACGGACGTTGTCGCGGTACAGCCAGGCGCCGTGGGCCGCGTCCTGGGGGAGCGAGGGTGTCGGGTAGTCGCCGGCGGCCGGCTTCTCCATCCGCCGGAGGATCTTCGGCCACTGCCTGCCGAGCGGTCCGCGCCAGGCGAGCTCGGGGAGCACCGGCGTATGCAGCATGTACACGTACCAGGACTTGGCGCCCTGGCCGAGGAGCTGTCCGACCCTGCGGGGGGTCGGCCGGTTCATCCGCTTCTTGATCCAGTGTCCGAAGTGGTCCAGCGACGGGCCGGACATCGAGGTGAAGGAGGCGATCCGCCCCTCCGTGCGCTCCAGTGTGACGAACTCCCAGCCCTGCACGGAGCCCCAGTCGTGTCCGACGAGATGCACCGGCCGGCCGGGGCTCACCGCGTCTGCGACGGCGAGGAAGTCGTCCGTCAGTTTCTCCAGCGTGAAGCCGCCGCGCAGCGGGGTGGGCGCGGTCGAGCGACCGTGCCCCCGCACGTCGTACAGCACCACATGGAAGCGGTCGGCCAGCCGTCCGGCGACCTCGGACCACACTTCCTTGCTGTCCGGGTATCCGTGTACGAGGAGGACCGTCGGCCGGTCGGTGTCGCCCAGTTCGGCGACGCACAGCTCGATTCCTCCCGTACGCACCCAGCGCTCCCGCGCCCCTTCGAGACTCACGCGTCCTCCGCCCAGCGCCGCACATGCGGCAGATCGTCGTCCAGCCAGAACGCGCTCTGCTCGGGGTCCCTGGAGTCGGTGACCACCAGGATCTCCTCGAACTTCGCGCCCGTGCCCCGGAATCCGAGGTGCGGTTCGACCGCCCAGAGCCCCGGCCGGGGCGGATGGTCGGAGAACTTGTACGGGCTCCACAGCGGTGACCAGCCGTCGCGATGACCGTGCAGCGCGTCGCTCGCGAGCCCCTTCAGCGACTGGGTGCCGAAGCCGAAGAGGCTCGGTGACCAGCGCCGGTCCTTCACCCGGTCGATCTTGTGGGCGATCACGCCGAAGGGATACGCGCGGTGCCGGTTGGCGTACCCCTGGCGGACCATGAGGCGCTCCACGTCCTCGTAGATCTCGCGCAGTGGTCGCCTCTCCCGCACCTCGCGCAGAATCAGCTCGCGGTGTGCCCGGAGATCGGCGAGCAGCTTGTCGTGCAGCGGGCTCGGGCCCAGGCAGCCCGAGTAGCCGACGTCCGCGGTGAAGCCCTTGTGCACCGGAGCCATGTCGAGAATGAAGGGCATGCCCGCCTCGAGCACGCGGTTCGTGGGGAAGAACTGAAGGGGCACCCGGAAGCCGACGAAGGCCGTGCGGTCGCCGAACCAGGCGAACGGCAGATGGAACCAGTCCCGTACACCGCGCTCCCGCAGCCACTCGCGCTGCATGCGCGCGGCCCGGCGCTCGGTCACGCCCGGCTTGAGCTGCGCCGCCACCGCCTCCGCGCAGTCGTAGGCGAGCCGCTGCACGTCTCTGAACCCCCGCAGCTCCGCGGTGAGTTCGCCTGCCACTGCTGAGGTCATGCCACTGTCCGTCCCGTGTCGGGTGCAGTACGTGCCCGTAACTTGACACTGATGAATGTGACAATGCCCGGCGGCTACGTCAAGACCCGTGCCGCAGCCTGTGGAAAAGCCGCCGCGTCCCTGACGGCGACGGGGGCACTCTGGTCGCATGCCCCTACGGGTCCGTACCTCTGGAGTCGGACACGGATACAACCGTCAGGGTTGACGCTCCATGTGTCGTGCACCACTACCTTCGAACTGTGACTGTGATCGCGACCGAAAGCCTGAGCAAGCGGTTCCCCCGGGTGACCGCTCTTGACCGGCTCTCCTTGGACATCGGACCCGGTGTGACCGGCCTGGTGGGCGCCAACGGAGCCGGCAAGTCCACGTTGATCAAGATCCTGCTGGGTCTGTCCCCCGCCACGGAAGGCCGGGCCGCCGTGCTCGGCCTCGACGTCGCCACCAGCGGCGGCGCCATCCGTGAGCAGGTGGGCTACATGCCCGAGCACGACTGCCTGCCGCCCGACGTCTCGGCCACCGAGTTCGTCGTCCACATGGCGCGCATGTCCGGGCTGCCGGCGACGGCCGCCCGCGAGCGCACCGCGGACACCCTGCGGCATGTCGGCCTCTACGAGGAGCGGTACCGCCCCATCGGCGGCTACTCGACCGGCATGAAACAGCGGGTGAAACTCGCGCAGGCCCTGGTCCACGACCCCAAGCTGGTCCTCCTGGACGAGCCGACCAACGGCCTCGACCCGGTGGGCCGCGACGAGATGCTCGGCCTCATCCGGCGCGTCTACACCGACTTCGGGATCTCGGTCCTGGTCACCTCGCACCTCCTCGGTGAACTCGAGCGCACCTGTGACCATGTCGTCGTCATCGACGGCGGCTCACTCCTGCGGTCCAGCTCCACCAGCGACTTCACCCAGACGACCACGACCCTCGCGGTCGAGGTCACCGACACGGACAAGCACCCCGACGGGACCGCGACGCTTCGTGAGGCACTGGCGGCCGCCGGGATCACGCTCCACGCGGGCGTGGAGGAGGGTCTGCCGGGAGCCGGCCACATCCTGCTGATCGAGGCCACGGGCGAAGAGACGTACGACGTCGTGCGCGACACCGTCGCGGGCCTCGGCCTCGGCCTCGTACGGATGGAACAGCGACGCCACCACATCGCGGAGGTCTTCCGCCCGGAGGCAGCGGCACAGGCGATGGAGGTGCAGGCCCGATGAGCACGGAGCTGTCCGGAACGGTCCCCGAGACCACCCGTATCCACAACATCGGCTACCGGAACTACGAGGGCCAGCGCCTCGGCCGTGCCTACGCACGCCGTTCGCTCTACTCGCAGTCGCTGCGCGGCGCCTACGGCCTCGGCCGTTCGGCGAAGTCCAAGGTGCTGCCGATGATCCTCTTCGCGGTGATGTGCCTGCCCGCCGCGATCATCGTGGCGGTCGCCGTCACCACCAAGATGAACGACCTCCCCCTCGACTACACGCGCTACGCGATCGTCACCCAGGCGGTCATCGGGCTCTATCTGGCCGCGCAGGCACCGCAGTCCGTCTCCCGCGACCTGCGCTTCAAGACGGTGCCGCTGTACTTCTCGCGCCCGATCGAGCGGATCGACTACGTCCTCGCGAAGTACGGGGCGATGGCGTCCGCGCTCTTCGTCCTCACCGCGGCGCCGCTGGTGATCCTCTACGTCGGCTCGCTGCTGGCCAAGATGGACTTCATGGACCAGACGAAGGGCTTCGCACAGGGCATGGTCTCGGTGGCGCTCCTCTCGGTGCTCTTCGGCGGACTGGGCCTGGTGATGGCCGCGCTCACACCGCGCCGCGGCTTCGGCGTCGCCGCCGTCATCGCGACGTTCACGATCACCTACGGTGCTGTCTCCACCGTCCAGGCCATCGCCTGGGAGACCGGCTCGGCCGGGGCGATCAAGTGGCTCGGCCTCTTCTCGCCGGTCACCCTCATCGACGGCGTGCAGACCGCCTTCCTCGGAGCCACCTCCGCCTTCCCGGGCGAAGCGGGACCGGGCGCCGGTGCGGGCGTGGTCTATCTGCTGGTCGTCCTCGCGCTCGTCGCCGGCTCGTACGCCGTCCTGATGCGCCGCTACCGAAAGGTCGGGCTGTGACCACTCTCAACATCGAGCACACCTCGCGGTGGTTCGGCAATGTCGTGGCCGTCAACGACGTGACCATGACCGTCGGCCCCGGCGTCACCGGTCTGCTCGGCCCGAACGGCGCCGGAAAGTCCACCCTCATCAACATGATGGGCGGTTTCCTCGCCCCCTCCACGGGAAGCGTCACGCTCGACGGCCATGCCATCTGGCGCAACGAGTCCGTCTACCGCCAGATCGGCGTCGTACCGGAGCGGGAAGCGATGTACGACTTCCTCACTGGCCGCGAATTCGTCGTCGCCAACGCCGAGTTGCACGGTCTGGGCGCCAAGGAGGCCCAGAAGGCGCTCGCGACGGTCGAGATGGAGTACGCGCAGGACCGCAAGATCTCGACGTACAGCAAGGGCATGCGGCAGCGCGTGAAGATGGCGTCCGCGCTGGTCCACGACCCGTCGGTGCTGCTGCTCGACGAACCCTTCAACGGCATGGACCCGCGCCAGCGCATGCAGCTGATGGATCTGCTGCGGCGCATGGGCGCCGTGGGGCGCACCGTGCTGTTCTCCTCGCACATCCTGGAGGAGGTCGAGCAACTCGCCTCCCACATCGAGGTGATCGTCGCCGGACGCCATGCCGCATCCGGTGACTTCCGTAAGATCCGCAGGCTGATGACGGACCGGCCGCACCGCTATCTCGTGCGGTCCAGCGACGACCGGGCGCTGGCCGCGGCCCTGATCGCCGACCCGTCGACGGCCGGCATCGAGGTCGACATCGCCGAGGGCGCGCTGCGCATCCAGGCCGTCGACTTCGGCAGGTTCACCGAGCTGCTGCCGCGGGTCGCCCGCGAGCACTCCATCCGGCTCCTCACGGTCTCGCCCTCGGACGAGTCCCTCGAATCGGTCTTCTCCTACCTCGTAGCGGCCTGAAAGGAGCTGTGACGTCATGTACAACCCCACAGTCGCCCGGCTCACCTATCGGGCCGTGCTCGGCAGGCGCCGGGCAGCCATCCTGTTCGTCCTGCCCGCCCTGCTGCTCGTCATCGCGGTGGCGGTACGGAGCTTCAACGGCGTCGACGACCAGGTCGCCGCCGACGTCCTCGGCGGCTTCGCCATCGCCACGATGGTGCCGCTGATCGGTGTCATCGCGGGCACGGGTGCGATCGGTCCCGAGATCGACGACGGCTCGATCGTCTATCTGCTGGCCAAGCCGGTGAAGCGGCCGACGATCATCTTCACCAAGCTGATCGTGGCGATCGCCGTGACGATGGCCTTCTCGGCCATCCCCACCCTCATCGCGGGGTTCATCCTCAACGGCAACGGCCAGCAGGTCGCGATCGCCTACACCGTGGCGGCACTCGTCGCCTCGATCGCCTACAGTGCGCTGTTCCTGCTGCTGGGCACGGTCAGCCGGCACGCGGTCGTCATCGGCCTCGTCTATGCACTGGTCTGGGAGACGCTGTTCGGCAGCCTGGTGCCCGGCGCCCGCACCCTGAGCGTCCAGCAGTGGGCGCTCGCGCTCGCCGAGAAGATCGCCGGCGAGGGCCTGATCGGCTCGGACGTCGGGCTGCCGCTGGCAGCGGTGCTGCTCGCCGGTGTCACGGTCGCGGCCACGTGGTACGCGGGCCAGAAGCTGCGGGTGCTGAAGCTCGCCGGCGAGGAGTGAGGGACAGCGAACCCGGACACCCCGGAGACATCGCTCTGTGCGTCGGCCCCCGCCAGGACAGGCGGGGGCCGACGCATTTCGCGTAACGGTACGTTTATCGGCTCGTTGTCCTCGGTGCGTGGAGGCAACTGGAGTGAGTGGCGTCGAGAGTTCGTGAAGTCGGGGATAGCCGTGAGGGCAGGGATCGCGCCCGGAACGGTCATTGAGTGAGTTGCACCGTGAGCCGACCTCCACCCCTGTGCCCGGGGAGAGGGCCGTCCACTGCCAGTTCCCCGAACAGAAGGCATGCTCATGCCACCAGAAGGTGCCCTGCTCGAATCACGCGCGATGCGTGACAGCGTCCAGGGGTGTGTCGAGGCACTCGACAAGGTCAAGGCGCTCGCTCTGCTCCCTGACAACGTGCACGTATCCACAGAGGGAGTTGCGCGGTACTTCGAAGTATCCACAGAGGTCATCAAGAAGTTGACCCAGAGGCATCGAGAGGAGCTCACGGAGAACGGGATGCGGATCCTTCGCGGCTCTGACCTGGGCGAATATCAGAGGGACAAGTTGTCCCTCTCATCGGCTGCCGATCCGGGAAGTTATCCACAGCGCCGTTCCAGCCTCACCCTCTTCACCCGCCGCACGGTACTCAACATCGCGATGCTCCTTCGCGACAGTGACATCGCCCGACGCGTCCGCACTTACCTCCTCGACGCCGAGGAGGGCTGGCGAGAGGCCCACGCCTCGCTCGACCGGCGCGTCACCGCGGTCGAGCAGTGCCTCGCCGGCGTCGGCACGGCGCTGTGCGAACTCGGCCCGGTGCTCAACCGGATGTCGCAGCGGCTCGACTCCCTGGACCAGCGGCTGGACGCCACCAACCGGGTGGTCGGGGCGATGAGCAACCGACTGTGCGAACTGTCCGACGACATGCTGCGCATGGACGCCAGGATGGACGACTTCGCCCGTCAGTTGAGGGGTCTGCGCCGCCGCAGGCGCCGCCGACCCAACCGCGGGGACGTACCGCCCGCGCCACCGGTAATTCGGTGGCGCGGGACCGCCCCGGCCCGGCACAGTGGTCGGGCCGGGGCACACCAGTGCGATCGGTGCCACCTACCGGGAGAGGAGCGCGACGATGACCGAGAGTACGAGTCCGTCGAGCTCCCGTCAGGGCAGCGCCGGGCAGGCAGTGGAGTAGCCACCGAGACTCCGCAGGCCGCCCGCGAGCAGCTGTCCGGGGGCGGCCGCTTCGAGCGCGCATCCGCGCGGGCCGCCCCCTCCCGGAGGATTGGCCGAGTGGTAAGGCAGCGGCTTGCTAAGCCGTCGTCGGGGCGCGAGCCCCGCGCGCGTTCGATCCGCGCATCCTCCGCCGTACGCAGGCCGACCCGGCACCTTGCCGCAGGCGACCCGGCGCCTTCACCGAAAGCTGTACGCCGCACACCCGCCGACGCGGACCTCGGTATCTACGCCGTACGCCCCGCACCGACCGGACGCGTCAGCCGAGCCAGCGCTCCAGGACCACGGAGATGCCGTCGGCGTCGTTCGACGAGGTGACCTCGTCCGCCACCGACTTCAGTTCTTCGTGCGCGTTCGCCATCGCCACCCCGTGCGCGGCCCACGCGAACATCGGGATGTCGTTCGGCATGTCGCCGAAGGCGATCGTGTCCGCCGCCTTCAGTCCCAGCCGGCGGGCGGCCAGCGACAGACCCGTCGCCTTGCTCAGCCCCAGCGGCAGCAGTTCGACCACGCCTTGGCCCGCCATCACTACGTCCACCAGACCGCCGACCGTCGCCCTGGCCACCTTGGTCAGGGCGTCGTCGTCGAGTCCGGGGTGCTGGATGTAGACCTTGTTCAACGGGGCGGACCACAGCTCGGCCGGGTCCTCGTAGGCCAGCACGGGCAGCGGGCCTTCCTGGACGCGGTAGCCGGGGCCGACCAGCACCTCGCCGTCGAGACCGTCACGGCTCGCGGCCAGGGCCAGCGGGCCGACCTCGGCCTCCAGCTTGGCGAGAGCCAGCCCCGCCAGTTGCCGGTCGAGCGTCACGGAGGTCAGCAGCCGGTGCTCACCGGCGTGGTAGACCTGCGCGCCCTGGCCGCAGACCGCGAGGCCTTCGTAACCGAGGTCGTCCAGGATGTGCCGGGTCCAGGGCACGGCGCGTCCGGTGACGACGATGTGCGCGGCACCCGCCGCGGTGGCCGCGGCGAGCGCGTCGCGGGTGCGCTGCGAGACGGTGTCGTCCTCGCGCAGAAGCGTGCCGTCGAGGTCGGTTGCGATCAGCCGGTACGGGAGCGGCGGGGCCGAGCTCACTTGGTGATCGGCTCCAGAATCTCCCGGCCGCCGAGGTAGGGGCGCAGCACCGGCGGTACGCGCACCGAACCGTCGGCGAGCTGGTGGTTCTCCAGGATCGCCACGATGGTGCGCGGCACGGCGCACAGCGTGCCGTTCAGCGTCGCCAGCGGCTGCACCTTCTTGCCGTCCCGCATGCGGACCGACAGACGGCGGGCCTGGAAGCCGTCGCAGTTCGACGCGGACGTCAGCTCGCGGTACTTGCCCTGGGTCGGGATCCACGCCTCGCAGTCGAACTTGCGTGAGGCCGAGGCGCCGAGATCGCCGGTGGCGACGTCGATGACCTGGAACGGCAGCTCCAGACCGGTCAGCCACTGCTTCTCCCAGTCCAGGAGACGCTGGTGTTCTGCCTCCGCGTCCTCGGGAGCGACGTAGGAGAACATCTCGACCTTGTCGAACTGGTGCACCCGGAAGATGCCGCGGGTGTCCTTGCCGTACGTCCCGGCCTCACGGCGGAAGCACGGCGAGAAGCCCGCGTACCGCAGCGGCAGCTTGTCGGCCTCGATGATCTCGTCCATGTGGTACGCCGCGAGGGGTACCTCGGAGGTGCCGACCAGGTACAGGTCGTCCTTGTCCAGGTGGTACACGTTCTCCGCGGCCTGGCCGAGGAAGCCGGTGCCCTCCATGGCGCGCGGGCGGACCAGCGCAGGGGTCAGCATCGGCACGAAGCCGGCCTCGCCCGCCTGCGCGATCGCCGCGTTGACCAGGGCGAGCTCCAGCAGCGCGCCGATCCCGGTCAGGTAGTAGAAGCGCGAACCCGAGACCTTGGCGCCGCGCTCGACGTCGATGGCGCCCAACGCCTCGCCGAGCTCCAGGTGGTCCTTGGGCTCGAAGCCCTCGGCGGCGAAGTCGCGGATGGTGCCGTGCGTCTCCAGGACGACGAAGTCCTCCTCGCCGCCGACCGGGACGTCCGGGTGGACGAGATTCCCGAGCTGGAGCAGGAGTCGCTTGGTCTCCTCGTCGGCGTCGTCCTGCGCGGCATCCGCCGCCTTGACCTCGGTCTTCAGCTGCTCGGCCCGCTGGAGCAGCTCGGCGCGCTCCTCGGGAGAAGCCTTCGGGATCAGCTTGCCGAGCGCCTTCTGCTCGGAGCGCAGCTCGTCGAAGCGGACGCCGGAGGACCTGCGTCGCTCGTCGGCGGAGAGCAGGGCGTCGACGGCGGCGACGTCCTCTCCACGGGCGCGCTGGGAGGCGCGAACACGGTCGGGGTCCTCACGGAGCAGGCGAAGGTCAATCACCCCACCAGGCTACCGGTGCCCACTCACCGCAACGCCATCGATATACCGCGCGTGTCACTTTGTCCGTATTGCCGGAATTGGGAAAGCTGCCGGGTAAATCGCCGGGTCCACCGTCCATGCCGGGGTCAATCGTCAATGGACAAGCCGCTATTCGCCGAAACGGGGCATTCGGTGAAGAGTCGAATTGACCCAGTTCCCTTGCGGGGTGCGGAACTTGACCTGCTGTTGTCCACAGGGGTGCGGTGCTTCAGAAAGTTATCCACAGGCTGTGTGGGAGAACTGTGGATGGTGGAAGTGATCATTCCTGGGGCTTCGTACGAGCCGAGGGATTCCCCTCTCAAACCCACCCCACACACTCATTCGGGTGGGAATTGCTCGCTCCAAAGAGTTGATCAATGAAAGGGAGGTGACGAGCAGATGACATGGGCGACCTGCTGCCCTGTGGATGGAAGTGGGGTGACTGGGCCGATTTGTCGACCATGTCGGATGGTGTTGTCGACTTGTCCCCAGGTCGAGACCCGAGCCTGTGGATAACTTCTGTGGACAACGAAAAGTCAGCAGGTAGGACAGTTTCCGGTCAGGCCGCGCCGCTGGGGCAGAGCGGTTTCGTGTCAGGCCCGGCCGTCCTGGCAGCGCGCCAGCCAGTCCGAGGCGGACGTGAATTCCTCGTCCGAGGTGCCCCGCCGCAGCGCCCGTACGTCCTGTGGTGCGACACCCGCACGGGGATACGAACCGAGGAAGCGCACCTTCGGGCAGATCCGCTTGAGGCCCATCAGCGCCTCGCCCACCCGGCGGTCGGAGATATGGCCCTCGGCGTCCACGGCGAAGCAGTAGTTCCCGATGCCCGCGCCCGTCGGCCGTGACTGGATGAGCATCAGGTTGACCCCGCGCACGGCGAATTCCTGCAGCAGTTCGAGCAGGGCACCGGGGTGGTCGTCGCCCAGCCAGATGACGACCGAGGTCTTGTCCGCGCCGGTCGGTGCCGCGGGCCTCGCGGGCCGGCCCACCAGGACGAAACGGGTCTCCGCGTTTTCCGCGTCGTGGATCTCGGTCACCAGCGGCTCGAGCCCGTAGGTAGCCGCCGCGAACTCCCCCGCGAAGGCCGCGTCGTACCGGCCCTCCTGCACCAGCCGCGCACCGTCCGCGTTGGATGCCGCCGATTCCCACAGGGCGTCCGGCAGATGGGTCCGCAGCCAGTTGCGCACCTGGGGCTGGGCGACCGGGTGCCCGGTCACCGTCTTCACCGCGGACAGCTTGGTGCCCGGCCGCACCAGCAGCGCGAAGGCGATCGGCAGCAGCACCTCGCGGTAGATCATCAGCGGCTCGCCGGACGCCAGCTCGTCGAGGGTGGCGGTGACACCGCCCTCCACGGAGTTCTCGATCGGAACGAGGGCCGCCGCGGCGTCCCCGTTGCGTACGGCGTCCAGAGCCGCCGGCACGGACACCATCGGAACGAGCTCGCGGGTGGCCGCTTCCGGGAGCGTACGGAGGGCAGCCTCGGTGAACGTGCCCTCGGGACCCAGATAGGTGTAGCGCGTGGCTGACATACGGTCACCCTAATGGGCGCGCGCGAGTCACGACTCCAGGAGCCGCTGCCCCACGTACTCGCCCTCCCGGGGGCCTCCGGGCACCGCGAACAGTCCGCTCGCCTCGTGCCGGACGAACGGCGACAGGGCGTCTCCCCGGTCCAGCTTGCGCTGCACCGGCACGAAGCCCCGCAGCGGATCGGCCTGCCAGCAGATGAAGAGCAGCCCCGCGTCCGGCGTTCCGTCCGCGGCGATCCCGTCGTGGAAGGAGAAGGGGCGCCGCAGCATCGCCGCCCCGCTGTTCTGCTCGGGTGCGGCGATGCGGGCGTGGGCGTTGTCGGGGACGACGAGTCTGCCGTCCGGGCCCGTCTTGTCCAGCGCGATCTCGGTGGTCTCGGAGCCGCCGGTCAGGGGGGCGCCGTCGGACTTGCGCCGGCCGATGACCTGCTCCTGCTTCTTCAGCGTCAGCTGCTCCCAGTCGTCGAGCAGCATCCGGATCCGGCGTACGACCGCGTACGAGCCGCCGGTCATCCACGGGTGCGCGGTCTTCGCGGGGACGAAGATCCGGCGGTCGAAGTCGGGTTCGGACGGCTTGGGGTTGCGGGTCCCGTCGACCTGCCCCATCAGGTTGCGGGCGGTCATCGGCCTGTCGGTGGCACCGGGCGAACGGTTGAAGCCGTTCATCTGCCAGCGCACCCGGGCCGCCGCACCCGCCGCCTTCTGCACCGCGCGCAGTGCGTGAAAGGCGACCAGGGAGTCGTCGGCGCCGATCTGCACCCACAGATCGCCGTTCGAACGCCTGGCGTCGAGCTGGTCGGAGGAGAAGTTCGGCAGCGGATCCAGCTCCGGCGGCCGCTGTGCCACCAGGCCCGTCCGGTCGAAGAAGCTGCGGCCGAAGCCGAATGTCAGCGTCAGCGACGAGGGACCCGCGTCCAGGGCGACCCCCGTGTCCCCCTCGGCCGCCGGGCGGCCCTCCATGAGTTCGGCCGCAAGCGCCGACCAGCGGCGCATCAGCGCGACCGCCTCGCTCCGGCCCGCTCCCGGTGCCAGATCGAAGGCGATCAGATGGCCGCGTGCCTGGAGGGGGGTGGTGATGCCGGACTGGTGCTCGCCGTGGAAGGGGACGCCGGTGGAGCCGACCGCGGTCAGCGCCGCCAGGGTGTCGTCGGACGCGGTGGCGCCGGAGACGACACCGCCCGCCGCGCCGAGCGCCAGTCCGGTGGCGCCGGCGGCACCCACGCTGCCCAGCAGCCGCCGCCTGGAGAAGTTGTTGTCGCTCACGGGTGGATCAGCCGATCTTCACGTTCTTGTCGATGGTGGCCTGGTCGATGTCGGAGGTCCGCACGGTCACCTGGACCTGCCATGCACCGGGCATCGGGATCTGGACCGCGGCCGCGCTCCAGTGTCCCGCAGGGAGCCGGTCGGGCCGGATGGGCAGCGGGCCGATCTGCTTGGCGACCAGCGTGAACGACACCTTCACCTCGGGCACCTCCATCGGCTTGCCGGCCGGGTCGGTGAGCCAGAGGTGCATCTCGTTGGCGCCCGGGCTCGCCGGACCGAGCGTGAGGCGGACCGTGCCCTTGCCGTTCCGGCCGCCGGTGTCGAAGGGCAGGGTGATCTCGGCGGGACCGGGCGCCGGTGCGTCGGCACCCTGGGCGGAGCTGCCGGTGATCCTGGCCGCCTCCTCCTCCGTACGGCCCGGTTCGGTCGACGTCAGCACGGTGGTCACGGCGAGCAGGGCGACGGCGACGGCCGCCTCCGCCAGCACGGAACGGCGCAGCCCGGACCGTACGGGATCCGCGTCCCTGGCCTTCTTCTTGGCCGCTGTGGCCACGGCGGCCTGCTGGCGGGCGAGCTGAGCGGCCCGTTCGGGATCCGCCCCTTCGCCCTGTCCGCCCGAGCCGGCCGCGGTCGTGGCGGAGTCGTCGGGAACGGTCACGGCAGCAGGCTCCGCCGCCTCGGCCGTCTCCGGCTCTTCTGTCAGCACCGTCTGCTCGGCCTGCTTCGCCTCGGCGAGCTGTGCGGTCCAGCGCCGCGACACCCAGGCGACACCGACCATGACGACGACCAGCGCCACCTTGGCCAGCAGCAGTTGTCCGTACGACGTTCCGGTCAGCGCCGACCACGAGCCGACCTGCCGCCAGGACTGGTACAGCCCGGTCACCGTCAGCGTCACGACGCAGATGAAGGCGACGCGGGAGAAGCGGTGCACGGCCGACGGTTCGATGGACGGTGCCCGGTACAGCGCTGTCAGCAAGGTGGCGAGACCGCCCAGCCAGCCGGCGACGGCCAGCAGATGCAGGACGTCCACCGGCATGGCGACGGTGGGCTGGATACCGGTCGACGCGTGCTCCGACAGCGCCCAGGTGGCCGCGACACCGGCCGCGACGACGGTGCCGCCCATCGCCAGCCCGAAGGTGAGATCCTTCTTCTCGGTCGCGTCCTCCCGCCTCGCGTACGCGCCGAACAGCACGGCGATGAACAGGGCGGCCGCGCCGAGCAACAGCAGCCGGGAGACGAGCGCCGCCCCGGTCTTGGTCTCCAGGACGTCCCGCAGCCCGCTCAGGTCGAAGGCGTCGGCGAGCTTTCCGGAGCCTGTGTACGGGGTGCGCAGCAGCAGCATCGCGAGGGTGGACGCGGTCAGCGTCACCCATCCGTACGCGACGAGCCGTTGGACCGGGCGGACGGAGGCGGCGCGCTGCCAGCACAGCAGGACGAACGCGGCGCCGCCCGCCAGCAGGACGAATCCCGCGTACGCGGCGTAGCGCGCAATGTCGTAGAGCAGGCCGACCAGGCCGCCGCCCGCTTCGTCGTCGGGGAGAGCGACCTCGGTCTCGGAGGGCGCCCCGATCGAGAAGGTGAAGGCGCCGGAGACGGGATGACTGTCGGCGGAGACGGCCTGCCAGGCCACGGTGTAGGTGCCGTCGGGCAGGCCCGGCAGCAGATCGACGCCGTAACCGACCTTGCCGCCGGTGGACATGTCACGGATCTTGGCCTTGTCCGCGCGCTTTCCGCTCGGTTCGAGGACCCGGATCGAGTCGTTGCCCATCGCGATCTGCTCGGAGAAGGTGAGCGTCACCTCCGTGGGGGCGGTCGCGACCACCGCCCCGTCCTTCGGATTGCTCCCGGTCAGAGCGGCATGGGCGGCGGCCGGGCTCGCCGCGGTGAGCAGCGCTCCGAGGAGCGTGCCCAGGAACACGGTCGCGGCCAGCAGCAGTCGGACCGGGGATGGGCCGAGGCGCGGGGCGGTGGTTGTCATGGCGTGGTTCAGTCCCCTCGGTGCTCAGTGTTCCGTCGGGTTGTACGTGGGAGCCTTGACGGGGAGTTCAACCGTGATCGGGTCGGACTTCTCGAAGTGCAGTTCCACGGCGACCTTCTCGCCCTGCTTGGGCTGCTTCTTGAGCGCCATGAACATGATGTGGTTGCCACCGCGTTCGAGGTCGAGCTCACCGTCGGCCGGGATGTCGAAGGCCTCCACCTTCCGCATCCGCTGGTCCTTCGTCTCGTGGATCGTGACGTCGTCGGAGAGGGCGCTGGTGACGGAGGTGAGCTTGTCGCCCTGGCCTCCGTCGTTGTGCACGGTGAGGAAACCGGCGGCCATGTCGGTCACCGGCTGCGGCATGAACCCGCCGCTGACTTTCAACTCCGGTGTGCCGTCCGAGGAGCAGCCCGCCAGCGCCAGCCCCGCGGACAGGGCTATGACGCAGGCGAGTGTCCTGCCGCGGCTCACGGCTTCTCCCCGCGGATCAGCTTGGGCAGGTCCTTGGCGTAGTCGTCCGGCGTCGTGTCCTCGCCGTAGAGCACATAGCCCGCGTCCGTCTTCGGTGAGAAGGCGACGACCTGGGCGCCGTGCATCGACACGACCGTGCCGTCCTTCTCCTTCTTCGGCGGGTCGATGCCGATGCCGATCTGGCGGGCGCCGGCCTGGATGGCCGCGAACTCGCCGGTCAGTCCGGTGAAGGACGGGTCACCCGCGCTGGGCAGCCACTTGGCCAGCTCGGCCGGGGTGTCCCGCTCCGGATCGGTCGTGACGAAGACGACCTGGAGCTTGTCCTGGTCGGCCTTGGGCAGCTTCTTCTTGGCGACGGCGATGTTGCTCATCGTCAGCGGGCAGACGTCGGGGCAGTGCGTGTAGCCGAAATAGATCAGCGTCGGCTTGCCCTTGGTGCGCTCGCGCAGGTCGTACTTCTTGCCGGTGGTGTCCGTGAGGACCAGGTTCGGCTTGGCGAACGGCTGGTCGAGCACGGTCGCCGCCTTGGCGCCCTGCTGGGCGGAGACATCGGCGACAGGGCTCTTGGCGGATTCTCCGCCGTCGGAGCAGGCGGACAGGGTGAGCCCGGCGGCCGCAACGAGTGCGGCCGCCAGAGCGGTCTTCTTGCGCATGAGGAAAAGTTCCCGGGAGTGATGTGGGGTGTCAGGCGGTGCGGCGGCGGCCGGCCAGGACTCCGAAGGCGACACCTGCCGCGCCGATCAGGATGCCGACGATCCCGAGGACGCGGGCGAAGGTGTCCGTGTCGTCGGCGGAGGCCGTCTCGGTCTTGGAGTCGTCGGCCGCGGTGCCCTTGGCGCCGGCCTTCGACGCGGCGGCACCCGCGGCGCCGTGGCCGTCCTCGGCGGCGGCCGACAGCTTCAGGACCGGCGCGGGGGACTCGGGCTCGGCCGCGCCCTCCTTCGCCTCCTCGATCCAGCGCACGACCTCCTTGTTGTCGTACGTCTGGAGGGCCTTGAACACCAGCTGGTCGGTGTCCTCGGGCAGCCGGCCGAGGGAGACCGGGAACTGCTGGAACTCACCCGGAGCGATCTTGCCGCCGGCCGCGGTCCAGGTGATCTTGGACGGGGCCTCGGTGATCTGCTTCCCGTGCACGTCGAGCGGCTTGGCCAGCTTGGTCTTGGTGACCACGGCCTTCCAGCCGGGAACGGGCTGCGGCATCACGGACGCCATCGGGTGGTCGGCCGGGAGGTTGACCTCGACCTTCACGGTCGAGGCGTCGTCGCGCTCGTTGGGGACCTTGAAGTTGACCGTGGCGTAGCCGCCCTTGGCGGCCTCACCCTGCGGCTGGACGCTGACGTGCGCGAAGGCGGTACCGGACAGCAGCAGCACGGAGGAGGCGGCGACACCGGACACGACGGCGATACGGGAAAGGTTCATGGCTTTGGACACTCCACTGGTGAGGAGAGGTGATGTGTGCCGGGCGCGGGAGGATGCGCGGGCACCACGGCACCACTCCCGTCGAGTGGGCCGCGTCAGGCTGCGAGTTCGAAGCGGGCGGGCGGCCCGCGCCTGATCACCGTGTGCTGGAGTGCCTCTCCCGCTGCCGTCGGGGGAGGACCGGCCGACGCCGCGACGGCGCACGCACCGGGCAGAGGGGTTCGTACGAGCCCGCCGCGCAGCGCCCGTACGAGAGCGAGCGCGGCGCGCAGCGGCCGCAGCCAGGCGGCCTCGGCCACGTCCTGGGCGGAGTCGGCCGACAGCCGGATCAGCCGGGCCAGCGCCAGGTCTCCGCGGCGCAGCAGCCATCCGGTCATGAGAGCCGCCAGCAGGTGCCCCAGCAGCATCGGAAGCGAAGGCCACAGCTCCGCCTGCGGCACTGTGGAGTGCGTCACAGAGGCGTGCGTGCCGTGCCCCGGCGGGGTGACACCCGCCGCGGTGACGATCCGGTGCGCGTCCGCGGGACTCAGGGACGAGGCGCCCGCCCCGCAGACCAGCTTCGCCGCCGTACGGATCAGAGCGTCGTCCGCAGCCGGCGCGAGTCGCAGCTGATGCTGCCCCAGACCGAACAGGGCGTGCAGGGCGAGCTGTCCGACGCTCAGGGCCACGGCGATCGACGGCAGTGAGCGCACCCGGCCCGCAAGGGGCAGGACCAGCGCGAACATGGCCAGGAAGCCCACCGCGAGCGACCACGCCGCCACGCCTTCACAGGCGGCGATCGCATGCCCCGTCCCGGACAGCACGACACAGACCGCGGTGAACACCGCGGCCCTCAGCAGCCGCAGACCGGCTCCGGCACGTGCAACGGGTGGGGACGACATGGCCGGGTCATCATCGCACTGCGTCAACAGGCCCCGTACGGCAGGTCCGGAAGATCCGCTTTGGCGGTATACACCGCCGCCCTGGTGGCGCGCGTCGGCCGAATGAGCGCAATCACGTCAACTATGTGCTTACCGAGCGTGTCTTGGGGCAATACGTATCGGTATGTCGAGCCGCAGCCAGGAGGCTGGAGCATGAGCATCTGGTGGTCACTCCACTTGCGGCGCGAAGCCGCGAGCATTCCGCTCGCCCGGCGCCTGCTGCTCGGCACGATGGAGACCGCGGGCGTCGACCCCGACATCTCGTTCGACCTCTCGGTCGCGCTCAGTGAGGCCTGTGCGAACGCCGTCGAGCACGGCGGCGACAAGTTCCACGGTGAATCCTCGGCGGACTACTGCGTCACGGCCTATCTGGACGGCGAGACGTGCCGTATCGAAGTGTCCGACTCCGGCCCTGGATTCCCTGTCTACGCCGCGGGCTGCGCCCACGCCCTGCCGCAGGCTCCGGCCTCCGCCGAGAGCGGCCGGGGGCTCTGTCTCATCGAGCAGCTCGCCGACCACGTCCACTTCGGCAACCGGCCGGGCCGGGGAGCGGTGGTCAGCTTCGACAAGGTCCTCAAATGGCGGGAGGACGCGCTGCTCAAGGTCTCGTGAGACGTCCTCGTCCGAGGATCCGTCCGCCAAGACCCGGGGCAGCCACGCCCTCCCGATCCCGAGTCGGCCCGGCCCGAGGTGCCCGGCCCGACTCGGCGTACTGACTCAGCCCTGCTTGAGCGCCGCCATCCAGGCCTCGACCTCGTCGGCCCGGCGCGGGAGCGCCGCCGACAGATTCCTGTTGCCGTCCTCGGTGACCAGGATGTCGTCCTCGATCCGGACGCCGATGCCGCGGTACTCCTCCGGCACGGTCAGGTCGTCCGCCTGGAAGTAGAGCCCGGGCTCCACCGTCAGGCACATGCCCGGCTCCAGCGTCCCGTCGACGTACGCCTCGGTGCGCGCGGCGGCGCAGTCGTGGACGTCCATGCCGAGCATGTGGCCGGTGCCGTGGAGCGTCCAGCGGCGCTGAAGACCCAGCTCAAGCACCCGCTCCACGGGGCCCTCGACCAGACCCCACTCGACGAGCCGCTCGGTGAGCACGCGCTGCGCGGCGTCGTGGAAGTCGCGGTACTTGGCGCCCGGCCTGACGGCCGCGATACCGGCCTCCTGGGCGTCGTACACCGCGTCGTAGATGGTGCGCTGCAACGCGCTGTAACGGCCGTTGATCGGCAGCGTGCGGGTGACGTCCGCGGTGTAGAGGGTGTGGGTCTCCACGCCGGCGTCCAGCAGCAGCAGGTCGCCGGAGCGGACCGGGCCGTCGTTGCGCACCCAGTGCAGGGTGGTCGCGTGAGGTCCGGCGGCGCAGATCGAGCCGTAGCCGACGTCGTTGCCCTCGACGCGGGCGCGCAGGAAGAACGTGCCCTCGACGTAGCGCTCGCTGGTGGCCTCGGCCTTGTCGAGGACCTTGACGACGTCCTCGAAACCGCGAGCGGTGGAGTCGCACGCCTTCTGGAGCTCGCCGATCTCGAACGCGTCCTTGACGGCGCGCGCCTCGGAGAGGTTGACCCGCAGCTCCTCGTCGCGCTCGGCGGTGACCTTGTCGGTCAGCGCGGCCTCGATGGCCGCGTCGTGCCCGCGGACGACGCGGACCGGACCGGTCGCCTCGCGCAGCTTCTCGGGCAGTTCGCGCACGTCCTTGGCGGGGATGCCCAGCAGCTGTTCGGCCTCGGCGAGCGAGTGCCTGCGGCCGACCCACAGCTCACCCTGGCCGGACAGCCAGAACTCGCCGTTCTCCCGGTCGGACCGGGGCAGCAGATAGACCGTGGCACGGTGGCCGCCGCCCTGCGGCTCCAGGACGAGGACGCCGTCCTCACTCTGGTCACCGGTGAGGTAGGCGTACTCCGTGGACGCGCGGAACGCGTACTCGGTGTCATTGGAGCGGGTCTTCAGATTCCCGGAGGGGATCACCAGACGCTCACCGGGAAAGCGCGCCGAGAGCGCCGCACGGCGGTCGGCGGTGTGCGCCGCCTGTGCGATGGGCTCGAGATCGCGCAACTCGGTGTCCGCCCAGCCGCTCGTCATGTTCTCCGCGAGCTCGTCGGACACGCCCGGGTACAGGCCGTTCTTGCGCTGCTTGATCGGCTGCTCTTCTTCTTCCGCGCCCGCTGCCGCAGCGGCCTCGTCGGAATCCGCCGGGATGAGCTCCTCGGCCACGTCTGCCTCCTCGATACGACACTGGACCGCTGTCCATCGTATGTGCGAGGGGAAGACGCCCTGTCGCCCTGTGGACAACGTGTGAGGAATCAGTCGAAGCGGGCGGCCAGCAGGACGACGTCCTCTCCCGTCCCGTCCCGGTCGAGACCGTCCGGGAGCACTGTCCGCAGCACATGGTCGGCGATGGCGGCCGGGTCCTGGCGGGCCGTCCGGGGCACGCTCGCGGCGGCCGCGTGGAGCCGTGCGAACGCCCGGTCCATCGGGTCACCGGTCCGCCGCAGCAGTCCGTCGGTGTAGAGGAGCACCGTTTCTCCCGGCTCGGGCGAGATCTCGACGCTCGGTGCCTCCCAGCACGCGAGCATGCCCAGCGGTGCGGACAGGGAGGTCTCGACGAACTCGGTGCGGTGCTCGCTGATGAGCAACGGCGGTGTGTGCCCCGCCCCGGCGAGCACGATCTTGCCGACCGCAGGTTCGGCGTAGGCGAACAGCGCCGTGGCGGTTCGGGCGGGTTCGGTCAGCCGCAGCAGCAGTTCGAGATCGGACAGGACGGCGACCGGGTCCTCGCCCTCCATCACCGCGTACGCCCGCAAGGAGGCGCGCAGCCGGCCCATCGCGGCGAGCGCGCTCGGGCCGGATCCGCTGACCGATCCGACGGCGAGGCCCAGGGCGCCCTCCGGCAGCGGCAGCGCGTCGTACCAGTCGCCCCCGCCCTGCGGACCCGTGCGGTGGCGTGCGGCGAGTTGGACCCCGGGCACCCGGGGCAGCCTGCTCGGCAGCAGTTCCTCGGCGACGGTGGCCACGGTCTCCCGCGCGTGCTCCAGTTCCAGCAGGCGTGCCAGGTGTTCGGTGGCGTAGCGCATGTAGAGGCCGACGAGATGACGCTGACGCTCCACAGGGGTGGCGGGTTCGTCGTACATCCAGACGGCCGCGCCCAGGGTGCCCGCGGCCTCGGAGGCGAGGGGCTGGGTGTAACTGGCGGCGTAGCCGAGGCGGACCACGACGTCGCGGTGCAGGGGGTCGAGCGATTCGTCGGCGAGTAGATCGGGCTGGGCGACGGCCTCCGGGGAGGTCGCCGGTCCCGGCAGTCCACCGGGGCGGCGGCCGTCCAGGATGCGGCCGTACGCGGTCGCGAGGCGCGGGACGGTCTCGATGTGCCCGAGTTCGGCGTGGCTGAGCCCGAGGCCCTTGGTGAACGCGGGGCCGTGGTCCGCGTCGAAGCAGTCGGCGCGCTGGGGGTCCGCCACCGGTTCGAGGACGACCATGCCCCGGCGCGCTCCGACGAGGGCGGCGCCGGCGCGCAGCAGTTCGTGGAGTGCTGTGTCCAGCGTGCCGGTCCGGGCCAGGCGTTCGGTGAGCTCGTGCAGGGTCGTGAGATCGGAGACCCATCCGGCCAGCCGGTCCTGGAGCACCGCGCCGGGAGGGGTGGGCAGGGAGGGCAGCGAGTGGGCAGTGTGCGTGGGGTTGGGGACTGCCGAGTCGATTCCAGCCACTTTCGGCAGGTGAGGGGCGCTCATGGCAGCCGGCTTTCCGACTGGTGCGTTTCGCTCAATAGCATCGCAAACCCCCATGTCATTCTGCGCCGCTATCAATGCATCCACATGTACACGCACAAGGAAGGGGATGTCCAGCATTGGACCAGTGGGATTGGTGGTGTCTAGGTGACCATGAACTTGGCCGAAAAATGCACCCCGTGGCGGCGAATTGAGGTCGACTGAGGGCGTTCGGCAGTGGATCCCTCCAGGGCCCAGGCCCCAGAGGGACGCGTCATACCAAACGTGATGGGTACGTAAACGGTGACGGCCAGGGGCAGTTGGCACCGCCCCGGAACCTGGCGACGGGCCCGGGCGTCCTAACAGCCGTGGGCCGCGCCGCATCCCCGGGTGGCGGGGAAAAGTTTTGACGGGACGGCAAGCGCCACGCGCGCGCCACCCCTCGCCATGCGTTTAATGGATACAGCCCACGTTCGGCCCCCGAGCGGCGATCCTGCCGCAGACGAAGCGGGGAGTCGCCCATGCCTTTGGCAAGGGGCGGTGATGCGCCGACTTGTACGCACAGTGAAGAGCTGCACACATGTTGTGATGTGGACCTCGGCGTTCAACGGAAAGGAACGAGCGCTCATGCGCGAGATCCTCGGAAGGCGACGCAGGCTCCTGTTCCGGCGTAAGAGGGGGCCAGTACAGCTTCAAGCGGCGCTCACCTACGCCGCCGCGTGGCAATGGCCCGTCCTCCCCGGTGTGGGACTGAAGGCGGCCGGAAGCCGCGGTGACCGCGGGCGCGGTTGCGCCTGCCCGGACCCCGAGTGCGTCGTACCCGGCGCGCACCCCTTCGACCCCGGCATTCTCGCGGCGACGGACGACGAGCAGATGGTGCGCTGGTGGTGGGCCAACCGGCCGACCGCTCCGATCGTGCTGGCCACCGGAGGACGGGCGCCGTGCGCGGTGAGCCTGCCCGCGGTGGCCGGGGCGCGTGCGCTCTCGGCGCTCGACCGCATGGACATGCGGCTGGGCCCCGTGGTCGCGACGCCCACCCGGTGGTCGCTCCTCGTGGCCCCCTACACCCTCGAACAGCTCGGGGAACTGCTCTTCGTCAAGGACTGCGTGCCGAGTTCGCTGCGCTTCCACGGCGAGGGCGGATATCTGGTGCTGCCTCCGGCGGAGGCGGGAACCGGCCAGGTGCGCTGGGAGCGGGCTCCGCTGCCCGGTTCCGCCGCGCCATGGCTGCCGGATGTGGAGGCGGTGGTGGACGCGCTGGTCGAGGCGAGCACCAGCGCGCCGGACGGCGGCAGTCGGCTGTCCTACTGAACAGGCGCTTCTTCGGGCCGGCTCCGTCACTCGTAAGGGTTGGAGCCGGCCCGAGTTGTCGGGGAATCGGGCGCGCGGCGCACTGCGCGCCCGTATTCCGCGGATATCGTCGGCCCACCGTCAGGAATTCCGCTCGGTCGGCAGGTGGGCGCCATGAATCTCCGCATGATCGGGATCGCCTCGGTCGTGGTGGTCGCCGCGCTGTTGCCGCTGGCCGCCGTCGCCGGGCCGGCCGACGGACTGCTGTGGCCGGACGCGCCTGCCGCGCGGGGACCCGTCGTCGACGCGAAGTCAAGTACGCGACCGGATCCGCAGACGGCCGAAACAGACCCCACCGAACCGCCCGCCGCGGCCGGCTCGGCGGTGTTGCCCGCCTCCGCGGCACGCTGCGGACCGGAGGTGACATCGCCCGGCGGGGTCGAGGCGCAGACCTGTGTGCTGACGCAGGACGGTGATGCCTGGGCGCGTACGTACTACCGGAATGCAACAGGTGAGGAATTGCGTTCCGTACTCACTCTGATGGGACCCGGCGGGCGCACTTTGCAGACCAACTGTGCGGTCGAAGCGGGTGACGAACCGGGTGTTTGTGAGACACCGCGGGAGCCTTCTCGGGGCGGATCCGGGGATTATTCGGCAGTTGCGGAGTTCGCGCCTGTCGAGGATTCGGACGATGCGCCACTGCTGCTGAGGTCCGGGAGCAACTCCCATGACAGCGGGGGAAGTTGACGCGTCCACGCGGAACGGACCGCTCCGCGGAAATGGAAGCGCCCGGTCGCTGGCGACGGGGGATGCACCAGCGACCGGGCTTCTAGAACGGTAACAAGAGATCGGCGGTTCGCAAATTCGATCTCGGGTATTCGGACATCGATTCGGCTGCCCCCGGCGAGAGTTGTGACCGGAGTCACCAGTCTCTTCTCACGGCCGGAAAGATGTCAGCTGAGGGTCACCTGGCGGTTGGTGAGACCGCCGCGGGCGCGGCGCTCCTCGGGGGAAAGCGGAGCGTCGGAGGCCAGCGCCTCGGACAGCCGCTCGGCGAACTCGGCCGCCGGCTTCTCGCACTCCTCGGCGCCCATCCCGGTCGGCAGGTCCCAGACGGGGACCATCAGGCCATGGGCCCGGAACGAGCCGACCAGACGGGTCCCCTCGCCGAGCGAGGTGGCACCGGAGGCGTGCAGCCGGGCCAGCGCGTCCAGCAGCTTCTCCTCCGGGTGCGGCATGACCCAGCGCAGATGGTTCTTGTCCGGCGTCTCGCACCAGTAGGCGGAGTCGACTTCCGTCAGGCGCACGGTGGGGATCGCCGCGGCGTTCGCGCGCTCCAGGGACGCGGACACCTCGGGCGTGGCGTTCTCCGCCGAGTCCGGGATCCAGAACTCGAAACCGGAATGGACGACCGGCGCGAACGCGGCGTCCGGGTCGAGGAGGTCCTGAAGTCGCGGACCGTCACCGGAAACCCGCTCACCGGCGACCGGATTGCCCGGCTGCGAGGTGAGCGCGCGGTTCAGGGTGTCGGCGAGGTCGCGGCTCAGGTCGCCCGAGGACGTGTCGTTCTGCAGGCCGAGCAGGACCGAGCCGTCGTCGCGGCGCAGCGCCGGCCAGGCCATCGGCAGGACGGTCGCGAGCGTCACGGACGGGACCCCGTCGGGCAGTCCGTCCTTCAGCGTCAGCTCGACCGTCGCGGCGGGCACCAGTTCGCGCAGGGCGACCCAGTCGCATTCTCCGGCGAGGCCCTCGAACGGACGCTGGACCAGCTCGGTCACGGCGTGCGAGGCCGCGCGGCCGTGACACGCCTTGTAGCGGCGGCCCGAACCGCAGGGGCAGGGCTCACGCGCCCCGACCACCGGTACGGGTTCATTGGCGCCTGCGGCGCGGCCCCGGTCCGTGTGCGGAGGCTTCGACGCCTTGGTCTGGGGGCGCTTCTTGGCCATGGTGCGGCTTCTCCCGATTGCGGCGGTGCTGTGTGTGGGCGCGAGCCTAGCCGTCCGCCGCCCTCACGGTGGCACAGCGCCGCACACTCGCCTCGGCCGTGCTCACTTCGTCGGGAGCGTCGGTCGTGTCCGGGTCGCCGGGGACATCGGTCGTGCTGTCGTCGCCACGAGGCCGGCCGGGAGCGTTCCGTTCGTGCCACCCGGTCCCTGCCCGTCTCGGCGAGGGGTGGTCGTACCCCTTCGGCCCGGCGCCGTCGTGCCCGCTCCGCCGGGGGTCAGTCGAGGTCGTCGTACGCCTCGGCGAAGTCGAAGCCCGGGCCTGCGACGCGCGTAGCAAAATCCTCGCGGCGGTGCCCTTCCGTCACGATCACCCACACGGTGACCTCGCCGCCCGCGCTGTCGCGGACACCCCACTCCTGGGCGAGCGCGGTGATGATGTTGAGTCCGCGGCCGCCGCGTGCGGTCACCGACGGTGTGGACGGGACCGGCCGCGTGGGACCGCCGCCGTCCGTCACCTCGACCGTCAGCCGGCCCGCCCGGTCGACGCGCCACTCGGCGCGGATGTCCCCGTCGCCGATCTCGGTACGCCCCAGCGGTCTGCCGTGCCGGCAGGCATTGCTGAGAAGCTCGGACAGAATCAGAACTGCATCGTCGACGACCGATTCCGACACCCCGCTGCGGCGCAGCTGTTCCTGCATACGGTGTCGTGCTGCCCCCACGCCCGCAGGACCATGGGGAACGGCCATGCTCGACGACGTGGGCACCTCCTGTGCCACCACAAACGCCACCCCCGAGACCTCCTTTGCCCCACGCCACGGTGTGAATGCCCCAATGGACTGGACCGGAAACCGGCCAAGGGCGGGCCAGTGACGCACTCGTAACGATCGAATACGAACCGAACGCGCCGGTGCACTCCCTGTAAGGGGTGTTACAGACGGCCCAGCTGGGACAGCACCTGCCGCGGCCGGTTGGTGATGATCGCCTCGACACCCAGCCGGACGCAGAGCTCGACGTCCTCGGGTTCGTTGACCGTCCACACATGGACGCGCTGGCCGGCCCGGTGGAGCCGGGCGATGTAGCCGGGCTGGTTGCGGACGATCCGTATCCCCGGTCCCGCGATCCGGGCGCCGGAGGGCAGTCGTCCGTCGCGCAGCCGCGGGCTGACGAACTGCAGCAGATACACGGTCGGGATGCGCGGCGCGGCCGCCGAGACCCGGTGCAGCGAGCGGGCCGAGAAGCTCATGATGCGTACGGGAGAGTCCGCGGGTGTCGGCGGGTCGGCGAGGCCGAAGCGGCCGAGGAGCTGGAGCAGCCGGTCCTCCACCTGCCCTGCCCAGCGGGTGGGGTGCTTGGTCTCGATGGCCAGCTCGACACGGCGTCCCGAGTCGGCGACCAGCTCCAGCAGCCGTTCCAGGGTGAGCACCGAGGTGAGGGAGGGGTCACCCCAGTCCGGGCTCTCGGCGGAGTCCTCGCGGCCCTTCCAGGTCCCGAAGTCCAGCGCGCCGAGGTCGGCGAGTTCCAGGGCGGAAACGGCGCCGCGGCCGTTCGACGTCCGGTTGACCCGGCGGTCGTGGACACACACCAGATGCCCGTCGGCGCTGAGGCGTACATCGCATTCGAGGGCGTCCGCACCGTCGTCGATCGCCTTCATGTACGCGGCGAGGGTGTGTTCCGGGGCGTCTTCCGACGCGCCTCGGTGGGCAACGACCTGGATGTTGTGCTGCCGTGCTTGGGTCACCGCGTCATGGTGTCACCGAGACGGGGAAGGCGTGCGCAGGGGGCCGATCCCGGGCCGGTGGGCGGCCCGGCGACGGATCCGTCCGGCGCTCTGGGGATGCGTCCTGATTGTCGGAAGTAAAGGATTGCGGGAATACACACAGGTCCTGCTTACAGTGGCCTGACGGGCTGTGGGAAAAGCTTGCGTCGGACAGTTGCTGACCGGTCCCCGCCGAGACAGCGCCGAACGCCGCCCGCCACCGCCGCCCGACCAGGGCCGGAGTACGAACCGCCGCCAGGCACCCGGACGAAGCACGACGACGCACGACGTGGAACCTGAGGAGAGAGCTGTGAGCACCGAGAACGAGGGCAACGAGGGCACTGCGCGGCCGGCCGCCCCGTCGGTACCCCCCGTGCCCGCAGGCCCTCCCGAGTTTTCGGGACCCTCCGGAGCCGAGCGCACGCACGCCGCGTATCCCGAGCCGCCCCGCCACGACGGGACTCGTCCCACCGAGCCGGCAGCGGCTGCGGGTGAGCGTCCCGGGCACTCCCCCCAGCCCGAGCACGCCACCGCGCCGCTGCCGCATCCCGTGGGAGCCGCGGCGCCGGCCGGATCGCAGCAGCCCGGCACCGGCTGGCCGCCGCCCCCGCCCAGCCTGCCCTCCTACGGCGGCGGCGCCCACGGCCCCCATGGCTCTCACGGCCCCGGCGGGCCCCACGGCCCCGGCGGCGACGGCCCGGTCTGGGGCGCTCCGGTGCATGCGGGCGAAGGGCCGAAGCGGAAACGATCCGGCGGACTGGCCGCGGCGGTCCTCGTCGCCGCCCTCGTCGCGGGCGGCGTCGGCGGTGGCATCGGCTACTGGGCGGCCGAGCGCAACGACGACGGCATCAACTCCACGACGGTCTCCGCCGCGGACACCCCGAGGGAGATCCAGCGCGAGCCGGGCACGGTCGCGGCCGTCGCGGCGAAGGCGCTGCCGAGCGTGGTCACGATCGAGGCGAAGGCCGGCGGCAGCGGTGCCGACGGCACGGGCGAGAGCGAGGCCGGCACGGGCACCGGCTTCGTCTACGACAAGGAAGGCCACATCCTCACCAACAACCACGTGGTCGCGACGGCGGCGGACGGGGGCACGCTCTCCGTCATCTTCTCCAACGGCAAGAAGTACGACGCGGAGGTCGTCGGCCGGGCCGAGGGCTACGACGTGGCCGTGATCAAGCTCAAGAACGCGCCGTCGGGTCTGAACCCGCTGGCCCTGGGCGATTCCCAGAAGGTCGCCGTGGGCGACTCGACGATCGCGATCGGCGCGCCCTTCGGCCTGTCGAACACGGTCACCACCGGCATCATCAGCGCCAAGAACCGCCCGGTGGCCTCCGGCGACGGCTCCAGCGGCAAGAACTCGTACATGAGCGCCCTCCAGACGGACGCATCGATCAACCCGGGCAACTCCGGCGGCCCGCTGCTCGACGCACGCGGCGCGGTGATCGGTATCAACTCGGCGATCCAGTCGGCGGGCAGCGGCCTCGGCCAGTCCCAGGCGGGCTCGATCGGACTCGGCTTCGCCATCCCGATCAACCAGGCGAAGAACGTCGCGGAACAGCTGATCAAGACGGGCAAGCCGGTCTACCCGGTCATCGGCGCGACGGTCGACATGTCGGGCAAGGCGTCGGGAGCCAAAATCGCGACGGAGGGCGCGGGCGGTACCGCGGCGGTGACCGCGGAGGGCCCGGCGGCGAAGGCCGGTCTGAAGTCGGGCGACGTGATCACCAAGTTCAACGGCAAGCCGATCGACAGCGGCCCGACACTGATCAGCGAGATCTGGAATCACAAGCCGGGCGACAAGGTGAAGCTGACGTACGAGCGCGGCGGCAAGGAACAGACGGTCGACGTGGTACTCGGTGAACGCCAGGGCGACAGCTGAGCCACGGGGACGGGCGTCGCCCGTCCCCGCCGGTCAGAGGGCAGTGGGCGTGCGGTGGTCACAAGGCTGCTCTCGCCGAGCGGTGGCCACCGGGGCGGTGATCGAAAGCGTGCTGCGACGCGCTGCGTCGGCCCGGTACTCTGTAGGCCGTTCCGCGGCAGGTGAAGCGGGGCGTGGGTGGGTTGCCCGAGCGGCCTAAGGGAACGGTCTTGAAAACCGTCGTGGCAGCGATGTCACCGTGGGTTCAAATCCCACACCCACCGCATGCGAGAGGCCCCTGGCCAGTACGTATGGTCGGGGGCCTTTGCCATGCCCGTTCCCGCCGGGCACCGTTGTTCCCCCTGGTTTCCCGCTCTGTCGGGCACGGAAGGGGCACGCGGGCGGGGGGCTTTGGAGCTGCCGGGGTCAGGTCGTCAGCGGCTGATCGGGATCTCGTAGACGATCTCGCAGGGCGCTGCGGGCACCACAATGTCCGCTGTCTCCACGGGACGGCCCTGGTCGCAGTAGTACGTCCGCCGGCTGTGCGTCACGAGTGCGGCTTTCTGGATGCCGAGTAGCGATGCTTCCTTAGCGGTCGCGTGCCGCGGCTCGGGCTGTTCCACCGCGTGGCTGACGGCGACTCCGATCGCGGCCATGCGGTTCACGACCCCAGCCCCTGCGTGTGGTCCTCCTTCAGGGAGAACGACGAGAGTGCCGCTAGTGACGGCGTACGGTTCCCAACTCGGCGGTCAGGCCTGCCGAGTGAGAGACCTCTTGCAGCTCCCTCAGGGGGCCAAGCAACTGGTCTTCGAGTCGGGGGAGCTGCTGGCCATACACGCGCGTACCCGGCTCATCGCCCTGCGACTGCTGAGAAGGCGGTGACCGGCTCTGTGCCCCGACGCCATCACGACATCGCTGACGACCTACGCCACCAGATCACGACGGGCAGCATCAAGCCTGGCGAACGCCTCCCGTCCGAAGCCGGTCTTGCCACCCGGTACAGGGTCAGCACGGTGACCCTGCGACGCGCTCTCGCCGTGTTCCAGGGCGAAGGACTCGTAGAGAAGATCCACGGCAAGGGGAACTACTTTTGTCGCCCCCGCCGCAAGATCATGTACGTCGGCGGCTGGGGCACCCTGGACCCCTGGACCGCAGCTGAGCCAACGTTGCGCATCACGGTTCGCAACACCACGGTTCCGGCCTCCGTGCACCTGACGACGTGCCAACGGGCAGCCCACTCGCGGAGTACACCTGCCTCAGCCTTGAACAAGGGGCGCCCCACGGCTTGGCCCGCATCTACATCCCGCGCGACCTGGCCCCGGCCGGAGTCCTCGACGACGACTCCGTGTGCCGGGAGGCAGTCACGAGATTCGCCGTCCTCGGCCCGTCGCCGACGACCGTCCGAGAGACGGTCTGCGCCCGCTCTCCCACCCCAGACGAAGCGTCGGCCCTCCGGATCGGAAACAACATGGCCGTTCTCGCGATCACGCGCATCGCCACCGACGCTACCGGTCGCGTCGTTGAATCCGCGCTCCTGGCCTTTCCGGGAGACCGAGTCGACGCCGTCTTCACCGCCCACCACGTGCTCAACGAGAGGCAAACCCAAGGATGAGAACACCGAACGAACTTCGGCTCCTCCCGTGGTCGGGCCCGGGGGACAAGCCCTGCTACCTGAGCACCGACGACCCGGACGGCATCGAGGCGGTCCAACTCGGCACGGCAAGCGAACTGTTGGAAGAGGCCTCAGAAGGCCTCGACAACCAGGACACGTCTCTTGACGAGATGCGGTGCCTGGTCAAAGAGCTGACCGGGGCTCTGCGGGACATCCTTCGGGTCGCAACGAGCCGCGGTCGCCTCCGGGCAACGAGCGATCCGAGTGAGTCCGCCTATTGATGTACGGTCCCGCCGAGCAGCACAGCAAGAGAGGCCCACGGCTCTGACCAGATCAGATGCCATGGGCTTCTGGCTTTGTCGACCGACTTCCGTCGACCTTGAACGGCCTGAGGACTGCTTCGTCCCGAAGCGGCTTGAGCGGGCGTCCGTCCTTGGACCGGTACCTTTGTCACCTGCACTGATGGGTCCGCAGTTCACACATCGTCCGCTAGTAGTCCCAGCCAGTCTCGTCCGACCGCGCCCCGTGCGCCCTCGAAGTGGGAGGCGGTCGCGGTCGCTTGCGGACCTGGTGGAAGTGCTACAGCAACCGGTTCTCTAGTGCGTAGTTGCGCGCGTGCTCCATGACGGGGGAACGATCATCATGGAGCGCCCCGGGGAAGCAGTTAGCTGACACGGCCCGTGTGCACGCCATCCAGCGCAAAGTGTAGACCTCAGCAGTTGCTCAAATTTATTGACCTTCTTGTGAAGATCACTAGTGTTCTCTTTGTTCCAGCGAACGCGGAACTCTGTTGAACGGGGATTACCCAAGTGAAGACCAAGAATACGGTTCATGCAGCGCTGCTGACCACTGCGCTGATAGCCGGTACGGCCATCCCGGCGTTTGCCGCCGGAGGCACCACCGACGGTACGGCCGCCGACCAAGCTGTGGCCGCTGTCCAGAAAGCCACCGGCACCACCGACATCGCCGGTGCCGGTACTCAGGGCGCGGTGATGGCAACCGAGCGCGGTTCCGTAACCGTTTCCACCCCGACCAGCGCCGAGAAGCCGGTGAGCGTGGCGGCTTCCGACGGCTCCGCTGTCACGATGGCCCTGCCCGCAGCGGTCGACGCCGCGGGTGTCACTTCGGCTGCCGGCACCACCGTTTACCCCAACGCGGCAGCACATATCGACCTCGCCGCCCAGGCCACCGTCGACGGTGGCGCCCGCGCGTTGGTCACCCTCAAGAACGCTGCCGCCTCCAGCACGCAGCGCTTCGACCTCGGTCTTCCCGATGGCGCCAGCCTCGTGGCCGATGGAAACGGCGGCTACGACATCGTGACCTCGGCCGGCGGTGCGGGCCTCGTCCCTCGTGGCCACATCGACGCCCCCTGGGCGAAGGATGCAAACGGCGACGCCGTCCCCACAAGCTACAGCCTCGACGGCAACACTCTCGTTCAGACGGTCGAGGCCGGCCCCGACACCGCCTACCCCGTGGTGGCTGACCCTCACTACACCTGGGGCATCATCACCGGCACGGTGTACTTCAACAAGAAGGAGACCAAGCTCCTCGCTGTCGGGGGCACCACGGTGTCGTGGCTGCCGAACCCCGCCGCGAAGGTGGGCGGCCGAAGCCTCGCGACCATCGCAGCCGGTGCAGCTGCCGTTGGCAAGTGCATCAAGTTCAAGGTCAACCCCTCACTGGCACTCCTTTCGCCTGCGGCGGCCGTAAATGGAAGCGGCCTTTACAGTGGCAAGGCCGGCGACGGATACTGCAAGTAAGAACCGGCAGCCCCGACCGACCCGGAATGGGAACGCGGCTGACTCTGGTGGCCGAAGAGAAAGAACTCGGCTTTCCGAATTTGAAAGGTTGCAGAATGGATATTCTCACCGTTCTGGCGTCGGCCGCTTTCGGCTCCACGGTGTATCTCACCGCCTTCTCGACGGTTAAATGGCTGGACCGGAAGGATCCCAAGATCAAGATCCTGGGCCTGATTCTCATCGGCCTGGCCCTGTGTGCCGTTATTGGGATTGTCGCGGCGGGGAGTAAGGGTGTCATAGTCGGTTTCGTAGTAGGTGGGGTTCTTACTCCACCCGTGCATCGAGCGCTGCACGGACGCATGCGAGTCGCTGGCACCTGATCCGTCGGCCCTTGCGCTGCCCCCTGTAGCCCCTGGTGGGCGCTTGGCGACAGCGATGGCGCCTCGCCCCACTTTCGGAGCCTCCGCATACATCGAGTATGCGGAGGCTCCTTCGCCTTGCCATGCACCGCACTTGACGCTGCGAGCCGCGTCCAACGTGAGTTGGGAGACATCCCTAAGAGCTCGTAACACGATCTTGCTGAAACGTCCTGATTGGCCGTGACCGGTGTGACGATTCGGCCGTTCGTGAGGGTGTGAGTACTCGACCGTGGATTGTGGACGACGAGTTGTAGGCGCTGATCGATCCGTTGCTTCCACCGTGGCGGGAGCGGACGCCGGGGCCTCGTCCGGTGTCGGACCGGCTCTGCCTGCAGGGCATCCTGTTCGTCCTCTGCAACGACATAGCCTGGCAACTCCTGCCGTTGGAGCTGGGGTTCGGCTCAGGACCGACCTGCTGGCGCCGACTCGACCGGTGGCAGCGGGCAGGAGCCTTCGACCGGCTGCACCGGATCCTGCTCGCAAAGCTGAACGCGGCCGGCGAACTCGACTGGTTACGGGCGTGCGTGGACGGTTCTCACGTCCGCGCAAAAAAGGGGGATCCGACACCGGTCCGTCGTCACCCAGACCTTCGCCCTGGTCGACGGCATCCCACCCGTTGCAGACCGCCCCGGACGACCCCGCAGACGACCCGAAGCTCTGCTCGGCGACAAGGGGGCTACGACTCCAACCCCAACCGAGGCGCACTGCGCAAGCGCGGGATCATGCCTGTCATCTCACGCAAGGGCCACCGGAACATCAAGGGCCTGGGCAAACACCGCTACGTCGTGGAGCAGACCTTCGCCCTGCTCCACCACTTCCAAACGCCTCGCCGTCCGCTGGGAACGCCGCACCGAAGTCCACGACGCTTTCATCTTCAGACGCCTCAAGAAGGCACGATCATGATCGTGTTACGAGCTCTAAGGAGGATCGAGGTAAGACTTCTAGCCATCCGATTGATTTTCCATGCGAGTGACCTGATCAGGGCCGGGATGATCCACGGAGCCTGCAGGGTCTCGAAGGGCCGTCCGTTGACCACCGGCAGGTAGGTGTCGTGGTCGATGACGGCCGTGTCGACCCAGGCAGGTTCCAGCTGGTGAGCAGTCGGCTGAACTCAGTGCTGAGATCACCGAGCAGAGTCTGGTTGGCCTTGAGCGGCTCGGACTTCTCCTTGATGTACTTGTTCACCTGCCGGCGGTCGGCCTTGAGCGAGCAGATGTCGGCGTCGATGGTGCGCACCCGTGCCCAGGATTCGCGCAGTTGGGTGATGGCATCAATGAGCTTCTTCGAGTTGGCCACCGATTGGGTGATGCGCCGGGAATGCAACGAGCGAGGCCCCCGGGCTGCTGATCGAGATGTCTGACGTCTCAATCACGTTGCTCGGAGGCCTCGTTGGTCATCCATCCTGCCGCACTCGACCTGCCGCATGCACTCGTGGAGTGGGTCACCATGCTGATCATCACCCGTGAGGGCGGCCGGCGCTGCAAGCTCCGTCCGTCCCAACGCGCGATGGTGGCACTGGTGTACCTGCGCGAGCACACCACTCTCGCGAAGTTCGCCGCCGGGTTCGGGATCAGCGAGTCCACCGCATGCTTGCACCAGCGCGGTCGTCGACCTGCTCGCCGAACGGGCACCGCCTGCTGAAGACGCTGCGCGAGCACGAACCCGAGTTCGTCCTGCTCGACGGCACCCTCGCCGAGTGCGACCGGGTCGGCGACGGCCGGGCCGACCACTCCCACAAACACCGGCGCCACGGCGTCACCGTGCAGGTCGTCACCGACCCCGGCGGCCAGTTGCTGTGGCTCTCGCCCGCCCTGCCGGGCCGCACCCACGATCTGACCGCGGCCCGCACCCACCGGATCATCCGGATCTGCGAACGCCAAGGCGTTCCCATCCTGGCCGACCTCGCCTACCAGGGCGCCGGCCCATGGCTGACCACCGGCATCAAATGCAGACCCCCACACCCACCGCAGATGAACGGCCCTTGGCCAGGTCATACGGTCAGAGGCCGTTGTGCTGGGCGCTGCCCTCCGACCATCGATCTCCCAGCGGCTCCCCGCCCGATCGGGTGCGGAGGGGGTACGGCCCCCTTTGATCCGTGGCTCCGGCCGGCTCGTTCGGCGATGGTCACAGCGGGTCCTCCAGCACCGGAATGCAGGGTGACAACAACGGCTCCGCGTGTTCGGTCACCTCGCCGCGCACCAGCCTGAGGACGAGGACCTCGTTGTCGCGACCGGCGTGCTCGTCGTCCCGAACGTGCAGCAGGCCGTAGGACCCCGGTGCCCGCCGACCCACCTCTGCGAAGAATCCGAGAATCTCCTTGTCACGGTGGTTGGAGAAGCCCCCCAGGTGAAGCAAGGGCTCGCCGTTCATCCACCGCAGATCCAGGAGATACGGGCTGTTGATCTCCCGGATGCGGCTCTGGACGCCCTCGACGATCTCCCGCAGACGATCGGCCTCGCGGTCGTCATCGTCGGCGCCGGCGCTCTCCCGAACGGTGATCCAGCCATGGTATTCGAACATGGACGCAGCGTAGTGACCGCGCATGTCACTGCTGATCCGGCATGCCCGTCTCCTGCGCGCAGGTTCGACTGCGGCCCCCGCTGCCGGCGAGTCACCGCCCCGGTTCAGTCCTCGTCGAGCCACTCGCTCAGCCGGATCCGCACCTGGAAGCTGCTGTCGGTGTGCCGGACCACCGTGCCGCTGACCTGGGCTCCCAGTGCCGGCAGGGTTCCGCCGACCGGCATGGATCCGGCGTCGGCCATGCCGACCGCGTGAGGAGAACCGTTAATGCGGATGAAGATGCCGAACGGTTGGCGGCCGACGACCTGACCTGTGACAGGGGTGCCTATGGGGAGCGCGGACACGGTTGCCGGCCACGCCCGGCGGATCTGTTCCGGAAATGGATCGTCGGGTCCCCGTCGCCAGCCGAATTCGGTCATGAGGCGATCCTGCCAGTGGAACGGCACCCAGAAGTCCGGCGGGGTGGGCGGAACGACCCGAAGGGGGCGGAAACGGCCGAGCGCCGTGGCCGACGGACTCGTCGGGCACGGCGCTCGGGGGCCGGCCGGGAAAGAGCGGTTCCCGGCGGCCGGTGGTGCGGGATCAGTAGGTGGCCGGAACCAGCTTCGGGTCCGGGCCGTAGCTGTTGTCGTGGCGCTGGCCCTCGAGGACGAGGAACACCAGAAGGACGATGAAGCCCACCAGCGGGACGAAGTAGATGAGGATCCACCAGCCGGAGCGGTCCGTGTCGTGGAGGCGGCGGATGGTGACACCCAGCGACGGAAGGAACACGGCGAGGAAGTAGATGGCGACGATGACGGGGCTCGTGCCGATCACCATGTCGAGGACCCACAGCACCGCGCTGGTGATCACGCTGAACAGCATGAACATCCAGTATTCCTGGCGGCGGGCCCGCCCGTTGAACACCGCGTACTTCTTGAGCACGTCCAGGTACCAGTGCATTACGTCCCCCCAAAGGACTGTGGTGGGCCTGTCCTCATGGATCAAGCCAGGGGCAGAACCTATGGGGCTTGAAGTGTGCGGGTCAAACTGTTACCTAAAACACAACGGGCGGCCGGTCGGCCGTCAGCTCGGCCGCGCCTAAAGGCCCAGGTGGCAAGGGGGGAGGCCCCGTCGCGACGGGGGATACGCGACGGGGCCTCGACAGGCTGGTGCCCGGACCGCCGACGGTCACGCATGGGCATTCGTGTGGCGTGGGCCACACCGGGACGGGGTGGGACGGCGGCGGGGATGCCCCCCTCGTGAGGCACCCCCGCGCCCCCGTCTCCCCTTTCCCTCTCCCCCGTTCAGCGGCCGCGGCCCGTGGTGAGCCGGTCCGCCGAGGCGATCGTCGCGCGGGCTTCGCGTTCGCTCAGGCCCGCGTGGACCGCCGCTTCGGTGAGGGCGTCGGCGAGGTCCTCCCCGATGCCGTTCTCGTACGCCCGGCATGCTGCCCAGAACAGACGGGTGTTGCGCTGGCCCTCGTGTGCCGCCAGGACGAACTGGACGAGGCCCTGGCCGTGCGGTGGGCGGGATCGTGTGGCGTGCCGGGAGCGCGCGGGGGGTGCGACGAGCCGGAGCAGGGTGCGGGGGCACGGCGCGGGTGAGAGGTCGGCGGTGCCGGGGGCCAGCCGGTACGCGCCGTGGGCGGAGACCGAGCCGGGGCCGACCAGATAGCCGCCCGCGCCGCGCACGTCTATCCCGGGGGCGAGCCGGCTCGCGGAGTTCGGTACGACGACGTCCGGCGGACCGGTCAGCCACAGATGGCGGCCGCCGCTCGGGGTGAGCACGGTGACCGTCTCCGGAATGGTGAACAGATGCCGCAGCGCCAGGTGTTGGAGCGCGGAGACCGAGTCGGTCGGAGCCTTCGTGTCGAGGTCGATGCCGATCAGATGGTGCGGGGGGCGGCCGCATGCGATGCCGTAACCGGTGGCCCAGGGCGCGGCCCCGAAGAGTGCGCGCACGCCCGCCGGGTCGGTGGTGGCGTCGTGGACACCGTGGCCGGCAAGGCCGCACTCGCCGCGGCACAGGACCGGCTCGGCCTCGCTGTGGTGCGGGGAGCGCAGGGCCGGAAGCTTCGTGGGGGACAGGGGGATGACGGGGAGCCCTCGTTCCGCGGCGGAGAGGGCGTGGGCGAGGGCCAGGGTCGCGGTCTGCCGGTCGGTGATGGCCATGGCTCTATTTTCGTACAAGCGTTCGAAGAAGGGAAGGGGGAAAGATTGGCCGAAAATATGCCGTAACGCTTCATCCCTTGCGCCCACTGGGTTTTGTCACCTCTCTGCCGCTGAGCTGCGGTTCTGTGGCGACGAAGGGGGTTTATCGACATGTCCTCACGCTTGCGGGGGAATCGCTCCGGGATGGGTGGTTCGCCGGGGATTCGGTGGGCAACTCTGAGTTCGCGACGTCGTGACCACGATCCGGAGCGGTCGGCCAACTGCTCCGGAACCAGCCGTACTTCTGCAGTTCCGGTTCCTGGAGGAAATGACATGGCAAGCATCCGTACCGCCCGCGTCCTCGCCGCTGTCGCAGCCCTGCCCCTCACGGCCGCCCTGTTCTCGGGTGTCGCCACGGCCGACAACGGAGCGTTCGCGGACGACGGATCGAACGCGACGGTGGCATCGATCGTCGGCAGCGGCGTCGGTGGCGGCAACTGGGGGAATTCGACCACCAGTCAGCAGGTGGCGAGCGGCGCCGGCGCATCCAATCACAGCAACATCGCCAGCGTGAACGGCTCCGCGTTCACGGCCATCGACCAGTCGAAGACCGTCGTGAGCTTCACGAACCTGTGGTGACGACCGGCCCGACGGGGGGCCCGATCCTGGGGTGAACCACTGCCTGCGCGACAGTACTTCGGTGCCGTCGCGCAGGCGGTTCTGCGTGGGGCGCGGTTTCGGGGCGGCCGGTCGGGGATCTCGCGCGATCGCGGGCGCGGTACGACCTTGACAGGGCAGCGCCATCTGACGGACAGTCAGAAACCTCTGATCCCCCCCGCGATCCGTACGCCCGGGAGGCGGCTGCCGTGCACCTCGCCCCGACGGAGCGGCAGCAACAGCTGCGCGCCGAACTGCGCTCGTACTTCCAGGCGTTGATGCCGGACGGTCCGCCGCCCCCGGCAGACGTGGAGGCACAGCGGGCCCTGCTGCGCCGGATCGGCGCGGACGGCATGCTCGGCCTCGGCTGGCCCGTCGCCCACGGAGGCCAGGGCCGCGGCGCCGACGAGCAGTTCGTCTTCTTCGACGAGGCCCATCGCGCCGGTGCGCCGGTCTCGATGGTGACCCTCAACACCGTCGGCCCGACGCTGATGAAGTTCGGCACCGAGCAGCAGAAGTCGACCTTCCTGCCGGGCGTCCTCAGCGGCGAGATCGTCTTCGCGATCGGATACAGCGAGCCGGAAGCGGGGACCGACCTCGCGGCCCTGCGCACCCGTGCCGTCCGCGACGGCGACTCCTGGCTGATCGACGGCCAGAAGGTCTTCACGAGCAACGGCCAGAACGCCGACTGGATCTGGCTCGCCTGCCGCACGGACCCCGCCGCGGCCAAGCACAAGGGCATCTCGATCATCCTCGTGCCGACCGGCGCACCCGGGTTCTCCTGGACACCGATCGAGACCGTGGGCGGTCAGACCACGACGTCCACGTACTACGACGGCGTCCGGGTGCCCGCGGCGAACCTGGTCGGCGAGGAGAACGGCGGCTGGGGGCTGATCACCAACCAGCTCAATCACGAGCGGGTGGCGCTCGCCGCGATCGGGATGCAGGCCGAGGACTTCTTCGCGGCCGCCCTGGAGCGGGCCCGTACACCCGATCCGGTGAGCGGCAAGCGCCGTATTGACGAGCCCTGGGTCCAGTTCCGGGCGGCCGAAGCACACGCCCGGCTGGCGGCAACGCGCCTGCTCAACTGGCGTTTGGTGGGCGATGTGGAGGCAGGCGGTCCGGCCCCCGGCGACGCGAGCGGGGTGAAGTTCGCGGGAACCGAATCGGCGGTCGAGGTGTATCGAATGTGCCAGGAAATCGCGGGAGAGGCCGGACTGGTCCGGGCCGGATCGCCCGGGGCTCTCGGCACAGGCGCTCCGGGGGACGGGGAGCTGGAGCGGATGAACAGGGCAGCGCAGATCAACACCTTCGGGGGAGGGGTGAGCGAGGTGCAGCGGGAGATCGTCGCGACGATGCGGCTCGGCATGACGAGGGGGCGGCGGTGACCAACACGGACGTACCGGAGCTGTACGAGCGGCTGAAGGCGTACGAGGGCAGGGCGACCACGACGGGGGGAGCCGGGAAGGACCTGGTCAACGAGCCGATGATCAGGCACTGGTGCGAGGCGATGGGGGACACCAACCCGGCGTACCGGGGGCCGGACGCGGTGGCGCCGCCGACGATGCTCCAGGCATGGACGATGGGCGGGCTCTCGGGGCACACGGCGCATTCGACGGTGCACGACGAGCTGTTCGGCCTGCTCGACGACGCCGGGTACACCTCGATCGTGGCGACTGACTGCGAGCAGGAGTATCTGCGCCCCCTGCGGCCGGGTGACCGGATCACGTTCGACGGTGCGATCGACTCGGTGTCGCAGCGCAAGACGACCAAGCTCGGGACCGGCCACTTCATCACGACACGGATGGACGTCCGGGCGAACGGCGAGCTCGCCGGTACGCACCGCTTCCGCATCCTCAAATACGCGCCGGCCGCGCGAAAGCCGAAAGGCAGGCGGCCGAGGCCGGTGATCAACAGGGACAACGCCGGATTCTGGGAAGGGGTCGCGGAGCACCGGCTGCTGATCCAGCGCTGCACGGGCTGCGACACCCTGCGGTTCCCATGGCTTCCGGGATGCCATGCCTGCGGCTCGGACCGGTGGGACACGGTCGAGGCGAGCGGCGCCGGGACCGTCTACTCGTACGTGGTGATGCACCACCCGGTCTTCCCCGGCTTCGCCGCGCCCGATCAGCACGGTGAAGAGACAGGGCCGTACGCGGTGGGGCTGATCGAGCTCGCGGAAGGCGTGCGGATGGTCAGCAATGTGACCGGGGTGCCGTACGACAAGGTGCGCATCGGGATGCCCGTGGAGCTGGAGTTCCTGCGGGTGGACGAGGAGTTGGAGCTGCCGGTCTTCCGCGGCACGGGAGCGGGAGCCGATGGGGCTGCCGGTGCCGACAGCAGTCCGGCCGGCGGCTCGGGCACGGCCGGGGATGAGGGCTGACCATGGACTTCACGCCCACGGAGGAGCAGACCGCCGCGCGGGAACTGGCGGCCCGGATCTTCGGTGATCTGTCCACGCCCGACCGGCTCGCCGCTGCGGGCACCGGGACGGACGCCGAGTTGTGGAAGGCCCTGTGCGCGGCGGGACTCGTCGCCGCCGTCGAGGACATCGGTCTGCTGGGACTGGTGCTGCTGTTGGAGGAACAGGGCCGGACGACAGCACAGGTGCCGTTCGCGGCGACCTGTGCGTACGGGCTGCTGCCCCTCGTCGCGCACGGCACGGACGAGCAGCGCGAACGGCTGCTGCCCGGGCTGCGGGACGGGGCGGTGGTGGCGACGGGAGCGGTCACCGAACCTGCCGCGGTGCGGGCCCGCAGCGGCCCGTCCGTCGGTGCCGCCGGCCGGGCGGAGGGACGTCTGACCGGCACCGTCGGCTGGGTGCCCTGGCTGCGTGACGCCACGCATGTGCTGGTCGCCGACGAGGACCGGCTCCTGTGGTGGGTGCGGGTCGCCGACGCGGAGACCGAGCCGGTGCACACCACCGCGCCCTGGTCGGCGGCGCGGCTCGTCCTGGACGGCACCCCGGCGGAGCGTGTCGGCGCCCCGGGCGCGCAGCTCGAAGACACCCCGGACGTCGGCGACACGAGGCCGTACGAGCATGTGCTGACCGAGAGCCGTATCGCCTTCGCCGGGCTGCAGGCGGGCGTGTGCGCCGGCTCGCTCGCGCGCGCCGTCGAACACACCACCACCCGCGAGCAGTTCGGCCGCCCTCTCTCCACCAACCAGGGCGTGCTGATCCGCGCAGCCGACGCCCATATGGACACCGAGGCCATCCGCGTCACGGCCTACGAGGCCGCCTGGCGGTACGACGAGGGCCTGCCGTGTGCCACCCACGCGCTCACGGCTGCCTGGTGGGCGTCCGAGGCCGGAAAGCGCGTCGTGCACGCGGGCCAGCATCTCCACGGAGGCATCGGCGCCGATGTGGACCACCCCGTCCACCGGCACTTCCTCTGGGGACGGCAGCTCGACGCGTACCAGGGATGCGGCAGCGAAGTGCTGGCGGAGCTCGGAGCGATGCTCGCGAAGGAGGGAGTCCAGTGAAGGCCGGTGACGAACTGCCGCCGCTGGAGATCGAGATCACCCGCACACTGATCGTCGCCGGGGCCGTGGCCTCGCGCGACTACCAGGACGTGCACCACGACGCCGAACTGGCGAGGGAGAGGGGTTCCCCGGACATCTTCATGAACATCCTGACGACCAACGGCCTCGTCGGGCGCTACATCACGGACCGGCTCGGCGGGCGGGCCGTTCTCCGCAAGGTCGCCATCCGGCTGGGCGCGCCCAACTACCCGGGAGACACCATGGTGCTGCGCGGCACGATCGCCTCCGTCACCGGCGACACCGCCGAGGTCCGGGTCGTCGGCGCCAACGGCATCGGCACCCATGTCACCGGCACGGTGACGGTGACCCTTGCGCCGGAGGGCGCCGTATGAGCATCCGCCGCAGGGACGGGCTCGGCGGGCGGGCCGCCGTCGTGGGCATCGGGGCGACCGAGTTCTCCAAGGACTCCGGGCGCAGTGAGCTGAAGCTGGCCGTCGAGGCGGTCCATGCGGCTCTCGACGACGCCGGCCTCTCCCCCGCCGACGTCGACGGCCTCGTCACCTTCACCATGGACACCAGCCCCGAGATCACCGTCGCCCAGGCGGCAGGCATGGGAGAGCTGTCCTTCTTCTCCCGTGTCCACTACGGCGGCGGCGCGGCCTGCGCCACTGTCCAGCAGGCCGCTCTCGCCGTGGCGTCGGGGATCGCCGAAGTCGTCGTCTGCTACCGCGCGTTCAACGAACGGTCGGGGCGGCGGTTCGGCGCGGGTGTGCAGCACCGGGAGCCGTCGGCCGAGGGCGCGGCGCTCGGCTGGAACCTCCCGTTCGGGCTGCTCACCCCCGCGTCCTGGGTGGCCATGGCGGCCCAGCGCTATCTGCACACCTACGGGCTGACCCCCGAGGCGTTCGGCCATGTCGCCGTCACCGACCGCCGCCATGCCGCCCGCAACCCGGCGGCGTATTTCTACGGGAAGCCGATCACCCTCGACGATCACGCCGACTCGCGCTGGATCGTCGAGCCGCTGCGGCTGCTGGACTGCTGCCAGGAGACCGACGGCGGTCAGGCGATCGTGGTGACCAGCGTGGAGCGGGCACGCGATCTGCCGCAACGTCCCGCGGTCGTCGTCGCCGCCGCGCAGGGCGCAGGCCGGGCGCAGGAGCAGATGACCAGCTTCTACCGCGACGACCTCACCGGACTGCCGGAGATGGGGGTGGTCGCCCGGCAGCTGTGGCGGACCTCGGGCCTGGCGCCCCAGGACATCGACGTGGGGATCATCTACGACCACTTCACCCCCTTCGTGCTGATGCAGCTGGAGGAGTTCGGGTTCTGCGGACCGGGCGAGGCGGCGGAGTTCGTGGCGGCGGACGCGCTGCCGCTCAACACCCACGGGGGGCAGCTGGGGGAGGCCTATCTGCACGGGATGAACGGGATCGCGGAGGCGGTCCGCCAGATACGGGGCACCTCGGTGAACCAGATACCGGACGCGGCCAGAGCCCTGGTCACCGCGGGCACCGGCGTTCCCACATCCGGGTTGATCCTGGGCGCGGACGGCTGAGCGAGCGGGCCGAGCGGTGGCCGGGCCGCCCCGGCCGCCGTTCACTCGGCCCATGCGCCTACGGAAACGCGCCGCCGCCGTCGCCCTCGCGCTGACCGCCCTGCTCGGTCTGCTGCTGGCACCGGAACCCGAGCGGTCCGCGCCCAGGGACACGGCGTACGCCGCCGCCGTCGACGCCCCGGCCGCCCCCGACGCCCTCGTGGCGCGACCCCCCACCGACAGAAGGGCCGACGCCGACGCAGACACCAACACCAAAGCCGAGCGGAACACCAATGCCGAGCGGAACACCAAAGCCCAGCCGAACAGCAACGCCGACGCTCCGGCCGAGGGTTCCGGCGCCGTCGTCGACACGACCGCCGACACCGCCCTGACCTTCCGGGGCCTGGCGTTCGACACCTGCCAGGCACCGCCCCTGGCCGCGATGCGGTCCTGGCGCACCTCGTCCCCGTACGGCGCGGTCGGTGTCTCCTACGGCGGGCGCGGGCGGCGCTGCCCGCAGCAGCCCCACCTCACGCGGGACTGGGTCGCGGCAGTGCACCGCATGGGCTGGCAGGTGTTGCCCGTGTTCGCCGGCTCGCAGTCCCCCTGCGTCCGGGACGAGCGCAGACGCGCCGCCGTCATCGGTGCGAGCCCCGGCGCCGAGGGTCAGCGGGAGGGCAACGAGGCGGTGGAGCGTGCCTGGGCGCTGGGCATGGCCAGGGGCAGCGCCCTCTATCTCGACCTGGAGGCGTACGACGTGGAGGACGTGGAGTGCGCCCGTGCCACGCTCGACTTCGTCCGTGCGTGGAACCGCGAGGTACGCCGCCGCGGTTATGTGCCCGGCTTCCACAGCGCCGCCGACGCGGGGGTCCTGCACATGGAGCGCGCCCGGCTGGCCGGCACGGGCGACCTGCCTTCCGCGATGTGGTTCGCTCGCCGGAGCGCCGAGCCCGCGCTGTACGAGGACCTGTACGACGAGCAGGTCCTGAACCCGTACGCGTGGCGGCCGAAGCGGCGGATCCACCAGTACGACGGCGACGTCACCGAGAACCACGGTGGCCACAGCCTGACCGTCGGCCGCAGCATGGCGGACGCTCCCGTGGCCCGGATCCGCCCGTGAGCGTTCCTGTCCGCGGCGGAGGGACCCGTGGCGCGGCCCGAGCGACTCCGCGTACGTCGGCTGAGTGACCCGTGGCGCAACCGCAGAGACCTGGGTCCGCCCCGGCGGAAGGGCGTCTTCCCCTGATCTGAGGGCGCACTGCCCCTGAGGGTCTCCTCCACCTTCAGGAGGTGGGGCCGGCACCAGCCGTACAACCTGAGGCGGACATGCCTTCGGGACCTGTGGCCGATCCGCTGCGTAGCACCCGCTCCTAGCGTGGACCTATGACCACGCCAGTCTGCACAAGCGTCTCGAGGCCCGCCGTGCCGGTGCCTCCGTCGTACGGCGCCGGCCCACGGCATGCGCCCCATGCGCCCCATGCGACCCATGCTCGCTATTCGTCGTTCTCGTCGTACGTACGGGCGCGGGGGCCCGTGCTGCTGCGTACCGCCCGCTCGCTCACGGCGAACCCGAGCGATGCCGAGGACCTGCTGCAGACCGCGCTCACGAAGACCTATGTCGCGTGGGAGCGGATCGAGGACCACCGGGCGCTCGACGGCTATGTCCGCCGCGCCCTCCTCAACACCCGCACCTCGCAGTGGCGCAAGCGCAAGGTCGACGAGTTCGCCTGCGAGGAACTTCCGGAGCCGGAGACCGTACCGGCGGCGGACCCGGCCGAGCAGCAGGTGCTGCACGACGCCATGTGGCGCGCCGTGATGAAGCTGCCGGACCGGCAGCGCGCGATGGTCGTCCTGCGGTACTACGAGGACCTCAGCGAGGCCCAGACCGCCGAGGTGCTCGGGGTGTCCGTCGGCACGGTCAAGAGTGCGGTGTCCCGGGCGCTGAGCAAGCTCCGCGAGGACCCGGAGCTGTCCCCCGTGCGCTGAACGACACCGTCGGTGACCAGTTCCCCTACCCGGGGGTAGTGACATACCGCGCGGTACGTGAGCAGAATCTTCCCACCTTTACTGCCACGTAGCGCTAGCGCCCACCGGGAGGACGCCGTGCTGAGCACCATGCAGGACGTACCGCTGACTGTGACCCGCATCCTGCAACACGGGATGACGATCCACGGAAAGTCGCAGATCACCACCTGGACCGGAGACGCCGAGCCGCAGCGGCGCAGCTTCGCGGAGGTGGGCAGCCGTGCGACACAGCTGGCCAACGCGCTCCGTGACGAGCTGGGGGTCGACGGAGACCAGCGGATCGCCACCCTGATGTGGAACAACGCCGAGCACGTCGAGGCGTACTTCGCCATCCCCTCCATGGGTGCCGTACTGCACACGCTCAACCTCCGCCTCCCCGCCGAGCAGCTGGTGTGGATCGTCAACCATGCCGCCGACCGGGCCGTCATCGTCAACGGCTCCCTGCTCCCGCTGCTCGCCCCGCTCCTTCCGCACCTGCCCACGATCGAGCACATCGTGGTCTCCGGCCCCGGCGACCGCAGTCTGCTCGCCGAGACCGACGCGACGGTGCACGAGTACGAGGAGCTGATCGCGGACCGGCCGACCACGTTCGACTGGCCCGAGCTGGACGAGCGGACCGCCGCCGCCATGTGCTACACCTCCGGCACCACGGGCGACCCCAAGGGCGTCGTCTACTCCCACCGCTCGATCTACCTCCACTCGATGCAGGTCAACATGGCCGAGTCGATGGGGCTGACCGAGCGGGACACCACGCTCGTCGTGGTCCCGCAGTTCCATGTGAATGCCTGGGGCCTGCCGCACGCCACCTTCATGACCGGCATCAACATGCTGATGCCGGACCGTTTCCTTCAGCCCGGACCGCTCGCGGACATGATCGAGCGCGAGAGGCCCTCGCACGCGGCGGCCGTCCCCACCATCTGGCAGGGACTCCTCGCCGAAGTCACCGCCAACCCCCGCGACCTGACCTCCATGTCGCAGGTGACCATCGGCGGCGCGGCATGTCCGCCGGCCCTGATGGAGGCGTACGACAAGCTCGGCGTACGGCTCTGTCACGCCTGGGGCATGACGGAGACCTCTCCGCTCGGCACGATGTCGCACCCGCCGGCCGGTCTCTCGGCGGAGGAGGAGTGGCCCTACCGCATCACCCAGGGCCGTTTCCCCACCGGCGTCGAAGCCCGGCTGGTCGGACCCGCCGGCGAGATCCTGCCGTGGGACGGTGCCTCCGCCGGTGAGCTGGAGGTCCGGGGCGCCTGGATCGCGGGCTCGTACTACGGCGGTGCGGGCGGCGAGGACTTCAAGCCCGCGGACAAGTTCAGCGAGGACGGCTGGCTGAAGACCGGCGACGTCGGCCTCATCAGCCCCGACGGCTACCTCACGCTGACCGACCGGGCCAAGGACGTCATCAAGTCCGGCGGTGAGTGGATTTCGAGCGTCGACCTGGAGAACGCGCTCATGGCCCACCCGGAGGTCGCCGAGGCTGCGGTGGTCGCGGTGCCCGATGACAAGTGGGGCGAGCGTCCGTTGGCGACGGTCGTCCTCAAGGAGGGCTCGACGGCGGACTACGAGTCGCTGAAAGCCTTCCTCGCCGAGAAGGTCGCCAAGTGGCAGCTGCCCGAGCGCTGGGCGGTGATCCCGGCGGTCCCGAAGACGAGCGTGGGCAAGTTCGACAAGAAGGTGATCCGCAAGCAGTACGCGGACGGTGAGCTGGACGTCACCCAGTTCTGATCACGACACGAAGGGGGCGGTGTTTCACGTGAAACACCGCCCCCGACGCGTCACTTGACGCCCTCGGCCAAGGCCCCGGCCAGCGCCGTCAGTTCGTCCCGATCTTCGCGAGCAGGTCGACGATCCGGGACTGGACCTCGTTACTGGTGGAACGCTCCGCGAGGAAGAGCACCGTCTCGCCCGACGAGAGCCGCGGCAGCTCGGCCCGGTCGAGGCCCGCCGAGGTGTAGACGACCAGGGGCGTCCGGTTCAGCTGGCCGTTCGCCCGCAGCCAGTCGATGATCCCGGCCCGGCGGCGGCGCACCTGCATCAGGTCCATCACCACGAGGTTCGGCCGCATCTGGGTCGCGAGGGTGACGGCGTCCGTGTCCGCACCGGCCCGCGCGACCTGCATTCCGCGGCGCTCCAGCGTCGCGGTGAGCGCCAGCGCGATCTCCTCGTGTTCCTCGATCAACAGCACGCGTGACGGGTGCTGTTCGCTGTCCCGGGGGGCCAGCGCCTTCAGCAGGATGGCCGGGTCGGCGCCGTAGGCCGCTTCCCGTGTGGCCTGCCCCAGTCCGGCCGTCACCAGAACGGGGACCTCCGCGGCCACCGCGGCCTGGCGCAGCGACTGCAGTGCGGTCCGGGTGATCGGGCCGGTCAGCGGGTCGACGAACAGGGCCGCGGGGAACGCGGCGATCTGTGCGTCGACCTCTTCGCGCGAATGCACGACGACGGGACGGTAGCCCCGGTCGCTCAGCGCCTGCGAGGTCGAGACATCCGGCGCCGGCCACACCAGCAGTCGGCGCGGATTGTCCAGCGGCTCCGGGGGCAGCTCGTCGTCGACGGGCTGCGGCTGCGGCCGGTTGGCCACCTCCACCGCGCCTCCGGGACCGTCCAGCGGCTCCGGGCCCTCCGCGCCTTCGAGGGGTGCGCCTATGGCGTACGACCGGCCCTCGGACCGCTCGGCGGGGAGCAGCGATCCGTTCTGGGTCTGCGACTGTCCCTGGGGCTGCGTCTGTCCCTGGGCCTGCGACTGCCCCGGAGGCTGGGCCTGCGGAGAAGCCTGTGCCGGGGCGGCCTGCGTCTGCGGATGCGGGCGGGCGGTGGTGGCGGCCGGCTCCGGGCGCTCCCCCTCGGTGGACCGCGTCCCCAGCTTGCGACGGCGTCCGGCGCCGAGCGTCTGGTTCTGCTTCTCGGCGATCTGCTGCGAGAAGGGCACGCCCTGTCCGAGTGTGCGGACGCTGAATGCCCTGCCCTGCGAGGCGTCCGCCGGGACCGGTGCCTCCGCGGGCAGCGGCTGGGCGACGCGCGCCTGCGCGGGCCGCGGCGTCGTCTGCTGCTCGGCGGCGGGCTCCTCGAACGCGGGCATCGGCAGGGCGACGGAGCCGGTGCCCTGCGACGTCGCGGCACCCGACTGCCCCGGCGCCGCCTCGTCCTGCGTCGCCGCGTGCTGCCCGCTCGTACCGTCGTCGGTGGCACGCGGATCGAATCCGGCGTCGTCCGGGACGTCGTCCCCCCACCCGGGCGGTGCGTCCGGCACCGCACCCTGGGCGGGCGGCTGCGTCCGCGCGCGCCGCCGACCCGTCGGGGTCGGATGCTGCTGCGGCGGCGTGTGATGGTCGGTGCCCGGCTCCGTACGGACGGAGTCGTGCCGGCCCGGCAGTGAGGCGTCCGCTTCACCCGCCGTCGGCGGGATGCGGTCGGCCTCGGCGGGCGGCAGCGCGAACGGCGTGCGCGGTGCTTGCGGCTCGGCCGGAGCCGTCGCCAGTGCCCTCCTGGCCCGGCGGCCGGACGGGCGCGTCTCGATCGCGGTCGAAGCAGAGGCGGCAGGGGCGGCGGAGGGAGCCGCGGGCAGCTCCGGCATCGCGCCGTGTCGCGCGCGACGGCCCGAGCCGGGCCCGTCGACGGAGACGCCCTGCGGCGGCACCGTCTCGCCGAGCGCGGCGCGACCGGACTGGGCGGCGCCCTCCGCGGCGGTCACCACGGAGCCCTCGGTCGGCCTGCCGCCACCGGCGCTGACGGCGACGGATTCCTCGGCAGGGCTCGGCCTGCCGCGTCGGCGACCGGTTCCGCCACCGCCCGCGTGGGCGGCATGGCTGCCGCCCGAGTCCTGTGCCGGGATCAGTTCCTGCTGCGGCTGTTCCCCGTGTGCGCGACGCCGGCCCGTCGGCGGCGCGGCCACCGGGTCCTCCATCGCGACGGGGCTCTCCAGGAACGCGTCCGTGGAAGCCCGTCGCGCACGCCGCCGTCCACCGCCCGACGTGCCGGGGGAGCGCTGCGGCTGCGGAGGCGCCTGCTGCTCCGGAAGGGCCAGCATCGTGCCGTGCTCCGGCGGTGCCACGGTTCCCGAGCCTTCGCCCAGCGGCAGTTCCAGGACGTACGCGCTGCCGCTCATGCCCGGCACCTCGTGCGTCTGCAGTACTCCGCCGTGCGCCCGTACGATTCCGCGCACGATCGGCTCGTGCACCGGGTCTCCCCCGGCGAACGGCCCCCGCACCTCGATCCGTACGACGTCACCGCGCTGCGCGGCCGCCACCACGATCGTCGAGTCCACGTACCCGCCGCCGGGCATCAGCTTGGCCTTGCCGGTGGAATCGACACCGGCCACGTCAGCCACCAGGTGCGCGAGCGCCGTCGCCAGCCGTCCGGCGTCCACCTCGGCCTCTATCGGCGGAGCATGCACCGCGAACTGCGCCCGCCCGGGGCCGATCAGCTCGATGGCGCCCTCGACGCCGGCCGCGACGACCGCGTCGAGCAGCACCGGGATCTTGTAGAGCTGTTCCGCACCCGTGTCGAGCCGCTGGTAGCCCAGGACGTTGTCGACGAGCGTCGTCATCCGCGCATAACCGGCGGCCAGGTGGTGCAGGATCTGGTTGGCCTCGGGCCACAACTGCCCCGCCGGGTCGGCGGCCAGGGTGGCCAGTTCGGAACGGAGTTCCTCCAGCGGCCCGCGCAGCGACTCGCCGAGCACGGCGGTCAGCTGGCCATGGCGGGCGGCCAGCTCGGTGTACTGCTCGTCCCGGCTCTCGATCTCCGCGGTGTAGCGGTCCGCACGGTCCGCCAGCTCGGCCGTGAACCGTTCGGTGGTCTCCTCCAGCTCCTTGCCGAGCCGCTCGGTCGTCTCCGTGAGCTCGGACTCGTGCTGCTGGGTCAGCTCCTCGTACGGACGGCGGTCGGTGAAGGTCATCACCGCGCCGACGAGCTGGTCCCCGTCGCGTACCGGCGCGGTCGTCAGATCGACCGGCACCTGCGAGCCGTCCTTCGCCCACAGCACCTGTCCGCGCACCCGGTGCTTGCGCCCGGACTTGAGGGTGTCGGCGAGCGCCGACTCCTCGTACGGGAAGGGTTCGCCGTCCCCGCGCGAGTGCAGGATCAGCGGATGCAGCTCCTGGCCGCCGAGGTCGCTCGCCCGGAATCCGAGGATCTGCGCGGCGGCCGGATTCACCAGGACGACACGTCCGTCGGTGTCCGTACCGACCACACCCTCGGCCGCGGCACGAAGGATCATCTCGGTCTGCCGCTGCGAACGCGCCAGCTCGGCCTCGGTGTCCATGGTTCCGGACAGGTCCCGCACGACGAGCATCAGCAGCTCGTCGCCGGTGTAGCCACTGTACGAGTCGTATGCCTCGCGTCCGTCCTCGAGGCTCGCGCTGGTCACCTCGACAGGGAACTCGCTGCCGTCAGTGCGCCGCGCCACCATCCGCGTGGGCTTGGTCCGCCCGCGTTCGTCGGCCGCCTCGGGGCGCCGCATCGAGCCGGGGATCAGCCGCGAGTCGAAGGTGGGCAGCAGATCGAGCAGCCCGCGTCCGACGAGTGCGGTACCGGGAGTCTCGAAGAGTTCGAGGGCGATGGTGTTGGCGTTGACGACCGTGCCGTTGCAGTTGACGAGCACGAGGCCGTCCGGAAGGGCGTCGAGTATGGCTGCGAGGCGAGCAGCGCCTCGGGATGGCCTGCTGCTCACGACGACGGTTCCTCCCTGACCTACTGCATATTGCGGACGGCCGGTCCCATCTTGCCCCTCGGGCTTCAGCCTGTCACTGGAGGGAGTCTAAAGGCAGCCGAGGGGGCCGGGGCGGCGGATGAGGGGGAGCTCTCACCAAGGTTGTGTGCACATGCGGTACCGCCGGGGGTTATGACCTGGTGTTCGGCAGCACGGGCTCCATCGTGCGCCACCGTGAGATTTCGCAGCCGTTCCCCCGGTTGAACGTGGCGTCCACCCGCTGTCCCTGCCATGTGCCGGTGACCCGGGCGGTGGCCGGCCCTCCGGACTGCATGGTGCACATCTGGTCCTCGGGAACCGGCGCGAAGGGGTTCCGGTCCTCCTGCGCGAGCTCGTCCAGCCGCGCACAGGCCTTGACGGCCGCGGGGTGGGTGCCGCCGGCCGGGTCGCACGTCAGCTCGTACCGGCCGTCCGTCCGGGTGTTCCCGGTGTCGGAGACGATCACGGTCAGCCGGTCGGGTGCCGACAGCAGCGGCAGCGGGAACGGCAGGGGGGCCGCTCCCGCGGCGGGTACGGCGCCGGCCAGCGCGGCGGCGGTCACGGTTGCGGTGAGGACGAGGCAGCGCAGCATGGGTGCTCCTGGATCCGGGAGTGAGGGACCGTGCGAGGGCGCGGACGCCCCGGCATCTCTAACGCTCCGTGCGCCCCGGCGTTGCGCAACCGGACCGCGCCGCCGGGACGACGGGCGCGGCGCCCCGGGCTTTGCCCTCCGGCCTGCGGGCCTAGTACCGTGGACGGCGATTGGTGACACCCCGCTCGGCTGTGTCATCATCTGCACGCACCACTCGCGCCCGCGTGAGTGTGCTGGAGGCGTCGCCTAGTCCGGTCTATGGCGCCGCACTGCTAATGCGGTTTGGGTCTTAAAGCCCATCGAGGGTTCAAATCCCTCCGCCTCCGCCAGTTGATCACCGAAGCCCCGGCCCGCAGGCCGGGGCTTCGGTCGTCCTCGGCGGGCTGTGTGTCTTCGGGCGTACGTACGAGGATTCTTGACCGCTGGGGCGCTGTTTTCGCAGGTCAGGTGGGGTGTGCTTAACGGATTTCACCTCACGGCGCGGGTCATGTAATGTTGTTCCCGCAACGCCGACCGGGCAGAAAAGCCCGGAACGCCAAGCACTCGTAGCTTAACGGATAGAGCATCTGACTACGGATCAGAAGGTTGCAGGTTCGAATCCTGCCGAGTGCACACTGCTCAAAGGCCCCACCGGTTCGCCCGGTGGGGCCTTTGACGTCAGCGGGGGACATCAACGGTCCTGGATTACGCCGATCAGGCTGCGCTCCCTTCCGGGTGATCTACGGAGAGATCGGCGCCCAACACGTCGTCCATCCGATCGGAAGCGGCCAGCGGGCAAGCCGTCCTGCCCAGACGGACAACCGTGGACTGCTTGCGGTTCTCGGCACGGGTTCCGAGGCCGTTGACGGGCAGGCTCAGGGCTGCGCGTCCGTGATGCACGCGCCTACGGATCACCGGAGCGAGTTCGGGGTCGGGGAGCGTCTGGTCGGTGGATTGCGGGCGGTATGACGGTGTGTCTGTACGACCACACAGGGTGCGTGTGGCTTGATCGTCGGGCGGTCCCGGCAGGGGCCCGAACACCAACCGACATCCGTGGCACGTCCTGAGTGCCGCGCTCATCGTCGAGGAGCCCCCACCGTGAGACCGACCCTGCAACATGCCATGCTCCAGCGACGTGGCGCCGGAGCCGCGGGTGAGCGGAGGCGCCCGGCCAGGCGTGCTGCGGTCCTGCTCGCCACGGTGGCACTGCCGGCGGCACTGGTCGTTCCCACGGCCACGCCCGCCGTGGCGGCGCCCGTGACCGTCACCTTCAACGCAGGCGCCAACCAGCCCTTCACCGTCCCGTCCGGCGTCACCCAACTGACCGTCACCGCCACAGGCGCCGCAGGACAAAACGGGTCCGGCGGCGGCACAGGAGGCAACGGCGCCACCGTCACCGGCACCGTCACCGTGCCGCCGAGCACCACCACCCTCTACGTCAACGTCGGCACGGGCGGGGGCGCCGGCGGCGGACCCGCGACTACGGGCGGTGCCGGCGGCGGATCCAGCGATGTCCGCACCTGCAGCTCGGCCGGCCCCGGCTGCACCCTGACCGGCGTCCCCGGCACGGACCCCCGTCTCATCGTCGCGGGCGGCGGAGGCGGCGGAGGAAGCGGCTTCTCCTCCACTTACCTCAACCCGGAGGCCACCGGCGGAGACGCCGGAATCACCGGGGGTGCCGGCGGCAGCAGAACGAACAGCGGCCAAGGCGGCGGGGGCGGAACCCAGACCGCCGGTGGCACAGCCGGAGCAGCATGCCCTGCCGTCGGTACATCCGGCACTCCGGGCACAGGCGGTGCGGGCGGCACCGGCGGAGGCGGCTTCGGGGCGGGCGGAGGCGGGGGCGGCTGGTTCGGTGGAGGCGGCGGCGGAGGCTGCAACCGTATTGATTTTCCTCCCGCTTACGGTCCCGGTGGCGGCGGTGGTGCGTCGAACCGTGTCCCCACGGGTGGTACCTCCGGACCTGCAGCGGGGCCGGCCCAGGTGACCGTCACCTACGAGCCGGCGCCCCCCACCTGCGCGACCGCCACGGCCACCATCACCGGTACCAACGGCAACAACATCCTGATCGGCACTCCCGGCAATGACGTGATCTTCGCTCTCGGCGGCAACGATGTGGTCGACGGCCGCGGTGGCAACGACATCATCTGCGGCGGTGACGGCAACGACGTACTGTCCGGCGGTGACGGCAACGACCGCGTCGAAGGTGGCAACGGCGCCGACAACCTGAACGGCAACAACGGCAACGACGCCCTCTTCGGTGGCCTTGGCAGCGACGCGCTCTTCGGCGGCCCCGGCACCAACACCAACGACGGCGGCCCCGGCATCAACGCCTGCTTCAACCCCGCCACCGGACCCGGCTGCTTCTGACCCACCCCACACGTCCCCGACCCGGCATGTTGAGCGACATCAGTAGCTGACATCGACGCAGGCGTACAACCGCGCACCGTGGCACCCCCGTGATCGGCGCACGAGCCAACGGATCCCAGCAGGCGAGCGGTTCGTGACGATGCTGCACGCGCCTACGGATCAGAAGGTTGCAGGTTCGAATCCTGCCGAGTGCACACTGCTCAAAGGCCCCACCGGTTCGCCCGGTGGGGCCTTTGACGTCAGCGGGGGACGTCAGCGGGGGACATCAACGGGTGACATCAACGGTCCTGGATTACGCCGATCAGGCTGCGCTCCCTTCCGGATGATCTACGGAGAGATCGGGGTCGGGGAGCGTCTGGTCGGTGGATTGCGGGCGGTATGACGGTGTGTCTGTACGACCACGCAGGGCGGGTGTGGCTTGATCGTCGGGCGGTCCCGGCAGGGGCCCGAACATCAACCGACGTCCGTGGCGTGTGCTGAGTGCCGCGCTCTTTGCCGAGGAGTCCCCATCGTGAGACGGACCCTGCAACATGCCATGTTCCCTCGACGTGGCGCCGGAGTCGCGGGTGAGCGGAGGCGCCCGGCCAGGCGTGCTGCCGTGCTGCTCGCCACGGTGGCACTGCCGGCGGCACTGGTCGTTCCCACGGCCACGCCCGCTGCTGCGGCGCCGGTGACGGTCACCTTCAACGCAGGCGCCAACCAGCCCTTCACCGTCCCGTCCGGCGTCACCCAACTGACGGTCACCGCCACAGGCGCCGCAGGCCAGAACGTGCCTAATGGTGGCGTAGGCGGGAGCGGGGCCACCGTCACCGGCACCCTGACCGCTACCCCGGGCAGCACCCTGTTCGTGAACGTCAACACCGGCGGCGGACCAGGCACCGGAAACTTCTCGGGCGGCGTCGGCGGCGGCTCCAGCGACGTGCGCACCTGCAGCTCGGCCGGCCCCGGCTGCACCCTGACCGGCAGCCCCGGCACCGACCCGCGTCTCATCGTCGCCGGAGGCGGAGGAGGCGGCGGCTACGGTTCCGCCATCGGCGACTTCCAGGTCCCCGAGGCCACCGGCGGGGACGCCGGCAACATCGGAGGCGACGGCGGCGACAGGCCGCAGGGCGGCGGCGGCGGTGGCGGAGGTACCCAGACCACCGGCGGCACCGGCGGAGCCGCATGCTCGCAGAACCCAACCACCGCCGGCACCGCCGGTACGGCCGGTGCCGCCGGCACCGGCGGCACCGGCTTCGGGGGAGGCGGCGGCGGAGGCGGCTGGTTCGGAGGCGGCGGAGGAGGCGGCTGCGGCCAAATCAACAGCGATGCCACGGCAGGTCCTGGTGGTGGCGGTGGCGGGTCGAACCGTGTCCCCACGGGTGGTACCTCCGGACCTGCAGCGGGGCCGGCCCAGGTGACCGTCACCTACGAGCCGGCGCCCCCCACCTGCGCGACCGCCACGGCCACCATCACCGGTACCAACGGCAACAACATCCTGATCGGCACTCCCGGCAATGACGTGATCTTCGCTCTCGGCGGCAACGATGTGGTCGACGGCCGCGGTGGCAACGACATCATCTGCGGCGGTGACGGCAACGACGTGCTGTCCGGCGGTGACGGCAACGACCGCGTCGAAGGTGGCAACGGCGCCGACAACCTGAACGGCAACAACGGCAACGACGCCCTCTTCGGTGGCCTTGGCAGCGACGCGCTCTTCGGCGGCCCCGGCACCAACACCAACGACGGCGGCCCCGGCATCAACGCCTGCTTCAACCCCGCCACCGGACCCGGCTGCTTCTGACCCACCGCAAGGGCGCTGCCGCCATTTCGGTGAGTTCACCGCTCACCGAACTCACTTCACGCGTTCGTGATCGTTCGTCCGACATGCGACAGATCACGCGTGTAGCCGCGACCCTGGCAAGCTCCGCCGTCATCCTCACGACCATGACCGTCACCTCCGCCCACGCCGCGCCGCTCCCGGGCACCGGCATCGGTCAGAACCTCAACCTTCTGACCGCCATCCTCGCCTTCGTCAGGCGGACTCTCGCTTAGCCCGCCCTCCTTGGCGTCCGGACGCCTGCGCCAGGCCAGAGGCCCCCGGAGACGATCCGGGGGCCTCTCGCGTATGCGGAGGGGAACCGAGTCAGGCGCGCTGTGCCCGGTCGTACACCTTCTTCGCTAGGGCGCCCATGATCTCTGCCTGCATCTCGGTCGGTGTCAGGGAGTCCAGCGAGCTGTTGACCGAGACCAGGACGCCCTTGCCGGTGGTGGCGTTGAAGTCGGCCAGCCACGGGCCGCCGCTGGAGCCGCCGGTCAGGTCGCAGGAGATGGCCTGAAGGCCGTGCTTCTTCTTCGCCTTGCCGACGCAGTGGAGGAGTTCCTCGCCGCGCTGGGGGCGGGTGGCCGAGTAGCCGAAGGCGGAGATCGTGCCGCCGACGGCACGGTTGAAGGCGATGGCCTGGCCGCCCACCACGTCGGTGAGCTTGCGGCCCTTCTTGTCGGGGTCGACGGCCAGCGTCGACAGGTCGTCGGTGGAGTCCGTCTCCCAGGTGCGCGGGGTCATGGCCGAGCGGACCGCGAACGCGCCGTACGGCTGCTTGCCCTTGCTGTAGGCGGGGACGAACACCATGTCGGTGTTGGTGTTGCCGGGGGACGAGCCGCGTCGCACGCAGTGGGCCGCGGTCATCACGGCGGAGCGGTTGGCGCTCTTCACCGCCGTGGCCGTGCACCAGGTGTCGGCGCCGGACGCGTTGACGAAGAAGAGCCGCCCCACGGTCTTCAGCGTGGTGCCCCGCCACGGCTTCGCCTTCGGGCCGGTCGGACCGAGGTCCACGGACTTCCCGACGGCCTTGATACGAGCGGGCGTCCAGTACGCGAGGGCCGCCCGGCGTTCCTTGGCGGTGTACGACAGGACGGAGACCGGGTCGGCCGCGGCCGCACGGGTCTGGCCGGCCGCGGCGGTCGCCGTGGCCGGGGCGACGAGGGCGAGAGCCGTACCGGCGACGGTGAGCACCGTGGCCCGGCTGCGAAGGCGCCGGATCATGGAAGGGGAGGTCGTGGGCATCGCGGATGTCTCCTCGGTCGGAGCGGGCAGCGGGCGCGGGGCGTCGGTCCGCACGGCAAGACCGGGGAATCCGCCGGTTCGGTTGGCGCTGTCGATGATCTGTGACACACGGGTGTGGATCCGCGTCCGGGCGGCGGTGATCCGCCACCCACCGTTCGTACAAGGGGAGTTGACGGCGGGAGCAGGTGTTCGCCCGCCGGCGGGACCGCCGCCGGAGGGGCAGGGAGAGCCACCCTGCGGCGACCGCCCCTGTCCGGTAGCGTCCGAAGGGGGCCTTGTGCACCGTTGGGTGTCCGACAGAAGGAGTCGGGATGCGCCGGATCGTGGTCGTCGAAGCCCCCTCCGTGCTCGGGCTGCGGCCATCCGGGGTGGAGGTCTTGTCCGCGGCGCTGATCGGGGCCGGTCTGGCCGAGCGGCTGGGGGCCGTCCACGGCGGGCGGGTCGAGGCGCCGGCGTATGTGGCCCGGCGGGACCCCGCGAGCGGGGTACTCAACGCGGCCGCGATCGCTCGGTACTCCACGGAACTGGCCGACGTCGTCGCAGAAGTGCGCGATCAGGGGGACTTCCCCGTCGTCCTCGGCGGCGACTGTTCGATCCTCCTCGGCAACCTTCTCGCGCTGCGGCGGCGCGGACGGCACGGGCTGCTGTTCCTCGACGGGCACACCGACTTCTATCAGCCGGCCGCGGAACCGAACGGCGAGGCCGCGTCGATGGAGCTCGCGCTCGCCACCGGCCGCGGGCCCGGCGTACTGACCGATCTGGAGGGGCTCCGGCCGCTCGTACGGGACGAGGATGTCGTGGCCCTCGGGTTCCGCGACACCGAGGAGTCCACGGAGGCCGGGATGCAGCCGCTGCCGCCGGAGCTGCACGCCGTCGGTCTCGATGCCGTGCGGGCGGTCGGCGCCGAGGAGGCCGCCCGGGAGGCGGTCGGACGACTCGGGGAGTACTGGGTGCATCTCGATGTGGACGTTCTCGACGACGCCGTCATGCCGGCCGTCGACTACCGCATCCCCGGGGGCCTGAGCTGGGCGGAACTGGAGAGCGTGCTCGGGATCGCGCTCGGCGACGACCGTGCCGTCGGGTTCGACGTCACGATCTTCAACCCCCGCCTCGACCCCGAAGGCCTGATCACGGCCCGGCTCGTCGAATGTCTGCACCGCGGGCTCTCCGCGCGGATCGGCCGGAACTCGGCCTAGACCCGGGGCCGGTGTCAGTGCTCTCGGGTAACCTCCGCGTTTTCGGTCGGAGGTGCGTATGGCATGGCGGTGCTCCGGGCTCGGCTGGCCGCGCGGGGCGCGGATGGCCGTGCTCCGGTGGGACGGCGGGCGGGTCAGTCCGCTGACCGCCGGCAAGACGCTCGGGTTCCGTGCCGAAGGGGTCCGGAGCTGCGTCGGGGCGCGTGGCAATGCCTGCCCGCTGCGGGCCGTCGTGCCGGGGCGGGCCACCCAGGCCCGGTGCCCGGAGTGCGCACGGCTGGATCGCGCGCACTCGGTGGCGGCCGACACCATCGCCGACGACCCGCGGACGTACCGCGTCTATCTGGCCTGGTTCGGGCCCGGGATGGTCAAGGTCGGCATCACCGCCGAGGAGCGTGAGTCCGCGCGGCTGCTGGAGCAGGGCGCCGTCGTCTTCAGCTGGCTGGGGCGGGGGCCGCTGATGGCGGCACGGCGTACGGAGGAGCTGCTGCGCAGCGCGCTGGGGGTGCCGGACCGGATTCCGTACGCCCACAAGAGGGCTGTGCGGTGCGAGCTGCCGGGTCCCGCCGAGCGCGCCGCGGAGATCGAGGACCTGCACCGGCGAGCGCTGGGGCTCACCGGCTGGGCCGAGTCGCTGGAGCGGCTGGAGTTCCTGGCCGTCGACCACGCCGAGGTGTTCGGGCTCGGCCGGCTGCCGGCGCCGGGGGCCGTGGTGCGGGAGCTGACCGACGGCGGGGCCGTCGCGGGGACGCTGCTCGCGGCTGCCGGGCCGGATCTGCATCTGCGCACGGCGGAGGGTGAACTCGTCGTCCTCGACACCCGGTTGATGACGGGCTGGTCGCTCATCGGGGCCGATCCGGCGGCGGGCGTGTCCGTGCCGACGGCGGACGCCAACGCGGGGGGCGGGGCCGTGCAGGACGGGTTGTTCTGACACGCGGGATTCCGGTGCGCCGGGGCGGGACGGTCGACGCGGTGCCGGTGCCGCCCGAGGCCAGGAAGATCCGATGGCCGGGAGGGCTCGCCGCACAACCAGCACCGATGGCCGGGAGCCGGCCGGCCGGGAAGCCCGATGGCCGAGGGACCCGGTGATCAGCCGGGCCCGGTCGTCCTGAACCGGATCACGAACCGGATCACGAACCGGATCACGAACCGGATCACGAACCGGATCACGAACCGGATCACGAACCGGATCACGTTCCGATCCCGTACGGCAAAGCCGGTGGACACCCCACGGACCGGCGTCCGAAGGTGGGCGTCATGACCAACAAGCCCGTCAGTGACCAGGCCACGGAGGCCGCGGACGTACGCGCGTTCTGGAACCGGCTCGGGCTTCCCGGGCTCGTCGACGTCCACACCCACTTCATGCCGGAACGAGTCCTGGCCAAGGTGTGGGCCTACTTCGATGCCGTGGGGCCCCTGACAGGCCTGGAGTGGCCCATCACCTACCGGCACGAGGAGGAGCAACGGGTCGCGCTGTTGCGGGAGTTCGGGGTGCGCGCCTTCACCTCCATGCTCTACCCGCACAAGGCCGGCATGGCCGCCTGGCTCAACGGCTGGGCCGCCGACTTCGCCGCCCGGACGCCGGACTGCCTCCACACCGCGACCTTCTTCCCGGAGGAGGGCGTCGAGCACGACGTCCGCGAGGCCCTCGACCGCGGCGCACGGATCTTCAAGTCGCACCTCCAGGTCGGCGCGTACGACCCCAACGATTCCCTGCTCGACCCGGTGTGGGGACTGCTGGCCGAGGCCGGCGTGCCCGTGGTGATGCACTGCGGCTCCGGGCCCGTGCCCGGCAAGCACACCGGACCCGAGCCGGTCGGCCGGCTGCTCGCGCGGCATCCGCGGCTGCCGCTCGTCGTCGCGCACATGGGCATGCCCGAGTACAGCGACTTCCTCGATCTCGCCGAGCGCTACACGCGGGTACGGCTGGACACGACCATGGCCTTCACGGACTTCAGCGAGCGACTGGCCCCCTTCCCCCAGCAGCAGAAGGGGCGGCTCGCGGATCTCGGCGACCGGATCGTGCTCGGCACGGACTTCCCCAACATCCCCTATCCGTACGTCCATCAGCTCCGGGCCCTGGAGGAACTCGGCCTCGGGGACGACTGGCTGCGCGCCGTCTGCCACGACAACGGCGTCCGGCTCTTCGCGCCCGGTGGTCCCTGAGGAGACGCGGTCGCTGCGGCGTATCGGTCCCTGAGACGGTCTCTGAGGGGAGGCGGTCCCCGAGGAGCCTCGGTTCTCAGGCAATTCACAGAAAGGCGCAAGAGCCTTTTCACGGCCGGGTCGCAGGCTGGCCGCATGACCGCGACCACGCCCCAGGGGCGCACCGAGTTGCTCAGGCCGGACGGCAGCCCTGTCCGGGTTCTCGTCGTCGACGACGAGACCGCGCTGAGCGAGCTGCTGTCGATGGCCCTGCGCTACGAGGGCTGGGAAGTGCGCAGCGCCGGCGACGGCGCGGGCGCTCTCCGGTCCGCGCGCGACTTCCGGCCCGACGCCGTCGTACTGGACGTGATGTTGCCCGACATGGACGGGCTCGCGGTCCTCGGACGCCTGCGGCGTGACATGCCCGAGGTGCCGGTGCTCTTCCTGACCGCGAGGGACGCTGTCGAGGACCGGATCGCCGGCCTCACGGCGGGCGGCGACGACTATGTGACCAAGCCCTTCTCGCTGGAGGAGGTCGTGGCGAGGCTGCGCGGACTGATCCGGCGCTCCGGAACGGCGGCCGTGCGGAGCGCCTCGCTGCTGGCGGTCGGCGATCTCACCCTGGACGAGGACAGCCATGAGGTCTGCCGGGCCGGTGATGCGATCCATCTGACGGCGACGGAGTTCGAGCTGCTGCGCTATCTGATGCGCAATCCGCGACGCGTGCTCAGCAAGGCGCAGATCCTCGACCGGGTGTGGTCGTACGACTTCGGCGGCCAGGCCAACGTCGTCGAGCTGTACGTCTCCTACCTGCGCAAGAAGATCGACGCAGGGCGGCCGCCGATGATCCACACCCGGCGCGGCGCCGGGTATCTGATCAAGCCCGGCGAGTAGTGCGGAGGCTGCGCGGCCGCAGATGGTCGCTGCGGACCCGGCTGGTGGTGTCCGCGGTGGCGCTGATCGCCGTGGTCTCGTCGGTGATCGGCGCCGTCACGACGATCGCGTTCGACAGCTATCTGTACGGCAAGCTCGACGACCAGCTGCGCGGCATCGCGGTCCGCGCCGACCTGCCCAGACGTCCGCCACCGGCACCCGGGGACACGGAGGGCCCGCTGGACTTCCTCGGCGGCGGCGGTCAGCCCTTCGGCACGGTCGGGGCGTTGGTGCCGGACGGTGGCAGCGCGGTGTCCGAAGGCGCGAGGACCGTCGAGAACACCACTCCCGGCTATCGCCCGGACGACACCACGCCACTCGACGCGGCGCAGCTCAGGGCGCTCGGCACGGTGCCCGCGGACGGCGAGGTGCACGACGTCACGCTGCCGGGTCTCGGCGGATACCGCGTGATCTCCCTGCCCACGACGGCCGACGAGGCCGTGAGCGATGGGACAGCGAGCGACGGAACGACGAACAACGGCTCGGTCGGCGACGGCACGGTCCTCGTCGGGATTCCGGCCGGCGAGGTGGAAGACGCGCTGAGCACGCTGATCCTCGTCGAGATCTGCGTGGCCGCGACCGGCCTGCTGGCGGCCGGTATCACCGGTACCGCGCTGGTCGGTGTCGCGCTGCGACCGCTGCGGCGTGTGGCCGCCACCGCCACCCGGGTCTCCGAACTCCCCCTGCACAGCGGGGAGGTCGCCCCGCTGGAGCGGGTGCCGGACGCCGAGGCCGATCCCCGCACCGAGGTCGGACAGGTCGGGGCGGCGCTCAACCGCATGCTGGGCCACGTCGGTTCGGCGCTGACCGCCCGCCAGCAGAGCGAGACGCGGGTACGGCAGTTCGTCGCCGACGCCAGCCATGAGCTGCGTACGCCACTCGCCTCGATCCGCGGTTACGCGGAACTCACCCGGCGCGGCCGGGACACCGTCGGACCGGACACCCGGCACGCCCTCGGCAGGATCGGTCGACACCCGGATGACCGGCCTGGTCGAGGATCTGCTGCTGCTGGCGCGCCTCGACGCGGGACGTCCGCTCGACCGCGAGAGCACCGACCTTCCTCCCCTCGTCGTGGACGCCGTCAGCGACGCCCGCGCGGCCGGTCCCGATCACACCTGGCGGCTCGAACTGCCCGTGGAACCGGCGGCGGTCGGGGGCGACGCGGCCCGGCTGCACCAGGTCCTGGTCAACCTGCTGGCCAATGCCCGTACGCACACACCGCCCGGCACGACCGTCGTCGCCCGGGTGCAGGACCGCGGTCCCACCGTCGTGCTGGAGGTGGAGGACGACGGTCCCGGCATCCCGCCCGAGCTGCTCCCGTACATCTTCGAACGGTTCGCGCGCGGCGACGCGTCCCGGTCCCGGAACGCCGGGTCGACCGGACTCGGACTGGCGATCGTGGACGCGGTGGTGAGCGCGCACGGCGGCCGCGTCGGAGTGAACTCCCGCCCCGGACGGACGGTGTTCGGCGTCGAACTGCCCGCGTGGAACGACCCGCCGTGCGCCCCTGATCCCCTCTCACAGACAGGGCACAGGCGCATCACACAGCCGTGACAGCGCTCCCGACGAGTGTCATGGCATGCGAACCGACACCCCAGAGGGAACCCTGCCGGCCCGGGAGCATCTGCTCGCCGGCACGGCCGGGCCGCCCGTACTCGACGTCGTGATCCCGGTCTACAACGAGGAGGCCGATCTCGAAAGATGCGTGCTGCGGCTGCGCGATCACCTCGCGCGGACGTTCCCGTACGGCTTCCGCATCACCGTCGCCGACAACGCGAGCACCGACAGCACGCCCCGGGTCGCGGCCGAACTCGCGGCGACCGTCCCCGAGGTGCGGTCGTACCGGCTGGAGGAGAAGGGACGGGGGCGGGCCCTGCGGACCGTCTGGTCGCACTCCGACGCCCCCGTGCTCGCCTACATGGACGTCGATCTGTCCACCGGCCTCAACGCGTTGCTTCCGCTGGTCGCTCCGCTGATCTCCGGGCACTCGGATCTCGCCATCGGCTCACGGCTGGCCCGCTCGTCGCGGGTGGTGCGCGGGCCGAGGCGGGAGTTCATCTCGCGTGCCTACAACCTGATTCTGCGCGGCTCGCTCGCGGCCCGGTTCTCGGACGCCCAGTGCGGGTTCAAGGCGATCCGGCGGGAGGTCGCCGAGCGGCTGCTGCCGATGGTCGAGGACACCGGCTGGTTCTTCGACACCGAGCTGCTGGTGCTGGCCGAGCGCGCCGGACTGCGCATCCACGAGGTGCCGGTCGACTGGGTCGACGACCCGGACTCGACCGTGCACATCGTGAGCACGGCGACCGAGGACCTCAAGGGCGTCTGGCGGGTGGGACGGGCCCTGGCGGTCGGTGCGCTGCCGCTGGACCGGCTGGCCCGACCCTTCGGCGACGACCCGCGCGACCGGCAGCTCAGCGGGGTGCCCGGCTCACTGGCGCGCCAGCTGGTCGGGTTCTGCGCGGTGGGCGCGCTCTCCACGCTGCTCTACCTGCTGCTGTACTCCGCGTTCCGGCTGGGAGGCGGCCCGCAGACGGCCAACGCGGGCGCCCTGTTGCTGTCGGCGATCGCCAACACGGCGGCCAACCGGCGGCTCACCTTCGGCGTGCGGGGGCGGGACCGGGCGGTACGGCACCAGGCGCAGGGCCTGGTCGTGTTCGCCATCGGGCTCGCGCTGACGAGCGGTTCGCTGGCGGCGCTGGACGCGGCCGCGGGCGATGCCTCGCACGGCACCGAACTGGCGGTGCTGATCGCGGCGAACCTCGCGGCGACGGTGCTGCGCTTTCTGCTCTTCCGGGCGTGGGTGTTCCCGGACCGGCGGGGGGCGCCGGCACGGGGTGAGGCGTCCCGGACGTGGGCGGTCCCGGAACCCGATGGAGGCCTGGAGCCGCGGGGGTTCCCGGACCGCGCGCCGGACGCATGGGCGTTCTCCGACCACACCTGGGACGACACCGCGCAGCTGCGCGCCGTCCCGCACGACAACGACCCGAGGACCGCACGATGACGACGACACACGACAGCCACGCCTCCCCTCCCCCGCCCGGCAATCCGCCCGGCAATCCGCCCGGTCCCGAAGTGCTGGTGGTCGGGCCCGCGCAGGGAGACCACGAACGCGGGGGACCAGCCGGCGGCGGGCCCAGGGGCGGACACGCGGCCGGCGGACGGGGAGCCCGGCGGGCAGCCCGGCTGTGGCGCGGCCGGGCAGGTGACGCCCCCTGGGTACGCCCTGCCTTCCTCGGTCTGCTGCTCATCACGGCGGTGCTCTACAGCTACGACCTGACCGCCTCCGGCTACGCCAACTCCTTCTACTCCGCCGCCGTCCAGGCGGGCAGCGAGAGCTGGAAGGCCTTCTTCTTCGGGTCCTCCGACGCCGCGAACTCGATCACCGTCGACAAGCCCCCGGCCGCGCTGTGGCCCATGGCCCTGTCCGTACGTCTCTTCGGGCTCGGCTCCTGGCAGATCCTGCTGCCCGAGGTGCTGATGGGGGTCGGCACGGTGGCGGTGGTGTACGCGGCGGTGCGCCGGCGCTTCACTCCCGCGGCCGGGCTGATCGCGGGCGCCGTTCTGGCCGTGACGCCCGTCGCCGCCCTGATGTTCCGCTTCAACAACCCCGACGCGCTGCTGGCGTTGCTGATGACGGCCGCCGTCTACTGCGTGCTGCGCGCGCTGGAGGGTGCACGGACGACGTGGCTGGTCTGGGCGGGTGTGGCGATCGGGTTCGCGTTCCTGACCAAGACCCTTCAGGCGTTCCTGATCCTGCCGCCCCTGGCGCTGGTGTACGCGGTGTGCGCGCCGACGAGGCTGCGGCGGCGGCTCGGTCAGCTCGCCCTCGCCGGGCTCGCGATCGTCGGCGCGGGCGGCTGGTGGGTGGCGATCGTCGAACTGTGGCCCGCGTCCTCGCGCCCGTACATCGGCGGCTCCCAGAACAACAGCTTCCTGGAGCTGACCTTCGGCTACAACGGCCTCGGCCGGATCAACGGCGACGAGGTCGGCAGCGTGGGCGGCGGCGGTGGTGGTGGTGGGGGCCGCTGGGGGAGCAGCGGCATCGGCCGGATGTTCGACGCGTCGACCGGCGGCCAGATCTCCTGGCTGCTGCCCGCGGCCCTGCTGCTGCTCGTCGCGGGTCTCGTCGTCACCTGGCGGGCCGGACGGACGGACACCGCGCGGTCGGCGTTCCTGGTCTGGGGCGGCTCGCTGCTGATGACCGCGGCGATCTTCAGCTTCATGGCGGGAATCTTCCACGAGTACTACACGGTGGCGCTGGCCCCGTACATCGCAGCCCTGGTCGGCATGGGCGTCACCGTCCTGTGGGAGGAACGGCACACGTTCGCGGCCTCGGCGGCACTGGCCGTGACGGTCGTGGTGACGGCCGTGTGGTCCTTCACGCTGCTCGGCCGGACCCCCGACTATCTGCCGTGGCTGCGGTGGGCGGTGCTCATCGGCGGTCTGGCGGCTGCGGCGGGGCTGCTGCTCTCGGGGCGTGCCGGCCGGCCGGGACCCCGGCTCTCGCTGGTCGCGGCGGCGCTGGCGCTGGTCGCGGCACTGGCCGGGCCGGTGGCGTACTCCCTCACGACGGTGAACGAGGGGCACGCCGGCTCGATCGTGACCGCCGGTCCCGCGGCGGCGCGGGGCGGTGGGGGCATGCGCGCCGGCGGGCCGGGCGGCGGCGACGGCGGACGGATGCCGCCGGGACAGCAGAGTCAGGGGCAACAGGGACAAGCTCCGGGGCAGGGACAGCAGGGACAGCAGGGACAGCAGGGTCAGGGGCAGCAGGGAGGTCCCGGTGGCGGGACGGCTCAGCCCCCGAACGGCCTTCCCGGGCAGGGCGGTCCGGCGCAGCGCCAGGGCATGGGGCCCGGCGGTGCGGGCGGCGGCGCTCGCGAGGGCGGCGGGGGAGGCGGCGGCATGGGCGGCCTGCTCAACGGCGCGACCGTGAACTCCGAGGCCGAGGCGAAACTGCGGCAGAACGCGGGCGACTACACCTGGGCCGCCGCGGCCATCGGCTCCCAGAACGCGGCCGGCTACCAACTCGCCACCGGTGAACCGGTGATGGCGATCGGCGGCTTCAACGGCAGCGACCCGTCCCCGACGCTGGCGCAGTTCAAGGAGTACGTCGCCGAAGGGAAGATCCACTACTTCGTCGCGGGCGGACAGGGCGGCGGACAGGGCGGACAAGGCGGCGGACAGGGCGGAGGTCCCGGTGGTAACACCAGCTCCGCGATCACTTCGTGGATCGAGGCGACCTTCACGGAGGTGACCGTGGGCGGCACGACCCTCTACGACCTGACCGCCGAGAAGTAGTCCCAGTACAGGGGCGCTGTACGGCGTAAGGGGAATCTATTGTACGGTGTACGGGACATCCCCCGTACACCGTACAAGGAGTGCGTATGACGGCCACGGCCACCGAGACCGGCACCGCCCTCCCGGGCCGCCATCCGCAGCGCTGGATCATCCTCGGCGTCATCTGCCTCGCCCAGCTCACGGTGCTGCTCGACAACACCGTCCTGAGCGTCGCCATCCCCTCCCTCACCCGGGAACTCGACGCCTCCACCGCCGACATCCAGTGGATGATCAACGCGTACTCACTCGTGCAGTCCGGCCTGCTGCTCACGGCGGGCAACGCAGCCGACCGCTACGGGCGCAAGAAGATGCTGGTGGCAGGGCTCGCGCTGTTCGGCATCGGCTCCCTCACCGCCGGGCTCGCCCAGTCCTCCGCCCAGCTGATCGCCGCACGCGCCGGTATGGGCGTCGGCGGTGCGCTGCTGATGACCACCACCCTCGCCGTGGTCGTGCAGATCTTCGACGACTCCGAGCGGGTCAAGGCCATCGGCCTGTGGTCCACCGTCAACTCCCTCGGGTTCGCGGCCGGTCCGCTGATCGGCGGTGTCATGCTCGACCACTTCTGGTGGGGCGCGATCTTCCTGGTCAACATCCCCGTGGTGGCCATCGGACTGTTCGCGGTCGTCGCCCTCGTACCGGAGTCCAAGAATCCGCAGGGCGACCGGCCGGACCTGCTCGGCGCGCTGCTCTCCACGATCGGTATGACCGCCGTCGTGTACGCGATCATCTCCGGGCCCGAGCACGGCTGGACCTCCACGCAGGTCCTGGCGTCGGCGGTGACCGGTGTCCTGGTGCTCGGCGTGTTCGTCCTGTGGGAACTGCGGATCCCGCATCCGATGCTGGACATGCACTTCTTCCGCAACCAGCGGTTCATCGGAGCGGTCGCGGGGGCGATCCTCGTCGCGTTCGGCATGGGCGGCTCGCTGTTCCTGCTCACCCAGCATCTGCAGTTCGTCCTCGGATACGGGCCGCTGGACGCGGGTCTGCGCACCGCGCCCCTGGCACTCACCGTCGTCGCGCTCAATCTGACCGGCGTGGGAGCCCGGCTGCTGCCGAGGATCGGCACCCCGGGGACCATCGCCGTCGGTATGACCCTGGTGTCGGCCGGCCTCGCGTCGATCGCGCTCCTCGGTGCCGACGGATACGGCGGGATGCTGGTCGGACTGGTGACGATGGGCGCGGGAGTGGCGCTCTCCATGCCGGCGATGGCCAACGCGATCATGGGTGCCATCCCGCCGGAGAAGGCGGGCGTGGGCGCGGGGGTGAACGGCACCCTCGCCGAGTTCGGCAACGGCCTCGGCGTCGCCGTGCTCGGCGCGGTACTGAACTCCCGCTTCGCCGCACTCGTTCCCACGGTGGCAGGCGCCGTCTCGCTGCCCGCCGCCCTCGCGGCGGCCGGGAGCCCGGGCGAGCGGGCCCGGATCTCGGACGCGTTCGCCTCCGGCCTGGAGACAAGCCAGCTGGTCGGCGCGGTGGCCGTGCTGGCCGGCGGTCTGCTGGCCGCGGTGCTGCTGCGGCGGGCGGAGCGTGCAGACGAGGTGCGGGCGGCGGCATAGCATCGGGAGCGGGCGAGTCGAGGAGAGTGGCGCGATGGTGAGTGCGGCCGACCGCGCGAAGGGTCCTTCGCGGACCAGTGTGTGGCTGGAGGGCAAGCCGGCCGGCCGGCGCGCCGGCCGCAAACCGGCCCAGCCGACGGGCCTGGACCGCGAGAAGATCATCGCCGCGACGGTACGACTGCTGGACTCGGAGGGCGCGGCGAAGTTCTCGATGCGGCGGCTGGCCGCCGAGCTGGATGTCACCGCGATGTCCGTGTACTGGTACGTCGACACCAAGGACGACCTGCTGGAACTGGCGCTGGACGCGGTCTTCGGGGAAGTGCGGCTGCCCGACGTCGGCGACGCGTCCGAGTGGCGCGGGCAGCTGCGCGCACTGGCGGTCGAGTACCGGGGGGTGCTGGTGCGCCACCCGTGGGTCTCGGCGCTGATCGGCACGTTCCTGAACATCGGCCCGCACTCGATGGGCTTCTCGCTGGCGGTCCAGGAGGTCATGCGCAACACGGGACTTCCGCCGCACGGCCAGATGGGCGGGCTGTCGGCGGTCTTCCAGTTCGTCTACGGCTTCGGCACGATCGAGGGCCACTTCATCCAGCGCTGCGCGGCGGCGGGCCTGAGCCAGGACGAGTACTTCCGTGAGGCGATGGGCTCGATCAGAGAACAGCCGGACTTCAGCCGGCATTTCGGGAACGCGGCGGAGCTGATGAAGGCGCGGGGCGGGGAGACGGTGGCGGAGATGAGGGAGCGGGACTTCGACTTCGCGCTGGAGCTGTTGGTGGCGGGCATCGAAGCGATGGTGGCTCGCGCGGTGTGACGGAGCCGGGCGTGTGCGGCTGGTGTTCGTGCTGCTGGAACACTTCCAGCCCGTCCGGCGATTGAGGACATGCCCGCAGGGCGTGCGGCATAGTCCCGGGCGGGGGTTGCTTCCTGGCGCGGGCTCGTTGCGGGGCTCTGCCCCGGACCCCGCGCCTCAATCGCCGGCGAGGCTGGATTTGCCCGGTCCAGTCGCAGGGGCTTGCTGCCGGCAAGGGCATTCACTTCAAGCCCGTCCGGCGGTTGAGGACATGCCCGTAGGGCGTGCGGGACAGTCCCGGGCGGGGGTTGCTTCGTGGCGCGGGCTCGTTGCGGGGCTCTGCCCCGGGCCCCGCGCCTCAATCGCCGGCGAGGCTGGATTTGCCCGCACAGACCCGCGGGGCTGGAATGGCCCGCACAACCCGGCGAGGCCGGAAGCGGCTGCAAGCGCGCGGCCCGCACAGACCGGCCGGGCTGGATCGCCCGGAGGCTCAGGAGCCGCTGAGGCGGGCCGGGAAGCCGCCCTTCGCGATCGGCCCCCACCGCACCGGCGTCACGCGGATGATCGACTTCCCCTGCTTCCGCATCGCCTCCCGGTACTCCGCCCAGTCCGGATGCTCCCCCGAGATGTTGCGGAAGTACTCCACCAGCGGTTCCACCGAGTCCGGCGCGTCGAGGACCTCCGCGTCGCCGTCGATCTGGACCCACTGCCCGTCCCAGTCGTCCGACAGGACGATCACACTCACCCGTGGGTTCCGCTTCGCATTGCGGGTCTTCGCGCGTTCGGGGTACGTCGACATCACGATCCGGCCCGAGTCGTCCACCCCGCACGTGAGCGGGGAGCCCTGCGGTGACCCGTCCGCGCGAGCCGTCAGCAGGATCGCCCGGTGCCGGGGGCGTACGAAGTCCAGCAACTCGTCCAGTTCCACCGTGGTGTTGGTGGCGATGTTGGGTGCCATGGGCCGCAGCCTAATCCTCGGGCGCTCCGTCCTCCGGGACCCGTTCCTCAGACGCCCGGCAGCGCGTCACCCTGGACCGCCTGGATCGCCAGCTCGATCTTGAGCGTGGTGCCGATCGCGGAGATCCCCGCCTGGACCACCTGGTTGTAGTTCATCGCGAAGTCCTCGCGGTGCAGTTCGGCCGTCGCACGGAAGGCCGCCCGGACGCCGCCCCACGGATCGGGGCCGGTGCCGAGGTAGGCGAGGTCCAGGTCCACGTCCCGTACGACACCGTGCAGGGACAGCGCGCCGTGCACCGTCCAGCGGTCCGTGCCGGTCGGTGTCAGACCGTGGCTCCGGTAGACGATCTCCGGGTACTGCTCGACGTCCAGGAAGTCCGGCGAGCGCAGGTGCTTGTCGCGCAGACCGTTGCCCGTGTCGATGGTGGCCGCCCGGATCACCGCCTCGACCCGCGAGGAGCCGAGGTCCGGCGCGATCGCGATCCGGCCGCCGAAGTCGGTGAACCGGCCGCTCACCGAGGAGATGCCGAGGTGCTGGGCGACCGCGCCCACGGAGGAGTGGGCCGGGTCGATGGACCAGGTGCCCGGCGGTGGCAGTTCGGCGCCGCCCTGGCGGGCCAGTACGACCGTGCCGATCTCGGCGCGCCCGCTCGCGGTGACCATCGCGGTCGACGCGGCCGGTGCGTAACCGAGCGCCGTGACGACGACCGTGTAGGCGCCCGTGGACAGCGGTGCCGCCGAGCGCACCGTGCCGTCCGCGTCCGCCGTCTCCCGCAGCACCTGTGCGCCGGTCATGTCGGTGACCGTCACGACCGCGTGCTGGACGGCCCAGCCGTCCCGCGTCCGTACCTGTGCGCGAAGTCCCATCCCGTTTCTCTCCTTGCGAAAAAATTGCCGGGGCGGCAGGCCGTCCCCTGCCTGCCGCCCCGGCCCCGGGCGCACGCTTCCGCTACAGAGCGCCGCTGCCCGGGGGTCCGAACTACTCGCCCGGGTGGGCGAGTTCGATGTCGTGGCCGTCGACCCCGCCGCCGGCCACGCTCAGCGCTCCGGCCACCGGCGGGTAGCCGGTCGCGATGACCGTGTACTCCCCCGCGTCCAGGTCGGCGAAGGCGTACGCCCCGTCGTCCCCGGTCGTCGAGGTGGCGGCCACGTTGCCGGCGGCGTCGACCAGGGTGACCCGCGCGTCGGCCAGCGGCCGGCGGTCCGGGCCGCCGCGGATGGTGCCGCGGACGAGCGCCCCTGCCCGCAGGACGGCCTCGACCCGGGTCACGCCCTGGCCGCCGATCTCCACGGGGAGGGCCAGCGGCCGGAAGCCGGTGGCGTTCACCGCGACGGTCACCGCACCCGGTACGAGCTCCGCGAAGGCGAAGTCGCCCTGCACGGTGGTCTTTCCGGTGCCCAGCACATCGCCGCGGACGTCCGTGACGATGACCATCGCTCCGTCGACCGGCAGGCCGCTGTCGGCGGCCCGCACGATGCCGGCGAGTCCGCTCGTGCCCGAGAGCAGGATGTCGAACGCCACCGGGTCGTCACCGACGACCACCGTGGAGGCCTGCGGCTGGAAGCCGTCGGCGGAGGCGATCAGGACGTACGAGCCGGCGCCGGGAGCGTCCAGTGCGTAGCCGCCGTCGTGCTGGGAGACCGAGCGGCCGAGCTGGCGGCCGGCCGGCGAGATCAGGGTGACGGCTGCCTGGGGCACCGCGGCACCCTCGTTGCCGCGCACCACACCGTGCACGGACGGGCCGACCGGGGCGGCGACGACCGCGACCGGGGCGTCGGCCGCCAGGGACACGGCGACAGCGGGTGCGCCGACCGGTGCCTCCACGGACGCCGCGGGCGCCGAGGACTTCGCCGACTCGGAGGACTCCGACGACGCGTGGCTCTTCAGCGCGACCTCCTTGATGAACAGGGTCACGAGGAAGGCCAGCAGGGCGAAAGGCGCCGAGAACAGGAAGATGTCGCCGATGCCGTGCCCGTACGCGGTCTCCATCACCGTACGGATCGGGCCGGGCAGCGTGTCCAGGTCGGGGATGCCCCCGCCGGCCGTGCCGCCGTGGCCCATCGCCGCGCCCTGCGGACCGAGCTCGGCGAGCCCGTCCTTGACGTAGTGCGTGACCCGGTTGGCGAGCACCGCGCCGAGCGCGGAGACGCCGATCGCACCGCCCAGTGAGCGGAAGAAGGTGACGACGGAGGAGGCGGAGCCGAGGTCCTCGGGCGCGACCTGGTTCTGCGTGCAGAGGACCAGGTTCTGCATCATCATGCCGAGGCCGAGACCCATGACGGCCATGAAGATCGCGATGTGCCAGTACTCCGTGTCGTACCGGATCGTGCCGAGCAGACCGAGGCCGCCGGTCACGAGCACACCGCCGCCGACCAGCCAGGCCTTCCAGCGGCCCGTCTTGGTGATGATCTGGCCCGAGACCGTGGAGGAGACGAACAGACCGGCGATCATCGGAATGGTCATCACGCCGGACATCGTCGGCGACTTGTCGCGTGCCAGCTGGAAGTACTGGCTGAAGAACACGGTGCCGGCGAACATCGCGACACCGACGAAGAGCGAGGCCAGTGAGGCCAGGGTGATCGTGCGGTTGCGGAACAGCCGCAGCGGGATGATCGGCTCGCTCGCCCTGGACTCGATGAGCAGGAAGAGCAGCCCGAGGGCGATCGCTCCGCCGACCATGGCGTAGCTCTGCCAGGAGATCCAGTCGTACTTGTCGCCGGCGAAGGTCACCCAGACCAGCAGCAGCGAGACCGCGGCGCTGATGAAGAGGGCACCCGCCCAGTCGACCTTGACCTGGCGCTTCACGACCGGCAGCTTCAGCGTCTTCTGGAGCACGATCAGCGCGATGATCGCGAAGGGCACACCGACGTAGAAGCACCAGCGCCAGCCGAGCCACTCGGTGTCGGTGATGATGCCGCCGAGAAGAGGACCGCCGACGGTTGCGACAGCGAACGTCGCACCGAGGTAGCCGCTGTACCGGCCCCGCTCACGCGGGGCGATCATGGCGGCCATGATGATCTGCGCGAGCGCCGTCAGACCACCGACGCCGACGCCCTGCACGACGCGGCATGCGATGAGCATGCTGGTGTTCTGCGAGAGGCCGGCGACCACCGAGCCCGCCATGTAGATGACGAGCGCTATCTGGACCAGCAGCTTCTTGCTGAAGAGGTCCGCGAGCTTGCCCCACAGCGGGGTGGTCGCGGTCATCGACAGCAGCGCGGCCGTGACCACCCAGGTGTAGGCGCTCTGGCCGCCGTCGAGGTCGGTGATGATCTCGGGCAGCGCGTTGGAGACGATGGTGGACGACAGGATGGCGACGAACATGCCGAGCAGCAGCCCGGACAGCGCTTCCATGATCTGCCGGTGGGTCATCGGCGTGCCGTCGCCGGCGGGTTGAGCGCCGTGCTTGGCGTGGCCGCCCCGCACACCGGACGGTGTGGTCGTAGCCATGAAGTTCCTTTTCTTGCGTCTTGTCACACGGATGTACGGGAGTGCGGCTCGTCGTGGTGGCGCGCCCGGCAGTCTCCGAAGGAGTCGCGCAGGCGCGCCAGCATCACGATCAGCTGTCCGACGTCGTCGTCGGACCAGTCCTCGAGGTGGTGGGCGAACATGTCCGTCGTCCGCCGGGCGAGCTCGTCGAGCATGTCCAGCCCCGCGGGGGTCAGCCGGAGGATGCGGGAGCGCCGGTCGCCCGGGTCGGGGGAGCGCTCGATCCATCCGCGTTCCGCCGCATGGGCCACATGCCGGCTGGTCACCGACATGTCGACGGCCAGCAGCTCGGCCAGCCGGCTCATCCGCATCTCGCCGTGCCGGTCCAGCAGGGTCAGTACGGCGGCCGTGCCGGACGGGCACTCGGCGGGGAGCATCCGTGCCAGTCCGCGCTTGATCGCGCCGATGGCACTGAGCTGCCGGGCCAGTTCCGCGTACTGACTCTGTGCGGCCATGGCCGTACCCCTCCCGACATCTTGTTGCTTAGGGCAACCATAGAAGTTATTGGTTGCTGAAGGCAAACGAAAACGGGGCTTGCAGGAGTAAAGGAACTCAAAAGGCTTCGCATGCGCGCGGTCATGGCGCACGGGGGGAGTCGTTCGCCGCTCGCCCGGGGTTGGGCAGGACACCTGCGTTCGCTAGGGTCCTGCCCCATGGCACACAACCCCCACGCTCCCCAAGGTCAGGGCCCCGAGGGCAACTACGACCCGGCGGGCAGCACCCAGATGTTCCGCGCGTTCGTCGACGAGGGCGCACCGCAGACCCGGCAGCCGGCGGCCACCGCCCAGTCCGGTTCGCGCGTCGGGCTCATCATCGGCGTCATCGCCGCCGTCGTGATCCTCGGCGCGGTGGCCTGGCTCGCCCTGGGCTGACCCGCCCGCTTCCTCACGTCACCGAAGACGTCCGGGGAAACGTCACGAGGCACCTCACCGGGTACGTCACCGCAGCCGCCTGTCCGTCATGTCCAGGTGGCGGTGACGTCCTGGGTCTCGATGTGCATGCCCAGCGGCACCCGCCAGGCGTCCACACACACGGTGTACGCCTGGGCGCGCGCCGCCCCGGCGGCGATCGGCACGGGCAGCGGCTGGGAGGACCGGATGGTCGCCCAGTCGATGCCGAGCGCGCCGATGATGTGCGTGGCGAAGGTGACGGTGCCCGAAGCCACCGGCGACTGGCCGGTGTTGCGGAACGTCACGGTGACCTGCTCGCACCAGCGGCGGTCGAGTGCCGCGCGCACCGGTTCGCCGACGCTGAGCACGGCGGGTCCCGGCGGGGGCTTCGGTGTGGGCTTCGAGGGTGGTTCGGCGGGCGGTGTTCCGGGTCGGCCGGGTGTGTCCGTACCGCCGGAGCTGCCCGGGGTGCCCGATCCGCCCGAGCCTGCTTCGGCCGGACTTCCGGAAGCCGGACCGCCGGCACCCGGAGTACCGGAACTTCCCGGAGTACCGGAGCTTCCGGAGCCTTCTCCCGTACCGCCTGCGCCACTGCCGCCGCCCGCGGACGGCGTACCGGAGGGCTGCCCGCCCGTCGGCGGTGTCGCGCCCGGTGGCTCACCGGACCCGGTGGTGCCGTCCAGCGGTACCAGGACCACGTCGCCCTTCGGCGGAACCGCGGCCGTGGGACCTCTCTCGGGCCCCGAACCCGCGGCACCGACCGCCGCGTATCCGTCGTCGCCGCCGCTGCCGCACGCCGTCAGCGTGCCGCCGAGGCAGAGCGCCACCGCCACGAGAGCCGTTCCTGGACGTCGTCGCATCGCGTCAGTGTGTCTGACGGACCGTCAATAAGGAACCCGGCCGCAGCCGCCGGATCGGCGACCGGGCCGGGCCGGCGGACGTCAGTCGGAGATCAGTCCCTCCCGCAGCTGCGCGAGCGTGCGGGTCAGCAGCCGGGAGACGTGCATCTGCGAGATGCCGACCTCCTCGCCGATCTGGGACTGCGTCATGTTCGCGAAGAACCGCAGCATGATGATCTGCCGTTCCCGGGGCGGGAGTTTGGCCAGCAGCGGCTTCAGGGACTCGCGGTACTCCACGCCCTCCAGCGCCGAGTCCTCGTACCCCAGACGGTCCGCCAGGGAGCCCTCGCCGCCGTCGTCCTCGGCGGACGGTGAGTCCAGCGAGGACGCCGTGTAGGCGTTTCCGACGGCCAGGCCGTCGACCACGTCCTCCTCGGAGACCCCGAGCACGGCCGCGAGTTCGGGCACGGTCGGGGAGCGGTCCAGCTTCTGTGCCAGCTCGTCGCTCGCCTTGGTGAGCGCGAGCCGCAGCTCCTGGAGCCGGCGCGGCACCCGCACCGACCACGAGGTGTCGCGGAAGAAGCGCTTGATCTCGCCGACGACCGTCGGCATGGCGAACGTCGGGAACTCCACGCCTCGTTCGCAGTCGAAGCGGTCGATCGCCTTGATCAGACCGATCGTCCCGACCTGGACGATGTCCTCCATCGGTTCGTTGCGGGAGCGGAACCGCGCCGCCGCGTAACGCACCAGGGGGAGGTTGAGCTCGATGAGGGTGTCGCGCACATAGGTGCGCTCCGGGGTGTCGCCCGCGCCCTCGGCGTTCTGCGCGTCCAGTGCGCGCAGCCGCAGAAACAGGGAGCGGGACAGAGTGCGGGTGTCGATGGCCTCCGAGCTGTCAGGCGTGACAGGTGCGGGAGCGCTCTTTGTGAGCGTAAGCACCTTCGAGCTGCCCTGTTCTGCGGACATGCCACCCCCTTGAGGTCGCGGACGGTCGCGGTGGCCGCGACCAACGGAGGAACGCAGCTTCCCCTGAAATACCGGCGGCGAGGCTGCGGCAAACGCGTCTCCGGCAGAATGTCACATGTCGGCAACACGCTGTAGTGACATGTCGACAAGTAATGGGCCAAACGCCGCAGGCGGCAGGGGGTGTACGGATGTGGGCCCGATGAAAAGCGTCCGACCGGGGTATACCCGTTCCGGCTACGCCTCGATCCTGTTTGCGGATCGCAATCGGGCGAAGCTGCGCGCCAGAAGTCTTGACACATGCATCTGGGAGACTCCCAGCTCCTGGCTGATCTGTGACTGCGTCAGATTGCTGTAGTACCGCAGCATCAGGATGCGCTGTTCCCGCTCGGGCAGTTGTACGAGCAGATGCCGTACGAGATCCCGGTGTTCGACGCCCGCGAGGGCGGGGTCCTCGTAACCGAGCCGGTCCAGCAGGCCGGGCAGCCCGTCACCCTCCTGCGCCGCCTCCAGTGAGGTCGCGTGGTACGAACGGCCGGCCTCGATGCAGGCCAGTACCTCGTCCTCGCCGATCTTCAGCCGCTCGGCGATCTCGGCCGTCGTCGGCGAGCGGCCGTGAGCGGTCGTCAGGTCCTCGGTGGCGCCGTTGACCTGGACCCACAGCTCGTGCAGCCGTCGCGGCACATGGACGGTCCGTACGTTGTCGCGGAAGTAACGTTTGATCTCGCCGACCACCGTGGGCATCGCGAAGGTCGGGAACTGCACCCCGCGGTCCGGGTCGAAGCGGTCGATCGCGTTGATGAGCCCGATCGTGCCGACCTGGACGACGTCCTCCATCGGCTCGTTGCGGGAGCGGAAGCGGGCGGCGGCGTAGCGCACCAGCGGGAGGTTCGCCTCGATCAGCGCCCCACGCACCCGGGAGTGTTCCGAGGTGCCCGGCTCCAGGTCCTTGAGTTCCCCGAAGAGCACCTGGGTCAGGGCCCTGGTGTCGGCGCCCCTGCTCTGTGGCCGCGCGGTGGCGGGCGGGTCGTCAGGCCGCTCGTTCTGGGGCAACACCTGAGGCGCAGTACTGGCCGGCACGGTCACGCCACCCCTTTGCGGTCAACTACGGTCAACTCATCCGTCAAAAGCGGTCATAGCATCACAAGACATGTCCACTGTGTGCAAGCACCCGAAAACGCCGTGTTGACGGCAAGTTGAGATCTAAACCTCAAAAACCCCCGCCCAGCGGGCGGGGGGCCGGAAAAGCAGGTGGTTCAGAACTCGTAGTCGGCGATCACCCAGGTGGCGAACTCACGCCACTGTCCGGCGGCAGCCTGATGGGCCGGATGCTCGATGTACCGCGTCAGCGCATCGCCGTCGGCGACGGCGGAGTTGATGGCGAAGTCGTAGGCGATGGGCCGGTCGGTGATGTTCCAGCCGCACTCCCAGAACTCCAGCTCGGGCACGAGCCCGTCCAGCTCCCGGAAGGCCTGCGCGCCGGCGATCACCCGGGGCTCGTCGCGCCCCACTCCGTCGTTGAGCTTGAACAGGACCAGATGGCGGATCAAGGGGCGCTCCCAGCGTCGGTCGTTCGTTCCACCGACAGACCCCGGGGCCTGCCGTTCGGATCAGCGACAGACCCTAATTGACGAGCTCGGTCATGAAGTCCCCGACGCCCTGCGCGGCGGTCGAAATGCCCTCGAACCCTATCTGGACCAGGTCGGCAGCCTTCTCCGGGGACGTGATGATCGTGTAGAGCACGAAGACGACGACGACATAGACAGCGATCTTCTTCGTCTGCACCATCAGCCCTTGCTCCCTGCGTCCCCTGGCCCCTGTGCCTCCCCCGTTCGTGGAGTCGCGTGAGTCTAACCGAGCCTTTCCGGACCAAGAAGCCGGTGATCGTGGCCGGTTGCCGAAGAGGTCACGAGCCCGCCGGACAGGTCCGTACGAGTGGTCCCGGAACAGACGAAAGGGCCCGGCTCGATGAGCCGGACCCTTTGCCGAGAGCGGTAGCGGAGGGATTTGAACCCTCGGTGAGTTTCCCCACACTCGCTTTCGAGGCGAGCTCCTTCGGCCGCTCGGACACGCTACCGGGAGAGAGCTTAGCCCAAGGTGGGCCGTGCTCCGAAATCGGTATCCGGATCCTTGCTCAGCGCTCGCGGAAGAAGGCCGTCAGGAGCGCCGCGCACTCCTGCTCGAGCACGCCGAGCACCACCTCGGGCCGGTGGTTGAGCCGCCTGTCCCGTACGACGTCCCACAGCGAACCCGCGGCGCCCGCCTTCTCGTCCCGGGCGCCGTAGACCACCCGGTCCACCCGGGACTGCACGATCGCGCCCGCGCACATGGTGCACGGTTCCAGCGTCACGACCAGCGTGCAGCCGGTCAGCCGCCAGCTGCCGAGGCGCTCGGCGGCCCTGCGGATCGCCAGAACCTCGGCGTGGGCCGTCGGGTCGCCCGTCAGCTCGCGTTCGTTGTGCCCCGCGGAGAGCACCGTGCCGTCCTCGTCCAGCACGAGGGCGCCGACCGGCACATCGCCGGACAGCGCCGCACGCTCCGCCTCCGCCAAGGCGGCGCGCATCGGCGCCTCCCAGGGTCCGCGTACCGGGTCCGAGCCTGTCGGTACGCGATCGGATGCCGCTCCTGTCACTAGCGAACGGTCTCCAGGACCTCGGCCGCGCCCAGCGACTCGGCGATCTCCGGCAGTGCCTCCGTATCCAGTGCCAGCAGCTCCTTCTCCGACAGACCGAGGTCCGTCAGGATGTCGCGGTCACCGACGGGTCCCGCCGGCACGGAGTCGAGCTCGGCCATGGGGTCGACGGCGTCCTCGTCGTCGTCCTCGTCCGTCTCGCCGTCCTCGGTACCGTCGAGGTCCAGGGTGTCCAGATCGTCGGCCGGGTCATCATCGTCCCCGCCGAGCAGTTCGTTGGTGAGGATCTCCCCGTAGGAGGAACGCGCGGCGGCGGCGGCGTCCGAGACGAAGATACGAGGATCCTCCTCGCCCTCCACCCGGATGATGCCGAACCAGGCGTCCTCCTGCTCGATGAAGACGAGCACCGTGTCCTCGTCCACCGAGGCCTCACGTGCCAGGTCGGTCAGATCCGACAGCGTCTCCACATCGTCGAGCTCTGTGTCGCTCGCTTCCCACCCGTCATGAGTGCGCGCGAGCAGTGCGGCGAAGTACACCGTGACTCTCCCACTGATCAGAGGTGTGACGACCGGCGGTGCGCTGAGCGTGCCCCGCCCTCTCGGAATCGTGGCAGAAAGCAGGCCATTGCGAGAGGTCTTCCGTCGTTGCGTCGGCCATCAGTTCTCACAGGCACCGTTTGCGTGGGCCTGTCACCAGCGGAACGTGCGCATGCGCATCTGCTGACGCATCCGTGCCGCACGGGCCCGGCGCGGCTGCACACGGTCGCGCAGCGCCTTGGCCTCATGGAGCTCGCGGAGGAACTGGGCGCGCCGCCTCCTGCGCGCCGCCTCGGTCTCGCTCTCGCTCCCTATGTCGTGCTGCTCACCCTCGGGCTCAGGCATCGCCCACACACCACCCCACGGCTTGATCCGTCTTCCCCTCGGTCCCGGGGCCTGGGGGGATCTCCTCCACCTTCCCTCCGGAACCTGCCTTGATGCGAGCGCGGGCTACTGTTGACGCCATGCGGATCCACGTCGTCGACCACCCCCTGGTGGCGCACAAACTCACCACGCTGCGCGACAGGCGCACCGACTCCCCGACCTTCCGGCGTCTCGCCGACGAGCTGGTCACCCTGCTCGCGTACGAGGCGACCCGGGACGTGCGCACCGAGCAGGTGGACATCGTGACCCCGGTGACCGGGACGACGGGCGTCAAGCTCTCGCACCCGCGCCCGCTGGTGGTCCCGATCCTGCGGGCCGGTCTCGGCATGCTGGACGGCATGGTGCGCCTGCTGCCGACCGCGGAGGTGGGCTTCCTCGGGATGATCCGCAACGAGGAGACGCTGGAGGCGTCGACCTACGCGACCCGGATGCCCGAGGACCTCTCGGGACGCCAGGTCTACGTCCTCGACCCGATGCTGGCCACCGGCGGCACGCTGGTCGCGGCGATCCGCGAGCTGATCAAGCGCGGCGCGGACGATGTGACGGCGGTCGTGCTGCTGGCGGCGCCCGAGGGTGTGGAGATGATGGAGCGCGAGCTCGCCGGCACGCCGGTCACCGTCGTCACGGCGTCCGTGGACGAGCGCCTGAACGAGCACGGCTACATCGTCCCGGGCCTCGGCGACGCGGGCGACCGCATGTACGGCACGGTCGACTAGGCCTGATCCGAGCGACGGGCCCCAGGGGCCCTGTTCGTCACCTCGGCCGCCGGGACGACTGTGTCCCGGCGGCCTTGTTGTGCGGTGGCGCCTCGACGCGGGGGGTGCGGTCTCAGCACTTCCCGGCGGGCGCGGGCGCGGGCTTCGCGAGCACCGTCAGTGCCTGGTCCGCGTCCGGCTTGGCCGTGAGCGCCGTGAAGCGCGTACCGAGAATGAGGTCCACGTCCGCCGTCTTGCGTGCGTCCGTCTTGGTCGTCGCGCCCCTCAGCTGGGTGCCGAGGACCGAGAACGGACCCTTCGACGCCGTCGGCGCGCCGAGCAGTAGCCCGATGCCCGGAACCTTCTTGTCGTAGGCGGCCGGCGCGTTGCCCACCTTGCCGATGGCAAAGCCGCGTTTCTTGAGTTCGTCGGCCGCCGCCTTGGCCAGACCGGACCGCGGAGTGGCGTTGTAGACGTTCACCGTGATCTGTCCCGGCCTGAGGGCCACGGGAGCCGCCGCGGACGCCTTCCGAGCCGGTTCGCAGTCCGCCTTACTGCTCGCCGACGTCTTCTTCCCGTCACTGGTGAAGACGTCGATGAGCTGCAGCGTTCCCCACCCGGCCAGCCCGAGGGCGACGACCGCGGCAACGACTGCCGTGACGATCCTGCGGCGATTGCGGGGGCGTCGCATGCGGGGGTACTTGTCGCCCGTGATGCGGTACTTTCCGCCCATGCCGGGGGGAGTGAGCATGCTCATGGGCGCAGCGTAGTGCGACCCGGAGGCCATGCCTACTAAACGATCAACCGATTGCGTCCGTACGGACTTCGAATGAGCCCGAAAGGGTCACTGGCCGACCCCTCACCGAGCGCTTCGCGGCCGGTTGTGCGGGTCAGCCGAGTTCGAGGACGCGGGCGTGCAGCACCTGGCGCTGCTGGAGCGCGGCGCGTACGGCGCGGTGCAGCCCGTCCTCGAGGTAGAGGTCGCCCTGCCACTTCACGACATGCGCGAAGAGGTCGCCGTAGAAGGTCGAGTCCTCGGCCAGCAGCGTTTCCAGATCGAGCTGACCCTTGGTCGTCACGAGCTGATCGAGGCGGACCGGGCGCGGCGCGACATCCGCCCACTGCCGGGTGCTTTCCCGGCCGTGGTCGGGATACGGCCGCCCGTTACCGATGCGCTTGAAGATCACACGGAAAGCCTACCGGGCAAGCGGCTCCGGGCGCAGCCATGGCAGCCCAATGCGATCCTGGGCAAAACGGTACAGACCGGAAATCACGCGCCACAGACCGGAAATCCGAGGTCCGTCATGGCCGAGACCGTGCCGCAGCCCGCGCAGGAAATCGCCTCGGGCTACGCCGTCGACGGACCGGCCCTGGAGCTGGGCGCCCTGCTCTGGGACGGGCAGTGCCTGCCTCAGGCGCCGGTCCGTATCCCGCTCTCCATGCTCAACCGGCACGGACTGGTCGCCGGGGCCACCGGCACGGGCAAGACCAAGACGCTCCAGCTGATCGCCGAGCAGCTTTCCGCGAACGGTGTGCCCGTCTTCCTGGCCGACATCAAGGGCGACGTGTCCGGCGTCTCCGCGCCCGGGCAGGACGGCCCCAAGGTGCGCGAGCGGGCCGCGCAGGTCGGGCAGGAGTGGCAGGCCGAGGGCTTTCCCTGCGCGTTCTACGGGCTGGGCGGCATCGGCGCCGGCATCCCCGTGCGGGCGACCGTCACGAGCTTCGGGCCGGTGCTGCTCTCCAAGGTGCTCCAGCTCAACCAGACGCAGGAGCAGTCCCTCGGGCTGATCTTCCACTACGCGGACTCCAAGGGCCTGGAGCTGGTCGATCTCAAGGATCTGCGCGCGGTGGTGGCCTTCCTGGTGTCCGACACCGGCAAGGCGGAGCTGAAGAACATCGGCGGGCTCTCGACGGCCACGGCGGGCGTCATCCTGCGCTCGATCTCCGCCTTCGAGCAGCAGGGCGCGGGCGGGTTCTTCGGCGAGCCGGAGTTCGACACGAGCGAACTGCTGCGGACGGCCCCGGACGGGCGGGGGCTCGTCTCCGTACTGGAGCTGCCGTCGGTGCAGGACAAGCCGCAGCTGTTCTCCACCTTTCTGATGTGGCTGCTCGCCGATCTCTTCGAGGATCTGCCCGAGGTCGGCGACGTCGACAAGCCGAAGCTCGTGTTCTTCTTCGACGAGGCGCATCTGCTGTTCAACGGGGCGTCCAAGGCGTTCCTGGAGTCGATCACGCAGACCGTGCGGCTGATTCGCTCGAAAGGGGTCGGCGTCTTCTTCGTGACGCAGACACCCAAGGACGTGCCGTCCGATGTGCTGGGGCAGCTGGGCAACCGGGTGCAGCACGCGCTGCGGGCGTTCACGCCGGACGACGCGAAGGCGCTGAAGGCGACGGTGAAGACCTTCCCGAACTCGGCGTACGACCTGGAAGAGGTGCTCACCGGGCTCGGTATCGGCGAGGCCGTGATCACCGTGCTGAGCGACAAGGGAGCGCCGACGCCCGTCGCCGCGACACGGCTGCGGGCACCGCAGTCCCTGATGGGCCCGATCGACGCGGCGGCGATGCAGGCGGCGGTGACCTCCTCGCCGCTGTACGCGCGCTACGCCGAGGCGGTCGACCGGGAGTCGGCGTACGAGAAGCTGACCGCCGAGCAGCAGGCGGCGGAGGCGGCGGCCGAAGCGGCGGCGCGGGACGCGGAGGCGGCGAAGCAGGCCGCGGAGGACGCGGCGAAGGCGCCGAAGGCCTCGCAGCAGAAGGACGAGTCGCTGGCCGGACAGGTGATGGGCAGCGGGGTCTTCCGGTCGCTGGCGCGCTCGGTGGGCACACAGCTCGGCCGGGAGATCTCCCGCTCGCTGTTCGGCACCGCCCGCCGCAGACGCTGAAACGACGCTCCCCCACGCCCGGACGGGCGCGGGGGAGCGGACCTGCTGGGTGACGCTGTTGACCAGTGGTCCGTTACTCGGTGACCTCGTGGCCGTGGCCGTCGTGAAGACCGCCGCCGCTGCCGGCGTCGCCCTCCGTCGGGACGGTGACGACCGGCTTCCTGAGCGAGCTCAGGTCGTGGGCGTACGTGCCGACCGCGTTGGCGATGACGCCGATGTTCACGGCGAACGCCTTCATGTTGATATTGCTGAGGTCGTCACCCTTGGCGTGGTAGTTCGGGTCGTACGCGACACCGGCGGTGCCGCCGAACTTCGTCGCCTGGGCCGGGGTCTTGAGGCCCTCGGCGCCGGTGAACGTACCGCCGGAGGGGATGCCGACCTCGATGAACGGCCCGTAGTCCGAACGTCCGGTGAAGTCCGTGCCCTCGTGCGGGGTGCCGCGCTTGTCGAGGAACGTGTTGATGTCCCGCTCCAGCTGCGCCGAGCCCGCCGGGCCGGGGCCCGCGCCCACGCCGTCGGAGTCGTCGCCGTCGTAGACGAAGAGCCCGTAGTTCGGCGAGGCGATCATGTCGAAGTTCAGATAGAGCTTGATCTCCTTCTTCCCGAGGTCGCTGAGGTTCGCGACGTAGGCCTCGGAGCCGAGCAGACCGTTCTCCTCCGCCGACCACCAGGCGAAGCGGACCTTGTTGGCCGGGCGCTTCTCGGCCTTGGCCAGCTCCTGGGCGACTTCGAGCAGACCGGCGGAGCCGGAGCCGTTGTCGTTGATGCCCGGGCCGGCGGTGACCGAGTCGAGGTGCGAGCCGAGCATCACGGTGTTGGCCGCGTTGCCCGTGCGCGTCTCCGCGATCACGTTTCTGGTCGTGCGGTTCTGCTGGAGCTGGCGGATCTCGAAGGAGACGTTCACCGCGCCCTTGGCCAGATCGGCGACGAGCTTCTCGCCGTCCGCCTGGGTGACCCCGCCGGTGGGGATCTTGCCGGTGGCCACATCGCCCAGGGTGCCCGAGAGCGCGCCCTCGGTGTTGTTGTAGACGATGGCGCCGACCGCGCCGGCAGTGGCCGCGGCGACCTGCTTCTCGCCGAAGGTGCAACCGCCGCGCTTGATGAGCGCGATCTTCCCGGTGAAGGTTCCGGAGGCGTAGTCGGCGGGCTCGCAGCCCGTCGTCTCGTCCACCGGCACGACGGCCAGATCGGCCTTGATGCCGCCCACCGGGGTGGACTTGGTGTACGTCATCGCCGAGATCGCGACGTCGCGCGGCGTGGGCGAGACCACCGAGAGCTTCTCGGCCTGCGTCTCGGTGTAGATGAAGTTGAACTCTTCGTACGAGACGTCGTAGCCGTACTTCTTCATCTGCTGGTAGACGTACGCGGCGGACGCGTCGTGGCCCAGTGAACCGGCGGCCCGGTGGCCGCCTGTGGTGTCGGCTATCTGCTGGAACTTCTTCAGATGCTGGTGGGCGTCCTTGGCGGACGCCTTGCCGACCAGCTTCTGGGCGAGCTTCGACGCGTTCTTCGCCGCCTGGGCGCCAGGGTCCTGGCGGTGGGCGGCGGAAGGGGATGCGGATGCCAGCAGGAGCGGGGTGGCGAGTGCGGCTGCGGCCATGGTGGCCACGGCTCTGCGACGGGATGCCTTCACAGAGATCCTTCCCGGTGTGGACAGGTGGAAGGGAAGTTAGCGACGCACGGCAGTTCTGTGAACGGATGTGCCTCAACTCACGTCGCAATTCATCTCATTGACACCAGGAGTGGAGGGATCCGGTTCAACACGCCGATGATCAGCCTCCCTTGGCCGCCTTCGCCGCCGCCTTCATCTCCTGCTTGTGCGCCCGCACCTTGGCCAGGGAATCGGGTCCCGTGATGTCGGCGGCGGAGCGGTAGGAGCCCTGCTCGCCGTAGGCGCCGGCGGCCTCCCGCCAACCCGTGGGCCGCACGTCGTACTGCTTGCCGAGCAGCGCCAGGAAGATCTTCGCCTTCTGCTCGCCGAACCCGGGCAGCGCCTTCAGCCGGCCCAGCAGCTCCGCGCCGCTCTGCACGTCCTGCCACACCGCGCTCGCGTCACCGCCGTACTCGTCGACCAGGTACTGACAGAGCACCTGCACGCGCTTGGCCATGTTTCCCGGGTAGCGGTGGACCGCGGGTTTCTCCTTCAGCAGCTCGGCGAAGGCCTCGGGGTCGTACGCGGCGATCGCGGCGGCGTCCAGGTCGTCCGCGCCCATGCGCCGGGCGATGGTGTACGGGCCGGAGAACGCCCACTCCATCGGAACCTGCTGGTCGAGCAGCATCCCGACGAGAGCGGCGAGCGGACTGCGGCCGAGCAGTTCGTCGGCCTCGGGTTGCTGGGAGAGATGAATTGTGGGACTCATGTCCCGATGATCTCTCCGGGTGCGGCGGGCCGCCAGTGAGCAGGGCGTCCGTGGCGCCGTCCGGCGGATACGGATGCACGGCCGTCGAACGGGCAGCGCCAGGGCCTGGGGGGCGTGACCTAGTCCCCCAGCAGTCCGCCCGTCGCGAGGAGCTCGTCCACCGCGTCCGTGATCTGCCGTGCCGTACGTCCCTGGCCGCGCGAGAGGTGGTCCAGCAGGCTCGGCGTGAAGGGTGCGAGCAGCAGATGGGCGAGGAGGGCGGCGTCGGCCTGCGGGCGCAGCTCGGCGACGAGCATCGCCACATGGGTGTGCATGGTCGTGTACGGGCCGCTCGTGTACCGCCCGCACGGTGACGCCGTCTCTCCGGCGACCAGCATTTCCCGCTGTTCGATGACGCGGTCGGCCAGGGCGTGCAGAAAGGCATGCAGCCGCTCGGCGGGCGGTGCGCCGGGGCCGAGCGGGGGCGGACCGCCGAGGAACGCCGCCTGGAACTGCTTCTCCCGCTCGTCCAGCAGCGCGTTCAGCAGTTGGGCCACATCTCCGAAGCGGCGGTAGACCGTGCCCACGCCGATGCCGGAGGCCTGGGCGACGGCGTTCATGGTGAGTGCCTCGGGGCCCTTCTCGGCCACGATCACGGACGCCGCACGAAGGATTCTGAGCCGGTTGCGGGCCGCGTCCGCGCGCTCGACGGGCGGCTGCCGGTCGGCGAGCGGCAGCTCGGTGCGGTGTGGCGCTCCCATGGCACCGAGCGTATCGGACGGGTTTCCGGCCGGTCCCGGACAGTACTTGAAAACTGGATAGCTGTCCGTTTAGCGTGGGCGACGACCGAAGCGGATAGTCATCCGTTTCTCTGCGGCGGTCCGTATGCCGTCCCGCAGCGTGCGTTTCCCCGGAGCGCCTGCCCTCGGAAAGAGTCTTGTTCCTCGGAAGGGGACCCCCTCATGGCCACCAAGATCGCCGTCATCTACTACTCCTCCACCGGCAATGTGCACCAGCTCGCACAGGCCGTCGCCGAGGGGGCCGAGAAGGCGGGCGCGGAGGTCCGCCTGCGCCGCGCGCCCGAACTCGCTCCCGACGCCGCCATCGACTCCAACCCCGCCTGGCGCGAGCACGTCGAGGCCACCAAGGGCATCGAGGTCGCCACCCACGACGACCTGACCTGGGCCGACGCCTACGCCTTCGGTACGCCGACCCGCTTCGGCAATGTCGCGGCCCAGCTCAAGCAGTTCATCGACGGCACCGGCGGGCTGTGGGCCCAGGGCGCGTTCATCGACAAGCCCGCCACCGCCTTCGTCTCCGCCGCCAATGTGCACGGCGGGAACGAGTCGACGCTGCTGGCGCTCTACAACACGCTGCACCACTGGGGCTCGCTGATCGTCTCCCCCGGCTACACCGACCCGGCCGTCTCCGCCGCCACCGGCAACCCGTACGGCACGGCACACGCCTCGGGGGCGGGCGAGCCCGGCGAGAACATCCTGGAGGCCGCGCGCTACCAGGGGCGGCGTCTCGCCGACATCACGGGCCGGCTGCTGACCGGCACGCCGGCCGCCTGACGCGGCGCCTCGGCCGGCTGACGCACAGAGCGCGTCCCGGCCCCGGACGCCCAAGGCCCGGATCCCGTCTCCGGGACCCTGCCCCCGGTTCGCACGCGGACCGGGGCGGCGGTCGTGATGCCCCTCTGTCCGGCCGTGACGGCCGGCCCGTCCCTCAGCCCGCGCCGCCCCCGCGTCCCGACCGGGCCTCCAGGCCGTCCAGTACGCACTGGAGCCCGTCCTCGAAGCCGTCGTTGCGCGCGCCGTTCGCGTCCGCGTCCCGCTGGGCCGCGTACAGCCTCCGCAGCCGGGGGTGACCCTGGACCGCCTGTTCGGCGGCGGGCAACAGGCTCTCCATCAACTCCTGTTCGGCCCGGCCGCTGCGCTTGACCGTCGTCAGCCACGCCGCCTCGGTGGTCGACACCCCGATGACGTACGCGAACACCGTGCTCACGCCCCGGTCCGCCGCCTCCAGCGAGAAGCCGCCGTCCTCCAGCACGCCGAGCAGGGCGTCGGAGAGCCGCATCATGTTGGGGCCCAGGTAGGCCACGCCCACCTCGCCGAGGACCGAGACGATCCAGGGGTGCTGCAGGAAGGTCGAGCGGAGGCTGTGGGCGCAGCGTGTGGTGGCCGCGCGCCAGTCCGCGGGATCGTCGGCGGCCGGCACCTCGATCTCGCCGTAGACCTGGTCCACGACCAGTTCGAACAGCTCGTCCTTGTTGGCCACGTAGGTGTACATCGACGTGGCGCCGGCGTTCAGCCGGGTGCCGAGCTTGCGCATGCTCAGGGCGTCGAGCCCTTCGGTGTCCAGCAGTTCGAGTGCCACGGACACGATCTGATCCCGGCTCAGGGCCGGCTGTTCCCGCCGCTGTCGCTGGGGGCGCGTCCACACCGACTGGACCTGCTGCTTCTCCGCTGACATCCGGTCTCCTCTTCGTCTCGCCGCCAGGATAGCCCAGCGCACGAACGATGTGCGTCTTGCGTACGCCGTGCGTCAGCCGTACAGTGTGCGGAGTAGCGAACGACGTATGGACGACTGCGGAAAGGCTGGACGATGGAGACCGAACGCCCCGAACGCCACCCACGGCGCTGGCTCATCCTGATCGTGCTCTGCCTCAGCACGCTGGTGCTGGTCATCGACAACATGGTGCTCACGGTGGCGGTCCCTCCGATCACCGAGGACCTCGGGGCGAGCGCGCAGGACATCCAGTGGATCATCGACTCGTACATGCTGGTCTTCGCCGGTCTGCTGCTCACCTCGGGCAGCCTGTCCGACCGCTTCGGGCGCCGGAAGGTCATGATCATCGGCCTGGCGCTGTTCGGCGCCGCGTCGGTGCTCGCCACCTGGGCCGGCAGTCCTGAACAGCTCATCGCCGCCCGCGTGATGATGGGTGTCGGCGGTGCCCTGATCATGCCGAGCACCCTGTCGATCCTGATCACCGTCTTCGACGAGGCCGAGCGGCCCAAGGCCATCGCGGCCTGGAGCGGTGTGGCGATGATCGGTCTGGTCGGCGGTCCCGTTCTCGGCGGTGTCCTGATCGCCAAGTTCTGGTGGGGCGCGGTCTTCCTCATCAACATCCCCATCGCGGCGCTCGCGATCATCGCGGCCGTGGCGCTGATGCCGGAGTCCAAGGGTCCCTGGCGCAAGGCCGATCCGCTCGGCATGGTGCTCTCGATGGCCGGCATGGTCGCCCTGGTCTGGACGATCATCGAGCTGCCGAAGCTGGGCCTCACCGACCCCGCCACGCTGACCTCGCTCGCCGTCACGGTGCTGTGCCTGGGCGGGTTCGCGTACTGGGAGATGCGCGCCCCCTCCCCGATGGTGCCGCTCTCGCTGTTCCGCGACCGCGTCTTCACCGGGTCCAGCTTCTCGCTCGTCCTGCTGACCTTCGCCAACGGCGGACTGATGCTGGTGCTCACCCAGTTCCTCCAGTTCGTGCTGGAGTACTCGCCCACCGAGACCGGTCTCGCCTTCACCCCGCTGGCCGTCGCCGCGCTGCTGTTCAACGTGCTCGGCGCCTCGCTGGTGCAGAAGCTGGGCAACCGCGCCGTCGCGGTCATCGGTCTGATCGTCGTCGCGTCCGGCTTCGGCGTGCTCACGACGCTGTCCACGGACGACGGGTTCGGGATGCTGGCGGCCGCGATGGTCCTCATGGGAGCGGGCAGCGGACTGGCGATGCCCGCGGCGATCGCGGCGCTGATGGGCGCGGTGCCGGAGGAGCACGCCGGCGTCGGATCGGCGCTCAACGACACGATTCAGCAGGCGGGGGCGGCTCTCGGCGTGGCCATCATGGGCGCGGTCCTCTCCAGCACCTACACCGGCTCGATGCCCGGTTCGGCGCCCGAGCAGGCGCGGGAGTCGATCGGCGACGCGCTCGCCGTGGCCGGCCGCACCGATGACGCCGGACTGCTCGACTCGGCCCGGGACGCTTTCACGGACGCGATGTCCGCCAGCTTCGTGGTCGGAGCCATGGGTGTACTGGCCGCGGCGGCGCTGGCGCTGCTTCTCATGCGGGGCCGTACGCCCGATGCGCAGACCGGCGCCGGGGACGATGCCGTGAAGGACGAGGCGGTGAAGGACGGGTCGGTGAAGGACGCCTCCGTGAAGGACGGGGCGCTGGAGGGGACGGCCGGGCAGACGGCCGGCTGAGGTCGCGGCACGGACGGCTCGATGACGAAGGACCCGACAGCTCGATGACGAAGGCCCCGACGGTTCGCCGTTCGGGGCCTTCGGTGTTGTCCGGGCTGGCCGGCCCGGGCGGGGACTCAGGGCGCCGTGAAGAGCTCCGGGAAGCGGGGAGCGAGCCAGGGCCTGCGGCCCCAGGCCAGCACCCGGCCCCGGGCGATGGCGCCCCGCGGGTCGCAGCGCCCCAGGGCCATGAGCAGGAAGGTCACCGGCTCGGTGAGGATGGTGCAGTCCGGGCGGCCGGGCGTCCGGGCCTCCACCGCGGCGCTGCCGTCGGTGAAGGTCACGCCGAAGCGGGCGCCTCCCCAGAGGCGGATCGTGTACGCGGCGTTCAGCCCGGCGGCCGTGGCGGCGTCGACCACCCGTGGCATGGCCACGATCAGGAAGGGCAGGGTCAGCCCGACCCGCGCCCGGTCGATCATGTGCGGACGGCCGAGCGCACGGGCGAGGTCGTAGCCGTGGCCGAGCATGTGCGTCAGCAGGTACGACCCCAGTTCCGCCCGGCTCATCGGGCCGAGCGGGGTGAAGACGGTCTCGTCGGGGGAGTTCCGGTCCGCGGCGTCGAGGAAGGCGGCGGCCTGTTCCACGATCATCGCGGCCAGGGGGGCGGCGTCGCGCTCGGCGAATGCGGCGAGCGCGCGTTCGTTGGCGGCTGCCAGGCTCTGCGGCGTGCCGTCGCCGTGGCTGCGCTCCCGCCCCGCCGCTATGTCGGCCATCAGCTCGTTGGCCTGCGCGAGATGGGCGGCTGCCGCTCCGAGGCTCCACTGCGAGTCCGGTACCGGGATGGCGGTGTCGCCGGCCCCGCGCAGCAACGCGGCGATGTCCTCGGCGGTGTCGCGTATCGCGTCGGCGAGCCCCTCGGGGAGTGTTCCGCGTACGTCATGTCCTGCTGTTCCTGTCACGGCTCTCCCGGTCCCGGTCCCTCATCCACGGCGGACTTCCACGGCGGATCGCACGGTCCCGCCGGCGAACCTGTTCGAGATCGCCCGCGGTAGACAACCAGGTCGCGGTCACGACGACAAGGTTTCGGTCACGACGAGAAGGGTGCTGGGGCGACCCGCCGGTGGTGGGGTTCCGGATGACCAAAGAATCGAACATATGATTGAATTTGGCCCATGGCCCACACCGCTTTCCCGTCCGACCTGGTGCAGGCCCAGCGCGACTGGAACCGCACATATGCGCAGCTCGCAGAGGGTGCACCGGACGGCACGACGTTGCGCCGCCGCCTGCTGAGACTGTCGGTGCGCCTCCTGTGGCACCCGTTCTGGGAGACGGAGCGCGGCCGGTCACCGGCGGCCCGGGTCGAGCTTCGCCGACATGCTCGGGAACAGGCACAGGCGTGGGAAGAGGCACGGGCACGGGAACGGGCACAGGCGCGGGACGAGGCGCAGGCGCGGGATCGGGATGTGCCGGTTCGCGACTCGTTCCGCGACCGTGAGATGCCGGCTCGGGACACCCGCCGCGTCAGGGATGCGCTCAGGTGATCACTCGTGCCGGTGGTCCTGCCCGCGTGTCCTCGCAGGCCGGCTCCCCCGGCGGGAGAGTGGTCGGATGCGTCTGCGGATCACGTTCATCGCCCTGGCCGTGCTCGTGGCCTCGACCGGCTGCGTCGCGGTGCCCCATACCGGGAAGCCGGGCACCCCGGGCCTGGCGCCGGCGGGCGACCGGTCGACGGCGCCCCTGGAACCACGGCCGACGGAACCCCTGGAAGCACGGTCGACGGAACCCGTGAACCCACCCCATCGCCCGACCCAGGAGGCCGTGCGCGAGACGCTCGCGGTGACCGGACCGGGCGCGGCGGCCACCGGGGCACCGGCGCGCCAACACCCCGAGGATCGGCCGGTGTCGGCTCCGCGCCGCGGGGCACAGAAGCCACCGGCGAGGCGCGCCCGGCCCGCGGCCGAACGACGTGCCCAGCCTCCGCGCCCCCGGCGGCCGCGCCCGGCCGTCCGGGCCCCGCGCCCCCGGCAGACGTACGACATGCGCGGCCTGTGTGCGATCTCCGACGGCATCACCGATCCGTCGCTCACGAAGCTGTGCCGCGGCGCGTACGGCCGATGACGATGACAGTTCTGATCAACTCCCGCGCACACACAGCCATTTCGCCGTGGCAGACCCGTCTCCGCCCCCCGTCCGCGAGGGGTGGTTCCGTCGGCGGTTGCACCCGTAACTCACCAGTTCCCACGGGATGTCCGCAACCGGTGACCACGGAATGCCGTTAGCGACTAGCCCTGCCTTCTCGACCTGCCTGGGAGTCCTTCTGTGGCCGCAGACACCATCAGTACCCACCCGCCCGTGCCCGGTATGAACCCCGTCCCCGGCCAGGCTTCCGACGACCGCCCTGCCGAACGGCAGGTGGAGGAGCGGGACTTCACCTTCGCGGGCTTCCGCTACACATGCCGTGTCGCGCGAGGCGCGCGTCCCGGTGCCGAGCCCATCCTGGTGCTGGGCGGATCGTCGCAGGACCGCTTCTCCTGGACGCGCCACGAGAAGTGGCTCTCGCACGCGCATTCCGTCATCACCGTGGACCTCCCCGGCTACGGCAGCGCCGACTTCCTTCCGGCGACGTACGGCATCGACTTCCTCGCCGCGGCCGTACGGGACCTCCTCGACTCTCTGGAGCTGCGCCGGGTCCATCTCGTGGGCGCCTGCTACGGCGGTGCCATCGGTTTGCGGTTCGCCCAGCACTACCCCGACCACGTCGCCCGGCTGATGCTCGTCGGTATGACGACGAGGATCCCGGACGACTATGCCGCGGCCATGGTGCGCTGGGACGGCATGATCCGGAAGGGGCAGACGGAGACGATCGCCCGTGAACTGGCCGACCGCTTCATGTCCCCGCCCGGCCACGGCCGCGTCCGCAAGCACGCCGCCGTGGCCCGCCTGGTCCACCAGCAGATCGCGTCGCAGAACCCCGAACAGCTGCGGAAGTCGGCGGAGCACAACACCCGTCTGATGCGCCACGAGTGGTACCGCCCGGAGCCGGTGCCGCACATCCCCAACCTGGTCGTCACGGGCGAGCACGACACGCTGACCACCCCCGCCATGGGCCGGGACGTGGCCGCGTGTCTTCCGGCGGGCCGGTTCATGACCATCGACGAGACCGACCACCTCGCGCCGGTGGAACGCATCGCCGACTTCGCGGACCTGGTGACGCGCTTCTGCACCGACAGAACCCTGGAAGGGCTGTCCTACGCGGCGGAGCCGGAGAGCGTCGCGTTCGCCGGGGCGTCCTGACGCCGTGAGGGCCGGTCGTACGAGGGAACACGGTGCCGCCCGGCACCAGGGGTCCCCCTCCGGCGCCGGGCGGTCCCGCATCGACAGCGTCCCAGGTCTGCCGGTGCGATCGGTGGCAGTGGCCGCCGCTCGCGACCCCTCCCGCCACCATCGATTCGGAACCGGGCCGCCCGGTGATTGGTCACTTGAGAGAACATCACCCGCCCGGTCCACCACGGGCCCGGCGCGGCCTGTCCCGCATGGCCTGCGGGCATGTCCTCGATCGCCGGACGGACTGAAGGTGAACGCCCTTGTCGGCAGCAGGCTCTTTGGGCTTCGCCGCGTAAGGGCGGGTGGATCCAGCCCCGCCGGCGTTTGAGGCGCGGGGTCCGGGGCGGAGCGCCGCAAGGGGGCCGCGCTTCGTAGCGAGCCGGGTGGTCGAAAATGCGGGTCCGCCGCGGGACAGCGCTGTCGGTTTCCGCCGCGGTGATCGAACGATCTTCATTCGCCTGAGTGATGCACCAATCCGCCCGCCGTCCTGGTTCCGAACTGTGTTTGTGACGATGACCAGGACGAACATCTGCCGGAACGGGTTGGCCGCGGTGAGCGGCCTGCTCTCCGGCTGTGCGGCGCTCGCCGTCGCCGAGTTGGTCTCCGCCGCCGTCAGGCCCGAGGCCGGACCGGTCACCGCGGTGGGCGGAGCGGCCATCGACCGGACGCCCGCGGGCGTCAAGGACTGGGCGATCCGCAGCTTCGGGACGAACGACAAACTCGTCCTCCAGCTCGGGATCCTGGCCACGCTCGCCGCCTTCGCCCTGGTGCTCGGGCTCGTCGCGCTGCGCTTCCGGCGCGTGGGGTCGGCCGGTGTCCTGCTCTTCGGCGTGGTGGGTGCGGCCGCGGCCGTCGGCCGCCCCGATTCGACCGGAGCGGTGGACGGGCTTCCCTCGTTCGCCGGCGCCATCGCGGGGGCGGCGTTGTTGTACGTCCTCGTCTGCCGGCTGACGGCCCGCCGCGAGGCGGCCGATGCCGGTGCCGAACTCGGCTGGGACCGGCGGGGGTTCCTCGCCACCGCGGGCGCGGCCGCCCTCGTCTCGGCCGGCGCCGGAGCTCTGGGCCGCGGCCTCAACACCTCGCGCGGGAAGGACGCCGTCGCCTCACGCGCCGCGGTGAACCTCCCGGCTCCGGGGTCCCCGGCTGCTGCCGTCCCGGCCGGGGCCCGGCTGCGAGCACCGGGCATCAGCTCCTTCACCACGCCCAACAAGGACTTCTACCGGGTGGACACCGCGCTGGTGGTCCCGAAGGTCGACGCCACCCGCTGGCGGCTGCGTATCCACGGAAAGGGCGTCACGCGCCCGGTCACGTACACGTTCCAGGACCTGCTGGCACGGGAGTTGATCGAACGCGACATCACCCTGACGTGTGTGTCCAACGAGGTCGGCGGGCCGTACGTGGGCAACGCCCGCTGGATCGGGGTGCGGCTGGCCGACCTGCTGCGCGAGGCGGGCGTCAGGCCGCCTCGCCGGGGCGGCCCCGCCGACCAGCTCGTCGCCCGGTCGGTGGACGGCATGACCCTGGGCACGCCGGTCGACGACGTCATGGACGGCCGTGACGCGATGCTCGCGGTCGGGATGAACGGCGAACCGCTGCCGCTCGTCCACGGCTTCCCGGTTCGCATGATCGTCCCCGGCCTGTACGGATACGTGTCGGCCTGCAAGTGGATCGAGGACATCGAACTCACCACGTTCGCCGACTACGACCCCTACTGGGTGAAGCGGAAGTGGGCCCGCAAGGCCCCCATCAAGACCCAGTCGCGGATCGACACCCCCAAGCCCTTCGCCCGGCCCGCGGCAGGCACCGTCATGGTCGCCGGTGTCGCCTGGGCCCAGCACCGCGGCATCGACCGGGTCGAGATCCGTGTCGACGACGGCCCCTGGCGTCCCGCCGACCTCGCCGCCCAGGCCACCACCGACACCTGGCGGCAGTGGTCCTACCCGTGGAAGGCCACGCCGGGCAGCCACACCCTCACCGTCCGCGCCACCGACCGGACGGGCGAACTCCAGACCGACAGACGTGCCCGCACCATCCCCGATGGAGCGAGCGGCCGGCACTCGGTGGTCGTCACCGTCGACTGAACCGGCACCCCCGGGCCTGCCCCCACAGGTTCTTCAACCCCGCGTCGGTGACACACCGTCACCAGGCGAACACTCAAGGAGACATCATGAACGCCCTTCGCTTCCGCCGTGCCGCCGTCGCCGTGGCCGCCGCCGCGGCGCTGCCGTTGACCCTGACCGCCTGCGGCGGCGACGACAGCTCCGGATCCGCCTCCGACAAGGCGTCCACGGCGACTCCGTCGACGGAGAAGTCGATGCCCGCCGACGACGCCGCCACGGCGGACGGTCCGTTCGGCCCGGCCTGCGCGTCGGTGCCGAAGGACGGGGCGGGCAGCTTCGACGGCATGGCCAAGGACCCGGTCGCCACCGCCGCCTCCAACAACCCGGCGCTGTCCACCCTGGTGGCCGCGGTGAAGAAGGCAGGTCTGGTCGACACGCTCAACAACGCCGAGAACATCACGGTGTTCGCGCCGACCAACGACGCCTTCGCCAAGATCCCGAAGGCCGACCTGGACAAGGTCCTCGCCGACAAGGCCATGCTCACCAAGATCCTGACCTACCACGTCGTGGGCCAGAAGCTCACTCCGCAGCAGCTCGAGAGCGGTTCCTACGCCACCCTCGAGAAGACCCAGCTCACGACGGCCGGTTCGGGTGAGGCGTACAAGGTGAACGACGCCTCGAACGTGGTCTGCGGCAATGTGCCCACCGCCAACGCCACGGTCTACATCGTGGACACCGTACTGATGCCGAAGTAGCGGCAACTGCCCACCGGGCAGGCGGAATCGACCGGGGCGGCCCCTGCGTGCGGGGGCCGCCCCGGCGCGTTGTGGTGGGGCAGGGGACGCCCGGTCGTGAGCGTGAGACCGGGTGACCGGCGTCGTCCACCCGTACGCACGCGGCGGGCACCGGGACTGTCCCGGTGCCCGCCGCGTTTCGTTGTTCCGGCCCCCGGCTCAGGCGGGGAGGGTGATCGCGCCGAGCGGCACGGTCGTGGGCTGCGGAGAGCCCCCGGCCGGCTCGACGGTGACCGCCACGGCGGTCGCGTCGCCCACCGGTCCGTCGAGCAGGGCGAGTTGCCTGCCCGAGGCGCTCTGCAGCAGTCCGGCCGGACGGGGATTGCCGCTCCCGGCGTACCAGGCCTCGTACACCTTGTCCGCCGGCAGTTCCGGCAGTCCCGCGACGACCAGCGCCGCGGCGTCCTCGCTGCGCGAGACGGCGACCGTGGCGGTGGCCCCGCCGGACAGTGCACGCGTCTGAAGGCGGGCGTCGGGCGCCGCCAGCACATCCGCGACACTCGCCTCCCGTTGCTCGGCCTGACGCGCCGCTGTCCGTGCGCTGTCCGCCTCCTCGTGCTGCCACACGGCGATACCGCCGAAGGCCGCCGCGGCCGCCACACAGGCCGCCATGACGAGGCGGGGGAGCCGCTGCGCGGGCCGTCGCATCCGTTCGCTCGTCAGCAGCTTGAACTCCTGACGGGTGCCCGCCGTGCGCCGCAGAACGCTGTCCCTCATCGCGTCGGGAGGCGTGACGGCGACGGCCAGACCCAGCCGGGCGGCCGTGGCACGGAGCTCGGCGACCTCCTGCCGGCATGCCTCGCAGGCGGCCAGGTGCGTCTCGAAGGCCGCCCGTTCGTCCTCGGGCAGTGCGTGCAGCACATAGGCGCCGGTGGCCGTGTGCAGGTCGGCCGTGGTCATGCCGTCACCCCCAGGCAGTCGCGCAGGCGGATCAGTCCGTCCCTCAGCCGGGTCTTGACCGTGCCCAGAGGGAGCGAGAGCGACTCGGCCACCTGCTTGTAGGTCAGCCCCTTGTAGTAGGCGAGGGTCACGGCCTCTCGCTGGATGTCCGTGAGAGTCCGTACGCAGCGGCGGACCTGCTGCCACTCCAGACGCGTCTCGACGTGTTCCGTCACCTCGTCGAAGGGGGTGGTCCGGTCCAGAAGCGCCGCCTTGTATTCGCGGTCGACGCTCGCCTGCACGGCCCGCACCCGGTCCACCGCCCGGCGGTGGGCCAGGGTCATGATCCAGTTCTTCGCGCTGCCGCGTTCGGGCTCGAACCGCGCCGCGGTCCGCCACACCTCGACGAGCACGTCCTGGGTCACCTCCTCGGACTGGGCCGGATTCCGCAGTACCTGGCGCACCATTCCCATGACGGGCGCACTGACCAGGTCGTACACCCGGGCGAACGCGTCATGATCTCCTTGGGCTGTCCGGATCATCAGCGCGTCGAGATCGCGCTGTGTCGACGGCTGCCCGGTTTCCTGTCCGCGGTCGGCGGATTGCACCTGGATTCCTCACTGACCTGCTCGATGGTGCCGTGGATGGCGCATGGGACGTTTTCGCTGTCTATGTCACTACTGGTCATTACTGGTTCGTCACCGGAGCGCAGAGGGATTGGTCCACGGCACGGCCAGTGCGTCCCGGGCAGGTCCGTGCGGGCGAGGCGCGAGCGCGCAGGTCAGCCGATGTGCGACAGCGCGGGGCTCCGGCGCCGTACGAGAGCCGTACGAGAAGCGAGCAGCGCGCACCGTCCGGCCGGGTGCCGACCGGCGGCGGCTACAGGCCGAGGAGCGTGAGCCGGTACGGATCCGGGGCCGCCGGGGCCTTGCCGGGCACCCGGCTGCGATACCGGAGACACCTTGCCCGCTGACGAGTCGGCGAGGTTTGAATCGCCTTTCTCGGCGCACGCGGTAATCGAACAGTGAATTACTTCGAGGGGCAGGGGATCACACATGGGCATCATCGCCTGGATACTCATCGGTTTGCTCGCCGGCATGATCGCCAAGGCTCTGATGCCTGGCAAGGACCCCGGCGGCATCATCATCACGATGCTCATCGGCATCGCCGGCGGCCTTCTCGGAGGCTGGCTCGGCAAGGTCATCTTCGGCGTCGACTCCATCGACGGCTTCTTCGATCTCTCCACGTGGGTCGCGGCCGTCGTGGGCTCGCTCATCCTGCTCGTCCTCTACCGCCTCGTCACGGGCAACCGCCGCTCGCACCGGCACGCCTGACCTCGCACAGCGGACGCGCAAGCGGCCCCCGCCCTTCTCGGGCGGGGGCCGCGCCGTGCGGGGCACAAGGCCTGCTACGCCCCGGGCCGGGGGCGTCCGCTCTCAGCCCTGGGCCTGGATCTCCGCGTCGGCAACGGCGATGGCGATGCCGAGTGCGGCGGTGAGGTTCCCTGCCGCCGTCATCACGCGGGCCGTGCCCACGATGGGGGCGATGGCGACCAGGACGTCCTGCAACTGTTCGGCGGTGATACCGGCCCTGAGAGCCGGGTCGATATGGGCCGCGTAGGAGATCGGCGGAGCGTCGGAGGCTGCGAGGGCCGCGATGCGGGTCAGCAGGAGCATGTCCGGGGGTAGTCCGCAGCGTTCGACGGAATCGATCGTCATGGCGGCGAGAGTGTCCAGGACAGGGGTTTCCGATGCAGTGGACATTTCTGTCCCTCCTGAATGTGTGTCCCGTGAATGTGTGTCCCGACGGAGGAAAGCGCGGCGGAAGGAGCGGATGTCCGCTGTCCGGGGTCGGATTCGACGTCGGATTCGGTCCGATGCCGATGGGGATTCGCTGGGCGCGAGCGTCGGGATTCCCTTCAACCCTAGAACCCATCCGCGCCTTGCGCATGGCACGTGATACGCCGCGGCGGGGCCCGGCCGCCGGGGTGCAGCTCCCAGCCCGCGCGGGCCAGGCAGCCGCGTGTCAGGCTGGATTCCAGGGCCGCGCCACCTTCGTCGAACGGGAGGGGCAGCGGCACCGGCACGCCGGCAAAGGAGACAGCGCGTGGAAGAGAGGGCATTCATCCAGGCGGTCTCGGAGCGCACGGGCCTGTCGCGACAGGAGTCGGCCGATCTGACCCGCGCGACGCTGGAGACGCTGGCCCATCGGCTGAGTTCCGGTGAGAACCGGAACCTGATGCCGGAGCTCCCCGACGGTCTGGCGGAGTCGGTCCGACGCGGTGCCACCGCCCAGATCGAGGTTTTCGACTACGCGGAGACCGTGCGGCGTGTGGCCGAGCGCAATGTGCTCAGGACGGACGAGGCCGACAGCGGCGTCCGTGCGGTGCTCGGCACCCTTCGCGAGGCGATCAGTGAGAAGGAGTTCGGGCATCTGATGTCGCAGCTCGGATCCGACTTCTCCCAGCCGATCGCCGACTGACCGTCGCCGACCGATTTCCCTTCGCGTCATCTGCCGGGGGCGCGCCCCGCTGTCACGCTCAACGGGGAGGAAAACTCCACCGCGTGGGCTCGAAGGTGTCCTGCATCGGGAATCCGAACGCCTTCCGCGGATGCATCTCGTAGACCCCGTACGGCGGCCCTCCGGAGGTGGGCGCCCCGTACTCGGGCGTCGAGTTCCTCGCCGACGACCTCCGTCGGCCAGGCGAACACCTCCTGCATCGTCCGCGATGCCAACTGCAACCGCTCGCGGTCGGTCACCCGCTGGGCCAGTCCCTCCACCACGACATGCAGGAATCCGATGTCGGTGGTGATCGTGGCACGTCCGTCCGCGCGCATGTTCCGGCTCTTGACCGCGTCGTGCTTCGAGGCGACGACGAAGGACGACCCCGTCCACGCCGCGAACACCGGCCGGACGTGCGGTGACCCGTCGCGGCCCACGGTCGCCAGCCAGGACGTGGCGGAACCCTTCCGCAGCTCACCCGACACCATCTCCCAGTCGGCCGGGGGAAGTTCCGCGTCGCCGTCGGGTTGTGTGCCCCTGCCCCGGCGAGGAATCACCTCGGTGATCGGCTCGATCCGTGTCATGGGATGTCCTCCTCGATTCCGATCTCTTGCGGCGGGCCGGTCTTCTTTCGCACGGTGGTCTTCTTTCCGCACGGTGGTCTTCTTTCGCACGGCCGGTCCGCTCGGCAGAACTCTGCCGCGTGGCACGCGCGTCATCCCGTCGGACTCGCCTCCGCGAGTGCACTCACCTCCGCGCGTGCACTCACCTCTTGGCGACGTCGAACACGAGGTGCGTCACGCGGTCCCCGCGGACGATCTGCGACGGGTTGTCGAACAGGATCGGGTCGTCCAGCGCACCGGTCGCGAAGAACGGGCGGCCCGAACCGAACACCACCGGCACGAGATTGACGACGACCTGGTCGAGGAGACCGAGCCGCAGTGCCTGGCCTCCGATCTGGCCGCCGGCCACGTCGACGAGCCGGTCGCCGGCGAACTCCTGCGCCGCGTCGATGGCCGCCTCGACACTGTCGACGAACGTGAACGGCGCCGTGCCGGCATGCTCCCAGTCCGCCGGTGGTTCGTGGGTGACCACGAAGACGTGCTCACCCGCGACGGGCACGCCGTTCCAGCCGTTCGTCAGGTCGAACAGACGCCGGCCCATGACGATGCAGCCGACGTCCCGGTACTGGGTGAGCATGAAGTCGGCCGACGCCTGCGTGGTCCGGCTCTCGCCGCTTCCGCCGGGGAAAGACCAGGTGACGTCTCCGTTGCCGTACCAGTCGAAGAGCGGGCCGACCTCGTCCTTGTCGTCGGCCATGAAACCGTCCAGTGAGACCACCGCGTACATCACTGCCTTGCCCATCCCGGCTCTCCCTCGTCCGTGGCTCCGCTTCCCGCCCGGTCCTGCCCAGTACTGACTGTGCTGCCCCACCGAAGTCATCGGCCGCCGCGACGGTCAGCGGTTCGGGTCCGCGACGCTCAGCGGTTGGGGCCCGCCGCGACGGTCAGCCGTCGGCGGTCAGTCGTCGGGGGCCGGGCGCCGGGTCGGCCGTCGGGGGTCCGGCGGGTGGCCGGTTCGCCGCGGAATGCAGCGGCCTGCGGGCACGGCGGGAGTTAGGATCCGGGCCATGGCCCTGACCAGGAACGCCGTCGACCGGTTCGAGGCCTCCAGGCCGCGCCTGGAGGCCATCGCCTACCGCCTCCTCGGCTCCGCGAGCGAGGCCGAGGACGCCGTGCAGGACACGTTCCTGCGCTGGCAGGCCGCCGACGTGGACCGCATCGAGGTCCCCGAGGCCTGGCTGACGAAGGTCCTCACCAACCTGTGCCTCAACGAGCTCACCTCGGCCCGCGCACGCCGCGAGACCTATGTGGGGCAGTGGCTCCCCGAGCCGCTGCTCGCCGGAGACCCGATGCTCGGCCCGGCGGACACCGCCGAGCAGCGCGAATCGGTCTCGTACGCGGTCCTCACCCTGCTGGAACGCCTGACTCCCAACGAGCGGGCGGTGTACGTGCTTCGCACGGCCTTCGACTACCCGCACCGGGAGATCGCCGAGATCCTCGACCTCACCGAGGCCGCCTGCCAGCAGATCTTCCACCGCGCCAAGAAGCACGTCGCGCACGGCACGTCCCGTACAGAGATCGACGAGGACGCCGCCCGGCGGATCGTCGAGGAGTTCCTCGCGGCCGCCACCAGCGGGCAGACGGATCTGCTCGTGAAGATGCTGACCAAGGACGCCGTGTCGGTCGGCGACGGCGGCGGAAAGATCCCGGCCAAGGCCACTCCGTTCGAGGGCGCGCTCGCGGTCGCGAAGTTCATGCGGGGCCTGTTCAAGCCGAGCAAGGCCAAGCGCAACCTGATCGGTGGCTCGCCCGGGGTCTACGCCGCGACCGCCAATGGCGTCCCCGCTGTCGTGGCGGTCGTCGACGGCCGGGTGGTCGGCATCATGTGCGTGGAGGTCGGCGCCGACGGCATCACCGCGTTCCGCAACCAGGTCAACCCCGACAAGCTCGACCGTGCGACCCGGCGGTGGGCGGCCACCGACCACGGGGAACCCCTGTTCACGGCCTTCTGATCCCGATGTGACCTGCTTCACATCCGGTTCCTGTCAGGAATCGGCGGGCTGCCCGGTTCAAGGGGCGAAACCGTGCGAGACAGGAGCCCTGACATGCAGCACCGCATCATCGTTCTCGGAGCCGGGTACAGCGGAGCCATCGCCGCCGGGCGACTCGCCAGGCGACTGCACCGCGAGGACGTCGCCGTCACCCTCGTCAACGCCGAGTCCGACTTCGTCGAGCGGGTCCGCAACCACCAGCTGGCGGTCGGCCAGGACCTCAAGGCCCGGCCGTTCAGCGAGATGTTCGCCGGCACCGGTGTCGAACTGAAGCTCGCGAAGGTCACCGGCGTCGACGTCGACCGCAAGACCGTCGCCGTGGTCGGCGCGAACGGCGACGGCGCGGCCGAGGAACTGTCGTACGACACCCTGGTCTACGCCCTCGGCAGCGCCTGGAACGACCAGGGCGTGCCCGGCACCGAGGAGTACGCCCACCAGATCGCCAGCCGTCCGGGAGCCCTCCGGCTGCGCGAGCGCCTGGCCCGGCTGGACGCGGGCGAGACCGTGGTCGTCGTCGGCGGCGGCCTCACCGGCGTGGAGGCCGCGACCGAGATCGCCGAGGCCCGCCCGGACCTCGACGTCGCCCTCGCCGCCCGCGGCGAACTCGGCGACTGGCTCTCGCCCAAGGGCCGCGCCCACCTGCGGAAGGTCTTCGGCAAGCTCGGCATCACCGTGCACGAGCACGCCGCCGTCACCGGCGTCGAGGCCGACCGCGTCACCACCGCCGACGGCACGGCCGTCCCGGCCGCGGTCACCGTGTGGACCACGGGCTTCGCGGTCCACCCCATCGCGGAGGCCACCGCCCTGGAGGTCACGGAAGCGGGCCAGATCGTGGTCGACGGGACCATGCGCTCGGTCTCGCACCCGGACGTGTACGCGGTCGGCGACGCGGCCATGGCGATGGGCCCCGCCGACAAGCCGCTGCGGATGTCGTGCGCCACGGGCACCCCCATGGCATGGCAGGCCGCCGACGCCATCGCGGCACGCATGACCGGCCGCAAGCTTCCGAAGACGCCGCTTCGCTACTTCAACCAGTGCATCTCGCTGGGCCGCAGGGAAGGCCTGATCCAGTACGTCACCGCCGACGACCGCTCGGTCAACGCGGCCCTGACCGGCCGGCTCGCCGCGGTCTACAAGGAACTGGTCTGCAAGGGCGCGGCCTGGGGAGTGGCCAACCCCCTCCTCGGCCTCCCGGCCCGGCCCCGCCGCGTACTGCCGCAGCCGACGGGAGCGGGCGAGCCGGTCACGGCGTCGTGACGCACGCCTGCACCGCTTCAGGGGCGAGGCGGGGTGAGTTGGTGGAAGCGGCTGCTGCGGGACGCAGGGGTCCGGGACGGCCGCCTGCATGACGCTCGTCACACCGCGGCGACATGCTCCGGGAGCCGCAGCAGGTCGGCTGAGACGGGCAACTGAGACGGTCAACGCCGAAGGGCCCCACCTTGCGGTGGGGCCCTTCGACGTATTGCCCGGTGAGAGCAATGGCGGAGGATACGAGATTCGAACTCGTGAGGGGTTGCCCCCAACACGCTTTCCAAGCGTGCGCCCTAGGCCACTAGGCGAATCCTCCGCCGCAAACAATACAAGACGTTGAGGAGTGCTCGCGAACCTGTTCCCGGGGGCCCGGCCCGGGGGATCGAGCACCGGTCGTCATCGGGTAACCTGGGCGCAGCCCCTCACGTGGCGCTATCTGACTGAACTCCCCCAGGGCCGGAAGGCAGCAAGGGTAGGTTGGCTCTGGCGGGTGCGTGAGGGGCGTTTTGCGTTCCGGGGTGTCCGCCTTCCGGATGTGGGCGTCGCCGGTGAGTGCGTGATCGTCGGCCGTGCGGACGGGAACGATCTCGGCGGCCCGCGGGCGGCCGCGCAGGGGCGGCGACGGTTGTCAGTGCACCCCGATAACCTCGTAGACGTGTCGTCCCTTGCGCTGTACCGCCGCTACCGCCCCGAGTCGTTCGCCGAGGTCATCGGGCAGGAGCATGTCACTGACCCGCTGCAGCAGGCGCTGCGGAACAACCGGGTCAATCACGCGTACCTGTTCAGTGGTCCGCGCGGTTGCGGCAAGACGACCAGTGCGCGCATCCTCGCGCGCTGTCTCAACTGTGAGCAGGGGCCGACGCCGACCCCCTGCGGCGAGTGCCAGTCCTGCCGCGATCTCGCGAGGAACGGGCCGGGGTCGATCGACGTCATCGAGATCGACGCCGCTTCGCACGGTGGTGTGGACGACGCCCGCGATCTGCGCGAGAAGGCCTTCTTCGGTCCCGCCGGCAGTCGTTACAAGATCTACATCATCGACGAGGCCCACATGGTCACCCCGCAGGGCTTCAACGCTCTGCTGAAGGTGGTCGAGGAGCCCCCGGAGCATCTCAAGTTCATCTTCGCGACCACCGAGCCGGAGAAGGTCATCGGCACGATCCGGTCGCGTACGCACCACTACCCGTTCCGTCTGGTGCCCCCCGGGACGCTGCGCGACTACCTCGGAGAGGTGTGCGGCAAGGAGCAGATCCCCGTCGCGGACGGTGTGCTGCCGCTGGTCGTCCGGGCCGGTGCCGGGTCCGTGCGTGACTCGATGTCCGTGATGGACCAGCTTCTCGCCGGTGCGGCCGAGGAAGGCGTGACGTACGCCATGGCCACCGGACTCCTCGGATACACCGACGGGTCGCTGCTCGACGCGGTCGTGGAGGCCTTCGCCTCGGGCGACGGGGCCGCGGCCTTCGAGGTCGTGGACCAGGTCATCGAGGGCGGCAACGACCCGCGCCGCTTCGTCGCCGACCTCCTGGAGCGGCTGCGCGACCTGGTGATCCTGGCCGCCGTGCCGGACGCCGCCGAGAAGGGCCTCATCGATGCCCCGGTCGATGTCGTCGAGCGGATGCAGGCACAGGCGTCCGTCTTCGGGGCGGCCGAGCTGAGCCGGGCGGCCGATCTCGTCAACACCGGGCTGACCGAGATGCGGGGAGCGAACTCGCCCCGGCTTCAACTGGAGCTGATCTGCGCGCGGGTGCTGCTGCCCGCCGCGTACGACGACGAGCGTTCGATGCAGGCCCGGCTGGACCGGCTGGAGCGCGGCGCGACCTTCTCGGCGGCCGGTCCCGGGCCCGCCATGGGCTACATCCCGGGGCCGGACGCGCAGGCGCACATGCCCGGCCACGAGCCTGCCGGCAGTGGCCCGGCCGCGGCGCGTGCGGCGGCCCGCGGGCCCGTGCCGGACGCACCGCCGGCCGCTCAGCCGCCCTCCGCACCGAACACCGCGCCGCCGGCCGCCGCCCAGTCCGCCCCGGCACCGGAGGAGTACGCCGCGCCCGCGGATCCGCAGCAGGCCACCGGATCCCGCCCCGGCGCCTGGCCCACCGCAGCGGCCCCCGCGTCCGGTTCCGCCCCGGCGCCCGCTCCCGCCTCCGGCTCAGCACCCGATTCCGCGCCCTCGCCCGAGGCCCCGCGCCGGCCCGGCGGCTGGCCCACCGCCTCCGCCCCGGGCCAGGGCGGCACCCCGCCCGCCGCCTCCCGGCCGGCCCCCGCGGCGCAGGCCCCGGCTCAGGAATCCGCCCCCGGCCCCACGGCCGGCATGGCCCAGGGCGCCGGCCAGGTGCGGAACATGTGGCCGGACATCCTGGAGGCCGTGAAGAACCGGCGGCGCTTCACCTGGATCCTGCTCAGCCAGAACGCGCAGGTGGCCGGGTTCGACGGCACCACCCTCCAGCTCGGCTTCATCAACGCCGGCGCCCGCGACAACTTCGCGAGCAGCGGCAGCGAAGAGGTGCTGCGGCAGGCGCTCTCCGAGCAGTTCAACGTGCAGTGGAAGGTCGAGGCGATCGTCGACCCCTCGGGTGGCGTCGGCGGTCCGGGTGGCTCCGGTGGTCCGGGCCCGGGCGGTCCCGGCGGCGGCACCCCGCCGTCCTCCGGTGGCGGGTTCGGCGGCGGCCGGCCCCCGCAGTCCGGTTTCGCCCCCCAGAGCTCCGCCCCGCAGGCTTCCGCGGCCGCGCCCGCCCCTGCGCCGCAGCCCGCGCAGGCCCCGCCCCGCCCGCCCCGGGCCGCGGCCGCCCCCGAGCCCTCGCACACCTCCGCGCCCGCACACACCTCGCCGTCCGTCCGTATCGAGGACGACGTGCCCGAGGACGACGACCCCGACCTGGTCGACTCCGCACTCTCCGGTCACGACCTGATCGTGCGCGAGCTGGGAGCCACGGTCGTGGAGGAATACACGAACGAATAGGGCCCCGTCCTTCGGAGGCCCGTACAGGACGAGCTGCGCACGGCGGTTAGGCTGGCTGCCGTGAAGGTCCTCGTCATCGGCGGCGGCGCCCGCGAACACGCCCTGTGCCGCTCTCTCTCACTCGACCCCGACGTCACCGCTGTGCACTGCGCGCCCGGAAACGCCGGCATCGGCGAGGTCGCCGAGCTGCACCCGGTCGACGCCATGGACGGCGCGGCCGTGGCCCGGCTCGCCACCGAACTGGCTGCCGGGCTCGTCGTCGTCGGTCCGGAGGCCCCGCTGGTCGCGGGCGTCGCCGACGCCGTGCGCGCGGCGGGCATCCCCTGCTTCGGCCCCTCCCGTGAGGCCGCCGAGCTGGAGGGATCCAAGGCCTTCGCCAAAGCCGTCATGGCGGCCGCCGCGGTGCCCACGGCCCGCAGTTATGTCTGTACGACGCCCGAGGAGATCGACGAGGCGCTCGACGCCTTCGGTGCCCCGTACGTCGTGAAGGACGACGGCCTCGCCGCCGGCAAGGGCGTCGTGGTCACCCACGACCTCGGTGCGGCTCGTGAGCACGCGCTGGCCTGCGGCCGGGTGGTGATCGAGGAGTTCCTCGACGGACCCGAGGTCTCGCTCTTCGCGATCACCGACGGCCGGACCGTCGTGCCGCTCAGCCCCGCGCAGGACTTCAAGCGCGCCCTCGACGGCGACGAAGGCCCCAACACCGGCGGCATGGGTGCGTACTCGCCACTGCCGTGGGCCGACCCCAAGCTGGTCGACGAGGTCATGGAGACGGTCCTCCAGCCGACCGTCGACGAACTGCGCCGCCGCGGTACGCCGTTCTCCGGACTGCTGTACGCGGGCCTGGCGATCACCTCGCGCGGCGTCCGCGTCATCGAGTTCAACGCGCGCTTCGGCGACCCCGAGACCCAGGTGGTCCTCGCCCGGCTGAAGACACCGCTCGGCGGACTGCTGCTGCACGCCGCCGACGGCACCCTCGACCTCCAGCCGCCGCTGCGCTGGCGCGACGAGGCCGCCGTGACGGTGGTCGTCGCCTCGCACAACTACCCGGACACCCCGCGCACCGGCGACCCGATCGAGGGCCTGGACGAGGTCGCGGCGAAGGATGCGCCGCACGCGTACGTCCTGCACGCCGGGACCCGGCACGACGGTGACGCCGTCGTGAGCGCCGGTGGCCGGGTGCTCTCGGTCACCGCGACCGGGAAGGACCTCCACGAGGCACGGGAACGCGCCTACGCCGCGGTGGGCCGGATCCGGCTGGACGGTTCGCAGCACCGGACCGACATCGCCCGCAAGGTCGCGGAGGAGTAGACCCCCGAGCGAAGGCGGGCCGCCGACAGGCGCTCTGCATGGCCGCCGGGACCCCCGGGCGAGCCAGGCCGTCGAACAGGCCCCGCAAGCCAGCCGAGGAGCAACCCCCCCGGCGGGCCCCTCCGTACGGCCCGGACGCCAGGTGCCCCCGCGCACGACAGCCGGGGGCGCCTCCACGCAGAGGCACCCCCCTCCACGCAAGCCCGCGCAGGAGTGAACCCCCAGCCCCGCGATTCCGTCATCACCTATGCCCAGAGCCATTCCATCGAGTGACGGCTGAGCCATCCGGATGACGCCCGCCGAAGCCCCAACTATGGTGCGGCGCAAGCGTTCCGGCACTTGGCCCACCGGCATTGCGATGTCACTGGCGGGTGCCACAGTGGGTGAGTGACCTACACCGTCGCAGGGCAGAGGGGGTGAGAACCGATCGTGTCCGATACCGGTATCGGTGAGTCGATCGGGGCCCAGGCCGCGCGTTCGCGCGCACTGGCCGTGCTGCGCACCCGCGGCAGGGCCCTGGCCGTCGGCCTGCTGCCCGCGGCCGTCGCCGTCGTGCTCTTCGCGGGCGGTGTGTCCGGCCATATGAGCGGCGAAGCCTGGAGCACGGCCCGCTGGGCCGTGGGGATCTTCGCTGTGGTTGTCCTGGTGGTGGTCGCGGTGGTCGCGGCCGTGATCGTGCGGGCCTCGCCCGCGCTCAGCCCCACGGTGGAGCTGTCCGAGCGGGCCGCACCCGATCTGTACCGGCTGGTCAGGGACCTGGCCGACCGTCTCGGCGTGCCTGCGCCCTCCGCGCTGGCCCTCACCCCGGACTGCGACAGCTGGCTCGAGGACCGTACGCACCCGGCCCACGCGATACCCGGAGCGCGCCGCCGGCGTACGACTCAGGCGCCCGTGCTCGTCATCGGGTCGCCCTTCCTGTGGTGGATGCGGGTCGCCGAGCTGCGGGCCCTGCTGGCACCGGTGGTCGCCGGTACCGGCCCCTCTGCGCAGCCCGACATAGCCGCGGCCCGCAGGTTCGTCCGGGGCCTGGACGCGGCGGTCGCGGTCGGCGCGAGTCCCGGCCGGGGTGCGATACGTGCCGCGGCGCTCGGCTTCGTCGGCAGGGTCGCCCGGCTGATGCTGCACAGCTGTCAGAGCCACGCGGCCGAGATGGAGCGCGGGGTCGCCGTTGCGGCGTCCGAGCGCGCACAGGCTGTGGACTACGGCCTGCGGATCGTCGCCCAGGAGCAGGTCGGCCTCGCCTACGCGGGCTGGGACCGGCTGCTGACCCGGGTGGCGCTGCCGGCGTGGCGCATGGGCCGCTGGCCGGCCCGTCTCGACGCGGGCGTCGTCTCGGCCCTCACCGAACTGTCCCGCCGCGACCGTCTCGCCGAAGGCTTCACCTCCCGGCTGGGCGAGCGCCCCGCCTGCGATCTGCTCGAGGAGCCGGGCGCCATCGACGAGGCCGCCTCCCTGCTGGCGGCCCGTCTCTTCCACGGCGGTCCCGCGAAGACGAGCCCCGACTGGTCCCCGGTGGACTGGCAGCAGTACCCGGAAGAGGTCGTCGACCGTAAGTGGCGTACGGAGGCGGCCCGGCTGCACCGGGTCCTGGACGAGCTCGGCGTACCGCAGTCGACCGGTCCGGACGGGCCGACGCTGGACCGCGTGATGGAGCATCTGTCCGGGCGCGGAACGGACACCGGCGACCATCTCGCGGCCGGGATCACCGCCCATGTGGCCCGCGAGGAGGAGGCGGCGCTGCCGGTCGCCAAGAGTCCCGGGGACACGCTGGCCGGCTGGGCCGCTGACCCCCTGCCGCTCTTCCCGCTCCAGCCGCCCCGGACGGGGCGTGAGCTGCTCGCCGACCACGTGACCGCGATGGTCTGCTGCGCCGCGGTCGACACCGCGGGCGCCGTCCCCGGCCTCGACTGGCTCGACGGACCGGCGCTGCTGATCCGCGGCGAACGCTGCGGAGACCTCACGACCCGGGTGCTCAGCCTGACCGAGGACGGTGACGCGGCCCCGCTGCGCACCTGGATCCGCACGCTCGGCGTCCGCCCGGAGAAACCGGTCCGCCTTGTCTGACGCCGGCCCCGGCCGGGCAACCGCCCGCTCCACCGGGCCCGCCCTGCACCGGGCAACCGCCCGCTCTCGTCAATAGCTCACTGCCGCAACAATTAGCGACGAAGGGTGACGGTGCGCGTGCGTTATGTGATGTGCTGGGACCGGCGCTGAACGAACTCGGCGCCTCCACAGTTGTCCTGGGGCATCGAGGGAGGGTGCGGCATGGGGGCGGAGCAGATCAGGCGGTGGGAATCAGGCGCTCTCGCCCACGCCGTCTCGGACCCGTTCGGTCAGGGGCCGCTCCCGTGGCTCCGCGGCAGCGAGCACTACTTCGACGACACCGGTCAGGTCGTGCCGTGGTACGCCGACCCGGACCGGGGCAGAAGCGCCCGCGGCCCCCGCACGGCCGACGACGTCCACCGCCAGATCAAGGGGTTCACGTCCACCGGCGCAGCGGCGCCGGGCGAGGCGCTCGACTTCCACATCACCGTCGATCCCCCGCAGCAGTTCTCGGTCGACGTCTATCGCATCGGGCACTACGCGGGCGACGGCGCCGCCAAGATCACCACCAGTCCCCGGCTCTCCGGCATCGTCCAGCCGCCGCCGCTCGCCGCGGACCGCACCGTCTCCTGCCACCACTGGTGGCTCTCCTGGCGGCTGCAGATCCCCTCGTACTGGTCGGTCGGCGCCTATGTCGCCGTGCTGACCACCCTCGACGGCTACCGCTCCCACATCCCCTTCACCGTCCGCGACGACCACCCCGCGGACCTGCTGCTGCTCCTGCCGGACATCACCTGGCAGGCGTACAACCTCTATCCCGAGGACGGCCGTACCGGCGCGAGTCTCTACCACGCCTGGGACGAGGAGGGCCGGCTCCTCGGTGAGCAGGACGCCGCCGTGACGGTCTCGTTCGACCGGCCGTACGCAGGCGCCGGCCTGCCCCTGCACGTCGGTCATGCCTACGACTTCATCCGCTGGGCCGAGCGGTACGGCTACGACCTCGCCTACGCCGACACCCGCGATCTGCACGCCGGCCGCATCGATCCGACCCGCTACCGCGGCCTGGTCTTTCCGGGCCACGACGAGTACTGGTCGGCGCCCATGCGCCGCACGACCGAGCGTGCCCGCGACCACGGCACCTCGCTCGTCTTCCTCTCCGCCAACACCATGTACTGGCAGGTCGAGCTCGGCCCCTCGCCCTCCGGGGTGCCCGACCGTCTGCTCACCTGCCGCAAGCGCCGCGGGCCCGGCAAACCGGCCCTGTGGCGCGAGGTGGACCGGGCGGAGCAGCAGCTGCTCGGCATCCAGTACGCGGGCCGTGTCCCCGAGCCGCATCCCCTCGTCGTCCGGAACGCGGACCACTGGCTGTGGGAGGCGACCGGCGCAGGTGAGGGCGACGAGCTCGCCGGTCTGGTCGCCGGTGAGGCGGACCGTTACTTCCCGCGCACCGCGCTCCCCGACCACCGGCGCCGCATCCTGCTCGCGCACTCCCCGTACCGGGACAGCGAGGGGGTGGTCCGCCATCAGGAGACCTCCCTGTACCGCGCTCCGTCCGGTGCCCTCGTCTTCGCGTCCGGGACTTTCGCCTGGTCACCGGCGCTGGACCGGCCGGGCCACCGGGACACGCGTGTGCAGCGTGCGACGGCCAATCTGCTGGACCGGATCTGCAAGCGGGACTGACCCGTGTCGAAGACCGCCCTCCGTATGCGGGAGAATCGGACCGCTGGGACAGATATACGGGGAGGAACCGTGTCCGGATTCGTCGAAAAGCCCGAACCGCTTCAGGTGCCGGGCCTGGTGCATCTGCACACCGGCAAGGTGCGCGAGCTGTACCGGAACGAGGCGGGCGACCTCGTGATGGTCGCCAGCGACCGTATCTCCGCCTACGACTGGGTGCTGCCCACCGAGATCCCCGACAAGGGCCGGGTGCTCACACGGCTCTCGCTGTGGTGGTTCGAGCGGCTCTCCGACCTCGTCCCCCACCACGTCCTGAGCACGGAGCTGCCCGAGGGCGCCCCCGCCGACTGGGCGGGCCGCACCCTGGTGTGCAAGTCCCTGCGGATGGTCCCGGTCGAGTGCGTCGCCCGCGGCTATCTCACCGGCTCCGGCCTCGCCGAGTACAAGGAGTCCCGTACGGTCTGCGGCCTCGCGCTTCCCGAGGGCCTCACCGACGGATCGGAGCTCCCGGCCCCGATCTTCACGCCCGCCACCAAGGCGGCCGTCGGCGACCACGACGAGAACGTCAGCTACGAGGAGGTCGCCCGCCAGGTCGGCGCCGAGACCGCGGCCGAGCTGCGGCAGGCGACCCTGGCCGTCTACGGCCGGGCCCGTGACATCGCCCGGGAGCGCGGCATCATCCTCGCGGACACCAAGTTCGAGTTCGGATTCGACGGCGAGAACCTCGTCATCGCGGACGAGGTGCTGACCCCCGACTCCTCGCGGTTCTGGCCGGCGGCCACCTGGGAGCCGGGCCGCGCCCAGCCCTCGTACGACAAGCAGTACGTCCGGGACTGGCTGACCTCGCCCGCGTCCGGCTGGGACCGCCGGAGTGAGCAGCCGCCGCCCGCGCTCCCGCAGGAGGTCGTGGAGGCGACGCGCGCCAAGTACCTGGAGGCCTACGAGCTGCTGACGGGCACCAGCTGGTCGTAGCGCCCGCGGGCCGCGGAGACACGCGGCCCGCAGAGGCACCGGCCCACGGAGACACGAAGAAGGCCCCGGTCCTGAGGACCGGGGCCTTCTTTCCGAGCGGACGACCAGGTTCGAACTGGCGACCTCAACCTTGGCAAGGTTGCGCTCTACCAACTGAGCTACGTCCGCATGCGCCGTGGCGCGGAGCCCACTATACCCAACCTCGCTCGCGTGCGAGACGGACTGCCGTATGCCGGTTCTCCGCACCCAGCTTCGAGGCCGCCGACGACAGATAGTTCCGCACGGTCCCCTGTGACAGGGAGGCCCGTTCCGCGATCTCCGCGACCGGTGAGCCGTCTGCCGCGAGCGTCAGTACTTCCGCCTCCCGGGCGGTCAGCGGCGAGTCCCCGGCGGAGATCGCGTCGGCCGCCAACTCCGGGTCCACATAACGGTTTCCGGCGTGCACGGTACGAATGATCTCCGCGAGCCGCTGGGCACTCAGCGTCTTCGGGACAAAGCCCCGCACACCCGCTGTCAGCGCCCTTTTCAGATGTCCCGGCAGACCGTGGCTGGTGACGATCATCGTCCGGCACATGGGCAGTTCGGCCCGCAGCGATGTGGCCACACTCACACCGTCGGCGCCCGGCATCTGGAGGTCGAGGACCGCGACGTCGGGCCGGTGCGCCAGCGCCATGGCCAGCGCCTCCGAGCCCGAGGCGGCCTCGGCGACGACCACGAGGTCCTCCTCCAGCGCGAGGAGCGCGGCGAGCGCCCCGCGGATCAGATGCTCGTCGTCGGCGAGCAGTACGCGTACGGTCACACCGCCTCCCTCAGGTCAGCTCGTGCCAGCGGTACCCGGGCCGTCAGCCGGAACCGTCCGCCGTCCACCGGCCCCGCCTCCAGGGCGCCCGCCACCGCGGACAGCCGCTCCCGCAGACCGGTCAGGCCCGAGCCCGGGGCGGCGGACACCGGGGCACCCGCTCCGTCGTTCTCGACGACGAGGACGACGCTGTCGTCCGCCGTGTCCACCGCGATCGTGCAACGCCGGGCGTCCCCGTGCCGCAGCACGTTGGTGGTGGCCTCCCGGACCACCCAGCCGAGCGCGGACTGCACGTCGCCGGGCAGGACCGTGTCCCCGGCGGTCACGGTGCAGGCGATGCCGGCGGCCGCCAACACGCCCCGCGCCCCTTCCAGTTCGACGCGCAGATCCGCCTCGCGATAGCCGCGCACCACGTCCCGTACCTCCCGCTGCGACTCCTGCGCGATGCGCTGGACCTCCGTCATCTGGTCGACCGCCTCCGGCCGCTCGCGCCGGGCCAGCTGGACCGCCAGTTCGCTCTTCAGCGCGATGACGGCGAGATTGCGGCCCAGGACGTCGTGCAGATCGCGGCCGAAGCGCAGCCGCTCCTCGGCGACCGCGAGCCGCGCCTGGACGTCCCGCGCCTCCCGCAGCTCCCACATCACCGCCAGTACCCACATCGACGCCCGCGCGGTGAAGGCCATCCACCCGGTGCTGAAGGCGAAGGCAGGGAGGACGATGAGCATCTCCTGAACCGAGCTGCCGGTCGCCGCGAGCAGTCCGGCCACGGCGAGGAGCACACCGAGCTGGACGACGACCGAGACCCGGTTGGGCACGAGCAGACTGTGGACGGTCAGAAAGGGGACGACCGCCGACGCCAGCATGGTGGGCAGCAGCCCTTGGAGATCGACGGTGTACGCCAGCACGGCCACCCCGCAGGCCGTGGCGGCCGTCGCGGCGGCGGCCTGGCCCAGCAGCCGCGGGGGCATCTGCCCCTTGCCCAGATAGACGTCCATCGCATGCCGCACGAGACGGCCGCACAGCACGCCCGCCACGACGCAGCAGAGCAGCGTGGCCAGCTGGACCGGCGTCTGCCCGCCCTGGCGCACGGGCCTGGTCATCAGCAGCAGCGCCAGCCCGAGAGGGCCGATCCAGACGATCAGATGCACGGTGCCGCGGGTGTAGAGGTCCACCTTGGCCAGACCGCTGCGTTTGCTCCATGCCTTCACCGGCACACGTACTCCCGAGGTCAGCGGCGGGGTTCCCAGCGGAACCACCGTTGCACAGCGAACACCGAGACCACGACCCAGGCCAGTGCGGTCACGGCGGCGCCCAGCAGTTCCCCGGAGCCGGTGTCGCCGAGCCAGCCCGCCCGTACGAGCGTCATCGCTCCGGTGAGTGGCAGCAGTTCACAGACCGAGGCGATCTTGTCCGGCAGGACGTCCAGCGGAAACAGCAGGCCGGAGCCCGGCAGGGAGATCAGGAACATCGGCATCGTGGTGATCTGCGAGCTCTCGACGGTCCGGGTGAACGCGGAGGTGGCGGCGGCGAGGGCGGCCATCAGCAGTGTCCCCAGCAGGATGCCGGCGACGAGCAGGTCGGGCCGCCGGGGCGCCCCGAGGTCCAGCAGGGCCATGCCGGCGATCACGATGAGCAGGCACTGCGCGAGTGCGAGCCCGACGGCGGGCAGCGCGGTCCCGGTCAGGATCTCGTGGTCCGGCACCTCTCCGGTGCGCAGCCGCTTGAGCACCAGTTCCTCGCGCCGGGCCACATAGGCCGAGACGAGGTTGAGATGGACGACGAGGATCAGCACCATGCCGATCCCGCCGGTCATCGTCGCCTCGCCGATGCTCATCCCGGCCGGGCCGAGGTCCATGCCGTCCAGCGTCGACGCCATCAGCATGATCATCGCCGGGGGCATCAGCAGGGCCACGAAGAGCGTGGTCCGGTTGCGTACGAGGAGGGTCAGCTCGGCGCGCCCGAGCGCATTGAGCCTGCGGGTGGTGGCGCTCATGTCACACCCCTGCCGTTTCGGTCTGCGCGATGTCGAGGAAGGCGTCTTCGAGGGAGGCGGAGCGGGCGTCGAGCGATTCGAGGCGTACGTCCGACTCCCGTGCCCAGCGCAGCAGTTCGCCGAGGTCGTCCTGGAGGTCGTGCGTACGGATCTCGACGCGGCGGCCCATGGCGCCGGCCTGGAGCGACAGCGGCAGCCGTCCGGCCGGGAAGCCCTCGGGGAGCAGGAAGCGGATCCTGGCGGGCCGGGACGCCGTCACCTCGGCGGGGGTGCCGCCGGTCACGATCCGCCCCCGGTGCATGATCGCCAGCCGGTCGGCCAGCGACTCGGCCTCCTCCAGATAGTGCGTGGTCAGCAGCACGGTGGTGCCGCCCTCCCGCAGGGCGCGCACCAACTCCCAGGTGTCGCGCCGCCCTTCGGCGTCCAGGCCGGTCGTCGGCTCGTCGAGGAAGAGCACCTCGGGCCGTCCGAGCAGCGCCAGCGCCAGATCCAGCCGCCGCCGCTCACCGCCCGAGAGCTGCTTGACGCGGACGCCGGCCCGCATCCCGAGCCCGACGAGTTCCAGGGCTTCCGGGACGGGCCGCGCTCCGGTGGTGCAACCGGCCCACATGCGGGCGGTCTCGGCGACCGTGAGATCGGAGGGGAAGCCGCCTTCCTGGAGCATGACCCCGATCCTGGGCCGGACAGCGGTGCGGTCGCGGTACGGGTCGTGGCCGAGGACCTGTACGGTCCCGCCGGTCGGCCGGGCGAGTCCTTCGAGCAGTTCGACGGTGGAGGTCTTGCCGGCGCCGTTCGTCCCGAGCAGCGCGAAGATCTCGCCGCGCGGGACGGAGAAGGAGATCCCGCTCACGGCCTCGAAGCCCCCGGCGTAGGAGCGCCGGACCTGCTCGGCCCTGATCACGTGGTCGTCTGTGGTCATGTCTCAAGGCTTCCGCCCGGACGGGCCCACGAGCAGTGCGCCCTGTCATCGGCCCCGATGACAAATGTCATGGGCGCGGCAGGCGGTCCGGGACCGCCGGGCGTACGGGAAACGACGAAGGCCCTGGTCGATGACCAGGGCCTTCATTCCGGAGCGGACGACCAGGTTCGAACTGGCGACCTCAACCTTGGCAAGGTTGCGCTCTACCAACTGAGCTACGTCCGCATTGCTCCCGCTCAGCTCTCACTGGGCGGTGCCGCATCACCTTACCCGATCCCCGTGAGAGGACGGTAAAGCGATGAGAGCGGGTGACAGGAATTGCACACTGCGCCTTCCCCCTGGAAGGGGGATGTTCTACTACTGAACTACACCCGCACGCTGCGTGAGGTGGGGCCTTGCGGCCTCGCCCCTCGGCGTGCTCCAGACTCTAGCCGAACAGCAGGGGTGCTGTGCAACTCGGACCGCGCGCGGTCCGGCGCGCGGTGCTCAACTCGCCTCGCGGAACGCCTCGTAGACCGCCTTCGGGATGCGTCCGCGCGCGGGCACGTCCATCTTGTTGGACTGCGCCCACGCCCGTACGGCGGCCGGCGCCGGCTCGAGCGAGGTGTGCGTGTAGGCGGTGCGGGCCCGGCCGCGTCTGCCGGCGTCTCTCTGCTTCCGGCCGGCCGCGACGTACGGGGCCAGCGCCTTGCGCAGTTTCTTTGCATTGGCGGGATTGAGGTCGATCTCGTACGACTTCCCGTCCAGGGCGAACGTGACCGTTTCCGCCGCTTCTCCGCCGTCGATGTCGTCGAAGAGCGCGACCACTACTCGCTGAGCCACGGATATCGGTCCTTTCCCTGCGGTGTCACCCGTTCTGACATGCGGTGCCACCGACTTTCCGGCTGCCGAGGGGCAAAGCTGCTTTCCTCTGTATTCCTTTGTACAGCGGCCGACGACACATTGTGAAGCCCACTCAATTACATGCGCGTGTCTGGAGCAATGCCGGGCGGGATATTTTTCCTGGATTTTCTCCGTGCGTTACCCAGGATGTTCTCCGGATATCTACGCGAGTAGATTTTCTGGCCGGGTACGCTGAGGGAACCGCCCTCGCAACACACCACCGGGAGTGCCCGTGGCACGCGTCGTAGTCGACGTCATGCTCAAGTCCGAGATCCTCGACCCCCAGGGACAGGCAGTTCAGCGCGCACTGCCCCGTCTCGGATTCGACGGCATCGCGGACGTACGTCAGGGAAAGCGTTTCGAGCTGGAGGTGGAGGGGCCGGTCGACGACGCCGCCCTCGCCCGCATCCACGAGATGGCCGAAACGTTCCTCGCCAACACCGTCATCGAGGACTTCGTCGTAAAGGTGGAGTCGTGACAGCTCGCATCGGAGTCGTCACTTTCCCCGGAACGCTCGACGACCGGGACAGCCTGCGTGCCGTGCGTCTCGCCGGTGCCGAGCCCGTCTCCCTCTGGCACCGCGACAAGGACCTCAAGCAGGTCGACGCCGTGGTCCTCGCCGGAGGATTCTCCTACGGGGACTATCTGCGCGCCGGAGCCATCTCCCGGTTCTCGCCGGTGATGGAGACGCTCATCGAGCAGGCCAGGGCGGGACTGCCGGTCCTCGGTATCTGCAACGGCTTCCAGATCCTCACCGAGTCGCATCTGCTGCCGGGCGCGATGCTGCGCAACAACCACCTCCACTTCATCTGCCGCGACCAGAAGCTCCGGGTGGAGAACGCGACGACCGCGTGGACCGCCGACTACGAGGCGGGCCAGGAGATCTCCGTACCGCTGAAGAACATCGACGGCCGTTACGTGGCCGCCGAGCGGGTCCTCGACGAGCTCGAGGCCGAGGGCCGGGTGGCCTTCCGCTACCTCGACGGGAATCCGAACGGCTCGCTCCGTGACATCGCCGGCATCACCAATGCCGAGGGCAATGTCGTCGGCCTGATGCCGCACCCCGAGCACGCTGTCGAGCCGCTGGTCGGCACCGGCCGCACCGACGGCCTCGCGTTCTTCACCTCGATCATCAAGAAGCTGGTCACCGTATGACCCTCGACACCGTCAAGCACGCCACCGAGACGCCGGACGTCGACCAGCCCTGGGCCGAACTGGGCCTGAAGCAGGACGAGTACGCGCGGATCAACGAGATCCTCGGCCGCCGTCCCACCGGCGCCGAGCTCGCGATGTACTCCGTCATGTGGTCGGAGCACTGCTCGTACAAGTCCAGCAAGGTCCATCTCAAGCAGTTCGGTGAGAAGGTCCCCGAGAACGACGCCATGCTCGTCGGCATCGGCGAGAACGCCGGCGTCGTCGACGTCGGCCAGGGGTACGCGGTCACCTTCAAGGTCGAGTCGCACAATCACCCCAGCTACATCGAGCCCTACCAGGGCGCTGCCACCGGTGTCGGCGGCATCGTCCGCGACATCCTCGCGATGGGCGCGCGCCCCGTGGCCGTCGTCGACCCGCTGCGCTTCGGCGCAGCCGACCACCCCGACACCAAGCGGGTGCTGCCCGGTGTCGTCGCGGGCATCGGCGGCTACGGAAACTGTCTGGGCCTGCCCAACATCGGCGGCGAGGTCGTCTTCGACTCCTGCTACCAGGGCAACCCGCTGGTCAACGCCGGCTGCATCGGTGTGATGAAGCACGAGGACATCCACCTCGCGCAGGCCTCGGGGCCCGGCAACAAGGTCATCCTCTACGGCGCCCGTACCGGCGGCGACGGCATCGGCGGTGTCTCGGTCCTCGCGTCCGAGACCTTCGACGCGACCGGACCCGCCAAGCGCCCCGCCGTCCAGGTCGGCGACCCCTTCCAGGAGAAGCTCCTCATCGAGTGCACCCTGGAGATCTTCCGCGAGCACCTCGTCGCCGGCATCCAGGACCTCGGCGGCGCCGGGCTGTCCTGCGCCACCAGTGAGCTGGCGAGCGCCGGCTCCGGCGGCATGCGGGTCGAGCTCGACACCGTGCCGCTGCGCGACTCCTCGCTCTCGCCCGAGGAGATCCTCATGAGCGAGTCGCAGGAGCGCATGTGCGCGGTGGTCGAGCCGGACAAGGTCGACCGCTTCCTGGAGATCTGCGAGAAGTGGGACGTCATCGCCACCGTCATCGGTGAGGTGACCGAGGGCGAGCGGCTGGAGATCTTCTGGCACGGCGAGCAGATCGTGGACGTACCGCCGCGGTCCGTGGCGCACGACGGCCCGGTCTACCACCGGCCGTACGCCCGTCCCGAGTGGCAGGACGCCCTCCAGGCCGACGACGCGGGCAAGCTGCCGCGTCCGTCGACCTCGCAGGAGCTGCGCGAGCAGGTCCTGCGGCTGGTCGCGTCGCCGAACCAGGCCTCGAAGGCCTGGATCACCGACCAGTACGACCGCTTCGTGCAGGGCAACACCGTCCTGGCGCAGCCCGAGGACGCGGGCATGGTCCGGATCGACGAGGAGTCGAACCTGGGCGTGGCCATGGCGACCGACGGCAACGGCCGGTACGCCAAGCTCGACCCGTACACGGGTGCGCAGCTCGCGCTGGCGGAGGCGTACCGCAATGTCGCCGCCTCCGGCGCCAAGCCGCTCGCCATCTCCGACTGCCTGAACTTCGGTTCGCCCGAGGACCCGGCCGTCATGTGGCAGTTCGCCGAGGCCACCCGTGGTCTCGCGGACGGCTGCCTCCAGCTCGGCACCCCGGTCACGGGCGGCAATGTGTCGCTCTACAACCAGACCGGTGAGACGGCGATCCACCCGACGCCGGTCGTGGCCGTGCTCGGTGTGATCGACGACGTCACGCGCCGTACGCCCATCGCGTTCGCGGAGGAGGGGCAGCTGCTGTACCTCCTCGGGGACACGAAGGAGGAGTTCGGCGGCTCTGCCTGGTCGCAGGTCGTCCACGACCACCTCGGCGGGATGCCGCCGGCCGTGGACCTGGACCGCGAGAAGCTGCTCGGCGAGATACTGATCTCGGCCTCCCGCGACGGCATGATCGACGCGGCGCACGACCTGTCCGACGGCGGTCTGATCCAGGCGGTCGTCGAGTCCTGCCTGCGCGGCCGGACGGGTGCGCGGCTGGTCGTTCCCGACGGTCTGGACGCCTTCACCTTCCTGTTCAGCGAGTCGGCGGGGCGCGCGGTCGTCTCGGTGCCGCGCAGCGAGGAGCTCCGTTTCACCGACATGTGCGGTGCGCGGGGCCTGCCGGTGACCCGTATCGGTGTCGTGGACGGTGACGAGATCGAGGTTCAGGGCGAGTTCGGCATCGCGCTGAGCGAGCTGCGCACGGCGCACGAGGAGACGATCCCGGGTCTGCTGGTCTGACCACAGCATCCGCTGAGCCCCTGCCCCCTTCCGGGGGCGGGGGCTCCGTCGTGTCCGGACGCCGCTTCTGCTGCGATCGTTGCGCGAGATTACGTAATTACGTATGTTGTCATCATGGAACTGGAAGAGCGGGTCGCCGCGCTGGAACGCCGGCTCGCCGCCCTGGAGCAGGCGGACCGTGCGGCCCCCCGGCTGGGCGAGGGCGACTTCTGGGCGCTGGAAGGCCTCAAGGAGCAGCTCGCCGAGGCCGGCGCGCAGACCGGGGGCGTGCTGTTCACCGGGGCCGTACGGCTGCCGACCCAGGAGCAGTACGAATGGCAGTACGGCCTGCTGAGCGAGCAGCTGCTCGACGGCGACTGGTCGGACGCCGCCGACTCCTTCGCCGCTCTCGGCCACGCCGTACGGCTGCGGCTGCTGCGCGAGATCCTCGGCGGCCGGCGCACCGCGGCCGAGCTCACCGAGCTCGAAGGGCTCGGCACGACCGGCCAGATCTACCACCACCTGCGCCAGCTGACCTCCGCGGGCTGGCTGCACACCGCGAGCCGGGGCCGCTACGAGGTGCCGGGAGCGCGGGTGGTGCCGCTCCTGGTCGTGCTCGCCGCGGCCCGCCCGTAGCGCCCCTGTCCGATCCCCACTGCCTGACCGCCCCGATCGCCACGAGAGGTGATGACGATGTCCGTCCAGAAGCTGCTGATGGTGACCCAGCGGGTCTGCTGGGTCGTCTTCTTCGCGCTGGTTGTCACGAGCCTCGTCACCGAGCTGCCCTTCTCCCCGCACTGGGTCTGGCTGCCGGCCGCTCTCGCTCTCGCCATCGTCGTGGAGCTGAGCCGCCGCGCCCGCCGCGTCCACGCCCACCGGCCGCCCGCCGTCGAGGTGGAGGCCCCGGTCGCGGGCCGGTGGTCCGCGCTCAACAGCCCGGCGGACAAGGTGCCGAGCCACGGGGTCCACGGCTACGGGCAGACGTACGCCATCGACATCGTCGCCGAGCCCGAGAAAGGCGCGCGCCCCGCGTTCGCCTGGCTCTGGCCGCTCGCCCGCCGCAACAGCGCCTTCCCGGCCTTCGGCGCACCGCTGTTCGCGGTCGCGGACGCCACCGTCGTGCACGCCTCGGACGGACGGCGCGACCATCTGAGCCGCAACTCCCTCGCGATGCTGGTCTACATGCTGCTGGTGGAGGCGAGCGTGCGGGACATCGGCGGCGCCTCCTGGGTCGTGGGCAACCACATCGTCCTGGACCTGGGCGACGGCACCTACGCCATGTACGCCCACGTCCAGCGCGGTTCGCTGGGCGTCCGCGCGGGCGACACCGTCCGGGCCGGGCAGCAGATCGCCCGCTGCGGGAACTCCGGCAACTCCAGTGAGCCGCACGTCCACTTCCAGCTGATGGACGGACCGGACCTGGACACCGCCCGGGGTGTCCCGTTCGCGTGGCGGGGCATCGGCGTCCCGCGCAACGGCGAGACGTTCACGGCCGGGTCCACAGAGGATTCTTCGCAGACCCCCTCCCCGGCTTCTTCGCAGGCCACTTCCCCGGCCGGCGAAACAGCCCTGCCGACGCAGGGTGATTGATTACCCTCGGGCCATGCCACCAGCCAGAAAGCGCACCCGCAGCTACGACCCCGGCAGGATCCGTACGGCCGTGCTGACCCAGTTCGGCCACGTACGCGACGGGGTGTCGAAGCTCACGCCGGAGCAGCAGGAGCTGCCCACCCGGCTGGGGGACTGGACCGTGCGCGAGCTGGCCGCCCATCTGTCCATGGCCGTCGCCGCCGTCGCCCGCAACCTCGCCCTGCCGGAGCCCGCGCGGCAGGAAGTCGCCCTGCTGGAATGGCCGTTCGCCACGGCATCGGCCGCCGGTCAGGTCGACGAAGACGTCCGCGCACTGGTGGCCGGCGCCACCACCGACGAGCTGTACGAGCACGCGGCCACCCGTATCGAGGAGGCGCTGGCGGGTGTCCCCGACGACCGGCTGATCCCGACCCGGTTCGGAGCCATGCGCCTCGGCGACTTCCTCGTCACACGGACCGTCGAACTCGTCGTCCACACCGACGACCTGAACGACGCGGCCGGGACGGCGATCCCGTACGACCGGCAGGCGCTCGCCGCCTGTACCCGGCTCCTGGCCGACGCGCTCGCCGTGAAGGCGCCCGGGGGCTCGGTCGAGGTCCGGGTGCCGCCCTATGCGGTCGTCCAGTGCGTCGAGGGCCCCCGGCACACCCGGGGCACCCCGCCCAATGTCGTCGAGACCGACCCGCTGACCTGGATCCGGCTCGCCACCGGACGCACGGGCTGGGCCGAGGCACTCGATGCCGCGAAGGTGAGCGCCAGCGGCGAGCGGGCCGACCTGGCCGCGCTGCTGCCGGTGCTGGGCTGACCCGGACAGCATTCCCGTCCGGCGCACGGGCGGGAACCGGAGCGCGGTGTGCTCCGTCACATCGGTATGCGTAACCAGCTGAGCATTCCTGTCACTGCCCTGGCCCTCCTCGCGCTCGCAGCCTGCGGCACGGAATCGGGATCCGGTTCCGGGTCGGGCGGCGACGGGGGCGGATCGGTCACGACCGACCTGCCCCTGACCGGCGTGCACTGGACCGTAGACAGCGTCACCGTCGACGGCAAGAAGTCGGCTGCCCCGAACGGCGCGCATGTCGAGATCACCGACAAGGGCCGCGCCCAGGGCAACTACGGCTGCAACCAGTTCGGCGCCGCCGTGAAGGTCGAGGGCGACACCGTCACCGTCGGCAAGGGCGAGATGACCGAGATGGGCTGCGCCGAGGACATCCAGGGCTTCGAGGAGGCGATGAAGGACGCCTTCACCGGGAAGCTCAAGGCCAAGCTCGTCGACAAGAACCTCACCCTGACCACCCCGAAGGGCGACTCGATCACCCTGACCTCCGAGCCGGCCGCGCCCCTCGCGGGCACCAAGTGGACGGTCAACTCGCTGCTCACGGGTGATGTCGCGACCTCCCTGCCGGCCGGGACCGAGAAGAACGCCTGGTTCACCCTCGCCAAGGACGGCTCCGTACGCGGCAGCCTCGGCTGCAACACCTTCAGCAGCACGGCGAAGGTCTCCGGCTCGACGATCACCTTCGACCGCCTGGCCAGCACCCGGAAGATGTGCGCCGGCACCGCGGGCACGGTGGAGAACCACCTGCGCAAGGTGCTCGAGGGCAAGGTGACGTTCAACCTCCAGCACCGCGGTCTCACCCTCACCGGACCCAACGGGAAGGGCGTCTCCGCGAACGCCACCACCGGGTGACCGTCCGGTCACCGAGAGGTCCAGGTCCTCCCCAATTCGGACCGGTGGTCGATCTCGCCTACACTCGGTGCCGTGCCACGTGGTGACGGTCGACTCAGTCATGATCTTCTCCCCGGTGAGAAAGGCCCCCAGGACGCTTGCGGCGTCTTCGGTGTCTGGGCTCCGGGCGAAGAGGTCGCAAAGCTCACTTACTTCGGGCTCTACGCCCTTCAGCATCGAGGTCAGGAATCCGCGGGAATCGCGGTGAGCAACGGCTCCCAGATCCTCGTCTTCAAGGACATGGGCCTCGTTTCGCAGGTCTTCGACGAGACGTCCCTCGGATCTCTGCGGGGACACATCGCGGTCGGTCACGCCCGCTACTCGACGACCGGCGCCTCCGTGTGGGAGAACGCGCAGCCGACGTTCCGGGCCACGGCCCACGGCTCCATCGCGCTCGGCCACAACGGCAACCTGGTCAACACCGCCGAGCTCGCCGGGCTCGTCGCCGATCTGCCCCGGCAGGACGGACGCTCCACCCAGGTCGCGGCGACCAACGACACCGACCTCGTCACCGCGCTCCTGGCGGGCCAGGTCGACGACGACGGCAAGCCGCTGACCATCGAGGATGCCGCCGCCAGGATCCTCCCCGACGTCAAGGGCGCCTTCTCGCTCGTCTTCATGGACGAGGGCACCCTGTACGCCGCCCGGGACCCGCAGGGCATCCGCCCGCTCGTCCTCGGCCGGCTGGACCGCGGCTGGGTCGTGGCGAGCGAGTCCGCCGCCCTCGACATCTGCGGCGCGAGCTACGTCCGCGAGATCGAGCCGGGCGAGCTCATCGCCATCGACGAGAACGGTCTCCGCACCCAGCGATTCGCGGAAGCGAAGCCCAAGGGCTGTGTCTTCGAGTACGTCTACCTGGCTCGCCCCGACACCGACATCGCCGGCCGGAACGTCTACCTCTCCCGTGTGGAGATGGGCCGGAAACTCGCCAAGGAAGCGCCCGTCGACGCGGACCTGGTGATAGCGACGCCGGAGTCCGGCACCCCCGCGGCCATCGGCTACGCCGAGGCCAGCGGCATCCCCTACGGCTCCGGCCTGGTGAAGAACGCCTATGTGGGCCGCACCTTCATCCAGCCCTCACAGACCATTCGCCAGTTGGGCATCCGCCTCAAGCTGAACCCCCTCAAGGAAGTCATCCGGGGCAAGCGTCTGGTCGTCGTGGACGACTCGATCGTCCGCGGCAACACCCAGCGCGCCCTGGTCAAGATGCTTCGCGAGGCCGGCGCCGCCGAGGTCCACATCCGGATCTCGTCCCCGCCGGTGAAGTGGCCCTGCTTCTTCGGCATCGACTTCGCCACCCGCGCGGAGCTCATCGCCAACGGCATGACGGTCGACGAGATCGCCACCTCGATGGGTGCCGACTCGCTCTCCTACATCTCCATCGACGGCATGATCGAGGCCACGACCATCGACAAGCCGAACCTCTGCCGCGCCTGCTTCGACGGCGAGTACCCGATGGACCTCCCCGACCCCGAGCTGCTCGGTAAGCAGCTTCTGGAGACCGAGCTTGCGGGCGGCGCCGACGCCGCCGACGCGCTCCGTCGCCCGTGAGACCCCGCTCAACGACACGAAAGTTCTCCGGCAATGTCTGCTGAATCTTCCGAGCGTGCCCAGCACGCGGGCACCGGTGCCAGCTACGCGGCCGCGGGTGTCGACATCGAGGCCGGCGATCGCGCCGTCGAGCTGATGAAGGAGTGGGTGAAGAAGACCCAGCGCCCCGAGACGGCGGGTCTCGGCGGCCTCGGTGGATTCGCCGGCCTCTTCGACGCCTCCGCCCTCAAGCGCTACGAGCGTCCGCTGCTCGCCTCCGCCACGGACGGCGTCGGCACCAAGGTCGATCTCGCCCGGAAGATGGGCGTGTACGACACGATCGGCCACGACCTCGTCGGCATGGTCGTCGACGACCTCGTCGTCTGCGGCGCGGAGCCGCTGTTCATGACCGACTACATCTGCGTCGGCAAGGTCCACCCCGAGCGAGTCGCCGCCATCGTCAAGGGCATCGCCGAAGGCTGTGTGCTGGCCGGCTGCGCCCTGGTCGGCGGTGAGACGGCCGAGCACCCCGGTCTGCTGGGCGAGGACGACTTCGACGTCGCCGGCGCCGGCACCGGAGTGGTGGAGGCCGACCGGGTGCTGGGCCCGGATCGTATCCGTAAGGGTGACGCGGTGATCGCCATGGCGTCGTCGGGCCTTCACTCGAACGGGTACTCGCTCGTCCGTCATGTCCTTTTCGACCGGGCGCACATGTCGCTGGACCAGCAGGTCGAGGAGTTCGGCCGCACGCTCGGCGAGGAACTGCTGGAGCCCACGAAGATCTACTCGCTGGACTGCCTGGCGCTCACCAGGACCACCGAGGTGCACGCCTTCAGCCACGTCACCGGCGGCGGGCTCGCCAACAACCTGGCCCGCGTCGTGCCGGACGACCTGCACGCGGTCGTCGACCGGTCGACCTGGACGCCCGGCCCCGTCTTCGACCTCGTCGGCAGGGCCGGCCAGGTCGAGCGGCTGGAGCTGGAGAAGACGCTGAACATGGGCGTGGGCATGATCGCCGTCGTCCCCGAGTCATCGGTGGACGTGGCACTGACCACGCTCGCTGACCGCGGTGTGGACGCCTGGGTGACCGGAGAGATCACCGAGCGCGGCGACCGGACCACTGGGGCGGAGCTCACCGGCGACTACGCGAGCTGAACAGCACAGAACCCGGTCCGGGGCGGGCCCCGGACCGGGTCGGTGGGTACGACGTCAAGCGCCGCGGCGCTGTGACGACGGGCCGGACTCTTCGTCCTCGTCCTCGTCGTCGTTGTACAGGTCCGCGTACCGTGCGTACGGGTCGTCTTCCTCGTCGTCGTCCTCGAACGGCTCGCTGTTCGGCGGCTGGCTCGAAATCGGACTCGGAGTTGAAGCGCCCAGCTCGTTGGCCAGACGCGACAGGTCAGTCCCGCCGCTGTTGTACTTCAGCTGGCGGGCGACCTTTGTCTGCTTGGCCTTGGCCCGGCCGCGCCCCATGGCTCGACCCCCTCGGTGACGGGGCTCGACGGCCCCAGAGTCTTGACACGCGTTCATGAGTCGGAACGGGCTCTCCGTGGAGAGACCGGTCCGTAGAGCTTCAACGGTACCTGCTTCCGCGGCCATACGGTACGCCGCCCGCATGAGGTGCCACTTCACAGGACCCGCGAGGAGCCCCGTCCTCGCTGGTCAACTGCGATTTTAACCTCTTCTTGGCGGTCGACCCGCCGACCGGGGTGAGTCTTGTCTCCCGATGCGGCGGGCCGGCGTCCGTGCGGTCAGCTCCGGCGGGCGTCCGCCATGCGCTGCTCGGCGATCCGGTCGGCTGCGGCGGCCGGCGGAATGCCGTCCTCCTTCGCACGTGCGAATATGGCCAGCGTGGTGTCGAAGATCTTCGACGCCTTGGCCTTGCAACGGTCGAAGTCGAAGCCGTGGAGCTCGTCGGCGACCTGGATCACTCCGCCGGCGTTCACCACGTAGTCGGGGGCGTAGAGGATGCCGCGGTCCGCGAGGTCCTTCTCGACGCCCGGGTGGGCGAGCTGGTTGTTGGCCGCGCCGCAGACCACCGTGGCGGTCAGTGCGGGGACGGAACCGTCGTTCAGCGCGCCGCCCAGCGCGCAGGGGGCGTAGACGTCCAGGCCCTCCGAGCGGATCAGCGTGTCGGTGTCCGCGACCGCGGTGACCTGCGGGTGCTTGTCGCGGATGCGGCGTACGGACTCCTCGCGGACGTCCGTGATCACGACCTCGGCGCCGTCCTCGATCAGATGGTCCACGAGGTGGTGGCCGACCTTGCCGACGCCGGCGATGCCGACCCGGCGGCCGCGCAGCGAGGGCTCGCCCCACAGGTGCTGGGCGGAGGCACGCATGCCCTGGAAGACGCCGTAGGCAGTGAGGACGGAGGAGTCCCCGGCGCCGCCGTTCTCGGGGGAGCGGCCGGTGGCCCAGCGGGTCTCGCGGGCGACGACGTCCATGTCGGCGACGTAGGTGCCGACGTCGCAGGCGGTGACGTAGCGGCCGCCGAGGGAGTCGACGAACCGGCCGTACGCCAGCAGGAGCTCCTCGCTCTTGAGGGTCTCGGGGTCACCGATGATGACGGCCTTGCCGCCGCCGTGGTCGAGACCGGCCATGGCGTTCTTGTACGACATCCCGCGGGAGAGGTTCAGCGCGTCGGCGACGGCCTCCGCCTCCGAGGCGTACGGGTAGAAGCGGGTGCCGCCCAGGCCGGGGCCCAGGGCGGTCGAGTGGAGGGCGATGACGGCCTTCAGGCCGGAGGCGCGGTCCTGGCACAGCACAACTTGCTCGTGGCCGCCCTGTTCCGATCGGAACAGGGTGTGCAGCACATCTACGGGGACGGGCGCGCCGGTCAGATCGGTCACTGTGGTGACTCCCAAGTACGAAGCGGCGGATGTGGAGGACCCCCTTGGGGTCTCCCCGTCGCTTGTGGCAGGGGAAGGGGTGGGGAGGTCCGGTTGGGCATGAGGGTAAGTCCTACGTCAGGGTAGATCCGACGCAGTGCCGAGGATCACCCCCTGGCGGAGTACGGGCGTGGAAGGATTCGCGACATGCCAGCGCTGTCCTCGGTCCCCGTTCCCTACGCGGCCTACCTGCGGGTCTACGAACCGCTGGCGGCCTTCCCGGACGCCGAACGGGCCCACTGGACCCGTTACGCCAAGCGGGAGAGCACCCCCACGGCGCAGGACGAACTGCGGCGCTCGCTGGCGGACTTGCTGCCGACCCCGCCCGTCCCGGTGCCCGTCCACGAGAGCGGCGACGCCTTCGTCACAGAGATCGACGGCGTGGTCTGTATCTGCCCCTGGCGGACCCGGCTGCGCGGCTGGCTGGCGCTGGAGGAGCTGACCGAGCAGTTGCCGGCGGCACTGCTGGACGCGGCGCTGCCGCCGGTCGTGCGCGGACAGGCAGCAGCCGACTACGAACAGTGGCGGGAGCGGAACCCGGACGCTCGGCCGTGGATCAGGACCGCGGTGTGGCAGGTACCGGTGCGCTGGTTCGCGCTGTTCTCGGACGAGGAGCGCGTCTACGAGCCGGCCGGGCCCGAAGCGGCCGTGCTGCGCTACCGCACGCCGATGGTGCAGGCGCGGCGCCGGGTGGCCCGCTCGCTGCGGACGCTGCGGGAGTCGGCCGACGGCGGTCTGCTGACCGACGGGCTGGTGGACGTCGGGAAGTGGCTGGAGGAGTTCCACCCGCGCTCCCTGGTCGAGCTGGACTACGGCGGCCTGGTGCACGCGCTCGGCGGAGCGCACCTCGAGGAGGACCGTTCGGCGGCGGATCTGGCCGCGGGGATCACGGCGCTGGGGGCCGGCGACAGCGACGGCGCGAGCGCGGCGTACGCCCGTCTCGTGGAACGCTGGCGGGCCGTGAGGGACCTTCAGTTCGCAAACTGATCGATTCTGGGGATCATTGAGCCCCTCCGTCCAGGACGTAGGTCCCGATCCGGGCCTTTGTCTCAAGCGTGACGGACTGCACTAACTGGGCCCTTGCGCCTATCGCCTACCCTCGTGTCAAAATAGGACAAGGAGTCCGGGGAGGGCTCCTTCCGTCCAACTTCAGGCGGATTTCTCGGTATTGCGCTCTATGGGGGGTCTGATGACTCCTGATCGCTCTGTGACTGATCGTCACTGTGGCGTGACTGTCCGTTATGGCATGGTCCATCGGCTTCCGCCACTGATGAACACCTCAGAGGGCAATTCCGTCGGTTTGGCCGACGTGGCTGGACAGATGGTGTAGTTGTAGTGCCGAGGACAAGCCGTTCGTCCTATAACCGACTCGGCCCGCGTCCGCCATTTCGGGCAACGCGGGTCAAGGTGCAGAATTTAGAGGAAAGAACCGAGAAGGTTCGGTTCTCCCGAGGAGGCCGCTCATGACCGCTCGCACCCCTGATGCCGAGCCGCTGCTGACCCCGGCAGAGGTTGCCACGATGTTCCGCGTGGACCCGAAGACGGTCACTCGCTGGGCGAAGGCAGGCAAGCTCACGTCCATCCGAACTCTCGGTGGACATCGCCGGTACCGCGAGGCTGAGGTCCGCGCACTGCTTGCGGGTATCCCGCAGCAGCGCAGCGAGGCCTGAAAGCCCCGTTGAAACGGGCGTATTCGGGACCCCCATCCCGGTAAGCCCACCCATAGCTCCACATGACGGGCTCTGCCCCAACAGACTTCGTCATCGATCGCGCTGGACTCCGCCGGGTCCAGCGCGATCTTTTTTGTGCGCTTCTTCGGGGGCCGGCATCGCCCCTGCGTAGGGCGTGTCCGGAGGTCGCGGGAGACACTTCCGAACCAGTGCAATGGCACATATTAAATTGGTCGGTTGTAGGGAGGGGTTAAGGAGGGGGGTTCTGAAAACCCATGCGGTGACTCCCGTCACACTGCACGACTCTTGCCAACTCCCCGCCTCACGCCCCGGGAACGGGCCCCAACGCGCCCGACGTCACGTGTCGGCGGTGCCTGCGCCCTCCGCGCCGACGGGTGTTGCGGGCGGCTCGGGAGCCTCGGAGACCCGGCGGGCCCCGGACCCCTCGGATGTCTCGGAGGCCTCGGGCGCCCCGGACGCCACGGGCGGGCGGAGGGTGGCGGGTTCGTTGTCCGCCGACGGCTCCATGGCGAGCCTCAGGAGGCGATGACAGATGGGGCAGTTACGTGTCAGATGCCGATAGCCGGAAGCCGCCGCCAGATGGGCTCGCAGAAGTGCCCTCGTCTCGTGCCGCCTCGCCGTGGACGCCGCCATGCACGTCACCTCCGGTGTGTGCCGCCCCCGCCCCCGCCCGCCTCGTCCGTCTCCACCGCCTTGTCCGGACGGCAGGCCGGCGACGGGCTCCTAAGTCGTGTCCGCAGCGTCTCGTCTGGTTCGCGACGCCCTGCACGCACGCTCGCTGCGTTGCCGATACGCCCGAGTAGCTCCGCTACGAGGGCGCACCGGCGCCTTGCGATCGCACGCACCGGACGCCGCGAACCCCGCCCTTCGGGCGGACGACGATACTTCGCGGACACTCCCTAGTCAGTGGTTACCGGCGGCGGATGGCGTCGTCAAGACGGCGAGAACGACGAAGGCCCCGCACCGTGATGGTGCGGGGCCTTCGTCGTCTGTGCGGTCCTGACGGGATTTGAACCCGCGGCCTCCACCTTGACAGGGTGGCGAGCACTCCAAACTGCTCCACAGGACCAGGTTTTGCAGCTCCGAATCGTGCGCTGTGCTGCGAGAAGAGACTCTACAGCAGGCCGGGCCCGGCGGTCGAACTCACCGTCCGCGACGGCCTTGTCACGGGGTTCGTCACGGGGCCGCCGCATCGATCGCCTTCACGATCCGCTTGTCGGAGACCGGGTACGCGGTGCCCAGGGCGTGGGCGAAGTAGCTCACCCGCAGCTCCTCGATCATCCAGCGGATGTCCAGGACCTCCTGCGGCACCGGCCGCCCCTGGGGCAGCTGCTCCAGCAGCCACGCGTACTCGTCCCGCATGTCGTGGACCTTCTCCATGCGGGTGGTGTCGCGCTGCACCGACGTCGGCATCTGCTGGAGTCTGCGGTCCACGGCGACCAGATACCGCATCAGGTCCGGGAGGCGGCGCAGACCGGTGAGGGTCACGAAGCCCGCCGGCATCAGGGCCGCCAGCTGGGTGCGTACGTCCTGGACGTTGGCGGCGAGGGTCAGGCTCTTCGTGTCCTTCAGCCGGCGCTCGCACGCCTGCCAGGCAGCCAGGATCTGCTGCACCTGGCCCACCGTCCGTACGGTCGCGTCCACGAGGTCCGCACGCACCTTGTCGTACAGCTTCCGGTACGACTCCTCGTCCCACGCCGGTCCGCCGTGGTCCGCGACCAGCTTGTCCGCCGCAGCGGTGGCGCAGTCGTCGAACAGGGCCTGCACCGAACCGTGCGGATTGCCGGACAGAGCGAGCTTCTGCTGGTTGCTCAGCTTGTCCGAGGCGAACTTGGCGGGGTTGACCGGGATGTTGAGCAGGATCAGCTTCCGGGTGCCCCGCCACATCGCCTGCTGCTGCTCCGCCTCGGTGTCGAAGAGGCGTACGGCGACGCTGTCCCCCTCGTCGACGAGCGCGGGATAGGCCTTCACCGGCTGGCCCGCGCGCCGGGTCTCGAAGACCTTCGTCAGCGTCCCGATCGTCCAGTCCGTCAGACCGGTGCGCTCCAGGGACTCGCCCGAGCCCGAGGGGCCCGCCGTGGCGGCCGCTGCCGCCTTGGACAGCGCCTGGCGGGCCTTCGGCTTCAGCTGGAGCTTCAGCGCCTCCAGGTCCTTGTCCTCGGCGAGCTTGCGGCGGCGCTCGTCGACGATCCGGAACGTGATCTTCAAGTGGTCCGGGACCCTGGTGAGATCGAAGTCCTCGGCGCCGACCGGTACGCCCACCATCCGCTTCAGCTCACGTGCCAGCGTCACCGGCAGCGGCTCCTGAAGGGGCACGGCCCGCTCCAGGAACGCCTTCGCGTAGTTCGGCGCGGGAACGTAGTGGCGGCGGACCGGCTTCGGCAGGGAGCGGATCAGCTCGATGACGACCTCTTCGCGCAGGCCCGGGATCTGCCAGTCGAAGCCCTCGTCCGTGACCTGGTTGAGCACCTGGAGGGGGATGTGGACGGTCACACCGTCGGCGTCGGCCCCGGGCTCGAACTGGTACGTCACCCGGAACTTCAGCGGGCCCTGCCGCCAGGAGTCCGGATAGTCGTCCTTCGTGACCCCCGCGGCCTTCTCGTTGATGAGCATCTCGCGCTCGAAGTCGAGGAGTTCGGGCTCCTCGCGCTTCTTGTGCTTCCACCACGAGTCGAAGTGCGCGCCGGACACCACGTGGTCGGGGATGCGCTGGTCGTAGAAGTCGAAGAGCGTCTCGTCGTCCACGAGGATGTCGCGTCGGCGGGCGCGGTGCTCCAGCTCCTCGACCTCGGTCAGCAGCTTGCGGTTGTCCGCGAAGAACTTGTGGTGCGTGCGCCAGTCGCCCTCGACCAGGGCATTGCGGATGAACAGGTCGCGGGAGGTCTCCGGATCGATGCGCCCGTAGTTGACCTTCCGCTGGGCGACGATCGGCACGCCGTACAGCGTGACCTTCTCGAACGCCATCACGGCCGCCTGGTCCTTCTCCCAGTGCGGCTCGCTGTAGGTGCGCTTGAGCAGATGCTGCGCGAGCGGTTCGATCCACTCCGGTTCGACCTTGGCGTTGACCCGCGCCCACAGCCGGGACGTCTCCACCAGCTCGGCCGACATCACGAACCGCGGCGGCTTCTTGAACAGCGCCGAGCCGGGGAAGACGGCGAACTTGGCGCCGCGCGCGCCCAGGTACTCGTTCTTGTTGTCGGTGTCCTTCAGGCCGATGTGCGACAGCAGGCCGGCCAGCAGCGAGATGTGGACGCTGGTCTCCGGCGCGTCGTCCTCGTTCACCTCGATGCCCATGGACTTGGTGACACTGCGCAGCTGGGCGTAGATGTCCTGCCATTCGCGGATGCGCAGGAAGTTCAGATACTCCTGCTTGCACATCCGGCGGAAGCTGGAGGAGCCGCGCTCCTTCTGCTGCTCGCGGACGTAGCGCCACAGATTGAGGAAGGCGAGGAAGTCGGAGGTCTCGTCCTTGAAGCGCGCGTGCTGCTGATCGGCCTGCGTCTGCTTCTCGGCCGGGCGTTCGCGCGGGTCCTGGATGGAGAGCGCGGCAGCGATCACCATGACCTCGCGCACGCAGCCGTTCTTCTCGGCCTCGACGACCATCCGGGCCAGCCGCGGGTCCACGGGCAGCTGCGAGAGCTTGCGGCCGAGCTGGGTCAGCTTCTTCTTCGGGTCCTTCTGGGCAGGGTCGAACGCGCCCAGTTCCTGGAGAAGCTGCACACCGTCGCGGATGTTGCGGTGGTCCGGCGGGTCGATGAAGGGGAACCTCTCGATGTCCCCGAGACCGGCGGCGGTCATCTGGAGGATGACGGAGGCCAGGTTGGTCCGCAGGATCTCGGCGTCCGTGAACTCGGGACGGGACTCGAAGTCGTCCTCGGAGTACAGCCGGATGCAGATGCCGTCGGAGGTACGGCCGCAACGCCCCTTGCGCTGGTTGGCGCTGGCCTGGCTGACCGCCTCGATCGGCAGCCGCTGGACCTTGGTGCGATGGCTGTAGCGGGAGATACGGGCGGTGCCCGGGTCGATCACGTACTTGATGCCCGGGACGGTCAGTGAGGTCTCGGCGACGTTCGTCGCGAGCACGATCCGTCGGCCGGTGTGCGGCTGGAACACCCGGTGCTGCTCGGCGTGCGAGAGCCGCGCGTACAGGGGGAGCACCTCGGTGAATCGGTACTGCTTCTTGTTGAGCGCGTCCGCGGTGTCGCGGATCTCCCGCTCACCGGAGAGGAAGACGAGGATGTCGCCCTTGCCCTCGCCCTGGAGCTCCTCGACGGCGTCCGTGATCGCGGTGATCTGGTCGCGGTCGCTGTCGTCGCCCTCTTCCTCGAGAAGGGGCCGGTAGCGCACCTCGACCGGGTACGTACGCCCGCTGACCTCGACGATCGGGGCGTCCCCGAAGTGGCGCGAGAACCGCTGCGGGTCGATGGTCGCGGAGGTGATGACGACCTTGAGGTCGGGGCGCTTGGGCAGCAGCTGGGCGAGATAGCCGAGCAGGAAGTCGATGTTGAGGGACCGCTCGTGGGCCTCGTCGATGATGATCGTGTCGTACGCGCGCAGCTCGCGGTCCGTCTGGATCTCCGCGAGGAGGATGCCGTCCGTCATCAGCTTGACGAAGGTGTTGCCGCTGACCTGGTCCGTGAAGCGGACCTTCCAGCCGACGGCCTCACCGAGCGGGGTGTTCAGCTCCTCGGCGACTCGTTCCGCCACCGTCCGGGCGGCGATCCGTCTCGGCTGCGTATGGCCGATCATGCCGCGCACGCCCCGGCCGAGCTCCATACAGATCTTGGGGATCTGCGTCGTCTTTCCCGAGCCGGTCTCGCCCGCGACGATCACGACCTGGTGGTCCCGTATCGCCTCCAGGATCTCGTCCCGCTTCTGGCTGACGGGCAGCTGCTCGGGATACGTGATCGCGGGCATGCGCTCCGCGCGCCGCGCGGTACGGGCAGCGGACTGCCCGGCGTCGGCGGCGATCTCGTCCAGCACGGCCTGCCGCGCCTCGGGCTGACGGATGCGGCGGGCGCCTTCGAGACGGCGGCCCAGCCGGTGGGCGTCGCGCAGCGATGCCCCGGCCAGGAGGGTCTGAAGGTCGGCAAAGGAAGTAGACATACGGATCCCAGGATCGCACCCCCGGGAAAGCACTGGCGAACGCATTTCGCCCACAAGCTGGTGCAGTATGGAGCAGATCCGTTCACCTCCCCACGAAGGGCCGCGCGTTCATGCCGATCGGCCGCCACCGCCGGTACCGCTCCGCGGTGACCGCGACCGCGTTGCTGGGCGTGCTCTTCGCGCTGCTGCTGTGCTCCCCGTCGTACGCGGGCCCCGCTGACGACGTGATCGTGGTGACCGCGCAGGGGCAGGCGCCCGGCTGCGGCAAGGGAGCCCCGGACGGGGACCGGGGGGCGCACCCCGCGACCCCGCCGCGCGGCTCGGCGGCGTACGAACTGCTGCCGGCGCCGCATGCCGCGCCCTGCTTCACGGGCCCGGTCCTGAGCGCCGCGACCCCGGCCATCACTCCCGACCGTGCCCCGCCGCCGCCCGCACCGCCCACCCCGGTGGACCTGTCCGTCCTGCGCGTCTAGAAGGCGACGGGCCGCTTGCGCGTGCCCGTTCACGGCGTCCTTGTTCCTTCGCTGTTCCTTCTCGCTTCTCGCTCAGGAGTACCGAACCCCCATGCCTTCCTCCTCCTCTGTCCGGTCGTCCCGGCCGTCCGGCACGACCGTCGCCATCGCCGCGGGTGTGCTCGTCGCCGCCCTGCTGCTCGGCTTCGCCTCGTACACCGCCACCCGGCCCCAGACGCCCTCGGCGTCCGGCTCCGCCGCCGAGGTGTCCGCCGAGCCGGGCGCCGGCACCTATCCCGAACTGGTGAAACTCGCCCGCCGCGACGCCGGTGACCCACTCGCCATGGGCCGCGCGGACGCGCCCGTCGTGATGGTCGAGTACGCCGACTTCAAGTGCGGCTACTGCGGGAAGTTCGCCCGCGACACCGAACCGGCGCTGGTGAAGAAGTACGTCGACGCGGGCGTCCTGCGCATCGAATGGCGCAACTTCCCGATCTTCGGCGCGGAGTCCGAGTCCGCCGCACGCGCCGCCTGGGCGGCTGGACAGCAGGGCAGGTTCTGGCAGTTCCACGCCGCCGCGTACGCCGAGGGCGTCAAGGAGAAGGGCTTCACCGGCGACCGGCTGGAGGCCCTGGCGCGCCAGGCCGGGGTGACGGACCTCGCCCGCTTCGGCCGTGACGTGGACAGCGCCGCCGCGAAGAAGGCGGTCAAGAGGGACCAGGACGAGGCGTACGGTCTCGGCGCCACCTCGACGCCGTCTTTCCTGATCAACGGCCGGCCGATCGCGGGCGCGCAGTCGGAGCGGACGTTCACCGAGGCGGTCGACGCGGCGGCGAAGGCCGCCCGATGACCGACCTCGGCTATCTGGCCGCCTTCCTCGGCGGCCTGCTCGCACTGGTGAGTCCCTGCAGCGCGCTGCTGCTTCCGGCGTTCTTCGCGTACTCCCTCGACTCGGCCGGCAGGCTGCTCGCCCGCACCGCGATCTTCTACGCGGGCCTGGCGACCACCCTCGTCCCGCTCGGCGCCGCCGGCTCCCTCGCGGGCCGTTTCTTCTACGGCAACCGCGACCTGCTGGTCACCACCGGCGGCTGGTTGATCATCGTGCTGGGCCTGGCCCAGATCCTCGGCCTCGGATTCGCCTCCCGCCGGATGGCCGCGATCTCGGGCCGCATCCGCCCGACGACGGCCCTCCCGGTCTACGCACTGGGCCTGGTCTACGGCCTCGCCGGCTTCTGCGCGGGCCCGATCCTCGGCAGCGTGCTGACGGTGTCCGCCGTCAGCGGCAGCCCGGCCTACGGCGGACTGCTCCTCGCGGTCTACGCCGCGGGCATGGCGGTCCCGCTGTTCCTGCTCGCCCTGCTGTGGGACCGCTACGACCTGGGCAGCAGGCGCTGGCTCCGCGGCCGCGCTCTGCACATCGGCCGTCTGCGCCTGCACACCACCTCGCTGGTGTCGGGCCTGTTCTTCGTCGTCCTCGGCACGCTGTTCCTGGCCTTCGACGGCGCGACGGCCCTGCCGGGCCTGCTGTCGGTCGACGACTCGTTCGCCGCGGAACAGTGGGCGGGCGACGTGGGCAGGGCGGTCCCGGACTGGGCCCTGCTGATCGTGGTGGTCGCGGTCGCGGCGGTGGTGCTGGGCGTACGGGGATGGCGGCGACGGGAGGAGGCGTAGGGGGGACGACGAAGGCCCCGATCCGGGGATCGGGGCCTTCGGGTGGTGGCTGGGGCCGGGGTCGAACCGGCGACCTATCGCTTTTCAGGCGATCGCTCGTACCAACTGAGCTACCCAGCCACGCGATCACTCGCGTGACCACAGCGGTCCTGACGGGATTTGAACCCGCGGCCTCCACCTTGACAGGGTGGCGAGCACTCCAAACTGCTCCACAGGACCAAGCAATGTGCGAGACAAGTCTCGCACAGAGTGATGCGTGCCCCCAACGGGATTCGAACCCGTGCTACCGCCTTGAAAGGGCGGCGTCCTGGGCCACTAGACGATGAGGGCTAAAGGCCCGCCTGGGCGCCTCTCAGCGCGTCGGGGACGTGAGAAGCATATGGGATGCAGGGAGGTATCGCCAAAACGGTTTAGGGGGTCGCCGAGGGGGAGGGTGAGGAGACGCTCGGGGACGGCACCGCGCCCGGCTGGTTGTCCTCCGGGAGATGGCGGCTGACCTCGGCCGTCGTCAGTCCCAGACCGCCCAGCGTGATCTCGTCCCACGCCTGGAGCTTCCTTGTGGAGCGGTCCAGATAGAGCACCGACGCCCGCACCTTCTCCGGCTTGTCGTTCTGCACGGCCCGCAGGCCGCCGCCGCCCGTCGAGCCCTCGATCTTCAGGCGGGTGCCCAGTTCCATCACCTCCGTCTGGCGGCGGTGGACATGGCCGGCCAGGACGAGCGGGACCGTGCCGTCGGTCTGGCGGGCCGCGACCGGGTTGTGGGCGACCGCGATGTCCACCGGGGTGCCCGCCCGTTCCTGGTCGCGCAGGGCGGAGGCGAGGCGGATACCCGTCATGCGTTCGGCCGGGTCGCCCTGGGCGACGACCGAGCGGTCCGGGGTGAACTGCGGGTCTCCGCTGCCCGCGATCCGCACCCCGGCGACGGTGACGGCCCTGCCGTTGTCGAGGACGTGGACGTTCTTCATCCGGGAGAGGTATGCCTGCGTGACGTCGGAGTCGTGGTTGCCGCGGACCCACACATAGGGGGCGCCGAGATCCCGGACGGGGTCCAGGAAGCCGTTCTCGGCCGCCGTTCCGTGGTCCATCGTGTCGCCCGAATCGATGATCACGTCGATGCCGTACTGCTCCACGAGCGAGCTGATGATGTGCCACGACGCCGGGTTGAGATGGATGTCGGAGACGTGCAGCACCCGCATGCTCAGCGGGTCCGGCTGATACGTGGGCAGGGTCGACGTCGCGTCGTACAGCTTGGTCACATTGGTGACCAAGCGCGCCAACTCCTGCTGGTAGACGTCGAATTCGGTGACAATCGAGCGGGCGTTGCCGACCAGCGAGGGGGCGCTGGAGAGCAGCCCGGAGAACTTCGGCTCCAGGACGGACTTCGGGTTCCAGGTGGCGTACGCGGAGACACCGGAGGCCGCCAGCAGCGCCAGGGCCAGGCCGCCGGCGGCGAGCGCGCGGCGCGGACGGCGGTAGACGGCGAGGCCGAGGGCGGTGGCGCCGGAGACGACGGCGACGCAGGAGCGCACGGCCAGTTCGGTGGTGCCGTCGGCCACGTCGTGGGCGACCTCGTCCTGGAGGCCGGCGAGCCGTTCGGGGTGTTCGACCAGCGCCTGGGAACGCGCCGGATCGAGCTGGTCGACGTCCACGTCCAGCCGGATGGGTGCCACATGGGAGTCGAGTTCGAGGGCGCCCAGCGGCGAGACGTTGATCTTCGTGCCGCCGGTCAGGTCCGGGCGCAGCGTCATGCTCGTGTTCATCGGCCCGACCGGGGTGCGGACGCTGCCGACGATCAGCAGGCCGAGCCAGGCGCCGAACAGCACGACGACGGTCAGCCCCAGCGCGCGGGCCCACGGGTGCGGCGTATGGACGAGGGCGCTGGTCGGTTCGGTGTGGCGTGAGCGATAGAGGCGTTGCAGCCGTGTCGTCGCGGCTCGGACCGGTTCCGGGACCTTGCGTGCCATTGGGCGCGTATGCCCAGTGGTGCGGGGCGTCATGCCGGGCCGGCCGGCCGTACGGGGAGGGCTCGCAGACACGTGGTCCGGCGGAGCGGCCCGGCCCGGGGCGACCGGCCGGACGGCGTACGTGACAATGGCCACGTGCTGGAGATGACGCGCGAGGAGTTCGAGGAACTGGTCGCCGAGGCCCTGGACAGGATCCCGCCGGAGCTGACGCGGCTGATGGACAACGTCGCGGTGTTCGTCGAGGACGAGCCGCCCGCGGACGACCCCGAGCTGCTCGGGCTGTACGAGGGGACGCCGCTCACCGACCGCGGCGAGTGGTACGCGGGGGTGCTGCCGGACCGGATCACGATCTACCGGGGGCCCACGCTGCGGATCAGCGAGACCCGGCAGGACGTGGTCGAGGAGACCGAGATCACCGTCGTGCACGAGATCGCGCACCACTTCGGCATCGACGACGAGCGGTTGCACGCGCTGGGGTACGGGTGAGCGAGGACCCATCGTCGGGGGCGTCGGGGGCGTCGGGAGCATCCGGGGCGTCCGGACCGGACGATGCGGGCGGGGCGTCGGGCGCGGGAAGCACGCGCGGTGCCGGTGATGCCGCTGGGCTGTCCGGTGCGCGTGATGCCCCCGGGACATCTGATGCGTCCCCGTCCGCCGAGGCCATCGACCCCGATGTCGACCTGCACCTGCCCGAGCAGCGCGCGGAGACCGCGCGAGGCCACCGTCTTCCCGTCCTGCTGGCGATCTCCGCGGGCGGTGTGGCCGGGGCGCTCGCCCGCCACGCGGTGAACCGGCAGTGGCCCGCGGCCGAAGGAACCTTCCCGTGGGCGACGTTCTGGATCAACGTGCTGGGGTCCGCCCTGATCGGCGTCCTGATGGTGCTGGTCTCCGAGGGCGGCCGGCGCGCGCATCCGTTGGTGCGGCCGTTCGTCGGCGTCGGGGTGCTCGGCGGGTTCACCACCTTCTCGACGTACGCCCTGGACCTCAAGGATCTTCTGGAACGCGACGAGGCCGGGCTCGCGCTCGCCTACGCCGGCGGCACGGTGGCCGGCTGCCTCGGCGCCGTATGGCTCGCCGCGGTGTCGACCAGGGCGGTAGCGGCCAGGGCCGCCGCGAGCGGAGCGGTACCGCAATGACCTGGCTGCTGGTGGCCCTCGGCGCGGCGGTCGGCGCACCGCTGCGCTATCTGACGGACCGTGCGGTGCAGGCTCGCAGCGACTCGCTGTTCCCGTTCGGCACCTTCGTGGTCAACGCCGCCGGCAGCCTGGTGCTGGGCGCGGTCGCGGGCGCGTCGGTCTCCTCGGGCACGTACGCCTTGCTGGGCACGGGCCTGTGCGGGGCGCTCACGACGTATTCGACCTTCTCCTACGAGACGCTGCGGCTGACCGAACGCGGCCGGGGATTCCTCGCCGCGGCGAATGTGGCCGCATCGGTGCTGGTGGGGCTCGGATCGGTGTTCCTGGGCGCGGAGTTGGCGCGCGCCTGGGCGCACTAGGAGGCGGCCCGGGGGCGCGTCGGCGGGCACCGGACCGCCGGGACGGGTCGTGTACTTGTCAGGCGTCGGGGCGTGTCCCTTGTGGGGCACAGGGAGTTGGGCACGGAAACCGTGCCCTGTGTCCCGGAGGTGCCCCTCGTGCGCCAGTTGTCCGCCCCCCGCCGTCTGGCTGTCGCCATGGTCACCTCGCTGGCCGTCGCAGCCTCGGCCGGCTGTATGAGCGTGAGCGACGATCAGGGCGGCAAACCGGCGCCCGGCAAGTCCTCCGACCGCCCCGGTGCGGTGGCCGAACCGGACGGCGGGGAGGGGGTGTCCGGCGGCCGTCACGCCGACGGCGGACGGAACGGATCGGGCAAGGCCGGCGACAAGGGCGACGGCCCCGAGGCCTCGCCCAGCGCCCCCGGTACGGCCGCACCCTCGGCGCAGCCCCCGAGCGGCGGTCAGCAGCCCCGGCCGCCCACAGGGCCCGACCCGACGCGAGGCGGATCGTCCCCTTCCGCGCAGCCGTCGCAGCCGCAGCCCCCGGTCGAGCCGTCCGAGCCGCCGCCGGTCGACCCGCCCACCCTGCCGCCGAGCGAGCCCACCGATGCGCCGTCGGCGTCGTCCGCGCCCGAGGTGCACGCGGGTGCCATGCGGCTGGCCGACGGACAGGGCACACTGGGAGTACCCAGCGCATCACCGCAGATGGGGCCGATGTAACCGGGGTCACTCCCCGGCGGTTTGCCTTGGGCGGGGGAGGGTGCGTATGGTGGTAGATCGTTTGATCCCATTGCCCGGCGCCGAAAAAGAAGAGCGCCGCGTGGCGCGTACTCTCCCTAGCCGTGGCTGACCGCATCGAGGCGGTCGAATTGCGAATCACGGAGTTTGGGCGCGTGCCGAGACTCCGGAAGGTTTCGCATTTCGCATGTCCACTTTCAGTACTGATCACACCGTCATGCCCGAGAACGAGTCGGCCGAGGCCGTTGTCGAGACCGTCGAGGTCTCCGACGCCCCCGAGACCGCGGACGTCTCCGAGGCTCCCTCGACCCCCGAGGCTCCCTCGACCCCCGAGGTGACGTTCTCCGACCTCGGTCTGCCCGAGGGCGTCGTCCGCAAGCTCGCGCAGAACGGTGTCACCACCCCCTTCCCGATCCAGGCCGCGACCATCCCGGACGCCCTGGCCGGCAAGGACATCCTCGGCCGTGGCCGCACCGGCTCCGGCAAGACCCTCTCCTTCGGTCTCCCGCTGCTCGCGACGCTGGCCGGCGGCCACACCGACAAGAAGAAGCCCCGCGGCGTCATCCTCACCCCGACCCGTGAGCTCGCGATGCAGGTCGCGGACGCCCTCCAGCCGTACGGCGACGTGCTCGGCCTCAAGATGAAGGTCGTCTGCGGCGGTACGTCCATGGGCAACCAGATCTACGCGCTCGAGCGCGGTGTCGACGTCCTCGTCGCCACCCCGGGCCGACTGCGCGACATCATCAACCGCGGTGCCTGCTCGCTGGAGAACATCCAGGTCGCCGTCCTCGACGAGGCCGACCAGATGTCCGACCTGGGCTTCCTGCCCGAGGTCACCGAGCTGTTCGACCAGATCCCGGCCGGCGGTCAGCGGATGCTCTTCTCCGCGACCATGGAGAACGAGATCGGCACCCTCGTGCGCCGCTACCTCGTCGACCCGGTCAGCCACGAGGTCGACAGCGCCCAGGGCAACGTCACGACCATGACGCACCACGTCCTCGTCGTGAAGCCGAAGGACAAGGCGCCCGTCACCGCGGCGATCGCCGCCCGCAAGGGCCGCACCATCATCTTCGTCCGCACCCAGCTGGGCGCCGACCGCATCGCCGAGCAGCTCTGCGACTCGGGCGTGAAGGCCGACGCGCTCCACGGCGGTATGACGCAGGGCGCTCGTACCCGGGTGCTGGAGGACTTCAAGAAGGGCTACGTCAACGCGCTCGTCGCGACCGACGTCGCCGCCCGCGGCATCCACGTCGACGGCATCGACCTGGTCCTGAACGTGGACCCGGCCGGCGACCACAAGGACTACCTGCACCGTTCGGGCCGTACCGCCCGCGCCGGCAAGTCCGGCACGGTCGTCTCCCTGTCGCTGCCGCACCAGCGCCGCCAGATCTTCCGTCTCATGGAGGACGCGGGCGTCGACGCCTCGCGCCACATCGTGGGCGGAGCGGGCGCGTTCGACCCCGAGGTCGCCGAGATCACCGGTGCGCGTTCGCTCACCGAGGTCCAGGCCGACTCCGCGAACAACGCCGCCAAGCAGGCCGAGCGCGAGGCCGCCGACCTGACGAAGCAGCTGGAGCGGGTGCAGCGCCGCGCGGTGGAGCTCCGCGAGGAGGCCGACCGCCTGGTGGCCCGTGCGGCCCGCGAGCGGGGCGACGACCCGGAGACGGCGATCGCCGAGGTGGCCGAGGCCGCCACGGCGGAGGTCGAGGCCGCTGTGGCCGCGGCCGCCGTGCCGGAGCAGACCGAACGCCGCGACGACCGTGGCAACTTCGAGCGTCGTGGCAACGACCGCCGTGACGACCGCGGTGGCTTCAACCGTGACCGCGGTGGCGACCGTGGCGGCTTCAACCGTGACCGTCGTGACGACCGCGGTGGCGACCGTGGTGGCCGTTCCTTCGAGCGTCGTGACGACCGTGGCGGCTTCCGCCGTGACAGCAACGACCGTCCGTCCGGTGGCTTCCGCCGGGACGACCGCCCCTCCGGCGGCTTCAACCGTGACGACCGCGGTGGCGACCGTGGTGGCCGTTCCTTCGAGCGTCGTGACGACCGCGGTGGCTTCCGCCGTGACAGCAACGACCGTCCGTCCGGTGGCTTCCGCCGCGACGACCGCCCCTCCGGTGGTTTCCGTCGCGACAACGAGCGTCGTGACGACCGTCCGTCCTCCGGTGGCTTCCGCCGGGACGACCGTCCGTCCGGCCACCGGGGCAGCGACCGCCCGTTCAACCGTGACCGCCGCGACGACCGCCCCTCCAGCGGCTACCGCGCCGGCTCGGCGGACCGTCCGTACGGCCGCCGTGACGACCACCGGGGCGGCACCGGCACCGGCACGAACACCGGTTCCTTCGGTCGCCGTGACGACAAGCCGCGCTGGAAGCGCAACGGCTGATCCGCCTCCCGGCTCACTGAGCCGGACCTGCTGAACGCTGACAGGGCCCGCACGACACTTCGGTGTCGGGCGGGCCCTGACGCGTTGCGGGGGCAAGGCGCCTCCCAAGGGGCCGTGCCGACCGATACGGCCCACCTCACTGACTCGTGGCACCTCCCAGGAAGAGCGCGACAAGCCGTTGATCGGATACCCGATCGGCTCACGAGTCAGCTCGGGCTATGCTCGGGGTGTCCTGCCGAGGGCCGTTAGCTCAATTGGCAGAGCAGCGGACTTTTAATCCGTTGGTTGTGGGTTCGAGTCCCACACGGCCTACCACCCGGCCGACCGGTCTCCGGTCGGCCACCACCCGAGCGCCCGGACCGGTTCCCCCGGCCGGGCGCTTTCGCGTCTCACGACGCGTCCGTCAGGCCTTGGGCGGAACGATGAACGCCTTCACGGGCCTTGGCTCCGGGGCACGGTCGCCGGCTGTCCGCGCCGCTCTCCACGCGGCCACCAGCTCCACGTATCGCGGGTCGATCCATTCTTTCGCCATGGCAGCCAGCCTAGGCGGCAGTCAGCCCTTGGGTTTGGGGATGATGACGATCGGCCCGCTGTCGTCGGAGTGCCGGCACTTCGCCGCCACCGCAACGAGTGAATCCTCGGGGCCACACCAGAGGTCTTCGTCGACATCCCAGCCGGCCGCGCGGATGAGGGTTGTGGTGCGGTGGATCACGGCCTGGTCGTGCCGCCCGGAGTCGGGCTGCTCGGGGATGTGGTGCACGAAGTTCCCGAAGCGGGCGCACAGCCGCCAGTACAGCTCGGTGTGGAGGATGAGCGTGTGCCACCCCTCGTCGACGACGCGGCTGGGGGTCACGGCACGGCCCGGCTTGCACGCTGCGGTGGCGACGAATGCCAGGGCCTGCGTGATGATTCGGCCGCCCATCTCGATCGCCATGTCCGGGTTGTTGGTGAGGATCGTGCCGAGTACGGCATTGAATTCTGCGTCCGACAGCAGTTGCCGCGCACTGACGGCGGGGAGGGGGTGGCCCGGGGGGTGCGGTACCGGCAGGTTCGAGGGGGAACTCATGTGCGTCTCCTCTGCTTGTTGGTCGGGCTCTCGACGGTCGCGGCAGCGCCGGCAGCGGCACGGCGGGTACGCCATGGATCCCGGCGGGATGCTTGCGCCCTCGGGCAGTTCGACAACAACATGCTTCGGCTCGCTGCGGACGACTCCGCCTGGTGACGCCACTGGTTGGCGATGCGCCTCCGGCGAGGAAGGCGGTTCGGCCTGTCGCTTTTCCGTCATGTCCTCACCCTGGACCAGCCGTTTGGACGTTTCTACGGCCGTAACGCGACGCTTCGGACGATGCGGCTCTAAGGTCCGAGAAAGCCCAAACGTCCTCGGGGGCAACGTTGAACAAGGCGCTGGCCGATGCTATGGCTCAAGCGGAAATGACCGCCGGTCGCCTCGCCCGTACAGTCGGAGTGACGGTTAAGACGGCCGAGCGGTGGTTATCCGATCCGTCACGGGTCCCTCATCCGCGGACCCGCGCTGACGTACAGGTCGCGTTGGGAGTGAGCGCAGAGGTGCTGTGGCCGAAGGCCGTCCGGTCAGCCGTGAAGACGGGACCCGACCGCGAGATCGTGGCGGCTTACCCGTACCGCAACGCCTGCCCCACCTCGGTGTGGGCGAAGCTCATCGATGGTGCGTCGCAGTCGATGACCTTCGCCGGCTACACGAACTACTTCATCTGGCAGGAGCATCCCCGTCTCGGCGACCGGCTGCGACGTAAGGGCGAGGACGGATGCTCGGTGCGGTTCATCGTCGGCGACCCGGAGTCCGAGGTCACCCGGCGGCGCGAAGAAGTCGAGGCGGTACCGCTGACGGTCGGCACCCGCATCCGGATCACGCTCGACGCGCTCGGGAAGATCCGCGAGGCGCCGGGAGTGCAGGCCCGGTTCAGTGAGGAGCACATCGCTCTGTCGGTGTTCGCCTTTGACGACCAGATGCTGGTGACGCCCCACATCTCGAACCTGCTCGGACACGAGTCGCCCATGCTGCACCTGCGCCGCCTCGGCGATGACGGCCTCTACGACCGGTTCGCGTCACACGTGTCCGCCCTCTGGGAGACCGGCCGCCCTGTCTGGCCCTGAACGCACGAAGGCGCCCTTCCACCCTCGGACGAGCCAGACGGCATGACGTACCGACCGCCGCGTTCGGCCGCCGCACCCGTGTGCTGACCGGGGCCCTTGAGACGGTGACGACGGCGCAGTGGGCCTGCGGGGCGCACGACGTACCTTCGCTGGGCCTGAATGCGCCCTGGCTCGGTTGATGGGCGCCCACTACGTTCCACCGCCACGAGGGGAATCCGCACGTATTGGGGAATTGTGGCTGTTGGTGCACTGATTGTCGCTTGGGGTCAGAGCGATTCAGTGCCCTTGCTGGCGACCTTGTCACTGGCGGTGAGCGCCTACGCGCTCTTCCAAGTCCCCGTCTGGTGCGGAGCTGTCAATCGCGACGGCAGGAGCTACTGCCGACGCAACGCGTCGGGCATTCTGCTGGGTTGCAGCCTGCGCCAGCACCGGTGGCAGAAGATGAAGATGATCGTGCTGCGCAGCAAAGTGGGGAAGCTGTCTCAGGCGGTATTTCCCACCGCCAAGGAGAAGTTCGCCGCTTTTCTGGCGGTGGGCGGCCTGGCCTCTGCCGTGGCGGCGGTCATCGTCCCGCTGGTCGTAGGTGAGGGCTGACAGCCGTGCCACGGCATCGGACGGTGTGCGAACGGGCGGCGGGCACCTGCGCACCGCCCGCTCGTACGTGCCTCACGACGCCACGTAATCCCCCGTCACCAGCCGGTGGATCAGCCTCACCGGGCTGCCGTCCGGCGTCGTCGCGCAGACCTCGAACCGCAGGTGCTTGCCCGCCGGGACGTCCACGTTGTGCAGGAACTGGTGCGTGCCCGCGCCCCACTTGGTGAGGTCGCCGTAGCCCGAGGGCGACGAGCCGTCCGGGTTCGTGGCGTAGAAGCGGCCGTCCAGGCGGGTGCCCTGCGGGGCGTCGCCGATGGTCAGTTGGACGTAGAGCGGGCCGATCAGCGTGCGGGGGCCGGCGTGGATGACCGCGTCCCGGAAGGCGAGGCCCACCCAGGAGCCGGACGGCAGTTCGACATCGAAGGCGTTCGACTCGTGCAGTTTGGCGATGGGCATCTCGTCCTCCTCGGGCGGGCTGGGGTTCGCGGCTTCGGCGACGATGCCGGGGAAGACCACCTCACGGAACTGGGTCACCCGGGCGTTGCCGGGGCAGATCGTGCCGCCGACCGCCCATTCCTCGTGCAGCCGGTGGTAGCCGTAGCCGGGGTCGTCGTGGGTGCGGCAGATCCGCAGCGGGATGCCGTGGCGGTGGTGCAGCCACGCCCCCAGCCGGATCAGCCGCTCGACCTGTTCGTCCGTCCACCGGTCGGTGGCACTGGTGTTGCTCGCCGTCTCGATGGAGACCGCGCCGGTTCCGTCGGGGCGCCGGTTGGCCTGATAGTTGGCGTCGGCCCGGGTCTCCGTGCCGATGAACTGGCCGAGGTCGCCGGCGTAACCGAGCCCGAAATGACTTTCGAGGTCGGTGCTGTCCCGCCAGTATTCGTACACCCGCTTCGCCGTCCAGGGCGCCGCGATGCTGTGCAGGATGAACTGCGTGGGCCGGATGGCGGGTTGACTGTCGGACTCGGGCTGAAGCTCGTACTTCGTGGCGTTCGGATACCAGGCCATGCGTCCCCCAATCAGGTCGATGCGTGGGCTCTCACGCCGGTGGACCCTTAGAGGATCTCGGGGGAGCGGGTCCGGGGACGGTCCAGAACACGCCATAGTCGGCCCGAGTCCTCGTACAGGGGCGCTGTTTTCGTCGGTGCGGGCCCAAGCGAGGTCGTCGGTGCGGGTCATCCGGGAGCCGTCCCCGTGACCCCGCGTCCCCTCGGCCGTTGTCCCGGCATGACGAAGACACAGCGCATCCTCACCGCCGTTGCCATCGCCGCCGGCGCCACCGCCATGGCCGCCTCCGGTGCTCACGCCTCGGGACACACCGCCGAGCAGGCGGGCGGCGGAGCACCGTCCCTGAACCAGCTCGACCAGCTCAGCCAGCTGGGTCAGCTCACCGGAGTCGTGGCCCCCGTGACCGGGGTGCTGGGCGCCGTCCAGTAACACCGGCGCTCCGGCAGCACGCGGCGGTCGGCGGCCCGGCGGTCCTCGTCGGCCGGCAGTCCTCCTCGGCGCCGGACGCCCGGCCAGGCGCCCGGCCGGGTGGTCCCGAAAAGATTTCCCGGGATTCTTCCGCGAGGTGTCGAGAACCCTTCACCGGCTCCGACGTCCCCTGTGAGAGTTGCCCACGAGGGTGACCGCGCATCCGAGGGAGCGAGTCATGAAGTATCTGGTGATGGTCCAGGGCACGCAGGCCGACTACGAGTCCATGTCCGGCAAGCCTTCCGCGCAGAGCCCCGCGTGGAGCGAGAAGGACATGCAGGCGATGTTCGAGTTCATGGGGGCGATCAACAACGACCTCGCCGAGTCCGGTGAACTCGTGGACGCGCAGGGGCTCACCGAGCCCGCGAAGACCCGGACGGTGGCCGCCGGCAAGGACGGCCGCCCGGTCATCACGGACGGGCCCTACGGCGAGACCAAGGAGGTCCTCGCCGGGTACTGGGTCCTGGACTGCGAGAGCCTCGAGCGGGTCACCGAGATCGCGGCACGCGTCGCGCAGTGCCCGGCTCCCGAGGGATCGACCGAATACCCCGTCGTCATCCGGCCCATCCAGGACGCCGCCGGAGGCGAATGTTGAGCCGTACGACCGCTGTCGAGGACCTGCTGCGCCGGCACGCGCCGCAGGTCCTCGGCGCGTTGGTACGCCGTTACGGGCACTTCGACCTGGCCGAGGACGCGGTGCAGGAAGCCCTCCTCGCGGCCGCCGAGCAGTGGCCGGACTCCGGCATCCCGGACAACCCTCGCGGCTGGCTGATCAGGGTCGCCTCGCGCCGGCTGACGGACCAGCTGCGCAGCGAGGAGGCCCGGCGCCGTCGCGAGGAGACGGTCGCGACCCTCATGCCCCGCGACGCCTTCACCGCTCCGGCCCCCGGGGAGAGCCGTGCGCCCGTCGAGGACGACACCCTCACTCTCCTCTTTCTCTGCTGCCATCCCGAACTCACGCCCGCCGCGCAGATCGCCCTGACGCTGCGAGCCGTGGGCGGTCTGACCACCGCCGAGATCGCCCGCGCGCATCTGGTGCCGGAGGCGACGATGGCGCAGCGGGTGAGCCGGGCCAAGCAGAGGGTCCGGGGCCTGCCGTTCCGGCAGCCGGGCCCCGAGGACCGTGACCGGCGGCTCGCCGCCGTGCTGCAGGTCCTGTATCTGATCTTCAACGAGGGCTACACGGCGACGTCCGGCAGGGCGCTGCACCGCGCCGACCTGGCCCGTGAGGCGATCCGGCTCACCCGGGCCATACGCCGTCTGCTGCCGCAGGAGGGTGCGGTCACCGGTCTGCTGGCGCTGATGCTGCTCACCGACGCCCGCAGCTCCGCGCGGACCGGGCCGGGCGGGGAGCTGATCCCGCTCGACGAGCAGGACCGCGGGCTCTGGGACCGCGCGGCGATCGACGAGGGATCGGCGCTGGTGGAGGAGGCGCTGGGGCAGGGGCCGGCCGGGGTGTACCAGCTTCAGGCGGCGATCGCGGCGCTGCACGACGAGGCCGTGAGCGCCGAGGACACGGACTGGCCGCAGATCCTCGCACTGTACGACCTGGTCGTACGGCTGGCTCCGGAGCCGATGGCCGAGCTCGGGCGGGCCGTCGCCGTCGCGATGGTGCACGGGCCCGAGGCCGGGCTCGCGGAGCTCGACGGGCTGGAGGACGGGTTGGCGGGCCACCACCGGCTGGACGCCGTACGCGCGCATCTGCTGGAGAAGGCCGGGGACGTCGAGGGTGCTCGCGCCGCCTACCAGCTGGCCGCCCAGCGCACGCTGAGCATCCCCGAGGCGCGCTATCTCCGGGCCCGGGCGTCCCGGCTGCTGCCCTGACCCGCGCTCCGGCCCATAACGGACGACCACCGGCCCACTCGCTGCCGAAAACGCCGCTTGACCTTTACGCAGCGTCAAGATTTAGCGTCTGAGTCATGGAGTGGTCGATCCAGGAGATTGCCCGGCGCGCCGGGACGACGAGCCGCACGCTGCGGCACTACGGCGAGCTCGGTCTGCTCGTGCCCACCCGGGTGGGCAGCAACGGCTATCGCTATTACGGACCGGACGCGCTCGTGCGGCTGCAGCGGATCCTGCTGCTCCGCGAGCTCGGTCTCGGTCTGCCCGCGATCGCCGAGGTGCTCGAAGGGCAACGGGACACGGGCGCCGCGCTGCGGGCTCATCTGCGCCTCCTGGAGCAGGAACGCGAACGCATCGGGCGGCAGATCGCCTCGGTGCGGACCACTCTCCACAAGACCGAGAGAGGGGAAGAACTCATGGCCGAGGAAGTGTTCGACGGCTTCGACCACACGCAGTACGAGCAGGAGGTGACCGAGCGCTGGGGCCGGGACGCGTACGAGACGGGCGACCGCTGGTGGCGCTCGCTCAGCGACGAGGAGAAGCGCGCCTTCCAGGACGAGCAGGTCTCCATCGCCCAGGCCTTCGCCCAGGCGCTCCGGGACGGCCGGTCCGCCGAGAGTGACGAGGTGCAGGCGATCACCGCGCGGCAGTACGCCTGGCTGTCGACGACCGCGACGCCCTCGAAGTCGTACTTCATCGGTCTCGGCGAGATGTACGTGGCGGATCCGCGCTTCACCGCCGCGTACGACCGGCACGGCGAGGGGACCGCCGTCCTGGTCCGCGACGCGATGAAGGTGTACGGGGAGCGGCACCTCACCGACGAGTGATCAGTGTCGGCCCCGCCGGTCTCCGCTGCCGGCCCCCAGTTGCTGGGTCCTCAGCCGCTGGTCAGCGGCCGGGCAACGCTCTCACCAGTTCCTCGTCGGTCGCGGGGCGGGCGGCGGCGAGGGTGCTGCGCAGCCGTTCCACGTCCAGGCCGGGGGCGGTGCGCGCCCGCAGCAGCAGGGTGCCGCGGCGCTGGACGACGTAGTGGGACACCGTGCCGTCGACGTGACGCTGCTTGACGACGGTGAAACCGTCCCCGGCGTCCAGGCAGACGATCTGGCCGGGGAGTTCCTCGGGGCAGCCCGCGTCGGGCCGCACGGTGACCTCGTAGTCGAAGCCGGGGACGGAGCCGGGCCGCCCGCCCGCGCTGTAGTGGAGACGGAAGTCCGCGTCGAGACGGCCGCTGCCCGGTTCCGTCTCGAAGCCGCCGGGGGGATCGATGACCAGCAGCTGGGCGCGGGGGAGGGGGCTGTTCGCCAGTGCGCCCGCCAGCCTGTCGTCCGGCGCGCCGGGCTGGAGCATGTACGCGGCCAGGCCGATCGCGGGCGCCATCAGCGCGGCGGCGGCCCGGACGAGCGGGCCGCCCCTTCGACGCACGAGCGGGCGGACTCTTCGATGCACGAGCGGGCGGACGATCGGCGGACGTACGTTCGTCGGCACGGACTGTTTCCCCCTCATGCGCGAGATGGTGACCCACCGGAAACGTGAGCGACAGAGCGGGGGCGCCATCAATTGGAGTTGATCTTGCTCCGGATGGCGTAGAGTGGTGTTTACCGACGCGGGGTGGAGCAGCTCGGTAGCTCGCTGGGCTCATAACCCAGAGGTCGCAGGTTCAAATCCTGTCCCCGCTACTGAAACAGCGGCCCGGCACTCGTCTCGAGTGCCGGGCCGCTGTTGTTTCCCCGTCTGCGGGCCCGCGTTTCGCCCGGTTGGCCGACGGAGAGTCGCTCAGCGGCGCGGCTCCGGACAGCCTGGGTAGGGCGCGGTACCGTCCGCAGCCGTGGGCGGACCGGGGAGGAGAGCACCGTTGGCGCAGTTCCAGCAGAGTCGCGTGTACGGCGCCCGCCGCTTCCTCCGCGCCCTGCCCACGCTGATGATCATCGGTGGGCTGGTCTTCGACCTGGCGACTCCGGCGCAGTTCACGGCCGTGCCGCTGTTCGCCGCCGCCCCGCTGGTCGCCGCTCCGTTCTTCTCCTGGCTCACCACGCTGGTGACGGGTATCACGGCGACCCTCGCGGTACTGGGGCTGCACTTCTACAACCAGACCGCCGACGAGGTCACGGCGTACACCGAGGTCTTCACGCTCATCACCGTCTCCGGACTCGCGCTGCTCATCAACACCGTCGTCAGACGGAGCGGGGAGCGGCTCGCCTCCGCCCGGGTCATCGCCGAGACCGCGCAGCGTGCCGTGCTGCCCACGCCCGCCGACCGGATCGGCGGGCTGCACGTCGCGGCACGGTACGAGGCCGCGCTCGCCGACGCGTTCATCGGCGGCGACCTGTTCGCCGTGCAGGAGACGGCCTTCGGGGTGCGGCTGGTGGTCGGCGACGTACGCGGCAAGGGGCTGGAGGCCGTCGAGACGGTGGCCGTCGTCATCGGCGCGTTCCGGGAGGCGGCCGAACAGGAGAGCTCTCTGGAGGGCGTCGCCCAGCGCCTGGAGCGGGCGCTGGCGCGCGAGGGCACGCGCCGGGACAGCCTGGACGCGGTCGAGGGCTTTACCACCGCCGTACTGGGGGAGATCCCGCGCGGCGCCGGAATCGTCCGGCTGGTGAACCGTGGCCACCCGGAACCCATCATCCTGTACGCCAACGGCGACCTGGAATTCCTGGAGCCGTCGAGGGCCGCGCTGCCGCTGGGCATGGGCGACCTGGAGGCCTGGCCGGACCAGGCGGTGGAGTATCCGCTGCCGACGGGGGCGACGTTGCTGCTCTACACGGACGGTGTCAGCGAGGCGCGCAACGCGGCCGGTGAGTTCTACGATCCCGGCGCGCGGCTCTCCGGACGGCTTTTTCCCGGGCCCGACGAACTGCTCGACGCGCTCGTCGACGACGTGCGCCGGTACACCGGCGGCGGCTCGAAGGACGACATGGCGCTGCTGGCAGTCGCCCGGCCGGCGGAGGGGCAGCCGGAGCGCCGTAGGACGGTGCCGGTCGTGCCGCCCGCGTGAGGGGCGCCCGGGCTCCGCGTCACCGTCTCGGGTGTCTCGCCGCATGAGGCTGTGCGAGTCGGGCGGTGGACCGCGGAACTGTCGGTGGGCCTGCGCCGGATGAGCCGTGTGCGTGGGCCGCGGAACGGCTCGGTGGGCTCGCCCGGATGAGCCGTGTGGGCGGTCTCGGGCACTCGCGGACCCTCCCGGGTGTCTCGTCTGCTCGGCCCGCTCGGGCACCCGTGCACGCTGCGTAGTGGGAAGATCCCCCTCCGCATACCATTTGACGACCCGTCAGTAATGTGACGACACCCGAAGGGCGATCAAGTCGCCCGAATCCGGCCGCTTGTGTCCCGATTGGTCCCGTGGGAAGTCGTTAACGATCACCCGGAACAGCTTGGAATACGGTCCTCGCGTCTATTAACGTTCGATAACGCAGCGCGGTCGTCCCAGCCGTCGTCAGGACGGCGCCGTGCGCGTGCGCCGAATTCCGCAAGGGAACCGGGGAACCAATCCTTGGGGTGAATCGGGCACCTTCCACCGCGACTTCCGCGGCGGGTGGCGCTCGTAGGAGACCTTCCTGCTCCGAACCCGTCAGCTAACCCGGTAGGCGAGAAGGAAGGAAAGGAGCACGCCTCAGTGGCGTCCAACAGGCCTGCCCCAGAAGCACCCTTCGCCAATGACTTCTTCGGTGCGGAGGGCGCGGAGCGGTCCCTCGAAGAGTGGAACCCCACCGAGGACTCCGTCCGTCCGGTGCGCGGTCGGCACCGTGTCGCCAAGCAGCGCGGCGGACTTGCCCGAAGCTCCACCGTGCTCGGCGTCGGCGTGATCGCCGCGGTCGGCGCGGGCGGCATCGCGACCGCGCAGGACAAACCCGCGGTCTCCATATCCCTTCCCGACGCGCTCTCGGACAATCTGCCCGACGCCAAGTCTCTTCCCGGCGTCGGTTCTTTCATGTCCGACGACTCCTCGGAGGTCGTGGACGAGGCGGCCACGTACTCGGCGATGGGCATCGCCTACGCCGACACCGCCTCCGACAGCGACCAGGGCGGCGCCGGCGAGGCGCTGCGCTCCCGCATCCTCCAGCAGGCCGAGCAGCAGGAGGCCAAGGCGGTCGCCTCGGCCAAGGCGGCAGCCGCGAAGGCCGCGGCGGACAAGGCCGAGGCCGCGGCGAAGAAGAAGGCGGAAGAGGCGGCAGCGAAGGTCGCCGCCGCGAAGAAGAAGGCCGAGGAGGAGGCGAAGGCCAAGGCGGAGGCCGCGCGTCTCGCGCAGCTGGCCAAGAGCTACTCGCTCCCCACCTCCTCGTACACGATCACTTCCACGTACGGCGAGTCCGGCTCCCTGTGGTCCTCGGGCCAGCACACCGGCCTGGACTTCGCCGCCCCGACGGGTACGCCCGCCAAGGCCGTTCACAACGGCACCGTGAAGTCGGCGGGCTGGTCCGGCTCGTACGGCTACCGCATCGTTCTCGAACTCGAGGACGGCACCGAGGTCTGGTACGCGCACCTGTCGTCGATGACCGCGAGCGCCGGCCAGAAGGTGGCGACGGGCGAGACGATCGGCCGCGTCGGCGCCACGGGCAATGTGACGGGCGCGCACCTGCACCTCGAGGTCCACACCCCCGGCGGCTCGGGCTTGGACCCGATGGCCTGGCTGCGGGACAAGGGCCTGACTCCCTGATCCTGCGGGACCGTTCCCGCGAATCTCGGTCCCCGGCAGTCCTGGCGCTCACCCCCCGACGCCAGGACTGCCGGTTTTTGTTGCACTCGGTTCTCAGGGTTGCGGGCGGGATTCCGGCGCCTACCGGTGCGCGGTCAGGTCCGGTACGGGTTGTACGCGCCGTAGTCGCGGTGCGGAGGCGGCGCGTGCACCCGCCCGGTGGCCCGTGCCGCGTACGTCAGCGCCGGCGCCGCCACGTCCCTGCGCTGCCACAGGTGGTGCAGCAGCTCCTGCTCGCGCTCCACGAAGTCCGGGTCCGCCGCGCCCCGGTGGGCCCGGTGGCGCAGGAACGCCAGCGAGGTCGCGAAGTGCTGGTACTCCGACACCGCGTGCGCCGCGGTCGGCCCGTGCATGCGCCGGGCCACATCCCGGGCGAGGGTGCGCGCCCGCATCGACGACAGCGCGGGCGGCTGGTCCGCCGACAGCCAGCCGGCCGCGGCGTAGGCCGGCAACTCGGCGGCTATCGTCCGCAGTTCCCGTTGCCGGCTCCATATCGTGAGCCAGGTCAGCAGCCCGAAGACGGGCACCATGAACGCTCCGTACACGAGATAGAAGCCCCACGGGCCGAACAGGGACGTCGAGCCGTTCCACAGCGCGTGCATGCCCATCGCCAGCGCGAGTCCGAGCAGCGGCAGCACGATGCGCCGGACGCGCATGCGCCGTGAGGCCAGCGCGGCGACGCCGAAGCCGATACCGGTCAGCACCGTGAAGAGCGGGTGCGCGAACGGGGACATGACGATCCGTACGAAGAACGTCGCCGCGGTCACCGAGGCGATCCCGGAGAAGCCCATCTGCTGGTCCTCGCCGAAGGCGTTGCCCAGATAGAGGATGTTCTCGGTGAACGCGAAGCCCGTCGCGGTGAACCCGGCGGCCACGACGCCGTCGACGATGCCGCGGAAGTCCTGTCTGCGGAAGCGGAAGAGCAGCAGGATCGCCGCGGCCTTCGCGCTCTCCTCGACGACCGGCGCGATGACCGTCGCGCCCAGCGTGTCCGCGCCCGTGGGGTCCGCTGTGGCGGTGGCTATCCATTGCGTCGCGAAGGTGTTGGCGATGATCGCCACGAGGGCGGCGGCGAACGCGCCCCAGGCGAAGGCGAACAGGAGATTCCGCCAGGGGCCCGGCTCGACCCGGTCCAGCCAGCGGAACGCGGCGGTGAGCAGAGGCACCGGCAGGGTCGCCAGGCCGAGGCCGACCAGGAAGCCCTGGGTGCCGGTCTGCTCCCGTACGAGCGACAGGATGACGAGGCCCGAGAGGGCGAGGAGCGTGATCAGCACCCCTGCCCGGACGGCCTTGCTGTGCCAGAACCGGGAGACACGGCGGGGCTTGTAGCGCCACCGGGCACGCTCCGGTACAGCGGCGAGCAGCTCGTCGACACGCTGCTGCTCGAACGCCGGGACCGCGGGGTGCGGTGGATGGTGCTGCGGGGGCGACGACTCGGACACCCACTGACCCTAACGAGGGACACCGACAACGGGCGACGGCGCGTGGGGGTTGGCTGCCCTTGGCCGGGGCGGGTGGCTGCGCGCCGGGCGCGCGCCGCCGTTCTGTCGGCGTTTCGTCCGGCGTTTCGTCCGGCGCACGCCGCCGTTCGCCGGAGTCAGGCTCCTGCGGTGCGGCGGAACAGCAGGTCGTGCACCTTGTGGCCCTTGTCGATGCCCTGGCCCTCGAACCGCGTGAGCGGCCGGGAGTCGGGGCGTGGCGCGAAACCGCCGTGCTCCTGGGTGTTCTCGAAGTCCGGATGGGCCGAGAGCACCTCGAGCATCTGCTCCGCGTACGACTCCCAGTCCGTGGCGCAGTGCACGACAGCGCCGGGCTTCAGCGAGCCGGCGACGAGGCTGAGGAACTCGGGCTGGATCAGGCGGCGCTTGTGGTGCCGCTTCTTGGGCCAGGGGTCGGGGAAGTAGACGCGCAGACCGTCGAGCGAGCGGGGGGCGAGCATCTCGCGGAGGAGGATGATCGCGTCGCCGTTGGCGACCCGGATGTTGGAGAGGCCGTTGCGCTCGGCGAGGGCGAGGAGGTTGCCCTGGCCGGGGGTGTGGACGTCGACGGCGAGGATGCCGGTGGTGGGGTCGGCGGCTGCCATCTGGGCGGTGGCCTCGCCCATGCCGAAGCCGATCTCGAGGACGACGGGCAGCCCGTCGAACATGGCCTCCAGGTCGAGGACGCGGTGCCCGTCGATGTCGAAGCCCCAGATGGGCCAGAGCCGCTGGAGAGCATCGCCCTGCCCGGCGGTGACACGACTGCGCCGCGGCTGAAAACTGCGAATGCGCCGCTCGTGGTGCGACCCGGCGGGGTCGGGAGTGGGCCCATCGGGGAACCGGGGGGCGCGGCGGTCGCGGATGGGCTGGGGGGCGGGTTCTTGGGACTCAGACACAGTGAGGGTGATTTTACGCGGTGCGGGTTGTTGGGCGGTGCGGGTCCCTGGGGGCCTGGGCCTTGGGGCGGCGGGTTCGTGTGCGGCGTCGGGTTTCCTGGGGCGGGGCCTGCGTGCTTGAGCCTCGGGTTCTTGTGCGGCGGCGGGTCCGGGGGCCCTCCGGGCTCGACTCCTCGGGGTCGGCGGCGTACAGCTGCGATGCATCGAGTACCCGGGTCTTGCGCCGATCCCCTGCGGGGCCGACCCTGCACGCCCCCTCCCGGGCGGTCGAGGACGCGACCCGTTGATACGCACCCGGAAGCGAACCTGAGCCTGTTCGGATGCAGCGGATGAGATGCGGCGCGAAGCTGCCGTAGCCAAGGGGGCGTGGGGCGCCGGCCCCACATGAACCCTGCTCCCCCCGCGGACAGGTGGGGTCGCCCGGACCGGGCCCTGCAACCGGCAGGAACGGGCCCGGCGGCGCGACCCTGCCGTAGCCAGGGGCGTGGGGTGCGGCTACCCCGACAGTGCCCGCAGCGCCCTGCGGGCCACCTCGCGGCCGATCGGGAGCGAGGCCGTCGCCGCCGGGGACGGGGCGTTCAGGACGTGGACCGTGCGGGGGGACTCGCGGATCAGGAAGTCGTCCGCCAGCGTGCCGTCCCGCAGGACCGCCTGGGCGCGGACTCCCGCCGGGGCGCGGCGGAGGTCCGATTCCGTGACCGAGGGCAGCAGGCGGCGGACCGCCGTGGTGAAGGCGCGCTTCGAGAGCGAGCGGTGCAGTTCGCCCGCGCCGTACCGCCAGTGGCGTTGGGCGATCCGCCAGGAGCCCGGCCAGGTCAGGGTGGTCGCCAGGTCGCGAGGGCGCAGGGTGGACCAGTCGTAGCCCTCGCGGGCCAGCGCCGGCACCGCGTTCGGGCCGACGTGGACCCCGCCGTCGATCCCGCGTGTCAGATGCACCCCGAGGAACGGGAACGCCGGGTCCGGCACCGGATAGACCAGTCCCCGGACGAGCGAGGGGTCCGCCAGCTCGTAGTACTCGCCGCGGAAGGGGATGATCCGCATGTCCGGCTCGTCGCCCGTCATCCGGGCCACCCGGTCGCACTGGAGACCCGCGCAGTTGACCATCGCCCGCGCTCTGAGCACCGTGCCGGAGGACGTGCGTACGGCGACTCCGAAGGCGCGGCGGTCGATCGCCGTGACCTCCTCGCCGCAGCGGATGTCGGCGTCCGACGCGGCCGCCAGCTGCGCCGCCACCGCACCGAAGTCGCAGATCCCCGTCGTGCCCACCTGGATCGCCGCGAGCCCGCGGACCTCCGGTTCGTGCTCCATGATCTGCGCGGGGCCCAGCTCCCGTACCGGAATGCCGTTCTCCCGGCCGCGCTGGACCAGCGCGTGCAGCCGGGGCAGCTCGGCGCGGCCGGTGGCGACGATCAGCTTGCCCGTGACCTGGTGGGCGATGCCGTACTCCGCGCAGAACTTGACCATCTCCGCCGCCCCGCGCACCGCGAAGCGCGCCTTCAGCGACCCCGGCCGGTAGTAGATCCCGCTGTGGATCACCCCGCTGTTCCGCCCGGTCTGGTGGCGCGCCGTCCCCGGCTCCTTCTCCAGGACGATCACCCGGGTCCCCGGGGCCGCGCGCGTGAGGGCGTACGCCGTCGACAGGCCGACGATCCCGCCGCCGATCACCAGCACGTCGCAGTCGAAGCTCTGCCCGGACGCCGTCACCGCGTCACCTCCCACCCCGATAGTGCACTGGCCCGCTGACAATGCCGTTAAACCAGCTGAAACAGGGAGGCGTGTACGCAGTCACATCCGCTCGGGTCTACGCGGGCGCCATCAGCAGCGGCCTCGCCCGCTCCCGGAGCTCCACGACCCGCGGTTCGTCGCCGTACGGTTCCAGCCGGTGCAGCAGGTCCCGTACGTACTCCGTGGTCCGTGCCGAGGAGATCCGTCCCGCGACCTCCACCGCGCGCGTGCCCGCCGCGCACGCCGCGTCCAGGTTCCCGGACTCCAGCTCCGCGACGGCGCTCACCACGAGCCGTAAGCCGTGCGAGCGCACGAACTCCTCCGTCGGCCGCGACAGGGCCTGCTCCGTGAAGCGCCGTACCTGTCGTGGTGCCTTCAGGTCGCGGTAGCACTCGGCCGCGTCGGCGGCGAACCGGTCGTAGGAGTAGAAACCCAGCCAGGACGGGTCCGGGTCGCCCTCCCGTGAGCGCTCCAGCCAGCCCTCGGCCGCCTTCAGCGCCCCGCCGGCCGCGGCCGCGTCGTTCGCCTTGGCGTGGGCGCGTGCCTCGACCAGCCGGAAGAAGCTCATCGTGCGGGCGGTCGCCAGGCCGCGGTTGCGCTCCAGTGCCGCCTGGGCGAGGTCCACGCCCTCGTCGGCGAAGCCGCGGTAGGTGGCCTGGAGCGACATCGAGGCGAGGACGTAGCCGCCGAGCGGCACGTCGGCCGCCGCGCGGGCGAGGCGCAGCGCCTGGATGTAGTACCGCTGGGCGGCCTCCTGCTGGCCCGTGTCGAAGGCCATCCAGCCCGCCAGCCGCGTCAGTTCGGCGGTCGCGCCGAACAGCGCGCGGCCGACCTCGTCGGAGTACGAGGCGAGCAGCAGCGGTGCCGCGTCCACCCGGAGGCACTCGGGGACCATCGACGAACGCCAGTCCCCACCGCCGTACTTGGAGTCCCAGCGGCGGGCGTCCTCCGCCGCCTCCCGCAATTTGGCCACATCGCTGTGGCCCACGCGGGCGGGCGAGTCGTCGGTGAGGGCGTCCAGAGAACGCTCCACCGAGGAGTCGGCAGGGGTTATCAGCCACCGCGACGCGGGCGTCGCATAGGCGCTCACTGCGAAGGAACCGGCCAGCGACTGCCATATGCCTCCGCTCCCGGCCCGCCGTCCCGCCAGGTCGAGGCGGTACAGCTCGGTGGCCGATTTCACCGCCTCGCCGACATCGCGCGGGAAGGCAAGGCCGACCTCGGGGGCCGGGTCGGCGTCCGCGAGACCGATCTCGTGCAGCGGCACCGGGCGGCCGAGCTTCGCGCCGATCGCGGCGGCGATCAGATGGGGCGCGGCACCCTGCGGCACCATGCCCTTGGACACCCATCTCGCCACGGACGTCTTGTCGTAGCGAAGGGTCAGCCCGCGCTGCGCTCCGAGGTCGTTGACCCGCCGGGCAAGACCGGCGTTGCTGATTCCCGCGAGGGCGAGAACGGTGCCGAGTTTCTCGTTCGGCCCGCGTTGCTCCCTGGACATGCGCCACCCCTCGACACACAGACGGCCGCCGCGTCGCTCTGCAGCGCACGGCATTCGTACTGCGTCCTCCCCGGTTGGCAGCTTCGCGGTCCCGGCTGCAAAAGCACCTGGCCGAGCCCTGCGGAATATGCGCCCCGGCGGAGAACATCAGTAAACACAGCGTAGTTCGCCGCATCCTGACCGTTAAGGGGCGGTGTTCCGTATGGCGAGATTGTTGTGCGCTGGAGCAGCCGGGCGGCCGGCGGTGCCGCGCCGCCGTGCTCCGTGCGTGTGGCCGTGCGCCCGTCCGTGCGCTCTGGTCCGGCAGGTGGGGGACCGCTTCCATGAGTGCTGCGTGGGTCGGCCCACTGCGTACTGGAACCAGTGGGCTGGGGGACACCGCCGCCTTCAATCCCCGCGGGCGGCGGACCGGTCCGGGAGGCGAACAGCGCCTCCCGGACTGTCGTATGCCGGGCCAAAGCCCCCGAAGCGCCCCTGAGAATGGCTGAATGACGACTGTCCCGCTCGTTCCCTTTGCTCTGATTTGGGTATGGGCCGCTCGTTCCGCCGCTCGTTGAACAGGCAGCAAATCGCCAACCGCGGGGGCGCGTTCACTTTTTGCGCGCGCTACCCGGAGCCCCTCCTGTGCGCTGCCTTCGTGGCAGCATGTTCCCGAACGGCCGGGGCTCGACGGCCATGGTTTGTCCACAGCCTGTGGAGGCGGCGATGCGGTGGTTGGTGGGGTGGAGCAGTATCGCCGCAAACTTCGGTACGGCCGGAGCCGTCGGGGAGTCCGACGAGGGCCGCACCGTTCACCCCGTCGGTTCGCAGCTCCTGTGGGGCGACCCGGACCCGCTGTGGGCGGTCGGTGACTGGCGCCCCGACGAGGTGCGCGTCGTCACCGCCGATCCGCCCGCCCATGTCGTCGGCCAGGTCCCCATCACCAGACTCGCCGTCCTCGGCTGCTGCGCGGCCGGGGACGACGAGTTGCGGGCCGGACTGCTGTCCGCCCGCGGCGGGGCCCTTCGCCATCTGACCTCGTGGGCCGGCAGTTACACCGCGGTCGTCCAGATAGGGCGCCGGATCACCGTCATCGGCGACCTGGCCGGCGCGAGACCCGTCTTCCACACCCCCTGGGCCAACGGCACCGCCTACGCGACCGCCGCCCTCCCGCTCGCCGATCTCATCGAAGCCCAGCTGGACATCGGCCACTTGGCCGCGCTGCTCGCCTGCCCCGAGACACCCGAGGCGCTGCGCGACTCGACCCCGTACGAAGGGGTCAAGCGCATCCCGCCGGGGCACGCGCTGATCCTGCGCGAGGGCTCCCGCGAGATCACCGGCTACGAGCCGGTCGCCTCGCTCGCCGTCGCAGGCCCGCAGATCGAGGCGGCGCGCGCGGTCGACGGCGTACGGGACGCCCTGGTCGACGCGGTGCGCGCGCGACTCACCGCCCCCCGGCACGCACCCGAGACCCTGCCTCCGGACCCGGGGCCCGTGCCGGGCATGGGGCCCGCGGAACGCCGCGCCGCCAGGGGCGGGCCGGCGCCCGGCATCGGCGCGGACCTGTCCGGCGGCAGCGCGTCCGGCACGCTCGCGCTCCTCGCGGCGGGGCTGCCCGGCGTCCCCGGCACGGTGCTCGGCCACGGCACCGGCGCGGGCGAGCGGCTCCTCGCCGTCACCTTCAACGACCTCACCGAGGACGGCCGCGAGGCCGAACTGGAACGGGCGCGCGCGATCGCCGAGAACCCCCGCCTGCACCATGTGGTCGTCGCGGCCGGCGAGGAGGGGCTGCCGTACGCCTCCCTGGACAGCGGGCCCCTCACCGACGAACCCGCACCTTCCCTCGTCACGGCGGAACGTCACCGCGGCCGGCTGACCGGCGGCAGCGCGGACCACTTCACCGGTACGGGCGCACGGCAGGTGCTGGACGCGCACCCGGCACGCCTCGCGGATCTGCTGCTGGACCGGCGCCGGCGCCATCTGCTGCGGCCGGCCGCCGCGCTGGCGCGGGCCGAAGGGCCTTCGCCGCAGGCGCTGTTCATCCCCGTGACGGTGTACCGGGCGGCGCGGCGGCTGGCGCGTACGCCGTACCGGACGGGCCTGGAGACGGCCGCCGACCTGTTGCTGGAGGCGAACCGCAAGGGCGTGGGGGCGAACGGCACCGGCCCGCTCGGTGCGTCGCTGGCCGCCCTGACCTGGTCGCGGCCCGGCCCGGCCGCGCGGTGGCTCACGGGTGAGGCGTTGGCTGAAGTATCGGTTCGCCTGATGGCGGCGGCGACACGCCCGGTGATCGTGCAACGCCCCGGCGAGGCCCGCGCCCGGGCCGCGCTGACCCGCCACGCGTCCGACCACCGGATCCTGGAGCAGGCGGCCGAGGTCCGCAGCCAGCGCCTGCACGCACCCTTCCTCGACAACCAGGTCGTCCGCGCCTGCCGCGACCTCCCCGAATCCCTGCGGGTGCGGCCGGGCGCGCGGGCGGAGATCCTGCGCACGGTCCTCGCGGGTGCGGGCATCCACGACCTGCCGCCGGGCTGGGGTGCGACCACCCAGGCCACGTCGACGGCGACGGCACGCAAGGGCCTGCGCGCGGCGCTGCCGACGCTGATGGCCCTCTTCGACGCCCCGCTGCTCGCGGACGCGGGCCTGGTGGAGGCGCGGGTGGTCCGCAAGGCCCTGCGCGCGGCCTCGGAGGGCGAACAGGTGCCTCTGGACGGCCTGGCCGACCTGATCTCCACGGAACTGTGGCTGCGGCGGCTGCTGTCCCGCCGGGGCACCTGCTGGACGGGCTCGGCGGCTCCCCGGCAGCGGGCGGTCGCCGGAGGAGTACCGCCGCGGCGAACGCTCCAGCCGTAGGCGGCGGTTCGGCCCGCGCCGTCGCGGGCGGACCCGTCGTACGGCCGCGGGCTCTTTGTGCGGCTCTGGGCTCTCCGTACGGTCGCGGGCGGACCCGTCGTACGGCCGCGGGCTCTCCGTACGCGCCCCGGGCGCGGGGCCTCGGTACGGGTACGCGCCCCGGGCGCGGAAGGTCCGTACGGGTACGTGCGCGGGCGCCGTCAGCCGCAGCTGATCTGCGACTGGGCCCAGTCCGCGAGCGCCACCGAACCGAACGGGGTGACCGGCTCCACGACCAGCCGGATCCTCTCCCGCCCGCCGATCGCCACATGCGCCGGTACGCCGGCCTGCCCGCCGCGGATCACCGGCGAGCGCCACAGCCGCGCCCCGTCCCCGTAGACGGCGAACCGCACGGCACCGAGGCCCAGCGTCAGGTCGTCGACGCCGACCACCGCGTCATAGCTGGTGCACCGGCGGTTGAGGGCGATGGTGACCGACGAGGGCGCGTGCACCGTCACCCCGTGTCCGTAGCGCCGGCCGTCGACCGACATGCCCCAGCGCTGCCAGATCCAACTGCTCTGCCCCAGCAGCACCTCGGGCCCGGTGTGGTCACCGAACACGCTGTACTCGAGCCGGTTGACCTGGTAGACCCGCGGCTCCGGAGGCGGCGGGGGCGGCGTGGGGCGCGGCTCGGACGGCGCCGGTGTCGGTGCCTGTGTGGGTGCGGGCGGGTCCGACGGCACGGGCTCGGACGGCGCCGGCGCGGGTGGCGCGGGCGCACCCGGGGTCGGCGTGGGCGCCGGATTCGTCTTCGGCGCAGGGTCGTTGGGCCGCACCGACGGAGCCGGTACGGCGGGGTCGCCGGGTGCCGGAGGCCGCGGCGGATCGGGCTTCTGCTGCGGCGGCCGCGGCTGCTGCGGTACGCCGGGCAGGCTGACCGGAGGCTTGGCGTCTGCTTCCGGCGCGGGCGCCGGGTCGCCGGAGAGCGCCCACACCAGGCCCGCCGCTGCCGCGACGGCCACGGCGGCGGCGATACCGGCCTTGACGGGAGCGCCGAGTCCCTCCGACACGGCGGCTCCGCCGGCCGTGCCCGAGGAGCCGCCGGACGCACCACCGGCGGCCGCACCGCCCGATGCCGCGGCGGCCGCGCCCGCCCCCGCAGCGCCGGCGGCTCCGCCGGCGACGATCCCGGCGGCCTTGAGCGAGTAGCCGGCGGCGAACCAGCCGATGACCGCGACCGGCAGCAGCGCGGGAATCCCGGCGTTGACGTGCTCCAGCTCGCCCACGGCGAGCCGGCACTTGGCGCACTCCTCCAGGTGCTTGCGCAGACCGCGCTCGGCCCGCATCCGCAGCCCGCCGCGGGCATACGCCCCCAGCCGGTCGGCGTACCGCGCGCAGTCGCCGCCGGAGGTGAGCGTGGTGCTCACATGGGCTTGCAGATAGGCCTGCTTGAGCCCTTCGCGGGCCCGGCCGGCGAGGACCGCCGTCGCGTTGGCGGTCAGCCCGAAGAGCGGTGCGACCTCGCTCGGCGACTCCTCCTCGACGGTGGTGTGCCACAGGACCGCCTGCCAGCGCTCGGGCAGCGACCGGAAGGCCTGCATGGCCAGGGACTGTTCGGCCTCGTGCATGGCGCGGACGTCCGCGCCCAGGTCCAGGGTGTCGTCGGTCGCGGCGTCCGTGCTGCGGGCTGCCTCGGCGGCGAACACCGCGAAGTCGTCCACCAGTTGCTCGCGCTTGGCTGTCTTCGTCCAGGATGCGGCCACCCGGCGCACCGTCGTCATCAGATACGCCCGCACGGCGTGATCGGGCCCGGCGCCGCCGCGAACGGCCTGCAGCGTCCGCGCGAACACCTCGGCCGTCAGGTCGTCGGCGGTGTGCGCATCCCGGCAACAGGTGCGCGCGTACCGACGGACGGCGTCGGAGTGGCGGCGGAACAGCTCCTCGTAGGCGCTGGTCTCCCCCGTGCGCATGCGCTGGATCAACTCGGCGTCCGAAGCGGGGAGTTCACGTGGCGGCGGAAGTACCGAGTCCAGTCCGCTGCCGCCTTCGCGCTGGAGCGGCACCGCGTGACCGGCCGGCACGGGGCCGCTGGTCCCGATCCCGTCTCTGGCCATGCCTTGGGGCGGAACGCCGTCGGGCGATCCGGAGGACCCCTCGGGCCCGCCCTGGCTCGGCACCTGCCGCGAAGGCAGTCCCGAAGCTTCTGCGTCACCCGCACCGTCGAGGGACTCGTCCCGTGCGTCCCGTTCGTCACCGCTCATCGCGGAAGCCCCCGTCAGCACCTTCAGACCCGAACACCGGGCAAGCGTGCCACAGAGCAGCAGCGCACCGAACCCGCATGCGCGTCAACCACTCATCCGGGGAGACTTACCGAATCCGAGCACTAACCGTCACTCGTTCGGGGAATGGTCAATCGGCGTTCTGTGATGGGCCGTTGCGGCTGTGGATCGCGATGGTCGGTCGCTGCCCACAGCCGCACACGGTCAGTGCTCAGGCCGACCGCGGACGCAGTCCCTCGAGGAGGATGTCCAGCAGCCGTGACGATGCCGCAGCCTGCTGCGCCGGGTCCGGCAGCGAGGGCGCCGCCGTGGCTATCACCAGCAGCACGTCCGCCACGGTCACATCGTCCCGCAGCTCACCCGCCGCCCGGGCCCGGTCCACGAGCTGCCCCACGACCTCGAGCAGATCCGCCGCGCCCGTGCCCTCGTCCTCGTCCGCCGGCGCCTGACGCTGTCCGACGACCCGCAGTTCGGGCTGTGCCCCGGAGCGCTGATGCGGCACCCGGGCGCCCTCGCCGCCGATCGCCGCCGCCTCCTCCGACTCCACGCCGACGCGCAGCACCTGCGGCGGGAGCAGCCGTCCGGCGCCCGACGCCACCGACGTACGCAGGAAGCGGGAGAGGGCCGACCAGGGCTCCTCCTCCTGCCCCAGAGCCGTACGCGCCTGCTCCGTCAGCCGGGAGGTCTCCTCCTCGGCTATCCGGCGCACCAGCACGTCCTTGCTCGGGAAACGGCGGTACACCGTCCCGACGCCGACCCTGGCGCGACGGGCCACATCCTCCATCGGCGCGCCGTATCCCAGCTCGCCGAACACCTCACGAGCCGCCCGCAGGACATGCTCGAGATTGCGCTGTGCGTCCACCCGCAGCGGTGCGGAACGGCCGAGGCCGCCCGATCCCGCGCGTCCGTTGCCCTCGCCGCCCGTGTGTCCGCCGTGTACGGAATGCCCGTCCACGGCCGTCGGCACGGCAGCCTGCCAATGAGAATCCTGAATGGTCATACGCGTTCCCCCGGTCACTGTGTCTCCCCCCCGGAGACCTCCCCGCCTGGTCTGCCGGGCGCGCCTTGACCAGGCACCCCGACGAGGTACGAACATAGTTGAGCCAGGGTCAATTCAGAAGGGGGTAGTTCCGCACGGAGCGCCCCCCGATCGGAGCAAGGACCGGAAGGCTCCCGATTACGCCCCCTCGCACCCCCCTCCTCTCCGCCCCTGACCTGCGTACCTTCCCAAATGCGCGGGATGCGCCCGGCGCATCACAACCGGAGGCTTCCGGTCACACAATTTGCCGGGCCTGTGGACAAACGCCTGACGCCGTTGCCTCATGGGAAGGTGAAGGCTGCTAACTCCCGGGGCGCGACCCCCGGCCCACCGTCGGGCACGCGCATCCTCGTCGTCGGCGGCGGCTACGTCGGGATGTACACGGCGCTTCGTCTCCAGCAGAAGCTGAAACACGAGCTGGCACGCGGCGAGGTGGAGATCCTGGTGATCACGCCGGACCCCTATATGACGTATCAGCCCTTCCTGCCCGAAGCGGCCGCCGGATCGATCTCGCCCCGCCATGTCGTCGTCCCGCTGCGGCGAGTTCTGGACAAGTGCAAGATCCTCATCGGCGAGGCCACGGCGATCGACCATGCCAAGCGCACCGCGACCGTGACCACGCTCGCCACCGCCGAGGAGGGGACCGGCGCCGTCGAGCTGCCGTACGACGAACTGGTCCTCGCGCCGGGATCGGTCTCCCGCACCCTGCCCGTCCCCGGCCTCGCCGACTACGCCATCGGCTTCAAGACCGTCGAGGAAGCCATCGGTCTGCGCAACCACGTCATCGAGCAGATGGACATCGCCTCCTCCACCCGCGACCCCGCGATCCGCGACGCGGCCCTCACCTTCGTCTTCGTCGGCGGCGGCTACGCGGGCGTCGAGGCGCTCGCCGAGCTGGAGGACATGGCCCGCTACACCTCGCGCTACTACCACAACATCAAGCCCGACGACCTGAAATGGATCCTCGTCGAGGCCAGCAACCGCATCCTCCCCGAGGTGGGCGAGGAGATGGGCACGTACGCCATACGCGAGCTGCGTGCCCGCAACATCGACGTACGCCTCGAGACCCGGCTGGAGTCCTGCGAGGACCGCATCGCCGTTCTCAGCGACGGCAGCCGCTTCCCGACGCGCACCGTCGTGTGGACCGCGGGCGTCAAACCGGCGCCGGTCCTGGCCGCCACCGACCTGCCCCTGAACGAGCGCGGCCGACTGCGGTGCACCGCCGAACTCACCGTCGCCGGAGTCGAGCACGCCTGGGCGGCCGGCGACGCGGCGGCCGTCCCCGACGTCACCGCCGACACGCCGGGCACGGAGACCGCGCCCAACGCCCAGCACGCCGTGCGCCAGACCAAGGTGCTCGCCGAGAACATCGCGGCCTCGCTGCGCGGCGCACCGCTCCAGCAGTACGCGCACAAATATGTCGGCTCCGTCGCCTCCCTCGGCCTCCACAAGGGCGTCGCCCACGTCTACGGCCGCAAGCTCAAGGGCTACCCGGCGTGGTTCATGCACCGCGCCTACCACCTGAGCCGTGTCCCGACCTTCAACCGCAAGGCGCGGGTGCTCGCGGAATGGACCCTCGCCGGGCTCTTCAAGCGCGAGATCGTCTCGCTCGGATCGCTGGAGCACCCGCGGGCCGAGTTCGAGCTCGCCGCCGGCGGCAAACGCCCCGGCCACGGCCCCGACGGCGCGCGGCACCGGCCCCACGGCGGGACCCTCCCCGGGCCCGAGGGCGGGTCGAAGGACGAGCAGCAGAGCGACCCCAGAGGCAACTAGCCGGCGGCGGTCAGCAGTCCGTTCGGTCACACTGGACGTGTGACCATAGGTGGGCTCACACCTGCACAGAGTGACCCTTGGCGACAACCATTGAGGCAAGTAAGTCAGTGAACTTCACGCGTTGGAGCTCGAGGCTCCCCGGTACTCAGCGCCGCGGCGCGGCGCGGAGGACCGACCACGGGATCTCCCCCGTACAACGAGGGGAGGGCTCGGTCCCCGCGGCCCGCGGCGAGTACGAACAGCAGCCGGAGCCCCTGCCCGACGCGCCCGCCATCGAGGACTTCCCGGTCCGCGAGGTGCTCGGCAGCCTGCCCGCCCTGGTCGCCCTCGTGTACGGCCCCGAGCACCGCATCGCCTACGTGAACGACGCGTACGCCGCGGCCTTCGGCCCCCGCCCGGCCGGCGCCACGGCCGCCGGTGCCTGCCCCGAACTCGCCGAGCTGGGCCTGTTCCCGCTCATGGACCAGGTGCTGCGCAGCGGAAAGCCGCGGACGGTCAAGTCCCGCAAGGTCCGCGGCGGAGGCTCGTACACCGCCACCTGCCTGCCGGTCGACAGCCCCGACGAAGGCGGCGGGGTCCTCGTCTTCGCCGCCGACGTCACCGACCATGCCGAGGCCGCCGAGCGGCTGCGGGCCAGCGAGCGCCGTCACCGCGAGACGGCGGTGACTCTCCAGAGGTCCCTGCTGCCGCAGGAGTTGGAGCAGCCCGACGATCTGCGGATCGCGGCCGACTACCGCCCGGGCGGTACGGACGCGGCGGTCGGCGGCGACTGGTACGACGTCATCACCCTCGGCGCCGGCCGTACCGCGCTCGTCATCGGCGACGTGATGGGCCGCGGGGTGCGCGCCGCCGCCGTCATGGGCCAGCTGCGGACCGCCGTCCGCGCCTACGCCCGGCTCGACCTGCCGCCGCACGAGGTGCTCCAGCTGCTCGACGGCCTGGCCGCCGAGATCGACGCCAGCCAGATCGCCACCTGCGTCTACGCGGTGCACGACCCGAACGAAGGCCGGCTCGTGTACGCGTCGGCCGGCCATCTGCCGATCCTTGTCCGCGACGAGGACGGCTCGGTCCGCCGCGCCGAGGACCCGACGGGCCCGCCGCTCGGCACCGGCGGCTGGATCCACACCTCGGGCACGATCGCCCTGCCGCCCGGCTCCAGCGCCGTCCTCTACACCGATGGCCTGGTCGAGCGCCGGGGCGAGGACATCGACGAGGGAGTGGCCGCCCTGGAGCGTGCCCTCGCGGGGGCGACGGGCACCCCGCAGGTCGTCTGCGACCGGCTGATCCGCTCGCTGGGGGTGACGGCGGAGCACGACGACGACGTCGCCGTCCTCGTCGTCCAGCACCCCACGCGTACGGGTGCGGCGGCCGAGCTCTTCCACAACGCGGCGCTCGATCTGCTCGGCGGCATCGAAGCGGCCCCGCGCGCCCGCGCGTTCGCCTCCGGAGTCCTCGCGTCCTGGCGTTTCTCCCCGGAGCTGCACGACCTGGGCGTCCTGGCCACCAGCGAACTGGTCGCCAACTCCCTCCAGCACGGCACCCCGCCGATGCGCCTCAGACTCCGCCGCACCGACCGCCGGCTGATCATCGAGGTCACGGACGGCGACGACCACCTGCCGCGCCGCCGCCGTGCGGAAACGGAGGACGAGGCGGGCCGTGGGATCTCCATCGTCGCGACGATCGCCTCGTCCTGGGGAAGCCGCCGCACGCCGGGCGGCGGCAAAGCCGTCTGGTGCGAGTTCGCCCTGCCCTCGTAGGGCAGGGGTCACCGCGGGCTCAGCCCCTCAGACCGGTGTCTCCACGGCCTCGGCGGGCTTGTGCACCGCCACCACCCGCGACTTCGACACCAGCGCGGGCTTGTCCTGCACCGGCGTGAGCTGCTTGCCGAGGCGCAGCGCCAGCACACTGATGCCGAGCGAGAACAGTACGAACGTCACGATGTACGGGCCGTGCAGCGCGGCCCCCATCGGCCCGCCCACGGCCGGACCGACCGCCAGCGCGAGCTGCTTGACCAGGGCGAACGCCGAGTTGTACTGCCCGACCATCGACTCCGGCGCCAGATCGGCGACCAGTGGCGCGACGGTCGGCGACAGCATCGCCTCACCCAGCCCGAAGAGCGCGTACGTCGAGACGAACGCAGCCGTCGCCATCGCCTGGCTGCCGTGCCCGAGGCCCGCGTAGCCCGCGATGAGCCAGGCGACCGTCCAGATCAGCCCGACAGCGGCGATCACCCGGGTGCGGCTGCGGCGCTCGACGAACCTCAGCACCACGAACTGGGCGACCACGATCACCGCGGTGTTCGCGGCCAGCGCGGTGCCGAGCGTCGACGGCTGGATCCCGGCTGCCTCGGTGCCGTAGGCCGCGAGCCCCGACTCGAACTGTCCGTAGCAGGCGAAGAAGAGGACGAACCCGAGGACGCACAGCTGGACCATGGCCTTGTGGCCGAGCAGCGCACGCATCCCGCCGCGAGCCTTGGCCTCGGCGTTCTCGGGCCGCAGCTCGTGCAGTGAGAGGGAGCGCGGCAGCCGCACGGTGAGCGCGATACCGGCCAGCACCAGGAACATCGCGGCCTCGATACCGAACAGCAGGAGGAAGCTGCCCGGCCGGCTCGCGTCGACGATGTGCCCGCCGATCAGCCCGCCGATGCCGAGGCCCAGGTTCTGCAGGAAGAACTGTGTGGCGAAGGCGCGCGTACGGGTCGTGGAGTCGGAGGTCCACACGATCATGGTGGCCAGTGCCGGCTGCATGATCGCGGTACCGGCGCCCAGCAGGGCCGCCGACAGCACGACGGCGGGCACGTTCCCCGCCAGCCCCATGGACACGGCGCCCGCGCCGGCCAGCAGCGCGGCCCCCACCAGGACGGGCAGCGGTCCGCGGCGGTCGATCACACGACCGGTGAAGGGAAGGGCGACGAGGGCGGCCATCGCAAAGACCGCGAGGACAGCTCCCGCCGTCGTCGCGCCAAGATCCCGTACCTGCGCCACATAGACGTACAGATACGGGACCGTGAAGCCGAGTCCGAACGCGCTCAGCGCGTTCCCCGCCTGAATCCGGCGCATCGCAGCGCCCATCGCCCTGGTCACACTCACCTACCTCGAGGTTTTGAAGGACTGAAGCCTGAAGACTTCAACACTAAAGTTAGATCCTCAACAATACACAGTGAAGGACTTCAATGCCAACGCGCCCCATGGGATACTTCGGCGCATGCCAACCGCGAGCCCCGAAGGCCCAGCAGCGCCGGACCCCGCACTCGGCGAGCCGAGCCTCGACGAGCAGATCGCCGCGTACCAGCGCGAGTACGGAGACCTGGACCCCCAGGTCGAGAAGGTCGTCTCCGCACTGGGCCGGCTCAACCGGCGCATGAATGTGGCGTACGGCCGCCAGGTCGCCACCCTCGGCATCAGCAACGCCGAGTGGGAGGTCCTCAAGAGCCTGGTTCTCGCGGGGGCGCCCTACCGGATGGGCCCCGGCGAACTGGCCAAGCGCCTCGGCCTCACCCCGGCAGCGATGACCCACCGCATCGACCGCATGGCGAGCGAAGGCCTCGTCACCCGCGACCGGGACGAGAACAACCGCGTCCGCGTGATCGTGGAACTGACCGACGAAGGCCGTACGAAGTGGCTCGAGGCGATGCGCATGGCCACGGACTTCGAAGAGGACCTGCTCCAGGACCTCTCGGCGGAGGACCGGGGCATGCTCGGTGAGCTCCTGATCCGCGTCCTGCGCCGGGTGGAACACGCCCAGCCGGACGCGGGCGGCCGGCTCACGGACCTGGACTAGCCGAGCTGTCGACCCCTCCCGGGCGCGATTTGACGCACACTTCACCTGTCTGTAAGGTTCTTCGAGTTGTCAGGGGCCGGAACGGTTCCCCGACAGCCACTCTGCCGCTCAAGCGGCACCCAACTCTCGACACGATCTCCCAACCGGGACGAATTTCGGCATGCCGAAATTCATTTCGAAGACTCGATTATGAGTCGGATGGGGAATCCGCTAGAGTTTGGGACGTCGGAACGGCCCAACAGCCGGAATGACAACCCGAGTTCGACCGGGAATCAGGCCCGAAAGGATCTGATAGAGTCGGAATCGCCGGAAAGCCGAAAGGCCGGAAAGCAGCCCCGCCGGCCGGGGAATCGGACACGAAAGAGTCTGATAGAGTCGGAAACGCAAGACCGAAGGGAAGCGCCCGGAGGAAAGCCCGAGAGGGTGAGTACAAAGGAAGCGTCCGTTCCTTGAGAACTCAACAGCGTGCCAAAAGTCAACGCCAGATATGTTGATACCCCGTCCATCTTCGGATGGCGAGGTTCCTTTGAAAGTCCTGCCGGCCCCTTGTGGATCGGTAGGCAATGACACAGCGAGGACGCTGTGAACAGTCGGTCTTATTCCGATCGACTGTTCCGCTCTTGTGGTGTTCATCCCGATTACGGGAAAACATTCATGGAGAGTTTGATCCTGGCTCAGGACGAACGCTGGCGGCGTGCTTAACACATGCAAGTCGAACGATGAAGCCTTTCGGGGTGGATTAGTGGCGAACGGGTGAGTAACACGTGGGCAATCTGCCCTTCACTCTGGGACAAGCCCTGGAAACGGGGTCTAATACCGGATGACACTCCTTCCTGCATGGGGAGGGGTTGAAAGCTCCGGCGGTGAAGGATGAGCCCGCGGCCTATCAGCTTGTTGGTGGGGTGATGGCCTACCAAGGCGACGACGGGTAGCCGGCCTGAGAGGGCGACCGGCCACACTGGGACTGAGACACGGCCCAGACTCCTACGGGAGGCAGCAGTGGGGAATATTGCACAATGGGCGAAAGCCTGATGCAGCGACGCCGCGTGAGGGATGACGGCCTTCGGGTTGTAAACCTCTTTCAGCAGGGAAGAAGCGAAAGTGACGGTACCTGCAGAAGAAGCGCCGGCTAACTACGTGCCAGCAGCCGCGGTAATACGTAGGGCGCAAGCGTTGTCCGGAATTATTGGGCGTAAAGAGCTCGTAGGCGGCTTGTCACGTCGGATGTGAAAGCCCGGGGCTTAACCCCGGGTCTGCATTCGATACGGGCTAGCTAGAGTGTGGTAGGGGAGATCGGAATTCCTGGTGTAGCGGTGAAATGCGCAGATATCAGGAGGAACACCGGTGGCGAAGGCGGATCTCTGGGCCATTACTGACGCTGAGGAGCGAAAGCGTGGGGAGCGAACAGGATTAGATACCCTGGTAGTCCACGCCGTAAACGTTGGGAACTAGGTGTTGGCGACATTCCACGTCGTCGGTGCCGCAGCTAACGCATTAAGTTCCCCGCCTGGGGAGTACGGCCGCAAGGCTAAAACTCAAAGGAATTGACGGGGGCCCGCACAAGCAGCGGAGCATGTGGCTTAATTCGACGCAACGCGAAGAACCTTACCAAGGCTTGACATCGCCCGGAAAGCATCAGAGATGGTGCCCCCCTTGTGGTCGGGTGACAGGTGGTGCATGGCTGTCGTCAGCTCGTGTCGTGAGATGTTGGGTTAAGTCCCGCAACGAGCGCAACCCTTGTTCTGTGTTGCCAGCATGCCCTTCGGGGTGATGGGGACTCACAGGAGACTGCCGGGGTCAACTCGGAGGAAGGTGGGGACGACGTCAAGTCATCATGCCCCTTATGTCTTGGGCTGCACACGTGCTACAATGGCCGGTACAATGAGCTGCGATGCCGCGAGGCGGAGCGAATCTCAAAAAGCCGGTCTCAGTTCGGATTGGGGTCTGCAACTCGACCCCATGAAGTCGGAGTTGCTAGTAATCGCAGATCAGCATTGCTGCGGTGAATACGTTCCCGGGCCTTGTACACACCGCCCGTCACGTCACGAAAGTCGGTAACACCCGAAGCCGGTGGCCCAACCCCTTGTGGGAGGGAGCTGTCGAAGGTGGGACTGGCGATTGGGACGAAGTCGTAACAAGGTAGCCGTACCGGAAGGTGCGGCTGGATCACCTCCTTTCTAAGGAGCATCTAGATCTCGCAAGAGATCCAGAGCCACTACGTCGGCAAATGTTCGACGGTGGTTAGCTCATGGGTGGAACGTTGACTATTCGGCACGATCCGCAGGGATCACTAGTACTGCTCTTCGGAGTGTGGAACGTGACTCCAGGCTGGTCGTGCCGGGCGCGCTGTTGGGTATCTGAGGGTGCGGACAGAAAGTTGTCTGAACCTTCGCGATGCCGGCCCCAGTGAACTCGCTGTTTTCAGCGGGGTGGTGGGTGGCTGGTCGTTGCTTGAGAACTGCACAGTGGACGCGAGCATCTGTGGCCAAGTTTTTAAGGGCGCACGGTGGATGCCTTGGCACCAGGAACCGATGAAGGACGTGGGAGGCCACGATAGTCCCCGGGGAGTCGTCAACCAGGCTTTGATCCGGGGGTTTCCGAATGGGGAAACCCGGCAGTCGTCATGGGCTGTCACCCGCTGCTGAACACATAGGCAGTGTGGAGGGAACGAGGGGAAGTGAAACATCTCAGTACCCTCAGGAAGAGAAAACAACCGTGATTCCGGGAGTAGTGGCGAGCGAAACCGGATGAGGCCAAACCGTATGCGTGTGATACCCGGCAGGGGTTGCGCATGCGGGGTTGTGGGATCTCTTTATCATCGTCTGCCGGCGGTGAGACGAGTCAGAAACCGTATGGATAGGCGAAGGACATGCGAAAGGTCCGGCGTAGAGGGTAAGACCCCCGTAGCTGAAATTCATGCGGCTCGTTTAAGAGACACCCAAGTAGCACGGGGCCCGAGAAATCCCGTGTGAATCTGGCGGGACCACCCGTTAAGCCTAAATATTCCCTGGTGACCGATAGCGGATAGTACCGTGAGGGAATGGTGAAAAGTACCGCGGGAGCGGAGTGAAATAGTACCTGAAACCGTGTGCCTACAAGCCGTGGGAGCGTCGCGCAAGGAACTTGTTCCTTGCGTCGTGACTGCGTGCCTTTTGAAGAATGAGCCTGCGAGTTTGCGGTGTGTTGCGAGGTTAACCCGTGTGGGGAAGCCGTAGCGAAAGCGAGTCCGAATAGGGCGACATAGTAGCGCGCTCAAGACCCGAAGCGGAGTGATCTAGCCATGGGCAGGTTGAAGCGGCTGTAAGAGGTCGTGGAGGACCGAACCCACCAGGGTTGAAAACCTGGGGGATGACCTGTGGTTAGGGGTGAAAGGCCAATCAAACTCCGTGATAGCTGGTTCTCCCCGAAATGCATTTAGGTGCAGCGTCGTGTGTTTCTTGCCGGAGGTAGAGCACTGGATAGGCGATGGGCCCTACCGGGTTACTGACCTTAGCCAAACTCCGAATGCCGGTAAGTGAGAGCACGGCAGTGAGACTGTGGGGGATAAGCTCCATGGTCGAGAGGGAAACAGCCCAGAGCATCGACTAAGGCCCCTAAGCGTACGCTAAGTGGGAAAGGATGTGGAGTCGCAGAGACAACCAGGAGGTTGGCTTAGAAGCAGCCACCCTTGAAAGAGTGCGTAATAGCTCACTGGTCAAGTGATTCCGCGCCGACAATGTAGCGGGGCTCAAGCGTACCGCCGAAGTCGTGTCATTCGTACATATATCCCCAACGGGAGTACGGATGGGTAGGGGAGCGTCGTGTGCCGGGTGAAGCCGCGCCGGAAGGCAGTGGTGGACGGTTCACGAGTGAGAATGCAGGCATGAGTAGCGATACACACGTGAGAAACGTGTGCGCCGATTGACTAAGGGTTCCTGGGTCAAGCTGATCTGCCCAGGGTAAGTCGGGACCTAAGGCGAGGCCGACAGGCGTAGTCGATGGACAACCGGTTGATATTCCGGTACCCGCTTTGAAACGCCCAATATCGAGCCCATTAATGCTAAGCCCGTGAAGCCGTTCCGGACCCTTCGGGGAATGGAAAGTGGTGGAGCCGGCGATCCAAGGTGGTAGTAGGTAAGCGATGGGGTGACGCAGGAAGGTAGTCCAGCCCGGGCGGTGGTTGTCCCGGGGTAAGGGTGTAGGCCGTGTGATAGGCAAATCCGTCACACATTGAGGCTGAGACCTGATGCCGAGCCGATTGTGGTGAAGTGGATGATCCTATGCTGTCGAGAAAAGCCTCTAGCGAGTTTCATGGCGGCCCGTACCCTAAACCGACTCAGGTGGTCAGGTAGAGAATACCGAGGCGTTCGGGTGAACTATGGTTAAGGAACTCGGCAAAATGCCCCCGTAACTTCGGGAGAAGGGGGGCCATCACTGGTGAGAGGACTTGCTCCTCGAGCTGGGGGTGGCCGCAGAGACCAGCGAGAAGCGACTGTTTACTAAAAACACAGGTCCGTGCGAAGCCGTAAGGCGATGTATACGGACTGACGCCTGCCCGGTGCTGGAACGTTAAGGGGACCGGTTAGTACGCTTTCGGGCGTGCGAAGCTGAGAACTTAAGCGCCAGTAAACGGCGGTGGTAACTATAACCATCCTAAGGTAGCGAAATTCCTTGTCGGGTAAGTTCCGACCTGCACGAATGGCGTAACGACTTCTCGACTGTCTCAACCATAGGCCCGGTGAAATTGCACTACGAGTAAAGATGCTCGTTTCGCGCAGCAGGACGGAAAGACCCCGGGACCTTTACTACAGTTTGATATTGGTGTTCGGTTCGGCTTGTGTAGGATAGGTGGGAGACTGTGAAGCGGCCACGCCAGTGGTTGTGGAGTCATCGTTGAAATACCACTCTGGTCGTGCTGGATGTCTAACCTGGGTCCGTGATCCGGATCAGGGACAGTGTCTGATGGGTAGTTTAACTGGGGCGGTTGCCTCCCAAAAAGTAACGGAGGCGCCCAAAGGTTCCCTCAGCCTGGTTGGCAATCAGGTGTTGAGTGTAAGTGCACAAGGGAGCTTGACTGTGAGACCGACGGGTCGAGCAGGGACGAAAGTCGGGACTAGTGATCCGGCGGTGGCTTGTGGAAGCGCCGTCGCTCAACGGATAAAAGGTACCCCGGGGATAACAGGCTGATCTTCCCCAAGAGTCCATATCGACGGGATGGTTTGGCACCTCGATGTCGGCTCGTCGCATCCTGGGGCTGGAGTCGGTCCCAAGGGTTGGGCTGTTCGCCCATTAAAGCGGTACGCGAGCTGGGTTTAGAACGTCGTGAGACAGTTCGGTCCCTATCCGCTGTGCGCGTAGGAATATTGAGAAGGGCTGTCCCTAGTACGAGAGGACCGGGACGGACGAACCTCTGGTGTGCCAGTTGTCCTGCCAAGGGCATGGCTGGTTGGCTACGTTCGGGAGGGATAACCGCTGAAAGCATCTAAGCGGGAAGCCTGCTTCGAGATGAGTATTCCCACCTCCTTGAGAGGGTAAGGCTCCCAGTAGACGACTGGGTTGATAGGCCGGATATGGAAGCCCAGTAATGGGTGGAGTTGACCGGTACTAATAGGCCGAGGGCTTGTCCTCAGTTGCTCGCGTCCACTGTGTTAGTTCTGAAGTAACGAACTGTCGAACCCCCGTCTGTGTGGGTTCCGGGTCGATATCTTCATAGTGTTTCGGTGGTCATTGCGTTAGGGAAACGCCCGGTTACATTCCGAACCCGGAAGCTAAGCCTTTCAGCGCCGATGGTACTGCAGGGGGGACCCTGTGGGAGAGTAGGACGCCGCCGAACAATTTTTAGCCTCAACCCCTGGACCATGTCCGGGGGTTGAGGCATTTTTGCGTTCACGACCGATCGCCGACAGCAACGGCGTGCGCGAAACCGTGTTGCGGGTCCGTCCGTCGCACACGGAGGATGCGATGTATGGACCATGTGATTCGCCCCGTACTCGCCGAGGAGTGGGACAGGGCCAAGGAGATCCGGCTCGCGGCCTTGCAGGACCCGGTCGCTCACCTCGCGTTCCTGGAGTCGTACGAGCATGCCCTCCAGCGGCCGGACAGCTTCTGGCAGGACCGTGCCGCCCATGCGGCGGAGGGAGTCGGTTCGCGGCAGTTCATCGCGGAGGCGCCGGACGGGCGGTGGGTGGGGACCATCACCGCGCTGGTGGAGCGGCCGGCGGGTGAGGTGCGCTTCGGGGAGGCGGCGGAGAGCGATCAGACGCATCTGGTTGCGGTCTTCGTCCGGCCCGAGGTCCGTGGCACGGGGGTGGCGGAAGCCTTGTTCCGGGCCGCGATCGACTGGTCGTGGGAGCTGTCGGAGCCGCCCGTGAAGCGCGTACGGCTGTATGTGCACGAGGGAAACGCGCGGGCGGCTGCGTTCTACCGGCGGATCGGATTCGTGCCGACCGGCGACACCGTGCCGGTGCCGGGCGAGGAGACGGACCGCGAGGTGGAGTACGAAGTCCTGCGGTAGTCCGGAGGCGGGGCCGGCTACTGCGTGAGCGGCTCGGGCCAGCGGGCGCGGGCCTGTTCGGCCGAGCGGAGCAGCACCAGGGTGGGCAGTCCCTGTGCCTGACCGGTGGTCAGCAGCTCCGGGAGCCGGGGGAGCGGGGCCACGGCGGCGACATCGTCGAGGACGAGTGTCATTGGTGGGTCGAGCCGACCGTCGGATGACCGTGCGGCCATGCGGCGGCCGTGCTCGACCACGTCTGACGCCAATGCCGTCAGCAAGGGCATCGCTCCGGGGTGGGTGCGGGGATCCTCGATCGGTTCACCCACCAGATAGAGCGTTCCCGATTCCTTGGCGAAAGATTCCAGGGCGAGGGAATCGGTTCGGCTGGGCGCGCATGCCTCGCGGATGTGGATCGAGGAGAGGGCCGAGAGAGCCCGGGCGACCAACTGCTGGGCGATCTCACGGCGTTCGGGGTGTGCGGTGAGCGCGGACTCCAGAAGGCCGGCGAGACCGGAGGCGGCCTTGGGGTGCGTGCGGAGGACGCGTACGGCCTCCTGGGCTCCGCCGCCCTGGGCCCAGCGGTGGACCTGCTTGAAGAGGCGCCCGTCCACCGCGGCCGCGTGCAGCCAGCAGCGCAGCAGTGTCTCGGCGGTGTCGGCCATGGCGGCGTCGAGGAGAGCCCGCGGGCGGACCGGCGTGAGAAGGGCGACGGCACGCGCGGCGGCCGTGTCGGCGTTCTCGCAGCCGGCGGTGGGAGACCAGTGGAGCCGGGCGGGGGTGTCGCAGAGATGGCCCGGGTCGTAGACGAGCACGGGCCCCAACTTGGCCCGGGCGTCCTTGGTCTCGGCCCACACGGTGGGGTCGGACGTGACGACGAGTGCGGGCCCGGCGGCGTCGAGCACGGCCTGGAGCGTGGTGGGCCGGCGCGTGGCGGGGTCGCCGTAGAGAAGCCGGGGGGCGGCGGTGCGGGGCGGCGGGACGGGAGCCGGTAGGACGCCAGTGTCGGGTGCCGCCAGGGGTGCGGTGTCGGTGACCCGTGCGCCGGTCGCCTGCTCCACCGGAAGACCGGGGCCCACGGCTGTGGGCGCGTCGGTGGGGAGGCGTGCCGGGCCGGCGGGCTCGGCGTACGGACCGGGGCTCACCGGATGCGCTTCGCGAGGGAGGGGCTCCTGACCGTCCCCGACCGGGATGCGGCTGCCGGTCCGGTCGTCGCGTACGTCGTCGCGGCGGGCGGCACGCACGGCCTCGCGGCGGTCCGCCCGGACCGCGCGCCAGCGGGCCGTCGTACCGAGCGCGAAGATCGTCAGGACGATCAGTATCATCAGCTCGCCGATCGCCAGGCCCCAGAACAGGCCGTAGCCCGACAGCTGTGCCGCGGGGGTCGACGGCCAGGCCGCGGCGAGGTCGTGCGGGGCCGAGGCCAGGGAGCGCATCGCCAGAGGGGTGTTCTGGTAGGTGACGCCCTGCGGCCAGGCGCCGTGGGACAGCACGCCCGCCAGGCCCGTCGCCGTCCAGACCAGGACGGTCAGACCGAGCAGGAAGCCGAGCAGGCCCAGCACCATGCCGTCGGGGATGCCCCGCTCGTTCTCGTCCCGCCGGCGGCGGCTCTGGCGGTCGTCGTGCATGTCATGCCACCGTCGACTCGGACTCGTCGAGCTGCTGCTGCCGTTCGATCAGCGCCGCACGCTCCTCCGCCTCCCACTCCGCGGCCTGTACGTCCTCCGGCAGTGCGGGGCCCGAGGACTCCGTCATGGCGCGGTCGGTGAAGACGAGTGGTCGTTCGGCCTCGGTCACCAGGTGCTTGACCACCTGGACGTTGCCGTTGACGTCCCAGACGGCGATACCCGGGGTCAGCGTCGGGATGATCTCGACCGCCCAGCGTGGCAGGCCGAGGACCCGGCCCGTCGCTCTCGCCTCGTCCGCCTTCTGGGCGTAGATCGTCCTGGTGGACGCCATCTTGAGGATGGCCGCCGCTTCCCGCGCCGCGGCGCCGTCGACGACGTCCGAGAGGTGGTGGACCACCGCCACGAACGACAGACCCAGACGCCGGCCGAACTTGAGCAGCCGCTGGAACAGCTGCGCCACGAACGGGCTGTTGATGATGTGCCACGCCTCCTCCACCAGGAAGATGCGCTTCTTGCGGTCCGGGCGGATCCAGGTGTGCTCCAGCCACACGCCCACGATCGCCATCAGGATCGGCATGGCGATGGAGTTGCGGTCGATGTGGGAGAGGTCGAAGACGATCAGCGGCGCGTCGAGGTCGATGCCGACGGTCGTCGGGCCGTCGAACATGCCGCGCAGGTCACCGTCGACCAGCCGGTCCAGCACCAGTGCGACGTCCAGGCCCCAGGCCCGTACATCGTCTATGTCGACGTTCATCGACTCCGCCGACTCCGCCTCCGGGTGGCGCAACTGGTCGACGATGTCGGTCAGTACGGGCTGGCGGTCGGTGATGGACTCGTTCACGTAGGCGTGGGCGACCTTGAGCGCGAAGCCGGAGCGCTCGTCCAGGCCGTGGCCCATCGCGACCTCGATGATCGTGCGCAGCAGCGCCAGCTGGCCCGTCGAGGTGATCGCGGGGTCCAGCGGGTTGAGACGGATGCCGCCGTCGAGTGCCGTCATCGGGTCGAGCCGGATGGGAGTTATACCCAGCTCCTGCGCGACGAGGTTCCATTCGCCGACGCCGTCCTCACCCTGGGCGTCCAGGACGACGACCTGCCGGTCGCGGAAGCGGAGCTGGCGCAGGACGTAGGTCTTCTCCAGTGCCGACTTGCCGTTGCCGGACTCGCCGAGGACCAGCCAGTGCGGGGCGGGGAGCTGCTGGCCGTAGAGCTGGAAGGGGTCGTAGATGTAGCCCTTGCCGCTGTAGACCTCACGGCCGATGATCACGCCCGAGTCACCGAGGCCCGGCGCCGCGGTCGGCAGATAGACGGCCTGCGCCTGCCCGGTCGAGGTACGGACGGGCAGTCGGGTCGTCTCCACCTTCCCGAACAGGAAGGCGGTGAAGGCATCGGTGAGGACGGACAGCGGATCTCGCATCACTCGGGCCCCTATCGGCGGATGCCGGTCGCGAACGGCAAGGTGTTCACAAAGGCCCGGTGGTGCTCGCGGTCGCACCACTCCAGCTTGAGATACGACTTGCCGGCCGAGGCCCTGATCGTCCGCTTGTCTCTGGCCAGGGCCTCGGGCGAACGCGACGACACAGTGATGTACCCGACAAGGTTGACCCCTGCCGCACCGCTGGCGAGATCTTCACCCCGCTGGTCGAGTCGGCCGTGTGCGGCGATGTCGCGCGGGTCGACCGTGCGGTTCATCTTGGCGGCCCTGCTGGCGTCGGCCTCGTCGTTCGTCTTCTCGGTGAGCATCCGCTCGATGGCGACCTCGGTGGGTTCCAGATCCATGGTGACCGCGACCGTGCGGATCACGTCGGGGGTGTGGACGAGCAGCGGCGCCAGGAAGTTGACGCCGACAGGAGTCATCGGCCACTCCTTCACCCACGCGGTGGAGTGGCACCAGGGCGCGCGGGTGGAGGACTCGCGGGTCTTGGCCTGGAGGAAGGTGGGCTGCATGGCGTCGAGCTCGGCCGGCCAGGCGTTCCGCTTCGTCATCGCCTGGATGTGGTCGATGGGGTGGTCCGGGTCGTACATCGAGTGCACGAGGGAGGCGAGCCGGCCCTGGCCGAGCGGCTGGCGGACGCGGATGTCGGCCTCGGCGAGGCGGGCGCAGATGTCGGTGAGTTCACGCGCCATGACGACCGCGAGACCCGCGTCCTTGTCGAGCTTGCGGGACTTGGCACCGGAGGCGTGGCGGGTGGCACGCGCCATGGCGTGGGCCTCGGCGGCCAGTTCCCGCGTGTAGTGCATGCAGGCGACGAGGTAGGCGCGGTGCTGCTCGCTGGAGGTGGACACCATCGACTGGAGCTGGTCGTAGGAGTCGCGCAGCCAGCCGGGGGTCTTCTGGTCGCCGCGCTGGGCGACGTCCTTGGCGTGGGCGTCGGGGTCGGCGGGGAGCGTACGGGCCAGCATCTGAAGGCGCGTCACAAAGCCGTCGCCGTTGGCCACATGCTTGAGCAGCGTGCCGAAGCGGTCGACGAGGGCCTCCTGGTCCTCGCTGTCGCGCAGTCCGACACCGGGTCCCTCGATCTCGATGGCGGCGGTGACGGTACGGCGGTCGGCGTGCAGCAGTACGGCGATCTCGTCGGGGCCGAAGGGGGCGGCGAGCCAGTTGATCCGGCCGATGCCCGGGGGCGGGCCGACCTCGACCTCACGGCCGTCGAGACGGGTGCCGGCCTCGACGGAGGTGGAGCGGTAGACGGTGCCGTTGCGCAGGGTGCGCTTGAAGCTGCGGTTGACCTCGAACCACTTGTAGAACGTGCGGTGCTTGTACGGCACGTAGACCGCGGCGAGCGCCAGCAGCGGGAAGCCCATCAGCAGAACGATGCGCACGGACAGAACGGGGACGAGCAGCCCGCACATCATGCCGAGGAACGCGCCGGCGATGATCAGGGCGATCTCGCCGGTCTCGCGGTTCTTGCCGACGATCGCGTTCGGCCGGGCCCGGCCGATCAGATACGTACGGCGGGGCGCGATGGGATGGGACTGAGTCGTCAACGCCCTCCACCTCCTGTGCTCTTGCGGTTGCTGTGCGGGGTGCCGCTGGTGGGACTGTTACTGGGGCGGGCGCTGCGGGGCGGGGGTGCGGCGGAGGGGACATTTCCGCCGCCGCTCCCGGAGGTGCGGCTGCTGTGGGCGGCGACGCCGCCGCCCATGGGGTTGGACGGCCGGGCTGCCCCGCCGCCTCCTCCGCCGCTGTTCTCGCCGCCGCGGGGGTTGCCGCGGGTGCTGTGGGTCTTGATGCCCTGGGAGACGAGGGCGGCGGGGGAGCTGATGACGGCGGCGGCGGCGTTCTCCGCGCCGCTCTGGAAGCGGTTGTTGCGGGAGGCGACGATCTCGTCGCCGAAGCCGGGAACGAAACGGTAGATCATCGCCGAGGCGAAGATCGCGAGCAGGATGATCGCGAGTCCGGAGACGACGGCGGAGAAGGAGTCGGGGCCCTGGTCGGCGGAGAGGGCACCGGCGAGGCCGAGGACGATCACGATGACCGGCTTGATCAGGATGATCGCGATCATGATGCCGGCCCAGCGGCGTACGTGGCCCCACATGTTCTTGTCGACGAGTCCCGCGTAGACGACGACGCCGAGGAGGGCACCGACGTAGAGGAGGACGGCGCGGATGAACAGCTCGAGGTAGAGGATTCCGGCGGCCAGCACGGTGACGAGGGAGACGACGATCAGCATGATCGGCCCGCCTCCGATGTCGGTGCCCTTCTTGAGGGCGGCGGAGAAGTTCCCGAAGAACATGTCGGTCTGCCCGCTGGTACCGCCCGCGATGACCTCGGTGACGCCGTCGGTGGCGGAGACGAGGGTGTAGAGGATCAGCGGGGTGAAGGCGGAGGCGAGGACCGTGAGCCAGAGGAAGCCGATGGCTTCGGAGATGGCGGTCATGAGGGGCACGCCGCGGATGGCCCGCTTGGCGACGGCGAGGAGCCACAGGAGGAGCGTGAGGATGGTGGCGGCGGCGAAGACGACGGCGTACTGGGAGAGGAAGGCGGTGTTGGTGAAGTCGACGGTGGCGGTGGACTTCACGGCCTTGGAGAGGGTGTCGACGGTCCAGACGGCGGCGTCGGCGCAGCCGCGGGCGAGGGAGGAGAGGGGGTCGAGGGCGTCGGTGGGGTCTTGGGGGGTGGGCCCGGAACGGGGTGCGCCGCCGCCCCGGTCGCAGTAGTCGCGTGCGGGACCGCGGATGAGGTCGCAGGGATCGTTGGTGCTGCTGGGTGACGGCGTGGGCGTAGGCGCCGCGAACGCACGGGTCGCGAGCAGGACTGCGGCGGTCTGGACACCCGTCACAGCGGCTGTGATCGTCAGAACACGACGGCGGCTAGCGGGCATACGTGAACCCTCCGAACTGCTGCACGGCGTCGGCCATTTCCTTGGCTCCAGACGCGACCTGGTCACGGCCGACCGGTACCGGTCCGTCCTTCTGGGTGAAGTCGGTGATCTTCCAGTCCCCGTTGACCCACTTGAGTGCGAAGGTGTTGGTGTACCAAGCCTCCGTCACCGGGTTCGTGGAGCCGTCGCCGGCCAGACCGAACAGCGAGGAGTACCAGACCGAGATGCTGGCGGAGTCCGGGCTGAACGACTCGACCTTCGACCCCACGGGATTGAAGCGCGTGATGAAGGTCATCCCTGTCGGGGCGGAGCCATCAGGCTTCAGGCCGATGCTGCTGAGGAACTTGGGGTCGGAGTAGACCTTGTCCAGGTCGCCGCGGCGGGCTGCGGCCACGTCGGGGGTGTAGACGGTGTCCACGATCTGGCTTCGACGGCCCTTGTTGAACATGCCGTCAGAACCCAGTGCCACCGCGTAGTTGGCAGCAGCGCTCTGTGCCCCCTGCTCGTTCCTCCCGTACCCCGTCGGGATTCCCCCCACCTTGCCCTGTACCGGCTTCACGCCCGTCGCCGCCGTCGGGGCCGATTCCGGGCCCTTCGGGGTTTCGCCGGCGCGGTCCTCGTCGCCGCCGCCCTGGTTGGCGAAGGCGATCGCCGCGATCAGCAGCACCACGACGCCCACCACCGTGATGAGCGAGCGGGAGTTGCGGACCGGGCGGCGGGCGCCGCCGTAGACGTCCGTGTCCGTGCCGGGCAGGCGCGTACGGGTCTGGCCCGTACCGCGGAAGCCGTCGTCCACCCGGCTGCTCGCGTCACCGCCGAAGCCGTGGTCGTCCCCCAGGCTCATGTCGCGCACTTCCCCTCGACCGGGTGCAGAACCGCGTAGTACGACGGTAGCCGTGCTGCTTTCCGCGCGGGCGCGGTGTGGTGACTCGACATCAGGGAGACGCAACCTCTGGGTGGGCCGGGCACGCGGGAAGGGGACGGAGGGGCCGACGGGTCGGTCAGACGGCCATCCCGTACACGATGGTGAACAGGGTCCCCAGTGACCCGATGATGAAGACGCCGGTCAGGCCGGCGACGATCAGGCCCTTGCCCTGTTCCGCGCTGAAGGTGTCGCGCAGCGCGGTCGCTCCGATGCGCTGCTTCGCGGCGCCCCAGATCGCGATACCGAGGCAGAGCAGGATGGCCACCGCCATCACGACCTCGATCATGATTCGGGCTTCATTGCCCAGGCTCCCGAAAGGCCCCCAGTTCGGGGCGATTCCGCCGATGATGGTGGTGATGTCGCCCTTTTCGGCTGCCAGGATCATGTGTAACTCACCGCCCCTGTCGGGTTGTTCGCTGCCCATGCCCCTCGGCATGGGCCATCGCTCTATCTTCGCTGATGAAACCGCCCGCGTATGCCGACTTGGCGGGTCTCTTTACCCGATCTCCGCACGTATGACCGATCCCACCGCCCTGACCTGCGGCGGTGCCGACCTGTTCACAGAGAGGAGCCCGTACCGTCACTCTGTGTATCACGGTGCGTGACTCCGGGCAATGACTGTCGTTGTGGCACCTTTGGGGCGTTCCGGACAGTCGATCGGCGGGTGCCGGGCGAACGGGTGCGTCCGCTGTGACATATGACGGTCCGCCGGCCGGGGAGGTTCCTCGCCGGAGGCGTGCCCACGGCCGTGCCCGGAGCCACGCCCGCGGCCGGGCCCGCCGAGGGTGCAGAAACGTCTCCCATCTGCGCATCAACCTCCCTCCCGAGGGGCCGAGTTGGATATGTTGTGGCCCGTGACCGAAAACGAGCACGTACGCGACCGGATCGACACCTCGCGCCCTCACACCGCCAGGATCTGGAACTACTGGCTCGGCGGCAAGGACAACTACCCCGTGGACCGTGAGGCCGGGGACCAGATCCGGGGCATTCACCCCGGCATCGGGGACTATGCCCTGGCCGACCGTCAGTTTCTGGGGCGGGCCGTCCACCATCTGGTGGCGGATCTCGGGATCCGGCAGTTCCTCGACGTCGGTACCGGGCTGCCCAGCGCGGACAACACCCATGAGGTCGCACAGGGCGTCGCGCCCGAATCGCGGATCGTCTATGTGGACAACGACCCGCTGGTCCTCGCGCACGCCCGCGCGCTGCTGACCAGCACTCCTCAGGGCCGTACGGACTACCTCGACGCCGATCTGCGCGATGTCGACGCCATCCTGGAGCGTGCCTCGGAGACGCTCGACTTCAAGCAGCCCGTGGCACTGATGCTGCTGGGCGTGGTCATCTTTGTCGAGGACCACGAGGAGTCGTACGCGGTCGTCCGCCGGCTGATGGACGCGCTGCCCTCCGGCAGTCACCTCGTGCTGTCGCACACGATCACCAGCCCGTCGATGCCGGACGTGGACGCCGCGGTCGCCTTCTGGAACGAGCACGGCACCCCCCGCCTCACCCAGCGCACCCCGCGGGAGGTCGAGAGCTACTTCGACGGCCTCGAACTGCTCCCTCCGGGCGTGGTCTCCTGCTCCCGCTGGCGCGTGGAGGTCCCCGAGGGCCGGCCGGAGCCGGAAGAGGTCGCGATGTTCGGTGGCGTGGCGCGCAAGCCGTAGGCCGGGTTCGGCGGCAGGGAACGGAAGCCGTAGGTCCGGTTCCGCGGCGGGGAACGGAAGCCGGGGCCGGTGGCGCGGCGCGGACGTCGCGGTCGCGCCATTCCTGCGTACGCTTCCCGCCCCGCCCTCTTCTCTGCCGTCTGATTCCGGCCCTGCCCACCTACACTGGCGCAGGGCCTACTGCCATGGGGTGAAGGGTGGTTGACGGTGCGTAAGGCGTGGCTGGTCGCGGGCGCGTCCGTCGTGGTGTGCCTGGGGTTCGTCGGCCTGCTCGTCGTCGGTACGTACTCCGCCGCCTCCGGTCTCCTCGGGATCGACGGCAGGAACGGCGCCGTCGCCCTGGCCAAGGGGGCCGTGCCCGCGCGCTACCAGCCGCTCGTGCAGAGGTGGGGCAATCTCTGCCCGGCCATCAATCCCGCGCTGCTCGCCGCCCAGCTCTACCAGGAGAGCGGCTGGAACCCGAAGGCGCAGAGCCCGGCCACCGCGCAGGGCATCGCGCAGTTCATCCCCGGCACCTGGGCGGCGCACGGCGTCGACGGGGACAAGGACGGGGACCGCGATGTGTGGGATCCGGCCGACGCGATTCCGTCTGCTGCGACGTACGACTGCGAGTTGGCTGGATATGTGAAGAAGGCGCCGGGCGACGCGACCGACAACATGCTCGCCGCCTACAACGCCGGCGCGTACGCGGTCATCAAGCACGGCGGGGTGCCGCCGTACCGCGAGACGCAGAACTACGTGAAGATCATCCGCACCCTGGAGAAGAGCTTCGCCCGGCCGGTCGGCCGTGTCGAGCCGTCGCGGCAGGCCGCCGGGGCGATCCATTTCGCGCAGCAGAGGCTCGGCACGAAGTACCTGTGGGGCGGCAACGGCACCCCTGAGCAGGGCGGACGCTTCGACTGCTCCGGGCTCACGCAGGCCGCGTACCGCACGGTGAAGATCGAGCTGCCGCGGGTGGCCAACGACCAGTACAACGCCGGGCCGCATCCGTCGCGCGACGAGCTGCTGCCGGGGGACCTCGTCTTCTTCTCGGACGACCTGACCAATTCGCGCGCCATTCGGCACGTAGGGCTGTACGTCGGCGGCGGATACATGATCAATGCGCCCTACACCGGCGCGGTGATCCGCTTCGACAAGATCGACACCCCGGACTACTTCGGCGCCACGAGGGTCACCGAGGATGGCGCAAAAGCACTCCCCACGGTGGCTCCGGCGGCCTGACGGGGCGTCGCGAATGGCCGGAACTCTCCGTTAGGCCAAGGCCCTGAGCTGCAGCGATGTGTCTCTCTTCGATAACGTCATGGTGATCGTTCGGTGGAGAGTGGAACGTAGCCGGGGAACGTGCCGTTCCCTGGACAGTGACAGCGGCACTGACCATGCAGCAGACACCACACTGACCACGGGGGTTGGTACAAGCGGTGCACCCGTGCACCGCGGCAGGCACAAGGCAAGGGGCCGCAGCAGATGGCTGGACTCGCAATGGGGTTCCCCCTGACGGAGTCAAGGGGCGGATCGAGCCCTGATGTCAGCCTGCTCTACGACATCAACGGCCTGGCCAAGGACGCACCCCACTGGTTCGACCGCGTGATGGAGTTCGTCGGCGAGTGGGGCATCCTGCTGGCGATGGTGGCCGTGGCGCTCTGGTGCTGGTGGAGCGTGCGCCGGCGCGGTACCACCGAGGACTCGGTGTCGGGTGTCGTCGCGCTGGTGTGGGCGCCGCTCGCCGCGGGCATCGCGCTGCTGATCAACATCCCGATCCGCGGGTTCGTGGAGAGACCGCGGCCGTTCCTGGACCACCAGGGCATCGAGGTCCTCGTCTCCGGGAAGACCGACTACTCGTTCGTCAGCGACCACGCCACGATGGCGATGGCGATCGGTGCGGGGCTGTTCATCGCGCACCGCAAGTTCGGCTGGGCCGCGATCGGTCTCGCCCTCGCCGAGGGCTTCTGCCGGGTGTACATGGGCGTGCACTACCCGACCGACGTCATCGGCGGTTTCGCGCTCGGCACGGCGGTCACCCTGCTCCTCGCCCCGCTCGCGCTGGCCCTGCTGACCCCGGTGGTGTCGGCGGTCGCGGGCTCCGGCCGGGCCGGACGGCTCGTGCGCTCGAAGCGGGTGCCCGCCCAGGCGGACCGTCCCGAGCCGCTGGGCATCCACGATCCTCTGACCGAGGGCGCGGGCCGGAACGACCTGGCTGCCTGACCGGGGCCGTGCGCCGCAGGCCCTGGCGGGTCCTGGCGGGTCAGCGGCGGCGGTTGCGGCGGTGGTGGCGACGGACGATCAGTACGGTTCCGGCGCCGGCTATCGCTCCGGTGGCGAGCACCGCGAGGGAACTCTCGAGCGGGCCGTCCGGCTTGGAGGCGACGGCGGGGGCCGTCTCGGCCGGCTCCGCGGACGCCCCGGGCGCGGCACCGCCGAACGGGAGGGCCAGCATGAGCGCCGTGGTCGCCGTGAGCGTGGCTATTCGTCCGGTTCGGTTCATGTAACCAGCGCACAGGCCCGGCACCGTACCGGCCATTCGGGGGCCCCCGTACGGGCTACAGCGCCTGTGGGAAGTCGAACAGCCTGCCCGGGTCGTACTGCTTCTTCAGCCGGGTGAGCCGGTCCGCCGCGGGGCCGTAGTAGGCCCGCCGCCAGTCGGTCAGTGTCGGATCGACGTAGTTCTGGTACGCCGCCCCCGACGCGAAACGGCGCAGGGAGGCATGGGTGCTCTTCAGCCACGCCTGCTGGGCCGCGCCCTGCGTGCCCGGGCGCCAGGCGGCGATGTACTGCGCGAGCATCCGCGAGCGGCGGTGGACGAACGCCGTCGCCAGCGGGTCCACCCGGTTGACCGCTCCGCCGAGCGCGGTCAGGACGATGGAGCCGCCCCCGCCCTGGCTCTGCGGGAGGCGGGTGAAACCTTCGGCCGCCGCGAGCAGTGCCTGGACACCGGCCGGGGAGAGCGCCCGGTCGAAGAAGCCGGACGCCGCGGCGTACGTCTCACGCTGGAGCGTGCCCTGCGGGGAGCGGCCCGGGGTGCGGCCGGGCAGATGGCACTGGTCCTGGCTGAGCGTGGCGCAGTTCGCGTAGCCGAGCATGGCGTCGAGATGGCCGCGCCGGCGGATGGAGACGTTGCTCGCCGGCGAGCCCGCCGCGTCGGCGAGCCGGTCGACGGCGTTCTTCAGGTCTCCCTCGGTGCCGAGGGAGAAGGCGGCGATGGAGAAGGTGGGGGAGTGCCCGCCGGGGCCGGCCGACAGATGGGCGGAGGACCATATCTCGTCGGGCTGGTCGGGTCCCCACCGCTGCCAGGCCGAGAACACGGCGGCCGCTTTCGACCAGGGCCACGTGAGATAGCCGACGACGGTCGGCGGGGCCGGGTGCGTACGGAACCGGAGCTCGGTGACCACACCGAAGTTGCCGTTGCCGGCGCCGCGCAGCGCCCAGAACAGGTCCTTGTTCTCCTTCGCGCTCGCCGTCAGCCGTCTGCCGTCGGCCGTGACGATCCTCGCCGAGGTGAGGCTGTCGCAGGTCAGGCCGTACGCACGCGAGGTGACGCCGTGACCGCCGCCGAGGGTGAGGCCGGACACCCCGACGGAGGGGCAGGAGCCGGCCGGTATGGTGCGGCCCGCTGTGCCGAGCGTGGTGTAGACGTCGATCAGTTTGGCGCCGGCGCCGATGGTGCCGTCCGTGCCGACCTTCTTCAGGGCGGAGACGTCGATGACGAGCCGGCCGTTGCCGGAGGACCAACCGGCGTAGGAGTGGCCGCCGTTGCGTATGGAGACGGGGGTGCGGTGGGCCCGGGCGTAGGCGAGGCACTCGGCGATGTCGTCCTCGCCGGACACATACGCGACGGCCGCGGGTTTCAGTGCGTCGAAGCGGGTGTTGTAGAGCTGGCGGGCCGTGGGGTACGCGGCGTCGCCGGGGCGCACCAGCTGCCCGTCCAGGCCGCGGGCGAGAGCCGTCCAGTCGGCCGCGGCGGCGGAGGCCGTCGGGGTGGATCCGCGGGACGTGGGGATGCGGCCGGCCGTGCCGGTGGTGGCCTCGGCCGTGGGTGTGCCGCCGCCCGCGCTGCTGCTGCAGGCGGTCGCGGTCAGAGCTACAGCGGTGGTGAGCAGCGCGCGCCGGTCCATGGTGCCTCCTGGGGGACAAGACGGCGATGAGGCCGTGGAGGTTCCGGAGGGACGCGGTCCAGGGGGCTGCCCGTGCGGTTTCAGCGTCCCGCGGTGACGACCGCGGTGTGCAACTCGGCGTCGGTACGGGCTCGTTCACGGGAGCGCCGGGCGGGTCCGGTCCATCCGCAGCTGCACCGGGCCATGGCGAACGAGCCCCGCTCGGTGGTTGTCGTGAGATGAGGTGATTCTCCGCTGTCCGGGAGGTCTCGCGCAGGCACCTCTCCACGGTACTGGGGCGGAGCGCAACCCGGGTGGTCGCGTGACGACGGGCCCTGGCCGTCGTTATGCGGGACGGGCGGAGGTCTCGTAGAAGCAGCGGTTCCGGTGTTGGGGGTTGGCGGTCGATGGTGGTGCAGCAGCACAGGCGCAGGGGCGGCGCGTTGATGGTCGCCGCCGCCGTGGCGGGTGTGATGGCGACCAGCGGCTGCTCCGGCAGTACGGGCGCGGTCGCCGACGACCGGCCCGGCGGGCCACGGACGGACCGGGTGCGCACGGCGGCGGACGCGCTGGTCGCTGCCGGCAGCGCCCGGGCGCGTACGTCGATGGAGACCGCGACCGGCGGGACGCGGGTGACCATCCAGGGCGAGGGCGGCTATGACTTCCGGCGGCGGATGGGCCGGCTGACGGTGGTCCTGCCGAAGGACCCTGCGGGCGCGGACGAACACCGACCTGTCACCGAGCTGATGGCGCCCGGGGCGCTCTACATGAAGAACCGGGGCGCGGGTGTGCCCGCCGACAAGTGGGTGCGGATCGACACGACGACCCTCGCGGACGGCAATCTGGTCACCGGCGGGGCGACGGATCCGCTGGCCGCGGCCGAACTGCTGCGCGGCGCCCGGGACGTGACGTACGTCGGTGAGGAGAGTGTCGCCGGCGAGACGGTGCACCACTACCGGGGGAGCACGGACATCGGGCGGGCGGCGCGGGCGGCCGAACCGCATGCGCGGGCCTCGCTGGCGGCTGCGGCGAAAGGGTTCGCCACCGACACCGTGCCGTTCGACGTCTATCTCGACGAGGAGGGCCGGCTCCGCAAGGTGCGGCACCGCTTCAGTTTCGCCAACGCGACCGGTACGGTCGCGGTCACGTCGACCACGGTGCTCTACGACTTCGGCACTCCGGTGACCATCGTTCTTCCCGACCGGCGGGACATCTACGCCGGCAGGATCGGGACGTAGTCCGTGTTCTTCGTGTCCGTGTCCGTTCGCCGCCGGGGCCCGTGGGGCCCCTTCGGGCCGGCCCGGGAAGATCTGAAAGACACCCCCGAAATGGTCCGGACGTGCCATGCGCGGTGTGTGCATCACTCCCTACGCTAGGAAGTCGACGCCCGGCAGGAAGAGGTGAACGCACGTGGCTCCGCCCAGTACGACGACCGTCCAGGACCACGTGGCGCTTGCCGAGATCGAACTGTGCGGCGAGTTGATCATCGCGGCGTCGGCCGCGGACGAGGACCGGCTGAGCCCGGACCGTATCGACGAGGTGCTGAAGGTGGCGGCCGAGCGGTCCGAATCCGGCCGACTCGACTGACCCTCCACGCGGCGGGACCATCCCCGGGGCACGGCAGGTCGGTATGCGGCGGTCGGATGCGCGGCAGGGCGGGAAAGGGCCGGCCGTGTGGCCGGCAGATCAGGGAAAGCGGCAGGTCAGGTGCGCAGCAGGCGGGCGATGGCCTTGGTGGCTTCCTCGACCTTGGCGTCGATCTCGTCGCCTCCCTTGACCGCGGCGTCCGCGACGCAGTGGCGCAGATGCTCTTCGAGCAGCTGGAGCGCGAACGACTGGAGGGCCTTGGTGGAGGCGGAGACCTGCGTGAGTATGTCGATGCAGTAGACGTCCTCGTCGACCATGCGCTGGAGGCCGCGGATCTGGCCCTCGATACGGCGCAGCCGCTTGAGGTGCTCGTCCTTCTGTTTGTGGTAGCCGTGCACGCCGCGGTCGTGGTCCGTGACCGGGGGGCCGCCCGCCTCGGTGGTCGTCATCGCGTCCTCCGGTTGTCAGCTGTGCCGAGATGGAGCCTGTCCGAAAACTGTGCCTGATCCATCACATAGGAGTCACATACCCCTCATGGGTATATGGTACCGAATCGCTCCGGCCAGGGGGCCGGGGGTGCTGTGCTGAGCACTGTTGCCGATGGGCGACACTGAGGAAGCCGGTTGGCCGTGGCCGGATGAATGCGCCTAGCATCAGCCTGACCGAATCCAATGCACCCCGAGGACCCCACGTGCGATTTCGTCTGACCCCCAGGGAGACGAGCTTCTACGACATGTTCGCCGCATCCGCGGACAACATCGTCACGGGCTCCAAGCTCCTGATGGAACTGCTCGGGGCGGACTCCTCCGCCCGGGCCGAGATCGCGGAACGGATGCGGGCAGCGGAGCACGCGGGAGACGACGCGACGCACGCGATCTTCCACCAGCTGAACTCCTCCTTCATCACGCCGTTCGACCGCGAGGACATCTACAAGCTCGCCTCCTCGCTCGACGACATCATGGACTTCATGGAGGAGGCCGTCGACCTGGTCGTGCTGTACCAGGTCGAGGAGCTGCCGAAGGGTGTGGAGCAGCAGATCGAGGTCCTGGCGCGGGCTGCGGAGCTGACGGCGGAGGCCATGCCGCACCTGCGGACCATGGACAACCTCACCGAGTACTGGATCGAGGTCAACCGCCTCGAGAACCAGGCCGACCAGATCCACCGCAAGCTGCTGGCCCACCTCTTCAACGGTAAGTACGAGGCCATCGAGGTCCTCAAGCTGAAGCAGATCGTGGACGTGCTGGAAGAGGCGGCCGACGCCTTCGAGCATGTCGCGAACACCGTCGAGACCATTGCGGTCAAGGAGTCCTGAAGCTTGTGGACACGTTTGCCCTGATCGTGACCATTGGTGTCGCGCTCGGATTCACGTACACCAACGGCTTCCACGACTCCGCGAACGCCATCGCGACGTCCGTCTCCACCCGCGCCCTGACACCGCGCGCGGCGCTGGCGATGGCCGCGGTGATGAACCTCGCGGGCGCGTTCCTCGGACAGGGCGTGGCCAAGACCGTCAGCGAGGGGCTCATCGCGACGCCCCAGGGCAGCAAGGGGATGGGCATCCTCTTCGCCGCGTTGCTCGGCGCGATCGTGTGGAACCTCGTCACCTGGTACTTCGGCCTTCCCTCGTCCTCCTCGCACGCGCTGTTCGGCGGCATGGTGGGCGCGGCGCTCGCCGGCGGCACGGATGTGATCTGGACCGGCGTCCTGGAGAAGGTCGTCATCCCGATGTTCATCTCGCCCATCGTGGGTCTGGTCTGCGGCTATCTGGTGATGGTCGCGATCATGTGGATGTTCCGGAAGTCCAACCCGCACAAGGCCAAGCGCGGATTCCGGATAGCCCAGACCGTCTCGGCGGCCGGTATGGCGCTCGGGCACGGACTCCAGGACGCCCAGAAGACGATGGGCATCGTGGTGATGGCGCTGGTCATCGCCGATGTCGAGGGCCAGGGCGACGCGATCCCGGTCTGGGTGAAGATCGCCTGCGCGGTGATGCTCTCGCTCGGCACGTACGCGGGTGGCTGGCGCATCATGCGGACGCTGGGGCGGAAGATCATCGAGCTGGACCCGCCGCAGGGGTTCGCGGCGGAGACGACCGGCGCCTCGATCATGTTCGGTTCGGCGTTCCTGTTCCACGCGCCGATCTCGACGACGCATGTGATCACGTCCGCGATCATGGGTGTCGGGGCGACGAAGCGCGTCAACGCGGTCCGGTGGGGCGTCGCGAAGAACATCATCATGGGCTGGTTCATCACGATGCCGGCCGCCGCGGCGGTCGCGGCGCTGAGCTACGGGGTCGTGTACCTGGCGTTCGGCTGACGCCCGCGCCGGACGGCGGGGCCGTGGCCCCACAGGGCCACCCGCCCCGGAAGAAGGCCCGGACGATCGCCTGGGCGCCGCCGGCTCGGACGGCAGCCGTACCACTGCCCGCCCCGAACAGAGCGCCCGCTTCGAGGGCCGCCGGCCCGGTGAGAGCGCCCGTACGGCCACAGCCGGAAAGACATGTGGGCCCGCCCCCTGGAGAGGGGGCGGGCCCTTCGTCTTGCGGTGGCACCGCCATGCAGCACCGCGAGACGTGTTAGGGGGCGACGGGGCGGCCGGGCGCCGGCAGCCGGTGCCGTCCGCCCGGGGTCGCCGCGGGAGCGGTGATCACCCGAAGCGGCCCGAGATGTAGTCCTCGGTCGCCTGCACCGACGGGTTCGCGAAGATGCGCTCCGTCTCGTCTATCTCGATCAGCTTTCCGGGCTGGCCGACCGCCGAGAGGTTGAAGAACGCCGTACGGTCCGAGACCCGCGCCGCCTGCTGCATGTTGTGCGTCACGATGACGATCGTGAAGCGCTCCTTCAGCTCGCCGATCAGGTCCTCGATCGCGAGGGTCGAGATCGGGTCGAGCGCCGAGCAGGGCTCGTCCATCAGCAGGACGTCGGGCTCGACGGCGATCGCGCGGGCGATGCACAGACGCTGCTGCTGACCGCCGGAGAGACCGGAACCCGGCTTGTTGAGGCGGTCCTTCACCTCGTTCCAGAGGTTCGCGCCCTTGAGCGACTTCTCGACGACCGCGTTGAGCTCGCTCTTCTTGTAGCTGCGGTTGAGGCGCAGACCGGCGGCGACGTTGTCGTAGATGGACATCGTCGGGAACGGGTTCGGACGCTGGAAGACCATGCCGACCGTACGGCGCACGGAGACCGGGTCGACGCTGGAGCCGTAGAGGTTCTCGTCGTCCAGCAGCACCTTGCCCTCGACGCGGCCGCCGGGGGTGACCTCGTGCATACGGTTCAGGGTGCGCAGGAAGGTGGACTTGCCGCAGCCGGACGGGCCGATGAAGGCCGTCACGGAGCGGGGCTCCACGGTCATCGAGATGTCCTCGATCGCCTTGTGGGAGCCGTAGAAGGCAGAGAGGCCGCTGACGTCGATTCGCTTGGCCATGGGGATCACTTCGCTTTCATGGACGCTTTAGCGACCGGACTTCGGGGCCTTCCAGCGGGCGATGCCGCGGGCCACCAGGTTGAGAATCATGACGAAGGCGATCAGCACCAGGGCGGCGGCCCAGGCGCGGTCGTACGACGCCTCGCTGCCCACCCGGTACTGCTCCCAGATGTAGAAGGGGAGGGAGGACTGGGCGCCTTCGAAAGGATTGCTGTTGATCAGCTGGCTGCCGAAGACCAGCAGCAGGATCGGCGCGGTCTCACCCGCGATACGCGCGATCGCGAGCATCACACCGGTGGTGATGCCGCCGAGCGCGGTCGGGATGACGACCTTGACGATCGTGCGGTACTTCGGCACACCGAGGGCCAGCGACGCCTCGCGCAGCTCGTTCGGGACGAGCTTGAGCATCTCCTCGGTGGAGCGGACGACGACCGGGACCATGAGGATCGCCAGTGCCAGCGCGCCCATCAGGCCGGACGGCTCCAGCTCGAACAGCAGCATGATCGAGAGGAGGAACAGGCCCGCGACGATCGACGGGATGCCCGTCATGACGTCGACGAAGAAGGTGACGGCCTTGGCCAGCGTGCCCTTGCCGTACTCGACCAGGTAGATCGCGGTCAGCAGACCGAGCGGCACCGAGAGCACGGTGGCGATACCGACCTGCTCCAGCGTGCCGATGATGGCATGGTAGACACCGCCGCCGGCCTCGAAGCCGGGGACACCGGCCATCGAGTGGGTCAGGAAGTACCCGTCGAGCACCTTCATACCGCGGCTGACGGTCACCCAGATCAGCGAGAAGAGCGGGATGACGGCGAGGACGAAGCAGACCCAGACGACGCTGGTGGCCAGACGGTCCTTGGCCTGTCGCTTGTTCTCGACGACCGTGGTGACCACGTACGAGATGACGACGAAGAAGAGAGCCGAGATCAGGCCCCACTGGATGCGGCTCTCCCAGCCGGCGGCGAGACCGAGGCCGACACCGAGCGCGATCGCGACGACGGCGAAACCGAGGGGCGCGAAGCGGGGGAGGGAGCGGCTGCGCAGGCCGTCCTTGCGGACCGGCGGCGTCGGGGTGGGCCTGTCCTGGATGGCTGTCTGGCTCATGCGTTGGCCCCCGAGTACTCCTTGCGGCGGGCGATGATCAGGCGGGCCGCGCCGTTGACCAGCAGGGTGAGGATGAACAGGACGAGACCGGAGGCGATCAGTGCGTCCCGCCCGAACTCGTTGGCCTCGTCGAACTTCGCCGCGATGTTCTGGGCGAAGGTGCCTCCGCCCGGATTGAGCAGATGCAGGGAGATCAGGAAGCTCGGCGACAGCACCGTGGCGACGGCCATCGTCTCGCCGAGTGCGCGGCCGAGGCCGAGCATCGAGGCGGAGATCACGCCGGACCGGCCGAAGGGGAGCACCGACATGCGGATGACTTCCCAGCGGGTGGCGCCGAGCGCGAGGGCTGCCTCTTCGTTCATCCGCGGGACCTGGAGGAAGACTTCGCGGCTGACGCTGGTCACGATCGGAAGGATCATGATCGCCAGCAGGATGCCGACGGTGAACAGCGAGCGGGCGACGCCGACCTCGGTCTTCTCGAAGATGTAGGTCCACCCGAAGAACTGGTCGAGCCAGAGGTTCAGGCCCTCCAGGTAGGGGACCAGGAAGAGCGCGCCCCAGATGCCGTAGATGATCGACGGCACGGCGGCCAGCAGGTCGACCACGTAGGCGATGGGGGAAGCCAGCTTGCGCGGCGCGTAGTGCGAGATGAACAGCGCGATGCCGACGGCGATCGGGACGGCGATCGCCATCGCGATGATCGAGCTGATGACGGTGCCGAAGAGGAGGACCGCGATGCCGAACACCGGCGGGTCGCCCGCCGGGTTCCACTCGAACGTGGTGAGAAAGTTGCCCTCGTCCGCCGAGATGGCGAGCACGGAGCGGTAGGTGAGGAACGCGGCGATCGACGCCATGATCACCAGGAGCAGGATGCCCGAACCGCGGGACAGGCCGAGGAAGACCTTGTCGCCGGTGCGGCCGGTGGAACCCTTTTTCCTGTTGACCGGCGGAGCCGGCGTTGGAGGGGGTGCGTCTATGGATGTGGTGGAAGCCATGGTCTTTCCGGTCTGTGGTGGGGGAGCGGCAGGACTCCCCTGGCGGCGGTGCACCGGATGAGGTGGCCGGCGGGGGCCCGAAGGCCCCCGCCGGCCGGTTGCGTTACTTCAGACCCGCGACGGTCTCGCGGACCTTGGCGTTGATCTCGGTCGGGATCGGGGCGTAGCCCGCCTCGGAGAGGACCTTCTGGCCCTCGTCGCCGGCGGTGTAGGTCAGGAAGGACTTGACCGTGCCCAGCGTCTCGGCCTTGTTGCCCGTGTCGCAGACGACCTCGTAGGTCACGAGGACGATCGGGTAGGCGCCTTCGGCCTTGGTGGTGTAGTCCAGGTCGAGGGCCAGGTCCTTGCCGGTGCCCTTGACCTTGGCGGCGGCGATGGCCTTGGAGGCGTTCTCGGAGGTGGCCTTCACCGGAGCAGCGGCACCGGTGTTGATGTCCACGGTCGGGATGGACTGCGAGCTCGCGTAGGAGAGCTCGAAGTAGCCGATCGCGCCGTCGACCTGCTTGACCTGGGCGGCGACGCCGGAGGAACCGGACGCGGCCTGGCCGCCGGGGGCGGGCCAGCTCTTCTCGGCCTCGTAGGGCCAGTCCGCCTTGGCGGTCTTGCCGAGGTACTTGCCGAGGTTCTGCGTGGTGCCGGAGTCCTCGGAGCGGTGGAAGGCCTGGATCGCCTTGTCCGGGAGCGTCTTGCCCTTGTTCAGAGCGGCGATCGCCGGGTCGTTCCACTTCTTGATCTTGTTGTTGAAGATCTTGGCGACGGTCGGGGCGTCCAGGGTCAGACCCTCGACACCGGACAGGTTGTAACCGATCGCGATCGGGCCGCCGACCATGGGCAGGTTGATGCCCTGGCCGCCCTTGCAGATCTTCTTCGAGTCCTCGACCTCTTCGGGCTTGAGGGCCGAGTCGGATCCGGCGAAGCCCACCGTGCCCTGGTTGAAGGCGACGATTCCCTCACCGGAGGAGGAGGACTTGTAGTTGACCTCCACGCCGGAGCAGGCCGCCATGTAGTTCTTGACCCACAGGTCCATGGCGTTCTTCTGAGCGCTGGAACCGGAGGCGGGCAGCTTGCCCTTGGCGTCGTCGCACTTGATGTTCGACGCAGCGTTGGTCTTCTCGCCGGTGCCGCCGGTTCCGCCCGCGTTGTCGTCCGAACCACACGCCGTGAGGACCAGGGCGCCGGTCACGGCGAGGGCGCCGAGCGCGGTGGCGCGAAGCCCGTTCTTGCGCTGAAGCTTCACTTTCGGGTGTTCCTTCCAGGAGCCGCCGGACGTTGACCTGAGTCGGGGACGTTCAGTGCGGCGTGTGTCGGGGTGGGGGGAGCCGGCCCTTTGCCGGTCACCGTGTAAGGCCGAAATTAGGCAGATCAGGTGAAGCGGCCCAAGGGGGAGAGTGAACGGAAGGTGAACCGTGTCGGGCGGCTGGGTGCCTGGTGGCGCGGCGGATCGGACGGTCGCGCTCCGTTCACCCGTACCCCTGTCCCGGTGACCGTCCGTACGTCTGTCCGGCGCGGGCCGGCGGGCCGTCGGGGACAGCCTGGTGAAGGTCGGGGACTGCCGGCAGATCGGGTCCGGGGCCGCTCCCGGCGGCTTCGGCCTCGGGCTCCGGGACCTCGGCTCCCAGGACCGGTGGTCGTGGCCCTCGGCGCTCGGCCTTTACGTCCCAGCCTCGTGCATCAGGCCGAGTGCAGCGCGTCGAGCAGCGCGTCCAGCAGCTGGCGGTCCCGCGGCTGCGTCAGCCGGTTGCGTGCCGCGGCGGGCGGCAGCCACAGAATGCGGTCCACCTCCTCGCTCGGGGTGAAGGACCCCGTCGTCGCCTCGGCCGCCCAGTACGTGACCTGCTTCGGGCGCCCGTTCGCAAAGTAGCGCGCGGTCGGCAGCCGGGCGCCGGGGACACACGCGTGACCGGTCTCCTCCAGCACTTCGCGCAACGCACCGGCGAGGGTGTCCTCACCGCGTTTCAGTTTGCCCTTGGGGTGCGACCAGTCGTCGTACTTGGGCCGGTGCACCAGACAGATCTCCAGGCCCTCGTCGTACGGGGCCCGGCGCCACAGGACGCACCCCGCCGCATGGACCGTGCTGTCGCCCATCAGAAGCCCGCTTTCATCAGCTGCCTCCATGGCTCGCCTCCTGTGCCCGGTCCCATGAGCCCGTCCTCATGAACCGCATCGAGGACCCGGCCCCGGGCCCTTCATGGCGCGGATACCGCGGTGGTGGTCCGCCACACCTCCTGGAAGGCGAAACGGGCCGCCTCCACCTCGTGCCGCTGGTCCGCGTGCAGCACCCCCAGCGCGTACGCCGTGGCCGGAGCGATCCGGGGGGTGCGGGCCGCGGCGGCGGCAGCGGCGGCCGCCTCGGCGGCGTCGCGGTGCCGGTCGAGGACCAGACCCGCGCGGCCCAGCACCGGATCCGCGTTCGGGTACAGCACTTCCTGGGCGTACCGGTGCAGCCGCAGCAGCCGGCGGACCTGGTGCCAGGGCGCGTCCTGCGCCTCTCCGGCCGAGGCGGTGGCGAGGCCGTGCACGAGGGCCTCGGCGTTGTACGGGTGGCCCGCACGCGACAGCGGCAGTGCGGCGACGGCGTCCACCAGCCGGCGCTCGGCGACCTCGGCGGCGGGGGCCAGGGCCTCGGAGGCCGGGGCGCTCGCGACGGGGCCGAGCGGCAGCTCGGAGGCGAGTACGGCGACGGCGTCGGCGACGCCGTGGAAACGCGAGGAGCCCAGCGCCTGGAGGGCTGCGGAGTGGGCGCGCGTCCGGGCCAGGGTGAGTTGCCGCTCCAGCAGGGCACCCGCGCGGGCGGCGCCCACGGTGAGGCTGCCGGAGGGGCGGGGCGCGTCCGCGGCCCCGGGGCCCGGCGCGCCGTCCAGCACCCGGAACTCACCCCTGGCCGACGGCACGGGTGTGGCGCCCGAGAGCCGGGACAGGGCGCTCAGCAGCCGGTTCAGCCGGGAGGTGCAGGCGTGTTCCTGCGCCAGCGTGGCCGACAGCCAGGCCAGCTCGGTCCGCAGATCGTCCGCCCAGCCCGGGTCGAGCAGCGGCCGGAAGGTGTGCAGGGTCCCGCTGATACGGCGGGCGGACATGCGCAGCGACCGGGCGGCCTCGGCCGCACCCGCCGTGTCCGAACCGCTCTCGCTGTGCAGCCGCAGGCTGCGCAGGAAGTCGCCCGCCCGCGCGTTCAGGTACCGGGCGAGGGCCTCGCCCGCGGTGACCGCGGTGGGGGGACCGGACGGGACGGCGGGTGCGTCCTCCCGGGAGAGATCAGGGCTGTGCACGCCGGCGCCTCCGGGCGTCTATGAGCATCTCCTGTACGTTCCGCAGCGGCTGGCCCTCCGGATCCGTGGCATGCCGGGTCCATGCGCCGTCCGGGCCGAGGTGCCAGGAGGACGTGGAGTCGGACATACCGGTCTCCAGAAGGCGGGTGATCGTCGCGCGGTGGGCGGGGTCGGTGACCCGTACCAGGGCCTCGATACGGCGGTCGAGGTTGCGGTGCATCATGTCGGCGCTGCCGAACCAGACTTCGGGTTCTCCACCGTTGCCGAAGGAGAAGATCCGGGAGTGTTCGAGGAAGCGTCCGAGGATGGAGCGCACCCGTATGTTCTCCGAGAGCCCGGTGACGCCGGGGCGCAGCGCGCAGATGCCGCGCACCCAGATGTCGACCGGCACGCCCGCCATCGCGGCCCGGTAGCAGGCGTCGATGACCGCCTCGTCCACCATCGAGTTGACCTTGATGCGGACGTACGCGGGACGCCCGGCGCGGTGGTGCGCCGCTTCCTTGTTGATGCGCGCGATGAGACCGTCGCGCAGGGATTTGGGCGCGACCAGCAGCCGGCGGTAGGTCTCGCGCCGTGAGTAGCCCGACAGCCTGTTGAACAGGTCGGACAGGTCCGCGCCGACCTGCGGGTCGGCGGTCAGCAGCCCCAGGTCCTCGTACAGCCGGGCGGTCTTCGGGTGGTAGTTGCCGGTGCCGACGTGCGAGTAGCGGCGCAGGGTGTCGCCCTCCTGGCGCACCACCAGGGACAGCTTGCAGTGGGTCTTGAGGCCGACGAGTCCGTAGACGACGTGGCAGCCGGACTCCTCCAGCTTGCGCGCCCACTTGATGTTGGCCTGCTCGTCGAAACGGGCCTTGATCTCGACCAGGACGAGGACCTGCTTGCCCGACTCGGCGGCGTCTATCAGCGCGTCCACGATGGGCGAGTCGCCGGAGGTCCGGTACAGGGTCTGCTTGATCGCGAGCACGTCCGGGTCGGCGGCGGCCTGCTCCAGGAAGGCCTGCACGGACGTGGAGAAGCTGTCGTACGGGTGGTGCAGCAGGACGTCGCGCTCGCGCAGCGCCATGAAGATGTCGGGTGCGGAGGCGGACTCGACCTCGGCGAGTTCCCGGTGGGTGCCGGCGACGAACTTCGGGAACTTCAGCTCGGGCCGGTCCAGTGCCGCGATGCCGAAGAGTCCGGTCAGGTCCAGCGGGCCCGGCAGCGGGTAGACCTCGGCGTCGGACACCTTCAGCTCGCGCACCAGCAGGTCGAGGACGTAAGGGTCGATGGACTCCTCGACCTCCAGGCGCACCGGCGGCCCGAAGCGGCGCCGCATGAGCTCCTTCTCCAGCGCCTGGAGGAGGTTCTCGGCGTCGTCCTCCTCGACCTCCAGGTCCTCGTTCCTGGTCACCCGGAACATGTGGTGCGCGAGCACCTCCATGCCGGGAAAGAGCTCCTCCAGGTGGGCCGCGATCACGTCCTCCAGCGGTACGTACCGCTGCGGCGAGGCCTCCAGGAAGCGGGACAGGAGGGGCGGGACCTTCACCCGGGCGAAGTGGCGGTGTCCGCTGACCGGGTTGCGGACGACGACGGCGAGGTTCAGCGAGAGCCCGGAGATGTACGGGAAGGGGTGCGCCGGGTCGACGGCCAGCGGCGTGAGCACCGGGAAGATCTGCTGCCGGAACAGCGTGAACAGCCGCGCCTGCTCCTTCTCGGTGAGGTCCGGCCAGCGGATGAGGTGGACCCCTTCCTCGGCGAGCGCCGGGGCGACGTCCTGCTGGTAGGCGGCGGCGTGCCGGGCCATGATCTCGCGGGAGCGGGTCCAGATCAGATCGAGGACCTCGCGCGGCTGGAGCCCGGAGGCCGAACGGGTGGCGACACCGGTGGCGATACGGCGCTTGAGGCCGGCCACCCGGACCATGAAGAACTCGTCCAGGTTGGACGCGAAGATGGCGAGGAAGTTCGCCCGTTCGAGCAGCGGTGTGGCCGGATCCTCGGCGAGCTCCAGGACCCGCTCGTTGAACGCGAGCCAGCTGCGCTCCCGGTCCAGGAACCGTCCCTGGGGCAGTTCGGCGCCCGAACCGTCGTGATCCTCCTCGTAGCCGTCGAGATCGGCGTCGAGGTCGGGTTCCAGCTCGGACACCGTGGCCGCGACGGTGTGCGGGCGGTGCGCGGCTATGGAGCCGACGGACGGCTGGGGGTGCTGGACCGGTACCTCGGCGGGCTGCTGACTCATGGACCCATTCTTCCGCGTAGTGGGCATGACGGGCGCGTCGGAGGGTGCCTGATCGAGGTGGAATCTGCCGTTGGGGGAGGCGGGCACGGCGGGCTGCATTGAGAGAGGGTCGCAAGGGCGTCTGAATGGCCGGTAACGACGACATGACGCGCGGGAAAGCGCGGCGGGACCCCCCGGGGTCGCGCGAGGGGTCCGGCACGGGATGCAGGGGCGTTCCGGCGGGTCCGGCGGCGTGCGCCGGACGGTCCCCGGGGGTACGGGGGTAAGCGGTCAGCCGTGGCGCCGGCGCAGCAGCCAGAATGCGGCCGCGACGGCCGCGGCGGCAAGCGCCAGCACGATGCCGGTCTCCACGAGCTGGAGCGGCCAGAAGTGCGAGGAGGGATGCACGTCGTGGAACTCCCCGACGGCGCCGCGGTCGGCCATGCACTGTTCCGGGCTCGTGCGGGGGAGGCCGTAGCAGTCCTGCCAGAAGAGCCGCTTGCCGGAGGCCGTGAGCTTGCCCTGCTGAAGAATCCACAGGTCCTGCTCGTTGCCGATGGCCGACCTGGTCGCGACGGGCCACAGGTGCGGACGCAGCGTGGTGACGAGGAGCATGAGCCCTCCGGTCGCGAGGCCGGCCACGCTCATGGCGACGACGGTGCGGCGCACCAGCAGCGCGGTGAGCGCGCCGACGGCGATCGCCAGGAGTCCGTACGCGAAGGTGATGACTCCCATGGACGCGTACACCGGGCTGTCCCACAGCATTCCGGCGCCGTTCCCGGTGGTGGGCGGGCGGCTCCAGCGGAAGGCGGCGACGAGCACGGCCGTCCCTGCCGTGACGACGACCGCGGGAAGGAGCAGTTTGGCCGCGAGCCACCTGGTGGGAGTCACCGACTGGGTCCAGGCGAGCCGGTACGTACCGGTTTCCAGCTCGCGGGCGATCAGTGGACCGGCCGCGAACGCCGCGATCGCGAGCGGCAGGAGCAGGACGCCCGTGGCCACCTGGTCGAGCCCGGCCCGCAGCCACTCGTGGGCCTGGACGAGGCCCTGGATCGCTTCGTTGCAGCCGGTCCCGCCTCGGCACGGATCGGTGGTGTCGAGCGTGTCGACGCGCAGTCGCAGCGCGACGAGGGTCACGGCGGCAGCGCCGAACAGGGCGAGCGCGGCCCACAGGGCGCGGCGGTGCAGTTGGAGGACGGTCCGGCGTGGGCCGGCGAGCATTGCCTGGTTCATCGGGGGATTCCTGTCGCGCTCGGGGTGAACAGGGCCGGTGCGTCCGGGTTGCGCAGGTGGGCGAGGAGGAGGTCTTCGAGGGAGGGCTGCGCCGTCTGCCAGTCGTCCGAGACCGGGCCGTCACGCCGCAGGAGCGCCGTGGTGGCGCGGCCCGTCGTCCGTGCTTCGACCACGGTGTGCGGGGCGAAGTCCTGTGCCGGGCCGGTGACCAGGGTGTGGGCGGTCAGCAGGTCGTCGGTCCCGCCCGCGAGCCGGACGCGCCCCGCGTCGACGAGCACCACGTAGTCGCAGGTGTCCTCCAGCTCGGTGAGGATGTGCGACGACATCACCACCGTCGTACCGCGCTCGGCCGCGTCCGCGAGCAGCGTGCCCATCAGCTGGTGCCGGGCGAGCGGGTCCAGGTCCGCCATCGGCTCGTCGAGGAGCAGCAGTTCGGCCCGCTTGCCGAGAGCGAGGGCCAGGGCGAGGCGGGTGCGCTGGCCGCCGGACAGGGTGCGGACGCGGGCCGTGCCGTCGAGTTCGCCGGCTGCCACGACCCGCTGTGCGCTGTCCATGTCCCAGACGTCCGGGTTGAGTTCGGCGCCGAACCGCAGGGTCTGGGCCACCGTCAGCTGAGGATGCAGCGGCTTGTCCTGGCCGACGTACGCCATGCGTGCACGGGCGGACGCGGGGTCCGTGCCGAGGATCTCGATGCTGCCCTCCGTCGGGCGCAGCAGTCCCGCCGCGAGGGCCAGCAGGGTGGACTTGCCTGCGCCGTTGGGTCCGACGAGGCCGCAGATCCTCCCGGCGGGCAGTCGGAAGGTGCATTCCCGCAGGGCCCATCCGCGCCGGAACCGCCGGCCGAGGCCGTCGGCTTGCAGGGCTGTGCCGGTCATATGTCGTCCCCCTTGTAGAGCTCGTCCAGTACGGATGTGAACAGCGCGGCCACGTCGTCCCGCTCCAGGCCCGCGGCCCGCGCCCGTCGTCCCCATTCGGCGAGTTCGCCGCGCAGCGGTGAGTCGGCGGGGGTGGCACCCAGGGACCTGCGGACGAAGGTGCCGAGCCCGCGGCGTGCCTCGACGAGGCCTTCACGCTCCAGTTCGCGGTAGGCCTTGAGCACGGTGTTCGGGTTGATGGCGGTCGCCTCCACCACGTCGCGGGCGGTGGGCAGACGGTCGCCGGGTTCGAGGAGTCCGAGGCGCAGCGCCTGTTTGGTCTGCTGGACGATCTGCAGATAGGTGGCGACTCCGCTGCGCCGGTCGATCCGGTATTCGATCATCAACCACCCTTTCACTAATCAAGTAGTGAAAGGGTGGTGCAAAGAAGGGGGCGGTGTCAACCGCCCCCTTCCGCAAGCTCGTTCAGGACTCCGCGCGGTACATCAGGTCCACCTCGTGCGTGACGAAGCCCAGCCGCTCGTACACCGCCAGAGCCGCCGGGTTGTCCGCGTCCACGTAGAGCATGGCCGTCGGCATCTGCTGGGCCGCGAGGTGGCGGAGGCCGATCGCGGTCAGGGCCTTGCCGAGTCCGCCGCCCTGGGCGTCGGGGCGGATGCCCACCACGTACACCTCGCCCAGGTGTTCCTCGGCGTGCACCTTCGTCCAGTGGAAGCCGATGATCTCGCCGTCGCGCTCCGCGAGGAAGAAGCCCTTCGGGTCGAACCACGGTTCGTTCTTGCGGTCGTCGAGGTCCCGTTGGGTGAGCGAGCCCTGCTCCGGGTGGTGGGCGAAGGCCGCGGCGTTCACCGCGAGCCAGGCCGCGTCGTCCTGGCCCGGGACGAAGGTGCGCACCGTGACCCCGGCCGGGAACACCGGCTCGGGGATGTCGAGCTTGCTCAGGGGCCGCCGCAGTTGACGCAGTTCGCGGAAGAGGCTGAGCCCGAGGACCTGTGCCAGGTGCCGGGCCGCCGACTTCCCGCCGTGCGCCCACACCCGCAGCCGCTTGCCCGAGGCGCCGAGCAGCGCGCTGCCCAGAGCCCGGCCGTGGCCGCGGCCCCGGTGGCGCGGGTGGACCACGAGTTCGGCGGCCGGGGCCTCCACCGGATCGGTGTCCTCCAGCTGGGCGTAGCCGATCAGTTCGTCGCCGACGGTCAGCAGGAAGTGCCGTACGCCTTCGCGCTTTCCGCCGCGCAGTTGCAGCCGGCCCTGCTCGGAGACGGCCTGCATCCCGTCGTTGCCGGCGGCCTCGGCGAGCAGACCCAGTACGGCTTCCGCCTGCTCGGGAGTCAGCTCGTCATAGGTCAGGATCTGCCGGCCGGGCTCCGGAATCACCGCGTCAGTCGTCATGGGGAGAGCGTACGGCGGGGGGCGCGGACGGCGGGTGGCACGCGGGACGGCAATGGTCCGGCCGGGGGCGGTTACCGCGAAGGCAATCAGGTCGTAACCCGTACACCCCTGTCGCGCTACGCGCGTTGACTCTAGGCTGCCGCTCGCACCCTCAGACACGCTGAGACCTACAAGGGGACAGATGTCAGCGACACCGCACAGAAACCGCAGCCGCATACTTGCCGCGGTCGCCGGCCTGACCACCGTCGGCGCTCTGGTCGCCGCGATGCCGGCAGGAGCCTCCGAGAGCGGCCACGGACACGGCCGCACCGTTGACGTCCAGCTCCTGTCCTTCAACGACCTGCACGGGAACCTGGAGCCGCCCGCCGGCTCGGCCGGGCGGGTCACGCACACCAACGAGGACGGCACCACCAGGACGATCGACGCGGGCGGTGCCGAGTACCTCGCCACGCATCTGCGCCAGGCGCGCGAGGACCACCGGTACTCGGTGACCGCCGCGGCCGGTGACATGGTCGGCGCGTCCCCGCTGCTGTCCGGCCTCTTCCACGACGAGCCCACCGTCGAGGCGCTGAACAAGCTGAAGCTCGACGTCACTTCCGTCGGCAACCACGAGTTCGACGAGGGCGCCAAGGAACTGGCCCGTCTCCAGAACGGTGGCTGCCACCCGGCCGAGGGCTGCTACGAGAAGGGCAAGAAGTTCAAGGGCGCGGACTTCCCCTACCTCGCGGCCAACGTGACGAAGGAGAAGAGCGGCAAGCCGCTGCTCGACCCGTACTTCATCTGGAAGAAGAACGGCGTCAAGATCGGTTTCATCGGGGTGACCCTGGAGGGCACGCCGAACATCGTCAGCGCCGAGGGCGTCAAGGGCCTGACGTTCGGCGACGAGATCGAGACGATCAACAAGTACACCAAGGTCCTCGAGCGCAAGGGCGTCAAGTCGATCGTCGCCCTGATCCACGAGGGCGGTGCGCCCGCCTCGGCGTCGTACAACTACAACTGCGACAGCCCGGGCCCCGGTGACGGTATCTCCGGTCCGATCGTGGACATCGCCAAGAAGGTCAGCCCGCAGGTCGACGCGCTGGTCACCGGCCACACCCACCAGGCGTACGCGTGCTCCGTCCCCGACCCGTCGGGCAAGCCGCGCACCGTCACCTCGGCCGCGTCGTTCGGCAAGCTCTACACCGACACGACCCTCACCTACGACCGGCGCACGAACGACATCGTGCGTACGGCCGTGGCGTCCGCGAACCACGTCGTCACCCGTGACGTGGCCAAGGCCCCGGACATGACGAAGCTGATCCAGCGCTGGAACACGCTGGCCGCGCCGATCGCGAGCCGTCCCGTGGGCTACATCTCCGCCGACATCGAGAACCCGGCGGACGCTCCCGAGAAGCCGGTCGGCAACCTGATCGCGGACGCCCAGCTGGAGGGCCTCGCGCCGGCCGACAAGGGCGGGGCGCAGCTGGCCGTCATGAACCCCGGCGGTCTCCGTGCGGGTCTGGTGCACAAGGCGTCGGGCGGTGAGGGCGACGGTGTCGTGACGTACGGCGAGGCGTTCACCGTGCAGCCGTTCACCAACATGATGAACGTCGTCGACCTGACCGGCGCGCAGCTGGTCACCATGCTCCAGCAGCAGGTCAGCGGCGCGAACCAGGCCGCTCCGAAGATCCTTCAGGTGTCCAAGGGGTTCACCTACACCCTGGACATGACGAAGTCGGGCGCCGACCGGATCGTGACGTCGTCGGTGAAGCTGGGCGGCGAGGCGCTCGACCCGGCGAAGACCTACCGGGTCGCGATGAACGAGTTCCTCGCGGGCGGCGGCGACGGGTTCGCCGTGCTGAAGGAGCACAAGAACAAGCTCGTCGGCGCCTCCGACCTGGATGTGCTGACCGCCTACCTGGCCGCGCACTCGACGGCGGCCTCCCCGCTGGCGCCGCCGGCCACCGGCCGGATCACGGTCGTCAAGTAGCAGCAGACGCAGGGAGGTGGGGCGGCGGGCCTTCGGGCGCGTCGCCCCACCGGCGTTTGCCGTCGCCTCACCGGCGTTTGCGGCGACCCGGCCGGAAACCGCTGTTTGTTACTGGCCAGTCCAGAGGCTGGTGGTGCTTGACGTGACCCCGCCATAATCCGGGGCCATGGACCGACGGAGCTTTCTCGCGGGGGCCGCAGCTCTGACCGCGACCGCCCTCATCCCCCCACCGGCCGCAGTCGCGGCACCGCGCCGCATCCTCTCCCCCCAGGACTGGATGGCGGGTCACGGTGACTCGACCGCCCTGCAGCGTCTGACGATCCCCGGCACCCACGACTCCGGCGCCCGCTTCGGCGGCCCGTGGGCGGAGTGCCAGAACACCACCATCGCCCAGCAGTTGACCAGCGGCATCCGCTTCCTCGACGTCCGCTGCCGGGTCACCGGCGACTCGTTCGCCATCCACCACGGCCCGGCCTTCCAGAACATGATGTTCGGCGACGTCCTCATCGCCTGCCGGGACTTCCTCCAGGCGCACCCGTCCGAGACCGTGCTCATGCGCGTCAAGCAGGAGTACTCGAGCGACAGCGACGCGACCTTCCGCCGGATCTTCGACACCTATCTGGACACCAAGGGCTGGCGGCCGCTGTTCCGGATCGGCGACGGGATTCCGTCCCTCGGCGAGGCCCGCGGCAAGGTCGTGCTCCTCGGCGACAACGGCGGACTGCCCGGTGTGCGCTACGCCGACGGGGCGCTGTTCGACATCCAGGACGACTGGAACGCGCTGCCGGGTGCCAAGTACCCCAAGATCGAGGCGCACTTCCGGCGGGCCTCCGAACAGCCCGGCAAGCTGTTCATCAACTACGTCAGCACGTCCGCGAGCCTGCCGCCGCGCTGGAACTCCGACAACCTCAACCCGCGGGTCCACTCGTTCATCGACGGCACGGCGAGCGGCTGGCGCGGGCTCGGGATCGTCCCGCTCGACTTCCCGGCCACCCGCGGCGGTCTCGTCGAGTCGCTGATCCGGCACAACTGACAGCCCTCACCGACAGCCCTCACCGACAAACTGCCCTCACCGACAACCGACACCCCCACCGACAGACAGCGTTCACAGCGAGGCCGGGGGCGGCTCGGCCGCTCCCGGCAGCCTGATCAGCGCCCGTGTGCCGCCGCCCGCCGCCGGCTCCAGCTCGATCTCGCCGCCCGCCTGCTGCACGGTGCGCGCCACGATCGACAGACCCAGCCCCGATCCGGGCAGCGCCCGCGCCGAGGACGAGCGCCAGAAGCGTTCGAAGACATGCGGCAGGTCCTCGGCATCGATGCCCGGCCCGTGGTCCCGTACCGTCAGCTCGCCGGCCTTCAGCCGCACCTCGACCACCCCGCCCGGCGGCGAGAACTTCACCGCGTTGTCGAGGACGTTGACGAGCGCGCGCTCCAGTGCCGCGGGCTCGGCCCGTACGTACCAGGGCGAGACATCCGCCGCGAACGTCAGCTCCGGGCCGCGCAGCCGCACCCGCTCCAGCGCCGCGTCGACGATCTCGTGCAGGGCGACCACCTGGAGCGGTCCGCCCTCGACCGCGTCGGGCCGGGACAGCTCCTGCAAGTCACCGATCAGCGCGGCCAGTTCGGTCATCTGCGCCTTCACCGACGCCATCAGCGCGGTCCGGTCCGCGGGCGGGATCGCCCGTCCGGTCTGATCGCTGCGGGCCAGTAGCTCGATGTTCGTCCGCAGCGACGTCAGCGGCGTCCGCAGCTCGTGTCCCGCGTCCGCGATCAGCTGCGCCTGGCGGTCGCGCGAGGAGGCGAGGGCCGCGGTCATCGAGTTGAACGAGCGTGACAGCCGGGCGATCTCGTCCTCGCCCTCGACGGGGATACGGACGGTCAGATCCTCGGTGCGGGCGATGTGCTCGACGGCGCCGGTGAGCCGGTCGACGGGCCTCAGGCCGGTGCGGGCCACCCACAGCCCCGCCGCGCCCGCGCCGACGACACCGATGCCGGCCACGGCGGTGAGGAACAGGGCGAGACGGTTCAGCGAGGTGTTGATCTCGGCGAGGGGGCGGGAGACGGACACCGCCACGCTGATACCGCCGATGTCCTCCTGCTCCGTGCGCACCCGCACCTCGGCGCCCGCGTCGGTGGTGCTGTCGTGCAGGCCGATGCGCGAGGTGCCGTCCGCGACGGCGAGGTCCTCGTCCTGCACCTTCACGGGCTGCGAGTACGCGACCGGGCAGCGACGGCCGTCCGGCGCCACGATCTGGACGTAGGCGAAGTTCGACGTCGGGGTGTTCTCGATGGGGCTCTGCCCCTGGAGGCACTCCTGGTACGCCTGGACCAGCGCCTGCCGGGGCGCGCCGATGTTCTTCAGCGAGGTGTTCAGCTCGTCGTTCAGCTGCGCCCGGGTGAGCAGCCAGCAGGCGACGGACACGGCCGCGACGGCGACCGCGACGGCGGTGGCCACCAGCAGCGCGAGCCGGGACCGGATCGGCAGGGCACGGAAGCGGTGGACCGGGCCCGTCACCCCTCACCGCCGCCGGTGCGGAGCGCGTACCCCACCCCCCGCACCGTGTGCACGAGGCGCGGCTCGCCGCCCGCCTCCGTCTTGCGTCGCAGGTACATCACATACACATCCAGCGAATTGGAACTGGGCTCGAAGTCGAACCCCCATACGGACTTGAGGATCTGCTCACGGGTGAGCACCTGGCGCGGATGGGCCAGGAACATCTCCAGGAGCGTGAACTCGGTACGCGTCAGCTCCACCGGGCGCGTGCCGCGGTGGACCTCGCGGGTCGCCAGGTCCATCCGCAGGTCGGCGAAGGCCAGCACGTCGTCCTCGCCGGCCGTCCCCGCTGCGGACGCGTACGAGCTGCGCCGCAGCAGCGCGCGGATCCGGGCGAACAGCTCGTCCAGTTCGAACGGCTTGACCAGGTAGTCGTCGGCGCCCGCGTCCAGTCCGGTGACCCGGTCGCCGACGGTGTCGCGGGCGGTCAGCATCAGGATCGGCACCGTCGACCCGGACGCGCGCACCCGGCGGGCCGCGGTCAGACCGTCCATCCGCGGCATCTGGATGTCGAGCACGATCAGGTCCGGGGCGTACGCCTCCGCCTTCTCCAGCGCGTCGATGCCGTCGACGGCGACCTCCGTGCCGTACCCCTCGAAGGCCAGACTGCGCTGGAGCGCCTCTCGGACGGCGGGCTCGTCGTCCACGATGAGGATGCGTTCGCCTTCACGGGGGGTCGTCATGTCACCAGCCTCGCACGCACTCAGCTGCTGCCGCCGTCGCGCAGTGCGTCGAGGTCGCCCTTCACGGTGTCGATCGGGATGGCGAACCCCAGACCTACGCTGCCGGCCGTGGAACCGGTCGCGGAACTGGGTGCGTACATGGCCGAGTTGATGCCGATGATCTCGCCGTTCATGTTGATGAGGGCGCCGCCGGAGTTGCCGGGGTTGAGGGAGGCGTCCGTCTGGAGGGCCTTGTACGTGGTCTTCGACGATCCGGTGTCGCCGTTGAACTCCTGCCCGCCGAACTCGAACGGCCAGTTGCCGCCGCCGCCCTGCTGCCCCTGACCTTGCCCTTGCCCTTGCCCCTGACCCTGCCCTTGGTCCTGGTCCTTCGCGACCGTCACATCCCGGTCGAGCGCGGACACGATGCCGCTGGTGACCGTGCCGGTCAGACCCTCGGGCGAGCCGATCGCGACGACCTCGTCACCCACCTTGACCTTGCTGGAATCCCCGAGCGCAGCCGCCTTCAGGCCCTTCGCGCCGTCGAGCTCGATGAGCGCCAGGTCCTTGTCGGGATCGGTGCCGACGACCTTCGCGGTGTACGTCTTGCCGTCGTCGAGCCGCACCTTCACGGTGTCGGCGCCCGCGATCACATGGTTGTTGGTGATGATCTCGCCGTCGGAGGTGATGATCACGCCCGAGCCGGTGGACTCACCGGCGGAGGTGGTCGCGTTGATCTCCACGATGCTCGGCGACACGGCCTGGGCGACACCCGCGACGGTGCCGGCCGTCGTACGGGACACCGTGGTCCCGCTGACCGCGGAGCCGGCCGAGTCGCTGCCGTTGTCGGCGAAGTGCTGGACGAGGGCGGAGGTTCCGCCGCCGACGACGGCCGCGATGAGCGCGACGGCGGCGATGAGGGCGACGGGGCGCCTTGCCCTGGCCCGGTGCGCGGCCGGCTGCGCCGGCTCCTCGGGGGCGACGGGGTCGTACGGCGGGGGCGGCGGGTAGGAGGAGCCGCCGTCGAACGGCGTGGCGGCGGTGTCGTACGGGTGCGCGCCGGTGGTGTACGGCTGCGGATGCGACTGCGCTGGGTAGTGGTCCGTCATGCTGATGACTGTTCTCCTGCCGGATGAGAACAGTCTGAGGCGCTGCTGAGAACCACCCGAGAACCGGTGAGAGCCCGCCCCAGCGCCGGCCAAGGGCCTCCCCGGGCCGGACGCGCCCGGCGCCCGACAGGCTTCAGGTCACGACATCTAGGCGCAGCCGCAGGACCGGCGGATCACCAGGCCTGAGGGGAACTGCTTCACCCTCTCGCGCCGCGAACCGGCCACCCGCAGACCGTCGTCCAGCACCAGGTCCACCGCCGCCCGCGCCATCGCCGGACGGTCCGAGGAGATCGTTGTCAGAGGCGGGTCCGTCAGGGCCGCTTCCTTGACGTCGTCGAAGCCCGCCACCGCGAGCTCGCCGGGCACGTCGATCCGCAGTTCACGGGCGGCCCGCAGAACACCGATCGCCTGGTCGTCCGTCGAGCAGAAGATGGCCGGCGGCCGGTCGGGTCCGGCCAGCAGCTTCAGGGCCACGAGATACGCGTCGTAGCGGTTGTACGGGGCCTGGAACAGCCGGTCCTCCACCGAGCGGCCGGACTCCAGCATCGCGCGGCGCCAGCCCTCGACATGGTCGGCGACGGGGTCGCCGACGGCCGGGGTCGACTCCATGCCGCCGAGGCAGGCGACGTACTCGTAGCCGTGCTCCAGGAGGTGCCGGGTGGCCAGCTGAGCACCGCCGACGTCGTCGGTGACCACCGCGACGTCGTCGATCGCCTCGGGCCGCTCGTGCAGCAGCACCACCCGCGCGTCCCACGCCTCGATCTCCGCGGCGGCCCGCTCGCTGGGGCCCTGGCTGACGAGGATCAGGCCGGAGACCCGCATTCCGAGGAAGGCCCGCAGATAGTGGACCTCGCGCTCGTCGCGGTAGTCGGAATTGCCGACGAGGACCATTTTCCCGCGCTCGGCCGCGGCCTGTTCCACCGCGTGCGCCATCTCGGCGAAGAAGGGCTGCCGCGCGTCCGGGACGATCATTCCTATGAGGTCCGTGCGCCGCGACGCCATGGCCTGGGCGACCCGGTCGGGCCGGTACCCCAGCTCCTTGATCGCTGCGAGAACCCGCTCGCGCGTGGCCGGGGCGACCGGCCGGGGTCCGTTGTTGATGACATAGCTCACGACGGCGGTCGACGTACCCGCCAGTCGCGCAACATCGTCCCGCGTCACCTTGGCCACGCGCGGCAGTCTACGCGTGGTGACCTACCTGTGTGCAGGGCGTACAGCCGCTTCCTGCTCCGGGGTCCCCTGCTCCGTACGGGTGGGCGAAGCCGCCGCCTTCGCCTTGGCCTCCTCGGCCGCGCGCTCGACCTTCTCCGGCGCGACGAAGCGGTAGCCCACGTTCCGCACGGTTCCGATGAGCGACTCGTGCTCCGGGCCCAGCTTGGCCCGCAGCCGGCGTACGTGGACGTCGACCGTCCGGGTGCCGCCGAAGTAGTCGTAGCCCCAGACCTCCTGGAGCAACTGCGCCCGGGTGAAGACCCGGCCGGGGTGCTGTGCGAGGTACTTGAGCAGCTCGAACTCCTTGAAGGTCAGGTCCAGGACCCGGCCCTTCAGCTTCGCGCTGTAGGTCGCCTCGTCGACCGAGAGGTCGCCGTTGCGGATCTCCATGGGGGAGTCGTCGGAGGTGATCTGCTGGCGGCCCATCGCGAGGCGCAGTCGTGCCTCGACCTCGGCGGGGCCCGCGGTGTCCAGCAGGACGTCGTCGATGCCCCAGTCCGCGGTGACGGCCGCGAGGCCGCCCTCCGTGACGACGAGCATCAGCGGACAGCCGGGTCCGGTGGAGCGCAGCAGCTGGCACAGCGACCGCACCTGTGGCAGATCGCGGCGGCCGTCGATCAGGATGACGTCGGCACCGGGGGTGTCGACGAGAGCGGGGCCCTCGGCGGGGGCGACCCGCACGTTGTGCAGCAGCAGTCCGAGGGCGGGGAGCACCTCCGTCGACGGCTGGAGGGCATTGGTCAGGAGCAACAGTGAGCTCATCGGGCTCCACCTGCCCAGGTCGTCTGCGTCTGACGGGGTTCGTGCACGGTTCGCTCGCCCATAACGTCGGTTCCTCCTCGGTCCCTGCGAGGACGTGATGCGGCCCTGCTTCGTTCTTCGGCTCCCGCGCGCCCTTGAGAGCCTTTGTTCACCTGCCTGTAACAACGGCCGGAAAACACAAAAGGACCCGGGGGCTGCGTTGCCCGGATCCTCTGCCCAGCACAATAGCCCACATGAGTTCCGAGGCAGAGGGCTGATTTCACATGGTGGATGTTTCCTCGATCACCCGTGGCCCTCGGCGCGCAACCCTGCGGACCGCCGACGGGGTCCGCATCGAGGCGCTCCACACGCCATGGGTACAAGGCAACAGTGACACCGCGATCGTCGTCGCGCACGGTTTCACGGGTTCGGTGGACCGGCCGGCCGTGCGCCGGGCCGCGGCTGTCTTCGCGCAGCGTGCGGCCGTGGTCACCTTCTCCTTCCGCGGTCACGGGAATTCCGGCGGCCGCTCGACGGTCGGCGACCGCGAGGTGCTCGATCTCGCCGCCGCGGTCGAGTGGGCACGTGCGTGCGGCCACCGCCGGGTCGTCACGATCGGTTTCTCGATGGGCGGCTCGGTCGTGCTCCGGCACGCGGCGATGCACAGGGGGCGCAGTGAGGCACGGACCGACGCCGTGGCCTCGGTGAGCGCCCCCGCCCGCTGGTACTACCGCGGTACGGCTCCGATGCGGCGGTTGCACTGGGTGGTGACCCGGCCGCTGGGCCGTGCGGTCGGCCGGTACGGGCTGCGGACCCGCATCCACGCCGAGGACTGGGACCCCGTGCCGCTCTCGCCCGTGGAGGCCGTGCCGCTGATCGCGCCGACCCCGCTCTTGATCGTGCACGGCGACCGCGATCCGTACTTCCCGCTGGACCATCCCCGGATGCTGGCGGCGGCCGGGGACGCCGAACTGTGGCTGGAAGTGGGCATGGGCCACGCCGAGAACGCCGCCGACGACCGGTTGCTGGGCCGTCTCGCGGACTGGCTGGTCCCCGCGTGGCCCATGATGGATGCCGACGAAAGGAAGGGCGCCATGGCAGCGGGAACGATCCGCTACTGGGCCGCGGCGAAGGCGGCGGCCGGGATCGCGGAGGAGCCGTACGCGGCACAGACGCTCGCCGAAGCGCTCGACGCGGTGCGCGAGAGGCATCCGGGAGAGCTGACGCGCGTACTGAAACGGTGTTCGTTCCTCGTCGACGGCGATCCCGTCGGGACCCGTGACCATGAGACCGTACGCCTTGCCGAGGGCGGCACGGTCGAGGTGCTCCCGCCGTTCGCAGGAGGGTGAACCGCACACCATGAGCAGCGACCAGCAGTATCCGTACGGGCAGCAGCAGCCGTATCCGCCGCAGCAGTACCCGGACCCGTACCAGGGGCAGCAGCCGCACGACGGTCAGTACGACCCGTCGTACGCGCAGGAGCCCTACCCCCAGCAGTCCCACCCTCAGCAGTCCCACCCTCAGCAGTCCCACCCTCAGCAGTCCCACCCTCAGCAGTCCCACCCCCAGCAGTCCCACCCCCAGCAGTCCCACCCTCAGCAGCAGGGGTATCCGCAGCAGCCCCAGCAGCAGGGATACCCCCAGCAGGCCCATCCGCAGGCCGCGCAGACCTGGGAGGGCGAGACCTGGGACACGCAGTACCAGCCGGTCCTGCCCCCCGAGCAGACCCCGGTCGCCGCCGACACCGCGTATCTGCCGGTGCAGGGCGCCCACCCGCTGCCGCCCGAGACCCCCGCGTACGCCGAGCCCGCCGCCGAGCCGGTCGCGCCCAACGGCTCCGCGGCCACCGGTGCCCCGGCCGGCGAGGGCTACAGCACGCCCACCGTCGGCGGGAACACCCGGATCACCGACGCCCAGCGCGCCCGCGCCGAGGGCCGCTCGCCGATCATCCCGCCCGGCATCCAGCCCGCCGGGCTCACCGCCGCTCTCGGACTGCTCCTCGCCGCCGGCGCGGCCATCGGCCCGTACGCGCTGCTCGTGCCGCTCGTCCTGCTCCAGGCCGTCACGGCCGCCGGATGGTTCCGGCTGAACGGCATGTGGCCCGCCCGGCAGGGGATCGCGCTGGCCTTCGCCGGCGGGATCGCGGCCGACGCCGTCCTGCTCTCGGTCGGCCGGGAGAACGCACCGGCGGCCATCGTCGGCACGCTCGGCGTGTGGGTGCTCATCACCCTCGTCCTCCAGCTGCGCAGCCGCGCGGGTGCGGACGAGCGGATGCAGGGCCTGATGGCGACCGTGGCGTCGGCCGCCCTGGCGATCCTCGCGACCGGCCATCTGGCGGCCGCGGACGACGCCGTGGTGATCGGCGGGATCGCCGTCGCCGTGGCGACCGTGGCCCGCGCGCTGCCGCTGCCCCCCGTCGCCTCCGTCGTGCTGTCGCTGCTCGCGGCCACGGGTGCGGGCGTCGCTGCGGGAGGAGCCACCGACATCGGCACCTCGGGCGCGCTGCTCGGTCTCACGGCGGGTGTCCTCGCGCTCGTCGGCCTGCGGGTGGCCAGCTACGACTACCCGTCCCGCTTCGTTCACTTCACCGCCGGGGTGGCCCTGCCACTGACGGCCGCGGCGCCCGCGGTCTATCTGATCGGCCGCGTACTGGTCTGAGGCTGTGGGACCGGTCCGGGGTGGTGGGGACCGGTCCGAGGCCGTGGGGAACGTGTGTGCGGAACCAATGCCCCCGCCCGGACGTCGATCACAGACGAGAAGGCGTCGTCCGGTCTTGGTTAGGCTCACGGGCGTCACGGGGGTCTGACGAATAAGGGTGGGGGACACCGAAGCAATGCGTGCACTGCGAATACTGCTCATCATGGCCGTCGTCCTCGGCGGCATATTCGTCGCCGCGGACCGGATCGCGGTGAACATGGCCGAGTCCGAAGCGGCCGACAAGATCAAGAACAGCCAGGGGCTGAATTCCACTCCCGAGGTCTCCATCAAGGGCTTCCCTTTCCTCACCCAGGTGCTGGGCAAGGAGCTCGACGAGATCGACGTGAGCATCAGCGGCATCACCGGCAGCGCCGGCGGTCACACGGTGAACGTCACCGAGGTGAAGGCCGAACTGCTCGATGTGAAGATCAACAGCAGCTTCTCCTCCGCGACCGCGAGCCGCGCCGACGGCTCCGCCCGTATCTCGTACGCGGATCTGTCGAAGGCCGCCCCGAAGGGCGCCACCGTTTCCTACGCGGGACCCGAGCGGGCCGCCAACGGCCAGGTCAAGCTCACCGGGCCGCTCGACGAACTGCTGGAGGGCGCGGGCATCGAGATTCCCGGCGCGCTCGAAGGACTGGTCAAGGGCCGGACCGTCTCGACGTACAGCAAGGTCTCGCTCCACGCCGGCACCACGGTCCGGCTGAAGGCGGAGACGCTGCCCTCCCTGCCGCTGCCCGGTTTCGACGAGAAGCTGCGCGAGCTCGTCGACTACGACCTGAAGATCGACGGTCTGCCGTCCAGCATCAAGCTCGACAAGCTGGAGGCGACGAAGGAGGGCCTGAGGTTTTCCGGCATCGGTACGGACGTGTCGCTCGCGGGCTGACCCGCGCCGCCCGGGGGCACGGCCGCATGGTGAGACGGCCGTGTCCGCTGGGTAGATGAACACGAGGCGGGAATCGGTCCGGAGACCGTGGGGGAGCGGTCCGGACCGGCCTACGTACCGCATGCTGGACGATCGCGTCTCAACATCCGACACGCCGGTGACATGGCGGCCGACTCGTCCCTACGATCGGTGGCATGAAGCAGCGACAGGCGGACCTCACGAAGCGGCGGGCAGTGGACCTGTGCCGCGTCGCCGCCATGCTCTGTCGCGCTGTCTGAGCGGGAGCTTTCCTCCCGTTTCCCCCGGGCCCTTCGATGGTCAATCAGGGCCGCCCCCGGCGCTCAGCGCAGTGCCCTCGCGCATCCGCGTAACCGCGCCCCCGTCTCTTCGCATCACCCGCCGCACACTGCCCCGGAGGAGAACAGCATGAGCCGCAGCGACGTCCTGGTAGACGCCGACTGGGTCGAGGCCCACATCGACGACCCGAAGGTCGCCATCGTCGAGGTCGACGAGGACACCTCGGCGTACGACAAGAACCACATCAAGAACGCGATCCGGATCGACTGGACGAAGGACCTCCAGGACCCGGTCCGCCGTGACTTCATCGACCAGGAGGGCTTCGAGAAGCTCCTGTCGGCGAAGGGCATCGCGAACGACACCACCGTCGTCCTCTACGGCGGCAACAACAACTGGTTCGCCTCGTACGCGTTCTGGTACTTCAAGCTCTACGGCCACGGCGACGTCCGCCTCCTCGACGGCGGCCGCAAGAAGTGGGAGCTCGACTCCCGCGACCTGGTCGACGAGGTCCCCGAGCGCCCGGCCACGGACTACAAGGCCAAGCCCCAGGACGTCTCGATCCGCGCCTTCCGTGACGACGTGGTCAAGGCGATCGGCTCCCAGAACCTGGTCGACGTGCGCTCGCCCGACGAGTTCAGCGGCAAGCTGCTCGCCCCGGCGCACCTCCCGCAGGAGCAGTCGCAGCGCCCCGGCCACGTGCCGAGCGCCCGCAACATCCCGTGGTCCAAGAACGCCAACGACGACGGCACCTTCAAGTCGGACGAAGAGCTCAAGGCCCTCTACGAGGACGAGCAGGTCGACCTGTCGAAGGACACCATCGCCTACTGCCGCATCGGCGAGCGCTCCGCGCTGACCTGGTTCGTGCTGCACCAGCTGCTCGGCCAGGAGCACGTCAAGAACTACGACGGTTCGTGGACCGAGTACGGCTCCCTCGTCGGCGTGCCGATCGAGCTCGGCGCCAACAAGTAACCGACCCCCGACCTTTCTGGAGAGCAGTATGTGTGGAGCGAAGGCCGGCGGCCCCGACGCCTCGTCGATCAAGCCCGGTGAGACCACCATCCAGGGCCACGTGACCCGCGACGGCGAGCCCGTCACCGGCTACGTGCGTCTGCTGGACTCGACCGGCGAGTTCACCGCCGAGGTCCCGACCTCGGCGACCGGACAGTTCCGCTTCTACGCGGCCGAGGGCACGTGGACCGTGCGCGCCTTGGTGCCGGGCGGTACGGCGGACCGTACGGTCGTCGCCCAGACCGGCGGCCTCTCCGAGGTCGCGATCGCGGTCTGAGCCGCTGATCGGGCACACCTGAACGGCCAAGGGCCGCACCCCCGGGGGTTGGACGCCACCGGATGGGGGTGCGGCCCTTCGGTCGTACGCTGGAGACATGTACGCACGGCGTCGGCGTGGCTATTTCTGGCTGATGGGCGGATGCGTGGTCCTGTTCGTGTCCGCCTGGGCCGTGGTGCGGCTGTGGTCGGTGCCGGTCGCCGTCGGGATGTGCGTCGTCGCCATGGTCATCCCGCCGTTCGCGGCGATGATCGCGAACCGGCGCGGGCCCGAGGACCGCTGGTGGGACGACCCCACGGGCGACAAGCAGTCCGACGACTGGTGGGACGAGTTGGACGGCAAGAACCGGCGGCCGTAGCGGCCAGGTCCCCTGTGACCGGCCGCGGGGAGGACGCTCAGTAGACGAGAGCCTGTACGCCGTCACCCATGATCTCGCTGACGAAGACTTGCGCGCCCGCGATCCGTACGCCCTCGATGACGTCCTTCTCCGTGATGTCCCGGCGTGCCGCGCACTGCGTGCAGAGCGTGATCAGCCCCACCGCCTGGATCGATTCGATGAGCGTCGGCAGCGGCGCGGCGTGCGGCAGTTCGAACTCGGCGGCCCGCCCCGGCAGTGCGAACCACGCGGACTCACCGGTCAGCCAGAGCGACACCTCCACCCCGCTGGCGGCGGCGACGGCCGCCACGGTGAACGCCTGCGAGCAGCGCTCGGGCGCATCGGAACCAGCGGTGACCTTGATCACGAGCTTCTTCGCCATATGCCGAACTGTAATGCGCGGCGATGCAACCCACCCCGATGCCTGTGGGTCTGCTGTGTGTGCACATACCGGAAGATCAAGAGAAGCCTGGTGAGCCCATGGCTCCCGAGGCGGCGGCACCGCGCAGGCGGGGCCGTACGGCGCTGGTCGTCGGGGCGGCGGCGGTGCTGGGGGTGCTGGCCGGAACGGTGACCGGCTACGCCGTGCAGATGGACCGTGATCCGACACCACTGGCGCCGTTGTCCCAGCCGGAGTTGAGGACGCCGAGGACGGTCGCGGCGGGCCCGGACACCACACCGCTGACGGTCAGCGCGAACCGCCGGCATGCGACGGACGGCGATCTGCGGCAGCTGCTCGTCAAGAAGCCGAAGGGTGCCCAGACGGACCGTGGGGTGACGTCCGACGGGTGGACCGACGTCGTCTCGTTCGCCGGTGACTACGACGAGCCCGACCGGCAGTTCACCTACCTGGCCGAGCAGGACATCCGGCGCATCGCCACGACGGCATGGGAGCAGCGGGGCGGCATCTTCGTCACCGTCCATCTCATCCAGTTCCGGGACACGGCCAGGACGGCAGCCGCGGACTGGGTGTCCGACCAGCAGGCCTACATGCCGACGGAGGACTTCGCCGGGCATGACGGCGAACTCATCGCGGGCAGTGGCAACGGGCGGGTGTACGTGTTCAACGAGCCCATCCGCAAGGCGGGTTACGAGCCGCTGTACCAGGCCCGGGTCCTCGCCTACCGCGGTGATGTGGCCATGGAGATCTGGTACGTCAACAACACCCGCAAGATCTCCGAGAAGGCCGTGACGGCCCTCGCCGAGCAGCAACTGGGGCGCCTGTGAGCGAGCAGCCTTCCATCCAGGGCCCGCCGGCGGGCGAGCCCTCCGCCTCGACCGCGCCGCCGGTCGAGCAGCCTTCCGTGCCGACCGCGCCGCCGGTCGAGCAGCCTTCCGTCCCGGGTCCGCCCGCCTTGCCGCCTTCCGCCGCCGGCGAGCAGGGTGCCGTCGGCGATCCGCCTTCCGCGCCCGCCTCGCCGGAGCCGCTTCCCGAGATCCTCGGCTCTGCCCAGGAGCCGCGGCGTGTCCACCCCAAACTGATCACGGCGGTCTCGGGGGCCCTCGCCCTCGCCGTGGTCGCCGGCCTGGGTGTTCTGGCATTCGACCGGCTCGGTGACGCGGACCGCACCGCGCCCACCGTGGTGTGGGTCAATCCCCCGCAGCGGCCCGAGAACCCGGCGGCGGAGCCCACGGGTCTCGCCGCCAAACTGCCGCCGGTGCCGTACCAGTACCGGCTGGGACCGGACGTCGACGGCCTGGGCAACAACACGGTCCTCGGCAGGAAGCAGGCGGTCGTCAAGTTCAAGGAAGGAACCCGCGGCCTCACCCCCGCCCAGCGCAAGGCCCGTGACAGGGCGATCGACAAGCTGCGGCTCCAGGGCCTCGCCGCGCGCAGCTATGTCTCCCTAGACCAGGGGCTGATCGTCGAGATGAGTCTCGCGCAGATCGAGAACGCGAAGGACGGCCGGAAGCTGGCCGGGTTCCAGAGCGAGTTCGCCGAGGCGTTCGGCGTCCTGCGCAAGGGCCCCACCGTCCCCGGCTTCAAGAACGCGAAGTGCTTCCTGACGCCGAAGAGCAGTGAGACGAAGTTCGACGCCATGTTCTGCAGCGCCTATGAGGGCGATGTGCTGGTCAACGTGTACGCCTACGGCCTCCGGCCGCTGGGCACCGCATCCGCCACCGAGCTGCTGAGACTCCAGCTGGAGCATCTCGAATCCCCTGGGGAGTCCGTGTGATCGACGAAACCCGCACGGCACCCGAGGTGCGATCCGTGCACGAGCCCGAGCTGTCCGCGCCGCAGGCCGACGCCGCCGTTCCGCCGGAGGCCCCGGAGGTCGAGGCCCCGGAGGCCCAGGAGGCCGACGCCGCCGTTCCGCCGGAGGCCCAGGCGCCCGCCGCGCCCCTGGCGCCCCCCGCGCCCGCCGTACCCCCAGCGCCCGCCACGCCCGGCCGCCGGAGGCGTCTGCTGACCGTGCTCCGATGGACCGCCGCCACGGTGGTCTTCGCCGCGCTGGGAACGGGGGTCGCGTACGGCATCACCGAGCAGGAGCGCACCGACGTGCCCGGGCTCGCCACCGAGGACGACGGCCGCTGGGTCTACCCGAAGCTCGCCAAGCCGGTGCTGCCGGCCGGTGCGGTCGATCCGTTCGACCGGACCAACGAGGGCCAGGTCCACTACGCGGATCTGAGCGCTCTGCTGCTCCCCCTGCCCGCGGGGGCCCGCCCGGACAAGCAGCTCAAGGGCGGGCGGGTGCCCGCCGGCCGATTCCTCGCCGAGTTCCCCGGGCACCAGCGTGAGGACCTGGAGCAGGACCTCACCGATGGAGGGCTGCGACACGTCGTGGCACGGGGCTGGACCATGGCGGACGCCACCAGCACCCGGATCTATCTGCTGCGCTTCCACTCGGTCGCGTTCGCCGACGCGTTCTTCTCGGCGCACCTCGGCGGCGAGCCGGAGGCGGTCGCGGCGCTGAACGGGGTGGACCAGGTCGCGCCGGTCGACGAGTCCTACCCGTCCACCACCGCCGGCGTTCCCTCGACCGACCGCCATGTGTACGGCGAGTCGGAGCCGGGGGCGGTGCATGTGCGGCACGCCTACATCACCGCCGGCGACACCGTTGCGCTGATCGTCCAGTCCCGGAAGGGCACGTCCGCGGCGGTCCCCTTCCACCAGACCGTCGTCCTGCAGAATCAGCTGCTCGGCTGACCTCGCAGAGAGACGTGACCGTCAACCCATTAGGCTGGGCACCGGCCCTGTTCCGCCACATCGCTCATCCGAGGAGCACCCCGTGCTTGAGGCATTCTTCGAAGCCCTTCTGGTCCTGGTCTGCGTCGGCGTCGCCGCCTTCGCCTGGCTGACCGTGAAGAAGCTCTACCAGGGTCAGCGCTAGCGGGGCCGTACCGCCCGAGACCTGTGACGACAGCCCCATCACTACAGATCGCCTGAGCTGCTCATGATCGAGATTCCGTCCGACCTGAACCCGGACCTCGTCCCCCTCGCCTTCCTCCTCGGAACCTGGGAGGGCGCGGGTGTCTCCGACTTCCCCGGCGCCGAGAAGTGCAACTTCGGCCAGTCCGTCACCTTCAGCCACGACGGCCGGGACTTCATCGAGTACGTCTCGCACTCCTGGGTGCTGGACGCCGAGGGCAACAAGGTCAGGCCGCTGGAGAGCGAGCACGGCTACTGGCGCATCGACAAGGACCGCAAGGTCGAGGTCGTCATGGTCCGCGACCAGGGCGTCGTCGAGGTCTGGTACGGCGAACTCGCCGACCAGAAGCCGCAGATCGATCTCGTGACGGACGCGATCGCGCGGACCGCGTCCGCCGGTCCGTACAGCGGCGGCAAGCGGCTCTACGGGTATGTGAAGAGCGACCTGATGTGGGTGGGCGAGAAGTCCACGCCCGAGGTGCCGCTGCGGCCGTACATGTCGGCGCATCTGAAGAAGGTCGTCTCCCCGGAGCAGGTCGAGTCCTGGGCCAAGGACCTCGGCGACCTCCCCGACGACGGCATCGCCTTCTTCAAGTAGCCCGCGTTCCTCGGGCAGTCCGTGTCCCCGGGGCAGCCCGCGCTCCTCGGGCGGCCCACGGTATTCAAGCAACCCGAAGGGGATTCTCAGAGGCCTCTGAGATACCTCCGGTAGCTCTGGAATGTGACCAGAGCTGCCTTGGTGCTCGTCGTCGACGACGAGCCGGACATCCGTGAACTCCTCGCCCAGACACTGCGCCTCGCCGGCTTCGACGTCAGCTGTGCGGCCACCGGCATCGAGGCCATGCAGCGGCTCGGCGGCCGTGCCCCGGATCTGGTCGTGCTGGACGTGCTGCTGCCCGATCTCGACGGATTCGAGATCGCCCGCATGATGCGCAGGGCCGGGCACCGCATGCCGGTCCTCTTCCTCACCGCCCCGGGCGCGGCCGGCCGCTGCACCGGGCCCGCGGGCGAGGCGGACGCGTGCGTGGCCAAGCCGTTCCGCCTCGAAGAGGTGGTGCTGCGGATCCGGGCCCTGCTCGGCCGGACACGGGATACGGCCGCGGCGCCGGCCCGCCCGGACGGGCCGCCGCTCCGCTCGGAGGGGCCGCCGGCCGAGACGCCCGCCCGTACACCCGTCCGACGCCCCGCGGCGGACCTACACTGGGTCCCGTGGTGAGCATCGACTGGAAGAGCGATCTGCGGCAGCGTGGCTACCGGCTGACCCCACAGCGTCAGCTTGTCCTGGAGGCCGTCGACTCCCTGGAGCACGCGACGCCCGACGACATCCTCGCCGAGGTGCGCAAGACCGCGTCCGGCGTGAACATCTCCACCGTCTACCGGACCCTGGAGCTCCTGGAGGAGCTGCACCTGGTCTCGCACGCCCATCTCGGCCACGGCGCTCCGACCTATCACCTCGCCGACCGGCACCACCACATCCATCTGGTGTGCCGCGACTGCACGACCGTGATCGAGGCGGACGTCTCGGTCGCCTCCGAGTTCACGGCGAAGCTGCGCGAGACCTTCGGGTTCGAGACCGACATGAAGCACTTCGCGATCTTCGGCCGCTGCGAGAAGTGCTCGGCCGAGGCTTCGGCCACCGAGTCGTAGGCTGGGGCGCATGCTGCAACATTCACGTACAGCCAGCCCTCTGCTGTCCCGGCCCGGCGCCGTCCCCGCCGAGGGACACGACGAAGGGGTCGCCGCGCACTACGGCGACCTGTTCCGTGAGCAGCGTGCCCTCGCGGACGGCCGGGGTCTCGTCGACCTCTCCCACCGCGGTGTCGTCGCCGTCACCGGCGACGACCGGCTGAGCTGGCTGCATCTGCTGCTCACGCAGCATGTGAGCGATCTTCCGGTGGGCCAGGCCACCGAGGCGCTGATCCTCTCCGCCCACGGCCACATCGAGCACGCGCTGTACCTCGTCGACGACGGCGAGACGGCGTGGATGCATGTCGAGCCGGGCACCGAGGAAGCGCTCATCGCCTACCTGGAGTCGATGAAGTTCTTCTACCGGGTCGAGGTCGCCGAGCGCACCGCCGATGTCGCGGTGGTGCATCTGCCCGCCGGCTCCATCGCCGAGGTCCCCCGCGGAGTGGTCGTCCGCGAGACCCCGCACGGCCGCGATCTGTTCCTGCCGCGCGCCGACCTGGAGACGTACGCCGACGCGAACGGCCCTCTTGCCGGGATCCTGGCCTACGAGGCCCTGCGCGTGGAGACCCACCGCCCGCGCGTCGGCTTCGAGACCGACCACCGCACCATCCCGCACGAGCTGGGCTGGATCGGCTCCGCGGTCCACCTCCAGAAGGGCTGCTACCGCGGTCAGGAGACCGTGGCGCGCGTCCACAACCTGGGGAAGCCGCCGCGTCGGCTGGTCTTCCTGCACCTGGACGGCAGCGAGGTCCATCTGCCCGGCCCCGGCACCCCGATCCGGCTCGCGGCCGACGGCGAGGAGGGCCGCAAGCTCGGGTTCATCACCACCTCCGCCCGCCACCACGAGCTCGGCCCGATCGCGCTGGCGCTGGTGAAGCGCAATGTGCCGGTGGACGCGGAACTGCTGGCGGGCGACACGGCGGCCGCGCAGGAGACGGTCGTCGAGCCGTAGGTCCGTCCTTCGGATCCTGCCGGGCTCGCGTGCCCGGGGCGTCCGCCGGCCGGTCAGATCTCGATCAGTACGGTGAACGGGCCGTGATTGGTGAGCGAGACCCGCATGCTCGCCCCGAACCGGCCCGTCTGCACCGTCGCCCCCAGTGCCCGCAGCTGCGCCACCACCTCGTCCACCAGCGGCTCGGCCACCGGCCCCGGCGCCGCTGCGTTCCAGGTGGGGCGGCGGCCCTTCCGGGCGTCCCCGTAGAGAGTGAACTGCGAAATCACCAGCAAGGGCGCATTCACGTCCGAGCAGGACTTCTCCCCCTCCAGGATCCGCAGCGACCAGAGCTTGCGGGCGAGCTGCGCCGCCTTCTCCGCGGTGTCCTCGTGGGTGACTCCCACCAGCACACACAGGCCTTCGCCGATGATCTCGCCGACCGTCTCGGAGCCGGACTCCTCCGTCACGTCGACGCTCGCGCCGTCGACCCTCTGCACCACTGCACGCATACAGACCAACCTATCTGGGGCTGAACGGGTGCAGAGCGCCTGCGTCGGACGGTTCGGGAGTGGCACGATGCCATGAGGCGGTGCATCCCCCCGGCCCTTCCGGGCCTGCGGAGACCCCATGCACCGGTCGAGGGGACGGACATACGCACATGAGCACATCTGGCGCCGGGCAGACGGCAGGTCCCGTTTCGATTCCCGCATTCCCACCGGCGGCGGCCCGTGCCGCCCGCCCGCCCCAGCAGCGCACCGCGGACGCCCTGCCGGAGCCGCCGCAGTACGACCTTCCCGCCTTGCGCCTGCCCGAGCTGCGCGTGCTGCGCCGTGACGCCCAGCGCGACGAGGCGGACCTCAGCTACGTACGGCGGCTGCTCCAGGGCCGGATCGACATCCTGCGGGCGGAGCTCGCGCGGCGTACGGACCCGGAGACCCCGGTCTTGGACCGGCTGTCGGAGATCCTCGCCGACACCCCGTCCCGGCACCGCTCCTCCGCCCGCCATGTCACGCTCTCGACGCCGCACGGCGAGGAGTACCGGCGGCTCGCCGCCGACATGCTCTCCGATGTGGAGCTCTCCGACCTCGACGCCCGGACGGACGAAGAGCTGCACGCGGGAATGGGACAGCTGATCCGCTATGAACAGCAGGTGTCGCGCCGCCGACAGCTGCTGCAGCGCACCGCGGACGATTGCAGTGCCGAGATCGCCCGCAGGTACCGTGAGGGCGAAGCGCAAGTAGACGACCTGCTCACCTGAGGCGACCCTGCCGGGAGCGGGTTCCCGCCCCGGAAGGCCGACGATGAGCTCCACCCCCGCCAGCACCGCCATACCGCCGGTCCTCGCCGAAGTCGTACGTTCCGGCTTTGTCGAGGGCCATCACCGCGGGTCTCTCGTCGTCCTCGCGGCCGACGGCAGCGTGGAGTTCGCGCTCGGTGACCCGGCGACCCCCGTCTTCCCGCGCTCCAGCAACAAGCCGATGCAGGCCGCGGCCGTCCTGCGGGCCGGGCTCGACCTCTCCGGGGAGCGGCTGGCGCTGGCGGCCGCGAGTCACTCAGGAGAAAGCTTTCACCTCGACCTCGTACGGAAGATGCTCGCCGAGCACGGCCTGACCGCGGACGAGCTCCAGACGCCGCCCGACCTGCCGCTGGACCCCGCCGAGGCCGAGACGTACCTCGCCACCGGACACGTGCGCGACCGGGTCACCATGAACTGCTCCGGAAAGCACGCCGCGATGCTCGCCGCCTGCGCCCGGGCCGGCTGGGACCGTACGACCTACCTCGACCCGGCGCATCCGCTCCAGCAGTTGGTGCACGAGGTCGTCGAGGACGCCTCCGGCGAGCAGGTGGGTGCGGTGGGCACCGACGGCTGTGGAGCGCCGCTGATGGCGATCAGCCTCACCGGGCTCGCCCGGTCCTTCCGCTCGTTCGTGCTCGCCGGCGCCGGCACGGCCGAACGACGGGTCGCCGACGCGATGCGCGCGCACCCGGAGTACGTGGCGGGCACCCGCAGGGCCGACACCTGGCTGATGCAGGAGGTGCCGGGCGCGCTGTCCAAGATGGGCGCCGAGGCCGTGCAGGCGGTGGCGCTGGACGACGGCCGAGCGCTGGCCTTCAAGGTCGACGACGGCGGGAGCCGCGCGCTCGGGCCCGTGCTGGCCAGGGCGCTGCGCCTGATGGGCGTGGACGCGCCGGTGGTGGCGAGGATCGGCCGGATGCCGCTGCTCGGCGGCGGGGCCGAGGTCGGGGAAATTCGCGCGACTTTCTGACGGCCGCGTGCTTAGCGTGGGTGGATGACCGTCGACACCCGCATCGCGACCGAGTCCGAATACCCCGACTGGCTGCGCGCGTTGGCCACCGGCTTTCTGCGCCCGCCCGCGATCACCGACGAGGAGATCGCGTTGCGCCGTGCGCACACGGATCTCAGCCGGGTGCGGGGTTCCTTCGACAACGGCCGCTGTGTCGCGACGTACCGCACCTTCGAGCAGCAGCTGACCGTGCCCGGCGGCGGCACGGTGGCCGCGAACGCCGTCTCCAACGTCACCGTCAGCCCCACCCACCGACGCCGCGGGCTGCTCAGCCGGATGATGACCGCGGACCTGGCGGAGGCCAAGGAACGCGGTGACGTGGTGTCGACGCTGATCGCCGCGGAGTACCCGATCTACGGCCGGTACGGCTTCGGGCCCGCCGCCTGGCTCACCGAGTGGTCCGTCGACGTCCCGCGCACGGGTATCGACCCGCGCTGGTCGGGTCCGTCCGACGGCGGCCGGATCGATCTGGTGGACGGCACCGACGTGCGCAAGCTCGGTCCGGAACTGCATCAGCGCCTCGCGGCGGTGCAGCCGGGCTTCGTGAGCCGCGACGAGCGCTGGTGGCAGCTCCACACGGGCCAGGCCCTGCCGCCGGGCGACCCGTGGACGGAGCCGTTCTACGCCACGTACCGCGCGGCGTCCGGCGAGATCGAGGGCCTGCTCTCCTACCGCGCGGACGACCACTGGGGAGACGCCAAGCAGCCGCTGAACACGGCGTCGGTGCGCGAACTGCTGGCGCTCACCCCGGCCGCGGAGCGCGCGCTGTGGCACTTCGTCTGCTCGGTCGACTGGATCACCACGGTGAAGTCGGGCAGCCGCGCCCCGGACGATCTGCTCCCTCTGCTCCTCCCGGACCCGAGGGCGGCGCGGATCCTGACGCATGCCGACTTCCTGTGGGTGCGGATCCTGGACGTCGTACGGGCGCTGGAGGCGCGTACGTACGAGGGCTCGGGGACTTTGGTGCTGGAACTCCACGACCGGATGGGCCTGGCGGGCGGCCGCTTCCGCCTGGACGCGTCCCCGGAAGGCGCGACCTGCGCCCCGTCGGCGGACGCCCCGGATCTGACCCTGGACATCGCGGAGTTGGGGACGCTGTACCTGGGTGACGAGTCGGCGGTACGGCTGACGGCGCTCGGCCGGGTGGAGAAGAACACGGCGGGAGCGGCGCGGGTGGCGGACGGAGTGTTCCGTACGTCGAGGCGCGCGTGGTGCCCGGATGTCTTCTGAGGTCTGCGGCAGCTGGGCCGCTCGCGCGGTGATGGATGGGCGGGGGCGCTCGGTCGTGCGCTGGTGGTGCCTCGGCGTGTTGTGCCTGTCAGTTGCCGGCGCTGATGGCGGGGGTGACGAGGAGAATGCCGCCGATGCCGGCGCAGGTGGCGTTCTCGGCCTTGACTCCGATGGTCAGCAGAGCGAGCCCTACGGCGGCCACGAAGCCGTACCGCAGCTGCACGTACTGCTCAAGAAAAAGGGCGATCAGGGGCACGGCGATCCCTCCTCGGGCTGGGGAGTGGAACGGCAGAGGTGCGGAGTCGTCCGCACGCGGCACCCGTACGACGGTGGACGGGGGCGGGGTCGCGCGATCTTCGAGTTGCGGAAAGTTGGTCAAGTTGGTTACCAACTTCACTTGAGTTGTCCCCACTTGGCCGCAAGATGAAAACAAGTTGCGGGTAACTCCCGTTAGATGGACTTAAGTTGTAACGTTCTGTCGTGACCCACGAGCACAGTGCACTCAATGGCACCAAGCCCTCGCACCGCGAAGTGGCCGACATCCTGACCGAGCGCATCCGGGTCGGCCGACTCAGGGCCGGCGAGCGCATGCCCACGCAGGAGACCCTGGCCGACGAATTCGGCGTGGAGCGTCGAGTGATCCGGCAGGCGCTCGAACTGCTGCGGGAGGCAGGTCTGCTCACCGCCGGCGTCCGGGGCGCCCCGGCACGCATTGCGCTGCCGCGCGAGGCGGACCCTTCGGCGGAGCCGCAGCAGACCGCGGCCGGGCTGCGACCGCGCGTGATGGAGGCGTTCCAGGCCCCGCACGTGACCATCGACGCGATCTGTCTCACCGCCGAGTCGCTGAATCTGGCGCTCGCCGACCCGTTGCAGCTGATGCGCTCGGGTCAGGTCACCCCGGAGAGCGTGACCGTCCGGCTGCTGCTGCCCTCGCGCGATCTGGACATCGCCTTTCCCCGGGCCGCGGAGGACGCGGCGGACGAGAGGAAGGTCCACGAGCACTGGCTGTCGCTGCGCAACAGCCACGGCCGGGTCCTGCGCTCCGGCCTCCGGGCGCTGCGTACGACGCGGGGCATCGACGTCGACGTCACTCTGCGGGCGCTGCCTTTCACCCCGCCCGTGAAGCTCTATCTGCTGAACGGCTCCGAGGCGCTGTTCGCGTACTACACCGTGAAGAAGCGCGAGGAGCAGATCGATGACACCCCCACCGTGATCTACGACGCCCTGGGGAGCGACTCGTGGCTGTTCGCCTTCGACCGCGACGGCGAGGCGCGGGACGAAGCCTTCGTGATCCAGTCGCAGGCTTGGTTCGACGGCCTGTGGGGCACGCTCGCCTCGGACATCACCCTCGCCGGCTGAGCTGCTCGGAGGCCCTTGAGGTTCGCGCCGGGGGCCGGGAGGGTGGAGAGGCGCACGGGATCCGGTACCAACGTCACTGCTCTCCCTGTTCATTGGGGGCAAGATGGGGTGCGAAGACACCAGCCGACTCTCTGCCCGAACGGACGGATCGACGAGAGGTACCCGCACGTGACCGGTCCGCTCGACCTCCTTTCGGCCGCCAAGTGCGTGCTCTTCGACTTCGACGGCCCGGTGTGCCGGCTCTTCTCCGGCCATCCGGCTGCGGACGTGGCTGCCGCGATGCGTGCCCTGAGCCGGCACCGGTTCGGTTACGACGTGCCGGTGCCCGCCGCCTCCGCCGACGACCCGCACGCCGTACTGGGCGTCGCAGGCCGGGAGCGTCCCGGCAGTGAGCTGGTCCTGGAACTCGAGCGGCTGCTCACCGAAGAGGAGCTGCGGGCCACGTCGACGGCTGAGCCGACCGTCGGCGCGGGGCGCCTGATGGAGCTGCTGAGCGCAGGAGGCGTACGACTCGCCATCACCACCAACAACTCGCCGCGGGCAGCGTCGCAGTATCTCGAAGACCACGGCCTTTCGGTGTACTTCGACGGGCATGTCCACGGACGCACCGCGGATCCTGCCCTGCTCAAGCCGAATCCGCACTGTCTGCGCCGGGCGCTGGAGACCACGGGGTTCACGGCGGAGAAGTCGCTGATGATCGGCGACTCGCCCGCGGATCGTGAAGCCGCCGGTGCGCTCGGGGTCCCCTTCCTCGGATACGTCCGGAACGACGAGAAGCTCCGGCGTCTGAAGGGCCGCGAGCCGCTGGTGTACATCGGCTCCTACGGTCCGTTGATCGAGGCGTTCGAGGCCCGTCACCGAGCGGAGTGACGGCAGTGCATGGCGCATGACTTCGTCCCTTCGGGAGCTCTGCCCGTGCGGCCGAAGGTACGCCCGCTCACTGCGGTCTCGGCAGCTCACAACGCCACCCGGCCTGTCTGCCAAGTGACCGTTCGGCATGTCTTGTTGACTGCTCATGGCGGACTGACGACGCATGGTGAACGACTGTTGTAGCTTTCTTGAATGGCTTTGACGGGGCGTGAGAGCGAGAAGCATGGCGTTCCCGGTCGGCACAAGTACCTGCGCATAGCCGAGGACCTCCGCGAGCAGATCACCGACAACAGGATCGAGCCGGGCGAACAGGTCCCCAAGCAGCGGGTGCTGGCGAAGCAGTACGAGGTCTCCTTGGTGACCGTCCAGCACGCCCTGAAGATCCTGCGGGCGTGGGGACTGATCGATGAGGGCGGGAAGGGGAGAGGCCCTCGCGTGGTGGCGGGCCACACGACTCCGCAGACCCTCGACGACTGGGTGGCCGAGGCGTTCGCCGCCGCCGACGTGTCCCTCGATGTCTGGTCCCTGACCACCGAGAATCTCAGCCAGATCGTGGCTCAGCAGGTGGTGAGGATCAGGGCGGGGAAGGCCCCGGTGCCCGAGTCGATCAGAGCGCGTGTGCTGCTGCCGAGTCTCGTGGTCGATCACGGCCTTCCGGAGTTGATCAGCGATCCGACGGACCAGCGCCCGTTGCGGAGACTGCGAGGAATCATCCGAACCTACGCGCGGCAGCTGGAGCACTCTCTGCTCTCCGTGGCGGAGTACCGGAGAGGCGCCAGTGTGCGGGTGGAGATCCGCTCGCTACCCACGCTCCCGCAGCAGAAGTACTACATCCTCAACAACTCGGTCGCGCTCACCAGTCTCTATGAGGTCCGCCGCAACGAGGTGCGCGAACACGGAGACAGCCCGCCCATGGCGATCCGTGACCTGATGAGCAGCTCGGAACCCTTCACGTGGAAGCCGACGGCGGGCGGCACAGGGCAGGACAGTGCCTACTTCCACAAAGTGCGCGAGCAGTTCGAGTCCTACTGGTCGAATGCCGAGGCCTCCATGGACTGGGGTGAGTGACTTCGGAGCAAACCTTCAACCACTGGGTCTGCTGGGGAGGTAACTTCCTCACTCAGTCCTGAACCGGGCGGAACGCTGAGGGCGCGCTACATGACAGTCGATGCGGCATCTGAAATCCGACGGCGAGCAGCCGCGCTGAGCAGCGACGGCCAGGATGTGGAAGGCCCTCTGGAGGGCTACCACCATGAGGCGTACGCCTTTCGTCTGCCGGTCGAGAACCCGCTGGCGGCCCACTCCCTCCGGGGCAAGTTGCGCGTGCCGCGCCCGGGACTGCTCTGGTTCGACCGGCGCTGCTTCGCCTCGGAGGACCGCTTGCTCATTGCGCTGCAGGGCCGGGTCTCGCGTATCCCGGAGAGCGCCGAGATCGCGGACGGTGTGTTCCTGCAAGGGTTCATCGAAGGCCGGACCCTGGGGGGCGGCGCCACTTCCCCGCGCTCCCTGGCGGCTCGGCATGTCACGCAACTCGGCCGGCTGTTCAGGGAATTGACGGCCATCAAGCCCGATGAATTGGACGACATACCGCGGGTCCCCACTCTGACGGGGTCTTCTTCGGTGGACGGTGACTCGGTGGACAGTGACTCGGCGGATGATGACTCGGCCGGATTTCTCCGAGGGCTCATCCGCTTCACCGAGCATGAGGTGTACCGACGCAATGCGGGAGTATTCGGAACGCTTCTCAGCACGCTGGGTGTTCGTGAACAGGCATGGGCGGAGCTGTCCGAGTCCGCCTCCGGTCTCGGACGACGCCCGTTCGTCCTCCTCCACGGCGATCTCCACCGCAAGAATCTGATCGTCGACCCCAGCGGCGACCTCTGGTTCATCGACTGGGAGCTCGCCATGATCGGGGATCCGCTGTACGACCTGGCGACCCACCTGCACCTGATGCACTACACGAAGAGGGAGGAGCAGCAGATCTGCGAAGTGTGGCGGGAAGCGGTCGAGTACGCGAAGCCCGGCTGCTCCGCACACATGGGACACGATCTTCCGGTCCTGATGGCATACAAGAGGGTGCAGTCAGTCATCACGGATGTCATCCGCACTGCCGAGGAGATCAGGGCGGCATCGGAAGCGGATGAGCAGGCTCTGCCGGATGCGGCCCGAAAGGTGAGGCGGGTGCTCGCGGCGGCACAGGAACAACTCGGGCTGACGAGTGTCCCCTCGCTGCACCGGGTGATGGCCGCCTATGCTGACTGGCTCGAGTCCTCACCGCGTCCGCATCCGGAACAGCACCCCTGACGCCCCCGTCGCCACCGCCATGATCCCCGCGCACCACGCCAGCGCCGTCCACGGCGTCGTGCCCACCGGCTCGGAGAGCAGCAGGCCGCGCAGGGACTCGATCAGCGGAGTCACCGGCTGGTGGTCCGCGAACGAGTGGAGCCAGCCCGGCATCGTGTCGATCGGGACGAACGCGCTGCTCGGGTAGGGCAGGAACGACATGAAGAAGGTGAAGCCGCCCGCCGCTTCCGGGCTTCTCGCCAGCAGGCCGACCGCCGCCGCGAGCCAGGAGATCGCGATCAGGAACGCGATCAGGATGCCGCCGGCCGCCAGCCAGGCCGCGGGGGAGGCCGAGGGGCGGAAGCCGACCAGCAGGGCGACCGCCAGGACCAGGGCCGTGGAGAGAAGGTTGCGCAGGGTGCTGGCGGCGACATGACCCGTCAGGATCGCCGTGCCGCCGACGTCCAGGGAGCGGAAGCGGTCGATGATGCCGCCCTTCATGTCCTCGCTCACCCCCACCGCGGTGGTCGACGCGCCGAAGGCCGCGCACAGGACGAGGATCCCGGGCACCACGTACGTCACGTACGCCGTCCCGGTGTCGATGGCTCCGCCGAAGAAGTAGATGAAGACCACCATCATCATCAGCGGCAGCATCATCGAGGTGATGACGGCGTCGACGTTGCGCCGGCTGAGGCGGATGCTGCGGCCGGACATCGTCATGGCGGCGGTCAGCGCGGGCGTCACCGTACGGCTCAGGGCGTCAGACATGGGCGGGCTCCTTGCCGGTCAGGGTGAGGAAGACGTCGTCGAGCGTGGCCTGGCGGACCGAGAAGCGGACGATGTCGCGCCGCTGCGGGTCGAGTTCGTCCAGCAGGGCGCGGACCTCCGCCGCCGTGCCGTCCGTCGGGAATCCGACGGTGAGGGTCTCGGGGGAGCGGTGCACGGAGCGGCCCGGTGCGTGGGTCTCGATCCGCAGATACGCCGCGGCGTCGGTGAGGACGAGGTCGAGGCGGTGGCCCGCGACCCTGGCCTTGAGTTCGTCGGCCGTGCCCTCGGCGACGAGCCTGCCGCCGTCGACGAGCGCGATACGGTCCGCGAGCCGGTCGGCCTCCTCCAGGTACTGCGTGGTCAGGAACACCGTCGCGCCCCCGGCGGACAGTTCGCGCACCACCTGCCACAACTCGGCGCGGCTGCGCGGGTCGAGGCCGGTCGTCGGCTCGTCGAGGAAGACCACTTCGGGCCGGCCGACGAGCCCGGCGGCGAGGTCGAGGCGGCGGCGCATCCCCCCGGAGTAGGTGACGGTACGGCGGCGGGCGGCGTCCGTGAGGCCGAACCGTTCGAGGAGTTCGGCGGCCCGCTGCGTGGCGGCCGGGCGGGACAGCCCGCTCAGACGGCCCATCATGCGGAGGTTCTCCTCGCCCGTCTGCTTCTCGTCGATCGCCGCGAACTGGCCGGTCAGGCTGATGGACCGGCGCACCTGCGTCCGCTCGCGGACGATGTCGTACCCGGCGACGCGCGCGTGTCCCGCGTCGGCGGTGGTGAGGGTGGCGAGGATACGGACGGCGGTGGTCTTGCCCGCGCCGTTCGGGCCGAGCAGCGCGAAGACGCTGCCCGCCTCGACCCGCAGATCGATGCCGTGGAGCACGCCGACCTTCCCGTACGCCTTGACGAGACCGGTGGCCTCGACGGCGGCTGACTGGTTCATGACGGGCTCCCCCTCTTATGCGTATGCCATACGCGATACTGTGTAAGGGTTACGCATTACTAGGATGTGCGTCAAGGCGGAACGGGGCAGCGAGGCGGAGAGCGATGACGGACACCAGCGGCGACAGCGGCGGTACCGGGCTGCCGGCCAGCATCGAGGCGGCATGGGGCCTGCGGGACCGCCCGGCGAAAGGGCCGAAACCCGGTCTCAGCCTCGAACGGATCGTCGCGGCCGCGGTCGCCCTCGCGGCGGCGGAGGGGCTCGGCGCCGTGTCGATGGGGCGGGTCGCCAAGGAGCTGGGCGTCTCGACGATGTCCCTGTACCGGTACGTCGCGGCCAAGGACGAGCTCTACATCCTGATGCAGGAGGCGGTCGTCGGCATGCCCCCCGAGCCGCCCGGCCCGGACGCGGACTGGCGGGAGGCGACGGCGGCCTGGGCGAGCGCGCAGCGCGAGGTCTTCCACCGCAATCTGTGGGCCCTGCGCATCCCCATCTCCGGCCCGCCGGCCACGCCCAACTCGGTTGCCTGGTGGGACCAGGGCCTCGCGGCGCTGGAGGGCACGGGCCTGGACGAGGGCGACAAGATCTCGGTGATCATGCTGGTCGGCGGCTTCGTGCGGAACGAGGCGCTGCTGATGGCGGATCTGGCGGCGGCGGTCGCCAGGAGCGGCGCCGGTCCGCAGGAGGCCATGCGCGGCTGGGCCAACACCGTGAAGCGACTGGCGGATCCGGCCCGCTATCCGTCGGTGGCGAAGCTGATGGAGTCCGCGGCGATGTTCGAGCCGGACGAGCCGGGGTCCGACTTCGCCTTCGGGCTGGAGACGATCCTGGACGGTGTGGAGGCCCTGATCCGCAGGCGGGGCGGAGCGGGCCCGTGCGCGGCGGGGTGATCGCCGCGGCCGCGCGGGACGGTGCGTAGGCTCGGGTCCATGAGCGGTGGGACGGGCCTGCGGGAGCGCAAGAAGCAGCAGACGTACCGCGCGATCTCGGACGCCGCGATCGCGCTCTTCCTGGAGAAGGGCTTCGAAGCGGTCTCCGTCGCCGAGATCGCCGCGGCGGCCGACGTCTCCAAGCCCACGCTCTTCCGCTACTTCCCCGCCAAGGAGGACCTGGCGCTCCACCGGTTCGCCGACCACGAGGACGAGGCGGCCCGCGTGGTGGCCGCACGGGAGCCGGGGGTCTCGGCGCTGGACGCCCTGCTGGAGCACTTCCTCGACGGCCTCGACCGCGGCGACCCCGTGACCGGGCTCAGCGACGTCCCGCAGGTGCTCGCCTTCCACCGGCTGCTGTACGGCACGCCCAGCCTGGTGGCCCGGCTCTACGCGTACCAGGCGCGGTCCGAGGAGGCGCTGGCGGCGGCGCTCGACGGCGGAGAACCGCGGGCGGGGGTCGCGGACGGTGTCGGCGCCCCGGTGGCCGCCAGGCTCGCCGCCGGGCAGATCATCGCCGTCATCCGCATCCTCGCCGAGGAGAACTGGCGCCGGATCGCCGCAGGTGAGAGCGCTGAGGACGTGCGTCCGTCCGCAGTGGATGCGGCGCGGCTGGCCTTCGCCCAGCTGCGCAACGGTCTCGGTCAGGTCGGTCAGGTCGGGCAGATCGGTCAGGCCGAGCAGACTGGGCGGCCGCCCGAATGAGTCTCGGTTAAAAATGTAACTCGGTTACGTTATTCTCGATGGAATGACGGCACCCGACGACGCACTCAGCCATGCCCTCACCCAGGAACGCACGTTCCACGACGCCTGCCGCGCAGCCCTGACCGGCATGGTCGACGGTGCGGCCCAGGACGTCGTCGACGGCGAGAACGCCTTCGCCTCGGGCGCCGACGCCGAAGTTCTGGGCTACGAACTGCGCAGCCGCGCCAAGGCGTTGAGCGAGGAGCCGGACAGCCCGCTCTTCTTCGGCCGCCTCGACTTCGGACCGGAGGCGACCGCCGGCGAACACCGCGGGCAGAGCTATCACATCGGCCGCCGCCGGATCACCGAACATCCCTCCGCGCCACCGCTCGTCGTCGACTGGCGCGCGCCCGTCTCCCGCGCCTTCTACCAGGCGGGCCCTCGCGATCCGCAAGGCGTCGCCGTGCGCCGCCGGTTCGGCTGGGCGCCCCTGAGCAAGGGCGACTCGGCGGATCTGACCGGTCTGGAGGACGAACGCCTCGCGCGGCCCTCCGGCCCCGCCACCGACGACCCCGCGCCCGGCCCCTCCCGTACCAGCCGTACGAGCGCCATCGTGGCCGACGAGATCGAGCGCCCCCGCGTCGGCCCCATGCGGGACATCGCCGCCACCATCCAGCCCGAGCAGGACGACCTCGTACGGTCCGGTCTCGCCGATTCGCTGTGCGTGCAGGGCGCTCCGGGCACCGGCAAGACCGCCGTCGGACTGCACCGGGCCGCCTATCTCCTCTACACCTTTCCGCAGCGCATCCGGCGTGGCGGGCTGCTGATCCTCGGGCCCAACCGCACCTTCCTCTCCTATATTTCGGCCGTCCTGCCCGCGCTCGGCGAGACCGGTGTCCGGCAGTCGACCGTGGACGACGAGATCGCCCGTCACGCGGTACGCGCGCAGGACAGCGCGGCCGCCGCGGCGGTCAAGCACGACGTCCGGATGGCCGAGGTGCTGCACCGGGCCCTGTACGCAAGGGTGTTGCCGCCCACGGGGCCGGTCGTCGTGCCCGACGGCTCGTACCGCTGGCGCGTCCCGCTCGCCGAACTGCAACGCATCGTCGACGAGGTGAGGGCCGAGGCACCGCCGTACGCCGTGGGACGGGAGCGCGTCCGTACCCGCGCCGTCCGCGCGATCCTGCTCCAGGCGGAGCGGCGCGCCGGGCCGATGGGAAACACCTGGGTGCAGCGGATCAGCCGTTCCCGCCCGGTGTCCGCCTTCGTCGACGCCGTCTGGCCGCGGACGCAGCCGGAGGAGGTCCTCACCGGTCTGCTGACCGACCCCGCGGATCCGCTCCTCACCGGCGCGGAGCAGGACGCGGTCAGGTGGGCCAGGCCGCCGCGCTCGTGCAGATCAGCGCGGTGGACCGCGGCCGATCTGGTGCTCCTCGACGAACTCGCCGGGCTGATCGAACGCCCGGAGGGCTACGGCCACATCGTCGTCGACGAGGCGCAGGACCTGTCGCCCATGCAGTGCCGGGCCGTCGCGCGGCGCATCGGGTTCGGATCGCTGACCGTGCTCGGCGACCTGGCCCAGGGCACCACACCGTGGTCGGCGCGCAGCTGGCCCGAGCAACTGGCCCATCTCGGCAAGGAGGACGCCGCCGTGGTCCCGCTGACGGAAGGGTTCCGTGTCCCGGCGGCGATCGTGGCCTTCGCGAACCGGCTGGTTCCCTCGCTCGGGGTCGATGTGCCGCCCGCACGTTCGCTGCGGGGCGACGGCGCCTTGACGGTCCGCGGGGTCAGCGACGTGGTGGCCGCGACGGTCACGGCCGTACGGGCGGCGTTGGAGCACGAGGGCTCGGTCGGAGTGATCGCGGACGAGCCGGACACCCACCGGCTGCGGGCCGCCCTCGCCGGGGAGGGCATCGCGATCGCGGCCGCGGGCGACCTCGCGGCGGACACCCGGGTCACCGTGCTGCCCGCGGCGGTGGCCAAGGGCCTGGAGTACGACCATGTCATCGTCGCCGAGCCCGCCGCCATCGCCGGGGCGGAGGCCCGCGGCCTGCACCGCCTGTATGTCGTCCTCACCCGGGCCGTGTCCCGGCTCGACGTCCTGCACGCCCGCCCGCTGCCGGGGGAACTCGGCCCATAGGGACCGGTGGCGCGGTCAGGCGCCGACCGTTCCGTCGATTCCCTCGCGGAGGAAGTCGGCGTGGCCGTTGTGCCGCGCGTACTCGTGGATCAGATGCAGCATCACCAGCCGCAGCGAGACGTCCTCGCCCCACCGCGGCTGGTAGCCGGTCACATCGAGGGACGCGGCCTCCTTCTCGATCCGGCGCGCGTGGTCGATCTCGGTCTGCCAGGCCGCGAACGCCTCCGCGCCGGTGGACCCGCTCGCGTCGTACGCCACCTGGTAGTCGCCCTCGTCCGACCAGACGAGCGGAATGTCCTCGCCGTTGATCACCCGGCGGAACCAGGTGCGTTCCACCTCCGCCATGTGCCGCACCAGCCCGAGCAGGGTGAGCGTCGACGGCGGCATCGACCGGCGGCGCAGCTCGTCGTCGGTGAGTCCCTCGGTCTTCAGGGCGAGGGTCGCCCGGTGGTAGTCGAGGTAGGCGCGCAGCGTCTCGCGCTCGTCCCCCCGCATGGGCGGGTCGATGCGGTCGTCGGTCACGGTGGGTCCTTTCGGGGAATCGGTGCCGAGGGCGCCGACCCGGCGGCGTGAACCGGACCATGGTGGCAGGGCGGGTGGCGGAGGGCACGGGGTTATCGGGACGGGGGGCCGGGCAGGCCGCACCCCGGGCGGCGGGTGGCCGGGGGAGCGGCCGAAATCGTACGGTCCGCGGTGTTTTCCGAGCGTGCACCGCCGGATCTCCCGCGACCTCTGGCAGGCTCGGAGTGCGAGTCGCCCGTCGCCGGGTAGACGGCCCCCAGGGCCGTACGGGTGTTGCGTGGAACACTATTGCAAGCAGTTGCTTGCAATAGTTAGCACGATTGTGCACCATCGAGTACATGGCATCACTCAACGTCGGCAGTCTCGGTGAGTACCTGCGGGAGCAGCGGCGCACGGCGCAGCTCTCCCTGCGGCAGCTCGCCGATGCCGCCGGGGTGTCCAATCCGTATCTGAGCCAGATCGAGCGCGGGCTGCGCAAGCCGAGCGCGGAGGTGCTGCAGCAGGTCGCCAAGGCCCTGCGGATCTCCGCCGAGACGCTGTACGTGCGGGCCGGGATTCTCGATGAGCGGGATCGGGATGAGCTGGAGACGCGTGCCGTCATCCTGGCCGACCCCTCGATCAACGAACGCCAGAAGGCCGTACTGCTCCAGATCTACGAGTCCTTCCGCAAGGAGAACGGATTCGAGACCGAGGACGGCGCGGTCACGGAGGACACCGACGTTGAAGGGCCCCGCACGGCCGACGGCAGTGTTGCCGACCCACCCTCACACTGATCTGCGTTCCGGGAGGACCACAGTCATGGCCATCACCGATGACCTGCGCAAGACCCTCACCGACCCGACCCCCCTCTACTTCGCGGCCGGCACGGCCGACCTCGCCGTCCAGCAGGCGAAGAAGGTCCCCGCGCTGCTCGAGCAGCTCCGCGCCGAGGCGCCGAGCCGCATCGAGGCCGTGCGCAACACCGACCCCAAGGCTGTCCAGGAGAAGGTCTCCGTCCAGGCCAAGGAGGCCCAGGCGACCGTCCAGGCCAAGGTCACCGAGGTGCTCGGCACCTTCGACGCCGACCTGAAGAAGCTGGGCGAGAACGCCCAGGACCTGGCCCTGCGCAGCGTCGGCGTCGCCGCCGAGTACGCCGTCAAGGCCCGCGAGGCGTACGAGAAGGTCGCCGAGCACGGCGAGCAGACCGTGAAGACCTGGCGCGGCGAGGCGGCCGAGGAGATCAACGAGATCGCCGTCGCCGTCGAGCCCGACCCGGAGCCGAAGGCCGCGAAGCCGGCCGGGGCGAAGCCCACCCCGGTCGCCGCGGCCGCTCCGCCGGCCCCGGCCGCCAAGAAGAGCGGCCCGCGCAAGCCCGCGCCGAAGAAGACGGCCACGCCGCCGGCCAAGTAGGACAGCGCCGGTAACGGCGTACGGAGAAAAACGGGCCGGGCACCATTGAGGTGTCCGGCCCGTTCTCCCGATAGCTTTGGCGGCGAGGCGCTCCTAACGACTCACGAGGCGGTACTCCATGTTGCGCGCGGGATTCGACTTCACACTCTGGCTGGTGCTGGACCTGGTCTTCCTGGTCACCTCGGTGACCGCTCTGATCATGGCGGCGCTGGCCCGCAAGGACGCCTACACCGCCGCCGACAAGCAGACGAAGAACTTCTGGCTGATCATCCTGGGCATCACGGTCGCGGTGAACCTGTTCGTGTCCGTGCTGTTCCTGTCGATCGCCGGACTGATCGCCAGCATCGTCTTCTTCGTCGACGTGCGTCCCGCGCTCGCGCAGGTGTCCGGCGGCGGCCGGAAGGGCGGCTCCAGCAGCGACGGCCCGTACGGCCCGTACAACGGCGGAAGGTAGCGCGCGGCGCAGCCAGAGCCGTCGCAGCCCCGCCGCGCGACGGCTCAGGCCGTCTGCCGGTCCCTGCTCAGCAGCAGTACCGCCACATCGTCCGTGAGGTCGCCGCCGTTCAGGTCGCGCACCTCCGACACCGCCGACTCCAGCAGCGCCTCGCCCTCGAGCCCCTCGCCCAGCTGCCGGTTGATCATGTCGAGCATGCCCTCCTGGCCGAGGCGCTGTTTCTCGCCCGGCCCGGCACGGCCCTCGATCAGCCCGTCCGTGTACATCATCAGGCTCCATGCGCCGCCCAGCTCCACCTGGCGGCGCGGCCAGCGGGCACGCGGCAGCAGACCGAGCGCCGGGCCGCCGTTCTCGTACGGCAGCAGCTGCGCGGCCTTGCCCTTGCGGGCGATCAGCGGGGACGGATGGCCCGCCAGGCACAGTCCGGCCCGCCGGCCGTCGGGGGCGATGTCGACCGTGCACAGCGTCGCGAAGATCTCGTCGCTCTCCCGCTCGTGCTCCAGCACCTGCTGCATGGTCGAGAGCAGCTCGTCCCCGCACAGACCCGCGAAGGTCAGCGCACGCCAGGCGATGCGCAGCTCCACACCGAGCGCCGCCTCGTCCGGGCCGTGCCCGCAGACGTCGCCGATCATGGCGTGGACCGTGCCGTCCGGGGTGCGGACGGTGTCGTAGAAGTCACCGCCGAGCAGCGCCCGGGAACGGCCGGGGCGGTAGCGGGCGGCGAACCGCAGGTTCGAGCCCTCCAGCAGGGGAGTGGGCAACAGGCCGCGCTCCAGCCGGGCGTTCTCCTGCGCGCGCAGCCGGGACTCGGCGAGCTTCGTCTGGGCGGTGTCGGCGCGCTTGCGCTCCACCGCGTACCGCACGGCCCGGCTGAGCAGCCGGGCGTCGAGTTCGTCGCGGAAGAGATGGTCCTGGGCACCCAGCTGCACGGCCTCGGCCGCGCGCTGGGCGTCGCCCGATGTCGTCAGGGCGAGGACCGCGTGGCGCGGCGCGAGCCGCAGGACGTGCTTGAGCGGCGACAGCGGCTCGTCGCCGGTGCCGGGCAGGGCGAGGTCGACCAGGATGCAGTGGACGTCGTCGGTGAGCAGGCGTGCGGCCTCGGTGAGGTTGCGCGCGCTGCGGACCTTGACGCGGGCGCCGGCCGTGTCGGGCAGCTCGGGTACGGAGAAGGAGCCCGCAGGGTCGTCCTCGATCACCAGGAGCGTGAGGTCGCCGCCGCTGACGCCGCTGCCGCCACCGGGTACGCCTGTGGAGCCGCCGAGGCCGCCGTCGGCGCGGCTGCCGACGGCTCCGGCGCCGCCGGCGGCGCCGCCGTGCGCGGTCTCCGCGACGGGGACGTTCCTCTGTCGCGGTACGGGTACGGGCATTGACTCGGTTTCCTTCCCTCCCCCCGAGGGCGCGGCAGGACGACGATCGACGTCCCGCCCGACGGGGACCATAGCGGTAGCCCCGGCCGTAGCGGAATGGCGAAGGACATAGAGCCGGTGGCATATGCCGCGCATGGGGAGGTAGTTGACGCCTGGGCCATGACGAACATCACGCCCTGGGCATGATCGACAGGCCTGTTGGCCCCATGGGGCCCGGTGGTGGCGCAGGTCACGTACTCACTTGTCGGGGCGTACGACTCCGAGAATCATCATCGAACCCGCCCCCGCAAGGGTCACATTCCGCCCGGGGCGCGGGGCGTGCACGATCGCGCCGTCGCCGATGTACATCCCGACATGGCTGGCGTCGGCGTGGTAGATGATCAGGTCGCCGGGCCGCATGTCCTTGATGTCGATCCGCGGCAGCAGCCGCCACTGCTCCTGCGAAGTGCGCGGGATGCCGCGGCCGGCCGCCGACCAGGCCTGCGAGGTGAGTCCCGAGCAGTCGAACGAACCCGGGCCCTCGGCGCCCCAGACGTAGGGCTTGCCGATCTGGGCGGTGGCGAACCGCACCGCCTTCTTGCCCTGTGCGGTCGCCGCGCCGCCGATTCCCTTGAGCACGCCCGAACTCAGCCAGGTGGTCTGCGCCTTGTACTCCGCCTGCCGTTCCAGCTCGAGAAGGCGCGCGCGCTCCTCCTTCTCCAGCAGGTCCTCTATCTTCTTCGCCGCCGCGATCTTGCCGTCGATCTTCTTCTTGGCGGCGGCCTGCTTGACGCGGTGCGCCTCCAGCGTCTTCCAGTGGGCGCTGGCGTCCTTCGAGTACGCGGCCAAATCGGCCTGCGCCCGGGTCAGTTCGCCGAGGAGGTCCTTGGTCGCCTTCTGGCTCTGCCGGATCCGGCCCATGCCGTCGAGGAAGAGGCCCGGGTCGTCCGTGAGCACCAACTGCGCCTCGGGCGGCAGCCCGCCGCCCTGGTACTGCGCGCGGGCGGCCGCGCCGGCACGGCTCTTGAGGTCGTCGACGCGTGCCTGGACCTTGACGGTCTCCTGAGCCAGCCTGACGATCTCGGCCGACTGCTTCTCGGCCTTCTCCTCGGCGAGTTTGTACGCGTCCGCCGCGGACGCCGCCTGCCGGTAGAGGCTGTCGAGTTCGAGGCGGACCTGCTCCAGCGTCTTCTTCAAAACGGCCGGCGTGCTGGTGGAGGGCGGCGGCTCGGGCGCGGCGGTGGCGGCGAAAGCCTGTCCCGATGACGCCAGCACGGTCAGAGCGCAGACCAGAGTGATCGCGGCAGTGGCACAGTGGCGTCGGTTCACGACTTCCCCTCCGTAACCCGGGCGTAGGCCAGGAAACCTGATTTACCGTCAGTAACTTGGTGCGTGATGTCGCGATGGTGCCACGGCCTCCGTCAAAGCGACAGAGCCATTCGGGAGATCACACCCACTTCACAGGGACGAACGATCAGGGGCGCACGTTCCCCGCGGGCGCAGGTTTCACCCGGAATTGGGTGCCAGTGCCGTCCAGTTCACCGTGACTTCCCCCTGCCGCCGCCGCCGCCGGTCCTCCGACAGCGGCCAGTCGGCCGCCAGTTCACCCACCGCCCTGACCCAGCGCTGCCGCGCCCCGAGCGAGGCGTACGGAGCGGCGGCCGCCCAGGCGCGGTCGAAGTCGCGCAGAAAGGCGTGGACCGGCTCGCCCGGCACATTGCGGTGGATCAGGGCCTTGGGGAGCCGTTCCGCCAGGTCCGAGGGGCGCTCCAGGGAGGCCAGCCGGGCCGCGAAGGTGACCGTTCGCGGCCCTTCCGGGCCGAGCGCCACCCACACGTGGCGCCGTCCGATCTCGTCGCAGGTGCCCTCGACGAGCAGACCGCCGGGCGCGAGGCGCGCGCACAGCCGGGCCCAGACGGCGGCGACCTCGCCCTCGTCGTACTGGCGCAGCACGTTCGCCGCGCGGATCAGGGCGGGCGGCCGGTCCGCCGGCACCTCGAAGCCGCCGTGCCGGAATGTGAGCCCCTCGCGCTCGTACGGCTTCGCCGCCGCGACCCGCGCCGGATCGATCTCGATACCGACGACCTCGCAGCGGGGGTCGGCCGTACGCAGCCGCTGGAGCAGCTCGACGGCGGTCCAGGGGGCCGCGCCGTATCCGAGGTCGACGGCAACGGGCCGCTCGCTGCGGCGCAGAGCGGCGCCGTGGGTGGCCGCGATCCAGCGGTCCATCCGGCGCAGCCGGTTGGGGTTGGTCGTCCCGCGGGTCGCGGTGCCGACGGGACGGGTCATGCCAGCGAGGGTATACGCGCCGAAGTGACGGTAATGATTTGGCAAAGCAGGGGGAGGCGGGAAATGGAAGAGAAGAGTCCGCTGTTGTAGCTGGCTGGCAGGGCTGGGTGCCCGCTGTTTGCCGTGCCCGGATCGAGGAGGACAACCGACGTGAGCCAGTACGTCTCCCGCCTCGGCAGCAGCCTGGTGACCCCGCGCATCCGATTCCCCGGCGCCCAGCGCAAGCCGCGCCGGATCGCGATGCTCAGCGTCCACACCTCACCGCTGCACCAGCCCGGGACGGGCGACGCGGGCGGTATGAACGTCTACATCGTGGAGCTCGCCAAGCGGCTCGCCGCGATCAACATCGAGGTCGAGATCTTCACCCGGGCCACCACCGGCGGGCTGGCGCCCCGCGTCGAACTCGCCCCCGGGGTGCTCGTACGCCACGTCGACGCCGGCCCCTACGAAGGGCTCGCCAAGGAGGAGCTGCCCGGCCAGCTCTGTGCCTTCACCCACGGCGTGATGCAGGCGTGGGCGCGTCACCGGCCCGGCTACTACGACCTCGTGCACTCCCACTACTGGCTCTCCGGCCACGTCGGCTGGCTCGCCGCCGAACGCTGGGGTGTCCCCCTGGTGCACGCCATGCACACCATGGCCAAGGTCAAGAACGCGGCTCTCGCCGACGGCGACACGCCCGAGCCCGCATCCCGCGTCATCGGCGAGACCCAGATCGTCGACGCGGCGGACCGCCTGATCGCGAACACCGCGGAGGAGGCGGACGAACTCGTCCGGTTCTACGACGCGGACCCGGCGAAGGTCGCGGTCGTCCACCCCGGCGTGAATCTGGACCGCTTCCGGCCCCTGGACGGCCGCGCACCCGCGCGCGCCCGCCTCGGAGTGCCGCAGGGCGCCTTCGTCCCCCTCTTCGCGGGCCGCATCCAGCCCCTGAAGGCCCCCGACATCCTGCTGCGCGCGGTGGCGCTGCTCCTGGACCGCAAGCCCTCGCTGCGCTCCAAGCTCTACGTCCCCATCGTCGGCGGCCCCTCGGGCAGCGGCCTCGCCAAGCCCGAAGGCCTCCAGAAACTGGCCGCGCGCCTGGGCATCGCGGACGTCGTCCACTTCCACCCGCCGGTCGGCCAGGACACCCTCGCGGACTGGTTCCGGGCCGCGTCCACGTTGGTCATGCCCTCCTACAGCGAGTCCTTCGGCCTCGTCGCCATCGAGGCGCAGGCCACCGGCACACCGGTGATCGCGGCGGAGGTCGGCGGCCTTCCGGTCGCCGTACGCGACGAGGTCACCGGCCTCCTGATCCCCGGCCACGACCCCGCCGACTACGCGCAGGCGCTGCACCGCCTGCTGGCGGACAAGGACCTGGCGGGACGCATGGGCGCGGCGGCGGCCCGGCACGCGGAATCCTTCGGCTGGGACACCGCGGCGTCGGCGACGGCCGACGTCTACACGGCGGCGATGTACGAACACCGCCGGCGGGTACGCTCGCACCATGGCTGACCTACGGCAGGCCGCGGAGACCATCGAGAAGACACTGGGCGACGCGGACCTCGCGTGGGAGAACCCCGCACCCGGCACGTACGTGGTCCAACTCCCCGGCACCCGCAAGCTGTCGACGACCTGCTCCCTGCGGGTCGGCAAGCACGCCCTGTCGGTGAACGCGTTCGTGATCCGCCACCCCGACGAGAACGACGCGGCGGTCCACCGCTGGCTGCTCGAACGGAACCTGAAGCTGTACGGGGTGAGCTACGCGATCGACACCCTCGGCGACATCTACCTGACGGGCACGCTCCCGCTCTCCGTGATCACCCCGGAGGAACTGGACCGCCTCCTGGGCACGGTCCTGGAGGCGTCGGACGGCGCGTTCAACACGCTGCTGGAGTTGGGCTTCGCGAGCGCGATCCGCAAGGAGTACGCGTGGAGGGTGTCGCGGGGTGAGTCGACGCGCAACCTGGACGCGTTCACCAACCTGACCCGGGAGGGGTAGGCCCCGCGCGACGGGGGTGCGGTGTTCTGAGCCTGTGCCCCATGGTCTTCGCTGGGCGCGGGCGGGCTGCCCCTGTCCGGTGCGGGTGGAACGGTTTGTGTGGGGCTGACGCCCCACCCCCCCTGCCTGCGGCGGCTTCGCGCCGCCGGGCGATTCGTGGGGGCTCTGTGGGGCTGCGCCCCCCGCTCGGCGCGGCAGCTTTGCGCCGCCCGGGCCCGCACCCTCCGGTTCGGGTGAGGGGAAGGGGTTTGTGTGGGGCCAGCGCCCCACACCCCGCTCAGTGCGGCGGCTTCGCGCCGCGAGTGCCGGCCGGCACCTGTCCGGTACGGGTTCCACACCCGCCTGCCGCAGCCTCCCGCCGCGTGTCATCGGCTGCCCCTACCGGTCCGGGTTCGCTTCCGGGCGCAGGCCAACAGGTCGCGTCCTCGACCGCCCGGGAGGGGGCGTGCAGGGTCGTCCCCGCAGGGGATCGGCGGCAGGACCCGGGTGCTCAAGACAACACAGCTGTATGCCGCCGACCCCGAGGAGTCGAGCCCGGAGGGCCCCCGGACCCGACGCCGCACAAGGACCCGAGGCCCATGGCCCGGGCCCCCGGACCCGACGCCGGACAAGAACCCGCACCTCGACGCCTCAGGACGCGAACCGCACCCGCACACCCCCTTCCCGCACCCCGCACCCTCATGGCATGCTCGCCGCCAACACCCACATGAACGTGGTTCACATCCGTGGAAGGCGAGCTCATGGAGACCGGTCAGCGCCCCATCAGCAGACGCACTCTGCTCGGCAGTGCCACCGCCGTCGCAGCAGCCTGTGCCACCAGCGGCACCCTCCTCGGCGGCACCGCCCACGCCGCCCCCCGCCCCGAGCCGGCCGCCGCCGCGCCCGCCGCCGCGCCCGCCCCCTCCTCCCTCTGGAACGAGTACCGCCGCAACCCCTTCGACCACCCCCAGATCCCCTACATCGGCCGCGCCGGCCGCCACCGCGGTGACCACCACGCGCCCAAGCAAGACGCGTCGACCCGCACCGTCGACGTCCTCGACTACGGTGCCCAGCGCGACGGTTCCGCCGACGCCGCCCCCGCCATCAACCGCGCCCTCGCCGCCGTCGGCAAGCGTGGCGGCGGCACGGTCCGCATACCCCCCGGCACCTACCGCATCGACGACGTCATCCGCATCGGCCACAGCAACGTCGTCCTCAAGGGCGCCGGCAGCACCCGCACCAAGCTGCTCGCCACCAAGAACCTCACCGAGCTCATCGGCCCGTACGGCAGTCGCTACGGCGGCGACAAGTCCTCCTGGTCCTGGGCAGGCGGGCTCATCTGGCTCTGCCCGAGCGGGCGTTGGGACAGCCTCGTCGATGCCATCACGGCCAAGAACTGGCCCTTCGAGGGCTGGACCGGCAACCAGCGCGACGAGTGGCGCACCCTCGCCACCGTCCGCGCCGCCAAGCGCGGCGACCGGACCGTGACCGTCCCCGACACCCGCAAACTGCGCCGCGGCCAGCTCGTCCTGCTGCGCATCGCGGACGACGCGCAGCACACGCTGCTGGAGCACATGGCCGGTGACGGCCCCGGCCCCGAGGCGTACTTCTGGGACGACAAGACCAAGCTGACCAGCTACGTCCCGTACGAGTGGCCGGTCCGCATCACGTCGGTCAAGCGGAACAGGGTCACGTTCGAGCGCCCCCTGCCGCTGGATCTGCGGCCGGAGTGGGACCCCCGCCTCGTCACCCCCGTCACCCCGCTCACCGACTCCGGTGTCGAGGGGCTCACCCTGGAGGCGGTGGAGACCCCGCAGTCCCCGCACCTGCTCGACAAGGGCTACAACGGTGTCACCTTCCAGTGTGCGTACGACTGCTGGGCCGACGACATCACGGTCCGTCACGCGGACAACGGGTTCGGCCTGGTCGCCGCGTCCGCCTGCACGCTGAGCCGTACCCGGGTCGAGGGCCGCGGCTCCCACCACCCGTACTTCTGCCGCGAGGGCTCGCACGACAACCTCGTCGAGGACTTCACCATCGCCCAGCGCACGGTCCCGGCCCCGGCCGGCACCCAGTTGCACGGCATCAACGTCGAGGGGCTCTCCAGTTACAACGTCTGGTCGCGCGGCCGGATGGACATGGGCACCTTCGACACCCACCGCGGTATGCCGTTCGCCAACGTCCGCACCGAGATCACGGTGAACAACGACGGCCGGCACGGCGGCGATGCCAGCGCCGGCCCGCTCTACGGTGCCCGGTTCACCCACTGGAACGTCACCGTCACGAACGAACGCGCCGGACTGATCAAGATCGACGGAATCGCCCCGTACAGCGCGACCGTCGCCATCTCCACGGTCCGCGAGTTCGACCAGACGGACGTACCCGACTTCACCGGGGAACTGCACTCCCGGCTGGAGGCGTACGGGGCCCCGGGTGGCGTGCAGCCGCGCAATCTGCATCAGGCGCAGCGCGCTCTGCGCCAGTAAGTGCCCCCGATCCCTCCCTCTCCCCGGGCGTGCGGGACACCTCGGGGAGGGGGAGAATCCCACCATGAGCGACAAAACGGGGAGTTCTGCGCCCGGAACGGCCGCTTCCGGCGCCGCCGGGCCCAACCAGACCGTCGCCCTCGCGGCGATGCTGTTCGCCGTGTCGATGACGTTCATCGACCAGACCATCGTGGCCATCGCCGCCCCGAGCATCGTGGACGAACTCGACCTCTCCACCTCGGGCGTGCAGTGGGTGGTCAACGCCTATCTGCTGTCTCTGGCCGCGTTCTTCGCCCTCGGCGGCCGGCTCGCCGACATCCTCGGCCACCGCCGGATGATGGTGATCGGCACTCTGGTCTTCGTCGTCTCCTCCGTGCTCTGCGGCTGCGTCCCCGACGACAGCTTCGCCCAGAGCTGGCTCATCGTCTTCCGGGCCACCCAAGGCCTGGGCGCCGCCCTGATGTTCCCCGCCGCGCTCGCCGTCGTCGTCGCGGTCTTCCCGGTGGAGAAGCGCGGCCGGGCCCTCGCGCTGTTCTTCGGTCTGTCCGGTGCGCTCACCGCACTCGGCCCGCTCCTCGGCGGCTGGCTCACCGACTGGACGTGGCGCGCGATCTTCTGGGTCAACGTGCCCGTCGCGATCATCGCCCTCGTCCTCACGGCGTACGCCCGTGTTCCCAACCAGAAGCGCCCCGAACGCCTCGACGTGCCCGGCGCCGTCCTCGTCGCCGTCGGCATGGGTCTGAGCGTGCTCGGCCTTCAGCAGGCGTCCGCGTGGGGCTGGGGCAGCATCGCCACCTGGGCCTGCATCATCGGCGGCATCGCCGTGCTGATCGTGTTCTGCGCGTACGAACTCCGCGTCGAGGAACCGCTCATCAAGCTCCAGGTCTTCCGCGACAAGGCGTTCAGCGTCGACTCGGCCGTCCTCTTCTTCGCGATGCTCGCCTTCGTCCCGGTGTTCTTCTTCGCCTCGGTGTACGCACAGGTCTCGCTCAGCGCCTCACCGAACCAGGCCGCGCTGTTCCTCCTCTACTTCTTCATCGGCTTCGGCATCGCCTCCCAGTGGGGCGGCCGCATCCTCGACAAACGCGGCGCGCGGCCCGCGATGAAGCTGGGCACCGCGCTCGGCGCCATCGGATTCTGGCTGTGGGCGGGCGAACTGACGAACCTTTCGATGCACGACCAGTGGCTGTACGCGGCGCTCGCCGGCGCGGGCATCGGGCTTCTGCTCGCTCCCGCCTCGACGGACGCCGTCAACCGGTCGATCAACGCCTCGTACGGAGAGGTCACCGGCATCACCCAGACCGTGCGCAACTTCGCGGCAGCGGTGGGCATGGCGGTGTTCGGGTCGATCCTCACCCATGTCACCACCGACAAGGTCGTGGAGACGCTCCGGGCCAAGGGTGTACCGGAGGGCCCGGCACGGGACGCGGCCCGCAACATCGCGGAGGCGGTCACCGGCAACCCGGACGCGAAGACACCCACCGGCGACGGGCCGATCGCGACGGCGATGCGCGACTCGATGAACGCCATCCGGATGGACTTCGCCGAGGCCAACCAGTACGTGTTCTACGGCATGGCCATCGCGCTCGCCATCGCGTTCGTGTGCTCGCTGCTGCACCCGGGGACGCGGGTGACGGAGGAGACGGACACGGCGTCGCGGGTGCAGGCGGACCGCTGACGCGTAGACGCCGTGGGCGGCGGGCGGCGCGCGGTCAGGCGCCGGCCTTCTCCGCCGTGCCGGTGTCCGTGAGGGTGATGGGGGTAACCGGCGTGACGGGTGTAACCGGCGTGACGGGTGCGACCGGCGTGACCGGTGCGGGGACCTCCACTCCGGCCGGTTCCTCCTCCGGGAGGCTGCGCATCAGCAGCCAGTACCCGAGCCCGGCCACCGTCCCGAGCGCGGCGCACATGCCCCACAGCAGCCCGGCGCCGTAGTGGTCGATGACGAAACCGGCCAGCAGCGGGGCGATCAGCGCGGCGACCGACCACGACATCGTGTACATGCCCTGGTAGCGGCCGCGGCCGTGCAGCGGGGAGAGCCGGACGACCAGCCCGGTCTGCGTGGGGGCGTTGACGATCTCGGCCAGCGTCCATACGCACACGGTCAGCGCGTAGACGGCGATGGACCCGGCGAAGGCGGTGAGCCCGAAGCCGTATCCCGCGAGCAGCGAGGAGATGATCAGCAGACGGCGCGGGTCGCGGTGCTCGATGTACCGGGTGACCGGGATCTGCATGACCACGATCAGCACACCGTTGATCGCGATGGCCGTGCCGAAGTCGGAGGCGGAGAAGCCGTCGGCGCCCATCGCGAGCGGCAGGCCCATGTAGCCCTGCATGAAGACCAGCGAGACGAGGAACGACAGCCCGACGACACCCATGAAACGGCCGTCGCGCAGCACGGTCCCGAGCCCGATCTGCGGCTCCGCGGCGCCCGTGGCGGACTCCTCGGCCGACCGTTCGGGCCGCGACTCCGGCAGCTTGACGAAGACGACGACGGCGCAGATGAGGGTCATCACGGCCTCGCCGAGGAAGCCCGCGAGATAGCTGTACTCGGCGATGAATCCGGCGGCGACGGAGGAGACGGCGAAGCCGAGGTTGATGGCCCAGTAGTTGAGCGAGAACGCCCGCACACGGTCCTGTGGCCGGACGATGTCGGCCATCATCGCCTGCACGGCGGGGCGCGAGGCGTTCGACGCCATGCCGACCACGAAGGCGACGGCCGCGATCGCCACCGGGTGCTGGACGAACCCGAGCACGGCCACGGACACGGCCGTCGAGCTCTGCGCGATCAGCAGGGTGGGCCGGCGCCCCAGCCGGTCGGCCATCACACCGCCGCCGAGGGAGGAGATGACACCGCCGAGGCCGTGCAGAGCGACGACGAGCCCGGCGTACGAGGCCGAGTAGCCCTCCTCCAGCGTCAGGTACAAGGCCATGAAGGTGGCGACGAACGCCCCGAGCCGGTTCACCAGCGTGCTCGTCCACAGCCACCAGAACGCCGGGGGGAGCCCCGAGACGCTTTCGCGTACGGCTCTGCGCAGTGTGGCTGTGGACATGTGTCTCCCCCGGGGCCTCGGCAGGCGTGTAAGTGGCTTCGCTGGTATCCGCAAGTTACTTAGCGCGGGGTCCCGGCCGCCAGTCAATTGACGGCTGCCGTCAACCGTGGACGCGAGCAGTCCGCCCGGGGGGCGTCCATTAGGCTCGGACACATGGCCGAAGCACCGTACAAGCTGATCCTCCTCCGCCACGGCGAGAGCGAATGGAACGCGAAGAACCTGTTCACCGGCTGGGTGGACGTCAATCTCACCGAGAAGGGCGAGAAGGAGGCGGTCCGCGGCGGTGAGCTGCTCAAGGACGCCGGCCTGCTGCCCGACGTACTGCACACGTCGCTGCAGAAGCGTGCGATCCGCACCGCCCAGCTGGCGCTGGACTCCGCCGACCGCCTGTGGATCCCGGTCCGCCGTTCGTGGCGGCTGAACGAGCGTCACTACGGTGCGCTTCAGGGCAAGGACAAGGCGCAGACCCTCGCGGAGTTCGGCGAGGAGCAGTTCATGCTGTGGCGCCGCTCCTACGACACCCCGCCGCCGCCGCTCGAGGACGGCACGGAGTTCTCCCAGAGCGACGACGCGCGCTACGCCACGATCCCGCCGGAGCTGCGCCCGCGCACCGAGTGCCTCAAGGACGTCGTGGTCCGCATGCTGCCGTACTGGTACGACGGCATCGTCCCGGACCTGCTGACCGGCCGCACGGTCCTGGTCGCCGCGCACGGCAACTCCCTGCGCGCGCTGGTCAAGCACCTCGACGGCATCTCGGACGAGGACATCGCGGGCCTCAACATCCCGACGGGCATCCCGCTGGTGTACGAGCTCGACGCCGACTTCAAGCCCCTCAAGCCGGGCGGCACCTACCTCGACCCGGACGCGGCGGCGGCGGCGATCGAGGCGGTCAAGAATCAGGGCAAGAAGAAGTAGGTCTGCACGATCACGCCCCCGAGCTGCGCCGATGGCGCGGATCGGGGGCGTTTTCGCGGCGCGGGCCCCTGGATGCGCGATGAGTCCCGCTGTCATGGCCAGTCTGTATCTCCAGGACGCGACCAACCGCACACGAGGAGAGCGCCATGACCGCCACCTACACGTTCGACGTCTTCTCCAGCCTCGACGGTTTCGGTGCCGCCGGCGGCGACTGGACCGGCTACTGGGGCAAGCAGGGCCCCGAGCTTCTCGACCACCGCCTCTCCTTGTACGGGGAGGAGCAGCGGATGGTCTTCGGGGCCAATACCTACCGGCTCTTCGCGCAGATGCTGGCCGAGAGCACCGAGGAGTCCGAGGTGCGCGACCCCTGGGTCACACGGATGAGGAGCCTGCCGGCGACGGTGGTGTCGAACACGCTGGACGGCCCCCTCGACTGGCCGGAGGCGAAGGTCGTGAGCGGCGACGCCGTCGATGTCGTCGCCCGGCTCAAGGCGGAGTCGGACGTACCGCTGCGCTCGCACGGCAGCCTCTCGATGAACCGGGCGCTGATGGCCGCCGGTCTGGTGGACCGCCTCCAGGTGACGCTCTACCCGGTGATCACCGGCCGGACCGGGCTCGACCCGATCTTCCAGGGGGCGGCCGACTTCGACCTGGAACTGATCGAGCAGCGGACGCTCGACGGCCACATCCAAGAGCTCGTCTACCGGCCCGCGCTGCACGGCTGAGTCCGTCGGTGCACCCCACGCGTCAAGCAGCCGAACCCGCACCCGAGTTCACTGCTCCGGCCGCGCCTCGACGCGGATCAGTGTCTGCTGGCCGGTGGCCACGAGCGACCGTTCGTCGCCCCGGACGCCGAACACCTCCAGCCGGCAGACGGTGAGGGTGCGTCCGGACTTCAGGACCGTTCCGATCGCCTCGATGTGGTCGCCCAGCGCAGGCGCCAGGAGATTGATCTTGTACTCGACGGAGAGCACCGAGGTGTCCTCGGGGAACAGGGTGAACGCCGCGTAGCCTCCCGCGCTGTCGGCGATGGCGCTGGTGGCTCCCGCGTGGAAGTAGCCGTTCTGCTGGGTCACCTCGGGCCGGTGGGGGAGGGTGATGCGGACGCGGCCCGGTGCGATGTGCGCGATGCGGGCACCGAGGTGGCCCATCAGGCCCTGGCTCTCGAAACTGGCCCGGATGCGCGCCTGCATCTCGGGGCTCGCCTCGTCCTGATGCGCCTGGTCGTCCACGTGCCCTCCAGGGGCGGTCGTCGGTGCCGGTCCGGCGGGCCGAGGTGCGGGCCACGCCCATGTGCACGGACGAACCCGCCGATGGCGATCATCATGACACCCCTGGTCAGGGCCCGTCCGTACCCCGCGGACTGTCCGGCAGCGCTGTACCGAGCCAGTCCGCGAGCACCCTGAAGTCCTTGTCGGCCAGTCCCACGCTCGCGTCCACGCGGTGCAGCAGCGCCGCCCCGCGGTGCTCGGCCGCGACCCACAGGCGGTCCATCGCGCCGATCTCGTCGTCGACCCAGATGAACGGCCGTCCGCCCGCCCACTCGACGACGGTACGGGTCTTCCAGTGCAGGCCCCGCGGCCCCTCGGGAACGGCATCCGGCCACCTCACCACCGGCAGCGGCGGCAGGCCGATCCGTGGAGCGACGACCTCGTTCGCGTCGTCCAGCCACGTCGTCGCCCACACCAACTCGCAGCCCAGCGCGGCCAGACGAGGCCCGACCGAGGGATCGAGGCGTTCCAGCAGCGGGTTTCTCGGATCCTCGGGGCCCCCGAAAGCGGAAGTAGATGGTCCGGAAGAGCGGGCCGGTGACGGTCCGAAGGGTATGAGAGGGCCGTCGACATCGAGGAAGAGCAGGGGGCGTTCCAGCGGGCCGGTCACGGGCAGAACACTAGGCGCGCAACGATCCCGCCATCTCTTGGGCAACCCCCTTCACACCCCGCACACCGGGCATGCGAAGATGCCCTGCCCCGGCAGGCGTCCGGGTGGGAGGGGAACTCAGTGAAATCAAGGAAATTGAGCCGCACGCGCCGCCGCGCGACCATAGTGACGGCAGCGGTCGCCTCGGTTGTCGCCGGTGCGGCCATGCTGCCCAACTGGAGTGCCGGTGCGGCCAGTGCCGACAACGTGGCGGTGGACCCGCAGACCAGGGCCACCTTCCAGCGGCTGGCGGACGCGGTCTTCACCGACCGCACGGACGCCCTCGTGGACCGCAAGCAGAACCCGGGCAAGGCGCCGCTGACGTCCGGCTTCTCCGGCGACGTACGGCTGTCCGCGTCGCTGGAGAACAAGGAGGACTCCGCGCTCTCCTCGCTCCGCAGCCGCAAGTCCCGCCTCGCCACCCTCGGTGAGCGGTACACCTCGGCGAAGACCAGCGTCACCCTCGACAAGGCGCGCACCCGGGGACGTCACGCCACCGTCGAGGTCACCGAGACCACGACGCTGACGTACCAGAAGATCCGTGGCGACGAGCCGGGCACCACCGGTTTCCAGGCCCGCCACGAACTCACCTTCGCCGCCGACCGCCAGGGCAACTGGCAGCTGACCGGCATCCGCGACACCGATGACGGCTACATCGCGGTGAACCAGCCCGCCCAGCCGCGCGCCGGGGTGACCGCGCGCGACGGCGGCATGCCCGTGGCCACGCGCGCCGCCACCACGCGGCCCGCGCCGGCCAAGCCGAAGGCCCTCAACTCCGGTACGTACAACTACAAGGCCATGGCCGCGTACGCGGAGAAGTACTGGACCAACTACAACACCGCCTACCCCAACTACCACTCGGCCGGCGGCGACTGCACGAACTTCGTCAGCCAGTCCCTGCGGGCCGGTGGCTGGAAGGACGTCGCGGGGACGTCCACCGACTACACGAAGTGGTTCTCCAACTCCACGCGTCAGGCGGACTCGTGGGTCGGCGTGAACGAGTTCTCGTGGTTCGCCCTGTCCTCCAAGCGGGTCACCAGCCTGGCGAACGTCTACCAGATGGATCTGGGTGACGTGATGCAGATGGACTTCGACAAGGACGGGTCCAAGGACCACACCATGGTCGTCTCGTACCGCAGCTCGAAGGGCGTGCCGTACCTGACGTACCACTCCAACAACACGTACCGCAGGTCGGTCGCGAGCATCATCGCCTCGTACCCGAACTCGGCGTACTACGCGTACCGCACCTGATCCGACGCACGACGCGCTTCGGCGTACGACCACGCACGTTGAAGCGCACAGGCACAGGTGGACAGACAAGGGCCCCGTCCGGCATCGGACGGGGCCCTTGTTCGCTGTCGCAGCCGCTAGCCGCAGCAGCCTCCGCACTGGCACGGTGCCCCCGACTGGCAGCCGCAGCCGCAGCCCGAGCCGCAGCCACAGGCACCGAGAACGGGCAGGAACGTCACGTCGGTCTGCCCGCCGGACGTTTCCTGCTGAGGGTCGGTCGTGGGGGATTCGGCCATGGGTCCCTCCTCAAGGGCGTACGAGATGTGCCGCCTCTGCCCATGTCATTCCCTCCGGGGCAGGCGCATCAACAGCGCGCGGAGGCACAATCGCCCCCGGCGACTACGCGCCGTCGACCTGCGTCGGCTGCTGGAGCTCGTCCGCGTGCTCGCCCGTGACCAGGTACACGACACGCTTGGCCACCGACACCGCGTGGTCCGCGAAGCGCTCGTAGTAGCGGCCGAGCAGCGTCACGTCCACCGCCGTCTCGATGCCGTGCTTCCAGCGGTCGTCGATCAGGTGCTGGAACAGCGTGCGGTGCAGCAGGTCCATCTCGTCGTCGTCCGTCTCCAGCTGAAGCGCCAGGTCGACGTCCTTCGTGATGATGACCTCGGCCGCCTTCGCCATCAGGCGCTGCGCCAGCTGACCCATCTCCAGGATGGTCGCCTGAAGGTCCTGCGGCACCGCGGTCTCCGGGAAACGCAGCCGGGCCAGCTTGGCCACGTGCTGGGCCAGGTCGCCGGAGCGCTCCAGGTCGGCGCTCATCCGCAGGGAGGTCACGACGATCCGCAGATCCGTGGCGACGGGCTGCTGGCGCGCCAGCAGCGCGATCGCCCGCGCCTCCAGGTCGTGCTGCAGGTCGTCGACCTTCTGGTCGGCGGCGATCACACTCTCGGCAAGCTTCAGATCGGCGTCGAGCATCGCCGTCGTGGCGCGCCCGATCGCCGACCCGACCAGCCGGGCCATCTCGACCAGGCCCTCGCCGATCGAGTCCAGTTCCTCGTGGTACGCGTCCCGCATGGGATGTCCCTCTCTCAATCTGACCGGGGTCCGGAGTGGTACGGGGGTGTCTCGGACCCCCACGCTCCCACGTTCTGTCCGGAACGCGTCCGGCTCCTCCCTCGGAAGTGAACCGGCCCCATCCCCTCGGTGAACTCTGAGCGACGAGTGTTCGAGGTGCCACCCGTTTGGCTGGGAGCATGCTCGTGACCACGCCTAACCTGGAGGCATGGACGTGAACGCGGCGGTTGCCGCAGCGGCAGCGATCGCCGGGTTGTGCACCGGCGTCATCGCCATGCTGGCGTTCCGCTGGAGCGAACGCGACCAGGCGAGACCCACCCGCACCTCTCTGCACACCGACGCCGCGCTGCCGCCCGGCGTCGACACGGTCCTTTCCGTACTCCGCTCCTCCGCGGTCGTCCTCGACGAGAGCGACGCCGTGGTCAAGGCCAGCTCCGCCGCGTACGCCCTCGGCCTGGTCCGGGGCGGCAAGCTCGCGGTCGAGCCGATGCTGCACATGGCACGCGACACCCGGCGTGACGGGGAGATACGGCAGGTCGAACTGGACCTGCCCCGCCGCGGCACCGGCCGCGGCGAAGCCCTCGCCGTCTCCGCCCGCGTCGCACCGCTCGGCTCCCGCCTCGTCCTCCTGCTGGTGGAGGACCTCACCGAGGCCCGCCGTATCGAAGCGGTACGACGTGACTTCGTCGCCAACGTCAGCCACGAGCTCAAGACCCCCGTCGGCGCGCTCTCCCTGCTCTCCGAGGCGGTCATGGACGCCTCCGACGACCCCGAGGCGGTCACCCGCTTCGCCGGCCGCATGCAGATCGAGGCGACCCGGCTCACCAACCTCGTACAGGAACTCATCGACCTCTCCCGGGTGCAGAACGACGACCCGCTGGAAGACGCCGAGCCCGTACGCGTGGACGAACTGGTCGCCGAGGCCATCGACCGCTCCCGGCACCCCGCGTCCACCAAACAGATCACCATGGCCGTCGGCGGGACCACCGCGCCCGGTGCCGAGGGAGCCGGCGACCTGCACATCTGGGGCAACCGGGGCCAGCTCGCCGCCGCGCTCGGCAATCTCGTCGAGAACGCCGTCAACTACTCCCCGGCCCGCACCCGCGTCGGCATCTCCGCCCGCCGCATCACCGCGCCCGGCGGCGACCTCATCGAGATCGCCGTCACCGACCAGGGCATCGGGATCTCCGAGAAGGACCGCGAAAGGGTCTTCGAACGCTTCTACCGCGTCGACCCCGCCCGGTCCCGGGCCACCGGAGGCACCGGCCTCGGACTGGCCATCGTCAAACACGTGGCCGCCTCGCACGGCGGGGAGGTCACCGTGTGGAGTTCCGAGGGACAAGGCTCCACGTTCACCCTGCGGCTACCGGAAGCGGGAGCCGTGCGGGACCGTTCATCCACCGGACCGGATCGCGTCGACGAGGACGACGACCGGCCCTTCGACAGCGAACCCTCAGACCAGAACACCGTGATCCCTGCCCCGGAGGTCCTTCCGTGACCCGAGTGCTCGTCGTCGAGGATGAGGAATCATTCAGCGACGCCCTGTCCTACATGCTCCGCAAAGAGGGCTTCGAGGTCGCCATCGCGACCACGGGCCCCGAGGGGCTCGACGAGTTCGAGCGCAACGGCGCCGACCTCGTCCTGCTCGATCTGATGCTGCCCGGACTGCCGGGCACCGAGGTGTGCCGTCAGCTGCGCGGCCGCTCCAACGTCCCGGTCATCATGGTGACCGCCAAGGACAGTGAGATCGACAAGGTCGTCGGCCTCGAAATAGGAGCCGACGACTACGTCACCAAGCCCTTCTCCTCGCGGGAGCTGGTCGCCCGTATCCGTGCGGTGCTGCGCCGCCGCGGCGAGCCGGAGGAGGTCACCCCGGCAGCCCTGGAGGCAGGCCCGGTCCGGATGGACGTGGACCGCCATGTCGTCACGGTCTCCGGCGGCAAGGTCGACCTCCCGCTGAAGGAGTTCGACCTGCTGGAGATGCTGCTGCGCAACGCGGGCCGCGTGCTGACCCGTATGCAGCTGATCGACCGGGTGTGGGGCGCGGACTACGTCGGCGACACCAAGACGCTGGACGTCCACGTCAAGCGCCTGCGCGCCAAGATCGAGCCGGACCCGGGTGCGCCGCGCTATCTGGTGACGGTCCGCGGCCTGGGCTACAAGTTCGAGCCGTAGACCGGCCCGGCCGGAGGGATTCCCCACTGAACGGCCGTTCCCGGGGCAACGACATGAGGGCGCCCCGCCGGAGTCCCGGCGGGGCGCCCTCATGTCCGCTGTCAGTGCTCCGCGTCGCCCTCGTTCGAGGCGGAGGAGGCGTCCGAGGGAGTACCCGGGTCGCCCGACTCGCCGTTGCCCGGCTCGTCCGACGCTCCGGCCTCGCCCTCCGCCGGCTCCGAGGTGCCGTCCGACGGCTCGCTCCCGTGCTCGCCCTCCGGCGCGCCCGGGCTCTTCGACGGCTCGGCCGGGGGCGTCTGCACCGGCGGCTTGGGCAGGACGCTCGGGCCGAAGCCCTGGTAGTAGCCCGCGGCCGGGTGGACGAACGCCTGGAGCTTCACGTCGCCGGTCTCGCTGAAGCGGACGACGACATCCTGCACCCCGCCGATGTTCTTCGTCAGCTCACGGCCGTTCTCGAGCACCGCGGACGCGTTGCCCTTGCCGCCGACGATGATCGAGCCCAGCGCCGGGACGGTGACCGGGCCCGTGCCCTGGGCCGGGGACAGCTTCACGGTGCCGTTGACGCCCGGCAGCGTGACCGCGTCGATCGTCTGCGGCTCGGAGTCCTCGTTGAAGATCGTCGCGGAGAAGGTCGCGGGACCGTCGGTGTCGCTCTGCGGCTGGGTGATGACCACCGCGTTCTGGATCTTGATCGCGTCGACCGAGACCTCGGCGTTGTCGGGCCTGACACCGAGCGTCTGGGCGTTCTCGCCCGCGCTGCAGGCGCCGAGCGCGAGGACGGAGAACGCGACGGCGGTGACGGCGAGGGCGCCGCGTCGAAGGCGGGCGCCCCCGGACGGAGTTTGGGGGAGGCTCACGGCGGCGGCATCTCCTTGAACGTTCGGACTGGCTACGGACGGGCCCCCGGCGCCCGGAGGCCTCGGGGAAGGTCGAACCGGCGCAATACCGGCCGGGGCCGCGTCAGTTCGCCGACAGATTACCGAGCCACCGCTCCCGCCCCGCACCCGACCCGCCCCTTCACCCGCGACGCGCCGCCCGGGTCCCGGCACAGATCCCTGCCGGGCCACGTCCGATGATGCGCATTCGAACGCTGTTCACATATCCGCGATGATCCATTTCCCGGCCCGTCCGCATTCCCCGCGAATAGCTCCGGTGATCAATTCCGGATTCCCGGCAGCATGCCTCCGTACGGGTGACCGACCGCCGAACGGAGTACGGGAAGTTCACCACTGGAAACCCGGCAAATCGGGACGTTCATCCACGCGCGGGGGTCCTGCGCGGTGTGTGACGTGTGCGTTTCTGTCCGCCTGTGCAGCCGCTCCGACCTGCGAATACCTCGTTCCGCAGACCGCCCGCAGCACGTCCACGTTGCAGTTGTCAAGCCCCGAGATATGCCCTGACCTGCGAAAACGCCATTCAGAAGAAGCCGTATCCGTGTTACCCTGGATAGCCACGGAAGGGGTACCTGTCACATGACGTTCAAGGTTGGCGACACCGTGGTCTATCCCCATCACGGGGCCGCGCTGATCGAGGCCATCGAAACTCGCCAGATCAAAGGCGTGGACAAGACCTACTTGGTGCTCAAGGTCGCTCAGGGCGACCTGACGGTGCGCGTGCCGGCGGACAATGCGGAGTTCGTCGGGGTACGCGATGTGGTCGGGCAGGACGGGCTGGACCGGGTCTTCGAGGTGCTGCGCGCGCCGTACGCCGAAGAGCCGACGAACTGGTCCCGTCGCTACAAGGCAAATCTCGAGAAGCTCGCCTCCGGCGATGTCATCAAGGTCGCCGAAGTAGTGCGCGACCTGTGGCGTCGTGAGCGTGAGCGTGGTCTTTCCGCAGGTGAGAAGCGGATGCTCGCCAAGGCTCGCCAGATCCTGGTGAGCGAGCTCGCGCTTGCGGAGAACACCAACGAAGACAAGGCCGAGGCTCTGCTCGACGAGGTCCTCGCGTCCTGACGCAGCTGCGCCGGATGCAAAAGCTGCTATCCACATAGTGCCGCGGTGCCCGCTGACAAGCTGTGACTACAGTTCTGTCGCCGGGCGCTGCGGCATGTTCGTCTCGCGTTCACAGCGGTACCCCACCCTGTGTGTGCCGGGCCCGGGCGGCTGGCGCAGACCGATGGTCACGGAAGGGTCCGGTCAAGGCGTCGCGCCCGGCACTCCCCCAACCTACGGTCGGGGGTACCCCCAGGCCATACCCATGTCGGCCGAGGAAACAAACCTGCCGGAGTGCAACCGATGTCTGACCAAACGCGTCCGTCCCGTACCGCAGCGGTGATCCCGGCCGCCGGCAAGGGCGTACGGCTCGGCCCCGGCGCTCCCAAGGCGCTCCGCACGCTGAGCGGCACGCCCATGCTCGTCCACGCCGTACGGGCCATGGCCGCCTCCCGCGCCGTGTCCCTCGTCGTGGTCGTCGCCCCGCCCGACGACGTCGCCGGGGTGAAGAACGTCCTCGCCGAACACGCGATGTCCGACCGCACCGAGGTCCTCGTGGTCGCAGGCGGCGACACCCGCCAGGAATCCGTACGGCTCGGCCTCGACGCCCTGCCCGAGGACATCGACATCGTCCTCGTCCACGACGCGGCGCGGCCCCTCGTGCCCGTCGACACCGTCGACGGCGTCATCGAAGCCGTACGCGACGGAGCGCAGGCCGTCGTGCCCGCCCTCCCGCTCGCGGACACCGTCAATGAAGTCGGACCCGCCGAGAAGGGCGAGCCCGAACCGGTCGTCGCCACCCCCGAGCGGGCCCGGCTGCGCGCCGTGCAGACCCCGCAGGGCTTCGACCGGGACACCCTCGTCCGCGCCCACCACATCGTCCGGCCGGACGGCGAGGGCGCCACCGACTGCGCCGGCATGGTCGAGCGGCTCGGCGGCCCGGTCGTCGTCGTCCCCGGCCACGAAGAGGCCTTCAAGGTGACCCGCCCCCTGGACCTCGTCCTCGCCGAGGCCGTACTCGCCCGCAGGAGGGCCAATGACGGCTTCTAGCCACCCGCCCGTGCCGCTGATCGGCATCGGCACCGACGTCCACGCCTTCGAAGAGGGCCGCGAGCTGTGGTGCGCCGGCCTGCTGTGGGACGGCCCCGACGGCGGTCACGGCCTCGCCGGACACTCCGACGGCGACGTCGCCGCCCACGCCGCCTGTGACGCACTCTTCTCGGCCGCCGGTGTCGGCGACCTCGGCGCCCACTTCGGCACCTCCCGGCCCGAGTGGTCCGGCGCCTCGGGCGTCACCCTCCTCACCGAGGCGGCCCGGATCGTGCGCGCCGAGGGATTCGAGATCGGGAACGTCGCCATCCAGGTCATCGGCGTACGGCCCAAGATCGGCAAGCGCCGGGACGAGGCCCAGAAGGCCCTCGGTGCCGCGGTCGGCGCCCCGGTCTCCGTCTCCGGCACGACCACCGACGGCCTCGGCCTCACCGGCCGGGCCGAGGGCCTCGCCGCCATCGCCACGGCCCTGGTCTACCGGGCCCCGGCGCCCGCGTCCCCGTGAGCCTCGCCACCCCCGGGCCCGGCGGCCTCCCCGGATGTCGCCGGTACGGGTGAACCACCCGGCCGCGGCCCACTGCGACAAGGCGTCGGACAGGAGCGCGGACAAGGCGTCGTACAACACCTCGTACAAACGTCACGAACTTGTCCCCGCGGCCCGAAAGGGTCGCGGGGCACTGCCGTGGGCCCACTACCCTTGTTGCGTGACCATTCGCCTGTACGACACCAGCGCCCGGCAGATCCGTGACTTCTCCCCGCTCACACCGGGCTGTGTCTCGATCTACCTGTGTGGCGCGACCGTGCAGGCCGCCCCGCACATCGGGCACATCAGGTCGGGGCTGAACTTCGACATCATGCGCCGCTGGTTCGAGTACCGCGGCTACGACGTGACCTTCATCCGCAACGTGACCGACATCGACGACAAGATCATCACCAAGTCGTCCGAGCAGAACCGCCCCTGGTGGTCCATCGGTTACGAGAACGAGCGCGCCTTCAACGACGGCTACACCGCCCTCGGCTGCCTGCCGCCCACCTACGAGCCGCGCGCCACCGGCCACATCACCGAGATGGTCGAGATGATGCGCGGCCTCATCGAGCGCGGCCACGCCTACGAGGCCGAGGGCAACGTCTACTTCGACGTGAAGTCCTTCCCCGGCTATCTCGAACTGTCCAACCAGGACCTCGACGACCTGCGCCAGCCCTCCGGCGAGGGCGAGACCGGCAAGCGTGACCCCCGCGATTTCGCCATGTGGAAGTCCACCAAGCCCGGCGAGCCCAGCTGGGAGACCCCGTGGGGCCGCGGCCGTCCCGGCTGGCACCTCGAGTGCTCCGCCATGGCGCACAAGTACCTCGGCACCGCCTTCGACATCCACGGCGGCGGACTCGATCTGATCTTCCCGCACCACGAGAACGAGATCGCGCAGGCCAAGGCCTACGGGGACGAGTTCGCCAGGTACTGGGTGCACAACGCCTGGGTCACCATGAGCGGCGAGAAGATGTCCAAGTCGCTCGGCAATTCGGTGCTCGTCTCCGAGATGGTCAAGAACTGGCGCCCCATCGTCCTGCGCTACTACCTCGGCACCCCGCACTACCGCTCGATGATCGAGTACAGCGAGGAAGCACTGCGCGAGGCCGAGTCCGCCTTCGCCCGCATCGAGGGCTTCATCCAGCGCGTCACCGAGAAGGCCGGGGAAGCCGTCCCCGCCGCGGACGAGGTGCCGCCGGCGTTCGCCGAAGCCATGGACGACGACCTGGGCGTGCCCCAGGCGCTCGCCATCGTCCACACCACCGTCCGCCAGGGGAACTCCGCACTGGCGGCCGACGACAAGGAAGCCGCCGTCGCGCGCCTCGCCGAGGTCCGTGCCATGCTCGGCGTCCTCGGCCTGGACCCGCTCGACCCGCACTGGGCCGGCGAGACCGACCGCGGCGAAGACCTCCACGGCGCCGTCGACACCCTCGTACGCCTCGTGCTCCAGCAGCGCGAAGCGGCCCGGGCCCGCAAGGACTGGGGCACCGCCGACGCCATCCGCGACCAGCTCACCCAGTCCGGACTCGTCATCGAAGACGGTCCCGACGGGCCACGGTGGACCCTCGGCCCCCGTTGAGCACTCATGCAGATGTGCCGCCCGGCCCGCCGGGCGGCACACTTTCTTACATACGCACGCACGCAGACTTGAAGAAACAGGGAAACAGGTAGTCATGGCCGGGAACAGCCAGCGCAGGAACCGCCGCACGTCCAACAAGAAGGGCGCGCAGGTCGGCAGCGGTGGCCAGCGACGCCGCGGCCTCGAAGGCAAGGGCCCCACCCCGCCCGCGTCCGCCCGCAAGGGCCACAAGAAGAACCGCATCGCCACCGCCCAGGCCAAGAAGGCCGCCGGCCGGCGCCCCGTCGCCCGCCGCGGCGGCAAGGGCACCTCCGAGATGGTCGTCGGACGCAACCCCGTCTTCGAGGCCCTGCGCGACGGCGTCCCCGCCTCCACGCTCTACGTCCAGCAGTTCATCGACAACGACGAGCGCGTACGCGAGGCACTCCAGCTCGCCACCGGCCGCGGCAACATCAACATCATGGAAGCCCCGCGGCCCGAGCTCGACCGCATGACCAACGGGCTCAACCACCAGGGCCTCGTCCTCCAGGTCCCGCCCTACGAGTACGCGCACCCCGAGGACCTCGCGGCCGCCGCCTTCGACGACGGCGAGGACCCGCTCATCGTCGCCCTCGACGGCGTCACCGACCCGCGCAACCTCGGCGCCGTCGTCCGCTCCGTCGCCGCCTTCGGCGGCCACGGCGTCGTCGTCCCCGAGCGCCGCGCCGCCGGCATGACCGCCGGTGCCTGGAAGACCTCCGCCGGCACCGCGGCCCGCACCCCCGTCGCCCGCGCCACCAACCTCACCCGCGCCCTGGAGTCGTACCAGAAGGCCGGACTCACCATCGTCGGCCTCGCCGCCGACGGGGACCACGAGGTCGGCGACCTCGCGGAACTCGGCGGCCCGCTCGTCATCGTCGTCGGCAGCGAGGGCAAGGGCCTGTCCCGCCTCGTCGGCGAGACCTGCGACTTCCTCGTCCGCATCCCGATGCCCGGTGGCGCCGAATCGCTCAACGCCGGTGTCGCCGCCGGTGTCGTCCTCCACGAGGCCGCCAAGCGCCGCGCCTGACACCGCATTTCCGCGCTTCCGACGCGATAACCGGCCAATTCACCAGCCTTGACGGGTCTCGGACAGATAGGGCCCGTCACGGCAGTGTCCTAAGTCCACGTCACTCGGTTAGATGAGTGTGGACACCAGAACGCCCCGGCCCGGGTTCGATGATCAGCCTGCGCTGAGCATGGTCAAGGTTGACTGCGATCCCGCGCAGGTCATCGTGAACCACGCCAGCTTCCGGGTGCGGCTCGCCCAGAGCCCGCGCCCCGCACGTGCCCTCGCGGAGACCGCCCTCATTCCCGTCGTCGGCGCGGCCGGCCGGGTGGTGCGCAGGCGGGCGCCCGTCGTCTGGAGCGGCAAGTCGGCGCCCGGGGACGCCGGCGCCACCGGCCTGCTCCAGGCCGTACGCAACACCACCGCCGAGCGCGACGCCTACGAGAGCGACCGCTACGACACCGGCGCCACGCAGACCATCCCGCGCCTCGACCTCGCCGAGGACACCGAGCCGACCCGCGTCGTCCCGGCCCCCGGCGGCGGCGACCGGCCCCTCCTGCCGCCCATGCGGCAGGCGGTCGGCGCCTACGACGCGTACCACTCCTCCGGCCAGGAGCCGTACGAGGACGACGAGTTCGACCTCACCGAGAACGGCGACGACGACCGTCCGCAGCGCCACGGCGCCGACACCGTCCGGCACGCCTACTACCCCGGCCGCCGGATGAACCTCGGAGTGGTCCTGCTGCCGCTCCGCGTGTTCCTCGGCTTCATCTCCATCTACGCCGGCATGGGCAAACTGTGCGACCCCGTCTACTTCGACGGCGGCGAACGCGGCTCCATGGTGAAGTGGCTCAACTCCCTCCACCCGTGGGCCCTTGCCGAACCCCTGCGGGACTTCGCCCTCTCCCACCCCGTCGGCGCGGGCCTCACCGTCGCCTTCCTCCAGGTCGTCGTCGGCGTCCTCACCGTGCTCGGCCTCTGGCAGCGCGTCGCCGCGGTGATCGGCGTACTCCTGTCCGCCGCGCTGATCCTCACCGTCAGCTGGAAGACCGTCCCCGCCTACGACGCGCCGGACATCATCTACCTCGCCGCCTGGTCCCCGCTGATCATCGCGGGCGCCCCCGTGTACTCCATCGACGGACGCCTCGCGGGCGAGGCCTGGCGCAAACTCGGCCCCCGCTCCGAACTGTGGGAACTGCGGCAGCGTGTGCTGCGCCGCGGAGCGATCGTCGCCTCCGTGGTCGTGGGCCTCACCCTCCTCATCGGCTCCGTACTCGGCGGAGCCGTCCGCTCCACCGACATGGTCACCGTCCCCGGCCCCAACCAGGACCCGACCAACCACCGCCCCGGCTCCCCGCTGGAGCAGGAGCCGACCAGCGGACGCAGCTCCTCGGGCCCGTCCGGTGACACCGACAGGCCCACCCCGTCCGCGAGTCGCGCCCAGACCCCCGAGCAGGAGAAGTCGACGCCCTCGGAGGAGGCCGTGCGCGACAGCGGACGCGTCGCCGAACGCCCCAGCGAGACGCAGGGAAGCAGCCAGGAACAGCCCGGCCGCTCCGAGCCGGCCGAGGAACCCCCGTCCGCCGGCTCGGGCCCCAGCTCCAGCGGTGGCAGCGGTGACGGCTCCGGCGGCGGTGACGGCGGCGGCGGTTCCTCCTCCGGCGGGAACTCCACAGGCTCGTCCGGCGGATCCGGCGGCGGTTCGGGCGGCGGACGCGTGATCGGCGGCCTGCTCGGCTGACCCGACGACGCACCACGACGAAGAGGCGGCCACCGGGAGTCCGGTGGCCGCCTCTTCGTCGTGTCCGGCCCTCGGAGGGTCCGGCATGGGTCCGGCCCGGCCCGCCGGGCTCTGTACGGCGCTGTACGGGCCCGTACGGCGCCTGCGGGGCGGTGTCGGGGGTTCGGGCGGGTTCGGGCGGGGAACTTGGGGAACGCGGCGCCTCAGCGGGCCTGCGCGGCAAGCTCCTTGGCCGCTTCCGTCAGATCCTTCGCCGTGTCGATGGCCCGCCAGTACGCGCCGTTCGGCAGCGGGAACCCCGCCAGACGCCTCTCCCGCGCCAGCCCCGGGAACGTGGTCCGCTCATGGTCGCCCCGGTCCGGCAGAAGCTCCGTGAAGGCGGAAGAGAACACGTACACACCGGCGTTGATCAGATACGGCGACGGCGGCGACTCGATGAAGTCGGTGATGTGACCGAACGCGTCGGTCTCGACCGCGCCCCACGGGATCCGGGGACGGGCCAGCGCGAGCGTCGCGAAGGCGTCACGCTCGGTGTGGAAGGCCGCCATGTCCCGCAGCGAGAAACGGGTCCAGATGTCACCGTTCGTCGCGTACCAGGGCTCGTCGGGGGCCGGGAGATGCCCGGCGGCGTACTTCAGTCCGCCGCCGCGGCCCAAGGGTTCGCTCTCGACGACCGTCGTCACCCGCAGCGGCAGGTCCGCGCCCTCCAGCCACTCCTGGAGAACCTCGGCGAGATGACCGCAGGAGACGACGGCGTCCGTCACGCCCTCCGAGGCCAGCCAGGCAAGCTGATGGCCGATGATCGGGGTCCCGGTGCCCGGGATCTCGACCATCGGCTTGGGGCGGTCGTCGGTGTACGGGCGCAGCCGCGAGCCCTGGCCGCCGGCCAGGACCACGGCCTGCGTCGGATACGTAGGCGTTTGCATGCCGTGAACGATATGCGGCGCAGGCGAAGGGAAGCGGCGCGGGCCGCGGCCGGCCGGTCAGCTCCCCTGCGTCTGCTGGGCGACGCCGGTGGCGAACGAGGTGTCGCAGACGGGCTGGGAGTAGGTCTGGGCGCGAGTCGGCCCGAACCGGTCCACGGCCGCGCGGCCGAGAGCCTTCGCGATCGACATGCAGTGCTTGGCGAGGGACGGACGCTCCTCCACCGCACGCTGGAGATGGGTCAGGGCGACGCTGGGGTCCTTCTCCTGGAGCTCGGCGAGGAGCTTGTCACGGAGGACATCCTGGGGCGCGCGTGACGTGGCGCGTACGGAGACGTTCTGGGAAGAGGCGGTGAGCATCTGCGACTCGCCGGAATGCCCGGCCCACGGCACGCTGGTGACCGCGAGGGTTCCGGAGAGCACCAGGACGACGGGCAGAACGAGAGCGAGAGTGCGGCCGATTCGGCGTGCTGTGTGGGTCACGCGAGCGAGCGTAGCGGTCAGTGATGATTTGGCGACATTTAGTCACTCGCCCGGGGGATGGTTCGACGAAGCTTTTCGAATCGGGTGTTGACGAGCGATGGTGAAATGCCCGATGTGTTGGGTTATTTGTCGACACGCAAAAACGGCCCCGCAGGAACTGCGGGGCCGTTTCAGCGAGTTGCGCGCGACGCCGGAGCGTCAGTTGCTCAGACGCTCGCCCGACGAGGTCGCGAAGACGTGAATCTCACCCGGACGCGGCACCACGTGCAGCTCCGCGCCCTTCTCCGGCACGGCACGGCCACCGACGCGGACCACGAGGTCCTTGTGCTGGCCGCCGACCTGGGCGGAGCCGTAGACGTAACCGTCGGCGCCCAGCTCCTCCACGACGTTCACGGAGACCGCGAGACCCGCGGGCGCGTCCTCGGAGTCCTTCGACAGCGACTTCGCCGCAGCGCCGTTGTGCTCGACAACGTCGAAGTGCTCCGGACGGACACCGACCGTCACCGTCGTGTCGCCGCGGTCCGCGGCGGCGGTCAGCGCCTCACGGGAGACCGGGACGACGCTGTTGCCGAACTTCACACCGCCGTCGGTGATCGGAACCTCGACGAGGTTCATCGCCGGCGAGCCGATGAAGCCGGCGACGAAGAGGTTCGCCGGCCGGTCGTACATGTTGCGCGGCGAGTCGACCTGCTGGAGCAGACCGTCCTTGAGGACCGCCACCCGGTCGCCCATCGTCATGGCCTCGACCTGGTCGTGCGTGACGTACACGGTCGTGATCCCGAGACGGCGCTGCAGACTCGCGATCTGCGTACGCGTCGACACACGGAGCTTGGCGTCGAGGTTCGACAGCGGCTCGTCCATGAGGAAGACCTGCGGCTCCCGCACGATGGCGCGCCCCATCGCCACACGCTGCCGCTGACCACCCGAGAGTGCCTTCGGCTTGCGGTCCAGGTACTCGCTGAGGTCGAGGATCTTCGCTGCTTCCTCGACCTTCTGGCGGATGGTGGACTTGTTGACGCCGGCGATCTTGAGCGCGAAGCCCATGTTGTCGGCGACGGTCATGTGCGGGTACAGCGCGTAGTTCTGGAACACCATGGCGATGTCCCGGTCCTTGGGCGGCAGGTGCGTGACGTCGCGGTCACCGATCCGGATGGACCCGGCGTTGACGTCCTCGAGCCCGGCGAGCATGCGCAGGGAGGTGGACTTGCCGCAGCCGGAGGGACCGACGAGGACGAGGAACTCGCCGTCCTGGGTCTCGATCTCGAGCTGGTCGACGGCGGGCTTCTCGGTACCCGGGTAGATCCGGGTCGCCTTGTCGAACGTGACAGTGGCCATGGTGAGGCTGCTCCTTCACCGGCAGGAACGTGCCGGACGATCCGTTGTAAGGGAGTGGTGTAGTCCAGCTGACGGGACTTGCCGTGACGCTACCTGGCGATGTGCGTTCTGTCAGTAGGAGCTGGGGGAGACTTTTTCGGCTCCGAAGACGAACCGGCCAGAGCGACGGACTTTTGGCCTCGCGCACGGCTGAGCAGAGCAGTTGCCTTGTGACGTACTGCCGCACCTCGGCGGCGCTTCCTGCTTCGACGCCCAGTGCCGGCCGGACGCGGCCTTCGAGGCCACCCCAGGACGGTCTTACGCGAGCTCCACAGGCATTCCGGCCGACAGCCCGTCGGTCCGTGACACGTACTGCCGGCGTATCTCTACGCAGCGAGGAGAACTTCGGGCAGTTCCGATGCCTTGATCACCGACGGTGTTGCCCTCCCCGGGGGCAATGCGGCGGCCACCAGCCAGTACAGCCGCATCCCCTCGTCCCGCAGATTCACGGCCGCGTTCTCGTCACGGCCGTGCACCGCGCCGCAGTCCGCGCAGGTCCACTCCCGTACGGACACGTCCCAGACGCGGTCCCTTGGTGTGGCACGACGAACATCGTCGCGTGGAGGGGAAGAAGCGGTCGACGATCACGAGGGTCCGGCCGTACCAAGCGCACTTGTAGCGCAGCCGGCGCAGCAGTTCGCCCCAAGCGGCATCCGTGATCGCCTGATTCAGTTTTGCCTTCCGCTGCCGGCCCTTGCCGACGGCAGGGCGCAGCAGGTTGGTGATCGGCAGGTCCTCCACCACGAGCACTTGGTTCTCGCGCACGAGGCGGGTGGTGAGCTGGTCGAGCATGTCCCTGCGCACATCGCTGATGAGGGCGTAGAGCTTGGCGATCTTCTTCCTGGCCTTCTCCCGGTTCTGTGACCCCTTCTTCTTGCGGTGCAGTTGTCTCTGGAGGCGGGCCAGTTCGGCGGCGTACTTCCTGAGCAGCCGAGGGTGCTCGACGCGCGTTCCGTCGTCGAGCGTCACCAGAGCGGCGAGGCCCAGATCGAGGCCGACCGCCTTCGGCTCGCCACTGCCGGGCAGGAACACCGGCGGCAGCGGCTCGATGCGTTCCTCGACGAGCACCGCCAGGAACCAGCGACCCGCCCTGTCCCGCGTCACGGTCAGCTTCAGCGGGACCTCGCCGTTCGGCAGCGGTCGTGACCAGCGGACGTCAAGAGGGGCCTTCTGCTTGGCCAACGTGATCATGCCGACTCCCGGATGATCGGGATCCTCGGCCCACCGGAAACTGGTGCGGACGTAGGTCGCCGAGTCCCGGGACCGCCGTTTCGTCTTCCGCTTCGGGTGCTTCGCCGTCCCTTTGAAGAACCGGGAGAAAGCACTCTCGAGATTCCGTAGGGCCTGCTGCAACACCGCTGACGAGACATCCTGCAGCCACGCCGTCTGCTCGGCCCTGCGCCACCCGGTCAGCGCCCGGCAGGTCTCCGCGAAGCCGACCCGACACCCGGTGCTTCTCCCAGGCCTCCGACCGGAGGGCGAGATCCTCGTTGTAGACCCACCGGCAGGCACCGAACGTCTGCTGGAGTTGCCCGGCCTGCTCCGCTGTCGGATAGAACCGGAAGCGGTAGACGCGCGACTGCGTCCCGCGTTCTGTGACCCGCTGCTTCAACGGTGTCGCCGGGCGGTCGTGGTGTTTCCGCCGACCGGCGATGCCCAGTGCCTCGCGCTTCACGTACTCGGCTTCCGCGCCGGTGACGCGGACCGGCTTTTCCCGTGATTCCCCCATGCCTCTTCCCCCCAGTCCGATCTTCGGAACGGCACACCAGTCCGTTCAACGAACGATTGGGCGAGTGGTTACGAAGGTCGAATCTTCTTGGCGGAGGGGTCCGAGCGCTGTGTAGAGTGGTGACGCTTCGTTGCGTGTTCGAGCGCGCACGATGCCGCCTTAGCTCAGTTGGAAGAGCTCTCCACTTGTAATGGAACGGTCGTCGGTTCGATTCCGACAGGCGGCTCAGACCACGCCAGTGCCCCGGACCGATGCGGTCCGGGGCACTGGTACGTTCCGGGCCTTTCCGGCGCCCGTCCCTGTTCTAGCCGCGCCCCGAGATCCTGTCCGCCAGCGTCGCCACCCGGTCCGTCGCCGTCGTGCGGCCCCTCGATTCACGGCGGTCCGCGCCGCGGTAGGCCGCGTACATCGACTGGACTCCGAGCCAGCGCAGGGGCTCGGGTTCCCACTTGCGGACCTTGTGGTTGACCCAGGGCAGCGTCGTGAGGTCCGTGGGGCCGGACTGGCCCGAGTCCTGTTGGATCAGGTCGCGCAGGGTGCGCGCCGCGAGGTTCGTGGTGGCGACGCCCGAGCCGACGTAGCCGCCCGCCCAGCCGAGGCCGGTGGAGCGGTCGAGGGTGACGGTGGCGCACCAGTCGCGGGGGACGCCGAGGACGCCCGACCAGGCGTGGTCGATGCGGACGCCCGCCGTGGTGGGGAAGAAGCGGACGAGGATGTCGCGCAGGGCCTGGATCGTCGCGGGCTGGGTGCGGCCGTCGTTGTCGGTGCGGGAGCCGTAGCGGTAGGGGACGCCGCGGCCGCCGATGGCGATGCGGTTGTCGGCGGTGCGCTGGGCGTACATGTAGGCGTGGGCCATGTCGCCGAGGGCTTCGCGGCCGTCCCAGCCGATGGTGTCCCAGACGGACTGGGGGAGCGGCTCCGTGGCGATCATGGAGGAGTTCATCGGGAGCCAGGCGCGGCGTTGGCCCTTGAGTCCCGCGGTGAAGCCTTCGGTGCAGCGCAGGATGTAGGGGGCGCGGACGGTGCCGTAGGGCGTGACGGCGTGTTTGGGCCTGATCTCGGTGACGGGCGTGGACTCGTGGATCGTGACGCCGAGCGCCGCGACGGTGTCGGCGAGGCCCGTGACGAGTTTGACGGGGTGGAGCCGGGCGCCGTGGGGTGTCCAGCTGGAGGCGACGGCTCCGGCGACGCGGACGCGGTCGGCGGTCTCGCGGGCGCCGAGGAGGGCGCGGTCCTTCTCGCCGAAGGCGATCTCGACGGCGTGGAACGTCTTGAGGCGTTCGAGCTGGGCGGGGGTGTAGGCGACTTCGAGGACGCCGCCCTGGTGGATGTCGGCGTCGATGTTCTCTTCGGCGGCGGTGCGGACGACTTCGTCGACGGTGTCGTTCATGGCCTGCTGGAGGCGTACGGCGGCGTCGTGGCCGTGGAGGCGGGCGTAGCGGCCGCGGCCGGCGATGCCGTTGTAGAGCCATCCGCCGTTGCGTCCTGAGGCGCCGTAGCCGCAGAACTTGGCTTCGAGGACGGTGATGTTGAGGAAGGGGACGGCTTTCTTGAGGTAGTAGGCCGTCCACAGGCCGGTGTAGCCGCCGCCGACGATGCAGATGTCGGCGGTGGTGTCGCCGGGCAGGGGCTCCCGCGGTGCGGGGAGACCTTCCTGCGCGTACCAGAACGAGATGCCGCCGTTGACGGTGCTGGTGCTCATGTTGTCCCTGCTCCGGCGAGTGTGCCTGTGTTGTGCGGGGAGGCTACCGGCCGGCCGGCGAGGGGGAGACCTGGGGCCGGGGAAATTGCCGGTGGGGGTGGGTGGGGGTCCGTAGGATCCCGGCATGATCGAGGTTCCGGAGGAGCTCGCGGCGAAGCAGTTCATGTACGGCGGCGAGGCGGGGCGGGCGTTCATCGCGGTCCTGCCGGAGCGGGCGGCGGAGTTCCTGGCGCGGTGGGAGCTGACGCGGTCGGGTCCGGCGATGCACGGCTGGTGCGCGCTGGTGCTTCCGGTGGTGCGGCGGGACGGTTCGCAGGCCGTGCTGAAGCTTCAGGCGCTCGACGAGGAGAGTGTGGGGGAGCCGGTCGCGTTGCGGGTGTGGGACGGGGCCGGTGCGGTGCGGCTGCTGGAGCATGATCCGGGGACGGGCACGATGCTGCTGGAGCGGCTCGGGGGTGCGGCGCGGGCGGGGGATGCGGCCGGTTCGTGGGTGCATCTGTCGGCGGTGGAGGATGCGCGGGAGGCGGTGCGCGTTCTGGCGGAGCTGCTGGTGCGGCTGACGTCGGTGGTGGCGCCGCCGGGGTTGCGGCGGCTCGGGGACATCGCGGAGCGGATGCTGGCGGATGTGCCGGAGGCGCTGGGGATGCTGGGGGACGAGGGGGAGCGCCGGCTGCTGGCGGACTGTGCGGCGGCGGTGCGGGAGGTGGTGGGTGAGCCGGGGGACCGGCTGCTGCACTGGGACCTGCACTACGACAACATCATGGCGGGCGTGCGGGAGCCGTGGCTGGCCATTGACCCGAAGCCGCTCGCGGGGGACCCGGGGTTCGATCTGATGCCGGCGCTCGACAACCGTTTCGATCCGGCGGAGACGCTGTGGCGTTTCGATCTGCTGACGGAGACGCTGGGTCTGGACCGGGAGCGGGCGAAGGCGTGGACGCTGGGGCGGGTGTTGCAGAACAGCCTGTGGGATCTGGAGGACGGGGAGGGAGGGCTCCAGGAGTCGCAGACGTCCATCGCGCGGGCGCTGCTGGCGCGTTGAGGGCCGGCCGCCGGGGCGGTGCGGGCCGCAGGGGTGCGGGTTTCCGTGGTGCTGGTGGCCGGGTCGTTGCGGCGCTCGTGGTGGGGGCGGGTGGCCGCGCCGGAATCGGCTGGCGTGGTGCGTGGTCGGGCGTGCACGCTGATCACATGATTCGTGAAGCCACACCTGCTGATGTGCCCGAGATCCTTGCCATGATCCGTGAGCTGGCGGAGTACGAGAAGGCTCCGCAGGAGGCGCGGGCGACGCCGGAGCAGGTGCATGCGGCGCTGTTCGGCGAGCGCCCGGGGGCGTATGCGCACATCGCGGAGACGGATGACGGCGAGGTGGTGGGGTTCGCGCTGTGGTTCCTCAACTTCTCGACGTGGACCGGGGTGCAGGGGCTGTACCTGGAGGATCTGTTCGTCCGTCCGGACCGGCGCGGTGGCGGGTACGGGAAGGCGTTGCTGTCGGAGCTGGCGCGGATCTGTGGGGAGCGGGGTTATGAGCGCTTGGAGTGGTCGGTGCTGGACTGGAACGCCCCGTCGATCAGCTTCTACGAGGCTCTCGGTGCGAGGCCGCAGGACGAGTGGACGGTGTACCGGCTGACCGGCGAGGCGCTCAAGTCGCTGGGTTCATAGGGCAGTTGTCGCGGTCTACGGCGTGGCGTCCGGGGTGTGCCGCGGGCGTGGTTCGAGGACGACCTTGCCGATGGTGCCGCGGGTCTCGAGCGCGCGGTGGGCCTCGGCCGCCCGGTCGAGCGGGAAGCGGTGCACGGCGGGCCTCAGTCGTCCTGCGGCGGCTTCGGCCAGTGAGCGGGTTTCGAGGGTGCGGATGTCGCCGCCGGCCTTCTCCAGCATGACGGGGCCGAGGACGCCTTCGGAGGTGATGCCGCGTTCGGCGAGTTCCTCGTCGGTGAAGGTCAGCGGGCCGCTGTCGGAGATGCCCTGGCTGGACCAGCCGAAGACGATGTGGCGACCGCCCTTGCCGAGGAGGTCGACGGCGGCGCGGGCGGCGTCGCCGCCGACGGAGTCGTAGACGAGGGTGGCGCGGCGGTCGCCGAGGTGTTCGCGGACGAGGGCGGGCCAGTCGGGCCGGGTGTAGTCGACGGCGAGGTCGGCGCCGTTGCCGGTGACGCGGGAGACCTTGGCGGGGCCGCCGGCGAGGCCGATGACATGGGCGCCGGCGTTCTTGGCGTACTGCACGAGCAGGGTGCCGATGCCGCCGGCGGCGGCGGGGACGATGACGATGTCGTCGGGGCCGAGGTCGGTGAACTGGAGGATGCCGAGAGCGGTGCGTCCGGTTCCGATCATGGCGACGGCTTCGGCGGGGTCGAGCGTGTCGGGGATCTCGTGGAGCCGGGCGGTGTCGGTGACGGTGAGTTCGGCGTAGCCGCCCACGGAGCCTCGTCCGGGAGGTGCCCCTTGGGCCAGGCCGAGGTGGGCGACGACGCGTCTGCCGAGCCAGCTCGGGTCGGTGCCCTCGCCGAGTGCGTCGACGACGCCGGCGACCTCGCGGCCCGGGATGGCGGGGAGTTCCGCGGCGGCGGGGTGGGGGCCGAGGGAGCCTTGGCGCAGGGCTGCGTCGAGGAGGTGTACGCCGGCCGCGGCGACGGCGATGCGGACCTGGCCGGGGCCGGGTACGGGGTCCTCGGTCTCTTCGTAGCGGAGGTTCTCGGGCGGTCCGAAGGTGTGGAGGCGGATGGCGTGCATGGCGGGCTCCCCTGTGTCGCGTGCCGGGTCGGGTCGCGTGCGGATCCGGGCCGCGCGGGCCCGGATCCGTTCGTGGTCCCCAACCCTCCGACCTCAAGTCCGCTTGAGGTCAAGCGGCTCGGTGGTGCGCTCGGTGGTGCGCTTGGTGGCGAGGAGCGCGAGGGACGCGGCTTCGAGCCCGCTGTTGAACGACACCTCGGAGAGCAGTCCGGGTGCGGCGACCTGGTCGCCCGCCAGATAGATGCCGTTGCCGCGGTCGATTCCCGGGCGGTCTCGCCAGGTGGTGCCGGGCAGGTCGACGGCGCCGGTACGGCCGGCTGCGAGCGCTTCGCGCCGCCACTGGGTCCGCTCGCGCCAGCCGGGGAAGCCGAGGTCGAGGAGGGTTTCGGCGTGGGTGATGCCGTCGGCCTTGGACCGGTCGGGCGCGATGGGCAACTGGCCCTGGATGAGCGACTGCCCGGCGGGGGCGAGGGAGCGGTCCGAGGCGGTGAAGCGTTCCAGCCAGCCGGGGGCGTCGAGGTCGGAGACGACGAAGGGGTCGCCTCTGCGGGGCCGCAGCGCGAGGTCGATCAGGACGGTGCGGCCGCTCTGGCCCTCCAGGGTGCTGTCGCCGAGGAGGCGGCGGGCCGCGTCGAGCGAGGTCGCGACGATCACCGGGCCCCTGCGTTCGGGGAGGGCGTCGACGCGGGAGGTGGTCTCGATGCGTACGCCGAGATCCCAGGCGCGGGCGGCCATGCGCTCGATGAGCCGGCCCCAGCCCCCGCGCGGGTAGTGGGCTTCGGGCGGCAGGGAGGTGGACCGCCGCAGCCGCTCCTGGACGAAGGCGGCGGAGAGCGATCCGGGGTCGTGGTGGAAGAGGGCGACGCCCATCCAGTGGGCTGCGGCGCGGGCGCCCTCCTCGCCGACCCGGCTGCCGGCCCAGGTGAGGAAGTCGCTGTCCACCGGGGCTTGTTCGGGCCTGGTCAGGGCCAGTCGCAGGAGGGCGAGGGGCGGGGTTCTGCGCAGGACGCCGCCGCGGCGGAAGCGGAGCCGGGCACCTTCGCGCAGCGTCGGGGCGGCCACCGGCTCGAGGAGGCCGCGCTGCTGGAGCCAGGTCCAGTGGGGGCCGCGGCGGTAGAGGGCGTGAGGTCCGTCGTTGGTCCGGTACGGGCCTTCGGCGGTGCGGGCGCGGCCGCCGAGGGTGTGGTGGGCCTCGTACAGGGTCACTCGGGCGCCGGACTCGGCGGCGGCGACGGCCGCGGTGAGCCCGGCGAAGCCGCCGCCGATGACGGTGATCTCGTGCATGGCTGTCCTTCCCGTGGGTGTTCTCGGGAAGGGGACGGTTCGGGGAGGCCGATGTGTGACATCGGGGGCGGGGCCCGGCGCGGGACCCGGGTTGCGGGGAGGGTCAGGTGCGCGGGAAGCGGGCCTGGAGGTCCCAGATCACGGGGTTGTCCGCGAGGCCTTCGTGCAGGTCGGCGAGGTCGGCGATCAGGTCGTGGAGGAAGTCGCGGGATTCGCGGCGCAGCTCGTTGTGGCCGAAGGTGAGGGGCGGCTCGTCACGGGGCATCCAGTCGGCCTCGACGTCGACCCAGCCGAAGCGCCGCCGGAAGAGCATGCGGTCGGCGGATTCGGTGAAGTCCAGTTCGGCGTGCTGGGGTTTGGCGGCGCGGCTGCCGAGCGGGTCGCGGTCGATGCGCTCGACGATGTCGCACAGGGCCCAGGCGAAGTCGAGTACGGGCACCCATCCCCAGGCTGTGGACAGCTCGCGGTCCTCTTTGGTGTCGGCGAGGTAGACGTCGCCGCTGAAGAGGTCGTGGCGCAGGGCCTGGACGTCCGCGCGGCGGTAGTCGGTCTGCGGGGGGTCCGGGAAGCGCCGGGAGAGGGAGTAGCCGATGTCGAGCACGGCTCGATGGTGTCACGGTGGCGGGGTACCCGGTTCCGGGCGGTCCTGGTGGGCGGTCGCCGTGGGGCCGCGGCACGTGTGACGGCTACGGCAGCAGGCGCTGTTCCTTGGCCACCGCGACCGCTCCGGCCCGGGTGTCCACGTCGAGCTTGGCGTAGATGCGGCCCAGGTGGGTCTTCACGGTCGCTTCGCTGATGAACAGCGCGCGGGCGATGTCGCGGTTGGCGAGGCCCCGTGCCAGCTGGCCGAGGATGTCCCGCTCGCGGTCGGTCAGCGTGGGGCGGCCGGTGCCGCGCATCCGGTCCATGACGCGGCCGGCGACCGGGGCGGAGAGGGCGGTGCGGCCCTGGGCGGCGGCATGGATCGCCGAGAAGAGTTCTTCGGGCCGCTCGGCCTTGAGGAGGTAGCCCGTCGCGCCGGCCTCGATGGCCCGGGTGATGTCGGCGTCGGTGTCGTACGTGGTGAGGACCAGGACGTGGACACCGGGTGCGGCGATCCGCCGGGTGGCCTCCACGCCGTCGATGCCGGGGCCCAGCTGGAGGTCCATGAGAACGACGTCGGGCCGGAGCTTCGCGGCGGCGGCGACGGCTTCCTCGCCGCTGCCCGCCTCGCCGACGACCTCGATGTCGGGTTCGCTGGCGAGGAGAGCGAGCAGCCCGGCGCGTACGACGGCGTGGTCGTCGCAGAGAAGGATCCGTACGGCGGTCATGGGCGCTTCCCCTCCAGGCGGGCGGCGGTCATGCGTGCTCCCGGGGTGGGTGTGCGGGGGGCACGCGTGCTCCCCGGGTGGGCGAGCCGAGGGTCATGGGCGCCTCCCCTGCGAAGCGGGCGGTGTTCGTGGGCGCTCGCCGTCCGGCCGTACCGCAGCGCTCCCCTTCGGGACGTACCGCGGTCATCGGCCCTCCAGCGGGATCGACGCGGACACCACCGTGCCCTCGCCCGGCGCCGACTCGATCGTCAGGGTGCCGCCCAGCTGCCGCACCCGGGCGCGCATCGCCGCCAGGCCGTGCCCGCGTCCCCCGGACGGCGCGTCCGTCGGCGGGGCGAAGCCGTGGCCGTCGTCCGCGATGTCGAGCACCACCTGGTCGTCCAGGTGGCTGAGGGTGAGCGTCGCCGTGGAGGCGCCCGCGTGCTCGGTCACGTTCGCCAGGGCGCCCTGGGCGATCCGCAGCAGCGCCGACTGCACCCGGTCGGGCAGCGGTACCGGGGTTCCGTCGAGATGGAGGCGGACCCGCAGCGTGTCGGTGGACTCGCGCAGGGCCAGGGTGCGCAGCGCCTCGGCGAGTCCGCCGCCCTCGGCCAGGTCGGCGGGTGCGAGGTCGTGCACGAAGCGCCGGGCTTCGGCGAGGCTGCGTTCGGCGATCGACTCGGCGGTACGGACGTGGCCGCGGGCGGTCGCCGGATCGCTGTCCCAGGTGCGTTCCGCGGCCTGGAGGAGCATCTGCTGGCTCGACAGGCTCTGGGCGAGGGTGTCGTGGATCTCCATGGACAGCCGCTCGCGTTCGGCGAGCGTGCCCTCGCGGCGTTCGGTGGCGGCCAGGCGTTCGGCCTGGCGGCGCATGTGGAGGAAGACGGCGGTGGCGAGGACGGTGACGGCCGGCGGTACGAGGAAGAGGTTCGGGTCGACGCCGTCGGAGATCCGCCACTCGGCGATCATCACCAGCGCGCACAGCACGCCGACGAGCGCGACGGCCGCACGGGTGGGCAGGGTCCGCAGGACGGTGTAGATCAGGGGGACGGCGCACCAGGCGAAGCTGGGGGCGAGCAGCACGATGACGACCCAGCAGCTGACGATCGCGCCGAGCAGGACGAGCGCGGGCCGCCCCGGCCGTCCGATGAGCCGGTGGCCGGCGAGCTGGAGTACGGCGAGGGTGATGCCGAGTCCGACGACCCACGGCAGCCGCGGGCTGTCGGGGTGCTTGAGGAGATAGCGCAGCAGCGATCCGGCGAGGAGGGCGAGGAAGGCGGTGTTCATCACCGTCGCCAGCCATCGGTCGTCCGCGTCCCGGCCGCGGGCGTCCCCGGCGCCGGAGGCCCGGCTGCCGGCGGGCCCGCTGTCGGGGTCCCGTCCGGCGGCGGGCGGTGCGTGCGACATCGTCTTGTCTCCCGGGGATCTCCTGGTGGGCCGGCTCGTCCTTCTTCGCATCGTGACCCGGCGGGACCGTCCCCGCATCGACCGATCGGCTGACCCGGACGTCATCCATCATGCCTGCGTTCACCAGCCGGTACGCCGACCGTCGGCCCCCGGATCCGGCCCGAGGATCGATGGCAGGGGGGGAGGCCTTCGCTTCCCCGCCCCTTTCCGTACTCACCCCAGGAGCCGACGATCATGAAGAAGATGTCTCTGCGTGCCCGTGTCCTGACCGGTGCTGTCGCTGCCGCCGCGCTCGGCGCGGGAACGTTCGGCGCGGTGACGGCGAACGCCTCCGCGCCGGCCGCCGAGTCGCTCGCCGCGGTGAGCGCCGACCCGGCGAACCGCAACCTCCAGCAGTCCACGCATCTGACCGTCGACGCGGCGGCCAAGGCCGCGCAGGCCGCGCTGGACGCCGCCGAGAAGGCCGGACAGCGCGTCACGGTCGCGGTCGTCGACCGCAACGGCAACACCCTGGTCACCCTGCGCGGTGACGGCGCCGGTCCGCAGTCGTACGAGTCGGCGGAGAAGAAGGCGTTCACCGCGGTCTCCTGGAACGCTCCGACCTCCGAGCTCGCCAAGCGCCTGGCGCAGGCTCCGAACCTGAAGGACATTCCCGGCACGCTGTTCCTCGCGGGCGGCGTCCCGGTGCAGGCCAAGGGTGCTCCGATCGCGGGTGTCGGCGTGGCCGGTGCGCCGAGCGGCGACCTGGACGAGCAGTTCGCCGCGGCGGGCGTGGCGGCGCTCGGCCGCTGACGGGTACGTCAACTTCCGCCAGCGGCAATGGAGTTGACGCAGGACATACCGTGCGGACCCTGGTGGTCGGTACATGTCCCGTGTCTAGGATCGGGACATGTACCGAAGACGCCTCTTTCCGGTCGCGATGTCCGTCGCAGCGACGCTGCTGCTCACGGGCTGTCCGAGTCTGCACGGCGGACATCCGCAGGTGCACGGAAAGCCGGGCGCGGCCGGGGTGGGTGATCCGCTGTTCGCGAAGCTGGGCAACGGCGGTTACGACGTGAGTCATTACGGTCTGGCGCTCGACTACGACCCGGTGACGGGCCATCTGTCGGGCACCGCCGAAATCATCGCGAAAGCGACGCAGGACCTCAGCGCCTTCAACCTCGATCTGCACGGGCTCACCGTCGACAGCGTCGCCCTCGGGGCCCGTAAGGCCGCGGTCGACCAGGCGGGGGACGAGGTGACAGTGCACCTCGACGAGGCGGTGGCGAAGGGGGACGGCCTGCGGGCGCTCGTCCGCTACTCCGGCACCCCCCGGACCGTCGTCGACGTCGACGGCGCCGAGGAGGGCTGGCTGCGGAGCGCGGACGGCGCGCTGGCGGTCGGTCAGCCGGCGGGCTCGATGGCGTGGTTCCCCGGCAACCACCACCCGAGCGACAAGGCCACGTACGACATCAAGGTCACGGTGCCGAAGGGGCTCCAGGCCATCTCCAACGGAGTGCTGCACGACCAGTACTCCACGGGTGACAGGACCACCTTCTTCTGGCAGTCGACGGACGTGATGCCGTCGTACGCGGCGACGGTCGCGATCGGCCGCTACGAACTGAAGCCGTCCGCGGTGCCACGCACCGGACAGCCGGTCGTCACGGCCGTCGACCCGGCGGTGGCCGAGCGGACCGAGGAACTGCTCACCCAGGTCCCCACGATGATGAGCTGGTCGGCGAAGAAGTTCGGCCGGTATCCCTTCGGGGCCTTCGGTGTGATCGTCGTTCCCGACGGCGAGGTGGACTACGCCCTGGAGACGCAGACCCGGCCCGTCTTCCCGGTCGGTGAGTTCAAGGAGGAGACCCTCGTCCACGAGATCGCCCACCAGTGGTACGGCAACTCCGTGACGCCGAAGACGTGGAAGGACATGTGGCTCAACGAGGGCTTCGCGACCTACGCGGAGTGGCTCTGGGACGAGGACCACAACGACATACCGGCGCAGGAGAGCTTCGAGGAGGCCTTCGCCGACGACGCCAACTGGAGGTTCCCCGCCGCCGATCCGCCGAGCGCGGCGGACATCTCCGAGGACCCGGTGTACTGGCGGGGCGCGATGGTCCTGCACAAGGTCCGCGAGGCGGTGGGCGACCCGATGTTCTTCAGGATCCTGCCGCTGTGGGCCCAGACGCGGATGTACGGCAACGCGTCGACCGCCGACTTCACGTCGTACGTGGAGAAGATGTCGGGCAAGGACCTGGACGCGGTGTGGGACACCTGGCTGTACGGCGAGGAGAAGCCGGACGCTCCGTGACGGCGGGCCGCGTGAGTTGAGCGATGGACGTCCGGGCTCTGAACCGTGCTCCGGGCTCCGAACTCCGGGCTCCGAACTCCGGGCTCCGAACGACGGAAGCCCGCGGCCGGTGCGGCCGCGGGCTTCCCCGCCGAGGCGGACGTCGGACGTAGGACGTCGACGGTGAGGATCAGAGGTTGACGCCGAAGTCGCGGGCGATGCCCTCCAGGCCCGAGGCGTACCCCTGGCCGACCGCGCGGAACTTCCACTCCGCGCCGTTGCGGTACAGCTCGCCGAAGACCATCGCGGTCTCGGTGGCCGCGTCCTCGCTCAGGTCGTAGCGCGCGAGCTCGGCGCCGCCGGCCTGGTTGACGATACGGATGTAGGCGTTGCGCACCTGGCCGAAGTTCTGGCTGCGGGTGACGGCGTCGTAGATGGAGACCGGGAAGACGATCTTGTCGACGTCGGCGGGCAGGCCCGCGAGGTTGACGTTGATCTGCTCGTCGTCGCCGCCGCCCTCGCCCGTGCGGTTGTCGCCGGTGTGGACGATGGTCTGGTCCGGCGTCGCCTTGTTGTTGAAGAAGACGAAGTGGGCGTCGGAGGCCACCTTGCCGCCGGGGTTGACGCCGATCGCCGAGGCGTCGAGGTCGAAGTCGGTGCCGGTGGTGGTGCGGACGTCCCAGCCGAGGCCGACCGTGACGGCGGTCAGGCCCGGTGCCTCCTTGGTGAGCGAGACGTTGCCGCCCTTGGACAGGCTTACTGCCATTGGGATGTCCCCTTCGTGTTCGAGTGTGCGGGCTTCGAGCCCTCCCGAAGCTACCGTCACCCGACATAACGCGGGCAGGGGACTGCGAGGTTCCATGCGAAGAGGTTCCGTACGGGATTCGTACGAAAGAGGTCCGCCGGGTTCCGCCACGTTCCGTCGGGTTCGCCGCCGGATCGCGCCGTGTTCCGCCGGATTCCGCCGGACGGCGTCGAAAACGGGGTGACGCGAGTGGCGCGGGCACGCGACCATGGACACATGTCCGGGCCCTACATCATCCGCGGTTCGGTCTCCCTGCCGGAGGCCGAGCTCATCTGGCGTTTCTCCCGGTCGTCCGGGCCCGGCGGCCAGCACGTCAACACCAGTGACTCGCAGGTCGAGCTGCGCTTCGACCTGGCGAACACGGACTCGCTGCCGCAGGTCTGGAAGGACCGCGCGCTGGAGCGGCTCGCGGGGCGGCTGGTCGGCGGTGTGATCGCGGTCCGCGCATCCGAGCACCGCTCGCAGTGGCGCAACCGTGAGACGGCGGCGGTCCGGCTGGCGGCACTGCTCGCCGAGGCGACGGCGCCGCCGCCGAAGCCGCGGCGTGCGACGAGGATTCCGCGGGGCATCAACGAACGGCGGCTGCGGGAGAAGAAGCAGCGGGCGGAGACGAAGCGGGGCCGTGCGGGGCGGGACTGGTAGTTCCGGGGTTCGGCCCCGGGCCCCGGGCCCCGTGGCCCGGCTGCCGGTTGCGCCGGGGTGCGCGCCTCGGTACCGCCCTGCGGGCGGTGTCCTCAAGCGCCGGACGGGCTTGGGGCGTGGCCTTGTCCTCAATCGCCGGGCACGGTGTGCGGGCCCGTCCTCCATCGCCGGACGGCTTCATGTGCGGCCGGTGCGCTCACCCCGATAGGTCGGCGTACACGCCGTGCCCTCACCCGCCCGACCGGCCGGCGTACGGACCGGGCACGCTCACGTTAATTCAACTGGCGGTACCTGCCCCGGAAATACGTCAGCGGGCCGCCGTCCCCGCTCGGCAGGTTCGCCTCCAGGACCCGGGCGATCACCAGTGTGTGGTCGCCCGCCACCACCCGCTGTTCCGTACGGCACTCCAGCGTCGCCAGCGCACCGCCGACCAGCAGTGCACCGCTCACCTCGCCCCGGATGTAGGGGATGTCCTCGAACAGCAGCCGGTCGCTGATCCGCCCCTTCATCGCGAAGCGGCCCGCGATGTGACGCTGGCTCTCGGACAGCACCGAGACCCCCCACATCGGCTGTTCCGCCAACAGATCGTCCATCCGGGAGCCGTCGCGCAGGCTCACCATCACCAGCGGGGGTTCCAGCGACACCGAGACGAACGCGGTCGCGGTCATGCCGACGTCCTCGCCGCGTGGGCCGTCGTCGGCGTCGTACGCGGTCACCAGCACCACACCCGCGGCCAGCCGGGACATGGCTGCGCGGAAATCCTCGTTCGTCACCCCCTCAGGATGGGGGATGACGGCGGGCGCGGAGGCAGGGGTCGTCGGAAGCACACCGGGAACGCTAACCTCGGCCGTCCCGGACCCGCATCGGGCCCGGGGACCAGGCAGGACCTAGGTCCAGCGGCCAGGATTTGCGTTCCGGGAAGGCCGGGAAAGTCCGAGCGCACATCCACCCGTCACCGCAACCCCTGGTCATTTGATGTGACTTGAGTCACAGAGTGCACTATTTGTTGACCCTGTGTACCGAGTGGACAGCTCGCTGTGATTCAGTGGCCGTGATACCGCAACGAGAAGGCCGATCAGAACCCTGGAGTTTGCTGTCGAGGTCTCGGGGAGAGCGAGCATGGAGACCGAGTCGGAGCCCTACGTCCGTCTTGCGACCCTGCGGCAGCTGCACAAGGTGGTCGCCGACCTCAACACGGCCCGAAGCCTGGCCGACACCCTGCAGACCGTCGCCGACGGGATCGTGGCGGGACTCGGTTACGAGCTGGCGTGTGTGAACCTCGTACGCCCCGACGGTGATCTCGTGGTCGCCGCGTTCGCCGGCAGCGCCGCCGCCGAGGCCCTGATCACCGGCCGGGTCGGCTCGCGCCCCTCGTGGGAGCGCCGGCTGTCCATGGGTGAGGCCTGGGGCGAGCTGCGGTTCATCCCGCACACCGAGGGCTGGGTGCTCATCGAGGACGACGTGCCGCAGTGGCACACCGAAGGTCCCGATCCCCGCTTCGAGGACGAGTGGCACCCCCAGGACCGGCTCTACGCGCCGATGTACGCGTCGGGCGGCGGCCGCGAACTCCTCGGAGTCATCTCGGTGGACCGGCCGCGCAACGGCCGCCGGCCGGGCCCGTGGGGCCAGGAAGCCCTCCAGATGTACGCGTCCCAGGCGGCGATTGCGATCAGCAACGCCCGGCTGCGAGCAAACATGCAGCGGGCGCTGGTCCGCCTCGAACGCGAGCAGCAGGCGCTGCGCGCGAGCGAGGAGTCGTTTCGCCAGGCGTTCGAATACGCGCCGAGCGGCATGGCGATCGCGGAGATGGGCGGCGACCAGCACGGCAGGCTGCTGCGCACCAACGACGCGCTGTGCCGGCTGCTGGGGCGGCCGGCGTCGGCGATGCGGCGTTACTCCTTCGCCGACCTGGTGCACCCCGAGGACGTCGGCACGCTGCTGCGGACCTCCGCCGAGGGCGGGCGGGCCGAGCTGCGGCTGGGGCGGCGGGACGGTTCGTACGTCTGGGTCTCGCTGCGGAACTCCGTGGTCGCCGACACCGCCGACGGGCCGCGCTTTCTGCTCACGCACGTCGAGGACATCGAGGACCGCAAGCGGCACGAGCTCCAGCTGGCGCACCGGGCCTCGCACGATGCGCTGACCGGGCTGCCCAACAGCGCCGAGCTGCGGGCCCGGCTCAGCTCGCGGCTGTGCGAGCGGCCGCACGGGGCGCGGGAGGCGGCGATCGAGGCGCTGGACGCGGCGTACGACGCCGACCCCGACACGATCTTCCACACCGAGGGCTTCGACTTCGGGCCGGTGGGCGTCCCGTACGACCACCATGTGCACACGATCGCGCCGGACAGTGAGATCGACGACGGTACGAAGGGGCTGGCGGTCCTCTTCTGCGACCTGGACGGATTCAAGTCGATCAACGACCGGTTCGGGCACCAGACCGGCGACGAGGTGCTGGTCGAGGTCGCGCGCCGGCTGACGACGGGTGTGCGCGAGGGGGACACCGTCGCGCGGCTCGGGGGTGACGAATTCGTCGTCCTCGCCGACGGCCTGGGGGCGGCGGACGCCGCTGACCTGGCTGTTCGCCTGCGGAACGCCATCATTCTGCCGATCCGGGTGGACGGCCGGGGTGTGCGGGTCGGGGCGAGCTTCGGCATCGGCTGGGCGAGCTGCGGGATGTCCGTGGACGAGGTCCTCCAGTCCGCCGACCAGCGGATGTACGTGGAGAAGCGGTCCCGGGCGAAGGTCCACCGCCGCGCGGGCTGAGGGCGAGCGGGCGCGTCGGCGGAGGATGAGCGGGCGGGCCGGATGAGGCCAAGGCCACCCATGTGGTTACTCCGAACCGGGTAGGCTCGCCCGCGTCGGCGTTGTGCTGACGAGATGGTGAGGAGTGACTAGGGATGACGGCCGCGAACAACGGCGCGAGCACGCCCGAGGACGACGATCCGTTCGGCTACCTCTACGAGGACGGCCGGGCAGCGGGCGCGACACCGCCTGGACAGGGCCGCGGTTACGGCTACCCGGGTCCGGCGGCGCAGCCCGGTGTCCCCAGAACCTCTTACAACCAGGTGCGGACGGTCGGCGAGCGCCAGTACGGCCAGCAGGTCCCGCAGCAGCAGACGTATGCGCAGCAGGGCCAGCCCACCGCGCAGTACGCGGCCCCGGAGACCTACCCCGGCGGCGCGCCCACCCGCCAGACCCCGCTCCCGGGCACCCCGAGCCATGGCGGCGGCCACGGCGGCGGCCGCAGCGGCGGCCCGAACACCAAGGGCCTGCTGATCGGCGCGATCGCGGTGGTGGCGGTCGTGGTGATCGGCATCGCGGCGGCGCTGATGACGGGCGGCGGCGAGGACGACAAGGCGGACGGCTCGGGCAAGCCGGGCGGCGACTCGACGGCGGCGGAGTCGGTGGAGCCGAGCGGTGAGGCGTCGGACGGCCCGGCGGACCCCCCGCTGCCGAAGCAGGACGCGGCGACGCTCCAGCTCGGTGCGCCCGCGGTGCTCGCGAAGGACATCAAGGGCGCGGAAGGCTCCGGCGGCGCTTATGTCACCGGGTTCAACGCGCCGGGTGCGTCGGTCACCTGGAAGGCGAGTGTCGGCGAGGAGAAGACGTACCGCCTGTATGTGCGTTACGCCATCCCCGCGCAGGACGCCAATGCCACTTTGACCGTGAACGGCAAGGCGAACACCAACCCGCTGGGCCTGAAGAACTTCGTCAAGTCCTCGGACCCGAACTGGGAGAAGAACTGGCAGACCACGTGGGCGCCGGTCAATCTCCAGAAGGGTGAGAACGAGATCAAGATCTCGTGCGAGGCGGGCAATCAGTGCAACGCCATCCTCGACTGGCTCCAGGTCAGCGACGGGCCGATCTAGGCTCCCGAAGGCGCTCCGCCCGGACAGCCCGGGCGGAGCCGAGTGATGGCCCCGGGCCCGGCCCGGCTGTCACAGCAGCCCCAAGAACCCCGCCACCGTCGCCGACATCGCCTCGCGTGCCGGCGCCAGATACTTCCTCGGGTCCACCGTCTTCGCGTCCCCGTCCAGGAACGCGCGCACCGCTCCCGTGAACGCCGTGTTCAGGGCCGTGCCGACGTTGATCTTGACCATGCCTGCTGCCACCGCCGCGCGGATCTCCTCGTCCGGGACGCCCGACGAGCCGTGCAGGACCAGGGGGACCGGGACCGCCTCGCGCAGGGCGGCGATCAGGGTGTGGTCGAGCGTCGCCGTGCGCTGTGTCATCGCGTGGCTGGAGCCGACCGCGACGGCCAGTGCGTCCACTCCCGTCGCCGTGACGTAGGCCGCCGCCTCCTCGGGGTCGGTCCGGACACCGGGGGCGTGGGCGTCGAGCGGGGCCTCGCCCTCCTTGCCGCCGACCTTGCCCAGTTCCGCCTCGATCCACAGGCCCCGTTCGTGGGCCCAGCGCACCGCGTCCTCCGTGGCCTCGATGTTCCGCCCGTGGGCGAGCCGTGAGGCGTCGTACATCACCGAGCTGAAGCCCTCGTCGGCCGCTGCCCGCAGCAGGGCCCCGGTGACGACATGGTCGAGGTGGAGCGAGAGCGGGGCGGAGGAGGCGCGGGCGACGGCCGCCGTGGCGGCGGCGATCGCGGAGAGGGTGCCGCCGTGGAACGTCACCGCGTTCTCGGAGATCTGGAGGATCGCGGGCGCTCCCGCCGCCTCCGCTCCGGCCGCGATCGCCTCCGCGTGCTCCAGCGTGATGACATTGAAGGCGGCGATTCCGCGGCCTTCGGCCGCCGCGGCCGAGACCAGGTCACCGGTGTTGACGAGGGGCATGGTGCGTCTCACTTCCCGGGCGCCTGGCCCGATTGTCCGGGCCGCTGCCCTGGTGGTGGCTCACGCCGCGGTCGCCTCTTCGGTCACGGTGACGCGCGGCAGCAGTTCCTCGTACGCGGCGGGGTCGAACTCGCCCGCCGCCGGGGCCAGTACGGTCGCCGCCGACAGGGCGACCGCGCGGGCCAGCCGGTCCGGCCAGGGCAGCCCTTCGACGAGTCCCGCGAGCAGGGCCGCGACCACCGAGTCCCCGGCGCCCGTCGGGTTGCCGTGCACGGGCGCCGGCGGAGCGGCCTGCCATATGCCGTCCGGGGTGGCCGCGAGCAGGCCCTCGGGGCCGAGGGAGGCGACGACGGCGTGGGCTCCGCGGCGGCGCGCGTCCCGGGCGGCCCGCAGCGGTTCGCGGGAGCCGGTGAGCCGGGCCAGTTCGTCGGCGTTCGGCTTGGCGAGGTCGGGGCGGGCGGCGATGCCGCGGCGCAGGGGTTCGCCGCTGGTGTCGAGGAGGGTGGGGACGCCCGCGGCGCGTGCTCTGCGGACGAGTTCGGCGTACGCGCCGACGTGGATGCCGGGCGGCAGACTGCCGCACAGGGCCACCGCGTCGGCGTCCCGCAGGAGGGTCTCGTACGCGGCGAGGAAGGCCGTCCACTCCGGGGGTGTGACGGTGGGGCCCGCCTCGTTCAGCTGGGTGGTGTCACCGGTCGCGGCGTCGACGACGGCGACCGTGCGGCGGGTGCTGCCTTCGATGGGCACGAGCGCGTCGCGCGGGGGCAGCGGGGCGAGCAGTTCGCGCAGGACGGTGCCGACGGATCCGCCGACGAAGCCGGTGACGACGCTCTCGTGGCCGAGCGCGGCGAGCACCCGGGCCACGTTGAGCCCCTTGCCGCCGGGGCGTTCGCCGACCCGGTCGACGCGGTGACTGGTGTGCGGGGTGAGGGCGTCGACCGTGTAGGTGATGTCGAGTGCGGTGTTGAGCGTGACCGTCAGGATCACCCGGTGACACCCCTTCGGAACGCGTGAGCCGTATCCGTACGGGTCCTGATCATGCCAAACACAGGGCGGTCGGCCCAGCCCCCCGGCCAACCGCCTTGCCATGTTCCGTGGCGAAATGCCGCTACTTGGGGTCAATCACCCATTCGCCCTTGCGCATCACGCCGACCAGCGTGAAGTCCTCGTCCAGCACCACGAGGTCCGCGTCCTTGCCGGGTTCCAGCGAGCCGATCGTGTCGTCCATGCCGAGCAGCTTCGCGGGGTTGGCCGAGATCGCCCGGACGATGTCCTCCACGGGCAGCCGGTCCACGATCGCCGCGCGCCGGAACGCCGTGTCCAGGGTGAGGGTGGAGCCGGCGATCGAGCCGCCGTCGACCAGGCGGGCCACACCGTCGGTGACGTCGACCGCGAGCGGGCCGAGCTGGTAGCGGCCGTCCCCGAAGCCTGCGGCGTCCATCGCGTCGGTGATGAAGGCGACGCGGTGCGCGCCGGCGCGGTGGAAGGCGAGTTCGAGGGCGGCGGGGTGCAGATGCGTGCCGTCGTTGATCAGCTCGACGGTGACCCGCTCGTCCTCCAGCAGCGCGGCGATCGGCCCGGGTGCGCGGTGGCCGAGCGGGGGCATCGCGTTGAACAGGTGGGTCGCCACCGTCGCGCCCGCCTCGATGGCCTCGACGGTCTGCTCGTAGGTCGCGTCGGTGTGTCCGATCGCGGCGATCACGCCGTGGTCGGCGAGCAGGCGTACGGAGTCGATGCCGCCGGGCAGTTCGGTGGCCAGCGTCACCATGCGGGCGGTGCCGCGTGCCGCGTCGACGAGCCTCCGCACATCGGCCGGGTCCGGGTCGCGCAGCAGTTTCTCGCTGTGTGCGCCCTTGCGGCACGGCGAGATGAACGGTCCTTCGAAGTGGATGCCCGCGAGGTCGCCCTGCTCGACGAGTTCGGACAGGAACCCGGCGCGGCGGGCGAGGAAGTCCATCTCGCCGGTGACGGTGGAGGCGACGAGCGTGGTGGTGCCGTGCTCGCGGTGGGTCTGCACGCCGCGCAGGACGTCCTCGGCGCTGCCGCTGGTGAAGGACGCTCCGCCCCCGCCGTGGTTGTGGATGTCGACGAAGCCGGGGACGACCCAGTGTCCGGACAGATCGCGGACGGGCGCGCTGTCGGGTGCCGCTGCCACGATCTTCGTGCCCTCGACGGAGATCCGCCCACCGTCGACGGTCCCGGTCGGCAGGACCACCCGGGCGCCGGTCAGAACGGTGCTGTCGGCGCGTACGGCGCTTGCGGCCATGAGTGCGGTTACCTCCGAGTCGGTGGCGAGCAGGTCCCAGGCGAGCAGTCCCGCGCCCAGGCATCCGGCGGTGTCCCCGAGGGCTGCGGGGACGATGGCGGGCAGCTTCTGGAAGGTGACGCGCTCCTCGACCGCTGCCCGCAGCGGTGTGAACAAGGTTTCCCCCGCCTCCGCGAGACCGCCACCGATGATCAGGGTGCGGGGGTCCAGGAGGGTGAGGGCGGTGACGAGGCCGGCGGCCAGGGCGTCGACCGCGTCGGCCCATACGGCGGCGGCCTTCGGGTCGCCGGACTCGACGGCCTTGGCGCAGTCCGCTGCGTCGGCCTCCGGGTCGCCGCTCGCCGCCGCCCAGGCGCGGGTGACGGCCGCGGCGGAGGCGAGGGTCTCCAGACAGCCGCGCTGGCCGCAGCCGCAGTCGGGGCCGTCGGGGCGTACGACGATGTGGCCGATCTCTCCGGCGTATCCATGGGCGCCCGCCTCGATCGCCCCGGCGATACCGATGGCGCCGGCGATGCCGGTGCCGAGGGGGACGAAGAAGAACCGGTCGGCTCCCTTGCCGGCGCCGATGCGGCCTTCGGCGAGTCCGCCGGTGCGCACGTCGTGGCCGAGGGCGACGGGCACGCCGTCCAGCCGCTCGCTGAGCAGGTCGCGCATGGGGACGTCGCGCCAGCCGAGGTTCGCGGCGTAGACGGCGATGCCGTGTTCGGCGTCGATGATGCCGGGCACGGCGACACCCGCGGCGACCGCGCTCTCACCGAGGTGTTCGCCGCCGTACGCGCGCAGCTCGACGGCGAAGTCGAGAATCGACCGGACGACCGCGTCGGGACCGCGCTCGCGCCCGGTGGCGCGGCGGGCCTCGTACAGGAGCGTCCCGTCCGCCCCGACGAGGGCGGCTTTCATGCCGGTGCCGCCCACATCGAGGGCGATGACGTGTCTCACGGAGACAGTCTGGCGCGAGAGTGGCAGAAAGGTCTAGTCCACTGCGTCCGATTGTTGCGTGAGCGTACAAACTCCGGGGGTGCGGGCACCTGTCCGAGCACCCCCGGAGCCGCCCGGGGCCGTGAGCCCCGGCTCAGCAGACCTGCCTCACGTCAGGATCACGCTGCGCGTCAGGTTCCTCGGACGGTCCGGGTCGAAGCCCTTGGACTCCGCCAGGATCACGGCGAGGCGCTGCGCGCGGATCAGGTCGGCCAGCGGGTCCGCGCCCTGGTTCGCGACCAGCGTGCCGCCCACCCGTGAGACGTCCACCGACAGGCCGTCCGGCAGTGCGCCGAACACCCAGGTCACCCGGCCCGGACCGGTGATCGAGATCGGACCGTGGCGGTACTCCATCGCCGGGTACGCCTCCGTCCAGGCGCCCGCGGCCTCCCGCATCTTCAGTCCCGCCTCCAGGGCGAGGCCGTACGTCCAGCCGCGGCCGAGGAAGGTCCACTGCTCCGCACCGAGGACCGCCTCCGGCAGCGGTTCCGTGACCGCGAGCTCCGCGTCCACGGCCGCCTCGGCGACCGTCTTCACGCCGGGGATGTCGCCGAGGCCCGCCCGCAGGAACGCCAGGGCCGTCGTCGCGAACCGGGTCTGGACGACCGACTCCTCGTCCGCCCAGTCCAGCACCGCCACCGAGTCCGCGGCTTCCATCACCGGCGTCTTCGGGTCCGCGGTCAGCGCCAGCGTCGGCACCTTGCCCTTCAGCGCGGTCAGCAGCTCCAGGACCTCGGTCGTGGTGCCGGAACGGGTGATCGCGACCACCCGGTCGTAGGCCCGGCCGGCCGGGAACTCGGAGGAGGCGAACGCGTCGGTCTCGCCGAGACCCGCCGCCTCCCGCAGCGCCGCGTAGGCGATGGCCATGAACCAGGACGTCCCGCAGCCGGTCACGGCGACGCGCTCACCCGGCCGCGGAAAACCGTCGAAGGCGGCGGCTACGTCGGCCGCCCGGCGCCAACAGGTGGGCTGAGTGGCTATCTCTGCTGCGGTACGGGACATGCGGCAAGGCTCCTAGCGCGTACGCGGGACGGGGGACCGGTATCGGCCTCGTGCTGCCGAAACGGCCTGGCAGGTCGTGCTTAGCAGGCCGCGGCGGAAGCGGGCAATGCTGACCCTGAGTGGGACAGACGTTGCAGAAGAGATACCGCGTGGAGTAGACCTCTACCCTTCGCATGGTGAAAAATCGTCGCTCATCTCGCGAGACGTCACGGGGGACGTCATGCGGGGCGGACGGGGGGACGGTCGGGGGACCAAATCCAACAAGCAGCAGAGGGTGGGGCAAGAGAGCTGTGCACCGGCATTTCTTGGGTCTGACAGCGGCGGTCGCCGCGCTCGGTATGACGGTCGCCCTCGCGGGCTGCGGCAGCTCCGGCGGTTCCTCGGACGTCACCCTCACTTTCGTGGCCGCGGACTACGACGTCGCGGGCGGCGAGAGCAGCAAGAAGTACTGGGCCGACCTCGCGGCCGCGTTCGAGGCCGAGAACCCCGGCATCAAGATCGACGTCCGGATCGAGTCCTGGAACGACGTCGACCGCAAGGTCGCCGAGATGGTCAAGGCCGACAAGGCCCCGGACATCGCGCAGATCGGCGCGTACGCCGACTACGCCGCGAGCGGCAAGCTCTACACCGCCGACCAGCTGCTCTCCATCCCCGTGCAGTCCAACTTCCTCGGCCCGCTCGTCGACGCCGGCGAGCAGAAGCGCGTGCAGTACGGCCTGCCCTTCGTCGCCTCCACCCGGCTGCTCTTCTACAACAAGAAGCTGTTCAAGGAAGCCGGGATCAAGGGCGAGCCGACGACCTGGGAGGAGCTGCGCGAGGACGCCGAGAAGCTCGCGCAGAACACGGACGTCACGTACCCCTTCGCGCTGCCGCTCGGGCCCGAGGAGGCCCAGGCCGAGACCATGATGTGGCTGCTCAGCGGTGGTGACGGCTACGTCGACCCGGTCGGCAGATACGCGATCGACTCCACGCAGAACATATCGACCCTCGAGTGGGTGAAGACCAACCTCGTCGAGAAGGAGCTCACCGGCCCCGTCGCCCCCGGCAAGCTCAACCGCAAGGACGCCTTCGCCGCCTTCACCCGCGGCGAGGTCGGGATGCTCAACGGCCACCCCTCGCTGATGAAGGCCGCGGCCAAGGCGAACATCGATCTCGGCAAGGTGGCCATGCCCGGCCGCACCGGCAAGCCGAAGGCCGCGATGGGCGTCGCCGACTGGATCATGGGCTTCAAGCAGAACGGCCACAAGGTCGAGATCGGCAAGTTCCTGGACTTCGTCTTCGACGACAAGAACGTCCTCGACTTCGCCGGGCAGAACGATCTGCTGCCGGTGACGATCTCCGCCTCCGAGGCGATGCAGAAGGACCCGGAGCACCAGGACCTGAAGGAGTTCCTCCAGGAGCTGCCGACCTCGATCCTGCCGCCCGTCGGCAAGACCTCGTGGGCCGCCGTCAGCGAGAGCGTCAAGCAGAACATCGGCAAGGCGGTCGCCCCCGAGGGAGACCCGCAGACCGTGCTGCGCCAGATCTCCCAGAAGGCGACGACCGCGGAGAACGCCGAGTAGCGCGCGCACCCGCGGGCGCCGGTGCCGCACAGCCGGCCCGGGGATGCCGAGCAGTCCGCCCGCACCGCCACCCGCCGAGTAGCGCGCGCACCCGCGGGCGCCGGTGCCGCACAGCCGGCCCGGGGATGCCGAGCAGTCCGCCCGCACCGCCGCACGGGGGACACCCCGCCGATATGTTGGACCGTATGACCGAGCACCAGGCGCTGTCCGACCGTGACCGGGCCGTGCTGGCCATGGAGCAGCGCTCCTGGCCGGGCCCCGGTGCGAAGGAGCGGGCCATCAGGGAGCAGCTCGGCATCTCCCCGGTGCGCTACTACCAGCTCCTCAACGCCCTCCTCGACGACGAGCGGGCCCTCGCCCACGACCCCGTCACGGTCAACCGGCTCCGCCGTGTCAGGGACGCCAAACGATCGCGCCGCTAGGGTCGTGGCATGGGCAGCTCTCCGTATGTGCATCCCCTGCCGTCACCGTCGACGCCGGCGGGCCGTGAAGGCCTGGCCGCGCTTCTGGCCCGTCCCGGCAAGGCGGTCGTCGCCCTCGATTTCGACGGCACGCTCGCCGAGATCGTGCCCGACCCCGAGCAGGCGCGCGCGCACCCCGAGGCGGTGCCCGCGCTGGCTCAACTCGCGCCTCGGGTCGGCTCCGTCGCCGTCGTCACCGGCCGCCCGGCCGGGGTCGCGGTCCGCTACGGCGGCTTCGCCGGGGTGCCCGGCCTGGACCATCTCGTCGTCCTCGGCCACTACGGCGCCGAGCGCTGGGACGCGGTCACCGGCACCGTGCACACGCCCGCCCCGCATCCGGGCGTCGCCGCCGCCCGCGCGGAACTGCCCGGCTTCCTCGACGAGATCGGCGCCTGGCAGGGTACCTGGATCGAGGAGAAGGGGCAGGCGGTCGCGGTCCACACCCGCCGGGCCTCGGACCCGCAGGCCGCCTTCGAGGCGCTGCGTGATCCGCTGGCCGGGCTCGCGGCCCGTCACGGTCTGATCCTGGAGCCGGGCCGGATGGTCCTGGAGCTGCGCCCGCCGGGCATGGACAAGGGCGTGGCGCTGGCGGAGTACGTACGCGAGGTGGATGCCGAGGCCGTCCTGTACGCGGGCGACGACCTCGGTGATCTGCCGGCCTACGCGGCGGTGGAAAAGCTCCGCTCGGACGGCGTCCCCGGACTGCTGGTGTGCTCCGGCACCGCGGTGCCGGAGCTGGCGGAGCGCGCCGATCTGCTGCTGCCCGGCCCGTCAGCCGTCGTGGCGTTCCTGGCCATGCTCGCGCAGCGCCTCTAGCTGGTCGAGGAACCACCGTTGCGGCGGCAGCGCCGTCGCCGCGGTGGCGAGCCGCTTGGTGTGCCGGGCCCGTTCGTCGTGCGGCATGGTCAGCGCCTCGTGGAGGGCGTCGGCGGTGCCGGTCACGTCGTACGGATTGACCGTGACCGCGTCGTCGCCGAGTTCCTCGTGCGCGCCGGCCTCCCGGGAGAGCACCAGTGCGCAGCCGTCGTCGGAGACCACCGGGATCTCCTTGGCGACGAGGTTCATGCCGTCCCGGATGGGGTTGACCAGGGCGACGTCGGCCAGCCGGTAGGCGGCCAGCGAGCGGGCGAAGTCGTCCTGGACATGGAGGACGACCGGGGTCCAGCCGTCGGTGCCGTACGCGGCGTTGATCTCGTCGGCGACCCGCTGGACCTCGGCCGTGTAGTCGCGGTACACCGCGAGGTCCTGCCGGGAGGGGTAGGCGAAGGCGACGTGGACGACGCGCTCGCGCCATTCGGGCCGGGTGTCGAGCAGATGCCGGTAGGCGAGCAGCCCGCGGACGATGTTCTTGGACAGCTCGGTGCGGTCCACCCGGACGATCGTCTTCCGGTCCGGGCCGATCTGCTCGCGCAGGGTGGCCATGCGCTCGTCGACGTCGGCCTCGTGGGAGCGGGCCCGCAGGAAGTCCGCGTCGGCGCCGAGTCCGTGCACGGCCACCTCGGTGGTCCGCGCCGAGGTCCGTCCGGTGCGCGCGTGCTCCACGTACAGCCGTGGACTGCCGCCGCTGGGGAAGTGCGCGGTGGCCTTCTCCAGCCGGTCGGCGCAGGACATGAACGCGGTCGCCCACCGCGAGGTCAGGAACCCCAGCCGGTCGGCGCCGAGCATGCCCCACAGCAGCTGTTCGGCGATGTCGTCGGGCAGCATCCGGAAGTAGTCCACCGGCGCCCACGGGGTGTGGGAGAAGTGGCCGATGCGCAGGTCGGGGCGCATGGCGCGGAGCATGCCGGGCACCAGGCACAGGTGGTAGTCCTGCACCAGCACCGCGGCGCCCTCGTCCGCGTGCTCGGCGAGCGCCTCGGCGAAGGCGCGGTTGTAGCTCTCGTACGCGCCCCACTGGCGGCGGAACTCGGCGTCGAAGGCCGGCTCCAGCGGGGTCTGGTACAGCATGTGGTGGACGAACCACAGCACCGAGTTCGCGATGCCGTTGTACGCGTCGGCGTGGACGGCCTCGTCGATGTCGAGCATCAGGACCCCGTCCGCGCCTTCTTGGCGCCGGACCGCCTCGCGGTCGCCGTCGCCGAGCGCGGCGCACACCCACAGGGCGTCCGCCTCGGACCCGATGGCGGACAGTCCGGAGACCAGGCCGCCGCCGCCGCGCTTGGCGTCGAGGCTCCCGTCGTCCTTCAGGGTGTACGAGATGGGGCCGCGGTTCGACGCGACGAGGACCTGCGCAGCGGAATGCTCGGAGACCATGTGCCGAACCTAGCCCGTCCTGTAATCCCTCAAACGTGCGTACGCCCGGCTCCGCCTGTCACTGGTCACGGCGTCCACGGGTGGCGGCGACGGCGACGACACCGGCCGCGGCCAGGCTGAGGGCGAGGCCGCCCAGCAGCCACAGGCGTTCGGTGCTGTGCCCGCCGCCCCCGGCGACGGCGATCGTGGTGACCGGTGGTGCCATGCCGACCGTGGTGGCGATGACGACGGCCAGGGTGCCGAGCATCGTGGTGAGTCCGAGCGCGCCGCGTCGGGAGCCCGTCCTGCGCTGTCCGTCCGGAGACTGTGCATCCATAACTACGATATTCATACAAGACGTCCGGTTGTCTTCGGTTATGCCGCGCGACGCGCCGCATACTCACCGATCTCGCCCATCGGCGGGCGCTCCTCGGTGTCCACCGCGTGCGTCCGTGGGACGAAGCCGTCCGAGCCCCGCTCGAACTGGGTCAGCGAGGGCCGCACCAAGTGCCCGCGGGAGAGCCTCAGTTGCGCCGTGCGGTAGATGGCGGCCGCCATCCTGCCGAGCGCCTGTCCGTCCTGATGGCGGTGCCGGCGCTCTCCCACGTCCACCTGCGCCAGCGCCTCCAGGCCCACGGTGTGCAGCGCGTCGACGAGAAGCCCCAGTTCCACGCCGTATCCGACGGGGAAGGGCAGCCGTTCCAGCAGCGACCGGCGGGCCGCGTACTCCCCGCCCAGCGGCTGGACGAACCCGGCCAGCTGTGGCCAGTGCAGATTGAGCAGCGGGCGCGCCACCAGCTCCGTGACCCGGCCGCCCTGGCCGGCGACGTCGCCCAGGGGCCGGTCGTACATCGCCTTCACGAACTGCACGTCCGGCTCGGTCAGCAGCGGGCCGACGATCCCGGACACGAAGTCGGGCGAGAACTCCCTGAGGTCCGCGTCCACGAAGCAGACGATGTCGCCCCGCGTCACCATCAGCGAGCGCCACAGCACCTCGCCCTTGCCGGGGACGGCCGGGATGCCGGGCAGGATCACGTCCCGGTGGACCACCCGCGCGCCCGCGGCGGCGGCCACCTCGCCCGTACGGTCGGTGGAACCCGAGTCGATCACCACCAGCTCGTCGACGAGGGGGAGGGGCCCGGACATCAGCTCGCGCCGGATGACGGTGACGATCTGCCCGACCGTCGCCTCCTCGTTCAGGGCGGGGAGCACCACACTGACCGTGGCGCCCTGCTTGGCCGTGACCAGCCGGTCCACCGGGCGGTCCGCCGCCGACCAGGACCGCCGGGACAGCCAGCGCTCCACCTCTTCCAGCACAGGATCTCCATCTCGCGGATCGGACGACCATCTCAACCGTCCGGGGTGTCGGTTACAGTCTTGAACAACGCGCGGGACCGTCGCATGCCGGGGGTCCCACGCCGACAATCGAATACCGCTCATCCAGAGGGGCAGAGGGATACGGCCCGTTGAAGCCCCGGCAACCCTCCAGCCGGTCTCCGTTGCGCCGCCCGTCCATGGGACGTGGCAGCCACCGCGAGGCTCCCGGCTAGGGAAGGTGCCAAGTCCGTCTCGTGACGAAATGCGTCACGGGGAAGATGAGGAGAAAGGGCCTCGCCACCATGGCTGTGCAGACTGTCGCCAGCACCACCCCCGTCGACCTGGGACCGGCCGCGGCGCTCTCGTGCCGCGAATGCGGGGAGCGTTTCGAACTCGGCCCGATCTTTGCCTGTGCCTCGTGTTTCGGACCGCTGGAAGTCGCCTACGACCTCCCGAGCGGCGACCCCGAAGGCCTGCGGAAGCGGATCGAGGCGGGTCCGGACAACATCTGGCGGTACGCGCCGCTGCTGCCCGTGCCGGCCGATGTGGCCGACAAGCCGAACATCAACCCCGGCTTCACCAAGCTCGTCAAGGCCGACAACCTCGCCCGTGAGCTGGGTGTGACCGGCGGTCTCCACATCAAGGACGACTCCGGCAACCCGACGCACTCCTTCAAGGACCGTGTCGTCGCGATCGCCGTCGAGGCCGCCCGTGCCTTCGGTTTCACCACGCTCTCCTGCTCCTCCACCGGCAACCTCGCGGGCGCGGTCGGTGCCGCGGCCGCGCGCGCCGGCTTCCGCTCCTGCGTGTTCATCCCGCACGACCTGGAGCAGGGCAAGGTCGTCATGGCCGCGGTGTACGGCGGCGAGCTGGTCGGCATCGAGGGCAACTACGACGACGTCAACCGCTTCTGCTCCGAACTCATCGGCGACCCGCTCGGTGAGGGCTGGGGCTTTGTCAACGTCAATCTTCGGCCGTATTACGGAGAGGGCTCCAAGACCCTCGCCTATGAGATCTGCGAGCAGCTCGGCTGGAAGCTGCCGGACCAGATCGTCATCCCGATCGCCTCCGGCTCGCAGCTCACGAAGATCGACAAGGGTCTCCAGGAGCTGATCAAGCTCGGTCTGGTCGAGGACAAGCCGTACAAGATCTTCGGCGCCCAGGCCGAGGGCTGCTCGCCGGTGTCGACCGCCTTCAAGGCCGGGCACGACGTGGTCCGCCCGCAGAAGCCGAACACCATCGCCAAGTCGCTGGCGATCGGCAACCCCGCCGACGGCCCGTACGTCCTGGACATCGCGCGCCGCACGGGCGGCTTCGTGGAGGACGTCAACGACGAGCAGATCGTCGACGCGATCAAGCTGCTGGCCCGTACCGAGGGCATCTTCGCCGAGACGGCGGGTGGCGTGACCGTGGGTGTGACGCGGAAGCTGCTCGAGGCGGGCGTGCTCGACCCGGCGCTCACGACCGTCGTGCTCAACACCGGCGACGGTCTCAAGACCCTGGACGCGGTCGCCCCGACCACCGGCCCCAGCGCGACCATCCGCCCGAGCCTGGACGCGTTCCGCGACGCCGGCCTGGCCGGCTGACACTCCCGAGACTCAAGGAAGGCACGCAGCATGAGCGTCAACGTCCGCATCCCCACCATCCTCCGCACGTACACGGGCGGCCAGGCCGAGGTCCCGGCGGAGGGCGGGACGCTCTCCGAGGTCATCGCCGACCTGGAGAAGAACCACACCGGTATCGCCGCCCGTGTCCTGGACGACCAGGGCAAGCTGCGCCGCTTCGTGAACGTCTACGTCAACGACGACGACGTCCGTTTCGAGCAGGGTCTCGAGACCGCCACGCCCGACGGCGCCGGTATTTCGATCATCCCCGCCGTCGCCGGCGGCTGATACGCACCGTCACTGCTGTTGCCCCCTCCGCGAGAGAAGCGGAGGGGGCAATTCTGCATGGTTGAGCGGGGTACAGTTGGGGAAGCCCCCGCCGCTGCCCGTGCCCGCCGCATATGAGAATGCGCCCTGGCCCGACAAGAAGCAGCCAATGTGGGCGATCAAAATGCCTCTTAAGTGTCATTTGCCGGGCCCGAGTTGCCCTGGATCTTCTTGAATTAGCGTCAAAGGTCCGTTCCCGCGTGCCCAGATTTCTCGTCCGATTGACCTGTTGCAGAGGGCAGTTGGACAGATACATTCAGCCGCGGTCGACGCGTTCCGGCGCACATCCCGAGGGCCTCCTTCCACCTCTGGCGGAGGGAATTCTCGGCGGTGAGGTATGACCCGGGTCCGCGAAGTGCGGTCCTGTGCAAGGGCCAGTAATAGGGGAGTTAGGCATGGCTCAGGGCACCGTCAAGTGGTTCAACGCGGAGAAGGGGTACGGCTTCATCGCGGTCGACGGTGGTGCGGATGTTTTCGTCCACTACAGCGCGATCCAGATGGACGGCTACCGCACCCTGGAGGAGGGTCAGCGAGTCGAGTTCGAGATCTCGCAGGGCCAGAAGGGTCCGCAGGCGGACATGGTCAAGCTCGCCGTCTGATCTCGGCGCGATCGGCCACCGACGCACTCACGCGACACTCACGAGGGGCCCGCATCCCACCAGGGAGGCGGGCCCCTCGTGCATGCCCGGGGGCGGGCGGATTCGAACCCGCCGCCCCTCGCCGAGGCTTCCGCGAAGCCGCTTGCGCCCGACCGTCACCCCTCATCGAGGCTTCGTCGAAGCCGCTTGCACTCGAGGGGGTCGAGTGCTAATCATTGGCGTTAGCACTCTGCAGGTGAGAGTGACAACTTTATGGATCGGGCCGGTGAGGTCCGAGGGCCGTCGGGGCAAGGAACCGTACGGCTCTCAGGCCGTCCGTCGCGGGCGCCAGCGCGGTCCGGAAGCAATCCTCCCCCGTAGCCCTGCGGGCGCGGGGGGACCCCCAAGTCCGGGAGGACCACTTCACATGGCCAAGATCATCGCGTTCGACGAGGAGGCACGGCGCGGTCTCGAGCGCGGGATGAACCAGCTCGCCGACGCCGTCAAGGTCACCCTTGGCCCCAAGGGTCGCAACGTCGTCCTCGAGAAGAAGTGGGGCGCCCCCACGATCACCAACGATGGTGTGTCCATCGCCAAGGAGATCGAGCTCGAGGACCCGTACGAGAAGATCGGCGCCGAGCTGGTCAAGGAAGTCGCCAAGAAGACGGACGACGTCGCCGGTGACGGTACGACCACCGCGACCGTCCTCGCCCAGGCGCTCGTCCGCGAGGGCCTGCGCAACGTGGCGGCCGGCGCCAACCCGATGGCCCTCAAGCGCGGCATCGAGCGTGCCGTCGAGGCCGTCTCCGGCGCCCTGCTGGAGCAGGCCAAGGACGTGGAGACCAAGGAGCAGATCGCTTCGACGGCCTCCATCTCCGCCGCCGACACCCAGATCGGCGAGCTCATCGCCGAGGCGATGGACAAGGTCGGCAAGGAAGGCGTCATCACCGTCGAGGAGTCCCAGACCTTCGGTCTGGAGCTGGAGCTCACCGAGGGTATGCGCTTCGACAAGGGCTACATCTCGGCGTACTTCGCCACCGACATGGAGCGTATGGAGGCGTCGCTCGACGACCCGTACATCCTGATCGTCAACTCCAAGATCGGCAACGTGAAGGACCTCCTTCCGCTGCTCGAGAAGGTCATGCAGTCCGGCAAGCCGCTGCTGATCATCGCGGAGGACGTCGAGGGCGAGGCCCTGTCCACCCTGGTCGTCAACAAGATCCGTGGCACCTTCAAGTCCGTCGCCGTCAAGGCCCCGGGCTTCGGCGACCGCCGCAAGGCGATGCTGAACGACATCGCCATCCTCACGGGCGGCACGGTCATCTCCGAGGAGGTCGGCCTCAAGCTCGAGAACGCCGGCCTGGACCTGCTGGGCCGCGCCCGCAAGGTCGTCATCACCAAGGACGAGACCACGATCGTCGACGGTGCCGGTGAGAGCGACCAGGTCCAGGGTCGCGTCAACCAGATTCGTGCCGAGATCGAGAACAGCGACTCGGACTACGACCGTGAGAAGCTCCAGGAGCGCCTCGCGAAGCTGGCCGGCGGCGTGGCCGTCATCAAGGCCGGTGCCGCGACCGAGGTCGAGCTCAAGGAGCGCAAGCACCGCATCGAGGACGCGGTGCGCAACGCCAAGGCCGCCGTCGAGGAGGGCATCGTCGCCGGTGGTGGCGTGGCTCTGCTCCAGGCTTCCTCGGTCTTCGAGAAGCTCGAGCTCACGGGCGACGAGGCGACCGGCGCCAACGCCGTGAAGCTCGCGCTGGAGGCCCCGCTCAAGCAGATCGCCGTCAACGGCGGTCTCGAGGGTGGCGTCATCGTCGAGAAGGTGCGCAACCTGCCCGTCGGCCACGGCCTGAACGCCGCGACCGGTGAGTACGTCGACATGATCGCCGAAGGCATCATCGACCCCGCGAAGGTGACCCGCTCTGCCCTGCAGAACGCGGCCTCCATCGCGGCGCTGTTCCTCACCACCGAGGCCGTCATCGCCGACAAGCCGGAGAAGGCCTCCGCGGCCGCTCCGGGCGGCATGCCGGGCGGTGACATGGACTTCTGATCCTCCACGGATCGGACCCGTCCTTGACCGAGGGCGGCACCTCTCTCCCAGGAGGTGCCGCCCTCGGGCGTGTTGTGGGCGCCTCGGCCCGCCCGATGTCCCTCAGCCGCTGCCCCTACCGGCCGGGTGGGGCAAACCCCCCTGGGAACAGGCCAGGAGGCACCGTGGGAGCCGGGCGCCCGTTCCGCGAGGGTCATCACATGCGAATCCTCGGCAGTACGACATCCGGCTTCACCGCGGCGGCGCTCACCCTCCCGGTCCTGGCGACGACGCTCCTCGCTCTCCCGGCGCCCGCGTCGGCCTCAACTCCCCAACCGGACCCGGCAGTCCGCTGGGAGAAATGCACCGGCACGGGACTCGACCCGCGCCAGGAGTGCGCGGACATCTCCGTACCCCTCGACCACGCGAAGCCCCGCGGGCCGCAGATCACCCTCGCCGTCTCCCGCATCCGCAGCGAGAACCCCGACAGACGACGCGGCACCCTTCTGATCATCCCCGGAGGACCGGGCGGCTCCAGCATCAACGACCCGTCGGGCAAGGGGAAGAAGCTGCCCGCGTCGGTGCGCGACGCCTACGACATCGTGGGCTTCGACCCGCGCGGCGTCGGCCGCAGCACACCGGTGAGCTGCGGTCTCACCCACGACGACCTCGCCCTGGTGAACGTCAGGGGATGGCCCGCCGCGGACGGCAGCATCGACAAGAACACCGAGACCGCCCGACGCCTCGCCGCCGCCTGCGCCACGAACGGGGGCGAGGTGATGCGCAGCATCAGCACCCGCAACGAGGCCCGGGACATCGACCGCATCCGGCAGGCACTCGGAGAGCGCAGGCTGTCCGCCTGGGGCTTGTCCTACGGGACATACGTGGGAGCCGTCTACGCCCAGATGTTCCCCCACCGCACCGACCGCTGGGTCCTGGACAGCAGCGGCGACCCCGACCCGAAGCGGGTGGCCCGGGGCTGGCTCGCCAACTACGAGATCGCCATCGAGGACGCCTTCCCCGATTTCGCCGCCTGGGCCGCGGACCCCGCCAACCCCGACCGCCTCGCCGAAACGCCTGCCGAGGTCCGGCCGATGTTCCTCGCGCTCGCCACCCGCCTCGACCACGCACCCATCCCGTGGCCCGGCGCCAACCCGGCGGAACTCAACGGCAACGTCCTGCGGCAGACCCTGCTGGACAGCCTCTACTCCGTCACGCGGTTCCCCGCGCTGGCCAAGCTGATGGCCGCCGCCCGCGACGGACGCGAACTGCCCGCCGCGAACACGCCCCCGGACCAGGTCATGCAGAACTCGGTCGCCGTCACCGGCGCCACCATCTGCAACGACGTCGACGCCTGGCCGGCCACCGACCCGGCCCCCTACGCCCGTGACGTCGCCAGGAGCCGCGAGCAGTACCCCCTCACCGCGGGCATGCCCAGGAACATCTGGCTGTGCGCCTTCTGGAAGGACAAGCCGCGCGAGCGGCCCACCCGCATCACCCCGGACGGCGGCCCCTCGAACGTCCTCATGATCCAGACCCGGCGTGACCCCTCCACGCCGCTCGCCGGTGCGCTGAAGATGCGCGAGGCGTTCGGCGCGCGGGCCCGGATGGTCACGGTCGACACCGTGGGCCACGGTGCCTACGTCGCCAACGGCAACGCCTGCGGGGACGACGCCGTGACCACCTTCCTGCTCACCGGTGAACGCCCGGCCCGCGACAAGGCCTGCTAGTCGCGCTGCAGACCGGCGACGAAGGCGGACCAGGCGGCGGCTCTGAACACGAGTTCGGGGCCGCCGTTGTTCTTGGAGTCACGTACGGGAACGATGCCGGGCGTGCTGTCGGCGACTTCGAGGCAGTCCGCGCCGTCTCCGCCGCTGTAGGTGGACTTGCGCCAGGCGGTGGCGCTCAGATCGTGGTCATCGCTGCTGATTGTCATGTGCGTAATCCTCCGCCACTGACCGGATCAGAGCCAAGGACGCTTCTGGTGACAATGCGTTGGCCCTGAGTAGATCGTAGGTCAGCTCATGGCGGGCGACGGAAGCCGGATCGTCCAACAACTGCCCCACGCCCGGGCCGTCGATGTAGGACAACGCCGGAGCATCGTGGAAGTACATGAGTTTGACCCCACCGTCCAACGCCGCGTGGGCACCCGCACTGAACGGCAGAACCTGCGCGATGATCCTGTGGCGCTCGATCAGCGCCTGCACGTGTCCCAGGATCTCGGTCATTGCTGTCGGCCCGCCGACCGGACGGGCCAAGGCTGCTTCGTCCAGGACAACCCACAACTCGGGCGTTGTTGGATCGTCAAGCAGGCGGGTCCGATCCAGTCGTGCGTCGACCCCCTCGTCGATCTCCGAGTCCAGAGCCGTAGGGCGATAGGCGCGGAACACCGCAGTCGCGTACTTCTTGGTCTGAAGCAGCCCGGGCACCAGCAGCGGCACGTACTGCTTGATCGTATGCGCCAGCGCCTCGGCCTCGACCGCCTCCGTGAACTGCGCGGGGTAGCGCGACTTGTTGGACACCTCGCAGTTGCGGGTGAAGAACCCGTTCGTCCCGAGGATCTCGTCTATCTGGTGCGCGTACTCGGGCAGCATCCGGCGCGTACCCGCCTCCATCTGGCCGATGTACGAACCGCTGACGAACAGTGGTCTGCCCAACTCGTCCTGGGTGAGCCCCGCTTGATCACGTGCGTGGCGCAGTTCGGCGCCCAGCAGGGCGCGGGGGGATGAGGAGGGATCGAGATCCTTGGGTCCTGGCAAGGCAACTCCCTGGCTGACAGGTCGCGTTGTTGGGCCGCCGTCACTGTTCAGGCTAGCCAGTGACGGACACGCTGGGTGAGGAAAGCGAACACTGAGTGTGGAGGTGCCTGGTCATGGTGGTGCGTTCGGCGGAGCGGCTGCGGGCCGCCGAGGAGGTGGTGGCCCAGTTGCGGCAGGGCCTCGATGTGGTGTCGGTGACGCTGCCGTCGCTGCGGGTCGATCTGGTGTCGCTGGCGGGTTCGGCGCCGTATCCCCTGGTGGAGCTGGGGCGTTGCAACCTCGACACCGCGCTGCGGCTGGCGGCGGTGCTTCAGGGGCTGGAGAAGTGAGCGCGCAGGTGCCGGAGGCGGGCGCGTACGCCGTCGATGTCCGTGACGGCCGCGTGGGGCTGGTCATGGGGCGCGTCGGCACCTGTGTGCAGCTGCGGCCCGTGGGGGGCGGGCGGGAGTGGGACTGCCCGCCCGAGGACGTACGGCCGGCGCCGCCCGGCGAGGTGCTGAGGGCGCGGGTGCGGCAGCTCAACGCGGAGGGCCGACTGCCGTGAACGGGTGGTGAGGGCGGCGCAGGGGTTCTCATGCTTCTCTCACCGCGCACTTAACCGGCCATCACGCCACCCGCCTAACTTCCAGCCATGTTCTTCACCTACCTCCGGCGCGAACTGCGCCGCCGCAGAAAAGCGGCGCTCGTCGTCGCTTCGGGACTCGCTCTCGGAATCGCGCTGGTCATCGTGGTCAACTCGGTCTCGTCCGGGATGAATCGCGCGCAGGACAAGGTCCTGGAATCGCTGTACGGACTGGGCACGGACATGACCGTCACCAAGGCCGCCGCGCCGCCCGGGGAGGGCGAGACGACGCGACCCCGGTTCGAGTTCGACGCACAGGACAACGACGACACCGCCGAGCAGGCGCGGGACCTGGTGATGGTCCAGGGCTTCGAGACGCTCGCCTCGTCGACCGTCGCGCAGGTCGGCAAGCAGGACGGCGTGGGGGACGCCGTGGGCGGCCTCAGCGTGCGGGTCATGAAGGTCAACGGGCAGTTCCGGCGCGGGGAGGCCGCTCCCGCGCAGCCCCGGCAGGGCGGACCGGGTGGCGGCACCGGCGGCGGTGGCGGCGAAGTGCAGGGCGGCGGTGCTGCCTTCGACGTCGACTCGTACACCGCGTACGGCACGGACGTCACCCAGCAGGACCTCGGCCCGCTGACCTCGTCGAAGATCACCTCCGGGCGTACGTTCAAGGCGACGGAGACCAACGCCAAGGTCGTCGTGCTCGACAGCGCGTACGCCAAGGAGAAGAGCCTCGGCGTCGGAGAGACCCTCACCATCTCCAAGACCCCGTACCAGGTCATCGGTATCGCGACGGCCGACAGCGGGGACGCCGCGGCCAACGTGTATCTGCCGCTCACCCAGGCGCAGTCGCTCGCCGGCGCCAAGGACAAGGTCACCACGGTCTATGTCCAGGCGAAGGACTCGCAGCAGATCGACGCGGTGAAGCAGACCATCCAGAAGAACATCTCGGGGACGACCGTGACGACGTCGGCCGATCTGGCCGACACCGTCTCCGGGTCCCTGTCCACCGCGTCCGACCTCGCCTCGGGGGTCGGCAAGTGGCTGTCGATCCTGGTGCTCGTCGCCGCGTTCCTGGTCGCCGGACTGCTGACCTCGTCCGCGGTGAGCCGGCGGGTGCGGGAGTTCGGGACGCTGAAGGCCCTGGGGTGGAAGAGCGGCTGGGTGACCCGGCAGGTGGCCGGGGAGGCCCTGGCCAACGGGCTGTTCGGCGGCGCGCTCGGCATCGCGCTCGGTCTGGCGGGAGCCTGGCTGATCACGACCTTCAGCCCGACGCTGACCGCACAGCTCGGCGGCGGTAGCGGCGGGGCGGGCGGCGGCGGCGGCCGGATGTTCGGAGCCGCTCAGGCGGGACAGGGCGGGCCCGGCGCCACGTCCCGGGCGCTCGACATCGCGCTCACCGCGCCGGTCTCGCTGACCACGATCGGTCTCGCCGTCGCTCTCGCGGTGGCGGGAGGACTCGTGGCCGGGGGCTTCGGTGGCTGGCGCGCGTCCCGGCTCCGCCCCGCCGACGCGCTGCGCCGCGTCGAGTGACGCGGCGACCGCAGCAGCCTTACTCATCCATGTGCAACAGGAGTTGACGATGTACGAGCTCAGTGGCGTCACCAAGCGCTACCGGCGGGGCAAGGACACGGTGCACGCACTGGCCGGCGTGGACCTCACCATCGAGGACGGCGGGCGGCTGGTGATCCAGGGCCCGACCGGCGGCGGCAAGTCCACGCTGCTGCAGATGCTCGGCGGCCTGGACCGGCCGTCGGAGGGCAGCGTGATCCTGGACGGGACGGATCTCGCGAGCCTGCCCGAGGCGCGGCTGACCCGGGTCCGTGCGGAGAAGATCGGGTTCGTCTTCCAGAGCTTCAACCTGATTCCCACGCTCACGGCCCAGGAGAACGTGGAGACCGCGCTGGTGCCGCTCGGCCTGAAGACGGCCGAGCGGCGTGAGCGGGCCGCGGAGGCGCTCGGCTCGGTGGGGCTCGGCGAGCGACTGAGACATCTGCCGGGTGAATTGTCGGGCGGTCAGCAGCAGCGGGTCGCGATCGCCCGCGCGCTGGTCAAGCGGCCTGCGGTGCTGCTGGCGGACGAGCCCACCGGGAACCTCGACGAGTCGATGCGGGACGAGATCATGGAGGTGCTGGAGTCCCTGTGGCAGGAACACGCCTTCACCTTCGTGATGGTCACGCACGACTCGGCGCTGGCGGGGCGGGCGAGGCGGGTGGCGGTGATCCGTCAGGGGCGGGTGACGATCAAGGAGCAGGCGGGAGCGGGGTGAGGTTTCCGGCCGGGCTGGGTGTGCGGGTCAGGCAATTCCAGCCCGTCCGGCGATTGAGGACACGCCCGCGGGGTGTGCGGGGCGACGAAGGGTGCGGGTGGTTCGCCGGGGCGCTGCCCCGGACCCCGCGCCTCAAACGCCGGCGGGGCTGGATGTCGTCAGACGCCCGCCGGGCTGAACTCCCGCTGCTTGGCGTCCGGCGCATCCTCCGCCGGCGCCGTGTTCAGGTCCGTCAGCATCTGCTGCGTGAAGCCGAACCAGTACGTCGCCAGGAAGCCCACCGCGTACCCGGCCAGCAGGCCTCCCGCGTAGATCGCGATCGTCTCGCCCAGGCCCTTGTTTCCGTCCACCAGCGGGAACAGGGCCCAGCCCGACGGGCCGATGGCCGTCGAACCGACCTTGTCGCCCAGCATGTTGAACAGGCCCACGAAGCCTCCGCCGAACGCGCCGCCGACGCAGGCCGTGATGAACGGGCGGCCCAGCGGGAGCGAGACGCCGTAGATCAGGGGCTCGCCGACACCCAGGACACCCGCGGGGAGTGCGGACTTGATGGTGTTGCGGATCGAGGTGTTGTGCGGGAGACGGGCGTACACGGCGACCGCCGCGCCGACCTGGCCCGCGCCCGCCATCGCCAGGATGGGGAGCAGGACGGTGAAGCCCTGCTGCTCGATGAGCGTGGCGTGGATGGGGATGAGCGCCTGGTGGAGGCCGAGCATCACCAGCGGGAGGAAGAGTCCGCCGAGGACGAAGCCGGCACCCGCTCCGCCGCTGGCCAGCAGCCAGTTGGCGAAGTCGCCGATGGCCGTGGAGATCTCACCGGCCACGAACATCAGGCCGAAGATGGTGACCAGGCCGGAGACGAGGACGGTCAGCGTCGGGGTGACCAGGACGTCGAGGGAGGCCGGCACCACGCGACGGCACCACTTCTCGACGTACACCGCGAGGATCGCCGCGGCGAGAGCGCCCAGCACTCCGCCCTGGCCGGGGGAGAGCTTCTGGCCGAAGGCCTCGATGTTGGCGACGCCGGGGAAGACGATGATCGCGGCGACCGCGCCGCCGAGGATCGGGGTTCCGCCGAACTCCTTCGCGGTGTTGTAGCCGACGAAGACCGCGATCAGGGCCATGAAGCCGCTCGCCATGGCGGCGAGTGCGGGGGTGACGGACGGCAGCCAACCCAGGTTGATGAGCAGGCCGTTGAGGCCGGCGATGATGCCGCAGCCGATGAGGGCGGGGATCAGCGGGACGAAGATGTTCGCGATCTTCCGCAGGAAGAGCTTGAAGGGGGTGGCGTTGCGCGACTTCCGTTCTGCCCTGATGGCCGCGCCCCGGTCGGCGAGGGCTTCCGCGGTGACGGGCGCCTCCGCGATCAGCGCCTCGAACTCGGGGGTGACGCGGGCGACGGTGCCCGGGCCCAGGACGATCTGGTAGGTGTCGTCGTCGACCACCCCCATGACGGCGGGCAGCGCGGTGAGTTCCTCGTCCCGGACGAGGGAACGGTCGCGCAGACCGAGGCGGAGACGGGTCATGCAGTGGGCCACGGACGTGACGTTGGCGGCGCCTCCGACGAGGGGGAGGATCGCTGCCGCCGTCGCCTTGTGATCGATCGTGCTCATGGTGCGAGTGCCTTGCTGTGCGGGGGTGGGGGACGAGCGGGGGAAGGGCGGATCAGAGAGCGGACTGCAGTGCGGCCCGGAGGTGGCCCCGGGATTCCGTGAGGAGGCGGCGGGCCGTGGCGGCGTCCACACCGGCCAGGATGGTCAGGATCGCCTCCTTGACCTCGCCGTCCGTGGCGGCCAGCGCCGCCTCGATCTCCTCGTCGGCCGCTTCGGTGGCGAGCGCCACGATCCGCCGCGAGCGGGCCCGCAGCTTCTCGTTGGAGGCGCGGACGTCGACCATGAGGTTTCCGTACGTCTTGCCGAGCCGGATCATGGTGATCGTCGAGATCATGTTGAGGACGAGCTTCTGCGCCGTACCGGCCTTCAGCCGGGTCGAACCGGTGAGCAGTTCGGGTCCGACGACGACCTCGATGCCGTGGTCGGCGGCCGCGGCGAGCGCGCTGTCCGCGTTGCAGGAGAGTCCGACGGTCAGCGCGCCGAGGGCGCGCGCGTGCTCGACCGCGCCGATGGCGTACGGGGTGCGGCCCGACGCGGAGATCCCCACGACGGTGTCGTCGGCGGTCAGCCGGAGGCCGTCCAGATCGGCGGCGGCCAGCTCCTTGCTGTCCTCCGCGCCCTCGACGGCCTTGACCATGGCGGAGGGGCCGCCCGCGATCAGGCCCAGCACCTCGGAGGGGTCGGTGTTGAAGGTGGGCGGGCACTCGCTGGCGTCCAGCACGCCGAGCCGGCCGGCCGTGCCCGCGCCCGCGTACACCAGCCGGCCGCCGCGGGACATGCGCTCCGCGGTGGCGTCGATGGCGGCGGCGATCCGCGGCAGCTGGGCGGCGACCGCGTCGGGGACGGTGCGGTCCTCGCCGTTCATGATGCGGGCGATCTCGAGGGTGGGCTGCTGGTCGATGTCGGCGAGCTCCGGCCGGAACGCTTCGGTGGTGAGCGTGGCCAGCTGAGCGCGGAGTTCGCCGTATGCGGGCGACGTGGAGGTCATGGAGGTGCGGCTCGGCTTTCTCATGAGGGGGGCTGATCAGCGGGAGCGCGGGCTGTGCCGGTGCGCGAGAGCCTCGTAGGAGGCGGCGAGGGCAGGGGCCGCCGTCTCGTACGTGCGCTGCGCGACGCCTATGAACAGGCAGTCGACGACGAGGAGCTGACTGGTGCGCGAGGACATCGCGGCCGGGCGCAGCTCGCTCTCGCGCGCGGTGGACGTGGTCAGTACGTGGTCGGCGTACTGCGAGACGGGTCCGTCCGGGCGGCCGGTGATGGCGACGGTGGTCGCCCCGCGGTCGAAGGCGACCCGCAGCGGCTCGATCACGTCGCCGGTGGAGCCCGAGTGGGTGATCGCGATGGCCACGTCGCCGGAGCGCAGCTGCACGGCGTTGGTGACGGCGAGGTGCGGGTCGCTGTGGGCGTGGGCGATCAGGCCGATGCGCAGCAGCTTCTGGGCGAGGTCCATGCCGACGAGCGAAGACGCGCCGACGCCGTAGATGTCGATGCGGCGTGCGGTGGCCGCGGCGGAGACGGCCGCGCCCAGCTGGACGGTGTCGAGCCCGGCGGCGGTGTCCGCGAGGGTCTGCTGCTCGTCGTACGCCAGCTTGGTGACGACGTCGGCGATGGGGTCGTCGACGGCGATGTCCGCGGTGACGCTGGGGGCGCGGCCGGACTGCTGGTGGGCGGCCAGGCCGGCCAGCGCGAGGCGCAGGTCGCGGTATCCGGGGTAGCCGAGGAGACGCGCGGTGCGCACCACGGTGGCCTCGCTGGTGCCCGTGAGCTCGGCGAGGCCGGTGACCGTGAGGGCCGCGCAGCCCGCCGGGTCCTCGGCGACGGCTGCGGCGACCCGCTGCATGGAGCGGGTCATGGACGGCGTGAGCGTCCGCACCTTCGCCGCGAGGGCGGCGGGGGCGGGCGGAGCGTCGCCGCTGAAAATTTCCTTCACTGGATTGGTCACCTCTGAAAGATATTTTCGCTTTTCGCCGGGCGTCAACCCCCCTCCGCAGCGGAGAGCTGGGCGGATGCGTCACACCGGGCCTCCGGACGCAGGGCCGGTTGGGTGACAATGTCTGCATGGACGACGCCAACCCGATCGAGCAGGCCCTGCACACGGCGCGCTCCCTGGTCCTCGCCGACCTGGCCGCCCGCGATGTGGCCGACGCCGCGGTGGTGTCCCTGGTCGAGGAGGCCGTGACCCACCGCCGCTGGTGGGTGGAGCAGTGGCCGGAGGGCGTCGAGTACGTCGCCGGTCTGGTGGCACAGGACGTCCAGGACGCGCTCCTGGAGCGGTACGGCCGCTGGCCGCTGTGCCCGGTCTGCGACGCCGGTGACCCGCACGCCCTCGACGTCGAGCCGGAGCTGGGCGCGGACCCGCACTGGGTCTGCGGCAAGGCGGGCGTGGTCGTGGCCCGGGTCGGCGGTCTGGCATGACGGTGTACATCGATCCGCCGACGTGGCCGGGCCACGGCCGTATGTGGTCGCACCTGATCAGCGATGTGTCCTTCGCGGAGCTGCACGCGTTCGCGCAGTCGATCGGCTGCCCGGCCACCGCCTTCGAGCGGGATCACTACGACGTCCCCTCACATCGGTACGGGGACGCGGTCGCGGCGGGCGCGGTGCAGGTGTCGAGCCGTGAGGTGGTCAGCCTGCTGACGCGGGCGGGGCTGCGGCGGCCGAAGGGCCGCGCGGTCTGACGGCCGGAGGGGCCGAGGGTGTGCGGCCGGAGGGGCTCACCAAGGGTGTCCGCCGCGCGGTCACCACAGGCGTCCGCCGTGCAGCCGGAAGAGCGTGCCCGCGCCGGCGCGTCAGTCGGCGGTCGGGCGGCAGACGCCGACCCCGGGCACGGTGCCGGCCACGTCCGCCGTCTCGTGCCGCGGGGAGGAGGCGATCACGCGCGACCTGCCGTGCAGACGCAGAGAGATCCCGACCAGCGCCAGCGCGGCGATCGTCATCGCGGCGCCCGCCCACGCCGTGGAGGCGAAGCCGAAGTCCGCGTCGATCACCGTGCCGCCCAGCCAAGGGCCACCGGTGTTGCCCACGTTGAACGCGGCGGTCGTCGTCGCGCCCGCCAGGGTGGGCGCCGCGCCCGCGACGTTGAACATGCGGGCGTTGAGGGCCGGGGCCGTGAAGAAGGCCGAGAAACCGAGCAGCAGCGTGAGTACGACGGTCGCCGCGGGGCCGGCCGCGAACAGCGCCAGCGCGGCCAGCAGGACCGTCGAGGCGGTGATGCCGCTCAGCAGCACACCGAAGAGGTGCGCGTCCGCGATCCGGCCGCCCACCGTTGTCCCGATCAGTGCGCCGATCCCGAAGAGGGCGAGCACGCTCGGCACCCAGCCGGCGTCCAGACCCGAGACGTCCGTGAGCAGGGGCGCCAGGTAGGAGAACGCGCAGAAGACACCGCCCGCCGCGAGTGCGGTGATCGCCACGGACAGCCAGACCTGACGGTCGCGGTAGATCGACAGCTCGCGCCGCAGCCGCGGCTTCTCGTCGGGCAGCGGGATGCGCGGGATCAGGGTGACGACACCGGCCAGCGCGATCGCGGAGGCGGCGGCGACGGCCCAGAACGCGGAGCGCCAGCCCAGGTGCTCCCCGAGGAACGCGCCCGCCGGGACGCCGAGGACGTTGGCTATGGACAGCCCGCCGATCATCACGCCCATGGCGCGGGCGCGCGAGGTGAACGGCACCATCGCGATGGCGACCGCGGCGCCCACCGCCCAGAAGCCCGCGCAGGCGAGCGCGCTGATCACCCGCGACGCGAAGAGGATCTCGTACGTCGGTGCCAGGGCACCCGCGATCTGGCCGAGTCCGAAGAGCGAGATCAGGGTGACGAGCGTCGTCTTGCGGGGCAGCCGCAGGGTGGCCACCGCGAGCAGGGGCGCGCCGACGACCATGCCGATCGCGAACGCCGAGATGAGCAGCCCGGCCCGGGGGATGGAGACGTTCATGTCGTCCGCGATGGGCGGCAACAGCCCGGAGAGCATGAACTCGCTCGTGCCGAGCGCGAAGACGGACAGCCCCAGGATGTAGACGGCGAGGGGCATACGGGAACGGCGCTGGGCGGATTCGGGCATGACAGCAGCAACGACCTGTATCGCTGATTGCATTCCCGCCGGACGTGACCGCTCTGCCGATTCGGCGCTCAGCCGGCGGCGCCGAGCAGCTCCAGCTCCGTCCCGAGGTTGCGGCGGGCGGCCGGTTCCCACACACGTTCGCCGTGCGGGGTGTGGAACAGCCGTGGCAGCTCCAGCAGTTGGCGCAGCACCGCCGCGCGGCCCGCACGGAAGGCGTCCTCGGGGACGAAGCCGTACTCCTCGCGGACCGCGGCGGCATAGGCGGCGTACGGTTGTGGGCCGGAGGCCAGGATCGCCAGGTCCGCGTCGCACAGGACCGCGCCGTTGGCGTCGGAGTCGTCCGGGGCATGGGTGACCGTGAGCCGCACCAGGCGGGCGACCTCCGCGGTCGCCTCGGGGGAGAGGCCGGCCTCGGGGAGTGCGCGTTCGGCGAGGCGGGCCGAACGCTCCTCGTTCTCCGAACGGTCGGGGAAGTACACCGCGTCGTGGAACCAGGCCGCGAGGCGTACGAGATCCGGGTCGGCCGCGTGCTCGGCGAGCGTGTCGATGTGGTCCAGGACCGCGGTCAGATGCGCGGTGGAGTGATAGCGGCGCTGTGGTTCGGCCCAGCGTGCGAGCAGATTCTCGGCGTACGGCAGGGGGTCCGGTGCGCTCGCCGCGGACGGGCCCCGGCGGGCGGCGAGCAGGGCCTCGGTCCAGCGTTCGCGGAGATCGGCGGTCATGTGCCGACTGTAGTTCGTGCCCTTCGCGTCCGGTCTGGCCGATCCCGGCCCCGGACCCTGGAGGCGCTCGGCGCGATGCGGTTGGCTGTGCGCATGGAATCTGTACGCGATCCCGAGCTGCCCGGCCTGTTGCTGCGCGCCGAGCGCGACGCCCTCGTCCCGCTGCTGCGTGCCCGCCCCGACGACGACTTCGCCCTCCGCACCTGCTGCCCCGGCTGGACCGTGCGGCATGTCCTGGCCCACTGCAGCTCGGCGCTGACGCGCGTGGTGGACAACCGTTTCGAGGAGGGCGTCTTCACGCCCGCGTCCAACGACCGCGACATCGCCGAGCGTGCGGACTGGACGAACGCCCGCGTCGTCGACGAGTTGGAGCGCGGGATGGCCGAGGCGGGCGAGGTCATGGCCGCCGCCGGACACGGGATGCTGGACAAGATCGCCCTCGGTGAGTGGGTGCACGCCGGTGATGTGCGGGCGGCCCTCGGGGAGCCCGGGGCGTACGAGGGGGAGGGGATGGCCCATGCGCTGGCCCTGCTGGCCGCCCTGACCCGGGCGCACAAGTCGCTGCCCCTGCTGGCCCGGCTCGACGGGCACGACGCACCGCTGGTACTCGGCTCCGACAGCCCGGAGCCCGCCGTCTACAGCGGGTCGGCGGCCACCCTGGTCCGCCTGGTGGCGGCCCGCCCGCTGACCGGGACGCGCTACGAGCTCACGGGGGCGACGGAGAAGGAACTGGTCTTCTTCGACTGACTCGCGCAGCGCGCTGCCACCGGCGGCTTGTGCCGTTCCTGCCTCCGCCGCGGAGTGAAGTCGTCATACCGGGAGATAATGGGATCAAAGGCATGTGTGTCGGACCAGTGAGGCGGAGGCAGACGCCATGATCGCAGTGATGATCGTTTTCGGGCTCATCCTGGTGTGTCTCCTGGCGGGAGCCATGTGGTGGGACGGCAGGCGCCGGGAGCAGCTCGTCCCGCCGCTCCCCGAGGAGCAGCCCACGGCCCCGGACCACCGCGAGCACATCGAGGAGGTCCGCGAGGAGGACGACGACACCTTCCCGCACAAGGGCGACGACCGGCTCCTTCCGTACAACATGCGGACGCACAGCACCCACAGCACCGGCAAGGGACCCGACGAGCGGCCCCAGCACGGGAAGAACGCGCACAGCGGCTCGTTCGGCAGCGGCGGCCTCGGCGGCTGAGCCTCGGACGAGGCGGCCGGTCGCAGACCCGGCCCGCGCGGGTGCGTGACCAACGGCTCACGCCCCGCCCGGCCGGTGGCTCATGCCCCTATGGGGTACCTCATGCGGTTATGCACACCCCGCGCCGGCGGTTTGTCGCACGCGGATCCTCGGGCGCAGCTGCTTTCGTGGTACATGCGCATTACGCTGGCATTGGACTAGACCTATATGAGCCGTCTCCCTGGAGGATGGGGTCACATGAGCAACCGTGCAGTCCTGGAGGTGATCGCTCTGGACGCGCAGGACGCGGTCGCGGCGCAGTCCGGAGGGGCGGACCGGCTGGAGTTGGTCACCGACATGGCGGCGGACGGGCTGACCCCGTCGCGGGAGACCTTCGCCCGCATCCGTGACGCCGTGGACATTCCGCTGCGCGTGATGCTCCGCCTCGCGGACGGCTTCTCGGCGGGCTCGCCGGCCGACGTGGACTCCCTCGTACGGGCGGCGGGCGGCCTGCGGTCCGAGGGCGCGGACCAGTTCGTGCTCGGCTTCCTCGATGAGGCCGGCAACCCGGACCTGGTGACGGTGGAGCGGCTGATGGCCGAACTGCCCGGCTGTCGCTGGACCTTTCACCGTGCGATCGACCGCGCCGCCGACCGGGACTCCTTGCGCAAGCAACTGGCGGATCTGCCGGGCCTCGACACCTATCTGACCGCGGGCTCGCCCGACGGGGTCGACGACGGCCTGCCGACCCTGCTGTCGGAGGCCCGGAGGTCGGGCGAACCGGGCTACGAGCCGCAGATCCTGGTGGGCGGCGGGCTGCGGCTGGAGCATCTGCCGGTGCTGCGGGAAGCGGGCGTGGAGGCGTTCCACATCGGCGGGGCGGCGCGGCCGGACGGCTGGGAGAGGCCGGTGGCGCCCGCCGCCGTCGAGGAGTGGCGCCGGGCGCTCGACGCGTAGGTGCGCCCCTCGGGGCCGCGTCCGACGGACGGACCCGCGCCCCCACCGGGCGCGGGCCGTCCCTGTCACGCGAGTTGGGCCGGCAGCGGCGACCTGTGCAGCACCGTGAGTCCCGAGACCGCGCGGGTCAGGGCCACGTACAGCCGGCGCAGGCCCGTGCGTTCGTCGGGTTCGGCGGCCACCACCGACGACGGGTCGTCCAGGACGACGTAGTCGTACTCCAGACCCTTCGCCAGGGACGCCGGGACCAGCGTGAGACGGGATGTCAAGGTCGTCTCCGACCCCGGGGTGAGCCACGTCAGGCCCGCCGCCGCGAGTGCTTCGCTCAGCGCCGGGATGCGGCCGTCCGCCGCGATCAGGCCGATCGAGCCCTCGTGGCGCAGCGATTCCTCGCACGCCGCCACCACCGCCGCGTCCAGGTCCGGCACCTCACGGATCGTCAGCGAACCGGGCGACTCCCGTACGGAACTCACCTCCCGCAGCCCGGGCGACATGTGCGGGAGCAGCCGAGAGGCGTACGCGATGACCTCGCGCGGCACACGGAAGCCCGCCGTCAGTTCCTCCACCACCGCGTCCGGCTTGCCCAGGTGGAACAGCGCTTCCTGCCAACTCTCCGTCGCCCAGGGGGTGGTGCCCTGTGCCAGGTCGCCCAGCACGGTGGCGGAGCCCGTCGTGCAGCGTCGGCCCACCGCGCGGTACTGCATCGGGGAGAGGTCCTGCGCCTCGTCGAGGACCACATGACCCAGCGAGTGCGTGCGCGCCACCAGGTCCGTCGCCTCGTCGATCAGCACCGCGTCCGCCGCCGACCACTGCGCCGTCCGCAGGCTCCGCGGCGGCTTCTGCCACAGGACCCTCTTCTGGTCCTCGGGTGTCAGCACACCCTCCGCGTGCGCGGCCAGGAAGTCCGCGTCGGACAGCAGCCGCAGCACCAGTTTCGCCGGGTCCACCGGCGGCCACATCGCCTTGACGGCCGCCTTCACCGCGGGGTTGCGTGCCACCGCGTCCTGCACACGGTCGTCCGGCGCCTCGCCCGCCTGTTCCATCCGGACCAGCACCGTGTGCGCGATGCGCTGCGGCAGCGCCTCCCGCGCGGCGCCGTAGCGGATGTCGCGGTCCAGCAACTCGCGGACGATCTCCTCGAGTTCGTAGGCAGGCACCCGCCACCGCCGGGAGCCGCGGACGACCATCAGCGGTTCCGTAGGGAGGCTGACATGGGAGCGGACGGCCCGGCGCAGCACCTGAGCCATCCTCGCGTCGCCCTTGACGACGGCGGTCGCCGCCTCGTCGGTCCCGCGCACCTCCACATGCGCCACGAGGTCGTCGACGGTCGCCTGCTTCACCTCCAACTCGCCGAGCGCCGGCAGCACTTGCTCGATGTAGTGGAGGAAGGACCGGTTCGGCCCGACGACCAGCGTGCCCGTCCTCGCCAGCCGCTCCCGGTGCGCGTACAGCAGATAGGCCACCCGGTGCAGACCGACGGCCGTCTTGCCGGTGCCGGGGCCGCCCTGCACACAGACGGTGCCGCCGAGGCCGGACCGTACGATCTCGTCCTGCTCCGGCTGGATCGTCGCGACGATGTCCCGCATCGGGCCCACACGCGGCCGTTCGATCTCCGCCTGGAGCAGCCTGCTGGTCCGTTCCGCCTCGGCCGGATCGCTCAGATGCTCGTCCTCGTACGCCGTGAGGTCGCCGGCCGTGTAGCCGAAGCGCCGCCGCAGTGCGACATCCAGCGGGTCCTTCTTCGACGCCCGGTAGAACGGCTGCGACACGGGTGCCCGCCAGTCGACGACCATCGGATCGCCGTCCACGTCGTGCACATGGCGGCGGCCGATGTAGAAGCGCTGCCCCTCCTGCGTGGTGTGGAGGTAGTCGACGCGGCCGAAGAAGAGCGGGGTGTGGGAGAGGTCGGCGAGCGCCTTGATGCGCTCGTCGATCTGCGCCTCCAGCACCGCCGCGTTCACCCAGTTCGCGGTGACGTCCTTGATGTCGAGGGCCTGGACGTCCTCCCGCATGACACGCAGGGCGTCGCGCGAGGCCGAAAGGTGGGCACGTTCACGCGACAGGGGGTCGGTGTCGGCAGGGTCGGGTTCAAGGGCGTGCGCGGGCACGGGTCGCCTCCGGCGGCTACGGCAGGGATCTGGGCAGGCAGACCACCCGGTTTCCGACCGGGCGGTGGCGCTCCTCAGCGGGAGGCGGGCAAGACGGAGGAGTCTAATCAGCGCGGTGGGCGCGGGCGACCGAATTTCGCGCGAGGGTGACGCGGGGCGGCCCGAAGTCGCGCGAGGGTGACGCCCGGCCGTGCGAGTACTACGCGCAGGCGTCCTCCCCGTAGGGGACGGCCTCTGTCTGGAGTCGTACGCACGGGTCCGCAGGGTTCAGTCCATGGATCGATGTTCTGCGCGCGCGGGAATCCCATCATGGAGGTATGAGTACAGCGACCTTCACCCCAGCAGCCCATGTCCCTCCACCCCATCACGGAGCCACCGCGACCGGAGCCCCGCACTCCCCGCACCGCGTCGGCAACGCCCTGCGTGCCGTCAAGGTCTTCGCCGAGGCCGTCTTCAGCGTTGCCGTCCTCGGTGAGTACGCGGAGGAAGCGGGCGTCCGCCGCCGTTGATCCACTAGGGTCGCGGCCGTGAAGTACCGGAACGTGACCCCTCGTTTACTCACCGCAGTCACCTCGACCGCTCTCGCCGTCTCCCTCGCCGCGCTCGCCGGACTCTGCATCGCCCAGCGCATCCCGATGGCCGACACGCTCGTGTACCGGGCGGAGGGAGCAGCCGTCGCCAACGGCACCGATCTCTACGGGTTCACCGTCACCCAATGGCGTCTGCCCGCCACGTATCCGCCCTTCGCCGCGATCCTCTTCGTACCGACCACCTGGCTGCCCGTCCCCGCGCTCAAGGTGGTCTTCGCCGTCGGCAATGTCCTGCTGCTCGCCCTGCTGGTGCGGCTCTCCTGCCGCTTCGCGGGCCTGCCCGCCCGGACCCCGCTGGTCCTGGCCGCCGTGGCCGCCGGCCTGTGGCTCGAACCCGTCTTCCAGACCGTCCTGTTCGGACAGATCAATCTCGCCCTCGTCTGCCTGCTGCTCTGGGACCTGTCCCGCGACGAGGCGGCCATCGGAAAAGGGTTCGCCATCGGGGTCGCCGCGGGCATCAAGCTCACGCCGCTGGTGTTCGTCGTCCATCTGCTGATCACGGGCCGGGTCCGGGCGGGACTGACCGCACTCGGCTCGTTCGCCGGCACCGTGGCCCTGGGCGCGCTCGTCCTGCCGCAGGCCAGCGCGGACTTCTGGACCCGGCGCATCTTCGAGACGGACCGGGTCGGCAAGGCGTGGATCATCGACAACCAGTCCCTTCAGGGACTGTTCGCCCGGCTGCTGCACACCGGGGAACCCGGGGCGGTCTGGCTGTTCGCCGCCGCCCTCACCGCCGTCGCCGGGCTGTGGATCGCCGTCCGCGCGGACGGACCGTGGGGTGTCCTGGCCACCGCGACGACCGCCCTGCTCGTCTCCCCGATCAGCTGGTCGCACCACTGGGTGTGGTGCGTCCCGCTGCTGGCCCTGCTGATCGCGGAGAACCGGATGCGCACGGCCGCGGTGGTCGCCGCCGTCTTCATGGCGCGCACCCTGTGGCTGGTGCCGCACCACGGGGACCTCGACCTGCGGCTGCCCTGGTGGCAGCAGGTACTGGCGTCCCCGTACCCGCTGCTGGGGTTCACGGTGCTGGCGCTGGCGCGAGGGTGCCGTCAGCGCAGCAGCTCGTCCGCGTCCATGATCCGGTATGCGTAGCCCTGTTCGGCCAGGAAGCGCTGGCGGTGCGCCGCGAAGTCCTGGTCGATCGTGTCCCGCGCGACCACCGAGTAGAACCGTGCCTCGTGGCCGTCGGCCTTCGGGCGGAGCACCCGGCCGAGGCGCTGGGCCTCCTCCTGGCGGGAGCCGAAGGTGCCCGACACCTGGATGGCGACCGTGGCCTCCGGAAGGTCGATCGAGAAGTTCGCGACCTTGGAGACGACCAGGACGGAGATCTCGCCCTGCCGGAACGCCTCGAAGAGCTTCTCCCGCTGGGCGTTGGACGTCTCGCCCTTGATCACGGGTGCGTCCAGGTGCTCGCCGAGCTCGTCGAGCTGGTCGATGTACTGGCCGATCACCAGCGTCTGCTCACCGCGGTGCTTGGCGACCAGCGCCTCCGTCACCTTCCGCTTGGTCGCGGTGGTGGCGCAGAAGCGGTACTTCTCCTCGGTCTCGGCGGTGGCGTACGCGAGCCGCTCCGCGTCGGTCAGATTGACCCGGACCTCGACACAGTCAGCGGGCGCGATGTAGCCCTGCGCCTCGATCTCCTTCCACGGGGCGTCGAAGCGCTTGGGGCCGATGAGCGAGAACACGTCCGACTCGCGGCCGTCCTCGCGGACGAGCGTCGCGGTCAGACCGAGCCGGCGGCGGGCCTGGAGGTCGGCGGTGAACTTGAAGACCGGTGCGGGCAGCAGATGCACCTCGTCGTAGAGGATCAGGCCCCAGTCGCGGGAGTCGAAGAGCTCCAGGTGGGGGTAGATCCCCTTCCGCCGGGTCGTCAGCACCTGGTAGGTGGCGATGGTGACGGGGCGGATCTCCTTCCGCGTCCCGCTGTACTCGCCGATCTCCTCCTCGGTCAGGCTCGTCCGCTTCACCAGCTCGTGCTTCCACTGGCGGGCGGAGACCGTGTTGGTCACCAGGATCAGCGTGGTCGCCTTGGCCTGCGCCATCGCACCGGCGCCGACGAGGGTCTTGCCGGCGCCGCAGGGCAGCACGACGACACCCGAGCCGCCGTGCCAGAAGCCCTCGACGGCCTGCTTCTGGTACGGGCGCAGCGCCCAGCCGGTCTCGTCGAGGTCGATGCGGTGCGCCTCGCCGTCGACGTAGCCGGCGTGGTCCTCGGCGGGCCAGCCCAGCTTCAGCAGCGTCTGCTTGATCTGACCGCGCTCGGAGGGGTGCACGGCGACCGTGTCCGGGTCGAGCCGCTCGCCGACCAGCGGCTGGACCTTCTTCGAGCGGAGGATCTCCTCCAGGACCGGCCGGTCGCTGCTGGTGAGCACCAGTCCGTGGACGGGGTGCTTGGAGAGGGTCAGCCGGCCGTAGCGGGCCATCGTCTCGGCGACGTCGACGAGCAGCGCGTGCGGGACGGGGTAACGCGAGAACTCGACCAGAGCGTCGACGACCTGTTCGGCGTCGTGTCCCGCGGCCCGCGCGTTCCACAGACCGAGCGGGGTGACCCGGTAGGTGTGGATGTGCTCGGGCGCGCGCTCCAGCTCCGCGAAGGGCGCGATGGCGCGACGGCAGGCGTCCGCCTGCTCGTGGTCCACTTCGAGGAGAAGAGTCTTGTCGCTCTGGACGATGAGGGGTCCGTTCACACCTGCGCCCTTTCGGTAAGCCAAACCTCCAGTGTGCCGTACCGGGCGACAGAAGTGGCGGGCCTGATCCCGGCGGGCGGGGGCACCAGGGACCCATGACCGTACAACGGGAAGGCGCCACGCCCGGAAGCGTCGTGGCAGAAGTCTCATGGGGCAGGACCGCCCTCCGCGTTCTGATCATGGTTCTGGGGTTCGTCGCGCTGGTCGGCTTCTCCGCCGTGCTGGCCAAACTGACGCTCACCCCGTCGCCGGCCTCGTCGGAGATCGCCGGAGCCAATCTGCGGCCCGGGAACTCGCTGCGGCAGTACGCCGAGGACTACACGTTCCTCGCGGCCTGCAAGCAGGTCGGCGGCAATCTGGTGCTCGGCGCCCCGTTCGGGCTGATCCTGCCCGTGCTGGTGCCGCGCAAGATGCGCATGGTGCGGGTCGTGGTGCTGACCGCGCTCGTGATGGTGCTCGTGGAGATGGCGCAGGGCGCGATCGTCGAGGGACGCGCCTTCGACGTCGACGACGTCATCCTCAACACCAGCGGCGCGCTGATCGCGTACCTCCTGGTGGGGCGCAAGATCGGACGCCGATTCCACGCACTCGCGCGGCCGGGACAGCGGGCCCAGGAGCGCGCGGAGCAGGCGGAGGAGCGCCGGCTGGAACGCAGCCGGGAGCGCGAGCGCAAGCGCAAGGCCGCCCGGGCCAAGGCCCGTACCCGGCCGGGTGCCGAGTGGCGGGCCGTGCGGACGCGGGTCGCCGACCGGGTCAGGCGGAGTCGTCGGCGAGTTCCGCGACGCCCGTGATGCGGTGCAGCGGGTAGGTGCGGACCTCGTCGGCCGTGTGGTCGTACGCCGTCACGAACCCGCCCTCGACGCGCACCGGCGCGATCACGCGCTGGCTCGCCGAACCCTCCGCGTTGACATAGCCGATCCAGATCGCCGAGCCCGTCATCGCCGCGGCCTGCACCGTGGCGAGGGTCTCGGCCGAGGAGGACCGCGGCAGGCTGCCGTTCGGTGAGGGCTCGGGGGCGGGCTTGCGTTCGACGGTGGCGGCGAGGTCCCCGGCCCGGATCGCCTTCACGGCGGCGCCGAGCAGCGTGGGGTCGGGCACCGGCGGGCCGTCCGGGACCGGCGCGGGAGGTGTGCGCGGCGGCGTACGGCGGGCGTGCGCCCGGGTGATCAGGACATCGCCCTCGGCCGACTCGGCGGCGGGCGCGTACCCCATGGACCGCAGACCGTCGAGGAGAGCCCCCGGGTCGGCCTGGGCCGCGAGCACGGTCGGCGCGAGGCGTCGCAGACGCAGGCCCTGGGAGCGCTTGTCGGCGAGGATCTCGTCCAGCATGACGTCGTCGTCGCAGCGGACATACGCCGAGGCGGCGCCGATCCGCAGATGGCCGTGGCGGCGGGCCACGTCGTCGATCAGGTACGACAGCGGCTGCGGAACCGGCGTGCGCGAGTGGGTGGCGAGAAACGCGTGCAGGTCGGAGGCGGACCGTCCGGCGTCGAGCGCACGGCGGACCGAGCCCGGCGTGAAGCGGTAGACCGTCGCACCGCCCTTGGACTCCACATCGGCGAGGACGGCCAGCGTCTCCGCGAGCGGCCGCTCCAGCGGGCCCGGGGCGACGGCGGTGAGGTCGGCCTGGAGGAGGACGTGGTCCAGCGGCTCGGGCAGCAGCGGCGCGAGCGCGGCGGCGGCGAGAGCGACCGGATCGGGGCCGGCGCCCGCGGTGCGTGAGGCGTCGGGGCCGGGGGTGCGGGCCGCGTCAGGGCCCGTGCCCGAGGGACCCGAAGGGCCGAGCAGCGCGCGGCCGTGCGCCGACAGGGCGCCACGGCCCGTCACACCCAGCGTCTCCGCCTCCGTCAGCGTCCATGCCGCGACGCGTGAGCGCAGATCCACGGAACCGTCCGCGGCGCTGCGGGCCGCGTTGGCGTCCGCGCCGGTCCCGCCCCGCAGCGGACGCTCCCAGCGCAGCCTGGCGAGCACCGTCTCCGGGTCCGGGGCCGTGCCCGCCGGCAGCACGGCCAGCAGATCGAGGACCCGGCGGCGCACCTCCGCGGCCGCCGAACGGTCCAGATCGGGACCGAGCGCCGAGAGCGAGCGGCCCTTGGCGTCCTGGCCGCCGATCAGACCGGACGTACGCGTCGCGGTGAGCCAGGCCGATGCCAGCAGCGCCCAGCGCTCGGCCGGGGGCAGGGTGAGCCACTCGTCGTACGCGGGCGTCGGGGCGTACCGCTCGTTTGCCTCGCCGTCCGCCGCCAACAGGCCGGCCGCATAGGCGAGTTCGATCCAGAAGGCGGCCATCTGCTCGCCGGTGTCCAGCGCGGCGGCGGCCCGCTTGAGATCGCGTACGGACAGACCGCCGGAACGCATGACGGCAGGTCCGCCCTCGTGCCAGTCCTGGAGCAGGTCCTCGACCGTCGACAGCGCGGTGAAGGCCTGGCCGGCCGCGGTGCTGTCCACAACCTGTGGACGGCCCTGCGTGAGGGACGCGCTCGCGGCGGGCCCCACCGCCGGCGGCACGGGCTCCGGCACCCGGTGCGCCCGGCCGCCCCGCAGATGCAGGGCCACTTCACGGGGCAGCACCACGGTGCGCGGCGAGGCGGGCAGCAGCATGCCGTGGTCGCGCAGCCACTGCACGGGCGGCGCCGGATTCGCCGTCACCTCGCCGTACGGAGGCCCCCACACCAGCCGGTCCAGGACCGTCAGCGCCTCCGACGGCGCGGTGTCCAGCAGCGCGCCCATCCGTCTGCGGTCGGTGAACAACGAGGTCAGCGAGGCGACCGCGGACACCGGATCGTGCGTCGTCGACAGCCCGGCGGCCGCCAGGATGTCCTGGAGGCGGCCCGGCGACATCCCCGACGTGGACTCGGCGACGGTCGGGCCGAGCCCGGTCGGCGACGGCCGGGTGGGGGAGGGGGCCAGCAGCTCGCGCACGGTACGCACCAGCCGCAGCCGGTCGTCGCCGCCCCACACCAGCGCCTGCCCGCGCAGCACACCCAGCGCGCGCGGCAGGGCCGCCTCGACGTCCGGGTCGCCCTCGTCACCGGACAGCAGGGCGAGCAGGGTCTTGTACGGGGCCGGGTCGGGGGCCACCGCCAGCGCCTCGGCCGTCTGCAACGCGAACCGGTCCAGACGCTCCAGTGCCCGCACGACCGAGGCGCGGGTGCCGGCACGCGTGGCCAGCTGCGTCACATCGTTGGGTACGGGGTTCAGCAGATCGGGGCGGGCGCGCAGCAGCGCCGCCAGCTCCTCGTCGTCGCGGGTACGCAGGGCCTCGGCCAGCGTGCGCGGACTGCTGCTTCCTTCGGGCATGGTCCCCATCCGCCCCACGGTAGACCCTGGAGCGCTACCGTCGGGGACAGGGCGGGCCCGGGAAGACAGGGCGGCCCGGCAGGGGAACGTCAGGGGAAACGGCCGTGGGGATCGAGAGCGACCAGCTCGTCTACGACTATCTGAGCCGGGTCGGCGACCTGGCGCAGCGGCAACAGCTGCCGTCCGGCACCCGGATGAAGCTGGTGTCGGCACTGCGCGGCGAGATCGACCGGCAGCGCGCGAAAGCCGTGTCCGACAGCCCGGCGGCCGTGCGCCGCATCCTCGGACGGCTCGGCACACCGGACGAAGTGGTCGCCTCGGCCTCGGACGGTGACGGCCCGGCACAGCCGCCGGCCATCCGGCACACGCCCTCGCGCGCGGCCCCGCCGGAACTCCTTCCCACCGCCGATCTGCCGGCCCAGCGCGTACGCCGCCGGGTACCCCGGCCACGCACCGGAACGGCCCGCGAACGGCCCGGGAATCCGCAGCCGTCGGTGGGCGCGTCGCCGCCCCATCTCGCCGGCATGGACGAGCTGGGGCCGTCCGACGGGGTCGACTGGTGGCGGGTCGAGCCCAAGCCGTTCGGCGCGGGCGAGAGCGTGGCCGGCTTCACCGGCGGGGTGGAGATCCCCGAGATACTCAAACCCCCGCCCACCGAGGAGGAGTTGGCGGCGAAGGCCGCCAGGGCCGCCGAGGAGGAGGCCGAGGCGGCGGAGTACGAGAGCGAGGAGGCGGCCGGCGAGGCGACGGAGACGGTCGTCGCGCGCCGCCGCCGGCTGCCCCGGCTGTGGCGCCGCGCGGAGGAGGCCGTGCCCCGGGCGGGCTTGGGCAACCCGTTCCTGCTGCTCGCGGCCGCGTTGCTGGTCGCGGGCGCACTCCTCGGCAACTGGCTCGCGCTGGGCCTCGGCTGGCTTCTCGCGTACGGCTCGCGCCGGCTCACGCCCGCGGAGGTGAAGACGGCGGTCTTCGGCCTGCCGGGAGCCGCCGTGACCGGCGGACTGGTCTGGCTCTGGGGCCGGTTCGAGGGCCGCTGGGGCGAGCCGATCCCGGAGAACGGCATGCGCGACGCGCTGGCCGGGACCTGGCCCTGGGTGCTGAAGGGCGCGGCGCTCGCCTCCGCGCTCTATCTGGTGTGGCGGGCGCGGAGGCGGTGAGCCGTGCGGGGTTCGGCGGTGGTCAGGACGTGAGGCCGGTCCGGAGCGGATCGGTGCTCCCGGACTGCACCGGGACGCGGTCCCCGGTCCCGGCCGGCCACGGACTGCCCGGTACCACCAGGGGCGAACCCGTCACCGGGTCCGGGACCACCACCGACTCCAGGCCGAAGACCTCGCGTACGAGCGCGGCCGTGACGACCTGCGAGGGGTGCCCCTCCGCGACGATCCGGCCCTCCTTCATCGCGACCAGGTGATCGGCGTACCGGGCCGCCTGGTTGAGGTCGTGGAGCACGGCGACGACCGTGCGTCCGCGCTCGTGGTTGAGCCGGCGCATCAGGTCGAGTACCTCCACCTGGTGCGCGATGTCGAGGAACGTCGTCGGCTCGTCGAGCAGCAGCAGGTCCGTCTCCTGGGCCAGCGCCATCGCGATCCACACCCGTTGGCGCTGCCCGCCGGAGAGCTCGTCCACGAAACGCTCCGCCAGAGCGGTCACATCGGTGCGCGCCATCGCGTCCGTGACCGCCCGCTCGTCCTCCTGTGACCACTGCTTCCACCAGGCCTGGTGGGGCTGACGGCCGCGCGAGACGAGATCGGCGACGGTGATGGCCTCGGGGGCGACGGGAGACTGCGGCAGCAGTCCGATCGACTGGGCGATCCGCTTCGTCGGGATCCTCGCGAGCTCGTCGCCGTCGAGCAGGACGGCCCCGCCCTTCGGCCTGAGCAGTCGGCCGAGCGCGCGCAGGGTCGTGGACTTGCCACAGGCGTTCGGGCCGACGATCACCGTCACCTGCCCGTCGGGGACGGCCAGGTCGAGATCGTGCACAACCGTGCGGTCCTCGTAGGCGAGCGTCAGCCCGCGAGCGGTGAGCCTGCTCACGACGTTCCTCCAGCGGTACGGCTCCGGACGATGAGCCAGATCAGGTACGGGGCGCCGACGGCGGCCGTCAGCACGCCCACCGGCAGTTCGGTGGGCGCGAGAAGTTTCCGGGCGAGGAGATCGGCGAGTACGACGATCACCGCGCCCATCAGGGCGGAAGAGAGCAGCGGGATCTGCGCGGTCCGCGTCATCCGGCGGGCGATCTGCGGCGCGAGCAACGCCACGAAATCGACCGGTCCGGCGGCGCCGGTCGCCACGGACGCGAGCACCACACCGAGCAGGACGAGCCCGAGGCGTACGCGTCCCAGCCGGACGCCGAGCGCGGTCGCGGTGTCGTCGTCGAGGGAGACGGTCCGCTGAGCGCGGGCCGCCCACAGGATCGCGGGGACCAGCGCGAGAAGCAGCCAGCCGAGGGGCGCCGCCTCCTCCCAGCCCCGGCCGTTGAGCGAACCGGTCATCCAGATCTGGGCCTGCTGGGCGACGAGCACGTCGCCCTTCGTCAGGAAGAGCGTGGTGACCGAGCGCAGCGCGATCGCGAAGCCGATGCCGATGAGGACGAAGCGGGTGGCGTGCAGGCCGCCCCGCCAGGCGAAGGCGTAGACGAGTGCGGCGGCCGCGACACCGCCGGCGACCGAGAGGTAGGGCAGGACGGTGTAGGAGGTGAGCCCGAAGGTCATCGCCCCGACCGTGAGCGCGCTCGCGCCCTGGCTGATCCCGATGATGTCGGGGCTGGCGAGGGGGTTGCGGGCGACGGTCTGGATGAGCGCGCCCGCGATGCCGAAGGCGGCGCCGACGAGCAGCCCCACGGTCATCCGGGGCAGTCGCAGGGTGCCGACGACCAGCTCGTCCGCGGAGGGCCGGCCGAGGAGCACCCGGACGACCTCACCGGGCGCGACGAGCCTCTCTCCCACGCTGAGGTAGGCGACGCAGACGACGGCGAGCGCCACGGCGAGAGCGGCGGCGGTGACGGCGGCGCGCCGGTGCAGGAGGTACGAGCCGCGCCCGGCTCGCACCACGGCGTACCCCGGGGGGCGGACGGTGGTACCGCTCATGTCGTGGCCCCTGCGCGGTGGGTGGTGCGGGAACAGGTCTCGCGGGTACGGGTGTCGCGGTGACGGGTGCGGTGGCCGAACCGGTCGGCGCCGCCCCGGTGGAGGGTCGCGCTCATGCCGGGACCGCCTTGCGGCGGACCAGGGCGACCAGGAACGGAACACCGATCAGCGCCGTCATCACACCCGCCGGGATCTCCCCGGGCGGGAACACGATCCGGCCGATCACGTCCGACACCAGCAGCATCACCGGGCCGATCAGCGCCGCCATCGGCAGCAGCCGGCGGTGGTCGCCGCCCACGATCGCGCGGGCGATGTGCGGCACCGCGAGGCCGACGAACGCGATCGGGCCGGCCGCCGCGACCGCCACGCCGGTGAGCACCGTCGCGCCCACCCCGCCGACGATCCGCACGGTCGCCACGTTCTGGCCGAGCCCCTTCGCCACGTCCTCGCCGAGCGCCAGCGCGTCCAGGCCCCGCGCCACCGAGACGACCATGACCGTGCCCACCAGCAGGAACGGCCAGACCTGGCCGACGACTTCCGCGTCCCGTCCGGCGACGGACCCCACCTGCCAGAAGCGGAACTCCTCCAGCGTCGCCGCCTTCGTCGTGAGGACCGCCATCGTCACCGACACCAGCAGCGCGTTGATGGCCGCGCCCCCGAGCGCCAGCTTCACGGGGGTCGTGCCGCCCCTGCCGCTCGCGGCGATCGCGTACACCGCGATGGATGCGAGTGCCGCGCCGGCGAAGGCGAACCAGACGTACCCGGTCAGCGTGTGGATCCCGGCGAAGGCGATGGCGAGGACCACGCCCACCGAGGCGCCCTGGCTGATGCCGAGGATGCCGGGGTCGGCGATCGGATTGCGGGTGATGCCCTGGAGGACCGTGCCGGCCAGGGCGAGCGCCGCGCCGACCATCAGAGCGATGAGGGTGCGCGGGACGCGCAGTTGGCGGACGACCTCGGCGTCGTCGCTGTGCCCGCCGTGCAGCAGGGCGTCGAGTACGGCCGTCGGCGCGATCGCCCGCGCGCCCACCGCGAGGCTGAGCAGGATCGCGAACAGCAGGGCCGCGACGGCGGCGGCCGTCCAGCCGATGCGGCGGACCGCGAGCGCGCGTCTGGCTGACATGGGGACCAATCGAACGGGACAAAGGGTTGGTAAGGCTTGCCTGAGTCTACGGAAGGGTCCCCGCGGCCCGATGGGCACAATGGTCTTATGGCATCGCACCCCTCACCCGGCCCGTCGTCCGCGTCCCCGGCCCGCCCCGACGGCCCTCTCACCGTCGGGTTCGACCTCGACATGACACTGATCGACTCCCGCCCGGGCATCCACGCCGCCTACCGTGCGCTCTCGGCGGAGACGGGGGTGTGGATCGACGCGGACCTCGCCGTCACCCGGCTCGGCCCGCCGCTGGAGCAGGAGTTGGCGCACTGGTTCCCCGACCGGCAGATCCAGGCCATGGGCGACCGGTACCGCGAGCTCTACCCCACGTACGCGATCGGGCCGACCCTCGCGATGCCCGGAGCCCGTGAGGCGGTGACCGCGGTCCAGGACCTCGGCGGCCGCGCGATCGTCGTCACCGCCAAGCACGAGCCGAACGCCAAGCTCCACCTCGCGCACCTGGGCATCGAGCCGGACGCGGTGATCGGCTGGCTGTGGGCGGAGGCCAAGGGGGAGGCGCTGCGCGAGCACGGCGCGAGCGTGTACGTCGGCGACCACACCGGGGACGTGCGCGGCGCACGCACCGCGCGGGCGCTGTCGGTCGTGGTGCCGACGGGCCCGTGCAGCGCCGATGAACTGCGGGAAGCCGGCGCGGACGTGGTGCTCGACGACCTGATGGCCTTCCCGGCCTGGCTCCGCGACTACGCGGCGGGACGAGCCGCCTGAGGTGCCTGCGCCGCCTGTGCCGACCTGGCCGCGCGGCGCTGCACCGCGATGGAGCGCAGCACACCGGCCGCGGCGATCAGGAAGCCGACGCCCATCAGCATGCAGACCGCGTACGCGAGGGACGGGAAGGGCTCGGTGCCGAGGAACAACGGTGCCACCGTGACCAGTGTGGCGACCGCGCCGACGATGAACACGATGGCGCCGGCACGGACCAGCCCGTCACCGGGGGCGGGAGGAGTAGCAGTCATCCGGCCAGGGTAGTTCCCTGCGCGTAGGAACCGATCGGCGACGTCTTGTCACCGGCCCCTGGACCATTAGCCTTGGGGGTGGCGGGTCAGGCGACCCGCTGTAGTGCTATCCAGAGCCGTTTTTCGGCGCCCATCTTCCGGTGCCCCAGCGCCCCAAGAGTACGAGGACGAGGACAGACGTGCCTACCGGCAAGGTCAAGTGGTTCAACAGCGAGAAGGGCTTCGGCTTTCTCTCCCGCGACGACGGCGGCGACGTCTTCGTGCACTCGTCGGTTCTGCCCGCCGGGGTGGAGGCGCTCAAGCCCGGTCAGCGTGTCGAGTTCGGCGTGGTCGCGGGTCAGCGCGGCGACCAGGCTCTGTCGGTGACGGTTCTCGACCCGACCCCGTCCGTGGCGGCGGCACAGCGCCGCAAGCCCGATGAGCTGGCCTCCATCGTCCAGGACCTGACGACGCTGCTGGAGAACATCACGCCGATGCTGGAGCGCGGCCGCTACCCCGACAAGGTGCACGGCGCGAAGATCGCCGGCCTGCTGCGCGCCGTGGCGGACCAGCTCGACGTCTAGAGGCAGTCGGGCCGCCGGGCCCGGTCAGTTGTCGACGAAACCCAGCGCATCGCGGCCGAGGGGCGGTACCAGCCCCTCGGCCGCGGCGCGTGTCAGCAGCCCGCGCACCGCGGCGTAGCCGTCCTCGCCGAGGTCGGCGGTGAACTCGTTGACGTAGAGCCCGATGTGCTGATCGGCCACCGCAGGATCCATCTCCTGGGCGTGCTCCAGTACGTAGGTGCGGGAGGCCGCGGGATCGTCCCAGGCCATGCGGACCGACGTACGGATCGACTCGGCCAGCTGCCGCAGAGTCCCGGCGCCCAGCGACCGCTTGGCGATGATCGCGCCCAGCGGGATGGGCAGCCCGGTGGTGGACTCCCAGTGCTCGCCCATGTCGGCGAGGCAGTGCAGCCCGTAGTTCTGGTAGGTGAAGCGCGCCTCGTGGATGACCAGACCCGCGTCCACCTTGCCGTCGCGCACGGCGGGCATGATCTCGTGGAACGGCATCACGACGACCTCGCCGACGCCTCCCGGCACGAGGTCCGCGGTCCACAGCCGGAACAGCAGATACGCGGTGGAGCGCTCGCTCGGCACCGCGACCGTCTTCCCCCGCAGGTCCACCCCCGGCTCACGGGTCAGCACCAGCGGACCGCAGCCGCGGCCGAGCGCCCCGCCGCAGGGAAGCAGGGTGTATTCGTCGAGCACCCACGGCAGTACGGCGTAGGAGACCTTGAGGATGTCGGACTCGCCGCGCTCCGCCATGCCGTTGGTGATGTCGATGTCCGCGAAGGTGACGTCGACACCGGGCGCGCCCGGCACCCGGCCGTGCGCCCAGGCCTCGAAGACGAACGTGTCGTTCGGGCAGGGCGAGTACGCGATCTGCAGGGTCACGGCGATTCCTCGAACAGGGGTGTGAGCAGCTGGAAGGCGTGCCGAAGGGAGTCCAGGGCCTCTTTGATGCGCCAGGCGTCGCGGTCGCGCGGGCCGACGGGGTTGGAGACCGCACGGATCTCCAGGACGGGCAGGGCGTGGGCGGCGGCGGCCTCGGCGACCCCGAAGCCCTCCATCGCCTCGGCGCCGGCGCGGGGGTGACGCGCGATCAGCTCCTCGGCCCGGCGGGCGGTGCCGGTCACCGTGGAGACGGTGAGCACAGGTGCGACGAGATGCGGCAGCCCGCCGGCGTCCAGCAGCTTCGCGGCCCGGCCCGGCAGCCCGGGGGGCGGGAGATGGGTGGTGCGGCCGAATCCGAGCCGGTCGACGGGGAGGTATCCGTCGGGGGTCTCGGCGCCCAGATCGGCGGCGATGATCTCGTCGGCGACGACGACCGTGCCGAGCGGGGCGCGGGACGGGAACCCGCCGCCGATGCCGGCGGAGACGACGAGGTCGTAGGGCGGGAGGGTGCCGGGGGCATCCCCCGGTGCCTGTGAGGGTGCCGCGGTCAGTGCCCGTGCCTGCTCGTGTGCCGGTGCGGTCAGGGCGGTCGCCGTCGCTGCCGCCGCCGCTGCCGGACCCACGCCGGCCGCAAGGACGTCCACGAGCACGACCGGGGTCTGCGCGCCGGACGCAGGGCGCGCGTACCGCGTCAGCGCGTAGCCGCCCGGCAGGGCCCGCGGGCTCCCGTCCGCGAAACCCGCGAGGCCGGCGGCGACCGATCCGGCCTCCGCCGCCACCGCGGTCACGACAAGTACGCGCACAGCCACGCTCCTGGGGTCAGGAGGTCTTCTCGAGGGTGAAGTGCCAGATCCCGACGAGCTTCTTGCCGTCCGTCTCCACGATGCTGACCTGGGCCTTGTTCGTGGTCTCGCCGGTCTGCGAGGCGAAGAACGCGTTGCCGGGGATGGTCCGGTACGTCTTCTTGTACGGCTCCTGCTCGGCCTGCTGACCGCCGATGAACAGGGTCCAGCCGTTGTCGGCGATCTCGGGGTCGACGCCGAAGCGGACCTTGTCGTCCATCGCGACCTTGACGGTCTTGCCGTCCTTCTTGTTCAGGCAGCCCTGGATCAGGGATTCCTTGATGGCGGCACCGTCGTTGTAGCAGGCCGCCTCGGTGCTGACCGAGTTCGTCCCGACCGTGACGGTCGCGAGCGGTGTCGGCTTGTCGCAGGCGGAGAGGACGAGGAGCCCGGCGGAGACGGCACCGACGGCGGCAGCAGCACGGCGGCGCTTGCCGGAGAAGAACGCAGCGGTCATGGCCGAAAGGCTATCGGGCCGGGGGCGCGGGTCGGCGCGGGGGTGGCGTGTCGCCGCGCGGTTGGTGGCTGAGCCCGCCCGTTCCGGCCCCGCCGGCGGGTGAGGAAGTGCGGGCCCTGTCCCCGACAGGCGCAGGCGCAGGCCTCTGAGGCGGCGCCCTACGCCAGCTTCGGGCGCGGGTGGCTGCCCCGGTGCGCCGCCGTCAGCAGGCCCCGTACCGACAGTGCCGCGCCCACCGCCACGATGCCCGCCGCCACCGACATGCCCAGCGTGCCGTTCAGCGGCAGCGCGATACCGATCGCACCGCCGACCACCCACGCCATCTGGAGCAGCGTCTCCGAGCGGGCGAACGCCGACGTACGGACCTGCTCGGGCACATCGCGCTGGATCAGCGCGTCCAGGGACAGTTTCGCCAGCGCCTGGCACAGACCCGCCGACGCGCCCAGCACCGCCACCATGCCCGCGCCGAAGAACACCGCCGTGGCGATCGCGGCCGCCAGCACCACCGCCAGCACCGTCGCGATGATCACCTCGGGGCCGCGCGACTTCAGCCACGCCCCGACCGTCGTGCCGAGCGCGTTGCCGACACCCGCGGCCACGCCGACGATGCCGAGCGAGACCGCCGCGCTCTGCCCGGCCAGCGGATGCTCGCGCAGCAGGAAGGCGAGGAAGAAGATCAAGAACCCGGACAGGGCACGGAACGCCGCGTTCGCCTGGAGACCGTGGAGCACCGAGGGCCCGACCGTGCGCAGGCTCGGCTTCTTCTCCCCGTGCGTGAGCATGTGCGCCTTGCCCTCGCCCTTCGCCGAGTCCACCTTCGGCGGCATGGTGAAGGCCCAGTACGCGCCGAGCAGGAACAGCGCACACGCCCCGTACAGCGGCCACTCGGGCCCGATCTTCTGCAGCCCCACCCCGATCGGCGCAGCGATCCCGGTCGCCAGCAGCCCGGCGAGGGTGACCCGGGAGTTCGCCTTGACCAGCGAGAACCCCGGTGGCAGCAGACGTGGCACGACCGCGCTGCGCACCACTCCGTACGCCTTGGACGCGACCAGCACTCCGAGCGCCGCCGGATACAGCTCCAGACCGCCCGTCGCCACCGCGCCGGACAGCGTCACCGCGAGCACCGCCCGGGTGAGCATGGCTCCCGCCATCGCCGCCCGTCGGCCGTGCGGGATGCGGTCCAGCAGCGGGCCGATGACCGGGGCGAGCAGGGTGAAGGGCGCCATGGTGATGGCCAGATACAGCGCCACCCGGCCGCGCGCCTCGTCCGTCGGCACGGAGAAGAAGACCGTCGTCGCCAGCGCGACGGTGATCATGACATCGCCCGCGCCGTTGACCGCGTGCAGCTCGATCAGTTTTCCGAGACCCGACTCGCCCGCGCCGTGTGCGTGTGTCGCTTTCCGGATGCCGCGGGCGGTGCCGGTGAACGGCAGATGAAGGGCGCGTCCGACCGCCCGGCCCGCCCTCCCGACCGGCCCGGCTCGCTCCGACGACCTCACGGTTGCCACCACGTCATAGTGCCCCAAGCCCCGCCATGACGAACCGAGATGCGTCGTAGTTGGACCCTTGTTGGGGCGCGCAGGTGGGCGGCGGGCTGCGGAGGGGGTAGCGTGCGTAGCGCGCCACCGGCGGTTGTTCTCGGCCGCGCGCCTCTTCGGCATCCCGCAGAATGGATGACGGTAGGTGTGCCCGAGACAGGTTGGTCTGGGCGCGGACGTCGATGCGGCCCTCTGGTCCGCTCCGCCTGCGGCCCGTCCCTCACGAATCGGCCGGCGCACCCGTGAGACGGCGTAGGAGAGAAGCGAGACCTGTGAGTGCTGCGACGACGCGAAGCCGAACCCCCGACCGTCTGTGCGCCGAGGCGGTAGACCTTGCCCGGGAGGCGGCCGAAGAGGCCGCTGCCCCAGGAGTGGTCGGCGAGCATGTGTCCCTCGTGTCCGAGGGAGACCGCGTCGTCACGCACTTCTTCGAGAGCAAGGAACCCGGCTACCGCGGCTGGCGCTGGGCCGTCACGGTCGCCCGCGCCTCCCGCGCGAAGGTCGTGACGCTCGACGAGACCGTCCTGCTGCCGGGACCCGACGCGCTGCTGGCCCCCGAGTGGGTGCCCTGGAGCGAGCGGCTGCGGCCGGGCGACATGGGCCCGGGCGATCTGCTGCCCACCGAGGCGGAGGACCTGCGCCTCGAACCCGGCTGGACCGGCGAGGACGCACCGCCGCCGAACTCCGCCGTCGCCGAGACACTGCACGACCTGGCCGAACGGGTCGAGGACGAGGACGCCGAGCTCACCGACCGCAGGCCCGCGGGCAGCGGGGGCAACGGCCGGGGCGCGATCACGTCGATCGCCGAGGAGCTGGGACTGCGCCGGGCGCGGGTGCTGTCCCGGTACGGCCTGCGCGCTGCGGCCGCCCGCTGGGAGGAGTCCTTCGGGCCGAACACCCCGATGGCGCAGGCAGCCCCCGCTCCCTGTGCCTCCTGCGGGTTCCTCGTGCCGATCGGAGGCTCGCTGGGGCAGGCCTTCGGCCTCTGCGCGAACGAGTTCTCGCCCGCCGACGGGCATGTCGTGTCCTTCGCGTACGGCTGCGGTGGCCACTCCGAGGCCGCCGTGATGCCGAAGACGCCGACGCCCGCACCGCATGTGCTCGACTCGATGGGGGCGGACGCGTTCCCGCTGCGGCCCGCCCGCGACGGGGGCTCGGTGTCCTCGGAGCCGGACGCCGAATCGGACGACCTCGGGCACTCGTAACGCCTGCGTACGGATCGGGCCGGGCTCGCGCGAGCCCGGCCCGCCCGATCCACCCGCCCGGCGCTGCGTCGTGCCCGTCCCCGATGTGTCCCCCCGTTCGGGGACAAATCGGTGGACACAGCTCCTTCCGCCCTCTGGACGTCCCGCGCTCGGTACGCGGTACCTTCGGCCGCACAGGCATCACCGCCGGCACGAGTCCGGGCAGCACCGGCAGTGCCGGCAGCACGGCACCGGCGGCATCAGCGGAAGAGCGGAGTCACAGCGTGAGCGTCAGGACGACCGAGTGGGCCGACCCGTTCGGGACGGCGCGGCTGCGGCGCGGCGTGCTCGACGCGTGGGGTGCGAGCCCCGCTCGCTTCCGGGAGGACGCGAACGCCGAGGAGGACCTCGTCCTCGGCGGCTACCGTGACCGCCTCGTCGTCGAGCTCGCCCAGAACGCCGCCGACGCCGCCGCCCGCGCCGGGACCGCCGGCCGCCTGCGGCTGACCCTGCACCCCGGCACCGGGGACGCACCACCGGTCCTCGCCGCCGCCAACACCGGCGCGGCCCTGGACGCCACCGGCGTCGAATCGCTGAGCACCCTGCGTGCCTCCGCCAAGCGCGACAGCGGTGAGAGCGCCGTCGGCCGGTTCGGCGTCGGCTTCGCGGCCGTGCTGGCCGTGAGCGACGAACCCGCCGTCATCGGCCGCCACGGCGGCGTCCGCTGGTCCCTCGCCGAGGCGCGCGGTCTGGCCGAGGAGGCCGCCCAGGCGAGCCCCGGCCTCGGCGACGAGCTGCGCCGCCGCGACGGGCACGTACCGCTGCTGCGGCTGCCGCTGCCCGCCGAGGGCACGGCCCCCGAGGGGTACGACACCGTCGTCGTCCTGCCGCTGCGCGACGGCGCGGCGGCCGACCTCGTGGAGCGGCTGCTCGCCGGGGTCGACGACGCGCTGCTCCTCACCCTCCCCGGCCTCGCCGAGATCGTGATCGAAACCCCGGACGGCGTACGGGAGTTGAGGCGTACCGTCCAGGGTCCCTACGTCCACGTCCAGGACAGCGCGCACGGCGAGCGGCGCTGGCGTGTCGTCAGCCACGGCGGCGGCCTCGCTCCGGCCCTGCTGGCGGACCGGCCCGTCGAGGAGCGTCTGCGGCCCCACTGGGCCGTCACCTGGGCCGTGCCCGTCGACGACGAGGGCGCGCCGGCCCGGCCGCGTACCGCGCCCGTGGTGCACGCGCCGACCCCCACCGACGAACCCCTCGGCGTCCCCGCGCTGCTGATCGCCACGCTTCCGCTGGACACCACGCGCCGCCATCCGGCGCCCGGGCCGCTCACCGACTTCCTCGTGGAGCGCGCCGCGCAGGCCTACGCCGAGCTGCTCGGCGACTGGCAGCCCGTCACGGTCGGCACGATCGACCTGGTGCCGGGCCCGCTCGGCAAGGGCGAGCTGGACGGCGCACTGCGGGCGGCGATCCTGCGGCTGCTGCCGCGTACGGCGTTCCTGGAGGCGGCGGCCCCGCGCGACGTCGCCGGGGAGTGGTCCGGACGGGACGACACCGGACTGCCCGTGGGCGAATCCTCGGCCGGTCTGCGGCCGATCGAGGCGGAGGTCCTGGAGGGCGCCGGCGCGGAGACCGTGCAGGTGCTCGCCGAAGTGCTGCCGAGTCTGCTGCCGGCCGGGCTGGAGCGCCGGGTGGAGCTGCGGACGCTCGGCGTCGCCCGGGTCCCGCTGACCGAGGCGATCGACCGGCTCGCGGGGCTGGAGCGCGAACCGGACTGGTGGCGGCGGCTCTACGACAGCCTCGCCGGTGTCGACCCCGACCGGCTGACGGGCCTGCCCGTCCCGCTGGCGGACTCCCGGACCACGATCGGGCCGCGGCAGACGCTGCTCCCGCTGGCCGACACCCCGCAGGAGTTGGCCCGGCTCGGCCTGAAGGTCGTCCACCCCGACGCGGCGCACCCGCTGCTGGAGAAGCTGGGGGCGCTGCCCGCGACACCGCGAGCGGTGCTCACGACGCCGCAGGTGCGGGCCGCGGTCGCCGGGTCGATGGACGCCGGCGAGATGTGGGACGAGGACGCGCTCGACGCCGACGAGGTCGTGCAGACCGTGCTCACGCTCGTACGGGACGCGGGTCTCGAACCCGGCGACGAGCCCTGGCTGGGCGCCCTCGCGCTGCCCGACGAGGACGGGGAGCTCGCCCCGGCGGGTGAACTGGTGCTGCCGGGCAGCCCGTTCGCGTCGGTGATGCGCGACGACGAGCTGGCGCTGTGCGATGCGGAACTGGCCGAACGGTGGGGCGAGCAGCCGCTCGCCGCCTGCGGGGTGTTGGCGAACTTCGCGCTGGTACGGGCCACGGACGTCGTCCTCGACCCCGATGAACTGGAGCCCCGCGACGGGGACTTCGCGGAACCCGACGACGCCGGCCTGCTGGACGCGGTCGACGTCTGGTGCGAGGACGTGCTCGACCGGCTGCCGGACACACCCGTGCCCCCGGTCGCCACGGAGATCGTCGCGGTGCGCGATCTGGACCTGGTGGACGACGACCGCTGGCCGCAGGCGCTGGCGCTGCTGGCCCAGCCGCCGCTGCGGGACGCGCTCACCCAGGCCGTACGGGTCCTGCTGCCGGACGGCACGACGGAGACCGTGCGGCCCTACACCGCGTGGTGGCTGCGGGACCACCCCGTCCTGGACGGCAGGCGGCCCGCCGGGCTGCGGGCCGCGGGCGGCGATCCGCTGCTCGAAGGGCTGTACGAGGCCGTCGACGCGACCGGCTTCGACGACGCGCAGGTGCTGCGGGCGCTGGGCGTACGGACGTCGGTGGCGTCCCTCATCGACGAGCCGGGCGGCGCGGCCGAGCTGCTCGGCCGCCTCGCGGACCCCGGCCTGCCGGTGCGGCCGGCCCAACTGCACGCGCTCTACACGGCGCTGGCGGAGCTCGACCCGGAGCAGGTGACGCTGCCGGACGAGCTTCGCGCGGTGGTGGACGGAGAGGTCCGGGTGGTCGACGCGTCCGACGCTGTCGTGGCCGACGCCCCCGACCTCCTCCCGCTCACCGTCGGCATCCCGCTGCTGCCGGTGGCTCCGTCCCGGGCGGCGGAGCTGGCGGAGCTGTTCCAGGTACCCCGCCTGAGCGAGACGGTGGCGGCGGAGGTCACGACCGAGGGCGAGGAGTACGAGGTCCCCGAGTCGGTGCACGTCCTGCTGGGCGCGGGCACCCCGGCCACGTACATCGAGCACGACGAACTGATCGCGGGCGGCACCGAACTGGAATGGCGCCGCACCCCGGACGGGGTGATCCACGCATCCACGGTGGAGGGCGTGGCGGCGGGCCTCGCGTGGGCGGCGGCCCAGTGGCCGCGCCGCTTCGAGGTGGCGGCGCTGCTGGAGGACTCGTCGCGTACGGACGAGCTGGCCCGGAACCGCTGGTTCGACTGAGACACCGGCCTGCGCGGACACGTGAGAACGCGGACACGCGAGAACGCGGACACGCAAGAAGGGGGGCGCCCGGACAGGGCGCCCCCCTTCTCGCGTACGACCTCGTTCGTGTCCCTAGCGGACGTCCACGAAGACGACCGGTGAGGCGGCAGCCCCCACACCGGGCGTACGCGGCAGCAGCCACCGCCAGTTGGCGTCGTACGCGGCCTTCGGCGCGGCCTTGACCGTGCCCGTCGCGTCGGCGGTCACGTGGGCGGCGATCGTGTAGGCCGAGGTGCCGGGACGGCGGAACTCCAGCTGGACCGCCTTGCCCGGCAGGGCGTTCCAGCGGCCGGTCGACCAGTCCGCGATCCCGGCGATGCCGGAGACGGCGAACGCCTTGCCCTTGGTCACCGCGACCGTCGGCGCGGTGATCGTCACCCGGGTCTCGCGCAGGATCTGGGCCGTGGCGAGATCGCTCCGGTCGGTGAAGCTCCGGCCGTCGAGGGAGCGGGCCCAGACGGCCGCCTTCCACTCACCGGCGAGATCGTTCCGGCCGAGCTGACCGCGGGCGTTGAGCTGGAAGGGCGCCTCGCACGTGGACGTGGTGGCGTCCACCGGTGTGCACGCCGGGGTCCAGGTACGGATCACGGCGTCCGGCCGCCCCGGGTCGCTCCGGTGGAGAATGACGCCCGTGTTCGCCACGCCCGCCGGGTCGGAGACGGTGTAGCGGACCGTGTACGGCTCCCGGTTGGGGTCGTCGTACATGACCGGCGCGATCACCCGGCCGTTGTTGACGACGACGTCGGTGATCCTGATGGAGCCCACGGTCTCGTCGGCCGCCGGCGCCGGGCCGACGAACGCCCGGACCACCGTTCTGCGGACGGTCGATCCCTGCGAGTCCTTGCCGCTCACGCGCAGCGAGACGTATCGCGCGTTCTGCGGGACGGAGAGTTGGGCCGTCGCCCGGCCGCCCGTGTCCGCGACGGGCAGAGCGGTCCATGTCGCGCCGTCGTCGGCGGAGTACTCCAGGCCGGTGACGCTCGCGGTCGCCCCCAGCCCGCGGGTGGTGGCGAGCGCCTCCACGGTGACGGGGGAGGCGCCGGCCGCGTTGCGGGCGTCGAGCCCGTCCACGCGGACATCGACGTCGGCGAGCGGCAGTTCGTCGGTCGGGCCGCCGCCGTAGCCGTCCGAGACGAAGCCCCACTCGGTCGTCTGCCGGGTGGAGAGCCGCGTGGGCCGACCCGTGTGCCTCACCGTCTGGGTCAGTTCATAGGGCGCCTGCGCCCTCGGGACCGTGGCGGACCACACCTTGGGCGTCTCGAGGTCCTTCGTCTCGGCGAGCTTCGTGCCGCGCGAGGTGAGCAGGAAGTCCTGGACGGAGTCGTAGTCGCTGCCCGCGTGGCCGAGCGAGTCGGTGAAGGCCCACGGCTCGTACACCTCCAGCTTGTCGGCCCGCCGGACGGCGCCGGAGGGCGGGAAGGAGCGCACGGCGAAGGGCGCGGCACCGAATGTCTCGGCCGGGCCTGCGCCCTGGGGGAGGGTGCGGGGTTCGGCGGTGACCGTGGGGCCGCCGTCGTAGGACAGCATGCGGCCGAAGGCCTGGCCGGGCGTGGCGTACTCCGTGACCGTGGAGGGGAACCGGACCGGGGTCGGGAGGTAGACGCCGGACGAGTCGCTGACGGAGGGGTACGACGAGAACCAGCCCGTGGTGTCGTCTCCCGCCGCACGCAGGGTGGTGACCGTCCGTGCCAGGTCGGCCGTGCGCACCTGGGCCCGCGGCGAGGCGGGCACCCCACCCGGGAAGTTGCGGTAGAGGTCGTAGCGGTACGGGCTGGGCGTGTTGGCCGCGGACCCCTCCTTGACCAGCACCTCGTGCACGCGCAGTGAGGCACCGGGCAGTGAGAAGGGCGTCGCGTAGACCTTGTTGCCCCAACCGCCGAGGAAACCGACGATGTCCCCGTTCGGCATGCGGAGCGACACGGCCGCGGAGGCGCGGCGCGCGGACGGGTCGTCCGCCGTGATGGCCGCCTCCTTGGCGAGCGCCGGGTCGAACGTCACCGTCAGGCCGCGGTCCTTCACCGTGAACGTCTTGGTGAGGATGTGGTCGGGCTGCTGCCAGTTGTTGTACATCCCCACGGTGATGTAGTCGCCGGGCGGCAGCGAGACCTTGCCGGAGCTGCCGAACTGCTCCTCGTCGACCTCGTGGGAGACCCAGGTCTTGCGGTTCCACACCTGGATGATGGGCCCGAAGTGATCGGTGCCGGTGAGCTGGATCTTCACGGAGTACGCGGCGCGCGGAGCCGGAGCGGACCGCGTCGGCGATCCGATGCCGACCGTGGTGGACCTCGCGGGCTTGTGCAGTCCGACGGGCCGCACCTGAAGCTTTCCGTCCATGACGCTGTAGGCGTACCGGCCCGGCTGCTCGCCCTGGCTCTTCGGTACGACGCGGAAGCCGGGCGCCGACTTCCCACGGCGCGGGACGACTTCCAGCCGCTCACCGGTGGCGAGCGTCGCCCCGGCGGACGGGACGGGCGCCTGCCCGGCGGGTGCGGACGGCCCCCCGGCGGCCTGCCCCCACCCGGGCGCGAGGACGACGGCGCTCGCGGCGAGCGTCCCGATCAGTGCGCCGTACGCGGTTCTTCGCCGTATTCCGGCATGCCGCAGCATCAATGCGGTTCTCCCCACCCCTTGTCGCCCTGGCGTCTCCCACGCCTCGGGCGTCACAGCGAACGCTGTGCTGGGCACAGCGTAATGGCGGTGGTTGAACGATTGAATATGACCCCCGCATGGTGCGGCCGGGGGTCAGTGGCCGCCCTTGGGTTCCTTGCAGCCGCCCTCCATGTAGAAGCCGTGCGACTCCACCTCGGGGGGCGTGCGGAGCAGACCCGTGATGCAGGGCCCGGCGTCCGGCACGAGGAAGGTGAAGCCGAGCGAACCGCCCGTCTCGTACACCTCCAGGTCCGCGCTGCCGTAGCCGAGCCGTCCCAGTGCGGCACGCAGGGCGGGCTCGTCCCGGACACCCCCCAGCCCGCGCGCGACGCGCTTCGCATGCGCCTCACCACGGCAGGCGGCATCGCCCGACAGCGGTGCCTTCCGCTTGAACGCGTGGTTCTCGGCGTACTTCTGCGCCTCCGGGTCCATCGACCGTGACGCCGTGGCTTCGGGGGACGCGCTCGGCACACCGTCGGAGCAGATGAGCGCCACGTCCTTGAACCGGCGGTCGTGCTCGGCCTTCGCGGTCTTCCGCGCGGCCTCGTAGGAGGCGGACGCCGACGCGGCGGCCCGTTCAGCGGTCTGTTCGGCGGCCTTCTCGGTGCCGCAGCCCGCCAGCACCGGTACGGCGAGCACGAGGAGGAGACCGGCGGCGACGGGCATCAGGCGATTCATGCGGCGATTGTGCGCTGTGGCACGGGTGTTGGTCCTGAGTACGCGTACTCAGGCGCCGGGCCCTTCGCCAGGAGCGGGTTCGGTCACCGTGAGCCTGAGCAATCCCGTTGTCATACGGCGAGTTGTGGGCGTCGTCAGCATGCCGGTGCCAGGACATCCGGCGGGCAGTCCCGGCAGCGGCCCGGTTCCGCCGCACGGAAGGCCCGTTCGCAGCCGCCGTCGCACGTCTGCCAGGGCAGTACGGGCGGCGTGCCGGACGCGGCTGATGGAGGCGGGGGTGCGAGGGGTACGTCGCGGAGGCGGAAGGCCAGGATGCGGGCCGGGCGGGCCCGTAACCGGTCGGGCAGGCCGGTGACGAGCAGATCGGTGAGGTCTTCCTGAGCGACGCCGTGCGCCAGCCACTGGGAGACGGCCGGGGCGAGCAGGTCGGCCTCTCGCCGGGAGAGGACCAGCCGCCTGTCGCGGGTACGCAGGCCGGCGAGGACGGCGACCGCTCGCGGGTCGAGCTCGGCGACGGGGGCGGGCGCCACCGCCTCGGGCGTCGGCGCTTCGGTCCGTGCGGGGGCGGCCGCCGGTCGCGTCGTCGGGGGGAGCCTGCGGGGCCGTGGTGGTGCGGGCGGGGTCGGGCGCGGCGACGGGGGCGGGGGATCGTCCTCGGGCGGTACGTCGTGGAAGAACGTCCGCGTGCGGAGCACACCGCCGGGACCGCGCTCGCGGCGGCGCTCCAGGTAGCCCTCCGCCTCCAGTTCCCGCAGGGCCCGGGAGATGAGGATCTCGCCCTCGGTGAAGTGCCGGCACAGGGCGTCGATGCGCACGGGTGCACCGTCGGGCAGCGACAGGATGTAGGCCGCGACGCCGACCGTGACCGCGCTTCCGCGGCGCTGCGCAAGGGCGTTGGCCATGACCGTGAAGTCGGCGGTGAGGCGGGTGCGGACGTGGATCACGCCGGAGGTCGGAGCTCCGGCGGCGGCGCGCAGGCGCGCGTTAGACTGCGGTTCAGCCATCGGGAAGGGTTTGCTTCCTGATCGGTGAGGCCCTCGTTCGGGATGCCAGTCCCGGCCGGGGGCCGTCATATGCCAGCGGTTGTTTGCGGGGAACGTAACCGCCAACTTCCCGCCCCCGCAAGCCAGTCACCCGTCCGGGTGACGAGGGGGAGGGGAGGGTGGGTGGTTGGTTCTTTATCCCAGGTTCTTCAGGGAGTTCGTGGCTGTCCGGCCCCTCGCCGACGAGGTCCCGGTGCCCGTGCAAGCCCTGGTCACTCCCGGATCCCGGCCGACGCGGCCCCGGCCACCCGCAGTCCCCGCTCCGGCCCCCGAAACCTGGCGGCTCGGGCCGGTCGTGCCCAACTCCCCTGCCGCACACCCCCGTACACCTCACCCCCGCCGCGGCCCGGTGCTCTCGTCCGACTCCGACTCCGACTCCGTCTCCGGCGGCGGCCACGGCGCGTGCATGGACAGCGGCGGCACCTTGCCGTGGACCACGAGCCGGTGGCGTACCACCAGCACGACGACCGACGTCGGCAGGATCACCGCTCCGCCGAAGCGCAGGATCGTGTCGTACGCGTCCTCCGCGGGACTCTCCGGAGTCATCGCCGTGATCGTGGCCGCCGCGCCCGCGAGGGCGATCGCGCCCAGGGTGACCAGGAACGTCAGCACCACACCCGACGCCTCGCCCGCCCTGGCGGGCGGTACGACCTGCTGGGTCGCGACGCTGGCGAAGGTCCAGCCCAGTCCGAGGCCGAGCCCGCACCAGGCGAAGACGGGGATGTAGAGCCACCAGGCCGTCACCTGGCTGAGCGCGATCATCCCCGTTCCGGCGATCAGCCCGGCGAGTGCCATCACCGCGGTGGGCCGCATGTGTGTCCCCAGCCGGGCACCCAGGGGGCCGGCGCATGCCACGAGCAGGGCGGGGGCCAGGAACACGATGCCCGCCATCAGCGGGGACAGACCGCGTACGCCCTGGAGATAGAGCGTCGCGACGAAGACGGTGACGCCGTAGCCCATGTTGGCGACCGAGCCCATGCCCGTCACCAGGTCGAAGGAGGTGTTGCGGAACAGACGCAGATCGACCAGGGGGTGCCGGGCCCGGCGTTCGCGCAGCAGGAAGAGTCCGCCCGCCACCACGGCCGCACCGAAGAGGGCGAGGGTGCGGACGCTGTCCCAGCCCCACGCACTGCCGCGTTCCACGGCCAGCGTGACGGCCGCCAGAGCGCACACGATCGTGAAGCAGCCGGTCAGATCGAGCTGGCGGGGCGCCGAGGGGTCACGGGAGTCGGGGACGGAGCGGAGCGCGACGATCAGCGCGAGTGTGCTGAGCGGGGCGAGCAGCCAGAAGATCCAGCGCCATCCCGGGCCTTCGGTGAACCCGCCGCCCACGAACGGCCCGAGAGCGGTGCCGATGTTGGCGATACCGAACGCGGCGCCCAGCGCGCGGCCCTGGTTCTCGCCGGGGAAGGCGTTGCTGATGACCGCGACGGACACCGGGAAGACGAAGCCGGCGCCGATGCCCTGGACGATACGGGCGGCGACCAGCAGCGGGAGCCCGGGGGCGAGCGCGCACGCCACCGACCCCGCCGCGAACAGCGCGATGCCGACGAGCAGGGTGCCGCGGCGGCCGAAGACGTCCCCGACCCTGCCGCCCACGATGAAGAAGCAGCCGATGGCGAGCATGTACGCGGACAGGGTCCACTGGGCGGCCGAGGGGGTGACGTCCAGCTCGGCCGATATCCCGGGGATGGCCAGGTTCAGGGCGAAGAAGTCGAGCTGGATGCAGAACAGGGCGACAGCGCAGGCGACGAAGGCGCCCTTCTGCGCGGACGACGACTCTGCGCGCATGGGCACGTCCTCTCAGGCGGGCCTGCCCGTGTCCCTCGCCGTCCATTCTCGGGCCGCCCCCGCGGGTCCGCAGCCCGACGCCCGCCCGCCGCGCCCCGGAGCCCTACGCCGGGTACTTCCTGCCCACGAACCGCCAGGCCAGCTCCAGCAGCACCGCCCCCACCGCAGCGATCGCCGCCGCGGCCCACGGCATCGTCATGCCGACCAGCTTCAGCGCGAAGAAGTGCTGGAGCCAGGGCACGACCAGCACGATCAGGAAGCATCCGCCCATCGTCGCCACCAGGGCGATGCGCCACCACGTGTACGGGCGGGCGATGATCGCGAGGACCCACATCGAGACCAGGAACAGCGTGAGCGTCGCCGCGCTCGTCTCCGCCTCGAGGGCGCCGGGTCCGGCGTAGTGGGAGCGGGCCAGGAGGTAGGTGCAGAAGGTGGTGACCGCCGCGATCGTGCCCGAGGGGATCGCGTACCGCATCACCCGGCGCACGAAGTGCGGCTTCGCGCGCTCCTTGTTCGGCGCGAGGGCCAGGAAGAACGCCGGCACACCGATCGTCAGCGTCGACAGCAGCGTCAGATGCCGGGGCAGGAAGGGGTACTCCACCTGCCAGCAGACCACCAGGATCGCCAGCAGCACCGAGTACACGGTCTTGGTCAGGAAGAGCGTCGCGACGCGGGTGATGTTGCCGATCACCCGCCGCCCCTCCGCCACCACGGACGGGAGGGTCGCGAAACTGTTGTTCAGCAGCACGATCTGCGCGACGGCCTTGGTCGCCTCGGAGCCGGAGCCCATGGAGACGCCGATGTCCGCGTCCTTGAGGGCGAGCACGTCGTTGACGCCGTCGCCGGTCATGGCGACCGTGTGGCCCTTGGACTGGAGCGCGCCCACCATGTCCCGCTTCTGTTGCGGGCTCACCCGGCCGAAGACCGCGTGGGAGTCGAGCTCGGCGGCCATCTCGGCCCGCTCGGAGGGGAGCCGGCGGGCGTCGACCGTGTTCTCCGCGCCCGGCAGACCGAGCTTTCCGGCCACCGCGCCCACGGAGACCGCGTTGTCACCGGAGATGACCTTCGCGGTGACGTCCTGGTCGGCGAAGTAGCGCAGGGTGTCCGACGCGTCGGGCCGCAGCCGCTGTTCGAGGACCACGAGCGCGGTGGGGGTCGCCCCGGCCGCGACGGCCGGCGCGTCCAGTTCGCCCGCCGCCCGCGCGAGCAGCAGCACCCGCAGACCCTGCTCGTTGAGCTGCTCGATCTCCGCGAGCGCCTTGTCACCCGCGGGCAGCAGGACGTCGGGCGCCCCCAGCAGCCAGGTGGAGCTGTTGCCGTTGCCCTCGCTGAACGCGGCACCGCTGTACTTGCGCGCCGACGAGAACGGCAGCGACTGCGTGCACCGCCAGTCCTCGCTGTCCGGGTAGGAGTTGATGATCGCCTGGAGCGAGGCGTTCGGCCGTGGGTCGGACTCGCCCATCGCGCCCAGCACCTTGCGCACATAGGGCTCGTCCGCGCCGTCCAGCGGCCGCAGCTCGGTGACGTCCATGCCCCCCTCGGTCAGGGTGCCCGTCTTGTCGAGACAGACGACGTCCACCCGCGCCAGGCCCTCGATCGCGGGCAGCTCCTGGACGAGGCACTGCTTGCGGCCGAGCCGGATGACGCCGATCGCGAAGGCCACCGAGGTGAGCAGCACCAGCCCCTCGGGGATCATCGGCACGATGCCGCCGACGGTCCTGGCGACCGAGTCCTTGAAGTTGTTGTCCTTGACCACCAGTTGGCTGATGATGAGCCCGGTCGCGGTCGGGATCATCATCCAGGTCACGTACTTGAGGATCGTGCTGATGCCGCTGCGCAGCTCGGAGTGGACCAGCGTGAAGCGGGACGCCTCCTCGGCGAGCTGGGCCGCGTACGCCTCGCGTCCCACCTTCGTCGCCGTGAACGCGCCGCCGCCCGCCACCACGAAGCTGCCCGACATGACCTCGTCGCCCGGCTGCTTGAGGACCGGGTCGGCCTCACCCGTCAGCAGCGACTCGTCGATCTCCAGGCTCTGAGCCTCAGCCACTTCGCCGTCGACCACGACCTTGTCGCCGGGGCCGAGTTCGACGAGATCACCGAGGACGATCTCGGAGGTGGAGATCTCCGCGGAGGCCCCGTCGCGCCGTACGGACGGTTTGGCCTCACCGATGACGGCGAGCCCGTCGAGGGTCTTCTTGGCGCGCAGTTCCTGGATGATGCCGATGCCGGTGTTGGCGATGATCACGAAGCCGAAGAGGCTGTCCTGGATCGGCGCGACGAAGAGCATGATCACCCACAGCACGCCGATGATGGCGTTGAAGCGGGTGAAGACGTTGGCCCGGACGATGTCGGCGGTTGACCGCGAAGAGCGCACGGGGACGTCGTTGACATCGCCCCGCGCGATGGCTTCGGCGACCTCGGCCGCGGTGAGCCCGGTGGCCGGCGGCCGGGTCGCGATGAGCGACTTCGGCGGCTTCATCGGGTGCACGGGATCCAGTTCGGCGCCCGCGTCGATGTGGGGGCCGTCCGGCTCGGGGCCGTTGGTCTCGATCCTCGCCCGCTGCGTCATGGTCTCGACGGTACGACCGGACGGTCCCGTTCACCCGCCGAGTCGCCCGGGATCAGACCGGGGGAGGAGACGAATCGTCCCGGGGAACTACGGGTTCGTCCGAGGGTGACCCCGGCTTGCTCCCGGGAACGGCGGATTCGTCCCCGCGCGCCCCGGGCTCGCTCCGCCCGGGCTCGCTCCGCGCGGGCCCGTCCGCGGCGGCCGGGGCCGTCGCGCTCTCCGCCGTCTTCGCCCGCTTGATCGCGACATCCCGGCCGCGTACGTACCAGATACCGATCAGGCCGAGGCCCGCGCCGGCCAGGCAGGTCCACACCCACCACATCAGGTCGCGTTCGTCGAACCAGTTGTAGAAGGGGATCTGCACCAGGAAGAGGACGAACCACAGGATGGTGCCGCCGACGATGGTGCCGACGATCGGCCCCTCAAGGGGCTCAGGTGCCTCGTGCCGTGGGGTCCACTTCGCCATGCGGCCAGTCTAGGCCGCGGCCCGTACGCCCTTCCCGCCCGGTCGCCTCCGCTGCTCACACGCTGTCTACGCGCGGAGATAGCGATCACGGCCTCATATGTTCATACTGAAACGGTTTGCCCCTGACCGGTTTTATTCGTATGAACCGCCAAGTTCAGTCTCCGCTGAACCGCCGAGTTCAGTCACCGCAATGAGGACCGCATGACCAGCTCGGCCCCCGCCAAGGTCGACCCCCCGCAGACGCCGTCCGGCCCCCTGGACCGCTTCTTCAGCATCTCGCAGCGCGGTTCCACCGTGGCCCGCGAGGTCCGTGGCGGCTTCGCCACCTTCTTCGCGATGGCCTACATCATCGTGCTGAACCCGATCATCCTCGGCAGCGCGAAGGACATGTACGGGCATCAGCTCGACAGTGGCCAGCTGGTCACCGCCACGGTGCTGACCGCGGCCTTCTCCACGCTGCTGATGGGCGTCATCGGCAATGTCCCGATCGCCCTGGCCGCCGGTCTCGGTGTGAACACCGTCGTCGCGCTCCAGCTCGCGCCCCGGATGTCGTGGCCGGACGCGATGGGCATGGTCGTCCTCGCCGGCATCGTCGTGATGCTGCTGGTCGCCACCGGGCTGCGGGAGCGGGTGATGAACGCGGTGCCGCGCAGCCTCCGCAAGGGCATCGCGATCGGTATCGGCCTGTTCATCATGCTGATCGGGCTCGTCGACTCGGGCTTCGTCTCCCGTATCCCGGATGTCGCCAAGACCACCGTGCCGCTCCAGCTGGGCCTCGACGGCCACCTCAACGGCTGGCCGGTGTTCGTCTTCGCCGTGGGCGCCCTGCTCACGCTCGCCCTGATCATCCGCAAGGTGCCGGGCGCGATCCTCATCTCCATCGTCGTGATGACGCTGGTCGCCATGGGCATCCACGCGGTGGCCGACGTCCCGAGCTGGGGTCTGACCACGCCCGAGTGGCCGGGCAGCCCGGTCGCGACCCCCGACTTCGGGCTGGTCGGCGAGGTGAGCCTGTTCGGCGGCTTCGAGAAGGTCGGCTATCTGACCGGTGTGCTGTTCGTCTTCACCGTGCTGCTGTCCTGCTTCTTCGACGCCATGGGCACCATCCTCGGTGTCGGCGACGAGGCGAAGCTGATGGACGAGGACGGCAACTTCCCCGGGATCAACCGGGTCCTGCTGGTGGACGGTCTCGCGGTGGCCTCGGGCGGCGCGACCTCGTCGTCGGCGACGACCTGCTTCGTGGAGTCCACGGCGGGTGTCGGTGAGGGGGCCAGGACGGGGCTCGCCTCGGTGGTGACCGGCGCGCTGTTCTCGGTGGCGCTGTTCCTCACACCGCTCGCGACCATGGTCCCCTCGCAGGCGGCGACGCCCGCGCTGCTGGCGGTCGGCTTCCTGATCCTCGCCGGTTCGATCCGGGACATCGACTGGAGCGACTACACGCTCGCGGTCCCGGCGTTCCTGGCGATGGTGATGATGCCCTTCACCTACTCGATCACCAACGGCATCGGCATCGGCTTCATCGCCTTCAGCGTGCTGCGGCTGGCCGTCGGGCGGGGCCGCGAGGTGCCCGTCGCGATGTACGTCGTCTCAGCGGTGTTCGTCTTCTACTACGCGATGCCGGCACTCGGCCTCACCTGATCCCCCTCCCACGGCCCGACATGACGCCCAGGGCTCACGTCAGGCCGTAGAACTTCTCCGTCTCGTCGACGGCCGCCTTGAAGCGTTCGTCGAAGTCGTCGCGAATGAGCGTCCGGACCACGTAGTCCTGGACGCTCATTCCGCGTATGGCGGCGTGGTGCCTGAGCCGGTCGAGCAGCTCACCGTCTATCCGCAGGCTGAGCACAGTCGATCCCATGCCTGTCAGGGTCGCCGCAGCGTTGTGGCCGGTGCGTCACTTTCCGGATACGTCTCACTCATATGGGTGACCCAGTCATTTCCCGGGCGCCGCCGGGCCGCCCCCGGGGTGCGCCGCCCGGCCGCCTTCGCGCCCCTGTCCGGCCCCTGCCCTCGGCTGGTATTTAGCATGGGTAATGAGTTACGCTAACGAACATGTCGGACCTGTCCTACGGCGACGATGCCGCCGCCGTGAACTCCCTGCGCTCGGCCGTCATGCGGCTGGGCCGGCGCCTGAAGCACCAGCGCGTCGACGAATCGCTGAGCCCCACCGAGATGTCGGTGCTCGGCACGCTGGCGCGCTGCGGCTCGGCCACCCCCGGTGAGCTGGCCCGCAAGGAGTACGTACAGCCGCCGTCCATGACCCGGATCGTGGCGCTCCTGGAGGCCAAGGGTCTCGTCCGGCTCGAACCGCACCCCGACGACCGCCGGCAGAAGGTCGTCAGCCAGACGGAGCAGGCCGAGGCCATGCTCGAGGAGAGCCGCCGTAAGCGGAACGCCTGGCTGGCCACGCTCGCCGAGGGGCTCGACGATGAGGAATGGGCCAAGCTGCGCGCGGCCGCTCCTGTACTGGAGAAGCTCGCGCACCTGGCGTAAGCACCAACCGCCGAGGAGGCGACGCTTTTGAGTACGGGACCCGGAGCAGACTCCGCACCCGCACCCTCTCCTACGACCATGTTCAGCTCACTGAAGATCCGTAACTACCGGCTCTTCGCCATCGGCCAGGTGGTGTCCAACACGGGCACCTGGATGCAGCGCATCGCCCAGGACTGGCTGGTCCTGACGCTCACCGGATCCGCATCCGCCGTCGGCATCACCATCGCGCTGCAGTTCCTGCCGATGCTGCTGTTCGGCCTGTACGGCGGGGTGCTCGCCGACCGCCTGCCCAAGCGCGGTCTGCTGCTGGCCACCCAGTCGGCCATGGGCGCGACGGGCGCCGCGCTCGCCGTCCTCACCCTCACCGGTCACGTCGAGGTCTGGCACGTCTACCTCACGGCCTTCCTGCTCGGCATGGTCACCGTCGTCGACAACCCGGCACGCCAGTCCTTCGTCTCCGAGATGGTCGGCCCCGACCAGCTCGGCAACGCGGTCAGTCTCAACTCCGCCAACTTCCAGTCCGCGCGTCTCGTCGGCCCCGCCGTCGCCGGTGTCCTCATCACGGCCGTCGGCAGCGGCTACGCGTTCCTCTTCAACGGACTGTCCTTCCTCGCCCCCATCGCCGGCCTGCTGCTGATGCGCAACAGCGAGCTGCACAAGGTGGAGCGCGCGCCCCGGGGCAAGGGGCAGTTGCGCGAGGGCCTGCGGTACGTCTCGACGCACCCCGAACTGATCTGGCCGATCATCCTGGTCGGGTTCATCGGCACCTTCGGCTTCAACTTCCCGATCTGGCTGTCGGCGTTCGTCGACGACGTCTACCACTCGGGCGCGGGCACCTACGGCCTGCTGAACACGCTGATGGCGGCCGGATCGCTGGCGGGCGCCCTGCTCGCGGCCCGGCGCGGCACCTCACGGCTGCGGTTCCTGGTCGGAGCCGCGGTGATGTTCGGACTGCTGGAGACCGTCGCCGCGTTCGCACCGGGCTTCTGGATCTTCGCGCTGATGATGGTGCCGATCGGGATGGCCGGCCTCACCGTCAACGTCACCGCCAACTCCAGCGTCCAGATGGCGACGGAACCGGCGATGCGCGGACGGGTGATGAGCCTGTTCATGATGGTCTTCGTCGGCGGTACGCCCCTGGGCGCGCCCGTGTTCGGCTGGATCACCGACACCTACGGACCGCGGATCGGCTTCGCGGCGGGCGGTCTCATCTCCCTGCTCGCGGCGCTCGGCATCGGTGTGATGCTCGCCCGCGCCGGCGGACTGCGGCTCAAGGTCGATCTCCGACCGGGCCACAAGCACCTGGAGTTCGTGCCCCGGGAGCGGCTCGCGACCGCCGCGTGAGACGAGGGCCGCCGCTGTGTGAGACGGCGGCGGGCCACGGTGTGGGACGGAGCCCGCGCGCTGCGTGGGACGGGGCGGGGAAGGGCTCTCGACGGCTGTGTGAACCGGGCCGGCTGGGCCAGACTCGGATCATGAGACTCTTTGCCGCCGTACTGCCGCCCGGCCAGGCCGTCGATGAACTCGGCCTCGCCGTGGACCGGTTGAGAACCCTGCCCGGCTCGGACAGCCTGCGCTGGACCGGCCGGGCGGGCTGGCACTTCACCCTCGCCTTCATGGGTGAGGTGGACGAGAAACTCCTGCCCGAGCTGCACGAACGACTCGGCCGGGCGGCGCGCCGTACCGACCCCTTCCCGCTGCACATCCACGGCGGCGGACACTTCGGCAAGCGCGCGCTGTGGGCCGGGGCCTCCGGCGGGCTGGCGGAGATGCGCCTGCTCGCCGAGCGTGCGGACGCAGCCGCCCGCAGGTCCGGGATCCTCATGGAGGAACACCGCCGCTACACGGCCCACCTCACCGTCGCCCGCAGCCGCGTGGACCTGTCGCTGAGCCCGTTCGTCGACGCGCTGGCCGACTTCGACAGCACCCCCTGGGAGGTGTCCGAGCTCCATCTCGTCCGCAGCAACCTGCCGGTGAGCGGCGTGAAGGGGGAGGAGCCGCGGTACGAGGCGGTCGGCACCTGGCCGCTCGGCAAAGGCGCGGGCGCCCTGCCGGAACCGGGTGCGGAAGCGGCCATGGAACCGGGGCCGGCCACCGATCCGGGGCCGGGTGCCGCTACGGGTCCCGGCACGGAACCGGGCCCCGGTACGGAGCCGGGTTCGGGGCCGCTCGAACAGCCGCGTTAACCTCGTTGCGTGAAGACCAAGACCAGAAACCAGATCATGGCCGGCGTCCTAGTGCTGATGTTCGGCATCATCGCCGTGGCGGCCGTGGCCGGCCGGTAGCGGCGTCCGTTACCCGTCCGCCGCCCGGCCGGCCCACGGGCCGTCCGTCGCCTACCGCCGGTGTCCTACCAGGCGAATGCCTCCGGAGAGGGTCCCGGACCCGGGAAGATCTCGTCGAGACCGGCCAGCACCTCGTCGCTCAGTTCGAGCTCGACGGCGCGCAGGGCGGACTCCAGCTGGTCCGCGGTACGCGGTCCGACGATGGGACCCGTGACGCCCGGACGGGAGAGCAGCCAGGCCAGAGCGGCCTCGCCCGGCTCCAGGCCGTGCTTGTCCAGCAGGTCCTCATACGCCTGGATCTGTGCCCGGGAGTCGGCGTCGGCCAGGGTGTCGGCCGCACGCCCGGTCGCGCGGCGTCCGCCCTGTGCCTCCTTCTTGAGCACGCCGCCGAGCAGTCCGCCGTGCAGCGGTGACCAGGGGATGACGCCCAGGCCGTACTCCTGCGCGGCCGGGATCACCTCCATCTCGGCGCGGCGTTCGGCGAGGTTGTAGAGGCACTGCTCGCTGACCAGCCCGTACGAGCCCCGGCGCGCGGCCGCCTCGTTGGCCTGGGCGATCTTCCAGCCGGGGAAGTTGGACGACCCCACGTACAGGATCTTGCCCTGCTGGACGAGGGTGTCGATGGCCTGCCAGATCTCGTCGACCGGGGTGCTGCGGTCGATGTGGTGGAACTGGTAGAGGTCGATGTAGTCCGTCTTCAGTCGCTTGAGACTGGCGTCGACGGCGCGCCGGATGTTGAGCGCGGAGAGCTTGTCGTGGTTGGGCCAGGCCTCGCCGTCGGCGCCCATGTTCCCGTAGACCTTGGTGGCGAGGACGACCTTGTCGCGGCGGTCGCCGCCCTTTGCGAACCAGCTGCCGACGATCTCCTCGGTGCGGCCCTTGTTCTCGCCCCAGCCGTAGACGTTGGCCGTGTCGAAGAAGTTGATGCCCGCGCCGAGTGCGGCGTCCATGATCGCGTAGCTGTCGGCCTCGTCGGTGAGAGGCCCGAAGTTCATCGTCCCGAGGACGAGTCGGCTGACTTTGAGTCCCGTGCGTCCGAGCTGCGTGTACTCCATGGGCACCAAGCCAACTCCTTGGAGCGCGCTCGAAGCAAGGCCCGGCCTCGCGGCGCGCTCAAGCCCCGCCGAACCAGCCTGCCGCGTCGAGGCGGAAGGCGTCGGCGGGGGCGACGGAGCGCAGCGCCTGCTCGATGTCGGTGACCCGGTCCGCACCGAGCTTCCGTGCCCAGTCCGCGCGCAGTTCGTCGAAGATCGCGGCCGAGCGGGACAGCGCGTCCAGGCCGTGCGGAGTGAGGCGGACGAGCTTGCGGCGGGCGTCGGACGGGTCGTCGGCCCGGACCGCGTAGCCCAGTGCCACGAGCCGGTCGACGGTCTTGCCCGCGGCCTGCTTGGAGACGCCGAGCCGGCGGCCGACGTCGCTCGCGGTCGCGCCGTCGATGCCGATCGCCTGCATCGCGAAGCCGTGCGCGGGGCGGACGTCGGGGTGGCCCTGGCGGGCCAGCTCGACGTGGAGCCGGTCGATGAGGGACCGGAAGCCGGCGAAGAGGAGCAGGGGGAGCTCGTAGCCCCTGCCGGGAACTCCCTTGCCGCCATCGACAACCTGGTTTACCTTTTTATCGTCAACCATGTTGTCCATTCTAAAGGGGTCACCGTGTTCTCCGATCACGCCGTTGCCGATCGCGCCTTTCCCGACCACAGCCCGGAGTCCGCGCCGCCCGCCTCCCGCCGCTCGATGGAGGCGGTCCGGCGCAATCTGGGGCACCTGCCGCCGGCGGTCGCCAGACTCGCCGCCTCGCCGCACACGCTGGACGGATTCCTTCAGCTCAGCGCCCTCTTCGAGCGCACGACGCTGGATCCGGTCGCGCGCGAGGTCGTCATCATGACGGTCGCGGCGCGCAACGAGTGCCATGTGTGCGTCGTGATGCACACCGGCAAGCTCCGGGCGCTGGGGGCCGGTGAGACGGCCGTGGCCGCGCTCGTCGCGCAGCGCCCGCTCGACGACGAACGCCTCGAAGCCGTACGGCGGTTCACGCTCGACGTGATCGCCGCGTCCGGGGCGGTCGGGGACGAGTCGCTGGCGGCGTTTTTCGGCCAGGGCTTCACTCCGCAGAACGCGCTGGAGGTGGTCATGGGGATCGGGACTTACACGCTCTCCACCTTCGCCAACCGCCTGACGCGCGCCCCGCTGGAGCCGACAGCCTGATTTGGCCGTTACATGTCAATATTCGGTGGCTCTCCTTGTTTTCCCCGGAGGCCCGTGCAGCAATGGGGAGCGTCGCTGACGACCCATCAGCCGCACCGTGCTCGCAGGTGATCCAGCTCCCCGGGCTCCCCACGCCCCAGGATTGCGTGCGCACGCCCGATGGCAGCCGCCGGCGCCGGCCCGTGACCCCACACACGAAGGCGGGACCTCCCATGAAGCACGGCACCTTTGGCATCGGCACGTTCCTCGGCGTCGGCCTGCTGGCCGCCGGCACGCTCGCGATGGCGCCCGCGGCCCAGGCGGTGACGCCGGACAAGGCGACGCTGTCCTTCGACTGCGGTTCGTTCGGCTCGGGTACGGCGAACCTCGCGGCCACCCAGGACGGCACGGCCGCGACCATCAGTCTGGCCACGGACGCCATCACCTCGCCGCTCCCCATCTCGGCGAATTCGGTGAAGTCCACGCTCACGCTGGCGAAGAACGGCACGGACACGACAACGTTCACCGGCAACGCCAACCCCGCGATCCCGGCGGGCGGCGCCGTCTCCACCGGCCCGCTGGACGGCACCGTGGCGGTGGGCGACAGTCTCGAAGCCACATCCCTGACCGTGGTGGTGTTCGGGATCACCGCCACGTGCACGGCGACCTCCCCGCAGAACCCCGGGCCGTTCGTCTTCTGACGCCTTCGGCCGGGGCGGTACGCGGCAGGATCAGGCCGCGGCCTCGTAGCGGGCGCCCAGCCCCCACGCCTGGTGCATCGCCTGTGCGTACGCCGCCGCGAGCTTGTGCTCGCCCGACGCGCTCGGGTGGGTGCCGTCGTAGGTGTCCGTGTCGAGGTCGTACCGCTCCGGCCGGGATGCCAGGAGGATCGGGGACGCCGCGGTGTCCAGGTCGGCGACCGCTTTGGCGAGCAGTTCGTTGAAGCGGTCGCACTCCGCCGCGAACGGCGCGTCCGCACGGGCGCGCACGTTCGGTATGACGGGGAGCAGCACCATCCGCACCTGCGGGTTGGCCGCACGGGACTCGGCGATGAACCGGCGGACGTTCAGGGCCGTTTGCCCGCTGTCCGTGTAGAAGCCGAGGTCTATCAGGCCGAGCGAGACCAGCAGGACGTCCGGGCGCTGGTCGGTCACCGTCTCGCGGATCACCGGCGCCATGTGGAGCCAGCCCTCGCCCCAGCCCGCGAGATGGCGGCGGGCGTCCGCGGGAAACGGGGCCGCGTAGGCGTACGAGCGCGGGGTGTCCACCTCGGTGTCGTACAGCCAGGTCCGCGGGCCGACGATCTCGTACGGGCCGCCGAAGGATGCGCCGAGGTGCTGCCACATCCGGTAGCGCCAGGTGTAGTCGCCGGCGCGTCCGATGGTCATGGAGTCGCCGACGAACATGAAACGCATGGGGCACATCATGGCGGACGGGACGGCTGGTCCGCGATGTGAGACCGGCCACGGGGGTAATGCCTGTGCCCGTGCGGCCGCCGGGGGCGGTTCCGGGGGCGCGGGCCGGAACCCCGGCGGGATGGCAGGCTTGGGGCATGCGTTCGCTCCCGTACGTCACCGCCGCTGCCGCCGCGTTCGTCCTGCTCGCCGCCGTGCCGGCCGCCTCCGCAGCGTCGGAGGACCCCGGCTTCACGATCAAGGACCCGCGGGTCACGGAGTCCAGCGGTCTCGCCGCCAGCCGGGCGCACCCGGGGGTGTACTGGACGCACAACGACCAGGACGAGCCGCGGGTGTTCGCCGTCGACGCCCGGACGGGCAAGACGGTCGCGACGATCACCCTGCGCGGGGTGGGCACTCCGCGGGACATGGAGGCGATCTCGGTCGGCCCGGACGGCAAGGTCTACGTCGGTGACATCGGCGACAACCTCAACGGCAGCTGGGACCACGTGTGGATCTACACGTTCCCCGAGCCGAAAGCCCTGAGGGACATGACCGTGAACGCCACCCAGTACACGGTCACGTACACCGACGGAGCCCGCAACGCCGAGGCGCTGATGGTCCATCCGAAGACCGGGCGGGTCTACATCGCGTCGAAGAACGAGGACGGCGGCGGCCTGTACGAGGGCCCGGCCCAACTCACCCGGTCCGGTGCGAACACCTTCCGCCGGATCGCCGAGGTGCCGTGGGTGACCGACGGCGCGTTCTCGCCGGACGGGAAGGAGCTGGTGCTGCGCTCGTACTTCAGCGCCCGCGGCTACGCGTGGACGAACGGCCGCCTCGGCGCGGACCACCGGGTGAAGGCGCCGATCCAGGGCCAGGCGGAGTCGGTCACGTACACGACGGACGGCAAGGCGCTGATGTTCGGGACGGAGGGGGAGCAGAGCGAGGTGGAGCGGGTGCCGCTCGGCAAGGACGAGGCGTCGGGCGGGACGTCGCCGTCGGGGAAGGACGGTGCGTCGGGCGGCGGTGGTTCCGGGGGCGCCGACGACGACGATCAGAACAGCTTCACCTACGCGGTGATCGGCCTGGCGGCGGCGACGGCGCTGGTGCTGGGGCTGAAGCGGCTGCTGCGGCGGGGCTGAGCGCGGTTCAGCCTGTCCGGCGTTTGAGGACACGTGTGCGGGGCGACGAAGGGTGCGGGTGGTTCGCCGGGGCGCTGCCCCGGACCCCGCGCCTCAATCGCCGGCGGGGCTTGATTTTGTGCCGCACGTGGGCTGCGGGTCAGGCAATTCCGGCGCAGCCGGTTGGCGGGGCTTGATTGGTGTGCCCGGCAGGGATGGCGCAGCCGGTTGGCGGGGCGCTGCCCCGGACCCCGCGCCTCAATCGCCGGCGGGGCTTGATGTGCCGCCTGTTGCCCTGGCGGGGCTTGATGTGCCGCCTGTTGCCCTGGCGGGGCTTGATGTGCGGCCTGTTGCACCAGCGAGGCTGGATGCGTCGCCTGTTGCTGCGGCGGGGCTGGATGCGTCGCCTGTTGCCCCGGCCGGGCTTGAGGTGCGGTCCCGGACCAGGACCTCCAGGCCGTCCACCAACCTGCGCAGGCCGAACGCGAAGTGGTCGAAGTCCCTGCTGAACGTGTCCTCCGCCAGCCCCGCCATCCGCGGGTACTCCCCGCTCGCCATCGCCCGTTCCAGGAAAGGCCGTTGCCCCTCCCAGAAGTCCTCGTCGCTGCGGCCCGTCGCCTTCGCCGCCTCGATCGTCTCGATCTCCATCCGAGCGATGCCCATCACGAAGCTCTGCGTCGCGATGATCACCGAGATCAGCTCGGGGTCCGTGAGGCCCATGTCCTGAAGGCCCATCAGCGCGTGCTCCAGTCCCCGTAGCGCGCTCGGGCCCAGGACCGTTCTGGCCTGGTTGACCTTGAGGAGCCAGGGGTGCTCCCGGTAGAGCGTGAGGTAGCCGCGCGCCAGGGCGTCGATCGCGGCGCGCCAGTCCGCCTCGGGCTCCTTCGTGGCCGGAGGCTGGCCGCCGACGCGGTCCAGCATCAGGTCGAGCAGCTCGGCCTTGCCGGGGACGTACCGGTAGAGCGTCATCGTGCCGGTGCCCAGTTCGGTGGACAGACGGCGCATCGAGACCGCTGCCAGGCCCTCCGCGTCGGCGATCTCGACGGCCGCCGTCACGATCCGGTCGAGGGTCAGGCCGGGCTTGGGGCCCCGGCTCGGACGGTCGCCCGTACCCCACAGGAGCTCCAGGGTGCGGGAGATGTCTCCGCTGCCGCTCGTTTCGGTCGTCATGGCTTCAGCCTAATGCGCTGGACAAGAACTGGGTACGCTGTACTCTCTTGTGAGTACACCGTACCCAGTTGTCTGTCATTCGTCCTGCCGGGAGGGCTCGTGAACGAACACGCCGTACTCGCCGAAGCGATCGAGAAGAGATACGGGGAGAAGCGCGCACTCGACGGCTTCGACCTGGCCGTGCGCCGGGGCACCGTGCACGGTCTGCTCGGGCCGAACGGCGCCGGCAAGACCACCGCCGTGCGCGTCCTCAGCACGCTGCTGCGGTTCGACGGCGGACGGGCACTGGTCGCCGGCGTCGACGTCACACGCGACCCCCGCCGCGTCCGCGGCAGGATCGGGCTCGCCGGTCAGTACGCCGCCGTCGACGAGATCCTGACCGGCCGCCAGAACCTGGAGATGTTCGGGCGGCTCTTCCATCTGGGCGGCAGGCGGGCCGCGCTGCGGGCCGGTGAACTGCTGGAACAGTTCGACCTGTTGGAGGCGGCGGACAAGGGCGTCGGACAGTACAGCGGAGGTATGCGCAGACGCCTCGACCTCGCCGCATCGATGATCCTCGCGCCCGAGGTGCTGTTCCTGGACGAGCCGACGACGGGCCTCGACCCGCGCGGGCGCGGCGAAGTGTGGAAGGCCGTACGGGAGTTGGTGGCGGGCGGGACGACCGTGCTGCTGACGACGCAGTACCTCGACGAGGCGGACAAGCTCGCCTCGCACATCACCGTCATCGACCAGGGCAGGGCCATCGCCGACGACACCCCCGACGGGCTGAAGAACCGCGTGGGCGGCGACCGGATCGAGGTCGTCGTCGGCGATCCGGCGGACCTGGCGGCGGCCGTCGCGGTGGTCGCCCGCGTCGCGCAGGGCCGGCCGGAGACGAACGCGCAGGAGCGGCGGGTGCACGCGACGGTGACCGACCGGGTGGCGGCGCTCACCGAGGTGGCGCGCACCCTCCAGGACGCGGGCGTCGCGGTGGAGGACATCGGCCTGCGCCGGCCCAGCCTGGACGACGTGTTCCTGCGCCTGACCGGCCACCGTACCGAGACGACAGAGACGACAGAGGCGACAGAGGCGACCGACGCGACCGGGACGACCCGGAAGACCGAGGTGAACGCGGCATGAGCGACGTCATGGACCGCAGCGGACCGGCGACCACCGGCGTCGCCGCGGTCGATCTGCGGGTCGAGACCGAGGGGGAGCGCCGGCTGTACTGGGCGGCCCTCGACTGCTGGAACGTCGTACGCCGCGGGCTGACCCACTACCGGCGCCAACCCTCCTACATCGCCTGGCAGCTGGGCTTCCCCATCGTCTCCGTGCTGCTGTACGGCTATGTCTTCGGCGGGGCGATGAAGCCGCCGGGCGGAGGCGACTACCGCGACTTCCTGATGCCGGGCATGTTCGTGATGACCATGGCCTTCGGCTTCATGAACACGGCCATCGCGGTGGTCACCGACTCCTCGAAGGGGGTCATCGACCGCTTCCGTTCGATGCCGATGGCGCCGTCCGCCGTCGTCGCCGGCCGTGGGGTCAACGATCTGCTCGTGGCCTGCGCCGAGCTGACGATCCTCGCGGCCACGGCCCTGGTGATGGGCTGGCGCTCGGACGGCGGACTCCTGGGCACGGCGGCCGCGTTCGCCCTGCTCGTCCTGCTGCGGTTCAGTCTGATCTGGGTCGGGATCTGGCTCGGCCTGCTGGTGCCGAGCCCGGAGGCGGCGGGCGGTCTCTACGCGGTGGTGTTCCCGCTCACGATGATCTCCAGCGTCTTCGTCCCGCCGTCGTCGATGCCCGAATGGCTGGGCACGGTCGCGGCATGGAACCCGATCTCGTCGACGGCCGCGGCGACACGGGAGCTCTTCGGCAATCCGGTGGCGGGGGACGGGAGCTGGATCCAGGAGCACGGGGTGCTGATGGCGGTGGTGTGGCCGCTCGCCGTGACAGCGGTGTTCCTGCCGCTGGCGGTCCGCCGCTTCCAGCGCCTGAGCCGCTGACGTCTGCGACGTGACGACGAGGGGCCCGGCAGCCTCGGCCGCCGGGCCCCTCACACGTACGACGTGGGTGTCAGAGGTTCTCGATCACGTAGTCGACGCACGCGGTCAGCGCCTCGACGTCCGCCGGGTCGATCGCCGGGAACATCGCCACGCGGAGCTGGTTGCGGCCCAGCTTGCGGTACGGCTCCGTGTCGACGATGCCGTTGGCGCGCAGCACCTTGGCCACCGCGGACGCGTCGATGTCGTCGGAGAAGTCGATGGTGCCGATGACCTGCGAGCGCTTGGCCGGGTCGACGACGAACGGGGTGGCGTACTTCGACGCCTCCGCCCACCCGTACAGGGTCCGCGAAGAGGTCGCCGTGCGGCCCACCGACCAGTCGAGACCGCCCTGGCCGTTGATCCACTTCAGCTGCTCGTCCAGCAGGAAGAGGGTCGCCAGCGCGGGGGTGTTGTACGTCTGGTTCTTCAGGGAGTTGTCGATCGCCGTCGGGAGGCTGAAGAACTCCGGGACGTGCCGGCCCGAGCCGTGGATGCGCGCGGCGCGCTCCAGGGCCGCGGGGGAGAAGACGCCGATCCACAGGCCGCCGTCGGAGGCGAAGGACTTCTGCGGGGCGAAGTAGTAGACGTCGGTCTCGGCGATGTCGACGGGCAGGCCGCCGGCGCCCGAGGTGGCGTCCACCAGGACCAGCGCGCCCTCGTCGGCGCCGTTCACGCGCTTGACGGGGGCGGCGACACCGGTCGAGGTCTCGTTGTGCGTGAAGCCGTACACGTCGACGCCCGCCTCGGCCTCGGGCTCGGGGTGCGTGCCCGGCTCGGAGGTGATGACGGTGGGCTCGGCCAGCCAGGGCGCGAGCTTGGCGGCCTTGGCGAACTTGGAGGAGAACTCGCCGAACGACAGGTGCTGGGACTTGTTGTCGATCAGGCCGTGCGTCGCGATGTCCCAGAAGGCGGTGGAGCCGCCGTTGCCGAGGATCACCTCGTAGCCCTCGGGGAGCCGGAAGAGGTCGCGTACGCCGTCGCGCACCGCGCCGACCAGGTTCTTCACCGGGGCCTGGCGGTGGGACGTACCCATGAGGGACGTGCCGGTGGCGGACAGGGCGTCGAGCGCCTCCGTCCGCACCTTGGAGGGGCCCGCGCCGAAACGGCCGTCGGCGGGCTTGATGTCAGCGGGAATCCGGATCTCAGCCACGTTCCGGAGCGTAGTCGGTCACGGGGCGTCGCGCGGACGTGGTCCGGCGGATGAGACAGCTGCCCATATGACGGTCGGACCGGTGGCCGGTGTGCCGGACGGGCTCAGCCCTTGTGGCGGACCGCCAGGGCGTGCAGATGCTCGACCAGCGCTATCAGGACGAATTTGCTGGACGAGTGGTCGCGGGCGTCGAACTCCACCATCGGTACGTCGGGGCCGAGCGCGAGCGCCTCGCGGATGTGTTCGTCGCTGTGCAGCGGTCCGCCGAAGTCGTTCACGGCGACGATGTACGGCATGCCGTGGTGTTCGAGGCGGTCCAGGGCGTACCAGGCGTCGTCGAGGCAGCGGGTGTCGACGAGGACGACCGCGCCCATCGTGCCCGCCAGCAGGCGTTCCCACAGGAACCAGAAGCGCTTCTGGCCGGGGGCGCCGAAGAGATAGAGGACGCTCCGGTCGTCGACGGTGATCCGGCCGAAGTCGAACGCGACGGTGGTGGCGTTCTTGCCGCTGACCCTGCTGGTGTCCTCCAGGCTGCGGCCGGCGCGGCTCATCACCTCCTCCGTGTGCAGCGGGCGGATCTCGCTGACGGAGCGGACCATCGTGGTCTTGCCGACGCCGAAGCCACCGACGACGACGATCTTCAGGGTGTTCTCGGTCGTCCCGACAGGCGTGGGGTGTGGCCCGGCCGGGGGGACCGCCCGCGTACCGCGGGTCATCGCTTCTGAGCGGTGCCGGTCATCGAGTGTTGCCTTCCGAGGGGTGGCGGGGGCAGAACTGGAGCCGCGTGTTCCCGATCAAGTGCTCGTCACTATAGGAGAGTTGGCGATCACTTTGGGCTCTTCCCCCCGGCTTTGCCAAGGCCTGGCAGAGAGCAGTCTCCGGACCGGCCCGTTTCGCGGCGGTGTGACGGGAGTGACGGGGGCATGCTGAGAGACATGGCGGAACAGCGACAGACGGGGCCGGACCGGCAGCCGGACAGCGGCTCCTCCCGGGTGCGGGCGGCGCACTCCGGGTCCGCGGACGCCCGCACGAAGGCCGGTGCGACGGCCGGTGCGACGGGCGAGCTGGCGCGGGCACTCGGGCGGGACGTGCGCGGCGAGGTGGACTTCTCCGCCGCCGGCAGAGCCCTGATGACCATGGACGCCTCCAATTACCGGCGCGTACCGGTCGGCGTCGTCGCACCCCGGGACGCCGACGACGTGGCCGCCGCACTCGCGGTCTGCCGGCAGTACGAGGTGCCGGTCGTGCCGCGCGGCGCGGGTACGTCGATTGCCGGGCAGGCCACCGGCATCGGCGTCGTGCTCGACTTCACCCGGCACATGAAGGCGTTGCTCGACGTGGACGCCGAGGCGCGCACGGCGGTCGTCCAGCCCGGCGTCGTGCTGGACACCCTCCGCGACGCCGTACGCCCCCTCGGCCTCACCTTCGGCCCCGACCCCTCCACCCACGCCCGCTGCACGATCGGCGGGATGATCGGCAACAACTCCTGCGGCGCCCACTCGGTGGCCTGGGGCACGACCGCCGACAATGTGCACGGCCTCTCCGTGACGACCTACGACGGCGCCGCACTGCGCCTCGGCCGGGGCTGGGACTCCGGCGCCCCCGCCGGCCTGCGCGAACTCGTCGACGGGCATCTCGCCCTGCTGCGCACCGGGTTCACGGACGGGCTGCCCCGCCGGATCTCCGGGTACGCGCTGGACGCGCTGCTGCCCGAGAAGGGCGTCGACCTCACCCGGGCGTTCTGCGGCAGCGAGGGCACGCTCGGCGTGCTGACAGAGGCGACCGTACGGCTCGTCGACGCGCCCCGGGCCCGGGCCCTCGCCGTGCTCGGCTACCCCGACGAGAGCGCGGCGGCCGAGGCGGCCTCCGGGCTTCTTCCGCTCGGCCCGCTGACCGTCGAGGGCATGGCGGAGGACCTGGTGCCCCCCGGCCACGGGCTGCCGCGCGGCGGGGCGTGGCTGTTCGTGGAGACCGGCGGGGACACCGCCGCGGAGGCGCGGGCCGGTGCCGAGGCCGTGCTCCGCGCGGCCGACGCGCTCGACGGCACGGTGGTCGACGACCCGGCCGGCATGCGCGCCCTGTGGCGGGTGCGCGAGGACGCGGCCGGCACGGCGACCCGCACCCCCGACGGCACGGAGGCCTGGCCCGGCTGGGAGGACTGCGCGGTGCCGCCCGCCCGGCTGGGCGCCTATCTGCGCGACTTCCGGGCGCTGCTGGCGGCCCACGGCCTGCGCGGCACGCCGTACGGGCACTTCGGCGACGGCTGCATCCACGTCCGTATCGACTTCGACCTGCTGAGCGAGCCGGGCGTCCGGGCCTTCCGCCGCTTCTCCGAGGAGGTCGCCGAACTCGTCGTCGCCCACGGCGGCTCCCTGTCGGGCGAACACGGCGACGGCCAGGCGCGCGCCGAGCTGCTGCCGAAGATGTACGGGGACGAACTGGTCGGCCTCTTCGGCCGGTTCAAGGACCTGTGGGACCCGGCCGGCGGCATGAACCCGGGCATGCTGGCCCGCCCCGACCACCTCGACGCCAACCTCCGCTTCGCCGTGCTCCCCCGGGAGAAGATCGACGTGGTCTTCGGCTACCCGCACGACGGCGGCGACTTCGCCGGCGCGGTGCGGCGGTGCGTGGGTGTCGCCAAGTGCCGTACGACGTCGGCGGGTTCGGGCGGCGGAGTGATGTGCCCGTCCTTCCGCGCCACCGGCGAGGAGGCGCACTCCACCCGCGGCCGGGCCCGGCTGCTGCACGAGATGCTGGCGGGCGAGATCGTGCGGGACGGCTGGCGTTCCCCCGAGGTGCGGGACGCGCTCGACCTGTGCCTGTCGTGCAAGGGGTGCCGCAGCGACTGCCCGGTGGGCGTCGACATGGCCACGTACAAGGCGGAGTTCCTGCACCACCACTACGCGGGGCGGCGACGGCCCGCATCCCACTACGCCATGGGCCGGCTGCCCGAGTGGCTGCGGGCGGCAGCCCCCGTCGCCCGGCTCGTCAACGCCGCCGCCCGGGTCCGGCCGCTGGCGGCCGTCGCCAAGCGGCTGGGCGGCATCGCGCCCGAACGGGACATCCCGCGGCTGGCCCCGGAGACGTTCCGCACCTGGCTGGCGGGGCACCTGCGAGGCCGTACGGAGGTCCTCGCGACGAGCCGTACGGCAGTGCTGTGGCCGGACACGTTCACCGACCACCTCTCCCCGGAGGTCGGCCGGGCGGCGGTACGGGTCATGGAGTCCGCGGGGATGGGCCTCGTCGTGCCGCCCGGCCGGGTCTGCTGCGGCCTCACCTACGTCTCCACCGGCCAGCTCGACCGCGCCCGCGCGGTGATGCGCCGCACCCTGGACACCGTGGAGCCGCTGCTCGACCTGGGCGCCCCCGTGGTCGTCCTGGAGCCGAGCTGCGGGGCGGCGCTGCGGACGGACCTCCCGGAACTCCTGCCGGACGACCCCCGCGCGGCGCGCCTCGCCGCATCGGTCCGCACCTTCGCCCAGGTACTGGAGGAGTGCGCCCCGGACTGGACACCGCCGCGCCTGGAGCGCCCGGTGGCCGGTCAGACGCACTGCCACCAGCACGCGGTCCTCGGCGAGGACGCGGAACGCCGGCTGCGTGAACGCGCCGGTCTGGAGGGGGAGCTGAGCGGCGGCTGCTGCGGACTGGCCGGCAACTTCGGCTTCGAGCGCGGCCACTACGAGGTGTCGGTGGCCTGCGCGGAGGACCAGCTCCTGCCGGCGGTCCGCACGGCGGGCCCGGACGCGGAACTCCTCGCGGACGGCTTCTCCTGCCGTACGCAACTGGCCCAGCTGGAGGGCCACCGCGCACGGCACCTCGCGGAGGTGCTCGCGGAGGCCCTGCCGGACGACCTCAGTCGAGAGTGAGCTCCTCGATCCGCGCGGGCTCCACGGTGAAGTCACTGTGCCGCGCCCAGTGCGCCCGCACCCGCACATAGGTGATCCCGGGCCACCCGAGCCGCTCCCGCCCCTCCGGATACGCCGTGAAGTACGCAGCCTGGACGCGCTCGAGCTCGGGCCCCTCGGGAAAGTCGGCGAGCCCTTCGATCTGCACGGTCACGGCCTCGTCCCACCCGATGACGAGGGCGATACGGGGGTCGGCGAGGAGGTTGCGGTACTTGCGGGTGGTGTTGACGGTGTCGAAGACGATCTCCAACTGATCGCTGACACCGAAACCGACGACGGCGGCTTGCGGTCTGCCGCCGGGTCCGACGGAGGCCTCGACGGCGAGCTTGTGTCGGCGGAGGAACCAGAGGAGTTCGTCGCGGGTCATGTGCTGTCTGTACCACGGGGGGTGGGGGGAGGGTGGTGCGTGCGGGGGTGTGTCTTGTGTCCTCGCCGGATGGGCGGGGTGGCTGCAGGTGTCGTGCGGCCGTTCCGCTTTCGTTGCGGGGCACGCCCTGCGGTCGTGTCCTCAATCGCCGGACGGGCTGGAATTGCGGGGCACGTTGTCCGGCTCGGCCCGCCGCACATCCAGCTTGGCCACCTGGCTCGGCGAGGGCTGGTGGGTGCATATTCAGCCTCGCCGGCGTTTGAGGCGCGGGGTTCGGGGCGGAGCCCTGACGACGGGCCTGCGGCTTTCGTCGGGGGGCACGCCCTGCGGTCGTGTCCTCAATCGCCGGACGGGCTGGATTTGCGGGACACGTTGTCCTGTTGCGCCGGACCGGCGGACCGCGCGGGGTTCGGGGCCGAGCCCCGACAAGTGGCCCCGTCGGTCACGTCAGCTCGCGTGCCAGCGCAAGCAACTCCGGCAGCGCCGGGTGCGGGGTCGTCGTGCGCCAGGCCAGCATGACGCGGGCCGGGGGCGCGTCCGTCAGGGGGCGGTACGTCACCCCGGGTGCGGGTGCATCGCCGCGGTGGACGCCACCGACACCCCCGCCCCCCTCCCCGCCGCGATCGCCGTCAGCCAGTCGTCCGTGTTCGCGACCGTCACCGTCGTCCCCGGCCGGGACTCCGGCGGCCACAGGTCCAGGGTCGTCAGACCCGAGACCGTGTTGAGGATCATCGGGGTGTCCGTCAGCTCCGCCAGGGTCAGGGACGGGCGCGCGGCCAGCGGGCCGTCCGAGGTGACCGCGGCCACCCGGGACTCGGTGAACAGCAGCTCGGTGACCAGGCCCGGCGTGTCCACCGGGCCGCGCAGGACCGCCGCGTCCACCTCGCCGCGGACCAGCCCGGCGGTGCGGTCGTCGATCCGCAGGAGTTCCAGCGGGGTCTCGGGGTGCTCGCGTTCCCAGCGGCGCAGCAGTGGGGTGGTGTACGGCCCGAGCGCGGACCAGGCGTGCCCCAGCCGCAGCGGCCGGCGCCGCAGCCTGCCGGTGTCCAGTGCCTCGTCGAAGGCGGCGACCGCCGCGGCCGCCTTGTCGCGGAAGGCCCGCCCCTCGGGGGTGAGGGCGAGATGGTGCGTGGAGCGGTCCACCAGCCGTGTACCGAGCTGCTTCTCCAGTGCGGCCAGGGCGCGGGAGACGGCGGGCTGGGTGAGGTGCAGCCGCACAGCGGCTCTGGTCACGCTGGACTCCTCGGCGATGGCGAGGAAGCAGCGGAGATGGCGCATCTCGATGCTCATGCGCGTGGAGCATAACGGCAGCACAGTCGGCATTTCACGCGACGGCCGAGGAGCCGTAGCGTGGGGAGGGCCGCAGCAGGCCGGGGGTGACGAACCACGGCCCGGCCGATCAGGGAGGTTCCGGTGGACGAGGCGCGTACCCCTGTCGTCGTCACCGAGCCGGAGGCCGCGGCCGCCCTCGACGGCGGCGCGGCCGGCTCGGGAAGGGACGCCGGCAGCGGCGCCGCCACCGGCCGCGGCGACCGCGCTCTCGGCCCGGTCGCTCTCGTCGTCGCCGGTGCGCTGTCCGTCCAGTTCGGTGCGGCCGTCGCGGTGATGCTGATGCCGCGCGCCGGGGCACTCGGCGTGGTCACCCTGCGGCTCGTACTCGCCGCCGTCGTCCTGCTCGTCGTGTGCCGCCCGAAGCTGCGCGGCCACTCGCGTGCCGACTGGGGCACCGTGGTGGCGTTCGGCGCGGCCATGGGCGCCATGAACATCCTCTTCTACCAGGCCGCCGACCGGATCCCGCTGGGTGCGGCCGTGACCTTCGAGGTGCTCGGCCCGCTGGCGCTGTCGGTGATCGTGTCGCGGCGGATGATCAATCTGGTCTGGGCGGGGCTCGCCCTCGGCGGTGTGATGCTGCTCAGTGGCGGCGGCTTCGACCGGCTCGATCCGGTCGGCGCGCTGTTCGCCCTGGGTGCGGGCGCGATGTGGGCCGCGTACATCGTCTTCAGTGCCCGTACCGGACGCCGTTTCCCGCAGGCGGACGGACTGGCGCTGGCGATGGCCGTCGGTGCTCTGCTGAGTCTGCCGCTGGGCATAGCGGAGGCCGGGTCGAAACTGATCGTGCCGTCGACCCTCGCCTTCGGGCTCGCCGTGGCGCTGATGTCGTCCGTTCTCCCGTACACGCTGGAGCTGTTGGCGCTGCGACGGCTGCCCGCGCCGACGTTCGCGGTGCTGATGAGCCTGGAGCCGGCGATCGCCGCGACGGCCGGCTTCCTCGTGCTGCACCAGGGCCTGTCCCTGCTGGACGCGGTGGCGATCGCGCTGGTCATCGGGGCGAGCATGGGTGCGGTGCGGTCCCAGGTGGCGAAACAGCCCCAGTAGGCCGGGCGGGCCACGGCCGTGACGTGGCGGCAGATCCCCGCAGAAATCAAAGCAAGCACGCTTGATTGTTTCTCTGCGCACTGCCATGCTCCGGGCACACACCGTCGTGTCCCGAGGGAGCGCCATCGTGTCCGACCCGACCGTCGTCCTGGACGATCTGCGCAGCGAGAGCGATGAACTCGACCGGCTTGTCGGGGAGTTGAGCGCCGACGACTGGGCGCGGCCCACGCCCGCGCCGCGCTGGAGCATCGCTCACCAGATCGCACACCTCGCCTGGACCGATGCCGCGGCCCTGCTGGCCGTCACCGATGCCGAGGCCTTCGCCGTCGAGACGGAGAAGGCATTCGCCGCGCCGTACTCCTTCGTCGACGAGGGAGCCGAGCAGGGTGCCGCGCAGCCGCCCGCCGAGCTGCTCGCCCGCTGGCGCGAGGGCCGCGAGCAGCTGCAGAAGGCCCTGCGCGCGGCACCGGCGGGCAGCCGCTTCCCCTGGTACGGGCCGCCCATGAGCGTCGCCTCCACGGCGACCGGGCGGCTGATGGAGACCTGGGCGCACGGCCAGGACATCGCCGACGCGCTCGGAGCCGTGCGCGAGCCGACCGACCGGCTGCGGCACGTCGCGTACATCGGCGTCCGCGCCCGCGACTATGCCTTCGGGGTCCGTTCGCTGACCCCGCCCACGGCCCCCATCCGCGTGGAACTCACCGCTCCCGGCGGCGAGATGTGGACGTACGGCCCGGCGGAGGCGGAGCAGAAGGTCAGCGGGCCCGCGCTCGACTTCTGTCTGCTCGTCACCCAGCGGGCCAACCGCGCCGACCTCGCCGTGCGGGCCGAGGGCGAGGACGCCGACCGGTGGCTCGACATCGCGCAGGCCTTCGCCGGACCGGCGGGACCGGGCCGCGCCCCCAAGGAGGCCCGGTGACCGCCGCGGGCTCCGGTGGCGTCCTGCGTATCGGGAACGCGTCCGGCTTCTACGGCGACCGCTTCGACGCCGTGCGCGAGATGCTCACCGACGGGCCCCTCGACGTCCTGACCGGCGACTATCTCGCCGAGCTGACCATGCTCATCCTCGGCCGCGACCGGCTGAAGGACCCCTCGCTCGGTTACGCCAAGACCTTCCTCAAGCAGTTGGAGGAGAGCCTCGGCCTCGCCCGTGAACGCGGTGTCAGGATCGTCGCCAACGCGGGCGGGCTCAACCCGGCCGGACTCGCGGACGCCGTCCGCGCCCTCGCCGAGCGCGTCGGCGTGCCCGTGAAGGTCGCCCATGTCGAGGGCGACGATCTGCTCGGCCGCGGCTGGGGCCCGCAGGTGCTCACCGCCAACGCCTACCTCGGCGGCGCGGGGATCGCCGCCTGTCTGCGGGCCGGTGCGGATGTCGTCGTCACCGGCCGGGTCACCGACGCGGCCCTCGTCACCGGCCCCGCGGCCGCCCACTTCGGCTGGGGCCCCGACGATCTCGACGCGCTCGCGGGCGCCGTCGTCGCCGGCCATGTGCTGGAGTGCGGCACCCAGGCCACCGGCGGCAACTACGCCTTCTTCGCCGGTCACGACGCCCGCGTCCTGCGCCGTCCCGGCTTCCCTCTCGCCGAGATCCACGCCGACGGCACATCCGTCATCACCAAGCACGAGGGCACCGGCGGCCTCGTCGACGTCGGCACCGTCACGGCCCAACTGCTGTACGAGACGGGGGGCGCGCGCTACGCGGGCCCCGACGTCACCGCCCGTCTCGACACCGTACGGCTGGAGCAGCAGGGCCCGGACCGGGTGCGGATCTCGGGCGTACGCGGCGAGGCCCCGCCGCCCACCCTCAAGGTCGGGCTCAACCGCATCGGCGGCTGGCGCAACGAGGTCGTGTTCGTGCTGACGGGCCTGGACATCGAGGCCAAGGCCCGGCTGGTGCAGGACCAGTTGGAGGACGCGTTCGGCAAGCACCGGCCGGCCGACGTGCGCTGGGAACTCGCCCGCACCGAGCGGCCCGACGGCGACACGGAGGAGCGGGCCAGCGCCTATCTGCGGCTCGTCGTACGGGACAGCGACCCCGAGAAGGTCGGCCGCGCCGTCAGCGGCGCCGCGATCGAACTCGCGCTGGGCAGCTATCCGGGCTTCCATGTGACGGCTCCGCCCGGCAAGGGCGCTCCGTACGGGGTGTTCGACGCGGAGCACGTGGACGCGGCCTCCGTCCCGCACACCGCCGTACTGCCCGACGGGCGGCGCTGCGAGATCCCACCGGCCGTCCACACGGCCGACACCGAGCCGCTCGACCCAGCAGCCCAACCCGCCGCCGGGCTTCCCGAACCGCTGCCGGACGGCCCCCGCCGGGCAGCGCCCCTCGGTCTCGTCGCCGGTGCGCGCAGCGGCGACAAGGGCGGCGACGCCAACGTCGGGGTGTGGGCGCGCACCGACGACGCCTGGCGCTGGCTCGCCCACGAACTGACCGTGGACCGCTTCCGGGCCCTGCTCCCCGAGACCGCCGAACTCACCGTCGTACGCCACGTCCTGCCGCGGCTGCGCGCCCTCAACTTCACGGTCGAGGGCATCCTCGGCGAGGGCGTGGCGGCGCAGGCCCGCTTCGACCCCCAGGGCAAGGCGCTCGGCGAGTGGCTGCGCTCCCGGTACATGGACATCCCGGAGGTACTGCTGTGACCGTGCTCTCCTCGGCCGTCGACCCGGCGGCCCCCGAGTTCGCGGCCCGCCGCGACGCCATGCTCGGCCGGCTCGCCGACCTGGACGCCGAGCATGCGAAGGCACTGGCGGGCGGCGGTGAGAAGTACGTCGCCCGGCACCGCTCCCGCGGCAAACTGCTGGCGCGGGAGCGGATCGAGCTGCTGCTCGACCCCGACACACCGTTCCTGGAGCTGTCCCCGCTCGCCGCGTGGGGGAGCGACTACCCGGTGGGCGCGTCCACGGTGACCGGCATCGGGGTGGTGGAAGGCGTCGAGTGCCTGATCACCGCGAACGACCCGACCGTACGCGGCGGGGCCTCCAACCCGTGGACGCTGAAGAAGATCCTGCGGGCGAACGAGATCGCGTACGCCAACCGGCTGCCGTGCATCTCGCTGGTCGAGTCCGGCGGCGCGGATCTGCCCTCGCAGAAGGAGATCTTCATCCCGGGCGGGGCGATCTTCCGCGATCTGACCCGGCTGTCGGCGGCCGGCATTCCGACGATCGCGGTGGTGTTCGGCAACTCGACGGCGGGCGGCGCGTACGTCCCCGGCATGTCCGACCACACCGTGATGATCAAGGAACGGTCCAAGGTGTTCCTCGGCGGGCCACCGCTGGTGAAGATGGCCACGGGCGAGGAGAGCGACGACGAGTCGCTCGGCGGCGCGGAGATGCACGCCCGCACCTCGGGCCTCGCCGACTACTTCGCGGTCGACGAGCCGGACGCGCTGAGGCAGGCCCGCAGGATCGTGGCCCGGCTCAACTGGCGCAAGGCGCAGCCCGATCCGGGGCCGGCCGAGCCTCCGAAGTATGCCGAGGAGGAGCTGCTCGGGATCGTGCCCGAGGATCTGAAGACGCCCTTCGACCCCCGTGAGGCTGTCGCGCGGATCGTGGACGGCTCCGACTTCGACGAGTTCAAGCCGCTGTACGGGCCGAGCCTGGTGACCGGTTGGGCGTCCCTGCACGGCTACCCCGTCGGCATTCTCGCCAATGCGCAGGGCGTGCTGTTCAGCGCCGAGTCGCAGAAGGCGGCGCAGTTCATCCAGCTCGCCAACCAGCGCGACGTACCGCTGGTGTTCCTGCACAACACCACCGGTTACATGGTCGGCAAGGAGTACGAGCAGGGCGGCATCATCAAGCACGGCGCCATGATGATCAACGCGGTGTCGAACTCGAAGGTCCCGCATCTGTCCGTGCTGATGGGCGCCTCCTACGGCGCCGGGCACTACGGCATGTGCGGCCGGGCGTACGACCCGCGCTTCCTCTTCGCCTGGCCGAGCGCCAAGTCCGCGGTCATGGGCCCCCAGCAGCTCGCCGGCGTGCTCTCCATCGTCGCGCGCGCGTCGGCGGCGGCGAAGGGGCAGCCGTACGACGACGAGGCCGACGCCGGACTGCGGGCGATGGTCGAGCAGCAGATCGAGGCGGAGTCGCTGCCGATGTTCCTGTCGGGCCGGCTGTACGACGACGGGGTGATCGACCCCCGCGACACCCGCACGGTGCTGGGTCTGTGCCTGTCCGCGATCCACACGGCCCCCGTCGAAGGCGCGCGCGGCGGCTTCGGCGTCTTCCGGATGTGAGGGCTTGACGATGATCTCCACTGTCCTGGTCGCCAACCGCGGCGAGATCGCCTGCCGGGTCTTCCGGACCTGCCGGGAGCTCGGCATCGCGACGGTCGCCGTGTACTCCGACGCGGACGCCTCCGCCCTGCACGTACGGGAGGCGGACGCCGCCGTACGGCTCCCCGGGGCCGCCCCCGGCGACACCTATCTGCGCGGCGACCTGATCGTGAAGGCGGCGCTCGCCGCGGGCGCCGACGCGGTGCACCCGGGGTACGGATTCCTGTCCGAGAACGCCGGGTTCGCGCAGGAGGTGGCGGACGCGGGGCTCGTGTGGATCGGCCCGCCGCCGGCCGCGATCGAGGCGATGGCGTCGAAGACCCGGGCCAAGGAGCTGATGGGCCTCGCGCCCCTGGCCGAGGTCACCGAGGCCGATCTGCCGGTCCTGGTGAAGGCGGCGGCGGGCGGTGGCGGTCGCGGTATGCGGATCGTGCGCTCGCTGGGCGCCCTCGCCGGAGAGCTGGAGGCGGCACGGGCCGAGGCGCTGAGCGCGTTCGGCGACGGCGAGGTCTTCGTCGAGCCGTACGTCGAGGCGGGCCGCCATGTGGAGGTCCAGATCCTCGCCGACACGCACGGCACCGTCTGGGCCCTCGGGACGCGGGACTGCTCGCTCCAGCGCCGCCATCAGAAGGTGATCGAGGAGTCCCCGGCGCCGGGACTCGCGCCCGCTGTGGTGGCCTCGCTCCACGAGGCGTCGGTGACCGCGGCACGCGCCGTGGGATACGCCGGCGCCGGAACGGTGGAGTTCCTCGTCTCCCCGGCGGGCACCGCCCACTTCCTGGAGATGAACACCCGCCTCCAGGTCGAACACCCGGTCACGGAGGCGGTGTTCGGCATCGATCTCGTGGGCCTCCAGATCCGGGTCGCGGAGGGCGAGGCGCTGCCCGCGGATCCGCCGGCCGCGAACGGCCACGCCGTGGAGGCCCGGCTGTACGCGGAGGACCCGGCCCGCGGCTGGGCCCCGCAGACCGGCACCCTGCAACGGCTCGACGTGGACCCCGGGGTGCGCCTGGACACCGGTTACGCCGACGGCGACACCGTCGGCGTCCACTACGACCCCATGATCGCCAAGGTCATCGCCTGGGCGCCCACCCGGCAGCAGGCCGTCCGCCGGCTCGCGCACGCCCTGCGCCGGGCCCGCGTGCACGGTCCCGTCACCAACCGGGAGCTGCTCGTACGCTCCCTGGAACACCCGGACTTCGCGTCCGGACAGCTCGACACCGGGTTCTACGACCGGCATCTCGACGCCCTCACCCGGCCCGCGCCCGATGCCGGGCTCGCCGCCGTCGCCGCGACGCTCGCGGACGCCGCCGCACGAGGCGGCCGCTTCGGCGGTGCCTGGCGCAACCTCCCTGCGCAGGCACAGACCAAGACCTGGACGGACCGGTCCGGCGGCGAGCACGAGGTCCGCTACCGGCCCGCCCGCGGGGGCGGTTACACGGTCGAGGACACGCCGGGACTGCGCGTCCTCGACACGGCCCAGGGGCGCGTCGTCCTGGAGACGGACGGTGTCGTACGCGCCTGGGACGTCACCGCGTACGGCGCCACCGTGCACGTGGAGGGCCCCGCCGGATCCCACACGCTGACCGCGCGGCCCCGTTTCCCCGACCCCGAGGACCGCACCGAACCCGGCTCGCTGCTCGCCCCGATGCCCGGGACCGTCGTCCGCCTCGCCGAGGGCATCGGTGAGGGCTCGTGGGTCGACAAGGGGCAGCCGCTCATCTGGCTGGAGGCCATGAAGATGGAGCACCGCATCGTCTCGCCCGCCTCCGGCACGCTCACCGCGCTCCACGCCGTCATCGGCCGCCAGGTCGAGGTCGGCGCCCTGCTCGCCGTCGTCGACGAAGCGCCGGCGGAAGCCACCCAGGAGGTCACCGCGTCATGAACGTCGAAAGCCAGGAGCACAAGGACCTGCGTGCCGCCGTCGCCGCGCTCGGGCAACGCCACGGCCGCGGATACGACCGCGAACAGCTGTGGGCGGAGGCCGCCAAGCTCGGCTATCTCGGGGTGAACCTGCCCGAGGAGTACGGCGGCGGGGGCGGCGGCATGGCCGAACTCTCCATCGTGCTCGAGGAGTTGGGAGCCGCCGGCTGTCCGCTGCTGATGATGGTCGTCTCGCCCGCGATCTGCGGCACCGTGATCGCCCGCTTCGGCACCGAGGAGCAGAAGCGCACCTGGCTGCCCGGCCTCGCCGACGGCAGCCTCACGATGGCCTTCGGCATCACCGAGCCGGACGCCGGGTCCAACTCGCACCGGATCACCACCACCGCGCACCGGACCGAGGACGGCTGGTCCCTCACCGGGCGCAAGGTCTTCATCTCGGGTGTCGACATCGCTGACGCGACGCTGATCGTGGGGCGGACCGAGGACGCGCGGACCGGCAGCCTCAAGCCGTGCCTGTTCATCGTCCCCCGGGACGCCGACGGCTTCCAGCGCTCGCAGATCGACATGGAACTCCAGGCCCACGAGAAGCAGTTCGAGCTGGTCCTCGACGATGTGACGCTGCCGCACGACGCGCTCGTGGGCGAGGAGGACGCCGGGCTGCTCCAGCTGTTCGCCGGCCTCAACCCCGAACGCATCATGACCGCCGCCTTCGCGATCGGCATGGGCCGGTACGCGCTCGCCACGGCCCTCGCCTACGCCAAGGACCGCCAGGTCTGGAAGGCCCCCATCGGCGCCCACCAGGCCATCGCCCACCCCCTGGCCGCCTCCCACATCGAGCTGGAGCTGGCCCGGCTGATGATGCAGAAGGCCGCCGCCCTCTACGACGCGGGGGACGACGCCGGCGCGGGCGAGGCCGCCAACATGGCCAAGTACGCGGCGGGGGAGGCCTGTGTGAAGGCGGTCGACCAGTCCGTCCACACCCTCGGCGGCAACGGCCTGACCCGGGAGTACGGCCTCGCTTCGCTGGTCACGGCCTCCCGCGTGGCCAGGATCGCCCCGGTCAGCCGCGAGATGATCCTCAATTACGTATCCCACCAGTCCCTGGGTCTCCCCAAGTCGTACTGACAGAGGCGATTCTGGCCGTCCACACAGCGAGGGGGCCGACCATGCCGGTAACCGTGTTCAGCAGTGAGTACGCAGACGTCCCTGCCGTCAGTGAGCCGATCCACGACGCGGTGCTCCACCGGGCCGCCGAGTTCGGGGACACGATCGCGCTGATCGACGGGGTGAACGGCACCACCGTCACCTACACCCAGCTCGACCTCTTCCACCGCCGGATCGCCGCCGCCCTCGCAGACGCAGGGCTGCGCAAGGGCGACGTCCTCGCCCTGCACAGCCCCAACACGGTGGCGTACCCCGCCGTCTTCTACGGCGCCACCCGCGCCGGAGCGTCCGTCACGACCGTCCATCCGCTCGCCACCGCGGAGGAGTTCGCCAAGCAGCTGCGGGACTCCTCCGCCCGCTGGATCTTCACCGTCTCACCGCTGCTCGAAGTCGCCCGCAGGGCCGCCGAACTGGCCGCCGGCATCGAGGAGATCTTCGTCTGCGACCGGGCCGACGGGCACACCAGCATGCTCGACATGATCGTCTCGGACGCGCCCGACACCGAGGTCGTCATCGATCCCGCCGAGGACGTGGCGGCCCTGCCGTACTCCTCCGGCACCACCGGCATCCCCAAGGGGGTGATGCTCACCCACCGCTCCATCGCGACCAACCTGGCGCAGCTCTCCCCGCTCATCCCGATGAACCCGGGCGAACGCATCCTCGCCGTGCTGCCGTTCTTCCACATCTACGGCCTCACCGCGCTGATGAACGCGCCGCTGCGGCAGGGCTCCACCGTCGTCGTCCTGCCCCGCTTCGAGCTGGACACCTTCCTCGCCGCGATCGAGAAGCACCGCATCACCGCTCTGTACGTCGCCCCGCCGGTCGTCCTCGCGCTCGCCAAGCACCCGGCGGTCGCCCAGTACGACCTGTCGTCGCTGGAGTACATCATCTGCTCCGCGGCGCCCCTGGACGCCGAACTGGCCGCCGCCTGCTCCAAGCGGCTCGGTCTGCCGCCCATCGGCCAGGCGTACGGCATGACCGAGCTGTCGCCCGGCACCCATGTCGTCCCCCTCGGCGCCGAGAACCCGCCGCCCGGCACCGTCGGCAAGCTCATCCCCTCCACCGAGCTGCGGCTCGTCTCCCTCGACGACCCCGGCAAGGACGTCGGACCGGGCGAGGAGGGCGAGGTGGCGATCCGCGGGCCGCAGGTGATGAAGGGCTACCTCGGCCGCCCCGAGGCCACCGCGGCCATGATCGACGAGGAGGGCTGGCTGCGCACCGGCGACATCGGACGCGTCGACGAGGACGGCTGGCTGTTCGTCGTCGACCGCGTCAAGGAGCTGATCAAGTACAAGGGTTTCCAGGTCCCGCCCGCGGAGCTGGAGGCACTGCTGCTCGGCCACGAGGGGATCGCCGACGCGGCGGTGATCGGCGTGTACGACACTGACGGGAACGAGATCCCGAAGGCGTACGTCGTACGGCAGCCGGGCGCCGATGAGCTGACGGAGGACGACATCATCGCCTTCGTCGCCGAGCGCGTCGCCCCCTACAAGAAGATCCGCCGTGTCTCGTTCATCGGCGGGGTCCCGCGCGCCGCCTCGGGGAAGATTCTCCGGCGTGAACTGAGGGACCGGGAAAGGGAGAACACGTGACGCTGGTCGCCATCGCGCACGAGCGCGGCATCGCCACCCTGACGCTGGACTCGCCCGCGAACCGCAACGCCCTGTCGGCGCGGCTCGTCGGCGACCTGGCGCAGGCGCTGGCCGACTGTGCCAAGGACGACGCCGTACGCGCGGTGGTGCTCACCCACACCGGGGGCACCTTCAGCGCGGGCGCCGACCTGAAGGCCCCGCCCAACCCGTACACGTTCGTCGACCTGCTGCGGCAGATCGTCACCCTGCCCAAACCGGTCGTGGCGCGGGTGAACGGGAAGACCCGCGCCGGCGGGCTCGGGGTGCTCGGCGCCTGCGACATGGCGGTGGCCTCCGGCGCCTCGGACTTCGCCTTCACCGAGGTCCGCATCGGGGTCGCGCCGGCCGTGATCTCGCTGCCGCTGCTGCCGCGTCTGGACCCGCGGGCCGCCGAGCGCTACTACCTGACGGGGGAGCGCTTCGACGCGGCGGAGGCGGCCCGCATCGGACTGCTGACGCTCGCCGCCGACGATGTGGACGAGGCTCTCGCGCCGCTGCTCGGCGGGCTGCGCAAGGCCTCCCCGCAGGGGCTGACCGCGTCGAAACGACTGGTCACCGCGCGGGTGCTGGACGCGTTCGAGCGGGACGCGGAGGACCTGGTGCAGCGCTCGGCGTCCCTGTTCGCGTCGGCCGAGGCCCGGGAGGGCATGACCGCCTTCATCGAACGCCGGGATCCCGTATGGGAGCTGTAGTCACGCCGAAGGCCCCCAAGCAGGACCGCAGCCGGGCCACCCGGCAGCGGCTGCTGGAGGCCGCCGTCGCCTGCCTGGCCGAGCACGGCTGGGCAGGCTCCACGGTCTTGGTGGTCGCCGAGCGCGCGGGCGTCTCCCGGGGTGCGGCGCAGCACCACTTCCCGACCCGCGAGGACCTGTTCACGGCCGCCGTGGAGTACGTCGCCGAGGAGCGGTCCTCGGCCCTGCGCACGCTGCCGGGCCAGGACCGCGCGGCGGTCGTCGAGGCCCTCGTCGGCCTCTACACCGGGCCGCTGTTCCGCGCCGCGCTGCATCTGTGGGTCGCCGCGTCCAACGAGGAACAGCTGCGCCCCCGGGTCACCGAACTGGAGGCCAGGGTCGGGCGCGAGACCCACCGCATCGCGGTCCAGCTCCTCGGGGTGGACGAGTCGCGGCCCGGCGTGCGCGAGACCGTCCAGGGCCTGCTCGACATGGCCCGCGGCCTCGGGCTGGCGAACCTGCTCACCGACGACACCGCCCGCAGGAAACGGGTCGTCGCGCAGTGGGCCGCGCTGCTGGACGAGACGCTGGGCTGACGGCGCCGCGTCCCGGCCGACAGGCAGAGCAGTTGGCGGCTCCGGCCGGGACCAGCAGGAGCGAGAGGACGTTCGTCCCCTTTCGGGTCGGCGTGGCCGACGGCGTACGGGGCCGCGATCCGCCGCGCGAAGCCTGCTCCGACATGGGCCCGTCATTGCCGTTTATCTGCCTATTTGCGCCCTATAGTGCGCCTGCGTGTGCCTCCTGGGAGGTGTCTGTCTCACTGCCGCCACCGGTCGCACGCGGACACCCGGACTCGGAAGCGGAGACATCGGTGAGCAGAGAACAGGCGCAGCAACTTCCTTCGACCGAGCGGCCGGAGCGTCCAAGGCTGGCGCTCGGCGGCGGCAGGCGGTGGTGGGGTGCGGGTACCGCAACGGTCCTGTGCTTGGCGCTGTCCGGGCTCGCACCGGTCCCGGCGGCCGCGGCCGGGGCTGCGCCCACGGCTACGGCGAAGGCGCCTCGCGCGGTCACTCTGACGCGGACGTTCAGCTTCACCGGCGCCCCGCAGAGCTTCATCCTTCCGGCGAACGTGACCGCGACGATCACCGCGGACGGCGCCGGGGGCGGGAGCTCCCGTACCGCCACCTGCGGCTTGGGCGTCAACAGCGTCGGAGGGACCGGCGCACGGGTCGTCACCACCCTTCCGGCGTCCGCGACGGCGACGGCCCTCACCGTCAACGTGGGCGGAACCGGCAACAGGGGCTGCGGCGGCGACGGCAACGGCGGGTACAACGGCGGCGGCGACGGCGGCAGCGCCAGCTTCTTCTCGGCGGGCGGCGGCGGGGCTTCGAGCATCGCGGCAGGCGGCAGCCTGCTGGTCGTGGCGGGTGGCGGCGGCGGAGCCCAGGGCCGCCCCGGCATCCACCCCACGTCCGGTGACGGCGGCAACGGGGGAACCCCGGACGGCACGGCCGGCGCCGTCGGCCGTAACAACGGCCCCAACACCAGCGAGGGGCAGGGCGGCGGCGGAGGCAGCACCAGCACCGCCACAGGCGGTGCCGGCGGAGCGCCCGGGACCGCCTCGCCGTGCCTGGCAACCGCCGGCGCCGACGGAGGCAGCTTCTCCGGCGCGACCGTCGGCAGCGGGGGCGACGGGGGCGACAGTTCCACCGGCTGCACCGGCGCCCTCAGCGGTGGCGGTGGCGGCGGAGGCGGCTACTACGGCGGTGGCGGGGGCGGCTCCGCAGCCGCCACGGTCAACTTCGCCACCGGCGGCAGCGGTGGCGGCGGAAGCAGCTACGCCTCCCCGGCCGGCACCGGTACCGCCTTCAGCCTCTCGCCCGTGGGCACCTTCGACGCGAGCGGCCAGGTGACGATCAGTTACGAGGTCCCGGACCTGGCCTTCACCACGACCAGCCCGCTGCCCGACGCGACCCAGAACGCTCCCTACTCCACCACGCTTCAGACCACCGGCGGCACCGGCAACCCGACCTTCGCCGTCACCGGCGGCGCCCTGCCCCCCGGCCTCACGCTCAACCCTGCCACCGGCGCCATCACCGGCACCCCGACCACGACCGGCACCTACACCTTCACCGTGACGGCCACCGACCCCGACCCCGACGTCCCGGCGGCCGTACGGGAGTTCACCCTCACGGTCCTTGCCGCCGCTCCGCCCACCTGTGCCACCGCCACCCCGACCATCACCGGCAACAACCGCGCCAATGTGCTCATCGGCACCCCCGGTGACGACGTCATCTTCGGCCTCGGCGGCAACGACTACATCGACGGCCGCGGCGGAAACGACATCCTGTGCGGCGGCGCCGAGAGCGACCGCGTCATCGGCGGCGACGGCAACGACCGCGTCGAGGGCCAGGACGGCTCCGACGTGCTCACCGGCGGCAACGGCAACGACGCCCTCTTCGGCGGCAACGGATTCGACGTCCTGGACGGCGGCCCCGGCACCAACACCAACAACGGCGGCCCCGGCCTCAACGTCTGCGTCCGCCCCCTCACCGGACCCGGCTGCACCCTGTGAGGTAGCCGACCGACGTAGGGCAAGGGAGAGCGACAACCACCACGACGGCTGCCGGCCGCCGACAACTGTCGGCGGCCGGCAGCTGTTCATCCGGGATCGGCGTGGGAGCCCGCGCTCCATGGCCGGACCATCGATCCGGGCCCCGACTGTCCGTCCGGCTGTGACCCGCGCCACAGGACGTTCGGGGCCCGCGCAGTATCCTGGGGCCATGCTTCTGCTGGTACGACGCCGTCACGTGGACTACGTCCGCGTCACGAGCATGGGCTGTCGACGCTCCGTCTGACCTCGGGCCCGTCCCTGCGACAGGCCGCCCCTCCCGTTCGCCCCGGCGCACCCGCGGCCCCGCCACCACCCCCGGCGGCCCCGTGGGATCCCGTACACCCCGCGGAAGCACTCATGTCATCTCTTCAGCTCCCCGTCATCGACCTCTCCGCCGCCGACCGCGGCCCCCAGGCCCGCGCGCTGCTGCACGCCCAGCTGCACAGCGCCGCCCATGACGTCGGCTTCTTCCAGCTCACCGGCCACGGCGTCACCGAGGCCGAGACGGCCGCGCTCAACAGCACCATGCGCGCCTTCTTCGCGCTGCCCGAGGCCGACCGGCTCGCCATCGACAACGTCAACTCGCCGCACTTCCGCGGCTACACGCGCATCGGCGACGAACGCACCGGCGGCAGCCAGGACTGGCGCGACCAGCTCGACATCGGCGCCGAGCGGCCCGCGCGCATCCCCGCGCCCGGCGAGCCCGGGTACTGGTGGCTGGAGGGCCCCAACCAGTGGCCCGCCGCCCTGCCCCAGCTGCGCACCGCGGCGCTCGCCTGGATCGACCGGCTGGGCGCGGTGGCCGAGCGGCTGCTGCACGAGCTGCTCGTCTCCATCGGCGCCCCGGCGGACTTCTACGACCACCTCTTCGGCGACCGTGCCCACATCCACCTCAAGCTGGTGCGCTACCCGGGCAGTCCGGCGGACGGGGGCGGTCAGGGCGTCGGCGCGCACAAGGACTACGGCTTTCTGACCCTGCTCCACCAGGACAGCGTCGGCGGCCTCCAGGTCGAGCGCGAGGACGGCGTGTTCCACGACGTGCCGCCCATGCCCGGGGCCTTCGTGGTCAACCTCGGCGAGCTCCTCGAAGTCGCCACCGACGGCTATCTGAAGGCCACCCACCACCGGGTGGTGAGCCCGCCCGGCGCCACCGAGCGGTTCTCCGTGCCGTTCTTCTACAACCCGCGCCTGGACGCCCGCGTCGAGCCGCTCGCCTTCCCGTACGCGGCGCACGCCCCCGGCGTCACGGCGGACCCCGCGAACCCGCTGTTCGCGGAGTACGGCAGGAACGAGCTCAAGGGCAAGCTGCGCGCCCACCCGCTGGTCGCCGCACGGCACCACGCGGAACTGCTGGAGCCGGCGGCCTGACCGCGGGACGCGGGATCAGCGGGCGGACGCGGAGGGCGATCAGCGGGCGATGTCGTCGTAGCCCGTGATCTCCTGCGGGCCGCGCGTGCCCGGACCCACGTACAGGGCCGAGGGACGGACCAGCCGGCCCGTGCGCTTCTGCTCCAGGATGTGCGCCGACCAGCCCGCGGTGCGCGCGCACGTGAACATCGAGGTGAACATGTGCGCCGGGACCTCCGCGAAGTCCAGCATGATCGCCGCCCAGAACTCCACGTTCGTCGCCAGGACCCGGTCCGGGCGACGGTTGTGCAGCTCCTCCAGCGCGGCCTTCTCCAGGGCCTCCGCGACCTCGAAGCGCGGCGCGTCCAGCTCCTTGGCCGTACGCCGCAGGACGCGGGCGCGCGGGTCCTCGGCCCGGTAGACCCGGTGGCCGAAGCCCATCAGCCGCTCGCCGTTGTCGAGGGTCCGCTTGACGTACGCCGTCGCGTCGCCCGTCCGCTCGATCTCCTCGATCATGCCGAGCACACGGGAGGGCGCACCGCCGTGCAGCGGCCCGGACATCGCGCCGACCGCGCCCGACAGCGCCGCCGCGACGTCGGCGCCGGTGGAGGCGATGACGCGGGCGGTGAAGGTGGAGGCGTTCATGCCGTGCTCGGCGGCCGAGGTCCAGTAGGCGTCGACGGCCTTCACATGCCGCGGGTCCGGCTCACCGCGCCAGCGGATCATGAACCGCTCGACCACGGTCTGCGCCTTGTCGATCTCCCGCTGCGGCACCATCGGCAGGCCCTGGCCACGGGCACTCTGTGCCACGTAGGACAGCGCCATGACGGCGGCCCGGGCGAGATCCTCGCGGGCCTGTTCCGCGTCGATGTCGAGCAGCGGCCGCAGCCCCCACACGGGCGCCAGCATCGCCAGCGCCGACTGGACGTCGACGCGGATGTCGCCGGAGTGGACCGGGATGGGGAACGGCTCGGCGGCCGGCAGCCCCGGGTTGAACGCCCCGTCGACCAGCAGGCCCCACACATTGCCGAACGAGACCTGGCCGACCAGGTCCTCGATGTCGACGCCGCGGTAGCGGAGCGAGCCGCCCTCCTTGTCGGGTTCGGCGATCTCCGTCTCGAACGCGACGACTCCTTCGAGTCCTGGTACGAAGTCGGACATCAGGCGGCTCCTCGGGATGCGTACGGCGGGTGCGGGTCGGCCGGTGCGTGATCGTGGACCGGTCACCCCGGTGATGCCCCGGGCGAGGGACGGTCACCCCATCGCCGGGGAGGCAGGCACGATATCCCCTGTTGTCGGGGTGCCACAGTGGCCCGACACAAGATCTTGGCGGGTCCGGACGATGCGGGGAAGCGTGACATCCGGCACACTCCCCGCCTTCCCGGTGCCGCTCCCGTGTCGAATCCCCTGACAGGATCCCCGGCACTGGGTGCCGGGGAGAAGAGGGCGCTGCGGCAGGATGAGCCCGTGACCGACGACGCCGCCCCGAACCCCGCCCTGATGCGCGAGCACTACCGCTCCACGCCGCTGCTGGAGACGGACCTCGCGCCCACGCCCATGGAGCAGTTCGCCCGCTGGTTCGCGCAGGCCGCGTCCGCGGGACTGCACGAGCCGAACGCCATGGTCGTGTCCACCGCCACCCCCGACGGCCGTCCCTCGTCGCGCACGGTGCTGCTGAAGCAGTACGACTCGCAGGGCTTCGTCTTCTACACCAACTACCGCTCCCGCAAGGGCCGGGAGATCGCCGCCAACGCGTATGTCTCGGTGCTCTTCCCCTGGCATCCCATCGCCCGCCAGGTCGTCGTCACGGGCACCGCCACCCGGATCGGCCGCGACGAGACGGTGGCGTACTTCCGCACCCGCCCGCACGGCTCGCAGCTCGGCGCCTGGGCCAGCGCCCAGTCCTCGGTGATCGGCTCGCGCGAGGAGCTGATCCGTACGTACGAGGAGCTGGCCGCCCGCCACCCGGAGGGCGAGCAGGTTCCCGCCCCGCCGGAGTGGGGCGGCTACCGGGTCGAGCCGGAGACGGTGGAGTTCTGGCAGGGGCACGTGAACCGGCTGCACGACCGGCTGCGGTTCACCTCCCGCGACGGCGGATGGGACATCGAGCGGCTGTCACCCTGACAGGGCGGACGCCTCCCGCAGGGCGGTCGTGACCGCGGCCGGGATGTCGGTCACCGGGTACTGCACATGCCGCACCGCGCGCTCCCGGTCCAGCACCAGCACCGCCCGCTTCAGCCGCAGGCCCTGCCCGGCACGGAACGTCGGCAGCCGCAGCGCGGCCGACAGCCGGCTGTCCATGTCGGAGAGCAGCGGGAACGGCAGCTCCTCGGCGGCGGCGAAGACCCGCTGTTCGTCGGGCCGCTGCGTACTGACCCCGCGCACCGCGACCCCCGCCGCGGTGAAGTCCCCGTACGCGTCCCGGAACAGCCGGTTCTCCAGCGTGCAGCCGACTGCGCCCGGGATGGCGTCCCAGTCCTCGGGCAGCGGACTCGGCCGGCCGGTCGCGGGATAGCAGAACAGCACGGTGGCCGCCGACCCGCCGTCCACCGGGTCCAGGTCCCCACCGCTGTGCACGGGCAGGGTGAAACGCGCCAGCCGGTCGCCCACCAGCTCGTGCACCCGCTGCGCCTCGGCGCTGTGCTCGTCCGCTGTGCCGGTCAGCGTGCCGTCCCCGAGCAGCCAGCGGTCGGCCCAGTCCTGCATGGCCACGAGCACGGGCAGCAGCGCGCGGCCGGTCTCGGTGAGCCGGTACTCGTGCCGGACGGGCCCGCGCTGGTACGGGACCTTCTCCAGGACCTTGCTGTCGACGAGGTGGTTCAGCCGCTCGGTGAGCACCTTCCGGGAGATGTCCAGCTCGCGCTGGAGCGCGTCGAACCGGTGTCTGCCACGGGCCGTCTCCCGGACGATCAGCAGACTCCACCAGTCGCCGACCACGGCGGCGGCCTGGGCGACGGCACACGCGGCGTCGCGCTCGGGCACGGCTCTGGGCATGGCACCGACTCCTTCACGGGGCAGGCGCCCATCTTCACGCGGGGGAGAGGGTTCCGTACAGGAACTCAACGGGTCCGGCCCGTGGATGCTCTCAGCGGGTCCGGGCCCGCCGGCGCGCGTCCGGGCCGCCGGGAATCAGCCGCACCGGACCAGAGATGGCTCGCACCGGGCCCGGAGAGGGCCCGCACCGGGCCCGGACATGCAGAAACCCGCGGGCTCTGGTTCCTCCTGACGGAGGAGCCGGCCGGATGTACCGGCGAGCCCGCGGGTCGGTGACTGCTTGGGATTGCGGCAGGAGGCCTGCCGTCTGTGCACGTCGTGCGACAACGGGCCTCTAGCCCGCAGTCACCTCACGCATCCGAAACGAAACCACTTCCGGATCACCTCCTTTCATCGTGTGCTCCACACCTTAGGAACCGGCAGGCAGCGGCTCAAGCCATTTAATGAGGGCCCTTCCGGGAAGAGGCCGAACCCGGGATATCTTGATGTCGAGCAATGTTGCAGACGTGGAGCGGAGCACCCGGTGACTGACTCGACCATCATCTATACGCACACCGACGAGGCGCCGGCGCTGGCGACGTACTCGTTCCTGCCGGTGATCGAGGCCTATGCCTCGACGGCCGGGGTCACTGTGGAGAGCCGTGACATCTCCCTGGCCGGGCGGATCATCTCCGGTTTCCCGGAGTTCCTCGAGGAGGGCCAGCGCATCGACGACGCGCTCGCCGAGCTGGGTGAACTGGCGAAGACCCCCGGGGCCAACATCATCAAGCTGCCGAACATCTCGGCCTCGATCCCGCAGCTGAAGGCGGCCGTCGCCGAGCTCCAGGAGCAGGGCTACGCGCTTCCGGACTACCCGGACGACCCGAAGACCGACGCGGAGAAGGACATCCGCGCCCGGTACGACAAGGTCAAGGGCAGTGCCGTGAACCCGGTCCTGCGCGAGGGCAACTCCGACCGCCGCGCCCCCGCGTCGGTCAAGAACTACGCCAAGGCGCACCCGCACCGCATGGGCGCGTGGACCTCCGAGTCGAAGACGAACGTCGCGCACATGACGGCCGACGACTTCCGCTCCACCGAGAAGTCCGTCGTCGTTCCCGAGGACGGGTCGCTGCGCATCGAGCTGTCGGGCGACGACGGCAGCACCACCGTGCTGCGCGAGTCGGTACCCGTACTCGCCGGTGAGGTCGTGGACGCCTCCGTGCTGCGCGTCGGTGCACTGCGTGAGTTCCTCACCGCGCAGATCGCCCGCGCCAAGGCCGAGGGCGTGCTGTTCTCCGTGCACCTCAAGGCCACGATGATGAAGGTCTCCGACCCGATCGTCTTCGGCCACGTCGTGCGCGCCTTCTTCCCGAAGACGTTCGCCGAGCACGGCGCCGCGCTCGCCGCGGCCGGCCTGAGCCCGAACGACGGGCTCGGCGGCATCCTCAAGGGCCTGGAGTCGCTGCCCGACGGCGCGAAGATCAAGGAGTCCTTCGAGGCCGAGATCGCCGAAGGCCCCGAGCTCGCGATGGTCGACTCCGACCGCGGCATCACCAACCTGCACGTCCCGAGCGACGTCATCGTCGACGCCTCCATGCCGGCGATGATCCGCACCTCGGGCCACATGTGGGGCCCGGACGGCCAGGAGGCCGACACCCTCGCCGTCATCCCCGACAGCAGCTACGCCGGCATCTACCAGGTCGTCATCGACGACTGCCGCGCGAACGGCGCGTACGACCCGTCCACGATGGGCTCGGTGCCGAACGTCGGCCTCATGGCCCAGAAGGCCGAGGAGTACGGCAGCCACGACAAGACCTTCGAGATCGCCACCACGGGCACCGTGCGGGTCGTCGACGGCAGCGGCAACGCCGTGCTGGAGCAGACGGTGAGCGCCGGCGACATCTTCCGGATGTGCCAGACCAAGGACGCCCCGATCCGGGACTGGGTCAAGCTCGCCGTCACCCGCGCCCGGGCGACCGGCGACCCGGCCGTGTTCTGGCTGGACGCGGGCCGCGCGCACGACGCCAACCTCATCGCCAAGGTCGAGCAGTACCTCCCGGAGCACGACACCGAGGGCCTGCAGATCGAGATCAAGTCGCCCGTCGACGCGATCGCCTTCTCGCTCGACCGGATCCGCCGCGGCGAGAACACCATCTCCGTCACCGGCAACGTCCTGCGCGACTACCTGACGGACCTCTTCCCGATCCTGGAGCTCGGCACCAGCGCGAAGATGCTCTCCGTCGTCCCGCTGATGAACGGCGGCGGCCTCTTCGAGACCGGCGCGGGCGGCTCGGCGCCCAAGCACGTCCAGCAGCTGGTCAAGGAGAACTACCTGCGCTGGGACAGCCTGGGCGAGTTCCTCGCGCTCGCCGTCAGCTTCGAGCACCTCGCGCAGACCACCGACAACGCGCGTGCCCAGATCCTCGCGGACACCCTGGACCGCGCCACGGCGACGTTCCTGGAGCAGGACAAGTCGCCGAGCCGCAAGCTCGGTGGCATCGACAACCGCGGCAGCCACTTCTACCTCGCGCTGTACTGGGCGCAGGAGCTGGCCGGCCAGAGCGACGACGTCAAGCTCGCCGAGGCCTTCACCTCGCTCGCCGAGACGCTGGCCGCGCAGGAGCAGACCATCGTCGACGAGCTCCTCGCGGTGCAGGGCAAGCCGGCCGACATCGGCGGCTACTACCAGCCCGACCCGGCGAAGGCCGCGGCCGTCATGCGGGCGTCCGCGACGCTGAACCAGGCCCTCGCGACCCTGGGCTGACGCCTCCGCGACACGTTCCGCCCCGGCCGGCATCCGCCCGGCCGGGGCGGTTTCGTTGCCGGCCGCTTGCCCGCCCCGTTGTCGGCCGTCCGGCCGGCACCCGACGCCCGCATTTCCGGCAGGCAACGATTTGCCGGAACAGCGTGTGTCCTGAGTCACGTTCGAGTTGAATGATCTGACGTGCATCAGCTCGCGCGGACGCGTCCTGCAGGGGGTACAGGATGAGTGCTTCGAAGAGTGAGGCCGCCAACGCGCTCGGGCCCGACGAGCCGGAGCGTGCCGGTACGGGGCCCGAGCCTGTCGCGGTGCCCGGTTCGGAACTGCTCGCCGCACTCCTGGACGGGATGGACGCCGCGCTCTGCGCCTTCGACGCGGACGCCACCATCACGCACTGGAACCGCGAGGCGGAACGGATCCTCGGCTGGTCGGCGGAGGAGGCCGTCGGACGGCGCGGCTTCGCCGGCTGGGCGGTGCGGACGGCCGACGCCGGAGAGGTCCAGGGCCGGCTCATGGCCGCGATGGACACGCCGGGCCGGCAGGTCCACGAGTTCGCCCTGCTGCGCAAGGACGGCGGCCGGGTGCTCGTACGGACCCAGTCGGCGCGCGTGCTCGGCGCCGACGGCGCGCCCGCCGGGGTGTATTGCGCGTTCAGCGAGGTCCATGCGCAGATCGACCTGGAGCGTTCGATCGCGCTGAGCGAGGCGCTGTTCGAGGACGCGTCCTGGGGTGTCGTCCTGGTGGACGTGGACCTGCGGCCGACCGTCGTCAACGGCTACGCCGCCCGTGCCCTCGGCGCCGGGCGGACCTCACCGCTCGGCCGGCCCCTGGGCGAACTGGTCGTCCAGGGCGTGGAGCAGCTGGAGGGCGCGCTCCACCATGTGCTGGCGGAGGGCGCGGCCCGCGGCCTCACCGAGGTGTGGGTGACCCTGCCCGCCGGCGAGACCGAACGCCGCCGGTGCTGGCGCAGCGGCTTCCTGCGGCTGGCATCGCCGCTCGCGGAGGAACCGGTGCCGCTGGGCGTGGGCTGGCTGTTCCAGGACGTCACGGAGGCGAAGCTGGCGGAACAGGACGCGGACCGCCTGCGCTTCCGCTCCAGCCAGCTGCACCGCGCGGGCCGGGCCGCCGCGGAGTGCGAGGACCCGATGGAGGCGGCGACGGTGTATCTGGACTTCGCGCTCGCCGGGTTCGCCGACCATGCGCTGATCGACCTGATGGAGCCGGACGGCCGCCGTCTGGTCCGTACGGCGTCCACACCGTCGGGCGCGCCCGGACCGTGTGTCCCGGTGGCGGGCGGCGGCATCCCGGTTCGCTATCCGCACGGCCACCCGGCGCTCCAGGCGGCCGACCGCAACGGCTCGGTCCGCGCGAGCGCACCGGCCTCCGCGTCCGCGAACTGGTCGACGGACCGCCAGTGGCCGCGCGACATGGTCCACGCCCTGTGCTCGGTCCTGCGCAGCCGGGGCCGCACGCTGGGCGTGGTGACGTTCCTGCGCGGCCCCAGCCGCCCGGCTTTCGAACGCCCGGACGCGGTCTACGCGGAGAGCATGTCGGTCCTGACGGCAGCCGCGCTCGACCTGGCCTCGACGACGGACGGAGACAAGCCGGAGCACTAGTCCAGCGGGCCCGCCTCACCGGTCGGGCCCGAACGAAGGCCGATCAGCCCTAGTGCCGGAAGAAGATCCGGTCGCCGTACTCCGTCATCACCCGGCCGTTCCACTCATGGCCGCCGTCCACGTTCCCCGACCGCAGCAGCGGGGGTTCGATCCCCTTCTCCACCAGCCGTTCCGCGGCCGCCGCCATCGTCGCCTGCATCAGCGCGCTGGTGACCACCGTCGACGCGGGTGCGAACGGCGCCTCGATGCCCTCGTGGGTGAGCTCCGCGTCCCCGACCGCGATCTTGGAGTCGAGAACGATGTCGCAGTGGTCCTTGAGGAAGGTGTCCGAGGAGTGCCGCGACCTGGTCTCCTGCGCGTACGCGACCGAGGTCACGCCGATGACGGTGAGCCCGAGCGCCCGCGCGTTCATGGCCATCTCGACGGGCAGCGCGTTGCGGCCGGACAGGGAGATGATCACGAGGACGTCGCCCGACCTGGCCGGGCTGGAGTCGAGCACGGCGCCCGCGAGACCGTCCACGCGCTCCAGGGCGGAGCCGAGTGTCGCCGGCATGACGTCGACACCGACGACACCGGGCACGGCGAGCAGGTTCATCAGGGCGAATCCGCCGGCGCGGTAGACGACGTCCTGCGCGGCCAGCGACGAGTGCCCGGCACCGAAGGCGAACAGACGGCCCCCGGCGGCGATGGCGTCGGCGATCGCCTCGCCCGAGGCCGCGATGTTCTCCGCCTCCTCGTCCCGTACACGCTGCAGCAGACCGATCGCGGCGTCGAAGAACTGACCGGCCAGCTTGCTCTCGCTCATCGCCGAGCCCTTTCCGGGGGTGGAGGTTCCGGGAGTGGGGAACAGGCGCGGGAATACCCGCGTCGCGGATCACGTTGCGGTCTGGACCATTGCTGTGTCAATACGGCCTCCCGTACCGGCCTGCCGACAGGTTTCACGGAGTTTTTCCACAGGCTCCGCCCTTGGCTTCTCCGGGCACGGCACGGTTGTCAGTGGGATGCGTAAGAATTGACCCGGGGCCGCAGCGCATCACGATTTCATCGAGGGGCACGTATGTCCGGACTGATCGACACGACGGAGATGTATCTCCGCACCATCCTCGAGCTGGAAGAGGAAGGTGTGGTGCCCATGCGCGCCCGTATCGCCGAACGGCTCGACCAGAGCGGACCCACGGTCAGCCAGACCGTGGCCCGCATGGAGCGGGACGGACTGGTGACGGTCGCCGGCGACCGTCACCTGGAGCTGACCGAGGAGGGCAGGCGGCTGGCGACGCGCGTGATGCGCAAGCACCGGCTCGCGGAGTGTCTGCTCGTCGACGTCATCGGGCTGGAGTGGGAGCAGGTCCACGCCGAGGCCTGTCGCTGGGAGCACGTGATGAGCGAGGCGGTCGAGCGGCGTGTGCTCGAACTGCTGCGCCACCCGACGGAGTCGCCGTACGGCAACCCGATCCCGGGCCTGGAGGAGCTGGGCGAGAAGGCGGAGGCGGACCCGTTCCTCGACGAGGGCATGGTCTCGCTCGCGGACCTCGACCCGGGGACGGACGGCAAGACCGTGGTCGTCCGCCGGATCGGCGAGCCGATCCAGACGGACGCCCAGCTGATGTACACGCTGCGACGGGCGGGCGTGCAGCCCGGCTCGGTGGTGAGCGTGACGGAGTCGGCCGGCGGAGTGCTGGTCGGCAGCAGCGGCGAGGCGGCGGAGCTCCAGGCGGACGTGGCGTCGCACGTGTTCGTGGCAAAGCAGTAGGCAGGGCGCACACACAGGCCGGCCGGGTAGCCGGTTCGGCCGGTCACAACAGCCCGACCGGAACAGGTATCCGGTTCGGCCGGTCACAACAGGCGGCGCGGGAAGGCCCGGCAGGGCCACCCGGCCGCCAGAGGCATGGGCGGACGCGGGCGGCAGGCACGCCCGGCCATCGAAGGCGGTCGGTCCCGGCGAAGGCCGGGGAAGCGGTGGATCCGGCCGCCGCGGCAGGCGGGATTGAGTCAGCGGCAGGCGCGGTCGGCCACGACCTGTCGGCCCGTCAGGGCCGGTGCGGCCGTCACAACTGGCAGCGCGAGGCGGCCCGGTGGGGCACCTGCCGGCCGCAGGCATGGGCCCGGCACGTGCGGCGCGCCCCCGTCAGGGGCGGCGGGTCACAACAGCAGCCGGGCAACCGGCAACGGCGGCACGGCAGCAGGCCCGACCCGCAGGCACCAAGGCGCCGGTGACCGTCGTCAGCCCACTCGCGGGGGCGGACGGGGGCGCGTCCGGCGGCGCGGTGGCGGCCCGTTCACCGCCTCGCGGAGACGTTTTCCGCCCGGAATGGCAGCGCCCGGGCGAATCGCGTGCCACGCTGGGGCAGAGGCATGTGACTCACGGTCGGGGTGGGGATCCCGCCGGCGAAGGCAGGGGGAGGTCAGGGTGCGCCCCTCGTACGTCCCGTGTGCACAACGGCGCAGTGCGTGCGCTCCGGAGCCACAGAGGGGCCCCGGCGCCCTTGAGCGCCGGGGCCTGTCCTCCCCTGTTCCGACCCGGAGCCCCGAGCTCCCAGGGTCGGTCCCCTCGGACCGTCTTCCCCGAGCGGCCCGCCTCCCGCTGAAGATCTCCCCTCGGCGGCGGAAGTCAATCCTTGAGCGTGGTCACTCGAACGAGGGGTGTTGCGCGCTGGAGCCCTGTTTTCGAATAGGAGTTCGATAGGCTGGCGGTACTTCGACCGATCTGGACGACCGGGGGAGAGAAGGGGGTGCCAGGCACATGGTGCGGCGCATCGATGTGACCGGAGCCGATGGCGTACGCCTGGCTGCCTGGGAGTTCGCGGACCCGCCCAAGGGGAGCGGTGAACCGGAGCCCGCGCCGGGGGTCTTACTGCTGCACGGCCTGATGGGCCGCGCGTCCCACTGGGCGTCCACGGCCCGTTGGCTGTCCGACCGGCACCGTGCGGTCGCGCTCGACCAACGGGGCCACGGGCGCAGCGACAAGCCGCCCGAGGGCCCGTTCACCCGCGAGGCGTACGTCGCCGACGCGGAGGCCGCCGTCGAACAGCTGAACCTCGCCCCCGTGACCCTGATCGGTCACTCGATGGGTGCACTCACCGCCTGGCAGCTCGCCGCCAAGCGTCCCGACCTGGTCCAGGCGCTGATCATCTGCGACATGCGTGCGTCGGCGCTCGGGGCGGCTTCGCAGCGGGAGTGGGACGACTGGTTCCGGGCCTGGCCCGTGCCGTTCGCGACGCTCGCGGACGTCCGCAGATGGTTCGGCGAGGACGATCCGTGGGTGGAGCGTCCGACCCCGTCGCGCGGGGAGTTCTTCGCCGAGGTCATGGCGGAACGGGCGGACGGCTGGCGTCCGGTGTTCTCCCGCCGGCAGATGCTCAAGGCCCGGGAGACCTGGGTCCACGACGCGCACTGGGAGGAGCTGGCCCAGGTCCAGTGCCCCACCCTGGTGGTGCGCGGTCTCGACGGCGAACTGGGCCGCGCCGAGTCCCAGGAGATGGTCAGGGTGCTGCCGCGCGGGGAGTACGCGGAGGTGGTCGACGCGGGCCACCTGGTGCACTACGACCAGCCGGAGGGCTGGCGCTCGGCGATCGAGCCGTTCCTGGACGGCGTCCGTACGCCCTGACCCGTGGGACCCGATCCGTCCACGGTGAGGCGTGAGACCTGATCCGTACGCCCTGACCCGTGGGGTCCGATCCGTCCACGGCCATCCGTACGGCGCGATCCTGACGTGGCGCCGGCCGCGGCTCCTGGCCGGGCGCCTGTGCGAACGTCCCACCGCTCGGCGGGATCAGGCGGAGCGTCAGAAGGAGAAGACCGCGCCCTCGGCGAGGCTGCCCTCCATCTCGCAGCGGTTGCCGTACGTCTCCGACCACGACACGTGCTGTCCCTGCCACACGCCGGTCGCCGTGACCACGACCGGGTCCCACTGGCGCGTACACATCGTGTGCGAAGGCGAAGACTTCAGGGCCGAGAACTCGCCGTCCACGGCACGCAGTTCACGGCATGCGGCGGTCGGCGCCGGGTGGCTGCCGTCGGCGCGCGGGGTGCAGGTGAGGGTGACCGCACGCTCGACGGTCGCGGTCGCCGCCTCCTCGCCCTTGCCGATGCTCAGCACCAGCGCGGAGGGGGCATAGAGGCTGTTGGCACCGGCCGGCTGCGCGGTCGGCGCGGCGGGCGCGGCGTGCGCGGTGGAGAGGGCGGCACCGCTCAGCAGCAGGGCGGCAGTTGTGGCGATCGTGTTGCGGATGTAACGCATCGGTGAATCTCCTGCATTCGGGGGTTGATTGCGGTCGGGAGTCTTGCGCATGCGCACAGTGAACGCACATGCGGCGGTTCTTTCCGGCCGCATACGTGCGAACTGCTGTGACCGAATGACCGTTCGGGCAGCTCGCACCGGGTTCGAGTCTTCGCATAACGCCGTCCACTATGTGGATGATCTGTGGTGGTTCAAGAAGGAACTACTGCTTGACCTGCGGTTATGTCATGGCGGTACGTTTCTTCGGACAGCAGGCTTTGACTGGAAAGTGTTGCCTTCTAAAGACCGTTGACCTTCCCGAAAGTGCGGTCATAGTCAGGCGTTTCCCTCGAATACATCAGAAAACGGGATCATTCGTAACCTGTGCCACCGTGCCGCGTTGATCATCCGACGCCCGCAAACGCGAGGCTCGTTCGGCAGCTTCCGCTGTGGAGCCCCGCCAGGCATGGTGTCCCGGTGGTCCGATTCTCTGGGGAGGACGCATGGAACGCAGGCGGTTACTGCAGGCTGGAGCCGGGTTCACCCTGGCATCCGTGGCGGGACAGTTCCTTTTCCCCGCCGAGGCGAGTGCCGAGGCGGCAGACAGAGCAGGCGCATCCGGCACGAGCGATCCCTGCTCGGGCCCCACGATCGCGATGTACGGCGTCGCGTCGCTGACCGCGGCGATCGTCGGCATGACGGTTCTCGGTGACAAGGCGTACGTCGTCGCGCGCGGTCAGAACCCTCCGGTGCTCGGCGAGATCGACCTTCCGTCCAAGACGCTCACCAGGGCCGTGCGGCTCAATCGCGGTGAGGGCGGCTGGGCGACGACGGTCTCGGGCGGGCACGTCTACGCGGGGACGTATCCGTTCCCGGACATCTACCGCTTCGACCCCGCGACCGGCCAGGTCGCGCTCATCGGCACGATCGGCCCGTCCGGCGGCTTTGTCTGGTGTCTGACGACCGCGCCCGACGGCACGGTCTACGCGGGGACTTCGCCCCGCGGCGAGGTGTGGGAGTACAAGCCCACCACCGGCACGCTGCGTAATCTCGGCGTGGCCTTCGCCGGCCAGCAGTACGTCCGTGCGATCGCGGCCGACGACCGTTTCGTATACGCGGGAACCCTGCCGTCCGGTTATGTCGTCGCCTACGACCGCACCACGGGCGCCAAGACCAACATCACCCCCACTCCGTACGGCGGCGCGGCCGCGATCATCGCCCGTGACGGCCGGGTGATCGCGGCGCTCACGAAGTACCTCGTCGACATGGCCCCCGACGGCAGCGACGCGAAGGTGATCGCCACGCCCGCCGCCGAGCGGCTGCTCGACGCGATGACCATGACGGCGGACGGCACGCTGTACTGCGTCGGCCGCCCGACCGGCACCGTCTACCGGCGCGACGGCGACACCCTCGTCCCCGTCGCCGCCCCGACGCCCGGCGACGAACACCGCGCCCTGGTCCCGCTCGACGCGACGACACTGCTCGGCGCGGCGGGCAGTGGCCGGCTCTGGTGGCTGAACCTGGAGAGCAAGCAGTCGGAGATAGTGGAACTGATCGACGCCGGTCTGTCCGGGCCCGACCCGGTGCAGTCCATGGCGTACGAATCGCGCGGCGTCGTGCACGTCGGCGGGCACTTCTCCATCACCACCCACCGCACGACCACGCGCGGCACCCGCACATCCCGGCGCACCAGCGTCGCGGGGGAGCCCAAACAGCTCCAGGTCGTGGGCAGCAGGCTGTATGCGGCGATGTACCCGAGCACCGAGCTGCTGGAGCTCGACCCGGACCGCGGAAGGGTCAGGTCGCTCGGCTTCATCGACCACGACCAGCAGCGCCCGACGGACATGGCGCATGTGCGCGACCAGGATCTGCTGCTGGTGGCCTCGGCACCCGGGGTCGGTCTGCTCAAGGGTGCGCTGACCTCGCTCGACCGTCGGCGGCGCAAGATCACGGTCTACAAGGACGTGATCACCGACCAGAGCGTGATGTCCCTCGCGCTGGACGACCGGCGGGGCCACAGGATCGCCTATCTCGCCGGCGACACCTGGGGCGGCGGCAGCGTCCCGCCGACCCGGCCGAGCGCCACGATCGCCGCCTTCGACCTGACACGGCGTGAAGTGCTGTGGGAGGTCACGCCGATCGAGGGTTACGCCAGCCTTCAGCACGTCGCGGTGTCCGACGGGGTGCTGTACGGGGTCTACAAGCGGCTCGCGGGCGCCTGGTTCGCCATGGACCTGGCCTCGCGCACCGTGCTCACGACGGGCCGGCTGCCGAGCTACGGCGAACTCAGCGTGCACGACGGCCATGTGTTCGCGTCGATCTTCGGCGGTTCCGTCTACCGGCTCGGACCCGACCTGGCCGAGGCGCAGTTCATGCTCGGCGGGCTCGGCGACGGCTGGTACAACCCGCCGCAGCTGGCCTGGGAGCGGTACTCCCCGCACGCCTGGGGCGTGGCGGGACGCGACCTCGCGAGGCTGCGGCTCGACCCGCGCTGCCCGGCGCCGGGCCAGGCCCGCAGGCCCCTTCCGGACGCGCACGTCCTGGAGGGCCTGCTGGCCAACTGACCGGCCGCGTCCGTGCGGAGACCCGTCAGCCGATCGGCCGGCGGGTCTCCTCGCGGACCTTCACCGTCGCCTCGGCGACGGCCTTGAGGTCGATCTCCTCCGGCGACTTGGTGGCCGTCTCCGGGGTGACCAGCGCGACGGACGCACTGGTGTTGTCGTCCGCCCACGCGCACACGGGAAGCGTGGCCTTGCCGCCGCCGCCCGCCTGCTCGGTCACCACGACCTGGCAGCTCACCGGCACCTCCGATCCTGCCGGAGTGACATCCTTCGCCGGCACGGCGACGGTGGTGCCGTCGGCGTCCCCGGCGCCCGAGAGCAGTTTGTCCCGGGCCGCGTCCGGGTCGGCGATGCGGCCGTGCAGACCGGAGATGACCAGCACTCCGGTGCCCGAGGCCGATGTGTACTGCGCCACCGCAGACTTGGCGTCCTTGATGGTCTTCTCGCTCGTGCCCGCCAGCTGGTCCTGCGTCGCGGCGGAACGGTCGTCGGCCAGCTTGTACTTCCCGTCCAACAGCGTCGGCGGAACGGTGAGGCGGTACTCCGCGGCAGGGAAGCTCTCGCCACCGCCGACGACGTTGTTGCCGAACCACGAGAGGCCCAGCACCGCCGCGATGACCGCGAGGGTGATGCCGACGATCAGGCCCGCGTTGTTCTTCTTCTTCGGCGGGGGCGGCGCGCCCCAGCCGGCGGGTCCGCCCGGCCCGGGGTAGGGCTGCTGGGTGTACGGCGGCTGAGGATGCGGAGGCTGCCCTCCGTAGCCCGGCTGGGGGTGCCCCTGCTGGGGGTGTGGCGGGTACGGAGCCTGCTGCGGGAACTGCGGCTGTCCGTACGGGCTTTGCGCCCCGTAGGGGTTCGGGGTCCCGTAACCCCCCTGCTGTGGCGGCTGATGCGGCGGCGTCGACATGGCCGTCAACCTACGTCACGGGTGCGAAGCCGCCGCCGTCACCCCCTGTCATCCCTTGCTGACAGCGGTCAGGATCTCCGGCAGCCGGTTCGCCGTCTGCGGAGCCGCGACACGCACGCCTGCCCAGCCGATCAGCAGTCCGTACGCCGCCCCGGCGGGGAGCAGCACCCACAGGCTCGACTCCCTGTTCGCCGCGTGCATCCAGACCGTCAGAGCGATCACAGGTGCACACAGCACGGCCGCCGAGATCATGCCGCCGAAGATCGAGATCCAGGCCAGTCCGGCCTGTCCGGGCGCCACGTTCTTGTACGCGCTGTCCTGGGGGATCGAGTACGGGAAGCGGGCCGACGACACGGCGCCGGTCGCCAGCATGGCGCCCAGCAGGGCGAAGGACAGGCCCATGACCTCGGGCAGCGCCCGCCAGTTGCCGAGCAGGGCGGCGGTGAGGACGGTGACCAGGACCGTGTACGGGAGGGTGACCAGCAGCAACGCCAGGGCGCGGGCCCGGAGTTCGGCGTACGCGTCCTTCGTGGACGAGATCGTCTGCGCCACCATCCAGAACGCGGAGGTGTCCTGTCCGAACTGGTTGTACATCTGGATGCCGAGCATCCCCGCCGCGAAACAGGCGAAGTACAGGGAGCCGGTGCCCTGGAGAGCGTTGAACACCGGGACGATCAGACCGATCGCCAGCGCCGTCACCCAGGCCGCCTTGGTCTTGGGGTCCCGCCACACATAGCGCAGGCTGCGCTGCATCACCGTGCTCGTACGGCCCTCGGGCAGCAGCCGGTGCAGACCGGTCGACGACTCCTTGCGCGTCGGCTCCGAGGCCGCCGCGAGGGTCGAACCGTCCGGCGCCGTCATCAGCTTGGTCAGACTGCGCTGCCAGGACCACAGCAGGACGAACAGGGCCACCACCGACAGGGCGAGCTGTTCCAGTGCCACCGCGTACGAGCCGTCGCTCGCGGAGTCGATCGCGGCAATGGCCGAGGCGGGCGGGATCCACCGGACGATCCCCGCCGCGGGGTCGAGCGCGGAGAGGCCGCCCGACTCGCCCAGCCGCTGGGCACCGAAGTTGACGACCTGGATGCCGACCGCGATCACCAGTCCGCTCAGCAACGCCAGGTCGCGGCCCTTGCGCGAGGTGAGCAGCCGGATGTTGCCCGCCGCGACCGTACGGGCCAGGGCCACGCACACCAGCAGCGCGAGCGGGACGGCGACGACGGCGACCAGCACGGCGAAGGCGCCGTGGGCGAGCGCGATCGCCGACCCCACCACCAGACAGACGGTGAACAGCGGACCGATGCCCACCAGCGAGGCTGCCAGCAGCGCGAAGACCAGCGGCTGCGGCCGCAGCGGCAGCATCACCAGCCGCGTCGGATCGAGCGTCTCGTCGCCGCTCGGGAAGAACAGCGGCATCACGGCCCAGCCGAGCGCCAGGACGGCCGTCAGCAGGACGACCAGCGACGCCGCGTGGTCCGTGCCGCGCAACAGGATCAGTCCGAGCAACTGCCCGGCGGCGAGGAGCAGCGTCACCACGAGGGAGGCGACGAAGGCGGCGGTCCGGGTGGAGGACTGGCGCAGGCCGTTGCGCAGCAGCGCCAGCTTCAGCCGGACGAAGATCCGCGAGAGGTGGGCGGTGCTCACCGGGCACCGCCGCCGAGCCAGTCCAGCGACTGCGCGGTGTCGCGGCCGTTCGCCCCGACCAGCTCCAGGAACGCGCTCTGGAGGGAGGGTGCGTCACCGCGTACCTGCGCGAGCGGACCCTGGGCGACGATGCGGCCGGCGGCCATGACCGCGACCCAGTCGCACAGCGACTCCACGAGCTCCATCACATGGCTGGAGAAGACGACCGTCGCGCCCGAGGCGGTGTACCGCTCGAGCACGCCGCGGATCGTCTGGGCCGAGACCGGGTCGACGCCCTCGAACGGCTCGTCCAGGAACAGCACTTCGGGGTTGTGCAGCAGAGCGGAGGCCAGCCCGATCTTCTTGCGCATACCGGTCGAGTAGTCGACGACCAGCTTGTGCTGCGAACCGGCGAGATCCAGGACGTCGAGCAGCTGGGCGGCGCGCTTGTCGACCTCCTCGCCCGGCAGTCCCCGCAACCGCCCGCTGTAGGCGAGGAGTTCACGCCCGGAGAGACGCTCGAACAGCCGCAGGCCCTCGGGCAGTACCCCGATCCGCGCCTTGACCTCGACCGGGTCGCGCCAGACGTCGCTGCCGGCGACCTCGATCCGGCCCTGATCGGGGCGGAGCAGCCCGGTCACCATCGACAGGGTGGTCGTCTTGCCGGCGCCGTTCGGCCCGACCAGGCCGATGAATTTCCCGGCGGGGAGGGTGAGGTCGATGCCGGCGACGGCGATCTGCTCGCCGAACCGCTTCCACAGGCCCTCGACGCGGACGGCGGGCGCCGCCCCGTCGGCGCCTGTCGCCACCTGCTCGTCCGGCATGGTCCCCGCCTTTCGGTGTTCCCCGTACGTACGAGGTCCACCATATGTACGGCGGGTGGGGGAGCGGCAGCCGCGCAGCGGCCGAGGTGATGCACCCGCCGACAGCCCGGAGGCGGGGAGCAGGCCCTGGATCCGAACGACACTCCCTAGCCGCGGCGGGCGCGCTCCGCCGCCGCCTCACGGCCGCAGGCGTAGGCCAGCGGGCTCAGCAGTTCGTCCACGTCCGGCAGCCACCGGTTCGCCGGGGTGGGGCGGCGGGCCCACTGCACCGCGCCGTGGCCGCCGATCCTGGTGGGCGGGGCGGCGACGTAGTGGCCCTCGCCCCGGGCGACCAGATCGATGGAGGACGGCGCCCAGCCCAGGGTGCGGACCAGCTCGGGGATCTTGGGGGCCGCGCCCGGCAGGACGAAGAAGAGCATGCGGCGGTCGGGGGTGCAGGTCACCGGGCCGAGGGGCAGATCCATCCGCTCCAGCCGGGCGAGGGCCAGGAAGCCCGCCGACTCCGAGACGTCCAGGGCGTCGAAGGTACGGCCCGTCGGCAGCAGGATGGACGCCCTCGGCGTCTTCGACCACAGCCGGCGGGCGGCGACCGCGCTGCCGGTGGCCTGGTTCGCCCAGTCCGGCCGCGCCGGGTGTGCGCCGGGGGACAGGCAGTCGGTGTCGCCGCACGAGCACTGCTCGCGGCCCTCCACCGCCTCCAGCCAGGTGCCGGGAAACACGTCCCAGTGCCGCTCTTCCGCGTACCGCACGGCATGGTCCAGCAGCTGCTCACCGCGCTGCTGCGGGATCTGGGCGGCTTCGGTGACTCCCATGGTCTCTTCCACGTCACACTCAACTCCCGCCGTCACCACGGGTTACGGGCGTCCCGCGCCCGGCCACGGAGCATCGATCCTGCATGCGGGGCGCATGGGTGCATGGACGGGGGCGCGCACGCGGCCGGGCCACGGGGAGCGGGTAGCCACTCGCAGGGGGCCGTCGGCAGGGGGACGCGCCGTCGGCCGGGGGAGCGCGCGCCGCGCGTGGCTTCCGGAAAAAAGAGACCAAGTCGCTCAAGTCTGCATTCTCCGTATATCAGCCGGGCAGTGATCACTGCGTGGATCACCGCGGGCCTCAGGGGGTAGTCATGGCAGCCAGGCCTCTCGTCGCACGACAGCCGAACGAACGCTTGCAGGCACTCATCCAGGAAGCCGGGTGCTCGAATGCGGGGCTGGCACGACGCGTCAACATGGTCGGCACGGAGCGCGGGTTGGACCTGCGCTACGACAAGACGTCGGTGGCGCGCTGGCTTCGGGGCCAGCAGCCGCGCGGCCGGGCGCCCGGGATCATCGCTGAGGCGCTGGGGCGGAAACTGGGACGGACGGTCACGATCGACGAGATCGGCATGGCCAACGGCAAGAACCTGGCCTCGGGCGTCGGACTCCAGTTCTCGCCGACGGTGCTGGGCGCCATCGAGCAGGTCTGCGAGCTGTGGCGCAGCGACGTCGGTCGGCGCGACTTCCTGTCCGGCTCCGCCGTCGCGGCCTCCGCGCTCGTCGAACCGAGCCGTGACTGGCTGATCACCGGCGCGGACACCCAGGTGGCGCGCACCGCCGGCTCCCGCGTCGGCGTCTCGGACGTCGAGGCGGTACGGGCGATGACGGCCGCCCTCACCGAACTGGACCACCGGTTCGGCAGCGGCCATGTCCGTCCGGTCGTCGTGCACTACCTCAACTCCGTGGTCTCCGGGCTGCTGTCGGGGTCGTACCGCGAATCGGTCGGCCGCGAACTGTTCGCGGCCGTCGCCCGGTTGACCGAGCTCGCCGGGTACATGGCCGTCGACACCGGACAGCCCGGGCTCGCCCAGCGCTACTACATCCAGGCGCTGCGACTCGCCCAGGCGGCCGGTGACCGCGCCTACGGCGGCTATGTGCTGGCCGCCTCCATGAGTCATCTGGCCGCCCAGCTGGGCAACCCGCGGGAGATCGCCCAACTCGCCAGGGCCGCGCAGGAAGGCGCCCGGGGACACGTCACCCCGCGGGCCGAGGCGATGTTCCTCGCGGCCGAGGCGCGCGGGCACGCCCTCCTCGGGGACGCCCACACCTGTCACGCCGTGGCAGGCAGGGCGCAGACGGCGCTGGAGCGCGCCGAACCGCGGTCCGGCGACGACCCGGCGTGGATCGCCCACTTCGACCGCGCCTATCTCGCGGACGAACTGGCGCACTGCTACCGCGATCTGGGCCAGCCAGAGGCGGCCGCGCGCCATGCCACGGACGCGCTGGAGGGCCACCCCGAGTCACGGGCGAGGCGGCGGGCCATCGGGCTGGTCCTGCTCGCGACGGCGCAGGTCCAGCAGCGTGAGGTCGAGCAGGCCTGCCACACGGGGACGCGCGCGGTGGAGCTGCTGGGCGGGCTGCGATCCAGCAGGGGCGCGGAGTATCTGGACGATCTCCAGCAGCGTCTGGAGCCGTACGCGGACGAGCCGGCGGTCCGTGAATTCGGTGCGCGGCTGGAGCTCCAGGCCGCCTGAGAGCCGGGATCAGGCCGTTAACAGCGTCGGGCGGTCGCTTCTTGTTACTGCTTCCACACGTGTGTGCGGGGTGCGCGGCGGACCCGGTAGCGTAAACCGACGGTTCCGTAGGTCCACACGTAGGAGTCCCGGTGACGCACAGCGGACAGGGTGACGAGCAGCGGCACACCGCTGCCCGGCCCGCGCACGAAGGCGTCGTGCTGCCCGCCGACGGGTCAGAGCCTTTCATACCAGGTGCCTCCGGCGCCCAGGCGGCTCCGGCCGGCGGGCAGCCGTGGGGCGAGCCCTGGGGCCCGTCGCAGGGGCAGCAGCAGGCGCAGAGCGACGCGTACGGACAGCAGGACCACAGACAGGACCACAGACCCGGTCAGGCCTTCGGGCAGCAGGACGAGGATCCGTACGGAGCGCAGCGGTACGGACAGCAGCCGCAGGGCCAGGACCCCTACGGAGCCCAGCAGGACCAGCAGTACGGCCAGGGCCACTACGGGCAGGACCAGTACGGGCAAGGCCGGTACGGACAGGATCAGCACGGCGGTCAGCAGCAGGCGCAGGGCCCGTACCGGCCCGACCCGTACGCGCAGCCCGCTCCGCAGCCGTACGACCCTCAGCCGTCCCAGGGGACCCAGGGCGGCTGGGGCGAGGCCCCGGAGGCCGCCTACGGCGTCCAGGCGCAGCCGCTGCCCCCGGCGCAGCCCCTGCCGGACGCGGTGCCACCACAGGCCCTTCCGGCGTCCGCCCCGGGCGTGAGTGCCACCGACGCGACGCAGTTCATCCCGCCCGTGACGGCGGGCGCGCTGCCGCCCGAGACGTCGGCCGAGTCCACCACCTTCCTCGGCACCCGGTCGCTGCCCGGCGCGGGGGCGCACCCCGGGCACGGCGGCGCGGGCGAGGCGGCCACCCAGTTCCTGCCGCCGGTACCGGCGGCGCCCAGCGGGGCGCCGCTGGGCATCCGGCCCGGGACGCCCGGCGAGCGGCAGCCCCCGGCGGAGTTCGACAGCCTGTTCCGGTCGGACGCCCCGGGTGCCCCCATGGCGGACGCCACACAGCACTTGCCCCGCATCGAGAGCGACCCGCAGCAGCCCGCGTACCAGCAGCAGGCTCCGCAGCAGCGCCGGGCGGCGTCCTACGAGCCGCAGGAGCCGGACTCGCGGCGGCGCAAATCCTCGCGGGTGCCCGTCGTCGCGGCCGTGGTCGTCGGCTGCGCCGTGCTCGGACTCGGCGTCAGCGCGGTGGTGTTCGGCGGTGACGACAAGAAGGAGGACCCGGGCGCCGGCGAGAACGTGGCCGCGTCCTCGTCCGTCCCCGACGACGACTCCCCGAAGGCCGCGGACGATCCGGCGAAGCCGCAGGCCGAGGCGCTCGACAAGCTCCTCGCCGACAGCAACAACAGCCGGGCCGCGGTGATCCGTTCGGTGGAGAACATCAAGCAGTGCAAGGACCTCGACCAGGCGTCGACGGACCTGCGCGGGGCGGCGGACCAGCGCCGCAGCCTGGTGACCCGGCTCCAGGGGCTGAGCGTCGACAAGCTGCCCCGTCACTCCGAGCTGACGGCCGCGCTCAACGAGGCCTGGAAGTCGTCGGCCTCGGCGGACGACCACTACGCGGTCTGGGCGACGCAGGTGAAGAGCAAGAAGGGCTGCAAGGACGGCCGGGCCCGCAACACGGGACAGTCGGCCCAGGGCAACCGGGCCAGCGGTGAGGCCACCAAGGCCAAGCAGGAGGCGTCCGGCCTCTGGAACTCCATCGCGACCAAGTACGAGCTCACCGAGCGCCGCAGCGACCAGCTGTAGGCGAACGGCGGCCGCGCACGGGCGGTCCGGCGGGCGGCGGCGAAGGCCGGCGTCAGCCGGATCCGGACGCCCTTGAAGACGTCAGTCCGAACCGCTCACCGACGCCGTCAGCGTCTTCGAGACGTCCACGAAGGTGTCCCGCTGCGCCACCAGCCGTCCGTCCCGCACGACCTGGAAGGTCACGCCCCGGTTCACGAGCCGCGGGAAGCCGGAGACGCCCAGCATGTCCTCGTACTCCCAGCGCAGCGGCGGAGTGAGCCCGTCCGTGGACACCCGCACTCCGGTGTCGAGGGCGCGGGAGATCTTCCCCGGCGAGATCTCGTCCGAGTCGAGCGACTGGATGACCGTCTTCAGCACGGTGTAGGCGATCCAGGTCGTCTGCACACCGGCGTCGGCGGGGTCGATGCGGTTGTCGCCGAAGGCGTGGGTGCTGATCACCTTCTTCATCTCCTCCCAGCGCGCGTCGGCGGCGTCCGGGTACCAGCCCGTGAGGAAGGCGCCCTCCAGCGGGCCGTTGCGTCCGCCGGTGCGGTCGATGAGCGACTGGCTGACGCTGCTCAGCACCGAGGAGACCCTGATCTTGCGGTCGTCCTCGGGCAGTCGGCGGAACGAGTCGATGAAGGTCTCGGTGCGGTCGCCGAGTGCCGCCGTGACGCAGCCGGGGCGGTCGTCGTCGTCCGTCGCCGCTCCGGCGCCCGCCTTCGTGCGGGCCTGTTCGGCCTGCGGGGTGTAGTCGGTCGCGTCCTCCGCCGCCAGGATGTCGGTCGAGGCGCGGCGGCTGGACCCGGCGAGGCCGGCGTTCAGGAGCTCGGGCAGTTCGTCGCCGGCCAGCGAGTTGGGCCGCACCAGGGCGACCCGGCGGCACACGTCCGCGAGCTGCAGACCCTGGCCCGCCAGCAGAGCGGCCTGACCGCCGTTGACGGGGTAGGAGAGGTAGCTGGTGAACTCCTCCTCCGATATCCCGAAGCCGCCGATGAAGGGGATGCGGGCGGCCTCCAGCGGGGCCATGAAGGCGTCGCCGTGCTGGCTGTAGGAGCCGACGACGGCGTCCACGCCCTCCTTGGCCGCGCGCCGGGCGCAGGTGGCCGCGCCGGTGGAGGTGTTCTGCTCGTTGCAGGAGATGATGCGCAGCTCGTGGCCGTCGATGCCGCCGTGGGAGTTGACCCAGCGGGCGTACGCCTTCGCCATGGCGGGCATGCCGGGCATGTTGGTGGCCTTGGTGTCCTGCGGCGCGAAGGTCATCACCGTGACGGGCTCCCTGGAGCCCCCCGTGCTTCCAGGGAGCACGCCGCACCCGGTGACCAGCAACGTTCCGGCCACCACTGCCACCGCAGGTATGCGTACGGCGCGAACCCGTGAGGTCCATGAGGGGCGGGGGGAGGAGGAACGTCGCCAACCGGTCATGCTGCGTCACATTTCCGTCTCCCGGGTAACGGAGCAGTGTGCATTGCTCAACGGCGGGTGACCGGAAAGTGAATTGCAGGGGCCTGTCGGCGGGGCGGAGAAAGGAACGTACGATCGAAGGCGTGCAGCAAGGTCCTGTCCCCTCTTCCCGTCGCGGGCGTCGCTCCTCCACCATGGGCGACATGCCCCCTACTGACATGCCCTGGTGGCGTTGGCGCAGCAATGTGCGCTCGGCGCTGCACATGCTCTCCGACCCCGTCTTCCATCAGGAGACCTGGCTGGCCGGCCGGGAGGGGTACGGCGATGTCACCGACGCCGTCTACCGGCTGGTCGAGGACACCTGGCTGGACAACTGGTCCGCCGAGAGATACGTCGGCACGATCTTCCGCGACTCCAACGAAGCGGCCCTCGTCGACGTCGCCGTCCTGCGGGTGCTGCGCATCATGCACCAGGTGGGTGCGGACGCCGCCGTCTCCGCCTACATGCAGCACCACGGCTGGCCGGAGGCGGTCCGTGCCGCCCGTGACGCGCACGTACGGCTGGCCGCCAACGACGGCGAGGACCCGGACGCACCGCCGCGCTCGCTGGACGTGCTGCGCATCATGACCCGGTCGGCCTGAGTCGTCCAGGGCCTGTCGTTCGGATCTTGCCGGGCTCGCGTGCCCTGGCACGCACGCTCGCCGCGTTGTCGTCAGTCGCCGACGCTCCGCGTCGGCTCCTTCCTTCGCCTTGCGATCGCACGCACCAGACCCCGCTCACTGACCCGGCCTGATCCAAACGAAAGACCCTAGCGTGCTCCGGCCGGTCCGTCTGACGGACGGCGTCCGGTGCGGTGTGGCGGATATGGCACCCTACGAGGATGACCGACCAGTACGTCCTGACGCTCTCCTGCCCCGACAAACAGGGCATCGTGCACGCCGTGTCGAGCTATCTCTTCATCACGGGCTGCAACATCGAGGACAGTCAGCAGTTCGGGGACCGGGACACGGGTCTGTTCTTCATGAGGGTCCACTTCTCGGCCGAGGCGCCGGTGACCGTGGAGAAGCTGCGCGCCAGTTTCGCCGCCGTCGGTGATGCCTTCCAGATGGACTGGGAGATCCATCTCGCCGAGGAGCGCATGCGGATCGTCCTGATGGTCAGCAAGTTCGGCCACTGCCTCAATGATCTTCTCTTCCGCTCCCGGATCGGCGCGCTGCCGGTCGAGATCGCCGCGGTTGTGTCCAACCACACGGACTTCGCCGAACTCGTCGCCTCCTACGACGTGCCGTTCCACCACATTCCGGTCACCAAGGACAACAAGGCCGCCGCCGAGACGCAGCTGCTCACCCTGGTGCACGCCGAGAACGTCGAGCTGGTCGTGCTCGCCCGCTACATGCAGGTGCTCTCGGACGATCTGTGCAAGCAGCTCAGCGGCCGGATCATCAACATCCACCACTCCTTCCTGCCGAGCTTCAAGGGCGCCAAGCCCTACCACCAGGCGCATGCGCGCGGTGTGAAGCTGATCGGTGCGACCGCGCACTATGTGACGGCCGACCTCGACGAGGGCCCGATCATCGAGCAGGAGGTCGAGCGGGTCGGCCACGAGGTCACCCCGGAGCAGCTGGTGGCGATCGGACGCGACGTGGAGTGCCAGGCGCTGGCCCGCGCGGTGAAGTGGCACGCCGAACACCGCATCCTGCTCAACGGCCGCCGTACCGTCGTCTTCGCCTGACCGCTGACCGCTGACCGCTGACCGCTGACCGCTGTGCCCTGAACTCCGAGCCCGGGGCGGCCCGGCGCTACGGTGCCGCCGCCGGGCTGTCGCAGAGGTCGTCCAGGACGAAGGCGTTCTCCTTCTCCTGGAGCTTCCGCTCCGCCTCCAACTGGTCCAGCAGCCCCGGCAGGACCTTCTCCTTGTCCCCGGCGCCGAGGAACTCCAGGACGGCGCGGTAGAACGCGTCCCGCAGCGTCGGCGGCATGGCGTCCGAGGCGTCCATGCAGATCTGGCGCGAGCCGTCGATCAGCTTCTGGACCGCCAGGGTGCTTCCGGACTGCGGGGTGCCGCCGACGGGCGTCCCGGGAAAGAACGGACGCTCGCCCGCCGGCGCGGCCTTCACCCAGTCCTCACGGGCCTGGCGGGAGGTGAGCCGCCCCAGCAGGTCCCAGGCGGCCGCGCTGGGCCGGAAGACGGCCGCCATGTCGCCCGAGACCTCGTACGCGCCGTCTGCCTCCGCCGACTTCAGGCCGAGGAAGCGGGCGGTCGGGGTGGGCAGAACCGGCGGCACCTCGTCGTCGTAGTGGCGGCGGATGAACGACCCCTGGTGCTCGTAGTCGCACCGGCCGCTCTTCAGCAGCCCGCGTCGGCCGTCGGGAAGCCGTTCGAAGGAGGAGTTGAGCCCCTCCGTGCCGAGGTCCCCCTTGCCGTCCGCGATCAACTCGGCCCACTTCCGCCAGGCCGGTGCGGTCTCCTTCCACTCCATCCCGCCGGTCGCCCACCGCTCGTACTCCGTGTCGCCCATCTGCTGGAGCAGCAGGTCCTCGATCCAGTCGGTGCCCGGCCAGCCCGACGTCGCCCCGGAGCCCAGCCCCAGGCACCAGGGGCGTTCGCTGGTCGCCTGGCCGGCCGGCTTCCCGCGGCTCCACACCAGGGACTTGAGATCGACCCTGACGGGCGCCCAGTAGGCGTGGGTACGGGCCTCGCCCTGCTCGTTCTCGACGGTGACCGTCGGTGCCCACGGCGGGACCGCGGCGCCCGACACCTTCTCCGGCAGCGGGTACGCGTCCCCGGCGAGGGCGAACTCGGCCGCGTCCCCCGGGCTGTTGAGGATCGCCATGTCCGGTGGAGCGCCCGCCTGGAGCTGGGCGACGAGTGTCTCGCGCAGCGACCGGGTGCCCTTGTAGACGTAGGTGAGACCCGTCCGCTTCCCGATGCTCCGCAGGACCTCGACGAACGGCTTCTCCTCGCCGTCGGTCCACGCGCCGAGGATGACGAGGGTGCGTTTCTCGGCCGGGTCGGAGCAGCCGCCCGCGGTCAGCGCCGCCGCGGTCAGAAGGATGCAGGCGAACAGGGCCCTCAAGCGCTTCATGCGTCCGGGTACTTCCGTCGGGGGCGGGCGGGAGGATAGGGCCGGACGTAGAGGTAGAGCGTCACACCGCAGGCCAGCGCTCCGGTCCCGGCGGCGGCGGACGCGATGCCCGCCGTCAGCGACCAGGTGTCGGGGGTGGCGCCGCGCATCACCGTGTCCGTCCGGTGTGCGGTGGCCTCGATCAGGCGCGGCGCCTCACGGCCGGCCGTGACCCGCTCCAGTACGCCGAGGTCCGTGCGCACCTGGACCTGCGCGCCGTGTTCCTCTGCCCCGGCCGCGGCGAGCAGGACCGGAGTGACCAGGACGGGCACCGCGGCCGCCGCGAGCTGCACGCTGACCAGCCGCAGCCGGTCGCGCAGGAAGACCGAGGTGCCGACGAGGACGAACGCGAAGAGGGCGGTGGCAAGGGCCGCCGCGGCCGCGGCCGTCAGGGTCAGCGGGCTCCAGGCCGCCAGATCGCCGTTCTCGCGGTGCAGGTCCCTCTCCAGTCCGGCGATGCGGTCGAGGATGGAGGTGGGCGGCATCTCGTCACTGTCGGACACCGTGCCCACGCGTCCGCGGAGCATGTCGTCGGCGTAGGCGACACCGGCCTTGCGCAGCACGGGCGTTGCGCGGTGCCGCTCGGCCCAGGCGATCTTGTCGCCGTACCCGACGACCAGGCCCGACACCACCCGCAGCTCCTGCTCCTGCGCCTTGCGCAGGGCGCCGGACTGCGCGACGCGGCCGAGGCTCTGGGTGGCTTCCGTGAGCCGGGAGCGGTAGGTCTCGCCGAGCGCGACCATGCCGGGCCGGTCACCGGTGTTCAGCCGGGTACTGGCCTGCGCCTGGGCCAGTTCGAGCGAGGTGCGGGCGCGGGCCAGGTCCACCAGCGCCGGTGCGCACCGGTCCCGCAGGCGTTCCGTACGGTCGTGGATGTCGGTGTACGCGGCTCCCGAGAGCGCGAGGGCGATCACGGCGAGCGCGGGCAGCACCACCATCCGCCGGCGCAGGAACCCGGCGGTGGGAGTGCCGCCGCCGGCCCGTCCCGACGCCCGCAGCCACAACTCGGGGAACAACCGCCGCAGCGCGTGCAGACCACGCGCGGCAGCCGGCCGCAGCCGGGCCTCTGCCGCGCGCAGCCGCACCACGGCCCGCCAACTGCCCGGCCGCGACCGGGCGGGCGCCTCGTCGGCGGTCTCGGGCGGGCGCAGCGCGGTCATGCCTCCTCCCCGGACGTCCGGGGCCGCCGCACGACCTGGGGGAGCCAGTCACCGGCGGACCGGCGGGCGCGTTCACGGGTGCGCCGGTCCCGCTGGTGGCGCACGCCCAGCGGCCGGGTGCGGTACGCGTTGTCCAGCAGCGCCTCGGCGAGCGCCGCGTCCTCCGGGTCGTCGGTGCGGGGCACCTGTTTGGCGAGCCGGCGGTAACAGGCGGACAGCTGCTCGCGCAGTTCCCGTTCGCCTGCCGGGACCGACGCCGCGGCGGGCAGCGCGGACCGCAGCTCCGTCAGCGGGTCCGCGGCCATGCCCTTCTCCCGTGCGCCACGGACGAGTTCGAGCAGCAGCTCCAGCAGTTCCGCGGTGAGCCGTTCGTAGGCCTGCCTGTCGGTGAGTCCCTCGTGACTGACCAGCCGGCGCAGGGCGGCGTACGCCCGCACCGCGGACGCCGTGCTCGGCGCGGAGCCGTCCGCGGGCAGGCTCGCGTGGATGCGGACCATCGCGGTGCGGGCCGCCGTGCGATGCCGGGAGTCCGGGGGCACACCGTCCAGCGAGGCCAGGGCGCGGTCGGGGCTGCGGCGCGCGAGATGGATGCGGGCCAGGCCGAACGCGGCGCTGCCGAGCGCGTGGTTGCGCCGCCAGACCGCGTCGTAGAACCGCATGGCCTGCTCTTCGTGGTGGTCGCGGTGCTCCTCGTGCTCGGCGGTGCGCGGTTCGGCGGACCGCCACAGGTCGGCGAGCTTCTCGTGGCAGTAGCCGAGGGCGAGTTTGGGCGCGTACTCGCCGGGGATCGCGCTGTAGACCTCCTCGAAGCAGTTCAGGGCCTGGCGCAGCCGGCCGTGCGCGAGTTCGTTCAGGCCCTGGTGCCAGTCCAGGCGCCAGTCGAACCGGGCGCGGTCGCCGAGCAGCCGGCGCGCCCGCTCCAGTTCCATCCCGGCGGCGACCAGATGCTTGTCGGGCTGCCGCACCTGGTCGCGGGCGAGCTCCAGATGCAGCCGGCAGCGCAGCAGATGCAGTTCGGGCGAGCCCAGCCATTCGTCGCTGAGCTGGAGCAGACCGGCCGGGTCGGCGTACGAGGTGCGCTGGAGCTCCTTCCAGTTGGGGTCCTCGCGGTCCGCCTTCGGCACCGGGAGCGCGACCGCGACCTCGGCGGGGCCCGGCACCCCCGAGCCGAGCGGCAGGGCGAGGCCGCTGCCGGAGCGCCAGCGCACGAGCGGTGGCGCCTTGCCCAACTGGCCGTCCAGTGCCGAGGCCGCCGGGTCGAACAGCGGCGAGGGCTCGAACGTCTCCTCGCCGAGCCGCAGCGAGCGCAACTCGCGGAGCACCCCGCGCAGTTGGAGGGACATCTCGTCGGCGGACGCGTAGCGGCGCTTGGGGTCGGGTGCCACCGCGCGGCGCAGGGCCCGTTCCAGCGACTCCGTGCCGAGGTCGGCGGGGGGCGCCGGGGCCTTCGCGAGCAGTTCGCCGAGCACGGCGCCGACGCCGTACAGATCGCCCGCGGTGGTCATCTCCCCGCCGGGGCCGGTCTCCGGCGGCCGGTGGCTGACGGGACCCGGATCGCCCGGCTTGCGGACGCCGGCGACGTCGATGAGCTTGATGCCGTTGCCGCAGTGCAGCACGTTCGTGAGCGAGAGGTCCCCGTAGACGAGGCCCTCCTGGTCGTGGAGGTAGCTGAGCGCGTCCAGGATCTGAAGCCCGTAGACGACGATGAACTCCCGCAGCCGGGGCCCGGAGAACGGCGGATCGTGCTGGGCGATGCGCGCCGCGACCCAGTCCAGCGGAGCGCCGTCGGCGAACTCCATCACGATGAACTCCGCCGAGGTCGACGGATGCCGGGCGTAGTTGACCACCCGGATGACCGACGGATGGTTGAGGCTGACCAGCCGCAGCCGCTCACGGTGCGCCTGGAGCACCGCGAGGGGATTGCCCGGGTCGAGGATGCCCTTCAGTGCCACCGGGCGGTTGTCCAGCAGCAGATCGCGGGCCAGATAGACCTGGCCGTGGCTGCCCTGCCCGAGCGGGCCCACGACCTCGTACTGCTGGTGCAGCCGGTCGCCGCCCGTCAGATGGTGTCCGGTGGACCCGATGACGAGCGCGTCCGGGTCGCGCACGGCCACGGACGGCAGATCGGTCAGCCCGTCGCCGGGGAGCTCCACGGCGAAGTCCCGCGGCCCCTGCGGCCCGGCGAGCACCGCCTCGGCGTTCTCCGCCTCCAGCAGCGCGGTCTCGACGGCGACGGTGAGCTGGAACAGCGCCTGCGGGAGGGCCTTCGTGCCGTGCAGCGGGCCGCCTTCGCGCAGCCGCCGCAGTTCGTCGCGCAGCCGCCGTGACTGTTCCTCGGGAGGCCGCGGGCGGGGCAGCGCGGCGGACGGCGGCAGGTGCCGTAGGCGCTGCTCGGTCTCGGCCAGCCGGGTCAGCCGGACCGCCAGCCGCTCGACGCGGGTGCCGGGCCAGCCCGACTCCAGCAGCTCATCGCGCACCCGCTCCAGCAGCGGGGACTGCGGATCGCTGAAGACGAGGAGCAGCCGGCTGTCGTCCCGGGCGAGCACGGCGCGCAGCAGCGCCACCATCTCCTCGTCCGCCGACGCCGAGCGGTCGACGGCCAGGAACGCGGTGCTCAGCGGCGGGCTCTCCTCGGCGATGCGCTCCAGCAGCGCGGTACGGGGGCCGCCCGAGGACGGCGCCCTGTCGAGGCCGATGCGTTCGGCCGTCAGCCCGGCGAGCTCGTCGGCCGTGCGGTTGGTGGCATCCACCGCAATGTCGATGCCGCCGATCTGCGGTTCGCCCGCCGTGCTCCCGGAGGCGGACGGCGGGCTCTGCTCCCGGTCGGCGAGGGTGAGGGCGCTGCGGATGGTGAACAGCAGCGCCTGCTCGCCCTCGCCCGCGAACAGCACCTCGACCGGGTCCGTGTCCGGTGCGCCGTCCAGCCAGTGCGTCATCCTGCGGTGCAGCCCCGGCACCCGGCCGGACGCGGTCCGTTCGGGCGCAACCGCGACACCGGCCGAGACGGCCTTGGGCCCGGTGACGGTGATCCCCAGCCGCTCCAGCGGCAGATGCTTGAGCACCGTCTCGGTCGGGATCATGTACGCGTGCTCGCGGCGGACCGGGGCCTTGGGTGTGCCGAACTGATGGGCCAGGATGCCGAGGAGGCGCCGCGACCCGCTGTGGACGACACCGCTGCCGCTGTAGCCGTGGCGGACGGTGTAGGGCGCGCCCTCGGGGTCGAGCTGCACCCACTCCGCCCGGTGGCCGGGGCCGCCGCGCCCCATCAGCCGCGCGGTCAGATGCTCGCCGCCCGGCAGGTCCTCCGGATAGCCGGTCAGATGGACGGGGTTGCCGGGCCCCGGCACCTGTCGGTGCAGCACCGCATGCGGCACGGCCGGCTCGTGGTCGAGCTTGAGCAGCGCGAGATCGCCGGCGAACTCGGTGGTGGGCTCGACCAGATACTCCTGGAGCACCCGGGCCCGCAGCGGTTCGGGCTCCGGTCCCGGGGCGGCCGGCACGTCGACGTACACCGTGTCGAAGGGGATGCGCCTGCCGTCGAGGCCGGGCCGGGACAGCACGGTGTGGGCGCAGGTCAGCACCAGTCCCCCGGGGAGCAGCACCCCCGCACCCAGCGGACGTCCGGAACGGTTCTGCGTACGGAACAGGCAGACCCGCCAACTTTCCTCTTGCGACGATGAGTTGGACGTACGCAACGGCTCCCTCATACTGCTCAACGATAACTACAGGGAACGGGGTGCGCGATGGCTGAGCGTGACGAAGGCGCGGTGGTGGGCCTCGCCGAGGTGATCGGCCAGGTCCGGGACGAGCTGGAGCAGGCGCAGCTCGCGGGCGAGGGCCGCGATCTCAAGTTCAGTGTGGAGAAGGTGAACCTGGAGTTCGCGGTGCAGGTGCGGCGCGAGGGCAGTGGCCGCGCGGAGCTGCGGATCGGCGTGCTCACCGCGGGGGGCGGCGGATCGGCGGCGCGCGACACCACACACACGATCCAGATCGAGCTCAAGCCGCAGGGCAGGGGCGGGGATCCGAACCTGATGGTGGGCGGGGAGTAGGACTCCGCCCTGCCCGTCTGTACCTCGGGGTGCGCCCAGCACTCAGAGTCTGCTCAGCGAGGCGGCGGCGAACAGGACGTCCCTGATCGCCTCGCGGTCGCCGTCCTGCCCCGCGGCGGCTTCCTCCGGTGGCACATGACCGGCCACCAGTCTGCAGAACTCCACGCCGTCGAGCGCGACTTGCGCCACCGCTTGATCGGGTGAGCCGACGGCGGCGGGGGAGTCCAGGGCGATGTACCAGTTCCCGCCGCCGGCGCCCTCGACCTCCAGATGCAGTGAACGTCCCGGGGCCCCGGCCGCGACCAGATGCCTGGCCGGCCCGGCGAGACCGGCACGTCTGCGGCCGGCGAGCGCCGCGGGCAGCATCCGGGCCGCGAGGTCGATCATCCGGTTCAGATGGGATCCGCTCGGCGGGTCGTACGGATAGTCCACCGCGTCCGCGATGTCGTCGGCGTGTATCCAGCACTCGAAGGCGCGGTCGAGGAGGGAGTCCCGCAGCGGCAGCGCGAAGTCCCCGTACGACACGGACAGTTCGGCCACCCCGCGGCCCGCGAAGGACACCGTGCGGATCAGGGTGTGGCTCTGGTCGCGCCAGGGCTCGTGGACGGCGCGGGTGGCCGGTTCGTCCGCGCCCCAGAACGCCTCCGTGCGCTCGGTCGGCCCGCCGGCCGGTGTCCGCCCGAGCGGATCGTCCAGACCGAGGGCGCCCGCGACCAGGCCGTCGACCGTCATCAGATGCCCGATGACCCCGGCGACGGTCGTCCGCCGGCTCGCCGCGCTCTCGCCCTCGAACCATTTGAGCCGGACCGGCGCATGCCACTCGGATTCGCCGATGTCCCGCAGCAGGGCGTCCAGCCGGGCGGTCTCGGCGTCGTACGGGTTGGCCCACACGGGCACGGGGATACGGGCGGGCCTGCGGCCCAGGCAGTTCTCCAGCACCCGGAACCGCAGCAGCGGGTCGAGATCGAGATCGCGGTCGGTGTGCAGCAGTCCGACGGCGTCCCGCAGTCGCAGCGCCTCCTCCGCGCAGGGGGCGCAGTCGCCGAGGTGCTCCTCGACGGCCGCGGTCTCCTCCGAGGAGCAGGCGGACAGTGCCCAGGCGCCGAGCAGGGACTTGAGCACGCTGTGGGACAGCCGCTCCTCCGTCGTCCGCCCGGGGTCCCCGGTCTGTGGGGGAGGTGCGGGCCGGGCGTCCTCCTGGGGCGGCGGCACCGTCAGATCCCGTGCCGCGAGGTCGTCCGCCGCCGCCCGGGGCCCGGGTATGCGGGGAGCGCCCCGCACCTCGTCGCGTGCGTCGTCGTCATCGCCGTGGCCGCCGTCCAGGGGCCCGCTCACAGGGAGCGTCCGTATCCGGGCGGGGACGAGCCCTCCAGCGGGCGGGTGTGGGCGGTGGAGAGCAGTTGCAGGCCGAGCCGCAGCCGGCGCCGGGCCTCGTCCTCGGTGACCCCGAGGTCGGCGGCCGTCTGCCGGTAGTCCCTGCGCTGGAAGTACGCCAGCTCCAGCGCCGCGCGCAGCGGGGCGGGCATGGAGGTGACGATGTAGTCCGCGCGGGCTGCCACGGCCGCCCGGCGCACCTTCTGCTCCAGTTCCTCGGTGGAGCCCTCGCCGGCGTTCGCCAGCGCGGCCGCCTCGGTCCGGCGCAGCCGGTGGACGGCCTGGCTGTTGGTGAGCTTGGCCACCCAGGAGCGCAGGGAGCCCTGCTTGGGGTCGTAGGCCTCCGGGTTCTCCCAGATGTAGCCGAAGACCTCGCGGGTCACCTGGTCGGCGGCGGTGTCGTCGTCCAGCACCCGGTGGGCGAGCATGTGCACGAGCGAGGCGAACCTGTCGTAGAGCTCACCGAGCGCGGCGGCCTCGCCGCGCGCGAGCCGCTGCTGCATCCTGCGGTCCCAGCGCGGCGGTGTGTCCTTTGCCATGCGGCCCCCAAGCCTCGCCCCTGCGCACTGCCCCTGTGCCTGTCGCCTCTTCGAATGTAATGCGCCTGCACGAGGACGCACGCCCCTTTGCGTCAAGTGCGCCCCCGAGGGGGTCCCCGGATGGTAGGGACTGACACCATCGTGGAACTGCCGCAACCTCGGTGTTTCGGGCCATGGCCGTTGGGAAGGCGGACAGGAAGCTCAGATTCCGGTACCCGCGGTACAGACGCAAGGACACCAGGAGAGGCTCCGATGGTGATGCTGAAGGTGGACGAGGACCGGCAGGGCGCGTGGACCGTGCTGCACGTCAGCGGGGAGCTCGATCTCGTGTCCTCACCGGTGGTCCGTCAGCATGTGCACGAGGCGGTGGCCGAGGGGCACCGGGACGTGGTGCTGGATCTCTCGGGCGTGCAGTTCTGCGATTCGAGCGGTGTGGGCGTACTGATCGCCTCCCGCCGGCTGCTGCACTCCTGTCGCGGCCGGCTGCGGTTGATACTGCCGGCCCGCGGCGCGGAGGAGGGTTCGCACGTCAATCGCGTGCTGGCCGCTCTCGGCGTGCGCCGGCTCTTCGACGTGTACGAGGACACCGAAGCGGCCACCGACGAGAAGGCCGCACCCCTCTCCGCCTGACCCTTTGCCGACGGCTTCACCCGGGGTCCTTCCGCATGTCGCTTCCACGTAATTGGCTCAGTACGTGCACGCGGCAGCCGTCGGGGCCGTACTCTCCCCGCATGGACAGCGCAGAGTACGAGCGCAAGATCGCGTCTCGCTTCGCCGCCTTCGACCAGGACGGCAACGGCTATATCGACCGTGAGGACTTCAGCGGGGCGGCCGCACGGCTTCTCGCCGAGTTCTCCACCAAGGCACGCTCGGACAAGGGTCAGGCCTTGTACAGCGGCGCCGAGGCGTTCTGGCAGGGAATGGCGGGAATTGCCGATGTGGACGGGGACCAGCGGGTCACCCGCCAGGAGTTCATCACCGGAGCGGTGAAGAGACTGCGTGACAATCCGCAGCGGTTCGCGGAGATCGCCCGCCCGTTCCTGCACGCCGTGATCGCCATCGCCGACGAGGACGGGCAGGGGGTCACCCCGTCCGCGGCGGAGCGGGTGATGCGGGTGCTGGGTGTGGACGAGTCGCGCGCCTCGCAGGCGGCGGCCGCGCTGGACGCGGACGCGGACGGGCGGATCAGCGAGGAGGAGATCCTCACGGCGTTCGCGGCGTACTACGTCACGCCGGAGCACCCGTAGGGGATCTCCGCCCCCCGGACCCGCCTCGGTCCCTTCACGCGTACCGTTCCCTGAGCTTGTACTTGAGCACCTTGCGCAGGGTCTCGTTCCGGGGGAGGGCGCTCACCACCTCCAACTGCTCGGGCAGTTTGTACGTGGACAGGCCCTCCCCCCGCAGATACGACGTCACCGCGGCCAGCGTCAGCTCCGGTGCGCCCGCAGCCTGTTCCACGACCGCGCACACCCGCTCGCCGCGGTCCGCGTCGGGCAGCCCGATCACCGCCGCGTCGGCCACCCCCGGATGCCCGTGCAGCAGGTCCTCGATCTCCTGGGCCGAGATGTTCTCGCCCTTGCGGATGATGACGTCCTTCAGCCGTCCGGTGAGCACCAGATGGCCGCTGTCGGTGAGCCGGCCGAGGTCCCCGGTGATCAGGAAACCGTCGGCGTCGAAGACCTGTGCGGTCTGCGCCGGGTCCAGATATCCCTGACAGACCGCCTCGCCGCGCAGCCGCACCTCGCCGTCGACAATGCGGATCTCCATGCCCTCCGGCGGCCGGCCCTCGGTGGTGGCGAGGTTCTCGTCGGTGTCGTCGGGCGAGCCCATGGTGATCATCGGCACCTCGGTCATGCCGTAGCCGTGGGTGAGCCGGCAGCCCATCTCGCGGACGACCGCGTGGTACAGCTCGGGCGGCTTCGGCGCACCGCCGCCGGCCAGCAGCCGCAGGGTGGGGATGAGCTTCTCGCCCGGCTGCTTGCGCTGTTCGGCGAGGAACATCGAGTAGAACGCCGTCGAGCCGCCCGCCGTCGTCACACCGTGCTTGCGGTAGTCGTCCAGGGCGCCGGGCAGGGCGAACGTCTCGAAGAGCACCGCGGGGAAGCCGTACAGCAGCAGCATCACCAGGTAGTCCGCGCCGCCGATGTGCGCGAAGGGGAAGGCGATCGAGCCGACGTCGTCCTCGCTCAGATGCAGCGCGTGGGCGAGACAGGAGCCGCCCGCGATCAGTGAACGGTCCGTGTGCAGCACGCCCTTGGGGTCGGACGTGGTCCCGGAGGTCCAGTAGATCCAGCGCACGTCACCGCCCTCGGCCGGGGGCGGCGGCAGCACGGAGGGGTCGCCGTCGGGCAGGGTGCCGTAGGCCTCGAAGACTCCGCGGGCCCCGATCCGCTCCGCCATCGTGGTGTGGTCGAACCCCCGCCACCGCCCCGGCACGGCGAAGTGCTCCGCCTCGGCCGCGTGCAGCGCGAAGGCGACCTCCCGGTCCCGGTAGAAGGGGATCACGGGCGACTGAACGGCGCCGAGCCGGGCCAGCGCCATGGACAGCAGCACCGTCTCGATCCGGGTGGGGAGCTGCCAGGCGACCACGGTGCCGGGCCGCACCCCGCGCTCGGACAGTCCGGCCGCGACCCGCTCGGCCCGGTCGCGCAGTTCGCCGAAGGTCAGGGTGCGGTCGCCCTGGATCAGCACCGGCCGGTCAGGGGTGAGTGCGGCCCTTCGCCGCAGGAGGTCCCACAGGGTGCGGGATGCGGCGAGAGCGTGCGCGGTCTCGTTCATGGGGCCGTACGCCTCCAGACCTGACGGGTAGTCAGACAGTGGCGAGAGCGTAGAGCTCTCCGCCTTGTCGGTCCAGGGGTGCGGGGCTAGCCTGCTTTCTGACGGGTCATCAGATACGGCATCGGATACGGCTTTCTCCCGGGCACGGCGGAGGGGACACCATGGCTGAACTTCCTCGGATCGTCAGCGTCGACGACCATGTGATCGAACCGGCACACCTCTTCGAGACCTGGCTCCCCGCGAAGTACCGCGACAGGGGTCCCAAGCCGCTCACCGCGGGCATCGGCGAACTGGCCTACGTCGCCGGCAAGTACCGGATCACCATGGACCCGGACGGTCCGCCGACCGACTGGTGGATCTACGAGGACCTGAAGTTCCCGTACAAGCGGAACATCGCGGCGGTCGGCTTCGACCGCGACGAAATGACCCTCGAAGGCATCACCCGCGCCGAGATGCGCCCCGGCTGCTGGGACCCCAAGGAACGCCTGAAGGACATGGACCTCAACCATGTCGAGGCCTCGCTCTGCTTCCCCACCTTCCCCCGGTTCTGCGGGCAGACGTTCGCGGAGGCGCACGACAAGGAGGTGGCCCTCGCCTGCGTGCGCGCCTACAACGACTGGATGGTGGAGGAGTGGTGCGGCGACAGCGGCGGCCGGCTGATCCCGCTGTGCATCATCCCGCTGTGGGACATCGAGCTCGCCGTCGCCGAGATCAGGCGCAACGCGGCGCGGGGCGTACGGGCCGTGACGTTCTCCGAGATCCCGACCCACCTCGGGCTGCCCTCGATCCACTCCGGGTACTGGGACCCGTTCTTCGCGGTCTGCCAGGAGACCGGGACGGTCGTGAACATGCACATCGGCTCGTCCTCGCAGATGCCGGCCGCGTCCCCCGACGCACCGCCCGCCGTGCAGGCCTCGCTCAGCTTCAACAACGCCATGGCCTCGATGATGGACTTCCTCTTCAGCGGCGTGCTGGTGAAGTTCCCCCGGCTGAAGCTGGCGTACAGCGAGGGCCAGATGGGCTGGATCCCCTACGCGCTGGAGCGTGCGGACGACGTGTGGGAGGAGCACCGGGCGTGGGGCGGGGTGCGCGATCTGATCCCCGAGCCGCCCTCGACCTACTACTACCGGCAGATGTTCTGCTGCTTCTTCCGCGACAAGCACGGCATCGCCTCGCTCGACGTCGTCGGCCGGGACAACGCCACCTTCGAGACCGACTATCCGCACGTCGACTCGACCTTCCCGCACACCAAGGAAGTCGCGCTCGACCACGTCAAGGGCCTCGACGACGAGACGATCCACAAGCTGATGCGGGGCAACGCGATCCGGATGCTGGGCCTGGACCTCGACTGATGGACCTCACGTACACGGCGGAGGAGGAGGCGTTCCGGACCCGGCTGCGTGACTGGCTCGCCGCCTCGCTGCCCACCCTGGAGCCCGCGCCGTCCCCGGACGACTGGCCGGGACGGCGGGCGTACGACACCGCCTGGCGGCGGATGCTGTACGACGCGGGCTACGGCGAGGTGCACTGGGACGCGGCCCCGACGCGGCGGCTGATCTTCCTGGAGGAGACGGAACGCGCCGGGGCGCCCTACGTGGGCGCGAACTTCGTGGGTCTGCTGCACGCGGGACCGACGATCGCGGCGGAGGGCACGGCCGAGCAGCGGCAGCGATGGCTGCCGCCGATCCTGCGCGGCGACGAGATCTGGTGCCAGGGCTTCAGCGAGCCGGACGCCGGGTCCGACCTCGCGTCCCTGCGGACGAAGGCCGTCCGCGACGGCGACAGTTACGTCGTCACCGGCTCCAAGATCTGGACGTCGCACGCCGAGGTCGCCGACTGGTGCGAGCTGCTCGTCCGCACCGGCCCCGCCACCCCCAAGCACCGGGGGATCTCCTGGCTCGCCATGCCCATGGACGCGCCCGGAATCACCGTACGGCCGCTGCGCACCCTCGCGGGGTCGGCCGAGTTCGCCGAGGTGTTCCTCGACGAGGTCAGGGTGCCCGTCGGGAACCGGATCGGCGAGGAGAACGACGGCTGGCGGGTCACGATGGTCACCCTGTCCTTCGAGCGCGGCACCGCCTTCGTCGGCGAGGTCGTGGCCTGCCGCCGCACGCTCGGCGAACTGGCCGGGGCGGCCCGCGCGAACGGCCGCTGGGACGACCCGGCCCTGCGCCGCCGGCTGGGCCGCCTGCACGCCGAGTTCGGCGCGCTGTGGCGGCTGATCCAGTGGAACGTGAGCGAGTCCCAGGCGACGGGGGGCGTGCCGGGCGTCGGTGGGTCCGTCTTCAAGTTGCGCTACTCCCACGCGCGTCAGGAGCTCTACGAGGCGGCGGCCGACGTGCTCGGTCCGGACAGCCTGGACCTGTCCCGGGCGTGGACGCCCGAGCGGCTCTCGTCGCTGTCGTACACGATCGCCGCGGGCACCTCCCAGATCCAGCAGAACATCATCGCCGAGCGCATCCTCGGCCTGCCGAAGGGCCTGTGAACGGTGGACTTCCAACTCACCTCCGAACAGCGGGCGTTGCGGTCGGGCGTACGGGAGGTGCTGTCCCGCCTGCTGCCCGGTGACCCGGGGCCCGGCGACCCGGGGCCCGCACCCCGGCTGGACCGCGCGCTGTGGCGGGAGCTCGGGCGGGCCGGATTCTTCTCGCTGCGGCTGGACGAGAAGGAGGGCGGCGCCGGTGGCGGACTTCCCGAGGCGGTCCTCGTCTTCGAGGAGGCCGGCCGGGTCCTGTTGCCCGGCCCGCTCGTCGCCACCCACCTCGCCGCCGGAAGCGTGGAGGGCGCCGCGGCCGGCGAGACGGTCGTGACCCGGGTGGACGGGGTCCTCGTCCCGTGGCTGGACGCGGCCGACCAGGTGCTCGGGGACGCCACCGGAGCCGTACCGCTGCGGTCGGTCGATCCGCTCACCCCGCTGCACCGCGTGCCCCGGCCCGCCTCCGCCGAGGGCGCACACGATGGTGTGGCCGCGCTCCTCTCGGCCGCCGAACAGCTCGGCAGCGCCGCGTGCACCACCGACCGTGCCGTGCGACACGCCACGCAGCGCGAGCAGTTCGGCCGGCCGGTCGGGAGCTTTCAGGCAGTCAAGCATCTGTGTGCCCAGATGCTTCTGCGTACGGAACTCGCGCGCAGTGCCGTCTACGCGGCCGCCGTCACCGGGGACCGGACGGAGATCGCCGGGGCCAAACTCCTCGCGGACGACGCCGCCGTGCGCAACGCCCGTGACTGCATCCAGGTGCACGGCGGCATGGGGTTCACCTGGGAGGCCGGCATCCATCTGCATCTCAAGCGGGCGTGGGTCCGGGCGCAGTTGTGGCCGACCGCCGAAGAGGCGGCGGACATCCAGGCGGAGGCGCTCGCCGCGCCGCCGTGATGCGTCACCCAGCGTCGATACCGGGTTGTGTCCTTCGGGGGTCTCGTCACGGCCCGTTGCGAGGCCCGGCCTCCGGTACGCTCCGTCAGATGCGAGTGGTTCCGAGGCGGGGCGGTCACGGTGTTGCCGGTGCGGCGGCTCCGAGCCCGGGAATGTGCGCCGCTCGTCCCCCTGGGGGACGGGTCGCGAGCCTCTGTTCGACTCCCCGCAGCGTGCGTCGCACAGTATGCACCACGGGTACTCCTTCGCGCTGGAATATGCCCGAAGCGCTTGTTGCGGTGACTGTACGTCAACCATGCTGTCTCGTAAGAGAGTCACGTTCGGTGACCTGGACGAGGACCCTGTCGAGGCGCGAGGCGATGTGTCCGCCGGTTCGGATGGTGTGAGCGGTGCAGGTGCTTCAGGTTCAGTTGGAGGTCGGGCCCGATCCCGCGGAGGTGAGCCGGGCCCGTAGATGGGCTCGTTCACGACTCGTCGGATCGGGCATAGGGGACGACGAACCGCTCGCCGACACCTTGATCCTGCTGATCTCCGAGCTGGTCACCAACGCCGTGGTGCACACCGGCTGTCCGGCCGTCCTGCGCATGCTCTTCGGCGCGGGTGCCGCCGAGGCCGGCACGGTGCGGGTGGAGGTCGCCGACATCAGCGCCCGGCCGCCGCAGCCGCGGCACGCCGAGGGCGAGGACACAGGCGGCCGCGGGCTCGAACTCGTCGACGGTCTCGCCGACCGGTGGGGCTGGCAGCGCGAGGGCACCGGCAAGTCCATCTGGTGCGAGGTCGACCGGTGCGCGGCAACGGCGGCCCCGGTCGTCCGGTTCGAGCGGGAGACGCGAGGCTTCGCGACCGCGCAGCAGTAGCGGCCCCTCGGCCGTAGATCGATTCACGGGCCTTTGTTCACGGGACCCGGTTCACACAGCTCCCTGCTCCGATGCCCGCTGCGGCATGACCACGACACCGGCACGGGCGTGGTTCCGGCACAGGCGTGGTTTCCGCACGGACGTGGCTCTCCGCACGGACACGGCCACGGGCACAGTCCCGGTCACAGGACGGCGACCGGTGCGACGGGCGTCCCCGTACCGCCGACGAACGGCTCGGGCATCGCGGAGAGCAGGAACGCGTAGCGCATTTCTTGTGCACAGGCTGTGGACAAACTTTCCAGATTCCAGTTCTGGCCCTGAAGCATGCCCATCTCGACCAGATCGAGCGCGTGCACCGCCAGCCACAGATCCTCGATCTCGGGCGGGAAGATCTCGAAGGTGAGGGTGTCGTTGGCGACGGCCGCGACATCGTGGGCGTGGAACCACTCGGGCGTCCGCACGGACAGCCCCGGTGACGGATACCCGTAGCCGTGCTTGTCGCCGCCGAGGGCGAGCTGCATCTGCCCCGTCCGTACGAGCACGACGTCGCCCGCCCCGACGGTGACACCGCCGAAGTCCGCGGCCTCCTCCAGGTCCTCGGGTGTCACGGCGTGATCGCCGGGCAGCCGGTCCAGCCCCTTCGCGCGGGCGACATCGAGCAGCACACCCCGGGAGACGACGTACGGGACCTTGTCGATGCCGCTGAACCGGGCGCGGGTGTGTGCCGTCACGGTGTCGGCGGGACGGCCGTTGTAGATCCGCCCCGAATGGGAGGCGTGCGTCAGGGCGTCCCAGTGGGTCGCCGCCTGAAGGCCCATCGTCACGACGTCGTCGCTGGTCGCGACCGTGCCCGGGCCGAACAGCTCCTGGTTGATCTGGACCATGGCGTGCAGCGGGTTCACCCGGCCCGGGATGAGGCCGGTCTGGATGCCGTCCTGGTGGAGGGGCAGGGCCAGCGGGACGCGTCGGCCGGTGCGGACGGTTGCGGCCGCGGACCTGACGACCTCGTCGGTGATCAGGTTGAGCGTGCCGATCTCGTCGTTCTCACCCCAACGGCCCCAGTTGTTGACGCGTTTGGCGATCTTGTGGAACTCCGCTGGCAGGGACATCGCGCCTCCTGGGGCTTGTGCTCGACCGTCCGGCTGACCGTAGAATCTAACGGTCCGTCAGAAACCGCGGGAAGGGGCCGGTGTGGGGAACTTCTTGGCAGGCAGGGTCGTCGCCGTGACAGGCGCCGGACGGGGTATCGGGCGCGCCGTCGCACTGGCCGCCGCCGCGGAGGGCGCGCGGGTCGTCGTCAACGACCACGGCGTCCCGGTCGGGGGCGGCGAGCCGGAGTCCGAGGTCGCCGCGTCGGTCGTCAAGGAGATCGAGGCGGCGGGCGGTTCGGCCGTCGCCGTCGCCGACGACATCGCCACGATGGCCGGCGGACAGCGGCTCGTGGACGTCGCGCTCGCCGAGTACGGACGGATCGACGGCGTCGTGTGCGTGGCGGGCATCCTGCGCGAGCGGATGCTCTTCAACATGTCCGAGGAGGAGTGGGACCCGGTCGTCGCGACGCACCTGAAAGGCACCTTCACCGTCTTCCGTGCCGCATCCGCCGTGATGCGGAAACAGGGATCGGGCACGCTGATCGGTTTCACCAGCGGGAACCACCAGGGATCGGTGGCGCAGGCGAACTACTCGGCGGCCAAGGGCGGGATCATCTCGCTCGTCCGCAGCGCGGCCCTCGGGATGCACAAGTACGGGGTCACGGCCAACGCGGTCGCGCCGGTCGCCCGCACCCGGATGTCCGCGAACGTGCCCATGGAACTCAAGGAGATCGGCGAGCCGGAGGACGTCGCGGCACTCGTGGTCTATCTGCTCTCGGAGCGCGCGCGCGAGGAGCGGATCACCGGCCAGGTCTACACGGTCGCCGGCCCCAAGATCGCGGTGTGGGCGCAGCCGAGGGAGCTGCGCGCCGCCTACGCCGACGGGCCGTGGACGCCGGAGCGGATCGCGGACTTCCTGCCGGGGACGGTGGGCGTGGACCCGATGCCGATGCTGGCGCTGCTGGAGGAGCAGGCGCGGGCCGCGGCCGAGGGGAAGCGGCCCAACGCGTGAGAGAGCCGGGCGCCCCGCCGGCGCCCGGCACGTCGTCGCCACAACGGGAGGTCCGCATGGACGACCAGGCGTTCCGGGAGAAGGCCCGTACCTGGCTGGAGAAGCACCTCGGCGCGGGCCACCCCGAGGGCCGGGCGTGGGAGCGCGAGCTCGGACGGGACGGCTGGGTCGGGCTCGGCTGGACCGAGGACGGGTACGGCAACCGCCGCGCCGGTCTCACCCAGCAGGTCGTCTGGGCCGAGGAGTACGCCCGCTCCCGTGCCCCCTCCCGCGTCGGCCACATCGGCGAGAACCTTCTCGGCCCCACCCTCATCGCCTTCGGCACCCGGGAGCAGAAGGACCGCTTCCTGCCCGCGGTCGCCCGGGGCGAGGAGCTGTGGTGCCAGGGCTACAGCGAGCCCGGCGCCGGGTCCGACCTCGCCGGGGTCCGGACGCGCGCGGTCCGCGAGGGCGGCACGTACCGGATCAGCGGTCAGAAGATCTGGACCTCCCTCGCCCAGGACGCCGACTGGTGCTTCGTCCTCGCGCGGACCGAGCCCGGCTCCGCCCGGCACCACGGCCTGTCCTTCCTCCTCGTCCCGATGGACCAGCCGGGCCGCATCGAGGTACGGCCCATCCGCCAGATGACCGGCACGAGCGAGTTCAACGAGGTCTTCTTCGACGGCGCGAGCGCCCGCGCCGAGCATCTCGTCGGCGGCGAGGGCAACGGCTGGCGCGTCGCCATGGGGCTGCTCGCCGTGGAGCGGGGGGTCTCCACGCTCGTCCAGCAGATCGGGTTCGAGGAGGAACTGGGGCAGGTGATCCGGGCCGCCGTGACGAACGGCGCCGTCGACGACCCCGTCGTCCGGGACCGTCTCGTACGCCAGTGGGCCGAGCTGCGCACCATGCGGTGGAACGCCCTGCGCACGCTCGGATCGCCGCAGGACCGCCCCGGAGCCCCCGCGGCCGTCGGCGCCCCCAGCGTCGCCAAGCTGCTGTGGGGCGGCTGGCACCAGCGCCTCGGGGAGCTGGCGATGGCGGTACGGGGTGCGGGCGCGGCTGTCGGCCCGCGGGACTGGAGCGCCGAGAAGCCCTACGAACTCGACGCGTACCAACGGATGTTCCTCTTCAGCCGGGCCGACACCATCTACGGCGGCTCGGACGAGATCCAGCGCAACATCATCGCCGAGCGCGTGCTCGGCCTGCCGAGGGAACCCAGGGAGCCGAGATGAGAGGCGTCGTCTTCGACGGCACACAGCCCCAGGTGGTCGACGATCTGGAGGTACGGGACCCGGGTCCCGGAGAGGTCCTGGTGGCGATCGCCGCGGCCGGGCTGTGCCACAGCGATCTGTCGGTGATCGACGGCACCATCCCCTTCCCCACGCCGGTGGTGCTCGGCCACGAGGGCGCGGGTGTCGTCGAGGCGGTCGGCGCGGGCGTCGTCCATGTCGGGCCGGGGGACCATGTCGCGCTCTCCACGCTCGCCAACTGCGGGGCCTGCACGGACTGCGACCGCGGCCGCCCCACGATGTGCCGCACGGCGATCGGCCGGCCCGGCCGGCCCTTCAGCCGCGGCGGCGCCCCGCTGTTCCAGTTCGCCTCCAACTCCGCGTTCGCGGAACGCACCGTCGTCAAGGCCGTCCAGGCGGTGAAGATCCCCTCCGACATCCCGCTGACCTCCGCCGCGCTGATCGGCTGCGGAGTCCTGACAGGCGTCGGAGCCGTACTCAACCGGGCGAGGGTCGACCGCGGCGAGAGCGTCGTCGTCATCGGCACCGGCGGCATCGGGCTCAACGTCCTCCAGGGCGCGCGGATCGCGGGAGCGTCCACGGTCGTCGCGGTGGACTCCAACCCGGCGAAGGAGGAGGTGGCGCGGCAGTTCGGGGCGACGCACTTCCTCGCGTCGGGCGAGGGCGTACGCGCGATCCTGCCGACCGGCGCCGACCATGTCTTCGAATGTGTCGGCAGCACCGCGCTGATCCGGCAGGCGATCGACCTGCTGGACCGGCACGGGCAGGCGATCCTGCTCGGAATGCCGGCGGCGACGGCGGAGGCGTCGTTCGTCCCGGCGGCGATGTTCCTGGACAAGTCCATCCTGGGCTGCCGCTACGGCTCGTCCCGCCCGCAGCACGACATCGCCCTGTACGCCGATCTGTACCGCCAGGGCCGGCTGCTGCTGGACGAACTGGTCACCGAGACCTATCCGGTGGAGGACTTCGCGAAGGCCGCGGACGACGCGCACCACGGACGGGTGGCACGCGGGGTGCTCACCTTCTGAGCCGCGGCGGGCGGTCTCCTCCCGGCCGTCCGCCGTCCCTCAGCCCGCGCCCGCCCCGGCCCGGAACGTCCGCCGGTAGACGGTCGGCGCGACCCCGAGCACCGCCTGCAGATGCTGGCGCATCGACTGCGCCGTACGGAACCCGGCGTCCCGGGCCACCTGGTCGACCGAGAGATCCGTGGACTCCAGCAGATGCCGGGCCCGCTCCACGCGCTGCCGCGTGAGCCACTGGCCCGGACTGACACCGACCTCCTCGCGGAACCGGCGCGTGAAGGTCCGGACGCTCATCGACTCCCTCTCGGCCATGTCCCGCAGCTGGATCGGCTGGTGCAGCCGGCCGAGCGCCCAGCCCCGGGCGGTGGTCGTCGTCGCCGACCGGGCCTCGGGGAGGGGGCGTTCGATGTACTGCGCCTGTCCGCCGTCCCGGTGCGGGGGCACGACGGTGCGGCGGGCGACGTCGTTGGCGACGGCGGTGCCGTGGTCCCGTCGCACGATGTGCAGACACAGGTCGATGCCGGCGGCCACGCCCGCCGAGGTGAGGACGTCCCCGTCGTCGATGAACAGGACGTTGGCGTCGACGCAGACGGACGGGAAGAGCCGCTGGAAGTGCTGGGCGGAGGACCAGTGGGTGGTGGCCGGCCGGTTGTCGAGGAAGCCGGCCGCGGCGAGGACATAGCCGCCGGTGCAGATGGAGACGAGACGGGTGCCGGGCCGGATGTGCGCGAGGGCGGCGGCGAGTTCCCCGGTGAGCCGGCCCTCCTCGTACACAGGGCCCAGCTCGTACGAGGCGGGGATCACCACGGTGTCGGCGGTGGCCAGCGCCTCGGGGCCGTGCTCGACGTGGATGTCGAAGTCGGCGTCGGTACGGACGGGGCCCGGCCGGACCGAGCAGGTGACGATCTCGTAGAGGTGATGGCCCTGCGGGTCCTTGGCGCGGCCGAAGATCCGGTGCGGAATGCCCAGCTCGAAGGGGAGCAGCCCGGTGAGGGCGAGGACGACCACTCGGTGCCGGGGGTGCGCTGCCGCCATGTCCATGGCCCGATCCTATCGAAGCCTGTCCTCCGGGCCACTCGTTGTGCCGGAGGTGCCCGTCGGATGCTGGACCGCGTGACCGAGACCTCCCCTCCGCCCACCGGCCCCCGGCTGCTCCGGCCCCGCATCCACCGCGCCTGGTTCGTGGCGGCCGTCACCTTTGTGACGATCATCGGCGCCGCGGCCTTCGCCTCCCTGCCGGGTCTGCTGATCGACCCGCTGCACGAGGAGTTCGACTGGTCGCGCGGCACGATCGGCTTCGCGGTCTCCGTCAACCTCGCCCTCTACGGGCTGACCGCACCGTTCGCCGCCGCACTGATGGACCGGTTCGGCATCCGCCGGGTGGTGGCGGTCGCCCTCACGGTGATCGCGGTCGGCTCCGGTCTCACGGTCTTCATGACGACGTCCTGGCAGCTCATCCTCTTCTGGGGCGTCCTCGTCGGTCTCGGCAGCGGCTCGATGGCGCTGGCGTTCGCCGCGACGGTCACCAACCGCTGGTTCGTGAAGCGCCGGGGCCTGGTCACCGGCATCCTCACCGCGGCCGGCGCCTCCGGCCAGCTCGTCTTCCTTCCGCTGCTGTCCTGGCTGGTGGAGCACCACGGCTGGCGCCCGGCCTCGATCACCGTCGCACTCGCGGCGCTCGCCGTGGTGCCCTTCGTCTGGCTGCTGCTGCGGGACCACCCGGCGGACGTGGGGACGTCGGCGTACGGCGCGGAGGGCTTCACGCCCAAGCCGGAGCCGGTACCGGGGGCGGCGCGCCGAGCGGTGACGGTGCTGTTCAAGGCGGCCCGCACCGGGCCGTTCTGGCTGCTGGCGGGGACCTTCGCGATCTGCGGCGCGTCCACGAACGGCCTGGTGAAGACGCACTTCGTGCCCGCGGCCCACGACCACGGCATGCCGATCACGGCCGCCGCGTCCCTGCTCGCGGTGATCGGGGTCTTCGACGTGGTCGGCACGATCGCCTCGGGCTGGTTCACGGACCGCTTCGAGGCACGCCGGCTGCTCGCGGTGTACTACGCGCTGCGGGGCGTGAGCCTGCTCTTCCTCCCCATGCTGCTCGCGCCCTCCGTCCAGCCGCCGATGCTGTTCTTCATCGTCTTCTACGGCCTGGACTGGGTGGCGACGGTCCCGCCGACGATCGCCCTGTGCCGGGAGCACTACGGCGAGGACAGCGCCATCGTGTTCGGCTGGGTGCTCGCCTCGCACCAGGTGGGCGCGGCGGTCGTCGCCTTCGCCGGCGGAGTGGCGCGGGACGTCTTCGGCTCCTACGACGTGGTCTGGTACGCCTCCGGGGCGCTGTGCGCGGCAGCCGCGCTGATGGCGCTGGTCATCCGGCGCAAGCCGCTGCCGGTGCTCACCGCGGTGTCCCTGCCGGCGGAGAAGCCGACGACGGACCAGGTCACGGGCTGAACCGGCCGAACCTCCCGCGGTGGAACAACAGCGGCGCGCCGTCCTCGGCCGCGCCGAGCGCCGCGATCCGCCCCACCACGATCAGGTGGTCGCCGCCGGTGTGCACGCTCTGCACGGTGCAGTCGACCCAGGCCGGCACCCCGTCCAGCAGCGGCGACCCGGTCACGGGAGCGGGCCGGTGCGCGACCCCGGCGAACTTGTCCGCGCCGCTCACGGCGAACCCGCGGCACAAAAGCCCCTGCTCCTCGCCGAGGATGTTGATGCAGAAGGCCCCGGCCCGGGCGATACGCGGCCACGTGGTCGACGTCCGCCCGACCATGAAGACGACGAGCGGCGGATCGAGCGACAGCGAGGCGAACGACTGACACGCGAACCCGGCGGGCCCGTCCTCGTCCCGTGTGGTGACGACGGTGACTCCGGTCGCGAAGTGCCCGAGCACCCGCCGGAACTCCCCGGGCTCGACGGCGAGCCGTTCGTCGTCCCGCACGGCGCGCAGATCGGGCCGCGGGAGGGCCTCGTACGGCTCGGTGGCTGTGGGCGCGCCGACGGACCGGAGATAGCGGACGGCGGTGGCGGCCATGGCTGCGTGTCCCATCACGGTCCCATTGAACCTGACGCTCCGTCAGATGGGAACCCTTGGAGGGGGCCCGTTGCCTGGGGTGGCGGGTTGGCTTCCGAGGGCACCGGAGGGCCCCACACCCCTCACCTGCGGCTGCTTCGCGCCGCGTCCCATCGCGCTGCCCGAACCGGCGCGGCTTCGCGTGTGCCCGCACCGCAACCGGTCGCGTCCTCGACCGCTCGGGAGGGGGCGTGCAGGGTCGGCCCCGCAGGGGATCGGCGGCAACACCCGGGTGACCAAGGCAAGGGACCTGTACGCCGCCGACCCCGAGGAGTCGAGCGCGGAGGGCCCCCGTACCCGCCGCCGGACAAGGACCAGAGGCTCAAGCGCCCGACCCCTGCCCCAGGGACCCGACGCCGCACAAGAACCCGCACCCCCAGCCCGTACCCGCCCGCCACGCCCCACCCCAAGGTGACCCGCCTCTCACCCCCGCGCCCCCGCTTGTCTGTGCAACGAGTTGCATAGAAGGATCGGGACACCCTCAGTCCCGGTCCCGGAAGGCGAACCCCATGGCCGACGCCCTGCTGTTCAATCCGCGCACATACGACCCCGCGCACTTCGATCCCGAGACCCGCAGGCTCCTGCGGGCCACCGTCGACTGGTTCGAGGACCGTGGAAAGCGGCGGTTGATCGAGGACTACCGGTCCCGCGCCTGGCTCGCCGACTTCCTCGCGTTCTCCGCCAAGGAAGGGCTGTTCGCCACCTTCCTCACGCCACAGTCCGCCGCCGGGCCCGGGCAGCAGGACCAGCGCTGGGACACCGCCCGGATCGCCGCGCTCAACGAGATCTTCGGGTTCTACGGGCTCGACTACTGGTACGCGTGGCAGGTGACCATCCTCGGTCTCGGTCCGGTCTGGCAGAGCGACAACGCCGCCGCCCGCACCCGCGCCGCCGAGCTCCTCTCCCAGGGCGAGGTGTTCGCCTTCGGCCTGTCCGAGCGGTCCCACGGCGCCGACATCTACTCCACCGACATGCTGCTGACGCCCGAGGGCGACGGCGGCTTCCGGGCCAGTGGCTCCAAGTACTACATAGGCAACGGCAACGCCGCCGGGCTCGTCTCCGTCTTCGGCCGCCGCACCGACGTCGAGGGTCCCGACGGGTACGTCTTCTTCGCCGCCGACAGCCGCCACCCGGCGTACCGGCTCGTCCAGAACGTCGTCGACTCCTCCAAGTACGTCAGTGAGTTCCGGCTGGAGGACTACCCGGTCGGGCCGAACGACGTCCTGCACACCGGACGTGCCGCGTTCGACGCCGCGCTCAACACTGTCAACGTCGGCAAGTTCAACCTGTGCACCGCCTCCATCGGCATCTGCGAGCACGCGATGTACGAGGCCGTCACGCACGCCCACAACCGCATCCTCTACGGCCGTCCCGTCACCGCCTTCCCGCACGTGCGCCGCGAGCTGGCCGACGCGTACGTCCGGCTCGTGGGCATGAAGCTGTTCAGCGACCGCGCCGTCGACTACTTCCGCTCCGCGGGCCCCGACGACCGCCGCTACCTGCTGTTCAACCCGATGACGAAGATGAAGGTGACCACGGAGGGCGAGAAGGTCATCGACCTGATGTGGGACGTCATCGCCGCCAAGGGCTTCGAGAAGGACACGTACTTCGCCCAGGCCGCCGTCGAGATCCGCGGGCTGCCCAAGCTGGAGGGCACGGTCCACGTCAACCTCGCGCTGATCCTCAAGTTCATGCGCAACCACCTGCTGGACCCGGCCGCGTACGAGCCCGTCCCGACCCGCCTCGACGCGGCCGACGACGCGTTCCTCTTCCGGCAGGGACCGGCACGGGGGCTCGGCTCCGTCCGCTTCCACGACTGGCGCACCGCCTACGACGCCTACGCCGCCGTGCCGAACGTCGCCCGCTTCCGCGAACAGGCCGACGCGCTGTGCGAGTTCGTCGCGACCGCCGGCCCCGGCGAGGAGCAGAGCCGCGACCTCGACTTCCTGCTCGCCGTCGGCCAGTTGTTCGCGCTGGTCGTGCACGGACAGCTGATCCTGGAGCAGGCGCGTCTGACGGACGTGGACGAGGACGTGCTGGACGAGCTGTTCTCCGTGCTTGTACGGGACTTCTCCGCGCACGCCGTCGAGCTGCACGGCAAGGACTCCGCGACGCAGGAACAGCAGGGGTGGGCGATCGGCGCGGTCCGGCGTCCGGTGGTGGACGAGGCCCGCTCGGCGCGTGTCTGGGAGCGCGTGGAGGCCCTGGCGGGGTCGTACGAGATGGCGCCGTAGCGACGAGCCGCAGCGGCGCGGGGCGGCGGGGGGAGTACCGGGTGGGGAGAGCACCCCGGCCCGGGGCGGGGTTCCAGTACCCCCGGCCGGGCCGGGGGCTGGGCCTAATGCCCCCGGTACTCCGCCCCCCGCCGCTGGACAAAGCTCGCCACCCCTTCGTTCGCGTCCCGCGTCGTCATGTTGATCTCCTGCGCCGCCGCCTCCGCCGCGAACGCCGTCGCCCGGTCCGCGTCCAGTGACGCGTTCACCAGCTGCTTGGTGAGCGCGAGCGCCCGCGTCGGGCCCTGGGCCAGGCGTTCCGACCAGGCGCGGGCCGTCTTCGTCAGGTCGTCGGGGGCGACCACCCGGTTGACCAGGCCCAGGCGTTCGGCCTCCTGCGCCGCAAGCGCGTCGCCGAAGAACATCAGCTCCTTCGCCCGCTGCGGGCCGATCAGCCTGGGCAGCAGATAGGCGCCGCCGCCGTCCGGGACCAGGCCCCGGCGCACGAACACCTCGATGAACGTGGCCCCTTCGGCCGCCAGCACCAGATCGCAGGCGAGCGCGAGGTGCGCGCCGAGGCCCGCCGCCGTGCCGTTGACCGCGGCGATCACCGGCTTCTCGCAGTCCAGCACGGCGGCGATCAGACGCTGTGCCCCCAGCCGTATCGTCCGGGCGACGTCCCCGGCGATCCGGTCCCGGCCCGTCGACGGGGTGCCGCGCAGGTCCGCGCCGGCGCAGAAGCCCTTGCCGGTGCCGGTGACGACGACCGCCCGGATCGCGGGGTCCTCGGACGCGGCGGCGAGCAGCTCGATGATCCGCTCGCGCTGGTCCCAGGTGACGGCGTTCATGGCGTCGGGACGGTTCAGCGTGATCCACGAGACGCCGTTGTCGACGGAGTGCAGCACGGAGGCGTTCACCGGCACACCGCCAGTGCGTCCAGCGCCACCGCGCCCTGGCCGCGGGGCAGCACCATCAGGGGGTTGATGTCGAGCTCGGAGAGTTCGTCGCCCAGTTCCAGCGCCATCCGCTGGACCCGCAGGACGACCTCCACCAGTGCGTCCACGTCGACCGGCGGGCCGCCGCGGATGCCTTCCAGCAGGGCGCGGCCGCGGAGTTCGCCGAGCATGGCGCGCGCCTGGTCCTCGCCGAACGGCGGCACGCGGACCGCGACGTCCTGGAGGACCTCCACCAGTACACCGCCGAGCCCCACCGTCACCGTCGGCCCGAACAGCGCGTCCTGGGTGACGCCGACGACCATCTCCACGCCGCGCTCGACCATCTGGCACACCAGGATGCCGTCCAGGTCGAGGCCCTCGTAGCGGGCGATGTCGGTCAGGTCGCGATACGCGTCACGGACCTGGCTGGCGGAGGTCAGTCCGACCTTGACCAGGCCCAGTTCGGTCTTGTGGGCCAGCTGCGTGCCGGACGCCTTCATGACGACGGGATAGCCCACCAGCCCGGCCGCCCGGACCGCCGCGGCCGCGCTCGTCACCAGCTGCTCGCGCGGCACACGGATGCCGTACGCCCGCAGCAGCTGCTTCGCCGCGTGCTCGCTCAGCTGCTTGCCCGGCCGCATGAGCGCCTGGGCCTTGCGGAACGACGGGGACGGGGTGCGGGGCGCCTCGTCGAAAGGGGAGCGGTAGCCCGTGGTGAAGCGGTGGTGGTCCAGGAAGGCGCGGACCGCGGTGATGCAGTTCCCGAACGTACGGAAGGTGGCCACCCGCGAGGACCCGAGCAGCGTCTCGCGGTACGCCGTCTCCGTACCCACCGGCGACCCCCACACCACGCACACCAGCTTGTCGGTGGCCTCGGCCGCGTCCACCAGGTCCTGGGCGAGCCGGTCGCTCATCGGCGGGAACGGTCCGGTGATCGGGCAGATCAGCACCCCGACGGAGGGGTCGGCCAGGATCGCGTCGATGATCTTCCGTCCGCGCCAGTCGCCCACCGGATGACCGCCGTTGTCGACCGGGTTGGCGACGTTCAGGTACTGCGGTATCCAGGTGTGCAGCTCGGCCTGCTTGGTCTCGGACAGCCGCGGCAGTCGCAGCCCCGCCGCACAGGCGAGGTCGGAGAAGTGCGCGCCGGTGCCGCCGGAGATCGAGTAGACGACCACGCCGTCGGCGGCGGGACGACGGGCACGGGCCAACAGGGCGGCCGTGTCCTGGAGTTCGTCGAGACCGTCGACACGGATCACCCCGAACTGCCGCATCGCCGCGTCCACCACCTGGTCGGCGCCGGTCAGTTTGCCGGTGTGGGAGGCGGCGGTCCGTGCCCCGGTCTCGGTGCGGCCGACCTTGACCGCGACGACGGGCACCCCGCGCCGGGCCGCCCGGTCGGCGGCGAGCAGAAAGGACCGTCCGTCCTTGAGCCCCTCGACGTAGCAGGCGATGGCCCCGACCTCGGGGCGCTCGGCGAAGTAGGAGATGAAGTCCGCGGTCTCCAGGTCCGCCTCGTTGCCGGTGGGCGCCCAGTGGGAGAGCCGTACGCCCAGCTCCTGGAGGGTGAACACGGGCCGCCCCTGGTGTCCCGACTGCGTGATCAGGGCGATCGCGGGGCCCGTCAGGTCGTCGCGGAACCGCTCGAAGGCATTCAGGTTGGTGTTGGGTCCGAGCAGTCGCAGCCCGGCCCGTTCCACGGCCGCCGCCAGCCTCGTCTGCGCCACCGCACCGGCGTCGCCGGTCTCCGCGTACCCGGAGGCGAAGGCGACGGCGAACTTCACCTTGGCCTCGGCCAGTTCCCCGATCACCGGCAGCGGATCGCCGACGAGCAGCACCGCGAGGTCGACCTCCTCGGGCAGGTCGGCCACGGAGGGGGAGCAGCGCAATCCGAAGACGTGTTCCCGGGTCGGATGCACGGGATAGAGCCGTGCGCCGACCCGCTCGGCCCAGTCGACGAGTTGCCGGGTGATGCCGGTGTTGGGCCGTCCCTCGCTGTCGGACGCACCGACGACGGCGACGGACGACGGCCGGAAGAACCGGTCGAGATCCGGCACGGGTGCGTACAACGGCCGTCCGCTGACGTCCATGGCGCCGTCGGTCGCGGTGATCGAGGCGGTGTCATGGACGGCCTGGCGGGGCTGTTCGCCGCAGGCCACCACTCGTGCGCGGAGGTCGGAGGTGAGGGTGCCGTGAGTTGATCCAAGCATCGCTGAGCCCCGCTCTGCTCGTTGCCACGTTAACTGACGCATAGTCAGATTACAGAACTGACTACCTGTCAGGAACAGTCGTGCAGGCAAAGGGTGAGAGGGTGCTCCGAAGAGGCGGTCCTCCGCGCCGCCGTGCGGATCTCTCGCGCGGTGGTCACGGCGGACTCGTCCGCGGTCCGGCGCAGGACGTTCCGTCCGCGGTGCCCGGGCTTCGCGGACGGCCGGGAGTCTCTCGTTCGGAGCCCGATCCGAACGGGGGAGTCAGCTCTTCGCCAGCGACCGCGCGATCTTCTGCGCGTCGATCGCCATCTCCCGGAACATCCCGCTGATCGGGTTGGTGAACCCGGTGAAGTAGAGCCCCGGCGCCTGCGGCAGCGTCCGGCCGCCGTGGGTGAGCGGCCTGCCGCGCTCGTCCAGTACGCCGAGATGACCGACGAGGTCCTCCAGCGCGCGGCGGTAGCCGGTGGCCGTGATCACCGTGTCCGGGGAGATGCGGGTGCCGTCCGCGAGGACCACCTTGTCCGCCTCGAACGAGTCGACGGCGGCGACCGGTTCGACCGTGCCCTTGCGTACCGCGTCGATCAGGCCCACGTCCTGGACCGGGATCGCGCCCTGCTTGACCCGTGAGTACAGGCCGGTGTCCGGGCGGGGAAGGCCCTGGGCTTCGAGGTCGGGGACGGCGATACGGGACATGACCCTGCCCGCCCGGTCCACCAGGCCCACGGGCAGCCTGCGTACGAGGATGCCGGTGCGCTGGGCCGGCCAGCCGGCGGTGGAGCGGCGGACGATGTGCGGGACCGTGCGGACGGCGAGGCGCACCCGGGCGGCGCCGCCCTCCACCAGGTCGACCGCGATCTCCGCGCCCGTGTTGCCGACGCCGACGACGAGGACGTCCTTGCCACGGTAGGGCTCGGCGTTGCGGTAGTCGCTCGCGTGCAGCAGTTCGCCGGTGTACGCGTCGTGGCCCGGCCAGTCCGGCTGTCGCGGGGTGTGGTTGAAGCCGGTGGCCACGACCACCGCGCGCCCGGTGAGCTGCCGGCCCCCCGTGGCGTGCAGCAGCCAGTCGGAGCCCGACACCTCGATCCGGGAGACCTCGACCCCGGTCACGATCTCCAGCTCGTGGAACTCCGCGTACTTCTCCAGATAGCGGACCACGTTGTCGCGGGAGACCCAGCGTCCGAACGAGCGCGGCATGGCGAGCCCCGGCAGGCCGGACAGCTTGCGGGTGGTGTGCAGATGGAGCCGGTCGTAGTGGCGGCGCCACGAGGCGCCGACCGCGTCGGACTTCTCCAGCACCACGGCCCGTACGCCCCGCTCGCGCAGCGCGGCGGCAGCGGCGAGACCGCCCGGACCGCCGCCGATGATGTAGGCGGGTCTGTCGTCCGTGCGATCGATGTCCTTTTCGTCGGCCATATCGCGTGAGCGTAATCGCGCGTTCACTTGATGGGTCTCAGTCAAGACGGGAATCGGTTGCGAATCGATCACGCCCGCAGACCTCTTGCGCACGGGCAGTGACATCCGCTGAACTGACGTACCGTCAGAAATTCTGTGCGCAACGCCTGGGGACCGCCCGGGGAGAAGGAGGTCCGGATGGAGACCGTCTGGCTCACCGGCGCCGAATGGCTCGCCGTTCTGCGCATCGGCCTCGGCCTGTGGTGGCTGGAGAGCTGGCGTCACAAGGACAAGAAGGGCTGGTTCGAGCGCGGCACCGGTATCGCGTGGGCGGCGGACGTGGCCGGCCGGCACCGCTGGCCCTTCGTGAGAGAAGGCTTCCGTGCCGTGGTCGAGCCCCGCCCGCGGGCGATGGCCTACGTCGTCGTCTACGCCGAACTCGCCCTCGGCCTCGGACTGGTCGTCGGCTTCCTGACCCCGGTCGCCCTCGTCGGCGGACTGCTGCTCAACCTGCTCTACCTGGTGCTGATGATCCACGACTGGGCCGAGCAGGGGCAGAACGCCATGATGGCGCTCATCTCCCTGGTCGCCCTGTTCGCCATGTCCTGGCAGACCTGGTCCCTCGACAGCGCGATCGGGCTCTTCTGATGACCGCGACCCCGGAGGCCGACGACTTCACCCGTCCGTTCTGGGAGGCGGCCGCCGAGGGCCGGCTGCTGATCCGCCGGTGCGGTGACTGCGGCCGGGCGCATCACTACCCGCGGGAATTCTGCCCGTTCTGCTGGAGCGAGGACGTCGTCTGGGAGCGGGCGTCCGGCCGGGCCACGCTCTACACCTGGTCGGTCGTGCACCGCAACGATCTGCCGCCCTTCGGTGACCGGGTGCCGTACACCGCGGCCGTCGTCGACCTGGCCGAGGGGCCGCGCATGATGACCGAAGTCGTCGGCTGCCCCCAGGAGTTGCTGCGCATCGGCATGCCGCTGCGGGCCGCCTTCCGGGCCGACGGCGAGATCGCCGTCCCGGTGTTCCGTCCGGAGGCGCCGGCGCCTTCCCCCTGATCCGTACGCCCCGCCGCCGGTACCTCCGTCCCGATCAGGGCCAGAGCAGCTCGGTCCGCCACCCCTCCTGGGCCCGGCGGTAACGCAGCCGTACGTGCTGCCGCTCCCCGTCGCCCTGGAAGAATTCGACCTCCTCGGGGGCGAGCACATAGCGCGTCCAGGTCGGCACGGGCGTTTCCGGCTCCGCCTGCGCACGTTCCCACGCGGCCCGCGAGGCGTCCGCCAACTCCTCGCGGGAGCCGAGGACGTCGCTCTGCCGCCCGGTGAGCGCCGCCGCCAGCGCACCTGTGGAGCGTGCGTGCAAAGATGCCTGGCTCTCCGCCGAACCGGCTGCGGTGACCCGGCCGCGGACCCGGACCTGCCGGCCCTGCGTGGCCCAGTAGAAGCCGAGCGCCGCGTCGGGGTGCGTGGCCAGCTGCCGCCCCTTCGCGCTCGTGGCGTGCGAGGCGAAGTGCCAGCCCCGCTCGTCCGCGTCGTGCAGCATCAGCGTGCGTACGTCCGGGCGCCCCCGGTCGTCCACCGTGGCCAGCGACATGGTGTGCGGCTCGGTCTGGCCGGCCGCCACCGCCTCGCCGAACCACCGGTGGAAGAGCGGGAGGGGGGCCGGGGGCGCGTCCGTGGCGTCGAAGGCCGGAAGGGTGATGTCCCAGACCCGCTGCGCATGGAGGAGAGCGCGGAAGGTCGCCTGCTGGTCGTTGCCCATGGCGGCAAAGTACTACACTCGCAGTGGTATCGCTGGCGGACGGGGTGAGCGGAAGGATCGCGGATGAGGCAGAACCTGGCCCGGCGCGCGGCGCTGGTGGACGCCGCCATCGAGGTGCTGGCCCGGGACGGCGCCCGGGGGCTGACCTTCCGGGCCGTGGACGCCGAGGCGGACGTGCCCAAGGGCACCGCGTCCAACTACTTCAGCAACCGCGACGACCTCCTCAACCAGGCCGGCGGCCGCATCTATGAGCGCATGCGCCCCGACGACGCCACGATGGAGGCCATGCTCACCGGCCCCACCACCCGGGCCCGTACGGCTGAGCTGGTGCGCGAGGTCGTGGAGCGGGTCGCCGCCTTCCGCACCGGCTACCTCGCCCTGCTCGAACTGCGCCTGGAGGCTACCCGCAGGCCGGAGTTGCGCGCGGTGCTGACCGCACGGGTCAGTGAGGACGTCGACGCCAATGTCCAGCACCACCTCGCCTCGGGCCTGCCCGGCGACGCCGACGCGGTCAGGATGATCTACCTCGCCACCAACTGGCTGGTGGTGGAGCGGCTCACGCTGCCCGACGTGTTTCCCGAGAAGCAGGCGGGCGATCTGATCACGCAGCTCGTCGAGCGGCTGCTCCCGCCGGACGCTGCCTGACCCGCACCGCCAGTCGTTCCGCGGGTGTGCGCCGGGTCAGTCCCGGCCGAGCACCACCGTTCCCGACGAGCAGAACCAGCCGCCCGTCCCCGAGGCCACGGCCAGCCGCGGCGGGCCGCCGTCCGGCAGGTGGACCTGGTGTCCGCCCGCCTCGCCGCGCAGTTGCCGTACGGCCTCCACCAGCAGGAACAGCCCGCGCATCCCCGGATGGCAGGCCGAGAGACCACCGCCGTCGGTGTTCACCGGGAGTTCGCCGGTGCGGCTGATGCGGCCCTTCTCGACGAACGGGCCGCCCTCGCCCTTGGCGCAGAAGCCGAGGTCCTCCAGGGTCACGAGGGTCATGTACGTGAAGGCGTCGTAGATCTCGGCGATGTCCATGTCGGCCGGGGTGAGTCCCGCGCGCTCGAAGGCGAGCCGGCCCGAGACGGCGGCGGGGGAGACGGTGAAGTCGTCCCACTCCGACATCGTCGCGTGCGAGACGTGTTCGCCGGTGCCGAGGATCCACACCGGGGTGCTCGCGGTGTCCGCCACGTACTCCTCGGCCGCCAGCAGCACCGCGCAGCCGCCGTCGCTGCGGATGCAGCAGTGCAGTTTCGTGAACGGGTCGGCGATGACCGGGCCGTCGAGCACCTCGTCCACGGTGATCGGGTCGCGGAACATCGCCTCCGGATTGGCGGCGGCGTTCGCCCGTGCCTGGACCGCCACCGAGGCGAGCTGCTCCAGGGTCGTGCCGTACTCGTGCATGTGACGGCGGGCGGCCATCGCGTACTTGGCGATGAGCGTGTGTCCGTACGGGACTTCGAACTGGAGCGGGCCCCGGCCGCCGAAGGACAGACCGGCGGTGCGCCGGCGCGCTCTGATGTCGGCGCGGGCGGTCGATCCGTAGACCAGCAGGACGGCGTTGGCGTGGCCGGCCGCGATCGCGTCGGCGGCATGGGCCGCCATGACCTCCCAGGTGGCACCGCCCACGGAGGTCGAGTCCACCCACCGCGGCCGCAGGCCCAGATACTCGGCGACCTCGATGGGGGCGAGTGTGCCGAGGCCGGCCGAACCGAAGCCGTCGATGCTCTCGCGTGCGAGGCCCGAGTCGGCGAGCGCCCGGCGGGCCGCCTGGGCGTGGAGGGCATAGGGCGTGGGGCCGTCGACGCGGCCGCAGTCCGAGAGGGATATGCCGACGATGGCGACCTTGCGTGCGGTGCGCGATGAGGAAGGCATGAATCTGACGGTACATCAGATCTGCTCCACGGAGGGATGCGCACGTGGTGCACGGGACTGTGCATCTGGGGGTCCCGCACCTAACATGACGACCCGTCAGACAGGGAGGGCTGCCATGGACACCGCCGCCACCGCGGAGCAGGACGACATCCGCCGTACCCTGCGCGAGCTGCTCGCCGAACGCGCCGGCCCCGACGAGGTCAGGGCCGCCGTCCGGACCGCCGACGGGCACGACCCCGAGCTGTGGGCGCGGCTCTCCCAGCAGCTCGGACTGCCGGGTCTCGCGCTGCCGGCGTCGTACGGCGGCGTGGGCTGCGGCCTCGCCGAGCTCGCCGTCGCCTTCGAGGAGACCGGACGGGCCCTGCTGCCCTCGCCGCTGCTGGCCACCTCGGGTCTCGCGGCGCCCCTGATCGCCGCTCTCGGCACGCCCGCGCAGCGCGACGAACTCCTTCCGCGGATCGCCGACGGTTCGCTGACCTGCGCGCTCGCCGTGGCCGGCGGGAGCCTCGCCGTCGCACTCGGACTCGTCGGGGACAACGCGACGGGGGAGTGGGCGGGCGGCGGCCGGGCCGGCGGGGTGCAGGCGCGGTCCACGGCGGCCGGCGGCCCCCTGCTCTACGGGGAGGCCCGCCAGGTGCTCGACGGGCACAGCGCCCCCCTGCTGCTCGTGGCCGCCCACACGGGAGGGTTCCCGCGCAGCCGGACCCTGCTCTTCCTGGTCCGGCCGGACGCCGAGGGGCTGACGCGGGTACGGCAGACCTCGCTCGACGAGACCCGGCCGCAGGCCCGCGTCGAACTGCGCGACTGCCCGGCCGAGCTGCTGGGGGACGACGACACGGCGGACGTGACCGGAGCCCTCGCCGCGGCCGGCGCGGGCGCGGCCGCGCTGCTCGCCGCGGAGGCGGTGGGCGCAGCGGCGAGTGCGCTCGACCGGACCGTGGAGTACGTGCGGGGCCGGGAGCAGTTCGGCCGGCCCATCGGCTCCTTCCAGGCGGTGAAACACCGGCTGGCCGATCAGTACGTACGGGTGCAGGCGGCCCGCTCGGCGGCCTACTACGCGGCCCGGCACCCGGTCGAGGGCGGGCTCGCGCTCGCCCAGTGCCTGGAAGCCCTGCGCGAGGTCACGGCCGAGGCCGTCCAGCTGCACGGCGGTATCGGGTTCACCTGGGAACACGAGGCGCACCTCTGGTTCAAGCGGGCCGCGTCCGACGAACTGCTCTTCGGCCCGGTGCACCGGCTGCGGGCCCACGCCGCCGAGACCGCGGGCCTGTTCGCGGGCCGCGCGGCACGGACGGCGGTGGCGGTCTGATGGCGAAGGCACCGGCAGGTGTGCGGCTGGTCCGGAAGGTGTCGTCGACCCGGCTCTTCGCCAAGGTCGCGCCGCATGTCATCCCGGCGATGGACCGTGCGGTGCACCGGCTGACGCGGGGAAAAGTGCTGCTCAGCGCCCAGATGCTGCCCGGAGTGATCCTCACGGCCCGGGGCGCGCGGACGGGCCGGCCGCGGGTGACGCCGCTGGCGTGCATGCCGGAGGAGTCGGGCGACTGGATTCTGATCGGCTCCAACTTCGGCCGTGAGGGCCATCCGGCCTGGACGGCGAACCTGCTGAAGCATCCCGACGCGGAGGTGAGCTGGAAGGGCGAGGACATCGCCGTGCGCGCGAGCCTGCTGGAGGGCGAGGAGCGGGAGCGGGTGTGGAAGGAGGCGCTGCGGTTCTGGCCGCCGTATGCCACCTACCAGTCGAGGATCACGCGTCAGATCCGGCTGTTCCGCCTCACGAGGCGCTGAGAACGCCCCTCACGCGGCGCTGAGAACGCCCGTCACGCGACCGCCGACGACGCATGTCATCGGGCCCTGAGAGCACGGGAGTTGCGGTCGCGAGGGACAAGAGCGCCGACGGCGGTCACCCGGGAAGGGACCGCCGTCGGCGTGACAGGACGTGTGGGGTGGGACGTGAACGCCTACCGCGTCGGCTTCTTGCCCGTGATGCCCAGGTGCACCAACAGCGACAGATTCGGCTTCAGTTCGGACTGCTTCACACCCCAGGTGGTGAACCCCTTCTGGTGCGAGGCCACCGCGGCCAGCATCGCCACCAGGGAGCCCGCCACTGCGGCGGGGCTCACGTCCTTGTCGACCTTGCCCTTGGACTGCAGGTCCTTCACCGCGTCCGTAAGGGAGTTGGTGACCGAGTTGAGGATCTTCATGCGGATCTTGTAGAACCGCTTGTCGCCCTCCGCGGCGCCGAGGTCGACCACCCGGAGAATCGCGTCGTGGCGTCGCCAGAAGTCGAGGAATCCCTCGACGAGTTCCTCCGACGCCTGCCAGGCGGCCTTTCCGACCCAGGTGCGGCCGGAGACCAGCTCGGTCAACCCGGTGCCCTCCTTGGCCATTTCCTCGGCGAGTTCGAGGACGGCGCCCTCGACGTCGGGGAAGTACTGGTAGAAGGTCGCGGGGGAAGTGCCCGCCTTCCGGGCCACGTCGATGACTTTGACGTCCCGGTACGGCGAGGAGCTGAGCATCTCGCTGAGGCAGTCGAGCAGCTTCTGCCGCGTCGCCTGTCCGCGTCGCCCGGCCACTCGGCCGTCGACGGTGCGTACTTGTCCTGTCATGCCGTCAGCTTACCGAGGGGTGATCGGCGCGCGATTCGGCCGACTGCAAATGGGGTGCGGCAATAGTCTTATCAACAGCCTGTGGACAACTTTCGTGGACAACTCAACAATTCCGGGTCCTTTGTGAAGCCCAATGACCGCATTAGGTCATATGTTCGGTTGAGTCCCTGTGTGCCCGCTGTCGCCCGCTGTGCTGCGACGTTAGCGTGAAGGTGACGGGCATCACACGGAAGGAACGACGTCCATGGCCGCATTCCCCGAGGGCACACCGTGCTGGGCGGACGCAGCGCTTCCCGACGTCGAGGCAGGCAAGCGCTTCTACGGAGAACTGTTCGGCTGGACGTTCGCGCCCGGGGAAGGCGCGCAGACCGACGCCTTCAGCGCCGGAAAGCTCGTCGCCGCCCTCACGCCCAAGGGCGACGGCCGGATGCCCACCGTCTGGGGCGTCTACTTCGCCACCCCCGACGCCTATCTGCTGGCCGGGCGCATCACCGACGCCGGCGGCCAGGTGATCGTGCCCCCGCAGCAGAGGGGGACCACCGGCATCGTGGCGGTCGCCGCGGACCCGGGCGGCGCCGTCTTCGGCCTCTGGCAGGCGGCCGAACGGGCGGGATTCGAGGAACAGGGCAAGCCCGGCTCGTACTGCTGGACCGAGGTCTACGCCCGGGACAAGGGACGGGCCGACGCCTTCTACGAGACCGTCTTCGGCTTCTTGGGGACGGACCTCGAGGACGGCTCGGTCGACTTCCGGCTCTGGTCGCCGCGGGGCGCGGAGCCCGGCCCGGACACCGCCATCGGTGGCCGCAGTGTGATCACCGGCGCATTTCCCGCAGAGATGCCGGACCATTTCCTCATCTATTTCTGCGTCGACGACTGCGATGCCGCGGCCGAGACGGTCACCGCTCTCGGCGGCCGCGTCCAGGCGCCTCCGTTCGACATTCCCTATGGGCGAATCGCCGTACTCACCGACAATCAGGGCGCCACTTTCGCCGTACTGGCCGAGCCGGCCGACGAGAACACCCCGGAAGAGGGGGCGGACGGTACCGATCCGGCCCCGGATCCCGTGCCCGAATCCGGGTGAGACACCCCGATCCGCCCCCGGGTTCGCAACCGCCGCCTCCGACAGGAAGAATCAGGGTGCGCACCGCTGAGGGTCTCGGTGGTGAGACGCTGCACGGGGCTGTAGGGAACGGGCCCATTTCGATCTGGGGCCCGTACGGGGAGGTGGCAGGCAGGTATGGAGCAGCTGACGCAGCATGACCCGAGACGGATCGGTCCGTTCGAGGTGCTGGGGCGGCTCGGAGCCGGCGGCATGGGACTGGTCTATCTCGCACGGTCGGCGTCCGGCCGCCGGGTGGCGATCAAGACCGTGCGCACCGAGCTCGCCGAGGACCAGCTGTTCCGTGTCCGCTTCACCCGCGAGGTGGAGGCCGACCCGCGCGCGGCGGTGCCGTGGCTGGCCACCGCCTACGTCCCGGCCCCCTCGCTCGAGGAAATAGTGAATGAGTGCGGGCCGATGCCGGCCCAGGCCGTCCGCTGGCTCGCCGCGGGCATCGCCGAGGCGCTCCAGTCCATCCATGGCGCGGGGCTCGTCCACCGCGACCTCAAGCCGTCGAACGTGCTCGTCGTCGAGGACGGTCCGAGGGTGATCGACTTCGGTATCGCGTCCGGCGTCTCCAACACCCGGCTGACGATGACCAACGTCGCCGTGGGCACCCCCGCGTACATGTCGCCCGAGCAGGCCCGCGACTCACGCAGCGTGACCGGGGCCAGCGATGTCTTCTCGCTCGGCTCCACCCTCGTCTTCGCGGCGACCGGTCATGCGCCCTTCCACGGCGCCAACCCGGTCGAGACCGTCTTCATGCTGCTGCGCGAGGGCCCCGACCTGGAGGGACTGCCGGACGAGCTGCGGCCGCTCATCGAGTCCTGCATGCAGATGGAGGCCACGCGGCGGCCGACGCCCGAGGATCTGCAGGCCCAGCTCGCCCCGCATCTGTTCTCCTCGGGCAGTGACGACAGCGGTACCGCGTCGGCCTGGCTGCCGACGCGCGCCACCGCGATGATCGAGCTGCGCCGCGGCGGCGGCCGGACCGCCCCCGCCCCGCGCCAGGAGCCCACCCCGCCCCCGCCGCAGCCGCAGGCACCGCCGAGAAGGCCGAACGCCGACTGGGACCCGCCGCACCACGGCGGCGGAGACCCCCGGACCGACCATGCGCCGGTCGGCGCCGCCGCATCGGCCGGTGCGATCAGGCTGCCGGGCGCCAAGGTGCCGATCGGCCCCGGGCCCCGGGTCGCCGAGGCGGGCCGCGGTCCCGTCGCCGACGCGGGTCCTGCCACCGGCTGGGTCCGCCCGCCGGCGGGCCTGAACGGTTCGGAGGCCGCGACCAGTGCCGTCCCGACGGCGCCGCCCGTGCCCGTCCCGCCGCCCTCCTCGCCCCCGGACGGCCCCGCGCACTGGCGCCCGTGGCGTTTCCGGATGTCGAACGACGTCTGGGGCACCCCGGTGGTCGACGGCGACCTGCTCTACGTGACCTCCTTCGAGGTGCACGCCCTGGACGTGGCCAGCGGCCGCCGCCAGTTCAAGACCCGTGACGTGGCCTGGGCGATGGCCGTCGCGGGCGGCCGCATCCACGCGTCCGACGGCCCCACGCTGTACGCGCTCGACTCGACGACCGGCCAGGAGCGCTGGCGTCTGCAGACCGATGCCTGGGTGTACTCCCTCAAGGTCGACCGCGGCACCGTCCTCACCGGGACGCGCGGCGGCGGTGTCCAGGCATGGGAGGCGTCCAACGGCGAGAAGCTGTGGGAGCTGACCGGCGCCCAGACGGACTTCGAGACGCCCGAGGCCGGGCCCGCGATCTTCGACGACACCGTGTACGTGTGGAAGGACGCCCGACTGCGGGCGGTGGAGACCCGTACCGGCGTGGAGCGCTGGTCCTACCCCGTCGGGGACGCGGCCTCGTGCGGCAATGTGCCCGTGCGGGTGCAGCCCGCGCCGGACGGGCACGTCTATGTCGCCGCCGGCACCCGCGTCCTGGCCATCGACATCGCGAGCGGTCTGGTGCGCTGGCACTTCGAGTCGCCGGCGGTCTTCCTGTCGGCGCCGGCGTTCGCGCCGGGGCCCGCGGTGACGGGCGGCGGTGTGTATCTCGCCGACTATCTCGGCACGGTGTACGCCCTGGACGCGATCACCGGCAAGGACCGCTGGCGCATCGCCACCGAGTCGCGCCAGTCCATCGAGCCGGTGCTGGTGGCGGGCGGCAACGTGCACGTCGGCAGCGGCAGCGCGCTCTACACCCTGGACGCGGTGACCGGCACGCCGATGTGGCGCTTCGCGGCGGGCGGCGAGGTCATCGGCGCCCCCGTCGTCGCCGACGGCCGCGTCCACTTCGGCTCGGCGGACCATGTCCTCTACACCCTGGACGCGAGCGGCGGCCAGTTGCGCTGGAAGCTGGCCACGGGCGGCGAGATCACGGGTTCACCGGTGGCGCGGAGCGGCGTCGTCTACGCCTGCAGCAAGGACCGCTGCGTCTACGCCCTGGACGCGATCAAGGGCACCGCGACGGGCCGCGGGGGCCGCTGACCCCGGGCCCGCGGGCCCAAATGGCGCAGCGCACCCCGCGGGCGTAGCGTCAGGTCAGGACGGCCGCCGTATGACGCCCCTTCCGTGTTGCGTACGACGGCCGTCACGCATGTCGTGACGATTCCGACTGCTATGGTGACGTGCGCTCGTCAAAGCGAGCCGCAAGTACCGCGCTTTCAACGGGGGTTGAGAAGTGAAGATTCGTCATGTCAAAGCCGTCGCCGTTTTCGGCATCGTCCTGGTCGCGCTCACCGGGGCCCGGGGTTCCGGCGGTGGCAGCTGTGGTGGCAGCAGCAGCGGAAGCAACAGCAGCAGCTCCGGCGGAAGCCACGACAACGACAGCGACACCACGACGTCCGGCGGTTCGACCGGTTCGGTGACGGGCGGCTCCAGCGCCAACAAGGCCCTGCGCGACGTCACGATCGACTCGTGCGGCCTGGACGCGAGCGGCAAGAACCTCACCGCGAAGATCACCGTCAACAACAGTGACTCGCTCGCCTACGCCTACGACGTGAACCTGGAGTTCAAGGGCGACCTCGGGGACACCACCGTCACCAAGGCCACCGCGCGGATCGACGACCTCCAGGTCGCGGCCGGTTCGTCGGCGAAGGGCGAGGCGACGACCGCCTACCCCGGCAGCGGGAACGGCTCCGAGTACAAGAAGTGCGAAGTGGTGAGCGCGAGCCGTACGGCGAGCTGACCCACGCACGGCCCCCGGACCACCGAGCGAGGTCCGGGGGTTTTCGCGTCCTACCGCAGCCGGTGCGGTCCGCCCCGGGCCCGGAACAGCTCCGCCTGTTCCCCCGGCGCGAGATTCCCCAGGGACACCAGGTGCGGGGCCAGTGCCAGCGCCTGGGTCCGTGCCGCTTCCCGGGCGGCCCACACCGCGCGGACCGTGCCCTGGACCGCGGCCGTCGGGTACGAGGCCACCACCTCCGCCGCGCGCAGCGCCGCTGCCACCGCCTCGCCCGGATCGGTGAGCTCGGAGACCAGGCCGGTCTCGTACGCGCGGACGGCCGAGACCCGCTCCGCCGTCCCCATCAGCGCCATCCTCGCCACCTCGCCGACCGGCATCCGCTGCGCCAGCAGGATCGTCTCGTAGGCGCTGACCATGCCGTACGTGGTGTGCGGGTCGAAGAAGGTCGCCTCCGTCGAGGCCACCACGAACTCGCTCTCGCCCAGCAGATAGAACGCGCCGCCGCACGCCATGCCCTCGACCGCCGCGACGACCGGTTTCCACAGGTCGTTCGCCTTGGGCCCGATCCTGATCAGCGGATCGTCGACCGAGTACGGCGACGACGGCTGCGGCACCTCGACCGACCGGTCGATGCCGGTGCAGAACGCCTTGGTGCCCGCGCCCGTCACCACCGCCGCCCGTACCGAGTCGTCGAAGCGGAACTCCTGCCAGACATCGGCCAGTCGATCGGCCGTGGCCAGGTCGATCGCGTTGTGCTTCGCAGGCCGGTCCAGGGTGACGAGTGCGACGCCCGTGCTCTTGTCCGGCTCGACGCGGACGCTCATGACCGCTCCAGCAGCCAGCGCGGCATCCGTACGCCCGCACCCACCGCGGAAGCGAACGCGACCCGGACACCCGCCCCGATCCGCAGCCGCCCCGGGTCCACGGAGTTCAGCGGCGCGTCCGGCGCGGAGACCACATTGCCGACCAGCCGGATGCGGGGGGCGTCCAGGAGCTCGACGACGACCGCGTTGTACGGGGCCTGTTCGGCGTAGGCGGGCAGCAGCGGCGGATGCGGGATCACATACGACCAGATCCGGCCGCGCCCGCTCATCAGCCGCCACTCGCTGTCGAAGGACCGGCAGTGCGGGCAGCAGGGCCGCGGCGGGAAGCGCAGTTCGCCGCAGGCGGCGCAGGCCTGCACCCGGAGTTCGCCCCTCGCGGCGTACTCCCAGAACGGCGCGCCGTCGTCGTCGACGACGGGCGTCAGCAGGGCGTCGGGCATCTCAACTCCTCAGCAGTACGGCGGATGTGGGCACTCCCTCGCCCGCGGTGACCAGGCAGGTGGCGGCGTCCGGGACCTGGGCGGTGGAGATGCCGCGCAGCTGCTTCACGCCTTCGTTGATGAGGTTGAAGCCGTGGACGTACGCCTCGCTGAGCCCGCCGCCCCCGGTGTTCAGCGGCAGCCGGCCGCCGATCTCCAGGGCGCCGCCCTCGGTGAAGGCCGCGCCCTCGCCGCGTCCGCAGAAGCCGTAGCCCTCCAGGGAGAGCGGGACGAGCGGGGTGAACGCGTCATAGATCTGGGCCACGTCGACGTCCTGCGGTCCGAAGTCCGCGGTCTTCCACAGCTGCCGGGCGGCCGTCCAGGCGGGGCCGGTGAGGGGGTCGTCGTTCCAGTAGTTGACCATGCCGTGGTGCTGCGCCGGCAGGCCCTGGGCGGCGGAGTGGAGGTACACGGGGCGGTGGCGGCAGTCGCGGGCCCGCTCGGCGGAGACGATGACGCAGGCCAGCGCTCCGTCGGTCTCCAGGCAGTTGTCGAAGAGGCAGAGCGGTTCGCTGATCCAGCGGGAGGTCATGTACATCTCGCGGGTCAGCGGCCGTTCGTACATGATCGCGGCCGGATTCTGGTTGGCGCGGTTGCGGCAGGCCAGGGCCACGTTGAAGAGATGGTCGCGGGTGGCGCCGTACTCGTGCATGTAGCGGCGGGCCAGCAGGCCGATCTCGTCCGCGGGCCGCAGCAGTCCGAAGGGCCTGGTCCACTGGGCGGGCGTGGGGAGCTGCACGGCCGTGTTCTTCCACGGCCTCGGCCCCGAGCCGCGTTTGCGCGAGCGCCACGCGACGCCCACACTCGCCTGGCCGGTCGCGACTGCCGCGGCGAGATGGGCGAGCGTGGCGCAGGAACCGCCGCCGCCGTAACCGACCTTGGAGAAGAAGGTGACGTCGCCTGCGCCGATCGACTTGGCCACCTCGACCTCGTCCGTCTCCTCCATCGTGTACGAGGCGAAGGCGTCGACCTCCGAGGCGTCGATGCCCGCGTCGTCGAGCGCCGCGATGATCGCCCGGCACGCCAAGGTCTTCTCGGACTCGGGCAGTTGGCGGGCAAAGGCCGTCTGGCCTATGCCGGCTATCGCCGTCGCGTCCTTGAGGGAGACAGTTCCGAGACCGGCCACGGGCACCTCCACCGTTCGTCCCCACTGCTGACAGCGCGTCAGGCTACAGCTAATCTGACGGCTAGTCAGCTACTGCGACGGGAGGCTTTCCATGCGCGGCGACCTGGAATGGGGCACCGTCCCGAAGCTGGTGCGGGACGCGGCCGAAAGGTACGGGGAGCGCGAGGCGGTCGTCGAGGGCCGCACCCGCGTCAGCTACGCCGAACTGGGCGAGCGCGTCGAACGGGCCGCCGCCGCGTGCATCGCCGCCGGCGTCGAGAAGGGCGACCGCGTCGCCGTCTGGGCGCCCAACACCCTCGACTGGATCGTCTCCGCGCTGGGCGCGGTCACCGCCGGCGCGGTCCTCGTACCGCTCAACACCCGCTTCAAGGGCACCGAGGCGGCCTGGGTGCTGCGCCGCAGCCACGCCCGGCTGCTCTTCGTCACCGGCACCTTCCTCGGCACCTCCTACGTCGCCTCCCTGCGCCGCGCGGACGTCGAACTCCCGCAGCTGGAGCAGGTGGTCGTCCTCGCGGACAGCGCACCCCAGGACTACCGGACCTGGAAGGACTTCCTGGCGGGCGGCGACAGCGTCACGGCCGAACAGGTCCGCACCCGCGCCGACTCGGTGGAGCCGTCCGCGCCCTCGGACATCATCTTCACCTCCGGCACCACCGGCAGCCCCAAGGGTGCGGTGATCACCCACGCCCAGACCCTGCGCTGCTACGACGTGTGGAGCGAGCTCGCCGGACTGCGCGAAGGCGACCGCTATCTGATCGTGAACCCGTTCTTCCACACCTTCGGCTACAAGGCCGGCATCATCGCCTGCCTCACCCGAGGCGCGACGATGGTGCCGCAGCCGGTCTTCAACGTGAGCACGGTCCTCGCCAACATCGCCTCCGAGCGCATCTCCGTCCTGCCCGGACCGCCCACCCTCCACCAGTCGCTGCTCGACCACCCCACCCGCGACCAGCACGATCTGTCCCCGCTGCGACTCGTCGTCACCGGCGCGGCCGTCGTGCCCCTGCAACTGGTCGAACGGCTGCGCAACGAGCTGCACATCGACACCGTCCTCACCGCGTACGGACTCTCCGAGGCGAGCGGCATCGTCACCATGTGCCGCCGCGGCGATGCCCCCGAGACGATCTCGTCCACCTCCGGGCGTGCGATACCCGGCACCGAGCTGAAGGTGCTGGCGGAACCGGGCCGGCCGGGCGAGGTGCTCGTGCGCGGACACCATGTGATGCAGGGCTACTTCGAGGATCCGGACGAGACGGCCAGGGTCATCGACGAGGACGGCTGGCTGCACACGGGCGACGTCGGCGTCCTGGACGAGGAGGGCAACCTCCGTATCACCGACCGGATCAAGGACATGTTCATCGTCGGCGGCTTCAACGCCTACCCCGCGGAGATCGAGCAACTGCTCGGCCTGCACCCCGATATCGCGGACATCGCGGTCATCGGGGTCCCGGACGCGCGCCTCGGCGAGGTGGGCAAGGCGTATGCGGTGCGGCGCGCGGGCTCGACGCTGACGGCGGACGATCTGATCGCCTGGTCACGGCGGGAGATGGCGAACTACAAGGTGCCGCGGGAGGTGGAGTTCGTGGGAGAGCTCCCGCGGAACGCGAGCGGGAAGATCCTCAAGCGGGAGCTGCGGGCCCGGCGCTGAGAAGGGCCTGCCGGCGGGAGCCGCACAGCGGGGCGGGCCGAAAACCCGGCCCCGCCCCGAAGTCCTGGGCCCATGGCCCCGAGGGCCCCGGGCATGCCGCGGCCGCGGCGGCTCCCCTCCGCGCCGCCGCGGCCGCACCCCGTCGATCAGGCCCTGTGTACGGATCAGGCCCTGTCGTACGGATCAGGTTCTGTCGTACGGATCGGGCCCCGGGTCGTGTTCCCGATTCCTCAGATCTTCGGCGGCACCGGCGTGTGGTGGTCGCCCTGCGTCGTCAGCCCGCCGTCCTTGGGCGGAGCCGGGGTGTGGTGGTCACCCATCGTCGTGATGGCGTCCTTGGGCGGGGCAGGCGTGTGGTGGTCGCCCTGGACCGTGGCGCCGCCGTCCTTCGGCGGGGCCGGCGTGTGGTGGTCGCCCATGGTCGTGATGGCGTCCTTGGGCGGTGCGGGCGTGTGGTGGTCGCCCATCGTGACGATCTCTTCCGCGTTTTTCTCAGTCATGTCTCTGTCCCCCATGGGATTGCGCGGCACGAACTACAGGTGGCCTTCCGCCCGGCAACTCCCCCGAGGGTCGCCGGACAGAAGGCCGAAGGACTCGCACTCGCCCCCCGGAGAGGTACGGGCCCAGGTGATCCGCCTGCCCCCCGACGCGACGGATCGACTGCTTGAAGCATGTCGGACGAGCATAAACATTCGATGAACGTCCTGGCAGCGTGCTGTCACGCCGCACTGAGCGGGGACAGCAGCCCCCGTATCTCCTCGGCCTCCGCCGCACCCGTCTGCTCGTGCAGCGTCAGTGCCTCGCGCCAGCAGGCCCGGGCCCGGTCCGCCTGGCCCAGCGCGGACAGCGCCCGCCCCAGCGTGATCAGGACGTTCGCCCGGGTGCGGTCGCCGCCGATGCAGCCGATCGCGAGTGCCTGCTCGGCGTGCTGCGCCGCCCGCGCCGGACGCCGGGCGGACAGATGGGCCTGGGCGATCCGGAAGTAGGTCGTCCCCTCCCACAGCCGCTGCCGGTTCGCCTCGAACCGCTCCAGCGCCTCCAGGAGCTGCTCCAGCGCGTCCGCGTGCCGGCCGGCCTCGGTGAGCGCGACCCCCAGCGCGTAGCGGGCGTTGGCCAGGCGCAGCGTGTGCCCTATGTGGTCGTAGATCTCCACGCCCTGCTCCGCCAGGGAGATGGCCTGCGAGACCCGGCCCATGGAGAGCTGGATACGGGAGAGGTTGCACAGGGCACTCGCCTCGCCCGGGCGGTTGCCGTCGGCGCGGGAGCCCTCCCGCGCCCGGCGCAGATGCTCCTCGGCCTCGGCGTACCGGCCCTGGTTGAAGGCGATGATGCCCCGGTCGTTGTCGGACCAGTAGACGGGCGCGGGGTCGTCGGCGGCCCGGGCGAGCGCGGCGGCCTGCTCGGACTCCTCGTCCGCGGCCTCGTAACGCCCCGCCACCAGATGCACATTGGTCATCGACGTCCGGGCACGCGCCTCGGCCCGTACGTCCCCCGACGCGCGGGCCGCGTCGCGCACGGCCACGGCGGCGGCCTCGTACAGCTTGGAGTTGGCACCGGACTCCGCGAGGTTCTGCGCCGCCCACAGCAGATCGGCGGCCAGGCGCAGCCGTACGCCCCCGGAGGCCTGACGCGCGCTCGCGAGCAGGCTGTTGGCCTCGGCGTACAGCCAGTCCTGGGCGTCGTGCCGGTCGGCGAAGTCGAGTCCGCCGTGGGTGGTGGGCCCGACGTGGTGGACCAGCCGGTCGCCGGGACGCTCGATCCCGAACACCCGGGCCGCCGTCGCCAGATAGAAGTCGAGCAGCTTCGTCAGCGCCGCCTCGGCGTCCGCCGGCTGTTCGTCCCGCTCGGAGCACGCACGCGCGTAGAGCCGGACGAGGTCGTGGTAGCGGTACCGTCCCGGAGCCGCGGACTCCAGCAGTGAGGTGTCCACCAGCGCTTCCAGCAGGTCCTCGGTCTCCTGGAGGGGCAGTGAGAGCACCGCGGCCGCCGCGCAGAGCGAGATGTCCGGGCCGTCGGCGAGCCCGAGCAGCCGGAACGCGCGGGCCTGGGCCGGCTCCAGCTGTCCGTAGCCCAGCTCGAAGGTGGCCTTCACGGCCAGGTCACCGGCCTGGAGTTCGTCGAGGCGGCGCCGTTCGTCGGCCAGCTTCGCCGCGAGGACGGACACCGTCCAGGTGCGGCGGGCCGCCAGCCGCGAGGCTGCGATACGGATCGCGAGCGGCAGGAAACCGCAGGCCGCGACCACGTCGAGGGCGGCCTCCCGCTCGGAGGTGACCCGCTCGTCGCCGACGATCCGGGTGAACAGCTGGAGTGCTTCCTCGGGCGACATCACATCGAGGTCGACGAGATGCGCGCCCGCGAGGTCGACCATCCGGACCCGGCTGGTGACCAGGGCGGCGCAGCCCGCGGTGCCGGGCAGCAGCGGACGGATCTGGGCAGCGTCGCGGGCGTTGTCCAGGAGGACGAGGATGCGGCGGCCGGCCAGGGTGGAGCGGTACAGCGCCGCGCGTTCGTCCAGCGAGTCCGGGATCGCCGGGTCCGGGGTGCCGAGGGCCCGCAGGAACGCGCCCAGTACGGCGTCCGGTTCGGCCGCGCGACTGCCTGTGCCTTGCAGGTCGACGTAGAGCTGGCCGTCCGGGAAGTGCGGGCGGGACTCGTGGGCGACATGGACCGCGAGCGTCGTCTTTCCGACGCCGCCGATGCCCGCGAGCGCCGACACCGCCATGACCGAGCCCTCGGCGGTGGCGAGCCGGTCGCCGAGCTCCCTGACGAAGGCGGCCCGCCCGGTGAAATCGGGTACGGTCGCGGGCAGTTGGGCCGGAAGAGTCACTTGCGGTGCCGGTTCCTGCTCCTCGCTGGGCCGGGCCAGTTCGGCGTCGGCCTGGAGGATGCGCTGCTGGAGCCGGGAGAGTTCTGGCCGCGGATCGACGCCCAGTTCCTCGGCGAGCAGCCGGCGGGTGTCCGCGTACACGGCCAGTGCCTCGGCCTGCCGTCCGCTGCGGTACAGCGCCAGCATCAGCAGCTCGCGCAGCCGCTCCCGCAGCGGGTGGGCCGCGGTGAGCGCCGTCAGCTCCGAGACCGCCTCGGCATGACTGCCCACCTCCAGGTCCAGGTCGAGCCGGGCCTCCAGCAGTTGGAGGCGCCATTCCTCCAGGCGGGCGCGCTGGTTCTCGGCGTACGGCCCCGGCACGTTGGCCAGGGGCTCGCCGTCCCACAGTCCGAGGGACTTGTTGATCAGCATCCGGGCCTGGCAGCGGTCGCCGGCGGCACGCGCCTTCTCCGCCTCGGCGGACAGTTCCTGGGCCACGGAGAGGTCGAGGGCCTCGGGCCGGATCCGTATGGCATAGCCGCCGGACTCGCTGACGAGCGCGTTGGCGCTGAGGATCTTGCGCAGCCGGGAGGCGTACGTGCGGACGGCGGCGAGCGCCTGTGAGGGCGGGTCCTCGCCCCACATGCCGTCGATGAGTTCGGCGGCGGTCGCGGTGCGTCCGTCGCGCAGCAAAAGGGCGGCCAGCAGGGCGCGTTGCTGGGGTGAGCCGGACGGCAGAGCCTCGCCGCCGCGCCAGGCCCGCACCGGTCCGAGCACACTGAAGCGCAGGTCGACGACGCCGCTGGACGCCGGTAGACGTTGCTCCGGTACGCGTGCCCCGCGGTCACGGTCCATAGCTGCCCCCTGCCCCCGAACTGCCGGATCGCCCTCGACAGTCTGCCTTGTGCATGGCGGCCGCGTCAGCAGCGGGGCGTCTACTCCTCGCCCCTCCCCATGCCCGGCTTCACGCTAACCTCTCCCGGCGATCTTCCTCACGGCCTTCTCACTGCCTCCCCGAGGTCTCTCCCGTGCCTCTCCAGATCCTCTTCACGGCCGGTACACCGCACCCGGCTCGGCCTTTGCCGGTGCAAGGAGCTCCGGCACGGTGACGAAGGTGTAGCCGCGCTTCTTCAGTTCGTCGATGATCCCGGGGACCGCGGGCACCGTCCCGTCGTAGATGTCGTGCAGCAGGATGATGCCGTCGCGTCCGGCCTGGTCGAGTATCCGGCTCTTGATCAGCTCGGAGTCGGTCGTCGAGTAGTCCTTGGCGGTGGCGCTCCACAGGATCTGGGCGAGCCCGAGCTCCTTGCTGACCTCGGTGACGTCGTCGTTCGTGCGTCCCTGGGGCGGGCGCATCAGAGTGGGTTTCTTGCCCGTGATCTTTGCTATGGCGTCCTGCGTACGCGAGAGCTCCTCGCGTATCTCCTCCCGGCCGAGCTGATCGAGCCGCTGGTGCGACCAGGTGTGGTTGGCCACCTCGTGACCCTCGTCGGACAGTCGGCGCACCAGGTCCGGACGGGGGACGACATGGTTCTTGCCGAGCAGGAAGAACGTCGCGTGAACGTTCTTCTCCCGCAGGATGTCGAGCAGTTGGGCCGTGTACTTGCCGGGGCCGGCGTCGAAGGTCAGGGCGATGCACTTCGCGGTGGCGCAGTCCGTACGGGCGGGTGCTTTGCGCCCCTTGCCCGCCCCTCCGGCCGGTGCTCCGGCTGTCTGTCCGGCAGCGTCGGGCTCGGCGTCGGAGGCCGCACGGGCGCGGGCGTCGGCCGGTGACTGCGCATCCACGGTGCACCCCTCGAGACCCAGCGCGAGGGCTGCGACGGCTGCGACGACGGCCGCGGCGACCGCGGTGAGCTTGGACTTCTTCATGTTCTCGGGCATGGCGAACAACCCCATCGACGGGAGGCGGGCACACGGGACGAGCACTGCGCCGCGGGTCGGCGGCGGGCGCCATCGCACTATACATACGGTGTATACGCCGTGTGTATAGTGGCCTCACGAGGTCCACGCGGGGCCGGGAAGGGCTGGAGAGGGGGTGCGAGGTGCGGTGTCCCGCCGGGTGGTTCCGCGGTGCACGGATAGCTGACGAACCGTCAGATCGGCGCTACGGTAAGACGCATGGAGACCTTCCCGAAGATCATCTCGGTGGACGACCACACGGTGGAGCCGCCCAACGTCTGGCGGGACCGGCTCCCGTCGAAGTACCAGGACATCGGCCCCCGCGTCGTCCGGGCGCCCCTGAAGGAAATGACCTTCATGGGAGGCAAGTTCGCCCCGGTCATGGGCGCGAAGGGTGATGACGGCCCCATCGGCGACTGGTGGGTCTACGAGGACCTTCACCGCCCGCTGACCCGGCTCGACACCGCCGTCGGCTACGACCGCGACGAGATCAAGCTGGAGGTCATCACCTTCGAGCAGATGCGCCCGGGCTCCTTCAGCGTCCCGGAACGGCTCGCGGACATGGACGTCAACCACGTCCAGTCGGCGCTCTGCTTCCCGACCTTCCCCCGCTTCTGCGGCCAGACCTTCACCGAGGCGAAGGACCGCGAACTGGGCCTGCTCGGAGTGCGGGCCTACAACGACTGGATGGTGGAGGAGTGGTGCGGCCCCGAGGCGCGGGGCCGGCTCATCCCGCTGACCCTCATCCCGCTCTGGGACGCGGAACTCGCAGCCGACGAGGTCCGCCGCAACGCCGCCCGCGGGGTGCGCGCGGTCGCGTTCTCCGAGATACCCCCCTACCTCGGTCTGCCGTCCGTCCACTCGGACGACTGGGACCCGCTGCTGCGGGCGTGCGACGAGACGGGGACGGTGATCGCCATGCACATCGGCTCGTCCTCGAAGATGCCCTCGACCTCGGCGGACGCCCCGCCGGCCGTCGGCTCGACGATCACCTTCGCCAACTGCTGCTTCTCGATGGTCGACTGGCTGATGAGCGGCAAGTTCGAGCGCTTCCCCAGCCTCAAGATCATGTACGCGGAGGGCCAGATCGGCTGGATGCCGTACATCCTGGAGCGCGCGGACGTGGTCTGGGAGGAGAACCGCGGCTGGGGCGGCGTCGCCGACAAGGTGCTGCGACCGCCGTCGGAGCTGTTCGCCGAGCATGTCTACGGCTGCTTCTTCGACGACGCCTTCGGCCTGAAGAACCTGGACGCGATCGGTGTCGGCAACGTCCTCTACGAGACGGACTACCCGCACTCGGACTCGACCTGGCCGAAGTCCCGCGAGGTCGGCGAGTCCCAGATGGGCCATCTGCCGCCGGACGTGGTGGACCGCATCGTGCGGGGCAATGCGATCGAGCTGCTGGGCCTGACGGCGGAAGGCCTGTGGGCGGGGCCGTGACGCCGTGGCGGGGTCCCGCCGCCGGGGCGCACGGGCGCGGCGCCCTCCGGCCGGGGCCCATGCCGGCCGGTCCGCCGTGCCGCGAGCGGGCCGCTGTCGGTGGCGGGGTGTTCAATCGGAGGCATGTCCCCCAGGCGTGAGCGTGACCCGAGCGACCCCTCTTCCGGCCGTCCTCCGGTCCCGGACGGGAAAACCGTCGTCCGGGACGAGGACTGGTACGGCCGAGACCTGTCCGGCGAGCGCCGCACCGGCCACACGTTCTACGACACCGACTGGACCGAGGTGGAGAACGACGGCGGGATCTTCGACGAGTGCACCTTCTCCGGGGTGAAGTTCAACGCCTCGCGGCACACCAACGCGGCCTTCACCAACTGCACCTTCAAGCGGTGCTCCTTCTTCGACACCCGCTTCGAGCAGTGCAAGGCCGTCGGCAGCGTCTTCCAGCAGTGCACGTTCAACATCCTTCAGGTCCGCGGCGGGGACTGGTCCTTCGTCGCACTGCCCGGCGCCGATCTGCGCAGCGCCCTCTTCGAAGGCGTCCGGATGCGGGAGGCCGATCTCACGGGCGTCCGGCTGGAGGGCGCGACCGTGACCGGTGTCGATCTCTCCGGCTCCCTGCTGCACGGCGCGAAGCTGTCCGGTGCCGATCTGCGCGCCAGCGACCTGTCCGCGCTGGACCCCCTCACCGTGGAGCCCGCCGGGGCGAAGATCGACCTGGAGCAGGCCGCGGTCGTCGCCGCCGCGCTGGGGTTCGATGTGACCTGACCCGCTCCCTCCCCTTGTCTGACGCGCCATGAGATACCACGATGGGTCCGGCACTCGTAATTGACGGATCGTCAGATCGGGTCGGCGTCGAGGCGGAGGAAGCGGCATGGCGCATGTGCAGGTACTGCCCGAAGGGCGGTTGTCGTACGGGATGCAGCTCCCGGTCCAGTCGCAGAGCACCATCTACGCGGAGTCGTGGGAGGCCGTGGCGGGCGCGGAGGATCTCGCCGAGATAGCGAGGACCGCGGACAGGACCGGCTTCGCGTACATCGCGAGCTGCGACCATGTCGCGATCCCGCGCAGGCTCGCCGACGCCATGTCCACCGTCTGGTACGACCCGGTGGCCACGCTCGCCTTCCTCGCCGGCATCACCGAACGGGTCCTGCTGCTCAGCCATGTCGCCGTCGTCGGACTGCGGCACCCGCTGGTGAGCGCCAAGCAGTACGCGACCCTGGACCATCTCTCCGGCGGGCGGCTCGTCCTCGGGGTCGGGGCCGGGCATGTGCAGGAGGAGTTCGACGCGCTCGGCGCCGACTTCGCCGGGCGCGGGCCGGTCCTCGACGAGACGATCGACGCGCTGCGGGCCGCGCTCGGGCCGGAGGAGTACCCCGAGTTCGCGGGGGAGCGGTTCTCCTTCTCCGGGCTCGGCCAGCGGCCCCGGCCCGTCCAGCCGCGGATCCCCGTCTGGGTGGGCGGTTCCTCGCCGGCGGCCGTGCGCCGGGCGGCTCTGCGCGGCGACGGCTGGTTGCCCCAGGGTGATCCGCGCGGAAAGCTGCCCGGCCAGATAGCCCGGCTGCGGCAGCTGCGGGAGGAGGCCGGGATCGACGACCCCATCGAGATCGGCGCCATCACCGAGCCCCTGTACGTGGGGGAGCCGGACTGGGAGAGCGGCCGGCGGACCCTGACCGGGAAGCCCGATGCCATCGCCGAATCGCTGCGCGCGTACGCGGCCATGGGGGTGCGGCAGATCCAGGTGCGCTTCCGTAGCCGCAGCCGCGACGAACTGACCGACCAGATGGCGGCGTTCGCCTCCGACGTCGCCCCGCACCTCAACAGCTGAGACCGCTTGTGACGGCTCGAGGGAGTAACCCATGGGAAAGCTCGACGGACGCGTCGTCCTCATCACGGGCGCGGCGCGCGGACAGGGTGAGCAGGAGGCGCGGCTGTTCGCGGCCGAGGGCGCCAAGGTGGTCCTCGCCGACGTGCTCGACGACCAGGGCGAGGCGCTCGCCAAGGAACTGGGCGAGGAGGCGGCCGCGTACGTGCATCTCGATGTCAGTCAGGAGGACGGCTGGACCGCGGCGGTCGCCGCGGCCAAGGGTGCGTTCGGCAGGATCGACGGACTGGTCAACAACGCGGGAATCCTGCGCTTCAACGAGCTGGTGAGCACGCCCCTGGAGGAGTTCCAGCAGGTCCTCCAGGTCAACCAGGTGGGGGTGTTCCTGGGGATCAAGACGGTCGCGCCCGAGATCGAGGCCGCGGGCGGCGGCACGATCGTCAACACCGCCTCGTACGCGGGCCTGACCGGGATGACCTACATCGGCGCCTACGCGGCGAGCAAGCACGCGATCGTCGGCCTCACCCGGGTCGCCGCCCTGGAACTCGCGGCGAAGAGGATCCGGGTCAACGCCGTGTGCCCGGGGGCGGTGGACACCCCGATGAGCAATCCGGAGGGCACGGACCCGGGGGCGCTGGACCAGCTCTACCGGAAGCTGGTGCCGCTGGGGCGGGTGGGGCGGCCGGACGAGGTGGCGCGCCTCGCCCTGTTCCTGTCCTGCGAGGACTCCTCGTACATCACCGGACAGCCGTTCGTGATCGACGGCGGCTGGCTGGCCGGAGTCAGCGTTCTCTGAGGCTCCGTCAGCTATTGACGCTTGGAGCACGCGGTGGAACAGTCGACCCATTCGATCTGACGGTCCGTCAGAAACAGAGGGACGGTGAACCCCCTTGGAATTCGGGCTCTTTGTACAGGGATATGTCGGCAAGCGCGCCGAGACCGACCCGCTCGCCGAGCACAAGGCGCTGATGGAGGAGACCGAGTACGTCATCCAGGCGGACAGGAGCGGGTTCAAGTACGCCTGGGCCTCCGAGCACCACTTCCTGGAGGAGTACTCGCACCTCTCGGCCAACGACGTCTACCTCGGCTACCTCGCGCACGCGACGGACCGCATCCATCTGGGCTCGGGCATCTTCAACCCGCTGGCGCCCGTCAACCACCCCGTGAAGGTCGCCGAGAAGGTCGCCATGCTCGACCATCTCTCCGAGGGCCGCTTCGAGTTCGGCACCGGCCGCGGCGCGGGAAGCCACGAGATCCTCGGGTTCATGCCGGGCATCACCGACATGAACCACACCAAGGAGATCTGGGAAGAGACCATCGCGGAGTTCCCCAAGATGTGGCTCCAGGACGAGTACGTCGGCTTCCAGGGCAAGCACTGGTCCCTGCCTCCGCGGAAGATACTGCCGAAGCCGTACGGCACGTCCCACCCGGCCATGTGGTACGCCGCCGGCTCCCCGTCCTCGTACGCGATGGCCGGCAAGAAGGGGCTCGGCGTCCTCGGCTTCAGCGTGCAGAAGGTCTCCGACATGGAGTGGGTCGTCGAGTCGTACAAGACGGCCGTCAAGGAGGCCGTCGCGATCGGCGACTTCGTCAACGACAACGTCATGGTGACGTCCACCGCCATCTGCGCGGAGACACACGAGAAGGCGGTCGAGATCGCCGTCGGCGGCGGGCTCAACTACCTCCAGTCGCTGCTGTTCCGCTACCACGACACCTTCCCCCGGCCCGAGGGCATCCCCGAATGGCCCGAGCTGCTGCCCGAGTACAGCGCGGAGATCATCGAGCTGCTCATCGCCGAGGAACTGATGATCTGCGGTGACCCGGGCGAGGTGCTCCAGCAGTGCAAGCGCTGGGAGCAGGCCGGGGCGGACCAGCTGTCGTTCGGACTGCCCATCGGGATCTCCTACGAGGACACGATGAACACGATCAAGCTGATCGGTGAGCATGTGATCCCGCAGATCGACACGGATCCGGTCCACCGGACCACGCGCTTCCGCGGCACCGCGGGAGCATGACCGGTTTCGGCGCGGGCACTTCGCCCGCGCCGGAGGGGGCAGCGGCTTCCCGGCCCGCAGCCTCGGATCAGGGCCCGGCCCGGGTGGTGCGGCAGCGGCCTGCCGCACCGGCCGGGCCGAGGCCCGCGCCCCGGCAGTTCTGCCCTGGGCGCCGGGCTCCTGAGGGCCCGCCCCCTGACGTCCGGCGCCACGTCCGGCCGGCCCCTGAGCCGACCCCGGACGCCGGCGCTCTCCTCGACCTCCCCGTACGCACGGTGCCTCCGCCGGCCCGCACACGGTGGCGCCCGGCTCACCAAGCCGCCCCGGCCCACGCCCACGGCTCACAGAGAGGAACTCCCATGCTCGACCACCTCATCCGATCGGCGACCGTCGTGGACGGGACCGGCGCTCCCGCGTTCGTCGCCGACGTCGGCGTACGGGACGGCCGCATCGCCGTCATCGCCGCGCCCGGCACCGTCGAGGAGGAGGCCAGGACGAGTGAGGACGCCACCGGCCTGATCCTCACCCCCGGGTTCGTCGACCCGCACACGCACTACGACGCCCAGCTGTTCTGGGACCCGTACGCCACTCCCTCCATGAACCACGGCGTCACCACCGTCGCCGGCGGCAACTGTGGCTTCACCCTCGCGCCGCTGAACCCCGAACGCCCCGAGGACGCCGACTACACCCGCCGGATGATGTCCAAGGTCGAAGGCATGTCGCTGGTCGCCCTGGAGGAGGGCGCGCCCTGGAACTGGCACACCTTCGGCGAGTATCTGGACGCCCTGGAGGGCAGGACGGCCGTCAACGCCGGGTTCATGGTGGGCCACTGCGCCCTGCGCCGCCATGTGATGGGCCCCGACGCGGTCGGCGGCACGCCCACCCCCGAGCAACTGGAGCAGATGCTCGCCCTCTTCCACGACGCGATGGACGCCGGCGCCTGGGGCCTGTCCACCACCCAGTCCTCCACGCACTCCGACGGCGACGGCAAACCGGTCGCCTCCCGGCACGCCGAGCCCGCCGAACTCCTCGCGCTCTCCCGCGCGGTCGCCGACCACGAGGGCACCCAGCTGGAGGCGATCGTCGCCGGCTGCCTCGACCAGTTCAGCGACGAGGAGATCGACCTCTTCGTGCAGATGTCCGCCGCCGCCGGACGCCCGCTGAACTGGAACGTGCTCACCATCGACGCGTCCGTGCCCGAACGCGTACCGCGCCAGCTGATGGCGAGTGAGCGCGCCCGCCGGTCCGGCGGCCGCATCGTCGCGCTGACCATGCCGATCCTCACCCCCATGAACATGTCGCTCGGCACGTTCTGCGCGCTCAACCTCATCCCCGGCTGGGGCGAGATCCTGGCCCTCCCGGTCCCGGAGCGGATCGAAAAGCTCCGCGACCCCGCCGTACGCGAGGAGATGCTGCGCCGCGCCGACTCCAAGGAGGCCGGCGTCTTCCGCCGGCTCGCCAACTTCGGCCGCTACGTCATCGGCGACACCTACGCCAAGGAGAACGACGGCCTCAGCGGCCGCGTGGTCAACGACATCGCCGCCGAACGCGGCCAGGACCCCTTCACCTGTCTGGTCGAGATCTGCGCCAACGACGAACTGCGCACCGTCCTGTGGCCGATGCCCACCGACAACGACCCCGCGTCCTGGGAGCTGCGCCGGCAGACCTGGGCGCACGAGGACGTCATGCTCGGCGGCTCCGACGCGGGCGCCCACCTGGACCGGATGTGCGGCGCGCCCTACACCACCCGCTTCCTCGGCGACTGTCTGCGCGGCCGCAAGCTGCTGGCGCTGGAGGAGGCCGTGAAGATGCTGACCGACGACCCGGCGCAGCTCTTCGGTCTGCGCGAGCGGGGCCGCATCCACGAGGGCTGGCACGCGGACCTGGTGCTGTTCGACCCGGACCGGATCGAGGCCGGCCCGGCGACCCTGGTGCACGACCTGCCCGGCGACAGCCCGCGGCTGGACGCCCGGGCCATCGGCATCGTCTCGGTGCGCGTGAACGGCGTCGAGACGATCCGGGAGGACCGGGTCACCGGCGCGGTCCCGGGCACGATCCTGCGCTCGGGCCGCGACACGAAGACCGTGAGCACCCGGTGAACCAGCGGCTGTTCATCGGCGGCGAGTGGGTCGAGCCCGACGACGGGTACTACGAGGTCGTCGACCCGGCGACCGAGGAGACCGTCGGCCTCGCTCCCGAGGCGAGCCGTGAGCAGGTGTACGCCGCGGCCGCCGCGGCCCGCGAGGCCTTCGCCGGCTGGTCGCGCACGAAGCCCGAGGAACGCGCCCGCATCCTGGACGCGGCCGCCGACGTCATCCAGCGCGAGGCGGAGCCGTACGCCGAACTCGCCCGCGCGGAGAGCGGGGCGACCACCGCCACCGCGCGCGGGATGCAGGTCGCGGTCGGTGCGGCCCGCTTCCGGCGCTATGCGCGGGGCGCCCTCGAACCCGTCGAGCAGGCGCTGCCCCCGCAGATCAACGCGGCGGGCCCGATGGGGCGGGCCGGAGTGTTCGGCGCGCTCGCGGTGCGCCGCCCGGTCGGCGTCGTCACCTGCATCACCTCGTACAACAACCCCTGGGCCAACCCCGCGGGCAAGGTCGCGCCCGCGCTCGCCATGGGCAACACGGTCGTCGTGAAGCCCGCCCCGCAGGACCCGCTGTCCGTGTACCGGATGGCCGAGGCGCTGGCGGAGGCGGGTGTACCGCCGGGCGTGGTGAACGTGGTGACCGGTTCCGCGCCCGCCGCCGGCGAGGCGGCCGTCGACTCGGGGGACGTCGACATGGTCAGTTTCACCGGGTCGACGGAGGTCGGGCAGCGCATCGCCGAGGTCTGCGGCCGCGGGATGAAGCGCCAGCTGATGGAGCTCGGCGGCAAGGGCGCGGCCCTCGTCTTCGACGACGCCGACCTCGACTCGGCCGTCCAGGGCATCGCGACGACGTTCTCCTTCTACAGCGGCCAGATCTGCACGGCCCCGACCCGGGTGATCGCGCAGCGAGGGATCCACGACCGGCTGGTCGAGAAGCTCGCGGCCTACGCCGGGCACCTGAAGACCGGGGATCCGGCCGAGCGGGGAACGGTGGTCGGACCGGTGATCTCCGCCGCGCACCGCGACCGGGTGGAGTCCTACATCGAACTGGGCCGCAAGGAAGGCGCCCGGCTGGTCGCGGGCGGCGAGCGTCCGGAGCTCGGCAAGGGCTTCTATGTCGCGCCCACGCTCTTCGCGGACTGCACATCCGGGATGCGCATTGTGCGGGAGGAGATCTTCGGCCCGGTGGTGGTCGTCGTCCCCTTCGACACGGAGGAGGAGGGCATCGCGCTCGCCAACGACAGCGACTACGGCCTGATCGACTACGTGTGGTCGGGCGACGTCGCGCGGGCCTTCCGGATCGCGGGCGAGCTGCGGGCGGGCGGGGTGGGTGTGAACACCATCGGCCGGAACATGGAGGCCCCGTTCGGCGGATTCAAGCGCAGCGGGGTCGGCCGGGACGTGGGGTCCTACGCACTGCATGCGTACAGCGAGGTGCAGGCCGTCGTCTGGCCGGGCTGAAAAGAGCGCGGGAAAATTTGGAAACCGGTCAAAACGGACACCGCTGCGGTTCTCGCATTCCGGAAGGATGCCCTTGCGGCCTGCGGGGGACAGGGTGTAGGTCGGTAACGTCCTGCAATCCAGTGACCATTTCCCGCGCTGGACCATGGAATGAAAGGAGCGGTGTCCGGATCTCGCACCTCCGGATATGGAAACCGCAGCCTTTAACGTCCTGTTCATGACTCAGCTGGATGCGCGGCCCCAGGCCGGAGACACGGTACGGGGCGCCTCCGACGGGGGCGTACGCACCAAGGGACTCGGCGGCAACTCCGTCGGACTGATGGGCAGCGCCGTCATCGGCGTCTCGACCGTCGCCCCCGTCTACTGTCTGACCTCCACCCTCGGCTCCACGGCCGGCGAGGTCGGGCTGCAGATGCCCGCGGTGTTCCTGGCGGGATTCCTGCCGATGCTGCTGGTCGCCTTCGCCTACCGCGAGCTGAACCGGGTGATGCCCGACTGCGGCACGTCCTTCACCTGGACCGTGAAGGCCTTCGGGCCGCGCCTCGGCTGGATGTGCGGCTGGGGCCTGGTGATCGCGACGATCATCGTGCTCTCGAACCTGGCGGGCGTGGCCACCTCGTACTTCTGGCTCCTCGCGGGCGAGATCACCGGCAGCGAGTCGGTGGCGGCGCTCGACGACAGCAAGCCCGTGCACATCCTCACCTGCCTCGTCCTCATCGCGATCGCCACGGCGATCAGCTACCGCGGGATGACCGCGACCAAGGGCGTGCAGTACGCGCTCGTGGGCCTGCAACTGCTCGTGCTGGCCGTCTTCGTCGCGATGGCCTTCCAGAAGGCCGGCAGTGGCGAGTTCTCGACAGGTCTCGACTTCTCCTTCTCCTGGCTGAACCCGTTCGCCGTGCAGTCCTTCGCCGCCTTCACCGCCGGACTGTCCCTCTCGATCTTCATGTACTGGGGCTGGGACGCCTGCCTGACCGCCAACGAGGAGACCACCGGCAGCGACAGGACCCCCGGCCGCGCCGCCCTCATCGCGATGGTCGTCCTGGTCGGCTCCTACCTCGCCACCGGCGTCGCCGCCCAGATGGCCGTCGGCTCCGGCGACAAGGGCCTCGGCCTCGCCAACCCCGAGACCTCCGACAACGTCTTCGCCGCGCTCGCCGGCCCGGTCATGGGCCCCGGTCTCGGCATCCTGCTCTTCCTCGCGGTCCTCGCGTCGGCGGCGGCCAGCCTCCAGACGACGTTCATCCCCGTCGCCCGCACGGTGCTCGCCATGTCCGCGTACGAGGCCCTGCCGCCGTCGTACGCCCGCGTCCACCCGCGCTTCAAGACCCCGGGCCGCGCGACCGTGGTGGCGGGTGTCGCCACCGGCGTCTTCTACACGGTGATGACCCTGGTCAGTGAGCACGTCCTGGTCGACACCATCTACGCCCTCGGCCTCATGATCTGCTTCTACTACGCCCTCACGGCCTTCGCCTGCGCCTGGTACTTCCGTCGCGAACTCCTGCACTCCGGGCGGGACTTCGTTTTCAAGGGCCTGTTCCCGCTGCTGGGCGGTGTCCTGCTGGCCGCGGTGTTCGGCAAGACGCTCTACGACATGTGGGACCCGGCGTACGGCAGCGGCTCCGCGGTCTTCGGCGTCGGCTCGGTCTTCGTGATCGGCGTCGGGCTGCTGCTGCTCGGCGTGGTGCTGATGCTGGTGATGCAGCGCCGCAGCCCGGCGTTCTTCCGCGGCGAGGTGCTGACGAAGGACACGCCGTCGCTGGTGACGGCGGACTGACCGGACGGGCTGACAGGACGGGCTGACAGGACGGGCTGACCCGGCCCGGGCGGACGGGCTGCCGCGGTCCCGGGGGGTCTCGGCAGCCCGTCCGTGTACTGCGGGGTTCCGGCAGCCCGTAAGCGCACCGCGGGGTCCCGGCAGCCCGTCCGTGTACTGCGGGGTTCCGGCAGCCCGTAAGCGCACCGCGGGGTCCCGGCAGCCCGTCCGTGTACTACTTCCCGAGGAACACCGGGTTGGTGAACGCGGCGAGCGGACCCGGCAGCCCCGGCACGAGCACCGGGTGCCGGACCTCGGCGCGCACATAGGTCGCGTACTCCGGCGTCGTACGCCACTCCACCGTCCCCGTGCCCGACGCCGGCAGGGCCACCGTGTGCAGCACGCCCTGGTCGGTCACGAAGCGCGCCGAGCAGCCCGGGGCACCGGTGACCTCCAGCCGGACCGTCACCGGGGTGTCCTCGTCGACGCGGAGGCGCTCACCGATCCCGGCCTGTTTCCCACGGCCTCCCGTCGCCGAGAACGACAGCGACACCGCCTTCGACTCGGCGACATAGCTGCGGCCCGCGCTGATGCCCTCGAGGATCGCCTCCCGGGTCAGGTCGTCGGCGAGCACCACGGTCTGCGGGGTGCCGATGGGGTCAGGGTCGCGGTGCGCGTCGCTGTTGCCCATGGCTGGTGTCCAGCGCCCGCGCGAGCGGGCGGCGACGGCCAGCGTGCTGTCCCAGTCCGCGAGCGACACCTCGTCGTCGGGGGTGTAGGGGCCGTTCCACACCTCCAGCGCATCCGCCTCGCCGAAGCCGAACTTCCAGTTGCAGCCGATGCAGGTGGCGTGCGGATGCGCGGGCACGACCAGACCGCCGGCCCGCCGGATCTCGCCCGCGTAGTGCCCGAAGCGGTTGTCCTTGGCGCGGTAGCGCCAGTCGACGAACGTCCCCGGGTCGGTGCCGAGCGCCAGCACATGCCCGTTGCGGGTCGTGACCTCCTCGCCCATCAGGATGAGCAGGTCGTCGCCCGCGAGGTCCGCCCAATGCGCGTGCGCGGAGTGCGTGTTGTGCTCGGAGGAGTTGATGAAGTCGAGCCCGGCGGCCCGTGCCAGCGTCGCGATCTCGGCGAGCGTGCGCCGGCCGTCCGAGTGGACGGAGTGCACATGGCAGTCGCCGCGGTACCAGGCACGGCCACGGCCCTTGGCCCGCTCCGGTGGATAGATAGGCTTCGGCGTCCGGCCGGGGGCGCCGTACCGCAGCGTGATGGTCACCTCGTACGCGAGACCCTGCGGCGCCACGGTGTACGGCCCGAGCGCGATGTGCCACGTCCCGGCGCGTACCGGCCCCGGGATGTACCCGGGCGTCGCCTCGTCGGCCCGGATGAAGAACTCGGTGCGGGCGCCGCCCGACCAGCCGCGGAACCCCTTCCCGCCGAGCGCCGTGCCCCGCTCGTCGAAGATGCCGATGTCCAGGGCGTTGCCCTGGGTGCCCGGCGGCACGACGGGCCGCTCGTAGCTGTACGCCACGTGCAGTTCCCGTACGCCCCGCGGAATCTCGACGGGGAGGTACACGAAGTCGGGCGAGCCGGGCGGCAGGGTGCCGCGCACGACCTCGGTGTGATCGCCGGTGTTGTCCCCGGCGCCGGCAGGCGCGGCGTTCGCGAAGCTCACAGTGCCCAAGGTAAGGGCGGCTGCGGCTCCCGTCACGAGCAGTCCGCGTCTACCCAGCGCGTGTTCGTCCTTGCACATGGCGTCGGCTCCCCAGGGGCGGTGAGTGGGACAGGAGTGGTGTACTCAAACCCTGGTATTGAGCCGTGAACTGCCGTGCAAGGGAAGGGGTTCGGCGGATGGCGGCCGCCTTTCGGGGGCGGTTCTCAGCCGGTCTGCTTCTTCCGCCGCTGCACGAGGAGCGCGATGATGACGATCAGCGCGACGATGATGATCAGACCGATGATCAGCCCGGCCCCGAAGCCCTTCGACTTCTTCTTCTTTTTCTTCTTGCTCTTGCGGGCCTTGTCGACCGTCGAGGTCTCAATGCCGGCCTGGGCGACGGTCGACGAGGTGCCGGCCTGGGGCGCAGAGCCCGGCTTCTGAACCGCCGTCACCGCGGTGGGCGTGGGCGATGCCGAAGCGACCGGCGCACCCACCAGCAGTGCCCCGGACAGCACCAGGGCCGTGGTGGCGATACGTACACGCGTCATGAAGCGGAACCTCCCCGTTGTGACCGAGGGCCTGATCGAGAAGACAGGCCCTGGCCCGGTGTCGCCGGGCTCTCGGCATCTGGCACCGTACGGCATACGTTTGGGCCGCCACCAGAGACGATGACGGAGGGTTCCGTATGCGGATCTCGACCACGATCTTCCTGACCGACGAGACGATCACACCGGTACGGCTCGCACGGGAACTGGAGGACCGGGGCTTCGCCGGCCTCTATCTGCCCGAGCACACCCACATCCCGGTGGAGCGCATGACGCCGTACCCCGCGGGCGGCGAACTCCCGCCCGAGTACGGCCGTACCCTCGACCCGTTCGTGGCCCTCGGCCAGGCGGCGGCGGTCACCTCGGAGCTCGGCCTCGGCACGGGCATCACGCTGATCGCCCAGCACGATCCGATCGACCTGGCCAAGCAGATCGCCACGCTGGACTTCCTCTCCGGCGGCCGCTTCACGCTCGGCCTCGGCTTCGGCTGGAACAAGGAGGAGGCGGCGGACCACGGCGTCGAGTGGACGACGCGCCGCGAACTGGGCCGCGACCGGATGCGCCTGATGAGGGCGCTGTGGACGGCGGAACCGACGTCGTACAAGGGCGAGTTCGGCTCGGTCCGCGCGTCCGACGCCTACCCGAAGCCGATCAGCGGCCCCCGCACCCTGATCGGCGGCGCGGCGGGCCCGAAGCTCTTCTCCCACATCGCGGAGTACGCGGACGGCTGGCTCCCGATCGGCGGCCGCGGCCTGACGGAGTCGCTCCCGCTCCTGCGCGACGCCTGGTCGGCGGCGGGCCGCTCCGAGGACTCCCTCCAGGTGGTCCCGTACGCGGTCCTGCCCTCACCGGGCAAGCTGGCGCACTACGCGGAACTGGGCGTGGAGGAGGTCGTGCTGCAACTCCCGCCGGAGGGTGAGAGCGAGGTGCTGCGGGTGCTGGACGAGTACGGGCAGTACGTGGAGAGCTCACCCGCCCCGGGGGCCTGAACGGTCGGCGCGCCGCTGCGGGGCCCCTGAAGGGGCACGAGGGCGGCGGCGGGGACGGCGACGACGGTGAGCAGGGCGGCGAGGATGAGCCGTGAAGTGGTCACGCCCCCAGAGGCTGCCGCGATCTTGGGGGCGGGCCGGGGAGACACGCGTGCGGGGGCGCGGGTGGTACCCGGAGGGGGGATGGGTTGTGTACCGGGGGTGCGGGCGGGTGGGGCATTCGGTACGCGATGAGGGACGGGCGGGGTGGAGCTCTGGTCGATCCGCTGAGGTTCACCAGGGAACGACCACGGGTTTGCGCAGCCAGAAACCGTGCCGGGCCATACCGGAGGATGGCCGCAGCCAAGGGCGGAGTTCGCCGGTCTCATCGGACTCGGTCCGCTGCATGAAGCGCTCGTCGAGAGCTCTCAGGAGGCCGGCCAGGGCCGCCTGGGCGGTGTCGGGGAGTTGGCTGAGGGACGCCTGCAGCCGGTCCCTGGAGTCGAGGTCGTTGGAGTAGGCACTGATGGGGTACTGACCCTCGACCTGCCAGTCGGCCTCCATGCGCCGAATCAATCGCTCCCAGAACGAGAACCTGTTCTTGAGCGAGTAGACAGGCGCGGTGATCTTTTCCCGGACTTCTGGCGCCACTCTCGAGCGCTCGACGCTCAATCGTCGTGCGTCGCTTGCTTCGATGCTCGCGAGAGTTGTCTCCGTCAAGGATGCCCATGTCGCGTCGGTGTCAGGTGCGTTCATGACGGGTCCGGCGGGACCGACTCGGCTGCGGAGGTGATGATCGACCATCTGGTGAGCAGGCCTACACCTTCTCCCGAAACATGAATCCTGGCCGCCTGGGGAGGGTCGAAGAACTCCACGAATCGCCCTTCGTATCGCTCGATTCGATCCAGAGTGAGTCGCACCTTGAGGTGCCCGAGGCCGAAACTCTCGTCGCTGGTGAAGACATCGCCGACGCGAGGCACGCCCCCGACGCACCGGACGATGCAGATCCCTCCGGTGTCGCTCGACTCTTCTACGGATTCGATCTGAATCCTGCCTATGTCCGCCATGTTGGTACGCCTCTGGCTGGGGCTCGATGTCGCGTAGCAGGTGAACTGGTGAGCGACGACCGGTCTTCGTCTTAGTGGCAGAAGAGACGGCCGGCCGGACGCGCTGGCCGGATGCCTTGACCACTGGGAACATGCTGGGTTCGCTGCACCGGGTGATGTTCGTCGATGACCTGGATCAGGTTGGTGCAGAGCTGAACACCACCCCTCGGAAGTGCGCCGACCGAGTGGGCGAAGGCCGCGGCGCTTGGATGGCCGGACAGGAGGTCATCCCCTGAGGAACCGGACGCGGCGCGGCAGTCAGTATCGATGGCCGAGGGACCCGGAACCGACGATGGTTCTGGGTCCCTTTCGCACGAGAGGTTGGCCGACCGCCCGCTACATAGTGCGTACGCCGTTCACGGCAACCTCGGGACGAGTGCCAGCCAGGCGCGAATGTCCCGCAGTACTGGGTCGTCCCCCTCCAGGAGAGCTTGAACCGGAAACAAAGGGGTGAGCATGTTCTTGATGCGGCGTAGTTGGAGCATCTGCTCGCGTGGGGCCGACCGCCACTCCTCGGCCAGCCGCGTGGCCACATTCAGCGGCACTTCCAGGTCCCGACGGATGTCCGAACAGAGAGCGGAGAGGTTCCGAGCCGGATCGGCGTTACTGACGCCGAATTCCTTGATCATGTAGGTGCGTACGTTGACCGCTTCGGCCGTCGCACGCTGTGGCGATCCCTCCCCGTATTTTCTCGAGATTGCGGAGAGGGCGAGACGGCCCCATCGGAGCCTGGCTTCGTCGGAGAGATCATGGCGTTGCACGCCACCGACGGCGATGTCACGCAACTGCTCCCAGCGCTCCGACGAGCAGGAGCTCGCCTCGGGCTTCAGCAGGTACTCCTCCAGGTCCTCCAGCGAGGCGCCACGGAACCCGGTCTGGCCTTCGTCGCAGCCATGTGTCTCCTTGGAACTGTCAGAGGACGGTGATTCCGGCACGCTCAAACGCCTCCTTGCCGATATCGAGGCTCTCTTCAGAGGGCCAGTAGTGTCCACTCTGTCGGTTGACTTCCATCCCGAAGTAGCTGCCTCCGCCTCCAGCGATTTCTGCTTCTCCTGCTGCACGTACCGGTGCTCCGTTCGTCAGCACGGGGTGCTTAAGCTCGGTGCCCTGCACATGCTTCGGGATGAACAGCAGCTCCCCGTCCTTCGTCACCGCCCACTTCACTGTGCCCTCGTTGATGACGTCGTCGAAACCCTCGTCTCCGACACGCATGGGTTTCACTCCCAGGCGTTCGGCGTCAGCAAGCTCGCGGTCCAGGTGCTCTGGCATCCGATTCTCGAAGAGGCACGGTGAGAGCCCGAGCGGGTCGCTCCACGTCTGCGGGTTGTTGACGTATGTCGCTGCGTTCGGGGCCGGGACCAGGCCCAGGGGGTCATGGGAGAGGTAGCGAGCCACTTCCGGGTCGTAGTAGCGGAAGTAGTTGTAGTGGAGGCCCGACTCAGGGTCGAAGTACTGGCCCGGGAATCGGAGCGGTGTGTATGCCTTCGCGTCACGGGTCCAGGCAGTCGTGCCCCAAAGTGTGGTGCGGGTGCGCCAAGCCACCTCGCCCGATTCATCGACGAGTTCCGTCGGCGTACCGATGAGGTCGGTGACGATGGCGAAGAAGCGCTCGTCGGTTGAGGCGTTTCGGCGTTCTGTCTGGGCAAGGGGACGCAGCCCCGCATGGTCCCAGGTGAGGGTGATGTCCTCGGACCTCTGCTCACAGAGATTCGTGCCGTCCCAGGTGAAGTGGACGATTTCCAGCGGAGACTGTTTGGAGATGCGACGGCCCAGCGGGTCGTACGCATACCGCCAAACCGTGCCGTCCGGCGTCGTCACCACCGTGAGACGGTCCTCCGCGTCCCACTCGTAGCGCCAGGTGTCCGGCTTCCGTGAGAGACGGGTCTTCTGGCGTAGCACGATCCGGCCCTGACCGTCGTGTTCGTAGCGGACGGACCCTGCGCTGGCGATGCGGGTGCCCTGGTAGGCGCGTATGCCCGTCGAGGATTGCGAAGGGTGGCCGGCAGGCCAGGAAGCCTCCGCCTGGTTGCCTGCGGCATCGTAGGCGTACCGCTCCGTCCAGTCGCGCGAATGGACGGCCGTGACCCGGCCCGCCATGTCAAAGTCGAAATGACGGGCACCGGACAGTTCGTCGCTGATGCTGGCGATTGCTCCGTCCGCGCGGAAGGCGTAGGCCCGGTACTGGAGGCGGTGACCTGTGCTGCTGCTGACCTCTTGCGTGGTGAGGCGGCCCATCGGGTCGAACGACGAAGTCAGGACGGCGAAGTCGGCCAGGTTGCGGGAGGTTTCACGGCCGAGGGCATCGTGGGCGAACGTCAACGTTCGGCCTGAGGATGTCAGTGCTGTACGACGGCCCGCCCTGTCGTACGAACACGTGCTCGTCGAACCTCCCGGCGTCGTCCGACCTGTTCGTCGCCCTATCGCGTCGTGTGTGAACGAGATCGTACGACCGTTCACGGTCTCGGAGACCAGGCGGCCATACCTGTCCCGGACGCGCTGCAGTGTCGCGTCCGGGCCGGTCGCAGCGGCAAGTTGGTCAAAGATGTCGTACGTGAACGTGCTGACCACACCTGCCACGTCCTTGCGCACCAGTTGGCCGAGCTCGTTGTGCTCGAATCGCACCACCTGACCGAGGCCGTTCGTCCTGGTGGCGATTCGGCCCGACGGGCCATACGCGTACGTCAGGGCCCGGTCGTCGAAGTCGAGCTCCGACACCAGCTGCCCGGCCGCGTTGTATTCGTAGTCCCACGTCAGGCCCTGCGGATTGGTGACCCGGGTCAGCCGGAGGTTGCTGTCGTGGCTGAACTCGTACCGCACGCCGTCCGGGCCCGTGCGGGCCACCAGAAGGTCGAAGTCTGTGTACTCGAAGGTCGATACTGCGCCCATGGCGTCGGTGTGGCTGACGCAGTTTCCTTCGCCGTCGTAGGTCCACGACTGCTCGGTGCCGTCCGGCTCGATGCGCCGGGACGGCTTGCCCTCCACCGTCCACTCCAGCTGCGTGGCCGTGCCGAGGGCGTCAACGACCCGGACAGGCCGGCCGAACGCGTCCCGCTCGTACCGTGTGGTCGCGCCCAGAGGGTCGGTGATGTCGACCGGCAGGCCGGCGCGATTGACGCGCACCGACGAAGTGTGCCCCAGGGGGTTTGTCACCGAGGTGAGGTGTCCCACCTCGTCGTACGAGAAGCGGGTCGTCGCCCCTGAAGCGTCCGTGACGGACGTGCGGTTGCCCCGCTCGTCGTACGTCTGCCGCGTAGCCGTTCCGTCCGCCGCCCGGACGTGTACGGGGAGCCCTAGCTCGTTGTACTTTGCGTGCAACTCGCGGCCGTCCGGACGAGCCACGGTGGTCAGTCGGCCATGCTCGTCATACGTCGAGCGGGTGACGTGACCAAGCGCATCCGTCACCGACAACAACTGGTTGTACCGATCGCGTTCGAAGCGCGTCACTGCCCCCATCGCGTCGATCTCCGCGACGACCTGTGAGCGTTCGTTGATCAGGAACCTCTTCGTGTGGCCCAGCCCGTCGGTTAGGGACGTCTGGCGCATCCCGGTTTCCGGGTCCGTGTCATCCCACGTGAAGCGGGACTCCATGTGTCCATTCGTGCCCGACTGGTACACGCAGCGGTCGAGCTCGTCGTACACGTAGTCGTAGTGACTGCCGTTGGTGTCCGTCCAAGACGTGATGCGGCCTTGCTCGTCACAGCCGAAGCGCACCGGCCGGCCCGAGGAGTTGGTGACCTCGGTGAGGTGGCCGTCGGTGTAGCCGTACCGCAGGATCTCCTGATCGGTGCCATCAGGTGCAGCGCCCGCCAGGTGTAGCGCGGTGATTCGACCGGCATCCGTCGTGAGCTTCAGGTGGTAGCCGCCGTGGTGGACGATCGCCGTCGGGGCGCCGGCCTCGTCGTGTTCGAAGCTGATCCACCGGCCGTTGCGGTTGTCGACCTGGGCGAGGAGCGCCGTCTCCGCTGTGTGGTCGACAAAATGCGACACCCGTCCGGTCTCGGTGTCGGTGATCGTGTAGCCGTCACCAACTCGCTCGAGAGGCCAGCGGCGGCCGTGCGTCGGCATGACGGGGACACCGGGCGCGGGATGCGGATACGCCAGCAGGCTCCCCTCGTCGCAGAGGAACACCACACCCTCGGAGTCGATTTCCAGGCGCTGGTCCGCCGTGCTCGACCAGGTCGGGCCGAACCAGCCCCCGGCGCGGTAGGAGGAGTCGAAGGTCCGCTGGAAGATCAGAGGAAGAGACCCCGGCAGGGTGATGTCCGTCTGTGGCAGGAGCATGCGGCCGGTCGCGATGTCGACGGGGTCGCCTTCGCACTTCACCTTGCTGCACTGGTTGCCGTTGCCGTCCGGGTCCTTGTCGTGCCCCGCACGCCCCTTCCCCGGCGGCTGGTCCGCAAGGTCCTTCGCCCCGGTCTTCAGCCCGGCACGCACACCTCCCCGAACCAGGCCTGTGCCCTTCGTTCCAAGCACCTCCGGCACCAGCCGCCCGAAGAACTCCCCTGGGTCGCCCTTCGCCGCTTCCCACGCGTTCTTCAGCGCCCTGTCCGGGTTCGCCGCCGTCGAGGCCAGGCCCGCCAGCGTCGTGTTGAGGCCCTTCCAGTACTCCGCCGGGTGCGTGATGTTGTACGCGTCGATCGGGTTGACCGAGCGGACGAAGTTCACCAGGCCTGCCGTGCCCTTGATGACGCCGCCGCCGAAGTGGGCCAGTTCGACACCCTGGCCCATGCCGTAGTCCGCGAGCTCGAGCGTCAGTTTCCTTCTGCCCGTGGGTTCCTGCGGCGCGTGCGCCAACGCCGCCGTGACCGCCGACTTCGCCGTGTCCGCCGACTCGTTGCGGTGGCGCCGGGCCTCCTTGAGGATCTCGTGCGCCCGCTCCCGCTTGGCGACGCCCGGATCGGAGAAGGGTTCGGGGCGCGCCGGCGGGTTGTCGCTGTTGCGGGCCGCGTTGTAGGCGTCGACCTTCTTGTTGTAGGTGTCGGCCGCCGTCTTGGAGGACTCGTTGCCCTCCTTGTAGAGGGCGATCGCCTCCTTGGCCTTCCCCTGCGCGCTCGTGACTGCTTTGGAGTACGTCTCCAGCGCCTTCGCCGCATCCTCGAAGGCGTCCGCCGCGTGCAGCCAGTCGGTCGGCAGGGTCTGGAACTTCTCCCGGAAGGTGCTGGCCGCCTCGCCCTTCCAGTGGCTGGAGTCGAGCTTCTTCATCCCGCCGCCGACGAGGTCGAACGCCTTCTGGAAGTCCCGCAGGTTCTTCACGGTGGCGGCTATCTTGCCCGGGTTGCCGTGGATGAGCTCATTGGCCTCCTCGGTCTGGCCCAGCTGCTGTTCGCCCACCTCGGCGCCGAGCGAGGAGGCGGTCTCGTCGCCCCAGTCCTCGACGGAGTCCGCCCAGTCGTGCGCACCGACCTTGTCCAGGCCGTCGCCGACCTTGTCCGTCGCCCAGTCGACACCCTCGCCGACCTTCTCCTTGGCCGTGTCGATGCCGCTGTCGATGACATTGATGCCCTTGTCGGCCCACTCTCCCCAGTCCGGCATCAGCGGTTGTCCCCCCAACGCGGCTCTTCGGCCTGGGCGATGGTCTGCTCATCCGGATCGAACGTTTCCCGCAGATCCGCGTCGGCCGTGTCCCGCACCTTCGAGTCGATGAGACCCGATCGCTCCATCGAGTCCATCTGGGCGTCCATCACGTCGTAACCGGTGTTCTTCCAGGTCTGGTTGACCTCTTTCTGGGCTTCGGAGAAGGACTCGCCGCTCCAGGTGGCACCGTCGAAAGCGGACTGGGTGCTGATCTTGTCCCAGCTCATGCCCTTGACCTCTTCCTCGGTCAAGTGCGGGTTGCCGTTGAGGGAGTTCACCCCGATCTTGATCGAGTCCTTGACGTACTGCTCCTGTTCGGCGAACGAGCCGGCCGACAGCCCGACGCCCTGCGCGAAGCCGTTCCCGCGCAGCGTCAGCGCCCGCACGCCCCACTCCCAGCGGTCGCAGAACGTCTGGAACTGGTCGGTCAGGCCGGTGTGGCCCAACTCCATCCCGGACAGAGCCAGATCGGAGAACCCGCGTCCCACGCTCGCCTCGCCGATCATGCCGAGATCCTTCAGCTCGGCATGCGCCAGGTTGATGCCCTTGGCGATGTCGGCGAGAGCCGCCGGCGGTACGTTCAGATCGGAGCCTTCGCCGCTCACTGTGTTCCCCCGAGGTCGACCGCCACGGCGTCGGGCACGATGCCCTTCACCGGCGGGAAGAGCATTCCGTCGTCGCTTGCCGCATCGAGCGCCACACCGGCAGGCATGCCGAGCATCGGCACCATCACATCGAGCAGCCGCGCACCGAGGATCGTGCGATACCTCCACTCACGGGCGGCGCCGCCCTGGGCCTCGGCGAACCGGGCCAGGGACTCCTCGTTCGAGAACGCGCAGATCCAGCGGACGCCGTTCTGGTCGGCGGTCCAGAGGCTGTCCTGTTCGTCGAACGGCACCAGCACGGCCGTACGCCGAAATTCGCCGAGCAACACGGCAAATTCGTGCTTGCCGCGTGCTACGAGGTCCTCTTCCGACGGTGGTTCCGCCCTCGTCCCCGCTGGTGAAATCGTCGTGGAGTCAACCAAATCGGCCAGCTTCGACTGCTGACCCGGCTCCTCGGAGCCGCCCCCGTTCTCCGTCATGCACAGCATCGTGCCATGGTCGTTTTTTCGAAAGCAACGGGGTAAATGTGGAGCATTGGGTCGGATCGAACAAACGTGCCTGATTGATGCCTCAACCACTCCGGCCGGCGCCGCCGGGCTCGTCCACCGCCCCTGTCAGCCCGCCATCAGCCTGTAGGGCGTGCTGGACGGGCTGGGTGCCGGATCAACCCAAGCTGACGCTCCACACATCGCCGTGCCCCACCCATGAGTCGCGCTCTTCATGGTCGTTGTTCACGATCACCGACACCCTCGTCGCTGCTGCCCGGTACTCGAGAAAGTCGCCCTGATCCGTCACCGCGAGGGTGGGGGAGTCGGGAGTCCGAGAGAACTCCTCTCGCAAGTCGTCCCATGTCAGGTACTGCGGGAAGTCGACCTGCATGTCCTGACGCCACTTCTCGGCTCTCTCGTATCCCGACGCCAGCCGGTGCAGTTCGAGTGCCCCGCCGCTCACCACCCACTCCGGCCCCGGGTTGAAGTAGAACTCCAGGACGCCGTAGTCCCGTCGCAGGGAGAGGCCGCTCTCGTCCACCACGTCCACGTGGCTGGAGGGAATGGCCCGGTCGACCTCGCTGAGGGTCGAGCCGATCCCGACTCCGTGCAGCCGACCCGTCACGACGAACGAGGCGATCAATTCGATGGCGGTCACGGCCAGTTCTCCGGTTTGTCGATGAGGTCCTGCACTTCTTCGGCGCGGTTCTGCCTGGAGCCACCCCGTCGCCCCCTACCCACCCCACCACCAGCTCGTATCCTCGACCCCATGACCGATCACCAGCCCGACCCCCCGCGCGGCCCGCCCGGAACGCCATGCGCCGCGCTCTCAAGCGTGCCAGGGACGGGGTGGCCCTCGATGTCGGGGAAGCCGCCGTGCTGTTGCAGGCGCGGGGGGAGGATCTCGACGATCTGTGTGCGTCCGCCGCGCGGGTGCGGGATGCCGGGCTGGAGGCTGCCGGGCGGGCCGGGGTCATCACGTACTCCAAGAGCGTGTTCATCCCGCTCACCCGGCTGTGCCGGGACAAGTGCCACTACTGCACCTTCGCCACCGTCCCCGGCAAGCTCCGGCGCGCCGGGCACGGGATGTTCATGTCGCCCGACGAGGTGCTCGCCATCGCCCGGCGCGGGGCCGAGATGGGGTGCAAGGAAGCCCTCATCACCCTCGGGGACAAGCCCGAGGACCGGTGGCCCGAGGCGCGGGAGTGGCTGGAGGCCGAGGGCTACGACGACACCATCGCGTACGTACGGGCCATGGCCATCCGGATCCTGGAGGAGACCGGGCTGCTGCCCCACCTCAACCCCGGCGTCATGACCTGGACCGACTTCCAGCGGCTCAAGCCCGTGGCGCCGTCCATGGGGATGATGCTGGAGACCACCGCGACGCGGCTGTGGAGCGAGCCCGGCGGGCCGCACCACGGGTCGCCCGACAAGGAACCCGCCGTGCGGCTGCGGGTGCTGGAGGACGCGGGGCGCAGCTCCGTGCCGTTCACCAGCGGGCTGCTCATCGGGATCGGGGAGACGTACGAGGAGCGCGCGGACTCGCTGTTCGCGCTGCGCCGGATCTCCCGGGCGTACCACGGCATCCAGGAACTGATCCTGCAGAACTTCCGCGCCAAGCCGGACACGGCGATGCGCGGTATGCCGGATGCCGAGCTGGACGAGCTGGTGGCCACCGTCGCCGTCGCCCGGCACATCATGGGCCCGTCCGCCTGCCTCCAGGCGCCGCCGAACCTCGTGGACAGCGAGTACGGGCGGCTCATCGGCGCCGGCGTCGACGACTGGGGCGGGGTCTCGCCCCTGACCATCGACCATGTGAACCCGGAGCGGCCCTGGCCGCAGATCGACGTCCTCACCGAGCAGTCGGCCGCGGCGGGCTTCCGGCTGGAGGAACGACTGTGTGTGTACCCGGAGTTCGTCCGGCGCGGTGAGCCGTGGCTCGATCCGCGGCTCATGCCGCACGTACGGGCACTGGCCGATCCGGAGACCGGGCTCGCCAACCCCGACGCCCCCGTCCAGGGCCACCCGTGGCAGGAGCCCGACGAGGGCTTCACCGCAGTCGGACGCACCGATCTGCACCGCACCATCGACACCGACGGCCGCACCCACGACCGCCGTGACGACTTCGACGAGGTGTACGGCGACTGGGACGCGCTGCGCGAGGCCGCGGCACCCGGGATGGTGCCGCAGCGCATCGACACGGATGTGCGCGGCGCGCTGAAGACCGCGGCCGACGATCCCACGCGGCTCACCGACGACGAGGCGCTCGCCCTGCTGCACGCCGACGGGCCCGCCCTCGACGCCCTCACGCGGATCGCCGACGAGCTGCGCCGCGATGTCGTCGGCGACGACGTCACCTACATCGTCACGCGCAACATCAACTTCACCAACGTCTGTTACACCGGCTGCCGTTTCTGCGCCTTCGCGCAGCGGCGCACCGACGCCGACGCCTACACCCTCTCCCTCGACCAGGTCGCCGACCGGGCCGCGCAGGCGTGGGACGTCGGTGCCGTGGAGGTGTGCATGCAGGGCGGTATCCATCCCGACCTGCCGGGCACGGCGTACTTCGACATCGCGCGCGCCGTGAAGGAGCGCGTCCCGGGGATGCATGTGCACGCGTTCTCCCCGATGGAGGTCGTCAACGGCGCCTCCCGGACCGGCCTGTCGATCCGCGAGTGGCTGACCGCCGCGAAGGAGGCCGGGCTCGACTCGATCCCGGGCACCGCGGCCGAGATCCTCGACGACGAGGTCCGCTGGGTGCTGACGAAGGGCAAGCTGCCCACCGCCACCTGGATCGAGGTCGTCTCCACGGCGCACGAGCTCGGCATCCGGTCCAGCTCGACCATGATGTACGGGCATGTGGACCAGCCCCGTCACTGGCTCGGCCACTTCCGGACGCTGGCGCGGATCCAGCAGGAGACGGGCGGGTTCACGGAGTTCGTGACCCTGCCCTTCATCCACACCAACGCGCCCGTCTATCTCGCCGGTATCGCCCGGCCGGGGCCGACCGCGCGCGATAACCGCGCCGTGATGGCGATGGCCCGCCTCCTGCTGCACCCGCACATCACCAACATCCAGACCAGCTGGGTGAAGCTGGGTACGGAGGGTGCGGCCGAGATGCTGCGCTCGGGCGCCAACGACCTGGGCGGCACCCTGATGGAAGAGACCATCTCCCGTATGGCGGGCTCCAGTTACGGCTCGTACCGCTCGGTGAAGGATCTGGTGGCGATCGCCGAGGCGGCGGGGCGGCCGGCGAAGCCGCGGACGACGCTGTACGGCGAGGTGTCGCAGGAGCGGCAGCAGGCCGCCGCCGCGTCGGACGGGCATCTGCCGGAGCTGCTGCCCCTGGTGGACTGACCCACGCCGCATCGGCGCCGGGCCGAACAGCAGCAGGGCCAGCGGGGGCAGGCCGAGCACGGACAGACGCCGGATCTCGACCGGGCGGACCGGCCGGCGCAATCCGGTGTACACAGGGGCGCTCGGCAGTCGGGCCACGGCGTACGCGGCGCTGGGGCGGCCCGAGAGGGCGCCGACGGACGGGAACGGGCCCTGGCGCTCGACCCGGGCTGTACGTGGGCCCTGACGCAGCGGGAGCGGCAGCGGGACGGAGAGGCCTCGGGGTGACCTTCCGTGGCATCGCCGGCCACCGTCGTCTCGGCGAGCGTCCGCGGCAGGAACGGCCGGCAGCGGCAAGGTCGGCACGGCAAGGGCGGAACGGCAAGGCAGGTGCCGCGTACGCCTGCCGCGTACGCCTGCCGCGTACGCCTGCCGCGTACGCCTGCCGCGTACGCCTGCCGCGTACGCCTGCCGCGTACGCATGGAGCGATCAGCACACCAGGTCCGGCCCGCCGTGCGCGACCGGCCACCACCAGCAAGGAGCCGACATGTCCGTCAGAGCCCTCGTCGTGGACCCGTCCGCGACCGACGCCGTTCGCCTCACCGAGGTGCGCGAGCCCGTGCCCGGGCCCGGGCAGGTGCTCGTGGATGTCCACCACGTCTCCCTCAACCACGGTGACCTCAATGACGCCCGGTCCGGACGCGTACCCGAGGGGGCCGTGCTGGGCTCGGACGCCGCCGGGGTGGTGGTGCGGTCGGAGGGCGCGGGGCCCGCGGTGGGCACCCGGGTCGTCGCCCTCTCGGCCGGCGCCTTCGCGGAGCGGATCGCGGTGGACGCGGACGCCCTGGCGGAGATCCCCGAGGGGGTCTCGCTCGCGGAGGCGGCGGCGCTGCCGGTCGCGGGGATCGCCGCGCTGCGGTCCCTGCGGGCCGGGGGCCTCGCCGCGGGCAAGCGGGTGCTGGTCACCGGCGCATCGGGCGGGGTCGGACGCTTCGCGCTGCAACTCGCCGCGGCCGCCGGCGCCCATGTGATCGCCTCGGTGGGCTCGGCCGCCCGCCGCGAGGGCCTCGTCAAGGCGGGCGCGGACGAGGTGGTGGTGGGCCTGGAGGGTCTGGACCGGCCGGTCGACGTGATCATCGACAGCGTCGGTGGCCCGCAGCTGGTCGCGGCCTGGGATCTGCTGGCGCCGGGCGGCAGCCTGCAGAGCGTCGGCTGGACGTCGGGGGAGCCGGCCGTCTTCCCGCCGTACTCGACGATCGGGCCGGCCAAGTCGCTCACGTCGTTCGTCAACGACCTGTCCGCGCCGGCCGCCGACCTCGCTCTCCTGGTCGGGTACGCCGCGGAGGGCAGCCTCGTGGTGGAGATCGGCTGGCAGGGCCCGTGGGAGAGGTTCGCGGACGCGGCCCAGGCCCTGCGCCGGCGCACGGTGCGGGGCAAGGCAGTGCTGCGGGTGACGGCGACGATGTGAGCCACGGGCCACGGGCCACGGACGACGGGCCACGGACGACGGGCGGCCGGTGCGTGGCGACGGGGTGGGGAGCCGGTTGAGGCTGGGGCCCCTGGGGCCCCTGATGCGCGACTCGCTCAAATCCGGCCCGACGTGCGACCCATCACATACCGCATCGGCCCCCTTACAGCCCTGAACCGATCTCCCGCGGTCGATTAAAGTGCTCCGCCAGGTGCATACGTTCGACGTCCAGGGAGGGACGCGCGGTGAGCGCAGCAGCCACAGCCGTCTGGGGGCGTGCGGAACAGCAGGACTTCCGTGCCCGGGTGCGCGGCGCCCTGCTCGGCGGCGCCATCGGCGACGCGCTGGGCGCCGGGGTCGCGTCCCTCACGCTGGACGAGATACGCGCCACACACGGGCAGGACGGCATCGGCGATCTCGTACCCGCCCACGGCCGCCGCGGCGCCGTGACCGCGGCCACGCAGCTCACCCTGTTCACCGTCGACGGGCTCATACGCGCCCAGGTCCGCCGCGACACCGGTGCCTGGCATCCGCCCACCGATGTGCACCGCGCCTATCTGAGATGGGCCGCCACCCAGCGCGACTGGGGACCCGACGAGCGCCGTAAGGACAACGGCTGGCTCGCCCGTGAAGAGTGGCTCTACACCCGGCGCGACCCCTCCCGGTCGACCCTGGTCGGCCTCGGCGACGAGTCGATGGGCACCCTGGAGGCGCCCAAGAACCCGACCGCGCGAGATGCCGGCGCGCTCGCCCGGTCCGCACCGTTCGGGCTGCTCGTCGGCTGGGAGCCGCAACTGGTGTGCCAGCTGGCGGTGGAGTGCGCGGCCCAGACGCACGGGCACCCGACCGCGTATCTGTCGGCGGGTGCCTTCGCGGTCATCGTGCACGGACTCGCCCGCGGGGAGACGCTCGACGGCTCCGTGCAGCGCGCGCTCGCCCTGCTGGCCGCCCGTCCGGGGCACCAGCCCGTCACGGACGCCCTCAAGCACGCGCTGGGCGCCGTACGCCAGGGCATTCCGAGCCCGGCGCGCATCGCGTCGCTCGGCGAGGGCCACCACGCCGAGGACGCGCTCGCCATCGCCGTCTACTGCGCGCTCGTGGGTGAGGACATCCGGCACGGCCTGCGGCTCGCCGTGAACCACGACGGACCCTCGGAGACCACGGGCATCGTGACCGGCTCGCTCCTCGGGGCGCTGCACGGCGAGACGGCGCTGCCGCCCGCCTGGCTGTCCGAGATCGAGGGCCGTCCCACGATCCTGGAGCTCGCCGACGACTTCGCGATGGAGATGACCCAGGGGCCGGCGCTGCACGGACCGACGATCAACTCCCCGGGCTGGCTGGCCCGTTATCCCCGCAGCTGACCCGCTCGGTCGCGCCTCCGGCACCGACGTACAACGGACGATCACCGGCGTGCCTGGGACGAGCACCGACGTACACCGGACGAGCACCGGCGTGCCTGGGACGGGCACGGGCGTACGTCGGACCGGCACGGACATGCACCGGCACGGACATGCACCGGCACGGACATGCACCGGGGCCCGGCTCCACCCTCAGGAAGCCGGGCCCCGGTGCGTAGGGGTGTGTGTCCGTCAGTGCGCCGTCAGCCTTCGGCCCCTTCGCGGCCCGGGACCTTCTCCCCGGCGGGCGCCGTCTGTCCCGGCACGGTTGCCGCCGCGGCACCCGCTTCCGGGCCGTCGTCGTCCGTGTTGATCCGGGCGATGACCGCGTCGCGTTCGGGGGTGTCCTCGGGCTTGAGGAAGCCGATCACGATGTAGAGCACCAGCGAGATCGCGAGCGGTACGGACACCTGGTACTGCAGGGCCACATCGGTCCGGGCGGTTCCGTCGATCTCGTAGTTGAGGAAGAAGAACGCGATGAGACCGGCCGCCCAACTGGTGAGCGCCGCCGTCGGTCCGGACTTACGGAACGGACGCAGCAGACCGAGCATGAACGGGATCGCGATCGGTCCCATCAGTCCCGCCACCCACTTGATCACGACGGTGATGATGTCCTTGAACGTGGGCGAGTTGACCTGCGTCGCGATCGCCATCGACAGCGCGAGGAACGCGATCGTCGACAGCCGTGCGGCGATGAGCCCCGACCGTTCGCTCCAGCCCCGGGCCTTCTTCGACAGCACGGGTGCGATGTCCCGGGTGAAGACGGCGGCGATGGCGTTGGCGTCGGAGGAGCACATGGCCATGGTGTGCGAGAAGAAGCCCACGATGACCAGGCCGAGGAGACCGTGCGGCAGCAGCTGTTCGGTCATCAGCGCGTACGAGTCGGAGGCGTCCGGCTTCTTCGCCTCGATCAGCAGCGGCGCGCACCACATCGGGAAGAAGAGCACCAGCGGCCAGACGAACCACAGGATCGCGGAGAGGCGTGCCGAGCGCGTCGCCTCGCGGGCGTTGGCGGTCGCCATGTAGCGCTGCGCCTGGTTCCACATCCCGCCGTTGTACTCGAAGGTCTTGATGAAGAGGAACGCCAGCAGGAAGGTCACCGTGTAGGGGCCGGCGGTCGCGTCCGCGTGGCCCTGCATCTCCGGCTCGTCCCACACCGTCCACAGCGTGCTGAACCCGTCGAGCTCGCTCATGACGGCGAACAGCATCGCCAGACCGGCGAACAGCTGGATGATGAACTGCCCCAGCTCGGTGAGGGCGTCGGCCCACAGACCGCCGATGGTGCAGTAGACACCCGTGATGACACCGGTGATGAGGATGCCCTGGTTGAGCGAGATGCCGGTGAAGACGGAGAGCAGGGTGGCGATGGCGGCCCACTTGGCGCCCACGTCCACGATCTTCAGCAGCAGGCCCGACCAGGCGAGCGCCTGCTGGGTCTTCAGGTTGTAGCGGGTCTTCAGATACTCCAGCGGGGACGCGACGTGCAGCTTGGAGCGCAGCCGGTTCAGCCGGGGTGCGAAGAGCTTGGCGCCGATGAAGATGCCGATGGCGATCGGGAGGGACCACGTCACGAAGGACGTGACGCCGTAGGTGTACGCGATGCCCGCGTAGCCGGTGAACATCACCGCGCTGTAGCCGGACATGTGGTGCGAGATGCCCGACAGCCACCACGGCATCTTGCCGCCGGCGGTGAAGAAGTCGCTGACGTTGTCCACGCGCTTGTGCGACCAGAGTCCGATCGCGACCATCACACCGAAGTATCCGATGAGCACGGTCCAGTCGAGACTGTTCATGTGCCCCCTCCTGGGGTCCGCCTTGTGAACGTCCATGGCACTTCGTCAGTACGTCCGATCAGCGGCGCCCCCGTGCGGGATCGGGGACTTCCGGGATTGAACCGCCTGTTCGGGCGGCGGGTCAAGGCCTTCCGTGGTCATAAATGTGAACGCAGATCAGAAAGCAGAACGATTTTGCTCGTTCTTGACCTTCGGGGGCGTTGTCGTGAACGTGACGGCGGCCACACCATGAGCAGGCACTTCGTCAGGCTCCGGCCACAGAGAAAGACCGCACGGGATGCGGGTCCCGTGCGGCTGAGGAAAGGTGAGGCCAACTGCCCCTATGAATAAGCCTGTTCGCGCAACGGCGGCCAGGGGCCTGCCGTTCGGATCAGGCCCTACCGCATCAACTCGCCGGCGTTGACCAGCAGCGACTGACCCGTGATCGCCCGGGCCCGGTCGGAGGCGAGGAACGCCGCCGCCTCCGCGACATCTCCGTCCGTCGCCAGCTCGGGCAGCGCCATACGCTCGGTGAGCCGGCCGAGCACCTCGGTCTCGGACACGCCCTCGGTGTGCGCGGTGAACTGGACGTACGCCTGGACCGGTGGGCCCCACATCCAGCCCGGCAGCACCGTGTTCACCCGGATCCGGTCCGGGCCCAGCTCCCGGGCCAGCGAGTACATCGCCGAGGTCAGGGCCCCCTTCGACGCCGCGTACGCCGCCTGCCAGACCTGTGAGGGCGCGGCGACCGCCGACTGCGTGCCGATGATGACGACCGAGCCGCCGCGCTCCTTCAGGGCGGGCAGGCAGGCCCGGGTCATCCGCAGGGTGCCCAGCAGATTCACGTCGATGACCTGCTGCCAGGTCGCGAAGTCGGCGTCCGCGAGCCCGCCGAAGTAGCTGTCCCAGGCGGCGACATGGACGACCGCGTCGATCCCTCCGAAGCGCTCCACGGCGAGCGCCGCCAGGGCCTCGCACTGCGCCTCGTCGGTGATGTCGGTGGGCCGGTAGGCGGTCCGGGTGCCCTCCGGGTCGATCTCGCCCGCCGACTTCGCGAGGTTCTCCTCGGTGCGCGCCCCGAGGACGGCGCGGCCCCCGTCGCGGACGACGGTCGCGGCGATCTGATGGCCGAGCCCGGCGCCGACGCCGGACACGATGACGGTCTTCCCCTGCAGCAGCATCTCGGCGGCTCCCGGCTCTGGCGAAACATCTGACGGCCCGTCAGAGTAGGTGCGTCCGCGGACGGAGGGAAGGGAGACGGTGGAATGAGCGACCGTACGACGAGCGACACCCGCAGCGAGGTGTACGCCGAACTGGCCGGTGTGGGCCCGTACGGAGTGCGCCCCGGCCACGCCCTGATCACGATGGTCGAACCGCACCCGGGCCACGAGTACGCGTACAACCGCTGGTACGAGGACGACCACTACTACGCCGGCGCCATGGCCATGCCCTGGATCTACGCCGGCCGCCGCTGGGTCGCCACCAGGGACCTCCAACTGCTGCGCTACCCGGAAAAGTCGGCGGTGGCCCAGCCGGTCACCGCGGGCTGCTACATCTCCACGTACTGGATCACCGACGGCCGCTACGCCGACCACATGAAGTGGACGGTCGGCATCAACAAACGCCTGAACCGCGACGGCCGGGTCTACCAGGACCGTACGCACGTCTTCACGGCTTTCCAGGACCACGAGGCGACCGTCTACCGCGACGGAGCGGCCGGCCCGCGCGACCATCACGCACTCGACCACCCCTACGCCGGCCTGGTCGTCGAGGTCATCGACACGGACGGCCCCGAGCAGCGGGCCGAACTGCTGGACTGGCTGCGGACCCGCCACCTCCCGAAGCGCCTCGCGGGCTCCGGTACGGCCATGGTGACCGTGTTCCGCCCGACGCCGCTGCCGGGCGACCGGATGACGTACGTCAAGCAGGTGGAGGGCGTCGACACGCGCCTGACGCTGCTCTGGTTCCTCGAACAGGACCCGCGGGAGCGATGGGACGCCGACTTCGCGGGTCTGGACGGGGAGGTGGCCGCGTCGGGCCTCGGGCGGGTGGAGCTGGTGGCGCCGTTCATACCGACGGTGCCGGGGACGGACCGCTACGTGGACCGGCTGCGCTGACGGATCCGGCCCTGCAGGGGGCCGAGCCCCCTCGGCCGGGACGGCGGACCAGTCGAGAGGGCTCTGTCAGGTGGTGCGTCGACAACAGGTGCTCTGCGGTACTCGGCGTACGGCTCAGCCGAGATCGAAGGCTCCGTGTCCGACCTCGTTCACGAACGCGTTCCACGATTCGGGGACGAAGCTGATCGACGGGCCCGCGGGGACCTTGGAGTCCCGGACGGCGATGGCTTGCTCGACGGGTGACTTGACCTCTACGCAAGCACCGTTGCCCGTGGAGTACGAGGACTTGGTCCAGGTCTCCGTGGCGCCCTGAATGATTGCCATGTTCGCTCCGCTTGTGCGAGTGATGTGATGTGCGCCAACGTTCGTGCTGGCGTGATCGACGCTACTCGCCGCCATCGGCCGGTGAGGCAGCCGTTCACTCGACCGGATGGCATATTCCATATGACACCTCCGCCGCACCTGGCGGGGGTGTACCTTACGGTTTTCATCGTTGCGAACGCGTTCCTGACGGCCTTTCGGCCAACTCCTCAGCGCGCGTAGTCCTTTGCGATGTCCGCGATGAAGGCCCGCGTCTGGTCCACGTTCAACGCCTGGGCGCGCAGATGCTCGTACATGACGCTGTACTTCTGGACGTCGTTGGCCTTCTCCAGATACAGGTCGCTCGTGACGCCCTCGATGTAGACCACGCTCGAGTCCGAGGCGTCCGGGAACTCCAGGATCGCGTACTGACCGTTGATCCCCGGGTGCGCGCCCATCTCGAAGGGCAGCACCTGCACGGTGACATGCGGCAGCTGGGACAGCTCCACCAGATGCTCCAACTGCTCGCGCATCAGGTTCTTGCCGCCGACGAGCCGGCGCAGGGCGGCCTCGTCGATCACGACCCACAGCCGCAGCGGATGGTCGGATTCCTTGATCCGGTCCTGGCGGCGCAGCCGGACGCTGACCCGCTTGTCGATGTCGGTGGTGCCGGTCTCCGGCAACGCACCCGCGATGAGGGCCTCCGCGTACTGCCGGGTCTGCAGCAGACCGGGCACGACCTGCGGTTCGTACACCCGCAGACTCGCCGCGTCCGTCTCCAGCCCGATGTAGACGCTGTACGGGATGTCGCCGAAGGCGTGCCACCAGCCCTGCTGACGGGAGTCCTTGGCCATCTGCATCAGGGAGTCGACGATCCTGTGGTCGTCGACCTCGTACACGCCGCACAGGTCGCGGACATCGCGCTGACTGATGGAACGGCGGCCGTTCTCAAGGCGGCTGATCTTGGACTGCGACACCAGCAGGCGTTCCGCGACCTCTTCGGCCGTCATGCCCTTCAGCTCACGGAGCCGGCGCAGCTCCTGGCCCAATCGGCGTCGCCTGACGGTGGGATTGACACTGGACGCCACGGAAACTGCACCTCCGGCTGCGTTGCTGAGCGTATCTACCGCTCAGCAGACTGCCACCAATGGTCATGGCCGCGCTGAGAAATAGCCACACGCGCGGCACGCACCGTACGGAGTCCACCACCATGTGGTCACAGCGGGAGCACGGGCGGAAGGGCATATGGCGGGTGACGCGAGGACGCCTGGGACACGCGCGGACGCGCGGGGCGGCCGTGGGGCTGCCCCGCGCGTCATGTGCGGCTCCCGAACCGGGTCATGGGGACGTCGGTGCGGCGAAATACCGGTGGTGCGGGTGGTGCTGTCGTGCTCTCGGTGCGGATCGTGCTGCTGAACTCAGTGCGCCGGGATGCGGGCCATGGTCCCGCGGTGCGGCTGCATCGACGCGGCGGCCACCTGACGGCTGCCGGTCGCTGCGGCGGGATTGCGGCGAGGCTGAGCGGCCACACCGTTCTGGACGTCCATCACGGCGTGCGCCACGAGACCGCCCATGGGGTCGTGCCTGATGAGATCCCGCAGACGGGATCGCGAGGAACGCCCCTCATTCCCTGGATACAGATGCTTGCCGAGTCCGACCGCGTGGGCCAGCGCGGCGAGCGCCGCGGTCCGCGGGTCCGGCGGTACGCCGGTGCGGATCGCACTGTCCAGCCGGGCTCTGATGTCCCGGCTGATCGCCGTCTCCGTCGCCTGGTAGCGAGTCGTCGGCAGCACCCCGCACATCTGGCCCGCCACGGCATGCACCATGCCGCACCGCTCCAGATGGGAGAGGTAAATCTGGCGGAGCCCCAGTCGGGGCCCACCAATCCAGTGAACTGCGCGAACCGGGCTGCCGCGTCTGCGCAACAGCTCCAGTGCGGAGTCCAGTGTCGGATCTCCTGTCGGCCGTGGCATCACCACGGCGATACGATCCCCGTCCGGGGCTATCCGTCCTGCCAGAGCCAGCTCCACTAGCTGAGCTCCGGCCAGGCCGAGGTCGAGCGACTGCGGCTGCGCTGTGGTACCCGTGGTCGGGTCCAGAGCGAGCAGCAGAAGCTCTTCCGGAAGTGTTCTGCGGCTCCTGCCCATCCATGCCTCCCCGCGTGGATGAATGACAGGGTGACCCCTCTCACATTGGTCTGTCGAGAGCGCGTGGGTGCTTCGTACTGGAACCGACACGTATGTCGTTCTCGTCTAGGCGCAAGGGGCGCACTCTCACACAGGACACTGGTAGATGGTTCGGACAACACGGGCTGTCGTTTGTGGCGGCGCCCCAGCGCGTACGTACGGCAGATGACGCATGACTCATGGAGGAGGCACGGTGGCGGGCGAGTCCCCCGACAAGTCGGAGCAGCGGAAGTCGTCGGGGGAGACGACTTCGGGTGAACGTGACCCGCGGCTCGCCGTGTTCCGCCAGGCATCGGCCCCGGCCCCGGCCGTGGACCAGCCGACGGCGGTCTTCAAGATGCCGGAGGCTTCCGAGCCCGATCCGGTGAGCCCCGATCCGGTGAGCCCCGATCCGGTCCGCGCCGAACCGGGCACGGAGTCGGGCTCGGTGGAGAACGACGCGAGGCTGCGGGCCGCGGTGGCGGCGTGGGTGGCGTCGGCGGACGAGGAGCCGGCGCAGTCCGACGCGCAGTCCGATGCGCAGTCCGATGCGGGGCCGGACTCGGGTTCCGGTGAGGACGCGGTTCCGGGCTCCTCGGCGGACGCCGATGCGGAGTCGGACAGCGTGCCGGAGTCGGTGGCGCAGACGTCGGAACTGCCCGAGCCGACAGCGACGGCGGAACTCCCGGTGACGCCGGACGAGGTGGAGCCGGAGGAGCCCGCCGCGGACGAGGACGCCGTCGCCGCGCCCGCGGCCGCGAGCGCGCCGGACACGGCCGAGGACGACCGGCCCGAGGAGGCGGCTGAGCCCGCTGCCCGGGACGAGGAGCCGGCCGCGGACGCCGATGACGGCGCCGACCGGTCCGCACCGGCCGACGCGCCCGCCACGGTGGACGCCGAGGACGCGGTCGAGGACGCGGTCGAGGACAAGGCCGGGTCCCAGACGCCGGAGGACGCCGAGCCGGGCACGGCCGATGACAGCGTTGCCGAGGCCGAGGCCGAGGCCGAGGTCGAGACGGACGCCGTCGACTCCGACGAGCCCCGTCCGTCCGGTACGGCAGCGGCCGACGCTCCTGCAGAAACGTCCACACCCGAACGCCCCGCCGACGCCCCCGCCGCCACGACCGATGGCGACACCGGCAAGGACGGCGCTGACGCCGACACCGGCAAGGACGCCGACGCCTCGGCGGTCCCCGACGGATCCGCGGATGCAAAGGCAGACGCCGCCCCCGCAAAGGCAGACGCCGCCCCCGCAAAGGTGGACGCGGCTCCTGCGAAGCCGCCCGTCGATCAGCCCACCGCCGTCTTCAAGGCGCCCCGGAAGCCCCCCGTCGACAGCCCCACCACCGCGCTCAAGATGCCGCCGGCGCCCCGGCCCGAGGCCGACCCCGCGCCCGCCGAGCGGACCAGCACCTTCGTACCGCTGCGTGTCGACGACGGCGTGCGGACGCCGACCGCGAAGAGGCCCGAGGCCGCTGCCCCGGCCGCGCCTGCTAAGCCCCCGGCCGCGCCCGCGAAGCCCTCAGCCGCACCGGACAAGCCCGCGGCGCCCGCGAAGTCGACGGCCGCCGCACCCGCTGCCGCGTCCGCCGCCGCACCCGACTCGCTCACCGAGGCCGAGCGCACCCGGCAGCAGCCCATGCCGCCGCTGCCCCCGCTCGACCTGCTCGCCGAGCTGACCAACACGCCGCCCCCGCCGCAGACGGCCGTGCGCACGGTCTTCCGGCGGTTCAAGATCTGGACGCCTCTCGTCGTCCTGCTCCTGATCGTCTTTGCCATCGCACAGGCTGTGCGTCCGCTTCCCGAGCCGGAGCTCGCGCTCTCCGTCGACCCCACCTACACCTTCCAGGGCGGCAAACTCAGCCTGCCGTTCCCGGGTGAGGGCCAGGGCGCCGTCGAGGTCGAGGGCGTCGGGACCATCGGTACGTACGGCGCGCAGAAGCCCGCGCCGATCGCGAGCGTCGCCAAGACGATGACGGCGTACGTGATCCTCAAGAACCACCCCATCACCGGCGAGGAGGTGGGGCCGACGCTCACGGTCGACCAGCAGGCCGAGGACGAGGGCCGCAACGAGGACGAGTCGACGGCGAAGGTCACGCAGGGGCAGCAGTTCACCGAGCGTCAGATGCTCCAGTTGCTGATGATCCCCTCCGGGAACAACGCGGCGCGTCTGCTCGCCCGCTGGGACGCCAAGACCGAGGCGGAGTTCGTCAAGAAGATGAACGACGCCGCCAAGGAACTCGGCATGACCAACAGCACCTACACGGACCCGAGCGGCCTCAAGGCCACGACCGTGTCCACGCCGCTGGACCAGCTGAAGCTGGCCAAGGCGGTCATGCAGAACGACATCTTCCGCGAGATCGTCGACACGCCCATGACGACCATCCCGGGCATCCAGGGCTCCATCAGGAACAACAACGACGAGGCCCTGCTCAAGGACGGTGTCGGGGGTATCAAGACCGGCTCGTCCACCCCCGCCGGCGGCAATCTGCTCTGGGCCGCCAACACCCGGGTCGACGGCAAGGTCCGGCGCATCGTCGGCATCACCATGGGCGTTCAGAACGCACAGATCCTCAATTCCAAGCTCGAGCTGGCCATCGACCACAGCATCAAGGTGATCGAGGCGGCCCAGGACGGCGTCACGTCCGCGACCGTCGTGAAGAAGGGCGCCGTCGTGGGGTACGTGGACGACGGGTTCGGCGGCCGTACCGCCGTGGTCGCCACCAAGGACCTCAAGGCCGTCGGCTGGGGCGGTCTGGAGATCAAGATCGCGATCAACGACGGGGGCAGGAGCCTGCCGCACACCGCCTCGGCGGGCGACGTGGTGGGCCAGGTCTCCGTCGGCTCCGGCACCGGCAAGGTGACGGCACCGGTCGCGCTCCAGAAGGACCTGGCGGAACCTGGGTTCGGCGACAAGCTGACGCGCATCGGCTAGGACGGCCCGAGCCGTACGGCCGGCGCGCATAGGTCAGGGCGGCCTGAGTCGTACGGCCGGTGCAGGACCTCCGGACCGGCGGTCCTGCACCGGCCCCGCGGGCGCCCCGGTACCGGGGCGCCCGCGTGCTAGCGTCCCGGGCAACTCACCGGGCAACTCGAAGACGCCGGGACAGCGTCCTTGAGGATGGAATCGCCGGCGACGGCGCGCGCCGCGCACAGCGGGCCGGACGACACGGCCCGCGGCGCACGGCGGGCCCGACGACAACGGCACACGGACGGGGAAGACGGGGAGAGCCGCAGTGACCACTGCCGAGTCGGCCCAGGCGGACGGCAGCAGCACCAGCGCGGGGCCGCGAATACGCGGGCCCCTGACCGGCTCCGACCGCGACCGGAACGACTCCGACGCCCTCGGCAACGGCCCCACCGACGGGTCCTCCGACGGGTCCTCAGGAGCCGACCGCGGTCCCCTCGCCGAACTCCGGGACCGCCTCTCCCGCCGTCCCGTCCTCGTCGCCACCGCCGTCTCGGCGCTGGTGCACCTCATCTGGTTCTTCTTCTTCGCCAACAGCGGCGGTGACATCGCGGCCCAGGACGCCTGGGCGGAGTTCGTCGGGCGTCATCCCGACTCCGCGTACAACCTCGCCTGGTACGGCGGGATGCACCCGGTCTCGTACAGCGTCGTCTCGCCGTATCTGATGTCGCTGATCGGCGTCCGCTCGACGATGATGGTCGCCGGTACGGTCTCGGCCGCCCTGACCGCGCTGATCCTGGTGCGCGTCCGTGCCGTCCGCAATCCGCTGGCCTGCTCGCTCGCCGGAGTCTTCGCCTTCCTGTGCAACGCCCTGTCCGGGCGGGTCACGTTCGGCCTCGGCATGATGTTCGCGCTCGGCGCCGTCGCCGCGGTCTTCTGCTGGCCGCACCGCTGGCGGATGAACCGCTGGGCCAAGGCGTCCGTGGCAGCTCCGCTCGCCGGCCTCGCCACCGCGGCCAGCCCGGTCGCCGGTCTCTTCCTCGGCGTCATCGCGGCCGCGCTGTTCCTGAACCGGCGCCGGCCGGGAGCGTACGCCCTGGGCCTCGCCCCGGTCGCCGTCGTCGCGCTGTCCTCCTGGCTGTTCCCCTTCTCCGGCACCCAGCCGATGTCGTTCTGGTCGACGTCCCTCCCCTTCCTCTACGGGGTGTTCGTTCTCGTCCTCGTGCCGAAGGACTGGCGCACGGTCCGCACCGCGGCGGCCGTCTACGCGCTCGGCACTCTGCTGACCTGGCTGATCGAGTCCCAGATCGGCTCGAACGTCTCCCGGCTGCCGATGCTGTTCGCGGGCGTGGTGCTGCTGGCGGCGCTCCCGTTCACCCGGCCGCGCTCGCGGAAGTGGTACGCGCTCGTCATCGTCTTCGCCGGGCTGAACTTCTGGATCGGCTTCAAGGCCGTCGACGACATGGTCCGTACCGCGCCGACGGCGTCCTGGAACCGTGAGCTCGCCCCGCTCGTCAACCGGCTCCAGCAGGTGAACGCCGAACGCGGCCGGGTCGAGGTGGTCCCGGCCAGCAGCCACCGCGAGGCGTCCGCCCTCGCTCCGTACGTCAATCTGGCCCGCGGCTGGAACCGTCAGGCCGACATGAAGCGCAACCCGCTCTTCTACGACGACGACAAGACCCTCACCTCCGCCGGCTACCGCGCCTGGCTGGACCGGTGGGCGGTCCACTACGTCGTCCTGCCCAAGGGGTCGCCCGACGAGAGCGGAGCCCGCCAGGAAGCGGAGCTGGTCCGCGAGGGGCAGCCCTACCTCACGCGCATCTGGGGCGACGGCAACTGGCAACTGTTCGCCGTGAAGGACCCGATGCCGCTGGCCGATCCCCCGGCCACGGTGGACCACGCCGGCGCGGGCGACCTCACCATCCAGGTGAAGACGGCGGGACGGGTGCTGATCCGGGTGCCGTACTCGCCGTGGCTGAGCATCGTCGACGAGGACGGCAAGAAGGTGGAGGGCCCCCAGGAGACGGAGGCCTCGAAGCTGCGCGAGGACGGGCCGAAGAGCTTCACCAATCCGAACGGCTGCCTCATCAAGGTGGAGCAGGACGCGGAGGGCGACGAGTGGACCGAACTGCTCGCGCCCCGTCCCGGTGTCTACCGGCTGGCGGCTCCGTACGGGCTTCAGCGCGGCACCGCGTGCCCCGATGAACTCAGGTAGCCCCCTTACCCGCGTTAACACCTACAGGGCCCTGGCCTGCTGATGCATAGTGGACACGTTTTCCATACCGAGCAGTTGGTCTAGTGGTGCGGGTGTGACATGGCGTGCGAACGATGCGACGGCAACGGCGGTGGCGCGTTGTCGGGTCGGCGCTGCCCGCAGTGCGGCGACACCGGAGCAGGCGGGCCGTACGGGCACGCCGGGGGCGGGGACTGGATGGCACGCACGGCAGTCACGGGACGGGTGCCTCGCCTCTCCCGTGGAGGAAGGATTCTGCTGATCGGCGGAGTCGGGCTGACAGCGCTGGCCCTGGCGGTCTCGGCGGCCGCGATGTACGGGGGTGACTCGCCGTCGGACGCGTCCGGCGACTCCGGGTCCCGCTTCGATCCCGGCGCCGTCGGCGGGGCCCCGCAGCGGATCGAACCCTCCGTCGAACCGTCCCGCTCGGCATCGGACCAGCCGTCACCCGGAGAGGGGGAAGACGGCCGGAAGTCCCCGAAGCCACCGCAGAACGGCAAGCGGCCCGCGTACTCCGCCTGGGCGGGCCCGGGGTGCGACGGCGGCGGCCGGTACGAGGAAGAAGGCCGCTTCCGCGACGGCTTCGCGGGCTGGTACACGGTGAACGTCGGCGGCCACACGGGCGACGGCTGCGACGGCCGGTTCACCTCGATCCCCATGTCGGGCAGCGCCACGAAGGACACCGACGGCACGGCGACCTGGTCCTGGTACGTGGGCAGCGGCTACACGACCTGCTCGGTGGCCGTGGTGGTGCCGAAGGGCGGCCGGGACGAGGACGTGGCGGGCGACCCCACGGTCTACAAGGTGCTGGCGGACCCGGACGATCCCGGCAGCCTGATCAAGACGTTCCAAGTCGACCAGGTCGCGCTGCGCGACAAGGGCGCGATCATCCAGAAGATCCCGGTCCGCGGCCAGCAATTGACGGTCCAGCTCGTGGACAGGGGAGTGGACTTCGGCGCCGGCCGCGAGGGGGCCCACCACGCGGCGGCGCAGATGCGGGCGGACTGCACGGCCTGACCGGCAGGGCCCTGGTACTGCTCGGTCGACACGCGCCGCGCGGGGAGGCGTTGGCGGGTCGACCGAGCGTATGCGGCGGCGCGTTGCGAGCGGCCGGACGGGGCTCCTGGCGTCAGCCCGTTGCCGAGGGGGCTCCGGTTGTCGCCGAACGGACGGCCTCGTCACAGCCGTCGCACGTCAGACCGCTCCACCGCGGCGCATGCCACGTGGCGGGGTCCGGCGCCGTGTGCGCGGTCTGCTCCATGTCCGACGCCGGCTGCCCGCACATCGTCCGCGCCTCGACCCACTCCGTGCCGTCGGGGTCGGGCCACTGGACGGCGTGCACGCGGACCGGCCGGCGGATGTCATGACCGCTCGGGCCGAAGTGTTCGTGTTCCTGCGCGGCGGCCTGTATCGCCGTGGCGTACTGACTCATGCGCAGACCATAGGCCGGAACCCCGTTTCGGGAACCCCGTATGCGCACCAAATTTTCGCCTTCTCGCTCAGTGGCGCAAAGGGGTTCCGGAGCGCGCGGGGCCCGTCCACCGGCCGGGCGGAAGGGGCCCTTCATCCGGCATTTCCATCGTTTCGGGACCCCTCTGAACAGCGAACTCCCGGTAACCCACGGGTATTTCGCAATGTTGTTTCGCAACGCCTACCCACCGGAATGACCTTGCTGCATAGTGTGCGCCATGGCGTGCAAGGGATGTGGGCGCAATCACAGGGGTGCGCTCCCAGGAATGTGGGCGGACAACTGTGCCGTCGATGCCGTGGCGCTGCCGCCGGCGGACTCACGGTACGACTGGAACGGGCAGTGGACCCCCGAAGGCCCCGCGCACGCCAGGACGACCGTGCTGATGCGCGCCAGAACGGCGATGCTCGGGACGGGCATCGCCCTGGTCCTCGGCGCACTGGTGTCGAGCGTGGCGCTGGCGGGCGGAGGCGAGGGCAACTCCGAGTACACCCCGCTGGACAACGACCTGGGCGGCCGCCCGAACCTCATCACCCCGGCGGCCCCGCCGCCTGACCCGTCCCCGAGCGCCACCTCTCGGGCCCCGTCCCCGGACCGCACCCGCGAGGTGGTCCCCGCGACCGAACGCCGCCGCGAGCCCCGCCCGACCCCGACGAAGTCGACGACCCCGAAGCCGACGCCGAGCAGCACCCCGACGTCGGGGGTGTCGATCCAGCCGTGGCCGGAGTACACGTGGCGGGACGACGACGACTGGCGGGACGACGACGACTGCAGGGACGGCGGGTACCGCGACCGGGACGGGCATCACCACGATCATGGGTGCTGGTGACGCGTCAGCCGGGCGTGCGGGGCACACGGTGCCTTTCGCCTTCGGAGGCCCTGGCATCAGGGCCACTACCTCTTCAGTGCCCTGTCCCGCTTGAGGAGGACGGCGATCCTCTCGGGGTCCGCCGAGCAGTGAATGTCCCCCTGACTCAGTGAATGGCCCCCTGGCTTTCGTGCACCCCACGTCCGCTGATGCCGTCCTTTCGGTTCACGTCCGCGCGAGACTCACACGCCTGATGCGTCGTTCTCCCTGAATTCGCCGCTCGCGGCGCCACCCCCTGCCTTTTTCGCGTTCCCCATCGCATTGCTGCCTCGGACGGCTGCGGTCGCGCTCCGGTGCGACTCACCCGTCGGGACCACCCGGGTCGCGCGCCGGGCGCCGCGCGGATCTTCTGGACCCATGAGCAACCCAGGCGGTGAGCCGGGCTCGAACCGGGAGCGCAGCGAAATCGACGAGCTCCGGCACCGGTTGGGAGCCCTGGAGGGGAGTGCGCGCCCGCAGGCGGCGGGGCACCCGTGGCGGACCACGGGCTCGGTCCTGCTGATCCTCTTCGCTGCCCTGTTGTCGGTGCTGGCCGTCGTCGCGGTCTGGGCGAACAGCATCGTGCGGGACACGGACCGCTACGTCGCGACGGTGGGGCCGCTGGCTTCCGATCCGGATGTGCAGCAGGCGGTCACCAACCGGGTCACCGACGAGGTGCTGGCCCGGATCAACGTGGACGGGTTGGTCAGGGAGCTGGAGGACGCCGTATCGGAGCGGGGGGTCCCGCCGCGGGCAGCCCAGTTGGTCGGCAACCTGGAGAAACCGATCAGGAACGGTCTGGAGCAGCTGATCAGTGGCACCACGGAGCGGGTCGTCAGCAGCAGCGCCTTCGAGACCGTCTGGGTCGACGCGAACCGCTCGGTCCACAGCGCTCTGGACAAGGCTTTGACGGGCAGCAGCGACAGCGCGGTCTCCCTGAAGGGCAACCAGGTGGCCATCGACGTGGGACCGCTGGTGGCCAAGGTCAAGGAGCGGCTGGTCGACGCAGGTCTCGGGGTGGCCGCGAAGATCCCGGATGTCCACACCGACTTCGTGGTGTTCCAGTCGGACGACCTCGGCAAGGTGAAGACCTACCTGAGGGTGCTCCAGATCATGGGCGCCTGGTTGCCCTTCATCGCCCTGCTGGTCGCCGCCGCGGGGGTGTACACCGCCACCAAGCGGCGCCACGCGCTGATCGGCGCCGGGCTGGCGGTGTTCGCGGCCATGCTGTTGCTCGGAATCGCGCTCACCGTCTTCCGCGACGTGTACCTCGACCATCTGCCCCCGGAGGTGTCCCAGGCTGCCGCCGGCACGGTGTACGACGCTCTGATCAAATTCCTGCGCGCCGGTGTACGGGCGCTGGGCGCCGTCGCCCTCATCACCGCCGCGGGCGCCTTCCTCTGCGGTCCGTCCCGGATCGCGGTCTACATCCGTGCGGGATGCACCAGAAGCATCGGTGCTCTACGGGGTGTTGCGGCGTCGGCGGGCCTGCGCCTGGGCGCGGTCGGCAGGTTCGTGCACCGCTTCAAGCGGTGGATCGGGGCCGCGATCCTGCTGGTCGCCGTGATCGTCCTGTTCACCTGGAGCTACCCGACCACGATGGTGGTGGTGTGGACGACGGTGATCGTGCTGGTGGGCTTCGCGATCCGGGAGTTCCTGGACGACGACTCGGCGACGCCTTCCGGCTCTCCGTCGGGTTCCGCTGCCGGCTGACGGTCGGCCGGACTGAGGGGCCGTAACGCCTCACCCCGCCGGCGGAGCACTTCGCGCTCGGACATGGCCAGGGCCCAGGTGAGGAGTCCCTTCACCTGGGCCTAGCCGACGAAACCGGTACGGCGGGTGCGCACCCGGCAGGAATCGAACCTGCGAGACCCGCTTCAGGGAGTTCGCGATCGTCGCCTCATGCGGGTTCGACGGGCAGCCACAGTTCGCAGGTCGCGGAGCTGAAGTCGTCCGCGCGCTCGAGGATCGCGACGAGCGAGGGGCCTGGCCGCAGACGCCACGGGTTGGAGGGGAACCACTCGGTCGCGGTCGCGGCCCACGTGGTCTGCAGGGCCTGCGGATGAGGTCCGGCGGTACGGAAGACCGCCCACTTGCCGGCCGGTACCTCGATGGCGTCGAGGTCGTCGGGCGCCGGTGTGTCCCGTGAGACGGCGACCCCGTGCAGGTAGGTCAGTTCGCTCCCCTCCGTGCTGTCCGGGTCGAGGTCGTCGCAGACCTGAAGCAGGCCGCCCGGGTCGGTGTCGCTGAGCGCCTTCAGCCGGAGGTGCTCCTCCTGCGGCAGTGCGGTGATGTGCTGCTGGATGTGCGGGTTGATGCCCTGGTGGATGAGCGGGACCCGGGCTGCGTGTCCGACGAGCCGGAACGCGGGGCGTTCGACGAGGCGGGTGTCCATGGGGGTGCTCCCTTCGACGGTCAGGCGGAACCTGAGCTGTGGTTGTGTGCGAAGGGGGCCTCCGTCGCGGCGCACGTCACCGGGGCCGGTGCCGTGGACTGCGCGGAACGCGCGTCCGAACGCCTCGGTCGAGCCGTACCCGTACCGGACGGCGATGCTCAGCAAGTCGCCCTCACCCCGGACGACATCGGCAGCGGCGAGGGTCATGCGGCGCCGGCGCACGTACTCCGACAGCGGCATGCCGGCCAACGACGAGAACATCCGGCGCAAGTGGTACTCGGTCGTGCCGAGCCGTCCGGCCAGTCCATGGATGTCGAACTCCTCGGCGAGGTGTTCCTCGACGAGATCGACAAGCTGGTTGAGTGCCGAGATCACGAGACCTCCTTTCGAGGTCAACCCTGCCCGGCGGAGCCCCTGCCGTGCCCGACCGTTGCGGTCCGATCCGATCATGCGTCGGCGGACCGACCGACCTCGGCGAGGCGGCCCGGCCGTGAGTGACCGCCGCCGTACGCCGCCGTTGATGTCGGACCTGGATGGCAAAGAGCACCTACTGAATTCAGTAGGTGCTCTTTGTGCTGGTGCCCCCGGCAGGATTCGAACCTGCGACACCCGCTTTAGGAGAGCGGTGCTCTATCCCCTGAGCTACGAAGGCGCTGCGGGGACAGTGTAGCGGGTGGTCGATCCCCGGCCGAGGCGGTTGATGCGGTGTTGCGTGTGGTGTACACCGACTCGTCTTGACCTGCCTCCCCGCTGCGCATAGCGTCGCGCTCGTACTGAGCGAGCGCTTAGAGAGGTGCGACCGTGCCGCAGCCGGAAGAGATCCTCAGCGCCCCCGGCGCCCCCTTTGCCGTCGTGCGGGGGGAGGACGGCGGGCTGCTGTACGCCGATGGGCCGCGGAGTCTGCGGGAGGTCGTCGAGGCGACCTGGGCGTACGGGGACCGGCCCTTCCTCGTCGGGGAGCGGGCCGTCTATACGTACCGCGAGTTCTTCGCCCGCGCCTCCGCCCTCGCCGGGCGGTTCGTCGACGAGTACGGGCTGCGGCCCGGGGACCGTGCCGCCGTGGCCATGCGGAATCATCCCGAGTGGCAGACCGCCTTCTGGGCAACGCAGTTGGCCGGGCTTGTCGCCGTACCCCTCAACGCCTGGTGGACCGAGGAGGAGTTGGCGTACGCCCTCGACGACTGCACCCCGCGGGTGCTGCTCGTCGACGGTGAGCGGCTGCCGCGTGTGGATGCCTGGCGCAAGACGGCCGGGGCGCGCGTCGTCGTCTTCCACGGTGGGTTCCGTGACGGGGACCCGGTGCCCCAAGGTGTCGAGCGGTACGAGGACTTCGGGACGCCCGACCCCCTCACCGCGCCGCCCGCCGTCGAGGTGCGGGCCGAGGACGATGCCACCATCATCTACACCTCCGGGACCACCGGGCGGCCCAAGGGTGCCGTGGCCACGCAGCTCGCGCAGGCCGGGGCCGCGCTGCATCCGCGGTTTCATGCCAGTGCCGCCGCCCTCGCGCGCGGCGCCATGCCCGGGCAGGCGCCGGCTCCGGTCACGCTGATGACCTTTCCGTTCTTCCATGTCGCCGCGTTCACCACGCTGTACTCCACGATGGGCGTCGGCGGCACACTCGTGCTGATGCGGAAGTGGGATGCCGAGCGGGCGCTGGCGCTCATCGAGGAGCACCGGGTCACGCACTACTCCGGCGTGCCGACCACGGCGCTTCAGCTGCTGGAGGCCGCCGAGCGGACGGGCGCGGCGCTGGAAACGCTCTCGAATCTCAGCACCGGCGGGGCCGCCGCGCCGCCCGATCTCCTCACGCGGCTGACCGCCCGCCACGGGCGGCGCGTCGAGCCGCGCAGCGGCTACGGCCTGACCGAGACCAGCGGCGGCGTGCTCGCCAACTTCGGTGACGCCTACCGCGAGCACCCCTGCAGCGTGGGCCGGCCCTCGCCCGCCACCGAGGTGCGGATCGCCGGGCCGGCCGGGGAGGCGCTGCCCGAGGGGGAGGTCGGTGAACTGTGGCTGCGCGGTCAGTCCCTCGTCCGCGGGTACTGGCGCGACGAGCAGGCGACCGCCGCCGCCTTCCGCGACGGCTGGTTCCGGACGGGGGACCTCGCGACCGTGCGGGACGGGCGGGTCAGCATCGTCGACCGCATCAAGGACATGGTGATCCGCGGCGGCGAGAACGTGTACTGCGTCGAGGTGGAGGCGGCCTTGCACTCCCATCCGGGTGTCGCCGACGCCGCCGTCCTGGGCGTTCCGCATCCGGTGCTCGGTGAGGAGGTCGCCGCCGTCGTCCAGCTGAGCCCTGGGGTGACGGTCACCGTCGACGAGCTGAAGGAGCATGTCGGCAAGGAGCTGTCCGCGTTCAAGGTGCCGGCGCATGTGCTGCTGCGGGAGGAGCCCGTGCCGCGCAATCCGACGGGCAAGATCCTCAAGCGGGAACTGCGCGGCCCGGTGGAGGAGTACGTGCGCGGGGCCACGTGAGCTGCCCAGGGTGCGCCGGGCAGGTTCAGGTCGCCCGGCAGGTTCAGCGCGTGCGGCAGGTGAGGGCGCCCGGCAGGTCAGGTCGCCCGGCAGGTTCAGGGGGCGGCACGTCAGGAGCGGGTGACGCGCACCTTGTGCACATCGCCGCTGTCCGCGCGGATCACCGAGATCCTGATGCCGTTCTTCTTGTCCACGAAGGACTCCCCGGGCTGGTACGGAGCGTCGGAGAGCTCCGAGTGCACATTGGGGCGCCGGGTGCAGCCCCCGCTGTCCCGGCTGCTGTCCGCGACGGTCACCGGACCCTGCCCGGTGTCCACGCCGGTGTGGACGCGGTAGATCAGGACGCCCGGTGCGCACACGGCCTCGTCGTTGCCGGCCCGCGTCCGGACCTCGACGGCGTAGCCCGTGTCCTCGCTGATCGGCACGATCGCCATCTTCGCGCCGCCGGCGGTGGCCAGCGGGGTCAGTGAGTACTCCGTCGTGCCCGGGGTGGAGGCGCACCCGATCTGGTGCGAGTCCAGCCAGCCCAGCTTCCATTTGTGCCAGCCGAGCAGGTCGTTGTTGGCCCCCCAGTCCTCGCTCATGATGTCCCAGTGGCCCACGGAGCCGCCGCCCTCGGAGGTGTAGAGGTCGGGCAGCCCGAAGACATGGCCGTTCTCGTGGGGGAGGACCCGGTAGCCGGTCTCGGCGTACGAGCCGGAGCCGTCGTCCTGCCGGCTGTAGACGAAGGACGTGTTGGCGAGCGGCACGCCGTCGGCGACCGGGGCGTCGTGGTTCCCGGAGAAGGTCACGGAGAGCACGGTGTCCAGCGCCGAGGGCCCGGCGTTGGGCGTGACCAGTATGTTGACCAGGTCGTACGCGCTGAAGTCCACCTTCGGGTCGGCCGCCGCGACGATGTCCTCGACGAGGTTGCGATAGCCCGGCTCGTAGGGCGAGCCGCGCTCTATCCCGTACGCGGCGAACGGCATCGGCATCCGCAGCCACTCGGGCACCGGCGCGTGCGGGGTGTAGCTGAGGCGGCCGTACGAGCTGGTCCTGAACCAGTCGGAGGTCTGGGGGAAGAACTCGGCGAGCCGGTCGACGGCCCGCCCCTCACCGACGGCGTCCGAGAAGTCGATCATCAGGTTGAGGGCGCGGATCTCACCGGTGGAGGGGGAGTAGCCGGGCGGAGTCGGTATGCCTTCCGACATCTGGATGCCGAGCGTCGTGGGGATGCGGCACGGTCCGAGCCCGGTCTCGTCGGCTGTCGCCACCGGTCCCGCCGACGCCTTGGTGGGGGCGGGGAGCGTGGCACTGGCCGTGGTCAGGGCGGCGAGCGCGAGGGCCGCGAGGGCGGCGAGTCCGCCGAGGCGGCGGGATCGGCCGGTCCTGCGTATCCGGTGGCGCGTGTGCTGCATGCAAATCGCCTTCGGGCCCACGGCAGCAGGCCGGGCCCTGGCTGCGCTCTGTGCGATCAGCCTGTGACGGCCGGTGCGCAGCCGCTCGCCGGGTGGGCCGATCGTGGGACTTCCGAAGCCTCTGCTCGAATGTGACGCAGGTCACATCAAGGTCGGGAAATAACCGGGGATCGTTTCCCCGTTTGCATGTCTGTCCCCGCGAAACGGGGAAGCGGTCCCCGCTTACGCAGTGCTGTGAGGCGGATACGACCGGTGGACCCGAGCTCGATACGAGACAGACGCCTGAGAGGTGGAGTTGTGACCCCCGCCGTGGAAACCGAAACGCGCCGCACCCCCCGGCCGAGGGCGGACGCCCTGCGGAACCGGGAGCGGATCGTGTCGGCAGCGCGCGAAATGCTCGTGGAGTTCGGGGCCGATGTCCCGCTCGATGACATCGCCCGCCGCGCGGGCGTCGGCAACGCCACCCTCTACCGACACTTCCCCGACCGCTCCGGACTTGTCCGAGAGGTCGTCATCTCCGTCATGTCCCGTACGTGCGACCGCGTCGACCAGGCCGTGGCGGAGGAGGAGGATCCCTTCGCCGCCGTGCGCCGGTTCGTCCACGCGGCAGCCGACGAACGCATCGGCGCCCTGTGCCCGATGCTCGCCGGCGGGTTCGACCAGGACCACCCGGATCTGCACGCCGGACGCGAACGTCTCGAGGAGTCCGTACTGGGGCTCATCGAGCGGGCGCAGTCGGCGGGCCGGATGCGTACCGATGTCGCCGTCGGCGATCTGATGGTGGCCCTCTCCCAGCTCACGCGGCCGCTGCCGGGCATCGGATGCCTGGGCATCGACCGCTACGTCCACCGCCATCTGCAGCTCTTTCTGGACGGACTCGAAGCACCCGCTCGCTCCGAACTGCCCGGCAAGGCGGCGACCATGGAGGACCTGCGAACCACGCAATGACCCAATGACGCAGTGACACACCGGAGTTCGTGAGGCAGTAGGGACGCGGGGCACGACAGTGAGGTCGGGTCCGGCGCCGGGGGGAGATCGCCCGGACCGCGTCCGAAGCCCGGTGCCCGCCCGATGCATCGCGCGCCCGCCTCACGTCTCACAGACGACCAGACGATCAGACGACGACTCCGACCGGCTTCGACTGACACGCACGACGGCTTCGACTCGTACACGACGGCTCGTGCACGGGGGCATTGACCACGTCCGTTATGACTTCTTCGCACCCATAGGTGGCCCTTCCCATGCCAAAAACACCCGACATATCCCTTGCCGACCCGAAGCGCTGGAAAGCTCTGGTCTTCATCGCCCTCGCCCAGCTGATGGTGGTGCTCGACGCGACGATCGTGAACATCGCGCTGCCCACCGCCCAGCAGGACCTGGGAATCTCCGACGGAAACCGCCAGTGGGTCATCACGGCCTACGCCCTTGCCTTCGGCGGACTGCTCCTCTTCGGTGGCCGTATCGCCGACCTGTGGGGCCGTAAGCGCACCTTCGTCGTCGGCCTGCTCGGTTTCGCCGCGGCCTCCGCGCTCGGTGGCGCGGCCACCGGCGAGGCGATGCTGCTCGGCTCCCGCGCACTGCAGGGTGCCTTCGGCGCACTGCTCGCGCCGGCCGCGCTCTCCCTGCTGGCGGTGATGTTCACCGACGCCAAGGAGCGTGCCAAGGCGTTCGGCATCTACGGCGCGATCGCCGGTGGTGGCGGTGCCGTCGGCCTGATTCTCGGCGGCTTCCTCACCGAGTACCTGAACTGGCGCTGGACCTTCTTCGTCAACATCCCGTTCGCGATCGTCGCCGCTGTCGGCGCGTACTTCGTGATCCGTGAGCCCGCGGGCTCCCGCAACCGCTCCTCGCTCGACATCCCCGGTGTCGTCCTGTCCACGCTGGGCCTCGTGGCTCTGGTGTACGGCTTCACCCGCGCCGAGTCCGCCGGCTGGTCCGACGGTCTGACCGTGGGCATGTTCGTGGCCTCCGCGGTGCTGCTCGCGGCGTTCGTCGTCACCGAGGCCAAGGTCAAGGCCCCGCTGCTGCCGCTGCGTGTCCTGACGGAGCGCAACCGCGGCGGTGTCTACCTGTCGCTCGGTCTCGCCATCATCGCGATGTTCGGCCTGTTCCTCTTCCTGACCTTCTACCTCCAGGTCGTGAAGGGCTACTCGCCGGTCATGACCGGCTTCGCCTTCCTGCCGATGATCGCGGGCATGATCGCGGGCTCGACGCAGATCGGTGCCCGTCTGATGACCCGGGTGGCTCCGCGGCTGCTGATGGGCCCCGGCTTCGTCCTCGCCGCGCTCGGCATGCTGCTGCTGACGCAGCTGGAGATCGACAGCTCGTACGCCGGTCTGATCCTGCCGGCGCAGCTGATGCTGGGCCTCGGTATGGGTACGGCGTTCATGCCGGCCATGTCCCTGGCCACGCACGGTGTGAATCCGGCCGACGCCGGTGTCGCCTCCGCGATGGTCAACACCTCGCAGCAGGTCGGCGGCGCGATCGGTACGGCGCTGCTGAACACCATCGCCGCCTCGGCCACCAGCTCGTACATCGCCTCGCACGCGGCGGGAGCGGCCAACCCGAAGCTCCTGGAGATGCAGGGCCTGGTGCACGGCTTCTCGTCCGCGATCTGGTGGGCGGTCGGCATCCTGGTGGCGGCCGCGGCCATCGCCTTCACGCTGATCAACACCGGGCGTCCGGACGCCGGTTCGGTCACCGCCGCCTCGGGTGACGGTGTCGAGGACGAGGTCAGGATCCCCGTGGTCGCGCACTGACCCACGCGAAGAAGTCGTACGACAAGGGCCCTGCCCGGGGTGAACCCGGGCAGGGCCCTTCGCGTGCGGTGGACGGCGAGCTGCGTGCCGGCTTTTCCCTGTGCGCGTACCGGGTCGGCGGCGTACGCGGATCAGCGCAGCCAGGGGAGGTCCGCGCCGGACTCCTGCGGCTGGAGCGCGTCGGACATGATCCGCATGATCTCGCCCAGCTGGCCCACCTGTTCGGGGGTGAGCCGGTCGAACAGGGCCTGGCGCACCGCCTCGACATGGGCGGGTGCGGCCGCCTTCAGAACCTCGAAGCCGGCATCCGTCAGGACGGCGTTCTGGCCGCGCTTGTCGGAGGGGCAGTCCTCGCGGCGCACCCAGCCGTTCTTCTCCAGCCGCGCGATGGCGTGCGAGAGCCGGGAGCGCGTGATCTTGGCGCCGATGGCCAGCTCCGTCATCCGCTTGCGGCGGTGCGGGGACTGGGAGAGCTGGACGAGGAGGCCGTAGTAGACGTGCGGCATACCGGCGTCCCGCTGCAACTGGCGGTCGAGGTGGTCCTCGAACAGCATGGTGGCGTGCAAATAGGCGCGCCAGACGCGCTGTTCGTCGTCGCTGAGCCAGCGCGGTTCGCTCTCGCCGTCACCGGTGGATGCCGTGTTCATGTATTCCACTATTCCACTCTACGACTCAGTTCTTGAAACTTGAACAATGTGGACTTAAGCTGTGGTGTAGCTTGAAACTTCAAGCAGATCGGGAGTCGCCTCATGAACGCCACGCCTGACACGGAGCGGATGCCCGCCCTCTATCTCTCGCACGGCGCCCCGCCGCTGGCCGACGACCCCGTGTGGCCCGGCGAGCTCGCCGCATGGTCCGCCGGTCTGCCGCGCCCGCGCGCGATCCTGATGGTCTCCGCCCACTGGGAGGAGGCCCCGCTCGCGCTCGGCGCGACCGAGTCCGTGCCTCTGGTGTACGACTTCTGGGGCTTCCCCGAGCACTACTACCAGGTGCGGTACGACGCGCCGGGCGCTCCCGCGCTCGCCGAGTCCGTACGCAAGATGCTCCGCACCGCCGGGATGCCCGTGCAGGACATCCCGGACCGCGGACTCGACCACGGCGCGTACGTGCCGCTGGTGGAGATGTTCCCGGGTGCCGACATCCCCGTCCTCCAGATCTCCATGCCCACCCTCGACCCCCGGAAGCTGATGGAGATCGGCCGCAGGCTGGCGCCGCTGCGGGACGAGGGCGTGCTGATCGTCGGCAGCGGGTTCTTCACGCACAATCTGGCGGCGCTGCGGCAGGGCGGAATCCCCGGCTGGTCGGCGGAGTTCGACGACTGGGGTCAGCGGGCACTGGCGGCCGCCGATGTGGACGCGCTGCTGGACTTCGAGCACAAGTCCCCGGCGGGGAAGCTCGCCCATCCGCGCACCGAGCACTTCGCCCCGCTCTTCGTCACTCTCGGAGCGTCCGAGGGTGATCTCGCGACCGGGCGGAGTGTGATCGACGGGTTCTGGATGGGCCTGGCGAAGCGCTCCGTGCAGTTCGGCTGAGCCCTGCCGGCCGGTCGCCCGGAGGGCCGCCTCAGAGGAAGGGCTCGTTGAGCTCGATCGAACGGACGGCGGCGGCCAGGGCGATCGGATCACCGATGTCCAGGGCGGTGTCGGTGAACTTGATCGTGTGATCGTCGCCGTGCGCGGCGGCCCGCTCGAAGATCTCCTCCGCGCTCGCCGTCGTGGGGCGGTACGGGGCGGCCTCGGCCGGTGTGTACGCGGCCGTGACCGCGGCACTCGCCGCCCACGCGGCCCCGAGGCTCGGCACCCACAGCTCGCGGGGGAGCGCCGGCAGGGTGCGCAGAACGGCATTGGGCGCGGTCGCCGCGTGCACCAGCATGACGGGCTCGCCGTGCCCGTGACTCGCGTAGCGATGGGTGGCGGCGGTGACGAGCTCGACGAGCTGCGCACGGGCCGCTTCCGGATCGGCCGTGGCGCCGGGCCAGGCAGGAAAGGCGGTCAGCCGGCCGAGCCGGTCCAGGATGCCGCCGCTCTGATCGGGCACGGCCGGAACGGCGTCGAGCGCGGCCGCCGCGGTGGCCTCCGGACGCAGGGTGCGCAGCTCGGGCAGCGGCAGATGCCGGGCGGCCCAGTAGCCGAGAGCGTGCGCCAGCTCGGTCACCCGCGGCCCGGTCTCCTCTCCGGTGAGCAAGGTGCGTACGGCGTGGCCCACCCGGATCGCCGGATGGGTGGCTCCGCCCGCGATGCCGGGCAGCAACCGCGGCCACCACTCGGCCAGTACGTCCCGCCAGGGGCGTTCGGCGGTCTCGCGCTCGAAGTACACGGCCCAGTCGGCGATGCGGCGCGGATCGCCGAGAGCCTCCCGCCAGTCGGACGCCGTCACCGGGGTGCTCGGCTCCGGCATGTCCTCCAGCTTGCTGCCGTAGTGGTCGAGCCAGCGGTGCACGGACGACGACCAGCCGTGCCGCACCAGCGCCTCGACGGCCATCGGGCCGTGATTGCTCAGCCAGCCGTTGCGCTCGGGGCCGGACGAGTGGAGCCGTTCCAGTGCTTCGTCGAGGGTGCCGGTGGTGTCTCCGAGGGTGCCGGTGGTGTCGCCCGTGGTGTCCATGAACGGGACCCTAGGGTCGGCGCTCCGGCGGCGTAACGGTCCGGCGACCTAGTCCTCAGGCCCCAGCTTCTTCTCGTACCAGGCGACATCCCAGTACCGGTCGAACTTCCGGCCCACCTGCTCGTACGTCCCGAGATGACGGAAGCCGAAACGGGCGTGCAGCCGGGCCGAGGCCTCGTTCGGCAGGGCGATCCCGGCGTACGCCCGGTGCAGATCCTCACCGGCGAGCGCCTCGAAGAGTGCCGTGTAGAGCAGCGTGCCGATGCCGCGGCCGGCGGCTTCGGGCGCGCAGTAGACGCTCACCTCGACCGACGTGGAGTACGCGGGCTTGGGGCGCAGGGGACTACTGGTGGCGTAACCGAGCAGGCTTTCCCCGGGAGGCGTCCCGGCATTCCGGGCATCGCGAGCAACCAGAAGACGGTGCGGGCCGTCTTCAGGGTGGGAGCGCAACCAGGGGCGGCGCTGCTCGGGGGTGAACGCGGCGGTGTCGAATGTGACGGCCGTCTCACGGATGTAGTGGTTGTAAAGCTCGGTGAGGGCCACGAGATCGGCCTCCCTCCCGGGCCTGACCTGCACTTCTGTACGTCCCTGCGGCATTCGTCCTCCGGTGGTGGCCGGACAGGGTACTGCAAGATCACAGAAATCGACGCAGCCCCGGGGAATTCTGTCCGGATTCCAGTCGTTGTTTCCTTCGGATGCAGGGCACCCGAGAGGGTGTCGCGACCTACTCAGTAAGGGAGCTCGCATGGCAACCCGTGCCGTCGCCCGCCGTCAGTCCGAGACCAGTGGGACAGGCCGGGCAAGCAGCGTTCGCGCAGGCGGGGAGATCGCCGACCGCGACCTGGTCGGCATGTACCTCGACGAGATCGCGCGTACGCCGCTGCTCGACGCCGCCAAGGAGGTCGAGCTGTCCCAGACCATCGAGGCGGGTGTGTACGCCCAGCAGATCCTCGACAAAGAGGTGGAGAGCGAAGCCGACGGAGCCACGCGCGAGGAGCTCGAGGCACTGGTGGCCGAGGGCGAGCGCGCCAAGGACGTCTTCATCCGCTCCAACCTCAGGCTCGTCGTGGCTGTCGCCCGTCGCTACCCCCGCAGCGGACTGCCCCTGCTCGACCTGATCCAGGAGGGGAACGCCGGCCTGGTGCGCGCGGTCGAGAAGTTCGACTACGCGAAGGGCTTCAAGTTCTCCACGTACGCGACGTGGTGGATCCGCCAGGCCATCACCCGCTCCATAGCCGACCAGTCCCGCACGATCCGTCTCCCCGTCCACCTGGTGGAGGAGCTCGGCCGCATCCGCAGGGTGCAGCGCGAGTTCAACAGGGAGAACGGCCGTGAGCCCGAGGCCACGGAGATCGCGAAGGAGCTCGACTCCACGCCCGAGCGCGTCTCCGACGTACTCGACTGGGCACGCGACCCGGTCAGCCTCAACATGGCGGTGGACGACGCGGGCGAGACGCAGTTCGGCGACCTCCTGGAGGACACGTCGGCGGTCTCACCGGAGCAGTCGGTGCTCACGCTGCTGCGCAGCGAGGAGCTGGAAGACCTGATCGGCAAGCTCGACAACCGTACGGCGTCGATCATCCGCATGCGGTACGGCATCGAGGACGGCCGCGAGCGGACGCTGACGGAGGTCGGCAAGGAGCACGGCCTGACGCGCGAAAGGATCCGCCAGATCGAGAAGCACGCGCTGCTCGAACTGAAGCGGATGGCGCGCGACACGGGCTTCGACGCGGCGGCCTGACCCTCGGCGGACATCCGCCCCCTGTACGGACCCCGGCACCCTCCCCCCCGGTGTCGGGGTCCTCGTCTGTCCGGCGGAGGGTTTGCGGGGCCGGTGCGGGATTTCGCGGGGCGGTTGGCCCCACGCCCCTTGCCTGCGGCGGCTTCGCGCCGCGGGGGCTGACCGTACCTGTTCGGAGCGGCAGAAGAGTCTTCGCGGGGCTGCGCCCCACGCCCCTTGCCCGCGGCGGCCGCGACTTCGCTCCATACGGGGCGGCTGCACCTGGTCGGTGCGGGTGGGGGGAAGAGGCGGGATGTGGGGCTGTTGGCCCCACGCCCCACGGACGGCAGCTTCGCGCCGCGGGGCTGACCGCACCAGTTGGGTGCGGCGGGAGAGAGCCTTCGCGGGCTGCGCCCGCGCACTCCGCTCAAAGCGGAGGTGGCTGCACCTTGCTGGTAGCGGTGGGGGGAAGGGGCTCATGTGGGACGACGTCCCACGGCCCCTCGGCTTTGGCGGCTTCGCGCCGCCGCGCTCGGCCCTGGGCGCTTCCCGCATCTGCTCGGTGCGGGTTGGTGGGGCTGCGCCCCACGCCCCCGCCTGCGGCAGCTTCGCGCCGCGTCCTATCGCACTGCCCCCGAACGGCTCGGGTTCGCTTCCGGGTGGGCATCAACGGGTCGCGTGCTCGACCGCTCGGGAGGGGGCGTGCAGGGTCGTCCCCGCAGGGGATCGGCGGCAGGACCCGGGTACTCGTTGCATCGCAGCTGTATGCCGCCGACCCCGAGGAGTCGAGCCCGGAGGGCCCCCGGACCCGACGCCGGACAAGGGCCTGAGGCTCAAGCACCCGCCCCTGCCCCCGGCACCCGTCGCCGGACAAGGGCCCGAGGCTCAAGCGCCCGGGGCCCCGCCCCAAGCACCCGACCCCGCACAAGGGCCCGAACCCCAAGCACCCCGGGCCCTGCCCCGGGACCCGGCGCCGGACAAGGGCCCAAGGCTCAAGCGCCCGGGGCCTGCCCCCGGGACCCGTCGCCGGACAAGGGCCTGAGGCTCAAGCACCCCGGGCCCTGCCCCAAGCACCCCGGGCCCTGCCCCAAGCACCCGACGCCGCACAAGGGCCCGAACCCCAAGCACCCCGGGCCCTGCCCCGGGACCCGGCGCCGGACAAGGGCCCAAGGCTCAAGCGCCCGGGGCCTGCCCCCAGGACCCGACGCCGCACAAGGGCCCGAACCCCAAGCACCCCGGGCCCCGCCCAAAATCCCTCACCCCGACGCCCTCACCAACCGCCTCCCCAGATCCGTCACGTACTCCACCAGCACCCCCGGCCCATGCACCCTGAATTCGCAGTCCACCAGCGCCAGTCGCAGCGCCAGCCACTCCACCGAGTCCACCGATCGCGTCCGCAGCCGGCACCCGCCCCCCGGCGTCGGTACCGGCGAGCCCAGTGACTCCGGCAGCCTCGCCACCACGAACTCCGCCGGCGCATCGAAGCTCACGTCCACCTCCAGCTCCGGCTGCCGCGACATCGTCGCTCCCAGCAGTGCCTCCGCGCTCCCCGTCGGCAGTTCCCTCGGCTCGAACCTCGCCCCCGTCGCGAACGGCTCCGAGACCCGGTCGACCCGGAACGTCCGCCAGTCCTCCCGCCCCCCGTCGTACGCCACCAGGTACCACCGGCGCCCCGTCGAGACCAGGCGGTACGGCTCCACCAGCCGCTTCGTCTCCGTGCCGTCGCCCGCCCGGTAGCCGAACCGCAGCCGCTCCCGCCCGCTCGCCGCCCCCGCGATCACGGTCAGGGTCTGCGGGTCGATCGTCGCGCCGTCACCCCGCGTCAGCGGAACCGTCGCGGCCTGGAGCGTCGTGACGCGGTGTCGCAGTCGCGACGGCAGCACCTGTTCCAGTTTGGCCAGCGCCCGTACGGACGCCTCCTCGATGCCTTCGATCGCATGGCCCGCACCGGCCCGCAGCCCCACCGCGATGGCGACCGCCTCCTCGTCGTCGAGGAGCAGCGGCGGCATCGCGGCGCCCGCCACCAGCCGGTACCCCCCGACCGCGCCCATCGTCGCCTCGACCGGATACCCCAGATCCCGGAGCCGGTCGATGTCCCGCCGGATCGTCCGCGGGCTCACGGCGAGGCGCTCGGCGAGCTCGCTGCCCGGCCACTCGCGCGGAGTCTGGAGGAGGGAGAGCAGATTCAGCAGTCGTGCCGGAGTGTCCGTCATGTCTTTCAGGATGCCTCGCATCTAGGACATGAGCTGACCTATATCACCTCTAACTTTCTTCCTATGAGTTCACAGCCCGCCGTACCCGCTACGGCTTCGGACCGAAGGCGCTGGATCGCGCTCGCCATCGTCATGACCGCGGCCTTCATGGATCTGGTCGACGTCACGATCGTCAACATCGCGATCCCCAGCATCGAGCGCGACCTCGGAGCGTCGTTCGGCGCGATCCAGTGGATCACCGCCGGATACGCGCTCGCCTTCGCCGCCGGTCTGATCACGGGTGGCCGGCTCGGCGACATCTACGGCCGCAAGCGGCTCTTCCTCATCGGCATCACCGGCTTCACGCTCGCTTCCGCCCTCTGCGGGTTCGCGGCGAACGAGGAGATGCTGGTGGCCTCGCGCCTCCTTCAGGGCGCGACCGCGGCCCTGATGGTGCCGCAGGTCCTGGCGATCATCCACGCCACCTTCCCGGCACACGAACGCGGCAAGGTCTTCGGGATGTTCGGCGCGGTCATCGGTCTCGGCGCGGTCTCCGGCCCGTTGCTCGGCGCACTGCTGACCCAGTGGAACCTGTTCGGCCTCGAATGGCGGCCGATCTTCCTGATCAACCTGCCCGTCGGCATCGCCGGCCTGATCCTCGGCCGCAAGTACATCACCGAGTCCCGTGCCCCGAAGGCGCTGCGGCTCGACCTGATCGGCGTCGTGCTCGTGACGCTCGGCCTGCTGATGCTGATCTACCCGCTGACCCGCGGCCGTGAGCTGGGCTGGCCGCTGTGGGGTCATCTGTGCATGGCCGGCAGCCTGTTGGTGTTCGGCGCGTTCGTGGCGTACGAGAAGCACAAGACGCGCAGGGACGGTTCGCCGCTGGTCGAGCTGTCGCTGTTCCGGGTGAAGAGTTTCGCGGCCGGTATCGCCGTGCAGCTCACGTTCGGCATCGTCTGTGGAGTCTTCTTCCTGGTCTGGACGCTCTACATGCAGATCGGCCTGGGCTGGAGCCCGCTGCGGGCGGGTCTGACCGGTGTCCCGTTCTCGATCGCGGTGTCGGCGGCGGCCGGAATCTCCGTGCAGAAGCTGGTGCCGCGCTTCGGACGCAAGGTGCTCCAGGCGGGCGCGGTCACCATGGCCGCGGGAATGCTGCTCTACATCTGGGAGGCCGGGCGGTACGGCACGGCGATCCACTCCTGGCAGATGATGCTGCCGCTCGTCGTGATGGGGCTCGGCATGGGCCTGATCGTGGCGCCGCTGACGGACGCGGTGCTCTCCGATGTGCCGCATGAGCACGCCGGTTCGGCGTCCGGGCTGATCAACACGACGATGCAGATGGGCAACGCGCTGGGGCTCGGACTGGTCTCGGTGGTCTTCTTCGGCTCGATCGACGACAGGATCGCGCCGAGCGCGGTGGGCAAGGCGTTCGGCGAGGCGTTCCAGAACTCGCTGTGGTGGGCCGTCGGCGTGCTGGGTCTGATCTTCCTGGTGATGTTCGCATTGCCCTCGCGGCCGAAGCAGCATCTGGAGGGCGCGGAAGCGGGCGGCGAGGCCGCGGCGGAGCGGGAGCCCGTACTGACGCACTGAGCCGCGGACAGAACCCTCAAACAGAACCGACGGAAGGGCCCGGCCGGGGACGAGATCCCGGGCCGGGCCTTTCCGCTGCCCGCGCCACTCCGTCAGCCGACCCGACCTCGGGCGCACACCGCAAGCCCGAACGTGTCCGTCCGGCGCCCGTATCTGTTTACATTGCTGAAATCCAGGCGTACTCTCCCCTCAAAACCACAGGGTCGGGCATGGAGCGGATGTAAAACCACATGTACGCACCGGAGCGTCAGCAGGAGATCCTGCGTCTCGCCCGCGACGGCGGCCGAGTCGACGTGCTCTCTCTCGCCGAGGAGTTCCAGGTCACCGCCGAGACCATCCGGCGCGACCTCAAGGCCCTCGACCGGGCGGGGCTCGTGCGCCGTGTGCACGGCGGCGCCATCCCGGCCGGGCGGCTCGACTTCGAGCCCGATCTGTCCGAGCGCGAGTCGACGGCGGCCGACGAGAAGGACCGCATCGCACAGGCGGCCCTCGCCGAACTCCCCACCGACGGCAGCGTGATCCTCGACGCCGGCTCCTCCGTGGGACGCCTCGCCGGAGTCTTCCCGCTGGAGTGCTCCCTCACCGTCGTCACCCACGCCCTGCCGGTGGCCGCCCGGCTCGCGGACCATCCCGGGATCGACCTCCACCTGGTCGGCGGCAGGGTCCGGCACCGTACGCGCGCGGCGGTCGACGCCTGGGCGCTCCGGGCGTACGGAGAGGTCCGCGCCGATGTCGTCTTCCTCGGCGCCAACGGCTTCTCCGCGGAACACGGCCTCACCACCCCGGATCTGGCAGAGGCCTCCGTGAAGCGCGCGATGGTCTCCGCGGCCCGGCGTGTGGTGCTGCTCGCGGACTCGGCCAAGCACGGCGAGGAGCACTTCGCCCGCTTCGGCGACCTCGCCGACGTCGACCTGCTCATCACCGACAGCGGGCTCGCCCCGAAGGACGCCGCGGCGATCGAGGCCGCAGGCACGGAAGTCGTCCGCGCATGATTCTCACCGTCACCCCGAACCCGTCGCTGGACCGTACGTACGAGGTCCCGGCGCTGGACCGTGGCGAGGTGCTGCGCGCCACCGCCGAGCGGATGGACCCGGGCGGCAAGGGCGTCAACGTGTCGCGGGCCGTCGCGGCCGCGGGTCACCGTACGGTCGCCGTCATGCCGCTCGGCGGGGCGCCCGGTGCGCTCGTCGCGGAACTGCTCGCCGGGCAGGGCATCGAGGTCGCCGCGGTCCCGGTCACCGGCGGGACGCGTTCCAACATCGCGCTCGCCGAACCGGACGGCACCCTCACCAAGATCAACGCGCCTGGTCCCGAACTGTCCGCCGCGGAGGCCGAGTCACTCCTGTCCATGACCACGGCGCACTCCGTGTCGGCGTTGTGGATCGCCTGCTGCGGCAGTCTGCCGAGGGGCCTCGCACCCGAGTGGTACGCCGAGTTGGTCACCCGCGCGCACGCCGCCGGCGCCCGGGTGGCTCTCGACACCTCGGGCCCCTCCCTGCTCGCGGCGCTGCGCTCGCACCCCGACGTCGTCAAGCCCAACGCCGACGAACTCGCGCAGGCCGTCGACCGCCCCCTCGCCACCGTCGGCGATGCGGTCAAGGCGGCCGAGGAGCTGCGGGAGCTGGGGGCGCGGGCGGTGCTGGCAAGCCTCGGCGGCGACGGCCAACTGCTGTCGTGCGCCGCGGGCACCTGGTTCGGTCACGCGTCCGTGGCCGCCGTCCGCAGCAACGTCGGCGCGGGCGACGCGTCGCTCGCCGGATTCCTCGCGGCGGGCGGCGAGGGGCCGGACGCACTGGCCGCCGCGATCGCACACGGCGCCGCTGCCGTGCAACTGCCCGGCAGCGTGATGCCGACCCCGGCCGATCTCGACCCCTCCGCCGTCAGGGTGACGGCGGACATCCCTCTGGACCGAGTACTCACCGAGCAAGGGAGCCCGCGATGAGCGAGATGATCACCGCGGACCTGGTCGACCTCGACCTGGCCGCGACGACGAAGGAGGCCGCGGCCCGCTCGCTGGCCGAACGGATGGTGGCACTCGGCCGGGTCACGGACCTCGAGGGATTCCTCGGGGACGTGGCCGCGCGCGAGGCGCAGATGCCGACCGGCCTGGACGGCGGCATCGGCATCCCGCACTGCCGCAGCGCGCATGTCACGGAGCCGACGCTGGCGTTCGGCCGCAGTGCCGCGGGTGTCGACTTCGGTGCTCCGGACGGCCCGGCGGACCTGATCTTCCTGATAGCGGCCCCGGCGGGCGCGGACGACGCGCATCTGACGATCCTGTCGTCGCTGGCCCGCCGGCTGATGGACGAGACGTTCACCTCGGCGCTCAGGACGACGGCGGACGCGGACGCTGCGGCCTCCCTGATCCGCGGCGAGGCCCCGGCGACGGACGCTGGGCCGGCCGCCGAGTCGGATTCGCCGGGTGAACCGGAGCCGGCTGCCGGACCGGCAGAGGCGGTGGCTCCGGCCGCACCCGCGGACGCCGCACCCGCGGCCGACGAGGCCCCACCGGCCCGCGACGACGACGCGCCCTTCCGGATCGTCGCCGTCACCTCCTGCCCCACCGGCATCGCCCACACTTACATGGCCGCCGAATCGCTCCAGAAGGCGGCCGAGGCGGCAGGCGTCCACATCGACGTCGAGACGCAGGGATCCGCCGGATTCACCCGGCTCGACCCCGAGACCGTGCGGGCCGCGGACGGTGTCATCTTCGCCCACGACGTGCCCGTACGGGACAAGGCCCGATTCGCCGGGAAGCCCACCGTCGACGTCGGCGTGAAGGCCGGCATCAGCAGGGCAGCGGCGCTCGTCGACGAGGTGCGTGGCAAGGCCGAACGCGGTGAGGTCAGCACGGCGGGCCCGGCCACGCCCGCCGACTCCGCCGGAGACCCCGGCGACGGCTACGGCACCCGGCTGCGCAAGTGGCTGATGAGCGGCGTCAGTTACATGGTGCCCTTCGTCGCCGCCGGCGGGCTCCTCATCGCCCTCGGCTTCGCCATCGGCGGCTACGAGATCTCCGACGCCAAGTCCGTCGCCGAGCACTTCGTCTGGACCGACCACACCAGTTGGGCCGCGCTCCTCTTCCAGGTCGGCGGGCTCGCCTTCAGCTTCCTGGTGCCCGTACTGGCCGGCTACATCGCCTACGGCATGGCCGACCGCCCCGGTCTGGTCCCCGGATTCGTCGGCGGCGCGATCGCCCTCACCATCAACGCCGGCTTCCTCGGCGGCCTGATCGCCGGTCTCCTGGCGGGTGCGACCGTCATGGCCATCCAACGCGTCCCGATCCCCGCCCCACTGCGCGGCATCATGCCCGTCGTCGTGATCCCGCTCGTCTCGTCCGCGGTCGTCGGCTTCCTGATGTTCCTGGTCGTCGGCAAGCCGATCGCCGAGCTCCAGAAGGCGCTCACCGACTGGCTGTCCGGCCTCTCCGGCGCCAACGCCGTGATCCTGGGCGTCATCCTCGGGCTGATGATGTGCTTCGACCTCGGCGGTCCGCTGAACAAGGTCGCCTACGCCTTCGCGGTCGGCGGGCTGGCCAACCCCAACGAGGGTTCGCTGAAGGTCATGGCCGCCGTGATGGCCGCCGGCATGGTGCCGCCGCTGGCGATGGCCCTCGCCACCGTCGTACGTAAGCGGCTGTTCACCAGGACGGAGCGGGAGAACGGCAAGGCCGCCTGGGTGCTGGGCGCTTCGTTCATCACGGAGGGCGCGATCCCGTTCGCCGCGGCCGACCCGCTGCGGGTGATCCCGGCGGCGATGGCGGGCGGCGCGGTCAGCGGCGGACTGTCGATGGCCTTCGACTGCACGCTGCGCGCCCCGCACGGCGGCATCTTCGTGGTGCCGCTGATCGGCAACCCGTTCCTCTACCTCGTCGCCATCGTCGCCGGCACGCTGGTCAGCACCGCGACGGTCGTCCTGCTCAAGGGACTCCGTAAGGCGCAGCCGGAACAGGCACCCGCACAGGCCGAAGAGGAGACCAAGGTCCTCGCCGCCGCCTGACGGCCGGAGCCGAAACCCTGGGCGACAGGTCCGGTCAGCGCACCCGTGCGCGGAGCTCCATGGCTTCGCGCGCGGTGTGCTCCGATCCGTACACCTCGCACATGTGGCGGCCGTCCGGGGTGGCCGTGTGCTCGACCTCCCACAGGCTCGTCTCGGTGCCGTCGAGCAGCAGGAACGCGTGCTCGTACAGCGTGAAGCCCGCGTCCTTGCCGTCCACCCGGTACTGACGGCCGAAGACCTGCGTGATGTGGTGCGCGAACGCCACGCGCAGCAGCCCCGCGGTCTCCTCGCCCGGCCGGTCGCTGTTCTCGGCGCGGCGCAGGACCCGGCGGGCGTGGTCCGCGGAGTTGTCCGGGACGTACATCCGGGGGAGCGCGGCCGGGGGTGCGGTCATGAGGGCGGCGAGGAGCTCGAAGTCGGCGTCGAGGTCCGCGCCCAGGTCGCCGAAGCTCAGCCCGGCCGCCCCGGAAGCGGAATCGCCGTCCGCCGTGGCGAACCCGGGGAAGCCCGAGGGCAGCCGGGACGCGGCGAGCCGCGCCTCCGACTCCTCGGTGTAGAGCTCGTGTTGCTCGGCGCCGCTCCGCCCGGTGCTGTGGACGAGCTCCCACAGGACGAGCGAACTGCCGTCGCTGAGCAGATACGCATGCCGGTACGTCACGCGGTCCAGGACCGCGCTGTGGTGCGAGGAGTGCAGCGAACTCGCGTGAGCCAGCGCCGAGTCGAGCCGCCCGACCGTCGCGTCGGGCAGATCGAAGGAGTTGAGCGCCCGACCGAGGAGTCGCTCGAGGTGCGCCTCGGTTGTCTCGTACGGATCGTTCAAGGTGGGTCTCCAGGCCGTCGCCGCAAGTCACTTGGTGGTTGCTAAACGTAGCCCCTGGGTCTGACAACGTGTCCTGCGTTCGGGAAAACGAAGGGGCTCATTGTGAAGTTCCCCGCACTCGACGGACCGTCATGTCACGTAGGTCGGCCGATGTCGTACAGCTCCCGGTACGCGGGAAAGACCCCGCCCGGTCCCTCGATGCCCTGTGCCGCGAGGACCGCCTGCACGATGGCCCGCGTCACCACGTCCGCGCCGGCCGCGAGAACGTCGTTGAGCGCAAGGGGATTCGCCGTCTCCAGCGGCAGCGTACCGGTGGCGAGGGTGAAGACGGTGTCGCCGTCGCTGAGGAGATGCACCGGCCGGACGGCGCGCGCGATGCCGTCGTGCGCGGTGCCCGCGAGCTTCTGCGCCTGGGCGCGGGTGAGGGCGGCGTCGGTGCCGACGACGGCCAGGGTGGTGTTGAGCGGTGGTGGGCCGCCCGCCGCCCGCGCCTCCTCCAGCCGCCGGGTCGCGGCCGCGTGCACCCCGGCCGCCGGATACCGCACCGGCCCCTCGATGTACTGCCCGTAGAGCACGCCGGTGAGCGGATCGACCGCCGAGCCCGCCGCGTTCGCGACCACGAGGGCCGCGACCGTGATGCCCGAGCCGAGCACCGTACTCGCCGTGCCGACGCCGCCCTTGAGGCCGCCGATCACGGCGCCGGTGCCCGCCCCGACGCCGCCCGTCACGACCGGTGCGCCGGTCTCGGTGCGAGCAGCCTCCTCGACGGCCGCCCGTCCGGTCGACGCGTCGGGCCGCGCCGTCCAGTCACCGCCGCGGCCCAGGTCGAAGACGCAGGCGGCCGGCACCACCGGAACGACCCGGCCGGGTCCGCCGACCGGAACGCCCCGCCCGTGCTCCTCCAGCCAGGCCATCACACCGGCCGCCGAGTCCAGCCCGAAGGCGCTGCCACCGGTCAGGACCACGGCGTCGATCCGCTGAACCAGATTGCGCGGGTCGAGCGCGTCCGTCTCATGTGTACCGGGGCCGCCTCCCCGTACGTCGACGGCCGCGATCGCCCCGCCTTCGGGAGCGAGGACGACGGTGGTGCCGCTGAGGGCGCCGTCGCCCGCCACGCGTGCGTGGCCGACACGCAGACCGGCCACATCCGTCAGTGCGTCGTGGCGGGTCCTGTCCGCTGACTGGGTCATGTCCCTTGCGTATCACGGGGATAGGCGTCCGGGTGCTGGGTGCTCAGGATCACGCCCACGGTCACCGTGGCCGCCGCGGCCAGCCCCGCCAGCAGGACGGCCGCGTCACCCGCGAACGTACAGGCGAGGATCACCGCCGCGCCCACCGGCAGGTCCAGCTGCTGTGCCTTGCCGCGCTTGAAGTAGCGCGCGTGCAGCAGCCAGACCATGAACATGAACAGCGCCGCCGGGACGGTGACGGCCGCGGCCGCCGCGAAGGAGCTGATGTGGGCCTTGCCGATCGCGTGCTCGACCGCCACCTCGATGCCGGCACCGATCGCGGCGGCCGACCCGAAGATCAGGAGGTGCCCGTAGCCCCAGGGGATGGCCTGCCGGTTGGAGACCAGTCGTTCGTGGGCCGGCACGGCGAAGTAGATCCACCAGGCGGAGAAGACGATCAGCAGCCCGCCGCCCGCGATGGGCAGCAGTTTCCCGAGGGCCTCGTTCTCGTCCAGCGCGGACTGCACGGCGACGGTGCTGGCCGCCATCGTCTCGCCCAGCACGATCAGGGTGAACAGGCCGTACCGCTCGCTGATGTGGTGAGCGTGCCACGGCGTCTGATGGTTGCGTTCGGCGATCATCGGGATCATCAGCTCGGCCACGACCACGACGAGGAACAGCCAGCGCTTCCAGTCCTCCGGCACGAACAGCAGCACCACCCAGCCCGCCTGGCACACCACCAGGCTGGCCGCGTACGTCAGCGTCGTCCTTCTGGCCGGGCCGCTCTCGGCCCGGGCTGCCCGCAGCCACTGGGTCGTCAGGGCCGCGCGCATGATCAGGTAGCCGACGACGGCGACGGTCCAGTCGTTGTCGTTGAAGGCCCGGGGCACCCCGGCCGCGTAGACCAGGACGCCGGCGATCTGGAGGAACGTGGCGATCCGGTAGGGCACGTCGTCGCAGTCGTACGCCGAGGCGAACCACGTGAAGTTCATCCAGGCCCACCACACGCCGAAGAAGACGTAGGCATAGCCGATGACGCCGGTGCCGGGGTGGCCCTCGGCGAGGGCGTGGACGAGCTGAAGGCCCGCCTGGGCCACGGCGACGACGAAACACAGATCGAAGAAGAGCTCGAGCGGGGTGGCCGAGCGGTGCTCCTCGTCGCGACTGCGGGGAGTCATACGGCGCAGTGGCCCGAAGCCGGGTCCGGTGGCTGAGGACGTCATGTACCCAGCACAGCAGAGCGGACGCGCCCCGGCACCCAGAGGCGCCGCAGCCAGACGCGCGGCGACCGTCCGGACCTGCGCCTCCGGGGTGCGGCACCGGTGCGCGGGGCGTCAGGCGAGGGGCGGACCCGGGTGCGGCCAGGGATGCGGGCCGATCCCCGTCGGCCCGTACGCTGCCCGGGCAGCGCGCGGGGGCTGGATCGAGGCCGGGAGACCGGGCCGGGCCCGGCCGGATCGTGCTGTTCGGGTCGCGACCACGGACCGGGCGTGGGTCGTGGTCGCGGGCCGGGCCTCGGCCGCGAGGAGGGGGCGGGCCGTCGCCGTACCCTGGAGGCATGAGTGCCGCCCCCGCCCCCGGACCGCGAGACGCGAAGCAGCCCCGGCAGCAGCCCCCGAAGCCGAGGATCGACTTCGACGATCCGCTGGACCAGCAGTCCTCGGACGATACGGACCGCGGGTGGGGCGAGCGGCCCTCCGCGAGCGGTGGGAGCGCCGATGATCTGGCGCGCTTCCTCGACGAGAAGCCGCCCCACCACATCTGAGCCCCGCCACTTCCGAGCCCTCCCCGTCCGAGCCCGTCCCGTCGGGGCCCACCCCCTCCGAGCCGGCGCGAGCCGGCCGGCAGCCCCGGCGTGCGGACCGGCCTCAGGGGCGGTCGTGCCCCGAACCGCGCTGCGACTGAGCCACGACGACGTCGCGGATCTCCTTGAGCACCTCCAGCTCGCTCAGCTCGACGATCTCCTTCGCGCCTTCCTTCGCCGCGTCCCGCTCCGCCTTCCTGGCCAGGTACCGGGCCATCGGCAGCACCATCAGGAAGTAGACGACGGCGGCCGTGATCAGGAAGGTGAGCGTCGCGCCGAGGACGGAACCCCACATGATCTTGATGCCGTCGATCTCGCCGTTCACCTCCCGGCAGGTTCCCTTGAGGCAGGAGCTGTAGGAGTCGAGGTTCTTGGTGCCGAACGCGCCGACCAGCGGATTGATGACGCCCTTCACCACGGCGTTCACGATCTGGGTGAATGCCGCACCGATGACGACCGCGACGGCCAGGTCGATGACATTGCCGCGCATCAGGAAGGCCTTGAAGCCCTCCAGGACACTGACCTTCTTCTCGCTCACCAATGAACCCTTCTTCGCATGTGCAGGTCACCGAAACAAGCCCTCCGCAACCTACGACAGCGCCCGGTCGTACTGTCCAATCGCCGGGGGAGGGGAGGTGACCTGACGGCACGCCAGTGCGACTGATGATCGGCAGGGGTGCCCATGCTGGTTGTGTCGAGGTGGGTCGCGTCGGGGTCAGCACACCGTCACCGCCAGACGTGAGGTCGTGCCCGCGCCGGCGAGCCGGGCGGCGGTGGCCCGTGGAACGGACAGGACGACCAGGGCGCCGCTGTCGGTGGCGGAGTCCGCCGGGCCCGGTACGTCGGCCACCCGGGCGCCGGTGGCGACGACTCGGGCATCCGGTGTCCCCTGCCCCGCGGGGGAGTTGGGTGCGGCGATCACATCCACCCGGTCACCCGGCCGCAGAAGCCGCACGGTCGCCGCATCCGCGATCCGAACAGGGGCGGACACCATCTCGGCGGCGGGCCTCGGAGCTCGCGGCGGAGCGGCCGCATGGGCCTCGCCACCGGGCGCGTCCGCTCCCCGGGCGCCCGATGCCGCAAGGGCCGCCGCCGTCAGGGCGAGACCGGCCGCGAGCGCCCTTCGGCGGCGACGCATCGCCCGCCGCAGCCGATGTGCTCCGCCGCGCACGCGCAGCGGAGCGAACGGCGGAACGCCGGTGGGAGCGGGCGCGGAAGAGGGAGGAAGGAGCGACATGGCACGTACCACCTGTCGTGAGAAGGGGAGTCGAAGGACCGAACGGTCCTCACGATCCACCTCTCACCCGTCTCCCGCCGGGGCCTGTGGACGGTCCACCGCATGTGGACAACTCCCTCACCCCGGCAGGCGACCCACGCGGGCGAACCACCCCGGCAGGCGACCCACCCCGGCCACCCTCACCCCAGCCACCTTCACGCCGGCGAACCGCCCCCGGCGCGTCAATCCCGGCGCGTCAACCGCCGCCCCCCTCAGGGCAGTTCGATCCCCAGGTCCCAGCCGTCGTGCGCGTGCGTGCACAGGCAGTCCCGGTCCTCGTTCGCCGGCAGCGCGCCCACCGCGTCGAAGAGCACCTCGCGCAGCCGCCCCACGTTCTCGCCGAAGACCCGCAGCACCTCGGTGTGGGAGACGCCCTCCCCGGTCTCGGCGCCCGCGTCCAGGTCTGTGACCAGCGTCAACGACGTGTAGCAGAGCCCCAGTTCACGGGCGAGGACGGCCTCCGGGTGTCCGGTCATGCCCACCACCGACCAGCCCGCTGACGCGAACCACTTCGACTCCGCACGCGTGGAGAAGCGCGGTCCCTCGATGACCACGAGCGTTCCGCCGTCCACCGGCTCCCACTCGCGGCCGCGCGCCGCCTTGAGGGCGACCGCACGCCCCGAGGGGCAGTAGGGGTCGGCAAAGGTCGTGTGCACGACGTTGGGGATGCTCCCGTCGGGCAGCGGGAGCCCGTCGAAGTACGTCTGCTCGCGAGCCTTCGTCCGGTCCACGAGCTGGTCCGGGACGAGCAGCGTGCCGGGCCCGTAGGCCGGGTGCAGCCCGCCCACCGCGCACGGGCCGAGCACCTGCCGTGCGCCGACCGAGCGCAGGGCCCACAGATTCGCGCGGTAGTTGATGCGGTGCGGCGGGAGGTGGTGCCCGCGTCCGTGCCGGGGCAGGAAGGCGACCTTCCGGCCGGCCACCTCACCGAGGAAGAGAGAGTCGCTCGGACTGCCGTACGGGGTGTCGATCTGGACCTCGGTCACGTCCTCCAGGAAGGAGTAGAAGCCGGAGCCGCCGATCACGCCGATCTCTGCGTTCGCGTTCGCCATACCGATCACACTATCGACGCGGCAGAGGACCTACGGCAGGGCCGTAGGCCAAACCCCGTGGACACCGGCGCAGGACCCCCGATGACCCCGACGCACCCGCCGCAGGGAAACGCAGGGACACAGCGAAACCCACGCGGCTCAGGAAACGCAGGGAAACGCAGGGAAACCCGGATACGCCGAGGACCCCGCCGTAGGGAACGACGGGGTCCTCGGAACGAAATCAGTGGGTCAGGCGGCCGAGCTGCCGGAGCTCGACGAAGAGCTCGAGCTGCTGGAAGAGCCGGACGAAGACGACGACGACGAAGACGACGCCGTCTTCGAGTCGGATGTCTTCGACTCCGAGGTCTTCGTGCCCGTCGACGAGGACGACGTCGACGGCGAGCTGCTGGACGACGACGAGCCGCGGCTGTCGTTGCGGTAGAAGCCCGAACCCTTGAAGACAATGCCGACGGCTGAGAACACCTTCTTGAGGCGTCCCTCGCAGTTGGGGCACACGGTCAGGGCGTCATCGGTGAACTTCTGCACCGCCTCGAGGCCCTCGCCGCATTCGGTGCACTGGTACTGGTAGGTCGGCACTGGTCTTCCTCCTGGCACTCTCACTCAATGAGTGCTAACGACGGTCCATAGTGACGTATTCCGCTGGATCAGTCCACCGCCACCGGCACTCGGTGACCGACGCCACGCGCCATGATGCGTCCCGGGTTCCTCGGCGCGAGCCGTGAACGCAGGGCCAGCAGGGTGACGAGGGCGAGTGCGGTGCCCGCCAGCGGGACCACGAATCCGGCGCTTGCGCCGTGCGCGTCGGCCAGTTGTCCGGCCACCGTGACGGCCGCCGCCTGGCCGAGGGCCACCGCGCCGGTGAGCCAGGTGAAGGCCTCGGTCCGGGCCGTTGCCGGGACCAGCGGTTCCACCAGCGTGTAGCCGCTGATCAGCGCCGGAGCGATGCAGAGGCCGACGATCAGCCCGAGTCCGCCGAGCAGGGCCACCGAGTGGACCGACCAGAGGAGAGAGGCTGCCAGGGTGAGCCCGGTGTAGCCGATGATCATGCGGCGGCGCGGGCTGCTCTTCCAGGCGATCGCGCCGCAGGCGATGCCGGCGAGCATGTTGCCGGCCGCGAAGACGCCGTACAGCAGTCCGTTCGCGCCGGGGTTGCCGATCTCCTCGGAGAAGGCCGTCAGCGAGACCTGCATGCCGCCGAAGACGGACCCGATGCCGAGGAAGGCCACCGCGAGGACCCGTACGCCCGGCACGGAGAGTGCGGAGACGTGCGGTGCGGAGTCCGCGGTGAGGGGACGGACGGCCGGCTGCGTACGGCTCTGGGCCGCGAAGAGCAGGCCGCCGGCCAGGGTCAGCGCGGCTTCCGCGATCAGGCCGGCCGCCGGGTGGACGCCGGTGCAGAGCGCGGTCGCGAGGACCGGTCCGACGACGAAGGTGAACTCGTCGGTGACGGACTCGAAGGCCGCGGCCGTCGGCATCAGCGGCGAACGTTCGAGCTTGGCGGCCCAGCGGGCACGCACCATCGGGCCGATCTGCGGCACCGAGGCGCCGGCCGGCACGGCGGCGGCGAACAGCGCCCACAGGGGAGCGTCCGCCAGCGCGAGAGAGGTGAGGGCCGCGACGGACGCGGCGTGCACCAGGACGCCCGGCAGCAGGACGGCGCGCTGGCCGAAACGGTCGGCGAGTTTGCCGCTCTGCGGCGCGAACAGCGCCATGGAGACACCGGTGACGGCGGCGACGGCTCCGGCGCTGCCGTACGAACCGGTCGTGTGCTGGACCAGCAGGACGATGCCGATGGTCAGCATCGCGAAGGGCTGTCGCGCGGCGAAGCCGGGGAGCAGGAAGGTCCAGACGCCGGGAGTGCGCAGCAGCTGCCCGTAGCCCGGGCGCTTGCCGGTGGTGACCGTGGATGCCACGGTCCGTGCCTTTCTGCCGCCTGGTAGCGCTCCCCTGGATGTACGGGAGCCGCCGAGAGCTGTCCTCTTGCGCGGAACTGCGGTAGATGCCGGGGCCCATGGAAGGGGCACGCCGGCCGCCATACGGTCGCGCCAGCTCTGCGTCAGGCAGAGTTGGTCGATCAAGTGTGCCTTCATGGTACAGGTGCTGGGGGCTGCCGCGCCTGGGAAATGCGCCACACTCCCGGATGTACACCTGGGATTAATCGGGGGTATCCGCTGCCCGAACCGGCACGCCTTCGCGTGTGCCCGCACTACAACGGGTCGCGTCCTCGATCGCTCGGGAGGGGGCGTGCAGGGTCGTCCCCGCAGGGGATCGGCGGCAGGACCCGGGTACGCAATGCATCGCAGCTGTAGGCCGCCGACCCCGAGGAGTCGAGCCCGGAGGGCCCCCGGACCCGCCGCCGGACAAGGACCCGAGGCTCAAGAACCCGCGCCCCAGGCACCCGCCGCCCGACAAGGACCCGATGCCCCAAGCACCCGCCCCCGAGCACCCCGCCCGCACCCGCCCCCGAACAAGAGCCCCCGCCCCCGCCCGTCAGCTGAGCCCGCCCGTCCCCAGCCACCCCGCGAGCTTGCCGCCCTGGGCGACCGCCCGCAGGCGTCGCTCGGCCGCGTCCCGGACCGGATCCGTCGCCACGACCAGCAGCTCGTCGCGCCGCCGCAGCACGGTCGAGGGCAGCGGTACGAAGCTCTTGCCCTCCCGCACGACCAGGGTCACCGCGGAGCCCGCCGGCAGCCGCAGCTCCCCGACCTCCACGCCGTGCATCTTCGACTCGTCCGGGATCGACACCGAGAGCAGATGTCCGCGCAGCCGCTCCAGGGGCGCCGATTCGACTCCCAGGTCGGCGGCGTCCGTGGAGCCGAGTTTCAGCCACTTCGCGAGCCACGGCAGCGTCGGCCCCTGGATCAGGGTGTAGACGACGACCAGCACGAAGACGATGTTGAAGATCCGGTCGCTGCCCTGCACGGCCGCCACCATCGGGATGGTGGCGATGATGATGGGCACGGCGCCGCGCAGTCCCGCCCAGGACAGCAGCACCTGTTCCTGGCGGGGGATGCGGAACGGCAGCAGGCTGATCATGACCGACACCGGTCGCGCCACCATGGTCAGCACCAGGCCGACCACGACGGCCGGCCAGAAGTCGTCGATCAGTTCGTGCGGGGTGACCAGCAGGCCCAGCAGGACGAACATGCCGATCTGGGCGATCCAGCCGAGGCCCTCGGCGAAGCCGCGGTTGGCCGGCGAGTGCGGCAGTTTCGCGTTCCCGAGGACCATCGAGGCCAGATAGACGGCGAGGAATCCACTGCCGTGGGCCATGGCGCCGGCCGCGTACGCGACCACCGCGATCGCCATCACCGCGATCGGGTACAGACCCGACGCGGGCAGCGCCACATGCCGCAGTCCGAACGCTCCCAGCCAGCCCGCCGCCAGGCCGATGGCCGCGCCGATCGCCAGCTCCAGCGCGATCTTGCCGACGAGGACGTACCAGTCGTCCACCGGACCGGCCGCGGAGAACGCGACCACCAGGATCACCACGGGGGCGTCGTTGAAGCCGGATTCGGCCTCCAGCACACCCGTCACCCGGGAGGGCAGCGGGACCTTGCGCAGGACGGAGAAGACGGCCGCGGCGTCCGTCGAGGAGACCACCGCGCCGATGATGAGCGCCTGCCGCCATTCCAGGCCGACGAGATAGTGCGCTCCGGCGGCGGTGACGCCCACGCTCACCGCGACGCCGACGGTCGACAGTGCGACCGCCGCGGGCAACGCGGGTTTGACCTCCTGCCACTTGGTGCCCAGACCGCCCTCGGCCAGGATCACCACGAGCGCGGCATAGCCGATCACCTGCGTCAGTTCGGCGTCGTTGAAGGTGACGTCGAAGATGCCGTCCTGCCCGATGGCGACGCCGATCCCGAGATACAGCAGCAGGCTGGGGAGCCCGCTGCGCGAGGAGACGCGGACCGCAGCCACGGCGAAGAGCAGGATCAGCGAGCAGATGAGCAGGAGTTCGTTGAGCTGGTGGACAGTCAGTGGCCGATCCTTCCCCTCGCGCCTACGTGCCGGAGCGCTCCTCCAGCAGGCGACACTTCGTTACCTTACCTAATCTTTAACGTTTTCTTGACGCCCTGGATCACCTGTTCGAGGGATCGGTCCGTTGGCCTGCTTACGGATACCGCGTCCGGACCGCCTCGACGCTGCGCCTATGGTTGCTCCAGCACTCCCAGGATCAGCCTGCGCCTCGAAGGACAGCGATGCCCGCCAACACAACCGCCTCTTCCCCCAAGAAGAAGAAGGGGCGACGCGCCCGCCTGCTCGTGATCGTCCTGGTGCTGGCGCTTCTGGCGGGTATCGGGTTCGGCACGTACTGGAGCATCAGTACGGTGCGCGCCTCGTTCCCGCAGACGACCGGGTCGATAGAAATCGACGGTCTCAGTGGCCAGGTCGACGTCAAACGCGACGACTTCGGCATCCCGCAGATCTATGCGGACACCGACGAGGACCTCTTCCGCGCCCAGGGCTTCGTCCAGGCGCAGGACAGGTTCTGGGAGATGGACGTCCGCCGCCACATGACCGCGGGCCGGCTCTCGGAGATGTTCGGCTCCGGGCAGGTCGACACGGACTCCTTCCTGCGCACGCTCGGCTGGCGCGAGGTCGCGCAGCAGGAGTACGACAGGATCCTGTCGCCGCAGACGAAGAAGTTCCTCCAGGCTTACGCCGACGGCGTCAACGCCTATCTGAAGGGCAAGGACGGCAAGGAACTCTCCGTCGAGTACGCCGCCCTGTCCTTCACCAACGACTACAAGCCCGAGCCCTGGACGCCGGTCGACTCGGTGGCCTGGCTCAAGGCGATGGCGTGGGACCTGCGCGGCAACATGCAGGAGGAGATCGACCGCTCGCTGCTGACGAGCCGGCTCGACCAGAAGCAGATCAAGGATCTGTATCCGGACTATCCGTACGACCGGAACAAGCCGATCGTGGACAAGGGCGGCATCGACCCGGTCACGGGCAAGTTCGATCCCGAGGCCAAGCCCTCCGGCGAGTCGGACGGGTCCTCCGACGGTGACAACGGCACGGGTGACGGCACCGGGAACGGTTCGGGCAACGGCACCGGTCAGGGCACCGGCAGCGGTCTGAACAACGGCGGCGGTGGCAGCGCGGCCGACGCCGCGCAGGGCCTGAACTCCCAGCTCTCGGCGCTCTCGAAGACCCTCGAGACCATCCCGGAGCTGCTCGGCCCGAACGGCAGCGGCATCGGTTCCAACTCCTGGGTCGTCTCCTCCAAGTACACGACGACCGGCAAGCCGATGCTGGCCAACGATCCGCACCTGGCGCCCCAGCTGCCCTCGCTCTGGTACCAGATGGGCCTGCACTGCCGGAAGATCTCGGCCTCCTGCCAGTACGACACCGCGGGATACACCTTCTCCGGTACGCCGGGCGTGATCATCGGTCACAACCAGAACGTCGCCTGGGGCTTCACCAACCTCGGCGCGGACGTCACCGACCTCTACCTCGAGAAGATCAGCGGCGACAGCTACCAGGTCGGCAACCAGCAGAAGAAGCTGACCACCCGCAAGGAGGTCATCAAGGTCGCCGGGGGCAAGAGCAAGACGATCACCGTCCGCTCCACCGGTCACGGCCCGCTGGTCTCCGACCGCAGCACCGAACTGGAGAAGGTCGGCCAGCAGGCGCCGGTCACCAACGCTCCCGACCGCGCCACCGGCTACGGCGTGGCACTCCAGTGGACAGCGCTCCAGCCGGGCAGGTCGATGGATGCGGTGTTCGAGCTGAACCGCGCCAAGGACTTCAAGACCTTCCGTGCGGCGGCCAAGAAATTCGAGGTCCCCTCGCAGAACCTCGTCTACGCGGACTCCGCCGGCACCATCGGCTACCAGGCGCCCGGCAGTATCCCGATCCGCGCCAAGGGCGACGGCTCGGTGCCCGCTCCGGGCTGGGACCCGGCGTACAAGTGGAAGGGCTACATCCCCTTCGACGAGCTGCCGTTCGAGGAGAACCCGGATCGCGGCTACATCGTCACCGCGAACCAGGCGGTGATCGACTCCGAGAAGTACCCCTACCTGCTGACCGAGGACTACGGCTACGGCGCCCGCAGCCAGCGGATCAACGACCTCATCGAGACGAAGATTCAGGGCGGCGGCAAGATCTCCACCGAAGACATGCGCACGATGCAGATGGACAACAGCAGCGAGATCGCCGAGCTGCTGACGCCGTATCTGCTGAAGATCGACATCTCGGACCCCTACGTCCGTGAGGCGCAGAAGCTGCTGGAGGGCTGGCGCTACACCCAGGAGCCCGACTCCGGTGCCGCCGCCTACTTCAACGCGGTCTGGCGCAATGTCCTCAAGCTCGCCTTCGGCAACAAGCTGCCCAAGGAGCTGCGCGTCGAGGGCCAGTGCCTGAACGTCCTGCCCGCCGACAGCACGGCGCCCGAGGACGAGCTCACCGAGCGGGTGCGCGAGTGCGGCCAGCGCGACACGGACACCGCGCAGCCGGACGGCGGCGACCGCTGGTTCGAGGTGGTGCGCCGGATACTCAAGGACGAGCAGAACCCGTGGTGGCACTCGCCGGGCAACCGTACGGAGAAGCCGACCGACACCCGTGACGAGCTGCTCGCCCGGGCGATGGACGACGCCCGCTGGGAGCTGACGGCCGAGCTGGGCAAGGACGCCTCCCGCTGGAGCTGGGGCCGTCTGCACCAGCTGACGCTGAAGAACCAGACGCTCGGCACCGAGGGCCCCGGCTTCCTCCAGTTCGTGCTCAACCGCGGCCCGTGGAACCTGGGCGGCGGCGAGGCAGCGGTCAACGCCACCGGCTGGAACGCGGCGGGCGGCTACGACGTGGTCTGGGTGCCGTCGATGCGGATGGTCGTCACCGTCGGGGACTGGGACAAGTCGGGCTGGATCAATCTGACCGGCGCCTCCGGACACGCCTACAGCGCGCATTACACCGATCAGACGGACAAGTGGGCCGACGGCGAACTGCTCGACTGGTCCTTCAGCGAGCAGGCGGTGTCCGCGAAGACGGTGGACACCCTGAAGCTCATTCCCCGAAACGCCTGACGGCATCGGGTGTGACGACGGCATGGACGGGGTGGTCGTGCGGTTCCCGCGGAACGTGCGCGACCACCTCGTCCGCGTACAGCAGCACCACCAGCGCGGGATCGGCGCCGGCCGCCGCGAGCCGGGCGAGCACCCGGTCGTAGGAGCCGCCCCCGCGGCCGAGCCGCATCCCCTGTGCGTCCACGGCGAGCCCGGGAAGGAGCACGGCGTCGGCCTCCAGCACGGCGTCCGGTCCGAGCCGCGCCCCGTCCGGCTCCAGCAGCCCGCGCCTCGCGCGCACCAGCTGCTCGACGCCTTCGTACACGGCCCAGTCCAGGTCGTTGTCCGGCAGCAGGACGGGCAGCAACACGCGTACGCCGCGGGCGCGCAGGGCGTCGAGCAGCGCGCGGGTGCCCGGTTCGCGGCCGACCGAGACGTACGCGGCGACCGTGGCCGCCTCGGCCAGTTCGGGCAGGGCGAGCGCCTGTCGTGCGAGGACGGCGGCGGCGGCGCGGACGTCCTCGGGGGACAGGAGGCCGCGTGCGTCCAGGAGTTCACGGCGAACCGCACTCTTTCCGGACAAGTCACTGCACATGGTGACTTCACAAACCTCTCGTATACGTCTTTATGAGAAGGAAGTTAACCGGAGGCTCATCTTCAGCCCATACTCACCGGTTATTGTGCAGCGCATGACTCCTCCGAAGCCCAGGATCAGCAAGGCTGTCATCCCGGCCGCCGGTCTCGGCACGCGGTTCCTGCCCGCCACGAAGGCCACTCCCAAGGAGATGCTGCCTGTCGTCGACAAGCCCGCGATCCAGTACGTCGTCGAGGAGGCGGTCTCCGCCGGTCTCTCCGACGTGCTGATGATCACGGGCCGGAACAAGCGGCCGCTGGAGGACCACTTCGACCGGAACTACGAGCTGGAGCAGGCGCTCACCCGCAAGGGCGACGAGAGCCGGCTGAAGAAGGTCCAGGAGTCCAGCGACCTGGCCACCATGCACTATGTGCGCCAGGGCGATCCACGCGGCCTCGGTCACGCCGTCCTGTGCGCGGCGCCGCACGTCGGCGACCAGCCCTTCGCCGTCCTCCTCGGCGACGACCTCATCGACCCGCGCGACCCGCTGCTCGCCCGCATGGTCGAGATCCAGGAGCGGGAGGGCGGCAGCGTGATCGCCCTCATGGAGGTCGACCCCGCCCAGATCCACATGTACGGCTGTGCGGCCGTGGTGGCCACCGGCGAGGACGACGTGGTCAAGGTGACCAAGCTGGTCGAGAAGCCCGAGGCGTCCGAGGCCCCGTCGAACCTCGCCATCATCGGCCGGTACGTCCTGGACCCGGCCGTCTTCGACATACTGCGGGAGACCGCACCCGGCCGCGCCAACGAGATCCAGCTGACCGACGCCCTGGAGAAGCTCGCCGAGGACGAGACGATCGGCGGCCCGGTGCACGGCGTCGTTTTCCAGGGCCGCCGTTACGACACCGGCGATCGCGGCGACTATCTGCGGGCCATTGTCAGACTGGCGTGCGAACGTGAAGACCTGGGACCCGAGTTCCGGACCTGGCTCCGCAGTTTTGTGACCGAGGAGATGTAACACGGTGAGCAGCACGACCTGGTCGGTGGACGACCACCTCGAGGACATCCTCGCAGCGATCCGCCCGCTCGACCCGATCGAGCTGCAACTGCCGGACGCCCAGGGCTGTGTCCTCGTCGAGGACGTCACGGTCCCGGTCGCCCTGCCGCCGTTCGACAACAGCTCCATGGACGGGTACGCCGTCCGTACGGCCGATGTGCGGGGCGCCACCGAGGAGTTCCCCGCCCTCCTCACGGTGATCGGCGATGTGGCGGCCGGCAGCGGCGGGCTGCCGACGGTCGGCCCCGGCCAGGCCGCGCGGATCATGACGGGTGCACCGCTGCCGCCGGGCGCGGAGGCCGTCGTCCCGGTCGAGTGGACCGACGGCGGCACCGGCGGGGGAGCGGCCACCACGATGCGCCCGGCGGGCGAGTCCCCCGAGGGCGCGAGCGGTGAGGTCCGGGTCCACCGGGCCGCCGAGGCCGGCGCCCATGTCCGCTCCCGCGGCAGCGACGTCCAGGCCGGTGACCTCGCCCTCGCGGCGGGCACGGTGCTCGGCCCGCCGCAGATCGGCCTGCTCGCCGCGATCGGCCGCGGCACCGTGCGGGTCCGACCGCGTGCGCGTGTCGTCGTGCTCTCCACCGGCAGCGAACTGGTCCAGCCCGGCGAGGTGTTGGGCGAGGGCCAGATCTACGACTCCAACAGCTTCGCGCTCGCCGCGGCCGCGCGGGACGCCGGCGCGATCTCCTACCGGGTGGGCGCGGTCACGGACGACGCCGAGACCCTGCGCGCCACCATCGAGGACCAGCTGATCCGCGCGGACCTGCTGGTCACGACGGGCGGCGTCAGCGTCGGCGCGTACGACGTGGTCAAGGAAGCCCTGTCCTCGGTGGGCGACGAGGACGTCCCGGGCAGCGGCATCGACTTCCGCAAGCTCGCCATGCAGCCCGGGAAGCCGCAGGGCTTCGGCACGATCGGCCCCGAGCACACCCCGCTGCTCGCGCTGCCGGGCAACCCGGTCTCCTCGTACGTCTCCTTCGAGCTGTTCGTCCGCCCGGCGATCCGGCGCCTGATGGGCCTGCCGGACGTCCGGCGGCCGACGACCCGCGCGACCCTGAAGGCCGACAAGGCACTCACCTCACCGTCCGGCAGGCGCCAGTTCCTGCGGGGTGCGTACGACTCCGGCTCGGGCGCCGTCACTCCCGTGGGGGGTTCCGGTTCCCATCTGATCGCCGCCCTCGCGCACGCCGACTGCCTGATCGTGGTCCCGGAACAGGACACCTCGGTCCAGCCCGGCGCGGACGTCGAGGTGGTCCTCCTCGGCTGACCTGCTTACCGTGGCGGTACCGTGTCTGCCCACACAGGCCCTGAGGGCCCGGACGGGAGCAGCGCACCGACATGAGTACCCAAGGCAGGCTGACGCACATCGACAAGGCGGGGGCGGCCCGTATGGTCGACGTCTCCGAGAAGGACGTCACCGCACGCACCGCCCGGGCCAGCGGCCGGGTCCTGGTCTCCCCACGCGTCGTGGAACTGCTCCGGGGTGAAGGCGTCCCCAAGGGGGACGCGCTGGCGACGGCGCGTATCGCCGGGATCATGGGCGCCAAGCGCACCCCCGAGCTGATCCCGCTCTGCCACCCGCTGGCCCTCTCCGGCGTCACGCTCGACCTGGCCGTCGCCGACGACGCCGTCGAGATCCTCGCGACGGTCAGGACCACCGACCGCACGGGCGTCGAGATGGAGGCGCTGACCGCCGTCTCGGTCGCCGCGCTCACGGTCGTCGACATGGTCAAGGCCGTGGACAAGGCGGCCGTGATCACGGACGTCCGGGTGGAGGAGAAGACCGGCGGCAAGTCCGGCGACTGGAGCCGGCCGTGATCCGGGCGGCACGCGCCGGAGAGGTGCACAGCCACAGTCACGGCCCCGGCCCGGACGCGGTCCGCCGCGCCCTGGTGATCACCGCGTCCAACCGCGCCTCCGCCGGGATCTACGAGGACAGGGGCGGCCCCGTGCTCGTCGAGGGGCTGACCGCGCTCGGCTTCCGGGTCGACGGTCCGCGTGTGGTCCCGGACGGCGAGCCGGTCGAGCGGGCCCTGCGCGAGGGTGTCGCCGCCGGCTACGACGTCATCCTCACCACCGGCGGCACCGGCATCTCGCCGACCGACCGCACCCCCGACGTCACCCGGTCCGTCATCGATCACGAGGTCCCCGGCATCGCGGAGGCGATCCGCGCGTACGGGCGCGAGAAGGTGCCGACGGCGGCCCTCTCCCGCGGCCTCGCCGGTGTCGCGGGCCGCACCCTGATCGTCAATCTGCCCGGCTCGACCGGCGGGGTGAGGGACGGGATCGCGGTGCTGGAGCCGCTGCTGCCGCACGCCGTCGACCAGCTCCGCGGCGGGGACCATCCGAGTTCGGGGAGCCCGACCTGAACGCGCCCTGGCCGGTCATCCTGGCGGACGGCGACATCGTCCTCCGCCCGATAAAGCTGCGCGACCAGCGGAGCTGGCGCGAGGTCAACCGCCGCAACCGTGACTGGCTGCGGCCGTGGGAGGCGACGATCCCGCCGCCCGGGCCCGGCGCACCGCTCACGCAGCGCCCCACGTACCGGCAGATGGTCCGGCATCTGCGGGCGGAGGCCAACGCGGGCCGGATGCTGCCGTTCGTCATCGAGTACCAGGGCAGGCTGGTCGGCCAGTTGACGGTCGCCGGCATCACCTGGGGTTCGATGTGCTCGGGCCATGTCGGGTACTGGGTCGACCGCGAGGTGGCCGGACGCGGGGTGATGCCGACCGCGGTGGCGCTCGCGGTGGATCACTGCTTCCGCTCGGTCGGGCTGCACCGGATGGAAGTGTGCATTCGGCCGGAGAACGCGCCGAGCCGCCGCGTCGTGGAGAAACTCGGTTTCCGGGAAGAGGGTCTGCGCCCCCGATATCTGCACATCGACGGTGCGTGGCGGGACCATCTGGTCTTCGCGCTCACGGCCGAGGAGGTCCCTGACGGACTGCTCCGCCGCTGGCACCGGGCGCGACCGGGAACACCACGAGAAATAAAATAAACGTTCGAAATTGATCGGCACCGACCATGCGTTGATCTGAACAATCGCAAAAAAAGTCAGTGATATCAGCCGGATCGTGCGACACACCGGGCCAATTGGCGGATGCCCTTGCGCGAATCCCTCTACGGTGTGATGCGTGAGCAGCAGCGGCCTCATCTACGCAGTCATCGTCGGGGCCTGGGCCGCCTACTTGGTGCCGATGTGGCTCCGCAGGCAGGACGAGCTGAACGAAGCCCGTCCGACGGAACGCTTCTCCACCGCCATCCGGCTGCTGTCCGGACGCGGGGCGATGGAGCGCCGGTACGCCAGGGAGCTGCGGGAACGCACCGCCGAATCGGCGGAGCCGTCACACGGCGACGCCGATGAGGCAAGGCGGCCGGGCGAAGGGCGCAACGAACCCGACGCGGACCCGGATGTCGCCACGGACCCGATGAGTTCCGTGGACGTCCGGGCCTTCGCCGCGCCCCGCACCGAAGCCCGGATCCCGGTCCCCGCACCCCGTGCCCGTCCGCGCCAGAGCGGCCCGGCCGCCGAGCGCGCGCGGCGGAGCAAGGTGCTCGCCCGTCGCAGACGCACCACCGTGATGCTGTTCCTGGCCTTCACGGTGGGCGCGGTGGTGGCGGCGGTCGGCGGACTCGGCTTCCTGTGGGCGCCCGGTGTTCCCGCCGTCCTTCTCAGCGCGTACATCATGCATCTGCGCGCGCAGGAGCGGCGGCGCTTCGTGGTGGTCATGGACCGGCGCCGTGCGGAGATCGCCGCGCAGCGGCTTCGGGAGAACCGGCCCCGCCGGCACCAGGCCGCGGCAGCCTCCTCCGCCGAGCCGGACGAGGAGCCCGAAGCCCGCCCGGAGCCCGACGCCGCCAGGCTCTCGCCGCAGGAGGCGGGCCGCCGGGCGCTGGTCGAGCAGACCGATCACGCGGAGTGGGTGAGCCAGCAGCGCGACCGCGGCCCGGCGACGGGCGACAGCTGGGACCCGGTCCCGGTGCCCCTGCCGACGTATGTCACCGCACCCGTCGCCCCGCGGGCGACGAGCGGCGTGGACATGAGCGACCCGGAGACCTGGAGCTCCGCCCGCTCCTCGACGGCGGAGCCGGCGGCCGACCAGGCCGAGGAGGCCGAGCCGGCTGCCCCGAGCCGCCGCGCACCGCAGCCCCGCCGCTCCTCGCGCGACCGCGGCCGCACCCCGCTGTTCGACCAGTACGCGGACGAGGACCGGCCCCGCGCCGCCAACGAGTGACCCTCGTGACCAGCGAAGGAACGGATTTCCAAGCACCCCGATGGGGATGCTAGAGTTTCCTTCGTTGCAAGGGCCTGTGGCGCAGTCTGGTAGCGCACCTCGTTCGCATCGAGGGGGTCTGGGGTTCAAATCCCCACAGGTCCACCGCAGCTGAGAGCCTCTGTCGGAGAGATCCGACAGAGGCTCTCTCTTGTTGTCCGGCGGTGAAGCCACCCACCGGCCTCAACTGGTGTCCGCCCGGCGGCCTGTGGTCCTGCCCGGTCCCCACGCGGCCGGATCAGGTCGTCAGCAGCCGGTCGAAGAAGGACCGGTACTGGCGCAGCGCGATCCGCAGGTCCTCGGTGGCGACCTCGTTGCCCTGGTGCCACTGCTTCTCCAGACCTTCCTTGTGCTCGGCGAAGGTCGTGGCGAGCAGTTGCATGACCTCGGCGACCAGCGCGTCCGCGGAGCGTACGGCCGCCTGGGGGTCGTCGACGAAGCCCTGCTGGATGTCGCTCCAGCGGGAGCGCATGTCCCCTTCCGTGCCGGAGTCCAGCAGCGGAACGGCTTCTTCGTCGTGGCTCGGGGTGTCCGTCTTGTGCGAGGTCTTCTCGGTCGCCGACGGCCTGATGTCTTCCGTGGCCGGGGTAGCGCGCTCGCCGGGTTCCGCAGGCGCCGCGTCGGTCATCTCCTTGCGCCGGGGCGGCATCGCCGTCTTCGCCGGGGGACTCACCGGTGCGGAGGGCGCCGCGAGCCGGGGCGGCTCCGCCGGCTCCGTGTCCGTCCTGGCGATGTCCTCGGTGGACAGCTTCTCCTCGCCCGGTGCGAAACGACCGGGATTCTCTCGCCCGAGTCCGCCTTCTCGCTGCATGTCACTCTCCCTTGCTCACGGCTGTCGTCGGCCGGTGTCGGGTGAGCTGTCGGTCTCGTCCCGCAACAGCTCGTCGAACAACGCGCGGTAGTGGACCATCGCGCTCCGTAGCTCTTCGGTGGAGGTGTTTCCGACGCCGACACGGCTGTTGATCTCATGGGCGGTCCGGTAGTGCTCCAGCGTGCGGGCGTGATCGACCGACAGGTCGCGCGTCTGCTGCTCGTAGCCCTCGGTCGGGTATCCGCGTTCCCCCATCAGCAGGATCACCAGCCGGTCGGCCTCGCCCACCGCCTGGTCGGGACTGTCCACAAACCGTTCCTGGACCGCGGTCCACTCCCGCGCGTACCGGTCCCGGGTCGTGGGCGGCAGCGCTCTGATCTGCAGATCCTCATGCCGCTGTTCCCGCGCGGCGAGGTCGCGCTCGGCCTCGCGACGGCTCTCGCCGTCCTGCACCGCGCGGTCGTACTCGGGGCCGAAACGCTCCTGGAGGCGTCGGCGTCGCGTGGTCTGCTGCGCGGTCATGGCGAGCAGCGCGACGACGATCACAGCAACCACGATGATGACGATCAACCACACCGTATCCATGGCACTCTCCGCTCATGAGCAGCCAGGGGACCGCTTCATCCATCGGGTTCCACGTTCCTGGCACAAAATGCACAATTCTGTCCATCACTCCTGAATTTCCCCTGTCCTGCGACCGTCTGAGCGGCCCGAAGCCGGTCGTCACGATCCGGCGAGGCCCCGTCGTTGCGCCCACACTCTCGGCGGAATCGGCTATTTAATGCCTGATGTCCCATTGGTCTCGCTCGGTCGGGAGAAGCCATGCTGCGTCGGCTCGGTGAATGGTGTGCTCGGCGCTGTGTCTGGGTGATCGTGATCTGGCTGGTCGGTCTGGCGGGGCTTCAGGTGCTCAACCACGCCTACGGCGGGGACTACTCCGACAACTTCGCGCTGCCGGGTGTCCAGTCGACGGAAGGGCTGGACGTACTGAAGGCGCACGACCCCGCGGCCGGCGGGTACAGCAGCCAGATCGTGCTGCACGACTCCTCGAAGCCGCTCACCGCCTACAGCTCGCAGATGTCCACGGTGATCGGCAATCTGCAGAAGCTGCCGGACGTGCTCTCCGCCCAGAACCCGTTGCCCCCGGCGGGCAGCACGCCACCGCCTCCGCCGCCCGGGCCGAACGTCGGCCCGCTGTCCACGGACGGTGAGACCGCCTACATCACCGTCCGCTTCGCCGTGCAGCCCTCGACGCTCCAGGAGTCGTACCTCGACGGTGTCGACGAGGCCGTGGAGCCGCTGCGGGCCGCCGGGGTGGACGTGGAGTACGGCGGGCAGCTCGGCGAGCTGGCACGGCCCGAGGCCAATGACCACACCAGTGAGCTCATCGGCTTCGGGGTCGCGATCGTGGTGCTGCTGATCGGGTTCGGCAGCGTGCTCGCCGCCGTACTGCCCCTGGTCACGGCCCTGGTCAGTGTGATCTTCGGGCTCGCGGGGCTGGGGCTGCTCGCCGCCGCGTTCACCTTTGCCACGGTCTCGCCGACGCTCGCCACCATGATCGGTATCGGTGTCGGGATCGACTACGCGCTCTTCCTGATCACGCGGCACCGGCAGAACCTCATGGACGGCGTCGATCCGGTCGCCTCGGCCGGCAGGGCGGTCGCGACCAGTGGGCGAGCGGTGCTCGTCTCCGGCTGCACGGTCATCATCGCCCTGACGGGTCTGTCGGTCTCCGGGATCAGCTTCATCGCGCTGCTCGGGGTGGCCGCCGCCGTCACCGTCGTCTCGGCCGTCCTGGGCGCGCTCACCCTGGTGCCCGCACTGCTGGGACTCTTCGGGCGGGCGATCGACAAGTACCACGTGCGCAAGCCGATCGCGGAGACGGAAGCCGCGCCCGGCCAGGAGGCGCACGGTACCTGGCACCGGTACGCGATGCGTGTGGAACGGCGGCCCTGGTGGTTCCTCGCCGGGGGAGTGATCGCCATCGTCGTCCTCGCCATCCCGGTCTTCTCCATCCAGCTCGGGCACATCGGGGACGGCGCGGATCCGAAGTCGTTCACGGACCGGCGGGCGTTCGACCTGATGTCGGACGCCTTCGGGCCGGGCTCCAACGGGCCGCTCACCATCGTGATCGACCAGACCTCTCTCGCCGCGGCCGACCGGCAGGCGCTCGCGAGCCAGGCCCAGAAGGCGCTCACCGATGTCCCGAACGCCGCGCTGATCACTCCGCTGAAGCCGACGCAGGACGGCGACGTACTCGTCGGCACGGCCTACTCGACGCAAGCGCCGCAGGACGAGCGGACCACCGAGCTGACCAATCACCTCGTGGACGACGCCCTGCCCCAGGCGGTCGCGGGCACCTCCGCCAAGGGCTATGTCGCCGGCACGACGGCCGCCCAGGTCGACTTCCTCGACATCGTCTCCAGCCGGCTGCCGGTGATCATCGCCGTGGTGGTCGCCCTCGCGTTCCTCATCATCCTGATCGTCTTCCGCGGAGTGCTGGTCGCGGTCAAGGCGGCCGTGCTGAACGTCCTGTCCATCGCCGCCTCGTACGGCGTGGTCGTGGCCGTCTTCCAGTGGGGCTGGGGCGGCCCGGCGCTCGGGGTGTCGGGCACGGTGCCCATCGAGAGCTATGTGCCGATGATGATGTTCGCGATCGTCTTCGGCCTGAGCATGGACTACGAGATCTTCCTGCTCTCGCGCGTCCACGAGGCCTGGGTGCGCACGGGCGACCCGAAGGCCAGCGTCGCGCACGCGCTGGAGATCACGGCCCGGGTGATCACCTGTGCGGCGCTGATCATGGTGAGCGTCTTCGCCGCCTTCATCGTCAGCGACAACATCGTGATCAAGATGATGGGCCTCGGGCTGGCGGTGAGCGTGCTCATCGACGCGACCGTGGTGCGGCTGCTGCTGGTGCCCGCGGTGATGACGCTCCTGGGCAGCGCGGCCTGGTGGACGCCGCGCTGGCTGGACCGGATCCTGCCGCACGTGGACACCGAGGGGGAGCACGAGAAGGGGAGCCCGGTCTCCCGCTGACGCAGCGTCATGTGGGCGCGGGAGTGCCCGTGGTGAGGGTGTGACAGAGGTCATCCACGGGGTTGGCGGGAACGTCCTCGGTGGCTGCGGCGCGTGTGGGATCGTACGGCCGGTTGTTACTCGTCGGTATTCGCGAGTTCCTTCCTGTTGCGCGTACCCCCCACCACACGCTCCGAGGATTCCCACGTGCCCAAGCTGTCTGTCAGACATGCCCTGTTGGCGACTCTGGCCTCCATATCCCTGCTGACCACCGGCTGTTCGGCAGCCGCCACGGCGACGGCACCGGCCGCCGCCGACGTACCGAGCACCACCGCTCCCACCCCCGACACCGGCCCGTCGCGAAAGCTCGCCGTCGCCGGGGCGCCGGAGGGCAGGCCCACCGCCGCCGCCCGCTCCGGCAAGGACGGGCAGGCCCGCAAGTCCCCGCTGAAGGTGGCCTCGTACGACCGCACGAAGCGGCGGGCCGTCATCTCCACGGAGGGCATCGGGGCATCGCCGCAGAAGCCCGCGGAGAAGGCCCCCGCAGTCGGGGACATCATCGCCAGCGGACCCGCCCCGGGAGCTCCCGACGGACTGCTGGCCAAGGTCACCGACGTGGCCGGCAAGACCTCCAGGGGGACCGAGGTCGCCACGGAGCCGGCCACACTGGGCGCCCTGCTCGGTGACGACACCGCACGGGGCACGGTCCCGGTCGACCCCGCTGCCGTCGATGTCGAGCCGCTCGTCGAGGGCGTCAAGGTCTCGTGGGCGAAGAAGGGCAACGTCCACGTCGGCCCGCAGGGCGCGAAGGTGCCGCTCGGCAGCCTGCGCATCGACGTCGGGGCCTCCGTACCGCTCCCGGTCACCGAAGGCGCGCCCGTCGCCGGTGCGGCCTCGGTCGCGGGCCATGTGCAGCTGGCACCCGAGGTCGAGTTCTCCTACGACGGGTCCTCGGTGCTCTCGCCGGACTCCGCGTTCCTCGGGCTGAGCGGGCGGTGGACCTCCGGCTGGGAGCTGAAGGGCAAGCTGACGGCCGGCAACGAGCCGGTCCGGATCCCCTTCGCCAAGCTGCACGCCGACCCCGTGATCCAGGTCGGTCCGGTGCCGGTCGTGGTGAACCTCGACCTCACCGTCTACGTCCAGGTCGCCGCCGACGGCAGCGTCAGCGTGGAGGTCGCGCAGGATCTCGAGGGAGGCTTCCGCGTCGGCGGTGGTTACACCAAGGCCGAGGGCTGGAAGCCGGTCAGCACCTCCGACATGACCGGGACCCCGGTGCGGGCGAAGGTCACCGCGGCGGGCAAGGTCAAGGCCGCGCTCGGCGCCGAGGCCTCGATCGGTCTGTACGGCGCGGTCGGCGTGACCGCCGATCTCGCTCCCTATCTCCGCGGCGAGGCCGCCGCGTCCGCGACGCCCGGGTCCGTCGTCGGATCCTGGAAGCTGTACGGCGGCGTCGATCTCAGCGGCTGGCTCCAGCTCCAGCTGTCCGTCTTCGGCACACCCGTCTTCCAGCACCGCATCCCGCTCGGCACCCTCAACCGGGAGTGGCCGCTGGCGTCGGGCGAGGCCGCCCTCGCCTGACGCGGCGCACCATGTGATGAGCCCCTGCCGGGAGTTCCGGCAGGGGCTCGTGCGCGTCAGGCCACCTGGGCCTTGTCGTAGACGGCCTTGGCGTCGTTGCCGAAGTACGGGCCGAACATCCGGTTCGGCAGGAAGACATAGCCGAAGCTGTTCACCGACGCCTGGAGTCCGGTGCCGGTGGCCTCGTCGAAGGACGTGAACCAGGGGCCGCCGCTGGAACCGCCGGTCATGTTGCAGCCGAGGCTGTGGTCCTGCGAGAAGAGGAAGTCGCGGGAGGAGTTGCCACTGCAGTGGATCAGCTTGCTGCCGTCGTACGGGGCCGCCGCCGGGAAGCCGAAGGCGTACATCGCCTTGTTGTAGCCGCCGTTGAAGTTCAGGCCCTGCGCGCCGACCGTCGCCGCGAGTGTCTTGCCGTTCAGCGGGGCGACGACCGCCGCGCCCACGTCGTAGTTGATGTCCTCGCGCGCCACCCACTGCGGTGTCGAGAACGTCTGGGTGGCGGACCACTGGCCGTACGGCGCCTGGCCGTTGTCGTAGCCGGGGACGAAGACCCAGTTGGTGTGCCACGTGCCCTGGTACTTCACGCAGTGGCCCGCGGTGATCACCGTGCCGCCGTTCTGGCTGGTGACCGAGTTGCCGGAGCACGATGCCGTCCGGCCCTGGAGGGTGAAGAAGACCCGGCCGGACGTTTTGACGACGGCGCCGCCGCTCGTCCAGGGGCCGCCGGGCTGCGGGAAGGACAGGACGGATGTGCCGGATGCCGTGCCGGACGGCAGGGTCGGCGGGATCACGGTCGGTGTGCCCGCCGGCGCCGGCGCCGGGGCCGTGAGCGTGCCGCGTCGCTCACGCGGCAGCAGGTCGAGCGGTGTGGCGCCGCGCATCCGCTCCGCGGTCCAGAAGCCCTTTGTGTGCTGCTGGGTGAAGGCGGTGGGCGTGGGGGAGGGGGCGGCGTGCGCGGTGGCGGCCGAGAGGGCGCCTGCGAGCAGGGTGCCGACGGCCAACAGGATCCCGGCGGCGGTGCGATGGCGTCTCACGCATGTCTCCTTCTGCCGCGCCCGCGCGTGAGGCCGCGCGGGCAGGGTGGGGGATGAGCCGGTGCGGATCGGCGTGCGTGAGGCAGAGTGCCACGGGAAGCGTGCGTTGTCAGGAGCGCGACAAGACCTTGGCGAAGCAGCGGCTGCTGTCGTACTCGCGGTAGTGGCCGAATTTCTGCGGCGCCGGGGTGTAGCCGCTGGAGAGGTAGAGCGCGATCGCCTCGGGCTGCGCGGTGCCCGTCTCCAGCACCATCCTGGTCCGGCCGGCGGCCAGTGCGTCCGCCTCCAGGGCCGCGAGGATCCTGCGGGCGAGGCCCAGGCCGCGCGCCTCGCGGATCACGAACATCCGCTTGAGCTCGGCGTCGCCGTCCTCGTACCCCTCGCCGCCCGCGGCGTCCTGGGACCGCCAGCCGCCGGTGGCGACCGGGCTGTCCCGGTCGTCGTACGCGATCAGATACAAGCCGCGCGGCGGCGCGAACATCGATGCGTCGAGGGGTGTCACATCACCCTCGTCCCCGTACCGCTCGGCGTACTCGAGCTGGACCTGGTCGTTCAGTTTGGCGGCATCGGGGTGGTCGAAGGCAACCGGGCGCACATGCATGGCATCGAGCGTACGTGCAGCTGTTTCGAGGTCGTGGGTAAGGTGCCCGGATGCTCACCGTGACCTCCGTGAATGTGAATGGGCTCCGCGCCGCCGCCAGGAAAGGCTTCGTGGAGTGGCTGGCCGGTACCGCCGCCGACGTGATCTGTCTGCAGGAAGTGCGGGCCGAACCGGACCAGCTGCCGCAGGAGGTGCGGCAGCCGGACGGCTGGTACACGGTGCACGCCCCGGCCGCCGCGAAGGGCCGCGCGGGCGTCTCCCTCTACACGCGCCGGGAGCCGGACCGGGTGCGGACCGGATTCGGGTCGCAGGAGTTCGATGGCAGCGGGCGCTACGTCGAGGCGGATCTGCCCGGTGTCACGGTCGCCAGCCTCTATCTGCCGTCCGGCGAGGTGGGGACCGCGAAGCAGGACGAGAAGACCCGCTTCATGGACGAGTTCCTGCCGTATCTGGCCGGCCTGAAGGAACGGGCGGCGGCCGATGGGCGCGAGGTCGTCGTGTGCGGCGACTGGAACATCGCGCACCGCGAGGCCGACCTCAAGAACTGGCGCGGCAACCGGAAGAACTCCGGCTTCCTGCCCGAGGAACGGGCCTGGATGTCCCGTGTCTTCGACGAGGTGGAGTACGTGGACGTGATGCGGGCGCTGCACCCCGACCAGGAGGGGCCGTACACCTGGTGGTCCTACCGCGGGCGGGCGTTCGACAACGACTCCGGCTGGCGCATCGACTACCAGGTGGCGACGCCGGGGCTGGCGGGGCGGGCGGTGAAGGCGTGGGTGGAGCGGGCGTCGTCGCACGGGGAGCGGTGGAGCGACCATGCGCCGGTGAGTGTGGCGTACGAGTCGGCGCTCGGGTAGCGGGGGCAGGCCCCTCGGCGCGCCCGGGTCGGCTCAGGCGGATCGGGGCCGATGCGATCAGGCGGCTCGGGTCGGTCCGGCTCGGCTCAGGCGGCTGGGCTCGGGCCGGGCGGGATCGGCCTGCTCGCCCCGCCTCAGTCCCCCGCCGGACCCGAGGTGTCCCGCAGCCGCCGGTCCAGGGCCATCGACAGTTCCGCCTCCACCACGCTCTTGGCCAGCGGGCGCAGTTTCTCCACGTCCGACGCGGCCGTGTGGGCACTGAGGACCTCGACGAACAGGTCCGCCAGCGCCTCGGCGTGCGTCCGCACCCGGCGGCCCGCGTCCAGCACCGCCGCCAGTGGTACGCCCTCCCGTACGAGCGCCGCCGACACGTCGAGCAGGCGGCGGCTGATGTGGACGATCTCGTCGCCGTCCGTGGCGAGATAGCCGAGGTCCAGGGCCGCCGCGAGATTCTCCGGGGTGACCTCGCCCTCGAAGTAGTCGGCGAGTTCCTCGGGGCTCAGCCGCACCGGTGTCTCCTCGGTGGGTTCGCCGAGGCCGAGCACCTCCCCGACGTCGCGTCCGCTCTCGAAGGCGGTGGCGAGGTCGGCTATCCCGTTCAGGGTGTGCCCGCGCTCCAGGAGCGCCGCGATCGTGCGCAGTCTGGCCAGGTGGTGTTCGTCGTACCAGGCGATGCGGCCCTCCCGGCGAGGCGGCTGGATCAGCCCGCGCTCGCGGTAGAAGCGCAGGGTGCGCACCGTGATGCCGGCCTGTGAGGCCAGCTCCTCCATGCGGTACTCGCGTACTTCAGCCACGGGGGAAGCCTATGTTGTACCGCCGGTAACTTGTCGCGGCATACCCCTACCGCTCGGTATGCCGCTGCTCTACTCTCCCAACTGTGCCAGTGATTGCTGGCATGGTTGGGATCGGGTTGTGACGTTCAGCGAGAGGCGGCGGCATGGGCCAGGGGAAGCAGGCAGCGCACGAACATGTGCGGGTGGCGGTGATCGGATCCGGGTTCGGCGGCCTGGGGGCCGCGGTCCGGCTGCGCCGCGAGGGGATCACCGACTTCGTCGTCCTGGAGCGGGCGGACTCCGTCGGCGGGACCTGGCGGGACAACAGCTATCCGGGCTGTGCCTGCGACGTGCCCTCGCATCTGTACTCGTTCTCCTTCGCGCCCAACCCCGACTGGCCGCGCACCTTCTCCGGCCAGGAGCACATCCGCGCCTACCTCGAACACGTCGCGGACACCTTCCATCTGCGTCCCCACCTCCGCCTCAGCCACGAGGTGCGGATGATGACCTGGGACAACGAGCAGCTGCACTGGACGATCGAGACGTCCCAGGGCACCTTCACGGCGGACGTCGTCGTCTCCGCGACCGGCCCGCTGTCCGACCCGAAGGTCCCCGACATCCCGGGGCTCGCCGGCTTCCCCGGCCAGGTCTTCCACTCCGCCCGCTGGGACCACGACTACGACCTGCGCGGCAAGCGCGTGGCGATGATCGGGACCGGGGCGTCCGCCATCCAGATCGTCCCCGCCATCCAGCCGGAGGCCGGGAAGCTGACGCTCTTCCAGCGGACCCCGCCGTGGGTGATGCCGCGCGTGGACCGGAAGATCACCGGGGCCGAGCGCTGGCTGCACCGGCAGCTGCCGTTCACCGGGTCCGCGCGGCGCGGACTGCTGTGGGGCATCCGGGAGTTGCAGGTCCAGGCGTTCACCAAGCGGCCGAACGAACTCGGGCTCGTCGAGTCCCTGGCCAAGGCGAACATCGCCAAGTCCATCAAGGACCCGGCGCTGCGGGCCCGGCTCACCCCGTCGTACCGCATCGGCTGCAAGCGGATCCTGCTGTCGAGCACGTACTACCCGGCCCTGGCCCGGCCCAATGTGGACGTCGTGGCGTCCGGGCTCGCGGAGGTACGCGGCTCCACGCTGGTGGCGGCCGACGGCACCGAGACCGAGGCCGACGTGATCATCTTCGGTACCGGATTCCATGTCACCGACCTGCCGATCGCCGAACGGGTCGTCGGGGCGGACGGCATCACGCTCGCGGAGGCGTGGAAGGACGGCATGCAGTCGCTGCGCGGCGCCACCGCCGCCGGCTTCCCCAACTGGATGACGATCATCGGCCCCAACACGGGCCTCGGGAACTCCTCGATGATTCTGATGATCGAGTCCCAGCTCTCCTACATGGCCGACTATCTGCGGCAGTTGCACATCCTCGGCGGACGCAAGGCGCTCACCCCGCGGGCGTCCGCGGTCGGCGCCTGGAACCGCCGGGTGCAGGACCGGATGAAGCGCACCGTGTGGAACACCGGCGGCTGCACCAGCTGGTACCTCGACGCGAGCGGGCGCAACACCACCATCTGGCCGGGGACGACACGTGAGTTCCGCCGGGCGACGCGGGAGGTGGACCTCGCGGAGTACGAGATCCTGCGGGCGCCCGTGCCGGCCGGTGCGCCGGACCCCGCAGGTGAAGCCGTGGCGACCGGCCCGTCCGGGTCCGCCGATGACGTCGTGACCGAGCAGCCGGAGGCCGTGCGATGAGCCGCATACTGACCGCGACCCGCATCCTGACCGCCGTCTCGGTCGACGGATCGCGCATCCACGCCGAGGTGTACGGCCCCGACGGCGCGCCCGCCGTCGTCCTCGCCCACGGCTGGACCTGTTCGACCGAGTTCTGGTCCGCGCAGATCCGGGACCTGGCCGGTGACTTCCGGGTCGTCGTCTACGACCAGCGCGGCCACGGCCGTACCGCTGCCGCCGCCGTGAGCACGGACGTGCTCGCCGACGATCTGGAGGCGGTGCTCGCGGCCGCGCTGGCTCCCGGTGAGAAAGCCGTCCTCGTCGGACATTCGATGGGCGGGATGACGCTGATGGCTGCGGCGGGACGGACCGCCTTCGCGGAGCACGCCGCCGCGGTGCTGCTGTGCAGCACCGGCAGTTCCCGGCTGGTCGAGGAGTCGCTGGTGCTGCCGATGCGCCGCGGTCCGCTGCGGACCCGGCTCACCGGCATGGTGCTCGGGGCGCGCGCCCCGCTCGGGCCCGTCACGCCCCTGTCCCGGCGGCTCCTCAAGTACGGGACCATGGGGCCCGACGCCACGCCCGGGCAGGTGAAGGAGTGCGCCAGGATCGTCCACGCCTGCGCGCGGGCGGCCCGGGTGGCCTGGTCGCAGGTGCTCGCCGGCCTCGATCTCGACGACGGCGTACGGCAGTTGAACGTCCCCACCGTGGTGCTGGCGGGCACGGCCGACCGGCTCACGCCGATGGTGCACGCCCGGCGGATCGCCGCCGATCTGCCCGACTGCCGTGAGCTGGTGGAGCTCGACGGCACGGGCCACATGACACCGGTGGAGGCCCCGGAGGCCGTCACCGCGAAGATCCGTGAGCTGGCCGCTGCCCATGGGGTCACCGACTCCTCCGGGGACGCCGAGGGCGCGCCCCACGGGGACATCAAGAGCGTGAAGGAGGAGGCCGCATGAGCAGGACGAGCCTGGAGGGACAGGTCGCCGTTGTCACGGGTGCCGCCCGCGGCGTGGGTGAGCTGCTGGCCCGCAAGCTGTCGGCGCGCGGCGCGAAGGTCGCCCTGGTGGGCCTGGAGCCCGACGAGTTGAAGAAGGTCTCGGCGCGGCTCCACAGCGAGAGCGACCACTGGTACGCGGACGTCACCGACCACGAGGCGATGGCGCGGGTCGCGCAGGAGGTCAAGGAGCGCTTCGGCAAGGTCGACATCGTCGTCGCCAATGCCGGGGTCGCCGCGGGCGGGCCGTTCATGGACTCCGACCCGGTCGCCTGGCGCCGGGTCATCGAGGTCAATCTGATCGGAAGTGCCGTCACCGCACGGGCATTTCTGCCGGTCCTCGTGGAGAGCCGCGGCTACCTTCTCCAGATCGCGTCGCTGGCTGCCATCACACCCGCGCCGATGATGACGGCGTACTGCGCGTCGAAGTCCGGCGTCGAGGCCTTCGCGCACAGCCTGCGGGCCGAGGTCGGCTACCGCGGGGTGCGGGTCGGCGTCGCCTATCTGTCCTGGACGGACACCGACCTCGTACGCGGTGCGGACCAGGACGACGTGATGCGCGAACTGCGGCAGCGGCTGCCGTGGCCCTCCAACCGCACCTATCCGCTGGGCCCGGCGGTCGACCGGATCGTGGCCGGGATCGAACGGCGCTCGGCGCATGTCTACGGACAGTGGTGGCTGCGCGGGATGCAGTCGCTGCGCGGGTATCTCCCGCCCGTGATCGGGCTCGTGGGACAGCGGGAGATGAAGCGCTTCGAACCGCGTCTGGCCAGTGTTGCCAAGGGCCTTGTGGGTGCCGGAGGGGCGGCCGACGAGGCGGCGCGCACGCAGCGTAGTTGATCGAAATGCGCAGCGTGTCCGTGCGTGCCACGCTGGTCGAGGCCCAGGGGGCACACCAGTCCCCGCTCTCCCTCACACCCCTCTAGGAGTGAACAAGCATGGGCATTCAGGACCAGTTCAAGGACAAGGCGCAGGAGCTCAAGAACCAGGCCAAGCAGGCCCCGGCCGGCGCGAAGGACGAGACGTCCCAGCGCGGTCAGCAGGGTCAGGAGCGCCGGCGCCCGCAGGGTCAGCAGCAGCCGCAGGAGCGTCGTCGGCCGCAGGGCCACGAGGAGCCGCGTGAGCGGACCTCCCGTGAGGAGCCCACGCGTGAGCGGACGCCCCGCGAGGAGCCCATGCGTGAGCAGTTCGGTCAGGACCGCAACGCCTGACGCTGCGTGTGACTGAAGAGGCGCATCCGCGCGAGCGGATGCGCCTCTTGCCTGCGGTGCCTGCCCTCACCTGCGCGCCCCGGCGTCCAACTTCCTCAGCGCGGCGGGAGCTTGGGGCGGCGGAGGTCCGGCACGGAGTCGTAGCCGGGAGGTTCCGCCGGCGGCTGCCGGGTCAGCATCTCCAGGGCGAGCTGCACCGCGTCGTCCAGCTGGACATGGCGGCCCTCCGCCCAGTCCAGCGGCGAGCGCAGCGCGTCCAGGTCCGGTTCCACGCCGTGGTTCTCGACCGACCAGCCGTAGGCGTCGAACCAGGCCGCGTTCATCGGCACCGTGATCACCGTGCCGTCTCCCAGCCGGTGGCGGCCGGTCATGCCGACCACCCCGCCCCAGGTGCGGCTGCCCACCACCGGGCCCAGGTTGAGCAGTTTGAACGCCGCCGTGATCATGTCGCCGTCCGAGGACGTCGCCTCGTCGGCCAGCGCGACCACCGGGCCGCGCGGTGCGTTGGAGGCGTACGAGACCGGCTGCGCGTTCCGCGTCAGGTCCCAGCCGATGATCTTCCGGGTCAGTGTCTCCACCACCAGTTCGCTGATGTGTCCGCCCGCGTTGCCGCGGACGTCGACGATCAGCGCCGGCCGGGAGACCTCCAGCCGCAGATCGCGGTTGAACTGCGCCCAGCCGGAGCCGCCCATGTCGGGGATGTGGAGGTAGCCGCACTGGTCGCCGCTCAACTCCCGTACAACTTCACGGCGTTTGGCCACCCAGTACTGGTACCGCAGCGGGCGCTCGTCGATCAGCGGCACGATCGCCACCCGGCGTGAGCGCTCCTCGTTCTCGGCCGGGCAGAACGTCAGCTCCACCGTCGTCCCGCCCGCGGCGGCCAGCATCGGGAACGGACCGGTCACCGGGTCCACCGGCCGGCCGTCCACATGCGTGAGGATCTCGCCCTCGTGGACGCCCGTACCGGCGAGCGGGGAACGGGCCTTGGAGTCGGACGAGTCGCCGGGCAGGATCCGCTTGACCATCCACTGCCCGTCCCGGCAGACCAGGTCCGTGCCCAGCAGGCCCATCGCCCGCTGGTAGTGCGGCGGTCCTTCGTTGCGGCGGGCGGGGGTGACGTACGCGTGCGAGGTGCCCAGCTCGCCCAGCACCTCACGCATCAGATCGGCGAACTCGTCGGGTGAGGCGACCCGTTCGACCAGGGGGCGGTACTGGTCGAGCACCCCGTCCCAGTCGATCCCGCACATCTCCGGTTCCCAGAAGTAGGCGCGGATGAGCCGGCCGGCCTCGGCGTACGCCTGGCGCCATTCGGACGCCGGGTCCACGTCGTGCAGAATCCTGCGCAGATCCAGGTAGACCGTCGAGTCGCTGTCGCCCGACTCGGTGGCGGGCACCGCGCGCAGATCGCCGTCGTCGACGACCACCAGCCTGCTGCCGTCACCGCTGACCGCGAACCAGTCGAGATGGCCCACCAGTTCGGTCTTGCGGGCCTTGGCGATGTCGAAGTGCTCCAGCGTGGGGCGCCCGGAGGTGTCGGCGGGATTCACGAAGGTCTCGCCCAGGGCTCCGGAGATCGGCCAGCGCAGCCAGACGAGTCCGCCGCCGCTGACGGGATACAGCGCCGAGTACTTGGACGCCGAGACCGGGAACGGCGTCACCCGGCTCTCCAGTCCCTCGAGCTCCACCATGACCGTGCTGGTACCGGCTCCCTCCTCGGGCGGCAGCAGGGAGTCTTCGATGGGGTCGAGACCGCCGGCCGCAGGCCGTCCGTCCGGGGACAGCGCGAAGGGCGAGGGCGTGGCCGAGGAGAGCGGTACGAGGTAGGGCCGGCAGCCCAGCGGGAACGACAGGTCGCCGGTGTGCACGTCGTACACCGGGTCGAAGCCGCGCCAGGACAGGAACGCGAGATAGCGGCCGTCGCTGGTGAAGACCGGATTCTCGTCCTCGAAACGGCCGTTGGTGACATCGACGATCGTGCGGTCCGCGATCCGGGCCATCTTGATCTGGCGCAGGGAACGTCCGATGCCCGGGTGCGACCAGGTCAGCCACGTCCCGTCGGGGGAGAAGGCCAGATCGCGCACCGGCCCGTTGAGGGACCGGATCAGCTCGGTGGTCTCGCCCGCGGAGTCCTCCGCCGCGTCGAGCAGCAGCAGCCGGCCGTCGTGCGCGGCGACGGCGAGCCGCTCCCCGTCCGGGTCGGACACCATCTCCAGCACCCGGCCGAGCCGGCCGGACGCCAGCCGGCGCGGTTCCCGCTCGCCGCTCGCCCGCGGGAGATAGGCGATCTCGACGGCGTCGTCGCCCTCCGCGTCGGTGACATAGGCGACCTGGCCGCCGGTGCCGAGCATCTCGGGCAGCCGCACGCGTACGCCCGGGGTGTCGGCGATCGTCCGGGCCGGCCCGTCGCGGTGGGTGAGCCAGTACAGACTGCCGCGGACGGTGACGGCGCTGGCCCGGCCCGTCGTGTCGACCGAGATCGAGTCGACGTGGTTGGAGGCCGGTACCTGGTAGGGGCGGCGTCCGGCGCGCGGTCCGCCGAGCCGCACGTCCAGCTTGCGGGGCATCCCCTGCGGGCCGAGGTCGTCGACGATCCACAGGTCCCCGGCGCACTGGTACACGATTCGGTGGCCGTCGCTGGAGGCGTGCCGGGCGTAGAACGCGTCGTGGTCCGTGTGGCGCCGCAGATCGCTCCCGTCGGGAAGGCAGGAGTAGAGATTGCCGATGCCCTCGTGGTCGGAGAGGAACGCGATCCGGCCGGAGACGAACATCGGGCAGTCCAGATGCCCGTCCAGGTCGGCGAGGAGCCGTCGGCCGTGCAGCCACAGCCGGCCGGTGGCGCCACCGCGGTAGCGCTTCCACGCGGCCGGCTCGTGCGGCGGTTTGCCGGTGAGCAGCAGGGTGCGCCGTTCTCCCTCCACGTCGGTGACCGCGATGTGCGAGACGGGCCCCCACGGCAGCTTCGCGCCGGGAGCGCCGTCGGTCGGGACGTTGTAGGCCCAGGAGAAGTACGAGAAGGGCTGGGCGTGCGAGGAGACGGCGAGGATCTGGCCGTCCGGGGTCCAGCCGCACACCCGGGTGTCGGTGGAGCCCCAGTAGCTGAGTCTGCGGGCCGGTCCGCCCTCGACGGGCGCGAGATGGATCTCGGGGTCGAGGCTGCGCCAGGTCGTGTAGGCGATGTGCCGGCCGTCGGGGGAGAAGCGGGGATGGCCGACCCGGGTCCGGTCGACGGTGAGCCGCCAGGCCCGTCCCGGCCGCTGCCCCTGCGGCACCAGAGGGGCGATCCACAGATCGTCCTCGGCGGCGAAGCACAGCAAGTCGTCGTGCAGATGCGGGAAACGGAGGTACGCCACGTCGTCGCTCACCTTCCAATGCTTTCCGTGTGCAGGGGGTGCGGCAACTCGTGGGGCCGGGTGAATCCGGCCGGATCCGGTGTGGCCGGAACCGATTCGTGATCCACGACACAAGCGAAACGTTGTCGTTTCGCTGAGGGGTGGGGTACCTTTCGATGTGTACGAAACCGTTTCGTTCGGATGGAGGGAGGCCGATCATGACCACACGCAGTCGGCTCACCCCCGAGCGCGAGGCAGAGCTGTACGAGGCCGTACTGGACCTGTTGCGCGAAGTCGGATACGACGCCCTGACCATGGACGCCGTGGCCACCCGGACCCGATCGAGCAAAGCGACCCTCTACCGTCAGTGGCGCGGCAAGCCCGAGCTGGTGGCCACCGCCCTGCGGCACAGCAAGCCGGTGAATGTCGGCGACATCGACACCGGCAGCCTGCGTGGTGACTTCCACGCGATGCTGGACCAGACCGACGACTGTCAGATGGAGAGGGACTCCGCGCTGATGCGGGGTCTCGCCCAGGCCATCCACGGCAACCCCGATCTCCATGAGGCCCTGCGGGAGCTGCTGATCGAGCCCGAGATCACCGGGCTGGACACACTGCTGCGGCGGGCGGTGGAGCGCGGGGAGGTCAGTGCGGACAACCCCGCGCTGGACTTCGTGCCGCACATGCTGGTCGGCGCGTTCGTCGCCCGGCAGATGATCGAGGACCGGCTCCCCGACCGGGCCTTTCTCAACCGGTACATCGACGCCGTGGTCCTGCCGGCCCTCGGAGTCTGATGCTTTGTCGCCGCCCCACGGCGACCGACGTTCCCCACGTCACCTCTCCCCGCAGCACGACCCGCACCACCTGACGCGCGCCGCTCTCGTCGTCGGGCCGGCTCCCCATGCCCTGTTCACCTCACACACGGGAGTACGCCCTCGTGGCCACGTTCCTCTACAAACTCGGGCGGTCCGCCTTCCGGCGCCGCAAACTCGTCCTGCTGCTGTGGGTCGCTCTGCTCGCGCTCGCCGGGGTCGGTGCGGCCTCCGCGTCCACCGCCACCTCGTCGTCCTTCTCGATACCCGGCACCGAGGCGCAGAAGGCCTTCGACCTGCTGGAAGAGCGGTTCCCCGGGGCCAGCCCCGACGGTGCGACCGCACGTGTCGTCTTCAAGGCCCCGAGCGGCGAGAAGATGACCCAGGCGGACAACAAGGCCGAGGTGAACAAGGCGGTCGCCGACCTCAAGGCCGGCTCCGACCAGATCTCCTCCGTCACCGACCCGTACACCGCGAACGCGGTCTCCAAGGACGGTTCGACGGCCTACGTCTCGGTCACCTACAAGGTCAACGGCATGGAGCTGACCGACGAGACCCGGGAGGCGCTGGAGAAGACGGGCCACCAGGCGCAGGGCACCGGACTGACCGTGGAGATCGGCGGCGACGCGCTGCAGACCGTCCCGGAGACCGGAGCGGGCGAGATCATCGGTGTCGCGATCGCCGCTGTCGTCCTGGTCATCACCTTCGGCTCGCTCGTCGCGGCCGGACTGCCGCTGCTCACCGCGATCATCGGTGTCGGCATCGGCATCTCCACGATCACGGCGCTGGCGAACGTCCTCGACCTCGGGTCCACCACCTCCACGCTGGCGATGATGATCGGCCTCGCGGTCGGCATCGACTACGCCCTCTTCATCGTCTCCCGCTACCGGGCCGAACTCGCCGAGGGGCGTGAGCAGGAGGACGCGGCCGGCCGGGCCGTCGGCACCGCCGGCTCCGCCGTCGTCTTCGCGGGCCTGACCGTGGTCATCGCCCTCGTCGGCCTCGCCGTCGTCAACATCCCGATGCTCAGCAAGATGGGCTTCGCCGCGGCCGGCACGGTCGTGATCGCCGTTCTCATCGCGCTCACCCTCATCCCCGCCCTGCTCGGCTTCGCCGGCAAGCGGGTGCTCGGCCGCAAGGTCCGCAAGGGCAAGCCGGTCACCGACAAGCCGAACATGGGCACCCGCTGGTCCCGCTTCGTGCTGCGCCGGCCGGTCATGGTGCTGCTCGCCGGTGTGGTGGGCCTCGGCGCCATCGCCATCCCGGCGGCGTCCCTGGAGATGGGACTGCCCGACGACGGCTCCCAGCCGGTCAGCACCACGCAGCGCAAGGCCTACGACATGCTGTCCGACGGCTTCGGCCCCGGCTTCAACGGGCCGCTGCTGGTGGTCGTCGACGGCGACAAGAGCGCCGCGGACCGTACGGTCGAGACGATCAAGGGCCTGGAGGGCGCCGCGGCGGTCACCCCCGCGACGCTCAACAAGGCCGGCGACACCGCGATGATCACGGTCATCCCGAAGGACCGGCCGTCCTCGGTCGCCACCGAGGATCTGGTCCACTCCATCCGTGACTCCAGCGGCGACGACGTGCTCGTCAGTGGCGCCACCGCGATGAACATCGACTTCTCGCAGCGGATGAACGATGCCCTGCTGCCCTATCTCGCCCTGGTCGTCGGACTCGCGTTCCTGCTGCTGATGGTGGTCTTCAGGTCACTGCTCGTACCGCTGAAGGCAGCCCTCGGCTTCCTGCTCTCCGTCGTCGCCGCACTGGGCGCGGTCGTCGCCGTCTTCCAGTGGGGCTGGCTGGGATCGCTGTTCGGGGTCGAGCAGACCGGGCCGATCATGTCGATGATGCCGATCTTCATGGTGGGTGTCGTCTTCGGCCTGGCGATGGACTACGAGGTCTTCCTCGTCACGCGCATGCGGGAGGCGTACGTCCACGGGGAGCGCCCGGGTGCGGCGATCGTCACCGGCTTCCAGCACGGTGCCCGCGTCGTCAGCGCCGCCGCGGTGATCATGATCGCCGTCTTCTCCGGATTCATCGGGTCCAGCGAGCAGATGATCAAGATGATCGGCTTCGGCCTCGCGATCGCGGTGTTCTTCGACGCCTTCGTGGTCCGGATGGCCGTCGTGCCCGCGGTCCTCGCCCTGCTCGGCCACAAGGCCTGGTGGCTGCCGCGCTGGCTGGACCGACTGCTGCCGAACGTCGACGTCGAGGGCGAGAAGCTGCACAAGCAGCTGACCTCGAAGGACGACGGCGTCAGCCCCGAAGACCCGGACGAGGAGCGCAACCTGGTGCGCGTCTGACTCCGGCACGAGCCCGGGGGCGCCGCTGCGAGCGGCTGTGCGCGCCCCCGGTTGCGCGACGGACCCGTGGGGACGGGGGCCGTCGCGGGGACACGGTGGTCGTGCTCGTCACCCCTGGGGGGCGGGTGCGGCCACCGCGTACGTGTGCCGCAGGAAGCGCATCAGGGCCTTGGAGTCGAACTGCACCACCGCTACGCCGTCCGAGGTGTGGAACTCCACGACCGTCTGGACCCGGCCGCACGGCCAGACCTCGACATCGCCGCGGCGCACGGGGACGCGCAGTCCCTTCTCCAGCAGCTCGCGGGGGAAGGTCCACTCCCGTCCGTCGGGGAAGGTGAAGCGGACGGACTGCGGCGCGTCCGTCGGTTCGTACCAGAGAGCGACGCGGACCGGCCGGTGCTGAGGAGCGTCCGTGACGATGCGTGCCCATGCGTGTTCTTCGATGACCGTGGACATGTGCCGCTCCTCACGATTTAACCTCTATGCCCTCCAATGTCCCATATTTCCGGGCGAGGGACTCGATCACCAGTTGTGACGCGTCCGCTCTTGCAAGTCGTTCGCAACAGGGCACTATCATTGAACAGTTATTCACCTGTCCGGAGCGGAGCCCGCTATGCATGTCCCCGACGGATTCATCAACGCCCCGGTCTCGGTGGCCGCCGGTGTCGTCGCCGCCGGCGCGGTCGCCGTCAGCCTCCGCGGCGCCCGCCGTGAGCTGGGTGGATCCCCCGTCGCACTGATCGGCGCCGAGCGCACCGCGCCGCTGGCGGGCCTCGTCGCCGCCTTCATTTTTGCCGTACAGATGCTCAACTTTCCCGTCGCGGCCGGCACCAGCGGACATCTGCTGGGCGGCGCGCTCGCCGCGATACTCGTCGGTCCTTACACCGGCGTGCTCTGCGTCGCCGTCGTTCTGCTGATGCAGGGCGTGCTCTTCGCGGACGGCGGCCTCACCGCGCTCGGCGTGAACATCACCGTCATGGGCGTGGTCACGGTCCTCGTCGCCTACGGGCTGTTCCGTGGACTGCTGGCGGTCCTGCCCCGCAAGCGCCGCTCGATCACCGTCGCCTCCTTCGTTGCCGCGCTGATCTCCGTACCGGCCGCCGCCGCGGCCTTCACCCTGATCTACGCGATCGGCGGGACCACCGAGGTCCCGATCGGCAAGGTCCTCACCGCGATGGTCGGCGTCCATGTCCTCATCGGCATCGGCGAGGCCGTGATCACCATGCTCACCGTCGGCGCCGTCATCGCCGTCCGGCCCGACCTCGTCTACGGCGCCCGCGGTCTGAGCACCCCGCTGAAGCTCCGCGTCGGCGGTGAGCTGGTCGACGCCGAGCCCGTCGCCCCCGAGCCCGTCGCCGCGCGGTCGCCGCGCACGGTCTGGCTGGCCGGCCTCGCGACCGCCGTCGTCCTCGCCGGCTTCGTGTCCTTCTACGCCTCCGCCAGCCCCGACGGCCTGGAGAAGGTCGCCGCCGACAAGGGCATCGACAAGAAGGTCGAGGAGCACGCGGCCGCCGATTCCCCACTAGCCGACTACGGGGTCGCGGACGTCTCGAACGCCCGGATCTCCGGCGGTCTCGCGGGCGTCATCGGCGTCGGCTCGACCGTCGTGGTCGGCAGCGGCATCTTCTACGTCGTCGTCCGCCGCCGCCGGGCCACCGAGTCCGAGGCCACCCGCGTCCCCGACTCCGTCTGACATGGGCGCCGGCCACAGCCACAAGCTCTACCGGCACGGGCACTCGCCCGTGCACGAGCTCCCCGCGCACTGCAAGCTCGTCGCCGTCTTCTGCTTCGTGCTGGTCGTGGTCTCCACACCGCGAGAAGCGGTGTGGGCCTTCGGGCTGTACGCGGTGCTGCTGGCCACGGTCGCGGCCGTGGCCCGGGTGCCCGCCGGGTATCTCCTGCGCCGGCTGCTCATCGAGATCCCGTTCGTCGCCTTCGCGCTGCTGATGCCCTTCGTCGTGCCCGGCGAGCAGGTCTCCTTCCTCGGCCTCTCGCTGAGCGTCCCGGGCCTGTGGGGCGCGTGGAACATCCTCGCCAAGGGCACGCTCGGCGTCGCCGCGTCCGTGATCCTCGCCTCGACGACCGAGCTGCGCTCGCTGCTGCTCGGGCTCCAGCGGCTCAGGCTGCCACCCCTGCTGGTCCAGATCGCCTCCTTCATGATCCGCTACGGCGATGTCATCGCGGACGAGATGCGCCGTATGTCGATCGCCCGACGTTCGCGCGGCTTCGAGGCGAAAGGGGTGCGCCACTGGGGTGTGCTCGCCAAATCCGCGGGCGCGCTGTTCATCCGCTCCTACGAGCGCGGCGAGCGGGTGCACCTGGCGATGGTGAGCCGGGGATACACCGGGACGATGCCCGTGATCGACGAGGTCACCGCGTCCCGGGCCCAGTGGTCGTACGCGGCGGCCCTCCCCGTGACCGCGCTCGCGGTCTGTCTGCTGGGATGGACACTATGACGAACGCGCCGACCGACCCGACCGACCCGGTGACGAACGCCCCCGCCGACCCGACGCCTCCGTCCCTCGAAGTGAAGGGGCTCGCCTACGCCTATCCGGACGGGCACCAGGCGCTCTTCGGCGTCGACCTGACGGTCGGCCGCGGTGAGCGGGTCGCCCTCCTCGGCCCCAACGGCGCGGGCAAGACCACCCTGGTCCTCCATCTCAACGGCATCCTGGCCGGCGGCGCGGGGACCGTGTCCGTCGCCGGACTCCCGGTCGCCAGGCGGCATCTCGCGGAGATCCGCCGCCGCGTCGGCATCGTCTTCCAGGACCCCGACGACCAGCTGTTCATGCCCACGGTCCGCGAGGACGTCGCCTTCGGACCCGCGGCCTCGGGCCTGCGCGGCCCGGAGCTCGAAACGCGCGTCGTGGCGGCCCTGACGCAGGTGGGCATGGCGGAGTTCGCCGACCGGCCCCCGCACCATCTCTCCTTCGGCCAGCGCCGCCGGGTCGCGGTCGCCACCGTGCTCGCGATGGAGCCCGAGATCCTCGTGCTGGACGAACCGTCGTCCAACCTCGACCCGGCCTCGCGGCGAGAACTCGCCGACATCCTGCGGTCGTTGGACGTCACCGTCCTGATGGTCACGCACGATCTGCCGTACGCCCTGGAGCTCTGCCCGCGTGCGGTGATCCTCAGCGAGGGCGTCATCGCCGCCGACGGGCGTACGCAGGATCTCCTGGGCGACGACGCCCTGATGCGCAAGCACCGCCTCGAACTGCCCTTCGGCTTCGACCCGAGGTCCGTGACCATGGGCGCGTGAACGAGGACTGTGTCCCGCTGGCTCGCTGCCCCGCTCGACCAGGAGCTCGCCGCCGCACGGGTCTGCGCCGCACACCAGGTGGGCCCGTACTCCCACGCCACCCGCGACAAGATCGACCTCCCGATCGTCCTGAGCTGACCCGCGAGTCACGAGCGGTGGCGTCCGATGCACCATGGAGGGATGAGCGGGAGCGGGAGATCAGCAGCAGTGGATGTCCGGGGCACGGTGGCGGCAGGCTTCGAGCCGGTCCAGGACGCCTTCCTACGCAATTTCGAACAGCGCGGTGACCGGGGCGCGGCCGTCGCCGTCTACCGGGACGGGAAGAAGGTCGTCGACCTCTGGGCCGGCACACGTGACGTGGACGGCCCCGAGCCGTGGGCCCTGGACACCGCACAGATCGTCCGCTCCGCCACCAAGGGCGTCGCGGCGGCCGTCGTCCTCCTGCTCCACCAGCGCGGCCAGATCGACCTGGACGCCCCCGTCGGCACGTACTGGCCCGAGTTCAAGGCGGCCGGAAAAGACCGCGTCGTCGTACGGCAGTTGCTCTCCCACCGTGCCGCAGTGCCCGTGCTCGACCGTCCGCTGACCCCGGCGGAGGCCTGCGACGGTGTCAGCGGGCCCGCCGCTCTGGCCGCGCAGCACCCCGCCTGGGACCCCGGAACCGCTCACGGCTACCACGCACAGACCTACAGCTGGCTGATCGGCGAACTCGTCCGCCGGGTCACCGGCCGGACCATCGGCCGCTGGGTCGCCGAGGAGATCGCCCGCCCGCTCGGCCTCGACTTCTGGATCGGACTGCCGGCGGACGAAGCCCACCGCGTGGGCCGCATCGGGCCGGTGCCCGAGCCGGAGACGGCCGACGGCGGCGGACTCAAACTGCGGCCCAAGCCGGCCGTCGTGGAGGCCTACCACAACCCCGACTCCCTCACCCGCCGCGCGTTCGGGGCCATCGACCCGCTGCCCGACGAGAACGACCCCACTTACCGCGCCGCCGAACTCCCGGCCTCCGGCGGCATCTCCACCGCCCGCGCCCTCGCCCGCTTCTACGCCGCCACCATCGGCACGGTGGACGGCGGCCCGCGGCTGTTCGCCCCGGCCACCCTCACCCTCGCCCGCACCGAGGAGTCGGCCGGCCCCGACCGCGTCCTGATCGTCAACACCCGCTACGGCCTCGGCTTCATGCTCCACGGCCCGGCCGCCCCGATGCTCGGCCCGGGCTCGTTCGGCCACCCCGGCCGCGGCGGCTCCCTCGGCTTCGCCGACCCCGAGTCGGGCATCGCGCTCGGCTATGTGACCAACGGGATGCGCAAGGGCGTCACCGCGGACCCCCGTGCCCAGGCGCTGATCCGGGCGGTACGTTCGGCGCTATGAGCAGCGGAAGCGGCATCGGCGGACCGAGGCGGTTCGAGGGACAGGGCGCACTGATCACCGGCGCGGCGCGCGGCATCGGCGAGGCGATCGCACGACGGCTCGCCTCCGAAGGCGCCCGCGTCCTGGTCACCGACCTGGACGCGCAAGCCGCGGCACGGACCGCCGACGACATCCCCGGAGCCGACTCCCTCGGCTGCGACGTCGGCGACCGCGCCCAGGTCGAGGCGGCCGTGGCGTACGCCGTCGAACGGTTCGGCGCCCTGCACGTCCTGGTCAACAACGCCTACTCCTGCGCCCCCGACACCCCGCGGCTGGAGGACCAGCCCGACGACACCTGGGCGCGCGACCTCGACATCTCGCTCACCGGGGCCTTCCGCTGCGCCCGCGCCGCCCTGCCGCATCTGGAGGCCTCCGGCACCGGCGCGATCGTCAACATCGGCTCCGTCAACGCCGAACAGGACTTCGGCAACCACGCCTACAGCGCGGCCAAGGCAGGCCTCGCCTCGCTCACCCGCACGCTGGCGGGCGACGCGGCACCCCGTGGCGTGCGCGTGAACCAGGTCAACCCGGGGACCGTCCGTACGCCGTCGTGGGCGGGCCGCGAGGAGAGCCTCGCGGCACTCGGCCGGGTCTACCCCCTCGGGCGCGTCGGTGAACCGGAGGACATCGCGGCGGCCGTCGCCTTCCTGGCCTCGCGGGACGCGGCCTGGATCACGGGCATCACGCTGCGGGTGGACGGCGGCCTGCTCGCGGTGAACACGGGGTTCGACGAGGTGATCGCGCCGCACCGGGTGACATGGGCGCAGCAGGACTGAAGGCGGCGGCGGACCGGTCTCGCCGGGCCTGCCGGGTCCGGGCGCGTCAGGCCGGATCTGCCGGGCCGGCGGCGACGCAGAACTCGTTGCCCTCCGGGTCGGCCATGAAGAGGTGATGGCCGTCGAAGACATGCTGGACGGTGGCGCCCGCCGCGACCAGCCGGTCCGCCTCCGCCCGGATCCTGCCCCACCGTTCCTCGTCGCTGCCGTGCCCCGGCACCCGGATGTCGATGTGCAGCCGGTTCTTCGCGGTCTTCGGCTCAGGCACCTTGAGGATCGAGAGCCGCGGCCCCGCACCCTGCGGATCGCAGAGCCACGCCCCGTCGTCCTCGTCGTCCTCCGGCAGGTCGAACTGCGCGAGCCACTCCTCCCGGGTGGCGAACGGCGGCGGCGGAGGCTCGTCGATGTATCCGAGCGCCAGCTTCCAGAACTCCGCGAGCCGTTGCGCGTCCGTACAGTCGAGGGTGAGATCGATTCTGGCTGTCATGAGGCCGACCGTAACGGTCGCCTCTGACAACGCCCACCGTCGACGACGGCCGCCCACGACCACGTCCGTCGGCCGCTCAGCCCACCCGCAGCATCAGACCGATGCCGACGACCATCAGTCCCGCCGCCGCGATGCGCGGGGCGCCGAACCGCTCCTTGAAGAAGACGGCGCCTATCGCCGCGCCCACGATGATCGACGACTCCCGCAGCGCCGCGACCGGCGCCAGCGGCGCCCGCGTCTGCGCCCACAGCACCAGCCCGTACGCCGCCATCGACAGCGCCGCGCCGAGCAGGCCGCGTACCGCGTACGGCTTCATCCGGGCCACCAGCGAGCCCCGGTACACATGCACGGCGTACGCCGGGATCAGCAGGCCTTCCAGGATCATCAGCCAGGCGATGTAGCCGACCGCCGACCCCGAGGCGCGGACGCCGACCCCGTCCACGACCGTGTACGCGGCGATCGACAGGCCGGTCGCCAGCGCGGCCAGCAGGGCGGGCCAGTGCGGCCGGGCGCCCTTTCCGCGGAAGCCCCACAGCGCCACCCCGACCAGACCCGCGGAGGCCAGCACCACACCGGCCAGCTGCCAGCCGCCGAGCCGCTCGCCGACGAACACCGCGGCCAGGACCGTCACCACGAGCGGGGCGGTGCCCCGGGCGATCGGGTACATCTGGCCGAAGTCGCCCAGCGAGAACGACCGCATCAGCAGGGCCTGGTAGCCGATGTGAAGCAGCGCGGAGACGACCAGATACGGCCACGCGCCGGCGGCCGGCACCGGGCTGAAACAGGCCAGCACCGCGCCGATGACCGCGGCCCCGCCGCCGATGAGCGTGAAGCCGACGAGCTGATCGTGGACGGTGTGCGCGATCGCGTTCCAACTGGCGTGCGTGACCGCCGCGATGAGAACCGCTACGGCGACCAGTACCGTCACGCCGTGCGCTCGCGGACGTCCACCAGGGTGCCGCCCGCGTGCGCGATCAGCGACTTCGGGTCGAGCGGAAAGACGGTGTGCGGGGTCCCGGCCGCAGCCCACACCACCTCGTGGGCGAGCAGACCGCGGTCGGCCAGCACCCGGGTCCTGGTGACATGCCCGAAGGGCGGTACGCCCCCGATCGCGTAGCCGGTGGTCTCGCGGACCAGGTCGGCGTTGGCCCGCCCGACCTTCGCGGCGCCGAGCTCCTCACGTACCCGCTCGATGTCGACCCGCGAGGAGCCGTCCATCAGCACCAGCACCGGCTCGCCGTCGGCCTCGAAGATCAGTGACTTGACGATCTCGCTGACGTCGCAGCCGATGGCGGCCGCGGCCTCGGCGGCCGTCCGCGTGGCGTCGGGGAACCGGCGGACCGGCACGTCGAGCCCCAGCTCGCGCAGGGCGGCCGCGAACCGGGGATGGGCTTCCGTTTCGTGAGTGCTCATGGCCGCACGCTAGCGGTGGTTGTACGGGGCACGCGAACAGATTCCGGATGGTGGAAACGACGACGGGCGGGTGTTCGAGGAGCCTCCCGGGGCCCCTCGCTCTCGGCCCTTGCCGCTAGCGGGCGTTGAGGACCTGCGCGACCACCGGGCCCGCCGCGTCGCCACCGTGACCTCCGGACTGGACGACGGCCGCGGCGGCCAGATCCCCGGCGTATCCGGTGAACCAGCTGTTCGACGTGCCCTGCCCGTCGACCTCCGCCGAGCCGGTCTTGGCGCCCTTGTCGCCCTGCACCACGGACATCGCGGCCTGGCCGGTGCCGTACCGCGCGGTCGCGCCCATCATCTGGCGCAGCGCGCCCGCGATGGAGCCGGGCAGCCGCTGCGCGGTGGCCAGCGGGCGGTCGTCGAGGCCCTTCGGCACGATGACCGGCTGGAGGAAACCGCCGTTCTTCACGGTCGCCGCGACGGACGCCATGTTGAGAGCGTTCATCGTGATCCTGCCCTGGCCGATGTACGAGGCGGCGGTCTCCGCGCCCGCCGACTCGGGCACACTGCCGTCGACGCTGACGGCGCCGGTCTGCCAGTCGAGGCCGATGCCGAAGTACTTGCTCGCGGTCGCACCGAGCGCCGTCCCGGACACGTCACGGTCGTCGAGCGGCTTGACGGCCTTGATGAAGGCGGTGTTGCAGGAGCGGCGGAAGCTCTCCTCGAACGTGCCGCTCGGGATGGAGAAGCCGTCCAGGTTGGTGAACGTCCTGCCCATCCACTGCACGTTCGCCGGGCACTCCACCTTCGCGGACGGGCCCTTGACGACGCCCTGGTCCATCATCATCGCCGCGGTCACGATCTTCATCGTGGAACCGGGGGCCTGGGCGCCCATCATCGCCGTGTTGTACCCGTCGGCCGGGCTGTTGGCGACGGCCCGGATCTCACCGGTACTGGGCTTGACGGCGACGGCCGATGCCTGGCTGTACTTCTTCACCGCCCGCTCGGCGGCGGCCTGGACGTCCGCGTCCAGCGTCGTCGTCAGCTTGCCCTCCTTGCCCTCGCTCAGCGTCAGCAGGGTCCGGTCGGCGACGGCCTGGTCGGTGGAGGTGACGACGAGTTCGATGCCCGCGGTACCGCCCGCGGCCTCGCCGTACTTCTTGCGCAACGCGTCCAGGACGGCGCCCAGCGAGGGGTACTTCTCCTTCGTCAGCTCCCGGCCCTTGCGGTCCACGGCCTTGATCGGCGGGGCGGACGCCTGGTCGGTCTTGAGCGAGGTGTTCTTCGTCAGCTTCGGGTGCACGACGGCCGGCGCCCAGTCGATGAGCGCCTTGCCGGTGCTCAGCCCGCGCACCACGGTGAGCGCCGAGCTGTACGTCCAGGGCTTGCTCTGCCCCTCGTACGACACCGTCGCGTTCACCGTGAAGGGCACCTTCGCGCCGACCGCCTTGCCGGGGGTGATCACGGCCTGGGAGACATGAGCCTGCTGACGGTAGCCCGCGAGCAGTGGCTCGGCCTCGACGGCGTTGTTGGTCAGCTGCGCGGCCTTCGGCGCGTCACCGCCGGCCCACGCCGCGAGGAAGTCCTTCGCGGTCTCGTCGATCTCCTCGGCACTCGGCGGCCCGGACTTGCGCTCCCCGGACGCGGACCTGGTCCCGACGCCGTCACCGTCGCCGGTCAGCCCGCTGTACAGGTTGTAGCCGCCATAGCCGACACCACCGGCGACCACCGCGAACACACAGCCGATCACGGCGACTTTCGCCCCACTGCGCATGACTTGCAGTCCCCTCCCCAGGAGCACACTTCCTTGAACACGTTCAAGGGCATGTATCGCGTGCACTCTACGGGACGGGGGTGATCGTCTTCGATGCTGTTACGAGACCGCGACGATCGGCCCGGAACCGCGGACGTTACGGTGGATTTGCCCCGCCGGCACGGGGTTTCGCGGTGTGGCAGGCGCGGCAGTCTCCCGGTTCCGCAGCGCGAAAAGCCCGGTCGCAGGAGTCGCAGTTCTGGAAAGGGAGCGGGAGCGGGGTCCGGGAGACGGATGAGCGGAACGGCGGTGGCGGCGGGAGCTGCGCGGTGAGCCGGTGCGCGAGAAAGCCGATGGGACGGCGCACACCGTCGGGCGGCAGGCCGGAGGTCAGGGCGTGCCGTACGGCGACGGGGCCGACGTCCCGCTCCAGCCAGGCGGCCACTCCCGGTGCCAGGGTTTCCGCGTCCCGTGCGGAGAGCAGCAGGCGTGGGTCCTGGTGGTGCAGCCCCGCGAGAAGGTCGGTGGCGGCCCGCAGGAGGGTCTCGGCGGGGAAGGCGGGCTGCGGTACGGGCGGGGCCGCGGGTGCGCGGCGAGACGCCTGGCGCGGCCCGCTCGCGACCGGCGCGGTCGGGCGGGCCGGCGGTGGGCAGGTGCGGTCGGGCACGGACCGCTCGGGCACGCACCGGTCGGCGGCTCTGCCGGGACGACGGTTCCGCTCGGCCCCCGGCTGGTTGCAGGAGACGGTGCGGGTGACGATCCGGCCGCCGGGAACGCGTTCGCGTTCGCGCCGCAGATAGCCGTGGGCCTCCAGCTCGCGCAGAGCGCCGGAGATGCGGTCCGCACCCTCGGGGAACCGCGCGGCGAGGGTCTTGATGTCCACACGGGCGCCGGTCGGCAGGGACTGGATGTGCACGGACAGGCCGATGGCCAGCAGCGACAGCTGGGAGTGCTGCGCGAGGTGGTTGCCGATGACCGTGAAGCGGCTGGTGTGGCGGGTGTTGGCGTGCGTGACGCCGTACGGCTGCCGCTCGCGCGGCTTGCTTCGGGCCCGTGTGCGGACGACGCCGGGTGGTGCGTCGGCAACTCCGGGCGGGGCGTGCGAGGGCACGCTAGGCTGCTGGGTATCCATCGGGAAGCCTTTTCTTCCTCGGTGGTCAGGCCCTCGATCGGGATTGCGAGTCCCGGCCGGGGGCCGTCGCATTTCTGCGGTACGTGGTGGTGTGTCGCGGTGAGCCTAGAACACGTAACCCGGCTCGCCACCAGTCCAGTTGGCGATGTTCACCCCTGAGGGTGAGAGCGGCCGACGGGCGGGGAGGGGTGGGGTTCGGTGGGGTTCTTTTCTCTCGTCCGTTCTTTGGGAAAGGCCGCGCGTACGGCCTGAACACGGGCGACCGGAACGGGGGCCGCCGTGCTCCGGGGGGACGTGCGGCGACGGATCCTTGCCCGGGTGCGCCGGACCCTGCGGGTGGCAGTGCACGACTCAGGACGACCGCCACATCGGGTGGTCGGCGGGGGGCCTTCCTACCGACCTGCTCAGGCCGGCGCTGCGGCGATCCAGGTTTCCCCTTGCGGCGTTGATGAACTGCAGATGCCTGGCTTCCAGTTGTTCTTGATAGACCAGCCAGTTCTCGAGTCCACCTTGACCGGACTTGAGTTTGCGCTCGATCTGCCACAACTCGGCGTTGATCGCATCGCCGGCGGCGATCACATCGGGTGTCGCAACCAGTCGGACCATGTTCATCGCGTGGCCCCATTCCGACCATTCGATGTCGGGCCGTTCCCCTCGACGGGCCCAACGGCCGAGCTGGCCATGGAGGATGACGTACGCGCGGAGTACGTCAGCACACGCCTCACGCCGGGCGTTTCTCATCCAGTGGCGTTCTTGCGAACGGCTACCGATGCCACCTCCGGCGACAACACCAGCCAGTGTCGCCAGAGCACCTATCGACGGTCCGAGTAGCTCATGGAAGGCCATCGAGTCACGGTATGTGAGGTGGTGGTCACTCAGGTAGCGGGCGGTTCCGGAGAGCGCAGGGCGTCAGGCAGCCAGGGAGGCCGGCCCACGCCGTCGCGCCGGGACGGGTCCGAACCACCCCGCTACACCCAGGTGTCCAGCCACATCCTGTTCCGCCAGTCCTCAACCGGGATCGGCGTCCCCGTGTACAGCGGGTGGAAGTAGATGAAGTTCCAGATGATCAGCAGCACCAGCACACCCGCGCCGATCGCGCCGATCGCACGGCGGCGTTCGTCCGAGCCCGGGGGGCCCAGGATCGCGCCGAGCATCATGGCGACCGCCAGACACAGGAACGGCACGAACACCACCGCGTAGAACAGGAAGATCGTGCGCTCCTGGTAGAAGAACCACGGAACCCACCCGGCCGCGATGCCGCACGCGATCGCGCCCGCGCGCCAGTCGCGGCGGAACAGCCAGCGCCACAGGATGTAGGCGATCGCGAAGCAGGCCGCCCACCACAGCAGCGGGGTGCCGAGGGCCAGGACCTCGGACGCGCACTTGTCGGCCGCGTCCGAGGGGCAGCCGTCGATCCCCGCGGACGGGGACTCGTAGTAGTACGAGACCGGGCGGCCCAGCACGATCCAGCTCCAGGGGTTGGACTGGTACGTGTGGCCCGAGGTCAGGTTGACGTGGAACTGGTAGACCTCGGTCTCGTAGTGCCACAGGCTGCGCAGCCAGTCCGGCAGCCAGGTGAAGCTGCCGCCCTTGCCCGCCGTCCCCGCCCAGTCGCGGAAGTAGCCCTTGTCGGTGACGATCCAGCCGGTCCAGGACGCGATGTAGGTGACGATCGCCACCGGCACCGTCGAGACGAAGGCGGGCACCAGGTCCTTCTTCAGCACCGCCCTGTACGGCTGCACGGCGCCGGCCGTGCGGCGGGTGCCCACGTCCCACAGCACCGTCAGCAGACCGAACGCGGCCATCACATAGAGGCCGTTCCACTTGGTGCCGGCGGCCAGGCCGAGCATCAGGCCCGCCGTCAGCCGCCACGGCCGCCAGCCGAGCCGCAGGGTCTCCGCGACCGTGGCGTCCGGCCGCAGCACGCCGTCCTCGTCCACGGGCAGCGCGGCCGCGAGTCTGCGGCGCGCCCAGTCCCGGTCGACGACCAGCGCTCCGAAGGCCGCGAGCACGAAGAACATCAGCACCAGGTCGAGCAGAGCCGTACGGCTCATCACGAAGTGCAGACCGTCCACGGCGAGCAGCGCTCCCGCGAGACAGCCGAGGAACGTGGAGCGGAACAGCCGGCGGCCGATGCGGCACAGCATCAGCACCGACAGCGTGCCGAGCACCGCCACCATGAAGCGCCAGCCGAAGGGCGTGAAGCCGAACAGCTGCTCGCCGATGCCGATGACCCACTTGCCGACCGGCGGATGGACCACATAGCCGGGGTCGGTGGGGATCGGGACGGACGAGGGGTCCCGCAGGATCGACTTGTCGATGTCCTTCGGCCAGCTGCCCTCGTACCCCTGGTTGATCAGCGCCCAGGCGTCCTTGGCGTAGTAGGTCTCGTCGAATATCACCGCCTTCGGCGAGCCCAGGTTCCAGAACCGGAGCACGCCCGCGACCAGCGCGACCAGCAGCGGTCCGCCCCAGGCCGCCGTCCGCAGCAGCGGGTTCACCACGGCCGGAGGGATGCCGAACACCGGCCACAGCCGTTCGGAGGGGCGGGTGTAGGGCGGCACCAGGCGTTCGCGCAGCCCGATCACGGGCCGGGGCGCGTAGCCGAATCTGCGCAGCCGTTGCTGCCAGCCGGCGGGCTGCGGATCGGCGTCCTTGCCCTGAAGGGTCTTCGGCGCGGTACTGGTCACCGCGCCATCGTAGGGAACGCCACTGTGCGAGTCGTGCGCACGGCCCTGGGAGGATGGACCGTGTGACAGGAACGCTGGTACTCGCAGGGACGCCCATCGGCGATGTGACGGACGCGCCGCCCCGGCTCGCCGCCGAGCTGGAGGGCGCCGACATCGTCGCCGCCGAGGACACCCGGCGGCTCCGCCGGCTCACCCAGGCCCTCGGTGTGCACACCACGGGGCGGGTCGTCTCCTACTTCGAGGGCAACGAGACCGCCCGTACGCCGGAGCTCGTCGAGGCACTCGCCGGCGGCGCCCGGGTGCTGCTGGTCACCGACGCGGGCATGCCCTCGGTCTCCGACCCCGGCTACCGGCTGGTCGCCGCGGCCGTCGAGAAGGACATCAAGGTCACGGCCGTCCCCGGCCCGTCCGCGGTCCTCACCGCGCTCGCCCTGTCGGGACTGCCGGTCGACCGCTTCTGCTTCGAGGGCTTCCTGCCGCGCAAGGCGGGCGAACGGCTCGGCCGGCTGCGCGAGGTCGAGTCCGAGCGGCGCACGCTCGTCTACTTCGAGGCGCCCCACCGCCTGGACGACACCCTCGCCGCGATGGCCGAGGTCTTCGGCCCCGAGCGCCGGGCCGCGGTCTGCCGCGAGCTGACCAAGACGTACGAAGAGGTCAAGCGCGGCGGCCTGGGAGAACTGGCGGCGTGGGCTGCCGAGGGCGTACGCGGTGAGATCACGGTCGTGGTGGAGGGTGCGCCGGCCGCCGGGCCCGGAGATCTCGACGCCGAGGAGCTGGTGCGCAGGGTGCGGGTGCGCGAAGAGGCGGGGGAGCGGCGCAAGGAGGCCATTGCGGCGGTCGCCGTCGAAGCAGGCCTGCCCAAACGCGAGGTGTTCGATGCCGTCGTGGCGGCAAAGAATGCGGATCGTCCGGCCCCCGGGGACGGCAAAGGACTATCGTAAAAGGCAAAGCGCAGACCGTGTCCTGCCCCTTTGTGCATGGGAAGGCCCAAGACTAATCCATTAATCGACAGGCGCTGATGCGCTCCCGCCGTCAAAGGCGTCCACTGGATCGGTGGAGAGGAGCTGGCATGAGTGAGGTCACAGGCACCGCCAAGGTCCATGAGGCATACGCGTTCTGCTGCATGCGCTGTGGGCACGGCTGGGAGCAGTCCTACGAAATAGAGCACCATGTGGACGGCGCCGGCCAGGAATTCATCGTCTACAAGGCGGACGGGGTGCGGGTGCCGTCGCCGCTCTCGAGCCCGACCTGCACCAACTGCGGGGGGCATGTCGTCAGGATCATGCGGTCCGGACAGGTCTCCTCGGTACTCGACCTGATGGCGCGTCCCGCCGCGCGCCGCCCCGCGAAGCCCGCGCGTCCCGCCCGGAAGGCATCGGCGGAGGGGGACGGGGTGCAGCAGCCGGACAGTACGGTCGTGCAGCAGGCAGGGAGCCCGGAGAAGCCGGCGCACCACTGGCATCTCTCCGATCTGCTCCACCCCTTCCACCGCAAGTGAGCTCGCGGGCGCGGGCCTCGTAGGATCGCGCCCATGAGTGCGAAGTCCGACCCGCCGCCGCTGCCCGACCCCCTGCGGGTCCCGGTCGCCGATTCCCACACCCACCTGGACATGCAGGAGGGCACGGTCGAGGAGGCGCTGGCCAGGGCGGCCGCGGTGGGAGTGACGGCGGTCGTGCAGGTCGGATGCGACATCAAGGGCTCGCGCTGGGCCGCGCAGACGGCGGCAGACCACGACGCCGTGCACGCCGCCGTCGCGCTCCACCCCAACGAGGCGCCGCGGATCGTGCTGGGGGATCCGGATGGGTGGTCGCGGCAGGGGGCGCGTGAGGGCGGCGGTGACAGTGCGCTCGACGACGCGCTCGCCGAGATCGACGCGCTCGCCGCGCTGCCGCAGGTGCGCGCGGTCGGCGAGACCGGACTCGACTACTACCGCACGGGCCCCGACGGAGTCGCGGCCCAGGAGCGCTCCTTCCGCGCGCATATCGAGATCGCGAAAAGGCACGACAAGGCCCTCGTGATCCACGACCGCGAGGCGCACGCCGATGTCCTGCGCATTCTCGCCGAGGAAGGCGCACCCGCACGGACCGTCTTCCACTGCTATTCCGGCGACGCGGAAATGGCGGAGATCTGCGCGGCCGCGGGCTACTACATGTCCTTCGCCGGCAATGTGACCTTCAAAAACGCGCAGCCGCTGCGGGACGCGCTCGCCGTCGCGCCCCGAGAGCTCGTGCTCGTCGAAACGGATGCGCCGTTTCTCACGCCGGTGCCGTACCGCGGACGGCCTAACGCGCCGTATCTCATTCCGGTCACGCTGCGGGCCATGGCCGTGGTGAAGGGGCTCGACGAGGACACCCTGGCGGCGGCTGTCGCCGCCAACACCGCCGAGGCGTTCGGTTACTGAGGGACAACGGGCCGAGCCCTGCGGAAGGCCTCGCACAGGATGTCGACGCGACACTGTGTAGTCGAGTCACTTTGGAGAGTGACCACGGCTCCGATAGTGTCCCGGGCCGCAACGCCATCGGGCGGACCGGAACCGGACCTTACGGAGCGTCGTGAGCAATTCGCAGGGCAGTCACCGTGCCGCACGAGGCGTTCGCCGCGCCGCGACCAGAGCCGCTGAGCCGTACGAACCACCCGGCCCCACGGAGCCGTCCCTCCCGCGGGACCCGCGCACGGCAGGAGGCTGGACGCCCACATATGCCGGTCCGGCACCGGGCGGAGGGCCGGGCGCGTACGACGCACCGGTGACGCGGACCGGGAGCCCGGGCCCGTACGACCTGCCGGTGATGCGGACCGGGGGCCCGGCGCCGTACGACCTGCCGGTGACCGGTCCTCGTCCACCCGACCCGTACGAGATCCCCCCGCCCGGGGAGCCCGGCGCCGGATCCGCCGGCGCGTACGCCGCCGCCTACGCGCCGACCGTGGCCGCCCTCGCCCTGCCGCGCCAGAACTCCGCCGTCCGCGCCGCGGGCGTCCCCGAACTTCCCGCGCCGCCCTCCGGCCGGGCCGAGGCCCGCAGGGCCGCGCGGCGGCGGAAGACCGCCGACCGGCCCGACACCTTCCGCAAGCTCGTGCCCCAGGCTCTCGTCGTCGCCTTCCTGGCGGGCGGGACCTCGGCGTTCGTCGCCAGCGACAAGGACGTACGCCTCACCGTCGACGGTGTGCCCCGCACCATGCACACGTTCGCCGACGACGTGCAGGAGCTGCTCGACGACGAGGGGCTGGACGTCGGCCGGCACGACATCGTCGCCCCCGGCCCCGGCGCCGATCTCGCCAGCGGCGACGACATCGTCGTCCGCTACGGCCGGCCCGTCACGCTCACCCTCGACGGGCAGCGCCGCCAGGTGTGGACCACCGCCCGCACCGTCGACGAGGCGCTGCGCCAGCTCGGGGTGCGGGCCGAGGGCGCCTACATGTCCGTCTCGCGCTCCTCGGCCATCTCCCGCAGCGGTCTCGCCCTGGACGTGCGGACCGAGCGGACCGTGACCTTCATGGCCGACGGCCGCGAGCGGACCGTCCGGACGAACGCCGCCACCGTCCAGGAGGCGCTCCACGACGCGGGTATCGCGCTCGGTGGCCAGGACACCACCTCCGTACCGCTCGGCAGCTTCCCCCGCGACGGGCAGACCGTCACGGTCATGCGCATCACCGGCACCCAGCAGGTGCGCGAGGAGCCCGTCGGCTTCGACGTCGTGCGGACCCGGGACTCCGCCCTCTTCGCCGGGACGGAGGTCGTCGAGCAGCAGGGCAGGCCCGGTGTGCGCCGTGTCACCTACGCCCTGCGGACCGTCAACGGTGTGCGGCAGAAGCCCCGCAGGATCGCCGAGGAGATGGTGCGGCAGCCGGTCACCCAGCGGGTCAGGGTCGGCACCCGGCAGCTGCCGGACTCCGTGCAGGGGGCGGACGGGCTGGACTGGGGCGCCCTCGCGCACTGCGAGTCCGGCGGACGGTCGGGTGCGGTGGACGCGTCGGGGACGTACGGCGGGCTGTACCAGTTCGACACCGGGACCTGGCAAGCCCTCGGCGGCAGCGGACGGCCCCAGGACGCCTCCTCCTCGGAGCAGACCTTCCGGGCCAAGAAGCTCTACGTGCAAAGGGGGGCGAGTCCGTGGCCGCACTGCGGCCGTAGGCTGTATCGGTGAGCACCACTGAGCCCGACGCCCTCCTCGGCCCCGCCGACATCCGTGAACTGGCCGCCGCGCTGGGCGTACGCCCCACCAAGCAGCGCGGCCAGAACTTCGTCATCGACGCGAACACCGTCCGCCGGATCGTCCGCACGGCAGGCGTCCGCGAGGACGACGTGGTCGTCGAGGTCGGGCCCGGGCTCGGGTCGCTGACCCTGGCGCTGCTGGAGGCGGCCGACCGGGTCGTGGCGGTGGAGATCGACGACGTGCTGGCGGCGGCGCTGCCTTCCACGATCGTGGCCCGGCTGCCCGAGCGGGTCGCGAACTTCTCGCTGGTGCACTCCGACGCCATGCTCGTCGACGAACTGCCCGGCGTGGAGCCGACCGCGCTGGTCGCGAACCTTCCGTACAACGTCGCCGTGCCGGTCCTCCTGCACATGCTGGACCGCTTCCCGACCATCGAGCGGACGCTGGTGATGGTGCAGGCGGAGGTCGCCGACCGGCTCGCGGCCGCACCCGGCAACAAGGTCTACGGCGTCCCCTCCGTGAAGGCGAACTGGTACGCCGAGGTGAAGCGGGCCGGATCCATCGGGCGCAACGTCTTCTGGCCGGCGCCCAATGTGGACTCCGGTCTGGTGTCCCTCGTCCGCAGGGATCCCCCGAAGACGACCGCGACGAAGCGCGAGGTCTTCGCCGTCGTCGACGCGGCGTTCGCGCAGCGCCGCAAGACACTGCGGGCCGCGCTCGCCGGATGGGCGGGATCGCCCGCCGCGGCGGAGACGGCCCTGGTCGCCGCGGGCATCTCGCCGCAGGCGCGCGGCGAGGCCCTGACGGTGGAGGAGTTCGCGCGGATCGCGGAGGCCAAGGCGTGAGCGCCACGAACACCGGGCCGGTGACGGTACGCGTCCCCGCGAAGGTCAACGTCCAGCTGGCGGTGGGCGGAGCGCGGGCCGACGGGTTCCACGACCTGGCCAACGTCTTCCTCGCGGTGTCGCTGTACGACGAGGTCACGGTCCGCCCCGCGGCCGGGCTGACGGTCACCTGCGAGGGCCCGGACGCCGGCCAGGTCCCGCTGGACCGGACGAATCTGGCGGCGCGGGCCGCGGAACTGCTCGCCGCGCGCCACGGACTGTCGCCCGACGTCCACATCCACATCGCGAAGGACATCCCCGTCGCCGGCGGTATGGCGGGCGGCAGCGCGGACGGCGCCGGAGCGCTGCTCGCCTGCGACGCGCTGTGGGGGCTGGGCTCGTCCCGCGCCGAACTGCTCTCCATCTGCGCGGAGTTGGGCAGCGATGTGCCGTTCAGCCTGGTGGGCGGGGCGGCGCTCGGCACCGGCCGCGGCGAACAGCTCACGGAGCTGACGGTCGGCGGCACTTTCCACTGGGTGTTCGCGGTCGCGGACGGCGGGCTGTCGACCCCGGCGGTGTACGGGGAGTTCGACCGCCTCCACGAGGGAGTGCCGGTCCCCGCGCCCGAGGCGTCCGGGGCACTGCTCGAAGCCCTGCGGACGGGAGACGCGTCCGCGCTGGCCGCCGCGCTCTCCAACGACCTCCAGCCGGCGGCCCTTTCGCTGCGTCCCTCGCTGCGCACGACGCTGGACACGGGGCTCGCGGCCGGTGCGCTCGCGGCCCTGGTCTCGGGCTCTGGGCCGACGACGGCGTTCCTGGTGAAGGACGAGGACACGGCGGAGGCCGTGGCACAGGCGCTGCGGTCGTCCGCGACCTGCCGAGCGGCGCGGGTTGCGGTGTCGCCGGCGGGCGGTGCGGTGGTCCTGTAGGGGCCGCTGGGGTGGGGCACTGTGCCGCACGGGCCGTGGGGCTTCTGCCCGGACGCCCTGGCACCCGGCGTCCCGAGGACCGGTCGGCCGGGGTCACGTACTCAGAGCCGAGTTGAGTATCAGCGCCCTCACCCGGCGGGCCCGCTCCACGGGAGCGTGGGGCCATGGGATCAAGCGTTCGTGAGCTCGCCGCCGCCACACCCGGGGACCGGGACCGGTACATAGACCTGCTGCGGGTGGCCTCTCTCGGGACCGTCGTGCTGGGGCACTGGCTGATGGCCGTCGTCACCGACGACGGCGTGGGCAATCTCCTCGCCGTCGTGCCCGAGCTCCAACTGCTCACCTGGGCCTTGCAGATCATGCCCGTCTTCTTCTTCGTCGGCGGGTTCTCGCACGCGCTCTCCTACCGCTCCCTGCGCCGCCGGCACCCCGAGGGCTCCGTCTACTCCGCCTTCCTGCGGGCACGGCTCCAGCGACTGCTGCGGCCCACGATGGTGTTCATCCTCGTCTGGGGCGCCGCCGCGCTCGTGGTGCAGCTCCTCGGCGGGGACGGCGGGCTGACCGGTGTCGCCCTGCGCCTGGTCGCCCAGCCGCTCTGGTTCATCGGCATCTACCTCGCGATGGTGGCGTTCACCCCGCCCCTGCTGAAGCTGCACGAGCGCTACGGCTGGGCCGCCTTCGCGGCGCTCGTGGCGGGAGCCGTGGCCGTCGACGTGGCACGGTTCGCGTTCGGTGTGCCCTTCGTCGAGTTCCTCAACTTCGCGTTCGTCTGGCTCGCCGTCCATCAGCTCGGCTTCCTGCGCGCCGACGGCCGCATCCGCGTCCCCGCCGCCCTCGCGGCCGGCGGGCTCGCCGCCGCCGTCACCCTGGTCGTGTACGGGCCGTACCCCCTCTCCATGGTCGGGATGCCCGGCGAGAAGGTCTCCAACATGGCCCCGCCCACCCTGGCGCTCCTGTGCCACGGGCTCTGGCTCGTCGGCGCCGTCGAGCTGCTGCGCGGCCCCGGCACCCGCTTCGCCGAGCGTGCCCGGGTGTGGCGAGGAGTCGTCGCCGCGAACGGCATCGCGATGACGGCGTTCCTGTGGCACCTGACCGCCATGCTCGGCGTCTACGGCGCCTTCCTCGCGCTCGACGTGGCTCTGCCGGAACCGGCCTCCGGCGCCTGGTGGGCGCAGGTCCCGGTCCGCCTCGTCCTGGCCGCCGGGCTGACCGCGGTCCTCGTCGCCGCCTTCCGCACCTTCGAGCGCCCGGCCGCGAGCGCCCCCGCGACCGCTCCCGCCGCGTCCACGGGCGGCAGGTCAGGCGGCCCGGTCGCCGCCCTCGGGATCACGCTGTGCCTCTTCGGGGTCCTCGGGCTGTCCATGGTCGGCTTCGGCGGCATGCTGGAGGGCAGGTCGGCGGTGCTGGTCGCCGTACGGGTCACGGCTCCGGCCGCCGTCGCGACGGCGCTCGCCGGCTGGTTCCTGGTCGAGCGGGCGGGACGCCGGAACCGGAGTCGCTGACGGCGACTACGCTGGGACGTCGATCCGTCCCCCCGTACAGGAGAAAAATGGCCGTCAATCTGGTCAATGTCGAGGCAGTCAGCAAGGTGTACGGAACCCGTGCCCTGCTCGACGGAGTCTCCCTCGGCGTCTCCGAGGGCGATCGCATCGGCGTCGTCGGCCGCAACGGCGACGGCAAGACGACGCTGATCCGCATGCTCGCCAAGCTGGAGGAGCCCGACACCGGGCGGGTCACCCAGAACAGCGGCCTGCGTCTCGGCGTGCTCACGCAGCACGACTCGCTCGACCCCGAGGCCACCGTGCGGCACGAGGTGATCGGGGACCTCGCCGACCACGAGTGGGCGGGCAACGCCAAGATCCGTGACGTGCTCACCGGACTGTTCGGCGGCCTGGACATGCCCGGCTTCCCGCAGGGGCTGGACACCGTCATCGCCCCGCTGTCCGGCGGCGAGCGACGCCGGGTCGCGCTGGCCAAGCTGCTCATCGCCGAGCAGGACCTGATCGTCCTCGACGAGCCGACCAACCATCTCGACGTGGAGGGCATCGCCTGGCTGGCGCAGCACCTGCGGGCCCGGCGCTCGGCCCTCGTCTGCGTCACCCACGACCGCTGGTTCCTCGACCAGGTCTGCACCCGGATGTGGGACGTCCAGCGCGGATCGGTGTTCGAGTACGAGGGCGGCTACAGCGACTACGTCTTCGCCCGCGCCGAGCGCGAGCGCATCGCCGCCACCGAGGAGTCCAAGCGGCAGAACCTGATGCGCAAGGAACTGGCCTGGCTGCGGCGGGGCGCCCCCGCCCGTACGTCCAAGCCGCGGTACCGCATCGAGGCGGCGAACGAACTGATCGCCGACGTGCCGCCGCCGCGGGACACCAGCGAGCTGATGAAGTTCGCCAGCGCCCGGCTCGGCAAGACGGTCTTCGACCTGGAGGACGTGACCGTCCAGGCCGGTGCGAAGGTGCTGCTCAAGCACCTGACCTGGCAGCTCGGCCCGGGTGACCGCATCGGTCTGGTCGGGGTCAACGGCGCGGGCAAGACCTCGCTGCTGCGCGCGCTGGCCGATGCCGCGGTGAGCGACGGCGAACAGCAGCCCGCGGCCGGGCGGGTCGTCGTCGGCAAGACGGTCCGGCTGGCCTATCTGTCGCAGGACGTCACCGAGCTTCCGCCGGCGCTGCGCGTGCTGGAGGCCGTCCAGCAGATCCGCGACCGGGTCGACCTCGGCAAGGGCCGGGAGATGACCGCGGGCCAGCTGTGCGAGCAGTTCGGCTTCGGCAAGGAGAAGCAGTGGACCCCGGTGGGGGACCTGTCCGGCGGTGAGCGCCGCCGGCTCCAGCTGCTGCGGCTGCTGATGGCCGAGCCGAACGTCCTCTTCCTCGACGAGCCCACCAACGACCTCGACATCGAGACCCTCACCCAGCTCGAGGACCTGCTCGACGGCTGGCCGGGCACGATGGTCGTGATCTCCCACGACCGGTTCTTCATCGAGCGGACGACCGACCGGACGTTCGCGCTGCTCGGCGACTCCACGCTGCGGATGCTGCCGCGCGGTATCGAGGAGTACCTGGAGCGCCGCCGCAGGATGATCGAGACCGCGGCCCCGTCGGCCGCGCCCGCCCCGGCGGCCAGGGAGAGGACGTCGGGGGACGCCCGCGTCGCGAAGAAGGAGCTCCAGAAGATCGAGCGCCAGCTCGACAAGCTCTCCGACAAGGAGACGCGACTGCATTCCCAAATCGCCGATAACGCCACGGACTTCGAGAAGGTGGCCAAACTGGACGCGGAGCTCAGGGAACTGGTCGGTGAGCGCGAGGAGTTGGAGATGCGCTGGCTGGAGCTGGCCGACGACGCGTAGTCCGAACGCCTTTCCCGTCCGCGTAGAGAGCGCGTGCAGGTCTCGTAACAACGGCATCACGGGCCGGTCCTCCCTTGGGAACAGGGGCGGACCGGCCCCTTGTTCGACACCCCCTGAGTGATAGAAAGAAGCACCGCTCGACTGGTACAGGACAGCGGATTTCATGTCCGAAACGCTTCCTCGCGGAGCAGGACGCTCGCCGGATCACCGAGGCGAGCGGCTCGGGCAGCAGGACCGCACAAGGGGGAAGTGCAGATGACTCAGCCGCCCGGGCAGCCACCGCCGCACGGGGACTTCGGCGTTCCCGGGGGCGCGCAGCAAGCGGTTCCTCCTCAGCCGGCCCGGCCGTCGTACACCCCGTCGGGGCCGTACGACGAGCAGCCGGGACCGTACAACCAGGCGCCCGGTCCGTACGGCGGTCATGCCACGCAGCCGCAGCCCGCCGGTGCGCCCACCCCGCCCGGCAGCGGCGGCGGCGGTTTCTTCACCGGCAAGTCCGGTGCCGTCGTCGGCGCGGTGGTCGCCGGGCTGCTGGTGATCGGCGGCGGTACCTGGTTCGCGCTCAGCGGTGACGGCAGGGACGACAGGGCGGGAGCCGGCCGGAGTGATGGCGGCCCGAAGCCGTCAGCGCCGGCCGCCCAGCGGAGCGCGGACGCCGGCCGGGCCCAGCTCAACGCCGGGCGCAGGCCTGGTGAGGCGAAGGTGTTGTTCCTGGGGAAGAACGACGTCGACGTGCCGGGCAACGGCGCCGACATCTTCGGACCCTGGATTCAGGGCGACACGCTCGTCAAGGCGATGTACCGCGAGGTCGCCGGGTACTCGGTGACCGACGGCAGCAAGAAGTGGAGCGTGCAGCTCGGCACCGATGTGTGCCTGGCCGCCCCACAGGCCTCGGCCGAAGGAAAGATCGTCGTCGGCGTAAGGAGCAGCCCCTCCGAGGGGGCCAGCTGCAACGTCCTTCAGATGATCGACACGAAGACCGGCAAGGCGGGCTGGAAGACCCCGGTCCCCAAGCCCAAGCAGCTGACCGGCTTCACCGACCTCATTCTCGCCATCGGCGGGAACACGGTCACCGCGGCCGGCCTCGAGACCTCCTACGGCTTCAGCGTGAGCGACGGCAGGCAGCTGTTCGGCAGGCAGGCGTCCCGCTGTCTGCCCTATGGCTTCGCCGGCGGCGTCAACCGGCTGATCGCAGCCGCCGACTGCCCCACCACCGATGCCGAGAAGGTCAAGCAGGAGATCCAGGACGTCGACCCGGCCAGCGGCAAGGCGAGATGGACGTACGCGCTCCCCGCGGAATGGGAGGTCGATAAGGTCTACTCGGTGGCCCCGGCAGTCGTCGCCCTGAAGCGCCAGCTCGACGAAACCGGCGAGAAGACCGAGCGCCGGGTGATCGCCCTGACGGACTCCGGAAAACTGCGCTCACAACTCCAGCTCGGCAAGGAGGAGTTCGAGGCCGGCTGCACCAGCGCCCAACTCGCCTTCCGCGGGGACATCCAGGGGTGGTGCACCGGCGTCGCCGCCGACGCGTCCGCCCTCTACCTGGCCACGAAGCCGACCGACACCAACAGCGTGGTGGCGTTCGGGCTGGACACCGGCAGGCCCGCCTGGCGCTCACCGGCAGGAGAGGGCCGCACCATGACGCCGGTGACCGTCGAGGACGGCAGCGTCGTGGTCTACATCGCTCCGACCTACACCATCGCCGGTGCCGTCGCGACCATCCCCGCCGGTGGCGGTTCACGACACGTCGTGCTGAAGCACCAGTTGTCGAACGTCGAGAACGAGTCCGGCTTCCCGGAAGCGCGGACGGCGTACGCGGACGGCCGGTTCTTCCTCACCGCCACCCGCATCAACGGCCTCGACGACGCGGAAGAGAGGGAGACGAAAACGATGATGGCCTTTGGCAAGTGACCGCGTTCTGAGTCATTCGAGTCCTTCGGACATCCCCATTCCCTTCTCCCAACTCCCCTTTCAGAGGTAGACACTCATGACACAGCCGCCGCCGCCCAACCAGCCGCCGCAGCCGCCGAACCAGCCGCCCAACCAGCCGCCGTACGGCGCCCCGCAGCCCCCGGCGCAGCCGCCGCAGGGCCCGCCCGCCGGTGCGCCCGGCTACGGCTACCCGCAGCAGCCGCCCGCCGGTGCATCCGGTTACGGCTACCCGCAGCAGCCTCCGGGGCAGCCGGGTCCGTACAACCAGCAGCCCGGACCGTACAACCAGCAGGCGGGGCCCTACAGCCAGCAGCCCGGTCCCTACGGCGGCTACCCGACCCAGCCGCAGTACCCGGGTACGCCCACCCCGCCCGGCAACGGCGGCGGAGGCTTCTTCAAGGGCAAGCCCGGTGTCATCATCGGCGCGGCGGTCGCCGGGCTCCTGGTGATCGGCGGCGGTACCTGGTTCGCCCTGAGCGGCGACGACAAGGACGACAAGCAGAAGAACGTCAGCAAGAGCGACGACCCGAAGCCGTCCACCTCCGAGTCCCTTGACCAGGGCGACGGCAACGGCACCGGCGAGGAAGGCAACGACGACCTCAACGCCGGGCGCAAGCCGGGCGAGGCCAAGGTCCTCTTCCTTACGAAGAACGACGTCGACCTGCCCCGCAACGGCTCGGAGACCTTCGGCCCGTGGGTGGCCGGCGACACCGTCGTCAAGGCCATGTACAAGGAGGTCGTCGGCTACTCGGCGACCGACGGCAAGAAGAAGTGGACGCTGCCGCTGCCGGCCGAGGTGTGCTCGGCGCCCGCGCAGACCACCACCGACGGCCGGATCGTCATCGGCGTCAAGGACGGTCTCACCGAGAAGGCCAAGTGCCTCAACCTGCAGATGATCGACCTCAAGACCGGTAAGGCGGGCTGGAAGAAGTCCATCCCGAAGGTCAGCGGTTTCGGGGGCCTGTCCGACTTCACCCTGTCGATCAGCGGCAACACCCTCGCCGCGGGCGGCACCGGCAACTCCTACGGCTTCTCGATGGCCGACGGAAAGCAGATCTTCCAGGGCCCGAGCAGCGGCTGCAAGCCGTTCGCCTTCGCCGGTGGCCCCAAGCTGATCGCCGCCGCCAGCTGCCCCACCTCGGACTACAACAAGCCCAAGCACCAGCTGTCGGAGGTCGACCCGGCCACCGGCAAGCCGAAGTGGACGTACAACGCGCCCGTCGGCTGGGAGATCGACAAGGTCTACTCCACCAGCCCGCTCGTCATCTCGCTCACCCAGCGCGAGCCGAAGAAGTGGTCCATCGTCGCGCTCAAGGACAACGGCACTCCGCGCTCGCAGATCGACGGCGGCAAGGACAAGTTCCAGCCCCGCTGCGGCGGTTCGTTCGTGGTCTTCGGCCAGAACCTCGAGGGCTGCACCGGTGTCGCCGCCGACGTCAGTACCTTCTACATGGCCACCGAGCCCGCACAGGCCGGCAAGGCCAACGAGGTCGTCGCGTTCAACCTGGACACCGGCAAGGCCAAGTGGCGCTCGCCCTCGGGCGGTGACAGCCAGATGACGCCGCTGAAGATGGAGGGCGGCAACGTCATCGTCTACCGGGAGGCGTCCTACGACGCCGGCGGTGCCATCGCCTCGATCGCTCCGACCGGCGGTGCCCCGAAGGTCCTGCTCCAGCACCCGGAGTCGACCGCGGAGATCGAGAACACCTTCTACTCCCCGCACATGGTCTACGCCGACGGCAGGTTCTTCCTCGCCGCCGGCCGGGTCAGCGCGAGCAACGACGCCGAGGAGAAGGAGACGAAGACCATGATGGCCTTCGGCAAGTGACCGCGTCCGAGCACCCGACCGCCGCCCCGCATCCCCTTTCATCCGAGGTACGCACGCCATGACGCAGCCGCCACCGCCGCCGCCGCCGAACCAGCCCCCGCAGGGGGGAGGGTTCGGCGCGCCCCAGGAGCCTCCGGCCGGAGGCTTCGGGGCTCCGACCCCGCCGCCGCAGGATCCCTCGTACGGCTATCCGCAGACCCCGCCGGCCGGCGGACCGCCGCAGGCGCCGCCGCCCGGACAGCCCGGCTACGGCTATCCGCAGGCCCCGGGCCAGGCGCCCGGCTACGGCTATCCGCAGACCCCGCCGGGACAGCAGCCGCCCACCCAGCCCGGCTACGGGTACCCGACGCAGCCCGTGCAGCCGCAGTACATGCCGCCGCAGCCGGGCGGCGGTGGCGGCAAGAAGCTGAACACCCAGATGCAGATCATCATCGCGGCGGCCGTCGCGGTGCTGCTGATCGTCGGCGGTGGCGTCTGGTTCGCCTCCACCAAGGACGACGGCGAGAGCAAGAAGGACGAGGCGAAGAACAGCTCCGGCGGCTCGTCGGAGGGCACCACCGGGGCCACCGGTGGCAAGGCGGCCGACGGACCCGGCAAGGAGAAGGCGCCGGCGAACGTCAACTCCAAGGTCGCCTTCCAGCTGCCGGAGCCGGCCCGCACCGACCTCACCAACGTCAAGGGCGCCTGGGTCACCGACAAGGCCTTCGTCAAGCCCGGTGTGAACTCGATCGTCGGCTACGACGCCGCCAAGGGCACCCCGCTGTGGACCCTGCCGCTGCCCGGCCAGGTCTGTGCCACCTCCCGCCACCAGTCCACGGACAACAAGGTCGGCATCGTCTTCGAGGCCGCCAAGCGCAAGCCGCCGCGGAACTACGAGCCGTGCACCGAGGTCGGCGTCGTCGACCTCAACACCGGCACGCTGAAGTGGCACAAGTCCGTCACCGGCACCCAGAGCGGTGACGGCAAGGCCAAGTTCACCGAGGTCACCCAGAGCGGGACCACGGTCGCCGTGGGCGGCACCGACGGCGGCGCCGCCTTCGACATCAACACCGGCGCCATCCGCTGGAAGCCCGACATCGGCGCCGACGGCTGCTACGACATGGGCTACGGCGGCGGCGCGGCGATCGTCGCGGTCCGCAAGTGCGGCTCCTACGACAACCGGCAGGTCGTCATCCAGGGCGTGAACCCGGACAACGGCACCCCGCTGTTCTCGTTCAAGATGCCCGCCGGCGTGGAGTGGGCGAGCATCGTCAACTCCAAGCCGCTGGTGGTCGCCGCCGACGTCGGCGACACCGGTTCGTTCGGCATCTCGGACTTCTTCTCGGTCGACGAGAAGGGTGTCCTCAAGACCAAGATCTCCGCGACCGGCGACAAGTTCCAGGCGCGCTGCCGCTCCACGGAGGTCGAGTCCTGCACGAAGGTCACGGTGGGCAACGGGCGGATCTATCTGCCGACCGCCGACCACGAGGGCACGGGGGAGTACGGCGACACCAACGAGATCGTCTCCTTCGACCTCGCCACCGGAAAGCCGACCAGCGACCGCGCGGACGCGGGCGACCGGTACACGATGTTCCCGCTGCGCATGGACGGCGGAAACCTGATCGCGTACAAGTGGCCTCCGTACGACAAGGGCGGCCAGGTCGTCAGCATCGACGGCGCCACCTTCAAGCAGACGGTGCTGATGGAGAACCCCTCCGACAAGTCGGTGCGTGAGGCGGAGACCAGCTTCGTCGCCGACAGCGCCGACTACCGGTACGCGAACGGGCGGTTCTACATCGGCGCCACCCTGATGAGCAAGCCGTCCTCGACCTCGTCGTCGTTCGGCAAGAAGTACCTGGCGGTCGCCTTCAGCACGGCGGACTGATCGCACCACCCCGTCGCCCGCCGTCCGGCGACCGCACATGATCAAGGGCCCGGCACATCGGAGAACCGATGTGCCGGGCCCTGGTCACAAGTAGCCCCGTTTGGCGAAGAATTCGGCACCTTGGGGGGCTTCTGCCGAGTTAGGGGCGCGCAAAGTCGAACAAGCGTGTAGCTTGCCGGGTCAGAAGGCCGGGGGGTCATCCGCGGCGGGGGATGGGGGTTGCTCGATGGGCGTGCGGCTCATGGTGCTGGACGATCACCGACTGCTCGCGGAGGCGCTCGCCTCGGCCCTGAAGCTGCGGGGACACCGGGTGCTCGCGGCCGCGGCTCCCGCGGCAGGCGCCGCCGATCTCGTCGTCAGCAGGGCGCCCGAGGTATGTCTGCTGGGCACCGCGACACCGGCCGAGCCGGGCGCGTTCGACCCGATCGTGAAGATCAAACGGGAGCGGCCCCAAGTGGCGGTGGTGGTGCTGGGCCCGGTGCCGAGCCCCCGCGGAATCGCCGCGGCCTTCGCCGCCGGCGCCTCGGGTTATGTGCGCCACGACGAGCGCATCGAGGGCGTGGAGCGCGCCATGGTCAAGGCGCGGGCGGGCGAGGCGGTGGTGGCCCCGCAACTGCTCCAGGGCGCCTTCGCCGAACTGCTCAACCCCGCGGTCCAGCCGGACGACGAGGGGCAGCGGCTGCTGCAACTGCTCACCCCGCGCGAGGTCGAGGTGCTGGTCAGGGTGGCGGAGGGCGAGGACACCCGGCTGATCGCGGCCGGTATGGGCATCGCGCCGAGCACGGCCCGTACCCATGTGCAGCGGGTGCTGATGAAGCTGGGGGTGGGCTCCCGGCTGGAGGCGGCCGCGCTCGCGGCCCGTACCGGACTGCTGGACCGGGCGGCGATCGCCTCGCCGCCCGGCCCGTTGCCCGGTTACCCGGGGGCGGCCGGTCTGTCCGACCCGCCGCCTCCACCGGAGCAGTAGCCCGGGCGTCCTCGGCTCAGGCGTCCTCGGCCGGGGTCGGCGGTGCGATGGGGCGAAGCTTCAGCCAGAGGAGGAAGAACAGCCCCAGGGCGAGCATGCCGAGGCCGGTCCAGAGATTGATGTTGACGCCCTCGGCCTTCTTGAGATCCGCGTCGGACGCGAGGATCCCGGCGATCGTGACGATGATCCCGTAGAGGGTGAACAGGCCGCCGATGATGAGCCGGATGTCGAAGAGGCGGGCCGCGGTGGCGGACTTGCGCTCCAGCTCGGAGACTTCACGCTGCAGTTCGGACATGTGGGGGTGCCTCCGATCGGGTCAGAAGGAGAAGGGGATGTAGCAGGCGGCGGCGAGGACGATTGCGCCCCAGCCCAGCAGGGCGGGCCTGCGGTACCAGACGCTGTCGCCCTCGTCCGGCGCCTCCTCCATGCCCGGTGAGGTCGTTCCGTAGACCAGACCGGCCAGTTCGGCCTCGGGCTTCGGCGCGGTGAACAGCGTGACGACCACCATCACGAGCGCGCCGGCGACGAAGGCGACGATCGCGGAGACGAAGTTGGCGCCCTGGTCGGTCGGGATGTCGATGACGCCCTGCTTGTAGATCCAGAAGTAGTTGACCATCGCGGCCGAGGTGCCCGCGAAGAGGCCCCAGGCGCCGGACTTCATCGAGGCCCGCTTCCAGAACATGCCGATGATGAAGACCACGAACATCGGGACGTTGAAGAACGAGAACAGCGTCTGGAGGTAGCCCATGATGTTGCTGAAGCTGGAGGCGAGGAAGGCGGTGCCGATGGAGCACAGCACGCCGAACGCCGTGATCAGCCGGCCGAAGCGCAGGTAGTAGCGGTCCTCGCGGCCCTGCTTCACGTACTTCGCCCAGATGTCGTACGTGAACACGGTGTTGAAGGACGAGACGTTCGCCGCCATGCCGGCCATGAAGGCGGCGAGCAGTCCGGTCACCGCGATGCCGAGCACGCCGTTGGGCAGCAGCTCCTGCATCAGCAGCGGGATGGCGTCGTTGTAGGTGAGGTCGGAGCCCGCCGTGCCGATCTTCGGTACGAGGACGGCGGCGACCAGGCCCGGGATCATCACCAGGAAGACGATGAAGATCTTCGGGAAGGCGGCGATCAGCGGGGTGCGCTTGGCGGCGTTCAGGTTCTTCGCGGACAGGGCCCGCTGGACCTCGGCGAAGTTGGTGGTCCAGTAGCCGAAGGAGAGAACGAAGCCGAGGCCGAGGACGATGGTGAGCCAGTTGGCGCCGAGCGGATTGGGATCGCCGATGCCCGTGCCGCCCCACGCGGTGAGGAAGGCGTCGCCGTGGCTCGCGGTGAGCGAGTCGCTCAGACCGTCCCAGCCACCGACGCGCTTCAGGCCGAGGAAGGTCAAGGGTATGAGCGCGGCGAGGATGACGAAGAACTGGAGGACCTCGTTGTAGATCGCCGAGGAGAGCCCGCCGACCGTGATGTACGCGAGGACGAAGAATCCGGCGACGACGATCGAGACCCACTGCGGCCAGCCCAGCAGCGCCTCCACCACGATCGACAGGGCGTAGAGGTTGACGCCGGCGATCAGGATCGCGGCGAAGGCGAAGAGGACCGAGCTCAGCAGGTGTGCGGATTTGTCGAACCGCTGGAGCAGGAACTCGGGGACCGACCGGACCTTGGAGCCGTAGTAGAACGGCATCATCACCAGGCCCAGGAAGACCATCGCCGGGATGGCGCCGATCCAGTACCAGTGCACGACGGCGACGCCGTACTGCGCGCCGGTGGCGGCCATGCCGAGGATCTCGGTGGCGCCCAGGTTGGCGGCGACGAAGGCCAGGCCGGTGACCCAGGCGGGCAGCGAGCGGCCGGAGAGGAAGAAGTCGAGACTGGTCTTGACGCTCGCCCGCGCGGCGAAGCCGATGCCCAGGACGACGGCGAAGTAGATCGCCAGGATTGCGTAGTCGAGTCCGTTGGTGGGGAGCCGAAGCCCTTCGGCCAGGTATTGCATGAAGTACTCGCTTCGTCGCGCGAACTGAACCCTGCGGAACCTACGCGTCCGTGTTCAATAACTGAACAGTTTTGTTGGTGTTCTTTGTTCGATCGTGATCGAGCTGGTGGAAATGTCCGAGGTAGGTGCATGCTGCATGTCCATTGACGGGGCCTGTTGGCTTGTGATTTGTTATGTGCGGTTCTGTTTGGGAGGGTGAGGGAGTGCCACGGTGAAGAAGACGTCGACCCGGCTTGCCGACGGTCGTGAGCTGCTCTACTTCGACTCCCGGGACGACACCGTGCGGGACGGGGTCGACCGGCGCCCGCTCGATCCTGTGGCCACCAGCGCCGAGATCCGCCGGGACCCCCTGCTCGGTGACTCGGTCGCCGTCGCCTCGCACCGCCAGGGCCGCACCTACCACCCGCCGGCCGACGAGTGTCCGCTGTGCCCCTCACGCGACGGCCGTCTCAGTGAGATCCCGGCGTCCGACTACGACGTCGTCGTCTTCGAGAACCGCTTCCCCTCACTCGCCGGCGGCTCCGGCCGCTGCGAAGTCGTCTGCTTCACCTCCGACCACGACGCGTCCTTCGCCGACCTCGACGAGGACCAGGCGGGCCTCGTGCTGGAGGCCTGGACCGACCGCACCGCCGAACTCGCCGAACTCCCGCAGGTGGAACAGGTCTTCTGCTTCGAGAACCGGGGCGCCGAGATCGGCGTCACCCTCGGCCACCCGCACGGCCAGATCTACGGATACCCCTTCGTCACCCCGCGCACCGAGCTCATGCTGCGCTCGGCCGCCGAACACCGCGAGGCAACGGGCCGTAACCTCTTCGACGACATCGTGGAGCGTGAACTCGCCGACGGCACACGGGTCGTCCTCACCGGTGACCACTGGGTCGCCCTCGTGCCCTACGCCGCGCACTGGCCCTACGAGGTCCACCTCTACCCCCGCAGACGCGTGCCGGACCTGCGGGCCCTCGACGACGCGGCACGCACAGAGTTCCCACAGATGTATCTGGAACTGTTGAGGCGCTTCGACCGGATCTTCGGCGAGGGCGAGCCGCCGACGCCGTACATCGCGGCCTGGCACCAGGCACCGTTCAACGACCCCGGACGGGACGACTTCGGGCTCCATCTCGAGCTTTTCACCATCCGACGCACGTCCGGCAAGCTGAAGTTCCTCGCCGGTTCCGAGTCCGGAATGAGCGTGTTCATCAACGACGTGCCGCCGGAAACCGCGGCCGAACGACTGCGAAAGGTAGCGAGCGAGTGAGCAAGTACCTGGTGACGGGCGGAGCCGGATACGTCGGCAGCGTGGTGGCGCAGCACCTGCTGGAGGCGGGGCACGAGGTCACCGTCCTCGACAACCTGTCGACCGGCTTCCGGGAGGGCGTCCCGGCGGGCGCCGTCTTCGTCGAGGGCGACATCCGCGACGCCGCCAAGTGGCTGGACGACTCCTTCGACGCGGTGCTGCACTTCGCGGCGTTCTCGCAGGTCGGCGAGTCGGTGCTGAAGCCCGAGAAGTACTGGGACAACAACGTCGGCGGCACGATGGCGCTGCTTGCGGCGATGCGGTCCGCAGGAGTGCGCACGCTCGTCTTCTCCTCCACCGCGGCCACCTACGGCGAGCCGGTCTCCACGCCGATCACCGAGACCGACCCGACCGCGCCGACCAGCCCGTACGGCGCCTCCAAGCTCGCCGTCGACCACATGATCACCGGCGAGGCGGCGGCCCACGGACTCGCCGCGGTCTCCCTGCGCTACTTCAACGTGGCCGGGGCGTACGGCTCCTGCGGCGAGCTCCACGACCCCGAGTCGCACCTCATCCCGCTGGTCCTCCAGGTCGCGCTCGGCCGGCGCGAGTCGATCTCCGTGTTCGGCGACGACTACCCGACCCCCGACGGCACCTGTGTACGGGACTACATCCATGTCGCGGACCTCGCCGAGGCCCATCTGCTGGCGCTGGACGCCGCGGCACCCGGCGAACACCTGATCTGCAACCTCGGCAACGGCAACGGGTTCTCGGTGCGCGAGGTCGTCGACACCGTCCGCCGCGTCACCGGACACCCGGTGCCGGAGGTCGTGGCCCCGCGGCGCGGCGGCGACCCGGCGGTGCTGGTCGCATCGGCGCGGACCGCGCGCGAGCGCCTGGGCTGGCAGCCGTCCCGCGCCGACCTCGCGGGCATCGTGTCGGACGCGTGGGCCTTTGCCCGGGAGAGGGAGAACGTTTCATGAGCGATGGTGTGTGGGCGGCGCCGGGGCGGGTCAATCTGATCGGTGAACACACCGACTACAACGACGGTTTCGTGATGCCTTTCGCGCTGCCGCACACCACGGTCGCGACGGTGTCCCGGCGCGACGACGGCGTCCTGCGGCTGCACTCGGCGGACGTCCCGGGCGATGCCACCGCACTGCGCGTCACCGACCTCGCCCCCGGACACGGGCCACGGGGCTGGACCGACTACCCCGCCGGCGTCGTATGGGCGCTGCGCGAAGCCGGCCACGCGGTCGGCGGCGCGGACATCCACTACGAGTCGACCGTACCCACGGGGGCGGGCCTGTCGTCCTCCGCGGCACTGGAAGTCGTCACCGCACTGGCCCTGAACGACCTCTACGAACTGGGCCTGGAGCGCAGCCAGGTGGCGCGGCTGTGCCAGCGCGCCGAGAACATGTACGTCGGGGCGCCGACCGGAATCATGGACCAGACGGCGTCGGCGTGCTGCACCGAGGGCCACGCACTGCACCTGGACACCCGCGACCTGTCCCAGCGCCAGATACCGCTCGACCTGGCCGGACAGGGCCTCGAACTCCTCGTCGTCGACACCCGCGTCCAACACGCCCACAGCGACGGGGAGTACGGCAAACGCCGCGCCGGCTGCGAAGCGGCGGCCGCGACCCTGGGCGTGCCCGCGCTCCGGGACATCGCCCACCATGCGCTCCCCGAGGCCCTCGACCGGCTGCCCGACCCCGAGATCCGTGCGCTGGCCAGGCACATCGTCACGGAGAACCACCGGGTGGAACGGGTCATCGCCCACCTGGAAGCGGGCGACATCCGCGCCACGGGCCCCGTCCTCACCGAGGGCCACGCCTCACTGCGCGACGACTTCCGCATCTCCTGCCCCGAACTGGACCTCGTCGTCGACACAGCACTGGCAGCGGGCGCGCTCGGCGCGCGCATGACCGGCGGCGGCTTCGGCGGATCGGCGATCGTCCTCACCGACGTCGCACTGACGCCCGCGCTGACGAAGTCGGTCCAGGAGGCGTTCACTTCGGCGTCGTGGAAGCAGCCGAGGATCTTCTCGACCACACCGTCGAGAGGCGCACGGCGGCTGTCCTGACACCGGTCCCGAGACAGCGGGCGGGCGGGGTCGTGGAGGCGTCGGCGGACGGGCTTCGCGAGTGTTCGGCGGACGGGTCGGGCAGGCACCGGCGGACGGGCCCGCGGGTCCCGGTGGACCGGGCCGCGCATGTGCCACACGACCATGCGTCCGCCCTTTGCGTCCGGAAGGCCGCCCGTCACCGCCCGCGCCCCGGCGCGCATCCGCGCGCACGCTCCGCCCCCCGTTCCGGAGAGTGCCTCCTCACGCCCCCATGTCCTGCGCCAGCAGGATCTCTGCCGCCCGGGGCCGTGAACCGGGCAGTCCGCGCCGAACTGCGTCGACTTCTGTCTCACGACGAAACATCCGGCTCACCCTGCACAGGGTGAGCCATCAGTTCTGCAAATAACCTTCCCCTCCGGCCCCCCGCCCGTACGCTGATGCTCAGCACCGGTGGGGGCCGGTGTTGATCAGGGGGCGAGACAGTCGGGTACGACGCCCGGGGCGGGGTAACAGTCACAGCACGGCGGCGGCCGAGCAACCGCTGTACCACCCCTCCTTTCCGGGCGCCGTACCCGCGCCGGTCCGTCCTCCGAACCTGGGGGTGTCTGTGGTTCGTATCCGGGTCCTGGTGGTGGACGACCACCGCATCTTCGCCGAGTCGCTCGCTGCCGCCCTCGCGGCCGAGCCCGACGTCGACGTCTCCGCGGCCGGCAGCGGCCCCGCGGCGCTGCGATGTCTGGAGCGCGCCGCGTCCGAGGGCCGCAGGTTCGACGTCATGCTCGTCGACGCCGACCTCGGCACGTCCGCGGTCCCGAACCGCCCCGGCACCCACGCTGTCGTCGCGCCGCGCGCCGTGTCGGACGACGGCGAGGAGGGCCTCGTCGACGGCATCTCCCTGGTCGCGGGCGTCCGTTCGGGCCAGTCGTCCGTCCGCAGCGTCGTGCTCGCCGAGAAGGACGACCCGCGCCGCGCCGCACTCGCGCTACAGGCCGGCGCCTCGGGCTGGGTGGCCAAGGACTGCTCGCTCCAGCGGCTGCTCGCGGTGATCCGGGGCGTCCTGCGGGACGAGACGCATCTGCCGCCCGCGCTGCTCACCGGCGTGCTGCGCGAGCTGACCGCGGCCCGCAAGCACCGCACCGAGAGCGAGCGGCTCGTCGAGTCCCTCACCCCGCGCGAGCGGGAAGTGCTGCGGTGCATGGTCGCGGGCCTGGGGCGCAAAGCCGTCGCCGAGCGCCTCTTTCTGTCACCGCACACCGTCCGGACGCATATGCAGAACGTCCTCGGGAAGCTCGGGGTGCACTCGACGCTCGCCGCGGTCGCCCTCGCCCGCCGGGCCGGGGTCGGCCCGGCCGAGCTAGCCGGGGATGTTGTCGAACGGGGCGGTCAACTGGCGTAGCAGAGCGGCCAGTTCCCCGCGCTGGGACCGGGAGAGTTCGGCGAGGATCGCCCGCTCCTGGGCAAGCAGCCCGGCGAGCGCCTGGTCCGCCCGGTCCCGCCCCTCGGGGGTCAGCCGCACCAGCACCCCACGCCGGTCGCTGGGGTCCGGAAGCCGCTCCACCAGGTCTTTCTTGGCCAGCCTGTCGATGCGATTGGTCATCGTGCCCGAGGTGACCAGGGTCTGGGTGAGCAACTGCCCGGGCGAGAGCTGGTACGGGGCGCCCGCGCGCCGCAGCGAGGTGAGAACGTCGAACTCCCACGGCTCCAGCTGGTGCTCGGAGAAGGCGAGCCGGCGGGCGCGGTCGAGGTGGCGGGCGAGCCTGGAGACGCGACTGAGGACCTCGAGCGGTTCCACGTCGAGGTCCGGGCGCTCACGGCGCCATGCTGCGACCAGTCGATCGACCTCGTCCTCCATGTCGATCAGTGTAGAGGGTCTGTCGATGTGAAGTCTCTTGACGTCAAGATATAATCTGCTGGACGATTGGGCATGGTCGGGCCGGACCTCAGTTCCGGTTCGGCACACCGTTCCAGCAAGGGGGCTCGATCATGCATTCCGCACCAACGTGGGATCCGCACCAGTACCTTCGCCACTCCGGGCATCGCACCCGCCCGTTCCTGGATCTCCTCGCCCGTATACCCGACCTGCCCCGGGGCGACGGCAGGCCCGCCCGCATCGCGGACGTCGGATGCGGACCCGGCAATGTCACCACACTGCTCGCCGACCGCTGGCCCGACGCCCACATCACGGGCTTCGACCTGTCGCCCGAGATGCTCGCCCTGGCGGAGAAGGACCACGCCGGCACCACCGCCGGCGGCGGCTGGCTGGACTTCCGGCCCGCGGACGCGGCGCACTGGATTCCCGAGGAGCCGTACGACCTGATCGTCTCCAATGCCGCACTGCAATGGGTGCCCAACCATCCCGAGTCGTTTCCGCGCTGGATCGACGGACTGAACCCCGGCGGCACCCTCGCCTTCCAGGTCCCCGGCAACTTCACCTCGCCCAGCCACGCCCTGCTCGGCGAACTCTGCGACACCCCGCAGTGGCACAGCCGGCTCGGCGACCACGGACGGCGCTTCGTCCACATCCTGGAGCCGGCCGACTATCTCGCGCGACTGGCCGACCTCGGCTGTGAGACCGACACCTGGGAGACGACCTACTTCCAACTCCTCGCCGGGGAGGACCCGGTCCTGGACTGGGTCAAGGGCACCGCCCTGCGGCCGGTCCTCACCGAGCTCGCCGATGACGCGAACGCCACTCATGAATTCCTTGCCCAGTACCGCGACCTGCTCCGCAAGGCCTACCCGCCGGGCCCGCACGGCACGGTGTTTCCCTTCCGCCGCATCTTCGCCGTCGCCCGGAAGGCTCTCTGATGCTCACCGCCGTCGACCATGTCCAACTGGCCGCGCCGCCCGGCTCCGAGGACGCACTGCGCACCTACTACGGGGATGTCCTCGGCATGACGGAGATCCCCAAGCCGCCGGTGCTCGCCGCCCGCGGCGGCTGCTGGTTCGCACGGGGCGCCGTCCAGCTGCACCTGGGCATCGAGGCGGACTTCCGCCCTGCCCGCAAGGCCCATCCCGGTCTGCGGGTGTCGGACATCGAGGCGTACGCCGCGCGCCTGGAGAAGCACGGCGCGGCGGTGGTCTGGGACGACGCGCTCCCCGGCCACCGGCGCTTCTACTCCGAGGACCCCGTCGGCAACCGGCTGGAGTTTCTTCAGCCGGTCACCCGATAAAACCGCGGCGCCCCGTCACCCTGTCCGATGACGGGGCGACGGGGCGTACGGATCAGCTCTTCGGCGTGATCGAAGGCCGGGCGGATGTCAGGCGGGGGATTCGGGGCAGCGCGGATACGGGCGGGCGGATCAGCTCTTCCGGTGCCCTATCAACCGCGGCTTCGGCTCCAGACCGTCAAGTCCATGCCAAGCAAGATTCACCAGATGCGCGGCGACCTCGGCCTTCTTGGGGCGGCGCGCATCCAGCCACCACTGACCCGTCAGCGCCACCATGCCCACCAGTGCCTGGGCGTAGAGCGGAGCCAGCTTCGGGTCGAACCCCCGGTTCTTGAACTCCATCCCCAGGATGTCCTCGACCTGGGTGGCGATGTCGCTGATGAGCGAGGCGAACGTGCCCGTCGACTGGGCCACGGGGGAGTCCCGCACCAGAATGCGGAACCCGTCCGTGTAGGTCTCGATGTAGTCGAGCAGGGCAAAGGCCGCCTGTTCCAGCAGCTCACGCGGGTGACCGGCGGTCAGTGCGCCGGTCACCATGTCGAGCAGTTGACGCATCTCGCGGTCGACCACCACTGCGTACAGCCCCTCCTTGCCGCCGAAGTGCTCGTAGACCACCGGCTTGGAGACGCCGGCCTTCGCCGCGATCTCCTCGACCGACGTGCCCTCGAAGCCCTTCTCGGCGAACAGGGTGCGACCGATGTCCAGCAGCTGCTCGCGACGCTGCGCCCCGGTCATCCGCACCCGCCGGGCCCGCCTGGATGTCCGGTTCTTCTCCGTACCGCTGCTGCCGCCGTCGATCGCCACGTCGTCAATCATGCCGCGTCTACGGGCTCGCCCTTGCGCCGGGCGTCGATACGGGACGCACTGGGCCACCGGACGTCATAGGCCCAGCCGAGCTTCTCGAACCAGCGGATCAGGCGCGCGCTGGAGTCGAGCTGGCCGCGCAGCACGCCGTGACGTGCACAGGTCGGGTCCGCGTGGTGCAGGTTGTGCCAGGACTCGCCGCACGACAGCACCGCGAGCCACCACACGTTGCCCGAGCGGTCACGCGACTTGAAGGGGCGCTTGCCGACCGCGTGGCAGATCGAGTTGATCGACCAGGTCACGTGGTGCAGCAGCGCCACGCGGACCAGCGAGCCCCAGAAGAAGGCGGTGAACGCGCCCCACCACGACATCGTCACCAGACCGCCCACGATCGGCGGGATGGCGAGCGAGAGCATGGTCCAGAAGATGAAGTCGCGGGAGATCCGCACCAGGGCCTTGTCCTTGATCAGGTCCGGGGCGTACTTGGCCTGCGGCGTGCGCTCCTCGTCGAACATCCACGCGATGTGGGCCCACCACAGGCCCTTCATCAGCGCCGGCAGCGTCTCGCCGAACCGCCACGGCGAGTGCGGGTCGCCCTCGGCGTCCGAGAACTTGTGGTGCTTGCGGTGGTCGGCCACCCAGCGCACCAGCGGCCCCTCCACCGCCAGCGATCCCATGATCGCCAGGGCGATCCGCAGGGGACGCTTGGCCTTGAAGGCGCCGTGCGTGAAGTAGCGGTGGAAGCCGATCGTGATGCCGTGGCAGCCGATGTAGTACATCGCCACCAGCAGACCCAGATCCAGCCAGCTCACACCCCAGCCCCAGGCCAGCGGCACCGCGGCCAGCAGGGCGATGAAGGGAACCGTGATGAAGAGCAGCAGGGTGAGCTGTTCGATGGACCTCTTGCTGTCGCCACCGAGGGTCGCGGAGGGAGCGTCGGTGGCGGGCGGCTTCGGGGTGTCATCGAGCAGGTCGGGGCTTGTCGTCATTTTGGGGTCCCCTGGGGGGTGAGAGATGCACGGTGAGGGCCGGGATACGGATGCGTAACCTACGGCATCGTAAGTATGGCAGTGAGGAGCCTCGCGGCAAGAGACCTGTGGACAACGCCAGGGAAATGGACACCTATCCTGGGTCTCGTCGGACAGCGCGGTCCGCAGCCTCCAGTACCCCTCCAGACGTGCTCAAACACTGCAAGGAGCCGCACCTGTGAGCAGTGCCGACCAGAACCCCACGGCCAACGCCGAACTGCGAGCCGACATCCGCCGACTGGGCGACCTCCTGGGCGAGACCATCGTCCGCCAGGAAGGCCCTGACCTGCTCGAACTCGTGGAGAAGGTCCGCGCGCTCACGCGCAGCGACGGCGAGGCCGCAGCAGAGCTGCTGGGCGACACCGACCTGGAGACCGCGGCCAAGCTCGTCCGCGCGTTCTCCACCTACTTCCACCTGGCCAACGTCACCGAGCAGGTGCACCGCGGCCACGAGATGCGCGAGCGGCGCGCCGCCGAGGGCGGCCTCCTGGCCCGCACCGCGGACCGGCTCAAGGACGCCGACCCCCAGCACCTGCGCGAGACGGTCAAGAACCTCAACGTCCGCCCCGTGTTCACCGCGCACCCCACCGAGGCCGCCCGGCGCTCCGTACTGAACAAGCTGCGGCGCATTGCCGAACTGCTCGAAAGCCCCGTGGTCGCATCCGACCGGCGCCGGCACGACCTGCGGCTCGCCGAGAACATCGACCTCATCTGGCAGACCGACGAGCTGCGCGTCGTACGGCCCGAACCCGCCGACGAGGCACGCAACGCCATCTACTACCTCGACGAACTGCACGCCGGCGCCGTCGGCGACGTCCTGGAGGACCTCGCCGCCGAGCTCGAACGCGTCGGCGTCGAGCTGCCCGCCGGCACCCGCCCGCTGACCTTCGGCACCTGGATCGGCGGCGACCGCGACGGCAACCCCAACGTCACCCCGTCCGTGACCTGGGACGTCCTGATCCTCCAGCACGAGCACGGCATCACCGACGCCATCGAGGTCATCGACCAGCTGCGCGGACTGCTCTCCAACTCCATCCGCTACGCCGGCGCCACCGAGGAACTCCTCACCTCCCTGCAGAACGACCTCGAACTGCTGCCGGAGATCAGCCCCCGCTACAAGCGCCTCAACGCCGAGGAGCCCTACCGGCTCAAGGCCACCTGCATCCGGCAGAAGCTCGTCAACACCCGCGAGCGCCTCGCCAAGGGCACCCGGCACGCGAGCGGCCGCGACTACCTCGGCACCACCGAGCTCATCGCCGACCTCACCCTGATCCAGACGTCACTGCGCGAACACCGCGGCGGCCTCTTCGCCGACGGACGCCTGGACCGCACCATCCGCACCCTCGCGGCCTTCGGCCTCCAGCTCGCCACCATGGACGTACGCGAGCACGCCGACGCCCACCACCACGCCCTCGGCCAGCTCTTCGACCGGCTCGGCGAGGAGTCCTGGCGCTACGCCGACATGCCCCGCGACTACCGGCAGAAGCTGCTCGCCAAGGAACTGCGCTCCCGCAGGCCGCTCGCACCCACACCCGCCCCGCTGGACGCGGCCGGGCAGAAGACCCTCGGCGTCTTCGACACCGTCAAGGAAGCCTTCGAGCGCTTCGGCCCCGAAGTCATCGAGTCGTACATCATCTCGATGTGCCAGGGCGCCGACGACGTCTTCGCCGCAGCCGTCCTGGCCCGCGAGGCCGGCCTCCTCGACCTCCATGCCGGCTGGGCCAAGATCGGCATCGTGCCGCTGCTGGAGACGACCGACGAGCTCAAGGCCGCCGACGTCATCCTCGACGGCATGCTCGCCGACCCCTCCTATCGGCGCCTCGTCTCCCTGCGCGGCGACGTCCAGGAGGTCATGCTCGGCTACTCCGACTCCTCCAAGTTCGGCGGCATCACCACCTCCCAGTGGGAGATCCACCGCGCCCAGCGCCGGCTGCGCGACGTCGCCCACCGCTACGGCGTCCGGCTGCGGCTCTTCCACGGCCGCGGCGGCACCGTCGGCCGCGGCGGCGGCCCCTCGCACGACGCCATCCTGGCCCAGCCCTGGGGCACGCTCGAGGGCGAGATCAAGGTGACCGAACAGGGCGAGGTCATCTCCGACAAGTATCTGATCCCGTCCCTGGCCAGGGAGAACCTGGAACTCACCGTCGCCGCAACCCTCCAGGCGTCCGCCCTGCACACCGCCCCGCGGCAGTCCGACGAGGCACTGTCGCGCTGGGACGCGGCGATGGACACCGTCTCGGACGCCGCGCACGACGCCTACCGGCGGCTCGTCGAGGACCCGGACCTGCCCGCGTACTTCTTCGCGGCCACCCCGGTCGACCAGCTCGCCGACCTCCACCTCGGCTCCCGGCCCTCCCGCCGGCCCGACAGCGGCGCCGGACTCGACGGACTGCGCGCCATCCCATGGGTCTTCGGCTGGACCCAGTCCCGGCAGATCGTGCCCGGCTGGTTCGGCGTCGGCTCCGGCCTGAAGGCCCTGCGCGAAGCAGGGCTCGACACGGTCCTCGACGAGATGCACGAACAGTGGCACTTCTTCCGCAACTTCATCGCGAACGTCGAGATGACCCTCGCGAAGACCGACCTGCGGATCGCCCGCCACTACGTCGACACCCTCGTGCCCGACGACCTCAAGCACGTCTTCGCCACCATCGAGGCCGAGCACGCCCTGACGGTCAGCGAGGTCCTCAAGGTCACCGGCGGGAAGGAACTGCTCGGCTCCAACCCGGTGCTGCGGCAGACGTTCGGCATCCGCGACGCCTACCTCGACCCGATCTCCTACCTCCAGGTCTCGCTGCTGGCACGCCAGCGCAAGGCGGCCGAGAAGGGTGAGGAGCCCGACCCGCTGCTGGCGAGGGCCCTGCTGCTGACGGTGAACGGCGTGGCGGCAGGTCTGCGCAACACCGGCTGATGACAGGGGACCGGGCCCTGCGCGACGACGCGCAGGGCCCGGCACCGACCTCGATCACAGCGTGAAGAAGGCCCCCACCAGCAGCGCGCCGCCCAGCGCCGCCGCCGACCAGGCCAGACGCGTCATCCGCAGTCCACCCCCGATCACCAGCGCCGCCAGCACCAGCGCCCCACCGAGCGGAACCCACGCGTGCAGCGCACCGCCCGCGCCGGTACGGACCAGTTCGCTGGACCCCGGCTTCACCACCACGGGCAGCTGGGCGCCCTTCTTCACCGCGACCGACTTCTCGATCGTCATGTCGCCGCGGGCAGGCAGCGAACCCTCCGGCTTGTAGCGTCCGGTACAGGTCTGATCGCCGCAGTGGTCGACCCTGAGCGTGCCGTGTTCGCGGCCCTTGGCCAGCAGAACATGCTGCGCCGTACCCCACGACGACCAGAAGCCGGCCGCCAGCAGCAGGACGGCGACACATCCCATCGCGGCGCGGCGGGCGTAGAGGAGCAGGTCAGTCCGCTTCATAGGGCGCGATCCTTGGCCATACGACCGCGCTCGGTCAACCTGAGGCCTGAACTTGTCAGGAGTTATACGTACTTTGGGCCCGCTCCAGGCCCTCCGTCACCAGACACTCCACCGAGTCCGCCGCCCGGTCCACGAAGTAGCCCAGCTCCTTGCGCTCCACCGACGAGAAGTCCTTCAGCACGAAATCCGCCACCTGCAGACGACCCGGCGGACGGCCGATACCGAAACGCACCCGGTGATAGTCCGGGCCCATCGCCTTCGTCATCGACTTCAGACCGTTGTGGCCGTTGTCCCCGCCACCCAGCTTCAGCCGCAGCATCCCGTAGTCGATGTCCAACTCGTCATGGATCGCCACGATGTTCGCCGTCGGCACCTTGTAGAAATCCCGCAGCGCCGTCACCGGACCGCCCGACAGATTCATGTACGACAGCGGCTTCGCCAGCACCACCCGCCGGCCCGCCGGACCCGGCGGCCCCACCCGGCCCTCCAGGACCTGCGCCTGCGCCTTCTGCGCCCGCTTGAAACTGCCGCCGACACGCTCCGCGAGCAGATCGGCCACCATGAAACCGACATTGTGACGATTGGCGGCATACCCGGGACCCGGGTTGCCGAGGCCCACGACGAGCCACGGGGCGTTCGCGTCCGACATCTGCGCTGCGTCTCCTCGCATGACCAACAGCTCGCACCACGTACAGCCGGCACACCGCCGCCGGCAGTACCTACAGACAGGGAAACGGGGCGGCGGGCCAGGCCCGCCACCCCGTCACGCAGAGCCTACGGCTCAGACCTCGGCCGACTCGTCGCCCGCGGCGGCCTCTTCCTCGCCCGACGGCTCCTCGGCCTGCGCGGCCAGGATCTGGAGCACGACGGTGTCGTCCTCGACAGCCAGCGTCGTGCCCTTCGGCAGCGCGATGTCCTTCGCGAGGATGGCGGCACCGGCCTCCAGGCCCTCGATGGACACCGTGACCGACTCGGGGATGTGCGTGGCCTCGGCCTCGACGGGCAGCGCGTTCAGCACGTGCTCGAGGAGGAAGGCGCCCGGGGCGAGCTCGCCCTCGGTGTGCACGGGGATCTCGACGGTGACCTTCTCGCCGCGCTTCACGAGCAGCAGGTCGACGTGCTCGATGAAGCCCCTCAGCGGGTCACGCTGGACAGCCTTCGGGATCGCGAGCTCGTTCTTGCCCTCGATGTCCAGGGCGATCAGGACGTTCGGCGTACGCAGGGCGAGCAGCAGCTCGTGGCCCGGAAGCGTGATGTGGACCGGGTCGGTGCCGTGACCGTAAAGGACACCCGGAACCCGGTTGTCACGGCGGACGCGGCGGGCGGCACCCTTGCCGAACTCCGTACGGGTCGCGGCGGCGAGCTTCACCTCGGACATGTGCACTCCTCGTCAAGGCAGACATTGTGGTGGTCACCCGGCCACGACAGGCCTGCTACGAAGAGCGCGTCGATAACGGACAGCCGCACCAGAAGTGCGGCCTCCCTCGCCGAGCAACTTAGGCAGTCTACGCAACACCGCCCCTCCCACCCAATCGATCATCGAGGACCGCTGCACGGGCACGCGAAAGGGCCGCACCCCCAAGGGGTGCGGCCCTCTCGACAACTACCGGGAGACCGTCAGGCCTGCTCCTCGAAGAGGCTCGTCACCGAACCGTCCTCGAACACCTCACGCACCGCGCGCGCGATCGTCGGCGCGATCGACAGCACCTTGATCTTGTCGAGCTCCAGCTCACCCGGCGTCGGCAGCGTGTTCGTCAGAACGAACTCACTGACCTTCGAGTTCTTCAGACGGTCGGCCGCCGGACCGGACAGGATGCCGTGCGTCGCCGTGACGATGACATCCTCCGCACCGTGCGCGAACAGCGCGTCCGCCGCGGCACAGATCGTGCCACCCGTGTCGATCATGTCGTCCACCAGCACACAGACCCGGCCCTCGACCTCACCGACGACCTCGTGCACCGTCACCTGGTTGGCCACGTCCTTGTCACGGCGCTTGTGCACGATCGCCAGCGGCGCGTCGAGACGGTCGCACCAGCGGTCGGCGACCCGCACCCGGCCCGCGTCCGGGGACACGACCGTCAGCTTGTTGCGGTCGACCTTCGCGCCCACGTAGTCCGCCAGCACCGGCAGCGCCGACAGATGATCCACCGGGCCGTCGAAGAAGCCCTGGATCTGGTCGGTGTGCAGGTCCACCGTGAGGATGCGGTGCGCACCCGCGGTCTTCAGAAGGTCGGCGACCAGACGGGCCGAGATCGGCTCACGACCACGGTGCTTCTTGTCCTGACGGGCATAGCCGTACGACGGAATGATCACGGTGATGCTCCGGGCCGAGGCCCGCTTCAGCGCATCGAGCATGATCAGCTGTTCCATGATCCACTTATTGATGGGAGCCGTGTGGCTCTGCATCAGGAAGCAGTCCGCTCCACGGGCCGACTCCTGGAAACGGACGTAGATCTCACCGTTCGCGAAGTCGAAAGCCTTCGTCGGCACGAGGCCCACACCCAACTGGTGCGCAACCTCCTCGGCCAGCTCGGGGTGGGCGCGGCCGGAGAAGAGCATCAGCTTCTTCTCGCCGGTCGTCTTGATCCCGGTCACAGCACTGTCTCCTCAGACGTGTTCTCTGGCCGCGAAGAAACGAAGCGCGAGCCAGCCGAATTTGTGTGCACGTATCACCGTACGCCGAGTCCGACGCACCTGTTTCCGGTCAGTTCCCGTCGGCGACCTGCTCCGTTGCCGCCGCGGCCGCCTGCGCGGCAGCACTTCCGGGACGCTTTCGAGCCACCCAGCCCTCGATATTCCGCTGCTGGCCGCGGGCGACAGCCAGCGAACCCGCCGGCACATCCTTCGTGATGACCGACCCCGCCGCGGTGTACGCGCCGTCCCCGACCGTGACAGGCGCCACAAACATGTTGTCCGAACCCGTCTTGCAGTGCGAACCGATCGTCGTGTGGTGCTTCGCCTCGCCGTCGTAGTTCACGAACACGCTCGCCGCGCCGATGTTCGAGTACTCACCGATCGTCGCATCGCCCACGTACGACAGATGAGGAACCTTCGTCCCCTCACCGATCGTCGCGTTCTTCATCTCCACATACGTACCCGCCTTGGCCTTCGTGCCGAGCCGGGTACCGGGACGGAGATACGCGTACGGACCCACCGAAGCGCTCTCGCCGATCTCCGCCGAGTCGGCGACCGTGTTGTCCACGCGCGCCCCCCTGCCGACGACCGTGTCCCGCAGACGCGAATTCGGGCCCACCTCGGCACCCTCGGCCAGATGCGTGGCCCCCAGCAGCTGCGTACCGGGATGAATGACCGCGTCCGGCTCGAACGTGGCGGTCACATCGATCAGCACCGACCCCGGATCGACGACCGTCACACCCGCCAGCATCGCCCGCTCCAGCAACCGCTCGTTCAGCAGCCTGCGCGCCTCGGCCAGCTGCACCCGGTTGTTGATCCCGAGGATCTCGCGATGATCACCGGCGACCGACGCACCCACCCGGTGGCCGGCCTCGCGCAGGATGCCGAGCACATCGGTGAGGTACTCCTCGCCCTGACTGTTGTCCGTGCGCACCTTGCCCAGAGCATCCGCGAGCAGCTGCCCGTCGAAGGCGAACACACCGGAATTGATCTCCCGGATCGCGCGCTGCTCGTCGGTGGCGTCCTTGTGCTCGACGATCCCGGTCACGGCGCCGGTGCCGTCGCGGACGATCCGGCCGTAGCCGGTCGAGTCCGGGACCTCGGCGGTCAGCACGGTCACGGCGTTGCCGTCGGCGGAGTGCGTGGAGGCGAGGGCGGTGAGCGTCTCGCCGGAGAGAAGGGGAGTGTCGCCGCAGACGACGACCACGGTCCCGTCGATGCCCTGCCCGAGCTCCTCGAGCGCCATCCGGACGGCGTGCCCGGTGCCGTTCTGCTCGGCCTGGAATGCGGTGCGGGTACCGGCGTACGTCTCGGTGAGATGGCCCTTGACCTGCTCACTCGCGTGGCCGACCACCACGACGAGGTGCTCGGGGTCCAGCTCGCGCGCGGCGGAGACGACATGACCGACGAGCGAACGCCCGCAGATTTCGTGCAGGACCTTGGGGGTCTTCGACTTCATGCGGGTGCCCTCACCCGCTGCGAGGACGACGACGGCTGCCGGGCGGTTGGCGCTCACGGGAATGCCCTTCGGCTTCGGGTGGTGGACATCCGAAGGATACCGGGGGGTTTCGGGGGTGAAATGAGGGCGGGTCCTGACGGTGAACGTCAGGACCCGGTGACAGCTCCGCCGCTAGGACTCGAACCTAGACCGAACACCTCCAAAGGGTGCCGTGCTGCCAATTACACTACGGCGGAACGCGCCTCACGGCGCCGGAGAACGATCTCCGTCCGGAGCGCTGCCGACCACTATGCCGCACCACCAGCCCTCAATGCGACGGTAGAGCTCAGCACAGCCCAGGACGCGGACGACGAAACAGCCGCGGTAGGCGTCCCCGACATTCTTGCGGACCGTCTTGGGGTTGTGCCGCTTCAGTGTCGTCCTGCTCAAGGCGGACGTGTCGATGCCCGCCACTGCGGCCCAGTAGCCCTCCGCTCCCTCAACGTCGGCGGACTCGTGGATCATCACGCGGTAGCGCAGCCTGTCCGGCTTGACGTCCAGCAGGGCGAGCCACGCCAGATAGACGCGGATCATGTCCGCGTCGCTGTTGATGAAGGTCACGGACTCCTGCCGCCGGTAGGGCTTGCTCTTGGCGCCCTCGGACCAGTAGAGCCCCACCCCGAGCAGGAACAGCTCCCGGTCCGTCAACGTGCCGATCTCTTCGAACGCCTCCTGCGTGGTCCTCCGTCGCTCGGCCTCCCGAAGCGGGCGCTCGTGCTCCCAGCTTGTCCGACGCGAGCTTCGCCTGCTCGGCGGGCGTGCGCTGAGCGGGAGGCTTCGGCAGATCCCGCACCCACAGCGAGATCGAGCTCTTCGAGCAGCCCAGCTCCACCTGGATCTGGTCGTACGTCATGCCTGCCAGGCGCAGCTCCCTTGCTCGCGCCCGCAGGTCGTCCTTCGCGTTCGGGCGCTTCGTCCACTCCGGTGGCGGCTCTCCCTCGAGGAGGCGGTTGAGGATGTCGTTGTTGTGGACGTGGAGCCGGTCGCGGATCTGGCGGCGGCTGAGGCCCTCCCGGCGCAGGGTGAGGGCCTGTTCGCGGAGGGTTTCGAAGTCGGCGTACCTGCCGGGTGATTCCGTCATGCGGCGAGCGTCGTCCGGAATCCGGACGTCCGGGTCGAAACTCTGGCCGATTCACCAGTTCGAGCGGTTCTGGTGCATTCCGTGCCAGGGGCGACTCGCCCGCGCTCCGATACTCCCGAGAAAATGACGTACACCCGCCCGTAGGCTGGAAGACATGACCACAACGGGGGCACACCAGGACGGCACGGGCACGACCGCCCGTACCTGGCTGTGGTGGGGACGGCGGCGAAGTGTCGCGCTGGACGTGGGGCTCGGGCTGTTCTCCGCCTTGGAATGCGCGCTGGAGGGTGTGGGGTTCGCGGAGCAGGCCGCCGTCCCCGTGCCGATCGGGGTGCTGTTCGGGCTGGTCGTCGGGTCCGTGCTGGTGCTGCGGCGGCGCTGGCCGATCGCCGTCGTCCTGGTGTCGATCGCGATCACGCCGGCCGAGATGGGCTACCTCATGGGCGTCGTCGGGCTGTACACGCTCGCCGCGTCCGAGGTTCCGCGCCGTATCACCGCGCTGCTGGCGGGCATGTCGCTGACGGCGACGCTCATCGTGACGTTCGTGCGGGTCCGTCAGGACGTGCAGTCCGCGGGCTTCGATCCGGAGCCGGGGGCCTGGTACGTACCGACGATGGCCGGTTTCATGTCGGTGGGTCTGACCGCCCCGCCGGTGCTCTTCGGGCTCTACATAGGTGCCCGGCGCCGGCTGATGGAGAGCCTGCGGGAGCGCGCCGACAGTCTGGAGCAGGAGCTGTCTCTGCTGGCGGACCGGGCGGAGCAGCGGGCGCAGTGGGCGCGGACGGAGGAGCGGACCCGGATCGCGCGGGAGATGCATGACGTGGTGGCGCACCGGGTGAGTCTGATGGTGGTGCATTCTGCGGCGTTGCAGGCGGTGGCGTTGAAGGATCCGCAGAAGGCGGTGAAGAACGCGGCGCTGGTGGGGGACATGGGCCGGCAGGCGCTGACGGAGTTGCGCGAGATGCTGGGTGTGCTGCGGGCGGGGGACGACGAGCAGCGGCGGGTGGCTCCGGTGCCGTTGGCGGCGGTGGCCGCGGCTGCCGCGGCGGCGGCCGAGGCGGCTGCGGAGGACGGGCCGTGCATCGCCGATGTCGAGGATCTGGTGGGGCAGTCGCGGCAGGCGGGGATGGTGGTGGAGCTCGCGGTGCAGGGGGAGGTGCGGGTGTATGCGCCGGAGGTGGAGCAGACCGCCTATCGCGTGGTCCAGGAGGCGCTGACGAATGTGCACAAGCATGCGGCGGGGTCGAAGGTGATGGTGCGGCTCGCGCACCGTGATGCCGAGGTGGCCATGCAGGTGGAGAACGGTGCCCCGGATGCGGCCGGTGAGGCGGGGGTCGCGCGGCTGCCGAGCGGGGGGAACGGTCTGGTGGGGATGCGGGAGCGGGTGCTGGCGTTGGGCGGGGTGTTCGTGTCGGGGCCGACGGACTCGGGGGGTTTCCGGGTGTCTGCGGTGTTGCCCGACCGGGATCCGTCGGACGGGCAGGAGCTTCCGGCGTCGGTGAGTCTGTGACGCGGCCTGGGTGTCTCGGCCGCGGTTGTGCGGCGGAAGCCCGTCAGCCGAGGGTGAGCCGCGTGGGCTGGACGCCGTTGACGAGTGTGGCGAGTGCCTGGTCGACGTCGGGTCCGAGGTACCAGTCGCCGGTGTGGTCGAGGCTGTAGACGCGGCCCTCGCTGTCGATGGCGAGGACGGCCTGGTGGTCCCCTTCCATGCCGAGTGGTGAGACCTCGGTGTCGAGAGCGCGTCCGAGGTCGGCGAAGGTGCGGGCGAGGTGCAGTCCGGCGAGCGGGTCGATGTGCAGGGCTGTCGGTGCGGTCTGCCGGCCGGGGCCGGATGCGGTGATGTGCAGTCCGCCGAATTCCGCCCACGCTTCGACGGCCGCGGGGAAGACGGTGTGCCGGTGGCCGGCGGGTGAGGCGTGGGAGCGCAGGGTGTCGGCCCAGTGTTCGGCGAGTTTGATGTCCCAGCGGCCGGGCTGCCAGCCCGCGTCGCGCAGGGCGGCGTCGACGGCGACTGGGAACCGGGTGGTGCTGAGGTGGTCGGGCATCGGTGCTGGTTCAGCCATTCTCGGAGGCGCCGGCGGCGGTCGGGTCCACTGCCCGGACACCGAAGTGGTCGAGCATCGCCGTACAGGAACGGCAGGGCGGCGCGTAGCTGCCGTGCAGCGGGTCGCCGTCCTCGCGGATCCTACGTGCCGTCAACTTCGCTTGTTTGAGGGCGCGTTTGGCCTCGCTGTGGGTGAGGGGCTTTCGCTGGGCCCGCTTGGAGCGCTGGTTCTCGGCGGCGGTGAGGTGCCGGGAGAGCAGGATGGCTTCGGGGCAGCGGCCGGTGAAGCGTTCGCGCTGGCCACTCGTGAGGGTGTCGAGGAAGTCCTGTACGAGTGGGTGGAGTACGGGTGGCTGGTCACCCTTTCCGGCGGTGCTGGTGAGGGTTTCGCCGCGCACGGAGAGTGCTGCCGCGACGGCGGGCAGGATGCCGTCGCGCCGGTGGTTCAGTGCGGGCGTGCGGGCTGTTTCCGTGCTGCTCCAGCTGAGACGAGGATCACCTGACGTGCCTGACGTACGTGGTTGCGCTGTGTGCATGGTGCTGTAGTCCCCTCCCGTGCACTCCCCCGAGTTGCGGGACAGCCTGCCAAATGGGCGCTTGGGTGGGGAAGCGGGGGCACTGAAACGTGTCGGTCCGTCGTCGTTCGGTCACTCGGTTGTGACAGTTGGTGACGGAACCGGAGGGCCGGTACTGCCTATTGCAGCACCGCATAGGCTGTCCTGAACGAGTCAGAAGCAGCAGGGGGCAGATCGCCATGACGACAGGTCGGCAAGGGCTGGGGGCACCTCCCGGCCCCCGGGCCGGGGGACACGTCGCGCCACCGAATGCGGCCTACGCCGGTCAGGTCGTGAACTTCCCGGACCCGGTCCGGGCTTCGCGCCATCCTCGGGGTGTGCGGGTGGACGAGAACGGGTTTCCGGTGTTCTCGCCGTATGCGCGTGCCGCCGCGGAGATCGCGGAACCGCCGGAGGGCTTCGGTGTCGATGAGTTGCGGCTGACCGACTATGTGTCGGCGAACGCGGCGCTGCACGCGGACGGCCATGAGCTGTGGGACACGATTCCCGCGGTGGCGACTCCGCACGGCTGGACGTGGCACCACGTGGCGGGGACGCGCCGGCTGGAGCTGGTGCCGGTCGAGGTGAAGGCGCTGCTGCGGCATCACGGCGGGCTGGCGACGACGGCGGTCGACGGGGACAAGCGGGGTACGCGCCCGTTGCAGGAGACCCGGCCGGCGCACTTCGGGCTGCCGAAGGGGTCGGTGTCGGTGTCCGAGCAGCAGTTGCTGGGTGTGGAAGAGGATCTGGGCTACCGGTTGCCGGGCGCGTACCGCTCTTTTCTGAAGGCGGCGGGCGGCTGTGCGCCGGTGGGTGCGGCGCTCGACGCGGAGCTGGGGCTGCTGGTGGACCAGCCGTTCTTCACGGTGCGCGACGAGGCGGCGGTCAATGATCTGCTGTACGTCAACAAGTGCCTGCGGGACCATCTGACGAAGGACTTCCTGGGTGTGGCGTTCGTCCAGGGCGGGATTCTGGCGGTGAAGGTCAGGGGCTCGGGTGTCGGTTCGGTGTGGTTCTGTGCCTATGACGACGCGCGTGACCAGGACGGGTGGAATGTCCAGGAGCGCGTGGACCGGCTGCTGTTGCCGTGCGGCGATGATTTCGACGCCTTCCTTCAGCGGCTGGCGGGCAATCCGCCGGAGCTGGAGACCGTGGCGAATCTGATGGTGGACGGCGGCTTCGCGCGTGCCGTCCCCGTGGCGGACGAGGGGTGACGCTCCGATGGTGACCTTTGCGCAGGCGCAGGAGCGCGCGGAAGAGTGGGTCAACGGCGATGTGCCCGGCTATCAGCACCGTGAGGTGCGGGTGCGGGAGTTCGAGCTCGGGTTCGTGGTGTGGGCGGAGGACCGCGAGGGCGGTGCACGCTCGGACGGCGGCCGGCAGCGGCTCGTGATCGCGCGGGACAGTGGTGAGGCGACGCTGTGGCCCGGGCTGCCGGTGGGTGAGGTGATCCGCCGGTACGAGGAGGAGTACGGCATCCAGGACGCGCCGGCCGTGGTGCCGGAGCAGCCGCAGCGGATCGATCTGCATCAGACGTCGTTCCTGCTGAGTCCGCCGGAGTGGTTGCAGGACGCGGCGGACAAGCTGGGGATTCCGGACCGGCGGCCGTCGGCGGACGAGCCTGCGGCGCCTGCGGCTTCTGTGCCTGCGGCTTCGGCGCCTGCGGCTCCCGTGGCACCGGTGGCTCCGGCAGCTGCCGGTACGCCGTCGGCCGGGTCCGACTGGTCTCTGGCGGACGCCTCTTCGGGTACGGGTGGGGCCAACGCATCGCAGGCGGGCGGGAGTTCGTCGGTCGGTGGTTCGTCCTGGCCGGAGGCCGGGTCCTCGGGGGCGGATGCCTCGCGGGGTGGGTCGGTGTGGCCCAGTGCGGGTTCGGACGGCGGCGAGTCGGCTGCTGGGGACGGTGCGCCGTCGTCGCGGACGGGTGGTACGCCGTGGACGGACACGAGTGCCGCGGGCGGTGACGACGCGTCCGTGCCGCTTCCGGCGACGGTGTTCGCGCCGCCGATCTCCGGCCGTGACGACGACGACACTCCGCCGCCGGTGGTGGGCGCGGATGCGCCGACCGCGTTGATGTCCGGGGGCAGTCAGCTGCCGCGGACGGCGGTGGCGCCTGCGGTGGGCGAGCCGCAGCCGGGTGCCGCCGACATAGCGGACGCGGCGACGAGCAAGGCGCAGGCTCCGCCGCGGGGGGCACGTTCTCCCCGCGGAGGGGGGTCGACGACTCCGCCGCCGCCCGGCGCGCCCGGTACTCCGGGTGCGCGGCCGGGTGCGACGCCGCCGCCGTCGGGGCCGGGTGCTCCGGGTGCGCCGGCGGGTGGGTATCTGCCGACGCAGCTCGTCTCGCAGACGGGTCCTGGTGCTCCGCAGCCTCCTGGTCCCCCTGGGCCTCCTGGTTCGACGCCGCCTCCTGGTGGCGGTGTTCACCATGCGGCGACGATGTTCGCCGATCCGGGTCAGGTGGGTCCCGGTGCTCCGCAGCCTCCCGGTCCTCCCGGTGCGCCGGGTGCCCCTGGTGCTCCGCAGCCTCCCGGTCCCCCTGGGCCTCCTGGTTCGACGCCGCCTCCCGGTGGCGGTGTTCACCATGCCGCGACCATGCTCGCCGGCCCCAACCCCATGGGTCCCGGTGCTCCGCAGCCTCCCGGTCCGCCCGGTGCGCCTCCGGGCGCCGTGCCGCCCGGTCCGCCGCAGCAGGGCGGTCAGCCGCCCGCGTACGGCTATCCGCCGCAGCCGCCCGGGCAGCCGACGGTCGGTCCCGGCTACCAGGCGGTGCTGCGCTACCGCGCGCCCGACGGTTCCGAGGCCCAGCTGATCCGCCGTTCCGCGCCCGGCACTCCGCATCCGGAGTGGCAGATCCTGCATGAGCTGCGGGCCATGAATGTGCCGCCGCAGCAGGTGCTGGAGCTGCACACCGAGCTGGAGTCGTGCGAGCTGCCGGGTGGCTACTGCGCCCGGATGATCCGCGAGACCTGGCCGCAGGCGCGGATCACCAACATCGCGCCGTACGGCAGGGATCACGCGAGCCGTCAGCAGGGCGTGCAGCAACTGGTCACGCATCAGGGCGAGTTGCACCAGGTCGCGGACGGTCCGGCGCGCCCCGCGCCGGTGCGGATGCCGCTGCCGCCCGTGAAGGCGGTGCCTCCGGTCCCGCCGCAGGCGATCGCGCAGGAGCTGGTGGCGGCCTTCGGGCCGCAGGGCATCTGCCGGTTCGACCAGCGGGCCGTGTCGCGTCAGGGCGTGCCGGAGGTGGTCGGTGCCACGCTGGTGTGGGCCGGTCTGCCGGGTGACTTCAACCCGTTCTTCTGGGCGCAGCCCGCTCAGCCGGTCGTTCCGACGCTGGCCGAGCTCGCGGCGCAGCGTCAGGTGCAGCCCGCGGTGGACGCGGGGTCGTATCTGGTGGTGGGCACCGACTTCGGCCGGGCGATCTGCGTCCAGTACGGAACGGCGCACATCGTGGCGGTGCCGGTGGAGGCCGGTCCCGGTGGTCAGGCGGTGGCGCCGCAGTTCGTGAACAGCGGGCTGCCGGAGTTCGTGCGCTGTCTGGCGTTGCTGGGCCGGATGTGGCGGCTGCGCTTCGGTCTCAATCCGGAGCAGGCGGGCCGCTGGACGGTCGACTTCCAGGCGCAGCTCGCCGCGCTGGACCCGGCGGCGCTGTCGTCGCCGGAGAGCTGGTGGTCGGTCCTGCTCGAGCAGATGTGGGACGGTCTGCTGTAGGGAGTTAGTACGACAATTGGGGCGCCCGGTCGGTGGTCGGACCGGGCGCCCCTCTTTGCTTTCTCCGCAGGGAGTGTCGCGTTATGAGCGTTTCGCCCGCATCCATCAGGATATGCGAACAATCGCGTTTTCTGTCGGAGAGGGGCTTGAAGGATGAGCGCTGCATCGGTGTCACCCCATGGCTTCGCCGCCGTCCGTGGCCGGGGCTACCGCACGGAGGAGACCGACGCCTACGTCACCGCCCTGTCGCAGGACCGCGACGACGCCTGGGAGCGTGCCGCGCGGCTGACCGTCCTCGCCAAGGATATGGAGGCGGAGGCGGGCCGGCTGCGTGAGGTCGTCACGACGCTCGTCCCTCAGACGTACGAGACGTTCAGCCGCCGTGCCCAGTACCTGCTCGCGCTGACCGAGGAGGAGGCCGAGGAAGTACGGGCGTCGGCGCGCAACGAGGCGCAGGCGGACGCGGACGCCGCGCAGGCGGAGGCGGAGAGGCTGCGCGACAAGGCGCGCGAGGAGGCGGACGGGCTGCGGGCCGACGCCGAGGAGCGCGCCCGGCAGATCCTTCTCGCGGCGCAGACGGCGGCCGACGAGGCCCGTGCGGAGGCGCGCGGTGAGATGAAAGAGCAGCGCGGCGAGGTGATGGGCGCATGGCGGGAGATGCGCCGCCGTGCGGAGGGCATGCTCGCCGAGCTGGAGGAGGAGCAGGCCGAGCGCTGGGAGACGGTGGAGCGGGAACTCGCCGAGCGTGGAGCGGCGTTGGAGGCCGAGCACGCCGAGCGGACCGCATATGCGGAGGGCGCTCTCGTCGAGGCGGAGCGCACGTTCGCGGAGGCGGAGGAGTACGCCCGCGACGGCCAGGAGGCCGCGGAGGCGCAGGCCGCCGAACTGCTGGCGCAGGCACGGATGCAGGAGGAGCGCACGGCGCGCGAGACGGAGCTGATGCTGCGCGAGCACGAGGAGGCGCGTGAGGAGATGCACGCGAACATGGCGCACATCCGCAACAGCCTGGCGACGCTGACGGGCCGCGCGGCGGCGGAGGGCTGAGCGCCCGCCCGGACGAACGGGCGGCATCAGCGCCATAGGGGAGACCCGGGCCTGAAGAACCGGCGCCGCCCGCTCCCAGGGCCGGGGAGAACCCCTAACTCTTCGGCACCGGCTGCTCGTTGTCGTCCAGTACGGGAAAGCGCCGGGGTGCCACGAACAGCAGCACCAGCAGCGACAGCCCGGCCGCGACCGCCGCGCCGAGGTAGACGTGGTCGACCGCCGCGTCCACCGCCCGGCGCAGCTGGTCCGCCGCGTCGGCGGTGAGGGCCGCGGGGTTCTCCAGGGCGTGCGAGACGGAGTCCAGGTCGCCCGCGCTGCCGAGGCGGGAGGCGAGGACCCCGTTGGCCACGGCGCCGAACAGTGCGGCGCCCATGCTCTGGCCGACCTGGCGGCAGAAGAGGACGGATGCGGTCGTCGTGCCGCGTTCGGCCCAGCCCACGGTGGACTGGACGCCGACGATCAGGGGGAGTTGGAAGAGTCCGAGCGCCCCGCCGAGGAGCAGCATGAGCAGGGCGGGCTGCCAGGGCGCGCCCGGGTAGGGCAGCAGGGGGAAGGCCGCGAGGATCAGGCCGGCGAGGGTGATGCCGATCATCGCGGTGCGCCGGAAACCGATGCGGTTGTAGACGTGGTTGGACAGGGCCGCGCTGACGGGCCAGCTCAGGGTCATCACGGACAGCACGAAGCCGGCGGCGATCGGTCCGAGGCCGAGGACGGACTGGGCGTAGGTGGGCAGGAAGACGGTCGGGGCCACCATCAGCAGACCGAGGGCGCCGAGGGCGAGGTTCACGGCGGCGATGGTGCGCCGACGCCAGACCCAGCCCGGGATGATCGGTTCCGCCGCGCGTCGTTCGACGACGACGGTGACGGCGATGAACGTGGCGCTGCCGCCGAGCAGGGCGAGTGAGGGCGCGGACCACCAGGGCCAGGCGATGCCGCCCTGGACGAGTGCGGTGAGCAGCAGGACACCCGCGCCGAAGATGGCGAGCGCGCCCGGCCAGTCGATACGGGGGCGTGCCGCGGGCCGGGTGCGGGAGGGTTCGCGCAGATGGCGGGCGACCAGCCAGAGGGCGACGGCGCCGACGGGGAGGTTGATCAAAAAGATCCAGCGCCAGTCGGCGTACGAGGCGAGCAGTCCGCCGATCGCGGGGCCGGCGACGGCGGAGACGGCCCACACGGTGGACAGCCGCGCCTGGATCTTCGGCCGTTCCTTCAGCGGGTAGAGGTCGGCGGCGATGGTCTGCACGGTGCCCTGGAGGGCGCCGCCGCCGAGGCCCTGGACGACGCGGAAGGCGATCAGGGCGCCCATGTTCCAGGCGGCCGCGCACAGGACGGAGCCGAGCAGGAAGAGGATGATCCCGGCGATGAGGACGGGCTTGCGGCCGAAGGTGTCGGAGAGCTTCCCGTACACCGGCAGGGTGACGGTGACGGCGAGCAGATAGCCGGAGAAGAGCCAGGAGAAGACGGAGAAGCCGCCGAGGTCGCCGACGATCTGCGGGACGGCGGTGGACACGATCGTGCCGTCCAGCGCGGCGAGCGCCATGCCGAGCATGAGGGCGGCGACCACGGGACCGCGGCCCGTAGGGGCTGCCGTGCCGGCGTCGCCGCCGTTCGTGGGGGAGACGGGCCCTCGCGGTTCCGTCTCCGGTGTCTCCGTCACCGCTGGATCCTTTCCCCCTGCATCTATTTTCCCCACACCTTCTCACTTGAGGCTGACGCTGCGGGAGGGTGCAGCCTGAGCGGGTCGGCCTCCACCCGGGGGTGGAGGCCCCCTAGGGGGACCTCCCTACTTGTGGCCAGGGGGCTTTCGTTCCGGGGGACGACGAAGCGGCGGACGCGTTTCCTTAAGTTGTTCTTACGGCCGCAACCGGGGCCGCACCACCGGGGGGTGGGGAAAACCCCCGGTCGAAGACTGCGCCTCGCACCAGCGCGCCGGAGCGCTTCCGCCGACAGACTCGAACCGCACGCGGCGACACCCTTACTTCACCGACATAGGAGACTTACCGTGACAACGGCTGTGACCATTCCCCCGCACGGGGACACCGGAGGGCGTACGGCCGTCGCCGCGCGTGGGCGGCAGGTCGTCAAGGCGTACGGCAGCGGGGAGACCCGCGTCGTCGCACTCGACCACGTCGATGTCGACATCGCCCGCGGACAGTACACCGCGATCATGGGCCCCTCCGGCTCCGGCAAGTCCACACTCATGCACTGCCTCGCCGGGCTCGACACCGTCACCTCGGGTCAGATCTACCTCGACGACACCGAGATCACCGGTCTCAAGGACAAGAAGCTCACCCAGCTGCGCCGGGACCGGATCGGCTTCATCTTCCAGGCGTTCAACCTGCTGCCGACGCTCAACGCCCTGGAGAACATCACGCTCCCCATGGACATCGCGGGCCGCAAGCCGGACGCCGGCTGGCTGAACCGGGTCGTCGAGACGGTCGGCCTGTCCGACCGGCTGAAGCACCGGCCCACCCAGCTCTCCGGCGGCCAGCAGCAGCGCGTCGCCGTGGCCAGGGCGCTCGCCGCCCGGCCCGAGATCATCTTCGGTGACGAGCCGACCGGAAACCTCGACTCCCGCGCCGGCGCGGAGGTTCTCAGCTTCCTGCGCCGCTCGGTGGACGAGCTCGGCCAGACCATCGTGATGGTCACCCACGACCCGGTGGCCGCCTCGTACGCGGACCGTGTCCTCTACCTCGCCGACGGCCGGATCGTGGACGAGATGTTCCGTCCCACCGCCGACGCCGTACTCGACCGCATGAAGGACTTCGACGCTCGGGGGCGGACGTCGTGACCGTCTTCAGGACCTCCCTGCGCAACTTCCTCGCGCACAAGGGGCGAATGGCGCTCTCGGCCGTGGCGGTGCTGCTGTCCGTGGCTTTCGTGTCGGGGACGCTGGTGTTCACCGACACCATGAACACCACCTTCGACAAGCTCTTCGCCAGCACCGCGTCCGACGTCACCGTCAGCCCCCAGGGCGCCGATGACGACGACGCACCGCAGACCGGCCGGCCCGAGACGCTGCCCGCGTCCCTCGTCGAGAAGGTCAAGAGCGCCGAGGGCGTCAAGTCCGTCGACGGCGGCGTCTCCAGCATGAGCGTCACCGTCGTCAACGCGAAGAACAAGGACGTCGGCGCCACCAACGGCGCCCCGACCATCGCCGGCGGCTGGAGCGACAACGACCTCAAGTCGATGGAGATCACCTCCGGCCACGCGCCGCGCGGACCCACCGAGATGATGGTCGACGCCGACACCGCCGACAAGCACCATCTGAAGATCGGCGACGAACTGCGCACCATCGCGGTCACCGGCGACTTCACGGCGAAGATCTCCGGTATCGCCTCCTTCAAGGTGACCAACCCGGGCGCCACGATCGTCTACTTCGACACCGCCACCGCACAGCGTGAACTCCTCGGCCGTGAAGGCCTGTTCACCGGCATCTCGGTCACGGCCGCCGACGGGGTCAGCGACGAGCAGCTCAAGAAGAACATCGCCGCCACGCTCGACGCCCCCTACAAGCTGCAGACCGCGAAGGAGGCCGCCGACGCGGGCCGTGAAGAGGTCGGCTCCTTCCTCGACGTCATGAAGTACGCGATGCTCGGCTTCGCCGGGATCGCCCTCCTCGTCGGCATCTTCCTGATCGTCAACACCTTCTCGATGCTGGTCGCCCAGCGCACCCGCGAGATCGGTCTGATGCGGGCCATCGGCTCCAGCCGCCGGCAGGTGAACCGCTCCGTCCTGATCGAGGCGCTCTTCCTCGGCATCGTCGGCTCGGTCGCGGGCATCGCGGCCGGTGTCGGCCTCGCCGTCGGACTGATGAAGCTCATGGGCTCCATGGGCATGAACCTGTCCACCGACGATCTGACCGTGAAGGTGACGACCCCCGTCGTCGGCATGGTCCTCGGCATCGTCGTCACCGTCGTCGCCGCCTATGTGCCGGCCCGGCGCGCCGGCAAGGTCTCCCCGATGGCCGCACTGCGTGACGCCGGAACCCCGGCGGACGGCAGGGCCGGCAAGGTGCGGGCCGCGATCGGACTCCTGCTGACCGGCGGCGGCGCCGCGGCCCTGCTGGTCGCGACGCAGGCCGACAAGGCCGCCGAAGGCTCGATGTTCCTCGGTCTCGGTGTGGTCCTCTCGCTCATCGGTTTCGTCGTCGTCGGACCGCTGCTCGCCGGTGTCGTGGTCCGGGTGATCAGCGCGCTCGTGCTGCGGATGTTCGGCCCGGTCGGGCGGATGGCCGAGCGCAACGCGCTGCGCAACCCGCGCCGTACGGGAGCGACCGGTGCCGCCCTGATGATCGGGCTCGCCCTGGTGGCCTGTCTGTCGGTGGTCGGCTCCTCGATGGTCGCCTCCGCGACGGACGAGCTCGACAAGTCGGTCGGCGCGGACTTCATCGTCCAGGCCTCCAACGGCCAGCCGATCGTGCCGCAGGCGCAGAAGGCGCTGGAGAAGACGCCCGGCATCGCGCACGTCACCCAGTACAAGGGCGTCAACGCGAAGATCACCTCGCCCGACGGCAAGACCGTCGACGACGAACTGGTCGCCGCCGACGCCACGTACGCCCAGGACCTGCGCCGCAAGACCGTGGGCGGCGAACTGTCCGCCGCGTACGGCAAGAACGCCATGTCGGTGGGCGACACCTACGCCGAGGAGCACGGCGTGAAGGTGGGCGACACGCTCACCGTCGCCTTCAAGGGCGGCGAGAGCGCGAAGCTGAAGGTCGCGGCCATCACCTCCGACGACGGCAACGTCGACAAGGGCGTGAAGTACACCAGCACGGCCACGGCCGAGCAGTACATCCCGGCCGACAAGCTGCCGAAGAACCTGATCCTGTTCGCCTCCGCCGACGACGGCAAGGAGAAGGAGGCCTACACGGCGCTCAAGTCCTCGCTCGCCGCGTACCCGCAGTACAAGGTGCAGGACCAGACCGACTTCAAGCAGGACCTGAAGGACCAGGTCGGCCAGCTGCTGAACATCGTCTACGGCCTGCTCGCCCTCGCGATCATCGTCGCGGTGCTCGGAGTGGTGAACACCCTGGCGCTCTCGGTGGTCGAGCGGACCCGCGAGATCGGCCTGCTGCGGGCGATCGGTCTGTCCCGGCGCCAGCTGCGCCGCATGATCCGGCTGGAGTCCGTGGTCATCGCCCTCTTCGGCGCGCTGCTCGGCCTCGGTCTGGGCATGGGCTGGGGCACGGCGGCCCAGAAGCTGCTGGCACTGGAGGGCCTGGGGGTCCTGGAGATCCCGTGGCCGACGATCCTGACCGTGTTCGTCGGGTCGGCGTTCGTGGGACTGTTCGCGGCCCTGGTCCCCGCCTTCCGTGCGGGACGGATGAACGTCCTCAACGCCATCGCCACGGAGTAGCGCCACAGCCTCCGGGCGTACGGAACGGGGGGCGCGGCCCCGGAGTGTCCACCGGACACTCCGGGGCCGCGGTCTGTCCGGGGGCGGTCTGTCCGGGGGCGGGCGGACCGGAGGCGGCGGTCGGGGGCGGCGGTCCGGGACTGCGGTCCAGGGTCGTGTCTCCACGGTGCTCGCCTCGCGCAGGGCGGGCCGGCGGGACGGCCGGCGACGGGGAGCGGCCGGTGCCGGTCGGGGCGGCCCGCGGGGAGCCGTCCCGCCGGTCAACGCGGCTCCGGCGCCGGGCGGCCGGGCCCGGTGGTGCGGACGCGCCTGGTCACGCCGGTCCGGGCCGCACCGCGCAGCGTGGGTTCCGGACGCGAGTGTCGGAGCAGCGTCGTAGGCTGGAGACCCCCGGCCCTCCCCCTGCCCTCCCTCTGCCCTCGGCAGTGGGGCGCGACAGACGAGTCGGGTTATTCGCGTTGCCCACTCCCCGGGATGGAAGCCCTTGATGAGCCTGCACGGTCTGCTCGATGCCGTCGTCACCGACCCTGCGCTCGCCGAAGCGGTGCGGGCCGCACGGGACGCCAACCGTATGCATCTGGACCTGGTCGGACCTCCGGCGGCGCGCCCCTTCGCCGTGGCGGCGCTGGCCCGTGAGGCCGGGCGTCCGGTGCTCGCCGTCACCGCGACGGGGCGGGAGGCGGAGGACCTGGCGGCGGCGCTGCGCTCGCTGCTGCCGGAGGAGGGCGTCGCCGAGTACCCCTCGTGGGAGACGCTGCCGCACGAGCGGCTCTCGCCCCGCTCCGACACCGTGGGCCGCCGCCTCGCGGTGCTGCGCAGGCTGACCCACCCGTCGAAGGACGATCCGGCCGCGGGCCCGGTCTCCGTCGTCGTCGCACCGATCCGCTCCGTGCTCCAGCCGCAGGTCAAGGGCCTCGGCGAGCTGGAGCCGGTGGCGTTGCGCACCGGGCAGCAGGCCGATCTGAACGAGATCGTGGACGCGCTCGCGGCCGCCGCCTACTCCCGGGTGGAGCTGGTCGAGAAGCGCGGCGAGTTCGCCGTGCGCGGCGGCATCCTGGACGTCTTCCCGCCGACCGAGGAGCACCCGCTGCGGGTGGAGTTCTGGGGCGACGACGTCGAGGAGATCCGGTACTTCAAGATCGCCGACCAGCGTTCGCTGGAGATCGCCGAGCACGGACTGTGGGCGCCGCCCTGCCGCGAGCTGCTGCTGACCGACGAGGTGCGACGGCGGGCGGCGGTCCTCGCCGAACAGCACCCGGAGCTCGGCGAGCTGCTGAACAAGATCGCCGAGGGCATCGCGGTCGAGGGCATGGAGTCCCTCGCGCCCGTCCTCGTGGACGACATGGAACTGCTCCTGGACGTGCTGCCGCAGGGCGCGATGACCGTCGTGTGCGATCCGGAGCGGGTGCGGACCCGCGCCGCCGACCTGGTGGCCACCTCGCAGGAGTTCCTCCAGGCGTCATGGGCGGCGACGGCGGGCGGCGGCGAGGCGCCGATCGACGTCGGCGCGGCATCGCTGTGGGGCATCGCCGACGTGCGGGACCGGGCCCGCGAGCTCGGCATGATGTGGTGGTCGGTCTCGCAGTTCGCCGCCGACGAGGAGCTGTCCGACGACACCCTCAAGCTGGGCATGCACCCTCCGGAGACGTACCGCGGCGACACCGCGCGGGCCCTCGCCGACACCAAGGGCTGGCTGGCGGACGGCTGGCGCACGGTCTATGTGACCGAGGCGCACGGCCCGGCGGCCCGCACCGTCGAGGTGCTCGGCGGCGAGGGCATCCCCGCCCGCCTGGACGCGGCGCTGACCGACATCTCGCCGTCCGTCGTCCATGTCGCGTGCGGCTCGATCGACTACGGATTCATCGACCCGGGCCTGCGGCTCGCGGTCCTCACCGAGACCGACCTGTCCGGTCAGAAGGCGGCCGGCAAGGACGGCCGGCGGATGCCGGCGAAGCGCCGCAAGACCATCGACCCGCTCACGCTGGAGGCGGGTGACTACATCGTCCACGAGCAGCACGGTGTGGGCCGCTACATCGAGATGGTCCAGCGCACCGTCCAGGGCGCGACCCGCGAGTATCTGCTCGTCGAGTACGCCCCCGCCAAGCGGGGCCAGCCCGGCGACCGGCTCTACATCCCCACCGACCAGCTGGAGCAGGTGACCAAGTACGTCGGCGGCGAGGCGCCCACACTGCACCGGCTCGGCGGCGCGGACTGGACGAAGACGAAGGCGCGCGCGAAGAAGGCGGTCAAGGAGATCGCCGCTGACCTCATCAAGCTCTACAGCGCCCGCATGGCCGCGCCCGGTCACGCCTTCGGGGCGGACACCCCCTGGCAGCGCGAGCTGGAGGACGCGTTCGCGTACGTGGAGACGCCCGACCAGCTCTCCACGATCGCCGAGGTCAAGGAGGACATGGAGAAGACGGTCCCGATGGACCGGCTGATCTGCGGTGACGTCGGTTACGGCAAGACGGAGATCGCGGTGCGTGCCGCGTTCAAGGCGGTCCAGGACGGCAAGCAGGTCGCCGTGCTGGTGCCGACGACGCTGCTGGTGCAGCAGCACTTCGGGACGTTCTCCGAGCGCTACTCCCAGTTCCCGGTGAACGTACGCGCCCTGTCCCGCTTCCAGTCCGACACGGAGGCCAAGGCGACCCTGGAGGGGCTGCGGGACGGTTCGGTCGACATCGTCATCGGCACGCACCGGCTGTTCTCCTCCGAGACGAAGTTCAAGGACCTGGGCCTGGTCGTGGTGGACGAGGAGCAGCGCTTCGGCGTCGAGCACAAGGAGCAGCTGAAGAAGCTCCGCGCCAACGTCGACGTCCTGACGATGTCGGCGACACCGATCCCGCGAACGCTGGAGATGGCGGTCACCGGCATCCGCGAGATGTCGACGATCACCACCCCGCCGGAGGAGCGGCACCCGGTGCTGACCTTCGTCGGCCCCTACGAGCAGAAGCAGATCGGCGCGGCCGTCCGGCGTGAACTGCTGCGCGAGGGCCAGGTCTTCTACATCCACAACCGTGTCGAGTCCATCGACCGGGCCGCCGCCCGGCTGCGGGAGATCGTCCCCGAGGCCCGGATCGCGACGGCGCACGGTCAGATGGGCGAATCGGCGCTGGAGCAGGTCGTCGTGGACTTCTGGGAGAAGAAGTTCGACGTCCTCGTGTCCACCACGATCGTGGAGTCGGGCATCGACATCTCCAACGCCAACACCCTGATCGTGGAGCGCGGTGACAACTTCGGTCTCTCGCAGCTGCACCAGCTGCGCGGCCGGGTCGGCCGTGGCCGCGAGCGCGGCTACGCCTACTTCCTCTATCCGCCGGAGAAGCCGCTCACCGAGACGGCGCACGAGCGTCTCGCGACGATCGCCCAGCACACCGAGATGGGCGCGGGCATGTACGTGGCGATGAAGGACCTGGAGATCCGCGGCGCGGGCAATCTGCTGGGCGGCGAGCAGTCCGGCCACATCGCGGGCGTCGGCTTCGACCTGTACGTGCGCATGGTCGGCGAGGCGGTGGCGGACTACCGTGCCTCGCTCGACGGCGGCGTGGAGGAGGAACCGCCGCTGGAGGTCAAGATCGAGCTCCCGGTCGACGCGCACGTCCCGCACGACTACGCCCCGGGCGAGCGCCTGCGGCTCCAGGCGTACCGCGCGATCGCCTCCGCGAACTCGGAGGAGGACATCAAGGCGGTCCGCGAGGAACTGACCGACCGCTACGGCAAGTTGCCCGAGCCGGTCGAGAACCTGCTGCTGGTGGCGGGCCTGCGGATGCTGGCACGAGCGTGCGGCGTCGGCGAGATCGTGCTCCAGGGCCCGAACATCCGCTTCGCGCCGGTGGAGCTGAGGGAGTCGCAGGAGCTGCGCCTCAAGCGTCTCTATCCGCGCACGATCATCAAGCCGGCGATCCACCAGATCCTGGTGCCGCGGCCGACGACGGGCAAGATCGGCGGGAAGCCGGTGGTCGGACGCGAACTGCTGAGCTGGACCGGGGAGTTCCTGACGACGATTCTGGGGTCGTAGGGGCGCCTCGCGGCACCGGGAGCCTCCTGGCACCCGGTCCTTCCCGGCGCCGGGCGCCACCCAGGACGGGCCCCTGCCGGATCAGCGGCACCGGGGTCCCTCCGCTCCCCGGTGCCGGCGCGGGTCCCGTCACCCGGCGGCGTCGGCCGCGGTCAGCTTCCGTACGTAGCTCGTTCCCGGCTGCCCGGACAGGGTGACCTCGCCGGTGGGTACGAAACCGGCGCGGACCAGCACGGCCCGCGAGCCCTCGTTGTCGAGCGTCGCCCGGGCCCGCAGGCTCGTCAGCCCGTACTCCCCGGCGGCCAGCGCGCAGATCCGGCGGACGGCGGAGGTGGCGAGGCCCTGCCGGGCGGCGCTCTTGGCGATCCGGAAGCCGAGTTCGGCGGACCCGTCCGCCACGTCGACCAGGTTGACCCGCCCCAGGACCTCCCCGTCGGCGCCGACCAGCAGATGGAAGTGGTCCAGGCCGGCGGCCTGATCGGCGAGCAGTGCCGCGTGCCGTGCGTCGAACTGCGCGAAGTAGTCGTCGCCGCGGTCGGGGACGGAAGCGGCGAAGTAGTCCCGGTTCTCCAGCTCGAAGGCGAGCAGGGCGGGAGCGTGGTCGGCGCGCAGGCGCTGGAGTTCGGGCATGGAGGTACGGTACGCAGCCGCGCGCCCCGACCGGACCTGATTAACGGGTGAGCAGTCAGCGGCCGAACATCACGCTCGTCAGCCCCCGGAACGCCTCTTCCGGGTCCCTGCCGTCCAGTTGGCGGTCCAGGTTGTGGGTGAGCAGCAGGGTCGCGAAGCCGTGGGCCATGGACCAGGCCGCGAGGAAGCCGGTGTCCGGGTCGGCGCCGCGGACCGCGACCGCCTCGCCCAGGAGGGTGCGCACGCGCTCCCGTGCCGCACGCAGGTCCTGGTCGTCGGGGCGCAGGAGCTCCGGGCTGAACATCACCTGGAAGTGCGCCGGGTGGCCGGTGGCGAAGCGCACGTAGCGCAGGCCGAGATCGCGCAGGTCCGAAGCCTCGGAGAGCGTGGTGCCCAGGAGGTCGAAGCCTTCGGTGGCAATGGCCGTCAGCAGGCCGGCGCGGTCCTTGAAGTGGTGGGCGGGGGCCGCGTGGGAGACGCCCGCACGGCGGGCCAGGTCGCGCAGGGAGAGAGCGGACGGTCCGTCGGTGGAGATGGCGTCGAGTGCCGCGGTGAGGACGGCCCGCCGCAGATCGCCGTGGTGATAGGTGCGCTCGCTGGTCATGGTCGGAAGCCTACGCCTCATCTAGGCATTGACAAGTTCGTGGGACCGGATGCAATCTTGTCACCGACAAGATAAGGCGACGAAGGGAACGGTCATGGCCGGCGACACCGCACGCGTACGACAGATGTGGCACCTCCTGGAGCCCCTGCACGCGGTCCTCTACTACGCGCCCGAGGTGTTCGAGGAGTCCGCCGCGCTCGGCTACCGCACCGATGAGCGCTGGCCGAGCTATTTCGCCCTGCGGGCCGCACCGCTCGGCGCCGTCGGCCCGGGGCGGGTGGCGTCCGCCTTCTACGGCTTCAGCCCGCGCAAGGTTGCCGAGCACCTTCCCGCCGCGTGGCGCGTCGCCGCCCCCGACGACGTGCTCGCCGCGCGGACACGCGGCATCGGCCGGGCCTACCGGGCCCTCTTCGGTGACGTCGTGGACGGGCCGGAGTTCGCCGAGGCGGCCGCGCTCGCCCGCCGCGCTGCGGAGGCCGTGAACACCGAGGGCCGGCCGCTTGCCGCGGCCGTCGCCGAACTGCCCTGGCCCGACGAGCCGCACCTCGCGCTCTGGCAGGCCGCGACCGTCCTGCGCGAGCACCGGGGGGACGGCCATCTCAGCGCCCTGATGACCGCGGGGCTCGACCCCGTCGAGTCGCTCGTCTCCTTCGCCGCGGTCGGCGCGGCCGGCGTCAAGACCTTCGAAAGCCGCGGCTGGGACGAGCGCGCGTGGGCTGCGGGGGGTGAACGCCTCCGTGTGCGCGGCCTGTTGAGCGACGACGGCGGGGCGACCGACGCCGGACGTGCGCTGCGGGCCGAGGTCGAGCGCCGTACGGACGAGCTGGCCGCCGTGCCGTGGAGAACGGTCGGCGACGAGGAGCGGGACCGGCTGGCCGAGCTGCTCGGCCCGCTGTGGGTAGAGGTGTTGAGCTCCGGTCTGCTGCCGGGCGAGACCACCCTCGGCATCGGCAAGGTGTGAGCGGCCGGCCCTCCCTCGCGCCCGGCGGACACCGCCCGCTCCGGCACGCAGCGGATCACGCGGCAGGAACCGGACTGCTCCCCCCAGGACGTGAGACCGAGTCAGTACCCTACGGACGTGAACAGAACCCGGGGCCGTATATCGCGCACATTCGCCGCCGGCCTCACCGCCGCCGTCGCCGCCGCACTGCTCACCTCCTGCGAGGGCACCGCGCTGCCCGGGGACCCCAAAGCCACCGACTCGGCCGTCGCGCCCGGCACGGGATCCGGCACCAGCCCGCTCGCCAACCCGGACGGGACCAAGCCGGGGCTCGCCCCCATCAGCTCCGAAGGCGAACGGGCCGCCGCCCGCAGGCTGATCGAGAAGGTGGCCACGAAGGGCCGGGGCCCCAGGACGGGGTACGACCGGGACCGCTTCGGCTACGCCTGGATGGACAGCGCCGACGGTGTCCCGCTCGCCCGCAACGGCTGCGACACCCGCAACGACCTCCTGGCCCGCGACGGCAAGGAGGTGCGGCACCGCTCCGGCTCCGACTGCGTCGTCGTCGCGATGACCCTCGACGATCCGTACACCGGCGCCGTCATCGACTGGCGCAAGCAGGACGCGACGGAGGTCCAGATAGATCACGTCGTCCCGCTCTCGTACGGCTGGCAGCTCGGCGCCGCGCAGTGGCCGGTGAAGAAGCGGCAGCAACTCGCCAACGACCCGCTGAATCTGCTGCCCGTGGCGGGCCGGGCCAACAGCTCGAAGAGCGACTCGGGCCCGGCGTCCTGGCTTCCGCCGAACAAGTCGATCCGCTGCTCGTACGCGGTGCGGGTCTCGCAGGTCGCGGTGAAGTACGCCCTGCCGGTGACGGTCGCGGACAAGAAGGTCATGCTCGCGCAGTGCGGCGGCTGAGCGCGGCCACCGCATCCCGAAGGGTGTGGCCGGTGCCCGGTCCGGCGAGCCGCCAGCCGCCGGAAAATCCTGTGGGGCCGAGAGGCTTCCGGAGCTAGCCTGCCCGCATGGACCTGACCGTCACGACCCTCGCCGACCGGCCCGAACTGCGCGATCCGCTCTGGCAGATGCCCGAGACCTGGCCGGAGTTCGTCCTGCACGACCCGGTGGGCTGGGCCAACATGGGGCGGGTCCTCGCCGAACTGCCCGAGTACGTACTGGTGGCGACCGACTCCGAAGGCCGCGTCGCCGCACGGGCGTTCAGCGTGCCCTTCCGGCTGGACGCGGACGGGCGCCGCTCCCTGCCTCCGGGCGGCTGGGACCAGGTGATGCTGTGGGCCTTCTCCGACCTGCGGCACGGCCGCGCGCCCGACACGGTGAGCGCGATCGAGATCACCGTCGCGGACGGCCGGCAGGGCAAGGGCATCTCGGGCCGGATGCTGGCGGCGATGCGCGACAACGTGCGCCGGCTCGGCTTCACCGATCTGGTGGCGCCGGTGCGGCCGAGCCGCAAGAGCGAGGAGCCGCGGACCCTGATCGAGGAGTACGCCCACCGCACCCGCCCCGACGACGGCCTGCCGTACGACCCGTGGCTGCGGGTCCACGTCCGGGCCGGCGGAGTGATCGACTCGGTGGCCCCGGCGTCGATGACGGTCTCCGGCTCGCTGGCGCAGTGGCGCACCTGGACCGGCCTCCCGTTCGACACGGCCGGACCCGTGGAGGTGCCGGGCGCGCTGGTCCCGGTGCACTGCGAGAGCGACCGCGGGTACGCCGTCTACGTGGAGCCCAACGTGTGGGTGCGCCACAGCGTGTGAGCGTCTCCGGTGGGGGAGCGACGCGGGTTTCGGGATTGCCGCGGAATCCGGGAGCGACGCGAAGAGGCCGCCCGCAGGGGCGGCCTCCTTCGGCTGTGGGTAGGCGCGCGGCCGCCCGTCACTGCTTGCCGAGCTTGTCCAGGTCGAGGATGTCCTTGGCCGCGGGCTTCTTCGCCGGCACCGGCCTGTCGAACCCGGAGAACGTCATGGTGCCCGGCTCCTCGCCGCCCACCTGCTCGAACTTCAGCAGATACGGCTCGCCTTCCGCGGCGACGTACATCGTGTAGGTCTCCTTGCCGTCCGACTCGGTGAGCTTCACCGCCTTGCGGCCGCCGACCGTGGTCTCTCCGACCCGGCGCGCGGCGGTGTCGTTCGCCTCGACGTCCGCCAGCAGCTTGTTCAGATCGCAGAGTTCGAGGCTGTCCCGGGCCTCGGCGTCGGAGGCGGCCGTCTTGATCCAGCGGCCCTTCATCATCTCCAGCACCGCCTCCTGCTCGTCGGCCGGCGCCCCCTTGTTCTGTGACCTCAACAGCGCTTCGTCGAAGCGCAGATATGCGGTGCCGCCGGTCTTGATCAGCTCGGCGGTCCCGTCGGAGCCGACGGACAGGGTGCCGGCGCAGTCGCCCTTCTTGCTGATCGCCATGTAGCCCTTCTGGGGGCCGTCGGCCGTCTTCAGTGTGACGTCGAGGGTCAGCGAGGTGGCCGCCTTGGTGGCGGTGACCGCTCTATTGGCTATCTCGGGGCCGGACAGGCCGGGGAACGCCTCGGCGGGCTTCTCGGCGGTGGCACCGGCCGGACCCTTCGTGCTCTTGGGGTCCGCGTCGAGGGATCCGCAGGCCGCGCCGCCGAACGCGACGGCGACGGCGACGGCGAGGACGGTGAGGGCGGTGCGGCGGTGGCGGGCGGAAGCGTTGGCCTGCATGGCTGGTCTCCGGGGTGGGTCGGGACGGAGGGAAGAAGGACCGAGGAGAAGACAGAGGGAGGGGAGAAGGGGAGGGGAGTGGAAGGGAGGGGAGGGGTGCGCCGGGGAGCGGGGGTGTCAGGGCCCGGCGCGGCCGGTCAGAGCTTCAGCTCCCACTGCGAGGCGTCGTAGGTGAAGCCCGGGCTCATCTCAACCGTCAGGTCCTTGGCGGCGGCCGGGACATCGAAGGCGAACCGGACCGTGGACTTCTTGCCGGGCAGGACGGTGCCGCTGAAGCCGGTGCCGACCTTGTCGTCGAAGATCTGCTCGGCGGGGACGCCGTCCTTGCCGGCGCGGGCGTCCGGGGTCACCAGCGTGGCGTCGAACTTCTTGCTGCCGCCGTTCTCGAGGACCACGGTCACCTCGTACGCCTTGTTGCCCTCGGTGTGACCGACGGCGAACTCGCTCGGCCTGTATGCCTTCGGCGCGGAGACGGTGATCTTCACGCCGTCGTCGTAGACGGCGCTGTCACCGGCCGCGAGGCCCGCACCCTTGGTGCCCTTGGCGTCGTCCTTGGAGGCGTCCTTCGCCGCGCCGTCGCTCTTCGCGGCGCCCGGCTCCTTCGACGCGGTGGTGCCGGTGGCCGCCTTGTTGAGCTCGTCGACCGCGTCGTCCACGGCCTTGAAGGTGAGCACCGCGCCGACCACCGAGAGGATCATCGCGACCAGCCCGAGCACCGCACCGGTGGTGGTCACTCCCTTGTTGCCGGCCTCGCCGCGCTTGACCCGGCCCCGGCCCGCCAGGCCCAGGATCAGGGCGATCAGTCCGAGGATGCCGGCCAGCCAGAAGAAGAACGGGATCAGACCGGAGACGGTGCCGATGATGCCGAGCACCAGCGCGGCGGTGCCGAGACCGTTGCGCGCCGGAGCGGGTGCCGGGGCGTACGGCGGCTGCGGCGCGTTGTACGGCGGCTGCTGCATGGAATGGGACATGGATGTCCTCCGGGGACGTGGAGTGTGGTGGGGACTGGTGAACTTCCCGTGTAGCGACGGGTCAATAAGAGCAGAGCCTGTGAACCGAGTCAACACGGTTCACAGGATTTGGGTCCACTCACACTGTGAAGCGTCGGAATCCATGCGCGCCGGTATGCTCGGCGGCACAACCCACGGGCAGGGCCGGGCGGTGCGGACGAAGGAGGCGGCAGGTGCCGGAGAACGCGAGCGAGGTGACGGCCGCGGGGATCGCCCGGCTGGCGGGGGTCGGACGGGCCGCGGTCAGCAACTGGCGGCGCCGGCACGCGGACTTCCCCAAGCCCGTCGGCGGCACCGAGACCAGCCCCTCCTTCGCCCTCGCGGAGGTCGAGCAGTGGCTGCGTGACCAGGGAAAACTCGCCGAGGTCCCGCTGCGCGAACGGGTCTGGCAACAACTCGCCGACCACCCGTCCACCGCCGCCACCGCGCTGATCCAGGCGGGCTGCACCCTGCTGCTCGTACGCGAGCGGCCAACCGTCTGGCAGGAGCTGACGGCGGCTTCGGACGAGCGGATGGCGGAGCTGCTGCCGACCGCGGTGGAACAGGTGCTGGCCGTGCGGTTCGGCGACGACCGCGGCGAACTCTTCCGTGAGCTCGGCGCCTCCGAACGCTCGTCGGGCGTGCCGTCGATCGCCGGAGGTGTTCACAGCGTGCCCCTGCTGCGCTCGGTCGCCGAGCTCGCCGGCGAGCTCGGCCACCGGCAGACCTACGAATTCCTGCTCGGGCGCTTCCTCGACGCCAACCTCCGGCAGTACACGCTCACCCCGCCCGGTCCTGCCGCCCTCATGGCCGCCGTCGCCGGACCCGCCGCGAGCGTCCTCGACCCGGCCGCGGGAACCGGCACGCTGCTGCGCGCCGTGGAGTACCCCGAAGCCCTCTACGCCCAGGACGCCGACCCCGACCTCACCGCGCTCACCGCTCTGCGGCTCGCGCTGCACTCCGACGCCACCGTCAGGGCCCGCTGCGGCGACACCCTGCGCGCGGACGCCTTCCCCGAGGCCGCCGTCGACGCCGTGCTGTGCCATCCGCCGTTCAACGAGCGCAACTGGGGCCACGACGAGCTCGCCTACGACCCGCGCTGGGAGTACGGGTTCCCGGCCCGCACCGAGTCCGAACTGGCGTGGGTCCAGCACGCGCTGGCCCGGCTGCGCCCCGGCGGCACGGCGGTGCTGCTCATGCCGCCCGCCGCCGCGTCGCGTCGCTCGGGTCGCCGCATCCGCGCGGGGCTGCTGCGCCGCGGTGCGCTGCGGGCCGTCATCGCGCTGCCCGCCGGGGCCGCGCCCCCGTACGGAATCCCCCTGCATCTGTGGGTGCTGCGCAAGCCGGAGGCCGGCCGGCCGCCCGCCTCCGAACTGCTGCTCGTCGACACCGCGGAGCTGGCCGGTGCGGCCGGTGGCCGCGACAAGCTCGACTGGCAGGCGGTGCAAGCCGCCGCCCTCGACGCCTGGCGGCGCTTCGACCGGGACGGCACCGCCGACGAACGGCCCGGCGTCAGCCGCTCGGTGCCGGTCATCGGGCTCCTCGACGACGATGTGGATCTGGCGCCCGCCCGGCATGTGCCACCCATCGCCGCGGGCGGCGGTGCGGACGAACTCCTGCTCGTACGCGACCGGCTCGCCGACACCCTCCGGCTGACCGGCGAACTCACCCCCTCACCCGCCGCCGACGACCGGCCCGCCCCCTGGCCCGCCACCACCGTCGGCGAACTGGCCCGAGCGGGCGCGCTGTTGATCCGGGCGGGCGGCACGGGCGCGACGGCGGGCCCGCACGTCCCCGTCCTCACCGAGCACGACGTCCTCGCGGGTGCCGGGCCCTCCGGCGCGCTCCCCGAGGGGCCCGAGGAGGAGCCCGTCCTCCTGGAGGAGGGCGATGTCGTCGTCCCCGTCCTCGGCGGCGGATCGGTGGTCCGCGTCGTCGACACGGCGACGGCGGGCGCGGCGCTCGGCCGCAACCTCCAGCTTCTGCGGCCCGATCCGGCCGCGCTCGATGCGTGGTTCCTCGCCGGGTTCCTGCGCGGTACCGCCAACACCCGGCAGGCCAGCAGCTATGCGTCGACCGCGACCCGGCTCGACGTGCGCCGGCTGCAACTGCCGCGGCTGCCACCGGCCGACCAGCAGCGCTACGGCGAACGCTTCCGCACCCTGGCAGCGTTCGAGGACGCGCTACGACTGGCGGGACGGCTCGGGGAGCAGCTCGTCCAGGGGCTGTACGACGGTCTGACGGACGGCACGCTCAGGGCGTGACGGGCGACGTGCGGGACGGGCGTGACAGGGGCCCCGGGATGGTCCCGGGGCGGCCGGAACGGCCACGCCCCCGGTCCGCGGCACGGCAGTGATCACGGTCCCTGGCGCCCTTGTCGAGCGGGCCGGGAGCGGTCGTCCTCTCCCGAAGTGACGTATCGGACAGCCGGTCCGTACAACCCGGGTCACGTTGTCCGTGTCGGTGTATACGCTCGTCCCCTCATCATCTGCCTTGTCCCCAGGCCATCAGGAGCAGGAATGCACGGCCACGGCTATGCCCCGCCGCAGCCCGGTACCCCGTCGAGCGCGGTCCTCGTCACCCTCCGCGTGCTCTTCGTGGCTCTCGCGCTGCTCACCTGCGGCCTCCTCGCCTGGGGCACGATGCTGCGGATCGCCGTCATGCGCCGCCGGCGCATGGACTGGCTGCTGTTCTGGCTGAGCCTCGCCCTGTCGATCACCGCGTTCGTGGTCATCGGGGTGTTCGGCTCCGAGACCGAGGTGAACGCCGCCAAGGAGGCGGAGCCGGGCCCGGTCGACTATGTGTGCCTGGCCGTGCTGTTCGGCATGGCTCTCGGTGTGCCCGTGCACTATCTGGTGGCGGACATACGCCACTTCCAGCAGCCGCGCCCCGCCTGGAACGCCTACGGGCCGCCGGCCCATCCCGTCGGACATCCGGTGCAGTCCACGCCGCCTCCGCCGTTGACACCGGCACCGGGCTACGGCTACCCGCCCGCGCAGCCGATCCCGCCGCAGCAGCCGCACCAGACACCGCCGCCGCACCCGGCACCCCAGCCGCAGGGGCAGCCGCACACGCCCTCCGACAAGCCCCGCATCGACCAGGTACGCGCCGAGCTCGACGAGCTCAGTGACTATCTGCGCAAGGAGCAGGGCCGGTGAACGGACGCGTCATCGCGGGCCGTTACGAGCTCTCCACCATCATCGGGCAGGGTGGCATGGGCCAGGTCTGGACGGCGTACGACGGGCGGCTCGACCGCCGGGTCGCCGTCAAGCTGCTGCGCCCCGACCACATGGCCGCCGCCACCGCCGCCGGCGAGATGCGCCGCCGCTTCGTGCGCGAGTGCCGGGTGACCGCCCAGGTCTCGCACCCGGGCCTGGTCACCGTCCACGACGCGGGCAGCGACGACGACGACCTCTATCTCGTCATGCAGTACGTCGAGGGCGCCGACCTCGCCGACCATCTCGCCGAACACGAGCCCTACCCCTGGCAGTGGGCCGTCTCGGTCGCAGCCCAGCTGTGCGCCGTCCTCGCCGCCGTGCACGCCGTGCCCATCGTCCACCGCGACCTCAAGCCGCGGAACGTCATGGTGAAGCCGGACGGCACCGTCACCGTCCTCGACCTCGGCGTCGCCTCCGTCATCGACACCGACACCACGCGCCTCACCCACACCGGCTCACCGATCGGCAGCCCCGCCTACATGGCACCCGAGCAGGCGATGGGCGGCGCCGTCGGCCCGTACACCGATCTGTACGCCCTCGGGGTGCTGCTGCACGAACTGCTCAGCGGGAACGTGCCGTTCGCCGGCTCCACCGCACTCGGAGTGCTGCACCGCCATCTGTACGAGGCACCGCTCCCGATCCGCCGGCTGCGCCCCGAGATCCCCGAGCCGCTGGAGGCGCTCGTCCTGCGGCTGCTCGCCAAGGACCCGCAGCACCGCCCCTCCGGCGCCCAGGACGTGTACGAGGCGCTCGCGCCGCTGCTGCCGGTGCGCGGCATGCCCGCGGCCTCCGCCGTACGGACCCCGGCGGGCGGGCCGCTCGACCCGACCCGCCCCTTCCTGCGCCCGCACGCGCCCTGGCCCGACCGGGTCGCGACGCCGCCGCCCGCGATGCCCACCGCCCCGCCCGCGCCGCGCCCCGATGTCGCGGGCGCCGTCGACGAGGTCAAGCGTCTCCTCGGCGAGGGCAGCATCACCCGGGCCGTGGACATCCTCGGCGGGATCCTCCCGGCGGCCGCCGCCGAGCACGGCGAGCACTCGCCGGTCGTCCGCATCCTGCGCAAGCAGTACGCCACCACGCTGATGGACGACGGGCAGTACCGCCGGGCGCTGCCCGAGCTGCGCCGGCTCGCGGACGACCGGGCCGCGGAGGCGGGTCCGGCTGACCCGCAGACGCTTCAGTTCCGCTACGACGCGGCGCAGTGCCTGGAGCAGCTCGGCGAGCCGGCCGCGGCTCTCGCCGAGTACCGGGCGGTCCTGCCGTTCTACGAGAGCGGGCAGTCGGCGAGTTCCGACCCGGCCCGGGCCTTCGACGTGCGGCACCGGATCGGGAACCTGCTGCTGGCCGTGGGCGATCACACGGCGGCCCAGCAGCAGTTCCAGGGCCTGCTGTACGACACGGAGCGGGCGTACGGGCCCTATCACCAGATGCCGCAGGAGCTGCGCCGCGCGATCAGCCGGCAGCAGAAGTTCTTCAGCCGCTGACGGTCCCCGGCATCCGGCATCCGGCATCCGGCATCCGGCGTCGGGGCACCCGTCCGACGGTGCTCAGTCGGCACGCAGGAACGCGGACGTGGCGACCCGGCCCAGCATGCGCAGCCGCGAGGTGCCGCCCACCAGGTGCTTGTCCAGGGCGTCCTGGACGCCGGGCCAGGCCACGTCGCCGTAGTCGTCCAGGACCACGATGCCGCCGGGGGCGGCGATCTCCTCGACCCACTCCAGGTCGGCGCGCACGCCCTCCTCCGAGTGGTCGCCGTCCACGATGATCACGCCGTACTTCCGGTCGGAGACCGCGGCGCGCACCTCGGGGTCGGAGGAGAAGCCCTGCTGGATCCGGGCGTCGAGACCGGCGCGGCTGCCGCCGAGCGCCAGGTTGGCCCGCACCACGTCCTCGCGCACCGGGGTCCCGGTGGGGTCGGCGCCCGTGGAGGTGCCCGGCTGGAGCTGCGCTCCGGCCAGCGGGTCGACGATGGTGAGGTCGGGCTCGATACCGGCCCGGTGGACCATGCGCACCAGGGCGGAGGCGAACAGTCCGTGCAGGGTGCCGATCTCGAGGATGGTGCCGTTGGGCGGGGAGAGCAGCGGAACGGTGGCGAGCTTTCCGCAGATGTTGGAGGTGGAGCCCGCGATCCGGCCCACCGCGAGGGCTTCCATCGCGATCAGCGTGCGGTAGGCGACGACCACGTTCCGGCGGGCGTGTTCGGTGCCGCCGCTCACCGTCTCTATCGCGCCCACGAGCATGTCGATCTGCCGCTCCTGCGGGACGCGGTGGCCGCTGCGGGCCGTGGCATCGAACAGCAGCCCCACCGCGTACTGCTGCCGCTTCAGCTCGTCCATCTCGCGTCGCAGGACGTCGAGTTCGTGCCGCAAGGGCTTCGCGTTCCGGACCGCACCACGGTCCAGGAGGTGGTCGACCGCGGCGACCGCGGGGTGCAGGACTCGCTTCGTCAGACGGTTGCGCAACAGAGAGGGCATGTCGGGAACGTAGGGGTGAACGGGCGCCACGCACACCACGGGCCAGTGTGAGGCAGGTGAAGTGTTGGCGTCGTCGCGGCGACGCGGCTCCGGGACCGTGATCAGCGGGGCGGGTGCCCGCTTCCGGGCCCCGCAGCCCCTGCCGCCGGCCGGGCCGTGCGGGGCGCCCGGCGCGGCGGCGGACGGTGCACAGCGGGGGGCTGCGGGAGGCTGCGGGTCACTGCGAAGGGCTCGCTACATCCGGGCGTAGCCCTGAGCGCTCCCCGTCTCGAACGGCAGCCTCACCGTGGTCGCTGTCCCGGTGTCCGCGTTCGACGACCTGAGCGCGGCCGCCTCCGTCCCGCTCAGCGCCCGCCGGACAGCCGGAACTCGTCCAGCGACCCCGTGAACCGCTCGACGCCGTCCGGCCGGGTGAGATGCGGCCGCCGCCCGGTCCTCGGCGGGACCGGGCGGCGGCGGGTGCGGTGTGCGGGGACTACGGGCGGGGCAGTGCGCGTCCGGCGAAGTCCGGTGCCTTGTCCGCGGTGCGCATCGCGGACAGCGACGACGTCACCTGGACCTGGTATACGCGGGTCTGGTTGTCGGGCGTGCGGAAGGAGTATGCCCAGGCCGGACCCGCGGAGTTGGTGTAGGTGAACGCGGTCGGTTCCGTGGCGGACGTCTCGGAGGAGACCTTCTGCCAGGTGCGCCAGGCGCCGGAGCCCTGGGTGGTCTCCCCGGTGCTGTAGATGCTGCCGTCGCTGCCGCGGACGACGACCTCGGTGAGACCGGTCAGCGGGGAGATCACCGCGCTCGGGGAACCGTCGCCGGTGAGGGTGACGGGGGTGCCGTTGTCCTGCGCGGCGTCACCGAGCGCGCTCCACTCGCCGTAGGCGCCGCCCTCGGCGGACTGGGCCGCGGTCACGACCTTGCCGAGACCGTCCGCGGCGAAGACGCGCAGTCGGTAGCCGGGGTACACCACCACGGTCGGCGTCCCGGAGATGCCCTGGGCGCCGAGAGCGGACCAGGAGGACACGGTCCCGGCCTCCTTGAACAGCGCGGTGCTCAAGGCGCCGGAGGCGTTCGTGCCGAAGAGCTGGATGCCGTCGCGTACGGTCACGGCGGTGAAAGGGCCGGTGAAGCCGGAGCCGGCGAGCGGCGTCCAGCCCATGAAGTCCACGTTGGCCCGCTGCTGGATGCGGTACCAGGGCTTGCCGTCGGCGGCCACGGCGAACTGCACGAGCAGCCCGGAGGGGGTCTTCCCGGTCACGACGTGCTGCGCCATCGCACCGGCCAGGTTGATCCAGCTGCCCCAGTCGGCGCTGGACTTGGCGGCCTGGTTGCGCTGCCAGACACTGCCGGAGATGTTGTGCGCGGAGACGACCACGCGTCCGTCGGTGTGCTCGGCGAGCGAGGGCTGTCCGGAGAATGCTTCGTTGCCGGAGATCGTCGTCCACTGGACGTCGTTGAGGTTGGAGGCGTCGGCCGCCCGGCCGTGCACCAGGCGCCCGATGTTGTCGGTGTACGCGAACTCCAGCGATCCGGCCGACGACTGCGTCACCGAGGCGCGGCTGTAGCTCTCCAGCGGGACGGACGGCGAGGCCGGGGTGTGGTTGACGTCGAGACGGCAGCCGTCGGGAGCGCCGGAGACGGCGGTGTACGAGGCCCAGCCGCTCGCCTCCACCTGCTTGTTGTAGACCGGGAAGTCCCGGATGCCCTCGTCGAAGCGGTAGTAGGTGACCGCGCCGTTGCCCTTGACCCGGAAAAGGGTGTCACCGCCGTAGGAGGTCATCGACTTGGTGTCCGACCAGTCGGCGGCCGACTCCAGGACGTGCTGCTCGATCCAGCGCTGGCTGGTGACGTCGTAGCGGGACCGGTAGAGCTTGCCGTCCGTGGCCGAACGCCCGTAGATCACACCCTTGTCGGTGGCATAGATCGCGTCGTAGCGGCTCCAGCCGGAGGCGACGATCTTGCCGCTGCCGGTGATGAACGCCTGGGCGGCGGCGTCGTAGCGGTTCCAGCGCAGGGTGTCGCCCGTCAGCGTCCAGATGTAGCCGCCGCGGTCGATCGTGATGTCGTCCTTGCGCCCGGCGTTGTCGAACTCCGCGAAGCCGGTGCTGATCTTCCGGTGGTGCACGTCCCACGTGGTGGTGGCGGTGATGCGGTGGGAGTAGTACAGGCCGTCCGACTTGATGCCGTAGAAGGACGCACCGGGCCCGGCGAGCATGTTCCCGTAACCGGTCCAGGTGGTGTCGATGACGCCCCCGGCCGGCAGGGCCGCACCGGTCAGCGGCGAGGGCATGTCCGACCGGGTCAGCTTGCCCGTCGAGTCGAGCATGTACGTGGGCCCGATGCCGCAGGTCACCGGCGCGGGGGCCGCCTGGGCGCTGCCGGCGGGAAGCGTCACGAGCAGGGGCACCGCGATCGCGAGAGCGGCGGTGAGAGCGGTGCGTCTTATGTGTGCACGGGGTGAAGTCCTAGTCATGGTCTGGACGTTAGGCGTCGTCAGGTGAACGCTGCGGTGGCGTTCACGTGAACAAGATCCACCGGAAGATCAAAGACTGATGAACAGTCAGTGTGCCTGTTGGCGTGGAGAGTTGACGACGTCCGTGCCGGTGCGGGCGCCGTCGGCGCCGGTGTCCGTACCCGTGTCCGTGCCCGTGCCTGCGCCCGTGTCCGCGGCGGCGCCGGAGCTGCGACTGCGCATGCGCGTACGGAACCCGGGCAGCACACCCAGCGCGATGAGCGCCAGCAGTCCGGCCGATCCGGTGACCGCTCCCGCCTTCAGCCCGGGAGGCCGGAACGAGCAGTCGAGCGTCGTCGAGCCCTCGGTCAGCGGGACGGCGACGAGTCCGAGGTAGGAGCCCGCCGGCCTGCCGTTGCAGCTCCACCCCGCGATCCGGGGTGCGGCGAGCACGGCCGTCCCCCGGGTGCCGGGCGGCAGCTCGGCATGTACGCCGCTGTCCGTGACCCGCATCGACACCGCTCCGGTCGACGTCAGCTCCGCCACCGCGGCGCCGAGCTTCGCCCGGTCCAGACACCCCAGCGTCGTACGCGGGGTGCCCTTGCTGTAACTCACCTGAACGCCGGGGGAGTTCACCACGCCCAGCGAGGTGAGCGCGGCACGCCGCTTGGGCTGTCCGCCGCGCAGCGTCACCCACTGCGCGTCGCCGAGCCGGGCCTTACCGGTGTAGTTCGGTGCCCACAGGAAGACCTCGCTGCCCACCGGGCAGGCGCCGTCCACCGGGGCGCCGTAGACCGGGGAGCCGAGCAGCAGCTCCTGGTTGCGGAAGGGGTTCCACCCGTAACGGCCCTGCGGCTCGGCGGTCCGTACCGTCACCAGCGGCGGCGTCCGCTCCGCCCGGGTCGCCCGGGGGCGCTGCCCGGGGAGGGTGCGCACCCGCGCGCCGACGGAGAAGATCGCGTCGGTGACCGGATTGTCGAGGGACTGCACGCTGCGCCCGTTGGACGTCCAGCCGGCGCCGAGCGCGGCCAGCGTGCGCGTGAACACGTCCGGCGTGTGGCTGCTGTAGTACGAGCCGCCCTGGCCGCCCATCAGGACGGGGTCGTTGCCGGTGATCTGGTCACGGCCCACGTCGGTGCGGTACGCGGGCCAGCCGTCCGCCCCGGCCACGGCGGCCGCCCGCTCGCTGTGCTGCTCGCCCCAGGCCGGATAGTCGTCCAGCCTGCCGAGCCGCTGCCGGTCGGCGTACGCGGTGGTCGCCGCCGCCTGCCCGACCAGTGCGCCGCACAGCAGCAGGGCGGCGACCACGACGTACTTCCCGCGCCGGGCCAGCAGCAGACCGCCGAGCACCGCGGCGATCCCGGCCGCGAACAGCGGGAAGGTCCAGGCGGTGACCAGCTCGCTGGTGGACGCCCCGAGCGCGGCCAGCGCGACCACGGCGCCGCCGCCGAGCAGCGCCCGCCGCCCCGGCCAGTCGTACGAGAGGCAGATCCAGGCGGCGATGACCAGGATTCCGGCGAAGACGAAGGTCTGCCGGTAGGGGCTGCCGTTGGGTGTGGCGAAGACGTGCCACACCAGATGCGTCGGCGCCCACTGGAGGGACACCAGCGTCGCCGCCGCGAGCCCCGACCACAACAGGCGCTCACGCCGGGGGACCGCGCTGTTGAAGGCGAGCGCGCAGGCGAGGAGCAGTGCACCGCTGCCGAGGAAGACCGCGGGGGTGAAGAAGCTGTACGTCGCCGGCAGCGTTCGGGCGAACACATCGCCCCAGCCGGCGGGCGCGAACTGTTTCGTCCACCCCGGGTAGGCGTGTTTCGAGCCGAGGAAGACCGGGATCAGGACGGGCGTGGCCAGCGCGATCCCGAGGAGCACGGACCGCGCGGCACGCAGCAGCGCCCGTATCCGCTCACGCGCGTCCGCGTCCGACAGCAGCAGCCGGACCGCCAGCACCAGCGCGGCCCCGATGGTCGCCATGTAGGCGGTGTAGAAGTTGGCGACCCAGGCGACGGTGACGACGAGGGGCCCGAGGACCGGCCGCCGCGCCGTGCGCGCCCACTCACCGACCAGGCACAGCAGCGGGAAGGCGACGAGTCCGTCCATCCACATCGGGTTGTAGGAGGCCTCGACCACCGACCAGCCGCACAGGGCGTACGAGGCACCGAGCACCGCCGCCATCCACCAGCGCCCGCCCTTGTGCAGCGCGAACAGCAGCCACGTCATGGCCGCGGCGGCGGTGGCCATCTTCAGCAGCGTGACCACATAGACGGCCAGATCGATCTCGTCCCGCGGGAAGAGCCCGACCAGTATCGAGAAGGGGCTGGTGAGATAGGTCCCGAGGTCGGGCAGGAAGCTGGTGCCGTACCCGGACTGCCAGTTGAGCAGGACGCCGCCGTCGGCGCGGCCGTGCAGCAGATCCCACAGATGCGCGTGGAACGGGACGAACTGGTTGCCGAGGTCGTTCACGCTGCGAGTGCGGGGCCCGAACGGAAAGCTGCGGGCGACGGCGTCACCGGCGCACACGGCGCCCACGGTGATCAGCGCGGCGAGGGCGGCAGCGCGGCCGCGCACGGATTCCAAGGTCGACATGATGTCTCGAATATGCCAGCGTCGATCGTGAAAACATCCTGCGGGCGGCCCAGTTCATGCAATGGTCGCCCAGCCGTCATGTGGCGAATCCGCCGGCGACATTCGGGTGGGATGTTGTTCTTCCGTGCTGATCTCGATAGTTGTCCCGTGCTTCAACGAAGAGGAGATCATCGGCCGCTTCCACGACCATGTGACCGCCGAACTTTCCCTGCTGGGGCAAGAATTCGAGCTGGTCTATGTCGATGACGGAAGCCAGGACCGGACGCTCCCTCTCCTCGAGGAGATCGCCGAGGCCGACCCTCGTACCCGCTATGTCTCCTTCAGCCGCAACTTCGGCAAGGAGGCCGCGATGCTCGCCGGCCTCCAGCACGCCCAAGGCGACGCGGTGGTCATCATGGACGCCGACCTCCAGCACCCTCCGGAGCTGGTCAGGCGCATGATGACGCTGCACGAGGAGGGCTTCGACCAGGTCATCGCGCGCCGTACGCGCACCGGCGACCGGGTCACCAGGACCATCACCGCCCGCGCCTACTACTGGCTGATCAACCGGCTGGTCGACGTGGAGCTGGTCGACGGCGTGGGTGATTTCCGGTTGCTGTCGCGCCGTACCGTCGACGCCATTCTCGAACTCACCGAGTACAACCGCTTCTCCAAAGGCCTGTTCGCGTGGGTGGGTTTCCGCACGACGACCTTCAGTTACGAGAATGCGCTGCGTGAGCAGGGACGCTCCAAATGGAGCTTCGGAAAACTGCTCAACTACGGTCTCGACGGACTTCTGTCCTTCAACAACAAGCCGCTGCGGGCCGCCGTCTATCTCGGTCTCGTCCTGCTCACCCTCGCCATGGCGTATACCGCCTGGATTGTCGGTGTCGCCATGGTGAACGGCGTGGACACCCCCGGATATGTCACCCTGCTGGTGGCAGTCACCGCACTCGCCGGCGTCCAGATGCTGATGCTCGGGGTGGTCGGCGAGTACGTCGGCCGTATCTACTACGAGGTGAAGCGGCGGCCGCACTTCCTGGTGAAGGCCACCAACGCCGGCCTCCCGCGTGAGCAGGAGGGAGACCGGCCCGCACGCACGGGGGAGCTCGTAAGACGATGACGGTCCGGGGCCAGATGGTCAGATTCGCCCTGGTGGGAGCGGTGAACACCGGGACGTACTACGGCCTGTACCTGATCCTGCTGACCTGGCTGCCGTATGTCGCGGCGCATGTGGTCGCTTTCCTGCTGAGCATGATCGGGTCGTTCTTCCTGAGCTCGTACTTCACCTACCGCACCCGGCCGACCTGGCGGAAGTTCCTGTTCTTCCCGCTCACCAACGCGGCGAACTTCGTGGTCACGACGACGGGTGTGTACGTCCTGGTGGACGTGCTGCACTTCGCCACCCACTACGCACCGCTGATCTCGGCGGCGGCGGCCATCCCGATCACGTTCGTGGTCTCCCGGACGATCATGCTGCGTCCGGAGCCGGCGGGCCGGGAGCGGAAGCGGGAGCCGGAGCGGGTACCTCGCTGAGCTGTGCGACGGCGTGTACGGGGGCGGCGCGTGCGGGGGCGGCGGAAGGGCCGCCCCCGCGGTGGTGCCGTCGCTGTCAGCCGGCCGGCGGCGTGGGCAGCGAGCGCGCGCTGAACGCCGACGTCTGCTGCGCGGCGTAGAGGCGCGTCTGGTTGTCGGACGTGCGGAAGGAGTACGCCCAGGCAGGCCCGTTGCTGTTGGTGTACGTCAGCGCGGTCGGCTCGGTCGCGGACGTCTCGAAGCTCTCCTGCTTCCAGGTGCGCCAGACACCGGAAGCCTGCGTGGTCTCACCCGTGTTGTGGATGAAGTTGTCGTCCGCTCCCCTTGCGACGATCTCGGTGAGGCCCGTCAGCGGAGAGATCACCGCGCTCGGCGAGCCCTTGACCGTGAGGTCGCCGACCTGACTCCACTCGCTATACGCACCGCCCTCGGCGGGCTGCGCGGCGGTGACGACCTTGCCGTCGACGTCGGTGGCGAACAGGCGGATGCGGTAGCCGGGGTAGACGACCGCGGCCGGCGTGCCGGTGACGGCCCGGGTGCCGAGCGGGCTCCAGGCGGTGAGGGTGCCGTCCGCCGCGAAAAGGGCCGTGCTCAGCACACCCGACGCATTCCGGCCGAAGAGCTGGATCCCGTCGCGCACGGTCGCCGTGGTGAAGGACCCGGCGAAGCCGGAGCCGGCGAGCGGCATCCAGCCCTTCAGATCACCGTTGACCGCGGTCTGGATGCGGTACCAGGGCCTGCCGCCCGCGTCGGCGGCGAACTGCACCAGCAGCCCCGACGGCGTCTTCGCGGTCACCGCGTGCTGCGTCATCGCGCCGGCCAGATCGATCCAGGGCGCCCAGTCGGCACTGGACTTGGCGGTCTGGTTGAGCTGCGAGGTCGCACCGGAGATGTTGTGTCCGGTGACCACGACCCGGCCGTCGGCCTGTTCGGCGAGCGAGGGCGTCCCCGTGAAGGCCTCGTTGCCCGAGACGGTGGTCCACTGCACGCTGCCGGTGTCCGACGCGTCCGCCATCCGGCCGTGCACCAGCCGGCCGATGTTGTCGGTGTACGCGAACTCCAGCGAACCGGCGGAGGACTGCATCACCGACCCCCGGCTGTAGGACTCCTGGGTGAGCGAGGGCGCGGCCGGGGTGTGGTTCGCCAGGATGCGGCAGTTGTCGGGCGCGGCCATGACGTCCCGGAAGTTCTGCCAGCCGCTGCTGCCCACCTTGACCCGGGAGACCGGCCAGGTGCGGGTGTTCTCGTCGAAGCGGTAGTAGTACGCCTCGCCGTTGCTCTTCACGGTCGCGACCAGAGTGTCGCCGCCGTTGGAGGAGAGGGACTTGAACTGGTTCCAGTCGCTGGTGCTCACCAGGACGTGCCGCTCGATCCAGCGCTGGCTCGCGATGTCGTAACGGGAGCGGTAGAGCTTCCCGTCCGTCGCGGCCCGCCCGTAGAAGACCCCCGCGTCGACAGCGGTGATCAGGTTGTAGCGGTTCCACCCGTCGTCGTGCGCCTTGCTGATGCTGACGTCCCACGAGCCCGCAGCGGCGTTGTACTTGTACGCGCGCAGCACGCCGGCGTTGTCCACGACCCAGAACCAGCCGTTGCGGTCGACGGTGGCCTGGTCGCGATCGGCCGCGCCCGCGAGAAAGCCGAAGCTGCTGCTGACCTTCTTGGGGGCGATGTCCCAGGTGCCGGCGGCGTTGCGGTGGCCGTAGTAGAGGCCGTCGGCCTTGACCCCGTAGAAGGAGCCGTCGGGCCCGGCGAAGACGCGGGCGAAGTTGTTCCAGCCCGTCCCGATCCCGGTCGGCCCGGCGTAGAACGTGCCGCTGAGCGGCGTCTTCATCGTGTACTGCTGCAACGCCCCGGCCGCGGTCACGGCGAACGTCGGCCCGTTGGCGTCGCAGCTCGCGGCGTCGGCGGCGTGGGCGCTGCCGGGTATCGCGATGAGCAGGGGGAGGGCGGCCGCGGCCGCCGAGGTGATCGCGGCCAGGCGCCGGGATCTGTGCGCGGAATTCTGCGTCATGAATCGCCTTCTGGTCCGAGTGTCCGGTGGGTCACTTCACGGGAAGGGCGGGAAGCGAGCGCGCGCTGAACGACGCCTGCTCGGCGGTATAGAAGCGCACCTGGTTGTCGGGTGCGCGAAAGACGTATCCCCATGTCCGGTTCGCTCCGGCGCCGTACACAATCGCTGTCGGGTGGGTGGCCGAGACCTCTTGGCTCACCAACTTCCAGGAGCGCCATACTCCGGACGCCGGGAGGGTCTCGCCGGTGGAATGGATGTTGCCGTCCGTGCCGCGAACCACGATTTCGGTGCGGCCGGAAGGGGCGAGTACGGCACTCGGTGAGCCTGCTGCGCCGACCGTGTCGACCTGGGTCCACGCGGTGTAGGGGGCGCCGGGCGCTGACTGTGTCGTGGTGAGCACGTTGCCTGTGGTGTCCGTAGCGAACACGCCGATACGGAAGCCGGGATAGACCACCACGGCGGGTGCACCGGTGACCGTCTGCGCTCCGAGCGAGGTCCAGGCGGACAGGCTCCCGTCGTCCTTGAACAGGGCGGTGGACAGCGTGCCGTCGGTGTTCCTGCCGAAGAGCTGGAGACCGTCGCGTACCACGACGGGAGTCAGGGCCCCTGCAAGGCCCGAGCCGGTGAGAGGCATCCAGCCCATGAAGTCGGCGTTGACCGCGGTCTGGATGCGATACCACGGCCTGCCGCCGTCGACGGCGAACTGCACCAGCAGTCCACCGGCCGTCTTGGCTGTCACCGGGTGCTGCGCCATCGCACCCGCCTGGTCACTCCAGTTCGCCCAAGCGGCACTGGACTTGGCGGCTTGGTTGCGAAGCCACACACTGCCGGAGGTGTTGTGTGCGGTGACAGCGATGCGGCCGTCCGCCTGCTCGGCGAGCGAAGGCGTTCCTGAGAAAGCCTCTCCTTCGGAGAGGACGGTCCATGTCACGTTGTTGACGTCAGAGGAATCCGCCGCACGGCCGTGTGACAGCTGGCCGAGCGAGTCGGCGACGGCGAACTCCAATGTGTTGGCCGAGGACTGCATGACCGCGACACGGCTGTCTGCCTCAATGGTCAGCGGCGGCATGGATGGCGTGTGGTCCGCGACGAGGCTGCAGTTGTCCGGTCGGGAGGTCACGTTGGGGAAGTTCTGCCATCCACCAGCCGCAACCTGCTTGGCAAGGACCGGCCAGGTGCGCGTGTTCTCGTCGTAGCGGTAGTAGAGCGCCTCGCCACTTGTCTGGACCGCCACCAGGGTGTCACCGCCGCCCGCCGTGATGGTCTTGAAGTTGCCCCAGGCCGCGGAGCCGACGAGAACATGGCGCTCGATCCAGCGCTGGCTGGTGACGTCGTAGCGAGACCGGTAGAGCCGGCCATCGGTTGCGCGCCCGTAGAGGACGCCCTTGTCACCCGCGGTGATCAGGTTGTAGCGGTCCCAGCCCTTGTCCAGGATCTTGAGCGACTTCAATCCACCGCTCGTCCCGATCGTCGGGTCGTACCGGTACGCGTACAGCTGGCCGAGGTTGTCGGCCACCCACAGCCATCCGTCACGGTCGACGGTGGCCTGCTCACGGTCGGCGGCGTTCCCCAGCCAGCCCAGCGCTGTACTGATCTTCTTGGGGTTGATGTCCCAGGTGCCGCTGTCCGTGCGGTGGGCGTAGTACGTGCCGTCCGACTTGAAGGCGTAGAACTCGCCCTTGGGTCCCGCGAGCACCTTGCCGTAGGCCCCCCAGCCTGCTCCCGCTGTGCTGTATGCCGAGAACGTGGAACCGCTCAGCGGCGTCGCCATCGTGTACTGAAGCAAAGAGCCCACCGAATTGACCACATAAGTCTTGCCGTTGGGAGCGCAGGTGGCCGCGTCCGCTGCGTGCGCCGTGCCGGGCATCGCTATGAGAAGTGGAAGTACGGCTGCCGCGGCCGTGGTCGCGGCGATCAGGGTCCGCTGTCTCTGTCGGGTTGTGGAAGCCATGACGTGTTCCCTCGTTGTCGTTCCGTCAGATGAGCCTGTGAAGACGCCTCTTGAGGCTCCATCACGGAACCCCCCCTGGCGACGGAGAACAATACGGGTGATCACGGGCTCGATGATCACGAAAGGATAACGGGCGGGTGAATGGTGCACACATTCAGTCGACATGACCATCACAAACGGTCAGGATCTGACTGCTCTTTGACTTCTGTCCTGTGGGGGGACCGCCGGTGTACCGGAGACACGCGCGCACTTTTCTGATGACCAGGCTGCGCGGCAGCAATGTCGCGAAGGTCATCGGCGTCGCCGTCGCCCTGGTGATCGCCGTGAGTTCGCTCGCCGTCGCCGGTGTCGGCTTCCCCCTCTTCCCGGAGGCGCCCGCCGCCGCCAAGGGCCCTGGCCAGCGCTGGGGAAGTGCCGAGGGGCGCAGCCACCAGGCGGGCGGTCCCGGCAACAGCCAGGCCCCCGAGTCGATGCGGTCCAAGTACCCGCTGACGCAGCAGATGTCGGCGCGGCCCGCCGCCGGGCGGAACACCGCTGAGGTCGTCGCGCCGCCCGCGCCGAAGGTCAAGGGCTTCGACCGGAAGACCAGCCGGGAGATCCTCTCCGAGCGCGACGCGCGCAGCCGCACCTACGCCAACGAGGACGGCACGCAGACCAGCGAGCTTTCGACCACGCCCATCAACTACCGCGACAACAGCGGCACGTGGCGTCCGATCGACGCCGGCCTGGTCGAGCAGAACGGTGGCTGGGCCAACACCGCCGACTCCGTGAGCCTGCGCATCTCCGAGCGCGCCGACGCCCAGCAGCTCGCCACCGTCACCTTCCCCTCGGGTGAGTCCTTCGGCTACGGACTGAGCGGAGCAGCCGCTGCCAGGGGCAGCGCCGAGGGCAGCCACGTCGCGTACGACAGCGTCCTGCCGAGCACCGATCTGTGGCTCGACTCGCAGGCGGGCGGGGTCAAGGAGACCCTCGTCCTGCGCTCGGCGACCGCCCCCACCGGCTTCGTCTTCCCGCTCACGCTCAGCGGTCTCACCGCCCGCGCCGTTGACGGAACGATCGTGCTGGCGGACACCGAGGGCCGCACCAAGGCAGTCATCCCGGCCGGTTTCATGGAGGACGCGAAGGGCGCCGTCTCGCACGCCGTCCGCTACGAACTGATCCAGCAGGGCGGCGGCCAGGCCCTGAAGGTGACCGCCGACGCCGGCTGGCTCGCCGACCCGGACCGCGCCTTCCCGGTCCGTATCGACCCCTCCGTCGACACCACCGCGGCCTCCACCTCGATGTATGTCAGGAACGGCGGCGCCTCGGTCGTCGGTTCCAGTGAACTCCAGGTCGGCAAGGGCCCGAACGGTGCCACATACTCCTTCCTCGGCTTCCCGGGTCTCGACGAGGAGCTGCGGCGACACCGCATCTTCGGTGCGCAGCTCCAGGTCGTGAACTTCGACTCGGCCTCCTGCAAGCCGCGGGCCGTCTCCGTGCACCCGGTGACCGCGTCCTGGACGGCCGGGACCGGCACCTCCTACCCCGGTCCGGCGGTCGGCGGCTCGCTCGCCTCGAAGTCGTACGCGTATGGCCACATCGGCTTCGGCCAGTCCCAGTCCGCGTGCCCCGCCGCCGGTGAGCTGTACGACCTCGGCAAGGGCGGCCGCGACCTGGTGCAGCGCTGGGTGGACGGCACGCAGCCCAACTACGGTCTGTCCCTGCGTGCTTCGGCCTCCGACTCGCTCGCGTTCAAGAAGTTCACCGGTCACTCCACGGCCAACCCGCCGAAGCTGTTCGTGACGCACTCGCCCTACAGCGCCTCCTACTCCTTCCCCAAGCCCGTCCCCGACCCGCCCGTCCTCCAGAACCAGGCCGGCAAGGTCAAGGTCACCGTCACCAACAAGGGCGCGGAAACCTGGACGCCGGGCACGTACTACCTCGCGTACCGGGCCTACAACTCCAAGGGCAAGCTGGTCACCCAGCAGCGCGCTGGCAGCCTCCCCGGCAACCTCGCCTACGGGGCGAAGGCGACCGTCGACGCTACGATCAAGGCGCTGCCGCCGGGCACCTACATGCTCGACTTCACGATGGTGCGCCAGGGCGGCAAGGTCTTCACCGACGAGCAGGTGCCTCCGGGCCGCCTCACGCTCCAGGTCTTCGACATCGCTCCGGTGGTCAAGGAGCAGTTCCCGCCCAACGGTTACCAGGCGCAGACGCTCACGCCGCAGCTCTGGGCGGCCGGTGTCGACATCGACGCGCCGGCCGGGTCGCAGCTCCAGTACAAGTACGAGATCTGTGAGTCGGACAAGGACGGCAAGCCGACCGGCTGCACCACCTCCGCCTATCAGACGGCTTCGGCCTATCCGGTCCCGGCCGGGCGGCTGAAGTGGGGCAAGACCTATCTGTGGCGCGGCTTCGTGAAGGACGCCTCCAACGAGGTGCCGACCGCGCAGATCGCCCTGGTGGCGGCCGTTCCCCAGCCCGAGATCACCTCCCGCCTCTCCGAGGCGCAGGGCAAGGAGTTCGACCCCAATGTCGGCAACTTCACCAGCGCGGCCATCGACGCGTCGGTCACCAACGTGGGCCCCGAGCTGACCCTCGTGCGGACGTACAACAGCCTCGACCCGCGCCGTGACCTCGCCTTCGGTGCCGGCTGGTCCACCCGCTACGACATGCGGCTGACCGCGGACGACGACGGAACCGGCAATGTCCTCATCCGCTACCCGGACGGCCAGGACGTCCGCTTCGGCAAGAACTCGGACGGCACCTTCGCGCCGCCGCCGGGCCGCTTCGCCAAACTGACGTACGACGCGACCACCAGCACCTACAAGCTCCAGGACAAGTCCGGTACGACCTACGACTTCAGCTCGAGCGGCCTGCTGACGAGGATCACGGACAAGTCCTCCAACGTCGTCACCTACACCTACTCCAGCGGCAAGATCTCGACCGCGCTGCACGCCCGCAGCGGTCGCTCACTGACCTTCACGTGGACCGGCGCGCATGTCACCAAGGTGTCCACGAACGCCGTCAACGGAGCCCCGCTGAGCTGGACGTACACCTACACCGGCGATCTGCTGGACAAGGTCTGCGACCCCGAGGGCGGCTGCACCCAGTACACCCACGGCACGGGCAGCCACTACGGCACCACCGTCCTCGACTCCCGCCCCCAGTCGTACTGGCGGCTCGGCGAGGCGGAGGGCGCGGCGGCGAACAGCACCATCGAGGCCAACCTCGGCAAGGACCGCGGCACCTACACCAACGTCACCCTGGGTGCGGCCGGCGCCATCACCGGCGATCCCGGCACCGCCGCCGGCTTCAACGGCTCCACCTCACGCGTCGACCTGCCCACCGGCACCCTGAAGAAGAGCCGTGACGCGGCGGTCGAGGTGTGGTTCAAGACCTTCGCGGGCGGCGTCGGCGGACCGCTCGTCGGCTACCAGAACAAGGCGTGGGGCACGACGCCGACCACCGGTGTCCCGATGCTGTACGTCGGCACGGACGGCCTGTTGCGCGGCCAGTTCTCGACCGGCACCGTCGCCCCGATCACCGACATCACCAAGTACGTCAACGACGGCAAGTGGCACCATGCCGTGCTGTCCGCGTCCGGCTCCACGCAGACCCTGTACCTGGACGGCAAGCTGTCCGGAACGATCACCGGAAAGCAGCTGGTCCAGGGTGATCTGACGTACAACCAGATCGGCGCGGCCAACGCGACCACGCCTGCCTCCTGGCCGGGCTGGGGCGCCACCGTAGGCAAGTCCTTCGCCGGCACCATCGACGATGTCGCCGTCTACCACCACCCCCTCGGCACCGCCGCCGTCGCCGGTCACTACCGCGAGGGCAACCGCGCGTCGTCCGTGCTGACGAAGACGACCCTGCCGTCCGGACGCATCGCTTCCGAGGTGCAGTACGACACCTCCCGCGACCGTGTCGAGGAGTACACCGACCGCAACGGCGGCACCTGGAAGATCGGCACCCCCGCGGTCTTCGGCAACGACAAGGATCTGCGCCGCACGATCGAGGTCCACGACCCGCTGGACGCCCCGTACTTCTACGAGTACGACGGTATGACGGCACGCATGCTGCGACTGGGCGAGCCGATGGCGCTCGGCGCGCGCGAGCCCGCCACCCCGTCGCCGACCCCGTCCGGCACCGATCCGCCCGAGCAGATCTGCACCCAGCCCGACCCGGGTGACCCGGCCTTCTGCACCAATCCGCCCGGTGACGGCGGTGGCGAGCCGGACTTCATCCGGCACCCCGTCGACGGCGTGGCGATCAGGCTGTTCGAGTACGACGACAACGGCTACCAGACCGGGATCGTCAGCGAGAACGGTGACAAGGTCACCCTCGGGTACGACAACCGCGGCAATGTCACCAGCAGGAAGACGTGCCGGGCCAAGGACGACTGTCAGACGGCCTACACCACGTACCCGGCGGCAGCGGGCGACTTCGACCTGAGAGGCGACCAGCCGACCGAGACCCGCGACGGACGCTCGTCGGGGCCGACGGACAACCGCTTCCGCACGCAGTACCAGTACAACACCGCCGGTGCGCTCACCCTCCAGACCGCGCCCGACAACGGCACCGTCAAGCACACCTACACCACCGGCGCCGAGCAGGCCGTGGGTGGCGGCAACACCCCCACCGGTCTGCCGCTGACGACGACCGACCCCCGCGGCAAGATCACCCGCTATCAGTACTTCACCAGCGGTGACCTGGCACAGGTGACCCAGCCGTCGGGCGCGATCGTCAAGTTCACCTATGACACGCTCGGTCGCAAGCTCACCGAGACGGCAATCTCTGACGCGCAGCCGGCAGGCGTCACCACGACGATCGCTTACGACAAGCTCTCCCGCGTCACGTCCACCACCGATCCTGCTGCCACCAACGTGGTCACGCTGGGCAAGCACCAGCAGAAGACCGTCAGCACGTACGACGCCGACGGAAATGTGGTGCGCACAGAGGTCAGTGACGTGCTGGGCGGCGACGCCACCCGGGTCATGACGTTCGAGATCGACGACCACGGACGCCCGGAGAAGGCGATCGACGCCGAGGGCAGCGAAACGACGTACACCTACGACGTCCTCGGCAACAAGACGTCGATGGTCGACGCGGGCGGCAACAAGTTCAGCTACGACTACACGGCCCGCAACATGATGGCCGAGACGCGTCTGCACGACTGGGAGGACGACGGCGGCAACGACGACTACACGGTGCTCCAGTCGTACGCGTACGACATGGGCGGCCGCGTGGTCCGGCACACCGACTCCATGGGCCGGTCGCTGAGATACCAGTACTACGGCGACGACCTCATCAAGTCGATCACGCTCAAGGACTTCCGCAACCCGGACGGCACCAAGCGGGACATCGTCGTCGAGTCCAACACCTACGACGGCGCCGGGAACGTCCTCACGGAGACCGGCGACAACGGCAAGCTCGTCACGCAGTACACCTATGACGCGGTCGGCCGCCAGAAGACCGAGGTCACGGACCCGACCGGGCTCGCCCGCCGCACCACCTACACCTATGACCTGGCCGGCAACGTGGAGACCACCGCCTCCAGCGGCCAGCCCTCCAACGTGCCGTGGCCGACCGGTGTATCCGCCGAGACGGTCCGCTATGTCTACGACGACGCGGGCAACGCCAAGCAGGAGATCATCGAGAACGGATCCGACTCCCGCACCACGGCCTACGAGTACGACCAGCGTGGTCTGATCAAGGCGAAGACCGACCCGGCGGGCAACCGCACGGACTACGCCTTCGACGAGCTGGGCCGCCCCCTGTCGGTCACCGCGCCCACCGTTCAGACCGAGTCGAACGGTTCCGCGCCGATCGCATCGCGCCCCACGACCTACACCGGCTACGACACCTTCGGCGCCGTGACCGAGTCCGTGGACGCGCTCGGCAACACCAACCGCACGACGTACGACAGGCTCGGCCGAGCGGTCACCAGCACCGCTCCGTCCTACACGCCTCCCGGTTCGGCCGAGCCCGTAACGCCGACGACGACCAACGCGTACGACCCGCTGGGCAATGTCGTGGAGTCCACCGACCCGCTGGGCCGCGTCACCAAGTTCACGTATGACCGCCAGAACCGCATGACGGTCAAGGACGTACCGGTCGGCACCGGTGACGACCGCGCGCAGTGGAAGTACACCTACACGCGCACCGGTCAGGCGCTCACGGTCACCGACCCGAACGGCGCGCGGGCCGAGACGACATACGACGATCTCGACCGCCCCGTTACCACCACCCAGATCGAACGTAAGCCCGTCCCCGGGGCCTTCACCACGCGCATCGAGTACGACGACGCGGGCAACGTGGTGAAGCAGACCGCACCCGGCGGCGGTATCAGCAACTTCGCCTACGACTCGCTCGGGCAGATGACGCGGATGGTCGACCCGTCCGGTGTCGTCAGCCAGCTCGGCTACGACATGTCCGGTCGCACCGTGCGCGAGACCGACGGCCTCGGCCGCACCTCCGCCAAGCTGTACGACCGCCTCGGTCAGCTGATCGAGGACGCGGACCTGGACGCGACCGACGGCCAGCTGCGCAAGGTGCGTTACGGCTACGACAACGCCGGCAATCTCACCTCGTCGACGGACCCGCTGAACCGGGTCACGACCTTCGCGTACGACGGACTGAACCGGCTGACCGGTCAGACCGAACCGGTCTCGGCGACCAAGTCGATCACCACTTCCTTCGGCTACGACGCGCTGGGCAACCGCACGCGCTACACCGACGGCCGCGGCAACAAGACGATCTACACGGTCAACACCCTGGGCCTGTCCGAGTCGGTGATCGAGCCCTCAACCGCCCGGGACCCCTCGCTCGACGCCCGCACCTGGACGACGGCGTACGACAAACTCGGCCAGGCCGTGAAGCTGACGGCTCCGGGCGGTGTGGTCCGCGAGCGTGAGTACGGCAAGGCCGGCGAGCTGGTCCGCGAGACCGGCTCGGGTGCCGAGGTCGCGACCCCGGAGAAGACGTTCCGGTACGACTCGGCAGGGCGGCTCACCAAGGCATCGTCCCCGAAGGGCGACAACAGCTACGAGTACAACGACCGCGGTGCGCTGCTGAAGGCGGACGGCCCCTCCGGCAAGGCCGAGTACGAGTACAACAACGACGGCCAGCTCGTTTCCCGCACCGACGCTTCGGGCACGGCGAGCTTCAGCTACGTCAAGCAGCAGCTGAAGACGGCGACGGACCCGCTCACCGGGGTCGCGCAGAGCTACGGCTACGACAACGCGGGTGCGATCAAGCAGGTCAACTACGCTGCGGGCCAGTCCCGTTCGTTCACCTACGACGATCTGGGCCGGCTCGACACCGACACGGTGAAGAACAGCGGCGGCGGCACCGTCGCCGCCACCGACTACGGCTACGACTCCGACGACCACATGACGTCGAAGACGACGGTCGGCACCACCAAGGCCGGTGAGAACACCTACGACTACGACGACGCCGGCCGCCTCACGTCCTGGACGGGCGACGGTCAGACGACGCAGTACGACTGGGACGACAGCGGCAACCGGGTCAAGAACGGCGCCAAGACCTCGACGTTCGACGAGCGCAACCGGCTGCTGTCCGACGGGGACTACACCTACGACCACACTCCCCGCGGCACGCTGTCCAGCCGTACCAGCTCGGGTCTGACGGAGAACTTCACCTTCGACGCCTTCGACCGCATGACCAAGGCGGGCGAGTCGCAGACGCAGTACACCTACGACTCCCTGGACCGGGTGGCGTCCCGCAACGGCACGGACTTCAGCTACGCGGGCCTCGCCCCGGACCCGGTGAAGGACAACTCCTCCACCTACGGCCGCGGCGCGGCGGACGAACTGCTCTCGGTGGCGGAGGGCACCGGCCCGGCGCAGCTGACGGTCACCGACAAGCACGGCGACGTCGTCGGCGACATGTCCCCGACGAACGGCGCGGCCGCCTCACTCACCCGGTCGACGGCGTACGACCCCTTCGGCCAGACGCTGGGCACCGGCGATGTCACCGGCAACGCCGGCTACCAGGGCGACTACACGGACCCGGACACCGACCAGGTGAACATGGGCGCGCGCTGGTACGACCCGGGCACGGGAGCCTTCGACTCGCGCGACTCCTACACCTACGCCTCGGGCGCCTCGATCCTCGCCAACCGGTACACGTACGGCGCAGGTTCACCGATGGACTACACGGACCCGGACGGCCACTGGCCGAGCTGCGGCTGGTGCAAGAAGGCCGGCAACTGGGTCGCCAAGAAGGCCTCCCAGGGCGCGAGCTACGTCTACAAGGGCGCCCGTGCGGTCAAGAACGCCGTGGTCTACGCCGTCCGCCACCCGGGCGCGGCCCTGAGGAACACCCTCAACTTCGTCGGCAAGGCCGCGAGCTGGGCATACCGGAAGTCGGGCCTCAAGACGGTCGTCGACAATGTGGTGCGAGCGGCGAAATGGGTCGGCCAGAAGACGGGCTTCACCCAATGGGCCCGAGAAAAGGCTGCACAGGCCCGCAAGGCGGCCTACCAGGCCAAGGTCTACGTCACCCAGAAGGCCAAGGCGGCGGCGTCCTACGTCGCCAAGCACAACCCGATCCCGGAGATCGTCGCCGCGACGAAGCCGCTGCTGGCGGTCGCCAAGGCGATCGTCACCGCCGACCCGAACCTCCCGGCGATCCTGGTCAGCGCAACGCGGGACGTGATCGCGGACGTCGCGAAGGTGACGAACGCGATCCGCGACGCGGTGGTCGAGCAGGTCGGCAGTGTCGTGGAGACGGTCACCAACGCGGTGGACTGGGGCGCGGTCTGGGAGGGCGTGAAGACCGTCGGCAACGTGGTCGGCGAGGTCACGGGCTTCAACGACATCAAGAACTGCGTGACCAAGGGCGACATGGAGGCCTGCGCCTGGGCGGTCGCGACGGTGGCGGGGCTGGCACTCGGCGGCGCGGGAGCGGGCCTGGTCCGGGCGGCGAAGGCCGGCCGGATGATGTCGAAGGCGGCGAAGTACGCGGACGACATCGGCAAGGCCGCGAACAAGGTCGAGGAGACGGTCGACAAGGTCGAGACGGCGGTGGAGTGCGCGAGCACGGCCGCGGATGTCGCATCGCTGGCCTCGGGTAACAGCTTCACCGCGGGCACGAAGGTGGTGATGGCCGACGGCACCCGTAAACCGATCGAGGAGATCAAGCCCGGGGAGTCGGTTCTCGCGACGGACCCGACGACGGGGGAGACCTCGAACCAAGAGGTCACGGACACGATCAAGGGCAAGGGCCTCAAGAAGCTCGTCAAGCTCACTGTCGACACTGACGGCGACAAGGGCGAAGCGACGGACACGATCACCGCCACGGCGGGCCACCCGTTCTGGGTCCCGTCCCTGAAGAAGTGGCTCAAGGCCGGCGAACTCAAGCCGGGCCAGTGGCTCCAGACGGGCGCGGGCTCGTGGGTCCAGGTGGACGCGGTCCAGGCGTGGACGCAGCAGGCGGCGGTCTACAACCTCACCGTCGACTCGACGCACACGTACTATGTGCTGGCGGGGGCCACACCGGTCCTTGTCCATAACACTGGTGGCAACGGGCACATGTGCGATATCTCCGTGGCTTCGTCGGATGGCAGCACGAGTAATATCTCGCTGGAGAGTGGAGATATGACGCCCGAAGAGGCTGCTCTCGGGTATCCCAATAACTCGGCTTTCACGCACACGGAGCACCGATTCTCGCGTATGGCGGGCGCTTCAACAGGACCGAAGGTTTCACTCCCGAATGACCCCTTCGCTGGCAAGTTCCCGTTGAGCGCTGGCGACTCGGTTAGGATGCAAGGCCAACTCCCCCCTTGCTCGCGATGCAAGGGCGCGATGAACCGCATGGTCAACGAGTTGGGAGTTTCGGTTACGTATGAATGGTCCGGCGCCAAGGGGGCTGGGTCATGGACGGCTGGAAGGAGGAGGCGCTAATGATGAGATTGACTGCCTCGGAGGTTGGTTTCTTCGAGGACTACGAGGACGAAGAGGCCCTTGAGGTGGGACTTGCCGGAGTGGATGAGGCCGGCGCCCCGCGATCGTTCTCAATTCAGCGGTCCACGTATGAGCCTGATGAGCAGGAAATCCAGTCTGGAATGGATTCCTATAACGTCTCCACTGAGCGAGGCTTTACCGTTTACGGTTGCCTTCGGAGCGTGCGGCTTTCCAATCTTGTTCTCGCGCTGGAATTTACTGCCGAGGATGCAGAGATCCTTGAGATCTCGACGCCTGTTGAAGTGAACCTGAGCGAAGCCCAGGTTGATGAAGGAAATCTGTCTCGGAAGCTTCGTGAGATCCTCGACTGGGGCTCTCTTGAGAAGCGGCCGGAGTTGGTTGGCCTGGAGGGGCCGGAACCTGCCACCGATGTGTAGGCGACGCTAATCGAGGACTTCCCGTTAGGTAATTCCTAATGGGAGGTTGAGTAGCCATCGCCCAGAAGAGGGCCCCCTCCGTGCTTGTGCGCGGAGGGGGCCCTCAGGCCGTTTGACGGCAACGGTGACGGCAACGTCAGCGGACGACGGCTGAGCCGGGTGGGTCTTCGGGGTCGTCGTCACTCCGGCCGAGGGCCTCTCCGAGGGTGTCGATGGCCTGGCGTTGGAGGCGGAGCCGGACGTGGGCGTAGACGCCGGCGGTGACGCCGATGTGGGCGTGGCCGAGGAGTTCCTTGATGACGATGAGGTCGACGCCTTGTTCCAGGAGCAGGGTCGCGGTCGAGTGCCGGAGATCGTGGAAACGGATGGTCCGGAGTCCTGCGCTGTGGAGGAGACGGCGAAAGCGGCGGGTGAGGTTGCCGGGGTCGAGCGGCTTGCCCCTCGGGGTGGTGAAGACGAGCCCGCTGTCCATCCACCCCGTTCCGGCTGCCTGGCGCTCTTCCTCCTGCCGTTCCTGGTGGATCTTGAGGGGGTTGATGCATTCGGTCGGGAGGGCGATGCGGCGTTCGGAGGCGAGGGTCTTGGTGTGCAGGATGGTCAGGCCCTGGCTGCGGGTGCGCTGGAGGGAGCGGTGGATGGTTGCGGTGCCGCTGTCGAGGTTGAGGTCTTCCCAGTGGAGGCCGAGGAGTTCGCCTTTGCGGAGTCCGGTGCGTAGGGCGAGTTCGTACAGGGCGTGAAGCCGGTCGCTGCTGGCTGACTGGAGGAACTGCCGGGCTTCGGTGGCGCTGAGGGGCTGGAAGCGTCTGGGGCGGGGCGTGGTGGTCTTGACGTTGCGGGCGACGTTGCGCGGGAGTTCGTCCTCGCGGACGGCGTGTTCCAGGGCGGACTTGAGGACGGCGTGGACGTACGTCACGGTCAGCGGTGAGAGCCGCTTCTCGCAGCACTGGCCGATGGCGCAGCAGGACCGCCGGACGGAGTCCCGGTCCTGGGCGCAGCACTGGCAGGTGGTGCGGAGTCCGTCGAGGAAGGTGCGGACGTCGCGGGTGGTGAGCCGGGCGAGCTTCTTGACTCCGAGGCCGGGGTTGAGGTGGAGGCGGCGTAGCGGGTGTGGGTGTTCTCCCGTAGGTGGTGTACGGCGACGCCGTTCAGCCAGTACGTGAGGTATGCGCTCACGGTGCTGTCGGCCGCTGCGACGGGAAGGCCGCGGTTGCTGGCGGCGATCTTCTCGGTCAGCTTGGCCAGGGCTTCCTTGCGGGTGGTGCCGTAGACGCGGATGCGCTTGCGGGTGTTGCCGGGGGCGAGGACGTATCCGGCGGCTTCCCAGCGGCTGTCCTTGCGCTGGTAGACGGTTCCGTCGCCGTTGGCGCGGGATCGGGTGCGGGTGCGGCGGGATGAGGCGGGGCGCGGAGTGGTCATCAGGCGGCGGCTTCCTGTTCGAGGCGGGTGTGGATGAAGTCGGTGAGGGCGTGGGTGGGGATGCGGCGGGCGCGGCCGAGGGTGATCGAGGCGAGTTGCCCGGTGCGGAGGAGGTCGTAGACGGCGGAGCGGCCGAGCTGGAGGCGGGCCATGACCTGGGGCACCGTGAGCAGATCCAGGACCGGGACCGCTTCCGGGCGGAGGGCGGCAAGCGGGGGTGAGGTCATCAGCGGCCCCCTTCGGCCGTGAACTGCCGTTGCAGTTCCCTGCGGTGCCATACAGCGGCGGCGAGGAGTGCGGCGCCGGGGCTGTAACCCGAGCCGAGGTACTCCCAGTGGCCTACGACGAGCGTGGTCGTCGGGTCGGGTTCGGGAAGGCAGGCGTGGGCGCGGGCCTGTTCGGTACGCCAGGTGCGGCGGGCATCACGCAGCGCGCCGAGAGTGGTCGAGTAGGCGCGGGACTTGGTGGAGAAGTGGCCGCGGAAGCCGAGCATGTGCGCCCACTTCCAGAGCTTCAGGTGGGCGAACTCCGGCAGGCGGCCCAGTTCCCAGCAGGTGCGGATCATCTGCCGCACGTGGCGGGCGACGGCGAGCCGGGGCAACGGCCGGGCCTGCCCGGTGGCGTCGCACGCGCTGCACGGGAGCGCGGTCCCGTGGGGCAGGAGGGTTGCGCCGCGTCCCTGGCAGGGGCGGCAGAACAGGGAGCGGTCGAGAGTCCCAGAGGCGTCGGCGGACTTGGTGGCGTACTTGGCCACGTAGGCGGCCACGGCCTGGTCGCTGAATTCGGCGTCGGTGCCGAAGGCGGCGATCTCGCGCACGTCGAGCTGCTGGCCCCAGGTGAGTTCGCGTTCCCCGACCGCGTCGGAGTCGACGGAGATGCGGGCGCGCGGCGCGGCAGCGCGGATGGCGTCGGTGAGCACGGCGACGGTGGCATACGGGGGCGGGGGCTGGGTGCTGCCGTCGGGGCCGTCGAGGCGGATCACGGCGTGGAAGTGGACCAGGCCACGCTTCTGGTACTCGGCGACCTTCGCGAAGGACACCCGCAGCACGGCGCGGGCGGCCTTCTGCGTCATACCGAGCCGGGTGGCGATCTCCCGGCGCAGGTAGATCGTGAAGCGGGCCCACAAGGCTCCGGCGTGGGCGTTGAACAAGACCGCGCCCGCGTAGTCGTACGTCGCCGGATTGAGCGGCGTACCGAGCAGCGGGTCCGTGGGGTCGTGGCGGGTGCCACAGCGACAGGGCCGGGCGTCGGGACGGTTGTGGACGGGGCCGAAGGACGGGGCGGTGAGGGTGGCGAAGACGCGGGGGTGGGTGCGGACGGTGTCGGGCACGTTCTTGCCGCCGGTCAGGCCGGCGCGGATGAGGTGGTAGGTGTCGGCGGCGTAGAGGCGGGAGCAGGCCGGGCAGCGGGAGGCGCGGCGGTTGCCGCACGCAGTGAGCAGACTGCCAGCAGGTTCGTCGGAGGATGTGTAGGAGCGCAGTACCTCGCCGGTTGTGGTGTCGATGGTGGTGGTGCGGCCGGTCAGGCGGACGGGTTCGGTGCAGCCGCCGAGGCGTTCGATCTGCTGCTGTGCGCGGTCGAAGTCGGGGTGGTTGACGAGATGGAGCAGGTCCCGTACGGCGGGGCTTGCCACATGGCGCAGGTCCAGGGTGACCATTCGGGGCGTGTCCCTTCTGTTCGGGTAGGTGGCCCCGAGCAGCAACCAGCCAGGCGAGAGGGCGCGTTGGTGCTGCTCGGGGCATGACGAACCAGGCCCGTCGGGTGGGCGTGGGGTCCAGCGAGGGGGATGCGGCCGACGCGGGCCGGGGCTCAGAGCTGAGCGAGTGCGGCGGTGGCCACCGGGAGGGCGATGCCCATGCGGGTTCCGAGGTGGGCGGCGGTGATCGGTGTTCCGTGCTCGGTGCGGTGGGTGTCCGCGATGCGCCGGGCCGCGTCCAGCAGGGCGGCAGGCAGGGCCGTGCCGGAGGCGGGCCGAGTCGTTTTGGCGACGGCGACGGGCGGAGCAGCGGCCGGAGCCAGAGCGGGCTCCAGTTCCTCGGCCGAGGAGGCGGCGACGACCGGGGCGGGCGTCGGGGGCTCGGATGCGGGTGCTTCGTCGGGCACCGGTTCGGTGATGGCGGCTGCCTCCGGGTGCGGGGCGGGGGTGGTGGGCGTGTGGAACTGGGCGAGGAAGGCGGGGCCGACGTGGCCCCAGCCGAGGAGCAGGAGCGGGGCGACGGTGTCCAGGCAGGCCCGTCCGTAGCGTCCTGTTAGCAGGGGTTCGGCGGTGTTCAGCGCGAGGGTGAGCAGCCCGCACAGGTGCAGCAGCCGGGTACCGGCCCGCAGCTCCGCCTTGGACACCCCGCGCAGAGCCAGGAACCGCAGCGCGACCAGGAGCCCGACGACCGACAGGTCCACCATGGGGGCGATCAGCGGCGCGATCGGACGGGGCACACCGAGCCGCAGGGCGAGCGCCCAGACGTTGCCGAAGGAGAAGACGAAGGCCAGGGCCGCGATGACCGCCATGACCACGGTCACGGTGCGCCGGGTGAACCGTTCCTCCGCCATGATCTCAACCTCCCTTCTGGTGTGGGCGTTTCGGGATCACTTGGTGAGTGAGGGTGCAGGCGTTGACGTCCGGCCGGTCGAGAGGAGAAGGGCGTCCAGGCACAGGTCCGGGTCAGCGGTCAGGTGCGAAGTGGCTTCGGCGACGCGGGCCGCGTCGGCATCCGAGACGTAGGGGGTGCGGATGCGGGTGTAGCCGGGTCGGCCCTGCATCGCCATCACCGCAACGCCGACGTAGACGGGGTCCTGCAAGGTCACCGGGCTGGCATCAGGCCAGTTGCGGATGTCGTCACCGAGTGCGGCCACCGCGGCTTCCACGGTCTTCTGCGCGAAGGACAGCCCGATGGGGCACACGTCGCGGATGAAGGTGGGGATGGCATCGCCGGTGGTCTTCTGGCTAATCAGGACCACCAGGATGCCGACGCTGCGGCCCTTCTTGACCAGGTCCTCCACCAGCCGGGCGTTCTCCGCCGTCAACGCGGCCAAACGTTTTGTTTCGGCGTCGCTGCCCTTGTACTCGCGGAAGTACGTGTGCGCCTCATCGATGATCAGGACCGTGAGCGGCCACTCAGGAGAGGGGCCGACGTGCCACATGTTCTTCACGCCCAGTACGTCACGGATGGTCGCCGAGCGCCGCTTGCGCAGCTCCACCAGACGCTTGAACAGCGCGTTCGCCTCATCAAGGTCGTCACCGCAGAACGCGAACATCCGCTTGACCAGGTCGGCGTAGTCCCCCTCCGAGGCCCGCGACACCTTCCCGTCCGCACCCGCGATCTGCACGGCGGCCGACGGCGCGAAATCGCAGACGAACTTGTTGACCCCCGAGGTCTTGCCCGCCCCCGGGACGCCGGCCACCGTCACCCCGGGCACGTTGGCCAGGGACACGCACACCCGGGCGGCATACTCGTCCACGCCCAGCTCCCAGCGCGTCAGGTCCGTGGGAGGGTGGCCGGTGGGGCGGTGTTCGGTCGGCGTGGTCAGCGGGTCGGAGCGCACGCCCCGGATCACCACTCTGCCGGGGCCGTCCGGCAGCACGGACACCCGCGTGCACCGCCAGGCGTCCGCTAGGAACCGCGCCGACTTCTGGTACTCCTCCAGCCCGACCTGCGGCAGTGTCCGGGCCCGCACGATCACCCCGTACTGGTCGGGCTTGACCTTGATCTTCGGAGTCAGCACCCGAGGCGCGGGGCCGGGGCCATCCTTCTGGGCGGTGATCTGCGCGAGCAGGCTCGGCGTCTTGTCGGTGACCGTCAGCTTGGCCATCCGCGCGAGCCGTACCCAGCCCCAGCGCACCCGCACGGCCTGTCGCATGCTGACCCGCGTGCCCTTGTCTGCGCGGACGTAACGCACCACCGTCACCAGCAGCCACGCGCCGACCAGCACGACTGAGACCATCAGCGCAACCGTCGCGTATCCCGTGATGGCTTCCACGTCAGGCCCCCTCTTCGTGTATCAGCTGGAGCACGTGGGCCAGGTCGAGGCGGGCCGCCTGCTCCGGGCTGAGGCCGAGCAGATCGAGCACGGCTGCCGAGACAGCGAACGTGGCCTTGCCCTGAGTCCCCGGCAGGGGCCGGAGCGGAGACAACTCCCGCTCCGGCACGCGGCGTGCGAAGCGGGTCACTGGGTTGCCTCCACGGTGATCAGCTCCAGACGGGCCGCCCGGTAGGCGACGCCGTCGGAGAGCTGGCCGTTGAAGATCCGCGCCCACGGGGTCGCGAACAGCTCCACCGGCCGCACCATCGCCCCCGGCTTGAGCCCGGCCGCCAGGCCCGTCTCCGGGACGGTGATCTTCAGGACCTCGGCGCGGCCGTCCTCCATGAGCATCACGGTCACCGTGTACAGCGACGCACCGGTCTCCCGGTCGGTGGCGACCTCCCCAGTCTGCTGGTCCTTGATCTTCAGCACCGGTTCGGTGCCCGCGATACACACCGCCGACGGCAGCAGAGCAACACGGATACGGGTCATGGCCATGCCATCACATCCTTGTTCGTTGGAGTCGCTCGATCGACTCCATCATGACCATAGCGCTACAGCGATACGGATGCAACGCACGCATAGGTGGGACGGTCGATAAGGGAGGTGGTGCGGGCGTGTGCGGCAGGCGCTACGGACGCTACGGTTGGCCCATGACCCTGCCCTTGGACGACGACCCGCGGCCCCCCTACCTCCAGGCCGCCGAAGTGCTGCGGGCCGCCATCCTGAGCGGCGAGCTCCAGCCCGGTGAGCGCCTGCCGTCGGCGCGTGAGCTGCAAGAGCGGTTCGGCGTCGCCAGCTCCACGGTCCAGAACGCCCTGCGCGTTCTGCGACAGGAGGGGCTGGTCTACTCCGTCCTCGGCCGGGGCAGCTACGTCAGCCCGCCCCTTGACCAACAGGACACCGGAGAAAAGGACGGCGACGAAGACGCGGCAGGAGACGGTCCCTTCCCTCCTGGGTGGCGTTCGGCCCGCGCAGAGGACAACCGCCCCCCATTTGTCCGGACCGCGGACACCCTGCGCGAAGAGATCAAGGAAGGACTCTTCCCCCCGGGTAGCAAGCTGCCCTCCGCGCGTGAGCTGCAAGAGCGGTTCACCATCGCCAACTCCACTGCGCAGAACGCCCTTCGCCTCCTCAAGAGCGAGGGGCTGATCTACGCCGTCAAGGGGCGCGGCGTCTTCGTCCGCACCGCCCCGACACCCGGCAAGAACTACAGCTCCAAGGTCGTCCAGCACCTTCAGCGCGAGGAGGTCGAACGCCAGGCCCACAGGGCTGTCGGCGAATTCGCACATCTCGCCGACGCCGAGCTCAAAGCGCTTGCCGACCAAATCCATGACGAGCTCAACCAGACCCGCACGGCCTACCAAGCAGCGGTCGAGAAGGGCCGGAAGATCACCCGCGAACTGGCCCGCCGTGGTCAACTCGCGCCACCGCTCCACGACGATCCCGCAGCCGCCCGCAAGGAACTCGAAGAGAGACTCGCCGACGCGAAGAAGCGCCGCCAGCAGGGTCCCTGACGGACAGGCTGACAGCTCGGCCCGTGGGTGAGCTGTTCAGAGTTTCTTTACTGGATCAAGGGCGTCCCGCTGACGCGGGCCGCCGCGCCCCGGCGGTCGGTGACCGCCGCCCGCTCCTGTCTGCCGCCCCGCTGGCGACGGCCGCCGACCACTCGGCGCGCAGAGCCCGGGAGCGCAAGCCGGACCACCAATCGGAAGCCCGGTCCCGACCACTCAGCAGCAGACTGGCCGGGCACCTGAGAGGCCGCCCGGCGGGCTCGCGCCGTCCCGTACGCCCATGGTTGCTGCCTAGCTGGGGGCCGTGACGATGGAGATAGCTGAGCTGATGCCGGTGCGGGGTTGAGCGAGACACACGTGGCAGGTGATCGGTCGGCGCGCCCGCCGTCGTGGCTGACTTTCTGTGGCAGAGGCCAAAGCCTCATGACCATGGGAGCGGCACGCACGTGAGGGCCCGTCCCTGCCGGGGCTGACGACTGCGGGGGAGCCTCGATCGGCTGCGCCCGGCTGGGACGGGAGTCGGGTGGGTCAGCGCGGTGATCCGCCTGGGCGAGCGAGGCGGATCACGGCTGGCGCCAGGCGCGCCAGGGACGGGTGATGATCTCCCGGTAGGTGTGGTGGGACGGGTTCTGGCCGCAGTGCCGCAGCACCCAGTTCTGCGGTTCGGCGAAGTCCTCGCTTGTCGGCGAGGTCTCTCCGTCCACGGCGCACTGCATCGCGTACAGGACCGGCTCCGCGTCCGGCTCGCGGTCGGGCTGGAGCGTCCAGGTCTCGTAGCGCAGGACCGAGCGAGGGGTCACCGTCCCCACCTCCGGTTGGCCACGGCCACCTTCGCGCTCAATTCCTCGGCCGGGGTCGGCGGACGAACGTCTTCGGGCGGCACATCCCACTCCAAGCCACCGCACGGTGGCCGAAGTTGCACGTACGGCCCCACATGCCCCATCACCACGCCGACCTTGCCGTTCCGCCGGTCGACCACCAGGGCGCCCACACCGGGCGAGGTGGTGTGCTCGACCGCGTCAGGGTCGCGGGCCGTCATCGTGACCACCCCGGCGAGGCGGACCGCGACCAGGCATCCAGTCGCAGGGAGGGAACACAAGTGGTCGCGCTCGTGCGCACGTTGACACTCCTCGACGGCGTGGATCGTGCCCCCGGGCGTATCGGTGCCACAGGGTCGACCCCGATCCTCACGCCGGTCGCTGGGACGAAGGAACCTCCACCAAACCCCACTCCGGGACGTCCCACACCATGTAGAACGTCCCTGGTGCCGTCCCGAGACCAAGGGGGAGACTCGTGCCGAACGAGAGACTACGAGCCGTCATGGCAGCTGGAGGCTGGACGTACGCTGCTCTTGCCCAGGAAGTCGAGATCGACCCCAAGTCGGTCGAGCGCTGGGTGAACCTCGGGCGCACCCCACGCCGTGCCACCGCCCTCCAGGCGGCCAAGGCCCTGGGAGAAGACGTGCACGCACTCTGGCCGGCGCTCCGCCAGGCCCGCCCCGCCCGCGCCATCAGCCCCGAGCTGGTGGCACTCTACGAGCAGAGGGCCGACCTCCCCGTCTCGGCGTTCACCGACCTGATGGCCCAGGCCCGGGAACGGATCGACATCCTCGTCTACGCCGCCGTCTTCCTCCATGAGGCGTACCCGCGGCTGAACGAACTCCTCACCGAACGTGCCGCCGAAGGCTGCACCGTCCGCGTCGCGATCGGGGACCCCGACAGCGACACCGTCCAAGCCCGCGGCCAGGAGGAGCGGTTCGGCCACGGCATCGAATCCCGCTGCCGCCTCGCCCTCATGCACTACAGGCCACTCGCCGCCACCCCCGGCATCGAAGTCCGCACCCACGAAACCACGCTCTACAACTCCCTCTACCGCGCCGACGACCAGCAACTCGTCAACGCACACGTCTGGGGCGTCAACGCCTACGCCGCCCCCGTGTGGCATCTTCGCCGACACGAGACAGGCGGCATGTTCGACACCTACGCCGACAGCTTCGACGCCGTGTGGGCGACGGCAACCCCCGTACGAGAGGAAGGCTGACCGTGGCCCGCACCGAGTACTACGACGACCCCACCGCACCCAAGCCGAACAGCCTGGTCGTCGCCGCCTCCGCCGTCGTCACCGACGACCACGGCCGCATCCTCCTCCAGCGCCGCCGCGACAACGACCTGTGGGCACTGCCCGGCGGCGGCATGGACCTCACCGACTCCCTGCCAGGCACAGCCGTCCGCGAGGTCAAGGAAGAGACCGGCCTCGAAGTCGAGATCACCGGCCTGGTCGGCACCTACACCGACCCGAAACACATCATCGCCTACACCGACGGCGAGGTCCGCCGCCAGTTCAACGTCTGCTTCACCGCCCGCATCACCGGCGGTCAGCTGGAGATCTCCGACGAGTCCACCGAGCTCCGGTTCGTGCCGCCCGAAGAGATTGAGCAGTTGCCGATGCACCACACCCAACGACTCAGGCTCCAGCACTTCCGGGAACACCGCGAGAAGCCATACCTGGGCTGAACCGCCTGACGGCAGTAGCGACGGCAACAACCCCGCACAACCACGGACAGCCACGCACCTCACCGGACCAGCAGACCGCACTTGACCTGCGAAAAAGCAGGTCGAAGGCTTCGCGTAGCACACGTACTATGTGCTTGCAGGCCAAGTATCAGTACTCGTTCACAACTGCGACTTCGGCCCGGGCAAGGCAGACGAGAAATATGACAAGCATGTGCTGGGTCTTGACGACCACGGCAACCCGACCCGCACACCTGACATGCCGGAGTACGACTATGACGGTGGCTTCGAGCAGATGGTGGACGATGCGAAGGCTCTGATGTGTAGCGACACCTGTCCGGTTGGTGCACAAGAGACCCGACGGACTCTCAATGGGGTAACGACGATTATCCGATTGGATTCGCAAGGTCGCGTCGGCATGCGTGTTGGCAACAAGATCACGACCTACTTCAGGCCAGGGGTGAATGGGGGAAAATCGCCTCAAGAGTATTTCGACGGCGAGGCCAACAGGTAATGGTGCTGGAGTCTGGTGGGGAAGCAATGCCTGCCTGTAGAATTTCTGTACATGAATGCTGATGTGTCAGGGAGGCTGCTCGACGCCGTAAAGGCCAGCGACGAGCTTGGTGTTGAGCGTTCTCTCGCCCTTGGTGCTGATCCGAATGCGTCGCTGGGGCGGACTCATGGTTCCGCTCTGGCCTTTGCAGCCGGCAACGGTGACCTGCGCATCGTCCGCTTGTTGCTCAAGGGCGGAGCTGACATCGGAACTTCGGATCCGCGCATACTCTCGCCGCTGCGCCATGCGATCAAAGGATCCCATCCCGCGGTTACTCGGCTGCTGCTTGAACAGGGAGCGCTCGATCGGGAACCCGCTGACCCCGATGGTGTCCTTGCTGATGCCCTGAGCGCTGTTTGCCACGTGCCGCAAGCGCCGGCGTTGGAGATTGTGCGAATGCTGCTTGCCCATGGTGCTCATCCCCAGCCCGGATCGAGAGCATCCCTCGTCGGTGCGGTGGAGCTGAGGGCGGCGCCTGCGGTGGCGCGGATCCTTGTGGAGGCCGGGGACGATCCGAACCAGCGGCGTGGTGACGGTACTCCTGTGTTGGTTCTGTCCGCGCGCCGCGGAGACACTGCCGTCGTGGACCAATTGCTGCAAGCGGGGGCAGATGTTGATGCGGTCGACGCCAAGGGGTGGACAGCTCTGATGCATGCAGTCGAACGCGATGAGCAGGATGTCGTGAGCGTCCTCCTTCTTGCTGGTGCGGACATCGAGAAGGCAAATGCCGACGGCGTGACGGCCAAGGAACTTGCCAAGGGTTGGCAGCGGAAAAGAATCCGGATTCTGCTGGGTGAACGCGTCGTCGGAATGGACCATGCTCAGATCCCTCGAAGCGTGATGGGCATCCGCGCTACTGGCTACAGACTCGCAGGCGACCACGGCACATTCGGACGATGGGCCCAAGTGCTTGGGCACGCTGTGAAGGACCTCGGTAGCGAGGAGTGGGAGACGCATACGGGAAGAAGCGTGGATAGTGCCATCGCTCTCGTACGGCGCTTCAGTGGCGAACCGCAGCCAGTACCCAATGCTTCCTGGTATGCGCTGGATGTTACTGCTGATGAGCTTTCAATTCTCAGGGCCGCGTTGCTTGAGCTCGCGTACGGCAGTCCGGGAGCGATGCCCGTTGACGTGAGTCGGGACGAGATCATAGATATGTACGAGGAACTCGACCGCCGGATAAATTGATCGAAGCGTGCGACGTACTGCAGGGCGTGGCATCCGGCGAGTGGCGGTACTGAGAACTTCGCGCTCGACGGCTGACTGGCCAGAGTGAAGCGAGACATGACAGCCGGCGAAGCACCGGAGGCGATTCCGGTCGACCCGGCGCTGTACCCGGATGTCGCCGACACGGGCGGTCTTGTCTCCGCGCTGTACCGCGAGGCGTCCGGGCAGGGATTGGAGCTCGGTCCTCTCGTGGCCGGTGCTCAACCGGGCGCTCTGGTGCGGGCCAAGGCCGTGACCGGCCGGGGGACGTTCCTGGTTGCCGCCGACCGCGACACCGAGCGTGCCTTCGACATCACCGTGTGGGCCCCTGGCGTACATCTCGGGACGGGGAGTACCGGAGATCTCGCTGCAGCGGCGGCTGCTGTGCATGACTGGCAGTCGGGCAGACCGGTCGGCGAGATGGCTGCGGCCTGGCCGTTCATCGACTTCGACCGGCTTGCCGAGGCGCACGTGGAAGGCCGTGCGGTCATCACAGCGTGGCGACTGATGCGCGAGCGTGATCCGGGCGTCAGACTCGCCGATCCGGAACTTACCGAGGCCGCGTACGCCGAACCACGACTGCGCGTGCTGTTCCCGTTTCCCACCCACGGCGGGCTCCAGTTCAGCGGCACCACGCGTGATCCGTACACCCACGACATGCCGAGCATCGAACCGCTGCGGGACGGCTGGCGCGTACGCGGTGCGGACGCATCGACGCTCGGTGATGTGCCTACGGCGGCGGCTGCGGTGGCACTGGTTGTGGCGCATCTGCCCGATGGATGCGGACCGGCGGTGGAGGGCCGCTTGCCGGAAGGGTAGGTCTGGTGGTGGTCGTCAGTCGAAGACCAAGGGGCCGATTTCCTGCTGCGCAAGATCGATCAGGAGACTCAGCCCCCGGCCCTGCACCGGTGCTTCGGGCGCTCCCAGCGCATCAGGGTTGTCGTCAGGATGCTCGGCGAGATCGCCCAGTGCGGCGACGATCGCCACTTCGTGGTCCGCAGCCAGGGCAGAAGCCAAGGCGAGCGTAGCGGCGCGAGGAGCCACAGGCTGTTCGGCCTGCGGGCGTCCGATCTGAGAAACCCGGTCGGTAGCCGTGCAGGCAGCGGCCAACACGGCAAGCGCGAGCCGCACAACCTCGGGCTCGTCCTCCCAGTCGGCGAACAGGCTCGCAGCCGCCTCTTGGACAGCCTCACGGACCTGTGCGAGAAGCACCATGTCGGCATTCGCGTACCCGTCGGGGTCTATCGCGGCATCGCGTTGCCCGATCGTCCCCGCCTCGGCCAGGGTCACGATGAGCGCGGCCCGGACTGCGGGGCTGACGAGCTTGTCATCGGCTAGCTCCGCCAAGAGCAGCGCCTGGTGCGCGGTGTTGCCGTCCTTCACCCCTTGGAGCAACTGATCGAAGAGCTCACCCAACAGCTCCGATCATCGTCGAAGGTATCCATCTCCTCATCCAGCTACTGCGTCATCGAGGCCGGCACGGATTGGTTCCCGGCAGCGCGTTGCGTGATGACAACTCGCAACCGCTGCAGGAGCGGCGTGTGTGGGTGATCATGTGTACCAACTGCCAGTGGTGGCACTCTGTTTGGCGTAGAGAGGGAATTCGGCATCGACGCGGAGACTATCTGCCGAGGGTGGACCGAGTTCGGTCCACCGACATGGAGCGGCTCACGGAACCATGCCAGGGTTGACCGATTCGAGAGGCGGACAGGGTGAGAGCCGCGTCTCGGCGACCGGTGAGGGCGTCGCTGCTCGAACTGGAGCGTCACGACTGGCCGGTTCTGCGCTGCGGATGCCGGGAATCGGGCGCCCACCTCCCGGAGACCTTCTCCAGACTCCTCGAAGCCAGGACGATCGAGGAGACCGTGGGCTACAGGCTGGACGGCCACCTCGAAGAGCAGTCGATGCTCTTCGAGGTGGCACCCCACGCGGTCCCGGTGATACTGGCGGCGCTCCACGAAGACCTGCCTGCGTTCGTCAGAAGTCACTTCCTGACGGTGCTCTGGCGACTGGTGACGGGAGAGTCGCACCGCAGTGAGGCGGAGGCCGGCTCTCCCGATCTCGAGGAGGAGTGTTGCGCGAGGGCTCGGGAGGGCATCTGGCTGCTCTACCACGAAGCGGCATCCGGGGACGTCGAGACGGCGCTGGACATCCTGGAGTTCGTCGATCCCGACGAGGCCCGGTTCGAAGCCTTCCGGTCCGCCCTCCAGGATCGGCTGAAGAGGAAGCGGTCGTAGGTGATGCAAGCGGACCGGTCACGCCTGCACTGAGGGGCCGCATCGGGCTGGTCCTCGACACCTCTTCGCAGCTGTCGCTCGGGATCTGGTCCGTGCGCAGCATGTGTTCGCTTCGTGCAACCTCGCTGTACTCCCGCTGCACGAACGTCGTGGGCCGGCGGATCTGTACGAGAAGACGGAGGTTCGATCAGGTGGAGTCCCATCTGCTGCGGGTGGTCGCGCTGTTGGAGGATGCGTTTCCGGACGGGCTGGACGAAGCCGACGTCGCACCGCTCCTGGTCGTGCTTTCGGAAGGCGTGTCCGAGGAGAACGTGGGGATCACAGCGGGAGCGTTCCTGCGGATTCACGAGGCCGAGGCCACGTGGCTGGCGGTCGAGGCGCTGAGGGCCGCCGCAAACCGCGTGCGGCGGGCTCGGGTCGAGGCGCTGCGGGCGCGCATGGTGTCTCACGGGTGGGACCCGGACGAGGACTGATCTCGTTTCGATGGTTGGAGTGCCGGGAGGCCTGTGGTGCCAGTCTCGAGACGTTCCGGTCGCCGCTCAGGGCCGGTTGAGTGGGACGAACCCGATCTCGGAGGATCCGTCAGACCGGGCCTCTCCCGACTCCCCGCCTCCCGCCGCTGTCACCTTGCACGTCGCCATCACCTGGAGGTCCGCAGTGAGCACCCATGACGAGCTGAACCGGCGCGCCGAGGACGGCGACGTTCCCGCCATGCTCGAGCTCGCCGCGGCCTCCGCTGATCTCCCGGACCGCGTGAACTGGTTTCTGCGTGCCGCCCAAGCCGGTGATGCCACGGCGAGTGATCAACTCATCGCCTGCCGACCAGAGTTGGAGGCACGGGCCGTCGGCGGGGACGTGGAGTGCCAGAGCGTCCTGGGCGGGGTTCTGCTGGCCCGGGACGAGGATCCCGGCCGCGCCGCGAGCTGGTTCCGTCGTGCGGCCGAGGCGGGCCACAACGAAGCACGGCGCAGTCTCGGCTACCTTCTCGTCGAGGGCGCGGGCGTGCCGAAGGACGTGACAGGCGCCGAGAGACTCTTCCGGGCTGCCGCGGACGAGGGCGATGTGCTCGCGCAGTACAACCTCGCCGTACTTCTGCTGGACGAGATCCCCCGGCCCGTGGACCTGAACGAGGTCGTTCCCCTCCTCGAGTCGGCCGCGCAGGCCGGAATCGAGGAGGCGGCGACGCGGCTCGGTGACGAACTCGACGCCGTGGGGGACGAGGCGGGCGCGCTGCGGTGGTACGAGGTCGCCGCCGAGGGCGGGCACATCGGTGCCATGTTCGCCGTCGGCAGCCGGTACCGGGACGGTGTCGGCGTGCAGGCGGACAGCGTCCAGGCGGTCAGGTGGTTCCTCGGCATGCTGGACATGCCCAGCTTCGACGGCGTCCACGAGATCTTGTCGATGGCGCCTTCGTTGACCGACGAGCAGATACGTCGTGGCGGGCGGCTCGCCGGCCGGGACGACGAGGCGGAGAAGATCATTGAGATGCGCGCCTCATCGTCCTGAGAGTCGTTCCGAGCCTTCACACACAAGCAGAGGACGAGTTACATGAGTGCCCCACCCGAGCTGTCGCGCCTCATCGCCCTCTGCCCCCCACCCGCCGCGCCTCCGCCGCGGGTGGAGCGGGGCCTCATCCCTGTCCCTTCGGCACACACAGAACTGCTCGCGGTCTACGGCGTCGGCTGCTTCGACGACTTCCTGTCCATCTACGGAAACGGTGTCGGCAACACCTATCTCGACATCTCGGACAGCACAGTGCGGTCCACAAAGATCCTCGCCGGCAAGGAGATCACCGAACTGCGCGCGCAGCTCGATACCTTCGGGGCCCGTCCCGAGGACCTCATCCAGTGGGGTGGGACCACCAACGCCGACTGGCTGTTCTGGATTCCGATCGGTGAGCCCGGGGTGTGGCCCACGGTCATCGTGGAGGCGGGACAGCTCGCGTTCGCCGTCCTGCACAGGTCGTCCCCCGGGGTGCTCCTGGACGTGCTTTCCAGGACCTGGAGCACCCCGATCTTCCCGGACGACTTTCCCGACGACTGCCCTGCATTCGAGCCCTACCGAGCCTGACCTTCGGCCGGGGGGTACATCCCCGGACAGCACGGCCCGCCGCCCTCTCCTGATCCGAGCGCATCGCGCACCCGGATCCGCTGCCGAATCGTTGGTCGAACCAGTGGCCCAGACCCCCTGGACTGCCTACCATCGATCACCGCAGGACTTTGTGCACCGCCGCACAATCACGCCGGGAGGCTCCCTTGCACCGCCGTCGTCGTACCGCGATCACCGTCTCCGCCGCGCTTCTCGTCGCCGCGCCGCTTCTTGCCGGCTGCGGGAACGAGGCTCACCCCGGCGCCGCCGCCGTCGTCGGTGGGGAGCGGATCGACGTGTCCACCGTCCAGGCGAAGGTGAAGGACGTCCGCACCGCGCAGCAGGGCTCCCCGCAGTCGGCCCAGCTCATCAAGGAGAGCGGGCAGCTCAGCCGGGCCAAGCTCTACGACCTCATCGTCGAGCAGGTCGTCGAGCGCGCCGCGAAGGACGCGGGGGTGCGTGTCAGCCGCAAGGAGATCCAGGACGGGCGGGCCGCCCTCGTGCAGCAGTCCGGTGGGGAGGAGCAGCTCGCCGCCATGTATCTGCAGCAGCGCGGTGTCGCTCCGGGCCAGGTCGACGACGTCGTCCGCCGCGACCTCCTCGTCAGCAAGCTCGCCGCCTCGCTCGGCGCCGGCAACACCCCCGAGGGCCAGCAGAAACTGAACGACGCCTTCAGCGCCGCCGCCACCGAGCTGGACATCGACGTCAACCCGCGCTTCGGCGTCTGGGACAACAAGAAGCTCGAGCTCGGCGACTACAAGGCGCCCTGGATCGCCCAGGTCACCAAGGCGCAGGAGCCCGTCGAGACGGGTGCGTAGCGGGGGGTAGGTTCGAGGGGTGACCACACACACCCCTTCTCCCGGCCGCATCGTCCTGCTCACCGCCAGCCATCGCGTCGCCCCCGGACTGCTGTCCTGGCCCGCCTGGCAGACGCTGCAGGCGGCCGACCGGGTGCTGTGCGCCGATGCCTCGCACCCGCAGCTGCCCTACCTCCGCGAGGCCGGTGTCGCCGTGGAGATCGCCGCGCCGAGCGCCGAGGAGCTCCTCGCCGCCTGCGAGGGCGGCGCCACCGTCGTGGTCGTGCCCGCCGGTGAGGGGGACCAGGCGCTGACCGACGGGCTCGCCCGGCTCGCCGGCTCGGGCCGGGTGCAGATGCCGGACCTGGAGCTGCTGCCCGGCTCGTACGACCTCCCGGGCGCGCGGCTGCTCGATCTGGTGCAGGTCATGGACCGCATCCGTATCGAGTGCCCGTGGTCGTCGCAGCAGACCCACCGCGGTCTCGCGAAGTACGGGATCGAGGAGGCGTACGAACTCGTCGAGGCGATCGAGGAGGGGGACCGGGACGAGCTGCGCGAGGAGCTCGGGGACGTCCTGCTCCAGGTGATCTTCCATGCGCGCATCGCGCAGGAGGGCAGCGAGGAGGACGGCGCCGAGCCGTTCTCGATCGACGACGTCGCCGGCACGATCGTCGAGAAGCTGATCCACCGGCATCCGCATGTCTTCGGCGACGAGAAGGCCGAGACCCCGGAGGACGTGAAGGAGCACTGGCTCCGCACGAAGGCGATCGAGAAGCAGCGCGACTCGGTGACCGACGGCGTACCGCTCGGCCAGCCGGGCCTGGCGCTCGCGGCCAAGCTGGCGTCCCGGGTGCGGACGGCGGGGCTCGACGTACCGCTCCCGTCCGGCGACGGAATCGGCTACGAGCTGCTGGCCGCGGCCGTCCGTGCCGAGGCGGCCGGGGTCGACCCGGAGGCCGCGCTGCGTGCCGCCGCCCGCGTCTACCGGGACGAGATCAAGGCCGTCGAGCGGTGACCGACCGGCCCGAGCTGTTCACCTGGGAGTTCGCCACCGACCCCTATCCCGCGTACGCCTGGCTGCGCGAGCACGCGCCCGTGCACCGCACCCGGCTGCCCAGCGGGGTGGAGGCGTGGCTCGTGACCCGGTACGCCGATGCCAAGCAGGCTCTCGCCGACCAGCGGCTGTCGAAGAATCCCGCGCACCACGACGAGCCCGCGCACGCGAAGGGGAAGACGGGGATTCCCGGCGAGCGCAAGGCCGAGCTGATGACGCATCTGCTCAATATCGACCCGCCCGACCACACCCGGCTGCGGCGGCTCGTCTCCAAGGCGTTCACCCCGCGGCGCGTCGCCGAATTCGCGCCGCGTGTTCAACAGTTGACCGATCAGCTCATCGACGGCTTCGTGGAAAAGGGGGAGGCGGACCTCATCCACGAGTTCGCCTTTCCGCTCCCCATCTACGCCATCTGCGATCTGCTCGGTGTCCCGCCGGAGGACCAGGACGACTTCCGGGACTGGGCGGGCATGATGATCCGTCACGGGGGCGGTCCGCGCGGAGGTGTCGCGCGGTCGGTGAAGAAGATGCGGGGGTATCTCGCCGAGCTGATCCACCGCAAGCGCGAGGATCCCGGCGACGATCTGATCTCCGGGCTGATCCGGGCGAGCGACCACGGCGAGCACCTCACCGAGAACGAGGCCGCCGCGATGGCCTTCATCCTGCTGTTCGCCGGTTTCGAGACAACGGTGAACCTCATCGGGAACGGTGTGTACGCGCTGCTGCGCCACCCGGAGCAGCGCGAGCGGCTGCAGGCCTCCCTCGCCGCCGGCGAGAGCGCGCTGCTGGAGACGGGCGTGGAGGAACTCCTGCGCTACGACGGCCCCGTGGAGCTCGCCACCTGGCGCTTCGCCACGGAGTCCCTCGTCATCGGCGGCCAGGAGATCGCGGCGGGCGACCCGGTGCTCGTGGTGCTCGCGGCCGCCGACCGGGACCCGGAGCGGTTCACGGACCCCGATGCGCTCGACCTCTCCCGGCGCGACAACCAGCACCTCGGTTACGGGCACGGCATCCACTACTGCCTCGGCGCACCGCTGGCCCGGTTGGAGGGCCAGACCGCGATCGCCACGCTGCTCCGGAGAATGCCGGACTTGCGGCTTGCGGGCGATCCGGCCGATTTGCGCTGGCGTGGGGGTCTCATTATGCGTGGATTGCGAAGTCTGCCCGTTGAGTTCACACCTGGGCACAGCTGACGATCCGTCAAGACTGTGACTTTCACGTGATCTCCGCTGCATCGACTTGTGACACACGATCGAATCCGGCTACTTTCACGGTCGTCTCAGAAGACATCAGTTGTTATCTGTAGTCACTCGAAGGGCACCCGCATGCTTTCCGGCCAAGGTCGTCACCGTCGTCCCCGTCAGGCTCCGGCCATCGTTGTCGCGGCAGGGGTGACGGGATCGGCCATCGCGATCCCCCTTCTCGGTGCGGGTTCGGCCTCCGCCGCCGACGCCGCCACCTGGGACCGCGTCGCGGCCTGCGAGAGCGGCGGCCAGTGGAGTGCCGACATGGACAACGGCTACTACGGCGGTCTGCAGTTCGCCCAGGAGACGTGGGAGGACTTCGGTGGCACGGACTACGCGGACCGGGCCGACCTCGCCAGCCGCTCCCAGCAGATAGCCGTCGCCGAGAAGGTCCTGGAGGCCCAGGGCCCCGAGGCGTGGGCGACCTGCGCGGGCATCGCCGGGCTGACGCAGGACGGCACCGGCACCGGTGTCGACCCGGGAGCCTCCCCCTCCGGGGAGCAGAGCGCGCCGGCGACGTCCGACAACCCCCTCGCCTCGCTGGCGCCCTCGAAGTCCGCCTCGCCCTCCGAGACGGCCGAGCCCGCGCCGGCCCCGACGCAGGGCATCGGCAACAGCGGGACCGGTGACAGCGGCAGCGCCACCGGCAAGCACCGCGGCGAACCCGCCGCCGAGCCGACGGAGCCGGAGTCGACCGGGGCGACCGGAACGACCGGGCCGGGCAATACGGACAATGAGCGCGAAGCGGGGCGCCATGCCTCGCGCGATGACGATGCGGCACGCGACGGCGAGGGTGCGGCCGATGAGGCCGGCAAGCCGGCCGAGACGAACGGCGCGGACGCCACGCCCGGTTCGTACACCGTCCGCCCGGGCGACTCCCTGTCGGCCATCGCGGCCGCGCAGAAGCTGCCGGGAGGCTGGAGTTCCCTCTACAAGGCGAACGCGGAGACCGTCGGTGACGACCCCGACCTGATCCTGCCTGGCCAGAGCCTGGAGCTCGACCCGAAGTAGGGGCAGTACAGGCGCCTTTGTCCAAATCGTGCAACTGAGACAAGGGTCTCTTTGCCGCAACTCGCCCATCTTGCCCGGCGGAACGGGGCATTCCGCCCTCGACCTGCAGAAACGCACGGTTCCGGAGGGGCGGGATGGGCGTTTTCTCCCCGATGTTCGTCTTTGAACATCGGGGAGCTCTGTGTTTACGGTCTGAACCGCTCGCCATCGCGGGCACCGCTGACCGTCACGCCGAATCCTGCCGTCGGTCGGGGGAGTAGTCGACGCGTATGCGCCGTAGGCAGGAGCGGGGGAACCAAGGTAAGCGCCGGCCCCGGCAGTTGAAGATGAACTGCGGGTACCGGCTTGGGGTGGAGCCGTGCGCACGACTGCGCGGCCGGGCAACTCACTTGGCCCGAACCCGACAGCTCACCTCGTAGGCGTCGGTGAGAGAGATGTTCCATGCTGTTTTCCGGCAAGGCCAAGCACCGTCGCCCGTCCAAGGCCACCCGTATCGCCACGCTCGCCGGCATCACCGGTGCGGCTGTCGCCGCCCCGCTGCTCGGCGCCACCACCGCCTCCGCCGCGACCACGTCCGAGTGGGACCAGGTCGCGCAGTGCGAGGCCGGCGGCAACTGGTCGATCAACACGGGTAACGGGTACTACGGCGGCCTGCAGTTCTCCGCCTCCACCTGGGCCGCCTACGGCGGTACCCAGTTCGCCTCGACCGCCGACCAGGCCTCGAAGGCGCAGCAGATCCAGATAGCCGAGAAGGTCCTCGCGGGCCAGGGCAAGGGTGCATGGCCGAACTGCGGCGTGAACCTGTCCAACGCCGCCAACGACGCCGGCTCCGCGCAGGAGGCCCAGCCGCAGCAGCGTGCCGAGGCCCCGACCACCCGCTCCGAGCGCGCCGAGGCCCCCGCCCCGGCGAAGTCCTCGAAGCCGGCCGCCAAGTCCTTCAAGAAGGGCGACGGCGAGTACAAGGTCAAGGCCGGTGACACGCTCAGCAAGATCGCCAAGGCCGAGAAGGTCAAGGGCGGCTGGGAGAAGCTGTTCGAGCTGAACAAGGGCGTCGTCACCGACGCCGACGTGATCCACCCGGGCCAGCAGCTCCACCTGAGCTGACCCACCCGGGCCGGCGCACCTGCGCCGGCCCGCACCCCCGGGACACAGACCACCCCGGTCCGGAGCGCATCCCCCGTACGCGCCGGGCCGGGGTTCTCTCTGTTACCCATGGGTAGATTGGGGGCGTTTTGTCCCCAGCACCCGCTGTTCATGCCCTTTTTCGTCCCAGGAGGCGGGCATCGGGCGGCTGATGCCCCGCCGCCGGTTAGGCTCGTGCCGCAAGGCCAATGAGACCCTGCACTCCAAGCGTCACATCCCAGAAGGAGATGCTCGTGCCGTCCATCGACGTCGTCGTAGCCCGGGAAATCCTGGACTCCCGAGGCAACCCCACGGTCGAGGTCGAGGTTGGCCTCGACGACGGCAGCACGGGTCGTGCTGCAGTTCCGTCCGGCGCATCCACCGGTGCGTTCGAGGCTCTCGAGCTCCGCGACGGTGACCAGAACCGCTACCAGGGCAAGGGTGTCGAGAAGGCCGTCCTCGCCGTCATCGAGCAGATCGGCCCCGAGCTCGTCGGCTATGACGCCACCGAGCAGCGCCTGATCGACCAGGCGATGTTCGACCTGGACGCCACCCCGGACAAGTCCTCGCTCGGCGCCAACGCCATCCTCGGCGTCTCCCTCGCCGTGGCCCACGCCGCCTCCGAGGCCTCCGACCTGCCGCTCTTCCGCTACCTGGGCGGCCCGAACGCGCACCTGCTGCCCGTTCCGATGATGAACATCCTGAACGGCGGCTCGCACGCCGACTCCAATGTGGACATCCAGGAGTTCATGATCGCCCCGATCGGCGCGGAGTCCTTCTCCGAGGCCCTGCGCTGGGGCGCCGAGGTCTACCACACCCTGAAGAAGGTGCTGAAGACCAAGGGCCTGTCCACCGGTCTCGGTGACGAGGGCGGCTTCGCGCCGAACCTCGACTCCAACCGCGCCGCCCTGGACCTGATCCTCGAGGCCATCAAGGAAGCCGGCTACGCCCCCGGCAAGGACATCGCGCTCGCGCTCGACGTCGCCGCGTCCGAGTTCTACAAGGACGGCGCGTACGAGTTCGAGGGCAAGTCCCGCTCGGCCGCCGAGATGACCGAGTACTACGAGGAGCTCGTCGCCTCCTACCCGCTGGTCTCCATCGAGGACCCGCTGTTCGAGGACGACTGGGCCGGCTGGAAGGTCCTGCACGACAAGCTGGGCAGCAAGGTCCAGATCGTCGGCGACGACCTGTTCGTCACCAACCCCGAGCGCCTCGCCCGCGGTATCGAGGAGGGCTCCGCCAACGCCCTGCTGGTCAAGGTCAACCAGATCGGTTCGCTGACCGAGACCCTGGACGCCGTCGAGCTGGCCCAGCGCAACGGTTTCAAGTGCATGATGTCCCACCGCTCCGGTGAGACCGAGGACGTCACCATCGCCGACCTCGCCGTCGCCACCAACTGCGGCCAGATCAAGACCGGCGCCCCGGCCCGCTCCGAGCGCGTCGCCAAGTACAACCAGCTGCTGCGCATCGAGGAGATCCTCGACGACGCCGCGGTGTACGCCGGCCGCAGCGCCTTCCCCCGCTTCAAGGGCTAGGTCGTGTCCAGGTCCTAGCGGCTAGCAAGTCGTCCACACGTCCCCGGCCGCGGTCCCGTACCGTGTCCGGGGACGTGCGCACGTAGGGTCTGTCGTTGTGGATCAGGCCGGGGCACACGAGCCCGGCACCAACGACAGGCCCTAGCAGGGGAGGCAGGACATGGCCGCGAAGGACCGCGATCGGTTCTCCACCGCGACCAGGCTGCGGCTGCTCGGTGAGCAGACCGCGGCTCGTGTCTACCGCTCCCAGACCCGGCGGCAGGCCCGTCGCTCCCGGCTCACCGGCCGTGCGGCGTTCCTCGCCCTGATCGTCTGTTCCCTCGTCGTCGCCCTCGCCTATCCGATGCGGCAGTACGTCTCCCAGCGTTCCGACATGGCCGAGCAGAGGCGTCGGATGGCCGAGGCGGAGCAGCAGGTCGAGGAGCTGCGCGACGAGAAGGCGCGCCTCCAGGACGACATGTACGTCAAGCGGCTGGCCCGCGAGCATCTGCACTACGTGATGCCGGGCGAGACCGGCTACACCATGATCGACCCCGAAGTCGCGGAGAAGCGCCGTACGGAGGAGGGGGCGGCCGACCGTCCCTGGTACTCCAACGTCTGGGACGGCGTCGACACCGCCGACCGCCGGTAGACGGCACCGCACGCCAGTAGAACCGTAGAACCGTAGAGCCAAGGCAGGCATGGAAACCCCTCCTCCCCACACCGATCCGACCGAGCCCACCGACGCGGACATCGCCGCGTTCAAGGAGCAGCTCGGGCGTCCGCCGCGCGGACTGCGCGCCATCGCGCACCGCTGTCCCTGCGGGCAGCCCGATGTCGTCGAGACGGCGCCCCGGCTTCCGGACGGCACCCCGTTCCCGACGCTGTACTACCTGACCTGCCCGCGGGCGGCGTCGGCGATCGGCACGCTGGAGGCGAACGGCGTGATGAAGGAGATGACCGAGCGCCTCGCCACGGATCCGGAGCTGGCGGCGGCCTACCGGGCGGCCCACGAGGACTACATCGCGCGCCGTGACGCCATCGAGGTCCTGGCGAACTTCCCGAGCGCGGGCGGTATGCCGGACCGGGTGAAGTGCCTGCACGTCCTGGTGGGCCACTCGCTGGCGGCGGGCCCGGGGGTCAACCCGCTGGGCGACGAGGCGATCGCGATGCTGCCGGAGTGGTGGCGCAAGGGCCCGTGCGTCTCCGCGGGGATCGTGGACGAGCCGGGCGCGGCGGCCGCGGGCACGGCGGCGGACACCGCAGCGGGCGCCGGCGACGACGGCGGCCCGGCATGACGAGGGTCGCCGCCGTCGACTGCGGCACGAACTCGATCCGGCTGCTCGTCGCCGACGCGGACCCCGCCACCGGCGAACTCGTCGACCTCGACCGCCGGATGACCATCGTCCGTCTCGGTCAGGGCGTCGACCGCACCGGCCGTCTTGCCCCCGAGGCGCTGGAGCGCACCTTCGCGGCCTGCCGCGAGTACGCGGACGTCATCAAGGAGCACGGTGCGCAGAAGGTGCGCTTCGTCGCCACCTCCGCCTCCCGGGACGCCGAGAACAGAGGGGACTTCGTCCGGGGCGTCCTCGACATCCTGGGCGTCGAGCCCGAGGTGATCACGGGTGACCAGGAGGCGGAGTTCTCCTTCACCGGCGCCACCAAGGAGCTCGCCGGTGACGAGGAGCGCCTGGTCGTCGACATCGGCGGCGGGTCCACCGAGTTCGTCATCGGCCGGCGCACCGTCGAGGCCGCCCGGTCCGTCGACATCGGCTGCGTACGGCTGACCGAACGCCATGTGCGCAGCGATCCGCCGGCCGCCGCCGAGGTCGCCGCCATACGGGCGGACATCGAGGCGGCGCTCGATCTCGCGGAGCTGACCGTCCCGCTGAGCGGCGCCGGCACCCTCGTCGGTCTCGCCGGTTCGGTGACCACCGTCGCGGGCATCGCGCTCGGCCTCGACGCGTACGACTCCACGGCGATCCACCACGCGCGGATCTCCTACGAGAAGGTCGCCGAGGTGACGCGCAGGCTCCTGGAGTCCACCCACGACGAGCGGGCGGCGATCCCCGTGATGCACCCGGGGAGAGTGGACGTCATCGCCGCCGGAGCCCTCGTCCTGCTCGCCGTCATGGAGCGGATCGGAGCCGGGGAAGTGGTCGTGAGCGAGCACGACATCCTGGACGGGATCGCCTGGTCCGTCGCCGCCGAACGAACTTCGTGAAGTTCTTCACAAGGAAATGGTCCCTGGTGGGCGCTTCAGGGGGCCGAATGGCTGTCGAGGCCCGGCGGCGGGGGCTCGCCGGGCGCGGGCCCGGCCGGTCCGGACAGCCGCCGACCGGCGGGGCCGCGACGGTGGTTCACCTCGGGCCCCGCTCAAGCGGGCAGCTCACAGGGGGTGAACAACGACTCCGACGGAGGGCCGGTTCCCTTTCGGGATCATGACCTCCATCACGTGGGCCGCGCAGTGTAGCAGAGGTGGGTCCACTCCTTGTGAAGGGGCTCACGAGCACCCCCTCCGAGGGGGGTGGATACTCGATGGCATGAGCACCACGGAGCGTCCCCGGATCCTCGTAGTAGGCGGTGGGTACGTAGGCCTGTACGCAGCCCGGCGCATTCTGAAGAAGATGCGCTACGGCGAGGCGACCGTCACGGTCGTCGACCCGCGGTCGTACATGACGTACCAGCCCTTCCTTCCCGAAGCTGCCGCCGGCAGCATCTCGCCCCGGCATGTCGTCGTCCCGCTGCGACGCGTCCTGCCCAAGGCCGAGGTGCTCACCGGGCGGGTCACGACCATCGACCAGGACCGCAAGGTCGCCACGATCTCGCCGCTCGTCGGCGAGGCGTACGAGCTGCCGTTCGACTACCTGGTCGTCGCGCTCGGCGCGGTCTCCCGTACCTTCCCGATCCCCGGCCTCGCCGAGCAGGGCATCGGCATGAAGGGCATCGAGGAGGCCATCGGCCTGCGCAACCACGTGCTGGAGCAGCTCGACAAGGCCGACTCGACCACCGACGAGGAGGTCCGCCGCCGGGCGTTGACCTTCGTCTTCGTGGGCGGCGGCTTCGCCGGCGCGGAGACCATCGGTGAGGTCGAGGACCTGGCGCGGGACGCGTCCAAGTACTACGCCAGCGTCAAGCGCGAGGACATGCGGTTCATCCTCGTCGACGCGGCGGACAAGATCCTTCCCGAGGTCGGCCCGAAGCTGGGCAAGTACGGCAAGGAGCACCTCGAGGGCCGCGGTATCGAGATCTACCTCTCGACGTCGATGGACTCCTGCGTGGACGGCCACGTCGTGCTGAAGAACGGCCTCGAGGTCGACTCCAACACCATCGTGTGGACGGCCGGTGTGAAGCCGAACCCGGCGCTCGCGCGCTACGGCCTCCCGCTCGGCCCGCGCGGCCACGTCGACACCGCCACCACCCTCCAGGTGCAGGGCACCGACTACATCTGGGCCGCGGGCGACAACGCCCAGGTGCCGGACATGGCGGCCCGCAAGGCCGGCGTGGAGAACGCCTGGTGCCCGCCGAACGCGCAGCACGCGCTGCGTCAGGCGAAGATCCTCGGTGACAACGTCATCTCCGGTATGCGGGGCTTCCCGCAGAAGGAGTACAGCCACGCCAACAAGGGTGCGGTCGCCGGGCTGGGCCTGCACAAGGGCGTCGCGATGATCGTCATGGGCAAGGTGAAGATCAAGCTCAAGGGCCGGCTGGCGTGGTACATGCACCGTGGCTACCACGGCATGGCGATGCCGACCTGGAACCGCAAGATCCGCGTCTTCGCCGACTGGACGCTGGCGATGTTCCTCAAGCGTGAGGTCGTGTCCCTGGGCGCGATCGAGACGCCGCGCGAGGAGTTCTACGAGGCGGCCAAGCCCGCTCCGGCGGTGACGGCGGCGACGCCGGCCCCGGAGAAGGCCAAGGCTTCCTGACGCGGTACCTGTCCCTGAGGGCCGTCCGCCATCCGTGGTGCGGGCGGCCCTTCGGCATGTCCGGGGGGATTCAGGCGGTCCGAACACCGTGCCCGATGGGGCCTGATGGGTGTGCGGACCGCACCTTTTGCTTGGGCATTGCGTGTCACGGGAAGCACCCACAAGGGTCGGGTTGTTCTCGGAAACGTGGATTTCTGGGACCCACCGTCACGGAGGTGTTCGCCATGGCCGACGCCGCACTGCGGCTGACCACCGTTGCCGAAGAACTGCTCGGTTTTCCGCTGCCGGTCCGCGTGCGGGCCTGGGACGGATCGGAATCCGGGCCGCCGGGCGCGCCCGTGCTCGTCGTACGGCATCGGCGGGCCCTGCGGCGGCTGCTGTGGCGGCCCGGCGAGCTCGGGCTGGCCCGCGCCTGGGTGGCCGGGGAGATCGACGTCGAGGGCGACCTCTACGCCGCTCTCGATCTCCTCTCCGGCATCATCTGGGAGCGCGAGGAGGACCTCGCTCCCGCCGTCCATCCCGTGCGCGACCCGCGCCTGCGCACCGCCGCCCGCGCGCTGCTCCGGATCGGCGGGGCCCTGCCGCCGCCGCCCCCGCCGCCCGAGGAAGTGCGCCGCCGCAGCGGCCCGTTGCACACCAGGCGCCGGGACAGACAGGCCATCAGCCACCACTACGACGTGGGCAACGGCTTCTACGAACAGGTCCTCGGGCCGTCCATGGTCTACTCGTGCGCCTACTGGAGCGATGGCGGCACCCTCGAAGAGGCCCAGCGGGACAAGCTCGACCTCGTCTGCCGCAAGCTGGCCCTCCAGCAGGGCGACCGGCTGCTCGACGTGGGCTGCGGCTGGGGTTCGCTGGCGATGCACGCGGCCCGCGAGTACGGCGCCCAGGTCACCGGCATCACCCTCTCCCGCGAGCAGGCCGCCTACGCCCGCAAGCGCATCGCCGAGGCCGGCCTCACCGACCGTATCGAGATCCGCGTCCAGGACTACCGGGACGTCAGGGACGGTCCGTACGACGCCATCGCGTCCATCGGCATGGCCGAACACGTCGGCCAGGTCCGCTACCTGGAGTACGCCGAGCAGCTCCTGACCCTGCTGCGGCCCGGCGGGCGGCTGCTGAACCACCAGATCGCGCGCCGCCCGGAGCGCAACGAGGCCGACTACCGTCTCGACCCGTTCATCGACCGGTACGTGTTCCCGGACGGCGAGCTCGCCCCCCTCGGCCGTACCGTCGCCACCCTGGAGCTGGCCGGCTTCGAGGTACGGGACGTCGAGTCCATCCGCGAGCACTACGCCCTGACCCTGCGCCGCTGGGTGGCCAACCTGGAGGCGGACTGGCGCCGCGCCGTGCGTCACAGCTCGCCCGGACGGGCGCGCGTCTGGCGGCTGTACATGGCCGCCTGCGCCCTCGCCTTCGAGCACAGCAAGATCGGCGTCAACCAGGTCCTTGCCGTGCGGACCCCGCACAGCGGTGACTCGGGACTGCCGTTGCGCGCCCGCGACTGGCGCTGACCGGGATACGCGAAGGGCCCCGCGACCGGTTCGGTCGCGGGGCCCCTGTGCGGACGGGCGGCTACTCCGTCTTGATCGCCGTCAGCATGTTCAGCCGCGCGGCGCTGCGGGCCGGCCACAGCGAGGCCAGCACACCGACGACTCCGGCCAGCAGCAGGAAGATGCCGATCCGCTCCCACGGCAGGACCAGTGCGTAGTTCGGGATGCTGGAGCGGATCGTCTCGCCGATCGCCCAGGCCAGGAACGTCCCGAGTCCGATGCCGATCACCGCGCCGAAGAGCGAGATGACCACCGCCTCCAGGCGGATCATGCGCTTGACCTTGCCGCGGTCCAGGCCGATCGCCCGCAGCATGCCGATCTCCTGCTGGCGTTCGAAGACGGACATCGCGAGGGTGTTGACGACGCCGAGCACCGCGATGAGCAGAGCCATGGCGAGCAGCCCGTACATGATGTTCAGCATCGTGTTGATCATGCCGCCGAACATGTTGCGGATGTCCTGACGGTCCATGACGCTCATCGCCGGGTTGTCACCGAGCGCGTCCACGAGTGCCTGCTCGTTGGCCTTGCTCGCGCCGCCGTCCGTCTTCACCCAGATCTCGGGGATGTACGGCTTGGGCTCGAAGGGCGCGACCAGCGAGGTGGGCACCACGACCGGCGAGAGGAACTCGTTGTCCTGGTAGATCGCGCCGACCGTCATCGTCTTCGTCGCCGACTTGCCGCCGTCCTGGTCGTCGCCGACCGTCACGGGAAGCTTGTCGCCGGTCTTCCAGCCGTTGGACTTCGCGGTCTTCTCGGCGACGGCGATCCCGCCCTTGCCGAGGGTGTCCAGGGAGCCGGAGAGGAGCTTCAGGTCGAAGACCTGCTGCACGTCGCCGGGGGTGACCGCGGAGGCGGAGTGGAAGGTGCCCTTGACCTCCACCGAGGTGGCCTGCTGCGGGGAGACCGCGGTGACGCCGTCGGCCTTCTCCAGCGCGGTCAGCGCCGACTTGTCGAGGGCTCCGCCGCCCGCCATGGTGACCATGTAGTCGGCGCGGATGTTGTCGGTGGTCATCTTGTCGATGGCCTGGCCCAGCGTGACACCGATGACGGTGAGACCGGTGACCAGCGTGAGCCCGATCGCCAGCGCCGAGGCGGTGGCTCCGGTACGGCGCGGGTTGCGCACCGCGTTCTTGCCGGCGAGCTTGCCGGACACCCCGAACACACGGTGCAGCAGCGGCTTGGCGAGTGCGATGACCGGGCGGGACAGCAGCGGGATCAGCACGATGATGCCGATCAGCGCCAGGAAGGCACCGGCACCGATGAGCATGCGGCCGGTGCCCTCGCCGACGGCCGCGCCGCCGAAGATGGCCGCGGCGCCGCCCAGCGTGATGATGCTGCCGAGGGTGTTGCGCACGACCAGCGACTTGGTGCTGGCGGGCAGATGGGCGCTGCCCATGGCCGCCACCGGCGGGATCTTCGCGGCCCGGCGGGCGGGCAGCCAGGCGGCGAGGACGGTGATCAGGACACCGACACCGAGGGCGGAGAGCACCGCGGTGGGGGAGACGATCAGCGGTCCGGCCGGGACCTTGGCGCCGAACGAGCCCATGGCGGAACGCAGTCCGGTGGCGAGTCCGATGCCGAGCGCGAACCCGACGACGGAGGCGATCACGCCGACGACCAGGGCTTCCAGGATCACCGAGCGCTTGACCTGCCGGCGGGAGGCGCCGACGGCCCGCAGCAGGGCGAGTTCCTTGGTGCGCTGGGCGACCAGCATGGTGAAGGTGTTGGCGATCAGGAAGACGCCGACGAACAGGGCGATGGCGGCGAAGGCCAGCAGCATCGTGTTGAGGTCGCGCAGTCCGGACTCGATGTCCTTCGCCTGCTTGTCGGCGAGCTCGCTGCCGGTCTGTGCCTCGGAGTCCTTCGGCAGCAGCGGCTGGACGGCGTCGAGGAGCTTCGCGTCGGACGCGCCCGGCTCGGCGGCGATGGTGACGTCCTGGAAGTACCCGGGCTGGAGGTACAGCTTCTGCGCCACGGCGGTGTCGAACAGCACGAGGCTGCCGCCCGCGTTCACGGCGCCGTCCTCGGTGGTGAAGACACCGGCGAGGGTGTACTCCTTCACCGGCCCGTTGGTGGCGACCCGTACGGTGTCGCCGACCTGGTACTTGCCCTTGGCCGCGGAGTCCTTGTCGAGCGCGATCTGGTCGTTCTTCACCGGGCCCGAACCGTCGGTGAAGGTGTACGCGGCATCCTTGCCGCTCTTGCCCGGGCTGTAGTTCGCGCCCGTGTTGGACCAGCCGTTGCCGATCAGCTTGCCGTCCTGGTCGGCGACGCCGGCGAAGCCGGAGACCCGCCCGGTGGCCTCGGAGACCCCGTCCAGCGAGCGGATCTTCTCCAGGGTCGCGGTGTCGACGCCGGACTTCTTGCCGTCGCCCTGCCCGCCGTACGTGGTCACGGCGACGGCGACGTCGTCGTAGCTCTTGGCCGACTGGTTGCGGTAGGCGTTGCCGAGGGTGTCGGTGAAGACCAGGGTGCCGGAGACGAAGGCCACGCCGAGCATCACGGCGAGCACGGTCATCAGCAGTCTGGCCTTGTGCGCAAGCACATTGCGCAGGGCGGTACGGAACATGTCTGTGTCAGTCCTGTGGTGAGAGCCGGAGGTCGACGGATCGGCGGATGGTCAGCTGGTCCGGCCCTTGGCGTCGAATTCCTTCATGCGGTCGAGGACGCCGTCCGCGGAGGGGTGGATCATCTCGTCGACGATCCGGCCGTCCGCGAGGAAGATCACCCGGTCGGCGTAGGAGGCGGCCACCGGGTCGTGGGTGACCATCACGACGGTCTGGCCGAGCTCGCGTACGGAGTTGCGCAGGAAGCCCAGCACCTCGGCGCCGGAGCGGGAGTCCAGGTTTCCGGTCGGCTCGTCACCGAAGATGATCTCCGGCTGGGAGGCCAGGGCGCGGGCGACGGCGACGCGCTGCTGCTGACCGCCGGAGAGCTGGGTCGGGCGGTGACCGAGGCGGTCGTGCAGACCCACCATGTCGATGACGTGTCGGAGCCACTTCTTGTCCGGCTTGCGGCCCGCGATGTCCATGGGGAGCGTGATGTTCTCCAGGGCGGTCAGCGTCGGGAGCAGGTTGAACGCCTGGAAGATGAAGCCGATCTTGTCGCGGCGCAGCTGGGTGAGCTGCTTGTCCTTGAGCGTGCCGAGTTCGGTGTCGCCGATGCGCACGGACCCGGAGCTGAAGGTGTCGAGGCCGGCCACGCAGTGCATCAGCGTGGACTTGCCGGAGCCCGAGGGGCCCATGATCGCGGTGAACTGCGCCTGCTGGAAGTCGACGGTGACCCGGTCGAGCGCGACCACCTGGGTCTCGCCCTGGCCGTACACCTTGGACAGATCCGTGGCGCGGGCGGCCACGGCGGTGGCGCGGTGAGCGATGGGCGTGGTGGTCACGAGAAGGGCTCCTGTCACATGGGGTGAGCGTCGGGGACCACCCCATCGTGTCTGCCCTGCGGCCGCGGATCGTCAGTCCCCGTGCCCGTTCCCGGGGCCCTCTTGGGTCGGACCACGCACCCCGCTCCTCCTCCTTTGGTATGACGGTGCCCCTGAGAGGGGACCGGTGGCGCGGGGTGGTGGGAGGGGCCGTCGACGGGCGGGCCGAGGCGGCGAGTTTCCGTCAATCCCAGGGGGGTGCGGTGGCGCCCACCTGTGGGGACCGCTGCCCCGGCATGCCATCTGACCTGGGCTGACGCACCCTCAGGCGGCAATAAAATAAGACAACATCGGGCCACGGCCGGCCGGGCACGTCGATCTACCCGGATAGGCTCCTGTGCTTACGCGGAGCCGCGCACCTGGCCCGGATGGTGGAATGCAGACACGGCGAGCTTAAACCTCGCTGCCCTTCGCGGGCGTGCCGGTTCAAGTCCGGCTCCGGGCACCTCATACGCCCGGTTACCCCCACAAAATCGTTGAAAACCCAAGTGTCGGACGTCACGGGCCCCCGGCCGGCAGGCCCCTGCCGGTCACGATCGTGGAAAGATCCTCCCCGAGCACTAGGGTGCTTCTTTTGCTCCCGCATTACTCTTGACTTCAAGGCCGCGCTGGGCGGCCATGAAGGAGTGAGATGAGGAGCAGCAACCCGGTCTTCTCGCGACGGGGGTTCAGCCGTGACAGCGGCTACGCCGGCTTCAACGCGCAGCAGCCGCAGGCCGGGGGCCCCGCCGTAGGAAACAACCCCTACGCCCAGGGCACCGGCAACCCGTACGCGACCAACCCGTACGCCCCGGCCGACACCCGGACCGGTGCCGGACCGCAGGCGCCCGCGCGCGCCGATGTGATGACCATCGACGATGTCGTCTCGCGTACCGCGATGACGCTCGGCACCGTCGTGATCACCGCCGTTCTCTCCTGGGTCCTGCTGCCGGTCGACGAGGCCAACATCGGCAAGTCGTACGGCATCGCGATCGGCGCGGCCCTCGTGGCTCTCGTCCTGTCGCTCGTCCAGGCCTTCAAGCGCAAGCCGGTTCCGGCGGTCATCCTGGCCTACGCCGCGTTCGAGGGTGTCTTCCTCGGCGTGATCTCCAACGTGGTCAGCACCTACATCAGCCCCGGTGTGGTGGTCCAGGCCGTCCTCGGCACCATGTGTGTCTTCGCCGGTGTCCTCTTCGCCTACAAGATGCGCTGGATCCGCGTCACGCGCCGTTTCTACGGCTTCGTGATGGCGGCCGCCATGGGCTTCCTGCTCCTGATGGTGGCCAACCTGCTGTTCTCCGCCTTCGGCGGCGGTGACGGCCTCGGCTTCCGCAGCGGCGGTCTCGGCATCCTGTTCGGTGTGATCGGCATCATCCTCGGTGCCTGCTTCCTCGCCCTCGACTTCAAGCAGGTCGAGGACGGTGTGACGTACGGCGCTCCGCGCGAGGAGTCGTGGCTGGCGGCCTTCGGCCTCACCCTGACCCTGGTGTGGATCTACCTGGAGATGCTGCGTCTCCTGTCGATCCTTCAGGGGAACGACTAGCGCCGCTCGCGGCACTGGCCGACCACGCAATGACGAAGGGCCCGCAGGCATTGCCTGCGGGCCCTTCGGCGTCGAGACCTAGAGCAGTTTGCGCGCGGCGCGCCTCAGGTCGTACTCGTGGATGATCGCTTTGGCATGCCCGTACGCGAGGTTGTGTTCGCTCCGGAGCCAGCTCACCTTCTCCTCGAAGCGGAAGAGGGAAGGGCCTTCGTCGACGGCGCGGAGCCAGTCGGAGATCTCACGACCGGTGCAATGAGGGATTCGGGAGAGCAGATTTCGATGGGTCTCTTCGGAGAAGACTTGGGACATCGGCGCCTCCGGACGCGTTGCGCGTGTGCTCCTTCACGCCACCGTGCCTGAGTGTTCGCGTATTGGCAACAGTCCGTGGGGTGCACATAGGGTCGAACCGTGCTGGATACGAGTGAGCTGACCGACGCCGTGGACCGCTTCGCCGACCGTCTGCGGGCCGCTCCGCAGAGCCGTCTGCAGCGGGGCGCCGCGGCTGAAGGGCTGGACCTGGCCAGGGAGTTGGCCCGGCTGGCCCAGCGCATCGAGGCCCCGGGGACGGAGCCGTCGATCATGCCGGACGCGGGCATCTTCGCAGTTGCGGATCAATTGATGGTGGCCGGAACGGATTTGGCCGAAGCGCTGCGGACGGCCCCGTCCCGTTCCGTGGCGGAGGTGGACGAGGCCGTGAGTCTGGTCCGGGCGGCCGAGGGGCGGGCCGGGCTGTAGGTCCGGCCGGCCGAGGCGCGCGGGTTGAGCTGAAGGCCCGGGGGGCCGCTGAGGGAACTCCGGGCAAGGGGGCCGCCGGGCGGGCCCCGGAAGGGGCCCGCAGAGGCCCTGGCGAGCCTCAGAGAGACGCGATGACGCGGTCGGCCAGGATGTAGACCGTCTCCTCGCCGCACTCGAAGGTGAGGGCGTATGCCCCCGAGATGCTGGAGCCGCCGAGCAGGACCGGGGTGTCGCCGGTCCGCAGGGCCTCGGCGAGGCGCTCCGCGGTCTCGCGGTGGCCCGGGGTCATGCAGAGCGTGGTGCCGTCGGCGAAGACATACACGTCGAGCGTGCCGAGCGGGCCGGGCCGCACGTCGGCGAGCTCGGTGCGGTTCTCGGACAGCTCTTCGAGCCGGGAGACCGTGCGCTCGTGGTCGGTGACGACCGGCGTCTGCACCGGGACGAAGTCCGGGTGCGAGGGGTGGCGGCGGCGGGCCGCGGCCAGCTCGGGGGAGTCCTCGGCGAACTCGGTGACCTCGGGGAGGTCCGCCATGTCGTCGAACGCCTCGACGGCCTCGAAGTCCATGGCCTCCAGGCCCACGAAGTCCGACTGGCGCGGGACGTAGAACGGGAGCTCCTCCCCGGGTGCCACCAGACCGCCCAGCAGGGTCACGGGGGCCTCGCCGATGAGACGCGGTGAGGCGTCCGCGGCGTCGCGGGACTCCTGTGCGGCCCAGAAGGCGCGCGCCTCGGCGAGCTCGCGTTCCCGCTCCTCGGCCAGCGCCTCGGCGACGGCCTCGCGTATCTCGGCGGCGGGGGTGGGGCGGGCCTGCGGCACGGAGACCTTCGGCCCGGTGCCGTGCACCTCGGCCAGCTCGCTGCGCAGGGCGGTGACCTGCTTGCGGAGCCCGTGGGCGGCGTGCAGGGCTGCGGCACCCACAGCCGTCGCGGCGGCCGTGGTCAGCAGCAGGGCAAAAGACATGGCGCTCACTGACATACTCCCGGTTCCATCGATACCCCCGACTTCCTACATCAGAGTGCGGTGAGCCCGCGCCCCCTGTCAGTGCATTACGTCACGAAATGGACAGGACTTTGGGCCTGGTGTTTAGCGGGATAACCACTGTGACCTGGGGGAATGATGCTCCCCCAGGAGATAGGTCACATCCTGGGGGAGTTTCGGTCACGACTTGAGCTCCGAGGAGCCCGAAAACCTGTCCGGAGGCTCAGCCGCCCGGGCTTCGCGGGGGCAGGTGCCGCCCTCGTACCTCGGGCGACCCCCACCCTCCGCTACGACTCAGCTCAGCCGCCCTGCTCTTGTGGTCGCGCTGAGCTTCGCCTCCGCTGCGGGCAGGTGCCGCCCTCGTACCTCGGGCGACCCCGCAGGGGCTGTCGTTCGGATCCTGCCGGGCTCGCGTGCCCTGGCACGCACGCTCGCTGCGTTGTCGTCAGTCGCCGACGCTCCGCGTCGGCTCCTTCCTCCGCCTTGCGATCGCACGCACCAGACCCCGCTCACTGACCCGGCCTGATCCGAACGACAGCCCCTACCCTTCGCTACGACTCAGCTCAGCCGCTCGATGACCATCGCCATGCCCTGGCCGCCGCCCACGCACATCGTCTCCAGGCCGAACTGCTTGTCGTGGAACTGGAGGCTGTTGATCAGCGTGCCCGTGATGCGCGCGCCCGTCATGCCGAAGGGGTGGCCGACCGCGATCGCGCCGCCGTTGACGTTGACCTTGTCCAGCGGGATGCCCAGGTCCCGGTACGACGGGATGACCTGCGCGGCGAACGCCTCGTTGATCTCGACCAGGTCGATGTCCCCGGCGGTCAGGCCGGCCCGCTTCAGCGCCTGGTTGGATGCCTCGACCGGGCCGTAGCCCATGATCTCGGGGGACAGGCCGGAGACGCCGGTGGAGACGATCCGCGCCAGCGGGGTCAGGCCCAGCTCGCGGGCCTTGGTGTCGCTCATGATGACCAGCGCGGCGGCGCCGTCGTTCAGCGGGCAGCAGTTGCCCGCGGTGACCATGCCGTCGGGGCGGAAGACGGGCTTGAGGCCCTCGACGCCCTCCACCGTGACACCCGCGCGCGGACCGTCGTCCGTGCTGACGACCGTGCCGTCCGGCGTGGTGACCGGGGTGATCTCGCGCTCCCAGAAGCCCTTCTTGATGGCTTCCTCGGCGAGGTTCTGGGACCGGACACCGAACTCGTCCATGTCCTGACGGGTCACGCCCTTGAGGCGCGCCAGGTTCTCGGCGGTCTGGCCCATGGCGATGTACGCGTCGGGGACGAGACCGTCCTCGCGGGGGTCGTGCCAGTCCGCGGCGCCCTTCTCGGCGACGGAGGCGGTACGGGCCTCGGCCTCGGCGAACAGCGGGTTGTGCGTGTCCGGCAGGCTGTCGGAGTTGCCCTTGACGAAGCGGGACACCATCTCGACGCCGGCCGAGATGAAGACGTCGCCCTCGCCGGCCTTGATGGCGTGCAGCGCCATGCGCGAGGTCTGGAGGGACGACGAACAGTAACGGGTCACGGTGCAGCCGGGGAGGTGGTCCATCCCCATCTGCACGGCGATGATGCGACCCAGGTTGTGGCCCTGCTCGCCGCCGGGCAGACCGCAGCCGAGCATCAGGTCGTCGATGTCCCGGGGGTCCAGCTCGGGCACCTTGGCCAGTGCGGTCTGGATGATCGTCGCGGTGAGGTCGTCCGGCCGCAGATCCTTGAGCGAGCCCTTGAAGGCCCGTCCGATGGGGGAGCGGGCGGCGGAAACGATGACGGCTTCGGGCATCACGGCTCCAGGAGGAGTGCTGGTGGGCGGACTGTCTGGAAGTTACTAGGAGGTACGGGCCGGGTCACGGGTACGCCGGTGTGACGGTCGCCTCAATTCTAAGCGAGCGCTCACTTTTTCGGCAGGGCTGCGCCGGGCCCGGCCCGTACGCCCTACTGCCGCGCCCGGGACGGCGACGGGCTCGGTTCCGCCGCCGTGGACGCGGACGGCAGCCGCCGGCGCCTGCGGTGCTTGAGCAGAGCCCAGGGCCCGCGCGCGCCCGTGACCTCGGTGCCCGCCTCCTTGGCCGCCGTCGCCGCGGCCTTCGCCACCGGGAGCATGCCCTCGTCGCGGTCCGCCTCCGGGCGGTCCGACTCCGGCCACACGCCCAGCACCGCGCCCAGCGTCGGAAGCATCGCCATCGCCGCCGTCGCGTAGCCCTCCGCCGAGGGGTGGTAGTTGTCCGCGCCGAACATCTCGCGCGGGTTCGCAGCGAACTCCGGGCCCAGCAGGTCGCCCAGCGACACCGTGCGCCCGCCCTGCTCCACCACGACGATGGTCTGCGCGGCCGCCAGCTGGCGCGAGACCCTGCGGGCCAGCCAGCGCAGCGGCTGGTAGACCGGCTCGATGGTGCCGAGATCCGGGCATGTGCCGACCACCACCTCCGCACCCGCCGTACGCAGTCTCCGCACCGCGGAGGACAGATGGCGGACGGACTCCGTGGGCGGCATCCGGTGGGTGACGTCGTTGGCGCCGATCATGATCACGCAGACGTCCGGCAGCCGGGACCTGTCCTCCAGCAGCACCGTGACCTGACGGTCCAGATCGTCCGACTGGGCACCCGGCAGTGCGACGTTGCACACCTCCACGGGGCGCTCGGCCACCGCCGCCAGCCCGGACGCGAGCAGCGCCCCCGGGGTCTGGCCCGCCCGGCGCACCCCCTGGCCGGCCGCAGTGGAGTCGCCCAGCACGCCGAGGAGCAGCGGATCGTTGTGCCCGAAAGCCAGCCCGTACAGGCCGTCGCCGCGCGGTGGCATCGGGGCGATGCCCCCGCCCACCGAGCGCTTGGCCAGCTGGACCTCCGCGAGTACGACTCCCACGGCCGCCGCTCCGAGCAGACCGATGCTGCCTCCGCCGTACGCCGCGCCTGCCGCGATCCGCCGTGCCACCCTCGCCCTCGACACCGAGCCACCTCCTCTCCTCGTCGCCTGTCATCAGCTAACTGCCCCGTAGCGGCCGTCGCCCAATCCCGCGCCGGTCCGCATACCCTGGCCGCATCACTACGGAGATCCCGGAGAACATTGTGCGCATCCATGACTCGATGATCAGTCTTGTCGGCAATACCCCGCTGGTGAAGCTGAACAGCGTGACCGCGGGCATCCAGGCGACGGTCCTGGCCAAGGTCGAGTACTTCAACCCGGGCGGTTCGGTGAAGGACCGCATCGCCGTGCGCATGATCGAGGCGGCCGAGGAGAGCGGAGCGCTTCAGCCCGGCGGCACGATCGTGGAGCCGACCAGTGGCAACACGGGCGTGGGCCTGGCGATCGTGGCCCAGCAGAAGGGCTACAAGTGCATCTTCGTCTGCCCGGACAAGGTGTCCACCGACAAGATCAACGTGCTCCGTGCGTACGGCGCCGAGGTCGTGGTCTGCCCCACCGCGGTCGACCCCGAGCACCCCGACTCGTACTACAACGTCTCCGACCGTCTGGTGCGGGAGACGCCGGGTGCCTGGAAGCCTGACCAGTACTCCAACCCGAACAACCCGCGCTCGCACTACGAGACGACCGGTCCCGAACTCTGGGACCAGACGGACGGGAAGATCACCCATTTCGTCGCGGGCGTCGGCACCGGCGGCACCATCTCGGGCACCGGCCGCTACCTCAAGGAGGCCAGCGACAACGGTGTGCGGATCATCGGCGCGGACCCCGAGGGCTCGGTCTACTCGGGCGGTTCCGGGCGTCCGTATCTGACGGAGGGTGTCGGTGAGGACTTCTGGCCGACGGCGTACGACCGGACCGTGACCGACGAGATCGTCGCCGTGTCCGACAAGGACTCCTTCCAGATGACCCGCCGTCTCGCCAAGGAGGAGGGCCTGCTCGTCGGCGGCTCCTGCGGCATGGCGGTCGTCGCCGCGCTGCGCGTCGCGGAGGGCCTCGGCCCCGACGATGTGGTGGTCGTTCTGCTGCCGGACAGCGGTCGCGGCTATCTCTCCAAGATCTTCAACGACGAGTGGATGGCCGACTACGGCTTCCTGGAGGAGGCCGGCCACGCCGCGCGGGTCGCCGATGTGCTGCGGCACAAGGAAGGCGGCAAGATCCCCAGCCTGGTGCACATGCACCCGGAGGAGACCGTCGGCGAGGCCATCGAGGTGCTGCGCGAGTACGGCGTGTCGCAGATGCCGATCGTGAAGCCGGGCGCGGGCCACCCCGATGTGATGGCCGCCGAGGTCATCGGTTCGGTCGTGGAGCGCGAACTGCTGGCCGCTCTGTTCACCCAGCGTGCCGCGCTGAGCGACCCGCTGGAGAAGCACATGAGCGACCCGCTGCCGCAGGTCGGCTCGGGCGAGCCGGTCGGCGACCTGATGACCGTGCTCGGAGCCGCGGACGCCGCGATCGTGCTGGTCGAGGGCAAGCCGATGGGCGTGGTGAGCCGTCAGGACCTGCTGGCCTTCCTCGCCGGCGGCGGCAAGTAGCAGCGCGGGGAAGGGGCTTCGCGCAAACGGTACGCGCACGTCACGTACGCGCAGCACCTGCTTAACACGCGTCCGTCACAGTCATGGGTGTCGGCAGGGTTCCCGGGCAGGGAACCAGGCCGGCGCACAGGCGGCGTCGAAGAACTCCGGAGCGGCTCCCGGACTCCCAGACGCCCCGGACGCGGCGACCGGCCCTGACCCGGGACCGTGTCCCACGCGGGGACCGTCGTCGTCCCGCCCCCCGGCCCTGCCGGGGGTGAGGCGGTCCCCGCGCACACTCTTTCCCGGCGCCCGCGTGGCGCCGTCCGGGCTCACTTGTGCAGCGAGGAAGCCGTCCAGCTCGCCAGCACCGACAGACGCTCCGCCGTGGGCGATCCGGGTTCCGGCGTGTAGACGACGAGCAGTTGGTCCGGGTCGCCGGGCAGCGTGAGGGTCTCGTACGGCAGCGTCAGCTCGCCCACCACGGGATGCGAGACGAGCTTGACGCCATGCGTCTTCTCCTTGACCTGGTGGTCCGCCCACAGCCTGCGGAAGTGCTCGCTCTTCACCGACAACTCGCCCACCAGCGCGCTGAGTTCTTCGTCGTCGGGATGGCGGCCCGCGTCCAGGCGCAGATAGCCGACCACCTCGGCGGCCACCGCCTCCCAGTCCGTGTACACATCCCGCGCGGCCGGGTCCAGGAAGACCTGGCGGGGGACGTTGCGCTCGCGCGGGCTCATGTCCGCGTAACCGATCATCGCGTCACCGAGCGCGTTCCACGCGAGGACGTCCATCCGGCGGCCGAAGACGAACGCGGGCGCGGTGGAGAGGGTGTCCAGCAGCAGCCGCAGCCCCGGGCGCACCCGCTGGGAGGGCGTCGGGGTGCTGCGCTTCTTCGGCCGGGCGACGTCCTTGAGGTGTGCCTGCTCAGTGGCGTCCAGCCGCAGCACGCGGGCGATCGAGTCCAGGACGGCGTCGGACACCATGGGGCCGCGCCCCTGTTCCAACCGGATGTAGTAGTCGACGCTGACACCCGCGAGCTGGGCGACCTCCTCGCGGCGCAGGCCGGGAACGCGCCTCCTGCCGTACGGGGTGAGGCCGAGCTCCTCCGGCTGGATGCGGGCGCGGCGCGAGCGCAGGAAGTCTCCGAGGTCACCGTCCATGCCTCAACGGTAGGGCAGAGGCCGGCGCGGAGCCTGGTACTGGCAGACCCAGGAAGAGCGCAGCCCTGGGTGGAGGGGCGGCCGGCGCGGAGGGTGGTGGATGTCCACCACCGGACGGGTCCCACCGGGACCCGCAGTCCGTACAGGAGCGAACGACATGACCTACGACAGCCTCTCCGGCCGTACCGCCGTCGTCACCGGGGCGGCCAGCGGCATCGGTGCCGCGACCGCCGTGCTGCTCGCCGCCCACGGCGCCCGGGTGGCGCTGCTGGCCCGCCGCACCGAACGGCTCGGTGAACTGGCCGCGAAGATCACCGCCGACGGCGGCCACGCGCTGGCCGTCACCGCCGATGTCACCGACGAGGAGTCGGTGGCAGCCGCCGTGCAGCGGATCCACAGCGCGTACGGCCCGGCCGACCTGCTCGTCAACGCCGCCGGCGTCATGCTGCCGAACCCCGTCGACGACGGCCGCGCCGACGAATGGCAGCGGATGACCGACACCAATGTGACCGGCGCGCTCCGGCTGATCAGGGCGTTCACCGGGGACCTGCTGGCTGCGGCCGCCGACGGCCGCAGCGCCGACCTGGTCAACATCTCCTCGATCGGCGCGCACGTCGTCTTCCCCAACTACGCGGTGTACGGGGCGACCAAGGCGGCGCTCACCCATCTCTCCCAGTCGCTGCGCGCCGAACTCGGCCCGCGCGATGTACGCGTCACGAACGTCGAGCCCGGGTTCACCGAGTCGGAGCTGCGGGACCACATCGACAACCCGGAACTGACCGGGCAGCTGGACAGCATGCTCGACGCGGTCGGACTGCTGACGTCCGAGGACGTCGCCGACCTGATCGCGTACACCACGAGCCGTCCGCGGCACGTCAACCTGCGGCAGGCGATCGTGCTGCCGACCCGGCAGTGAGGCCGTGGCCCGGCGGCACACGATCGCCGGGCCTCAGCCCTCCCAGTCGGAGGTCTTCTCCGGCGTCTTGTGCCGCAGCCACGGCCAGCCCTTGGCGGCGTGGACGGCGTTGACGCCGACGATGCCGCCCCAGGCGACGATCAGCCCCGGCAGATCGGCGTTGACGACACCGATCGCCGAGAGCGGGATCGCGAGGATCATCGAAATGATCCCGAAGCCGAAGCGCTCGCCGAAGTTCGGGTCGGCAGGCTGCTGCGGCGGCCGGGTGCCGCGGGCGACCACCATCTGCTGCTCGGCGAGCTGCCGGCGTACACGGCGGTCCACCGTGCCGTCCAGGCGCTGTTCGACCTTCTCCAGGAAGGATTCGACGAGCGCTGAATCGTATTCTTCGCCCAGCTCACGGCGGGCGTGCAGGGTGGCGTCGAGCTCTTTCTCGAGCTCAGGGTCACGGGCTTCCATAGCCGTTCACGCTACGGGTGCCCGGCCGTCGCGTCAGTGGGGGTAGCCCCACTGTTTTCGGGTGGGGTTACCTGGGGGGCGAGGATCGTCCGCTCGGGGATGTGTGCGGTGCGGCGGCGCGCGATCAGCCAGTACAGCAGCGCCGGCACCACGAGCCCCACCATCCAGGAGATGTCCGCACCGCCCAGCGGCTCCACCAGCGGGCCGGTGTAGAAGTGCGTGACGAGGAACGGCAGTTGGGCCAGCAGACCCACGCCGTACACGGCGAGGGCGTCCACGCGCCAGGCCCCGTAGCGGCCGTGCGGATCGGCGAGCGCCGGGATGTCGTAGCGCTCGCGCGAGATCAGGTAGTAGTCGACCAGGTTGATCGCCGACCAGGGCGTGAAGAAGGTCAGCAGGAAGAGCAGGAAGTCCTTGAACGAGGTGAGGAAGCTGTCCTTGCCGAGCAGGGCGACGACCGTGCCGGCGATCATGATGGCGGCGATGTAGAGCGCCCGGCCGCGCGGCGACAGCGTCTTCTGGCCGCGGAAGCCGCTGATGCTGGTCACCATCGACATGAAGCCGCCGTAGGTGTTCAGCACATTGATCGTCAGCTTGCCGAGCGCGATGACGAAGTACAGGAACGAGGCGATCAGGCCGGTGCCGCCGAGGGCCACGACATAGCTGACCTGGCCCCCGAGGAAGGCGTCCCCGGCGGTCGCGGCGACCAGCACGCCGAAGACCATCGACCACTGCGAACCGATGGCCGATCCGGACAGCGTCCACCAGAACGTGGCGCGGGCGCTCGTGTGCCGCGGCAGATAGCGGGAGTAGTCGGCGACGTACGGACCGAAGGCCAGCTGCCAGGACGCCGAGAGCGAGACCGCCAGCAGGAACATCGGCAGGTCGAAGGCCCGGTCGGCCAGGACCGTGCCGAGGTCGATCCGCTCCAGCAGCCGGATGCCGAGGTAGACGAAGGCGAGCGCGCACACGACGCTCGCGACCCGGCCGAGGACATGGATGACGCGGTAGCCGATCGCCGCCGTCACCGCGGTCACCAGCGCGAAGATCACGATGCCGGGCGTCTCGCCGAGATGCGTGAGCTCGCCGACCGCCTGGCCGGCCAGCACGCTGCCGCTGGCGAAGAAGCCGACGTACATCACGATCACCAGCAGCAGCGGGATGATCGCGCCCTTCACGCCGAACTGCGCCCGGGACTGGATCATCTGCGGCAGGCCGAGCCGGGGTCCCTGCGCCGAGTGCAGGGCCATCACCGCGCCGCCGAGCAGATTGCCCACCGCGAGGCCGACGACCGACCAGAAGGCGCCACCGCCGAAGACGACGGCGAGCGCACCCGTGACCACGGCGGTGATCTGGAGGTTCGCGCCGAGCCAGAGAGTGAACTGGGAGAAGGCGGTGCCGTGCCGCTCGCTGTCGGGAACGACATCGATGGACCGTACTTCGACGAGGCCTGCCATGGTTCAGCTGCCCTTCTTCGTGATTCCGTGCTGTCGGGCCCAGTCGTTCGCGACGTCCTCCGGGTCCTTCTTGTCCTTGTCCACCAGCCGGTTGAGCTCGGTGAGCTGCTCGGTCGTCAGGACGGCGCCGAGCCGGGCCAGCGCCTTGCGTACGCGCGAGTCCGCCTTGCGGTCGGCGATCAGCGGGACGACGTGCTGACCGGGAATCAGGTTCTTGGGGTCGGAGAGCACGACCCAGCCCTCGGCCTTGATGTCGGTGTCCGTGGTGAAGAGGTTGGCGACGTCGACATCGCCCTTCTTCAGCGCGCCCTTGACCAGCGGCCCGGAGGAGTCCAGGGACTTGAACTCCTTGAACTCCACGCCGTACATGTCCTTCAGGCCGACGACGCCGACGACCCGCTTCTTGACCTCGGGGGCCGCGCCGATGACGAGTTCGCCGTTCTTCTTGGCGAGGTCGCCGAGCGAGGTGAGCCCGTACTTCTGCGCCGTCTCGCGGGTGACGGCGAAGGCGTCGGAGTCCTCGGCCAGGCCGTACGGGAGGATCTGGAGGCCCTGGGGGAGGACGACGGCGAGCGCGTTCTGCATCTCGCCCTCCTCGGTGGCCGTGGCCTTGGGGTCGAGGTAGTGCAGCAGCGCGCCCTGGTACTCCGGCAGCAGATCGATGTCGCCGCCGCGCAGCGCGGGGATGAGGATCTCGCGGGTGCCGAGGTTGGGGCGGACGGTCGCCTTGACACCGGCCGCCTTCAGGGCGGCGGCGTACAGGAAGCCGAGTATCTGGTTCTCGGTGAAGTTGGCGGTGCCGATGGTGACACCGTCCTTGCTGGATCCGCCGCCGGACAGCGAGCCGCCCTCGCCCTCGAGCGAGGTGATGCCGCTGCTGCACGACGCGAGCGCGGGGACGGATGCGGCGGCCAGCAGACCGCCGAGCAGGGTGCGTCGGTTCATGGGAAGTCCTTACGCGGGGCGGTTGCTGAAGAGGACGCGCTGGAGGCCGGCGAGCGCCAGGTCGAGCACGACGGCGACGACCGCGACGAGGACGGCTCCGCCGAGCACCTGGACGAGGTCGCGCTGGGCGAGGCCGTCGAAGACGTACCGGCCCAGTCCGCCGAAGCTGACGTACGCGGCGATGGTGGCCGTGGCCACCACCTGGATCAGGGCGAGCCGCAGCCCCGTCATGATCAGCGGCATCGCCAGCGGTACCTCCACCTGGAGCAGCACCTGGTGGCCGCGCATGCCCTGGCCGCGGGCGGCGTCCCGGACCTCGGGGTCGACCGCGGACATGCCGGCGTAGGTGTTGGTGACGATGGACGGGATCGCGAGGGCGACCAGCGCCACGTACACCGGCGTCATGGACAGGCCGCTGGCGAGGAAGACCAGCACCACCAGGCCGACGGTGGGCAGCGCCCGCCCGAACGACGAGAGGTTGATGGCGAGGAACGCGCCGCGGCCGGTGTGCCCGATCAACAGGCCGACCGGCAGGGCTATCACGGCGGCGATCAGCGTCGCGAGCAGCGAGTACTGGAGGTGCTCGACGAGCCGGTGGGCGATCCCGTCGCTGCCGGACCACTGGGCGCCGCTGGTCAGCCAGGAGCCGAGGTCCTTGATGAGCTCGTACATCTCAGGCCCTGCCCTTCCTGGTCCAGGGGGTGAGGACGTACTGCACGGCGACGAGCAGCGCGTCCGCGATCAGCGCGAGGAGGAGGGTGAGGACCACTCCGGCGACCACGGGGGTCGGGAAGTTGCGCTGGAATCCGTCGGTGAAGAGCTGGCCGAGGCCGCCGTCGCCGATGTAGGTGGCGACGCTGACGAGCGAGATGGACATGACGGTGGCGATCCGCACTCCGGCCATGATCACCGGCAGCGCCAGCGGGAGTTCGACGGTGAACAGGGTCCGCAGCGGGCGGGTGCCCATGGCCTTGGCGGCCTCCTTGGTGCGGGCGGGAACGGCGTCGAGGCCCTCGACGGTGTTCCGCAGGAGGACGACGAGGGTGTAGATCGTCAGCCCGATCACGGTGGTGGTGCGGGTGAGCCCGGAGACCGGCAGGAGCAGCACGAACACGGCGATCGACGGGATCGTGAACAGGACGTTCGACATCCCGAGCAGGAAGCCGCGCAGCGGGCGGACGCGATGGGCGAGCACCGCGAGCGGGAGCGAGATGACCAGCCCCAGGAGCACCGCGCTCAGAGCGGCCTGGAGATGGGAGACGCTCAGCGTGGTGAGGTCGCCGGCATGGTCGGAGATCCACGACCAGTCGACGGTCATACGGCCACCCGGGCCGCGGAGTGGGCCGAGCCGGCCCGCTCGTGGATGTCCTCGCGCGAGGTGACGCCGGTGAGCACGCCGTCCGCGTCGACCCGGGCGACCAGGCCGGCGGGCGAGGCCACCGACTCGTTCAGCGCGGAGAGCAGGGAGTCCGTGTCGCGCAGCGGACGGACCGGGAGGAGGTCCGCGTCGGACGAGTCGGTGGCCGTGTCGCGCCAGCCGAGCGGGACGCGGGCCTCGTCGAGGGCGAGCTCCCAGCGGCCGGTCTGCGGAAGGGGGCTCTGCGGCACCTCCGCGAGGGTGCTCAGCGACAGCAGCTTCAGGCCCCGCTCGGCGCCCAGGAAGTCCGCCACGAAGTCGTCCGCCGGACGGGCCAGCAGTTCGGCCGGGGTCGCGCACTGCACCAGATGACCGCCCGTGCGGAACACGGCTATGCGGTCGCCGAGGCGCACGGCCTCGTCGATGTCGTGCGTGACGAAGACGATCGTCTTGCTGAGCTCCTGCTGGAGACGCAGCAGTTCGTCCTGGAGCTGGGTGCGGACGACCGGGTCGACCGCGCCGAAGGGCTCGTCCATCAGCAGGACGGGCGGGTCGGCCGCGAGGGCCCGCGCCACGCCGACACGCTGCTGCTGGCCGCCGGAGAGCTGGTGCGGGTAGCGCTTGGCGGTCTCGGGCGCGAGGCCGACCGTCTCCAGCAGTTCCGCGGCGCGGGCGCGGGCCTTCTTGCGGCCCCAGCCGAGCAGCAGCGGGACCGTCGCGATGTTGTCGATGATCGTGCGGTGCGGGAACAGGCCCGACTGCTGGATGACGTAGCCGATGGAGCGGCGCAGTTCCGCCGCGTCCTGTGCGAGGACGTCCTTGCCGCCGACGTGGATGGTGCCGGATGTCGGGTCGACCATCCGGTTGATCATGCGCAGGGTCGTGGTCTTACCGCATCCGGAGGATCCGACGAGGACGGTGATCCCGCCGTCCGGCATCTCCAGAGTGAGGTCGTGGACTGCAGTGGTGCCGTTGGGGAACCGCTTGTTCACTGCATCGAATTTGATCATCAGTCGTCCCTTGCCCGGGCTGCATATAGTCATGCAGAGTTCTCGGTGTCTGAATAAGTTGTCAATGCCTCGGGGTAAATCGCTGGGTACGGATGCTCGCGAGGCAAGACAGACCGTCCGGAAAAGGAGGGTTTCGCGCATGATGTCGTCCCACATGGTGGACTCACCCACCGGCATCGTGGTCCTCGACGGACAGAGCCTCCCGGTCGCGGACATCGTCCGGCTGGCCGACGGCGCGGCCCGTCCCGTACCCGGTTCCGAAGCGATGAAGCGCGTCGAGGTCGCCTGGGACGCCGCCCGCGAGCTGGCCGCGTCCGGCAGGGTCTACGGCCGTTCCACCGGCGTCGGCGCCAACCGGAACGAGGCCGTGCCCTCCGACGCGGCGGCCGGCCACGGCCTGCGACTGCTGCGCTCCCACGCCGGAGCGATCGGCGACGAACTGCCCGCCCGCGAGGTCCGTGCCATGCTCGCCGTCCGCGCCAACCAACTGCTCGCGGGCGGCGCGGGGCTGCGGCCCGGCGTCGTCACCGCGCTGTGCGAGGCCCTGGAGTCGGGGGCGTACCCGGTCGTCAACGAGTTCGGCTCGGTCGGCACCGGTGACATCGCGGCCCTCTCGCAGATGGGTCTCGCCCTCGCCGGCGAACACCCCTGGCGGGGCGGTACGCCTCCGCAGGCGCAGGCCCTCGACAACAACGACGCCCTGGCGCTCATCAGCTCCAACGCCCTGACGCTCGGCCAGTCCGCCCTCGCCCTCGGCGAACTGCGCGCCCTCGTCCGCGCCACCGAACTCGTCGCCGGGCTCTCACTGCTGGCCGTCGACGGCTCCTACGAGGCGGTCGCCGAGCCCGTGCACGCGGCGCGCCCGCACCCCGGCACCTACGCCGTCGCGACCAGGATGCGCCGACTGCTCGGCGCACCCGAGCGGCCCACCCCGCCGCTCGGCCGCATCCAGGACCCGTACGGATTCCGCTGTCTGCCGCAGATCCACGGCCCCGCCGAGGACGCCGCCGACGCGCTGGAGCGGACCCTCGCGGTGGAGATCAACGCGGCCGCCGAGAACCCGCTGATCTGCCCCACGGACATGGCCGCCTATCACCACGGCGGTTTCTACATGGCCCAACTCGCCCTGGACCTGGACCACTTCAGGCTGGCGCTCACCCAGACGGCCCGGCTCTCCACCTCCCGGCTCTCCGCACTCAACGAGCCCGGGTTCACCCGGCTGCGGCCGTTCCTCGCCGACGCGGAGGCCGCGAGTTCCGGCGTGATGATCCTCGAGTACGCGGCCGGGGCCGCCCTCGGCGATCTGCGGGCGTACTCCGCCCCCGCGTCGCTGGGCCACGCGGTACTGTCCCGTGGCGTCGAGGAGCAGGCCAGCTTCGCGTCGCTGGCATCGCGTCAGACGCTGCGCACGGGCGCCGCCTACCGGCTCGTGGTCGGCTGTGAACTCGTCGCCGCGGTACGCGCGTTGCGCCAGCGCGGGCTGCGGCCCGACCCGGAGCTCCCGGTGGGGATGGCCTACGAGCTCGCCGAGTCCGTCCTGGACGAGGAGCTCGCCGACCGGCCGCTGACCGACGATGTGACGGCGGCCGCCGCGCTGCTCGACCGGTTCACGGACCTGATGACGGATCTCATGAGGGGGACGGCATGAGCGACAGCCCTGCCGCACGACTGCAGCAGCTCTTCGAGGGGCACCGGCTCACCCCCACCCAGCGGCGGATCGCCCACAGCATGGTGCGCCGGGCGGGCGACGTGCCGTTCCTGTCCAGCGTCGAACTCGCCGAACTCGCGGGCGTCAGCCAGCCGTCCGTCACCCGCTTCGCCGTCGCCCTCGGCTTCGACGGCTACCCGGCGCTGCGCAAGCACCTGCGGGAGGTGGCGCCCGCGGAGAGCGAGGAGGCCGAGGACGGCCTCAACGAGTACCAGCAGGCGGTGCAGGCCGAGATCGAGAACCTGCGCCATCTCTCCGACCTGCTCGCCGACCCCTCGCCGGTCGAGCGCGCGGGCCGGCTGCTCGCCGCCTCCCGCCCGCTGCCCGTTCTCGGTCTGCGGGCCGCGTCCTCGCAGGCCCGCGGCTTCGCCTACTTCGCCGGCAAGGTCCACCCCGACGTACGCCTCCTCGACGAGGGCGGCACCATGCTCGCCGACCGCATCGACTCCGCCCGCCGCGCGGGCGCGAGCGCGCTGCTGTGCTTCGCGCTGCCCCGGCATCCCAAGGAGGTCGTCGAGGCACTGGCGTACGCCCGCTCGGCGGGTCTGACCGTCGTCACCGTCGCCGACTCCGCCTTCGCCCCCGTCGCCGCGCACAGCGACCTGCTGATCCCCGCCGCGGTCGGCACGGGCCTGGCCTTCGACACCGCCTGCGCGCCGATGCTGCTCGGCCGGGTGCTGCTGGAGGCGATGTGCGACGACCTGCCGGACGCGCAGGCGCGGTTGGAGGAGTTCGACGGGCGTGCGGCGGCCCGCGGACTGTTCGTGGAGTAGCGCCGGCCGGCGGAGCAGGACCGGCACCGGTTCTGTGAGCAGGACACCGGCCGGCCGGGTGCGACACCGCCCGGGCCGTTCTCACGCTGCCTTCAGAATCCGCCGCTGATCTCCGCGCCCGAAGGGCATCCGCCCGGGATTCGCGGAAGGGGACCGGACGTGGGGCGCGGGGCGCAGTCGCTGGTGAGGGTGGCGGTGGTCGTACGGGCCGGGGCGGCGCCCCTGTGGTGGCTGGGGGTGTTCGCCGCCGGTATCGGACTCCTGGTGCCGGGGCTCACCGGACGCCGGATCGGGGTGCTCGCCGGGGCGGCGCTGTGCATCGTCACGGCCGCCGCGGTCGCCGTCGTGCGGCGGAGGCGGTACGTACACTTCGCCGAGGCCGCCACCCGCGCCGGGCGCACCGACTACCTCCAGGACCGCCGGGTGACCGTGCGGGCCTGGCGACGCGCGCACCGGTGGCAGTTGCTCGGGGCCTTCGTCGTCGCCGTCGCCATCTCGTTCGCGCTGCCCGCCGCGGGTGGCGCCGTGCTGGCGGGCGCGGGGGCCGGTCTGTGGGCCAAGGCCTGGTGGCTGGGCCACCGGGAGAGCCGGGCCGGGACACTGCTGTGGCTGCGTTCCGACTGGACCGCCAGGGGCCCGGTCGGCAGGCCGGTCAAGGGATTTCGGAGCACCGGTATCGCGGCGGGGGACGCCGCGCCCGGAGGGGCGCGGCGCCGCTGACCGCCCACGGGGGCGGACGGCGGCGCCGCGGCCGGTCAGAGTTCCAGCTCCGCCTCGATCTTCTTCAGCTGGTGGCGGGCCATGGCGAGGTTCGACCGCTCCTTGTCGAGTGCCAGGTAGAGGAACAGGCCGTTCGTTCCCCGGCCCTTCATCAGCCGGATCAGGTGGTACTGCGTACCGAGGGTGATCAGGATGTCCTCGATGCCGTCCTTGAGTCCGAGCTGCTCCATGGTGCGCACCTTGGCGCGCACCACATCGGTGTTGCCGGCGGCGGCGACCGAGAGGTCCAGGTCCTTTCCGCCGCCGACCGTGCCCAGCGCCATTCCGCTGGTGTAGTCGACGAGTGCGGCGCCGATGGCGCCCTCGATGACAGTGGTGGCTTCCTTGAGGGCGCGTTCGGTGTTGGCCATGAGATGCGCACTTCCTTTCCGTCTGCTGGGTGTGCGTGATGGTGTGTCGGTCATGGGTCAGGTGTTCTCCGGTCGTTCGAGGGCGCCGTCGACCAGCTCGCCGACGCGAACGCCGGAACGGCGGGCCTCGAGATGGAGCCGTCCCACGTTGATGCGTGGCTCGGCCAGGAGGGTGAGGACGGCCGAGGAGCCCGCCGCGTAGGTCGCGACGTACCCCCGGTCGCCCCGGACCAGCAGCTCGCAGAAGCTCCCCTGTCCGGTGGCCTCGGTCAGCCGCACGCCGACACCGAGTGCGGCGGCGGTGAGTGCGGCGACGCTCTCCGCGTCGGCGGTGTCGGACGCCAGCACGAGACCGTCCGCGGTGGCGGCGAGTGCGCCCGTCAGCTGTGGCACCCGCAGGCGCAGCCGCTTCAGTTCGGCGAGCACATCCGCCCTGGCCGTCATGAGCTGTCTCCTTTCTGCGCGCAGCCTCATCGCGCGCCTCATGACGTGCAGCAATGGACCTGGTGGGCGGAGCGGGGCGTCACAGCGTGGCCTCCAGGGCGTCACGGAGCCGGCGGAGCATGGCGGAGTCCAGTGCCGAGGACGGCTCCTGGACCCCCGTCCGCACGGCGTTGACGGGCGGGGCTGCGGCTGCCGCGGACTCCTCCGGTGTGCCGATGAGTCCCTCGGCGGCCAGCCGCCGTATCTCGATGAGGGTGTTGAAGGCGGGACGGCCCAGTTCCCGGGCGATGGCGGACGGGGTCCGTACGCCGTCGGCCAGGTCCAGCAGCGACCGCCGCCGGGGGCTGACCGTCCGTCCCGTGAGGTGCCGGCTGCGTGCCACCGGCGCCGTGTCGACCGCCGGGTGCGGCCACACGGCGTTCAGCAGCGTCGACCGCCGCCGGGCCTCCCGTTCGACGACCCGGGTGGGCACCGGCCGCACCCGGCCGATCCAGTGGACCACCCCGTAGCGGAACCGGGTCGGGCCGCTGGTCGGCGCGAGCGCGAAGAAGGCGGCGTCGAACACGGCGGCGAGATGGCAGATCTCCAGCTCGCCCCCGGGTACCTGCCCGCTGTCGACGAGGAAGCGGGCGACCTCGTGCCGCGCGCCCGCCCGGGCGACCGCCTCGGCCCAGTTGTCCGGCCGCAGCCGGCCGCTCGCCGTCAACAGGACGTCGATGCCGGGCGCTTCGGGGCTCTCGGCGTGCACGACCTGGCCGTCGGCCAGATAGAGCACCCCATGGTCACGGACGAGAACGCCGGTGGCGCGCTCGTCCGCGAGTCTGACGAGCATCGGGGACACGGCCGCTCTCATCCGAGCACCAGCCCTTCCGCGAGGTGCTGGAGACGGATGCGGGCCAGTGCGAGATTGCCCAGGTCCCGGTCGAGCCACAGATGGAGGAAGACGCTGCTGTCGACGGTGGTGTCCACGAACCGCACCAGGTGATAGCAGGTGCGGGTGGTGACGATGAGGTCCTCGACGACCAGCCCGTCGTCCTTGGGCGGCTCCGTGCCGCCGCCCTCGAGATCCCGTCCGCCGTCGCCGCCGAGCATGCTGGGCTCCTGGGCGACGACAGCGGTGTACTCGGTGGCCATGCGGGCCACTTCGGCCGTCTCGGCCGCGGTGGTCTCGTGATCAGGGCCGGCCGCCTCACCGACGGTGCCGAGCGCGAGCCCGCTGATCCAGTCCACGATGGACGCCCCGCGCGCACCGGGCACCAGCATGGCTTCCAGCAGGCACTCGTCGATTCCGGGCACGCCGACTCCCCTCCCCGCCTCGGCGTTCCGCGCACTGTTGTGCGCCAGTGACGGGGAGGTTACGCAACGTGGCTACTGTCGGGGGGAGTTGGGGCATTTTCCATCGGAACATGCCCCCGTCCCGATAAGGTCCGCGCTTCGAACGACAGACAATGCCGTCGGCAGCCGTACGGATCAGGCGGTGTCCTCGCCGCCCGCCTTCATCACGAGCTTGTTGAGCGCCCAGAGCCCGATGCCGATCGCGACCAGCACGCCCGCCCGGATGTAGACCTCGGCGTCACGGTCGGCCAATGGGCTGGCCAGGATCAGCGAGGTGATCGCACCGAGTACCGGCAGCACGGTGGGGGCGCGGAAGTGGGAGTGCTCGACGGGGTCCTTGCGCAGCACCAGAACGGCCACGTTGACCACCGCGAAGACACACAGCAGCAGGAACGCCGTGGTGTCGCCGAGCCCTTCGATCTCGCCCGTCGACACCAGTCCGATCGCCAGCGCCGAGACGAAGACGATGCCGACGACCGGCGTACGGCGCTTGGGCAGAACCTTGGCCATCGCCCGCGGCAGGATGCGTTCGTTGGCCATGCCGTAACAGAGCCGCGAGGCCATCATGATGTTGATCAGCGCGGAGTTGGTGACCGCGAACAGCGCGATCAGGGCGAAGAGTTTGGGCGGGAAGTCCTGGCCGCCGGCCTTGACCACCTCCAGCAGGGGGCCGCTGGACTTCTCCAGTGTCTTGTAGTCGACCAGCAGCGAGGACGCCAGCGCGACCAGGACGTAGATCGTGCCCGTGACGCCGACACCGATGAAGATCGCCTTGGGGAAGGTGCGCACGGGGTCCTTGGTCTCCTCGGCCATGTTGACCGAGTCCTCGAAGCCGACGAACGCGAAGAAGCCGAGGGCCGTGGCGCCGAGCACGCTGGTGATCAGCGCGTATCCCGTGCCGGTCGCCTGGAACTCGGTCAGCCGGGAGGCGTCGCCCTCGCCGGACAGCACCGCCGAGGCGCCGATCGCGAGAATGACCATCAGGCCGGTCAGCTCCACGATGGTGAGCACGACATTGGTCTTCACCGACTCCGACACACCGCGCAGATTGAGCGCGGCCAGCGCGAGGATGAAGAGGATGGCGATCAGGGTGGCCGGGATGGCGTCGGTGAACTCCTGGAAGTAGTCCCCGCTGAACGCCCGGGCCGCCGCGCTCGCGGACGACAGTCCGGAGCACATCACCATGAAGGCGATGATGAAGGTCAGGAACGGGACCTTGAACGCCTTCTGGGTGTAGAGCGCGGCTCCGGCGGCCTTCGGGTACTTGCCGACGAGCTCGACGTACGACGCTGCCGTGAGGATCGCGACGACGAACCCGATGACGAACGGCAGCCACAGCGCACCGCCGACCTTGCCGGCGACCTTGCCGGTCGTGGCGTAGATGCCGGTGCCCAGGATGTCGCCGATCACGAAGAGGATCAGCAGCTTGGGCCCGATGGCTCGCTTGAGCGGACTGTCTCCGCCCGGAGCCTCGGAAGCCTGGGGCGTTTCGGTGGTCACGGCAGCCTCCCCCGGAGTTCGGTGTGGGATGAGGTGTGCCCGGTCCGGCGCGGGTGATGCCTCCGGGGCGCCGATCACGCCTGTCCGGGGGAGAGTCCGCCCTGTCCGGGGGAGGACGCGCCTTCTGCCGGGGAAGAGGCCGCGCCCCGGATCAGGTGCTGCGGCCCTCCACCGCGGCCGCCACGTCGTCGAGGTCCTTCCCGATCGCCTTGGCCACCGCCCGCGCGCCGAGCGGACCGAGAACCTTGGCCAGCAGGCCGGCGAACCCGCCGGGCGGCTCGGCGCTGAAGGTCATCCGCACCTGCGTCGCGTCCGGACCCTCCGCCCGCAGCAGGAACTCCGAGACGTAGTGCGCGCCCTGCGAGTCCGCCTCCGCCACATAGCGGGCGGGCGGCTCGCTGGCCGTCACGTAGATCTCCTCGGTCGCCTGCTTGCCCATCATGCGCCGGGTCTCGCGCCAGCGGGTGCCGACGCCGAACGGGCCGGGGGAGAGCACCTCCACCGCGTCCACACCGCTCAGCACCTTCGGCGCGTTCTCCAGATCCGTCAGGGCGTCCCAGACAGCGGCCGGCGGGGCCGCGATCCTGCGCTCGACGACAACACTCGTGTTGGCCATGCTCACAGGAAAGCAGCCGGGTACGACAATCGCCCCCCGGCCGCTCGCCACGGGCTACAGCAGGGCGTCCGGCTGTGCGCCGCCCGACTCGGCGACGATCTCGGCCATGGTCTGGGGAGCCCGTACGACCGAGAACCGCACCGTGTCGTCCGGGGCGGTGGTGTACCCGTGCACCCCGGGCCGCGGCAGGCTGTTGTAGCCGTAATGGTTGGAGAAGTAGTACGCGCCGGTGTCGAGCGCGGCGATCACATCGCCCTGCTCCAGCGGCGGCAGCGCCCGGGCCTCGGCCAGCAGGTCCCCCGCGAAACACGCCGGTCCCGCGACGTCCTGCACGACGCTCTCACCCGTCCGGGGCCGCCCCTTGGCGTCGTAGGCCTCGATGCGCAGCGGCCAGGACGCCGGGTCGTAGACGGTACGGGTGGCGACCTGCACGCCGGCGTGCGTGACCGCGACGGGCCGCCCGCCCGAGGTCTTGGTGTACTCCACGCGGGCCAGGATCAGCCCGTGCTTGGCGAGCAGCGACCGGCCGAACTCGGTCACCAGGCCGTAGCGGCCGTCGAGCAGCCCCGGCACCCGCTCCCGGAGCAGTTGTGCGTACTCGGCGAAGGACGGGGTCTGGTCGTCGGAGGCGAAGTTGACCGGAAGCCCGCCGCCGATGTCCAGGGTGTCGATCTGCTGCCGGCCGGCGGCCCGGTTGATCTCCTCGGCGAGGTCGTACGCCGCCGCGACGCCCTCCGCCATCAGCGCCAGCGGTACGCCCTGCGAGCCCGTGTGCGTGTGCAGCCGGGTCAGCCAGGGCCGGTCGAGATACGCCCGGACGACGCTCTCGCGGGCGCCCTCGTCCCGCAGCGCGACGCCGAACTTCGAGGTCGCCGTGGCGGTGGAGAGCGCTTCGATGGCTCCTGAGCCAACCTGGGGGTTGATGCGCAGTCCGACCGGCGACGTGCTGGGCGCCGACCGCACGAGGGCGTCGATGCGCGCGAGCTCCTGGGGGTTGTCGGCGTTGACCGCGATGCCGAGGGCGAGGGCCTCGCGCAGCTCGCCTGGGGTCTTGGCGGGGGAGTCGAGCACGATGCGTTCGGGGCGCACACCCGCGGCCCGGGCCAGCGCCAGCTCGCCCGGGCTCGCGACCTCCGCCCCGATGCCCTCGTCGTCGAGCAGCGCCAGCACCGGCACGAGGGGCGCGGCCTTCACGGCGAAGGCGTGCAGCACGGGCGCGTCGGTCACGGCGGCGAAGGCGTCCCGCAGGGCGGCGGCACAGGTGCGGATCCCGGCCACGTCGAGGAGGGCCGCGACGGGTTGCTCCTCGGTGAGAAGGCCCTGCTCGACGGCTGCTCGTACGGCTCGGTCCCGGCGTTCGGAAGACATGTGTGCCAGCCAATCATCCGGCGGGACCGGGTGCAGCTGTTGACTAAGACTATTCAGACCTCCAGGATGTGAATAGATGCGGCAACATTCACCGTCGCACCCGTAGTCGCAGTCGCAGTCGCAGTCGCAGTCGCGAGGAGGCATCGCCATGTCAGGACCCCGCCCCGTACGGGCACCGCGCGGTACGGAACTGAGCGCCCTGGGATGGCAGCAGGAAGCCGCCCTCCGCATGCTGCAGAACAACCTCGACCCCGAGGTCGCCGAGCACCCCGACAAGCTCGTCGTCTACGGCGGCACCGGCAAGGCCGCCCGTGACTGGCGCTCCTACGACGCCATGGTGCGCACGCTGCGGACGCTCAAGCAGGACGAGACGATGCTCGTCCAGTCCGGCCGCCCCGTCGGCGTCATGCAGACGCACGAGTGGGCCCCGCGCGTGCTCATCGCCAACTCCAATCTGGTCGGCGACTGGGCGAACTGGGAGGAGTTCCGGCGCCTGGAGTCCCTCGGCCTCACGATGTACGGCCAGATGACGGCCGGCTCCTGGATCTACATCGGCACCCAGGGCATCCTCCAGGGCACGTACGAGACCTTCGCCGCGGTCGCGGCCAAGAAGTTCGGCGGCACACTCGCCGGGACGATCACCCTCACCGCCGGCCTCGGCGGCATGGGCGGCGCCCAGCCGCTCGCCGTGACCATGAACGACGGCGTCGCGATCTGCATCGACGTCGACCCGCGCGCCATCGACCGCCGTATCGAGCACCGCTACCTGGACGTGCGCGCCGACTCCCTGGAGCACGCGCTCCAGCTGGCGACCGAGGCGCGGGACGCCCGCCGCCCGCTCTCCATCGGCCTCCTCGGCAACGCGGCGGAGCTGCTGCCGCGGATGCTCGCCGAGGGAGCGCCCATCGACATCGTGACCGACCAGACCTCGGCGCACGACCCGCTGGCGTATCTGCCGCTCGGCGTCGACTTCGACGACATGGCCTCCTACGCCGCCGAGAAGCCCGCCGACTTCACCCAGCGCGCGCGGGAGTCCATGGCCCGGCACGTCGAGGCGATGGTCGGCTTCATGGACGCCGGGGCCGAGGTCTTCGACTACGGCAACTCCATCCGCGGTGAGGCCCAACTGGCCGGTTACGACCGAGCGTTCGACTTCCCCGGCTTCGTGCCCGCCTACATCCGGCCGCTGTTCTGCGAGGGCAGGGGCCCGTTCCGCTGGGCGGCCCTGTCCGGCGAGGCCTCGGACATCCACAAGACCGACAAGGCGATGCTCGAACTCTTCCCCGAGAACGAGTCGCTGCACCGCTGGATCAAGATGGCCGGCGAGCGGGTCCACTTCCAGGGCCTCCCGGCCCGTATCTGCTGGCTCGGCTACGGCGAGCGGGACCGCGCCGGCGAGCGGTTCAACGACATGGTGGCGAGCGGCGAGCTGGCCGCCCCCCTCGCGATCGGCCGCGACCACCTGGACTGCGGCTCGGTGGCGTCCCCGTACCGCGAGACCGAGGCCATGCTCGACGGCTCGGACGCCATCGCGGACTGGCCGCTGCTGAACGCGATGGTCAACGTCGCCTCCGGTGCGTCCTGGGTCTCCATCCACCACGGCGGCGGTGTCGGCATGGGCCGCTCCATCCACGCCGGCCAGGTCTCGGTGGCCGACGGCACCAAGCTCGCGGGCGAGAAGATCCGCCGCGTGCTGACGAACGACCCGGGCATGGGCGTCATCCGGCACGTCGACGCGGGCTACGACATCGCCGAGTCCGTCGCCGACGACAAGGGCGTCCGCGTCCCGATGCGGGAGGAGTCGTGAGCGACGCCGGTGGCTCGTTCCACTCGATGTGGGCCGAGCTCGCACCCGTGGGGCGGCACGCGGAGACCAAGGGGTACCGGCGCCACGCGTGGACCGGGGCCGACGCCGACTGCCGGACCTGGTTCCAGGAGCAGGCCGAGGCCCGCGGCCTCGCCTACGAGACCGACCGCAACGGCAACCAGTGGGCCTGGCACGGCGACCCCGGGGCCGGCAACGCCGTCGTGACGGGCTCGCACCTCGACTCCGTCCCCGACGGCGGCGCCTTCGACGGCCCCCTCGGTGTGGTGTCCTCCTTCGCCGCGCTCGATGAACTCCGTCGCAGGGGAGCGGAGTTCACCAGGCCCCTCGCCGTCACCAACTTCGGTGACGAGGAGGGCGCCCGCTTCGGCCTCGCCTGCGTCGGCTCCCGGCTCAGCGCCGGGCAGCTGACCAAGGAGAAGGCGTATCAGCTCCGGGACGGCGACGGCGTCTCGCTGCCCGAGGCCATGGAGGCGGCGGGGTACGACCCCGACACGATCGGGCCCGACCCGGAGCGGCTCGCCCGGATCGGGGCGTTCATCGAGCTGCACGTCGAACAGGGCCGCGCGCTCGACCTGTCCGGCGACGCGGTGGGCATCGCCTCCGCCATCTGGCCGCACGGCCGCTGGCGGTTCGACTTCCACGGCGAGGCGAACCACGCCGGCACCACCCGCCTCGTGGACCGTCGCGACCCGATGCTGACGTACGCGGAGACCGTCCTCGCCGCCCGCCGCGAGGCGGAACTCACCGGTGCGGTCGCCACCTTCGGCAAGATCTCCGTCGAGCCGAACGGCGTCAACGCCATCCCCTCACTGGTGCGCGGCTGGCTGGACTCACGCGCCGCCGACCAGGCCACCCTCGACACCGTCGTCGCCGCGGTCGAGCAGGCCGCCAAGGAGCGCGCCCAGCGCGACGGCGTCGACCTCACCGTCGTCCGGGAGTCCTTCACGCCGGTCGTCGAGTTCGAGCACGCCCTGCGCGACGAGCTGAACCGGATCCTCGGCGGACGGGTGCCCGTCCTCGGCACGGGCGCGGGACACGACGCCGGAATCCTCTCCGGCTCGGTCCCGACCGCCATGCTGTTCGTACGGAACCCCACGGGTGTCTCGCACTCCCCGGCCGAGTTCGCGGCCGAGGACGACTGTGTGGCCGGGGTACTGGCGCTCGCCGACGTACTGGAGGGTCTCGCGTGCCGCTGACGACGTACTGGGCCGAACACGCCTGGCTGGACAGCTATGTCGAACCGGGTGTGGCACTGGACGTGCAGGACGGCCGGATCCTGGCCGTCCGCACCGGCGTCGAGGCACCGGAGCCCGGCGCCGTGGCGCTGGGCGGACTGACGCTGCCGGGCCTCGCCAACACGCACTCGCACGCCTTCCACCGGGCGCTGCGTGGCACCGTCCAGGTCGGCTCCGGCACGTTCTGGACCTGGCGCGAGGTGATGTACCAGGTGTCGTCCCGGCTGACCCCGGAGACGTACCACGCGCTGGCGCGGGCGGTGTACGCGGAGATGGCGCTGGCGGGGATCACCGCGGTGGGTGAGTTCCACTATCTGCACCATGGGCCCGGCGGAGTTCCGTACGCGGACCCCAACGCCATGGGCGAGGCCCTGATCGCGGCGGCCGCGGACGCGGGTATCCGCATCACCCTCCTCGACACGGCCTATCTGTCGTCCGGCTTCGGCAAGGCGCCCGACGCCCACCAGCTCCGCTTCTCCGACAGGACCGCGGACGCGTGGGCGGAGCGTGCCGCGCTGCTCAAGGACAGCGACCAGGTGCGGATCGGCGCGGCCGTCCACTCCGTGCGGGCGGTTCCGGCGGCGCAGCTCGAGACCGTCGCCGCCTGGGCATCCGCCCGGCGGGCCCCGCTGCACGTCCATCTCTCCGAGCAGACGGCCGAGAACGACGCCTGCCGCGCGGCGCACGGCGTCACCCCGACCCGGCTGCTCGCCGACCACGGCGTACTCGGCCCCCGGACGACGGGCGTGCACAACACCCATCTGACGGACGAGGACATCGCGCTGATCGGCTCCACCGGCACGGGAACCTGTATGTGCCCGACCACCGAACGCGACCTCGCCGACGGTATCGGCCCGGCCGCCGCCCTCCAGCGCGCCGGATCACCGCTCTCGCTCGGCAGCGACAGCCATGCGGTGATCGACCTGCTGGAGGAGGCGCGGGCGATGGAGCTGAACGAACGTCTGCGGACCCGGACCCGGGGCCACTGGACGGCGGCGGCGCTGCTGCGGGCCGCGACCGGTGACGGGCACGCGGCACTGGGCTGGGAGGAGGCGGGGCGCCTGGAGACCGGCGCGCTCGCCGACTTCACGACCGTGGCACTGGACTCGGTCCGCACGGCGGGCCCGGTGGCGCGGCTGGCGGCGGAGACGGCGGTGTTCGCCGCGACCTCGGCGGATGTGCGGGACACGGTGGTCGCGGGCCGTCATGTGGTGCGCTCCGGCACCCACACACTGGTTCCGGACGTGGCATCGGCCCTGGCGGAAGCGATCACCGGGCTGAGGGCCTGAGGCCGGAAGGCCTGAAGCCTTGCAGGCCTGAGGCTTCGAGGCGCGGCCGTCGGCGCCGCAGGCGCGGGGCCCGGATGCGCCCCGGTACGGAACGACCCGAGAGGAACCCATGAGCACGCTCGTCACCAACATCGGCAGCCTCGTCACCAACGACCCCGCCCAGGGCGACGCCACCCCCCTCGGCCTCGTCCTCGACGCCGCCGTCGTCATCGACGGCGACCGCATCGCCTGGGTCGGAGCGGCCGCGGACGCCCCCGCCGCCGACGAGGCCTTCGACGCCGGCGGCCGCGCCGTGATCCCCGGGTTCGTCGACTCCCACTCCCACCTCGTCTTCGGGGGCGACCGCACCGCGGAGTTCAACGCCCGCATGTCCGGCCGCGCCTACTCCGCCGGCGGCATCCGGACCACCGTCGCCGCCACCCGCGCCGCGAGCGACGCCGCCCTCGAGGCGAATCTGACCCGCTATCTCGACGAGGCCCTGCGGCAGGGCACGACCACCTTCGAGACCAAGTCCGGCTACGGCCTCACCACGCACGACGAGGCCCGCGCCCTGCGCATCGCCGCGCAGCACACCGAGGAGGTCACCTACCTCGGCGCGCACATCGTCTCGCCCGACTACGCCGACGACCCCGCTGGCTACGTCGACCTGGTCACCGGAGAGATGCTCGACGCCTGTGCGCCCCACGCCCGCTGGATCGACGTCTTCTGCGAGAAGGGCGCGTTCGACGGCGACCAGGCGCGCGCGATCCTCACCGCGGGCCGGGCGAAGGGCCTCATCCCCCGCGTGCACGCCAACCAGCTCAGCTTCGGCCCCGGGGTCCAGCTCGCCGTCGAACTCGACGCGGCCAGCGCCGACCACTGCACCCATCTCACGGACGCGGACGTCGACGCGCTCGCGAACGGCGGCACGGTCGCCACGCTGCTGCCCGGTGCGGAGTTCTCGACCCGGGCCGTGTGGCCCGACGCGCGCCGGCTGCTCGACGCCGGAGCCACCGTGGCGCTGTCCACCGACTGCAACCCCGGCTCGTCCTTCACCTCGTCCATGCCGTTCTGCATCGCCCTCGCCGTACGCGACATGGGGATGACCCCGGACGAGGCGATCTGGTCGGCGACCGCGGGCGGCGCGGCCGCCCTGCGCCGCAGCGACATCGGCCGGATCGCCCCCGGCGCCCGCGCGGACATCGCCCTGCTCGACGCGCCCAGCCACGTCCATCTCGCCTACCGTCCCGGCGTGCCGCTGGTGAGCGACGTGTGGCGTCAGGGCGTCAGGTGCCGGTAGGCGTCCGGGTTCTCGGCCAGGTAGCGTGCGAGGCCCTGCGCGGGACGCCCGGTCAGTTCCGGGACCGCGTCGGAGACCTCGGCCATCTCCCCGTTCGCGATCGCCTCGTAGGAGGTGACCCAGCCGGTCACCTCCCAGTCCTCGGCGCCGTATCCGGCACGTGAGGCGTAGGCCTGCTGCCGGGTCTCGTTCTCGTAGCGGACCGTGCGGCCGGTGACGCGGCTCAGCTCGGCGGCCACCTCGGTCAGCGAGAGGGCCGCCGGTCCGGTGATGTCGTACGTCCGGCCGTCGTGGCCCTCCCCGAGCAGCACGCTCACCGCCGAGTCCGCGATGTCGTCGTGGGCGACGGCCGAGACCCGCCCCTCACCCGCCGGCCCGCGGATCACCCCGTCCGCCCCGGTCATCGACGCCAGTGCGAGCAGATAGAAGCTGTCGCGCAGGAAGGTGTACCGCACGCCCGAGGCCCGGATGTGCTCCTCGGTGTGCCAGTGGTCGCGGGCGAAGGTGAACGTGGCGTCCGGCGAGGCGCCGAGGAAGGACACGTACACGATCCGGCCGACCCCCGCGGCGACGGCCGCGTCGACGGCGGTGGTGTGCTCCCGCACCCGGTCCCGCGCCTCGTGCGCGGAGACGAGGAAGAGGGTTCCCGTGCCCTCGCACGCCCCGCGCATCGCCTCGCCGTCCCCGTACGGGGCACCCGGCGCGAGAGAGGACCCCGCGATCCGTGGCAGCCGTGCCGGATCCCGTCCCAACAGCCGCACGGCGGCACCCTGTTCGGCGAGACGACGTGCGACACGGCCGCCGATGCGGCCGCCGGCTCCGGTGACGGCGATGACCTCAGACATGCCCTCCAGTGTCGGTCACCCCGGCCGGGGGCCGCAGCTCGCCCCGCCGCCCGCCGGGCTGGCACAGTGAAGCGATGAGGACCATCGGACTGATCGGCGGCATGAGCTGGGAATCCAGCGCGGAGTACTACCGGCTTCTCAACGAGTTCGTACGCGAGAGGCTCGGCGGCCTGCACTCCGCCCGGTGCGTACTGCACTCCGTCGACTTCGCCGACATCGAGGAACTCCAGGCCGCGGGGGAGTGGGAGCGGGCCGGCGAACTCCTCGCCGACGCCGCGAAGGGGCTGGAGGCCGCGGGCGCCGAACTGCTGCTGATCTGCACCAACACCATGCACAAGGTCGCGGGTCAGGTCGAGGCGGCCGTTTCCGTCCCGCTGCTGCACCTGGGAGACGCCACCGCCGACGCCGTACGGGCCGCGGGCCTCGGCCGGGTCGGGCTGCTCGGCACCGCCTTCACCATGGAGCAGGACTTCTACCGCGACCGGCTGGCCGGGCACGGGCTCGACGTCATCGTCCCGGACGCCGAAGGGCGCGCCCTGGTGCACCGGGTGATCTACGAGGAACTCTGCCTCGGTGTCGTACGCGAGGAGTCCCGTACCGCGTACCAGGAGGTCATCGCCGCACTGGTCGCGGCGGGCGCGGAGGGCGTCATCCTCGGCTGTACCGAGATCGAGCTGCTGATCGGGGCCGGGGACAGCCCGGTGCCGGTGTTCCCGACGACCCGGCTGCACGCGCAGGCCGCGGTGGACGCGGCGCTGCGCTGAGCCGGAGCGCGAGGGCCGCCCGGGCTGCCGTACCCGCTGGAACCGCGCCCCGGACCCGCCGTGTCAGCCCCCCGGCCGCACCGGCAGCTTCTGCACGCTGTTGCCCACGAAGCTGGCGTGGCGCGGCAGTTCGTCGTCGGGCACCGCGAGGTCCAGCTGCGGGAAGCGGGTGAACAGCTGCTCCAGCGCGATCGTCGCCTCCATCCGGGCCAGCGGCGCTCCCAGGCAGTAGTGCGCGCCGTGGCCCAGCGACAGATGACGGGTCGCGGCGGTACGGGTGATGTCGAAGCGGTCGGCGTCCGGCCCGTGCGCGGCCGTGTCCCGGCCGGCCGCCGAGTACCCGGCCAGCACCGGCGTGCCCTGGGGGATCACGGTCCCGTCCAGCGTGATGTCGCGGGTGGGATAGCGGAACGGGAAGAAACTGACCGGGCTGTCCCAGCGCAGCGTCTCCTCCACCACGTCCGCCCAGCTCGCCTTGCCGGACTGCGCCAGCTCCAGCTGGTCGCGGTGGGTGCACAGGGCGCGGACGGCGTTGGTGATCAGGTTCAGCGTGGTCTCGTGACCCGCGATGATCATCAGCAGCAGGGTGCCGATCAGCTCCTGGCGGCTGAGCCGGTCGCCGTCCTCCTCGCGGGCCGCGATCAGCGCACTGGTCAGATCGGTTCCGGGGTCCTGCATCCGGGTCGCGGCCACCGTGGCGAGGAGTTCCACCATCTCGCGGTTCGCGGCCATCGCCTCCTCGGGACCGATGGACGTGCTCACGACCTGGTTCGACAGATGGTGCAGCCGGTCCTGGTGCTCGGCGTCCACACCGAGGAGTTCGCAGATCACGCCCATCGGCAGCGGCAGCGCGAAGTGCGTGCGCAGGTCGGCGACTCCGCCGCCCGCCGCGGCCGCGGCGGCGAGGCCGTCGAGCAGTTCGGCGGTCACCGTGGCGATCCGCGGCCGCAGCGCCTCCACCCGGCGGGCGGTGAACGCCTTGCTCACCAGCGACCGCAGCCTGCGGTGGTCGTCACCGTCGGCGGTGGTCATCCCCTGCACGGTGGCGAAGGTCTTCAGCGGCCAGCCGTCGGGTATCTCACCGGCCTGGAGCGCGGCGAAGTGCGCGGCCCCCTTGGCGACGTCGGGCCGGGCGAGGAATTCCCTGAGTGCCTCGTGCCCCAGGACGGCCATGGCCGGGACGTCGCCGGGCAGGACGACCTCGGCCACCGCGTTCTCGGCGAGCAGACGGGCGTTGGCCGCGTGCGGGCAGCCACCGGCCGGGTCCATGCGGTGCGGCGTGCTGGGGGAGGTGTTCAACGGGGCTCTCCTGACTGCGGGAAGGTCTGCGAGAAGGCCTGCTGCTCCGCGGCGTGGGACGTCGCGGCCTGCGGCAGCTGGGGCTCGGTGAACCGCACCGGCAACGCCGCGAGCCCCTTGCTCCAGGGCGACTTGATCCACCCCAGGTCCGACTCCGGTACGGCCAGCTCCAGATCGGGCAGCCGGTGCCGGATGGTGTCCACGGCGGTACGGGTGATCAGCCGGGCCGGGTCCTGCGCCGGGCAGGTGTGCGGACCGGCGCCGAACGCCAGATGCGAACGGTTGCCGGTCACCGGGACACCGTCGGGCGGCAGGACCTCGGGATCCTGGTTGGCTCCCGCGAGACCGAGGAGGAGCATGTCGCCGGTGCGGATGTGCTGGCCGCCGAACTCCAGGTCCCGGGTGGCGTAGCGGGCGGGGAAGTTCTGCGTCGGCGGGTAGCGCCACAGCACCAGGTCGAGCGCGTCGTCGACGCTCAGATGCCCGCCGGTGAGCGAGGAGCGGAAGGCCGGGTCGCACAGCAGGATGCGCAGCGTGGTCGCGATCCAGTTGACGGTGGTCTGATTGCCGGCCACGAACATCACCACGAGGTTGTGCAGCACCTCCTCGTCGGTGAGACGGGCCGGGTGGTGCAGCAGGGACGAGGTGACGTCGTTGCCGGGTCTGCGCCGCTTCTCCTCGATGAGGCCCTGGAGGATCGTGTTCATGCGCTGGGCGGCGTTGACGGAGTCCGCGTTGGCGGCGACCATCCCGGCGATCGCCTGCACCAGCTGCTGGCCGGTCCGTTCGTCCAGGCCGAGCAGGCCGGTGATGACCTGGAGCGGCAGCTTGCGCGCGTAGTGCGGCACCAGGTCCGCCTCGTGGCGGTCGGCGAAGGAGGCGATCAGCCGCTCGGCGGTGGCCCGTACGCTGCGGCGCAGTTCGTGCCCGTTGATGCAGGCGAGTGCGTGGGAGACGGCGGAGCGCATCCGGCGGTGCTGCTGTCCGTCGGTGAACAGCAGCGCGGGCCGCCAGCCGACCATCGGCATGATCGGTGAGTCGAGCGGGACCCGGCCCTCGCGCAGCAGGGTCCAGCGGCGCGGGTCGTGCGAGAAGTCCTGCTCCTCGCGGGTGAGCCGGAGCAGTTCGCGGTGGCCGAGCACCAGCCAGGCCTGCATGCCGGGTGCGATGGTCACCGGCGCCACCGGGCCGTGTTCGCGGCGCAGCTTCTCGTAGAAGGCGGGCATGGTGTCGCCGTCGAGGTCCGGGCCGTACAGCGGGGTGGCCACCGGGCAGCGCCCGCCGGCCGGCGGACGGGAGGTGCCGGTGGGCGGGGGCGGGAGGGTCATGACGACTCCGTGGCGGCGTTGATGAGGTGGCCGACCAGAGCGATCAGCGCTCCGACCGACGAGCGGGTGTCCCGGGCGTCACAGGTGACCAGCGGGGTCTCGGGGAGCAGGTCGAGCGCCGCCCGCAGTTCCTTCTCGTCGTGCTGCGGGCTTTCCGGGAAGAGATTGACGGCGACGGCGAACGGCAGCCCGAGGTCCTCCAGATTGCCGAGGGCGTCGAAGGACGCCTCCAGATCACGGGTGTCGACCAGGGCCAGCGCGCCGAGCGAGCCCTTGGCGAGGTCCCGCCAGGCGGGCAGGAAACGCGGCTGGCCCGGGGTGCCGAACAGATAGAGCACCAGATCGCCGTCGATCGTCATCCGGCCGAAGTCCAGGGCGACGGTGGTGGTCGTCTTGCCGCTGTGGACGTGGGTGTCGACGCGGGCCCCGGCCCGCGTCATCATCGCCTCGGTCGACAGCGGTGCGATCTCCGAGACCGTGCCGATGAGGGTCGTCTTGCCGACCCCCAGCGGTCCGACGACGAGGATCTTCGCGGCGCCCGCGACGCTGGGGGTGACGTACTTGCCCGGCTGTGCGACCGGGGGCGGGCCCGGGTGTCCCGCTGCGGCGCCCGGCGCCCGGCCCGGGGCGTCAGAGACGGCTTTCGAGGCCATGGAGGACCTTTCTGAGCATGGTCACATCGGTGCGTTCGGCCGGCGGGACGGGCGGGCGGACCACGATCAGTCCCCACTCGACGAGATCGGACAGCAGTACCTGGACGACCGAGGGCGGCTGGCCGAGGTGGGCCGCCACCTCGGCGACCGACAGCAGTCCCTGGCAGTGGGCCAGGATCATGTGGTGCTCCGGCTGGAGGGACGCGGGAAAGGCGGCGTCCGTGGCCATCACGAGGGTCTCCCAGGACAGCGGCTCACCGCCGCCGTCCGAACGGCCCCCTGTGATCACGTACGGGCGTACCGCCGATGTGGTCCGTTCCTCCGGGCGGTCGGTCATGACGAATCGGTCACCGGATCCCGCGGCTGGCTGGCCAGGTGGGCGCCGATCTTCGCGACCAGCAACTGCATCTGCTGGGCGACCAGTCCGACATCGGCACTCGGGTCGGTGGCCACGCCCAGATGCGCGCCCACTCCCGCGTGGGTGAAGAGCACGAAACCGTGCTCGGACTCCAGCATCAGCTGGCGGACCCCGGCGCCGCCGCCGAACAGCAGCGCGGCGGTGGAGCGTCCGGTCATCGTCATCGCCGCGCACGCCGCGGAGAGCGCCTCGGCCTCACCCACGCTGAGCGAGGCGACGGGCCCCGAGAGGTTCTCCGCAGAGGCGTGTCCGAGACGCAGCCCGTCCTCGGAGACCACCACCGCGTGCCGGACGCCCGGGATCTCGGTCAGCGGTCGCAGCATCCAGCCCAGGTCGGGAAGTCTGGTTATGGTCCCGGTCACGGCCGGCCTCCATCGCTTTCGTCGTACGGATCGGTTGTGGTGTCCTCCACGGCCGCGCGCCCGCGGCGCGAGCCGGAGACCACACTGGCGATCGACGCCCGAGCGGCCTCCGGGGTCCAGGCGGGACCGTCGGGTGCGGCCGGGGCGGGCGGCGGTGCCTGAAGAGCCTGTTGGGCGGCGGCCTCCACGGCGGCGCCGCGGCGGCTGCGCCGGCGGGGCAGCGCCCCCGGCGCGGCATGCCCCTGGAGGGCTGCCTGTTGAGCGGTGCCGTGCGGCGACGTGTGGGTGCCGGGCCGGTCGGCCCGGGCCACGGAGACGGAGCCGCGGTCGGTGAGGTCGGTGACGCCGGAGAAGTGCGACAGCGGCTCGGTCAGCAGCCGGTACGGCACGAAGGTCACCGCACGGGTGCCGCCGTACGCGGACGCTCCCGTCAGTTCCACCTTGAAGCCGAGCTCCCGGCTCCAGCGCCCGACGCAGGCGAGACCGAGGCGCGGCACGGCGCCGAGGTTCGCCAGGTCCATCTCCTCGCGCAGCCGGGCCTGGGCCTGGTGGAGCACGTCCGGCGGCATGCCGAGCCCGGCATCGTCGATCTCCACCACGGCGCCGGCGCCCACCTCGCGGACCGTGACGACGACCTGGGTGCGGGAGGGGGAGAACACCGTGGCGTTCTCCAGGAGTTCGGCGACGGCGTGCATCAGGCCCTCGACCGCGGGCGGTACGACGTAGAGCGTCTGGCCGCCGTGCACGTCGATCCGGCCGAACTCCACGATCCGGGACTGTGCGCCGCGCACGCAGTCGTAGAGCGAGACCGGCCGGGTCTCGCGCCGGGCCGGCCAGATGCCGCACATCACCAGCAGGGTCTGCGACTTGCGGGTCATCTGGGCCGCCGCGTGGTCGGCCTTCATGACCTCGGCCATCAGCCGCGGGTCGTCGATGGTCTGCTCGACGCGGTCGAGCACCTGCTGCTGGACGGTGGCCATGGCGTGCATGTTGCGGGCGACCGACTCGAAGGCCGCCTGGACGGAGTCCCGCAGTGCCCGTTCGCGGCGCACGGCGTCGTCCGAGCCGAGCGCGCCGACCACGGCCGTCAGTGCACGGGCGAACTCCTCGCCGGTGTGGGCGGCGGGTGCGAGCGGGCCCGGCACGGTGTCCAGCCGCTGGCCCGTGCGCAGCCGCTCGGTGATCGCGGGCAGCCGGACCGCCGCGAGGTGGGCGATCTCGGCGCCGCGGGCGGCCGCGGTGCGCCGGTCGAGGTCGCGTCCCGCCCGCTCCAGCGCCAGCTGCCGCGACAGCATCACGGCCCAGGCGATCACCAGCACCGCGACGGCGGCGCAGCCGCCGGCCAGGATCTGCCGCCACTCGGCGTCGGCCGCGGCCCGGCCGGTGAGCGCCGCTCCTGCGGCGGCGACGATCAACGCGACGGGCCACCACACCCCCGGCCCGGCGCCCGCCCGGCTCACCACGACGACCTCGAATCGGCGTCTTTGCAGACCACGACGTTGATCACGATCACGGAGCTGAGCCCTTCCAGGACACACAAAGCTCCCTAGGGGGGTCGGGAGCAGTCAGATCCTACGATCAACCGGTCCCGTTCGAAGGACAGTTGGCCAACTCCCGCCACATTGGTGCACAAGCCCGCCCGTCACTCGAACACCGCACATAACCTCACGGCCTGGAACTGCACAACTCCGTCACAAGATGGGTGATGCTCCCTGTCCTGGGCGCATTTCGACCGGTAGCGTCCTGTGCGGGGAAGTTCCAGGGGAACGGCCGGGGGGTCGAGTTGAGCGGTGTACGCATTCATGTCGTGAAGCCGGAGGAGCTGGAGGAGGGGGAGACGGAGGCCTGGCGTGAGCTGCGTGCCAAGACCGGCATGCCCGCCAACCCCTTCATGGAGCCGGAGTTCACCCTGGCCGTCGGCCGGGTGCGGCCGGACGCCAGAGTGGCCGTACTGCGTGAGGACGGGGAGCCGGCCGGCTTCTTCCCCCACGAGCGCGGTCCGCTCGGCCACGGCCGGGCGATCGGACTGGGAGTGTCCGACTGCCAGGGCGCGATCCTGCGCCCCGGCCTGGAGATCACGGCCCGCGAGCTGCTGCGGGCCTGCCGGCTGTCCGCCTGGGAGTTCGACAACCTCGAAGCGGGCCAGCCGCTGTTCTCGCCCGGAGCGGCGGAGGAGTTCGCCTCCCCGGTCATCGACGTCGGCACGGGATACGAGGTGTACGAGGAGGGTCTGCGGGCCCGTTCGCCCAAGTTCCTCAAGACCACCCTGGCCAAGGAGCGCAGGCTCGGCCGGCAGGCGGGCGAGGTGCGCTTCGTCTTCGACGAGCGTGATCCGGCCGCGCTGCGCCGGCTCATGGAATGGAAGTCCGCGCAGTACCGCAGGACGGGCCGCCGCGACCGGTTCGCCAAGGACTGGATCAGCACCCTGGTGCGCGACCTCCACGAGACACGGACGCCCGGCTGCTCCGGAGTGCTCTCCGTGCTCTACGCCGCGGACCGGCCGGTCGCCGCGCACGTCGGTCTGCGGTCGAGGACGGTGCTGTCCTGCTGGTTCCCGGCCTACGACCCGGAGTTCGCCAAGTACTCACCGGGGCTGATCCTGCATCTGCGGATGGCCGAGTCGGCGGCGGCGGAGGGGATCGGGATGCTCGACCTCGGCCGCGGCGACGCGGAGTACAAGGACGCGCTGCGCACCTGCGAACTGCTGGTCCAGGAAGGCTCGTCCGTCCGTCCGGGACCGCGGGCCGCGCTGTACCGCATCAGCCGTGAGCCCGGCCGCCGCGCCCACAGCTTCGTCCGCAGCAGGCCCAGGCTCGCCGGATACGGCCGGTCGGCGCTGAACCGGCTGGCCCGGCTGCGGGGCCACTGACAGCGGGAGCACTCGGAAGCAAGGAAGAACGATGGACACCCACGTACCGCAGTTGCCGCCGATCCAGGTCACCGAACTGGACCTGGACGGCCCCGAGGGCGCCGTGCTGAGCTTCGGCCCCGCGCTGGAGGCGGCAGAGCCCGCAGCCGACGGGGACGTCTACGCCCTGGTCCGGCTGCGCGGCCGCCCGGTCGCCACGATCGTCTGCCATGTCCCGCCGGGCGAGGACCCCGCGACCACGGTGGCGGCGGCCGCCCACGCACACCTGAAGGGGACCCGCCCGGCCGGGGACGACCGCACCGCGGGCCCGGCGGACGGTCCGCCACCGCGGGTCAGTGTCGTCATCGCGACCCGCGAGCGCGCCGATCAGCTCGCCCGCGCGCTCGACTCGCTGCTCGTGCAGGACCACCCCGGCTTCGAGATCGTCGTCGTCGACAACGCGCCCGTCACCGGAGCCACCCAGGACCTGGTCGAGCACAAGTACGCCGACCGCGTCCGCTACGCCCGCGAGGCCGTGCCCGGTCTCGCGATCGCCCACAACCGCGGTGTCGCGGTCGCCGAGGGCGAGGTCATCGCCTTCACCGACGACGACGTCGTCGCCGACCGGCAGTGGCTCTCCGCCCTCACCGCGCCCTTCGCGGCCGACCCCGGCCTCGGCTGCACGACCGGCCTGATCCTGCCCGCGAAGCTCGGCACCCCCGCGCAGATCCTGCTGGAGAGCCACGGCGGCTTCGCCAAGGGCTTCGCGCCCCGGACCTACGACCCGGCCGACCCGCCCGCGGACGAACCGCTGTTCCCGTTCACCGCGGGCAGCTTCGGCTCCGGCGCCAACATGGCCTTCCGGGCGTCGGCACTGCGCGCGATCGGCGGCTTCGACCCGGCGACCGGCACCGGCACCCCCGCCCGGGGAGGCGACGACCTCTACGCCTTCGTGAGCGTCCTCGCCGCCGGGCACCGGCTGCGCTACACCCCCGAGGCCCTGGTCTGGCACCACCACCGGGAGACCTGGCGGGACCTGACGAACCAGGCGTACGGATACGGGGCCGGCCTCACCGCGTATCTCACCGCCCTGCTGGTGCGGCGCCCCGCGCTGCTTCCCGCGCTGCTGCGGAAACTTCCCCGGGGCCTCGCCCACGCCCGCACCATCACCGCGCACCGCGACTCCGAAGGCGCCGTCGTGCCGGGGGCGCACGGCGCCCAGGACCACCCCTGGCCGCGCCATCTCTCGCGGCTGGAGCGCCGCGGCATGCTGGCGGGCCCCTTCGGGTACGCCAGGGCGCGCCGCCGGGTCCGTGGCGTACCGCTGCCGTGGGACCGCGACAACCGATGAAAGGCGGTGGCGCGACGATGCCACGCATTCCCGTACTGCTCTACCACGCCGTCATGGACGATCCGCCGGACTGGATCGCGGAGTTCACCGTCACCCCGAAGGACTTCGAGGCGCAGCTCGACGCCGTCGTGGCGAGCGGCCGCACCCCGGTCACGATCGGGACGCTCGTCCGCGCTCTCGCGGGCGACGGGCCGCTGCCCGACCGGCCCGTCGTCCTCACCTTCGACGACGGCTTCGCCGATCTGCCGGGTCCGACCGCCGAGGCACTCGCCGCCCGGTCGCTGCCCTCCACCGCGTATCTCACCACCGGTGCCATCACCCCGGGCCGGCACTCGCTGCTGCCGCCGGCGCCGATGATGACGCTCGCGCAGGTGCCGCTGCTGGTGCGGCACGGCATGGAGGTGGGCGCCCACACGGTCACCCACCCGCAGCTGGACACGCTGTCGCGGTCGGAGCTGCGGCGTGAACTACGCGAGCCCAGAAGGGTGCTGGAGGACGTGCTCGGCCACGAGGTGACCCATCTCGCCTATCCGCACGGCTACAACAGCCGGGCGGTGCGCCGGGCCGCGCTGCGCGAGGGCTACGCCTCGGCGGTGGCCGTCCGGCACGCGCTGAGCTCGGAGACCGACGAGGCCTACCGCATCTCCCGGCTGATCCTGCGCCGTACCCACACGACGGCCGACGTCGAGGAGTGGATGGAGGGCCGCGGCGCACCGGTCGCGCCGTTCCCCGACTCGTTCAAGACGGTGGGCTGGCGGCTCTACCGCCGGGCCCGCGCGACGGTCAGGGGGCCGGTCTTCGCGGGGTAGCCGGACGCGTCCACGGACCGGCGCCCGGCAAGCGGCGGAGCGGTTCGCGGACCGGCGGCAGAAGCGGCGGACAAGAATCCGGAAGAGCCACGCAAACGCGAAATCTCTTTCTATACTTCGCCGAAGGGACAAGCGGCGTGACGGCCGCGACCACATTTCGTGGGGGGAGTCGCACTGTGCGCCTACGCATGCCTGCACCGCTCACCGGGCGCAGCGTGCCGTCGCCCGCCCTGGAGACGGCACAGGGCCCGCCGCCCGCCGACGCGGCCCGGACCACCAGCAGGACACCCCCGGACCTGCTCCGGCCGGATCTCCTGCTCACCTGGCTGCCGCTGCTGACCGGCGTCTGTCTGTGGCTGTTCGCTCTGCCGCGCATCGGATTCCGCACGATGGGCGACTACGGCCTGCTCGACCGGCTGCCCATCGCCTTCCATCTGTCGCTGCTGGTGCTGACCTGCGGCTTCCTGTTCAGTCTGCGCCGCGCCGGAACCGCACCCTGGTGGCCCGCCGCCTACTGCGTCGCGCTGCTCTTCGCGCTCAAGGCGGCGCCCGCCGTGCTGTACGACTCGGTGCGCTATCCCTGGGCGTCCAAGCACGACGCGGTCATCAACCAACTGCTGGCGAACGGTGAACTGCGGCCTGGGGCCGCCCTCTCCGGCAACATGTCGGCGTACGACCAGTGGCCGGGATTCTTCTCCCTCAACGCCGCCCTGGTGCGGATCTTCGGGGTGGAGAGCGCGGCCGCCTATCTCAACTGGGCGCCGATCGTGCTCGGCCTGCTGGTCATGCCCGTACTGATCCTGATCTACCGCACCTTCACCGAGGACTGGCGGATGGTGTGGACCGCCGTCTGGATCTTCCAGGTGGCCAACTGGGTCGGGCAGGACTATCTGGCCCCGCAGGGCTTCGCGTTCCTGCTGCATCTGACCGTGCTGGCCGTGGTGCTGCGGCACTTCGTGCGCCCCGGCTCGGCGGGCAGGCTGCGCGACCGCACCTGTCTGGATCCGGTGGCGGCCCCGGTGCCGCCCCCCACCGGGGTACGCCAGCGGGCCGTCTGCATCGCGATCCTCGCCCCGCTCATCGTCGCCATCAACGCCTCCCACCAGCTCACGCCGGTGATGCTGTGCGCCTCGCTGCTCGCCCTCACGCTCACCCGCCGCTACCGCAACTGGGGGCTCCTGGCCGTCGCCGGGCTGCTCATGCTGGTCTGGGACCTGACGATGGGGCGGCCACTGTTCCTCGAGACCCTGCGCACCCTGCGCGACTCGCTCGGCGAGCTGATGCAGAACTCCCGCGCGGGGTACGCCGGTGAGCTCACCGGCCCGGGGCCGGAGCTGGCGGGACTCGCCAATGTGCTGATGGTGCTGGCGGTGGCCGCGCTCGCGGGCATCGCGGTGCTGACGCGGCGCAAGCTGACCCGCAGCGCACTGCCGCTGCTGCTCGTGTCGGCCGCTCCCGTGCCGCTGTTCGCCGTCAACGACTACGGCGGCGAAATGCTGTTCCGCGTCTACCTCTTCGGGCTCCCGGGTGCGGCGTTCTTCGCGGCCGCCGCGCTCGTCCCGCCCGTCGCCGGCCTGCGCAGACCGGCCGGCCGGGTCCATCTGGTCCGCCGCCGGGTCACGGCGGTGGCGCTCCCCGCGGTGCTGGTGGCGCTGGTCGTGGGATTCCTGCCGTCGTACTACGGCAAGGAGAGGATGTACTACACGCCGCCCGCCGAGACGGCGATGGTCACCCGTGCCATCGACCGGGCTCCGAAGGGCGCGCTGCTGCTCGCCACCACCGGCTCGTTCCCGCAGGCGCTGCACCACTACGACCAGGTGGAGCACTGGTTCTTCGCCGAGCAGGAACTCCCGGAGAACGAGAAGATGCTGAAGGATCCGGCGGGCTATCTGGCCGCGGGCATCCCCCGCGGCACCGAGGCCTTCGTCCTGCTCACCCGGACGCAGGACATCTACAGCGCCGGCGAGGGACTGCTCCCGGCCGGCGGCTTCGCCACGCTGCGTTCGCGCCTGGAGGCATCACCGTTGTTCAGGGTCGTGGAGGAGCATCCGTACGGCGTCGTACTGGAATACCGGCCGCAAGGCCCCGGGACAGGAAGCGGGGGGACCGGCCGATGAAGCTGGAAGAGCACCGGCTCAGAGTGGCGGTGGCCCTCTCCGGCTGGGTGGCCCTCGCGGCGACAGCGCTGCCCGGCGGTTCGCCGCTGCGCTGGATCCCGGCGCTGCTCTTCGTCTGCTTCGGGCCGGGGTTCGCCGTGCTCCATCCGCAGCCCGCCCGGCTGCGGTCGGGCGCCCGGCTGGAGGCGTTCGCGCTGGCGGCCCCGATCAGTCTGTCGCTGGGTGTGCTGACCGCCACCTCGCTGTTCCTGGTCGAGGCGTTCTCGGGTACGGCGTTCATGGTGTCGCTCGCCGCGTTCGCGACCGTTGTCGCCGCGCTGCCCGGGCTGCCACTGCCCGCCGCCACCCAGGGGGCGGCCGAGCGAGTGAAACGCAAGCCCGCGACGGGTGACCGGTGAAGGGGCGCGCCGTGCCGCGCGGGCAGATGTACACCGCCGCAGTCCTGATGGTCGTGGCGCTGCTCGTCGCCGGGATCGCCGTCTGGGGCGGGGACGCGGGCACGACGTCCGGGAAGGGCGGGGATCTGCCGGCCGACGCCGCGTCCGGCGTGTCCCCGACGGGGAGTTGCGCCCCCGACGAGCGGCTGGTCCCGGGGTGCGGTGCCTGGTGGGGGGCCTACATTCCGTACGACGAGGACGGCTCTCTCGCCGAACCGGTCCTCGCGTTCGAGAAGAAGATCGGCCGCAAGCTGGACCTCGTCTACACCTACCACGACATGTCGGGCAACAAGGTCGACGGTGAACTCCTCACCGAGGACGAGCAGCAGCTCGGCAGGGAGCGCATGCTCATGCTGGCCTGGGAGTCCACGGTGTGGACCGAGCGCCATCACGAGAACTACACGGAGACCCAGCTCGGCTGGAAGAACATCGCCTCCGGCAAGCACGACAAGGAGATCATCGACCCGCAGATCCGCCGTCTCAAGGCGTACGGGAAGAAGGTCCTCTTCTCCTTCGACCAGGAGGTCGACGCGCGGATCAAGGAGGGCGCGGGCACCCCCGCCGAGTACGTCGCCGCCTACCGGCATCTGTACCAGCGGTTCCAGGAGCTCGGCGCCGACAACGTCGTCTGGGTGTGGACGGTCTCCGGATATCTGGGCAGCGCCGAGGTGATGAAGCAGCTCTACCCCGGCGACTCTTACGTCGACTGGATCGGCATGGACCAGTACAACTACTTCGGCTGCCACGACACCACCGACTGGAAGACCTTCGAGGACAGCCAACGGCCCACCTACGACTGGCTGCTGGAGAACATCTCCGCGAAGAAGCCGCTGATGATGGCGGAGTTCGCCACCGCGCCCGACCTGGCCGACGCCGACCGGCAGCGCGGCTGGTACACCGAGATCCCCGAGGTCATCCGGACGATGCCGCGGGTGAAGGCGATGGTCCACTGGAACCGGCCGACGTCCGAGGAGCGCAGGTGCGACCTCACGGTCAACGAAGGACCGGCGCTCGCGGGTTACCGCGAGGCCGGCCTCGACAGCTGGTTCAGACAGCCGGTCCCGACCCGCTGACCGCCCGGCGCAGGGCGGCCCACAGCGCCGTGGCCGCGTAGAGCCCAGCGAATCCCGCGAACACCGGCTGCGCCGCCCCGGCCACGGCGTCCTGTGCCGCCCACCCGGCGACGGCCAGCAGCCACACCACGACCGCGATGACCCGTCCGTCCGCGCCCGCCGTGCGCAGGGCCGCCGCGGCGAGCCCGAGGCAGAGCAGCTGGACGACGACAGGCAGCGTGGACAGCACACCGGCGGGACTGTCCAGTCCGGCCGCCTCCGCGAGGAAGTCCGCGTACGCCCCGAACCACGAGCCGGCCGCCGGCTCCGGCCGGATGCCCAGCAGCAGGGGCGCGGTGTGCAGCGCGGCGACCGTCACCACGAGGACCGTGCCCGTCAGCACCGGCCGGGGCCGCTGGAGCGCGACGGCGGCGACGTACACCACGACCAGCAGAATGCCCGCGGTGAGCGTGACCGGGGGCAGCGCGTCGAGCAGTTCACCGTCGTGCAGATGGCGCCGGCCGAGGTCCTCGGCGCGGGCGAGCGGCACCCAGAAGAGCCCGGCGGCCATCCCGAGCCACAGCCACAGCCACTGGGTCAGCCGGTCCTCCCCGTCGGCCGCGGGCGGCCGTTCGTCCGCGGGCTCGGGGACGTACACCGGGAAGCCGAACGCGGGCGTCGCCGTGTCGTGTCCGCTCGACACATAGGTCGGGCGGGCGCCGTACTCCCGCTCCTCCAGGGCCGCGCGCTCCCGGCGCTCGGCGGCCCTGCGGGCCCACTCGGTCCCGTACTCCTGCTGCTCCGCGCCGCGCCGGGTGCGCAGCAGCCGGGCGAACCGGGAGGGCTTCGGGTCGCTGCCCGACAGCGCGGCACGCAGCCCCGGCGCCGACACCACGGCCATCAGCGTCATCGACAGCAGCATGGCCCAGCCCGCGCCGGCGATGCCGACGGGCGTCAGCAGCACGGCCGCGCTGCCCAGCACGAGGGCGCACATCATGCCCTGGAGGACCGCGAGCACGCCCGTGCGTCCCTGGACCCGCAGGACGCCGATGTAGAGCTCGACCGCCACGCGCGGGAGCGCGGCGGCCGCGAGGAGGCGCAGGACCGTCGTGCCGTGGGTGGCGTACTCCTCACCGAAGGGGGCGAGGATCTGCGGGGCGAAGACCACCAGGAAGATCACGACCGGCACGAGCAGCACGGTCATCCGCCGCAGCGCCCCGCGGACCCCCGCCGCGAGGGTCTCGGGGCTGTGCGAGGCGTGCGCGGTCAGCGAGGAGGCCATGTTGATGGCCATGAACTCCATCGTGCCGCCGACGGTGTACGCGATGTAGAAGAAGCCGTTGTGCGTGGCGTCGAAGCGGACGGCGACCATCACCGGCAGCAGGTTGATCATCGCCAGCGAGAACAGTGACCCCACCGAGTCGCCGGCCAGGAACCGCCCGATCTCCCTCGCCTTCGGCGGCTCGCGGTCGCGGTCGGCCGCGGCCTGCCGGGGGATGAGCCGGCGGAAGATCAGCCAGGCCAGCGGCAGCACCGACAGAGCGATGGCCGCGCCCCAGGAGACGAAGATGCCCAGCACGGGCAGTGTCGTCGCGAACACGGCGAGCAGCAGCAGCTTGCCGATGGAGAACACGGCGTTGCCCACGGGCACCCAGAAGGCCCTGCGCAGCCCGGTGAGCACCCCGTCCTGAAGCGTCAGCAGCGCCCAGCCGACACAGGCGGCCACGAAGAAGATCCCGGGCCCGAGGCCGCCGAGCGGCGCGTACGACGGGCCCCACAGGTCGAGGGTGAGCAGGAAGACGACCGAGGCCACGCACACCACGAGCGAGCTGAGCGCATAGGCCCGCCACACCAGCGGTCCGGTGGCGCGCCCGGCGCGGGGGACGTAGCGCACCACCGCGCCGATCATCGTGGTCGCCGTGATGGAGGACAGCAGGCGCATCGCGGCGATGGCCGCGGAGCCCTGGCCGACGGCCTCCTCGGTGTAGTAGCGGGCCGAGACGAGCCAGAAACCGAGGCCGAGAGCCGCGGAGACACCGGTGGAGAGCATCAGCGCGTAGGCGTTGCGGAACATCGAGTCGCCGCTGCTTGCGTCCGCCGGCGCCGCGTCCGTCCGGTCCGTCTCGGGCGCTTCGGGAACGGCGGAGTCCTCGGACCGCGGCTTCCGCAGTCGGGTGGTGTCAGACACCGGTCCCGCCCTGCATGGCGGGCTGTGCCGCCACGATGCGGGCCGGCGGCCGCACGGGACGGCTGCCCAGCTCGTCGAGGACCTCCAGCACCGTGTCGGCCCGCAGGGGATCGACGGGCAGCGCGTGGCGCGCGAACCAGGCCGCCCCCTGCGGCGCGGGCGACGGGTCGGTGAAGTGCGGCCCCGCGTAGGTGTCGAGCGGCGGGTCGTAGAGGTAGCCGACGGTGATCCGGCGCCGGGCGAGCGCGGCGACGGCGGCGTCACGGTCCCCGACGAACAGCGGCACCCGGAACAGCGGCTGGACGGGTCCGGGCCGCGGCAGCGCCCAGCGGGAGGCGGACAGGGTGCGGACCCCGGCCCGGTACGCATCGAGCAGCCCGTCGAGGCGGCTCAGCAGCCGCTGGGTGCGGCGCAGCCGCAGCGGGCCGGGTGCGAGCCGGTAGTCGTGCATGTCCACGCGTATCCAGGAGGTGAAGTCCGCGAGAGCGGGTGCGGCGGTCAGTGCCTGCTCCAGTTCGCCGGGCCGCAGTGCCATCCGTATGCCCTCACGCTCCTGCCGCCCGGTCAGCCGCAGGGTGGCGCGGGCCGCCCCGACGAGCCGGAGCCCCCGCACGGCGGCCTCGGCGTAGGGTCTCAGCCCGTAGGCCAGCTCCGCCACCGATCCCGCGGGTTCCATCAGCTCGTCGCGGGCCCGCTCCAGCGCGGACCGCAGGGACGGATCGGCGATCGCGAGGAATCCGCCGGTCCTGGCGCCGGTGTGCTTGGAGAGGCTGAAGACGGAGGCCTCGCCGAAGGTCCCGACCGGCTGCCCGCCGACCACGCTGCCGATGGCGTGCGCCGCGTCCTCCAGCAGGGGGATACCCAGCCGGTCGCAGTGCTCGCGCAGTCCGGGAGCCTGGTCGGGGTTGCCGTACAGATTGGTGGTGAGCACCGCGGACAGCCCCTGCCACGCGGCATCGGGCACGGCCGCGACGTCGATCGAGCCGTCCTCGGCACGCAGCGGTGCCTGCACCGGCCGCAGACCGGCCGCGAGCACCACGAAGAAGATCACGTCGTCGTTGACGGGTGACATCAGCACCCGGCCGCCGGGCCGGCACCAATGGCGCAGCGCCAGATAGAGCCCGAGACGGCATGACGGTACATACAGACATTCCCTGCCCAGACGCCGGCGCATCAGTTCTTCCAGTGGTGCGTACGCCGCAGGACAGCCCTCCCCAAGAGCCATGTTGTCCCCCCATTTACCCCGCGCTCAATGTGGACCAATCAGGATGGCCCCGTCAATAACGGGGAAGGGCCCATTCCTTGAGGAATGGGCCCTTCGCAGGTCGTTTCGGCGGGTGCGCTCTCACTCGTCGAGCGTCAGGCCCTTCCGGAGCTTGACCAGGGTGCGGGAGAGCAGCCGGGACACGTGCATCTGCGAGATTCCGAGCTCCTCGCCGATCTCCGACTGCGTCATGTTGGCGACGAAACGGAGGGAGAGGATTTTACGGTCCCGTGGGGGAAGGCTTGCGATCATCGGCTTCAGCGACTCGACGTACTCGATGCCTTCGAGTCCGTGGTCCTCGTAGCCGATGCGGTCCGCGAGCGCTCCCTCGGAGTCGTCCTCCTCGGGCTGGGCGTCCAGCGAGCTCGCGGTGTACGCGTTGCTCGCGGCCATGCCCTCGACGACCTCGTCCCGCCCGATGCCGAGCGCGGTGGCGAGTTCGTCGATCGTCGGCGCGCGGTCCAGGCGCTGGGAGAGTTCGTCGCCCGCCTTCGCGAGGTCGAGACGCAACTCCTGGAGCCGGCGCGGCACCCGCACCGACCAGCTGGTGTCACGGAAGAAGCGCTTGATCTCGCCGACGATGGTCGGCATGGCGAAGGTGGGGAACTCCACGCCTCTGCTGAGTTCGAAGCGGTCGATCGCCTTGATCAGGCCGATGGTGCCGACCTGGATGATGTCCTCCATCGGCTCGCTGCGGGAGCGGAACCGGGAGGCGGCGAACTTGACGAGCGCCAGGTTCAGTTCGACGAGCGTGTTGCGTACGTACGCGTGCTCGTGCGTGCCTTCTTCGAGGCCTTCGAGGCGCCCGAAGAGCGTCTTGGACAGCGCTCGTGCGTCCAGCGGGCCCACTTGGTCGAAGGGCGGGATCTCAGGGAGATCCTCCAGGCCTTCGAGGGGCCGGGACGAGTCGCCGGTGGTCTCGGGAAGTGTCGACGGCGCGGTGGGGGTACGCGAAGCGTCGAGCCGGGGTGACATGGTCTCCTCCATCGTTCTCGGCGTATGGCCGCCGAAGCCCATACATGCGCTGCGGTGTGCGGCGCCTCCAAAGCCGGTCGTGGGTCGTTGTGTCTGTACTAGGCCTACCCGCTCCCCAGGGGCAGTTGCAAGTGTCAATTATCCCGTATGTCGGATTTGCCAGGGAGTTCCGGTGGCTCCGTGGCGTAAGGAAGGCGTAGTCTTCCGCCGAGGTCGCGCCGTCGCCCGACGGCGCGATGATGCTGGGTGCGGTACGGCGTGCGGAGCGGCAGTGCGCGGCGTGCGCCCAGTGATGACACGGTGAACGACACGGCGAAGAGGGACGGGCATGGACCGCGGGACGGTCGGCAGCGCGAATCGGGGCCGGCTTCAGGTCGAGGTTCGGACCGAGGGCCGAAGTGAGGTAGTGAAACCGGCGGGTGAGTTGGATCACCACACCGCCGATTTGCTGCGCACTCCCCTGGAGGAGGCGCTCGCCCGAGGGCGCTCACGACTGGTCATCGACTGTTCGGAGCTGGAGTTCTGTGACTCCACGGGTCTGAACGTCCTGCTGGCCGCGAGGCTGCAGGCGGACGCGGCCGGCGGAGGGGTCCACCTGGCGGGACTGCTGCCGGTGGTGGCGAGGGTGCTGGAAATCACCGGTGCCGAGGCGGTCTTCACCGTCCACGAGTCGCTCGAAGCGGCTCTCGCCGACTGAGACGCAGACCCCTGTCGTCCGTGTCGGACAATCCGCTGTCGGCGTAGTACGTGTTGTCACGAGTCGGCAGGGCAGGAGAACCCCGCAGACCGTCGGCCACCCGGCACTCTGCGTATGGAAGCACTAGCGAAATGGTGAATCGGTGAGGTGAAGCGCTGATGAGCACCACCCGGCAGCAGCCGCCGGGCGACCTCGGCCCCGAGCCCGAAGGCGCCACCGGCGCTGCCTCCGCGGTTCCCGGCGCCCCGGTGCGCACTCTTGCCCTGGGCTCGGCCAGCGGGATCGTTCCCCTCGCCCGTGATTTCACGCGTCAGGCGCTGTACGACTGGGGCTGGCTCCCCGCGGCCACGGCCGACCGGCGGGCCGCCGCCGAGGACGTCCTCCTCGTCGTCTCCGAACTGGTCACCAACGCCTGCCTGCACGCCGACGGCCCGGAGCAGCTGAAGGTCGCCAGCGACGGCAAGGTGCTGCGCCTCGAAGTCACCGACCGCGGCGGCGGCCAGCCCGCGCCCCGCACCCCTCACCGCGCCGGACGGCCCGGCGGCCACGGCATGTTCATCGTCCAGCGGCTCTGTCTGGACTGGGGGGTCGTCCGCACACCGGAATCGGCCGGCAAGACCGTGTGGGCGGAGCTCGCGGCCCCGTCCTAGGGGCGGCGCCCTCCTGGTTCGCCCGGGTGCACCGGCACGTTTTTGAATCTCTTGTGGAGCACGTCAATACGGCGTGCTCTTTGTCTTCCCTCCCCAAGGTCCCAGGCGTACCTTGAGCGCCCGATCTGATGTGTCGTCAGTAACTTATGGCGACTTCCGGCCGAGGGGACTTGAGGTGAGGTACCAGAAACGGACGGCACTCGCGCTGGCGGCTGCGGTGGCGGGACCGGTGGTGCTCATGGCCGCCCCCGCCGCACACGCCACCGTCGTGGACGTCGACTACCAGTGTCAGACGCCGATCGGCCCCAAGGGCGCGGTCTCGCCGATCGACATCAAGGCGGTGAAGAGCGGCGGCGGCTACCGGCTGACCATGTCCTTCCAGAAGGGCGTCTCCTCCAGTCCCGTGGAACTGGGCAAGGGCGCGATGAACCCCAGCGCGCTCATCAAGGTGGGCGGGGCGGGTGAGGGGACGGTCTCGGTGTCCGGCGCGTCCAACGCGGCGGCGATCCCCGCCAACACCCCCATCAAGATCAGTGACTTGTCGGGCACGTACACCCCGAAGAAGAGCGGGAAGGTCACCTTCACCGCCGGGGTCCTGACGATCAAGGCACTCGGTACGACGACGACCTGTACGCCCAAGAACAATCCGCGGCCCTCCCTCGAACTGGACGTCACGGCGGCCGGCGGCGGCTCCGGGGCGAACGGCGGCTCGGGATCGGACGGCGGCTCCGGGTCGAACTCGCAGGCCACACCGTCCGGCGGCGACGAACTGCCCCGGACCGGCCCGCTGGACTCCGCGACGGCACTCGGCACGCTCGGCGGGACGGTACTGCTGTCCGGGGCGGCCGGCGTGCTGTGGCTGACCCGGCGCGGTGGCCGGCGGACCGCGGGCTGACCGTGATGGCACGGCTCCTCGCCGCGCTGCTGGCCGGGCTGTTGACGCCCGTCACGGCGGTGGCGGCGGACGGCCCCGCCTGGACGGCGACGCCCGGGCCGGGCGGGGACCGGCCGTACATCTACGCCGAAGGCGCGCCCGGCACCGTGCTCGAGGACACGCTGGCGGTGACCAACCCGGGCACGAAACCGCTCACCGTACGGCTCCGGGCGGACGGGGAGGGCAGCCGGATCGCGCTCGCCGCACCCTCCGTCACGGTCCCGCCGCGCACCCGCGCGGAGGTTCCCCTCTCCCTCACGGTCCCGCCCGACGCCGTGCCGGGTGACCACCGTGCCGCCGTCACGGCGTCGTCGGGCGGCCGTGAGTCGCGCGTACGGATCCATCTCCGCGTCAGCGGGCCGCTGTTGGCGGCCCTCACCGTCGAGGACGTCTCCGTCACGGGCGGCACCATCCGCTACACCCTGGTGAACCGGGGCAACACCGTTCTCTCCCCGCGCGTCACGATCACGGCGGACGGCCTCTTCGGCGAGGTGCTGCGCCGTACACCGGGCGGACTCCCCGCCGAACTCCTGCCCGCCCGGCGCATCACGCTCACGGAGAACTGGCGGGACCGCCCGGCGCTGGACGCGGTGGAGGTCCGCGTACGGGCCACCGCCGCGGGTGCACCCGCGGCTGACGCGACGACGTCCGTGCGGTTCGTGCCCTGGGCCTGGTGCGCGTCCGCCCTCGCCCTCGGCGCGGCGGCGGCAGCGCTGTGGCTGCGCCGGCGTCGCGGCCGTCCCTCTGCCCCCGAGTGCGAACAGGCCACCGCAGAACGGCAGTTGGCGAGGTCAGGAGCATGATGATGGACGAAGCCGGCCGCCCGCGCGGAACTGCGAGCAGGGCCATGGCGCTGCTGCTCGCCCTGGTCCCGCTGCTCCTGCTCCTGCCGGCGCCCACCGCCTCCGCCGCCGACCCCGGTCCCGGCGTGGCGGTCTCCCGGCAGCAAGCCGGCAAGGGCGGCGACATCACCGTCAGCGGCACGGGCTGGCGGCCCGGAGCCCTCCTCATGCTGCTGATCTGCGGACAGGCCACCCCCGCCAGAGGCGTGATCGGCGGCACCAACGCGTGCGCCAACGCCGACGGCCGCGCCGTCACCACCGACTCCAAGGGCGTGTTCAGCAAGAAGATGCCGGTCGCCGAACCGCCCAAGCCCTGTCCGTGCGTGGTGCACGTCGCCACGGTCACCGGTGAACAGACGGCGGTGGACGCTGTCTTCGCCGTCGCCGGACACCCCACGGCACCTCTGCCCAGCGCGACGACCGGCGGCAGACTCGCCGTGCTCGCCGCGACCCGGCTGGAAGGCGACTCCGGCGTTCTCGTCTTCTTCGGCGCCCCGCCCTCCCGCCGGCTCGAGTTCACCGTCGGCAACCTCGGCTCGGCGCCGGTGAAGGACCCGGTGTTCCAGGTCGGCACCTCGCACGGCGTCTTCGCGCCGCAGTGGGAGGAGCAGCAGTGGCGCGGCACCATCGAGCCCGGCCGGAAGGTGCAGGTCGAACTGCCCGTCCAACTGGCCGCCGGAGCCCACGGCGACTACGAGATCTCCGTGAAGTACGGCACGAAGGTCATCGTCGCGCAGCCGTGGGGAGTGGGCCGTCCCTGGGGCGTGACGCTCTTCTGGGTCCTGCTGGCCGTCGTCGTCCCGGCCGCCGTGTTCCGTATCGGCATGGCGGTCGTCGACCGGTTCCGCCCGCGGGGCGGTGGCAGGCACCGCACCGGCGACCTCACCGTCCGGCTGCCCGTCCTGCGCCTTCCCGGCACCAGGTCCCGGGGCGGGACGCCCCCGGCCCCCACGGCGGCCGGCACCACGACGACCACGGCACTGCCGTGGTTCACACCTGACTCCGCACCGTCAGAGAACCGACCCACGACGAAGGGACATTCGTGAGCACGCAACGGAGGATGAGCGCGGCGGGAGTCGCGCTGATGCTCGGCGGCGCGGGGATCCTGCTGGCCGCGAGCCCCGCTCAGGCAGCCGAGGTCTCGTACGCGACCGAGTGCATACCACCGCCGATCTCCGGCCTGCCGCCGGTGCAGGGCACCACCAAGGTGCAGATCACGGCGCCCGCCGAGGCCAAGGTCGGGGACGAGGTCGAGGTGGTGTGGAAGACGGTCGAGGCCGCGTCCAAGAACCCGGACGTCCTCGACCTGGAGAAGGACACGGTCAAGCCGACCGGCACGATCACGGTCGGCGGCGCGGCCTCGGGCGAGCTGAAGATGGAGGGACCGCGTCAGAACCCGCCCATCCCCAAGAACAGCCCGATGGTGCTGCCGGACATGAAGGGCAAGCTGAAGCTGGAGAAGGCGGGCGACATCACGCTGACGCCGGGCGCGTACAACATCAACGTCTCCAAGCCGCTGTCGACGGACACGAAGTGCTCGCCGAAGGCGGCCGTCCAGCCCGGTGCCACGATCAAGGTGACGGAGGGCGGCGGTTCGACGACCGGAGGGACGACCACCTCGGGCGGCACGACGAGCGGCGGGACGACGACAACCGGCGGGACGACCACGTCCGGTGGGACGACGAGCGGTGGCACCACCTCCGGCGGAACGACCTCCGGCGGTACGACGTCCGGTGGGACCACGGGCGGCGGCGGTGGCCAGACCGACTTCGAGGGCAAGGAGATCAGCGTCGCCTACGCCTGCAAGACGCCCATCGGCGACAAGAACGCCGTCTCCCCGGTGCAGATCAACGCCAAGAAGAACGGCGGCAGTTACGACCTGACGGTCAAGTTCTCCAAGTCCGTCATGGACAGCCCCGCCGACATCCCGGCGAACTCGGTCAAGCCGTCCATGGAGGTCAAGCTCGGCGGCGCCGACAAGGGCACCGTGCATGTCGAGGGCCCGTTGAACAAGGACCCCATCAAGTCCGGGGAGCCCATGACGATCCCCGACATGACGGGCACGTACAAGCCGGGCGCCACGGGCAAGGCGACGCTCGCCCCTGGTGTCTTCACGGTGAAGGCGCTCGGTACGACGACGACCTGCACCCCGCCCGGCAATGTCGCGTTCTCCCTGGAACTCGACACCGCGGCCCAGCCGGGCGGCGCGTCCGGCGGCACGTCCTCGGGCGGCGCCGCATCCGGCGGAGCGGGCAGCGCGGGAGGCGCGGGCACGAGCGGCGGCCTGGCCGAGACGGGCGCCGAGGACAACGGCGCCCTGCGTGCCCTGGCCCTGGTCGCGGGCACGGTGATCCTGCTGGGCGGTGCGGTGTTCACGTTCACACCGTGGCGGAGGCTGCGCGGTCTCTCCCGCTGAGGGGCAGACACGCGGGAAGGGCCGCCGCACCGGATCGGGTGCGGCGGCCCTTCTCGGCCAGGGGCAGGGTCAGCGGACGTTGCCCATGAGTTCCTTGACCTTCTTGCGGTACATCCACACCGCGATACCGGCGACCACGGCGAGCGTGGCCTCCAGGCCGACGATGCCCATCTTGTCGAGGTTCACCCCGGCGATGGAGAGCAGGCCGGTCGTGGCGTCACCGGCGGTGACGGCCAGGAACCAGACACCCATCATCTGGGAGGCGTACTTCACGGGCGCCATCTTCGTGGTGACGGAGAGGCCCACCGGCGAGACCAGAAGCTCACCGACGGTCTGCACGAAGTAGATGGCGACCAGCCACATCGCGGCCGCCTTGTGACCGCCCTCGGCGATCGACAGCGGGGCGAGGAAGAGGAAGAACGAGGCGCCGACCAGGACGAGGCCGGACGCGAACTTCACGATCGTGCTCGGCTCCTTGCCGCGGCGGTTCAGCGCGAGCCACAGCCAGGCGAAGACCGGCGCGAACGCCATGATCATGACCGGGTTGACCGACTGGTACCACGAGACCGGGAACTCCCAGCCGAACACGGTGTTCTTCGCGGATTCGTCGGCGAACAGCGACAGGGTCGAACCACCCTGGTCGTAGATCATCCAGAAGATGGCGGCGGCGACGAAGAACCAGATGTACGCGGTCATCTTCGACTGCTCGACGCGGTCGAGCGACTTGTCGCGCTTGATGCGGGCGATGACCCACACCGGGATGACCAGACCGGCGATGGTGAGCGGGACCAGCAGCCAGTTCAGCGTGTAGACACCGGAGAAGCCCACGATGCCGTAGAAGACAGCGGCGACGGCCAGCCAGAGCAGGCCCTTGCGCAGCGTGGACGTCTTCTCCTCGGCGGTCATCGGCGTCGGGACGATGTCGGAGCGCGAGCTGAGGTGGCGGCTGCCGAGCAGGAACTGGGCCAGACCCAGGCCCATGCCGAGCGCGGCGAGCGCGAAGCCGAGGTGCCAGTTGACGCTCTCACCGACGGTGCCGATGATCAGCGGGGCCGCGAAGGCGCCCAGGTTGATCCCGACGTAGAAGATCGTGAAGCCACCGTCACGGCGCGGGTCGTCCGGGCCGTTGTAGAGGTGGCCGACCATCGTGGAGATGTTGGCCTTCAGCAGGCCGGAACCGATCGCGACCAGACCGAGGCCGGCGAAGAAGGTGCCCGACGTCGGCAGCGCCAGCGTGAGGTGACCCAGCATGATGATCGCGCCGGCGACGGCGACGGTCTTGCGGGGGCCGAGGACACGGTCGGCGAACCAGCCGCCCGGGAGGGCGAGCAGGTACACGAGCGAGAGATAGACCGAGTAGATCGCGGTCGCGGTGGCCGCACTCATGTGCAGACCGCCAGGAGCCACCAGGTACAGCGGGAGCAGAGCCCTCATGCCGTAGTAGGAGAAACGCTCCCACATCTCGGTCATGAAGAGAGTGGCCAGTCCGCGGGGGTGGCCGAAGAAGGTCTTCTCGTCGCCAGGAATGCTGGCCGAGTCCTTCGTCAGGCTGGACGCCATGTCGATCCTTGCTTGCTCGGGACGCGACTGCCTCGTGAGCGGTTACGCGCCCGGTGGGGGGCGGCCGGCACCGGCAGCAAGCCGCTCCACCCCCACGCCCGAGGGGTTCGCTCCGTGTCGTGACGGAGGCGGGGACGGTCCGCACCGGGATCCACGCCCCTGGCGCAACGTCGCGTCCGGGGCCCGGCCCACAGGTCATTCACTGCGCTCGGGGCCGCAGGGCTCCGCGCAGAAAAGAGACCCTTGGCCGGCAGGCCAAAGGTCCCCGTGCAGTACAACAGGCGTCTCGCCACCATACGACACGACACAGTGGCATATGGAAGGACTTGAGACATGGATCACAGGTTTTACAGGAACCGACTGCCCTGAATCGAAGGTCGTAACCATGATTGCATCCCAGTCCCGCAGGGTGGTTGGAAGACGCACCGATGTGCACGTCACGCGGACTACCATCACCACATGACGCGTGTACTGCTCGCCGAGGACGACGCATCCATCTCGGAACCGCTGGCCCGCGCCCTGCGCCGCGAGGGGTACGAGGTCGAGGTGCGCGAGGACGGTCCGGCAGCGCTGGACGCCGGTCTGGCGGGCGGTGTCGACCTCGTCGTACTCGACCTCGGCCTGCCCGGCATGGACGGCCTGGAGGTCGCCAGAAGACTCCGCTCGGAGGGCCACACCGTGCCGATCCTGGTGCTGACGGCACGCGCGGACGAAGTGGACACGGTGGTGGGCCTGGACGCCGGCGCGGACGACTATGTGACGAAGCCGTTCCGCCTCGCGGAGCTGCTCGCCCGGGTCCGGGCGCTGCTGCGCCGCGGCGCGACGGAGCCGGCCCCGGCGCCCGCGACGCACGGAGTGCGGATCGACGTCGAGTCGCACCGTGCGTGGATGGGCGACGAGGAACTCCAGCTGACGGCCAAGGAGTTCGACCTGCTGCGCGTCCTGGTCCGCGACGCGGGCCGGGTGGTCACCCGCGACCAGCTGATGCGGGAGGTCTGGGACACCACGTGGTGGTCGTCCACGAAGACGCTGGACATGCACATCTCCTGGCTCCGCAAGAAGCTCGGCGACGACGCGGCGAACCCGCGGTACATCGCGACGGTGCGGGGTGTGGGTTTCCGCTTCGAGAAGAGCTGACGGGACGGTCGAGGCGCTCGGCGCGGAGCGACGGTGCGCGACGGGGCGCTCCCGCGCCCGGCGGGTTACGCCGGGGCCTGGCGAGGCCCACCAGCGCTCGGAGGGGAACCCACAGCCAGGGCTGGGGCAGAGAACGGCAGCGCTCAGCGGGGGACGTCAGCCTCGGCGAAAACGACCGCGCCGGCGGGGTGCCCACCGCCCGGTGGAGCGGGGCCGTGCTCGACGGGGTGCCGACCGCCCGTCGGGCAGGACCCCGCTCGGCGCAGAACGACAGCCGCCCGCGGAGGGCAGCCGCGCCCCGGCGGGGAGCCGACCGCCCGGCGGGCAGGATCGGGCTCGACGGGGAACCACCGCGCCCGGCGGGGTGCCGCCGCGCGGCGGGGAGGATCGGGCTCGACGGGAGACCACCACTCCCAGCAGGGCCCACCGCCCGGCGGAGCGGGACCGCGCCCGACAGGGAGCCCAACGCACCCCGCACGGCGCAGAACGACAGCCGCCCGCGCCCCGGCGGGCAACGCCCCCACACCCGCGCCCCGTCGAGAACGCCCCCCGCACGCCATAGGCTCGGTGTCGGCACCAGTCACCCCGCCCGGAGGGCATCTTGCGTCGACGGCTCATCAATTCCACGCTAGCCGTGGTCCTCGTCGTCATCGCCGTCTTCGGCGTGTCCCTCGTCCTCGTCGAGACCCGCACCATCAGCAACAGCGCCCAGGAGAGTGTCGACTCCGAGGCCGTGCGGCTCGTCAGCATCGTCGACAGCCGGCTCATCGGCGGTGAGCCCGTCAATCCCGGCATCCTCGCCGACCAGAGCGGCGCCCAGCGCTACGCCCTGATCGAGATCCCCGGGCGGCCGTCCATCGAGATCGGTGAGCGGCCCGAGGGCAGCGTCATCCGCGGGGTCGCCGAGGGGGAGCGCGGTGAGACGGTCACCGTCGAGGAGCCCCGTTCCTCCGTGACCCGCGAGGTCGGACGCACCCTCATGATCATCGGGGCCGTCGCGCTTCTCGCCGTCATCGCCGCGATCCTGCTCGCCGTACGGCAGGCGAACCGTCTCGCCTCCCCGCTCACCGACCTCGCCGAGACCGCCGAGCGCCTCGGCTCCGGCGACCCGCGCCCCCGCCACAAGCGGTACGGCGTCCCCGAGCTCGACCGGGTCGCCGACGTCCTGGACGCCAGCGCCGAGCGCATCGCGCGGATGCTCACCGCGGAGCGCCGGCTCGCCGCGGACGCCTCGCACCAGCTCCGTACACCGCTGACCGCCCTGTCCATGCGGCTGGAGGAGATCTCGGAGACCGACGACCCGGCGACCGCGAAGGAGGAGGCGAGCGTCGCGCTCGCCCAGGTGGAGCGGCTCACCGACGTCGTGGAGCGGCTGCTCACGAACTCCCGCGACCCCCGTATCGGCTCCGCGATCGTCTTCGACCTCGACGAGATCGTGAAGCAGCAGATCGAGGAGTGGCGGCCGGCCTACCGGAGCGCGGGGCGCGCGGTGGTCTGCTCGGGGAAGACGGGCATGCGCGCGGTCGGCACCCCGGGCGCCGTCGCCCAGGTCCTCGCCGCGCTCATCGAGAACTCCCTGATGCACGGTGGCGGGACCGTGGCGCTGCGCACCCGTGTCACCGGCAACCAGGCGGTCATCGAGGTCACCGACGAGGGGCCGGGCGTGCCCGCCGACCTCGGCGCGCGGATCTTCGAGCGGACCATCAGCGGCCGCAACTCCACCGGCATCGGACTGGCCGTGGCGCGGGATCTCGCGGAGGCGGACGGCGGCCGGCTGGAGCTGTTGCAGCAGCATCCGCCGGTCTTCGCGCTCTTCCTCAGCCGGGTGGCGCGCAAGCCCAAGGACGACCCGCCGACGGTCAGGTAGCCGGGACCGGCCCGTTCAGGTGGCGCGGCCAGCACCCATCACGGCGCAACGGGCAAGGGCGAGCAGGCTCAGCGGCCGACCCGGTCCGGCTCCGCCGAGGGCTGTCCCAGGAACGATTCCGCGGTCTGTACGGCCTCGCGCGCCGGCAGCGCCCGGAAGACCCAGGTGCGGTAGGACCAGAAGCGGAACAGCGTCGCGATGCCGATGCCCAGGAACTTGAAGAAGTTGCTCTGCAACGGGCTGTCCCAGCCGAAGCCGTACGTCGCCGTGTAGAGAACGCCGTTCTCGATGACCAGGCCGACGAGGCTGAACAGCAGGAAGAGCGTGAGCTCCTTGGTCCGGCGCGACTTGTCGCGGTCCCGGTAGGTGAAGTACCGGAACCCCACGTAGTTGAACGCGATGGCGATCACGGTGGCCAGGACGGACGCCCGGACCACGGGGAGCTCGGTGGTGTGCCGCACCAGGTTGAAGACGGCGAGATTGACGAGCAGCCCGGCGCCGCCCACCGCGCCGAACTTCGCGATCTCCCGCATGAGCCGATCGAGCCGCCCGCGTAGCGCTCCGCCTCGTTCACTCATAGTGAGAGTCCAGCCCATCAGATCGACAGCGTCATCACCGTCATGCTAACCAGCCGCCTCCGCGGTTGCCCGGGCACATCGACAATCGTGTGGCGAGGCTGTGACACGGGCGGCGGGGGCCCGCGGAGCGGCGGATACCCTAGGAGAGTGACGTTCCCGGTAGTCGGCATGGTCGGCGGCGGTCAGCTCGCCCGTATGACCCACGAGGCGGGCATCCCCCTCGGCATCCGTTTCAAGCTCCTCAGTGACACCCCGCAGGACTCCGCGGCCCAGGTGGTCAGCGATGTCGTCATCGGCGACCATCGCGACCTGGACACGCTGCGTGAGTTCGCACGCGGGTGCGATGTGATCACTTTTGATCATGAGCACGTCCCCATCGAGCACCTGCGCGCGCTGGAGGCGGACGGCATCCCCGTCCGGCCCGGCCCCGACGCGCTCGTGCACGCACAGGACAAGGGTGTGATGCGCTCGAGACTCATGGAGCTCGGCGCGCCCTGCCCGCGCCATCGCATCGTGACCGACCCCGCCGACGTGTCCGCGTTCGCCGAGGAGGTCGGGGGCTTCCCCGTCATCCTGAAGACCGTGCGCGGCGGCTACGACGGCAAGGGCGTCTGGTTCGTCCGGACGGAGGCGGACGCCGCCGACCCGTTCCGCGCGGGTGTGCCGGTCCTCGCCGAGGAGAAGGTCGACTTCGTCCGCGAGCTCGCCGCCAACATCGTGCGCTCCCCGCACGGCCAGGCCGTCGCCTACCCCGTCGTCGAGTCGCAGCAGGTCGACGGCGTCTGCGACACCGTCATCGCGCCCGCCCCCGGCCTCGACGAGGAGCTCGCCGGGCAGGCCCAGCAGCTCGCCCTGCGGATCGCGGGGGAGCTCGGCGTCGTCGGGCATCTGGCGGTCGAGCTGTTCGAGACGGCCGACGGCCGCATCCTCGTCAACGAGCTGGCCATGCGCCCGCACAACAGCGGCCACTGGACCCAGGACGGCGCGGTCACCTCCCAGTTCGCCAACCATGTGCGGGCCGTCCTCGACCTGCCGCTCGGCGACCCCCGCCCCCGCGCGCCCTGGACCGTGATGTGCAATGTCCTCGGCGGCGACTACCCGGACATGTACCAGGCGTATCTGCACTGCATGGCCCGGGACCCGCAGCTGAAGATCCATATGTATGGCAAGGACGTCAAACCCGGCCGCAAGGTGGGGCACGTCAACACCTACGGCAACGATCTGGACGACGTGCTGGAGCGCGCCCGTCACGCGGCCGGCTATCTCAAGGGAACCATCGTCGAATGAGCAGCATGACCGGTCCTGCCGTTGGCATCGTCATGGGATCCGACTCCGACTGGCCCGTGATGGAGGCGGCTGCGCAGGCCCTCGACGAGTTCGAGATCCGCTACGAGGTCGACGTCGTCTCCGCACACCGCATGCCGCGCGAGATGATCGCGTACGGCGAGAAGGCCGACTCCCGCGGCCTGAAGGTGATCATCGCGGGCGCGGGCGGTGCGGCCCATCTGCCCGGCATGCTCGCTTCCGTCAGCCCGCTGCCGGTCATCGGTGTGCCCGTCCCGCTGAAGTACCTCGACGGCATGGACTCGCTGCTGTCCATCGTGCAGATGCCGGCGGGTGTGCCGGTGGCCACGGTCTCGGTGGGCGGCGCGCGCAACGCCGGTCTGCTGGCCGCGCGCATCCTCGCCGTGCAGGACGCCGAACTGCTCTCCCGGATGCGGGAGTTCCAGCAGGAGCTGAACGACCAGGCCACCGACAAGGGCAAGCGCCTGCGCGCCAAGGTCGCAGGTGCGGACTCCTTCGGGTTCGGGAAGTAAGTGTCCATGACATCCCGCACGGATCACCTCGCCCGGGCGCGCGAGCTGCTCGCCGCCCACCCCGTCGTCGACGGTCACAACGACCTGCCCTGGGCGTTGCGCGAAAACGTCCGCTACGACCTGGACAAGCTCGACATCGCCGGTGACCAGACCGGCAGGCTGCACACCGACATCCCGCGGCTGCGGGCCGGCGGGGTCGGCGCCCAGTTCTGGTCCGTGTACGTCCGCTCCGACATGTCCGGCGAGGACGCCGTCAGCGCGACGCTGGAGCAGATCGACGGCGTGCAGCAGCTGCTGAGCCGCTACCCCGCGGACCTGGCGCCGGCGCTGACCGCGGGCGACATGGAGAAGGCCCGCGGCGAGGGCCGCATCGCCTCGCTGATGGGAGCCGAGGGCGGGCACTCCATCAACAACTCCCTGGCGACGCTGCGCGCGCTGCACACGCTCGGCGTGCGCTACATGACGCTCACCCACAACGACAACACCGCCTGGGCGGACTCGGCGACGGACGAGCCCGGCGTCGGCGGCCTCTCCGCCTTCGGACGCGAGGTCGTCCGCGAGATGAACCGCGCCGGGATGCTGGTCGACCTCTCGCACGTCGCCGCCTCGACCATGCGGGACGCGCTCGACACCTCGGTCGCCCCGGTCCTCTTCTCGCACTCGTCGGCCCGGGCGGTCTGCGACCACGTCCGCAACATCCCGGACGACGTGCTGGAGCGGCTCGCGGACAACGGCGGCGTGGCGATGGCCACGTTCGTACCGAAGTTCATCCTGCCCGCGGCCGGCGACTGGACCCGGGCCGCGGACGAGAACCTGCGGGCGCACGGCTTCCACCACCTCGACACCACACCCGAGGCGATGAAGCTGCACCAGGCCTTCGAGGAGGCGAACCCGCGGCCCGCCGCCACCGCGTCCACGGTCGCCGACCATCTCGACCACATGCGGGAGACCGCGGGCGTCGACCACATCGGCATCGGCGGCGACTTCGACGGGACGGCGTTCACGCCCGCGGGGCTCGACGACGTCGCCGGCTATCCGAACCTCGTCGCGGAACTGCTCCGGCGGAACTGGTCCGAGGCCGACCTCGCGAAGCTCACCTGGCAGAACGCCGTGCGCGTACTGGCGGACGCGGAGGCGGTGGCGCGGGACGAGCAGACCCGGCGCGGACCGTCCAACGCGACGATCGACGAGCTCGACGGCCAGGGCCCGTCCACAGGGCCCGGCCACGCCGGGCCCTGACTTCGGGCCCGGGGGTACGGGCACCTGCCCCGTACCCCCGAACGCTCCGTCCGCCGCGACCCCTCGCCGCTCCCGTGCCACGGTGGCCGTACGGCCCGCCGTCGGAGCACGGAGCAGCACATGGCAGATCTTCAGGACGACCCCCAGACCGCCTCGGTCGCGGTCGGCGACATCGAGGACGTCCGCGACTCCGCGCCGGCGGCCGGCCGTGCCCCCGCGGAGCCCGCCGACGCCCCCGCCGCCGAAGGCCCCGGACCTCTGGAGCGCGCCCGCGAACTGCTCGCGCGGTACCCCCTCATCGACGGTTCCAACGGACTCGCGCACGCCCTGAGGGAGATGGCGCACTACGACCTGGAGGAAGGCGAAAGCCTTCTGGAGACGGACATCCCGCGGCTGCGCGACGGGGGAGTGGGCGCGCTGTTCTGGTCGCTCCTGACGCCGCCCGGGCTCGCCGCGGACCGTGCGCCGGCCACGACCCTGGAACACATCGACCTCATCCGGTCCGTGGTCGAGGCACACCCCGAGGCCCTGCGACCGGCACGGAGCGCCGACGAACTCGCCCACGCCCGCAACTGCGGGCGTATCGCCGGTCTGCTCGGACCGGTCTCGGGCCCGGCGCTCGCCGACTCGCTGGGCACCCTGCGCGCGTACCACGCCCTCGGCGTCCGCAGCGCGGCCCTCGCGGGCACCCGCTGGACCCAGCGCGACGGCCTGACGCCCTTCGGCCACGAGGTCGTACGGGAGATGAACCGTCTCGGCATGCTGGTGGACCTCTCCGGCTGCACCCCCGCGACGATGCACCGGACCCTTGCGGTCACCCGGGCCCCGGCGGTCATCTCGCAGCACCCGACGCAGGTCCCCGACGACGTGCTGCGGCAACTGCGCGCCAACGGAGGCGTGTGCATGGCGGTCTGCACGGCCGCCTCGGTCCGTGAGACGGCTGATCTGCTGGACCACATCCGTGACCTGGCGGGCCCCCGGTCGACGGCCCTCACCGGCGCCTACGACACGGGGGCCGCGCATGCTCCCGGCCTCGAGGACGTCTCGTGCTACCCCCGCCTGATCGCCGAACTGCTCGAACGCGGCTGGCCGGAGGCCGACATCGAGTTGCTCACCTGGTCGAACGTGCACCGGGTGCTGCGGGACGCGGAGTTTGTCGCGCGGGCGACGCAGGCGAGGCGGCCGGCGTCGACGGCGAGACTGACGACGCTGGACGCGTAAGAGGTCCCGCTCTCCGGCCCTTGCTTCTGCCTCCTTCAGCCTTCGGTGGAGCGCGCGCGGGATCAGTTCGCGCAGAGGCAGAACGGGTGCCCGGCCGGGTCGGCGTAGACGCGGAAGCCCCGGGACCGGTCGTCCGCCTCCAGCACCGTCGCGCCGAGCGCCAGGACCTGCTTCTCGGCCGCGTCCATGTCGTCGACCATCAGGTCCAGATGGAACTGCTGGGAGTCGTCCGGCGCGGGCCACTTCGGCGGTACGTGACCGGGCGCGGCCTGGAAGGCGAGCGCGGTGCCGGTGGCGCCCACCAGGTTCACCCAGTCCGCGCCGTCGCTCTCGATCTCGCCGCCCAGCACCTCGGCGTAGAAGCGGCCGAGTGCGACGGGGTCGGGACAGTCCAGTACGACCGTGCCCAGGGTGGCGATGGCCATGGTTCCTCCTCGATCGGAATGCGGAGCCGACGGTGACCGTTGGCGCAGTTACCGCTACACCGGCTCAACCGGTAACCGTTACTGCATGGTCCCGCATCGGAGGTAACGTCGCAACCATGAATGAGAGGGCAGTCGCACCCGGCGGGCTGGCGCTGGTCGAAGCGCTGGTGAACACGCTGGACGTCGAGACCGGCAGGGACGCCCTCGACACGCCCGAGGGCCGCGCCGCCCACGGCCTCGCCGAGAACGAGGTCGCCGCGGCTCGGGAACTGCGCGAGGCCCTGCGCGCGGCCTGTCTCGCCCACGCGGGCCACCGGCCGGCGGGCGGCCCGCCGGCCACGGCCCTCGACGGGCTCCTCGCGGCGGCGCCTCTGCTGGTCACGGTCGCCGACGACGGCACGGCCGCCCTGCGGCCGGCGGCGCCCGGCACCCTCACCTCGCGGGTCGCCGAAGCGATCGCGGCAGCCGTGGCGGACGGCACGTGGGCGCGGCTGAAGGCGTGCGAGGCCGAGGACTGCCAGTGGGCGTACTACGACCGCAGCCCGTCGGGCCGGCGGCGCTGGTGCTCGATGTCGGTGTGCGGGGCGCGCGCCAAGATGCGTACGTACCGGGCCCGCCGCACGACGGCCGGCTGAACCGCGTAGGGTCCCCGGCTCAGATCCGCTCAGCGCTTCTGCACCCGGGCCCCGGCTCGGTCAGCACTCAGCGCGTCCGGCACCCGGGCCCCGGCCCAGATCCCGCTCAGCCCCCGGCTCAGGCCTTCGGGCGGCCCATCGCCCGGTACGTCCAGCCGGCCTCGCGCCACTTCACGCTGTCCAGCGCGTTGCGGCCGTCCAGGATGAGACGGCTCGAGGTGACCTCGCCCAGCTCCGCCGGGTCCAGCTCGCGGAACTCGCGCCACTCCGTCAGGTGCAGCACCACATCCGCGCCGCGGACCGCGTCCAGCGCCGAGTCCGCGTAGCCGAGCGTCGGGAACAGGCGCCGCGCGTTCTCCATGCCCTTGGGGTCGTAGACCGTGACCTGACCGCCCTGGAGGTGGATCTGGCCCGCCACGTTCAGTGCGGGGGAGTCCCGGACGTCGTCCGAGTCGGGCTTGAACGTCGCGCCCAGCACCGCGACCCGCTTGCCGAGGAAGGAGTCGCCGCCGACCGCGTCCCTGGCCAGCTCCACCATGTGCCCGCGGCGCCGCATGTTGATCGAGTCGACCTCCCGCAGGAAGGTCAGCGCCTGGTCGGCGCCCAGCTCACCGGCGCGCGCCATGAAGGCGCGGATGTCCTTCGGCAGACAGCCACCGCCGAAGCCGATGCCCGCCCGCAGGAACTTGGAGCCGATGCGCTCGTCGTAACCGATGGCCTCGGCGAGCTTCACCACGTCGCCGTCGGCGGCCTCGCACACCTCGGCCATGGCGTTGATGAAGGAGATCTTCGTCGCGAGGAAGGAGTTCGCCGAGGTCTTCACCAGCTCGGCCGTCGGGAAGTCCGTCACCACGAACGGCGACCCCTCCGACACCGGCGTGCGGTACACCTCGCGCAGCAGCTTCTCCGAGCGCTCGCTCTCCACGCCGACCACGATCCGGTCGGGGTGCAGCGTGTCCTGGACCGCGAAGCCCTCGCGCAGGAACTCCGGGTTCCACGCCAGCTCGGCGTCCGCGCCGACCGGTGACAGCTCCGCGAGCAGCGCCGACAGCCGGGCCGCGCTGCCCACCGGCACGGTGGACTTGCCGACCACCAGCGCGGGGCGCTTCAGCTGCGGGGCGAGCGAGGTGAAGGCACGGTCGACGAAGGACATGTCGCAGGCGTACTCGCCGTGCTTCTGCGGAGTGTTCACGCAGACGAAGTGGATGTCGCCGAACTCGCCGACCTCCTCCCAGGAGGTCGTGAAGCGCAGCCGTCCGCTGGAGCCCTCGATCCCGGCGACATGCTTCGCCAGCAGCTCCTCGAGCCCCGGTTCGTACATCGGGACCCGGCCTGCGGAGAGCATCTCGATCTTCTCCGGGACCACGTCGAGTCCCAGCACCTCGAAGCCCAGCTCCGCCATGGCCGCGGCGTGCGTGGCGCCGAGGTAGCCGGTGCCGATCACGGTGATCTTGAGGGCCATGCGGTGCTCCAGAGAATTGCGCGGCAAGAATGCGACCCGAGCATAGCCGCGCCGCGGCCGGGGCACTTTTCCGCTGTCGCCAAGCTCACGTATGCCGATGGGCCGGGGGACCTCTAAAATTGGGTTACTTAACGGTAGTTAGCACGCTTGGGGAGTGAGAGAAGTGGCCGGATCGACCGGTAACTCGGCTTTTGACCTGTACCGCCCGTCCGAAGAGCACGACATGCTCCGTGACGCGATCCGTTCGCTGGCCGAGGCGAAGATCGCTCCCTTCGCGGCCGAGGTCGACGAGCAGGCGCGCTTCCCGCGCGAGGCTCTCGACGCTCTCGTCTCCAACGATCTGCACGCGGTCCACGTCCCGGAGGAGTACGGCGGCGCCGGGGCGGACGCGCTGGCCACCGTGATCGTCATCGAGGAGGTCGCCCGTGTCTGCGTCTCCTCCTCCCTGATCCCTGCCGTGAACAAGCTCGGCTCCCTCCCGGTGATCCTGTCCGGCTCCGAGGACCTGAAGAAGAGGTACCTGGGCCCGCTCGCCAAGGGCGACGCGATGTTCTCGTACGCCCTCTCCGAGCCGGACGCGGGCTCCGACGCCGCCGGCATGAAGACCAAGGCCGTACGCGACGGCGACTTCTGGGTCCTCAACGGCGTGAAGCGCTGGATCACCAACGCCGGCGAGTCCGAGTACTACACGGTGATGGCTGTCACGGACCCGACGAAGCGCTCCAAGGGCATCTCGGCGTTCGTCGTCGAGAAGGGCGACGAGGGTGTCTCCTTCGGCGCCCCGGAGAAGAAGCTCGGCATCAAGGGCTCCCCGACCCGCGAGGTCTACCTCGACAACGTCCGCATCCCCGCCGACCGCATGATCGGCGAGGAGGGCACGGGCTTCGCGACCGCGATGAAGACCCTGGACCACACCCGCATCACGATCGCGGCCCAGGCCTTGGGCGTCGCCCAGGGCGCCCTCGACTACGCCAAGGGCTACGTCCAGGAGCGCAAGCAGTTCGGCAAGCCGATCGCGGACTTCCAGGGCATCCAGTTCATGCTCGCCGACATGGCGATGAAGCTGGAGGCGGCGCGTCAGCTCACGTACTCGGCGGCGGCCAAGTCGGAGCGGGTGTCCGCCGGAGGTGGGAAGGAAGACCTGACCTTCTTCGGCGCGGCGGCGAAGTGCTTCGCCTCCGACGTCGCGATGGAGGTCACCACGGACGCGGTGCAGCTGCTCGGCGGTTACGGCTACACCCGTGACTACCCGGTGGAGCGCATGATGCGCGACGCGAAGATCACGCAGATCTACGAGGGCACGAACCAGGTGCAGCGGATCGTGATGGCGCGGAACCTGCCGTAGCGGGGTTTTCGCAGGTCAGATGCCCTCGGGAGTGATCCGGGAGCGGTGATCGGATTCCGGTCCGCTCGGGCCCGTTCCGGGCTGTTCCTGGGCGTCATGGTGAGGGAATCCTGGGCGGACACTGGGCGCGAAACGGATTCTGACCTGCACAAACGAGAAGGCCCCCGATGTCGGGGGCCTTCTGTTCCGGTTGGGTCAGGCTACTTCGTCTCGCTCGGTGGGGTCATCCGCGCCGGGGGGGTCAGCATGGTTGTGATGGCTGCGCGCCCGCGCTGCTCGACCCCTTCGAAGATGTTCGCGGTGAGGCGTTGTAGAGCGTAGGGCGCTCCGCTACCTGGTCCGGAGTGAGCCCTTCGACAGTCAGGTTCCCCGTCCAGAGCTGGTCGCGGTTGGCGTAGGTCAGATCGAATCGGACGCGCTTTCCACCCGGCTCCAACTTCCACCCCTGTTCATGGAATTGTGCGATGCGGTCGCTGCCGCACACGAAGGCCCGGGTTGCTTGAGTGAGCACCCATTGGGCCAGTTCGGTCTCGCTGGCAGTGGGCCGCCCGCAGTTGCGGGCCATCTGCCACAGGCGCGGCCACTCGACCCCGGGAGTCAGCGGTCCGACGATGGCCACGTCTCCGATTCGCCGCTGGTCCAGGTGGTGCGTGGCGTACCCGAAGACCACGCCGAACAGGGCGAATACGGTGACCCTGCTGCTCCCGGTCAGACCCACATCAGATGGCATGGGCGGTACCTTTGCTCAGGGCAGGACCCGGGCACCTGTGACGTGTCCGGGTCCTCCTTCGTACGAGCGGATCACGCCGTGGTCCGTGTGTTGGGGCGAGTCAGCGGGTCAGCAGCCGTCGCCGTCGCCGCAGCAGGCCGGCTGGTTGCACTCGGCTGCGGTGCCCCACAGCCGGGCGTCGACGTCGAACCCGGCGGCTTTGAGGCGGTCGGTAACCGACACCATCAGTGGGCGCGTCCGGACCCTGGCGTTCGGTGCGTGGTGGACGAAGCAGCCGAACTGCTCCTGACACCAGGCGGCGTACTCCTGGGTGTGGAGCATGAACGAGTGCCATCCGGGGTCCACTCGCTCGCTGGGCGCCATGTCATAGGCCTTCTGGCTGCCCAGGACGTACACGAAGGCGATGGCCTGGTCCGTCACGCGGTCGGCGACGACCCGCTCAAGGCCGTACTCGTCCGCGCAGAACGCGGCCAGCCGCTCGAACAGCTCGGGGCTGACGAGATCCCGCCCGTGCCGTAAGGCGACGGGGCTTTCCACCATGGTCGTCATCGTGCGACTCCTTCTGTCGATGGGTGTTGCTGCCCGCCCTGGCGGGGGCGGGGGCTGTGTCAGGGCGTCTCGACCCGATGAACTAGGGCAATGTCCTCGAACCCTCGGAGAAAGCGGCCGTGTCCGGTGTTGAGGCCCGTGTGGGTCATGCACTGCCGGTCAACCTCGGCCACGTCAGGGCCGGGAACGGCAGCCCAGCCGCACTCCGCGTAGAGACAGTTCGCAATCACCGTGGGCGAGGCCTCGGGGTCTCTGATGATCCGATGCTCGGCGTGTCGGATGACTGAGCGTGTCATCGGCGCGAGCCGTCCGCCTTGACGCACCGGGTGTGCCAGTACGCGACTTTGGGCGGGCCGTCCTGCCCCCCGAGCATCCCCCGCCGGGCGAGGTGGTGAAGAGGGATGGGTATGTTGCATGAGGGGCACGTCTCGCGCTTTGCCGTGTAGGTCGCGTACTCGAACGTGTCCGTTGTGGTTGCCGTTGCGCACCCCTTCGCTGCTGTCTCCAGGAATCGACAGCCAATGGTGGCCCGGGGGGCGGGGCCAGGTTCTAGCCGGTTTCCTGTTCGCGCAAAAGCTCGTCTCTGATGCCTTCGAGCAGGGACCGCATGTCGTCACCGGCAACGGCGGTCCCGCTGAATCCTTCGAACTTGGCTACGTACAGGGCGACGTCCCTGGGATCGGTAACCACCGTTTCCGCGTGGACCGTCTCAATGGTTACCGTGCGTTCGTCCTTGATGGAGAACGAGTGGCCAGGAAAATCCACCTGCGGGGTAGATTGAGCGACGACTCGGATATCCACGTTGGGCAGCCGAGAGGCAGAGATCAATCGGTCGAGCTGCGCCGCCATCATCAAGGACGGGACGATGCGCCACCGGAGGACCGATTCCGTGATGATGAAACGGAAGGCCTTCCCTTCCGAGTACAGGGCACTTTGACGTGCCAGCCTCGCGCCGATGGTGCGCTCTAGCTGTTCTTCTGTGAGGCTTCTTCGGGCAAAAACCGCCCGCACGTATTCAGGCGTCTGAAGCAGTCCGGGAACGAGTGAGGGCTGGAATAGACGCAGCAGGGCTGTTTGTGATTCAAGGGCCTGTACCTGTTGTTGTTTACGGCTGTAGCCCAATCGGCGAATAAGCCGCCACGCTGTGACTTCCGTGGCCGCCTCTCTGGCAGCAGCCATGTACTCGGCCTTGACCTCATCCGATACGCCTATAGCTGTGAGGATGCAGTCGACGTCGGTGACGCTAGGCGCTGTGATCTGGTTTTCGATCTTGGATAGCTTGGAGCGAGACATGGCAGCGCCACGGGCAACCGCCTTCGCTTCCTTCCCGGAAGACTCACGCAGTTCCCGCAGCGCTGACCCAAGGCTGGATTTGTTCACTCGCCGTACTTCGCCCACCATTCAGCGAACGGCACAGCCTGAGCCATAGCCGTGTCCCTGTACGTCAGGAACCTGGACAGCTGATCTTCTCCGAGGAAATCGGCACCCAGGTACTTACCTTCCTCGTCGTAGTTCATGGCTCCGATTACTCGCTCATCGAAGAGCCAGAAATCCGGCGCATCCGAGATCGGGTTTTCCTGGGTGGTCGTATCCAGGATGAAGAACTCTTCTCCGGCCGCCATGTTGCGGTGGTACCCCCAGGAGAGCTCGAAGCGTAGGTAATCCGTCAACGGGCGCGAGAGGATGTGGACGCGATAGATGCGCTTTCCCGACTGGACCGCGTCCCCGACCGTCGCCATCCATCCGGCGGTCTTGTAATCCTCTGGCTGCGGCTCGCCGGCAAGGAATGCCCGAAAGGCATCAATGCCACCCGACTTGCTGTAATCGTCCAGAGTCTCCAGTCGGAACGCCTCCCGACTGAAGTCGTTGAGCCAATCCCCCAGCGTGTTAGATGAGGTTGTCACGAATGGCCTTTCGGATGAGCTCGATAGGGATTTCCACCATGGTTTCGTGGGCTGGAATCTCCTGCCCGTGGTCGGCCACGCGGTCCCCCTGCACGACCAGCGTGCCCCGATCGGTCGCAAAGATGGTGGGACACTCGCCCTCGTCGCACTGGCCTACCAGTCGTGTCAGCTTCACGGCCTGCCCCTCGTCGTCGGGTGTCGCGTCCGATGCTCGCGGCCCCCAACCCGAGGAACAAGGGGTTCGAGTTTCCGTTACTGGAAACCGGTCCCAAGGCCGTGACGGGGATCGGCCTCCCGCGCCCTCATCGCGGATGCGGTGGCATCCCTCGGCTGACCAGCGGTGGTGCCACCTCACGTACGGACGATCAGCGGATCGTGAAGGCGACGAACCTGGAGCCCGACCCCTCAGCCGCCCCCACGCGCGTTCAACCGCGCCGCCTGGCGCGTCAGGTGGTCCCGTTCCGCGAGGTTGGGAGCCTCGTGGGCCGCCTCGGCATACAGGCGGGCCGCCGTCGGCAGGTCGCCGTCGCGTTCGTGGAGGTAGGCCGACACCGCGGTATGGCGGGGCACCGTGTCGTCCAGTGCCGCGAGCGCAGCCAGCCCCGCGCGCGGGCCGTCGGCCTCGCCCACGGCCACCGCGCGGTTGAGGCGGACGACCGGACTGTCCGTCAGGCGCGCGAGTTCGTCGTACCACTCGACGATCTGCACCCAGTCGGTCTCCTCGGCCGTGGGCGCGTCCGCGTGGAGTGCCGCGATGGCGGCCTGGGCCTGGAACTCGCCCAACCGGTCGCGGGCGAGGGCCGCCTGGAGGATCACGACGCCCTCGGCGATCGACGGTGTGTCCCACCGGCCGCGGTCCTGCTCGGCGAGCGGCACCAGACTGCCGTCGGGTGCGGTCCGGGCGGCGCGCCGGGCGTGGTGGAGCAGCATGAGGGCGAGCAGGCCCGCCACTTCGGGGTGGTCGATCGCGGACGCGAGCTGCCGGGTGAGCCGGATGGCCTCGGCGGCGAGGTCGACGTCGCCGGAGTAGCCCTCGTTGAAGACCAGGTAGAGGACGCGCAGCACGGTGGCGACGTCGCCGGGCTGGTCGAAGCGCACGCTGGAGACGGTGCGCTTGGCCCGGCTGATCCGCTGCGCCATCGTCGCCTCGGGCACCAGGTAGGCCTGGGCGATCTGGCGGGTGGTCAGCCCGCCCACGGCGCGCAGGGTGAGCGCGACCGCGGACGACGGCGTCAGTGACGGGTGGGCGCACAGGAAGTAGAGCTGGAGCGTGTCGTCCGCCGCGGGCGTGGAGCCCGGCGCCGGTTCCTCATCGACGAGGTCCTCACGCCGGCGGCGGGCGGTGTCCGAGCGGGTGGTGTCGAGGAACTTGCGCCAGGCCACGGTGATCAGCCAGCCCTTCGCATCCCGCGGAGGGTCGGCCGGCCAGACGCGGACCGCCTCGACCAGCGCGTCCTGCACGGCGTCCTCGGCCGCCGCGAAGTCGGCTCCGCGGCGGACGAGGACGGTGAGCACGCTGGGCGTGAGGCTCCGGATCAGGGCCTCGTTCATCGACCGGGTCACTCCGTGATGGTTTGGTGGCATCCCAGGAACGGGCGCAGCTCGAGCCACTCGTGGATCGGCTTGCCGCCCGCCCCGGGGGCCGCAGACAGCTCCCCGGCCAGCTCGACGGCGCGCTGGTGGCTGTCGACGTCGATCACCATCCAGCCGGCGATCAGGTCCTTGGTCTCGGCGAACGGACCGTCGGTGACCGGCGGGCGCCCCTCACCGTCGTAGCGGACGAAAGTCCCCTCGGGGGCGAGCGCCTGGCTCTCGACGAACTCGCCGGTCTGCTCCAGCCGGGCCGCGAAGTCGTTCATGTACTGCATGTGGGCCGAGATCTCCTCCGGCGTCCACTGGTCCATCGGCACGTCGTTGGCCGCAGCCGGGGCGCCGCGGTAGTGCTTGAGCAGCAGGTACTTCGCCATCGTGGATCTCTCCTCGGTGTGGGTGCGACCCATTGTGGCCGCTTTCACCACGGGGACGGAGCCGGGCACGGGTTCTCGACATCACCGCCGGGATTTTCTCGGCCGGACACGAAAAGGCCCGCCGCGCGGTGTCGCGCGGCGGGCCCTCCCAGGCGATCGGGACACCGTCAGTTACCGGTGACCGTGACCTTCTCGTCGTTCTTGAGCTGCTCCACGAGCTGCTTCACCTTCGCCTTGTCCCAGACGAGGTTGCCGCCCCTGGTGCCCGAGATCGGCATGTTCATCGACGTGCCCTCACCGCCCGTGACGCCCTTCATCGCGAAGAACATCTGGCCCAGCGACCAGAGCGACATGTCCTTGTCCACGATCAGGGTGTCCAGGCCCGCGCCCATGGTCGGGTAGAGCTTGAAGGGGTTCAGGACCGTGCTCGGCGTCGCCGTCTGGGAGGCCAGGGCCGCGAGGAACTTCTGCTGGTTCTTCGTACGGTCCAGGTCGCTGCCCGCGAAGGCGTAGCGGGTCCGCACGAACGCCAGCGCCTGCTCGCCGTCGAGCGTCTGCTTGCCGGCCTGGAAGTCGGCGCCCGACTTCTTGTCCTTGAAGGCCTTCGGGATGTCCATCTCGACACCGCCGATGGCGTCCACGATGCCCGCGAACCCGGCGAAGCCGATCTCGACGTAGTGGTCGATGTGCAGACCCGTGTTGTGCTCGACGGTACGGACCAGCAGCTCCGGGCCGTCCTCGGCGTACGCGGCGTTCAGCTTGACCCGGCGGCCGGTGTTCGGGAAGAGCTTGCCGGAATCGGAGCCCTTGAACGACGGTATCTCGACGTCCGAGTCACGCGGCAGCGAGATCAGCGTCGGGCCGTTCGAGCCGTCGTGCAGGATCATCATCGAGTCGGTCCGCTTGCCCTCGGCCGAGCCGGTGTGCAGCTTCTTCTTGTCCTCGTCCGACATGCCCTCACGGCTGTCGGACCCGACGATCAGGTAGTTGGTGCCGTCTCCGGCGCCCGGACGCTCGATGACCTTGGCAAGGTCGACCTCGCGCTTGAGCTTGCCGTCGGCCCAGAAGTACGTACCGATCGTGACCGCGAGCAGCGCCACGACCAGGACGAGCGAGCCGATCTTGATCCGGCGCCGCCAGTCCGGGCCGTAACCGGCCGGTGCGTGCCCCGAGGGCGGCGGGGCGCCGGGGCCGCCGGCGGGCGGGGAGCCGTAGACCTGGCCCGTGTTGTAGCCGCTGTCGTAGGGGGCGTCGTCGTACCCCTGCGACTGCTGCTGCGGGACCGGCCGTCGCTGCACATGGCGCATCACGCGAGCGCCCTCGGGCTGAGAGCCCTGGCTGCCGCGTCCGTATCCTTCGGGCCAATCGTTCATGGCGACCAGTGTGCCGGGGAGACCTCGCGCCATATAGAGGGGGTGGGGAATCGGACCTGGCCTGTTGCCAAGCTGATGCAATGACCCGATTGTGTGACCCCCGCATAGGGTGGACGTCATGACAGATCAGGCCCAGCGCTCGGAATCCGTAATTCCGGGCAAGCCCACTTCGGCGTCCCGTACCACCCTCAGTCACATCATGACCGGCAGTGACACCAATCTCCTCGGCACGGTGCACGGCGGCGTGATCATGAAACTGGTGGACGACGCGGCGGGCGCGGTCGCGGGCCGGCACTCCGGTGGTCCCGCCGTCACGGCGTCCATGGACGAGATGGTGTTCCTGGAGCCGGTCAGGGTCGGTGACCTGGTGCATGTGAAGGCCCAGGTCAACTGGACCGGCCGGTCCTCCATGGAGGTCGGTGTGCGGGTGATGGCCGAGCGCTGGAACGAGTCGACCCCCGCCCAGCAGGTCGGCTCGGCCTATCTGGTGTTCGCGGCGGTCGACGGGGACGGCAAGCCCCGCGCCGTACCGCCCGTGGTTCCCGAGACCGAGCGGGACCGGCGGCGCTACCAGGAGGCCCAGATCCGGCGTACGCACCGGCTGGCCCGCCGCCGCGCGATCAAGGAACTCCGCGAGAAGCGCGCCGCCGACGGGATGCAGGACTAGGGCTCTGCCCCTGGGCCCCGGCGCGCACGAGCCGGTGTCGTGGGCCGCCGGCCATGCCGGCGCGCACCCGCCCCGTCAAGGGCAGACCACCTGGTCCCCCTTCACCGTGTCGAACTCGCCCTGCTTCACATCCTTCGCCCGCACGGTCGTCACCCCCTTGTAGTCGGCGCCCGCGGTCACCTTCAGCGTCTGCCCCTGGCCGTTCACGGGCCGCAGCTCGCACCCGGGCAGCGCCGCCGCCAGGGAGCGGGCCGAGCGGTCCCAGCGCGGGTCGTACTCGATGAAGGTGTGCCGTACCACCGGGCTGCCGCCGCCGTTGAAGGGCGAGCCGGTCGTGTTGAAGCCCGTCGCCCGCAGGGCCGAGTCGACCTTGCGGCCGAGGCCGTCGGCGCGCGTCCCGTTGTAGACCTGCACCCGGATCTGCTGCGGGGCGACGTCGACCAGCGGGACCTTCGGCTTCTGCGGGGTCTGCGGTGCGAGCGGCTTGTCCTCGCGGATCATCCGGAACAGCTTCTGCGCCTTCGCGTCGTCCCACGTGACCGTGGAACCGATGTCCTTGGCCGGGCCCATCGCGCCGATGGGTACGGAGGTGAACTCCGAGGACGCCGCCGAGAAGCCCCGCATCGCCCTGCTGAGCGCCAGCATCTCGTCGGGGCCGAAGCCCGCGTCGGCCCGGACGGAGTCGAGCATGGCCGACGTCACCTGGCGGAACTTCATCGGGTTCAGCGTGACGCCGGTGCCGGTGGCCTGCTTGATGAAGGCCGCGACGAAGCGCTGCTGGCGCTGCATCCGGCCCAGGTCGGACGCGCCGTCGACATGGCGCGAGCGCACGTACTGCAGCGCCCGGCCGCCGTCGAGCCGATGGGTGCCGGCGGCGAGATCCAGACCGGTGTACGCGTCCTTCATGGACTGGGCCGTGCAGATCTCCACCCCGCCGACCGCGTCCACGGTCTTCATGAAGCTGGTGAAGTCGACCTCCAGATAGTGGTCGATCTTCACCTTGGTCAGCTGCTCTACGGTGCTGACGGTCAGGCCCGGGCCGCCCTCCGAGTACGCCGCGTTCAGCTTCACCGGGTGGGCCTCGTGGCGCTTGCCCGTGTTCCGGTCGGTGTGCGCGGGGATCTCGACGTAGCTGTCGCGGGGCAGGCTGACCACGCTCGCCCGTTCCCGGTCGCGCGAGATGTGCACCAGCATGATCGTGTCGGTGCAGCGGCAGGGCGCTCCGCCGAGGCGGTACTTCTCCTTCTGCTCGGCGGTGATCTTGTCGCGGCCGTCGGTACCGACGAGGAGCAGATTCATCCCGTGCCCGCCCGCGGGCCGGTTCTTCATGTCGCGGAACGGATCCACCCGGCTGATACCGGTGTCCAGACTGGTCACCACCGCATGCCCGATGGCGCCCGCGCCGAGCACCAGGACCGAGAGGGTCGTCGCCACCCGCAGGCCCCAGCGCGGTCGGGGGACCGGCCGTCCGGTCCGGGGCCTCGGGTTCGGCCGGGGACGGGGGGAGCGGGGCGGTGTGGGCACGGGGGAGGCACCTCCGTGGGTGACGTGGGGGGAATCCTGCACACCGTAGGCCGATACGATCTGCTGCCAGGGGCATGGAACGGCCGCCGCGCCTCCGTGTCCCCCGTTCGCGGTAACGTGGCGCCCGATGAACGCCATGCCCCCTGTCTCCGTGATCATGCCGGTCCTCAATGAGGAGCGGCACCTGCGCAACTCGGTCCGCCACATCCTCGAGCAGGAGTACGGCGGCGAGATGGAAGTGGTGATCGCGCTCGGTCCGTCCACGGACCGTACCGACGAGATCGCCGCCGAACTCGTACGTGAGGACCCCCGCGTCCACACGGTGCCGAACCCCACCGGCCGTACGCCGGCCGCCCTGAACGCCGCCATCAAGGCCTCCAGCCACCCGATCGTGGTGCGCGTCGACGGTCACGGCATGCTGTCGGCGAACTACATCGCCACCGCCGTCCGCCTCCTGGAGGAGACCGGCGCGCAGAACGTCGGCGGCATCATGCACGCCGAGGGCGAGAACGACTGGGAGCACGCGGTCGCCGCCGCGATGACCTCGAAGATCGGTGTCGGCAACGCGGCCTTCCACACCGGCGGTCAGGCCGGTGCCGCCGAGACCGTGTATCTGGGTGTCTTCCGCCGTGAGGCGCTGGAGCAGCAGGGCGGTTACAACGAGGAGTTCATCCGCGCCCAGGACTGGGAGCTGAACTTCCGCATCCGCGAGGCCGGCGGTCTGATCTGGTTCTCGCCGGAGCTGCGGGTGCAGTACCGCCCGCGTCCCTCGGTGCGGGCGCTGGCGAAGCAGTACAAGGACTACGGCCGCTGGCGGCACGTCGTCGCCCGCTACCACCAGGGCTCCATCAACCTGCGCTACCTCGCGCCGCCGGTCGCTCTCTGCGCGATCGCCGCGGGCGTCGTGGTGGGCGCGGTGCTCACCCCCTGGGGCCTGGTGGTCCCCGCCGGCTACCTCGCCGCCATCGCCGCGGGCTCCGTCCCCGCGGGCAAGGGCCTGTCGCTCAAGGCACGGCTCCAGATCCCGGTGGCGCTGGCCACCATGCACATGTCGTGGGGCTTCGGCTTCCTGACGAGCCCGCGCGCGCTGGCGAAGAAGGTCATCGCGAGCCGGCGTCCGGCCGTGCGGAGCGCGTCGGCCTGACGCGTACGAGACGTCTGACGGCGGAGGGCCCCGGGTGCACGCACCCGGGGCCCTCCGCCGTCAGCGGTCCTGCGCCGTCTACCAGGTGAATCCCGGCTGGATCTTCATGCAGGCCTTGGTGTTGCCGTTGAGCGCGCGGGCCGACTCGGGCGTCTTGTTGTCGGCGACCGGCGCCTTCGGGAAGGCCGTGCCCTGACGCCAGTCCGCTCCCACGATCAGCGTGATGCCGGTGACGTCCGTCGACTTCTTCACCGAAGTCAGCGGAATCCCGAGGGACTTGGCGATCGCCTGGGCGTCGCCCTCCAGCTCCGCGTTGGAGTACCGGACGACCGTCTTCGCCTGCGCGTTGGGCGTGGCGTCGGCCACGGCGCGGGTGAAGCCCTTGCCGCTCAGCACCCCGGCGACCTCCGTGGCGCGGCCCTTCTGCGGGATCCGGCCGTCGGCGCCGGTGCCGTTCTGCACGGACACCGAGATCTCGGCCGGTGCGGCCGCCGGGTCCTTGGACACCGCAGGCGCCGCCGGCTTCTTCGGCGGGGTCTTCGCCGCCTTGCCGTCCAGCGGAATGTCCTCGCGGACCATCCGGAACAGCTGCTCGGCGTCGCCCTCCTTGGGCTCGACCTTCCCGGCGTAACCCGGGCGCTGCGAGTAGACGTTCGGCATGGTCGTCATGGTGATCCGGCCGGTGGGCACGCTCTTGAGCTGCCCGCCGAGGTCGTAGAGCTTCTTGACCGAGTCGATGCCGTTGTCGACGGTGAGGGCCCCGATGGCGGCCTCGGCGAGCTTGCGCAGCTTGTTGGGGTCGGTGAGCTTGGTGTTCTCGCGCAGCTCGCGGACCATCGAGTTCATGTACATGTGCTGCGCGTGGGTGCGGGCGAGGTCGGTGCCGTCCTCGAAGCCGTAGCGCGTCCGCAGCCACTGGAGCGCCTGCTCACCCTTGACCGGGTGCGTGCCCGCGGGCAGTTTGAGCCCGGAGCCCTGGCCGGTGCGGTTGCGGGAGTGCACGTTCTGCTGGACGCAGACGGGGACGCCGCCGATGGCGTCGGCCATGGAGACCACGCCCGCGAAGTCGATCATCATGAAGTGGTCGATGGTGATGCCGGTGAGTTCGTACCAGGTCGCCACCGTGCAGCCCGGACCACCGCGTCCCAGCGACTCGTTCGTCGGGGCGAAGCGGGACGCCGGATAGGTCTTCTTGCTGTCCGGGTCCGTGCAATCCGGGATCTTCAGCATGGTGTCGCGCGGCATGCTGATCACCGAGATGTTGGAGCGGTCGGCGGACATGTGCACCAGCATCTGCACATCGGCGAGCGGGGTCGAGCCGAAGGTCTTCTTCGCGCCGCCGAGCTTCTGGTTCGCCGCGTTGTCGCGTGCGTCCGATCCGATGAGCAGGATGTTCAGCGGCGTCTGACCGGCCGCGTTGGCCTTGTGGTCCGGCATGTCGTTGCCGAGGGTCAGATCGTCCTTCTTGAGCTTGCTGTTGAGGTGCTCGTAGTACAGATAGCCGGCACCCGCCGTGGCGAGTATCAGCAGCGAGAGGACGGAGGCGACCCAGCGCAGTATGCGGCGTTTGCCGCGTTTCTGCCGTCGTCGTGCCGCCGGGCCGCGGCGGCCGTGTCCGCCTTTGCCGGCCGTCCCCGCCGCCGGGGCCTCCCGCTCGTCGTCGAGAGCCAGACGTGCACGGCCCTTGGAGCCGTCGCCCTCCGCGTCGTACAGCCCCTCGTCCCACCCCACTTCACGGGCGTGCGGAACGCCCTCGCGCGTCCCCTTTCCCCGCACGCTGTTCTGACCCACCCCTGGTTCCCCCTGTCGTTCAGGCCCGCCGAGCGACCGGGAGTTCCCGTGTCACTTGGCGCACACCTGTTTGTCCGCTTCGACCTTCTGCACACCTTCCGGCGCCTTCGCCGGACCGGTGATGGGCACCCCTGCGCCCTTGTAATCCGCGCCGAGGGTCAGCGTCATCGCCTCGAGTCCCTCGGCGTTCGCCGTTCCCGGCTTCAGCGCCGTCGCGGGCAGACCCATCAGATCCGCGAGCTTGCGGGCCTGGTCCGCCTGGTTCGGCGCGTACGTCAGCGTCGTCTTGGTGAGCTTCTCGGGGGCATTGCCCTCGTTGCTCGACTTCAGGACGCCCTCCTCGTTCTGCAGCCAGGTCAGCGTCGCCAGCGCCGCCCCCTGGGTGTTGCTGCCGTTGTAGACCGCGACCCGCACATCGGCGGCCGCAGCCCTCGGTCCGGTCAGCAGACCCTTCTGCTTGTTCTTGGCGTCCTGCTCCTTCTGCTTCACCTCGGTGAGCGAGGTGTCGTTCTGGATCATCGAGAAGAGGGGCTTGGCCTTCTCCTCACTCAGCAGCACCGTGGCGCCGTCGGTGTTGTCGACGACGGGCACCGTGGCGAAGGTGATGTTCTTCGGATCCACCTTGGACAGTTCCATGCCGAGGTCGCGCAGCCGCGAGATCTTTCCTATGCCCGTGTCGACGGTGAGCGCCTTGGTGGCCGCCTCCGCCAGGTCCCACATCTTCGAGGGGCTCGACAGGGTGTCGCTCGACTTCATCTTGCGGATCAGCGAGCTCAGGAACTGCTGCTGGATCTCGATACGGCTGAGGTCGCCGCCGAAGCCCACCGAGTGCCGCGTACGGACGAACGCCAGGGCGTCCTCCCCGGCGAGGACGTGCTTTCCGGCGGGAAGGTTGAGCTTGGAGTCCTTGTCGTTGATGTCCTTGGCGAGGCACACCTCGACACCACCGACGGCCGTCGTCATGGTCTTGACCGCGTTGAAGTCGGCCATCATGAAGTGGTCGACCGTCACCCCGGTCAGCTCCTTGACCGTGCGCATGGTGCAGCCCGGGTCGCGGCCCGACTGGCCGAGGCTCTCGTTGAACCGGGTCTTCTGCGTACCGGGGATGATCTTCGTCGAGTCCCCGGTCTTGGTCTCGCAGTCCGGGATGTCGGTGATCAGGTCGCGGGGGATGGACACCGCCGTCGCGTTGGTCCGGTCCTTGGAGACGTGGAAGAGGATCGTGGTGTCGGCGTGGCCGACGCTGTCCTTGTCGCCGTAGGACTCGTTGCCCGCGCCGGAGCGCTTGTCGGTGCCGATGACCAGGATGTTGACGGCCTGGTCCTTCTTGAAGCCGCCGCTGCCGGCTCCCGCCACGTCGACCGTGTTCAGGTTGCCGTCGAAGTGGCGGTACACGAGGTATCCGGCGACGGACGTGGCGACGACGAGGAAGGCGACCACGCCGCCCGTCCACATCATCGCCTTCTTCTTGCGGGAGTTGGCCTGCTTGCGCTTGCGCCGGCCCGCGTGGGGCGGGTTCTGGCCCCCCGAGGCGTCGCCGGCGCGGCGGGAGCGCTGCGGGGGCACCTCGCGCCCGGGCGTCTGGGTCCTGCGGCCCTGCGCACTGCGCGGGGGCGGAGTTCGCTGGGCGGAGCCGCTGCCGTCGGTTGCCTTACGGGCGGCACTTCTCGAGGAGGAGCCGCCCGACGGGGCCGACTGCGCTGCGGATTGACCCAGTCGCAGCTCGTAGTTGCCGGTCTGCGGGTTGAGCACCCACTGGTCGGCGGGGTCGATCTCGTCCGCCCGCCCACGGCTTTGCGCATCCACGGTTGCTTGAGTCCTCCGTCGGTGCCACGCGACGCGCCTCCCCCGAAGGGCGCTCGGTCTTTCGATCCAGCAGTGCGCGACACGGGGTCGTAGCACCGGATCGCGTCACACTATCCGCCCAGTTCAACGTGGGGCGACGTCCGTGACAAATTCCACGTCCCTTACAAGTGGGCAATCTGCCTAATAGGCATGGACTCCCCGCCCTGCCTTGGTCATCGCTTTACTCACAGGCGGCGCTGGCCGCGTTCCGTCCGGCGAATGTCGGCGACGGCGACGGGCCCGTGGAACTGTTCGGATCCGGCTCCCCCGGCTGCTTCTGACCGATTCCGCCGGGGACCACGGTGATCGGACTGTCCTGCCGCAGCCGCTTGAAGAGCTCGGCGGCGTCCGGCTGCCTCAGCTCGTCACGGTTCGGATCGGCGGAGTATGCCTGTCGCGGGACCGTGAGGAACTGCACTTTCTCGGTGGGGATGCTGCGGACCGAGCGCGTCAGGTCGTACAGATCCCGCAGCGAGGCCAGGCCGGGGTCCGTGGTCAGCGACTTCGTCGCCGCGTCCAGCACCGGGTAGAGCCGCGCCGGATTCAGCAGCACGCCGTTGCTCTGGACCTTCTTGACCAGCGCGCCGAGGAACTGCTGCTGGCGGTCCATGCGTTCCGTGTCACTGCCGTTGCCGATGGTCTTGCGGGCGCGGACGTAGCCCAGGGCCTGCTCACCGTTGAGGGTCTGCTTGCCGGCGGGCAGCTTCAGATGGGCGTCCGCGTCGTCGATGGGCTCCTTGAGGCAGACCTCGACACCGTCCACGGCGTCGACCATCTCCTTGAAGCCGCTGAAGTCCACCACCATGTGGTGGTCGACGCGGATGCCGGTCATGCGCTCGACGGTACGGATGGTGCAGGCGGCGCCGCCGAACTCGAACGCCCAGTTGAACTGCGCGAACTGCTCCGTCGTACGGGTCCCGTCCGGCTTGCGGCAGCTGGGGATGGACACCATCAGGTCGCGCGGGACGGACATCGCGGTCGCGCTCTGCCGGTCCGCCGCGATGTGCAGCAGGATCGCGGTGTCGGAGCGCTGGGTGCCGCCGTCCTGGCCGTACTTGCCGTTGCCCTTGCCGGAGCGGGTGTCGGAGCCGAGGAGCAGGATGTTCTGCGCGTTGAGCGCGACCGGTGTGGGGCGTTCCTTCTCGTACGTCTCGAGCTCGGCCGCGGCGGAGGTGTCGGTCGTGATGTTGCCGTCGAGCTTCTGGTAGAACCACCAGCCGACCCCGGATGCGGCCACCACGAAGACGGCGGTGCCGAGGGCGACCCAGCGCAGCCAGTGGCGCTTGCGGGCCGGGGTGCCGGGCCCGGCCTCGGGTGCGGCGGGGTCCGCTTCGCCGTCGGCTTCGGCGACGGCGACCTTGGGCTCTACGCCGGCGTCGGTCCCCGCGTGGGTGGTTCGGGCCTTTTGGGCGGATTCGGCGGTGGCGTCGGCGGACTTGTGGGAGGTGGCTTCGGTTTCGTCGTCGCCGGTTTCGGCTTCGGCGGGCCCGTCGGGGGAGTGTTCGTCGGCGGAGCGTTCGTCGGCGGTGGCGTGCGCCGTGTCGTCTGTCGCGTCGTTGTTAGCGTCTTTCGCCGAGTCGCCTGCCGAGTCGTCCGTGCGCTCGTTCCCGGAGCCGTCGGGCGCCCCGGCATCATCTGCCGATTCGCCCTCATTGGCCGCGTGTGTACCGCTCTCGTCCGTGACGTCCTCATGTGTCCCGTCCGCCCGAACCGTCTCGTCCGATGGCGAGTTCTCGCCATCCGCGGACGCGGGCGAAGAGGTGCTGGCCCGGCCCGCACGAGGCGCGGGGGTGTCCGCCGCGGGCGGGTCCGATGCCCGCTCGTCCCCGGCGTGGCCGTCCGGTTCGGCCGGCGTGCCAGCACTGTCCGTCACGTCTGCGTCCATCCTTCATGGCGTCGGCGGCGCGCTGGGTCGCCGATCGCAGGACTAGACGGCTGAACCTCACGCTTGGTTGTGCGTTGAAGCACACGTATCGCCGATCATCCACCGGAGTTGAGGCCGGAGCCCGGGGGCTCGGCCCGTGTGTGCGCCACACGAGTGGCCCTCGGAGGCTTGTCATACCGCGGTGTTGGTGACCCGCTCGCTCTCGATGCGCTTGTCAAGGTTGTCTTGGGACAGTTCCCCGAGATTGCGGCACAACACCACGGAGGCGCCCGCGGCGAGCGGTGCGAACAGCCCGGCGGACAGGCCCTCCCACGTTGCGTAGTCGCGTCCCGTCAGCAGCCGGGACCCGCTCACCAGGCCCAGTTCGGCCGCATCGGTACGCGCCTTCTCCACCAGTTGGACGCCGGTCAGCTCCATTCCGCCGACGGCGAGCGCGGGCGCGGCCGGGTCCACCGGCGCGAACGGCGCGAAGCGGTCGCCCTGCGCCGGCACCTCCACCGCGTAGTCGACGAACCCCGCGGGCGGCTGCGGGAAACGCCCGCCCAGCGGCCGCAGCGCCAGAGCCACCCGCTCTCCGGAGCAGGCGCGCGCCTCCTCCAGCGTGTCCGGACCGCTGACGACGACGTCCGCGTCCGCCGGGTCGCCGCCGACCTCCACCGTCACGCCGACCGACGAACAGGCGAGCAGCCACACCGCGCTCTGCCAGTGCGCGGGCAGCAGCAGCGCGAGCCGGTCGCCGGGCCCGGCGGCAAGATCGCCCTGGAGCAGATTGGCTGTCTTGGCCACCCAATTGGCGAAGGTCGCGACGGACAATTCCACGCGTTCACCGGTGGCGTCGTCGTAGAAAGTGACCAAGGGGCGCGCCGGGTCCGCGGCGAGCGCGGATCGCAGCAGGTCGGCGGGGGTACGGTCGCTGGGGTTCACGCGGCCCAGCGTACGTGCCGGGGTACCCCGGGAGGCCGCCGTACCGGTGACGGGTCCTCCGGTCGGACCGATGCGCCGGCTCTTTTCTCCGGGAAGCGAAGTCGGCGGCTCCGGCACACGATCAGCTGCATGCGTGGATTCCTGGCTTCTTCGATCGGTGTCGCGGCCTCCGCCGCGCTCGTCCTTCCGCTCTCACTGTCCTCAGGCGCCATAGCCGCGCCCCCACGACTCATACAGGCGCCGGACGTACCCGGCTCCACTCAGTCACTGCCCCTGACGGCCGTCGGACCGACGCCGTCCGGCCGTTCGCGCGGACCCGCCGCCGAGCAGCGGCTCCCCGAGCAGGACGTCAGACCCTTCTCCCTCATCGGCGTCGTCTGGGACGACGTGCACGCCGAACTGCACGGCTCGGTCCAGGTGCGCACCCGCGCGGTCGGCACCGGTGCGTGGTCGGCCTGGCAGGACGTCGAGACCCACAACGACGACCACGGCGCCGACCCCGGCACGGCCGAGGGCGAGTCCGGCAAGGTGCGCGGCGCCACGGCCCCCCTGTGGGTGGGTGCTTCGGACGGTGTCGAGGTACGCGTCCGACCCGTGACCGGGGAGCCGGTCGCGCTGCCCGAGGGCATGCGCGTCGAACTCGTCGACCCCGGCGAGGACCCCGCAGCGTCGGACCGGGCGGCCCCGGGCGGCAGCTCGGCGGCCGGCACCGTACTTCCCGCCCTCAGCGCGGAGGAGACAGTGGCTCAGGTGCGGGCCCAGGCGCAGGCCGAGGTGGACGCGGGCACCGGCGCCGCGACCGACGCGGCCGAGGTGGATGCCGCCGGAGCCGCCGCCAAGCCCTTCATCGGCCCGAGGCCGCGCATCATCACCCGCAAGGGATGGGGCGCGAGCGAGTCGCTGCGCGAGAAGACCTTCGTCTACACGAAGACCGTCAAGGCGGCCTTCGTCCACCACAGCGCCACCGGCAACAGCTATACGTGCAAGCAGGCGCCCTCAGTCCTCCGCAGTATCTACCGCTACCACGTCGTGAGCAGCGGCTGGCGCGACTTCGGCTACAACTTCGCCGTCGACAAGTGCGGAAACATCTACGAAGGCCGCGCGGGAGGCGTGACCAGAGCGGTGCTGGGCGCCCACACGCTGGGCTTCAACACGAACAGCATGGGCGTGGCCGTACTCGGCACGTACAGTCGCTCCACCCCGCCGGCCGCCGCGGTGGCCGCGATCGCCCGGCTGACCGCGTGGAAGATCGGGCTGTTCAAGGGCAACCCGAAGGGGAAGGTAACGCTGACGTCCGGGGGCAGCGGCAAGTACAAGAAGGGCAAGAAGGTCAGCTTCAACGTCATCTCCGGGCACCGTGACGGGTTCCTCACCGAATGTCCGGGAGCCCGCCTCTACAGCAAGCTCGGCACCGCCCGGAGCGCCTCGGCCAAGCTGCAGGGACGTGGCTGACGGGGAACGTGCCGCCCACTGCATACACTGGCCGGTCTCGAACGACTGATCACGCCCGGCCCGGACAGGAAGCAGAGACGACACGGTGACAGAAGCGATCCTCCTGGTCGGCGGCAAGGGCACCCGGCTGCGTCCCCTCACCGTCAACACGCCGAAACCGATGGTCCCGGCGGCGGGTGTCCCCTTCCTCACCCACCAGCTGGCGCGGGCGCGGGCGGCAGGTGTCGAGCACATCGTGCTGGCGACCTCCTACCTCGCCGAGGTCTTCGAGCCGTACTTCGGCGACGGGTCCTCGCTCGGCCTCCACCTGGAGTACGTCACCGAGGAGGAACCCCTCGGCACCGGCGGTGCGATCCGCAACGTCGCCGGCCGGCTGCGGTCGGGGCCGGACGAACCGGTCCTCATCTTCAACGGCGACATCCTCACGGGCCTGGACATCGGCGCACTCGTCTCGACGCACCGTTCCTCGGGCGCCGATGTCTCGCTCCATCTGACCCGTGTGGAGGACCCGCGGGCGTTCGGCCTGGTGCCGACGGACCCGAGCGGCCGGGTGACCGCGTTCCTGGAGAAGCCGCAGACGCCGGAGGAGATCGTCACCGACCAGATCAACGCGGGGGCCTATGTCTTCCGGCGTTCGGTCATCGACACGATCCCGTCGGGGCGGCCGGTCTCGGTCGAGCGGGAGACGTTCCCGGATCTGCTGAGCTCCGGTGCGCATCTCCAGGGCATGGTCGACTCCACCTACTGGCTGGACCTCGGCACGCCCCAGGCCTTCGTCCGCGGCTCCACGGACCTGGTCATGGGCCGCGCGCCGTCGCCGGCGGTGCCGGGTCGCTGCGGTGACCGTCTGGTGCTGGAGTCGGCGACGGTTGCCGCGGACGCGAAGCTCACCGGCGGCACCGTGGTCTGCGAGGGAGCGACCGTCCACCCCGGAGCCCGGGTGGACGGCAGTGTGGTCCTGGCGGGCGCCGTGGTGGAGGAGGGCGCTGTGATCTCCGCCTCCCTGATCGGCGAGCGCGCCCGGGTCGGCGCGCGCACCGTCCTGTCCGGCACGGTCGTCGGCGACGGCGCGACGGTGGGCGCGGACAACGAACTGCGCGACGGTGCCCGGGTGTGGTGCGACGCGGTGCTGCCCGCCGGAGCGGTGCGGTTCTCCTCGGACCAGTGACGAGGGCCCGCCACTGCGGCGGGTGAGACCGGCCCGGCATCGGGCTGGGTACGGGCAAGGGCCCGCCGCGTCAGGCGCGGGCCCGTACGCTCATACACCGTGGCAGGACGATTCACCCCGACGACCCCGACGACCCCGACGACCCGCACCACGGTGCGCGGCGGTCATACCGCTGTGCCCGCCGCCGTACCGGCCCAGGTCTCCGCCTCCCGCACCCGTCGCTGGACGCCGCCCTGGCCCCTCGACCTCGGGCTCGTCCTCGGTCCGCTGCGGCGCGGCCCCGGCGACCCCGCGTTCCGTGTCACGCCGGACGGATCGGTGTGGCGTGCGTGCCGGACACCCGCCGGCCCCGGCACACTGCGCGTGGCCCTGCGGGACGGCGCCGCGGAGGCCGAGGCATGGGGCGCCGGCGCGGAGTGGCTGCTGGAAGGCCTGCCCGACCTGCTCGGCGCGCGGGACGACCCGGACCTCTTCGTCCCCCGCCACCGGCTCTTGGCCCACACCCACCGCCGCCGCCCGGGCCTGCGGCTCACCCGCACCGGACTGGTCCTGGAGTCGCTGATCCCCTCGATCCTCGAGCAGAAGGTCACCGTGGAGGAGGCCTACCGTGCCTGGCGGTTGCTCGTACGGAAATACGGCGAGCCCGCGCCGGGTCCCGCGATGCGCCTTTTCGTGACGCCGGAGGCCCGCACCTGGGCGCTCATCCCGTCGTGGGAGTGGCACCGCGCGGGCGTCGACAACAAGCGCGCTTCCACCATCCTGCGCGCGGTCCGGGTGGCCCGCCGGCTGGAGGAGGCAGCGGCCATGGAGCCCGAACAGGCGCGCGCACGGCTGGAGTTGATCCCGGGCGTCGGGCCCTGGACGTCCGCCGAGACCGTGCAGCGCAGCAACGGCGCACCGGACGCGGTCACCACCGGCGATCTGCATCTGCCGCGCATCGTCGGGTACGCGCTCGCGGGCGACCGCGACGCCGACGACGCCGCGATGCTCGAACTCCTCGCCCCCTACGCGGGCCAGCGCCACCGGGCCGCCCGCTTCATCCTGCTGAGCGGCCGTACGCCCCCGCGCCGCACACCGAAGATGCCGCGCACCGACATCGGCAAGCTCTGACCGACGGCCCCGGGGAGCGCCCGTCCCGGGGGAGCGCCTGCTGGGGCCGCTCCCGGCAGGCTTTGCCCGGTAGCGCCGCCCTGCGCGCACTCCCCCGTAGCCCTTCGGGCATGGGAGGTTGCCCCACGCCGCGTTGGCCACAAGCCCTGGTAGCTCCGCTACAAGGACGTCCGGCCGCCTTGCCACGGCACGCACCGGACGACGCTCCTCAACGGGCAAAGACGCCCTAGCGCACCTCGACGAAGGCGGCCGCCTCGCGCGCGGGCCGGTCCTTCGGTGGTGCCGCCGCGTGGCCCACCGCCACCGCGCCCATCGGGTCCCAGTCCGCCGGCAGGTCCAGGACCTTGCGGACGACGTCACGGCAGAACATCGTCGACGACACCCAGGCCGAGCCGAGGCGTTCACCGGCCAGCGCCACCAGGAAGTTCTGCACGCCCGCGCCCGTCGCGACCACGAACATCTCGCGCTCCGCGGCGTCGCGCCGCGGGTCGCCGTAGTGGTGCGAGCCGTCCATGACCAGACACGGCACCACGAGGTACGGCGCCCGGCGCAGCACATCGCCCCGGCGGACCCGCTTCGCGATCGACTCCTCCGACTTGCCGTCCCGCCGCAGGTCCTCGATCCAGGCGTCCTTCATCGCGTCGAGCAATGCGGTGCGCGCGCCGGCCGATTCGAGCAGGACGAAGCGCCACGGTGTCGTGTGGTGCGGCGCCGGCGCGGTAACGGCGGCGGCCACGGCACGGCGCACCGCACCCGGGTCAACCGGCTCGTCGGTGAACTCGCGTACCGTGCGCCGCTGGGCGACCGCTTCCCGTACCGCCTCGGACGTGCCGAGCCGGAACATGTCGTCGGCGGGGGAGCGCACCAGCACGCGGGCGCCGTCGCCCTCACTGTCTCCGTCGCCGACCAGATGGGCGAGTCCGCGCACGACGGCGACCGGCAGCCCCTCCGCCTTCCCCTTCACCAGGTCACCGGCGGAGGCGAGTTCGTCCGCGGTGGCGACGACGGTCGCGCTCAGCGGATTGCCGTGGGCGTCGGTACCGCCGCGCAGATCGTCGAGCACGCGGACACCTGCCGCGCCGATGGCCACATCGGTGAGCCCGTTGCGCCACGGCCGCCCGAAGGTGTCGGTGACGACGACGCCGACGTCCACGCCGAGCGACTCGCGCAGTCCCTCGCGGAGCGCCCGCGCCGAGGCGTCGGGGTCCTCGGGCAGCAGCAGCACCGTGCCGGCAGGGGTGTTGGAGGCATCCACCCCGGCGGCGGCCATCACCAGGCCCTGTCGGTTCTCGACGATGCGCAGCGGGCCGCGCCGGGCCACGACCCGTACCGTCTCCGCGTCGATGGCGGCCTCGCGGTCGGTCGCGGCGAGGATCCGCCCCTCGGCCTTGCTCACGATCTTGGAGGTGACCAGCAGGATGTCGCCGTCCGCGAGATCGGGCGCGGCGGCGGCCACCAGGGCGGCGAGGTCGTCGCCGGGGCGGACCTCCGGCAGCCCGGGCACGGCCCGGACCTCGAACCTCACGCCCGTACCTCCTCGGCCAGGGCCAGCGCCTGCCGCGCCATCTCGGCGGTCGCGTCGGTGTCCGTCATCAGCAGCGGAACGGCACGGCAGCGGATGCCCGCCGCCTCGATCTCGCCGACCGTGCCCGCGTCGACGGTGTCGACGAGCCAGCCGTCCAGCAGACCGGAGCCGTAGTGCGAGGCGACGGCGGCGGCCGTCGCCTCCACGCCCACCGCCGCGAGCACCTTGTCGGCCATCCCGCGCACGGGTGCGTCCCCGATGATGGGGGACAGACCCACCACGGGCACGCCCGCGTCGGCGATGGCCTCGCGGATGCCGGGCACGGCGAGGATGGTGCCGACGCTGACGACCGGGTTCGACGGCGGGAAGAGGATGACGTCCGCTGAGGCGATGGCCTCCAGCACGCCGGGCGCGGGCTTGGCCTGGTCGGCGCCGACGGGCACGACGGCCTCGGCGGGCACGGACGCCCGCAGCTTCACCCAGTACTCCTGGAAGTGGATGACCTTCTTCTCGCCGTCGATCTCGACGGCGACGTGTGTCTCGACGCGGTCGTCCGTCATCGGCAGCAGCCGCACGCCGGGGTTCCAGCGCGCGCACAGCGCTTCGGTGACGGCGCTGAGCGGATAGCCCGCCGCGATCATCTGGGTGCGGACGATGTGGGTCGCGAAGTCGCGGTCGCCGAGGCCGAACCACTCGGGGCCCACGCCGTACGCCGCCAGTTCGCTCTTGACCTGGAACGTCTCGTCCGTACGTCCCCAGCCCTGCTCTTCGTTGATGCCACCGCCGAGGGTGTACATCACGGTGTCGAGGTCGGGGCAGACCTTCAGCCCGAACAGATGGATGTCGTCGCCGGTGTTCCCGATCACCGTGACGTCCGCTTCGGGCGCGGCCTGCAGGAGACCACGGAGGAAACGGGCGCCGCCGATGCCGCCGGCCAGAACCACAATGCGCATGGTCCCAGTCAATCAGGCGCGTACGACGTCCTGGGCCGCCGGGGAGGACTGGCTCGGGTGCATCGGCATTTCGGTCAGACCCGGGTAGTAGACGTGCAGGGAGACGGCCGGCTCGAGCGAGTCGTTGATCACTTCGTGCGCATAGCCGGGCGCGAACACCCGCTGTGCGCCCGCCCCGAGCGAACGGGAGGTGCGCTCGGTGCGCTCGGTCAGTTCGCCCTCCAGGACGGTCAGCACACCGGACGAGGGTCCGTGGTCGTGCATCCCGCTGCCCTGGCCCGGCACCCACGACAGCAGCCACACCTCGTAGCCGGGGCCGGTGCGCAGCAGGTGGTACCAGCGGCTGGCGGCGTCGTACTCGACGAGATGGGCCCACTGCGCGCGGTCGGCGGCGACGGAGCGGGCGAGCCCGACGAAGTCGGCGACGGTGGCCGGGTGCTCACGGGCAGGCTGGAGAAGGTGCTGTACGGCAAGGATGTCGCCGGCGATCTGAAGGTCGCTGTCGCTGTTCATGGTGTGCGGTTTCCTCGGCAGAGAACGGAGCAGTGCTGGGGGATTCGCGAGACACGGGTGACGCGGCATGCGGAAGGAACGGCATGCGGGGAGTCGCTGGAGCGCTAGGGCATCAACAGCTGGAACAGCAACAGCGCGCCTGGACAGCGCTGCGGAACCCACGGAGGGGGGTCACGTAGTGCGCTGAGGTCGCTGGCATGTCACCAAAGGTGCCGGGTCGGCGTCTTTGATGTCAACTCAATGACCGATTTGGCGGCAATCTTTCACCTCATCCGGTTACTGCGCACGGAGAAAGGTTTGTGCACCCAGGGCCTGGGAGACATGGCGCAGCAACCGCGCTCGCAAACGCCGCTGCGGTCCTGTGACCGGACTGTGATCCGGATCGCTTCACCGGCTCGATCGCAACAAGATCGAACCCTGCGGCGTCTTCCCCGGTAAGAGGGGAAGGCGGTGGTTGGAGCAGGCCGCTGGCATGTGTCAGGTTTTTGGTGATTTGAACACTTTCCGCATAGCCTTGGTTCCGCAGAGTGAATACGGGGCCCAATAGCAGATCTCGGCTTGACTGGCCCGGATCCACACACTTGTAATTTCACTCGTGTCGTTCGGCCGACATCGATCAACCGCAACATCACGGGGACGCAAAAGACAGACGAGGGGCGCACATGACCGAGCTGTTCGAACAACTGCTGGTCGAGGACGCGGACGAGGAACTCGGCTGGCAGGAGCGCGCGTTGTGCGCCCAGACCGATCCCGAGTCCTTCTTCCCCGAGAAAGGCGGCTCCACGCGGGAGGCCAAAAAGGTCTGCCTCGCCTGTGAAGTCCGCTCCGAATGCCTTGAGTACGCCCTTGCCAACGACGAGCGATTCGGAATCTGGGGCGGCCTGTCCGAGCGCGAGCGGCGCCGGCTGAAGAAGGCCGCCATCTGAACACCGAGCGAATATCCCGGGTCCGACCAGCCCTCACCCGACGGAACATGCCTCACGGTCCGCCGCCTGCACCCGCATCGCAGCCGGCGGACCGTTCGTGTGTCCGGTGCCGCCCCGGTGTCCGGGTCCGTGCAGGCACTTCGCACCCCTGCGCATTTTCCTACCGTTAGTGTGGGGCCCCGTCCGAGACGCTCCAACGCCCCATCGGGGGCGACCCCCCGGCCGGAGGGCCCGTACCTCAATGTCCGCCACCACAGCCGCGTTCGCCTCAGCACATCCGCCGGAGTTCCCGCGGCACGTCGTCACCGCCGTGCTCGTCTCCCACGACGGCGCGCGCTGGCTCCCCGACGCCCTCGCCGGACTCCTCGGCCAGGAGCGCCCCGTGCAGAACGTCGTCGCCGCCGACACCGGCAGCGCCGACGACTCCGCGCGGCTGCTCACCGAGGCACTCGGCGCCGACCGCGTCCTGCACCTGGCACGCCGCACCGGCTTCGGCACCGCCGTCGACGAGGCCGCCCGCACCGCGGGCGTTCTCACCCCCGACGACCTGCCCTATCTGAAGCGGCCCAGCGGCTGGGACCCGGTCACCAGGACCTGGCGCGACGAGACGTACGACATGCCGGAACTGCCGTACGGCGAACCGGTGCAGTGGCTGTGGCTCCTCCACGACGACGCGGCGCCCGAGCCGGACGCCCTCGCCGAACTGCTGCGCGTCGTCGACTCCGACGAGTACGCGGCCATCGTCGGACCCAAGCTTCGCGGCTGGTACGACCGCAAGCAGCTGCTGGAGACCGGCGTCTCCATCGCCAACAGCGGACGCCGGTGGACCGGACTCGACCGGCGCGAGCAGGACCAGGGCCAGCACGACCAGGTCCGCTCCGTGCTCTCCGTCTCCTCCGCCGGCATGCTCGTCCGCCGCGACGTCTTCGAGGAACTCGGCGGCTTCGACCGCCGGCTGCCCCTCATGCGGGACGACGTCGACCTGTGCTGGCGCGCGCACTCCGCCGGCCATCGCGTCCTCATCGCCCCCGACGCGGTGCTGCGGCATGCCGAGGCCGCCGCCCGCGAACGCCGTACCGTCGACTGCGCGGGCCGCTCCGTCGCGAGCCCCCACCGCGTCGACAAGGCCGGGGCCGTCTACACGCTGCTCACCAACGCCCGTGGCGCGACGCTTCCCTACGTCCTGCTGCGCATCGTCCTCGGCACGCTGCTGCGCACCCTCGCCTATCTCGTCGGCAAGGTGCCCGGCCAGGCCGTCGACGAGGTCATGGGGCTCTTCGGCACCCTGCTGCGGCCCGAGCGCATCATCGCCGGCCGCCGCAGAAGAGCGAACGGCCGAACCGTCGAGGCCGCCGAACTGCGCTCCCTGTTCCCGCCGACCGGTGCCACCGTCCGTGCCACGGTCGAGCAGGTGGCGGGCCACTTCGGCGCCGGCAAGGACTCCGACGCGGGCGGCTCCCGGCACGGCGCCGTCGAGTCCGGCCCCGGCGGCGACGACGCCGACTACCTCGAGATCGAGCAGTTCGCCCGGCTGAAGAAGATCGCGGGCAAGCCCGCGCCGGTGCTGTTCGCCCTTCTGTTGATCGTCTCCGTCGTCGCCTGCCGCGGGCTCTTCGGCGGCGGATCGCTCGCCGGCGGTGCCCTGCTGCCCGCCCCGGCCGACGTCTCCGACCTCTGGTCGCGCTACGCGGACAGCTGGCACCCCCTCGGGACCGGCGGAACCCAGACCGCACCGCCCTATCTGGGCATCCTCGCGGGCCTGTCCACGCTGTTCCTCGGCTCCACCGGATTCGCGCTCACCGTGCTGCTCGTCTGCTCGGTGCCGCTCGCCGGTCTCACCGCGTACTTCGCCTCACGGCCGATCGTCGAGTCCCGGCTGCTGCGCGCATGGGCGGCCATCGCGTACGCCTTCCTGCCCGCGGCCACCGGCGCGCTCGCCACCGGACGGCTCGGCACCGCGGTCCTCGCGATCCTGCTGCCCCTCATGGTCCGTGCGGCCGTCGCGGCGCACGGTCTGCGCGCGGGCGCCGGCTCCGGTGCGCGCGGCAGCTGGCGCGCGACCTGGGCGTACGCCCTGCTGCTCACCGTCACCACGGCGTTCACGCCCGTGGTGTGGCTGATCGCGCTGGTCCTCGGGATCGGCGTCCTCGTTCTGCGCCGCAACGACATCACGGCCTACGCGCTGCGCCTCCTCGCCGCCGTGGGCACCCCGATGCTCGTCCTGGCGCCCTGGTCGCTCACGCTGCTGACCAGCCCCTCGGCCTTCCTCCGCGAAGCCGGACTCGACATCGGCAGCGGCAGCGCGTCGGCGCTCGACCTGCTCGGCCTCAGCCCCGGCGGACCGAAGGCGGGCGGCGGACTCCTGCTGATCGGCATCGTCCTCGCCGCTCTGGCCGCGCTGCTGCGCGATCAGCGGCAGTTCGCGATCCGCACGGCCTGGGCCGCCGCGCTCGTCGGGCTCCTCTTCGCGGCCGTCGCCAACGGCTCCGGCTGGGCCGGACCCGCGACCCTCGTCTACGGCATCGCCCTGCTGTCGGCGGCCGTCCTCGGCGCCGAGGGCGGCCGGACACGCGTCGCCGCCCAGAACTTCGGCTGGCGGCAGCCCGTCGCCGTGCTCATCGCGCTGACCGCGGGCATCGGCCCGGTCGTCGCGGCCGCGGGCTGGATGATCGGCGGCGCCGCCGACCCGCTCACCCGGCGTGACCCGGTCCAGGTGCCCGCGTTCGTCGCCGAGGAGAGCGACACCCGGGACCAGCCGCGCACCCTCGTTCTCGGCGGCACCTCGCCCGCGCAGGTGCCGTACACCCTCGTACGGGGCTCCGGCGGCCGGCTCGGTGACGCCGAACTGGCCGAGTCGGGCGGCAGCGACGCCCGTCTCGACAAGATCGTCGCCAATCTGGTCGCCGGCTCCGGGGCCGACCAGACCAGCCAGCTCAGCGGCTTCGCGATCCGCTACGTCCTCGTCCGCGACGGAGCGCCGCGGCAGACCAGCCGCGTCCTGGACGCCACCCCCGGACTCAGCCGCCTCAGCCAGCTCGACGGCAGCGCGCTGTGGCGCGTGGACCGCCAGGTCGCCCGCGCCACGATCGTCACCGGCAAGGGCGACCCGCTGCCCGTCGCGTCGGACACCGTCGAGGCGCACACCAAGATCCCGTCGGGCGGGGAAGGGCGCGTGCTGCGCATCGCCGACCGGGCCGACGGCGGCTGGCAGGCCACGCTGGACGGCCGCGCCCTGACGAAGACGACCGTCGACGGCTGGGCGCAGGGCTTCGAGCTGCCCGCCGAGGGTGGTCGGCTCGACCTGACGTACGAGGACTCCGCCGCCCACACGGGCTGGATCTGGGCGCAGGCCTTCCTCGCCCTGGTGCTCGTCGTTCTCGCCCTGCCCGGCCGGCGAGTGCAGATCGACGACGACCTGCCCGACGAGACCATCGCCGTACCGGCCCAGCCGGTGGACGGCGAGGGCCGCCGGGCCCGCCGGCTGCGCGCCCAGGCGGAGGCCGAGGCGGAGTCCGAAGGGGAGGAGCCCCCGAACGTCCCGCCCGTCCCGGCCACGGCTCCCGGCACGCCGGAGGACAACGGCCACTACGGCGACCCGTACGCCGAGCCCCCGGCGGACCAGAGCGTCTTCGACCGGCAGCCGTACGCGGCGGTCCCCCAGCAGCAGTACGGCGAGTGGGACGGGCAGCAGACCTACGCGGACCCCGGCTACAGCCCCGCGTACGGCCAGGACCAGTACCCCTACGGCGGCGAGGGCACCTACGGCAACGAGCAGTACCAGCAGCCGTACCAGACCGACCCCTACCAGGCCGATCCGTACCGGAGCGGCGGCTACGGCGAGGGCGGCCAGTACCAGGGCGGCCGGTACGCCGAGGGCCAGTACGTCGAGGGCCAGTACCAGGACGGCCAGTTCACGGACGGGCAGCAGTACCCGGAGGGTCAGTACCCGCAGGGCCAGTATCCGGACGGGCAGTACGACCCCTACCCGTACGAGAACGAGCAGGACCGGCGCCCCGGACCGGACGGCAACCACGGCAACACGACGCGAGGCGAGTCAGAGTGAAGCGCACGACCATCTCCCTGCTCGCCACCGTCACCGCCCTCGCCGCGGTCACCGGATTCGCCTCCCTGAGCGCCCCCGACGGCACCACGGAGCAGGAGACCACGGCCGCGGCCCGGCTCCCGGTGGAGCGCTCCAGCCTGCTCTGCCCCGCGCCGAGCAGCTCCGAGGTGGCCGAGACCGAGTACTCGTCCTTCACGCCGGCAGGGAAGGACGGCGGGGCCAAGAGCGGCTCGGCCGTGCTGAAGCCGTCCAGCGCGGTGCTCGCCGACCCGGAGACCGTGCCCAAGAAGGCGCCCGCGAAGAAGCCGGGGCCCGCCAAACCGCTGCTCACCCTGAAGGAGCCCGGCAAGCCTGTCGGGGCGAAGGTGAGCGGCGGGGACGCGGCGGCGCTCGTCGGTACGGCCACCGGACGCTTCGCGCCCGGCTGGAGCGCCCAGCAGACGACCACGGTCACCGCGGGAGGCGCGCGCGGCCTGCTCGGTGTCGGCTGCACCCCGCCCGACACCGACTTCTGGTTCCCCGGTGCGTCGACCGCCGAGGAGCGCCAGGACTACGTCCACCTGACCAACCCGGACGACACCCCTGCCGTCGCCGACATCGAGCTGTACGGCAAGGACGGAGCGCTCAAGACCACGCTGACCGAGGGCATCCCCGTGCCCGCCGGATCGAGCGTCCCCGTCCTGCTGTCCACGCTGACGTCGCAGCCGTCCCCGGACGTCACGGTCCATGTCACGACCCGCACGGGCCGGGTCGGCGCCGTGGTGCGGGCCGCCGACGAGAAGGCCGGCAGCGACTGGCTGACCGCGTCGGCGGACCCCGCCGGCACCGCGGTGCTGCCCGGGATCCCCGCGGACGCCACCTCCGTGCGGCTGGTGGCCTTCGCCCCCGGTGAGGACGACGCGGACCTGAAGATCCAGCTCGCGGCCCCCGACGGCGCGATCGTGCCGGCGGGCCACGAGACCCTGCATGTGAAGTCCGGGATGACCGCGAGCGTCGACCTGGCCGACGTCACCAAGGGCGAGGCCGGATCGCTGATCCTCAGCCCGTCCCAGAGCGGCCGGGCGACCCCGGTCGTGGCGGCGCTGCGAGTCGTCCGCGGCAAGGGCGACAAGCAGGAGGTCGCCTTCATCCCGGCCACCGCGGCCGTCGGACAGCGGGCGACGGTCTCCGGCAACCCGGCCAAGGGCGCGACGCTCTCGCTGACCGCACCCGGTGCGGCGGGCGAGGTCAAGGTCACCGCGTCGGCGGGCACCGGGGGCGGCAGCCCCGCCGTGAAGACCTACAAGGTCAAAGCGGGGACGACGACGGCGGTCGTGCCGCCGGTGCCGACCGGTCTGAAGGGCACGTACGCACTGACGGTGGAGACGGTCGCGGGCGGCCCGGTGCACGCCTCGCGCATGCTGGCGCTGCCGCAGGACGGTGTCCCGATGTTCACGGTGCAGACGCTGCCGGACGACCGGGGGACGGTGGCGGTGCCGAAGGCCCGGCAGGACCTGTCGGTACTGGACGACTGACGGCGGCGCCTCGACGGCTCAGGGAGGCGCGGGTGCCGGCGACTGACGGAGGTTGACCGCGGTGCGGGGTGCCGGCTCTCAGGAGTCGGGTGAGCGCAGCACCCGCAGATGGCCCCGGCGGGCGACCTCCCGGGGGTCGGCCGTCCGTCGGCCGCCTTGCGCCTCGGCCGCTCTGCCCTGAGGGCGCGCGGCTTCCCGTACGGCGTTGGCGAGCGCTTCGAGATCGTCGCCACTGGGGCGGGACGGGGCGGAGCCATCGGTCAGCCGCACCACCTCCCAGCCGCGCGGGGCGGTCAGCCGCTCGCTGTGTTCCGCACACAGGTCGTAGCAGTGGGGCTCGGCGTAGGTGGCGAGCGGGCCGAGGACCGCAGTCGAATCGGCATAGACGTACGTCAGTGTCGCGACGGCAGGGCGGCCGCACGCGGTGCGCGAACAGCGACGTACAGGGCTCACGACGTTGGACGGTACCGCACTCTTGAGCGGGCTGCGACGACTCTCCACCAGGTCACTCCACCGTGTCGTGGTACGACGCCCGCTGCGGGGGCGTCCCGGGCAACTCGCCTGACCTGCGCGGAAGGAGAAGCGCCCGGACGGCGACCACCCGTGATCCGGTCATGACTTGGCGTAAATGGAGTCAATCACGACGTCGCCGACGATCGCCGGACGGCCCGCAAGCGGGCCGAAGGATCGTCGGAACGCTCACATTGCGACATCGTGCCTCCTCGGCGCGGGCACGCGATCGCCGCCCGCCCCGGAGAGCTACCCTGCGTCAGTGATGGACAGTCCTGTACCGCCCCCACCGATCGAGCCGCGGCCGCGCCGTCGCGACCGCCATGGTCGCGGGATGCGCGGACCCGTCGCCCCGCCCCAGGTGCCGCTCGCGGCGAGCCGGGCCGAATCGTTCCGTGACCTGGTGCAGGACTCGATGGAGCGACTGGAGCGGCGCTGGCCGCAGCTGGCCGAGGTCGACTTTCTGGTGCTGGACGTGCCGGGAGCGCCGGACGAGGCGGTTCCGCTGGGTGCCTCGGCGCCCGCGGACAAGGGACGGCCCGCCCGGATCGTGGTCTACCGGCGCCCGGTGGAGATCCGCACGAAGAACCGCGACGAGCGCGCGCTGCTGGTGCACGAGGTCGTGGTGGAGCAGGTCGCGGAGCTGCTCGGGCTGGCGCCGGAGTCCGTGGACCCGCGGTACGGGCAGGACTGAGCACGCCGCTCGCCGGGAGCGCCGGAGACACCTCTGCGGCTGCCCGCCGACCTGCATCTCTGCCGGGCGCCGGAGGTACCTCCGCGGCTGTCCGCCCGGGGGAACCTGCGCCAGATTCCTTGAAAGCCGAACGAATCCCTGTGCGGACCATTGACCTCCGCTTGTCGGGGACACGACCATTCCTTGGGTCGGTGAGAGATCGCTTTCCGCATCACGGAATCCGGAGGTGGGTCTGTCGTGTTCGTGCAGGACCTGGAACCCGTCGGCAACTCGCTCGCCCTGTCCGCCCTCGTCGCAGCCCTCCCGCTGGTCACCGTCCTGGTGCTCCTCGGTGCCGTGCGCATGAGAGCCCACCTCGCCGGACTGATCGGCCTCGCCGTCGCCGTGCTGGTCGCCTGGGCCGCCTTCACGATGCCGCTGGGCCAGACACTCTCGGCCGGGGCGCAGGGAGTGCTCTTCGGGCTCTTCCCCATCATGTGGATCGTCGTCAACGCCCTGTGGGTGTACCGGATGACGGTCCGCACCCAGCACTTCGACATCCTGCGCCGCTCCTTCGGCCGGCTCTCCGACGATCCGCGCATCCAGGCCTTGGTGATCGCCTTCTGCTTCGGGGCACTGCTCGAAGCGCTCGCCGGATTCGGCGCCCCCGTCGCCATCTGCTCGGTGATGCTCGTCGCGCTCGGCTTCGACCCGGTGAAGGCGGCGGTCGTCTCCCTCGTCGCCAACACCGCTCCCGTGGCCTTCGGCGCCATGGGCACCCCCGTGGTGACGCTCGCCCAGGTCACCGGCCTGCCACTGGACACGGTCGCCGCGGTGGTCGGCCGGCAGACACCGTTGCTCGCCCTCGTCGTGCCGCTGGTGCTGGTCTACCTCGTCGACGGGCGGAGGGGGCTGCGGGAGACCTGGGTGCCCGCCCTCGCCTGCGGAGTCGCCTTTGCCGTGGCCCAGTTCGCGGCGGCCAACTACGTCTCGGCCCAACTCGCGGACATCGCCGCCGCCTTGGCGGGCGCGGCCGCCCTGATCGCCGTACCGGGCGCACGCAGGCCCGCCGAGGAGCCGGTGCGGGCGGCCGTACTGACCGGCGTACGCAGCGAGGAGCTCGACCGCGAGGACCCCCGCCGGGAAGTGGTGCGCGCCTACGCCCCGTACGCGCTCATCGTCGTGATCTTCTCGATCGCCCAGATCCCGCCGGTCAAACGGCTGCTCGCGCAGGCGACGCAGATCTTCGACTGGCCCCTGCTGCAGGTGGCGGACCCGGAGGGGAAGCCGGTCGGAGCCAACGAGTTCACCCTGCCGCTGATCGCCACCGGCGGGACGCTGGTGCTCCTGGCCGGAGCGCTGACCGCCGTCGTCCTCGGCGTACGGGCGGCGGACGCGGCGCGCGAGTGGCTGGCGACCGTGCGCGAGCTGCGGTTCGCGATCCTCACGGTGATCTCCGTCCTGGCCCTCGCGTATGTGATGAACCTGTCCGGGCAGGCCGCCACCATCGGCCAGTTCGTCGCCGCTGCGGGTGCCGGGCTCGCGTTCCTGTCGCCCGTACTGGGCTGGTTCGGCGTCGCCGTCTCGGGCTCGGACACCTCCGCGAACGCGCTCTTCGGCGCACTCCAGGTGTCGGCGGCACGCGAGTCCGGACTGTCGCCGGAACTGCTCGCGGCGGCCAACAGCTCCGGCGGAGTGCTCGGCAAGATGATCTCCCCGCAGAATCTGACGATCGCCTGCGCGGCCGTGGGGCTCGCGGGCAAGGAGGGCGATCTCCTGCGCAAGGTGCTGCCGTGGAGCCTGGGACTGCTCCTGGTCATGTGCCTGATCGTGACCGCGCAGAGCACCGCGGTACTGGGCTGGATGCTGCCTTAGTTTGTGCGGGTAGTTTGATGCGACCGCAGAGACTTTCAGGAGGATGGCCCGTGACCGCTGATCTGTCGCAGATCGTCAAGGCATACGACGTCCGCGGGGTGGTGCCGGACCAGTGGGACGAGGCGCTGGCCGAGCTGTTCGGGGCCGCCTTCGTACAGGTGACGGGCGCGGAAGCGATCGTCGTCGGCCATGACATGCGCCCCACGTCACCCGGGCTGTCGGGCGCCTTCGCCCGCGGCGCGGCGGCCCGCGGCGCCGACGTCACCCTGATCGGGCTCTGCTCGACGGACCAGCTGTACTTCGCGTCCGGGCACTACGACCTGCCCGGGGCCATGTTCACCGCCTCGCACAATCCCGCGCAGTACAACGGCATCAAGATGTGCCGGGCCGGCGCGGCCCCGGTCGGCCAGGACACCGGCCTCGCGGACATCCGCGCGCTGGCCGAGCAGTGGTCGGCGGAGGGCGCCCCGGCCCCGGCGGCCTCGCCCGGCACGGTGACCGAGCGGGACACCCTGACCGACTACGCCGCCCACCTGCTGTCGCTCGTGGACCTCTCCGCGATGCGCCCGCTGAAGGTCGTCGTGGACGCGGGCAACGGGATGGGCGGCCACACCGTCCCCACCGTCTTCGCGTCCCTGCCCCTCACCCTCGTCCCGATGTACTTCGAACTGGACGGCACCTTCCCCAACCACGAGGCGAACCCGCTGGACCCGGCGAACATCGTCGACCTCCAGGAACGCGTCCGGCTCGAAGGCGCCGACCTCGGCATCGCCTTCGACGGGGACGCCGACCGCTGCTTCGTCGTCGACGAGCGCGGCGAGGGCATCTCCCCGTCCGCGATCACGGCACTCGTCGCGGCCCGGGAACTGGCGAAGCACCCCGGCGGCACGGTGATCCACAACCTGATCACGTCCTGGTCGGTCCCCGAGGTCGTCCGCGAGAACGGCGGCAAGCCGGTCCGCACCCGGGTCGGCCACTCCTTCATCAAGCAGGAGATGGCGCACACGGGAGCGATCTTCGGCGGTGAGCACTCGGCGCACTACTACTTCCGGGACTTCTGGAACGCGGACACCGGCATGCTCGCGGCCCTGCACGTCCTGGCCGCGCTCGGCTCCCAGGACGGCCCGCTCTCCGCGCTCGTCGCGCAGTACGACCGCTACCGCGGCTCCGGCGAGATCAACTCCACGGTCGCGGACCAGGCGGGCCGCACCGCGGCGGTGAAGGCGGAATTCACGCAGCGCCCCGGCGTGACGACGGACGAACTGGACGGCCTCACGGTGTCGGCCGACGACTGGTGGTTCAACCTCCGCCCCTCGAACACGGAACCGCTGCTGCGCCTGAATGTGGAGGCACGGGACGAGGCCACGATGGCGAAGGTGCGGGACGAGGTCCTGGGGCTGGTGCGGGAGAGCTGAGGCGGAAGTCCGGGGCGCGGCGTACGCAGGGGTGCGGCGCGCGGTGCCCGGCACGGTCGGGCGGTGCGTGCCGGGTGGGTACGAGACGCGGCGCCCCGCACGGCGGCCGTGAGCCGCCGGCGGCGGCGCCCGTACGCGGCCCGCACCTTCACCCCCAGAACGCGCCGCACCCCGCCCCCCGGCGGTACGCTGACGTGGCCCAATCCGCATGACCGCGACCGCGTGTTCGGCGACCGCCGCACATGGTCCGCCCCCGAAGGGAACCTCACACATGCCGCTCGAAGCCGGTCTCCTGGAGATCCTCGCCTGTCCGGCCTGCCACGCACCGCTCGGCGACAGCACGGCGGAGGAGACCCCCGAGCTGATCTGCACCGGCAAGGATTGCGGCCTGGCCTACCCCGTACGCGACGGCATCCCCGTCCTTCTCGTCGACGAAGCACGCCGCCCCGCCTGACCCATCACCGCACGGCGATCGGAGACCCCATCCCATGCTCGACGAGTCGCTCCTCGACGATCCGGAAGCCCTGGCCCGTGCCGATCGCCGAGGACTGCTCCGTGGCGCCGCCGAGGCCGGGGCGCGGGTCCGCACCGCCGCCCGGCACGCTGCCGAGGCCGGCATCTCCGAGCTGAAGCCCGAGGGCCGGCCCCGTGCCGTCCTCGTGGCAGGACCCGGACATGCCGCCACCGGAGTCGCCGATCTGATCGGCGCACTCGCCGGTGCGTTCGCCCCCGTCACCCGCCTGCATCCCACCGGTGTCGCACCCGCGGCCGGCGCGCTGCGCTGGGCGCTCCCCGGCTGGGCCGGCTCGGTGGACCTGCTGCTCATCGCCACCACCGACGGCAGCGAACCGGGACTCGCGCTCCTCGCGGAACAGGCGTACCGCCGGGGTGCCACCGTCGTCGCCGTCGCCCCGCGCAACTCCCCGCTCGCCGAGGCCGTCGACGGTACGCACGGCATGGTCGTCCCGATGGCCACCGCCCCGCACGAGCTCTACGAGGAGACGCAGGCGGCGAGCCCCGGCGCGCTGTGGGCGCTGTTCACCCCGCTGCTGGCCCTGCTCGACCGGGTCGGACTGCTGGAGGCCCCGGCGGAGATCCTGGAGAAGGTCGCGGAACGTCTGGACCGCACCGCCGAGCGCTGCGGCCCGGCGATCGCCACGTACAGCAATCCGGCCAAGACGCTCGCCGCCGAGCTCGCCGACAGCCTTCCGCTGGTCTGGACGGAAGGCGGGGGAGCGGCGCCGGTGGGCCGTCGGTTCGCCGCCGTACTGGCCGAGCTGGCCGGCTGTCCCGCGCTCGCCGCCGAACTGCCCGAAGCGCTCCCGGCGCACGGCGGGCTCCTCGTCAGCGACTTCGCCGCGGGCGCCGACCCGGACGACTTCTTCCGCGACCGTGTGGACGAGCCGCAGGCGTTGCGCGCCCGGGTCGTCCTGCTGCGCGACCGGCCCGTGGGCGGTCTGACCGCGGCTCCCGCGGCGCGTGAACTGGCGCTCAGCCACGACACCCCCATCAGCGAGCTGGAACCCGAGGAGGGCTCGGAACTCGAATCGATCGCCGAGCTCCTCGCCGTCACCGATTTCGCCGCTGTTTACCTGGCGCTCGCGGCGCTGGGCCACCCTGCGTAGCACGACCGCACGACCGCACGACCGCACGACCGCACGACCGCACGACCGCACGACCGTTTCACCGCACCACCGCACCACCGCACCACCGCAGTACAGCAATGAAGCAGGGAGAAGCCGAAAGATCATGGACCGCCTCGCCAACACCGTGCGCCCCTACGCCTGGGGATCCACGACCGCGATCCCGGAGCTGCTCGGCATCGAACCCACCGGCGAGCCGCAGGCCGAGATGTGGATGGGCGCCCACCCGGGAGCTCCGTCCCGTCTCGCCAGGGAGGCGGGTGAGCGCGCGCTGTCGGACGTGATCGCCGCCGACCCGGCCGGCGAACTCGGCAGCGCGGCCGTCGAGAAGTTCGGCCCGCGTCTCCCCTTCCTCCTCAAGATCCTCGCCGCGGGCGCCCCGCTCTCCCTCCAGGTGCACCCGAACCTCGAACAGGCGAAGGCGGGCTACGCGGCCGAGGAGAGCGCGGGCGTCCCGGTCGACGCCCCGCACCGCAACTACAAGGACGCCAACCACAAGCCCGAACTGATCTGCGCGCTCACGCCGTTCGACGGGCTGTGCGGATTCCGGGACCCGCTGGAGGCCGCGGCACTGCTCGCCGGCCTCGGCGTCGACACGCTCGAGCCGTACGTCGACCTGCTGCACGCCCGCCCGGAGGAGTCCGCGCTCCGCGAGGTCCTGACCGCGGTGCTGACCGCCGACCCCGAGGAGATGACGAAGACGGTCCACGCGGCCGCGCTCTCCGCGGAACGGCTCGGCGGTCCCTACATCCCGTACGCCGCCATCGCCCACCACTACCCGGGCGACCCGGGCGTCATTGCCGCGATGCTGCTCAACCACGTCCAACTGCAGCCCGGTGAGGCCCTGTTCCTCGGCGCCGGGGTTCCGCACGCGTATCTCGACGGACTCGGCGTCGAGATCATGGCCAACTCCGACAACGTCCTGCGCTGCGGACTGACCCCCAAGCACGTGGACGTCCCCGAACTGCTGCGCATCGTCCGCTTCGAGGCGGGCGACCCCGGCGTACTGCGCCCGGAGGCCTCCCCGTCCGGCGAGGAGCTGTACGACACCCCCACCGACGAGTTCCGGCTCTCCCGTTTCGTCCTCGCGCCGGGAGCGGCCGCACGCGACATCACCGCGCCCACCCCGCAGATCCTGCTCTGCACCGCGGGGGGTGTCACCGTCGGCGAACTGGCCCTCGCACCGGGGGAGTCCGTGTTCGTCCCCGCTGGTGACAAGACGGAGATCGCGGGCACCAGGGGCGGTACCGGAACCCTCTTCCGCGCCACTGTGGTGGTCTGACGCCGGCCCGCCTTCCGGTGCTGCAACAATGGCGCACCGCAAAGACCGGGCAAAGACCGAACCGGCGACCGACGTCAGGACGAAGGGACATCCCGCACACATGAGCGCGTCAGGCGGAACCAAGGCGATCGTTGCGGCACTGGCCGCCAACCTCGCAATCGCGGTAGCGAAGTTCGTGGCGTTCCTGTTCAGCGGCTCGTCGTCGATGCTCGCCGAAAGCGTCCACTCGCTCGCCGACTCCGGCAACCAGGGACTGCTGCTCCTCGGCGGCAAGAAGGCCCAGCGCGAGGCGACCCCGCAACACCCCTTCGGCTACGGCCGTGAGCGCTACATCTACGCCTTCCTCGTCTCTATCGTCCTCTTCTCGGTCGGCGGCATGTTCGCGATCTACGAGGGCTACGAGAAGATCAAGCACCCGCACCCGATCGAGGCCTGGTACTGGCCGGTCGGCGTCCTCATCTTCGCGATCATCGCCGAGACGTTCTCCTTCCGTACGGCCATCAAGGAGTCCAACGCGATCCGCGGGGCGCTGTCCTGGACGCAGTTCGTGCGCCGGGCCAAGGCGCCCGAGCTCCCGGTCGTCCTGCTGGAGGACCTGGGCGCGCTGGTCGGTCTGTTCCTGGCGCTCGGCGGCGTGGGTCTCGCCCTGGGCACGGGCAACGGCGTGTGGGACGGCATCGGCACACTCTGCATCGGTGTCCTGCTGATCGTCATCGCGATCGTCCTGGCCGCGGAGACGAAGTCGCTCCTGCTGGGTGAGGCGGCCGGCGTCGAGGACGTCGAGAAGATCAAGGAAGCCCTCGTGGACGGCCAGGTGGTCACGGGCATCATCCACATGCGCACGCTTCACCTCGGTCCCGAGGAGCTTCTGGTCGCGGCGAAGGTCGCGGTGGAGCACGACGGCACGGCCACGGAGATCGCCCACGCGATCAACGCCGCCGAGGACCGCATCCGCGCCGCCGTCCCGATCGCCCGCGTGATCTATCTGGAGCCGGACATCTACGACGCTGCGGCGGCCGAAGCGGGCGTGAACCCGGCGAAGTCCCCGGGCGGCAGCCCGGCCCCGGACGGCGCGCACTGACGCCTCAGGCACGCGAACGGCATCCTGCATACGCAGAGCAGGGCCCCCGGACCACATGGTCCGGGGGCCCTGCCGTTGCTCACCTCATCGCCTGCCGGTCGGTCGGGCCGGGGCAGTCGGCGGGGCGCCCGGAGGCCGCGCGGGGAACTGCCCGGCCGCCCGTGCACGACGTCGCCCCGCTACCCAGCCGGACAGCCCGAGGCCTGCTCCTGTCAGAAGGGCCAGGCCCGAGATCACGACACCCGCGACCAGCAGCATCGGCACGGCGGTGTCGTCCGCGCGGCCCTTCACCGCCGCCACCGGCACCGTGCCGCCGCCTTCGAAGAAGCGTGAGTCGAGGGAATCCATACGGTTGTCCCCGAGCAGGAAGACCTGCCCGTCCGGCACCTTCACGTCGTACGGAGGCGCACCGCCGACCGCGTCCCCGTCCCTGAGATACGGCTCTCGCAGCGGCTTCCCGTTCACGGTGACGCGCTCACCGCTGTCGCAGCAGGCGACGGTGTCCCCGCCGACGCCCATCACCCGCTTCATCGTCTCCTGCCCGACGGGAACCGGAGCGCGGAACAGGACGATGTCGCCACGCCGTACCTCATCGGGCCCCGCCTCCTCGAAGAAGACGAGGTCGCCCTGCGCATGGCCGGGCGTCATCGAATCGCCGCTCGCCGCGCGCACCGAGTACCCCATGAGCGGTACCAGCGTTCCCGTTGTCCCCAGCAGGCCCAGCGCCAGCAGTACTAAAGCGGCCATACACAGACCGCGCCTCGACCGCCTCGCCGTCATGAGGTCCCCCCACGTCGCCACCCCGGCCCGTACAGCCCCGGGCCCCGCGCGATGCTCGCGCGGGGCCCGGGGTGCATGGCCCTGAGTCATGCCTAGGGCCTGCTCCTGCACGCACCTGTGCCGGCAGGCGTACGGCTACTGAACTTCGCGCAACACCGCGAGGACTGCCGCCTCGTCGGGCGCGGCCGACAGCCGCTCGCGGAAGCCGATGTCCATCAGCTTGCGCGAGAGCATCGCGAGGATCCGCAGGTGTTCGTCGCCCGCGGCCGCCTCCGGCACCGTGATCATGAAGATCAACTTGGCCTGCGTACCGTCGAGCGAACCCCACTCCACGCCCTCGGCGGACCGGGCGAACCCGACCACCGGGGCCGTGACCGCATCGGTCTTGGCGTGCGGAATGGCGATCTCCTCGCCGAGCCCGGTGGAGCCCTGGTCCTCACGGGCGAATGCCGCCGCCACCAGCGCCTCCAGGTCGGCGACCTTCCCGGTGGTGGCGAGCATCGCGGCCATCTCGCGGATGGCAGCGTCCTTGGTCCCGGCCTCCAGCCGCACCTTCACGGTCTGCCCGGTGAGATACCCCGACAGCACCTCGTCGCCGGCCGCTGCGGTCTCGGCCAGGAGCTCGGGCTGGGGCTCAGCCGCATTCTCGGCCTGGGTCGCAGCCTCGGGCTCGGCCTGGGGCTCGGTGGCGCCGGAGGCCGCCGGGGGAGCGGCAGGTGCCTTCGTGAGTACGGCCGCGGTGCCGGCGCCCGTCCCGGCGCCGGCGAGCACCGGCTCGGGTACGAGAGGCCCGGTTCCCGTCGCGGACGCGGCTCCGGCTCCCGCGGTCGCGAGTGCGTCCGCACCGCGGTTGCCGCGCTCCTTGATGTCGATCAGCGCATTCGTCGTGATCGCCGTGACGAGGGTGCCGACGGCCACGGCGAGGAAGAACATCGGCACCCCGCCGATCGCCCCGAGCACCGCCACGATCGGTCCGCCGTGCGGGACCGCGTCCTCGACCGAGGCGACACCGGCGATCGCGCCGGCCACCGCACCACCGAGCATGTTCGCCGGGATCACCTGTGCCGGCCGGGCGGCCGCGAACGGAATCGCGCCCTCGGAGATGCCGAACACGCCCATGAACAGCGCCGCCATACCGGTCTCGCGCTCCTGCTGCGAGTAGAGCCTGCGCCGTATCAGCGTGGCGAGCCCCTGACCCAGCGGCATCACCGGGATCGCCGCGGCGCACATGCCCATGACCGTCTGGTTGCCGGTCGCGATGAGCCCGGCGCCGAAGAGGAACGCGGTCTTGTTGACCGGCCCGCCCATGTCGAACGCGATCATGAGCCCCAGCAGCGCACCCAGCAGTACCGCACTGCTTCCGGTCATCCCGCTCAGCCAGTCGGTGAGATGGGTGAACACCCAGGCGATGGGTTCGCCGATGACGTAGATGAAGAACAGACTCAGCGCCGTCGTCGCCACGATCGGGATCACGATGATCGGCATGATCGGCTGCGCGAACTTGGGGACCTTGACCTTCTTGATCCACAGGACCAGATATCCGGCCAGGAACCCGGTGACGATGGCACCGATGAACCCGGCGCCCGCCTCGGAGTCGTAGAACTCCCCGTGCCCGGCGATCCAGCCACCGATCATGCCCGGCACCAGCGCGGGCCTGTCGGCGATCGCGTAGGCGATGTATCCGGACAGGATCGGGATCATCAGCTCGAAGCCGACGACACCGACGGCGAACACATCCGCCCAGAACGTCCCCTTGGGGATCGCGTAGCCCTTGGCCGTCGCGTCACCGCCGAGGGCGAGGGATATCGCGATGAGCAGTCCGCCGACAACCACGAACGGGATCATGTACGAGACGCCGTTCATCAGCGCCTTGTAGACGATGCTGCGCTCCTTGCCGCCCCCGGCCGCCCCGGATGTGCCGACTGCCGGAGCACCGCCACTGCCGCCGTCCGCGGTCTGCACGGGCGCGCTCTGCACCTGCTCGATGAGACTCCCCGGGTGGTGGATTCCCTCGGCCACCCCGACGGCCAGCACCTTCTTGCCCACGAAACGGCTGCGGTCCACATCCTTGTCGGCGGCGATGATGATGCCGTCAGCGTTTCTGACATCGTTGTCAGTCAGGACGTTCTCGGCGCCGATGGAGCCCTGCGTCTCCACCTTGATCTCGACGCCGAGCGCCTCCGCGGCCTGTGCCAGCTTCTCCGCGGCCATGTAGGTGTGCGCGATGCCGGTCGGACAGGCGGTCACCGCGAGAAGCCTGACCTTCCGCTTCTCGCTCTCCGGACTGGTCACGTGTTTCTCCTAACGCTTGTGGCGCAGATCGTGCAGATTCCCGATCCCGCAGCATCGTGCAACACGTTTGCGCCACATCAAAAGCCCTGGTGGCCCGGCACTTAAGGGACAAGAGCCCTGGGATGTGGCCGAATCCCGCCCTGGGGCGCCCCGAGGCGGGCTGGGGTCGACCGCAGGGATCGGTGTAGATTCGTGACCAGACTCAGACGTCGCTGCTGATGGCGGTCGGGCGGTCCTCGCGGACCGACCGAGGGAGAGAGGGCCTCCGACGGACTGCGCTGCGAGTGGCCCGGGCATTCCTGTGTCCGCCGCCGCAGAGCCAGCCGTACCCACCTCGACCCACACCACGAGGAGCAGCTCGCCCATGACGACTGTCGCCACCGGCCAGGACTTCAAGGTCGCCGACCTTTCGCTCGCCGACTTCGGCCGCAAGGAGATCACCCTCGCCGAGCACGAGATGCCCGGCCTGATGTCGATCCGCAAGGAGTACGCCGAGCAGCAGCCGCTCGCCGGCGCCCGCATCACCGGCTCGCTGCACATGACCGTGCAGACCGCCGTCCTCATCGAGACCCTGGTCGCCCTCGGCGCCGAGGTCCGCTGGGCGTCCTGCAACATCTTCTCCACCCAGGACCACGCCGCCGCCGCGATCGCGGTCGGCCCCAACGGCACGCCGGACAGCCCCGCGGGCGTCCCGGTCTTCGCCTGGAAGGGCGAGACGCTGGAGGAGTACTGGTGGTGCACGGAGCAGGCGCTGACCTGGCCCGGCACGCCCACCGGCGGTCCGAACATGATCCTCGACGACGGCGGTGACGCCACGCTCCTGGTCCACAAGGGCGTCGAGTTCGAGAAGGCCGGCGAGGCCCCCGACCCGGCCACTGCGGACAGCGAGGAGTACGCCTACATCCTCCGCCTGCTGAACCGCACCCTCTCCGAGGACCCGCAGAAGTGGACCCGCCTGGCGTCCGAGATCCGTGGCGTCACCGAAGAGACCACCACCGGTGTTCACCGTCTGTACGAGATGCACCGCGACGGCACCCTCCTCTTCCCGGCGATCAACGTCAACGACGCGGTCACCAAGTCCAAGTTCGACAACAAGTACGGCTGCCGCCACTCGCTCGTCGACGGCATCAACCGCGCCACCGACGTCCTGATCGGCGGCAAGGTCGCGGTCATCTGCGGCTACGGCGACGTCGGCAAGGGCTGCGCGGAGTCCCTCCGCGGCCAGGGCGCCCGCGTGATCATCACCGAGATCGACCCCATCTGCGCCCTCCAGGCGGCGATGGACGGCTACCAGGTCACCACGCTCGACGAGGTCGTCGGCACGGCCGACCTGTTCATCACCACCACGGGCAACAAGGACATCATCATGGCCGCCGACATGGCCAAGATGAAGCACCAGGCCATCGTCGGGAACATTGGCCACTTCGACAACGAGATCGACATGGCCGGCCTGGCGCAGATCCCGGGCATCGTCAAGGACGAGGTCAAGCCCCAGGTCCACACCTGGAAGTTCCCCGACGGCAAGGTCATCATCGTGCTGTCGGAGGGCCGTCTGCTGAACCTGGGCAACGCGACGGGCCACCCCTCGTTCGTGATGTCCAACAGCTTCGCCGACCAGACCCTGGCGCAGATCGAGCTCTTCACCAAGCCGCAGGAGTACCCGACCGACGTCTACGTGCTGCCGAAGCACCTCGACGAGAAGGTCGCCCGGCTGCACCTGGACGCTCTCGGTGTGAAGCTCACGACGCTCCGCCCCGAGCAGGCCTCGTACATCGGTGTGCAGGTCGAGGGCCCGTACAAGTCGGACCACTACCGCTACTGATCGTCTGCCGACCCCGGCCGGCTGCCCCCTGGATGGCGCAGGCGGACAGTCGGCCGTCGGTCGGACCTGAGCGACGGGGCCGGCCGACGGCCGTCGGACAGCTTTCCGGCGCGCGGCAGCGTGACAGCCTCCGCCACAGGTGGCCGACGGCGGTCGGACAGCCTCGCGACAGGTGGCCGTCACACCACCCGCCGTCTGTGGCGGTCAGCAGTCAGTGGCCAACAGACAGCACAGCCGGCAGCGGCACCAGGCAGGCCCCCGCACCCCCGTGTCGGGGGCCTGCCCCGTACGCTCCCCGAACGGCTCCGGCTCTCCGGCACGAGCCTCACCGCCCAAGGACACCGACGCCCCCATGCCCCGCGGCCGCTATTCGCTTCACGATCCGCACGATCACACCCCCCTCGGCAACGAACACTTCCAATGCGCCCCCGGCCCGTCCGGCTGGCGCTACGTCTCGCAGATCACCACCCCCTCCGGCGACCACGCCGGCTCCGTCGACCTCGCCCTCGACGAACTCGGCCGTCCCATCCGCCTCGAACTCCACGCATCCAGCTGGCAGGTTCGTGGCGCCGCGCTCGACGGCGTCACCTGGGTACGCACCGACCCCACCGGCACTCATGCCACCGAAGGCAATGTCCGCGCCCACGCCTTCACCGGCACTTCCCCCGCCTTTCTCATCGCGACCGCCCGCCTTCTGCACCTCACCCCCGGCTCCCCGGCGACGCGCGTCCGCCTGGTCGCCTTCACGGATCCAGTCCTCGCCCCCCGCACGGTGGATCAGTCCTGGGCCCTGGTGAAGAGTGAAGCGCATGCCACTGACAACGGCCCTCTGACCGTGGACGAATACCAGGTCAGCGCCCTGGACACGGGGGAACAGCACGCAGTCCACATCGCGGGGGACGTGGTTCTCGCGGCGCCCGGCATCGAACTCGAGGACCTCGAGACACCGCCGTCGGTCCTGCCCTGACGAGCGATCACAGGCAGGGCTCTGGAGGCCCGCCGTGGCCGCCTCGGTAGCTGCTTCCGGCCGGGTTGCCTGCCCCTATGCGGGTGGCGCGAAGCCCGTCGACTGCGGTGCGCCGCCATCGGCGCGGTCACCGGTACCGCGGTTCGGCTCGGGCGGGGTGCGGGGATGGACTTCCTTTGCCGGCCCAAGCGCCACGGGCGTCGCCTGAGAACCGGCAGTGTCACTGGCACCGATGGTCCAGCCTGCACCAGGGCTCACAGCGCTCCCCGTTGCCGCACCCGCACCAGAACCGCCACTGACTCCGGTGGCCGGAGCGACGAAACCGGGTGTCGCCGCCTGCATCTGGCCGGCGCCGGTCATCGGGTCACCTCCAACGCCCCCCGCCCCGAAGGCGCGTCGCGCATCCCGGGCCTGCCGCTCGTTCACCACAGCGGCCAGATAGGCGGCCGGAGGCACACCCTGCGGCGCGGGCGCCCCCGTACGTTCGGCGAGGTCACCTGCCAGCCGGTCCGCCATCGACCAGCTCACCGCCGGGTCCAACTGGCGCATCCGCGTCAGGTACTGCCGTATGGCCAGCCACAGGTGATCGGGCACCGCCGACAGGTCCAACTCCGCGAAGCGGCCCACGAGCCACGGCGGCGGAGGCGGCAGGACATTCCCGCGTGTGGCGGGCACCCGCTCCCGTACGACCAGCGTCCCCGCGAACACATCACCGATGCGCCGGCCCCGCGCCGACACCAGCGACGCGATACACGCGATGACCCCGAACGACATCAGGATCTCGACCACTCCCATCGCCCCGCGTACCAGCGCGTGACGGAACCGGATCGGCCCGCCGTCATCGCGCACGACCCGCAGTCCACAGGCGAGCTTCCCCAGCGAGCGCCCGTGACTCAGGGTCTCCACGGCTATCGGCGCACCCACCAGGACCAATAGGAATGTTGCGATCGACACCGCCATGACGGCTGCCTCGTCCAGCGAGGCCGTCGCCACGGCGAGGCCTATGGAAATGAACAGGTAGGCGGCGCACACGACCACCAGGTCGATCACAATGGCGAGTGCTCGACTCGGCAGTTTCGCCGACTGCAGCCCCAGTACGACCGCGTCCCCCGTCACTAGCGCACTCACCGCTGCCGCCCTCCGCCGTCGACCGTCCCTGCCCCTTGCTTCATCAGTCTGCCAAGCTGATCCGCAGCGCGCCGCAGTAGTACGAACCGTACGCACCCAGTGCCTGGAGCAGCAGCCGACCATGGACCTCGATGTCTTCGTGACCGCCCACCGTGCCGAGTGGGACCGCCTGGACCACCTACTGCGCCGAGGCCGACGACTCACGGGTGCCGAAGCGGACGAACTCGTCGCGCTCTACCAGCGCGCCGCCACGCATCTGTCCCTCATACAGTCGAGCGCCCCCGACCCGGTACTCACCGGCCGCCTCACGCAGCTCGTCGCTCGCGCCCGCTCCACGGTCACCGGAACCCGGCGAGCGACATGGCGCGACGCGGTCCGCTTCGTCACCGCCGGATTCCCGGCGGCCGTCTACCGCTCCCGCCACTGGTGGATACCGACCGCCGTGCTCTCCACCCTCCTCGCCGCGATCATCGGCTGGTGGATCGGCGCCCACCCCGAGGTCCAGTCGGCGATCGCCGCCCCCGAGGAGCTGCGCCGGCTCACACAACCTGGTGGCGAGTACGAGACGTACTACTCCAGCCACCCCGCGGCCTCCTTCGCCGCCCAGGTCTGGACGAACAACGCGCGGGCAGCCGCCATGTGCCTCACCCTCGGCGCCTTCCTGTGCTTCCCGGTGATCTGGATCCTGTTCCTCAACATGCTCAATCTGGGCGTCGGTATCGGCCTGATGTCCTCCGCCGGCCGCCTCGACACGTTCCTGGGCCTCGTCCTGCCGCATGGTCTTCTCGAACTGACCGCTGTCTTCGTCGCCGCGGGCACGGGCCTACGCCTGGGCTGGACGCTCATCGACCCCGGCCCTCTGTCGCGCCGGACGGCGCTCGCCCAGCAAGGGCGCGCCGCGCTCGGAATGGCCATCGGCCTGGCCCTGGTGCTCTTCGTGGCGGGCGTGATCGAAGGCTTCGTCACCCCGTCCGGCCTGCCGACATGGGCCCGCATCACCATCGGCATCGTCGCTGAACTGGCCTTCCTGGCATACGTCTACGTCCTGGGCGGACGAGCGGCCCGGGCAGGCGACACGGGCGACGTCGACGAGGCCGACCGCAGTGCCGAGCTCCCGGCCGCTGCCTGATGTGCGTCCGGCCCGTCTGACCTGCTACTGTCCTCTCCGCCCGCAAAAACCGTTGACACGGCAGATGTGGGGAGGTAGATTTTGAGGGTTGCCTCGGACTGGACAAGGCCGAGAGCAGTTGATAACGTCTCTCTCGCTCTCAACGGAAATTCAAATTTCCGCAGAGCCAATCGACTCCTTATCCGGATCACTCAGGCTGATTAGCTCGGCCGAAATGCTTCTGATAAAGTCGGTGCAGCCGAAAGGCGAAAGGCCACTCCAATCGGCCATCGGATTCACATTCCACCGGAAACGGAACGGAAAAAGAATCTGGTAGGGTTGGAAACGCAAGACCGAAGGGAAGCGCCCGGAGGAAAGCCCGAGAGGGTGAGTACAAAGGAAGCGTCCGTTCCTTGAGAACTCAACAGCGTGCCAAAAGTCAACGCCAGATATGTTGATACCCCGTCCATCTTCGGATGGCGAGGTTCCTTTGAAAGTCCTGCCGGCCCCTTGTGGATCGGTAGGCAATGACACAGCGAGGACGCTGTGGACAGTCGGTCTTATTCCGATCGACTGTTCCGCTCTTGTGGTGTTCATCCCGATTACGGGAAAACATTCATGGAGAGTTTGATCCTGGCTCAGGACGAACGCTGGCGGCGTGCTTAACACATGCAAGTCGAACGATGAAGCCCTTCGGGGTGGATTAGTGGCGAACGGGTGAGTAACACGTGGGCAATCTGCCCTTCACTCTGGGACAAGCCCTGGAAACGGGGTCTAATACCGGATAACACTCCTTCCTGCATGGGGAGGGGTTGAAAGCTCCGGCGGTGAAGGATGAGCCCGCGGCCTATCAGCTTGTTGGTGGGGTGATGGCCTACCAAGGCGACGACGGGTAGCCGGCCTGAGAGGGCGACCGGCCACACTGGGACTGAGACACGGCCCAGACTCCTACGGGAGGCAGCAGTGGGGAATATTGCACAATGGGCGAAAGCCTGATGCAGCGACGCCGCGTGAGGGATGACGGCCTTCGGGTTGTAAACCTCTTTCAGCAGGGAAGAAGCGAAAGTGACGGTACCTGCAGAAGAAGCGCCGGCTAACTACGTGCCAGCAGCCGCGGTAATACGTAGGGCGCAAGCGTTGTCCGGAATTATTGGGCGTAAAGAGCTCGTAGGCGGCTTGTCACGTCGGATGTGAAAGCCCGGGGCTTAACCCCGGGTCTGCATTCGATACGGGCTAGCTAGAGTGTGGTAGGGGAGATCGGAATTCCTGGTGTAGCGGTGAAATGCGCAGATATCAGGAGGAACACCGGTGGCGAAGGCGGATCTCTGGGCCATTACTGACGCTGAGGAGCGAAAGCGTGGGGAGCGAACAGGATTAGATACCCTGGTAGTCCACGCCGTAAACGTTGGGAACTAGGTGTTGGCGACATTCCACGTCGTCGGTGCCGCAGCTAACGCATTAAGTTCCCCGCCTGGGGAGTACGGCCGCAAGGCTAAAACTCAAAGGAATTGACGGGGGCCCGCACAAGCAGCGGAGCATGTGGCTTAATTCGACGCAACGCGAAGAACCTTACCAAGGCTTGACATCGCCCGGAAAGCATCAGAGATGGTGCCCCCCTTGTGGTCGGGTGACAGGTGGTGCATGGCTGTCGTCAGCTCGTGTCGTGAGATGTTGGGTTAAGTCCCGCAACGAGCGCAACCCTTGTTCTGTGTTGCCAGCATGCCCTTCGGGGTGATGGGGACTCACAGGAGACTGCCGGGGTCAACTCGGAGGAAGGTGGGGACGACGTCAAGTCATCATGCCCCTTATGTCTTGGGCTGCACACGTGCTACAATGGCCGGTACAATGAGCTGCGATGCCGCGAGGCGGAGCGAATCTCAAAAAGCCGGTCTCAGTTCGGATTGGGGTCTGCAACTCGACCCCATGAAGTCGGAGTTGCTAGTAATCGCAGATCAGCATTGCTGCGGTGAATACGTTCCCGGGCCTTGTACACACCGCCCGTCACGTCACGAAAGTCGGTAACACCCGAAGCCGGTGGCCCAACCCCTTGTGGGAGGGAGCTGTCGAAGGTGGGACTGGCGATTGGGACGAAGTCGTAACAAGGTAGCCGTACCGGAAGGTGCGGCTGGATCACCTCCTTTCTAAGGAGCACTTCTTACCGGATCTTCGGATCTGGTCAGAGGCCAGTACATCGGCGAATGTCCGGTGCTGGTTGCTCATGGGTGGAACGTTGACTATTCGGCACGGCTCAGATGATGACTGTTAGTACTGCTTCGGCGTGGAACACAGGATTCGACTGGTCGTGCCGGGCGCGCTGTTGGGTATCTGAGGGTGCGGACAGAAAGTTGTCTGAACCTTCGCGATGCCGGCCCCAGTGAACTCGCTGTCTTCAGCGGGGTGGTGGGTGGCTGGTCGTTGCTTGAGAACTGCACAGTGGACGCGAGCATCTGTGGCCAAGTTTTTAAGGGCGCACGGTGGATGCCTTGGCACCAGGAACCGATGAAGGACGTGGGAGGCCACGATAGTCCCCGGGGAGTCGTCAACCAGGCTTTGATCCGGGGGTTTCCGAATGGGGAAACCCGGCAGTCGTCATGGGCTGTCACCCGCTGCTGAACACATAGGCAGTGTGGAGGGAACGAGGGGAAGTGAAACATCTCAGTACCCTCAGGAAGAGAAAACAACCGTGATTCCGGGAGTAGTGGCGAGCGAAACCGGATGAGGCCAAACCGTATGCGTGTGATACCCGGCAGGGGTTGCGCATGCGGGGTTGTGGGATCTCTTTATCATCGTCTGCCGGCGGTGAGACGAGTCAGAAACCGTATGGATAGGCGAAGGACATGCGAAAGGTCCGGCGTAGAGGGTAAGACCCCCGTAGCTGAAATTCATGCGGCTCGTTTAAGAGACACCCAAGTAGCACGGGGCCCGAGAAATCCCGTGTGAATCTGGCGGGACCACCCGTTAAGCCTAAATATTCCCTGGTGACCGATAGCGGATAGTACCGTGAGGGAATGGTGAAAAGTACCGCGGGAGCGGAGTGAAATAGTACCTGAAACCGTGTGCCTACAAGCCGTGGGAGCGTCGCGCAAGGAACTTGTTCCTTGCGTCGTGACTGCGTGCCTTTTGAAGAATGAGCCTGCGAGTTTGCGGTGTGTTGCGAGGTTAACCCGTGTGGGGAAGCCGTAGCGAAAGCGAGTCCGAATAGGGCGACATAGTAGCGCGCTCAAGACCCGAAGCGGAGTGATCTAGCCATGGGCAGGTTGAAGCGGCTGTAAGAGGTCGTGGAGGACCGAACCCACCAGGGTTGAAAACCTGGGGGATGACCTGTGGTTAGGGGTGAAAGGCCAATCAAACTCCGTGATAGCTGGTTCTCCCCGAAATGCATTTAGGTGCAGCGTCGTGTGTTTCTTGCCGGAGGTAGAGCACTGGATAGGCGATGGGCCCTACCGGGTTACTGACCTTAGCCAAACTCCGAATGCCGGTAAGTGAGAGCACGGCAGTGAGACTGTGGGGGATAAGCTCCATGGTCGAGAGGGAAACAGCCCAGAGCATCGACTAAGGCCCCTAAGCGTACGCTAAGTGGGAAAGGATGTGGAGTCGCAGAGACAACCAGGAGGTTGGCTTAGAAGCAGCCACCCTTGAAAGAGTGCGTAATAGCTCACTGGTCAAGTGATTCCGCGCCGACAATGTAGCGGGGCTCAAGCGTACCGCCGAAGTCGTGTCATTCCAGCATATAGGGCCAACGCCTGCTGGGATGGGTAGGGGAGCGTCGTGTGCCGGGTGAAGCCGCGCCGGAAGGCAGTGGTGGACGGTTCACGAGTGAGAATGCAGGCATGAGTAGCGATACACACGTGAGAAACGTGTGCGCCGATTGACTAAGGGTTCCTGGGTCAAGCTGATCTGCCCAGGGTAAGTCGGGACCTAAGGCGAGGCCGACAGGCGTAGTCGATGGACAACCGGTTGATATTCCGGTACCCGCTTTGAAACGCCCAATATCGAGCCCATTAATGCTAAGCCCGTGAAGCCGTTCCGGACCCTTCGGGGAATGGAAAGTGGTGGAGCCGGCGATCCAAGGTGGTAGTAGGTAAGCGATGGGGTGACGCAGGAAGGTAGTCCAGCCCGGGCGGTGGTTGTCCCGGGGTAAGGGTGTAGGCCGTGTGATAGGCAAATCCGTCACACATTGAGGCTGAGACCTGATGCCGAGCCGATTGTGGTGAAGTGGATGATCCTATGCTGTCGAGAAAAGCCTCTAGCGAGTTTCATGGCGGCCCGTACCCTAAACCGACTCAGGTGGTCAGGTAGAGAATACCGAGGCGTTCGGGTGAACTATGGTTAAGGAACTCGGCAAAATGCCCCCGTAACTTCGGGAGAAGGGGGCCATCACTGGTGAGAGGACTTGCTCCTCGAGCTGGGGGTGGCCGCAGAGACCAGCGAGAAGCGACTGTTTACTAAAAACACAGGTCCGTGCGAAGCCGTAAGGCGATGTATACGGACTGACGCCTGCCCGGTGCTGGAACGTTAAGGGGACCGGTTAGTACGCTTTCGGGCGTGCGAAGCTGAGAACTTAAGCGCCAGTAAACGGCGGTGGTAACTATAACCATCCTAAGGTAGCGAAATTCCTTGTCGGGTAAGTTCCGACCTGCACGAATGGCGTAACGACTTCTCGACTGTCTCAACCATAGGCCCGGTGAAATTGCACTACGAGTAAAGATGCTCGTTTCGCGCAGCAGGACGGAAAGACCCCGGGACCTTTACTACAGTTTGATATTGGTGTTCGGTTCGGCTTGTGTAGGATAGGTGGGAGACTGTGAAGCGGCCACGCCAGTGGTTGTGGAGTCATCGTTGAAATACCACTCTGGTCGTGCTGGATGTCTAACCTGGGTCCGTGATCCGGATCAGGGACAGTGTCTGATGGGTAGTTTAACTGGGGCGGTTGCCTCCCAAAAAGTAACGGAGGCGCCCAAAGGTTCCCTCAGCCTGGTTGGCAATCAGGTGTTGAGTGTAAGTGCACAAGGGAGCTTGACTGTGAGACCGACGGGTCGAGCAGGGACGAAAGTCGGGACTAGTGATCCGGCGGTGGCTTGTGGAAGCGCCGTCGCTCAACGGATAAAAGGTACCCCGGGGATAACAGGCTGATCTTCCCCAAGAGTCCATATCGACGGGATGGTTTGGCACCTCGATGTCGGCTCGTCGCATCCTGGGGCTGGAGTCGGTCCCAAGGGTTGGGCTGTTCGCCCATTAAAGCGGTACGCGAGCTGGGTTTAGAACGTCGTGAGACAGTTCGGTCCCTATCCGCTGTGCGCGTAGGAATATTGAGAAGGGCTGTCCCTAGTACGAGAGGACCGGGACGGACGAACCTCTGGTGTGCCAGTTGTCCTGCCAAGGGCATGGCTGGTTGGCTACGTTCGGGAGGGATAACCGCTGAAAGCATCTAAGCGGGAAGCCTGCTTCGAGATGAGTATTCCCACCTCCTTGAGAGGGTAAGGCTCCCAGTAGACGACTGGGTTGATAGGCCGGATATGGAAGCCCAGTAATGGGTGGAGTTGACCGGTACTAATAGGCCGAGGGCTTGTCCTCAGTTGCTCGCGTCCACTGTGTTAGTTCTGAAGTAACGAACTGTCGAACCCCCGTCTGTGTGGGTTCCGGATCGATATCTTCATAGTGTTTCGGTGGTCATTGCGTTAGGGAAACGCCCGGTTACATTCCGAACCCGGAAGCTAAGCCTTTCAGCGCCGATGGTACTGCAGGGGGGACCCTGTGGGAGAGTAGGACGCCGCCGAACAATCATTGTGGGAAGGCCCCGCACCTCTGGTGCGGGGCCTTTCTGCGTTCCGGGCTGAATGGGCGGAAGCCCTTGGGCTCCGCATCTGCCTCTCTACAGCTTGCCGGCCGCTTTCAGGGCCAAATAGGCGTCGGCGAGGGCCGGAGCGAGATTGTCCGGGGTCGCGTCCACGACGATGACGCCATGGCGCTGAAGTTGCTCCGCTGTTCGGCGCCGCTGAGCCTGGGACTGCGTACCCGCCGCGGCGTCGTAGACGGCCTCCACTTCCCCACGGGCCGCGGACATCTCCTGGATATGCGGATCAGCCACCGCGGCCACGAGCACGGTGTGCCGTTGGGTGAGCTGAGGCAGGACCGGGAGCAGGCCCTCTTCGATGGGGGCGGCATCGAGGCCGGTGAACAGCACGATCAGCGATCGTCGCGGAGCGCTCTTGAGAGCCGCCGCACTCAGGCCACGCGCATCGGTCTCGACGAGCTCCGGCTCCAGGGGAGCGAGGGCGTTGACCATGGCGGGCAGGAGTTCGCCCGCGGATCGCCCCTGCACCTGGGCTCGGACACGACGGTCGTATGCCAGGAGATCGACCCGGTCGCCGGCGCGCGAGGCAAGCGCGGTGAGGAGCAGGGCCGCGTCCATTGCCGCGTCGAGACGCGGGACATCTCCCACTCGGCCGGCGGACGTGCGGCCGGTGTCGAGCACAACGAGGATGTGACGGTCGCGTTCCGGGCGCCAGGTGCGCACGGCAACGGTTGTCCGGCGGGCGGTGGCCCGCCAGTCGATGGAGCGGGTGTCGTCGCCGGGCACGTAGTCACGAAGACTGTCGAACTCCGTCCCCTGCCCACGGATCAGGACACTGGTGCGGCCGTCGAGTTCTCGCAGACGGGCCAGGCGGGACGGCAGGTGTTTGCGGCTGGCGAACGGCGGCAGGACGCGGACCGTCCAGGGGACGCTGTGATTGCTCTGGCGGGCGGCGAGACCGAGAGGGCCGTACGACCGGACGGTGACCCGTTCGGCATGACGGTCGCCGCGGCGTGTTGGGCGCAGCGTGGTGGTGATGCGACGGCGTTCACCTGCGGGCACGGCCACCTTGTGCCGGGATGCGGCTTGCTCGGTGCCGGCGACCCAACTGCTGGGAGGCCATGCGTCGCGAAGGTCGGCGCTCAGGCGGCGCGCTGAGGGGTTGGTGATCGTCAACTGGACGTCAGCACGTTCGCCGAGTCGAACTGATGTGTCACCGCTTCGGGTGAATCGGAGCGTTCGCACTGGCGCGGCGAGGGCGTAGTCGCACAAGATTGCCAAAGAGAGAGGCGCATTCACAGCAAGCATCCCCGTCCAGCTGGGCGCGAGGATGCCCACGGGGAGAGAGCCGAGAGCGGCTAGCAGTGCGGTTCGTCCGGTGAGGGCCATGTCGGGGCCTCAGCGGGGGACGGGGACGTGGCTGAGGATCGCGGTGATGACGGAGTCGGCAGTGACCCCCTCCATCTCCGCTTCCGGCCGGAGCTGGATCCGGTGGCGCAGTGTCGGCAGGGCCAGCGCCTTCACGTCGTCGGGGATGACGTAGTCGCGGCCGGTGAGCCACGCCCACGCGCGGGCGGTGGACAACAGGGCCGTAGCGCCTCGGGGGACACACCGAGATTGAGTGAGGGGGACTCGCGGGTGGCACGACAGATATCGACGACATAGCCGGTGATCTCGGCGGACACCGAGGTCTTGGCGACGGCGGCCCGGGCCGCCTCCAGGTCGGCGGGCCCGGCGACGGGGCGTACTCCTGCTGCGTGGAGGTCGCGCGGATTGAAGCCTTCGGCGTGACGGGTCAGCACGCCGATCTCGTCGTCCCGCGAAGGCAGCGGCACGGTCAGCTTCAGCAGGAAGCGGTCGAGTTGGGCTTCAGGCAGGGGATAGGTCCCCTCGTACTCCACGGGGTTCTGCGTAGCCGCCACCAGGAAGGGATCCGGAAGCATGCGGGGCGTGCCGTCCACCGTGACCTGGCGCTCTTCCATCGCCTCGAGGAGCGAGGACTGGGTCTTGGGAGGCGTGCGATTGATCTCGTCGGCGAGCAGAAGGTTGGTGAAGACGGGGCCGGGCTGGAAGGAGAACTCTGCGGTGCGGGCGTCGTAGACGAGCGAGCCGGTGACATCGCTGGGCATGAGGTCGGGGGTGAACTGGACACGCTTGGTGTCGAGTTCGAGTGACGCCGCGAGTGCTCGGACCAGGAGAGTCTTGGCGACTCCGGGTACGCCTTCGAGAAGGACATGGCCGCGGCAGAGCAGGGCCACGACGAGTCCGGTGACAGCGGGATCCTGGCCGACCACGGCCTTGGCGATCTCGGTGCGCAGGGCTTCCAGGGAAGCGCGGGCGCGGTCCGAGCTCTCAGCTGTCTCGGGTGTCGGGGCGCTCATGAGGTGCGTACCTCTCTTTCGAGGGCGTCGAGTTGGTCTGCCAGGTGAACAAGTGCGGTGTCGTCGGCCGGCGCCGGCCCGAACAGCAGGGCGGTGAGATCCCGGTCGCCGGCGGTCAGGCGCGCCGAGACGGCGGGGAGTAGCGCCTCGGGAGAGTGGGCGTCGGCGGCGGAGACGCCGAGAAGCGGCGCGAGCCGGGTGCGGGTGGCGGAGCGCAGTGCCGCGGCGGCGCGGTCACGGGCGTTCACCTTGCGGTAGAGGCGGGCGCGTCCCTGCGTTGATTCGGATGCCCGGATGGCCACCGGCAGCCGTTCGGTGACGAGGGGGCCCAGGCGACGGGCACGCCAGATGGCTGCAAGGGCGGCGGCGAATGTCAGTTGGAGGGTGCCCCAGAGCCAGCCCGAAGGGATCAGATCGAAGAACGTGCTGTCGGTGTCTGCATCGGTGCCGTCCTGAGGGGCGGAGCCGTCGGTGAGCGAGGGGAGGTACCAGACCAGATGAGGGCGGGAACCGAGGAGCTGGAGCGCAAGCGAGGCGTTGCCGCGCTGGTCGAGGCGGTCGTTGTACAGGATGTCGGCGGCACCGAGCAGGACAGTGTCGCCGCCTTCGGAGTCATCGATCCTGACGAGGCTGGGCAGTCCCTCGCTCGGGTAACAGGCGTCGGTCCCAGGCGTCTTGGTGACGTAGCGTTCGCCGCCGAGGTCGGCGTCGCCGGCTCTGCGCGCAGCCGGGAGGGAGCACTGGGGAGCGCGGGCCGCGACAGGGGCGGGGGTGTCGGCGCGCACCCCGGGGGCCAGCGTCTCGACGGATGCGGCACCGGCGGAGACGAGCACGGTGCGTCCGCCGGAGGTTGCTGTCGCCGCCCGCAGGGTTTCCTGTTGGCTGTCCGTCAGCAGGTCGGGCGTCGCCACCAGAAGCGTGGTGTTCATGTCGGTAGCGGCAGTTGCCTCGTCCAAAGTGGTGACCACACGGGTGGAGACACCGCCGTCCTTGAGGATCTCGGCCACGGCGCGGCTGCCCAGACCGTCGGCCGAGCGCGGGTCGAGGCGTCCGTGCTGGTCGCCGGATTGCAGTGCGGCCAGGGTGATGCCCGCCACCAGGAGAATCACCAGGGCCAGCAGCAGACCGCGGGTGCGGGTCCACACCTGGCGGCCGGTGGGGGACATGGACGTGGAGCTGGGGGCAACCCCTGTCATCCGGCTGCTCCTTGGGACGCGCCGGCGAGTTGGGGCTTGGCGCGCTCCAGTTCGAGGTCGAGGTCCCGCAAGCGCAGATACGCCTGCCGGTCGGCACTCCGGCCGCCGTATGTGACGTCGTCGAACTCCCTGGCGGCGGCGCGCAGTCCGGCGGCGTGGTCGGGGAGGGAGCGGCCGCCTTCGGCAGCGGCCTCGTCGGCGGTGCGGCCCGGACGCGGATCGAGGAGGGCGCGTTCTTCCAGCGAGCGGACGATGGCACGCATCCGTTCCTGGACGGCCTGGTTCCAGCGCTCAGCCGCCGCGTGGGTCTCTGCGGCGCTGCGGTGTTCCGCCGCGCTACGGGGGATGTCGTCGAAGAGCGAGTCGGCCGAGGTCGCAGCGCGGTGGGGGGTGCCAAGTCGCCACCAGAGGGCGGCGATCAGGCCGATGACCAGCAGGACGACGACGACAAGGCCGAGCGGGCCGCCGGGGGTGGCGCCGGAGGCGGTGTCGAAGATGCCGCCCACCCACTCCCAGAAGCGGTCGAGGGCGCGCTGGAGCAGGCTCGGGTCGTTCTCGTGGTACATCGGCTTCGACAGCTCGCGCTCCGCCGCCTCCCTGGCCGGTATCCGAGGAGTGTCCACCGGCACGTCGTCGCCGGCGGCCAAGGCCGCCCGCACTGCTGTCACACCCCCCGCGGTGAACACCGCATCAGCCCCTGGTGGGAGTGCCGGGCGGCTCGGAGCCGTAGCGGGAGACGCCTGCGGCCCGGGCGAGTTCGATGTCCAGAGCCTCGCGGCGGATGCGCTGGTCGATGTAGAGGAGCACCGTCACACCCGCGGAGATCGGGTAGGTGATGGAGGACGCGATCACCGAGCCGATACCCGTGATGATCAGGAAGGCCCAGCCGAATTCCGGTGTGGTGCCGGAGAAGAGGTCGCCGAATCCGGTGCCGTCCACGGCGAACGCGATCACGCTGAACGGCACCGCGATGATCATCGACACCAGCAGAGTCAGCAGCAGCGTGAGCGCGATGATGCCGAACGTCCGCCACCAGGCGCCCTGCACCAGCTTGGCGGAGCGGCGCAGGGACTGGATGACGCCCTGGCGCTCCAGCATCAGGGCCGGAGAGGCGAGGGCGAAGCGGACCATCAGCCACAGGATGACCGGTACGGCGACGAGTCCTCCGAGGACGGCGAGCGCGACTCCGGCGCCGCCGCCGATCAGAAGACCGGGTACCAGCGCCACGGCCATGATTCCCACGCTCATCAGCGGCAGCAGCAGGGTGAGACCGAGGAGTTGGGGCAGCCGGGGGCGGGCCTCCTGCCAGGCCTCGGAGAGACTGACCGGGCGGCCCAGTACCGAGCGGCTGATGACCATGGTGAGCAGGGCGGTGGTGAAGAGCGTGCCGACCAGCGCGATGAGGATCGACGGGCCCATGGCCACCAGGCTGGCCTGCAGCGAGTCGACGGACTGGCGCAGCGCCTCCGACGGGTCCGCGTCGGGGTCGACCTCGGGGGGTGTGGGGAGCAGGTAGCGCTCGACGAGAATGTCGCAGATCTGGGAGATCACGGAGACGGTGATCGTGATGCCCAGGACCGTGCGCCAGTGGGCGCGCAGCGTGGAGACCGCGCCGTCGAGAATCTCACCGACTCCCAGCGGGCGGAGCGGGATGACACCCGGCTTGGCCGCGGGGGGCGGACCCCACGCGCCGCGCGGCGGACCGCCGCCCCAGCCGGGGGCGGGCGGCGGTACAGGCGGGGGAGTCTGCGGCGGTCCCGTCGGCGCCGACCACTGTCCGGCGGGCGGCTGCTCCTTGGACCACTTCGAGGCGGGGCCGCTCTCGTCGGCGGGCCCGGCGGGCCGCGGTACGCCGGCGTCGTCCTGCCCGTTGGAGGGAGCGGATCCGGGCGAGGCCCAGCCCGGAGTGTCGTTCACCGTCGTCCACCTCATGCACTGGTTGTGGTGCCGGCTCGGCGAGCCGGAGCGTTCACACGGCCTGTCGGTGTATCGGGTCGGCAGGCTGGCAGCCATCGTGCCACGCGGGGCCCGCTGGTGGGCGGGGCCCTGTATCTCCTTCGCACCTTCATTGTCGGAGTCTCACCGGGCAGACTGGGCAGATGGCTGATCAGTACGCACAAAACCCGGTGGGCGACGAGCCGCCCCCGCTTCCCGCGCTGCGCTGGAGCGAGCCTCCGGAAGGGCCCGTGCTGGTGCTTCTCGACCAGACCCGGCTTCCTGCCGAGGAGGTCGAGCTGGTCTGCACCGACGTGCCCGCCCTCGTGCAGGCCATCCAGACCCTCGCCGTGCGCGGGGCACCCCTGCTGGGTATCGCCGGTGCCTATGGTGTGGCGCTCGCCGCGGCACGCGGTTACGACGTGGAGGAGGCGGCGCCACTGCTCGAAGGCGCGCGGCCCACCGCGGTGAACCTGGCCCACGGGGTGCGGCGTGCGGTGGCCGCATACCGGGCGGCGGCCGACAAGGGGCCCGAGGAGGCCGCTCAGGCGGCTCTGACGGCCGCGAGAGAGCTGCACCGGGAGGATGCCGAGGCCAGTGCCCAGATGGCCGGTCACGGGCTCGCTCTGCTCGATGAGCTGCTGCCGGGCGGCGGGCACCGGATCCTGACCCACTGCAACAGCGGTGCGCTGGTCTCGGGCGGGGAGGGCACGGCGTTCGCCGTGGCGCTTCACGCCCACCGGGCCGGCGAGCTGCGTCGGCTGTGGGTGGACGAGACCCGGCCTCTGCTCCAGGGGGCGCGGCTGACGGCGTACGAAGCCGCTCGTAACGGCATGCCCTACACGCTGCTCACGGACAGTGCCGCGGGCTCCCTGTTCGCCGCGGGGGAGGTGGATGCGGTACTCATAGGCGCCGACCGCATAGCCGCGGACGGCTCGGTGGCCAACAAGGTGGGGAGCTATCCGCTCGCCGTACTGGCGAAGTACCACCATGTGCCGTTCATCGTGGTCGCCCCGACCACGACGGTGGACCTGAGTACGCCGGACGGGGCGTCGATCGAGGTGGAGCAGAGGGCCGGACACGAAGTCACGGAAGTCACCGCCCCGCAGGTTCCTGCGGCCGCGGGAGCAGTGGGCGGCGGGCTTCCCGTCGCGCCGCTGGGGACCCAGGCGTACAACCCGGCCTTCGATGTCACGCCGCCGGATCTGGTGACGGCGATCGTCACCGAACTGGGGGCGTTGTCGCCGGTCACCGGCGGTGGAATCGCGGAGCTGTGTGCCAGGTCACGCCAGGTAACGATTAGCTAATGGGATGATGTCGATTATGAAGGGACGAGTCCTTGTCGTCGATGACGACACCGCACTGGCCGAGATGCTCGGGATTGTGCTGCGTGGTGAAGGTTTCGAGCCGTCGTTCGTAGCGGACGGCGACAAGGCACTTGCCGCTTTCCGTGAGGCAAAACCGGATCTTGTGCTGCTGGACCTCATGCTGCCCGGACGGGACGGCATCGAGGTGTGCCGCCTGATCAGGGCGGAGTCCGGCGTGCCGATCGTGATGCTCACCGCCAAGAGCGACACCGTGGACGTGGTGGTCGGCCTGGAGTCCGGGGCCGACGACTACATCGTGAAACCGTTCAAGCCGAAGGAGCTGGTCGCCCGGATCCGGGCGCGGCTGAGGAGGTCGGAGGAGCCGGCGCCGGAACAGCTGGCGATCGGTGATCTGGTCATCGATGTGGCCGGTCACTCCGTGAAGCGGGAGGGACAGTCCATCGCGCTGACCCCGCTGGAGTTCGACCTGCTCGTCGCGCTGGCCCGTAAGCCGTGGCAGGTGTTCACCCGTGAGGTGCTGCTCGAGCAGGTCTGGGGCTACCGTCACGCCGCCGACACCAGGCTGGTGAACGTGCACGTCCAGAGGCTGCGCTCCAAGGTCGAGAAGGACCCGGAGCGTCCGGAGATCGTGGTGACCGTACGTGGTGTCGGTTACAAGGCCGGACCGAGCTGATATGACCCGAGGCAGTGTTGCTCCGAAGCCCGGGGAGCCGGGAGTCCGTACGGGGCGGGCTGCCGGACCGGGGCATGAGACGTCGCGATTCGGCCGCCTGCTGCGTGGCGGGCGGTCGGGTCGAAACGGCGATCCCGGCCGTCTGATGCTCCGGCTCTTCCTGCGCTGGGTGCGTAGGCCGCTGCTGCCCGCTGTGCGGCTGTGGCGCCGGAACATCCAGCTCAGGGTTGTCGCGATGACGCTGCTGATGTCCCTCGGTGTGGTCGCGCTCCTCGGGTTCGTCGTCATCGGGCAGGTGCGTAACGGCCTGCTCGACGCCAAGGCGAAGGCGGCGCAGAGCCAGGCGGCCGGCGGTTTCGCCGTGGCGCGGGAGCGGGCTGCCAACCTGCGGACCGAGTCCGGTGCGCAGGACGGCGGCGGCACGAGCGGCCGTACGGCGACGAGCTGGCGGTCCGACCTCGTGGAACAGCTGGCCAGTGGTGGCCAGGGCGCGTTCAACGTGGTGGCGCTGAGCGCCGACGCCGCCAACGCGGGCAACCGATTCCCGCGTACCTCGGGCAGCGTGGACCCGTCCAGCATTCCGCAGGAGCTGCGGGACGCCGTGGACCAGGGCACGGGGACGTACGAGACGTACATCCAGATCAAGTACAACGACGATCACGAGCCGGAGCCCGGCCTGGTCGTCGGCACCCGGCTCAACGACATCGAGGAATATCCGTACGAGCTGTACTACGTCTTCCCGCTCGCGCAGGAGGAGCAGTCGCTCAATCTGGTCCGAGGCACGCTGGCCACGGCCGGGCTGTTCGTCGTCGTGCTGCTGGGTGCCATCGCCTGGCTCGTGGTGCGGCAGATCGTCACGCCGGTGCGTATGGCCGCCGGGATCGCCGAGCGGCTCTCCGCCGGCCGTCTCCAGGAGCGGATGAAGGTCACCGGTGAGGACGACATCGCCAGACTCGGTGAAGCCTTCAACAAGATGGCGCAGAGCCTTCAGCTCAAGATCCAGCAGCTGGAGGAGCTCTCCCGGATGCAGCGCCGCTTCGTCTCGGACGTCTCCCACGAACTGCGGACCCCGCTGACGACGGTGCGGATGGCGGCCGACGTCATCCATGAGGCTCGGGTCGACTTCGATCCGGTGACCGCGCGTTCGGCAGAGCTCCTCGGGGACCAGCTCGACCGGTTCGAGTCGCTGCTCTCCGACCTGCTGGAGATCAGCCGCTTCGATGCGGGAGCGGCCGCGCTGGAGGCCGAGCCGATAGACCTCCGCGAAGTCGTACGGCGGGTGATCGGTGGTGCCGAGCCGCTCGCCGAGCGCAAGGGCACCCGGATACGCGTGGTCGGTGACGAGCAGCCCGTCGTGGCCGAGGCCGACGCCCGCCGCGTCGAGCGGGTGCTGCGCAACCTCGTCGTCAACGCCGTCGAGCACGGCGAAGGCCGGGACGTGATCGTGCGCATGGCGGTCGCCGGCGGTGCGGTCGCCGTGGCCGTACGGGACTACGGCGTGGGACTGAAGCCCGGAGAGGCGACCCGGGTGTTCAACCGCTTCTGGCGGGCCGACCCGGCCAGAGCGCGTACCACCGGCGGTACCGGTCTCGGTCTGTCCATTGCCGTCGAGGACGCGCGGCTGCACGGTGGCTGGCTCCAGGCATGGGGCGAGCCGGGCGGCGGTTCGCAGTTCCGTCTGACGCTGCCGCGGACCGCGGACGAGCCGCTGCGCGGTTCGCCGATACCCCTGGAGCCGGAGGACTCGCGGCAGAACCGGGAGCGCGCCCTGGCCGAGGTGGCCGGCCCGCACCTGAACGGGCACCTGCTGGCGTCCGTTCCCGTTCAGTCCGTGTCGGACCGTTCGCCGCTCTCCGTACCGCCGGGTGCTCCGGTACCGCCTCGTACGCCCCCGCAGGGCGTGGACCCGACCGCCCTGCCCGGCAACGGCGCCCGGGTCGTGGCGCGTCCGGGGAACGAACGGCAGGACTCGGCCTTCGCGCAGCCTGCTTCCGACCGGGAGGACACGAATCGTGGGCGCTGATCCGCGTCGTAGGGGACGTCGAGGCGCGCTGCGTATGGTCGCGCTGCTCGGCGCCGGCGGTGTGCTGGCCGGGTGTGCCTCGATGCCCGACACCGGTGACATCCGTCCCGTGAAGGCGTCCCCGGGCGCCGACTCCGAGGTGCAGGTGTACGCGGTGAAGCCCCGCAAGGGAGCGGCGGCCGACGAGATCGTCAACGGCTTCCTCGAGGCGATGACCAGTGACGATGCCAATTTCGCCATCGCCCGGACGTATCTGACGCCCGAGGCGTCGCAGAAGTGGCGGCCCGACGCCAGTACGACGGTGCTGGAGACGGCTCCCACCGCCGGCCGGGCCGCGGTGGGCGGAGTCAGCACGGGGACCAGTTACCAGCTCAAGGGCAAGCAGATCGCCGTGGTCGACTCGCAGCACGCCTTCCAGGCGAGCACGACCGAGGCGGAAGACTACGACTGGACGATGCATCTCTCCCGCCAGGGCGGCATAGAGGGCAAGGGCGAGTGGCGCATCGACAGCCCGCCGCCGGGCCTGCTGCTCGGCGCGTCCGACTTCCAGCGGAACTACGTCTCGATCAACAAGTACTACTTCGCCGCCGCACCGGGTGGAGCAGGGGAAACCGTCGTGTCGGACCCGGTGTTCATCCGGCAGCGGATGGATCCGGTGACACGGATGGATCCCGTGACGCAGTCGGTCAACGCGCTGCTCGACGGGCCCACGGACTGGCTGGACCCGGTGGTGGACTCGCGCTTCCCGCGGGGTACGGCGCTGAAGAGCGGCGTCACGTCCCTCGCGTTCGACGACCGGAACGTGCTGAAGGTGCCTCTCAACGAGAAGGCGTCCAACGTCGGCCGCGAGCAGTGCAAGAAGATGGCTGCGCAGATCTCGCTCACGCTCAGGGAACTGTCGTCCACCCGCGTCGAACAGGTTGAGCTGGAGCGTTCGAACGGCACGCAGCTGTGCGTGCTCGACAGCGTCGAGGCGGACGGTTACGCGCCGGACCGGGCGTCGGGGAAGCCGGTGTATCCGTACTTCGTCGATGCCAAGAACCGGCTGGCGTGGCTGTCGGGCGCCACGAAGGAAGCTGCCACTCCGGCCAACGTGCGCGGGCCGTTCGGTGACGGACAGCTGCCGATCAGTGTTGTCGGGGTGGCGCACGACGAGGACACCGCGGCCGCGGTCTCCAAGGACTTCTCCAGCCTGTACGTCTCGTCGATCGAGACGGATTCCCAGCTGGCGGCTCCCGTGGTGCGCAGCCTCGGCAAGACGCAGGACACCCGGCTGTCGGCACCCAGCTGGGACGGCCGCAAGGACCTGTGGATCGCCGACCGCAACCCGGAGAACCCGGCGTTGCTGCGTCTCGTGGGCGGGAAGGGCACTCCGCAGAAGGTCAACGTTCCCCTTCTGGGCGCCGCACGCATCGAGTCCGTGAAGGTGTCCGCGGACGGCGCGCGCGTCGCGCTGCTTCTGACGGAGCACGGCAAGACCACGCTGAAGATCGGGCGGGTGGAGCGCGGCCCCAAGAGCAATCCGGTGGTGACCGTGGCCGAACTGGAGCCCGCGGCACCGCGGATGGAGACCGTCACGGCCGTCTCATGGGCCGGCCCCAGCCGGCTCGTGGTGGTCGGCAAGGAATCCGGCGGGGTGCAGCAGGTCCGCTACATCCAGACGGACGGCTCGACTTGGGACACGGGCGTGCTGCCCGGCCTCAACGGCGTGCAGTCGGTCGCCGCGGCGGACGGCGAGGACCGCCCGCTCGTGGCGTACTCCGAGGACGACGGCATCGTGCGACTTCCGGCGGGTGCGAACTGGCAGCCGATCGTGGAGAAGGGCAGGGCGCCGGTCTACCCGGGCTAGGGTCTGTCGTTCGCATCAGACGCTAGGAGACCTGCGGCCCTGGGCTCTTGGGGCTCTTGGGCCGCGTCCCGCCGGCAGCCGGGGGCGCCCCGTCGGCGTGGGCCGGTCAACAGGCTGGTTATCCACAGGCCGTTGTCCACAGGGGTGGCCGGACCTTCCGGGTGCGGGCACAGTGGAGGTCATGCGGAGGTGGTGGCAGGAAATCTCCGGCCTGGTGCTGCCGGCCGCATGCGGAGGCTGCGGTGTGCCCCGGACGCCGCTGTGCGAGAAATGCACGCATGAGCTGTACGGCTCCTCTGCGCGCCGTGCGAGGCCCGACCCCGAGCCGGTGGGCCTGCCGGAGGTCCATGCCGCCGCTCCTTACGCCGATGGGGTGCGGGCCGTGCTGATCGCGCACAAGGAGCGTGGCGCTCTGGGGCTGGCCCGGCCCCTCGGCGTCGCGCTGGCCGCGGCGGTGCGGGCCTCGGCGTCCCCGGCCGCCCGGGGAGAGGGGCCACTGCTGCTCGTGCCGGTGCCGTCGGCGCGGCACGCGGTGCGGGCCAGGGGACACGATGCGGCGCGCAGGATCGCGCTGGCCGCCGCCGGGGAGCTGCGGCGCACGGGGACGAGGGCGAGAGCGCTGCCGGTGCTGCGGCAGCGGCGTGAGGTGGCCGACCAGGCGGGCCTGACGGCCCGCGAGAGAGTGGCGAATCTGTCCGGGGCCCTCGTGGCCGTCGGCGGCGCAGGACGGCTTCTGGAGGGCGGCAGAGCGGTTCTGGTGGACGACCTGATGACCACGGGCGCGTCACTGGCGGAGGCGGCGCGGGCGCTCCGTACGGCCATGGAACAGCGATTTACCGGATTCGACGAGCCGGCCGCGGCGGTCGTCGCAGTCCCACCCTCGGCTTTCGAAATAAACCGGAACTGACAGGGAACGCGCAACGTTGCAGGTAGTGAGAGCCGAAATTGCCCTGAACGGAGGTACGCGCTGGTAGCGGGTGCCGAGACCCGCCCGATAGAGCTATGTTCGGTTGTGAGGAATGGGGAAAGCCCGGACCTCACCGAATGCACTGCCGTGCTTCCGGCCAGGGATTCGAGGCTACGACAACCTCAAAATTGGTGGGGTGGAGATCTTGTCTCCGGGGGAGGAGGAGGTGAAAGTCGCCTAGTCCGAGACTCCGGCACACACCGGGGTCTGGTGCAAGAGGGAGACGCTCCGCAGCCGACGCGCAGGCGGGGCAATCCGGAACGGAGTTCTGCGTGGACATCGTCGTCAAGGGCCGCAAGACAGAGGTGCCTGAGCGGTTCCGCAAGCACGTGGCCGAGAAGCTGAAGCTGGACAAGATCCAGAAGCTCGACGGCAAGGTGATCAGCCTGGACGTCGAGGTGTCCAAGGAGCACAACCCGCGGCAGGCCGACCGTTCCGACCGCGTGGAGATCACCCTCCACTCGCGGGGCCCGGTGATCCGGGCAGAAGCAGCGGCCGCCGACCCCTACGCAGCGCTTGACCTGGCAACGGCGAAGCTGGAAGGCAGGCTTCGCAAGCAGCACGACAAGCGCCACAACCGACGTGGCAGCGGCCGGATTTCGGCAGCCGAGGTCGCCGACGTCGTGCCTGGTGTGGCCGAGCTGAACGGCAACGGACAGCTCCGCTCCGTGGAGACGCCGCAGACCGTTCCCACCACCAGGATGGGCTCGCTCGAAGTACAGGGCGAGGGACCGCTGGTGGTCCGCGAGAAGCTCCACACCGCAGCACCGATGACGCTCGACCAGGCCCTCTACGAGATGGAACTGGTCGGACACGACTTCTATCTCTTCGTCGACTCCGAGACGAAGCAGCCCAGTGTCGTCTACCGGCGGCACGCGTACGACTACGGCGTCATCCACCTGGAGAGCGACCCGCTGGCCGGCTCCGAGGCGGGCGGCGCCGGAGGTGCACTCGGCGGCTGACGCGGCCGTCGCACAGAACCGCAGGTCGGTGGTGCCCCCGAGCGCCCAGCGCGCCCTCGGGGGCACCACCGCGCGACCTGGAACGACCGCACTGTCGCCCCGGCATGAAAGCATGGCGTCAGGAAGCCAACCCGTGTGCCATGCACTGAGGTTGGTGAACCACACATGACCTTCAGGCCACTGCCTTCAGGGGGAGGAACGATGGCGGACAGCTTCGGGCCGGTACGCGCCGCGGGCGACGCCGCAGACACGGTCGTCGAGACCGACGCGGACAGGAGCAGCTCCCGCGCGGAGCCGATCCGTGTCCTCGTGGTGGACGACCACGCCCTCTTCCGGCGCGGACTGGAGATCGTCCTCGCCCAGGAGGAGGACATCCAGGTCGTCGGCGAGGCGGGCGACGGTGCGGAAGCGGTGGACAAGGCCGCGGACCTGCTGCCGGACATCGTGCTGATGGATGTGCGGATGCCCAGGCGCGGCGGTATCGAGGCCTGTACCTCCATCAAAGAGGTGGCCCCCAGCGCGAAAATCATCATGCTGACGATCAGCGACGAGGAGGCCGACCTCTACGACGCGATCAAGGCGGGCGCGACCGGCTACCTCCTCAAGGAGATCTCCACCGACGAGGTGGCGACGGCCATCCGCGCGGTGGCTGACGGACAGTCGCAGATCAGCCCGTCCATGGCGTCCAAGCTGCTCACCGAGTTCAAGTCGATGATCCAGCGCACCGACGAACGCCGGCTCGTGCCGGCGCCGCGGCTCACCGAGCGTGAGCTGGAGGTGCTCAAGCTGGTGGCCACGGGCATGAACAACCGTGACATCGCCAAGGAGTTGTTCATCTCGGAGAACACCGTGAAGAACCACGTCCGCAACATCCTGGAGAAGCTTCAACTGCACTCCCGGATGGAGGCCGTGGTCTACGCGATGCGGGAGAAGATCCTCGAGATCAGGTGAGCTCGGCGAGAAGACCGGCCCGCAGCTCGGGGCGGTCGACCCGCTCGATCCGGACCGTGTCGCAGCCCACCCACTCGGCGGCCTCCCGCAGGGCCTGTGCCATGGGCGCCACGGCCTTCGGAGTGTCGAGCGAGACATGCCTGGCCACGAGCGTCGTGCCCTCGCGCGCGGGGTCGACACGCCCCAGCAGCTTCCCGCCGGCGAGCAGCGGCATGGCGAAGTAGCCGTACACCCGCTTGGGCTTCGGGACGTACGCCTCGAGCCGGTGGGTGAAGCCGAAGATGCGTTCCGTCCGTGCGCGCTCCCAGATCAGCGAGTCGAACGGGGACAGCAGGGTCGTGCGATGGCGGCCCCGGGGCACAGCCGCCAGCGCCTCGGGATCGGCCCACGCCGGCTTGGACCAGCCCTCGACCGTCACCGGCACGAGACCGGAGTCCGCGACCACCGCGTCGAACTGCTCGCCCTTGAGGCGGTGGTAGTCGGCGATGTCCGCGCGGGTGCCGATGCCCAGGGACCGGCCGGCGAGCCGGACGAGCCGGCGCAGGCACTCCGCGTCGTCCAGCTCGGTGTGCAGGAGGTCGTCGGGAATGGCCCGTTCGGCCAGGTCGTACACCCGCTTCCAGCTGCGCCGTTCGGTGCACACCACCTCGCCGTACATCAGGGCCCGCTCGACAGCGACCTTGGAGGCGGACCAGTCCCACCACTCGCCGCCGTTCTTCGCACCGCCCAACTCCGTCGCGGTGAGCGGGCCTTCGGCGCGCAGCTGCTTGATCACGGTGTCGTAGGCGCCGTCCGGCAGGTCGTGCGACCAGTGCGGGCGGGCGCGGTAGGCCCGGCGGCGGAACCCGAAGTGAGGCCACTCCTCGACGGGCAGGATGCAGGCCGCGTGCGACCAGTACTCGAAGCTGTGGCCCTCGGTCCAGTACGCGTCCTCGACCGTGCGACGGCCGACCGCGCCGAGACGGGCGTAGGGGATCAGCTCGTGCGAGCGGGCCAGCACCGAGATCGTGTCCAGCTGGACGGCACCCAGGTGCCGCAGCACCCCGCGCACCCCGCCGCGCCGGTCCGGCGCGCCGAGGAACCCCTGGGCCCGCAGCGCGATACGGCGGGCCTCGTCGGCGGACAGATCGGCGGCGGGAGGCGGCAGCGTGGTCATGGTCCGCACGATAGACGGCGGCACTGACATCGGACCCGCAGCCGGTCCCGGCCGGATCCGCCCCCATGCCCGTGCCCGCACCGGCAGCGGAGCGCCGTATCGGCCCGAACCGGATCGCCTCCCGGTTCAGTCCCTCGTCGGCAGATACGGCTGCGGCGTCGGCAGCCCCACATCCGACGGGAGCAGCGAGCCCACCCAGGCGTCCCTGAGGGTGTCCTTGTTCAGGAGCGCCGCGCGCAGCGCCCCCTCGACCACGAAGCCCGCCTTCTCGGCCACCGCGCGCGAGGCGGTGTTGCCGACCTCCGCGCGCCATTCCAGCCGGGTCGCGCCCAGTCTGGTGAACGTCCAGTGCGCCACCGCGCCCACCGTCTCCGCCATGATCCCGCGCCCCCGGAACTCCTTGCCCGTCCAGAAGCCGATCTCCCACGTGCCCGAGAAGGTACGCAGCGTGACCGCGACGGACGCCATCAGCGGGCCGCCGGTGCGCGGCAGTACGGCGAAGGTGCACATCGTTCCGTTGCGCCAGCCTTCCGGGACCATCTGACCGGTGAACTCGGCGGCGTGCTCGCGTTCGTACGGCGAGGGGACCGTGGTCCACCGCTGGATGTCGGGGTCCTGACAGGACTCGAGGACCGCCTCCGTGTCGTCGGGCGTGAAGGTACGCAGCAACAGGCGCTCGGTGGTGAGAGTGATGGGCTCCATGGCCCGGATTCTGGTTCGCCCAGGGGACGGATGCGAGCACTTTTCGTACCTCACCGGCACCTTCGGCGCGTCCCGCGCGTTCTCATTGCGGGTAACAGCAGGCCTGGCTGACTGCGGGCCTCCCGACCCGGCGTGGTCCTCGCTTACGATGGCCGTTGCGGTGGGGCCTACCTGCCGTGCCCGCGCCAGTGTCCCTAACACGACCCAGTGCCAGGCCCGATCGGCAAGGAGACCAGCCTCAGTGTCCGTCTTCAACAAGCTCATGCGTGCAGGCGAAGGCAAGATCCTGCGCAAACTGCACCGCATCGCGGACCAGGTCAACTCCATCGAAGAGGACTTCGTCAACCTCTCCGACGCCGAGTTGCGGGCGCTCACGGACGAGTACAAGGAGCGGTACGCCGACGGCGAGAGCCTCGACGACCTGCTTCCCGAGGCGTTCGCGACCGTTCGTGAGGCCGCCAAGCGCGTCCTCGGCCAGCGCCACTACGACGTCCAGATGATGGGTGGCGCCGCGCTGCACCTCGGCTACGTCGCCGAGATGAAGACCGGTGAGGGCAAGACCCTCGTCGGCACCCTCCCCACTTACCTCAACGCGCTCTCCGGCAAGGGCGTCCACCTGATCACGGTGAACGACTACCTGGCCGAGCGCGACTCCGAGATGATGGGCCGGGTCCACAAGTTCCTGGGCCTGTCCGTCGGCTGCATCCTTGCGAACATGACGCCGGCCCAGCGCCGCGACCAGTACAACTGCGACATTACGTACGGAACGAACAACGAGTTCGGCTTCGACTACCTCCGCGACAACATGGCGTGGTCCAAGGACGAGCTCGTCCAGCGCGGCCACAACTACGCCGTGGTCGACGAGGTCGACTCGATCCTCGTCGACGAGGCCCGTACGCCGCTGATCATCTCCGGCCCCGCCGACCAGGCCACCAAGTGGTACGGCGACTTCGCCAAGCTCGTCACCCGCCTGACCAGGGGCGAGGCGGGCAACCAGCTGAAGGGCATCGAGGAGACCGGCGACTACGAGGTCGACGAGAAGAAGCGGACCGTCGCCATCCATGAGCCGGGTGTCGCGAAGGTCGAGGACTGGCTGGGCATCGACAACCTCTACGAGTCGGTGAACACCCCGCTGGTGGGCTACCTGAACAACGCCATCAAGGCCAAGGAGCTCTTCAAGAAGGACAAGGACTACGTCGTCATCGACGGCGAAGTCATGATCGTCGACGAGCACACCGGCCGTATCCTCGCCGGCCGCCGCTACAACGAGGGCATGCACCAGGCCATCGAGGCGAAGGAAGGGGTGGACATCAAGGACGAGAACCAGACGCTCGCCACGATCACCCTCCAGAACTTCTTCCGTCTCTACGGCAAGCTCGCGGGCATGACCGGTACGGCGATGACCGAGGCCGCCGAGTTCCACCAGATCTACAAGCTGGGCGTCGTGCCGATCCCGACGAACAAGCCCATGGTCCGCATGGACCAGTCCGACCTGATCTACCGCACCGAGGTCGCCAAGTTCGCGGCGGTCGTCGACGACATCGCCGAGAAGCACGAGAAGGGCCAGCCGATCCTGGTCGGCACCACCTCGGTCGAGAAGTCCGAGTACCTCTCGCAGCAGCTGAGCAAGCGTGGCGTCCAGCACGAGGTCCTCAACGCCAAGCAGCACGACCGGGAGGCGACGATCGTCGCCCAGGCCGGCCGCAAGGGCGCGGTCACCGTGGCGACGAACATGGCCGGCCGTGGTACCGACATCAAGCTCGGCGGCAACCCCGACGACCTCGCCGAGGCGGAGCTGCGTCAGCGCGGCCTGGACCCGGTCGAGCACGTCGAGGAGTGGGCGGCGGCGCTGCCCGCCGCGCTGGAGCGTGCCGAGGCGGCCGTCAAGGCCGAGCACGACGAGGTCACCGACCTCGGCGGCCTGTATGTGCTGGGCACCGAGCGGCACGAGTCGCGCCGTATCGACAACCAGCTGCGCGGCCGTTCCGGACGTCAGGGCGACCCGGGCGAGTCCCGCTTCTACCTGTCGCTCGGCGACGACCTGATGCGGCTGTTCAAGGCGCAGATGGTCGAGCGTGTGATGTCGATGGCGAACGTCCCCGACGACGTCCCGATCGAGAACAAGATGGTGACGCGCGCGATCGCGTCCGCGCAGTCGCAGGTCGAGCAGCAGAACTTCGAGACGCGTAAGAACGTCCTGAAGTACGACGAGGTGCTCAACCGCCAGCGTGAGGTCATCTACGGCGAGCGCCGCCGCGTCCTGGAGGGCGAGGACCTGCACGAGCAGGTGCGGCACTTCATGGACGACACCATCGACGCCTACATCCAGGCGGAGACGGTCGAGGGCTTCGCCGAGGAGTGGGACCTGGACCGGCTGTGGGGCGCTTTCAAGCAGCTCTACCCGGTGAAGGCGACCGTGGAGGAGCTGGAGGAGGCGGTCGGCGACCGCGCCGGCATCACCGCCGACTTCATCGCGGAGTCCATCAAGGACGACATCCACGAGCAGTACGACGAGCGCGAGAAGACGCTCGGCTCGGACATCATGCGTGAGCTGGAGCGCCGCGTGGTGCTGTCGGTCCTGGACCGCAAGTGGCGTGAGCACCTCTACGAGATGGACTACCTCCAGGAGGGCATCGGCCTGCGCGCGATGGCCCAGAAGGACCCGCTGGTGGAGTACCAGCGCGAGGGCTTCGACATGTTCACCGCCATGATGGAGGGCATCAAGGAGGAGTCCGTCGGCTACCTGTTCAACCTGGAGGTCCAGGTCGAGCAGCAGGTCGAAGAGGTCCCCGTGCAGGACTCCGCGCGCCCCTCGCTCAGCAAGCAGGACGCGGTACCGGCCGGTGCCTCGCGCCCCGAGATCCGTGCCAAGGGCCTGGATGCCCCGCAGCGGCCCGACCGGCTGCACTTCTCCGCTCCCACGGTGGACGGCGAGGGCGGTGTGATCGAGGGCGACTTCGAGAACGACAGTGACTCCGGGCGCGGTGAGCCGGAGGGCATGACGCGTGCGGAGCGCCGCAAGGCGCAGAAGAGCGCGGGTCGACGCCGCAAGAAGTAGCGCGGGCGGCCCTCGGGCCTCTCAGTGGCGCACGGCCGGGGCCGGACACCTTCGGGGTGTCCGGCCCCGGCCGGTTTCCCGGGCAGTGACCGAGTAGCCCGGGGCCGGCGCGTGGCTAGGGCGACCCGACCCGCTCGCCGCCCAGTTCGATCGCCGAGCAGCGCCAGCGCGCGTCCGCGCCCTGTTCGAGGCGGAAAGCCATCGCGCTCACGCGGTCGCCGGAGCCGATGCGGGCGAACGCCTCGATGACGCCGGGCCCTGGGTGGTACTCGCCGCAGTGGCGGACCACGGGCGTCACACGGTCCGCGGGACGCAGCGGGGCGCCCGGGGCCAGTTGGACGAGCTGTTCGTACGCCTCGCCGATCGTGTGGCCGAGCATCCAGTGCACGGGGCGCCGGCCGCTCAGCACCGCCAGAAGGCGGTCGGCGAACCAGTAGTGCGGCCGGTCCTGGCGCCGGGCACGTGCGAGAGCCGACGCGGCGACGGCGGCGGGCCGGCACTGGTCGTGCCGTCCTGCGGGTCGGGTCCTGTTCATGGCAGATCGCCCCCGATGAGTACGGGCCCGGTTCGTACCGGGCGGTAACTTCGTTGGTGATCTTCTACGGTGCGCAGCGAGACGATCGCAACGCGTGACGAGCCGGATTTCAGGGGTCTGTGGAGTTCACCTATCAGGGTGACGCGGGCCGGCTTCAGCCGCCGACGGGCAAGGATTCGGTGTGTCCCGGTGGACGGTTCGGGAGGCCGCCGGAGGCACCCCGAAGGGGTACCTCGCACGTATCCTGAGGGCGCATTCCGACTACGAAAGCGGCCAGCCATGCGCGTCTACGTCCCCCTGACCCTCTCCGGTCTCGCAGAGGCGCACAAGAGGGGCGAACTGGGCCCCGCCCCGATGACTGCCTACGGCGTCACCCCGGGCCTGCGCGAGTGGTACGTCTCCGACGACATCGAGGAGCTGGAGTACGCCGCCCTCAGCCGTGCCGCGGCCGCCTCGCTCCGACTGGTCGCCGGCGATCCGGGGGTCGCGAGGCGCCGCGTCGTGGTGGCCCTCGACGTACGCGACCAGGACGCGACCGCCGACCCCGACCGCTCGCTGGACTCCGGCTCGGTCGGTGAGGTGCGTATCTCGGTCGCGGTGCCGCTGGCCGAGGCGGCGGCGGTGCACGTCGACGCGGACGACGCGATCGGTGACGTCACCGCGGCGGCGGACGCGCTCGGCGCGGCGGACCAGGGCGACGACGACGCCCAGTTCACCGTGGACGGCGCCGAGGACCACGAGCTGCTCTGGTACGGCGTCCAGGAGATTCCGAACCTGGTGGACTGACCTGCGCGTTCGTGGCCGGGGCTGACCGTTGTCGGACCCGCCTTGTACCGTCGTCGGCATGGGGAAGCACACGACGCACCTGGTCTGGGACTGGAACGGGACGCTGCTGGACGACATCGCGGCGGTCATCGGGGCGACCAATGCCGCGTTCGCGGAGATCGGCCTGGAGGCGATCACGCTCGAGCGCTACCGCGAGCTGTACTGCGTGCCGGTTCCGCGGTTCTACGAGCGGTTGATGGGGCGGCTGCCGACCGCGGAGGAGTGGGAGGTCATGGACGAGATCTTCCACCGCCACTACACCACCCAGCGGATCGGCTGCGCGCTGACCGCGGGCGTCGAGGACCTGCTGAGGGAATGGCGACAGGCGGGCCGGAGCCAGTCGCTGCTGAGCATGTACGGGCACGAGCAGCTGGTCCCGGTCGTGCGGGGCTACGGGATCGAGAACCACTTCATACGGGTGGACGGGCGGACGGGACCGTCCGGCGGCTCGAAGGCGCTGCACATGGAGCGTCATCTGGCGGCACTCGCCGGGTCGGCCGCGCCGGAGCACACGGTGGTCATCGGGGACGCGGTCGACGACGCGGTGGCGGCGGCCCACGTGGGCGCGCGGGCAGTGCTCTACACCGGCGGATCGCACAGCAGGGCGAGCCTGGAAGAGGTCGGCGTGCCGGTGGTGGACACGCTGACGGAGGCGGTGGAGGAAGCGATGCGGTTGGTCGCCTGACGGCGCCACGACGGTGGCGGTCAGGTGCCGGTCGGCGTGGCCCGCCGGCACGGAGGCGGACCCATGCTCAGGCTTGCCGCGTGCGGCCGCGGGTGAGGCGCGCGCCCTGGCTGCGGCCCGGGGCCCGCGGAGGTGCGCCGCGCCCCGCGCCCGCGCCGCCCGGCGTACATCCGCCGGCCCCGCAGTGCGGGGCGCGCCGTGAGGTGCGGGCAGTGGCACGCTGCCCCGGCCACCCGACCAGGGCCTGCGCCCTGGCCACGCATCAGCGAGCCGTACCGGTAGGTGCGGGCAGCCGCACCCTGCCCCGGCCACCCGACCAGGGCGTGCGCCCTCGGACCCCGCACCGCGTCGCCGCGGTCCGGCCCACATCGCCGGTTCCGCAGTGCCCGCAGTCGCACCGCACCCGGCGCCGATCACGGCGCGGGCAGTCGCTCCGGCTCCGGCCCGGTCCGCCCCCGCGGCCGCGCGGCGCGCACCGCCCCCGCGGCCCGCACCGCCCGCGCCCCCATGGCACCCCCGGCTACGACACCGGCGCCTTCGTCCGCAGCACCTTCAGGAACTCCCGCATCCACTCCGGGTGGTCCGGCCAGGCGCGGGAGGAGACCAGGGTGCCGTCGACGACCGCCTCCGTGTCCTGGAAGCTCGCTCCCGCCGCCTGCATGTCCAGTTCCAGCGCGGGGTACGCGGTGACCCGGCGGCCGTCGAGGCTGCCGATCGCCGCCGTCAGCAGCGGGCCGTGGCAGATCTGCGCCACGGGCTTGTCGGCGTCGAAGAACGCCTTCAGAATCTTGCGTAGCTCCGGGTCGTTGCGCAGATACTCGGGCGCGCGGCCGCCCGGGATGACCACCGCCACGTACTGGCCGGGATCCACCTCGGAGAAGGCCAGGTCCGCCGGCCAGGTGTACCCCGGCTTCTCGGTGTAGGTGTCGAAGCCCGGCTCGAAGTCGTGCACGACGAACTGGAGCTTCTTGCGAGCGGGTGCCGCGATGTGGACCTCGTACCCCTCTTCCCGCAGCCGTTGGTACGGGTAGAGGACTTCGAGGGACTCGGCTGCGTCGCCGGTGACGATCAGGACCTTGGCTGTCATGGCTGCTCCCGGTGTCGGGCTGTCGACGGGTGTCCCTGCCGACGGAGCAGGGCCGCCGACGGCGACCGTGTCGTCACTCGCCAACCTGCCCCGCCGAGGGCTGTTTGCCAAGAGGGCCTGTGTCGCTGTCCAGAGTGTCAAACTTCCGGCCCAGGTTTTGTACACATACGGCTCATGACGGGCCAGGGGGGCGGGGCGATAGCCTTGACCCGTGATCAGCGCGATACGCCCTGGGGGCAGCGAAGCCCCCGGACTCCGCCCGGAGCGCCACAGCGCCCGGGCGATCACTGATCCCTTCGATCCGGGCCGATCGCCTCATTTGGCCGATTCCTGCTCGGACATCTCTCATCGCGGCATAACGTCGACTCCGACCGGACACCCCGCGTCATGGCGTTGCGTCGCTTTTCCTACCTACGTCACGCAACGGCGCGCGACAGGAGCCAGAGGACATGCAGACCAAGCTGGACGAAGCCAAAGCCGAGCTGCTCGCACGGGCCGCACGGGTAGCTGAGAACAGCCCGGTCGGGGGGAACCTTCCGACTGGGGCCGAGCAGAAGCGACCGGACCGGGACACTCTGCTCACGTACCTCCAGCGCTACTACCTGCACACTGCACCGGAGGACCTCGCCGACCGCGACCCGGTCGATGTCTTCGGAGCGGCACTTTCCCACTTCCGACTGGCCGAAAACCGCCCGCAGGGCACGGCCAACGTCCGGGTCAGCACCCCGACCGTGGAGGAGAACGGCTGGACGTGCAGCCACTCCGTGGTCGAGGTCGTCACCGACGACATGCCCTTCCTCGTCGACTCGGTCACCAATGAGCTCTCCCGGCAGAACCGCGGCATCCATGTCGTGATCCACCCGCAGGTCATCGTGCGCCGGGACCTCACCGGCAAGCTCATCGAGGTGCTGGCCGAGGAGTCCGCGCACAGCAAGGACCTGCCGCACGACGCGCTCATCGAGTCCTGGATCCACGTCGAGACCGACCGCGAGACCGACCGCGCGGACCTCAAGCAGATCACCGCCGATCTGCTCCGGGTGCTGTCCGACGTGCGCGAGACGGTCGAGGACTGGGAGAAGATGCGCGATGCCGCGCTGCGCATCGCCGACGAACTGCCCTCCGAGCCCACCGCCGACGACCTGCGCGACCAGGAGGTCGACGAGGCCCGCGAGCTGCTCCGCTGGCTCTCCGCCGACCACTTCACCTTCCTCGGCTACCGCGAGTACGAGCTCACCGAGAACGACGCGCTGGCCGCCGTGCCCGGCACCGGCCTCGGCATTCTGCGGTCCGACCCGCAGCACAGCGAGGACGAGGACCACCCGGTCAGCCCGTCGTTCAGCAAGCTGCCCGCCGACGCCCGCGCCAAGGCCCGTGAGCACAAGCTGCTGGTGCTGACGAAGGCCAACAGCCGTGCGACGGTGCACCGGCCGAGCTACCTCGACTACGTCGGCGTCAAGAAGTTCGACACCAAGGGCAACGTCATCGGCGAGCGCCGGTTCCTCGGCCTCTTCTCGTCCGCCGCGTACACCGAGTCCGTGCGCCGGGTCCCCGTCGTGCGCCGCAAGGTCGCCGAGGTCCTCGAAGGCGCCGGCTTCTCGCCGAACAGCCACGACGGCCGCGACCTGCTGCAGATCCTCGAGACCTACCCGCGCGACGAGCTGTTCCAGACGCCCGTCGACCAGCTGCGCTCGATCGTCACCAGCGTGCTCTACCTCCAGGAGCGCCGCCGGCTGCGGCTTTACCTGCGTCAGGACGAGTACGGCCGCTACTACTCGGCCCTGGTCTACCTGCCGCGCGACCGCTACACCACCGCGGTCCGGCTGCGTCTGATCGACATCCTCAAGGAGGAACTCGGCGGCAGCAGCGTCGACTTCACCGCGTGGAACACCGAGTCGATCCTCTCCCGTATCCACTTCGTCATCCGCGTCCCCGCCGGCACCGTGCTGCCGCATCTGACCGACGCCGACACGGAGCGCATCGAGGCCCGGCTCGTCGAGGCCGCGCGTTCGTGGTCCGACGGATTCGGCGAGGCGCTGAACGCCGAGGTCGGCGAGGAGCGCGCGGCCGAGCTGCTGCGCCGCTACGCCAACGCCTTCCCCGAGGGCTACAAGGCCGACCACTCGCCGCGCTCCGCCGTCGCCGACCTGGTGAACCTCGAAGAACTGGCGCGCTCTCCCAAGGACTTCGCCCTCTCCCTGTACGAGCCGGTCGGCGCGGGTCCCGGCGAGCGCCGCTTCAAGATCTACCGCAGCGGCGAGCAGGTCTCGCTCTCCGCGGTCCTGCCGGTGCTCCAGCGGCTCGGCTGCGAGGTCGTCGACGAGCGTCCGTACGAGCTGCGCTGCTCGGACCGTACGAGCGCGTGGATCTACGACTTCGGTCTGCGGATGCCGATGTCCTCCGGCAACGGCGACTACCTCGCCGACGACGCGCGTGAGCGGTTCCAGGACGCCTTCGCCGCGGTGTGGCAGGGCCAGGCCGAGAACGACGGCTTCAACTCGCTGGTGCTGGGCGCCGGGCTGAGCTGGCGGCAGGCCATGGTGCTGCGGGCGTACGCCAAGTACCTGCGCCAGGCCGGTTCGACCTTCAGCCAGGACTACATGGAGGACACCCTCCACACCAACGTCCACACCACCCGGCTGCTGATCTCCCTCTTCGAGGCGCGGATGTCGCCGGGACGCCAGCGCGGCGGCACCGAGCTGACCGACGCGCTCCTGGAGGAGCTCGACGGTGCGCTCGACCAGGTCGCGAGCCTGGACGAGGACCGCATCCTGCGCTCCTTCCTCACGGTCATCAAGGCGACGCTGCGCACCAACTTCTTCCAGGAGGCCGCGGGCGGCACCCAGCACAGCTATGTGTCGATGAAGTTCGACCCGCAGGCCATCCCGGACCTGCCCGCGCCCCGGCCGGCGTACGAGATCTGGGTCTACTCCCCGCGGGTCGAGGGTGTGCACCTGCGCTTCGGCAAGGTCGCCCGCGGTGGTCTGCGCTGGTCCGACCGGCGGGAGGACTTCCGTACGGAGATCCTCGGTCTCGTCAAGGCGCAGATGGTGAAGAACACCGTCATCGTGCCGGTGGGTGCCAAGGGCGGCTTCGTCGCCAAGCAGCTCCCGGATCCGTCCGTGGACCGCGACGCCTGGCTCGCCGAGGGCATCGCCTCCTACAAGATGTTCATCTCGGCGCTGCTCGACATCACCGACAACATGGTCGCGGGCGAGGTCGTCCCGCCGGCCGACGTCGTACGCCACGACGAGGACGACACCTACCTCGTCGTCGCGGCCGACAAGGGCACCGCGTCGTTCTCCGACATCGCCAACGAGGTCGCGGTCGCGTACAACTTCTGGCTCGGTGACGCGTTCGCGTCCGGCGGCTCGGCCGGGTACGACCACAAGGGCATGGGCATCACCGCCCGCGGTGCCTGGGAGTCGGTCAAGCGGCACTTCCGCGAGCTGGGGCACGACACGCAGACCGAGGACTTCACGGTCGTCGGCGTCGGCGACATGTCCGGTGACGTGTTCGGCAACGGCATGCTGCTCAGCGAGCACATCCGGCTGATCGCGGCCTTCGACCACCGGCACATCGTCATCGACCCCGACCCGGACGCCGCCGTCTCCTACGCCGAGCGCCGCCGGCTGTTCGAGCTGCCGCGCTCCTCGTGGGCCGACTACAACAAGGACCTGCTGTCGGCGGGCGGCGGCATCCACCCCCGTACCGCCAAGTCGATCCCGGTCAACGCCCAGATGCGTGCCGCTCTCGGCATCGAGGCGGGCGTCACCAAGATGACGCCGGCCGAGCTGATGAAGGCGATCCTCCAGTCCCCCGTGGACCTGCTGTGGAACGGCGGCATCGGTACGTACGTCAAGGCCTCCACCGAGTCCAACGCGGACGTCGGCGACAAGGCCAACGACGCGATCCGGGTCAACGGCGAGGACCTGCGGGTCAAGGTGGTCGGCGAGGGCGGCAACCTGGGGCTCACCCAGCTCGGCCGTATCGAGTTCGACCGCAAGGGCGGCCCGGAGGGCGAGGGCGGCAAGGTCAACACCGACGCCATCGACAACAGCGCCGGCGTGGACACCTCCGACCACGAGGTGAACATCAAGATCCTGCTCAACGCCCTGGTGGCCGACGGCGACATGACCGTCAAGCAGCGCAACAAGCTGCTCGCCGAGATGACCGACGAGGTCGGCGCCCTGGTGCTGCGCAACAACTACGCGCAGAACACCGCCCTGTCGAACGCGGTCGCCCAGTCGCCGTCGCTGCTCCACGCCCACCAGCGCTTCATGCGGCGCCTGGAGCGGGCCGGTGCGCTGGACAGGCCGCTGGAGTTCCTGCCCACGGACCGGCAGATCCGTGAGCTGCTGAACAGCGGCCGGGGGCTCAGCCAGCCTGAGCTCGCGGTGCTGCTCGCCTACACCAAGATCACGGTGGCGGACGAGCTGATCAAGACGGATCTCCCGGACGACCCGTATCTGCGCGGGCTGCTGCACGCCTACTTCCCCCAGCCGCTGCGCGAGAAGTTCGGCGAGGCGATCGACGGTCACGCGCTGCGCCGCGAGATCATCACGACGGTTCTGGTCAACGACACGGTGAACACCGGTGGTTCGACCTTCCTGCACCGTCTGCGGGAGGAGACCGGCGCGTCGACCGAGGAGGTCGTGCGGGCGCAGACGGCAGCGCGCGAGATCTTCGGGCTGAGCGCGGTGTGGGATGCCGTCGAGGCGCTCGACAACAAGGCCGATGCCGGTGTCCAGACCCGGATCCGGCTCCACTCGCGACGACTGGTCGAGCGGGGTACGCGCTGGCTGCTGGGCAACCGGCCGCAGCCGCTCGAATTGGCCGGCACCATCGACTTCTTCGCCGAGCGCGTCGAGCAGGTCTGGGCCGAGCTTCCGAAGATGCTCCGCGGCGCCGACCTGGAGTGGTACCAGGGAATCCTAGACGAGCTCACCGGCGAGGGTGTGCCCGAGCAGCTCGCGCTGCGGGTCGCCGGGTTCTCCTCCGCCTTCCCGACGCTCGACATCGTCGCGATCGCCGACCGCACGGGCAAGGAGCCGATGGCGGTCGCCGAGGTGTACTACGACCTCGCCGACCGGCTGCGGATCACCCAGCTGATGGACCGGATCATCGAGCTGCCGCGGGCCGACCGCTGGCAGTCCATGGCCCGTGCCTCCATCCGCGAGGACCTGTACGCGGCGCACGCGGCGCTCACGGCGGACGTGCTCAGCGTGGGGAACGGCGCCTCGACCCCCGAGGAGCGGTTCAAGGCGTGGGAGCAGAAGAACGCCGCGATCCTGGGCCGGGCGCGCACCACGCTGGAGGAGATCCAGAGCTCGGACACCTTCGACCTGGCGAACCTGTCGGTCGCGATGCGGACGATGCGCCAGTTGCTGCGTACGCACACCTAGGTCGTGTCCGCAGTCGAGCGCCCGTCACCCTCGTGGTGGCGGGCGCTCCGTCGTGTGCGGGCCCTCGGATCGTGCGGGCCCTCGGATCGTGCGCGCCCTCAGTCGCTGCGGCCCTCAACTGGTGCGGCCCTCAGAGATTGCGGCGGATGCGGCTCAGCCAGCCCGAGGACCGGGGGTCGTCGACCTTCGCTCCCGTGGCCCGTTCCACCTTCGCCACCGCCGTGGCCAGGGGCTTCGGCAGCCATCCGCGGTAGTCCCCGGCGTCCCGCCCGCCGGTGTTCCCGCACAGCCGGGCCACGTCGGCCGCGGCGGGCCGGTCCTCCGGTCGCGCGGCCAGGCAGGCCGCGAGCACCTCGCGCAGTGGCGCGGGGAAGGGGCCGAGGTCCGGCGGTTCGTGCTCGGTGCCCGCGATCCGGGTGGCGACGACGAGGCCGCCGCCCTCGCCGTACGGATGACGGCCCGACGCGGCCTCGGCGGCCACCAGACCGAGCGTGAACACGTCGGACGCGGGTGTGACCTTCTTGCCCAGCGCATGCTCGGGCGACATGTACTTCGGCGTGCCCACCATCCGGCCGATCGTGGTCAGCGTGGCCGTCCCGGCCGCCCGCGCGATGCCGAAGTCCAGCAGCCACGGCCCGTCCGCGGTCAGCAGCAGATTGGCCGGCTTGACGTCGCGGTGGACGACCCCGGCGGTGTGGACGACGTCCAGTGCGCAGGCCGCGCCCGCGGTCAGCCGGAGCACGGACGCGAGCGGCAGCGGTCCGTGTTCGGCGAGCGCCTCGTCCAGGGGCAGCCCGGGTACGTAACGGGTCGCCAGCCAGGGCCGCTCGGCGTCCGCGTCGTGGTCGAGCACGGGGACGACATGACGGCCGTGCACCCGGCGGGCGGCCTCGACCTCGCGGGCGAACCGTTTCCGGAAGTTCTCGCTCTGCGCGTGTTCGCGGCGGATCAGCTTGAGCGCGACCGGCCGGCCCTCGGGGGACCGGGTGAGGAAGACCGTCCCCATCCCGCCCTCGCCGATCCGCGCTTCGAGTACATAGCCGGCGATCTCCGCCGGGTCGTTGTCCCGCAGTGGTTCGAGCCCGTCACGACGCATCCGGCCCCCCAGAACGTGCCTGTGCACCTGCCGATGGCGTCCGGGAGCCTATCGCGAGGCCGTCGCCGTCCACAGACGCCGACACGACAGGAGTGCCGCCGTGAGCAGCAGACCGTTGCGCAGCACCATGAGCACACAGCCGAGCACGGTGCCGCCGAGCACGTCGTTGTAGAGCAGGGGATAGGCGAGCGCGCTCAGCACGGCCGCGGGCACCATCAGCAGCGCGACCGGCCGCTGGGTGGTGAACCGGGAGGTCAGACAGACCGCGGCCAGGCCGAGCAGCCAGATCATGTACTGCGGGCTGATGACGCGGCTGGTGACGGTGAACAGGAGCACGGCCGCGAAGGCCGCGTCGAAGGGGGTCGCGGGATTCCAGCGCCGCGCTTTCATCCGCCACCACACCAGCCAGCCGAAGGCGACGGCGGTCAGCGCCAGTGATGCCGTCGCCACGCTCGACACATACGGGCCGATGAACTCGAACGCCCCGTACTGGTACCGCACCGTCCCCGACCAGTCCGCGTGGCGCGCGAGCTGGAGCGCGGTGCCGCCGAGCGACTCGATCTGCACACCGCGGGCGCCCTGCTGCCGTACGAAGTCCAGGGTGTGGCTGAAGCCGATGGCGAGCGCCGCGAACAGGACGGCCGCGGCGGCTGCCGCGGAGAGCCACGCCGAGCGGGTCGTGCGTCCCCGCGCGGTGCCCAGCACGGCCAGCAGCGGCCAGATCTTGATCATCGCGCCGATTCCGGCGAGCGCGCCGCCGAGGCGCGGGCGGGTGCGGACGGCGAGCAGGGCGAGGACGGCGACGGCGGTGACCGGGACGTCGTACCGGGCCAGCGGGACGTTCAGCAGCAGCGGCAGCGCGCACACCCACAGCCAGGCGCCCCGTACCCCCGCCCGGGCCAGCGCGACGGTGATGACCGCGTCGGACACCAGGACGAGGGCCACGAAGGCCTCGAAGTACGTGAGCCAGGGCAGCGGCCCCGGGGAGAGGAACACGAGCGCGGCGCCGGGCGGGTACTGCCAGGTGACGTCGTCCACGGGGAACGCCCCGTGGGCGAGTTGCTCGTACCAGCGCCGGTAGAGGGTGTGCACCTCGCCGGCCACACCGGTGTCGCCGAGGCGGTCGACGACCAGCAGGGCCAGCATGCCGAAGCGGGTGGCCACCCAGGTGAGGGCCAGCGCGAGGCTGTGCCGCGGGCCCAGCCGGCGTCCGGTACCGGGGCGGTTGTCCGCCAGTACCGGAGCCAGATGATGGGCGGACGGGAGCGGGGCGATCCGATGGGGCGTCATCGGCGGGTACTTTAGCCTGATTTACATAGATTTCCCGCTATTTCTTGCTCTTGGCGAATGCCTCGTACGCCGCGACGACATCCTTCGCCGGCCCGTCCATCCGCAGCGTGCCCGCCTCCAGCCACAGCGCCCGGTCGCAGGTCGAGGTGATGGTCCCGGTGCTGTGGCTGACCAGGAACACCGTGCCCGCCTCCTCGCGCAGCTCGTTGATCCGCTCCTGGCTGCGGCGCTGGAACTTGGCGTCGCCGGTGGCCAGCGCCTCGTCGATCAGCAGCACGTCGTGGCTCTTCGCGGCGGCGATGGAGAACCGCAGCCGGGCGCCCATGCCGGAGGAGTACGTCCGCATGGGCAGCGAGATGAAGTCGCCCTTGTCGTTGATCCCGGAGAAGTCGACGATGTCGTCGTACCGCTCGTGGACCTGTTCGCGGGACATGCCCATCGCGAGCCCGCCCAGGATCACGTTGCGCTCGCCGGTGAGGTCGCCCATCAGCGCGGCGTTCACGCCCAGCAGGGACGGCTGCCCCTGGGTGAACACCCTGCCGTCTGAGGGCGGCAGCAGGCCGGCGATCGCCTTGAGGAGCGTCGACTTCCCGGAGCCGTTGGAGCCGATCAGGCCGACCGCCTCGCCTTTGTAGGCGGCGAAGCTGACGCCCTTGACCGCGTGCACCTCACGGATGCCGGGCGAGGACCTGCGGGAGATGATCCGGCTCATGGCGGTGGTGGCGCTGCCCTTGCCGGTGCGCCCGCCGTTCACCTTGTACTTCACGTGCACATCGTCGACGACGACGGTGGGGATCCGATCGGTCTGCTCAGCCACGGCCGTAGTGCTCCTCAGCGTTCCAGAAGTACAGGAAGCCGCCCACTCCGAAGAGCACGGCCCAGCCGAGGGCGACGGCCCACACGTGCGGCGGCAGCTGGGACGCGGTGAAACTGTCGATGAGCGCGAAGCGCATCAGGTCGATGTAGACGGCGGCGGGGTTGCACTCCAGCGCCAGCAGCACCAGGTGGGGCAGGTGCTGCCCCTTCAGTACCGCCTGGATGCTCCACATCACGCCCGAGACGTACATCCAGGTGCGCAGCAGGAACGGCATCAACTGGGCGATGTCGGGCGTGCGGGCGGCGAGACGGGCCATGACCATCGACAGGCCGGTGTTGAAGACCGCCTGGAGCAGCAGCGCGGGGACCGCCAGCAGCCAGCTGAGCTTCGGGAACTCACCGAAGAACATCAGGATCACGACCAGCGCGCCCATCGAGAACAGCAGTTGCTGGAGCTGTTGCAGCGCGAGCGCGATCGGCAGCGAGGCGCGGGGGAAGTGCAGCGCCCGGACGAGCCCGATGTTTCCGGAGATGGCGCGGGTGCCGGTCATGATCGAGTTGGCCGTGAAGGTCCAGATGAAGACGCCGGTGACGAGGAACGGTACGAAGTCGGCCACATGGCGGCTCGTGCCGAGCAGTATCCCGAAGATGAAGTAGTAGACCGCGGCGTTGAGCAGCGGTGTCATCAGCTGCCACACCTGGCCGAGCTTCGCCTGGCTGTACTGGGCGGTGAGCCGCGCGGTCGCGAACGCCGTGATGAAGTGCCGGCGCGACCACAGCTGACCGATGTACGCCCGGAGTGTCGGCCGCGCGCCGCTCACGGTGAGCCCGTGACGGGCGGCGAGCTCGCTGAGGCCCTCCGCCGGTGGCGCGGGTGTGGAGATCGTCTGGCTGCTCACTCTGGTCGCTTTCGCCGGGGGCAGGACGGGGAAACGGTGCACGCGACGGTACGGCAGCGATGGGACGGGTCCGTTTCGTCGCTACGGTGAGAGTAGGACCGATGTACGTTGCAACGCAACCGTTTCGTCGTCACCGGTATGCTCATGGTCATGACCACGGAGCCGGGAACCCCACGACGTGCCCCCGCGGGAGCCGCAGTGCTCCGGGAGGACGTGACCGAAGCGATCCGCGCCGCCGTCTTCGAGGAGCTCGCCGCGGTCGGCTTCGCCCGTATGTCGATCGAGGGCATCGCGCGACGGGCGGGCGTCGGCAAGACCGCGGTCTACCGGCGGTGGAAGTCGAAGCTGTCGCTCGTCCTCGACCTGGTCTCCGCGCTCGCGACCCAGGGACTGCCGGCGCCGGCGACGGGCTCGCTGTACGGGGATGTGCGCGCCCTGCTGGAAGTGGCCTCGCACGCCCTGCGCCATCCGGTGGCCTCGCAGGTCATCCCCGACCTGCTGGTGGAGGCCGCGCGCCATCCGGAGATCTCGGACGCGATCAAGGCGGCGCTGCTGGACAGCCAGCAGGGGGTCGCGGCGGTGGTCGTGCGCGACGCGGTCGCCCGCGGGGAACTGCCCGCCTCCACCGACCCCGACAAGGCGCTGGACCTGATCGTGGGGCCGCTGTACTGGCGGCTGGTGGTCGTCAGGTCGGGGCTGCCGAAGGGCTACCTGGACGAGCTGGCGCGGGGAGCGGTGGCGGCACTGAAGGCCTGAGGGCCGCCCGGTGGTCCTGCGGGCCGCCGCTTCGTGCGGTCCGGCCGCGTACGTGACCCGGCCCCCTCCCGTACGACCGGGCTCCCTCCGTACGCAGAAGGGCCGGGCAGGTGACTCCCGCCCGGCCCCTGGCTCGTGCAGCGATGTCCTACTTCACCGCGCCCGCCATCACTCCCGTCACGAACTGGCGCTGGAACGCGAAGAAGACCGCCAGCGGGATGATCATCGAGACGAACGCTCCCGGTGCCAGCACATCGATGTTGTTGCCGAACTGCCGGACCTGGCGCTGGAGTGCCACCGTGATCGGCGCGCTCTCCGAGTCCGCGAAGATCAGCGCGACCAGCATGTCGTTCCACACCCACAGGAACTGGAAGATGCCGAGCGAGGCGATCGCCGGACCGCCGAGCGGCATCACGACACGGGTGAACAGCCGGATCTCGCCCGCTCCGTCCAGCCGCGCCGCCTCCAGGAGCTCCCGGGGGATCTCCGCGAAGAAGTTCCGCAGCAGGAAGATCGCGAACGGCAGGCCGAACGCGACGTGGAAGAGGATCACGCCGATCGTCGTCTCGAAGATGCCGATCTCGCCGAACAGCTTCGACACCGGCACCAGCGCGACCTGCACCGGGACCACCAGCAGACCGACGACGGCCATGAACCACCAGTCGCGGCCGGGGAACTCCATCCAGGCGAAGGCGTAGCCGGCGAACGAGCCGATGATCACCACCAGCAGGGTCGCCGGGACCGTGATCATCACGCTGGCGAACAGCGAGTCGGTGATCGCCTCGTTCTGGAGCAGCTGCGAGTAGTTCTCGGTGGTCAGCTGCGCCGGTTCGGTGAACACCTTCCACCAGCCGCTCGCGCTGATGTCGGCGGGCCCGCGCAGCGACGAGATGAGCAGACCGAACGTCGGCATCAGCCAGAACAGGCCGATCAGAATGAGGAACACCCGCATCACGCTGCCGCCGGCGCCCGCCGCGAGCCGCGCCGCGAGGGACTGCTTCGCCTTCACCACACCGTCGGTCGTGGTCATCGGCGGCTCTCCCTTCGCATGCGCCGGATGTTGAACAACATCACCGGGATCACCAGCAACAGCAGCAGCACCGCGATCGCGCTGCCCAGACCGAGATGGGAGTCCGTGCCGAACGAGGAGCGGTACAACTGCAGGGCCAGCACGTTCGCGTCGTCCTGGGCCGAGCCCGGCGCGATGATGAAGACCAGGTCGAAGATCTTCAGCACGTTGATCATCAGCGTGACCAGGACGACCGCGAGCACCGGTGCCAGCAGCGGGACGGTGACCCGGCGGAAGACCTGCCACTCCGTCGCACCGTCGACCCGTGCCGCTTCGAGGAGTTCACGCGGCACGCTCGCGAGACCCGCCGCGATGAGCACCATCGCGAAGCCCGCCCACATCCAGACGTAGCTGCCGATGATGGCCGGGGTCACGAGGGTGGGGCCGAGCCAGTTGACGCCGTTGTACTGCCCAGCGAAGTTCGAGGCGGGCAGCCGCAGTTCGGCCCCCGCGGCGGACTCCGGCAGGCTGAACGTGCCGTCCGGACCGGCCCGCGTCGAGGCCACCACCTTGCCGTCCTTGACCGCCTCCACCGTGAGGCCGTCGAGCCCCAGTTCCTTGGCGTCGACGACGTTCGGCTTGCCGCCGCCGCCCCGGGTGAAGTCCAGCCAGGCCGTGCCGGTGATCTTCCCGTCCTCCGGCTCCGCCGCCTTGGCGGGCTTCGCGCCGTCGGGCATGTTCGCCGGTGCGACACCGACCAGCGGAAGGAGCGCCGGCTGCCCCGCGGTGACCGGGGCCTTCGTCACGAAGGAGCCGCCACCGCCCGGCTTCAGCGGATGCACGGGCAGGGGGCGGGCGTTCGGATAGCCCGCGGACTCGGCGAAGGTGTCGTGCACGCCCACCCATACGGCGTTGGCCACGCCCCGGTCCGGGTCCTGCTCGTACACCAGCCGGAAGATGATGCCCGCGGCGAGCATCGAGATCGCCATCGGCATGAAGACGATCAGCTTGAACGCGGTGCCCCAGCGGACCCGTTCGGTGAGGACCGCGAAGATCAGCCCGAGCACCGTCGAGACGGTCGGGGCGACGACCACCCAGATCGCGTTGTTCTTGACCGCGGTGAGGATGGTGTCGTCGGTGAATATCTCCTGGTAGTTGTCGAGTCCGGCGAAGCCGGTCCCGGCCTGGTCGAAGAAGGACCGGTAGAGCGAGTACCCGATCGGGTAGACCACGAGCGCGCCGAGCAGCACCAGCGCGGGCAGCAGGAACGCCACCGCGACGGTCTTGCGTGTGCCGGTCACACTCTTGCGCCTGTCGGCGGGGGGCGCCGGCTCTGCCGCGCCCCCCGCTTTCGCCACGGTGGTCACCCGTCAGCTCTTGTACGCCTTGGCGGCGTCCGACTCCAGCTTCTGCTGGGCCCCTGCCACGTCCTTCGGGTTCTTGAGGAAGTCCTGGAGCGCCTTCCACTCACCCTTGCCGGGCGTACCGCCGAACGACTGCGGCATCTGGTCCGACATGTCGAAGCGGAAGTCGTCGCCCGCGGCGATCAGAGCCTTGGCGATGTCGCGCTGGACGTCGTTGGGATAGGCCGCGAGGTCCAGCGACTTGTTCGGCGAGATGAACCCGCCCGCGCCGGCCGAGATCTCGGCCGCGTCGGGCGAGGCCAGGAAGGTCAGCAGCGCCTGGGCGCCCTTGCTGTCCTTGAGCGCGACGGCCGCGTCGCCGCCCGTCACCACCGGCGCCTCGGTGCCGACGGCGGGGAACGGGAACACCTTCGCGTCCGTGCCGATCTTCGCCTTCGTCTGCGCGATGTTGACCGAGACGAAGTCGCCCTCGAAGACCATCGCGCCCTTGGGCTGGTCACCGCCGGTGAACGTCTGGGTCACCGAGGCGGGGAACTCCGTCTGGAGCGCGCCGTCGGCACCGCCCGCGATGAGGTTCGGCTTGCCGAAGAGCTCGCCGAGCGTCGTCAGAGCCGTCTTCACCGACGGGTCGGTCCACTTGATCTTGTGCTGGGCGAGCTGGTCGTACTTCTCCGGGCCCGCCTGGGAGAGGTAGATGTTCTCGAACCAGTCGGTGAGCGTCCAGCCGTCGGCGCCGGCGACCGAGACCGGTGTGACGCCCGAGGCCGAGATCGTCTCGGCGACGGCGAGGAAGTCCTTCCAGGTCTTGGGCTCCTGCACGCCCGCGTTCTCGAAGGCGGTGTTGTTGTACCAGATCAGGGACTTGTTGGCGGCCTTGTAGTAGACGCCGTACTGCTCGCCGTTCACCTGGCCGAGCTTCTGCCAGCCGGCGGAGTAGTTCTTCGCCAATTCCGCCTTCGCCTCCGCGGCGACGGGCTTGGCCCACTTGCGCTCCACGGCCTGCTGGATCGCGCCGACCTGCGGGAGCATGGCCACATCGGGAGGACTGCCGCCGGCGATCTTCGTGCCGAGGAAGTTGACGATCGGGTCCTGGGCGGGGACGAAGGTGACCGTGGCGCCGGTCCGCTTCTCGAACTCCTTGAGGACCTTGGTGAAGTTCTCCTGCTCGGGGCCGCTCCAGACGGCGGCGACCTCGATCTTCTCCCCGTTCAGCTTGGGGAGTTGGACCGAGGGCGCGGATTCGCCGGGCTTGCTCTCATCCGGTTTCGCCTTGTCGTCGCCGCCCCCGCAGCCGGCGACGGCAAGGGCGCCGACAGCCGCGAAGATCACTGCGGCCCTGCTCGTACGAAGAGTTGTGCGCATCACTGCCCCGTCTCTCCCGTGCAATGTCCCGTTGACCGACAGGTGTACGCCCGGTCCACGGGTGTCGCAATACCGCACCCTTCGCCTACGAGTCTTTCGTGATGCCCTTGTGACGTGATGTCCTGTCAAAGGGTGCAACCGGCCCGTCGTTCAGGGATGAGCAGGGGAGAGCGGAGGCAGCGGCTCGGCGTCCACCGATCGCGCCGCCCGCTCCAGGGCGCTCGCCAGCAGGGCAAGATCCGTGGGCCCGTTGCCCAGTTCACGCACCGGGCGGCGGGTCGGCGGATCGCCCATGCGCTCCCACTCCAGCGGCACCACGGTGGGGCGCAGCGTGGCCGTACGCGGAATGCGTCCTGTCACCCGGCCGCTCTGGAAGGGCGTCACCCTGCCGTCCGGGTGCCCCAGCCTGCCCCGCCCCGGAGCCGGATCCTCCGGCCCGGCCGATGCGGGCGGCGGGTCGAGCACGGCACGCAGCCGCGCACCCTGCGCCAGGTCGGTGTCGGCCGTGCGGTCGGGGCGTGCGGAGGTGGCCACCAGATGGATGCCGAGCCGCTCGCCGTCGCGGGCCACCGCCTCCAGGGCCCGTACCACCGAACCGGCGGCCGGACGGCCCGGGCTGCCGAGCGCCGGAGCCACCAGGGCGTCGAAGTCGTCGACCAGGACGATCAGCCGGGGCAGTGGTGCGGGCCCCTGTGCGGTGGCCGCGCGGCCACCCGGGCGCAGCCGGAGCGTGCCACTGGAGGGGGAGTCGATGTCGCCGCGCTGTTCGGCGGGGCTCGGCGGGCGCGGGGACACCAGCCGGTCCGCGACCTCGCGCCGGGACTGCCACTCGGCGAAGCCCGTGCTGCCGAGCAGTTCGGCACGGCGCTTCAGCTCCGCGCCCAGCGCCTGGGCGAAGGCCCGCATCCGGACCGGGTCGCTGGCGACCAGATGCTCGGTGACATGCGGCAGTTCCGTACAGGCCGCGAGGCCTTCGCCGCGCTCGCCGCCCGCGCCGTCGACCAGCAGCAGGCCCAGCCGGTCGGGACGGTCCGCCGCGGCGAGTGAGGCCGCGACCGATCGCAGCAGTTCGGTACGACCGCTGCCCGGCGGCCCCTCGATCAGCAGATGCGGGCCCTCTTCGGTGAGATCGACGGCCAGCGGTCCGCGGGGGCTCGCGCCGAGCACCGCGGTGCTCTCGCCCTCCGAGGCCCAGCGCGTCATCAGGGAAGCGGGCGTCGCCCGGGCCAGTCCCAGCTCGTCGAGCAGCCGTGCCGTGCGGGGCAGCGGCGCCGCCCGGCCCGGACGGGTGCCGGTGCCCTCGGCCCGCAGCGGGGCGAGCGCGCGACCGAAGCGCTCCGCCCAGGCGGCCGACACCGCGTCCACCGCACCCACCGTGCCGTGGCCCGCCGGCTGCCCTCCCGCCGTACGCATCAGACGCAGCGCGGTGGCCACATCACCGCTGAGCAGAGCGACGGCGCCGCACTCGCGGAAGGCGAGCGACGCGGCGCACGCCGTCTCATAGGTGGCGGTCACCGGCGACAGCGGGGAGGCGGCGGGCGTCTCGGCCAGACAGATCAGATGGATTCCGGCGGCCCAGCCGGCGCCCGCGAGCCGTGCCGTCGTCTCCCGGAGCGCGGCCGAACCGGGGTCGCCGTCCACGATGACGACGGTGCGCGAGCCGTCGTGCCGCCCGGCCGCCTCGGTGAGGGCCGACCGGTCGGCGCTCGGCCAGCCAGGGCCGAGCGGTCCGTCGTCCAGCCTGCGGGTGAGCTCGGCGGTACGGGCGGTGGCCTGGTCGCGGTCGTACGCCAGCAGCAGCCGGCAGTCCTGGCCGTGGGCGGGCCGCAGATGCGGAAGCCAGCCGAGCCAGGCCCACTCGGCCCGGCGTTCCTGGAGGCTCCGCGCCCGGTCCGTGCTGATGAGCACGATCTCCAGGTCGGAGGGTGAGTGCAGCGCGGCGAGCTGGGCGACGGCCGATCTGGCGAGACCGGCCAGCCGCGCCCGGGGGCCGGCGAGTCCGAGGGAGCCCGCTTCCCGCAGCCCGACCGTCACGGGCACGGACGGGAGATCGGCACGGTCGGTGGTGCCGAGCCGCAGAACGAGGGACTCCGGGTGCTCCGGACCGCGCTCCCAGAGGCGGGAGCCGGGGCCGAGAGCGGTCAGCAGTACAGCGGCGGGGTCGGGCCAGCTGTCGACGACGGGCGCGGCGGCGGGCGGTGCATCGGGCTCCGCGGCCACCTCGGCGGACACCTCTTCCCTGGCTCCGGCGAACCGCCGGGCCCAGGCGCCTATGCCTCGCTTGCGGGAGCCGCGGGCGGGCGCGCCCTGCCGGCTGTGGGCCTCGGGGGTCTCCGAGGTGCCGTCCTGGATCTCGGAGGCCCGGGAGTGCACGGCGTCGCCCGGACCCGGCTCGCCGGGGGCGGCGGTGCGGGAGGGGTCGTACTGGGTCGGGTCGTACTGGGTCGGGTCGTACTGGGCGGGGACGCGGGGCACCGTGCCCCGGGAGCCGGCTGAGGGGCCGGTGTACGTGCCGTGGGCGGGCGTACTGGCGGTCGAACGGTCGGGTGCCTGTCCGGGCGGATACGGCCCACCCGGCAGATGCTCGACACGGCCGGGGCTCTCGGGACCGCCCGGGCCCGGCCGGTTCCCCGTGGCGCTGCCCGCCGCGCGATCGCCGTGCCGCCCACGGTCCGCGGACGACCCGGCATCCGGCACCCGGGCATCCGACATCCGGGCATCCGACTTCGGGTCGTCGTGCACCCCGGCGTCGTACATACGGTGCGCGCCCGCGACAGTCGGCGTGCCGGGGCCGTCCCCACCCGGCAGGCCCGCTCCCTCCGCCCCGTCGATCCGGCGGAGGCGCAGGTGTCCCTCGCCGTCCGGGGCCGTCGACAGCGCCGGTGTGCGGTCGCCGGGGGTGAGGCGGAGCGTCGATTCGCCCAGGCGCAGCAGCGCACCCGCGGGCAGCCGCACCGGGCGGGAACCGACCGCGGTGCCGTCCAGCGTCGTGCCGTTCGTCGAGCCCAGGTCCGCCACGGTGACCCGGCCGTCCTCCGCGACCGTCACCGCGCAGTGCAGCCGCGAGACGTCGGGATCGTCGAGCGGCACGTCCGCCTCCGCCGAGCGGCCGATGCTGATCCGGCCGCCGTGGAGCAGATGCACGCCGCCCGCGTCGGGGCCGGCCACGACCTGGAGCTGCGCCGCCGCGTCCGTGACGGGCGGCTCGTCGCCGCCTGGGACCTGGAGCGAGAGCACGGCACCGTCCACCAGGGGCGGCTCGCCGAGCGTGCGGCGCTGGGCGTCGAGGCGCTCCTGGCCCGCGTAGAGCACGACGGTGCCCGAGACGTCCGGGCCCGCGACGGCTGCCGCGAGGTCGGAGGCCACGGCGGCGAGCGCCGTCCCGGACGGCGCGGTGATCAGCACGTCGCACGAGCGCGCGGCAGGGACACGTCCCGCAGACGCGGGCCCCGCGGCCGCGGACTGCCCGCCGCGCGGCGCGAGAACGGTCAGCCGGATCTGCATGGCCGTCAGCAATCCCTTCTGCGCAGGGTGCCCGGCAGGGGTGCCGCCTGTGATCGCCCCCACCCGGCAGGTCGGCACGGACCACAGGGCTCCCGCCCCCACGGCGCCGTGCTGAGGGCATCCTCGCACCTGCCACTGACAACACGCCCGGGTACTGCTGACAAGTGATCTTGATTGGTCCGCTCCGGACGGAAAAATGCCTGGTTGGGAACGGATCCGGAACCGCCGTGAGGTGTGCGGCACGGCCGTTCGGCAACCATCCGTACGATGCGCACGTCTTTCCCTCGAACACCGCGTGGACGACGGCGGAGCAAGACAACCGGACGGTGCCCCGTTCGGCGGCATTAAAGTGGGTCGGAAACCCGGGCGGAGGGACAGTGGCCCGGGATCATGCAAGGACCACGATCAGCAGGGAGCACATGACGTGCGGCCGGTAGGCAGCAAGTACCTGCTCGAGGAGCCACTCGGGCGCGGGGCCACGGGCACCGTCTGGCGGGCCAGCCAGCGGGAGACCGCGGGCGCCGAGGCGGCCGTGCCCGGCCAGCCGGGCGAGACCGTGGCGATCAAGGTCCTCAAGGAGGAGCTGGCGAACGACGCGGACGTGGTGATGCGCTTCCTGCGCGAGCGCTCCGTCCTGCTCCGCCTGACCCACCCGAACATCGTGCGGACGCGCGACCTGGTCGTCGAGGGCGATCTCCTCGCCCTGGTCATGGACCTGGTCGACGGCCCCGACCTGCACCGCTATCTCCGCGACAACGGCCCGTTCACCCCGGTCGCCGCCGCGCTGCTGACCGCCCAGATCGCGGACGCCCTCGCCGCCAGTCACGCCGACGGCGTCGTCCACCGGGACCTCAAGCCCGCGAACGTCCTGCTCAAGACGGACATCGACGGCCAGATGCACCCGATGCTGACCGACTTCGGCATCGCGCGCCTCGCGGACTCCCCGGGCCTGACCCGTACGCACGAGTTCGTCGGCACGCCCGCCTATGTCGCGCCCGAGTCCGCCGAGGGCCGTCCGCAGACGTCCGCCGTCGACATCTACGGCGCGGGCATCCTGCTCTACGAGCTGGTCACCGGGCGGCCCCCGTTCGCGGGCGGCAGTGCCCTGGAGGTGCTGCACCGCCACCTCAGCGAGGAGCCGCGCCGCCCCACCACCGTTCCCGAGCCGCTGTGGACGGTCATAGAGCGCTGTCTGCGCAAGGAGCCCTCGCAGCGTCCGAGCGCCGAGAACCTCGCCCGCGGGCTGCGCACCGTCGCCGCCGGCATCGGCGTGCACTCCTCCTCCGCGCAGGTCGAGGCGGCTCTCGGTGTCGCCGCCCTGCTCGGTCCCGACCCGGCGCCGGCGCACGTCCCGGGCACCCCCGGCTCGGCCGACCCGACGCAGGTGCTGCCCACCAACGCCGGTTCGTACGACCCGAACGCCGCGACCAGCGTGATGCAGCAGACCGGTCCCGGCCAGGGCCAGGGCCCCGACCCGACCTCGGTGATGCCTCCCGTGCCGCCGGGCAACGACCCGAACCACCCCTGGCAGTCCCAGCTCCAGGCGGCCCGCGACCGCAGCGAGCAGACGCAGGTCCAGTACATCGACCCGAGCCAGGACCCGCTGCGGCGCCGTCCGCAGCGTCAGCAGCAGAGGCCCCAGCAGCCGCAGCAGGGGTATCCGCCGCAACCGCAGCAGGGGTACCCGCAGCAGCCGCAGCGCCCCCAGCCTCAGCCCCAGCAGCCGCGGCAGAGCAGGCGGCAGGCCCGTCAGCAGCCGCCGCCCCAGCAGCAGCAGTACGCGCCGCAGCCCTATGCGCCTCCGCAGCCGCCGCCCCAGCAGCCCACCCCGCGCCAGCCCCGCCAGCGCAGCGCCAATCCGATGCGCATCCCGGGTCTGGGCTGCCTCAAGGGCTGTCTGTTCTCGGTGATCCTGATCGTCGTCGCGGGCTGGCTCGTCTGGGAGCTGACCCCGCTGCAGGGCTGGATCGCGGAGGGCAAGAGCTACTGGAGCGCGATCGGCGACGGCATCTCGAAGGTGTCGGACTGGATCTCCGACCTCGGCGGTTCCGACCCGGGCGCCGGGCCGCCGGATCCCAACACCGGACAGTAGCCACTGCACGACTCAGTAGCTTTGTCAGCTTTGTTGACTTCTTCGGGCAGTTTTCCCCCGTAGAAGTGAAGGTTGGCGGCATCCGGGGCCCACAGGCCCCGGATCCCCGCGTACGTTACTCAGGTGTGCCTCGCGTGTCCCCGCGGTCACGGTGCCCGGCCCGCTTTCCGGCCGGGGGTCCGGGGGTCGCCCCCCGGGCGGACACAGTGGGCAACGCCAGCCGCTGAGGGAGCAGTCTTGGCACGGAATATCGGCAGCCGCTACACGGCCCACCAGATCCTCGGGCGGGGCAGCGCCGGCACGGTGTGGGCGGGCGAGGGGCCCGAGGGTCCCGTCGCCATCAAGCTGTTGCGCGAGGACCTGGCGTCGGACCAGGAGCTCGTCGGGCGCTTCGTGCAGGAGCGCACGGCCCTGCTCGGCCTCGACCACCCCCGGATCGTCGGCGTCCGCGACCTCGTCGTCGACGGGAACGATCTCGCGCTCGTCATGGACCTCGTACGCGGCACCGATCTGCGCACCCGCCTCGACCGGGAGCGCCGGCTCGCCCCCCAGGCCGCGGTCGCGATCATCGCGGACGTCGCCGACGCGCTGGCCGTGGCGCACGCCGCCGGCATCGTGCACCGCGACGTCAAGCCGGAGAACATCCTGCTCGACATGGAGGGCCCGCTCGGACCCGCGGGCTCCCACCCGGCCCTGCTGACCGACTTCGGCGTCGCCAAGCTCATCGACACCCCGCGGCGCACCAAGGCGTCCCGCATCATCGGCACCCCGGACTACCTGGCGCCCGAGATCGTCGAGGGCCTGCCGCCGCGTGCCGCCGTCGACATCTACGCCCTCGCGACGGTGCTCTACGAACTCCTCGCCGGCTTCACCCCCTTCGGCGGCGGCCACCCCGGCGCGGTCCTGCGCCGCCATGTCACCGAGACCGTCGTCCCCCTCCCTGGCATCCCCGACGAGTTGTGGCAGCTCATCAACCAGTGCCTGGCCAAGGCGCCCGCCTCACGGCTGCGCGCCTCCGAGGTCGGCGCCCGGCTACGCGAGCTCCAGCCGATGCTGGCGGGCATGCCGCCCCTGGACGTCGACGAGCCCGACGCCGAACCGCAGGCGGAGCCGTACGAGGACGAGACGCCGGCCGCCCCCGGTGAGGTACGCCGTCGTGGCGCCGTACCGCTCGTGCCCGGCGCGGCGCCCGCGGACTCCAATCGCGACACCCACACCTCGATGCGGGTCCCGGCCCCGGACGAGCTCGCGGGCGGCGCCCGCGGCACGGCGCGCGCCCCCCGTACACCCGGCCAGCGCCGACCGGGATCGGCCCGCCACAAGTCCGACACCGTCCGCAAGCGGCGCATCGTCCTCGGGGTCGCGGGCGTCGTGGTCGCGGCCGCGCTGGGCGTCGGCGGCTGGCTGGCGGCGAGCGGCGGCGACTCGGAGGTGTCCCCGCGGGACTCCCAGCAGTCGGTACCGGCGGAACCGTAGGGCCAAAACCCGCGGAACCGTGGGCCGGAACCCTAGGGGGTCGGGCTCTCGCGCCCAGCCGTTACGCTGGACCCGTGGCAGTCGTCGATGTATCCGAAGAGCTGAAGTCCCTCTCCTCGACCATGGGGTCGATCGAGGCCGTCCTGGACCTCGACAGGATGAGGGCAGATATTGCCGTGCTCGAGGAGCAGGCCGCCGCCCCGTCCCTGTGGGACGACCCGGAGGCGGCGCAGAAGATCACGAGCAAGCTCTCGCACCTCCAGGCCGAGCTCCGCAAGACCGAGGCCCTCCGCGGTCGTATCGACGACCTGGCCGTGCTCTTCGAGCTCGCCGAGGCCGAGGACGACGCGGACACCCTCGCCGAGGCGGAGTCGGAGCTGACCGACGTCCGCAAGGCGCTGGACGAGATGGAGGTCCGCACCCTCCTCTCCGGCGAGTACGACGAGCGCGAGGCGCTGGTCAACATCCGCGCCGAGGCGGGCGGCGTCGATGCGTCCGACTTCGCCGAGCGCCTCCAGCGGATGTATCTGCGCTGGGCCGAGCGCCACGGGTACGGCACGGAGGTCTACGAGACCTCGTACGCGGAAGAGGCCGGCATCAAGTCGACCACCTTCGTCGTCAAGGCGCCGTACGCCTACGGCACGCTCTCCGTCGAGCAGGGCACCCACCGCCTCGTGCGCATCTCGCCGTTCGACAACCAGGGCCGCCGCCAGACGTCCTTCGCGGGCGTCGAGGTGCTGCCGGTGGTCGAGAAGACGGACCACATCGAGATCGACGAGTCCGAACTGCGCGTGGACGTCTACCGGGCGTCCGGCCCCGGCGGCCAGGGCGTCAACACCACGGACTCCGCGGTGCGCCTGACCCACGTCCCGACAGGCATCGTCGTCTCCTGCCAGAACGAGCGCTCGCAGATCCAGAACAAGGCCAGCGCGATGAACGTCCTCCAGGCGAAGCTCCTCGAGCGCCGCCGCCAGGAGGAGCAGGCCAAGATGGACGCGCTCAAGGGCGACGGCGGCAACTCCTGGGGAAACCAGATGCGTTCGTACGTCCTGCACCCGTACCAGATGGTCAAGGACCTGCGTACGGAGTTCGAGGTGGGCAACCCGCAGGCGGTCCTGGACGGCGAGATCGACGGCTTCCTGGAGGCGGGCATCCGCTGGCGCAAGCAGGGCGAGAAGTAGACGCGCACACTGCGTCGTGAAGGTGCCGGGCCCCATGGGGCCCGGCACACCCGGGTTGCTGGAGACACACGTTGCGGGTGATTTCCTGGCGTCTCCGCCGTTCGTGGCTGACTTTCTCCGGCTGAGCTCGAAGGTGCGACGGGGATCAGGCGACCAGCGACGGTGGCGCGATCGTGCGTGCTCGGTCGTACAGGTCTAGCGCCGCCGGATTCTTCAGGTGAGGGCGCAAGAGACCGAACATCGCCTTCACGCGCTCGTCGGCGCGGCCGGACTGCACCTTGGGGTAGTCGTCGAGGGCCTGGTGCCAGGTGGCGCAGGCCGCTTCCAGGTGGCCGAGTTCCATGTGCCGCTCCGCCAGCAGGCCACGACGGTGTACTCGTGTGCGCTGGTACATGCTGGGGCGGAGCCGGTCCGCTTGTTGCATGGCCTCGACGGCTCCGGCCTTCTCTCCGAGTTCGTAACGCACCTGGCTGACGTGGTAGTTGAGCGAAGACGGGTCGTACGAGCCAAACGCCTTGCCGCGTGCCTCGGCACGGTCCATGGCCGCCTCGGCCTCCCGGATGTGGCGCAGCGCGCCAGTACGGTCGCCTGTTTGTGCGGCGGCATGCGCCTGCTGACCGGCGAGGAAGGCCAGCATCCGGGGGCCGGCTTTCGGGGAGGCGGCGGCAGCGGCGTCGGCCAGTTTCATGGATTTTTCTCCGTGGCGGAGATCGACCGCCTGGACGCTCATCCCCCGCAGGGTGGTGCAGTACGTCAGGTGATCCTCGGCCGCCCCCGCCAGCTCCAAGGCCTTGACGTAGTAACGCTGCGCGAGACCGTGCAGTCCTTCGTCCACGGCCATGTAGCCGGTCAGGTAGAGCAGATCCGAGGCGGCGGACAGCATCGCTTTGCGTACGTCCTCGGGTGCGTCGGCACGCAGGTAGGAGGCCACAGTGTTGACCATGAACGAGGCCGCCATGGGGCGTGCGTGACGGCCGCCGAACTCGTCGTCCAGTTCCGAAACACGCTCGGTCATGGCGATGACCATGTCCACTTCGTTCATGCCGATGCGTGTTGTGCGGCCGGACTGGATGGCATCGGCACGCCCGACCACATCAGGCCAGCCGGGAATGGTGACGGCCACGGAGAACATGCCGATCCCCAGGACGCTGCGGCGGGACGGGTCCATATCCAGCCTCCCCAGGTCGATCACCCCTTCCACGGTATCCGCAGCCGCGGAGCAGCGATCGCGTAGAACAGGCAGCCCGGCTTCGGCATGGGTAACAGGGCGGCTGAGGCGGCGGGAGAGGGCTTCGAGGATGCACGTCCGCACCGCACCGCGAGGGACGGTGCCGCCGAGCCAGTGGCTCACCGCCGACTCGTCGTAGCGCAGAGGAGTGCCGGTCTCGGTGCCGATACGGTTCACCGCCCGCGCGAACTGGCGGTGAGTCCAACGGCTTTCGGCGAGCAGGCGCCCAAGAGCTACGTTCGGTTCACGCTTGGCCATCCACTCAACTCCCCGTGCCATTGCGAACTTTCGAAGGCTTTCAAGTCCTGGTGCTAGGGGTTGTTGTTCACTACCGCAAGCGGTGAGCCTGCCGGAACAGCGCTTTGTCGACAAGGTAACCGCCCGCTGCGGGGCGGCAGTTCCCTTTTATGTCACAGTTGCATCGGCGCAGGTCAGGCAACCTCCCGCATACCGGACATCGCACGCGCAACGACCTTGACGCGTCCGCGAAAAGTGGGAATGGTGACGCTCGGCATGCGTATCTCTGGGGCGCGTGTGATGTGGGGGAGACGTCAACGCCCCGCGGCCGCAGCCCCGGACGCTGCTCCATTGACGATTAGCTACTGGGGGTAGCAGCCAGATGACGAAGAAGACGCGGATCCGCGTAGCGCGCATAGCCGCCGGCGCGGTGATCGCCGCCGGCGCGTCGCTGACCGCCGCGGGCGCCGCCTCGGCCGTGGGCGTGGACATCAATGTGGGTCCCCTCGATGCCTCGGTCAACGCCGACGAGACCGGCCTTGACGCCGGACTTGGCATCCAGGGTGGCCGGTCCACCGAAGGCGCCACCGAAGGCACCGAGGGCGCGACCGAGGGCACCATCGCCGGGACCCTGGGTGGCGTCGTCGCGGGCTCTGAGGGCGGGACCACTGACGGTGGTACGACCGATGGCGGGACCACCGATGGTGGCACCACTGACGGTGGTACGACCGATGGCGGGACCACTGACGGTGGCACGACCGATGGTGGCACGACTGATGGTGGCACGACTGACGGTGGGACGACTGACGGCGGGACCACCGACGGTGGCACGACCGACGGTGGCACCACTGACGGTGGGACGACCGACGGCGGCACCACTGACGGTGGCACGACCGATGGCGGGACCACTGACGGTGGCACCACCAACGGCGGCACCGAGGGTCAGACCACCGGTGGCACCGAGGGTCAGACCACCGGCGGCACCGACGGTGGCTCGACGACCGGTGGCACCACCGGCGTGATCGACGGTGACGGCAGCAACACCGACACCGACAACGCCGGCTCCCAGCCGGTCGAGCAGGGCGAGGCCAAGGAGGAGCTGGCGGAGACCGGTGCCGCCGAGACCACCTTCCTGCTCCTCGGCGCTGCCACCATGATCGCCGGTGGTATCGGCTTCCGGATGCTCCCGCGTCTCGTGGGCAGCAACCGCACCGCCGTCTGAGCATTACGGCGCGTAGCGCACAGCACACAGAAAGGAGGGCCCGGGGCGCGCTCAGCACCCCGGGCCCTCCTTTTGCGTACGTCCTACGCGGTCTGGTGCGCGGCCAGCAGCGCCAGCGCCGCGATCAGCACCACCAGCAGCGTCAGCAGCGCCACCGGGCTCAGACCGCCGAACGGTCCCTCCTGCTGGAGTCGCTCGCGGTTCGCCCGGCACACCGGGCAGCGGCCCTCATTCACCGGGGCCGCGCAGTTGGCGCACACCAATCGGTCGTAGGTCATGCGCTCTCCTCCTCCCGCGCGCCGGAGCCGCAGGCGCGGACCGTATGCACAGTTCTCTCCCGACAACGCACAGGGAAACGACACTGTTCCCCTACCACCATGCCAGCTCGGGCGCTTTTCGGCGCGCCCCACCGGTTCCTTCGTCAACCGTGACGTGACAAAGTACGCAACCCAGACTGCTGACTGCGCCCGCAACCCCGCTTCGCGTAGTGTCACGCACACCTACTCCCGGCCGACCGTGGTGCACCCGTGATCCGATTCGACAACGTCTCCAAGAGCTACCCCAAGCAGAACCGCCCCGCCCTGCGTGACGTCTCCCTCGAGATCGAGAAGGGAGAGTTCGTCTTCCTGGTGGGTTCGTCCGGTTCCGGCAAGTCGACCTTTCTGCGGCTGGTCCTCCGCGAGGAGCGCGCAAGCCAGGGGCTCGTGCACGTCCTCGGCAAGGACCTGGCACGGCTGTCCAACTTCAAGGTGCCGCACATGCGGCGCCAGCTGGGCACCGTCTTCCAGGACTTCCGTCTCCTGCCCAACAAGACCGTCGCGGAGAACGTGGCGTTCGCGCAGGAAGTCATCGGCAAGCCCCGCGGCGAGATCCGCAAGGCCGTGCCGCAGGTCCTCGACCTCGTCGGACTCGGCGGGAAGGAGGACCGGATGCCCGGTGAGCTCTCCGGCGGTGAGCAGCAGCGCGTCGCGATCGCGCGGGCGTTCGTCAACCGGCCGATGCTGCTGATCGCGGACGAGCCGACCGGCAACCTCGACCCGCAGACGTCCGTCGGCATCATGAAGCTGCTGGACCGGATCAACAGGACCGGTACGACCGTCGTGATGGCGACCCACGACCAGAACATCGTCGACCAGATGCGCAAGCGTGTGATCGAGCTCGAGAAGGGCCGTCTCGTACGCGACCAGGCACGCGGCGTCTACGGCTACCAGCACTGAGCTAAGGAAAGGCTGAACGCACGCGATGCGCGCCCAGTTCGTACTGTCGGAGATCGGCGTAGGTCTCCGTCGCAATCTCACCATGACCTTCGCCGTCATCGTCTCCGTGGCTCTGTCGCTCGCCCTCTTCGGCGGCGCGCTGCTCATGCGCGAGCAGGTCAGCACCATGAAGGACTTCTGGTACGACAAGGTCAACGTCTCCATCTTCCTGTGCAACAAGAACGACGCGTCCACGTCGCCCAAGTGCGCCAAGGGCGCGGTCACCGCACAGCAGAAGCAGCAGATCGAGACCGATCTCAAGAAGATGGACGTGGTCGACTCCGTCCATCACGAGACGGCCGAGGAGGCGTACAAGCACTACCGCGACCAGTACGGCGACACTCCCATCGCGTCCACCATCACGCCGGACCAGATGCAGGAGTCGTTCCGGGTCAAGCTGGACGACCCGGAGAAGTACAAGGTGGTCGCCACCGCCTTCGCCGGCCGGGACGGCGTCCAGTCCGTCCAGGACCAGCGCAACATCCTGGAGAATCTCTTCTCCCTGATGAACGGCATGAACATAGCGGCACTGTTCGTGATGGCGCTGATGCTGGTGATTGCGCTGATGCTGATCGTCAACACCGTGCGTGTGTCGGCGTTCAGCCGTAGGCGTGAGACCGGGATCATGCGGCTGGTGGGAGCGTCCAGCTTCTACATCCAGATGCCGTTCATCATGGAGGCCGCGTTCGCGGGCCTGTTGGGCGGGCTGGTCGCCTCCCTGATGCTGCTCGTCGGCAGGTACTTCCTGATCGACCACGGTCTGGCGCTGTCCGAGAAGATGCAGCTGGTCAATTTCATCGGCTGGGACGCGGTCGTCACCAAGCTCCCGCTGGTGATAGCGATCGGTCTGCTGATGCCCGCCATGGCCGCTTTCATCGCATTGCGCAAGTACCTCAAGGTGTGACAAGCGCCCCGGGCGCCGTACGGGCAACAACCGTACGGCGCCCTTCGCTTGGCCTAGACTCGTCGCCATGCCGGGCCCTGAGTTCTGTCCTCGGCCCCGCCGCATTCGCCGCGGGGCGGCCCTGACATTGGTCTTTGCGAGTGTTCTCGCCACCGCGGCGGCCACCAACGCCCTGCCGCGCGAGGACGACAACGCCCCCCGCCCGCTGGCCGCCCGCCCCGCCGGTGCCACCGTCGACCGCGACGCTCTGGCCCGTGCCGCCGCCGAGGCCATGGCCGACGGCAAGTCGGGGACGAAGGCGGCCGAGGAGGTTGTCAGCCGCAGCGGCGACCGCTGGGGTGCGGTGTACGACCGCCAGGAGTACGCGGACTTCCAGCAGGCCCTCGACGGCGAGTACACCGGTGTCGGCCTCACGGCCCGCCGGGCCGCCGACGGACGCGTCGAAGTGGCCCGGGTCCAGTCCGGCGGCCCCGCGGGGAAGGCGGGCATCAAGGCCGGCGACCGGCTGCGCACCATCGACGGCATGCGCGTGGCCGACCGTCCCGTCACCGAGGTCGTGGCCCTGCTGCGCGGAAGCGAGCGCACGCGTGTGGCGCTCGGCATGGAGCGCGCAGGCCGCGCGTGGACCGAGACCCTGACGCGTACGACACTCAGCACCGAGACCGTCACCGTCCGTCACCTCCAGGACGGTGCCGTGATGATCCGGGTCTCGTCCTTCACCAAGGGCTCGGGCGCCCGGGTGCGGGACGCGGTGCGGTCCGCCCCCGCGGGCGCGGGTGTCCTGCTCGATCTGCGCGGCAACGCGGGCGGCCTGGTCGCCGAGGCCGTCGCTGCCGCCTCCGCCTTCCTGGACGGCGGGCTCGTCGCCACCTACGACATAAGGGGTGAGCAGCGCTCCCTCTACGCCTCGGCGGGCGGGGACACCGTCAGGCCCGTGGTCGCCCTGGTCGACAGCGGCACGATGAGCGCCGCCGAGCTGGTGACCGGGGCCCTCCAGGACCGCGGCCGCGCCATCGCCGTCGGTTCGCGCACCTTCGGCAAGGGATCGGTGCAGATGCCCAGCCGGCTGCCGGACGGATCGGTCGCCGAGCTGACGGTCGGGCACTACCGCACACCGGCCGGTCACAGCGTCGACGGACGGGGCATCACACCGGACCTGCTGGCCGCCGAAGGCGCCGAGGAACGGGCCCGCACGGTATTGAGTGGCCTCGGGGGTGGGTCGTAGTGCGAAAATGACCGCACTATGGCTAAGGAAAAAGGGCGCAAGCTGATCGCGCAGAACAAGAAGGCGCGGCACGACTACCTCATCCTCGACACCTACGAGTGCGGGCTCGTGCTGATGGGTACCGAGGTGAAGTCGCTGCGTCAGGGGCGGGCCTCGCTGGCGGACGGCTTCGTCCAGATCGACGGACACGAGGCGTGGCTGCACAACGTGCACGTCCCCGAGTACAGCCAGGGCACCTGGACCAACCACTCGGCCCGGCGCCGGCGGAAGCTCCTCATGCACCGCGAGGAGATCGACAAGCTGGAGTCCAAGGCGCAGGAGACGGGTCACACCATCGTGCCCCTGGCGCTGTACTTCAAGGACGGCCGGGCGAAGGTCGAGATCGCTCTGGCGAAGGGCAAGAAGGAGTACGACAAGCGGCAGACGCTGCGGGAGAAGCAGGACCGCCGTGAGACCGACCGCGCGGTCTCCGCGGTCCGCCGCCGTCAGCAGGCCTAGAGGCCGGGTGGCGCGGACCGGGAGACCGGCGGGAGCCACGGGCTCCGGGGCGGCGGGCATGAAGGCCTGACCCGCGGGAATACGGTGGCATGTGGCTGCGTTGGTCACGTACGATGGCGACAGCCCCTCTCGAAGGGGCGCCTTTGAAAAATCAACATGGGGATGATCGGTTTCGACAGCGGATGTCGAAGCAGGAGAAGCGAGCCGAGGAAGCGGCAATGATCTCGTTAACCACGTGTCGCAAACAATAATCGCCAACACCAAGCGCGATACCTCCGAAGCCTTCGCCCTCGCTGCCTGATCTCAGGTAGTAGAACGAACCTTCACTATGGAGCGTCAGCCCGGGGCTGTTCCCGACCCGGTTCCTGACGTCATCTAGGGAACTAAACCTCTGAACCCGGTCACGGGGTGCAGAGGGAAACCAAACAGTGACTGAGCCCGTCGGAGACTTGTCCGCGTGATCTCCGGGGCTGAGAAAATCGCAGCGGACTGCGCTCGGAGAAGTCCTGATTCTGCACCGTTGGACGCGGGTTCGATTCCCGCCATCTCCACTCCCACCTTGTGTGGACCCCCATGTGGGCGAAGGCCCGGCTGCCGGTCACGGCAGCCGGGCCTTTGTCATGCCTGGGGGTGTCCCGCGAGCCGTGCGAGGCGGCGGTGCTCGAGCACCGCGGCGAGTGCGTAGGCGCCGCCGACCCCGAGGGCGAGGACCCCGTAGAGACCGGGGGTGCCGAGGAAGAGCGCCGCGGAGGAGGCCAGGGCCAGCCAGACGCCGAGGCCGTAGTGCAGCACGTTGCGGCGTGCGGCCCCTTCGGCGAGGTAGAGCAGGCCGACGACGAGGCCGGAGCCGGCGGGCCAGAGGACGGTCTGGAGATCCGGCATGTCGACGGCGGACGCCAGGCCGGTGATCGCGAGGAACAGGGCGGTGAAGGCGGCGATCCACGCGGCGCCGAGCAGTTTGCCGGAGAGGACGTCCGGTTCGGGGGCCCCGCGCTGGGCGCGCAGGGCGGCGACGGTGGCCTGGGTGACTCCGGTGACCAGCCCGATGCCGAGGAGCGTGGTGGGCAGCCAGCCGGGCAGGCCGATCAAGGGGTCGTCGCCGTGGGAGACGGCGGCGGCGCCGTGTCCGAGCAGGTAGGCGAGTCCGAAACTGACGTAGGCCGCGCGGTTGTCGACCTCGTGCGCGAGACGGCTCGGGGTGGCATGGGGGACGGCGGTGACGGGACGTGCGGGGGCTGCGATGGACATGGGATCTCCTCCTGGGGGCGTACGGATGGGGGTGGGGGCGGTGGGCGGCTCCGGGATGTCGGCCCGCAGCCGCCCACCGGCGGTCGTCCCCGGCTGTGCCGCGATCGGGGACGGAGCGGGTCAGCGCTCGCTGTTGTCCAGGGCGCTGTCGGGGATCCAGGAGCCGTGGATGCCCGCGGGCACGCGGCGGGGCAGATGGACGGTGGCGACCCGGTCGAGGCCGGAGGCGTCCAGGACCAGCAGCTGTGAGGCGTCCTGCTTGAGGTCGGAGACGACGGTGAGCAGATAGCCGTCGTCCTCGCTGGTGGCGCCGGCCGCGGGGACGAACACCGCTTCGCTGGGCAGCCGGGCGTCGCCGACCTGGTGGATGCGGCGGGCGCCCGTGGTGCGGTCGTACTTGACGACGCCGTAGCCGCCGAAGCCTTCCTGGTCGGGGAAGGACACCGCGTACTGGTAGCGGTTCTCGGCGCCGAGGTAGTCCTCGTTGAGGGTCGGGAACTCCACGGCGAGGTCGTCGATGATCTGCTCGTCGACGGTGCCGGTCGCAATGTCGATCACCCAGCGGCGGGTGTAGGAGCGGGTGTTGGGCTCGGTGCCGCGTTCGGGCGCGCCGACCCACCAGTTCCAGGAGAGCTGGAAGCCCTCGCGGTCCACGGTGGGGCCTTCCAGGACGATGCGGCCCTGGCCGTCCTCGTAGGCGTTGGCGACGTGCAGCATGTTGCCCGGCTCGATGGAGAACCAGCGCACGTGCCGGGCGCCGTCGTCCGTACGCGGCATGATGCCGATGCGGGCGGGCTGCTGGTCGCTCCAGCCGTACGGGATGCCGGAGTGCTCGGCGGGGTCGAAGGTGACGTTGCCCTCGATGAAGACGACATGGCGGCGGGTGATGGCGAAGTCGTGCTTGAGGGAGGCGGTCGCGCCCGGGATCTCGGCGGTGTGGACGATCTCCCCCTTGGCGTCGCAGACGTAGTACACGAGGTGGGGCGGGAACGGCGAGGAGCCGAAGAAGTGGAGCTCCCCCGTCAGCGGGTCCTCCTTGGGATGTGCGGTCATGGCCGTGCGCAGCCGGCCGTTGAAGTCATGGGCGCCGACCGTTTCCAGGTCCGGGGTGAGCTCGAAGGGGACGTTCGCCTCGCACAGGGCGAGCAGCCGTCCGGCGTGCTCGATGACATGGGTCCCGGCGGTGCTCGCGGTGAGGTCCGGGCCGCGCTCGGTCATGTACGGGGCGCCGTCCAGGGCGGGGGTGTGCACCCAGCGGTTGCGGTACCACTCGGCGCGGCCCTCGCGGAGCCGTATGCCGTGGACCATGCCGCTGCCCTTGAACCAGTGGGTGGGGGTGACGCCGGGCTTGGGGTTGTGGCCGTTGCGGATCAGACGGCCGGTCAGCTCGGGGGGCAGGGTGCCCTCGACGGTGAGGCCGGTGGCGGTGATCTCGTCGGCGACGGGGGTGTAGTGGCCGGTCAGATAGGGCTTGCTGGTCATGTTCGCGTCCTCGGATTCGTCGTCGTTGGTCGTGTCGCTGCGTGGTGCGTGGTGCGTGGTGCGTGGTGCTGTGAGGTTCGGGGGAGGAGCTCAGGCCGTCTGCTCGGCGCGGGCCTTGAGGCAGCCGAGCCAGCTCTCCAGGGAGGCCTTCAGGGCCGCGCCGAGTTCGTCGGTCGCGGCGTCGACGGGCTCACCGCTCCAGGACTCCTCGGTGCGGACGACGACCTGATCGCCGGCCTGCTCGAAGGTCCAGGCATGGATGCCGACGATGCCCTGGACGGTTCCGCCCCAGACGATCCGCCGCTCGTGGACGAGCGCGTGGACGGTGGAGGTGATGGTCATCCCGTGGGTGAGCCAGGTGAAGTCGGTGCCGACGGCCACCGGTCCGCTGAGCTGGGCCTGGTCGATGTCGGTGTTCCAGACCGGCCAGTTGTCGATGTCGGTGTGCAGCGCCCAGACGGTGGCGAGCGGGGCGTCGATGGTCGTGGTCAGGCTGACGACGACGGGGGCGGTGGAGTCGATGGTGTGCATGGGTTTCCCTCTTCGGTGGTGGTGGTGAACGAGGTGGATCGGGGTGGGTCGGGCCGGCTCGGGTCGTCGGCCGGGGTGCCGGCTCAAGCGACGGGTGCGTGACCGGCCGTCCGGTCCTGCGGCGCCGTGGAAGCGGCCGCGTCGGGCGGGAGCGCGTCGGGGCCGGTGCGGCCGCGGCGGGTGAGCGGCACCGCCAGGAGTGCGGCGACGGCCAGTACCGCGGCCGAGACCAGGAAGGCGGCCCGGTAACCGGCGCTGAGCGCCTCGAGGTGGGACTGCTGGGTGGAGGCGTGAGCCGTGACGGAGGCGGCCAGGGTCGCCAGGGCGGCGAGACCGATCGCGCCGCCGACCTGGCGGGTGGTGTTCACCAGCCCGCCGGCCAGACCCGCGTCCTGCGGCGGGACACCGTCCACGGCGAGTGCGGTGAGCTGGACGAAGGCGATGCTCAGGCCGAGTCCGACGAGGATGCTCGGACCGAGGACGTCGGCGAGATAGCTCCCGTCGGCGCTGAGCCGGGACAGCCACAGCAGTCCGGCGGCCTCGACGAGCAGGGCCGCGGTGACCGTGGCGGTGCCGCCGATGCGCCGGGAGATACGAGGTGCGACGGCGGCGCCGAGCATATTGGCCACGGCGAGCGGGAGTTGGCCCGCTCCGGTCGCCAAGGGGTCCATCCCGAGGACCTGTTGCTGGTACAGCGGCAGGAAGAAGAACAGGGCGATCCATACCGACCCCAGCAGGGCCATCAGCAGGTTCCCCGCGGCGACGCGGCCGGTGGTGAACAGCCGCGGGGGTATCAGTGCGTTCGGCCGGCGCATCTCGATCACGGCGAAGGCCGTGAGCAGCGTGCCCGCGCCGGCCAGGGCGCCCAGCACGCGGGCGTCCGTCCAGCCGGTGCCGCGTGCGGTGGTCAGTCCCCACACCAGGCAGGTCAGGGCGACGGTGACGGTGGCGGTGCCCAGAAGGTCGAACCGCGCGGACTCCCGTACGGAGGCCGGTGGCACGAGGGCCGCCACCGCGACGAGGACCAGCACCGCCCCGAGCGCGACGGAGTGGAAGATCCAGGGCCAGCCCCACGCCTGGGTGAGCACGCCGCCCAACAGGACGCCGCCCGCTCCTCCCGCGCCGGAGACCGCGCCCCACACGCCCAGCGCCCTGCCGCGGCCGGCACCGGACGGGAACAGCCCCATGGTCAGGGCGAGTGCGGCCGGGGCGATGGCGGCGGCGCCGAGTCCCTGAACGGCCCGGGCGGTGATCAGGACGCCTGCGGAGGTGGCCAGTCCTGCCGCCAGCGAGGCACCCGCGAACAGTGCGAGGCCGGCGATCAGCACCCGGCGGCGGCCGAGGAGGTCGGCCGCCCGGCCCCCGGCCAGGAGCAGCGCCCCGAACGCCAGACCGTAGGCGTTGATCACCCAGGTGGTGCCGTCGGCCGACAGGTCCACACCGGCACGGATCTGCGGCAGCGCCACGTTCACGATGGAGGTGGCGAGCATGACGGTGAACTGCGCCGCGGCGAGCGCCGCGAGCACGGCCCCCGGCCGGCGGGCGTGGAATGCCTGGTCCTTCGTGCGTCCAAGGTTCATGGCGCACAGCCTCATGTCGGGCGGTGTCCACTTTCCATGCCCGGCAGGGGCGTTGACTGTCCAGTCCTGTCCGCACCTGTCCACCGGGGTCCGGGTCCGGCGCGCCCGGCACATCCGGCGGGCTCAGCTCGCGGCGGCTCCCGCTCTCATGTCTGCGGCGGCACCGTGCGCCTGTCGTCCCCGTCGGGGCCGTGCAGCTCCCACTGCCACAGCGCCTCGCAGAGCAGGTCGAGGCCCTGCCGGAGGTGGCGACGGTAGGTGCCGTAAGGGAGGCCGAGACGGCGGGCGGCGGCTTCCTGGGTCGGTGCGCCGGAGAAGTACCCCGCGGTCAGGGCGTCACGGGCGCGCACCCCACGCGGGTCGCGGGCGAGTTCGTCGACCGCCTGGCGCAGCAGGGCGCGCAACTCCTCGACGGGTTCCGCGAGGTCGGCCGTGAGACGGGCGCGCATCAGCGCACAGGCGGAGAAGGCTCCCGCATCCCGCCAGTGCGCCAGAGCTTCGCGTACGGACTGGTCGAACGTGCTGCGCGAGATGCCCGGGGGCCCGGACCGGGCGGGCACCTCGGTGGCCGATATGAAGCGATGGAGCCACGATTCGACGGGCTCCTGGCGCCAGTCGACGCAGAACAGACCGTAGGTGTGCTCGCCGACCAGCGGCCGTGCACCGGTGTCCATGAGGGTGCCCTTGACGCGTACGGCCCAGGCGTCGGCGTCCTGGAAGACGGCGAAGCCGTACGCGCGTCCGCGGGCGCGGGCCGATTCCGCCTGGGCCCGGGAACTGCTCAGGTCGATGACGCGCGAAGGGACCTGGTACCGCTCGGGGTAGACCGAGAAGCGGCTGATGCCGATGTGCTCGCCGGGGCCGACGGGCCCGGCGGCCTCGGTGTGCGCCCAGGCCGCCGCGACGACGGGATCGGCGGCCAGGTCCTGGGGGTCGGGCGGGGCCGGCAGGGCGAGCCGGGCCGTGAAGGCCACGATCCGGCCCGTGCTCACGAGGCGGTAGACGCTGAACGCCTGCGGCTGGCGCTGCGCCCAGTAGCGGACGATGTCCGCCGAGGCGGGACCCTCGGTCTCCTCGGCCATGCCGAGGACGACATCGATGTCACCCGGTTGCAGCGGGCGGTCGTGGACCTCGTCCTCGCGGGACCAGGTGCGCACCCGCGCCAGGGTCTCCATCTCCTTGAAGAGGTAGAAGAGTTCGTCGGTGACGGTCCACACCCGCTCCTCGGGTGCCTCGCGCAGGAGGCGCAGGTACTCGTCCGCCAGTCGCTGGCGCATCGTCACGAAGGCATGGGGTGCCCGCCAGCGCAGGTCGGCGGCCAGCGTCTCGCGTGCGGCGTCGTGCGGGTGGAGCCCCCGGTGCGCGGACTCCATGAAGGGCAGGTCGCGGAGCCAGGAGAAGAGCAGGTGGGCGTCTTCCTCGGGCAGGACCGAGGACAGCAGCTCCTCGGAAGTGGAGTGGGCCTGCGCCGCCACCTCCAGGGCCCGGCGGTGGGCCGCCGTGGGCACCTCGCCGATCAGCCCGGCCAGCAGCGTGCGCAGGACATCGGCGGAGGGTGCCCAGATCTCCTCCTTGCTCCATCCGGCCGACCCCGAGCCCGCGGCGGCCGCGAGGGACAGGGCCAGCGGGTTGCCGCCGGCGAAGCGGAGGACCCGCTCACGCAGCTCGGGCCGCAGCTCCGCCGCCGCCAGCAGACTGCGGGCCTGGTCCTCGGCGAACGGCTTCAGCTCGGTGACGTGCAGGACCCCCGCCCACGCGGGATCGGCGCTCCACTGCGCCTGCGGCGGGAGACGTCCGGCCAGAACGGCCAGGGCGCCGTCCGCGGCGCGCGGGAGGAAGTGCTGCCACAACCAGCTCTCGAGCCACTGGCAGTGCTCGAAGGAGTCGACGATCAGGACCGTGCCGGGGACGTCCAGAAAGGGGGCGGCGGAGCGCTCGAAGTCGGCGGGGTCACGGCTGACGAAGCGTCCGTCGAGTTCGACGGACGACCGGCCTGCCGTACGGGCCCGGTCCGCCAGACGCCGCACCAGCGTCGACTTGCCGATGCCGCCCGGCCCGTACGCGTAGAACACGAGGGGCGCGTGCGGATCGCCGGTCAACGCCTGTGCGAAGCAGTCGAGTTCCTCCTCCCGGCCGATGAACGCGCGCCCTCGCGCGCTGCTCAGTCTTTCCCCGACGGACCCCATGACGGCTCCCCACCTCGTTCTTCGGTCTTCCGGTGTTTCCGTGTTCCGGTGTTCGCATCTTTCCCTCAGGGAGGTACGAAGGCCGTTCCACGCCGCCGTACCTCCCTGGGGTCCTGGCAAAAGCCTTCACCCGTACGTCAGTCGACGCGGCCCAGATTCTCGTCGTCGGGGTGGCCGGTGAGCAGGAGAGTCGTTTCCTCGACGCGTCGGAAGCGCCCGTCGGGGGCCAGCTCGGCGAAGAGGTACACCTCGGTGCGGGAGGTACGGCCGTTCTCCTGGGTGAGGGTGAGGGTGAGGGTGACGGTGTGACGGTCGGCGTAGCGCAGGCCGTCGCGGAACTCGTCCTGGACCTCGATGTGACCGCTGCGGACCAGCGAACGCAGACGCGTCATGTGCTGGGTGAAGGCGGCCAGGTCGCTCCACACGCCGTCGGTGCGCTGACGGTAGTCGGGGGTGAAGTGCCGGTCGATGGCTTCGGCGAGGTCGAGACCCGGGGTGAACAGCAGGTCGTTGATGGCTCTGGTGATGTCGGTCGGTGTCACGGGGTCTCTTCCTGGAGGGGGGTGGCGGTTCGGTGCGGACCGGCTCGGGGAGCCGGGGAAGGCCATCACCGGCCGGCGCGCCGGGCACCGGTCCGGGGGCGGTGTCACGCGGGGCGCGGGGCGCCTTCGTGGACGGGGGAGAAGTCCAGGGACAGCGATGCGGGGCCGCGGGTGTACAGGCCGGTCTCCCGGTAGACGAAGCCGGGGCTGAAGCGGACCCGGTCGAGCAGGGGGAGCAGCATCCCGGCGACGGTCTCGATCTCGGCGCGCGCGAAGGCCGCACCGACGCACTGGTGGAGCCCCGTGCCGAAGGCCAGGTGCTGGGCGGCGGCGGTGAAGGATCGTGCGGTGCCCAGGTCCGGGCGGTGGATGTCGAAGGTGTCCGGCGCGCTGAAGGCGTCGGGGTCGCGGTTGGCCGCACCGATCATGCAGAAGACGGTGGCGCCCGCCGGGACGGTGGTGCCGGCGAACTCGGCGTCCTTCTCCGACGAGCGGGGGATGAGCTGGACCGGCGGGGTGTACCGCAGGGTCTCGGCGATCGCGGCGGGCAGCAGGGCCGGGTCGCTGCGGACCTGGGCCAGCTGCTCGGGGTGGTCGACGAGGTGCTTGACGAGCAGGGCGAGGGTCTTGTCGGCGGGCTCGGTGGAGGCCGCCAGCACATTGATGATCAGCGCGGTGACCTCGCGATTGCTCATGCCGATGCCGTCGAACTCGGCGGTGCACAGCGTCGATATGAGGTCGTCGCCGGGGTGACGGCGCCGCTCTTCGATGATCGGGACGAGGTAGGCCTCCAGCTGCTCGGCACAGTCCAGACAGTGCCGGCGGCGTTCCGGGGTGAGGACGATGCTGGTGATGAACTCGGCGACCCCGCTGTGCCAGTCGGCGACCTGCTGCCAGTCCTTCTTGTCCAGGCCGAGGACGTCGAGCGTCACGTGGACGGCCAGGGGCTTGCCGAAGTCGTTGACGAGATCCACCCGGCCGCGGGGAAGGAAGGGTGCGATGAGCTCGGCGGCGTTGGCGTGGATGGCGCGTACGTGGTCCTGGAGAGCCTGCCCCGTGAAGCCCCGGACGACGATCTTTCGTTTGGCGGTGTGCTCGGCCCCGGTCATCTGGGCGAGGACCGGACCGCGCATCACCGGCTCGGCACGGACCTGCAGCGTCTCGGTACTGAACGCCTGATGGTCGGTCAGCACCCGCTTCACGTCCTGGTGGCGGGAGAGGAAGTAGCTGTCGATCGCCGGCTCGTAGTGCACCGGATGCCGTTCCCTCAGCCCGGCGAAGTACGGGTAGGGGTCGGTGGCGTAATCGTCGGACAGAACGCTGAAGCCGGACTCGGCTCTGAGCATGGCAGGAGTTCTCTCGGGGGGAGGAGACAGGGAGGGGACGGCATCCGCGCGCCGGGTCGTCGACCCCGGCGGCGGGCGCCGGCGTTCCTGGACCGCGAGGGTCCGGCACAAGGGAAGACCGGACGCCATGACGGCTCCCACCCCCGTGGTCGGACCGGGCATCATCGCCCGGAGGTCCCCAACGGTCCTTGGGGCGGGCCGGTCGACGGGGCTCCTGGTCAGCGGGCGCCGTCGGCACCGATTCCGCGGAGCCGTCAGTGGTGTTGACGACGGGGTGAGCCGTTGCGTTGCCTGCGCACCACAGGAAGGGCCACGAGCGCCAGGCTCACGGCGAGCGCGCCGGCGGCGAGGGCGGTCTGCCAGAACGGGCCGCCGGAAGCGAGATTCGCCACCAGATAGCCGGCGAGGATCACGGCGAGTATCGCGTTCTGGATGTCGCCGCGCTGCCACCACCGCGGGCGGGGAGACTCCTCTTCGGACAGCCGCAGCGCGTACAGCTCCACGGGCCCGAACTCCTCCTCGGGCGCGTGGTCGGCGGCGGCGAGGTGGTCGGCGGCTTCCCTGGTGAGCTCCGCGGCGCGCGCACGGGGCACGGCATGGCGCTCTTCGAGCAGCTGGGGCAGCCGGCGGAGCCACTCCTCACGCCCGTCCGTGTTCTGTTTGCCGGTCCGCTGCTGCATGGTTTCTCCTTCAGGTTCTGCGGTGGATGTGTCCTGTGTGGCCCACCCGAGCAGCGCGAGTCCCAGGAGGCACAGCGCTGGGGTGGGCAGATGGCCGACGGTCGCGCGGGAGAGGGTGGTGAAGGCCGTCGCGCCCAGCACCGTCGCGGCGGCCACGAGCACCCGTCCCGCGGTGCGGAGCCGGGATCGCGTGGCGGTGGCCGCGAGATGGCCGCCCGCCAGGGCGGCGACGACGAACGACGAGCCGACCAGCCCGGCAGGGGTCAGGGACAGCGTGAGTCCGGCCGTGACCCACAGACAGGCACCCGCCACCAGAGCGGCCGTGCCGATCGGGACGAGTGCGGTGCGGATCGTCGCAGCAGGCCGGACCCGGTAACGGAGACGCTCCTCGGGCGGGAGGCGCTCGCCGACCACCGTGGCCGCGTACGCCTCCGGCGTGCCGAAGGCGTCCTCGGGGCTCTCGCCGCTGTCCGCGCAGTGCTGTGCGACTTCGTCCAGCACCGTGTCCGCGAGCGTGCTGTCCACCGACTGTGCGGCCAGCGCCAGTCGAAGCCGCGCGTGCCACCGGGTCGTCTCATCCGTCATGGCGGCGCCTGCCTGCTCTGGGCGAGGAGTTGATCCATCGCGTCGGAGAACTGCTTCCAGCTGATGGACTCTTCACGCAGCCGGTCCCGCCCCGCTTCGGTGAGCCGGTAGACCTTGCGCCCCGGCCCGCCCTCACCGGGCTCCCACCGCGCCTCCACCACGCCGTCGGTCTCCAGTCGGCCGAGGACCGGGTACAGAGCGCCGCCGCGGATCGTGCCGAAACCGCGGGCGGCCAACTCCTGCACCAGCGCGTACCCGTGCCGATCGCCGTCGGCCAGCGCGGCGGCGATCGCCAGGGGGAGCACCCCTCGCAGCCAGCCCGACTCCACAGCGGCCATGTGTAGTCAACTCTGCTCTCTACTCCGTGAGTTCGACTAGTTCGTTCTCAGACTAGTGAACCACGGGTGGGTGCCGGAGCGACAGCCGTCCGGAGAAATCGGCCCCTGACGTGGGCGGAAAGCCCCGCCTTCTACGACAGCCGGGCCTTCGCCGCGCCTGCTCCCGCCACGCAGGCCAGCAGCAGCGCCAGCGCGGCCGCACACACCGGGATCGCGTACCCGTACTCCGCGCCCGCGTGCTCGACCGTCCAGCCCGCCGCGGCCGAGCCGGCCGCGATCCCTCCGAGGATCGCCGTGACGGCGAGCGTCATGCCCTCGTTGAGGCTGCCCTGCGGGGTCATCCGCTGGACCAGGGACATTCCCGTCACCATCGTCGGCGCGGTGGCGGCGCCCGCCAGGAGCAGGGCCGCCGCGAGAACGACGGCCGATCCGGTGCGGGCCGCCAGTAGGGGCAGCGTCATCAGGGCGGTCATGGCCGCCAGACAGGCGGCGAGCCGGCCCGGCAGGTTCCCGGCCGCGCGGACCGTTCCGTAGAGCAGGCCCGCGGCGCACGAACCCGCTGCCTGGAGGCCCAGCAGCAGCCCGGCCCGGGGGCCGTCGAGGATGGCGAGGGTGCTGACCTCCAGGGCGCCGAAGACCGTGCCGGTGGCCAGGAAGACCGCGAGCAGGGTGGCCATCCCCGGGGTGCGCAGCGGGGATCGCGCGCCGGGGGTGCGGTCGGAGACGGGCGGCTCGGTGGAGCGCTGGGCCGCGAAGATCAGGACGCCGGTCAGCAGCAGGACCGCGCCGGTCAGGGTGCCCGCCTCGGGAAACAGGGCCGAGCACAGGAGAGCGGCGAGGACCGGGCCGAGCATGAAGCAGAGCTCGTCGGCGGCCTGTTCGAAGGAGTTCGCGGTGTGCAGTGCGGCCGCGTTCTCGGGTGTGGGCTCCCGGTGGATGTGGGCCCACCGGGCGCGGGACATGCCACCGGTGTTGGGGGTGGTGGCGGTGGCGGCGTACGCGGCGAAGAGCGTCCAGTCCGGTGCGTCGAAGCGTATGCACAGCAGGAGGGCGAGGGAGCCGAGCGCGGCGAGGGCGGTCGCGGGTACGGCCACGCGGGCCTGTCCGTGGCGGTCCACGAGCCGGGCCGTCCACGGGGCGACGAGGGCGGTGGCCGCCAGACCGGTCGCGGTGACGGCGCCGGCGAGCGCGTAGGAGCCCCGCGATCCGGCGATCATGATGACGGCGCTGACGCTGAACATCCCCATGGGGAGACGGGCGAGGAGATTTCCGGCGGTGAAGGCGCGGGCACCCGGGGTCGCGAAGAGTCTGGCGTACGGCATGGAACCACCATCGCCGCAGGTCAGAATGGGGTCCAACACCTATGGGGAGCTGATTGACGCACCGGCGTTGTAAATTCGCCCGGTGCCCATGGACATCGAACCACGGCTGCTGCGTGCCTTCGCCGCCGTCGCCGACGAACTGCACTTCACCCGCGCCGCGGCCCGGCTGTACGTCGCCCAGCAGGCGCTGAGCCGTGATGTCCGGCGGCTGGAGCGGGAGTTGGGGGCCGTGCTGTTCGTACGGAGCACCCGGCGGGTGACACTCACGGCCGACGGTGAACGGCTGCTGCCGTACGCGCGGACGGTCCTCGCGGCGCACGACGAGCTGAGGGCCGCGTTCGCCGCCGCCGCCCGGCCGCTGCTGGTCGACCTCAACAGCGAGGGCATGGTGTCCGGCCGCATCCTCGCGCGAGCACGTGAACTCGCCCCCGAATGCGAGCTGATGGCCCGCTTCGAGAGCGGGCTGACCGGTGCCGCCGCGGAGATCGTCGCGGGGCGGCTCGACGTCTCCTTCGGGCGCTTCGCCGGACTCGAAGGCCCGGTCCGGGCGCTGCTGTCCCATCGGATCGTCCGGTACGAACCGCTGGGCGTCGTCCTGCCGCACGATCATCCGCTGGCCGCGCGCGAGCGTGTTCCGCTGGACGCGCTCGCGGGGGAGACCGTCTACGCCGGTGCGGGCAACCCCCGGACACTGGAGTGGACGGATCTCGCACGGCACCTGTTCGCGGGCCGGGGGATCGCGCTCGCGCCGCCCGCGCCGGTGGCGGTGGGCGTCGAGGAGTTCCGCCGGGTGATGGCGAAGACCCGTAATCCGGTCCTCGCGGTGGTGGACTTCCCGGCCGTGGCGGGCACGGTCATGCGCCCGATCGTCGACCCTGTTCCGCTGTCGCCGCTGTCGATGGTGTGGCGCAGGGGAATGCGCCATCCGGGCGTGGATGCCCTGCATGCGGCGGTCGACGAACTGGGCGCGCGGGAGGGCTGGCTGGAAAGGGAGGCTTCGGAATGGTTGCCTGATTGCGACATCGCGCTCATGTGTGACAACAACTGACAGAACCGCCCGTTCGGTACCTCGTGTGGGCTACGTTCGTCCCTCCGGATGCGGTGCAACAGAGGGCGCTCGGGGCGGGTGGGGACCCAGGCCGAGTTCACGACATACGTCCGCGCATCCGTATTGAGCCAGTGGGGGATGTGCGCACAGCTGTGGAAAATTGGCAAGAAGATGCTCTTACCGGGCATACGCATGAGCCGAACGACGTCACCGTCCAACTGGACGGACTGGGCCGGAAACTGGGGGAGCCGGCGTCTGAACCGCCCGCCCAGGAAGGCTCGGACGGCCCGGTGTTCGTGGACGAGAGCGGCCGCAGAAGCAAGAAGTTGCGCCGGGCCGGCTGGGTGCTGGCCGCCGTCTGCGCCTGCTACGCCGTCACCCTCGTGACCGCACTCGTCGGCGGCAGCTCCACCGCACCGTGGCTGCCCGGCATCAGCCAGTTCGCGGAGAGCAAGAAGAAGGAGAAGGTGGAGGTCGAGCCCGCTCCCAGCGAATCGGTCTCCGCGGGCGACGCCCCCGCCTACCGTCCCGGAGCCCCGGCGCCCACCGACTCCACCGGCGCCGTACTGCCGCAGCGGCCCTCGGGCACGGCGTCGAGCGGTGCCCCGAAGGGGGTTCCGGCGGCCCGCGGTGCCAAGGCGTCGGCCCCCGCGGCCGCCAAGCCCTCCTCCGGCGGCGGCGTTCCCGCACCCGGCGGCGGGCCGTCGCCCACCTCCTCCCCGGGCGGCGGCGACCCCGTGCCCGAGCCGGTGGCCAGCCCCGTGGACCCCTCGCCCTCTCCCTCCGCGCCCACGAGCGCGCCCGTCGAACCTCCCGCGCAAGAAGGCGCACGTTAGGGCCTCTCGTTGGGCTTGCCGGGGCTCGTGTGCCCTGGCACGCACTCCCCCGTAGCCCTTCGGGCACGGGTGCCCCCACGCCGCGTTGTCGTCCGTCGCCGACGTCCCCCGTTGCCCTGCGGGCACGGGAGGTGCCCCCACCCGCAGCCTGCGGGCACGGGAGGTGCCCCCACCGCGTCGGCTCCCTCCTCCGCCTTGCGATCGCACGCACCAGAACCTCCCCCTACGCCCTGCGGGCGTGGGGGGACCCCCACTCACCGACCCGGCCTGATCCCAACGAAAGACCCTCGATGACCCGTCACGGCAGAGGGGCCCCGCAGCGGCGGAGGCCCCGGTCCGGCGTTCGCCGGCGACTCCCCATGCGCTATCTGCTCCCCGTGGTCTTCCTGATCGCGCTGGCGGCCATGCTGATGCTGCGCGGCTATGTGCACAGTGAGATCCTCGCCGACCACCGCGTGCGGCCACCGGCCCCGTCCGACCAGGTGCCGCAGAAGATCCTCGACGGCGGGCCGGTCATCGACGTACGCGACAAGGCCGATCCCAAGGCCCTGACCGTGCCCGACCGCAAACTGGTGCTCACCTTCGACGACGGTCCGGACCCGGTCTGGACGCCCCGGGTCCTCGACGCCCTGAAGGCGCACGACGCCCACGCCGTCTTCTTCATCACCGGCACCATGGCGTCCCGGTACCCCGACCTCGTCGCACGGATGGTGCGGGAGGGCCACGAGATCGGGCTGCACACCTTCAACCACCCCGACCTGGCCTTCCAGTCCACCGACCGGATCGACTGGGAGCTCTCCCAGAACCAGCTGGCGCTCGCCGGAGCGGCCGGCATCCGCACCTCCCTGTTCCGGCCGCCGTACTCCTCGTCCTCCGAGGCCCTCGACAACAAGTCCTGGCCGGTCGCCCAGTACATCGGCAGCCACGGCTACATCACCGTCTTCAACAACACCGACTCCGAGGACTGGAAGCGCCCCGGCGCCCAGGCGATCCTCGACCGGGCCACGCCCCCGGGCACCAAGGGCTCGATCGTGCTGATGCACGACTCCGGCGGCGAACGCTCGCAGACCGTCGCCGCGCTCGAACGGCTGCTGCCGCAGATGAAGGCCAGGGGCTACACCTTTGCCAACCTCACCGAGGCACTCGGCGCACCCAGCGCCCACACCCCGGTCACCGGCACCGACCTGTGGAAGGGCAAGGCGTTCGTCGCCGCGGTCGCCGTCTCGGAGAACACCACCGGCGTCCTGGTCGCCGGGCTCGCCGTCATCGGTGTCCTGGTCCTCGCCCGGTTCGGCCTGATGCTCCTTCTCTCGTTCGCGCACGCCCGCAAGGTGCGCCGCCGCACCTTCCGATGGGGCCCGCCGGTCACCGAACCGGTGACGGTGCTGGTTCCCGCGTACAACGAGAAGGAGTGCATCGAGAACACCGTCCGCTCCCTGATGGCGAGCGACCATCCCATCGAGGTCGTCGTCATCGACGACGGGTCCGCGGACGGCACGGCCGATCTCGTCGACGCGATGGGGCTGCCCAACGTCCACGTCGTCCGCCAGGTCAACTCCGGCAAGCCGGAAGCCCTCAACAACGGCATCCGGCACGCCCGGCACGACCTCATCGTGATGATGGACGGCGACACCGTCTTCGAGCCCTCCACCGTCCGCGAACTGGTGCAGCCCTTCGGCGACCAGCGCGTCGGCGCCGTCGCCGGCAACGCCAAGGTCGGCAACCGCGACACCCTCATCGGCGCCTGGCAGCACATCGAGTACGTGATGGGCTTCAACCTCGACCGCCGTATGTACGACCTGCTGCGCTGCATGCCCACCATCCCCGGCGCGGTCGGCGCCTTCCGCCGCGAGGCGCTGGAGCGCGTCGGCGGCATGAGCGAGGACACCCTCGCCGAGGACACCGACATCACCATGGCCATGCACCGCGACGGCTGGCATGTCGTCTACGCGGAGAAGGCCCGCGCCTGGACCGAGGCACCGGAGAGCGTGCAGCAGCTGTGGTCGCAGCGCTACCGGTGGTCGTACGGGACCATGCAGGCGATCTGGAAGCACCGCCGGGCCCTCGTGGAACGCGGCCCGTCCGGCCGCTTCGGGCGGGTCGGACTGCCGCTGGTCTCCCTCTTCATGGTGCTCGCACCGCTGCTGGCCCCGCTGATCGACGTCTTCCTGCTCTACGGACTCGTCTTCGGGCCCACACTGAAGACGATCGTCGCCTGGCTCGGCGTCCTCGCCGTCCAGGTCGTCTGCGCCGCCTACGCGTTCCGGCTGGACGGCGAGAAGATGATCCATCTGATCTCGCTGCCCCTCCAGCAACTGCTCTACCGCCAACTGATGTACGTCGTGCTGCTCCAGTCCTGGATCACGGCCCTGACCGGCGGCCGGCTGCGCTGGCAGAAGCTGCGGCGCACCGGAACGGTCGAGGCGCCCGGCGCCGTACCCGCTCCGCGGCGCAGCGACGAGAACCGGAGGCCGGTCGGATGACCCCCTCCGTCACCGGGACGACGCCCGCGCACGCCGCTGCGCCGACCGAGGCCCCGGCAGCCCGCCGGGACCGCTACTTCGACCTGCTGCGTGCGCTCGCCCTCTTCCGCGTCGTGCTCTACCACCTGGTGGGCTGGGCCTGGCTGCCGCTGCTCTTCCCCTCCATGGGCGTGATGTTCGCGCTCGCGGGCGCGCTGATGGCCCGCTCGCTGGAGCGTCCCGCCCTCCAGGTGATCCGCAGCCGGGTACGCCGTCTGCTGCCGCCGGTGTGGGTCCTCGGCGCGGTGTGCGGCACCCTGATGGTGGTCCACGGCTGGCGGCCAGGGCCGTCCGCGGTGTTCTGGATCCTGCCGCTGAGCGACCCGCCGTTCCTGGCCGCCGAATGGGCCGCGGACATGGCCGAGCCGCTCTGGTACCTCCGCGCCTATCTGTGGTTCGTCCTGCTGTCGCCCCTGCTCCTGCGGCTGCTGCGGCGGCTTCCCTGGCCGGCTCTTCTCGCGCCCGTGGCGCTCTCGGTCCTGCTCAGCGCCGGGCAGCTCCCGCTGCCGGGACGGATCGACTCCGCGGTCACCGACTTCAGCACCTTCGGCGCCTGCTGGATGCTCGGCATGGCGCACCAGGAGGGCCTGCTCGCCCGGCTGCCGCGCTATGTCGTCCCCTCCCTCGCCCCGGTGCTCCTCATGCCGGCCGGCCTGTGGTGGGCCACCCGCCACGGCTTCGGCGAGCCGGGGGTGGAGCTGGACGGCATCCCGACCGCACAAGCTCTCTGGTCGCTCGGCGCGGTCCTGCTGCTGCTCCACTTCAGTCCGTCGTGGCAGGAGTGGCCGCAGCGGCTGCGCCGCCTCGACGGCGTGGTCACCCTGCTCAACTCCCGTGCCGTGACCGTCTACCTCTGGCACAACGTGTGCATCCTCGCCGCCGCGACGCTGTGGGACCGCATGTGGTCGCTCGACGCCCTGAGCGAGGGAGCGCCGTGGCTGCTGGAGAGCTGGGTGCCCGTCCTGCTGCTCGCCTGGGCGCTGATCGCGCTGTGCATCCTGCTGTTCGGCCCCGCCGAGGACCTCGCGGCCAGGCGGCGGCCCCGGCTGTGGCCCAACGGCACCCCGCTGCGCAAGCGCGGCTCACACACGCGCTGACCGCCGGGTGAGAGCAAGGTTGCGCATCGGTCACCTGCTGCCATCGGGGCCGAAACGCGCCGTCCCTAGCGTCGTCTCCACGACCCGACACCCGTGGAGGCGCGTCATGGCAGGCCGGTGGATCGAACAGTGGGACCCGGAGGACGAGACCTTCTGGCGTACGACGGGGGAGAGGACCGCCCGGCGGAATCTCGTCTTCTCCGTGCTCAGCGAGCACATCGGGTTCTCCATCTGGACCCTGTGGTCGGTGATGGTGCTGTTCATGGGACCCGAGTACGGCGTCGACCCGGCCGGGAAGTTCTTCCTGATCGGTACGGCCACCCTGGTGGGCGCCGTGATCCGGGTGCCGTACACCTTCGCGGTCGCCCGGTTCGGCGGCCGGAACTGGACGGTCTTCAGCGCCCTGATGCTGCTGCTGCCGACCGGCGCCGCATACGCAGTGATGGAGCCGGGGACCTCGTACGGCACCTTCCTCCTGGTCGCCGCGCTCACCGGCGTCGGCGGCGGCAACTTCGCCTCCTCGATGACGAACATCAACTCCTTCTTCCCGCTGCGGAAGAAGGGCTGGGCCCTCGGCGTCAACGCCGGCGGCGGCAACATCGGGGTGCCGGTGGTGCAGCTCGTCGGGCTGCTCGTCATCGGGACCGCGGGCGCGGCTCATCCGCGCATCGTGCTCGGCGCCTACATCCCGCTGATCGTCGTCGCCGCCGTCTGCGCGGCCCTGTGGATGGACAACCTCGCGCCGGTGAAGAACGACACGGGCGCCGCCAAAGAAGCCGTCCGGGACGGCCACACCTGGATCATGGCGTTCCTCTACGTCGGCACCTTCGGCTCGTTCATCGGCTACAGCTTCGCCTTCGGCCTCGTGCTCCAGACACAGTTCGGACGCACCCCGCTCCAGGCCGCCTCCCTCACCTTCATCGGACCGCTGCTCGGCTCGCTCATCCGGCCCGTCGGCGGCGCGCTCGCGGACCGCTTCGGCGGGGCGCGCATCACGCTCGGCAACTTCCTCGCGATGGCGGCGGCCACGGGCGTGGTCGTCACCGCCTCCGTGCAGGAGTCCCTGCCGGTGTTCCTCGTCGGCTTCATCGCCCTGTTCGTGCTCACCGGGCTGGGCAACGGCTCGACGTACAAGATGATCCCCGGCATCTTCCAGGCGAAGGCGCTGGCGAAGGGCATGACGGGCGAGGCGGCTGCCGCCTACGGCCGGCGGCTGTCCGGGGCGTCGATGGGTCTCATCGGTGCCGTGGGCGCGCTCGGCGGGCTCGGAATCAACCTCGCCTTCCGCCAGTCGTTCCAGAGCGCCGGTACGGGCACCGCGGCCTTCGTCGGCTTCCTGCTCTTCTACGCGGTGTGCTCGGTCGTGACCTGGGCGGTATACCTTCGCCGGCCCGCGCCCGCGCCGGTGCGCACCGAGGCGCCCGAGGCGGAGCCGCAGCTCGGATACGCGCGGGTCTGAGCCGGACACGTCCGTAACGGCGGGGAAATACCGGCGAACCGAGCCTGTCACGCACCCTTGACAGGCTCGGTCGCCTCATCCGCGCAGGATGGGCGGCAGAGTGGGGACACCGGATGCACGACCAGCAGGAACAGAACGAGCAGCAGCAACAGAGCGAGCAGCAGGAACAGCACGGCCGGCCGCAGGCACCGAGCGGCCGGCAGGAACAGCCCGACCGGCAGCCACTGAGCGACCGGCAGCCACTGAGCGACCGGCAGCCACCGAGCGACCGGCCGCAGCAGACCCAGGAGCCGCGGCGCTCCGTCCACGGGCCGCTCGCCGGCTTCACCATCGGTGTCACGGCCGCCCGCCGTGCCGATGAACTCGGAGCGCTGCTGCACCGCCGGGGAGCCACCGTCCTGCACGCTCCCGCGCTGCGGATCGTCCCGCTCGCCGATGACGCGGAACTCCTCGCGGCCACCAAGGAGTTGATCGACCACGCCCCCGATGTCGCCGTCGCCACCACCGCCATCGGCTTCCGCGGCTGGGTGGAGGCCGCCGACGGCTGGGGGTACGGCGAGGAACTGCTGGCCTGTCTGCGGGGCGTCGAACTGCTGGCCCGCGGCCCGAAGGTGAAGGGCGCGATCCGCGCCGCGGGCCTCACCGAGGAATGGTCACCGGCCTCGGAGTCCATGGCCGAGGTCCTCGACCGGCTCCTCGCCGAAGGAGTCTCCGGCCGCCGGATCGCCCTCCAGCTGCACGGCGAACCGCTGCCCGGATTCGTCGAGTCGCTGCGGGTCGCGGGCGCCGATGTCGTCCTCGTCCCCGTCTACCGGTGGATGCCCCCGGAGGACCTGGCCCCCGTGGACCGGCTGCTGGACGCGGTCGTCGCGCGCTCCCTGGACGCCGTCACCTTCACCAGTGCGCCGGCCGCCGCGTCGCTGCTCTCCCGCGCCGAGACGCGAGGACAGCTCGAACTGCTGCTGCACGCACTGGAACACGATGTGCTGGCCGCCTGCGTGGGACCGGTCACCGCGCTGCCGCTCCAGGCACGCGGCATCCCGACCGTCCAGCCCGAGCGCTTCCGGCTCGGGCCGCTGGTGCAGGTGCTGGGCGCCGAACTGCCGTCGCGTGCCCGTACGTTCCCGGTCGCCGGACGCCGCCTGGAGATCCGCGGCCACGCCGTCCTCGTCGACGACGAACTGCGGCCCGTACCGCCCGCCGGGATGGCCATGCTGCGGGCCCTGTCCCGGCGCCCCGGCTGGGTCGTCTCCCGCGCCGATCTGCTCGGCACCCTGCCCGGCGCGGGCCGGGACGAGCACGCCGTCGAGACCGCCATGGCCCGGCTGCGGACCGCACTCGGCGTGCCCAAGCTGATCCAGACCGTCGTCAAGCGCGGTTACCGGCTCGCGCTGGACCCGGCCGCGGACACCAAGTACGGCGACGTCTGACGCATCAGCGTGCTCGCCCAGCACAGGCACCCCAGGGCGGCGGTGTTCAGCACCCCGCGCACGATGTTCCAGGCGACCCACGGGTCCTCGTACGCGTCCCGCACGGCCGCCGGATCGGCGATCCGCGCCGGATCCCCGGCCGCGACCAGCTCCTCGTTCAGCGGCACGCTCATCAGCACGGTCGACAGGAACGCCGCCGAGTACAGCACCAGCGCCGCGAGCACCCAGGGGCGCAGCGGGGACCGCCACTGCTGCCGGCCGGCGATCGCGGTGAGGACGAGCGCACCCAGGAACACCAGGAAGAAGAGGGGGTTCTGGATCACGTCGTCCACGTTCTGCATCACCTCGATGTACGTGCGGTCGTCACTGCGCGCGAGCGCCGGCATCACCGATATCGCGTAGGCGAACCAGATGCCCGCCACCAGACCGGTGGTCGCCGTCGCCGCCGCGAGGGCCGCCCTGCCGCCGCGGCCTCCTGACCTGTTCTCCGTCGTGTTCTGTGTCATGTGACCAGTTCAGCGCCGACGGCCCGGACTCTCCATGGGCGAGCGTCGCAGGAGCATGTCCGGGCGTCTACGGTACGCAGGATGAGCGATGACCTTCCGCTTCTGCTGCCCGACGGGCCGGACGCCGCCCAGCGCCTCGCGGGACCCGTGGCCCGTGCCCTGGCCCGCAACCGGGCCCATATGCGCCCCTGCGAACCGGACCGCCCCGAGCTGTTCTACACGGCCGAGGGGCAGGCCGTCCGGCTGGCACCCGATCCCACCACCCGGCGCTGGCACTTCCACGCGGGCACCCGGATCGTGGGCGGGCTCACTCTCTCCGGTATCGCTCTCGGCCCGTTCCGCAGTGCGCAGCTCGGCTACTGGATCGACGCCGAGTTCACCGGCCGCGGGCTCGCCACCCGCGCGGTCGAGGAGGTCTGCCGGGCCGCCCGCGAGGACCTGGGCCTGCACCGGGTGGAGGCGGACACCCTGCTCGACAACGCCGCCTCCCAGCGGGTGCTCGCCAAGTGCGGCTTCGAGCGGATCGGCATGGCCCCGAAGTACCTGCACATCAACGGCGCCTGGCGCGACCACCTGCTCTTCCAGCGCATCCTGCACGACGACCCGCCGCCCCTCTGAGGCGGCCCGATCCGAACGACAGACCCCAGGCGTGCGGGCGACACGCACGAGGGATTCATCTCCCGGCATGCAACCCGATCGGTGGGCCGGCGCGTACAAGTGGTGCCGACGTCGCGTCAGCGGCCCGGCCGGCAACGGACGTTGCCGTACGCAACCGGACATGGGAGAAGAACCTGATGGTCGCAGGCATGGTGGGCAGAGGTACGGCGCTGGGCGCGGCCCTGCTGTCCTTCCTCGCAGTCCCCGCACCGACCGCCTTCGCGGCACCGGCGGCCCCCGCCGCAGACAGCGCGGCACCGGCGGCACCGGCAGTTCCGGCGGCCCCCGCCACGACGATGCCGGCACCCGACCTGACCGCCCTGCGCGAGGCCCTGCGCTCGGCCCTGGCGAAGGGCGCCCCGGGCGCGATGGCCCGGATCGACGACCACGGCGCGGTCCGCGGCCTCACCGAGGGCGTCGCGGACAAGGCCACCGGCCGGGCGATGAACACCGACGACCGCTTCCGCATCGGGAGCGTCACCAAGACGTTCACCTCGGTGGTCGTGCTCCAGCTGGTCGACGAGGGCCGTCTGGACCTGGACACGTCGGTGAACACGTATCTGCCCGGGCTGCTGCCGGACGACCGGATCACGGTGCGCCATCTGCTCAGCCACCGCAGCGGGCTGCACGACTACACCGACGAGATGTTCGCCCGGACCGTCCCGGGCTTCGAGGCCGTGCGCAACAAGGTGTTCAGCCACCGGGAGCTGGTGAAGCTCTCGCTGGAGAAGCCGCTGACCGTCGAGCCCGGCACCACCCACGCGTACTCCAACACCAACTTCGTCGTCGCGGGGATGCTGATCGAGAAGGCCACCGGCCGTACGGTGCAGACCGAGTACCGCGACCGGATCATCAAGCCGCTGAAGCTGACGGACACCTTCTACGTCCACCCCGGCACCGCGGTCCCCGGACGTCACGTCAAGGGCTACCTCCGGCCCGACGAGGCGGGCGCACCGCTCGTGGACTCGACCCGGCAGACCGCCTCCTGGGCGCAGAGCGCGGGCGCGATGATCTCCAGCACCCACGACCTGAACACCTTCGTCTCCGCCCTGCTGCGCGGGAAGCTGATGTCCTCGGCCCGGCTGGCGCAGATGCAGGAGTGGGTGCCGGTCAACAGCACCCAGGGCTACGGTCTCGGGCTGCGCCGCCGCGATCTGTCCTGCGGTGTCTCCGTCTACGGACACACGGGCACCGTCCAGGGCTACTACACGTACTCCTTCACGTCGAAAGACGGAAAGCGCACCATCACCTCCCTCGCGAACACCTCCAACACCAGCGATGTGTTGAATGTCATGCCGCTGACGCTGGAGGCCGCCTTCTGCGGCAAGAAGCCCGCCTCCGCGCGCAGCGCGACCCCGGTCGAGCGCCATGAGGACATCGCGCCCTCGCTCGTCCGCGACTGACGTCCCGGGTGCGGCCGGACGGACCAGAACGAGGGGTTCCGGCCGCACGCCCGGACGGGCACTCTGGTGGGGACACCCGGCGGTGACCCCGAGGCGGTGACAGGCGCATGACCGCAGGCGCGAGCGGTACGGCGTCGTACGACTGGCGGTTCGACTCCGGGCGCCTCTGCCTGGACCTGATGGCGACCGCGGAGGCCGAGCCGGGCGAGGGCGAACCGCTGGCCGGAGCCGGGCGGCTCGGCCGCTGGCTGACCGGTGCCGGACTGGTGCCGGCCGGCACGCCGCTCGGTGAGGCGGACGCCCGCCAGGTGGAACGTTTCGTCGAACTGCGCGGCGCGCTCAGTCAGTTGATACGCGCCGAGATCGACGACCGGTACGCGGAATCCGCCCTGGAGCGGGTGAACGCTCTGGCCGCGGCCGATGCGCCGCCCGCCCCCCGAGCCGTCCGGGGCGCCGACGGCACGCTCGTACGGGCCCTCGGCTCGGCACCCGACTGCGCCTCCCTGCTCGCCGCGATCGCACGCGACGCCGTGGAGTTGCTGACCGATCCGGAGGCCAGGGCGGGGCTGCGGCAGTGCCAGGGCGAGAGCTGTCGCCGCGTCTATCTGGACACCTCCCGCGGCCGGCGCCGGCGGTGGTGTTCCAGTGAGGTCTGCGGCAACCGCGAACGGGTCGCCCGGCACCGGCGCCGGGCCTCCGTGGCCCGGGCCTGAGGCCTCCCGTAACACCCCGAACCGGACACCCTGAAAGATCTTGAAACTTTTTCGGCCACCCGTTGAGTGATCCTCCTGCGTACCCCGTAGTGAAGGGGGACAAGCAGCCAGCCGAAACAGGGTCTCGACCGGGAGGTTCAGGTGCGCAAGGATGCCGCCGTGGCCGATGACCGTCCGCAGAGGGCACGCCATCGAAGCGATAAGCCACGCACCGACTCCTCAGCACCTGATGAGGAACTCATGCGCGCGCTCTATCGCGAACATGCGGGTCCTCTGCTCGCCTATGTACTGCGCCTTGTTGCCGGCGATCGCCAGCGTGCCGAGGACGTGGTGCAGGAGACGCTCATCCGTGCCTGGAAGAACGCCGGTCAGCTCAACCGAGCAACCGGCTCTGTCCGACCCTGGCTGGTGACGGTCGCACGCCGCATCGTCATCGACGGTCACCGCAGCCGGCAGGCCCGGCCGCAGGAGGTCGATCCGTCGCCGCTGGAGGTCATGCCTGCGGAGGACGAGATCGACAAGGCGTTGTGGCTGATGACGCTCTCTGATGCACTCGATGATTTGACGCCCGCCCACAGGGAAGTTCTTGTCGAGACGTATTTCAAGGGGCGCACGGTCAATGAGGCTGCCGAGACTCTCGGCATACCCAGTGGGACGGTGCGGTCCCGGGTGTTCTACGCACTCCGTTCCATGAAGCTCGCACTGGAGGAAAGGGGGGTCAGGGCATGACCATGCACGAGCAGGAATCCGTCCACGATGCCGTTGGCGCGTATGTGCTCGGCGTGCTCGACGATGCTGACGCCGCCGCCTTCGAGATGCATCTGGCCGGCTGCCAGATCTGCGCCGCCCACCTCGAGGACTTCTCCGGTATGGAGCCCATGCTGGCGATGCTGGCCGAGGCCCCCGCACCGGGACCGAGCAGCAACGTGGTCAATCTGCCGGGCATGCGGAGCATGCAGCCGCCGGGCTGGATGGACGCCCCGCCGTCGCGGCCCGTTCCCGTCGTACCCGCTCCCCCCAGCCCCAAGGTGCTGAACGGCCTGCTGGACGAGGTCGCCGCCAAGCGGGCGGCCAAGCGCCGGCGCGGGATGTACCTGGTCGCGGCCGCCGCGGCCCTGATCATCGGTGGCCCCGCCGCGGCCGTCGTGGTGACGGCGGACGACACGGGCAGCACCCAGGCCCAGCCGCACTCCACGTCCCCCGCCGAGGACGCCTTCGCCCACATCCAGGACAAGGTCGACCACACGGACGCGACGACCAAGGTCAGCGCCGCGGTCGGCATGGAGAAGAAGGCCTGGGGCACCCACACCGTTCTGGAACTGAAGAACGTCAAAGGGCCGCTCAAGTGCAATCTGATCGCCGTCTCCAAGACCGGCGAGGAGGAGATCGTGACCTCCTGGGCCGTCCCGGAGTGGGGCTACGGCATTCCCGACAGCCCGAACCCGGCCGGCAAGAAGCCGCTGTACGTCCACGGCGGAGCGGCGATGGACAGTAACGACATCGACCACTTCGAGGTCCGTACGTTCGAGGGCAAAAAGCTGGTGGAAGTCGAGGCCTGACAGAAACGCCCCCTTCGCATAGGGTTGACGGCTGCCCAGTGCACGTCAGAAGGGGGCCCTCGGTGGCCGCGCAGGAAGCCGCTGTCGACTCTGTCCGGGACCGGGAAATCGGTGTCGAACAGGAACATCTGGACCAGGTGTACCGCCGCCTCGAGGAGAAGATCCACGAGGCGGAATTCCTGATGCACGACGCCGCGAAACGCGGCCAGGTCGGCACACCGGGTGCTCTCGCCGAACGGGATGCCCAGGTCTTCCGCGCCGGCATCCACCTCAATCGGCTCAACAACGAGTTCGAGGATTTCCTCTTCGGGCGGATCGACCTGCTGCTCGGCAAGGACGGGCAGAAGGGACCCGACGGGGCGTACACCTCGGTGGAACCTGCGGACGACGCGGTGGGAGCCGACAACACCGCCGACATCGCGGAGACCCTGCACATCGGCCGTATCGGCGTCCTCGACTCCGACTACGCGCCCCTGGTCATCGACTGGCGCGCACCGGCCGCCGCGCCCTTCTACCGCTCGACCCCGGTCGACCCCGGCCGCGTGGTGCGCCGCCGGGTCATCCGCTCCAAGGGCCGCAAGGTCCTCGGTGTCGAGGACGACCTGATGAGACCCGAGCTCACCGCGACACTCGGCGGCGACCGGCTCCCGGTGATCGGCGACGGCGCGCTGATGGCGGCGCTCGGCCAGGCCCGCAGCCACACCATGCGGGACATCGTCGCCTCCATCCAGGCCGAGCAGGACCTGGTGATCCGCGCGCCCGCCGCGTCCGTCACCTACGTCGAGGGCGGCCCCGGCACCGGCAAGACCGCCGTGGCGCTGCACCGGGCCGCCTATCTCCTCTACCAGGACCGCCGGCGTTACGCGGGCGGCATCCTGATCGTCTCGCCGACCCCGCTGCTCGTCTCCTACACCGAGGGCGTGCTGCCCTCACTGGGCGAGGAGGGGCAGGTCGCGATCCGCGCGGTCGGCCATCTGGTCGACGGCGCCGAGGCCACGGCGTACGACGAACCGGCCGTGGCGCGCATCAAGGGCTCGTCCCGGATGCTGAAGGTCCTCCGCAAGGCCGCCAGAGGCGCCCTGGAACTCTTCGGACCCACCGCACCGCAGAACGGCAACGGCAGCGGGCACCGCAACGGCCAGCTGGCCTTCGGCGAGGAGCCGCAGGACGCGCCGACGGGCCCGCCCACGCGCCTGCGGGTGGTCGCCTTCAACCGCCGGCTCGAACTCGAGGCCGAGGAACTCGGGCGCATCCGCCACAACGTCCTCGGCGGCACCACACCGGTCAACCTGCTGCGCCCGCGCGCCCGCAGGCTGCTGCTCGACGCCCTGTGGGCGAAGTCCGGGGCCGGCTCCCGGCACACGGATCCCGAGCTCGCCGCGGAGCTGCGGTCCTCCTTCGACGAGGACATCACCGGCGAGGACAGCTTCATCGCCTTCCTGGACGCGTGGTGGCCCGAGCTGACCCCGCGCCGGGTGCTCGTCGCGATGGCGGACGAGCGGCGGCTGGGGCGCTGGGCCCGCCGGGTGCTCAATCCGGGCGAGGTGCGACGGCTGGCGCGCTCGCTGCGCAGGATCGGGCCCGAGGGCCAGGGCCCGCTGTCCGTGCACGATGTGGCGCTGCTCGACGAATTGCAGACGCTGCTCGGCTCCCCGGCGCGCCCGCGCCGCAGGCGCGAACTCGACCCGCTGGACCAGCTCACCGGTCTGGAGGAGCTGATGCCGCAGCGCGAGGAGACGCAGCGCGAGCGCGCCGAGCGTCTCGCGGCGGAGCGCGAGGAGTACGCCCACGTCATCGTCGACGAGGCGCAGGACCTCACGCCCATGCAGTGGCGGATGGTCGGCCGCCGCGGCCGGCACGCGACCTGGACGATCGTCGGCGACCCGGCCCAGTCGTCCTGGTCGGACCCGGACGAGGCGGCCGAAGCGCGCGACGAGGCACTGGGCAGCCGTCCGCGCCGGCGTTTCCAGCTCACGGTCAACTACCGCAACCCGGCGGAGATCGCGGAACTCGCCGCCAAAGTGCTGGCGCTCGCCATGCCCGGCATGGAGTCCCCGTCCGCGGTGCGCTCCACGGGCGTCGAGCCGCGCTTCGCGGTCGTCCGGGGCGACGACCTGGCCGGCACCGTCCGGGAGGAGGCGCAGCGCCTGCTGGACCGCGTCGACGGCACGGTCGGTGTGGTGGCGGCGATGAACCGCCGCGCCGAGGTGGCGCGTTGGCTGGAGGGGCTCGGCGAGCGGGTCGTGGCGCTCGGCTCGCTGGAGGCGAAGGGACTGGAGTACGACGCGACGGTGGTGGTCTCCCCGGCGGAGATCGCGGACGAGTCCCCGGCGGGGCTGCGGGTGCTGTACGTCGCGCTGACCCGTGCGACACAGCAGCTCACCGTGGTGTCGGGGCGCCGTGACGACCCGGACGCGGACGGGGTCCCCGACCTGCTGCGGGATTGATCCGCGGTCAACTCGTCGTAGGGGAATCACCTTCGGGGAGTCTTTGTTAGCCTGGTTCGTGACACCGGCCCGATCCAAGCCCCCGGGCCCAACCTTCGTCGCTCAGAGCGACCACTTGCCGCGAGGCGAGCATGGCGGGTCGGTGTCACTTACACCACATCGGAAGAGGCCCACGTCCCCTCGGGGACGTGGGCCTCTTCTGTTTCCCCCGCATATCTCGTATGGTGGAAAAAGCTTTCCGAAAACTAAACGACCAGTATTACCTGCTACCCGCAGGTAGGTGCGACCATCGGAGGGCGTCGCCGGGCAGTAGCCACGGCCGCATGGCAATGAAGCTAGGGAAAGCAGAGGAACCCGGTCATGGCAACGGCGCCCAGCGTCTCGTACTCGATGACGGTCCGGCTGGAGGTGCCCGCGAGCGGAACCGCGGTCTCCCAGCTGACCACGGCCGTGGAGTCCTCCGGCGGCTCCGTGACCGGCCTGGACGTGACCGCCTCCGGCCACGAGAAGCTGCGGATCGACGTGACGATCGCGGCCAGCTCCACCACGCACGCCGATGAGATCGTCGAGGAGCTGCGCGAGATCGTCGGCGTCGTCGTCGGCAAGGTCTCCGACCGTACGTTCCTGATGCACCTCGGCGGCAAGATCGAGATGCAGTCCAAGCACCCCATCCGCAACCGTGACGATCTCTCGATGATCTACACGCCGGGTGTGGCGCGGGTCTGCATGGCGATCGCCGAGAACCCCGAGGACGCCCGCCGCCTCACCATCAAGCGCAACTCCGTCGCCGTGGTCACCGACGGCTCCGCCGTCCTCGGCCTCGGCAACATCGGGCCCATGGCCGCGCTGCCCGTGATGGAGGGCAAGGCGGCCCTGTTCAAGCGGTTCGCCGGCATCGACGCCTGGCCCCTGTGTCTGGACACCCAGGACACCGACGAGATCGTCGCGATCGTCAAGGCGATCGCCCCGGGCTTCGCCGGTATCAACCTGGAGGACATCTCCGCGCCCCGCTGCTTCGAGATCGAGGCGCGGCTGCGGGAGGCCCTGGACATCCCCGTCTTCCACGACGACCAGCACGGCACCGCCATCGTCGTGCTGGCCGCCCTGACCAACGCGCTGCGTGTGGTCGGCAAGGAGGTCGGTGACGTACGGGTCGTCATGTCCGGTGCCGGCGCCGCGGGTACGGCCATCCTGAAACTGCTGATCGCAGCCGGTGTGAAGCACGCCGTCGTCGCCGACATCCACGGTGTGGTGCACGCGGAGCGCGAGGACCTCGTGGACGCGGCGCCGGGTTCCGCGCTGCGCTGGATCGCCGACAACACCAACCCCGAGGGTGTCCGCGGCACGCTCAAGGAGGCCACCGTCGGTGCGGACGTCTTCATCGGCGTCTCGGCCCCCAACGTGCTCGGCGGCGAGGACGTCGCGGCCATGGCGGACGGCGCCATCGTCTTCGCGCTCGCGAACCCCGACCCCGAGGTCGACCCGGCAATCGCGCGCCAGACGGCGGCGGTTGTCGCCACCGGCCGCTCCGACTTCCCGAACCAGATCAACAACGTGCTGGTGTTCCCGGGCGTCTTCCGCGGTCTGCTGGACGCTCAGTCCCGCACCGTCAACACCGAGATGATGCTCGCGGCCGCAACCGCGCTGGCGGACGTCGTCACCGAGGACGAGCTGAACCCGAACTACATCATCCCCTCCGTCTTCAACGACAAGGTCGCGGGGGCGGTCGCCGGTGCGGTGCGCAACGCCGCGAAGGCTGTGGGCGTGACCACCGGCGCGTCGTGAGTCGCGGGGCCCCGGCCGCCGCTCTAGGGTGGCGGACCATAGCCCGGCGGCTCCAGGGAGTCTCCAGCGAGTGGACGGAACGTCACCACGACGAGGCAGTAGCGCTTTTCGTGTGACTCTGGAGGGTGCCGGATTGGCTTTCCCGCCGTTGGTGGGGGCAGGATGCGTAATCGGGCGCGAGGGTCTGGAACTGCAGACCCGGGTCCGGGGACTGTCCGAGGGCCCTGGCAGCATCGGCTTCGATCTCACGCCTGACAGGCAAGAAGAACACGGGAGTAAGAACATGAACCGCAGTGAGCTGGTGGCCGCGCTGGCCGACCGCGCCGAGGTGACCCGCAAGGACGCCGACGCCGTGCTGGCCGCTCTCGCCGAGACCGTCGGCGAGGTTGTCGCCAAGGGTGACGAGAAGGTCACCATCCCCGGCTTCCTGACCTTCGAGCGCACCCACCGTGCCGCTCGCACCGCTCGTAACCCGCAGACCGGCGACCCGATCCAGATCCCGGCCGGCTACAGCGTGAAGGTCTCCGCGGGCTCGAAGCTCAAGGAAGCCGCGAAGGGCAAGTAACCCCTAGCGACACGAAGGGCGGCCACCCACTCGGGTGGCCGCCCTTCTGTGCGTTTCCGGGCTCTGAGACGTCTGACGCCCTCCGGCGTCAGACGAGCGCCCCGCCGGGCAGCTCGACCTTGGCACCGAGCTCCATGAGCTTCTGCATGAAGTTCTCGTAGCCGCGGTTGATCAGGTCGATGCCGTGGACGCGGGACGTCCCCTGCGCCGCCAGCGCCGCGATCAGGTACGAGAAGCCGCCGCGCAGGTCGGGAATGACCAGATCGGCGCCCTGGAGCTTCGTCGGGCCCGACACGACCGCCGAGTGCAGGAAGTTGCGCTGGCCGAAGCGGCAGTCGGAGCCGCCCAGGCACTCGCGGTACAGCTGGATGTGTGCGCCCATCTGGTTGAGCGCGGAGGTGAAGCCGAGACGGGACTCGTAGACCGTCTCGTGGACGATGGAGAGCCCGGCGGCCTGGGTGAGGGCCACCACGAGGGGCTGCTGCCAGTCGGTCTGGAAACCGGGGTGCACGTCCGTCTCCAGGGCGATGGCGTTGAGCGAGCCGCCCGGGTGCCAGAAGCGGATGCCCTCGTCGTCGATCTCGAACGCGCCACCGACCCTCCGGTAGGTGTTGAGGAACGTCATCATCGAGCGCTGCTGGGCGCCGCGCACGTAGATGTTGCCCTCGGTGGCGAGCGCCGCGGACGCCCAGGAGGCCGCCTCCAGGCGGTCGGGGAGCGCCTTGTGGTTGTAGCCCCCGAGCTGGTCGACACCGGTGATCCGGATCGTCCGGTCGGTGTCCATGGAGATGATGGCGCCCATCTTCTGCAGCACGCAGATGAGGTCCTCGATCTCCGGCTCCACCGCCGCGTTCGACAGCTCGGTGACGCCCTCCGCCAGCACCGCCGTCAGCAGCACCTGCTCGGTGGAGCCGACCGACGGGTACGGCAGACGGATCTTGGTGCCGCGCAGCCGCTGCGGGGCCTCCAGGTACTGCCCGTCCGCCCGCTTCTCGATGGTCGCGCCGAACTGACGCAGCACGTCGAAGTGGAAGTCGATCGGACGGCCGCCGATGTCGCAGCCGCCGAGGCCGGGGATGAAGGCATGGCCGAGGCGGTGCAGCAGCGGGCCGCAGAAGAGGATCGGGATCCGCGAGGACCCCGCGTGGGCATCGATGTCGGCGACGTTGGCGCTCTCGACGTGCGTCGGGTCGAGCACCAGCTCGCCGGGCTCCTCGCCCGGCCGCACCGTCACACCGTGCAGCTGCAGCAGTCCACGGACGACCCGCACATCGCGGATGTCGGGCACGTTGCGCAGCCTGCTCGGCCCGCTGCCGAGCAGAGCGGCGACCATGGCCTTCGGCACCAGGTTCTTGGCGCCGCGGACGCGGATTTCGCCCTCCAGCGGGGTTCCGCCGTGGACAAGCAGTACATCGTCTGTGCCGGTCATGAATCTCGCGTTCCGGAGGGTCCCCCTCAGTGGTACGAGGGGAAGGTCGGACAGGGGGCCAGAGAAAAGGGTAAGGGGCTGTCACCCCTGCCCCGTAAGGGCAAGGACGCTTCAGACGCGTAATGAATTCGGTACAACACGTACGGTTCATGCGGATTCGCGGAGCGTCACCGCCGGGGGCGGGCTCCGGCCGGTGCCGCGGCCCGTCCTGAGCTGCGCCGGTTCTCACACTGTCCTCGCTCGGGCCCCGCGCGGGGCCAAGATGCGGGATCATGTCTCGCATGACCGAGGTGTCCTCGCTCACAGGGCGGCTGCTCGTCGCCACACCCGCCCTCGCCGACCCCAACTTCGACCGGGCGGTGGTCCTGTTGCTCGACCACGACGACGAGGGCTCGCTCGGCGTGGTCCTCAACCGGCCGACCCCCGTCGACGTCGGCGACATCCTGGAGCCCTGGGCCGGGCTGGCCGGCGATCCCGGTGTGGTCTTCCAGGGCGGCCCGGTCTCCCTGGACTCGGCGCTCGGTGTCGCGGTGATCCCGGGCGACGAGGGGCCGCTCGGCTGGCGCCGGGTCTACGGCGCGATCGGTCTGGTCGACCTGGAGACACCGCCGGAGCTGCTCGGCGCGGCGCTCGGCTCGCTGCGCATCTTCGCCGGGTACGCGGGGTGGGGGCCGGGCCAGCTGGAGGACGAGCTCGGCGAGGGCGCCTGGTACGTCGTGGAGTCCGAGCCGGGCGATGTGTCGTCGCCGCAGCCGGAGACGCTGTGGCGGGCGGTACTGCGCAGACAGCGCAACGAACTGGCGATGTTCGCGACGTATCCGGACGACCCCTCGCTGAACTGACCGGCGGGTGACACCGGAGGCCGACAACGGACCGGCACCGACGGCGCCGGTGGCTCGCGGGTGTGAGTACCCTTGGAGCTCATGAGCACTCTTGAGCCCGAGCGCGGGTCTGGGACGGGAACCCTCGTAGAACCGACGCCGCAGGTGTCGAGCGGCGACGGCGACCACGAGCGCTTCGCCCACTACGTCCAGAAGGACAAGATCATGGCGAGTGCCCTCGACGGCACTCCCGTCGTGGCGCTGTGCGGGAAGGTCTGGGTGCCGGGGCGCGACCCCAAGAAGTACCCGGTCTGCCCGATGTGCAAGGAGATCTACGAGTCCATGGGCCCGGGTGGCGACAAGGACAAGGGCGGCAAGGACAAGAAGTAACCCCCGGCCGCGGACCCACCGGGTCCCGGCGGCCGGACCCCGAACCGGTACGGCCCCTGTGGCGCGCACATGTGCGCGCCACAGGGGCCGTTCGCGTTGCACGGAGTGCACCCGGCGGTCACAAGGTGGTTGAGACCTCTTGTCCCCGTGTTTGAGCGGCTCTAGCCTCCTGCGTGTTGTGCAGCACGAAACGTTGGTTGCGTATGTTGCAACGAAGACCCGTAGGGGATCACCCATGAAGCTCAGCGCCCGAATCGCCGCACCCGTCGCGGCACTTGTCCTGGCGGGCCTCACCGCCACCGCCTGTGCCCCGCAGACCTCCGACAGCAGTGCCGACAAGGACGAGAAGAAGGGGACCCTGCGGGTCTGGCTGTTCCAGGAGGTCAACAACAAGCCCAAGGAGAAGGTCGTCGACGAGGCCGTCGCCGCCTTCACCGAGAAGCACAAGGACAGCAAGGTCGAGATCGAGTACATCCCCGTCGAGACCCGCGCCCAGCGGATCAAGGCGGCCTTCAACGACCCGAAGAGCGCCCCGGACCTGATCGAGTACGGCAACACCGATACCGCCGGCTACGTCAAGGACGGCGGACTCGAGGACGTCAGCAAGGAGTTCGAGGACTGGGAGGACGCGAAGTCCGCCGACCCGACGGCCACCCAGTCGGTCACCGTCGACGACAAGATCTACGGCGCGCCCTTCTTCGTCGGCGTACGGGCCCTGTACTACCGCACCGACGTCTTCGGCGAACTGGGCCTGAAGCCCCCGAAGACGCAGGACGAGCTGATCTCCACCGCCAAGAAGATCCGCGCGCAGAAGCCCGACCTGTACGGGATCGCGGTCGGCGGCGCGTACACCTACGGAGCGATGCCCTTCATCTGGGCCAACGGCGGTGAACTGGCGAAGGAGGACGGCGGTACCTACAAGTCCGCCATCAACAGCCCCGCCGCCCAGAAGGGCATCAAGGCCTACACCTCGCTGTTCGGCGACGACAACTGCCCGGCCGCCAAGTGCGCCTCCATGGGCGGCAACGCGACCGTCACCGCCTTCGCGTCCGGCAAGGCGGCCATGGCGATAGGCGGCGACTTCAGCCACCAGGCCGTGGAAGCGGGCTCGGTGAAGGGCAAGTACGCGGTCGTACCGCTGCCGGGGCTCACGTCCGGGAAGACGGCGCCCGCCTTCGCCGGCGGCAACAACATCGGTGTCCTGAAGAGCAGTTCGCACCGCACGCTGGCGGTGGACCTCATGAAGGAGCTCGCGGGCAAGGAGACACAGCGCAAGCTGTTCGCGGCGATGGGCTTCCTGCCGACGTACACCGACGTGCGCTCCGAGGTGGCGAAGAAAGAGCCGTTCGTCGCCCCGTTCGTCGAGACGCTCGCCTCGGGCGCCAAGTTCGTGCCGGCCTCGCCCGGCTGGGGACAGATCGACTCCTCGCTCGTCCTGCCGACGATGTTCCAGGAGATCGTCAGCGGCAAGAAGGACGTGGCCGCGGCGTCGGGTGACGCCGCCAAGAAGATGGACACGGCGTTCTCCGCCGCGGGCTGACCGCCATGACGCACCAAGCGACAGCCGCCGAGCCGGCCGCGGTCCCCGTCAGGACCGCGCCGGCCCCGGCCGGAAGCCGCCGCACGAAACGGCGCGACGGACGCTGGACCCCCTGGGTCTATCTCGCGCCCGCCCTGGTCGTCCTCGCCGGACTGCTCGTCTACCCGATCTACCAGCTCGGCCTGATCTCGTTCCTCGAATACACCCAGGCACAGGTCAGCGGCGGCGAACCGACCACCTTCCAGGGCCTCGGCAACTACCGCACGCTCTTCGCCGACAGCCAGTTCTGGGAGGTCCTGCTCGCCACCGTCGTCTTCGCGGCGGCCTGCGTCGTCGCCACCCTCGCCGTCGGCTGCACGCTCGCCGTGCTGCTGACGCGCATCCGGGCGGTGCCCCGACTCGCGCTGATGATGGCCGCGCTCGGCGCCTGGGCGACGCCCGCCATCACCGGCTCCACCGTCTGGGTCTTCCTCTTCGACCCGGACTTCGGTCCCGTCAACCGCATCCTCGGTCTCGGCGACCACTCCTGGACGTACGGGCGCTACAGCGCGTTCGCCCTCGTGCTCTTCGAAGTGGTCTGGTGCTCGTTCCCGTTCGTCATGGTCACGGTCTACGCTGGCATCCGGTCGATCCCCTCCGAGGTGCTGGAGGCGGCCTCCCTGGACGGTGCGTCGCAGTGGCGTATCTGGCGCTCCGTCATGGCGCCGATGCTGCGGCCCATTCTGGTCGTCGTCACCATTCAGTCGATCATCTGGGACTTCAAGGTCTTCACGCAGATCTACGTGATGACGAACGGCGGAGGAATCGCCGGCCAGAATCTCGTGCTCAATGTGTACGCCTATCAGAAGGCCTTCGCGTCCTCGCAGTACAGCCTGGGCTCCGCGATCGGCATCGTCATGCTGTTGATTCTGCTGGCCGTCACCCTCGTCTATCTGCGCCTTCTGCGACGCCAGGGAGAAGAACTGTGAGCTCGCTCCGTATCCGCCGTCCCTGGCGCCTCGCGGCCGAGGCATCCGCGCTCGTCATCGCGGTGATCGTGGCCTTCCCGCTGTACTGGATGGTGCTCTCGGCGTTCAAGCCGGCGGGCGAGATCCAGTCCACCGACCCGCGTCCCTGGACGCTCTCACCGTCCCTCGACTCCTTCCGCCGTGTCTTCGAACAGCAGGAATTCGGCCGCTATTTCCTCAACAGCCTGTTCGTCGCCGGGGTGGTGGTCATCGCGTCCGCCCTGATCGCCTTCCTCGCGGCGACCGCCGTCACGCGGTTCCGTTTCCGGTTCCGCACGACCCTGCTGATCATGTTTCTCGTGGCGCAGATGGTGCCGATCGAGGCGCTGACGATCCCGCTGTTCTTCCTCATGCGGGACTTCGGCCAGCTCAACACGCTGGGCTCGCTGATCCTTCCGCACATCGCGTTCTCGCTGCCGTTTGCGATCTGGATGCTGCGGGGCTTCGTGAAGGCGGTGCCGGAGGCACTGGAGGAGGCCGCGTACATCGACGGCGCGAGCCGGACACGCTTCCTGTGGCAGATCCTGTTCCCGCTGGTGTTCCCGGGGCTTGTGGCGACGAGCGTCTTCTCGTTCATCTCCACCTGGAACGACTTCCTGTTCGCCAAGTCCTTCATTATCAGCGACACCTCGCAGTCGACGCTGCCGATGGCGCTGCTGGTGTTCTTCAAGCCCGACGAGAACGACTGGGGCGGCATCATGGCCGGCTCCACGGTGATGACCGTGCCCGTCCTGGTCTTCTTCGTCCTCGTGCAACGGCGCCTGGTGTCCGGCCTGGGCGGCGCCGTGAAGGACTGACGCGGCCGCCCGCCTGCCCCACCCCGCTCCCACCCCTGAAAGGCTGCCGTCATGGAAGACGACGCGTCCCTGATCCCCCGGCCCGTGCTCGTCGAGGCCCCCGGGGCCGCACCGGAGGGCTCCGCCCGGCCCGGGAACGGCCGGCTGCCGCTCGGCGTGCACACCCGCCTCGACGCCGAGGCCGGGACCGAGAGCACCGCCCGGTGGCTGCGCGCCGTGCTCGGCGCCGCCACCGGGCTCACCTTCCCCGACGGCGCGGACCCCCACGGCATCGCCCTGCGCATCAGCCCCGACGTGGAGCGGGAACTGGGGCCCGAGGGCTACCGCCTGTGCACCGACGGCTCCGCCACCGGTGCCGCGGTCGTCGTCGAGGGCGGCAGCCCCGCCGGTGTCTTCTGGGGCGCGCAGACCCTGCGTCAACTGCTGGGCCCCGACGCCTTCCGCGCCGCGCCGCTGCCTCCCGCGGGCCGCACCTGGGACCTGCCGCGCATCGCCGTCGCGGACCGTCCCCGGTTCGCCTGGCGCGGCATGATGCTCGACGTCTCACGGCACTTCCTGCCGAAGACCGATGTGCTGCGCCAACTCGACCTGCTCGCCGCGCACAAGCTGAACGTCTTCCACTTCCACCTCACCGACGACCAGGGCTGGCGCATCCGGATCGAGCGCCACCCCCGTCTCACCGACATCGGCTCCTGGCGCACCCGCACCAAATACGGCCACCGGGCCTCCGACCTCTGGGACGAGACCCCGCACGGCGGTTACTACACCCAGGACGACATCCGCGAGATCGTCGCGTACGCCGCCGACCGGCACATCACCGTCGTTCCCGAGATCGACATCCCCGGCCACTCGCAGGCCGCCATCGCCGCGTACCCGGAACTGGGCAACACCGACGTCCCCACCTCTCCCGACGGCAAGCCCCTGGCCGTCTGGGACACCTGGGGCATCAACCCGAACGTCCTCGCCCCCACCGACAGCACCCTGCGCTTCTACGAGGGCGTGCTGGAGGAGGTCCTCGCGCTCTTCCCCTCCACGTTCATCCACATCGGCGGCGACGAGTGCCTCAAGGACCAGTGGAAGGCCTCCCCGGCAGCCCAGGCCCGCATCACGGAGCTGGGCCTCGCCGACGAGGACGAACTCCAGTCCTGGTTCATCCGGCACTTCGACACCTGGCTGGCCGCCCGCGGCCGCCGGCTGATCGGCTGGGACGAGATCCTGGAGGGCGGTCTCGCACCCGGCGCCGCCGTCTCCTCGTGGCGCGGCTACGCGGGCGGCATCGCGGCGGCGGAGGCCGGCCACGACGTCGTGATGTGCCCCGAACAGCAGGTGTATCTGGACCACCGGCAGGACGGCGGCCCCGACGAGCCCATGCCCATCGGCTACGTGCGCACCCTGGAGGACGTCTACCGCTTCGAGCCCGTGCCGCCGGGGCTGTCCCCGGAGGCGGCCGCGCACATCATGGGCACCCAGGCCAACGTCTGGACCGAGGTGATGCAGAACCGGGCCCGCGTCGACTACCAGGTCTTCCCGCGGCTCGCGGCCTTCGCCGAGGTCGCCTGGTCGGCGCTGCCCGCGTCCGCCGACCGGGACTTCGCCGACTTCGAGCGGCGAATGACCGCCCACTACCGCCGCCTTGACGCCCTCGGCGTCGACTACCGGCCGCCCGGCGGCCCGTTGCCGTGGCAGAAGCGCCCTCTGCCCGAAGGAATGACGGGCAGTCTCGGACGCCCGATCGAGGGTGCGCCCCCAAACGTGTGAGCCCGGCGCAAGCCCGGTGCTCGGGGCCGCGCATGCTGTCACGGTGGAAGGGCCGTGAGGAATACCCGCAACGGTCACCGAAGAGTGGCAATCCGCCTGTGATTCCGATGGCGTTCCAAAACGGTCGAACACTGAATGAAGGGTGCATCCGGTACGGATGCACCCTTCGCGGACCCGTTCGTCGGTCGGCTCGGAAGATGTGCCAGAGTTGCCACGTCCGGGCTGTGAGCACGTACGGTACGGCCAGCACGGGCGGGACAGCCGGACACCGGGAAGGGGCAGCTGGGTGACCACGCACGCACCGCAGACATCGCAGTCGGTGACGCTGCCGGCCTCGCTCGACGAGGCCGTGGCGGCGCTGAGCGACATGCCCGCCGCCGTGCCGGTCGCCGGTGGCACCGACCTCATGGCCGCCGTCAACCGTGGCCAGCTGCGTCCCTCCGGACTCGTCGGCCTCGGCCGCATCAGCGAGATCCGCGGCTGGCGCTACCTGGACGGACACGCCCTGCTCGGCGCCGGCCTCACCCACGCCCGCATGGGACGCCCCGACTTCGCCGCCCTCATCCCCGCACTCGCCGCGTCCGCGCGCGCCGCCGGCCCGCCCCAGATCCGCAACGCGGGCACCCTGGGCGGCAACATCGCCACCGCGGCCCCGACCGGCGACACCCTGCCCGTCCTGGCGGCCCTGGAGGCAGACCTCGTCATCGCGGGCCCCGGCGGCAGCCGCCGGGAGATCCCGGTGTCCCACCTGCTGGCGGGCCGCGAGATGCTCGGACCGGCCGAACTCATCGGCTTCGTACGCGTCCCCCTGCTGCACGCCCCCCAGGTCTTCGTGAAGGCCACCGGCCGCACCGGCCCCGGCCGCGCCACCGCGTCCGTCGCCGTCGTCCTCGACCCGGTACGGCGCGGGGTGCGCTGCGCGGTCGGCGCGATCGCGCCGATGCCGCTGCGGCCGCTGGAGGCCGAGCGCTGGATCGCCTCACTGATCGACTGGGACGGCGAGCGCGGACTCGCGGGCGAGGCGCTGGCGGCCTTCGGGGAGTACGTCGCGGCGGCGTGCATTCCCGACCCGGCCCCGGCCGAGCCGGGCCAGGCGCAGCCCGTGCTGCCGCCCGCCGTACTGCATCTGCGGCGCACGGTCGCCGCGCTGGCCCGACGTGCACTGGGGAGGGCGCTGTCGTGAGCAACGAAGAGAATCCGCGGGGGCGGGCGCCGGAGCACGGCGGCTGGGAGCCGACGCCTCAGGGCGAGTACGACGCCGAGGCGACCGGCTTCTTCCAACTGCCCCCCGAGGGCTCGCAGGACGGCGCGCCGCTCGCGGCGCCCGGGCACGGCTACGTACCGCCGATGATCATGCCGCTGACGCCGGTGTCCGACCCGTCGGTGCCGGAGGGCTGGCACGTCCAGCAGCCCACCGGCGAGCCCGAGACCGTGCAGTGGCCCGAGCCCGGCGGGTCCGCCGGCCACGGTGAGCAGTACACGGACCGGTACTCCGCGGACGCGCACGTCACCGGCCAGTGGAGCTTCACCGAGGGCGAGCCCGCACCCGCCTCCGACGTGACCGGCCAGTGGACCATCCCGGTCGCACAGGGCGATCTGCCGGAGGAGTCGGGCGAGTTCGCCGCCTCCCTGCTCCAGTCCCAGTGGGGCACCGCACCGGCGACCCTGCCGGGCGGTGCGTCCGCGCCGTGGGCGAGCGAGGCACCGGCGACGCTGCCCGGCGGCGCGCCCGCGCCCTGGGCCACGGCGCCCGCCGGCGGGAGCACCGCGGACGACGAGCGCACACCGGAGCCCGAAGCCGCGGAGCCGCCGCTGGTGGAGGACACCCCGGTCGAGCACGCCTCGGCCGAGCGGCGCGAGGAGGAGAGCGCGGGGGAGGAGAGCGCGGGGGAGCCGTCGCGGGACGCGTACGCCCCGGAACCCTCTGCTGCCGAGAGCGCTTCCGCAGAGCCCGCCTCGTCCCCTGAGCCCGCAGCCTCATCGGAAGCTCCCCTCTCCTCGACCGGCACCGAGGAGCACCCGCCCACCTCCTACGTCCTGCGCGTCAACGGGGCCGACCGGCCCGTCACCGACGCCTGGATCGGCGAGTCACTGCTCTACGTGCTGCGCGAGCGCCTCGGCCTCGCCGGCGCCAAGGACGGCTGCTCCCAGGGCGAGTGCGGCGCCTGCAACGTCCAGGTCGACGGCCGCCTCGTCGCCTCCTGCCTGGTCCCGGCGGCGACCGCCGCCGGATCCGAGGTCCGTACGGTCGAAGGCCTCGCCGGCGACGGCGAGCCGTCCGACGTGCAGCGCGCCCTCGCGGCGTGCGGCGCCGTCCAGTGCGGCTTCTGCATCCCCGGTATCGCGATGACCGTGCACGACCTGCTGGAGGGCAACCACGCCCCCTCGGAGCTCGAGACCCGCCAGGCCCTCTGCGGCAACCTCTGCCGCTGCTCGGGCTATCGCGGCGTGCTCGACGCCGTGAAGGAGGTCGTCGCCGAGCGCGGAGCGAGTGCGGCGGCCGCCGCCGAGGCGAGTGAGGAAGCGCGCATTCCGCACCAGGCGCCGCCCGGTGCCGGTAGTGTGCAGCCCCACCCGCACGACGGAGGCATGGCGTGACCAGTGACGCGGCCACCACCGCGACGCCCCAGACGGCCGGTGCTCCCCGCCCCGACCAGCCGACCCACGGCCTCGGTGCCTCCCTGCCTCCCGCCGACGCCCGGGCCAAGACCGAGGGCACCTTCCCGTACGCCTCCGACCTCTGGGCCGAGGGCCTGCTGTGGGCGGCCATCCTGCGCTCCCCGCACCCGCACGCCCGGATCGTGTCGATCGACACCTCCGCGGCGCAGGAGATGCCCGGTGTACGCGCCGTGGTGACGCACGAGGACATTCCGGGCGACACCGCCTACGGCAGGCGCATCGCCGACCGCCCCGTCTTCGCCTCCGAGATCGTCCGCCACCACGGCGAGGCGCTCGCGGCCGTGGCCGCCGACCATCCCGACACCGCCCGTCTCGCGGCAGCCGCCATCGCCGTCGAGTACGAGGTGCTCGAACCGGTCACCGACCCCGAGAAGGCCTTCGCCGCCGAGCCCCTGCACCCCGACGGCAATCTGATCCGGCACATCCCGCTGCGCTACGGCGACCCGGACATCGCGGGCGACATCGTCGTCGAGGGCCTGTACCGGATCGGCCGCCAGGACCCCGCGCCCATCGGCGCGGAGGCCGGTCTCGCCGTCCCGCGCCCCGACGGCGGGGTCGAGCTGTACGTCGCCTCCACCGACCCGCACACCGACCGCGACCTGGCCGCCTCGTGCTTCGGCCTCGACGCCGAGCGGGTGAAGGTCGTCGTGACGGGAGTCCCCGGCGCCACCGGCGACCGCGAGGACCCCGGCTTCCAGCTCCCGCTCGGCCTGCTCGCACTGAAGACCGGCTGCCCGGTCAAGCTGACGGCCACCCGCGAGGAGTCCTTCCTCGGCCATGCCCACCGCCACCCGACCCTGCTGCGCTACCGCCACCACGCGGACGCCGAGGGCCGCCTGGTCAAGGTCGAGGCCCAACTGCTGCTGGACGCGGGCGCGTACGCCGACGCCTCCTCCGAATCCCTCGCAGCAGCCGTCGCGTTCGCCTGCGGCCCCTACGTCGTCCCGCACGCCTTCATCGAGGGCTGGGCCGTCCGTACGAACAACCCGCCCTCCGGCCATGTGCGCGGCGAGGGAGCCATGCAGGTGTGCGCGGCCTACGAGGCCCAGATGGACAAGCTGTCCGCGAAACTGGGGCTCGACCCGACCGAGGTCCGGCTGCGCAACGTCCTCGCGACCGGCGACATCCTCCCCACCGGCCAGACGGTCACCTGCCCGGCCCCGGTGGCCGAACTGCTCCAGGCCGTACGGGACTTCCCGCTCCCCTCCCTGCCCAAGGACTCGCCGGAGGACGACTGGCTCCTGCCCGGCGGACCCGAGGGCGCCGGCGAACCGGGCGCCGTCCGCCGGGGCGTCGGCTACGCGCTGGGCATGGTCCACATGCTCGGCGCCGAGGGCACCGACGAGGTCTCCACCGCGACGGTGAAGGTGCATGACGGGGTCGCCACCGTCATCTGCGCGGCCGTCGAGACGGGCCAGGGCTTTTCCACGCTCGCCCGCCAGATCGTCCAGGAGACGCTCGGCGTCGAAGAGGTCCATGTGGCCTCGGTCGACACGGACCAGCCCCCGGCCGGCCCGGCGGCCCACGGCCGCCACACCTGGGTCTCGGGCGGCGCGGTGGAGCGGGCCGCGAAGATGGTCCGCACACAGCTGCTTCAGCCGCTGGCCCACAAGTTCGGCATGTCCACCGAGCTGCTCCAGATCACCGACGGCAAGATCACGTCGTACGACGGTGTGCTGTCCACGACCGTCACGGAAGCGCTGGACGGCAAGGAACTGTGGGCGACCGCCCAGTGCCGCCCGCACCCGACGGAACCTCTCGACGGCTCGGGCCAGGGTGACGCGTTCGTGGGCATGGCGTTCTGCGCGGTGCGCGCGGTGGTCGACGTGGACATCGAGCTCGGCTCGATCCGCGTGGTCGAAATGGCGGTGGCCCAGGACGTGGGCCGCATCCTGAACCCGGCCCAGCTCGCCAGCCGCATCGAGGCGGGCGTCACCCAGGGCGTCGGCACGGCCCTCACCGAAAACCTCCGCACGGCCCGCGGCCTGGTCCGCCACCCGGACCTCACGGGCTACGCCCTGCCGACCTCGCTGGACGCCCCGGACATCCGGATCGTGAAGCTGGTCGAGGAACGGGACGTGGTGGCCCCGTTCGGAGCCAAACCGGCCAGCGCGGTCCCGGTGGTGACCTCCCCGGCAGCGGTCGCGGCGGCGGTTCGGGCGGCGACGGGCAGACCGATCAACAGGCTCCCGATCAGGCCGCAGGCGGCGGTGGCGGTTCCGCAGGGCTAGGTCGTGTCCGCAACCTCTCGTTGAGTTCGACACTCCCTCGGACACGTCCGGGGCGGGCCCCGCCTGAACTCCGCCCCGGCCGCGCCGGACCCGGGATCGTCGCCCCGCGTCCACCGTGCTGGAAACGGCACAGCTGAAAGCGGCATGGCCGATAGCACTTGCAAGTGAGTGAAGCCCTTCACTAGGTTCGACCCGCAGTGTGCCCATACGACGGGACGCGCGGGGGAGGAACCTTCATGGCGTGGGACGAGTGGGAGCAGCTCAACAGCGCGGCGGTCGAGCGGGAGCCGACCGGGATGCAGCTCAATCAGGTGCCCGCGGATCCGGGCGGGTCCGGCACGGGCGGCCTCGTCGTGAACCAGGACGACCTGGGAGCCGTCGGGCACGAGGCGTTCATTCTGCACGGCGAGCTGGGCAAAGGTGCGGACCTCGCCGGGATGGGGGCGGACAAGAGCGGGGCCGGGTCGACGATGCAGGCCTCTTCGGAGCTCTCGCGGAACCACTTCGCCCTGGGCCCGGCCCTCGGAACCGCCCTGAGCATGTGGGACACCTCCCTGAAGACCCTGCTGCAGGCCTGCGCGCACATCTCCAACCACCTCGACTACAGCAAGGGGCAGCACGCGAACGACGACGCCCAGATCGCCGCTTCACTGCGGCATCGGGACGGCAGCGCGGAGTCCTGGTCGAAGATCAACGAGTACTTCAAGTAAACGCGGGGAAACGGGCGGAACAGGGGAACAGCGGTGGGCAGCCTCACTCTCACAGACCTCGTCGAGGTCGATCTCAGCAAGCTGGGCACGGCCGTCGCGGACTGGAAGAAGGCCGCCGACAACCTCAAGAAGCTGGCGGGCAACGCCGACAACGGCATGTACGCCAAGTCGGAGCGTGCGCGCTGGAAAGGTGACAACGCCACGGTGACCCGCGACTTCGTCCGCAAGACGAAGAAGGAGTTCGCCGACGCCCAGGCGCAGGCCCAGACCACGTATCAGCTCCTCGAGGACGCCCACTCCGAACTCGTCGGCATCCAGAAGAAGGTGAAGACGGCCGTCGGCACGGACGCGGCCCATCTCGGCTGCCGGATCGAGGACATCGGCGGCGGGGCCGTCCGCTGGTTCTTCCCACACGTACGGGGCGACACCGACGAGCGGACCCAGGCACAGCGGGACGCGGCCCAGGCCCTGGCCGACCGTGTGGCCGGACTGATCGGACACGCGTCGGAGATCGACGCCTCGGTGGCGCGGGCGCTCGGCAAGTCGCACGGCAACGATCCGAACAACTTCGGGCACACGAACTACGACTCGCTCGACGCGGCCCAGGAGGAGCGCGCCGCCGAACTCGCCCAGAAGAGCCTCAAGCTCTACAAGGAGGGCAAGGAGCTGTCGGAGGAGGAGCTCAAGGAGCTCCGCACGATCCTCAAGTACAACGCCGACGACCAGCCCTTCGCCACCAAGCTCTACCGCGACCTCGGCCCCGAGGGCGCCCTCAGGTTCCAGGCACAGATCTCCCTCGACGGCACCGCCGAGGGCGGCACCCAGCTCCAGCTCGCACGCAGCATCCAGGACAGCATGGGCATCGCGCTCGCCACCGCGCAGCCGAAGCTCGGCGACGAGTACACCCAGGAGCTGATGAAGCTCGGGCGCAGCAACCTCGACCTGGAGATGCTGGGCAACCGCATCGAGCCCAAGGGCTACCAGGTGCTCGGCACCCTCTTGCGCCACGGCACGTACGAGAAGGGCTTTCTCGACAAGGTCGGCAACGACATGATCGCGTACGAGCGGGAGATGGACGGCGGCGCCTGGTCCCGCCCGGACGGCAGCTACGCGGGCATGAAGGGCTTCGGCCTCAACGCCGACGCGACGGGCGGAGGCGGCTGGGACCCGCTCACGGGCCTCCTGGAGGCGTACGGCCGCAACCCCGACGCCTCCACCGCCTTCCTCCAGGCGAACGTCGCGGGCCCCGGCGAGAGCATGACCAACCTCGACTACCTGATGGGCATGGGCTCCGACGGCAAGGGCGAGGGCGCCCGCACCTGGATCCCCGACGCGACGTCCCCGATGACCGCGGGCGAGGACAAGGTCTTCGGCAAGGACGCCCTCGGCCACGCGCTCGAGGCGGCGACGACGGGAATGCCGTTCGACCACGGCCCGGTGTCCCCGCACCCGGAGCACACGCCGGAACGCCTGGCCATCATGGAGAAGGTGGTCAACTCGCTGGCGGGGGACCCCAAGCTGATGGACGACAAGATGGCCGACAGCATGGGGCGCATGGCGGGCGAGTACATGCCGGAGATCAACAACACGCTGCGGCAGAGCGACAGCTTCGGGGACCTGTACGGGCATCCGCAGAAGTTCGACACCATGGCGACCGTCGAGTTCCTGGACGTGCTGGGCCGGAACCCGGAGTCGTATGCCGAGGCGACCCTCGGGGCGGAGAACTATTCGGCGACGTTGATGAGCGATGTCGTCAAACACCCCGACAGGTTCTCCGGCACGCCGGCCGTGAACCTGCAGCACATCGCCTACGGCACAGGAACCGTCGAAGGCATCCTGGGCGGCGCACGGCACGACGAGATCGTCACCGGCGGGCAGCTGAGCGACAAGGACTACAACGAGCAGCTGCAGAAGCGTGCCGACATGTTCAACTCGGTCTTCGGCTCCACGGTCGGTCTGGCCACCGAGCGGGTTCCCGTGGCAGGGGAGATCATCAACGGCGTCACCGAGATGGTGGTGGGCGAGGTGGTCGAGGGAGCCGAGCGGAACACCGCGGCGGAGACGGCGGACGAGGCCGGAAAGGCTTCGTTCGACGCCCGGCAGAACGCCACCGAGCAGGCGCTCAACGGCCTGTCCGTGGCCGGCATGCCGGCTGGTGCCAACGAGACGGACATGCGCACGAACGTCGACAACCAGTCCGAGGTGGGCTACGACCACGGCGTAGACATGCATAGAGACGCAAAAGACTTCTACCAGCGAAACCCTCCGGAGTAGGCGAGCATGTCGGTGTCTGTGAAGTCCGCGCGGGGCAAGATCGTTGCCCTCGCCGCAGTGTTGTTGGTCGCGGCCGTGGGCCTGGGGGTGTGGCTCTGGGTGGGCGACGACAAGGAGGACAGCACGCCGCTGAGCGCGCCGGCGAAGCCGTGTTGGGACGGGACGCCGAGCCCCGAGTCCATGCAGAAGCTGCTCGGGCCGGGCAAGCAGTTGATCCTCCGGAAGTCGCCGTATGGGGTGATCAAGGATCACTCGACGACCCGGTGCAATTACGACGTCCAGGATGCCAACGGTGTGGAGCCCTTGCTCTCGGTGTACCTGAGTTGGCACCGCGAACCGCCCAAGGTGTCCGATCTCCCTGTTCCCGGCGCCGGCCCTGGCGACGAGGTGAAGGAGTTCGACGCTGGGATGCTCGCGTACTACCTGCGGGCCACGAACCGGCTCTACTTCCGGTGCGATGTGAATCAGCCGAAGGACGCTCCGGACAACCTCCGGAACGACAAGTACGTGAGGGTGGACGTCGCAGCGCACCCGATGGACTCCGCTGATCTCACCGCGAAGCAGGCACGTGAAGTGGGCCTCGGCATGGTCCTGGAGGTCGCCCACAAGGTCGCTGGCCAGGCCGGTTGCACCAACGACACCAACCTTCCGAAGACTGCTCCACAGGTCAACGAGCCGAACTGGCCTCGGTTCCATTAGGGGTATGCCGGTGACGAGAATGCCCGTGCGGGGCAAGGTCGTTGCTCTCGCCGGAGTGTTGGCGATCGCGGCTACCGGGCTGGGTGTCTGGCTCTGGGCGGGCGACAAGGGGAATGCCAAGCCGTTGAGCGCGCCGGCGAATCCGTGCTGGGACGGGATGCCGAGCCAGGGGTCGATGCAGAAGCTGCTCGGGCCGGGCAACAAGTTCTTCATCTCGAAGTCGCCGTACAGGGTGATCAAGGATCACTGGCCGAGCCACTGCGCTTACGACGTCGAGAGCGACGACCGCGTGGAGCTCGTGCTCTCGATGCATCTCAGTTGGGACAACGAACCTCCCAAGGCGGACGACTTCGAGGCTGCCGGCGCTCTCAGGGGTGACCAGGCGAAGACGTTCGACGCCGGTGTGCATGCCTACTATCTGGGGCCCACGAACCGGCTCTACTTCCAGTGCGATGTGGATCAGCCGAAGGACGCTCCGGAATACATCCGGAACGACAAGTACGTGGAGGTGAACGTCCTGGCGCACCCGATGGACTCCGCTCATCTCACCGCGAAGCAGGCCCGCGAAGTCGGTCTCGACATGGTCCTGGAGGTCGCCCACAAGGTCGCGGACCAGGCCGGTTGCACCAACGACACCAACCTTCCGAAGACTGCTCCACAGGTCGCCGACGCGAACTGGCCTCGTTTCCACTAGGGGCGCGCTGTTTGCACGTGTCCTGGTGGAGAGTCATGTCGGTGCAGCTGCCCGAGGGCCCCGGCGCTCAGGCGCGGACGGGGAAGGCGGCAAGGGTCCCCGCGTGAGCGACGAAGAGACGGTTGCCGTCGCCGGACATCGTGTACGTACCGGTGCTGTCGGGCGAGTAGTCGTCGAGATACTCACCGTCCCGGGCGCTGTAGGCCTCGACCCCACCGTCGTTGATCGTGGGGGACCATACGGTGCCGGCCTGAACAACCGGCGCCGCCTCGGAAGTCACGTTCGAGAAGGACGTCCACTGCTTGCGCCCGGTGCTCGCCGCGAAACGGTGGAGCAGGCCCTCAGCGGCGTACACCTCGTTGCCGCGCACGGTCGGTGGCCCCCAGCTCTTGGTCTCCGCAGGAACGGACCACACCTTCTTCCCGTCGCCGAGCGAGCGGGCCGTCAGCGTCCCGCCACCGAGGTAGACCCTGTCCTTCACCACGGCCGGGGCGGTGGCCTCCGTGCCCTGGGAAGGGATGTCCCAGACCGTGCGGCCGGTTGCCGTGTCCACGGCGGCCACCTTGCCGTCGGAGGAAAAGAGGACCAGCCGTCCCGCGCCTGCCGCCGCCGCCGGCGGATCGGCCGCCGATGTGCGGACGGGGGTCGTGACCGACCACAGCGTCTTCCTCGTGGCGACGCTGATCGCGCGCAGGCGGCGCTCCCGGGTCATCACGTAGACCGTGCGGGCGTCAGCGGCCAGGACGACTTCGACGGAGCCGGGCAGCGTCCACGCCCGGACACCGGTCGATGCGATGTGGGCGTGCAGCGCGCCCGCCCCGTCCACGCCGACGACGAGCCTGTCGGCGACGGTGACGTAGCCGGCCCAGGACTCCACATCGGGGGCCGCCCATTTCTGTTCGCCGTCCGTGACACGGCGAGCGGCGAGTCCGCCGCCCGCGGCGCCGAAGACCACGACATCGCGAACCGGCAGGGGAGCGCGGGTCTCGAAGTCCGCTCCGCTCAACGGGCCCCACAGCGGTTTCAGTTCCGCGTCCACGGCCCATGGCTCGGCCGCCGCGGGGCGAGCGGCTGCCGGTGGCACGTCGACCGGCTTCTCGGCGTCAGGGCTGTCCTTGCCGTTGTTGAGCCACCATGCGGCGGTTCCGCCGCCGGCCGCGACGACCGTGCCCGCCGTGGCGAGGACGGTGAGCAGCCGACGCCGGGAGGGCCGGGCCGGATCGTCGGACCGCGTCGTCGTCAGCGCGGCCGCGCCGGCTTCGCGGTGTGCGATGTCCGCGGCCAGTGGGCCCTGACGCCAGACCTTCTCGGCCCCGCGTGGCGGCGTGAGGGCTTCCGCGATCTGGGCGGGCAGCGGACGCTCCGCGGGGTTCTTGGCCAGACACGGCAGGAGCAGGGGACGGAGCACGTCGGGCACATGACGCATGTCCGGCTCGCCGTGCACCACCTGGTACTGCACGCCCGCCACGTGAGGGCCGTCGTAGGCGCGTTGTCCGCCCGCCGCGTACACCAGGAGCGCCCCGAGCGAGAAGACGTCGGCCGCGGGGCCCACGCGCTGCCCGAGCACCTGCTCCGGAGCGCCGTAGCCGGGGGTGACGGGGATCTGACCGGTCGTGGTGAGCGTCAGGCCGTGCTCGGGCCGGGCGATGCCGAAGTCGATGACACGCGGGCCGCCGGACGTCAGCACGATGTTGGGCGGCTTGAGGTCGCGGTGGATCAGACCGGCCGCGTGGATGTCCTGCAGGGTCCGCGCGAGGGAGGCGGCGAGAGCGCGGAAGGCGGGCTCGTCCAGCGGACCGTACGCGGTGACGGCGTCGTCGAGTGTGGGGCCGGCGAGGAACTCCGCGGCGATCCAGGGCCGTCCACCCTCCGTTCGGGCCCCGAGGACCCGCGCGACGCCCCTGCTGGTCACGGCCTGCGCGGTCTGAGCCTCCCGCAGGAAGCGCTGTGCCAGGTTTCCGTCGTGCGCGAGCTCGCGCCGCAGCACCTTGACGGCCGCCGCCCGGCCGGCGTTGTCCCGCCCGAAGTAGACCTTGCCCATGCCTCCTTCGCCGAGGATTCCGAGCAGGCGGTAGGGGCCGAGGCGCAGGGGGTCACCGGTGCTGAGGGGAATCATCGGCCTGGTGCTTTCTCACTGGAAGGGCAGGGCGGTGGTGGTGTTCGCTTCCGCGCAGATCAGATGCTTCGCACGTGAGTCCGCCGCGAAGTAGGCGGGTGAACTCCGGTATGTCCATGCGGACTTCCGGGTGCGGAGGTCGACGGCGCGGATCCCGGTGTCGAGCTTGACGTACGCGTACTTCGTTCCGATGACCGGGGGGAACTCCAGGTCCGGAGTCTCGTTCTTGGTCAGGTCCTCGATCTCCGCCCACAGAAGCTTTCCCGTCGCCGCGTCGAGGGCGACGAGACCCCGGTCGCCCTCGACCGCGTACACGACGCCGCCCTTCACCGTGGGGGCGCCGTACGCCCGTTGATCGGGCTCGATCTCGCCCTGGTTGCGGCCGGCGCCGAACTGCCAGACGGATTTGCCGTCCGAGAGGCGCAGGGCGTGGATGAGCCCGCTGGAGACATAGACGTGCTGATCGTCGACGGCGAGTGGGTTCTGGACGACATTGGCGGGGTCCTTGATACGGCGGGGCACGTACGTGCCCCAGAGCCGTTCACCGGTACGAAGGTGGGTGGTGAAGACGTGGATGTCGTGCGGCCCTTCCGGGTCCTCGTTCTCATAGCGGCACAGGACCAGCCGGTCGCCCACGATCGCGGCTCCGATGTCGGACGATCCGTACCCGGGCGTTGCCGCCCGCACGGCGTTCTCCCAGAGCTTCTTCCCGGTACGCAGGTCGACCGCCAGCGCGTACCAGTCCTTCCCCTGCTCGCCGGGCTCGCCGTGCGGTGCCGCGTACTTGCGGGCCACCAAGCAGAGCACGCCTTGCGCCACTGCGAGCGCTTGGGCGTCACTGCTCCCGCCCGCGTAGTCGTCGAGCGTGCCGACGTGGCGGAACGGCGTGCCGGCAGCGGGCGTGAAGGTGTGTACGGCCAGTCGCCGCGATGCGTCGGGGGTGGGCAGGAAGCCGTACATCGTCGTGCCGTCCGAGGTGATCTGGTTCCATCCCTTGATCACTTGCTGGGACGCCCAGAGTTCCTTGCCGGTCTTCACGCTCAGGCCGACGAAGCTCTCGCCCGAGAATGTGGCGATCGCGTTGCCCAGCGGGAGGAAGTGAGCCCGTTCGTTCGCCTTGCCGGTGTCGGCGTTCCAGAGCGGGCGGGGGCCGGCCGCCGGATCCGCATCCTTTCCCGACGGGTCGTCCTCCGTCCCGCCGAGCCACAGCCACGCCCCCGCCCCCGCGGCGGCCACTCCCAGCACCGAACCGCCGGTCATCGTCAGCAGCTTGCGGCGAGAGACGGCTGTGGGCCGGGAAGAGTCGGGCTCCGGCGGCGGGGGCGGCAGGCGGCGCGGGTGGAACTGCCAGACCTCAGAGGCCCGACGGGCGATCTCCGCCAGCACCAGATCGGGCAGATGGTCAGCGAACTGCCCACCCCCGTCATGCAGTTGGGAGATCAGCTGTGATGTCGTGAGCCGCGCCGCAGGGTCCTTCGACAGGCACCGGGCCAGGATGGGGACGAGCGCGTCGGGAACGCCGCCGAGATCGGGATCCGCGTAACGGACGCGATAGAGCAGGTCGGCGGCCTGCCCGACGCCGAAGGGACCATGGCCGGAGGCGGCGAAGACCAGCACACCGGCGAGGGCGAACACATCACCCGCCGGGGTGTGTTCCAGGCCGGTCGCCTGCTCGGGGGACATGAAGGCGGGCGTGCCCGCCGCCGAACCCGTCCGTGTGAGGCGGTCGTCGCCCGCCGCCCGCGCGATACCGAAGTCGATGATCTTGGGCCCGTACCCCGTGACCATCACGTTCGAGGGCTTGAGGTCGCGGTGGACGACGTCGGAGCCGTGCAGCTGCGCAAGTGCGCCGGAGAGGGCGGCGCCCAGGGCGCGGACCGAGGCTTCGGGCAGCGGGCCCGCCAGCGCGACGGCGTCGTCCAGTGGCGGGCCGAGGACGTACTCCGTGGCCAGCCACGGCGTCTCGGCGAGCGGGTCCGCGTCGACGACGGTCGCGCCGTGGTGGCCGCCGATGACGCGCGCCGCGTCCGTCTCCAGCTGGAAGCGCGTGCGTGAGGCGGGGTCCGACGCGATGCCCGCATGCATCGTCTTGAGCGCGACGGTACGGCCGCCCGCTGACCGGGCGAGATAGACGGTCCCCATGCCTCCGCTGCCGAGACGGGCGAGGAGGCGGTAGGGACCGAAACGGTCGAGGTCGTCGTGGGCGAGGGGTTGCAGCATCGGTCAGGCTGCGCCGGCAACGGCGTGGGCACGCCTGCGCGGAGGTGGCGATGTGCGCGGTCGTCCCATGTGTGCATCCCCCTTGACGTGTCCAACGGCACGGAGAGTTTAGCGATCACCTGGAAGACCACCGCAGGCGCACCTTGCGACTGCAAGCACGGGCAACTCGCGACCGGCCCGCCGGGTTGGTCCCGACACCGCCTACCCCGTGGTCGCCGACCCCCGCTACACCTGGGGCATGATCACCGGCACCGTGTGCATCCCGAAAAGGGAGCACGGCTGACCGCGGCGGCCGGATGGACACATCTCGGCTTCCGATTGTGAAAGGTTGCGGAATGAATACTCTCACCGTTCTGGCGGCGGCCGCTTTCGGCTCCAACGTGTATCTCATGACGTTCTCGACGGTGAGATGGCTGAACCAGCTGGCCTCGCGCATCAAGGTCGCGGGCCTGGTGGTGACCGGCATGGTTCTGTGCGCAGTTTTCGGGATCATCGCGTTCGCGAGCCAGAGCGTCACGATCGGATTCATCGTGGGTGCCGGTATTACACCGCCCGTACACCAGTGGATCCTGCAACGACGCAGGCACGTCGCCAGTTCCTGACCCTTCGGTGAACTCGAACCCTGGGGAACCCGATACCTGTTCTGTCCACGGAGGTCGGGTGCGGTGACAGTGATCACCGTCTGGGGATCTTGAACGAGTAAGGGCACCCCTGAGGGGGTGCCCCTGTCGTTCCTCCTGGTCAAACACGTGAGGCCGTGGCGGGAATCGAACCCGCGTAACTCGCTTTGCAGGCGAGTCCCTGAACCACTCGGGCACACGGCCGTGTTTCTCTTCTGAACCGACCGTAGGCGCGGCCCCCTCGCCGCTCAAGAGCGGCGGGCGCCCTGCAATACGACTGCCACACGGCGTTCATGGTCGTACGACCAAGGGACCAGTCCGGACCCGTCCAGCGACAGGGTTCACGCTGCACTTTGCCCCTTACTGTGAGGGGCATGACCGTCCTCGAACCCCGTGACGCCGAGGTCACCCCGCCCCTGCCCGCCGGCGTCGCGCCGTCCGACGACGGTGAGCAGGGCGGGGTCCTCGGCCGGACCCATCGTGCGCTCAGCGTCGGCATCGTCTCCGTCGTCCTGCTGATCGCCTTCGAGGCGACCGCCGTCGGTACCGCGATGCCCGTCGCCGCGCATGAGCTGCACGGCATCGAGCTCTACGCCTTCGCCTTCTCCGCGTACTTCACCACCAGCCTCTTCGCCATGGTGCTCTCCGGGCAGTGGGCCGACCGGGACGGGCCGCTCCGGCCGCTCGCCACCGGGATGGCCGCCTTCGGGGCCGGGCTGCTGTTGTCGGGGACCGCCGGTGCGATGTGGCTGTTCATCGTGGGGCGCGCGGTTCAGGGGCTCGGGGGCGGGCTCGTGATCGTCGCGCTGTACGTCGTCGTCGGGCGCGCCTACTCCGAGCGGCTGCGGCCCGCCATCATGGCCGCCTTCGCCGCGAGCTGGGTGATCCCCTCGGTCGTGGGGCCGCTCGCCTCCGGCACGGTCACCGAACATCTCGGCTGGCGCTGGGTGTTCGTCGGCATTCCCGCGCTGGTCGTCTTCCCGCTGGCGCTCGCGCTGCCCGCGATCCGGCGGATGGCTTCGGGCCCCGCGGATCCTGCCGGGCCGCGGCCCGTCTTCGACGGCCGTCGTATCCGGCTGGCGCTGGGCATCTCCACGGGTGCCGGGCTGCTCCAGTACGCGGGTCAGGACCTGCGCTGGCTCTCGCTCGTACCGGCCGCGGCGGGCGCCGCCCTTCTGGTTCCGGCGGTGCTCGGTCTGCTGCCGCCGGGGACGTACCGCGCGGCGCGCGGGCTGCCCTCCGTCGTCCTGCTGCGGGGCATCGCCGCGGGGTCCTTCATCGCCGCCGAGTCCTTCGTCCCGCTGATGCTGGTGACCCAGCGCGGGCTGTCGCCGACGATGGCCGGCCTCTCGCTCGCGGTGGGCGGCGCGACCTGGGCGCTCGGGTCGTACGTACAGTCCCGGCCGCGGCTCGAACCGCACCGGGAGCGGCTGATGCTGACCGGCATGGCGTTGGTGGCGGCGTCGATCGCCGCGGCGCCGAGCGTGCTGATCCCCGAGGTCCCCGTCTGGATCGTCGGCGTCGCCTGGGCGTTCGGCTGCTTCGGCATGGGCATGGTGATCGCCTCCACGAGCGTGCTGCTGCTGAAGCTGTCGGCACCCGAGGAGGCCGGCGCGAACTCGGCGGCCCTCCAGATCTCGGACGGTCTGTCGAACGTGCTGCTGCTGGCGATCGGCGGTGCGGCGTTCGCGGCACTGGGCGGCGGGTCGGTCGCCGGCCACGGCGTCTCGGCGGCGGGCTCGCACCCGGCGGCGTTCGCGGCGGTGTTCCTCCCCATGGCCGCCGTCGCGCTGGTGGGGGCCTGGGTGGGGACCCGACTCGGGGAACGGTGCGGGCGGTGCGGGGACCGGGGAAGGGCCCTCACGCACGCCCCGGCGACCGCGGCCCGATGGTCACCCGTACGCCCCGGCGACCGCGGCCCGATGGTCACCCGTACGCCCCGGCGACCGCGGCGCGACGACGACCCGCACGGCTCGCACCCGCTGTGAGTCACATCTCAACACCCACGTCACCGGCCCCGTCCCCCTCAGCCCGCACCCGTCACACCGGTAGGGTGGCCCGGTTGTCATATCTGGACGAGCGGCGAACCGGAGATCGTGACTACTACCGCCTCCCACTCCCATCACCTCTCACCCGCCTTTCCCGGGCGTGCTCCGTGGGGTACCGCCAACAAGCTGCGTGCCTGGCAGCAAGGGGCCATGGAGAGATATCTCCAGGAGCAGCCGCGCGACTTCCTCGCGGTCGCCACCCCCGGCGCCGGCAAGACGACCTTCGCGCTCACCCTCGCGTCCTGGCTGCTGCACCACCACGTCGTCCAGCAGGTGACCGTGGTCGCGCCGACCGAGCATCTGAAGAAGCAGTGGGCGGCCGCGGCCGCGCGGATAGGGATCAAGCTCGACCCCGACTACAGCGCCGGACCGCTCAGCAAGGAGTACCACGGCGTCGCCGTGACGTACGCCGGTGTCGGCGTACGCCCGATGCTGCACCGCAACCGCTGCGAACAGCGCAAGACCCTCGTCATCCTCGACGAGATCCACCACGCCGGTGACTCCAAGTCCTGGGGCGAGGCCTGCCTGGAGGCCTTCGACCCGGCGACCCGGCGGCTCGCCCTCACCGGTACGCCCTTCCGCTCCGACACCAACCCGATCCCCTTCGTCACGTACGAGGAAGGCAACGACGGCATCCGGCGGTCCTCCGCCGACTACACGTACGGCTACGGCAACGCCCTCGCCGACGGAGTCGTCAGGCCCGTCATATTCCTCAGCTACAGCGGCAACATGCGCTGGCGTACCAAAGCCGGTGACGAGATCGCGGCTCGGCTCGGCGAGCCGATGACGAAGGACGCCATCTCGCAGGCCTGGCGCACCGCGCTCGACGCACGCGGCGAATGGATGCCGAACGTGCTGCGCGCGGCCGACCAGCGCCTCGGTGAGGTACGGAAGTCCATCCCCGACGCCGGCGGCCTCGTCATCGCCTCCGACCAGGACTCGGCGCGCGCGTACGCCAAGCTCATCCGCGAGATCACCGGGACGAAGGCGACCGTCGTCCTGTCCGACGACACCGGATCCTCCAAGCGCATCGACGACTTCAGCGAGGGCACCGACCGCTGGATGGTCGCGGTCCGCATGGTGTCCGAGGGCGTCGACGTGCCGCGCCTGGCCGTCGGTGTGTACGCCACCACCATCTCGACGCCCCTCTTCTTCGCCCAGGCCGTCGGCCGTTTCGTGCGCTCCCGGCGCCGGGGCGAGACCGCGTCGGTGTTCCTGCCGACGATTCCGATGCTGCTCGGCTTCGCCAACGAGATGGAGGTCGAGCGCGACCACGTCCTCGACAAGCCGAAGAAGGACGGCGAAGAGGATCCGTACGCCGAGTCCGAGCAGGAGATGGACGACGCGAACAAGCAGCAGGACGAGGACACCGGCGATCAGGACATGCTGCCGTTCGAGGCGCTGGAGTCCGACGCCGTCTTCGACCGGGTGATGTACAACGGCGCCGAGTTCGGCATGCAGGCGCATCCGGGGAGCGAGGAGGAGCAGGACTACCTCGGCATCCCGGGCCTGCTCGAACCCGACCAGGTGCAGATGCTGCTCCAGAAGCGGCAGGCACGGCAGATCGCGCACAGCCGCAAGAAGCCGGACGAGGAGGCCGACCTCCTGGAGCTGCCCGCGGAACGGCGGCCGGTCGTCTCGCACAAGGAACTGCTCGAACTGCGCAAGCAGTTGAACACCATGGTCGGCGCCTACGTCCACCAGAGCGGCAAGCCCCACGGGGTCATCCACACCGAGCTGCGGCGGGTGTGCGGCGGACCGCCGAGCGCGGAGGCGACGGCCGGGCAGATCCGCGAACGGATCAAGAAGGTCCAGGAGTGGGCGACGCGCATGCGGTGAGGCCGGTGCCTGTCCGCGCTCCGGTGCCTGTCCGTACTCCGGCACCCGTCCGTGCTCCGGCATCTGTCTGTACTTCGGCAGCTGTCGGTGCTCCGCGGTACCTGTCCGTGCTCCGGCGCCTGTCGGCAGTCCGGCACCTGTCCGTACGCGCTGAACATTCCCTCGGGCCGCCCTTGCCCGACCCCTCGGGACTCCCGTGCCCGCCGTTCCGCTGTGCGGCCGGGTTCTCCTGCGCGCCCGGATTCTGGACGAGGTCTTCCGCTGAGCGGACCATCTCGCTACTGTCCCGGCAACGCATACGCCCCGTGGCAGCGCCGCCGCGGAGCGCAGCCGGCGTGCCATGGCCTGCCGGCGGCCTCTGGGTGCGACGCCGACGGGACCGGTGTCAGTCGTTGCCGTGAGAGGGCCGCCGTCACTTCACTCCGAAGGAGAGGGCGTTGTGACCGCGGAGACCTCCCAGACGCTCGACCGGGGACTACGAGTCCTCAAGCTGCTCGCCGACACCGATCACGGCCTCACCGTCACCGAGCTGTCCAACAAGCTCGGCGTCAACCGCACGGTCGTGTACCGGCTGCTCGCCACGCTCGAACAGCACGCACTCGTCCGCCGCGACCTCGGCGGCCGGGCCCGGGTGGGCCTCGGCGTGCTGCGCCTGGGCCGCCAGGTGCACCCGCTGGTACGGGAGGCGGCGATGCCGGCGCTGCGGTCGCTGGCGGAGGACATAGGGGCCACCGCACATCTCACCCTGGTCGACGGCGCGGAGGCGCTGGCGGTCGCGGTCGTCGAACCGACCTGGACGGACTACCACGTGGCCTACCGGGCGGGGTTCCGGCACCCGCTGGACCGGGGCGCAGCGGGCAAGGCGATCCTGGCGGCCCGCCAGGGGAACGCCAAGGAGGCCGGGTACACGCTCACCCACGGCGAGCTGGAGGCCGGGGCGAGCGGGGCAGCGGCCGCGCTCGTGGGGGTGACGGGGATAGAGGGAAGCGTGGGTGTGGTGATGCTCGCGGACTCGGTCCCGGAGAGAGTGGGGCCGCGGGTGGTCGACGCGGCGAAGGAAGTGGCGGACGCGCTGCGCTGACGCGGGTGCCGGAATGCCGTACGGCGGCCCGGCCCTGGTGCTGACGCGGTGAGGGAAGCGGCGGACCGACGCGGGTGCCGGGACGCCGCATGGCCCGCTCCCGGCGTCGGCAAGGCGAAGGAAGCGGGCGCAAACGGGTGCGCTCACGCCGGCACCGGACCCGTCCGGGCGCCGACGCGGCAAGGGCGTACCCCCTGCGCCGGCGCGCACGGAACCGTCCTGTTCGGGCGCGGCGGTCCGGGTGCGGCCCGGACCGGTGAAGCGCGCCCAGATACATTGGCGCCGTGCTCTCCAGTCTCACGCGTCACCGCGCTGTCCTCGTCTGCGCCCTGCCCGTCGTCGCGCTCCTCGCCGCCGCGGGCTTCGCGCCGCTGCCGTACGCCGTCGCACAGCCCGGCTCCACCGCGAACGTGCTGGGGAGCGACAAGGGCAAGCCGGTCATCACGATCAGCGGGGCGCCCGTCCGCAAGACGTCCGGTGAGCTGCGGATGACGACCATCATCGCGACCGGGCCGTCCGCCGACGTCTTCCTCGGGGACGTGGTCGACAGCTGGTTCCGGACCGACCGGGCCGTCATGCCCCGGGACTCCGTCTATCCCGCGGGCAAGTCGGACCAGGAGGTCGAGCGCCGCAACCTCGACGACATGGTCAAGTCGCAGGCCGCCGCCTCGCAGGCCGCGCTCGACTATCTCGACGAGGACCCGGCGAAGGTGAAGGTCACACTCGAGCTCGCCGACATCGGTGGGCCCAGTGCCGGGCTGCTGTTCTCGCTCGGTGTCGTGGACAAGCTCGACGGCGACGGTGCCGGCGGCGACCTCACCGGCGGGCGCACCATCGCCGGCACGGGCACGATCACCGCGGACGGCAAGGTCGGCGCCGTCGGTGGGGTCTCCCTGAAGACGCAGGCGGCGCGGCGCGACGGCGCGACCGTCTTCCTCGTGCCGAAGGGGGAGTGCTCGGACGCTCAGGCCGAACTGCCCAAGGGGCTGCGGCTGATCCCCGTCACGTCTCTGAAGGGCACCGTGGAATCGCTTCGGGCTCTGAACAAGGGCGCGAAGGTCCCTTCCTGCTGACCTGTTCCGCCGGGCGCGGCCGGTCCTCCGGGGCCTGCCCGTCCAACGGGCCGGGCCGGTCCGCCGTGCCGGGCCGGGATGCCTCGGGAAGCGGCGCGTCCATCTCCCGCCAGGCAGGGAAGAGGGCCGGGGCGAGCGTGGCGAGGAAGTAGAGCGCGCCGAGCGTCAGCATCGCGGCCGGCAGGCCCGACTGCTCGACGACGAATCCCGCCGCCAGTCCGCCGAGCGGTGTCGTCAGCAGCACCCCGGCCGTGCTCACGCCCGCGACCCGGCTGCGCAGTTCGTCCGGCACGCGTTCGTACATGACCGTCGTCAGAATCGGGTTGAGCATGCCCGCCCCGAGTCCGCCGATCGCCATGGTCACGGCCAGCGGCACCGTCCCGTCCACCAGGGCCGCCACCGCGAACCGGGGCAGTCCGCAGAGCAGGAACGCCACGGTGAACAGGGCCCGCCGGGGGAAGCGGTGGCCGATCGCGCCGTACAGCAGCGCGCCGAGCAATGCGCAGCCCGCGAAGACGGCGACGAGCAGCCCGAGATGGCCCGGGCCGCCGAGGTTGTCCTTGGCGTGGACCGGCAGGAGCACCGAACTCCAGCCCTGGTCCAGCCCGTTGGTGAGCATCACCATCAGCATGACGGCCAGCAGCAGCCGGTGGCGGACGAGGAAGGCACAGCCCTCGCGCAGTTCGCGGCGGTAGGCCGTGAGTGAGACGGGGGCGGATGCCTTACGCGGTTCGGCCGCGCCGAGTCCGCGCACCCCCACGGCGATGAGTAGGGCCGATACGCCGAAGGTCGCGGCGTCCAGCAGCAGAACGGCCTCGGCGCCGGTGAGCGCGATCAGTACGCCCGCGAGTGCGGCACCTGCCATGCGTGCGCCGCGGGACACGGCGTCGAAGAGGCTCGCGGCCCGGGACAGCGGGGTCCCCGCCGCTTTCGCGAGGTCGGGTACGAGGACATAGCGCGAGGTCTCGCCCGGTGCGTGGAAGAGGCCGGTGACGGCCATCAGCGCGCAGAGCATCCAGAAGGCCAGCACACCGGCGTAGTGCAGCAGCGGGATCGCGGCGACGGCGAGGGCGCAGATCAGGTCGGAGGCGATGCTCACCCGCCGGCGGCCGATGCGGTCGATGACCGGTCCGCCGGTGAGGGCGGACACGACAACCGGCAGGGTGGCGCAGAAAGCGACCAGACCGGCCTTGGCGGGGCTGCCCGTCGTCTCCAGCGCGAACCACGGGACGCCGACGAGGGTGAGTGAATTGCCGGTGATGGAGACGGCGTTGGCGGCCAGTACGGCGGCGAGCGGCCGGCGTCCCCCGCCGCCCCCATGTCTCGCGTCGCCCTCATGTCCCGCGCCGCCCTCATGTCCCGCGCCGCCCCCGGCTCCCGCGCCTCCCTCGGATCCCGGCGGACGATCTCCCTCCCTCGCGGCGGTCGTCCGCGTGTCCCCCCGCCCCGTCATGCGATACGCGGGGATCGTCGCGGGGCCCCCTGCACAAGCCGCAGGCCCCATTCGACCAGCGTCCAGCCCAGTCGGCTGCGCAGGTCCCCCGATGCCGGACGGAGCGTGAACGACGCGGCCTCGGTGCGCAGTTGGCGTGCACGGTCCTCGTGCAGGAGCCGATGTATCTCGGGATTCATGCCGGATGTCCCCTCAGGCGGTGGTACGCGGGAAGGAGTGCAGGTGCATACGGACCTGAGCGGCGTCCTCGGCCTCCGGGCCGGGCGCCAGATCGCGGTAGCTCTCGATGACCGCGTGCAGCTTCTCGTTGAGCTCTCTCGCCTGCGCGGGCGTGAGACGGAGGGTGAAGTCGCTGAGGTCGGAGCTGCGGCGCCAGTCCTCCGGCCACTCCCGCGAGGTGCCGAGCCAGGTGCCGACCTCCTCGGTGTGGTGGGTGGCGACCTCGTGCATGAAGAGGTCGGCCGCCCCGCGCACCGCGGGATCGGGATCGCTGTAGAGGGACTCGTCGAACATCGTGCCCTCGACCACCGCCCGCCACCATCGCTCGCGGCCCTTGCCGCGTTCGGGGTCGTCCTCGACGAAGCCGTGGGCGGCGAGCTGACGCAGGTGGTAGCTGGTCGCACCGCTCGACTCGCCCAGCCGCTCCGCCAGTTGGGAGGCGGTGGCGGAGCCGTCGTGGCGCAGTGTCTTGAGCAGGCGCATCCGCAGGGGATGGGCGAGACCGCGCAGGGATCGCGGATCGAGATGGCGGATCATGCGGGGCTCGGGCTCGGTCATGGTGCAAAGATAGCTTTGCAACCAGATGCTTGCAAGCACTTCTTTGCAAAGAGTTATTGGTAAGTTTCGGCGGCAGCCCACGAGCCCCAGCCCGGGCAACAGGCCCTACCCCTCCTTGATGAATCCCTCCTCGATCAGCCAGTCCTTCGCCACCTCGTGCGGGTCCTCGCCCGCCACGTCGACCTTGGCGTTCAGCTCCTGGGCGATCGCCGTCGTCAGCCGCGCGCTCAGGGGGTTCAGCAGGCCGGCGATCGCCGGCCACGCCTCGATCGTCGCGGTGTGGATCACGGGAGCGGCGTTGTAGTTGGGGAAGAAGTGCTTGTTGTCCTGGAGCGTGTCGAGGTTCAGCGACGTGATCCGGCCGTCCGTCGTGAACGCCTCGCCCAGCAGGCACGAGTTGGACTTGGAGACCTGGGTGTAGATGATCCCGGCGTCCATCTTCTGGATGTTCGCCGCCGGGATCTTCATCCCGTACGCCTTCTCCATGCCCAGCAGCCCGTCCTCGCGGGCCGCGAACTCGTTCTCCACGCAGACCGTCACCGCCGACGGGTCCTTCTGCGACAGCGCGGCGACGTCCGACAGCGTCCTGAGCCGGTACTTGGCGTTGTTCTTCTTGCTGATCGCCAGCGTGTACGTGTTGTTGAGCCGGGACTGCGGCAGCCAGGTGACACCGTTGCGCCGGTCGGCGTCGCGCACCGCCTGCCACTGCTGCTGCGGATCCACGATGGGCTTCTCGTTGCCGAGATAGGTGATCCAGGCCGTGCCCGTGTACTCGTACATCGCGTCCGCGTCGCCGTTGATGATCGCTTCGCGGGCGCTGATCGAGCCGGGCAGATTGGTGCGGTCCAGCACCTCGGCGCCGGCCGCCTTGAAGATCAGGCCGATCATCTGGCCCAGGATGATGTTCTCGCTGAAGTTCTTCGACGTGACCGTCAGGGACGCGCCCTTGAGCGGTTCGCCCCGGCCGACCGAGCCCGGCACCACGTCGTCGACCAGCGGGGAGCCGCTCTTGAGGCCGCAGCCGGCCAGCACCAGGGCGAGGGCGACAGCGCCGGTCAGCGACGTCCGCACAGACGGTCGCGTCCGCACGGACGGTCGTGTCCTCATGGACGCCCGCGTCTTCGGAGACCTCCGCGGATACCGCATCAGCTCTCCAGTCCGCGCGGCGTCATCGTCAGCTCGACCAGCGAGGCGAGCCAGTCCACCATCAGGGCGAGCGCCACCGTGAGCACCGAACCGATGATGAGGACCGGCATCCGCTGCGTCTGGATTCCGGAGGTGATCAGGTCACCGAGGCCGCCGCCGCCGACGAAGGTGGCCAGCGTCGCCGTGCCGACGTTGAGGACGAGCGCGGTGCGCACCCCGGCCAGGATCAGCGGCACGGCCAGCGGGAGTTCGACCTTGCGCAGGGTCCCGGTTCCGGACATGCCGATACCGCGGGACGCCTCCACGAGCTGGGGGTCGATCGCCCGCAGGCCCGCGATCGTGTTGGAGAGCACCGGAAGGATGGCGTAGATCACCATGCCGACGATCGCGGTCGACGCGCCGATGCCCAGCCAGATCACCAGCAGCGCCAGCAGACCGATCGCCGGGGTGGCCTGTCCGATGTTGGCGAACACGACGAACGGAGGAGCCGCCCTGGTCATGCCCCGCCGGGTGAGCGCGATGCCGAGCGGGATGGCGATGATCAGCACCCAGAAGGTGGAGATCGCGGTCAGCTGGATGTGCTGCCACAGCCGCAGCTGGACGTTGCCGCCGGACAGCGAGTTCTCGGCGATCGCGTCGAGCTGGATGTTGGAGTACCACAGCCAGGTGGCCAGCAGGACCAGAGCGACGACGGACGGCAGGAACACCAGCTTCTGCCAGGTGATACGCCGCGGGGGCGGGGCCGGCGGGGGAGTGGGCTCCTCCTCCTCGTCGCGGAAGGCGTGGCCCCTGACGTCGTGTTCGCCCGGCGGGCGTTCGGGAGCGGTACTCATGCGCCTCCCTCCAACTCCTGTTCCGTGCGGTGATGGCGCAGCTCCTCCAGATTGTGCTGGTGCTCGATGGCCGCCAGCCGGTCGGCCTCCAGCAGCTCCTGCACGGAGTTCATCAACGTCTCCATGTCGACCACGCCGATGAACTCGCCGCGCCGCCCGGTCACCGCCACCCGTCCACCGGAGTCGGTCAGTACGGCCTCCAGCGCGTCGTGCAGGGTCGCGTCCCGGGTCACCGTGTCGTGCACCAACTGCCCCGCACGGGCCAGCGAGCCCTTGGCGCGCATCAGGTCACCGCGCCTCAGCCACTTGTAGGGCCGCCCCCGCCGGTCCAGCATCAGCAGCTCGTTGTGCAGTTCGGTGCGGAGCCTGTTGAAGATGGACTGGAGGGGGTCGTCCACGGTCACGGTCGGGAAGTCCGCGATCTCGACGTCCCGTACGCGGGTCAGATTGAGTCTCTTGAGTGCCGCGCCGGCGCCCACGAATCCGGAGACGAAGTCGTCGGCCGGGTTGGTGAGAATCGCCTCGGGGGTGTCGAACTGGGCGATGTGCGACTGTTCCCGCAGCACGGCGATCCGGTCGCCGAGCTTGATCGCCTCGTCGAAGTCGTGGGTGACGAACACGATCGTCTTGTGCAGCTCGTGCTGGAGCCGGATCAGTTCGTCCTGGAGGTGGTCGCGGGTGATCGGGTCGACCGCTCCGAACGGCTCGTCCATCAGCAGCACCGGGGGGTCGGCGGCGAGCGCCCGCGCGACGCCCACCCGCTGCTGCTGACCGCCGGACAGCTGGCGCGGATACCGGCCGTGGAACTCGCGCGGATCGAGTCCGACCAGATCGAGCATCTCCTCGACCCGGGCTCTCACCTTGGGCTTCGCCCAGCCGAGCATCTTCGGTACGAGCGAGATGTTCTCCGCGACCGTCATGTGCGGGAAGAGGCCGGAGGACTGGATCGCGTAGCCGACCTTGCGCCGCAGTTTCACCGGATCCATGTCGGTGACGTCCTCGTCGCCGATCCTGATGCGGCCCGACGACGGCTCGATCAGCCGGTTGATCATCTTCAGGGTGGTCGACTTCCCGCAGCCGGAAGGGCCCACGAGGATCACCGTCTCGCCCGGCTTGATCTCCATCGAGACGTTGTCGACGGCCGGGTTCGGATTGCCGGGGTAGCGCTTGCTCAGGTTCTCCAGCTGGATGCCCGCGCCGGATGTCTCAGTCACGGATCCCCCTGGAGATGGTCAGGCGCCCGATCAGGACGTACGCCGCGTCGAAGAGCAGCGCGAGGATGACGATGCCGATGGTGCCCGCGAGTACCTGGTTGATGGCGTTGGCGCTGCCCAGCGAGGCGATGCCGCGGAAGATCTCGTTGCCGAGTCCGGGCCCGGAGGCGTACGCGGCGACCGCGGCGATCCCCATCAGCATCTGCGTGGAGACACGGATGCCGGTGAGGATCGGGGGCCAGGCGAGAGGCAGCTCGACACGGAACATGCGCGCGGCCCGGGACATCCCGATGCCCTTCGCGGCGTCCACCAGCGACGGATCCACGCCGCGCAGCCCCACGACGGAGTTGCGCACGATCGGCAGCAGCCCGTACAGGGTCAGGGAGATCACCGCGGGCGCGACCCCGAGGCCCACCAGCGGGATCAGCAGACCGATCAGGGCCAGCGAGGGGACGGTCAGGATGGTGGCCGTGGACAGGATCGCCAGATTTCCCGCCCAGGTGCTGCGGTAGGTGAACGTGCCGATGAGGATGCCGAGCAGGGTGGCGATGACCATGCACTGGAAGACCAGGCTGGCCTGCTGGAAGGCGTCGGTGAGCAGCTGCTGGTGCCGGGTGGCCACATACTCCCAGAAGCTCACGCGCGCTCCACTCAGGCTGGTTCGTCCTCCGCGGCCTGCTCCACCAGCGGGATGATCCGCAGGGGCACAGGGTTCTCCATGACGATCGCCGTGGAGGCCCGCACGATGCCATCAAAACCGACAACCCGGTCGATCACCCGCTGAAGATCGGCGTTGGACCGCGCCACCAGACGGCAGAGCATGTCGCCGTGCCCGGTGGTCGTGTGCAGCTCCAGCACCTCGGGAACACCCGCCAAATGGGCCCTGACATCGGCGCCTTGGCCCTGCTTGATCTCCAGCGTCGCGAAGGCGGTGACGGGGTAGCCGAGGGCCGCGGGGTCGACGTCGGGCCCCAGTCCGCGGATGACTCCATTCGACTGAAGCCGGTCGAGCCGGGCCTGCACGGTGCCGCGGGCCACCCCCAGCCGGCGGGACGCCTCCAGCACGCCGATGCGCGGCTCGCGGGCCAGCAGCACGATGAGCCGGCCGTCCAGATGATCGATCGCCATGGCGCACCCCCGGGATGGGCATCCTGTACAGAAAGCCCCTCCATACTGCTCCCGGGCTGTACAGATTGACCAGGGGAATCACGAACTATTGCGCACCTTGTGGAACGGAGGGAGCCTGCGGTCATGACTGAGACCATCAAGCACCCGACCACCGCGCGCGAGGCCGACCCCTTCCCGGTCAAGGGAATGGACGCGGTCGTCTTCGCCGTCGGCAACGCCAAGCAGGCCGCCCACTTCTACTCGACCGCCTTCGGCATGAAGGTCGTCGCCTATTCCGGGCCGGAGAACGGCAGCCGCGAGACGGCGAGCTATGTGCTGGAGAACGGCGGGGCGCGCTTCGTCCTCACCTCCGTCATCAAGGCCTCCACCGAGTGGGGCACGTTCCTGTCCGGTCATGTCGCCGAGCACGGCGACGGCGTCATCGACCTGGCCATCGAGGTGCCGGACGCCCGGGCCGCGTACGCCTACGCCACCGAGCACGGTGCCCGCGGCATCACCGAGCCCTACGAGCTCAAGGACGAGCACGGCACGGTCGTCCTCGCCGCGATCGCGACGTACGGCAAGACCCGGCACACCCTGGTCGACCGCTCCGGCTACGACGGCCCTTACCTGCCGGGCTACGTGGCCACCGCCCCCATGGTCGAGCCGCCCGCCAAGCGCACCTTCCAGGCGATCGACCACTGCGTCGGCAACGTCGAACTCGGCAGGATGAACGAGTGGGTGGCCTTCTACAACAAGGTCATGGGCTTCACCAACATGAAGGAGTTCGTGGGCGACGACATCGCCACCGAGTACTCCGCGCTCATGTCGAAGGTCGTCGCCGACGGCACCCTGAAGGTGAAGTTCCCGATCAACGAGCCGGCGATCGCGAAGAAGAAGTCGCAGATCGACGAGTACCTCGAGTTCTACGGCGGCGCCGGTGTCCAGCACATCGCGCTCGCCACGAACGACATCGTCTCCACGGTGCGGGCCATGCGGGCGGCCGGAGTCCAGTTCCTCGACACCCCCGACTCGTACTACGACACCCTCGGCGAGTGGGCCGGCGAGACCCGGGTGCCGGTCGAGACCCTGCGCGAGCTGAAGATCCTCGTCGACCGTGACGAGGACGGCTACCTGCTGCAGATCTTCACCAAGCCGGTCCAGGACCGGCCGACCGTCTTCTTCGAAATGATCGAGCGGCACGGCTCGATGGGCTTCGGCAAGGGCAACTTCAAGGCGCTCTTCGAGGCGATCGAGCGCGAGCAGGAGAAGCGCGGCAACCTCTGAGCCGTCCAGGGTCCCGGTAGGGGATAACGGACCACGATCCACGTGCCGGACAGGCCTGCTAAGCAGGCCTGTCCGGCACTTCGTGCCTTCCGGCCGCTTCCGACTGCTTACGATCGCGGCGTGAGCGCACATGTCATGGTCGCCGAGGACGACGAGAAGCAGGCCGAACTGGTCCGCCGCTATCTGGAACGCGAGGGCCACACGGTCACGCTCGTACGCGACGGCCGCGCCGCCGTCGAGGAGATCCGCCACAGAGCGCCCGACCTGCTCGTCCTCGACGTGATGATGCCGAAGACCGACGGCCTGGACGTGCTGCGCATCCTGCGGGCGGAGACGTACGAGCTGCCGGTGCTGATGCTCACCGCCCGCTCCACCGAGGACGATCTGCTGCTCGGTCTCGACCTCGGGGCCGACGACTACATGACCAAGCCCTACAGCCCGCGCGAACTGATGGCCCGGGTCCGTACGCTGCTGCGCCGGACCCGCCCGCCCGCCGCGCGAGAGGCGGCCGAGCCCGTCCTCGCCGTGGGCACCCTCGTCATCGACCCGCACCGCCACGAGGTGAGCGTCGACGGCGCCCGCGTCGAGTGCACCCCCGGGGAGTTCCGCATCCTCGCCGCCATGGCCGCCGAGCCGGGACGCGTCTTCACCCGGCAGCGGCTCCTGGAGGAACTGCACGGCTACGCCCGCTACATCGGCGACCGGACCGTCGACGTGCACATCATGAACCTGCGCAAGAAGATCGAACCCGCCCCGCGGCGGCCCGCCCGCCTCCTGACCGTCTTCGGCGTCGGCTACAAGCTCGCGGACCCGGCGAAGGGCGCCGGCCGTGCGGTTTCGTAGCCGGGAGCGGCAGCCCGGCCGCGGCGGGCGGCGGCTACCGCTGCGCAAGAGTCTGCTGGGCCGTCTGCTCGCCGTCTCCGCGCTGGTGGCCGCCTGTTCGGTGGCGGCGACCGCCTGGCTGGCCGTGCAGACCACCTCCGGTGCCATCCGGCAGGAGCAGGGCCAGAATCTCACCGACGACGCCCGGATCTACCACGCGCTGCTCGGCCGCGCGGCGACGCACCCCCAGTGGGACGGTGTCGAGCCGACCGTGCGGGCGCTGGCCCGGCAGTACGGCCGTCGCATCGCGCTGACCACCCAGAGCCGCGCACCCATCGCCGACTCCGCGACCGAACAGAAGCCGCCCGCGCTGCCGCCCCAGCCCTCCGCCGTCGTCGACCCGCTCTCCGCGGACAGCGCCCTCACCCCGGCGACCGAGCAGAGCGGCGGCGACCCGGCGGACCGAATCGACCCGCGTGCGGTCGGCCCCTTCCGGCTGCCCGCCGCCGAAGGGGCACAGCTGCAGAAGACCGCCGACCGGGTCGTGAGCTGTCTGCGCGAGTACGGGCTGGCCTCGGACATCCTGCGAACTCCCAGCGGCCGCCCCCGTATCCAGGTCGTGGGCAACGACATCGACCGGATCGAGGGCACCCGCTGCCCGCTCGATGTACTGGACGAGCCCACCCGCAGCGAACGCACCGCGCTCGCCACCCTCAACGCACTGGCCGACGCCTGCCTGGAGCGGCAGGGCCGCGCGAGCGTACGGCTCGGCCTGGACCTGTCCTGGAAGCGCGACACCGAGACGCGCCCGGTACCGCGCCAGGCCGCCCCGTCCGGCGTCCTGCCCGCCCCGGCCGAGCCCGTGCCGGCCGAGCCCGCGCCGGTCGTACGCGGCCCGGCGGGCAGCCTGGAGGACCGGGCCATCGCCTCCTGTGTGGGCACCGCCCGACGCGAACAGCTCAGCTCCTACGTCTCCTCGCCCGCGCTGCTGTTCATCGGCGACCCCGACAGCACGACCGTCCCCGGCTTCGACCTCTCCCCGGCGAACACCGCACGCATCGCGGGCGCCGCCGCCCTCGTCCTCGCCCTCACCGTCGGCGCCTCCCTGCTCGCCGCCACCCGCCTCGTGCGGCCGCTGCACGCGCTGACCGGAGCCGCGCAGCGGATGAAGGACGGCGAGACGACGGAGCCGGTGGCGGTCACCGCGGACAACGAGATCGGGCGGCTGGCCGCGGCGTTCAACGACATGTCCGCCCACCGCGCCCGGCTGGAGACCCAGCGCCGGGCCATGGTCAGCGACGTCGCGCACGAACTGCGCACCCCGCTCAGCAACATCCGCGGCTGGCTGGAGGCGGCCGAGGACGGACTCGCCGACCCCGACCCGGCGTTCGTGTCCTCGCTGCTGGAGGAGGCGGTGCAGCTCCAGCACATCATCGACGACCTCCAGGACCTGGCAGAGGCCGACGCGGGCGCCCTGCGCCTGCACCCCGAGCCGGTACGGATCGACGAGCTGCTCGGCCAGGTCGCGGCCGCGCACCAGGCACGGGCGGAGACGGCCGGCGTCACGCTGACGGTCTCGGTGCCGGGCGGCGCACCGGTGCTGACCGCGGACCCGGTGCGGCTGCGGCAGGCCGTCGGCAATCTGGTCTCCAACGCCCTGCGCCACACCGGGCCCGGCGGCACCGTCACCCTGCGCGCCCGGGGCTCGGACGGCGGCGACGAGGTGGCCGTGGAGGTCGCCGACACCGGCAGCGGTATCCCGGCGGACGACCTGCCGTACGTCTTCGACCGCTTCTGGCGCGCGGAGAAGTCGCGCAGCCGGCGCACCGGCGGCAGCGGTCTCGGACTGGCGATCGTGCGCAAGCTGGCGGAAGGGCACGGCGGTTCGGCGGAGGCGGCCAGCACCGAGGGGGAGGGGTCGGTGTTCACGCTCCGGCTCCCGGTGAGCCCGCGCCCTCCGGGGCGGCGGAAGGCCCCCGGCAGCCCTGATACGTCCATCACAGCGATCTGACAGCTTCCTCACAACTTCAGGACAGCCTGACGCCCATGCCCGGACGCCGCGTTGCGACGCCGTCCCGGCATCCCTGGTCCACGCTGGAATGGAGCCACATTCATGTCCCACCGTCTGTCCCTGCGCGCCCTCGCCGTCGCCACCGCCGCGACCGCGGCAGTGATCGTCCCGGCCGGCGGCGCCTTCGCCGACTCGACCCCCGCTCCCGCCAAGCCGGCCGCGGACCGCACCGCGCAGCCGGTGCGCGAAGCGCCCACCCCCGCCCCCGCGGAGAAGGGGCCCGGCCGTCTGCCGCGCGGCGGTGTCGACGCGGGTGACAAGCCCGCCCCGGCGCAGGAGCGGGCCGGCCGTCTGCCGCGCGGTGGTGTGGACGCGGGGGAGCAGCCCGCCGGCAGCGGGAGCGGCAACAGCACCGCTCTCGCCGGATCGGCGGCCGGAGTCGCGCTGCTCGCGGGCGCCGGTGCCGTCGTGATCCGCCGTCGTACGGCCGGCCGTCACCACGGCTGACCCACCCCGCCGCGGGGGCGGCCGCCGGTCGCGGCGGCCGCCCCCGCGGACCTCTGCCGCCTCAGGAGTACCGATGACCCCGCCGCACCGTCCCGGTCAGCATGCCTTCGGGCCAGGGCGGACCGGCGCTTCCCCCGCGCCCGTCCGTCCCCTTCTTGCCGCCCTTGCCCTCACCCTCCTCGCCGCCGTCACCGGCTGCTCCGCGGCGGCCGACGAGGTCCCGGCCGCGGGGACACCGCGCGCCTTTGCCACAGCGCCCTCCGACCCCGCCCGTCAGCAGAAGGCCGACCCCGCCCGGAAGCAGAAAGCCGATCCCGTGGAGGTGAGCATCCCCTCGATCGGCGTGAGCGGCCCGCTGATGCGACTCGGCCTCAACCCGGACGGCACCGTCGAAGTCCCGCCCGCGGCCCGGGGTATGACCGCGGGCTGGTACACCGGTGCGGCCGTCCCGGGCGACCGCGGGGCCGCCGTGATCATCGGCCACAACGACACCCGCCACGGCCGCGCCGTCTTCCACGACCTCCGGAAGATCGCCCGGGGCGCGGACATCGCGGTGCGCAACGCCGCGGGGGCGACCGTCCACTTCACCGTCACCGCCACGGAGACGGTCAGCAAGCAGGCCTTTCCCACCGAACGGGTCTACGGCCGCACAGCGGGCCGCGAGCTGCGGCTGATCACCTGTGACGGGGCGTTCGACGCGCAGGGTCACCCGGTCGACAACCTCATCGTCTACGCCACCCTCCGCTGACCCCGGCTCTGCGCCGGGGCCCGCCGCCCGGGACGGTCAGTTGCCCCCCGGCCGCGCGTTGCCGGGCCCGCCGGACGCCGGCGGCTGGGCGTTCGCGTTCTGCCGCGGCGCAGTGCCGGCGGACCGCCCGGGGGACTGCCGCGAGGGCGGGGCCTGCTGCCCGGCACCGGCGTCGCCCGGGTTCGTCCCCTGGCCCGTACCGCCGGGGTACGTGCCCGAGGAGCCGGTCGCGGAGGATCCCGCACCGGAGGCATCCGTACCGGACGAGCCCGTGCCCGCCCCCGCCCCGTACCCCGTGCCCGCTCCGTCGGCGGACGGGCCCGCGCCGCCCGACCGGGGCCGCTCGGACGGCTCCTGCTTCGGCTTCACCTGGCCGCCGCCCGTGCCCCCGTCGCCCCGCACGGGCTCCGCGTCCGGCTCCTCGCCGGTCACCTTCCTGGGGCCGCCCTCCGGCAGTTCCCCGAGCGCGGTGAGGGCGTCCGCGGCCAGCGGAGCCAGCAGCGGCGAGAAATGCGGATTGATCCGCAGCGCCTCCGCGAGGTGCCGTCGGGCCGGACCCCACAAACCGAGTTCCCGCTCGATCTCCCCCCGGTGGTAGGAGAACTGCGGGCTGCGCAGGCCCTCGTCCGTCGCCCTCCGCGCGTACGGCAGCGCCTCCTTCGCCCGGCCCGCCTTGAACAGGGCCCAGCCCAGCGCGTCCGCGACCTGGATGCTGCGGTGCTTGCGGTTCCACTCGCTCTGGAGCCGGCGCACGGCGGCCTCCGGGTCGCCGTGGTCCGCCTCGTACAGAGCGAGCACCAGTTCCTGGTTCACGCCGTACTCGCCGGCCTTCGTGGCCGAGGTGCGCATCAGCTCGTACTGCGACTGGGCGTCGCCGTTCAGCCCGAGCGACTCGTACAACTCGCCCGCCTCCAGCGCGTACTGCGGCAGCGGAAGCTCCTCCAGCGCCGCCTGGTAGTCGCGGAAGGCCTCGTCGGTACGGCCGAGTGCCGCCAGCGCGCGGGCCCGCGACGCCAGGGCCGGGTGGAGGTCCGGCGCGAGTTTCAGGGCGCGGTCGTAGGCCTCGACGGCTTCCTGCGGCTCACCGCGCTCCCAGGCCAGATCGCCCAGCTGCTGGAGGGCGACCGCCTTCTCCGCGCGGTTCGAGGCGCTGCCCACGGCGTCGTACGCGGTGGCCGCCGCGTCCTCGCGCCAGCCGCGGTTGCGGTAGACCCGCGCGGCCAGGCCCAGCGCCTGCGACCCCGTGTGCAGCGACGTCAGGGTGTCCATCGCCTTGATGACGGCCTTGTAGTCGCCGAGGCCGTTGCAGGCCTCGATCAGTGCCGGGTACGCCGTCCATCGCTTCGGCCGCTGTTTGACCGCGCGCTCGGCCAGGGCGCGGGCGGTGACGAAGTCCTGCCGGGCGTTGGCCAGCGTGGCGAGGCCGACGAGGGCCTCGGTGTTGCCCTCCTCCGCCGGCAGCGCCTCCAGCGACCTGTGCAGGGCGCTCTCGGCCTTCGGGAACGCGCCCCAGTCGGCGAGTCGTGTGCCCCGCTGCACATACGCCGACCCGAGCAGCGCCCACGACTCCCCGTCCCGGGGGTGCGCCTCGAGCCAGCGCTCCCGCTCGGCGATCAGAGAGGTCAGGTCGTCGAGAGCGGCCGGAATGCCCGTCGCCGCGGCGGCCCCCGCCCGGCCGCCGGGGCTGCCGGGTGCCGGGCGGGGGCTCAGCTCGTCGCGGCCGGGAACCAGCACGACCACTCCGGTGACCAGCGTCGCGGCGACCAGGGTGCTGATCGCGGCGGTCTTCAGATGTTCGCTGTTCATGGCGCTCACTGTGCGTCAGCGAGCAGTAAATACGAAGAACACACCCGGCCCTGTGAACCGGAACGCAGACGGGTTCACACCGATGGCCCCTGGTGCGACGCTGGGTCCATGGACGATCTTCTCGAACGGCTGCGTTCCGGCCTGCCCGCCGATGCCCTCATCACCGATCCGGATGTGACGGCGTCGTACGGACACGACATGGCGAGCTTCTGCGAGGCGGGCACGCCCGCGGTCGTGGTCCTCCCGCGGACGGTGGAACAGGTGCAGCACGTCATGCGCACCGCGACCGAACTGCGCGTCCCGGTCGTCCCGCAGGGCGCCCGCACCGGCCTGTCCGGCGCCGCCAATGCCTCGGACGGGTGCATCGTGCTCTCGCTCACGAAAATGGACCGGATTCTGGAGATCAGTCCGGTCGACCGGATCGCCGTCGTGGAGCCCGGGGTCGTCAACGCCGTGCTCTCCCGCGCGGTCAACGAACACGGGCTCTACTACCCGCCTGACCCCTCCAGCTGGGAGATGTGCACGATCGGGGGGAACATCGGCACCGCGTCCGGCGGACTGTGCTGCGTCAAGTACGGCGTGACCGCGGAGTACGTGCTCGGCCTGGACGTCGTTCTCGCCGACGGCCGGCTGCTGACCACGGGCCGCCGCACCGCCAAGGGCGTCGCGGGCTACGACCTCACCAGGCTCTTCGTCGGTTCCGAGGGGAGCCTCGGCATCGTTGTCAAAGCGGTGCTGGCCCTCAGGCCGCAGCCGCCCGCCCAGCTGGTGCTGGCGGCGGAGTTCGACTCGGCGGCGGCCGCCTGCGACGCGGTCTGCGCGATCATGGAGCGGGGCCACACCCCGTCGCTGCTGGAGCTCATGGACCGCACGACACTGCGGGCCGTCAACGCCATGGCGAACATGGGGCTGCCCGAGACGACCGAGGCCCTGCTGCTGGCCGCCTTCGACACCCCGGAGCCGGCCGCCGACCTCGCCGCCGTCGGGGAGCTGTGCAAGGCCGCGGGCGCCACCGAGGTCGTCCCGGCCGATACGGTCGCCGAGTCGGAACTCCTCCTCCAGGCCCGCAGGATGTCGCTCACCGCGCTGGAGACCGTGAAGACGGCGACGATGATCGACGACGTCTGCGTACCGCGCTCGAAGCTCGGCGCGATGCTGGAGGGCACGGCCGGCATCGCGGAGAAGTACGACCTCACCATCGGCGTCTGCGCCCACGCGGGAGACGGCAACACCCACCCCGTCGTCTGTTTCGACCACACCGACGCCGACGAGTCCCGACGGGCCCGCGAGTCGTTCGACGAGATCATGGCGCTCGGCCTCGAACTCGGCGGCACGATCACCGGCGAGCACGGCGTCGGCGTTCTGAAGAAGGAGTGGCTCGCGCGCGAACTCGGGCCGGTGGGAGTGGAGTTGCAGCGCGGCATCAAGGCCACCTTCGACCCGCTCGGCATCCTCAACCCCGGCAAGCTCTTCTGAGACCCGGGTCCTGGGTCCAAGGTCTGCCGGGCCGTCGGACCGATGGCCGATGCCCGGCCGTCCCCGTACTCCTAGCGTGGAGACATCGGCCCGGCGGCCGGGCCGCCGGGCAAGCGCCCAGGAGGAGGCAGCCGTGCCCGCACGCCTCGACCACACCATCGTCCATGCCCGCGACCGCTTCGCCGCCGCCCGCTTTCTCACCGAGCTCATCGACGAACCCGAGCCGAAGGCCTTCGGCCCCTTCGCGAGCGTCCCCCTGAGCGGCGGGGTCACTCTCGACTACTACGACCACCGCGGGAACGCCGAGATCGTCTCCCAGCATCTGGCGTTCCTCGTCTCCGAGGAGGAGTTCGACGCGATCTTCGCGCGGATCACGGAGCGGGAACTGCCGTACTGGGCCGACCCGGCCCACGCCGAGCCGCAGCGGATCAACCACCTGTTCGGTGGCCGCGGGGTGTACATCGACGACCCCGACGGCCACTCCATCGAGTTCATCACCCATACCTACGTCTGATCCCCCTCACGCATGGGCGTCGCCCTCCTGCGACTCGTCCGACGGCCAGGGGCTGCGCAGCCACAGATCGTCGGCCGGGGTGGGCGCCAGCAGCTCGGCGAGACCGTCGTCGATGCCCAGCCGCTCGGACTCGGAGCCCGGCGGAACCACCCGCAGCGTCCGCTCCAGCCAGGCCGACACCACCGTGGCCACCGCCTCCAGCAGCGCGTCGCCGTCCGGTGAGCTGAGCGCCATCAGGACGACGTTTCTGCCGTCGACCTTGGTCGGCCAGACCCGCACATCGCCGTTGCCGCACGGCCGGAACACCCCCTCCACCAGCAGTTCCCGGGCAAAGGTCCACTTGACCGGACTGTCGGAGCCGACGTGGAAAGTGACGTGCACGGCGTACGGATCGTCCGTGCGATAGGTCAGCCGGGCCGGAACGGGGACGCTCCGCTCGGGCGACAGAACGAGTTTCAGCTCCAGTTCGCGTTCCACCACTGAGTGCATGACAGTGCTCTCCCCTTCGGATACGAGGCCCGTGGGCGGGCCCTGCAAGGAGAGAGCGCGGTCCCCGCCGGCTATGACGCGGGTTCGGGGAACAACTTTCTGTGATCGGACGGTGACCGGAAAGTGGTCGTTACGCCGGGACCGGCCCGGGGACACTCAAGGGTCTGATAGATGTGGAGCCTTGTATTGAGGCTCTCGAGGAGATACGGGACCACGGTGATGAGCGCCCCCACCCCGGCCACCGGCGACGGAAGTCCGACGCCCGGCTACTACCCGGATCCGTCCATCCCCGGATACGTCCGGTACTGGAACGGCGCTGCCTGGGTGCCCGGCACGAGCCGGCCCGCTCCGAACGCCGGCGAGGCGATGGACCCCGGGCCCGGCCAGGCAGCCCCCGAAACGGCTCCGGAAGCCCGGGTCGAGGAGACCGGCCCGCACTTCTTCGACGAGGAGCCGTCCGACCAGCCCTCCCGCCCGGAACCCGCGACCGCCTGGGCCGCCGACACCTCCCGGCAGACCGGGTTCGGCGGCGACCGCGACAACCGGGTCTCCTGGGGCGGTCCCCAGGACCCGCGCACCCCGGCCGCCCACGGCGGACCGGCGGCGGGCGCCCCCGCAGACCCGCGGCTTCCGTCCCAGGCCGGCGACCCGACCGGCGGCGCGCTGCCCGGCGTGCGCTCCCTCGGCGGGGACGACGCCGGTGAGCCCCGGACGGACAACACCGCGGCCATCCGTGCCATGCGGTCCCGTCAGGGAGCCGCCGCCGACGCCGGCACCGCCGACCCGTCGGCGTCGCACGGCTCGCAGACCCAGCCTCCGGTCGACCACACCGTGACGATCCGCGCCCTGCGGGCCGCCGCCGCGGCCGCGGGACGGACCGACGAAGGTCTCAGCGTCCGGTCCATGACCCCCGGCGCCTCCGCGCCGTCCCCGCCGCAGGCCCCCGCGCAGCCCCAGACGCCGGAGGTGCCGCAGCAGGGACCCGAGCGGGCCGGCCACGCTCCCATGACCGACGGCCCCGGCGGCGGCTCGGCCTCCTGGGCGCAGCAGGTCCACCGACTCGCCCGCGAGACCGACAACGACCCGCCCGTCACCCCCTGGAAGCCGCCGGTCAACGACCCCTTCCTCGCGGCCGCCCAGGCGCAGGCGTCGGCCCGCCCGGCCTCGCTGGGCAAGCGGTTCGCCGCCCGGCTGATCGACACCGTGCTGCTCGGCGCGGTCGTCGGAGCGGTGGCCGTACCGGTCGGCTCGCAGGCGCTCGCGCACATCAACGACAAGATCGACGCGGCGAAGCAGTCCGGCGAGACGGTGACCGTCTGGCTGATCGACGGCACCACCTCCGTCCATCTCGCGATCATCCTGGGCGCCCTGCTGGTGTTCGGGGTGCTGTACGAGGCGTTGCCGACGGCGAAGTGGGGCCGCACGCTGGGCAAGAAGGTCTGCGGTCTGTCGGTCATGGACATCGAGTCCCACGACCCTCCGTCGTTCGGTGCAGCGCTGCGCCGCTGGCTCGTCTACGGCGTACTCGGCGTGATCGCCATCGGCGTCGTCAACGTCCTGTGGTGTCTGTTCGACCGGCCGTGGCGGCAGTGCTGGCACGACAAGGCGGCGCACACCTTCGTGACCGGCTGACCCGTCCGGACCGGCGCGCGCGGGGGTCCCCCGAACGGCACGCGAGCCGTTGCGGGCACCCGCCCGGCGCGGTGCACTGCCCCCATGAGCAACGACGCGCCGACGCCGGGCCAGCCGCCCGAGGACGACCCTTTCCTCAAGAAGCCGCAGGACCCCACGCCGCCGTCGGCGGGCGGTCCGCAGGAGCCTCCTCCGGGGCCGCCGCCCGGCTCCGGACAGGGGCCGCCGCCGGGTTCGCCGTACGGCGGGCAGGGCGGTGACCCGTACGGAAGCGGCCGCCCCGGCGCGGGCGATCCCTACGGCGGCGGTGGGCCCGGCGGGCCGTACGGCGGCGGACCCGGCGGTCCCTACGGCGGCGGTCCGGGCGGTCCCTACGGCGGGGTCGATCCCCTCGCCGGGATGCCGCCGCTCGCGGAGTTCGGCCGGCGGTTCCTCGCCCGGGTCATCGACGCGCTGATCGTGTTCATCCCGCTGTTCCTGCTGTCGTTGATCTTCGGCGGCTGGGGCGTCGACGCGAACGGCGACTCCTGGGACGACATCGCGGGCGACCTGAACACGGGCAGGCAGTGGCTGTGGTCGCTGATCTCCCTGGTCGCCTACGTCGGCTACGACACCCTCATGGTCAAGAGGAGCGGCCAGACCGTCGGCAAGAAGCTGATGAAGCTGCGGGTCGCGATGCTCAACGACGGGAGCGTGCCGGACACCGGCTCCTCGCTGCTGCGGGCCGTGGTGCTGTGGGTGCCGGCGCTCGTCTGCTGCTTCTGTATCTGGTGGCTGGTCATCATCATCACGATCCTGACCGACAAGCCCTACAAACAGGGCCTGCACGACAAGGCCGGCAAGACCGTGGTGGTGTCAGCGGCGTAGCGAGTGCTCGCCGACCCTGGCCTCGGCGCCGACGCGGGCGCGGGGCCCGGGCACCCGGTTGGTGAGACCGTCGGCGGAAGCCGCGGCATGTTTCACGCGGGCGGTGCGCGCGGCCTGAGCGGCCCTCGCCGCCTGTGCGGCCCGGCCCATCGGCAGGGCCACCGCGACCAGCAGTCCGAGCGCCATGGATGCGACGCCGATGGCGGCGACGCCGACGGGGTGGGCGGTACGCGTCAGCAACAGCAGCGCGAGGGTCGAGAAGACGACGGTGGCCGAACCGTAGGCGAGCTGTGCGGCAGTCGGACGCGGCATGACGGTATCCGTCCTCGGGACGTCGGGGGCTGGCTCTCAACGCGGTCGCACTGACAGGTGACTGTACGGCGATGGATGCCCGGCGGGAACGGGTGGTAAGCGTGACCTAACCCACGGTGCTGGTGCATCGGGGGCGCACGGAGTCATTCGATGCATCAAGTGGCCTGATACGTGCGCCCGTTGGCCGGTCTCAGGCTCGTCCGGATACCGGAACTGTGCTCCTGCATAGTGCAGTTGGCCTGTTCAAGTCAAGGTCTGTCTTTTCTCCGGCAACTCCGGTCGAATGTCGTCACTTGTGACGCGTGTACCGCGCCCGGACGACCCCACATGAGTCCGGCTGCGAACGGTAGCGCGGGGGAGGACAACTTCAAGTGACCATCAAGCGACGGACGATCAGAACGTCCGCGGTGCTCGTGGCTCTGGCGGCCACGGCCGCCTCGGCCTCGGCGTTCACCAGCGCACAGGCCGAGGACCAGGGCTCCACGGCGTCCGCGAGCATCGAGCGCCGTGACCCGGCGCCGCAGAAGGACCATGTCGAGCACGACCTCGACGGACCCTTCAGCAAGCAGCAGGAGCAGCAGCGCGAAGCCGCTCTGGAGCAGGTCATATCCGGCGACGCCACCGTGCAGAAGCGCGGCGGCTCCCAGGTCGTGAAGCTCGGCGACAAGAAGTACGTCGAGCTCGGCCGGGAGAAGACGGACAAGATCTTCACGATCCTGGTGGAGTTCGGCGACAAGGTCGACGACACCACGATGTTCGACCCCGACGGTCCGGACGGACCCGAGGCGCCGGTGAAGAAGTACGGCGGCCAGCCCGGCCCCCTGCACAACAAGATAGCCAAGCCCGACCCCAAGCTGGACAACTCCACGGCCTGGCAGGCGGACTACAACCAGAAGCACTTCCAGGACCTCTACTTCGGCACCGGCAAGGACAAGAAGACCGGTCAGCAGAAGGAGTCCCTGAAGACCTACTACGAGAAGACCTCTTCGGGCCGTTACTCGGTCGAGGGCGGCGTCTCCGACTGGGTCAAGGTCGACTACAACGAGGCCCGCTACGGTTCCAACTACTGCGGCGACTCCAACTGCGCCAACGTCTGGGACACGGTCCGCGACGGCGTCACCGCCTGGGTCGCCGACCAGAAGGCCAAGGGCCGTACCGACGCGCAGATCAAGGCGGACCTGTCCGGCTACGACCAGTGGGACCGGTACGACTTCGACAACGACGGCAACTTCAACGAGGCCGACGGCTACATCGACCACTTCCAGATCGTCCACGCCGGTGAGGACGAGTCCGCCGGCGGCGGCGCCCAGGGCCCCGACGCCCTGTGGGCGCACCGCTGGTACGCGTACGGCACCGACGCGGGCAAGACCGGCCCGGCGAACAACCGGTCCGGCGGCACCCAGGTGGGCAGCACCGGTATCTGGGTCGGCGACTACACCGTGCAGCCCGAGAACGGCGGCCTCGGTGTCTTCGCCCACGAGTACGGTCACGACCTCGGTCTGCCCGACCACTACGACACGTCGGGCAAGGGCGAGAACTCGACCGGCTACTGGACCCTGATGTCGGCGGGCTCCTGGCTCGGCACCGGCAAGGACTCCATCGGCGACCTGCCCGGCGACATGACCGCCTGGGACAAGCTCCAGCTGGGCTGGCTCAACTACACCAAGGGCAAGGCCGCGAAGGCGTCCACCCACAAGCTGGGTGTCTCGGAGTACAACACCAAGCGGCCGCAGGCGCTCGTCGTCGAGCTGCCGAAGAAGGCCGTCACCACCACCGTCGTGAAGCCCGCCGAGGGCTCCAAGCAGTGGTGGAGCGACATGGGTGACGACCTCAAGAACACCCTGACCCGCCCGGTGGACCTGACCGGCAAGTCCAAGGCGTCCCTGGAGCTTTCGGGCTGGTGGGACATCGAGACCGGCTACGACTACCTCTACGCCGAGGTGTCGACGGACGGCGGCGCCAACTGGACGCCGGTGGACGGCACCGCCGACGGCAAGGCCGTTCCGCGCGACGCGGGCGACAAGCCGGCGCTGACCGGAACCTCGGGCGCGTACAAGAAGCTCGTCTACCCGCTCGACGCGTACGCCGGCAAGAAGATCGACGTCCGCTTCCGCTACCAGACGGACGGCGGCGCGGGCGGCAAGGGCTTCGCTGCCGACGCCATCATGGTCAAGGCGGACGGCACGGCGCTGTTCACGGACAACGCCGAGGGCGACGACGCGGGCTGGACCTCGAAGGGCTTCTCCCGCATCGCCGAGTCCTTCACCAAGCAGTACGAGCAGTACTACCTGGCCGAGAACCGCCAGTACGTGTCGTACGACAAGACCCTCAAGGTCGGCCCGTACAACTTCGGCTTCAAGGCTCCGAAGGACGGGTGGGTCGAGCACTACCCGTACCAGAACGGCCTGCTGATCTGGCTGTGGGACACCTCCCAGAAGGACAACAACACCAGCGCCCACCCGGGCCAGGGTCTCGTCCTGCCGATCGACGCGCACGCCAAGCCGCTGAAGTGGGCCAACGGCACGCTGATGCGGAACAAGATCCAGACGTTCGACTCGACGTTCAGCCTGCGGCCGACCGACGCGTTCACGCTGCACAACGCGGACGTCGCCCAGCGGATCAAGGCGCAGAAGGGCACCTCGGTGTTCGACGACCGCAAGGGCGTCTACTGGTACGCCGAGAACCCGACGGCGGGTGTCAAGGTAACTGACACCAACACCAAGATCTCCATCGTGAGTGAGCCCAAGAGCGGTGAGTCGATCACCGTGAAGGTTGGTCCGTCGACCAAGTAAAACGTATAACCGCAGGTCAAACCATGATCGGCCGTCGCCCTCTAGCGGGCGGCGGCCGATCGTGTTTAGGTGCGTCCTACCGGATCCTTATTGACACGCCATCTCACGGGGGAGTGGTTCCGCATGCCTGGCGGAGGTTTCAGCAAGTTGCCCAACGGCAGCGTGGTCGTCGCGCTCAGCCTGCCGAGTCCGCTCGGCGACGGGAGCACGGCCCGCTTCCTGGTCCTCGCGAGGAACCGGGCGAGGGCGCTGACGCGACTGCGGAACCTGGGGCTGCGGGCGGTCTATCTGCGGGGCAACGTCGAGCCGCCCACACCCGACGAGATCACCGCCGTACTGCACCATCCGGACGGCCTGCTCTGGCGCGGCCAGCCGGGGGCGACCCAGGAGCTCTGGCACCCGATACGGGCGCTGCTCCAGGACGCGCGGGTACGGGAGGGGTAGCGGCGGCCCCACGGGTCACCCGGACCCGCCCGGGGCCCGTGTGCGGCTCCGGGGCGGACGAGGCGGGTGAGGGACCGCCGGGGGACCGGCAGGCCGTCAGACGACCGGCTTGCCGGACAGCTCCACGCCCGCGCCCCGCAGCTCCTCCAGCGCCCGCTCCGTCGACTCCTTCGCCACTCCCGCCGTCAGATCCAGCAGCACCTGCGTCGTGAAGCCCTCGCGGGCCGCGTCCAGCGCCGTCGCCCGGACGCAGTGGTCCGTCGCGATGCCGACCACGTCGACCTCCGTCACCTCACGCGCCCGCAGCCACTGCGCCAGCGTCGTGCCGTTCTCGTCCGTGCCCTCGAAGCCGCTGTACGCCGCCGCGTACGCGCCCTTGTCGAAGACGGTGTCGACCGCGCCCGACGCCACCGCCGGAGCGAAGTTCGGGTGGAAGCCCACGCCCTCCGTGCCCGCCACGCAGTGGGGCGGCCAGCTGTGGGAGAAGTCGGGGTGGTCGGAGAAGTGGTCACCGGGCTCGATGTGGTGGTCGCGGGTGGCGACCACGTGCTGATAGCCGGCGGGGGCGGCGGCCTGGCCGATCAGGTCCGTGATGGCGGCGGCGACCTCGGCGCCCCCCGTCACCGCGAGGCTGCCGCCTTCGCAGAAGTCGTTCTGGACGTCCACGACGATCAGGGCGCGGTGCATGGCGGGGATCCTTAGGGGTGCGGGGAAGGGCGGCGGGGGCATGCGAGCGGCGCTATCGAGCCTAGAGACTCGGGCGGCTCAGCGGGAGAGGGCTTCACGCTGCGTTCATACGTACTCCGTCGGCAGGACAGGCTCTCCCTTGGACAGCTGGGTCGCCGACATCGGCAGCCCGGACCGCGCCGCACGGTGCCGGTCCCGTGCCGTGTCGAGCGGCTCGCGGGCCACCACCGTGCCGCCCTTGACCAGCTCGACCAGGAGCTGGTGGTCGGCGAGTTCGGCCGGGACCGGACCGACTCCGATGACCTCGGCCTCCGCCACACCCTCGGCGTCCAGCCGGCGCGCGGCCCACTTGCGCCCGCCCCGCGAGGACTTCGCACCCATCGACTTCTTCGCCACGGGCTGGAGCGGGGCCTGCGGATCGGACGACTGCGCACGGGCGACGATCTTGTAGACCATCGAGCAGGTGGGGTGCCCGCTGCCGGTGACCAGCTGGGTGCCCACCCCGTAGGCATCCACCGGCGCGGCGGCCAGCGAGGCGATCGCGTACTCGTCGAGGTCGGAGGTGACCACGATCCTGGTGTCGCGTGCGCCCAGGTCGTCGAGCTGCTGGCGCACCCGGTGCGCGACCAGCAGCAGGTCGCCGGAGTCGATGCGGACGGCGCCCAGTTCGGGCCCGGCGATCTCCACGGCGGTACGCACGGCCTCGGCCACGTCGTAGGTGTCGACGAGCAGCGTCGTCCCTCGTCCGAGTGAGTCGACCTGGGCCTGGAAGGCGTCGCGCTCGCTGTCGTGGAGCAGGGTGAAGGCGTGCGCGCTGGTGCCCACCGTCGGGATCGCGTAGCGGAACCCGGCGGCCAGGTCGGACGTGGAGTCGAAGCCGCCCACGTACGCGGCGCGCGCCGAAGCCACCGCGGCGAGCTCGTGCGTACGCCGCGCGCCCATCTCGATGAGCCCCCGCCCGCCCGCCGCCGACGACATCCGGGAGGCCGCGGCGGCGATCGCCGAGTCGTGGTTGAGGATCGAGAGGATCACGGTCTCCAGCACGACGCACTCGGCGAAGGAGCCCTCCACCCGCAGGATCGGCGAGCCCGGGAAGTACACCTCGCCCTCGGGGTAGCCCCAGATGTCGCCGGTGAAGCGGTACGAGGCGAGCCATTCGAGCGTCGGCTCGTCGACGATCCGCTGCTCGCGCAGAAAGCCGAGCACACCGGCGTCGAAGCGGAAGTTCTCCACGGCGTCGAGCACCCGTCCGGTGCCGGCGACCACGCCGTAGCGCCGCCCCTCGGGCAGTCTGCGGGTGAAGGCCTCGAAGACCGAGCGGCGCCCCGCCGTACCGGACCGGAGCGCGGCCTGCAGCATCGTGAGCTCGTACTGGTCCGTGAAGAGCGCTGTCGAGGGCACATCCACCGGCAGGCCAAGGTCCGCAGTGTTCACGACGGTCAACCTCACACTTCTTGTCCGGGCTGCCGGTCGGACCGACCGGGTGCCGGGGGTCGCCCCCCGGGTGACGCAGCCATGACGTGAGCGTAGCGCACATCTCGTCAGAGTGACGAGATGTGAGGCCCGTTTGTGCGATGGGCCCCTGCGGGTGGCAGCATGGACCGGGTGAGTGTTGCTCCTACAGAGATCGAACGCCCCGAATCGGCGGAGGAGACCTTCGCCGTTCCCGAGCCGGATGTGCCCTGGGTGACGCTGGTCCACAACGACCCGGTCAATCTGATGAGCTACGTCACCTATGTCTTCCAGGCCTATTTCGGCTACTCCAAGGACAAGGCGCACAAGCTGATGCTCGACGTGCACCACAAGGGACGGGCCGTGGTCTCCAGCGGCAGCCGCGAGGAGATGGAACGCGACGTGCAGGCGATGCACGGATACGGGCTGTGGGCGACGCTCTCCCAGGACCGCAACTGATGGCGGGCCACTTCGAGCCGATCCCCGGCGGCGGCGCGGCCGTCCCGCTCGACGAGGTCGAGATCTCCATCCTGCGCTCCCTCGCCGTCCAGATGCTCGAGCTGATCGGCCCCGGCGACGAACCGGTCGAGGGCGAGGACCCGCTCGCCGCGATGTTCGCCGAAGGGCCGAGCGAACCGCCCGCCGACCCGGCGCTGGCGCGGCTGTTCCCCGACGGCTACACGGGACCTGACGCGGACGAGCAGGACGAGGAACTGCGCGCCGCCTCCGCCGAGTTCAGGCGCTTCACCGAGACCGACCTGCGCTCCCGCAAGCGGGACGACGCACTCTGTGTCGTCCGCTGCCTCGACGCGCTCAGCGCCGGCGGCGAAGGCGGAGCCGTGCTGAAGCTCGGGCCGGACGACTGCGCGCGCTGGCTCGGGGCCCTCAACGACCTGCGTCTGACCATCGGTACGCGTCTCGAGGTCGGCGACGAGGACGAGAACAACGAGCTCTACCGGCTGCCGGACGACGATCCACGCAAGCCGATGGTCATGGCGTACCTCTGGCTCGGGGTGCTCCAGGAGACGCTCGTCGAGACGCTGATGCACTGAGATCCGTGCGCCGGAGCCACGGTTCCGGCGCACGGACCGCGCCCGTCCCGGCCCGCGTATCCGGGGCTGTTTTCCGTCATGCTCCTGCCGGATTCCGTTCGCTCAACGGACACTCAAATCCGGATAACGATCGTGTCACCAAGCCTTCGTGCTTTGCGATTTCGGGGGAGTTTTGTCCCCTTCTTCCTGTGCTGTGCGCCACACTCGCTGCGACCGGTCAACGTTGCAGTCGTGATAAATCTTCCGGACCGCCGGGGGCGCCACCCATGTTCCCGGGGGCGCTGTGGCCGGCTGATCGCCGGTAGCACTCCATCCACATCCGGGGGGATCAGGACCTGATCCGCAGCCTCGCGACGCAGCGGGCGCGGTCAGCATGGAGAAAGGGCGCATCACCATGACCTCGGTGCAGGTCGACAAGAAGCACGGCGGCGAAGGTGCCGCTGACCAGGGCTACCAGCGAGGACTGGGTGCTCGTCAGATCCAGATGATCGCGATCGGCGGAGCCATCGGCACCGGCCTCTTCCTGGGCGCCGGCAAGGCCATTTCCAAGGCCGGACCGAGCCTCATCCTGGCCTACGCGATCGCCGGCCTGGTCATCTTCTTCATCATGCGGGCGCTGGGCGAACTGCTCATGTACCGCCCCGTCTCGGGCTCGTTCGCCGAGTACGCCCGCGAATTCGTCGGCCCCTTCGCGGGCTTCGTGACCGGCTGGACGTACTGGCTCTTCTGGGTCGTCACCGGCATCACCGAAGTCACCGCGGCAGCCACGTACATGACGTACTGGTGGGACATCCCGCAATGGCTCTCCGCACTGGTCTTCACGATCATCCTGTACGGCGCGAACCTGATCTCCGTGAAGCTCTTCGGTGAGCTGGAGTTCTGGTTCTCCATGGTCAAGGTGACGGCCATCATCGGCATGATCCTCATCTGCGCCGGTGTGCTGACGATCGGCTTCTCCGACGCCGGCGACACGGCCTCCATGACGCACCTGTGGTCCGAGGGCGGGTTCTTCCCCAAGGGCATCGGCGGCACGCTGATGACGCTGCAGATCGTGATGTTCGCCTTCCTCGCGGTCGAACTGGTCGGCGTCACCGCCGGCGAGTCCAAGGACCCGGAGAAGACGCTCCCCAAGGCGATCAACACCGTGCCGTGGCGTATCGGCGTCTTCTACGTCGGCGCGCTGATCATGATCCTCTCGGTCGTGCCGTGGACCGCGTTCCAGCCGGGCGTCTCGCCCTTCGTCGCCGCGTTCGAGCGCATGGGCCTCGGCGTCGGTGCCGCGATCGTCAACTTCGTCGTCCTGACCGCGGCCCTGTCCTCCTGCAACTCGGGCATGTACTCCACCGGCCGGATGCTGCGCGACCTCGCGCTCAACGGTCAGGGCCCGGCGTTCTTCACACGGCTGACCAAGAGCGGCATCCCGCTGGCCGGAACCACCTTCTCCGCCGCGCTGATGCTGGTCGGCGTCTGGATCAACTACCAGTGGCCCGGCGATGCGTTCAACTACGTCGTCTCCTTCGCCACCATCTCCGGCATGTGGGCCTGGATCATGATCCTGGTCAGCCAGATCCGCTACCGCGCCAAGGCCGACCGCGGCGAGCTGCCGCAGTCCACCTTCAAGGCGCCCGGCGCCCCCTGGACGAGCTGGTTCGCCCTCGCCTTCATCGGCATGGTCATCGTGATGATGGGCGTCGACAAGGACGCGCGGATCTCGCTGTACTGCGCGCCGCTGTGGGCGCTGATCCTGGGCGTTTCCTACCTGGTGCTGAAGGGACGCAACCCCGAGGGGGCGGCGTTCGTGAAGCGCGACGCGACGAAGGCGGACGCGGAGCGCTAGACGTTCCGCAGGGAACGGCGCCAGGCTCTTCTGCCGGGCCCGCCCCCGTCGCAGGTCCAGCATCCGGGCCGGCTCGTACCACTCCTCGGTACGGCCGGCCCGTCTGCTTATCCTGTCGCTCATGCTGACCATCACCCAGGCTCTGTTCGACCGGATCGTCGAGCACGCACGCGCCGACCATCCCGACGAGGCGTGCGGGGTCGTCGCCGGCCCCGAGGGCAGCGGCCGCCCCGAGCGCTTCATCCCCATGCTGAACGCGGCCCGCTCGCCCACCTTCTACGAGTTCGACTCCACGGACCTGCTGAAGCTCTACCGCGACCTGGACGACCGGGACGAAGAGCCGGTGATCATCTACCACTCGCACACCGCGACCGAGGCCTACCCGTCGCGTACGGACATCAGTTACGCGAACGAGCCCGGCGCCCACTATGTCCTGGTCTCGACCGCCGACACGGAGGCCGCGGGGCCCTTCCAGTTCCGCTCGTTCCGCATCGTGGACGGCGAAGTGACCGAGGAAGACGTCAAGGTCGTCGAGGCCTACTGAGCCCGCGACCGGCGCGGCAGCGGCCGACGGTTTCCTCGCCCGACCATATCGTGAGCCGGATGCGTCCAGGATGCGAGATCCCCCTCCGGGATACGGAGGGGGAATCGATACGATGACCGCATGGTTCCTTCTGACGTGAGCGACAAGACGCCGAGCGCCCTGCTGCTCGTGGCGCGGCTGCACGTCGACCTGTGCCGCCTCGCCAGCGCGATGTGTCCGGCCCGCGCCGCGTCCTGACCGACGGCCCACCGGCCCTACGGCCCGAGCGCACCCAGCACCGAACCCCCTCGCGCGGGGGCAGAGCCGCGCGCCCCCAAGCCTCACTCCCGACAGGAGCCCACGCCATGGCCATCGAGGTCCGCATCCCGACCATCCTCCGCACCTACACCGACGGCGCCAAGGCCGTCGAGGGCAGCGGGGACACCCTCGCCGATCTCTTCGCCGACCTCGAGTCCCGGCACAACGGCATCAGGGAGCGCATCGTCGACGGCGACCAGCTCCGCCGTTTCGTGAACGTGTACCTGAACGACGAGGACGTGCGCTTCCTCGACGGCATCTCCACCAAGCTCGCGGACGGCGACAGCGTCACGATCCTGCCCGCCGTGGCAGGAGGCTCCGCCGCCGCGCAGCAGCGTCCCGCCGAGGTGATGGCCGCGCGCCAGGCGGGCATGCGCTGATGCGTTACGACTCCCCGCTCGCCGCGGTCGGCAACACCCCACTGGTCCGCCTCCCGCGCCTGTCGCCCTCGGACGACGTGCGGATCTGGGCCAAGCTGGAGGACCGCAACCCGACCGGCTCGATCAAGGACCGCCCCGCGCTCCACATGATCGAGCAGGCCGAGAAGGACGGCCGGCTCACCCCGGGATGCACGATCCTGGAGCCGACGTCCGGCAACACGGGCATCTCCCTGGCGATGGCGGCGCGGCTCAAGGGCTACCGCATCGTCTGCGTGATGCCCGAGAACACGAGCGAGGAGCGGCGGCAGCTGCTCGCCATGTGGGGCGCGGAGATCATCTCGTCCCCCGCGGCGGGCGGCTCCAACACGGCGGTCCGTGTGGCGAAGGGGATCGCCGAGGAGAACCCGACCTGGGTGATGCTCTACCAGTACGGCAACCCCGACAACGCGGGCGCCCACTACGCGACGACCGGTCCCGAGATCCTCGCGGACCTGCCGTCCATCACCCACTTCGTCGCCGGCCTCGGCACGACCGGCACGCTGATGGGCGTCGGCCGCTATCTGCGTGAGCAGGTGCCGGGCATCCGCATCGTCGCCGCGGAGCCGCGCTACGACGACCTGGTCTACGGCCTGCGGAACCTCGACGAGGGCTTCGTCCCCGAGCTCTACGACGCGTCCGTCCTGACGACCCGCTTCTCCGTCGGCTCGGCGGACGCGGTCACCCGCACCCGTGAACTCCTCCAGCAGGAAGGCATTTTCGCGGGAGTCTCCACCGGCGCGGCACTGCACGCGGCGATCGGCGTCGGCAAGAAGGCGGTGAAGGCGGGGGAGCAGGCGGACATCGTCTTCGTCGTCGCGGACGGCGGCTGGAAGTACCTGTCGACGGGTGTCTACACGGCGGCCACGACGGAGGAAGCCATCGAGACGCTCCAGGGCCAGCTCTGGGCCTGACGCCGGTACGGACCCTGCGGACACGACCTGGCCCCGGGTCCGCGGGTCATGCCGACAGGTGACGGACCTGGTCCCACACGGTCGGGTCCACGATCCCGACCCTCCGGCGGAACTCCCACACCTCGACCGCCCGCAGCTCGTCGGTCTCCAGGAAGCTCGGGCGGCCCTGCGCGTCACCCACCGTGCCGGGCGGCAGGGAGATCACGCCCGGGCGCTCGTCGTGGTACTTGCTGGTGATCTTCGCGACCTGGGCGGTGCCGCCGCGCACCGACAGCACCAGGCAGGGTCGGTCCTTCGAGCCGGGCCCGTCCTCGTAGGGAACGTCCGCCCACCAGATCTCACCGGGCTGCGGCTTGTGCTTCGTCGCGCGCCGGGGGCCGGTGGGCCGCCCGGGAGGCCGGGTGCGCCCGGCGGGCCGCCGCGGGCTGCGCCCGTACCCGTCGGCCACCGCGGCGACCAGCGCGATCACGACGACGGCGGCGACTGCGAGCCACCAAGACGTATCCATGCCCCGGAAGGCTACCGGCCCCCTGCCCCGAGGTCTCGCACCCGACGGCGCCGACGGGCCCGCACCCTGCCGTCAGCCCAGGCGCCACGCGCCCACCCCACCCCACCCCGGCCACTGCCGCCCGCGCCCCGCTGTCAGCCCAGGCTCTGTGATCACCGGCCGGTACCACTACCACCCACCTGCCCACCTGCCCACCCGGCCACAGGGCATCGCACCCCGCTTTCAGCCCAGGCTCTGTGATCACCGGCCGGTACCGCCAACGGCCCCGCCCCACCCCGGCCACTGGTGCCCGCACCCGCCTTCGGCCCAGGCTCTGTGATCACCGGCCGGTACCACCAGCGGCCCCGCCCCACCCCGGCCACTGCCGCCCGCACCCCCGAACCGGTGACAGCGCAGGTGAGTTCCCCCACAACCCCCCTCTCTGGAGGAGCGACCCGCCCTTTCGCGCCTTACGCTCGACAGACCGCACGACCCGCCCCCCAGCCCTCCTCGTCAACGGAGGTTCAAGCTCCATGAAGCTCACCGTCGTCGGCTGCTCGGGGTCGTTCCCGTCCGCGGAATCGGCCTGCTCGAGCTACCTCGTAGAGGCCGACGGCTTCCGGCTGCTCCTCGACATGGGCAACGGCGCCCTCGGCGAGCTGCAGCGCCACATCGGTCTCTACGACCTCGATGCCATCTTCCTCAGCCATCTGCACGCCGACCACTGCATCGACATGTGCGGATACTTCGTGGCCCGGTACTACCGTCACGAAGGCGGTCGCTGCGAGGCCATCCCCGTCTACGGACCCGAAGGCACCGAGCAGCGCCTGACCACCGCCTACGCCGACACCCCGTCGAAGTCCTCCATGAGCGAGGTCTTCGACTTCCACACGCTCAAGCCGGGCACCTTCGAGCTGGGACCGTTCTCCGTCCGGACCGAACGCGTGGCCCACCCGGTCGAGGCGTACGGCATCCGGCTGGAGCACGAGGGCAAGACGCTGACGTACTCCGGCGACACCGGCGTCTGCGAGCCGCTCCACCAACTCGCCGACGGCGCCGACCTGTTCCTGTGCGAGGCGTCCTTCACGCACGGCAAGGAGGACGTCCCCGACCTCCACCTCAACGGCCGTGAGGCGGGCGCGCACGCGCAGCGGGCGAACGCGGGCCGGCTGGTCCTGACGCACATTCCCCCGTGGACCGACGGCGAGCGGAATCTGGCCGACGCCCGCGCGGTCTTCAGCGGCCCGAGCGAGATCGCGGTGCCCGGGGCCGTCTACCACCTGTAGGAGCCGGCAGGAGGCCGTGTCGTGGACGTTCCGGCGTGCACGACATCTGGCCGACAGGTCGATCCCGGGCCTACGCTCTAAAATCACATATGACCGGACACATCGCCTGATCTGTGAGGAAACATGGCCGATGACGTCGCGGACAGACGCCCGCAGCCCAGCCCGGAAGCTGACCTGAAGCACAACGCGATCGGCTTCGTCGACGCGCTCGTCATCGGAATCAACTCCACCTCCCCGGCCTACTCGCTCGCGGCCGTCATCGGCCCGGTCGTGGCCCTCGTGGGCATCTACGCCCCAGGCGTGATCCTCGCGTCCTTCGTGCCGATGCTGCTGATCGCATCGGCTTTCTTCTATCTCAACAAGGTCGACCAGGACTGCGGCACCACGTTCTCCTGGGTCACCCGTGCCATGGGCCCGTGGGCCGGCTGGATCGGCGGCTGGGCGATCATGATGACCGGCGTGCTGGTCGTCGGATCGCTCGCCGACGTCGCCATCGGCTTCGGACTGCTCGCCGTCGGACTCGACAGCTGGGCGGACAACGCCGTCGTACGCCAAACGCTCACCGTTCTGCTGATCCTCGTGATGACGGCTGTCTGCGTCATCGGCACCGAGGCCTCGGCGCGTGTGCAGAACGTGCTGATCCTCGCCCAGATCGTCTGTCTGCTCGCCTTCGCGGTCGTCGCGATCTACCGCGTCTACGCGGGCACCGCCTCCCTGCCCTCCATCGAGCCGAAACTGTCCTGGCTCGACCCCTTCGGCGCGGGCGGCGCCGCGCTGACCGGCGGGCTGCTGCTGGGCGTCTTCATGTACTGGGGCTGGGAGTCGGCGGTCAACCTCACCGAAGAGGTCGAGGACTCCGCCAGCGCCCCGGGCCGGGCGGGCATCTGGTCGACGATCGTGCTGCTGGTGTCGTACCTGTCCGTCGGCATCGCGGTCGTGGCCTACGCGGGCCCGGCCTTCCTCGCCGAGAACGCCGGCGAGGAGGAGTTCATCTTCGGTCTGCTCGCCGGCGAGGTCATGGGCGGCTGGGACTGGATCGTGCTGCTGGCGGTCTCCACCTCCGCCCTCGCCTCCACGCAGACGACGATCATCCCCTCGTCGCGCACAGCCCTGTCGATGGCCCGCAGGCACGCGCTGCCGTCCGTGTTCGCCCGCATCCACCCGCGTTTCCACACCCCGCACGTGGCCACCTGGGCGGTCGCCTTCGTGGCCATCCTCTGGTACGTCGTCGTCAACCTGATCAGCGAGAACGCACTCTTCGACTCGCTCACGGCGCTGTCGCTGCTCATCGCGTTCTACTACGCGCTGACCGGACTCGCCTGCGCCGTCTACTACCGCCGCCACCTCACCGAGAGCGTCCGCAACTTCTTCCTCATCGGCGTGGGCCCGCTCGTCGGTGCCGCCCTGCTGGCCTGGCTGCTCGTGGAGTCGATCGGTGACATGGCCGACCCGGCGAACTCCTACAGCGGAGTCTCCTGGTTCGGGCTCGGACCGCCGCTCGTCATCGGTATCGGCATCCTGCTCGTCGGCCTGATCATCATGGTCGCGCGCCGCCTGACGTACGCAGAGTTCTGGCGCGAACGGCCCGGCGTGGCGGACCCGGCCGCGGTGCGCGCAGGCAAGGAGTCGTGAGATGTGTGTCGTCCTGGGTTACGACGAGTCGCCGGGCGCGGTCCGCGCGCTGAACGTGGCGATCGAGGTGTCGGCGGCGTTCGGTGAATCCCTCGTCCTGGTCTACGGCGCCGCGGTGCCGGGCCACATGGGGGACGAGTACCGGGCTCATCGGGACGCGCTGCGGGAACTGGGCCGCACGGCCCTCTCGCATGCGGTGGAGGCGGCGGACGAGGCCGGTGTGCCGACCACCGTCGAGATCATCGACTCCAACCCCTCCCAGGCCCTGCTGGAGGCGGCCGCGAAACACGAGGCGCGGGTGATCGTGGTCGGCACGTATGCCGAGAGCCCCATGCGCGGCGCGCTGCTCGGCTCGACGCCGCACAAGCTGCTGCACCTGTCGTCGATCCCGGTGCTGTGCGTACCGGCGCCGGTGACGGGCTGAGGCGAACACGGCGGAGCCCGTGCCCCCTCCTGGAGGGCACGGGCTCCGCCGTTTCGGACGAGTCCAGGCGCGTGGGCTACTTCGCCTCGGCCTTCTGGAGTTCCGCCAGCTCTTCGTCGGACTCACGGCCCGGCGTCGGCAGGTTGAACTTGGTGATCGCGAAGCGGAAGACCACGTAGTAGACCGCCGCGAAGGCGAGGCCCACCAGGGCCAGACCCCACGGGTTGGACGCGATGCCGAGGTTCAGGAAGAAGTCGACCGCACCGGCCGAGAAGCCGAAGCCGTCCTTCATGCCGAGCGCCCAGGTCAGCGCCATGGAGACACCGGTGAGCACCGCGTGCAGGGCGTACAGCACCGGGGCGATGAACATGAAGGTGAACTCGATCGGCTCGGTGACACCGGTGACGAACGAGGTGAGCGCGAGCGAGAACATCATGCCGCCGACGACCTTGCGCCGCTCCGGGCGGGCACAGTGCACGATCGCGAGGCAGGCCGCCGGGAGGGCGAACATCATGATCGGGAAGAAGCCGGTCATGAACTGTCCGGCGCTCGGGTCGCCGGCGAGGAAGCGCGCGATGTCGCCGCTCTTGCCCTCGTACGTACCGGCCTGGAACCACGGGAAGGAGTTGAGCAGGTGGTGCATGCCGATCGGGATCAGCGCACGGTTGGCGATACCGAAGATGCCCGCGCCGACCGCGCCCGAACCGACCAGCCACTCACCGAAGTTGTGCAGACCGGTGCCGAGGACCGGCCAGATGAGACCGAAGAGGATGCCGACGACGAGACCCGCGAAGGCGGACAGGATCGGGACGAGTCGGCGGCCGCCGAAGAAGCCCGCCCAGTCGGGCAGCTTGGTGCGGTAGAAGCGCTGGTAGAGCAGCGCGACAACGATGCCCATGACGACGCCGCCGAGAACCTTGGCGTCCACCGGGGCCTCGGTCATGACTATCTTGCCGTCGACGACCTTCGCGACCTTGTCGAGGTTCGGGTCGGTGAACGTGGCCAGCACGTTCTTGAAGACGAGGTAACCGGCGACGGCGGCGAGGGCCGTGGAGCCGTCCGACTTCTTGGCGAAACCGATCGCGATGCCGACGGCGAAGAGCAGCGGCATGTTGTCGAGCAGGGCGCCACCACCGGCCGACATATAGCCGGCGATCTTGGTGATGAAGGTCGGGAAGGACTCCTTGCCCAGCATGTCGGGCTGGCCGAACCGGACCAGGAGCGCCGCTGCGGGGAGCACCGCGACCGGCAGCATCAGGCTGCGGCCGATGCGCTGCATGACAGCCATCGCGCCGGCGCCCAGTTTCTTCTTGTCCGCCTCGGGGGCGGCGCTAGCCGTGGACATCAACTTCCTCCAGGAGAGCAAGGCGCCGCCGGGCATGGAAAAACGGGGGTGGACGGCGTCTCAAGGGGAACGCGGCGACCGCCGCGTGGTCTACACCACTGAGTGGTGTAGACCTGTTGTAGCACGTGAAGGATAGATAAGGAACCTGCGATTTCTTCTGCCGGGTTCATACCGCCGGAAGTCAGCACAAAGGCCCCCGGACCGGGTGGTCCAGGGGCCTTCTGTGGCGATTCGTACCGGGGGTCCAGTCGCCCCGGCGGAGCCGCTACTTGGTCGTCTCCTGCTCCATCTCCTCCTGGAGCTCCTCCGGCTCACGCCCCGGTGTCGGGATGTTGAAGACCGTGATCACCACCCGGAAGACGACGTAGTAGACCACCGCGAAGCATGCGCCGATCGGCAGGATGAGCCAGGGCTTCGTATCCAGATGCCAGTTGACGATGTAGTCGATCAGACCCGCCGAGAAGCTGAAGCCCGCATGCACCCCGAGCGCCCAGGTGATCGCCATGGACGCACCGGTCAGCAGCGCGTGCAGGCCGTAGAGCAGCGGTGCCGCGAACATGAAGGAGAACTCGATCGGCTCGGTCACGCCCGTGACGAACGAGGTGAGTCCGACCGAGAACATCAGGCCCGCCACCCGCTTGCGGTGCTCCGGCTTGGCGCAGTGGGTCATCGCGAGCGCCGCGGCCGGCAGACCGAACATCATGATCGGGAAGAAGCCCGACATGAACTGCCCCGCCGACGGGTCCTCGGCGAAGAAGCGCGTCAGGTCGCCCTGCACCACCGTGCCGTCCGGCTTGGTGAACTCACCGGCCTGGAACCAGAAGAACGTGTTCAGGAACTGGTGCATGCCGATCGGGATCAGCAGCCGGTTGGCGACACCGAAGATGCCGGCGCCCCAGGCGCCGAGGCCGATCAGCTGTTTCGCGAACACGGTCAGCGCGTCACCGACGGGCTCCCACAGTAGACCGAACAGCACGCCCAGGATGCAGCAGATGAAGGCCATGATGATCGGCACGAGCCGGCGGCCGTTGAAGAAGCCGAGCCAGTCGACGAGCTTCTTGCGGTGGTAGCGCTGCCAGACGACCGCGGTCAGCAGACCGATCAGGATGCCGCCGAGGACGCCGGGGTTCTGCGGTTTGCCGTCCGGGAGCAGTTCGGTGATGGAGCCGTCGATGGGGAACGCCTTCAGCACGCCGAAGTAGACGAGGAACCCGGCGACCGCGGCCAGCGCCGTCGAGCCGTCGGCCTTCTTCGCGAAACCGATGGCCACACCGATGCAGAACAGCAGCGGCAGACCGAAGGCGCCGTCCAGGATGGCGGTGCCGCCGAGGGTGAGGACCTTGGCCGTCTTCACCCAGAAGTCGCCGTGCAGATAGGCGCCGAAGAGATTGCCGAGGCTGACGAGCAGACCGGCCGCGGGCAGGACGGCCACCGGGAGCTGAAGGCTCCGGCCCACCTTCTGGAGGCCCTGGAACAGTCCGTTCCACCAGTTGCGCTGAGGTGCTGCCGCACTCCCGGTGCTCATCGGCGTCCTCCTGGAACATGCTGTATTTGGCAGGTGTTGAAGACTGGTGTAGACCAGTTGCGTACGACCCCGGCGCCCGGTCTCGGGACAGGGCGCCGGTGATCGTCATCTTTCGGTACGTCACGGTTACTCGCCCGTGAAGATGGGCCAACCGTGCGTTACCGTGACAAAACGGACCGATGGCGGGCCGGGGCAGCGCTGGAGCGCCTGTGCGGGCGCTCTTCGAACGCAGGGAGAAGACATGGCCAGCAAGGCTGAGAAGATCGTCGCCGGGCTCGGCGGGATCGAGAACATCGAGGAGATCGAGGGCTGCATCACCCGTCTCCGCACCGAGGTCATCGACCCGGCCAAGGTCGACGAGGTCGCGCTCAAGGCCGCCGGCGCACACGGTGTCGTCAAGATGGGCACCGCGATCCAGGTCGTCATCGGCACCGACGCCGACCCCATCGCCGCCGACATCGAAGACATGATGTGACCCGCTGACCCCGGTCGGCACCGCACGCAGAGGGCCCCGTTCCGCCCGGAACGGGGCCCTCCCGCGCGACCGATAGGCTCAGCGGCATGTCTCGAATCGACGGCCGCACCCCCGAACAGCTCCGCCCGGTCACCATCGAGCGCGGATGGAGCAAGCACGCCGAGGGCTCCGTCCTCGTCTCCTTCGGTGACACCAAGGTCTTCTGCACCGCCTCGGTCACCGAAGGCGTGCCCCGCTGGCGCAAGGGCAGCGGCGAAGGCTGGGTCACCGCCGAGTACTCGATGCTCCCGCGCTCCACCAACACCCGCGGCGACCGCGAATCCGTACGCGGCAAGATCGGCGGCCGCACCCACGAGATCAGCCGGCTCATCGGCCGCTCGCTGCGCGCCGTCATCGACTACAAGGCCCTCGGCGAGAACACCATCGTCCTCGACTGCGACGTCCTCCAGGCCGACGGCGGCACCCGCACCGCGGCGATCACCGGGGCGTACGTCGCCCTCGCCGACGCCGTCACCTGGGCCCAGGGCAAGAAGCTGGTGAAGGCCGGCCGCCAGCCGCTCACCGGCACCGTCGCCGCCGTCAGCGTCGGCATCGTGGACGGCGCCCCGCTCCTCGACCTCTGCTACGAGGAGGACGTGCGCGCCGAGACCGACATGAACGTCGTCTGCACCGGCGACGGCCGCTTCGTCGAGGTGCAGGGCACCGCCGAGGCCGAGCCGTTCGACCGCAAGGAGCTCAACGCCCTGCTCGACCTCGCCACCGGCGGCTGCGCCGACCTCGCCGCGCTCCAGCGCACGGCGCTCGATCGGACTGCTGGGTAAAGCAGAGTAAAGAAGCAACCAAGAACGCCCTCGTGGGCGTCGTTGAAGTCACGGGCGCACGGGCCGAACCGTGCGCCCGGCCGTATCCGGGGAGGGACCGTTCCATGCTTGCGCGCCGCCGCATCGCACTCACACTCGCCACTGCCGCACTGGTCATACCGATCACCGTCGGCTGCAGCGCACTCGACAAGGCTCTCGACTGCGTCGAGACGGCCGACGCCATCGCCACCAGCGTCGACAAGCTCCAGAAAGCCGTCTCCACCGCCGCCGACGATCCCACCCAGGCACGTGAGGCACTCGACGACATCGACCGGGAACTCGACAGCCTCGGCGACAAGACGGACAACGCCGACCTGAGCAAGGCCGTCGACGACCTCAACACCGGGGTCGGCAACGTCCGCAAGGCGATCGAGGGCGGCGACGCCACTCCGGACATCACACCGGTCACGAACGCTGCCGCCGAGATCGGCAAGGTCTGCACGCCCGGATAATCGGGGGCATGACCCGTCTCATCCTCGCCACCCGCAACGCCGGGAAGATCACCGAACTCAGGGCCATCCTCGCCGACGCGGGTCTGCCACATGACCTCGTCGGCGCGGATGCGTACCCCGACATCCCGGACGTCAGGGAAACCGGCGTCACCTTCGCCGAGAACGCCCTGCTCAAGGCCCACGCGCTGGCGCGGGCCACCGGGCTGCCGGCCGTCGCCGACGACTCGGGACTCTGCGTCGACGTCCTCGGCGGCGCCCCCGGCATCTTCTCCGCCCGCTGGGCGGGCACCCACGGCGACGACGCCGCCAACCTCCGCCTGCTGCTGGCCCAGCTCTCCGACATCGCCCCCGCGCACCGGGGCGCCCACTTCGCCTGCGCGGCCGCACTCGCCCTGCCCGACGGCACGGAGCGGGTGGTCGAGGGCCAACTGCGGGGCACGCTGCGCTACACCCCGCAGGGCACGGGCGGCTTCGGCTACGACCCGATCCTCCAGCCGGACGGCGAGAAGCGCACCTGCGCGGAACTGACCCCGGCCGAGAAGAACGCGATCAGCCACCGGGGGAAGGCGTTCCGGGCGCTGGTTCCGGTGGTGCGGGAGCTGCTGGGCTGACCGCCCTGTCGCCGGACCGGACCGGACACAGAAACGGCCTGTGAATCAGCGCGATTCACAGGCCGTTCAGGGTGCGGCGGAAGGGATTCGAACCCTCAAGCCGTTTCACGGGCCACAGATCCTAAGTCTGCTGCGTCAACCAGCTGCGCCACCGCCGCGAGCCGCCTGCCATGGTAACCGGCGAGCAGCTTCACGGGACACCGGGAATCAGGCGCGGACCGGGCGTTTCTTCCCACGGCCGCGGCACCATGTGTCGGTCAGGGCGTGGCAGTTCGGGCAGAGGTAACGGAGGTTCGCGGCACGGTTGTCGAGCCAGTCCCCGCTGATGTGATCGATCTGGAGGGTGACCGGCCGCCCGAGCCACTCGCCCGGGTTGCCGCACGACACACACCGGTAGGGGACGCCGATCTCCTGAAGCGCCCGGTGCAGCCGCTCCCTCGTCACCCGCGCGGAACCGGCCGCACCGACGCGCAGTACATCCGGCGCGACACGGCGAGGCGCCGCCGGACGCCCCGAGGCCCAAGGACGCCGTGCGAAGTGGGACGTGTCGAGCCCGAGCCGGGCGACCGTACGCCGTATCCGCCGGTGGTTCGTGGCGTTCACGGTCAGGCCCAGAAGGCGCATCACCTCGGCATAACCGGTCGCCTTCGGCACAGCCGCCCGCAGCGCCTTCTCCGGGACGACGACGCGCGCATGGCGGAAGTGACCGGTGCCGATGCCCTGTTCCTTGAGCACGCGCCGCAGGGCCGCGCGGGTCCGGCGGTCGTCCAGTACGCCGAGTTCCTGGATCAGGTCGCGGATGCTCCCGCTGCCGTGGGCCGCAGCGGCCAGTTCATCGAACGTGCAGGGCAGGTCCACCGGCCGGCGGCCCACGCCCTTGAAGTGACGGATGTCGATCCCGGAGGCATCGATTCGCCGTCCGATGTGCGTCATCGCGCCGGGGGCAGGAGTCATGCCGAGCTTGCACACCACCTCACGCAGCGTGCCCGACGACGCCACAGCAGCGGCTATGACTTCGTCCGGGTACTTGCGCCAGGGGATGCGCCGGCTGAAGTGGCTGGTGTCCAGGCCCAGTTCCGCGACCTTCTCCTGAAGGACCCGCCGCTGACCGCCGCTCTCCTTGAGCCCCAGGTGCCGCATCAGCGATGCCCAACCGTGTGTCGCGGCGACCGCCTCCGCGAGCAGTTCCCGCGTATACCTCGCTGCCATTGCCCCTCCCCGATCCGGCTGTCCGTTCGCCCCTCGCACTGACCAACGAACCATCCGTCGGGGAGTCACACCCGATCGCGCAAGAGAGACGGACACACAGAGCGGAAGAGAGACGCGCACGCAGAAGGGCCCGCACCGCGTCGTCCGGTGCGGGCCCTTCCCCAGCCACGTCGGCCCCGTCAGCAGGTCAGAATTTCGGCTCCGCCACCTGCGCGTGGACCAGTTCCGCCGCCTCCTCCTTCGTGCCCACCGCCGGAGGCGAGCCGTCCAGTGGCTTCTGGGCCGTCTCCTTCATGCACGCCACCGCGATCACACCCACCAGCGCCGCCGCCATCGCGTAGTACGCCGGCATCAGATTGCTGCCCGTGACACTGATCAGCGCCGTGATCACCAGCGGGGTCGTCCCGCCGAAGAGCGACGCCGACAGGTTGTAGCCGACGGACAGGGAGCCGTAGCGGACCGGTGTGGGGAACAGCGCGGGGAGGGCCGCGGACATCGTGCCGAGCAGGCAGAGCAGCGACAGTCCCAGCATCAGCATGCCCGCGACGATCGCCGGGATGCTGCCCTGGCCGATCAGCAGGAACGCGGGAAGTGAGAGGACGAGGAAGCCGAGCATGCCCGCCATCAGCAGTGGCTTCCGGCCGAAGCGGTCGCTCAGCTTGCCCACCTGGTTGATCATCAGCATCAGCAGGACCATGACGCCCAGCAGGATCAGCAGACCGTGGGTCTCGCTGTAGCCGAGTTCGTCCGACAGATACGTCGGCATGTACGACAGCAGCATGTAGTCCGTGACGTTGTACGCGCCGACCAGGGCGATGCACAGGATCAGCGTCGGCCAGTACACCCGGAAGATCTTGGCAAGGTCGTCCTTCGTCGACGTCTCGATCGTGTCGGCGGCCTCCGACGCGTGCGCGCTCTCGTCCTCCAGCTTCTTGAACGCCGGCGTCTCGTCCAGCTTCAGCCGCAGATACAGACCGACCAGGCCGAGCGGGCCCGCCACCAGGAACGGCAGGCGCCAGCCCCAGGCCTCCATGGTGTCGGAGCCGAGCCACGCCGTCAGAAGGGTCACCAGGCCGGCCGCGCCGACGTAGCCCGCGAGCGTGCCGAACTCCAGGAAGCTGCCGAAGTACCCCCGGCGCTTGTCGGGCGCGTACTCCGCGATGAAGGTGGAGGCGCCGCCGTACTCACCGCCGGTGGAGAAGCCCTGGACCAGGCGGAAGAAGATCAGCAGGACCGGGGCCCAGAAGCCGATCGATGCGTACGAGGGGATCAGGCCGATCGCGAGCGTGCCGATCGCCATGAGGATCATCGTCAGCGCGAGGACCTTCTTGCGGCCGATCCGGTCGCCCATCGGGCCGAAGAACATGCCGCCCAGCGGCCGGACGAGGAAGGCGACGGCGAAGGTCGCGAAGGAGGAGAGCAGCTGCGCGGTGTCGTTCTCGGAGGGGAAGAAGACATGCCCCAGGGTCACTGCCAGATAGCTGTAGATCCCGAAGTCGAACCACTCCATGGCGTTACCGAGCGATGCCGCCTTCGTGGCCCGCTTGACCGCCGCCTCGTCGGTGACGGTGATGTCCGTACGCCTGAGCTTGGGGTTCTTCCGCTTGGCGATGGTGCGGAAAAGTATCCGGTGGCGTCTGACCGCCTGGGGATCGACCGGTGTCTCCGGGCCGGTGGCCGCCATGAACGGGTTCCTCTCCTGGGTGCTGAAGTCCAGAAGAACACCTTCTCGATCGTGGCGCCTGCAAACCGGGGCCGCCTGAAACCGAGGTCCCCTGTGACGGGGACCTCGGTCACACAGCTGCCGACGGGTGCGGGTGGCTCAGATGCCGAGATCCTTGATGATCTTTGCGACATGGCCGGTGGCCTTGACGTTGTAGAGCGCCCGCTCGACCTTGCCCTCCTCGTCGACGACGATCGTCGAGCGGATGACCCCGGTCACGGTCTTGCCGTACAGCTTCTTCTCGCCGAAGGCGCCGTAGGCCTCCAGGGTCTCCTTCGACGGATCGCCCACCAGCGTGACCTTCAGGCTCTCCTTGTCGCGGAACTTCGCGAGCTTCTCCGGCTTGTCCGGCGACACGCCGATGACGTCGTATCCAGCGCCCGTCAGCAGCTCCAGATTGTCGGTGAAGTCGCAGGCCTGCTTGGTGCAGCCGGGGGTGAGCGCCGCCGGGTAGAAGTAGACGATCACTTTCCGGCCCTTGTGCGCCGCCAGCGAGACCTCGTTGCCGTCGGCGTCGGGCAGGGTGAAGTCGGGTGCGGGGTCGCCGGGCTGGAGTCGCTCGCTCATGGTTCTCCTCGGAAGGCGTGCGGATGTACGCCGTCGAGCGTAATGGGGGTGCCGTGGGGTGCGGGGGCCGCCGAGCTGACAGACTGTCGAGGAAGGACTACCGGACACGACGACGGAGGCAGCGCGGTGTCGGACGCGAGGACCCCTGCGCAGATCGAGGCGGACATCGTCCGCCGGCGCGACCAGCTTGCCGAGACGCTGGACGAGATCGGTGTGCGAGTGCACCCGAAGACGGTCATCGGCGACGCGAAGGCGAAGGTTGCCTCCACGGTGGACCGGACTGCGGGCCGCGCCTTCGTGGCGGTGAACCGTACGGTGTTCGACGTGCGGGCCCAGTTCGTCCGCGAGGACGGCGCACCGCGCCTGGAGCGGCTCGTTCCGGTGGCCGTGGTGGTCGTGGGCCTGGTGGGGCTCCTCACCCTGTCCGCGCGCCGGCGCCGCGGGTGACCCTCGGGCGTACGAACCGCCCCCAGGGCAGGTAGGTTCGAGGTGTGAGCGCCAACAGCCATGAGCCCAGTCAGCAGCACGACAAGCTGCCCATCCGGATGCTGCACGACCGCGTACTGGTGCGGACCGACATCCCGGAGGGCGAGCGGCGTTCCAGCGGTGGCATCGTCATCCCGGCGACGGCGGCGGTCGGCCGGCGCCTCGCGTGGGCCGAAGTGGTGACGGTCGGGCAGAACGTACGGACCGTGGAGGCGGGGGACCGGGTGCTGTACGACCCCGAGGACCGTGCCGAGGTCGAGGTGCGGGGTGTGGCGTACGTGCTGATGCGTGAGCGGGATCTGCACGCCGTGGCGGCCGACCGCTTCCAGGGCTCCGAGGACTCCACCGGGCTCTACCTGTAGCTCTGCCGAGCCGCGTGGGTCCGTAGCGACGAGAGGGCCGGTGACCGAGGTCACCGGCCCTTCTGTCTGCCCTTTGCTACCGTGGAGACACCCCGACGAGACGCGCCGTACCGGGCTGGCAAAGACGACGCACCCCGTTGAATTCCGCGTCTCGGAGGTGCCGTCATGGCCTGGGTTCTGCTTGTTGTCGCCGGTCTGCTCGAAGTCGGCTGGTCGATCGGGATGAAGTTCACCGACGGGTTCACCCGGCTGTGGCCGAGCGTGTTCACCGGTCTCGGGATCGTCGCCAGCATGCTGCTGCTCTCGCACGCCGCCCGGACGCTGCCCATCGGCACGGCGTACGGGGTGTGGGTCGGCATCGGCGCGGCGGGTGCCGCCGTGGTCGGCATGATCGTGCTCCATGAACCGGTGACCGCCGCCCGGATCTTCTTCGTCTGTCTGCTGCTGGTCGCGGTGGTCGGCCTGAAGGCGACCTCGGGTCACTGAGGCTTCGGTGGAGGCGACCTCGGGTCACTGAGGGGGGGTGACGGCGACCTCGGCTCATCGAGGTGGACCGGAGGGATGGGACCTCGGCTCATCGAGGTGGACCGCGGCGGTTTCGGTCACTGCGGGCGGACGAGCCGGCTGGGGGTGCTGCCCGCGCCCCCGCCGCCGCCGCCCGGGTCGCCGCCGGCGCCGGTGGGCCGGCTGTCCGAGGCCCCGCCGGTCGTCGCTCCTCCGGTGCCGCCGCCGGTCCCGCCTCCGCCCGTCTGTCCGCCGGGCCGTCCCGCGGTGCCTTCGTCGCCGCCGGTGCCGCCTCGGGTATCGCCGCCGGGGGGCGTCCCCGCGGTCTGACCCCCTGTCTCACCCGCGGTCTGACCCGCGCCCGTCGGTTCGCCGATCCCCGGTCCCGGCGTCGTGCTCGGGCTTCCCCCGGGCGACGGTGTCTGCCCGGGGGACTGCGACGCCGGTGAGGACTCGGACGGGGACTCCGTCTCGGACGGCGGCAGCTCCTCCTGCGCGCCCTCCTCCAGCTCCAGGTCGAACTCCACGATCTCGGAGCCCTCCAGGGCGGTTCCGGTGAACTGGCCCCAGATCTTCGCCGGCGCCCCGCCGCCGTTGATCCGCGGCAGTCCCAGCGCCCCGTACAGCGGTTTCTGTGCGCCGGTCACGGGATCCTGGCCCATCACCGCGACCACGGTGGCCAGTTGCGGGGTGTAGCCCGCGAACCAGGCGGCCTTGTCCTCCTCGGCGGTCCCGGTCTTGCCCGCCGCCGGGCGGCCGGCGGACTGTGCTGCCGTCCCGGTGCCGCCTTCGACCACGCTCTGCAGGATCGAGGTAGTCGTGTCGGCGGCCTCCCGGCTGACGACCTGTCCGGCGCTCTTCTTCGGCAGCCGCACCTGCTGTCCGTCCTTGGTGACCCGCTGGACCAGGGTGTAGGTGCCGTGCCGGCCGTGGTTGGCGAGCGTGGCGTACGCCTTCGTCATGTCGAGCACGCTGGCCGTCGCGGGGCCGAGGGCGATGGACGGCGAGGCCGTGAGGTCCGGGGTGCTCGCCGGGATACCGAGGTCGACCGCGGTCTGCTTGACCCTGGCCGGGCCGACGTCCATGGCCATCTGCGCGTAGACCGCGTTGACCGACTTGTCGGTGGCGGTGCGGACGGTGATGGGGCCGTAGGAGTGGCCGTCCTCGTTCTCGGGGGCGTACGGCTTGCCGCTCCAGCCCTCGACCGTACGCCGGTCGGTGCCGTCGTAGACGGTGTTGGGCGTGATGGGGCGGTCGTCCTGGTTGACCGAGCCGTTCTCGACGGCGGAGGTGAAGACGAACGGCTTGAAGGTGGAGCCGACTTGGTAGTCGCGGCGGGTGGCGTTGTTGACGTACTGGCGGGTGTAGTCGACGCCGCCGTACAGGGCGACGACCTTGCCTGAGGCGGGGTCGATGGACGCGCCGCCGACGCGGACGTTGCGGTCGGCCTTGCGGGTGTCGCTCAGCTTGGACGTCACCTGGTCGTCGACCGCCTCGGTGAGGGCGGTCTGCTTGGCGCGCTCCAGTGTGGTGGTGATCCGGTAGCCGCCGACGGCCAGCGTCTTCTCGTCGATGATGTCGTTGCCGGTGAGGTAGTCCTCGACGGCCTGGACGATGTAGCCGCGCTGCCCGGACAGACCGGTCGCGGGCTTGGCCCGCTCGGGGACGGGGAAGGTGAGCGCGGCGCGGTCGGCCGGGCTCAGCCACCTCTTCTTGACCATGCCGTCGAGCGTGTAGTTCCAGCGGCCGAGCGCGGCGGCCCGGTTCTCGGGGTGGGTGGCGACGTCGTAGGCGCTCGGGGCGTTGAGCAGCGAGGCGAGATAGGCGCCGCGGGCGGTGTCGATCTCCTCGATGTCCCTGTCGTAGTAGGCCTGGGCCGCGGCCTGGATGCCGTACGCGTTGCGCCCGAAGTAGCTGGTGTTGAGGTAGCCCTCGAGGATCTCGCTCTTGCTCTGCTCGCGGCCGAGCTTGATCGCGATGAAGAACTCCTTCCACTTCCGCGAGACCGTCTGCTCCTGGCCCAGGTAGTAGTTCTTGACGTACTGCTGGGTGATCGTGGAGCCGGACTGCCGGCCCTTGCCGGTGACGGTGTTCCAGGCGGCGCGGACCATGGCCTTCGGGTCGACGGCGCGCTCGGAGTAGAAGTCCCGGTCCTCGGCGGCCAGTACGGCCCGCTGGACCGTCAGCGGGACCTGCGCGAGTTTCACGTTCTCGCGGTTGACCTCGCCGTCGCGGGCGATCTGGCTGCCGTCCTCGTAGAGGTAGACATTGGACTGGGAGGTGGCCGCGGCGTTGGCGGGCGGGATGTCGACGAGCAGATAGCCGGCGAGGAAGCCGCCGATCAGCAGCAGGGCGACGAGGAGGATTCCGCCGAGCAGCATCCGCCAGGTGGGGAGGAGCCGGCGGAAGCCCGTCCGCCTGCGATGGTTCTTCTCCGGGAGGGGCGGCGGCCCGACGGCGGTCGCGTCCCTGGGGTTCCAGCCGTGCTGCGGCTCCACACTCATACGGCCATACTGCCCTTTTCGCATGCATATCCCTCGGAACCGACAGAACGCTGCATCTCTCCGGGGGACGGTTTTCGGACCCCGCGCCCGGAAAAGGGCTCGCGGCGGGTCTCGGGGCCCGGCTAGGGTCGGGCGCTTTGGTGTCGCCGCTTTTGTCTGGCGTCACCGGGCGGAGGGGGAGACGTGCGGCTGTATGCGGTCGTTGCCGTCGGTGGGTTCCGGCGCTATGCGACGTACCGGGTGGCGACGGCGGCAGGAGTGTTCACCAACACCGTCTTCGGCTTCATCATGGCGTACACCTATATCGCTCTGTGGGACCAGCGCCCCCACCTCGGCGGATACGACGTCTCGCAGGCGCTGACCTTTGTGTGGCTCGGCCAGGCGCTGCTGATGACCTGCGCCATGATGGGCGGCGGCTTCGAGGACGAGATGATCGAACGCATCCGCACCGGCGACATCGCGATCGACCTCTACCGGCCCGCCGACCTCCAACTGTGGTGGCTCGCGGGCGACCTGGGCCGGGCCGCCTTCCATCTGATGGGCCGCGGCATCGTCCCCATGATCCTCGGCGCGCTCGCCTTCGACCTGGCGCTGCCGGGCTCCCCGCTGACCTGGATCGCCTTCCTCGTCTCGGTGACGCTCGGCGTGGTCGTGAGCTTCGCCCTGCGCTTCCTGGTCGCCCTCTCCGCGTTCTGGCTGATGGACGGCGGCGGTGTGATCCAGATCTGCTGGCTCGCGGGCCTGTTCTTCTCCGGGATGCTGCTGCCGCTCAACCTCTTCCCCGGCACCCTCGGCGACATCGCCCGGGCCCTGCCCTGGTCCTCGCTGCTCCAGGTTCCCGCCGACGTCTTCCTCGGCAAGCACACCGGCTGGGGACTGCTGGGCGCTTACGCCTTCCAGTGCGGCTGGGCCGTGGCGCTGCTCGGCGCCGGGCGCGCCCTCCAGTCCGTCGCGACCCGCAGGGTGGTGGTCCAAGGTGGTTGAGACGCTCACCGCCGGTCTGCGGACCTACCGCATGATCGCCGCGATGTGGATCCGCTCCACGATGACCTACCGCACGTCCTTCCTGCTGACGGCCTTCGGGAACCTCGCGGCCACCGCCTTCGACTTCGTCGCGATCCTGCTGATGTTCTCGCACGTCGACGCGCTGGGCGGCTACTCCCTGGGTGAGATCGCCCTCCTGTACGGGGCGACCGGCACCGCCTTCGGTATCGCCGACCTCGTCATGGGCTCGATGGACCGCCTCGGCCGCCGGGTGCGCGACGGCACACTCGACGTCCTCCTGGTACGCCCCGCGCCGGTGCTCGCCCAGGTCGCGGCCGACCGGTTCGCACTGCGCCGCCTCGGCCGGATCACCCAGGGGCTGCTGGTCCTCGGCTACGGACTGCTGACCGTGGACGTCGACTGGACGCCCCTGCGGGTTCTGATGGTGCCGATGATGCTGCTCAGCGGAGCGGCCATTTTCTCCTCGGTCTTCGTGGCCGGGGGCGCCTTCCAGTTCTGGGCGCAGGACGCGTCCGAGGTGCAGAACTCGTTCACGTACGGCGGCAACACCCTTCTGCAGTATCCGCCGACGCTCTTCGCCCAGGACCTGGTGCGCGGGGTGACCTTTGTGGTGCCCCTCGCCTTCGTCAACTGGCTGCCCGCGCTGTACGTGCTGGGGCGGCCCTATCCGCTCGACCTGCCCCACTGGCTCGCCTTCCTGCCGCCGGTGGTCGCCGCCGTGTGCTGCCGGCTGGCGGGGTTCGCGTGGCGGGTCGGGCTCCGTTCGTACCGGAGCACAGGGAGCTGAACTGTGGAGAGCACGGAGAGCACGGAGAGCACCAAGAGCACGCGGGCCACGGGGAGTACGGGCCGTGCGGCGACGACGAGGACCGCCGAGACCGCCGCCTTCATCGAACTCGACGGCATCGAGAAGGTCTTCGACGTACGCCGCAAGGCCGGCCGGCTGCGCCGCGAGAAGCACCAGGTGCGGGCCGTCGACGGGATCAGCTTCCGGGTGCCGCGCGGCGAGATGGTCGGCTACATCGGGCCCAACGGCGCCGGGAAGTCCACCACCATCAAGATGCTCACCGGCATCCTCACCCCCAGCGCCGGACGGCTGCGGGTCGCCGGTATCGACCCCTCCCGCGAGCGCACCCGGCTCGCCCAGCGGATCGGCGTCGTCTTCGGCCAGCGCACCACCCTGTGGTGGGACCTTCCGCTGAAGGACTCGTACCGGCTCGTGCACCGGATGTACCGCGTACCCGACCGGCGCTTTCGCGACAATCTCGACCGCTGCGTCGAACTCCTCGATCTGGCCGACCTTCTGGACGTGCCCGTACGCCAGCTCTCCCTCGGACAACGTATGCGCGGCGACATCGCGGCCGCTCTGCTGCACGATCCCGAGGTGCTCTACCTCGACGAGCCGACCATCGGACTCGACGTGATCTCCAAGGCGAAGGTCCGTGAGTTCCTGCTCGACCTGAACGCCGAACGCGGCACCACCGTCCTGCTGACCACCCACGATCTGACCGACATCGAGCAGCTGTGCAAGCGCGTGATGGTCATCGACCACGGCCGGCTGATGTACGACGGAGCGCTCGCCGGGCTGCACGAGATCGGCGAGAGCGAGCGGACGCTGGTGGTCGACCTGGAGCGCGAACTGCCGCCGGTGGTGCTGGAATCGGCGCGTACGGTCAAGGTCGAGGGACCCCGCCAGTGGCTCGCGTTCCCCGCGTCCCAGTCGGCCGCGCCCCTGGTGGCCGCGCTCGCCGACAAGTACCCCGTGGTCGATCTGTCGGTCCGCGAGCCGGACATCGAGGCCGTGATCGCCAAAATGTATGCCGAGCGCCCGGGCTTGTAGCCCCACCGCTGGGAGCCGGGCCCCGCGCTGGATATTCTGCCCGCATGAGCGAACTCCCTGAGATGCGCGCCTCCGACGCCGAGCGCGAACGGATTGCCGAACGGCTCCGAGACGCGGTGGCGGAGGGGCGGCTGGACATGGAGGAGTTCGAGGAACGCCTCGACGCCGCCTACAAGGCCCGTACGCACGGTGAGTTGGTGCCCCTGGTCAGCGACCTCCCGCTGACGGGCGCCGCGGCGGCGGCCCCCGTGGTGGCGGCAGGCTCCGGACGGTGGGCCGACCGCATCGGCGGGCCGGGCACCTCCAAGGGTGCGTTCGCGTTCTGGGGCGGTTTCAGCCGCAAGGGCACCTGGACGGTCCCGCGGCTGTTCACCAGCTTCACGATGATGGGTGGCGGCGAACTCGACCTGCGCGAGGCGCGGTTCGAGGACCGGGAGGCCGTGATCCGCTGCTTCGCCATCATGGGCGGGGTCCACATCGTCGTACCGCCCGACCTGAACGTCGAGGTCAACGGCATCGGCTTCATGGGCGGCTTCGGCGAGGAGGGCGACGGCGAGTCGGAGCCCGACCCGACGGCACCGCGCGTACGGATCACCGGCTTCGCGCTGATGGGCGGCGTGGGCGTCGAGCGCAAGCTCCGCAAGGCAGAGAAGCAGCGGCTCAAGGCGGAACGCGCGGCGGAGCGGGAGCGCCTGGAGCAGGGCGGCGAGAGCGGCCGGCTGAAGAAGGGCGACGGGGGCGACCGCAAGGAACTGGGCTGATTTCTGGGGGAGTTCGGCCCCCGGCGGGGCGGGTCTGGCGCGCTGGGACGCGGCCGAGCCGGGTCCTCGTGGAACTGAGTTGCTGAGCCGGGCCCCGCGCCGGGTGCCGGAGGGGGTTTCCGGGTCGGTGGCTTGGAGCCGGGCGCGTCCACCGTGGTGACGCGCCTCCGCCCGCCCGTACGGCCCGGCGTCTCAGAGTCGCGCCGGGTCCACCGCCCTCGCCATGCGCGCGAAGCCCGCGTCACTCGGGTGCAGATGGTCCCCCGAGTCGTACCGGGGCAGCAGTCGGCCCGGTGCGTACGGATCCCGCAGCGCCCGGTCGAAGTCGACGACCGCGTCGAAGATCCGCCCGCTGCGGACGGCGGCGTTGATGTCCTGCCGCGCCTCCTGGACGGCGCGGGTGCAGCGGTGGTGCCCCGCGCAAGGCAGCAGGGTCGCCCCCAGGACGCGCAGATCGCGGGCCTGCGCCCGGCGGGCCAGCTGGGTGAGCCCTGCCGTGACCGAGGCCGCGTCCGGCTCGTAGGAGGCCCGCAGCAGATCGTTGATGCCGATCGCGACGATCACGGTCCGTACGCCCGGCCGCGCGAGCACATCGCGGTCGAAGCGGGCGAGTGCGCTGGGGCCGCGCCCTTCGAGCAGGAGACGGTTGCCGCTGATGCCCTGGTTGACCACGGCGAACTGCTCGGTGCCATGGGCGTTCAGCCGCTCGAAGAGCCGGTCCGGCCAGCGGCGGTTGGTGTCGATGGTGGAGGTCACCCCGTCGGTGATCGAGTCCCCGATGGTGACCACGGCGCCCCGGACGTCCTGGGTCAGCACGTCGACGGCGGTCAGATGCCGCCAGGCGAAGGTCTGCTCGGTGTAGGAGCCCCCGGAGACGTCGTCCGTACGGTCGCCGTCGGCGAGGTACGAGGTCTGCCGGGCCCGCGGGTGGAGAGTGACCGGCCCGTCGGCCGGTGTGTGGATGCTCACCAGCAGATCACCGTCGTACGGGATCCCCAGTGTGACCGGGTCGCTGACGAACTGCCCGCCCGGGGCGATCGTGACGGCCTCCGCCTTGCGGAACGTCACCCGCCGCAGGGTGCCGGGCACGGCCGCGGCGGTCGTGCCCGCGCGCAGCGCGAGGGAGACCCGGGCGATGTGCAGCGGCTCGCGTCCGGCGAGGTTGGAGAGCGTGAGCCGGGCGGCCGACCCGCCGATACTGGTGTGTACGACGTTGCGTACGGACCGGTCGCCGCGGGCGGTGTCCTGGAGGTCGGCCTGCACGGGCGCGGCGGCCCAGGTCCCGACCCAGACGGCGGGTGAGCCCACGGCCGTCCGGACGGCGGTGCGGCCCTGGGCTGCCTCGACTCCGAGGTATATCGCGCTGCAGATGAGGACGATGACGGCGGTGACGCCGGCGAGAGTCGCGTATCCGCGACGCATGTTCATGAACACATCATCCGATATGGCGTGGGAACTCGTGATGCGCCCCAGGAGTACCTGGGGTAGGGACTATGCGTACGGGGTGCGCGCGGACGGGTGGAGCGGATGAACCACACAGAGCGAGATGGACCGGACGATCCGGAGAAGACGCAGGCCACTGCGGCCGCGGGCGGGGAGGACGCCCGCGCGCAGCGGCCGGGGCAGGCTGCCGGGCCGGGGGAGGGGGCGGCGCGGGGCGAAAGGAGCGTACGGCTGGTGCGGGCGGCGCGATCGGGGGCGCACAGGCTTCCCGGGGCGCCGCGACGAGTTCGGAGGGCTCTGCGGACGGGCCGGCGAGTTCGGACGGTGCGGCGGGCTCAGTTGGCTCGGCGGGCGGTGCGGCGGGCTCCGCGGGCTCGGCGGATGGTGCGGCGGGCTCCGCAGGCTCGACGCCGGGCTCTCCGGACGTCGCGCCGGGCTCGAAGGGGTCCGTGGCGGGTTCTTCGAGCGACGACGCCGCGACCTCCGGGCGGGCCTCCGGAGCGACCCCCGGGGCGCGGGTTCCGCCGGGCCGCGGCGCCCGCACCCGGACCCGGACCACGCTCCCCGGATTCGCGTACACCGAGGCCGACGAGGAGAAGCAGCGCGGCGTACGGCGCATGAAGCTCACCGCGCTCGGGCTGCTCGTCTTCGTCGCCATCGTCTTCGCCCTCGCCACCTGGGCGGGCAAGGCCGGCGCCGGCCCATGGACCGGCTATGTCGCGGCCGCTGCGGAGGCCGGCATGGTCGGTGCCCTCGCCGACTGGTTCGCCGTCACCGCGCTGTTCCGCCACCCGCTCGGCATCCCCATCCCGCACACCGCGATCATCCCCAACAAGAAGGACCAGCTCGGCGCCTCGCTCGGCTCCTTCGTCGGCGAGAACTTCCTCTCCGGGGACGTCGTGCGCGCCCGTCTGCGCGCCCTCGGCATCGGCGGCCGCCTCGGTTCCTGGCTCGCCGAGCCCGCCCACGCCGACCGCGTCACCGCCGAACTCTCCACCGCGCTGCGCGGCGCGCTCACCGTCCTCCGGGACTCCGACGTCCAGGCCGTCGTCGCCGAGGCGATCACCCGGCGCGCGGACAACGCCGAGATCGCGCCCGGCGTCGGCAAGACCCTTCAGAAGGTGGTGGCGGACGGCGCTCACCACCGCGCCGTCGACCTCGTCTGCGCCCGTGCGCACGACTGGCTGGTCCTGCACTCGGACTCCGTGATGGATGCCGTCGAGGGCGGCGCCCCCGGCTGGACCCCGCGGTTCGTCGACCGGAAGGTCGGCGAGCGGGTGTACCGGGAGCTGCTGCGGTTCGTGACCGAGATGCGGGACATGCCCGGCCACCCGGCCCGCGGCGCGATCGACCGCTTCCTGACGGACTTCGCCGCCGACCTCCAGTCGGACACGGACACCCGCGCCCGCGTGGAGCGGATGAAGTCGGACCTGCTGGCCCGCTCCGAGGTCCAGGACGTGATCGCGTCCGCGTGGTCCTCCGTACGCGCCATGATCATGTCGGCGGCCGAGGACGACCGCAGCGAGCTGCGGCTGCGGGCCCGCTCCTCGCTGCTGTCCCTGGGGGCGCGCCTCGCCTCCGACGGCCGGCTCCAGGCGAAGCTGGAGGGGTGGATCGAGGACGCCGCGGTGTACGTGGTCACGACGTACCGCGCCGAGATCACCTCGCTGATCTCGGACACCGTCGCGAGCTGGGACGCCGAGCACACCTCGCGCAAGATCGAGGCGCACATCGGACGGGACCTTCAGTTCATCCGGATCAACGGCACGGTCGTCGGTGCGCTCGCCGGGCTGCTGATCTACACCGTGGCACACGCGCTGGGCGGGTGACGGGCCCCTTCCTGACCCGTCACCCGCCCAGACACTCAGGGGAGGTGTGATGGAGTACGGGCGGCGGCGCGGATGTGTTCAACGCCCCCCGGGACGGCTCCGTAACCGGACCGCCGTACGCCCACCGCACCGCCCCTCACCCGGCACGCACGTGCGCGGGGGATCTGTCAGTGGAAGAGCTGCCCGCGGACCGCGCCGTCGGCGAACTCGGCGGTGTGGATGTTGGAGTAGTAGTTGCGCGGATTGGCGCGGACGCGCTGGACGACGTCCGGGTTCTGGCCCGTGATCCTGCCGGAGACGGCGAACACCCCGTCCGGCACGGGCCGGTTGAAGAAGTCGAAGACGACGTCGCCGTTCTTGCCGAACGCGCCCTTGTGGATGTGCCCCTTGGTCGGGCTCTTGAGGTTGATCCAGGCGAGCGAGTAGTCGACGTCCGTGCCCTTGGGGTGGATGAACGTCACCGCGTGCCCGTCCGGGTCGCCGACCTTGGAGGCGTCGTTCTTCGGCACTTCCTGGGCCCCGTTGGACAGCGCCCGCAGTTTGCCGCCCTTGATGATGTCCAGCGGGTTGATGTTCTTGTGCAGCGGCTTGAGCTGCCCCCGTACGGCACCGCCCGGGAACTCCGCGCTGTGCAGGTTCACGTAGAAGCCGGCGGGGTCGTTACGGATGTCGCGCGCCAGCTCGGCGTCCGTGAGGGCCACCTGTCCGGCCGCGGAGTGCACGGAGTCGGGCATCGCCGTACCGAACAGCGGCACCTTGACCTCGCCGTTCTTCCCGACCGCACCCTGGTGGATGTGCCCGAGGCTCGGCACGAAGCCCTTCCACCGGAGGGCGAAGGTGACCCGGTCGCCCTTCACCTTCACCAGCGCGACGGCCTTGCCGTCCGGGTCGTTGACCGCGGGCCCGCCCGCGACGGGCACCTCGTTGGCGCCCGACAGCTCGGCGGCGAAGGTGAGGGCGCGTCCCGTGGACGGCTTGGTGAACGTGCTCGCTGCGCTGCTGCTTCCGCCCTGCTGAGTGCTGTGTCCGTTGCCGTGGCCGCCCCCGTGAGCGACTGCGGGAGTAACACCCGCAACACCGAGCACCATTGCACTTGCCGCCACAGAAATGAATCGCTTGTTCATTGTTCTTGTTCCTCCCGTTGAGGCCGACTGGTCGGGTCGGTCGCATGGAGGTACGCGTCTCCGGCGCGGGTTGTTCAACGCGAAATTTCTCCAATTCAGTTGAACCACCGATCAGTTGCCGTCGTACAACCGGGCAGACCACGGCACACCCAACAACCGGGGGAACAACCATGAGCAGGAACCGCTTCACCATGCCCGCCGCCGTCTCCGCCGCCGCCCTCGCGCTGCTCACGCTCAGCGCGTGCGGCGGCTCGGACGGGGCGTCGGACCCGGAGCCGGGCGCGGCGGCCGGGGGCGCCGCAAAGCCCGCAGCGGGCGCCGTCATCAAGATCGCGGACTCACCGGTCGGCAAGATCCTCGTCGACGAATCGGGCCGTACGCTGTATGGATTCACCAAGGACAAGCCCGGAAGCAGCAGGTGCGACTCCGACTGCATCGCGGTCTGGCCGGCCCTGACCTCCGCCAAGGACGTCACCGCGGGCACCGGCGTACAGCCGGACCTCCTCACGGAGGCGAAGCTCGGCGAGGGGGCCGAGCAGGCGGTGTACGGGGACTGGCCGTTGTACTACTACGTCGGCGACGCGACCGCCGGAGACGTCAACGGGCAGGGCCTGGACGGCGAGTGGTTCGTGGTCGCGGCCGACGGAAAGCTCGTCAAGAAGGCGGTCTGATACGAGAAACTCATCATTCCGTTACAGAATCCGGACCTGATGAATTCCCGAATGCGGGGGAATCCTTCTGGAATTCATTCCACTCCATGAACCGGCGGCCGGGTCGTCCCTCCCGGCCGCCGCAGCCCTGCCCATTCCCGGTGGCCGGAGGCCGACATCCCCCGCCGCTGACGGCCACCGGGAATGCGGCTCGGCCCATGTCTCACTCGCAGGCGACGCCGTCGCCGTCCCGGTCGAGGTGGCGTCCGTAGCCGGGGTCACCGGTACGGATGGGCGCGGCACCCGCGGCCCGCACCTCGGAGCAGTTGGCGTACGAGACGCTGCCGCCTCCACCGCCCGTGGAGCCGCCCTCGGAACTCCCGCCGGACGAACTGCCTCCGCCGGAGTACGGCTCACACCCCACGCCGTCGCCGTCCCGGTCCAGATGGCGTCCGTAGCCCGGGTCACCGACCTCGACGGGCGCGGCACCGGCGGCCTCGGCGGCGGCGCAGTTCGCATACAACGTCGCCGGCGCGGCGGGCTTCTTGGGCGCGGCGGGCTTCGCCGGCGGCGCCGGCGCGTCCACGGTGATCCGCACGACGGCGGTCCCGGACGCGGCCTCGCTCCCGGTCACATCCACTTTGTACGTGAAGGTGTCCTCGCCGTCGTACCCGGCAACTGCCGTGTACACGACGGTGTTGCCGTCGACGGTCGCGGTGCCGTGGGCGGGAGGCGAGTCGACGGTGACGGCGAAGGTCTCGTCGTCGAGCACCATCTGCACATTGCCGCTGGTCCCGCTCCCGAGGGTGACGGTGTCGTTCTGGAGCACCTGAACGACGATCTCCTCGCCGCCGTCGGCACTCTCCTGGTCATCGACGAGCTCGAGCAGAGCCTTGGCGGAGGGCGCCGGCTTGGCAGCCGCGGACGCGCTCGCGACCTCCTCGGCGGCGGGCTTGGCGTCCTGAGCGCTCTCACCCCCACACCCGGCGACCCCCACCACCGCCATCACGACACCAACTGCGGCCATGGCGATGCGCCCCTGCGTACGTATCCGAGTCATGTGCCCCCCAAGGCTGACGGATCCGGACTGAGGGGGCTGAGCATTTCATTCCGGTTAACGGGTGATGGGGCAAGTGGGGATGTTTGTGGCTGAGTTGTGATGAGGGTGTGCGGGGGGTGACGGTGGGTGATGGGGGGCGGGGTCGGGGGGAGTGGGGTGGCGAGTACTCGCAACAGTGGGTGAGGGGCGTCGCGCCAGGGGCAGATCCCGATCATGCGCACTCTCACCAGTAGCCTGATCAACCGCCAGGACGGCCTGGCGACCTCCCGTCAACTGACGGACCTGGGGTGGTCCCGCTCGACCATCGCCCACCGATGCGGCAAGGGCGGCCCGTGGCAACGCGTTCTGCCGCGGGTGATCCTCCTCCAGACGGGAGCCCCGAGCCCACGCCAACGCTTACGTGCGGCACTGCTGTACGCGGGGGAGGGCGCGCTGCTCACGGGGGCGGCCGCATTGACGCTGTACGGCGTCCGAGGCTTGGCTCCGCCCGCCAAGGCGCCCCCGGTGGACGTCCTCGTTCCGGCGGGCCGCAACCCCCGAAGCCGCGCTTACGTCCGCATCCACCGAACCCGGAACGAGGTCCGCCGACTTCCGGTGGAGGGCCTGCCGTGCGCGCATCTGGCCCGCGCGGTCATCGACGCGATCCCGACCCTGGGCGACGGACGCGCGGTGACGGCCCTTCTTGCAGAGGTCGTCCAGCGAGGCCGCTGCACGCTCGATGACCTCATGTCGACCCTCAAGTCGGTGCACCGCGGGAGTGATCCGCGGATCACTCCCACGATCGAGGGCCTGACAGCGGGCATCCGCTCGGTCGCAGAGGCGGACGCCCGCCGCGTGCTTGCGGCAGCAGCCATCGCCTCTCCCGTGTGGAACCACAACCTGTACCTACGCGACGGCACCTTCCTCGCCCGCCCCGACGCGTACTGGCCGGCGGCAGGCCTGGTCCTGGAGATCGACTCCCGCGAATGGCACCTGAGCCCGGACGCCTGGGAACACACGATGACCCGCCGCAACCGCATGACCCAGCACGGCCTGACGGTCCTGTCGGTCTCGCCGTCTCAACTCCGGGACAACCCGGACGAGATCGTGGCGGCGATCCGAGGCGCTTTGGGGAGGGGTGTCTGTTCGGCGGATGTGGTGGCGGCTGGGGGCGGAGGGGGGTGATGGGGGGAGCGAGGGGGTGCGGAGGCTCGTTCGTGCACGGAAAGTCCAATGGGCTTGGACGGTGAAGACGCGATGAGTCAAGTGGGCGTCCTGCCCACGGAAGCCTCTTCGGCCAACTTAAAGACTGTTCGGCATTGGTGCCGTGCCCATAGTCCTGCGTTGATGTCCGGAGATTTTCTACTCAGGGTGCCTCACCTGCCACCGGTCTCGGTGCCTCTGTATGAATTCCACCCCTATGTTGTGGCCTTGTGCTTGCCTGAGTTCTGCAACGAATCTCCCCGTGACGTTGTCGATCACGTCGAATGTGTCAGTGATGTGCAAGGCTCCACGGTCGAAGAGTGCATGGCAATTCGGGCAAAGGCAAAGAACATTGGAGATCAGGTCAGCTCCGTGGTGTGGCTTACCGACGGCCTGGATGTGAGCGGCTTCGCTGTGTGCCTCGCCTGTGGGTGAGACGACAAGTCGCAGACTGCAAATCTGGCAGGTGTTGTTGTGGAGGTGCTTGACCTTCCGTGCGACCTTCGAGTCCCGGACAAGGCGGTTCTGGGCAACGTAGCGGCGTGTGGCCCTCTCTAGCGTGGTCTCTCCGGTAGCTAGAGGATCAACCGGGCAGGGCTGAACGTCGCTGCCGGACGCGACTTTGAGGAGGTGAAATCGGCAGATAAGGAAGTGCTCACGTCCATATGTGAGCCAGTGATCCGTGACTCGGTACAGTCCGCGGTATCGGTAGCCACCCATGGCTCGGCGGCGAGTTTTCCCTCGAACGTCGAGCCCTTCTATGACGCGTACGGGATACCCGAGTCCCTGGGATATGACGAGCGCGGCGTTCCCGTCATCGGTGAGGGACTGGTCGGCAATCATTCTCCCAGTGTCTGGATCGCGGCCGCCCTCGCCCGTGTAGATGATTTCGCTTCCATTGTCTTCGTCGTCTATGTAGCCGCCGGAAAGGATGATCGAATCGGCGCCAGTTGCGAATGTCCCAGATATGCCGCGACCGGGGCGGCGATGTAGATACTTGGCGTAGAGTTCAGCGTGTCCCTTGAACCAGTCTCCTTCGGAGATGCCGTCGGGTGTGCCGAACTTGACCTGCTTCCGCTCGCTCGTCATGGGTGAATGATGCCAAGGCAGTGACGCTGGTGGGTCGTAAATGCGCCGTTTGAAGTGACCGACTGGAAGCTTGGTTCGCTCTCGCTCGAGGGCGCCATGGGGTCTCAGGGTCGAGTTGAAGGCAGGGATGCGCGCGACGTCTGCCGTAGGTAATGAGATGTGAGCCGTGCGCCAACCGGGGCGGGTTGAGGCCTGCAGATGCCGAATCAGCCCAAGGAGAAGTGTGCGATAGACCTGGACAGATCGGTGCCTGAGGGGTAGACCAACACAAAGGTCGCTTGTTGGCGGCGGTAGCTCTTTTGATCGGCGGCATCAGGCCTGAGGCCTGCTGTGCTGATCGGCGTTCCGAGAATCGGAGTAACCACACCGTGCGGATACCTGGCTACCTCGCCCCCGTTGCCATCCTCGGCGTCCTCGGCCTAGTGGGATGCGAAGGCGGTGCGACGGTAGACGACAAGGCTACGTCGGTCCCGCCAGCCGCCACTTCCGAGCCTACGGCCACCCCCGGTCCGGTTATGCCGGTTCTCCATGGCAAGACCTATCAGCAGGCGCGGGAAGGCTTTGCCAGCCAGAACATACCTTCAGCGCGAATCACAACCCTCGCCCTGCACAAGGACGTCACGCTCCCTCAGGACCACAGAGGCTGGCGCATATGCGACGCCAGCCCCAACTACGGTGCAACTCTCACTGCTACCGCCCAGATCACCCTCAAGCTCGCGGAGAAGTTCAGCGACTGCACGACCAGCTTCCACGGTTACCTCCACGAGAAGAACGACCCTGCGCACAGCCCACCCAAGGCCGCTACCTCGCAGCCGAAGCCCGCCTACACCCCGCAGCCTGTTAAGCCACGCACCCCGCACCCCACCAGGGCCGCGACAAAGCCGGCTGGTAGCGCCATGGTTACCTGTCCCGATGGCAAGCAGGGATACGCCTGTACCTCCAACGGGCACCCCGTTGTCGATGGGCAGTTCTGCCCTAAGGCGGACCGTGGGCGCACCCTCAAGGCCACCAACCGCACCATGGTCACCTGCTCATACGATCCCAGCATCAAGCCCTACCGCTGGCAGTAACTCGCTACATAGGCATGGCGGCGCTCTCGTACGGAACGCGAAGTTCAGGCGTGGTGCCCCCGGCAAGCCAGGAGCGACTCCATTGAGGCCCCCTCAGAACTCCAGAGCCCCGTGACACCCCCTGTACGCCCTCCCCGACCCGCACCAGCAGTCCGCCCCCTTCGCCGGCGGCCACGCCACCGCCTTGCCCCTCGCCGCCAGTGTCGTCGCGTACTGCGGGAGCAGGTCCGCGTTCGACGGGGAGGACTGTTCCGAAGCCGCGAAGGCCTCGTAGGACGGGACCGTCGCCGTCACGATGCCCAGGTTGGCCGTGCCCGTGGAGGACAGGTCGCGGAGCGAGGCCTCGATGTCCGTCAGGTGGGCCGTGTGGGTCGGGTACTCGGATTCGAGTTCGGGGTACGCCGTCAGGAGTTCCGACAGTTCGCCTTCCGGCCAGTGGAGCACCGCCACCGGGAAGGGGCGGGACAGGGCCGAGCGGTAGGAGCCCAGTTCCGAGCGGAGGCGGGCGATTTCGGCCTGGAGTTCGGCCGGGTTGTTCGAGCCCAGGGCCCACAGGCGGTTCGGGTCGTGGAGTTCGTCCAGGGAGATCGACGCGTGAGCCGTGTGGACCTTGTCCGCGAGCGCGTCCCAGTTGTCGTGGGCGCGGCCCAGCATGCGGCGCACGCGGTGGCGGCCGGTCAGCAGGGACTGGGTGTCGTAGGGGACGTCGTCGTCGCCGGGGGTGAGGAGCAGCGTGATCGCCGTGGTGAAGCAGTCGTGGGACGCCTCGAGTTCGTCGTGGGACTCCAGCGTCTCGGCGATGATCTCCCACGGTGCCGGGTCCGCGGGGGCCGCCGTGCGGATGCCGGTGATCAGGGCGCGGGCCTCGGCCTCGTGGCCGTACTCCCACAGGTTCGCCGCCTGGAGAGCCTTGACGAGCAGCGGGCGCTCGGGGCCGTCGGCGAGGAGGCGGTCGTAGAGGCTGGAGGCGCTTTCGCGGTCGCCGGCCAGTTCGAGGTGGGCCGCGGCCTGGAGCAGCAGCGACTCGTTGTCCTCGGGGTACTGCGTCGCGGTACGCAGCAGGCGCTCGGCTTCGGCGTTGTGATCGGCAGGCGTGTCGGGGCGCATGGGGGACACGGTACTGCCGTACGGGGGTTCGGCGGGGGGCACGTTCGCGTGATGGCGGACGTGCCGTGTACCACTCTGGTGACTTCGGCGATCAGCGCCTAACCTGCGCCCGTGCGGGAGCGGATACCGGTCGTGGTCCAGGGGCGCGGCTCGCGGAGGCGGGCCCGGTTCGCGGGTGCGCTGTGGGCCGTTGCTGAGATCACCGTCACACTCGGCGTCGTGGTGCTTCTGCTGGTGGTGCACCAGTTGTGGTGGACCAACCGGCAGGCCCGCGAGGGGGCCGAGCGCCGCGTTCACGCCCTGGAACGGGAGTGGGACGCCTCCGTCGGTGAGGCCCCGGAGGCCGAGCCGTCCGACGTTCCGCCCGGTGGCGAGGATCCGCCGGCCGCCGAAGGTGGGGGACGCGACCCCGGACCCCGCGAACGCGAGTCCGCACGCCCGCCCGCGCCCCGCTGGGACCAGGCGTACGCCGTCCTGCGTATCCCGCGCCTCGGTGTCGTGGCCCCCGTCGCCCAGGGGATCAGCAAACAGGGTGTCTTGGACAAGGGGTACATCGGGCACTATCCCGGCACCGCGCACCCCGGAGGCGGCGGCAACTTCGCCGTCGCCGGGCACCGCAACACCCACGGCGAGCCCTTCCGGCACATCGACCGGCTGCGCAGGGGGGACGAGATACGGGTCGAGACGCGGAGCGCGGTGTACGTGTACGCCGTCGACCGGGCCCTCACACGGACGAGCCCCCGGGACACCGGCGTCATCCGGCCCGTTCCCCGCAGTCTCGTCACGCCGTCCGCCGGGTACAGCGTGCCCGGCTACTACCTGACCCTCACCACCTGCACCCCGGAGTACAGCTCCCGGTACCGGTTGATCGTGTGGGGGAAGCTCACGTCGATGCGGCCGCGGTAGGGCACCGGGTCCAGGTCTGTCGTTTGGATCAGGCCGGATCAGTGTGCGTGCCAGGGCACGGGAACCCGGCAGGATCCGAACGACAGGCCTTAGGGTCCTGACGTGCTCAAGCGTCGTCCTCAACTGCTGTGGCTGCTCGTGCCGTACGTCCTGTTCGTCGGTGCGCTGCCGCTCGTCAACCGTGTCCGGCCCGTGCTGCTCGGGTTGCCGTTCCTCTTCGTCTGGCTGCTCGGGGCGACGCTGCTCACTCCGCTCGCCGTCTGGCTCGCCCGGCGGGGGGACCGCAGGTGAACGCCGTCGTCGCCACCTCGATCTTCGGCCTCTTCATGCTCGGCACCGTCGCTCTCGGGCTCCTCGCCGTACGCGGGCGGGGCGGTGGGAGCGGCGGGCTCGCCGAGTGGTCCGTCGGCGGGCGCAGCCTCGGGGCCGTCTTCATCTGGGTGCTGATGGCCGGCGAGGGCTATACGAGTTTCAGCTATCTGGGGGCCGCGGGCTGGGGCTACAACTACGGCTCACCCGTGCTGTATGTGGTGGCGTACATGTCCTGCGGCTACGCCGTCGGTTACGTCGTCGGCCCCATGCTGTGGGCCTACGCCCGCAAGCACGGTCTGGTGGGGATCACCGACATGGTCGCCCACCGCTACGACCGCCCCTGGCTCGGCGCTCTGGTCGCCTTCCTCGCCACCGTCTTCCTGCTCCCCTACATCCAGCTCCAGATCACCGGCATGGGTGTCGTCGTCTCGACCATCTCCTACGGTGCCATCAGCCTCAACTGGGCCTACTTCCTGGCCTTCGCCGTCACCACCGGCTTTGTCGTGGTGAGTGGTCTGCGCGGCAGCGCCTGGGTGTCCGTCCTCAAGGACGTGCTCGTCATCGCGACCCTGGGCTTCCTCGCGATCTATGTGCCCCAGCACTACTTCGGAGGCTACGAGGAGTTCCTCGGGCGGCTCGTCGACGACAAGAGCGAGTGGCTGACGCTGCCCGGGCACGGGGGCGGCGGTTTCGGGGAGCTGTGGTTTGCCACCACGACCCTGCTCAACTCCCTGACCGTCGTGATCTTTCCGACCACCGTCGCCGGCTACCTCGGCGCGCGCAACGCCGACGCCCTGCGCCGCAACGCGATGTGGCTGCCCGCCTACAACGTCCTGCTCTTCGTGCCGATGCTCCTCGGCATGGCGGCCCTCTTCGTCGTGCCGGGACTCGTCGGCGCGGAGTCCAACCTGGCCCTCTTCGAACTCGTCGTGGACTCGCTGCCGGCCTGGGCGGTCGGGATCGTCGGGGTGGCGGCGGCGCTGTCCTCCATCGTGCCGATGGCGGTCTTCATGCTCGTCATCGGCACCATGTGGGGACGCAGCGTCCTCTCCCTGGTGCCCGCGCTGCGCGAGCGGCAGAAGGGCGCGGCACAGATCGTCGTCGTGGCGGCCGGCGCGATCGCCCTGCTGCTGACGTACATCGCCCCCAACACGCTCGTACGGCTGTCCCTCATCTCGTACGAGGGGATGGCGCAGCTCCTGCCCATGCTGCTGCTCGGGCTGGTGTGGCGGCGGCTCACGTTCGCGGGTGCGCTGGCCGGTCTCGCCGTGGGGGTGACGATCGTCTGCGTGCTCGTCTTCACCGGGCACGATCCGGTGTGGGGCATGAACGCGGGCATCGTCGCCCTCGCCGCGAATCTGGCGGTCGCGCTGGCGGTGACGTACGCGCGCCCGGCCGACCGTGATCCACGGCCCGACGGGGAGGTGCTCGCCGAGGATCCCCTCCCTGCCGCCGATCCCTCCCGCGAGGCGCATCCTGTATAACGGCTGGAAGGTGTCCCGAAGGTGTTCGGGCAGCAGAGCGAGGAAGTGAGGTGGGAGCACATGGACGGCCGCCGGCTGTCGCGATGGGTGCACCCCTCCGCGTTCGCGCTGTTCCTGCTCTTCGAGATCCTGATCGCCGACGGCAGCAGCCTCTCCGCCGCCGTCGCGCTCGCCGCGACCGCCACGGCCTCGGCCGGTTCGGCACTGGTCGTCTGCGCCCTCATCAGCGCGCGCTGCGTGCCCGCCGTGCCCGTCACCCGGGTGCGTACCGCTCTGCGTGACCGGCGGCGGCGCACCGCGTTCCTGCCGCAGCGGGATCCGGACGCACGGGGCCGCACCAGGCCCAGGGCTCCCGGGCGTCTCGTCCTGACGACCGCGTAGGGGCGCAACCGCTCGCCGCCGGATCGCTCGCCGCCGGATTGCTCGCCGCCGGGCCACTGGCTTCCGGGCAGCTCGTTTCCGGACTGTTTGCGTGCGACGGATCGCGCGCCGGACCGCTTGCGTGCGAACGGATCGTGTGCGACGGATCGCTCGCGCGCCGGACCGCTCGCGCCGGCCCGGCATTTCCGCAGCCTCCGCACCCCCTCGCGGGTCGTCATGCCGCCATGACCGCATCCCGGCACGACGAGACCCACGGAGGGCTCACCCATGTCCGTATTCGCCAACCTGGTCGAGCAGCTCGCCGACCTGCTCCAGCCGCTCTTCCACGCATCCGCGACAGCCGCCGCGATCGTCCTGTTCACCGCACTCGTACGGCTCGCCGTCCACCCCCTCTCACGTGCCGCCGCCCGCGGGCAGAAGGCCAAGGCCCGGCTCTCGCCGCAGATCGCCGAACTGCGCAAGAAGCACGGCAAGAACCCCGAGCGCCTGCAGAAGGCGATGCTGGAGCTGCACACCAAGGAGAAGGTCTCGCCGCTCTCCGGGTGCCTGCCCAGCCTGTTGCAGCTCCCGGCGTTCTTCCTGATGTACCACCTGTTCTCCAGCAGCCGGATCGGCGGGGAGCCCAACGGTCTCCTCGGCCACACCCTCTTCGACGCCCCCCTCGGCGACCGCTGGGCGGACGCACTCGCGCACGGCGGGGTGTTCGGAGGTGCGGGCCTCGTGTACGTCGTGCTCTTCGCGGTCGTCACGGGCGTCGCGATTTTCAACTTCCGGCGCACGAAGCGTCAGATGGCGGCCTCACCGCTGCCGCAGGGGGACACCCCGGGCATGGGCGCGATGATGAAGATCATGCCGCTGATGTCCTTCGCGACGCTGATCACGGTGGCTGTGGTGCCGCTCGCCGCCGCGCTGTACGTCGTCACCAGCACGGCCTGGACCGCGGTCGAACGCACGGTCCTCTACCGGGACATGCCGACGGCCGGCGCGCTGGCTACCGCCGCGTAACAGTCCAGGTTGTGAACGGGGTCTTGCGGAGTGATCCGATGTCTTGGAGGATCAGCCAATCCTCAGAACCCCTCCGATGGCCGCTACCCATCGTCCGGGCTCGCACCGAACCAGGGGAGACAGACCATGAAGCTGCTGCGTGTCGGCACCTCGGGCGCCGAGCGCCCGGCCCTGCTCGACGGGGACGGGACCCTGCGCGACCTGTCCGGCATCGTCACGGACATCGACGGGGAGCTGCTCGCCGACGCCTCCGCCCTCGCCCGGATCCGGGCCGCGGCACAGGCTGGTGAGCTGCCCGCGCTCGCCGCCGACGGGCTGCGCACCGGCCCGCCGCTCGCCCGGATCGGCAAGGTCGTGTGCATCGGGCTGAACTACCACGACCACGCGGCCGAGACGGGGGCGGAGGCCCCCAAGGAGCCCGTCGTCTTCTTCAAGGCGGCGGACACGGTCGTCGGGCCGAACGACACGGTGCTGGTGCCGCGCCGCAGCCGCAAGACCGACTGGGAGGTCGAGCTCGCGGTCGTCATCGGGCGTACGGCGCGCTATCTGGAGGACGACGAGGACCCGCTGTCGTACGTCGCCGGATACGCGATCTCGCACGACGTGTCCGAGCGCGAGTTCCAGATCGAGCGCGGTGGTACATGGGACAAGGGCAAGAACTGCGAGACGTTCAACCCGCTGGGCCCCTGGCTGGTGACGGCGGACGAGGTACCGGACCCGCAGGCGCTGAGCCTGCGGCTGTGGGTGAACGGCGAGCTGAAGCAGAACGGCTCGACGGCCGACCAGATCTTCCCGGTGGCCGAGGTGGTGCGGTACGTCAGCCAGTTCATGACGCTGTACCCGGGAGACGTGATCAACACGGGTACGCCGGCGGGGGTGGCGATGGGGCAGCCCGAACCGAAGCCGTATCTGCGGGCGGGGGACGTGGTGGAGCTGGAGGTCGAGGGGCTGGGGAGGCAGCGGCAGGACCTCAAGGACGCGTAGCGCGCCTGGCGGCGCGGGGGTTGGGGGTGCGGGGTCGGCCCCCGGGGCCTGTGGTGCTGGGCTTCGGGGTCGGCCCCCGGGCCGCCGGGGTGCCGGGGCTTCGGGTTCCGGCCCCGAGCCGTGGGTGCGGCGAGTTCCGGTCCCGGCCACGGGGTGTGCTGGACGGGGGTCCGGGGTCGGGCCCCCGCCCAGTGGGCAGGTACGGCCTGCGGCCGTGTCCTCAAGCGCCGGACGGGCTGGATTTGGGCCGGCCGGTACGGAGGGTTTCGGCGCGTGGGCAGGTACGGCCTGCGGCCGTGTCCTCAAGCGCCGGACGGGCTGGAAATTGCCGGACGGGCTGGATTTGGCCGGGTCCGTTATGTGCCCGGTGGGGTGGAGGCCAGGAAGCGGGACAGGGCGTCCACCACCATCGCGTGGTCCTCTGCCTGGGGGAGGCCCGAGACCGTGACCGTGCCGATCACTCCCGCGCCCTCGACCGTGATCGGGAACGATCCGCCGTGTGCCGCGTACGTGTCCGGGTCCAGGCGGGACGACTCCTCGAACGTCGTGCCCTTCTCCCGGTGCCGCGTACCGACCAGGAACGAGCTCTCGCCGTAGCGCTCGACGACCCGCCGCTTGCGGTCGATCCAGGCGTCGTTGTCCGCGCTCGAACCCGGCAGTGCGCAGTGGAACAGCTGCTGCGCACCGCGGCGGATGTCGATGGCCACCGGGGCCTCACGCAGGTGCGCCATCTCGACCAGCATGCTGCCGAGCGCCCATGCGTCGGCATGGTTGAACCGGCGCAGGGTCAGACGGCGTTCCTGGTCGACCAGCTCATGGATGGTGGGGGGCGTTGTCATACGGACACCTCCACGGTGACGCCCTCACGGGCGGAGCGGCGCGCGGCCTCCAGGACCTCGAGCGCGGCGGCCGCCTGCTCGGCGGTGACCGGCGGGGGAGTGCCGTTGCGCAGGGCGTCGGCAACGGCCGCATAGTACGCAGGGTAGTCGCCCGGGAGCGTCTCCACCGGGTCGCCGCCGCCCGTCAGCGGTGACTCTCCGGCGCCGAGCCGGCCCCACTGCGACTCGTCCTCCACGCCCCACGGCTTGTGGGTGTCCGGGCGCTTGCCGTCGCGGAGGTCCGCCTCCTGCGGGTCCAGGCCGTACTTCACATATCCGGCGGCCGAGCCGAGGACGCGGAAGCGCGGGCCGAGCTGGGCGGTGGTGGCACTGGCGTAGAGGTGCGAGCGGACGCCGTTCGCGTGGGTGAGCGCGAAGAAGGTGTCGTCGTCGGCCTGGGCGCCGGGGCGGCGCAGGTCGGACTCCGCGTACACCAGGGTGACCGGGCCGAACAGCGTCAGCGCCTGGTCGACGAGGTGGCTGCCGAGGTCGTACAGCAGACCGCCGATCTCCTGCGGGTCGCCCGACTCGCGCCAGCCGCCCTTGAGCTGCGGGCGCCACCGCTCGAAGCGGGACTCGAAGCGCTGGACCTCACCGAGCGAGCCGTCCGCGATCAGCTTGCGGAGGGTGAGGAAGTCGTTGTCCCAGCGGCGGTTCTGGAACACGGAGAGCAGCAGACCGCGGGCCTTCGCGAGGGCGGCGAGTTCACGCGCCTCGGCGGCGGTGCCGGCGATCGGCTTGTCCACGACCACGGAGAGGCCCGCTTCGAGGGCGGCGGTGGCGACGGAGACGTGGGTCTTGTTCGGGGAGGCGATCACGACGAGGTCGAGTTCGCCGGCGTGGGCCCACAGTTCCTCGGGCGTGGCCACGAAGCGTACATCCGGGAACTCGGCGCGGGCCTGCTCCTGCCGCTCCGGGTTCGACGTGACGATCGTGTCGAGGACGAGGCCCTCGGTGGCCGCGATCAGCGGGGCGTGGAAGACGGAGCCCGCCAGGCCGTAGCCGACGAGTCCGACGCGGAGGGGGGTGCCGGTGCCAGTCATGGTCCCACTTAAGCAACGGTGTTGCCAAAGTGCAAGCGAGGGGGAGAATAGTCGGCATGAACACCAACGGGAGCAGGTACGGACGCGGGAGCGGGCAGGGAAACGGACGCGGCCTCGGCAGCGGGGGGCCGGTGGGGCCGAGCTGCCCGAACTGCCCGGCCTGTCCGGACTGCGCAGCGCGAACGCGGCGCGCGTGCTGGAGCTGTTGCGTGTGGCGGGCGAGGCCGGGATCAGCCGGCTCGAACTGGCGGAGGGCACCGGGCTCACCCCTCAGGCGGTCAGCAAGATCACGGCGCGGCTGCGGGCGAGCGGGCTGGTGGCGGAGGCGGGCTACCGCGCCTCCACCGGCGGGAAGCCTCGTACGGTGCTGCGCCTGGTCCCTCCGGCGGCGCACGCCGTGGGGCTGCACCTGGACCGTGACGAGCTGACCGTGGTGCTGCTGGACCTGGCGGGCGTCCTCGTCGGCCGGCGCGTGGTGCCGCTGGATCTGGGGGCCGGCGCGGATGCGGTGGTGGAGGCGGTGGCGGTCGAGGTGGAGTCCCTGCTGACCGCCTCCGAATCGGGCGGGGCTCTGTCCGCCGGGCCGCTCTCCGCCGGGCAGTCGTCCGCCGGGCCTCTCTCCGCCGGGCAGTCGTCCGGGGGGCAACCGGGTTCCGCGCCCGGCCACGAGCCCGCCGCCGGACCGGGCCCCGCTCGCGGCCCCGCCACCGGAACGGGCCCCGGCCTCCGACCCGCCGCCGTACCCGGACCGGCTCCCTGGCTCGCCGTACCCGGACCGGCCCCGCTGACTGCCGAACCCGCTCCCGACACGCACCCCGCCCCCAACCCCGGGACCTCCCACCGCGTCCTCGGTGTCGGCGTCGCCATGCCCGGGCCGCTCGATCACACCTCCGGCGTCCCTCATCGCGTCACCGGGTTCCCGCAGTGGGACGGCTTTCCCCTGCGGGACGCTCTCGCCGAGCGGCTCGGGCTGCCCGTCGCGCTCGACAAGGACACCAACGCCGCCGCTCTCGGTCTCGCCCTCCAGACCAATGCGGCAGCCCTCGGGCTCGCTCTGCAGGGGAGCGGGGACTCGTTCGCGTATCTGCATCTGGGGACCGGGCTCGGGGCGGGTCTCGTGCTCGGTGGCGGGCTCTACCGCGGGGCGCGGACCGGGGCCGGGGAGTTCGGGCATCAGGTCGTGCAGCTCGACGGGCCGTCGTGCGGGTGCGGCCGGCGGGGGTGCATCGAGGCGCTCTGTCTGGCGGCCGTCGCCGACGGGGACCTCGCGGCAGCGGCCCGGATTCTCGGCGTCGGCGCCGCCAACCTCGTGGAGCTGCTGGACATCGACCGCGTCCTGCTCGGAGGCCGGGTCGTCGAGGCCGCGGCAGGCACCTTCGTCCGTGGAGTGGGCGAGCAGGCGTCCGTGCCGGTGGAGCTCGCGAACGGTGGTCCGCACACGGTCGCGCAGGGCGCGGCACAGCTGGTGCTCGCCCCGGTCTTCGGGCGGGCCGAGGCGACCTTCTCGTCCCCGCTCCCGCCGTCCCGTACCGGGCAGAAAATACGCTGATAGGGCGGAGTTCGGCCGTTCGGGGACGTGCCTCCCGGGTCCCCGGGCGCCCGCGTGGCAGGGTCGCGCCCACGTCCCCTGCCCGCACCGGCCGAACAGCAAAGGTCAGCCATGCGACTGCGCAATGTCCTCGCCGCCGGCGCCGCCGCGGCCACCGTCGTCCCCGCCGCCCTCGCGGCCCCGGCGGCCGCCACCGCCGACCCGGCCGCGCGGGCCGCTGTCTCCGAGACCGCCGCCAACCAGGCCACCCCGAGCAACGCCACAGCGAACAACGACACAGCAAGCAAGGCCACAGCGAGCAAGGCCACCCCGAGCAACGCCACAGCGAACAACGACACAGCAAGCAACGTCACAGCGAGCAAGGCCGCCGTCGGCGTCACCGCCGTCCGTGCACCCGGGGACGAGCCCACCTGCGGCGCGGTGGCCGCCAAGAGCTTCCCGATCGACTCCCGTATCCACGGCGGCCCGCCCGTGCACCACCCCGGCGGCGGTTTCGAGCAGTGGTCCGTCGATCTCGCCAACACCACCGCGGAACCCTGCCGCAACATCCACCCGGTGATCGTCTTCGCCGCGCGGGACCGCGGGCTGACCCCGCCCAGGGTCACGCTCGAGTTCTACGACGAGGACGCCTCGCGCTGGCGGCCCGCTTCCCTGGAGACGACCGCCGAGGACGAGGTCGTGGGCGTACTCGACGACGGCGCGTTCGCCGGTTTCGCGGTGCCCGCCCGCGCGACCGTCACCGTCCGGGTCCGGTTCGCGCTGACCGCCGACACCCCGCCGAACCAGGTCACCGTCAACGCCGCCGTCGTCCAGCGGCGCGGTGACGACGGCGACTGGGTCGGAGAGTCGGGCGATTACCGCTTCGCCGTCATGGACGACGACGGTTCCGGCCTCTCGGTCACCCGCGACGAGCTCGCCACCACGGGCACCGGGGCGCTGGCCCGTCTCGGCATGGCTCTGGGCACCATCGTGCTGGGCAGCGCCGTCGTGGTGCTGGCCTCCAGGAAGCTGCGGACGGGCCGCCGCTGATCGTTCATATGCGTCTGCGAGCATCGGGCGGTGGACTACCCGAACGACCAGGCGCCCGGCGCCCCTGTCCGCTCCGGCATTCCGGAGCACGGACGCATCCCCAAGTACTACGCCGTCAAGGCGCGTGTCTCCGCGCTCGTCGACGAGTCGGCCGAGGGCGACCCGCTGCCGACCGAGCGCGATCTCGCCCTGCGGTTCGCGGTGTCGCGCGAGACCGTGCGCCAGGCGCTGCGCGAACTCCTGCTGGAGGGACGGCTGCGCCGACAGGGCCGCGGCACCGTCGTCGCCGGCCCCAAACTGGAGCAGCCGCTCTCGCTCGCGAGCTACACCGAAGGGGTGCGCAGGCAGGGCCGCAGGCCCGGCCGTAACCTCATCGGCCTGGACCGCTTTCCCTGCTCGGCGGCGCTGGCGGCGGAGATCGGCGCGAGCGTCGGCGAGCCGGTGTGGCACATGGAGCGGGTGCTGCTCGCCGACGACGAGCGCGTCGGGCTGGAGAGCACGTACGTCACCGTTGCCCGGGTGCCGCGCCTGGACGCCGACTTCGACCCCGACTCCTCCTTCTACGCCTATCTGCGGGAGCGGCTGTCCATCGCCTTCGGTGACGCGGACGAGCGGATCGAGACGGTGCTGGCGACACCGCGCGAGGCGTTGCTGATCGGTACGCCGCCGGCGCTGCCGATGCTGCTGCTCCACCGTCTGTCGCGCGACCCCGACGGCAGTCCGCTGGAGCGTGTACGGACGCTGTACCGGGGCGACCGCTTCAGCTTCACCACCCATCTCGGCAACGGCGGCTGACCGGCCGCGACACCCGCCCGGCAGCCGGCAGACGGCCCGCATGCGACCCGTACCGGACACGCGTCAATATCACAGAAAGATAACGGGTCTAGTCCAAGCTTGACGGCCCGTTCACCGTCCCGTTGCCGGTCGTCCCCGAACGGGACACCGGCCGCGAGGAGCGTTGCGGCCGTGAGAGTCATCGTCGTAGGAGCCGGCGTGGTGGGAACCATGCACGCCTGGCACGCAGTGGAACGCGGCCACGAGGTCGTACAGATCGAGCGGGAGCAGGAGGCCCGGGGCGCGAGTCTGCGCAACTTCGGACAGATCTGGGTGAGCGGCCGCGCGGGCGGGGTGGAGCTCGAAACCGCCCTGCGCGCCCGCGAGTTGTGGCAGTCCATCGGGCAGCGGGTGCCGGAGCTCGGCTTCCGGGCCATCGGTTCGCTCACCCCCGTGCGCAACGAGCTGGAACTGGCCGTGGCCGAAGCGGCGGTCGCCCGACCCGACGCCGCCGCCCGCGGCTACAAGCTGGTCACCACCGCCGAGGCGCGCGACATCAACCCCGCGCTGCGGGGCCGGTTCATCGCCGCCCTGTGGTGCGAGCGGGACGCGGCGGTGGAGCCGCGGCCCGCCCAACTGGCCCTGAAGAAGGCCCTGCTGGAGTCCGGCCGGTACACCTACCTCGGCGGGCGCGAGGTCCGTGACGTGGTGGGTGAGGCATCCGTCCGCGACGACCACGGCGATGTGCACAGCGGCGACGCCGTCGTGCTGTGCCCAGGGGCCGCGCTCTCCGGCCTCGTCCGCGAACTCGCCCCCGTCCTCCCCGTACGCCGCGTCCGGCTCCAGATGATGCAGACCGACCCGCTGGGCGAGCAGCTGACCACCTCCGTCGCCGACGCCGACAGCTTCCGCTACTACCCCGCCTACGCGAGCGAGGCGCTGGACGCTCTGGGCTCCGGCCAGCCGCAGGCCCCGACGGCCGCCGAGCACAAGATGCAGCTGCTGATGGTGCAGCGCCGCGACGGCGGGCTGACCATCGGCGACACCCACGAGTACGAGCACCCCTTCGCCTTCGACACCCTCGACGACCCCTACGAGCACCTGACCGGCGTGGTCGAGTCCTTCCTCGGCCGGCCGCTGCCGAAGGTCCGCCGCCGGTGGGCCGGGGTGTACGCGCAGTGCACCGACACGGGCCGTGTCGTCCACCGGGAGCAGGTGCGCGACGGCGTGTGGCTGGTGACCGGTCCCGGCGGGCGCGGCATGACCTGCTCGCCGGCGATCGCCGAGAAGACCGCGAACGAACTGGGCTGGTGATTTTGATGACCCGAACGAACCTCGTCGTCCTGGACATGGCCGGTACGACGGTCGCCGACGGCGGACTGGTCGAGCAGGCCTTCGCCGCGGCAGCCGAACGCCTCGGTGAGGCGCCCGAAGCGATGATCGGCCATGTCCGCGCCACCATGGGCGAGTCGAAGATCTCCGTGTTCCGGCACCTCTTCGGCAGCGAGGAGCGCGCACAGCAGGCCGACCGCGCCTTCGAGGAGGCGTACGGAGAGCTGGTGGGCGCCGGACGGATCGCCCCCGTCCCCGGTGCGGCCGAAGCCGTCGAGAAGCTGCGGTCCCAGGGCCGAACCGTGGTGCTGACCACCGGTTTCGCCCGCACGACCCAGGACGCGATCCTCGCCGCCCTCGGGTGGCAGGACCTGGTGGAGCTCACCCTCTGCCCCGCCGACGCGGGCGGACGCGGACGCCCCTACCCGGACATGGTGCTCGCCGCCTTCCTGCGGACGGGGGCGGTGGACGGCGTACGCGACATCGCGGTCGCGGGCGACACGTCGTACGACATGCTCAGCGGAGTGCGGTCCGGGGCGGGCGTCGTCGCGGGTGTGCTCACGGGAGCGCACGACAGGACGCAGCTGCTGGACCACGGTGCCACCCATGTGCTCGCGTCCGTGGCCGAGTTGCCGGATCTGCTCGCCGGGGTGGACGACCGATGAGCAGCGGCATCCGCTTCGAGAACGTCTCGGTCGCCTACGGCGCGGGCAGCGGCAGGAACACGGTTCTGGACTCGTTCGACCTCACCGTCGAACCCGGCGAGGTCATGGCCCTGCTCGGCCCCTCGGGCTCCGGCAAGACCACTGCCCTGCGCGCGGTCGCGGGCTTCGTACAGCCGTCCTCCGGGCGGATCCTCATCGGCGACCGCGATGTCACGGGCCTGCCGCCGCACCGCCGCGGGATCGGGATGGTGGTCCAGCAGTACGCGCTCTTCCCGCACATGAAGGTCGCGGACAACGTGGCCTTCGGGCTCAGGGCCCGGAAGACACCGCGGCGCGAGATCGCCGGGCGGGTCGCCGAGGCGCTGGAGATGACCGGGATGGCGGCGTACGCGCAGCGCCATCCGCGGGAGCTCTCCGGCGGGCAGCAGCAGCGCGTGGCGATCGCCCGGGCGCTCGCGATCCGGCCCGGGGTGCTGCTGCTGGACGAACCGCTGTCCGCGCTGGACGCCCAGCTCAGGTCCGGGATGCTGGCCGAACTGGCACGTCTGCACCGGGAGTTGCCCGACGTCTCGATCCTGTACGTCACCCACGACCAGGTGGAGGCGCTGACGCTGGCGGACCGGATCGCGGTGCTGGACAAGGCGCGGCTCCAGGACTGCGGCACTCCGCAGGACCTCTACCGGCGGCCGACGACCGAATTCACGGCGTCGTTCGTCGGCACCGCGAACCTGCTGCCGGTGACCGTGGGGGACCGCGGGGTCTCCTTCCAGGGCGCCGCACTCGACGTGGCCGTCGGGGAAGCCGCGCCCGGCGCGGGCGCCACCCTGTGTGTACGCCCGCATCTCGTCGGCCTGGGCGAGGGGCCCAACGCCCTGCGCGGACGCGTCGCCGAGGTGCAGTGGCGGGGCGCGACCCACCGGCTGTACGTCGAGGTCGACGGGCACCGGGTCACGGCCGATGTCCGCGAGCTGCGGGCGGTGCCGGTGCTCGGTGAGGACGTGACCGTCCACTTCGCGCCGGAGGATGCGGTGCTGCTGGGAGCGGGGGTCGGCCATGACCGGTCCGGCTGACTCCGTGATGGTGGCGGAGCGCCCGGCCCCGTCGCCGGTGCCCGCCCGTACCGCCCCGGTGCGCCGGGTGCCCGCCGCGGCCCTGTGGAGCCTGCCGCCCGTCGCCGTCCTCGCTCTCGTGTTCCTGTACCCCCTCGCCCTTGTGGTGCAGGAGTCGCTCGAACCGGGCGCCTACGGACGGGTCTTCGGCTCCGACGCCTTCCGCGAAGCGCTCTCCACGACGGTGTGGCTCGCCGTCGGCGCCACCGTCGGCTGTCTCGTCCTCGGGTTCGGCCTCGCGCTGGTCATCGCCTTCGTCCCGTTCCCCGGCGGGAAGGCCGTCGCCAAGTTCATCGACGTCTTCCTCTCCTTCCCGTCCTTCCTGATCACGCTCGCGCTGCTGTTCGTCTACGGCACGGTCGGGATGGCCAACGGGGTGTGGACGGACGTCACCGGGGCCGGCAGCGGACCGTTCCAGTTCCTCACCACGCCGTGGGGCGTACTCCTCGCGGAGATCACGTACTTCACGCCCTTCGTGATGCGTCCGCTGCTCGCCGCGTTCTCGCAGATCGACACCGCGCAGCTGGAGGTCGCCTCCTCGCTCGGGGCGAAGCCGGCCCGCATCGTCCGGCAGGTGATCCTGCCCGAGGCGCTGCCCGCGCTCGGCGCCGGCGGCAGCCTCGTGCTCGTCATGTGCCTGAACGAGTTCGGGATCGTCCTGTTCACCGGGGCCAAGGACGTCACCACGCTGCCGATGCTCGTCTACGGCAAGGCGATTCTCGAGTCCGACTACCCCGCCGCCTGTGTGGTCGCCGTGGTCAACATCGCGATCTCCGTCGGCCTCTACAGCCTCTACCGAATGGTCAGCCGTCGTGTTGGTGCATAGCCGCAAGGGCATGTGGGCCTGCTGGGCCCTCTTCCTTCTTCTGTTCGTGCCGCTGTTCGCGCTGCCGCTGCTCGTCATCGTCATCGCGTCGTTCTCCACGAACTGGTCCGGCGCCTTCCCCTCCGGGCCGACCGCCGCCCACTACACGTCGGCGGTGCGCGGGGAGTCGTTGCAGGCCCTGACCACCAGTCTGGTCACCGCGGTCACCGCGAGCCTGCTCGCGCTGACCGTCGGCAGCTGGGCCGCACTCGCCGCCGCCGGTCTGAAGAAGCGCGGACGCAGGCTGCTCGACGCGCTGTTCGTGCTGCCGGTCGCCGTCCCCTCGGTCGTCGTCGGCCTCGCGGTCCTGGTCGCCTTCTCCCGGCCCCCGATGCTGCTCAACGGCACCCGCTGGATCGTGATCCTCGCCCATACCGTCCTGGTCACCGCCTTCGCCTACCAGTCCGTCGCCGCCGCGGTCACCCGGCTCGACCCCATGTACGAGCAGGCCGCGGCCAGTCTCGGCGCCCGGCCCCTGTACGTCCTGCTCCGGGTGAGACTGCCGCTTCTGCTGCCGTCGCTCAACGCGGCCGCCGGGCTCTGTTTCGCCCTGTCCATGGGCGAGTTGAGCGCCACGATGATGCTCTACCCGCCGGACTGGATGCCGCTCCCGGTGCTGATCTTCACCGCCACCGACCGCGGGTCCCTCTTCACCGGCTCGGCCGTCGCGGTCGTCCTCATGGCGACCACGCTGCTCGTCCTGCTCGCCCTCTCCCGCATCCGTACCAAGGCCTCATTCCGCTAAGGAGCGCACCACGCCATGCTTACGCACACCCTCAAGCCGATCGCCGCCGTCGCCGGCAGCCTCGCCCTCGCCGCCTCCCTCTCCGCCTGCTCAGGCACCTCCGCCGCCGCCGACGAGAAGGTCGTCACCGTCTACAGCGCCGACGGCCTCAAGGGCGAGAACGGCGACGGCTGGTACGACCGCATCTTCAAGGACTTCGAGAAGCAGACCGGGATCAAGGTCAAGTACGTGGAGGGCGGCTCCGGCGAGATGGTGCAGCGCGCGGTCCGCGAGAAGTCCAACACCCAGGCCGATGTCCTCGTCACCCTCCCGCCGTTCATCCAGCAGGCCGGCTCCAAGGGACTGCTCCAGAAGTACGAGCCGCAGGGCGTGGACAAGGTGAACGGCGCGGACAAGTCCGCCGACGGGACCTGGACCTCGGTCGTCAACAACTACTTCGGGTTCATCCACAACACGAAGCAGCTGCCCAAGGCTCCGGGGACCTGGGAGGCGCTGCTGGACGGCAGGTTCAAGAACAAGCTCCAGTACTCCACCCCCGGTGTCGCGGGCGACGGCACCGCGGTCGTCATCAAGGCGATGCACGACTTCGGCGGCAAGGAGCCGGCGATGGAGTACCTGAAGAAGCTCCAGGGCAACAACGTGGGCCCGTCCTCGTCCACCTCCAAGCTGGCGCCCAAGGTCGACAAGGGCGAGATCCTCGTCGCCAACGGCGATGTGCAGATGAACCACGCCCAGTCCGCGTCCATGCCGAACCTCGGCATCTGGTTCCCGGCGAAGAGCGGCAGCCGGCCGACCACCTTCGCGCTGCCGTACGCCGCCGGGCTCGTCCATGACGCCCCGCACACCGCGAACGGCCGCAAGCTGCTCGACTTCATGCTCAGCGAGACGGCGCAGCGCCAGGTCAGCGCGATCGGCGGCGGCTTCCCCGCCCGCTCCGACATCAAGCCCACCGACGACAACGCCATCGCGCTCGCCAAGGTGATGGAAGGCGTGGAGATCTTCGAGCCGGACTGGAAGGACATCGACACGAACCTCCAGTCGTACATCGATGCCTGGAAGTCCGCGACCGGCAGCTGAGAGTTCATCCATGCCCTCTGGTCCGCGCCGATCTGTCGCGGAACGATAACGGGTACGGACCGACGCCCCTGAGGAATCAGGGGCGTCGTTCTGCCCACTCCACCCTCGGAAACCCACCCCTGACGGAGGATCAGATGCCGATCAACGGCATGTCCCGCCGCTCGGTACTCGCCGCAGGAGCCGCGACCGCCGCGGTCGCCGCCACCGGCACCCTCGCAGCACCCGCCGCCTATGCGGCCCCCACGCTGCCGAACGGCACCAGCAAGGACAAGGTGCTCGTCATCGGCATGGACGGTCTGCGCCACGACCGGATCGACGCGGCCAACGCCCCGCACCTGAAGTCCCTGATGGCGAACGGGACGTACGGGCTCTCGCTGCTGTACGCGCCGCCGATGGCGGCCACCTCCTCCGGCCCCGGCTGGTCGACGATCGCCACCGGCGTCTGGCCCGACAAGCACGGCGTCAAGGACAACTCCTTCGCCGGCAAGAACTACGGCACGTACCCCGGGTTCCTGGCACGGCTGGCGCAGGTGCGCCCCGAGCTCTCCACCTACGCTGCCGTCGACTGGAAGGCGCTGGACGACCAGGGCACCGTCACCCCGGGGACCGACGTCAAGCTCGTGCTCGACGGGGACCGCGACGGCTACCCGGGCCACGACGCGACCATCGCGAACGAGACCGAGTCGATCCTGCGGTCCCAGAACCCGGACGTGCTGTTCGTCTACCTCGGCAACACCGACGCCGTCGCGCACAGCTCCGGCACCGGGCAGCGCTACCTCGACGCCATCGCCGTCCAGGACGGCTACCTCGGCCGCTTCCTCACCGCGATCAAGGCCCGCCCGTCCTACGCCACCGAACGCTGGACGGTCATCGTTTCCACCGACCACGGCCACGCCGACGCCGGCGGCCACGGCGGCAGCTCCGTCGAGGAGCGGCGCACCTTCGTCCTCGCGCAGGGACCCGGCATCGCGGCCGGCGCCCGGCCCGCCGACACCCGGCTCGTCGATGTCGCCGCCACCGTCTTCCACCAGCTCGGCATCGTGCCCGACGCGTCCTGGGGCCTGGACGGCAAGCCGGTCCAGCAGCGCTCCACGGACCCCTTCGACACCCTGCTGCCGTCCCTGACCGGCCGCGTGGACGAGACCGGCATCCCGGCGGGCGTCCTCGGCTTCACGCACACCGCGCCGAGCGGCTGGTCCGTCATCAACAGCGCGATGGGCACCGGCGGTATGACCGAGTGGCGCGGCTGGGCCTTCGCCACCGACGAGTTCTGGTCCCGGTCGCAGCGCGACCAGTGGCGCGAGCTCAACGTCCGCTCGCGCGGCGTCTTCGCCGTAGCCGACTCCGACGAGTGGGACGACAAGGCGAACTCGGGACCGTACGACTCGACGCTGGTGACCCCGGCGTACGGGGTGTCCGGGAAGACGACCGTACGGCTGGACTTCACCACCCTCTACCGTCACGAGGCCAGCCAGAGCGCCGAGGTCCTCGCCTCCTTCAACGGCGGCACGCCGACCCGCATCAAGAGCTACACGGCGGACGTGGTGTCGAAGCCGCAGTCGCTGAGCGTGAGCGTTCCCGCGGGGGCCTCCGGCGTCAGCTTCCGCTTCCGCTACACGGGGGCGAACAACTGGTACTGGGTGATCGACGGGGTCAAGGTCACCGCATCCTGATTAGGCTGGTGGCGCCGGGGGGCACAGCGGCGTGCCCCCGGCGCCACCAGCACACTGCGTACGGCAGGAGTCCCGTCACATGGCAGAGCGCAAGCCGATCGAGTCCTGGCTCACCGACATGGACGGTGTCCTGATCCACGAGGGTGTGCCGATCCCCGGCGCGGACGCCTTCATCAAGAAGCTGCGGGAGACCGGGAAGCCGTTCCTGGTCCTGACGAACAACTCCATCTACACGGCGCGCGACCTGCACGCACGGCTCGGCCGTATGGGGCTGGACGTGCCCGTGGAGAACATCTGGACCTCGGCCCTCGCGACCGCCCAGTTCCTGGACGACCAGCGGCCCGGCGGTACGGCCTACGTCATCGGCGAGGCGGGGCTCACCACCGCGCTGCACGACATCGGCTACATCCTCACCGACCAGGAGCCGGACTACGTCGTCCTGGGGGAGACCCGGACGTACAGCTTCGAGGCCCTCACCAAGGCCATCCGGCTGATCAACGCCGGGGCGCGGTTCATCTGCACCAACCCGGACGAGACCGGTCCCTCCGCCGAGGGCCCGCTGCCCGCCACCGGGTCCGTCGCGGCGCTGATCACCAAGGCGACCGGCCGCGATCCGTACTTCGCGGGCAAGCCGAACCCGCTGATGATGCGGACCGGCCTGAACGCCATCGGCGCCCATTCCGAGACCAGCGCGATGATCGGCGACCGGATGGACACGGACGTGCTCGCGGGCCTGGAGGCGGGCATGGAGACGTTCCTGGTCCTCACCGGCGTGACGACGCCGGATCAGATCGACCGCTTTCCGTTCCGGGCCTCCACGGTCGTCGACTCGATCGCGGACCTCGTCGACCGCGTGTGACGCCCGCCCGGCATCACCCTCACCCAGCGTATTTGTGCAGGTCAGGAGTGTAAGGGTCGGGCAAGATCGCTCCAGCGGATGCGAAAACGCGCCAGACGCGTGAATCTTTCGGTGTCAGGAGGTTCACAATGCGTTCAAGTTCGATTGCTCTCCGTGCCGCTGGTGTGGCCGCCGTCCTGGTGCTCGCACCCTTCGCCCCCGAGGCCCGCGCGGACGATGCCGTGGATGTCACGGTGTCCCCGGCCGACGCCGTACCGGGCGACGAGGTGGAGGTCCTGGTCAAGGGCTGCAAGACCACCGCGGGTGCCGCGACGTCGGTGGCCTTCGTCTCCGCCGCCGAGCTCGCCTGGCAGGACGGACAGCGCTCCCGGCTGTTCGTGGAGACGCGGGTGAAGTCCTCCGTGAAAGTCGGCACCTACACGATCGGTGTGACGTGCGACGGCCGCAAGCACCCGGACGTGGGTGTGCTGAAGGTCGTCGAGCGCCGGGCGAAGGCGTCCGCGTCGGCGGAGCCGACCCCGGACGCGCCCGTACGGGCCGGCGGCGGCGGTACGGCGGCCCTGGCCGCCGACCAGGAGCACGTCGAGGTGCGGGACGGCGCGGGCCCGGGCACCGGGCACGCCGTGACCGGTCTGGTCCTCGCGGGTGTGGCGGCCGTCGCGGTGGCCTTCCGTGGCTCGCGGCGGCGCCGGTCGGGTGCTGAGTGACATGGGGACCGGCGAACGGCCGGCGGGTTCCGGCCGCATGCTCACCGGCGTGGCCTGGGCCGTGCTGCTGCTCGGACTGTGGCTCTGGGGTCGTGAGGTCTCCGGCGGCCCCGGCGGGAGCTCAGCCCCCACCACCGGCGATGTCGCGGCCGTGGGGCGCCCCCTCGGTGTGCCGCTGCCTCCCGCCCACGACCCGGTGGAGCCGGCCAGGCCCCATCGCGTGGACATCCCCTCCATAGGGGTCAGCGCCGCCGTCGTGCCCCGCGGCCTGGATGCCACCGGGGCCGTCGATCCGCCGCCCTATTCCATGCCGCAGACTGTCGGCTGGTTCGACGGCGGTGCCCAGCCCGGCGCAGCGGGCCCTTCCCTGCTGGTCGGCCATGTGGACACCGAGACCAAGCCGGCCGTCTTCTACGGTCTGAGCGCCGCGAAACCCGGTGAGAAGGTGCGGGTGACCAGGGAGGACGGGTCGGTCGCGGTCTTCACCATCGACGACGTCCAGGTCTTCGGCCGGGAGCGGTTCGACGCGCAGGAGGTGTACGGCGCGCGTCAGGACGGGCGGGCCGAGCTGCGGCTGATCACCTGCGGCGGCACGTTCGACCCGGCGACGAAGGCGTACACGGCCAATGTGGTCGTCTCGGCCTATCTGACCGGGATGACGACGGGCCCGGCCGCTGCCCGGGCGGTCGACGAGCGCTGACGCGTCCGGACAGAGCGAAGGCCCCTCACCGGTGGTGAGGGGCCTCGCTGTGCGTGCGCCGCCAGGGACTCGAACCCCGGACCCGCTGATTAAGAGTCAGCTGCTCTAACCAACTGAGCTAGCGGCGCCTGCTGACCTGGAGAACTTTACCGGATGACGGCGAGTGCCTCCGACCATTATCTGATCGCTCCCGGCCTGTCGGATGGTCGTTTTTTACCTTTGGTCCGTCAAAATGCGACTAGTCAGGACAGTTGGGGCATGGGCGCACCCCGTGCGTCCGTCCCGAAAGATCTTCACTAGTAGTGCGGAGGGGCCAGGTATGACGGTGCCGGTGTTCGAGGAGTACGAGCCCGCCCCGGACTGCGACTGCCCGGGCTGCGCCCAGCAGCGCCGAGCGCTCGCCGCCGGTGAGCACCCGGCGGCCCACGGATGCCGGAAGGCGCTCGTCCTCGTCACCGCCGCCGGTGTGGTGCTGGGCGGCGGGGGCGCGGGGGCCGCGCACGCGTCGGCGCCCGCGGCCGGCCGGGCCCACCCGGGGATCTCCGGGCTCGATGCGGCGATGATCCCCGCGGACGATCCGGACAGCGAGCAGGGCGGCAGGGGCCCGCTGCACGGCAGGCCGCTCGCCGGCCCGTCCGGCAAGCCGGCGACCACCCCCGAACTCCGGAAGACCACCCGGGCCGAGATCATCAACCGCGCCAAGAAATGGCTCGCCGCCAAGGTCCCGTACAGCATGGAGGCGTACTGGTCCGACGGCTACCGCCAGGACTGCTCGGGCTATGTCTCGATGGCGTGGAACCTCGTCGGCAACGAGTGGACCGGCAGCCTCCACCAGTTCGGCACCCGCATCACCCGCGAGGAGCTCCAGCCCGGCGACATGCTGCTCTTCCACAACCCGGCCAATCCGACCAAGGGCTCGCACGTCACGCTCTTCGGCGGCTGGACCGACTACACGCACACCTCCTACGTCGCGTACGAGCAGACGAAGCCGGGCACGCGCAAGCAGGCCACGCCCCTGGCGTACTGGACCAACTCCGACAAGTACATCCCCTACCGCTACAAGGGGCTGGGCGGGGTCACGACCACGCCGGGCTCCTCGGCGACCGAAGCGTTTCCGGGGGCGGCCGTCTTCGGGCCGGGGAAGAACAACAAGCACGTCACCGACCTCGGCACGATGCTGGTGGCCAGGGGCGGCAAGCGGTTCTACACCGAGGGCCCGGGGCCGCGCTGGGGCGAGGCGGACCGCAGGGCCACCCAGGCGTTCCAGCGGGCCCAGGGCTGGCGGGGCGCGGAGGCGGACGGGCTGCCGGGCGCGCACACCTGGCGGCTGCTCGCCGGCGGACAGGGCAGGAACATCCCGGCCGCGGGGACGGCCGGACCGGGCGGGTCCGTGACCGCGCCCGCCTTCCCGGGCCGCGGCCACTTCCGGCCGGGGCAGTCCAGCGCATACGTCACCCAGCTCGGCAAGCAACTGGTGAAGCGCGGCTTCGGCAAGCACTACACGACCGGCCCCGGTCCGCGCTGGACCGAGGCGGACCGGCGCAATGTCGAGGCGTTCCAGCGCGCCCAGGGCTGGCGCGGTGCCGAGGCCGACGGCTACCCGGGGCCGCGCACCTGGAGCAAGCTCTTCGCCGCGGCGCGCTGAGGACCGACGTGACGGCAGGACCCGGGCCCCGGCGCGCCGAGGACCGGCGTGACAGCAGGACGGATCGACCAGCGGAGGCGGCAGTCATGAACACCACGACCCCGGAGACCGACGGCGGCGCTCCGTTCGACGGGCCTCGGCACACCCCGGTCATCGCCCAGGAGGCCACCACCGAGATCCCGGTGCACCTGCTGTTCCGCGACGACGACTCCGCGCCGATCGCCCTGCGGCCCGCCGTGGTCGGACGCCGGCAGGGCACCGGGGAGCAGCCGAGGATCGGCCGCAGGACATCGGCGCCCCGGCCCGCCTCCGCGCCCCTGCGGCCCCCGCCGCCCGTCGACCCGGAGCTGGCCGAGCGGGCCGGACCGGTGCTGCCGGGCTGGACGGGGCTGGTGGCCGGGGCGTGCGCGCTCGCCGGGATCGGAACGGTGCTGTGGGGTGTCGGGGTGGTGCCGGCGATGGTGACCCGGATGTTCCGGGTGACCGCGCAGCCGTACCACGGTCTCGGTCTCGGCCTGTGGTGCCTGGTCACCCTCGGGGTGCTGCTCGCGCTCTTCGCGCTCGGCGGTCTCGGCCGCGGACAGGTGGGTCACGCCTGGGTGCTGACGCTGTTCGGCGAGTACCGGGGGAGTGTGCGGCGCACGGGGCTGGTGTGGATGAGCCCGCTGCTGCTGCGCCGACGGGTGGACGTACGGCTGCGGCACTGGCGCAGCGAGGCGATGCCGGCGGTCGACGCGGACGGCACCGCGCTGCGCGTCGTCGTCCTGGTGGTGTGGCAGATCAAGGACACCGCGCGGGCGGCGCTCGGTGTGGAGGACCACGAGGAGTACTTGAGTGAGCAGGTGGAGTCGGCGATGGCGCGGGTGCTCTCGCAGCTTCCCGCGGACGCGTTCCACGAGGACGCTCCGACGCTGCGCAACGCGGAGGCCGTGGGGGCCGCGCTGACGCGCATGCTGCTGGCCGAGTGCGCTCCGGTGGGGATCGAGGTCTTCTCGGCCCAGCCGGTGGGGATCGAGTACGCGCCCGAGGTGGCGGCGGCGATGCAGCGCCGGCAGATCGCGGCGATCGACGCCAGACACCGGGACAGCGTCCTCACGTCGGTGGTGGACGCGGTGGACGACACGGTGACCCGGCTGACGTCGCGCGGCCTCGTGGAGCTGGACGACTACGAGCGCAAGGCCCTCGTCAAGGACCTCACCGTTGCCTTCTACACGGGCCGCTCCGGGTCAAGGGAAGGTTAGCTATTGGTCTGGACATGGTGAACTCTGGTCAATACATTGGGTGTTGGTCTAGACCGGAACATGCACTACCGCACAACCGCACGCGTGCAGCACGGCTCGTTGAACTCCCCCACGTTCCCTGGAGCGAAGCATGCGCAAGAGGATTACTGCGGCCGCTGTCGGTCTGCTGGTGACGGGCGCGACCGTACTCGCCACCGGCAGCGCGAGCAGCCACGGCTACACCGAATCACCCATCAGCCGCCAGAAGCTCTGTGCCAACGGCACGGTGCAGAACTGCGGCAACATCCAGTGGGAACCGCAGAGCGTCGAGGGGCCCAAGGGCTTCCCCGGCGCCGGTCCCGCCGACGGAAAGATATGCGCGGGCGGCAACGGCCAGTTCGCGCAGCTCGACGACCCGCGCGGTGGGGCGTGGCCCGCCACGAGGGTCTCGTCGGGTCAGAACTACACGTTCAGCTGGCGCTTCACCGCCCGGCACCGCACCACCGATTTCAAGTACTACATCACCAAGAGCGGCTGGAATCCCAGCCAGCCGCTGACCAGGTCGGCGCTTGAGTCGCAGCCGTTCCTGACCGTTCCCTACGGCGGCAACCAGCCGCCGGAGACCCTGTCGCACAGCGGCAACCTGCCGTCGCGCTCGGGCAAGCACCTGATCCTCGCGGTGTGGACCGTCCACGACACGGCGAATGCCTTCTATGCCTGCTCGGACGTTCAGTTCTGACAGGTTGTCAGTTACCGTGCGGCGCCATGGGAATCACAGGCACGAGCACCGTCGCGGAGCTCGTCCAGCGCCAGTGGGGTGATCACCGGGTGGGGCTGAGGGACCGGAGCCGGGTCCTCAGCCACCATCAGGTGGCCGCCGGCGCAGCCGCACGCGCTGCGCTCCTCGTGGATCTTCTGCCACGCGGAGCGGAGCCGCACCTCGGGGTACTGCTCGACAACACCCCGGAGTTTCCCCTGTGGCTCAGTGCGGCGGCCTTGGCCGGGGCCGCCGTGGCGGGCATCAACCCGACGCGCCGCGGGGCGGAACTCGCCCGCGACATCCTGCACACCGACTGCCGGGTGCTCGTCACCGAACGCACCCACCTTCCCCTCCTCGACGGGCTGAGCCTGCCGGGGATACGGGTGCTGGTGACCGACACCGACGCGTACGGCGATCTCCTCGCCCCGTACGCCGCCGCGAAGCCCGGCGACGCCGTCGTCGGGCCGGTCGGGCCGCGCAGCAGAATGCTGCTCTCCTTCACGTCCGGTTCGACGGGCGCGCCCAAGGCGGCGATCTGCTCGCAAGGCCGGCTGGCGGCCGCCGGCGCTTCGCTGGTGGCGCACTTCGGCGTCCGTGAGGACGACGTCCACTACATCTGCATGCCGATGTTCCACGGCAACGCGGTGATCGCCGACTGGGCTCCCGCGCTGGCCGGCGGCGCGGCGGTGGCGCTGCGCGACCGCTTTTCCGCGTCCGGATTCCTCGCCGACGTACGGGACTTCGGCGCGACCTACTTCACGTATGTGGGGCGGGCCGTGCAGTACATCCTGGCCACGCCCGCCCACGACGACGACCGCTCGCACCGGCTGCGCCTGGGCTTCGGGACCGAAGCGGGACCGGTGGACGCGGCCCGCTTCCAGGCGCGGTTCGGGGTGCGGCTGGTCGAGGGCTACGGCTCCTCCGAGGGCGGGGCCGCGATCCAGCGCACCCCCGGCACCCCGGCAGGCGCCATCGGACGGGCGGCCGCGGGCGAGGACCTGGCCGTGGTCGACCCCGCGACCGGTGACGAGCGGCCGGCCGCTCAGCTCAGCCCGGAGGGACGGCTGCTCAACGGGGGTGAGGCGATAGGGGAGTTGGTGAACCGGGGCCCGAACCCCTTCGAGGGCTACTGGCGCCACCCGGAGGCGGACGCGGCACGGCGCCGAGGCGGCTGGTACTGGACGGGCGACCTGTTCTTCCGCGACGCGCAGGGCTACCTCTACTTCGCCGGCCGCACCGACGACCGGCTGCGGGTGGACAGTGAGAACCTGGCCGCCTCGATGATCGAGAACATCCTGGCGCGCTGGCCGGCCACGACGGGGGCGGCGGTCTACGCGGTCCCCGACCCGGTCTCCGGTGACCAGGTGATGGCGGCGCTCGCCCTGCCCGAGGGCCGGCCCTTCGACCCGGCGGTCTTCGCGGACTTCCTGTCGGCCCAGCCGGACCTGGGAACGAAGATGACTCCCCGTTTCGTACGGGTGCTCCCGAGACTCCCGGTGACGGCGACGAACAAGGTGCACCGGGTCGCACTGCGGCGGGAGGGCTTCCGCTGCGGGGACCCTGTGTGGTGGCTGCCGGAAGGCGAGGATCTGCACCGGCTGCTGACCGCGGAGGACGTGGCGGACCTGGAGCGGAGCTATGAGGAGCAGGGGCGCGGGGATCTGCTGGGCAGGTGAGGTGAGGTGAGGTGAGGTGGGCGGGGTGCCGGGGTCCGGGTGGGGCTGCGCGCGGGCGGGGCGGTCCTGCGGCTGGAGACCACGGCACGCACCCGCGCCACCCCGAACCGCCCCCGCCCGTCGCGGTAGTGCCTGCCCCACCACCGTCGCACCCTCTGGCCCGATGGCTTCGCCCGCACCCCGCGGCCTACCGTTGCCGCATGCCTCCTGCCGAGCAGCTCTTCCAGGCCCTGACCAGGCGTGACTACCTGGTGAGCCGATGGCCGTGGCGCGCTGCCGCGTATCTGGCGAGCAGTGTGCTCACCGGGGTGCCCGCTCTCGTACTGCTCTGCGTCGCCGGGGTGTTGTCCTTCGTGCTCGTCGGGCTGCCGCTGCTCGTGCTCGGCGGGCTGGGGCTCGCCGCCGTCGAGCGGCGGCGGATACGGATCGTCGATCCGGCAGTGGCCGTCAGCCCCCATCGCACGCCGGACGAACCCGGGATCGGAGCCTGGCTGCGGGTGCGGCTCACCGAACAGGCGACCTGGCGCGAGCTCGCCCACGCGCTGCTGCACGCGCTCGTGCTGTGGCCGCTCGACCTCCTCGCCGTGCTCGTCGCCGTCGGGCTGCCCGTCGCCGCCGTGGCCGCGCCTCTCCAGCTCGCCGTCGACGGACACGAGGCGCGGGTCGTCAAGACCGTGCTGGTCACCGGCTATCCGCAGGCCTTCGCCGCGGCGGCGGCAGGGCTCGTTCTCCTGGCCGTCCTCCTCTACCCCCTCGGCGCCTTCGCGGGCGCTCGCGCGGCCCTCACCCGTGCCCTGCTCGCGCCCCGTGAGGGTGAGCTGACGAGCCGTCTGCTGGAGGTGACCCGGTCCCGTGCCCGGCTCGTCGACGCCTTCGAGGCCGAACGCCGGCGCATCGAACGCGATGTGCACGACGGCGCCCAACAGCGGCTCGTCGCCCTGACCATGACGCTGGGGCTCGCCAGGATGGACGCTCCGCCCGGCCCGCTCGCCGACCGGCTGGCCCGCGCGCACGACGAGGCCGGACAGGTCCTCACCGAACTGCGGGAGCTGATCCGCGGGATCCATCCGCCGGTGCTCACCGACTACGGCCTCGGTCCCGCGCTCGCCGACGCGGCCGACCGGTCCGCCGTCCCCGTGGACACCCGTGCCGAACTGCCCCGCCTGGCCAGCTCCGTCGAGACCGCCGCGTACTTCGCCGTCTGTGAAGCGCTCGCCAACGTCGACAAGCACAGTGGCGCCCGCAGCGCCCGGGTCACCGCGGAGCACGGCCACGGGCGGCTCACCGTCGAGGTCCGCGACGACGGACGCGGCGGCGCCCGGCCCGCGGGCGGCAGCGGACTGACCGGCCTCGCCGACCGGATCGCCGTTCTGGATGGCACACTGACGATCACCAGCCCACCGGGCGGCCCGACCCTCCTGCGTGTGGAGATCCCGTGCGAACCGACTCCGGGCGAACCGAGCCTGCGCGAACCGATCCCGTGCGAACCGAGCCTGCGCCGACCGAGCCTCTGCGAACCGACCGACAGCTCCGGGTAGTTCTGGCCGAGGACAGCGTCCTGCTGCGCGAAGGACTGACCGGCCTGCTCGCCCGCTTCGGCCACGAGACCGTCGCCGCGGTGGGCGACGCGGAGGCGCTGCACACCGCCGTCGCCGAGCACACGCCGGACATCGTGGTCACCGACGTCCGGATGCCGCCCGGATTCCAGGACGAAGGACTGCGCGCCGCCGTCGCGCTGCGCGAACGGAACCCCGCGCTGCCCGTGCTGGTGCTCAGCCAGTACGTCCAGCGCACCTACGCGGCGGACCTGCTCGACAGCGGCGACGGCACCGGCATCGGCTATCTCCTCAAGGACCGGGTCGGCCGGATCGAGGAGTTCCTGGACGCGCTCACCCGTGTCGCCGAGGGCGGAACGGTCGTCGACCCCGAGGTCGTACGGCAGTTGCTGCGCCGCCGCCGGGACCCGCTGGCCGCGCTCACACCGCGCGAGCGCGAGGTGCTCGCGCTGGTGGCGGAGGGCAGCTCGAACGCGGCGATCGCCCGCGCGCTGGTCGTCACCGAAGCGGCGGTCGGCAAGCACATCGGCAACATTCTCGCCAAACTCGACCTGCCGCCGGCCGGGGACACCCACCGCCGGGTCCTCGCCGTCCTCGCGTTCTTGAGCTCATGAGCCCCGTACGGCCTCCTGCGCCCCGTCTGTTTCAGGGCGCATTGGCGTAATACCGGAGTGGCCGGCGATGGCCCGGGGAAGGTCCCAGACCTCCGAGACCTGGGAGCCCGCCGTGCCGCCCGTGCCAGCCGATGCGTCCGTACCGCCCATGCACCGCCGTCAGTTCCTCCAGACCGCCGCCGTGCTGGCGGCGGGAGCGGCCGGGACCGCGGGTGCCCTCGACACCGCCGCCGCGGCACCCGTCGCACCGGCGGCCGGCACGGCGACGGCGGCTCCGACGACCGGGCTGCACTTCACGGCCGCCACCAACGGCGCCGCCGCCCCCGCGTCCGGCGGACGCTTCGTCGCCGAGGTGCAGAACATCCTCTGGTCCGTTCCGGCCGACGGTTCCCCGGCGACCGCCCTCACCCGGCCCGACCTGGAGCCGGGCCGTCCCGTCTGCTCCCCGGACGGCCGGCGCGTCGCCATGGCCTGTTACCGGGGAGGCCAGTTCCACATCTGGACCATGGCCGCGGACGGGTCGGGACTGCGGCAGCTCACCGACGGCCCGTGGGACGACCGCGGCCCCGCCTGGTCGCCGGACGGCACCCGTATCGTCTTCTCCTCCGAACGCGGCGGCGACCCGGTCACCGGCAGCCCGTACCGGATCTGGACCGTCGAGGTCCGCACGGGACGGCTCACCCGGCTCACCGGTCTGCCCGGCCAGGACAACCCCGATGTGCCCTGGGAGGACTACGACCCCGTCTGGTCGCCGGACGGCGCCCGCGTCGTCTTCGTCCGCGCCCGCCTCGACTCCGGCGTCCTCAGGGCGCGCACCCTCGCCGCCGTCCCCGCCGCCGGCGGCGAGGTGACGGTCGAACACACCGAGACCGAACCGGGCAACCTGCTCACCCCCGCCATCTCCCCGGCCGGCCGCCGCGCCTGGCTGCGGGCCATCGGCTCCGCCACGCGGTACGAGCGGATGGTCCTCGTGGTGGACGGCCGACCGGCCGCCGTGGACGGCGAGATCGCGGGCGTCCCGCCGCGCTGGCTGGACGACGAACGGCTGCTCCTCACGGTCGGCGGCCGGTTCACCGTCGTACGGCCGCACCGCGACGCCCCCGCCGAGCACATCGGCTTCAGCGCCACCCTCCCCGTCGACCGCCCCGATTACCGGGTCAAGGCGTACGACTTCGAGCCCCGCGGCGCCCGTCCCGTACGCGGCATCCATCTGCCCGCGCTCTCCCCGGACGGCCGTTCCGTCGCCTTCGTCTCGCTCAACGCCCTGTGGATCCAGGGCACTTCGGCAGGCTCCCGGCCCCGCAAGGTGGTGCAGGCCGACCCGACGACCTACCTCCAGGGCCCGGCCTGGGCACCCGACGGCACCTCGCTGGTGTACGTCGACGACCGCGACGGCGGGCTGAACACCGTCCGCCGCCACGACCTCGCGACCGGCGCGGACACCGTGCTGGCGGGCGGCGGCCGGGTCCACCCCGCCCTCTCCCCGGACGGCGGACGCCTCGCCTGCCTCGACGTCGCGGGCAATCTCGTCGTCCGCGACCTGGCCGCCGGCACCGAGAAGACGCTGGCCGCGCCGATGGGCGGCGGCGGGCTGCCCGGCCCTCCCAGCTGGTCGCCCGACGGCCGCCACCTCGCCTACTGCGACCGCAACCGGCTCAACCGCCGCTTCCGCGAGGGCTACAACCTCCTCCGCGTCGTCGACACCACCACCGGCAGCTCGGCCCTCCACGCGCTCGCGCCGCACGTCTCGCTCTCCGACCGCTATGCGAGCGGACCCGCCTGGTCGCCGGACGGCCGCCATCTCGCCTGCGTCAGCGAGTCCGCGCTGTGGCTGCTGCCGGTGCGCGCCGACGGCACACCGGACGGTGCCCCGCGCCGGATCACCGACGAGGCGGCCGACCACCCGAGCTGGTCCGGGGATTCACGCACCCTGCTGTATCTGTCGAACGGGCGGCTGCGGCTGCTGGAGCCGGGCGGCCGTCCCCGTACCGTCCCCGTCCCGCTCTCCTACCGCAGGCCGGCCCCGATCGAGACCGTCGTCCACGCCGGCCGGCTCTGGGACGGGACGGGGTCCGCGCCCCGCGAGGACGTGGACATCCTGATCCGGGACGGCCGTGTCGCGGGCGTCGAGGCACATCGCCCCTCCCGCCGCGCCGCACGCAAGGTCGACGCTTCCCGGCAGACCGTCCTGCCGGGACTGTGGGACACCCACACCCATCCGTGGCAGTACACCTACGGTGCCCGTCAGACCGCCGTGTCCCTCGCCTACGGCATCACCACCACCGTGTCCCTCGCGGGCTTCTCCTACGAACAGGCCAGGCTCCGCGAGGACATCACCGCGGGCCGCCTCGCCGGGCCGAGACTGCTGACCACCGGTGAACTGCTCGACGGCTCCCGGGTCGCGTACAGCATGGGCCGAGCCCACGGCACGCCCGAGGGGCTCCAGCGCTCACTGGCCCGCGGGGCTGCCCTGGACTGGGACTTCGTCAAGACCTATGTTCGCGCACCCGCCTGGCTGATGTCGGAGGCGGCCCGTTTCGGCCACGAGCTGCTGGGGGTACGGTCCGGCTCGCATCTGTGCTCCCAGGGCTTCCAGACGGGGCAGGACCTCACCTCGCACCTGGTGGCGACCGAACGCGCGGAGTACGGCCACGGCGCGACCGCCGAGGGATTCACCCACCAGGACACCGTCGAGAACTACGCGAACGGCTTCCATCTGATCGAGACCCCCTTCACCGCGATCACCGTGCTCTCGGACCATCCGGGCCTGCTGGACGACCCGCGGGTCACCGCGATGATGCCGCCGTGGGACGTGCTCGCCCTGCGGGAGCGGGCTGCCATGCCTGTCACCGATGCCGAACGGCTCTCCCTGCGCCGGGAGTTCGCCACATGCCGCAAGGTGATCGCGGCGGGCGGTCTGGTCGCCCTCGGCACGGACACCCCGCTCACCCCCGTCGGACTGCACCTCCACCTCGGTCTGCGGGCCATGGTCGCCCACGGCTTCACCCCCGCCGAAGCGCTGCTGACGGCGACGGCGAACGCGGCGAAGGTCTTCGGGGCGCAGCGGGACCTCGGCACGGTCGAGGCGGGCCGGCTGGCGGACCTGACGGTGGTGGACGGCGACCCGTTCACGGACTTCGACACCCTGATGAACACCGCCCGCGTCCTCATCGCGGGCCGCAGCCACGAGCGCGACGCGCTGGAGGAGGTCTACGCCCGGCCGGCGGCGGAGCGGGCGGACATCGGCCATCCGCTGTGGGAGGCGGCGAGTGAGGTGATGCACCGCGAGGGCTGCTGCGGCTGACGCCGGGCCTCGGGCGCGGGCGCGGCGCACGAGGGGCAGAAACACCTCTGGGGCTTCTCGGTCGGCCGAGAAGCCCCAGAGGATCAGATGTGCGCCGCCAGGGACTCGAACCCCGGACCCGCTGATTAAGAGTCAGCTGCTCTAACCAACTGAGCTAGCGGCGCCTGCTGACGCGGAAATAATACCCGGTCCCCGGAGGTGCTCCGGACCGCCCGGGAGCGGGGCAGGATCCGGCGGCGGAAGGGCCCGGACGGCGGACCCCGAGTGCTGTCCTCAGATCGCGAGCGACAGCACCACCGGCGCCGCCCTGCGGTTCAGCGTGTCCGCGGCCGAGCGCAGCCGGTGGGCGTGCTCGATCGGCATGGACAGTGCCAGACAGCCGACCGCGGAGCCCGCCGTCAGCGGGACGGCCGCGCAGACCGTGCCCACCGCGTACTCCTGGAGATCCAGGATCGGGACCGTCGGCGGCTGGCTGTCCAGCTTGGAGAACAGCAGCTTCTCGCTGGTGATCGTCCTCGACGTCAGCCGCGTGATCCGGTGGCGGGAGAGATGGTCCCGGCGGCCGTTCTGGTCGAGCTGGGTCAGCAGGCACTTGCCGACGGCGCTCGCGTGCGCCGCCGAGCGGAAGTCCACCCACTCGTTGACCTTGGGGGCGCGCGGACCGTCGGCGTACTGCGTGATCTTGACCTCGCCGTCGATGTACCGGCTGATGTAGACCGCCGCTCCCACCGAGTCGCGCAGCTCGGTCAGCGTCTCCTGGAGCTTGGCCTCCAGCGCCTCCTGGCGCGTGACGCCCGAACCGAGAAGGACCAGGGAGTCGCCTATCACATAGGCGCCGTCCGCGACCTGCTCCACATAACCCTCGCGGCGGAGCATGGCCAGCATGGGAGCCAGATGGCCGGTGGGCAGCCCTGTCTCCCGGGCGATCTGGACGTCGGTGACGCCACCGCCGTGCTTCGAGATCGTCTCCAGGACACGCAGGACGTACTGCACCGAATGGAACGGCGCGGTCGGCTCCGGCTTCAGCGCCACGGTCTCCCCCTAGCAGGTCGTCACCGCAAGCTTCTCTACCACGATAGCGGTCAAGAGCCGCTGGAGGGGCGGCTGTTGGCGAGAATGATGGAGCGCCCCGGGGCTCTGCCCAGGGGCGCATCCGTCTGGCATATGCCCTTGTCAAGATCGTGGTCCGCGGACCACGGAAGGCTCAGAGCACGGCGCTCAGGAAGTCCCGTGTCCGCTCGTTCTCCGGCTCGGTGAAGATCTTGTCCGGGTGGCCGGATTCGATCACCTTGCCCTCGTCGAACATCAGTACGCAGTCCGAGATGTCCCGGGCGAAATTCATCTCGTGGGTCACGCACAGCATCGTGATGTCGGTGGTGTGCGCGATGTCCCGCAGGACGTCGAGGACTCCCGCGACGAGCTCGGGGTCGAGCGCCGAGGTGACCTCGTCGAGCAGCAGCACCTTGGGGCGCATCGCCAGCGCGCGGGCGATGGCGACACGCTGCTGCTGTCCGCCGGACAGCTGGCTGGGGTAGGCGTCGCAGCGGTCGCCGAGCCCGACCAGGTCGAGCAGCCCGCGGGCCCGCTCGTCCGCCTCGTCCTGGGACATGCCCAGCACATGGACCGGGGCCTCGGTGATGTTCCGCAGGACCTTCATGTTGGGGAAGAGGTTGAACTGCTGGAACACCATGCCGATGTTCTTCCGCACTTCGCGCACGTGCTTCTCGCCGGCCGGGACGAGTCCGCCGTTCTTCTCCTCGTGGCACAGATACTGCCCGTCGACCGTGATCGTGCCCTCGTCCGGCCTGGTCAGTGTCATCAGCAGCCGCAGGATCGTGGTCTTGCCGGACCCGGACGGCCCGATCAGCGTCACGTGCTTGCCCGGGTCGACGGTGAAGTCCAGCGAGTCCAGGACGGTGTTGGCGCCGAAGCGCTTGGTGACCCCGTCGAAGCGGATCAGCTCGCCGGTCGCCGGTGCGGTTCCGGTCGGGGCGGTGGTGGCTGCGGTACCGGCCACGGGGGCGTCGGCCGCCGCTTCCTTCGCGGTGTTCGGGGGGTTGCTGTCAGCGGACAAGGCGTCGCTCCAGTGCTCGCATGAGAAGGGATGCCGGATAGGAGATGAGGATGAAGGCGATGCCGACGACCGTGAACGCCTCGACCGTCAGGAAGGTCTCGGACGCGAACTGCCGTGCCTCACCGAGCATGTCCATCACACCGATGACGAAGATCATCGGGGTGTCCTTGAGCATCGCGATGACGTAGTTGCCGAGCGCCGGGGCGACCCGGCGGATCGCCTGCGGCAGGATCACCGCACCCCAGATACGGGTGCGCGGCAGGCTCAGCGCGGTGGCCGCCTCCCACTGACCCTGCGGGACGCCGTCGATACCGGCGCGGTAGACCTCGGCGGTGTACGTCGAGTAGTGCAGACCGAGCCCGACGACGCCGGTGACCATGGCCGAGAGCGTGATGCCCCACTCCGGCAGGACGTAGTAGAGGAAGAACAGCTGCACCAGCAGCGGGGTGTTGCGGACGAACTCGGTGACGGCGGTCACCGGCCAGCGCACCACGGCCAGGCGTGAGCGCTGGGCCAGCGCCCAGACGAGGCCGAGCGCGAAGGCGACCAGCGCGCCCAGCACCAGGGCCTGGAGGGTGACCAGCAGGCCGTCCCAGAAGCGCGGCATGAACTCGTCGACTGCGGACCAGTCCCACTGCATCAGCGCTCACCCCCGGCGCTCGCCGAGACCCGGCTCTGACGGGGAATGGAGAGCTTGCGCGACACCCCGGGTGACCGCGGTGGGGGAGCCTGCCCGACGCCGGCCTTGGCCTGGCGCTCCAGCACGCGCATGCCCCGGGTCAGGACGAAGGCGAGGACGAAGTACATCACCAGGATGATCGTGTAGACGGGCGCGCTCTGGCCTGTGGCGTTGCGCACCAGCGAGGCGCCGAACGCGATGTCCGCCACTCCCATGATCGAGACGAGAGCGGTGCCCTTCAGCAGCTCGATGAGCAGGTTGTTGAAGGGCGGGATCATCTCCGGCCAGGCCTGCGGAAGGATGATCTTCCGCAGCTGCTGGGCCGGGGTGAAGCTGAGGGCGATGCCCGCCTCGCGCTGGGCGGGGGAGACCGCGTTCACGGCGCCCCGCACGACCTCGGAGCCGTAGGCGCCGTAGGTGAGGCCGAGGGAGAGGACGGCCGCCCACAGAGGGACGAGCTGCCAGCCGAAGCCGAGCGGCAGGACGAAGAAGATCCAGAACATCAGGATCAGCGCCGAGGTGCCGCGGAAGATCTCGAAGTAGGCGCCGGCGACGAAGCGCACGATCCACAGCCGGTGCGCGCGTGCGAGGCCGACGACGAAGGCGACGAGCGCGGCCAGTGCCGCGCTGAGGACGGTCAGCTGGACGGTGATCCACACGCCCTTGAGGAGGAGTTCCCACAAACCCGCGGATATTTCGCTCATGGCTTGCACTTCTCCTTGGCGGTGATGGTGGTCATCTGGTCCTTCGTGAAGCCGAAGGGCCGCATGATCTCCAGCAGTTCGCCGCTCCTCTTGAGCTTGTGCAGCTCACGGTTGAAGGCGTCCCGGAGGGTGGTCTCGGGGCTGCGGAACGCGAAGCCGCCGACGTCGATGACCGGCTTGCCCTTGACGTACGGCGTGACCTCGGCCGTCGCCTCGACCTTGCCGCTCCGGGTCTCCTTCACGACATTGCGCACGGTGACGGCGGTGCCCACGAAGACGTCGACCCGGCCCTGTTCCACCGCGAGCAGGCCCGCGAGCTGGTCCGGCAGGGTCGTCAGGTTCTTGACCCCCGCCTCCTTGGCGTAGTCGATCTCCGCGTAGCCGACGCCCGTGGCCATCTTCGCGCCGGCCTCGGCGATGTCCTTGTAGCTGTGCAGGTTCTTCGGGTTGCCCTTGCGCACGATGAACGCGTCGAGCATCTGGTACTCGGGGTCGGCGAAGATGACCTGTTCGCAGCGCTCGGGGTTGATGTACATCCCGGCGGCGACGACGTCGAACTGGAGGGAGTTGAGGCCGGTGATCAGGGAACCGAACTCGGTGGGGAAGGGCTGGACGTTCTCGACGCCCAGCTCCTTGAAGATCCGCTCGGCGATGGCGGGGGCGGAACCCGTCATCTTGCCGTCCTTGCCGATGTAGCTGTACGGCTGCTCGCCCGCGAGCCCGAGCCGCACGGTCTTCTTCGCGCGCAGTTGCTCCAGCAGATGCCCCCCGTCGCCGGCGTCGGCGGTGGCCACCCTGCTGCATGCGCTCGTCGCACCGACGGCGCCCACGGCACCCAGGGCCATGGCCCCGGCGAGCAGTGAACGGCGCCGGATTCCTGGGCCTGTGCTGTGTCTGGATATCCCCTGTGGTGGAGCCATGGGGGCGCGGCTACCCCGTTCGCATTCGGGTATGCGGATGAATTTGCGCCCCGGATCGGCGGGCATGAGTGGAGGAGCACCACACACCCGAGGAGATTGCATGGCTGACCACAGCACCGGCCCGGCCGACCGCTTCATCGAGGTCTCGCTCGACAAGCGCGGAATCAGCTGTACGGCACGGCTCTTGACCGACAAGGCGCCGATCACCTGCGCTGCCGTGTGGGACGCGCTGCCGCTGGGCGGCGACGTCTACCACGCCAAGTACGCGCGCAACGAGATCTACGCCCTGCTGCCCGCGTTCGCGCCGCAGGAGCCGCCGCTGGAGAATCCGACCGTCACTCCCATTCCGGGAGATCTCTGCTACTTCACCTTCTCCGATGTGCAATTGGGGACGAACTCGTACGGCTACGGGGACAAGGCGGCCCATGCCGGCCGCGCCACCGTCGTCGATCTCGCGCTGTTCTACGAACGCAACAACCTGCTGCTCAACGGCGACACCGGATGGGTCCCCGGCATCGTCTGGGGCACCGTGGTCGACGGCCTCGACCGGATGGCCGAGGCCTGTCAGGACCTGTGGCGGGCCGGTGCGCTGGGGGAGACCCTCAGCTTCCGGCGCGCCTGAGGGCTTCTACATCCGTGGGCGGGGCGCCGGGATCGACGCCACGCCCGACTCGTAGAGCGCGTGCGCGGCCCGCAGCACCAGCGCGTCCGCGTGCCGCGCTCCGACCAGTTGGACGCCGATCGGCAGCCCGTCCTCGTCCACGCCGCACGGCACCGTCGCGGCGGGCTGCTGCGTCAGGTTGAACGGATAGGTGAACGGAGTCCAGCCCGTCCAGCGACGGTGCCCCGAGCCGGCCGGGACCTCTGTCCCCGCCTCGAAGGCGGTGATCGGCAGCGTCGGCGTCACCAGCAGGTCGTACGTGCTGTGGAAGCGGCCCATGCGCCGGCCCAGATCCATCCGGGTGTCCACGGCCGCCAGATACTCCAGTGCGCTGTGCTGCGCACCGATCGCGGTGATCTCGCGCAGCCCGGGGTCCAGCGACTGCCGCTGCGGGGACCCCAGCGCCTGGAGCAGCCGGGCCGCACCGCTGAACCACAGGGTGTGGAAGGCCTCCACCGGGTCGGTGACGTCGGGGTCGGCCTCCTCGATGTACGCGCCACGCCCGGCCAGCGCCTGCACCGCCCCGCGTACCGCGGAGGCGATCGCCGGACGGACCGCCACCTGCCCGCCGAAGGACGGTGAGTAGGCGATCCGCAGCCCGTGGACGCCGTCCGCGAGCGCGTCCTGTGTCCTGCCCGCGGGTGCCAGTTGCGACCAGTCCCGCCAGTCCGGGCCGCTGATCACATCGAGCAGCAGTGCCGCGTCCGCCGCGTCGCGGGTCATCGGGCCGACGTGCGCCAGTGTCCCGAACGGGCTGGAGGGATACAGCGGCACCCGGCCGTACGTCGGTTTGAGGCCGAAGATCCCGCAGAAGGAGGCGGGGATACGGACCGAACCGCCGCCGTCCGTGCCCAGCGAGAGGGCGCCCGCGCCCAGCGCCACCGCGGCTCCGCTGCCGCCGCTGGAGCCGCCCGCCGTCCGCGAGGGGTCGTAGGGATTGCCGGTGACACCGTGCCGGGGGGAGTCCGTGACGCCCTTCCAGCCGAACTCGGGCGTGGTGGTCTTACCGAGGAAGACCGCGCCGTGTTCGCGCATCCGGGCCACCGACGGTGCGTCCTCGTCCCAGGCGCCCTCGGCGCGGACGGTGCGCGAGCCGCGCAGTGTCGGCCCGCCGCGCTGGAGCAGCAGGTCCTTCACGGTGACCGGCACGCCGTCGAGCAGCCCCTGCGGCTCCTTCCGTCGCCAGCGTTCGGCCGAGGCCTCGGCCTGGGCGAGCGCCGCCTCGGCGTCGACCCGGACGAAGGCGTTGACCAGCGGTTGCACCGCCTCGATCCTCTCCAGCGCCGCTCGGGTCGCCTCGACGGGCGTGAAGTCCCCTTTCTCGTAGCCGGCCAGCAGTTGGCGTGCGGTGTGGTCAGTCAGCGGATCAGTCATGCATGGGGACGTACCCACGTTTCTTGTCCACCACGTTCGGGAACGGCTTTCCGGCCTCCCAGAGGTCGTACAGATCGACGAACTGCTCGCCGAGCCGGTCGCGCCAGCCCACCGTGTCGCCGCTCATGTGCGGTGACACGATCAGCCCGGGGACGTCCCACAGCGCGCTGTCGGGCTCCAGCGGCTCCGAGGTGAAGACATCGAGGGCGGCGCCCGTGATGACCCGGTCGTTCAGCGCCGCGACGAGATCGTCCTCGACGACCAGCGGGCCGCGACCCACGTTGATGAACCGGGCCGACGGCTGCATCAGGGCGAAGCGCCGCCGGTCGAACATCCCGCGCGTCGCTTCGGTCAGCGGGGCGGCGCACACCACCCAGTCGGCGCGCGCCAGCAGCGGATCGAGGTCCTCGGTGCCGTGGATGGCGCCCCGCGCGGTCCGGCCCACGACCGCCACGGTGATGCCCAGGGCCTCCAGGGTCGCTGCCACCGCCCGGCCGATGGGTCCGGCGCCGACGACCGTGGCCCGGCTGCCGGCGACGCGCAGTCCTTCGCGGTGGCGCCATCGGCGCTGCCGCTGGAGTTCGAGGGTCCCGGGGAGGTCCTTCGCCATGGCGAGCACCAGGCCGGCGACGTACTCCGCGATGGGTTCCTCGAAGACGCCGCGGGCGTTGGTGACCACGGTGTCCGATTCGGCCAGTTCCGGGCAGAGCAGCCGGTCCACACCGGCGCTCGGGGTGTGGACCCAGCGCGGCCGCGGGCCGTCGCCCGGCCAGGCGAGCCGTACCGCGTCGGAGGTGAAGTCCCAGGCCAGCAGTACGTCGGCGTGAGGGAGTTGGGCGGCGAGCGACTGCTCGTCGGCATAGCTGACGCGGACCCGTCCGGTCAGCTTGCCGAGACGGGGCGGGGGGTCCGCCTGCAGGACGAGAAGAGTGGGTTCGGACATCAAGCGGAAGCCGTTTCGTAACGTCTGACATGTACGGATTGACCCACGCTCGCAGCCGAACCTAACGTCGTCAACAACACGTCAAAGGGGGCCGTGCGATGGATGTCTCCTTTCTCGGCGGGCCGCAACCGCAACGCGGTGTCGGCATCGTCGCTCCGTTCGATTTCGCGCTGGATCGCGAGCTGTGGCGTTGGGTCCCCGACGACGTCTCACTGCGGCTGACGCGTACTCCCTACGTCCCTGTGGAGGTCTCCCTCGACCTCGCCCGCCTGGTCAGTGAGCACGAGACCCTGCACAAGGCCGTGCAGGCGCTCGGGGCGTCCGAGCCCGAAGTCATCGCCTACGCCTGCACATCCGGCAGTTTCGTCGGCGGGGTCGCCGGGGAGCGGGCCATGTGCGAGGCGATGACCTCGGCGGGGGACGTCGCCTCGCTGACCACGTCCGGCGCCCTGCTCGAAGCACTCGACGAGCTGGGCGCCCGCCGTATCGCCCTCGTGACCCCCTATACGGAATCGGTCACGCGTTCGCTGGAGGACTACTTGGCGGAAGCCGGGGCAACCGTCACGGGGCGCGCTTTTCTCGGACTGACCCGGCACATCTGGAAGGTGCCGTACCGGTCGGTGGTGGACATGGCGCGGCAGGCGGTGGTGGGCGCGGCCGACGCGCTCTTCATCAGCTGTACGAATCTGCCGACGTACGACGCGATCCCCCAGCTGGAGGCCGAACTGAGGATGCCGGTGCTCTCCGCGAACCAGGTGACGATGTGGGCGGCGCTGCGCCGGATCGGCGTGCACGCGGTCGGGCCCTACCAAGGGCTGCTGCTGCAGCCGGAGGCCCAGCCCGAGATCCCGCTCGCTCCCCAGGCACCACAGCCTCAGGCTCAGCCGGCCCAGCCCGAAGAACAGGAAGGCTGGACATGACCACGGTCGGACTTCTGTACCCCGGGCACTCCGCCGAGGACGACTACCCGCGCTTCGAGGTGCTGCTCGACAGCGACATCAGGCTGCCGGTCGTGCACACCGACATCGGCGAGGACGCCCACCGCGTGGATGCGCTGCTGAACATGGGGTCGCCCGAGCGGCTCGCCGCGGGCGTGGAGGAACTCCGCCTCGCGGGCGCCGAGTCGGTCGTCTGGGCGTGCACGAGCGGAAGCTTCGTGTACGGCTGGGACGGCGCCCACGAGCAGACACGGGCGCTCGCGCTGGCCGCGGGGCTCCCGGCGTCCAGTACGTCGTTCGCCTTCGCCCACGCCGTGCGCGCACTGGGCGCGGAACGGGTGGCGGTCGCGGCGACCTATCCGGAGGATGTCACCGCCCACTTCACGGCGTTCCTCAAGGCCGCGGGGGCCGAGGTCGTCGCGGACCGGGCGAGCGGCATCATCACGGCGGCCGAGGTCGGCACCTGGGGGCGGGACGAGGTGCTGGAGCTGGCGCGCGCGGGAGACCATCCTGACGCCGAGATCGTGCTGCTGCCGGACACGGCCCTGCATACGGCGGCGTATCTGCCCGAGCTGGAGGAGACGCTCGGCAAGCCGGTCCTCACGGCGAACCAGGTGACGGTCTGGGAGGGCCTGCGGCTGGCGGAGCGCCGGGCGTGGGCTCCGAAGCTGGGCACCCTGTTCGCCAAGCGGAACCAGATCCGGATCTGACGGTCGCCCGGACCCGGGCCTGACCCTGAGTGGGCGGGGCCTGGCTCCGATCCGGGCGGCCCCGGCCGGCTCCGATCCAGGCGGTCGGCGAGCCGGGACCTGGACCGCGCGGCCCGGTTCCGCACCCGATCCGGGCCGGGGCTCCGGCCCGGGCCGACGGCCCGGACCGGATTCCGCCGGGGCCGGGGCTCCGCCCCTCGGACCTGGGCCGGAGCCCCGGTCCCGGCCCGCTCCGGAATAAAGCGGAGAGGCCCTCCTGTTCTCCTGTGTTGTACGTTTTTCACGCGCAGGAGGGCTGAACCGGTGGACGACGCGATACAGGGCGACCCGATACGAGGCACGGCGCGGGGCACGGCGCCCGTGCCGCTGTCCGTGCTGGATCTGGTCACGGTCGGCGAAGGCCGCACCGCGAGCGACGCCCTGCGCACCAGTGTGCAGATCGCCCGGCTCGCCGAGAGCCGGGGCTACGGCCGCCACTGGGTGGCCGAGCACCACTCCATGCCCGGTGTCGCCTCCTCCTCGCCCGCCGTGATCCTCGCGCACCTGGCCGCGCACACCGAGCGCATCCGCCTCGGCTCGGGCGGCGTGATGCTCCCCAACCACGCGCCTCTCGTCATCGCCGAGCAGTTCGGCACGCTGGAGGCGCTCGCCCCGGGCCGTGTCGACCTCGGCCTCGGCCGCGCCCCCGGTACGGACGGCGCGACCGCCGCCGCACTGCGGCGCACCGAGCGTCTGGGCGAGGGCGCGGACGACTTCCCGCAGCAACTCGCCGAACTGACGCGGTTCCTGGACGACGACTTCCCCGACGGGCATCCCTACAGCCGTATTCACGCGGTCCCGGGCCCGGTGCAGGGACCCTCCGGCCGTCCGCCCATCTGGCTCCTCGGCTCCTCCGGTTTCAGTGCCCGCCTGGCCGGCGTGCTGGGACTGCCCTTTGCCTTCGCGCACCACTTCTCGGCGCAGAACACCATCCCGGCGCTCGACCTCTACCGCGAGTCCTTCCGGCCCTCGGGGGTGCTGGACGCCCCCTACGCGCTCATCGGCGTGGCGGCTCTCGCCGCCGACGACGAGAAGGAGGCCCGCCGGCAGGTGCTGACCGGGGCGCTCTCGATGCTGCGGCTGCGCACCGGCCGCCCGGGGCTCGTGCCGACGCCCGAGGAGGCCGAGGCGTACCGGTTCAGCCCCATGGAGCAGGAGTTCGTCGACAGCTGGCTGAACAACATCGTCCACGGCACGCCCGACGCGGTGCGTACGGGTCTGGACGACCTCCAGAAGCGCACGGGGGCCGACGAGTTGATGCTCACGGCCAATGCCCACGGCGGTGACGTCCGGCTCCGTTCGTACGAACTGATCGCCGACGCCTACGAATTGCCGACCTCGGTGGTTCCTTCCTGACCAGGGCCGCAGGGCTCGGTTAACGCACCCTTAAACCGCTCGTCACGATGGTGGCGGGCGGTTTTTGCATCCTGTTGCAACAGCCTGACAAGCGGTTTCTCGTCAAAATTGGTCTAGTCCTAATGTGGTCAGGACCATTGACGCGCCGGTGGCCGGATCGCTATCTCTTCTCCCACTCACGTCGGCACAATCCCGGAGGCTGTCCGTGCGCTCCCCCAGACCCTTGCTCGCGGCCCTGACGACCGCGGCGCTCGCCGCAGGCGTCATGGCCGGTTTCGCCGCCACCGGCCCGGCCGGCGCGGCCGGCAACGACGCCCAGCTCGCCGCCGCATCCACGGGCGGGGTGAAGATCGCGTACTACGACCAGTGGAGCGTGTACGGCAACGCCTTCTTCCCCAAGCACCTCCAGGACAGGGGCATCGCGGGGAAGCTCGACATCATCAACTACTCGTTCGGGAACATCCACCCCACGGATCTGACCTGTTTCGAGGCGAACAAGGCGGCGGGCGACGACAACAACCCGAACGCCGGTGACGGTGCGGGCGACGCCTTCGCGGACTACCAGAAGACCTTCGGCGCGGCCGACAGCGTGGACGGCGTCGCCGACACCTGGAACCAGCCGATCGCGGGCGTCTTCAACCAGTTCAAGAAGCTGAAGGCGAAGAACCCCCATCTGAAGATCAACATCTCGCTGGGCGGCTGGACGTACTCCAAGTTCTTCCACGACGCGGCGAAGACGGACGCGAGCCGCAAGAAGCTCGTGGCGTCCTGCATCAAGCAGTACATCCAGGGCGACATCCCGGTCGAGGGCGGCTTCGGCGGAGCCGGGACGGCGGCCGGCATCTTCGACGGCATCGACATCGACTGGGAGTACCCGGGCTCCGCGGGCGGCCATCTCGGCAACCACTACGGCCCCGAGGACAAGACCAACTTCACCCTGCTGCTGGCCGAGTTCCGCAAGCAGCTCAACGAGTACGGCACCGCGCACGGCGGAAGGAAGTACCTGCTGACGGCGGCGATGCCGGCCGGCCAGGACAAGATCAAGTACATCGAGACGGACAAGGTCGGCGCGTACCTCGACTACGCGAACATCATGACCTACGACATGCACGGCGCCTGGGACGCGGACGGACCCGCCTACCACCAGTCGCCGCTGTACTCCCCGGCGTCCGACCCGACCGACCCGATCCCGCCGGGCACCCAGAAGTACTCGATCGACAACGCCGTGGACGCCTGGATCGACGGCAACGCCGCGTACGGCATCGCGGGCGGCTTCCCGGCCGGCAAGCTGACGCTGGGATACGAGTTCTACTACCGCGGCTGGAAGGGTGTTCCGGCCGGGGCCAGGAACGGTCTGGGCGGCAGCGCCACCGGTGCGAGTGCCGCGCGTCCGCTGAGCCAGCAGGCGGGCATCGCGCACTACAAGGAGCTCGGCGGCATCGTCGACAACGCGGCGACGACGTTCTGGGACGACGAGGCGAAGGCGTCGTACTTCTACAAGGACGGCGAGTTCTTCACCGGCCTCGACAAGCGCGCGATCCAGGCCCGCGCCGACTACGCCCACAACCGCGGTCTGGGCGGCGCGATGATGTACTCCCTGCTCGGTCTGGACCCCGGCGCCAAGCTGCTCAACGACATCGTGGCGGCCGTCGGCAGCTCGCCGAGCCCGGACCCGAGCGACCCCACGCCGTCCCCTTCGGACCCGACGCCCTCGCCGAGCGACCCGACCCCGTCCCCGTCCGACCCGGCGCCCGGCTGCACGGCCACGCCGTGGTCCGCCTCCGCGGTCTACAACAACGGCGGCCTCGTCTCCCACAAGGGCCGCACCTGGAAGGCCCAGTGGTGGACGCAGAACGAGGAGCCCGGCACCACCGGTGAGTGGGGCGTCTGGCGCGACCAGGGCGCCTGCTGACCGCAGGTGCTCTTCGCCCCCCACCACGGCGCCGCCCCGGACCCCCGCTCAGGGGTCCGGGGCGGCGCCCGTCGTCGCAGTCCCGTAGCGGTGCCGGTCCTCACCCGGGCAGTGCGCTGACGCCGATCATCGCCCCGATCCGGTCCGGCGCCACGGCCCGTGAGTACAGCCAGCCCTGCCCCGTGTCGCAGCCGATGCTGCGCAGCCGGGAGGCCTGCCCCGAGGTCTCCACGCACTCCGCCGTGACCGTCAGACCGAGCCGGTGCGCGAGCTGGACGAGGGCCTCGACGATCGTCTCGTCCGCCGGGTTCGGGTGCGCCTCGTCCTGGAAGCCCCGCACGAACGACCCGTCCAGCTTCAGCGCCGACACCGGCAGCCGGCTCAGATACGCCAGGTTCGAATAGCCCGTACCGAAGTCGTCGATGGCGATCTGCACCCCCATGTCGCTGAGCGCCTGGAGCGCCTGGAGGGGCCGGCCGGCCGAACCCATGACCGCCGACTCGGTGAGTTCGAGCTGGAGAAGGTGCGGGGCGAGCCCCGTCTCGGCGAGGATCTCCGCCACATCCGCCACCAGATCCGAGTCCCAGACCTGCCGTACGGCGACATTGACGCTCACGAACAGCGGTGGGACGCCGGGGTGCTCCTGCTGCCACCGGCGCGCCTGGCGGCAGGCGGTGCGCAGCACCCACCGCCCGAGCTGGACGATCGAGCCGTCCTCCTCCGCGATCCCGATGAACCGATTCGGCGCAAGTGTTCCGAACTGCGGGTGATTCCAGCGCACCAGCGCCTCGACGCCGCGCGTCATCCCGTCCGCCAGTCCCACCAGCGGCTGGTACTCCAGCGCGAACTCCCCGCGCTCCACCGCCGGCCGCAGCGTCGAGGAGAGGGCCTGCCGTGTCATCCGGTGCGCGTTGCGTTCGGGATCGAAGAGCGTCCAGCGCGCCTTGCCGTCCGCCTTCGCCCAGTAGAGCGTCGTGTCGGCGGCCTGCATCAGCCCCGTCGCGGTCGTGCCGGCGACCGTACGCTCCACCACCCCGATCGACGCGGAGACCGAGAGCCGCTGCCCGTCGAGGTCGAACGGCTGTTGCAGCGCGACCAGTACGGACCGGGCGAGATCGGCGACCTGGTCCGTACCCGTGGAGTCCTCGACCAGGATCGCGAACTCGTCGCCGCCGAGCCGGGCCACCAGATGGCCGCCGCTGCGGGTGTAACCGTCGCCGTCCGCGCACTCGGTGAGCCGCCGGGCGACGGCCGCGAGCAGCCGGTCGCCGACTCGGTGCCCGAGCGTGTCGTTGACCGCCTTGAAGCCGTCGAGGTCGAGATAGCAGAGGCCGACCCGGCCGGTGGACCCCTGGTCGTACGCCGACGATTCGAGCGCCGACGCGAGCCGTTCGAAGAACAGGGTGCGGTTGGGCAGCCGGGTCACCGCGTCGTGCATCTGGAGGTGGCGCAGCCGCGCGTGCAGTTCGCGCCGGTCGCTGATGTCCGCGACGGACAGCAGCACATTGCGGCTGTCGGGCACCGGCGCCACCGTGACCTCTGCCCACAGCGTCCGCCCGTCGGGGTGCTTGAGCCTGCGGGTGCACCGGAAGCGGGAGCGCCGGCCGCGCAGCACCTCGCGGTACGCGTGCCAGGTGCGCCGGTCGGAGGCGAGGTCCACCAGGTCGGCCGCCGTCCGCTCCAGCAGGTCCACGGGCTCGGCGCCGAAGAGGGTCGCGAGTGCCGCGTTGGCCGTCACGACGAGTCCGTCCTGGTCGACGACCGCCATCGCGAGATGTGCGGCGTTGAATGCCGCCCGGTAGTCGCGCAGTTCTGCGGCGGACCGGCCGACCTGGTGACGCTCCGTGATCTTCGGCCGCGCCCTGCCGGGCACCGCGACTCCCGTCGGCCCTGTTCCTTCGGAGGTTCCGCTCACCGCTCACTCCCGCAGTGCAGTTGTGTCGTACAGGGTCGGACTGATGTGGCCGGCAGGGGCCGGTCCTACGTCGGCGAAGGTCGGGGGAAGGGTCCGGGAAAGTGTGCCGATCATAGAGGCTGCCCCCTGGGCCGTTCCAGCTCCGCCGCTCGGGTGCCGCCCGTCCGTGGTCTCCGGCCGATCGTTTCTGCACGGGTCTGCACGGGTGCCGATTCCGCCCTGACCGAATGTGACGTTCCGTGAGCCATCGGAGTGTCGCCGGATCTCGGGTCGGTGTCGGCCCGATGTCAGGTCGGTCACCCGAGTGGGGCACCGGAACAGGACGTACACCAAGAAACCCGCACAAGGTGGGTGAGGTGTCTCCCATTCCGCAGCCGGAGGTCTACGTGGAGGGTCAGCAGTCACCCGCGGGAACACCCGGGGGAGTGGAACGCGGACGGCTGCGCGCCACCGCCGCGGCCCTCACCTCCCTCATGGCCCTCGCCGCCACCTCCCTCGTCGCCGGACCCGCGGTGGCGAAGAATTCGGCGGGCCCCTGCGCGCTGCCCCGCACCTCCGCCCACCACTCCCTGGGCCTCGACACCTGGAACGCCGGCTATCCGCGGCCGGCGTCCCGGCTCGACGCGGTCATGGTCTTCGTCTCGTTCCCGGACTCGGTGCCGAACCACGATCCGGGCGAACTCGCCACCGACCACTTCCCCGCCACCAGCACCTTCTTCGACCGCGCCTCGTACGGCCGGTTCAAGCTCCGCGCCGATCCGCAGCCCGCCTGGGTGGTCATGCCGAAAGCCTCCACCGCCTACGGGATAAGCCGTGACTGGGAGCCCAAGAAGCGCAGCGCCTATATGCGCGACGCGATCGCCGCCGCCGACCCGACCGTGGACTTCTCCCGCTACGACATCGTCTATCTGGTCGCCGATCCGGACGCGCCCGGCGTCGACTCCGACGCCACCAAGGTCGTGAACTTCGAGCACCCGCTCAGCGCCGACGGCGTCGACATCCGGCGTGTCGTCACCGTCTTCGAACGCCATCCGCCGGACCGCAATGTGCTGGCCCACGAGACCGGGCACGTCTTCGACCTCCCCGATCTCTACCACCGGCCGGTGGACGGCAAGGGCGACTGGGACACCTACGTCGGCGACTGGGACGTGATGGGCAGCCAGTTCGGCATGGCGCCCGACCTGTTCGGCTGGCACAAGTGGAAGCTCGGCTGGCTCGACGAGCGGGCCGTCCGGTGCGTCACCAGGGAAGAGCTGATCACCCTGGAGCCGATCGCCGCCGCGCCGGCGCCCGGCGGCGGCCTCGGCACCCGGCTCGCGGTCGTACGGACGGGTCCGGGCACGGCGCTCGCCATCGAGGCGCGCGCCGCCACCGGCAACGACGCGTCGACCTGCACCGAGGGGGTGCTGCTCTACCGCATCCAGTCGGACACGGCGTCGGGGGGCGGTCCCGTCGAGGTCATCGACACCCATCCGAACAGCGAGGCGTGCTGGGACCAGTCGGTGTACCCGGAGCTGGCGGACGCGCCGCTGCGGGTCGGTGAGATGTTCACGATGCCGGGGACGCCGGGGGAGCGGACCCGGGTGGAGGTCGCGGACCGTACGCCCGGGGGCGCCTTCACGGTCAGGATCACCACCGCGTAGAGGGGGCCCCACGGGCATACGAAAAGGCCCCCCGCTCGCGCGAGGGGCCTTTTCCGTCTGTGCGCCGCCAGGGACTCGAACCCCGGACCCGCTGATTAAGAGTCAGCTGCTCTAACCAACTGAGCTAGCGGCGCCTGCTGACGTCGTAGACCTTAGCACCCTGATCGGCGCGAGGAAAAATCGATATGCGGACGCTCGGGGAGGAGGCCGCGCGGGCCGCCCGGACACATGCCCACAGCAGTACCTCGGGTCCCGGGAGCCAGGGGTGACGGGTGTCCGGCGCCACCACCCAGCGGGGGCCGGGGCCGTTCCGTTCGGTCTGGGCCAGCGGCGGGACGGTCACCGCGTCACCGGTGCCGTGGCACAGCAGCGGAGGCACCGAGTCGCCCCACTCCTCCCAGTCCAGCAGGGCGGGCAGCCGGTGCGCGGTGCCCGGGACGGTGAACATCAGCATCCTGCCGCGGTGCATGGCCACCGGGCCGGAGCCGGGCCCTTCCGCCCAGAGCCGGTCGAGCATCTGCCGGCCGAAGAGCGCGGGGACGTTCACCACGTCGAAGGCCGTGCCGCAGGGCAGTACGGCGGGCGCGGTCGGCCGCGTACGCCAGAGGGCGAGCATGGACCGCGGGTACGTCCCGGACGAGGCGAGCCAGGCCGCACCGGAGGCGGTGACCTGCGCGACGTGATCGCGTCGGTCGTCGCGCAGGAGGGCGAAGATGTCGCGCCTGCGCTCGGTCTCGGCGGTACCGGGGTTCAGCAGGGAGTCTTCTCGCAGCCATGCACTCATGGAGCAATGTCTACCGGGAGTGACCGGTCGGCTCCCGACAGTTGGTCGAAACGGGGACAGCGTGACCCGGGGAGGAGTATCGTGCGCCCCGGCATATGCCACCTGTGATGTTTGTCCGGCAGATTCGAAGCGGCGTTCTACTGGGGACTTCCGTCCCGCAGAAGCCCCCGGCCGAACTCGATCATCTTCCTGGCATAGTCCTCGGTCCACTCCGCGCGCTCGGCGATGTCCGCGGGCGTCAGCCGGTCGAACCGGCGCGGGTCGGCGAGCTGCGCGGCCGCGAGTGCCTGGAACTCCACGGCCCGGTCGGTCGCCGCACGGAAGGCGAGCGTCAGCTCGGTCGCACGGGAGAGCAGATCCCTCGGGTCCTCGATCGACTCCAGGTCGAAGAAGTGCTCGGGGTCGGCGGCAGCCTCCGACGGCTCGAAGAGCAGCGGCGCCGGTCGCAGCCGTCGCTCGCTCCGCTGGGGTTCCGCCATGGGGTGTTCCTCCTCGCACGGGTACTGCCGGATGATCCCGACCGCCATCCATTGTCCCGCGCGCCGCAAGAGGGCGACTCGAAGCACCACGGGGGCGCGTGGTCGCGTCCGGGCGCCGGGGATGTCACCGGTGTGGCGCGGCCGGCCGGCGGGTCATGGGGTCCAGGGCACGCGGTGGTCGGCGAGGTGGTCCCAGGTCGTCATCATCGCGTCCCAGCCGTCCGGGCTGTTTCCTTCGGCCGCCTCCGGCGGCGTGCCGGACTCCGTCCGGCGTCTGCTGTTCGTGGGCGCCGGACCGGGGTGTCCATGACCCTCGTGGGTGAACCGGCGGCACCGATCGCCGACGGGTCGCCGGTCACGGCCTCCAGGGCACGCGGTGGTCGGCGAGGTGGTCCCAGGTCGTCATCATCGCGTCCCAGCCGTCCGGGAACTTGACGGTCACCCCCAGCTGTACCGGCTCCGTCGAGGGGTGTTCGTCCAGCAGCTCGGCCACGCCCGCACGGCACACGACGATGCAGGCGTGCCGGTGGCGGGACGCCAGGACGCACAGCCGGCCCGTCTCCAGATGGAACGCCGTCGCGTCCGGCCGTCCCGACAGCGGGTGCAGCACCACCGTGACGTCGAACTCGCGTCCCTGGAGCCGGTTCGCCGTGTCCACGGTGACATCGGCGACGCCCAGTTCCGCCAGCGCCGCCCGCACGGCCGCGGCCTGGTCCCGGTGGGCCGTGCCGACCGCGATGCGCTCGGCCGTCACCGGCGCGGGCTCCGACGCGCCGGTGCTCGCCGCGCCGCCGCGGTCCAGCAGCCTGCGCACCACCCGTGCCACCGCGCGTACGGCCTCCGGGTCGGTGCGGGGCGTGTGCCGCGCGGGCAGCTCCAGCAGGCCCCAGCCCGACTCCGCCGCCTCGTCGATCACCCGGTCGTGGGCCGAACCGTCCGACGCGACCCCGAAGGACAGCCGCCGTTCGCCGGGGCCCGTACCGCTGCGGAACGGTGTGTACGGATAGAACGCGGCCGACACCAGCGGCGCGGCCGACGCCGGCAGCCGCCAGGACACCGGCAGCCGGTGCTGCGGCAGCTCGGGATTGTGCGCGAGCAGGGTCGAGACGGCGCTCGCGGAGGGGTCGTAGGACAGACCCGCCCACTGCTCCGCGCCGACGATGGAGAACGGGTCCAGCTGCCCCGGGTCCCCCACGAACAGCGCGCGGTCGAAGAGGCCGGCGACGGCGAGCAGTGCGTCCGAGCGCATCTGGTACGCCTCGTCCACGATGGCGTGCGGCCAGGGCTCGACGCCCTGGACATGGGCCCACTTCGCGGCCGTCGAGATCACGATGTCCAGGCCCGCGAGGTCGCCCGCCTTCGCCGAGGTGCGGACGTTGTCCAGCTCGTCGAGCGCCTTGTCGTACGGGTCGGGGTCACTGCTGTGCAGCCGGCCCACCGGCAGCTGCGGGTCCTTCGCCGCGAGCCGGACCACCAGATCGTCGACCTGTGCGTTGGTCTGGGCGATCACCATCAGGGGGCGGCCAGCCGCAGCCAGTTCGCGGGCGGCGTTCACCACGAGCGTCGACTTGCCCGCGCCGGGCGGGGAGTCCACGACGACACCGCGGTGCGTCCCGTGCAGCGTGTCGGCGAGGATCGCCTCGGTGGCCCGGGCCGCCTCGGCGGACGGGTCGAAGGGGGCGCTCACAGAATGTCCTCCGAGGTCACGGGGTCGGCGTTCTCGGCGGCCGTGCCCGGCGGGCCGCCATGGGTCCACGGCGTCTCCTCCGGATCCGGCAGCTTCGGCCCGCCGCGCTGATCGTGCTCGAACAGGGTCCAGGCGATGCGGTCGCCCTTGCGCGGCACCGTCCCCTCGGCCGGTTCCTTGGCGCGGCCCATGCGGTCGGTCAGCCGCAGCACCAGCAGCCCGTCCGACGGCGACCCGGCGAACCCGGCGAACTCGGCCGACTGCGGCTTGCCGTCCAGCGACCGGTAGACCTTCACCCGCTCACCCAGATGCGGCCGGTCGTCCGTGCGCACCGTCACCAGCGGGCGCGGGCTCGGGCGCTTCGACTCGGACCAGGCCATCACCACCTCGGTCACCTCGCCCAGGAACGCCTCGCCCGCGAGCCTGCGCCCCGCCATCACCAGCGGGTCGTCCAGGGCCTCCTGCGCGTCCAGCTGCGCCTGGGCCGTCTCCCGCGAGGCGAGCTTCCGGGCCGCGGTCACGGCGTCGTCGCGGCGCGGCTGCGGCGGCTCACCGGCCCGTACCCGGTCGCGGTGCGCGGTGAACGACCAGCGGTCGCGCGTCCAGCGGTCCGCGGCCCGCCGCCCCTCGGGCAGCTCCCGCAGCAGTTCCAGGCTCCGCCAGACCGCGTCCCACGTGGGCCGCAACTGGCTGAGCACCAGACGCCGGATCTCCCGCTCGGCGAGGGCCAGTTCGCCCAGCCGGGTGTCGGCCGCGGCGCCGTCCTCCGCGGCCCCGAGCGCCTGCCGGGCCTTGTCGTAGCGCTCGACGGCCGGCGCCAGGAGCCGGTTGTCGAACGCCGGATCGGTGGCCGGCCCGGCCGGCGGGCACACCAGCTGGCCCCGGTCGTCGCGCACCAACTCGGCCCGCAGCGCCGCCTCGGCGCCCGACTGCCCCTCGGCCGCGTCGATCCAGGCCAGCAGCGCACCCAGATGCTGGTCCTCCAGGGACGACTGGCCGGTCGCCCAGTGCCGGCCCAGCAGATCCGTCGCCGCCAGCAGCAGGGACGAGCCCGGTACGCGGGCCCGCTCGCCGTAGTGGGTGAGCCACCGCCCGAGCAACGGGACCCGGGGCGGGGCGGGGTAGGGCGTGTCGGGGTCCTGCTCGGCGGTACGGCGGAAGCGCATCGACCGGCCCAGCAGCCGTACGAAGTCGATCCCGGCCCGTCCCGGCACGACCAGCTGCGGTGCGTCCGCGCACAGTTCGGCCTCGACCTTGGTGCGCCGGCCGGTCTCCGGGTCGGTCTGGTTCTGCTCGACCAGCTCGATGTCGTCGGCGTACGTGTCCAGATGCGGCAGCACCGCGTCGGCCAGCTCGGCGAGGAAGGCGAACCGCAGCTCCCGGTCGCGCGGCTGGGCCACCACCATCAGCCGCGGTTCCTCCCGGTCCGTCCCCACGAGCGCGCCCAGCGGGGCGCCCGCCTCACCGGCGGTGGTCAGCGGCACGAGAACCAGCGGGTGTTCGGACAGATGCCGGTGCCGCACGGTCGCGAGCGGCTGGGCGCGCCCGGACTCCACGGCCTCCAGCCGGGCCAGCGTGGCGATCAGCGACATCCGGCGGCCTCCAGGGCCTCGGCCCGCAGCGCCGCGGCCCGGCGCAGGGCCGCGACGGCCGGATCGTCCGGATCGCCCGCGGTGCCGCGGGCCGCCGCCAGCACGTCCCCGATCGTCGTGAGACCGCCCAGCTCACCGCGCAGCCCACGGCCCAGGGCGCCGACCACCTCGGCGGTCCGGGCCCGCTCACGGCAGTGGAACGCCAGCTCGCAGGCGGCCAGGCACTCGGGTGCGTACGCCGCGTCCACCGACTCCACGGCGGCCGTGAGCTGCTCCGGCGTGCACTGCGGATCGAAGGTGGTGCCCTCGGGCAGGGCGGCCGCGATGTCCTCGACGCGGGTGAGCCGGGTGAGCTGCCGGCGGGTGACCGACAGCTGCTTGCGCACATCGACGACGGACGCCGTCGGGAGGTTGGAGAAGTCCTTGGGGCAGACGAGCAGGATGTCGTGGGCGACCTGCGCGCCCCCGGTCAGCGCGGCGACCCGCTCCAGCGCCAGCACGTACACCGCGGCCTGGCGGGCGGCCGCGCCCACCTTGGCGGCATCCGCGGAGGCGTCGATCATCGGGAAGGACTTGATCTCGACAACGGTCCACCGACCGTCGGGAGCGACCACCACCGCGTCGGGCTCCAGATAGGCGGGGGAGCCCGCGACCTCCAGCGCCAGCATCGGATGGTCGAGCAGCGACCACGCCGCCTCGGCGGTCGCCTCGCGCAGGGCCAGAGCCGTCCGCGCGGCCCGGCCCTCGGGGCCCGCCGCCGACAGATCGGGCACCCGGACGTCCGCGCCGCTCTCGACACCCATCAGCCGCAGCAGCTCCGCGCCGCCGTCGGACTTCACCTTCGCCTCGAAGGCATTGCCCCGCATGAACGCGAACTGCGACTGCCCGAACGTCGCCGGCGATCCCAGCGCGGTGGCGAGCGCCGCCTTGTCCACCCCGGCGCCGTCCAGCAGGGCGCGTCGCTCACAACCGGGGTTGGCCGCGAGGGCGGCGAGAGCCCGGGCGTCGAGCGGACGTGGCTGGGCGGCGGGACCGCGCAGCTCAGCGAGCCGCTGCCGGAGTGCTGTCGTCGGCGCCTGCGGACGAGGTTCGCTGTCCAGGGAATCGCTCACCCGCGGAAGTCTGGCATCCGGCACCGACAATCGGGGACTTCGGGCCGGAAGGGGCGGGCGCGTAACGGGCCCGCAGGCGGTCGGCGAGCCGCAGCGCGGGCCGGGTCGCCAGCGCGCCGAGACCCATCACCGCGGCGCCGGCGACCGCGTCGAGGAAGTAGTGGTTGGCCGTTCCCATCACCACCAGCGTGGTGAGCAGGGGATAGGCGACACCGAGCGCCTTCATCAGCGGAGTACGTCCGTGCCGCCACAGCATCACACCGCACCAGAGCGCCCAGCCGACGTGCAGACTCGGCATCGCGGCGTACTGGTTGGTCATGCCGCCCATGCCGCGCGGAGCACTCGCCTCGCCGCCCCACCAGCCGTACGAGCTGTACTGGGCCATGGTGTCGACGAAGCCGTGACTCGCGTCCAGCAGCCGCGGCGGGCAGGTCGGCATCAGCGTGAAGCCGACGAGACCGAGGAGGGTGGAGAGCATCAGCCAGGTGCGGGCCGCGCGGTAACGGAGCGGACGGCGGCGGAAGAGCCACACCAGGACAACGGGGGTCACCAGGTAGTGCAGGGACGCGTACATGAAGTCGGCGGGTATGCCGATCGCGGGCGTCTGGCTGAACAGCCGGTTGAGCGGGTGCTCGGCGTTCAGCAGGAGTGCCTTCTCGGCCCGGAGTATCGCGAGGCCGTGGTCCACGGCGGTGGTCACATCACCGCGGGCGAGGAGCCGGCCGGCCGAGTACGCGACGTACACCACGAGCAGCAGCAGCAGTTCGGTCCACCAGCGTGGCCTCGGTCGCGGCGCGGTGTACGGCATCCGAACGTTTCTCCATCGTGAGTTCCGGTGGCCGACGACCACGGTTCAACCGTACGGTGTAAGGGGCGACGCTCTGTCGGCGGGTCCGACCTAGGTGAGGACGCCGAGATCGTCTTGGAGGTTGCCCCGGGTTCAGGTGGGCGATGATGGAAATCCACCGCATGTGAACTTCAGGGAGAGCGCCACATGGCACCGCGCATCCTGCTCGCCCGGCACGGTCAGACCGAATGGTCCCTGCTGGGCAAGCACACCGGCAGGACAGACATCCCGCTGATCGAGGAGGGCCGCCGCGGGGCGAAACTGCTCGGCGAACGGCTCCAGCGTTCCCCGTGGTCCTCTTTGCCGGACGTCGAGGTCCGCACGAGCCCGCTGGCCCGGGCGTCGGAGACATGCACGCTCGCGGGCTTCGGGGTCAGGGCGACGGACTGGGACGCGCTGATGGAGTGGGACTACGGGGCGTACGAAGGCCTGACCCCGCCGGAGATCAGGGCGATCAGCAAGCCGGACTGGTTCATCTGGCGCGACGGTGTCCGGGACGGGGAGACGCTGGCGCAGGTGGGTGCGCGGGCGGACGAGGTCGTGGAATGGGCGCAGTCGGAGGACCGCGACGTCCTGGTCTTCGCCCACGGCCACATCCTGCGCGTCCTGGCGGCGCGCTGGCTGGACCTGGACCCGTCCTTCGGGGCCCGCATCCGCCTCGACCCGGCGTCCCTGTCGATCCTGGGCTGGGCGTACGGCGCGCCGGCACTGGACCATTGGAACGACACGGCGCACCTGGAGTCTTGACGGTCGCGTCCCGCGCGGTGCGGGTGGAGTTTGCGGGGCCGGCGCCCCACACCCCTCACTGCGGCAGCTTCGCGCCGCCCGGGCATCTGTCCGGTGGAGGGAGTTTGTAGGGCTGACGCCCTACGGCCCGCTTGCCTGCGCCGGCTTCGCGCCGCGGGCAAGGTCCTGTGCCGTCCGGGCGGGCCCCCTTCATGTGGGGCTGCGGCCCCACGCCCCACGGCAGCTTCGCGCTGCATGCCCTGGCTCCGAACGGGCTCGGGTTCGCTTCCGGGTGCACAGCAACGGGTCGCGTCCTCGACCGCGCGGGAGGGGGCGTGCAGGGTCGTCCCCGCAGGGGATCGGCGGCAACACCCGGGTGACCAAGACAAGGGACCTGTACGCCGCCGACCCCGAGGAGTCGAGCCCGGAGGGCCCCCGGACCCGCCGCCGGACAAGGGCCCCACGCCCCTCGCGCCGCGGCAGCTTCGCGCTGCATGCCCTGGCTCCGAACGGGCTCGGGTTCGCTTCCGGGTGCGCATCAACGGGTCGCGTCCTCGACCGCGCGGGAGGGGGTGTGCAGGGTCGTCCCCGCAGGGGATCGGCGGCAACACCCGGGTGACCAAGACAAGGGACCTGTACGCCGCCGACCCCGAGGAGTCGAGCCCGGAGGGCCCCCGGACCCGACGCCGGACAAGAACCCGACGCCCCAAGCACCCGCCCCCGCCCCCGCCCCAGGAAACCCGACGCCGCACAAGGGCCCAGCCCCAAGCACCCGCCGCCGCACAAGGTCCCGCGGACCAAGCACCTGACGCCGCACAACAACCCGACGCCCCAAGCACCCCCCGCGCCCCCTACACCCGCACCTCCTCGTACCGCCGCAAGAACGCCCCCACCCCCCTCGCCCCCCGATGCCCCCTCAGCGTCCTCGCCGTCGAGGACAACAGCGCCTGGATGCGCGCCGACTGGACCCCGTCCAGCAGATCCAGCGCCTCCTCCGCCGCCGAGGCCGATTCGTCCGGGGCGCCCCCGTGGGCCAGGTCCGTCGCCAGTTCCGCGTGGTACAGCGCGAGGTTGCGGGTGAAGCGGCGGTCCTGGAGCGTCGCCGCGCGCCGTGCGTGGCGGATCGCGCGCGGCCAGTCGCCCAGCGTCGCCCAGCACTGCGCCTGGAGCGACTCCAGCTCCGGTTCGCCGAAGAACGACATCCACTCCGGGTCCGCCGCCCCCGCCCCCCGGTCGAAGTACGTGTGCGCCCGCGCCAGCGCCTGTTCGCAGCCCGCACGGTCCCCCAGCCCCGCCCAGCCCCCCGCTTCCCGCAGCGCGAGCAGCGCCAGCAGCCGCGGGGACGCCAGGTGCCCGGCCGCGCGCAGGCCGGCCTGCGCGGAGCGGACGGCCTCACGGGGCCTGCCCGTATCCCTCGCCAGGAACGACGTGTTGCAGAACGCGTGCGCCTCCAGCGCCGCGTCCCCGGCCACCCGCGCCGTCGCCAGCGCCTCCGCGTAGTGCGACCGCGCGTCGTCGAAGCGGCCCGAGTCGTGCGCCAGCCACCCCACGGAGATGGCCAGTTCACCGGCGCCGGAGTGGAGCCGGTCCGTGGTCGAGCGCCGGGCGGCGATCCCCGCGTCGAGCAACGCGTAGGCCGCCCGCAGCGGCTGCGCGGCACGCCGGTACAGGCCGTCCGCGCCGTGCCGGTCGTCGAGCAGCCGGATCCGCCGTACCGCCTCCTCGACGGCCTTCACCTCCGGCTCGCCGACCCTGCGGCGGCCCTGCGAGGGCACGGCCATGGAGCTCAGCCCCAGGGACGCGGCCGCCGCCGTGGCGGTGCCGCTTGTCATGAATGCGCGACGCAGCACGTCGCTCTCCTCGTCGCTGTCGGTGTCGGTGCAAGTCGTGGCGGCGAAGCCGAACGCCCTTGTGTCCAGAGCCTGTTCCGGTCGGCACCGGGAACCGCCCCGTACCTGCTCCCGTGGGGTGAACCCCAGGTCCCCCAGAGCGAGACCGGGAAACATATGGAGGAAAACCCGCTCGTACGCGTAGTTGGGGCAGCGGATCTCGCCCGCCTCCACGCGTCCGATGTAGCGGGCGTCGCAGGAGACCTGTTCGCCGATCTCCCGCGCCGCCTTGCGTACGGCCGCGGCGAACTCCCCCGGCGATCGCTGCCCGCGCAACCGCCGGAAGGCGAGGTTGGGAACTGCCCGTGATGCCTGTGACGACGACGCCATGGCCGAGCCCTCTCTTGGTGCAGCCGTGTTCCGGCGGAGCAAGAACGTACCTGCTGTGACGACCCGTACACACAGGGTTTGCCTACAAAAGGGATAACTCACCCGTGATCTGCCATGAAGTGCCACCCTTTGCGGCGGCGTGCCGCCGTAGCCCTTGACGCGTACGGGCGTTGAACTCCATGGAGGCTCGGTACGTGCTTCCACTCGAGCGAGGAGGCGATCCCCTTGTTGGAGGTCGGCATGGAGACCAGCGCCAACGGCGGCGTCCGGGCGCCTGCGACATCTGCGACGACGGCTCGGCACCTGCCCAGCCCGGACTGCAGTGCGCCACCGGGCGGCGACGGCCCGGACGGCGGCTGTGACCTGGTGACGGTCCCGGCGCGCCAGGGGCTGGAAGCGGTCGACATCCTGCGCCGCACCGCCGCCCCGGCCGTCGGGCCGGTGCTCCACGACGGTGAGTGCGACACCCTCGGCTTTCTGGTTCCGTCCGGCACGGCCGACGGCTGGGACATGCCGGGCAGCGCGTGCACGCAGACGGCCGGCCGGGGGCTGCGGATCCCCGCCGAACCGCCGGTGCGCGGCAGTGGCTGGCTGCTGCCGCCGGGCGACGCGGACGAGGTCACGGACCCGGAGGTGCTGCGCGAGGCGCTGGGCGAGGCGGCCCGCCTGATCGAAGCGGCGGACAGCTGCCGGTAGCGGCCCCCGCGGCCGGCCGGCCGTAACCAGCACCGCAACCCAACGCATCACATCGAAAACGGCACCGCACCGCAGGCGCCGCCCTCCCGCCGGGCCCGATAATGGAGGGATGGCGAAGAGCAGGCGGAACAAGGGCGGCGGCGGTGCCGGCAGCCCCGAGCCCGTCGTCGCGCAGGTCGACGGCGGACTCGCGGAGCTGATACCCGACCGCGAGCGCCCGCGTGCCTGGGCGCTGCTCATCGACGGTGCGCCCCAGTCGCACGTCGACCTCGACGATCCGGCGCACCTGTCCTTCGAGTACCAGCGCCGCCTCGGCCATGTCGTCGATCTCGTGGCGCCCCCGGGCCGGCCCCTTCAGGTCGTCCATCTCGGCGGCGGGGCCTTCACGCTCGCCCGCTATGTCGCGGCGACCCGCCCCCGGTCCACCCAGCAGGTGGTGGAGCTCGACGGACCTCTGGTCCAACTGGTGCGCTCACATCTGCCGTTGGACCCGGGCGCCCGTATACGCGTACGGTCCGGCGATGCCCGCGCCGGGCTCGCCAAGGTGCCGGACGGCTGGGCGGATCTCGTCATCGCGGATGTGTTCGGCGGTGCCCGTACCCCCGCGCATCTGACGAGTACGGAGTTCCTCGCCGATGTCCGCCGTGTCCTGCGGCCCGGCGGGTACTACGCCGCGAACCTCGCCGACGGTCCGCCCCTCGCGCATCTGCGCGCCCAAGTCGCCACCGCGGCGGGCCTGTTCCCCGAGCTGGCACTCGCCGCCGACCCCACGGTCTTCCGCGGCCGCCGGTTCGGCAACGCCGTGCTGCTGGCCTCGGACGTCCCGCTGCCCGTCGCCGAGTTCACCCGCCGCGTCGCGAGCGATCCGCATCCCGGCCGGGTCGAGCACGGCAAGGAGCTCGTGGACTTCACGGGGGGCGCGGCCGCGGTCACCGACGCGAGCGCGAAGCCCTCACCGGCACCTCCGCCCGCCGTCTTCCGCTGACCGCGGTGACCGCGGCGCGTGGCGGCGTCTCGCGGGCCGCGCACGGCGGACCCACTCACCACGGCAACCGCCGCACCGCGCTCAGCGCTTGTCGAACTCCACCATCGGCGGATGGCCGTTCCAGGTGCAGAACACCGACGACTCCCGCCCGTCCTTGGTGAACGTCACCCGGATCCATTCCGGTTGCTTCCACACCTGCATCTGCCAGCCCGCGTCGGGCGTTGCCGACGCCAGCTCCGCGTAGGTGTCGCGGATGTCGAACACGACCCGGCCGCCGTCGACCGTGTAGCCCTTCACGCTGCCCGCCGGGGCGGACTGCGGCGGCGGTGAAGCGGACGGGGGCGCTTCGGACTTGGCGGGCTTGCCTGCCGACGGCGTGGTCGACGGGCTCCGCTTCCGCTCCTTCGACGGGCTCGCGCTCGACGGCCGTGCCGGCGGCTCCTGCGTCGACGAGGCCTGCGGTTTCGAGCCCTGTGTGGTCGCGGTGTCCGCACTGATCGGCAGCGCGCGCGGCCGGTCGTACGCGGTCCCGGACATCACCGTGTGGACGCCCCACCACGACAGCGTGACCGCCGCCCCGGTGGACAGCGACCACGCCATGGCATGTACAAGTCCTCTACGCATCGTTGCCCATACTGCACCACGCGCCCCACCCGTGTCCCGGAGAGGACCGAGCCGTTCCGGATCGTGAGCGACCTGCTCCGGATGGCGACCGCGGTACTCCGTATGGCGTACGGTGCCGCCCATGGCAAGTGTGCTCGTGGTCGAGGACGACCAGTTCGTGCGCTCCGCCCTCATCCGGCACTTGACCGAGGCCTCCCACACCGTGCGGAGCGTCGGCACGGCCCTGGAGGCGCTGCGCGAGGTGGCCCATTTCCGCTTCGACGTGGTCATTCTCGACCTCGGTCTGCCGGACCTGGACGGGGCCGAGGCGCTGAAGATGCTGCGGGGCATCACCGACGTACCGGTGATCATCGCGACCGCGCGGGACGACGAGACCGAGATCGTCCGGCTGCTCAACGACGGTGCCGACGACTACCTCATCAAGCCGTTCTCGGTGGAGCACCTGTCCGCGCGGATGGCCGCCGTCCTGCGCCGCTCGCGCGTCGCCGCCGGGGACGTACCGCCCTCGCGCGTCATCCAGGTCGGCGGTCTGTCCATCGACCCGCTGCGCCGCCAGGCAGAGCTGGACGGCGCCGCACTGGACCTGACCCGCCGGGAGTTCGACCTGCTGGCCTTTCTGGCCGGCCGCCCCGGAGTCGTCGTCCCGCGCAAGGAACTCCTCGCCGAGGTCTGGCAGCAGAGCTACGGCGACGACCAGACCATCGACGTCCATCTGAGCTGGCTGCGGCGCAAGCTCGGTGAGACCGCGGCACGGCCCCGCTATCTGCACACGCTGCGGGGAGTCGGAGTGAAGCTGGAACCGCCGAACGGACGTGAGCGATGAGATGGGCACTCGTCAAGGTCTCGCTGGCCGTCACGGCGATGGTCGTGGTGGCCTTCGCCGTACCGCTCGGGCTCGTCATCAAGGAGATGGCCAGCGACCGCGCCTTCTCCAACGCCGAGCGCCAGGCCGCCGCCATCGGCCCCACCCTCTCCATCACCGCCGAGCGTGACCCGCTGGAGCGGGCCGTGATGTCGACCCAGGCCGGAGCGGCGGGCCGGATGGCCGTGCACGTCCCGGCCTCCGGTGAACCCGGCAGCGTGCCCGTCGACATCGGCATACGCCGGGCCGCGACGGCCGACCTCGCCACCACCCAGCGCCTCGGCCGCGCCTCCATCACCGATGTGCGCGGCGGCTCCGCCCTGCTGCAGCCCACCGCCATCGGCACCGGCCAGATCGCGGTCGTCGAGGTGTTCGTGCCCGAGGGCGAGGTCTCCAACGGCGTCGGCACCGCCTGGCTGGTCCTCGGCGGCGTCGGCATCGCCCTGATCATCGGCTCTGTCGCGGTCGCCGACCGCCTCGGCAGCCGCATGGTGACGCCCGCGCAGCGGCTCGCGGGCGCGGCCCACGACCTCGGCGAGGGCAGGCTGGGAGCCAGGGTCCCCGAGGAGGGGCCGACCGAACTGCGGTCGGCCGCGATCGCGTTCAACGCCATGGCCGACCAGGTCGTCCAGCTCCTCGCCAACGAGCGGGAGCTCGCGGCCGACCTCTCGCACCGGCTGCGCACCCCGCTGACCGTGCTGCGTCTCAACGCGGCCTCGCTGGGCGAGGGCCCGGCCGCCGAACAGACCAGGACCGCCGTCGAGCAGCTGGAGCGGGAGGTCGACACGATCATCCGCACCGCGCGCGAGGCCAAGCCGCAGACCGTCGCCAACGGCCCGGGAGCCGGCTGCGACGCCTCCGAAGTCGTCCGCGAACGCATGGACTTCTGGTCGGCGCTGGCGGAGGACGAGGGCCGTAAGGTGCGGGTCGCGGGCGTCGACCGCCCCGTGCGCATCCCGGTCGCCCGTCCCGAACTGGCCGCTGCCCTCGACGCGTTGCTCGGCAACGTCTTCCGTCACACCCCCGAGGGCACGGCCTTCTCCGTCGACGTGCACAACGGCGACGACGCCGTCATCGTCCTCGTCTCCGACGCCGGGGCGGGCATCACCGACCCGGAGGCCGCGATGGCCCGGGGCAACAGCGGGGGCAGGGACGGCTCGACGGGACTCGGCCTCGACATCGTGCGCAGGGTCGCCGAGTCGACGGGCGGGGACGTGCGGATAGGCAGTTCGGTGCTCGGCGGCACGGAGGTACGGCTGTGGCTCGGCCTCGGCCCCCGCCAGGGTGCCCAGGGCGAGCGCCGCAGGGGTCACCGCGGCACCGAACGGCGGCGCAGGCGGGGCCTTTCCCGCTCGCACTCCCGGGTCGGCGGCCCCGACCATTAACCGGCTCCGATGCCTTCCTTAACGGCGTCATAAGAAGGTCGAACCCCGCCCTGAACCGGTCATTTGTCCGTTCCGGTCTCGCTAGCGTGCTGCCACACCCCCACTTCCGTAAGACAGAGGCAGGCACGCAATGGGCAGTAGTACGCACCGGCGCACGGCGAGCGGCAAGACCAAGGCGATCGGCGCGCTCGTCGCCGCCGCGGTGGCCGGCGGCGCCGCGTTCGCCCTGACGGGCACGGCCCAGGCCGCCGCCGTCGGCGCCGCGTACACCAAGACGAGCTCATGGACAGGCGGTTACACCGGCCAGTACGTCGTCACCAACGCCACCGAGAGGGCCCAGTCCGGCTGGACGCTCGAGTTCGACCTCCCGGCCGGGACCACGATCAGTTCCCTGTGGAACGGGGAGCACACGGTCAAGGGGCAGCACGTCACCGTGAAGCCCACGAGCTGGAACAAGGAGCTCGCGCCCGGCGCGTCGGTGACCGTCGGCTTCGTCACCTCCGCGAGCGGTTCGTCGACGGCCGCCGACCCCACGTCCTGTCTCATCAATGAGGCCAAGTGCTCCCTCGACACCGGCGCCACCCCGCAGCCCACCGGCCGGCCCACCGAGCAGCCGAAGCCCACCCCCACGGCCACGCCCACCAAGCCGGCAACCCCCACCCCCACCAAGCCCGCCACGCCCACCCCGACGCCGAGTGAGACCTCCGGCAACGGCACCAAGGCGGCCGCGGGCTACGCCCCGTACATCGACACCTCGCTCTTCCCGTCGTACGACATGCTCGACACGGTCACCCGGACCGGCGTCAAGGAGTTCAACCTCGCCTTCATCACCTCGGGAGGCAGCTGCGCCCCCCTGTGGGGCGGTGTCACCGGGCTCGGCGACAACGCTGTCGCCAACCAGATAGGCGCGCTGCGGGCCAAGGGCGGCGACGTCCGGGTCTCCTTCGGCGGTGCCGCGGGCTCCGAACTGGGCCTGAACTGCTCCTCGGCCGACGAGCTCGCGAAGGCGTACGGCAAGGTCATCGACACCTACAAGCTGACCAAGGTCGACTTCGACATCGAAGGCGCGGCGCTGCCGGACACCGCGGCCAACACCCGCCGCTCGCAGGCGATCGCGCAGCTCCAGAAGGCCCACCCCGGCCTGGACGTCTCCTTCACGCTGCCGGTGATGCCCACCGGACTGACCCAGCCGGGCGTGGACCTGGTCGCCGACGCCAAGAAGAACGGGGTGAAGGTCTCCGCGGTCAACATCATGGCGATGGACTACGGGCCGGCCTTCAGCGACGACATGGGTGACTACGCGATCCAGGCGGCCACCGCCACCCAGGCGCAGATCAAGGGCGTCCTCGGGCTCTCCGACGCCGCTGCCTGGAAGGCCGTCGCCGTCACCCCGATGATCGGTGTCAACGACGTCGTGACCGAGATCTTCACGGTCGAGGACGCGACGCAACTGGTGGAGTTCGCCACGTCCAAGGACATGGGCTGGCTGTCGATGTGGTCCTCGACCCGTGACAAGCAGTGCCCCGGCGGTGAGAAGCCGGCCGCCGACGCGACCTGCAGCTCGATCCTCCAGCAGCCGCTGGCCTTCACGAAGGCGTTCGCCGCCTACAAGTAGCCGCTCCGCCCCCACCCGCGTCCCGGCCGGACTTCCCCCCACCCGGCCGGGACGCGCCCTTTCCCCCGGGGACGGAGGGTCAGTCCCGGCGGCCGAGGACGGCGACGGCCCGGTCGAACGCCGAGTCGCGTCCCAGCGCGAACTCCTCGTCGGTGAAGACCGGTTCGGTCAGATGCGGCGGGATGCCGGTGCCGTCGAAGGTCCGGCCGGTACGGGTCAGGAACTCCTCGTTGGGCAGCAGGACGGTCATACCGTTCGGGAGCGTGCGCGGCAGTACGTCGGAGAACACGCCCTGGGTGTGCTGCCCGATCCGGACCGTCGCGCCCGGGCGGCCCATCAGCGCCTGGGTGAACGTCTCACCGGCGCTGATCGTCGACCCGCCGGTCAGTACCGCGACAGGGCCCGTGTAGCGGGGCGCTCCTGCCGGCTGGACGAACTGCGGCTGCGGACGGGTGAACCTCGCCGGGTCGGCGGGGTCGTTGCGCGCCCGCTTGGCATAGGCGTAGTACGGCCGGTCGGTCAGCCTCCCGGCGAGCTGGAGCCCGAGGGCGTCGGAGCCGCCGCCGTTGATCCGCAGATCGATGACCAGCCCGCGCAGCCGTGCCGTGTGCGCGGGGGTGAGAACGGCGTCGAGCGTCCGGTCCAGTGCCGCGCTGTTGGCGGCGAAGTCGTTCGTCTCGCTGTAGCCGGCGAAGCCCGAGATCCTCAAGTATCCGCGGTTCCCCGGGAGTTCTGCGTAGCCGATCCTGCCGCCGGCGAACATGCGCAGCTTCGCGCCCCCGAGATCGTGCTCCTCGACATGCGAGATGACCTTGGCGTCCAGGTCCTCGCCGGGCATGACCGTGCCCGGACGGACACTGCCCCAGCGGTTGTCACCCTCGGCCAGACCGACATGGGCGTCATGCAGCGGAGTGAGCATCTCGCGGAAGAGGGCGAAGAGTTCGGAGTCCGTCGTCCCCGCGTGGACCCGGGGACGGTAGCGCTCGCGTACGGCGTCCCAGTCGATCCCCTTGGCGGCGAAGAAGGGGTAGTTCTCCTCGAAGCTCTGCCACAGGACGTCGAAGACGGCGACCGGTCCGGTCGGCGGCGCCGTCCGGCAGGCGGCGGGCAGCGCGCCGATGCGCCGCAGTCCGCGGTCGCCGGGCGAGCCGTCGATGTGCAGCCATGCCCGCCCGGGCCGCCCCTGGGGCCGCACGGTGAGCACGTCGCCGCCCGGGCTCAGATACCGCGCGGTGCCGTGCCGGCCACCGGTCCGCGCCGCCGAGGCGCCCTTGATACAGCTGACAGAGGTGACCTGGTACTCCTGGAGCCGGCCGCCGTCCAGGGAGAGGACGGCACCGTACCCGTCGACCTGCCAGATCCCGCTTGCTGCCCCGCCCGCCGATGCCTCGGCCTGCGTGAGCGGCAGAGCCGTAGCCGCCGTGACAGCCAGCAACGCGGCTGCCACCACGGTCCTGCGCCGTGCTCCCGAACCCGTTCCGAACCGCATGTCGTGCCTTCCCCGTGGGCCGTTGATCTCTACGGCCCATCCTCGGCCGGACGGCCCGGCCGGGGACATGGCGCCCGCAGGTCACTCGGGGGTGGGGACAACCCCCGGACGGTGTGCGGATTCCGCCGGACCCTGGGCCGTGTCCGGCAGCGCCCCCGTCCGCGCCACCTCCGCGTACCAGCGCGCGCTCGACTTGGGCGTACGGACCTGGGTCTCGTAGTCGACGTACACCGCCCCGAAGCGCTTGCTGTACCCGTAGGACCACTCGAAGTTGTCCAGCAGGGACCAGAGGAAGTAGCCGCGCACATCGGCTCCGTCGGCGATCGCCCGGTGGACCGCCGCGAGATGGCCGTGCAGATAGGCGATGCGCTCGGGGTCGTGGACCGTGCCGTCGGCGGCCGGCTTGTCGTCGCAGGCGGCCCCGTTCTCGGTGATCATCAGCGGCACGCCCGACGCCTTGTGCGTATAGGTCATCAGCAGGTCGTACAGCCCTGTGGGGTCGATCGACCAGCCCATCTCGGTGCGTTCGCCGGGCGGTTGGTGGAAGGTGACGGCGTCGGCGCCCGGCCAGGGGGAGTGCTCGCTCGCTCCGTGGCCGTCGTTGCGCTCGGCGGTGCCACCGTCGGCGGCCGACACCAGCGCCGGGGCGTAGTAGTTCAGCCCCAGCCAGTCCAGCGGCTGCCGGATCGCCGTCGTGTCGCCGTCGTGGACGAAGGACCAGTCGGTGAGCGGTGCCGTGTCCGCGAAGAGGTCCTCCGGGTAGGAGCCCCGGAGCAGCGGATCGGCGAACACCCGGTTCGCCAGCGCATCGATGCGGCGCGCCGCGTCCAGGTCCCCGGGGCTCTGGCTCAGCGGCCGGACGACGCTCGGATTGAGGCTGATGGAGAGCTGCGCGTCGGCGGGCAGGGAGGCGCGCAGCGCCTGGACGGCGAGGCCGTGGCCCAGGTTGAGATGGTGCGCGGCCCGCAGGGCTGCCACCGGATCGGTGCGGCCGGGGGCGTGCACACCGGAGCCGTAGCCCAAAAAGGCGCTGCACCAGGGCTCGTTGAGGGTGGTCCACAGGTCCACCCGGTCGCCGAGTGCGCCGGCCACGATGCCGGCGTACTCGGCGAACCGGTACGCCGTCTCCCGCTCCGGCCAGCCGCCCGCCGACTCCAGCTCCTGGGGAAGGTCCCAGTGGTAGAGCGTGAGCACCGGACGGATGCCGTGGTCGAGCAGATCGTCGACCAGACCGCGGTAGAAGTCGAGGCCCTGCTGGACGGCGGGGCCGCGGCCGGTGGGCTGCACACGCGGCCAGGACACCGAGAAACGGTAGGCGCCGACACCCAGGTCCGCCATCAGCCGTACGTCCTCGGCGCGGCGGTGGAAGTGGTCGGTGGCGATGTCGCCGGTGTCCCCGTTCTCGGTCCGGCCCGGGGTGTGACTGAAGGTGTCCCAGATCGACGCCGTACGGCCGCCCACACGCACGGCGCCCTCGATCTGGTACGCGGCGGTCGCGGTGCCCCACAGGAATCCGGGCGGAAAGCTGACGGACATGGATGAGCTCCCAACATGGATGTAGGAACGGGAGGACGGCAGAGGGGAGCGGCGGGGCCCGGCCCCGGCTTCAGCCCTTGACGGCGCCCTGCATGATGCCGCCGACGATGTGCCTGCCGAAGACGACGAAGGCGATGAGCAGCGGCAGCGTGCCCAGCAGCGCGCCCGCCATGATCACCGACTGGTCGGGGATGTAGCCGCGGCCGAGCCCGGTGAGCGCGACCTGCACGGTCGGACTGCCGTTCTGGGTCAGCGCGATGATCGGCCAGAAGAAGTCGTTCCAGGCCATCACGAAGGTCAGCATCCCCAGCACCGCCATGGCCGGCCGTGCCGCGGGGAAGACGATGTGCCACACCACGCGCCAGCTGTTCGCACCGTCCACCCGGGCCGCCTCGATCAGCTCGGCGGGCAGCGCCTCGACGAGGTACTGGCGCATGAAGAACACCCCGAAGGCGCTCACCAGCGTGGGCAGGATGACGGACTGCAGCTGGTCGGTCCAGGACAGTTCGGCGATGAGCATGTACAGCGGTACGACGCTGAGCTGCGGCGGCACCATCATCGTGCCGATCACCAGCAGCAGCAGGAGGTTCTTGAACCGGAAGCGCAGTTTGGCGAAGGCGAAGCCGGCGAGGGTGGAGAAGAGCACGGTCCCCGCGGCGACCGAGCCCGCGACGATGGTGGTGTTGAGCAGAGCCGCACCCATGTTGGCGTCGGTCCAGGCGATCTCCAGGTTCTTGAAGAGATTGCCGCCGAACCAGAAGGGCGGGGGAGTCTGCGCGAGACGGGAGTTGTTCCTGGAGGCCGCCACCGCCGTCCACACCAGTGGGAACAGCGAGCCGACGGTGAAGACGATCAGGACGGCGTGGGTGATCCGGCCGCCGTGGAACTGGCGTCCGGCACGCTTGGCGCTCAGTGGTTTCGTCATGGCCGTCCCCCTACGCGCTCTTGCTCAGACGCCGGGCGAGCAGCCAGTTCACCGCGCCGATCACCAACAGGATCAGGAACATCGCCCAGGCGATCGCCGAGGCCCGGCCCAGATGCAGGTTCACCCAGCCCTGCTCGTACAGATACAGGCCGAGGGTCTGGAACTGGTGGTCGGCGCCGCCGGTCGCGCCCGCACCGCCGTTGAACAGAAGCGGCTCGCCGAACAGCTGCGTCGCGCCGATCGTCGAGACCACACAGGTGAACAGGATGGTCGGCCGCAGCGAGGGGACCGTGACATGGAGGAACTGCTGCCGGCGCGAGGCCCCGTCCAGGGCCGCCGACTCGTACAGGTCGTTCGGGATGGCCTGCATCGCGGCCAGATAGATCAGCGCGTTGTACCCGGTCCAGCGCCAGATCACGATGGTGGACACGGCGAGCTGCGAGGTCCACCGGCCGTTCTGCCAGTCGATGTGGTCGAAACCCACCATCCCCAGCGCCCAGTTGATCATTCCGTAGTCGCGCCCGAAGAGCAGCACGAAGACGAGGGTGGCCGCGGCGACCGAGGTCGCGTACGGCGTCAGCACCGCCACCCGGAAGAACATCGAGCCGCGCAGCCGGTAGTTGAGGAGATGCGCGATGCCGAGCGCGATCAGCAGCTGCGGCACCGTGGAGATCAGCCCGATCGTGACGGTGTTCTTGAGCGCGTTCCAGAAGAACTCGTCCTCCAGCAGCCGCGAGAAGTTCCGCAGCCCCACCCACTCCATGTCGGTGGGCGCCGTCAGCTCCACCCGGTGCAGCGACGCCCAGCCGGTGTAGAGGAGCGGGAAGAGCCCGAAGGCCAGGAAGAAGAGGAAGAACGGCGCGACGAAGGCGTACGGGCTCCAGCGCACGTCCTGCCGGTAGCGGCGGCTGCGCCGCGCCCGCCGTCGCTCGTCGTGCCCCGCCTTCTCGGGCGGGCGCAGGGCCGCGCCCTCCTCCCCCAGGGAGGGCGCGGCGGCCGGTGCGTCACTTGCCATACCGGTCACTGATCCAGCGCGTTGTCGATCGCCTTGACGGCCGCGTCCCAGCCCGCTTGCGAGGAACGGCCCTTCTGGTCGACCTGGAGCATTCCGATGTCGGCCAGGTTCTGCGCGATGATCAGGTCCTTCGGCCCCAGGATCTGGACCGGCACACCCTCCGCGGCCTTGGAGAAGATCTGCCCGATGGGCGCGTTGCCGAAGTAGGCGTGCTTGGCGCCCGCGACCTCCGGCAGGGAGTACGCGGCCTGGGCGCTGGGGAAGCTGCCGCGCTTGGCGAACAGCTTCGCCTGCTGCGCCGGTGCGGTCAGCCAGGCCGCGAGCTTGGCGGCCTCCTCGGTGTTCTTGCCGGCCGAGGGGACGGTGAGGAAGGAGCCGCCCCAGTTGCTGGGCTTGGGAGCCGCGGCCACGTCCCACTTGTCCTTGCCCGCGGCTCCCGCCTTGTCCTGGATGTAGCCGAGCATCCAGGCCGGGCAGGACACGGTCGCGAAGGTGCCGTTGGCGTAGCCCTGGTCCCAGGCGGGGGTGAACTGCTGGAGTTTGCCGGTCAGTCCGGCGGAGGCGAACTCCGCCGCGATGTCCCAGGCCTCCTTCACGGCCGGGTTCGTCTTGTAGACGATCTTGCCGTCCTTGTCGTAGAAGCGGTTCTCGTTGCTGCCGGTGATCGCCGCCATCACCCCGGAGGCGGAGTCGACGAAGGACGTGCCCTTGGGTGCCTTGGCCTTGAACTGCTTGCCCGCGGCCAGGTACTTGTTCCAGTCGCCCGCCCACAGCTTGCCGACCGCCTCACGGTCGCTGGGCAGTCCGGCCTTGGCGAAGAGGTCCTTGCGGTAACAGATGCCCTGCGGGCCTATGTCGGTGCCGAGGGCGATCGTCTTGCCGTCCTTGGTCGCCTGCTCCCACTTCCAGGGCAGGAAGGCGTCCTTCTGTACGCCCGCCGCCTTGCCCAGGTCGACCAGCTTGCCGGACTGCGTCGCGGTGATCTCGGCGATGTTGTTGACCTCGACCGCCTGAATGTCGGCCAGTCCGCTGCCGCTGCCGAGGTGGGTGAGCAACTGCGGGTAGTAGTTCTCGTTGCGCTCGATCGAGGTCTGCTTGATGACGATGTTCTTGTTGAGCTTCATGTACTCGTCGTAGAGCCCGGCCTCCTTGAGACCGAAGGCCCCGAAGACCCCGACCGTCAGTGTCGTCCTGCCCTTGCCCCCACCGCCGTCGTCGGACGAGCTGCCGGCGGGATCGTCGCTGTCCTCGGCACAGCCGGCCAACAGACCGGCCCCGAGCGCGGCGACGACCGCGAGGATGACTGCCCTGCGCATTGCGTCCTCCTTGTGCCCTGACGCGCCGACCCGCCGGCCAACCGACCTGCGTAGCAGTCCCGTTGATGCCGAGCGGCCCGGGCGGGGAAGGTGCGGGTTGTGTATGAGTCCGGTACGGTGGGAGCGCTCCCATGCGTGATGTGTTGAAGGGTCGCGGCTCCCTGAGGGGGTGTCAAGACACCCGACCCGTTATGTTTTCGGACCAGGCAGCCCTGGGGAGGCGGACATGGTGTCTCGGATGATCCGTACGCGGAACGGCGGGCGGGGCACCGGCCGGCCCACGCTCGAAGAGGTCGCGGCTCGCGCCGGAGTGGGACGGGGCACGGTCTCCCGGGTGATCAACGGCTCGCCCCGGGTCAGCGAGACCACCCGGGCCGCCGTCGAGGCGGCCGTCGCCGAGCTGGGCTATGTGCCCAACCGCGCGGCCCGCGCCCTGGCCGCCAATCGCACCGACTCCATCGCCCTGGTCGTCCCGGAACCCGAGGCCCGCTTCTTCGCCGAGCCGTACTTCTCCGACATGGTGCGCGGGGTGGGGGCGGCGCTGGCCGAGACCGAGATGCAGCTTCTGCTGACGCTCGCCGCCGGAGACCGCGAGCGCCGCCGTCTCGCGCAGTATCTGGCCGCCCACCGGGTCGACGGCGTCCTGCTGGTCTCCGTGCACGCCGACGACCCGATCCCCGACATGCTGGAGCAGCTCTCCATGCCGGCCGTGATCAGCGGCCGCCGGTCGGCCGACGAGACGCTGGTCGCGGTGGACTCCGACAACTTCGGGGGCGCCCACACCGCCGTGACCCATCTGGCCGGCCGCGGCCGCCGCCGGATCGCGACGATCACCGGGCGTCTGGACGTGTACGGAGCCCAGTGCCGCCAGGCGGGCTACCGCGCGGCGCTGGAGGCGGCCGGTCTGGCGCCGGACCCGGGGCTGACGGCACCGGCCGACTTCACCGAGGAGGGCGGCCGCCGCGCCATGGCGGAGCTGCTGCGGCGCTGCCCCGACCTGGACGCGGTCTTCGCGGCCTCCGACGTGATGGCGGCGGGTGCCCGTCAGGTGCTGCGGGAAGCCGGCCGCCGGGTTCCGGACGACGTGGCGCTGGTGGGCTTCGACGACTCGGCGGTGGCCCGCCACATGGACCCGCCGCTGACCAGCGTGCGCCAGCCGATCGAGGAGATGGGCCGCACGATGGCCGAGCTGCTGCTCCAGGAGATCACCGGCCGGACGGGGCAGTGTCCGCAGGTCGTGCTCCCCACGGAGCTGATCGTGCGCGACTCGTCGTAGGCGCGGTCCGGGGGCCGCCGGGGCCCGGCGGTGGACGCCCGGAAACGATCAAGGCCCCGGTCCGAGGACCGGGGCCTTGATCGACAAGGGTGAGTAACGGGACTCGAACCCGCGACATCCTGGACCACAACCAGGTGCTCTACCATCTGAGCTATACCCACCACGACCGGTCTTTCCGACCGGCCGAGAAAAAGTGTACAGGGTCCGGCAGGGTGCTCGCGCCCGGGTTGTTGCGCCGTGTGAGGGCGCTCACCCGGGGCTCGCCATCCCTTCTACTCCACAGGCAGGACGTACTTCGCGGCGATTGTCTTCGCCGTGTCGGAGTCCGGTCCGGGCTGCGGCACGAAGACCGCCTCCCGGTAGTAGCGCAGCTCCGCGATGGATTCGCGGATGTCGGCCAGTGCCCGGTGGTTGCCGTTCTTCTCCGGACTGTTGAAGTACGCCCTCGGGTACCAGCGGCGCGCCAGCTCCTTGACCGAGGACACATCGACGATCCGGTAGTGCAGGTACTTCTCCACCGTCGGCATGTCGCGCAGCAGGAAGCCGCGGTCCGTGCCGACCGAGTTGCCGCACAGGGGAGCCTTGCCGGGCTCCTTCACATGCCCCCGGACGTACGCCAGGACCTGCTCCTCGGCGTCTGCGAGCGTGGTGCCGCCCGCGAGCTCGTCGAGGAGACCCGAGGCGGTGTGCATCTGGCGCACCACCTCGGGCATCGTCTCCAGCGCAGCGTCCGGCGGGCGGATCACGATGTCCACTCCGTCGCCGAGCACGTTCAGTTCCGAGTCGGTGACCAGTGCGGCCACCTCGATGAGTGCGTCGTCCGTCAACGAGAGCCCGGTCATCTCGCAGTCGATCCACACCATGCGATCGTTCATGCGTCCTACCTTATGGCGCGCTCCGCTGGCCGGGCAGGCTCGGGCGGCCGTGGCCACCCGCGTACGCCTCCGACGGGGGCTTGCCCAGTTCCGGCGGCGCGGGCGAGGTGGCGCTGGGACCGGAGTGCCCCGTCGCCGCTGCCGCACGCCTGGCCTGGGCAGGAACGACCGACTCCACCATCGACGGCGGTGGCGAGGGCTCGCTCTGCGGCCGGCGCACCCGGTAGGCGGCCCGGTACGCGGCCGGGGACGAACCCAGCTGCCGCCGGAAGTGGCCGCGCAGTGCGACGGGGGAGCGGAAGCCGCAGCGGCCCGCCACCTCGTCGACCGAGTAGTCGGACGTCTCCAGCAGCCGCTGCGCCTGGAGCACCCGCTGGGTGATCAGCCACTGCAGCGGCGCACTGCCGGTCAGTGAACGGAATCGCCGGTCGAACGTGCGCCTGCTCATGTACGCCCGGGCCGCCAGTGTCTCCACGTCGAACTGCTCATGGAGATGCTCCAGCGCCCACGAGACGACCTCGGCCAGCGGGTCCGACCCGATTTCCTCAGGTAAAGACCTGTCCAGATAGCGTTCCTGCCCGCCGCTGCGCCGTGGTGGCACCACCAGCCGGCGGGCCAGTGCTCCGGCCGCCTCGGTGCCGTGGTCGGTGCGCACGATGTGGAGGCAGAGATCGATTCCGGCCGCCGTGCCCGCGGAGGTGAGCACATCGCCGTCGTCGACGAAGAGCTCGCGCGGATCCACATGGACGGACGGATACCGTTTCGCCAGCGTCGGCGCGTACATCCAGTGCGTGGTCGCCGGACGGCCGTCGAGCAGACCGGCCGCGGCCAGCACGAACGCACCGGTGCACAGTCCGACGATGCGGGCTCCCTCCTCATGCGCGCGGCGCAGCGCGTCGAGCGCTTCCGGCGGTGGCGGTGAGGTGATCGACCGCCAGGCCGGTACGACGACGGTTCCTGCTCTGCCGATGGCTTCCAAGCCGTACGGCGCGGTCAGTTCGAGCCCGCCGGTGGTCCGCAGCGGGCCTTCCTCGCCTGCGCAGACGAGCAGTCGATAGCGAGGAACTCCGGCGTCCTGACGGTCAATTCCGAACACCGAGAGCGGGATGGAACTCTCAAAGATGGGGCCGCCGCTGAACAGCAGTACCGCGACGACCTCCCGGCGCCGGCGCCCGGAGAGCTTTCGTGCTGCCTCCGGCGCGGCGGAGTCCTGACTCATGACGCTAAGCCCCCCTCGGTGTTCGCGTCTCCCCGTTCTTTTCGGGCCTTTCGCTCCTGCACGTTTCCCCTCGGTTTTGCACGAGTCCCGAGCCTTCGATACTCATGATCGAATCTACTGTGTCCCGTGGCGCCGACGTGACAAGTTCGGCATGCCCCGCTATGTCGACATGGCAACTTGGCGCGAAGCATTCGATCACGAAGCGTTCCACTCGACGGCCGCCCAGGGAAGTGCGCCTCACGCGCATGGCCCGTCCCCGTAGGGTGCAAGCGCCGCGAATGGTCCTTTCTTGCCTGGTGGCAAGGGGGTTGGCAGGCCATTTCCCCAAGGAGGGGCCACTGACGTGAAGTTGGCTGAAATCATACGGGTGTGAGCGTACGAACGGGTCAGTCTTCGGGCGCACAACCTCCGCTGTGACGAGCACCCCGGTGCGCCCCCGCGGTCGGCCGCCCGCGTCGCGAGGGGGCCGGCACCGGGCTCTCGGCGCGGGCCCGGGCCGCGTTGCGCTCGGAGTGCCGCAGAAGGATCCGGCAGGCCGCGGTGACGGCGGCGAGGCCGAGGGCGGCCGCGGCGGCCCCGCCGACGGACGTTCCGTAGACGACGAGAACGACGGGGACGAGGAAGCAGCTGAACGCGGCCCAGCGGACCACGTCGCTCGCCGACTCGGACGAGGGGTGCGGAGCGCGGGCGGACGGGGTGGACGGGCGTGCGGACACGGAAGCTCCCTCGAGGCTGCGGGGTGACCGCGGTGCCAACGAGGAACGAACCATTCCGGTCACTGCGGCACCCGGTGCCCGGGCCGCCGGCCGAGCGGCGGGTCCCACCCCGGATCCGGCCCTCGGAGCCCGGTATCGGGCCCGGTTCCTCCGCCCGGCCGCGCAGGCCCGTCGAGACGGCTGTAGACGCCAAGCGGCATTGCCATACGGGGCGGCCTCGGGCATGCTCCCTGGAACGCCCGATTGGGGCGGCAGGGCCTGGGCAGGAGAGGAGTGTCGCCGTACCCTTGGGGGTATGGGCCAGGGAAGATGATTCCCGGACACAGCTCCGTCGCCATGTCGTTCCCTCCCGATGAGGACCTTCTTCGCCGAGACACCGATGGCCGGTCACGAAATCCCCGAACCCGCGGACCGCAAGCAGGTAGCCGACCCCTCGTCGGATCTGCAAGCGGCGGAACAGTCACGCCATGCCTGCGATCCGGCCTTCCGGCACGGAGTCGTCGTCGGCTTCGACGGATCGACCTCCAGTGAGCGCGCGCTCGCCTATGCGATCGGCATGGCCCGGCGCTCGGGCTCCGGGCTGATCATCGTCCATGTGGCGAACCGGCTGCCGACCACCGTCTGGGCCGGCTGCGAGCCCCCGGTCTTCGTGGACGTCCCCGATCACCGCACCGAGGTCCTCGGTCTGGAACTGGCCTGCGCCGACTACCTCACCGAGGTCCCGTGGATCCTCGTCGAGCGCGGTGGCGACATCTGTCATGAACTGGAGGAGGTCGGCCGGGAGTACTCGGCCGACGCCATCGTCGTCGGTTCCACCCACGGGATCGTCGGCCGCATCTTCGGTTCGGTGGCCGGACGGCTCGCGCGGCGGGCGCAGCGCCCCGTCATCGTCATCCCGTAACGCCCGCCCCGCGCCTTCCTCTTGTCGCTGACGCCAGGTCAATTCGCCCTGCCTGTACGGAAACTACCCGTGCGTAGAGGTGGATTGTGCGCTTGTGAAGGGTATCTCTCGATCGCTGGGTAGCAGCACAACTGCACATGGACACGAAGGGAGCCCGCCGTGGACAACGTCGTTCCCGCGGGAAGCACTGCCACCTCCTCGACCTCGACCTCGACTCTCGGTCATCTCGCCCTCGGACTGACCCTGTTGGCCTTCGGCGTCGGCCACACCGGCGTGATCGACAACGTGACGGCGGCCGACGCCTCGGCCGTCGCGACCTGGGTGGGCGGCGTCGCCCTCTTCATCGCCGGACTGCTGGAATTCCGCGCGGGCAGTGCCGGTACCGGCACGGCGTTCGCCGGGCTCGGCGCCTTCTGGTTCACCTGGGGCACCGGCGTCGGCACCGAGGTGTCGGCGGAGGCGGCGGGCCTGTTCCTGCTGCTGTGGGCGCTGCTGGCGCTGACCCTCACCGTCGCGTCCGCGGGCAGCGGACTCTTCGTCCAGGGTGTCTACGGACTGCTCACGGTCACGCTGCTGCTGCTCGGCATCGCGTCGTTCGCCGAGAACGGAGGGCTCGCCAAGGCGGGCGGCTGGGTCGGCGCGGTGGCGGGCCTCGCGGCCTGGTACGGCGCGACGGCCGCGCTCGCCAAGTGGCCGGCCTTCTCCAGGCGCGCTGCCGGCCGGGGAGTGACGGCCACCGGCTGAGGCCGCGCAGGCCGGCGTCAGGGCAGCGCCGGCTGACGAAAGAGCGGTCCCCCCGCGCAGTGACTGCACGGGGGGACCGCCTGTGTCCGGGGCCGGACGGAGCCGGACGGAGCCGGGTGGGCCGGTCCTGACTACTCGACCGTGACGGACTTCGCCAGGTTGCGCGGCTTGTCGATGTCCCGGCCCATGGCCAACGCCGTGTGGTACGCGAACAGCTGGAGCGGGATACCCATCAGGATCGGGTCCAGCTCGTTCTCGTTCTTCGGCACGATGATCGTGTGGTCGGCCTTCTCCTGCTCGCGGTGCGCCACGGCGAGGATCCTGCCGCTGCGGGCCTTGATCTCCTCCAGGGCCGCGCGGTTCTTCTCCAGCAGCTCGTCGTCCGGGACGATCGCGACCGTCGGCAGCGCGGGCTCGATGAGCGCCAGCGGGCCGTGCTTGAGCTCGGAGGCCGGGTAGGCCTCGGCGTGGATGTAGGAGATCTCCTTGAGCTTCAGCGAGGCCTCGAGCGCCACCGGGTAGCCGCGCACCCGGCCGATGAACATCATCGACTGGGCGCCCGCGTACTCCTCGGCGAGCTTCTTGATCTCCGCCTCGCCCTCCAGGATCTCGCTGATCTGCTCGGGCAGCCTGCGCAGGCCCTCGATGATCCGCTTGCCCTCGGAGACGGACAGGTCACGGATGCGGCCCAGGTGCAGGGCGAGCAGCCCGAAGGCGACCACGGTGTTGGTGAAGCACTTGGTGGAGACGACGCAGACCTCGGGGCCCGCGTGCACGTACACGCCGCCGTCGGCCTCGCGGGCGATCGCGGAGCCCACCACGTTGACCACGCCGAGGACGCGGGCGCCCTTGCGCTTGAGCTCCTGCACGGCCGCCAGCACGTCGTACGTCTCACCGGACTGGGAGACGGCGATGTAGAGGGTGTCGGGGTCCACGACCGGGTTGCGGTAGCGGAACTCGGAGGCCGGCTCGGCGTCCGCGGGGATCCGGGCCAGGCCCTCGATCAGCGAGGCGCCGATCATGCCCGCGTGGTACGAGGTGCCGCAGCCGAGGATCTTCACACGGCGGATGCCGCGGGCCTCGCGGGCGTCCAGGTTCAGGCCGCCGAGGTGCACGGTGGAGAACTTCTCGTCGATGCGGCCCCGCAGGACACGGTCCACCGCGTCGGACTGCTCCGAGATCTCCTTGTGCATGTACGTGTCGTGGCCGCCCATGTCGTACGAGGCGGCCTCCCACTCGACGGTCTCGGGGGTGGCGGTGGTGCGGGTGCCCGAGGTCGTGTAGGTGCGGAAGTCGTCGGCCTTGAGCGTGGCCATCTCGCCGTCGTCGAGGGTGACGATCTGGCGGGTGTGGGAGATCAGCGCGGCGACGTCCGAGGCGACGAACATCTCCTTCTCGCCGATGCCGAGGACGACCGGGGAGCCGTTGCGGGCGACCACGATGCGGTCGTTGAAGTCGGCGTGCATGACGGCGATGCCGTACGTGCCCTCGACGACCTTGAGCGCCTCGCGGACCTTCTCCTCCAGCGTCTCGGCCTGGGAGCGGGCGATCAGGTGGGTGAGCACCTCGGTGTCGGTCTCGGAGGCGAAGACGACGCCGTCCGCCTCCAGCTTCGCGCGCAGCTCGGCGGCGTTGTCGACGATGCCGTTGTGGACGACCGCGACCTTGTTCTCGGGGTCCAGGTGCGGGTGCGAGTTGATGTCGCTGGGGGCGCCGTGGGTCGCCCAGCGGGTGTGGGCGATGCCGGTGGTGCCGGCGAAGCGCTTGGGGACGCGGGCCTCCAGATCGCGGACCCGGCCCTTGGCCTTGACCATCTTCAGACCGGTCGCCTTGGGGCTCGTGATCACGATGCCCGCGGAGTCGTAACCCCGGTACTCCAGTCGCTGCAGGCCTTCCAGCAGCAGCGGTGCCACATCACGCTTGCCGATGTATCCGACAATTCCGCACATAGACTTCTTGCCCCTCCATAGATCCGTGTGCCCGGCGGTCAGCCATAGACGATCCGGCGCAGCTGGCGGAGCGAGAGCTCCGGCGGCGCCACGGCGCGGTGCGGCAGCTCGGTCGCGATCCGCTCGAAGATCTCCGTGTTCGCCATGCCACCCGACTGCAGCTCACGGTGGCGGCGGCGGACGAACTCCTCCGTCTTCTCGTCGAAGTACGCCAGCACGTCGAGGATCACCCGGGCCGCCTCACCGCGCTGGAGCGCGGTGCTGCGCACCAGGTGGTCGATGAGGTCGTCGTGGGACAGACGGCCGGGCTGGCGAGGTTCGAGCACCCGTAGATATTGGGGGGTCGCTCCCCGTTATTGCAAGAATCCTGCCCGATTCCGGGCAGAGGCGAGTTACAAACGCTTCAGAACGGCCTGTTTGGCGGTCGTGAACTCGTCATCCGTCAGTATTCCGGCCTGATGCAGATCGGCCAGCTCGCGCAGTCGCCTCAGCAGCGCGTCATGATCGTCACCGCCGGGAGCGGGGACGGCCCCCACGAGTGCCGGACGGGTGGGGACGGGGACGGGGACGTAGGGGTGCGGCAGCCGGGCCACCACGGCCGCGGCGACCAGGGCCATCAGCGGATCCTTGCGAAAGCCCCACAGCTCGACGGCGTGCGGGTCGTACTTCGGCGGGGCCTTGGTCGGCGCCTTCGCCACGGAGAAACGGAGGTAGCCGTTCTCCAGGCCGGCGGACGGCAGCCACTCCACCGACTCGACGTCGTCCAGCGGGATGGTCCGGGTGCCGCCGGAGGACTTCGACTCCTCCGTCTTCCAGTTCCAGGCGAGGCGGACCGCCTCGCCGTCGAAAGTGGCGGTGCCGTCGCCCGCGCCGACGGTGATCGGCAGCCCGGGGCCGGCCAGCAGATAGCGCTGCACCGGTCCGGTGGCGACCTGGTCCAGCAGCAGTGCGTTGCGCACCTCGTCCACGAAGTACTCGGCGACGCCGCCGCGGTCGCTCTCCACGGTCAGCCGGTAGGGGTCGGAGCCGTCGTCCAGCTTGCCGCCGGTGATCTGGAGCAGCGGGTCCGCCCCGTCCCGCAGCCGCAGCCGCAGCCGGCCGGACTTCTTGCCCGGTTCGAAGGAGATCCCGGCGAGCGCCTCGAGCGGTACGGCGATCTCTCCGAGGGTCTTGCGCAGCAGGCTCACACTCTTGTCGGAGCCGGGCACGATCCGCACCGTGTCCCCGTCGAAGGTCCAGGTGCCGTCCTTCTGGATGATTTCCGCCATGCTCATATGCGGATTGTTCCATCCGGCCGGGGCTGTGCGGGGTGGAGTCACCGCCTCGACGGGTAGTAAGTGGTCTACACCTCGGTGCAGTTGAGGTGCGGCACCACAGTTGAGACGCCCGGAGAAGGGATCCAGCCCGTGAGACTGCCCGGAACGCTACCCCGTCTGTTCGGTGCACTGCTCCTCGTCGGCGCGGCCGGCCTCGGCTGCATCGGCGCCCGTCCCGCACCGGCCCCCGCCGGCCATGCGCCCGACGCCCGTCCGCTCGGCCAGATCGTCCCCGCGCCCGCGTCGGTGCGGTCCGCGGGGTCGCCGTACACGCTCACCCCCCTCACCCGCATCCGTGTCGACGGCTCCCGTGACGCGCGCCGGATCGGGGACTACCTCGCCGGGCTGCTGCGGCCGTCCACCGGCTACGCCCTGCCCGTCACCCGCGACGACCTCCCCGGCGGCATCCGGCTGCGGCTGCGGGCCTCGGAGCGGTCGCTCGGCGAGGAGGGCTACCGGCTGGAGTCCGCGCGCGGCGGGATCACCCTGACCGCCCGCAAGCCCGCGGGACTCTTCCACGCCGTCCAGACGCTGCGTCAGCTCCTGCCGGCCGCCGTGGAGAAGGACACCCGGCAGCGCGGCCCCTGGCAGGTCGCCGGCGGCACCGTCACCGACACCCCGCGGTTCGCCTACCGGGGCGCGATGCTCGACGTCGCCCGGCACTTCTTCACCGTCGACCAGGTCAAGCTCTACATCGACCGGATGGCGCTCTACAAGATCAACAAGCTGCATCTGCACCTCTCGGACGACCAGGGCTGGCGCATCGCCGTCGACTCCTGGCCCCGCCTCGCCACCTACGGCGGATCCACCCAGGTCGGCGGCGGGCCGGGCGGGTACTACACGAAGGCGCAGTACCGCGAGATCGTCGCGTACGCCGCCTCCCGTCACCTGGAGGTCGTCCCCGAGATCGACATGCCCGGGCACACGAACTCCGCACTCGCCTCGTACGCCGAGCTCAACTGCAACGGAGTCGCGCCCCCGCTCTACACCGGCACGGCCGTCGGCTTCAGCTCGCTGTGCGCGCCGAAGGCGGTGACGTACGACTTCGTGGACGACGTGGTGCGCGAGCTGGCCGCGCTCACCCCCGGCCGCTACCTCCACATCGGCGGCGACGAGGCGCACTCCACGAGCCACGCGGACTATGTGACGTTCATGGACAAGGCCCAGGCGGTGGTGGGGAAGTACGGCAAGACCGTGGTCGGCTGGCACCAGCTGACCGGGGCGAAGCCGGTCGCCGGGGCCGTCGCGCAGTACTGGGGCTACGACGCGACGGGAGCCGCCGAGCGCAAGCAGGTCGCGGACGCGGCGAAGAACGGCACCCGGCTGATCCTGTCGCCCGCGGACCGGGTCTACCTCGACATGAAGTACACCAAGGACACGCCGCTGGGCCTCGCCTGGGCGGGACTCGTGGAGGTCCGGCGCTCCTACGACTGGGACCCGGCGACGTACCTGGACGGAGTGCCGCAACAGGCGCTGCTCGGCGTCGAGGCGCCGCTGTGGACGGAGACGCTGTCCACCAGCGACCAACTCGAGTACATGGCGTTCCCGCGGCTGCCCGGCGTCGCCGAACTCGGCTGGTCACCGGCGTCCACGCACGACTGGGAGACGTACAAGGTGCGCCTCGCGGCGCAGGGGCCGAGGTTCACCGCTCTCGGGATCGACTACTACCGCTCGCCGCAGGTGCCTTGGCCGGCCGGCTAGGACCGCACGGAACACCCGGCCGGGAGCGGCCGAGGACAAAGGATGGGCGCCCGCGAGGGACCTCCCCCAGCCTTCGGCCGGGGGACCCCCACGCGGGCGCCCACCCGGTTCAGTGGGAGAACCGCGCGATCGGGTTCTCCAGGGTGCCGATCAGCTGGAGCGCCCCCGCCGGGTCGGCCAGGTCGACCATCTCCTTGTTGTTCCGCAGCTGGAGGCGGTTGAGGCAGGAGAGCGCGAACGCGTCCGTGAACATGTCGTACTCGCGGAACTTGTCCGCGAGGTGCGGCACCGACTCCTGGTAGGCGCGCACGCAGTCCGCGACCGCCCGCCAGAACGTCTCCTCGTCCAGCCGCCCCTCCGACACCAGCGCAGGTGCCAGGAAGCGCAGGAAGCAGTCGAAGACGTCCGTGAAGATGGAGAGCAGCTTCATGTCGTCCGGGACGTCCGCGCGGATGCGCTCGACCGCCGGCGGCAGCACCGCGTCCGGGTCCATCACCGCGATCTCCTCGGCGATGTCCTTGAAGACCGCACGCTGGACGGTGCCGTTCTCGTCGAGGACGAGGATGACGTTCTCGCCGTGCGGCATGTAGACCAGGTCGTAGGCGTAGAAGCTGTGCAGCACGGGTGTGAGGTACGCGTGCAGATAGCCGCGCAGCCACTCCGCCGGCGCCAGGCCCGACTCGTCCATCAGCGCGCCCGCGAAGCTCGCGCCGTCGCGGTCGACATGGAGCAGGGAGGCCATGGTGGCCACCCGCTCGCCGTCCCGCAGCATCGGCACCGGGCTCTCGCGCCACAGGGCGGCGAGCATCTTGCGGTACGGGGAGTACCGGTTCGTCGCCCGCTCGTACTGGCGGTGGTGGTACCCGATCGCCGCCCGCTCCCTGATGATCGAGAAGCGTGCCGCCTTGAGGACGTCGTCGCTGTCGACGAGGTGGGCGAGCCAGTCGTTGATCGCCGGGGTCGCCTCCATGTACGCCGCCGAAAGGCCGCGCATGAAGCCCATGTTGAGCACGGAGAGCGAGGTCTTCACATAGTGCTTGGCCGGCGAGGTCACGTTGAAGAACGTGCGGATCGACTGCTGGGCCAGATACGCGTCGTCGCCGTTGCCGAGGCACACCAGCCGCTGCTGGGCGATCTCGGCGGCGAAGGTGACGGAGAGCTTGTTCCACCACTGCCACGGGTGCACGGGCAGCAGGAGGTAGTCGGCCATGTCGAGGCCGAGGGAGTCCAGCCGCGCGGCGAAGCGGGCGAGCTGGGCCTCACCGAGCTCGTCGCGCACCAGGGTCTCGTAGTCGAGCCCGGCGCCGGCCGTGAAGGTGGCGTGGTCGCGGCGGGCCGCCAGCCAGACCAGCTGGACCTCGCTCGCGGTCTCCGGGGCGTACGAGAGGTACTCGTGCACACCGAAGCCGAGCCGGCCGTTGTTGGCCACGAAGCAGGGGTGGCCCTCGGTCATGCCCGTCTCGATCGCCTGGAACCCGGCGCCCGCCAGTTCGGCGGAGGTCATCGGCTTCTTGGCGAGCTTGTACGCCGTCCCGGAGAGCGTGGAGGAGATCTCCTCCAGGTACACCGGGAGGATCTCGTCGCTGAGCCCCAGCGAGGTGCGCAGCTCGATGAAGAACTCCAGCGCGTCCAGCGGCTGTTCGGCCCCGTCACGGTGCCGGGTGATCGAGTCGGCGCGGACCTGCCAGTGGTCGAGGGCGAACCGGCCCGCGGCGAAGCGGTACTCGGTCGCGGAGTCGTCGCTCAGGACCCGGTAGCGGCTCTCGCCCGCGCCCTCGGCCCCGCCGTCGAGCGCCTCGGGCGTCAGCAGCCGCTCGTGCGAGAACTCCGCGAGCGCCTTGCGGACGAGCTGCCGGTTCGCCTCTTCCCACAGTTCGGGCGTCAGATGTGCCACGGCGTCGGACAGGGTCATACCGTCACTCCTCGTGCAGCCATGAACTGGTCGCGCGTGCAGAAACTCAGCAGCGCGTCCTTCTCCGGCTTCTTGATCTCTCGTACGGGTACGAAACCGACGGCTTCGTTGAGCGCGTGCACGGCCGTGTTGCGCACGTCCGGTTCGACGACCACGCGCCGGGTCGCCGGGTCCGCGAACAGCGTCTCCATCACCGCGGTGATCACGGAGCGGGTGAAGCCGTGCACCGGGGTGTCGGTCGGCGCGACCAGGAAGTGCATGCCGACATCGCCCGGCTCGGCCTCGTACAGGCCCTGGAGCTCCACGTACCGGGGGTCGTAGCGCTCCATCAGGAACACGGGCTCGCCGTCGCTGAGCCCGATGAAGGCGTCGTGGTGCTCATGGGCGGCTATCGCCATGTACTCGCGCTCGACGTCCTGGAGTCTGGCGTCCTGCATCATCCAGTAGGCGGCCTTGGGGTGGGTCACCCAGCCGTGCACCAGTTCGGCGTCGGCGAAAGGATCGAGCGGGCGGACGGTGAACGTCATACGGAGAACTCCTGGAACGCGATGGACTTTTCGACGGGGTAGTACTCGGACCCGAGCATCTCGCCGATGATGTAGGCGTTGCGGTACGCGCCCATGCCCAGGTCGGGCGAGGTGATCGAGTGCGTGTGCACAGCCGCGTTCTGGAGGAAGATCTCGCGGCCGGTGGTGTCGACCGAGTAGTTGCGGGCCACGTCGAAGCGGCCCTGCCCGTCCCTGCGGATGCGGTCGGAGACCGGGCCGAGGAACGCGGGCTGGACGTACTGGTAGCCGGTGGCCAGGACCAGGCCCTCGGTGTGCAGGTCGTAGTCCTTGCCCTGCTCCTCCTGGCGCAGCCCCAGGGTGTAGACACCGTTCTCGTAGGAGGCCCGGTGCAGGGCCGAGTTGGTCAGCAGTCGCGTCGGGACCGGGCCCGCCAGGTTCTTCTGGTAGAGCAGGTCGAAGATCGCGTCGATCAGCTCTCCGTCGATGCCCTTGAACAGCCCCTTCTGCTGGGACTCCAGGCGGTAGCGGGTGGCCTCGGGCAGCGCGTGGAAGTAGTCGATGTACTCCGGGGAGGTCATCTCCAGCGTCAGCTTGGTGTACTCCAGCGGGAAGAACCGCGGGGAGCGCGTGACCCAGTTGAGCCGGTAGCCGTGCACGTCGATCTCGGAGAGCAGGTCGTAGTAGATCTCCGCGGCGCTCTGGCCGCTGCCGACCAGCGTGATCGACTCCTTGCGCTGGAGCGCTTCCTTGTGGTCCAGGTAGCGCGAGTTGTGCAGCAGGTCGCCGTCCAGGCCCTGGCAGGGCTCGGGGATGTACGGCGGGGTGCCGGTGCCCAGCACGATGCGGCGGGTGTACAGCCGCTCGCCGGCGTCGGTGTGGACGACGTACAGCCCGTCCTCGTGCTCCACCCGGGTCACGGTGGTGCTGAAGCGGATGCTGCTCAGCCGGCCGGCGGCCCAGCGGCAGTAGTCGTTGTACTCGGTGCGCAGCGGATAGAAGTTCTCGCGGATGTAGAACGAGTACAGCCGTCCCCTGTCCTTCAGGTAGTTCAGGAAGGAGTAGGGGGAGGTCGGGTCCGCGAGGGTCACCAGGTCCGACATGAACGGCGTCTGGAGGTGGGCGCCTTCGAGGAACATGCCCGAGTGCCACTCGAAGTCCGGCTTGGACTCCAGGAACAGGCCGTTCAACTCGTCGATCGGCTCGGTCAGGCAGGCGAGGCCGAGATTGAAGGGCCCGAGCCCGATGCCGATGAAGTCGTGGGGCTCACGGGGCTCATGAGACACGGACAAGGTTTTCTCCCAGGTACTGCTCGGCGTGGCCGGCGATCAGGTCGAGTACGGCGACGATGTCGTCGGCCGTCGTCTCGGGGTTGAGCAGGGTGAACTTGAGGTACTGGCGGCCGTTGACCTTGGTGCCCGCGACCACGGCCTCGCCGGAGGCGAACAGCGCCTTGCGGGCGTAGAGGTTGGCGCGGTCGATCTCGGTCGGGCTGGTGACGGCCTCGGGGATGTAGCGGTAGACCAGGGTCGAGAGCTGCGGCTGGACGACGACGTCGTAGCGCGGGTCGGCGGCGAGGATCTCCCAGCCGGTCGCGGCGAGGTCGCAGACCTCATCGAAGAGCGAGCCCACTCCGTCGGCACCCATCACGCGCAGGGTCATCCACAGCTTGAGCGCGTCGAAGCGGCGCGTGGTCTGGAGGGACTTGTCGACCTGGTTCGGGATCCTCTCCTCGACGGTGCGCCGGGGGTTGAGGTAGTCCGCGTGGTACGTGGCGTGGCTGAGCGTGGCCGCGTCCCGGACCAGCACCGCGGACGAACTCACGGGCTGGAAGAAGGACTTGTGGTAGTCGACGGTGACGGAGTCGGCGCGCTCGATGCCGTCCAGAAGGTGGCGCCGGGTGGGGGAGGCCAGCAGGCCGCAGCCGTACGCCGCGTCCACATGCATCCAGGTGCTGTACTGCTGGGCCAGCTCGGCGATTTCGGGCAGCGGGTCGATGGAGCCGAAGTCGGTGGTGCCGGCGGTGGCGACGATGGCCATGGGGACGAGTCCCTCGCGGGCGCAGCGCTCCAGTTCGGCGGCGAGGAAGAACGTCTGCATGCGCTTGTCGCGGTCGACGGGGACCGAGACGACGGCCTCGGGGCCGAGCCCGAGGAGCGTCGCGGACTTCTGCACGCTGAAGTGGCTGCACTCGGAGGAGAAGATGCGCAGCCGATCGAGGTCCGTGGTCTTGGCCTCCTGGCGGGCGAGCAGCAGTGCCTGGAGGTTGGACTGGGTGCCACCGCTGGTGAAGACGCCGTCGGCGGCCTCACCGAGGCCTATGCGCTGGGCGGTCCAGTCGATGAGGCGACGCTCGATCAGGGTGCCGCCCGCGCTCTGGTCCCAGGTGTCCAGCGAGGAGTTGACGGCAGAGAGCACGGCCTCGCCGAGGACGGCCGGGATGACGACCGGGCAGTTGAGGTGTCCGAGGTAGCGGGGGTGGTGGAAGTACACCGCGTCCCGCAGGTAGACCTGCTCGAGCTCGTCCAGGGCGGCGGAGGTGTCGCCGAGCGGCTGGTCGAGGTCGACGGCCGAGATCACCGGGGCGAGTTCGTCGGGTGTGACTCCGCTGAACGGTTGCCGGGTTCTTGCCAGTCGGTTCGCAACCCGGTCGACTCCTTCGGTGACCGAGAGCCGGTAGCTCTCGGCTGTCGCGTCGTTGAGCAGGTGCGAGCGCATGCAATGTCCTTCTGGATGCGGGGACTTGGTCACCCCTCGGAACAGACGAGGGGGGCGAGTGGGCGACGTCGAAGTAAGGTTAGCCTAACCTAACTTCAGACGCCAACCGACCCGCCCCCCTCAGGGGCCCCGTCAGTAAGGGCGTTGCTCACGCCTCGTCGGCTGCCTCGGCGGGCTCCTCGCGCAGCCCGTCCTCGCTCACGCCGCGACGCCAGTAGCCGATGAACGTCACCCGGCGGCGGTCCATCCCGCGCTCACCGACCAGATGGCGGCGCAGCGCCTTGACGCTGCCCGACTCCCCGGCGATCCATGCATACCCGGCGCCGTCGGGGAGTTCGGCCGCGCGGACCGCCTCCACGGCCCTCGGCGCGTTCTCCTCCCGCACCAGCCAGGTGATCTCGGCGTCCGCCGCCGTGGCGAGGTCCAGACGGTCGCCCGCGTGCGGGACCTCCAGCCAGACGTGCGCCCGGGTGCCGGCCGGCAGCCATTCGAGGATCGCCGCCGCTGCCGGCAGCGCCGTCTCGTCGCCCCAGATGAGCACCCAGTCGGTGTCCTTCGGCGGACGGCAGCGCACCGAGGTGTTGTCGGCGACCGCCGGGCCGAGCACCGTCACCTTCTGTCCGGGCGCGGCCTGTTCGGCCCACCGGCAGGCCGGGCCGCCGTCCTCGTGGACGGCGAAGTCGATGTCGACCTCGGAGCTGCCGTCGTCCGCCCGGCGCTGCTCGCGCACCGTGTACGAGCGCATCACCGCGCGGACGTCCTCCGGCAGGGCGCGCCAGGCCGCGAAGACCGCGCTGTAGTCGCCGGCCTCGACCGGTACGACCGGGGCGTCCTGTCCCGGGTGCGGAAGGAAGAGGGACAGCGACTGGTCGCGGCCCCCGGCGGCAAAGTCCCTGAGTTCCTCACCGCCGAAGGTGACACGGACCAGGGACGGGCCGAGCCGCCTCGTTCCGGTCACCTCCATCGGGAAGAAGCGGAACGGGGCGGTCTCGGCCGTCGTCGTCATGGTCAGGCGACCTTCTTCGCGGTCTCGATGGCCTTGGCGAGGTCTTCCAGGATCGGCGCGCACTTGTCGTAGGAGTAGATCGGCTCCGTGACGCGCGGGATCACCTGGTTCGCCTTGACGGCGGGCAGCTTGGCCCAGGTCGGCTTCGCGGCGAGCGCGGCCGGCTGGAGGGCGGAGGAGCGGTTGTCCAGCATGATGATGTCGGCGCCGTACTTGTCGGCGTTCTCCCAGCTGAGCTCCTCGAAGAAGCCCTGGGCGTTCGCCTTGGGCTCGATGAACGTCACGCCCAGCTCCTGGAAGTACAGGGTGTCCGCGCTCGTCTTCGGGACCGAGATGTAGAACAGCTCGGCGCTGCCGGAGCCGATCAGGACCTTGATGCCGGGCTTCGACTTGGCGGCGGCACGCAGCCGGGCCGCGGCCTTCTCGAAGCGGGTCTTGGCGGCGGCGGCCTTCGGGCCGGTGGTGTCACCGCCGAGGGACTTCGCGAGCTCCGCGTGCCGCTCCAGCGCCTTCTGCATGGTGGTCTCGGCCGCCCACAGCAGCACGCTGGGGGCCACCTTCATGATCTTGTCCTTGGACTGCGGCGGCACGTACCACGGGTCGTCCTTGGCCCACATGTTGGTGATGAGCACCTCGGGCGCGAGGGCCGCGTACTGCTCGATGTTGAACTCGCCGTAGACGTTGCCGATGACCTTGACCTTGTTCACATCGAGGTCGCCGGCCTGGACGTCGGCCTTGCCGTCCTTGGTCTTCGTCGGGCCGAACACACCCTTGACCTCGACGCCGTAGTCGTGCAGCGCGGCCGCGGTGCCGGTGAAGGCGACGATGTTCTTCGGAACGGCCTTCAGCTCCACCTTGGTGCCGCGGTCGTCCGTGAAGGTCCAGGGACCGGACTTCTCGGCGGCCTTGCCCGACGCGTCCGACGAGTCGTCGCCGCCACAGGCGACGAGCGCGGCGCCGAGCCCGATGGCGCCACCCGCGGCGAGGACTCCACGACGGGAGAGGTGAGAAGCTCGGGCGTTGGGCATGATGGTGTCGCTTTCGTATGTGCCGATCCGGCCATGGTCAGTTCGAGGGTAGGTTAGCCTAACCTCACAAGCTGTCCAGGGGCGGGGTCCGGCCGACGACGGCGAACGGCCCTGCGCACGGCGGGCCAACCCCTCGGCCCGGGCATGGGACGGCCTCCCCACCCCGGGAGAAACGGGGGAGGAGGCCGGTGGCCGTGCGTCAGCCCGTCAGGCCCAACTCCCGTGCGATCAGCATCCGCTGGACCTCGCTCGTACCCTCGCCGATCTCCAGGATCTTCGAGTCACGCCACATCCTGGCCACCGGGTACTCGTTCATGAAGCCGTAGCCGCCGTGGATCTGCGTCGCCTCGCGGGCGTTGTCCACCGCGACCGTCGAGGAGTACAGCTTCGCCAGCGCCGCCTCCTTCTTGAACGGCTCGCCCAGCACCAGCCGGGAGGCCGCGTCGCGCCAGCCGACGCGGGCCATGTGCGCCCGCATCTCCATGTCGGCGATCTTGAACTGGATGGCCTGGTTGGCGCCGATCGGGCGGCCGAAGGCGTGCCGCTCCTTCGCGTACTTCACCGACTCGTCCACACAGCCCTGGGCAAGGCCCGTGGCCAGCGCGGAAATGGCGATGCGGCCCTCGTCGAGGATGCGCAGGAACTGCGCGTAGCCGCGGCCCTCCTCGCCCAGCAGGTTCGCCAGCGGCACCCGGACATTGTCGAAGGACAGCTCGCGGGTGTCCGAGGCGTTCCAGCCGACTTCGAGTAGGCCGGGGCGACCGTGAAGCCGGGCGTGCCGGACGGGACGATGATCGAGGAGATCTGCGGCTTGCCCTCCGGGCTGCGGCCGGTGACCGCGGTGACGGTGACCAGGCCCGTGATGTCCGTACCGGAGTTGGTGATGAAGCACTTGGAGCCGTTGATCACCCACTCGTCGCCCTCGCGGACGGCCGTCGTGCGGGTGCCGCCCGCGTCCGAGCCGGCGCCGGGCTCGGTCAGACCGAACGCGCCGAGCATCTCGCCCGCGCACAGACGCGGCAGCCACTCCTGCTTCTGCTCCTCGGTGCCGAAGCGGTAGACGGGCATCGCGCCGAGCGACACCCCCGCCTCCAGGGTGATCGCGACGGAGGAGTCGACGCGGGCCAGCTCCTCCAGGGCGATACCGAGGGCGAGATAGTCGCCGCCCATGCCGCCGTACTCCTCGGGGAAGGGCAGCCCGAACAGGCCCATACGGCCCATCTCGCGGACGATCTCGTACGGGAACTCGTGGCGCTCGTAGAAGTCGCCGATCTTGGGCGCGACCACGTCGTGCGCGAACTGCTCGACGGTACGGCGGAGTTCCTCGTGCTCGGCGGTGAGCCGGTGGTCCAGGGACATGGGTGTCACTCCTTGTGGGAGAGGGCGCGAACGGTGCGGGACGGACTGGGACGGCCCAGCCGTTCGGCCATCCACACGCTCGTGGCGGTGAGCAGGCCGAGGTCGACCCCGGTTTCGATGCCGAGGCCGTGAAGCATCCACACGAGGTCTTCGGTGGCGAGGTTTCCGGTGGCGCTCTTCGCGTAGGGGCAGCCGCCGAGGCCGCCCGCGGACGCGTCGACGGTGGTCACGCCGTGCTGGAGCGCGGCAAGGGTGTTGGCCAGCGCCTGGCCGTAGGTGTCGTGGAAGTGCACGCCGATCGCCGAGGTGGGCACACCCTCCTCGTTGAGCTGGGCGAGCAGGGCCTGCACATGGCCCGGGGTGGCGACGCCGATGGTGTCGCCGAGGGACAGCTCGTCGCAGCCCAGGTCCATCAGCGCCTTCGCCACCCGCACGACCTGGTGGACGGGGACCGGCCCCTCCCAGGGGTCGCCGAAGCACATGGAGAGATAGCCGCGGACATGGACCTTGTCGTCCTTGGCGCGGGCGACGACCGGCTCGAACATGGCGAGCGACTCGTCGACCGTGCGGTTGAGGTTCCTGCGCGCGAAGGTCTCCGTGGCCGAGCCGAACACGGCGATACGGCGCGCGCCGAGGGCGACGGCGCGGTCGAGACCGCGTTCGTTCGGGACGAGGACGGGCAGCGCGACGCCCTTGATGTCCTCCAGCTGCGGGAACAGCTGCTCCGCGTCGGCGAGTTGGGGCACCCACTTCGGGTGGACGAAGCTCGTCGCCTCGATCGTGGTGAGGCCGGCGGCGGCGAGGCGGTGGACGAACTCCGCCTTCACCTCGGTCGGTACGACCGTCTTCTCGTTCTGCAGCCCGTCGCGGGCGCCCACTTCGTGGATGCGCACCCGTGGCGGCAGGTCCTGCGCGGGGACCTCCATGGGCAGTCCGTCAGTCATGGACGGCCTCCTCTCCGGCCTGCTCGGCATCCTCGTGCGGGGCGACCACGGCCAGCAGCTGGTCCATGGCCACGGTGGTCCCGGGGGTGACGTCCAGTTCGGTGACGATGCCGGCGTGCGGGGCGGAGATGACGTGCTCCATCTTCATGGCCTCGACCACGAGCAGGCTCTGCCCCGCGGCGACCTCGTCCCCGACGGCCACCTTCACCACCGTGACCGTCCCCGGCATGGGGGCGGCGAGGGTGTCGGCGCCGGCGTGCGCGGCGCCGCTGAGGGAGGCCGCGACGGGGTCGTGGTCCTGGACGTGCCAGGAGTCGCCGTCCCGCCCCAGCCAGACGCCGTCCGGCGATGCGGCGAAGCTGAAGGTGTGGGTGACACCGTCCAGTTCCACCGTGACGCGGTCCGGCGTACGGGACACGATCCGCGCGGACCGGCCGGCCGGCTCGTCGGCCGTGGCGATCTCCGTGCCCGTGCCGGCTCCGCGTGTGCGGATCCGGACCGGGTCGTGGCCCGGGAGGCGGAAGTGGTGGACGGTCCAGGCGGGTACGCCGCCCAGACGCCAGCCGTCGGGGACGCCGAACGGGTCCACCCAGCCCGCCGCGGTGGGCGCCGGGCCGGGGGCCGCCGACAGCAGCGCCGCCGCCGCGCAGACCTCGTCCGGCACGCCCTCGGGAAGCAGCGTGGCGAGATCGCGCTCCACCAGACCGGTGTCCAGGTCCCCGGAGACCACCGAGGGGTGGGCCAGCAGACGACGCAGGAAACCGGTGTTGGTGGGGACACCCAGGATGACCGTGTCCGCGAGGGCACGGCGCAGTCGTGCGAGGGCCTCCGCCCGGTCGCGGCCGTGCACGATCACCTTCGACAGCATCGGGTCGTACGTGCTGCCCACGTCCGTCCCGGCGGTCAGACCGGAGTCGGTGCGTACGCCGTCGCCGTGCGGTTCGTCCAGCGCCACCACGGTGCCGCCGGACGGCAGGAAGCCGCGCGAGGGGTCCTCGGCGCAGATCCGCGCCTCGATGGCGTGCCCGGTGAGGGTGATGTCCTTCTGCTCGTACGGCAGTTGCTCGCCGGCCGCGACCCGCAGCTGCCACTCCACCAGGTCCAGCCCGGTGATGAGCTCGGTGACCGGGTGCTCGACCTGGAGACGGGTGTTCATCTCCATGAAGTAGTACGAGGACGGGTCGCTGCCCGGGACGATGAATTCGACCGTACCCGCGCCCCGGTAGCCGCACGAGCGGGCCGCCTGGACGGCCGCCTCGCCCATGGCCGTACGGGTCTCCTCGTCCAGCAGGACGCTCGGCGCCTCCTCGATGATCTTCTGGTGGCGCCGTTGCAGGGAGCACTCCCGCTCGCCCAGGTGGATCACCCGGCCGTGGCCGTCCGCGAGGACCTGGATCTCGATGTGGCGGGGGCGGTCGATCCACCGCTCCACCAGGAGCGTGTCGTCGCCGAAGGAGGAGCGGGCCTCCCGCCTGGCCGCGGCGATCTCCTCGGCCAGCTGCGCCTCGTCGCGCACCAGACGCATACCCTTGCCGCCGCCGCCCGCGGAGGGCTTCAGCAGGACGGGCATGCCGATCTCGCGGGCTGCTTCGGCCAGTTGATCATCCGTCAGACCGGACCCCGACGAGCCGGGTACGACGGGGACACCCGCCGTCCGAACCGTCTCCTTGGCCCGGATCTTGTCGCCCATCAGGGAGATGGCGGAGGCCGGCGGACCGATGAAGACGAGGCCCGCGTCCTCGCACGCCTGCGCGAAGCCCGCGTTCTCGGCGAGGAAGCCGTACCCCGGGTGGACCGCCTGGGCGCCGGTGCGCGCGGCGGCCTCCAGAAGGCGCTCCACGGACAGATAGCTCTCGGCTGCTGCCGCCGGGCCGATACGGACCGCCGTGTCCGCCTCCCGCACATGGCGGGCGTCCGCGTCCGCGTCGCTGAAGACGGCGACGGAGCGCACGCCCATGGCGCGCAGGGTGCGGATGACCCGGACCGCGATCTCGCCCCGGTTGGCCACAAGGACTGTGTCGAACATCGTGTGGGGTCCCCTCACATCCGGAAGACGCCGAAGCCGGGCTGGGTGCCGTCGTTGCGGTCCAGCGGGGCGTTGGCACAGGCGGTCAGGGCGAGTCCGAGCACCTGACGGGTCTCGAGCGGGTCGATCACGCCGTCGTCCCACAGCCGGGCCGTCGCGTAGTAGGCGTTGCCCTGCTGGTCGTACTGGGCGCGGATCGGGTTCTTGAACGCTTCCTCGTCCTCGGCCGGCCACTGATCACCCCGGCCCTCCAACTGGTCGCGCTTGACGGTCGCGAGGACCGACGCGGCCTGCTCGCCGCCCATGACCGAGATCTTGGCGTTGGGCCACATCCACAGGAAGCGGGGGGAGTAGGCGCGGCCGCACATCGAGTAGTTGCCCGCTCCGTACGAACCGCCGACGACGACCGTCAGCTTCGGCACCCGGGTGCAGGCGACGGCCATCACCATCTTGGCGCCGTGCTTGGCGATGCCGCCCGCCTCGTACTCGCGGCCGACCATGAAGCCGGAAATGTTCTGGAGGAACAGCAGCGGGATGCCGCGCTGGTCGCACAGCTCGATGAAGTGCGCGCCCTTCTGGGCGGACTCGGAGAAGAGGATGCCGTTGTTGGCGACGATGCCGACCGGGTGGCCGTGGATCCGGGCGAAGCCGGTGACCAGTGTCTGCCCGAACTCGGCCTTGAACTCCTGGAACCGGGAGCCGTCCACGAGCCGGGCGATGATCTCGCGCGCGTCATAGGGCGTACGGGAGTCGACCGGCACCGCGCCGTACAGCCCGGCCGGGTCGGTCTTCGGCTCCTCGGCCGGCTCGACCGACCAGGGCAGCGGGCCGCGCTCGGGGAGGGTGGCCACGATGTTCCGCACGATCCGCAGCGCGTGCGCGTCGTCCTCGGCGAGATGGTCGGTGACTCCGGAGACGCGGGAGTGGACCTCGCCGCCGCCGAGCTCCTCGGCCGTGACGACCTCACCGGTCGCGGCCTTCACCAGCGGCGGGCCACCGAGGAAGATCGTGCCCTGGTTGCGGACGATCACGGCCTCGTCGCTCATCGCCGGGACGTACGCGCCGCCGGCGGTGCAGGAGCCGAGGACGGCCGCGATCTGGGGGATGCCGGCGCCGGACAGCCGGGCCTGGTTGTAGAAGATCCGCCCGAAGTGCTCGCGGTCGGGGAAGACCTCGTCCTGCATGGGCAGGAAGGCGCCCCCGGAGTCCACGAGGTAGACGCACGGCAGACGGTTCTCCAGCGCCACTTCCTGGGCGCGGAGGTGCTTCTTGACCGTCATCGGATAGTAGGTGCCGCCCTTGACGGTGGCGTCGTTGGCGACGATCACCACCTCGCGGCCGCTGACCCGGCCGATACCGGCGATGACGCCGGCGGCCGGTGCCTGGCCGTCGTACATCCCGTCGGCGGCGAGCGGAGCGATCTCCAGGAAGGGCGAGCCCGGGTCGAGGAGGGTGTCCACGCGGTCGCGCGGCAACAGCTTGCCGCGGGCGGTGTGCCGGGCGCGGGCCTTCTCCCCGCCGCCGAGGCGGGCCGCGGCCAGCTTGGCGCGCAGGGCGTCGGCGAGCTCCTGATGTGCGACCTCATTGGCCTGCCAGGCCGGTGATGCGGGGTCTGCCGTGCTGGTCAGCACGGGTGCCTGCTGCATCGTGTCGAGCCCCCTTGCCCGTACGACTTTCGGTTAATGAGCGTTAACGCGTTTCCCTCAGGTTAACGAGCGCTAACTGTGTTGTCTAGAATCGGCTCCATGAGCACCAGGACGGATGCGCCGACCCGCCGCGAGCAGATCCTCAAAGAGGCCGCTCGCCTCTTCGCCGAGCGCGGGTTCCACGGCGTGGGGGTCGACGAGATAGGGGCGGCGGTCGGCATCAGCGGTCCCGGCCTGTATCGCCACTTCCCGGGCAAGGACGCGATGCTCGCCGAGCTCCTGGTGGGCATCAGCGAGCGGCTGCTGAGCGGGGGGCGGCTGCGGGTCGAGGAGTCGCCGGCGGACCCCGAGGTGCTGCTGGCCGCGCTGATCGACGGCCACATCGACTTCGCCCTGGACGACCGCCCGCTGATCACCCTCCACGACCGCGAACTGGACCGGCTGCGCGACACCGACCGCAAGCTGGTGCGGCAGTTGCAGCGGCAGTACGTGGAGCTGTGGGTGACGGCGGTGCGCGAACTGCACCCGGAGGTGGCCGAGTCGGAGGCGCGGGCCGCGGTCCACGCGGTGTTCGGCCTGCTCAACTCGACACCGCACCTCGGCTCGTACGGCAGCGGTCTGCCCGGCCGGGCGGCGACCGAGACCCTGCTGAGGCGCCTCGCGCACGGAGCCTTCGCCTCGCTCACGGCCTGACGCGGGGCGGCCCCGGCCGTCCGGGGTGCGGGACGGCCCGCGCGGCGGCGATGGCTGACGGCACAATGGGAGGTATGCCGATACCCAGCCGTGCCGCCCTTGTCGACCACCTCGTCCGCACCCGTATCGCCGGAGACGTCGCCACACCGCGCGACAACAACCTCTCCCACTACCGCAAGCTCGCCAACGGCGACCGTCACTACTGGCTGGGTCTGGAGCTCGGCGACCGCTGGACGGACGAGCAGGACGTGCTGGCCGTCATGGCCGAGCGGTGCGGTGTCAACGACGATCCGCAGCACCGGATCGGGCAGGACACCATCGACCCGGAGCTGACCGTCGACGCCCTGGAGCGGATGGCCGGTCGGCTGCGCAAGGCCGTCGCCGGGCAGGAGCGCGTCCTGTTCGCGACCGGGCACCCGGGCGGGCTGCTCGATGTGCACCGGAGAACCGCGGACGCCCTGCGGGCGGCCGGCTGCGAGATCGTCCGGATTCCGGGCGGGCTCACCGCGGACGAGGGCATGGTCTTCCAGTTCGCCGATGTCGCCATGCTGGAGCGCGGGGCCACCCTGTGGCACACCCACTCCCCGGCGCCCATGGCCGCCATTCTCGACGGCCTGGAGCGCGAGGGCAGCCCGCAGCCCGATCTCGTGGTCGCCGACCACGGCTGGGCCGGCTGCGCGGGCCAGCGGGGGCTCGACTCCGTCGGGTACGCGGACTGCAACGACCCCGCGCTGTTCATCGCGGAGGCCGAGGGCACCCTCCAGGTGACCGTCCCGCTGGACGACCACGTCACGGACCCGCGGTTCTACGACCCGATGACCGAGTACCTGCTGGACGCGGCGGGGCTGGCGGGCCGGTAGGCACTGCGCCGCCGCCCTGGCCGGCCCACCTCACCCGCGCTTCACGCACAGCGCCGTCTCGCCGAGGGAATGGGTCCGCCAGCGGGCCGGATCGCCCAGATGGCGGCCCACCGCCGGCGACGGTCCGAGGATCAGATTGCCCGCGAGCAGCGTGCCGCCGGGCCGCAGCAGCCGGTGCAGCTCCCCGACGATCTCCGCGGTCGGCGTGAACCCGTCGAAGAAGGCCAGGTCGTAGCCGTCGGAGGGGAGACCGGGCAGCAGGCTCTCCGCCGTGCCGTGCAGGACGTCGACGCGGTCGGCGCATCCGCGGCCGGCGATCTCGGCCCGGGCGAGGCGGACGTGTTCCGCGTCGCCCTCGATGGTCTCCACCCGCGCGTGCGGCGCCGCGTGCGCCATGGCCAGGGCGGTGTACCCGAGCGCGGTGCCCACCTCCACGATCCGGCGGGCGCCGACCGCCGCCGCGACCGTCGCCGGCAGCGATCCCTCGCCGTACGCGTACGCGCCGCAGCGGTGCGCGCGCCGGTGCCGCCGGGTCGCCTCCTGGACGTCGGCGAACTCGTCGGCCACGTCCAGCGGGTGCCGTACGGCGGCGATCACCGCGACGGCCACGCCGCGCATCCGGTTCGTCCGTGTCGTCATCGTCCGCTCCTGTCGGTCGGGGCCCGGGGAGCTCCGCCCCGGTGCCGCCCGTCCGCGTACCGTGGCACTTGAAGCTCACTTCAAGTCAACCGTGAGAGGGCGGTGCGCAGGCCGATGGACGGGCAGCGGGGCGGGGGCGGGACCGAAGAGGGCGGACTTCTCGACATCGCCGAGGTGGCGCGATCCACGGGCGTGGCGCCGTCCGCCCTGCGCTACTACGAGCGGCTCGGCCTGGTCGAGCCGGCCGGGCGCCACGGCCTGCGCCGGACGTACCGGCCCGAGGTCCTCGACCGGGTGGCGCTGATCGTGGGCGCCCGGGCCACCGGCTTCTCGCTGGCCGAGCTCTCCGACCTGCTGGCCGCGCCGCCGGGGGAGCTCCGGGCGCGCCTCGCGGGGAAGGTCGACGAGATCGACCGGCGCATCGAGGAGATGCGCACGGCGCGGGCGCGCATCGGCCACGCCCTGACCTGCCGACACCCCACGCTGCTGGACTGCCCGACCTTCCGGGCCGGTCTGCGGGAGCTGCTGCCCGAGGTCAGCGGGGAACCCGCACCACGCCTTCCTGGATGACCGAGATGGCCAGCTGCCCGTCCTGGGTGTAGATCCGGGCCTGGCCGAGACCGCGCCCGCCGGACGCCGACGGGGACTCCTGGTCGTACAGCAGCCATTCGTCCGCGCGGAACGGCCGGTGGAACCACATCGCGTGATCCAGCGAGGCGCCCACCACGTCGCCGACCGCCCAGCCGCCGCGGCCGTGGGCCAGCAGCACCGAGTCGAGCAGCGTCATGTCGGAGACGTACGTCGCGAGGCAGACGTGCAGCAGGGGGTCGTCGGCCAGCTTGCCGTTGGCGCGGAACCACACCTGGGAACGGGGCTTCCTCGGCTTGCCCACGCTGCCGTACGGCGGCGCGTCGACATAGCGCAGATCGACCGCGGCCCGTGCCTCCAGCATCCGCTCGACGATGCCGGGGTCGACGAAGTGCTCCGCGTACGCGGGCATGATCTCGGCCGCCGTCGGAAGCGTCTCGGGCGCGGGCGCGTCCGGCATCTCCGACTGGTGGTCGAGGCCCTCCTCGTACGTCTGGAAGGAGGCCGACAGATGGAAGATCGGCTGGCCGTGCTGGACGGCCACGACCCGGCGCGTGGTGAAGGAGCGGCCGTCCCGGATGCGGTCGACCGTGTAGACGATCGGTGCGCCGGGATCGCCCATCCGCAGGAAGTACGCGTGCAGGGAGTGCGCGGTGCGGTCGTCGGGGACGGTGCGGCCCGCGGCGACGAGCGCCTGGGCCGCGACCTGTCCGCCGAAGACCCGGGGGACGACCGCGGAACGGGACCGGCCCCGGAAGATGTCCTGCTCGATCTGCTCCAGGTCGAGCAGATCGAGCAGGTCGTCGAGTGCTGTGCTCATGAAAGGAAGGTAACTGCCCTTACAGACCCATGGACTTCGCGATGATCGACTTCATGACCTCGCTGGTGCCGCCGTAGATGCGGTTGACGCGGTTGTCGGCGTACAGGCGCGCGATCGGGTACTCGTTCATGTAGCCGTAGCCGCCGTGCAGCTGGAGGCAGCGGTCGATGACGCGGTGCGCGACCTCGGTGCAGAACAGCTTCGCGGACGCGGCCTCGGCGGGGGAGAGCTCGCCCGCGTCGAGGGCCTCCAGGGCGCGGTCGGCGACCGCCTCGGCGGCGTCCACCTCGGCCTGGCAGGCGGCCAGCTCGAACTTGGTGTTCTGGAAGGAGGCGACCGTCTTGCCGAAGACCGTGCGGTCCTGCACGTACTGCTGGGCGAACCGGACGGCGGCCTTGGCCTGCGCGTACGCACCGAAGGCGATGCCCCAGCGCTCGGACGGCAGGTTCTGGCCGAGGTAGTAGAAGCCCTTGTTCTCCTCGCCGAGGAGGTCCTCGGCCGGCACCTTGACGTCGACGAAGGCCAGCTCGGCGGTGTCGGAGACCTTCAGGCCGAGCTTGTCGAGCTTGCGGCCCACCGAGTAGCCCGCGGACTTGGCGTCCACCGCGAACAGGGAGATGCCGAAGCGGCGGTCGTCCTCGCGGGGCGCGGACGTACGGGCGCAGACGATCACGCGGTCGGCGTGCACGCCGCCGGTGATGAAGGTCTTGGCGCCGTTGAGGACGTAGTGGCTGCCGTCCTCGGAGAGCTTGGCGGTGGTCTTCATGCCCGCGACGTCGGAGCCGGTGCCCGGCTCGGTCATCGCCAGCGCCCACATCTCCTCGCCGGTGGCGAACTTCGGCAGGAAGCGCTTCTTCTGCTCATCGGAGGCGAGCATTTTGATGTACGGAAGGCCGAGCAGCACGTGCACACCGGAGCCGCCGAACGAGACGCCCGCGCGGGCGGTCTCCTCGTACATCACGGCCTCGTACTTGTGCGACTCGATGCCGGCGCCGCCGTGCTCCTCGTCGACGCGGATGCCGAAGACGCCCAGCTCGCCGAGCTTGTGGTAGAAGTCGCGCGGTGCCTGACCTGCGGCGAACCACTCGTCGTAGACGGGCACGACCTCGGCCTCGATGAAGGCCCGGATGGTCTCCCGGAACGCCTCGTGGTCCTCGTTGAAAACGGTGCGGCGCACGGGACGCCCTCCTTCGTCGATGTCTAAGCGCTTGCTCAGGCCAAGTTACCGGGCGGTTGTCAAGCCTGTCCAGGGCGGTCCCGCGGTGGTCGCGCACATCACACGGCGCGTGGTCCGACGCGCCTCAGAGCCAGCGCAGCGCGAACCACAGCTCCATGCGCACATCCGCGTCGTCCAGGTCCTCGTCCAGCAGCGCCGCGCAGCGGCCGATGCGCTGGCGCACCGTGTTGCGGTGGACCTCCATCGCGGCGGCCGTACGGTCCCAGCTCCCGTGCAGGGAGAGCCAGCTGCGCAGGGTCTCCACCAGGGCGGGGGAATCCGCCAGCGGAGCAAGACGCAGCCGGGCATGGGTCGCCGCCTCCTCGGGCGAGAGCAGCGCGGCGAGCGAGGTGCCGCGATGCCGCACCAGCTCGCTGCGGGTGGCCATGGCCCGGTGCAGCGCCCGCGCCGCGCGGGTGTCGGCGGCGCCGAGATCCTGCGGGGCCACGGCGTCGCTGACACCGAGGACCCAGCCCGGCTGGGCGGTGGCCTCGCGGTCGGCCGGCAGCAGGATCCTTACCGTGCCGTCGCCCGCCGGGTCCACGAGCGCGCTGCCGAGAGCGGCGCCCAGGGCGGACGCGTCGAACGGCGTGCCGCGCCCGCCGCGCGCGTGCACCACGGTCCACCGCTCGGCCCCGAGCAAGGGTGCGGCCTCCGCGGGGCCGGCCCCCAGCAGCAGCCGTACGAGGGCCGCGCTGCGGCCCGTCGCGTCGACGCCCTGGTGGGGAGCGGTGAGCAGGGACAGCAGCACGACCGCGACCCCGGCGACGGTGTGGTCTCCCGGTTCCCGCCCGGGGGCGCAGAGCCCGAGGACGAGCCCCTGACTCCCCCCGAGGGCGTACGCGGCGAGATGGATGCCGTCGACGGTGTCGCTGGCGGAGCTCGGCGCGGGCCGTGAACTGCCCTCCACCGCCTCCGCTACGGGCGGGCTGCCCGGGCCCACCACCCCCGCGAGCCGAGCCAGAGCGCGGCGGGCCTCCGGGGACGGCGCGCGCCCGGCGGCCGACAGCTCCGTACCGTCCGCCGCCAGCAGCACCGCCTGGCCACCCACCCGGGACGCGAGCTGGGTGAGGACCGCGGGTACCGGGTCCGGGCGCGCGGCCGCCGCCGCCAGGCCCTGCTGCGCCTGCGTCACCCTCCGCAGCTCGCGGTGGCGCGCCTCCGCCATCAGCCGCCACACCGCCCGGGCCACGGCGGTGAAGGTGGTCGGCGGCGGTACCTCCAGCAGCGGAAGGCCGTGCCGGTCGCACGCCTCGACCAGCTCGGCGGGCACCGTGTCGTACACGGGCGTGACACCGAAACCGAGTGCCGCCGCCCCCGCCGCGACGATGCGCGAGACATAGCGGTCGGGATCCTCCAGCAGCACGCCCGCGCTCAGCAGCAGCTCTCCGCCGAGCAGATACGGGTACGGATCCGCCATCTCGGAGGTGTGCACCATGTGGATGACCGCACCGGGCTCCCGCGGTCCGGCGATCTGGCGCAGGCCGAGATCCTCACGCGCCAGCAGTGCGGTCAGCGGGATCGGTGGGGTGGGAGGTGCCGCTGCGGTCTCCGACATGGACAGTCCATCCATAGACGAGGTCGACAATGGATGAAACGTACACTTCAGCGTTTCTTTCCGGCCACCTAGCGTCAGCTGTCGACAAGACCTGAGGACCCGGGGGACGAGACGGAGGGAAAGCCGATGGCTGTCGACTACGCAGTGATCGTCGTCTATCTGGCCGGCATGCTCGGCATGGGCTGGTGGGGCATGCGCCGCGCCAAGTCCAAGAGTGAGTTCCTGGTCGCGGGCCGCCGCCTCGGCCCCACGATGTACTCGGGCACCATGGCCGCCATCGTCCTCGGCGGCGCCTCCACCATCGGCGGCGTCGGCCTCGGCTACAAGTACGGCCTCTCCGGCGCCTGGATGGTCTTCACCATCGGCCTCGGCCTGCTCGCGCTCTCCGTGTTCTTCTCCGCGCGGATCGCGCGGCTGAAGGTCTACACCGTCTCCGAGATGCTCGACCTGCGCTACGGCGGCCGGGCCGGCCTCATCTCCGGTGTCGTGATGTGGGCGTACACCCTGATGCTGGCGGTCACCTCGACCATCGCCTACGCCACGATCTTCGACGTCCTCTTCGACATCAACCGCACCGCGTCGATCATCCTCGGCGGCGCGATCGTCGTCGCCTACTCCACGCTCGGCGGCATGTGGTCGATCACCCTCACCGACATGGTGCAGTTCGTCGTGAAGACGATCGGTGTGCTCCTGCTCCTGCTGCCCATCGCGGTGGTCAAGGCCGGCGGCTTCAGCGAGATGAAGGCCCAGCTGCCCACCGAGTACTTCGACCCGCTGGGGATCGGCGGCGAGACGATCTTCACCTACGTCCTGATCTACACCTTCGGCATGCTGATCGGCCAGGACATCTGGCAGCGGGTGTTCACCGCGCGCAGCGACAAGGTCGCCCGCTACGGCGGCACCGTCGCCGGTACGTACTGCCTCGTCTACGCCCTCGCCGGCGCCGTGATCGGCACCGCGGCCAAGGTCCTCTACCCGAAGCTGCCCAACGCCGACGACGCGTTCGCGACCATCGTCAAGGACGAACTGCCCATGGGTGTGCGCGGTCTGGTGCTCGCCGCCGCCCTCGCCGCCGTCATGTCGACGTCGTCCGGCGCGCTCATCGCCTGCGCCACCGTCGCCAACAACGACATCTGGTCGCGGCTGCGCGGGCTCACCTCGCGCGGCGCCAAGGAACACGGCGACGCCGACGAGGTCAAGGACAACCGGCTGTTCATCCTGGTCATGGGCATCGCGGTGATCTGTATCGCCATCGCCCTGAACAACGTCGTCGAGGCCCTCACCGTCGCCTACAACCTGCTCGTCGGCGGGCTGCTGGTGCCGATCCTCGGCGGGCTGCTGTGGAAGCGCGGCACGGTCGCCGGCGCGCTGGCCGCGGTGATCGTCGGCGGTCTCGCGGTCATCGGTCTGATGGCGACGTACGGCATCCTCGCCAATGAGCCGATCTATTACGGGCTGCTCGCCTCGCTCGCGGTCTACATCGTCGGGAGCCTCGTGACCCCGCCGACCGACGAGGCGACGCTCGCGAACTGGCGCGAGCGGCTGGCAGGCCGCGGCGGCGAGGAAGAGACGCCGGCCGAGGCCGCTCCGGTCCCCAGCTAAAGTCGTAACCGCAACGAAGCGTAGGAAAGAAGGCATTTCACATGAGCAGCAACGAGCAGCCGCGCGGCCCGATCGACTCGTCCCGCATCCCGCGGTACGCCGGACCCGCCACGTTCGCCCGGCTGCCACGGCTCGACGAGGTCGGCACCACCGACGTCGCCGTCGTCGGTGTGCCCTTCGACGCCGGGGTCTCCTACCGTCCCGGCGCACGCTTCGGCGGCAACGCCATCCGTGAGGCGTCGAGGCTCCTGCGCCCCTACAACCCGGCGCAGGACGCCTCGCCCTTCGCGCTCGCCCAGGTCGCCGACGCCGGCGACATCGCGGCGAACCCGTTCAACATCAACGAGGCCGTCGAGACCATCGAGGCCGCCGCCGACGACCTGCTCGGCACCGGCGCCCGGATGATGACCCTCGGCGGCGACCACACCATCGCGCTGCCGCTGCTGCGCGCCGTCTCCAAGAAGCACGGCCCGGTCGCGCTGCTGCACTTCGACGCGCACCTCGACACCTGGGACACCTACTTCGGCGCCGAGTACACGCACGGCACGCCGTTCCGCCGCGCCGTCGAGGAGGGCATCCTCGACACCGAGGCGCTCTCCCACGTCGGCATCCGCGGACCGCTCTACGGCAAGCAGGACCTCACCGACGACGAGAAGCTCGGCTTCGGCATCGTCACCTCCGCCGACGTCTACCGCCGGGGCGCCGACGAGGTCGCCGACCAGCTGCGCGCACGCATCGGCGACCGCCCGCTGTACATCTCCATCGACATCGACTGCCTCGACCCGGCGCACGCCCCCGGCACCGGCACCCCCGAGGCCGGCGGCATGACCTCCCGCGAGCTGCTGGAGATCCTGCGCGGCCTGTCCTCCTGCAACCTCGTCTCCGCCGACGTCGTCGAGGTCGCCCCCGCGTACGACCACGCCGAGATCACTTCCGTCGCCGCCTCCCACACGGCGTACGAGCTGACCACGATCATGTCCCGGCAGATCGCGGCCGCGCGCGAGACGGGCGGGGCGAAGTGACGCACGACCACGACATCGTCCTGCGGCCCACCCCGCAGCAGACGCAGGCCGCGCTCAACCCGCCGGCCGGGCGCAACGGCGGTGACCTCGTCGTCGAGACGCTCCAGGGCCTCGGCGCCACCACCGTCTTCGGGCTGCCCGGCCAGCACGCGCTCGGCATGTTCGACGCCCTGCGCCGCTCGTCGCTCTCCTACGTCGGGCTGCGCGTGGAGAACAACGCCGGCTTCGCCGCCGACGCCTACGGCCGGATCACCGGAGAGGTGGCCCCGCTGCTGCTGTCCACCGGACCCGGTGCGCTGATGTCGCTGGCCGCGCTCCAGGAGGCGGCCGCCGCCTCCGCGCCGGTACTCGCCGTCGGCAGCCAGGTGCCGAGCGCCGGACTCGGCGGCGGACGCCACGGCTATCTGCACGAACTGCGTGACCAGCAGGCCTCGTTCCGCGACGTGGTGAAGTCCGTCCACACGGCCCGCACCCAGTCCCAGATCCCCTCGGCGATCGCCGCCGCCTGGGAGTCGGCGCTCACCGCGCCGCACGGTCCGGTCTGGGTCGAGATCCCGCAGGACGTCCTGCTCGCGCAGACGGAACTGCCGGTCGTCACCGCCATGGACGCCACCCCCGACGAGGTCGTGCCCCGGCCCGAACTGACCGCCGTGGCGGCCCATCTGCTGGCGAACGCCCGGCGTCCGGCGATCATCGCGGGCGGCGGGGCCGTGCGCTCCGACGCCTGCGGCAAACTGCTCGCGCTCGCCGAGCGGATCGACGCACCGGTCGTCACGACCTTCGGCGGCAAGGGCGCCTTCCCCTGGGAGCACCCGCTCTCGCTCCAGTCGTGGCTGGAGGACCGGCACACCACCGACTTCCTGGAGGACGCCGACGTCCTGCTGGTCGTCGGTTCCGGACTCGGCGAACTGTCCTCGAACTACCACACGTTCGCCCCGCGCGGCCGGGTGATCCAGATCGAGGCGGACGCCGGCAAGCTCGGCTCCAACCACGACTGCCTCGGCATCCACGCGGATGCGCGGCTCGCGCTGTCGGCCCTGCTGGAGACGGTGGAGCCCCGTCAGGACGAGACGGCGCCCGAGCGGGTGCGCACGGTCCTCGCGGCCGTACGCGAACGCATCGACGCCCAGGAACTCACCCTGGAACAGCGCCTGCTGGCCTCCGTCAGGGAAGCCCTGCCGGACACCTCGCCCAGCTTCTGGGACATGACGATCCTCGCGTACTGGGCCTGGTCGGCGTTCGACGCCCGCCACCCGAACACGATGCACTCGGCCCAGGGCGCCGGCGGCCTCGGCTACGGCTTCCCCGCCGCCCTCGGCGCGGCGGCCGCCGACCCGACCCGGCCGGTCCTCGCGGTCTCCGGCGACGGCGGGGCGATGTACTCGATCGCCGAACTGGCCACCGCCCGGCAGTACGGACTCCCCGTCACCTGGCTGATCGTGGACGACGGCGGCTACGGCATCCTGCGCGAGTACATGAACGACGCCTTCGGCGAGGCGACGGCCACCGAGCTCGCCCGTCCGGACTTCGTGGCTCTCGCCGAGTCCTTCGGTGTGCCGGCCGTCCGCACGACCCCCGAGTCGCTGGCGGAGGACCTCGCCAAGTCCTTCACGGAGCCCGGCCCGTCGGTGGTCGTCCTCCCGGCGGTCCTGAGGATGTTCGCGCCGACCCACCTCTGAGGGCCGGTCTGTGACGGCCGGCCGTCCGGACCGGCCCCCACCGAACCCCTGCGCCCCGCCGCTTACTCCCCCGAGAGCGGCGGGGCGCAGGTCTGTGTCCAGCCGCTCAGGCGGGCGTCACGAACCCCGACTCGTACGCCGCGATGACCGCCTGGGTACGGTCGCGCGCCCCCAACTTCCCCAGCACGGCGCTGACATGGGTCTTGACCGTCTCCGTGCCGACGAGCAGCTGCGCGGCGATCTCCGCGTTCGTCAGACCGCGCGCCATCAGCCGCAGCACCGCCGCCTCCCGCTCGGTCAGGGCGGCGCGCTCCATCGCCGCGCGGGCGGTGCCGCTGCCGTACTCCGCGGCCAGCGAGCGCACCGCGGCCGGGAAGAGCAGCGACTCGCCCTCCGCGACGAGCCGGACCGCGTGCACGATCTCGGTGGGGCGGGCCCGCTTGAGCAGAAAGCCCGCGGCGCCGGCACGCAGGGCCTCGTAGACGTACTCGTCGTTCTCGAAGGTCGTGATGACCAGGATCTTCGGCGGGTCGGCGACCGTCCGCAGCACGGCCCGCGTCGCCTCGATGCCGTCGAGCAGAGGCATCCGGACGTCCATCGCCACCACATCGGGGCGCAGTCGGCGCACCAGCGGTATCACCGCCGCGCCGTCGGCCGCCTCGCCCGCCACCTCGATGTCCGGCTGCGCCTCCAGGACGGCCCGCAGTCCCGCCCGGACCAGGGGTTCGTCGTCGACGAGGAGTACGGAGATCGGCACCCGGTCAGCGTAGGCCGTCCAGCGGCAGGCCGACCCGCACCCTCCACCGGCCCTCGTGCGGACCGGCCGTGGCGTGGCCGCCGAGCAGCGCGGCGCGCTCCCGTATGCCCCGCAGCCCGCTGCCGCGGCCGCCCGCAGCGGCCGGTTCCGGCAAGGAGTTGCACACCTCCAGCTCCAGCCGGCCGGCGGCGACGTCGATCCGGACCCGCGTGGGCACCGGGCCCGCATGCCGCAGGACGTTGGTCAGCGCCTCCTGCACGATGCGGTACCCCTCGCGGGAGACCGGCCCGGAGACGAGCGTCAGCGGACCGCTCACCTCTGCCACCACCTCGGCGCCCGATGCGCGAGCCGACTCCAGCAGCCGGTCCGCGTCGGCCAGCGTCGGGCGGCTGCCCACCGGCTGCCCGGACTCGCGCAGCACCAGCAGGACCCGCTCCAGGTCCTCCAGCGCCGCCCGCCCGGTCTCCTCGATGGCACCGAGCGCGCGGTCCGTGAACTCCGCGTTCCCCGCCGCCCTGGCCGCGCCCGCCTGCACCACCGCCACCGTCAGCGCGTGCCCGATCGAGTCGTGCAGCTCGCCCGCGATGCGGTTGCGCTCCAGCAACTGCTCGGTCCGCTCCTCCAGGGCCGCCAGCCGCTCCGCCGCGGAGGGGCCGAGCAGCCGCCGGGCGATCGCCGTGATCAGTTCCCCGGCGCCCACCACGAAGGCCGCCAGTGCGGCGAGCGGCAGCGGCACCAGCAGCGCGTACCACCAGTGGCCGCCGGGAAGTTGGAGCATCAGGACCCGTGCCGGGCCGGGTCCGGCCGCCGCCGAGACCAGGTCCACGGCCGCCCCCAGCAGCTGCACCGTGACCAGACCGCAGAGCAGTCCCAGCCCGAGCCGGACCTCCAGCCACAGCGCGGTGCGCCCCCGGTCGGCCCAGGTGGCCGAGGAGGCGGCGGCGATGCCCGAGGACGCGTCCTTGTAGCCGTGCGGCGACAACAGCAGCCGCGCCTGGAGCCCTTCGGCGAGCCGTACCGCCGGAACGAGCCCCAGCAGCCCCAGCAGCACGACCGGGATGTACAGCCGGTGTTCGTCGACGAACAGGTACATGCCGAAGAAGACGGTGCCGATGAACAGATGCAGCCAGCGGGTGTAAGTGACCGGGCGGGCCAGCGGACGCAGGAGGCCGAGGAGCATCCCGCCATCGTGCCAGCGGCCCGGCCGGGGCGGCTCCCCCGTGCGGGGGAGCCCTTCCCCACTGGCGGGGGAGGCCCCGGCCCGGGGACGGCGGCCACGCTGGTCCCATGACCAGCATCGACGTCACCAACCTCACCAAGCGGTACGGGGCGACCCGGGCCGTGGACGGGCTCACGTTCGCCGTGCACCCCGGCCGGGTCACCGGCTTCCTCGGGCCGAACGGCGCCGGGAAGTCGAGCACCATGCGGCTGATCCTGGGCCTGGACCGCCCCACGTCCGGCACCGCCACCATCGGCGGACGGGCCTACGCCGCGATCGACGAACCGCTGCGCCACGTCGGCGCGCTGCTCGACGCCGGGGCAGCCCAGGCCTCCCGTACCGCCCGCGACCATCTGCGCATCCTCGCCGCGGCCGGGCGGATCGGACCCCGGCGCATCGACGAGGTGCTGGAGCAGTCCGGGATCGCCTCCGCCGCGAACCGCCGGATCAGGACGTTCTCGCTCGGCATGCGCCAGCGTCTCGGCATCGCCGCGGCCCTGCTCGGCGACCCGGCGGTCCTGATGCTGGACGAGCCGTCCAACGGCCTCGACCCCGAGGGCATCATCTGGATCCGCGAACTGATGCGACAACTGGCCGCGGAGGGCCGGGCCGTGCTCGTCTCCAGCCATCTGATGGGCGAGACGGCCTCGTTCGCCGACCACCTCGTGGTCCTCGGCCGGGGACGGCTGCTCGCCGACACCGGCATGCGGGACTTCATCGACACCTGGACCACCCCACGGGTACGGCTGCGCACCACCGACGACGAACGGCTGCGGAACGTGCTCACGGGCAAGGGCTTCACCCCCGTCGCCGGCGAGGACGGCACCTGGACGGTCGAGGGCGCACGGGTGACGGACATCGGCCCACTGGCCGCGCACGCAGGCATCCCGATCCTCGAACTCGCAGGAGAGGAAGCCACGTTGGAACAGGCCTATCTCGCCCTGACCGCGGACCGGACCGAGTTCGCCGCCACCCGCCCGGCCGCCCAGGAGGTACGACCGTGAACCTGAAGCCCTTCCTGCACGCCGAGTGGCTGAAGATCCGCTCGCTGCGGTCCCTGTGCGCCACGCTCGCCGCCGTCTTCGTGGCCACCGTCGCCTTCTCGGTCCTGGCGTGCGCCACCCTCGACCCGCAGGAGTCCGCGCGGCCCGACTTCGACCCGCTGCGTACGTCCTTCTTCGGGCTCGACTTCGGCCAGATCGCGGCCATCTGCTTCGGAGCCCTGGCCGTCGCGGGGGAGTACCGCAGCGGCGCGATCCGTGTCTCCCTGACCGCGGTGCCACGCAGAGGTCTGTTCTGGGTGTCGAAACTCGCGGTCGTCGGAGCGCTGTCGCTCGGGGTCGGCCTCCTCACCAGCCTGACGTGCTTCCTCGCCGGGCAGCCCTTCCTCGGCGACAGGGGCCTCACCCTCACGGACCCCGGCGCCCTGCGCGGAGTGATCGGCTGCGGGATCTTCCTGTGCCTCATCACCCTGTTCTCGGCGGGACTCGCGGCCGTGCTCCGCAGCGCGCCGGCGGTGATGGGCCTCCTCATCCCCTTCCTGCTGATGCTGTCCTTCGTCATCGGCGACCTCTCCGAGGACGGGGGCGCGGTGGAGTTCCTCCCCGACCGCGCGGGCCGGCAGATCCTGCTCCAGGACGCGACGGGGACGCTGGGCCCGTGGAGCGGTCTCGGCGTGCTGGCGCTGTGGGCGGGCGCGGCGCTGTGGGCGGGCGGCCGGTCCCTTGCCCGGCGGGACGCCTGAGAGGGACGGCGGGCCGGTCTCCCGTCCGGCGGGATGCGGGAGCGGGAGACGGCGCCCGGGCTCAGTGGACGATGGTGTAGCTCTGCCACGGGCGGGCGCCGGGCGCGATGATGTCCGACACGGTGGTGGGCAGATAGATGGTGTCCTCGCCCGTGCAGTCCTGGGTCGGGTAGAGCACGAGGTCCACCAGCGTGTTGTTGGTGACCGAGACGGCCCCCGGCGCGTCGAGCCGGTGACAGCCCGTCACCAGGGGGTTCGACACGGTCACATGCCGCTCGTCGGCGGTCTCGTAGGCGACGGTGCCCGCGGCGTTGCGGCCGAGGCCGGAACAGCCCGCGACGGCGACAACCAGGAACGCCGCCCCGGCGGCACCGGCGAGACGCCGGGAGTGGGTCACGGACATGGATGATCCTCGTCTGTGCGGGAAGTTCCTGCCGAGCCCACCCTGCCGCGTCCCCGCGATCCCGGCATCAGGTGAGGGTCTGGTCGGGGGACGGGCAGGGTGGGAGGGGGCGGCGACGGGCACCCACCGGATGGCGGTGGCAGGGCGGATACCCGGCCGCGCAGGACTCGGGGCCCGGCCGGCGGCGGGAGGCCCCCGCAGGACTGGGGGCCCGGCCGGCAGTCCCGTGCCGGCGCCGACCCCAGCGGCCCGCAGCGGCCCGCCCGCGCCCGGATCGGCGGCAGCCGTTCACCCGCAGTCCCCCCGGCCTCGATCCCCGCCCCCTACGCCCCGGCCCCCGCGACCGCCGGTTCCGCGGGCTGGGACCGGCCCGCCGGGCGGCGTTCGAAGGGACCCAGCTGGGCGACCACCTGGGCGTGGAACCGGTCCACCACGTCGTCGACGCTGCGGATGAATCCCGTTTCGGCACTGCCTCGCGTGACCCCCATGCCCTTGAACAGCGACAGCCGGAAGCCCGTCGCCCGGGTGCCGTCCTTCGGCAGCATGTCGGCCGGCTCCGGGCGCAGGCGCTCCAGCGTGCCGCGCGGCCCGTGGCCCCCCTCGACCAGGGTCTCCACATGCAGGTCCGCCGGTGCCTCGGCCAGCATGCGCAGCAGCCGTTTGGCCGAGGTGAGCGGATAGCTGCCCTCGGGCGCCATGACTTCCATGGAGGTCCGCAGCTTGCCGGTCCGCAGGTCGGCCACGATCGTGAGAACACCGGGTGTGCTGTCGATGCGCAGTTCGGCGGTCAGCCGGCCGTCCTCGCACAGCCCGTCGGCGAGCGCGGCGCGGCGCGTCTGCGGATCGACGCCCCGCTTCGCGCGCTGCACCGGCAGGACCTTCTGGCCGAGCTCGCCCCCGAGGCGCAGACAGACCTGGCGGATGAGCTGCTCCCAGCTCTCCACCACCTCGACGGCGCGCCGGTCGCCCTGGCAGAGGGTCTCCGTGTCGATGCCGTTGCGCACGGGCACCCAGGCGGGACCCATGTTCTGGAAGCCGTGGCAGCCGGAGTTCTCGTGCTGGAGGTAGGACAGCAGCTCCTGGAGGAGCCAGGCGTGTGCGGCGTTGCCGACACCTTCGTGCCGGATCAGCATCTGCGCCTGGTGCGCCACTTCGGCCCACGACAGATGCCAGAGGGCGACCTTGTGCTTGCGCCGTCCGTCGGTCTTGGCCGCCACCGGGGGACAGCCTTCGAGGGCGACGTCGTTGGACAGCGTGATCACGGCCTCGTAGCCCCGCCGTGCGGCGATGTCCATGTAGTCCTGGACCTGCTCGGGCCGCAGCGGGTTCCCGTTGGTCTTCGTCTCGACCAGACCCGTCCACAGCTTCCCCGCGCGCTCTACGCGGATCACCCCGTCGGGGCGCCTGGGAGTCTCCCCGTACGGCAGCGTGACCTCGGTGAACGTCTGCATGCGGCCGGCAGGCGCGCCGAAAGGCGCCGTCAGCCGCCGCCCGAACTCCGGCACTTCGGCCATCACCGAGAGCAGGACGGACGTCGCCCGCAGCTCGCGCTCCTTGTCGCTCTTGAGCGTCGGCGCGGGGAACAGCCGTGCCGGCCTCCACGCCTCGTTCTCCGCGAGGGACTTCTTCGCCACCCTGGGCAGCGTGACCTTCTTCTTGGCGGTCCGGGGACCACGGGTGCGCCTGGGCGTCGTCCCCGCGCCGGGCTCTTGCCCGCGTGTGTCCTGCGAGGGGAGCGTCACGCGCGGCTCGGCGGCCGCCGAGGGCGGTACCTGCGACGGCTGCTGCTCCACCACGGCCTGCACGGCCTCGGGGTCGCCCTCGGCGGCGTCCTCGTCGGCGCTGTCGTCGACGATGTCGATGCCGAAGTCCGTCGCGAGACCGGCCAGTCCGGACTCGTACCCCTGGCCGATCGCCCGGAACTTCCACTCCTCGCCCCGCCGGTACAGCTCGCCGAAGAGGAAGGCGCTCTCCACACCGGCGTCGTCGATGGAGAAACCGAGCAGCGTCTCGCCGCCGCGGTCGGCCACGGTCACCCGCAGGTCGTCCAGCTCACCGAAGCAGGCCCCGCCGTACTGGCTGGCCGCCACCACGATGCGCTCCACGTCCGGCGGCACCGCCGTCAGATCGAGGCTGATCCGGTCCTCGCTGCCGCCGTCGGTGGGCGCCTTGCCCAGCAACTGCACACTGCCGTCGGGTGCGGCGGGGTGGTTGTAGAAGAAGAAGTCCGTGTCGCCGCGTACCTTCCCGTCGCCGTTGAGCAGCATCACCGAGACGTCCGCGTCCCCGTCTCCGGTCGCGCTGCTCCAGCGCAGGCTCACGATCACCGATCCGGTGTCGTCACTCAGGTCCGCCAGGCCCACGTTCGAGCCCTTGGCCATCTCGCGCATGCTGTCCCCCCAGGACGTGCAGCTGTTTTCACGCAGGCGGAGCCGCCGGACGACGTCGATCTGTGACGTACGTCGCACTCCCTGCTACGTGATGAACCGTAGCGCCGAGGAGGGGTGTATGAGGAGGTGATGTGAAGACCGGAGTTCACCCGCAGTCCCCCCGGCCTCGATCCCCGCCCCCTACCGTGTCCCCCATGCGTCTGCGCCCCCTCCTCGCCTCCGTCACCGCCGCCGTGGCCGTCGCCGGTTGTCTTGCGGCCGCCGCGCCCGCCCTTGGCCGATCTGCCGACCGGCACTGTTCGCCGCGGGTCGGTATCGACAGCTACTCCGACGCCCTCGACAAGACCCGCTTCCAGGACTCCTTCGTCGGCAACTTCTCCGCCCTCGCCGTCGACCGTGACGGGCAGATCGCCGCGCTCTCCGACCGGTCCGAGCTGTTCCGGCTGCGGGGGGCGGGGCTGCGGCCGAGCGGGGTCGTGCGTCTCGCGGACGAGAGCGGCGCCGCGCTGGACTCCGAAGGGCTCGTCGTCGAGCGCGATGGCAGCCGGCTGGTCGCTTCCGAAGCCGAGCCCTCCGTACGCCGGTACAGCCCGGACGGGAAGATCCTCGGCCGGCTGCCCGTGCCGGACGCCCTGCGGGTCGCACCGGCCGGGCGTGGCACCCGGAACGCCACCTTCGAAGGGCTGACCCTGCACAGCGGCGGCCGGCGGCTCGTCGCCGCGATGGAGGGGGCGATCAGTGGCGACGCCGCCGGGATCGTCCGGCTCCAGAGCTGGCACCGGGACACCTCGCGGCACGACTTCCGGCTCGCCGCCCAGTACGGCTACCGCACCGACACCGCTCTCGGCGTCAGCGAGATCACGGCCACCGGCGACGGCCGGCTCCTCGTGCTGGAGCGGGGCTTCACCGCGGGCGTCGGCAACACCGTCCGGCTGTACCTCGCGGACACCGCCCGGGCCCGCGACGTGGGCGGCATCGAGAACCTCACCGGGCAGCCGGGCGTCCGCCTCGTGGCCAAGACGCTCCTCGCCGACCTCGCCGACTGCCCCTCCCTCGGAGCCCCCGCCAAACAGCCCCAGCCCAACCCGCTGCTCGACAACATCGAGGCCCTGGCCGTCACCGGGCACACCCGCGACGGGCGGCTGCGGCTGCTGCTGGCGAGCGACGACAACGAGAACGCCGCCCAGATCACCCGCTTCTACCGGCTGACCGTGCGGCTGCCCCGCAACTGACCTGCTCACCGTGCGATAACGGCGTACAACTTTTCGGCCCATCGTGAGTCAAGTGGTGCGGGGGCGCCGGGGAGGCGCCCCGCACAGGCATTCAGGGGACGGGGAAGCTTCATGACTCACCACCGAATATCCGGCCGTGCATCCGGCCGTCCGTCGCGTCGCGCGAGAGGCGCGGCCGGGGTCGTCGCCGTCGCGACACTCGTGCCGCTCGCCGCCGCCACGGCGCCCGCCGCGGCCGCGCCGCCGCAGGTCGCGTGCACCTCCCAGCAGGCCGGTCTCGCCGCCAAGCTGACCGCCGACATCACCGCCGCCCTCAAGGGCCGGAGGTCGACGACGGCCGTGCTGCTCAACGACCGCGTCACCAAGACCAGTTGCACCCTGCGGCCGGACCAGCAGTACGACTCGGCCAGTGTCGTCAAGGTGACCGTGCTCGCCGCCCTCCTCCAGGAGGTGCAGATCCAGAAGCGCGGCTTCACGAAGCGCGAGTTCACCCTCGCCGGCGACATGATCACCAAGTCGGACAACGCGGCCACCAGCGCCCTGTGGAAGCAGCTCGGTCTCACCAAGATCAAGCGCTTCCTCACCGCGGCCGGCATGACGAAGACCGTGCCGGGCGCCGACGGCTACTGGGGCCTCACCCAGATCAACGCCCGCGACGAGCAGAAGCTGCTCGGCATGCTGACCGCGAAGAACACCGTGATCAGCGACCCCAACCGGACCTACGCCCTCAAGCTGATGCAGAACGTCGTCGCCTCTCAGCGCTGGGGCACCCCCGCCGGGGCGCCCGCCACCGCCACCGTCCAGGTGAAGAACGGCTGGCTCGAGCGGGCCACGCACGGCTGGCGCGTGCACAGCATCGGCGCCTTCACGGGCCCCGGCCACAACTACCAGATCACCGTGCTCACCCACGACAACGCGACGATGAACGACGGGGTGAACACCATCCAGGCCGTCGCCCGCGCGATCCACAAGGACCTCAACCCGACAGCGCCCGCGCGCAGCGCGTTCGTACCGCCGGCCGTGCCGCACGAGGCCGTCCCGGCCACGCCGGAGCGCGCGGCCAAGGAAGCTATTCCGGCCCCCCGCTGACCGGCGGTTGCCGTATCCGTTCGTTGCAGCGGGATGAAATCCGCTGCTCGGCGCGTTGGTGCCTTCCGGTGGATCAATTTCAACGGGAGGCACGACGTGGCGGCGAATGAGGGGTGGGCCCGGCGCCTGGCCGGTTACGCCTGGCGGTACCGGCGCAATGTGCTGCTCGCGCTCGGTTCGTCCCTGGGCGGCATGGCCGTCATGGCGCTCGTCCCCCTGATCACCAAGATCGTCATCGACGACGTGATCGGGGACCACTCCCGCTCCCTCGCCGTCTGGACCGGCGTACTCATCGCCGCGGCCGTCGTCGTCTACGTCCTCACCTACATCCGCCGCTTCTACGGCGGACGCCTCGCCCTCGATGTCCAGCACGACCTGCGGACGGAGATGTACGCGACGATCACCCGGCTCGACGGGCGGCGTCAGGACGAGCTCTCCACCGGCCAGGTCGTCGGCCGGGCGACCAGCGACCTCCAGCTCATCCAGGGCCTGCTCTTCATGCTCCCGATGACCATCGGGAACATCCTGCTCTTCCTGATCTCCCTCGTGATCATGGCGTGGCTGTCGCTGCCCCTCACCCTGGTCGCCGTCGCCGTCGCCCCGGCCATCTGGTTCATCGCCAAGCGCAGCCGTGTCCGGCTCCACCCCGCCACCTGGTACGCACAGAGCCAGGCCGCCTCCGTCGCGGGCGTCGTGGACGGGGCGGTCTCCGGCGTACGCGTGGTCAAGGGCTTCGGCCAGGAGGACCAGGAGACCGGCAAGCTGCGCGAGGCCAGCCGCAAGCTGTTCGCCGGCCGGCTGCGCACCATCAGGCTGAACGCCCGCTACACCCCCGCGCTCCAGGCCGTCCCCGCCCTCGGGCAGGTCGCCATGCTGGCCCTCGGCGGCTGGCTGGCCACCCGCGGCCAGATCACGCTGGGCACCTTCGTCGCCTTCTCCGCCTATCTCGCCCAGCTCGTCGGCCCGGTCCGGATGCTCGCCGTGGTGCTGACCGTCGGCCAGCAGGCGCGCGCCGGTGTCGACCGCGTACTGGAGCTGATCGACACCGAGCCCACGCTGACCGAGGGCACCAAGGTGCTCCCGGCGGACGCCCCCGCCACCGTCGAGTTCGACGACGTGACCTTCGGCTACGACCGGGAGCGCCCGGTCCTCGACGGTTTCTCGCTGGAGATCCGTCCCGGGGAGACCGTCGCCGTCGTCGGGTCGTCCGGCAGCGGCAAGTCGACCGTGTCGCTGCTGCTGCCCCGCTTCTACGACGTGACGCACGGCGCGGTCCTCGTCGGCGGTCACGACGTCCGCGAGCTGACGTACGACTCGCTGCGGGCCGCGATCGGCATGGTGCCGGAGGACAGCTTCCTGTTCTCGGACACGGTCCGCGCCAACATCGCGTACGGAAAGCCCGGCGCGACGCAGGAGGAGATCGAGACCGCCGCCCGCGCCGCCCAGGCCGACGGCTTCATCGGCGAGCTGCCCCACGGCTACGACACCACCGTGGGCGAGCACGGTCTGACCCTCTCCGGCGGCCAGCGCCAGCGTGTCGCGCTCGCCCGGGCGATCCTCACCGACCCCCGGCTGCTGCTGCTCGACGACGCCACCTCCGCCGTGGACGCCCGCGTCGAGCACGAGATCCACGAGGCGCTGCGTTCCGTCATGACCGGACGCACTACCCTGCTGATAGCCCACCGCCGCTCCACCCTCCAGCTCGCCGACCGCATCGCGGTCCTGGACGGCGGACGGCTCGCGGACATCGGCACCCACGAGGAACTGACCAGGCGCTCGGCCCTGTACCGCCGGCTGCTGACCGACCCGGACGAGCTCGGCGGCGTATCGCCGGGGCACGCTCCCGCGCTGGCGGCCGATCCCGGCAGCGACAGCACCGTACGGGACGAGCTGGACGCGGAGTTCGACGCGGAGCGCGGCATCACACCCCGGCTGTGGGTGCGCGAGGAAGCCGTACAGGAGTCCGCCGCGCCGGGAGCCACCCCCGAGCTGCTCGCCCAGGTGGAGGCGCTGCCGCCGGCCGACGACACACCCGACGTCGACGAGGCACGCGCCGTCCGCGTCGAGCACACCGAGGGCGAGGGCCAGGGCCTGCGGCTGCTGCTGCGCGGCTTCGGGCTCCCGCTGCTCGTGAGCCTGCTGCTGGTGGCCGTCGACGCCGGCATGGGCCTGCTGCTTCCGGTCCTGATCCGGCACGGCATCGACCAGGGTGTGGAGCAGGTCGCACTGGGCGCGGTGTGGGCGGCCTCCGGCCTCGCGCTGGTGAGCGTGATCGTGCAGTGGACCGCGCAGATCGGCGAGACCCGGATGACGGGCCGCACCGGCGAGCGGGTCCTCTACTCCGTACGTCTGAAGATCTTCGCCCAGCTCCAGCGGCTGGGGCTCGACTACTACGAGCGCGAACTGACCGGCCGGATCATGACCCGGATGACGACGGACGTGGACGCCCTGTCGACGTTCCTCCAGACCGGTCTGGTCACCGCGTTCGTCTCGGTGGTCACCTTCTTCGGCATCATGGTCGCCCTGCTCGTCATCGACCTCCAGCTCGCGCTCGTCGTCTTCGCGACCCTGCCGGTGCTGATCGTCGGCACCTTCTTCTTCCGCCGCAAGAGCGTGCAGGCCTACGAGCTGGCGCGCGAGCGGATCAGCGTCGTCAACGCCGACCTCCAGGAGTCCGTGTCCGGGCTGCGGATCGTGCAGGCGTTCCGCCGTGAGCGCTCCGGCAACGACCGCTTCGTGGCCCGCAGCGAGCACTACCGCGAGGCCCGCGTCCGCGGCCAGTGGCTGATCTCGGTGTACTTCCCCTTCGTCCAGCTGCTGTCCTCGGTGGCCGCCGCGGCCGTACTGATCGTCGGCGGGCACCGGGTCGACGCGGGCACGCTGAGCACCGGCGCCCTGGTCGCCTACCTCCTCTACATCGACCTCTTCTTCGCCCCCGTCCAGCAGCTGTCGCAGGTCTTCGACGGCTACCAGCAGGCCTCGGTGTCGCTCCGGCGCATCCAGGAACTGCTGGACGAACCGACGTCGACGGCGAGCGCGAAGAAGCCCGTGGACGTCGCGTCGCTGCGCGGCGAGATCGCCTTCGAGGGCGTCGACTTCCGTTACGGCGACGAGGAGGAGGCCCTCGCGGGCATCGATCTGCGCATCCCGGCGGGCCAGACGGTCGCCTTCGTCGGCGAGACCGGCGCGGGCAAGTCCACGCTGGTCAAGCTGGTCGCGCGGTTCTACGACCCGACGAGTGGACGGGTGACCGCCGACGGACAGGATCTGCGCGAGCTCGACCTCACCGCCTACCGGCACCGGCTCGGCGTCGTGCCCCAGGAGGCGTACCTCTTCGAGGGCACGGTCCGCGACGCCGTCGCCTACGGACGCCCCGGTGCGAGTGACGCCGAGGTGGAGGCCGCCGCCCGCGCGGTCGGCGCGCACGACATGATCGCCACCCTGGACGGCGGCTATCTGCACGAGGTCTCCGAGCGCGGCCGCAATCTCTCCGCGGGCCAGCGCCAGCTGATCGCCCTGGCCAGGGCCGAGCTGGTCGACCCCGATGTGCTGCTTCTCGACGAGGCGACGGCCGCGCTGGACCTGGCCACCGAGGCCCAGGTCAACCAGGCCACCGACCGGCTGACCGGCCGCCGCACCACCCTGGTCGTCGCACACCGGCTGACGACCGCCGCGCGCGCCGACCGCGTCGTGGTGATGGACGGCGGCAGGGTGGTCGAGGACGGAACCCACGACGAGCTCCTGGCTCTGGAGGGCCGTTACACCATGCTGTGGCGGACCTTCATAGGAGAGGACGAACCGGCCGCGGTGTGACCATGTCGTGGGGTCGGCAACCGTTCCGCCCCCTGCTGCGTCGTACGCATGTACGGGGATGTGACGAGGGGGCGCAAAGGTGTTCGGTGGGACGGAGACGAAAAGGCCGGTGAGGAGACTGCTGGCGCAGTTCCTCGCGGTGCTGATGGCCGTGGGGGCGCTGTCCCTCGCCGGGCCCGGTACGCAGAGCGCGGAGGCCGTCGCCTCGGGCTGCTCGGGACGGGCGCAGAAGACCGTGCGGTTCCCGGGCGGCGAACTGCGCGTCTACAAGAACCGGAACTACGCCTGCGCGATGACGGTCGCGAGCAACCCCGGAGCCCGGCGGGCGATGTCCGTCTCGCTCCAGGCCCGCGGCGGCCGCGCCGCCGTCGACCGCGGCACCTTCACCCGCCAGGCGGGACCCGTCACCGTGCACGCGCTCAACCGCTGCGTCCGGGCCACCGGCGCCATCGCCGGGGTCTCCCGCTCCACCGGCTGGATCCTGTGCTGACCGGCCGTCGCCCCGTATCCCCGTCCGCCCCCTGACCTGCCGTCGGTTACCCGGCAGTCAACTGGGGGTGGCCAGCCGGGCATTGCCCCCGCTAGGTTCACCGCGTCACAGGTGAACCAAGGGGAGGGTGAATGAGCAAGGCGCTCAGATGGCTGCTGTCGCTCGTGGTGCTCATAGGCACGATGAGCGCGGCCGGCACGACGGCGGGTGCGGCTACCGCCGCGGAGCCTGTGCCCGGCACGGACATCAAGGACCGGATCCTCGCGATTCCGGGCATGAGTCTCATCGAGGAGAAGCCGTACACCGGGTACCGGTTCTTCGTCCTCAACTACACACAGCCGGTCGACCACCGGCACCCGGGCAAGGGGACCTTCAAGCAGCGGATCACCCTGCTGCACAAGGACACCAACCGGCCCACGGTCATGTTCACCTCCGGCTACAACGTGAACACCACACCGCGCCGCAGTGAGCCGACGGCCATCATCGACGGCAACCAGGTCTCCGTGGAGTACCGCTTCTTCACGCCGTCCCGTCCCGAACCGGCCGACTGGTCGAAGCTGGACATCTGGCAGGCCGCCAGCGACCAGCACCGCCTCTTCACCGCGCTGAAGAAGGTGTACGCCAAGAAGTGGCTCACCACCGGCGGCTCCAAGGGCGGCATGACGGCGACGTACTACGAGCGCTTCTACCCGCGCGACATGGACGGCGTCGTCGCCTACGTGGCCCCCAACGACGTGCGGAACGACGAGGACTCGGCCTACGACCGCTTCCTCGCGGGCGTCGGCACCGCCGAATGCCGCACCAAGCTCAACAACGTGCAGCGTGAGGCGCTGATCCGCCGCGAGCAGCTGGCGGCGATCTACACCCAGTACGCCGCCGACAACGGCTACACCTTCACGACGGTCGGCTCGCAGGACAAGGCCTTCGAGGCCGTCGTCCTCGACTACACCTGGGCGTTCTGGCAGTACAGCCTGCTGGCGGACTGCGCCGCGATCCCGGTCGCCAAGACCGCGACGGACCAGCAGATCTGGGACAGCATCGACGCGATCTCCGGGTTCTCGTTCTACACGGACCAGGGCCTCGCGCCGTACACGCCGTACTACTACCAGGCCGGCACCGAGCTGGGCTCGCCCGACATCAAGCAGCCGCACCTCAAGGGCCTGAGCCGGTACGGCTACCAGCCGCCGCGGAACTTCGTGCCGCGCGACATCCCGATGCGCTTCAAGCCGTTCGTCATGGACGACGTCGACCACTGGGTGCGCAACAACGCCCAGCGGATGATGTTCGTCTACGGTCAGAACGACCCGTGGGGCGCCGAGAAGTTCCGGGTGGGCAAGGGTGCCCGTGACAGCTATGTCTACGTCGCTCCGGGCGCCAACCACGGTGCCGGCGTGGGCGCTCTGGTCGCCGACCAGAAGGCCGCTGCCACCGCCTCCATCCTGAAGTGGGCGGGCGTGGCCCCGGCCACCGTCCAGCAGGACGAGGCCAAGGCGAAGCGCCTGACGCCGTACGACGCGAAGCTCGACAAGCGTGACATCGAGCGGGAGCCGTCTCTGCGGCCGTGACGCCGCCGCGTGGGCTGTGCCCGCCGTGTCACTCACACACGGCGGGCGCAGCCCACCGCCATGTCCCCGCCCAGATGCACGTACAGGGCCGTCGACTTCGGGCACTGCGCCTTCTCGGCGCGAGCGGATGCGACCGTGAACTCGGGCCGGTGGTCGCCCGATCCGTCGCAGGCCGTCTCCTTCACCTGTCCCTCGGCCGCGGTGTAGACGCAGTCGCCCACCAGGGTGTGCGGACCGCCGCCCCCGCCCGGGTCGCCCGGGTGCGGCGGCAGGAGATTGCGCATACAGGCGTAGCCCTGCCCCACATCGCCGTCGCCGTCCTCGTCGGCCGACGAGTGTCCCTCGGAGATGTGCAGGACGAAGTCGGTGGGCGCGGGGCAGGCCGGCCCGGTCGAGGACCGGCCGCCGTACCGCGCGAGGACCCGGGCCGCCGCCCGCTCACTGGCGCACGGCACCTCGCCGAAGTCCCGGGCGCGCGAGGCACAGTCGCCCCGCCCCAGGAAGACCGCTCCGTAGCCCGGTGAGGGGGACGCGGCGGCCGAACCGGACGGTGTCCCTGCCGCGGCCGGCCCGCCCGCTGTCTGCAGACAGCCGGCCGTCAGGGCGACCAGCACGAGTACCAGGGCGCTCACCGCGCCCGCGGACCGCCGAATTCCTGCCATACGGACCCCCCGGGCATCCGGCCGTACGGCCGGTGCGTCCAGGGTGGCCCGCCGAAGCGGGCCACGCCAGCCGCGCGGAAGGCCGCAGGACGATTGTCGGTGGTGCGCCGGTGGCAGTGGCCGGAAGAGATACGTCAGTCGTACGACAAACCGTGCCCCACGGGGTACAGCACCTGGCCCGTGTCGTCCGCCCGCGGCACGGGTACGGGCAGCCGGCCCTCGGGGTCGGCGCGGCCGGCGACGACCCGCGCCGCCGCCCGTAGTTCGACATCGGTCCAGCAGTACGTGGCGAGCGCCGCCGGCACACCGCCGAGGTGGGCGATGTCGTACGGGTTGCGGATGGCCAGTGCGACCACCGGCACGCCGGTCGCCACCAGCCGGGTCACCAGCGTGCGCTGGGTACTGGTGGCGGTGACGTTGTAGGTGGCGACGACGATCGCGTCCTTGCCGCTCGCCGCCGCCACTGCCTCGTCGATCTTCGCCGCGGCCGGCGCCGTACCGGTGGACAGGGCGGTGGCGGTGAAGCCCAGTTCGGTGAAGGCCTTCGCCAGCACCGCGGTCGGTGGCCCGGTCGTCCCGGTCGGGGAGGCCGGATCCGCGCCGACGACGAGCAGCCGGGGCTCGCGGCGGCGGCTGAGCGGCAGCAGCCCGCGCTCGTTGACGAGCAGGGTCGTCGTGCCGTCGGCGATCCGGTCCGCGGCGGCCAGATGGGCGCGCGTGCCGACCTTGCGCTCCACGCGCCCCTCCGAGACGAACGGCCGGCGCAGCAGCCCCAGACGCTCCTTGAGACGGAGGATCCGCAGGATCGATTCATCGAGGCGTTCGACGGTCAGCTCGCCGCTCGTGACGGCCTTCAGTACCGCGTTCCAGGCGACGGCCAGGTCCGGCGGGTTGAGCAACTGGTCCACGCCCGCCTTCAGCGCGAGCACCGGCACCCGGTGGTCCCCGTACTTGTCGCGCACGCCCTGCATGTTGAGCGCGTCGGTCACCACCACCCCGTCGTAGCCGAGTTCCTCGCGCAGGATGCCGGTGAGGATGGGACGGGAGAGGGTGGCGGGGTCGTTGCTCGGGTCCAGGGCGGGGAACTGGATGTGCGCCGTCATGATCGAGTCGATCCCGGCGTCGATGGCCGCGCGGAACGGCGGGGCGTCGATCTCCTCCCACTCCTGGCGGGTGTGGGTGATGACCGGGATACCGGTGTGGCTGTCGACGGTCGTGTCACCGTGGCCGGGGAAGTGCTTCGCCGTCGCGGCCACGCCGGCGCCGCGGTAGCCGCGGACCTGGGCGGCGACCATCCGGGCGACGGCGTCGGGGTCGGAGCCGAAGGAGCGAACCCCGATGACGGGGTTGGCGGGGTTCACGTTGACGTCCGCGACGGGCGCGTAGTTCTGGAGGATTCCCATGGCGGCCAGTTCGGCCCCGGCGATCTCCGCCGCGCTGCGGGCGTCCGACCGCGAGCCGCCGGCTCCCAGGGCCATCGCTCCGGGCAGCAGGGTGGCGGGCCTGCCCACCCGGGCGACGATGCCGTGCTCCTGGTCCGTGGAGATCAGCAGTGGCAGGGGAGTGGGCTGCTCCAATCCCGCGCGCTGGATGCCGTTGGACAGCCCGGCGATCTGGCGGGGATCGCGGGTGTTGTGCGCCCAGGCGAAGTAGATGATGCCGCCGACGTGGTACTTGGCGATCAGCTCGGCGGCCGTGCGAACGCCCATCTCCTTGAGGTTCAGGTCGATGTCGGCCTGGTCGGGCGCGGTCGCGGAGTGCCCGTACACCCGCATGACGAAGAGCTGGCCGACCTTCTCCTCGATGCTCATCCGGGAGATCAGCCGTTTCAGCCGGTCTCGGTGGTCATGGGACACGGCTCCGGCGGCGTACGCGGGGACCGTGGCGGCACTCGCCGCCACGGCGGTGGCGGCGGTCGCGCTGAGAAGAGTGCGTCTGGAGAGGCTCCGGTCGTGCATGGGTGCTCCTTCCGGCCTTGCTCGACAAGGGAGTTGAAGGAAACTTCCAAAGCACACGGATAGCCCGAAAATTACTGCCAGGTCAAGGGTGCGGCAAGGAAAAGGGCGCGCGCCGCGCGAAAGGTCACCGGTACGGAGGCCGCCACCGGCGCTTCGGGAGGGGCGCACCGGTGGCGGCGGGGCCGCCGGCCGCAGACGGCGGGAGGGGGAGGGACCGACGCTCGCGGGTGGTGCAGCGAGGGCCGACACCGCACTGCGGGTCGCATCCAGCGGAGCGGCGGGTTAGACGGAAATGCGGGAGGGCGGGTTGCCTCGCCGGCCGGAACTGGTGCAGGTGGGGGAGATGAGGTTCCTGTGGCTCCGGACCCTCGATCCGCCGCCCCCGAGAGGCCGGGACCGCGCCGCTCTTGCCCCCACGGCCATCCGGGCCTAGCGTTGACTCAGTCAAGGAAAAAGCTGGGAGCCCTCTCATGCCGATCCAGGAGATCCGCGCGTTCAACCGCTTCTACACCAACCTCATCGGCGCGCTCGACTACAGCAAGCACCTCTACACGCCGTACACCCTCACCGAGTCCCGCGTCCTCTACGAGCTCGCCCACAGCCCCCGGACCGACGCCGCCGACCTGCGCGCCGAGCTGTCCCTCGACGCCGGGTACCTGAGCCGGCTCCTCGCCAAGTTCGAGCGGGACGGCCTCGTGGCGCGCGCGCCGTCCGAGAGGGACCCGCGGCGGCAGCGCATCACCCTCACCGCCCAGGGCCGCGAAGCCGCCGCCCTGCTCGACGAGCGCTCGCGCGAGGCCGTGGGGACGCTGCTCGGCGGGGTCACCGCTCAGGACCGGACCCGGCTGGTCGCGTCGATGCGGACCGTGCGCGAGATCCTCGCGCCCGGCCGGCCCGCCCACCGCGAGGGCCCGGCGCTGCGCGACCCGCGACCCGGCGACCTCGGCTGGATCGTCCAGCGGCACGGCGCCCTGTACGCGGGGGAGTACGGGTGGAACGCCGACTTCGAGGGCCTCGTCGCCCGTATCGTCGCCGACTTCGCCCAGGACCACGATCCCCATCTGGAACGGGTGTGGATCGCCGAGCTGGACGGACGTCCGGTGGGCTCGGTGATGTGCGTACGGGACGACGCCCCCGCCGCCGCGCGGCTGCGGCTGCTCCTGGTGGAACCCGAGGCGCGCGGGCACGGGCTCGGCGACACACTCGTGCGCTCGGTGGTGGATTTCGCCCGCGAAGTGGGGTACCGGGAACTGGTGCTGTGGACCAACGACGTACTGACCGGAGCCCGCCGGATCTACCAGCGGGCCGGGTTCACCCTCGTCGCCGAGAAACCGCACCGCTCGTACGGAGTGGATCTGGTCGGCCAGGACTGGCGGCTGCCCCTGCAGGAAGGAACGGTCAAGTGAAGTTCGCCTTCTCGACGCTCGGAGTGCCGGGCATGCCCATCCGGGACGTGGTCCAGCTGGCCGCCGACACCGGGTACCAGGGGGTGGAGCTGCGGGCCGACCCCGAGGAGCCGGTGCACGCGGGGATCGGGGCTGCCGAACGGGCCGCTGTCGCCGACGAGTTCTCCCGGGCCGGTGTCGAGATCCTCGCGGTCTGCGGGTACACCGGCCTCGCGGCACCCGGCGAGGACGCGGCCGTGATCCAGGAGGTCGAGGACCTGCTGCGGCTCGCCAAGGACGTCGGCGCGCCGCATGTGCGCGTCTTCCCCGGCGGGGAGGGCCAGGACCCGGCGAAGGCGGAGGCCGTCGCCGCCCGCCGGCTCGGGGCGGCCGCCGAGACCGCGGCCGGGCTCGGCGTACGGATTCTGGTCGAGACCCACGACTCCCACCGGACCGGCGCCGGAGTCTCCCGCATCCTCGGACCGGTCGGCCACCTGTACGCGGGCGCGATCTGGGACGTGGTGCACCCCTGGCTGGAGGGCGAGGAACCGGCGGTCGCCCATGCCGCGCTCTCCCCGTTCCTCGGCTACGTCCAGGTCAAGGACGTGGCCTCGGCCGACGACCTCGCGCCGCTGCCGCTCGGCACCGGTGTGCTGCCGCTCGCCGAGTGCCTGGCCCAGCTCACCGACGAGACGTGGCTGAGCTGGGAGTACGAGAAGCGCTGGCATCCGGAGGCAGCGGACCTGCCGGCACTGCTGGCGCCGGGACGGATGCATCTGGAGCAGCTGCTCGCGACAGCGAGGTGAGCGCGACACCACCGACGAGGAGCACCGCGGCGCCCCAGCGCAGCGGGCTCACCGACTCGTCCAGGAGCAGCGCGGCGGACGTCATGCCGAAGACGGGCACGAGCAGCGAGAAGGGTGCGACGGCGGAGGCGGGGTAGCGGCGCAGCAGGAACCCCCAGGCCCCGAAGCCGAAGACCGTCGCGCCCCAGGCCACGTAGACGATGGTCCCGGCGCCGCTCCAGTCGAGGGACCGCAGGGCGTGCAGATCCGCCGAGGGCCCCTCGAAGAGCAACGAGAGCGCGAGGAGCGGCAGTACGGGGACCACGGACACCCAGACCATGAAGTTCAGGGCGTCCGGCGGGGACGCCTTGCGGGTCAGCACATTGGACACACCCCAGCAGGCGGCGGCCGCGACGACGAGGGCAAAGCCGAGCAGCGGCCCCGACGTCCCTTCGTCGACGGCGGCGAGAGCGATGCCGCCCAGCGCCACGGCCATGCCCAGGACCCGGGCCCTGCCCGGCCGTTCGGCGAGCACGACCGCGGCGAGGACGGCCGTGAACACCGCCTGGATCTGGAGCACGAGCGACGACAGCCCGGCCGGCATGCCCCGGTCCATGCCGATGAACAGCAGCCCGAACTTCGCTACCCCAAGGGCCAGTCCGACGCCGATCAGCCACTTCCAGGCGACCTTGGGGCGGCCCACGAAGAAGACGGCGGGCAGCGCGGCCACCAGGAAGCGCAGCGCGGAGAACAGCAGCGGCGGGAAGTGCCCGAGGCCGAGTTCGATGACGACGAAGTTGACTCCCCAGACCGCGGCGACGGTCACGGCGAGTGCCATGTGTACGGGACGCATGGATCGAGGATCACGGGCCCGGACCATGTAGCACCAGCGCGGGTTTCTTCATGGTGGAATTGAGCGTTGCTTACGAATGGGGGTGGGTCGTGCTCGATCTGGGACGCCTGCGGGCGCTGCACGCGGTCGCGGTGCACGGTTCGGTGGCCGCCGCGGCGACCGCGCTCGGGTACACCCCGTCCGCGGTGTCGCAGCAGATCACCAAGCTGGAGCGGGAGACGCGGACGACGCTGCTGGAGCGGCGGGGACGGGGCGTGGCGCTCACCGACGAGGCGAAGCACCTCGCCGGGACGGCCGAGGAACTGCTGGCGATCGTGGAACGCGCGGAGACCACCCTGGAGGAACGCCGGGGGCAGCCGACGGGTCGCCTCACGATCGCCGCGTTCCCGTCCGCCGCACGCGGACTGATGCCGGGTGTCCTCGCCGAACTGGCCCGGCTGCACCCCACCCTCGACGCGCGCCTCACCGAGGTCGACCCGCATCTGTCCGTCGACCTCGTGGCCCGCGGGATGACCGACCTCGCGGTCGCCCACGACTGGGACATCGCCCCACTGCCCGCGCCGGACGGCGTCGAACAGGCACACCTGGGCGACGACCTGTGCGATCTGCTGGTGCCGGAGGGGCACCCGCTGGCGTCCCTGGTCTCGGTACGGCGCGAGGACCTGGCCGGTCAGCGCTGGATCTGCCAGCCGCCGGGCACGGTCTGCCACGACTGGCTGATACGGACGCTCCGGGCGACGGGAAGCGAGCCGGACCTCGTCCACCAGGCGGAGGAGAACCACACCCAACTCGCGCTGGTGGCAGCGGGGCTGGGGATCGCGGTGATGCCGCGACTGGGGCGGGGAGCGCTGCCGGAGGGGGTACGGGAGGTGCCACTGACGCCGGTGCCGAGGCGGAGGCTGTACGCGCTGTGGCGGGAGGGGGCGGCGAGACGCCCGTCGATCGCGGCGACGGTGGCGGCGCTGCGGTCGGCGGTTGCCTGAGGTGCTTGTTGTGCGGGGTTCTTGTGCTGCGGGTGCTTGTGGTGCGGGTCTTTGTGGTGCGGCTGCGCTTGGTCTGGTGGGTGGGTGCGGGGGCCGGGTTCTCCGGAGGGGGGTGTCCGGACTGCTTTCTCACCGCGCTTCGCGCGAGTTGCTGAAGCTTTGACGTCCGGACACCCCCCTCCTGCGCCCCCGTCCCCCTCCCGCCTGTCAGCGATCCCCCGACCGTTCGGGACGAGGCCCAGTGGACCGGTCACGATGGCGGCGGATACGGGTCCGGCGGGAGCGAGGGCTCGGGTTCAGGGACGGGGACGTGCAGGGGTCGTGTCCGGGACGTCAAAGCGCCCGCAACTCGCGCGAAGCGCGGTGAGGACCGCAGTCCCGGACATGACCCCGGAACGGCACCGGGACAGCAACCGAACCAGGGGCTGAGCCACAACCACCCGCGGCCGCGCCACAAGGGCCCGGGCCGAACAACCGGCTGAGCCACAAGCACCCGAGCCACAAGGGTCCGCACCGAACAAGCGGCCCAGCCACAAGGGCCCGCACCGAACAAAGGGCTGGAGCACAAGCACCCGAGGCCGAGCCACAAGGGCCCGGGCCGAACAAGGGCTCGAGCCACAAGAACACGCGCTCAGCCACACGCGGTTGAGCCGCAAGGGTCAAGACTTCGGTCGCCCCGTCGACTCCCTCGCCATCAGCTCCGCTCCGATCGTCGCGATACCCCCCGGCGGCGCCGCCTCCCGCCCCATCGCCAGCCGCCCCGCCCGCGCCCCCGCCTCGTACAGCGGCAGTCGTACCGTCGTCAGCGCCGGCACCGCGTCCACCGAGAACGGCAGGTCGTCGAAGCCGGCGACCGAGATGTCCTCGGGGATGCGCAGGCCCTGGTCGCGCAGGGCCGCGCACGCGCCCAGCGCCACGGTGTCGTTCGCGGCGACGATCGCCGTCAGGGCCGGGTCGCGCCGCAGGAGTTCGAGGGTCGCGTCGTAGCCGGACTGGCGCGCGTACGGGCCGTGCACGGTGAGCCGGTCCTGGTCCTCGGTTATGCCCGCCGCGGCCAGCGCCGCGCGGTGGCCCTCGAGCCGGTGACGGGTGGTGGTGCGTTCCGTCGGCCCGGCGACGTATCCGATGCGGCGGTGGCCGAGGGACAGCAGGTGTTCCGTCAGCCGCCGCCCGCCGCCGCGGTTGTCGAAGGCGAGCGCGGCCACGATCGACTCGCTGCCCGGCAGGGGCGGCCGCCCGCACAGCACGACCCGGGTCCCCGCGTCCGCGAGTTTCGCCAGCTTCGAGGACATGGCCGCGATGTGCGCGGGGTCCTCCAGTGCGCCGCCGGTGAGGACGACGGCCGCCGCCCGCTGCCGCTGGAGCAGGGTGAGGTAGGTGAGCTCGCGGTCCGGTGAGCCGTTGGTGTTGCAGACGACGGCGAGTTTCTCGCCGCCCGCTCGCCCGGTGCCTTCCTGTCCGCCGATCTCCGTCTGCGCGGCGCCGGCCATGATCCCGAAGAAGGGGTCGGCGATGTCGTTGACGAGGATGCCGACGAGGTCGGAGGTGGCGGCGGCGAGTGAGCTGGCGGGCCCGTTCAGGACGTAGTCGAGTTCGTCGACGGCGCGGAGGACCCGCTCCCGCGTCGACGCCGCGACGGGGTAGTTGCCGTTGAGCACACGCGACACGGTGGCCGGGGACACCCGAGCGCGCGCCGCGACGTCCGACAGGGTGACTGTCATCGCTTTCCTCCGCGGGAGATGGAACAGAGCCCTTGTCCGGGTCACTGTCGGCAGGCTAGCGTCATACCGCGTAGAAAGCGCTTGCTACTGCGGTATCGAGGCAACAAGGCCATAAAGAGGGAACCGTCCGGGGATCGAGGGACATGGAGGCATCTTCGTGACACGCAGGACAGTGCGGATCGCCATGAACGGCGTGACCGGACGGATGGGATACCGCCAGCATCTGGTGCGTTCCCTGCTCGCCATCCGCGAACAGGGCGGTCTCGATCTGGGGGAGGGCGAGACGCTGTGGCCGGAGCCCGTTCTCGTCGGGCGACGTGAGCACGCGCTGCGCGACATCGCCGAACAGCACGGACTGGAGCACTGGACGACCGACCTGGGCGCCGTGCTGGCCGACGACAGCGTGGACATCTACTTCGACGCGCAGGTCACCTCCGCCCGCGTCCCCGCCATCAAGCAGGCCATCGCGGCGGGCAAGCACATCTACACCGAGAAGCCGACCGCCACCGACCTCGCCGGCGCCCTGGAGCTGGCCCGTCTGGCCGACACCGCCGGCATCCGGCACGGCGTCGTCCAGGACAAGATCTTCCTGCCGGGTCTGCTGAAGCTGAAGCGCCTCGTGGAGGGCGGCTTCTTCGGCGAGATCCTGTCCGTACGGGGAGAGTTCGGCTACTGGGTCTTCGAGGGCGACTGGCAGGAGGCCCAGCGCCCTTCGTGGAACTACCGCTCCGAGGACGGCGGCGGCATCGCCGTCGACATGTTCCCGCACTGGGAGTACGTGCTGCACGGTCTCTTCGGCCGGGTCACCAGCGTGAGCGCGCAGGTCTCCACGCACATCCCGCAGCGCTGGGACGAGCGCGGCAAGCCGTACGAGGCGACCGCGGACGACGCGGCGTACGCGATCTTCCAGCTGGAGGGCGGGGCCGTCGCCCAGATCAACTCCTCCTGGGCGGTGCGGGTCATGCGCGACGAGCTCGTGGAGTTCCAGGTCGACGGCACCCATGGCTCGGCGGTCGCGGGGCTGCGCCGGTGCCGCGTCCAGCACCGCTCCGCCACCCCGAAGCCGGTGTGGAACCCCGATCTGCCGGCCACCGAACCCTTCCGCGACCAGTGGCAGGAGATCCCGGACAACACGGAGTTCGAGAACGGGTTCAAGGCGCAGTGGGAACTCTTCCTGCGCCATGTGGCGCTCGGCGAGCCCTACCACTGGGATCTGCTCGCCGGGGCGCGCGGAGTGCAGCTCGCCGAGCTCGCTCTCAGGTCGTCGGCCGAGGGCCGTCGCTTCGAGGTCCCGGAGCTGACCCTGTGACGATCCGGCTCCCGGGCGCCGACGGCCGGTTGCGCGCCTACACCCCGCGGACCGAACCCGCGGACTTCTCCGTCACGGCGGGAGCGGGTGGAGCCCCGCCCGCATCCCGTACGGTCTTCTCCGCGGCGCACGTCGTCGCCGACCCGTACGCCGACACCGGCCCGGATTCACCCGCCGCCGTCGACTGGGACGCCACCCTCGCCTTCCGCCGCCATCTGTGGTCGCACGGCCTGGGCGTCGCCGAGGCCATGGACACCGCCCAGCGCGGGATGGGCCTGGACTGGGCGGGCGCGGCGGAGCTGATCCGGCGCTCGGCCGCCGAGGCACGGGCGGTGGGCGGCCGGATCGCCTGCGGCGCGGGGACCGACCAGCTGACCGGACCGGCGGACCTCGCGGCGGTGCGGGCGGCGTACGAGGAACAGCTCGCCCTCGTCGAGTCCACCGGCGCGGGCGCGATCCTGATGGCGTCCCGTGCGCTGTCCGCGGCGGCGACCTCGGCGGACGACTACCTCACCGTGTACGGACACCTGCTGCGCCAGGCCTCCGAGCCGGTGATCCTGCACTGGCTCGGGCCGATGTTCGACCCGGCGCTGGAGGGCTACTGGGGAAGCGCCGACCTCGACACCGCCACGGAGACCTTCCTGGACGTCGTCGCGGCCCACCCCGACAAGGTGGACGGCATCAAGGTGTCGCTGCTGGACGCGCGCCGGGAGGTGGAGCTGCGCCGACGTCTGCCGCAGGGTGTGCGCTGCTACACGGGCGACGACTTCCACTACCCGGAGCTGATCGCCGGGGACGAACGCGGCTTCAGCCATGCGCTGCTCGGCATCTTCGACCCGCTGGGACCGCTGGCGGCGGAGGCGGTACGCGTGCTGGACACCGGGGACACGGAGGGCTTCCGCAAGCTCATCGACCCGACGGTCGACCTCTCCCGGCATCTCTTCGAGGCGCCCACGCGCTTCTACAAGACCGGTGTGGTGTTCCTGGCATGGCTCGCCGGGCACCAGTCGCACTTCACGATGGTCGGCGGCCTCCAGTCGGCGCGCTCGCTGCCCCATCTCGCGCGGGCCTATGAACTGGCCGACGGACTCGGTCTGTTCCCCGACCCGGTCCTGGCCGAGCGTCGCATGCAGTCCCTGCTCGATGTGTACGGAGTCAGCGCATGACCGGTCCGAGCCGCTTCAGCATCAACCAGAAGACCGTGAAGCAGCTGTCCCTGCCCGAACTGACCAAGGCCTGCCTGCGGCTGGGCGTTCCCGGGGTCGGCCTGTGGCGCGAGCCCGTCCGGGCGTACGGCGTCGCGGCGACGGCCGCGCTCGTCCGCGACGCCGGTCTCGCGGTCACCAGCCTGTGCCGCGGCGGCTTCTTCACCGCGATCGACCCCGCCGAGCGGGCACGTGCGCTCGACGACAACCGCGCGGCGATCGACGAGGCCGCGGCCCTGGGCACGGACACCCTGGTCCTCGTCTCCGGCGGACTGCCGCCGGGCAGCAGCGACTTGGCCGGAGCCCGTGAGCGGATCGCGGACGCGCTGTCGGTCCTCGCGCCGTACGCGGGGGAGCGTGGCGTACGGCTGGCGATCGAACCGCTGCACCCGATGTACGCGGCGGACCGCTGTGTCGTCTCCACCCTGACCCAGGCCCTCGCGCTCGCCGGACGGTTCCCGTCGTCGCAGGTGGGCGTGGTGGTGGACACGTACCACATCTGGTGGGACGACACGGCCCCGGACGCGGTCGCGAGGGCGGGCGCCGAAGGCCGCATCCACGCCTTCCAACTGGCCGACTGGACAACACCGTTGCCCGCCGGTGTGCTCAACGGCCGGGGGCAGATCGGCGACGGGTCGATCGACATGCGCGCATGGCGCAGCCGGGTGGACGCGGCGGGCTACAGCGGCCCGATCGAGGTCGAGCTGTTCAACGAGGAGTTGTGGGCGCGCGACGGTGAGGAGGTGCTGGCGGAGACTGCGCGCCGCTTCACCGAGCACGTGCTCTGACCGCCACCCGGAAGCCCGCCGAGAAACTTCGGCTGCCATGACATAGATGCCAGGGCCGGACGCCGTCTGACAGATGTAGGCGTATCCGGATCGCGTTCGATCACCTGGAGGAAGCATGAGCAGAAGGCGGCTTGCCATCGCGGGAGCGGTGGCGCTGGTTCTGGCGGCGGGCGGCGGGACGGCCATCGCGGTCGACCGGGCGGCATCCCCCGCGGCCCCGGCGACGGCGCAGAACGGGCCGTCGCCGGCCGCCGCTGCGGCGCAGCCCCGGGCGAAGTCCCCGTCCGCGACCGGGCCGCGCGTCGTACGTCCGTACCAGCCCGTCGACATCGGCCGCGGCGCGAAGATGGGGCTCCTGCCCGAGGGCCGGCAGAACTACGTGGTCAGCTACGACGACTTCGCGGCCGATGTCGAGGAGGCCAGGAAGTACCCCGGCAGCAGCATCCGCCCAGGCAGCCTCAGCGGCGGCATCGGCACCGAGGGCGACGACATCCTCTTCACCGGCGCCTACCGTACGGACACGGTGCCCGCGCGCACGACCGTGCGCATCGGCAAGGGCCCGGAGACCGAGGCCGCGATGCTGCGGCTGCCGGGCAGGCCCGGCTGGGGCACGTACTACCTCGACCGGCCCGGCGCCGGACCGTGGCGGGAGCCCGTCACGGTCACCGCGTACGACGGAGCCGGCGCGGTACTGGCGACCCTGACCTTCGGCCCCAAGTAGGACCGGTGCCGCGCCGCCGGGCCCGTACAGGGGTCGGGCGCGCCGGCGCGGCCCCCCCGACGGCGAACAGCGGCCCCGACAGAGGACCCTGATTGAAGACGAGCGCGGAGGCGGACTTCCGGGCATTCGTGGTCAGCCGCTGGCCACGGATGCTCCGGACGGCCCGGCTCCTGACCGGACATCACCACGACGCGGAGGACCTGGTGCAGGCAGCCCTGGCCAAGGCGTATGTGAAGTGGGAGCGCATCCAGCGCACCGACGACCCCGACGCCTACGTCTGGCGCATCATGATCAACGCCAATGTCGACCGGCTCCGGCGTACGCGGGCACGGGAGTGGCTCACCACCCGCTTCCCGGAGACCGCGGCCCCGGACCGCACCGAGGGCGTCGCCGAACGGAGCGCGCTCGTCCAGGCGCTCGACCGGCTGCCGCCCCGGCAGCGTGCCGTGATCGTGCTGCGGTACCTGGAGGACCGCACCGAGTCGGAGGTGGCCCGGCTGCTCGGCACCCGCATCGGCACGGTCCGCAGCCACTGCGCGCGGGCGCTGCGCCGCCTGCGCGGCGAGCCGGGCGTGGCCCGTGAGCCCGCGGGGGCGTCCGCGAACGGCAGGGCGGCCCGTGGGACACCGAAGGAGCCGCGTCCGTGAACGACGACCTGCGCATCGGCGACGCCCTGCGACGCGAGGCGGACGCCCACCCCGTGGGGCCCGCCCCGGTCGACGAGGTCCTGCGCCGGGGCCGCACCGCCCGCAGTCGGCGACGGGCGGCCGTGGCGGGTGCGGCGACGGTCACGGCGGCACTCGCCGTTCTGGCGTACGCGGGGGTGGAGGGCACCCATGTGTCCCCCTCCCCGGCACCGCCGGCCACCGCCCCGACCCCGTCCGCATCCACCGGCCGGCCGGGCGTCCGGACCCTCCAGCCGTACGAGGTGGCCGGTATCGGCCACGGCGTGCAGATGGTGCTGCTGCCCGAGGGCGAACAGAACTACGTCGTTCAGGACGGCGACATCCAGCAGGCGATCGCGACGGCACGGCAGTTGCCGGGCAACAACATCCGGCCCGACAGCGTGAGCGGTGGACTGTCGAGCGGCGAGGGCCTCGTCCACGGCGCCTTCCGCACCGACAGCCCGCCCGCCCGCATCGTGATCCGGGTGGCCGACAAGGAGTACGAGGCGGGCGTCCTGAGCCTGCGCGGAGAGCCCGACTGGGGTACGTACTACGCCTTTCCGGGCGCCGAGGTGATGCAGAGGGGCTACGCGGTGACGGTCTACGCGGCCGACGGCAGCGTCCTGGTCCAGGACCGGTTCAACGCCAAATGAGCCGGGCGGGCGTGCGGGAGAGGCCCGCGGATGCGCCGCCGACTGGATCCGGGAGTTCCGGAAAAATTACCGGCCGCAGTCGTACAACCCTTTACCAGTCACGTCGGTCATACCTGTCATCAAGGCTCCCGGGGGGGATCTGGGGGGATCCGGGGAGTCCTTGAGGGAGGGGAAATGGAGGGGCCCGGCCGTACGGCCGGGCCCCCTCGATGTTCCCCAAGCCGTACCGCCGCCGCGCGGACGGGAGTTGTCCACAGGCCGCCCGCGTTGTCCGACCCCGGCGGTAGCGTCGGATCATGTCCAATCCAGCAGTGGTCGAAGGGGTCCTCGAGCGGATCACCTACGCCAACGAGGAGAACGGGTACACGGTCGCCCGCGTCGACACCGGACGCGGCGCCGATCTCCTCACGGTCGTCGGCTCGCTGCTCGGCGCGCAGCCGGGCGAGTCCCTGCGCATGGAGGGCCGCTGGGGCTCCCACCCGCAGTACGGCAAGCAGTTCACCGTGGAGAACTACACCACCGTCCTCCCGGCCACCGTCCAGGGCATACGCCGCTATCTCGGCTCCGGTCTGATCAAGGGCATCGGCCCGCGGATCGCCGAGCGCATCGTCGACCACTTCGGCATCGAGACCCTCGACATCATCGAGCGGGAGCCGAAGAAGCTCATCGAGGTCCCCGGACTCGGCCCGAAGCGGACCACGTTGATCGGCGCAGCCTGGGAGGAACAGAAGGCCATCAAGGAGGTCATGATCTTCCTCCAGGGTGTCGGCGTCTCCACCTCCATCGCCGTGCGCATCTACAAGAAGTACGGGGACGCCTCGATCTCCGTCGTGAAGAACCAGCCCTACCGCCTCGCGGCCGACGTGTGGGGCATCGGCTTCCTCACCGCCGACAAGATCGCCCAGGCCGTCGGCATCCCCCACGACAGTCCGGAGCGGGTCAAGGCCGGCCTCCAGTACGCCCTGTCGCAGTCGACCGACCAGGGCCACTGCTTCCTGCCCGAGGAGCAGTTGATCGCGGACGCCGTGAAGCTCCTCCAGGTGGACACGGGCCTGGTCATCGAGTGCCTCGCCGAGCTCGCGGCCGACGAGGAGGGGGTCGTGCGGGAGAGCGTGCCGGGGCCGGACGGGGGCGAGGCGGTCACCGCCGTCTATCTGGTGCCCTTCCACCGTGCCGAGATCTCCCTGGCCGCCCAGGTGAACCGGCTGCTGCGGACCGACGAGGACCGGATGCCGGGCTTCCGGGACGTCGTGTGGGACAAGGCGCTCGCCTGGCTCGCCGAGCGCACGGGCGCCGCACTGGCACCCGAGCAGGAGGCCGCGGTGCGACTCGCGCTCACCAGCAAGGTCGCCGTGCTCACGGGTGGCCCCGGCTGTGGAAAGTCCTTCACCGTGCGGTCGGTGGTGGAGCTGGCCCGCGCCAAGAAGGCGAAGGTGGTGCTGGCCGCCCCCACCGGCCGCGCGGCCAAGCGGCTCTCGGAGCTGACCGGGGCCGACGCGTCCACCGTCCACCGGCTTCTGGAGCTCAGACCGGGCGGCGACGCGGCATACGACCGTGACCGCCCGCTCGACGCCGATCTGGTCGTCGTGGACGAGGCGTCCATGCTCGATCTGCTGCTGGCCAACAAGCTGGTCAAGGCCGTTGCACCGGGCGCGCACCTGCTGCTCGTCGGGGACGTCGACCAGCTGCCGAGCGTGGGTGCGGGCGAGGTGCTGCGGGATCTGCTCGCGGACGGCGGACCGGTGCCCCATGTCCGCCTCACGCGGATCTTCCGGCAGGCCCAGCAGTCAGGTGTGGTGACCAACGCCCACCGCATCAACTCCGGTGTTCCGCCGATCACTTCGGGTCTCTCCGACTTCTTCCTCTTCGTCGAGGACGAGACGGAGGACGCGGGAAGGGTCACCGTGGACGTGGCAGCCCGTCGGATTCCGGCCAGATTCGGTCTCGATCCGCGGCGGGATGTGCAGGTTCTGGCACCCATGCACCGAGGCCCGGCGGGTGCGGGCACCCTCAACGGCCTGCTCCAACAGGCCATTACGCCCGCGCGACCGGATCTCCCCGAGAAGCGTTTCGGTGGACGGGTCTTCCGGGTCGGCGACAAGGTCACCCAGATTCGCAACAATTACGAGAAGGGAAAGAACGGCGTCTTCAACGGCACGGTCGGCGTGGTCACCTCGCTCCAGCCGGATGATCAGCGGCTGACGGTGCTGACGGACGAGGACGAGGAGGTTGTGTACGACTTCGACGAGCTGGACGAGCTGGCCCACGCGTATGCCGTGACCATTCACCGTTCCCAGGGCAGCGAATACCCGGCGGTGGTGATCCCGGTCACCACCGGAGCATGGATGATGCTTCAGCGGAACCTCCTCTACACGGCGGTCACCCGGGCCAAGAAGCTCGTCGTGCTCGTCGGCTCCCGCAAGGCGATAGGACAGGCAGTGCGCACCGTTTCCGCAGGCAGACGCTTCACCGCGCTCGACCACCGGCTGACCGGCGGCTGAGCCGTCCGGTCATCGGCCGGCCGGGGGAGCCCTCCGGCCCTGCGGGGTGGGAAATGCCACCCCGGCTTCCGGAACCAGGGCGAACGGGGCAAGATGAGCAGGTTGGCGGCACTGAGTGCCGCCGATAGGCCCATTGGTCGACCCCGAGTGCACTCTCCTGAGCCAAATGGGGGATGGTAGAGACAGTCAGGGCACCTCGAAGAAGAGGCACTACGTCGGTGAGGGATGACGTGAGCGACAACGCTAATAGCGCAGTAGTACTGCGGTACGCGGACGGTGAATACACCTACCCGGTGGTCGACAGCACCGTCGGTGACAAGGGCTTCGACATCGGGAAGCTCCGAGCCCAGACCGGTCTGGTGACCCTGGACAGCGGCTACGGCAACACCGCCGCCTATAAATCCGCGATCACCTATCTCGACGGTGAGCAGGGGATTCTGCGGTACCGCGGTTACCCCATCGAGCAGCTGGCCGAGCGCTCCACCTTCCTCGAGGTGGCGTACCTGCTGATCAACGGTGAACTGCCGACGGTCGACGAGCTGTCCGCCTTCAAGGGCGAGATCACCCAGCACACGCTGCTGCACGAGGACGTCAAGCGGTTCTTCGACGGCTTCCCGCGTGACGCCCACCCGATGGCGATGCTGTCCTCCGTGGTCAGCGCGCTGTCGACGTTCTACCAGGACAGTCACAACCCGTTCGACGAGAAGCAGCGCCACCTCTCGACGATCCGGCTGCTCGCCAAGCTTCCGACGATCGCGGCGTACGCCTACAAGAAGTCGATCGGCCACCCCTTCGTCTACCCGCGCAACGACCTCGGGTACGTGGAGAACTTCCTGCGGATGACCTTCTCGGTCCCCGCCCAGGAGTACGACCTGGACCCGGTCGTGGTCTCGGCGCTCGACAAGCTGCTGATCCTGCACGCGGACCACGAGCAGAACTGTTCGACGTCCACCGTGCGTCTGGTCGGCTCCTCGCAGGCGAACATGTTCGCCTCGATCTCCGCCGGCATCAGCGCCCTGTGGGGCCCGCTGCACGGCGGCGCCAACCAGTCGGTGCTGGAGATGCTCGAGGGCATCAAGGCCAACGGCGGCGACGTGGACTCCTTCATCCGCAAGGTGAAGAACAAGGAGGACGGCGTCCGTCTGATGGGCTTCGGCCACCGCGTCTACAAGAGCTTCGACCCCCGGGCGAAGATCATCAAGGCGGCGGCGCACGACGTCCTCTCGGCCCTCGGCAAGTCCGACGAGCTGCTGGACATCGCGCTGAAGCTCGAGGAGCACGCGCTCTCCGACGACTACTTCGTCTCGCGCAACCTCTACCCGAACGTGGACTTCTACACCGGTCTCATCTACCGGGCCATGGGCTTCCCGACCGAGATGTTCACCGTGCTCTTCGCGATCGGCCGGCTGCCCGGCTGGATCGCCCAGTGGCACGAGATGATCAAGGAGCCGGGTTCCCGCATCGGCCGCCCGCGCCAGATCTACACCGGCGAGGTCCTGCGTGACTTCGTCCCGGTCGAGGCTCGCTGAAGCGACCGTCCCGACCAGGGGACCGGTCACTCCTGAAAAGGTGATCCGGCCGGCCCCACCGAGGCTCCGTACGTAACGGAAAGCGCCCCGCTGCCGATCCCCCCACGGGTCGGCGGGCGGGGCGCTTCCCATATCCCCGGAGCGGATTCCCCCACGGGATCCGGCCGGGCGTCTCTGCCGGGTGAGCAGAAGTTCCTCGCGGTCTGCCGGGGTACGTACGCACGGGAGGGCCGCTCAAAGCTCCCCGGGCACGTGCCCCGGCCAACGCTTGCCTGAGACGTCCCCCAAGACATCCCATGAACGTCCCCCAAGACGTTCTCGGCATCGACCATTCAGACTCGCGAGGAGCCTCAATGGTTACCCCTAAATATCTGTGATCTAGGTCTCTTTGTGAAGGTCTTGTGACCCACATGTAGTCACCGGAAAGAGCGTAGACGCAGGCTGTTGGTCACCACAAATACGGACGAAAAGGCCATGGCCAGTCCGGCGATCATGGGGTTGAGCAGGCCAAACGCCGCGAGAGGCACTGCGGCCAGGTTGTAGCCGAAGGCCCAGAAAAGATTGCCAATGATTGTGGCAAGAGTCCGACGGGCGAGACGGATGGCGTCGGCAGCGGCCCTCAGGTCACCCCGTACGAGGGTGAGGTCACCGGCCTCGATGGCGGCGTCCGTCCCGGTGCCCATGGCCAGCCCGAGGTCCGCGGTGGCGAGGGCGGCCGCGTCGTTCACCCCGTCGCCGACCATGGCCACCCGGCGGCCCTGCGCCTGGAGGCGCCGGATCACCTCCACCTTCTCCTCCGGCATGACCTCGGCGTGCACCTCGTCGATGCCGACCGCGGCCGCGACCGCCTCGGCGACCGCCCGGCTGTCGCCCGTCAGCAGCACCGGCGTGAGGCCGAGGTCCCGCAGGCGGGCGACCGCCTCGGCGCTCGTGTCCCGGACCGTGTCGGCGACCGTGAGAGCGCCGAGCACTTTGCCGTCCCGGGCCGCGAACACCGCCGTACGGGCGTCCGTGGCGACGGAGCGCAGTGCGGGCGGCACTTCGACGCCCGCGTTCTCCAGCAGGCGTGCACGGCCCACCAGGACGTCGAGGCCGTCGACCGTGCCGCGTACGCCGAGGCCGGGAAGGTTCTCGAAGGACGACGGGACGGGCAGCGTGCCCACCCGCTCCGTGGCGCCCGCCGCGATCGCCCGGGCGACGGGATGCTCGGAGGCGTGCTCCAGGGCCCCCGCGAGGCGCAGCAACTCGCTCTCGGCCCCCTCGTCACCCGGCTCCACGGTGTGGACGCCCTGGAGGCTCATCCGGCCCGTGGTCAGCGTGCCGGTCTTGTCGAGGACGACGGTGTCGACGGTGCGGGTGGCCTCCAGGACCTCGGGACCCTTGATGAGGATGCCGAGCTGGGCGCCCCGCCCGGTGCCGACCATGAGCGCGGTCGGCGTGGCCAGCCCGAGCGCACAGGGGCAGGCGATGATCAGCACGGCGACGGCCGCGGTGAACGCGGCGGTCGGGCCCGCTCCGCTGCCCAGCCAGAACCCGAGGGTGAGCAGCGCGAGGACGATGACGACGGGAACGAAGACGGCCGAGATCCGGTCGGCCAGACGCTGCACGTCCGCTTTGCCGCTCTGGGCGTCCTCCACGAGCTTGGCCATACGGGCCAGCCGGGTGTCCGCGCCGACCCGGGTGGCCTCGACGACAAGGCGGCCCCCGACGTTCACACAGCCGCCGGTGACCGGGTCGCCGGCCGCCACGTCCGCCGGTACCGACTCGCCGGTCAGCAGGGAGGCGTCGACGGCGGACGTGCCCTCCACGACCGTGCCGTCGGTGGCGATCTTCTCGCCCGGGCGGACGACGAATCGGTCACCGGCCGCCAGCCGGCCGATCGGTATCCGCGTCTCCGTGCCGTCCCGCAGCAGGGCCACGTCCTTGGCGCCCAGCTCCATCAGGGCACGCAGTGCCGAGCCGGCCTTTCGCTTGGAGCGGGCCTCCAGATAGCGGCCGAGCAGGAGGAAAGTCACCACACCGGCGGTGACTTCGAGATAGATCGTGGACGCGCCGTCGGTGCGCGAGGCGGTCAGGTCGAATCCGTGCCGCATGCCCGGCATCCCGGCGTGACCGAGGAACAGGGCCCACAGCGACCAGCCGAAGGCGGCCAGCGTGCCGAGGGAGACCAGGGTGTCCATGCTGGCGGCGCCGTGCCGCAGATTGGTCCAGGTGGCCCGGTGGAAGGGCAGCGCGCCCCAGACGGCGACCGGGGCGGCCAGCGTCAGGGAGAGCCACTGCCAGTTGTCGAACTGAAGGGCCGGGACCATCGCCATCAGGACCACCGGCACGGACAGTACGGCGGAGACGACGAGGCGCTGCCGGAGCGCGGCCGACTGCGGGTCGCTCCCGCCGCTGTCGGGACTGACGCTGTCCGGGCTGCCGGTGCCGGCGCTGCCGGTGTCGGGCGAGCTCTCGGGTTCCGGTGCCGGGGGCGGCGGTTCCTCGGCCGTGTACCCGGTCTTCACGACGGTGGCGATGAGGTCGCTCACCTTCAGGTCCGGCGGACAGGAGATCCGGGCCTTCTCCGTCGCGTAGTTGACCGTGGCCTCGACCCCCTCCATGCGGTTGAGCTTCTTCTCCACGCGAGCAGCGCAGGAGGCACAGGTCATCCCGCCGATGGTGAGTTCGACCTGGGTCGTGTGCACGGACGTTTCCACGGTGGGGACTCCAGACAACGGCGCCGGGCCGTGCCCCGACCAGTGGGCGACTGGTCGGGACCGGCCCGGCGGAAGACTGATCGAGCGGCCTGCGTGTCAGGCGAGGCCGACGAGCTCGTACCCGGCCTCGTCGACGGCGTCGCGCACGGCGGCCTCGTCCAGGGGTGCCTCGGAGACGACGGTCACCTGGCCGGTCGCGGCGACGGCCTTGACGGAGGTGACGCCCGGGAGTCCGGAGATCTCGCCGGAGACGGCACCTTCGCAGTGGCCGCAGGTCATGCCGGTGACCTGGTAGACCGTGGTGACGCCGCCGATCTGCACATCGGCCGCACCGCTGCCGCAGGCGCCGCCGCCGCAGCAGCCGGATGCGGGGGCGGTCGGGGAAGTCTCGGTCTCCGCGGTCATGTGGTTCTCCTCGGGGTGCTTGAGAGGCGTACTCAAGGTGTACCAGAGGCCTCCGGGGCTGCGGAGGCGGTGGCACCTTCACCATACTATACCCCTAGGGGGTACTGAGGGATGCGGTGACATGCGCCTCCCGCGCCCCTCTGTGGCCCGCATCCGCCGGCGCTGACGCGGACGAACGAAGTCCCGCACCCGGGCGGGGTGCGGGACGGGGGTGGGGCTCGATACGGGGGAACGGGGCGTTCGGCCGGCGCGCGGTCAGTCGGTTCTGCGGCTCCTGTTTCCGGGGCGGTTGGCCACCCAGACGCGGATCGTGTCCGCGTACCAGTAGGGCTTGCCGGTCTCCACATGGTCGGGTGGCGGGGGAAGACCGTGCTTGCGATAGGAGCGGACCGTGTCCGGCTGCACCTTGATGTGCGCGGCGATCTCCTTGTAGGACCAGAGTCTTCTGTCCGTCATCTGTGGGGCACCTCCCTGCGTGCGCGACAGCGGCGGCCGGGGGGCCGTCGGGGGAGCTGCCGCGCGGGCGCTGGTGATCACTGAGCCTGTGCCCGATGAACGACGGCGACTGGAGGGAAGAGTGGGGCTGTTGAGCGCCTGTGACGGAAAACCCGCGTAATGGAGACATGCGTGATCACCGTGCGACAACGGTGACAGAAGCGACGCCTGTGCCTCAGGCGCCGCAAGAGCGCAGGAATCGGCGCGTCCGCCGGGCGATCGGGAAGGGCTTGTCCGGCGGGCACGGGTACATGTCCTGCTCGACGATGGCGAAGAGCTCCACGTCCAGGGCCTGCGCCGCGGTCAGTACGGGCTCCAGCGCGGGGACGCCGGACGGCGGCTCGCACATCACGCCCCGGCCGACCGCGGGGCCGAACGGGACCTCGTGCGCGACGACTTCGGCGAGGATGTCCGGATCCACCTGCTTCAGATGGAGATAGCCGATCCGCTCACCGTAGGTCTCGATCAGCTTGACGCTGTCACCGCCGCAGTAGGCGTAGTGCCCGGTGTCCAGACAGAGCGAGACAAGGGCGGGGTCGGTCGCGTCGAGGAAGCGGCCGACGTTCTCCTCGCTGTCGACATGGGTGTCCGCATGCGGATGGACGACGATCTTCAATCCGTAGCGCTCGCGCACCTCATGGCCCAGCCGTTCGGTCTGAGTGGTCAGATCGCGCCATTGCTCCGGCGTGAGCGTGCGGTCCTCCAGTACCTCGCCGGTCTTGTCGTCGCGCCAGAACGAGGGGATGACGACCAGGTGTTCGGCGCCCATGGCCCGGGTGAGCGCGGCGATGTCGGAGACGTGTGCCCAGGTCTTCTCCCAGACCGAAGGCCCGTGGTGCAGTCCGGTGAAGACCGTGCCGGCCGAGACCTTCAGCCCCCGGCGGGCGGTCTCCTCGGCGAGACGGACGGGGTCGCTGGGCAGATAGCCGTACGGTCCGAGCTCGATCCACTCGTAACCGGCGTCGGCCACCTCGTCGAGGAAGCGCTGCCAGGGGACCTGCTGGGGATCGTCGGGGAACCACACCCCCAGGAGTCGGGGGCCGATCCGACCCGGATGCGGTTCAGGGAGGGTACGGAGGAGGTCATGCGGCCGAGCTTTCCGGCCGTCGCGGAAGGGTGTCAAGCCTTCGTCCGAATGTCAGGACAAAATGTTGACAGGGCTCAGGAAGGAGCATTAGACCTGGGGACAGCCGGCGTCGAAGTGAAGGGACGCGCATGCCTCAGCCGTACGACGTGATCACGATGGGACGGATCGGGGTGGACCTCTATCCGCTGCGGACCGGGGTCCCGCTGGCGCAGGTCGACACGTTCGGGAAGTTCCTCGGCGGCTCGGCCACCAACGTCGCCGTCGGCGCGGCGCGGCTCGGCCGGAGGACGGCGGTGATCACCCGCACCGGCCAGGACGCGTTCGGGGACTATCTGCACCAGGCCCTCGGCGAGTTCGGTGTCGACGACCGCTGGGTGACGCCGGTGGCCGCCTACCCGACGCCGGTGACCTTCTGTGAGATCTTCCCGCCGGACGACTTCCCCCTCTACTTCTACCGGCAGCCCAAGGCGCCCGACCTGGAGATCCACGCGAGTGAACTCGACCTGGCGGCGATCCGCGAGGCGCGCGTGTTCTGGATGACGGGCACCGGCCTGTGCGCGGAACCCAGCCGGGGCGCCACACTCGCCGCGCTCGCCCACCGCGACCGGTCCGGCATCACGGTCTTCGACCTGGACTGGCGGCCGATGTTCTGGACGGACCCGGACGAGGCCCGGCCGTACTACCGCGAGGCCCTGACACACGCCACCGTCGCCGTCGGCAATCTCGACGAGTGCGAGATCGCGACCGGTGAGCGCGAGCCGGACGCGGCCGCCCGCGCCCTGCTCGCCGCCGGCGTGGAGCTCGCCGTCGTCAAACAGGGACCCAAGGGGGTCCTCGCCCTGCACCGCGACGGCACCCGCGCCGAGGTCCCGCCCGTCCCGGTGGAGGTGGTCAACGGCCTGGGCGCCGGCGACGCCTTCGGCGGGGCGCTGTGCCACGGGCTGCTCTCCGACCGGCCGTTGGAGCAGATCATGCGATACGCGAACGCGGCCGGGGCGATCGTCGCGGCCCGGCTCGCCTGCTCCAGCGCGATGCCGTACGCCTCCGAGGTCGACCAGGTCCTGGCAGGAGGCTCCGTGCCGGCCTCACCGACGCCACCGCCGACCGGGCCCGAGGCCCCGCCGGGCACGCTCGCTCCGCCGCCCTCCGACACCGCGCCCCGGACGCCTCCACCACCCCCGCCGGCCCCCCACTCGCCCGGAGCCGCTTCGTGAGCCGTGTCGACATCGCCGAGCTCGTCGGGATCCGCACCCGGCATCCGGAGGCCGTCGCCGAGGCCGCCGCGCGCCGGCGCAGACGGCCCCGGCTCATCGGCGACAGCGGACGGCTGATGATCATCGCCGCCGACCACCCGGCCCGCGGCGCCCTCGCCGTCGGGGACAGCCGTCTCGCCATGGCCAACCGCCTCGAACTGCTGGAACGGCTCTGCCTCGCCCTCTCCCGGCCCGGTGTCGACGGTGTCCTCGCCACCGCCGACATACTCGACGACCTCCTGCTGCTCGGCGCGCTCGACGACAAGGTGGTCATCGGGTCCATGAACCGCGGGGGACTCGCCGGCGCCTCCTTCGAACTCGACGACCGCTTCACCGGCTACCGCGCCCAGGACCTGGACCGGCTCGGCTTCGACGCGGGCAAGCTGCTGCTGCGCATCGACTACCAGGACCCGGCGTCCCTCGACACGCTGCACGCCACCGCGCGCACCGTGGACGAGATGGCCGAGCGTCAGCTTCCCGTCTTCGTCGAGCCGTTCATATGTCACCGGACCGACGGACAGCTCCGCAACGATCTCAGCGCCGACGCGGTCACCCGCTCGATCGCCATCGCCTCGGGACTCGCCGGCACCTCCGCGTACACCTGGCTGAAGGTCCCCGTCACCGACAACCCGGACGACATGGCGTCGGTGATGGAAACCTCCACGCTTCCGGCGGTCCTCCTCGGAGGGGAGATCGGCGACGATCAGCACGGCGCCTACGAGAAATGGCGTGGTGCGCTGCAACTGCCCACCGTGCAGGGTCTGGTGGTGGGACGCTCGCTGCTCTACCCGGTCGACGGGGACGTCGCCGGAGCGGTCGATACGGCCGTAGGACTGCTGTAGGGGGTACGGAGAGGTCATGAGCGCCGACAAGTTGCAGGAGCTTCACGTACCGGCGGGCAGCGCGGCCAGTGGGCCGTACGCCCTCCGCGTCGACCCCGAGCAGGCCGGCTGGGGGTACTCCGGTCTGCGTGTGCTGGAACTGGAGCCGGGCGGCTCGCACACGCTCGCCACCGGGGACAGCGAGTGGATCGTGCTGCCGCTCAGCGGTGGCTGCACGGTGCACACGCAAGGCGAGTTCTTCGAACTGCAGGGCAGAGAGAGCGTCTTCGGCGGAGTGAGTGACTTCGCCTATGTGCCGCGCGATGCCCATGCCCAGATCGCCTCCGGTGCGGGAGGCCGCTTCGCCCTGGCAGGAGCGAAGTGCGAGCGACGACTCCCCGCTCGCTACGGCCCCGCGCCGGAGGTACCGGTCGAACTGCGCGGCTCCGGCACATGCTCACGGCAGGTCAACAACTTCGCCGCCGCCGACACGTTCGGGTGCGACAAGCTGATCGCCGTCGAGGTGCTCACGCCCGGCGGGAACTGGTCCTCCTACCCGCCGCACAAGCACGACGAGCACCGGCCCGGAGCCGAGTCCGAGCTGGAGGAGATCTACTACTTCGAGATCGAGCAGGGCGGCGTCGGCTACCACCGCGTCTCGCCGTCCCGGCCCGGCGGCGCCGACGTCCTCGCCGAGGTCCGCACCGGGGACGCCGTCCTCATCCCGGACGGCTGGCACGGCCCGTCCATCGCCGCGCCCGGGCGGCACATGTACTACCTCAATGTGATGGCGGGGCCGGGCGCGGACCGCGCATGGCTGATCCGCGACCACCCCGACCACAGCTGGATCCGCGACACCTGGCCCACGCAGCCGGTCGACGCCCGGCTGCCGCTGTACGGAACGGGGACCCGAGCGGGCACCGGACCCGGAACTGGAGTAGAGGCGGAAACCGGGACCGGCGCCGGAAACGGACCCGCAGCAGGAACGGGGACCGGCGCCGGAGCAGCAGGAACGGGGACCGGCCCCGGAACCCGACCCGAGGCCGAGGGAGGCCACCGATGAGCACCCGCCGCCTCACCGTCGCCCAGGCGCTGGTCGCCTTCCTGTCCCGCCAGTACACCGAGCGGGACGGCCGCCGGACGCGTCTGATCAACGCGACCTGGGGCATCTTCGGCCACGGCAACGTGGCCGGCCTGGGACAGGCGCTCCTGGAGTCCGGCCCGGAGATGCCCTACATCCAGGGCCGCAACGAACAGGCCATGGTGCACGCCGCCGTGGGCTACGCCCGCCAGTCCCGGCGGCTGTCCGCGCAGGCCGTCACGACCTCCATCGGCCCCGGCGCCACCAACCTCGTCACCGGCGCGGCGCTCGCCACCATCAACCGGCTGCCGGTCCTCCTGCTGCCCGGCGACGTCTTCGCGACCCGTCCGGCCGACCCGGTCCTGCAACAGCTCGAAGTCCCCTACGCCGGCGATGTGTCGGTCAACGACGCACTGCGCCCCGTCTCCCGCTTCTTCGACCGCGTCATGCGGCCCGAGGCGCTGATCCCCGCAGCGCTCCAGGCCATGCGCGTCCTCGCCGACCCGGCCGAGACGGGCGCGGTGACGCTGGCCCTGCCCCAGGACGTGCAGGCCGAGGCGTACGACTGGCCGGAGGACTTCTTCGCCGAGCGCGTCTGGCAGGTGAGCCGCCCGCGCCCCGACCTCACGGCGCTCGACGCCGCCCGCCGTGCTCTGGCCTCGGCCCGCCGGCCGCTGCTGGTCGTCGGCGGCGGTGTCCGCCACAGCGAGGCGGAGGGCGCGCTGCGTGCCTTCGCCGACGCGACCCGCATCCCGGTCGCCTCCACTCAGGCCGGCAAGGGCTCGCTGCCGTACGACCACCCCGCCGACGTCGGCGGCATCGGTCACACCGGTACGGCCACGGCGGACGAACTCGCCTGCACCGCCGACCTGGTGATCGGCGTCGGCACCCGGTGGTCGGACTTCACGACCGCCTCGTCGACCCTGTTCCAGAACCCGTCCGTCCGCTTCCTGAACATCAACATCACCTCGTTCGACGCCCACAAGATGGCGGGCCTGTCCCTGGTCGCCGACGCGCGGGCCGCGCTGGAGGAGCTCACCGGCGCGCTGGGCCCCGGCTTCCGCGTCGAGCCCGCGTACGAGACGGAGTACGCGGACGACAAGGAGCGCTGGGAGTACCGCGTCGACGCCTCCTACGAGGGCGACGACGACACCCGCCCCACCCAGCCCCAGGTGCTCGGCGTGCTCGACGCGCTGGTCACCGAGGACGACATCGTGATCAACGCGGCCGGTTCGCTCCCCGGCGACCTGCACAAACTGTGGCGCGCCCGGTCGGCCGACCAGTACCACGTCGAGTACGGCTACTCCTGCATGGGATACGAGATCCCCGCGGCGATCGGCGTCGGCATGGCCGCGCCCGGGCGCCCCGTCTGGGCGCTGGTCGGCGACGGTACGTATCTGATGAATCCCACCGAAATCGTCACGGCGGTCCAGGAGAACATCCCGATCAAGGTGATCATCCTGCAGAACCACGGATACGCCTCCATCGGCGGTCTCTCCGAGTCGGTCGGCTCCGAACGGTTCGGCACGGCCTACCGCCATCGAGCGCCGGACGGCACGTACACCGGCGCTCCTCTGCCGGTCGACCTGGCCGCCAACGCCGCCGCGCTCGGGCTGCGCGTCATCCGCGCCAAGACCGTGCGTGACCTGCGTGAAGCGCTGGCGGAGGCCCGCGCGGCCGACGTCCCCACAGGTGTCTACATCGAGACCGAAACGGCAGACACTGTGTCGGGCGCGCCTCCGGCGCAGGCGTGGTGGGATGTTCCGGTGGCCGCGACCGCGACCCGCCCGTCGGCGGTCAAGGCCCGGGAGGAGTACGACCGGCAAGTCGCAGCCCGACGCCGCCATCTGTGAAGGAGCTCGAAATGAAGACCGTCAACCACTGGATCGGTGGCAAGACCGTCGAGGGCGCGTCCGGCAACTGGGGACCGGTCACCGACCCGGCGACCGGCGCCGTCACCACCCAGGTGGCACTGGCCTCGGCCGAGGAGGTCGGCGCGGCCGTGTCGGCGGCGAAGGAGGCGTTCGCGACCTGGGGCACGGCCTCGCTGTCGCAGCGCACCGCGATCCTGTTCCGCTACCGCGCGCTCCTGGACGCCCACCGCGACGACATCGCCGCACTGATCACCGCCGAGCACGGCAAGGTCCACTCCGACGCGCTGGGCGAGGTCGCCCGCGGTCTGGAGATCGTGGAACTCGCCTGCGGCATCACCACACAGCTCAAGGGCGAACTGTCCACCCAGGTCTCCAACCGGGTCGACGTCGCCGCGATCCGCCAGCCGCTCGGCGTCGTCGCGGGCATCACGCCGTTCAACTTCCCGGCGATGGTGCCGATGTGGATGTTCCCGCTGGCGATCGCCTGCGGAAACACCTTCGTGCTCAAGCCGAGCGAGAAGGACCCCTCGGCGGCCATGCTGCTGGCCGAGCTCGCCGCGGAGGCCGGCCTGCCCGACGGCGTGCTCAATGTCGTCCACGGCGACAAGGTCGCGGTCGACGCGCTGCTGGAGCACCCGGACGTCAGCGCGGTCTCGTTCGTCGGCTCGACCCCCATCGCCCGCTACATCCACACCACGGCCTCCGCCAACGGCAAGCGCGTCCAGGCGCTCGGCGGCGCGAAGAACCACATGCTGGTCCTGCCGGACGCCGACCTGGACGCGGCGGCGGACGCCGCCGTCTCGGCCGCGTACGGCTCGGCGGGCGAGCGCTGCATGGCGATCTCCGCGGTCGTCGCGGTCAGCTCCGTCGCGGACGAGCTGGTGGACAAGATCCGCGAGCGCGCCGAGAAGATCAAGATCGGCCCGGGCAACGACCCGACGTCCGAGATGGGCCCGCTGATCACCAAGGCCCACCGCGACAAGGTGGCGTCCTATGTCGAGGGCGCGGCCGCCCAGGGCGCCGAGGTCGTCCTCGACGGCACGGGCTACTCCGTCGACGGCTTCGAGGACGGCCACTGGATCGGCCTGTCGCTGCTCGACAAGGTCTCCACGGACTCCGACGCCTACCGCGACGAGATCTTCGGCCCGGTGCTGTGCGTGCTGCGCGCGGAGACGTACGAGGACGGCGTGGACCTCATCAACGCCTCCCCCTACGGCAACGGCACCGCCATCTTCACCCGCGACGGCGGAGCGGCCCGCCGCTTCCAGCTGGAGATCCAGGCGGGCATGGTCGGCGTGAACGTCCCGATCCCGGTCCCCGTCGGCTACCACTCCTTCGGGGGCTGGAAGGACTCGCTCTTCGGCGACCACCACATCTACGGCAACGACGGCGTGCACTTCTACACCCGCGGCAAGGTGGTCACGACCCGCTGGCCGGACCCGTCGGAGGCGCCGGTGGGCGTGGACCTGGGCTTCCCGCGCAACCACTGAGTTCGCTCTCGTCCGGGTGTCTCTCCGGCCCCCGGCCTGCTTCCCGGCCCGTACGGAATCTCTTCCGTGCGGGCCGGAGCCGTGAGCGGTGTGCGGGCGTTGCCGTGACGGGGGGCGCGGGCGTTGCTGTGGCGGGTGAGCCGGCGGAGCGGTGACCGTCGCGCGGACGGAGCCGTAAATCAGTGGTCCGCCGTCGGGGGCCGGCCGCACTCTGATGGGCATGCACGAGCCTGCGCGCCGCATCCGAGCGCTCCACACCGCCTCGACGATCACCGTCTACCAGGCGTACTCACCCGTCATCGGCGTCCCCGCGGCGCGGGAGGGGCGCTTCCCTGCGTCCTGGAAGCGCGACCGCATGACGTGGATCAAGCCGTCGTTCCTGTGGATGATGTACCGCTGCGGCTGGGGGCTGAAGGAAGGACAGGAGGTCGTCCTCGCTGTCGAGATCGCCCGCGACGGTTTCGACTGGGCCCTGGAGAACTCCTGCCTCTCGCACTACGACAGGGATGTGCACCCCGACCAGGTGTCCTGGAAGCGGGAGTTGAAGAGCTCACCGGCCAGGGTGCAGTGGGATCCCGAACGCGATCTGCATCTGCGGCCGCTGCCGTACCGCTCGCTCCAGCTGGGACTCGCGGGGGAGGCGTCGCGCCGTTACGCGGACGAGTGGACCGTCTCCGTCACCGACGTCACTCCGCTCGCCCACCGGATCCACGCCCTGGTCCGCCAGGGCGACCTGGACACCGCCCGCGGCCTGCTGCCCGACGAGCGTCCCTATCCGGATCAGGGTGACGCGGCATGAGAAACCCCCGGGACGCGACGGCACCGGCCGCGTCCCGGGGGCTTCATCTGCTCGGCGTCCGTGAACGGACTAGAACAGCGAGTACAGCAGCTTGTTCGGCGAACCGGTCCTCGGGTCCTGGACCTTGTTGTTCGTGGCGTTGTTCACCAGGGCGTCCCGCACCTGCGCCGGGGTCGCGGTGGTGTGGGTCGCCAGATAGAGCGCCGCGACGCCCGCCGTGTGCGGCGTGGCCATCGACGTGCCCGAGATGGTGTTGGTGGCGGTGTCGTTCGTCCGCCACGCCGACGTGATGTCCACACCGGGCGCGAACAGGTCCAGGCACGTTCCGAAGTTGGAGAACGACGCCCGGCGGTCCGTGTTGTCCGTCGCACCGACCGTGATCGCCTCGGGGACGCGGGCGGGGGAGGAGTTGCACGCGTTCTGCGGGATGCCGAGGAAGTTGCCGTTGCCCGCGGCCACGGCGAAGCTCACGCCGGAGGCGATGGACTTCTTGACCGCGTTGTCCAGCGAGGTGTTCGTCCCGCCGCCCAGGCTCATGTTGGCCACCGCCGGCTTCTTGGCGTTGGCGGTCACCCAGTCGACGCCCGCGATGACACCGGCGGTGGTGCCGGAGCCGTTGCAGTCCAGGACGCGTACGGCGATGAGCTTGACGCCCTTGGCGACGCCGTACGTCTTGCCGCCGACCGTGCCGGCGACATGAGTGCCATGTCCCTGACAGTCCTGACCGTTCTGGCCACCGCCCACCGTGTCCGTGCCGACGCTCGCACGGCCGCCGAACTCACTGTGGGACGTGCGGATTCCGGTGTCGATGATGTACGCGTTCACATTCGAGGCCGGTGTGTTGTGGGTGTACGACTTCGACAGCGGCAGGTCCCGCTGGTCGATGCGGTCGAGGCCCCAGGTCGGGTTCGTCTGGGTGTCGTTGAGGCGAACCGTTTCGTTCTGCTCGACGTACTTCACCCGCGGGTCGGCGGCGAGCTTCGCCGCCTTCGCGTCGGACATCGTCGTGGAGAAGCCCGCGAGAACGTTGCGGTAGGTGTGCTTGGGCGTGACGCCGAAGTCCGCGGCACGTGTCGAACCGTCCTTCAGGACGACGATCCAGCTGTTGGCGACGGCAGTTGAGGAAGGAGCGAGACGGAGGTCGCCGATCGTCGCGCTCTGCGCGGTGGGGGAAGCGGCGAACTGGAGACCTGCCGCAAGTGCGACTGCGGGTATCAGCGCACCGAAGCGGCGGGTGGGGGTTCTCATCTCGTGCACCTGACCTTTCGTTGACCGGGAGACGGGCAAGTACGGGTGTGCATGGTGCCAGGGGATGCGGACGCGCTGACCAGCGTCTCGTGACGTGACGTACGACACAAGGGAGCGTCACCATGGTTCGCATGACGGACGCACACATTGTGAACACCCATCAGGCAGAGGCATGGAACGGCTATGAGGGGCGGCACTGGGCGGACCACCCGTCCCGCTACGACAGCCTCAACGACCCCGCCAACACTCCGCTTCTCGAAGCGGCCCGGGTCGCCGCCTCCGACTCCGTCCTCGACATAGGCTGCGGCAACGGCCACCTCACCCGCATCGCCGCAGGCCAGGCCGCACATGCCCTCGGGGTCGACCTCTCCGGACCCATGCTGGAAACCGCCCGTGGCAAAGCCGCCCAAGAGGGCATCGACAACGTCTCCTTCGTCCGCGCCGACGCCCAGGTGCACCCCTTCCAAAACGCCTCATTCGACGTCGCTCTCAGCCGCTTCGGCGTCATGTTCTTCGCCGATCCCGTCGCCGCTTTCGCCAACGTCGGACGTGCTCTGCGCCCCGGCGGGCGGCTCGCCTTCGTCTGTCCGCAGGCATTCCGGCGCGTGGGCCAGTACAAGATCTTCACAGCGATCGCGACCCAGGTGACCCTGCCCGACCTGTCCCATGACGACCGAACCGGGCCCACCTCCTTCGCCGACCCCACCCGCACCACCGGCATCCTGCGCGACGCCGGCTACGAGAACGCGACCGCGACGGAACTCGAGGTCCCCCAGCTGTGGGGCAAGGACGCCGAGGATGCCACCGGCTTCCTCTTCGACTGGGGCCCGATGCGCCACTGGCTGCGCGACGCCGATCCCGACGCGGTGACCCGAGCCCGCGCGGCCGCCACCGAGGCCTTCCGCGCTTACGAGAACAAGGGCGACGGTGAGGGCGGGAGCAAGGGAGAGGGCGGGAACGAGGGAGGGGGCGAGGGCGACGGCTGGAGGGAGGGTGAGGGCTGGAGCGAGAGCAAGGGTGGGAGCGAGAACGGTGTCGTGCTCACCGCGCGTCTCTGGCTGGTGACCGCCACCTGGCCCGGCTGAGCAGAGCAGGCCGCAGGGGGAGGGGAGGAGGGTCGGGTGCCGGTGCCGGTGCCGGTGCTGGTGCCGGGCGACGGCCAGGCCCTTACACGCAGCGGTCCGCGCATACCGCGGCTGCTGTACGCGGACCGCCCCACCTACTACTCGGGGATGCCGACCACTTCCCCCTGGCGGCAGCCGAGAGCCCACAGGCATTCCGCTTAGGGTTTCAAGCATGCAGATCCGACTTCCCCGGCCGCGCGGCCGATGGCTCGCAGGCGGCGCTGCCCTGGCCGTCCTCGCCGGCGCGGGCACCTGGACCGCGGTCGCCGACGACAGCGCCCCGACCGTGCACCGGCAGGACAAGGTGCAGGCCATGCCCGGGGCGAAGATCGACACCTCCTACTTCAGCACCGGCGGCAGCGAACGCCGTCCGGCCGTTCTCCTCGGACACGGCTTCGGCGGCAGCAAGGACGACGTCCGCTCGCAGGCGGAGAAACTCGCCCGCGACGGCTACGCCGTGATGACCTGGTCCGCCCGGGGATTCGGCGAATCCACCGGACAGATCGGCCTCAACGACCCCGACCACGAGGTCAAGGACGTCTCCCGGCTGATCGACAACCTCGCCGCCCGCCCCGAGGTGCAGCTGGACGCCGACGGCGACCCGCGCGTCGGAGTCGCCGGCGCCTCCTACGGTGGCGCCATCTCGCTTCTCGCCGCCGGATACGACAAGCGCGTCGACGCCATCGCACCGGCGATCTCCTACTGGAACCTCTCCGACGCCCTCTTCCCGAACGGCGTCTTCAAGAAGCTCTGGGCAGGCATCTTCTTCTCCACCGGCTCGGCAGGCGGCAACCCCGCCGGTCCCTCCAGCGACGCACCGGCCGACACCCCTGGCGGAGACGCTCCGGCAGGGGCCGGAGACGACCCCGCGGGGTCGGGCGGCAACAGCGCCCCCGGATCCCCGGCAGGGCCCGCAAACCCCGGCGCCTGCGGGCGCTTCCAGCCCGCCCTCTGCGCCATGTACGAGCGCGTCGCCGTCGCCGGCAAACCCGACGCCGCGGCCGAACAGCTCCTTGAAGGCCGCAGCCCCTCCGCCGTCGGCGACCGCATCAAGGTGCCCACCCTGATCATCCAGGGCCAGTCCGACTCGCTCTTCCCGCTCGCGCACGCCGACGCCATGGCTCAGCAGATCAAGGCCAACGGCGCGCCCGTCTCCGTCGACTGGATCGCCGGCGGACACGACGGCGGCGACCGCGAGACCGCCCGCATCGAAAGCCGCATCAGCTCCTGGTTCGACCGCTACCTCGGCCAGGACAAGAACGCCGCCACCGGACCCGCCTTCCGCGTCAGCCGCACCGGAGGTGTCGACTCCACCGACGGCCAGGCTCTGCTGCGCGGCGCGACCGGCAACCGCTACCCGGGCCTGGAGAGCGGCGCCCGGCCGATCCCGCTCAGCGGCCGCGAGCAGACGTTCTCCAACCCGGCCGGCGGCACCCCGCCCGCCATCTCCGCCGTCCCCGGTATCAGCGGCGGCATCAACCAGCTCTCCTCCCTCGGAGTCGGACTCTCCCTCGACTTCCCCGGTCAGTTCGCACGCTTCGAATCGCGCCCCCTCAAGCAGTCCTTGCGGATCACCGGCTCCCCGACCGTCCGCGTCAACGTCACCTCCTCCAACGGCGACGCGGTGCTGTTCGGGAAGGTCTACGACGTCGGCCCCGACGGCCGCCAACAGGTCCTGCCCTCCCAACTCGTCGCCCCCGTCCGCATCGAGGGCACCCAGCAGGCCAAGAACGTCTCCTTGACCCTGCCCGCCGTGGACCACGAGGTCGACGCCGGACACCGGCTGCGTCTCGTGCTCTCGGCCACCGACCTCGCATACGCCTCGCCGCCGAACCCCGCGACCTACACCGTCGCTCTCGCCGACGGCGCGGCGCTGTCGGTGCCCACTGCGCCGGTCGTGAAGACCCAGGCCTCGGGGTTGCCCTGGTGGACCTGGGGCCTCCCGGCCGCCGGTGCGCTCGTGGCAGCCGCGCTGCTGTTCACCGCCCGCCGCCGCGTTGCCGCCCCGGCGCCGGACCCCGAACTCGCCGCCGTCCCGCTGGAGATCACCGCACTCACCAAGCGGTACTCCAAGTCCTCCGACCGCTACGCCGTGCAGGACCTGTCCTTCCGCGTCGAGAAGGGGCAGGTGCTCGGCCTCCTCGGACCGAACGGCGCGGGCAAGACCACCACCCTGCGCATGCTCATGGGGCTCATCCGTCCCGACGCGGGCGAAATCCGCGTCTTCGGCCAGGCCATCCGCCCGGGCGCGCCCGTCCTCTCCCGGGTTGGCGCCTTCGTCGAAGGCGCGGGCTTCCTTCCGCATCTGTCCGGCCGCGACAACCTGGAGCTCTACTGGCGGGCCACCGGCCGCCCCGCCGAGGACGCGCACATCGAGGACGCCCTCAAGATCGCGGGACTCGGTGACGCCCTCGCCCGTGCGGTTCGCACCTACTCGCAAGGCATGCGACAGCGTCTCGCCATCGCCCAGGCCATGCTCGGTCTGCCGGATCTGCTGATCCTCGACGAGCCGACCAACGGGCTCGACCCGCCGCAGATCCGCGAAATGCGGGACGTGATGATCCGGTACGCCGCCGGAGGCCGCACGGTCATCGTCTCCAGTCACCTCCTTTCCGAGGTCGAGCAGACCTGCACCCATCTGGTGGTCATGGACCGCGGCCGGCTGGTGCAGGCAGGACCGGTCGCGGAGATCACGGGCGAGGGCGACACCCTGCTGGTCACCACCAGCACGGAAGTGCCCGATCCGGTGATCGAGAAGATCGGTGCCCTGGCAGGGATCGGCTCCGCCGTCCGCGTGGACGAAGGGCTGCTCGTCCGACTGGACGGAGCGAGCGCCATGTCGATGATCAGTGAACTCGTCCGGCTGGACGTGCCGTTGACCGGCGTGGGCCCGCACCGCCGCCTGGAGGATGCCTTCCTCACCCTGATCGGAGGTTCCGCATGAGCACGCTGGTCGACTCGGCCCCCGGATACCGGGCGCGGCACACCCTGCCGCTGCGCGTCGAGGCTGTGCGGCAGCTGAAGCGCAGGCGGACCATGGTGATGGCCGCGGTACTGGGGGCACTGCCCCTCGTGCTGATCATCGCCTTCGCCATCGGCGGCACCCCGGACGGCGATGAGGGCGGTCGGATCACCCTCATCGACACGGCCACCGCCTCAGCCGCCAACTTTGCTGCCACCTCCCTCTTCGTCTCGGCAGGCTTTCTGTTGGTGGTCCCGGTCGCGCTCTTCCACGGGGACACCGTGGCGTCGGAGGCGAGCTGGTCGTCCCTGCGCTACCTGCTGGCCGCTCCCGTGCCGCGCTCCCGACTGCTGTGGTCGAAACTGGCGGTGGCGCTCGGCTTCAGCGCGGCAGCGATGGTGCTGCTGCCGCTCGTCGCCCTGATCGCGGGCACGATCGCCTACGGCTGGGGTCCACTGGAACTGCCCACGGGCGGATCCCTTGCCACGGGCGACACTCTGCCGCGGCTGGCTCTCGTCGTCGCCTTCATCTTTGTCTCCCAACTGGTCACGGCAGGGCTTGCGTTCTGGCTGTCCACCAAGACCGACGCCCCTCTGGGCGCGGTCGGCGGAGCGGTCGGTCTGACGATCGTCGGCAATGTGCTGGACGCGGTCACCGCGCTCGGCTCGTGGCGCGATGTGCTGCCGGCGCACTGGCAGTTCGCCTGGATCGACGCTCTCCAGCCGCAACTGGAGTGGGGCGGCATGGTCAAGGGGGCAGCGGTATCGGTGACCTATGCGCTGGTGCTGTTCGCGCTCGCCTTCCGGAACTTCTCCCGGAAGGACATCGTGTCGTAGGCGAGGCGAGGCGAGGCGAGGCGGGGCGAGGCGAGGCGGGGCGAGGCGAGGCGAGGCGGGGCGAGGCGAGGCGAGGCGGGGCGACGCGTGAGCACGGGTGACCACACGTCGCCTTGGCCAGGCCTAGACCCAGCCACGACGGGCCGCTTCCACTCCCGCCCGGAAGCGGCTCGTCGTGCCGAGGGCGGTCATCAGCTCACCCACGCGCCGGCTGTATGTGCGCCCGGACATTCCCAGCCGATGCGCGGCCGCCTCGTCCGTGAGTCCCGCCAGCAAGGCCTTGAGCACCGGCCGCAGATGGGCCGGCGCTTCGTCGGGCGCCGGATGATGTGTCAGTTCCTCGCTGGTGTCCCACCAGGCGCGATGTGTGCGCACCAAGGTCTGGACGACAACGGGATCGCGAATCAGCAGCACGCCGTTGTCGTGCAGTTCCAGATCGAGAGGAACGGCGGCGACCGCGCGGTCGGCGACGATTATCTTGAACGGAATGGTGTCGGTCACCCGGGAGTCACCGGGAAACCGTGCACCATCGCGGATGTGCACCAGACTGTGGCGGGGCGCGATCCGCCGGACCGTGGCGGTCCGCTCGCCGCTCGCGCGGACGCCCGCGCAGGCCAATTCCAGGAAGGGCTCCGCGATTCCGCGGCCGAGTGCCCCGGCCGGGTCGTCGAAGCTGAGGAGCTCGCGACGTGCCGAGCGGACCAGGCCGGTCAAGGCCGCTCTGACGTTCGCCACTCCCGTGACCGGCTGTCCTGGCGTCTCCCGCAGGACAGACCTCGTCATCTCCTGGCCGAGCACGGAGCCCGGAACCACTGCCACCGACATGGCACACCATCCCCCTGCCGTTCCCGCCGCCCCACGGTCCGTCCCCCCGGATCCGCGTAGGCAACTCCATGTACGCACAGCGCTGCTCATGGTGACAAGGGCCTGGTCAGAGACTGGCGAGTCCTTGCCATGCCCTTCTGTTCGGCGCCTGGCGTGGGCAGGCTGGAGGCACGAACCGAGGGAAAGGAACGGGGACCATGAGCGAACGACAGCGTGCGCCGGCACCTCAGCCGCCCCACGGACCGGATTAACTCCTTCCGCCCGTTGCAGCATTGAGATTCATCCGCAACTCCTTCGTCTGCTCTTTTGGGCCGTCTCGGACGTCACATTCACAAGTGCTGACGATCAGGGGGTCCGGATGAAGCTCTGCGCAAGGACGTACAGGGGACTACTCGCTGCGGTGCTGGCCGGAGGGATGCTGCTGACCGCCGGCTGCAGTGCCGGTGGCCAGAGCGACCGAAGCTCCTCCTACGACGGTTCCAAACAGCGGGGGAACGACGGTGCCGAGCCGGCACCCGCTCCCATCGCTCCGGACGGCGGAGGAGGTGCGCCTGCGACGGGCGTGGACGGCGGCACAGAAGGGGAGCGGCAGGACAACGGTGCGTACGACAAGTCCCTGCCGCCGGCCGACTACCTTTCGACGTTCGCGCTCGACGTGGACACCGCCTCGTACGGCTACGCCCGTCGCACGCTGAAGGACGGACAGCAGCCCCTCGCGGAGAACATCCGGCCGGAAGAGTTCATCAACAGCTTCCGACAGGACTATCCGCGGCCCAAAGGGGACGGCTTCTCGGTGACCGTCGACGGAGCTCGTCCTCGTGGCTCGGAGGGCGAGGTCCGAGGGGAGGTCGGTGGCGAGGTGGAAGGCGGCGACGACTGGTCGCTGGTGCGTGTCGGGCTCTCCACCCGCCCGTCCGACCGCAAGGGCGAACGCCCGCCCGCCGCCCTCACCTTCGTCATCGACATCTCCGGATCCATGGCGGAACCCGGCCGGCTCGATCTCGTCCAGGAGTCGCTGGGAATCCTCACCGACCAGCTGCGCGACGACGACTCCATCGCCGTCGTCACCTTCAGCGACGAGGCCGAGACCCGACTGCCCATGACCCGCCTCGACGGCAACCGCTCCCGGATCCACAAGGTGATCGACGGCCTGGAGCCGACCGACTCCACCAACGTCGAGGCGGGCGTGCGGACCGGCTACGAGGAGGCTGTCGAGGGCCGTCGGCGCGGAGCCACCAACCGTGTCGTCCTGCTCTCCGACGCCCTGGCCAACACCGGCGAGACCGACGCCGAAGCGATCCTCGACCGGATCGACGAGGCCCGACGGGAACACGGCATCACGCTGTTCGGCGTCGGGGTCGGCAGTGAGTACGGGGACGACCTCATGGAGCGGCTCGCGGACAAGGGGGACGGCCACACCACCTATGTCTCCACCAGCGAGCAGGCCCGGAAGGTGTTCGTGGACCAGCTGCCCAGCCACGTCGAACTGCGGGCGCGCGACGCCAAGGCGCAGGTGGCCTTCGACCCCGAGACGGTGAAGCAGTTCCGGCTCATCGGTTACGAGAACCGGGCTGTTGCGGATGAGGACTTCCGCAACGACCGGGTGGACGGCGGCGAGGTCGGCCCGGGCCACACGGTCACGGCCCTCTACGCGGTGCGGCTGCGTGAGGGTGCGAGCGGCCACGTCGCCACGGCGACGGTCCGCTGGCTCGACCCCAAGACGCGGGCACCGCACGAGCAGACCGGCTCGGTCGAGACGAACGCGGTCGACGGTGCGTTGTGGGGCGGGGCCTCCAGTAGGTTCCAGGTCACCGCGGTCGCTGCGTACTTCGCCGAGTCCCTGCGCGGCGGTTCGATGCCGGGCGCACCCGGCCTGGGTGAACTGGCAAAGCGAGCAAGGAAGCTGGCGGACACCACGGAGGATGGCGCGGTGCGTCAGCTCGCCGAGTCGATCACCCAGGCGCAGCGAATCAAGGACTGAGGTCCCGAAGGGCGGACGGCACGACGGACAGAAGGAGCGGGGGACGGACGGTCGGAAGGAAGTGACGGGCCGGGGAAGGGCGGTAGGGAGGCGAGGCGTGGCCGAGCGGCACGACGGGACTGCTGCGCCGCCTGCCGTGCCGGGCCATGATGTCCGCCATGGCCACCCTTCTCCTTGCGCTCGCGATCATCTTCAACGGTTTGTACGCGGGCTTCATGCTGACGTTCCAGACGGCGATCATGCCGTCGCTCGCCAAGCTGACCGATGATCAATTCCTGCCCGTCATGCGCCGCATCAACGAAGTCGTGCCGCGCCCGCTGTTCCTGCTGACGTTCGCCGGGATCATCGTTTTCCCGGCTCTCGCCCTCGCGATCTCCGTGGACGACCGCACCGACACCCAGCAGTGGCTGCTCGTCGCCGGTCTGGCCTGTGCGGTGATCAACCACCTGATCACCATCATCGGCAACATCCCACTGAACAACGCGCTCGCCGCGTCCGAGAAGGCCACACCCACGGCTCCGGCCGCCGAGGTCCGTGCGGCCTTCGAACCGCGCTGGAACCAGCTGCACATCATCCGCACGCTGTTCACCATCGCCGCGTTCGCGCTGATGGTCAGCGCCGCGCTGTAGTGACGGTGAACAGCCCCACCGCCTCCCGTCGGCTGGCGACCCCGGTACAGCCGGCCGCGGCTGCCCACTCCTCCGCCAGTTCGACGGACGGCACTTCATCACCCACAGCGTGCCGTCCCGATTGGGCAGCACGTTGGCGATGAACGCCAGCTGAGGATGGCGGGTCTGCGTCGTGTAGACCAGGACACCACCGGGAGCGAGCAGTCCGCGCAGCCGCTGGACGGACGCGGCGATCACGGCGTCGTCCAGCAGTAGTTCGTAGAGCCCGGACACGACGATCACATCCGGGGCGGGGTCGCAGGGGAGGGGATCGAGCGCGTTGCCGTGGACGTACGAGATGCCCTCCAGACCTCGCTCCCGCGCCCGTTCCTCGCCCTGGGCCAGACCGGCGCGATCGAGGTCGCGGCACTCCACCCGCAGCGATCCGTCCGGCCCGTCCCCGTGCTCCTCGACCAGATCCTGGAGACAGCGGCCGGGTCCGGACGCCACATCCAGAACGAAGACATCGCCGCCGCGCTCCGCGATCTCCTTGCGCAGCACGTCCTTGAGCAGCTCACGCCGCGCCCGGATGGCCCGCCAGCCCACGGCGTTCAGATACACGCGGTCGATGATCCGACCGACTCCCAGGGCACCGTGCGCCGTGTCGACGTATACGTAGTCGAGCATCTGCCCGCTGTCGAAGCCGTGCCGGTATCCGATCCTCACGCCCTCACTGAGCCGCCCGACGCTCCCCAGCAGCAGTCGCATGGCTGCCCATTGCGCGTCTTTCAGCCGGTTCGTCATGACGCTCAGCATCGGGGTCCGGGCGAGCAGGTGATATCCGCGCCCCTACTCGATGTGGCTCTGAGTACGCCGAGGCGCATGCCCGTACGGTGACGCCGATTGAGTACACCGCTGGAGCCGGCACCTGGCGTGCTTCAGTATGCCGACGCGTACCCGTCGCCGACACGTTCCGGTGGTCCGTCGACGTGTGTCCGCCACCGACGTATCCACCGGATGTCGGCTTCAGGACACCGGGATGTCGGAAGCGAAGGGCAGGTTCCGGAAAGCCACTCCCGCCCCTATCGCGCTCGCGAAGCGTGACGCGCCCGACGAAGAAGGACGGCCGAGAGCGTGGCCATGCCCGAGACCCTCATCCCGCCAGAGACCCCGACCCCGACCCCGACCCCGTTCGAGCCCCCGGCCGCGTCCTCGTCCGCGACGCCCGTTGAGGTCGAACCCGACCGTCAGGCCGCGCCCGACCCTCGGAGCGGAGCAGGATCCACCGCCGCCGACACCCCTGCCCCGGACGGGACGGAGCGTCTTGCCCCGGACGTTACGCAGGTGCTTGTGCCGGCGCCGCCAACGCGGCATGGCCGACCGCTCGAACGCCTCCGGCGGCTCCCCGTGCGGCAGATCATCTGCCTCGTTCCGTTCGCCCTCGTTGCCGCCTGGGCCGTCAGCAACTGGTCTCTGGTTGCCTCCGGAGTCAGCCGGCTCGGCGGCGCCCATATCGGCTGGCTGGTCATGGGCGGCGTCGTCACCGGGCTGTGCTGGGTGGCGGCCTCGTGCGTCCGGCAGGGAACCATCGTCGAGCGGCTGCCCACCGGCAAGCTTCTGGCCTCCCAGTTCGCGGCCGGCGCCGCGAACCATCTCCTCCCCGCGGGGCTCGGCGCGCACGTCGTCACTCTGCGTTTTCTGCGCGGCTGCGGCATTCCGCTGGACCGTTCGACGGCCGCCCTCGCCCTCTACTCGCTGGTCGAGGCGATCGCCAGGGTCGGGCTGCTGGTGACGCTCGTGCTGGCGTTCCCGGGCGCGCTGCGGCTGGACGAACTCGTGCCGCCGGGGCGGGCCGTCTTCACCGTGGTCCTCGTCGCGGTCGTCCTGATCGCGGCGGTGACCGTCGTGCTGCTCGTGGCCCGGCGGCTGCGTCGGATCGTCTTCGACTTCCTGCGCACCGCCCTCACCGACGTGCGGGCGCTCCACAAGAAGCCCTCGCGGACGCTGGCCCTGTGGGGCGGCGCGGTGGCCTTCCCCCTGCTCCAGGCCGGTGTTCTGGTCTGCGTCGCGCTCGCCCTCGGGGTCTCCGTCCCCTGGTACCACATCGTCGTGGCCTACCTGGCGGCGAGCATCGCGGCCGGCATGATCCCCGCGCCGGGAGGCATCGGCTCCGTCGAACCCGCGCTGGCCGTCGCGCTGGTCATGGTCGGAGCTCCGCTGGTGGTGGCGACCGCGACGGTTCTCGGATTCCGCCTTCTCACCGTGTGGCTGCCGCTCCTGCCAGGGGTGGCGGTACTGGCGGCGCTGGTCCGGTGGCGGATTCTGTAGGGCGCACGAACCACATCAATCACATGAATCGCATCAACCGCATGAACTGCACGACCCGCACGAACCGCATGAACCTCGCCTTGCCCTTGATCGCACTCACCGACCAGACTCGCCGCGACAGCACGGCGGATGGCGGATGGCCGATGGCCGACGACAACCGCGGACCGCGGACCGGCGACCCTACGAGGTGGGCACACGGTGACGACAGGCAGGCGAGGCGTTCTCGGAGTGGTCGGTTCGGCGACGGACGGCGTCGAATCGCTGCGTACGGGCCTGGTGGAGCCGGCCCTGGCCCTGGGCTGGCAGGTTGCCGTCACGCTGACCCCGACAGCCGCCCGCTGGCTCCGGGCGGGCGGCGAACTGCCGCTCCTGGAAGCCGCGACAGGCCTTCCCGTACGCGACACGCCTCGGTTGCCCGACGAGCGCCGGCCGCACCCCACAGCCGACTGCTACGTCGTCGCCCCGGCGAGCGCGAACTACGTCGCGAAGCTCGCCACCGGCATCGCCGACAACCAGGCCCTCACCCAGGTCGGTGAGGCGATCGGGACGCGCGGCGTCCCGGTGATCGTGTTCCCCCGCATCAACGCCGCTCACGCCCGGCACCCGGCGTGGACGCGCCACATCGAGACCCTGCGCTCGGGAGACGTACGACTGATCCAGGGCCCCGACGTCTGGCCGCTGCACGAGCCTCGGCAGGAGCCGGAAGGGCTCATGGTGCCGTGGCAGGCGATCCTTGCAGCGGTCGAGGAGGGGACGGCGTCCGGCCGACGCCCGCTGTGAGGCGTCCCCCCCCGGGCCTCCCTGCCTCCTCGCCTCCCGCCTCCGGTCACGGGGCCTGTCACGTACCCAGCCGCCAGACCGGTCACGGCACCAGAGGACGGACCTCCTCGGCCACGAACCGTACGAAGCCTTCGGGGTCCGGTTCGTCGGGCGTGGGCTGGAGGACCACCGTGTCGGCACCGGCGGCCGCCAACCGCTCGACGAACTGGGCGATCGTGCCCGCGTCTCCGGCCACACCGAGTTCCGTCGAGCCCCCGTTCCCGTCCGCGAGTTCGGCCTTCAGACGTTCGGCGGCGCCGGGCCCCGTCGCGGTGTGCAGATAGACGACGATCTTGTGCGGTCCGGTGCGCCCCGCGGCCTCGCGGCCCTCGTCGATGAGCCGACGGGCGTTGCGAACGGCGTCGGGCGACATGCTGGCGTCGAGGATCGTTCCGTCGGCTGCCTCACCGGTCAGCCGCAGTGAGCGCGGCCCGACCGCCCCTGCAAGTACGGGGAGTGCGGCGGCCGGTGGCCAGTCGAGCGCAACGCCGTCGAGCTTCACATAGCGACCGTCGGTCGTGACCCGCTCGCCCCGCAAGAGCGCCCGCAGCGCTTCGAGATACTCGCGCAACAGCGTGACCGGCGACTCGGCTCGCGCACCGACCTGCCCCATCCAGTCCTGTACGCCGTGTCCTACGCCCAGGACGACGCGCTCGGGGAACAGCCGGTCGAGGGTGGCGGCTTCCATGGCCGTCAGCGCGACGTTCCGCAACGGCACCGGCAGCAGTCCGACCCCGACCCGCAACCGCTCGGTCCAGGCGAGCGCGGCGGATGCGGTGGCGATCCCGCTCTCCAGGAAGCAGTCCTCCCAGAGCCACAGCTCCTCGAGCCCCGCCTCGTCCGCCGCACGCGCGATACCGCGCAGCCGCTCGGGAGGTAGCTGGGGACGGAAAACAGCACCGAGAGCAGTCATGAGGCTCTTCCTACCCGTCTGCAGCACGTGCAACGACAACAATGTGGGGGGCCCGGCCCGCGGTGCATCGGCGGGAGCAGGTCATCGGCCGGGAGCCTCGGGAGGTGCTCCGGCACGGCTCCGCGCGCTCGGCGGCCCCACCGCCGTGTTTCACCCCACCCCGGATGCGGACAAGACTCCCCAGTAGGCCGACAGGGCCTGCTTCGTGTCCGCCAGTGCGAAGCGCGCGCCGAGCTGCCCGTCCGGGCGGACGATGAAGCCCGTTGGGCCGTCGGGACGGTAGAGGCGGGCGAACTCCCCAGCGGCGTCGCGGTACTGCGGGACCGTCAGTGGAGTGTCGGCAGGTTCGGCCTCGCGGTCGAGGACGGCGATCGTCTCCCATCCGCTCCGGGCACCCGGGCCGCCGGAGGCGTCGGTCCTCCGCGTCACCCCGGCGGCCTCGGCCGCCTCCGCCAGGTCTGCGGTGTCGGACGCGTACAGGATCAGCACATGCTCCGTCCGGCCGCGCAGGATGTCGAGAAGGCGCAGCGGGTAGACGGCGATCCGGCCGGTCAAGCCCGCACAGTCCGGGGCCCGGTCGCCGGGCTGAGGCGCGTCGATGGGTCCGTACGGGGGGCCGGCGAGCGGGCCGTCCCGGTAGCCGACGAGCAGTTGGGCTTCGCGGAGCATCAGCATCCGCGGGTCGTCGGGGTCGGTCTCCATTCCTTGGGTGGCGTGGCGGACCGTCCGGCCGACGACTTCCTCGCCGATGGGGCGGCGTTCGGCGTCGTAGGTGGTGAGCAGTTCGGGCCGGGCCTCCCCGCTGACGACCAGGGCGATCTTCCAGGCCAGGTTGCAGGCGTCCTGGATGCCGGTGTTCATGCCCTGGGCGCCGGTGGGCGGGTGGATGTGGGCGGCATCGCCCGCGACGAACACCCGGCCCTCGCCGTAGCGGTCGACGATCCGGTGACTGATGCGGAAGACGGAGGACCAGCGCATGTCGGAGACGGCGGCCGGCTTGGGGGAGAGGCGGTCGACGACGGCCTGGATGTGGGACAGCTCCGGGGCGCGCCCGCCCTCCATGCCGTGCGCGACGCCGTCGCCCGCTGATGCTGCGTCCGTGCCCTGGGTGGAGAGTTCGGGCGGTACCAGCATCGACATGCGGTAGCGACCGGCGCCGGGCAGCGGGATACAGACCAGCAGGTCGTCGGTGGTGCCGTCGTCGGCGCGGTGCATGGACCGTATGCCGTATCCCTGCGGGAAGTCCCAGTCGGCCACGACGTCGGCCAGCATGTATTCCTCGGCGAAGGCTCCGCCCTCGAAGCTGAGCCCCAGTCCCTTGCGGACGGTGCTGTGCGCGCCGTCGCACCCGATCAGGTAGCGGGCCCGTACTTCCTCGGCAGCACCGGAGGCGGTGGTCAGCTGCGCGGTGACCCCGTCCCCGTCCTGGGCGAACGACAGCAGCTCGGTGCCGCGTTCGATGGAGGTGCCCAGGCCGGCGACGTACTCCTCCAGAAGGCGTTCCGTCTCGTACTGCGGCAGTGCGGCGAATCCGTAAGGCACTTCGGGCGGCAGCACGAGGTCGATCCGCGCCTGCTCCTCGCCGTTGCCGTAGATCAGCTGACCACGCATCGGAGTGGCGGCCTCCAGCATGGCGCGGGCCAGGCCCATCCGGTCCCAGATCTCCAGGGTGCGCGGCTGGATGCCGACCGCCTTTGCGTAGGGGAGACGGGCCGGCAACCGGTCGACGAGACGGCAGTGCAGCCCGCTGCGGCGGAGTTCGGCGGCGGCGCTCAACCCGACCGGGCCTGCGCCGACGATCAGTACGTCGGTGTCGTGAGTGTGCGCCACGGGCGTCTCCCAGTGCCTGGCCCCGAGCCTGTCCCGAATTCCATGGTCACCCGGCCGGGCTTGAGCGGCGATCCGGGCGGTACGGGCTTACGGAGAGCTGGGATCGGTGGCGGTACGGGCGCACCGCGCTACAGGGGCCGCGCCTACCGAGAGAGGTGCTCCTGCGGGCCGGCATCCACCGAGAGAGGCGATCCGGAGGGCGCCCACGCCCACCGCGATCCGCGTCCCCCGCGCGGCCCCGGTCCGACGCCACGGGGGCTGGGCGGACAGCTGCCGGTCGCTGCGCCCCGGCACGGACCGGCCCTTCCTGTGCGGCCAGTTGGACCACCCGCACTGCGCCGTGGAGCGGATTCGGCGCCCGTGACCGCAGCATCTCCCCGCACTGCCGGCCGTGCGCGCAAAAGGGCCCCTGACCAGCAAAAAGGCCCTCCCAAAGGGAGGGCCTGCGAGCGCGCCCCCGGCAGGACTCGAACCTGCGGCCAAGCGCTTAGAAGGCGCCTGCTCTATCCACTGAGCTACGGGGGCCGAATGGTGGCCGCGGCTACCGGAGCCCGGGGATCCGTGACCTTGCCGGGGACAAGGATAGGGCTCCGATCGCCTTGTCCCGGTTGCTTCACCTGCGTGGCACGATGTGGAGGTTCAGTGAAGCGAACCGATAATCGCAGGCAGGTGCGATTCCTGCATCGCTTTTTCCGCCTCTCGTCGCTGGTGTTGTGCACTCGTTATGCCTGCGCCCCACTCGTCCCGTGTGTCCCATGTGTCCGACCGGCGCGCAGACATGCTCATACGCTTCAAAAAGCCACCAAAATTAGGCATTCTTCGCATGTGGTGACCTTGGATGCACGGCCTCAGCTGATCGACGCACTTACCGCCCTCCGCGACCGTGTCGCCGCCGTGCGTCTTCCCCTTCCTCTGCCCGGTGCACCGCGTGCCCGGCAGACGCGAACGGAATTGCTCGCGCAGCTCGACGACTATTTGGTGCCCCGCCTGAAGGACCCCGAAGCACCGCTCCTCGCGGTCGTCGGGGGTTCCACCGGATCCGGTAAGTCCACCCTCGTCAACTCCCTTGTGGGGCGGCGCGTGAGCGAGGCCGGGGTACTCCGGCCCACCACCCGTACACCCGTACTCGTCTGCCACCCCGACGACCACCACTGGTTCGCCGAGATGCGGGTGCTGCCCCAGCTCACCCGCGTATGGCTGCCCCACCAGGACGAGACCGACGAGGAGGAGGCCGGGAGCGGCCGGGACGCGGGCGAGGCGAATGCGCTGCGGATCGAGAAGGCCTCGACCCTGCCCCGCGGACTCGCCCTCCTCGACGCGCCCGACATCGACTCGCTCGTCGTGGAGAACCGGCTGCTCGCCGCCCAGTTGATCTGCGCCGCCGACGTGTGGGTGATGGTCACGACCGCCTCCCGGTACGCGGACGCCGTGCCCTGGCATCTGCTGCGGACCGCCAAGGAGTACGACGCCACGCTGATCACCGTGCTCGACCGGGTGCCGCACCAGGTGATCGCGGACGTGTCGCGGCAGTACGCGGCCCTGCTGACCAAGGCCGGGCTCGGCGACGTGCCCCGGTTCACCATCCCCGAGCTGCCCGAGTCGGCCGGTGGTGGCAGCGGTCTGCTGCCCACCACCGCGGTGGCTCCGCTGTTCGCCTGGCTCGCCCACCGGGTGCAGGACCCGGCCGCCCGGCAGCAGGCGCTCGGCCGCACGGCGACGGGGGTGATCGATTCGCTCAAGGCGCGCATGCCGGAGCTGGCCGCGGCCGTCGCCGGGCAGTACGCGACCGTCGTACGGCTTACCGGCGTGGTCGAGGAGGCCTACGAGAAGGAGCGCGAGCGGGTGGCGCGGCAGGTGCGGGCCGGCGCGGTGCTCGCCGGTGACGCGCGCACGCGCTGGCGGGGCTTCCCCCGGGACAGCACGGCCGGTGAGCTGCTGGATTCCCTGGTCGGAAGCCTGTGCGCGCTGGTGCAGTGTGCCGTCGCCGCGGCCGACGAGCACGTCCAGGAGGCGTGGCGGCGTGAGCCGGGCGCCGCGGCCGTCGTGTTCCGGGGGCGGATGGACCTGGAGGCGGCGGAGCGGATCGGGATGGCGGTGCGCCGCTGGCGGCGGGAGCTGGAGGAGCTCGCCGAGGAGGAGGTGCGGAGCATGGAACTGAGCACCACGCCCGACTCCGAGACCCTGGCCGCACTGGTCGCGGCCGTCCTGCTCGGCGGCCGGCGGGCTCGCGGCGCCGGGGAGCAGCTCGCCGAGCGGATCGGCGCGCAGGGCGCGCTGCGGCTGCGCGACAAGGGCGGCGAGCTGATGAATACCTACCTCGACGGCGTACTCAACAGCGAACGCGACCGCCGCCTCGCACCCCTCGACGCGCTCGAAGTGACGCCCGAACCGCAGGCCGAACTGATCGCCGCGCTGTCCCTACTGCAGAAGGTGAGGTGATGGCGTTGACCGCCATCACGGGCGACGAGAACGAGACCGATGACCGTGCGCAGGAGACCGATGAACGTGCGCACGAGCACGATGACCGTGTGCACGGTCCCGCCGAGCCCCTGGACGGAGCCGACGGACAGCAGCCGGCCGAAGGGAGCTGGGACGACGGCCTGATCGCCCGGCGGGCCAAGGGGGCGGAGGAGCCGGAGCTGTTCGGGGAGGACCCCGGCGAGGAGCATGTGGAGATCGGCGGGGCGTACGGCGGCCCGTTGAGGGCCCGTCTGGACGCCCTGCGCGAGCTGGTCGGCCTGTCCCGCACCCGTCTGGAGGGCAGCACCCTCGCGGAGGCCGGGCGCGTCCTCGACGAAGCCTCGGCCCGGCAGCGGCTGTCCGCGCGTCACACCGTCGTGGCGATCGCCGGCGCCACCGGCAGCGGAAAATCGACGCTCTTCAACGCCCTGGCGCAGGTGCCTCTGTCCGAGACCGGGCTGCGCAGGCCCACCACCGCGGCGCCGATCGCGTGCAGCTGGTCGGAAGGTGCCGCGGGGCTGCTCGACCGGCTCGCCATCCCGCCGCGGCTGCGGCGCAGGCCGCTCGCGGGCGGCGACGAGGAGCTGTCCGGTCTGGTGCTGGTCGATCTGCCCGACCACGACTCGGCGGTGATCAAACACCGTGAGCAGGTGGACCGGGTGCTGGCCCTCGTGGACGCGGTGATCTGGGTCGTCGACCCGGAGAAATACGCGGACGCCGCACTGCACGAGAGGTATCTGCGGCCGCTCGCGGGCCATGCGGAGATCACGTTCGTCGTGCTCAACCAGGTGGACCGGCTGCCGGGCGAAGCGGCCGACCAGGTGCTCGACGATCTGCGACGGCTCCTCGACGAGGACGGCATGGCCCTCGGCGAACACGGTGAGCCGGGCGCGACGGTCCTGCCGCTGTCGGCGCTCACCGGACAGGGCGTCGACGAACTGCGGGACATGCTCGGGACGTTCGTGCAGGAGCGCAGCGCCGCGGCCCGCCGGCTCTCCGCCGACGTCGACGCGGCGGCCGGGAAGCTGCGTTCGGTGTACGTCGCCGCCGGGCGCACCGGTCTGAACGAGCGGGCCCGCGAGGACTTCGCGGCACGCCTCGCGGAGGCGGTGGGAGCGAAGGCGGCGGGTGAGGCGGCGGAGCGCGAGTGGCGCAGACACGCGGGCCGGGCGTGCGGTACGCCCTGGCTGCGGCTGTGGCGCTGGTACGAGCGTTCGCGTACGCCGGGGGGCGGCGCGCCACAGGCCACGACACCGGTGGAGGAGGAGCTCACGGCGCGTCAGCGGGTCGAGCAGGCGGTGCGTACGGTCGCCGACGAGGCGGCCGCCGGGCTGCCGGTGCCCTGGGCGCAGGCGGTGCGTGAGGCGGCTGTCCGCGGGGCGGACGGGCTGCCGGAGGCGCTGGACGAACTGGCGGCGCGTGAGGCGGTGACGACGAGCAAGAAGCCCCTGCGGCCGGCGTGGTGGCCCGCCGCGGTACTGGCGCAGGCGTCGATGACGCTCCTTCAGGTCTATGGCGGGTTGTGGCTGGTGGGCCAGATCATCGGCATCTTCGAGCCCGGCCTGATCGTTCCCGCGCTGCTGATGGTGGCGGGGATCGTGGGCGGGCCGCTGGTGGAGTGGGCGTGCACGGCGGCGGTGCGGGGGCCGGCGCGGCGGTACGGGCAGGACGCGCAGCGCCGGCTGCATGAGGCGGCGGCCGGGTGCGGGCGGGCGAAGGTGCTGGATCCGATCGCCGGCGAGCTGATGCGGTACCGGGAGGTGCGGGAGCAGTACTCCGCGGTGTCCGGCAGGGCGGGGATGGCCGGACACGCGGGCGGCTCGCGGCCGGGCACGGGGCTCGGGGGCGGGCGCGGCTCCGGGGTGACGGGGTTTTCCACAGCGGGGCGCTAGTCCACAGGGCGCAGCGGGATTCTCCGGGCCGGTTCAGCATGGAAACCGGTCGGCAAAGGCCGACCGTGAACCGGACGGGGAGGTGGTCGCCGTGAACGACACGACGGTGACGGTGGTGGGCAATGTCGCCACGAATGTGGACTACCGGGAAACGGCCTCGGGCGGTGTGGCGCGATTTCGTATCGCGGTCACACCGCGGCGCTGGGACCGGCAGAGCGCGAGTTGGACGGACGGATACACCAGCTTCTACACGGTTATCGCCTGGCGCACTCTCGCCATAAATCTGGCCGGTTCCGTTTCTGTCGGTGACCCGCTTCTCGTCCATGGCCGGTTGCGGGTCCGCGAGGAGGATCGGGACGGTTACCGGACGGCCGATCCCGGCGGTTCGCGGAACGGGCAACGCGAGGGGCAGCGCAGGACATTCGTGGACATCGAGGCGGTGGCCGTCGGCCATGACCTGACGCGGGGGACGTCGGCATTCCGGCGTGTGGTGAAAGCGGCACCGAAAGTGACGGAGCCGGTGCGGGTGAGGCCGGTGCAGCACGAGGCTCATCCGGTGGGCGTGCCGCGGCCGGAGCCGTCGGGCCCACCGCGGGCGGAGGTGGCGGAGGGGTTGCAGCCGCAGGTCGCAGCGGCTCTGTCCTGACGGTGGGGACCCGGGCCTCGGTCATGCGTGCGGATGCTCTGACCGCCAGTACCCGCGTCCTGACCGGGAGTTGTGGAGATTTGTCGATTCGGGAACGAAGGGTGGTGAGGGTTGGGCAGTCGGCGATAACGATTGCGAGTCGGAATGGTTGTCTGACGGTATGACGGGGACCTGCGGTGCGCGGCCTCCCTAGGATTTCCCAGTACTCACGGGGCACTTGAGCATGCTGGCGAGGCACTCCCCCCACGTGTCACACGCGAATTAGGCCTCGCCCGGAGGGGAATTCTGTGTTCGGCACGTTCTCTGCGTCGGTCGCCCGCGGGCGGGGCGCAGTCCGCCGTCTCACCGCCGCGGTCGTGATGTCGGGGCTCATCACCGCAGGATCCATGACAGGCGCGGGTACCGCCGTCGCAGACGACGATGTGCAGCACCAGGGCGGCGCCGTCGCCACTCTCGACGGACTGAAGACATTCGACACCGCCGTACTCCGGGCGAACGGCGAGAGCCATGAAATACCCGCCGGTGTCTTCGAGATGACCGTGGACGGCGGCGGCCGCCTCAAGACCTATTGCATCGACATACACAACCCGACTCAGGACCAGGCGAAGTACCTGGAGACCCCCTGGAGCCAGACCTCGCTGGCGACCAACAGGAACGCGGGCAAGATCCGCTGGATCCTTCAGCACTCCTACCCGCAGGTGGACGACCTGGCGGCGCTGGCCGCGTCGGCCGGTACCGGTCCGCTCAGCCAGAAGACCGCCGCCGCCGGCACGCAGGTGGCCATCTGGCGCTACTCCGACAACGCCGACGTCGACGCCCTCGACCCGGCAGCGGAGAAACTCGCCGACTGGCTCCAGGCCAAGGCGCGCGATGTCGCCGAGCCGAAGGCCTCGCTCAGCCTCGAACCGAGCGCCGTCTCCGGCAAGGCAGGCGGCCGTCTCGGGCCCGTCACCGTGCGCACGGACGCGGCCCAGGTCACCCTGACTCCGCCGGTGGACGCCGCGGCCAGCGGCATCAGGATCACGGACGCGGCCGGAAAGCCGGTCACGTCCGCCGTGAACGGCGCGAAGGTCTTCTTCGACGTGCCGGCGGGCGCCGTGGACGGCTCGGCGACGCTCAGCGCGCAGGCGACGACCTCGGTGCCGGTGGGCCGGGCGTTCGCCGGCGCGACCAGGAGCCAGACGCAGATCCTCGCCGGGTCCAGCGAGTCCACGGTCACGGCGAACGCGGCGGCGACCTGGGCCACGGCGGGGGCGATCCCGGCGCTCTCGGCCAAGAAGAACTGCGCACAGGGCGGCGTCGACATCACGGCGGCCAACAAGGGTGACGCCCCGTTCACCTTCGAGCTGGCCGGCTTCAGCCACACGATCGCGGCAGGGGAGTCGCGGACGGTCACCATCCCGGTCGCCGAGGACCAGGCGTACGACTTCACCATCACCGGGCCGGGCGGCTTCAGCAAGAACTTCAGGGGCGTCCTGGACTGCAAGATCAAGGGAGCCTCGACGCCGGAGACCCAGACCCTGGGCTCCCAGCCCAGCCCGGCCGCCGCGGGCGGCGTCTCGGCCGGACTGGAGGGCGACCTCGCCGCGACCGGCGGATCGAGTGCCACTCCGATGATCGCGGGCATCGCGGTCGTGCTCGTGGTGATCGGCGGCGGCGCGATCTTCTTCCTCCGCAAGAAGAAGGTCCCCACCGAGGAGTGACAACGCTCCGGGGCCGGGGGTGCAGGTCCGGCACCCCTGAGCCCTGCGTCACCGGGACGTCGGGGCGCCGGGGCGCTGGGAGATTTGCCCTCCCGTATCCCCAGGGATCCCACCCGGAGTGGACAGGCGTGTGCGCACGGTGAGGCAGGTGGTGCCAGGGGGTCGTGTGCTGCCCCGCGTGGTGGGCGTCCCGGAGGCAGGCGGGAGAGGGGGTCGGCAGGTGCCGTCACCTACCCGTTTTCGCCCAGGGGTGGCGGTACGGCAAGATGGGGTGTATCTCTGCCCACCCACTTCTTGCCGGACGGTTTCTCTTGGCTGAGTACATCTACACGATGCGCAAGACGCGCAAGGCGCACGGCGACAAGGTCATCCTCGATGACGTGACGCTGAGCTTCCTGCCCGGTGCGAAGATCGGTGTGGTCGGCCCCAACGGCGCCGGTAAGTCCACCGTGCTGAAGATCATGGCCGGTCTGGAGCAGCCGTCCAACGGCGACGCGTTCCTCTCGCCCGGGTACACCGTCGGCATGCTCCTCCAGGAGCCCCCGCTCGACGAGTCCAAGACCGTGCTGGAGAACGTCCAGGACGGCGCCGCCGAGACCATGGGCAAGCTGAAGCGCTTCAACGAGGTCGCCGAGCTGATGGCGACCGACTACTCCGAAGCGCTGATGGAGGAGATGGGCAAGCTCCAGGAAGACCTGGACCACGCCAACGCCTGGGACCTCGACGCCCAGCTGGAGCAGGCCATGGACGCGCTGGGCTGCCCGCCCGGTGACTGGCCCGTCACCAACCTCTCCGGTGGTGAGAAGCGTCGCGTGGCCCTGTGCAAGCTGCTGCTCGAGGCTCCGGACCTGCTCCTCCTCGACGAGCCCACCAACCACCTGGACGCCGAGTCCGTGCAGTGGCTGGAGCAGCACCTCGCCAAGTACCCCGGCACCGTCGTCGCCGTGACCCACGACCGGTACTTCCTGGACAACGTCGCGGGCTGGATCCTGGAGCTCGACCGCGGCCGCGCGATCGGCTACGAGGGCAACTACTCGACGTACCTCGAGACCAAGCAGACCCGTCTGAAGGTCGAGGGCCAGAAGGACGCCAAGCGCGCCAAGCGGCTCAAGGAAGAGCTCGAGTGGGTCCGCTCCAACGCGAAGGGGCGGCAGGCCAAGTCCAAGGCCCGCCTGGCGCGTTACGAGGAGATGGCGGCCGAGGCCGACAAGATGCGGAAGCTGGACTTCGAGGAGATCCAGATCCCACCGGGCCCGCGTCTGGGCAGCGTCGTGGTCGAGGTCGCGAACCTCTCCAAGGGCTTCGGCGACAAGCTCCTCATCGACGACCTGAGCTTCACGCTGCCGCGCAACGGCATCGTCGGCGTCATCGGTCCGAACGGTGCGGGCAAGACCACGCTGTTCAAGATGATCCAGGGCCTGGAGACCCCCGACGCCGGCGAGATCAAGGTCGGCGAGACCGTCAAGATCTCCTACGTCGACCAGACCCGCGGCAACATCGACCCGAAGAAGACCCTGTGGGCGGTGGTCTCCGACGAGCTCGACTACATCAACGTCGGCCACGTCGAGATGCCGTCCCGCGCCTATGTCTCCGCCTTCGGGTTCAAGGGCCCGGACCAGCAGAAGCCGGCGGGTGTCCTCTCCGGCGGTGAGCGCAACCGGCTGAACCTCGCGCTCACCCTCAAGCAGGGCGGCAACCTCCTGCTCCTCGACGAGCCCACCAACGACCTCGACGTCGAGACGCTCTCCTCGCTGGAGAACGCCCTGCTCGAGTTCCCCGGTGCGGCTGTGGTCGTCTCCCACGACCGGTGGTTCCTGGACCGGGTCGCGACGCACATCCTCGCCTACGAGGGTGAGTCCAAGTGGTTCTGGTTCGAGGGCAACTTCGAGTCGTACGAGAAGAACAAGGTCGAGCGCCTCGGCGCGGACGCGGCCCGGCCGCACCGTGCCACCTACAAGAAGCTCACCCGGGGCTGAGGTTCACGATGGCCCGGCACATCTACAGCTGCCCCCTCCGCTGGTCGGACATGGACGCCTTCGGGCACGTCAACAACGTCGTCTTCCTCCGGTATCTGGAAGAGGCGCGTATCGACTTCATGTTCCGGCTGGCGCCGGGGGACGGCTCGCCGTCGTTCTCCGGCGGTTCGGTCGTGGCACGGCACGAGATCGACTACGTACGGCCGCTCGTCCATCGGCACGAGCCGGTGGTCGTCGAGTCGTGGGTGACGAAGATCAGCGCTGCTTCGCTCACCATCGCGTACGAGGTCAAGGACGCCGAGGGCGCCTCGCAGGTGTATGTGCGGGCCTCGACCATCGTGGTGCCGTACAACCTGGAGGCCGAGCGGCCGCGGCGGATCACCGCGGAGGAGAAGTCCTACCTCCAGAAGTATCTGGACGGTGCCGACGACAACGCGGCGGACGGCGCCGACGAGGATGCTCTCGCGGCATGACGGTACCCGTGCAGAGTCTGCACCTGGCCGATGCGAGGGAGGCGGAGGATCTCTCCGCCTTCCTCGCCCGGCTGATCCACTACGACCGTGCCGCGGCCGTCAGGCTCCAGGCCGGCGGCGCCGACGGACCGCTGTCCAGCCTCGCGGTCTTCGGCCGCCCGCCGTCCTTCGAGGTGCTGGCGGTCCGCGCTGCCCGCCTCGGTGAGCCCGTCGAGCTGGATGTCACCGTCTCCGCCGGTGAGTTGCTGGAAAGTCTCAGCAGCGAGAGGTTCACCGTGCCCGCGCCCGTCACCGGGCCCCCGTGGACCGGTGTGCTGCCGCCGCGCGGCGGCTGGCGCGAGCTGCCCGGCCTGCCGCCGGTGGCCGAGATGCGTGCCGCGGTCACCGCCGCGATCGCCGAGTTCCGCGCCCGCGACGAGCAACTGCCCGCCCAGCACCGCACCCGCACCGAGCGGGACAGGATCGGCCGGGACATCTGGTCGCGGACCGTCGCCGACACCCCGCTGCCCCTGCGCGCGGTGCATGCGGCCCATTCGCTCGGATTTCTGCGCCCGTCCGTCCCGGTGGCGCTGCTGTCCACGGGGGCGTGGCTCAGACTGCGTACCCCCTTCGGGTCGATCGCCGTACGGACGAACGGTCTCGGCGGCCTGAGCGTCATCCCCACGAGAACCGGTTAACGTTCACGCAAGTGGGCAGGGGCGCCGCATGATGCATCGTGTAGCGCGATGCGCAACGCGCACAGCAGCACGGGGGTTCGACGGATGACCGAGAAGGCCAGCGCCGTACAGTCGGTGGACCGTGCCGTGAGCGTGCTCGAGAGCCTTGCCCGGCACGGTGAAGCGGGTGTCACGGAGATCGCCGACGAGCTGGGTGTGCACAAATCCACCGCCTTCCGGCTGCTCGGGGCGCTGGAGAACCGAGGGCTGGTCACACAGTCCAAGGAGCGCGGCAAGTACTGCCTGGGCGCCGGCATGCTCCGGCTCGCGGGAGCGGCGGCCGTACGGCTCGACATCTCGCAGGAGGGCACACCGCTGTGCCGTGAACTCGCCGACGAGGTGGGCGAGACCGTCAACATCGCGATCCTCGACGACGACGCGGCCGTCAATGTCGCCCAGGCCCGGGGTGCGGCCTCCGTGACGACGTACAACTGGCTCGGCCGCCGTACTCCGCTGCATGCCACTTCCAGCGGGAAGGTGCTGCTCGCGCATGCCCCGACGGCGGTACGGGAGCGACTGTTCGCCGCCGGTCTGGAGCGGTACACCGAGCGCACGGTCACCTCGCCCGCCGATCTCGACAGCCAGCTGGCCGAGGCGGCCGAGCAGGGGTTCGCCATCGCCGCCGAGGAGTTGGAGATCGGCCTGAACGCGGTGGCGGCGCCTGTCCACACCCACGACGGAACCGTCATCGGTGCGATCAGTGCGTCCGGGCCTGCCTACCGGCTCGGCGAGGCGCTGTTGCCGAAGCTGGCCAAGCGCACGATGGCGGTCGCGGAGGAGCTTTCCCGCCGGATGGGATACGGCGGCTGAGTTCCGGCGGCTGCATTCCGGCCACCGCCGGCCCGTCTCGCCGGCCCCACCCGCCTCACGGCTCCCAGCGCCCCGGCCCCGCATGCCCCACGGGCCCGGCCACCCTGGCTTGCATCGTCTGTGCTGGCCACCCCACAGGCACCACCACTCCCGCCCGTCCCACGGCATTCCGTGCCGCCCCACCCTCTTGCGGCGCTTCTCCCTGCTGACCGAGCCGACCACGACGCCCCGTCGCGCCCCGGGCACCACCCGTCACACCGGCCATGGGGCGCCGCGGCCTGTGTTACATCGGTGTTCCCTGCCCGTGGGCCCTTGACGGTGGCCCCCACGCGTTCCCACTATGTCTCTCATCGCGCAACCCGTCGTGCACAGCGCAACAGCTGGGGGTTGAGGCATGCCCATTCCATCCGTCGTCATCATCGGGGCCGGCATCGTCGGATGCTCGCTCGCCGACGAGCTCACCGCCCGTGGCTGGAGCGATGTGACCGTCCTCGAGCAGGGCCCGCTCCCCGCTCCCGGCGGTTCCACCTCGCACGCACCCGGGCTGGTCTTCCAGACCAATCCGTCCCGGACCATGACCCGTTTCGCCGCCCGCACCGTCGAGAAGTTCTCCGCGCTCGGCGCCTTCGACGCGGTCGGCGGCCTCGAAGTGGCCACCACCCGGGCCCGGTTGGCCGACCTGCACCGCAAGGCCGGTCTCGCCGCCTCCTGGGGCGTACGGGCCGAGGTGCTCACCCCGCGCCGTTGCAAGGAGCTGTGGCCGCTGCTGGACGAGGAGTTCGTGCTCGGCGGCCTGCACACCCCGGACGACGGCCTGGCCCGTGCCGTGGACGCCGGGCGCCTTCAGATGGAGCGGGCGGCGGCCCGCGGCGCGCGCTTCCTCGACCGGCACACCGTCACCGGCATCGAGCGCGACGGCGGCCGGGTGTCCGCCGTCGTCACCGACCGCGGCTCCTTCCCCGCCGAACACGTCGTCTCCGCAGCCGGCTTCTGGGGTCCGGTCATCGGGGCCATGGCGGGCGTGGAGGTGCCGTTGCTGCCGCTCGCCCACCAGTACGCGAGGACCGCGCCCCTGCCCGGGATCCCGCGCGAGGACCTGCCGATCCTTCGGCACCAGGACCGCGATCTGTACGTCCGGCAGCACGGTGACCGGATCGGCATCGGCTCCTACGCGCACCGCGTCATGCCGGTGGACCCGTTCACCGTCCCCGCGTACGACGACGCGCCGGTCATGCCGTCCTGGCTCGACTTCACCGCCGACGACTTCGCCCCCAGCTGGGACGACGCCGCGCGCCTGCTGCCCGCCCTCGCGGACAGCGCCGTCGAGGAGGGCTTCAACGGCGTCTTCTCCTTCACCCCGGACGGCATGCCCGTCCTCGGCGAATCCCGCGCACTGCGCGGCTTCTGGCTCGCCGAGGCCGTCTGGGTCACCCACTCCGCCGGTGTCGCCCAGGCGCTCGCCGAGTGGATGACCGACGGTCGGCCCGCGCTCGACGTCCACGAGTGCGACATCGCCCGCTTCGAGGAGGTCCAGCGCTCACCCGCCTACATCGCGGAGCGGAGCGCGCAGAACTTCGTCGAGGTGTACGACGTCATCCACCCCCTCCAGCCCATGGAGCAGCCGCGTCCGCTGCGGACCAGCCCCTTCCACGCCCGTCAGCAGGAGCTCGGTGCCTTCTTCCTGGAGGGCGGCGGCTGGGAGCGGCCGCACTGGTACGAGGCCAACGCACCGCTCGCCGAGGAGATACGGCTTCCCGTGCGGGACCCGTGGGCGGCCCGCTACTGGTCGCCTGTCGCGGCGGCCGAGGCGCGTGCCACCCGCGAGAGGGTCGCGCTCTACGACATGACTCCGCTGCGCAGGCTGGAGGTCAGCGGCCCCGGATCGCTCGCGTTCCTCCAGCGGATGACCACCAACCAGTTGGCGAAGCCGGTCGGTTCGGTCACCTACACCCTGCTGCTGGACGCGACCGGCGGCATCCGCTCCGATCTGACCGTGGCCCGTCTCGCCGACGAGCGTTTCCAGGTCGGCGCCAACTCGCCGGCCGACCTGGACTGGCTGCTGCGGCAGGCTCCCGCCGCCGTACAGATCCGCGACACCACCTCCGGCACCTGCTGCGTCGGGGTCTGGGGGCCGCTCGCCCGCGACCTCGTACAGCCGCTCACCCGCGACGACTTCTCGCACCGCGCCTTCGGCTACTTCAAGGCCCGGCAGACCTTCATCGGCCATGTTCCGGTCACCGCGATGCGGCTGAGCTATGTCGGGGAGCTGGGCTGGGAGCTCTACACGTCCGCCGACCTGGGGCTCAGGCTCTGGGACACCCTGTGGGCCGCGGGGCAGGACCTCGGCGTCGTCGCCGCCGGCCGCAGCGCCTTCAACTCCCTGCGGCTGGAGAAGGGGTACCGCGCCTGGGGCCAGGACATGACCGACGAGGACACCCCGTACGAGGCGGGTCTCGGCTTCGCGGTCCGCCCCGACAAGGGGGACTTCACCGGCCGCGACGCACTCTCCCCGGAGCGGATCCGCCGCAGGCTCACCTGCCTCACGCTCGACGACCCGGCAGCCGTCGTCCTCGGCAGGGAACCCGTGTACACCGACGGGACGCCCGGCGCCCCGGCCGGCTACGTCACCAGCGCCGGCTACGGCTACACCGTCGGCCGCTGCATCGCGTACGCCTGGCTGCCGCCTCTCGAACCCGGCACCGCGGTCCATGTGGAGTACTTCGGTGAGAAAGTCGCCGCCACAGTCGCCGAAGAGCCCCTGTTCGATCCCAAGATGACCCGCATCCGCCGGTAGAAGGGACACGCATGGCACCCGCGTACGACGTGATCGTCCTCGGCCTCGGAGGGATGGGCAGTGCGGCCGCCGCCCATCTCGCCGCCCGGGGGGTCCGTGTACTGGGACTGGAGAAGTTCGGTCCGGTGCACAGCCGGGGGTCCAGCCACGGCGGATCCCGCGTCACCCGTCAGTCCTACTTCGAGGACCCGGCCTACGTCCCGCTGCTGCTGCGCGCCTACGAGCTGTACGAGCAACTGGAGCGGGACACGGGCCGCGACGTGGCGACGCTGTGCGGCGGTGTGATGGTCGGCCGGCCCGAGTCGCGAACCGTCGCCGGATCGCTGCGCTCCGCCCAGCAGTGGGACCTGCCGCACGAGATGCTGGACGCGAAGGAACTGCACCGCCGTTTCCCGACGCTGACCCCCGCCGACGACGAGGTCGCCCTGTACGAGGCGCGCGCCGGACTGCTGCGGCCCGAGAACACCGTCGCCGCCCACCTCCAGCTGGCCACCCGCGACGGCGCCGAGCTGCGGTTCGAGGAGCCGGTCACCCGCTGGGAGCCCTACCGCGACGGAGTGCGCGTCCACACCGCCGAGGACACCTACACCGCGGGCCATCTCGTCATCTGCCCCGGAGCCTGGGCACCGCGGCTGCTCACCGATCTGCGGGTGCCGTTCAGCATCGAGCGGCAGATCATGTACTGGTTCCGGCCGGACGGCGGCACCGGCCCCTATCTGCCCGAACGCCATCCCGTCTATATCTGGGAGGACACCGCCGGGGTCCAGGTCTACGGCTTCCCGGCCATCGACGGACCCGACGGCGGGGCGAAGGTCGCCTTCTTCCGCAAAGGCACCCCGTGCACCCCCGAGACCATCGACCGCACCGTCCACGACCACGAAGTGCGGGCGATGGCAGACCAGTTGGCGCCCCGGCTGCCCACGCTGCCCGGCACCTTCCTCAAAGCCGTCACCTGCATGTACTCCACCACGCCCGACGAGCACTTCGTCATCGCCCGGCATCCGTCCCACGCGGACGCCGTCACCGTCGCCTGCGGATTCTCCGGGCACGGCTTCAAGTTCGTGCCCGTGGTCGGCGAGATCCTGGCCGACCTGGCGCTGGACGGCACCACGCACCACCCCATCGAGCTCTTCGACCCCGGCCGCATCGCGACCGCGCCCGCCTGATGGAGACGACCTGATGACCATGACGCCGGCCACGCCGCTCTCGCAGACCGCGCACCCGCAGACCGCGGCACCGCAGCCGCCGAGCCTGCTCGCCACCTTGCCCGGACACCACTACACCAGCCCCGACATCTTCGCCCGGGAGCAGGAGAAGATCTTCGAATCGCTCTGGTTCTGCGCGGTGCGCTCCGCGGACCTCGCACGCCCCGGCGCCTTCCGCACGGTCCAGGTCGGCCGCGAGAACGTGCTGGTCACCCGCAACAGGGCAGGCGAACTAAGGGCGTTCCTCAACGTCTGCCGGCACCGCGGGGCACGCCTGTGCACCGAGGAGTCCGGCGAAGTGCGGCGTACGCTGCGCTGCCCGTACCACGCATGGAGCTACGACCTCGACGGCGCGCTCGTCGCCGCCCCCAACCTCGTGAAGATGCCCGATGTGGACCGCAGCGCGTACGGGCTGCGCCCGGTGGCCCTGCGCGAATGGCTCGGCTACGCCTGGGTCTGTCTGGCCGACGAGCCACCGTCGTTCGAGGACAGCGTGGTCGGCGCGGCGGTCGAACGCCTCGGTGAGGTCGCCGCCATCGAGCGCTACCGCACGGGGGAGCTCGCCCTCGGCAAGCGCGTCAGCTACGACGTGAAGGCCAACTGGAAGCTGATCGTCGAGAACTTCATGGAGTGCTACCACTGCGCCACCATCCACCCCGAACTGACCCATGTTCTGCCGGAGTTCGCCCGCGGCTACGCGGCCCAGTACTACGTCGGCCACGGCGCGGCCTTCTCCGAGGGTGCCCAGGGCTTCACCGTCGACGGCAGCGAGGGCTTCGGCCGGCTGCCGGGCCTCGCCGAGGAACAGGACCGCCGCTACTACGCCGTCACCGTGAAGCCGCAGGTCTTCGTCAATCTGGTGCCCGACCATGTGATCGTGCACCGGATGTTCCCGATGAGCCATGACCGTACGGTCGTCGAGTGCGACTGGCTCTACACGCCCGAGGTGCTCGCCTCCGGCGCGGACATCTCCCGTTCGGCGGAGCTGTTCCACCGGGTCAATGTGCAGGACTTCGCCGCCTGCGAGCGCACCCAGCCGGCGATGGACTCACGTGCCTACCGCACGGGCGGGGTGCTGGTGCCCAGCGAGCACCACATCGGCGACTTCCACAGCTGGGTGACGGACAGGCTCGGCGGCTAGGTCGTGTCCGGCGGTCCCTACTCGGCGGTGTTCACCATGGAGGCGGCGGCATAGACGAGGTAGTCCCACAGCTGCCGCTCGTGCTCCGGGGCGAGCCCCAGCCCGTCGACGGCCGCGCGCATGTGCTTCAGCCAGGCGTCGTGCGCGGCCCGGTCGACCGCGAACGGTGCGTGCCGCATCCGCAGCCGCGGGTGACCGCGGTTGTCGCTGTAGGTGCGCGGTCCGCCCCAGTACTGGATCAGGAAGAGCGTGAGCCGTTCCTCGGCCGGACCCAGATCCTCCTCCGGGTACATCGGCCGCAGCAGCGGGTCGTCGGCCACGCCCTGGTAGAAGAGGTGGACGAGGCGCCGGAAGGTCTCCTCGCCGCCGACCTGCTCGTAGAAGGTCTGCTCCTGAAGCGTGCCGCGCGGAATCTCATTCACGCCTCCATGGTCTCAGACACCCCGACCGAGGACCCAGGGCCTAGGACTTCCTCCCCGGCGACTCGACCGGTTTCCGGTCACGCCCGGGGCCTCCGCCCCCGCCGGGCGCTCGCCTAGGTGGCCGCGGCGCAGGAGAGTGGACGTATGGGAACGCACCTGGAGCCCGATGCCGGGCCCGCCGCCGAGGCGCGCGATGCGCTGGTGCGGGCGATCGTGCACGAGGGCGGGCTGGGCGATCCCGCCTGGCGGGCGGCGTTCGAGGAGGTCCCGCGGCATGTGTTCGTGCCGTACTACTTCATCGGCCGGGGCGGCACCTATGAGCGGATGTGGTGCCTGGACCCCGACCGGGCCCGCCGTGAGCGGTGGCTGCGCGGGGCGTACTACGACATGCCGCTGGCCACGCGTGTACGGGACGGAGAACTGATCTCCTCCAGCAGTCAGCCCTCCCTCATGGCGCGCATGCTCGACGAGCTGCGGGTCGAGGACGGCAACACCGTCCTGGAGATCGGCGCCGGCACCGGCTACAACGCGGCGCTGCTCTCCCACCGGCTCGGGGAGGACCGGGTGACCACCGTCGACGTGGAGCCGGAGATCACCGAATCCGCGTGCAGGCACCTGGCCGCCGCCGGTTACCACCCCACCGTCGTCACCGGCGACGGGGCCCGCGGCTGTCCCGAGCGCGCGCCTTTCGACCGCATCATCGCGACCTGCACCCTGCCGTCCGTGCCCTTCGACTGGCTGCCGCAGTGCCGGCCGGGCGCGCGGATCCTCGCCCCGCTCTCCACGGGCCTGATCGCGCTACGGGTGAGCGACGACGGCCCCACCCGCAGCGCGGAAGGTCATTTCCTGCGGACGTCCGCCTACTTCGTCCCCCTGCGCGGCAGCGACGCCGCGGCGGAGGGGCACATCGGGGGCCTGCCCCGCCGCGTGATCGAGAACGATCTGTTCCGGTTCCTGCTCACGCTGACCGCGGGCAGCCTCGACCCGCACGAGGCCCTGTCGCTGTGGGAACGCGAGCGGCGCCCGCAGCGCGAGCGCTTCGGGGTCACGGTGAGCGGAGACCATCAGTGGGCCTGGCTGGACGACCCGGAAGGGCCGTACGCCTGGCCGCTGGGGCCGGCGCGGCAGACCGCGCCGCCCGCCTAGCGCCTCTTCAGCCGCGCCGGATGGTGATCGTGGTCCAGGCTCCGACGTGGACGCGGTCGCCGTCGTTCAGCGGGACCGGCACATAGGGCTGGATCGGGTCCTCGGCGCCGTTCAGCGTGGTGCCGTTGGTGGAGTTCTGGTCGACGACCGCCCACGAGCCGTCGGGCTGCTGCACGAGCACGGCGTGCTGGTGCGAGACGCCCGGGTCCTCCGGCGGCACCGAGAGATCGATGTCCGGGGCCTCGCCGGTGGAGTGCCGGCGGCGGCCGATGGTGACCTGGTTGCCCGACAGCGGCAGCTGCTGCTCGGGGGAGTACGCGGGCAGATTGAGACCGGTGGCGTCCGGGCCGCTGCGCTGCATCATCGCCATGAAGTACTCGCGGTCGGGTGCGACGACGATCGTCCAACCGGCGGGCGTCCCGTACTGCGGGGGCTGCTGCGCGGGACCGGGCTGAGTGCCCTGGGGACCACCCTGCTGCGGATACAGGGGCTGCGCCGGCTGCTGGGGCACGGACTGCTGCTGGAACTGCTGCGGCGGTGCCTGCGGAGTCTGCGTCCCGGCAGCCTGGGGGGCCTGGGGCTGCGCGGGCGGGGGCAGCATCCAGTCGTCACCCGCGTCGCCGTGCTGAGGCTGCGGCGGCGCCGGGGGAGCGGACTGCTGCTGGTACGACGGAGGCGGCGGTCCCTGCTGCCCGGCTCCGGGCCCCGGCATGCCGGGGGCCTGCCCGCCCGGCCCCTGCTGCTGGAACGGCGGCGGGGGCGGCGGTCCGGGCTGCTGGAACGACGGCGGGGGCGGCGGCGGAGGCCCGGGCTGCTGGAAGCCCTGGGGCGGCTGGTGCTGCCCCGGCGGCTCGTTCATCAGCGGCTCGGCGGCCCGGTTCATCTGCGACGGCCGGGAGCTCTGGTAGTCGTACGGGTCGTGCTGACCGGGACCCGGCCCGCCGCGGCCCTGCGGCGGCGCGGGCGGGGACGGCTGATTGGTGAAGCCGGCCGGCAGATTCAGCCCGGGGGCTGCGGGGCCGGCGCGAGCGGTGTGTACGACGTCGCCGTGTGCGTCAGGAAGTTGTACCGGCACTCCTCGCAGAACGGGGCCATGGCCTCGCGCGGGGTGCGGCACTGCGGGCAGAGCTCGGCCTGGGCCGTGGCGTTCGGATCGCCCGGCCCCGGGTAGCCGTAGGAGGGCGGCGGGGGAGGCGGCACGGCGCCTGCGGGGGCGCCGGGGCCGGCCATGCGGTGGCCACAGACCTCGCACCAGTCGTCGGAACCCGACTGGTGTCCGTTCGGGCAGGTCGGCATGTCGGCCCTTCCCCCTCTCCGTCCGGCCCGCGGGCCGTGTCGTTTTCGGTGCTGTCGCCGACTACTTCTTCACACGCACCGTCTTGGTGGAGCGTGTTTCGAGGGTCATTTCGTCGGCTTCCGCGACCTTCGCCTTCAGTCGCACAGTACCTGTCGCCGCATCGACCACGTCCACCACCTTCGCAAGCAGTTTCGCGGTGTCCGCGTTCCCGGACGCCGACGCGAGCTGCACCGCACGTCCCAGCTTGGCCGTGGCACCGTCGAAATCGCCCGACTTGCGGGCATCCAGACCCTGTTGGATGACCTGTGCCAGTTCCGCCTGGCCCGTGTAGTGCGCCACCTGCGGGTTGATCGAGGTCGATGCCGCCATGTCGTCCGTCCACACCGCCCGGACCAGTCCCTGGGACAGCACCTGAGGAGCGCCGCCGTCCGTCGACGGAATGATGAGCGAGGCGCGGGCGGCGAGCATCTCCTGGCCGATGCCGGCCTGCGGCACCTGTACACACACGTGGTAGTCGCGGGACTCGTCACCCCACGAGCCGGTCGGATAGTCGCCCGCCCGCGGACCCGCCTCGGTGCGCCGGGCGGTCAGGTCCTCGACGGTGGGCGCCACCTGCTTGACGAACCGGATCTCCACACCGACGGGGGTCCACAGCCGCAGGGCGACGTCCGCGACCTCCTTGCCCATCGCGTTCTCCATCATGCTGGTGAAGTCCGCTGCCAGATGGGCCGGGTCGGCGACGATGTCGGCGGTGCCGAGCAGCGCGGAGGCGATACCGGTGACCTCCTTCACCTCCCAGTCGGTGCCGACGCCGCGGGCGTCGCAGGTGAAGCGGCCCGCCACGGAGTCCAGAGCGGCCCGCAGATCCTCGGGCGTCTCGTGCTCGTTGCGGCCGTCGGTCAGCAGGATGCCGTGCCGTATTCCGCTCTCCGAGGTGGACAGCAACCGGTCCGCCAGCCGCAGCCAGGTGCCGATCGCGGTGCCGCCGCCCGCGGCCAGCCGCCGCAGGGCGTCCTTGGCCTGGGCGCGGGTCTGCGGATCGGCCACCGCGAGCCGTCCGTTGCCCGGGTAGACCTCCTTCGCCAGATGCGTACCGGCGATCACCGAGAACTCCACGCCGTCGCGCAGGGTGTCGATCGCGGCGGCCGTGGCGTCACGGGCGTTGCGCATCTTGGTCGGCGGGTAGTCCATCGAGCCGGAGCAGTCGACCATGATCGCGACGGCGGCACCCGGCGCCTGCGCGGGTATCGCGGACGGCGTCGTCGAAGCACCGGTCAGCGGAGCCCCGCCGCTGGTGCCGCCACCGGTGGAGGTGACGGTCACGATGGCGTTCACCTCCCGGCCGCCCTCGGGCAGGTACTCGTTCTGGTACACCTCGACGGAGAACTGCGGCACTTGGGACTTGGAGAAAACGGCCATCTGATCGGCTCCTTGAGGGCTCCACTCGGGAGAGCTGGTCATGTGACGTACGGGACAAGTGGCGTACGGGACAAGTGACGTACGGGACAAGTGACGTACAGGTCACGTGACGTGCTGGTCGAGCGACGTAGCGGTGTCGTTGAGGCGTGGTGGTCTCGAAAAGCGTGCTGGTGTCGAAAGGTGTGGGGGCCGGCGAGGGTGACTCGCCGGACAAATCGGTTTTCAGGCCGTGTTGTAGGCCGATCCTGCCCCTTGCGGCGCGACGGTGAACGGCAGGACCGCCACTGTTACGTTGTCGTGGCCGCCGCCGTCGAGGGCGTGCCCGACCAGAACCTGCGCGCTGTGCAGCGGCCGGTCCGCGGCGTCGGCCGGGACGGCGCGGGCCATCTCGTCGGCGCCCTCGGCGTAGTTCCACAGGCCGTCCGTACAGACCACGACCACACCGGAACGGTCCGGCTTGAACGCGGCGGTGTGCGGCTCCAGTTCGTACGCGTCGGCGCCGAGCCAGCCCGTGATGGCATGGGCTCGCTCGTCCGCGTACGCCTGCTCCTCGTTCATCAGGCCGGCCGCGACCATCTGGGCCGCCCACGAGTCGTCCTCTGTGAGCCGCGCGGCCGGGCCGGTGCGGTCGTCGGGCACCCAGTAGGCGCGGCTGTCGCCGACCCAGCCGACGACCAGCAGACCGGCGGCGGAGATCGCGCCGACGATCGTGCAGGCGGGGGCGTTCTGGTGGCGGTGCGGGTCGTGCTCCATCGCCTCGCCCTGAGCGTTCTGGGCGGCAAGGGAGTTGACCGCCTCGGACGCGGCGACGATGGCCTCGTGCATCGCCTGCTGCGGGTTCGTACCGCGCGGCAGGCTCTCCAGCAGCAGATCGTTGGCGGCGCTCGAGGCGGCCAGGGACGCCTCGTCGGGGCGCGTCGCCGAGGACACGCCGTCGCAGACGATCGCGACGACGGCCGGCGAACCGTCCGGCAGCGCGGTCGACGACACCGCGAACGCGTCTTCGTTGCGGTGGTGGCGCAGCCCGCGGTCGCTGACCGCGGCGACGGAGCCGAGCTCCTCCTCCATGTGGTCACGCTCGCGAGGCTGGGCGTGACCGCAGTTCTCGCAGTAGCCGTCGTCGTCGACACGGCCGGCCCGGCAGGCCACACAGAGCTTGGTGCCGGCCGCGGGCGTGACGGGAGCTGCCGCTCGTGGGTCGGGGGCGGCGGACTCGCGTGGGGCGGCCGCGGGTGCGGGAAGCTCGAAGTCCCCGGAGGAGGGACCGGATGCGGCGGACGCACCGGGAGGGCCCGCAGCGGCGGCGCGGGCCGCCGGTGGTCCGTCGTACCGGACCGCCGAGGCGGGCAGTTGACCCGATCCGCCCGACGCGGGCAGCTCGCCGCCGCCCGAGTCCGTGCCCGGCAGATCGCCGGGCAGGTGGACGGGGGCGGGTGTGCCCGCGGTGTCCGTGCCGGTGGCCGTCGGCCAGTCGACCGGGGAGCCGATCGCGAGCGTCGGGCGGTCGGAGCCGGGCATCACCGGTTCCGCGGACAGGTCGTACCCGCACGCGCCGCAGAAACGGTCACCCGCCTCCAGCGGCTCGGCGCAGCTGGGGCAGGACGACCCCGCGGCAGGCTCGTGCATCTGCGACGACATCAATCACACCCACGTCCGGGGGCGGAAGCGGTTGGCGCGCTCCACCAGGTCCATCCGCTCCTCGCCGCGCTGGGCGAGCCGGGCGAGCACCCGGTAGGAGCGTTCCAGCCCGAAGCGCAGGCCGCGCTCGTCCAGTTCGCTGCCGAGCAGTGCGGCCGGTACTCCACCGGGCCGCGGTGCGCTCGACGCGTCCGGTACGGACGGCGGGACTCCGGGACTACCGGAGAGTACCCAGTCGAGCGCCGTGCCGAGTACTTCCGTGGACAACTGCTCCCGGCGCACGGGGTCCAGACCGAACTCCTTCAGGGCGTCCACCTGCGCGGCAGCCGCGGACAGATCGCCGATGAGAGGTTCGTGCGCGGCGCGTCGCCGCAGTCTCGCCCGTACGGCGGCGACCCGGGCGGCCGTGTAATGGATCGATGCCTCCGGCACCGACTCCAGGGTCCGCACGGCGCCGGGCCTGTCACCTGCGGCGAGCTGGACGCGGGCGAGCCCGAACGCGGAGCTCACATAGCTCGGGTCGGTCGTCCACACGAGGCGGTAGTACTCCGCGGCGTTGTCCAGTTGACCGAGAACCTCCGCGCACACCCCGAGCGCCAGCTTCGGGGCTGGCTCGCCCGGGAACGCGTCGTAGATGGCGTCGAAGGAGAGCGCCGCGACCTCACGGTCCCCGGTCACCAGGGAGGTGAGTCCGCGGTACCAGACGACGCGCCAGTCGTCGGGGTGCGCGCTCTCCAGGTTCTCCAGCGCCTTGGTCGCCGGCTCCAGCTCGCCCATCTCCAGCCGGGCGCGCAGCTCGCGCAGCCGCGTCTCGGGGGAGGGTGCCGGTGCGGACTGGAGCGCGGCGATCAGCTCGGCGGGCGCGGAGGCCATCAGGCCCGCGAGGAAGCCCGCGTTGGGGTCGTTCGGGTCGACCCGCGGTACGGGCAGCGCCAGGGCTGTCGCACGGGCGTCGAGCGCGGCCAGATGCGGTGCGAGCGCGAGAGGCGCGGGCGACTGCAGGGCGGGAGCACCCGGCACGGCCTGAGCACCCGGCATGGGCGGGACACCGGGCACACCGGCCGTACCCGACACACCCGGCACACCGGCTGCCCCCGGGACACCGGGCACACCGGCCGTACCCGACACACCAGGCGCACCCGGCGCACCGGGCAGAGGCGGCGCGGCAGGAGCACCGAGGGCCGCGGGGGCAGCCTGGTGCGGAATCCTGGCCTCCACCGGCGTCGCCCTGCGGGAGCGCCGGGAAGGGGGCCGCCGGGCGCCGAGTGTCGACACGTCGTCCGTCATCTCGGCGAACAACCCGGTGTCCGTGACCCGCAGTTCGGGACCGAACAGCGTGGAGAGCGAGGGCCGGGGACGGCCCGTCTGCAGTGCGACGACCTCCCGGAGCACGCCCGTCAGCTGCTCCGCCATCTCCTGCGCCGAGGAGAACCGGCGCGCGGGATCCGGGTCCGTCGCCCGCACGAGCAGCCGGTAGAACGACTCGTACGTCTGGAAGACCTGGATGTTGTCCGGGTCCGGCAGGGAGTCCACGAAGACGTTCGTATAGCCCTGGAAGTCGAACGTCAGGACCGCGAGGGTACGCGCGACGGTGTAGAGGTCGGACGCCACCGACGGGCCGACCTCGGCGACCTCGGGGGCCTGGTAGCCGACGGTGCCGTAGATCGCGGACTCGTCGTCGTCCATCCGCCGGACCGCGCCCATGTCGATGAGCTTGAGCTGGTCCTGCTGCTGGATGGCGTTGTCGACCTTGAAGTCGCAGTAGAGCAGATTGCGGCTGTGCAGATGGCCGAGAGCCTCCAGCGCCTCGATGCCGTACGCGCACGCCTGCTCCACCGGCAGCGGATCCCGCTTGCCCGCGGGGCCGCGCCGCTCGTTCGCGATCTCCTTGAGGGACTTGCCGCCCACGTACTCCATGACGATGTACCCGTCGAGGGAGCCGGTGCGCTGGTCGAGGTGTTCCACGAAGTTGTAGATGCGGACGATGTTGGAGTGTTCGATCTCGGCGAGGAAGCGGCGCTCGGAGATCGCGGCGGCCATGGCGTCCTGGTCGCCGGTGTCCAGCAGGCCCTTGAGCACCACCCAGCGGTCGGAGACGGCACGGTCCACCGCGAGGTAGACCCAGCCCAGACCGCCGTGCGCGAGACAGCCGGCCACCTCGTACTGGCCGTGCACGATGTCGCCCTCGGCGAGCTTGGGCACGAAGGAGTACGGGTGGCCGCACTTGGTGCAGAACCCTTCCGTACGCCCCGGGCGTTCACCGCGCGCACGCCCCACCGGCGCGCCGCACTCGGAGCGGGAGCAGTACCGCTTGCGCTCGGGGACCTCGGGGTTCTCCATCACCGCGGAGCGCGGGTCGGGACGCGGCACCTCGGGGACGGAGACCAGGCCCGCGCCCAGGCGGTTGCGCCCCGACTGGCCGGTGGCGGTGCCCGAACTGCGCACCGAGACCGAGCGCGTGGAGGTGCTCGACCCGGTCAGCGACCGCGACAGCCGGCCCGAGACCGAGCGGCGCGAGGTCGACGAGCGCGAGGATGCCCGGGAGGAGCGCGAACTGCTCCGGCCGGAACTGCTGCCGCGTGCCCCGCCGCCCGTGATGCCCGTGGGCGGGGAGGAGACCATGCCGTTCGGCGAGACGACGGGTGCGAGACCGCAGGTGTCGCAGTACAGCTCGCCGTCGCCCATGTCCTCGTAGCTGCCCTCACACCCGGGCCGCTGACAGCTCTTGTTCTCGCTCACGCGTCCCCCCTGCGGTCGGTGGGCCCGGACGGTCCGGGATCCCGGTTGGCCAGGGCTTCCGCCGCGGCCTGCTGGTAACGCAGCACCGCCTGCCCGGCGACGCGCAGATCGCACGGCGCGCTCCACAGCATCCGGCGGGCCGCGTCGTACCGCTCGATGAGCAGCCTGTCCTCCGCGAGCCCGTGCCGGGCCACCTTCGCCTTGTACGCGTCCAGCCGGCCGCGCAGCTCCGCACGGACCGCGAGCGGTGCCGTGACGGCGGTCAACGACTCACGGGCGCGCAGCAGTTCGTCCTCCGCCTCGCGCTCCAGCGACTCCAGCAGCGGCGACAGGCGGTTCCACTGGGAGTGCCTGCGGTACTCGGCCGCGGTCGACAGCCGCTCCTGGAGCGCGGTCGGCGGGCCGCTGACGGCGGGCACCTCGGTCGCGGCGATCTTCGCGAGCACCTCGCCGCGGGCCGAGCGCGCCTCGGCCAGTGTGCGGTCGGCGCGCGACAGGACGTCCCGCAGCCGGATCAGCCGCTCCTCGGAGTCCTGCCGGACCCGCAGCACGGCCTCGATCTCCCGGCGGATGTCCTCCAGGGCCCGGGCGGAGCGGTCGTAGCGATCGGTGTCGGGGCGGCCGCCGCCCGGGGCGGAACTCCCGGGCGCCGGGCGCCAGAAGGCCAGCGGGTCGGAGATCACCTGGGCGCGCAGCGTGGACAGCTCGTGCGTGATGGACTCCAGCTCGTCGCCGGCCGGGTGCTCACCCGGCCGCACGCCCACCGAGTGGGCGAGGGAGCGGGTGCGCTGGAGCTCGGCGGAGAGCAGATCTATCCGGGCGGGCAGCGCCGACCACACGGAGTCCGCCGTCACCACCATGTTCAGCGAGCTCGCGTACAGCTCGTTCATCCGGGCGACCAGCTCTTCGAGCGTGAACTGCTCGGACAGCTTGGCCGGTCCGGTGAGGGTCGGGGCGGTGTGGGTGGCCGGGCTCGCCACGGTGACACTGGGGCCGCGCAGCCGGTCGGTGAGCTCCACGAGGTCGTCGCGGCTGGGCCAGCGCCGGCGGGCCCGCGCCTCCCGGGTCTCCTCCAGCGCGGCGGCGTACGCGTCGAAGTAGCCCCACAGCAGGGTGATCGCCTGCTCGGTGGAGGCCCAGCGGTCCTTGGTGACGCCGGTGAGTTCGGCGCCTTCGAGGAGCCTGCGCCCGGCGTGGTCCTGAAGGGCGAGCAGGGAGGTCTCGATCGCCTCGTGCTCCGCTCCGAGGCGCGCCAGGGCGCGGTCGACCTCGTCCCGGTCCATCGCCGGCCCAGGGGGTCTACCCGCGGAGCTGGGGAACGGTCCCGCGACGCCCATCGATCACCTCTCTGCTCTTCCTTGAGGACTGTTCTCCCTGAAGGACTTGTTCTTCCTCGGACTCGTTGCCGCGGAGCGTCCCGCCCCGGTCAGCCGCGGTACTTGGGAGCGGGCGGCCCGGCTATCCCGGGCAGGTCGGCCGCCAGCCACTTGTTGTAGGCGTCGGTCCAGGGGCCCCTGCGGTAGGTGTCCAGGACGCGGTTCACCCGGCGGACCACATCGTCCTTGCCGAGCTTGGTGGCGACGCCGTAGTACTCGGTGGTGAAGGGCTTGCCGCCCTTGAGCTCGACCGCCGGGTCCTGCGCGGCCTGGCCCGCCGCCAGGGCGTTGTCCGTGACGACCGCGTCGACCAGGCCCTCCTGGAGCCGTACGAGGCAGTCGAGCTGGTTGGGCACGGTGAGCACGTCCTCGTCGGTGGGCTGCTCGTCGTGGGGGTCCTTGAAGACCGCGCCGAAGGAGTTCTTCTCGAGCGCCTCGTAGGCCGTCGAGCCCTCCGCGGAGCAGACCCGCTTGCCCTTCAGCGACTCGTCGAAGCCGGTGATGGCCGACCCCTTGGAGGCGAGGACCTGCTGGCCGGCCTGGAAGTAGGCGGTGGAGAACGCGACCTGCTTGATCCGGGCGCAGTTGATCGTCATCGTGCGGACGACGATGTCCACCGTGCCGTTGTTCAGCGCGGGTATGCGCTGGTTGGTGGGTATGGCGCGGAAGATGACGGCGTCGCGGCTGCCGAGGATGTCCTCGGCGATGGCGTGGGCGAGGTCGATGTCGAAGCCTTCGAGGGCCCCGCTCGCCGGATTGCGGTATCCCCAGCGGTAGCTGTTCTGGTCGACGCCGACGACCAGCTTGCCCCGCTCCCTGATCGCCGCGATGTTCGGCCCGTCCGCGGCGGAGGGGCGCAGGGACGCCTCCGGTGTCGTGCAGGTGTCCGCCTTCACGGGAGTCGCGGTGCCGGTCCCCTGGCCCGACAGCTGGGCATCGCCGCTGTGGGACAGCGGGAGCAGGGTGACGGCGGCGGTCACCGCGCATGCGGCGGCCATTCCCGCGACACCGCCCCAGCCGCGGAACCTGAGCTTGGTCCTGTCGGCCCTTGTGTCCGTCATCACGCCTCCTCTCACCGGTATTCCGAAAGCCTGCGGTTGATGCCGAGAATGGCGCCCGCCGCTCCCAGCACCGCCAGCACCGCCGCACCGATCGGCAGTCCGCCCAGCGCGCCCCGCCCGTCCTCGGCGGCCCGGGTGAACTCACTCTGCTCGTGCGCGAGGGCCGTCGCCAGAGCGTCGTCGACCAGGTCGAAGCACTCGCCGGTGGACGACTTCGGACCGATGACCTTGTCCACCGCGCCCTCGTAGTCGCCGGACCGGTCGGTCGAACTGGCGCTGACGTGGCGCTTCTTCCACTCGTCCATGCTGTTGGAGGCCACCGTGACCGGGTCGCGGCCCTGCTTGTCGTCCGCGAGCTTCCGCGCCGCTTCCAGCCCGGCGCCGAGCTCCTTCATCCCGGAGCTGAACTCCGTCTCGTACTTGTCGTCCTTGCCGTCGTCGGTGAGCACGGCGCCGCGGGCGACCAGCACGAGATTCTCGTTGGCGCGGGCCTTCAGGGAGTCGATCCGCGCGTCGTTCAGCACCTTGAGGGACTTCTGGCCGTGCTCTCTCGCGTCGTTGAGCTCCGCGCGTGCCACCGTGTGCCCGACGGCGAGCCAGAGCAGGACGACGGTGGAGGCGGCGGTCGCGGCGACCAGACCGCGGTTGAACACCCGGTTCGTCCGCCGGTAGTTGCGCCGCTGGGCCCAGACGAGACCGCCCAGCGCCGCGACGCCGAGCACGAGGGAGAGGACCGGCCAGTAGCGGGCGTCGGCGTCGTCCTGGTCGAGCCGGGCCGTCTCCGCGTCGTACAGCTTCTGCGCGGCGGGCAGCAGCACCTTGGTCATCTGTTCGTTGGCGAACCGCAGATAGGCGCCGCCGAGCGGCAGGCCCTGGCGGTTGTAGGTGCGGGCCGTCTCGATCCGGCCGGTGTAGACCGGCAGTTGTTCGTTCAGCGTGGCTATCTGCCGGCCCGACTCACTGGCACTGTCCGTGTTCGTGGCGGCCTTGATGAGCAGCTTGGAGGCGAGGGCGATGTCCTTCTCGTACCGCTCGCGGACCCCGGGGGGTTCCTTGTCGGCGCCGGCGAGGAAGCCGCTGGAGGCCGCGGTGTCCGCGTCGGCCAGCGAGCGGTAGACGGACGCCGCGTCGGCGCTCAGCGGCTGGCTGCGGCTCACGACGTCGTCGGCCGCGGCGGCCCGGTCCGAGATCTCGAAGGCCGTCACCGCTCCGAACACGACCACCAGCGCGGCCAGTACGGCCCCGATGATCTGGAGCCGTCCGGGCTCGGTCGTCGCCGCCGTGCGCAGCCGGTCCTTGGCCTCGTCCAGAGCGCCGCGCTGCGCCGGGGGCCGGCCCGGTGGCTGCGCGGGCGCGGACGCCGGAGCCGACTGGGGCGCGGTGCGCACATTCGGCGGGTATGTCACGTGACCTCCCCCTCGGTCGCTGACGTCGGCCCGCCCCCCGGCGGGTTGAGGGGATGTCCCCCTGGCCAGCAGTATGGCCGCAGTGACTGACAATCACAGCAGGATTGACTGGATCTTGTTCCTTCGCAGCCGTACGGTGTCCGACTTCTCCTCATGAATACGCCGCACGACCTTGATCGGTTCCCACCGACGGGGCCTGCCGGTCTCCGGGAACACGACGTCGCCCGTCCTTCCGGGCAGGTGCCGGAGGACGGGCGACGGACCCGCCATCGGACGGGCGGCGCACCCGGTGACAGGAGGGGCGGCGACCCTGTGACAGGAGGGGCGACGGACCTGTGACGGGACGGGCGCGCACCCCGTGACGGGAGAGGCGGGCGTGGTCAGCCGGGAAGCGACCCCCGGTCAGTCGCGGCCGTAGTGCGCGCGCAGCCGGGCGTGGGCCTCGGGCGGCGCACCCGTGTGGTCGAGACCCAGCAGCGCCGCCCCCAGCACCGGCGGCGCGGTCACCCAGTCGACCACCGCCTTGGGCGCCTTCGCCGCCAGCAACAGGCCGATGTGCTCGTCCAGTTGCGGGTGCCGGGCCGCGAGGACACTGCCGCCCAGCAGCACCGGCGCCTCCTCGTCGAGCAGATCCAGCCGGGCCAGCGCCACGGTCGACATGGCGACGACCTCCTCCGCCAGCCGGTGCACCAGCGAGCGGGCGACCGGGTCGCCCCCGGCGCCGGTCGCGAACAGCACCGGCGTCAGCTCGTGTTTGCGCACGGAGGCGATGCGCCCGAGGTGCAGCGCCTCGATCAGCGCGTACATGGACCCGAGACCGAAGTGGGCGGGCAGCGTGGTGGCGAGGGCCGTCGGCTCGCCGCGGCCGTCCTCCGCCCGCGCCGCGTACCAGAGCGCCTCCTCCGCGAGTCCCCCTCCGCCGCCCCAGTCGCCGGAGATCTTGCCGATCGCCGGGAAACGGGCGGTCCGGCCGTCGGGCAGCATGCCCACGCAGTTGATGCCCGCGCCGCACACCACGGCCACGCCACGCGGTTCGTCCACGCCCGCCCGCAGGATCGCGAAGGTGTCGTTGCGCACCTCGGTCGTACCGCCCCACCCGCGGGCGTGCAGGGCGTCGGTCAACTCCCGTTCCTCCACGGGAAGATCGGCGTTGGCGAGACACGCCGACACATGGTCGACCGGTCCGGCCGGCGCCCCGCCCGCGCCGGCGGCAGCCAGCACCTCGCCGACCGTCGCGGCGAGTGCGTCGAGCGCTGCCCCGATGCCGACCTTCGGCGGCTGGAAGCCCTGCCCCCGGGCGGACGCGAGCACCGAGCCGTCGGCGCCGACGAGCGCGACGTCGGTCTTGCTGTTGCCCGCGTCGATGGCGAGGACTGAAGCGGTCACGCCCACGCCAAGTGCTCCCGGTTGTGAGCGATCAGCTTGTCGGTGAGCGCCTCGGCGTACTCGAACTGGCCGATCAGCGGGTGTGACAGCAACGCCTTGAAGACCCGGTCGCGGCCCCCGCGCAGGGCGGCCTCCAGCGCCAGGTCCTCGTAGGCCGTCACATGGGAGATCAGCCCGGCGAACAGCGGGTCGACCTCGGGCACCGCGAGCGGGGTCGCGCCCTGGGTGCCGACCGCCGCCTGCACCTCGATCACGGCGTCGTCGGGCAGGAAGGGCAGCGTGCCCCTGTTGAGGGTGTTGACCACCTGGTACGGACTTCCGGTTCCGCCCAGGAGGGAGGCCGCGAGATCCACGGCCGCCTCCGAGTAGAACGCCCCGCCGCGCTTGGCGAGCAGCTCCGGCTTGGTGTCCAGCGAGGGGTCGCCGTACATCCGCAGCAGCTGCTTCTCCATCTCCGCGACCTCGGCGGCCCGGGACGGCTTGGTGCCGAGCTCCCGGACGACCTCGTCGTGCGCGTAGAAGTAGCGCAGGTAGTAGGAGGGGACGACTCCGAGCCGGTCGAGGACCTCGCGCGGCAGCCGCAGATCGTCGGCGAGTTCGTCGCCGTGCTCCGCCAGCACCTTGGGCAGCAGGTCCGCTCCCTCGGGACCGCCGATGTGCACACCGGTCTCCCACGTCAGGTGGTTGAGGCCCACATGACGCAGATGGACATCGGCGGGGGCGACGTCGAGGAACTTCGCGAATCTGCGCTGGAAGCCGATGGCGACGTTGCACAGCCCGACGGCCTTGTGACCGGCCTGGAGCAGCGCCCTGGTCACGATGCCCACCGGGTTGGTGAAGTCGATGATCCAGGCGTCCGGGTTCGTCCGCCGTACCCGCTCCGCGATGTCGAGGACGACCGGGACCGTGCGCAGCGCCTTGGCGAGACCGCCGGCGCCGGTCGTCTCCTGGCCGACGCAGCCGCACTCCAGCGGCCATGTCTCGTCCTGGTTGCGGGCCGCCTGGCCGCCGACGCGCAGTTGCAGCAGGACGGCGTCGGCGTCCGCCACCCCGGCGTCCACGTCCGAGGTGGTGACGATCTTCCCGTCGTGGCCCTGCTTGGCGAAGATCCGCCGTGCCAGTCCGCCGACCAGCTCCAGACGCTCCTCGGAGGGGTCGATGAGGACCAGTTCACCGATCGGGAGGGTGTCCCGCAGCCGGGCGAAGCCGTCGATCAGCTCGGGGGTGTAGGTGGATCCGCCACCCACCACTGCGATCTTCGCCGGCCGGGTGTTCGGGGGCTCTCCCCCGATGGAACGCAGCATCTGTCTCTAGCCCTTCACTCCGGTCAGTGTGACGCCCTCGACGAACGCCTTTTGGGCGAAGAAGAAGACGACGATCACAGGGGCCATGACCAGCACGGTCGCGGCCATGGTCAGGTTCCAGTCCGTCTGGTGCGCGCCCTTGAAGGACTCCAGGCCGTAACTGAGGGTCCACGCGGCGGGGTTCTCCGAGGCGTAGATCTGCGGCCCGAAGTAGTCGTTCCAGCAGTAGAAGAAGTGGAACAGCGCCGATGCCGCGATGCCCGGCTTCGCCATCGGCACCACGACCTTCAGCAGGGTCCGCAGTTCCCCGCAGCCGTCGATCCTGGCCGCCTCGGTGTACTCCCGCGGAATCGTCAGCAGGAACTGGCGCAGCAGGAAGATGGTGAACGCGTTGCCGAAGGCGAAGGGGATGATCAGCGGCCACAGGGTGCCGGCCAGGTCCATCTGCCGCGCCCAGAACAGATACATCGGCACGATGACCACCTGCGGCGGCAGCATCATCGCCGCGATGACCAGCATCATCATCAGATTCCGGCCGCGGAAGCGGAACTTGGCGAGCGCGTACGCCACCGGCAGGCTGCTGCCGACCGCGAGGACGGTGCCGAGCCCGGCGTACAGCAGCGTGTTGCGCCACCAGGTCAGAAAGCCCGGGGTGTTCCAGACGTCGGCGAAGTTGCCCCACTCCCAGGTGTTCGGCCACAGATCGCGGGTGAGCGCCTGGTCGTCGCTCATCACGGCGGTCAGGAACACGAACACGAAGGGCAGCAGGAAGAACAGCGACGCGGCGATCGCGAGGGAGTGGACGCCGATCCACTCCAGGGCGGCCCGTCGCCGGGCCGTCCGACGCGCCTCGGTGGCGGCCTTCCCCGGCGCGGTGACCTGGGGACTTTCCAAGGGTGCGAGTGTCGTACGAGTCATCAGTCCTCCGCCGACATGAAGCCACTGCGGCGGCGCATCAGGAACGCCGTGAACACCATGGCGAGTGCGAACAGGACCAGGGCCACGACACACGCGGCGCCGGTGTCGAAGCGCTGGAACCCGAGGTTGTAGACGACCTGCGGAACGGTCAGCGTGCTCTTCTCCGGATAGCCGGGTTCGAACTGCTGGCCCGATCCGCCGATCACCCCGCTCGCGACCTTCGCCGCCACCAGGGGCTCGGTGTAGTACTGCATGGTCGCGATCACTCCGGTGACCACGGCGAAGAGCACGATCGGCGAGATGCTCGGCAGGGTGACGAAGCGGAACCGCTGCCAGGCGCCGGCACCGTCCAGTTCGGCCGCCTCGTACTGCTCCTTCGGCACGTCGAGGAGCGAGGCCATGAAGATGACCATCAGGTCGCCGATGCCCCACAGCGCGAGGATCGTGAGCGAAGGCTTCGACCAGGCCGCGTCGTTGAACCACTGCGGGGGGCTCAGGCCCACCTTCTCCAGGATGGTGTTGGTCGGGCCGGTGCCGGGGTTGAGCAGGAAGACGAACGCCATGGTCGCGGCGACCGGCGGCGCCAGGTAGGGGAGATAGAACAGGGTGCGGAAGACCCCCGCGCCCGTCTTGATCTTGGTGATCAGCAGTCCGATGCCGAGCCCGAAGAGCACCCGCAGCGACACCATCACCAGGACCAGCCACAGCGTGTTGCGCAGCGCCGGCCAGAAGAACGGGTTGTCCTGGAAGACGTACGCCCAGTTCTTGAAGCCGACCCAGGTGGGTGCCGTGAACCCGTCGTACTTCATGAACGAGAAGTAGACCGTCGAGACGAGCGGGTAGAGGAAGAAGACGCAGAGGCCGATCAGCCAGGGGGAGAGGAAGCCGAGGGTGCGAAGCGCCGAGCGGCGGCGCTTCGCCCTCAGTCCCAGCGGGACAGTGCTCATCTCAGCCGGCCTGCTCGTTGTCCTTGTCGACCTGCGCGTCGTTCTTCTTCAGCAGCGCGTCCAGGTCCTTCTGCTTGCCCTGCTCGTAGGAGACGCCGAAGTCCTGGAGCGTCAGCAGGAACGCACCGCCGTTGACCGACGAGGGCGCGTGGGAGGACTTCGGGTGCTGGGCGATGTCGACGAACGTGCGGTACAGCGGGTCGTTGTTCAGCTTCGGCGACTTGAGCGCCGCGACGGTGGAGGGCACGTTGTGGATGGCGTTGGCGAAGGAGACCACCGCGTCCGTGTCGGTGGAGAGGTACTTCACCAGCTCCCAGGCGGCGTTCTTCTTGGCGCTGTTGTTGGCGATGCCGAGGATGGTGCCCGACAGGTAGCCCTTGCCGTAGTCGGCGACCTGGGCGTCCGGGACCGGGAAGGGGGCCGCGCCGATCTCGAAGCCGAGCTTGGCGTCGGTGGCCATCTTGCCGCGCCACTCACCGTCCAGCTGCATGGCGACCTGGCCGGTGTGGAAGGGGTGCTTGGGGCCCCACTCGTCGCCGACGGCGGTACGGAACTTGTTGATCTTCGCGTAGCCGCCCAGGTCGTCGAGCAGCTTCTTCTGCCAGGTGAACATCGCCTTCACGGCCGGGTCGTTCGCCGTGTTGGACTTGCCGTTCTGGTCCAGGTAGGTGATGCCGAACTGGGAGCCGTAGTGCTCCACCGTGGTCTCGTACGCCTGGTAACTCGGGTTGAAGCCGAGCCGCTCGATGGTGCCGCCCTTGGTCTTGGTGAGCTTCTTCGCCACCGCGGAGAACTCGGAGAGCGTCTTCGGCGGGGCCGTGATCCCGGCCTCCTTGAACGCGTCCTTGTTGTAGTAGAGGCCGTACGCGTCGCCGAGCAGCGGCACCGTGCAGCGCTTGCCGTCGTGCTCGGTGTACTTGGCCATCTGCGGCAGGAAGGTCGCGGCGGGGTCGATCTTCGCCTTGTCCAGGAAGGGCTTCAGGTCCGCGAGGGCATTGGAGGTGCAGAAGCGCCCGACGTTGTCGGTGGTGAAGGACGACACGACGTCCGGGCCCTGCGAACCGCCGCCGCGCAGCGCCTGGTTGATCTTGTCGTCGGTGATGCCCTTGACGATCTTGACCTTGATGTTGGGGTGCGCGGTCTCGAAGGTCTTGATGTTGGCCTCGATGGCCTTGACCTCGCTGGGGGCGCTCCAGCCGTGCCAGAAGGTGAGCGTGGTCTTCGCTTTCGGATCGTCGCTCGCGCCCGCGTCGGCCGACCCCGTACAGGCGGTGGTGAGCAGGGCTATCGAGGCGGTCGCGGCCAGCGCGACGGCCGAGGTGCGGCGGCTTCTGGGCATGGCGGTGTCTCCCTGGGAGCGGGGTCTGGGTGCTGGAGCGTTGCGTGGTGTCTCTGGATTCAGCGCGAGGTGTCGAAGACTTCGTCGCGGGTGGTGGCGAGGGCGCTCTCCAACGCCCCGCGCAGGACCGGGTGTTCACGTACGGAACCGAGGACGAGTCGGGGGCGGGAAGCGGCGAGTTCGGCGAGTTCCGCCTGGACGCGGGCTCGCAGCGGCTCCCCGCCGGCGGTGATCACGGCGCCGGACAGGACGACGAGTTCGGGGTCGAGGACGGCGACCATGGAGGCGAGACCGGTGGCGAGCCCGGTCGCATACGCGTCCAGCAGCAGCCGGTACGGGCCGGAGTCGGCCTCGGCCGCCCGGGCCACCAGCGCGGTCGCCACCTCCGTGTAGTGGCCGTGGCCGACACCCTCGACGCCGAGGTCGCGGGCCAGCCGCGGCAGTGCCTGGGCACCGGCCAGCTCCTGGAAGCCGCCGCTGTTGGCCTTGGTCACCTGGCGCACCAGCGGGGTGCCGGGGACCGGGAGGAAGCCGACCTCGCCGGCGCCGCCGGTGAAGCCGCGGTGCAGCCGGCCGCCGATGACGAGGGAGGCGCCGAGGCCCTCCTCGTTCCACAGCAGCACGAAGTTCTCATGGCCGTGGGCCACGCCCAGACGCTGCTCGGCGACGGCGACGAGGTTGACGTCGTTCTCGTACTCGACGGGCATCGGCAGCACCGCCGCCAGCTCGTCGAGCAGGGTCGGCGAGTGCCAGCCGGGCAGGTGCGAGGCGTACCGCAGCCGTCCGGTGGACGGGTCGAAGGCGCCGGGGGTGGCGATGACGATGCGGTGGATGTCGGCGCGGGTCAGCCCGGCGGCTTTCACGGCTCCGTCGAGCGCCTCGGTGACCTGCTTGACGACGCTGTCGGCGCGCCGGCCGGGGGTCGGCAGTTCGAACTCGCCGACGGTGGTCCCGGTGATGTCGGCGACCGCGGCGCGGATCCGCAGCGGGGTGACATCGAGTCCGGCGGCGAAGGCGGCCCCCGCATGGACCGCGTACAGCTGGGCGTTGGGGCCGGGCCGTCCCTCCGTGGTGCCGGTGGCGACCACCAGGCCGGCGGATTCCAGCCGTGCCAGCAACTGCGAGGCGGTGGGCTTGGAGAGGCCCGTCAGCTTCCCTATCTTGGTGCGCGAGAGGGGACCGTGCTCCAGCAGCAGGTCGAGCGCGGCCCGGTCGTTCATGGCGCGCAGTACGCGCGGTGTACCGGGTGTGGTTCCGGCCACGACGGATGCACCTGCCCTTCGGCTGCGATGTTCTCAGCGCACTGTTAGGAAAGTTTCCTATTCAGTGAGAGGAAAGTAAGCCGCATGTCGGGCGGGCGTCAATGGCCGACGCCCGCGAGGCAACCAAAGCGTTACCTGGACGGCGCCGGACGGGGGCATGCGAACGGGCCCCCGCCGTTCGGCAGGGGCCCGTTCGCCGGGGTCATCGCCCGTCGGTGAGGACCTGGGCGACAGGCGCCCAGTAGCCGGCGAGACCGCCGGCGGTGATCCGGACCATCGGCCGGCCGTTCACGACCGCCCGGCGGTCGAACGGGGCGTTGGACGGCTTGGTGAACTTCACCGTCTTCATCGTGCCGGTGGTCCCGTTGGTACCGAACTTGACGCAGGTGACCTCGACGTTCGCGGGGAAGGTCGCGGTGCGCAGCGGACGGTAGGTGGTCGAGACGTACTCGCCGCGCAGGAACACCTTCGGGTAGGCCTCGCCGACCCACCAGCCCGCGTAGGCACCGGCGTTGATGCGGTAGTAGATGCCGCGGCCCTGGATGCGGCGGCGGATGTTCACCGGCGCCTGGGTGGCCTTGGCGAAGGTCACCTTCTTGGTGGCGAGCTGCTTGTCGGCCTTCGACGCGGACCAGCCGAAGCTCTTGTCGGCGCCGAGGGTGTCCAGCTGGTAGAGGGTGTGCGTGCCCGCCGCGAAGGCGGCGACGGCCCCGGCCTTGAGGATGTACGCCGGGAAGTCGTCGATGAGCTGGTCGTGCTGGTGCGCGATGCTCGGGCTGCCGGTCTGCCAGTGGAGCTGGCGGAGCAGGTTGATGTGGTGCTGGTGGTACGTGGGCGACGGTATGCGGTGCGTGTTGCAGTAGTACGAGTACCAGCGGGTGTTGCGCAGCCGCGGGAAGTGGGCGCGCATGGTGGTCAGCGACCCGTCGTACAGCTTCTCCGCCAGCGGGTTGCCGGTCGCCTGGAAGTAGTCCCAGAGGCCGAACATCGCGAAGATCATGCCGTTGTAGGTGTAGTCCGAGACGCCCGGGGCGTCCATCGGATACTCCTGTATCCAGAGGTAGCCGTTCTTGTCCTTGTTGACGGCCCACGGCTTGCCGTCGTCGGCGCGCAGCAGCGAGGCGAACGCGCCGTCGGCGGCCGCCTTGTAGAGCGTCCGCTCCTGCTCGGTGACCCCGTCGAGCTGGGCGAGCTGGGTGAAGAGGCTGATCGCCTCACCCTGCGCCATGCCGGAGTACCAGGGGGCGCGGTAGGTGATGCCGCTGTGGGCCGCGTGCGCGAAGTTGAAGGGGTACGGGAAGTACCAGGCGCCACGGGCCTCGACGCGCTTCTCGATCAGCCGGCCGGCCTGCGCCTTGGCGCGCTTGAGGAAGAGGGCCTTGCGGGCGGGGTCCCGCTCGACGCGGTAGCTGGTGATGCAGCCGAGGCCGAACTGGATCTGGGTGACGGGCTGGTCGTAGCCGGCGGCGGTCTTGCTCGGCCGGTACTGGATGACTCCCTTGGAGTCGAGGTAGGTGTGCTCGTTGTTCGGAGAAACGTTTGCCCACGTCGTGGGACGGTCACGCCAGGGCCTGAGGGCCTCGGGCAGATCGGTCACGCAGCGGAAACCGTCGGCCTTGAACTCGAACGGCAGGACCGTGGGGACGTTGTCCCGTGCGGTCCGCGGCTCCACGGGCTTGTCGGCGTACGGGATCGACGTCCGGGCGCCCGGCCGCGAGATGGTGCCCTCGGCCAGCTGATCGGGCAGCGGCGGCAGCGGCGGCTCGGTGCTGCCCGGCGTCGCGGGCAGGCTCAGCGCCAGCGAGCGCGGCATCCCCTGGAGCGGATCCGTCGGGGAGGGCTCGAAGACCCCGGTGGCCATCGCGGTGAAGGTCCCGCCCCCGGCGACGGCGGCACCGGCGACGGTGCCGCCGGCAACACGGATGAAGCGTCGGCGACCTATGTCCGCGCGTCTCTTTCCGGCCATGACTGTTGGACCCCCCACAGATATGACGCATGGACCCCCCACGGGTAACACGCGTAAGCAAGTGCGGGCATCCTACGGGGTGCGTGTAGTAGGTGTGACGAATGGGGCCGCTGTGTGACCGTCACGTGAAGGGGTGTCCGGCCCGGCAGGGAGGGGAGCGCGGCGGCCTGAGCGTGAGCGGTCCGTGTACGAACGCCCGTAGTGGCGAGCGGCCGGGGAGCGCACAACGGGCACCCCGGCCGATAGGGCCCGGATGCCCGTTCGCGTGGTGCCTCGCCGTCAGGTGCGGCAGGTCCGTCGTCGTGACCTGCACCGACCCGTCCGCCTACTTCGAGATGTTCGCCGGAGGCGCGATCGGGGACGCCGCGAGCGACTGCGGCGACGTCGGGCTCGCCAGGGCCGAGGGGGCGGCCATCGAGGCCGACGGGTCCGGGACGGACTCCTCGGCGGTCTGCGGGAGGCCGCCGACGATACGGATGCCCGCCGCGTCGAACGCGTGCTTGATCCGCCAGCGCAGCTCGCGCTCCACCCCGAGCGCCTTGCCCGGCATCGTCTTCGCCGAGACCCGGACGGTCATCGATTCCAGCAGCACCTCGGTCAGGCCCAGCACCTGCACCGGGCCCCACAGCTGCTCGTTCCACGGTTCGGCCTTCGCCAGGTCGTCCGCGACCTCGCCGATCACCGCGTTCACGTGGTCCAGCTTCTCCGTCGGGCGGACCGTCACGTCGACCACCGAGGTCGCCCAGCCCTGGCTGAGGTTGCCGATCCGCTTGATCTCGCCGTTGCGGACGTACCAGATCTCGCCGTCGTCACCGCGGAGCTTGGTCACCCGCAGTCCCACCTCTATGACCTCGCCGGAGGCGACGCCCGCGTCGATCGAGTCCCCGACGCCGTACTGGTCCTCCATGATCATGAAGACACCGGAGAGGAAGTCGGTCACGAGATTGCGCGCGCCGAAGCCGATCGCGACACCCGCGACACCCGCCGAGGCCAGCAGCGGCGCCAGATCGATCTTGAAGGCGCCGAGGATCATCAGACCCGCTGTGCCGAGAATCACGAAGGACGAGACCGACCGGAGCACCGAACCGATGGCCTCCGAGCGCTGCCGGCGGCGCTCGGCGTTGACCAGGAGACCGCCCAGGGCGGTGCCTTCCACGGCCTGCGCCGACCGGTTCATCCGCGCTATCAGCCTCGTCAGCGCGCGGCGCAGGAGCATCCGCAGCACCAGTGCGACGACGATGATCAGGGCGATGCGCAGGCCCGTGTTCAGCCAGGTGGACCAGTTCTGCTCCACCCAGCCTGCGGCGTCTCCGGCCTGCTTGGCGGCCTCGTCGAGCGAGACCGGCTCGGTCGACGGATCGGCTGCCCAGGGGACAGATGACAAGAACGCGGTCACGAGGGAAGCCTCCAGGCATTGCGGACGACGGCCCAACCACACTAACGGGGCATGGCGTGTGCTCCGTTGCCATGTTCGAGGGAGAGACAAGGCTCACCTGGGGATGAAACCCGGGGAGAAAGGCGTCGTATCCCATGTGGTCGAAAACACCTCGAGCCCGTTACCACTACGTGGTGGCGCTCGGAGCAGGCATGAGGAGAGACTGAAGAGCAGATCGTCCCGGCGCGAGCCACGCGCCGCCGGCGTACAAGGAGGCATCCACCGTGCCGCACGTCCTGGTCCTCAACGCGTCGTACGAGCCGCTCGGCGTCGTACCGCTCCGCCGCGCGCTCATCCTCGTCCTGGAGAACAAGGCTCTCTGCCTCGAGGAGTCCGGCGCCTTCATGCACAGTGCCACCCGTGTCATCGCCGCACCCAGCGTCGTCCGGCTGAAGCGGTTCGTCCGGGTCCCCTACCGGGGGCCTGTTCCTCTCACCCGCAAAGCACTGTTCGCCCGTGACGGCGGGCGCTGCATGTACTGCGGTGGCGTCGCAACCAGCGTCGACCATGTCATTCCGCGCAGCCGGGGCGGACAGCACGTCTGGGACAACGTGGTGGCGGCCTGCCGCCGCTGCAACCACGTCAAGGCCGACCGGCACCTGCGGGAACTGGGGTGGCGCCTGCGCCATCAACCCGCGCCGCCGAGCGGACTCGCCTGGCGGATCATCGGGACCGGACATAGGGACCCGCGCTGGCTGCCATACCTGCAGCCGTACGGCGCGGACGACGCGATGGCCCGGATCGACGGCATCCCTGCCTGAGGACCAGGCCTTTTTTGTGCCCTGGTCCGCCCCCGAGGGGCGGACCAGGCGGGTGCAGGCGGTCCGCCCCGCGGGGCACGGAAGCGTGTGACGGCGGTCGGTGCCGCGCGGCCGCCCGTCCCTCGCGCCCTCCGCGCGCCCCCTCACCGCGGCGGCCGGGCTGAGGCTGGTCCGCGGAAGCTATTCCGCGACCGCGTAGGCCTCCACCGACCACAGTGAGTAGCCGTACTGCGTGGCCCGCGCCTCGCCCTGGACCCGGACGAAGCGGGTGTCGCGCGCGTCCATGCGGACCGACTCGCGTCCGCCGCTGCCGTCCTGGACCGTCGCCGCGGTGCGCCAGGTGCGGCCGTCCGCCGAGACCTGGATGCGGTACTTCTTCGCGTACGCGTCCTGCCAGTGCAGCACCACCCGGCCGACGCGGGCCGGGCGGGCCAGCTCCAGCTGCCACCAGGCGCCGTCCTCCGCGGGGGAGGACCAGCGGGTCTTGGTATCGCCGTCGACCGCGGCCGGGGCCGGGAAGTCCGGCGTCTCGTCGCCCGACGAGGACGCGGCGGCGCCGCTCTCCCGCGCCAGGTCCGGACCCCCGGTGCGCGGATAGGCGCGCACCGTCAGCGTGCGCTCCTGGCCGGCGAAGGAGAGCGGCACCCGGTACTCGCCGGCCGGCGTCCCCGCCGGGACGGAGACCTCGACCGGCACGGTCGTGCGCAGCCCGCGCGGGACCGTCGTCTCCTTCGGCACCGTCACCTTGATCCCGGCCGGGGCCTTGGCCGTGAGCGTTCCGCGCACCTCGCCGGGCCGCTGCGGGGTCAGCCGGACCCCGGCCCGCTGCGGGCCGCCGCCGATCTCCGCGTCGGTCTCGTCGCGCACCAGGTCCAGCCCGGCGGGCGGCTCGTCGGCGAACCACGGCACCAGGGACCGTACGGCCACGGGCTCGGCACCGTCCGCGACGGCGCGCACCGCGTCCGCCCGCAGGCCCTTCGCGTCGGCCTGGGTCCAGCCGCTCGGCGAGAGGGCGGCGAGCGGGCGCCAGCCCTCGCCGGGGACGTGTGCCTCCAGCCGGCCGGGCGCGGTGCCCGGTGCGGTCATCGCGGTGACCGCGCCCACCGGACGGGCACGGCCGAGGCGGACGGTGTCCTCGCCGGCGGTGCCGGCGACGCGGTCCGCGCCCGTCCAGGACGCCGACTCCTTCACGGCCCGGTCCACGAAGGGCTTCAGCACCCCCTTGCCGACCGTGACCTGGCCGGCCGCCAGCTGCTTGCGCAGCGGCTCCAGGTCCAGCGAGGCGCGCCAGGCGGTGGCGCCGTCGCCGCGGGACTGCGCCTGGAGCATGTCGACGGAGAGCTCACCGGCCCGTCCGTAGCGCGCCAACTGCTCCAGCCACGGGCGCACTTCGTCGTCCAGCAGCCCGTCGGCGGGGCGCTTCAGCCGCTCGGGCGCCTCCCGCATCACGGTGAAGGCCGCGCGCAGCGCGGCGGCCGCCCGGTCCCGGGCGGCGGCGTCCGTGCCGGTGCGCGTGCGCCAGAAGTCGTTCAGGAGCGGCTGGAGGTAGCCGGACTCGGTGGGGCTGAGGATGGACGAGGCGTGATTGCCCGCCAGGGCGGTGAGGGCCTCACGGGTCTTCGCGTCGCCGCCCGCGAGGTCGTTTATCGCGGCCCGCCAGGACTCCTGCGGCCGGTACCCCTTCGGGTTCCAGGCGTAGTCCGCGGCGGTGAACAGCGGGATGCGGGAGGCGGACGCCTGCTCCATCGCGTTGGCCAGCAGGGCGACGGAGCCGGTCGCCACCGCGGGCTCCCGGCCGGTGTAGGGCCCGAGGAAGATCCGGTCCTGCGCGTAGTCGTTGACCGGGTAGTTGTCCATGGTGACGAGCGGGTGCTTGAACGCCTCGCGCGCGCCGGTCAGTTCCTGCCCCGTGATGGTGCGCGGCACGACGCCGACACCCGTCCACGCCACCTGGACGCGGCTGTCGAGCTTCTCGGCCAGCGCCCGCCGGTAGTCGGTGGCGCCGTCCTGGTAGAACTCCGTCGGCATCAGCGACAGCGGTGCGGCGTCCGGGTGCCGCTCCGCCAGATGCCGGGCCACCGCGCCGGCCACCCGGGCCTGCGCGCGCGCCGCCGCCTCCGGGCCCGAGCCGAAGGCGTCCGCGTCCGCGCCGCAGTGCCATTCGCTGTAGCTGACGTCCTGGAACTGGAGCTGGAACGCCCGCACACCCAGCGCCCACATGGCGTCGATCTTGCGGTTCAGCGCCTTGATGTCGCCGTCCTCGGCCATGCACATCTCCTGCGCGGGCGCGACGGCCCAGGCGAGGGTGATGTGGTTGCGCCGCGCCCGCTCGGCCAGTTCGCGGAACTCGGCGCGCTGGGCCGCCGGGTAGGGGTCGCGCCAGCGCGCCTGCCGGAACAGGTCGTCGCCCGGGGCGTAGAGGTACCGGTTCTGCTTGGTGCGGCCCATGAAGTCGATCTGGGCGAGGCGCCGGCGGTGGCTCCACGGCTGCCCGTAGAAGCCCTCCGTCATCCCGCGCACCGCCGTGCCCGGCCAGTCGCGTACGAGGACTCCCGCGACGGCCCTGCCCGCCGCCGCACCGCCCCGGCGCTCGGTGATCAGCTGCCGCAGCGTCTGGACGCCGTGGAACAGACCGTCCTCGCCGATGCCGTCGAGCGCGACCGTGTCACGGCCCTGGACGGTGCCGACGGCGATCCGGTAGCCGCCCGCGGGCAGGTCGGTGCGTTCGGGCGAGCGCAGGGCGCGCAGGGCGTCCTGGGCGCCCGTCCCGCCGACGCGCACGACCGGGCCGCGGCCCGGTGCCGTGGTGTAGAGGGTGCGTACGCCCGCGTCGCGCAGCAGTTGCTGCGCCAGCTCCACGGCGTGGGGATCCGCGCCTTCGCCGGCGAGGACCGTCGCCTCGTCGCCGAGCGGTATCGCGGGCCCGGCGGCCGCCATCCGCTGCGGACGCGGCCACACGGCGGGCAGCGCCGACTCGCCCTCGGGGTCCTTGGCCGTACGGGCGGGGGTGCCGGGGTCGCCCGGCGCGGCGACCGCGCCCTGCGCACCCCCGAGAAGACCTCCGATGACGGCGACGGCGACAGCCGTGGCCGTACGCCTGCTGCGCGCGAGCCGCACGCCGGTCTCCCCTCGTCCCCTTGCCGTACCGGTCGGTTCGAGCCCACCACCACCGCACGGAGGGTGTCAATGCACGTGGCCGTTGTACACCTTTTGCCGGGCGGTATGGGCGGTGTGATCCAACTGGGGCCGCCGGAACGGGATGTGACAGGAAACACGAGGAGGGCCTCGACACGTCTGCCGTCGCGCCCGCTGGGTAGGGCTCGTGTGACCCGTTACCGTCAGTTTGGAGTGACCGTCGTGGCCGCATCCGCTCATCTGCTGCTTTCCGCCCTGTCCAAACAGGTCCCGGGCCCCGGCCCGCTGACCAGTGAACCCCCGCTTCCCGACGTAGCCCCCCTGACCAGCGAACCCCCGCTCGCCGACATCACGCCCCTCACCAGCGAGCCGACCGCCGCCCGGACCGCCGGCGGCACGGAGTCCCCAGGAGTCTGAATGGGCCTTGCCCGGCTCGCCGCGCTGCACGGAGTCGCCACCGACCACACGCCCTCGGAGGGTGTGACCGTCCCCGTTCCCGAGGCCACGGTCGTCGCCGTCCTCGCCGCGCTCGGCGTCGACGCGTCCGACGACACGGCCGTCCGGGACGCGCTGGACCATGCCGAATCCGTCGCAGCGAGCCGGCTGCTGCCCCCGACCGTGGTCCTGTGGCGCGAGGACACCGCGCCCTTCTCCCTGCCGCGCGCGCTCGCCGAGCTGCCCGCGGGCACGGCGCTGCGCATCGACATCGAGGACGCCGCGGACGACGAGCCGGCCGTCGAGTGGCCGGCCGGGCGCGCGGAGGACAAAGCAGGGCCCCCCGAGGCCGGTGACGCGTCTGCCGAGCACGGTCCCGCATCCGCCGGTCAGGCCGAGGTCACCGCGGGGCAGGCCGAGGCCGTCGCTCCGTCCTGGGCGGAACTGCCTTGCGGTGTCCACCAGTTGCGGGCCGAGGCGCCCGACGGCCGCACCGCCCGCAGCGCGCTCGTCGTCGCACCCGCCGGGGTACCGCAGCCCGACGGCCGTTCCCACGGCTTCCTGGTCCAGCTCTACTCCCTGCTCTCCGACCGTTCCTGGGGGATGGGCGACCTCGGGGACCTGGCCGAGCTCGCGACCTGGTCCGGCCGCGCGCTCGGCGCCGGCTTCGTGCAGGTCAACCCGTTGCACGCGGCCGTGCCCGGAGCGCCCACGGACCCCTCGCCGTACCGGCCCTCGTCCCGCCGTTTCCCCGACCCCGTCCATCTGCGCATCGAGAACATCCCCGAGTACGGATACGTGGACGAGCGCGCCCGCGAACGGCTGGGCGAGCTGCGCGAGAAGGCCGCCGGACTGCGCGCGGCCGTGCTCCAGAAGGGGGCGTTGATCGACCGGGACGCGGTGTGGGAGCTGAAGCGCGAAGCCCTGGACCTGGTCCAGCGCGTGCCGCTCGGGCCCGGCCGCCGCGCCGCCTACTGGGACTTCCTGTCCGCCCAGGGCCGGGCGCTGGAGGACCACGCCACCTGGTGCGCCCTCGCCGAGGTGCACGGCGCGGACTGGCACGCCTGGCCCGAGGAGCTCAAGGACCCCCGCTCGGCGGAGACCGCCCGTGCCCGGTACGAGCTGATGGACCGGGTCGACTTCCACTGCCGGCTCGCCTGGCTCACCGACCAGCAGCTGGCCGCGGCGGGACAGGCGGCACGCGAGGCGGGTATGGGCGTCGGCATCGTCCACGACCTGGCCGTCGGCGTGCATCCGGGCGGCGCGGACGCCTGGGCCCAGCGGGACGCCTTCGCCGCCGGGATGTCGGTCGGCGCGCCGCCGGACGCCTTCAACGCACGCGGCCAGGACTGGGGGCTGCCCCCGTGGCGGCCCGACGTGCTCGCCGCCTCCGGATACGCCCCGTACCGCGGTCTGCTGCGCGGCCTCCTGAAGAACGCCGGTGCCCTGCGCATCGACCACGTCATGGGCCTGTTCCGGCTCTGGTGGGTCCCCGAGGGCAGTCCGCCCACCGAGGGCACCTACGTCCGCTACGACGCCGAGGCGATGCTGGCCGTGCTCGTGCTGGAGGCCCACCGCGCCGGGGCCGTGGTCATCGGGGAGGACCTCGGCACCGTCGAGCCGGGCGTCCGGGAGGCCCTCACCCGCCGCGGTGTGCTGGGTACCTCCGTGCTCTGGTTCGAACGGGACTGGGCGCGCACCGGCCGCCCGCTGCCGCCCGAACAGTGGCGCGAGGGCTGCGTGGCCACCGCCACGACCCACGATCTGCCCTCCACCGCGGCCCGGCTGACCGGTGAGCACGTGGAGCTGCGCCACCGGCTCGGTCTGCTCACCCGTCCCCTGGAGCAGGAGCGTACGGAGGAGCTGGCGGACGTCGGCGAATGGCTCGCGCTGCTCAGCGGCCTCGGTCTGCTGCCCGAAGGCACGAGCGACGAGGAGGGGCAGATCCGCGCGGTCTACCGCTTCCTGCTGCGGACACCCGCCCGGATGGTCGGGGTCTGGCTGCCCGACGCCGTGGGGGACCGGCGTCCGCAGAATCTGCCCGGCACCTGGGACCAGTACCCGAACTGGCGGCTGCCGGTCGCGGACGCCGAGGGCCACCCGGTGACGCTGGAGGAGCTGGCCGCCTCACCCCGGCTGCATGCGCTGATGGAGGTCTTCGGTCCCCGTACGGCACCCCCGGACGCGCGCCCGCGTTAGGCGTTCGCTACTTTTGGCACCGTGGACAAGAAGAACGCTTTGCGCGCCGGCGCCGTCGCGGCCGGTACGACGCTGATGATGCTGCTCCTGTCGTCGCCCGCGGTCGCCTCGATGCGTGACGACGGCGACGACCCGGGCCCGGGCCTGAGTGTCGCCGAGACGCTGGGGCTGTTCGTCGCCGCGCCGGTGGGCATCTTCCTGCTGATCGTGGGCCTGGTGATGGTGCTCGACAAGTCCAAGAAGCAGACCTGACCGGCAGGTAGCTGCACCGACATTCTCCGGGGCGCCCCCGGGGTGCGCACGCACCCCTGGGGCGCCCTTGTCGTGCCCTGACGCGTCTCAGCACCCTCGCATCGTTCAGTTTCCCTTCAAGGAATGATCGAAAGTTTTCGATGGACCTAAGCATTCCCTCGCTGCGACGGTGGATCACGTAACCCCAGTCGACCCCTTCGGGGGAGAGGTGCGTGACAGCCGATGACAGTCCTCGACCATGACCACGTCCGCAGCAGCGAGGCGACAACGGCGGCGGAGAGGGTGCGGCGGGCCTCCGGGCCCGGGCTCCTGCTCGCCGCCGTCGCGACGGTCGTCTGGTCGGGGAGCTTCGTCACCTCGCGGGCCCTCCACGACACGGTTCCCCCGGTGCAGGCCGCCTTCTGGCGCTGGGTGGTGGCGATCGTCGCCGTGGCGCCGTTCGCGGCACGCGAGACCTGGCGGCAACGGGCCCTGATCCGCCGCCACTTCGGCCGGATCACCCTCGCCGCACTCCTCGGCGTCACGGTCTACAACACGCTCGTCAACCAGGCCGGAGTGACCACGACCGCGGGGAACATGGGCATGATCATGGCCGCGTCGCCCGTGGTGATGGCGGTGTACGAACGCCTCGGCGGCCGGCGGCTCGGACCCCGCCGGGTGACCGGGATGACGGTCGCCCTGCTGGGCGTTCTGCTGCTCGTCGGCGACGGGTCCCCGATTCCGTCGTTCGGCGCCGGTGATCTGTGGATGTTCGCAGCCGCGCTCAGCTTCGCCTCGTACAGCGTCCTGCTGCGACGGCGGCCCGCCGAGATCGGCGGCCTGGCCTTTCTGTTCGCGACGTTCGTCCTCGGCGCGCTGATGCTGGCCCCGGCGTACGGCGTCAGCCTCGCCGTCCAGGGCGGCTTCACGGTGACGGCGGGCACCGCAGGGCCGCTGGTGTACGTCGGGGTCTTCTCCTCCGCGATCGCCTTCTTCGCATGGAACAAGGCCATCGCCCTCATCGGCGCGGCCCGCGCCGGAATCGTCTACTACCTCCAGCCCGTGTGCGTGGCGGCTCTTTCCTTCGCCCTGCTCGACGAGCCGACGGGGCCGCTGCAACTCCTGTGCATGGCCCTGATCCTCGGCGGCGTGGCGCTGGGGTCGAGCAAGGGCCGGTGATGGTGCGGGAAAGGGCCTTGCGCTGACCACTACGGACGGAGCACTATGAGTGTCGTGGTCAGGAGTTCTGGCCCGCCCATCGTTCCCCGACGAACAGGACCCGGTTTGCGCAAGCTCGTGTACTACATCGCCTCCTCCGTCGACGGCTTCATCGCCGACCCCGCCGGCGACGGCAACATCTATCCGATCAGTGAGGAGTTCACCCGGTACGCGACAACGGAGTACCCCGAGACCCTCCCCACGCACATACGCCGGCTGCTCGGCATCGAGCACGCGGAGAACGTCCGCTTCGACACCCTGCTGATGGGCCGCGGCACCTACCAGCCCGCGCTGGACATGGGCGTGACCAGCCCCTACGCCCATATGCGGCAGTACGTCGTCTCCCGCAGCCTGACGGCGTCGCCCGACCCGGCGGTGGAGTTGGTCCCCGCGGACCCGGTCGCCGCGGTCCGCGACCTCAAGGCGGAGGACGGCCTGGACATCTACCTCTGCGGCGGCGGAGACCTCGCGGGGCAGTTGCGCGAGGAGATCGACGAACTGCATGTGAAGACCTACCCCGTGCTCCTCGGCGCCGGTATCCCCATGTTCTCGGCGGGCTTCGCCGTGAGCGACCTCGCGGTGACGAGCAGCCGGGTCTTCGACAACGGGATGATCTTCACCACGTACGCGATGAAACGGTAGTGCGGGGCAGGGCCGCGCCCCGGATACGGTGCGGACATGACCGAGTGGGACATCAGGAAGCTCCGGATCCTCCGCACGCTGGGCGAGCGGGGGACCGTGACGGCCACCGCCGAGGCGCTGCTGATGACCCCCTCGGCCGTCTCGCAGCAGCTCGCCAACCTCGCCCGGCAGCTGGGCGTTCCGCTGCTGGAGGCGCACGGCCGCCGCGTCCGGCTCACCGACGCCGCTCATCTCGTCCTGCGGCACGCGGAGGCCGTCTTCGCCCAACTGGAACGGGCGGAAGCCGAGTTGACCGGCTATCTGCACGGCGAGGTGGGGGAGGTGCGCCTTGCCGCCTTCTCGACGGCCGTGCCCGCACTGGTCGTTCCGGCGGTCCAGCGGCTGCGCAGCGACCACCCGGCACTGGAGGTACGCGTCCGCGAGGCGGAAGCCGCGGAGGCCTACGACCTGCTGCTCGCCGGTGAGGTGGACGTGGCCCTGTCGCTGGCCGCGCATGCGCCGACCGCGCGCGACCCGAAGTTCAGCCGCGTCCCACTGCTCGCCGACCCCCTGGACGTCGCCCTGCCCGCCGGTCACCCGCTGGCCACGGCGCCGGCCCTGCGGCTGGCGGATCTGTCCGGCGAGCCCTGGATCTTCGGCGGCAGCGGGCCGTGGTCCGAGATCACGCTCGCGGCGTGCGAGGCCGCGGGCTTCGTCCCCGAACAGGCGCACTCGGCCGCGGGCTGGACGGCGATCCTCGCGATGGTCGAGGCGGGGATGGGCGTCGCGCTGGTCCCCAGGATGGCGACGGCGGAGCGGGACGCGCGGCCGGGCGTGGTGTTGCGGGCGCCGACCGCCGACCAGCCGCGGCGGCACGTCGTGGCGGCGGTGCGCAGGGGAGCGGAGGAGGGGCGGGGCGCCGGGAGGGTGCTCGAGGCGCTGACGAGCGTGGCCGCGGGACGGCCGGACTGACGCCGGTCCGACGGCATGCCCTGCGGACACTCCCTAGAGCTCGGCCGTGAACGGCCTCTCACGCCGGGCGTCCCGCAGCACCGAGCCCCACCACAGCAGCCGGTCCAGCATCACCTTCGCCGCCCCCGCCGGGCCCTCGGGCTCCTTGAGCGTGCCGTCCTGGTCGAACAGCAGGTAGTAGCGCGGGAAGGACACGACGTCCCGCAGCGTGTGCGCGTGCAGTTCCCCGAAGACCTGGCGCAGTTGTTCCATCGCCAGAATGCCGCCGCTGCCCCCGCTGTAGCCCACGAAGCCGACCGGCTTGGCCTGCCATTGGGTGTAGTGCCAGTCGACGGCCGCCTTCAGGGACGCCGGGAAACTGCGGTTGTACTCGGGCGTCACCACGACGACCGCGTCCGCCGCCCCGAGTCGCCGCGTCAGGTCCGCCATCCCTTCCGGGCGGGCCATGTGAGGCTCCAGCGCGGGAGGCGCGGGCGGCAGTTCCAGCGGCAGCGGCGTATCCGCCAGGTCGATCACATCGACGGCGAACGCGCCGTGCTGCTCGGCCTGTTCGGCGAACCAGCGCGCCACCACCGGGCCGAACCTCCCCTCCCGGACACTGCCGATGATCACCGCGAGCTGAAGAGTCGCATCGGACATGAGGTGCTCCTTGTCGAACGGGCCGGCCGGTCGGGCCGGGATGTCCCACCAACCTGCGCTCCGGCGCCCGTGCCAGGAAGACCGGGCCGATGCTGGTAGTGGCAGGGCCACGATCCGGCCGGCCACGGCTGTTACGTTCGAAAGGTGAGTGACAACGAGCTCGGCCTGTTCCTGCGGACGCGCCGCGAAGCCGTCACACCCGCCGAGGTGGGCCTGCCGGCCGGCTCCCGCCGCCGTACGCCCGGTCTGCGCCGCTCCGAGGTGGCCACGCTCGCGGGCGTGAGTGTCGAGTACGTGACCCGGCTGGAGCAGGGGCGCGACCGCAGGCCGTCACCGCAGGTGCTGTCCGCGCTCGCCGATGCGCTGCGGCTCACCCCGGCCGAACGCATGCATCTGCACCGGCTGATCAAGGCGGCGGACGGCGGGTTCACCTGCCGTGGGGACGCGGGACCGAGCAGAACGGTCCGCCCTACCGTCCGCGCCCTGCTGGAGCGGCTGGAGCCCGCGCCTGCCGTGCTGCTGAACCGGCTGAGCGACCAGCTCGCCTGGACGGACGGGTACGCCCGTCTCGCCGGACCCGTCGGACTGCTGGACGGCACTCCGCCCAATCTGGCGCGCTTCGTGTTCACCGACGAGCGGGCACGGACGCTCTACCCCGGCTGGGACCGTGTCGCGGACGAACTGGTCGCCACGCTCAAGGAGGGCCCGTTCCGCGCCGACCCCCATATCGCCCTCCTCGCCGACGAGTTGGCGCTCACTGCGGGCACCGGCTTCTCGGGGCGTGTGGAGAGTCTCCCGGGTCTGCCGAGGTCGACGGGCGTGACCCGGTGGGCCCACCCCGAGGCGGGCGAACTGCGCCTCGCCCACGAGATGCTGGAGCTGCCGGCCGACGACGACCAGCGCCTGCTGATCCATCTCCCGGCCGACGAGGCCACGGCCACTGCCCTGGACCGCCTCACCGGGCGCCGGCCGGGCGGCCTGCGCGCGGTCTGAGGCGACGACCCGCCCCCGGAGAACGCGAAGGCGCCCGGACCCTGCGGTCCGGGCGCCCGAAGCGCGGCCGTCGCTGGAAAGTCACCGCGGCGGTCCGGTGCGTACGGACCGCCGCGGCCGGTCAACGGCCTGAGCTGACTGTCCTGCTACGCGGAGGCGGAGGCCGCGTCGGCCGCCTGCGCCCTCAGCGCCCGCTCCACACCGGCGCGCGACTCCGAGATCAGCCGCCGGAGCGCCGCGTTCGGCTCCGCGGAGTCCAGCCAGGCGTCGGTGGTGTCCAGTGTGTCCTGGGAGACCTGGAGGGACGGGTAGAGACCGACCGCGATCTGCTGGGCCATCTCGTGGCTGCGGGACTCCCACACGCCCTTGACCGAGGAGAAGAACTTCTCCGCGTACGGGGCGAGCAGTTCGCGCTGGTCGCTCTGGACGAAGCCCGCGATCACCGACTCCTGCATGGAGTTGGGCAGCTTGTCGCTCTCCACGACGGACGCCCACGCCTCGGCCTTGGCCTCCGGCGTCGGCCGGGCGGAACGCGCGGTCGTCGCATGGCGCTCGCCGGCGGCCGTCTTGTCCCGCTCGTACTCCGCCGCGATCTCGTCCTCCTCCAGCAGCCCCACCGAGGCCAGGCGCTCCACGAACGCCCAGCGCAGCTCGGTGTCCACGGCCAGGCCCTCGACCGACTCGGTGCCGTCCAGCAGCGCCTGGAGCAGATCGAGCTGCTGCGGGGTCCGAGCCGTCGCGGCGAACGCCCGTGCCCAGGCCAGCTGGTGGTCGCTGCCCGCCTCGGCGGCCCGCAGGTGCGCGAGGGTGGCGTCGGTCCACTGGGTCAGGCCCGCCTCGCGCCACTCGGGCGCGCCGTACAGGTCGATCGCCAGCTTCACCTGGCGGTGCAGCGACTGGACCACACCGATGTCCGACTCCTTGCCGATACCCGACAGGACCAGCGACAGATAGGCGCGGGCCGGCAGTTCGCCGTCGCGGGTCATGTCCCAGGCGGAGGCCCAGGACAGCGCGCGCGGGAGCGACTCGGTGAAGTCGCCGAGGTGCTCGGTGACGACCTTCAGCGACTCCTCGTCGAGCCGGACCTTCGCGTACGTCAGGTCGTCGTCGTTGAGCAGGATCACCGCGGGGCGGCGGGTGTTCTGTGGGAAGGGCACATCGGTGAGCTCGCCGTCGACGTCCAGCTCGATCCGGCTCGTGCGCACCAGCTTGCCGGCGGCGTCGAGGTCGTAGCAGCCGATCGCGATCCGGTGCGGGCGCAGGATGGGCTCGCCCTTGGCGCCGGCGGGCAGCGCGGGGGCCTCCTGGCGTACGGAGAAGGAGGTGACGTGGCCCTCGTCCGACAGCTCGATCTCCGGGCGCAGGATGTTGATGCCGGCCGTCTGGAGCCACTTCTGCGACCAGGTCCGGAGATCCCGGCCGGAGGTCTCCTCCAGCGCGCCGAGCAGGTCGGTCAGCCGGGTGTTGCCGAAGGCGTGCGCCTTGAAGTACGCCTGCACACCGCGGAAGAACTCGTCCTCGCCGACGTACGCGACGAGCTGCTTGAGCACCGAGGCGCCCTTGGCGTACGTGATGCCGTCGAAGTTGACCAGGACGTCGTCCAGGTCACCGATCTCGGCCATGATCGGGTGCGTGGACGGCAGTTGGTCCTGCCGGTACGCCCACGTCTTCATCGAGTTCGCGAACGTGGTCCACGAGTGCGGCCAGCGGGAGCCGGGCGCGGCGGCCTGGCAGGCGATGGAGGTGTAGGTGGCGAACGACTCGTTCAGCCACAGGTCGTTCCACCACTCCATGGTGACGAGGTCGCCGAACCACATGTGGGCGAGCTCGTGCAGGATGGTCTCGGCCCGTACCTCGTACGCCGCGTCCGTCACCTTGGAGCGGAAGACGTACTGGTCGCGGATGGTCACCGCGCCCGCGTTCTCCATCGCGCCCGCGTTGAACTCGGGGACGAAGAGCTGGTCGTACTTGGCGAAGGGGTACGCGTAGTCGAACTTCTCCTGGAACCAGTCGAAGCCCTGCCGGGTGACCTCGAAGATCGCGTCCGCGTCCAGGAACTCGGCCAGCGAGGGCCGGCAGTAGATGCCCAGCGGGACGGACTGGCCGTCCTTCTCGTACGAGCTGTGGACCGCGTGGTACGGACCGACGATGAGCGCCGTGATGTACGTGGAGATCCGGGGCGTCGGCTCGAAGCGCCAGACGTTGTCCTCCGGTTCCGGCGTCGGCGAGTTGGAGATCACGGTCCAGCCCTCGGGGGCGGTCACCGTGAACCGGAACGTCGCCTTGAGGTCCGGCTGCTCGAAGCCGGCGAACACCCGGCGGGCGTCCGGTACCTCGAACTGCGTGTAGAGATACGCCTGCTGGTCCACCGGATCGACGAAACGGTGCAGGCCCTCACCGGTGTTGGTGTACGAGCAGTCGGCGACCACCCGCAGCTCGTTGCGCCCGGCGTGCAGATGCTTCAGCGCGATGCGCGAGTCGCGGAACACGGCGGCGACGTCCAGCGCCTTGCCGTTCAGCACGACCTCGTGGACCGCCGGGGCGACCAGATCGATGAAGCTCTCCGCGCCGTCCTCGGCGGAGTCGAAGCGCACGGTGGTCACGGACCGGTAGGTCCCGCCCTCCTGCGCACCGCTCAGATCGAGATCGATCTCGTACGAGTCCACGGTCAGCAGGCGCGCCCGCTGCTGCGCCTCTTCGCGGGTCAGATTCGTGCCAGGCACGCGGTCATCTCCTCGGTTCGTGACAGTTCCACCCATCTTTTCACGGTGCCCCGGTCCACCGCCTGTGAGTAAGGGCGCCGTGCACCCGCGCCAGTACGCTGCGGGGGACCGGGGACCTGAGGGGGAGCGATATGGGTGTCGACGTGCTCGTCGCGGGGGCAGGGATCGGAGGGCTCACCACCGCCCTCGCCCTGCACCGGGCAGGGATACGGGTCCGGCTGGTCGAGGCGGCGGCGGAGCTCCGGCCGATCGGCGTCGGCATCAATCTGCTGCCGCACGCCGTCGAGGAACTCACCGCCCTCGGCCTCGGCGACGCCCTCGCCCGGGTCGCCGTGCCCACCGCCGAGATGGCGCACTTCGACCGGTACGGCAACCGCATCTGGTCCGAGCCCCGCGGCCTCGCACAGGGCCATCTCCGGCCGCAGTACTCGCTCCACCGCGGCGAGCTCCAGGCCCTGCTGCACGAGGCTGTCCGGGACCGGCTCGGAGTGGACGCCGTGCGCACCGGCACGGCTCTCGACGGCTTCGAGGAGAACGCGGACGGGCTGCGCGTCCTCCTGCGGTCGACGGTGACCGGCGCCCGCACCACCGAGCGGGCGGAGGCACTGATCGGAGCCGACGGGCTGCACTCCCGGGTGCGCGCCCTGCTGCACCCCGGCGAGCAGCGGCTCCCGCTCTGGAACGGCGTCCGGATGTGGCGCGGCACGGTACGCGCCGAGCCGTTCCTCGGCGGCCGCACGATGGCCATCGTGGGCAGCAACGCCACGGCCAAGCTGGTCGTCTACCCCATCTCGCGCCGCGCCGAGGAGCGCGGGGAGGCACTGCTCAACTGGGTGTGCGAGGTCCGGGTCGCCGAGGGCGGCCCGGTCGAAGGCGCCGCGTGGAACCGCACCGGACGGCTCGCCGATGTCCTCGCGCACTACGCGGACTGGAAGCTGGAGCGGCTCGGGCTCGATGTGCCGGCCATGCTGGCCGGGACCGAGGAGATCCTGGAGTACCCGATGGCCGACCGCGATCCGCTGGAGGGCTGGGGCCGCGGCCGGGTGACGCTGCTCGGGGACGCGGCCCACCCGATGTACCCGATCGGCTCGAACGGCGGCTCGCAGGCGGTGCTCGACGCACGGGCGCTGGCCCGCGCCCTGAGGTCCGCCGCGTCCGTGCCCTCCGCGCTGCGGGCGTACGAGAGCGAGCGCGCCCCGCTGACCGGTGCCCTGGTGCGCGCGATGCGCGAGATGCCCGCCGACCGGCTGCTCCAGGCAGTGGCCGAGCGCGCCCCGGACGGCTTCGAGCGCGTGGAGGACGTGCTCACCGCGGAGGAACTGGCCTCCATCGACGCGGCCTATCGCAGAACGTCGGGCCCCGGCGACGCGGGCGCGGGCCCGTCGCGCGGGCCCCACTGACACAGGCGAACGTGACGTCCGAATCCCGCCGGAAACCGGGCCCGTACAGCGCCACGCTGAAGCCATGACACAGACACCCCTGACACCCGCACCCGCGGCGGCAGCACCCGCACGGTGGACCGTCCGAGCCGTCGAACTGGCCGCCCTGCGGCAGCTCCGCGCCGCCGACGACGCGGGCCACGCCTGCGAGCCCTTCAGCGATCCGGAGGGCGGCGCACCGCTGCGCTGCTGCCTCCGCCCCAGCAGGGTGGGCGAGTCCATCGCCCTCGTCTCGTACGCCCCGCTTCGCCGCTGGGCCGCCGAGAGCTGGGCGCGGCCCGGCGCGTACGACGAGCAGGGACCCGTCTTCATCCACGCCGAGGAGTGCGAGGGGCCCGCGCCCCGGGACGGCTACCCCTTCGCCCGGCCGGGTGCGCTGCGCACACTGCGCCGCTACGACGCCGACGGCCGGATAGCAGGAGGCCGCCTCCTGGAGATCCCGGAGGCGGCCACCGAAGCCTTCGACGCGGCGATCGCGGAAGCCTTCGCCGACCCGGCCGTCGCGCTGGTGCACGTACGTGCCGTCGAGTACGGCTGCTTCCACTTCGAGGTGCGGCGGCCCCGGGCCGCCTGAGGCGATGAGGGCCTCGTCGACAGGCCCTAGCCGCGCAGCTCGTCCGCCACCAGCTCCGCGATCTGCACGGCGTTCAGTGCCGCGCCCTTGCGGAGGTTGTCGTTGGACAGGAACAGCGCCAGGCCGTTGTCGACGGTCTCGTCGACCCGGATGCGGCCCACGTACGAGGCGTCCTTGCCGGCCGCCTGGAGCGGCGTCGGGATCTCCGAGAGCTCCACGCCCGCGGCGTGCTCGAGCAGCTCGTAGGCGCGCTCGACACTCACGGGCCGCTCGAAGCGGGCGTTGACCTGCACCGAGTGGCCGGAGAAGACGGGCACGCGCACACAGGTGCCGGAGACCTTGAGCTCGGGGATCTCCAGGATCTTGCGCGACTCGTGGCGGAGCTTCTGCTCCTCGTCGGTCTCGAAGGAGCCGTCGTCGACCAGGTTGCCCGCGAGCGGCAGGACATTGAAGGCGATGGGCCGCTTGTAGACGCCCGGCTCGGGGAAGTCGACGGCCTCGCCGTCGTGGGTGAGCTCGGCGGCGCGCTCGACCGTCTGCTTCACCTGGCCGTCCAGCTCGGCGACACCGGCGACGCCGGAACCGGAGACGGCCTGGTAGGTGGTGGCCACCAGGGAGGTGAGGCTGCCCTCGACGTGCAGCGGCTTGAGGACCGGCATCGCGGCCATCGTCGTGCAGTTCGGGTTGGCGATGATGCCCTTCGGGCGGTCCTTGATCGCGTGCGGGTTGACCTCGGAGACGACCAGCGGCACCTCGGGGTGGCGACGCCAGGCCGAGGAGTTGTCGATCACGACGGCACCCTGGGACGCGACCTTCTCGGCGAGCGCCTTGGAGGTCGCGCCGCCGGCGGAGAAGAGCACGATGTCCAGACCGGAGTAGTCGGCGGCGGCCGCGTCCTCGACGGTGATGTCGCGGCCTTCCCACGTGATCGTGGAACCGGCCGAACGGGCCGAGGCGAACAGCCGCAGCTCGTCGACCGGGAACTTCCGCTCGGCGAGGATCTTGCGCATGACTGTGCCGACCTGACCGGTGGCTCCGACGATTCCGACCCTCACGGACGTCTCCTTCGTACCTTTTCGTGCATCTTCGCTGGCCTGGGTGGTGCTCCATGATGCGTATGCCACCGGGCGCCTTGTCCAATCCATTGTCCGAAGGGCGGAATGTGTGACACAGGACATGGTGGAGGGCAGGACAGGCGACGGGCGGGGACAGGCGACGGGCGGGACATGGCGAAGGGCGGGCGCCCGTTGCCGGACGCCCGCCCCTGTTCGCTTCATCCGGTGGTTACGGCGTGACCTTCTCGATCACGACGCTGCCGGCGCCCGCGGCGGTGCCGCGCGCGTTCTCCAGGCGCACCTCGCCGAAGAACTGACGTCCCTCGGGAGCCGCACCGGCCACCACGACCTCGGCCGTGACCTGCGCCGAGGCGCCGTTGGCCAGCTTGACCGGGGTGGAGGGGACCTTGACCTCGCCGAGCGACGGCGCGAAGAACACATCGCGGTAGTCGTACTCGGTGGTGCCGGCCGGGACGGCGTAGCCGTCGACCACGACGGTGTACGTGCCCGCGGCGGGCTTCAGCAGGCTGACGGCCTCCTCGGAGTCCGCGTCGGCGGCCTGGCCGACGAGCACGCCGTCGAGGAAGACCGACAGGTCCAGGTCGGCGTTGGTGTCCGAGACGCCGCCGATGGCGACGTCCAGACGCTCGACGCCCTCTCCGACGGTGACCGTGGACTCCTGCGACTCACCCTGGCCGATGGACGGCCGGGCGACCTTGGCGGAGCCCAGCGAGCCGCCGGCGAGCTTGCCGTCGATCGGCGCGAAGTCGTTCGTGACCTTCCACTCGACGGGGGCCGGCGTGCCGACCTTCGCCTCGGGGAGCGTCTGCACGGCCGGGTCGAAGGTGGCGCCCAGCACCGTGACGTCCAGCTTGTACGGGTTGTCCAGCAGCGGGGACGTACGGCGCGACTCGACCTCGATCTCCCAGACACCGGGCGTGGGCTCGGGGTACGAGCGCAGGTCCGGGCGGCAGGTGTTGGCCGGGTTCGGGTAGTTCGGGTAGCAGTTGATCGTCGAGCTGTCGTCGACCGGCACACCGTAGGGGTGGATGCCGATGAACCGGGTCTGGCTCTTGTCGGCCAGCCCGCCGAGCGCGACCTCGAGGGTCTTCGCGCCCTCCGGCACCGTGACGAAGTACGACGTGTGGCTGTTGCGCTGCACCGAGCCGGCGGCCGAGAAGCTGTACGCGGGCTTCGCGAGCGGCTTGGAGACGACCACGGTCGAGAGGATCTGCTTGTCGATGCCCTCGGTGCGCGGGTCGTCCGCCTCCAGGATGGCGCTGTGCACGCCGGCCGTCTTGGGACGGGCCTGGACGGTGACGGTGACCGGCTGGTTCAGCGGCAGCCGGACCAGGTCGCCGCCGAGCAGACGGAAGGTCCCGTCGTTGTACTTCCAGTTCAGCGTGTGCGCGAGCGCACCCTTGGGACCGGTGGTGCGGGTGACCGTGACGTCGTACGTCTTGGCCTTGCCCGCCTGCAGGCCGCCTTCGCGGTCGTAGAGGCCGGTGCCGAAGCCCGGGGTCTTCAGCGCGAAGTCGATCGCGGTGTCGACCGGGGCCTTGACGCTGTACTCGTGGGCGGTGGCGCCGTTCTTGATGGCGTCCCACGCGTCGACGACGTTGATCAGGCCGGAGCCCTGCTCGTGCGCCTGCACACCGGCGATCTTCTTCGCGGTGCTGGTGAGAGCGGTGCGCAGCTTCGCGGGGGTCAGGTCGATACCGCGCTGCTTGGCCATCGAGAGCAGCAGCGCACTCGCGCCGGCGGCCTGCGGCGAGGACATCGAGGTGCCCTGGAGCATGGAGTAGCCGGCCGGGAGCTGGTAGCCCGCCTCCGCGACCGGGCCGCCGGGCAGCCAGGTCTGGGTGGTGTTGATCGACGCGCCGGGCGCGGTGATCGTGGGCGTGAAGCCGCCGTCCTCGCGCGGACCGCGGGAGGAGAAGGGCAGCATGGCGTACTTCTTGGTCACGCCGGAGCCGTAGTTGGCGGCCCAGGTCTCCTTGGAGATGGCCGCGCCGACCGAGATGACCTTGTCGGCGACCGCGGGGTCGCCGAGGGTGTTGGTGCCCGGGCCCTCGTTGCCGGCCGAGATGACCAGCTGGACACCGTAGGTGTCGATCAGGCGGTTGTAGAGCTCGGCGCGGGCGTTGTTGCCGTCGTTCAGCGGCGGCAGGCCGCCGATGGACATGTTGACGATGTCCACGCCGCGGTCGATGACCAGGTCGGCCATGCCCTCGGTGAGCGCGATGTTGGTGCAGCCGCCGCTCCAGGTGCAGGCGCGCGAGGAGACCAGCTTGGCGCCGGGCGCCGCGCCGTTCATCTTGCCGCCGAAGAGGCTGTTGGCCGCGGTGATGCCGGCGACGTGCGTGCCGTGCTCGGACTCGATGACGCCGATGTTGACGTAGTCGGCGGTGGCGCCCGCGGCGTTGTATACGACGTCCTTGCGCACCTCGATGACGAACGGGATGCGCTCGACGACTTCGGTGGCCGGGTTGTCCTTGCCGAAGTAGCCGATTTGGAAGCCGTTCTTGTAGGCCTTCATCACGGTGTCGTTGGCGAAGTTCGCGTCGTTGTTGAGGTCGACGCGCACGGTGCGGGTGCCCGGGTCGTACAGCAGCGCCCACACATCGGTGGTGTCGCCGTCGCGGTTGAGGTCACCGGCCATGTCGCCGCCGCGGGTGGCGGCCTCGGCGAACAGGTTGAACTTGTACGCGCCCGCCGGAGCGGTGTACGTACGGCCGTTGACGGCGAACGTCGGGCCGGCCACGTCGACGCGCATCTGGCGCCAGGTGGCATCGCCGTCGAAGACCGGGTCGGTCGCGGTGACCCAGTCGACGATCTTGCGCTCGCCGGTGGTGGTCTTCTGGAGCGACGGGTGACCGAGGTCGACACCGGAGTCCAGGATGCCGATGGTCACGCCGCGGCCGTCGGCCTTGGGGTTCTGCTTGACGAAGTCGACCGCGCCCGTCTCGAAGGAGGGGTTGTACGGGTTCTTCGCCGGGGTGCTCTTCCCGGGGGCCGGGTACGCGGCGGCCTGCCGCGACGCGGTGCGCGCGGCCTTGGTGGTGTCCGCGGCCGGCGTCGGGTCGTCGAGCTTCACCTCGTGCTCGAGGTCGATCCCGTGCACGCTGGACAGCTTGGCGGCGGCCTTCAGCGCGCTCTTCGCGGTGGCCGTCGGGAGGGTGGCCCGTACGTAGCCGAGCTTGTCGTACGTCCTGCCGAGGACCGCGCCCTTGACGTCGTCGAGCTGGCCGGCGACCTGCTCGGTGGCCCCGGGGGCGGTGGCGACCATGACGGTGACGCTCTTGTCGCCCTTGGCCTCGGCCTGGGCGAGCAGTTCGGCGTCCGCCGACCCGAGCTTGTCGGAGGACTTCGCCGCCTTGACGCCCGCGGTGGTACCCGGGTCGTCGGCGGGAGTGGCGGAGAACGCCGGTACGGCGCCTGCGGCCACGAGTGCGGTCACCATCGACGCGGCGGCCGCAATGCGGGCGACGCGTCTGTGACCTGGTACGGAGCGCCCGGATATGGAGCTCTGGGATTCGAGGGTCATCAGCATCCCTGGTCGGTGAAAGAGAAGGTCCGGAATTCGGTGCCGGATGACCGCTCAGCCTTTCGTAAGTGACAGGGGTTTGTGGAGAGTTGGCGGAGGCGTGATGTGGCCATGGCATACATCCGCCACTGCGGACAATGCGCCACCGTGGACAAACAGGGAGTTACCGAACGAGATTCAACTCTCGCGGCAGGCGCGGCGCCACGACATCTTCACGAGCGGCGCACCGGGGCCGCCGGGCACCGGTGAAGGGTGCCGAGGGGCGAGGCGTCGCGGGACGGCGCTCTCGTATTCTCTGCGCATGAGTGAACAGTCCGGGTCCCGGCCCGGGGGAGGCGGGGGCTGACATGCCGCCCCGCCGGATCCGGACCGCGACCACCCTGGCGCTGGTGGCCATGGCCGCCGGTGCCCTGGTGACTCCGGCCGTCGCCGGCAGCGCCGCCGACCGCCACTTCCCCACCCGCCAGGCCATCGAGGCCGCCGTGCGCGACGGCGCCCCCGGTGTCGTCGCCGAGGCGCGCGACCGCAACGGCCGGTGGAGCGGCACCGCGGGCGCCGGTGATCTGCGCAGCGGACGCGAACGCTCGCCGCGGGACCGCTACCGCGTCGGGTCCATCACCAAGACCTTCGTCGCCACCGTCCTGCTCCAGCTGGAGGCCGAGGGCCGGCTGAGCCTCGACGACACCGTGGAGCGATGGCTGCCCGGCACGGTCCACGGGAACGGCCACGACGGGAGCCGCATCACCCTGCGGCAGCTGCTCAACCACACGAGCGGGATATCCAGTTACACCAGGGACGGGACCTTCGTGGAGCAGGTGCTCCGCGACGGCTTCTTCGAGCACCGTTACGACACCTGGACCCCCCGGCAGCTGGTGGACCTCGCCCTGCGCCACCCGCCCGACTTCGCCCCCGGTACGGACTGGAAGTACTCCAACACCAACTACGTCCTCGCCGGGATGACCGTCGAGAAGGTGACCGGGCACTCGTACGCCGAGGAGATCGAGCGCCGCATCCTGCGCCCGCTCCGTCTGAGTGCCACCTCCGTCCCCGGCACCGACCCGCGGCCGCCGCGTCCCGGCAGCCGGGCGTACTCCAGGCTCTCCGACGATCCGGCGGCGAGTGTCCACGACGTGAGCGCCGTCAATCCGTCGATGGCCGGGGCGGCCGGCGAGATGATCTCCGACTCGGCCGATCTCCAGCGCTTCTACCGGACGCTGCTGAAGGGCGGTCTCCTGCCGCCGCGGCAGCTGAAGGAGATGACCACGACGGTCGCCATGGACCCGCGCAGGCCCGGCCGACGGTACGGGCTGGGGCTGATGCGGCTGGAGCTGAGCTGCGGCACCGCCGTCTGGGGTCACCGGGGCGATGTCCACGGCTCCTCGTCCCAGGCGCTGACCACCCGGGACGCGCTCCACTCCCTCGCCGTGAACGTCAACGGCGACTGGTCCGGGGGTGATCTCGCGGTCGCCGAGGCCGAGTTCTGCGGCTGAGCGCCGTCAGCGGGGCAGCACCACGAGGTACGCCGCGGGGTCGCGGTCCGCGGCCGCCATCAGGGCGGTGCGCACCACGGTCGCCTGCTGCTCCAGCGACTCCCGCAGCTTCTTCGGCGTGATGTGGACGACGGTGATGCCGAGCCGCTCCAAGTGCTCCCGCTTGCGGGCGTATTCGGACCACAGCGCGTCCTCGTCGTGGCGCGGGGCACGGGTGTCCAGCTCGACGGCGACGGACTGCTCGGGCCAGTAGGCGTCCACACCACCCAGATGCGGACCGCCGGGCAGCCGCAGATCCACGTTCCAGACCGGGTCGGGCAAAGCGTGCAGCCGCACCATCTCGTACAGCCGGTCCTCGGCGAGCGAGCGCCCCTCGGCGAGCAGTGAGTCGACCGCGTCGACCACATGGGTGCGCGAGAGCAACCGTGCGCGGTTCAACTCGGTGACGACGGCGCCCGGTTCGCAGTGGCCGCCGCGCACCGCCTCGGTGAGCACTCGCCGTACCGCGTCGGCGTCGGTGAGCTCCGCGACCGCGTCGGCGAGCGCGCGGGGCACGGGTGCCACCGGAAGGCCGGTGATCTCCTCCGGTCTCGGCAGGGAGTGCGCGCGGACGATCCGGGCGCAGCCGGTCGACCGCAACCGCCGGGTGCGCGGGACGAGGATGTCGATGCGGTCGAGCGAGAGCAGCGCGGGCGCGGACGAGAACCCGTGCAGCGCGAGGGCCGCGAGCCCGGTGACCATGGCCTCGCCGAACCGGGGGGTGTCCGGGCGGTCGCCCTGGGCGGGGATGACCGGCCGCCCCGCGTAGAGCAGCGCGCCGTGCAGCCGCTCCTCGCTGGTGGCCGCCCCGGGGTGCAGCAGATACACCCCGGGCAGCAGCGGCTGCCAGGGCCCGCCGGGCCGGCACTGCTCGGTGATCCGGGCGGGGGAGACACCGTGGGCCCGCAGCTGCGCGGTGGAGAGCACGCGGCTGTGCACGTCGGACAGGTGGCTGAGGGGGAGGGGGGAGAGCGGGGTGTTGTTCATGCTGCCGGGATGCCCGCGCCCGACCCCCTCGCTAACCGCTGTTACACGCTCGTCGACAATTCAGGACAACGCCGTCCTAAAGTACGGACGTTCGACAGCCGAGTACGGTTCCCCCAAACGGGGGTACGCCCGTGGCCCGGCAGGTCACAGCGCCGCCGCCGCATCGCACTCCTGAGCGCGGAGCGCGCGTGCGAGATCGTCCCGGGACTCCAGGACGAGCCGCCGCAGCGCGGGCGGTGCGTCCTCGTGCGCGGACAGCCAGGCGTCCGTCGCGGCCAGTGTCGAGGCGTTGTCCTGGAGCGAGGGGTAGAGCCCCCGCACGACGTCCATGCCGATCTGGATGGAGCGCTCCTCCCACACCCGTGCGATGGCCGCGAAGTAGGCGGGCGCGAACGGCGCCAGCAGCTCGCGCTGGTTCGGCTGCACCATGCCCGAGATCGTGGCCTCCACCAGGGCGTTGGAGAGCGCGTCCGACTCGACCACCTGCGCCCACGCCTGGTCCTTGACGGCGGGCGAGGGGCGGGCCGCGAGGCAGCGCACCTGGTGACGCCTGCCCGACGCGGTGTCGTCGCGGGCCAGTTCCGCCGCGATCTCCGCCTCGTCCGCGACCCCGTGCGAGGCCAGCGGCAGCAGGAAGGCCCAGCGCAGCTCCTGGTCCACATCGAGGCCGTCGATCTTCGCCGTGCCCGCCAACAGCCCCTGGAGCAGCTGGAGATCGGCCGCCGAGGCGGCCGTCGTCGCGAAGAACCGCGCCCAGGTCAGCTGGTGCTGGCTGCCGGGCTCGGCGACCCGCAGTTCACGCAGCGCGCCCTCGGCGAGCAGCCGGCCGCCCTCCTCGCGCCACTCGGGCGCGGCGTAGTGCACCAGCGCCGAGCGGGCCCAGGCGTGCAGCATCTGGAGCACGCCGATGTCCGACTCCCGGCCCGCGCACCGGAGCACCAGGTCCACGAAGTCGCGCGTGGGCATCAGCGCGTCCCGGGTGAGGTTCCACAGCGCCGACCAGCACAGCGCCCGTGCCAGCGGGTCGGTGAGGTCGCCGAGGTGGGCGCGCAGTGTCGTCAGCGAACTCTCGTCGAAGCGGATCTTGCAGTAGGTCAGGTCCTCGTCGTTCACCAGGACGAGCTCCGGCCGCTCCTCACCGACCAGTTCGTCGACGGCCGTCGAGGCGCCGGTGACGTCGATCTCGGCGCGTGCGTAGCGCACCAGGTCGCCGTCCTCGCGCCGGTAGAGGCCCACCGCCACGCGGTGGGGCCGCAGTTGGTCACCGTCCTGGAGGACGGCGAGCTCGGTGATCCGGCCGGCCGCGTCGCAGGTCACCAGTGGTGTCAGGGAGTTGACCCCGGCGGTCTCCAGCCAGGAGCGCGACCACGCGGCCATGTCGCGCCCGGACGTCTCCTCCAGCACGGAGAGCAGATCGCCGAGCCGGGTGTTGCCGTACGCGTGCCGCTTGAAGTACCGGCGGGCGCCCTCCAGGAAGGCGTCCTGCCCGACGTACGCCACCAGTTGCTTGAGGACGGACGCGCCCTTGGCGTAGGTGATCCCGTCGAAGTTGAGCTTGGCGGCCTCCAGGTCGCGGATGTCGGCCGTGACCGGGTGCGTGGAGGGCAGCTGGTCGGCGCGGTACGCCCAGGACTTGCGGTTGTTGGCGAAGGTGATCCAGCCGTTGGTGAAGCGGGTCGCGCCGACCATGGAGAAGGTGCCCATGAAGTCCGCGAAGGACTCCTTCAGCCACAGGTCGTCCCACCACACCATGGTCACCAGGTCGCCGAACCACATGTGCGCCATCTCGTGCAGGATGACGTTGGCCCGGCGCTCGTAGGAGGCCTGCGTCACCTGGCCGCGGAAGACGAACTCTTCGCGGAAGGTCACACAGCCGGGGTTCTCCATCGCGCCGATGTTGTACTCGGGCACGAAGGCCTGGTCGTACTTGCCGAAGGGGTACGGGTAGTCGAACCGGTCGTGGAAGAAGTCCAGGCCCTGCTTGGTGACCAGGAAGATGTCACCGGCGTCGAAGTGCCGGGCGAGCCCCTTGCGGCACATGGCGCCGAGCGGGATCTCCAGGGTCGTTCCGTCGTCCAGGGTGCGGGTGTAGAGGTCGGTGACGTAGTGGTACGGGCCCGCCACCACAGCGGTGATGTACGTCGAGATCGGCTTGGTCTCGGCGAACCGCCACACGCCGTCGGCCGCCCGCTCGCCGGCGCCGTTGCTCCAGACGGTCCACGCGTCGGGCGCGGTCACCTCGAAGCGGAACGGTGCCTTGAGGTCCGGCTGCTCGAAGCAGGCGAACACCCGGCGCGCGTCCGCGGGCTCGTACTGGGTGTAGAGGTAGACCTCGCCGTCCTCCGGGTCGACGAACCGGTGCATCCCCTCACCCGTGCGGCTGTACGCGCACTGGGCGTCCACCACCAGCACGTTCTCGGCGGCGAGGGAGCCCAGCGCGATACGGGAACCGTCGAAGACGGCTGCCGGGTCCAGCTTCTCGCCGTTCAGCGTCACCTCGGTGACGGACGGGGCGATCAGATCGACGAAGGCCGAGGCGCCGGGCTGTGCGCAGCGGAACCGGATGGTCGTCACCGAACGGAAGGTGCGTGGCCCCGAGCCCTCCGGGAGCTCCCCGACCGCGGACCGCAGGTCGAGGAACACCTCGTACCCGTCGACGGACGTCAGCTCGGCCCGGCGACGGGCCTCGTCGCGGGACAGATTCTCACCGGGCACGGGCACTCCTTCGTGACTCGTTCGACAGCACCGATCCTCCCATGTGCACCTGGCGGCCGGTATCCGGGAATCGACCGGTGACGGGCGGCGTTGTGCGATCCAGGCGCACGCCGCGTTCCCGATGAGGAGAGACATGTCCGAGAACGGCAAGACACCCGTGGACTTCTGGTTCGACCCGCTGTGCCCGTGGGCCTGGATGACCTCCCGCTGGGTCCTGGAGGTGGAGAAGGTCCGGGACATCGAGGTCCGCTGGCATGTGATGAGCCTCGCCGTGCTGAACGAGCACAGGCTGGACGAGCTCCCCGAGGAATACCGCGAGGGCATGAAGCAGGCCTGGGGCCCGGTCCGGGTGGCCATCGCGGCCCAGCAGAAGCACGGCGACGAGGTCCTCGGCCGGCTCTACACCGCGCTCGGCACCCGCTTCCACAACCTGGGCGAGGGGCCGACGCCCGAGGCGGTCGCCGGCGCTCTGAAGGACGTGGGCCTCCCGGCCGAGCTGGCGGACTACGCCGACTCCACCGAGTACGACACCGAGCTGCGGGCCTCCCACCAGGAGGGCATCGACAAGGTCGGCCAGGACGTCGGCACCCCGGTCATCGCGGTCCCCGGCGCCGACGGCAACCAGATCGCCTTCTTCGGTCCCGTCGTCACCCCTGCTCCCCAGGGTGAGGAGGCGGCGAAGCTCTGGGACGGCACGCTGCTGGTGGCTTCGGTCCCCGGTTTCTACGAGATCAAGCGCACCCGTACCCAGGGGCCGGACTTCTCCAACCTCTGAGACCCGGACTTCACCGGCCTCCGAATCGTCCGTCCGGGGGCCGTCCCGCCCCCCGGACGGGACGGCCCCCGGGACCGGAAGGCACCCCGGACCGGAAGGACCCCCGCGAGTCATGTCCTCGCGGGGGTCCTTCGTCATTCCGTCCGCACGCGAAGGTTGAGAAGACGATCACGAGCAGGACGTCCGGTGCGCCCGTCTCCGGGGCCGTTCAGGGGTTCACGGGGCGATGAGCGGGGTGCGCTCCCTGGCCCCGGCGTAGCGCTTCGCCACGTCCTGCCAGTTGACGACCGCCCACATGGCGTCGATGAAGTCGACCTTCTGGTTCTTGTACTGGAGATAGAAGGCGTGCTCCCAGGCGTCGAAGACCAGGATCGGCACGGAGCCCTGACCGACGTTGCCCTGGTGGTCGTAGACCTGCTCGACGATCAGCCGCCTGCTGACCGGCTCGTAGGCGAGCACGCCCCAGCCGGAGCCCTGGGTGGTCGCGGCGGCCTTGGTGAGCTGGGCCTTGAACTTGGCGAAGGAGCCGAACGACTCGGCGATCGCGTCCGCGAGGTCGCCGACGCCGTCCTTCTCCAGCGGCTCGCCGCCGCCGTCGCCGGTCATGTTGTGCCAGTAGATGCTGTGCAGGATGTGGCCGGACAGGTGGAACGCGAGGTTCTTCTCCAGCCCGTTGATCGACCCCCACGCCTCCTTGTCGCGCGCCTCCTCCAGCTGCTCCAGCGTGTCGTTGGCGCCCTTGACGTAGGCGGCGTGGTGCTTGTCGTGATGGAGCTCGACGATCAGGGGATTGATGACCGGTTCGAGCGCCGCGTAGTCGTACGGAAGTTCAGGAAGCGTGTAAATGGCCATGACCGGTCCCTCCGACTGCTTATTGCACATCTTATGCAAGTGCACGCTAGCAGCAAGAGGGACCGGAGATGATCAGGCGTAAGTCCTGGGACCCACCGCCCGGCTCTCTTCCGGGACCGTCACTGCGCCCCGTTGTCCGCCGCGTCCCGGGCGATCACCGCGAGATCGGGGAAATCGGTGACGACCGCGTCCACGCCCGATCCGTAGTGCAGGGCGTACTCGGCGAACGCGTCACCGAAGCCGTTCGGGTCGGTGCCCCGGCGCAGCGCCTGCGGCAGGAACTGGTTCTCCGCCCGGAAGGTGTAGGCACCCACCCGCAGACCCGCCGCGTGCGCGTCCGCCAGCAGCGGCGAGGGCGCGACGAGGGACGACTTGTCCGGCCCGATCCAGTCCGCGTACTCCGCGATGCTCCGCAGCCCCTGCGGCGTCATCATCCGCGCGTACGTCGTGTCGTGCCCGAAGGGGCCGCCGGTGGTCCCGAGGGCCTGCCACAGCGGCAGACGCAGCCGGGCCTCGGCGATGTGCAGCAGGCTCGACGGCTCGAAGGACTGGACGACGCACTCGCGCGCGCCGAGCCTGTTGCGGCGGATCACCCGCACGAGTTCCCGCTCCAGCGGCAGCCCGATCGAGCGGAAATAGGTGGGGTGCTTGGTCTCCGGGAACACGGCGACGGTGCGGCCGTGGCTCCGGGACAGCCGGCGGGCGAGGTCGACGACCTCCTGGAACGTCATGATCCGCTGGGTGCCGTCGAAGACGGTGTTGCGGTTGCGGACCAGGGGCAGCCGCTCGACGGCCCACAGGGTCTTCAGCTCGGCGAGCGTGAAGTCCTCGGTGAACCAGCCGGTCACCGCCCGCCCGTCGACGGTCTTCGTGGGGCGAACTCCGCGCGCCTCGCGACATCGGTCGTCTGCGAGATCTCGTTCTCATGGCGGACGACCAGCACATGATCCTTGGTGGGCACCAGATCCGGCTCGATCCAGTCGGCGCCCGCCTGTACGGCGAAGGTGTACGACGCGGCGGTGTGCTCGGGCCGCCAGCCCGCCGCGCCGCGGTGACCGATCACCAACGGCCGTCCGGGGCCCGGCCGCTGACGGGCCGCCACGGCGGGGGACGCAACGGCGGACGCGGCGGTCGCCGCGCCTGCCGCGAGAAGGATCGAACGGCGTTTCGGCATTGCGGACATACGGGTCTCCCTCTGGGGCACGCGGTCGTGGTGGGTGGCGCGGAGCACCACGCTCGCCACGCCGGGTGGCGGCCGGGGGGACGTGAGGTGTCCAGGTCATGTCCGCGCGGCGCGGGCACGGGCCCGTGAGCCGGCCAGCCGTTCCAGATGCTCCTCGTAGGCCTGTGCGTAGAACTCCGAGCGCTCCGGGTCCGGTTCGACGACCGCGGTCGGTGCGGTCCAGGCGGCGGTGTCCAGCTCCACACCGTGCCGTTCCGCCGACGCCAGCACGGCGCCGCGCGCCCCGACCTCGCCCTCGACGATCCGCAGCGGCCTGCCCAGCACCTCCGCGAACAGCCGCATCCAGGCCGGGGAGCGGGTGCCGCCGCCGCAGATCGCGAGGGACCCGGACAGTCCCGCCGCGTCCAGACAGTGCCGGGCCGCGAACCCGATGCCCTCGCAGGTGGCCCGCACCAGATCCGCCGTGGTCGACTCCAGCGACACCCCGGTCAGTTCGGCGCGCAGTCGCGGCTCCACGAAGGGTGCGCGCTCACCGGACGGCGCGAAGTACGGCAGCACCCGCACCCCGTGCGAGCCCGGCGGGGTGGCGTCGAGCAGCGCGTCGACCTCGGTGTGCTGCACGCCGGTCGTCCTCAGCACCCAGTCCAGGGCGGCCGTGCCGACCATCGCCGGCATCGCGCGCAGCCACTGCCCCGTCCGGTCGGTGGAGATGTACAGCCCGGCCGGCTCACCGGTGAGATCGAGCTCGCGGGTGGCGACGAGCGAGGCCAGACAGGTGCCGACGATCAGCAGACCGTCGCCCGGAGCGGTGACGCCCGCCCCGAGCGCGCAGGCGGCCAGATCGTAGGGACCGCTCGCGATCCGGGTCCCCGAGGCGAGCTCACCGGTTGCTGCGGGATCGCTGACCGCCGGCAGCAGCCCCCGGCGGTGGGCGATCCCCAGCGCTTGCAGCACCTCGTCGTCGTAGGTGCGGGTGCGGGGGTCGAGAAACGGCATGGACGCGTCCGAGACATCCGTCGCCCGGGTGCCCGTCAGCCGCTGGAAGACCATGTCCTTGCAGGTGAGGGCCGCCGCTGCCGCGTCCAGCGACGCGGGCTCGTGCCGGTCCAGCCAGGCGAGCACCGGGCCGGGGGAACCGGGGAACATCGCGCCGCCGTTGCGCCGGAACACCGACGCGAGCACCCCCGACTCCTGCCAGGCGTCGACCAGGGCGTGCGCGCGGCCGTCCATCCAGGAGATCGCCGGGCGCACCGGCCGGCCGGAGTCGTCGACCAGCCAGACGCCGTCGCCCTGCCCGGTGAGGCCGATCAGCTCGACCGGCCCCGGCACCGCGGCCGTCACCGCCGCCAGGACGTCCACGACCGCGCCGTACACCTCGTCCATGTCCTGCTCGACGCGGCCGTCTTTGATGTCGAGACCGACCGGCCGGGACTCGACCGCGAGCGTGCGGCCCCCGGCGTCGAAGGCCGCCGCCTTCACGGCCGATGTGCCGACATCGATCCCGACATACGCCGTCGTGTCTGTCGTGGCTGCCGTGGCTGTCATCGCAGAAGTCCTCTCAGGTGAGGCAGTGCGCGAGCGGTTCTCCCCGGACGTAACGGGCCACCTCCGCCGCCGCGATGGCCGCTGCCTTGCGGGCGACGGCACGGCTCGCACCGCCCAGATGCGGGGTGAGCACCAGGTTCGGGGTGTCGAACAGCCGTGAGCCGGGCGGCGGCGGCTCCTGTTCGTAGGTGTCGAGCGCGGCGGCGGCCAGCTGCCCGTCGTCCAGCGCGTCGCACAGCGCTCCGGTCTCCAGCAGCCCGCCCCGCGCCGCGTTGACCAGCACCGATCCGCGGGGCATCAGGGCCAGTTCACGGGCGCCGATGAGCCCCTGGGTCTCGGGAGTGAGGCGGGCGTGCAGCGTGACGACCCGGGAGCGGGAGAGCAGCGCGTCCAGGGTCGGCGCGCGCATGCCGTGCACATCGCCGCGCACATAGGGGTCGTACACCTCCACCTCGGCGCCGAACGCGCACAGCACCCGCGCGACCCGGCTGCCCACCGCGCCGTAGCCGACCAGACCGACCGGGGTGTCCTCCAGCTCCAGGCCGCTGCGCTCGTACGTGTAGTACGTGCCGTCCCAGCCGGCCTTGCCGGTCAGCGCGTTGTGCGCCTCGGGGATCGATCGCAGGGCCGCGAGCATCAGCCCCACGGTGAACTCGGCCGTGGCGGCGGCGTTGCGGCCCGGCGCGAAGCAGACCTTGACGCCCCGCGCCTTGGCCGCCTCGGTGTTGACATTGACCGGGCCGCCGCGGCAGACGGCGATCATCCGCAGGGACGGAGACGCGGCGAGCACCCGCTCGGTGAAGGGAGCCATCTGTGTCACGCACACCTCCACCCCGTCGAGCGCCTCGATCAGCGCGTCCTCGACATCGCTCGCCTCGTCGACCTCGGCGACCCTGCCGAAGGGTTCGAGCGGCCAGGGCAGGGTCAGCTCGGTCAGTTCGGGAGGGGAGCCGGCGAGATCGTGGCGCACGGCCTCGGCGATCAGGGAGTTGAGGACGAAGTGGTCGCCGGCAGCCAGGACTTTCATGCAGTGCCTCCGCGGGGGTCGTACGCGGCCTGTGCCGGGGCGCCTTCCACAGCCCTGAGCGCAGACCTGACAAGGGACCTTGTGCTCGTGCACCGACCGCACGGCCGCCACGCACACGGCCGGGGGAAGGAGGAACGCAGCGGATCGTAGCCGCCGCCGGACCCCATGCGGTGGACGGCGCGCGGTCGACGCCGGACGACGCACGGACGTCGCAGCCTCCGCCGACCGGTCAACCGAGCGTGGGACGGCGGCTCGGGAGCGTCAATCCCTCCGGCACGCCCTTCTGCCGGTGCACAGTGAGAGGCCCACGAAAGGAGCCGCCATGTGGATGGGCATCGATCTCGGCACCCAGAGCGTCCGCGCGGTCGTCGCCACCGACGACGGCGCCGTCCTCGGCAGCGGCTCGGCGCCCCTGACCGGCCGCCGCGACGGCGTACGTCACGAACAGAGCCCGGACGACTGGTGGAGCGCCGTGTGCGCGGCTGCCCGCGAGGCCCTGCGCGACGGCCACCGCCCCCGCGCCCTCGCCATCTGCTCCACCTCGGGGACGGTCCTGCTCGCCGACCGGAACGGCCGCCCCCTCACTACCGCCCTGATGTACGACGACGGGCGGGCGCCGGGACGCGGCCCCGGGAGAGCGCTCTGGCTGCTGCGCGAGTACGGCGCCGGGCGCGAGGCACGCGTCCTGCACCAGGCCGATCTGATCGTGGCCCGGCTCGCGGGCCGGCTGCTGCCCACGGACTCCAGCCACGCCCTGAAGACCGGGTACGACGCCGAGCGCGGGGCCTTCGAAGAACCGGGCCTGCCGGAGGGCGTGTTGCCGGACGTGGTGCGCCCCGGCACCCGGCTCGGCGAGGTGTCCCGCGAGGCCGCCGAAGAGACCGGCATCCCGGCCGGTACGACGGTCGTGGCCGGCATGACCGACGGATGCGCCGCCCAGATCGCCTCCGGCTCGCTCACCGTCGGCTCCTGGAACTCGGTCCTCGGCACCACCCTCGTCCTCAAAGGGGTCACGGCCGAGCCGCTGCGCGATCCCGCCGGCGTCGTCTACAGCCATCTGTCCGCGGACGGGACCTGGCTGCCCGGCGGGGCGTCGGGAGTCGGCGGCGGGGCGCTGCGCGCGGCCTTCCCGGACGCCGACCCGGCCGCTCTCGACGCGCGCGCCGAGGACTTCGAGCCGGCGGGCGCGGTCGCCTATCCGCTCGGCTCCCCGGGCGAACGGTTCCCCTTCACCGCCCCCGAGGCCACCGCCTTCCTCCTGGGCAGACCCGCCTCCGACGCCGACCACTGGGCGGCCCTGCTCCAGGGCGTGGCTCTGACCGAACGCCTCTGCCTCGACTACCTGGATCTGCTGGGCGCGCCCGTCGACGGCCCGCTGACCTTCACCGGCGGCGCCGTCCGCAGCGATTATTGGACCCGGCTGCGGGCCGAGGTCCTCCAACGGCCGGTGCGCGTCCCGCAGTACAGCGAACCGGCCCTGGGCATGGCCGTACTCGCCGCGTACGGAGCCGGGTCCGCGGACACGGTCGCCGACGCGGCGGAACGCATGGTCCGGCTGCGGCATGTGGTGCGGCCGCGTGGCGGCGAGCGGTTCACCGAGCCGTATCTGACGATGGTGGGTGAACTGGAGCGGCGCGGCTGGCTGCCCGGCCCGTTGGCCGCACACGCCCGAGCGCGCACGGAGCACCCGGGAAGCACCGGAAGCACCGGAAACGCCGCAAGGTCAGAGAGCACAGGAAGCACGGAGAGGCCGACATGAGTACGACCCTGCTGATCGCCCGGCACGGCCGGACGGTGTGGCACGCCGAGAACCGCTACGCGGGGGTGAGCGACGTCGCCCTCACCGACGAAGGCCGCAGGCAGGCGGAGCAGTTGGGGCAGTGGGTGGCGCGCCATCCGGTCGACGCGGTGTGGACCTCGACGGTCTCCCGCGCGATCGAGACGGCCGAACCCGCCTGCCGGGCGCTGGGGCTGACGGCACAGCGCGAACACGCCCTGCGGGAGTGCGACTTCGGTGTGGTCGAGGGCCGCACGCTCGCGGAGTTCGCTGCGCAGAACCCCTCCGCCGCGGCGGCGTTCACCAGGGACCCCGCGGCTCATCCGTTCCCCGAGGCGGAGGACCCGCGGGCGGCGGCGGCCAGGGGCGCAAGCGCGCTGTGCCGGATCGCGCGGGAGCACGAGGGACAGCGCGTGCTGGTGGTGGCCCACAACACCTTGCTGCGGCTGGTGCTGTGCGAGCTGCTGGGCATCGAACTGTCCGCGTACCGGCGGGTGTTCCCCTCACTGCGCAACGCGGCACTCAGCGAACTGCGGCTGTCCGGCAGCACGGCCGCGCTGCTGTCCCTGAACGTGCCGGTGGACACCGGCCTGTCCGGCGGCTGAGAACGCGCCGAGGCCCGCCCCGGTCGGGGGCGGGCCTCGGCGCGTGGATCAGTGGGACGTGATCAGGCCTGCAAACGGCGTGCGCGCACCTGCCGCGCATACCCGACCGCCGCCAGGGCCAGCGTCAGCCCGCCCGTGTAGAGGAGCTGCGTCCGCGTCTCGGCCTCGCGTGCCATCAGGACGAACACCGCGGCCATGCCGGCCAGAGCCACCCAGGTCAGCGCCGGGTAGAGCCACATCTTCACCACCAGCCGCGAGGGGTCCTCGCGTTCCGTCCGGCGGCGCAGCAGCAGCTGGGAGACCGCGATGAAGATCCAGACCACCAGGATGATCGCGCCGATCATGTTGAGCAGCCACATGAAGACGTCGTTCGGCCGCCAGTAGCTCAGCAGCACGCATCCGAAGCCGAAGACCGAGGAGACCAGCACCGCCGTGCGCGGCACCCCGCCGGACGTCCGGCCGAGCGCCTTCGGGCCCTGGCCGCGCCCCACCAGCGAGCAGGCCATGCGGGAGGCGCCGTAGATGTTGGCGTTCATCGCGGAGAGCAGCGCGACGAGCACCACCACGTTCATGATCTGGCCGGCACCCGGGATGCCCAGGTGGTCGAGGGTCGCGACGTACGGGCCCTTCTCGACGACCTTCGGGTCGTCCCACGGCACCAGGGTCACGATGACGGCCATGGAGCCGATGTAGAAGACGGCGATACGCCACATCGCGGTGCGGACCGCCTTCGCGACGCCCTGGACCGGGTGCTCGGACTCGGCCGCGGCAATGGTGACCGTCTCCAGGCCGCCGTACGCGAAGACGGAGGCGAGCAGACCGACGACCAGCCCGTCGGTGCCGTTGGGCAGGAAGCCGCCGTCACCCGTCAGATTGGCGGTTCCCGGTGCGTCCGTGCCCGGCAGGACACCGGTGATCGCGAGGACGCCGATGCCGAGGAACAGGGCGATCGCGCCGACCTTGAGCGCGGCGAACCAGAACTCGAACTCACCGAAGTTCTTCACCGCCGCCAGGTTCGTGCCGCAGAACACCAGCATGAACAGCGCGACCCACGCCCACTCGGGGGTTCCGGGCATCCAGCCCGTCATGATCTTCGCGGCACCGATGCCCTCCAGACCGACGGCGACGCAGAGCAGGAACCAGAAGGACCAGCCGGCGGTGAAGCCCGCCCAGGGGCCGATGGCCCGCTCGGCGTGCACCGAGAACGAGCCGGACGCCGGGTTCGCCGCGGACATCTCGCCGAGCATGCGCATCACGAGCATGACGAGCAGACCCGAGAGCGCGTAGGCGATGACGATGGACGGGCCGGCGGCGGCGATGCCCGCACCGGAACCGACGAAGAGACCGGCGCCGATGACGCCGCCGAGGGCGATCATCGAGAGGTGGCGTTGCTTGAGTCCGTGCGAGAGCGCGACGTCGTCCTGACGGTCGGCGGGCGCGGGCGCGGAAGTCCGAGACATGGGCGTGCCCTGATCAGTAGCTGAGACGGGGGAGCGCAGCACAGTCTGGGCAAGCACCCGCTGACGGGGAACACATGTCCGCTATACGGGCACCATGCTCACACAAGGTGAACACTCACCCACGACGTGCCCGTAGTTCCCGCACCCCGGCGACGATCAGCACCGCCGCCGTGGCCCCACTGGACCAGAGCACCTGAGGGCGGGCGGTGTCGTCCGTGAGCATCAGCACCAGCACACCGGCCATCGCGGCCAGGGTGGCCCAGGTGAGCCAGGGGAACGCCCACATCCGCAGCGTCAGTGTGCCGGGCGCCTCGCGTTCGATCCGGCGGCGCAGCCGCAGTTGCGACACGGCGATCAGCGCCCACACGAACAGCAGTACCGCACCGACCGAGTTGAGCAGATAGAGGAAGACGGAGTCGGGCCACTTCAGATTGAGCAGCACGGAGACGAAGCCGAACGCGACCGAGGCGAGGACGGCCCGCCGGGGCACACCTCCGCCGGAGATCCTCAGCAGTCCGCGCGGAGCCTCGCCGCGCTCGGCGAGCGAGAAGACCATCCGGGAGGCCCCGTACAGATTGGCGTTGAGCGCCGACAGCAGCGCCACGAACACCACGATGTTCATGATCTGCCCGGCCTGCGGAATGCCGATCGAGTCCAGCACGGTGACATACGGACTCAGCCCCGCCTGCTGCGCGGTCCACGGCAGCAGGGTCACGATCACCAGCATCGAGCCCACATAGAAGAAGAGGATGCGGACGACAGCGCTGCGTACGGCGCGGCCCACGGCACGGGCCGGGTCGTCGGTCTCCGCCGCGGCGATGGTCACGACCTCCAGACCGCCGAAGGCGAAGACGACGGCGAGGACGCCGGAGATCACCCCGCCCCAGCCGTTCGGCAGAAAACCTCCGTCGCCGGTGAGATGGGTCAGGCCCACCGGGTCGGTGTCCGGCAGCAGACCGAAGACGGCGAGCGTGCCGAGGATCAGGAAGAGCACGATCGCGCCGACCTTGAGCGCGGCGAACCAGAACTCGAATTCGCCGAAGTTCCGTACGGCGGTGAGGTTGGCGAGGGTGAAGAGCACCATGAAGACCAGGACCCAGCCCCACTGCGGCAGCGCGGGTGCCCAGTCGTGGGCGATCGTGGCCGCCGCCGTCGCCTCCACGGCGAGGACGACCACCAGCAGGAACCAGTAGAGCCAGCCTACGGTGAACCCGGCCCAGCGGCCGATCGCCTTCTCGGCGTGCACCGAGAACGAGCCGGACGCCGGCATGGCCGAGGACATCTCACCGAGCATCCGCATCACCAGCATCGCGATGGTGCCGGCGATCAGATACGACAGGACGATGCCCGGACCCGCGACCGCGATCCCCGCGCCCGAACCCACGAACAGCCCGGCGCCGATCACCCCGCCGAGGCCCAGCATGGTCAGATGACGCTGCTTGAGCCCGTGTGCGAGCGGCTCGTCGGTCGTCAGGGCCTCGTGCATGGTGCGCGTACTCTCCGATGGATTGGTGGGACCCTACAGTCTCCCCGGGGCGGGCCCTCGACCGCAAAACGGACCCCTCACCCTCCGACCTCCGTGACGAGCATCACGCCAAGTGGCGCATGACTCACGTCCTTTGTGCGGTTCCCACCACGGTGACGCGTCGCCCTTTGTCGACGGCTGACGGTGATCGGGAGATCCACTCTGGGCTACGGTCAGCCTGTTCCTGCCTGCCCTCACCCTCCGCGGAGTTCCGATGAGCACTGCTTCCGTCACCTCCCGTCCGGGAGCGGTCCTCGCGGACCTGCTGCCCGCCTCCCGGGCGCGTGACATCGCCCTCGTCGTCGGCGGCGCCGCGCTCACCGGCATAGCGGCCCAGATCTCGGTGCCGGTCCCCGGCTCCCCGGTCCCCGTCTCCGGCCAGACCTTCGCCGCCCTGCTCGTCGGCACCGCGCTCGGCGCCCGACGCGGCTTCCTCTCCCTCGCGCTGTACGCGGTGGTCGGCATGGCCGGCATGCCGTGGTTCGCGGAGGGCGCTTCCGGCTATGCGATGCCGTCGTTCGGCTACATCCTCGGCATGCTGCTCGCGGCCACGGTCGTCGGCGGCCTCGCGCGCCGCGGCGCCGACCGGTCCGTCCTGCGCACCGCGGGCACCATGGCCGTCGGCTCCGTGATCATCTACGCCGTGGGCGTCCCCTACCTCGCCCTGGCGACCGGCATGAGCCTGTCCCAGGCCGTCGCGGCGGGCCTGACGCCCTTCCTGATCGGCGACGCGCTCAAGGCCGCCCTGGCCATGGGTGCCCTGCCCACCGCCTGGAAGCTCATCGGCCGCCGGAGCTGAGGCGGTAGCTCCGACGCAAAGGGGCTCGCCCGGGTCGCAACTCCTCGACCCGGGCGAGCCCTTTGCGTGTCCACGGGGACTGCCCGTCGGCACCGCGGCACGTCCGGAGCAGGCCCCGCGAACGGGAGGTGCGGAGGGCCCGCGGCCACCGACGACCGCGGGCCCACCCGGCTATCCGTCGCCGCGCGCCCAGCGGCTCCGGCTGGTCCACCAGATACCGGTGCCTCCGAGTGCGAACAGCGCGAGGGCGCTCAGCCCGAGCGGCAGGGTGCTGCCGGGCGGGCCGGTACGCGGCAGGCCGCCCCCGGTTGCCGGCGGGCTGTCCGGGCCGAGCGGCACATTGTCGGTGCCCAGCAGCAGTGGGGTGTCCGGTGCGTTGGGAGTCGGCTTCGAGGCGCCGAAGGGGACCGGCCCCTGCTGCCAGAGCAGCTTCTTGCCGGTGCCCTCGGTGACCGGAAGGCAGATCTTGCCGGTCTTCTGGAGATCGAACGTGGCCGCGACCCGGTAGGAACGGTCCTTGCCGGCCGCGAGGTTGTCGATGGTGCAGGAGAACCCGCTGTTGGAGCCCGGCGGCAGCTTGCCCTCGGCGATCCGCACGCACCCCTCGACATCGGTGACCTTCATGCCGTCGAAACCGACGACGGAGAGGGTGATCGGTCCGCTGTCCTTGGTCCCCCCGTTCTTGACCTTGGCGCTGACCGTGGTCTGCTCGCTCTTGTTGTCGACGGTGATCTGCCGGGGCAGTTCGGTCGTGATCTTCACATCCGCCGGTGCCGAAGGCCCGGGCGTGCCGCCCTGGCTGCTTCCGGGCACCGGATCGTCGGCCGCGTACGCGCTGAACGGCAGAATCAATACTGCCGCCACCGCGGTCGCGAATACGGGTCCCGAGCGTTTTCCTTGCATTTCCCAGCCCCCTTGCCGCACATCGGACAGTGCGTAGAAAGAGGGTTCCACAAGATTGCGTCGAACTATGCTGTCATGGGTGCAAGTTCATGCTTCTGTCCTGGTCACAGCCGTTGCTGACGGGGAGGAAGGTCATGCCGGGTATTCCTGGGCTATTGGTGGCGGAGCGCTATCGGCTGGACGAAAGCATTGGGCAGGGGGGAATGGGGCGGGTGTGGCGAGCCGCCGATGTGATTCTGGACCGGCCGGTCGCGGTCAAAGAAATGCGCATGAACGAAACGGATGTGGAGGACACCCGGATCCGCCGTGAACGGACGATGCGGGAGGCCAGGGCCACGGCACGCATCGACCATCCGAACGTGGTCCGCGTCTACGACGTGGTCGAGGAGAGCGACCGCCTCTGGATCGTCATGGAGCTCGTCGACTCCCGCTCCCTGGAGCAACTCCTCGTCGAGCAGGGGCCGGTGACACCGCGCGAGGCGGCCCGTATCGGCCTCGGGCTGGCGGCTGCGCTCCATGAGGTCCATGCGAGGGGGGTGCTGCACCGGGACATCAAGCCCGGGAACGTCCTGCTGGGCAGAGCGGGCCGGATCGTGCTCACGGACTTCGGCATCGCGGCGATCCAGGACGCGAAGGCGCTGACGGTGGTGGGCATGCTGGTCGGCTCGCCCGACTACATGGCTCCCGAGCGCGTCGGCGGCCGCCCGCAGGGGCCCGCGTCGGATCTGTGGTCACTGGGGGCGACGCTGTGCGCGGCGCTGGCGGGTCATTCGCCGTTCGCCCGCCCCACAACTCTGGCGACACTGCACGCTGTTCTCTACGAGGAGCCCGAACTCCCGGACGGTGCCGGGCCCCTGGCCGGGGTCCTGGCCTCGCTCCTGGTCAAGGAGCCGGACGAGCGTCCGACGCTGGACGAACTGGAACCCGTGCTGGCGCGGGTCGCCTCGTCGTACGTCCCGACACGGGCCGTCACGGTCGTCGTGCCGGCACCGGAGGGGGGCGGGGCGGAGGGAGAGCCGGGGGAGGGCGCCCAGGAGGAGCCCGAGCCGGTGCCGGGGGAGAGGGAGGGGGAACCGCGCCAGGGGCCCGAGCCCGAGGAGGAACCCGTACCCGAACCGGCTCCGGAACCCGAACCGGCCGACGCACGCCCCGAGCCCGAGCCCGAGCCCGAGCCTGGGCCGGATCCCGAACCGGCCGACGCACGCCCCGAGCCCGATCCGGAGGAGCCCGAGCCTGGGCCGGATCCCGAACCGGCCGACGCACGCCCCGAGCCCGATCCGGAGGAGCCCGAGCCCACACCGGAGTCGACTCCCGACCCGGCGCCCCCGGAGGGGGACGTCATATCCGCGCCCACCCGCCGGCTCACACCCTCACCCCGTCGCGCCGCGCCCCCGCCCGTACCCACCACGAGCCCCGCCCCCGCCCCGGGCCCGGAACCCACCACGCGCCCCGAAGCAGCCGCCGGCCCCGTACCCACCGCGACGTCCACCACGACCCCCGCGACCGACGAGCGCGCCGCGTCCCTCCCCCTGGTCTCGCAGACCGGCGCGCCCACGGGCCCCGCCGGTCCGGACACCCCTCAGCTCCCGAGCCGTTCCCGCGCCCGCACCCGTGCCGTCGTTCTCGCGGCCGCCCTCGCCACCGTCGCGGCCGCGACGACCGCCGCCGTACTCCTCACGTCCGGTGACGACCCCGACGAGCCCGGCGCCGGGGCGCAGTCACCCGGCGCCACGAGCGCGCCGGCCACCACCGCGCCGCCCACCACCGCACCCGCCACCCCACCCCCCGGCACCCGCAGCGAGGCCGGATTCGCGTGGGCGCCGCCGCACGGCTGGACACGCACCGCGAAGAGCCCGTCGAACATCCACTACCACTCGCCCGACGGACAACAAGAAATCGCCGCCTCGTACGCACTTGCACGAGGCGGCGATCTCCTGACCCAGTGGGAGCAGTTCGAGCGCGACAGTCACGACGCTCCCGGCTACCGCAAGATCCGCCTGGAGCGCACCACGTTCCGTGGTGACCCGGCGATCGTCTGGGAGTACTTCTTCACCCAGGACGGCTCCGACTGGCGTGCCCGCCAGCTCGGTTTCACCGCCGGAGGCAAGTCGTACCAGCTCAACGTCTGGTACGACGTCGCCTCACAGCGGGCCGCCCTGGCTGCCTACGACCGGGTGACGGAGTCCTTCTCACCGCTCTGATGGGGGATGGCGGCGTCCTCGGGCCCGGCGGACCGGCCGCCGCGTCCGAACCACTCACGCCCGACGGCGATGGCGATGACCACGGCCGCCACCAGCAGCGACAGCAGCACCTGCTCCCGCCCGGCGTCATCGAACAGCATGTAGATCAGCACGAACGAGATCATGCCGATGGTCGCCCAGGTCAGGCCCGGGAAGAGCCACATCTTCACGACGAGCTTCTCGGGCGACTCCCGCTCGATGATGCCGCGCATGCGCAGCTGAGTCACAGCGATCACGAGCCAGACGAACAGGGCGACCGCACCGGAGGAGTTGAGCAGGAACGCGAAGACGGTGTCGGGCCACTGGTAGTTGAAGAAGACCGCGACGAATCCGAAGACCACCGAGGACAGGATGGCCACCTTCGGCACACCACGGGAGTTCGTCTTCGCGAAGCTCTTCGGGGCGTCCCCGCGCCGGCCCAGCGAGAAGGCCATGCGCGACGCGGTGTAGAGACCCGAGTTGAGGCAGGAGAGCACCGCGGTCAGCACGATGACGTTCATGATCTGGCCCGCGTGCGGGATACCGATCGAGTTCAGCGCGGCGACGTACGAACCGTCCTTGACGATCGACTTGTCGTTCCACGGCAGCAGCGTCAGCACGACGAAGATCGAGCCCAGGTAGAAGACACCGATCCGCCAGATCACGCTGTTCGTCGCCTTGGTGACGGCCCTCTGCGGGTCCTCGGACTCGCCCGCGGCCAGCGTGACGATCTCGCTGCCCATGAAGGAGAAGACCACCATCAGCACACCGGTGAGGATCGCTCCGTATCCCTCGGGGAAGAATCCGCCGGCGTCGGTGAGATGCGCGAATCCCGCGCCCGGGTTGTCGGAGCCGGGCAGCACGCCGAAGACGGCCAGCAGGCCGATGATCACGAAGGCGCCGATCGCGACGACCTTGATGCCCGCGAACCAGAACTCGAACTCGCCGTACGAGGCCACCGAGGCGAGGTTGGTCGCGGTGAGCACGACCATCACGATCAGTGCCCACGCCCACTGCGGTACGGCCGGTATCCAGCTCTCCAGGATCACGGCACCGGCGGTCGCCTCGACCGCCAGCACCACGACCCAGAAGAACCAGTACAGCCAGCCGATCGAGAAGCCGGCCCAGCGGCCGAGCGCCCGGTCCGCGTAGGCGGAGAACGACCCGGAGGTCGGGTTGGCGGCGGCCATCTCGCCCAGCATCCGCATCACGAAGACGACCATCGTGCCGACGAGCGCGTACGACAGAAGGATGGCCGGACCCGCCGCGGCGATGCCGGAACCGGAGCCTACGAACAGCCCGGCGCCGATCACGCCGCCGATGGCGATCATGGACAGATGCCGGTTCTTGAGACCGGCCTGGAGACCGGACGAGGACTGCGGGTTCCCGGGTTCTTCGGGGCTCCCGCCTTCCTTCGTGAGGGTCTGCTGCGAGGTCATGGACGATTCCTTAGGTTTGAGAGCACTCGGGTCACGAGCCCCCGCATTCAAACCCGCGTCGTCGGATCGCGGAAGACCTGTCTCCGGATCGTTAGGTCGAGGTGATAAGCGGAAGCTGACGGCCCCAGTGGGTCCTGACCCCGCTGACGGCTACCCGGTCCCTCGCGTGCCACACTCGGAACATGCGCGTGTACCTCGGTTCCGACCATGCCGGCTTCGAACTCAAGAACCACCTCGTCGAGTGGCTCACCGCTCACGGCCACGAGGCCGTCGACTGCGGTCCCCACATCTACGACGCCCAGGACGACTACCCGCCGTTCTGCCTGCGCGCCGCGGAGAAGACGGCCGCGGACCCCGGCAGCCTCGGCATCGTGATCGGCGGCTCCGGCAACGGCGAGCAGATCGCCGCGAACAAGGTCAAGGGTGTCCGTGCGGCCCTCGCCTGGAGCGAGCAGACCGCCGCGCTCGGCCGTGAGCACAACGACGCCAACGTCATCTCCATCGGTGGCCGGATGCACACGACGGAGGAGTCGACGAAGTTCGTCGAGATCTTCCTCACCACCCCGTACTCGGGTGAGGAGCGTCACACCCGCCGCATCGAGATGCTCAGCGCGTACGAGGCGACCGGCGAACTGCCCCCGATCCCCGCGCACCACCCGGAGCGGTGACAGGGGGCGCACCCCCGCACCACGCGATCCAGCCCCCGACCGCCGGGCAGGCCGCTTCCGGCCTGCCCGCCCACAGGAGAGATCCGCCGTGCCCGAAGGGCATACGATTCACCGCCTTGCGGCGGATCACCGCGAGCGCTTCCTGGACCGGCCCGTCCGCGTCAGCAGCCCGCAGGGCAAGTTCTCCGACGCCGCGGCGCTGCTCGACGGCCAGGTCATGGACCGTGCCGAGGCACACGGGAAGCATCTCTTCCTCGGCTTCGGCGCGAGCGGCTGGATCCACATCCACCTCGGTCTCTTCGGCCGGGTGGACTTCGGCGAGACGCCCGCACCACCGCCCACCGACACCGTCCGGCTGCGCCTCGCGGACGCCGACGCCCACGTCGACCTGCGCGGCCCCACGACGTGCTCGCTGATCACGGACGGTGAGAAGGCGGCGATACACGACCGCCTGGGCCCCGACCCGCTGCGGGACGGCGACGACCCGGAGAAGGCCTGGGCCCGGATCTCCCGCTCCCGCACCACGATCGCCGCCCTGCTGATGGACCAGAAGATCATCGCGGGTGTCGGCAACGTCTACCGCGCCGAGGTCCTCTTCCGGCTCGGCATCGACCCCTACCGCGCGGGCAGGGACATCACCCGCGCCGAGTGGGACGCCCTCTGGGCCGACCTCGTGGAGCTGATGCACGAGGGCGTACGCAACAACCGCATCGACACGGTCCGCCCCGAGCACACTCCGGAGGCCATGGGCCGCCCGCCGCGCGTCGACGACCACGGCGGCGAGGTCTATGTCTACCGTCGGGCTCTGCAGCCCTGCCATGTCTGCGGCGGCGAGATCCGCACCGCCGGTCTCGCCGCACGCAATCTTTTCTGGTGCCCGGCCTGCCAGGCACGGTGACCCCGAGCTGCCGCGCGCGGCGGCCCTGACCGGCCGGGCGGCGGGTCAGAACCCGTGTGGCAGCCAGGGCGCCACGTCGCTGCCGAACGCCGAGGACGCCTCCGCCAGCGCCCCCTGCCGCAGTTCGCGTACCCGGCCCGCGCCGGCCAGTGCGGTCAGCGAGATCCCGCCCAGATAGGCGGAGCCCAACTCCCGTACGGACAGGGCCAGATCGGTACCTTCCTCCGTCCGCTTGCAGGACGCGCCCTTGGCGTCGCCCGTCAGCCGCCAGCGTCCGGCGTTCCACGGGCAGAAGGTGTCCTCGACGTCCAGGACGACATCGACCGGCGTCCGGTAGGTCCGCGCCTCCAGAGCCGCGCCCAGGTCGACGAGCCGTACGAACAGCGAGTCCCGCAGCCGTACGTTGCACCGGCGGATGTCGGAGACGAGATGCTGCCAGGGGTCGTCCACCGGGCGGTTGATCACCTGCACCGTCGACGTCAGGTCGATGCCGAAGAGGAATTGCCACAGGGCCGCGTACGCCTGTGGGTCCAGGGCGTCGAGATGCTGGAGCAGGATCGTGCCGTCGGGCCCCGCCGCAGTCCACGACGCCTTGTTGTGGAACAGCGCGTAGCCCACGACCTCGCCCGAGCGTTCGGCCAGCACGCACTGAAGCGGCGACGCGCCCTCCCGGTCGGCCGGCGGGTCGAGGACCGGCAGTCGCTCCCAGCCGGGCCGGCGGGCCGGGATCCCCGGCCGGGCGGTGGCCTGTTGGGCGTAGACGGCCTCGCACTCGGCCCGCGCGTCCGCGGGCTTCACCCGTCGCAGCCGGATCTTCTCGGTGCCCTCCGGCACCGAGAGCCGTACCCGTACGGTGTCGATCTCCGCCTTGAGCTGCCAGGTCGCGACCCCGTACCCGAACCGTCCGTAAATGCCCGGTTCCGACGCCGTGAGCACGGCCAGGGGCTCGCCCAGGCCGCGCACGTCGTCGAGTTGGCGGCGCATCATCGCCGTGAGGATTCCCCGCCGGCGGTGGGTCGCCGCGACGCTCACCATCGTCACGCCGGCGGCCGGCACCAGGGTCCCGCCCGGCACCGAGAGACGGAAGGTGAACGCTCCGGCGGTCCCGACGCAGTCTGCGTCGTCCCAGGCGCCGATCGACCGCTCGTGCTCGGTCAGCGACTGCCACAGTTCGCGTTCCTCGGGGGCCTCACCGGCACCCCCGAAGGCCAGTTCCAACTCCCCGTACCACGCGTCCCATTCGGCCGGGCGCAGGACCCGCAGCTCTGTCGTCATATGCCATGCCTACCAGGGCCGGAGCGGCACGGCGACCCGATTTCGAACGCATTGTCACCGGGGTCCCCCTGCACGGATGGCGAACGGGTGGATAGGGTCCACGACAATGGCCCACGGCAATGCAGCAGACTCGCTCAGGGCCCGGATGCGCAAGGCAGTGCACCGGGCGCGTATAGCGCTGCGCAAGTCGGGCGTCGACTACTTTCGGGGCGACGGTTCCGACTGGATCGCCCTCGCCGGACTGATGCTGGCCGTGCCCGCGTTCACCTGGGGCACGATCGCGATGCCCGTGTGGGTCTCGCCGGCCGCCCTGGTGCTGCCGATCGTGGCCGGTGCGCTGCTGCTGCGGCCCGCGAGCCTGCTGGGGCTGTACGCCGCCTGCGCCGCGGGACTCATCGTCGAGTCGGTCGTCCTCGGTCCGTACACCGAGGGCGCGGCCCGGGTCACTCCTGGCATCGTGCTGGTGGTCGCCGCCTGCGGGTTCTTCGGGCTGCTGATCGCGCAGTTCCGGGCGCGCGTGGGTGTGCCCTGGCGGCGCGGCGGCACCATGCTCTTCGACCTGCGTGAACGCATCCGGGTGCAGAGCGCCCTGCCGCGGCTGCCGAAGGGCTGGCACCGCGAGATGGCGCTGCGCCCGGCGGGCGGCCAGTCCTTCTCCGGCGACTTCGTCGTCGCCGCCCGGACGAACGGCGGGCGGACCCTGGAGGTCGTCCTCACCGATGTCTCGGGCAAGGGGATGGACGCGGCCTCACGCGCGCTGCTGCTGTCCGGCGCCTTCGGCGGACTGCTCGGCTCGCTGCCGCCGCACGGCTTCCTGCCCGCCGCGAACGGCTATCTGCTGCGGCAGGACTGGGAAGAGGGCTTCGCGACCTCGATCCATCTCGTCCTGGACCTGGACTCCGGCGACTACGAACTGCTGTCGGCCGGGCATCTGCCGGCCATGCAACTGCACGCGGGCAGCGGCCGCTGGGAGGAGAAGGGCGCGGAAGGTCCGCTCCTCGGCATCTACGACGGGGCGCAGTTCGACCCGGTGAAGGGCTCCCTGCGCCCCGGCGATGTGCTGATGCTCTACACCGACGGCCTGGTGGAGGCGTCGGGCAAGGACATCAGCGAGGGCATCGACCGCCTCACGGGCGAGGCCGACCGCTATGTGTCCTCCGGGTTCGAGGGCGCGGCCTGGCATCTGATCGAGGCGGTCGCCAAGGACGTCAACGACGACCGGGCACTGCTTCTGCTGTGCCGGCAGGCGTGACGACGGCGGTATCGCCGCCCCTGCTTCCGGTCCCGATTCCGTCGTCGGTTCCGATTCCGCCGGCGGTTCCGTCGTCCCGGCCGCCCGGCAGGATGCGCGCCAACCAGTGCGACCGTCCCGCGGCCAGCGGGCCGAGGACCGCGAGGACCAGCACATAGCCCGCGATGAACGGCGAGAGCCGCTCGTCCAGGCCCGCGGCCGCCGCCATCGTCGCCAGAATCAGCGCGAACTCTCCGCGGGCCAGCAGCGTGGTGGAGATGTTGGCGGCGGGCCCCGCACCGAAGCCGTTGATACGGGCCGCGGCCACTCCGGCCAGCACGTTCATCACCAGCGTCACGGCGACGGCGGCGAGTACCGGCCACAGCACGGCCGGAAGGTCGCCCGGGTCGATCGAGAGTCCGAAGGCGAAGAAGAAGATGGCGCCGAAGGCGTCCCGCAGCGGATGCACCAGCTTGCGGATGCGCTCGCCCGATGTCGTACTGCCGAGCATCAGACCGACCATGAACGCACCGATCGCGTCGGCGACCCCGAACCACTCCGAGACGCCGGCGACGAACACCGCCGCTCCCAGGAAGGAGATGACGAGCAGTTCGTCGTCACGGGTGTTGATCAGCCGTCCGATGACACGGGTGCCGAAGCGTGCGGCGAGCGCGAGCAGCAGCAGGAAGCCGAAGGCCTTGCCGGCGTCCATCACCGCCGCGGCCGCACTGTCGGCGCCGGACAGGATCGGCTGGAGCGCGGCGAGATAGAGGGCGAGGAAGACGTCCTCGACGACGATGATGCCGAGGATGGGCCGGGTCTCGGGATTCCCGATACGGCCGAGGTCCACCAGCACCTTGGTGACGATCGCGGACGAGGAGATGCCGAGCACTCCGGCGAGCACCAGCGCTTCCGAGGTGCCCCAGCCGAGCGCGAAGCCGAAGCCGAGCCCGGCTCCGACGTTGAGCGCGAGGTAGGTGCCGCCGGCCAGCGCCATCGTGCGGCCGCCGGCCAACAGATCGTCGAGGTGGAACTCCAGCCCCAGATAGAACAGCAGCAGCACGAGGCCGAGTGCGGAGAGCATCTCCAGATCGTGCGGGTCCGAGAGGAGCACGATGCCGGGGGTGTGAGGGCCGAGCAGGATGCCGGCCAGGATGAACAGGGGGATGGTCGGCAGTCCGATACGGCCGCCGAGGCGGGCGAGCAGGGCGGCTGCCAGAAAGGCGCCTCCCATGGCGATGAGGGTGTCCGCGTGTCCGATGGGCTCGTCCTCCGTCACGGGTCAAGGGAGAGTCAAGGAAACGTCATTAATTAGTTTACCAAATGGTTGACGTTGCAACTGTCGACTCGTCGGGGACTGTCCCGACCCTCTGAACGTGACGTCGATGCGCCGACCGACAGCGGTGTCGGTCAGGGGAGTTGGCAGCGTTGCGGACGGCGAATCACCCGGGCTGCGACGCACCCGGCGTCGTCCTCGCCGACGACGTCGCCGGAGCGCTCGACACGACGACGGCCCTCATCGCACCCGCCTTCGCCGGGGTGTTTCGGCTGACGCGACCGCCGGGCGCGGGTGATCCGCGGGCCGTAGAGTCGGGGCTATGTCGCAGCAGTACCTGACGCCGGCCGAGGTCGAGGCCATCGCACGTGAGGCCCACGAGGGCCAGAGGGACAAGGCGGGCCGCCCGTACGCGGAGCACATCGCCGCCGTCGCCGAGGGCGTACGCGCCCGGGGCGGCAGCGACGAACAGGTGGCCGCCGGCTGGCTGCACGACACCGTCGAGGACGGTGTACTCAGCCGCACATGGCTGGACGAGGCCCCGCTGCCGCAGTCGGTCAAGGACATGGTGCTCGCCCTCAGCAAGGGCGAGGACGAGCCGCTGGAGGACTACACCCGGCGCATTCTCGCCACACCGGGCGCACGTCTCGTCAAAGAGGCCGATCTCGCGCACAATGCCGACCCGGCGCGACTCGCCCTGCTCGACGAGCAGACCCGCGAGCGGCTGACGGCCAAGTACGCGAAGACACGCGCCCTGTTGGGCCTGCCGGACGGCGCTCCCTGAGCCGTCCGGCCCGCCCCGCTCAGCTCTTGCGGCCGACCTGCGCAGGCTCCCGCCGGAACGCCCACGCCATGTCCGGCTCGGTCGCCCACTTCATGGCCCGCCGCACCGGCGGCGTGCACAGCAGCGTCACCACGACGAACGCGGTCACCGTGAGCAGGATCTTGCCGCCGGGGTCGGTCAGCCACGGGTACTTCTCGAAGACGTGCCCGTAGTCGGCGCCCCTGATCAGCAGCCCGTGCAGCAGATAACCGCAGATCGTGCCGCCGCCGAGCACCGTGAACCAGGTCTTGCGGCTCGGCACCCACGCCAGGAATCCGATGGTGAGCAGCACCGCGCAGCCGAAGAAGGCGAGGGTCATCACGACCCCGGACCACCACGGAACGCCCAGTTCCTGCGCGCTGTTGGAGCGGTAGAGCCAGGTGAAGTTCATCCGGGGCGAGGCCCAGTAGGCGAAGACGGCGGCGCCGGCGAACAGCGGAATCGACAGCAGGCGCACCGTCCGCCTGCGCACCAGCTCGAAGTGCTCGGGCTTCAGCGTCAGTCCGAGCACGAAGTACGGCAGGAATTGCAGCACACGCTGGAGGTTGAGGTCCGCCCCGATGCCCGGCGTCAGCGCGGCGAGCGAGGCCACCACCAGCGCCACCGGCAGCGGATGGCGGATCACCTTCCACAGCGGGGTCGTCAGTCGCCAGATGAACAGGGCGGCCAGGAACCAGGTCAGATAGAAGGGATCGAGCAGGCTGATCCCCTGGTCCGGAGCGTCCTCGGCCCAGCGCCTGAACAGGGAGTACGCCACCTCGAAGACGACGTACGGCACGACGATGCCGGTCAGCAGCCGCTTGAGCTGGTCGGGCCGGCCGGTGAAACTCCGGGAGAAGTAGCCGGAGATGATGATGAAGGCCGGCATGTGGAACGTGTAGACGAGCATGTACAGCGACCGGGTGGTCCGGCTGCCGTCCATCACCGGTTCCCAGAAGTGCCCGAGGGCGACCAGCACGATGGCCAGATATTTGGCGTTGTCGAAGTACGCGTCTCGCCTGCTGGACTTCGGGGCAGTCTGCTCGGCGGGCGCGGAGGGGGCGGAAGTGGCCGCCTTCGGTGGGTTGGGAGCGGGCTCCGTATCCCGGACCTGGGGGAGCGGGGCCCTGCGATATCCAAGCGGAGCGTGGAACATTCGAGGCACCTTAGCCGCGCGGATCGGATTTAGTAAAACCCCCTCCGCGCTTCTCCCATTCGAATCTGAAACCGCCGCCAACCGGACGCTATGCCCCGATTGATCCCGCTTAAAGGGGGCATATCGGCACGCCTGGGCGAGAGAGTGAATTACCTCACCGTTCAAATTCGAAATTACCGTGACGAGTGTGTGTACACATCGAAACGATCGGGTCGAATTACGTCCCGCATTTCACTCGCCCGGACGACCGGCCACGCGTGCGGCATCCGTGCGTGCGTGCGGATGGCGAGATCCCGCCGTCGATGATTCGTCAGGAGGCGGCATGCATCGCCCCGTTGGTGGCACGATGTTCATGGCGGGGGTGTGCTGGGTCGTGTGCCCCCGGGCCGGCAAGGCGGACCGACCGAGGGTGTGATCAGTTGTGGCCATTTCGCTGTCTGTGGTGCTTCTGTTGGCGATCATCCTGGTGGTGCTGATCCGCGGCGGCTCGATCAAGGCCGGGCCGGCGATAGTCGCCGTGCTGTTCGGCTTCTTCCTGGCATCGACGGGCATGGCGCCGTCGATCAACAGATTCCTCAACTCGATAGCGGACACCATCAACCAGATCAACTTCTGACCTGGCGGTGATGCGCCGCTCCGTCGCGCGTGATCGCGCCGGAGGTGGTGTGCTGGTTCCGGGGGGATTCGTCGTTCCCGGAGTGATCGCTATGACTATGCGCGTTGCACAGGTCGCCTCCCCCGGCGGTCCGTTGGAGATCGCCGAGCGTGAGGTGCCGCAGCCGGGCCCCGGACACGTACGGGTGGCCGTGGAGGCCTGTGGGGTCTGCCACAGCGACGTCCTGTTCGTGAACGGCATGGTGCCCGGCCTCCGCTTCCCGGTGGTCGCCGGGCACGAGATCGCCGGCCGCATCGAGCAGGTCGGCGAGGGGACGTACAGCGGCTGGAAGGTCGGCGACCGGGTCGGGGTGGGCTGGTTCGGCGGCAGTTGCGGCCACTGCACGTCCTGCCGGCAGGGCGATTTCATCGTGTGCCAGAACCTGAAGGTGCCCGGATGGGCATACGACGGCGGCTTCGCCGACCAGGTGATCGCACCGGCCGACGCCCTCGCCCGGATCCCCGACGCCCTGGCGGCGACCGACGCGGCGCCCCTGGGCTGCGCGGGAGTGACGACCTTCAACGGCCTCCGCCGCAGTTCCGCACGGCCCGGCGACCTCGTCGCCGTCCTCGGCATCGGGGGCCTGGGCCACTTGGGAGTGAAGTACGCGGCCGCCATGGGCTTCGAGACCGTCGCCATCGCGCGCGGAGCCGAGAAGGCCGACTTCGCCACGGAGCTCGGGGCGCACCACTACATCGACAGCACGGCGGGGACGAGCGTGGCGGACGCGCTGCGGGCCCTCGGCGGCGCCAAGGTGGTTCTGGCCACCGCGGCCAATTCCGGCGCCATCACAGCGACCGTGGACGGCCTCCGCCCCCTCGGCGAGCTGGTGGTGATCGGCGCGGACTCCGAGCCTCTCGGCATCAACCCGACACAGCTGCTCATGAGCGGCAAGGTCGTCCGCGGCCACCCCTCCGGTACCTCGCAGGACGTGCAGGACACCATGGCGTTCAGTGCGCTGCACGGAATCCGCCCGATGATCGAGACCGTGCCGCTGGTGGAGGCGGACGAGGCGTACCGGAAGATGCTGTCCGGCGGGGCCCGGTTCCGGATGGTCCTCACCACCGCCACCTGACGCCCCGGGGCGCGCGGAGGGCCCGGAAACGCCTCAGGGCCAGGCGGAGGAACGAACCTCCGGCCTGGCCCTGAGCCATCGAGAGCGGGCGACGGGAATCGAACCCGCGTAGCTAGTTTGGAAGACTAGGGCTCTACCATTGAGCTACGCCCGCATGCACCGCACCGCAGGTCACGTGGGCCGCGGTACGGACAGCATCGTAGCGGGTCCGAGGCCGGTGCCGCACACCCGATTACGCGCCGGAGAATGCGGCAGCCCCACTGCCTGCGGGCATGTACCCTACGTGTCGCACCGACGGGGTGTGGCGCAGCTTGGTAGCGCGTCCGCTTTGGGAGCGGAAGGTCGTCGGTTCGAATCCGGCCACCCCGACCACCATCACCGGGCCTCCGCAAGATCGCATTGTGGGGCCCATCCTGCTTGCGGCTACTATGCAAGCTGCGTGCCCGTGTGTCTGGACCGAGTGGGACAAAAAGACCCGGGTCGATCAGCTGAGCCGCCTCCCTGTGCGGCGGAGCAGCAGAATCCCAGAATCAGCCATCAAGGAGACCGAACCGTGAAGAGCGCCGTGGAGACCCTGAACCCGACTCGGGTTCGGCTCACTGTCGAGGTGCCCTTCGAGGAGCTCAAGGACAGCCTCGACGCGGCGTACAAGAAGATCAACCAGCAGGTCACGGTCAAGGGCTTCCGAAAGGGCAAGATCCCGGCCCGGGTGATCGACCAGCGGTTCGGCCGTGGTGCTGTGCTGGAGGAGGCCGTCAACGACGCCCTCCCGAAGTTCTACACCGAGGCGGTCAACGAGGCGGAGATCAACGTTCTCGGCCAGCCCGAGGTCGACATCACGGAGCTGAAGGACGGCGAGACGCTGAACTTCACCGCCGAGGTCGACATCCGTCCCTCCATCGAGATCCCGGACTACTCCGGCATCGAGGTCACCGTCGACGCCGTCGAGGTCAGCGACGAGGACGTCGAGAAGTCGGTGGAGCAGCTCCGTGAGCGCTTCGCCTCCACCTCGCCGGTCGAGCGTGCCGCCGCCGAGGGTGACGTCCTGACGATCGACCTGGAGGCCAAGGTCGACGGAGAGGTCCTCGAGGACGGCGTCGCGAGCGGTGTCTCGTACACCGTCGGCTCCGGCGAGCTGCTCGACGGCATCGACGAGGCCGTCACCGGCCTGGAGGCCGGCGGCGAGGCCACCTTCACCTCGCAGCTCAAGGGTGGCTCCGCCGAGGGCAAGGACGCCGAGGTCACCGTCAAGGTGACCGCCGTCTCCTCCCGCGAGCTCCCCGAGCTCGACGACGACTTCGCGCAGATGGCCAGCGAGTTCGACACCCTCGACGAGCTGAAGGCCGACAGCCGCAAGCGCCTCGAGAACATGAAGCAGTACGACCAGGCCACCCAGGCCCAGGAGCGCGTCCTGGACGAGCTGCTGAAGCTGGCCGAGGTGCCGATCCCCGAGAAGCTCCTCGAGGACGAGATCAACACCCGTAAGCACAACCTCGAGCACCACCAGCTCGGTCAGATGGGCATCGACATCGGCAAGTACCTGGAGATCCAGGGCAAGACCGAGGAAGAGTTCGATGCCGAGACCAAGGAGCAGGCGGTCAAGGGCATCAAGACCCAGTTCATCCTCGACGAGCTGGTCAACAAGGAGAAGCTGAACGTCAACCAGGAGGAGCTCACCGAGCACCTCATGCGGCGTGCTGCCTCCTCCGGCATGAGCCCCGACCAGTTCGCCCAGGCCGTCGTCGAAGGCGGCCAGGTGCCGATGCTCGTCGGTGAGGTCGCCCGCGGCAAGGCGCTCGCCGTCGTCGTCGAGGCCGCCAAGGTCGTCGACACCAACGGTGAGACCGTCGACCTGGACGACGAGGACGAGACCGCGGAGACGGTCGAGGCCGCCGCCGAAGGCGACGCGGCCGAGGACCAGGCCGAGGACAAGAAGACCGAGGCCTGAGCCACACTGTGAGCCCTGTGGCGGGCCCCGGACGCACTGCGCCCGGGGCCCGTCGTCGTACGCACGTACCCCAACCACCTTGCGCTCCCAGCGAACAGTTCGGGAACCGGGATGGGTCCCGCCGACCAGCGCGTTAGGGTCCATGAGTACGAGGGCAGGGGAGTACCCGCCCCCGGTTACGAAGACGCTGAGACGGCAGGCAGCCGTCAGAGACGAGCAGGTGGATAGTGACGAATCTGATGCCTAACGCCGCCGGTGAGCCGTCTATCGGTGGTGGCCTCGGCGACCATGTCTACAACCGGCTGCTCGGCGAGCGCATCATCTTCCTCGGCCAGCAGGTCGACGACGACATCGCCAACAAGATCACGGCGCAGATGCTGCTCCTTGCCGCTGACCCGGACAAGGACATCTACCTCTACATCAACAGCCCCGGCGGTTCGGTGACGGCCGGCATGGCGGTCTACGACACCATGCAGTACATCCCGAACGACGTGGTGACCATCGGTATGGGCATGGCGGCCTCGATGGGCCAGTTCCTGCTGACCGGCGGCGCGGTCGGCAAGCGCTTCGCGCTTCCCAATACCGACATCCTCATGCACCAGGGTTCGGCCGGACTCGGCGGCACCGCCTCCGACATCAAGATCCAGGCCGAGTACCTGCTCCGCACGAAGCAGCGCATGGCGGAGATCACCGCCCACCACTCCGGCCAGACCGTCGAGGCGATCATCCGCGACGGCGACCGCGACCGCTGGTTCACGGCCGAGGAGGCCAAGGACTACGGCCTCATCGACGAGATCATCTCCGCCGCATCGGGCGTTCCGGGCGGCGGCGGCACCGGCGCCTGAGCCCGCAGCCGGACGACCCGCCCCCAGCCACCCAAGCCCGCAGTACGCCACCAGGATGGTGAACACCCATATGAGCAACTACCCCGGCGCCTCCGCCAGCGGCCTCTACACCGGCCCGCAGGTGGACAACCGCTACGTCGTCCCGCGCTTCGTCGAGCGCACGTCGCAGGGTGTGCGTGAGTACGACCCGTACGCGAAGCTGTTCGAGGAGCGCGTGATCTTCCTCGGAGTCCAGATCGACGACGCATCGGCCAATGACGTCATGGCGCAGCTGCTGTGCCTGGAGTCCATGGACCCGGACCGCGACATCTCGATCTACATCAACAGCCCCGGCGGCTCGTTCACGGCCCTCACGGCCATCTACGACACGATGCAGTTCGTGAAGCCGGACATTCAGACCGTGTGCATGGGCCAGGCGGCCTCCGCCGCGGCCGTGCTGCTCGCCGCCGGTACCCCCGGCAAGCGGATGGCCCTGCCGCACGCCCGTGTGCTGATCCACCAGCCGTCCTCGCAGACCGGCCGGGAGCAGCTCTCCGACCTGGAGATCGCGGCCAACGAGATCCTGCGCATGCGTGTGCAGCTGGAGGAGATGCTGGCCAAGCACTCCACCACGCCCATCGAGAAGGTCCGCGACGACATCGAGCGCGACAAGATCCTGACCGCCGAGGACGCCCTCGCGTACGGTCTTGTCGACCAGATCGTCTCCACCCGCAAGAGCACGGCCGCAGCGGCCGCCTGACCGGTGCGGAGCCTTTGGCGCGGTGCACGACCATGTGAACCGCGCCAAGGGGGGCCCGAACGAGGGGCCCGGCAAGGTACCGTCGGATATGAGGCACCAGGAGCCGGCTGAACCAAGCTGCTCCCAGGCGAAGGGGAAGCACCTCGTGGCACGCATCGGTGATGGCGGCGACCTGCTCAAGTGCTCGTTCTGCGGAAAGAGCCAGAAGCAGGTGAAGAAGCTCATCGCAGGGCCCGGTGTGTACATCTGCGACGAGTGCATCGACCTCTGCAACGAGATCATCGAGGAGGAACTCGCCGAGACGAGCGAGGTCCGCTGGGAAGAACTTCCCAAGCCTCGTGAGATCTACGAGTTCCTCGAGGGGTACGTCGTCGGGCAGGAGCCCGCGAAGAAGGCCCTCTCGGTGGCGGTGTACAACCACTACAAGCGCGTCCAGGCCGGCGAGAACGGCGGAGGCGCGGGCCGGGACGACGCGATCGAGCTCGCGAAGTCCAACATCCTCCTGCTGGGCCCCACGGGCTCCGGCAAGACGCTGCTGGCCCAGACGCTCGCCCGCATGCTGAACGTCCCGTTCGCCATCGCCGACGCGACGGCGCTGACGGAGGCGGGATATGTCGGCGAGGACGTCGAGAACATCCTGCTGAAGCTGATCCAGGCGGCGGACTACGACGTCAAGAAGGCCGAGACCGGGATCATCTACATCGACGAGATCGACAAGGTCGCCCGTAAGAGCGAAAACCCGTCGATCACGCGCGATGTGTCCGGTGAGGGCGTCCAGCAGGCGCTGCTGAAGATCCTGGAGGGCACGACGGCCTCGGTCCCGCCCCAGGGCGGCCGCAAGCACCCGCACCAGGAGTTCATCCAGATCGACACGACGAACGTGCTCTTCATCGTGGGCGGCGCGTTCGCCGGCCTGGAGAAGATCATCGAGTCGCGTGCGGGAGCGAAGGGCATCGGCTTCGGCGCGACGATCCGCTCGAAGCGCGAGATCGAGGCGAGCGACCAGTTCCAGGAGGTCATGCCGGAGGACCTGGTGAAGTTCGGGATGATCCCGGAGTTCATCGGCCGCCTCCCCGTCCTGACCTCGGTCCACAACCTGGACCGCGAGGCGCTGCTCCAGATCCTGGTCGAGCCGCGGAACGCGCTGGTGAAGCAGTACCAGCGTCTGTTCGAACTCGACGGCGTGGAGCTGGACTTCGACCGCCCGGCGCTGGAGGCGATCGCGGACCAGGCGATCCTGCGCGGCACGGGCGCGCGTGGCCTGCGGGCCATCATGGAAGAGGTCCTGATGTCGGTGATGTACGAGGTCCCGTCCCGCAAGGACGTGGCCCGGGTCGTCATCACGGAGGACGTGGTCCACAACAACGTGAACCCGACGCTGGTGCCGCGTGTCGTGAAGAACGAGGGGCGCCACGAGAAGTCGGCGTAACGCCTGCTTGCTCGTACGCAAAGGGGCGCCCGGCCAGTAGTTCGCTGGCCGGGCGCCCCTTTGCGTTGCTACGCGCGAGCCCGGCTGGGGGGTTGCGCGCCAGGCTCTGCGTATCGCACGTGGGCCCGGCCACAACTGGCCGTGCCCACCATCGTGTGGCGCCGGTTCCCGGCCCAAGGGAGGGCCCCGGAACCGGGTGCCCACTACAGCTTGACGCGCACTTCCTTGCGGAGCTTCGCGGTGATGCTTGCCGCATCCTCCGGCGACGAGCTCTTGCCTGCCATCAGGTCGGCCATGTTCATCGGCATCGCAAAGCCGAGGGTGCTGTGGTCGCCCCAGACGCACACGTTCATCGTGAACTCCTTGGGCCCGGCGGCGGGAGCGTCGGAGTCCTTGGGCGCCGACTTGATGGCCTGGCACTTCAGCACAGCGCCGTCGGCCTCCGCAGGGGTGTATGCCTTCGGCTCACCGACCAGCTCGGCCTGGGAGTCCTTCTCCTTCTTGGACTCTGCCTCGATGCTGGCGAACACACCGTCGACGACCTTCTCCGGGTCGTCGATCTCGCCGTAGACGCCGCCGAACTGCAACAGCTTTCCAGCCAGCGGGTTGTTGGGGTCCTTGACCTGGTAGCTGGCTTCGACCTGCTTGGCGTTCTTGACGCCGTTCTTCTCCGCGTCCTTGAGGAAGTCGTCTTCGCTCGAGCCGCCGCCGCTGTCGGACTTCTTGTACTCGCCCAGGACCGTGGCCGGCGTCGTCAGCTTGTGCGGACCGTCGTCCGCGACGTCGCTGCTGCCGCCGCCGCCCAGGAAGAAGTACGCACCGCCGGCGATCACCGCGAGCGCCACCACCGACGCCGCCACGATCAGGCCCGTCTTCTTCTTCGGGGCGCCCGGCGGGGGCGGGACCTGGCCGCCGCCGTAGGGCTGCTGGCCGTACGGGCCCGGCTGCTGAGGCTGGCCCCACTGGCCCTGCTGCTGGGGGACGCCCTGCGGCGGGGTCTGCTGCGGGTAGCCGTATCCGGGCTGCGGCTGCTGCTGCGGGTACCCGTAGCCGGGCTGCGGGGCCTGCGGCGGCTGCTGGCCGTAGGGACCCGGCTGACCATACGGTCCGGGCTGCTGAGGCTGGCCGCCGTACGGGCCCGGCTGGTTGTAGCTCATTACTGGGTTCCCCTCCAGAAACTTATGTGTTCCGAACATCCTGGCCCAAGCGCCCGCATCGCGGGGCAGCGGGGCCCACACCGTTACCGAAGATTCCCGTTTCAGTACGGCCCTGTGACACCTCTAAACTGGGCGCGTGACCGAGAACTCTCAGCAGCAGAACCCAGCGCCCATCACCGAACTGCCGACCCAGTACGCGCCGGCCGAGGTAGAGGGGAAGCTGTACGAGCGCTGGGTGGAGCGCGGTTACTTCGAGGCCGACGCGAAGAGCGACAAGCCGCCGTTCACCGTCGTCATCCCGCCGCCGAACGTCACCGGAAGCCTGCACCTGGGCCATGCCTTCGAGCACACCCTGATCGACGCCCTGACCCGCCGTAAGCGGATGCAGGGCTTCGAGACCTTGTGGCAGCCCGGCATGGACCACGCCGGCATCGCGACCCAGAACGTCGTCGAGCGCGAACTCGCCAAGGAGGGCAAGTCCCGTCACGACCTGGGCCGCGAGGAGTTCGTCGAGCGCGTCTGGCAGTGGAAGGCGGAGTCCGGCGGCCAGATCTCCGGGCAGATGCGGCGCCTCGGAGACGGTGTCGCGTGGTCGCGCGAGCGCTTCACCATGGACGAGGGCCTCTCCCAGGCCGTCCAGACCATCTTCAAGCGGCTCTACGACGACGAGCTGATCTACCGCGCCGAGCGCATCATCAACTGGTGTCCGCGCTGCCTCACCGCCATCTCGGACATCGAGGTGGAGTACCAGGACGACGAGGGTGAACTCGTCTCCATCCGTTACGGCGAGGGCGAGGCGTCGATCGTCGTCGCCACCACCCGCGCCGAGACGATGCTGGGTGACACCGGTGTCGCCGTTCACCCCGACGACGAGCGCTACAAGCACCTCGTCGGCACCGAGATCGTGCTGCCCCTCACCGGCCGCCGTATCCCGGTCGTCGCCGACGAGCACGTCGACCCCGAGTTCGGCACCGGCGCCGTCAAGGTGACGCCCGCCCACGACCCGAACGACTTCGAGATCGGCCAGCGCCACGGGCTGCCGAACCTCGCCGTCATGGACGAGCACGCCATCATCACCGCCCACGGTCCCTTCCAGGGCCTGGACCGGCTGGAGGCGCGCAGCGCCATCGTCGCCGCACTGCGCGCGGACGGCCGGATCGTCGCCGAGAAGCGTCCCTACACCCACTCCGTCGGGCACTGCTCGCGCTGCAAGACCACCATCGAGCCGCGTCTGTCGATGCAGTGGTGGGTCAAGGTCGGCCCGCTCGCCAAGGCCGCCGGTGACGCGGTCCGTGACGGCCGCGTCAAGATCCACCCGCAGGAGATGGAGAAGCGCTACTTCGACTGGGTCGACAACCTCCATGACTGGTGCATCTCCCGCCAGTTGTGGTGGGGCCACCGCATCCCGGTCTGGTACGGCCCGAACGGTGAGGTCGTCTGCGTCGGGCCCGACGAGCAGCCCCCGAGCGGCGACGGCTGGACGCAGGACACCGATGTCCTGGACACCTGGTTCTCCTCGGGTCTGTGGCCCTTCTCGACGCTCGGCTGGCCCGAGCAGACCGACAGCCTGGCGAAGTTCTACCCGAACTCCGTCCTGGTCACGGGCTACGACATCCTCTTCTTCTGGGTCGCCCGGATGATGATGTTCGGCCTGTACGCGATGGACGGCACACCGCCGTTCCACACCATCGCCCTGCACGGCATGGTCCGCGACCAGTTCGGCAAGAAGATGTCGAAGTCGTTCGGCAACGCCGTCAACCCGCTGGACTGGATGGACAGTTACGGTTCCGACGCCGTCCGCTTCACCCTGGCCCGCGGCGCCAACCCGGGTGTCGATGTCCCGATCGGCGAGGACTGGGTCCAGGCGTCCCGGAACTTCGCCAACAAGATCTGGAACGCCACCCGTTTCGCGCTGATGAACGGTGCGACGATCGAGGGCGAACTGCCGTCGGCCGAGCGCCTGTCGGCCACCGACCGGTGGATCCTGTCGCGGCTGAACAAGACCGTGGCCGAGGTCGACGCGTATTACGAGGACTACCAGTTCTCCAAGCTGTCGGACGCCCTCTACCACTTCGCGTGGGACGAGGTCTTCGACTGGTACGTCGAGCTGTCCAAGACCGTCTTCTTCGGCGGTGGTGAGGCGGCCAAGGTGTCCGGCCGGGTCCTCGGTGAGGTCCTCGACGTCATGCTGCGGCTGCTGCACCCCGTGGTTCCCTTCGTCACCGAGACGCTCTGGACCACGCTGACCGGCCGGGAGTCGATCGTCATCGCCGAGTGGCCGGCCGACAGCGGCTTCCGCGACGACGCCGCCGAGCGGGAGATCGAGAACCTCCAGCGCGTCGTCACCGAAGTCCGCCGCTTCCGTTCCGACCAGGGCCTCCAGCCCGGCCAGAAGGTCCCCGCCCGGCTCACCCTCGACGGCACCGCGCTCGCGCCGCACGAGGCCGCGATCCGGCAGCTGCTGCGGCTCCAGCCGGAGGGCGAGGCCTTCAGCGCGACGGCGACCCTGCCGGTCGCGGGGGCCACGGTCGCCCTCGACCTGTCCGGCACCATCGACGTCGCCGCCGAGCGCAAGCGGCTCGCGAAGGACCTCGCGGCGGCCGAGAAGGAGAAGGCCCAGGCGCACGGCAAGCTCGGCAACGAGGCGTTCCTGGCCAAGGCCCCGGACAACGTGGTCGACAAGATCCGTACCCGGCTCGCCAAGGCCGAGGAGGACATCGAGCGGATCACCGCGCAGCTCGATCGCCTGCCGCAGGCCTGATGTACACGGCTCCGCCCCGGACCCCGAGAACACGGGGGTCCGGGGCGGCGCTCCGTGTCGGGGCAGCGGCTCCGTAGACTGGCCCTGTGAGTGAGCAGCCCGACCCTTTCGACGAGATCGTCGACGCCGAGACCGACCGTGACCCCGACCTGGCGGTGATCGAGGCCGGCAGCCGTACCCTGCGCGCGCAGGCCGGCGTGCCCCAGGGTGATGCCGCACCTGCCCGGCCCGCGGATCCGGAGGTGGACAAGGCGCTCCGCGCGGTGGAGCAGGAGCTGGCCGGCCGCTGGGGCGAGACCAAGCTGGAGCCGTCCGTCGCCCGGATCGCCGCCCTGATGGATGTGCTGGGGGAGCCCCAGCGGGCGTATCCCTCGATCCACATCACCGGAACGAACGGCAAGACCTCCACCGCCCGCATGATCGAGGCCCTGCTCTCCGCCTTCGAGCTGCGCACCGGCCGGTACACCTCGCCGCACGTGCAGTCGATCACCGAGCGGATCAGCCTCGACGGCGCCCCGATCGAGGCCGAGCGCTTCATCGAGACGTACGAGGACATCAAGCCGTACGTCGAGATGGTCGACCAGTCGCAGGAGTTCCGGCTCTCCTTCTTCGAGGTGCTCACCGGCATGGCGTACGCCGCCTTCGCCGACGCGCCCGTGGACGTGGCGGTCGTCGAGGTCGGTATGGGCGGCAGCTGGGACGCGACGAACGTGATCGATGCCTCGGTCGCCGTGATCACCCCCATCGACCTCGACCACACCGACCGGCTCGGCTCCACCCCCGGTGAGATCGCGGCCGAGAAGGCCGGTGTCATCAAGCAGGGCGCGACCGTCATCCTGGCGCAGCAGCCCGTGGACGCAGCGCAGGTGATGCTGAAGAAGGCCGTGGAGGTCGACGCCACGGTGGCCCGCGAGGGCATGGAATTCGGTCTGGTGTCCCGGGAGGTCGCGGTCGGCGGTCAGCAGTTGACGCTGCGCGGCCTCGGCGGCGAGTACGACGAGATCTTCCTTCCGCTGTACGGGGCCCACCAGGCGCGCAACGCGGCAGTGGCACTGGCGGCGGTCGAAGCGTTCTTCGGTGTCGGCGCCGAGCAGACGGGTGGGCTGGACGCGGACACCGTCCGCAAGGCGTTCGCCGCCGTGTCCTCGCCCGGTCGGCTGGAGGTCGTGCGCCGCAGCCCGACCGTCGTCCTGGACGCCGCGCACAACCCGGCGGGAGCGCGGGCGAGCGCCGAGGCGGTCACCGAGGCCTTCGGGTTCTCCCGGCTCATCGGTGTGGTGGGCGCGAGCGGCGAGAAGGATGTGCGCGGACTGCTGGAGGCGTTCGAGCCGATCTTCGCCGAGGTCGTCGTCACCCAGAACTCCAGTCATCGGGCGATGGATGTCGACACCCTGGCGGGGGTCGCCGTGGAGATCTTCGGCGACGACCGGGTGGTGGTCGAGCCACGGCTGGACGAGGCACTGGAGGCGGCGATCACGCTCGCCGAGGAAGAAGCCGAATACGCGGGCGCGGGTGTGCTGGTGACCGGCTCGGTGATCACGGTCGGCGAAGCCCGGCTGCTGCTGAAGAGGGGCTGACCGCTGATGCGAACGCTCTGTGCGTCCACCCTCATCGGTGAATTCTTCGTCATCGGTTTCGCCGGACTGGTCGCCATGAAGTCGGACGGCCTGTCGACGGCCACCGTCTGGACGGTGTGCGGTGTCGGGATGGCGCTGTCGGTGCTGCTGTGCGGGATGATCACCCGCCCCGGCGGGGTCCAGCTCGGCTGGGCGCTGCAGATCGCGCTGATCGTGAGCGGGTTCGTGGTGCCCACGATGTTCTTCCTGGGAGCGGTGTTCGCGGGCCTGTGGTGGGCCTCCGTGCACTACGGCCGCAAGATCGACGAGGCGAAGGCGAGATGGGCGGCCCAGGACCCGGTCCCGGACTGAACCCCCGAGCCTGACGCTGAGTGATCCCGGCCCCGTTCGGCCCTGTAGCCTCTGAACACTCGCACCCTCACCTGCACTGAAGGAGCTCGATCCGTGAGCCAGCGCACGCTCGTCCTGCTCAAGCCCGACGCCGTACGCCGCGGTCTGATCGGCGAGATCATCGGCCGTATCGAGGCCAAGGCCGGCTGGACCATCAGCGCGCTGGAGCTGCGCACGCTCGAGGCGGAGATCCTGGAGCAGCACTACGGCGAGCACAAGGGCAAGCCGTTCTACGAGCCGCTGGTCGAGTTCATGGCCTCCGGTCCGGTCGTCGCGCTGGTCGTCGACGGCGAGCGGGTCATCGAGGGCATGCGCGCGCTCGCCGGTCCGACCGATCCGATTGCCGCGGCTCCGGGCTCCATCCGTGGCGACTTCGGCACGATCGTCCGGGAGAACCTGATCCACGCCTCGGACTCGGAGGAGTCCGCCATTCGGGAACTGAAGATTTTTTTCCCGGGCCTTTCCTGACCGGGCGTCAGCCGAACAGCGCTCATGACCTGGGGCGACCGAAGGAATTTCGGTCGCCCTTCGGTATATGCGAGCGCAATTCGGGAACGCATCGCTGCGACACCTCGTCACCTATAGAGAGGTGGACCACCGCGCCGTGTCCGTGCAGGCGGCACTACGATGGAAGCCTCCACGCCACAGCACCCACCTCGCCGTCCTAAAAAGCCATCAACGCTCGATTTGGGAAGGCCAGACGCATCCTCATGGGGAACAACATGTCGTTCATCGGCCGTGACATGGCTGTCGACCTCGGGACCGCCAACACGCTGGTGTACGTCAGGGGCCGGGGGATCGTCCTCAACGAGCCGTCCGTCGTCGCCATCAACACCAACACGGGCGGCATTCTCGCGGTCGGCGCCGAGGCGAAGAAGATGATCGGCCGGACACCGGGCAACATCGTTGCCGTCCGGCCGTTGAAGGACGGCGTCATCGCCGACTTCGAGATCACCGAGCGAATGCTCCGCTACTTCATCCTGAAGATCCACAAGCGCCGGTACCTCGCCCGGCCGCGTGTCGTCGTCTGTGTGCCCTCCGGCATCACGGGCGTTGAGCGCCGCGCGGTCATCGAGGCATCGACGCAGGCGGGCGCCCGTCAGGTGCACATCATCGAGGAGCCCATGGCCGCGGCCATCGGCTCCGGACTCCCGGTTCATGAAGCCACCGGCAATATGGTCGTCGACATCGGCGGCGGCACCACCGAAGTCGCCGTGATCTCGCTCGGCGGAATCGTCACAGCACAGTCCATTCGCGTCGCCGGCGACGAGCTGGACAACGCGATCATTCAGCACATCAAGAAGGAGTACTCACTCCTGCTCGGCGAACGGACCGCCGAGAACATCAAGATCACCATTGGTTCCGCGTACGACATGGACAAGGACGAGCACACCGAGATCCGCGGTCGTGACCTCGTGTCCGGTCTGCCCAAGACCGTCGTCATCTCGGCCGCCGAAGTCCGCAAGGCGATCGAGGAACCGGTCAACGCGATCGTGGACGCCGTCAAGACCACGCTCGACAAGTGCCCGCCGGAGCTGTCCGGCGACGTCATGGACCGCGGCATCGTCCTCACCGGCGGTGGCGCACTGCTGCGCGGACTGGACGAACGGCTGCGCCGCGAGACCGGTATGCCGATCCACATCGCCGAGGACCCGCTGGATTCGGTGGCTCTCGGATCCGGCAAGTGCGTCGAGGAGTTCGAGGCGCTCCAGCAGGTGCTGGACGCCCAGCCCCGCCGCTAGGTCTGTTCGGGGGCGGGGCCCCGGGGTGTCGGGCCCCGGGAAGACGATCTGCCCCCTGGGCCCACGGGCCCGGGGGATCCCCTGTTCGGGTGCCTGCCAACCCGTACGGCAGATCGTTGATATACAGACATCAACATTCCTACGAGGAAGGCACGGCCGCCGCACGTGAGGGACACACGAGAGAGCCGGCTGCTCCTGGTGCTGCTGATCGCCATCGCGTTCGCTTTGATCACGGTGGACATCCGCGGGGGCGAGGACTCACCCGTCGACGGCGCCCGGCAGGCCGCCGCCTCGGCCTTCGGGCCCGTCGAGAACGGCGTGGCCACCGCGGTCAACCCGATCGGCAACGCCATCGGAGCCGTACGGGACTCCGGGGAGCGACACGACCGCATCGCCGTGCTGGAGCGCGAGAACGCCGCGCTCAAGGCCAGACTCGGAAGCGACGACCGCAACCGCAGCCGCGCGCGCGAGCTCGACAAGATGCTCAAGACCGCGGGCGCCGGCCAGTACGGCATCAAGGGCGCGGAGGTCATCGCCATAGGAGCCGCCCAGGGCTTCTCGTGGACCGTCACCATCGACGTCGGTTCCGACGACGGCATCAAGCGCGACATGACCGTGCTGAACGGCGACGGACTCGTCGGCCGCGTCACCACCGTCGGCCCGGGCACGGCGACCGTACTGCTGGCCAACGACCCGGACTTCACCGTCGGCACCCGGATGGAGAAGACCGACGAGCTCGGCTTCGCCACCGGCCAGGGCGACCGTCCGCTCTCCGTCCAGCTGCTCAACGGCAAGTCCAAGGTGAAGAAGGGCGACCGGCTGGTCACCTTCGGCTCCCAGGCCGACAAGCCGTTCGTGCCGGGCGTCCCCGTCGGTGAGGTGGTCCGCGTCGACCCCTCCGGCGGCGACCTGACCCGCAACATCTTCGTCCGGCCCTACGTCGGCTTCAGCAAGCTCGACATCGTCGGCGTGGTCGTCGTAGCCCCGCGCTCCGACCCGCGCGACACCGTCCTGCCGCCGAAACCCGCAGCGCCCCGGCCCACGCCGACGGTCACCGTGACCGTCACGCCCAGCGCCGGCAGCGGCGAGGACTCCGGCAATGCCGACGACCAGAACGACCAGCAGTAGGAGCTGATCCGTCATGCGTTTCAACCGGATGCTTCTCTCGACGACGCTCGTCGTGGTCGCTCTCGTCATCCAGGTCTCCATCCTCGCCCGCCTCCAGCTGCCCGGTGCCGTCCCCGACCTGATGCTGCTCGTCGTCCTTGGACTCGCGCTCGTCTACGGCCACATGGCGGGTGCCTTCATCGGCTTCGGCGCGGGACTCCTCGCCGACCTCGCGCCGCCCGCCGACCACGCCGCCGGACGCTACGCGCTCGTGCTCTGCGTGATCGGCTACCTCGCCGGCCTCGCCCGCCCCGACAACGGCCGGTTCAGGTCCGCCACCGGACCGATGCTCGTCGTCGTCGCTGCCGCCGTCGGCTCGACCCTGCTGTACGCCGGCGTGGGCGCCCTCGTCGGCGACACCGCCGCCCGCCATGTGGGCCTCGGCAGCCTGCTGTTCACGGCCGCCGTCTACGACCTGCTGCTCGCGCCGTTCACCGTGCCGCTGATCATGGCGCTCGCCAGACGCGCCGACAACGATCCGCTAGAGAACAGCCAGACCAACAACGCCGGGGACGTCGCCTCCGGCTGGCTCGCCTCCGGCACCGGCCTGCGGATCGGCAGCCAGCGCGGCGGCCTGCGGCTGAAGGCCGCCAGGACCAGAGCGGCCCGCGCCGGCCGCATCAAGGGAGTCAAGCGACTGTGAACGAGGGGGCACACGCAGTATGAGCAACATTCCCGAGACCGGCCGGACCCCTCGGGTCCAGATCCGGCTCGTCGTCATCCAGGTTCTGGTCTTCTCCCTCCTCCTCACGCTCGGCGGGCGCCTCTGGTACATCCAGATCCGCAACGGCCAGGAGTACACCGACGAGGCGAAGAACAACCACGTCCAGCAGGTCGTCCAGCCCGCGGTCCGCGGCGCGATCCTCGACTCCCGCGGCGTCCCCCTCGCCGACAACGAGACCCGCCTGGTCGTCTCCGCGTCCCGCACCGAGCTGATGAAGATGAAGGACGACGGCAAGGCCGTCCTCACCCGGCTCGGCGCGGTCCTCGGCATGAAGCCGAAGGACGTCATGGACAAGGTCAGGCTCTGCGACTCCAAGACCCCGCAACCCTGCTGGAACGGCTCGCCCTACCAGCCGATCCCCGTCACCGACGAGGCCACCACCCAGCAGGCCCTCCAGATCCGTGAACGCGCAGAGGACTTCCCCGGCATCACGGCCGAGCCGACCGCCGTACGCCGCTACGCCGCGCCCGGCAAGACCAACACCGCGCAGGTCCTCGGCTATCTCTCACCCGTCACCGACGAGGAGATCGAGAAGGCCAAGGACACCGACTCGCCCTTCCTGCGCTCCGACCAGGTCGGCCGCTCCGGACTCGAGCGCACCTACGATAAGGCCCTGCGCGGCAACGCCGGCGTCACCCGCTACGAGGTCGACAACCTCGGCCGCGTCATCGGCCAGGCCGACAAGGACCTCGCCCAGCCCGGCGCCAACGTCGTCACCTCCATCGACGCCCGGGTGCAGGCCGTCGCCGAGTACGAGCTCAACTTCGCGATGAAGGAAGCCCGCAAGGAGCACGACCGCAACACCAACGAGAACTACAAGGCCGACGCGGGCGCCGTCGTGGTCATGGAGAACAAGACCGGCCGGATCATCTCGATGGCCTCCCAGCCGACCTACGACCCGAACGCCTGGGTCGGCGGCATCTCCGGCAAGGACTACGCCAGGCTCACCGGCAAGTCCTCCAACTACCCCCTGCTCAACCGCGCCATCCAGGGCCAGGCCGCACCCGGCTCGATCTTCAAGGTGATCTCCTCCACCGCCGCGGTCAACGCCGGATACGACTTCAACGGCAACTACCCCTGCCCGAGCTCGTACTCCGTCGGCGGCCAGGTCTTCAAGAACTTCGAGTCCAAGGGCTACGGCAGCATCAGCCTCGGCCGCGCCCTCGAGGTCTCCTGCGACACCGTCTACTACGGCCTCGCCCACCGCGAGTGGCAGAAGGACGGCGGCACCAAGCCCAAGAAGAAGCCCAACGACTGGTTCTACAAGACCGCCCACCAGTTCGGTCTCGGCAACGAGACCGGCATCGACCTCCCCAACGAGGTCAGCGGCCGCGTCCCCGACCGCCAGTGGAAGCAGAGCTTCTGGGAGGCGAACAAGGACGGCTGGTGCAAGCAGGGCAAGAAGAACGGCGACTACGTCGAGAAGATCGCGTTCGAGAACTGCCTCGAAGGCAACCGGATGCGCGCCGGTGACTCCGTCAACTACTCGATCGGCCAGGGAGACACCCTCGTCACCCCGATCCAGATGGCCACCATCTACGCGGCCATCGCCAACGGCGGCACCCTCTTCAACCCCACCATCGGCAAGGCGATCATCAGCGCGGACGGCAAGAGCGTCGAGCAGATCAAGCCCACGTCGCACGGCAAGCTGCCGATGAACACCAAGACCAGGAAGCAGATAGACGCCGCCCTCGCGGGAGTCACCACCCGCGGCTCCGCCGCCTGGCGATTCGGCGGCTGGCCGCAGGACAAGATCCCGATGCACGCCAAGACGGGTACGGCCGAGGTCTACGGCAAGCAGACGACCTCCTGGTTCGTCTCCTACACGAACGACTACACGATCATCATGACGATCGCCCAGGGTGGTACGGGTTCCGGAGCCTCCGGACCGGCCGTCCGCAAGATCTACGAAGCCATGTACGGACTCGACGAGAAGGGCGCCCAGGACCTCAAGAAGGCCCTCATGCCCGCCCCGCAGACCGCACTGCCGAAGATCCAGCCCGACGGCTCCATCGACGCCCCGAAGATCCAGCCGTACCAGCCGAAGAAACCCAAGGCCCCGGCCGAACAGCTGCTCGCGGGACCGCCCGCGCGGAGGGACTGAGACATGGCCGGCAATGGCTTCTCCGTCTCCGGCTACGGCCCGCAGCGCGGTGGAATGTGGACCCGTCTGTCGGCACGCGACTCCGTCGTGCGCAGACTCGACTGGCCCCTGCTGCTCTCCGCGATCGCCCTCTCCTTCGTGGGATCGCTGCTCGTATGGTCCGCGACCCGCAACCGCGAGGCGCTCAACCACGGAGACCCCTACTACTTCCTGTTCCGGCACGTCCTCAACACCGGCATCGGCCTCGCCCTGATGGTCGGCACGATCTGGCTCGGACACCGCACCCTGCGCGGAGCCGTGCCCGTGCTGTACGGGATCTCCGTCGTCCTCGTGCTGCTCGTCCTCACCCCCGTCGGCGCGACCATCAACGGCGCGCACGCCTGGATCGTGCTCGGCGGCGGCTTCTCCATCCAGCCGTCCGAGTTCGTGAAGATCACGATCATCCTCGGCATGGCGATGATGCTCGCGGCCCGCGTCGACGCGGGCGACCTCGTCCATCCGGACCACCGCACCGTCGCCAAGTCCCTCGGCCTCGCGCTCGTGCCGATGGCCATCGTGATGCTGATGCCCGACCTCGGCTCGGTGATGGTGATGGCCGTCATCGTGCTCGGCGTCCTGCTCGCCTCCGGAGCCTCCAACCGCTGGATCCTCGGGATCATCGGCACCGGCGTCATCGGCGCCGTCGCCGTCGCGGCCCTCGGCGTCCTCGACGAGTACCAGATCAACCGCTTCGCGGCGTTCGCCAACCCCGAACTCGACCCCGCCGGAGTCGGCTACAACACCAACCAGGCGCGGATCGCCATCGGATCCGGCGGGCTGAGCGGAACCGGCCTGTTCAAGGGCTCCCAGACCACCGGCCAGTTCGTCCCCGAGCAGCAGACCGACTTCGTCTTCACCGTCGCCGGCGAAGAACTCGGCTTCCTCGGCGCCGGACTGATCCTGCTGCTCCTCGGCGTGGTGCTCTGGCGCGCCTGCCGGATCGCCCGAGAGACCACCGAGCTCTACGGCACCATCGTCGCCGCCGGCATCATCGCCTGGTTCGCCTTCCAGTCCTTCGAGAACGTCGGCATGACCCTCGGCATCATGCCGGTCGCCGGTCTGCCCCTGCCGTTCGTCTCCTACGGAGGCTCGTCGATGTTCGCCGTCTGGGTCGCCGTCGGGCTGCTCCAGTCCATCCGCGTGCAACGGCCGATAACTGCGTAGTGCCTGCCTGCGCGGGTCAGGCGAACCCAATGATGGGTAAGTTCGATTCATGGTGGACACCAAGCGAGAGATCGAGCGTAAGTACGAGGCCGCCCCCGACACCAAGCTGCCCGACCTCACCAAGGTCGGCTCAGTCGCCGGAACACTCGAACAGGGCGTCACCGAGCTCGACGCCGTCTACTACGACACCGCCGACCTGCGGCTCTCCGCAGCCTCCATCACCCTGCGCCGCAGGACCGGGGGCGCGGACGCGGGCTGGCACCTCAAGCTCCCCGTCGCGCCCGACGTGCGCGACGAGATCCACGCGCCGCTCTCCGACGAGGTCCCCGAGGAGATCGCGCAACTCGTCACGGCCCGCGTCCGCGGAGCCGACCTCGTACCCGTCGTCCGCCTGCGCACCGCCCGCGACGTCCACCACCTGGTCGATGAGGACGGCGACCTCCTGGCCGAGCTCAGCAAGGACACCGTCCACGCACAGCGGCTCGCCCCTGGCGAGCTGCGCACCGCCGCATGGGACGAGATCGAGGTCGAACTCGCCGACGGCAAAGATCCGGCCCTTCTCGACGCGATCGACAAGAGGCTCCGCAAGGCCGGACTCGTCCGGGCCGCGAGCCCCTCCAAACTGGCCCGCGCACTGGAGGAGACCGCCCCCGACGAGGACAGCACCGAGCAGACGAAAGAGAAGCCCGCCGGGCCCGTCGTCACACCCGGCAGCGCGGGCGACTACATCCTCGACTACGTCCGCGAGCAGATCGAGGCCGTCCTCGCCTACGACCCCGCCGTACGCCGCGACCTCCCCGACTCGGTCCACCAGATGCGCGTCGCCACCCGCAGGCTCCGCAGCGTCTTCAAGACCTACCGCAAGGTCCTCGACCGCACCGTCACCGACCCCGTCGGCGACGAGCTGAAATGGCTGGCCGCGGAGCTCGGCGTCGCCCGCGACCAGGAAGTACTCGCCGCACGGCTGGACACCCGCATCGCCGCCGTACCGCAGACACTGCTGCTCGGACCCGTCCGCGCACGGCTCCAGGTCTGGAACGCCTCACAGGGCTCCGACTCCCGCCGCAGGGCCGTCGCCACCCTGGACAGCACGCGCTACCTCGACCTCCTCGACACGCTGGACGCACTCCTCGCCGACCCGCCGCTGCGCAAGGCCGCCGCCGGCGACCCCTCCGACGTCCTCCCCAAGGCGATCACCAAGGACTACGAACGCCTGGCCGGCCGGATCGAGCCCGCCCTCGGCATGGAACCCGGCGAGGAACGGGACCTCGCACTCCACGAGGCCCGCAAGGCCGCCAAGCGCGCCCGCTACGCCGGAGAGGCCGCCAGGCCCGCCCTCGGCAAGCCCGCGAAGCGCTTCGCCAAGGCCATGAAGAGCGTGCAGACCCTGCTCGGCGACCACCAGGACAGCGTCGTCGCCCGCGGCACCCTGCGGGATCTCGGAATCCAGGCCCACGCCGCCGGAGAGTCCGCCTTCACCTGGGGACTCCTCCACGGCCGCGAGGAGAGCGAGGCGGCCGATCTGGAGCGGGAGCTCCCCGGCGTCTGGTCCAACGCCGCCAAGAAGGATCTTCGGACTGCGCTGACCGGGTGAGCATCGGGGGTACGCTGGATGGTCACCCAACCCGCTCATGAGAGACACCACGATGCCTGTCGAGTCGGTCTTCCCACGCCTGGAAGCGCTTCTCCCGCACGTCCAGAAGCCGATTCAGTACGTCGGAGGAGAACTCAACTCCACCGTCAAGGACTGGGACGCCTGCGACGTCCGCTGGGCGCTCATGTACCCCGACGCGTACGAGGTCGGACTCCCCAACCAGGGCGTCATGATCCTCTACGAGGTACTGAACGAGCGTGACGGTGTGCTGGCGGAGCGCACCTACAGCGTCTGGCCCGACCTCGAAGAGCTGATGCGCGAACACCGGGTGCCCCAGTTCACCGTCGACGCGCACCGCCCGGTGAAGGCCTTCGACGTCTTCGGCCTCAGCTTCTCCACCGAGCTGGGTTACACCAACATGCTCACGGCCCTCGACCTGGCCGGCATTCCGCTGGAGTCCCGGGACCGCACCCTCGACGACCCGATCGTGCTCGCCGGCGGCCACGCGGCCTTCAACCCCGAGCCGATCGCCGACTTCGTCGACTGCGTGATCATCGGCGACGGCGAGCAGGCCGTCCTCGACATGACCGAGATCATCCGCACCTGGAAGGCGGAAGGACGCCCCGGCGGCCGCGAGGAGGTCCTCTTCCGCCTCGCCAGGACCGGCAGCGTCTACGTCCCGGCCTTCTACGACGTCGAGTACCTGCCCGACGGCCGCATCGGCCGCGTCGTACCCAACAAGTCCGGTGTCCCGTGGCGCGTGTCCAAGCACACCGTCATGGACCTCGACGAGTGGCCCTACCCCAAGCAGCCGCTCGTCCCGCTCGCCGAGACCGTCCACGAGCGCATGTCCGTCGAGATCTTCCGCGGCTGCACCCGCGGCTGCCGCTTCTGCCAGGCGGGCATGATCACCCGTCCGGTGCGCGAGCGCAGCATCACCGGCATCGGCGACATGGTCGACAAGGGCCTCAAGGCGACCGGCTTCGAAGAGGTCGGCCTGCTCTCGCTGTCCTCCGCGGACCACAGCGAGATCGGCGACATCGCCAAGGGGCTGGCGGACCGGTACGAGGAGGACAAGATCGGTCTGTCCCTCCCGTCCACCCGCGTCGACGCGTTCAACGTCGACCTGGCCAACGAACTGACCCGCAACGGCCGCCGCTCCGGCCTCACCTTCGCCCCCGAGGGCGGCTCCGAGCGCCTGCGCAAGGTCATCAACAAGATGGTCTCGGAGGAGGACCTGATCCGCACGGTCTCCACCGCGTACGGCAACGGCTGGCGCCAGGTGAAGCTGTACTTCATGTGCGGCCTGCCCACCGAGACCGACGAGGACGTCCTGCAGATCGGCGACATGGCCGTGAAGGTCATCGCCGAGGGCCGCAAGGTCTCCGGCCAGAACGACATCCGCTGCACCGTCTCCATCGGGGGATTCGTCCCCAAGCCGCACACGCCCTTCCAGTGGGCGCCGCAGCTGAGCGCCGAGGAGACCGACGCGCGGCTGGAGAAGCTGCGCGACAAGATCCGCGGCGACAAGAAGTACGGCCGCTCGATCGGCTTCCGCTACCACGACGGCAAGCCCGGCATCGTCGAGGGCCTGCTCTCGCGCGGTGACCGCCGCATCGGCTCCGTGATCCGCGCCGTCTACGAGGACGGCGGCCGCTTCGACGGCTGGCGCGAGCACTTCTCGTACGACCGCTGGATGGCCTGCGCGGACAAGACGCTCCCCGAATTCGGCGTGGACGTCGACTGGTACACCACCCGGGAGCGTACGTACGAGGAGGTCCTGCCCTGGGACCACCTGGACTCCGGTCTCGACAAGGACTGGCTCTGGGAGGACTGGCAGGACTCGCTGGACGAGACCGAGGTCGAGGACTGCCGCTGGACGCCGTGCTTCGACTGTGGGGTGTGTCCTCAGCTCGACACCTCCATCCAGATCGGCCCGACGGGCAAGAAGCTTCTGCCGCTGACCGTCGTCAAGTAGCTCTCGGGGTGGGTCCGGTCGTGTGGGAAACCGCGTGTCCGGGCCCATCGGCGTCCGGGCACAATGGGGCGATGCCGCAGCTCACCGCTCCCGTCACCGGCGTCCGCACCTCCTTTCTCGCCGCGATGGACGAGTTCCTCGCGGAGGGGACCGACCCCGACACCCTGCTGGCGCATGAGATCGAGGAGTTCGGCCGCGTCTGGCACCGGCCGGACGGTTTCGCCGAGTACGTGGGGCGTTTGCGGGCCGAGGCGTTGGAGGAGACCCCGCGCCCCGAGGGCTGGGTGCCGCACACCAACCTCTGGTTCCTGGACGGCGATGTCTTCCTCGGACGGCTGGCGATCCGGCATCGACTCACGCCGTTCCTGCACGAGTTGGGCGGGCACATCGGCTACACGGTGCGGCCGTGCGCCCGGCGCAGCGGACACGCCACCGCGATGCTGCGCCAGGCCCTTCCCTACGCACGGGGGCTCGGGATCGACTCCGTGCTGCTCACCTGCGACCTCACCAACATCGCCTCGCGCAAGGTGATCGAGGCCAACGGCGGTGTTCTGGAGGACGAGCGGGGCGGAAAACGCAGGTACTGGATCCGGACGGACCTGTGATGCGTCCTGCCTGACATGGACGTGGAAAAGCGGTCGCCGGAACACACGCCGGTTCGCCGGAGTCAGGGGTACGGCGGGCATCAGGCGCCGGCGGGGTACGAGCCGGGCGAGGGATGTCTGACGACCCTCGTGCGGGTGCCTGTGCGGATCGTGGTGCTCGTCGTGGTCGTGCCGGTGCGCATGCTGTGGGATCTGCTCGCCCTCTGTGGCCGGGCCCTCCACCGCACGGTGCTGCGACCGGTCGGGCACGGCCTGGTGTGGGTGTACGCCGTTGTCCTCACGCCGGTCGGGCACGCTCTGGCGTGGCTCGCGGTGGTGCTGGGCAAGGCGGTGTTCGTCTGGCCGTGGGTGGGGCTGTGGCGTTATGTCGTGGTGCCGGTGGTGACGTACGGGCTGGTGGTTCCGGCGGTGTGGGTCTACCGGCAGGTGCTGACGCCGGTGGGTCGGGGTGTCGCCTGGGTGCTGACCGGCCTCGGGCGCGGCATCGGATGGACGCTCGGGACGCTGGGGCGTGGCATCGCCTGGCTCGTCGGGCATCTCGTCGTGGCTCCCGCGCGCTGGGTCCACCGTTCGCTGCTGACGCCGGTCGGGCACGCTCTGGCGTGGCTGGCGGTGGTGCTGGGCAAGGTGCTGTTCGTCTGGCCGTGGGTGGGGCTGTGGCGTTATGTCGTGGTGCCGGTGGTGACGTACGGGCTGGTGCTTCCGGTGGCCTGGGTCTACCGGCAGGTCCTGACCCCGCTGGGGCACGGCATCGTCCGGCTGGCGGCCGGCCTCTGGCACGGACTGGCCGTTCTCGGCCGCGGCCTGTGGACCGCCCTGACCTGGACCGTGCTGACCCTGCTGGTCACGCCCGTGGTGTGGCTGGTGGGCACGCTCGTCGTCGCGCCGCTCGTGTGGATCTTCCAGCGCGTGCTGGTGCCGCTCGGCCGTGAGATCGGTGCGGCCTTCGTCGTCGCCTGGCGGGTCGCCGGCTATGTGTCGAGCGCGGTCGGCAGTGCCGTGCGGTGGCTCGTCGTCCAGCTCGTGGTCCGGCCGGTGCGCTGGTTCTACGGGAGTGTGTGCACTCCGGTCGGCCACGCCGTGCGGGACTTTGTCTGGCGTCCGGCGAAGCGAGCCGCGGTCGAGGCGGGCCGGGCGGCCGCGGCGGCGGTCCGTTCGGCGAGGGAAACGATCCGGCAGGCGAGGCGTGACGCGTGGCGTGCACTGGTCGGCGGGCCGGGGTATGCGGAACCTGGGGAACCGCTCGTGCCTCAGGCGCGTACTCTGGGTAGTACAACGACTGTCCCCGGCGCGGCGGCCGAGCCCGAGATCTCCCTGCACAAGCAGGGGTGAGCCGGACGGGCCCCCACGGGACACCCCGCATCGACGAGGGCGGCGCGCCCCCCGCGCCCGTCCCGCACCGAGGAGAAGAACCACTGGGCAAGCGACAGCCCGAAGGCCCGCCGCCCGCACCTGCGGTGCAGCGCATTCGTCTGCGCTACACCAAGCGCGGCCGCCTCCGGTTCACCAGTCACCGTGACTTCCAGCGCGCTTTCGAGCGGGCGCTGCGGCGCGCCGAGGTGCCTATGGCGTACTCGGCGGGCTTCACCCCGCATCCGAAGGTGTCGTACGCCAATGCCGCACCCACCGGCACGGGCAGCGAGGCCGAGTATCTGGAGATCGCCCTCAGCGAGCACCGCGACCCCGACACGCTGCGCGAACTGCTCGACGAGTCGCTGCCGACCGGTCTGGACATCACCGAGGCCGTCGAGGCCCGTACGTCCGGGCTCGCCGACCGGCTCACCGCGTCCGTGTGGGAACTGCGGCTGGAGGGCGTGCGGGTGGAGGACGCGGAGAAGGCCGTCGAGGCCTTTCTCGCGGCCGACACCGTCGAAGTCCGGCGCAAGACCAAGAACGGCGTACGGACGTTCGATGCGCGGGGTGCGGTGGCGGATCTGCAGGCGGGTCCGTCACAGCCTGATAGGCCCGGGGTCGAGCCCTGTGCGATACTGCGGCTGGTCGTTCGGCACGTGACACCTGCCGTGCGACCCGACGACGTCCTGTCCGGTCTCCACGCTGTGGCCGACCTGGCGCCGCCGGTCCCCGCAGCGGTGACCAGGCTGGCGCAGGGGCTCTTCGACGAGGAGTCCGGCACGGTGACCGACCCGCTCGCGCTCGACCGCGAGGCAGTTCCGGCCGCTTCACCCACGGCCGTCGGAACAGCCTCCCCCTAGCTTCGCCGGGGGGACACCCCGCGACGGCGCCCGAAGGTCCCGCCGCGTTGGAGCAGTCGTTGTAGCGCGGCTCTCGCATCCGGGAGCCACCTGGGTCGGGCCGCGCAAGGACCAGAAGACTTTCGCCAGGCCGTGCGTACATCGCGTACGGAACCGGCGAGCCAGACATAACAGCTCCCGTGCGGCGCCCGCGCCCCGGACGGCGGCACCGCGCACATCACGCGGGCCGCGGCCGGACCGGAATGAGGCGCGGCGCCCGGGAGCGTGACGGGAGAACCGCCCGCATGCTCGAGCCGACTGAATCCGGCGTTGCCGGAGACAACGAACAGAACGACAACACCCCTGGCGACAAGCTGCCACCGCGCCGTCGGCGCCGCGCAGCTTCGCGCCCCGCCGGTCCGCCGGCCGGAGCGGCCTCCGCGGAGAGCGCCGACGTGGCAGCTCCGGTGCAGGAGGCGGCCGAGGCCGCCGCGCCTGCGGCTGCCGAGGAGACGCCCGCGCCGCGTGCGCGTCGTCGTGCCACGCGTAAGGCGACGGCTCCTGCCGGTGCGCCTGAGGCAGCCGAGATCGCCGCTGCCGCCGAGGTGGCGGAGACGGTTGCCCCTGAGGTGGCCGAAGAGACGCCCGCCGAGGCTCCCGCGCCGCGTGCGCGTCGTCGTGCCACGCGTAAGGCGACGGCTCCTGCCGGTGCGCCTGAGGCAGCCGAGATCGCCGCTGCCGCCGAGGTGGCGGAGACGGTCGCCCCCGAGGTGGCCGAAGAGACGCCCGCCGAGGCTCCCGCGCCGCGCAAGCGCCGCCGGGCCACGCGCCAGGTGAGTGCGCCGGAGGGCGCCGAGATCGCCGCCGCCGTCGAGGCCGCGCCCGCCGTCGCCGCGCAGGTCGCCGAAGAAGCGCCTGCCGAGGCCTCCGCCGAGACCCCTGCCGAGGCTCCTGCGCCGCGCCGGTCCCGCCGCCGCGCCTCCGCGCCCGCCGGTGCCCCCACCGCGCAGGCCGAGACCGAGGCCGCCCCGGCCGAGTCCGCCGAGCCCGAGGCCGCGCCGGCCGGTCGCAGCCGCCGCCGCGCCGCCCGCAAGGCCACCGCGCCGGCCGCCGGCCCGCAGGCCGGGACCGACGCGGACGCCGTCGACTCCGCTGCCGTCGAGTCCGGCGAGAGCCTGCCCGAGGACGCCGTCGCACAGATCACCTCCCGCGAGGACGAGGTCGCGGCAGCCGAGAAGGCCGCGACCCGCGGCCGTACGCGCCGCCGCGCCGTCTCGCCCGAGACCACCGCGCAGCCGGCCGCCGAGGAGGCGCCCGCGCCGCGCGAGGAGGCCGCGAAGAGCGAGGCCCCCGCGCGCACCCGCCGTGCCGCCCGGCCCGCCGTGGCCCTCTTCCAGGCCCCGGTCTTCGCCGAGCCCATGTTCCAGACCCCGGAGACGGCCGCAGCCGCTGCCGCTCTCGACCCGGACGAGGAGACCGACTCCGACGAGGACGACGTCACCGCCGAGCCGGTCGCAGAGGCCCCCGCGGAGCCCGCGGGCCGTCGTCGCCGCCGCCGTCGCGGTGAGCCCGCCGAGCAGCCCCAGGCCCCCGTCGCCGAGGAGCCCGAGCCCGCCGCCGAGACGGAGTCCGACCAGGACGCCGAGGCCGGTGACGAGGACTCCGACGAGTACGGCGACCGCCCCTCGCGGCGTCGCCGCCGTGGTGGCCGCCGCCGTCGCCGTGGTGAGTCCCCGGACGCCGACGAGGCGTCGGACGAGCAGTCCGACGATGCCGCCGCCGAGGACACCGAGGCCGGTGACGGTGAGGACTCCGACGAGGAGGGCGACAACGACGCCCCCTCGGCCGGCAGCTCCAGCAGCCGTCGCCGCCGTCGCCGTCGTCGTCGCAGCGGTGAGCCGACGTCCGAGGACGAGTCCGGTACGAACGACCCGGAGCGCACGGTCGTCAAGGTCCGCGAGCCGCGTCCGGCCCGTGCCAAGAGCGACGAGCCCTCCGACGAGGTGCAGTCCATCAAGGGCTCCACGCGTCTGGAGGCGAAGAAGCAGCGGCGCCGTGAGGGCCGCGAGCAGGGCCGCCGCCGCGTCCCGATCATCACCGAGGCCGAGTTCCTCGCCCGCCGCGAGGCCGTCGAGCGGGTCATGGTCGTCCGCCAGAGCGGCGAGCGCACCCAGATCGGCGTCCTCGAGGACAACGTGCTCGTCGAGCACTACGTCAACAAGGAGCAGGCGACCTCGTACGTCGGCAACGTCTACCTGGGCAAGGTGCAGAACGTACTGCCGTCCATGGAGGCCGCGTTCGTCGACATCGGCAAGGGCCGCAACGCCGTCCTGTACGCCGGTGAGGTCAACTTCGAGTCGCTGGGCATGGCCAACGGCCCCCGCCGTATCGAGGCCGCGCTCAAGTCCGGCCAGTCGGTGCTCGTCCAGGTGACGAAGGACCCGATCGGTCACAAGGGCGCCCGTCTGACGAGCCAGGTGTCCCTGCCCGGCCGTTACCTGGTCTACGTGCCCGAGGGCTCGATGACCGGCATCAGTCGCAAGCTGCCCGACACCGAGCGGGCCCGGCTGAAGACCATCCTCAAGAAGATCGTTCCCGAGGACGCGGGCGTCATCGTGCGCACCGCGGCCGAGGGCGCGAGCGAGGACGAGCTGCGCCGTGACGTCGAGCGGCTCCAGGCGCAGTGGGAGGACATCCAGAAGAAGTCGAAGGGCGGCGGCAGTTCGAACGCGCCGTCGCTGCTGTACGGCGAGCCGGACATGACCGTCCGTGTCGTCCGCGACATCTTCAACGAGGACTTCTCGAAGGTCATCGTCAGCGGTGACGAGGCGTGGGAGACGATCCACGGCTACGTCCAGCACGTGGCCCCCGACCTGGCCGACCGCCTTCAGCGGTGGACGAGCGAGGTCGACGTCTTCGCGACGTACCGGATCGACGAGCAGCTCATGAAGGCGCTGGACCGCAAGGTCTGGCTGCCGTCCGGTGGTTCGCTGGTGATCGACAAGACCGAGGCCATGGTCGTGATCGACGTCAACACCGGCAAGTTCACCGGTCAGGGCGGCAATCTCGAGGAGACCGTCACCAGGAACAACCTGGAGGCGGCCGAGGAGATCGTCCGTCAGCTGCGGCTGCGCGACCTGGGCGGCATCGTCGTCGTCGACTTCATCGACATGGTGCTCGAGTCCAACCGTGACCTGGTCATGCGCAGGCTGCTGGAGTGCCTGGGCCGTGACCGCACGAAGCACCAGGTCGCCGAGGTCACCTCGCTGGGTCTGGTCCAGATGACCCGTAAGCGGGTGGGCCAGGGCCTGCTGGAGTCCTTCTCCGAGACCTGTGTCCACTGCAACGGGCGCGGTGTGATCGTGCACATGGAGCAGCCGACGGCCGCCGGTGGCGGTGGCGGCAAGCGCTCCAAGAAGCGCGGCCGCGGCGGCTCGGAGCACGTCCACGAGCACGAGCTCGACGCCACGGCCGAGGCGCCTGCCGAGACCGGGACCGAGAGCGAGGCGGAGGTCGCCGCGGAGACCGCTGCTCCGGCCGCGCTGCCGGAGCCGGACTTCCAGCCCGACGAGGACCTGTACAGCAGCGCTGCCGAGGCCGAGGCGGCCGCCTCGCGCGGCCGTGGCCGCAGGCGGGCGACCCGCCGTGCCTCGGCGCCGAGCGGTGCCCCGAGGTCGGCCGAGGCGCAGAGCGCGGTGGCGGAGACCGTCGTCGAGCCGGCGCCGAAGGCGGAGCCCGAGCCCCAGGCCGAGCCGGAGCCGGTCGCCGCCGCGGCCGCCGTCGACGAGGCGGCCCCCGCGGGCCGTGGTCGCCGCCGGGCCACCCGTAAGGCGTCCGCGCCCGCCGGTCCTCCGCCCACCACCGACCCCACCGTCGTGGAGACGCTGGTGAAGGCGCCTGCCGAGCCCGCACAGGAGCCGGTGGCCGAGCCCGAGGCCCCCGTGGCCGAAGAGGCTCCGGCCGTGGCTCCGCCGCGGGCGCGCCGCCGGGCGACCCGCAAGGTCAGCGCCCCGGCCGGTTCGCCGTCCGGTACGGAGGAGGCCGCGGTCGTCGTGGTCGCCGCCGCCGAGGACGGCGCGGAGCCGCAGGCGCCGGCGGACGACGCGGAGCCGGCGGCCCCCGCCAAGAAGGCGGTCCGCAAGACGGCCAAGAAGGCCACCGCGAAGAAGGCCGCCACCACCACCAAGAAGGCGGCGGCCAAGAAGACGACGGCGAAGAAGACGACCACCAAGAAGGCCGGTGCGAAGAAGACCGCCGCGGCCGAGCAGTCGCTGCCGTCGGTGACGGCGACCACCGAGAGCTGAACAGTTGATGAGCCCTCAGTGAACAAGCCGTGTCCCATCCCACAGGCTCAGGGGTGGGACACGGTTTTTGTCTCCGAATTGATGCAGTGCTCCGTTAACAGCCCCGAAATTGACTAGGAAATCCCTGATAATGTGACGGCGGTCGCTGCCGGGTGAGACTCCCGTTCCGGACACTACGGTAGGTGACCGACCCGGTTCGGGACACGACCGGTCCCAGTTCCTCGGTAGGGCGTTGGCTTTGCGCCGGAGGGGTGTGCGCGGCCTCGCAAGACGTCCGCACCGCCCCAGACCTCTGCCACAAAGAGCTCTTGCGGTGTTCAAGGAGGACGTCCATGACGAGCAGCAATCGGCAGCCCATTCCCGCTGCCCGCCCGGTCATCGGTGAGGAAGAAATCGAGGCCGCGGTACGCGTACTGCGCAGCGGTCGCGTGGTGCAGGGCCCCGAAGTGGCCGCATTCGAGGAGAGCTTCGGCGACCTGGTCGACGGCCGCCATTGCGTCGCCGTCAACTCCGGTACCTCCGCGCTGCACCTCCTTCTGCTGGCTTTGGGCATCGGTCCGGGCGACGAGGTGATCGTTCCCTCGTTCTCCTTCGCCGCCTCGGCGAACGCGGTCCGCCTCGTCGGCGCCGACGTCGTCTTCGCCGACATCGAGGCCGACAGCTACTGCCTGGACCCGGCCGCGGTCGAGGCCGCCATCACCCCGCGCACGGCCGCGATCATGCCGGTGCACCTGTACGGCCACCCGGCCGCGATGGACAAGATCATGCCCATCGCCGCCAAGCACAAGCTGGCCGTCGTCGAGGACGCGTGCCAGGCGCACGCGGCCGCGCTGAACGGCACGCCCGTCGGCGCGTTCGGCTCCGGTGGAACGTTCAGCTTCTACCCGACCAAGAACATGCACTCCCTCGAGGGCGGCATGATCTCCACGGCCGACGCCGAGATCGCCCGCACCCTGCGCCTGCTGCGCAACCAGGGCATGGAGCAGCGGTACGCCAACGAGATCGTCGGCGCCAACATGCGCATGACCGATGTCGCCGCCGCCGTCGGCCGGGTGCAGCTGGCGAAGCTGAACGGCTGGACCGAGCAGCGCATCGCCAACGCCGCGTACCTCACCGAGAACATCACCGCGCCGGCCGTGACCACGCCGACCGTCGCCGAGGGTGCGCGTCACATCTACCACCAGTACACGATCCGCGTCAGCGGCGACCGCGACGCCGCGATGGCCAAGCTGACCGAGGCGGGTGTCGGCAACGCCGTCTACTACCCGACCCCGATCCACCGGCTGAAGCCGTACTGGGAGCCGGACCAGAAGGCCGGCCGCAACTGGGACCTGCCCGAGACCGAGCGGGCGGCCGCCGAGGTCGTCTCGCTGCCGGTGCACCCTTCGCTGACCGCGGAGGACCTCGAGCGCATCGCCGCCGCCGTGAACGACCTGGGAGAGAACCTGTGACCACCGCTCCGGGACTGCGGGCCGGCCTGATCGGCCTCGGCTCGATGGGCCGCCACCACGCCCGTGTGCTGGCCGGACTGGACGGCGTCCACTTCATCGGCGTCGTCGACCCGATGGGCGACAAGAACGGCTGGGCGCAGGGCGCCCCCGTGCTGTCGACCGTCGAGGAGCTCATCGCGCTCGGTATCGACTACGCCGTGGTGGCCTGCCCGACCGCCCTGCACGAGGAAGTCGGCCTGAAGCTGGCCGAGGCCGGCATCGGCGCCCTGATCGAGAAGCCCGTCGCGGACACCGTGGACGGCGCCCGCCGGCTCGTCGAGGCCTTCGAGTCGCGCGGTCTGGTGGCCGGCGTCGGGCACATCGAGCGCTGCAACCCCGCGCTGCGGTCGCTGCGCCAGCGTCTGGAGGCCGGTGAGCTGGGCGATGTCTACCAGGTCGTCACCCGCCGCCAGGGCCCCTTCCCGCACCGCATCGCCGATGTCGGCGTGGTCAAGGACCTCGCCACCCACGACATCGACCTCACCGGCTGGGTCACCGGCCAGACCTACACCTCGATCTCGGCGCGCACGGTCTCCAAGTCGGGCCGTCCCCACGAGGACATGGTGTCGGCCGTCGGCCAGCTCTCCGACGGCACGATGGTCAACCACCTGGTGAACTGGCTGAGCCCGCTCAAGGAGCGCTTCACCTCGGTCACCGGCGAGAAGGGCTGCTTCGTCGCGGACACCCTCACCGCCGACCTCACCTTCTACGCGAACGCCTCCCAGGCCACCGAGTGGGAAGCGGTCCAGGCGTTCCGCGGTGTCGCCGAGGGCGACATGATCCGTTACGCGATCGCCAAGCGCGAGCCGCTGCTGGTGGAGCACGAGCTCTTCCGGGACGCGGTGCTCGGCAAGTCCGACGACATTTGCACACTGCGGCAGGGTCTTCGTACCGTCGAGGTCGCGGCAGCCGTGCTGGAGTCCGCCGCCGGCGGAGTCACCGTCGATCTCTCCGCGTACACCGCGGCCCAGTAGGGCGAGGAGCCTTGACCAGTCCTGATGTCACCGTCGTTGTGGCCGTGTACAACACGATGCCGTATCTGACGGAATGCCTTAACTCTCTTGTCGGGCAGAGCATTGGCCTGGACAGGCTGGAGATCGTGGCCGTCGACGACGGCTCCACGGACGACAGCGGGGCGGAGCTCGACCGCTTCGCGAAGAAGTACCCGAAGACCGTCAAGGTGATTCACCAGGCGAACTCCGGTGGCCCCGCAGCGCCCAGCAACAGGGCGCTGGAGGTGGCCACCGGGCGTTTCGTCTACTTCATCGGCTCCGACGACTACCTCGGCAAAGAGGCTCTCGCGCGGATGGTGAAGTACGCCGACAAGCACGACTCCGACGTGGTGATCGGCAAGATGGTCGGCACCAACGGCCGCTACGTCCACCAGGCGCTCTACAAGAAGAGCAACCCGGACGTCAGCCTGTACGACTCGGCGCTGCCCTTCACCCTGGCGAACACCAAGCTGTTCCGCCGCGATCTGGTGGAGCGGCACAAGCTGCGGTTCCCGGAGGATCTGCCGGTCGGCAGCGACCAGCCGTTCACCATCGAGGCGTGCGTCAGGGCCCGGAAGATCTCGGTCCTCGCGGACTACACGTACTACTACGCGGTGAAGCGCGGCGACTCGAGCAACATCACCTACCGCGCCAACCATCTCTCGCGGCTGCGGTGCACCGCGCGGATCCTGGAGCACGCGGCCGGACTGATCGAGGCCGGCCCGCAGCGTGACACCGTCTTCCAGCGCCACTTCACCTGGGAGCTGGCCAAGCTCGTCCAGGGCGACTTCCCCGCGCTCGACGAGCAGACCAGGCGTGAGGTCTGCGCCGGGATCGCCGAGCTGGCCGACGACTACCTCACCGAGCGGCTGGCCGACTCGCTGCCCGTGACGCGACGGGTGCGGCTCACGCTGGCCCAGCGCGGCATGGTCGACGAGCTCGTCGCCGCGATCGAGGCCGAGGAGAACGGCGCGCCGCCCCCCTTCCACCTGGAGGGCGACCGCGCCTTCGCCGCGTACACCGGCTTCCGCGACCCCGCCGTGGGCATCCCGGACCGGGTCTACGAGGTGCTCGGGGAGTCGGTGCCCGCCGCGCTCGCGGCCGGTACGGAAATGGTCTCGGCCGAGTGGGAGCAGAGCGGTGACGAGCTGTTCCTGTCCGTCGCGGTGCGTACCGCGCTGACGGGCGACACCGAGTCGGCCGTGGTGCGCCTCGTCCAGGGCGCGATGCCCAAGAGCGCCGACAAGGCGGGCGGGCGCAGGCTGCCCGCCGGGCAGGAACTCCCGCCCCCCGCCGGGGAGTTCACCCAGGAGGTGACCGCCGACGGCGCGGGCACGGTCCTGCGGGCCCGTATCCCCGTGGCGGCCCGTACGGCCACGCTCGGTGTGCGCGTCCATGTGGACATCGCGGGCTGGACGTACGAGATCCCCGTGCGCGCCCAGGACAAGCCGATGCCGCTGGCCCGGCGCTGGCGCAGCGGCACCCCCTACCGAGTGGCCGCGCGTGTGAACGCCAAGGGCCGGATGGTGGTCGTGACCGGCCTCCTGTTCCCGCCCTCCGACAAATGGTGGTCGCGTGTGCGGCCCCTGCTGGTCCGTGTGAAGAGGAAAGTATCCCGATGAATATCTGTGTAGTTGCGCTCGGCAAGATCGGGCTTCCGCTCGCCGTGCAGTTCGCGGCCAAGGGCCACAAGGTCATCGGCGCCGACGTCAACGAGAAGGTCGTCGAGCTGGTCAACGCCGGCACCGAGCCGTTCCCCGGTGAGCACGACCTCGGCCGGCTGCTCAAGGAGACCGTCAACGCCGGGCTGCTGAGTGCCACCACCGACACCGCCGCGGCCGTCGCCCAGTCCGAGGCCGTCGTGGTCGTCGTCCCGCTGTTCGTGGACGCCGAGGGCACCCCGGACTTCGGCTGGATGGACTCCGCCACCAAGGCCATCGCCAAGGGCCTCAAGCCCGGCACCCTCGTCTCCTACGAGACCACGCTGCCGGTCGGCACCACGCGCACCCGCTGGGCGCCGATGCTCCAGGAGGGCTCCGGCCTGACCGCCGGCGAGGACTTCCACCTGGTCTTCTCGCCGGAGCGCGTCCTCACCGGCCGCGTCTTCGCCGACCTGCGCCGCTACCCCAAGCTCGTCGGCGGCATCGACGAGGCGTCTGCGAAGCACGGCGTGGAGTTCTACGAGAAGGTCCTCGACTTCGACGAGCGCGCCGACCTGGCGCAGCCGAACGGCGTGTGGGACCTGGGCACCGCCGAGGCCTCCGAGCTCGCCAAGCTCGCCGAGACGACCTACCGCGACGTCAACATCGGCCTGGCGAACCAGTTCGCCCGCTTCGCCGACAAGAACGACATCGACGTCAAGAAGGTCATCGAGGCCTGCAACTCGCAGCCGTACAGCCACATCCACCAGCCCGGCATCGCCGTCGGTGGTCACTGCATCCCGATCTACCCGCGGATGTACCTGTGGAACGACCCGGAGGCGACCGTCGTGCGCTCGGCGCGCGAGGCCAACGCCGCCATGCCGGAGTACGCCGTCGACCTGCTGGCCGCCGCCTACGGCGACCTGAAGGACGTCAATGTCCTGGTGCTCGGTGCCGCGTACCGCGGTGGCGTCAAGGAGACCGCCTTCTCCGGCGTCTTCCCGACCGTCGAGGCGCTCAAGGCCCGCGGTGCCGTCCCGTTCGTGTCGGACCCGATGTACACGGCCGAGGAGCTGACCGCGCACGGCCTCACGCCGCACGCGGGTGAGCCGGTCACCGCCGCGATCCTCCAGGCCGACCACGCGGAGTACCGCGAGCTCGCCGCCTCCGACCTGCCGGAGGTCCGCGTCCTGGTCGACGGCCGGCGCACCACCGACCCGGCCCGCTGGGAAGGCGTACGCCGGGTCGTCATCGGCGGCTGACGCCCCCTGCACACGCACAGAACAGTGGCCCTGTCCCGCGGACTTTGCGGGGCGGGGCCGTCCTGCGAGAGGCATTTGGCATGACGTGGTTGATCACCGGCGGTGCCGGTTACATCGGATCGCACGTGGTGAAGGCGATGACCGACGGCGGCGAGAGCGTCGTCGTCCTCGACGACCTCAGCACCGGCAGCAAGGACCGGATCCCCGGCACGGTCCCGCTGGAGATCGGCACGGTCCTGGACCGTGAGCTGGTCGACCGTGTCCTGCGCGAGCACGCCGTCACCGGGATCGTGCATCTCGCGGGCAAGAAGCAGGTCGGCGAGTCGGTCGAGAAGCCCCTGCACTACTACTACGAGAACGTCGAGGGCCTGCGCAGCGTGCTGGAGGCGGCCGCCGACGCCGGTGTGCGCCGGTTCCTCTTCTCCTCGTCGGCGTCCGTGTACGGCATGCCCGACGTCGACCTGGTCACCGAGCACACCCCGTGCCTGCCGATGAGCCCGTACGGGGAGACCAAGCTGGCGGGGGAGTGGCTGGTGCGCGCCGTGGGCGCGGCGCACGGCATGGCCACGGCCTCGCTGCGCTACTTCAACGTCGCGGGCGCGGCCTCGCCCGAGCTCGGCGACGACGGCATCTTCAACTTGGTGCCGATGGTCTTCGAGCGGCTCACGGCCGGCGAGGCCCCGCGGGTCTTCGGTGACGACTACCCGACGCCCGACGGCACCTGCATCCGCGACTACATCCACGTCGAGGACATCGCCTCCGCCCATGTCGCGGCCGCGCGGCGGCTCGCCGAGGACGCGTCGGCCTCGCTCGTCCTCAACATCGGCCGTGGCGAGGGTGTTTCGGTGGCCGAGATGGTCACCACCATCCAGGACGTCACCGGCCGGCGGGAGCCGGCGCCGGCCGTCGTCGAGCGCCGTCCGGGCGACCCGGCACGTGTCGTGGCGTCCGCCGACCTGATCCGCGCGGAACTGGGCTGGGAGGCCCGTCACGACATCCGCACGATGGTCGCCTCGGCCTGGGAGGGCTGGTGCCTGCGCCATCCCGGGGCCCGCGTCTGAGCCTTGTGTGTCCCGGCCCGCCCGGGACACGAGTGAGGGCCCCCGGGACATCCCGGGGGCCCTCACTCGTATGCGGTGGTGTCAGCGAGCGGACCGCTCGCCGAGGAACAGCTCGTCGAACGTGCGGCTGACCACCGGCCAGTCCCAGACCGACAGCGCGTGCTCGGAGGCGAGCTTGCCGGCGTTGCGCCAGCTCTCCTCCGTCGCCGTGGTCTCCAGGATGCGCCGGGCGGCCTCCTCCGGAGAGGCGACGACCCAGTTCTCCGGGTACAGCGTGCGGGCGCTGTGCTCGCGTCCGGCGTAGAACGGCCAGTCACGGACCACGGGGACCGCGGCGCTCGCCGCGCCCTCCATCAGACCGACGTGGCAGCCCTCACGCACCGAGGAGCTGAGGATCGTGCCGATCTCGGTGAGCTTGCCGGGCACGTCGTCGGTCGGACCGAGGCGTACGACGGCACCGGACTCCTCCAGCGGAGCCAGCACCCTCTCGAAGTCGGCGAGATAGTCCTTGGTGGCACGGCTGGTCTTGCGGTCCATGTCGCCGCCGACCAGCAGCAGCCGGTAGCGCTCGTCCTGCTTGCGCACCCGCTCCAGGACGTCGACCGCCCACAGCGGGTCCTTCGCGACCTGCGAGATGCCGATCAGACCCAGGTTGAAGCGGGCGTCGGCCGGCTTCTCGCGGTTGAAGCCGCTCAGGTCCATGGCGTTGTGCAGCATGTGCGTGCGCGGAGCCGCCTCGCCGCGCAGCTGCGGCACGAGCGAGGTGGTCAGGTCCTGCACATGGTCCGCCACGTACACGAGGTCGTCGATGCGGGAGAAGTCCACCAGGTGCGGCCACCGGGTGAACGCCTCGTAGCTGTGCAGCCGCACCACGATCCGGGTGTCGCCCGGGTCGATGGTGGTGAGCATCACGGCCGGTGCCACGCACCAGTCGAGGAACACGGTGTCGGCCCAGTCCAGATGGGGCCGCATGAGCTGCTCGACCTGCTCCGCGTAGAGGGCGTCGCCCCCGAGACGGTTCTCTATCATCCGCCGGCCGGCCCAGGAGATCCGCTTCATGGCGGGGGTCGCCGCGAGGTCCAGATAGCGGACCTCGACGCCCGGGTGGTCCTCGTAGTGCGAGAGGACCAGCTTCAGGAAGTTGTCGTTGGCGCTGGTGGTGACGAGCAGCCGCAGCGGGCGGTCCGACGGCGGGGTGGCCGCCGGGGTCTTCCTGCCGCGGGGCTCCCCGATCTTCTTCATCACCGCGGAGGCGTGCACCGGCGCGGAGAAGGCCGTGGGGTCGGCCGCGAGGGGGGAGCTGAGCTGGTCGATGTGGACGACGCGGTGGAAGCCGAGCACGAGGGCCCGGTCCAGCGCGCTGGCCGCAGCGGCCGGGTCACCGGCCTTGTACAGGCCGTCGGCCTGCGTCAGCAGCTCCTGGACCGTGCTGTCGAGGGCACGCGGTGCGATGCCCTTGTTGAGCTCGGTCCTGACCGCCTCGTCCAGCAGCGCGGTCCGGATCTCGCGGTTCTCGATGCGCCGGGCGGCGGTGGTCAGCGCGAGCGTCGCGCCGCCCGGCCGTCCGGCCCAGCGCATGCCCTCGGCGACCTGCCGGGACAGTGCGGCCCGGAAACCCGCGGGCACACCGGGCGCGCCGAGCGCCGAGCGCCACAGCCGCGCTCCGACCGCACTGCGCATGACGGGGCGCGCGGTGGCCGTACGCATCACGGTGTGCGGCAGCGCCTTGGCCTGACGGCGTACGTCGGCGGCGATCAGGGTGCGCGGAGGGATTATCACGTTCCGGCGCCGGGTGACGGGCTGCGGCGTGGACGCCTCGCCCTCCATGGCGCGCAGGGCCGGGGCGATACCGAACGAGGCACCGGCGTCCGCGTTGTACTGCGACAGGCGCCACACCGTGTAGACGGCGTTCGCGTCGAGCGCGACGAGGTGCTTGGCGGCCAGTCCGTGCCGGCGCAGCCAGGCGTTCCTGCGGATCTGGACCCACAGCCGCCGGCCGTGCGGCACCCGCTTGAGCTTGCGGCGGGTGCCGATGCTCAGATGCCCTATGCCGTAGGGCAGTTGCTGGAACCCGTCGAGCTCCAGCTTGTCCAGGTCCTCCAGGCAGGCCCGCGCGTCGAAGAGGCAGGCGAGGTGAACTCGCGCGCCCTGGGCGCGGAACTTCTTCACCGCGTCGGCGAGTACGCCGAACTGCGGCTGGGATGCGGCGACGAAAAGCACATCGGTCACGAGGTGGGCCCTCCGGCGACGATCGACTTCGATGAGAGGCTGTCCACGTCCGTGGTGGAGGTCTTGTCCCCCGGGGCCGCTGCGGGCCCGTCGTGCCCGTCGTGTCCGTTGGTGAGTCGGCCCACCAGGTTCTTCACGGCCACGGACATCAGAGCCTCGCGGGTGAACTGGTCGGCGTGCGCCATGGCTTCGGCGTGCACCTCGTCGCTCGTCTCGACGGCCATGTGCGCGGCCTTGACGAACGATTCGGCGAGACCCTCCTCGTCGATGCCGACGGCACCGGTCCACAGGGGATGCCCCTGAAGGACGTTGGAGGCGTCGTGCTCGACGACGTGCGCCGAGACGATCGGCAGTCCGGTGGCCATGTACTCGTACACCTTGCCGGAGGTCACGAAGCGACCGCCGATCAGGATGAGCACCATCGCGTCCCAGCGGGCGTAGATGGAGGAGACCTCGGCCTTGGCGGCCGGGCCGCCGAAGGAGACGCCGTCCACCTCGGCCTGCTTGAGCATCTCGGAGTGCTTGTTCGCCTCGCGGCCGGCACCGTTGCCGATGTGGCCGCGGACCTCGAAGCGCGCGTTGGCGAGCAGCGGCTCGCGTTCGCGCGCCGCGCGCCAGGCGTTGAGCACCGTCTCCAGATGCGCGGGCGTGAAGTTGACCGTGCCGAGGTAGCCGAAGACCAGGCCGGCCTCGGGGTCCGCGCGGTGGGCGCGGCCGGGTGAGCTGTCGGCGTCGTAGCCGTTGCGCACGACCTCGACGCGGGACGCGAACTCGGGGTAGCGGGCCCGGTAGTGGTCGGCGATCGGGTCGTTGACGACCCACAGGCTGACCGCGTGGTCGAGGACCTTCTGCTCCCAGCGGCCCATCTCCGAGTCCTTGGTGAAGGCCTCGATGCCGGTGATCACGTCGATCGACCAGCCGTCGCGGAAGTCGACCGCGTAGGGGACCTTCGCCTCTTCCCACAGCTTCCAGGCCGCGGCGAGGTTGACGTACGGAACGCAGCTGGCCACCAGCAGATCCGCCGGGTGCTCCCGGTGGATGTCGAGGACGGCCTGCTCCAGCGCTCCGCGCCACTCGCCGAAGTTCGGCTCCGGGAACGGCTTCTGCTGCCGCTTGCGCAGCTGCGTGACCCACTTGTTGGGGTTGAGCGCGCGCTCCTCGTCGAAGAGGCGGATGTCCGTTTCCAGGTCCTCGCGGGAGAGCGGCAGCTCCACGATGTTCACGCGCGGGTCGACCTGCTCCAGAAGGGTGAGGTCGACGCCGGAGTCCCGCTCCCAGGACTCCTGGGCGATGTTGACGACGGTGACGTCCCAGCCCGCCCTGCAGAACTGGTTCGCCGTCTCGCGCATGCGGTAGGCACTGCTCTTCGCAGCCGGCGGAAAGCCGATGGCGAGGTAGATGACATGAGGCCGCGAGCCGTCGGAGGGCAGCCCGGACCTGGGAGACGCTGACATAAGCGGTGACGCTAGCACGGTGACGTATACGGACTCGGGCCTGCTCCGAGGCCCTCCAGGTCCGTCACGCGTGCCGGCTTCCCCCCTTCCACTCTTCCATGATCCGGACAACGTTCTGCGCGGCTCGTCCGTCACCGTACGGGGTGCCGGGGTCACCCGTGGGTACGGCGCGGGTGACGGTGGCGGCCCATTCGCCGGCGGACAGCTCGTGCGGGTCGGGTACCAAGACGTTCCAACCGGTGTCGACGGTTTCCACCCATTCCGTCTCCGGACGGATCGTGGTGGTGATGCGCTCCAGCAGGAACGCTTCCTTCTGGAGGCCGCCCGAGTCGGTGACCACACCGGAGGAGGCCAGCACCGCGGCGACCAGCCCGGCGTAGGGGAGCGGACGGCCGACGTGGACCGAGCCCTGGTCGAGCTTGATGCCGTGCTCGGCGGCGCGGGCGACCAGACGCGGGTGCGCGAGCAGCGCGACCGGGACCGGCAGCGCGGCCAGCGCGCCGATGATCGCGGCGAGGCGCTCGGGGTCGTCGGTGTTGTCCGGCCGGTGCAGCGTCGCCAGCAGGAACGGCTGCGAGGGGTCGATGCCCTCGGGCAGCTGCGGCGCGGCGTGCTCGCCGGCCAGCACCGCGTCACGGATGCGCAGGCAGATGTCGACCATGACGTCGCCCGCCAGCACGGCGCGGTCTTTGAGGCCCTCGTCGGCGAGGTGGCGCATGGCCTCCTCGGTCGGGGCCAGCAGGACGTCGGCGCAGTGGTCGGTCAGGACGCGGTTGTGCTCCTCCGGCATACGCCGGTTGAAGGAGCGCAGACCGGCTTCCAGGTGTGCGACCGGAAGGTGCATCTTCACGGCGGAGAGCGCACCGGCGATGGTGGAGTTGGTGTCGCCGTAGACGAGGACCCAGTCCGGCTGCTCGCGCTCGAGGACGGGGTCGAGGGCGGTGAGCACCGAACCCGTCTGGACGCCGTGGCTGCCGGACCCCACACCGAGGTGGACATCGGGGTCGGGGATGCCGAGGCCCTCGAAGAAGACGTCGGAGAGGTCGGCGTCGTAGTGCTGCCCGGTGTGCACGATGACGTGCTCGTGCTCGGTTCCCGCGAACGCGGCCGCGATGGGCGCGAGCTTCACCAGTTGGGGACGGGCACCGACGATGCTGATGACTTTCACTGAACACTCTTCTTCTGGGTCAGGTCATTGGCGGGGGGTGTCACAGGCGCAATGGTAGGCAACCGCCGAGGTGGACAGGCCCGCGGCCGGGCGGCGCACCGTGCGCGGCGGCTCTCCCGCCCGTGGTCAGGCGGCGATACCCCGGCAGCGAGCGCCTGGATAACGATTGGGTGAACGAGGCCCGCACAGTGGGCCGATGGGGGCGGATCCGGCCACCCCACAGGGGTACCGGGGCCGGATCCGGCCACGTCCCGCTGTCGTACTATCGTCGCGCAAGTTTCGCGGGGCGGTCACGGGAAAGTCGACGGTGTGCCATGGCGGTCAGGTCCGGACGGAAATCTGTGCGTCGGTCGGAGGAAGCACCACGCCCCAAACCGAACCACACCCCCACCGTGGACACCTCTCTCGCCCCCACCACGGGCTGGCTCGTACGGGGCAAGGACGGCCGGCTCACGGCGTACGCCCCCACCACCGACGGTGTGCTGCGGTGGACCGAGACGGCTCCCGGCGGACCGGAGTGGTCCGGCCCCGACGTGATTCCCGCCACGGGTGTGCTGCCCTACCTCGCCGTCGCCCAGGGCGCCGACGGCTATGTCCATCTGGTCGGTCTGCGGCGCAGGCCGCTCCCGGACGGCCGGACCGGCACCGACGTGGTCTACGCCCTCCAGTACCAGTCGGGTCTCGCGGTGCGCGAGTGGGCGCCGCTCGGCACGCCGTACGGCAGCGACGCCGACCTGGCCGCACGGATCGGACTGCCGTCCGCGGTCGTCGATGCCGACGGCTCGCTGCACGTCTTCGTGCGCAATGTGGGCGGCGGTGTCTGCGGACGCAGCCAGGTGCCGTCCGGCAAGTGGAACAAGTGGGCCGACTACAAGGGCAGTGAGGGCCTCGGAGCGGTCTCCGTCTCCATCACGCCCGAAGGGCTGATGGAGTTCGCCCTGCCGACGGCCGAGCGTGTCATGCGCTGGAAGCAGGAGACCAAGGGCGTCAAGTTCGAGCGCGCCGACGACATCCTGTCGGGTGCCGAGCCCGATTCGTTGACGGCCGAGCGCACCGGCGGCGACCGGCTCACCCACTTCTGGCACACCAGCGAGGACCGCACGGTGCGCGCCTGGCGCCCGTCGATGGCGGAGCCCGCCACCGTCGGCACCGGCACGGGCACCGGGCCGATCGCCCTGCTGCGCACCCCGGTCGACGGCCACGACTGCACGATCCTGGCCCACCGTGACGAGGCCACCGGGCGTCCGGCGCTCGCCGCGTACCCCACGGAGGACGAGGGCAGCGGAGTCACCTGGACGCTCACGGGCGAGCCGTGCGTCGGCGCGCCCGCGCTGGCGATCGACGCCAGGGGGCGTGTGGTGATGGCGGCGTTCGGTACGGACGGAACGCTGCGGGTCACCCGGCAGAAGGACGAGTCGGGCCTGGCGCTCGCGGCCTGGTCCCGCGCCTAGGCCTTCCACAACGACAGCGGGCCCGCGTCTGGCCGGCTCCGGAAACGACAGCGGGCCCGCGCTTCCCCTCGGAAGCCCGGGCCCGCTGCCTTTGCCGGCACAGACTCAGACGGCCTGCTCCTCGAGCACGCCGTCCTTCTCCACGTACCGGGCCCCGCCCTGCGGGCACTCCCAGACGCCGGACTCGCCCTCGCGCTCCACCAGACGGACACCGTTCTTGCCGACCCAGCCGATGTGCCGGGCGGGGACACCGACGACCAGCGCGAAGTCCGGCACGTCCTTGGTGACCACGGCGCCCGCGGCGACCATGGCCCAGCGGCCGATCCGCACCGGTGCGACACACACGGACCGCGCACCGAGCGAGGCGCCCTCGGCGACCTTGACGCCCACGGCCTCCCAGTCACCGCCGCGCTTCTGGTTGCCCTCGGGGTCCACGGAACGCGGGTTGTGGTCGTTGGTCAGCACCACGGCGGGGCCGACGAACACGCCGTCGCCGAGCTCGGCGGGCTCGTACACGAGGGCGTAGTTCTGGAGCTTGACGTTGTCGCCGATCTGCACACCGGTGCCGACGTAGGCGCCGCGCCCGACGACACAGCCCTTGCCGAGCCTGGCTCCCTCGCGGATCTGGGCGAGCTCCCAGACGCTGCTTCCGTCGCCGATCTCGGCACTCTCGTCGACCTGGGCGGTGGGCTGGACCCTGTAGTTCACTTCTCTGCCTTCCGGTGCGCGGCTTCGCCCGGCGAGCATACGACCAGCCGCACGATTCAGCGTCTGCGGGCCCAGGCCTTCCTGAGCTGGACCGCGTAGAAGAGGGAGGCCGCCGTGGGGACGAGCGTGCGGTACCAGCCGATGTCCGGGGAGAGCCAGCCGTAGACCGCAGCGGGGACGAGGATCACCAGGGCCACGATGCGCAGCGTCCACCAGCGCCGGGGACGCGGGACGTGCAGCGAGGGGGTGCCGAGATCCGTCGACATGGTGTCGCGGATGCCCTTCAACACCCCACGTCTGGCGAGGAGTCGGGCCTCCGGCAGGTCCCCCAGGATCTCGTCGCGCTCGCCGAAGCCGTCCGGGACGGGCGGCAGTCCCAATACGGCCACCAGCTCCGCCTGACGCCGGGCAGGATCGTTTCCGCCGCGCAGCAGCGTGATCAGCGGGCGCAGGTCGGTGACCGGGAAGACGCCCGCGACGGCCTGGGCGGTCGCGGCGGCCTGCGCGTGGTCCACGACCGGGGCCGCGGGGTCCCACAGATGCGTGGCGCGCACCTTGCCCTTGTGGAACAGGGTGAAGCTGTAGCGGTCCGCGGTGCGGCGCAGCACCAGCGCGGGCCACTTCTCCGCGGTGGTGAAGTTGTCGGCCGCCGCCGTCAGCAGCTCCTCGCCGCCGGCGAGCGCCGCGCGCCGGCCGGGGGAGGGGTCGGGGACGAGTTCGACATAGCTCGCTCCGGCGGGCGCGGGGGCGATGCGCAGCGAGACGCCGCACATCAGCGCGGCCTCGGCGACCTGGTGCGGCGGGGCCGCGGCGATCGCCAGCGAGCGCGGCGCGGGCACCGGGAGCGCCGCCGAGGTGGTCGGCGCGCTCTGCGGGGGCTTGCTGAAGAACGGCGTCCGGGACGCGACCTGCATGCGTACGCCGAGACGGAACTCGAGGAACTCCTTGCGGCTGTCGCCGACGTACGCCCACGGGAACTCCCGTGCGTGCACCCCAATGGCTCTGAAGGTGTCCAGCGCCTCGGCCCAGCGCTCGCCGAGGATCAGCATCAGCGCCAGATGGTTGCGGAAACCGGCCGCGTCCGGGTCGCCCGGCTCGTACCAGGCGGAGAGCTCCTGGGCCCGCGCGATCGCTGCGGCCACCCGGGCCTCGGGGATCGGGCCGCCCTGGGTGGAGTCGTCGGAGACGACCTCGTACTCGACCGCGGCGAGCAGCGGCAGCGCGTTCAGCTTCGAGCCGGGTAGGGCGGTGTCGGCGGCCCGCTCGGCGAAGGCGAACATCTCCGCGTGCGAGCCGTACCACTTGGCGCACAGGTACTGCAGGGCGGTGGCATGGCAGCCGTAGTGGTGCGGGGAGCGGGCGACGGCCTCGGCCCAGTACGCGTCGAACACCTCGCGCGGCGCCTGGATGCCGCGTGCGTGGGTGAGCGCGACCTGCCACGGCACGGGGTCCGTGGGACCGAGCTCGGTGGCGGCGGCGATGACCGGCAGGGCGTCCTCGAGCAGGGTGAAGAAGGCCCGGAACTGGTCCTCGGAGACATGGCTGGCGCGGTGACCGGTCCGTATCTCCCAGGCCTGCTGGATGCAGAGATCGGCCTTCACCAGCGTCGCGTCGGGGTCCTCGGGCGCCGCCGCGAGCCAGCCCTCCAGCCAGCCCGGATTGTGCAGCGCGCACTCGGCCAGCGCGCTCACGCATCCGCTGCGCCGCTCCCACTGAGCGCCGAGCCGCGTCTCCGCCAGCAGGTCACGGGCGGGCCCGGCGTCACCGGCGGCGGCCGCGGCCAGCGCCGCCCGCAGTGCGGGGTCGGTCACGGAACCGACGGTCACGGCCTCGTCGGGCGGCAGATCGGCGCCCACGGACGAGCCGTGGCGGAGCATGCGAGGCATGGATATGAGGGAGCGCAGGGGCACGAGCGAACATTGAACAGGCAGTGGCGGACATCCACCAGATCCACCGGAGACGGGATCGGGGGACATCCGGCAGGAGGACGGGGCCGCGGGGAGGCCCGGTAAGAGGCCGGAGCGGGCGGCCCGGACCCGGTTTGACCCTCTGGAGCGCGGCCCGTAACCTTGTCCCTCGGTGTGTTTCCGTACGCACCTACCCCTGAGCAACTTCCTCCCCACGGCGTTCGCCGCCTGGGAGAGGCCGCTCGTCCTTCCGGATCGTCGCAGGCCCCGGCCTGTGTGAGCGGCTGGCATCAGGGGGCCGTTCCGAGTGAGAGAGAGATCCGCGTGTACGCCATCGTGCGCAGCGGTGGTCGCCAGCACAAGGTTGCTGTCGACGACATCGTTGAGGTTGACAAGATTCCCACTGCCAAGGTTGGCGACACGGTCGAGCTCTCGACCCTGCTCGTTGTCGACGGCGACGCTGTCACCAGCGACCCGTGGGTGCTGGCCGGTATCAAGGTCACGGCCGAGGTCGTGGACCACCACAAGGGCGCGAAGATCGACATCCTTCGCTACAAGAACAAGACCGGCTACCGCCGTCGCCAGGGTCACCGTCAGCAGTACACGGCGATCAAGGTCACCGGCATCCCCGCGGCTGCGAAGTAAGGGACTGAGGAGAGATGGCACACAAGAAGGGCGCATCGTCCACTCGGAACGGGCGCGACTCCAATGCTCAGCGGCTCGGCGTGAAGCGCTTCGGCGGTCAGGTCGTCAACGCCGGTGAGATCCTGGTCCGCCAGCGCGGCACCCACTTCCACCCGGGCACGGGCGTCGGCCGCGGCAGCGACGACACGCTGTTCGCGCTGGACGCCGGTGCGGTGCAGTTCGGCACCCACCGTGGCCGCAAGGTCGTGAACATCGTTCCGGTCGCCGTCTAATTCGGCTGCTGTAGAGCGGTTTCTGCGGAGGCGGACCTCACTTCCCCCACGGGAAGCGGGTCCGCCTCTGCTGCGTTATGCGTAAGACATTTCAGTACTCTCTGACATTTCCGTATCTGGAGGCACACCCATGACCACCTTCGTGGACCGCGTCGAACTGCATGTCGCCGCGGGTAACGGAGGCCACGGCTGCGCCTCCGTTCACCGGGAGAAGTTCAAGCCGCTCGGCGGACCCGACGGCGGCAACGGCGGCCGTGGCGGTGACGTCATCCTGGTCGTCGACCAGTCGGTGACCACGCTGCTCGACTACCACCACAGTCCGCACCGCAAGGCCACCAACGGCCAGCCCGGCGCCGGTGACAACCGTTCCGGCAAGGAGGGCCAGGACCTGGTCCTGCCCGTACCGGACGGCACCGTCATCCTCGACAAGGACGGCAACATCCTCGCCGACCTGGTCGGACAGGGCACCACCTTCGTCGCGGGCCAGGGCGGCCGCGGCGGCCTCGGCAACGCGGCGCTCGCCTCCGCCCGCCGCAAGGCCCCCGGCTTCGCGCTGCTCGGCGAGCCCGGTGAGGCCCGTGACGTTGTCATGGAGCTCAAGACCGTCGCCGACGTGGCGCTCGTCGGCTACCCGAGCGCCGGCAAGTCCTCGCTGATCTCGGTGCTCAGCGCCGCCAAGCCGAAGATCGCGGACTACCCCTTCACCACCCTCGTCCCGAACCTCGGTGTCGTCACCGCCGGATCGACCGTGTACACCATCGCGGATGTGCCCGGCCTGATCCCCGGAGCCAGCCAGGGCAAGGGCCTCGGCCTGGAGTTCCTGCGCCATGTGGAGCGCTGCTCCGTGCTGGTGCACGTGCTGGACACCGCGACGCTGGAGTCCGACCGCGACCCGGTCTCCGACCTCGATGTGATCGAGGACGAGCTGCGGCAGTACGGGGGCCTCGACGACCGTCCGCGGATCGTCGTCCTCAACAAGATCGACATCCCCGACGGCCAGGACCTCGCCGACATGATCCGCCCGGATCTGGAGGCCCGCGGCTACCGCGTCCTCGAAGCGTCGGCCGTCGCGCGGACCGGTCTGAAGGAGCTCTCCTTCGCTCTCGCCGAGATCGTCGCCGAGGCGCGCGCGGCCAAGCCGATCGAGGAGGCGACCCGCATCGTCATCCGCCCGAAGGCCGTCGACGACTCGGGATTCACGGTCGTCCGCGAGGAGGAGAGTCTGTTCCGGGTGCGCGGCGAGAAGCCGGAGCGCTGGGTCCGCCAGACCGACTTCAGCAACGACGAGGCCGTCGGCTACCTCGCCGACCGGCTCCACCGCCTCGGTGTCGAGGAGCAGTTGATGAAGGCCGGTGCCCGCGCGGGCGACGGCGTCGCCATCGGCCCCGAGGACAACGCCGTGGTCTTCGACTGGGAGCCCACCGTGATGGCGGGCGCCGAGATGCTCGGCCGCCGCGGTGAGGACCACCGGCTCGACACGCCCCGGCCCGCGGCCCAGCGCCGTAAGGACCGGGACGTCGAGCGGGACGACCCGCAGCGGGAGTACGACGAGTTCCACCCGTTCTAGGCCGACGGGCTCACCGGTCCAGGCCGACGGGTTCACCCGTTCCAGGCCTGCCGGCCGGTCGTTCTTTCTGTGCCCCGCGACGGTGTGGCGGGAGGTGGATGGCTCCGATGAACCGGATCATTTTCGGTGCATGGTGCGAAACAACCTCCCGCCCACAGTGACCGTCTTCTACGCGGGGGTGGGGTGAAGAGCCCCAGCAGACCGAACGGAGCGACGGTGAAGATTTCCTTCCTCATCCATACGATTTACGGGATCGGCGGAACCATCCGCACGACCCTGAATCTGGCAGAGGAACTCGCCGACCGGCACGAGATCGAGATCGTCTCGGTGTTCCGGCACCGCGACGCACCGCTCTTCGCCATCGATCCGCGGGTCGACGTCGTACCGCTGGTGGACACCCGCCCGGCGTCGCCCACCAGCGAGCTCAAGCATCCGCTCCACCTTCAGCCCGCCGAGCTGTATCCCGGCACCGACGCGCGCCAGAAGGAGTACAGCCGGCTCACCGACGAGCGGGTGCGGGAGCACTACGCCGCCTCCGACGCGGACGTGATCATCTCCACCCGGCCCGGACTGACCGCCTACATCGCGCAGTTCGGGCCGGAGCGCGCCGTGCTCATCGGCCAGGAGCACATGTCGCACAACCATCACAAGCCCGCGCTGCGCGCCGAGATGTACCCCTACCTCACCCGGCTCGACGCCTTTGTGACGGTCTCCGAGGGCGACGCCGCCTCCTACCGGGAACAGATGCCGCTGCCGGACACCCGGGTGCTGGCCATTCCCAACAGCGTGCCCGAACCGGTCGTCGAGCCGTCCGACACCTCGGGGACTACGGTCGTCGCGGCGGGGCGGCTGGCCTCGGAGAAGCAGTACCACGTCCTGATCGAGGCGTTCGGGAAGGTCGCGGCGGTCCGTCCGGACTGGACGCTGCGCATCTGCGGATGGGGCAAGGAGAAGGACCGGCTGCGCCGCCGCATCGACGAACTCGGCCTCTACAACAGCGTCCACCTCATGGGCCCGCGCTCACCCATCGAGCCGGAGTGGGCGAAGGGCGCGATCGCCGTTTCCACCTCCCGTCACGAGTCCTTCGGCATGACGCTCGTGGAGGCCATGCGCTGCGGACTGCCGGTGGTGAGCACCGACTGCGACTACGGCCCGCGGGAGATCATCGCCGACGGGGTCGACGGGTTGCTCGTTCCGGTCGGTGACGCCGACGCCGTTGCGGCCGCCCTTCTGCGTCTCATCGACGACGAGGACCTGCGCCGGCGGATGGGCGCGGCGGCCCGCCGCAACGCCCGGCGCTTCGATCCCGGCCCGGTCGCCAAGCAGTACGAGGAGCTGTTCGCCGAACTCGGCGCGACGACCGCCTCGCGCGGCCCCGCCCATGGCGCGGCGCAGGAGACGGCCGACGGGGGAGAGTTCGCCCCGGTCGCCGACTGTGTCGTGGCCGATGACGGCGGTCTGGTCGTCACGCTCCTTCCACGAAACGCACACGGCTACGGCGGTCCGTCCCTCGGCGGCGGCGGCGCGCTGCGGCTGGTGTGCAGCCACCCGGACGCGGCGGTGGCCGACCGTGTCCACCCCTTCGACAAGGAGGGCCGGGCGACCGTCCCCGCGCACGAGGAGTTCGCGGAAGGCGTGTGGACCTGCCATGCGGAGCGGGAGGACGGTGAGCGCGTGGCGCTCTCGGCGCGCGCCGTCGACCAGCGCGGGGCCATGCGCGCCGCTGATCGCGTGACGCCCGGAGAGGCCGTGCGCCAGCTCGTCCCCTATGTCAGGCACGGATCGCTGTCGCTGCGCTCCTGGTCCCGGCCGGTCCACGCGGAGGTCGCCGGCATCCGGGTCTCCGGGCGGACGTTCACGATCGACGGCCGCGTGCTGGGGGAGGGCGTACCGGACGGCGATCCGGCCCTGCTCATGCGCCGTCGTGGAAAGAACGCGCTCGAGCTGTCCTTCGACGCCGTCCGCGAGGGTACGGACGGCTTCCGGGTCACCGTGCCGGTCGTGGAGCCGGTGACGGGTCAGGCCGACGCGCACGATGTGTGGGATCTGTGGCTGCGGTATTCGCCCGGCGCCGAGCCGGTGCGGCTGGCCCGCATTCTCGACGATGTCGTGGAAAAGGGATCTCTCTTCCCCTATCCCGGCATCGAAGTGCCGAAGAAGAGATCTCTGACGGCATTGCGGTCGATGGCTCGCAAACTCGGTGTCGGGCCGCGGGAAAAGGTCATCGTCAAGGTCTTCTACAGCGCCGCCAACGACCTCGTCCTGAATGTTGTGGACAAACCGATCGGGTAGCGAAGCGCACATCGCGACATTTGTGGTGTCAGTCACCCCTTGTGCGGGGCAAGCGTGGGTCATTTCCCTGGCCACGCGGTGAACATCGCGTTTCGCCGAGGTGTGGGGTGCCGGTCGTCCGCCTTGCGGGACGGTCACGGAGAGTGCGACGATCGGCCCCGTCCCCCACTCACCTCAAGGTAGGTCGTCCCTGTGTCTGTGCCGCACGTAGCCAAACCCCGCACCACAGCCGTTGTGCTCGCCGGTGGCACCGGCCAGCGTGTGGGTCTGTCGATCCCGAAGCAACTGCTGAAGATCGCAGGCAAGGCTGTCATCGAGCACACACTCACGATCTTCGAGCAGGCCGACTCCATCGACGACGTGATCGTCCTGATGGCACCGGGTTTCGTGCCCGATGTCGAGAAGATCATCGCCAAGGCCGGGCTGACCAAGGTGGCCAAGGTCATCGAGGGCGGCTCGACCCGCAACGAGACGACCGAGCGCGCCATCGCCGCGCTCAGCGAGGGACTTGCCGAGGGCGAGGACCGCAACGTCCTCTTCCATGACGCTGTCCGTCCGCTTCTGTCACAGCGAGTGATCCAGGACTGTGTGGACGCGCTCGACCGCTTTCAGGCCGTCGATGTCGCCATCCCCTCCGCGGACACCATCATCGTCACCCGCACCCACGGCGAGGACGGCGAGTTCATCACGGACGTGCCGGACCGCTCACGGCTGCGCCGCGGCCAGACGCCGCAGGCCTTCAAGCTCTCGACGATCCGCAGGGCGTACGAGGTCGCGGCGGGCGACCCCAACTTCCAGGCCACCGACGACTGTTCGGTGGTCCTGCGCTATCTCCCCGACGTCCCGATCCATGTCGTCGCGGGCGACGAGTACAACATGAAGGTGACGCAGCCGGTCGACGTCTTCATCGCCGACAAGCTGTTCCAGCTGGCCTCGACGGCCGCGCCCCGCCAGGCCGACGAGGCCGCGTACCGCGAACTCCTCGCCGGCCGCACGCTGGTGGTCTTCGGTGGTTCGTACGGCATCGGCGCGGACATCGCCGAACTGGCGAAGAAGTACGGCGCCCGTGTCTATGCGCTGGGCCGCTCCACGACCGGCACCCATGTCGAGAACCCGGAGCACGTCGACGACGCATTGTCGAAGGCCTACTCCGAGAGCGGCCGTATCGACTACGTCATCAACACCGCGGGTGTGCTGCGTATCGGCAAGCTCGCGGAGACGGACAACACCACCATCCGCGAAGCGCTGAACGTCAATTACCTGGCGCCCGTGCAGATTGCCCGTGCTTCTTACAAGTACCTGGCGGAGACGAAGGGGCAGCTGCTGCTCTACACCTCCTCCAGCTATACACGCGGTCGCGCCGAGTACAGCCTTTACTCATCCACGAAGGCCGCCATGGTGAATCTCACCCAGGCGCTCTCGGACGAGTGGGCCAACGACGGAATCCGGGTGAATTGCGTCAACCCCGAGCGCACCGCGACTCCGATGCGCACCAAGGCCTTCGGCGTGGAACCCGACGGCTCTCTCCTCTCCTCCGAAGCGGTGGCGAGGACCTCCCTGGACGTTCTGCTCTCCGAGCTGACCGGCCATGTGATCGACGTGCGGCAGCAGGATCCGACCCGCGAGGCGAGCGAGGCCTCGGGCTTCGAGCAGGCGCTCGCGGCGGTCCTGGACCGCGAGGGAGATATGTAATAATCCATCGTTAAAGCATTTATCGGGCTTTCGTGATCCGCCGCGACGCGAAATGCGGAAGCTCGACTTCGTGAAGCTGTGACTTCACAATTCCCGCAAAAAGGATCAACCGGCACCCCTTGGAGCAGGTTCTTCGTGATTTCGAAAGCCATTCGTCTGGCACGCGTGGGCAGCAGGTCAGAGCTGGCCGCGGCAGCTCTGATGGGACTGGGCTATCCGTGCGTCATGCTCGCGGCCCTCGTCCCGAGCATCTGGCTCTTCGCGATTGCGGGTGCCGTGACCTACGCGGCGGACTGGTATCTGCACCAGAAGGGCAGCTACCTGGTCAACCGCCTCAGCAAGGTCCGGGTCGGTCTGCCGATCCGCTTCCTGCTGCGCCAGTTGCTGCTGGTCCTGCTGCTCGCCCGTGAGGGCCTCGCGGAGACCCCGCTCTTCTACACCGCCATCGCCGGCTTCCTCATCTTCTACGGCCTCCAGGCGCCGCACGGAGCGCTCGCGACCCTGATCCGCCTGCGCCGCACCATGCCGGTCGTCACGCGCAACGTGGACCTCGGCACCGTACGCATCCCGGACGCCCCGCCGAAGGCGCTCCTGCGCCGCTCCGGCGAGAAGATGCTCCACCTCGACATCCCCGCCATGGCCGGTGTGCTGATCGCGGCCGTGTCCGGCAAGGACGCCATCGGCTACGCGGGCGTCGCCGCGACCCTCCTCCTCGGTGTGCTCTACACCGCGGCGCTCGCGCCCTATCTGCGCCGTCACCGCCGGGTCCCGGGCGCCGCCGCCGTGCTCAAGGCGGTGAGTGCCTGGCTGCTGGAGTACCGCCCCACGGTCGTCCTGTACTTCTCCGGCTCGGACGAGTCCGCGTACCAGATCAACATGTGGCTCGACACGATGGAGCAGGTCGACGGCCGGCCGCTCATCCTCATGCGCGAGCGCAGCCTGGTCTCCAAGCTCAATGTGACCGCCGTCCCGGTCATCTGCGTCCCCGGCGGCACGCACCTGATGAACCTGGACCTCTCCACGGTCCGCGTCGCGCTCTACCCGGCCAACGTCGGCAAGAACATCCACCTGCTGCGCGTCCCCACCATGAAGCACGTCTTCATCGGACACGGCGACAGCGACAAGCTGGCCAGCGTCAACCCGTTCAGCAAGGTGTACGACGAGGTCTGGACGGCCGGCCGCGCGGGCCGCGACCGCTACGCGCTGGCCGACGTCGGTGTGCGTGACGAGGACATCGTCGAGGTCGGGCGCCCGCAGCTGGCCCCCATCCAGAGCTGGACCGGCGCGGCCAGGAACCCCATCCCGACCGTTCTGTACGCCCCGACCTGGGAGGGCTGGGACGACAACCCCGGCAACACCTCCCTGCTGCTCGCCGGCGAGAACATCGTCCGCCGCCTGCTGGAGGCCGAGAAGCCGGTACGCGTCGTCTACAAGCCGCACCCCTTCACCGGCATCCGCAACAAGAAGGCCAGGGCCGTCCACGAGCGGATCACCGCGATGGTGCGGGCCGCCGCCGTCGAGCGCGCCACCGACCCCCGCTGGACGGCACAGGGCGCCGCCGCCACGTCGGAGCATGCCGCGGCCCAGGCCGATCTGACCCGCGTCGCCGCCGAGTTGAACAGCCTCGCCAAGCCCGGCCGGGCCGGCGGGGACGAGTCGGAGGTGTCCAGGGTCTCGCTCGCCGACCCGGTACGCCTCGAAGCGATCAAGCGGCTGCGCACCGAGTGGAACGACGCCTACTGGCGCTCCTTCGGCTGGTGGGAGCACCGCGTCGTCACCGGCTCCGAGCCGAAGCTGTACGACTGCTTCAACGAGGCCGACGCGATGGTCTCCGACATCTCCAGCGTGGTCTCGGACTTCATGGCGAGCGGCAAGCCGTACGCCGTCACCGACTCCGCCGCGCTGGGCATCGACGAGTTCAAGCGGCAGAACACCGCCGCCCGGGCCGCCGTGATCCTCTCCAACAGTGCGGAGGAGCTCAACGAACTCCTGGACGCCGTGACGTCCCCCGAGTTCGACCTGCTGGCGGGTGCCCGTCAGGAGCTGAAGGAGTACCTCCTCGGCCCCGACCACCCCACCTCCATGCAGCGGTTCAACTCTGCGCTGCGCACGCTCCAGGCCGGCGCGGAGGCGCGCAACCTCGGGGTCGAGCAGCGCATCGGGGGACAGCTGCTGGGCGAACTCGACCGTGAGTCGGACTCCGACAGCGAGTCCGTCGACACCGAGGCGTCCGAGGCGTCCGTGGCGCGCTGACGCCACGCACGATCCGTCCGCGGAGCCCGTACGGCACCACGCCGTACGGGCTCCGCGCGTTCACCGGCCCTCCGGCGGCCCAGGTGCCTGTCCAGCGGGTGAAATGGACAGGCACCCGTCGCGCGGCCTGACATAGATTCGGCGTGTGACAGTGGCAAGACACCAGGTAACGCAGGCCCGCAGAATCGTCGTCAAGGTCGGTTCGTCCTCGCTGACCACCGCGTCCGGCGGACTGGACGCCGACCGCGTCGACGCACTCGTCGACGTGCTCGCCACGGTCCGCGGCGCCGGCGAGAAGGAGATCGTGCTCGTCTCCTCCGGCGCCATCGCCGCCGGCCTCGCGCCCCTGGGTCTCGCCCGCCGACCCAAGGACCTGGCGCGCCAGCAGGCGGCCGCCAGCGTCGGCCAGGGACTGCTGGTCGCCCGCTACACGGCCTCCTTCGCGCGCTACGGCGTACGTGTCGGGCAGGTGCTGCTCACCAGCGACGACACCAGCCGGCGCGCCCACTACCGCAACGCCTACCGCACCCTGGACCAGCTGCTCGCCATGGGCGCCGTCCCGGTGGTCAACGAGAACGACACCGTCGCCACCGACGAGATCCGCTTCGGCGACAACGACCGTCTCGCCGCCCTCGTCGCCCATCTCGTCCGGGCCGACCTGCTCGTGCTCCTGTCGGACGTCGACGGTCTCTACGACGGAGACCCCTCCCGGCCCGGCACCGCGCGCATCGACGAGGTGCACGGCCCCGCCGACATCGAGCACGTCCAGATCGGCTCGGCCGGCAAGGCCGGGGTGGGCACCGGCGGCATGGTCACCAAGGTCGAAGCGGCGAGGATCGCCGCCGCGGCGGGCGTCCCCGTCGTCCTCACGTCCGCCGTCCGCGCCGCGGACGCCCTCGCGGGCCGCGGGACCGGGACGTACTTCCACAGCACCGGGCGACGCTCGGCGGACCGGCTGCTCTGGCTCGCCCACGCCTCGACCCCGCAGGGCGCCCTGATCCTGGACGACGGCGCGGTCACGGCCGTCGTGCACGGCAGGAAGTCCCTCCTGCCGGCCGGAATCGCCGCGGTCGAGGGCGAGTTCAGCGCCGGGGACCCGGTCGAACTGCGGGACGGCGAGGGCCGCGCCGTGGCCCGCGGACTGGTCAACTTCGACGCCAAGGAGATCCCCCAGCTCCTCGGCCGGTCCACCCGCGAACTCGCCAAAGAGCTCGGTCCGGCGTACGAGCGAGAAGTCGTACACAGGGACGATCTGGTCGTGCTGCACCCCTGAAACGGCTGAAAGTCCAGCCATCCGGCAGAGACCTTCACCAAAAGCGCCCCACGTTCCGCCCAGGACTGGTCAACTTTGTTGCGGAGGAATGGCGGGGTACTGCAGGACGACACATGCAACAGGAGGCCGCCGGTGAGACGAGCGCGCCCAGGGGATGTGCCCCGAGGGACCGGGGGCGTCCCCCATGCCCGTAGGGCTGTGGGCGAGGAACGGACCCTGACCAGCGTCGAGGCGGGCGCCGACTTCGACGACGCCGAGGAGACGGCGGAGCGGTCCGCGGGCCCGCAGTCGGAGTCGGACTCCCGTGTCGAGGACCGCGAGCAGTCGAAGCTGTGGCACATCACCCTCAGCGTCTCCGGTGCGGAAGCCCCGCTGAAGGAGGTCAGACGCGGTCTCGAGCAGCTCGCGCACGACCATCCGTTCCTGCTGACCAGCCGCTATGCCAACGACCACGCCGAGATCCGCTACTGGGAAGAGGCGCGGGACCTGCACGACGCCGCCGCGGTGGCGCTGCGGCTGTGGGGCGAGCACCGGTCGAGTGCCAGGCTGCCGCCGTGGGAGATCGTCGGCCTGGAGGTCATCGACCGCCAGACCTACCACCAGCGGATCGCGGAGGGCTACGGCCCGCCGCCGGCGGCCCCGGTGGGGGTCCATCCCTTCTGAGACTTCGGGCCGTGCCGGTCAGGGCACGGTGCGACGGTTCGGGGGCTTCGGTGCCTGCGGGGCCGCGGTGAATGCGGGGCTTCGGTGCCTGCCGGGCCGCGGTGCAAGCCGGGATTCGGGCCCGGCATCCTGCGAGGCGGCACCCTGCGAGGCTCCGGGCCCGGCTCGCTGCTCCGGGTGCGGCAGGCTCCGGATACGCCAGGCCCCGGGTACGGCAGGCTCCGGGTACGGCAGGCTCCGGGGCCGCGGTCCGTGCCGGGCCCTACGGGGTTTCGGGCGTTCTGTCTCGCAGTGCGGAATACGTGCCGGACGGCGACGGCGGGCGCACTACCCTGCGGGTATGACGACGTCCTCGCCGCTCTCGCCGTACGACAACCTCTCCCCGGTCGCCAAGGCCGCCTACCGGGCACGCGGCGCCGCCGCCGACCTCGCCCCGCTGCCGCGTTCGGCGAAGGACGACGCGCTGCTGGCGATCGCGGACGCCCTCGAGGTGAGGACGGCCGAGATCGTCGAGGCCAATGCGGAGGACGTCGCCCGGGCCCGCGAGGCCGGCACCGCCGAGTCGGTCATCGACCGGCTCACCCTCACACCCGAGCGGGTGCGCGCGATCGCCGCCGACGTACGCGATGTCGCGGCGCTGCCCGACCCCGTCGGCGAGGTGGTCCGCGGCTCGACCCTGCCCAACGGCATCGACCTGCGTCAGGTCCGCGTCCCCCTGGGGGTCGTCGGGATCATCTACGAGGCCCGGCCCAATGTCACCGTGGATGCCGCCGCCCTCTGCCTCAAGTCCGGCAACGCCGTCCTGCTGCGGGGCTCGTCCTCGGCCATCTCCTCCAACACCGCGCTGGTGCGCGTCCTGCGGGACGCGGTCGGCGGCTCGGGGCTGCCCGCCGACGCGGTGCAGCTCGTGCCCGGCGAATCACGCGACTCCGTCACGGAGTTGATGCGGGCCCGCGGTCTGGTGGACGTGCTGATCCCGCGCGGGGGCGCCGGTCTGATCCGTACCGTCGTCGAGGAGTCCACCGTCCCCGTCATCGAGACCGGAACCGGCAACTGCCATGTGTACGTGGACGCCGAGACCGATCTCGACATGGCCGTCGACATCCTCATCAACTCCAAGGCGCAGCGGCCGAGCGTCTGCAACTCCGCCGAGACCCTCCTGGTCCACCAGGACATCGCGGACGCCTTCCTGCCCCGCGCGCTGGACGCGCTGGCCGAGGCGGGGGTGACCGTGCACGGAGACGACCGGGTGCTGGAGTACGCCGACGTCACCAAGGCCAAGGTCGTGCCCGCGACGACCGAGGACTGGGAGACCGAGTACCTCTCGTACGACATCGCGGCTGCGGTCGTCGACTCCCTGGACGCGGCCGTGGGGCACATCCGGCTGTGGTCCTCCGGGCACACCGAGGCGATCGTGACCACCTCGCAGGCGGCCGCGCGCCGGTTCACCCAGTTGGTCGACTCGACCACGGTCGCCGTGAACGCGTCCACCCGGTTCACGGACGGTGGCCAGTTCGGCTTCGGCGCCGAGATCGGCATCTCCACCCAGAAGCTGCACGCCCGCGGCCCGATGGGGCTTCCGGAGCTGACCTCGACCAAGTACATCGTCACGGGAGACGGTCACACGCGGTAGTCAGGGCGCGGCCCGTCGCGGGCCGTGCGCTGCCTCACCGCCGCGGGGAACCTTCCCTTTCCGCCTGCCCAAACCGACCGGCCAGGTCTACTCTGATTCCGTGCCGGACGACGTGGGGGGCAGGCCGTTCCCGGACGGCTGGGAGCCCGACGACGACCGCGGAGGCGCGGACGAGGACTTCGCCTCCGTGGTGTTCGACGAGGACTTCGTCAGGGCAGCCGAGATCCATGAGCCGACCGCCGTCGAGCGGTTGCTCGCCGCCGCCCAGGCCCGTGCCGAGGCAGAGGCGGCCCATGCCGGATCGGGGATGGGCCATCCCGACGAAGAGTTCTACGACGACGGGTACAGCCCCTACAGCCGTGAGTACGGCTACGACGACGGCGACGGCCGAGACTTCGACGAGGAAGCCGGCCCCTACGGCAGACACGGAGGGGCTCTGCGCCCCTACCGCGGAAGCGCCCGCTGGCACCGTCCGGTCGCCTGGCTCCTCGCGCTGCTGATGGGCATAGGGATGGTCGCCCTCGCCTTCACGGCCGTCTACCGGGGCGCTTCCGGCAACCGCCAGGACCAGGTACCCCCGCCCGCCACGACCGGCGTCGACGCGACCCCGTCGAACGGCTCCGTCGGGGACCGCGTCGGCAGCCCGTCCGCCTCCGCCGAGTATTCGGCGCCCGCGGTGTCCGCCGATCCCCGCACCCCCTGACCAGCCGCTGATCACCCGGGGTGGTCACCTGAACGGCTGAGTGAGAACTCGTCAGAGTTTGTCGAGCGGCAGCGCGTTTACTGACGGCCCGGCAGACCTACCCTGAAAGTATGGCTGGTCGCGGAGACCCGCCCGAGGGGACACCCGAGGGGCTCCCCGGCGGTGGAGAGGACGAGTACCGGTCCGTCGTCTTCGACGAATCGTTCGTACGTGCTGCGCGGCTTCAGGAGTACTCCGCGCAGGAGCGGATGGCCGATCACGCACGCGCTGTGCGCAGCCTCCCCGGCTGGTCGCGCAGGAACGGCTCCAAGCAGTTCCTGGTGCTCCTCCTTCTGGTCGCCATCGCCTTCGGCACCGCCGTCTACCTGGGTGTGCGGCACCCGTACCAAACGCCTGCGACGAAGCAGGCCGAGCCCTTGCGCATCACCGTCATCCCGCTCGCGCCCCAGGGGCCCGTCCCCGGGGGCGACGCGGCGCAGCTCTTCGCCCGCAGCCCCGCCGCGCACTTCCGCGTCGGCGCCTCCGGCATCAGCTTCCCGGGAGCAAGGCCCACCAGAAACTTCTCGGAGAGCCAGGTGATGACCGCGCTGACCATCGCCAAGGACTACCTGGTGCAGTCCTCACTGGATCCCGATGTCCTGACGGGCGGCGCGGTGCGGCCGGTGCGGCTGCTGCTCGACCCCGACCAGCAGATGCAGTTCGACCGGAGCATGTCCACGCCGGTCGCCGACGGCCACCACGCGGCCACCGGCTGGCTGGTGCGCTTCGATCCGGCGAAGGTGGCCCTGGCCGACCCCGAGGTGCGGGTCCGGGGCACCCTGCGGATAGCCGAGGTGGGACCCGACGCCCTGGAGGTGACGTCGGACCACACCTTCGCCTACGCGCTGCGCCCGACGGTGACGAACGGCGCGAAGGCCGGTGAGGCCTCGCTGTTCACCGTCCGCCGCGAGCTGCGCTTGCGCTTCGACCGAGACGACCTGCGTCAGCACCGCGCGGAGCTGATGGTCAGCTCCGTCCAGGCGGGACCGCAGGCCTGCTCGGACGACGCCTCCGGCACGCTGCGGCCGCTGCTCGCCGGACAGCGGGCCGGCGCGGGCGCCCCGGCGGGCACGGACCCGTACGCGACGGGACAGACCACGGGGGCCCTGTGCGGCTCCCTGTCGCCGAGCGCCCAGCCGACCCCCTGAGGGGCTGGCAGCCCTCACGGGTAGTGAGGGAGCCGGCGGCCGCACGAGGGGCGCCCGGCTCCGGGTACCAGCTCCAGGCACCCGCTCCGGGCACCCGCTCTCCGGCTCCGAGCACCCGCACCGGGCACGCGCTCTCCGGCTCCGGGCACCCGCTCTCCATGCACCCGCTCCGGGCACCCGCTCTCCGGGCCGGCTCGACTCCGGGCACCCGCTCTCCGGGCCGGCTCGACTCCGGGCACGCGCTCTCCCGGCGTCGGCGTCGGCAGGCCTCCAGGCGCCGGCTCCGAGGGCCCACTCGACTCAGGTACCGACTCCGAGGGCGGTCCGGGCGCGGGCCCCGTTGCGGCGCCAGGTCCGGACCCCCGGCCACCATCCGGTCCGTCTCCTGCCCGTCCCCGTCCCCGTCCCGTCGCCCCCGCTCGGTCGACCGGCGTCAGGCCTCGGCGCCGCCGGCGCCGGTTCCCTTGGTGTCGCTCGAACCCGAGCCGCCGCCCGAGCCGTTCGCCCCGGTGAACTTGTCGCGGAGCTTCCCGCCCAGGTCGCCCGCACCGCCGGCTATGTCGCCGACCAGCTTCATCAGCGGATCCTTGCTCGTCCGCACCGTGTCCGCGTAGTGCGAAGCGGACTCGCGGAACGAGTCGGCGACCGAGGCGTCCTTGTCCTCGTCGCGCCGCGGGTAGTGGCCGTCCATGATCCGCTGGTAGTCGCGGCTCTCGGCCCACTTTTTCAGCTCGGCCGCGCGGACCGTGGTGAAGGGGTGCGACCGGGGCAGCACATTCAGGATCTTCAGCACGGAGTCGCGCAGGTCGCCGCCGGCCTCGTACTCCTCGGCCTGCTGGAGGAAGGCGTCGACGTTCATCTCGTGCAGATGGTTGCCACCGGCGATCTTCATCAGGCCGCGCATCGACGCCTGAAGGTCCTGACCGACGAGCAGTCCGGCCCGGTCGGCGGAGAGCTCCGACTTGCGGAACCACTCGCGCAGCGCAGTCACGATCGCCATGATCGCCACATTGCCGAGCGGGATCCACGCGACCTTCAGTGCCAGGCCCGTGAGGAACAGCAGGATGGTGCGGTACACGGAGTGGCCGGAGAGGGCATGGCCCACCTCGTGGCCCACGACCGCCCGCATCTCCTCCTCGTCCAGCAGCTCCACCAGACCGGTGGTCACCACGATGATCGGCTCGTCCAGGCCGATGCACATGGCATTGGGCTTCGGGTCCTGCGCCACATACATCGACGGGACCTTCTCCAGGTCCAGGATGTAGCAGGCGTCCCGCAGCATGGTGTTGAGGTGCGCGAACTGGGCGTCGCTCACCCGCACCGAGTCGGAGAGGAACAGCAGCCGCAGGCTGCGCTCCGGCAGAAGCCCGCTCAGCGCCTTGAAGACGGTGTCGAAGCCGCTCAGCTTGCGCAGGGCGACCAGCGCGGAGCGGTCCGCGGGATGTTCGTACGCCCGAGAAGAGATGCCCGCGAAGCGCTTGCGCTGCCTGCTCGGCACGTTCTCGTGATTGCTTTCGCTCATTCAAGCCCCCTGTTGACCTGATGGTCCGCGTTACGAATCGTTCGCTCGTCCCCCTGACGGACCCCAGCGTAGGTGCTGGGATTACCGTGTGCCGGGGGCTGTGGACAACTTCGGAGTCAGGAGTGCACCCGACATGCCGGACACCGCCGCACTGCTCGCCGCAGCGGCCGGGCAGCAGGGACCGGGCAACACCCTGCGCGTGGCCCTGATCGCGTCGATCGTCGGAGCCGCACTGCTCGCCTGGTTCCTGTTGCGCGGCTACCGCGGAAACGGCGCCGACGACACCGAGAACGACTGAGTCGGCGTGAGCGTGCCCGGGTGGCCCGCATACGATGTGCCCGAAGTCTCTTCGCTCTGTTTCCGATGTCCCCGCTGTTCCCCTGTTTGTTCCGAATCCCGAGCTCCGACTCCCGATCGATAAGGGTCCTGCTGAAGATGAGCCTCGCCAGCACCGCCGCCAACCTGGTCACTCTCGCCGAGGGCGCCGAGCACGGCGGCAACCACGAGAGCCTCAGTCCGTATCTCACCGGTGGCGGCGCCTTCCTCGCGCTGCTTCTGCTGCTGTGGATCACCACCCGCTTCAACCGCGACCGCTGAGGCCTGGCCGGCCGGAGGTGCCAGTAGGCTCTGCACGCATGGGAGAGCAGGAAGTGGCTACGGGTTCCGGTTCCGGCAGGCGTCGACTCGGCGTCATGGGCGGAACCTTCGACCCGATCCACCACGGACACCTGGTGGCCGCCAGTGAGGTGGCCTCCCTGTTCCACCTGGACGAAGTCGTCTTCGTGCCGACCGGACAGCCGTGGCAGAAGGGTCACAAGGTGGTGTCCCCGCCCGAGGACCGCTACCTCATGACGGTCATCGCCACGGCGTCCAACCCGCAGTTCTCCGTGAGCCGGATCGACATCGACCGGCCGGGGCCGACGTACACGATCGACACCCTGCGGGATCTGAGCAATCTCAACGCCGACGCGGATCTGTTCTTCATCACCGGCGCCGACGCCCTCTCCCAGATCCTCGGGTGGCGCGACGCCTCCGAGCTGTTCTCGCTCGCCCATTTCATCGGAGTGACCCGGCCGGGACACGATCTGACGGACGACGGGCTGCCCGAGGGCGGAGTCTCCCTGGTGGAGATTCCGGCGCTGGCGATTTCCTCGACCGACTGCCGGGCGAGAGTCGTGAAGGGCGATCCGGTCTGGTACCTGGTGCCGGACGGTGTGGTGCGCTATATCGACAAGCGCCAGTTGTACCGCGGCGAATGAGCCACGGAGAGGGGCACCGGTGAACGACCAGCAGAATCCTTACGACCCGTACTACCAGCAGCCGCAGATCATCGGCTACGACGAGTACGGGCAGCCGGTCTACCAGCAGCCCCAGCAGTACGACCCTTACGCGCAGCAGCAAACGCAGCACACTCAGCAACAGCCCTCCCAGCAGCAGCACCCTCAGCAGCAGGGCGGCGAGCAGGGATACGGGTACGACCCGTACGCGGAGTACCAGCAGCAGGGCACGGCACAGCCCCCGTCGTACGACCCCTACGCCCAGGCCCCCCAGCAGCAACAGAACCGGGCCGGGCAGGGGTACGGCTACGACGGATACGGCTACGGATACGACACGGGGCAGCAGCCCGCGGCCGTCGACACCACGCAGCAGTGGACCGTTCCGCAGCAGCAGCCGTCCCCCGAGCCGCCCACCAGGACCGCGCCGGAGCCCGAGGCGGCGCCCGAGCCGGGTGTGCCCGGTCAGCGCAGGCCCGACGACGACCGGGACTACCGCACCGAACAGTTCTCCTTCATCGAGGAGCCCGACGAGGACTCCGAAGATGTCATCGACTGGCTGAAGTTCACCGAGAGCCGCTCCGAGCGGCGCGAGGAGGCCAAGCGCCGCGGCCGCAACCGCGTCGTGGGCCTCGTCGTCGCCCTGGCGCTCGTCGTCGTGGGCGGAGTCGGCTACCTCTGGTACGCGGGCAAGATCCCCGGACTCTCGGACGGCGAGAAGGGGAACACCGCCGCCGCCGGCCCGCAGAAGCGCGACGTCATCGTGGTGCATCTGCACAACACCAAGAAGCAGGGCACCTCGACGGCTCTCCTCGTCGACAACGTCACGACCAAGCAGGGAACCACCGTCCTCCTCCCCAACTCCCTCTCGGTCGGCAACGACGACGGGACCACCACCACGCTCGGCAAGTCCGTGGAGGACGACGGCTCGACGGGCACCCGCGACGCCGTCGGCTCCCTCCTCGGCGCGAAGATCACCGGCACCTGGCGCCTCGACACCCCGTATCTCGAGAATCTGGTGGAGCTGGTCGGCACGATCGACCTGACCACCGACGCGCAGGTGCCCGGCGCCAAGAAGGGCGAGGCGCCGCTCGTGAAGAAGGGTGAGAACCAGACCCTGAACGGGCGGGCGGCCGTTGCCTACGCCACCTACCTGGCACCCGGCGAGGCCGAGGCCAAGCAGTTGCAGCGCTTCGGCCAGGTGATGCAGGCCGTACTGAAGAAGTTCCCCGACGAGCCGGGCTCCGCGACCGTCACGGTGGAGACGCTGGCGCAGATCCTCGATCCGTCGCTGACCGAGAAGGACCTCGGCGCATCGCTCGCCAAGCTCGCCGAGCGCGCCAAGGGCGGCGACTACAAGACCGCCCTGTTGCCGGTCCAGGAGGACGGCACACTCACGCAGCAGGCGTCCAGCAGCGTCGTCAAGGACATCCTGGGCGGCTCGGTGACCGCGCCCGACAAGGACGCGGCCGTACGGGTCGGCATCAAGAACGGCACAGGGGACACCTCGGCCACCGAGACCGCCCGGATCTCCCTGGTCAACGGCGGCTACTCGGTCCTCGACAGCGGCAAGGCGGACACCGAGTCCACCTCGGCGGTCACCTACGCGGACGCGGCGCAGAAGGCCAAGGCCGTCGAGGTCGCCAAGACGCTCGGACTGCCGGAGAGCTCGGTGAAGAAGGGCGCAGCCACGGCGAACGCCGACGTCACCGTCGTCCTCGGCCAGGACTTCGAGAAGGACTGACGCGCGCACGGCCCGACGGGGCCGTGCCCGACCGGGGGACGCCCGGGGTGACGCGATGATCACGACGTGATGATCACGGCGTGGGCTGTCGGTGGTCCGTGAGACCCTTGTCAGGTATCAGACCGCCGACGAAAGCCTGCTTGTGACCGCCACGGACCGCTCCATCGAGCTCGTCAGCCTCGCCGCCCAGGCGGCGGCCGACCGGCTCGCGCACGACATCATCGCCTACGACGTCAGCGACGTGCTGTCGATCACCGACGCCTTCCTGCTCGCGTCCGCCCCCAACGACCGCCAGGTCAAGTCGATCGTCGACGAGATCGAGGAGCGGCTGAACAAGGAGCTCGGAGCGAAGCCGGTCCGTCGTGAGGGGGACCGCGACGCCCGCTGGATCCTTCTCGACTACGTCGACATCGTGGTGCACGTCCAGCACAGCGAGGAGCGTGTCTTCTACGCCCTGGAGCGGCTGTGGAAGGACTGCCCCGAGCTGCCGCTGCCCGATGACGCGCTGAAGACCCGCGGCAAGGCCGACGAGCACGCCCGGCTCACCGGCGACCCGGAAGGTGAGCTGAGCTGAACGGCACGGATCCCCGCAAGCGCGCCACAGGTCGCCGTGTCGTCCTGTGGCGACACGGTCAGACCGCGTGGAACCTGGAGCGACGCTTCCAGGGCACCACGGACATCGAGCTGACCGAGGACGGTGTCGCCCAGGCGCGCCGGGCCGCCCGGCTGCTGGCCTCGCTGAAGCCCGACGCGATCATCTCCTCGGACCTCCAGCGCGCCGCCGCGACGGCTGCCGAGCTGGCCGAGATCACCGTTCTCGACATCTCGTACGACGCCGCTCTGCGGGAGACCTACGCCGGTGTCTGGCAGGGGCTCACCCACGAGGAGATCGTCGCGCAGTACGGCGAGCAGTACGCGGCCTGGAAGCGTGGCGAGCCCGTGCGCCGCGGTGGCGGCGAGCTGGAGTCCGAGGTGGCCGACCGGGCCGCTCCCGTGGTGCTTCACCACGCGGAGAAGCTCCCGGAGAACGGCACCCTGGTCGTCGTCAGCCACGGCGGCACGATCCGCACGACGATCGGCCGGCTGCTGGGCCTGGAGTCGCACCACTGGGAGAGCCTCGGCGGCCTCTCCAACTGCTGCTGGTCGGTGGTCGGCGAGGGCGCGCGCGGCTGGCGGCTGCTGGAGCACAACGCCGGCACCCTCCCCGAGCCGGTCCTCGGCGACGACGACTGACCCACCGCGAATGGGGCCCGGGCGACGACGTGCGGCCCCTGTGGACGGGTCCGTCGTGGCCATGACCGGCCGGCCGGTCCGGCCTCCGGGCCCCCGGCCCCCGGATTTCACTTTCCGGCAGGTCGCAGGCTAAAGTTCTTCTTGTTCGCAGCGCGGAGCGCGAAGAACACGCGGGGCTATAGCTCAGTTGGTAGAGCGCCTGCATGGCATGCAGGAGGTCAGGAGTTCAATTCTCCTTAGCTCCACAATCCGGATCCCGTCCTCGTCCGAGGGCGGGATTTCGCGTTTCCCCGAGACCCCGGTCTGCCCGCGGGCGTCCGACGGGCACACATCTCTGCACGGCATGATCACCACTCCGTGGACTCCCCGCGCACACCGGGCAGTTGGCCGGCTCCGGCTGCCGGCGGGTGCGAACGAGACGCTGCTTCGTGCCGACACTTGTGCAAAGCGCCCTTGTGCGGGGCGGGTTCGCGCTCCCCGCGCGGGCGTCCGTGGCCGGCCGCGCCACGGCGAAACGGAAGCGACGGCGGCCCTCTTCCGTACGCCACCGCCCTGGGCGCCGGAGCGGGCCTCGCGCCCGCCCACGGCCCCGCACTCGCCCGCGCACTCGCCGCCGTGCGGCAGGAAGAAGCGGCGTACGCGGTGATCTTGCGCTCTGTGGCCGGTCTCGTACGCAAACGCCGCTGACCCCCTTGCCATGCCGTGGCAGAATCGGACGGCCGGAGGGGACACCGGCCAGGATGGGAAGGAGAGCACAATGTCCGCCAGCAGGAGCAAGGAGGCCGATGACCTGCTTGCCGCGGCGGAGATACGCGCTCTCCTCAGCTGCCCTTCCTGCGGATCGGCGCATGTTGCCCAGGTCCTCGGCGACAACGGCGGAGTTTCTTACGTGTGCACGTCCTGCGGCCACAGCTGGAGCTGAGTGATGGGTGCACACAGGCGTAAATGCGACTGGTGCGGCAGTGGTACGCCCATCGTCCGGGACATGGATCCGGTCAATCCTGATTACCAGTACTGGTGCGAGGAGTGCGCGCGGGCGCTGATCATAAAGGGCGACCCGATCGAGACGTACCGGGAACTGGAAGGCGAGCCGATCTACGGCCGACTTCTCGACGAGCACTGCACACTGAAGCGGTTCTACTCGTTCGCCACAGCGTGACCGCGGCTGCCGCGGCCGCCAGCGCATAGAGCGCCGAGAGGGCCATCTGGCCACTGTTCTGGCCGAGTTCGGGCCGGTGCTCGCCGTGCGGCACCCACCACAGCGCGTACGAGCAGAACACCAGCCCCACCGTCGCCGCCCATCCCGTCCTGCCGCACGCCGCGAGCGCGAGCACCAGAGGCACGCACCAGACCCAGTGGTGCGACCAGGAGACAGGACTGATCAGCAGCGCGGTCACCCCGACGATGACGACCGCGCAGGCGTGGTTCTCCCGCCGTGCGGCGCTCACGGCCATGGCGAGGCCCGCCGCGGCGACGAGAGCGGCTGTCAGAGGCCACCACGGCCCCGGATCGGGTGTGTGCAGCAGTCGCGAGAGCACCCCGCGCAGCGACTGGTTGGCCGTGTCCTCGGCGTGGCCCACCCGGCCGGCCGCGAACACCGCCGACGTCCAGTAGCGCCGCGAGTCGTGGGGGAGGAGCAGCGCGGTCGCGAGCGTGGCACCGAAGAAGGCCGCCGCCGCGGTCGCCGCCTGCCGCAGCCACATGCTCCGTCCCGTCCGGCGGGCCAGAGCCACCGCCGTGATCAGTGCGAACACGGCGAAGAGCGCGGGTGTGAGCTTCACCGCGGCGGCGAGGCCGATACCGACGCCCGCCCACCGGGACCCCGCTCGGCGGGTGACGTCCCACAGCACTGCGACCGCCAGCAGCAGATTGACCTGGCCGTATCGCAGCGTCGTCCACACCGGCTCGCACCACACGGCGGCCGCGGCCACCCACAGCGTGCCCGTGCGCCGGTCGGCGTGCGGGTGGGTGAGGCGCAGCGACAGTGCGGCGAGTGCGACGAGCAGCAGCAGATTCCCCGCCGTGACCAGAGCGCGCATCTCCGGGACGCCGACCAGCGTGAGCGGGGTGAACAGCAGGGCGGCGAACGGCGGATACGTCATGGGCAGGCCAGCCTCGGTGACGCGCAGCGCGTAGAGGTCGGCCCCCTGCCGTACGGCCGTCCCCTCGGCCCGGTAGACGAGCAGGTCGATCATCGAGACGCCGGCCGCACGCTGGGCCGCCCAGAAGGCCGCGAACGAGAGCAGACAGACCGACGCGGCCGTGAGGGTGTGGCGGCGGGCACGGAGCAGCGCGATCACGGTCACGAAGGGGGACGTTACCGCCCTCATCCGTGCAGACCGGAAAGGATTTGGTGAAGCGCTGTGGAGGGCGTTAATGTTGTCGACGTCGCCGCGGGGGAAACCCTCGATCAAGGCGGCACATCGCACGGGGCTATAGCTCAGTTGGTAGAGCGCCTGCATGGCATGCAGGAGGTCAGGAGTTCAATTCTCCTTAGCTCCACAGAACGATCATTCGGAAGATCCCGCCAGGCCGTCACGGCCGGCGGGATCTTCTGTTGTGCGGGACTTCTCGTCCGCTTGTCCGGGTGAGTGACGAGAAGGGAGCGGGCGACCCGATCGGGTCGCCCGCTCCCTTTCTCCCGTCCGTCAACCGCGGCCGCTGCCGAGGGCCTTGCGGTTCGGAGCGGGCAGCTCGGCCCGGGCCTTCGGAGCCGGAGCCGCCGTCTGCTCGATGCGCATCGCCAGCGCCGGGCACCGTCGTACGGCCCGCTCCGCGCGCCCGCGCATGTGCATCGGAACGACCGCGTCGGCCACCGACGGATAGCCGTCGGGGTTGAGCCGGATCAGCTCCGGGATGATGTCCGCGCAGAGCCCGTGGCCCTGGCACAGCGTCCAGTCGATGAAGACCTTCTCGCCGCTCGGGATCGACTCTTCGGCCTCCTCGTACCCGGGCAGCGGAAGCGGCAGCACACCGGTCGTCTCGCGGCCGCAGCCGCCGTGGAGCACGTGGGCCGCCAGATCGTCCGTGAAGGCCGACAGGGTCGAGGCGAAGAACCGCGCCGAACCGTCGGGGTGCTTGCACGCACCGCGGCCCTTCACGGCCTGCGTCACCTCGCGCAGCGCCTCCAGGGCGGCCGGGCCGCCGCCGTTCATGACGTCCGCCAGACCGCCGGCCGCGGCGGGCAGTCCCAGCTTGCAGGGGCCGCACTGGCCGGCCGTCTCGGCGGCGAGCCAGTTGGCCACCCGCAGCGCCTCGCCCAGCGGACAGGTCTCCGGCCCGATGGGCAGGATGGCTCCCGCGCCCAGCGAGCCGCCCACGGCCGCCAGCGACTCACGCGAGACGACCGATTCGTGGACGGCCACCGAGTCGATCCAGTTGCCGTGGTAGCCGCCGGTCAGGACGCCCTGGGGCAGCGGCGGGGCGCCCGCGAGCTGGAGGACGTACCGCAGGGGGACACCCGTGGGGACCTCGACGACCATGGGGCGCGCCACCGCGCCGGAGATGGTGAGCATGACCGTGCCGGGCTCCGAGCCCACGCCGGTGTTGCTGTAGCGGCGGGATCCGATACGGGCGCCGATGGCGAGCTGCGCGAACGTCTCCGCGTTGGACAGCAGGGTCGGGGCGCCGCCGACGCCGGTGTCGGACGCGCGCTCACGGCGGCCGGGCGGCAGGGCGGGGCCGCCGTTGACCGCGCGGATGACCGAGGAGGCCTCACCGGAGACCATGCGCTCGGGCGTGCGGACGATGCGTGCGCGCAGCTGCTGTCCACGCCGGTCGGACAGACCGCGCTCGGCGAGAGCCGCGCGCATCGACATCTCCGTGGAGTTGCGGGTCACCGCGACGACCAGGGTGCGTGCCCCGAGCGCCTCGGCCGCCAGCAGCGCCCCGTCCAGGATCAGATGGGGAGCGCGGTTGAGCAGAACGGTGTCCTTGCGGCAGGCCGGCTCGCCCTCACTGCCGTTCACCACGACGACGGGCCGCACCCCGCGCCGGATGGCGGACTTGGCCACGGCACGCAGCTTCTGGCCGAAGGGGAATCCCGCGCCGCCTCGGCCGCGCAGGGTTATCTCCTCGGCGAGCTGGGCGAGCCGCTCGCCGGTCATCGGTTCCAGCGGACCGTGCACCTTGAGGTGCATCTGGAGATCGAGGCGCTCGACCAGGTCGAACCCCTGGGTCAGCTGGGGAAGGCCGACGACGCGGACCTCGGGGACATCGGGGAGGGGGGCGTTCAAGGTCGGTCTCCTGCGGGCGCGTTCCAGGGCTCTCCGGCCGGAGGCGGAAAGAGCGGTCCGGGCATCGCTTGGGTTTCGTCGTACGTGGTGGGATTACCGGTGTCGTACGGGGAGGGAGTTGCTTCGTACGGGGACGTGGCGGGCGGGTCGTAGAGAGGGCTCTCGTAGGTCGGGGTGGTGAACGACCCGGAGCCGTAGGACGGGGTGGGGAAGGTCCCCGTGTCGTACGCCGGCGCGGTGAACGAGCCGGTGTCGTACGTCGGGGTGGGGACGGAGCCGGTGTCGTAGGACGGGGTCGGGAAGGACCCGGTGTCGTAGGCCGGCCCGGGCGGGGGTGCGGCGGCGGCCGGGGTGCCGAAGGCCGTGGGGTCGTACGCGGGGGTGTCGTACGACGGGGTGGCGGGCGGCGGAACCGGCTCGGCCGGATAGGCCTGGGCGGGCCGAGGGGGCGAGGGGGTCGGCCACATGCCCGGGGCGGGGCCGTCCTCCGACACCACCGGTATCTCCTCGGTCATGGGGATGCGCTCGGCGAGCGGGGCGTTCGGATCGCCCCCGAGGGACACCGCGCGGTAGGCGGCCGAGATCCCGGTGCCCGCGCCGACACCACCGGCGCCGACGACGGGCTCGGCCTCGGGCGGCGGAGGTGCCTCGTACAGCTGGGGCGAGGGTGCTTCGAGCCGCGGCTGCCTGCGCGGCTGTCCGAACGCGGACTGGCGCTGGAACTCGGCCTCGACCGGGCGCTGCGTGGGAATGCCGTTCATCCGGTTGAGGCCGACCGGCGCGGTCACCCCTGTCGAACCGGGCAGGGGCGAGGTCGCCATGTCCCGCAGCCCCGGCTCCTCGGCGCGGCCGGCGCCCGCACGACGGCCGGTCAGCGCGAGGATCTTGTCGGCGATACGGCGCTGCACCTGACGCGGGAGCAGCCGTACGGACACGGCGCCGGTGACGCTCGCGAGGGCCAGGCAGTACATCGTCGTCACCCAGGTCGCCGCCGGACGGCCGGCGTACAGGCCGTGCATCAGAGCGAAGCACCAGGCCGGATAGGCCAGCATGTGCAGGGCGCGCCAGCGGCCCGCGGCCTTGATGTTGCCTGCCAGGGCGCTGCGCATCGCGCCCGTCGCGCCCGCGATCACCATGAACAGACCGGCCAGTGAGCCCATGCCGATCAGGCCGTCCGTGCCCGTGACGCCCAGCCCGAACGGGATGAGAGCGCCGATCAGTGCCACATGGCCGAGGGACACCTTCACCGTTGCGTGCAGCAGCAGGAAGCCGAGCGAGGCCGTCGCCGTGCCGCGGTGGATCGCCTGGGCGAGCAGCCGGTGGCGCGGGGACAGCAGCAGCCGGTCCGTCGCGATCAGGCCCCACGCGATGGACGCGGTGAGCGAGACCAGCGACAGCACCCCGGTGGTGAAGTCGAGCGCTGCGCGAAAACTGTCACTCCCAAGGATGGCTATCAGCGGTATGAGCACGAACGCAGCGACCGTCAGGCCACCCTGAGTACGTCGGCTGAGGCCGGCACTCGGTGAGGGTGACGATCGGTTGTTGCGACGAGGGTTCATGGGGCGACTCCGAAGGTGCGGGGAATGCGGTCCCGTTGACGCATGCTAAGGCGACCCATACCGAGCGGTACGACGTTTTGGCGTTTAGAGAGCGGAACCACAGGCAACTGACTCTGGGGTTGCCCTGGATAGGGTCGATACGCGGGGTAACCCCAGTGCCTCCCGGGTGGATCGGCGGCTGTCCAGGCGTATGCCGGCATCTCTCGTGACATCTCCCCGCCCTTGTTCGGACCGCCTGTCAGCGGCCAGTCCTGATCCCCGTACGGATAGATACGGAAGGGAACGCCGATTGTCTCTGGTCGGCGACGAGGTCTGCGCCACACAACGGGATCGCTCTCTGCGGTACCCTGACGTCTATGCGTGCCGTACGCCTTCTGCTTAGCCGGCCGCGCTGATCAGTCCCGACGGATGAAAGATCCGGTCGGAATCGGCGCGGCGTCCCCTCCTGTGCGAGGGGATTTTTCATTTCACCCGGGTGATGACAGGGCTCGAGCAGAGACGACCGATGGAGCTTTAAGGATCATGAGCGAGACGAATTCTGCTGCCGAGGTGGCCGCACCGCACCGCTACACCGCTGCGATGGCCGCCGACATCGAGGCACGCTGGCAGGACTTCTGGGACGCCGAGGGTACGTACGAGGCGCCGAACCCCCGCGGCGACCTGGCCGGGGATCCCGCCGTGGCCGCCCGCCCCAAGAAGTTCATCATGGACATGTTCCCCTACCCCTCGGGCGCGGGCCTGCACGTCGGGCACCCCCTGGGCTACATCGCCACGGACGTCTACGCCCGCCATCAGCGGATGACCGGCCACAACGTCCTGCACACCCTGGGCTTCGACGCCTTCGGCCTGCCCGCCGAGCAGTACGCCGTGCAGACCGGCACCCACCCCCGGGTGTCGACCGAGGCCAACATGGAGAACATGAAGGCCCAGCTGCGCCGGCTGGGTCTGGGCCACGACCAGCGCCGGTCCTTCGCGACGATCGACCCGGACTACTACAAGTGGACCCAGTGGATCTTCGTCCAGATCTTCAACTCCTGGTACGACGAGGACGCGAAGAAGGCCCGTCCGATCACCGAGCTGGTGGCGCAGTTCGAGAGCGGTGAGCGGGCCGTTCCGGGCTCCACGCGCGCGTGGAGCGAACTGAGCGCCCTGGAGCGGGCGGACGTGCTGGGTGAGTACCGCCTGGCGTACGCCTCCGACGCGCCCGTCAACTGGTGCCCCGGGCTGGGCACGGTCCTGGCGAACGAGGAAGTCACCTCCGACGGCCGGTCCGAGCGCGGCAACTTCCCCGTTTTCAAGGCCAAGCTGCGCCAGTGGAACATGCGCATCACCGCCTACGCCGACCGGCTGCTGGACGATCTGGACGCGCTGGACTGGCCCGAGGCGATCAAGCTGCAGCAGCGCAACTGGATCGGCCGGTCCGAGGGCGCCCGCGTCGACTTCACGGTCGAGGGCCACAGTGACAAGCCGGTCACGGTCTTCACCACCCGCCCCGACACCCTGTTCGGCGCGACCTACATGGTGCTGGCGCCCGAGCACGGCCTGATCGACTCGATCCTGCCCGCCGAGTGGCCCGAGGGCACCAAGGAGGCCTGGACCGGCGGCGCCGCGACCCCGGCCGACGCCGTGGCCGTGTACCGCAAGCAGGCGCAGACGAAGAGCGACGTCGAGCGGCAGACCGAACACAAGGACAAGACAGGCGTCTTCACCGGCGCGTACGCGCAGAACCCGGTGACCGGCGCCCGCATCCCGGTGTTCGTCGCCGACTACGTGCTGATGGGTTACGGCACCGGCGCGATCATGGCCGTCCCCGGGCAGGACGAGCGGGACTGGGAGTTCGCGGAGGCCTTCGAGCTGCCGATCATCCGTACCGTGCAGCCGCCCGAGGGCTGGGAGGGCGAGGCGTTCACCGGCCAGGGGCCGGCGATCAACTCCTCGAACGACGAGATCTCGCTGAACGGCCTGGACGTCGCCGAGGCCAAGGCCAGGATCACCGGATGGCTGGTCGAGCGCGGCGTCGGTGAGGCCACCGTCAACTTCCGGCTGCGTGACTGGCTGTTCAGCCGCCAGCGGTACTGGGGCGAGCCCTTCCCGATCGTCTACGACGAGGACGGCGTCGCGCACTCGCTGCCGGAGTCGATGCTGCCGCTGGAGCTGCCCGAGGTCGAGGACTACTCGCCGCGGACGTTCGCACCCGACGACGCCGACACCCAGCCCGAGACGCCGCTGTCGCGCAACGAGGACTGGGTCGACGTCACCCTGGACCTGGGCGACGGCCCCCAGCGGTACCGCCGCGAGACCAACACCATGCCCAACTGGGCGGGTTCGTGCTGGTACGAGCTGCGCTACCTGGACCCGCACAACAGCGAGAAGCTGGTCGACCCCGCCATCGAGCAGTACTGGATGGGGCCGCGCGAGGGCATGCCGCACGGCGGCGTCGACCTGTACGTGGGCGGCGCCGAGCACGCCGTACTGCACCTGCTGTACGCGCGGTTCTGGTCGAAGGTGCTGTTCGACCTGGGCCACGTCTCGTCCGCGGAGCCGTTCCACAAGCTGTACAACCAGGGCATGATCCAGGCGTACGTCTACCGGGACAGCCGCGGCTTCCCGGTGCCGGCCACCGAGGTCGAGGAGCGGGACGGCGCGTTCTTCTTCGAGGGTGAGCCGGTAAAGCGCGAGCTGGGCAAGATGGGCAAGTCCCTGAAGAACGCAGTCACTCCGGACGAGATCTCCGCCGAGTACGGTGCCGACACGCTGCGTCTGTACGAGATGGCGATGGGACCGCTGGACGTCTCCCGGCCCTGGGACACCCGGGCCGTCGTCGGTCAGTACCGGCTGCTGCAGCGGCTGTGGCGCAATGTCGTCGACGAGTCCACCGGTGAGGTCACGGTCGTCGACACCGAGGCCGACGAGCCCATGCTGCGTGCGCTGCACAAGGCGATCGACGGAGCCGGTCAGGATCTGGCGGCGCTGCGGTTCAACACCGCGATCGCCAAGATCACCGAGCTGAACAATCACCTGACCAAGGTCGGCGGGCCGCTGCCGCGCAGCGTCGCCGAGGCGCTGGTGCTGCTGATCGCCCCGCTGGCCCCGCACATCGCGGAGGAGCTGTGGCGCCGGCTGGGACACACCGACTCGGTCGTGCACCAGGCGTTCCCGGTCGCGGACCCGGCGTACGTCGTCGACGAGTCGGTGACCTGCGTCGTGCAGATCAAGGGCAAGGTGAAGGCGAGGCTGGAGGTCTCCCCGTCGATCTCGGACGAGGAACTGGAGGCGCTGGCACTGGGTGACGCGGCGGTGGTCGCGGCGCTGGACGGCGCCGGAATCCGCAAGGTGATCGTGCGGGCGCCGAAGCTGGTCAACATCGTTCCTGCCTAGTCCTCCTTTCGAGGGGTTTCGCGGGGGCTGCGGGGCATCCCCTACGGGCAGGTTGGGGGTTCCGATGGAACCCTCGGCCTGCCCGTTCCGTTTACCGTGGAGGAACTACATCCGACGCCGAAGGGGCGCTCATGGAAGCCGCGATTCTCATTTTGGCGCTGCTTTTCGTCGCCTTCGTCGCGTTGGGGGTGTTTGTGACGGTGAAGGTCGTCGGCGCGGCCAAGCGTGGCGTGGAGCGCACGGTCACCCAGGCGCGTCGCACCGTCGAGGAGACCTCACTGCGCGCGAGGAGCTACGGACAGGGCGGAGTCGTCGGTGAGCTGGCACAGCTGCGGCTGTCGCTGCGGACGTCGATGCGGGCCACCCAGGACGCCCTTCAGGCGGGAGCGGGCGAGGACGCGTCGCTGTCCGAGTCGATCTCCCTCTTCCAGCGGCTGAGTGTGCACGGCCATGAGCTGGACGACGAGCTGAAGCGCCTGGAGCGCGAGCCCGACCGGGCGACGGTCGCCTCGCTGCTGCCCGGACTCCGCGAGCGCACGGAGCGGATCGTGCACTCGGCCGAGTCGCTGCGATGGGCGGCGCGGGACCGGGCGAGGAAGTTCGCCGAGGACGATCTGGACGCGCTGAGCACGCAGATCGACATGGAGGCGGGGGCGCTGCGGCACTGGTCGATCGAGGACCCGCCCACCGGCGAACCGGTTACGGGGCAGTCCGGGAGCCGGGACGACGCCTGGCCGGACGCGGGCGGGCAGGCCGGCCCCGGGCAGACCTGGCCCGAGGTGGACACCACCGGGCAGGCCGGATCAGCGGCCGCCGCCGACTCCGCGCAGGCTCCTTCACCGTCCGCGGCTCAGTCGCGGCAGCAAGGGCAGCAGGATCAGCCGCAGGCAATCACGGCGCGTGATCCGCGGCAGCAGAACACGTACCCCTGGCAGAAGACCGCTCGGCCGGAGACGACCAACTGACCTGTGAGGTCCGGGGGTTGGGGCGGCGCGGGACGGCGCGGTGCGGTCCATGAGGCCGATGAGCTGTCGGCGGGGGCAGCAGAGGTGCGGGTGCCGACGAGGGGCCGGGCTGCCGTCCTGTCCCGCCGCCGGGTAACCTCCCGCTCATGTCCCGCCATGTCGCGATCGTCACCGATTCAACGGCCTACCTGCCGCCACCGGCGATGGAGCGCCACGGCATCGTCGCGGTGCCTCTGACCGTCGTACTTGGCGATCAAGCACTCGAAGAGGGCACCGAGATCTCGGCGCGTTCGCTCGCACTGGCGTTGCAGAAGCGACGTCCGGTGACCACCTCGCGGCCGAGCCCCGCGGTGTTCGCGGAGACCTACCGGGCCCGGGCCGAAGCGGGTGCGACCGGGATCGTCTCCCTGCACCTGTCGTCGGAGTTCTCCGGCACCTACGACGCCGCCGTACTGGCCGCCAAGGACGCTCCGGTGCCGGTGCGGGTGGTGGACACCGGGATGGTCGCCATGGCCCTCGGATTCTGCGCTCTGGCCGCCGCGGAGACGGCGGAGGGCGGCGGCATGCTGGACGAGGCCGTGGCCGCCGCGGAGAAGCGGGCCGCCGGTACGTCCGCCTACTTCTACGTCGACACCCTGGACTTCCTGCGCCGCGGCGGCCGGATCGGGGCCGCGCAGGCGCTGCTCGGCTCGGCGCTGGCGATGAAGCCGCTGCTTCAGCTGGACGGCGGCCGGATCGTGCCGATGGAGAAGGTGCGCACGGCGTCGAAGGCAATCGCCCGGCTGGAGGAGATCGTCGTCGGACGGGCGGGCGCGAGCACCGTGGACATCGCGGTGCACCACCTGGCCGCACCGGAAAGAGCCGCGGTGCTCGCGGACAAGCTCCGGGAGCGAGTGCCGGGACTGGCGGACCTGCATGTGAGCGAGGTGGGTGCGGTGATCGGGGCGCACACCGGGCCGGGACTCCTCGCGGCGGTCGTCTCGCCGCGCTGAGGTCGGTGGAACGGCCCCTTCGGGTGACGGAGATATCCACAACAGGATGGTTTTCCACGGGAATTGGACCTGCTCAGCGGGTTCGGGTGGATGTGCCTACCGTCTCGTGACATGGCTCTTCGATCACGTTCACGTTCCGCAACGAGTGGGCCGGGGCGCGCCCCGGCGTCGGACGGCCGCGCCCGTGTGAGGCGTGGGCCGGGTCTGAGTACGGGTGCGAGTCCTGGCCCCGGGCCCGGTTCGGCCCCCGGGCCGGGTACGGGTGCTGCCCGGCGCCCGGTCTCCACGGTGGGTACGGCCGGGGCATGGGGGAGACGCGTGCCGGGCGGCGAGGCGACGGCGGTACGGCGGCGGGCGGACGCCTTGTTCGCGGGTGCGGGTGCGGGTGCCGGAGCAGGTGCGCGTGCCGCCGGGACGGGTGTCTCGGGAGCCGACGTGGCGCTCGGCGGGGCAGGCGGGGGTGCTGACTCGTCGGGTGCGGGTGCGGGTGCGGGTGCGGCCGCCGGTGCCGGTGCTGGTGGCGGGCCGGGCCTTGGTGCGGGCGCGGGCGTGGGTCCGAGTCAGGCTGCGCGGCGGTGGGCCGGGCTCGCCGTGCGCGAGAGGCTGCCGCTGTGGGTGCAGCTCAGATGCGGGCTGGAGCCGCGGGCTCTGGCGGCGCTGGCCGTCGTCCTGCTGGCGGCCGCCGTCTTCGCCGCACAGCACTTCTGGGTGGGGCGGCCGGAGACCGTGCGGGCTCCCGAGCTGGTCGAGCAGGGCGCGGCTGCTCCCGCCACCGATTCCGAACCGGAGCCCTCGCCCGGCCCGCCGGTCCCGTCCGCCGCAGTCCCCAGCGGGCGGATCATCATCGATGTCAGCGGCAAGGTGCGGCGGCCCGGCGTTCTCCAACTGCCCGCCGGATCAAGGGTTGCGGACGCACTGCACGCGGCCGGAGGCGTCAAGCCCGGCACGGATCTCACCGCACTCAACCGGGCGCGGGTGCTCGTCGACGGCGAACAGGTCGTGGTGGGGCTGCCTGTCCCGCCGGGGGTGACCGGTGCCGGTGCGGGCCCGGCCGGTGGGAGCATCGGTGGGGCGGGCGGCGCCGGTGGCCCGGGCGCTCAGCCCGCGGGTCCGGTGAGCCTCAACTCGGCCACGGCGGAACAGCTCGACACCCTGCCGGGCGTCGGCCCCGTGCTGGCCCAGCACATCATCGACTACCGCACGCAGCACGGCGGCTTCCGGTCGGTCGACGAACTCCGCGAGGTCAATGGGATCGGTGACCGCCGTTTCGCGGACCTCCAGAACCTGGTGCGGCCATGACGCGCCAAGCAGTGCACACAGCGTCGGGACACCGGCTGGGAGCGGCGGACCCGCGCCAGGAGGGGCCGGCCGATCTACGGCTGGTTCCGCCGGCTCTGGCCGCCTGGGCCGCGTCGGCGCTGGCGCTGGGCGTGGCCGGGTGGTGGACGGTGACGGGAGTGATCGTCTGCCTCGTTCTCGCGGCTGTGCTGCCGTTGGCGATGTGGGCGATCAGGGGCTCGGCCGACCGCCTTGCACCCGCCGCCCTATGTGCGTCGGCAGGGAATCGTCCATCGGCGGGTACGGGGGCGGCTCCCGGCGGCGACTCCGCAGCACCGGAGGGACGGTGGCGTCTCAACACCACCGCTCTTGCCGGGATCCTGTTGTGTGCGGCGGCCGGCGCGGCCTCGGCCGGGCTGCACGGCGCGGATCTGAGACGGGGGCCGCTGCCCGCTCTGGCGGATCAATACGCACACGCCACCGTCGAGTTGACGGTCACGTCCGATCCCCGCCTCACCCGTCCACAGTCCCCGGCCCGCGGCGACGGAACGGCAGGACGCCTCTTGCTGCTCGACGCGGAAGCCACCCTGGTCACCACATCGGGCGGCGCGGTCACCAGAGCCCGGACGCCGGTCCTCGTGATGGTGCGGACGGACATGCCCGCACGGAGGCTCGCGTCATGGCAGGGGCTGCTGCCCTCGACCAGGCTGCGGCTGGCGGGGCGCTTGATGCCGCCGTCGCACCCGGGCGACCGGTTCGCGGCCGTGCTGCGAGCGGACGAGACGGACGGGCCGGAAGTCGTCCGGCCTCCGACAGCGCTTCAACGCACGGCCGGTGATCTCCGGGCCGGGCTTCGCGAGGCGACCGACGGCCTGGCCCCTGATGCCCGCGCGCTGCTCCCCGGGCTCGTCGTCGGAGACACCTCCCGGGTCACGCCGGAGCTTCAGGACGCCTTCGAGGCGACGGACCTCACTCACTTGACAGCCGTTTCTGGCAGCAACCTGACCATTGTGCTCGTCCTGCTGATCGGGCCGCCGCGTCGGGCGTTGCTGGCCGAACGCGGCGGTCTGGCACCTCGGTTGGGCATCACGCTCCGCGGGACCGCGGTCCTCGGAGGGGCCCTGACGCTCGCCTTCGTGGTGGTGTGCAGACCGGAGCCGAGCGTGCTGCGTGCGGCGGCCTGTGGGGCCGTCACTCTGCTCGCCATCGGCACCGGGCGCCGCCGGTCGCTCCTCCCCGCGCTCGCCGCCGCGGTTCTGCTGCTGGTGCTGTACGACCCCTGGCTCGCGCGGAGTTACGGCTTCCTCCTCTCCGTCCTGGCGACCGGATCGCTGCTCGTCATCGCTCCCGGCTGGAGCGAGGCCCTTCAGCGCAGGAGCGTGCCTCCGAGGCTCGCCGAAGCCCTTGCTGCGGCCGCCGCGGCCCAGGCCGTGTGCGCGCCCGTGGTCGCCGTCTTCGCGGCCGGGGTGAGTCTGGTGGCGATTCCCTGCAATCTGATCGCCGAGCTCGCGGTCGCCCCGGCCACCGTCCTCGGGTTCGCCGCCCTGGCCGCCGCGACGGTCGCGATGCCCGTCGCCGAGGTACTGGCCCAGGTCGCCGGCTGGCCGGCCGGATGGATCGCCTCCGTGGCCCGCATCGGGGCCGGCCTGCCCGGGGCACGCACGGACTGGCAGGGCGGCTGGCGTGGCGGTCTCCTGCTCGCGGCCCTCACCGGGTTGGTCATTCTTCTGGCGCGCAGGCTGACACGTCATCCGTGGGCGATCGTCGTGTGCATCCTGCTGTTCCTGCTCGCAGTTGTGCGCCCGGCACCGCTCACCAGGGTTCTCACCGGCTGGCCGCCGCCCGCGTGGGATGTCGCGATGTGCGACGTGGGGCAGGGCGACGCGGCCGTGCTGGCCACGGGTGACGGCGGAGCCGTGGTGGTGGACGCCGGGCCCGATCCCGTTCCGGTGGACCGCTGTCTGCGGGATCTCGCGGTCACCAGGATCCCGCTCGTTCTGCTGACCCACTTCCATGCGGACCATGTCCGCGGGCTGCCGGGGGTGCTGCGCGGCAGATCCGTGGGAGTGGTGCAGACGACGACGTTCGACGAACCACAGGAGCAGAGCGCTTTCGTGCGCAGAGCCGCGGCGGCCGCCCGTGTGCCCATGGTGCGCACGGCGGTGGGGGAGCGGCGCCGGGTCGGTCGGCTGACCTGGCAGGTGCTCTGGCCCGCGGCCCGGCCCGGCTCCGCGCCCGGCGCAGGCCCCGGATTCCTGCCCGACGGTCCCAACGACGCGAGCGTCACGCTGTTCGTCCGTGTCGAGGGAGGGCCGACCGTGCTGCTGCTCGGTGATCTCGAACCACCGGCCCAGCGGAGGCTCCTGCGGGCCTATCCGGCGTTGCCGCCGGTCGATGTGCTCAAGGTGGCGCACCACGGCTCGGCTCATCAGCATCCCAGTCTGATCCATGCCGTACGTCCGCGTCTGGCGCTCATCTCGGTCGGCCGTGACAACACCTATGGTCACCCGTCGCCCCGGACCGTCGACGCGCTGCGGGCCGGAGGAGCGGTGGTGCTGCGTACCGACACCGACGGGCCGGTCGCGGTGACGGGCGCGGGCCGGAACCTGCGGGCCGGGCTGCGCCGCCGTCACCGATATGCGGGGCGGCCGCACGGCAGCGGCAGGCGCCGCACGGCGGGCAGGCTGAACCCCGCTCGGAAGGTGAGCGCGCGCGGGGAGCCGATCCGGCCCCGGAACCGGATGGCCTCGGCCGACCGGTCTAGGACCAGCGGTCCATGGTGCGCGGCGGGCCCTCGCGTCACACTTGCCCCATGGACGCCTACCTCCGCCGCATCGGCGCAGACCGCCCGCAGCACGCCGACGCCGCAGCGCTGCGCGATCTGCAGTTGCGGCACCTGCGCACCGTTCCGTTCGAGAACCTCTCCGTGCACTTCGGCGAGGACATCGTGCTGGAGGACAAGGCGCTGCTCGCCAAGGTGGTGGAGGGGCGCAGGGGCGGGTTCTGCTACGAACTCAACGGCGCCTTCGCCGCGTTGCTCCGCGACCTCGGTTACACGGTCACCCTGCTGGAGGGCCGCGTCTTCGGTGACGGGGGCAGGCTGGGCATTCCGTACGACCACCTCGGCCTGCTCGTGGAGCCGGCCGACGGCAGCGGCAGATGGCTGGCGGACGTCGGATTCGGGGACCACGCCCACCATCCGCTGGCGTTCGACGAGCGCGGAGACCAGACCGATCCCGCCGGTACGTTCCGGATCGTCGAGACGGAGTTCGGCGACATCGATCTCCACCGCGACGGCAAGCCGCAGTTCCGCCTGGCGACGCGGCCGCGTTCGCTGGAGGACTTCCGGGCCGGAGCCTGGTGGCACCGGACATCGCCCGCGTCGCACTTCACCCAGTCCGTCGTGTGCTCGCGGCTCACTGAAGAGGGCCGCATCACGCTCAGCGGCCGCAAGCTCGTCGTCACCGAACACGGTGAGCGCCGTGAGCAGCCTCTGGCCGACGACGCGGCGGTCCTGGCGGCCTACCGCGAGCACTTCGGGCTGGAGCTCGACCGACTGCCGCCCGACCCGCGGGGCGCCCGCGGCTGAACGGCCGGGCCGCTACGGCGCTTCCAGCCAGCCTTCGTACTCGGCGACGAAATCGTCGAGCACCATCGGGTCGAGCCGGGCCGCCGGGTCGTCCACCACCACCAGCCACTGGGCGTCCTCGGCGTCGTCCTCGCCCGCCAGCGCGTCCCGTACGAGCTGCGGCTCATCGGTCACCCCGAAACGGCCCGCCAGCTCCTGTGCCACCTCCTCGGCTGCGTCGCGGTCGGGCAGCACCAGTACATGTCGTCCTTCGCTCACCGGGCCATTCTCCGGTACGGGACGGAGTGTCAGTGGCCCATGGGATGCTGGACCGCGATGGCCACCAGGAAGAATTCGACCGACGACCCGCTCGCCCCCGTCACGCTCGCCGTGGGCCAGGAGGACCTTCTCCTCGACCGCGCCGTGCAGCAGGTGGTCGCGGCGGCGCGCGCCGCCGACGCCGACACGGACGTGCGGGACCTCACCGCCGACCAGCTCCAGCCCGGCACCCTCGCCGAGCTGACAAGTCCGTCGCTCTTCGCCGAGCGCAAGGTCGTCATCGTGCGGAATGCGCAGGATCTGTCCGCCGACACGATCAAGGACGTCAAGGCGTACCTGGACGCGCCGGCCGAGGAGATCACCCTGGTCCTGCTGCACCCCGGCGGCGCGAAGGGCAAGGGCCTGCTGGACGCCGCCCGCAAGTCCGGGGCGCGGGAGGTGGCCTGCCCGAAGACCACGAAGCCCGCCGAGCGGCTCACGTTCGTCCGGTCGGAGTTCCGGGCGCTCGGCAGGTCGGCGACACCCGAGGCGTGCCAGTCCCTCGTCGACTCCGTCGGCAGCGACCTGCGGGAGCTGGCGTCCGCGGTGTCCCAGCTCACCGCCGACGTCGAGGGCACGATCGACGAGGCCGTGGTCGGGCGGTACTACACGGGCCGCGCCGAGGCGTCCAGCTTCACGGTCGCCGACCGGGCGGTGGAGGGACGCGCGGCCGAGGCGCTGGAAGCCCTGCGGTGGTCGCTGTCGACGGGTGTGGCTCCCGTGCTGATCACCAGCGCGCTGGCACAGGGCGTGCGGGCGATCGGCAAGCTGTCGTCGGCCCGCGGCGGCAGGCCCGCGGACCTCGCCCGTGAGCTGGGCATGCCGCCCTGGAAGATCGACCGGGTCCGGCAGCAGATGCGGGGCTGGACCCCCGACGGGGTGGCGGTGGCCCTACGTGCCGTCGCCGAGGCGGACGCGGGCGTCAAGGGCGGTGGCGACGACCCGGAGTACGCGCTGGAGAAGGCGGTCGTGACGATCGCCCGAGCAGCTCGCTCCCGCCGCTAGGCCTCTACCGGCCGGCGCGCTAGGGCCGGCCCCCGGCCCGTACCCGGCTCGGCCGTACCCGGCGCGTACCGGCTCGGCCCCACGCGCCCCCGCCTCGCGCCGCCGACCCGCCTCGCCCCGTACAGGCCTACCGCCCCCGCCTCGCGCCGCCGACCCGCCTCGCCCCGTACAGGCCTACCGCCCCCGCCTCGCGCCGCCGACCCGCCTCGCCCCGTACAGGCCTACCGCCCCCGCCTCGCGCCGCCGACCCGCCCTGCCCGCCCGCCGGGCGACGTCCGCACCCCTGCCGCCGGGCAAGCCGAAGGCCCCGGTCGCTCGTCCTGGGGAAGGAAGAGCGGGCCGGGGCCTTCGAAGGTTCTGCTGGAGACTCGCACCCGCGTGGCGAACGCAGGCCGCGTGCGAGTCGGGTTTGCCGGTCGGGAGCGGAGAGAGAGGGCCCGCTCGAGTCCTTCCGGCAGTCAAATCAAGAGCACTCAGCCCTGGAGGGAAGCAACCTTGGAGGCCAGCGCCGACTTCTTGTTGGCGGCGGCGTTCTTGTGGATGACACCCTTCGAGACAGCCTTGTCGAGCTGACGGGAAGCGTCACGAGCGGCCACGGAGGCCTTCTCGAGGTCACCCGCGGCAGCAGCCTCACGGGCCTTGCGGATCGCGGTCTTGAGCGAGGACTTGACGGCCTTGTTGCGCAGGCGCGCCTTCTCGTTCGTCTTGTTCCGCTTGATCTGGGACTTGATGTTCGCCACGAAAGAGCCTTCTCAGGTTCGGTTGATCTTCGGTGAGCGTCCCGGGCCGAGAGGGGCACGAGACACAGCTGCCCAGGCTACCAGTCGTCCTCCGAGCGGCCCAAACCGAGCGCAGTCCCCTTCCCATGGGACCATGGAGGCTACGTATCGATCCGACATCGCCCGAGACGAGACGCCCCGCGTCTCAAGAATCAGGACCCTGCGTGCCCGCGACTCCCACCAACGTGCCCGAGCCGAGTCGTACCGACCCGGCGCTGATCCGCAATTTCTGCATCATCGCGCACATCGACCACGGCAAGTCGACCCTTGCCGACCGGATGCTCCAGCTGACCGGAGTGGTCGACCAGCGGCAGATGCGTGCTCAGTATCTCGACCGTATGGACATCGAGCGCGAGCGCGGCATCACGATCAAGTCCCAGGCGGTCCGGCTGCCCTGGGCGCCCAGCGAGGGCGACTCCCAGGGCACCACCCACATCCTGAACATGATCGACACTCCGGGCCACGTGGACTTCACGTACGAGGTGTCCCGCTCGCTCGCCGCCTGCGAGGGCACCGTCCTGCTTGTGGACGCCGCCCAGGGCATCGAGGCGCAGACCCTCGCCAATCTCTATCTGGCGATGGAGAACGACCTCGCGATCGTTCCGGTGCTCAACAAGATCGACCTGCCGGCCGCGCAGCCGGAGAAGTTCGCCGAGGAGCTGGCGAACCTGGTCGGCTGTGACCCCGACGACGTGCTCCGGGTCTCGGCCAAGACCGGGCTCGGCGTCGAGGCGCTGCTGGACCGGGTGGTCCGTGAGGTGCCCGCCCCGGTCGGTGTGGCCGACGCCCCCGCGCGCGCGATGATCTTCGACTCGGTCTACGACTCGTACCGCGGTGTCGTGACCTATGTGCGCGTCATCGACGGCCAGCTCAACAAGCGCGAGCGCATCCGCATGATGTCCACGGGCGCCACCCACGAGCTGCTGGAGATCGGCACCAACTCGCCGGAGATGCTGCCGGCCGACGGTCTCGGCGTCGGCGAGGTCGGCTATCTGATCACCGGTGTGAAGGACGTCCGCCAGTCCAAGGTCGGTGACACCATCACCACCCTGCACAAGGGCGCCACCGAGGCTCTCGGCGGGTACAAGGACCCGAAGCCGATGGTCTTCTCCGGTCTGTATCCGCTGGACGGCTCGGACTACCCCGAGCTGCGTGAGGCCCTGGACAAGCTCCAGCTCAACGACGCGGCTCTGGTCTACGAGCCGGAGACCTCCGCGGCCCTCGGCTTCGGCTTCCGCGTCGGCTTCCTCGGCCTGCTGCACCTGGACGTGATCCGCGAGCGGCTGGAGCGGGAGTTCGGGCTCGACCTGATTGCCACCGCGCCCAACGTGGTCTACCGCGTGGTCATGGAGGACGGCACCGAGCACACCGTCACCAACCCGAGCGAGTTCCCCGAGGGCAAGATCGACGAGGTGCACGAGCCCGTCGTCCGGGCCACGATCCTCGCCCCCAGCGAGTTCATCGGTTCGATCATGGAGCTGTGCCAGACCCGCCGCGGCACGCTGCTGGGCATGGACTACCTCTCCGAGGACCGGGTCGAGATCCGCTACACCCTGCCCCTCGCCGAGATCGTCTTCGACTTCTTCGACCAGCTGAAGTCCAAGACCCGCGGCTACGCCTCGCTCGACTACGAGCCCACCGGCGAGCAGTCGTCCAGCCTGGTCAAGGTCGACATCCTGCTGCACGGCGACAAGGTGGACGCGTTCTCGGCCATCACGCACAAGGACGCGGCGTACGCGTACGGCGTGCGGCTCGTCGCCAAGCTCCGGGAGCTCATCCCGCGGCAGGCCTTCGAGGTGCCCATCCAGGCGGCCATCGGCTCGCGGGTCATCGCCCGCGAGACCATCCGCGCCATCCGCAAGGACGTCCTCGCCAAGTGCTACGGCGGTGACATCTCCCGTAAGCGGAAGCTGCTGGAGAAGCAGAAGGAAGGCAAGAAGCGGATGAAGATGGTCGGCAGCGTGGAGGTCCCGCAGGAGGCCTTCATCGCCGTGCTGTCCAGCGACGACGGCGCCAAGAGCAAGAAGTAGGACCCGCGAGTCCCGAGCGCAGGAGCGAGAGCCCGGCGCACAGGACCCGCGAGTCCCGCGCACGGAACCCGACAGCCCCCAGCATGGGACCCAGGAGTTCGGGGCGGAGGCGCCCGGCCGGATCACGGCCGGGCGCCTGCGTCGTCTCCGGGGCGCGGCCGTGCCGCAGGGGGACCCTCGCAGGGGACGGGCCGGCGGAACGAATACCGTAATAGCTGCCCGTTACACCGATCATCGGATGGGCGCCGCCATCCGCCGTTCGGTTCGTTATCAAGCGGCAGCCCGCTGCCTCTTACGCGCTGGCAGTGTGCCCTTTACTCTGATCACGGCTCGATGGTTACTCGCCAGTTAGAAACCAGCCAGTCGTGCAGTGCTGCCGCAGGCCCGGAGGACGTCGTGAGCGACACACAGACCCTGATCGAGAACCGACCGCCCTCGGTGGCGAACCTGTTCACCGAGCGAGTGGAGGCCACGCCGGACGCCGAGGCCTACCGCTACCCGGTGCCTTCCGCCACCGGTGAGGGGCCCGACGACTGGAAGTCGCTGAGCTGGGGCGAGGCCGCCGGCAGGGTGTACGCCATCGCCGCCGGCCTGATCGACCTGGGGGTGCAGCCCGAGGACAGGGTCGCGCTCGCATCCTCGACCCGGGTCGAATGGATCCTGTCCGACCTCGGCGTGATGTGCGCGGGCGGTGCGACCACCACCGTCTATCCGTCCACGAACGCCGAGGAGTCGGCGTACATCCTCTCCGACTCCGACAGCAGGGTGCTCATCGCGGAAGACGCATCCCAGCTCGCCAAGGCGCGTGAGCGCCGGGCTGAGCTGCCCGGCCTCAAGCATGTCGTCGTGCTCGACAGCACGGGCGTCGAGCCGGACACCGCGGACCCCGAGGGCTGGGTGCTCTCGCTCGCCGACCTCGAGGCGCGCGGCGCGCGGTACCTCGAGACGCACCCGCAGGCGGTCAAGGAGCGGGTCGGGGCGATCACCGCCGACCAGCTGGCGACGCTCATCTACACCTCCGGCACCACGGGACGGCCCAAGGGTGTCCGGCTGCCGCACGACAACTGGTCGTACATGGCGAAGGCCATGGCGGCGACCGGCCTGATCGGCCCGGAGGACGTGCAGTACCTCTGGCTGCCGCTCGCGCACGTCTTCGGCAAGGTGCTCACCTCCGGCCAGATCGAGGTCGGCCACGTCACCGCGGTGGACGGCCGGGTCGACAAGATCATCGAGAATCTGCCGGTGGTGCAGCCCACCTACATGGCGGCCGTCCCGCGCATCTTCGAGAAGGTCTACAACGGCGTCGCGTCCAAGGCGCGGGCCGGCGGCGGTGCGAAGTACAAGATCTTCCAGTGGGCCGCGGGTGTCTCACGCGAGTACGCCAAGACCTCGCAGGACAACTTCCGTCGCACCGGCTCCGCCTCCGTGCCCTTCGGTCTGGGCGCCAAGCACAAGGTCGCCGACGCGCTCGTCTACTCCAAGCTGCGGGAAGCCTTCGGCGGGAAGCTGCGCGCCGCCGTCTCCGGTTCCGCCGCCCTCGCCCCCGACATCGGTTACTTCTTCGCGGGTGCCGGCATCCACATCCTCGAGGGTTACGGGCTCACCGAGTCGAGCGCCGCGTCCTTCGTCAACCCGGGCGAGGCCTACCGCACCGGCACCGTCGGCAAGCCGATGCCCGGCACCGAGGTGCGGATCGCCGACGACGGCGAGATCCTGCTCCGCGGCCCCGGCATCATGGAGGGCTACCACGGTCTGCCCGAGAAGACCGAGGAAGTCCTGGAGTCCGACGGCTGGTTCCACACCGGTGACATCGGAGAGCTGTCCGCCGACGGCTATCTGCGGATCACGGACCGCAAGAAGGACCTGATCAAGACCTCCGGCGGCAAGTACATCGCGCCGGCCGAGGTGGAGGGCCAGTTCAAGGCCGTCTGCCCGTTCGTCTCCAACATCCTGGTGCACGGTGCGGACCGTAACTTCTGCACGGCCCTGATCGCGCTCGACGAGCCCACGATCCTCGGCTGGGCCGAGGAGAACGGCCTCGGCGGCAAGCCGTACGCCGAGGTCGTGGCCACCACGGAGGTCCAGCAGCTGATCGAGGGCTATGTGCAGCGCCTCAACGAGGGGCTCCAGCGCTGGCAGACGGTCAAGAAGTTCCGGCTGCTCCCGCGCGACCTGGACATCGAGCACGGCGAGCTCACGCCCAGCCTCAAGCTCAAGAGGCCGGTCGTCGAGCGGGAGTACCAGCACCTGATCGACGAGATGTACGACGGGTCGCGCGAGAAGTAGCAGCCCCGGCGCGGGAAGCAGCACCCGCGCAGCGGACACTCCGCGGCGAGCACCCACGCCGCGGACACTCCGCGGCGCGGAGCGGCACCCGCGCGGCAGACGCCGTCGCGGGCGGGGCCTATCGGCTCCGCCCGCGACGCAGTTCCCTGACGCCGTCCTCGATACGCGTCAGCTGGATCCGCAGCTCCGGGACATCGCTCGGCCCGCTCCGGCCGAGCTCCGACTCGATGGCGCTCAGCCGGCCGGCGATCGTGGCCAGCTGCTCCTGTTCCTTGGCCAGCATCCGCTCCAACTGGCGCGTCTTGCGGTGCAGTTCGAGGAACACGCTCACCTTCGCCCGCAGCACCCACGGGTCGAACGGCTTCGTCATGAAGTCCGCGGCCCCCGTGGCGTATCCGCGGAAGGCATAGCTGCTGTCGGCCTCCACCCCGGTCAGAAAGATGATCGGGACGTCTTTCGTCTGGTCCAGCCGCTTGATGTTCGAGGCGGTCTCGAAGCCGTCCATGCCCGGCATCCGGACATCGAGCAGGATCACGGCGAACTGCTGCCGCAACAGCGCCTTCATCGCCTCCTCCCCGGAACGGGCCCTCACCATCGGCTCGTTCAGGGCTCCGAGCACTGCTTCGAGAGCGACAAGGTTGTCGTCCATGTCGTCCACGAGCAGGATGCTCGCGCGATCCGCGGGTGCCTGTGCGCTCATGGTGTCTGCCTCACGTGATGGTCGGCGAAGTGGCCGGCTCTCCTTCGCCGTCCTGCTGCGCCGGTACAGCGGAATCCCCCTCCGACGGCCCCACGGACACCGGCAGCCCGGCCGGCGGCTCGCTCTCGGGGTCCAGGAGGGCACAGACGACCGTCAGGAGCCGGTCGACGTCCACGGGCTTCGGTACGTACTCGTTGGCGCCCTGCGCGATGGACTTCTCGCGGTCCCCGGGCATCGCCTTCGCGGTCAGCGCCACGATCGGCAGATCGGTCCACAGCGGGCTGCGCCGGATCGCCTCGATCGTCTCGTAGCCGTCCATCTCGGGCATCATGATGTCCATCAGGACCAGCTGGACGTCGGGATTGCGCTCCAGCGTCTCGATGCCCTCGCGGCCGTTCTCCGCGTACAGCACGGGCATGCCCACGCGGCCCAGCACATGGGTGAGGGCGAAGACGTTGCGGATGTCGTCGTCGACGATCAGCACCCGGCGGCCCGCCAGGATCGCGCCCGCGCTGCCCGACTTCCACTCCTCCAGTTTCGTCGTCGTCGGCCAGCCGTCGTCCAGCTCCGGACGCGGCAGATGGTCGGTGTGGTGTCGCTCGGGCGCGGACAGCGGCAGCGTCCGCAGATCCTGGACCGTGTGGCCGTGCCGCAGGTCGTCGTTCTCCGCGGCCACGTGCCCCGGGTAGAGCACGGGTGCGTACAGCGTGAAGGTGGAGCCCGCGCCCGGTTCGCTCTCGGCGATGATCCGCCCGCCGAGGAGGCCCGCGATCTCGCGGCTGATGGACAGACCGAGGCCGGTGCCGCCGTACTTGCGGTTGGTGGTGCCGTCGGCCTGCTGGAACGCCTCGAAGATCACCGGGAGTTTCTCCGCCGCGATCCCGATGCCGGTGTCCGTGACGGCGAAGGCGATCAGGTCCTCCGCGCCCTTGACCAGGGTGTGGTCCGGGTCCTTGATGCGGTTGACCCGCAGTTCCACGCGGCCGGACGAGGTGAACTTGATGGCGTTGGACAGGAGGTTCCGCAGGATCTGCTGGAGCCGCTGCTCGTCGGAGTACATCTCGCGCGGCACGTCCTCGCCGACCGCGACCTCGAAGGCCAGCCCGCGGTCCAGCGTGATCGGCCGGAAGGTGGCGTGCACATAGTCGAGCAGCTTGATCAGCGGGAGCTTCTTCGGTCGTACGTCCATACGGCCGGCCTCGATCTTGGACAGGTCGAGGATGTCGTTGATCAGCTGGAGCAGGTCGGAGCCCGATCGGTGGATCGTCGTCGCGAACTGCACCTCCTGGTCGGAGAGACGGCCGTCCGGGTTGTCGGACAGCAGCCGGGCGAGGATGAGCAGGGAGTTCAGCGGGGTGCGCAGTTCGTGCGACATGTTCGCCAGGAACTCCGACTTGTACTGCGACGAGGTCGCCAGCAGGGCGGCCTTCTCCTCCAGCTCCGCGTTGGAGCGCTGCAGTTCGGCCTGCTGGCGCTGGAGTTCGTCGGAGCGCTCCTGGAGCTGCACCGCCAGGCGCTGGGACTCGCCGAGGAGCGACTCCGTACGGGAGTTGGCGATGATGGTGTTGATCGCGACCCCGATGGTGTTCACGAACTGGTCGAAGAACGCCAGGTGGACGTCCGAGAAGCGGGAGAACGACGCGAGCTCGATCACTCCGAGCAGCTTGTCCTCGAAGAGGATCGGGATGATGACGACGCTGGCCGGCGACGCCTCGCCCAGCCCTGAGTTGATCTTGATGTAGTCCGGCGGCGCTTCCTCCAGCAGGATCCGCTTCTTCTCCAGGGCCGCCTGCCGCACCAGGCCGTGGCCCGGCATGCCGGTGGTGTCGATGGTGGCGGACTGGGCGGAGCCGTAGCCCGCGATGAAGGCCAGGCCCTTGGTGGTGGAGGTGGTACGGGCCGGGGTGCCGTCGGCGTCCGGGTCGGCCAGGAAGAAGGCGCCGTACTGGGCGTTCACCAGCGGGGTCAGTTCGCGCAGGATCAGGTCGGCGACCTCCATCAGGTCGCGGTGCCCCTGCATCAGACCGGCCAGACGGGCGAGGTTCGACTCCAGCCAGTCCTTGGCCCGGGTGGTCTCGCGGAGGTTGGACACCATCAGGTTGATGTTGTCCTTGAGTTCGGAGACCTCGCCGCGGGTCTCCACCGTGATGGAGCGGGACATGTCGCCCTGGGCCACCGCGGACGCCACCTCGGCGATCGCGCGGACCTGGGTGGTGAGATTGAGCGCCAGCTCGTTCACATTGGTCGTCAGGCGCTTCCAGGTGCCGTACACGCCCTCGACCCGTGCCTGGCCGCCCAACTGGCCCTCGGAGCCCACCTCGCGGGCCACCCGGGTCACCTCGGAGGAGAACGAGGAGAGCGTGTCGACCATGGTGTTGATGGTGGTCTTGAGCTCCAGGATCTCGCCGCGGGCGTCGACGTCGATCTTCTTCGACAGGTCGCCCTGCGCCACGGCCGTCGCCACCTGGGCGATGTTCCGCACCTGCGACGTGAGGTTGTCGGCCATGTAGTTGACGTTGTCCGTGAGGTCCTTCCACAGGCCGGTGACGCCGAGCACCTGGGCGCGGCCGCCGAGTCTGCCGTCCGTGCCGACCTCGCGGGCCACCCGCGTGACCTCGTCGGCGAACGCCCGCAGCTGGTCCACCATCGTGTTGACGGTGTCCTTGAGCTCCAGGATCTCCCCGCGGGCGTCCACGGTGATCTTCTTGGACAGGTCGCCGTTGGCGACGGCGGTGGTGACCTGGGCGATGTTGCGGACCTGGCTGGTGAGGTTGGACGCCATGAAGTTGACGTTGTCCGTGAGGTCCTTCCAGACCCCGGACACGCCGCGGACCTGCGCCTGACCGCCGAGATTGCCCTCCGTGCCGACCTCGCGGGCGACGCGGGTGACCTCGTCGGCGAAGGCGGAGAGCTGGTCGACCATGGTGTTGATGGTCGACTTGAGTTCGAGGATCTCGCCCTTCGCCTCGACAGTGATCTTCTTGCCCAGATCGCCCTGGGCGACGGCCGTGGAGACCAGGGCGATGTTCCGCACCTGGCTGGTCAGGTTGTCGGCCATGAAGTTGACGTTCTCGGTGAGGTCCTTCCAGACCCCGGACACCCCGCGGACCTGGGCGCGGCCGCCGAGGTTGCCCTCGGTGCCGACCTCGCGGGCGACGCGGGTGACCTCGTCGGCGAAGGCGGAGAGCTGGTCGACCATGGTGTTGATGGTCGACTTGAGTTCGAGGATCTCGCCCTGGGCGTCGACGGTGATCTTCTGGGAGAGATCGCCGTTGGCGACGGCGGTGGTGACCTGGGCGATGTTGCGGACCTGGCTGGTGAGGTTGGACGCCATGAAGTTGACGTTGTCCGTGAGGTCCTTCCAGACCCCGGACACGCCGCGGACCTGGGCACGCCCGCCCAACTGGCCCTCGGTGCCGACCTCGCGCGCCACGCGGGTCACCTCGTCCGCGAACGCGGAGAGCTGGTCGACCATCGTGTTCACGGTGAGCTTCAGTTCCAGCAGCTCGCCCGTCGCCTCGACGGTCACCGTACGGGTCAGGTCGCCGCGTGCCACCGCCGTGGTGACCGCGGCGATGTCGCGCACCTGTGCGGTGAGCCGGGAGGCCATCGCGTTGACGGCCTCCGTGACGTCCCGCCAACTCCCGGACAGCCCCTGGACCTTGGCGCGGCCGCCGAGCCTGCCCTCGGTGCCGACCTCGCGCGCGACCCGCGTGACCTCGCCGGTGAACAGCGACAGCTGGTCGACCATCTTGTTCACCGCGCGGCCCAGCCGGCGCAGATCGCCCCGCAACTGGCGGTTCCCGTCGTGCAGATCGACCCGTTGGGTGAGATCACCGCCGGCCACCGCGTCCAGGACGCGCGTGGCGTTCGCGGCCGGTACGACCAGGGCGTCCAGCAGGGAGTTCGTCCAGGTCACCCCCGAGGTCCAGGCGCCCTGGCCGGGGCTCGCCGCCAGCCGGTCGTCGAGCCGCCCGTGGCGGACGACCTCCCTGCGCACCCGCGTCAGCTCGTCGGCGAAGTGCTGATTGCGCACGGCGATCTGGTTGAACACCGCGGCCAGTTCCGCCGACATGCCTTCATGCGTCTCGGCCACCCGGACGCGGAAGTCGCCGTCGCGCAGCGACGTCATCGCGGCCAGCAGCGGGCGCAGTTCGGACGCCCGGATCCAGCCGCTGTCGTCCGGCGTCCTGGCATGCGGCAAGGTGGCCGGGGATGCGGGCGGCGGCACGAGGTCTCTGTTCATATCCGCCCACTTCGGTGACTCGGCGCTTATGGGCAGGCTCAGTCTGTCACTCTGTCGGTGTCAGAAGCGGCGCATTGTGAGAACCGACCGGGAGCCGGACTGTGGGGTCCATTCCGATGCAGCGCGAAACCGTCCACCGCTCAACTCCGTTCTACCCGTTCAGGGATGACGGGCGGTCGGTCACGCGCACCAGCCTGCCGGGGAACCCCCATGCCCCCTCGGCCGCCCGCAGATTCGTCCGGGCGGCTCTCGCCGACTGGACCACCCTCGGGCTCCTCGCCACCTGCGCCTACTGCCGGGGTACGGTGGGCGGCTGCCCGCCCGGCGGGCACAGCACCGACCGGCTCGCGGACGACGCCGTCGTGATCGTCAGTGAACTCGTCACCAACGCCGTCGTGCACGCGGGCACCGCCGTCGAACTCCTGTGCCGCCTCGACCCGTCGGCCGACGGAGAGGCCGCCGCCCTGGTGATCGAGGTCTCCGACCACCACCCGGCCAGGGCCGTGAGCAGTGAGCCCCACGCCGTCACGGACCGCTCGGGCACCCCCGAGTACGGACGCGGTCTGCACCTCGTCGCCGCACTCGCCGAGCGCTGGGGCATCACCTACCTCTCCGCCCTGAAGACCGTCTGGGCGCGGCTGCCCGTCGACGGCTGGGACACCTTCGCGCTCAGCGGTACCGAACCGGCCATCGACCGCGGTCTGCGGGCCGCCGAGATCCTGGCGCCCTCGCCGCGCGCGTCCGTCGCCCGCGACGACCGCGCGGACCAGAGCCTGGCCGGACGCGGCGCTCTCTCCTTCCTCGCCGAGGCCTCCGACCTGCTGGCCGGACAGCTCGACGAGGACATGGTGGCCGCGCTCGCCGCCCAGCTGCTGGTGCCCCGGCTCGCCGACTGGTGCGCGATCTGGCTGGACGGCGAACCCGGCCGGCCCGCCGTCGGCGGCGAGGGGCCCTCGGCTCCCGTGCAGCGGCTCGCCCGCGTCTGGCACGCCGACGAGTCACGGATCGAGCAGCTGCGCACGGCGCTCGTCGACGAGCCGCCCATGCTGCCGGAGGGCACGATCGGCGGACCGGTGCCGATCCCGTGGCCCAGCGGGCGTGAGCCCGGCGCGGCCGGGGGTGCCGCACTCGCCTACCGTCTCGTCGCGGGCGGACGCGGCCTCGGCACCCTGCTGCTCGCCCGGCAGGGCCTCGCGCGCGTCCCCGACGACGTGACGGCCCTCACCGAGGACTTCGCCCGCCGCGTGGCCCTCGCGATCGGTGCCGCCCGCCAGTACACCCGGCAGGCCACCATCAGCAAGGTCCTCCAGCGCGGCCTCCAGCCCCGCAAGGTGGGCCAGATCCCCGGCGTGGACCGTTTCCTGGTCTACGAGCCCGGCGACGACGGCGTCGCCGGGGGCGACTTCTACGACATCTTCCCGGCCGGCAGCGGCGACCGCTGGTCCTTCATGCTCGGCGACGTCCAGGGCAGCGGCCCCGAGGCGGCCGTCGTCACCGGGCTGGCCCGCCCCTGGCTGCGGCTGCTCGCCCGCGAGGGCTACCAGGTCGGAGAGGTGCTCGACCGGCTGAACGGGCTCCTTCTCGACGACGCCATGGAAGCGGCGGAGGCGACCGCGCTGCTCGTCGCCGCGGCCGGCGGCCAGACGGTGCCGGAAGGGCCGCAGGCCCGCTTCCTGTCCCTGCTGTACGGCGAGCTCGTGCCGCTGCCCTCCGGCAGGGGCGTGCGGTGCACGCTGGCGAGCGCGGGGCATCCGCTGCCGCTGGTGCTGCGGCCCGACGGGCGGGTGCACACCGTCGCCGAGCCGCAGGTCCTGCTCGGGGTCGTGGAGGACGTCGCGTACCAGAGCCAGACCTTCGACCTGGAGCCCGGTGACACGCTGCTCTGTGTCACGGACGGGGTGACCGAGCGGCGCTCGGGGGCGCGGATGTTCGACGACGGCGACGGGCTGGCCACGGCCCTCGCCGGGTGCGTGGGACTGACGGCGCAAGGGGTCGGGGAGCGGATCAGGCAGGCGGTGCACGACTTCTCGGACACCCCGCTGGACGACGATCTGGCGCTGCTGGTGCTCCAGGTGCAGTGACGTACCCCTCCGGTGCGGTGACCTGCCGGGGACGGCACGGCCACTGCCCCCGGACCCCCGCCCGGCGCGCGGTCCGGGCTTTCGCACGGGTGACGGACAATGGGGGGCATGCCTTCCGTACTGCCCGATGGTGAGCCCATGCCCGAGGACGGGGCGCTCCCGGCGTCCGCCCTCGACGGCGCCGGTGACCGGCCGCTCGCCTTCTATCTGCATGTGCCGTACTGCGCGACGCGCTGCGGCTACTGCGACTTCAACACCTACACCGCCACCGAGCTGCGCGGCTCGGGCGGTGTGCTGGCCTCCCGCGACAACTACGCCGCCACCCTCGCCGACGAGGTGCGCCTCGCCCGCAAGGTGCTCGGCGACGATCCGCGGCCCCTCAGCACGGTGTTCGTCGGGGGCGGTACGCCGACGCTGCTGGACGCCGCCGACCTGGTGTCCATGCTGGGCGCCGTACGGGAGGAGTTCGGGCTCGCGGACGACGCGGAGATCACCACCGAGGCGAACCCCGAGTCCGTCGGTCCGGAGTATCTGGAGAAGCTGCGGGCCGGAGGATTCAACCGGATCTCGTTCGGGATGCAGAGCGCCCGGCAGCACGTCCTGAAGGTGCTGGACCGTACGCACACACCCGGACGCCCCGAGGCCTGCGTCGCGGAGGCCCGCGCCGCCGGCTTCGACCATGTGAACCTCGACCTGATCTACGGCACCCCCGGCGAGAGCGACGACGACTGGCGCGCGTCGCTCGCGGCCGCGGTGGGTGCGGGTCCGGACCACGTCTCGGCGTACGCGCTGATCGTGGAGGAGGGCACCCAGCTGGCCCGGCGGATCCGGCGGGGCGAGGTGCCCATGACCGACGACGACGTGCACGCGGACCGTTATCTGATCGCGGACTCCGTGCTGTCCGAGGCGGGCTTCTCCTGGTACGAGGTCTCCAACTGGGCCACCTCCGACGCAGGCCGCTGTCTGCACAACGAGCTGTACTGGCGCGGCGCCGACTGGTGGGGCGCGGGCCCCGGAGCGCACAGCCATGTGGGCGGGGTGCGCTGGTGGAACGTGAAGCACCCGGGCGCTTACGCGGCGGCGCTGGCCGAGGGGCGCTCGCCCGGCGCGGGCCGGGAGCTCCTGTCGGCGGAGGACCGGCGCGTCGAGCGGATCCTGCTGGAGCTGCGGCTGAAGGACGGCGTGCCGCTGTCGCTGCTGAAGCCGGCGGGGCTGGCGGCGTCGGGCAGGGCCCTGGCGGACGGGCTGCTGGAGCCCGCGGCCTACGAGGCGGGCTCGGCCGTCCTGACGCTGCGGGGAAGGCTGCTCGCTGACGGGGTCGTCCGGGACCTGGTGGACTGACCCGCCCCGCTGCCCTCACACGGCCTCGCCGCTCACTCCGGCGGCAGTGTCACGAAGTCGATCAGCTCCTCGACCCGGCCCAGCAGCTCCGGCTGAAGATCGCGGTAGGACCGCACCCGGGACAGGATGTGCTGCCAGGCGGCGCCGGTGTTCGGCGGCCAGCCCAGTGCACGGCACACGCCCGTCTTCCAGTCCTGGCCCCGCGGGACGACGGGCCATGCCGTGATCCCCACCGACGACGGCTTCACCGCCTCCCAGATGTCGATGTACGGATGGCCCACCACCAGCACGTGCGGGTCCGTGACCGACGCGGCGATACGGGACTCCTTGGACCCCGGGACCAGATGGTCGACCAGGACACCGAGGCAGGCATCGGGCCCGGGCGCGAAGTCGTCGACGATCGCCGGGAGATCGTCGACACCCTCCAGGTACTCCACCACCACCCCCTCGATGCGCAGATCGTCGCCCCAGACCCGCTCCACCAGCTCGGCGTCGTGGCGGCCCTCGACGTAGATGCGGCCCGCCCGCGCCACCCTGGCCCGCGCGCCGGGCACGGCGACGGAGCCCGAGGCAGTGCGGGCCGGCGCGGCCGGCGCGCCCGCGCCGGGCCGGACCAGCGTCACCACCCGGCCCTCCAGCAGAAAGCCCCGTGCGGTCAGCGGGAAGACCCGGTGCTTGCCGAAGCGGTCCTCCAGGGTCACCGTCCCGGCCTCGCAGCCGATCACCGCGCCGCAGAAGCCGGTGGTGACCTCCTCCACGACCAGATCCCGGTCGGCGGGGACCTCCGGCACGGCGGAGGGCTTCTTCCAAGGGGGCGTCAGATCGGGGCTGTAGCTGCGCATTCGGCGACGCTACGACACCCCGAAGCGCTCCGCCAGCACGTCACGCTGTGCGCGGACGAACGCCGCGTCCACCACCGCGCCGTGCCCGGGGACGTACAACGCGTCCTCTCCGCCGAGCGCGAGCAGCCGGTCCAGGGCCGCCGGCCAGCGCGACGGCATCGCGTCCGGACCCGCCTGCGGCTCCCCGGACTCCTCCACCAGGTCGCCGCAGAACACGACCTCCCGGTCGCCCGGCACGAGGAGCACCAGATCGTGGCCCGTGTGCCCGGGGCCCACATTGGCCAGCAGCACCTGGCGTCCGCCGAGGTCCAGCGTCCGTTCACCGGTGACCACGTGCTGCGGCGCGACCAGCAGGTCGGTCGCCTCGGCGGCATCGTCCGGCGCCACACCGTGCCGTACGGCGTCGGCCCGGAGTTCGTCGCGGTCCCGGCGCAGTACGACGTCGACGGCGACCGCGCCGAAGACCTCCACCGCGGAGAAGGCCGCCGTCCCCAGAACATGGTCGAAGTGGGGATGACTCAGTGCGACATGCGTCACTCGGCGGCCGCCCAGCAGCGCCTCCGCCTGTGTACGCAGCTCCACGCCCTCACGCAGCGTGGACCCCGTGTCGAACAGCAGGACGCCCTCGTCACCGGCGACCAGTCCCACGGTCGCGTCCCAGACGGGCAGCCTGCGCCGCCCGACGCCGTCGGCCAGTTGCTCCCAGCCGTAGTCTTCCCAACGGACGTCCATAACGCGACGCTACTGGCAACGACCAGCAAAGGCGCGCGGTAGCCTGGTCGGCCGCCTTGCTAGAGCCGTACCCCACGGCCGTACACTGGCACGGGGATTGCTGGCACTCGGACCCGGGGAGTGCCAAGCAGCCACCGAGGAACCAGAGCTGGAGGTGTGCGCGGTGCTCAGTGAACGCAGACTCGAGGTGCTGCGCGCGATCGTCCAGGACTATGTCGGCACCGAGGAACCTGTGGGTTCCAAGGCGCTCACGGAGCGTCACAATCTCGGCGTCTCGCCGGCCACGGTCCGGAACGACATGGCGGTGCTGGAGGACGAGGGCTTCATCGCCCAGCCGCACACCAGCGCCGGCCGTATCCCGACGGACAAGGGGTACCGGCTCTTCGTCGACAAGCTGGCAGGGGTCAAGCCCCTGTCGTCGCCGGAGCGCCGCGCCATCCAGAACTTCCTGGACGGGGCCGTCGACCTCGACGACGTCGTGGGCCGTACGGTGCGGCTGCTCGCGCAGCTGACCCGGCAGGTCGCCGTCGTCCAGTACCCGTCGCTGACCCGGTCCACCGTCCGGCACGTCGAACTCCTCTCCCTGGCACCCGCCCGGCTGATGCTCGTGCTGATCACGGACACCGGCCGGGTCGAGCAACGGATGATCGACTGTCCCGCGCCCTTCGGCGACACCTCGCTCGCGGACCTGCGGGCCCGGCTCAACAGCCGGGTCGTCGGGCGCCGTTTCGCGGATGTGCCGCAGCTGGTGCAGGACCTGCCGGATTCCTTCGAGCCGGAGGACCGCGGCACCGTCACGACGGTGCTGTCCACCCTGCTCGAGACCCTGGTCGAGGAGACCGAGGAGCGGCTGGTGATCGGCGGCACCGCCAATCTGACCCGCTTCGGACACGACTTCCCGCTCACGATCCGGCCGGTGCTGGAGGCGCTGGAGGAGCACGTCGTGCTGCTCAAGCTGCTCGGCGAGGCCAAGGAGTCGGGCGGGATGGGCATGACCGTACGGATCGGTCACGAGAACGCCCATGAGGGCCTCAACTCCACGTCCGTCGTCTCGGTCGGCTACGGTTCGGGCGACGAGGCAGTTGCCAAACTCGGCGTGGTCGGACCGACCCGCATGGACTACCCCGGAACGATGGGAGCGGTACGCGCAGTGGCACGTTACGTCGGACAGATCCTGGCGGAGTCGTAAGTGGCCACGGACTACTACGCCGTACTCGGCGTGCGCCGAGACGCATCCCAGGACGAGATCAAGAAGGCCTTCCGCCGTCTTGCGCGTGAACTCCACCCGGATGTGAATCCGGACCCGAAGACGCAGGAGCGCTTCAAGGAGATCAACGCGGCCTACGAGGTCCTCTCGGATCCGCAGAAGAAGCAGGTCTACGACCTCGGCGGCGACCCGCTGTCCCAGGCGGGCGGCGGTGGCGCCGGAGGCTTCGGCGCCGGTGGCTTCGGAAACTTCTCGGACATCATGGACGCCTTCTTCGGGACGGCGTCGCAGCGGGGGCCGAGGTCGCGCACGCGACGCGGCCAGGACGCGATGATCCGGCTGGAGATCGACCTCAACGAGGCGGCCTTCGGCACGACGAAGGACATCCAGGTCGACACGGCCGTCGTCTGTACGACGTGTTCGGGCGAGGGCGCGGCGCCGGGAACCTCGGCGCAGACATGTGACATGTGCCGCGGCCGCGGTGAGGTCTCGCAGGTCACGCGGTCCTTCCTGGGCCAGGTCATGACGTCCAGGCCGTGCCCCCAGTGCCAGGGCTTCGGGACCGTCGTCCCGACCCCGTGCCCGGAGTGCGCCGGTGACGGCCGGGTCCGCTCGCGCCGCACGCTGACCGTGAAGATCCCCGCCGGTGTCGACAACGGCACCCGGATCCAGCTCGCGGGCGAGGGCGAGGTAGGCCCCGGCGGCGGCCCCGCCGGCGACCTGTACGTGGAGATCCACGAGCTGGCCCACGGCGTGTTCCAGCGGCGCGGCGACGACCTGCACTGCACGGTCACCATTCCGATGACGGCGGCGGCCCTCGGCACCCAGGTGCCGCTGGAGACGCTCGACGGCATGGAGGAGGTCGACATCCGCCCGGGCACCCAGTCCGGCCAGTCGATCCCGCTGCACGGCCGCGGCATCACACACCTGCGCGGTGGCGGTCGGGGCGACCTGATCGTGCACGTCGAGGTGATGACGCCCTCGAAGCTGGACCCGGAGCAGGAGCGGGTGCTGCGGGAGCTGGCGAAGCTGCGTGGCGAGGAGCGGCCGACCGGTCAGTTCCAGCCGGGGCAGCAAGGGCTGTTCTCGCGTCTGAAGGACGCGTTCAACGGACGGTAGAACCAGCCGCGGCCCCGGTCTCCGGGGCCGCGGCCGGTCCGATTCGGCCGGGCGGGGCCGACGTGGCACCATGCGTGCATGTCCTCCGCACTGACCGATCTCTGCCGGTATCCGATCGTGCAGGCCCCCATGGCGGGCGGCGCGTCGTCCCCGCAGTTGGCCGCAGCCGTGTCCGAGGCCGGCGGCCTCGGATTCCTGGCCGCCGGATACAAGACCGCGGACGGCATGTACCAGCAGATCAAACAGATCCGCGGGCTCACGAGCCGGCCCTTCGGCGTGAATCTGTTCATGCCGCAGCCGGGTGCGACCGACCCCGCCGCCGTGGAGGTCTACCGGCACCAGCTCGCCGGTGAGGCGGCCTGGTACGAGACACCGCTCGGCGATCCCGACTCCGGCCTGGACGACGGGTACGAGGCCAAGCTCGCGATCCTGCTCGACGACCCCGTCCCGGTCGTCTCCTTCACCTTCGGCTGCCCCAAGCGGGAGGTGCTCCAGTCCTTCGCCAAGGCCGGCACCTTCACCGTCGTCACGGTCACCTCGGCCGAGGAGGCGCAGGCCGCGCAGCGGGCGGGCGCGGACGCCGTGTGCGTCCAGGGCGTCGAGGCCGGCGGCCACCAGGGGACGCACCGCGACGACCCGGCGGCCGACGGCAGCGGGGTGGGACTGCTCACCCTCGTCGCCCTGGTCCGCGAGGCCGTTCCGCTGCCGGTGATCGCGGCCGGCGGACTGATGCGCGGCGGCCAGATCGCCGGCGTGCTCGCGGCCGGAGCGGCGGCGGCGCAGCTCGGCACCGCGTTCCTGGTCTGCCCCGAGTCCGGCGCGAACACCCTGCACAAGCAGGCGATGACCAATCCCCTCTTCGTACGCACCGAACTGACCCGTGCCTTCTCGGGCCGGCCCGCCCGCGGGCTCGTCAACCGCTTCATGCGCGAGCACGGGCCGTACGCCCCCGCCGCGTATCCGCAGGTGCACCACCTGACGAGCGGGCTGCGCAAGGCGGCGGCCAAGGCCGGCGACGCCCAGGGCATGGCGCTGTGGGCCGGTCAGGGGCACCGGCTGGCCCGGGAGCTGCCGGCCGGACAGCTGGTGGAGGTGCTGGCCGCCGAGCTGGACTCCGCGCGCGCCGCGCTGGCGCTGGACGCCTCCTGATGACCGCACCCGTCTTCCTGGTGGACTCCCTGGAGGGGGTCACCGCTGGTTCCGCCGTCACGCTGGACGGGCCCGAAGGGCGGCACGCCGTGTCCGTACGCCGGCTCCAGCCGGGTGAGGAGATCGTGCTCACCGACGGGCTCGGGCGCGGGGCGGCCGGTGTCGTACTGCGGACCGAGGGCAAGGACCGGCTGGAGGTGGAGGTCCGGGACCTCCCGGTGGAGACCGAGCCGGCGCCGCGTATCACCGTCGTCCAGGCGCTGCCCAAGGGCGACCGCGGCGAACTCGCCGTCGAGACCATGACGGAGACCGGCGTGGACGAGGTCGTGCCCTGGCAGGCCGCCCGCTGCGTCACGCAGTGGAAGGGCGAGCGGGGCGCGAAGTCGCAGGCGAAGTGGCGGGCCACCGCGCGTGAGGCGGGCAAGCAGTCGCGCCGGCTCCGCTTCCCGGAGGTCGCGGACGCAGCAACGACCAAGCAGGTTGCGGCAATTCTGGCCACAGCGGACTTCGCGGCCGTGCTGCACGAGGAGGGGGCCGAACCGCTGGCCACCGCCGAGCTGCCGGCCGAGGGGTCGATCGTGCTGGTCGTGGGCCCCGAGGGTGGGGTGTCCCCGGAGGAACTCGCGGCGTTCGCGGAGGCGGGAGCCAAGCCGTACCGGCTGGGACGCAGTGTGCTGCGCACCTCGACGGCGGGCACGGCGGCGACGGCGCTGCTGCTGGGCCGCACGGGGCGCTGGGGCTGACCGACCTGGTGCGCGGGCCGTCGGGGCGGGGGAGAGCCCGACGCCGTCCCCGGTGGCGGTGATTGACCGCAACCGCCCTGTTGCTTCCCGCCCACCGGTGCCAGTCTCGCTTCATGCGGGGAATGACACTGCGGGGAACAGCGCTGCGGCGAACGGGACCGCGCGGAACGACACGGCGAAGAACGGCAGTTGGCCGGGCGGGAGAAGCCGAGCCCGGCCGGGCGCGCCCGAGACGCACGCTCGCCGCGATCGCCGTCGCGGGCACGGCGGTCGGGGTCCTGGCGGCCTGCGAGCCGGCGGCAGGGGGACTCAGTTCCGTCGCCGTGTCCGTCACCACGGACCGCACGGGCACCAGCACCCTGGAGCGCATCGGCTTCGACGTGCGCTGGCTCAGCTGCACCGCCACCCTCGACGACGCGGGCAACTCCTCGCCGTCGCCCAGCAGGACGGGGACCGCCACCGTCGACTGCCAGGGTGAGACCGAGGCGGGGCAGAAGATCACGCTCAAGGGCAAGGTGACCGAGGAGCGTTCGGGCCGGTGCGTCCGCGGTGACCTCATGGCCCGGGTGGACGGCAAGGTCGTCTTCGAGGCGACTGTCCTCGGCAACTGCTCGGCCACGCCCAGCAATTCGCCCCGGCCCACACCTCCCGGCTCCGGCCCACGGCCCGCCGTCACCGTCACGGTGACCGTCACCGAGACGGCCGACCCGCCGGGTAAGTGACCCGGCCTGATCCGCACGACAGGCCCTCGCAAAGCCGTGACCCGGCGGTCGTGGCCTGCCTAGGGTGACGGTGTGACGCAGCCTGCCTACCTTCGGTATCCGCATGTCCACGGCGAGTTGATCGCCTTCACCGCAGAGGACGACGTCTGGGTCGCCCCGCTCGACGGCGGACGCGCCTGGCGCGTGAGCGCCGACAACGTGCCCGTCGACCATCCCCGTATCTCACCCGACGGCACCCGCATAGCCTGGACCTCACGCCGGGACGGCGCGCCCGAGGTGCATGTCGCCCCCGTCGACGGCGGGCCGGCCGACCGGCTGACGTACTGGGGCAGTGCCAGGACGTCCGTACGCGGCTGGACCCCGCAGGGCGAGGTCCTCGCCATCAGCACCCAGGGTCAGGCCTCGCTGCGCCGCACCTGGGCGCGGTCGGTGCCGCTCGACGGCGGACCCGCGACGCAGCTGCCCTACGGGCCGGTCGGCGGCCTGGCGTACGGCTCCGGCGTACTGCTGCTCTCCGCCACGATGGGCCGCGAGGCCGCGGCCTGGAAGCGCTACCGGGGCGGCACCGCGGGCAAGTTGTGGATCGACCGGGACGGCTCGGGGGAGTTCGTACGCCTCCACGAGGACCTCGACGGGAACATCGAGTACCCGCTGTGGGTGGGGGGTCCCCACGGCGAAGCGGGGGAGAGGATCGCGTTCCTCTCGGACCACGAGGGCGTCGGAGCCGTCTACTCGTCCCGGCCGGACGGGTCGGACCTGAAGCGTCACACCTCTCTCGGCACCGGAGACGCCGCCGACGGCTTCTATGCCCGGCACGCGGCCACCGACGGCACCCGTGTCGTGTACGCCTCCGCCGGTGAGCTGTGGATCCTCGACGACCTCGACGGCACCGCGCCCCGCCGTCTCGACATCCGGCTCGGCGGGCAGCGCACCGATCAGCGCCCGCGTCCCGTGAAGGCCGAACGCCATCTCGGTGCCGCGGCCCCCGACCACACCGGACGCGGCAGCGCCGTGGAGATCCGCGGCGGCGTCCACTGGGTCACCCACCGGGACGGGCCCGCGCGGGCGCTGGCGGTGGAACCGGGCGTCCGGGCCCGGCTGCCCCGCGTCTTCCGGGCGGACGGGGAGGAGCAGGTCGTCTGGGTCACCGACGCGGAGGGCGAGGACGCACTGGAATTCGCCCCGGCGACCGGCCTCGCGCCCGGCGCCGCACCGCGCAGGCGGGCGGCCGGACAGCTCGGCCGCGTCCTCGGCCTGGCCGTCGCACCGGACGGCAGCCGGGCGGCCGTCGCGGCCCATGACGGGCGGGTCCTGCTCGTGGACCGTGAGACGGGAGAGGTCCGCCAGGTCGACCGCGGCGAGCACGGGGAAGCCACCGGGCTCGTCTTCTCGCCCGACTCCCACTGGCTCGCCTGGTCGCACGCCGGACCGTCCCCGCTGCGGCAGCTCAAGCTCGCCGATGTGCGGGACCTGTCCGTCGTCGAGGCGACACCGCTGCGATTCCGCGACTACCAGCCCGCGTTCACGCTCGACGGCAGGCATCTGGCATTCCTGTCCGAGCGCGACTTCGACCCGGTCTACGACACCCATGTCTTCGACCTCGCGTTCGTCGGCGGCTGCCGGCCGCATCTGATCACGCTCGCGGCCACCACCCCGTCGCCGTTCGGACCACAGCGGCACGGCCGGCCGTTCGAGGAGGACAAGGACCGCGGCCGGGACGGCGACGGCGAGGTGCCCGCCACCCGGATCGACCTCGAAGGGCTGGCCGACCGGATCGTGCCGTTCCCGGTCGAGGCGGGCAGCTACTCCACCCTGCGCGCGGCGAAGGACGGGCTGCTGTGGCTGCGCCACCCGTTGCGCGGCGCGCTGGGAGCCACCCGCGCCACCCCCGACGACGAGGGACCCACGACCGCTCTGGAGCGCTACGACCTCACCCAGCAGCGCACCGAGGAACTCGCCGCGGACGCCGACGGGTTCTCGGTCAGCGGTGACGGCAAGCGGGTGCTGCTGCGAACCGACGACAAGCTGAAGGTCGTCCCCGCCGACCGGCGGGCATCGCGCGAGGACGACAGCGACACCAACGTCTCCGTCGATCTCTCCCGCGTCCGCCGCACCGTCGACCCGGCGGCCGAGTGGCGGCAGATGTACGACGAGGCCGGACGGCTGATGCGCGACAACTTCTGGCGCGCGGACCTCGGCGGCGTCGACTGGGACGGCGTACTGGACCGGTACCGGCCGGTGCTGTCCCGGGTGGCCACCCACGACGATCTGATGGATCTGCTGTGGGAGGTGCAGGGCGAACTCGGCACCTCGCACGCGTACATCGTCCCGCGCGGCGGTCAGGGGCAGAGCGCCCGTCGCCAGGGCCTCCTCGGCGCGGACATCTCCCGTTCGGCGGACGGCGTGTGGCGCGTCGACCGCGTCCTGCCGTCCGAGACGTCCGACCCGCGCGCCCACTCCCCGCTCGCCGCCCCCGGAGCCGCGGTGCACGCCGGTGACGCGATCCTCGCGGTGGACGGCCGGCCCGTCGACCGGATCGCCGGACCGGGCCCGCTGCTGGTCGGCACGGCGGGCAAGCCGGTCGAACTCACCGTCGCGCCCGCGGACGGCGGCGAGCCGCGCCACGCGGTCGTCGTCCCGCTCGCCGACGAGGAGCCGCTGCGCTACCACGCATGGGTCGCCGACCGGCGCGCCTACGTCCACGAGCACTCCGCGGGACGGCTGGGCTATCTGCACGTCCCCGACATGCAGGCGCCGGGCTGGGCCCAGATCCACCGGGATCTGCGGGTCGAGGTGGCACGCGAGGGCCTGGTCGTGGACGTGCGGGAGAACCGCGGCGGGCACACCTCCCAGCTGGTCGTGGAGAAGCTGGCACGCCGGGTCGTGGGCTGGGCCGTGCCGCGCGGGATGCAGCCGTACAGCTATCCGGCGAACGCGCCGCGCGGCCCGGTCGTGGCGGTGGCGAACGAGTTCTCCGGCTCGGACGGCGACATCGTCAACGCGGCGATCAAGGCGCTGGGGATCGGCCCCGTCGTGGGCACCCGGACCTGGGGCGGGGTCATCGGTATCGACAACCGCTACTCCCTGGTGGACGGCACGGGGGTCACCCAGCCCAAGTACGCCTTCTGGGTGGAGGGTTACGGGTGGGGTGTGGAGAACTACGGCGTCGACCCGGACGTGGAAGTGGTGATGACCCCGCAGGACCATGTGGCGGGTCGCGATCCGCAGCTGGACGAGGCGATCCGGATGGCGCTCGCCGTCCTGGCGGAGAACCCGGCCAGGACGCCCCCGGTGCTGGACTGACCTGGGCGGCGGGTCCCCGGGAGCCTCCCGGGCACCCGCACCTGGGTACGAAAAGCTGTTTGACGACCGGCAGCCGCAGGCGGTCGGATGGCGCCCCATGAGCACACGGCAGATGCATCCGGGCCTGCACCCCGTCGACGAAGGCCTCGTACGGCGCCTGGTCGCCGGGCAGTTCCCGCAGTGGGCGGGCCTCCCGATCGAGCGGTTCGCCTCCGGTGGCACCGTCAACGCCATGTACCGGCTGGGCGATCGCATGGCCGTGCGGCTGCCACTGATCGAGGGCGGCGCCGGGGACGTGTCGATGGAGCAGCAGTGGCTGCCGCGCCTCGCGCCGTTGCTGCCCACGCCGATCCCCGAGGTGCTCGGGGCCGGAAAGCCCGCCGAGGGGTATCCGTGGCCGTGGTCCGTGCACCGGTGGCTGGCCGGGCGGCACCCCGAGGAGGGAGCGCTGAGCGAGCCCGTGCTGCTGGCCGCGGATCTGGCGCGCTTCGTGGCGGCGATGCGGAGCATCACCCTGCCGGGCGCTCCGGTGGCCCACCGCGGCGGGCCGCTCGCCTCGCTCGACGCCGAGACCCGGGCGGCGATCGACGAACTGCGGGCCATTCCGCAGGAGAACGTCGACTGCGACGCCGCGCTCGCCGTCTGGGAGGACGCGCTGCGGGCCCCGGATCATGAGGGGCCGCCGGTGTGGCTGCACGCCGACCTGATGCCGGGCAATCTGCTGGTGGACGGGGGCAGGCTGACCGCGGTGATCGACTTCGGGTGCTTGGGCGCGGGCGATCCCGCCTGCGATCTGTTCCCCGCATGGAATCTGCTGCCCGCCGGCGCCAGGGACGCCTTCCGTGAGGCACTCGGTGTGGACGACGCGGCCTGGCGCCGCGGCCGTGCTCGGACGCTCTCGCAGGCGGTGATCGCGCTGCCGCACTACCGCACGACGAACCCGGCGATGGCGCGCAACGCCCGGCACGTGATCCGGGCGGTCCTGGGGGAGGACTGAGCGGACCGGTGCTGCCGGAAGCTGTCCCGCAATCGCACGGACCGCTTCCGTGGCGCGCCGTCCCGGGTGTCGTGCCCGCGCCCGGCTCCGTGGACGACCGCCCCCGCATCGCGCGGGTGGGGCCCGCGGGGAGTCCGGGGCGGTCGATACGATGTGGCGGGTAACCACCCCACGCGAGGAGGACCCGGCATGGCGGGAGAACCGCAGGCTGACTGCCTGTTCTGCAAGATCGTCGCGGGGGAGGTGCCGGCCACGGTCGTACGGGACACCGAGACCGTCCTGGCCTTCCGGGACATCAATCCCCAGGCCCCGACGCACGTTCTGGTCATTCCCAAGGCCCACTACCCTGACGCCGTCGCGCTCGCCGCGGGCGCTCCCGACCTGGCCGCAGACGTGCTGCGGGAGGCCGGCGAGATCGCCGCGCAGGAGAAGACGGTCGAGCCGGGGTACCGCATCGTCTTCAACACGGGCGCCGGAGCGGGCCAGACCGTCTTCCACGCACATGCCCACCTGCTCGGTGGCCGCGGCCTCGAATGGCCTCCCGGATAACGGGCCGTCCATCGTGTCCGTCAGAGAACTGGTGGTCCTCGGCACCGCCAGCCAGGTACCCACCCGGCACCGCAACCACAACGGCTACCTGCTGCGGTGGGACGCCGACGGCATCCTCTTCGACCCCGGCGAGGGCACCCAGCGCCAGATGCTGCGCGCCGGGGTGGCCGCCCACGACATCAACCGGATCTGCGTCACGCACTTCCACGGCGACCACTCCCTGGGCCTCGCCGGGGTGATCCAGCGGATCAACCTCGACCGGGTCCCGCACGAGGTGTCCGCGCACTACCCGGCCAGTGGACAGCGGTTCTTCGAGAGGCTGCGGTACGCGACCGCGTACCGCGAGACGGTGTCGCTGACCGAGGCGCCGGTGGCCGCCGACGGGGTCCTGGCCACGACGCCCTCGTACACGCTGGAGGCGCGCAGACTGTCCCACCCCGTCGAGTCGTTCGGCTACCGGCTCATCGAGCCGGACGGCCGGCGGATGCTGCCCGAGGCGCTCGCCGAGCGCAGCATCGCGGGGCCCGACATCGGCCGGCTGCAACGCGAGGGCGAGGTCGGCGGTGTGCGGCTGGAGGAGGTCAGCGAGGCGAGGCCGGGCCAGCGGTTCGCGTTCGTCATGGACACCCGTCTCTGCGACGGGGTGTACGCGCTCGCGGACGGCTGCGACATGCTCGTCATCGAGTCGACCTTCCTCGACGAGGACGAGCAACTCGCGTCCGACCACGGCCATCTGACCGCAGGTCAGGCTGCCCGGGTGGCCCGTGACGCGGGAGTGCGGCACCTCGTGCTGACGCACTTCTCGCAGCGCTACACCGACGCGGAGGAGTTCGAGCGGCAGGCCCGCGCCGCCGGATTCGAGGCGGAACTGACCGTCGCCACCGACCTGTTGCGGGTCCCCGTCCCCAAACGACGTCCATGAACGAGGCTCGACCCGTGCCACTCCCCAAGGCCGAACTGCACCTGCACATCGAAGGCACCCTGGAACCCGGACTCGCCTTCGCGCTCGCCGCGCGCAACGGCGTGGAACTGCCCTTCAAGGACACCGAAGAGCTGCGCCACGCCTATCGCTTCGAGGATCTCCAGTCCTTCCTCGATCTCTACTACCGGCTGATGGCCGTCCTGCACACCGAGGACGACTTCGCCGAGCTCGCCGACGCCTATCTGGCGCGCGCCGCCGCCCAGGGGGTGCGCCACGCCGAGATCTTCTTCGACCCGCAGGCGCACACCTCCCGCGGGGTACCGCTGGCCACCGTCGTCGAGGGACTCGCCCGCGCGCTGGACGCGAGCGAGGAGCGCCACGGCGTCTCGACCCGCCTGATCATGTGCTTCCTGCGGGACGAGTCCGCCGCGTCGGCGATGGAGACACTGCTGGCCGCGAAGCCGTATCTGCACCGCATCGCGGGAGTCGGCCTCGACTCGGCGGAGGCGGGTCATCCGCCCTCGAAGTTCCGCGAGGTGTACGAGGTGGCCGCCGGACTCGGGCTGCGCCGGGTGGCGCACGCGGGCGAGGAGGGCCCGCCCGCGTACATCCGCGAGGCGCTGGACGTGCTGGGCGTGGAGCGCGTCGACCACGGGCTGCGCTGCATGGAGGATCCGGAACTGGTCGAACGGCTGGTGCGGGACCGGGTCCCGCTGACGCTCTGCCCGCTGTCGAACGTGCGCCTGCGGGCTGTGCGCATCCTTGAGGAGCACCCCCTGCCGGCCATGATGGACGCCGGTCTGATGTGCACGGTCAACTCCGACGACCCGTCCTACTTCGGCGGTTACGCGGGTGACAACTTCGACGCGGTGCAGCGCGCCCTGGGAGTGGGCGAGGAGCGGCTGCGGGAACTGGCCCGCAACTCCTTCCTGGCGTCGTTCCTGGAGGACGACGAGGAGCGCCGGGCCCGGCTGATCGCCGAGGTCGACGCCTACGACTTCGGAGCCGACCCGGCCGCGTAGCGGTCAGCGCCAGTCGGGCGCGCCCTTCGTGCGGGGCGCGAGCGACTCGATCTTCGCCCTGATCTCCCGCATCACCGCGACGATCTGCCGCTCGTGCTCCTCGGTTAGGCGGGCCACCGGCACCGAGCAGCTGATCGCGTCCCGGGCGGGGGAGTCGTACCGCAGGGCGAAACCGAAGCCGCTGATGCCGAGCACGCCCTCCTCGCGGTCGACGGCGTAGCCGCGCACCCGGACGGCGGCCAGATCGGCGGCCAGCGCTGCGCGGTCGGTACGGGTGTTGGGCGTGAGGCGCGCCAGTTCGCCTGCGGGAAGCGGCAGTTCGGCGTCCGGGCGTTCGGCGAGCAGCGCCTTGCCCAGGGCGCCCGCGTGGGCGGGCAGCCGCCGGCCGACCCGGCTGAAGGTGCGCAGGTACTCGTGCGATTCGCGGGTGGCGAGGTAGACGACGTCCGGGCCGTCGAGCCGGGCCAGATGAATGGTCTCGCCGAGCGCGTCCGAGGCTTCGTCCAGATAGGGGCGCACGGCGCCGACCCGTGTGTCGCTGTCCAGATAGCTGGTGCCGGTGAGCAGGGCACGGATGCCGATGCCGTACAGCGAGCCGGTGGCGTCGGTGCGGACCCAGCCGCGGTCGATGAGCGTCTTCAGCAGGGCGTACATGCTGCTGCGCGGTACGCCCAGCTCCTCGGCGAGCTCGCGCAGCCGCGCCGGGCAGTCGCCGCGGGCCGCCAGCACCTCCAGCAGGTCGACCGTGCGGGCCGCCGACTTCACCTCGCGCACCCCGCCGGTCTGCGGTCCCGTTCCCGGCCCGGCGGCCGGTCCCGCCCCGGATTCCGTCTCCGACATGCGCCGATCGTAAGCGGCGGCGCCCGCCCCATTGACGGTCCCCGTCCGTCTATCTAATCTCCATTCTCATCCGTGTATGTCATCTACATAGGGAGACAGCAATATGGGGCAGAGCACGGACGTGGACGAACGAGCGGCGGCGGACGCCGACGTCGCCGCCCGGCTGCGGGACGGCATGGCGCGCGGGGTGCTCTCCTTCCCGCTCACCAGCTTCCGCGCGGACGGCAGCCTGGACCCCGACGGCTGCCGTGAACACCTCGCCGCACAGGCCGCGACGGGCCCCGGCGCGCTCTTCCCCGCCTGTGGCACCGGCGAGTTCTTCTCCCTCGACGAGGACGAGTACCGGCAGGTCGTCACCGCCGCCGTCGAGGCCGCGGCCGGACGCCTGCCCGTCGTCGCGGGCATCGGCTACGGCTGGGCACAGGCCGTGCGCTTCGCCCGCATCGCCGAGGAGGCCGGCGCGGACGCCGTGCTCGCCCTGCCCCACTACCTGGTGAGCGCCCCGCAGGAAGGGCTCGTCGAGCACCTGCGCCGGATCACCCGCGCCACCCGGCTGCCACTGATCGCCTACCAGCGCGGTCAGGTCGCCTACACCGCCGGCTCCGTACGCCGTATCGCCGCGCTCCCCGGCGTCATCGGGCTCAAGGACGGCCACGGCGACCTCGACCTCGTGCAGCGCCAACGCCTCGCCTCGCCGGCCGGCTTCCTGTTCTTCAACGGCGCCGCCACCGCCGAGATCCAGGCCCGGCAGTACGCCTCCATCGGCGTCGGCGCCTACTCCTCCGCGGTCCATGCCTTCGCGCCCGAGATCGCCGACGCGTTCTTCGCCGCGCACCGCGACGGCGACGACCACACCGTCGAACGGCTGCTGCGCGGCTTCTACGTACCGCTCGTCGAACTGCGCGACCGGGTACCCGGATACGCCGTGTCCCTGGTCAAGGCGGCGGCCCGGTTGCGCGGAAAGCCCGTCGGGCCGGTACGCGCACCCCTGACCGAGCCGGGGCCCGACGACCTCGCCGCCCTCGAAGCACTGCTCGCAGACGGACTCGACCTGGCAGGAGCCACGGCATGACCCACGACCTGACGATCACCGAGGTGCGCCTCACCCCGATCCTCGTCGCCGACCCTCCGCTGCTCAACACCCAGGGCGTGCACCAGCCCTACACGCCCCGGCTGATCATCGAGGTCGTCACCGCCGACGGGGTGACCGGCGTCGGCGAGACGTACGGCGACACCAAGTACATCGACCTGGCCGACCCGCTGGCCGACGCCCTGCCCGGCTGCCGGATCGACGACGTGAACGGGCTGCACCGGCTCGCCGACCTGGTCTGCGCGGACTCGCCCGAGGCCACCGGCGCCGACGCGGTGGACGCCGGAGGCCTGCGCGGCGTGCAGACCGCCGGCAAACTGCGGCTCTCGGTCGTCTCCGGCTTCGAGGTCGCCCTGCTCGACGCGCTCGGCAAGACGCTCGGACTGCCCGTGCACGCGCTGCTGGGCGGCAAGGTCCGCGACGCCGTCGACTACAGCGCCTATCTCTTCTACCGCTGGGCCGAACACCCGGGCGGCGCGGGGGAGTCCGACGACTGGGGCGCGGCGCTCGACCCGGCAGGCATCGTGACCCAGGCCCGCCGCTTCGCCCGTGAGTACGGCTTCGGCTCCTTCAAGCTCAAGGGCGGTGTCTTCGACCCGGACGAGGAGATCGCCGCCGTACGGGCCCTCGCCGAGGCGTTCCCCGGGCAGCCGCTGCGACTGGACCCCAACGGCGCCTGGTCGGTGGAGACCTCGCTCCGGGTCGCCGCCGAACTGGGGGACGTCCTGGAGTATCTGGAGGACCCGGCCGCCACGACCGACCGGATGGCGCGGGTCGCGGCCGGGACCGGGGTGCCGCTCGCGACGAACATGTGCGTGACGACCTTCGCCGAGATCCCGGAGGCGTTCTCCCGCGGCGCCGTCCAGGTCGTCCTCTCCGACCACCACTACTGGGGCGGGCTGCGCAACACCCGTGAACTGGCCGCGATCTGCCGCACGTTCGGCGTCGGACTGTCCATGCACTCCAACACCCATCTCGGCATCAGCCTCGCCGCGATGACGCACGTGGCCGCCGTCGTCCCCAACCTCGACTACGCCTGCGACAGCCACTACCCCTGGCAGAGAGAGGATGTCGTCACCGAGCGCCTGGAGTTCAAGGACGGCCGCCTCGCCGTCAGCGACCTTCCCGGCCTCGGCGTCGAGCTGGACCAGGACCGGCTCGCCCGTCTCCACCGGCGCTGGACGGACGACGACGGCACGATGCGCGACCGCGACGACGCTGCGGCGATGCGGGTGGCCCGACCGGACTGGTCGGCGCCGGCGGTCCCGCGCTGGTAGACCCGGCCCCGGCGTCCGGGCCGGTGGACCCCGACCCCGGTACTACGCCGGACCCGTGCCCCACCGTGCTCCCGGCGGCGGCCCGCCGACGGCTCACCTCGTCACCGGTGCAGATCAGGCAGACTGGCCAGATCTGCACCACGTACGGGAGTGGCACGGTGATCAGTCGACACGCACATCAGACGGACGGCGGAGGCACCTGCCTCGACCCCCTCAAGGCCCTCAGGACCCCCTCCGACCCGCCCTGCGACGTCTACCTCACGGGGACCGTCTTCCTCGACATCATCTTCACCGGCCTAGGCTCCGCCCCCGTCCGCGGCACCGAGTCCTGGGCCCGCGGCATGGGTTCCAGCCCGGGCGGGGTCGCCAACATGGCCACCGCGCTCGCCCGGCTCGGTCTGCACACCTCGCTCGCCGCCGCCTTCGGGGACGACCACTACGGCGAGTACTGCTGGGACGCCCTCGAACAGGGTGAGGGCATCGACCTCTCCCTCTCCCGGACCGTGCCCGGCTGGCACTCGCCCGTCACCGTCTCCATGGCGTACGAGGGCGAGCGCACGATGGTCTCCCACGGGCACGAGGCCCCGCCGCCCGAGCCCGCGCCCGACTGCCCCCCGCCCGCCAGGGCCGCCATCGCCTCGCTCACGCCCGGCGGAGACGAGTGGGTCGCCCAGGCCGCCCGCAAGGGCGCCCGGGTCTTCGCCGACTGCGGCTGGGACGACACGGGCCGCTGGGACCCTGCCGACCTCGCCGATCTGAGGCACTGCGAGGCCTTCCTGCCGAACGCGGAGGAGGCGATGCGCTACACCCGCACCGACTGCCCCCGCGCCGCCGCCCACGCCCTCACCGAGCACGTACCGCTCGCCGTCGTCACCCTCGGTGCGGAGGGCGCGTACGCGGTCGACGGCGCGACCGGCGAGAGCGCGCAGGTTCCGGCCATCGCGGTGGAGGCCCTCGACCCGACCGGTGCGGGTGACGTGTTCGTGGCCGGATACGTCACCGGGACACTCGCCGGCTGGCCGCTCGCCGACCGGCTCGCCTTCGCCGGGCTGACCGCGGCCCTGTCGGTGCAGGAGTTCGGCGGCTCGCTCTCCGCCCCCGGCTGGTCCGAGATCGCGGCCTGGTGGCAGCGCGTCCAGGCCCTCGCCGACCAGGACCCTGCCGCCCTGCGCCGGTACACCTTCCTCGACGACCTGCTGCCCGCGCCGGTCAGGCCCTGGCCGCTGCGCAGGGCCGTACCGACGATCGGTTTCCGCAGCCCGGCCTGACGGCCCTGGCGGGGCGCGCGGTATCCCCCCGGAAAAGCCCTCGGCCTTGTCAGTGCCGCGTCGTACGCTGGTGTTCCAGAGGTTGTCGAGCAGCGAGAACCCTGCAACGGGAGGTATGTGCAGGCCACAGAGCCGGCCCATGACTCAGACACCCAAAGCCCACACCCGCCCCCAGCGCCCTGGGGGCGCGGGGGAATCCCAGGCGCCGGGGCAGGCACGAGCCCACTTCACCGTTCCCGCCAAGCATCCGATGGTGACGGTCCTCGGCTCGGGTGATGTTCTCCTGCGCGTGATCGAGAAGGCCTTCCCGGCGGCCGACATCCATGTCCGGGGCAATCAGGTCAGCGCGATCGGGGACGCGACGGAGGTCGCCCTCATCCAGCGCCTGTTCGACGAGATGATGCTCGTGCTCCGCACCGGGCAGCCGATGACGGAGGACGCAGTGGAACGCTCGATCGCCATGCTCAGGGCGGGCGAGAACGGCAATGGCGACGGGGCCGAGACCCCCGCCGAGGTGCTCACCCAGAACATCCTCTCCAGCCGCGGCCGGACCATCCGCCCCAAGACGCTCAACCAGAAGCGGTACGTCGACGCCATCGACAAGCACACGATCGTGTTCGGCATCGGCCCCGCCGGTACCGGCAAGACGTATCTCGCCATGGCGAAGGCGGTCCAGGCCCTGCAGTCCAAGCAGGTCAACCGGATCATCCTGACCCGGCCCGCCGTGGAGGCGGGCGAGCGGCTCGGCTTCCTGCCGGGCACGCTCTACGAGAAGATCGACCCGTATCTGCGCCCGCTGTACGACGCGCTGCACGACATGCTCGACCCCGACTCCATCCCCCGGCTGATGGCCGCGGGCACGATCGAGGTCGCGCCGCTGGCGTACATGCGTGGTCGGACGCTCAATGACGCGTTCATCATCCTCGACGAGGCGCAGAACACCAGCGCCGAGCAGATGAAGATGTTCCTGACCCGCCTCGGCTTCGACTCGAAGATCGTCATCACCGGTGACGTCACCCAGGTCGACCTGCCGAACGGGACGAAGAGCGGTCTGCGACAGGTCCAGGACATCCTGGACGGCGTCGAGGACGTGCACTTCTCCCGGCTCACGAGCCAGGATGTCGTCCGGCACAAGCTCGTCGGCCGTATCGTCGACGCGTACGAGAAGTACGACGACCGCAACGGGAAGCAGTAGCAGCGCACCATGTCGATCGACGTCAACAACGAGTCCGGAACCGAGGTCGACGAGCAGGCGGTCCTCGATGTCGCCCGCTACGCCCTCGCGCGGATGCGTATCCACCCGCTCTCCGAGCTCTCGGTGATCGTCGTGGACGCCGAAGCCATGGAGCAGTTGCACATCCAGTGGATGGACCTGCCGGGTCCGACGGATGTCATGTCCTTCCCGATGGACGAGCTGCGTCCGCCGGTCAAGGACGACGAGGAGCCCCCGCAGGGGCTCCTCGGTGACATCGTGCTCTGCCCCGAGGTCGCCAAGAAGCAGGGCGAGGAAGCCCCGACGCAGCACTCCATGGACGAGGAGCTCCAGCTCCTGACCGTCCATGGTGTGCTGCACCTGCTGGGGTACGACCACGAGGAGCCGGACGAGAAGGCCGAGATGTTCGGCCTCCAGGCGGCGATCATCGACGGCTGGCGGGCGGAGAAGGGCCACACCGGCCCCTCCCCGGCGCCGACCGTTTCATGAGCGCCCCACTGGTCTTCGGCGCGGTCCTGCTGGTCGTCGTCGCCTGGCTCGCGGCGTGCGCGGAGGCGGGCATCGCCCGCACCTCCAGCTTCCGCGCCGCCGAGGCCGTCCGCTCCGGTCGCCGTGGCGCCGCCAAGCTGGAGCAGGTCGCCGCCGACCCCACCCGCTATCTGAACGTCGCCCTGCTGGTGCGGGTGGCGTGCGAGATGGCGGCGGGCGTCCTGGTGACCTACGCCTGCCTTCAGGAGTTCACCGAGACCTGGGAGGCGCTGGCCGTCGCCATCGGCGTGATGGTTCTCGTCTCGTACGTCGCCGTGGGCGTCTCGCCGCGCACCATCGGCCGTCAGCACCCGCTGAACACGGCGACGGCGGCCGCGTACGTCCTGCTGCCGCTGGCCCGGATCATGGGTCCGGTGCCCCAGTTGCTGATCCTCATCGGCAACGCGCTCACGCCCGGCAAGGGCTTCCGCAAGGGCCCGTTCGCGAGCGAGGCCGAACTGCGGGCCATGGTCGACCTCGCCGAGCAGGAGTCCCTCATCGAGGACGACGAGCGCCGGATGGTGCACTCCGTCTTCGAACTCGGTGACACCCTCGTCCGCGAAGTGATGGTGCCGCGCACCGACCTGGTCTCCATCGAGCGCTACAAGACCGTCCGGCAGGCGCTCACCCTCGCCCTGCGCTCCGGCTTCTCGCGCATCCCCGTCACGGGCGAGAACGAGGACGACATCGTGGGCGTCGTCTACCTCAAGGACCTGGTGCGCAAGACGCACATCAACCGCGATGCGGAAGCCGATCTGGTCTCCACCGCGATGCGGCCCGCCGTCTTCGTGCCCGACACCAAGAACGCCGGCGACCTGCTGCGCGAGATGCAGCAGAAGCGCAACCACGTCGCCGTCGTCATCGACGAGTACGGCGGCACGGCCGGCATCGTCACCATCGAGGACATCCTGGAGGAGATCGTCGGCGAGATCACCGACGAGTACGACCGGGAACTGCCGCCCATCGAGGAACTGGGCCAGGGCCGCTTCCGCGTCACCGCACGGCTCGACATCGGCGACCTGGGCGAGCTGTACGGCCTCGACGAACTGGACGACGAGGACGTGGAGACCGTCGGCGGTCTGCTGGCGAAGGCGCTGGGCAGGGTGCCGATCGCCGGTGCGTCCGCGAACGTCGACCTGCCGGACGGGCGTGCGCTGCGCCTGACCGCCGAGTCTCCGGCCGGCCGCCGCAACAAGATCGTCACGGTGCTGGCGGAGCCGGTGCCGCAGAGCCCCGAGGGTGAGAACGCCGCATGACGCCGAGCGAACTGAGAGCGTTCTGCCTGGAGTTCAACGACGCGGCGGAGGAGTTCCCCTTCGGACCCGAGACGTCGGTGTTCAAGGTCGCCGGAAAGCTGTTCGCGCTCTCCGCGCTGGACGGGGAGCCGCTGACGGTGAACCTGAAGTGCGAGCCCGAGATGGCCGTGCAGCTGCGGGCGGAGCACTCGGCGATCGTGCCGGGCTGGCACATGAACAAGCGCCACTGGAACACGGTGACGGTGGCACAGCTCCCGGACCGCCTCGTCCGGGAGCTGATCGAGGACTCGTACGACCTGGTGGTGGCCGGGCTGCCGAAGGCGGTCCGGCTGCGGCTGGACCGGGCCTGAGCGCCCGGGGCCACGGCCCCGACTCCTGTGAGGCCGAAGTCCCCCTGCGCGGTGGCCACTTCCGCGACCAGCCCGGCGGGTACACGTACACGATGTACCCCATCGCGGGCTGACCTGGAGGAATGTGTATCCTCTGCGCGTTACAGGGGAGGGGGGAAGCTCCCCGTTGGGATCAGGAATTCAGGGGAGTCACCGCATCATGCGTACGCGTTTCGGCCGCGCCACGGCCGCAGTTCTCACTGCCTCCGCGCTCTGCCTCACGGCAGCGGCCTGCGGTTCGTCGGACGACGACAAGAAGCCGGCCTCATCGGCCGGTCAGGACACGGCCAAGGACGGCGCCGACAAGGGCGCCGGGAAGTCGGCCACCGTGCTGACGGCCGCGCAGATGAAGGCCGCCACGCTGGCGGTCAAGGACCTGCCGGCCGGCTGGAAGGCCGACGCCGCCGCTCCGGCCACGGACGAGGCGCCGCCGAAGGCGGACAAGCCCGTGTGCCAGCCGGTCGCCGACCTGCTCGCCGACAAGGTCGCGGGGGCGACCATGGGCGGTGGCCAGGACTTCACCGACGCCAAGGGCTTCAACATCCTCAGCCAGCAGGTCATGACCTTCCCCGGCACCGGCGCCGCGGACTTCGTGAAGGCGTTCGGCCCGGCGCTCGACGGCTGCACCGGCTTCAAGGTGACCGGTGAGGACGGGTACCCGGTGAAGGTCGAGAAGCTCTCCGGGCCGACGGCCGGCGAGACGTCGTACACCTTCAAGATGACGATGGAGATCCCGGGCTTCGGCCAGGGCATCACCTCGCACATGCTGGTGATGCACCAGGGCACCGGCGTCTCGCGTCTCGCGTACGTCCCCGGTGACAAGGCCGCGGGCGCGGCCTTCGGCGATCTCGCCGAGCGAGCGGGCGACAAGTTCGTCGAGGGCGTCCAGGGCTGACGCCGGGCCCGCCGGCGCGGGGTCGGGGCGCAGCCCCGCAGGACCCCGCGCCGGCCTGGGATCTATGCTCGCGGACATGACGCAGAGCACCGACCTCGCCCCCGAGGACCGCAAGATCATCACTCTGGCGCGCAGCGTACGCGCCCGCAACGGTGTGCCGGAGGGCGCGGCGGTACGGGACGAGACCGGCCGCACGTACGCCGCGGGCACGGTGACGCTGGAGTCGCTGAAGCTGAGCGCGTTGCAGACCGCGGTTGCGATGGCGGTCGCGAGCGGTGCGACCTCACTGGAGGCCGCGGCGGTCGTCGGCGACGCGGACGCCGTCGCGGACGCGGACCGTGCGGCGGTCCGCGACCTCGCAGGTCCGCAGACGCCGGTGCTGCTCGCGGGCCCCGACGGCGGCCTCAGGTCCACGGTCACCGCCGGCTGAGACGGCATGGCCCGGCCCGCCGGGGCGGAGCCGGGCCCCGCTCCTGTTCGAGTGACCCGGCCGGGGCTCCCGCGACGGGAGACGCCCGGTACAGACCTTCCCGGTGCCGCCGGTTCCCCTTCCGGCCTGCGCATACGGGGATCATGGCGCAACGGCCGGTCCGGATCTTGACAGCATCTGATGGGTCATCAGGCAGCGCTGTTCGACGGCATTGACTTCTTGCGACGCCGACCCGTCAATGGCCCCCTGCATCCCTCCCGAAGGGGGCCATCACATGGCGTCGGACACCCGAAGACCAACCGCCCGAAGACCAGTTGCCCGAAGATCCGCCCGCCGGCGGCGCTGGACCGCCGCCCTGGGTGCGGTCGCCCTGATCGCCGGCACCGCGGCACTCGCCGCACCCGCGAACGCGCTCACCGCGGCCGCCGCCCCGGTGGACTTCCCGACCCACTGCGTACCGCCGCCCATCGCCGGCATCCCGCCGATCGACGGCACCACGACCGCCCAGATCACCGTCGACAAGGCCGCTCCCAAGGTCGGCGACACGGTCACGGTCACCTACACCGTCACCAAGCCCGCGGCCAGCAACCCCGTCGACCTCGCCCTCCCGGCCGACATCATGACGCCCAGCGGCAAGGTCACGCTCGGCGGCGCCCAGACGGGCAGCGTCACCGTCACCGGGCCCAAGAAGAACCCGCCCGTGCCCGGCAAGGGCGCGTTCCCGCCGTTCTCGATGACCGGCACCTTCACGGTCACCGCGGCCGGCTCGATCAGCCTCTCGCCCGGCGACTACAACATCCACACCAGCTACATCATGGAGCTGGACACCCCCTGCACCGTGACCGATCCGCCCGCGCCCGTCTCCGAGACGGTCGTCGCGACGGACCAGCCGGGGGCCAACGAGCGCACCGTCCAGCTGGGCACGGCCTCCGGGAACCCGGGGGACGATGTCACGGTCACCGGTGCCAAGTTCAGCCCGCTCACCGACATCACCGTCGTCGGACGGGCCGGGGCGGCCGAGACCGCCGACAGAACGACGATCACCTCCGACGCGGCCGGCGGATTCACCGCCACTCTCCAGGTCGGTGACCTGGCGACCACCGGCATCGTCGCGTACGAGGGCGGCGCCTGGAGTGCGGAGAAGGGCGCGGGGCCGGCGGCGTACACCGTCGTCGACGACACCCCGCTCCCGGAGAACAGCCAGAAGCTCAGCGCCTCGGTCGCAGCGGGCACGCTGTCCATGTCCCAGGCCGGTGACACCGTCGAACTCTCGGCGGTCGACTTCGGTACGGGCGGGGCCGCGGGCGGCGATCTGCGGACGGTGACGGTCAAGGACTTCCGCGGCGGTCCCGCGGGCTGGTCCCTGACGGGCAAGGTCACCGACTTCACGGGCCCCGGCGGCAGGATCGGCGCCGGTGAGCTCGGCTGGACACCGGCCTGTGCCACCAAGCAGGGCAGCCCGAGCACCTGCGCGGCCGGATCCCCCGGACCGGTCGGCAGCGGGGGTGCCACGCTCGCCTCCACGCCCAACGGGGCCGTCACCGGTGGTGAGTTCACCGTCGACGCCAAGGTCTCGCTGAACGTGCCGGCGTTCACCGCACCCGGCACCTACTCCGGCGTGCTGACGCTCACGCTCACCTGAGCCGGCGAACAGAACGGCGGGCCGGGCGCGCACCCGGTCGGCCCGCCTCGTCCCTGGGGGATGAGCTCATGCGCAAGCTGTACGCCGTTCTGCCGCTGCTCGGCCTGCCCCTGCTGGCCCTGCTGCTGTTCGGCCCGGCGCCGACGGCCCGGGCCGCGGACAACGGCAACTGGTCCGTCTATCCCGCCTCGTCGCAGCTGGGCGCGCGGCCGTACTTCTATCTCTCGGCCGAACCCGGCACCACCCTGACCGACCGGGTCACCGTCACCAACAAGAGCGCCGCCCCGCTCACCTTCCGGCTGTACGCGGCGGACGCCTACAACACCGCGCGGGACGGCGGATTCGCTGTACGCGCACCGAACGAGAAGCAGCGCGGTGTCGGTGCCTGGGCCAGGCCCGAACGCGACCGCGTCACCGTCCCTGCCCGCGGATCGGTCACCGTGCCGTACACCGTCACCGTCCCGGAGACCGCCGAGCCCGGCGACCATCCCGGCGCGCTGGTCGCACTCGACGAGCGGATCAGCCCCTCCACGAGCTCGGTCGCCGTCGGCATCCGGCAGGCGGTGGGCGCCCGCGTCTACCTGCGGGTGAACGGCCCGACCGTGCCCGCCCTGTCCGTCGAGGACGTCCGGCTCACCCATGACCAGTCGCTGGTGCCCGGCGCCGGCGAGAGCAACGCCGTGATCTCGTACACCCTCCACAACCGGGGCAACGTCACCCTCAACCCCCGGGTCGCCCTCAAGGCCGAAGGCCTCTTCGGACGCGACCTGCTCAGCCGGAAGCTGACCACGATCCCCTCCGAACTCCTGCCGCGGCAGAAGATCCGGCTCACCGAACGGTGGGCGGGCGCACCCCGGCTGGAGTGGGGCGAGGTGCGGCTCACGGCCAGCGCGCGGGACGTCCGGGAGTCCGCGGGGGTCACCTTCTTCGCGCTTCCGTGGCTCGTCGCCGTGGTGCTCGTCGTGGCCGTCGCGGGCGCGGGCGTATGGGCCAGAGTCAGGCATGGCAGGGCGCGCGTGCCCAGGGGCGCCTGACATCAGGGACAATGGGCGCCATGAGCGTTCCTACCCAGTCCTCCGAGGCCCCCCATCGGGCCGGCTTCGCCTGCTTCGTCGGCCGTCCCAACGCGGGCAAGTCCACCCTGACGAACGCTCTGGTCGGCCAGAAGGTGGCCATCACCTCCAGCCGGCCGCAGACGACCCGGCACACCGTGCGCGGCATCGTGCACCGGCCCGACGCGCAGCTGATCCTGGTGGACACCCCCGGCCTCCACAAGCCGAGGACCCTGCTCGGCGAGCGGCTCAACGACGTCGTCCGCACCACCTGGGCCGAGGTCGACGTCATCGGCTTCTGCCTGCCCGCCGACCAGAAGCTCGGCCCCGGCGACCGGTTCATCGCCAAGGAGCTCGCCGGGATCAAGAAGACGCCGAAGGTCGCGATCGTCACCAAGACCGACCTCGTCGACTCCAAGACCCTCGCCGAGCAGCTGATCGCGATCGACCAGCTCGGCAAGGAGCTGGGCATGGAGTGGGCGGAGATCGTCCCCGTCTCGGCGGTCGGCGGCAAGCAGGTGCAGCTGGTGGCCGACCTGCTCACCCCGCTGCTCCCCGAGGGCCCGCCGCTCTACCCCGAGGGCGACCTCACCGACGAGCCCGAGCAGGTCATGGTCGCGGAGCTGATCCGCGAGGCCGCGCTGGAAGGTGTACGGGACGAGCTGCCGCACTCGATCGCGGTCGTGGTCGAGGAGATGCTGCCGCGCGAGGACCGCCCGGCGGACAAGCCGCTGCTGGACATCCACGCCAACGTCTACATCGAGCGCCCGAGCCAGAAGGGCATCATCATCGGCCCGAAGGGCAAGCGCCTGAAGGAAGTCGGCACGAAGTCCCGCAAGCACATCGAAGCGCTGCTGGGTACGCCGGTCTTCCTGGACCTGCACGTCAAGGTCGCGAAGGACTGGCAGCGGGATCCCAAGCAGCTGCGCAAGCTGGGGTTCTGAGCCGGTCAGGCACCTTCCTTGAGCACGCGTGAGATCAGGGTGCGCTGAGCCTCGGACAGACGGGGGTCTGCGCACCGGACGGTCCGCCCGTCGACGGTGATGCGGTAACTGAACCCGTCGGCGACCTCGCCGGGGAAGCCGGTCCGGCCGCCGGCGAGGGCCTGTTCTGCGAGGTCGTGCCAGGTTGAGGCGTCGGGGCGGCCGGTGGTGTCGACTTCGGCGACCCGCTCGATCCCGGCGAAGCCGCCGGTGCGGTGGACGTGGATACGCATGGGTTCCGTTCTAGCCCCTACGACCCCGCGCCTCAATCGCCGGCGGGGCTTGATTGGGCCGGCTGAGTACCCGCACCGAGGCTGGGTTGCCCGGTCAAGGGGTTGCATTTCCAGCCCGTCCGGCGCTTGAGGACATGCCCGCCGGGCATGCGGGACAGTCCGGTCCGCAGGTGACTACGCGGCGCGGGCCCGCTGCGGGGCTCCGCCCCGGACCCCGCGCCTCAATCGCCGGCGGGGCTGGATGTGCGTCCGGCGATTGAGGACAAGCCGGAGGTCAGACCTCCCGCGGCGTCGTCGTCGGGACCCCCACCTGCGACCACGCCTTCAGCAGCGCGTCCAGCTCCTCCCCCTCCCCGAATCGCGACGTCGCCGCCGACACCGTCGCCCGCGCGAACGACGCGAAGTCCGCGTCCACCGTCAGCCCGCCGCCCGTCAGGGTGTCGAACCAGATCTGTCCCGCCCGTTCCCACGCCTTGCCGCCGAGCTGCGTGGCCAGCAGGCAGAACGCGTGGTTCGGGATGCCGGAGTTGATGTGCACACCGCCGTTGTCCCGGCCCGTGCGGACGTACTGGTCCATCGTCGCCGGCTGTGGGTCCTTGCCGAGGACGTCGTCGTCGTACGCCGTGCCCGGCTCCTTCATGGAGCGCAGTGCCACGCCCGTCACCCGCGGGGCCAGGAGGCCCGCGCCGATCAGCCAGTCCGCCTGGTCCGCGGTCTGGTCGAGCGTGTACTGCTTGACCAGCGAGCCCATCACGTCCGACATCGACTCGTTCAGCGCTCCGGGCTGGCCGAAGTAGCTCAGGTTCGCCGTGTACTGGGTCAGGCCGTGCGCCAGTTCGTGGGCGATCACGTCGACCGGGAGCGAGAAGTCGAGGAAGATCTCCCCGTCCCCGTCGCCGAACACCATCTGCTCGCCGTCCCAGAACGCGTTCCCGTAGTTCTCGTCGTAGTGGACGCTCGCGCTCAGGGGCAGGCCCTCGCCGTCGAGGGAGTTGCGCCCGTACGCGGAAAGCAGCAGCTCGAACGTGGCGCCGAGGCCCGCGTAGACGCGGTTCACTGTCGCATCCTTGCCGGGGTCGTCGCCCTCGCCGCGTACCTTCTCGCCCGGCAGCACCGTGCCGTGGCCGCAGTCGTGGATCGTGCGTTGCGGGCGGTCGGCGGCCGCGCCGGCCGGCGGGAGCGCGGCGGCGGCGCCGATGACGGTGGTCAGCCGGCGGCGCGTGCGCTGTGCGGCGTCCGACTCCAGGGTGCGGCGGGCGGGGCCGGCGAGCGCGGGGTCATCCGCCCGGGCGAGCTTGTCGAGGACGTGGGGCGGCACGATCGTGCAGAAAACGGGATGGATGTCAGCCATGTCTGGCAATGTGGCACTGAGTTACTCGCTTGTCACTAGTTGCCACCATGATGAGTGAAATGGAGTGATGGATCACCGTTTGGCCGTTACCGAAGAGTCGTCCCGCATACTGGGACAGGACCGCCGTCCCCGCCCCGCTCGGCTAGGCTGCCTCTCATCATGCGTTTCGGGCTGCTTCTCCTTAGCTGCCGCGGCGAGGGCCTGTAGTCGTAGGCCGACTCCCTCCCCGCGGGATCTGGTGCTGCTTCGACCCGTCGGCCGTCCTGAATCTGGACCCCCGAGGAGCCCTACGCAATGTCTGACACTTCTGTCGGTCGCCCCACGCCTGTCACCAACGCGACCCACACCCAGAAGCCGTCCGGGATGCCGATCCACAAGTACGGCCGCTACGACGCCGTGGACATCCCCGACCGGACCTGGCCGGAGAACCGGATCACCAAGGCGCCGCGCTGGCTGTCGACCGATCTGCGCGACGGCAACCAGGCCCTCATCGACCCGATGTCGCCCGCCCGCAAGCGCGAGATGTTCGACCTGCTGGTACGCATGGGCTACAAGGAGATCGAGGTCGGATTCCCCTCCTCCGGCGAGACGGACTTCGCGTTCGTCCGCTCCATCATCGAAGAGGGCGCGATCCCCGAGGACGTGACGATCTCCGTCCTGACGCAGGCACGCGAGGACCTGATCGAGCGCACCGTGGAGTCCGTGAAGGGCGCCCACCGCGCGACCGTGCACCTGTACAACGCCACCGCGCCCACCTTCCGCCGGGTCGTCTTCCGCGGGTCCAAGGACGACATCAAGCAGATCGCCGTGGACGGCACGCGCCTGGTGATGGAGTACGCCGAGAAGATCCTGGGCCCGGAGACGACCTTCGGCTACCAGTACAGCCCGGAGATCTTCACCGACACGGAGCTGGACTTCGCGCTGGAGGTCTGTGAGGCCGTCTGCGACGTCTGGCAGCCCGAGGCCGGCCGCGAGATCATCCTCAACCTGCCCGCCACGGTGGAGCGTTCGACTCCCTCCACGCACGCCGACCGCTTCGAGTGGATGTCGCGCAACCTGACCCGGCGCGAGTACGTCTGCCTGTCCGTGCACCCGCACAACGACCGGGGCACCGCCGTCGCCGCCGCCGAGCTGGCGATCATGGCCGGCGCGGACCGGATCGAGGGCTGCCTGTTCGGCCAGGGTGAGCGCACCGGCAACGTCGACCTGGTGACGCTGGGCATGAACCTGTTCTCGCAGGGTGTGGACCCGCAGATCGACTTCTCGCAGATCGACGAGATCCGTCGGACCAGCGAGTACTGCAATCAGATGGAGATCCACCCGCGCCACCCCTACGCGGGCGACCTGGTCTACACGTCCTTCTCCGGCTCCCACCAGGACGCCATCAAGAAGGGCTTCGACGCGCGGGACGCCGACGCGGCCGCCCAGGGCAGGTCCGTCGACGAGATCGAGTGGGCCGTGCCGTATCTGCCCATCGACCCCAAGGACGTCGGCCGTTCCTACGAGGCGGTCATCAGGGTCAACTCGCAGTCCGGCAAGGGCGGTATCGCCTACGTCCTGAAGAACGACCACAAGCTGGACCTGCCGCGCCGGATGCAGATCGAGTTCTCGAAGATCATCCAGGCGAAGACGGACACCGAGGGCGGCGAGGTCACCCCGAAGGACATCTGGACGGTCTTCCAGGACGAGTACCTGCCGAACCCGGCGGACGGCGCGGCTCGCTGGGGCCGTATCCAGCTGCGGTCCGGTCAGACCACCACCGACACCGACGGGATCGACACCCTGACCGTCGAGGCGGTCGTGGACGGCACCGAGACCGTGCTGACCGGTTCGGGCAACGGTCCGATCTCCGCGTTCTTCGACGCGCTGAACGCGGTGGGCGTGGACGCCCGCCTGCTGGACTACACCGAGCACACGATGAGCGAGGGCGCGTCCGCGCAGGCCGCCTCGTACATCGAGTGCGCGATCGACGGCAAGGTGCTGTGGGGCATCGGCATCGACGCCAACACCACGCGCGCCTCGCTGAAGGCGGTCGTCTCGGCCGTCAACCGCGCGGCCCGCTGAGCGGGTTCACTTTCCACCGCGCCCCCGGCCTCCCACCACGGAGGGCCGGGGGCGCGGTGCGTCCGGAACGCGCCGTCGTGCGCCGTGGTGAAGGGCGGGGAAATCGGCCATGTCCTGGCGTACTGCCGCCGGGGTGCTGACGGCACAACATCGGTGTGGCTAACATCACGTCAACGCGGCAATGTTGCCGGACGGTTACGGAGGTGTGAGGTGCGGGCAGACCGTGGGGTATTCGGCCGAAAAGTGATGGTCTGCGGCATTCACACTTCGTGGAACACCGTCGGCGACGGGGAGTTCTTCTGCCCCGGCTGCGGAGGCGACCGCAACTACCGGCGGCGCACAGGCCGTCGACGTTTCACCCTGCTCGGTGTTCCGCTGCTGTCCCGCGGCTCCGCCGGCCCCGTCGTCGAGTGCGCCGCCTGCCACGGGCACTTCGGCATGGACGCCCTCGACCACCCCACCACCGCCCGTTTCTCCGCGATGCTGCGGGACGCCGTCCACACCGTCGCGCTCGCCGTCCTCGCCTCCGGCGGCACCTCCTCCCGGCCGGTGCGCGAGACCGCCGTCGCCACCGTGCGCGCGGCAGGCCTCGACGACTGCACCGAGGACCAGCTCACCGGACTGATCGAGGCGCTCGCCGCGGACACCGGCCGCTTCGTCACCGACACCGGGCCCTACGGCGCGGCGCTCGCCATCGAACTGCACGAGGCCCTCGAACCGCTCGCCCCGCACCTGGCCGCCGCCGGGCGGGAGTCCATCCTGCTCCAGGGCGCACACATCGCCCTCGCGGACGGGCCCTACACCACGGCGGAGCGCGAGGTCCTCACGACGGTGGGCGCCGCGCTGCAACTGTGCGCGGACGATACGGCGCGGCTGCTCGCGACCGCACGCACCCCGTTCTAGCTCAGGGCCTCCGGCGCCGGGGCTTGCCCGAGCGCGCACTCCTTCGTAGCCCTGCGGGCGCGGGAGGTGCCCCCACCGCGCCGGATCAGGCCCTCTCCGCCCTGCGGGCAGACCCGGCCCGATCCGGACGGAAGGCCCTAGGCGCCGCTCGCCTTCAGCATCTCGTCGCGCTCGACGATCTTCACGCGCTCGCGTCCCTCGGCCTCGCCCAGCGCCCGCTCTGCCTCGTCCAGCCGGTACCAGCCGTCCCAGGTGGTGTAGCGGACATTGCGGTCCTCCAGGAACGCCACGACGGCCTCCGGGCCCGGCGCGACGGGCGTGTGCAGCCGGCCGCCCGCGTGGTCGTCCAGGAGGTTGGCGACCGTCTCGTTCGCGTCGCCCTTCGTGTGGCCGATGAGGCCGACCGGGCCGCGCTTGATCCAGCCGGTCACATACGTCGACCGAAGGTGCTCGCCGGCCTCGATCACACGGCCGCCCTCGTGCGGGACCGTGCCGGTGAGGAAGTCGAAGGGCAGCTTGGGCAGTTCCTCGGAGAGGTAGCCGACCGCGCGGTACACGGACTGGATGTCCCAGGTGCGCACGGCGCCGGTGCCGGTGACGTTGCCGGTGCCGTCGAGCTGTGTGCGCTCGGTCCGCAGACCGACGACCTTGCCGTCCTCGCCGACGACCTCGACGGGCGACTCGAAGAAGTGCAGGAAGAGCTTGTGGGGGCGGTCGCCGACATCGCGGATCGCCCAGTTCTCCAGCGTCTTCGCCACCATGTCCGCCTGCTTGTTGGCGCGGCGGGTGGCGATCGAGCCCTCGTCGTAGTCGATGTCCTCGGGGTCGACGATGACCTCGATGTTCGGCGAGTGGTCGAGCTCGCGCAGCTCCATCGGGCTGAACTTGGCCTGCGCGGGCCCGCGCCGGCCGAAGACGTGCACCTCGAGGGCCTTGTTGGCGGCGAGTCCGGCGTACACGTTCGGCGGGATCTCCGTCGGCAGGAGCTCGTCCGCGGTCTTCGCCAGGATGCGGGCCACGTCCAGGGCCACGTTGCCGACACCGAGGACGGCCACCTTCTCGGCCTCCAGCGGCCACTCGCGCGGCACCTCCGGGTGGCCGTCGTACCAGGAGACGAAGTCGGCCGCTCCGTACGAGCCGTCCAGCTCGATGCCCGGGATGTCCAGCGCCCGGTCCGCCTCGGCGCCCGTGGAGAAGATCACCGCGTCGTAGAACTCGTGCAGATCGTCCAGGCCGATGTCGCTCGGGTAGTCGACGTTGCCGAAGAGGCGTATCTGCGGCTTGTCGAGCACCTGGTGCAGCGCGGTGATGATGCCCTTGATGCGCGGGTGGTCGGGCGCGACGCCGTAGCGGATCAGCCCGAACGGTGCGGGCATCCGCTCGAAGAGGTCGATGGAGACGCCGGGCTCGACCGCGGCCTCGGACTTCAGCAGGGCGTCGGCGGCGTAGATTCCGGCCGGGCCGGCACCGACGATCGCGATCCGCAGAGGGCGGGGCATGGAATGTTCCCTTCGAGCGTGGTCCACGGGGCGGGACAGCGGTGCGGGTCGTGGGATGGCAGGGATGTCTTGCCTGTTCACCCTGGCAACGACGCTGCTGCCGCGGTACCCGTCACATGCCTATGAGCCCATAAGCCTGATCTATGACCTGAAGCCTGGAGCGGCATAGGTAAGGACACCCTAACCGGACGCCCTCACGTCGCATCGACCGGGATCCCGCTGCACGCTGGTACCAGGAAACCCCGCCGGCCGCCGACACCGGCCGCGGCGGGACAGGAGCGCCGGGGCAGACCGGCCCGGCGAAGGGGCGCGCCCATGAACGCTGCCGCAGGCTCGGCACCCGGTGGCAGGCTGGATGCCGCGCTGGACAGCCCCATCATCGGGATGTCCCCGTGGATCATCTTCTCGGTGCTGGTCGGACCCGGGCGCTACGAACTGGCCGTGAGCCTCGCCCTCGCGGTGGCGGTGCTGCTCGTGGTGCTCGGGCGGGTGCTCCGCCGCGGCAGGTCGGTCAAGATCCTGGAAGTGTCGGACATCGCGTTCTTCGCCGTGCTGGCCGTCATCGGAGTCATGGCCTCCCCAGGCACGCTCCACTGGCTGGAGACGTACGCGGGTGAGCTGTCCAACCTCGCGCTGGTGCTCATCGCGTTCGGCTCCATGGCCGCCGGGACACCGTTCACCCTGCAGTACGCACAGGAGCGGGTCGGCAGGGAGTACTGGGACTCGCCCGAATTCCGCCGGGCCAACCAGGTGATCACGGGCGCCTGGGGCCTCGCCTTCCTGGTGTCGGCCATCGCGGGCGGCTACGGCGATCTGGTGCTGCACAACCCGAACAATCTCTGGACGGGCTGGGTCATCCAGATCGCGGCGATCGTCATGGCGGTGAGCTTCACCGAGTGGTACCCGCAGGTCGTCCGCAGCCGCCGGTCCGACGGGCACCCGCCGCCGGTCCGGCATCTGCTGACCCCGCTGGCCGGCCTGCTCATCCCGATGGGCGTCCTCGCCCTGGTCTTCGACGCGTCGGCGTCGTGGTTCGGCGTCGCCCTCATCATCCTCGGCGTGGTGCTGGCCCGGGCGATCGGCAAGGACGCGGAGATGACGCGGCTGCGGGGCGGCCACTCACGGGAGAAGCGGCAGGGCCGACGGCTGCGATGAGTTCCGGCCCCCCCGGCGGTCCATCCTGCAGAGCCGACGACAGGACTGTGAGGGCACCGTCATGAACAAGCAGTTCACCGCCACCCTGGTGAAGAGCCCGAACAAGGGCGGCTGGACCTATCTCGTATGGCCGGAGTCGGTGGAGTACTTCGGCACCCGGGGCCTGGTGAAGGTCCGCGGCACCATCGACGGCCACCCGTTCCGCAGCTCCTTCATGGCGCTGGGGAACGGCACCCACAAGCTGCCGGTGAAGGCGGATGTACGCAAGGCGATCGGCAAGGAGGCGGGCGACTCGGTCACCGTGCGCCTCGAAGAGCGCCTGGAGGCGTGAGCCGACGCTCTTCGGGGCGGGCGGTGTGCCTTCTCAGTGCAGGATCTTCTCCTTCGCGCGGTTGAACTCCGCGTCCGAGATGTCGCCGCGGGCCCGGATCTCGGACAGCTTCGCGAGCTGCTCCACCTCGCTCGGGCCACCGGCGGTGCTGCGGATGTACTCGTCGAGGACCTTCTTCTGGTCCTCGGCGTGCTTCTGCTCACGCTTGCCCATGCCGCGGCCCCGGGCGACGACGTAGACGAAGACTCCGAGGAAGGGGAGCAGGATGACGAACAGGAGCCAGACGGTCTTCATCCCGCCGCTGAGCGTGTCGTCCCGGAAGATGTCGCCGATGATCCGGAAGAGCAGGAAGAACCAGAGCACCCACAGGGAGATCCAGAGGATCGTCCACATGGCCCCCAGCAGGGGATAGTCGTAAGCGAGTTGCATGTCACTGCCCTTCGTGATGGATCAGCGCCGGGTGGGCGTTGCTCGGGGTGAAGGGGTGTCGGCCGGCTCCGGGGCGGCAGGCGGCCCAGGGGTGGGCGGGCGCTGCGGCGGGGGAACCGGCTGATTCCACTGTACGAGCGTTCCCCCCGGCGCGCCCCGCGTCGGCCCGGCGGCGGGCCTCGGGGCCCGGTACCCCACGGGTTCGGCCCTGAGAGCCGCGCAGAGGACCGCGTACGGGAGAATGGAGCGCATGAGCCTGTTCCGTGACGACGGTGTCGTGCTGCGCACCCAGAAGTGGGGCGAGGCCGACCGCATCATGCTGTGCTCATCCGGGGGCCACCCCCGGGCCCCCGGTCGTGGGCGGGTGGGGGTGTGCGGTGAGTCTTTTCCGTGACGACGGTGTCGTGCTGCGCACCCAGAAGCTGGGCGAGGCCGACCGCATCATCACGTTGCTCACGCGTGGGCACGGGCGCGTGCGGGCCGTCGCCCGCGGGGTTCGGCGGACCAAGTCGAAGTTCGGCGCGCGGCTCGAACCCTTCTCGCACGTCGACGTGCAGTTCTTCGCCCGCGGCAGCGAGCTCGTCGGCCGCGGGCTGCCGCTGTGCACCCAGAGCGAGACCATCGCCCCCTACGGCGGCGGTATCGTCTCCGACTACGCCCGCTACACCGCCGGCACCGCCATGCTCGAGACCGCCGAACGGTTCACCGACCACGAGGGCGAGCCGGCCGTCCAGCAGTACCTGCTCCTCGTCGGCGGGCTGCGCACCCTCGCCCGCGGCGAGCACGCCCCCCACCTGATCCTGGACGCCTTCCTGCTGCGCTCCCTCGCCGTCAACGGCTACGCGCCCAGCTTCGACGACTGCGCGAAGTGCGGCCTCCACGGGCCGAACCGCTTCTTCTCCGTGGCCGCGGGCGGCGTCATATGCGGCGACTGCCGGGTGCCCGGCAGCGTCGTACCCTCTGCGGAGGCCATCGCACTGCTCAGCGCGCTGCTGACCGGCGACTGGCCCACGGCGGATGCGTGCGAGGCGCGCCACGTCAGGGAGGGCAGCGGACTGGTGTCCGCCTATCTGCACTGGCACTTGGAGCGCGGACTGCGCTCCCTCCGGTACGTCGAGAAGTAGCAGAAATAGGAGATGTGAGCCGCATGGCACGACGCGGAATCCTGGGCCGGTCCCGCCGCGAGTACAAGGTCCCCGAGCCGCACCCCTCCGGCGCCCGCCCGCCGAAGATCCCGGGCGAGCTGGTGCCGGGCCATGTGGCGTGCGTGATGGACGGCAACGGCCGCTGGGCCAAGGAGCGCGGCCTGCCCCGCACCGAGGGCCACAAGGTCGGCGAGGCCGTCGTGCTGGACGTGCTCAAGGGCTGCCTGGAGATGGGAGTGAAGAACCTCTCCCTCTACGCCTTCTCCACCGAGAACTGGAAGCGCTCGCCCGACGAGGTGCGCTTCCTGATGAACTTCAACCGTGACGTCATCCGCCGCCGCCGTGACGAGATGAACGAGCTCGGTATCCGTATCCGCTGGGTCGGCCGGATGCCCAAGATGTGGAAGTCGGTCGTCCAGGAGCTCCAGATCGCCCAGGAGCAGACGAAGGACAACGACGCGATGACGCTGTACTTCTGCGTGAACTACGGCGGCCGCGCCGAGCTCGCGGACGCCGCGCAGGGCATCGCGCGCGATGTGGCGGCGGGGAAGCTGGACCCGTCGAAGGTGAACGAGAAGACGTTCCAGAAGTACCTGTACTACCCGGACATGCCGGACGTCGACCTGTTCCTGCGTCCGAGCGGCGAGCAGCGCACCTCGAACTACCTGATCTGGCAGAGCAGTTACGCCGAGATGGTCTTCCAGGACGTGCTGTGGCCGGACTTCGACCGGCGTGATCTGTGGCGTGCCTGCCTGGAGTACGCCCAGCGGGACCGCCGCTTCGGCGGTGCCATCCCGAACGAGGAGCTGGAAGCGATGCGCGGCCGCCCCGAGGGCACCACTGCGTGACCGGCCGGGGATGTGGCAGCGTCGCGCTCTTCGTGGTCGCGGCGCTCGCCACCTACCTGAGCTTCGTGTTCACGTTCGAGATGGAGACGCTCGACGGCCTCCGTGAGAACCGCGCCGATATCGCGTACTTCTTTCTGCGCGCGGCGGCGGTGGCGACCGCGGCGGCCATGGTGTTCGCCGGCCGCCGCTCCCGCCTCGCCGTTCTCGCCACCGCGTGTCTGGCCGTATCGCTGGTGTGGCGTCTGAACACGCTCGCACCGGCCCTGCACTGCGGCGACAGCAACAGCGTCGCCCGCAACGCCGACGGCACGTACGACTGTTACGACCGCTAGCGGGGAGGCGCGCCCCGGACCGGGGCGCGCCGTTGCCGGGTCAGGCCTGCGCAGCGGCGCTCGCGCACTCCGCGCAGGTGCCGAAGATCTCGACGGTGTGCGCCACGTTCACATAGCCGTGCTGCGCGGCGATCGTCTCGGCCCACTGCTCGACCGCGGGACCCTCGACCTCCACCGCCTTGCCGCACACCCGGCACACCAGGTGATGGTGGTGGTCGTCCGTCGAGCAGCGCCGGTAGACGGACTCGCCGTCACTGGTACGCAGGACATCCACCTCGCCGGCGTCCGCCAGCGACTGAAGGGTGCGGTAGACCGTGGTCAGACCGACAGAATCGCCGCGGTGCTTGAGCATGTCGTGAAGCTCCTGCGCGCTGCGGAACTCGTCCACCTCGTCGAGCGCCGCCGCCACCGCGGCACGCTGCCGGGTCGACCGGCCTCGCACTGGGGCGGGGTTCCCGCCGGTTGGCGCCGTCACCACAGGTGCCTCCTCGCTTCGCCCGCACATGCTGTCGGGCCCAATTCTGCCAGGCCCGCGGTCAGACCTTGACGTCGTCGCCGGGACGGCGGCTGCCGGGCATGTCCGCGGTGCACTCCGCCGAGGCCGCCTCGACCGTGCGGGCACGCCGTCTGGCCAGGGGGGTCGCCAGCACGGTCAGCGTGATGAAGACCGCGATGGCGAGGAGGACGATGGTCGCTCCCGGCGGGACGTCCTGGTAGTACGACGTGGTCGTGCCGGCCAGCGCGACCGCGACACCGATCCCGACCGCGAGCGCGAACGTCGCCCGGAACGAGCGCGAGATCTGCTGCGCCGCCGCCACGGGCACCACCATCAGCGCGCTGACCAGCAGAAGGCCCACCACGCGCATCGCCACCGAGACCGTCACCGCCGCGGTGACCGCGATCAGCAGGTTCAGCGCCCGCACCGGCAGCCCCGTCACCCGGGCGAACTCCTCGTCCTGGCTGACCGCGAACAGCTGGCGCCGCAGGCCCAGCGAGACGAGCACCACGAACGCGGCGAGCACACAGATCGCCGTGAGGTCCTCGTCGGACACCGTGGACAGCGAGCCGAACAGGAACGAGCTCAGATTGGCCGTCGAGCCGGTGTCCGAGATGTTGATCAGCAGGACGCCGCCCGCCATGCCGCCGTAGAAGAGCATCGCCAGCGCGATGTCGCCGCGGGTGCGTCCGTACGCCCTGATCAGCTCCATCGCGATCGCGCCGACCACGGAGACGGCCGTCGCCATCCACACCGGGTTGGTGGACAGCAGGAAGCCGAGGCCGACGCCGGTCATCGCCACATGGCCGATGCCGTCGCCCAGCAGCGCCTGCCGGCGCTGCACCAGATAGATGCCGACGGCGGGCGCGGTGATGCCGACCAGTACGGCCGCGATGAGCGCCCGCTGCATGAAGGCGGTCTCGAGGATTTCCATGATCAGGTCAGCAGTCCCGTGCGGAGCGACTCGTCGGCCGCATGCGGATGTACGTGGTCGTGGCCGGGCAGTGCGTGCTGGCCCACGGCCTGGGGCGGCGGTCCGTCGTGGACGACGCAGCCGTCCCGCAGCACCACCGCGCGGTCGATGAGCGGCTCCAGCGCGCCCAGTTCGTGCAGCACGAGCAGCACGGTCGTCCCCGCCGCCACCTGCTCGCGCAGCGTCCCGGCGAGGATCTCCTGGCTGACCAGGTCCACGCCCGCCATCGGCTCGTCCATGATCAGCAGTTCGGGTTCGCAGGCGAGCGCGCGGGCGATGAGCACCCGCTGGTGCTGCCCGCCGGACAGGGCGTTCACGGAGTCCCTGGCCCGGTCGGTGAGGCCGACCAGCTCGATGGCGCGGTCCACGGCCGCGCGGTCGGTCCGCGAGAGCAGACCGAGGCGCGCACGGGAGAGCCGGCCCGAGGAGACGACCTCGCGGACGGTCGCGGGCACGCCGCTCGCGGCCGTGGTGCGCTGCGGCACATAGCCGATGCGCGACCACCGGCGGAACCGGCGCAGCTCGGTGCCGAACAGCGTGATCGTGCCGCTCGTGAGCGGCACCTGGCCGATCACGCTGCGTACGGCGGTCGACTTGCCCGAGCCGTTCGCGCCGAGCAGTGCGACGACCTCACCGCGCTCCACGGAGAGGTCGACGCCGCGCAGCACGGGGCGCGAGCCGAGCGAGGCCTGGGCCCCGCGGAGGGATATGACGGGCTCGCTCACGGTGCCTCCGTTTGCGGATGGATGGGTCACTTCGCGCCGAGGGCCTTCTGCAGCGCGGCGAGGTTGGACTGCATCACGCCGATGTAGTCATCGCCCTGGGACCTGTCGGTGATTCCCTCGAGCGGGTCGAGGACGGCCGTCTTCAGCCCGGTGTCCTGGGCGAGGGTCTTCGCGGTCCTGTCGCTGGCGAGTGTCTCGAAGAAGACGGTGCTGACCTTCTCCTTCTTCGCCAGGGTCTGGAGCGCCTTGATACGGGCCGGGCTCGGCTCGGACTCGGGGTCGATGCCCGCGATGCCCTCCTGGTCCAGGCCGTAGCGCTCGGCGAGGTAGCCGAAGGCGGAGTGTGTGGTGATGAAGGTCTTCGTCGTGGTGTTCTTCAGTCCCTGCTCGAAGGCGGTGTTCAGGCCGTCGAGCTTGGTGACCAGCGCGGTGGTGTTCTTCCGGTAGTCCGCGGCGTGGTCGGGGTCGGCCTTCTCCAGGGAGGCCCCGACGCCCTTGGCGACCTCGGCGTACTTCACGGGATCGAGCCAGATGTGGGGGTCGGCGCCCGCCTCGCCCTCCGCCTCGTGGGCGTGCTCGTCGTGGGCCGCCTCGTCGCCCTCGTGGCTGTGGCCGCCCTCGGTGCCGTGGTGCTCCAGCTCGGTCAGGGTGGCGGCGTCGACCTTGTTCTTCGCCTCGGACTCGTCGATGGCCTTGTCGACGGCGGGCTGGATGCCCTTGAGGTAGAGGATGTAGCCGGCTTCGCCCAGCTCGGCGGTCTGGCGGGGCTTGAGCTCCAGGTCGTGCGGCTCGACGCCCGGCCGGGTGAGGGTGGAGACGGCGACATGGCTGCCGCCGATCTGCTCCGCCAGATACTGCATGGGGTAGAACGACGCCACCACCTTGAGCCTGCCGTCGCCGTCCTTGCCGTCGGCGGCACCGGAGGTCGAGCAGGCGGACACGGCCAGGAGGCCGAGAGCGACGGCTCCGGCGGCGACGGTGGTGGGTATCAGGCGGCGTACGTTCATGACTGTCATTTTCAACAAAAGTGGAAACGATTGTCAACAAAGCTGTTGAGCGGCCCCTCGGGCCGGTCGTACCCCTACCGATTTGATTGGAGGGGTGCGCCCGCCGGTAACCTGAAGCATTCGCCCGCCCGTCTCCCGACCGCCACCCCCCAACGAAGCGCTCCGCGCCTCACCCCCCATACATTCGTCGTCGTTAATGAAGAGAGCACCGTGGCCGCCGACAAGATCGACACCATCGTCAGCCTCAGCAAGCGCCGTGGCTTCGTCTACCCGTGCAGCGAGATCTACGGCGGCCAGCGAGCCGCCTGGGACTACGGGCCGCTGGGCGTCGAGCTGAAGGAGAACATCAAGCGCCAGTGGTGGCGCTACATGGTCACCTCGCGCGAGGACGTCGTCGGAATCGACTCGTCGGTGATCCTGGCCCCCGAGGTCTGGGAGGCCTCCGGCCACGTCGCCACCTTCACCGACCCGCTGACCGAGTGCACCTCCTGTCACAAGCGTTACCGCGCCGACCACCTCATCGAGGCGTACGAGGAGAAGCACAACGGCCGGGCCCCGGAGAACGGCCTCGCCGACCTCAACTGCCCCAACTGCGGCAACAAGGGCACCTTCACCGACCCCAAGCAGTTCTCCGGCCTGCTCTCCACCCACCTCGGCCCGACCCAGGACTCGGGCTCGGTCGCCTACCTGCGTCCCGAGACCGCCCAGGGCATCTTCACCAACTTCGGCCAGGTGCAGCAGACGTCGCGCAAGAAGCCGCCGTTCGGCATCGCGCAGATGGGCAAGTCCTTCCGGAACGAGATCACTCCGGGCAACTTCATCTTCCGCACCCGCGAGTTCGAGCAGATGGAGATGGAGTTCTTCGTCAAGCCCGGCGAGGACGAGCAGTGGCAGGAATACTGGATGGAGCAGCGCTGGAACTGGTACCGCGACCTGGGTCTCCGTGAGGAGAACATGCGCTGGTTCGAGCACCCGAAGGAGAAGCTCTCCCACTACTCCAAGCGCACCGCGGACATCGAGTACCGCTTCAGCTTCGGCGGCAGTGAGTGGGGCGAGCTCGAGGGCGTCGCCAACCGCACCGACTTCGACCTCTCGGCGCACTCCAAGGCGTCCGGCCACGACCTGTCGTACTTCGACCAGGAGGCCGGCGAGCGCTGGACCCCGTACGTCATCGAGCCCGCGGCCGGTGTCGGCCGGGCGATGCTCGCCTTCCTGCTCGACGCGTACAACGAGGACGAGGCCCCGAACGCCAAGGGCGTCATGGAGAAGCGCACCGTGATGCGCCTCGACCCGCGCCTCGCGCCGGTCAAGGTCGCCGTCCTGCCGCTCTCCCGCAACCCGCAGCTGTCGCCGAAGGCCAAGGGCCTCGCCGCGGACCTGCGCAAGAACTGGAACATCGAGTTCGACGACGCCGGCGCCATCGGCCGCCGCTACCGCCGTCAGGACGAGATCGGCACCCCGTTCTGCGTCACCGTCGACTTCGACACCCTCGACGACAACGCGGTCACCGTGCGCGAGCGCGACACGATGACGCAGGAACGTGTCTCCCTCGACCAGATCCAGTCCTACCTCGGCGCCCGGCTCCTCGGCTGCTGACGTACCCGTGGGATCACCGAAGGCCGGCCGGGCATGCAGCCCGGCCGGCCTTCGCGTGTGTGCGTGGATTCCTTCCGCGCGCGTATACGGCCGTGCCCGTACCGCTCCGACCGGCCGAAAGGTGGCGTACGGGCGCCTGGTTGTCGACGTACGGGGCAACAGAGCGACAAGGGTCCCCTGTTGATGTTGTCCGTACTGCACACTGGGGCGCACTCGTCATCCGGGAGAAGACACCATGCCGTCCACGACCACCAGCAAGGTCAGCAGATGGGACCAGCACGGCCGCGAACACGTCGTGCACGTAGCGAAATCGGGCATGCAGCGGATGCTCACCTGTGACACCTGCGGCTGGCGCAAGGGTGCGCAGTTCCTGCCCTGGCTCAAGGCCGAGGAGCACCTCGCCGACGTCCATCAGGCGACCGTCGACCCGTCGGCCGGCTCGCGTCCGGCCTGACCTCCGCCGGTCTCAGGGGCGCAGTCCCCGCAGCAACAGGTCGCACACCGCGCGGAATTCGTCCTCGATGGCCGGTCTGCGCCACTCCGCCGCGTGCACGGGGTCGTGGAAGCGGGCCGTCGCGACGAACACCGCCTGCGCCGCCGAGGCGGGTGACCCGGCCGTGAACTCGCCCGCCGCCACGCCCTCTTCGACGATGCTGGTGAGCTGGCCGGTCAGCAGCGCCAGATGCCGGTCCACCGTGTCGCTGCTCTCGGTGATCAACGCGCTGTAGGTGGCGAAGAGTTCGGGATCGTCGCCGGCCTTGTGGCGCTTGGCCTCGAAGAGCGCCGACAGCCAGTGCCGCAGCTTCTCCCCGGCCGACGGCGCCGGGGCCTCGGTGATCTCCGCGAGCAGGTCCTCGGTACGCCCGAGCCATCGCGCCGTCACGGCTTCCCGCAGTGCCGCCTTCGTACGGAAGTGGCGGTACACACTGCCGTGGCTCACGCCGAGCAGCCGCGCGACATCGACGACCGTGGCCTTCGCCGGGCCGTAGCGGCGCAGCACATCCTCGGTGGCTTCCAGGATGCGCTCGGTCGTCAGGGTCTCGCTCGTCGGCATGGTGTCGACGGTACCCGGCCGGATCCCCGGTGCCGGATTCAGTGCTCGCTGTCCAGGTGGGCCATCTGCGCCTCGGGGTAGCGCGCGCCGGCGGCCGCTCCCGCCGGGACGGCTTCCTCGATGGCCGCGAGCTCACCGGCGTCGAGCGTGACGTCGAGCGCGCCGAGGGCCTCGGTGAGCCGGTCCCGGCTGCGGGCGCCGACCAGCGGCACGATGTCCTCGCCGCGGGAGAGCACCCAGGCGATCGCGGTCTGCGCGACGGTGATGCCCTTCTGCTCGGCGATCTTCCGCAGCTGCTCGACGAGGTCGAGGTTGTGCCGCAGGTTGTCGCCCTGGAAGCGCGGGCTCATGCCGCGGAAGTCGCCGGGCGCCAGTTCGCGGTCGTGCGAGAAGTGGCCGCTGATCAGCCCGCGGGAGAGCACGCCGTACGCGGTGATGCCGATGCCCAGCTCCCGCGTCGTCGGCAGGATCTCGTCCTCGATGCCGCGCGAGATCAGGGAGTACTCGATCTGAAGATCCGCGATCGGGGCCACCGACGCGGCCCGCCGGACGGTCGCGGCGCCGACCTCGGACAGGCCGACATGGCGCACATGGCCCGCCTCGATGAGTTCGGCGATGGCGCCGACGGTCTCCTCGATCGGGACGTCGGGGTCGACGCGGGCGATCCGGTAGATGTCGATGTGGTCGCGGCCGAGGCGCTGAAGGGAGTACGCGGCGAAGTTCTTCACCGCGGCCGGCCGGCCGTCGACTCCCGACCAGCCGCCGTCGGCGTCGCGCAGCGCACCGAACTTGACGCTGACGAGGGCCTTCTCGCGGGCGGCCGTCGGCGCGCTGCGCAGAGCTTCGTTGACGAGCAGTTCGTTGTGGCCCATGCCGTAGAAGTCGCCGGTGTCGAGCAGGGTGATGCCGGCGTCGAGGGCGGCGTGGACGGTGGCGATGGACTCGGCGCGGTCGGCCTCGCCGTACAGCGCGGACATGCCCATGCAGCCGAGGCCGAGCGGCGAGACCAGCGGGCCGGTGGTGCCGAGAGGGCGGGGGGTGGGGGTCATGAGGGGCTCCTGAAGGGTCGTGTGAAGAGAAGCCGCAGCAGATGCGGCAGATGCCGCACGGGCTGACACCACCACCTTGGCATGACGAATGACAGATTTCAATATCTGTCATTCAATACTTGTCCGGTGGATGCGGACGGTGTTCGGGTCGGCTTCCGGGTCGCCGCAGAGCGCCACGCTGCCCCGAATTCGGATGACCGGCCTCTCGCCAGGCGGTACCGTCTCCCTCATGTCTTCGTTCTTCCAGATCTACGAGTGAGAGGGCGGCGGCCCGACCCGCCCCCCGTCTGACGTTTCCGAAGTCACTTCTCACCACGAATGGGAGAACCCCATGGCCAAGAGCCGGAACAACCTTCTCGGAGTCGGCGGACAGCGACGCAAGCTGTCCCGCGCCGAACAGCAGGCCAACGGACCCACGCGCAACGCCGACCGGCAGTCCGCCGCCGAGCAGAAGGCGGAACTGCTGCGGAAGATGCGTGAGCGTGCCGAGGGCACCGACGCTCCGCAGGAGGAGCAGAACCAGTAGGCGCAGAACCGTGGGCCCGGACCGCGCAGGCGGTCCGGGCCCACGGGCATGTCCGGCCCGGGCACACCCTCGGATCCTGGTCCCGGTACCGGCGCACCGCTCAGGTCAGGGTGCGCGGCAGCCGCAGGCTCAGCAGCGTGGTCAGCGCGATCACCCCCAGCCACACCAGCAGGGTCACCGTCAGCGCCCGGCCGGCGCCCGAGCTCTCCGTCAGCGACAGGAAGAGCGAGCCCAGCGTGGCCACGCCCAGGGCCAGCGCGGACTGCTGGGTCGTCACCATCACCCCGCTGCCCACGCCCGCCTTCTCGTTCGGCACCTCGGAGAGCACCACGCGGAAGAGCACGGGCAGTTGGAGCCCCTGGCCGAAGCCCGCGAGGGCGAGACCGGGAGCGAGCTGCCACAGCGCCAGATGCGACCAGTCGTACCCCACGGTCAGCGCGAGGACCGCGACACCGAGACCCTGAAGAACGCCGCCGGCCGTCACGATCCGTGTGCCGTGGCGGACCACCAGCCGCGGCCCGGCGAGCGACGCCACGAAGAAGGCGACGGCCATCGGCACCAGCGCAAGACCGGATGCGATCGTGCCCGCGCCGAGGCCCTGCTGGAGCGCGACCGCGATCACGAACATGAAGCCGCCGAAGCCGACCGAGAACGGCAGCAGCATCGCGAGCCCGCGGCGCAGCGAGGGCTGGGCGAACAGGCTCGGCGGCACCAGGGGAGTGCGGCCGCGGCGGTCCGAGCGCCGTTCCACCCACCAGAAGACCGCCGCCGCGACCGGGAAGGCGCCGAGTGCGAGCCACGTCCACAGCGGCCAGCCGGCGGCCCGGCCCTCCGTCAGCGGAGCCAGCAGCGACAACAGGGCGACCGTCAGCAGTACGGTGCCCGGCAGATCGACGGGCGCCGGGTCCTTCGACCGGGTGGCCGGGACCGAGCGGGTCGCCAGCGCCAGGCCGGCCAGCGCGACCGGCACGTTCACCAGGAAGATCGCCCGCCAGCCGCTGCCCGCGATGTCGGCCGCGACGAGCACGCCGCCCACGATCTGTCCGGCCACCATCGCGAGACCGGCGGTCGCTCCGTACAGGCTCATGGCCCGAGCCCTGCGCTGTCCGGAGGTGGACGCCTGGATCGTGGCCAGCACCTGCGGCAGCATCAGCGCGGCGGCCGCGCCCTGGGCGACCCGCGCGCCGACGAGGGTCCAGGCGTCCGGCGCCAGCCCGCAGGCGAGTGAGGTCAGTCCGAAGGCGGCCATCCCGGCGAGGAAGAGCCGGCGGCGCCCGTACTGGTCGCCGAGCCGACCGCCGAGGACGAGCAGAACGGCGTAAGACAGGCCGTAGCCGGCGACGACCAGTTCCAGCATCGCGGGACCCGCGGCGAGGTCGTGATCGATGGTCGGCAGGGCGACATTGACGATGAAGAAGTCGATCAGCGGAAGGGCCGCGCCGACAAGGAGGGTGAACAGCCCGAGCGGGCCGAGCACCGGTCCGTCGCCTGCGAAGGCACGGGCGGAAACGGGGGAAAGGACACGTGTCTCACTCACACATCCGAAGATCCTCCGACTCGCAGCCTGGTACCAGAGTGTTCTTATCCTGGTACAAGCACTACCTGGCAATGGTCTGAGCCGTTCGGCACTCTGGGAGTATGACGACGATGGCGCAGGAGTCCGACGTACGACGGCACGAGCTCGCGGGCTTTCTGCGCAGCCGTCGCGAGCGGATCACCCCCGAGCAGGTGGGTCTGCCGCGCGGCCGCCGCAGGCGCACCCCCGGGCTGCGCCGCGAGGAGGTCGCCCAGCTCTCGGCCGTGGGTGTCACTTGGTACACGTGGCTCGAGCAGGCGAGGGACATCCAGGTCTCGCCCCAGGTGCTCGACGCGATCGCACGGGCGTTGCTGCTCGACTCCAGCGAGCGCAGCCATCTGTTCGCCCTGGCGGGCGCGGCCGACCCGGCGCCGGGCACGCCCTGCCCCACGGTCACCCCGGGACTGCGGCTGATGCTGGAACAGCTGGAGCCGATTCCGGCGTGTGTCCAGAACAGCCGGTACGACATCCTCGCCCACAACCGCACCTACGGGCGGCTGCTGTGCGATCTCGACGCGCTGCCGCCGGAGGACCGCAACTGCATGGTGCTGGCCTTCTCCAACGAGGACTGGCGGTCGGCGGTCGTGGACCTCGCGGCGTCGAACCGGATGATGGCGGCGAAGTTCCGGGCGTCGATGGCGGAGCATCTGGCCGAGCCGGCGTGGAAGGCGCTGCTGGCGCGGCTGGAGTCGTCGCAGGAGTTCCGCGAGGTGTGGGCGCGGCACGAGGTGGTCGGCCAGGGCGGCAAGACGAAGTACATCGACAACGCGCACGTGGGTCTGCTGCACCTGGAGCACAACAACCTGTGGCTGGGCCCGAAGGCGGGCCCCCGGCTGGTGACGTATGTCCCGCTGGACGCCGTGTCCCGTGAACGGCTGGAGAAGCTCCAGGCTCTGGCGTCCGCGGGGGTCTGAGAGGCTGGGCCGAACGGGCGGACCGCCGCCCCGGGCCCCGCGGCGATTCCGTGACGGGCCCGCCCGACCGGCCAGGACGCCCGTAGCGCCGGTCAGTCGGTCAGGGCCGGTCACACATCCGCCACCGACCGCGCCGGCTCCCGGTCCGCCGCGCCCAGTCGTTCCGCCGTCCTCCGGGCCGTCTCGCGGGCCCAGGGGCCGCTCGTCAGGACCCCGACCACCAGGACGCACACACCGCAGCCGGTGAGGATCCACCAGGCGGGTCGGCTGGCCGGGACGAAGTCCGTGGCGTACGTCGCCGTGGAGACGCCGGCGGCGAGGACGGCCCCGATCACGGCGACGCCGAGCGTCTGGCCGATCTGCCGGCTGGTCGAGGCGACGGCGGCGGCCACACCCGCCTGGGCGCGCGGCATCCCGGAGACCGCGGTGTTGGTGATCGGCGCGTTCACCATGCCGAAGCCGAGTCCGAACAGGACGAAGCCGACGAAGAGCAGCACCTCCGAGGTCTCCGCCTCGAACGCGGCGAACAGCACCCCGCTCGCGGCCATCGTGATCCCCGCGATGACCAGCGGGAGGCGTGGGCCCCGGCTCGCCACCAGCCGCCCCGACAGGGGTGCGCAGACGAGGGTGAGCCCCGCCATCGGCAGCATGTACAGCCCCGCGTGCAGGGCGGACATACCGCGGACCTCCTGGAGGTAGAGCGTGTTGATGAACAGGAACCCGGCCAGTGAGGCGAAGGCGCACACGGCGACGACGGTGGCTCCGCTGAACGGGGCGCTGCGGAAGAAGCGCAGGTCGATGAGGGGTTCGTGGCGCCTCGGCTCGTACAGCAGCACACCGGCCAGTGCGACGGCGGCGACCACGGCGAACACGATGCTCGACTCGATGATCGCGTAGGTGAGCGAGGCGAGGAGGGTGATGACGAGCAGCTGTCCGACCGGGTCGGCCCGGCGGGGCTTCGGCGCCCGGGACTCCGGGACGTAGCGCCAGGTCAGCAGCAGGGCGATCAGACCGACCGGCAGATTGACCCAGAAGATCGAACGCCAGCCGACGGTGTCCACGAGCACGCCGCCGACGATCGGGCCCGCGGCCATGGAGATGCCGACGACTCCGCCCCACACGCCGATCGCGCGGGCGCGTTCGCGCGCGTCGGTGAAGGTGTTGGTGATGATCGACATGGCGACCGGGTTGAGCATCGAGCCGCCGACGGCCTGGACCATGCGGAACGCGATCAGCGATTCGAGGTTCGGGGCGATCGAGCACAGCAGCGAACCGAGGGTGAACATCACGAGTCCGGCCTTGAAGACCCGGCGGCGGCCGATCCGGTCGGCGGTGGAACCGGCGAGCATCAGCAGCGACGCGAGGACGAGCGTGTACGCGTCGATCGTCCACTGCATCCCGGCCACGGAGGCGTGCATCTCCTTGCTGATGGAGGGCAGCGCCACATTGAGGATCGTGTTGTCGAGGGAGACGATCAGCAGGCTCATGCAGCAGATCGCCAGGATGAGCAGCCGCCGTCGTGATGTGAGCTCGGACATACGTCGATAGTACGGTTAACTAACGACTCCGGGCGTGCGCGACAATGGGCGAATGACCACGCTCGCCCCGTCTCCCGCGTCCCTCGCGAAGCTCTCGATCGGCCCGTACTCCGTACAGCCGCCGGTCGTGCTCGCGCCCATGGCCGGCATCACGAATGCTCCGTTCCGTACCCTCTGCCGGGAGTTCTCCGGCGGCAAGGGACTCTTCGTGAGCGAGATGATCACGACGCGGGCGCTGGTCGAGCGCAACGAGAAGACGATGCAGCTGATCCACTTCGACGCGAGCGAGACACCGCGGTCGATCCAGCTGTACGGCGTGGACCCGGTCACCGTCGGCAAGGCCGTCCGCATGATCGTGGACGAGAACCTCGCCGACCACATCGACCTCAATTTCGGCTGCCCCGTGCCCAAGGTGACCCGCAAGGGCGGCGGCTCCGCGCTGCCGTACAAGCGGCCGCTGCTGCGCGCCATCCTGCACGAGGCGGTGACGGGCGCCGGCAACCTCCCCGTGACGATGAAGATGCGCAAGGGCATCGACGACGACCACATCACCTTCCTCGACGCCGGACGGATCGCGGTCGACGAGGGCGTGACGGCGATCGCGCTGCACGGGCGCACGGCCGCGCAGCACTACGGCGGTACGGCGGACTGGGACGCGATCGCGCGCCTCAAGGAGCACGTCCCGGAGATCCCGGTGCTCGGCAACGGCGACATCTGGTCGGCGGACGACGCGCTGCGGATGGTGCGCGAGACGGGCTGCGACGGCGTCGTCGTGGGGCGCGGCTGTCTGGGCCGGCCCTGGCTCTTCGGCGACCTGGTCGCGGCCTTCGAGGGCACGGGGTCGTACGCGGCACCCACCCTGCGCGAGGTCGCCGCGGTGATGCGGCGGCACGCGGAGCTGCTGGGCGAGTGGATCGGCGACGAGACGCGCGGAGTCATCGACTTCCGCAAGCACGTGGCCTGGTACCTCAAGGGCTTCGCGGTCGGCTCCGAGATGCGCAAGAAGCTGGCGATCACCTCCTCGCTGGTGGAACTGGACGCCCAGCTGGCCGAGTTGGACCTCGACCAGCCGTGGCCCGTGGGCGCGGACGGCCCGCGTGGCCGTACGTCGGGCAACAACCGGGTCGTCCTGCCGGACGGCTGGCTCAAGGACCCCTACGACTGCGCGGGCATCAGCGCGGAGGCGGAGCTGGACACCTCGGGCGGCTGAGGCCCTCGCTGTCGCCGGAGGATCCGAAGGGCAGGCCGCACGGCGGGCATCGCTGTCCGCCGAACGACACCCTCAGCCATCCAGTTGGCCCGCGTGGCGCGACAGCGGCGCCGTGTCCGACGAGTTGCTCACGCTGAAAGTCACGCTGCCCGCCACATAGCGGTCGTCCGTCCACTCGATGGCCCGGCCCGTCGCCGTGGACGACACATGCCGCTGCCGCAGCAGGGGACTGCCCCGGCGCACCCGCAGCATCCGCGCGTCGACGCTGCCCGCGGGCACCGCGTCGATGAGGTGCTCGCCGTAGTGGGCGACGATGTCGTGTGTCCCGGCGATGCTGTTCATGATCGACGAGCAGTCCTCGGGCAGCTCCTCCACGGCGGGTGCGACCCAGGGCGCGTACGCGGTGCGCTCCAGCATCGCCGGCTCGCCGTCCAGCAGTCGCAGCCGCAGCACATGGAGGATCGCGGACCCCGTCGGCACCGAGAGCCGGGAGGCCTCCGTGGGCGTGGCGGGCCGGCGCTCCCGGGTCAGGATGCGGCTCGCGACCTCGTAGCCCTGTGAATCGGCCCACTGGGCGAAACTGTTCAACTCCGCGAAGCTGTGGCGCCGTTCGTGCCGGAGCACGATTCTGCGCGCACCCTGGCGGGATCCGATCAGGCCCTCGGAGGCGAGGACGGCGACGGCCTGGCGCACGGTGCCGCGCGAGGCGGACCAGCGGTCGGCGAGGTCGCTCTCCGAGGGGAGTTGAGCCCCGACCGGATACTCGCCGCCGAGGATCGATCCCCGCAGCGCCTCCGCGATCTCCAGATAACGCGCCGTGCCCACGCGAACGTCCTCCGTGCCCCGAAACTGTGCGCAGTCGGTTGCGCTGGGTTCCGCTTCCCTCCTCACCCTAACCGTGTCCGGGCGCGGCCGTACCCACGCGCTGCAACCGGCTATGACCGTTGGTGAGGCGGCTTTGTCTCTTCCGTCGCCCGATCCCCGGCGGCCATGCGGCGTTCATGATCCGGACAGGTCATCCGGGCGAACTGAACTCAGCTTGTTCAGACAAGTTCTCACTTAGTCTCCGGGAGAGACCGTGTTCAGACCTACCCGCCCCGTCGCCGCCGCCCTGCTCGGCGCCGCAGTCCTCACCACGGTCACGGCCTGCGGTGCCGCACCCGACAACGCGGCCGCGGGCACCGTGGGGGCGAAGGCCAGTGCCTCCGCCGCCGACTTCGGCGGTATGCCGGCGCTCGTCGAGGCCGCGGAGAAGGAGGGCGAGCTGAACGTCATCGCCCTCCCGCCGGACTGGGCCAACTACGGCGGGATCATCAAGGCCTTCGAGGCCAAGTACAAGATCAAGGTCAACAGCGAGAACCCCGATGCCGCCAGCGCCGACGAGATCGCGGCCGTCAAGGCCCGCAAGGGCCAGAAGCGCGCCCCCGACGTCCTGGACCTGGGTATCGCCTTCGCGCGCAGCGGCGCCGCCGAGAATCTCTTCGCGCCCTACAAGGTCGAGGCCTTCGACAAGATCCCCGCGGAGCAGAAGGACGCGCAGGCCCGCTGGTACAACGACTACGGCGGCTATGTCTCCATCGGCTGCGACGCCAAGCGGATCAAGAACTGCCCGCAGACCTTCGCCGACCTGCTCAAGCCCGAGTACAAGGGCAAGGTCGCGCTGAACGGCAACCCGACCAAGTCCGGTTCGGCCTTCGGCGGTGTGTACGCGGCCGCTCTCGCGAACAAGGGCACGTTCGGCGACATCCAGCCCGGCATCGACTACTTCGCCGAGCTGAAGAAGCGCGGCAACTTCATCCCCGTCGAGTCCACCCCGGCCACGGTCGAGAAGGGCGAGACCCCGATCAGCATCGACTGGGACTACCTCAACGCCGGCTACGCCGACCAGTTCCGCGGCAAGGGCGTCGACTGGAAGGTGGCCGTCCCCTCCGACGGCGTCTACGCCCAGTACTACTCGCAGGCCATCAACAAGCAGGCCCCCCACCCCGCCGCCGCCCGGCTGTGGATGGAGTTCCTCTACAGCACCGAGGGCCAGAACCTCTGGCTGAAGGGGTACGCCCGCCCCGTGCTGCTGCCGGTCATGACCTCCGGCGGCACCGCCGACAAGTCCTTCGTCGCCAAGCTTCCGCAGGTCGAGGGCACGCCCACGTTCCCCTCGTCCGCCGAACTCGACAAGGCCAAGGCCGTACTCGCCGAGAAGTGGGACAAGGCCCTCTCCTGATGTCCGTGACTCTCCCGTCCTCCACCCGGACCGCCGGCGGTGTGCGCCGCCGGCGGCGCGGGCCCCGCAGCGGGCTCGCGGTCCTGCCGCTGCTGCTGTTCACCGGGCTGTGCTTCGGGCTCCCCTTCGGGGCCGTGCTGTACGGCGCGATCACCCGCACCGACGCGACGACCGGCGGCTCCTCGCTGACCGGTGAGCACGTCCGGCGCTCGCTCCAGGGCCCCTATCTGGACTCCCTCACCGGCAGTGTGCAGCTCTCCGGGCTCACCGCGGTGATCGGTTCGCTGGCCGGACTGTTCATCGCGCAGGCCGTCGTCACCTCACGCCGACAGTGGCTGCGCAGCGCCACGCTCACCGCCTCCGGTGTGCTGGCCAACTTCGGCGGCGTACCGCTGGCGTTCGCCTTCATCGCGACCGCCGGCATCTCCGGCGTGCTCACCCAGCTCGCCGATCTGGACAGCCTCGGCTGGAACCTGTACTCCTTCACCGGACTCAGCGTGGTCTACCTCTACTTCCTCACCCCGCTGATGGTGCTGACGATCGTGCCCGCGCTCGACGGGCTGCGGCCCCAGTGGCGGGAGGCGGCGCAGAACACCGGGGCGAGCACCTGGCAGTACTGGCGGATGGTGGGACTGCCCGTCCTCGCCCCGTCGCTGCTCGGCGGTTTCGTCCTGCTGTTCGGCAGCGCGTTCGCCGCGCACGCCACCGCCGCCGCCCTGGTCGGCGGGTCCGTGCCGCTGGTCACCCTGAAGATCGCGGACGCGCTCTCCGGCAATGTGCTGGTCGGCCAGGAGAACGTGGCCCTCGCCCTCAGTCTCGACATGATCCTGATCGCCGGGCTGGTCATGGCGGTCTATCTCCCCCTTCAGCGACGGAGTGCCCGATGGCTGCGCTGACCCCCACCGCCCCGGCCGACCCGGTCGCCCCCCTCGTGCCGGAGAAGGCACCGTCCGCGACGCGGCCGCGTCGCGCCGGCAGGCCCCGGGTGTGGCGCGGGCTCGTGCTGGGCCTGGCCGGCCTGTACTTCCTGGTCCCGCTCGTCGCCTCGTTCGTCTTCACCGTGCACACCCCCGGGCAGGGCATCTCGTTCCAGGCGTACACCGGCATCCTCGGCGCCGAGGGCTTCACCGACAGCCTGCTGCTCTCCCTCGGGCTCGCCGCCGCCACCATCGCCCTGGTGCTGCTGCTCGCGGTACCCGCGCTGGTCGCCGTACGGCTCGGAGCGCCGAGGCTGCGGCCGCTCGTCGAGGTCGTGTGCATGCTGCCGCTGGTGGTGCCGCCGATCGCGCTGGTCACCGGCATCGGCACGGTGCTGCGCTGGGGCCCCGACCATCTGTCGCGCACCCCGCTCTACCAGACGTTCCTCGCCGTCCAGAACGAGAGCTTCCCGCTCGTCCTCGTCCTCGCGTACACCGTGCTGGCGCTGCCGTTCGTGTACCGGTCACTGGACGGGGGGCTGCGCGCCGTCGACGTACCGACGCTCGTCGAGGCCGCCCGCAACTGCGGTGCGAACTGGCCGCAGGTGATCGGCCGGGTCGTTCTGCCCAATCTGCGCACCTCGCTCGCCGGGGCCGCGTTCCTCACACTGGCCCTGGTGCTCGGCGAGTTCACGATCGCCGCCCTGCTCGGCTTCCAGCCGTTCGCGGTGTGGATCGTCACCGTCTCCGGATCGCAGGCCCGGATGTCTGTGGCCGTGTCCATCCTCAGTCTTCTGATCACCTGGGCGCTGCTGCTGCTCCTGTCCCGTGCGGGCAACGGCAGCCGCAGCGTGGGCTCCGTACCCGCTGCCGCCCCTGCCTCCCGCAAGGAGTCCTGAACCATGTCCGCACCCACCGCATCACCCGTGGCCCTGGCCGGCGAGGTCGCCGCCGCCGCGGGCGCGCGCGTCGAATTCCGCGGTCTGCGCCGGGCGTTCGGCTCCACCGTCGCCCTCGACGGTCTCGACCTGACCGTCGAGCCCGGCGAACTGCTCGCCCTCCTCGGCCCTTCGGGCTGCGGCAAGACCACCGCGCTGCGGGTCGTCGCCGGCTTCGAACAGCCCGACGCGGGCGAGGTCCTGGTCGACGGCGAGGACATCACCCGGGTGCCGGCGAACCGCCGGGACGCCGGCATGGTGTTCCAGTCGTACAGCCTCTTCCCCAACCTCAGCGCCCGCGACAACGTCGCCTTCGGCATGCGGGTGCGCAAGGTGCCCGCCGCCCGGCGGAACGCCCGCGCCGCCGAACTCCTCGCGCTCGTCGGCCTGCCGGAGCACGGAGACCGCTACCCCCACCAGATGTCCGGCGGCCAGCAGCAGCGCGTCGCGCTCGCCCGCGCCCTGGCGCTCGAACCGCGCGTGCTGCTGCTCGACGAGCCGCTGTCCGCGCTGGACGCCAAGGTGCGGCTCAGCCTCCGCGAGGAGATCCGGCGGCTTCAGCTGTCGCTCGGCATCACCACGATCTTCGTCACGCACGACCAGGAGGAGGCCCTGTCCATGGCGGACCGCGTCGCCGTCCTGAACGCCGGACGGCTGGAGCAGTGCGCGGCGCCCGCCGAGCTGTACCAGCGCCCCGCGACGGCGTTCGTCGCCGAGTTCGTCGGCACCATGAACCGGCTGCCCGGCGTGACGACCGGCGGCGGCCTGGTGGAGGTGGCGGGCGCGGGACTGCCGGTGGACGGCGATCCGCCTCTCACGGCCGGTGCGGTCGAGGTGCTCGTACGCCCGGAGAACGTGTTCGTCGTCGCCGACCCGGAGGGCGAGGCCACCGTCGTCTCCGCGTCCTTCTTCGGTTCGGTCACCCGGGTCCTGCTCGATCTGCCGGACGGCGGATCGGTCAAGGCGGATCTGCCGTCGCGGGAGGCGGCCGCGCTCACCCCCGGCACCCGTGCGCGCATGTCGCTGGCGGAGCGTCCCGTGCTCGTCGTGCCGGCGGCGCTGTGACCCCGGGCGCCCCGGCCCGTCCCGCGGCCGTCCTCTTCGACATGGACGGCACCCTCGTCGACACGGAGACGCTGTGGTGGGAGGCGGCCGAGGAGGTCGCCGCCTCGGTCGGGCACCGGCTGGGCGCCGCGGACGCACCCGAGGTCGTCGGCCGGGCGGTCCAGGACACGGCCGCTCATCTGATGCGGGTCGCCCGGCCCGGTCCCGGGGTGTCTCTCAGTGCCACCAAGACGGCCGAGGCCCTGACCCACTCCTTCCACCGGCGGGTGGCCGCGGGGGCTCCGCTGCGTCCCGGAGTCCGCAGGCTGCTGGCCGAACTGGAACGGTTCGATGTGCCGTTCGCCCTGGTCAGCGCATCGCCGCGGCTGGTCGTCGACTGTGTGGTGCGGGGGGCGCTGGCTCGGGTGCCCTTCTCCTTCACCCTGTCCGCCGACGACACCGCCCGCACCAAGCCGCACCCGGATCCCTACCGGGCGGCGGCCGAGCGCTTCGGGGCCGACCCCAGGGCCTGTGTGGCGGTGGAGGACTCACCGGACGGGAGTGCCTCGGCGCAGGCTGCGGGATGCCCGGTGCTGGTGGTGCCGTCGTTGCTGCCGGTGCCCGAATCAGCAGGTCGGGTCTTCGCCGAGAGCCTGGAGGAGGTGGACCTGGAGGTGCTGAGCCGATGTGTTGCGGCGTGTTACGCGGGTCCGGATGATGGGACCGGACGGTCTTCGGCCGCGTGATTCTCGCCACCCTTGATAGGGGTGCCGCTCAGATGAGCGATTTGGTGACGGCTGCATCTCTCGGAAGGGTGGCACCGAGTGCCACCCTTCATGGGTTCACCCGATCGCGAGATTCATCGCTCTCCGTGGATGGTTCGCCGCATTCTCGTTGCCGAGAGTGTTGATGCGTTCATGGCTTGAAAGGTTGCCGATCGCGCGCCGGCTGCCCGGTCACTTTCGATCTGGTGGCGGACGAGTGGTTACGGCCGTATGACGGCCAAGTGGACGTACCCAGGCGCCTTCGATCTGGGTATGTTCCTGGCCGTCAGGGCAGCCACCGCGTCCTCGAGGAGTCGAGACCCGTGTCGGAAAACAAAGATCCCCACGTAGCGAAGTTCGTCTACGACTTCACCGAGGGCAACAGGGATTTGAAGGACCTCCTCGGCGGCAAGGGTGCGAACCTCGCCGAGATGACCAACCTCGGCCTGCCCGTCCCTCCGGGCTTCACCATCACCACCGAGGCGTGCAAGGTCTACCTGGACAGCGGCGAGGAGCCGGCGGCTCTGCGCGACGAGGTGAGTGCGCACCTCGACGCCCTCGAGCAGAAGATGGGCAAGAAGCTCGGCCAGGCCGACAACCCCCTTCTGGTGTCGGTGCGTTCGGGTGCGAAGTTCTCCATGCCCGGCATGATGGACACCGTCCTCAACATCGGCCTCTCCGACGCGTCGGTCGTGGGCCTGGCCCAGCAGGCCGGCGACGAGCGCTTCGCGTGGGACTCCTACCGCCGCCTCATCCAGATGTTCGGCAAGACGGTGCTCGGGGTCGACGGCGAGCTCTTCGAGGAGGCCCTCGACGACGCCAAGACCGCCAAGAAGGTCACGGTCGACACCGACCTCGACGCCGCTGACCTGAAGAAGCTGGTCAAGCAGTTCAAGAAGATCGTCAAGTCCGAGGCCGGGCGCGACTTCCCGCAGGACCCCCGCGAGCAGATGGACCTCGCGATCCGCTCGGTCTTCGAGTCGTGGAACACCGACCGTGCCAAGCTCTACCGCCGCCAGGAGCGCATCCCCGGCGACCTCGGCACCGCGGTCAACATCTGCTCCATGGTGTTCGGCAACCTCGGTCCCGACTCCGGCACGGGCGTCGCCTTCACCCGTGACCCCGCCAGCGGCCACCAGGGCGTCTACGGCGACTACTTGCAGAACGCGCAGGGCGAGGACGTCGTCGCGGGCATCCGCAACACCGTCCCGCTCGCCGAGCTGGAGCAGATCGACAAGAAGTCGTACGACCAGCTGATGCAGATCATGGAAACCCTCGAGACGCACTACAAGGACCTGTGCGACATCGAGTTCACCATCGAGAGCGGCCAGCTGTGGATGCTGCAGACCCGCGTCGGCAAGCGCACCGCCGGTGCCGCGTTCCGCATCGCCACCCAGCTCGTCGACCAGGGACTGATCGACGAGGCCGAGGCCCTCCAGCGGGTCAACGGCGCCCAGCTCGCCCAGCTGATGTTCCCCCGCTTCGACGACCAGGCGAAGACGGAACTCCTCGGCCGCGGTATCGCCGCGTCCCCGGGTGCCGCGGTCGGCAAGGCGGTCTTCGACTCCTACACCGCGGTGAAGTGGTCGCGTTCGGGCGAGAAGGTCATTCTCATCCGCCGCGAGACCAACCCCGACGACCTCGACGGCATGATCGCCGCGGAGGGAATCCTGACCTCCCGCGGCGGCAAGACCTCGCACGCCGCCGTCGTCGCCCGCGGCATGGGCAAGACCTGTGTCTGCGGCGCCGAGGAGCTCGAGGTCGACACCAAGCGCCGCCGGATGACCGTGAACGGCACGGTCATCGAGGAGGGCGACGTCGTCTCCATCGACGGCTCCACCGGCAAGGTGTACGTCGGCGAGGTGCCGGTCGTACCGTCCCCGGTCGTCGAGTACTTCGAGGGCCGGATGCACGCCGGCGCGGACGACGCCGACGAACTGGTCGCCGCCGTGCACCGCGTCATGGCCTACGCGGACCGGGTACGCCGGCTGCGCGTGCGGGCCAACGCCGACAACGCCGAGGACGCGCTGCGCGCCCGCCGGTTCGGTGCCCAGGGCATCGGCCTGTGCCGCACGGAGCACATGTTCCTCGGCGAGCGCCGCGAGATGGTCGAGAAGCTGATCCTCGCCGACACCGACGACGAGCGCGAGAACGCGCTGGGCGCGCTGCTGCCGCTCCAGAAGAAGGACTTCATCGAGCTGTTCGAGGCGATGGACGGGCTGCCCGTCACCGTCCGGCTGCTCGACCCGCCGCTGCACGAGTTCCTCCCCGACATCACCGAACTGTCGGTGCGCGTCGCGCTCGCCGAGGCCCGCAAGGACCACAACGAGAACGACCTGCGGCTGCTCCAGGCCGTGCACAAGCTCCACGAGCAGAACCCGATGCTGGGCCTGCGCGGTGTCCGCCTCGGGCTCGTCATCCCCGGGCTGTTCGCCATGCAGGTACGGGCGATCGCCGAGGCAGCGGCCGAGCGCAAGAACGCCAAGGGCGACCCGCGCCCCGAGATCATGATCCCGCTGGTGGGCACCGTCCAGGAGCTGGAGATCGTGCGCGAGGAGGCCGACCGGGTCATCGCCGAGGTGCAGGCCGCCACGGGGACCGACCTGCGGCTGACCATCGGCACGATGATCGAGCTGCCGCGTGCCGCGCTGACGGCCGGTCAGATCGCCGAGGCGGCCCAGTTCTTCTCCTTCGGGACGAACGACCTCACGCAGACGGTCTGGGGTTTCTCCCGCGACGACGTGGAGGCCTCGTTCTTCACCGCGTACCTGGAGAAGGGCATCTTCGGGGTCTCCCCGTTCGAGACCATCGACAAGGACGGCGTCGGCTCGCTCGTCCGCAGTGCGGTCGAGGCCGGCCGCGCCACCCGCCCGGACCTCAAGCTCGGTGTCTGCGGTGAGCACGGCGGCGACCCGGAGTCGGTGCACTTCTTCCACGAGGTGGGCCTCGACTACGTGTCCTGCTCGCCGTTCCGAATTCCGGTGGCGCGCCTGGAGGCCGGCCGTGCGGCGGCCGTGTCCAAGGGCAGCGACTCCCGCTAGGGACCCTAGGACGCCGGAGCCGACACCGGTCCTCCGCGGGCGCCTCCCAGCGCCCGTGGGGGAGCCGTCATCCCACCCTCACCGACCCGGTGGAGGCTCCGGAACACCGAGAAGGGGCGTGCGCCTTGTGCGGGGCGCCCGCCCCTTCTGCTGTGCTTGCAGGACTCCGGCGGGCCGTGCCCTTCTTTCAGTACTTTCACAAAGTCCCTGAGCAATTGTGGATGTTGCCGGCCAGCGAATTCCCGCCATTGGTTCAGCAAACAACGGGCGGAGCGCGGCCCGCGGATCCCCATCCGCCGACCGCGCCCCATTACCCACGCCGGGCAGGGAGCCGCACCGACTGTCGCCCGCCGCCGGACACGCAAAGCCCCCCACGGCCTTCGCTGTGTCCATCGGTGACAGTTGGTTCCTGTCCGACGCCGTACAGCCTTTCGGTTCGCACCCGGCTGCGGCGAGACATTTCAACTGTGGCTGAAACACCGTGGTAACCGGCTGTGATTGCATGCATACTCGGTGATCGGGGCCGATTGCGGGTGCAACAGTGGGGGTTCAGTGCTTCGTATCCATTTCACCGGTGACGACCTCGCCAGAGTGCGGATGGCGACGAAACCGGATGTGTTGTGGGAAACGATTCTCAGCTTTCACCGATTGAGAGAGCGCCGACGTGCGCTGATGTTCGGGGAATGGCGCTCGGAAACGCGAGCCAGGTTGAATGGTGAAACAAGCCTGCTGGCCGCTCTGGTGCCGACGCGGGGATATTTCCCCGACTTTCTGACACCTCCGGAAGGAAGCCTCGGACTCGACTCCGGACTCGAAGTGATTCGTGCCACATCGCCGGCGCGACTGTATACGGAACTGGGACTCGTGGCCGCCGGCCGCGCCCCCGCTCCGGAGCTGACGGGCCGGCTCGCCGCCCTCGCCGAGGGACGGCCCGAGCCGCTCGTCCGGCTCGTGTCGGTGCTCCGCAGCTACCACCGCGCCGCCATCGAGCCGTACTGGCCGCAGATCCAGGCGAGGGTCGAGGCGGACCGCGCGGTGCGCGGACGGGCGCTGCTCGACGGGGGCGCGGGCGAACTGCTCGACTCGCTTCCCCCGGTGCTCCGTTGGCGTGCCCCGGTCCTGGAGGCGGACTATCCCGTCGACCGCGATCTGCACCTCGACGGCCGGGGCCTGCTGCTCCAGCCGTCGTTCTTCTGCCGGGGCAATCCCGTCGTCTACCGCGACCCGTCGCTCCCGCCGGTCCTCGTCTACGCGGCCGAGCACACCCCCGACCCGGCCTTCGGGGACGCCGGCGGCCCCTCCCTCGGCCGGCTGGTCGGCCACACCCGCTCCGCCGTGCTCCAGGCCATACGGTACGGCTGTACCACCAGTGAACTGGCCCGCAGGGCAGGGGTGTCGCTCGCCTCCGCGAGCCAGCACGCCGCGGTGCTGCGGGACGCGGGTCTGGTGCTGACCCTGCGCCACGGGAACGCCGTCCTGCACACGCTCACCCCGCTGGGCGCCGCCCTGCTGAGGGGCGGCGCACCGGCGGAGGCCGCGGGCTGATGAGGCCCGCGGGCGGCGGAAGGGCTGACGGGCTACGAGCGGCGGAGGAGCTGACGGGCTACGAGCGGAAGGGGCCCGTCACCTCGTAGGTGATGCCGCCCGACGACGACCCGCTCGTGCCGCGCTGGCTGGAGAAGTACAGCCGCCTGCCGTCCGGCGAGAACGCCGGACCGGTGATCTCCGACGAGGACTGGCCGCTGATCCGCAGGAACGGCGCGACCACATCGTCCGGGGTGATCACACAGATCTCCATGGAGCCGCCGTCCTCCGCCACGAACAGATCGCCCGAGGAGGAGCCGGTGACGTTGTCCACGCCGGTCAGCGGTGCGCCGCCGCTCACCAGCGAGTCGTCATAGGCCAGTTCGTAGGTGCCGGCGGCCAGGTTCAGCTGCCAGACGCGGTTGTCGCCCTTGGTGGTGAACCACACCGTGTCGTCGGCGTAGTAGCAGCCCTCGCCGCCGTTGAACTTCTTCGAGCCCGAGACCTGGCTGCGGGTCGCGGTCGGCGAGCCGTCCGGGTCGGGGACATCGGCCCAGGTGTAGCTGCCCGAGGTCGCCGTACCGGCCTTCAGTACCTGAAGGGTGCCGGAGGAGAGGTTGCCCCAGGTGGTGGGGACGAAGCGGTACAGGCAGCCGTTGGTCTCGTCCTCGGTCAGATAGACCACCTTGCGGACCGGGTCGGCCGCGGCCGCCTCGTGCTTGAACCTGCCCATCGCGTCCCGGCGCACGGCGGCGTTCACGCCCCAGGGGTCCGTCTCGTAGACGTACCCGAGGCTGACCTCCTCGCAGGACAGCCAGGTGTTCCACGGGGTCTTGCCGCCCGCGCAGTTCTGCCGGGTGCCGGACAGGATGCGACGGGCGCCGGTGATGGCACCCGTCGAGGAGAACGTGACCGCGCTCGCGCCGCCCGACGGGTTGATCTCCGAGTTGGAGACGTAGATCCAGCCGGTGCCGTCGGCGTAGCAGGCACCGCCGTCCGGCGCGCTGTGCCAGGTGTACGAGGTCGAGCCGACCTTCTGTCCCGAGCGGGCGATCACCCTGCTGGTGAACCCGTTGGGCAGGAGGATGCCGTTGGCGTCGGCCGGCCGGAGTGCGCCGTAGGGACCGGGGCCCGGCTGCGCGGGATCCGCGACGGCCGCACCGCGCCACAGAGTGCCGCCGAGGGCGGCTGCCGAGGTGCCGATGACCGCTCCACGCAGGAAGTTGCGACGTTCCACGTATCGCTCCAATGGGGGGACCGCCCCGCGGTGCCGGCCGGCGCAGCGGGGTCGCGCGCTGATGGAACCTAGGAGCGCCGAATTGACGGAACGCCAACAGCCGGTGACACGCAGCGGTCGACATGCGGCCGAGCGGGTCGAGCGTGCCGGTGGCCTCGTCGTGCGCCTCTCCCTTCACGGTGCCACCACCTCCCCGGTCAGGACAGGGGGCCGGACCCGGTCAGGGCAGGGGGTCGGAATCCGAGAGGCGGAACCGCAGCCGGCAGATCACCGCGTCCGTGTCCCGGCGCACCGCGTGCGCGAGCACCGCGCCCCGCTGGTTCTGGAGCAGCCGCTGCCACAGCCGGTCCGGCTCCACCTCCGGTATCAGCACGGTGACCCGTGTGCCGGGGTGGTACTTGTACACCCGGCGCACGTACTCCGACACCGGCCGGCCCACCGTTCGGTGCTCCGAGTGCAGTTCCACCAGGTCCACGCCCGGGTTCCACCGCTCCCAGTCCCGGCGCAGCTCCCGCAGGGCCGCGCGGTCCTCCGCGTCCCCATGGGTCACCGTCACCGCCCGTACCTCGTCACCGAGCGAGACGGCGGCGTTCAGGGCCTCGACCGTGAGCTTCGACAGATGGGAGACCGGTACGACGACCAGGGAGCGTTCGCGGTGCGGGGCCTCGGGCACCCGGCCGAGGCCCAGGCGCTCGCCGATCCTTCCGTAGGCCCGGTGCACCCGCTCGAAGATCAGCACCAGCGCGGGCAGCGCGACCACGATCAGCCAGGCTCCTTCGGTGAACTTGGTGGCCGTGACCACCACGGCTCCGACTCCGGTGAGGACGGCGCCGGCACCGTTCAGCACCGCGCGCCCCCGCCACCCGGGCGATCGTTCCGTGCGCCAGTGGATCACCATGCCGGTCTGGCAGATGGTGAAGCCGACGAAGACACCGATCGCGAACAGCGGCACCAGCGTGTTGGTGTCGCCGCCGGACAGGACGAGCAGCAGCGCCGCGACGGCGGCGAGCGCCAGGACCCCGTGGCGGTGGACCTCACGATCGGCCTTCAGCCGGAAGACATGGGGGAGGTAGTTGTCGCGGGCGAGCAGCGACATCAGGACGGGCAGCCCGCCGAAGGAGGTGTTCGCGGCCAGTGCCAGCAGGACGACGGTGGCGAACTGCACGACGTAGAAGGCCCAGTTGTGCCCGAGCGACGCGTCCGCGAGCTGCGCGAGCACGGTGACGCCCTCGACCGGCTGGAGGTGGAAGCGGCCGATGAGGACCGCGAGCCCGATGAGCATCACGCCGAGCAGTCCGCCGAGCGCGGCCTCCGTCCGCCGGGCGCGCTGTGCCGCCGGCGCCCGGAAGGACGGCACGGCGTTGGCGACGGCCTCGACGCCGGTGAGCGCGGAGCAGCCGGAGGCGAACGCCTTGATGAGCAGCAGCGCGCCGACGGTGGTGGTGTTCTCGCCCAGTACGGAGGCATGGCCGGCGGCGGCCTCGGTGGACACCGGTGCGTCCCGGAACAGCCCCACGACGATCATGGTCAGGATCGAGCCGACGAAGACCGCGGTCGGCACGACGAACGCCCGCGCGGAGTCCACGATGCCGCGCAGATTGACGGCCGTGACCAGGACCAGGACACCGAGGCACAGCACGATCCGGTCGTCGTAGAGGGCCGGGAACGCGGAGGTGAGCGCCGCGACGCCGGCGGTGACGGAGACCCCGACGTTCAGTACGTAGTCGAGGATCAGCGAGGCCGCGGCGACCAGGGAGGTGCGCCGGCCCAGATGGGTCCTGGCGACGGCGTACGAACCGCCGCCGTTCGGGAACGCGGCGATCACCTGGCGGTAGGACGCGACGAGCACCGCGAGCAGGGCGGCGATGGCGAGGGTGACGGGAAGGGTGAAGCCGAGCCCCACACCGCCCGCGGTGGCGAGGACCAGCACGATGGCCTCGGGCCCGTAGGCCACCGACGCCATCGCGTCGAGGGAGAGAGCGGCCAGCCCTTGGAGCGCGGTGAGCCGGTGCCGGTCGCCCGCCGGCCGCGGCCCGGGAGCCCCGTCGGTGGGGCCGGGCGCGCCGGGAACCTCGTCGGACGGACCCGACGGGCCGGCGGAGCCGGGAGGCGTGTTGAGGACGGTCATCGTGCGGGGCACCTCCGGTCGGGAACACCTCAGCGTGCGGGCGGTCCTTTCGCGCCCTGTGCCGTCTTGTCGTGTTCCTTGCGCCCGGCCGCCGGCCTTCACGGACTCTTGACGCGCCGTGTAGCGAATCCGTCAGAGCACGGCCGGCGGTGAAGACGCGGCTCCCCGGGCCGGTTTACCGTCCCGGCCATGAAAACGGGCGAGAGCGGGAACAGCGCCGGGTGCCTTGGGGCCGGCGACACGGTGGTGACGGCCGAGGACCGCCGCTGGGCGGCCGATGTGCGGGCGGCGGTCTTCTGCGCGGCCTCTCTGCTGGTCCTGCTGCATCTCGTGGACCTGGCGGCGGGCACGCTCGACGGGCTGCGCTCGGGGCTGTGGACCGCGCTCGCGGCCCTGCTGTTCTCGGTGCTCTTCCCGAGCCGGGTGACCGCGGGCCGCCACTGGATCGCCGTACGCGGACTGCTCGGCGAGCGCCGGGTCAGCACCGACCTGCTCACCCAGGTCGGCCGCCGTGACGGCATCAGGCCGCGGATCGTGCTCCGCGATGTGTGGGGTGCGCGGGTCGAGGTGGAGCTGGAGACCCTGACCGCCAATCCGCTGCTGTGGCACGAACTGGACACCGGGGCCCGGCGGGCGCGTGCGGACGGACTGCTGAGCAGCGGCTCCGCGGTGCTTCAGTCGCTGGCCAGGCGGATCGAGTCGGACACGGCCCGGGAGGTGTTCGAGGCGTCGGGGCTGCGCTGAAGCCGCCCGCCGACAGGCCCTGGGCCGTGTCCGGGGCTCAGGACTTGAGCCCCTCGTACGTCACCCCGGTCAGCTGCTCCGACGCCACCCACAGCCGCTCGCCGGCCACGTCGTTCGTCGACCACGACAGCCGCCACGACGGAGCCGGCGCACCCCTCCATCCCAGGATCCGCGGACCGGTGAACGAGTCCGGCCGGACGTCCGGCGCGGTGGCCGCGTACAGCGTGGGCAGCGCCCCGGACGCGGCGGACTGGGCGAAGATCCGGTTGCCGGTCTGCATGAACCGTTCCTTGGTCTTCTGGCCCGCCATGCGCGCCCCGGCCGCCTGGAGGTTGGTGTTCGCGTAGCCGGGGTGGGCGGCGGCCGCCACGACCTCGGAGCCCACCGCACCCAGCCGCCTGGCCAGTTCGTGGACGAACAGCAGGTTCGCCGTCTTGGAGCGGGAGTAGGCGGTCCACGGGCTGTAGCGGCGCTCGCTGTTGAGATCGCCGATGTCGATGTTGGCCATCGCGTGCATGAAGCTCGACAGGCTCACCACCCGGGCGCCCGGTGTGCCCAGGAGCTTCGGCAGCAGCAGGCCCGTCAGGGCGAAGTGCCCGAGGTGGTTGATGCCGAACTGCGTCTCGAAGCCGTCGGCCGTCACCGAGTGGGGCAGCGCCATCACACCGGCGTTGTTGATCAGCAGATCGAGCCGGTCGTACGGGTACGAGGCAGCGAAGTCCCGTACGGACGTCAGGTCCGCCAGGTCCAGCGGCCTGAACTCCACGTCCGCGCCCGGAACGTCGGCCCGGATGGCACTCTCCGCCTCCCGGCCGCGGGACTCGCTGCGGCACGCGAGGACCACCCGCGCGCCCTTGCGGGCCAGTTCCCGCGCGGTGACGAGACCGATACCGCTGTTGGCCCCGGTGACCACGGCCGTACGCCCGTGCTGATCCGGAATGTCGCTGGTGCTCCAGCCCGCCATCGCTGCGCCCCTCGGTGGTGAAGACCCCGGTCGGTGGTGAAGACCCGGGGCCGTCAGCGTATTGAACCGCGGGGGCGGGGAGCCACTGCCGGCGCCGGTATCGGTGCCCCGGGCCGCTCCCGTGTCAGCGGATGTCAGGCGCCGCCTGCCGGGACGCTCTCCGCGAGGCGCGGCTCCATGCGGCCCGCCTCTCCCGACGACGGCCGGCCCAGCCGTACCTCGTAGGCCCGTACCGAGACGTCCTCGTCGTCCAGACAGCGGCCGGTCGCCAGGTCGAAACGCTGCTTGAGCAGCGGTGAGGCGACGAACGGCGCGCCCGCCGACGAGCCGAGAAGGCCGCGGGAGAGGACCTGGGCCCCGGCGAAGGGGTCCCGGTTGTCGATGGCGTGGACCCGTCCCGCGCGGTCCAGGAACAGTGCCACCTGGCGGCCGTCCGGCAGCAACGCCGCGATACCGCGTCCCGGGGTCAGCCGGGACGCCTCGCAGACGGTGAACCACTCGCCGCTCACCAGCAGTTGGACGCTCATCGGGAACCGGCCCCTTCCAGGGTGAGAAACGTGAGATCGGGCTTGATCTGCCCGCGCTCGGGAACGAAGCGGACCGACGGGTCCGGGGTGTCCGGGGCGTTCACGAAGGAGACGAAGCGGCGCAGCCGGTCCGGGTCGCGGAGCGTCTCGGCCCACTCGTCGCGGTAGCCCGCCACATGCTGTGCCATCAGCGCCTCCAGTTCGTCGCACAGCCCGAGCGAGTCGTGGACGACGACGTCCCGCAGATGCTCCAGGCCGCCCTCCAGCCGCTCCAGCCAGGTCGACGTACGCTCCAGCCGGTCCGCCGTGCGGATGTAGAACATCAGGAACCGGTCGATCAGGCGGACCAGTTCGGTGTCCGAGAGGTCCTGTGCGAGCAGGTCGGCATGGCGCGGGGTCGCGCCGCCGTTCCCGCCGACGTACAGGTTCCAGCCGCTCGCCGTGGCGATGATGCCGAAGTCCTTGGACTGCGCCTCCGCGCACTCCCGTGCGCATCCCGAGACCGCGGACTTGAGTTTGTGCGGCGAGCGCAGGCCGCGGTAGCGCAGTTCCAGGTCGATCGCCATGCGGACCGAGTCCTGCACCCCGTAGCGGCACCAGGTCTGCCCCACACAGGACTTGACCGTGCGCAGCGCCTTGCCGTACGCGTGCCCCGACTCGAAGCCCGCGTCCACCAGGCGGGCCCAGATGCCCGGGAGCTGGTCGACGCGTGCGCCGAACAGGTCGATGCGCTGGCCACCGGTGATCTTCGTGTAGAGACCGTAGTCCCGCGCCACCTCACCGATGACGATCAGCTTCTCCGGGGTGATCTCACCGCCGGGGATGCGCGGCACGATCGAGTACGAGCCGTTGCGCTGGAGGTTGGCGAGGAAGTGGTCGTTGGTGTCCTGGAGCGCTGCCTGCTCGCCGTCCAGGATGTAGCCGCCGTCCAGCGACGCCAGGATGGACCCGACCGCCGGCTTGCAGATCTCGCAGCCGTCCGTGCCGCGTGCCTCCTCGCGGCCGTGCGAGTCGAGCAGTTGGGCGTACGAGGTGAGCCGCAGGGTGCGGACGATCTCGTACAGCTCGCTGCGGGTGTGGCCGAAGCAGCCGCACAGGCCCTTCTCGCCGGACGGCGGCAGCAGCTGGCCGATGACCTTGACACAACTGCCGCATCCCGTACCCGCCTTGGTGCACTTCTTGACCTCGGGGAGCGAGGAGCAGGCACAGATCTCGCCCTTGGTGACGTTGTGGCAGGAGCAGATGACCGCGTCGTCGGGGAGGGCGGAGGGCCCGAGCGCCACCGGCGCACCCGCACCTGCCGGCAGCACCAGCTGCTCGGCGGAGACCGGCGGCACACTGCCGGTGAGCGGGCGCAGCAGACCGTACTGTTCGGCGTCCCCGACGAGGACACCGCCGAGCAGCTCGCCGCCGGCGCCGACGACCAGCTTCTTGTAGACCCCGGAGCGGGAGTCGGAGTACACGACGTCCAGGCAGCCCTCCGCCGCGCCGTGTGCGTCGCCGAAGGACGCCACGTCCACGCCGAGGAGCTTGAGCTTGGTGGACATGTCGGCGCCGGTGAACTCCCCGGCCTCACCGGCGAGCGCGGCCGCCGCCGTCTGGGCCATCTCGTACCCGGGCGCGACCAGGCCGTACACCCGGCCGTCCGCCGCGAGCGCGCACTCGCCGATGGCGAACACCGCCGGGTCGGAGGTGCGGCACTGCCCGTCGACCACGATGCCGCCGCGTGCGCCGACCTCCAGGCCCATGTCCCGGGCGAGCTGGTCCCGCGGCCGGACGCCCGCGGAGAAGACGACCAGATCGGTCGCGAGGACCGAACCGTCCGACAGGGCCATGCCGTTGACCGCCCCGGCGTCGTCGACGGTGATCTCCTGGGTGCCCGTGCCCGTGTGGACGGTGAGCCCCATGCCCTCGATCGTGCGCAGCAGGGCGGCGCCGCCGCCCTCGTCGACCTGGACCGGCATCAGCCGGGGGGCGAACTCCACGATGTGCGTGGTGAGACCGAGTCCCTTGAGCGCGCCGGCCGCCTCCAGGCCGAGCAGCCCGCCGCCGACGACGGCACCCGTGGTGGCCGTCTTGGCGTACTCCTCGATCGCCAGCAGGTCCTCGATGGTGCGGTAGACGAAGCAGCCCTCGGCGTCCTTGTTCGGCACCGGCGGTACGAACGGGTACGAGCCGGTGGCGAGGACGAGGGTGTCGTAGGTGAACGTCCGTCCGGCGCGCGAGGTGACCGTGCGCGCGGCCCTCTCGACGCTCTCGGCCGGGTCGTCGAGGTACAGCTCGATGCCGTGCCGCTCCATGAAGTCCGCGTCGGCGAGGGAGAGTTCGTCGGGCGTACGGCCGTCGAAGTACGAGGTCAGCCGGACCCGGTCGTAGGCCGGCCGCGGCTCCTCGCACAGCACGACGATCCGTGCGTGCCCGGTCGTTCCGCGCTCCGCGAGTGCCTCGAGGAATCGCTGGCCGACCATCCCGTGGCCGACGACCACGATCGTGGGGGTGGACATCTCAGGAGCCTCCAAGCAGGTGCAACAGCGGGGTGGAGGGGAGCGGCTCGTCGCCCTCCCAGGTACGGGCCAGTTCGCCGACGGTCGTGAGATCGCCCAGCAGGATTCCGCCGACGAGCCGGTCCCCGCGGACGACGACCTTGCGGTACGCGCCCCGGGTGGCGTCGGCGAGCCGCACGACGTCGTCGCCGGGCAGCGGGCTGGTCTCGCCGAACGCGGCCAGGTCGAAAGGCCCCTGTCCGGACAGCGTGAGCCGGGTCAGGGCCCGGGTGCCGGTGTAGCGCGCGGTCTGGCCGGTGAGGACGGACGCCAGGACGTCGGCCTGGTCGAGCGCCGGACCGGCGAGACCGTAGACGCGCCCGTCGTGCTCGGCGCAGTCCCCGACGGCATGGATGTACGGGTCCGAGGTGCGCAGCCGGTCGTCGACGACGACGCCCGTACGGACATCGAGTCCGGCCTCGACGGCCAGACCGACCCGGGGGCGCACACCGCAGGCGAGGACGACCAGTTCGGAGTCGAGCACGAAGCCGTCGGCGAGCTCGACGGCCGTGCCGCGCAGTCCCCGGACACGGCACTCGGTGTGCACCTCCACCCCCAGGGCTTCGAGATGCGTACGGAGCAACCGCGAGGCCGCCGGGTCGATATGACGTTCCATCAGGTACTCGCCCTGCTGGGCGAGCACCACCCGGGCGCCGCGCGCCGCGAGGGCGCGGGCGGCGGAGACACCGAGCAGCCCGCCGCCGACGACCACCGCGTGCAGACCGGGGCGCACCGCGGCGGAGAGTGCCGCGCAGTCGTCGAGCGTACGGAACGGGTGGACCCCATCGGGCAGTTCACCGCCCAGGCCGCGCAGCGGTGGAAGAACCGGGTTCGACCCGGTCGCCAGCACCAGCCGGCCGTACGGCGTCGCCGTGCCGTCCGCGCAGTGCACGAGCCGCCGCTCCCGGTCGATCGACACCGCCCGCACGCCGCGCCGTACCGGCACGTCGGGCAGGCTGATCACCTCGGGGCCGTAGCGCCCGGCGAGCACGTCGGCGAGCAGCACCCGGTTGTACGGCCCGTGGGTCTCCTCGCCGAGCACGGTAACGGGCACACCGGCGGTGACGAGCCGGTGCGCCACTCGCGCACCCGCCGTCCCGCCGCCGATCACCACGGTCTCTGTAGCCATGTCCGCAGCCTGCGGGTCCGTTGTTACCCGTCAGGTGCTCCTCTGTTTCCCACCGGGAACGCTGCCCTCAGCGCCGCCCGCCCCGTCCTGTGAGGCCGGCGCCGGTGGACCCGGGGCACGGTGCGCGGATGCCCGTGCGCGTCGGGGCAGGTCGGGTAGTGTTGCCGTCTCCACATCAGTGGACCGGCCGAGGAGGTGAGCCCCATTACCGCTGCTGTACCAGGCGGGGTGCTCTCCCACCGTGGTCCGTCGGTCGAACCGGTTCGACCGGCCTAGGCGACGGAGAGCGCCCTTCGGTATCCGAAAGGCTCTCATGTCGCTTTCTCCCTCCTCTCTGTCCCCGTCCGCGATCGTCACCAGGCTGCGTGCCGCCGGGTGTGTCTTCGCCGAGGACGAGGCGGAACTGCTCGTCGCCACCGCGCGGACGCCCGCCGATCTCGCCGCCATGGTCGGCCGCCGGATCGAAGGACAGCCCCTGGAACACGTCCTCGGCTGGGCCGGGTTCCACGGTCTGCGCATCGCGGTCGACCCCGGGGTCTTCGTCCCCCGCCGCCGTACCGAGTTCCTCGTCGAGCAGGCCGCGGCCCTCGCCCGGCCGGGAGCCGTCGTCGTCGATCTGTGCTGCGGTACCGGCGCGCTCGGCGCCGCGCTCGTCGCGGGCCTGGAAGGGGCCGAACTGCACGCCGCCGACATCGACCCCGCCGCCGTGCGCTGCGCCCGCCGCAATGTCCGCGCCGCCGGCGGCCTGGCGTACGAGGGCGACCTGTACGACCCGCTGCCGGGCCATCTGCGTGGCCGGGTCGACGTGCTGCTGGCCAATGTGCCGTATGTGCCGACCGAGGAGATCGACCTGCTGCCCGCCGAAGCCCGGGTGCACGAGGCGCGGGTGGCGCTCGACGGAGGGGCGGACGGCCTCGACGTCCTGCGGCGGGTGACCGCCGAGGCCGCGTCCTGGCTTGCCCCCGGCGGCTCGCTGCTGTTCGAGACGAGCGAGCGGCAGGCGGAGCGGGCGGCGGCGATCGTCACCCGGGACGGGCTCGGCGCGCGGGTGGCCACCTCGGACGAGCTGTACGCGACCGTCGTCATCGGCACCCGAAGCTCAGAGACCCCTCAAGCCTTCAGAGATCGATGGACGCCACACCCATCTCCTTCGTAGGGTCGCGGACGTGCCCGACATATCGCTGACCACGCTCCTTTTCCTCTGCCTCGCCGCGGCCGCGGCCGGCTGGATCGACGCCGTCGTCGGGGGCGGCGGACTGCTGCTGCTCCCGGCGCTGCTGCTCGGCCTGCCAGGCGTCCAGGCCGCGCAGATCCTCGGCACCAACAAGGCGGTCGCCATCGTCGGCACCTCGGGCGCGGCCATCACCTATGTGCGCAAGGCCCCCGTGTCGGTACGGACGGCCGTACGGATCGGCCTCGCCGCACTGGCGGGGTCGATGGGCGGCGCGTTCTTCGCGGCCGGGATCAGCAGCGATGTGCTCCGCCCCGTGATCATGGTCGTACTGCTGGGGGTCGCCGCCTTCGTGATGCTGCGGCCCGCCTTCGGTACGGGCGCGGACGACGGCAAGAAGCCCGTCACCCGCGCCCGCACGGTCACCGCGATCGTCCTCGTCGGCGGCGGCATCGGCTTCTACGACGGGCTGTTCGGCCCCGGCACGGGCACCTTCCTGGTGCTCGCGCTCACCGCCGTCCTCCATCTCGACCTGGTGACCGCGTCGGCCACCGCCAAGATCGTCAACGTCTGCACCAACGCCGGTGCGCTCGCGATGTTCGCCTACCAGGGCACCGTGATGTGGCAGCTGGCCGCGCTGATGGCGGTGTTCAACCTGGCGGGTGCGATGTTCGGCGCGCGTATGGCGCTCCGCAAGGGCAGCGAGTTCGTGCGCGGTGTCCTGCTCGTCGTGGTCTTCTCGCTGGTCGCGAAACTGGCGTTCGACCAGTGGACGGCGTGATCCACCGCGGGATGCCTGCGGACGCCGTCCACGTGGCTCATGCCGGTGGTGCGCGTCGGCCGTTCGAATGAAAGGTCCCCGCTCCCGGCGGACTCGAAGGTCCGGCGGGAACGGGGACATGGCGGGGACGGGGGACGGAAGCCGTCCCCCGTCAGCTGCCCTGCGAGCCGCTCGCCCGACTGCGCAGGAGCAGCGTCCCGCCGACGGCGGGTGTGGCCTGCAGGGCCACACCCGCCGCGATCTGGGTGATGTCCGGGCCGACGCTGCGGCCGAGACCGACGTGTCCGTGGCCGCCCGGCCCGCCACGGAGCCCGACCACCACGTCACCGGCGCCGTGGCCGCTCCCCAGGGTTCCGGCCGACGTCCCGGTGGCACCGGTGCCTATGAGGTCAGCTGCCGGCGCGAGGCCGGTCAGCAGGGGGGCGGCGGTACGCATGGGGTTCCTCCGGGAAGAACGGTGCGACTGAGGTCGTCTTCTTCGAGGTAAGGCGCAGCGCGTGTCGCACGCCTGCTGATGCCGCATCAGATATGGGCCCGTTCCCGGCGTGTCGCGCTGGACAGCCGAGGTTGTCGCAGGTCAGGGCGGAACATGGTCAATCGTCGCCCCCCGGCCTGAATGGGTGACGCGGACGGGCGCGCGCCACGGGTCAGGTGCTGCGGGCCTTCGCCCCCGGGGCCTGCTCGTTGCCGGTGGCGGGCTCGGACGCTTCGGTCGTCAGGGGCCGCCGCGCTGGGCGGGCGGCCGGGGGCCCTGCTCTTCGCCGGTAGCGGGCCTGGACGCTCCGTCGCCAGGGTCGGCCGCCCGCCTGCGGCGTGCTGGCCCGCCCTTCGCCGCGCCCACCGTCCCCAACCTGGCGGCCGCTTGGGTGCCTCCCCCCAAGGCCCGCCGCAGCAGAGGGTCCTCGCCCGCCGCCGAACCGTGCGCTCTTGGCTGCCGTGCTCTGCATGGGATTCCGCGCGTTCGCCGGCGCGCTTCGTTCCTTGGAGCCGCTCCCTCGCCGGGACGGGTCCGGACGCCTCCGGCGTCCTGGAGCGCCGCGCCCGCCGCCTGCGGCCGGCTTGTGCGCCCTCAGGGCCTGTCGCGCGCAGCGGTGTGCCTGCCCGCCCGCCCCGGGGTCGGTCGGCTCGCGGCCGACCTGTGACTCGCACCCGGCCCGCCCGGCCGTCAAGGCCTGGCGGCAGGCCCAAGCGCCCCGCCCCCGCGGGCTCGGTCCGCTCGCGGCCGAACATGCGCCACGACGCCCCGCCGGCCGCAGGCCAGAACACGCCCGCCCCCGCCCGCTTGACCTCAAGCAAGCTTGAGGTACCACCCTCGTGCCCATGGACCTCATCACGCAGCAGAACCCGCAGGCAGACCCGTACACGGACGCCTCCCGCGCCGTCCCCCTCCGGCTCGCCGTCATCCTCGCCAGCAACCGCCACGGGCGCTTCGGGCCCGTCATCGCCGAGTGGTTCCTGGGCAACGCCCGGCAGCGGGAGGACTTCGCCACCGAGCTCGTCGATCTCGGTGAGGTGGACCTCCCCACCGCCATCTCCCACGATCCCTCGCCCGCCGTCCGCGCCGAGCTCGCCAAGGTCTCGCCCGTCCTGGACGGCGCGGACGCCGTCGTCGTCCTCACCCCCGAGTACAACCACTCCTTCCCCGCGTCCCTGAAGGCGCTCGTCGACTGGCACTTCACCGAATGGCAGGCCAAGCCCGTCGGCTTCGTCTCGTACGGCGGCATGTCCGGCGGGCTGCGCGCCGTCGAGCAGCTGCGGCAGGTCTTCGCCGAGATGCACGCCGTGACCGTCCGCGACACGGTGTCCTTCCACAATGCCCGCGGCCACTTCGACGACGAGGGCCGGCACCGGGACCCGGCGGCCCCCGACGCCGCCGCCAAGGCGATGCTGGACCAGCTCGCGTGGTGGGGCCGCGCCCTGCGGACGGCCAAGTCGGCGCACCCGTACACGGGCTGACCCCGGCGGGTGGCGGGGCGCGGGCGGGGCTCCCGTACGGTGGGCCGGACCGGCCGGCAGGGGCCGTGAGGCCCCGCCCGTGAGTACCCCCGAAGCGATCGGAGTCCGCCTGTGGCCCTGGCACTCACCGTTCTGACCACCACCGACAGCGCGGCCAGGGCCGAGGAGCTGGCGCGCGGAGCCGTGGAGGCACGGCTCGCCGCCTGCGCGCAGATCTCCTCGCCCGTCACCTCCGTCTACCGCTGGCAGGACACGATCGAGACCGCGCAGGAGTGGCAGATCCTGTTCAAGACGTCCGAGGAGCGCTACCCGGAGCTGGAAGCGCATCTGCGGGCGGCCCACGACTACGAGACGCCGGAGATCATCGCCACGCCGGTGGTGGCCGGCAGCGCCGCCTACCTGTCGTGGATCGACGCGGAGACCTCGGCCCGATGAACGGCCAGGGCCTGCCCTTCTTCGTCTACGGCACCCTCCGGCCGGGGGAGTGCAACCACGACCTGTTCCTGCACGGCCGCACCGCCGCCGAGGAACCGGCACGGCTCCCCGGAGCGGAGCTCTACGACGGCCCCGGCTACCCGTACGCGGTCGAGTCGTCCCGCACCCGCGGTGACTCCGGCGTCGTGGGCGACCTGCTGACGGCCGCGCCGGGGGAGTACGCGGATCTGCTCACCGTGCTCGACCGGCTGGAGGAGTACGTCTCACCCGGCCACCCGCGCAATCTGTACGAACGGGTCGCACTCGACGTGCTGCGCCCGGACGGCACGGCGGTACGGGCATGGGTGTACGTGGCGGCCCCGGACGTGGCGGGCAGGCTCCGCGCGCACGGCACCGCCATCCCGGGCGGCGACTGGTGCGCCCGCCCGGTCGGCTGACCCGGGCCCCCGTCGGGGCGCCCGCCCGGTGGGCTGACCCCGGCTCCCGTCGGGGCGCCCGCCCGGTCGGCTGGCCCCGCCCCGTAGACACGGCCCGGCCGAAGGGAGCTACCCCGCTTCCAGTGCCCCGGGCCCGGCGTCCGCCCGCTCCACCCGTACCGCGCACACCTTGAACTCCGGCATCCGGGACGTCGGGTCGAGCGCCGGGTTCGTCACCGAGTTGACCCGGCCTTCGCCCGGCCAGTGGAAGGGCATGAACACGGTGTCCGGCCGGATCCCCGTGGTGATCCGCGCCGGCCCGACCGCCCGCCCCCGCCGTGAGACGACGGCGATCCGGTCGCCCTCGGCCGCCTCCAGGCGCTCGGCGAGCAGCGGATGCAGCTCCACGAAGGGCCCCGGGGCCGCCGCGTTGAGCTCGTCGACGCGCCGGGTCTGGGCCCCGGACTGGTACTGGGAGACGACCCGGCCGGTCGTCAGCAGCACCGGGTAGTCCTCGTCCGGTTCCTCAGCCGCGGCCCGGTGCGTGACCGGTACGAAGCGGGCCCGCCCGTCAGGCGTGGCGAACCGGTCGAGGAACAGCCGGGGCGTGCCCGGGTGCCGGATCTCCGCCGAGTCCTCCGGGCAGGGCCAGAACACCCCGTCCTCCTCCGCGATCCTGCGGTACGTGATGCCCGAGTAGTCCGCGGGTCCGCCCGCGGACGCCCGCCGCAGCTCCTCGAACACCTCCTCGGGGTCCGCCGGGAAGCCCTTCTCGTGACCGAGCAGCGCGGCCAGTCCGCCGAGGATCTCGAGATCGCTGCGGACACCCGGCGGCGCGGACACCGCGCGGCGGCGGAGCAGCACCCGGCCCTCCAGGTTCGTCGTCGTCCCCGTCTCCTCGGCCCACTGGGTCACCGGGAGCACCACATCGGCCAGCGCGGCCGTCTCGGAGAGCACCACGTCCGCGACCGCGAGGAAGTCCAGCGACCGGAGCCGCTCCTCCACATGGGCGGCCCGCGGCGCCGACACCACCGGGTTGGAGCCCATCACCAGCAGCGATCTCACCTCGGTGCCGAGCGCGTCGAGAAGCTCGTACGCGCTGCGGCCCGGCCCCGGGAGCGACTCGGGCGCCACACCCCACACCTCGGCCACATGCGCCCGGGCCGCCGGGTCGTCCAGCTTGCGGTAGCCGGGCAACTGGTCGGCCTTCTGGCCGTGTTCGCGGCCGCCCTGGCCGTTGCCCTGTCCGGTCAGACAGCCGTAGCCGGACAGCGGGCGCCCGGCCCGGCCCGTCGCGAGGCACAGATTGATCCAGGCGCTCACCGTGTCCGTGCCCTTGGACTGCTGCTCGGGGCCGCGGGCGGTGAGGACCATCGACGACGAGGCGTCGCAGAACAGGGAGGCCGCCGCGCGCAGTTGGGGCACACCCACTCCCGTGATCCGTTCCACCAGCTCCGGCCAGTACGCCATGGCCGCGGACCTGGCCTCCTCCCAGCCGGTCGTGCGGTCCGCGATGAACGCCTCGTCCGTGCGGCCCTCGGCCACCACCAGATGCAGCAGACCGAGTGCCAGCGCCAGATCCGTGCCGGGCCGGGGCGCGAGATGGAGGTCCGCCTGCTCGGCGGTGCGGGTGCGGCGCGGGTCGATGACGATCAACGTGCCGCCGTTCTCCCGCAGTTCGGTGAGGAAGCGCAGGGCCGGGGGCATGGTCTCGGCAAGATTGGAGCCGACGAGCACCACACAGCCCGTCCGGGGAATGTCCTCCATCGGGAACGGCAGCCCCCGGTCCAGTCCGAACGCCCGCTGATGCGCGGCAGCGGCCGACGACATGCAGAAGCGCCCGTTGTAGTCGATCTGCGAGGTGCCGAGCACCACCCGGGCGAACTTCCCGAGCGTGTACGCCTTCTCGTTGGTCAGCCCGCCGCCGCCGAACACCCCGACCGCGTCCCGGCCGTGGGCCGCCCTGGTCCGCAGCAGCCCTTCCGCGACCCGCTCCAGGGCCTCCTCCCAGCCGGCCGGCTCGAGTCTGCCGGTGGCAGCGGACCTGACCAGGGGTTCGGTCAGGCGTACCCGGGAGGAGAGCAGCGCGGGCGCGGTACGGCCCTTGCCGCACAGCGCGCCCCGGTTCACGGGGAAGTCCGGCCGCTCCACGACCTGCACCGTCTCCTCGCCCGGCCCGGGACCGCGCAGATTCATGCCGCACTGGAGGGCGCAGTACGGACAGTGCGTCGCGGTGAGCGGGGCGGCGGGGGCGGTGAGCTCGGGCATACGGCCAGCGTGCGCGGCCTCTGTTACGCCGGCCCTCGTGCCCCATTACGGCCGGGGTACGCGCCCCTCCGCCTGCCCTGCCGCGCCCTGTGAGGCGCCGCGATCCCGGGCGCCCTCGTCCGATCAGGCGCGGCGGCCCAGCAGTGCGAGCAGTCTGGCCTGGTGGCTGTGGGCCGGCGGCGGCTCGATCGGCGGAGCGAACAGCCCGGACGCCTCCAGCTCCGACGCGTAGGGACTCACCTCGTCGAGCGCGAAAGCCACCAGCGCCTCCGGCAGCTGCTCGGAGGCGCCGATCGCACGGGACAGGTCCCAGGTGTGCACGACCGCGTCCGTCGTCATCTGCGCGCAGTAGGCCACCGCGGGCGTCTCGCCGTAGGAGAGCTGCACCGTCCGCTCCAGCGCGCCGGGCTCCGCGAACGCCTCCCGGGCGGCGCGCGCCGCCGCGTCCCAGCTCCGGCGCGGATGCGCGCCGAGGACATCGCCGTCGTATGCCTCGCCCACCTCGTCGAGATCCGCTTCCTCGACCACCAGATGGGGCACCCACAACTGTTCCGCGGTCAGATGGTTCACGAGATCACGCACCGACCACTCGGTACAGGGTGTCGGATCGTCCCACTGCTCCTGGCGCACCGCGTGCACCCGGTCGGAGAAGAGCGCGAGCGCCTCGGTGTGCCGGCTGAGCAGGGTCGCCACGTCGTTTTCCATACCGATCACTGTCGCGCGCCGCGCATCCCGAAGCGAGCGGCCCGCCGCGTGTCACCCGGAGACGATCACCGTCCGGACGCGGCCAGCGCCTCGTGCACACCCTTCTCCTCGGCGCCCAGGAACCGCGGATCGGGCTCGACCGCCGCGTCCAGCGCCGCCTTGCCGGCCGCGGCCATCTCGCGGACCCCGCCGTAGTACCAGGTCGCGTCGTGCGGTTCGGAGACCCCGACGCCGTACGACTCGACCCCGGCCGAACGGCACAGCGCGACGGCCCGCCGGATGTGGAAGCCCTGCGTCACGAGCACCGCCCGGTCCACGCCGAAGATCTTCTTGGCGCGCACACAGGAGTCCCAGGTGTCGAACCCGGCGTAGTCGCTGACGATCCGCCCGTCCGGCACGCCCCGGGCGGTCAGATAGGTGCGCATGGCGTCCGGCTCGTCGTACTCCACCCGGCTGTTGTCCCCGGTGACCAGGACGACCCGCACCTTGCCCGCCCGGTACAACTCGGCGGCCGCGTCCAGCCGGTGCGCGAGATAGGGCGTGGGCCGGCCCTTCCACAGGCCCGCCCCGAAGACCACGGCCACATCCTGCGCGGGCACCTCCGCGACGGTCCTCACCCGGCTGTCGGCCACGGCGTGCATCCAGGTCGCCGGGGCGAGAGTGAGCACACAGCCGAGCATCGCGGCCTGCACGAGGCGCCGCCGTGAGCGGCGCGAGCGGGGCAGTGCGGGCAGGCGAGGTCTGAGTCGTGATCGCTTCACACCCGGTCAGACGCGGAACGGACCGGATCGGTTCGTTCGACCGAGGGCCGTCCTGCCGGGGCAGACGGGGCAGCCCTCGGTCCGGCACGCGGTCCTGACACCGGCCGCGGGGCGGCGGTGAGGCCGCGGTAAACACCTGTCACCGCCGTGCAACGGCCTCGCAATGTCGATCCGCCAGGATCTGTTCATGACGGAGCAGGTACAGGTACCAGACGGCCGGCCACTGCCCCTCGACACCACCGCTCAGCTGCTCTCACGGATCACCGACCAGCTGGGCACCCAACTCAGCCATGTGCGACTGAACGGAACCCGCAGCCCATGCCTCCGAACGAACGGCCCACCCTCGTCGCCGTCGCCCACGGCAGCCGCGAGCCCCGTGCCCTCCACACCGTCATCGAGCTCCTCGACCGCGTCCGCGAACTGCGCCCCGGCCTCGACGTACGGCTCGGCCACATCGAGCTGAACCAGCCGCTGCTCGACGACACCCTCGCCGGTCTCGCCCCCGCACCGCACGCCCGGGACGGCGCGGCCGTCCTCGTACCGCTGCTGCTCGGCCGCGGGTACCACATCAAGCACGACCTGCCGCAGGCGGCGGCCGCCGTCCCCGGTGCGGACATCCGCATCGCCGCCCCGCTCGGCCCGCACCCCCTGCTGGTGGAGGCGCTCTGCTCCCGGCTCGCCGACGCCGGCTGGCGGCCGGGCGACGGCGCCGGCCGCAGCGCCGGTGTCGTCCTGGCGGCCGCCGGCTCCCGCGACCCCGACTCGGCGGCCGACGCCCGCACCACGGCGGCGATGCTCAGCGAGCGCCTCGGCGGAGTGCCGGTCGTCGCCGCGTACGCCTCGGCCGCGTCCCCCACGGTCCCGGCGGCCGTCCGCGCGCTCACCGCCCGCGGCCGGCACCGCATCGCCGTCGCCTCCTACTTCGCGGCCCCCGGCCTGTTCGCCGCCCGCAGCGCCGCCGCCACACCCTGGATCGCCGCCGCCCCGCTCGGCGCGCACCCCGCGCTCGCCCGGCTGCTGCTCCAGCGCTACGACGACGCGCTGACGGTCCCGTACGCAGCTCAGCGGCGCGAACTCGCCTCCGCGTAGACCACCGGGTCGACCGTCGCCCGGCCGCTCCGGTTACCTTCGGTGCATGGCAGGCACCACCAGCACCACTCCGCCCGGGCCCGGCACGTACGACGGAAACGGCCTCCACGACGACGGCTACGACGACGCGGCCTCCGCGCGCTGGGCGCCCGAGCCCGACAAGCGTCCGGGGCGCACCGCGTTCCAGCGCGACCGCGCGCGTGTGCTGCACTCCTCCGCGCTGCGCCGTCTCGCCGGCAAGACCCAGGTCGTCACCCCGGGCACCCGCAACCAGGCGTGGGACGCCAGCCCGCGCACCCGGCTCACCCACTCGCTGGAGTGCGCCCAGGTCGGCCGCGAGCTGGGCGCCGCACTCGGCTGCGACCCCGACCTCGTCGAGGCCGCCTGCCTCGCCCACGACATGGGCCATCCGCCCTTCGGGCACAACGGCGAGCAGGCGCTCAACACGTTCGCCAAGGACTGCGGCGGGTTCGAGGGCAACGCCCAGTCGCTGCGTCTGCTGACCCGTATCGAGCCCAAGAGGTTCGTCCCCACCGACGGCGGCGGTGTCGTCAGCGTCGGTCTGAACCTCACGCGCGCCACGCTGGACGCCGCCACCAAGTACCCCTGGCCGCGCGGCGGTCACCCCACCGACCCCGCCTCGGTCAAGTTCGGTGTGTACGAGGACGACCTGCCCGTCTTCGAGTGGGTCCGCGAAGGAGCGCCGGACCACCGCAAGTGCTTCGAGGCCCAGGTCATGGACTGGGCCGACGACGTCGCCTACTCGGTGCACGACTTCGAGGACGGACTGCACGCCGGACACCTCGACCCCGGCCTCCTGCTCGCCGAACCGGAGCGCAGCGACATCTGGCAGGTGGCCATCGGCCGGTACGTGCCCTCCGACACCGACCCCGAGGAGCTCGCCGAGGCCCTGGACCGCCTCCTCGAACAGGAATGGTGGCCGCACCACTACGACGGTTCGGCCGTCGCGCAGGCCCGCCTCAAGGACGCCACCAGCCAGCTCATCGGCCGTTTCGCCCTCGCGGCCGAGGGCGCGACCCGCCAGGCGTACGGCACCGGCCGGCTCACCCGCTACGCCGCCGAACTCGTCGTCCCCCGCGAGGCACGCAACGAGTGCGCCGTTCTCAAGGCGGTCGCCGACCGCTATGTGATGCAGCGCGCCGAACAGGAGACGCTCCGCGCCGACCAGCGCATCGTGCTCGCCGAACTGGCCGAGGCCCTCACCGCCCGTGCACCCGACACCCTCGACCCGCAGTTCCGCGCCCTGTTCGCCGCGGCCGGCGACGACCGGGCCCGCGCCCGGGTCGTCGTCGACCAGCTCGCGTCACTCACCGACGCGACCGCCCGCAGTCTGCACGCGCAGCTCACGGCCCGCCGCTGAGCGGCCGGAGCGGCCCGCGCGGGATGTCCGGGATGACACGCCCGAAGGTCACCCCCTCTTCCGCCATCACGCTGCGTGCGGGACGCTCGCTGAAGGCTGCGCAGCGTACAAGCAAAAGGGAGGCATCAAGTGGTCGACGCACATCGGACGTTCGTCATCGTCGGTGGTGGTCTGGCCGGGGCCAAGGCCGCCGAGACCCTCCGTGCGGAGGGTTTCACCGGACGCGTGATCCTCATCGGTGACGAGCGCGACCACCCCTACGAGCGTCCGCCGCTCTCCAAGGGCTTTCTCTCCGGCAAGGAGGAGCGCGACAGCGTCTTCGTCCACGAGCCCGGCTGGTACGCGCAGGCCGATGTGGAGCTGCATCTCGGCCAGACCGTCGTCGCCGTCGACCGGGAGACCAAGTCGGTCCGGCTGGGCGACGGCACCGTCCTCCACTACGACAAGCTGCTGCTGGCCACCGGCTCCGAGCCGCGCCGGCTCGACATCCCCGGCACCGGGCTCGCCGGCGTCCACCATCTGCGCCGCCTCGCCCACGCCGACCGGCTGCGCCGGGTCCTCGCCGCACTCGGCCGCGACAACGGCCATCTGGTCATCGCGGGCGCCGGCTGGATCGGCCTGGAGGTCGCCGCCGCGGCCCGCGGCTACGGCGCCGAGGTCACCGTCGTCGAACCCGAGCCCACCCCGCTGCACCAGGTCATCGGCCCCGAACTCGGCCAGGTCTTCGCCGAACTGCACAAGGAGCACGGCGTCCGCTTCCACTTCGGCGCCCGCCTCACCGAGATCACCGGACAGGACGGTGTCGTCCTCGCGGCCCGCACCGACGACGGCGAGGAGCACCCGGCCCACGACGTGCTCGCCGCGATCGGCGCCGCGCCGCGCGCCGCCCTCGCCGAAGCCGCCGGCCTCGCCCTCGCCGACCGGGCACACGGCGGCGGCATCGCGGTCGACGCGCAGCTGCGCACCTCCGATCCGGACATCTACGCCGCGGGCGACGTCGCCGCCGCGCATCACCCGCTGCTCGGCTCCCGGCTGCGGGTCGAGCACTGGGCGAACGCCCTGAACGGCGGCCCGGCGGCCGCGCGCTCCATGCTCGGCCAGGACGTGAGCTACGACCGCATCCCCTACTTCTTCTCCGACCAGTACGACCTGGGCCTGGAGTACTCGGGCTGGGCACCGGCCGGCAGCTACGACCAGGTGGTGCTGCGCGGGGACGCCGGCAAACGGCAGTTCATCGCCTTCTGGCTGAAGGACCGCCGGGTGCTCGCCGGGATGAACGTCAATGTGTGGGACGTCACCGGACCCGTCCAGGACCTCATCCGCTCCGGTGTCCAGGTGGACCCGGACGCCCTCGGCGACCCGGGCGTCCCCCTCACCACGCTCACGGGATGACGGGAGCAGGCAGGAGTGTCACCACGCCACCGTAGACTTCACGCGTGGCAGGCAGGATCAACGATGACGACGTGAAGGCGGTGCGGGACGCCGTCCCGATCGACGCCGTCGTGTCCGAGTACCTCCAGCTGCGCAATGCGGGCGGCGGCAATCTCAAGGGCCTCTGCCCCTTCCACGACGAGAAGTCCCCCTCCTTCCAGGTCAGCCCGAGCAAGGGCCTGTTCCACTGCTTCGGCTGCCAGGAGGGCGGCGACACCATCGCCTTCGTGATGAAGATCGACCATCTCACCTTCTCGGAGACGGTCGAGCGGCTCGCCGCGACGGCGGGCATCACCCTGCGCTACGAGGAGGGCGGGTACAACCCGAGCCACCAGCGGGGCGAGCGGATCCGGCTGGTGGAGGCGCACAAGATCGCGGCGCAGTTCTACATCGAGCAGCTGGAGAACAGCCCCGAGGCGGAGACCGGCCGTGCCTTCCTCGCCGAACGCGGCTTCGACCAGGGCGCCGCCCAGCACTTCGGCGTCGGCTACAGCCCGCAGGGCTGGGACCACCTCACCCGCTTTCTGCGCGGCAAGGGCTTCAGCGACAAGGAGCTGATCCTCTCCGGCCTCTCCCAGGACGGCCGCCGCGGCCCCATCGACCGCTTCCGCGGCCGGCTGATGTGGCCCATCCGCGAGATCTCCGGCGACGTCGTGGGCTTCGGCGCCCGCAAGCTGTACGAGAGCGACAACGGCCCGAAGTACCTCAACACCCCCGAGACGGGGATCTACAAGAAGTCCCAGGTGCTGTACGGCATCGATCTGGCCAAGAAGGAGATCGCCAAGGCCAGCCGCGCGGTCGTCGTCGAGGGCTACACCGATGTGATGGCCTGCCATCTCGCGGGTGTGACCACCGCGATCGCGACCTGTGGCACGGCGTTCGGCGGCGACCACATCAAGATCCTGCGCCGGCTGCTGATGGACAATGCCACCGCCGAGGTGATCTTCACCTTCGACGGGGACGCGGCAGGTCAGAAGGCCGCGCTGCGCGCCTTCGAGGACGACCAGAAGTTCGCCGCCGAGACGTCGATCGCGATCACCCCGGGCGGGATGGACCCCTGCGAGCTGCGGCTCGCGCAGGGCGACGACGCGGTGCAGAAGCTGGTCGAGACCCGCACCCCGCTCTTCGAGTTCGCGATCCGCCAGGTCGTGCTGCGCCACAACCTGGAGACCCCGGCCGGCCGCGCCGCCGCGCTCGACGAGGCCGCGCCGATCGTCGCGGGCATCAAGAACGTCGCGATCCAGCACGAGTCGGCCGTGCAGCTCGCCGGCATCGTCGGCATTCTCGACACCCAGTTCGTCGTCAAGCGCGTGGCCCAGCTGGCCCGTTGGGCCCGTGACCGCGGCGGCCGCGGCCCGGCCCCCACGCGCCCCTCCGCCCGGCAGCAGGAGCCCCAGGCCCCCGCGGTCCCGTCCGGGCCGGCGCTCAACCTCCGCAGCCCGGCCCACCGCACCGAGCGGGAACTGCTCAAGCTGGCGCTCCAGCACCCGGGCCTGGTGTCCCCGGCGTTCGACGCGTACGGCGTGGACGAGTTCACCGCTCCTCCGTACGCGGCGGTCCGCCAGACCATCGCCGAGGCGGGCGGCGCGGACCAGGGCACGCAGGACAATTCCGGCTATATCGCCCGCGTCCGCGACGCCGCCGCCAACGACACGGTGCGTGCGCTGGTCACCGAACTGGCCGTCGAGGCCGTGCACTCGAAGATCGTCGACGAGACGTATGCGGGGGTCCAGCTCGTCTCGGTCCGGCTGCGCGCCGTGGACCGCCGCATCAGCGAGGTGCAGGGCACGCTCGCGCGCCTCGGCCAGCACGCCGACCCCGAGCAGCACACCGCCGTGGCGAACGAACTCTGGGTCCTGCAGCAGTACGCCCGCTCCTTGCGCAACCGCGGCGCCGACGCCCTCTAGGCCGTGGCCCCAGGGCCTGCCGCGGACCGGCCGGCGCAAGCCCTCGGACGCCGTCCCCGTAACCGCCCGGTCACGCACGGGACTCAAAAAGTCGTCGCACGCCCCTCGTGGCAGCTGTGTGTCGTACCCCACACTGGGGGCGGTGCCTGAGTCCTCGGAGCGCGGCCGGTCCACACCGAGTGGGCCGCACGACCCCGCGGATCCGCTCAACGTGTACGGGACGGAAAGCGGCCCGGCCGCCCCCGTCCCGCTGCCGTACGCCCCCGATCCGGCAGCGATCACCCTGGAGGTCGCCCCCGTGCAGACCCAGACCCTGACCGAGACCGAGGCTGCCGCCGACGTCTCCGCGCAGGTCCCCGCCCAGAGCCTGCCCGCACACCATCCCGAGGCCGTTCCCGAAACGGTCACGGAGACCGTCGTCGAGGACGCAGTGGAAGTACCCGACCCGCCCGAACCCGTCCGCGCCGCCCGAGCAGACTCCGGCGGGCCGTCCTCCGACCTGTTCCGCCAGTATCTGCGGGAGATCGGCAGGATCCCGCTGCTCACGGCGGTCGAGGAGGTGGAGCTCGCGCGGCGGGTCGAAGCGGGCCTGTTCGCCGAGGAGCGGCTCGCGGGCACCCCCGACATCGACGACTCCCAGCTCGCCGTCGACCTCGACAAACTGGTCGTGATGGGCCGGATGGCCAAGCGCCGGCTGATCGAGGCGAATCTGCGGCTCGTCGTCTCGGTCGCCAAGCGCTACGTCGGCCGCGGGCTGACCATGCTCGACCTGGTCCAGGAGGGAAACCTCGGCCTGATCAGGGCGGTCGAGAAGTTCGACTACGCCCGCGGCTACAAGTTCTCGACGTACGCGACCTGGTGGATCCGGCAGGCCATGTCCCGCGCGCTGGCCGACCAGGCCCGCACCATCCGCGTCCCGGTGCATGTCGTCGAACTGATCAACCGTGTCGTGCGGGTCCAGCGCCGGATGCTCCAGGAGCGCGGCTACGAACCCACCGCCGAAGAGGTCGCCGCCCAGCTCGACCTGGCGCCCGAGCGGGTCGGCGAGGTGCTGCGGCTCGCCCAGGAACCGGTCTCGCTGCACGCGCCGGTGGGGGAGGAGGACGACGTCGCCCTCGGCGACCTCATCGAGGACGGCGACGCCGCGTCCCCCGTGGAGTCCGCCGCGTTCCTGCTGCTGCGCGAACACCTCGAAGCGGTGCTCTCCACCCTCGGTGAGCGCGAACGCAAGGTCGTGCAGCTGAGGTACGGCCTGGTCGACGGCCGGCCGCGCACGCTCGAGGAGATCGGCCGGATCTTCGGCGTGACCCGCGAACGCATCCGCCAGATCGAGTCCAAGACCCTCAACAAACTGCGCGACCACGCCTTCGCCGACCAGCTCCGCGGCTACCTGGACTGACACCCCGGACCTCCGGGCAGCCGCGGGGCTCCCGCTCTCACTCCACCTCGACGACCGCCTGCGCGAACTGCGCCGAATACAGCCGCGCATAGGCGCCCTCTGCCGCCAACAGGCCGTCGTGCGTGCCCTGTTCGACGATCGACCCGTTCTCCATCACCAGGATCACGTCCGCGTCCCTGATGGTGGAGAGCCGGTGGGCGATCACAAAGCTCGTACGGCCGTGGGCGAGGCGCGCCATCGCCTTCTGGATCAGGACCTCCGTACGGGTGTCGACCGAACTCGTCGCCTCGTCGAGCACCAGGATCACCGGGTCGGACAGGAACGCCCGCGCGATGGTGATCAGCTGCTTCTCGCCCGCGCTCACACCCGCGCCCTCGGCCCCGTCGTCGCCGAGCACCGTGTCGTAGCCCTCGGGCAGCGTACGGATGAAGCGGTCGGCGTGCGCGGCGCGCGCGGCCTCCTCGATCTCCGTCCGCGTCACGTCCCGGGCGGCGCCGTAGGCGATGTTGTCCGCGATGGTGCCGCCGAACAGCCAGGTGTCCTGGAGCACCATGCCGATACCGGACCGCAGTTCCTCCCGCGACATGTCCGCTATGTCGACGCCGTCGAGGCTGATCCGCCCCGCCGTCACCTCGTAGAACCGCATCAGCAGATTGACCAGTGTGGTCTTGCCGGCGCCGGTCGGGCCGACGATCGCGACCGTGTGGCCCGGCTCCACCGTCAGCGACAGATCCTCGATGAGCGGCTTGTCCGGGTCGTAGCGGAAGGCGACCTTCTCCAGGGCGACCCGGCCGAGGCGCGGCTCCGGGCGTCCGGCGGACGGTGCGTCGGCCTCCTGCTCCTCGGCGTCCAGCAACTCGAAGATCCGCTCGGCGGACGCGACACCCGACTGGATCAGGTTCGCCATGGAGGCGACCTGGGTCAGCGGCATCGAGAACTGCCGGGAGTACTGGATGAAGGCCTGCACATCACCGATCGACAGGGCGCCGGACGCGACCCGCAGTCCGCCGACGACCGCCACGAGCACATAGTTGAGGTTCGAGACGAAGAACATCAGCGGCTGCATCACACCGCTGTTGAACTGCGCCTTGAAGCCGGCCTCGTACAGGGCGTCGTTCTGCTCGGCGAAGTCCCTGGCCGACTCCTCCTGCCGTCCGAAGACCTTCACCAGTGCGTGGCCGGTGTACATCTCCTCGATGTGGGCGTTGAGCGTGCCGGTGGACTTCCACTGCTGCACGAAGTGCGGCTGCGACCGCTTGCCCACCTTCGTCGCCACGAACACCGACACCGGGACGGTCACGAGGGCGACCAGCGCCAGCAGCGGCGAGATCCAGAACATCATCGCCAGCACACCGACGATGGTCAGCAGCGAGTTGACGAGCTGGCCCATCGACTGCTGAAGGGTCTGCGAGATGTTGTCGATGTCATTGGTGGCCCGGCTCAGCACCTCGCCGCGCTTGGCCCGGTCGAAGTACGACAGCGGCAGCCGGGACAGCTTGGCCTGGACGTCCTCACGCATCCGGTACACGGCCCGGTTGATCACCCGGATCGAGAGCCGGGTGGAGACCAGGGCCAGCAGCCCGGAGATCACGTACAGCGCGAGCGCCACCAGCAGCACATGACCGACAGCGGTGAAGTCGATGCCCTCACCGGGGGTGAAGTCCACCCCGGACAGCATGTCCGCGAGCCCGCCCTGGTCCTTGTCCCGCAGACCGTCGATCGCCTGGGACTTGGTGGTCCCCTCCGGCATGCCCCGGCCGACGACACCCGCGAAGACGAGGTCGGTCGCCCGGCCCAGCACCAGCGGCCCGACCACCGAGAACGCGACGCTCAGCACACCCGCCGCGAGCATCACCCACAGCAGCTTCCGATCGGGCGCGAGTCGCTTCAGCAGCCGCTTTCCCGAGCCCTTGAAGTTCATGGACCGCTCGACCGGGCCCATCATCATGCGTCCACCCGGCCCGCTCATGCGGCTTCAGCCTCCGTCAGCTGCGAGAGCACGATCTCCCGGTAGGTCTCGTTTCCTGCCATCAGCTCGCGGTGGGTCCCCGCCCCCACGACCTGCCCCTCGTCCAGGACCACGATCCGGTCCGCGTCACGGATGGTGGACACCCGCTGGGCGACGATGACGACCGTCGCCTCCGAGGTCTCGAGCGACAGCGCGGAGCGCAGCGCCGCGTCGGTCGCGTAGTCCAGCGCCGAGAACGAGTCGTCGAACAGATAGATCTCCGGGCGCTGCACCAGCGTCCGGGCGATCGCGAGCCGCTGGCGCTGACCGCCGGAGACGTTCGTGCCGCCCTGCGCGATCGGTGCGTCGAGCCCGCCCTCCAGTTCGCGCACGAAGTCGGCGGCCTGCGCGACCTCCAGTGCCTGCCACAGGTCCTCGTCGCCGGCGTCGGGCTTTCCGTACCGCAGGTTCGTCGCCACCGTGCCGGAGAAGAGGAACGGCTTCTGCGGTACGAGTCCCACGGTCCGGGCCATCAGTGCCGGTTCGAGTTCGCGGACGTCCACCCCGTCGACGAGCACCTCGCCGCCGGTCGCGTCGAACAGCCGCGGCACCAGCCCGAGCAGCGTCGACTTCCCACTGCCGGTGGAGCCGATGATCGCGGTCGTCTCGCCCGGCCGCGCCGACAGCGAGACATCACGCAGCACCGGCTCCTCGGCCCCGGGGTAGCGGAACTCGGCGCCGCGTACCTCCAGATACCCCCGCCGGTGCAGCTGCCGCACCGGCGCGGTGGGCGGCACCACACTCGACTCCGTCGCCAGGACCTCGTCGATCCGCTCGGCACAGACCTCGGCGCGCGGCACCATCATGAACATGAAGGTGGCCATCATCACGGCCATCACGATCTGCATGAGATATGCGAGGAACGCGGTCAGCGCGCCGATCTGGATGGCGCCGCTGTCGACGCGGTGCGCACCGAACCAGACCACGGCGACGGACGAGACGTTCACGACCGTCAGGACGGTCGGGAACATCAAGGCCATCAGCCGGCCGGTGGCCAGCGACACATCGGTCAGCTCCGTGTTCGCCCCGCGGAAGCGGTCCTTCTCGTAGCCGTCCCGGACGAAGGCGCGGATCACGCGGTTGCCGGTGATCTGCTCCCGCAGCACCCGGTTCACCGTGTCCAGCCGCTCCTGCATGGTGCGGAACAGCGGCCGCATCTTCTTGACGATCAGCGACACGGCGATACCGAGCACCGGCACCACCGCCAGCAGCACCGTGGACAGGGTCACGTCCTGGCCGAGCGCCAGCACGATGCCGCCGACGCACATGATGGGAGCCGACACCATCAGGGTGAACGCCATCAGGACCAGCATCTGCACCTGCTGGACGTCGTTGGTCGTCCGTGTGATCAGCGACGGTGCCCCGAAGCGCCCCACCTCGCGGGCGGAGAAGCTCTGCACCCGGTCGAAGACGGCCGCCCGCACGTCCCGTCCGAGGGCGGAAGCGGTCCGGGCCCCGTAGTAGACGGCACCGATGTTGCAGACGACCTGCACGAGGCTGATGCCGATCATGAGTGCGCCGAGCCGCAGAATGTAGCCCGTGTCACCCTTCACGACACCGTTGTCGATGATGTCGGCGTTGAGGGTGGGCAGATACAGAGTGGCGCTGGTCTGCAGCAACTGCAGCGCCACCAGCAGGGCGATGGGTCGTGTGTACGGACTCAGATGGGTCCGCAGCAGTCGTATCAGCACGCGCTGTCTCTCGGGCTCGGCAAGATCGGGGGTCACCCCATCTTGCGGCACTCCACCCCCCGAACCCCACGGGTTTGATTCAAAGCAGGGTCAAGATGTCGGGCCGAAGGCTCCGGGGTGCAACTGCTCCCGCGTCGCGCTGTACTGCTGGCGCACCGCCTGACCCACCGCCAGGTCGTCGCCCGGCTCGAAGAGCTGCGCCGCGGCGTCCTGCCAGACCGGCGGGGACGCGGGGGACAGCATCCCCTGCGAGGCCCCGAGCGCCCAGGCCGCCTGCCGTGCCGCGCCGAGCGCCGCGTAGTCGGCGGGCTGCGGCACGACCACCTGGGCGCCGAAGATCCCGGGGGCCGCGGACTGCACGGCCGGCAGCCCGGCGCTCGCACCCAGCAGAAAGACCCGGCGCACCTCGACGCCGCGGGCACGCAGGACGTCCATCGCGTCGGCGAGCGAGCAGAGCATGCCCTCGAAGGACGCCCGCGCCAGATGCTCGGGCCGCATCGACTCCCGGCGCAGACCGGTCAGGGTGCCCGCGGTGTGCGGCAGTTGGGGGGTCCGCTCGCCCTCCAGATACGGCAGCAGGACCAGCCCGGAGGAGCCGGGCGTGGACTTCATGGCCAGCGCGGAGAGTTCCTCGAGGCCGTCGAGCCCCAGCAGCTCGGCGGTGCCGCGCAGCGCCCGCACGGCGTTGGAGGTGTGCACCACCGGCAGATGCATACCGGTCGCGTCCGCGTACGACGTGATCATTCCGCTGGGGTCGGCCAGTGCCTCGTGGTGCACGGCCATCACGGAGCCGGAGGCCCCGAGCGAGACCACCGCGTCGCCGACGCCGACGCCGAGACCGAAGGCGGCGGCCATCGTCTCGCCGGTGCCGGCGGAGATCAGCAGACCCTCGGGAGTGGTGCCCGCGGCTTCGGCCGGGCCGAGCACCTCGGGGAGCGCGCACTGATGGCCGAGAGCCAGCTCCACCAGGTCGGGACGGTAGGAACCGGTGCCCGCCGACCAGTACCCGGTGCCGGAGGCGCCACCGCGGTCGGTGGTCCGGCGGACCGGCCGGCCGAGCAGCTGCCACACCAGCCAGTCGTGCGGCTGGAGCACCGCGGCCACCCGCTGGGCTGCCTCGGGTTCGGAGCGCGCCATCCAGCGCAGCTTCGCCACCGGGTGAGCGGCCTGCGGCACCGAGCCGACCGCCTCGGCCCAGGGCTGCCGTCCGCCGAGCGCGTCGATCAGATCCGCCGCGGCGACCTGCGCGCGCTTGTCGTTGCCGAGGAGCGCGGGCCGGACGAGTCCGCCCTGACGGTCCAGCGGGACCATGCCGTGCTGCTGCGCGGAGACGCCGATGGCCTGCACACCTTCGAGCAGGCCACCGGCCGCCGCCTCGCCGAGCGAGAGCAGCCACGCCTGCGGATCGGCCTCGGTGGCTTTGGGCTCCACCGGGTGCGGGGCATAGCCCTGCCGCAACACGGCACCCGTGTCCGCGTCACAGACGACGATGCGGGTGAATGCAGACGAACTGTCCAGACCGGCGACTATCCCCATGGGGAAAGATTCTGCCGCACATGTGGAGCGGCGGCGTCACGTGTTGGTCGTTCCCCATTCGTCCTCCCTGCCGGAGCTGCGCTCCCGCAGGGACCTGACCCGCTCGGAAACCGAGTCCGGCATCCGGTCCCCGACCTTGTCGCTCACCGCGTGGAAGGCCTTGCCGGCCACCTCGCGGCCGCCCAGCGCCGCTGACTCCGCGGCGTTGCGCACGGCGGGGTTCTGCGACAGCTGGCGCATGGACTTCTTCAGCTGCTCGTAGCGCTCACGGCCGGCACGTGTGCCGATCACATAGCCGACAGCCAGTCCGACGACGAACGTGACCTTGTACCGCATGTCTGCCACCCTTCCCTTACGTCGGTGCTGGGCGCCTACCCGTGATCGCCCCTGATCACCCGGGGGCATACCGATTGGCGGAGCACCCCCCTGCTTGCGCTAATGTATGTGTCGCAGCGAGCGCACGCCCTCCGGGACGCCCGGGTTGGGTACGTTCGGTGCACACGCAGCAATCCCCTGTAGCTCAATTGGCAGAGCAGCCGGCTGTTAACCGGCAGGTTACTGGTTCGAGTCCAGTCGGGGGAGCGCGATCCCCTGTAGCTCAATTGGCAGAGCATTCGGCTGTTAACCGGAGGGTTGCTGGTTCGAGTCCAGCCGGGGGAGCAGATACCGGAACAGGACCCCCTCGAGGGGTCCTTTTTCGTGTCCCCGGCGGCTGATCGACAGCTCCTGGAACCGGGCAGCACGCAGCACAGTCCTCATGATTGGGCGTTGCCGACCATCCGAGGCAGGAGATCGTATGAGCGGCTATGCTGCGGCAGACGGCGCGCACATTTGTGCGCGACGCGCCGTTAGGGGCGGTAGCTCAGCCGGTTAGAGCAGCGGACTCATAATCCGTCGGCCGTGGGTTCGAGTCCCACCCGCCCCACCGAACACCGCAGGTGCAGGAACGTTCTCACCTGCTGTCCTGCCGGTCGATCCCAGAGGATCTTTCCCCATCACGGGGCTAAGGTCGGCGGGTGAGCCGAACCGAGGAGCACGTCGAGGGTGCGGGGCCGTTCACCACCCGCCTGACCTGGCGCCTGTTGGACGGCGGCACCGCGGTCTGGGAATCGCGTCCGGCACGCAAGCGCGGTCTGCTCACCGTACGGGCCGCGGGCGAGCAGGAGGGCCGTTCCAGAAGAGCGGACCGTGTGTCCGTCGGCCGCTTGCGCAGGCTGAATGCCCTTGCCGCGGGTGCTTTCACCGTCGGTGGCGCCCTTTTCGCCCTCGGGGCGGGGATCGCCCAGTTCGGCCCGGCCGACGCGATGGGCGCCTGGGTCTACTTCGTCGGCGGGCTGTTCTTCACCACCGGCGGCTACGCCTCACTGCTCCAGGCGATCAACGCTCCCCGCCGGGACAGCCGGGCCGGTGCGCTGGCCGCACAGCGCTGGACATGGTGGAGCTACGAGCCCCAGCGGATCGATTGGCTCAGCACCTTCCTGCTCTTCGTGGGAACGCTCGTGTTCGATATCAACCTGCTGAACTCTCTGCTGCAAGGGCTCTCGGTCCACCAGGTGAACAGGCTGATCTGGGCCCCCGACATGGTCGGGTGCATCCTGTTCCTGATCTCGGGGCACCTTGCCCTGGCCGAGGTCTGCCATGGCCGGCTCGGCGTCCGTCCCCGGGACCTCGGGTGGTGGATCGTCGCCATCAACCAGTTCGGATCCGTCCTCTTCCTGGTGTCGGCGCTGGCTGCCTTCACGCATCCCTCGACGGGAAGCGTGGTGAACATCGTCGTCGCCAACTGGGGAACGCTCACGGGAGCGGCGTGCTTCTTCGTCGGAGGCGTGGTGCAGTTCTTCGAGCGTCCCTGACCGGCACAGCACCTGCGTGCCGGGCCTTCGGCCGTCGCGACTGTGTGGGTGGAACCACTCGCCCATGGGTCCGCACGTCCTGCCGGGCAGCTCACTGCCAGCTGTCGGAACCGGGATTCCCGCCCGCCGCCAGCGTCGCGAGCCGGTCCACGTAGTGCGCCCACCCCTCCTTGTGCGCGACGCATGCCTCGGGGGTGGGCAGGCCGCTGTGGACCAGGCGGAGCAGGGTGCCTTCGGGCACCGGTTCGAGCGTGATGTCGACCGTCGAGGAGCCGGGTGGGATGGACAGTGAGCCCTCGGTCCAGCCCCAGGTGAAGACGAGCCGTTCGGGCGGGTCGATCTCGACGAAGCGGCCCTCGGCGACGTTGTCGCCGGCGATGTTCGTCCGGTAGGCACCGCCCGGCTCGAAGCTGAACCGGCCGTCCTTGCCCATCCAGAGCAGCCACTTGTTCCGGTCGGTGAAGAAGGAGAACACCGTCTCGGGCCGGGCGGCGATGGGTCGTTCCAGGGTGACCACGTCAGTACTCACGGCCTCGCCCCTTCGGACGTGTCGGACATGTGCCGTCTTGACGCAGCGTAACGAGGCCTCGGCCCCCGGGCACCTTCGGACGGCCGGGGCGGTCACGCCTCCCCGCCCTTGGGGCGTCCTCCAGGAATGGTGGCATTTGCCAGAAAAAGGGAGATCATGCCTTGTGGGTGCAGGGTTCTGCTGCCCAATGTGGCGCACATGCAGTTCCGCACCATCGGCCGGGCGGCCCGTCATCGACGGCCGGGACCCGGCCGCGGTCTCGATCGAGGTCGCCCGGAGCGACGCCGCCGAGGTGGGCGTCCCCTCCGCGTCGGCTATCGGGCGACATCGCCGTCCGGGTCGGCATTCCGTGCACCCGGAAATGCCGGGCGGCCGTCCCCGGAACGTGGGGCCCGGCACGGCCCCGGAAATCACCGCGACAGGCAGCCATTTGCGCATTCTCGTCACTTCTTCTCGGGCCCCGGACCCGGTGGCGGAGATCACCCCCGGGCGGCCGCCGAACTCGGGGCCGGCGGACGGCACTTCCGTTTGAACAAGCGTCAAGGCGGCCGCGGCAGTCGTCGTCACTTTGTGACCCTCTCCGATCTGCCGAGCCACATCCCAACCGCCTTGAGTTCGCCCGAACGGCCAGTAGTACCAAGGCAGTTGGCGGGAAGCCGACGTGTTGTCGGTATTCGACAACTCGATGCTCGAACGAGAGGACCGCTGCACTCTTGTCGTCGGGGAAGCAGTCAACTCCGCGCAAGACCGGAGCAGTTCTTTTCATTGCCGTCGAGGCCTGAATGGCCGCGGTTCGGGAACTCTTGTTCAGCGCCCGGCGGTTGTGCCAAGGTGAGCTTCCTCACGTCCGAACATGGCAACTTTTGTTCAACCGTTCGAATGGACTGCGGTACAGACCAAGTAGGCGCGCACCACCTTTCACCAACCGGAATCCCCGGCCGATTACGGGCCGGGGACGGCACTGCTCAACCCCCCACCGCATTGCCCTGGATGGAAAGACGTCTCATGCAGAAGCCCCGCACTCAGGGTCCCGTCCCACCTGCCCGCACCGGTCTCGACCCCGGGGACTCCGACGAAGGCCTCGCGTCCGCGCTGCGTACCGGCGACGGCGATGCCGAGACCCGCACGGTGGCCGTGCTGCTCGCGAGGCACTGGCAACCCGTCTTCGACTACACCTCGATCGGCACCCCGTCGGCCAAAGCGGCGTCCATGCTGGCCACGGCGGCATTCACCAAGGTGCTCGACAATCTGCGGCACGCGCGTACGACCGCCGCTCTGCGGCCCCTTCTGCTGCTCACGGCACGGCAGACCGCCAAGGCGTGGGCGGCCGACGAGCGGGTCACCGCACTGCCCGAACTCCGGAATCCCGAGACGGGCCGCACCGTCCCGGTCGACATGTTCACTCTGGCCGAAAACCGGGCCCTGGTCGCCAGGTCTTTCCAGGCAATGCCCGGCCCCGCCCAATGTCTCCTGTGGCATGTCGAGGTGGAGGCCGAGGGCATATCCGTACCGGCTGGTTTGCTGGCAACAGATGCGCGTACCGCGGCCGGGCAGCTCGATCAGGCGCGGGAAATCTTCCGGGTGGGCATCCTGCGGTCCCATCTCGAACTCGCGCAGGACAAGGAATGCCGCCACTACAACCGGCTGCTCGATGTATCCCTGCGCCGCGGCGGCACTCTGATACCCGACATCCAGGCGCACCTGGCCACATGCCGGCACTGCCGATTCGCCGCCGAACAGCTCGACCACGGCGGCGGCCGGATCGCCCTTCTGCTGGCCGAGGGACTGCTCGGCTGGGCCGCCCAGCCCTATCTCGATTCCCGGCCCGCCCGGAACAACGCCCGCTACCAGGCCCGGGCGGCCGCCGTGCACGGCCCGGTACGCGGCCCCGGCCGGCACTCGCGCGGCGGACACGCCCGCACCCTGTTCCCCCTCACCTTCCGGGGCCGCCGGATCACCCTGCCGCAGCGCGGCCGGGGCGCCGTCCTCACCGGGCTCGGCGTCGTCGCCGGTCTTCTCGTCGTCGCGACCCTCGTCACCCAGCTGTGGGCGGACGACGGCAGCACCGCGGGTCCGCCGGCCCCGAGCGGCTCCGTCTCCGCGCCCCCCGCACCGGGAGGCCAGGCCCCGACCGCCCCCGGCCCGCAGCCGTCGACGACCTCGGCCGCCCACCCGACCGGGCCCTTCAGCACACGGCTGCGCAACACCGTGGCCGGGCTGTGCCTCGACATCCGCGACCGCCGCGCACAGTTCGGCACGGAGGCCACGATGGCCGCCTGCACCACCTCGGTCACCCAGCAGTGGGTCTACGAGAACGACGGCCTGCTGCGCAGCGGTGCGGCCCTCGAACTGTGCCTGAACTCCCACGAGCTCGACGGTGTGCTCGTGCTCGGCTCCTGTCCCGAGACCTCGGCGCCCGACGCGTCCGACGTCCGGTACGACCTGACCATCCAGGGCCATGTGGTCCCCCGCTGGAACGAGTCGCTTGCGGTCGTCCCGAGCTCCGCCGAGGCGGGGGCACCGGTCGTGGTCAAGGTCCGCGACGGTTCGGCGGCGCAGCAGTGGGCGACGGACAACGTTGCCGTCGGCACGCCCAGGATGCGCCCGAGCGCCGACGCCCCGAACACGCAGGAGGTCAACGGGCCCACGGGGCGCGGCCGTTCGTCCTCGCCCGCGGACGGCGAGCAGCACACCTCCGAAGGGCGGACGCGCCAGGACGTGCCGGACGCCGATCTGCGCAGTGTCAGCGACGACGGGGGAGCGGCGGCGCCGGACGGCACCGCCCAGGACGTGCCCCTCCCGGACCTGGAGCCCGCTCTCCATCAGGTGCCCGCCGCCGTGGGCGGCCTCGTCGAAGCGGTGGACCGCGACCTTCTCGAACCGGCCGGATCCCTCCTCCGTACGGAGGAGGCCACTCCTGCCGGCGGATGACGAGCGACGGGCCCCGGCCGGGCAGAGTGGTTCCCGCAGGTACCGGGGGAATGCGCGAGCCGGGGCCCCACCTCGGGGGCGGGGTCCCGGCTCGCGCATCCACACGGACTGATGACCCTCGCGCGACGGCCGCTGCGTGACGGCGGCCGGACGGCCAGAGCCGGTCCGGTCAGGAGAACGTGGGCATCTCACCCTTGGCGTTCTGAAGGTCGATGACCGAGAACACCGCGCCCTGCGGGTCCGCGACCGTCGCCGAGCGGCCGAAGGGGCTGTCCATCGGTTCGCTCAGCAGCCGTCCGCCGAGTTTGACCGCGGTGGTCACCGCCGTGTCGCAGTCGGACACGGCGAAGTAGACGTTCGCGAACGGCGGCAGTCCGTCGGACGCGTCCTCCTCCGTCTTCTGCCGCCCCGCCACCGGATCACCGCCGATGCTCCAGAGATGGAAGTCCACGTCGTCGACGTCCATGCGCTGGACCTCGAAGGGAAAGACGGACGGGAAGAAGGAGTCCGCCTTGCGCGCGTCACGGGTGTGGACGTCGACCCAGGCATAGGCGCCGGGCTCCCCGGTCTTCTCGAAGCCCTCATGGGCGGCCGCCTGCCAGGCGCTGAAGAACACTCCGCTCGGGTCCTGGGCGCTCACCATGGTGCCGAACCCGCCGACCTCCATGGGCTCCATCATCAGGGTGCCGCCGTACTCCCGGATCCTCGCGGCGGTCGCGGCCGCGTCCGGGGTGGCGAAGTAGAGGTTCCAGGCCGCGGGGCTGTCCATGCCCGGCATCTGCGGGGAGAGCGCGGCCACCGCCTTCCCGTCCGAGTAGGCCTGGGTGTAGTTGCCGTACTCCTCCTGGCCCTCGCCGAAGGTCCAGCCGAGGAGCTCGGCATAGAAGCTCTTCGCGGCCTCCAGATCGAGGAACATCGCGTCCGCCCAGCAGGGCGTGCCTTCCGGTCGTACGGCCATGGGGTCCCAGCCTCCCGGTCGAAGGGCGTGATGGCCCTCACGCTATTCGTCCCCGCGGACCCCCGCGCGCCGAACCGCGAACGGAACGCCTCCCCAAAAAATGTAAGGGGCCAGCCGGGCCGCGGTCATAGACTTCCCGCCATGCCGCAGACCAGCCCCGCCCCTTCCGTGCGCCCGCGAATACTCGCCGACCTCACCCCGCTGCGCACCTCCGTCCACTACCGGCGGCTCTGGTTCGGCAACACGATCTCCTGGATCGGACAGGGGATGACCACCCTCGCGATCTCGCTCCAGGTGTACGACATCACCCGCTCCACGTTCGCGGTGGGTCTGGTCGGACTGTGCTCGCTCGTGCCGCTGCTGGCCTTCGGGCTGTACGGCGGCGCGATCGCGGACACCGTGGACCGGCGCCGGCTCGGCCTCATCAGCGCGAGCGGTTCCGCGGTGCTGTCGGCGGCGCTGGCCGCCGCGGCCTTCGCGGACTTCCACCATGTCTGGTTCCTGTACGGCGTGGTCGCGTTCCAGTCCGTGTGCGCCGCCGTCAACTCCCCGGCGCGCAGCGCGATGATCCCCCGGCTGCTGCCGGTCGAGCAGTTGCCCGCGGCCAACGCCCTCACCTCGATGACCATGACGTCCGGGACACTCGTCGGCCCGATGCTCGGCGGGCTCGTCGTCGGGTTCGCCGGCTACCAGACCGCGTACGCCATCGACGCCGTCGCCTTCTCCGCGTCCCTGTACGCGATGTGGCGACTGCCGTCGATGCTGCCGGACCGTGCCGAGGGCGCGAAGAAGGCCTCCGTCCTGGAGGGGCTGCGGTTTCTGGCGACCCGGCCGAATCTGCGGATGACGTTCTTCTCCGACTTCTGCGCCATGATCCTGGCCCATCCGCGCGCGCTGTTCCCCGCCGTCGCCGTCATCTGGTACGACGGCGACGCCCGCACCGCCGGCCTGCTGGTCGCGGCCCCGGCCCTCGGCGCGGTGCTCGGCGGGGTGTTCTCCGGATGGCAGGGGCGGATCCGGCGGCAGGGGCTCGCGATCCTGCTGGCCGTCGGGGCCTGGGGCGCGGCCATCGCGGTCTTCGGGCTCACCCGCAATCTGTGGCTCGGGCTGCTCTTCCTCGGCCTCGCCGGTTTCGCGGACGCCATCTCGATGGCGTTCCGCAGCACCATGCTCCAGGCCGCCGTGCCCGACGAGTTGCGCGGCCGGCTCCAGGGTGTGTTCCTCGTGGTGGTCGTGGGCGGGCCGCGGCTCGGCGACTTCCTCGCGGGCAGCGCCGCGGATCTCACCTCGCCGTCGGTGACGGTGACCGGCGGCGGGATCGCCTGTGTGCTGGCCGTCTCGCTGCTGGCACTGCGCTGGCGCGGCTTCGCCCGGTACGACGCACGGGACCCCCAGCCGTAGGGCCACCCCGGCTTGAGAGCGGGGCTTCACTCCTGCGGGGCGACGATCCCGCGGACGACGCCGAGTTCGACCAGGTCCTGCGGGCGCAGCCGCAACTGGTCGGCGGTCCCGGGCACCTGCTCGGGCCGGCGCTTGAGGATCGCGGCGGCGAGCTCGGGTGCGATGACGGAGAAGTAACTGTCGGGCGTGGCCCAGGTGTTGCCGGGCGCGGCCAGCGCGAGGGCGCCGCCCGAACCGCCTTCACCGACGAGGAGGCTGGTGACCGGCGTCCGGGCGCCGGCGACCGCGGCGAACAGCTCGGCGATGGCGGCGCCCGCGCCGGAGCGCTCGGCCGCGGCGTCGTTGGCGGCGCCGGGTGTGTCGATGAGGGTGAGCACGGGGAGCCCGAGCCGGCCGGCCATGTGCACGATGCGTGCGGCGGTGCGGTAGCCGGCCGGAAGGGTGGCGGTGCCGCACTGCGCGACAAAGGCGACGGCCCGCCCGTCGTGCATCCCGACCCCGCAGAGCATCCCGGGGTCGACCCCGCCGCACCGGTCGCCGCTGAGGGTCCTGCGCCGGCCGAAGTACGCGTCGAGATAGGCCCGGGCGTGGGGCCGCCCCGGTGCGCGAGCCTGGGTGACGGCGTCCCATCCGGTGCGGGGGAGGGACGGCGCGCCGAGCGCGAAGGGGGGAGGCACGGGGCCGGACCCGGAGGCCGCGCCCTCCGCCTCTGCTCTCCCGCTGTCGCCGAGAGGTTCCACCGTGCCCGAGTGGTCCTCGCCTGCGCCGTCGAAGCGGGTGCCGCTGTCCCCGCCGGTCGCGTCGAAGCGGGTACGGGTGTCCCCGGCAGCCGCAGCCGCCCAGAACGACACCGCCTCCCGCAGGTCCTCCGGTGCCACGATCTCGTCGATCTGGCCCGCGGCCAGCTGTGCCTCCGCCGTATACGCCGACGGGTCCGCGTCCAAGGGCCGGACACGGGAGCCCGCGAAGCCGACCTGGGCCGACGGGAGGGCCAGGATCACATCCGCCCCCGCGCCCAGCGTCGCCCAGCCGCCGCCCGTCGTCGGGTCGCGCAGGACCGCGATCTGCGCCACTCCCGCGTCGCGCAGCCGCACCGACGCGGCCGCCACCCGCTGGAGCTGGGTCAGCGCGATCATGCCCTCCTGCATCCGGCTGCCGCCCGTCGCGATCAGCGACACCAGCGGCCGGCCCAGCTCGCGGGCCCTGTCGTACGCCGCCTCCAGCCGGTCGCCGGCCCGGCTGCTCAACGAGCCGCCGAGGAAGCCGAATTCGAAGGAGATCACCACACACGCACGGTCGCCCACCGTCGCGTCGCCGTACACCACGGACTCGGTCGACCCCGTGCGCCGGGCCGCCGCCGCGCGCTGGGCGCCGTACCCCTCCCAGCCGATCGGACCGTCCGGTGCGTGCTGCTGCTCGTCGAGCGCGCCCTGTCGTTCGACCGGCACCGTCTCGGTGAAGTCGTCGCATATCAGCGCGATCGCCGCCCGTGCGCTCAACCGGTCAGCCATGCAGCGCCCGCTTCATGATCTTGCCCATGTCGTTGCGCGGCAGCGCGTCGAGGAAGCGGACCGTCCGGGGCCTCTTGTGCGGAGCGAGCTGGGCCGCCACATGGTCCGCCAACTCGCCCTCGGTCGGCGGCGACTGGCTGTCCACCGGCACGATCCAGGCCACCACCCGCTCGCCCAGATCGGCGTCGGCCTCGCCGGTGACGGCGGCCTCGCGGACGCCCGGGTGCTCCAGCAGCGCGTTCTCGATCTCGCCGGCGCCGATCTTGTAGCCGCCGCTCTTGATCAGGTCCGTGGCCCTGCGGCCGACGATCCGCACATACCCGTCCGGGTCGCGCACCGCCATGTCCCCGGTGCGGAACCAGTCGCCGTCGAAGGCCGCCGCCGTGGCGTCCGGCCGGTTCAGATACTCCGTGAACAGGTTCTCCCCGCGCACCTGGATCTCGCCGATGGTGGCGCCGTCGTACGTCGTGACCGGCGTGCCGTCCTCCTCGACGAGCCGCAGTTCCACGCCCCGCAGCGGCACCCCGACGGAACCCGGCCGCGGCTCGCCGTCGACCCGGACGCTCGTGTTCATCAGGGTCTCGGTCATGCCGTACCGCTCGATCACCGGGCGCCCCGTCGCCGTACGGATGCGTGTCTGATCGTGCACGGGCAGCGCCGCCGAGCCGGACACCAGCAGCCGCGCGCCCGCCAGCGCCTTCGCCAACTCCCGGTCCTCGTCCAGTGATTCGGCCAGCCGGTGGTACATCGTCGGCACCCCGAACAGCATCGTGCCGCCGTCCGTCAGCTCACGGATGACGCCCTCCACCGAGAACCGGCCCAGGTGGCGCACCTGTCCGCCCCGGCGCAGCGGGCCGAGGATGCCGAGGATCAGCCCGTGCACATGGAACAGCGGCAGCCCGTGCACCAGCACATCGGCGTCCGTCCACTCCCAGGCGTCCTCCAGGGCGTCCAGGCTCGCCGCGATCGCCCGGCGCGGGAGCACGGCGCCCTTGGGCGCGCCGGTGGTCCCCGAGGTGTAGACGATCAGGGCCGGATCGGCCGGGGACGGCACCGCGGGCGGCGGGCCCGCGTCACCCGTCACCGGGATGTCGATGCGCTGCAACCGGTCCAGCCCGTCCGGCAGTTGCTCTCCCGCGGCCGCGAGGACGGCCGCCGGTTCGCTGTCCGCGAGGATGTGAGCCAGCTCGCGCTCTCCCGTCCTCGGGTTCAGCGGCACGACGGGCACCCCGGCCAGCAGTGCGGCCACCACTCCCACCGCCGTCTCCAGCGTCGGCGTGGCCCACAGCGCGAGCCGGGACGCCCCGCCGATCCGTACGGCGAGCGATCCCGCCGCGCCGAAGAGTTCCCCGTACGTCAGACCGCGGTCGCCGAAGTGCAGGGCGGGCCGGTCCGAACCGGCGGTCAGCGCCGGGAAGAGGTCAGTCACTCGTCGTCCTCCGTCTGATGCAGCGTGTCTGTGCCGCGCCGTGCCGCGTGCTGTCCTGACGTCCGCCGTCGCACGTGCCTGCGCACGGTCCGGTCCTCGCACACACCATTGTCCCCCGCCGGATCACGGCGCGGGCGGTGGGACGCCCCCCGGACCGCGCACGGCGCGGCCGGCCCGATGCGGGTGTCGCGGACTCCCGTACCCCGGATCCCTACCGGGGCGCCTGCCAGGTGACCGTCGTGCCGTGCCCGCCGTCATCGCCGTCCCGGCCGTTGTCGGGCCGCCCGTCGTCCGCCACCACCAGCCGCACCCCGGGCCGGCCGTCCGGCAGCAGCACGGTGGCGTCCACCTCCACGTCGATCGCGGTGACGTCCGGGCGCCGGTGCGCCGCCGCCAGGGCACCGCGCAGGGCGGCCAGCAGCTGCTGGTCCGCCGGCTCCCGTACGAGAGCGTCGACCGGGCCCCGGAACTGCACGGACGGCTGGAAGCCGAGGAGGGCGGACGCCCCCGAGGTCTCCCGCAGCACCCGGTCGCGGAAGCCGGCCGGAGCCTCGGCGGGCGGCTGCTGGAGTGCGAAGATCGTGGTCCGTACCTCCTGGATCGTGGAGTCCAGCTCGTCCACGGCCCGGCCGAGAAGTTCGTCGCTCTCGTCTCCCGGTGCGCGCCGCCGCGTCGACTCCAGCATCATCTCGGTGGCGAACAGCCGTTGCACGACCAGATCGTGCAGGTCCCGGGCGATACGGTCACGGTCCTCGTAGACCGCGAGCTGCCTGCGGTTGTGCTGGGCGTCCGCCAGGACCAGCGCCAGCGCGGCGTGCGAGGCGAACCGGGTCGCCAGCAGCTGTTCGGCCGCCGTGTAGGCAGGGCCGTGTCGCCGGCGCGGCAGCGCGAGGGTGCCGATCAGCCGGCCACCACTTTGCAACGGCAGCATCATCGACGGTCCGAACCGGCTGCGCACATGGGTGGTCATCCGTGGATCGGTCGCCGAGTCCTCGATGAACACCGGTTCGCCGCCGAGGAGTTGGACGAGCACCGGCGACCCGGGCGCGATGGTGGTGCCGACGATGTCACCGGGGTCGTCGGCCGTGGACGCGGCGACGATCTCCATACCGCCGTCCTCGGTGGGCTGGAGCACGACACCCGCGGAGGCGTCGGCGAGGACGCGGGCCTGTTCGGCGACCGTCTTCAGGGCGTCCTGGGCGCTCTCGCCGGTGAGCAGCGCGGTCGTGACGGCGGCCGCGCCCTCGATCCAGCGCTCCCGCTGCCGTGCGCTCTCGTACAGCCGGGCGTTGCCGATCGCGATACCCGCCTGTGCGGCGAGCATCCGCAGCAGCGCGACGTCGTCCTCGGTGAAGGAGCCGTCACGCCGGTCGGTCAGGCACAGGAGCCCGAAGTCCTGGGTGTGCACCCGGATCGGAAGCCTGAGATACGTGTACGTCCCGGGACGGCCGCCGGGAGCGCCGGGCGAGGGGGCCCCGTCGGGGTCGGCAGGGTTGTCGGGGCTGGGCAGCTGCGGATCCCGCATGAAGGCGCTGATGAGGCCGTCGTCCCCGGCCGGCAGGGGGCCGGGCCGGCCGCCGTCGGACGGGAGGCAGTCCTTGTCGTCCTCCGTCCGGGCGGCCGCGCCGGCGGTGTAGAGCTCGGTGATCGTCCCGCTCTCGGGGTCGAGGACCCCGAGAGCGCCGTGGCCCGCCCGGGTGAGACCGGCCGCGGAGTCGACGATGTGCTGGAGGGTCGTGTGCAGTTCGAGGTCGGTACCGACACTGAGCACGGCCTCCAGCAGCATCGTGAGACGCCGTGCAGGCTCCGCCTCGCCCACCGCGGGCCGCGCCCCTCGTCCCGCTCCCTGCCTCAGCCGGCCTCGGCCTCGGCCAGCGGGTTGAGGACCAGCGGCTGGACCTTGCCCTCCAGCATCGCGCCGAGGCCCAGTACGGCACAGATGTCGGGGCGTTCGGCGATCTGCACCGGCATACCGGTGGCCTCGTGCAGCATCTCGTCCAGGCCCGGCAGCAGCGCCGAACCGCCGACCATCATGATGCCCCGCTCCGCGAGGTCGGCGACCAGATCGGGCGGGCAGTCCCGCAGGACCTTGCCGATCCCGTCGAGCACCGAGGTCAGCGGGGTGTGGATGGCGTCCCGTACGGCGGCGGTGTCGACCCGCACGGAACGCGCGAGGCCGGTGGCCACGTCCCGCCCGTGGATCTCGGTCGACTTCGGCCCCTGAGGGGTGAGCCCGTTGCCGCGCAGGGCGAGTTGCAGGGGGCGTACCGACTGGCTCGGCAGCATCAGCTCGTGCTGGTGGCGCAGGTGCTGGATCACCGCGTAGTCGATGGCGTTGCCGCCCACGGGGATCCGCTCGGCGGTGACGATCGCGCCGAGCGAGAGCACGGCGATCTGGGTGGTCGCCGCGCCGCACACGATGATCATGCTCGCGGTCGGCTGCTCCACGGGCAGCCCGCAGCCGACGGCGGCTGCGATCAGGGTGTCGACGAGCTCCACCCGGCGGGCACCGAGGCCGACCAGGGTCTCGACCGCGGCGCGCTGCGCCAGCGGGTCGCTGTCGTGCGGTGTGCAGGCGGCGGCGCGCAGCCGCGGCTTGCGGCGCAGCTGACGGCGCAGCTTCTCGCCCAGAAGGTGACGGAGCATCCGCTGGGCCATCTCGATGTCGACGACCGTGCCGCCGGAGACGGGCCGCACGACGCGGATGTAGTCGGGCGTACGGCCCGTCATCTTCTCGGCGAGCGCGCCGACCGCGATCAGCGCGCCTGTACGGGTGTTCACGGCGGCGACGCTCGGCTCGTCGACGACGAGTCCGGCGCCCTTCACGAAGACCCTGGTCCGTGCGGCTCCCAGGTCGACGGCGACATGGCAACGGCGCAACTGCTCAAGACTGACGGTCACGGCAGATCCTCCCGAGTGCGGTTCGTGATGGCATCGTGCGGTCGCCGGGAGCAGTGCGCGCGCTGGGTGAGCCGGTCGGGGGTACGAAGCTGACGATCCGCCAGATCTGTGCGGCCATTCGGGGGGTGGGCGTTGCCGGGCGGGGCGGCATCGGCGCGCAGGCTAGAGCAAACGCTGAAGCAGCCCCCAGCAGAACTCCGCCACACATGTCTGTCCGTCAGGAAGCGTCAGCCGCAGCTGCCAGCGGGTCGGGGCCGATCCCTCCATCGGGCGGGCCGGGGAAAACGCGCGGGCCGCCTCGTCCACCGTGCACGACCAGGCCGTGAGGTCCTCCAGGGTCCGCAGCTCGGGGCCCGGGGCGCCGGGGGCGCGGACCAGCCACTCGTTCCACACCGCTCCGCCGTCCGCGGCCATCACCTCGAAGCGCAGGTCCGGCCAGAGCGGTACCGGCCACTGAATGGCGTCGCACTCCAGGTCGCCGATGCGGCGGCGTTCGGTGCGCTCGGCAGGTCCGAGCACCGAGCGATAGCGGGCGAGGGCACCCCGTCCGCGCGGTGAGCGCACCATCGCCTGCCAGCGGCGGTTCGCCTCACGCATGTCGGCGATCGACGCGCCCAGTTCCTGGCGCGCCGCCTCCACCAACTCCGGCTGGTGGTCGGCCATCCGGCGCAGAAGGACCAGTTGGAAGTCGTGAGGCCCGAAGGGTGCGGCTGCGGTCATGTCCGACATCCTGCCCCGCGGACCGGACACGACGCGTCGTCAACCGGGCGACCGGACGCGCCGCGGAAGTGAAGATTCCACACAAGATCCTCACAGTCTCATTCACCTCTGGCCCACCCTCGCCGCATAATCTGCGGGCGCCATGGATTACTGCTACCAGTGTCGACGGCACCTCAACGGCGCCCTGGCCTGTGCAGGCTGCGGCACGCCCGTCGAGGAGCTCAGGCATCGAAGCCCCAGCGCCCCCGCGGCCGACCACGTCCTCGAGTTGGACGAGGTGTCCGCGCCGGCGGGTCATCGGCGTTCGCGCCGCCAGGCCCCTCCGCGTCCGAAAACCTCGGGCCGACGGGGGCGCAAGCGGCGTGGCCGCAAGGTGCTCATCGGCGTCGTCGGACTGGTGCTCGCCGCCGGTGCGCTGAGCCTCGCCGAACTGGCCCTGGAGGACCCGGGCGACGACGGAGCGGCGACGGCCGTGAAGGAAGCGGACAGCGAGGAGACGGAGTTCGCGCCGCAGCCTCCGGAGGCGAACGAGACCCCGGAGGGTCCCGACGGCGTCACCGAGGCACCGGTCGAGACCTCGGCCACGTCCGCACGTCCCACCTCCACCGTCACCGTCGCGGGGACCGCCGGCACCGGCAGTCCGGCCGACGAGGATCCGGACGAGGGGAACGGCCCGCCGCCCTCGTCGCGCGCCGACGAGCCGTCCGATCCCGACGAGTCGCCCTCGTCCTCGGCACAGCCGAGCGAGTCGTCCGGCCCCGGCGGCGGGTCGCCCACGACTCCCGCGCCCGGCGCCCCCACGCCGTCGCCGACCCCCACGCCGACCTGCAACCGGTTCCTCTTCTGGTGCCTGTGAGCCGTGTTCCGGTCCCGGTGGGCTGTGTTCCGGTGGCTGTGACCCGTGCGCCGTCCGCGCGTCGAGGGTCCGGGCGCCGCCATTCTGCGCCCCGGGTTTGCGGGCCCCGCGACGCTGTATCCCGGGTTTCCGTGCCCCGGGTTCCCTGACCCGCGACTCTGCGTCCCGGGTTTCCGTGCCCCGCGACTTCGCGCCCCGAGACGTCGCGCCCCGGGATCCCGCCCGGCGCGCGCTCAGCCCGTCGCCGCGATGTCCTCGCCGAGCATCCGCCTGAGCAGGTCCCGCAGGACGGTCCGCTCCTCGTCCGTCAGTTGCGCCAGCGGCTCGCGGGCGAAGTCCAGGGACTCCCGCAGCCGCCGTGCCGTCTCCAGGCCGTCGTCGGTGGGCGCGGCGAGCTTGACCCGGCGGTCGTGCGCGTCCGGCCGGCGCTCCACCAGCCCGCGGCTCTCCAGCCGGTCCACGATGCCGGTGATGTTCGACGGCTCGCACTTCAGCTTCACGGCGATACGCCGCATCGGCATGGGCTCCAGCGTGAGCAGCCCGAGGACGCGCGCCTGCGCGCCGGTCAGCGAGTGCTGGGCTGCGACCTGCTCGTACTCCGTGTAGTACCGGGCCACGACGGAGCCGATGAGGTCGACGACCTCGACGGTCAGGGGGTCGGTACGTGGGGTGGCCATGGACACCAGGGTACCCGGTTACTTGACAACATGAAATATCGCTGCGCATGGTTGTTTCAGGTAGTGAAGCTTTTCTAGGAGGAACGCAGCATGTCCGCACTTCCGGAGACCAGCCGTGAATGGCACCTCGTCGCCCGCCCGCACGGCTGGCCCAAGGCGGAGGACTTCGCCCTGCGTGAGGTACCGGTGTCGGAGCCGGGCGAGGGCCGCGTCCTCGTCCGCAACCTGTACTTCTCGGTCGACCCGTACATGCGCGGCCGGATGAACGACGTGAAGTCGTACACCCCGCCCTTCCAGCTCGACCGGCCCATGGACGGCGGCGCGATCGGCGAGGTCATCGCCTCGAACGCCGAGGGCTTCGCCGTCGGCGACCACGTCCTGCACGGCCTCGGCTGGCGCGAGTACGCGGATGTCCCCGCGAAGCACGCCACCAAGGTCGACGGCTCCGTCGCCCCGCTCTCGGCCTACCTCGGCGTCCTCGGCATGCCGGGCCTCACCGCCTACGCCGGTCTCTTCGATGTCGCCTCCTTCAAGGAGGGCGACGCCGTCTTCGTCTCCGGCGCGGCCGGAGCCGTCGGCAGCCAGGTCGGCCAGATGGCCCGGATCAAGGGTGCCTCCCGCGTCATCGGCTCGGCGGGCTCCGACGAGAAGGTCAAGCTCCTCGTCGAGGAGTACGGCTTCGACGCCGCGTTCAACTACAAGAGCGGCCCCGTCGCCCAGCAGCTGAAGGAAGCCGCCCCCGACGGCATCGACGTCTACTTCGACAACGTCGGCGGCGAGCACCTCGAAGCCGCGCTGTCCTCGTTCAACGTGCACGGCCGCGCCACCATCTGCGGCATGATCGCCCAGTACAACAACACCGAGGCGGCCCCCGGCCCGCGCAACCTGGCCCTGGTCATCGGCAAGCGCCTGCGCCTCCAGGGCATGCTCGTCAACGACCACAACGACCTCGCGCCGCAGTTCGTGAAGGACGTCGCCGGCTGGATCGCCTCCGGTGAGCTCAAGTACAACGAGACCGTCGTCGAGGGCATCGAGCACGGCTACGACGCCTTCGTCGGACTGCTCCGCGGTGAGAACACCGGAAAGATGATCGTTTCCCTCACCCGCTAGTGCACCCGCTAGTGCGGTGACCGGCAATGTCTGCCGGTCCGGGCGAGACGCTAGTCTCGTGCTGAGCCGTCGCGGTCGTGGGCGCGAGTCGCGGCGAACCACAGGAGGAAACCTCTTCATGTCCATTCAGCAGTCCGACGTCCTGTACACCGCTGTCGCCACCGCGGAGAACGGCCGTGACGGCCGCGTCTCCACCGATGACGGCAAGCTCGACGTGGTCGTCAACCCGCCGAAGGAGATGGGCGGTTCCGGGGCCGGCACCAACCCGGAGCAGCTCTTCGCCGCCGGTTACAGCGCCTGCTTCCAGGGTGCGCTGGGCGTTGTCGCCCGTCAGGAGAACGCCGACATCACGGGCTCGACGGTCACCGCCGAGGTCGGCATCGGCAAGAACGACGAGGGCTTCGGGATCATCGTCAAGATCACGGCGTCGATCCCGAACGTCGACGCCGCCACGGCCAAGGCCCTGATCGAGAAGGCCCACCAGGTCTGCCCGTACTCCAAGGCGACCCGCGGCAACATCACGGTCGACCTCGCGGTCTGAGTCCTGCCTCAGGCACGTCAGGCCGCAGCAGTACGCACGGCCGAGGGCCGCACCCCGTTTCCGGGGTGCGGCCCTCGGTGCATGGTCAGCGGGTCAGCAGTGCCCGGCCGACCTGCGCGAACACACCCTTCGGGTGGTCACGGAACAACGGCTCCGTGCCGAACAGCACGACGGGCTTGCCCTTCGCCGTCGTACCGCTGACGACCGACGCCCGGCCCGCGGCTGCCTGCGGCCCGCCGCTGCCGTCCTCGGCCGCCCGCCAGTGGCCGGCCACCAGCGGATTGCCGGTGCCGTACGACTGCTCCGCCCGCACGCCGGCGCCGAGGCCGGTGAACCAGAGCGGGGAGTAGACGAAGGTGTGGGCCGGGGCGCCGCCGGTGATCGCGCCGCCCTTGTTGGACACCCGCACCACGCCGTTGGCGTCGCCGTTGCCCTCGACCGCCGTCGCCGGGATCAGTCCGGCGGCCGCGTTGAACGCCGCACCGGCCGACCCGAGGCCGACCACGCCGACACCGCTCCTGGCGAACGCCTCCCGCGCGGCCGGAGTCAGCCGGCCGTGGTCGAGGCCCGTCGACACGTACAGGACATCGGCGCGGGACCAGTCGAAGCCCGCGTTCAGGGTCGCGGTCGACACCGGCACCACGTCGAAGCCCATCTCGCGCAGCGCGAACTGCTCGCCTGCCGTCACGGCGGCCGCGACCCGGGTGCGGGCGAGCGGCGCGGCCCCGCGCTCCTTCGTCGCCGAGAAGACGACGCCGAACCGGTCGGCGAGCACGGCGGCCGCCTTGCGCGCCGACCCCGGCACGATCGCCGCACCGTCGGAGGTCCGGCGCACCGCGACCCCCTGGGCCAGCAGCGTGTTGAGGGCCGCGAGCTCCTTCGGGTCGTCCATCCGCAGCTTCAGATCACCGCGCGGCGCGACGTGCCCGGTCGGCGCGGCGGCAGTGACCGGACGCGAGACCAGGTGCAGATCACCCCGGGCGGCCTTCTCCACCGTCGCGCCCCACAGCAGCCCGAGGCTCCAGCCCGAGATGTCGTACATGGTGGAGACGTCGGCGCTGATGTCCCGCCCCTCGGCCAGGATCACATTGGCGATCCCGCGCTTCGGCTGCCGCAGATCGACGACGTACGACCCCGCCGGATAGCTACGGCCGGCCAGCCGGAACGGGCGGACGGCCCGCTCCACCCGGACGTCGTTGGCGACCAGATGGTCCACCAGACGGCCCGCGGCGACCGCCGAGCGCTGTCCGCGGCCCGCCGGGATCACATACGCCCGCGGGAACGTCGTCGTGTAGACGTCCTCCGGCCCGATACCGGGCACGCCGGGCACGGTCTCGGACGAGACCGGACGCTGGGCCTCGCCCGCCGCACCGCGCCGGAACGTCTCGATCTGGTCGGCGATCACCGAGGCGCGGTGGCTGTTCGTGTACTCCAGGGTCGCGCGCATCGCCGCACCCGCGATCGCCGTGTTGATCACTGCCCGGCGGCGCAGCTCGGCGACCGGCAGGCTGTCGTACTGGGCGTTGTTGACGGTCATCGGGAACTCGATGGTGTGCGAGGCGACCGCGCCCTGGAAGGGCATGTACTGCGGGGTGAAGATGGGCGGCCAGTCGTCCCAGCCCTCCTTCTCGTCCCGGAAGGGGATGACGGCGGGCTGCACGCCGTCGGCGGCGGGGGTGTAGCCGAGGCCGTTGACGGCCTTCTCCATGCCCAGCGCGTTGGCGTACGCGTTCTTCAGGAACAGGTCGTACTCGTAGTTCTCGCCGTGCGGCGGTGTCGTCGGCTCGATCAGCGTGCCGTTGACATAGCCGTGCAGGTCGAGCATCACGGCGGGCTGCTTGTCGATGGCGATCCGCCGGATCGCCCGCGCCTCCGGCTGGGTCGCGGTGATGAAGTCGCGGTTCAGGTCGAAGCCGTTGGCGTTGGCGCGGGTTCCCGCGATCCGGCCGTCCGGGTTGGCGGTCACGTTCAGATAGACACGGTTCTTCGCGAGCAGCCCGGCGGTCTTCGCGTCCTTGGCCTTCGCCAGCTCCTCGATGAGCTTCAGGGCCGCGTCCGTGCCCTCCCACTCATTGCCGTGGATGTTGTTGTTGATGAACAGGGGCGTCTTGTACGAGGCCTTGATGTGCTTGTCGCGGGCGGCCGCGGCCGGGCTGTTCTCGATCCGTTCCCGCATGCGTTCCTGGTCGCGGGCCTGCCCGGAGCTCTCCGGCGCGGTGACGGTCACCAGATAGAGCTCGTGCCCGCCGGCGGAGTGCCCGGCGACCTCCACGCTCACCCGGTTGCCCAGCTTCTGGAGGGCGTTGAGCCGCGGTGCGAGCGAGTGGTACGGGGCGAGCCCCAGCTTGATCGACTTGTCGGCGGGGTTGACGGGCGGCGCGTCGAGGACGGTGCGCCGCGGGTAGCCGGCGTCCTTCCGCAGCCCCGGCGTCGCGCGCTCCAGCGCTCGCAGCGCACCGGCTCCCACGGGTGTGGAGTCCCGCACGGTGTCCCGCCCGGCCCCTTCGCGTACGGGGTGCGGCCGCGGTTCGTCGCGCCCCGGTGCCGCGGACGCGGACAGCGGGCTGAGAAGTAAGGCTCCGAGGACGGCGGTACTGGTGGTGAACAGGACTGGTCTGAGGAGTGCCATGAACGGAGGGTCTACCGTGTCGCCGTGCCGGGGGCAACAGATGTCCGGAAGAAGATCGGCCGTTCGCCCTCTTCGTCGCGCCCCGACCGGCCGGCCTGTCCCTCCCGGCGGCCCGTTAGGCTGGGCGTATGCGTGATCTGGTGGTCGGCTTCGGCTATTTGATGAAGGGCCAGCGCTGGGTCGCCGGACACGGCCGCTGGTTCGGCTTCGGGCTGCTGCCCGGCCTGGTGACCCTGGTGCTGTACGTGGGCGCCCTCGTCGGCCTCGGCTACGGCGCCGACAATCTGGTGGGCTGGGCGACGCCGTTCGCCGACGGCTGGTCCTCGCCGTGGCTCGGGCTGCTGCGCGGCTTTCTGACCGCCCTCGTTTTCACCTTCGGCCTGTTCGTCGCGGTGATCACCTTCACGGCCGTGACCCTGCTGATCGGTCAGCCCTTCTACGAGTCGCTCTCCGAACAGGTCGACCGCAGCGAGGGCGGCCGGGTTCCCCGGTCAGGGCTGCCGCTCTGGCGCGAGCTGTGGATCTCCGCGCGCGATTCGCTGCGGGTCGTGGCGCGTGTGGTGTTCTACGGGATTCTGCTGTTCGCGGCCGGCTTCCTGCCGGTCGTCGGCCAGACCGTCGTCCCCGCGCTCGGCTTCGCGGTCTCCGGGTTCTTCCTCGCCGAGGAGCTCACCGCCGTGGCCCTCCAGCGCCGCGGCGTCGAACTGAAGGAGCGGCTCGTCCTGCTGCGGGGCCGCCGGATGATGGTCCTCGGCTTCGGCGTGCCGCTCACGCTGGCGTTCATCGTGCCGCTCGTCGCGGTGTTCCTGATGCCGGGCGCGGTGGCGGGCGCGACGCTGATGGTGCGCGACCTGGCGGGCACGGAGTCCGACGAGCCGTCACCGCAGGCCCCGGCGCCGTACAGCCTCGACAAGGACCGGGGCCTGAACGACGCCGGACGGGGCGGGTTCCGCGCCTGACGGCTGCGGGCCCTGAGGGTTCCGCGCCTGACCGCTGCGCGCCCTGAGAGTTCGGCTCCCGGCCCCCGTGGGCCCCTCAGGTCTTCGGCTGGGTGAAGCGGATGCTGTTGCCGAACGGGTCCCGCAGGCCGCAGTCGATGCCGTACGGGCGCTCGGTGGGTTCCTCGGTGAACTCGACGCCCTTGTCCCGCAGCGTCTTGTACGTCCCGCGGCAGTCGTCCGTGCTGAAGATGAGGGAGCCGCCCATAGCGCCCTTGGTCACCAGCTCGCGGACCTGCTGAGCCGTCTCCTCCGACATCGCCGGAGGGCCGGGCCGCTCCAGCAGGATCTGCCGCTCCGGGTGACCGGGGACGCTGACGGTCAGCCAGCGCATGAAGCCGAGGTCGACATCGGCGCCGACCTCCAGGCCGAGCGTGCCGACGTAGAAGTCGAGGGCCTCGTCCTGGTCGAGGACGTAGATCTGTGAGTGCGTGATGGCGTTGAACATGTCCCTCACGCTACGGGCCTCGGCGGACGAAAACTTATCCAGAACTGCTCGGTCCGGGGACGCACGGACCGGACTGCCGGGCAGGGCCGCCGCTCAGAGCACCGGCCGCGTCCACGCCTTCGTGAAGCACGTCGGTACGTCCGCTGCCGCGGCCACCTTGCGGTACGCCCTCGGCGGCCGGCCGACGATGTCACGGAACGTACGGCTGAAGGTCCCCGGGCTGCCGAAGCCGACCTCGAAGCAGATGTCCGTCACACTGCGGTCGGTCTCCCGCAGCAGGTACATCGCCCGCTCCACGCGGCGGCGCTGGAGGTAGCGGTGCGGCGTCTCGCCGAACGTGGCCCGGAAGGTGCGCGCGAAGTGCGCCGGGGACACATGGGCGATCCGGGCCAGGGCGGGGACGTCCAGCGGCTGCGCGTACGCGCGGTCCATCGCGTCCCGTGCCCGCAGCATGCGGCGGTTGGTCTCTTCCACGGCGCGGCTCACGGCGCCCTCACCCCGCTCACCACGGTCCGCGGCAGGGCACACGAGCCGGGCGGGATCGCTACGGCGTTCACGGGGCCACCGTCCGCAGCGACAGCTCGGCGAGCGCGAGCCCGGGAGCGCTCGACGCCGCCGTGGCCAGCAGTGCGCCGTCCGGGCCCCACACCGCGCTGTCGCCCGGGCACTCCCCGACGCCGCAGCGACCCACCGCGTTGGCGAGCACCACATACAGACCGTTGTCCCGCGCGCGGACGGGATAGACCGTCGCGAACGAGTCGTTGCCCGTCTCCAGCGCCGAACTCGCCACGTACACCTGGCAGTCGTCCGCCCGCGCCCGCTCGGCGAGCTCCGGGAAGCGGTTGTCGTAGCAGACCGCCGTCGCGAAGCCGATGCCGTCCAGGGTGAACCGGCCGTCCTCGGAGCCCGCGTCGAAGACGTCGTTCTCCGTGCCGTGCACATGCTGCTTGTCGTAGCGCGTGAGCAGCTCGCCGTCCGGCCCGAGGACGAGCGAGGTGATGGCGGGCCTGCCGCCGGCCGTCCGGACCGCGGCGTTGAGCACGGCGGCCGTGCCGCCCGTCCGGCACGCCTCCCGTACGGGGTCGAGCCGCGCGTCGTCCTCCGCGAGCACCAGCGCGGGGTCGGCGGCGATGAGATCCGGCTCGTACCCCGTCACCGCCAGCTCGGCGAAGACGACCAGCCGTGCGCCCTGTCCGGACGCCGCGTCGACGAGGTCCCGCACGGCGCGCACATTCGCGTCGATGTCACCGGGAGCGGAGCGGAACTGTGCGGCGGCAATCCTCATACGGTCATCATCACCGCCCGGCAGCGGCCCGCACCACGCCTTTCCCGCACCCGGGCAGCCCCCGCGCCCGCCCCGCCCCGGCAGCCGGGGCGGGCGAGGGACCGTGCCTCAGGAGGCGTCGGCCGCGACCCGGATGATCTCCCGCACCTGCGCGATGATCTCCAGCCGGTTCTTCACGAACACCGGGTCCGTGATCTCCGTCGTGTTGGCCGCGTCGAACTGCAGGACCGGGGTGTGCACATGCCCGCCGGGGATCTTCAGCCCCAGCCTGTCCCGCAGCAGCGTCGCCCGGTACGCGATCTCGTTCGAGAGGTAGTCGCCGCCGCCGCCCGCCCGCGCGGTCGAGCCCGGCGTCGGGCCGTCCGGCCGGGCCACGGGTGTCGTGGAGCCCGCCGGGATCTCGGTGACCGCCGTGTTGTCGAAGACCGGGAAGGGCCCGGTCTTCGCGGCCACGATCGCCGCGTACGGCAGGGTCGTCGTCGTCCACTGCGGCTGCGTCGCCGGATCGCTCACCGGCACCGTCTCGGTGCGCGAGACGTTCAGGTTGTCGCCGAAGCCTCCCCGCCACGCCCCGTTGGTCCGCTCGATGTCGATCCGGCCCACGCGTCCCTGGCTGACCGTGGTGAACAGGTCCGCCTGCGGCAGCTGCTTGCGCAGGGTGCGCTCGACCGTGCCGTCCGCGAAGTCCTGCCAGCGCACCGGGAAGACCGCCGTCTCGATACGGGCCGGTCCGTCCGCCGTACGGATCCACGTCCCGTCCAGCGCGAGCGCCGTGGCACCCGACGGGTTGCTGATCCGGATGTCCCGGTCGAGCGTGAAGGGGTCGAAGCCCGTCATCACGATGCGCTTGACGCCCTTGCCCGCCGGGAGGTTCATCGAGTCCTGACCGCGCGAGGCACGCTCCAGCCGGTCGACGAGCCGGTCGCGCTGCCCCGTGGTCAGCCCGAACCCGTCTTCCCACTGCCGCAGTTCACGCGTCATCGCGAGCCGCGCCCAGTACAGCGGCCGGTCGTCGTCCCGGCTCAGATCACCGCGTACCGGTCCACGCCCCTGCGCCCGGTCGACCGCGCGGTCCCAGAGCGAGGAGGCGTGCCGTACGACGGCCCGCTCGGCCTGCTGGTAGGTCCGCACGTGGCCCAGCGCCCCGGCGAACTCCGGTGCCACCGTGTCGAATCCGCTGCGCCGCAGAATCTCCTGGGGCACCGCCCGGTCGAGCCGGGCCTCCTCCACGGTGACCGGCGCCGGAGCGCCCGGTTCGGCGGCGACGAGCGGCGGGGCCGCCAGCGCGAAGGTCAGGGCGGCGGCGCCAACTACGGTCACACGCGCACGTATCCGGGACACGGCAATCCTTCCGTCGGGGGGTCGCGGAAATACCACCACAGGAGGGCTGCCCTGGCTACCGCCTCATTCCGGTCGCACCGGCCCCAACAGCCTCACGCCCTACCCCGGCCGGTCAGACCGGCGGACGCACCGCGGTGATGTTGCGGTACGCGATCTCGGCGAGCCGCCCCTGGCCGTTCTTGCTCGGGTGGAACCAGTCCCAGCGGCTCAACTGGTCGCCGCTGAACCGGTAGTCGAAGACCGCCCCGCCGTCGTAACGGCAGCGCCGGTCCTTGGCGCACACGTCCCGCAGCACGCCGTTGTACGCCTTGACCCGGTCCTGCACCTCGGTCCGCCGCTGCTGCGCCTGCACACTCTCGTCCTCGGCGTCGCCCAGCATCGTGGCGCAGATCCCCAGCTTCCAGATCTGCCGGCCCAGCGGATTGCCCCGCCCGGTCGACCACAGCCGCTTCAGGTCGGGCACGCTGGAGACATAGACCTGGGACTTGGGCGCGGTGCGCCGCAGTTCCCGCAGCGCGCCGGTGAAGGACGTACGGAACTCCTCGACCGGCGTCATGCTCGCGGTGGTGTCCGCGCAGGCATCGTTCGCGCCGACCATCACCGTCACCAGTTCCGGCTTCCTGGCCGCCGCCTGGGTCATCTGCGCGGGCAGATCGGAGACCTCCGCGCCGGAACGGGCGTAGTTCCAGGCGCGCTCGGCGACGGCGGGCGCGCCCATCAGCCGCAGCGCGAGGCTGTTCACCGTGGCGTCGGAGCCGGTCGCCCACGAGACCTCGGGGCAGTCGGAGAGCACCACACAGGCGTCGAAGCCCCGGGTGATGGAGTCGCCCACGGCGGCGATCGAGTCAGGGCTGCGGTCCCACACAGGGGTGGGTGAAGGCCGCCGTTTGGCGGGTGAACCGTTCGCCCGGTTGTCCGACGAGGAGTCACATCCCGTCAGGACGCCGGTCGCCAGGAGCGCGACGGCCGTCAATGCCGCGGCCGCCGTACGCACACGGCGGCCTCGTACGGTCTCGCGCATCCCCGTTTCCCCTCCGTATCACCCGTACATGGCGTCCTCGCGGGTGAAAGCTTGGTGCGTACGGCCCCCAGGACCGACATTACGTCACCCCTCGGCCACCCGCTCGCGGTAGCTTTTCCCCGTCGACCAGAGGCCGCGTGCCCATCGGCCCCGGTAAATTACATCACGTCACATGGTGTCCCTTTTGTGGAGATTAACTCCTGATGCTGTTTACTGAGGCCGCTGGGAATGGCGATCCTCGTCCCACTCTGGAGGTCCCGGTGACGACACGTGGCGTTCTGTACGTTCACTCAAGCCCCCGCGCACTGTGCCCGCACGTCGAATGGGCGGTCGCGGGTGTGCTCGGTGTACGGGTCCAGCTCGACTGGATCAGACAGCCCGCATCCCCCGGCACCTGGAGAGCCGAGTTCTCCTGGCAGGGCGAGGTGGGAACGGCATCCAAGCTGGCGTCCGCGCTGCGGGGCTGGCGGCTGCTGCGCTTCGAGGTGACGGCCGAGCCGTGCGCGAAGGCGGAGGGCGAGCGGTACAGCGCCACGCCCGACCTCGGCATCTTTCACGCCGTGACCGGGATGCACGGCGACATCCTGATCCCCGAGGACCGGCTGCGGGCGGCGCTCGCGCGATCCGTCCAGGGCGAGACGGATCTGGAGGCGGAGATCGCGAAGCTGCTGGGCAAGCCGTGGGACGACGAGCTGGAGCCGTTCCGGTATGCGGGTGAAGGTGCCCCGGTCCGCTGGCTGCACCAGGTGGTCTGAGCCCGCGGCGCACCCGTCCGCGCGGGAGGAAGCCCCTCGCGGCCGTCCGCACACGAGAACGTCCCGCGCGGCCGTCCGCACACGAGAGCGCCCCGCGCGGCCGTCAGCGCACGAGAACACTCCGCGCACGAGAACGACCGAGGCCCGGCCCCCGAGGGGGACCGGGCCTCTTGGCTGTGACGGGCGGTCAGACCGTACGGAACGCCAGGACCACGTTGTGGCCGCCGAAGCCGAACGAGTTGTTGATCGCCGCGATCGTGCCCTCCGGGAGCGCACGCGGCTCGCCGCGCACGATGTCCGCGTCCACCGCCTCGTCCAGGTCGTCGACGTTGATCGTCGGCGGGGCCGTGCGGTGGTACAGCGCCAGGACCGTCGCGACGGTCTCGATGCCGCCGGCGCCGCCCAGCAGGTGACCGGTCATCGACTTCGTGGCGGACACCGCCACATGGTCGAGGTCCGCGCCGAGGACCTGGCGCAGCGCCTTGACCTCGGCCACGTCGCCCTGGGGCGTCGAGGTGGCGTGCGCGTTCAGGTGCACGACCTCCGCGGGCTTGAGGTCCGTCGTCTCCAGCAGGTTGCGCATGGCGGCGGCGATACCGCGGCCCGTCGGCTCCGGCTGCGCGATGTGGTGGCTGTCCGCGGACAGACCCTGGCCCAGCACCTCGCAGTAGACCTTGGCGCCACGCTTCGCGGCGTGCTCCGCCGACTCGAGGATGACGACGCCGGCGCCCTCGCCGAGGACGAAGCCGTCACGGGCCGTGTCGTACGGACGCGACGCCTTCTCGGGCTCGTCGTTGTTCTTGGACATCGCCATCATGTTGGCGAACGCCGCGATCGGCAGCGGGTGGATCGCCGCCTCGGTGCCGCCGGCCACCACCACGTCGGCGCGGCCGGTGCGGATCATCTCCACGGCGTAGCCGATCGCCTCGGCGCCCGACGCACACGCGGACACCGGGGTGTGCACGCCCGCCTGGGCGTTCACCTCCAGGCCGACGTTGGCGGAGGGCCCGTTGGGCATGAGCATGGGCACGGTGTGCGGGGAGACGCGGCGTACGCCCTTCTCCTTGAGCACGTCGTACTGGTCCAGCAGAGTCGTTACGCCGCCGATGCCGGAGGCGATCACGGTGCCCAGCCGGGCGGGTTCGATGTTCTCGTCCTCGCCCGCCTGAGCGGTGAAGCCGGCGTCCGCCCATGCCTCGCGGGCCGCGATCACCGCGAACTGCGCGGAGCGGTCCAGCTTGCGGGCGAGCGGGCGCGGCAGGACCTCGCCGGGGTCGACCGCCGCGGGCGCGGCGATCCGGACCGGGAGTTCGGCGAAGCGTTCGCCTTCGAGCGGCTTCACTCCGGAGCGCCCGGCGAGCAGACCTTCCCAGGTCGATGCGCTGTCGCCACCCAACGGTGTGGTTGCGCCGATACCGGTGACGACCACGGTGCGATTGGTCGAGCTCACAGGAATTCTTTCTCCACGTGTAGGGGGTGCTGAATGTTCACGACGCCACGGTCAGGTGGCGACAGGCGCGTCTCAGGCTCAGGCCTGGTGCTTCGCGATGTAGTCCGCGGCGTCGCCGACGGTCTTCAGGTTCTTGACGTCGTCGTCCGGGATCTTGACGTCGAAGCGCTCTTCGGCGGCGACGACGACCTCGACCATGGACAGCGAGTCGACGTCCAGGTCATCGGTGAAGGACTTGTCCAGCTGGACGTCCTCGACCGGGATGCCGGCGATCTCGTTGACGATCTCCGCGAGACCGGAAACGATCTCGTCCTGAGTGGCGGCCATGTGGCGCTCCTTCGGTGTTAATCAGAGGGTTGATCTGGTGCCCGGAAGATCCGGATGCCTAGGGGAGGGTAACGACCGTGGCTGCGTAGACGAGACCCGCCCCGAAGCCGATGACGAGCGCCGTGTCGCCGCTCTTGGCCTGCCCGGTCGCCAGAAGCCGCTCCATGGCGAGCGGGATCGAGGCGGCCGAGGTGTTGCCGGTGGTCTCCACGTCACGGGCGACCGTGACGTGCTCCGGCAGCTTGAGGGTCTTCACCATCGAGTCGATGATCCGCATATTGGCCTGGTGCGGGATGAAGACGTCCAGGTCGGCCGAGGTGATCCCGGCGGCGTCCAGCGCCTGCTGGGCGACCTTCGCCATCTCGAACACGGCCCAGCGGAAGACCGCCTGGCCCTCCTGCGTGATGGCGGGGAACTTGATCTCGCCCTTGGAGTCGAGCGGCAGCTGCGACACGTCACCGTTATGGAAACGGTCCCACGGCACGGTCTGCTTGATCGTCCCGGCCTTGTCGCCCTCGGAACCCCAGACCGTCGGACCGATCTCCGGCTCCTCGGACGGGCCCACGACGACCGCGCCCGCGCCGTCACCGAACAGGAAGGCCGTCGCGCGGTCCTCCAGGTCGGTCAGGTCGCTGAGCCGCTCCACGCCGATCACCAGGACGTACCGGGCGGAGCCTTCGACGACCATGCCCTTGGCAAGCGTGAGGCCGTAGCCGAAGCCGGCGCAGCCCGCCGAGATGTCGAAGGCCGCGGCCTTCGCCGTGCCGAGCCGGTCGGCGATCTCGGTGGCGATGGCCGGGGTCTGGCTGAAGTGCGAGACGGTCGAGACGACCACCGCGCCGATCTGCTCGGCGGTGATCCCCGCGTCCGCGATCGCCTTGCCGGACGCCTCGATCGACATCGCGGCGACGGTCTCCTCGTCGGAGGCCCAGTGCCGGGTCGCGATGCCGGAGCGGGAGCGGATCCACTCGTCGGAGGAGTCGATCGTCTCGAGGATCACCTCGTTCGGCACGATCCGGGTGGGGCGGTAGCCGCCGACACCCATGATCCGCGCGTACGGGGCGCCCTTGCTGGGCTTGATCTTCGACATGCTCTACGGCTCCTTGTCAGGCTGCTGAGTGCTCGGCGACGAGCGTGCGGGCCGCGTCGAGATCGTCGGGGGTCTTGAGGGCGAGCGTCTGCACGCCCGGCAGCGCGCGCTTGGCCAGACCGGTGAGCGTGCCGCCGGGGCACACCTCGATCAGCGCCGTCACGCCGCGCTCCTTGAACGTCTCCATGCACCGGTCCCAGCGGACCGGGTTGGCCACCTGGCCGACCAGCCGCTCGACGACCTCGTCGCCCGAGCTGACGACCGCGCCGTCACGGTTGGAGACGTACGGCAGCTTCGGGTCGGACACCGTGAGGGCCTTCGCCGCCTCGGCGAGCTTGTCGACCGCGGGCGCCATGTGGAGCGTGTGGAACGCGCCGGCGACCTGGAGGGCCACCACGCGGCGGACGCCCTCGGGCTTGTCCGCCTCGAGCGCGGCGAGCTGCTCCATCGTTCCGGCGGCCACGATCTGACCGGCGCCGTTGACGTTGGCCGGGGTCAGGCCGAGGCTCTCCAGGTGCGGCACGGTGACCTCGGGGTCGCCGCCGAGCAGCGCCGACATACCGGTCTTCGTGATGGCCGCGGCATCCGCCATCGCCAGGCCACGCGTCCGTACGAAGCCGAGCGCGGCCACGTCGTCGAGGACACCGGCGAACACGGCAGCGGTGATCTCGCCGACGCTGTGGCCGGCGACGGCGTCGGGCGCCACGTCACCGAGCGCGGACGCCGACAGCAGACCGGCGGCGACCAGCAGCGGCTGGGCGACGGCGGTGTCGCGGATCTCGTCCGCGTCGGCCTTCGTGCCGTAGTGGACGAGGTCGAGTCCGATGGCGTCCGACCAGGCCGCGATGCGGTCGGCGGCGCCGGGGAGTTCGAGCCAGGGGGTCAGAAAGCCGGGCGTCTGAGCGCCTTGGCCGGGAGCGACGAGTACGAGCACCCTCACACTCTCTCTTGTATACGGCTCCGGACGCCCGTGGGGACAGGGACGAAGAACCGTCAGGGGAATTGTTGGTGTCCCACAAAAGTCTAGGACTGGGTATCCCCGTCGGCCAGACGCCCCAGGATGAGTGCGATCCGCAGTGTGAAAGCGGAGCGTACATCGGAGGGTGACCAGCCGGTGACGTCTGTCACACGTCGCAGCCGGTAGCGGACGGTGTTGGGGTGGACGAACAACATCCGCGCCGCGCCTTCGAGGCTACTCGCCTGCTCCAGATAGACACTCAGAGTTTCCAGAAGTGCCGAGCCCGCTTCTTCCAGTGGTCTGTAGATCTCCTCCACCAACTGCTCACGAGCGGCAGGGTCGGAGGCGATCGCGCGCTCCGGCAGGAGATCGTCCGCGAGCACCGGGCGCGGCGCGTCCTGCCAGGCGGAACACGCCTTGAGGCCCGCGGCGGCGGCCTGGGCGGACCGGGTCGCGGCCAGCAGGTCGGGCACGACGGGCCCCGCGACCACCGGACCGGCGGCATAAGGACCGATCAGGGCCTTGGCGACCTGCAACGGGTTGTCGCTGCCGCCCGCGATGACGACGAGCCGGTCACCGAGCACGCCGGTGAGGACCTGGAGCTTGGCGTGCCGGGCCGCCCGGCGGATGGCCTCCACCGTCAGTTCGCTGTCACCGTCCGGCGCGGTGCCGAGGATGACGCACACATGCTCGGGCGAGTTCCAGCCGAGCGCCGCCGCGCGGGAGACGGCGCCCTCGTCGGCCTCCCCGGACAGCACGGCGTTGACCACGAGGGACTCCAGCCGGGCGTCCCACGCGCCACGGGCCTCGGCGGCCTGCGCGTACACCTGGGCCGTCGCGAAGGCGATCTCGCGGGCGTAGACGAGCAGCGCCTCGCGCAGCACGGACTCGTCGCCCGGCGCGGCGACCTCCTCGATCGCCGTCTCCATGACCTCGATGGTGGTGCGCACCATCTCGACGGTCTGGCGCAGCGTGATGGCCCGGGTCAGCTCGCGCGGCGCGGTACCGAAGACGTCGGTGGAGATGGCCTGCGGGGTCTCCGGGTGCCGGAACCACTCGGTGAAGGCGGCGATACCGGCCTGGGCGACCAGGCCGATCCACGACCGGTTCTCGGGCGGCATCGCCCGGTACCACGGCAGCGTCTCGTCCATGCGTGCGATGGCGTCTCCGGCCAGCCGGCCGGAGGACTGCTCCAGCCGGCGCAGGGTCGCGGAGTGCGGATGAGGGGCGTTCGCTGCAGGTTCGGGCACGGGACAAGACTGCCTTATCAGGACGCGGGCGCTAAGTGGCGGGGTTCTTTGTCCTGCGCCGGAGCCCTCCGGGCCGGGGCTACCGTGGATCCGTGATTGACGTACGGCGCTCCGCCGACCGCTACCGCGGCGGCGCACCCGGATCGGGCATCGAATCCCTGCACGCCTTCTCCTTCGGGCGCCACTACGACCCCGACAACCTCCGCTTCGGCGCGATCCTCGCCTGCAACGAGGAGCGGCTGCGGCCCGGCGCAGGCTTCGACGAGCATCCGCACAGTCACACCGAGATCGTCACCTGGGTCGTCACGGGCGAGCTGACCCACCGCGACTCGCAGGGACACGCGACGGTCGTACGCCCCGGGGACGTGCAGCGGCTCAGCGCGGCGGGCGGGGTGCGGCACGTGGAGCGCAACGACGGCCACGAGGACCTGGTCTTCGTGCAGATGTGGCTCGCGCCGCTGGCACCGGGAGGCGATCCGTCGTACGAGATCGTCCACGGCATCGCCGACTCGACGCCGTACGCACTGCCCGAGGCGGGCGCGATGCTGCACGTCCGGCGACTGACCGCCGGTGAGCGCAGCGCGGTCCCGGACGCGGCGGCGGTGTACGTCCATGTGGTGCGCGGCGAAGTGCGGCTGGAGAAGGCGGAGTTGGGCCCCGGCGACTCGGCGCGGGTCACGGACGCCGAGGGCCTGGAGCTGACGGCGGGGGCGGGGGCGGCGGAGGTCCTCGTCTGGGAACTGGGCTGAGTGCGGGGCCGGCCCCTCAGTCCTGCCAGTAGAACAGCAGCGTGTCGACGTCGAGTGGGGCACGGTTGCCGAAGTAGTAGACGCACAGGTCGGTGACGCGGATCGCGCCGGTGGCCCCGTCGATCCAGCGGAACCCGGCCGATTCGAGAGCCTGACGGGCCGCGGGGTCGGTGTCGTGCCCGGTGGCGAACCGCCCGAGCGTACTGACGCAGACCTCCTTCCCGCCGCCGTACGCGATCACGTGATAGGTGCCGTCACCCTGCTGGTGGTGCTCGCCGCAGGACACCGGCTGACCGGGTGCGAGATGCGCCGCGGTGAGCGCGGCCGTCGCGCGGCGGAGCTGTTCGTCCACGTCGACGCGGGGCGGAGGCTCGGTGCACAGCGCCTCGACGCGCCAGCGCGGGTCGCTCTGTGTACGGCAGCCCGGTGCGTACGCGTGCACGATCGCGGAGCGCAGTTCCTCGTCCAGACCGGGGACCTCGACCCGGGGATGCCCGAGCGCCTCGTGGATCGCCCGCGTCTCGGCGGCGTCCTCGGTCAGGCGGTACAGCGCATACGCGGCCCACAGCTTCGCGTCGGTCGTCGGGGCCTCGTCGAGGTAGAGCCGCAGCCGGTCCGGGTCGTCGGCGAGCGACTGGGCGAGATGAGCGACAAGGCGGTCGGGGTCCGCGAGCGCGTCGGTCACGTCCTCACCGGCGCGGGCCCGCATACGGACCCGGAAGGCACGGTCCTCGGGCCGCGCGTCACCGAGGTCGTCCAGCACGGCACCGAGCCCGTACCGGGCGGTGAGTGCGTCGAGCCCGGCCTCGCCGAGGGCCTGGTTCCGCGGCCACGGGTCGGCCGCGAGCGTCGCCAGTTCCCGCACGGCCGTACGGTCGCCGAGCCTGCCGCGCGCGTGGAGGAACGCCTCGGGCATACCGAACGACTTCTCCGTCCGCCGGTCCTCGTGCCGCAGCCAGGGCAGGAGTTCGGCCCGGTCCGCGAGCACGTCCAGCAGCGCGCGGCGCACCTCGCTCACGTCACCGGAGTCCCGGACCCGCGCGAGCAGCGCGGGCACCCGCGCCTCGGGCACCCGCCCGTCCAGCGCGAGCGCGCACGGCCTGCGACGCCACCAGGGGTGCGCCCGGTCGGCCACGTACCGCGCGAGCGCGTCGGCGTCGAACTCGCGCAGGGCGGTGGCGTCTTCGCGTCCGGCCTGCGGGATCAGGGCCTCGATGTCTCGCATCCGGGGATGCTACGGGACCGTCACAGGCTGCTGATGAACGACCGCCAGGCGTCGGCGCCGAGGATCAGGACGGGGCCGGAGGGGTTCTTGCTGTCACGGACGGGGACGGCGGCGGTGGGGCAGTTGTCGGCGACCTCGACGCAGTCGCCGCCGGTGTTGCTGCTGTAACTGGACTTACGCCAAGCCGCGCTGCCGGTGACGGTGCACTCGACGCACTCACCGCCACTGGGGCCGCTGTAACTGGACTTACGCCACTGCACCTTGCTCGGGTGGGTCTCCATAGCGTTCCTCCATCACGCAGGCGATCAGTGCCGCCGAGTCCCCTACGGACAGGGCGGCGGCCTGCAAGTGAGCGTAATGGAGAGAGGCTTCCCTGATGCTTTCCGCGTTGGCTGTCATGTGGCCGGACATCATGTCCTCTGTGTAGAAGATGTCCGGGTGGTCATCGAAGCGTAGGACGGTGAACGATCCGGCGAGGCCCGGATGTTCACCGGCCGAGAGCGGCAGCACCTGGATGCGTATCCAGCGATGGGTGATGAACTCCAACAGACGCGCCAGTTGCCTGCGCATGACGTCGGTACCCCCTACCGGCCGGTGCAGCACCGCCTCGTCCAGAACGGCCCAGGCCAGCGGTGGCTGCTCCCGCTCCAGGATGCGCTGGCGTTCCATCCGCGCGGCCAGTAGACCGTCGAGGTCGTCCGGCTTGCTCGTGGCCAGCACCGCCCGCGCATACTTCTCCGTCTGCAACAGCCCGTACACCAACTGCGCCTGGTACGTGGAGATGTACGCCGCCTTCGCCTCCATCTCCGCATACGGCTGGAACCAGTTGGGCAGCTGGCTGCGCAGGACCAGACCGGCCAGGCGCGAGAACACCCCGTCCGTGCCGAGAGCCGCGTCCACCCGCTCGGAGAAGTCGCGGGTGGGGACCTTCTTCGTCGTCTCGATCTGGCCGATGAGCGAGCCCGTACAGAAGATGATCTCGCCCAACTGGCCCTGTTTGAGCCCGTGGGCCTCGCGCTGGCGGCGGAGCTCCCAGCCGTAGTAGTCGAGCGGGGATGCGCTGGGGTCGAGTGACTGGATGTTGGCCACGGGGGCACCTCCGGCCTGCAACGCCTCGCGGCGTTCGTTTCGGTTCGTAGCCGAGCGTAACCGCCGCATCGCACGCTGGTGACATGAATCACGTAACCGATCCGCAGGCGACCGAGGTTGCTGCCCGGTACCGCACCGACTTCGCCGTGGCCGAGCATTCGGCCCGGCATCTGCGGCGCATCCTGCGGTTCTACCTGGAAGGGTCAGGCCTGCTCGATGTGGCCGACGCGGCCGAGCTGGCGCTCACCGAGCTGATCGCGAACGTCGTACGGCATGTCCCCGGCCGCCGCTGCCGCACCTGCATCCTTCTGCGGGCCGACGGCGTCCGCGTGGAGGTGGCCGACGACTGTCCGAAGCTGCCCGCGCCGGCCGCACGCGACGAACTGGCCGACGGCGGGCGGGGGTTACTGCTCGTCGAAGCGGTCACCGACCGGTGGGGCGTGCAGCCGCACTCCGGCGGGCAGGGCAAGACCGTGTGGTTCGAGTGTCTGTCCTCGTCACCGGATGACCGGCCGGGACGGCTCAGCCGCGCAACTCCGCCAGGACCGCGTCCGTGAACGGCGGCCACGCCTCGATCGCCCACGGTCCGAAGGCGCGGTCCGTGAGCACCACGCACGCCGCCTGCGCGTCCGGATCGATCCACAGGAACGTGCCCGACTGGCCGAAGTGGCCGAAGGTGCGGGGTGAGGACGAACTGCCCGTCCAGTGCGGGGACTTGCCGTCGCGGATCTCGAAGCCGAGACCCCAGTCGTTCGGCTTCTGGTTCCCGTAGCCGGGCAGGATGCCCGACAGGCCCGGATGGACGACGCTCATCGCCTCCAGCACGGTCCGCGCGTCCAGCAGCCGGGGCGCCTGCACCTCGGCGGCGAAGCGCACCAGGTCGTCCACGGTCGACGTGCCGTCCTTCGCGGGGGAGCCGTCGAGCGTCGTCGCCCTCATCCCCAGCGGCTCCAGCACCGCCTGGCGCACATACTCCGGGAAGGGGATCTCGGTGGCCTTGGCGACATGGTCGGCGAGCTGCTCGAAGCCGGCGTTGGAGTAGATCCGGCGCGTGCCGGGCGCCGAGGTCTGCTTGTGCTCGTCGAAGGCGAGCCCGGAGGTGTGGGCGAGCAGATGGCGCACCGTGGACCCCTCGGGCCCCGCGGGCTCGTCGAGCTCGACCGCGCCCTCCTCGTACGCCACGAGTACCGCGTACGCGGCGAGCGGCTTGGTGACCGAGGCGAGCGGGAAGCGCTGTGCGACGGGGCCGTGCGAGCCGGCGACGGTTCCGTCCGCTCGGACGACGGCGGCAGCCGCGGTCGGTACGGGCCAGTTCTCGATCTTCGCCAGGCTCTGCATGCCTGCGAGCCTAGCCGCGTGTCGGCCGGGGCCGCCGGGCGGGCGTCACACCGACCGCCCGGCGACCGTTTCCGCGTCGCCGGGGGACAGCAGCAGACCGGAGGCCGCGATGAGCGCCACCACGCCGGACAGCACGAACAGCGCGGGCGAGGGACCCCAGGGCACCATCAGCGTGCCGGCCAGCCCACCCAGGAACATGCCCGCCACCGTGGCGACGGGCCGGGCGAACCGGATCTCCCGCCCTCCTGACGCCGTCGTGCCGGGTACCAGCAGGGTGCCGATCAGGGTCACCAGGGGGATCTGGATGAGCAGCGTCGTCATCCCGGTGATCGGGGCACGCACCACCCCGATGTTGCGCAGACCCATCGCCAGGGCGACCAGGCCGATCACGGCGTAGCGCTGCCCGGAGGACACGGAACCGTCCCCGGGCCAGCCGAGGGCCACCACCGCTGCCACGGCCAGCAGGACCGCTTCGGCCGCCAGCGTATGGGGGAACCAGAACGGGCGACGCCGGCGCAGCACCCTGATCAGCGCGCTGCCGCAGACCACACCGAGGACGAACGCGGCCAGCGACACGGTCGAGGGGACGGCCGACGGAATGTCGCTCGTGCCGCCCAGCGCGAAGGCCAGGAACAGCAGGTTCCCGGTCGCCAGCGCGGTGAAGACATGACCGAGGACCAGGAAACTGAGGGCGTCGACCGCGCCCGTCGTCACGGACAGCAGGGACAGGGCCCCGAGCACGGCCCGCTCACGGAAGTCCGTCAACGCGGACCGGGCCCGAGGAGCCGTCGCGGCATCGGATCATCGTGCACGGCTGGCTCCTGACGGTGTCTCCGGTCGCGCCCCGGCTCCTGTGCCGTGGCCTCCCGATCTTGCCCCGGCCGGGCCGTACCGCCGGGGACGACACCGTGTGCCCGTGTTCCGGCAGCCCTAAAGGGTGAGCCGCATCGCGGGATCGGGGGTCCGGGCGAAGCCCAGCGAGGTGTAGAGCGGCTCGCCCTCGGAGGAGGCCCGCAGATCGATCTTGCGTACGCCGCGCTTCTCGAACCAGGCCAGCAGGGCTTCCATGCAGGCGCGGGAGTGGCCACGCCGGCGCATGTCCGGGTCGGTGGCGACACTGAAGACGTAGCCGCTGACACCCTGCGGATTGCCGGGGCCGCCGAGCCGGTACTCGATGATGCCGACCGCGCAGGCCGCGAGCCCGCCCGGCCGGTCGACGACGAACGCCGTCAGATCGCCGTCCGGGTCGGCAAGCCTGGCCCGCAGGGTCGCGACGGCCGCGGGCTGCCAGCTGACATCGGGGTTCGGGCCGTGGCACGAGTCCTGCATGACTTTGCGGAGGCGGACCAGTTCCAGGGCGTCTTCGGGGGTTGCGCGACGGGCGGCAGTCATGGGCGGGACGCTAGTGCGGGTACTGGGAAAACTGCCATCGGATTCTGCTTGCTTGGAGTGCACTCGAAGGTTTTAGCGTGGAGGTATGACGCTGATCGAGAGCACTCCCGTACGGACGGATCTCTGCAAAGCGGCTCCCCGCGCGCATCCGCGCCCGGAGGGGCAGGACCGCTACACGATCAGCGAGGTCGCCGCCTTCACCGGACTCACCGCGCACACCCTGCGCTGGTACGAGCGGATCGGGCTGATGCCGCATGTCGACAGGTCGCACACCGGACAGCGGCGCTTCAGCAATCGCGACCTCGACTGGCTCGCCTTCGTCGGCAAGCTGCGGCTGACCGGAATGCCCGTCGCGGACATGGTCCGCTACGCCGAGATGGTGCGGGCCGGCGAGGACACCTTCGACGCCCGGCAGGAGCTGCTGGAGCAGACCCGGCGCGACGTTCTCGCGCGGATCGCGGAACTCCAGGACACCCTCGCCGTGCTGGACCACAAGATCGAGTTCTACGCGGGCGCCCACCGGGCGCCGGAGAGGGTCTGAACCCTGATGAGCACCACCAAGATCGAACAGGTTCGTCTCGGGACCCAGGGCCCGCTGGTCGGCGTGCAGGGCCTCGGCTGCATGGGCATGAGCGAGTTCTACGGCGACACCGACGAGACGGCCGCCCGCGAAACCCTGGAAGCGGCGCTGGAAGGAGGTGTCACGCTCTTCGACACGGCCGACGTGTACGGGCGGGGCGCCAACGAGGAGTTCCTCGCACCCTTCTTCGGCGCGCACCGCGACGAGATAACCCTCGCCACCAAGTTCGCCATCGAGCGGACCGACGACCCGCAGTACCGGGGTGTGCGCAACGACCCCGCCTACATCCGCCGGGCGGTCGACGCGAGCCTCTCGCGGCTGAAGACCGAGGTGATCGACCTGTACTACATGCACCGCCGTGACCCGGGTGTTCCGCTCGCCGAGTCCGTCGGCGCGATGGCCGAACTGGTCGCCGCGGGCAAGGTCAGGCACCTCGGGCTGAGCGAGGTCACCGGCCCCGAACTGCGCGAGGCGCACGCCGTGCACCCGATCGCGGCCCTCCAGTCGGAGTGGTCGCTGTTCAGCCGGGACGTGGAGCGCAGCGCGGTGGGCGCGGCGGCGGAGCTGGGTGTCGCGCTGGTGCCGTACTCCCCGCTCGGACGCGGATTCCTGACGGGTGCCTTCGCCGATGCCACGAAGGACCTGTCGCAGAGCGACTTCCGCCAGTACCAGCCCCGGTTCACCGGGGACAACGCCCGGAACAACGCGGCGCTGCTCGAACCGGTCCGCAAGATCGCCGAGGCGCACGACGCGACGCTCGGCCAGGTGGCCCTGGCCTGGGTTCAGCAGCAGTCCCGGGTGCACGGGCTGCCCGTGGTCCCGATCCCGGGCACCCGCAAGGCATCCCGGCTCCGGGAGAACCTCGGGGCGACGCGGCTGACGCTCACCGACGAGGAACTGGCGCTGCTGGAGCCGATCGCCGAGCAGGTGGCGGGCGACCGCTACCCGGACATGTCGTCGACGTCGGCGGCGCGGGAGGTCTAGGTCGTGTCCGCGAAGTCTTTCTAGGACCTGCGCCGGCGCCTCGCCTGCGCCGACTACGCGAGTCCCAGAGCGAACACGGCGAAGCCCGCCGCGAGCAGCCCCGCTGCCGCGCGGCGGGTTCTCGTCGTCTTCGTCCACGGCTGCTCGAATCGGCGCGCGTAGCGGCCGATGAGGACCAGCAGCCCGGCGAACAGGGGCAGCCACGCCAGCCGGGCGAGGATCCAGCCGAGCGAGTCCGGTGCGGTCGTCAGACCGGGCACGGCACCGGCGAACGCTCCCGGGACCGCCGCCGCCAGCATCGCCGTCTGGTGCCAGCACAGGATCGTCATCGCCGACAGGTTGACCACGACGACCGGGGCCCAGAGCGCCGGCCGCGTCAGCAGCCGGGCGATCCGGTCGCGCAGCAGGATCGCGGCGCCGCTCTGCGCCGAGGCCAGGGCGAGCACCAGCAACGACGGCGGATGGGAGTTGGTGCGACTCTCGCCCGGCACACCGACCATCGACGCCGGGTAGTCGAAGACGATCAGCAGCACGGCGAAGAGCGCCGCACCGCCGACGAGCAGGACCCGGGCGTGCCGGCGGCCGAGGCGCCCTTCGCCCCAGCTGACACCGAGCTGGTACGCGAAGAGCCAGCCCGGAAGGATGTTGAGGACGCTCAGCCAGGACGGCACGGCGTCGGCGTACGGCCCGTAGCGCAGGACGTCCACGACGGCGACACTCACGAGCAGCGGCGCCGCCGCCCACGCCCCGAGCCGGCGGGCGAGGCGCACGCAGCACGGCGTCAGCGCCGTCACCACGGTGTAGACGCCCACGAACCACAGGGGTTGGACGACCAGCGTCGAGCCGGTGCGCAGCGTCGTGCCGGGCACGCCGAGCGCGTACAGGACGGGGATCATCACGGCCCAGACGGCCGTGACTCCGAGCACCGGCCGCCCGAGGCGGGTGATGCGCTGCTTCAGCCACTGCGCGGTCGAGCCCGGGCGGCGGTGGTACGAGAGCACGGACGCGTAGCCGCCGACCAGGAAGAAGATCCCGAGCATCTGGAGCACCCAGCTGACCGGGGCGAAGAAGCCGAACGAGGCGAGCGGGCTGGCGTTGTGCAGGGCTCCGTCCGCGTCGAGGGTGAAGCCGCCGAGCAGCCAGTGTCCGGTCGGCACGGCGAGCAGGGCGAGCGCTCGCAGCCCGTCGACGGCACGGTCGCGGTGGGCGGGCGTGCGGGCCTCGATCTTCTCGGCGAGTCTCATCGGACATCTCCTTCGGGGCCTGTCGAGGCCGCGCGTTCGTGCCCTGCGGAGGCCGCGCGGCCGGTCGCGATGGCGGCGAAGTGCCGGAGCGAGTCGGTGCCGGGGGCGAAGTAGCCGGTGTGCCCCTCGGCCCGTTCGGCGGGAACCCGGCGTGCGCCGAAGGCGGGTGAGGCGGGGTCGTTGCCGTGGCCGAGCCCGAGGAGTTCGACGTGCGGGACCTTGGAGATCCAGTCGGAGGCGTCCTTGGCCGCCCACACCCGCGCGTCGGTGCGCAGTTCGCGGACGGAGCCGGCGCGCATCCCGGGGGAGCCGAGCACGACGATGTCGGCGACCTGCAGATCATGGGCGGCGAGACCGCAGACGACGGAGCCGTAGCTGTGGCAGAACAGGCTCGGCGGCGGTGCGTCGACCGCCGCCAGGCCGTCGGCGAAGCGGGTCAGGCGTACGGCGCCGGCCTCGGCCAGATCGCCGGTGGCGGCGTCCAGCCCGACACCGACGGGGGTGGTGTAGCCGGTCCACGCGATGACGGCGGTGCCGGGGTCCGTCGCCGCCCGGAGGGAGTTGGCCATCCCGGCGGGCGTGCCGTACGGGTCCTTGGCGCGGTCGAAGGTCCCGGCGTCCATGTCGGACCCCGGCACGATCACCGACACATGGCGGGCGTGCTCCAGGTCGCCGTAGACCTCGGCGACCTGGCCGCGGCCGCGGGGGTCGAAGGCGAGTATCTGCCGCCCGGGCTCCGCCAGTCGTGCGAGCGGAGTGCCGCGCAGGGCACGGGAGTTGGCCTCGTAGCGCAGGGCGACGGGTGCGCCGTCGAGATTGCCGACGACGAGCGGGTGGCGGTGGGCGAGACGCTGCCGGGCGGCGGGGTCCAACGTGCGGAAGAAGTCCGCTACTCGGGTGGGCTCGGCGGTGGCGGGGTCGGGCAGGGGGCGACCGAGGGAGCGGTCGGCGTTCCACTCGGCGGTACCGGGCGGCGGGCCGGTGACCGGCCGTTGCGCGCTCCCGGAGGCCCAGCCGGCGGTCCCGGAGACGACGGTCGTCGCCAACGCAACAGCCACCAGGGTTCGTTTGTAGCGGCGCATGCTCCCGCCCTTCCTCTTGCTCGTCCGTCTGCGTGACGGAGGGAAGGTAGGAAGGGAATGGGTGAGGGGGCGTCACCCCGGGGAGCCAGGTCGAAGGTGCTACCGGGGTATGAGCGGGCGGTGACCGGCCGCGGGAAGGTGCGTGCGAGGGATCATGAACGGGCCGCCGGAAGCAGGCTCAGGAACCGGCCGCCGGAAGGAATGCGGAAGCAATTACGGGAACAGGCGCACCCGCAGGCTCAGGAACCGGCCGCCCCGGGCCGGACCAGGCCCGATTCGTACGCGAAGATCACTGCCTGCGCCCTGTCCCGCAGCGCCAGCTTCGACAGGACCTTGCCGATGTGCGTCTTCACCGTCTGTTCCGCCAGCACCAGATGGGCCGCGATCTCCTGGTTGGACAGCCCGCGCGCGATCAGTTCCAGGACCTCTGTCTCGCGCGGGGTCAGGCCGTTCAGCCGCAGGGACGGGTCCTTCCGCGGCGCCTGCCGCTGGGAGGCGAACTCGGCGATCAGCCGGCGGGTGACCGAGGGAGCCAGCAGCGCCTCGCCCGCCGCCACCACCCGTACCGCCGCGATCAGATCCGCCGGGGGCGCGTCCTTCAGCAGGAATCCGGACGCACCCGCCCGCAGCGCCTCGTACACGTAGTCGTCCACGTCGAACGTGGTCAGCATCAGCACCTTGGGCACATGCACCACTCCCACCGGCGGGTGGAGGATCGCACGGGCCGCCGCCAGGCCGTCCATCTCCGGCATCCGGACGTCCATCAGCACCACGTCCGGGTGCGTGGAGCGCGCCACGTCCACCCCCGCCCGCCCGTCCGGCGCCTCGCCCACCACGTCGATGTCGGACTGCGCGGCCAGCAGCGCGGCGAAGCCCGCCCGCACCATGGCCTGGTCGTCGACGATGATCACGCGGATGGTCACGAAGGGTCCTCCGAGGTCGGGGGAGTGGCCAGCGGAAGCCGCGCGGCCACCCGGAATCCGCCGTCCGGCAGCGGACCGGTGTCCAGTGTTCCGCCGGTCAGCCGTACGCGTTCCCGCATGCCGACCAGACCGTGTCCGGTGCCGGTGGTCTCCAGCGGTGATGTGCGTTCCTCCGCCGGGAGGTTGACGACGAGCACGGTGAGGTCCGTGCCGTCGGATGTCACCGAGACCCGTGTCGGCGCCCCGGGCGCGTGCCGCACCACGTTGGCGAGTGCCTCCTGCACGATGCGGTACGCCGAGAGGTCGACCGCCTGCGGCACCGGATCGTCCGGCACTCCGAGGGCCAACTCCACCGGTACGCCCGCCCGTACGGTCGCCTCCACCAGCTGCTGCACCCGGTCGAGCCCCGGCTGCGGCGTCAGTTCGCTCTCCGTGCCCTCGCTGCGCAGCACCGTCAGCAGCCGGCGCATCTCCGTCAGCGACTCACGGGCGCCCGCGGCGATCGCTCCGAACTCCTCACGCGCCGCGTCGGGCAGGCCCTCGATGCGGTACGGCGCGGAATCGGCCTGCACCGTGATCAGCGACATGTGGTGGGCGACGACGTCGTGCAGCTCGCGCGCGATCCGCGCCCGCTCCTCCAGCACCGTGCGCTGCGCCCGTTCCGCCTCGCTGATGGTCTCCTGCACGACCAGCCGTCGCTGGGCGTCGCCGCGTTCGCGCAGCGCGCCCGTGACGACCAGCACCAAGCCGCTCAGGACGAACAGCAGCAGATGGATGCCGTCACTGCGGTCCTGCGAGATCAGTTCGAACAGCCACCCCACAGCGCCCGTCGCCAGCCAGACGGCCAGCAGCGTACGGCGCGGCTCCCGCAGTCCGAGGCAGGCCATCAGGACGAGATACCCGACGACCACCATCGGGGTCCACGGCCAGCTCCGGTCCACGGTCCCCGCCGCGCCCATCAGCGCGAAAGCCCCGGCCACATCCGCCGCGGCCACGATCCACCACGCCTGGAGCGGGCGGGTGAGAGCCAGCAGCAGCGGCACCGTCTGGGCGGTGGCCAGCGCTCCGGCGAGCGCTCCGTTCAGCCGGTAGTCGTTGACGAGCACACTGACCGTGACCGGCAGCAGACTCACGACGAACGCGAACACCACCACGTACGGCGTCAGCCGCAGCCACCGCTTCTCGACCGAGCCGAAGAGCGGGGCGGTGGACGACGACGGCGTACGGAGGTCGGCGGCGAGGAGGCGCAGATTGTCCTGGGCGCCGCGCAACGCCCGGGAGCGTCGCGAGGGGGAGGACCGGGGAGACTGGGACATGGCCTGATCAGCGTAGGCAGACCGGCCGGCCGATGGCGTCATACCCGGGGGCCGGGCGCGGTGTCATACCCCGGTATGACACCACCGCCCGCTCCGGCTCGCTCACAGCTCCGCCAGCAGCTGCGCCTTCTTGGAGCTGAATTCCTCGTCGGTCACCAGCCCTGCCAGATGCAGTTCGCCCAGGTGCCGGATCCGCTCGGCGATGTCCGCCGGGTCGCGACGGCACGCCTGCATCGCCATCGCGGGAGGCGAGCCGGAGTTCTGCACGGATTCGAGGACCGCCGCGGCGAACGGCAGGGACTCGTGCACCTGCCCTTTGTTGAGCCCGAACATCAGCGCGGCAGGGTCCTTGTCGAGCGCCGGCCGAACCGTGTCGTCGACCGGCGGATTCGTGTGCCGGACGAGCCGCAGATATCCGTCGAGGGCCTCGGGCGTGCGCCACTCGACCCCGCTCAGCTCGTCGACCGGGAAACTCTGGTCGCCCGCCTTCCACTTGGCGGACGACGCACCCGCCCACGACCAGCGGAAGTCGACACGGGAGCCGTCGAAGGAGGCCTTGCCGTCGTACGCCTTGAAGTTCAGGGGCGCGCTGGGCGCGGCCACGGCGTACCGGTCGACGGGACGGTCGGCGTCCGAGGGCAGCACGGCCCGCAACTCGTCGGCGTAGTACTCGGCGAGGGTCTCGCGGTCGGCCGGCAGCACCAGGCGGTACGGATCGCACGCTTCCTTCAACTGCCCGGCCGCTGCCTCCATCAGAGGATCGGCGCCGGGTCTGGGTGCCGCATGCAGCACCACCGTTCCCCGCTTGCCCGGGGAAAGTGTCACCGACGCCAACGCTTCGTGAGGGATACGGCGTTCGCGGAGCGTCTGGAAGAGCTTCGGCGCGCGGTGTCCCCGTTCGAAGCGGATGATCACGGAGTCGGTCTCGAACTCCCACGTGGCTTGAATTCCGGCCAGTTCGTCACCCATACGCCTCATCGTAGGCGGCGGGCGCCCGCACGTCTTCCCTCGGTGCAGAGCCCGGTTGACGAAGTTCTACGCGCGTCAGACCGCTTCTTCGCCATAGATACCACTGCGGCATGTGTCATCGGCGCTCGCACAGGTGACACCGTCGAACGAACCGACGCCGATCTCGGCGAAGTTGGTGATGCTCTCCGTACCCGGCTCGAAATAACCGGTGTGGCCGACAGCGTCCGCCGCCGACATCACGCGCGCCCCGAACTCCGGTGCCACCGGGTCCTCGCCGTGCCCCAGTCCGCCGACCGCCAGATGCGGCACGTCCTGGATCCAGTCGTCGCTGTCGCGCATCGCCCACACCCGGGCGCGGGTGTGCAGCGCCGCCGCGTTCTCGGCGCGCATGCCCGGGCTGCCGGCCACCGCGATGTCGGTGACGCGCTCGGGCAGTTGACGTGCGGCGACGCCGCAGACGACGGAGCCGTAGCTGTGGCAGAAGAGCGCGACGCGGGACGGGCCGGGCAGGGCTTCGGTCAGCGCCGTCAGCCGGACGGCACCGCTCTCCGCCAGCCGGCCTATGGCCGAGTCCACGCCGAGCCCGGCCGGGGTGGTGTAGTCGGCCCAGGCGATGACCGCCGTACGCGCCCGGGGCGAGGCCGCCCGCTCGGCGGCGTACAGCGACTTGGCCATGCCGACCGGCGCCGCGTACTTGCGGGCGGTCCGCTGGAAGGTGAGCAGATTGGTGTCCACACCGGGGACGACCACGGACACACGTTCGGCGCGGTTCAGATCACCGAACACCTCGGCGACCTTGCCGGGCCCGGACGGGTCGAAGGCAAGGATCTGCCGCTCGGGATCCATGAGGGACTCGAAGCGGTTCATCCGGCGGGTCGCCATGCGCCGGCCGTCCGCGGTGAGGTCGGCGGTGGCGACGCGCTTGCGTTCGAGCTCCAGTGCGCGCGCCAGGCCCTTGCGGTTCGCCCGATAACGCAGAGCGACCGGCGCACCGTTGAGATTGCCGACCACGTACGGGTATTCGTCGGCGAGCCGCGTGCGCTCCGCACCCCGCAGCGAGGCGAAGAAGGCCGTCAGCTTCTTCGGTGACGAGTCGGTGCCGGGCAGGGCCCGGGCTCCTATGCGCGCCTTGCCCCAGCCGCTGAGCTCGGCCTCGTAGATGTCACGAGGGCCGCCCTGGTGCCGTACGGCCGTCCAACCGGTGGTCGCCAGCATCAGGAACACAACCGTGAGCGCGAGGAAAGCGCGCACGGTGACGGGGGTGGGGGAGGAGTCGAAGGAAGTCACTGAGAGACACCCTAGGAGAAGCCGGCGGCGGCTCGCGAAGACCGTGAGGCAGATCACGTGTTCAGAACGTAATTACGGGGAAGAACCGTGACTTGAGCCACGCCGGGGAGCGCACTCCGGCGTGTCATCGGCCCACTTCGTCACCCCGTGTCGTCGCCGCGGCTCGTCACGCCGCGTTGTGACGCGCACGCGCCGGCCCGCCTCGTCACTCCGGCCGGTCACCCCGTGCCGTCGCCTCAGCGGCCCGCTGCGTCCGCCAGTCGTCCGCCAGCGCCAGCTTCAGATGGTCCAGATAGGTCGCCGTGAGGCTGCGGATCGCCTCCGGGCTCCAGTCCTCGCCCTGGCCCCACAGCCGCCCCGTGACGCGCATCACTCCGCTGAGCGCGGCCACCGCCACCCGGGGGCGCGGGTCGGCGTCGACGTCCAGTCCCTCGCGCTCGGCGATCAGTTGGGCGATCGTCTCCTCCAGGTCCGCCGACCGGCGCAGATGCACCGCCAGTAGCGCGGGAGTCGACTCGATCATGAGATAGCTGCGCATGTGGAGTTCGACCGGGACGATCTCCGCGATCGCCTCGCCGATTCTGTTCCAGCCGTCGAGCACGGCGTTGCGCATCGCCTCGAACGGGCCTTCCTGAGCGGGCCGTTCGCGTACCGCCTCGATGAAGTGGGCCTCGACCACTTCCTGGACGGCGAAGGCGACCTCCTCCTTGCTGGTGAAGTACCGGAAGAAGGTGCGCTGGGAGACGTCGACGGTGTCCGCGATCTCGTCGACGGTCGTCTGTTCGTACCCCTTCGTGGTGAACAGCTCCAGCGCGGCGCGCACCAGCGCGTCACGGGTGAGCTGCTTCTTGCGTGCGCGCAGTCCGGTCGGCTCGGCCGTCACTACCTGGGTCCTCTTTCCGACGCTTTCGACCAGCTCAGCCTACCTGTGAGCAACGTGACAGTTACCGACTTGTGAATTGGTTTGTCAACTGTCAGCGACTGACATTAGCCTCCCACGCATGACTAGTCAGACCACCGTCGAAAAGGCGCCGAAGGATCCGCAGGACCCCATACCGGCCCAGGTCAAGGGGCTCCGCGGCCACCCCTGGCTGACGCTGTTCGCCGTGGCCATCGGCGTGATGATGGTGGCGCTGGACGGCACCATCGTCGCGATCGCCAACCCCGCGATCCAGAAGGACCTCGGCGCCACCTTCGCCGACGTGCAGTGGATCACCAACGGCTATTTCCTCGCCCTCGCCGTGACGCTGATCACCGCGGGCAAGCTCGGTGACCGCTTCGGCCACCGGCAGACGTTCCTCATCGGTGTCGTCGGCTTCGCCGCGGCCTCGGCGGCCATCGGCCTCTCCGACAGCATCACCCTCGTGGTCACCTTCCGCGTGCTCCAGGGCCTGTTCGGCGCGCTCCTGATGCCCGCGGCGCTCGGACTGCTGCGCGCCACCTTCCCCGCCGAGAAGCTGAACATGGCGATCGGCATCTGGGGCATGGTCATCGGCGCGTCCACCGCGGGCGGCCCGATCCTCGGCGGTCTGCTGGTCGAACACGTGAGCTGGCAGTCGGTCTTCTTCATCAACGTCCCGGTCGGCGTCATCGCGCTCGTCCTCGGTGTGCTGATCCTCAAGGACCACCGCGCCGAGAACGCTCCGAAGTCCTTCGACATCCTCGGCATCCTGCTGCTGTCGACCGCGATGTTCTGCCTGGTCTGGGCGCTCATCAAGGCGCCCGCGTGGGGCTGGGGCGACGGCCGGACCTGGGGCTTCATCGCCGCGTCGGTGGTCTGCTTCGCGTTCTTCGCCTTCTGGGAGAACCGGGTCGCCGAGCCGCTGATCCCGCTGAAGCTGTTCCGCTCGGTCCCGCTCGCGGCCGGCACCGTCCTCATGGTGCTCATGGCCATCGCCTTCCTGGGCGGGCTGTTCTTCGTCACCTTCTTCCTCCAGAACGTGCACGGCATGAGCCCGGTCGACAGCGGACTCCACCTGCTGCCCCTCACCGGCATGATGATCGTCGGATCGCCGCTCGCCGGCGCCATGATCACCAAGACGGGCCCGCGCGTCCCGCTCGCGGGCGGCATGGTGCTCACCGCGGTCGCCATGTTCGGTATGTCGACCCTCGACACCGACACCGGCAGCCTGCCGATGTCCATCTGGTTCGCCCTTCTCGGTCTCGGCCTCGCGCCGGTCATGGTCGGTGCGACCGAGGTCATCGTGGGCAACGCCCCGATGGAGCTCTCCGGCGTCGCCGGCGGTCTCCAGCAGGCCGCCATGCAGATCGGCGGCAGCCTCGGTACGGCGGTGCTCGGCGCGGTCATGGCCTCCAAGGTCGACAGCGACCTGCCGGGCAACTGGGCCGACGCGCAGCTTCCGCCGCTCAGCCCGGCCCAGTTGGACCAGGCCGCCGAAGCCGTTCAGGTGGGTGTGCCGCCGGTCGCTCCGGGAACGCCTCCCGAGCTGGCCGAGAAGATCGTCGGGGTCGCCCACGACACCTTCATCTCGGGCATGGGCCTGGCCTGCCTGGTCGCCGCCGGTGTCGCGGCCGTCGCGGTGTTCGTCGCCCTGCTCACCAAGCGCGGTGCGAACGCCGACGCGGGTATGGGCGGCGCCCACATCTGACGCCGTCGCCGCCCTCGACGGGCGTCAACCTCGTGTGACCGACAGCCCCGCCGGACGCCTCCGGCGGGGCTGTCCCCTATCCGGATGATCTCGGCCCGATCCCCTTCCCGGGGCGTCTTCGTGTGCTCCAGGCTCCCGGTCAAGTGATCACTCACCACACGATCACTCACCGCACGGCCACTCACCACACGATCAGTCACCACACGATCAGTCACCACACGGGGGTTCACCGACATGCCTACGACACCACTGCTCGCCGCGGCCGCCCTGGCCGTCACCGCGCTCCTCCCGGGCCACGCCACGGCCGCCGGCCCGCCACGCCTCGCAGGCTGCGGCGCCGGACAGCTCTGCCTGTGGGCCAAGGCCGATTTCAAGGGGGCACGCCAGACGCACGAGCTCGCCGGCCTCGACGTCGACAGCTGTGTGCCGCTGCCGACCGGCACCGCCGCCGAGTCCCTGGCCAACCGCACGGGACGGCCGGTGACGACGTATCAGAGCCAGGAGTGCGCGGAGACGGGCGAGTTCGAGACCTACCCCGGTTCGGGCACCTGGCTGCCCCAGTCCCCGTACCGCGTCAGGGCGTTCAAGGTCTGGGAGCGATGAACCGGGGTACCCGGGCATGCGTAGTCCCGAATCGGCCGAACTCAGGGAGTGATGATGGCGGGCTTCGGACACACATCGCGCAGGCACCCTCGCTCACGCGGCCGGACGTGGTCGCGGAGCGGGCCGGACCGCGCGGCACTGGGAATCATCGGGCTGATCTGTGCGATCACAGGATTCTTCGTGCTGGGGATCGTCCTCGGCCCGATCGCCGTCGTCTGCGGCTGGCTCGCCATGGGCCGCAGCTGGAACGGCACGCAGCACATACCGGCGCTCGTCGCGCTGGTCCTCGGTGCCATTGACACCGTCCTGGCCATCGTCTGGCTGGCGGGAGCCGCGGCTCCCGGCGGCGGGATGTGGTGATCAGCCTCGCACCGCAGGCTTGTCGGGCGGACCGGCCGGGGTGGGCACAGTGCCCACCCCGGCTGCGCCTGTTCCCCCGCCCGTCGGCACGGTCGCGCCTGTCGCCACCGTCGCTGCTGTCGCCGATGATTTCGATGAATCCGATGATTCCGACAGCGCCGTCACCTGTGCGCGCAGCGCCTTCACCTCGGCCGTCAGCGCCTCCAGCAGAGCCGTCTGCCGGCGCTCCTCCGCGTCGTCCCGCTCGAAGCGGGAGATGAACCAGGCCGCGATGTTCGCCGTGACGACACCGAGCAGGGCGATACCGGAGATCATGAGCCCGACGGCGAGCAGCCGGCCGAGCCCCGTCGTCGGCGCGTGGTCCCCGTACCCGACCGTCGTCATGGTCGTGAACGACCACCACACCGCGTCGCCCAGCGTCTTGATGTTCCCGTCGGGCGCGTCCCGTTCGACGTGCAGCACGGCCAGTGAGCCGAACATCATGAGCCCGACCACCGCGCCCGCCACATAGGTCGTGAGCGTGATCTGCGGCGCCATCCGCGCACGCCGCCCCACCAGCAGCAGGGTGGAGACGACGCGGAGCAGGCGCAGCGGCCGCAGCAGCGGCAGCACCACCGCGAGCAGATCGAGCGGATGGCTGCGGACGAAGAGCCAGCGGCTCGGCGCGAGCGTGAGCCGCACCAGATAGTCGACGGCGAACGCGCCCCACACCACCCACTCGACGGCCGTGCAGAGCGTGTGCACCCAGCCGTCGGCGCCGGGCGCCACGATCGGCACCGCGTACGCGACGGCGAACGCCGCGGCGAGCACCAGCAGGGGCGTCTGCATGCGCTCTTCCCACCGGACCTGCGCTGTTCGCTGCTTCATCCGCGCATCGTAGACGGGAGGGGAAAATGTGTGCGGGGCGGCCGGATCAGCCCGGCCGCCCCGTACCCCTGCGACTGCTATGCGTCGCCGCCCGCGGGGCCCGGGTCGGCCGCCGCGACATCCAGCAGCTGGTAGCGGTCCACGGCCTGCTTCAGCACCGAGCGGTCGACCTTGCCCTCACGGGCCAGTTCGGTGAGGACACCCAGCACGATCGACTCGGCGTCGATGTGGAAGAACCGGCGGGCCGCGCCACGGGTGTCGGCGAAGCCGAAGCCGTCGGCGCCCAGCGACTGGTAGGTGCCCGGCACCCAGCGCGAGATCTGGTCGGGGACGGAACGCATCCAGTCCGACACCGCCACGAACGGCCCCTCGGAGCCCTGGAGTTTGCGCGTGACGTACGGGACGCGCTGCTCCTCCTCCGGGTGCAGGAGGTTGTGCCGCTCGACCTCGACGGCCTCGCGGCGCAGCTCGTTCCAGGACGTCGCCGACCAGACGTCCGCCTTGACGTCCCAGTCCTCCGCGAGAATCCGCTGTGCCTCGATCGCCCACGGCACGGCCACACCGGACGCCATGATCTGCGCCGGGATCCGGCCCTGCTCGGCGGACTTGAAGCGGTGGATGCCCTTGAGGATGCCCTCGACGTCGACGTTCTCCGGCTCGGCCGGGTGCTGGATCGGCTCGTTGTAGACGGTGAGGTAGTAGAAGACGTCCTCGCCGTGCGGGTGCTCCTCGTCGGAGCCGTACATCCGCCGCAGACCGTCCCGCACGATGTGCGCGATCTCGAAGCCGAAGGCCGGGTCGTAGGCGACACAGCCCGGGTTCGTCGACGCCAGCAGCTGCGAGTGGCCGTCCGCGTGCTGGAGGCCCTCACCGGTCAGCGTCGTGCGCCCGGCGGTGGCGCCGAGGACGAAGCCGCGTGCCAGCTGGTCGGCCATCTGCCAGAACTGGTCGCCGGTCCGCTGGAAGCCGAACATCGAGTAGAAGACGTACACCGGGATCAGCGGCTCGCCGTGCGTGGCGTAGGCCGAGCCGGCCGCGATCAGCGACGCCGTACAGCCGGCCTCGGAGATGCCGTCGTGCAGCATCTGACCGGTCGGCGACTCCTTGTACGCGAGCAGCAGCTCGCGGTCCACCGCCTCGTACTGCTGACCCAGCGGGTTGTAGATCTTCGCGCTCGGGAAGAAGGAGTCCATACCGAAGGTGCGGTACTCGTCGGGCGCGATCAGCACGAACCGCTTGCCGATCTCCTTGTCCCGCATGAGGTCCTTGAGCAGCCGGACGAACGCCATGGTGGTGGCGATGGACTGCTGGCCGGAGCCCTTCTTCACAGCCGCGTACGTCTTGTCGCCCGGGAGCTCCAGCGGCTTCGACCGCACGACACGGGTCGGCACATAGCCGCCGAGGCCCTGGCGCCGGTCGTGCATGTACTGGATCTCCTCCGAGTCACGGCCCGGGTGGTAGTACGGCGGTGCGCCGTTCTCCAACTGGTCGTCCGTGATCGGGATGTGCAGCCGGTCGCGGAAGCCCTTGAGGTCGTCGACCGTCAGCTTCTTCATCTGGTGGGTCGCGTTGCGGCCCTCGAAGTTCGGTCCGAGCGTCCAGCCCTTGACGGTCTGCGCGAGGACCACGGTCGGCTGGCCCTTGTGCGCCTTGGCCGCCGAGAAGGCCGCATAGACCTTCTTGTGGTCGTGACCGCCACGGCCCAGGTGCAGGATCTGGTCGTCGGTCATGTTCTCGACCATGGCGCGCAGCCGGTGATCGTGACCGAAGAAGTGGTCGCGGATGTACGCGCCGGTCTCGGTCGCGTACGTCTGGAACTGGCCGTCCGGCGTGGTGTTGAGCTGGTTGACCAGCACACCGTCGCGGTCCTGGGCGAGCAGCGGGTCCCAGGAGCGGTCCCACACCAGCTTGATGACGTTCCAGCCGGCGCCGCGGAACTGCGACTCCAGCTCCTGGATGATCTTGCCGTTGCCGCGGACCGGGCCGTCGAGGCGCTGGAGGTTGCAGTTGACCACGAAGGTGAGGTTGTCGAGGCCCTCGCGCGCGGCGATGGACAGCTGGCCGAGTGACTCGGGCTCGTCCATCTCGCCGTCACCGAGGAACGCCCACACGTGCGAGTCGGAGGTGTCGGCGATGCCGCGCGCCTCCATGTAGCGGTTCATCCGGGCCTGGTAGATCGCGCCGAGGGGGCCGAGGCCCATCGACACGGTCGGGAACTCCCAGAAGTCCGGCATCAGCCGCGGGTGGGGGTAGCTGGACAGACCGTTGGGCGCCTTGGACTTCTCCTGGCGGAAGGCGTCGAGCTGCGCCTCGCTCAGCCGGTCGAGCATGAACGCGCGGGCGTAGATGCCGGGGGAGGCATGGCCCTGGAAGAAGATCTGGTCTCCGCCCTTGCCGTCGTCCTTGCCGCGGAAGAAGTGGTTGAAGCCCACGTCGTACAAGGAGGCCGAGGAGGCGAAGGTCGCGATGTGGCCGCCGACCCCGATACCGGGGCGCTGGGCGCGGGAGACCATCACCGCGGCGTTCCAGCGGGTGGCGTTGAGGATCTTGCGCTCGATCTCCTCGTTGCCCGGGAAGAACGGCTCGTCCTTGGTGGCGATCGTGTTGATGTAGTCCGTGCTGCGCATCTCGGGCACGGCCACGCGCTTCTCGCGGGCCCGCTCGATCAGCCGGAGCATGAGGTAGCGGGCGCGCTCCCGGCCCCGCTCGTCGACGGCGGCGTCGAGGGAGTCCAGCCACTCCTGGGTCTCTTCGGGATCGAAGTCCGGGACCTGACTGGGAAGGCCGCCAATGATGATCGGGTTGCGATCTGATCCGGAAGCCACGCTATTCCTTCGCTGTTCGGTGAGTTCTGCCTCTACACAAGATGTCTGCGCGGTGTCGCACCGCCTCCATCGTGGACCGCGGGGCGGCAAACGTCATCTCTACTGAGGGGTAACCCCAGCGCTCGCTGACATCCTGACCGGAGCTCGCCGCCGGACAGGCTCGCAACCCGTCCGGAGCCCCGTTCGGGCCCGGTCAAATCGCAACCTTACGCTCAAGGCGGCAAAGCGTTCCGTTTGGCTGTTCGGTTCCGATTGGCCCAGCGAGTGGACGTATGGTGGCAAACATGGCGGAACGGGTGGGCGTCCGGTGCGGTCCCGGGCCGAGGGTGTCCGGACTTGCGTCGAGACGGGCGCAAACGTCACCGTTTCGGCGGTCTGGACGGCCGGGTACTTGCGCGATCCGCCCCGCCCGTGTGGACTACGGCCAAAGCCACGCGTACGCGCGCGGCTGCAGCACTTACCGAACATGATCAGGAGGCAAGCCGTGAGCGCGACCGCGGACCACGCGGAGGAGCGGACCAACCCGGCCACCAGGCTGGGGTTCGAGCCCGGACAGGTGGTCCAGGAGATCGGCTACGACGACGACGTCGAGATGGAGCTCCGAGAAGCCATTGAGTCCGTGATCGGCCAGGAACTCGTGGACGAGGACTATGACGACGTCGCCGACGTCGTCATCCTCTGGTTCCGCGACGAGGACGGCGATCTGACGGACGCACTGGTGGACGCCATCGGGCTCATCGAGGAGGGCGGTGCCGTGTGGCTCATGACTCCCAAGACCGGCCGTGACGGCTACGTCGAGCCCAGCGACATCAACGAAGCCGCCCAGACCGCGGGTCTCTCCCAGACCAAGAGCATCAGTGCCGGCAAGGACTGGACCGGCAGCAGGCTGGTGACTCCCAAGGCGGCCAAGTCGAAGCGCTGAACCTCCAGCATCAGGCCCCGGCCCCCTCCGACCACGTCGGAGGGGGCCTTCTGCGTACCCGTGCCGTGAGTAGGGTCCCGCCGGGGATGACGGGACAGCCCTTAGGGTGTGTGGACCCGTCACCCGAATGGGCTCAGCGAAGGGATCCACACGACATGGCGATCGAGGTCGGCACCGAGGCCCCGGAATTCGAGCTGAAGGACAACCACGGCCGCACCGTGACGCTCGCCGAATTCCGCGGCGAAAAGAACGTGGTGCTCCTCTTCTATCCGTTCGCCTTCACCGGGGTGTGCACCGGTGAGCTGTGCGCGCTGCGCGACGAACTGCCGTCGTTCGTCAACGACGACACCCAGCTGCTCGCGGTCTCCAACGACTCCATCCACACCCTGCGCGTCTTCGGCGAGCAGGAGGGCCTGGAATACCCCCTGCTGTCGGACTTCTGGCCGCACGGTGAGGTCTCGCGCGCGTACGGCGTCCTCGACGAGGAGAAGGGGTGCGCCGTGCGCGGAACCTTCATCATCGACAAGGAGGGTGTCGTCCGCTGGACCGTCGTCAACGGCCTGCCGGACGCCCGCGACCTGAACGCGTACGTCAAGGCGCTGCAAACCCTCTGACAAGCGCGGCCCCACCCGGCCGCACACCGATACACCCGGCGACCGACCACGCGAAAGTCTGTTTTGCACGGGAACCGGTCACTAGGATCCACTCGTTGATCCGACACCAACGCACGACGGGGGCGCTGCCCCTGATACCCAATGGAGGGACTCGTGGGAGTCAGCCTCAGCAAGGGCGGCAACGTCTCGCTGACCAAGGCCGCACCCAACCTGACGGCGGTCATCGTCGGTCTGGGCTGGGACGCTCGTACCACCACCGGTGGCGACTTCGACCTCGACGCCAGCGCCATCCTGACCAACACCGAGGGCAAGGTCGCCAGTGATTCGAACTTCGTCTTCTTCAACAACCTGAAGAGCCCCGACGGCTCCGTGGAGCACACCGGTGACAACCTCACCGGTGAGGGCGAGGGCGACGACGAGCAGATCAAGGTCAACCTCGCCTCGGTCCCGGCCGACGTCGACAAGATCGTGTTCCCGGTCTCGATCTACGAGGCCGAGAGCCGTCAGCAGTCCTTCGGCCAGGTGCGCAACGCGTTCATCCGCGTGGTCAACCAGGCGGACAACACCGAGCTCGCCCGGTACGACCTGAGCGAGGACGCGTCGACGGAGACCGCGATGGTCTTCGGCGAGCTGTACCGCAACGGCGCGGAGTGGAAGTTCCGTGCCATCGGCCAGGGGTACGCCTCGGGCCTGCGCGGCATCGCGCAGGACTTCGGCGTCAACGTCTGAGCAGGCCGCACTCCGTCCGGCGCCGCACTGCGAAGTGCGGCGCCGGACGCGCCTTGCACCACATCGTCAGCTGGGGAGGACCAGGATCATGGGCGTCACGCTCGCCAAGGGAGGCAATGTCTCCCTCTCCAAGGCCGCACCGAATCTCACGCAGGTGCTGGTGGGGCTCGGTTGGGACGCGCGCTCCACCACAGGAGCCGACTTCGACCTCGATGCGAGCGCGCTGCTCTGCAACGGCGGACGCGTTCTGGGCGACGAGTACTTCATCTTCTACAACAACCTCACGAGCCCCGACGGCTCCGTCGAGCACACCGGTGACAACCTCACGGGTGAGGGCGAGGGCGACGACGAATCGCTGCTGGTGAACCTTCCCCAGGTGCCGGCCAACGTCGACAAGATCATCTTCCCGGTCTCGATCCATGAGGCCGAAAATCGCGGCCAGACGTTCGGGCAGGTCAGCAACGCCTTCATCCGGGTGGTCAATCAGGCCGACGGCCAGGAGCTGGCGCGTTACGACCTCAGCGAGGACGCCTCCACCGAAACAGCGATGATCTTCGGCGAGCTGTACCGGTACGGCGGCGAGTGGAAGTTCAGGGCCGTAGGGCAGGGGTACGCGTCGGGTCTGCGGGGCATCGCTCTAGACTTCGGGGTCAACGTTTCGTAAAGCTGCGCACGGAGCAGGTAAAGCCTGTCCTTGGTGCGTGGGAGACCTCCCCCAAGGTTCGCCCGGGGGAACCCCCATTACACGATTGGGTACCAGTGGTTCTGAAAACCTTCGGCTGGTCGTTCGCGGTGACCGCGCTCGGCCTGGTCGCGGCGGTGCTCTACGGCGGGTGGACGGCCTTCGGTGTCGTAGCGATCCTGTCCGTCCTCGAGATCTCGCTGTCGTTCGACAATGCGGTGGTCAACGCCGGAATCCTGAAGAAGATGAGTGCCTTCTGGCAGAAGATCTTCCTCACCATCGGCATTCTCATCGCCGTCTTCGGCATGCGGCTCGTCTTCCCCGTCGTCATTGTCGCCGTCAGCGCCCAGCTCGGCCCCATCGAGGCGGTCGACCTCGCACTCAATGACAAGGACCAGTACCAGCAGCTGGTGACCGACGCACATCCGTCGATCGCCGCGTTCGGTGGCATGTTCCTGCTCATGATCTTCCTCGACTTCATTTTCGAGGACCGTGACATCAAGTGGCTCGGCTGGCTCGAGCGCCCGCTGGCCAAGCTCGGCAAGATCGACATGCTGTCGGTCTGCATCGCCCTGATCGTCCTGGCGATCAGCGCGGTGACCGTCGCGACCCACGCCCACCAGCACGGCGGCACCCACGTCGACAAGTCCTCGACGGTGCTGCTCGCCGGCGTCGCCGGTCTCATCACCTACCTCATCGTCGGCGGACTCTCCGGCTTCTTCGAGGACAGGCTCGAAGAGGAGGAGGAGCGCGAACACGAGGAAGAGGAAAAGGCCAAGGCGAGCGGCAAGAAGCCGTCCGCCGTGGTTCTCGCGGGCAAGGCCGCGTTCTTCATGTTCCTCTACCTCGAGGTCCTGGACGCGTCGTTCTCCTTCGACGGCGTCATCGGCGCCTTCGCCATCACCAACGACATCGTGCTCATGGCACTGGGCCTCGGCATCGGCGCCATGTACGTCCGGTCGCTGACCGTCTACCTGGTCCGCCAGGGCACGCTCGACGACTACGTCTACCTGGAGCACGGCGCGCACTACGCGATCGGCGCGCTCGCCGCGATCCTGCTCATCACCATCCAGTACGAGATCAACGAGATCATCACCGGTCTCATCGGCGTCGTCCTGATCGGCGCGTCCTTCTGGTCCTCGGTGCGCCGCAACAAGGCGCTCGCTGCCCAGGAGGAAAAGGGCGAGCCGGTCGACGCCGGGGTGTGACCCGGCGGAGATTGAGGAACGCTCTCCACGGGGCGGCTTCGAGGCACCGGCCTCGGCGCCGCCCCGTTGCGTGTCACGCAGCGGGGTACATCGATACGACTGGGGTGGGACGTATGGCCTTCTGGGACGGTCTGTGGCGGGGGAGGGCAGCGCAGTTCGACTCGGGCAGCGCCGCGTCCAACTCGATCGAACTCACCAAGCGGCACCCGTCGGTGTCACTCACCAAGCAGGGCGCCGCGACCGGCAATCTGCGCGTCAACCTGTCCTGGCGGATGCGCACGTCCGACATCGAGGGCCGGTCCCGGCAGAGCGGGCGCCTGCTGCGCCACCCCTTCAAGCTCTTCCAGCCCGACGTGGTCCAGGCCCACACCCAGGGCGTGGTCAATGTGGACCTCGATCTCGGCTGCCTCTACGAGCTGGTGGACGGCAGCAAGGGCGTGGTGCAGCCGCTGGGCAGCTTCTTCGGCGCCATCAACGAGGCGCCCTATGTGAAGCTCAGCGGCGACGACCGGTTCGGCTCCCCCTCGGGCGAGACCGTCTATGTGAACCTCGACCACCGTGAGTCCATCAAGCGGCTGCTGTTCTTCGTCTACATCTACGACCAGACGCCCGCCTTCGACCGCACGCACGCCCATGTGACGCTCTACCCGAGCAACGGGCCGCGGGTCGAGATAGAGCTCGACGAGCGGGCGCCGCAGGCCCGCTCCTGCGCGGTGTTCTCCATGGAGAACATCAAGGGCGAGCTGATCGTGCGCCGTGAGGTGAAGTTCGTCTACGGCTTCCAGGCGGAGCTCGACCGGCTGTACGGCTGGGGACTCCAGTGGGGGCGCGGCTACAAGACGCGGGTGTAGGCCCCGTCCGCACAGGGCCCTGTCCGCACCGGCCCCGTCCGCACAGGGCCCGCCGAGCGCCGCCGGTCTCGCGTTTCCGGGACGGTTCCGGGGCGCCCGCGTCAGGGACGGACGAACTGCGGCCCCATCGGAGGCAGCCGGAAGTTCGGATCCGGCGCGAAAGCGGCAGCGGGAGCCGGCTGCGGATAGCCGTACGCAGGCTGCGCCGGGCCCGACGACGGCTGCGGATAGCCGTAGACGGGCTGGGCGCCGGGGGGCTGCGGGAAGCCGTACGCGGGCGGGTGCGCCGGTGGTGCGGGATGGGCCGACGGGTCCGCGGCCGCCTCGGCCTCGTCCACCGAGATACCGAAATCGGTGGCCAGTCCGACGAGCCCGGTCGGGTAGCCCTGACCCACCGCGCGGAACTTCCACCGCTCCCCGCGCCGGTACAGCTCGCCGCAGATGATCGCGGTCTCCTCGCCGGTCTCCGGCTTCACATCGAAGACGGCGAGCGGCTCACCCTCGGCCAGGGAGGCGTCGTAGAGCAGTATCCGCAGATCGCGTACATGCTGGAAGGAGTCGCCGTCGGAGGAGGCGGCGAGCACCACCTGGTCGACCGACGCGTCGAGCGAGGAGAGATCCGCCTCGACCGTGTCCGTCAAATGCTCGGCGACGCGCTTCTTCGGCAGCCGCCGCACCAGTCCCGAGGGATGGCGCGGCTGGTTGTAGAAGACGAAGTCCTCGTCGGAGCGCACACGGGCGTCCGGGCCGAGCAGCAGGGCCGAGGCGTCCACGTCGGGGACGCCGGCGCCCGGCGTCCAGCGGAGCACGGCCCGTACGGCCGTGGCGTCGAGAGGGACGTTCGAGCCCTTCAGCATCGCGTGCGTCATGCCCGTCATCCTGCCCTCCCGTGGGCATCCCGGACAACGCGGGGCCCCTTGTCCTCCGGCGAGGACATGGGCATGGTGCAAGCGGGTTACCTGGAGTTCATGGTCTTGGGGAACTCTTGACACACATTCATACGTACTATTACCGGCCACGCCAGTTCGGCCGCCAGAGCAGTACGGGGGAAATAAATGCGTCATTTCGGGCACCTTCCGCCTGGCGTCCGCGACAGTCTGTTCCATCAGGAGCCGTGCGAATTCACCACCGCCGCTCCCGCTCGTACGCTCGCGGCCGCGCTGGGGGCGACGCTCTACAGCCCGGCCACCCGTCCGAACCTCGCCGACGACGTGATCAAGCTGGCGGGCAACGGAGTGGTCTCCATGGTCCTCTGCCTGGAGGATTCCATCGACGACGCCGATGTGCCGGCGGCGGAGGAGAACCTCGTCCGGCAGTTCGCCGCCCTCGACGAGCGCGGCGCCGAGCTCCCGCTCCTCTTCATCCGGGTCCGGGAACCCGGTCAGATCCCCGATCTGGCACAGCGCCTCGGCTCCTCCGTCCGGCATCTGTCCGGATTCGTACTTCCCAAGTTCACGGATGAACGGGGAGTGCCGTTCCTGGAGGCGCTCACCGACGCCGAGACGGCCACCGGACAGCGGCTCTTCGCGATGCCCGTCCTGGAATCCCCGGAACTTCTCCACCTGGAGACCCGCACCGAGACGCTGGCCGGGATCGCCCGCACCGTCGACAAGTACCGCGAGCGCGTCCTCGCGCTGCGGCTCGGCGTCACCGACTTCTGCTCGGCCTACGGGCTGCGCCGCGCACCCGCCATGACCGCCTACGACGTGCAGATCGTCGCCGCCGTCATCGCCGACGTGGTGAACGTCCTCGGAAGGGCCGACGGCACCGGTTTCACCGTGACCGGCCCGGTGTGGGAGTACTTCAGGCTCCAGGAGCGCATGTTCAAGCCCCAGCTGCGCCGCAGCCCCTTCATGGAAGGCCGGGCGGAAGAGCTGCGCACCGCGCTGATCGAGCACGACCTGGACGGACTGCTGCGCGAGATCGAGCTGGACCGGGCCAACGGCCTCCAGGGCAAGACCTGCATCCACCCCTCGCACGTCCTGCCCGTACACGCTCTGTCGGTTGTCAGTCACGAGGAGTTCAGCGACGCGCGGGACATCCTTCGCCCGGAGCGGGAAGGGGGCGGAGTGATGCGCTCCGCGTATACGAACAAGATGAACGAAGTGAAGCCGCACCGGGCCTGGGCCGAGCGCACGCTGCTGCGCGCCGAGGTCTTCGGGGTCGCCCGGGAAGAGGTCGGCTTCGTGGAACTGCTCGCGGCCGGGCTCGCCGGCTGAATGACGAGGAAAGAGAACGTCGACGTGGTCTGGTCGGGAACGTGGGTCGCGGAGCGGCTGGGCGTCGGGCTCCGAGGAGACGAGCAGCTGCCCGCCCTGCTGGGACTGGCCCTGCGCCGCAATCCCAAGCGGGCACATCTGCTCGTGTCGAACGTGCTGGGCAAGCACGTGCCGCAGGCGCCCTCCGTCGTGTACGACGCGGGGCACGGCCTCGGTGAGCGGGTGCGCAAGCTCCTCGGCGACGAGGAGGCGGCCCGGGCGGTCGTCCTCGGCTACGCGGAGACGGCGACCGGACTCGGTCACTCGGTGGCGGACGGGGTCGCTCTCGCGCCGTATCTGCACTCCACGCGGCGTCCGGTCGACGGTGTGGAGCGCGCCGGAGGCTTCGAGGAGTCCCACTCCCACGCCACCTCGCACCTGCTGCTGCCGGAGGATCCGGACCTGCTGGCGGGCGAGGGCCCGCTGATCCTGGTGGACGACGAGTTCTCCACGGGTAACACCGTCCTCAACACCATCCGTGACCTGCACGAACGCTATCCGCGCGACCGCTATGTGATCGTGGCGCTGGTCGACATGCGCGCGGAGCAGGACAGGGCCCGGCTGGAGTCCTTCGCGACGGAGATCGGGGCGCGCGTCGACCTCGTGTCGCTGGCCTCGGGGACGGTGAGCCTGCCGGAGGGCGTGCTGGAGAAGGGGCAGGCACTGGTCGCGCAGTACGAGCCCCCTACCGGTGAGGCGCCACAGACTCCCGAAGGGCCGGCCGGCCGGGTGCGGCGCGTCGAGCTGGAGTGGCCGGCGGGCGTGCCCGACGGCGGACGGCACGGCTTCACCCCCGAGCACCGCGACCGGCTGGACGCCGAGGCGCCGGCGATGGCGCACCGCATCGCGCAGGCCCTGGACCTCCCGTCGGCGACCGCGGCAGAGGACGGCGCCGCCGCGCGCCCGCGCCCCCGCATTCTCGTTCTCGGGTTCGAGGAGCTCATGTACGCGCCCCTGCGTCTCGGCACCGCCCTGGAGCGGATCGCCGACGCCGACGTGCGCTACTCCACCACCACCCGCTCGCCCGTTCTCGCCGTCGACGACCCCGGCTACGCGATCCGCACCCGGCTCGTGTTCCCCGCCCACGACGACCCGGCCGACGGCCCCGGGGAGCGGTACGCCTACAACGTCGCCGGCGGCGGCTTCGACGCGGTCGTCGCGGTCGTGGACTCCGTGGCCGACACCACCCGACTGCACGCCCCCGACGGCCTGCTCGCGCAGCTGGCCGCCCACACGCCGCACGTCGTGCTGGCCGTCGTTCCCTCGTACATCCCGCACATCCCGAACACCCCGCACACCCCCGGAAGGGCGTCCATGCTGCCCGAGCCCCTGCGCGGACCCGCGTTCTCCTCCTACGCCGCCGACGAGGTCGGCTGGCTGCTCCAGGACCTCTCGGACGCCGAACTGGAGGCTCCGACCGAGGAGCGCGAGGAGGCCATCCAGAGCGGGGGCGCGCACTACGCCGAGTCGCTGCCGGTGGAGTACCAGCCGAGCGCCGAGTACCAGCAGCTCTTCAAGGCCGCGCTGGACACCTCCGCGGCCCGCATCGCCCGCGCCGTCGGCACCGTCACCGAAACCGTCCTCGCCGAGGTCCCGCTGCGCCGTGGCCGGCGCGGGACGGACCCCCACCCGCGGCCGGTCCTGGTCTCGCTGGCCCGCGCCGGCACCCCCGTCGGGGTGCTGATGCGCCGCTGGGCCCAGCACCGGCACGGCATCGACCTGCCGCACTACGCCGTGTCCATCGTGCGGGGCCGCGGTATCGACGCCAACGCCCTGCGCTGGCTCCAGCAGCACCACGACCCCGCCGACGTCGTGTTCGTCGACGGCTGGACCGGCAAGGGCGCGATCACCCGCGAACTGGCCGCCGCGGTCGCCGAGTTCGAGGGCTTCGACCCAGAGATCGCCGTGCTGGCCGACCCGGGCGGCTGCGTGCGCACCTACGGCACCCGCGAGGACTTCCTCATACCCTCCGCATGCCTCAACTCCACGGTCTCCGGCCTGATATCGCGCACCGTCCTGCGCTCCGACCTGGTCGGCCCGGACGACTTCCACGGCGCGAAGTTCTACCGCGAACTCGCGGACGCCGACGTCTCGAACCACTTCCTCGACACCGTGGCCGCCCACTTCGACGAGGTCGCCGTCGCGGTCGACGCCGAGGCCAAGGAGCTGCTGGCCGCCGACCGCGCCCCGACCTGGGAGGGCTGGGCCGCCGTCGAGCGCATCAGCGAGGAGTACGGCATCCACGATGTGAACCTGGTCAAGCCCGGCGTGGGCGAGACGACCCGGGTACTGCTGCGGCGCGTCCCCTGGAAGATCCTCGCCAAGCGCGGCGCGGGCGCCGACCTGGACCACGTACGGCTGCTGGCCCAGCACCGCGGCGTACCGGTCGAGGAGGTCGACGAACTGCCGTACACCTGCGTCGGGTTGATCCACCCCCAGTACACGCGCGGCGCGACCGGCGCCGACGGCAAGGCGGTGACGACGCCGTGAGCACCGCGCCCACCCTCGTCGCCAGCGACCTCGACCGCACCCTCATCTACTCCAGCGCGGCACTCCAGCTCACGATGCCCGACGCGGACGCCCCCCGGCTGCTCTGTGTGGAGGTGTACGGCGGCAAACCCCTGTCGTACATCACCGAGACGGCCGCCGGGCTGCTGCCCCAACTCGCCGCGGCAGGCGTCTTCGTGCCGACCACGACCCGCACCCGCGAGCAGTACGGCCGGATCCATCTCCCCGGCCCCACGCCCGAGTTCGCCATCTGCGCCAACGGCGGACACATCCTCGTCGACGGCGTCTCCGACCCCGACTGGCAGCGGCAGGTGGCCGCCCGCCTCGGCGACGAGTGCGCCTCGCTGGACGAGGTCCGCGCCCACCTCGTCGCCGCCGCCGACCCGGCCTGGCTCCTCAAGGAACGCATCGCCGAGGACCTCTTCGCGTATCTCGTCGTCGAGCGCGCCCTGCTGCCCGACGGCTGGGTCAAGGAGCTCGCCGAATGGGCAGCGCCCCACGGCTGGGCCGTCTCCCTCCAGGGCCGCAAGATCTACGCCGTACCGCAGCCGCTCACCAAGAGCGCGGCGGTCCGTGAGGTCGCCCGGCGCACCGGCGCCGAGCAGATCCTCGCCGCCGGGGACTCCCTCCTCGACGCGGACCTGCTGCACGCCGCGGACCGCGGCTGGCGGCCCGGCCACGGCGAACTCGCCGACAGCGGCTGGCGCGCGGCGAACGTCGAAGTGCTGGAGGAGACGGGCATCGCGGCGGGCGAGGAGATCCTGCGGCGGCTGCTCGGCGGGATCGGCCCGGTGGCGTCGCTGCCGGCGGCCTGACCGGGGCGGGGGAGGTGGTGTTCCGCCGCCCCCGCCGCCCGGTCGGTCAGCGGCGCCGTACCCCGGTGCCCCGCTTGCGCAGGCGTACGCCGATGAAGGCCACCACCCCGAGCACCGCGGCCACCAGCACGACCGTCGAGTAGGTGGAGACATAGCCGGTCACGTCCTGCCAGTTCTCGCCGAGCAGGTAACCGGCAAGAATGAAGACGGTGTTCCAGATCGCGCTGCCCAGCGTCGTCAGCCCCAGGAACAGTGGCAACGACATCCGCTCCACGCCCGCCGGCACCGAGATCAGCGACCGGAAGATCGGGATCATCCTCCCGAAGAACACCGCCTTCGCACCGTGCCGCGCGAACCACGCCTCCGTCCGCTCGATGTCGGCCACCTTCAGCAACGGCAGCTTCGCGGCGATGGCGACCGTACGGTCCCTGCCGAGCAGCGCGCCGACCCCGTACAGCGCGAGCGCCCCGATCACCGAGCCCGCCGTCGTCCACAGGAGGGCCGCGATCAGGTTCATCTGCCCGGTGCTCGCCGAGAAGCCCGCCAGCGGCAGGATCACCTCGCTGGGCAGCGGAGGGAAGAGGTTCTCCAGGGCGATGGCGATGCCCGCCCCCGGGGCGCCCAGGGTGTCCATCAGGCCGTTGACCCAGCCCGGAGCGCTGCTTTCGATCGCGGTTTCCATGCGGGCCACGCTAGGGAGCCGAACCTGAAGAGAGACTGAAGGCCGCCGCACACCATCCTGCGGTTTTCCGCAGTGTGCGAGCCGTGCCGGACCGGCTAGCGTGACCGATCATGAGGGCGGTGGCGGTACGGGGAGCGTGGTGCGCGGCGGGGCTGGCCCTCGGGGCCGCGACCGCCGTCGCCGAACTGCTTCTCACGCTGCTGGCGGGCCTGTCCCTGCTGCTCGTCCTCGCCTGGCCGCGCGGCCGCCGCGCGGTGCTGCGACGGCTGGGAGCGATCGCCTCCAGGATCGCGGACACCGAGCGGCGCCGGCTGGGCCGCTTCCTCGGTGTGCGGATCTCCGACACGTACGACGACGGGCGCGCCCTGCGCTACGTCGTGGCCCGCTGGCCGCTGGGGCTGCTCGGCGGCCTCGTGCTGTTCTGCATGGCGACCGGCCTCCTCTATGTCGGATTCGGCCTGTTCGGCTGGTTCTTCCACGGCATCGAGTACCCCTGGGCGGTCGTCGCCACCGGTCTGGCCGGCCTGTTCCTCGTGTTCCTCACCGTCCAGGCCGTCTTCGGCACCGCCCTGCTGGAAGGGCAGCTGGCCGGGCGTCTCCTCGGCCCCAGCCACCAGGACGAGTTGGAGCGGCGCATCACCCAACTCGCCACCAGCCGAGCCGAGATGATGGACGCCGTCCACGACGAACGCCGCCGCATCGAGCGCGACCTCCACGACGGCGTCCAGCAACGCCTCGTCGCCCTCGGCATGCTCATCGGCCGCGCCCGGCGCAGCCGCGACACCGAACGCGCCGGCCAACTCCTGCTCCAGGCCCACGAGGAGAGCCGCCGCGCCCTGGCCGAGCTGCGCGAGGTCGCCTGGCGCATCTACCCGACCGTGCTGGACGAGGCGGGACTGCGCGCCGCTCTGGAGACCGTCGCGGAACGCACCCCGCTGCCCGTGCACCTGGACTACACCGTCGACGAACCTCCCGGCCGCCAGGTGCAGACCGTCGCCTACTTCGTCGTCTCCGAAGCCGTCACCAACGTGGTCAAGCACTCCGGCGCCACGCGTATCGCCGTCACCCTGCGACGTGAGCCCGGCGCACGGACGCTGTGCCTGCGCGTCGAGGACGACGGCTCGGGCGGCGCCGACCCGACGGGCGGCGGACTGCTCGGCCTCGCGGGCCGGGTCGCCGCGCTCGACGGACGGTTCGCGGTGCACAGCCCGGCCGGAGGACCCACCGAGATCACCGCGGAGCTGCCGTGCGCGTAATCCTGGCCGAGGACTCGACCCTCCTGCGGGAGGGTCTCGTACGGCTGCTCGCGGAGGAGGGCCACGAGGTCCTGGCGGCGGTCGGCGACGCGGAGCAACTGCTCGCGGCCGTCGAGGCCCACACGCCGGACGTGGTCGTCGCGGACGTCCGGATGCCTCCGACCCACACCGACGAGGGCCTGCGCGCCGCCCTGGAGATCCGCCGGCGGCGGCCGGAGGTGGGTGTTCTGGTGCTGTCGCAGTACGTGGAGAAGCGGTACGCGACCGAGCTCCTGACCCCGGACCCGGAGGGCCCTCGGGGCGCGGGTCAGGGTGCGGGCCGGCGTGCCGGTCATCAGGGCGCGGGCCATCAGGGCGTCGGCTACCTCCTCAAGGACCGGGTGGTCCAAGTGGACGAGTTCCTGGACGCGTTGGAGCGCGTGGGCCGGGGGCGGGCGGCCTTCGACCCCGAGGTGGTCCGCCAGCTCCTGGCCCGCAGCAGCCGTACGGACCCGCTCTCGCGGCTGACGGCGAGGGAGCGTGACGTGCTGGGGGAGATGGCGCAGGGGCACACCAACGCGTCGATCGCCGCGCATCTCCATGTGTCGCAGAGCGCGGTGGAGAAACACATCAACGCGATCTTCGACAAGCTCGGCCTGACGGGCACGACGGGCTACTCACGTCGGGTGCTGGCGGTGCTGAGGTATCTGGGTTCGTGAGGGTCGGGCCGGTGGGTGTGGTGCCGGTACCGGTGCTCGCGTGCCCGGGTGCTCGTGGTGGTGAAGCCGGTGCGCCGGGTGCTGAGGGCGTGCGGGGCGCCCGCGGGGTGTTTGTCCGCGGGCGCGTCCGGGGCGGGCGTCCGTCAGCCGCAGCAGCCGCCACCGCAGCAGCCGCCGCCTCCGCCACCACCGCTGGGAGCGGGTGCGGGGGAGGACTTCGTACCGCCGACGGCGACGGTGGACAGCAGCTTCACGGTGTCCTCGTGGCCGGCCGGGCAGCTCGCCGGATCGGCGGAGCGGGCCATCGGCCGGCTGACCTCGAAGGTGTCGCCGCAGCTGCGGCAGCGGTATTCGTAACGGGGCATGGCCTCAGGCTACGCGGTCGGCCGCGGGCCGGGCGGGTCCCTCCGGGACTCGGAGGCTCCGGGAGCGGAGTCCTGCGCGCCGCCGTGCGTACCGGTGGTGCTGGTGGTGCCGGGAGTACCGATGGCCCCCGGTCCCTGCCGGGTGCCGGTGGTGAGGCCGGCCGGCTCCCGCTCCGACCCGGACCCCTGCACCGCCTTGGCCTCGGCCCGGCGGCTTGCCTTGAGCTCCCGCGCGGCCTCGTCGGGATGGCGGGCGCGCCAGTACGGGTTGTCGTGCGGCAACGTCGAACTGACTCTGCCGTACATCCCGAACGTCATCAGCATCAGCCCCACCACAAAGCTGAACAGCACGTTCTGGATCTCGAACGCGAGCGGGTTGAAGTTGGTGTCCAGCAGGGCGAGATTGACGAAGCCGCTCGCGACGAAGAGCACGCCGAGGACCATGTTCAGCGTCGAGGCGACATTGCCGCCGATGACCATGCCGACGAGGAGCAGCACTCCCACACAGATGGAGAGGACGCTCAGCGCGCCGTTCGTGCTCAGACCGGCGACCTTGTCACCGTCGGTGTCGAAGAAACCGATCTTGTCGATCAGCCCGAGGATGCCGAAGGCGATCAGGATCAGCCCCATCAGTCCCGCACCGACGCGGTAGACGCGGCTGAGGCGGTGGTCGACGGGAAGGTGATCGTCGAACCGGAGGCCCTTGCCTCCGGCGGTGTTCCGGCTTCTGCCGTGCAGCACGTGAGCGGCCATGTCCGGCCTCCTTGGGGACGTACTCGTCCTTCCAGCATCCGCCTGCGGCCGGACGGCTTCAACTCAGTGGGCCGGGAGGCGGGGGCGGGGCGGGCCTGCCGTGGCGCCCGCCCGGGACGGGGCTGAGGCTGGGGCGGTCCGGGGCCGGGTCCGGTCGGGGGTACCGCGGGCGCGGTCGGGTACGAGGGCGCACTGGGCCGGTCGGGGGACGGGGAGCCGGGGGGGGGCGAGGCCGGTACGGGGACGCACGCGGGCCGGCCGGTACAGGGACTACTCGCGGCCCGGCCGGGGCGCAGGGCCCCGTTCGCCGGTCAGCCGTGGTGGGCGCCCCGGTCCTCCCTGATCTGGTCGACCACGCGTGACGCCGTACGCCGTACCGCTTCCGTCTCCATCAGGAAGTGCCAGTAGTCGGGGTGACGCCCTTCGAGGCCGGTGACGGCCCGGTCCAGCCGGGCGACCGCGTCGTCCAGCGGACGCGCATGACGGGGATCGGGGGTGTTGCGCCCGGCCATCGCGAGCCGCTGGGCATCGCGGATGGCGAAGCGTGTGCGGTCGATCTCGTGCTGCGGGTCCTTGGACACGGCGTTCAGCCGCTGGAGCCGGTCACCGGCCGCCGAGACCGCCTCATCGGTGCTGTTCAACAGCGCGCGGACCGTGCTGAGGAGGGCGGTCGCGTCCGGCCAGCGCTGCTCCTCGCGCGCCTTCGCCGCCTCGCGGAGTTTCTCCTCGGCCTGCCGCACACTGTTCGCGGCCTGGTCGGGCACCGGCTGAAGGTCCTGCCAGCAGGCGGCGGAGAAACGGCGCCGCAGCTCGCTGAGGACCGGATCGACGGTGCCGGCACGGTTGGTGAGGGCCTGGGCGCGCGTACGCAGCGACACCAGACGCTTGTCGATCTCCGCGGCGCGCTCGGGCAGCCGCTCGGCCTCCGCCCGTACGGCCTCGGCGTCGCGCATCACCCGGTCGGCCCGCTGGAGGGTCTCGGCGACGCCGTGGCGCCCGGCGCCTTGGTTGAGCATGGTCAGCTCGGGGGCGAGGGCGGCGAGGCGGGCGGCCAGATCCTCCGCTCGCAGACCGGAGCCGCGCACCGAATCGAGAGCATTGCTCGCAGAAAGGAGCGCCTGTCGCGCCCGCTCCACGGCGGGGGCGAGCCGGGCCAACTGCGTCTCGGCCTTGTCGAGCAGCGGCCCGAGACCCGCGGCGAACCGGTCGAGATCGCCCTTGACCCGTACGAGCTCCTCCTTCGCCCGGTTCAGCTCGGTGCGTGCCTGCGAGGCGACGGAGGGATCGAGATCGTCCCGGTCGAGGTCATGGGCGTCGACCGCGGTGATGTAGAGCTGGCTCACCTCGTCGATCCGCCGCCCGAGGGCGGCGAAGTCGTCCACCGTACGACGGGCCCCGGGCGAACTGTCCACGGCCGTGATCGTCTCGATGGAGATCCGCAGATCGCGCTGCGCGGTGTCCAGCTCGTAGAAAGCGGCGGCTGCGGCGTCCTTCGCGGCCTGCGCGTCGGCCCGCTGACTCTCCCCGCGCCCGCCGAACCAGCGTCGCGTACCCCCGCCGGCGAACGATCCCGACATCACACCCGACAGGGCCACCGCCACCATCGGCACAGGCAGCAGCACCAGGGCGAGGACATCCCGGACGGCACTCGCTTTCGCTCTTTCGTGCGGCTGCGCGTGTGTCGCCGTCACATCCCTCTCCCGTGCCGTGTCGCCGTACCCGGTTCATTCTCCCACCAGGTAGTGACGAACACACGGGTCGGTTAGTTCGCGCTTCGCACCGTCACTTTGCCGTTGTCGCTGCGAGCCTTCACGACATGGGAGCTGCCGGCGTCGGTGGGCACGTCGACATCGACCCTGCCGTTGTCACTCTTGGCGGTCACGGCGTACGGCGCCCCGGAGCGCGGCAGCTCGACGACGATCTGCCCGTTGTCACTGACGGTCTCCACCGTGTCCGGCACGGCGGCGAGCCCGAGCTCCACCCTCCCGTTCTCCGACCGCGCCTTCACGGTCCGCGCGGTGACGCCCTGCGCGACGACCTTGCCGTTGTCGCTCACGAGATCCAGCGCCCCACCGGAGTCCCGCACCTCGACGGCACCGTTGTCGGACCGGATGGTGAGCGGCGTACGGAACCCGCGGGCGGTGACACCCCCGTTGTCGTCCTCCACGGTCACCGCGACATCCCTCGGCACCTTCACGGTGTGCCGGGCCTCGCAGTCACTCGCGACGGCAGCGCACTTGACCCGCAGGGTGAGCCGGTCCCCCTTCATCTTCCACGAAGCCTCGGGCCCGCTCCCGAGGAAGACCCACCCGTCGACCTGCCGGGTGACCTCGACGTCCTTCACATCGGCGGCGACGAGGTCGATACGGGAGTCGTCGCTGTCGACGGTGAGGGTCTTGCCGGCGAGGGGAAACTTCTTGCTCTCGACGGGAGCGTCCTCGGCCTCGGCACCCCCGCACCCCGCGAGGACGACGACCAACCCCGCGACCCCACCCCCGACGACGGCGGCCCGGAGACGGCGCTGCGCGGAGGAGCGCGCGGTGGTGACGCGGGTACCGGTGTGAGCGGCCATGGTGATCATTCCCCCTGTGGATGCGGTGTGGTGCGGCGCGGTGCGGCGCGGTGTGGTGCGGCGCGGTGCGGTGTGGTGTGGCGCGGTCTTGTGCGGTGCGGTGCGGTCTAGTGCGGCGCGGCGGTGCGTTCGACTGCGCCGACGCGCTCTCACGGTATGAGCGAGGGTGCGCCCCGTACGATCCGGCCGACCACCGGGTCGGGGGTGGGGGTAGCCCCCGGGGGGGCTCGGAGCGGGGCGGAGGCCTTGGCGGGCGGGAATCGGGTTTGCGGGGCGGGCCAGTGGGCCATGTACCCTGTTCACTCATCCACGGGTGCGTAGCTCAGGGGTAGAGCGCTGCTCTTACAAAGCAGATGTCGGCGGTTCGAAACCGTCCGCGCCCACCAGCAGGAAGCACGACAAAGGCCCAGGTCACCGGTACTGAACCGGGAGCCTGGGTCTTCCTCGTTCCTCAGCCACGGGGGCGGATGATGGGCGTCGTGCCAGATTCGTGCCAGATCGAGTCCACGACGAGTCCACATCACCCGTCCCGATCTTGGGCCTTCCTGATCTGACGGTCGACGTGGTCGGCGATGGCATGGTCACGGCCGTTCACCAGGTGCTGGTAGATCAGCGCGGCCCGCACTGAGGAGTGCCCCATTCGCTGCATAAGTTCACGCGTCGTGGCACCGCCGGTCGCGGCGAGGGTGTTCCCTGTGTGGCGAAGATCGTGGAAGTGCACGTCCCCCAGGCCGGTCGCCTTCAGCGCACGCAGCCACAGGCGACGGAAGTTGTTCCGGCGCAGCTGCCCGCCCCGTGCCCCGGTGAACACCAGCCCGGTACGACCCGACTCGGCGTAGGCGCCGAGATGGGCGGACAGGTCTGACGTCAGCGAGGCCGGGAAAGCCACGGTACGCACGCTGGCCGCGCTCTTGGGCCCCTTGACCACGATGCCGTCCGACCTTGTCTCGGCCAGAGCACGCCGCACAGCGACGGTTCGCCGTTCGAGGTCGACGTCATGGCGCTGGAGGCCGGCCAGTTCTCCAAAACGGAGGCCGGTGAAGGCGGCCAGGAGGATGAACACCTGGAAACGGGGCGGCACAGCGGTCGCGAGCTGAAAGACCTCGGAGACGTCGAGGAACGGGCGCTCCGCTGTCTTGGCCGCTCCCGCACCCTTGATTCGGCACGGGTTGCGCTGGATCACCTCGTCGTCCACCGCGGTGTTCATGATGGCTCGGAGGATCTGATACGCCTTGGCGATTGTCGGCTCACCGACACCGGATTCGAGCAACCCGGCACGCCAGCGGCGGATCTGCGGTGTCGTGATCTCACTCAGCACCACGTTCTCGAACGTCGGCAGGATGTGGAGCCGCAGCGCGCTGCCGTTGCGTTCGCGGGTAGTCGACGCGTAGTCGCGCTCTTTGAACCAGGCAGCGGCGTACACCCCGAACAGAACCTTCTCGTCCGGGTTCTTCCATCGGCCGTCGAGGATCTCCGCTTCCTTGCGGACGAGCCACCGGTTGGCATCGGTCTGCGACGGGAACGTCTCGGGTGCCGATCGCAGCAGTCCGTCAGGGGCCTGGTAGCGGGCCAGAAATCGTCCCGACGGCAGCTTGCGCACCGCACCGCACCGAAGCGCCGCCGCTTCCCCTTGTTGTTCGCCATCAGGCCACCGCCCCGAACCGGCGGCGAGTTGTGATCGGCTGGACTGTGTTGGCAGCCACGAACTCGGCCAACGCCCGCTCAGGAACGCGGACATGGCGCCCTACCTTGACGAAGACGATCCGACGCTCGGCGATGAGCCGCCGCGGGAACCGAGCGGTCGTTCCGAGGCGCTTCGCAACCTCGTCGACCGTGAGTAGGTGGTCGGTCATGCGCATTCCCCTTCCGTGGTGTCGGTGAGTGAGGCGGCGAGCCATTCCTCGCTGCGGGTGAGTCCGGTTCCGGCGAAGGCCCAGTGGGCGAGGACGAGGGTGGTGTCGTCGTCGTGGGGTTCGGCGGGCACGGCCTGGTCGTCGTGGGCGATGGCGGCTTGGAGGCGGCGCCATTCGGCTCGGGCCTGGCGGAGTGCGCCGAGGGTGGTGGAGTAGCGGCGGGTTTTGGTGGAGAAGTGGCCGCGGAAGCCGAGCATGTGGGCCCAGGCGCGTAGCCGGAGGTCTGCGAGGTCTTTGCGGGCGCCGAGGGTCCAGGCGGTGCGGATGAGTCGGCGGGCGTGTTCGGGGATGGACTTGCGGCCGAGTTCGGCGAGGAACCTGATGGGGCGGTCGAGGGTGCCGGTCGCGGTCTCTGCTCCTTTGGTTGCGTACTTGGCGATGTAGGCGGCGACGGCGCGTTCGGTGAGTTCGGTGCCGCCGTCGAGGTCGGCCGAGCGGATGGGGCGGATGTCGAGCTGGGTGCCGAAGGCGAACGTGTGGGCGCGGCCGTCGACGACCGGGCCGGGGGCCTCAGCGGCGGTGGCGGCGGCGTGGATGGCGTCGGCGAGGAGGTCGGTGGTGGCCCAGGCGGGGGGTGGGGTGTCGCCTCCTTCGGGGCCGTCGAGGCGGATGACGGCGTGGAAGTGGATGGCGCCGCGGCGCTGGTATTCGGCGACCTTGGCGAAGGAGACGCGGGCGAAGTCTTTGAAGTCCCGTTGTGAGAGGCCGGCGCGCTTGGCGACTTCGCGGCGCAGGTAGATGGAGAAGCGGGCCCAGATCCTGGAGGCGTGCGCGTTCCACAGCACGGCCGTCTCGTAGTCGTACGTCTCGGGGTTGAGCGGGCTGCCCAGCTCGGGTGCCTCGGCGGGGTGCGTGGTGCCGCAGCGGCAGCGTCCTTGGGTGGGGCGGTTGTGGACGGGGCCGAAGCTGGGGGCGGTGAGGGTGGCGAAGACGCGGGGGTGGGTGGCGACGCGTTCGGGGGTGCCTTTGCCGCCGTGGAGTCCTGCGGTGATGAGTTGGTAGGTGTCGCGGCGGTAGGTCTCGGCGCAGGAGGGGCAGCGGGTGGTGCGGCGGTTGTTGCAGCGGACCAGGAGGTTCCCGGCGGGCAGGTCCCGGGCGTGGAGTTCGTGCAGGATCTCGCCGGTGCCCGTGTGGATGTCGGTGCGGTGGCCGTCGAGGCGGATCGGGGTGGCACAGCCGCCCAGGCCCCGGAGCTGGTTCATGAGGGCGGGCAGGGTGCCGAGCGAGGCGAGGTGGGCGAGGTCGCGGATAGGGCCGGGTGAGGGTGCGGTGGTGGTCAGGGGGAGAGTCCGGGCAGGTCAGGAGACTGCCCGAGTCGCGGCAAGCTTACGGGCCCCGATCTCTCGCCCCATGGCAGCTCCTGCCCAAAGCCGCTCCACCGACCTGGTGCACGCTAGGCTCAGCAGCTGGGGTCACGCCGAATCCGGGGGTATGTATGAGCCAAGTTTCGCGGTTACTTGAGTGTCCACAGTGCGAGGAAATGTCTCTTTTTGACGAATGGGTCATACGTCGCGACGGGGCACCAGACCAAGCTGGCCGCCCAGCTGACTTCAAGCTCTGGGGTTGCCTAGCGTGCGGACAGCCCCAACTCTGGAACGAGCCCGAAGACCAACGATTGTGGCCCAAGGTCACCGCACTGGCTGAGGGCATCCCAGCATCGATAGCGCGCGAGATGGTGGAAGCGCGTGCATGCTTCGATGCCGACCTGTACACGGCAGCTGCCGTCATGGTCCGTCGTACGCTGGAAGGCATGTGCATCGAGCAGGGCACGCAGAAGAAAGCCCTCTTCCAGGCGCTCCAGGAACTCCGCGATAACGGGAAGATCGAGGGCCGCCTCTTCGACTGGGCACAGGCGTTGCGAGTGCTAGGCAACCAAGGCGCGCACTTCAGCGAGGAATCGGTGAGCCGCGAAGACGCAGCGGATGCGTTGTCTCTTGCCGAGGCTCTACTGAACTACATCTACGTCTTCACAGCCAAGTACGAGGAATTTCAGAACCGTAGGCAGGCGCGAGCAAACTGAGTTCTGACATCCACAGCTGACATCAACGACGCCAGACAGAGGCGTACGTCAGCGCCTTTGTCCGGCTGCCGCGCCAGTCGACGGCAGCAGCCGGAGCAGACTCGGATCGAACTTACAAGGCAGCTGTCTGCGGGGGCGCGTGCCAGATCGAGCGGTCACCCACGGTCAATTGGAGTGTGCGGCGGTGCAGGCAAACTGGGCGTCCTGGGGCAGGGAAGCTCGCGACTCATCAGAACCATGCCTGGCCTCTGCTCACTAGAGTCAGGGGCCTTGGCGAGTCAGGGGGAGCATCGTGACCTTAGCTGTAGGCATCTTCGATCTGTTCACCTATGGGATACCCGGAGCACTGCATCTATCGTTGATCGTTTACGTGCTCGCCCGCTTGAACATCATCGATGTCACAAGTCTGGCCTCGGCACCGTCAGTGCTACAGGTGCTCGGAGTCGCTATTGCCAGTTACCTGTTGGGGCATCTCGCCTACCCTCTGAGTGCACTCCTGGACAAGGTGGCACCGCGTTGGAACTGGAGTGTCGAGAACGCTCGTCTTGACTTCGTGGCCAGAGTGCCCGAGGCCCGAGACCGAGCCTTCGTGCGCACTGATGCATCTCTGCTGTTGGCTGCGGTGGAACTCCACAACAAGGAGGCAGCGGGCGAGATCACTCGGCTGCAAGGCCTCGCGTTGATGCTGCGGAACTCGGCCCTCGCCCTGATGTTCGCGCTCGTCGTCGCGGTGATCGAGCTCGCCATGGGAGCCCATCGTGTGCTGGCAGGAGGCTGTGCGGCACTGCTACTCGTGAGCCTGACTGCCGCAATTAGACAAGGGCGCCGTGTGCGGCACTGGGACCGCCTGAAGACGTTGGAGATCTGTTTCTGGATCCCAGACATCGACGAAAAAATTCGACTCCAACCACCGGTGATCACAGGCGCGCACCCGCGCCCTTAAACCGGTTCCGTGCGCGTGCGTGCCAGATCCGTGCCAGATCGAGCGGTCAGTCACGGTCGATCGGGGTGTGTGGCGGCGCAGGGGCCGTTAGCAGACCCCGCGTCCCCGTTTAGCGGTTGAACGGCAAGGACTTCCCGCGAGCGGTACCAGGCTTACAAAGCACATGTCGGCGGTTCGAAACCGTCCGCGCCCACCAGTGCAAAGGCCCCCAACCGATCATGGTTGGGGGCCTTTGACATCTACTTCTGACATCAACGCGGGTGGTCACTCACCGCCGGCCGCCTCTTGAGCAGCCGGTCCATGTGACTGACAGCCTCGCACTGCGTGTCTTGGACAACGTGCGTGTACACGTTCATGGTCACAGCAATCTGGCTGTGCCCGAGAATCTCCATCACGACGCGGGGAGCGACCCCGGCCGCACGGCTTTAGGCAGCCACCATGGGGCGAGCCTCGAAGATCGGGGCCCACATCGGGCTATTGCGGGCAGGTCCAGAGACTGCCCGATTCGCGACCAGCGTACGGGCCCCGATCTCTCGCCCCATGGCAGCTCCAGCCCAAAGCCGCTCCCGCCGACCTCATCGGGCCCGTGTGCGATCGTCACGCCTCCCATGTACGTTGAGCCGTCAGCCGAGGGGGGACGCTCGCGAGGGAGCGCCCCGCAACGCGTGGCTGCGGGGCGCCGATCCACTTTCACAACGGGCCCTAGTGGGGTTTAGTCGACCGTCTGCCCGTTGTGCGCGCCGCCCCTGCAGGTCGGGAGCGGGGCCGTCGACCGATCGATCGTTCCGCCGCCGTCCGTGCACTCACCCGGGGTGACGCTGGCCGGGATGACGCTGGCCGGGGTGACGCTGCCGGCGGTGGCGGTCGCGGTGGCGGCGCCTGTGAGGCCGAGTCCGGCGAGGGCTGCCGTGGCGAAGACTGTGGCGATGATTCGTCGAATGCGCATTTGGTTCGCCTTTCACAGATTGCCTCGGTTGGGGCACTAACCAGCTTGATCTTCACCCATATGGGTGGCACTTCATGTTGGGCCATTCGGGTGACAGTGTTGTCGGGTGCGGGGTCGGTGACGCGACCCGTCAGAGCGGATGGAAGCCCGTGCCACATCCGTGCCAGAAGGAGCGGATCCCAGCGGTCAAGAGCAGTCAAGCGCGACGCCTCGCGATTAATCACCAGAGACCGTTTGCGCTGGCCAGCGTCAACCCCCTCCGTGACGGCCCGGTGATTCCCAAGCTCAGAGCCGGGTGATCAGTACGGCCGCGGGATCTTGTGGGCTTCCAGCGCAGCGGTGTATCGCGCCAGCAGGTCATCGAGGTTGGCCAGCAGAAGTCCGGCTGTTTCCCGAGCCCCGGCGAGGTCGTCCTGGTCGCAGGACTCAACGACTTCGGCAACTTCGCTGCGGATGATGGAGAGAGAGTCACCCTGGATCAAGACGCCAGGGAACCGACGGGGTGGCAGGCGCACCACAGCGTTGTTCCCACCGTCGGTGAACAGCTCAGCTTCGACGCGCTCCATGCGGCCGTTCAACCTGACATCACCATCTGACATCAACGACGGTGTACAGGAGCAGCATCGGGCGGTTGTGGGCAGCGCCGTCGTCGAGGGTACGCCCCGGTGTGACGGCGGTCTGGGCGAACTTACAAAGCAGATGTCGGCGGTTCGAAACCGTCCGCGCCCACCAGTGCAAAGGCCCCGACCGATCATGGTCGGGGCCTTTGCCGTGCCACGTTCCCTGTCACGTGACATCCACGGCTGACATCAGCGAGCCGGCCGGTGCGATGCCACGGTCTGGCCCGGCCCACGTGTCTATCGGGGCGGGCCGAATGGCGGGGCACTTCCATCAGCCCCGGTCAGGCTGAGGGCCGCCTATTGAATGCGGCGAGCGTCGCCTTTTTCGTCGAGGCGTCCTGGAACACCAGCTCCCAGGGACCGGTGTTGATGTCGAACTCCTTACCGAAGCCGACCCACTTGCCCGTCATGCGCCGATCTGTCGGCTCGACGAGCAGCTGAATCGCACCGTGGTAGCGGGCACCCCGGTAAAAGCCGTCGGTCGCGGTCTGCTCAGTCCAGGTTCCCGTGGCGACGTGACCGTCGATCTCCAGGTCCATCGTCAACAGACTGTCGGACGACCCCGGCAAGCTGTGCACGGTGAGCCGGTTGCCATGCTGCAGCACGACGACATGGTGCTGACCGATGAGCGCCGAGTCGCGGCCGGAGCTGAAGTACTCGTACCGGCTGAGCCACACGCCGCTGTAGTTGCGATGCGCGCCTTGCGGCTCCGTATGCGGCGTGACCGCCGGGGTGATGTTCGCGGATGCTTCGACGTCGTGGCCACCGCGGCCGTCCTCGGAAACCAGCGCAGTGGACATGGTGCCGGAGAAGCCGAGGGATTAGATCGGCAGTCCTGTCACGGACTCCAGAGCACGGGCGTATACGGCTCGCGGCGCGGTGGTGATGCCGGACTCCCGGCGTTGTACGAGTCGCTTGTTGGCATCGTTGGGCCGGCCTGCGCGGGTGCCGGCATCTCGCACGGCGCGGGCAAAGTCGTCCTGGGGCATGAGCAGACCGAGGCGGACCGCTCGCAATGCGCTGTTCGGTGTGGCCATACAAGAGGCGGTAGCTTCAACTCCCCTTCAATGACGCCGAAATGATGCCCCCGCCCCTTGATGACGCACGACCCCGAACTGGGTAGGACACCGACCAAAGCCGCTCCGTAGGTTGCTCGGCGGTCCGAGGCTTAAACGGGGTAATCGAGTGAAATGGGCGTTTCTCGGGTCGCTTGCTGGCCAACGGGTCGTTGCCAGTCAGTACGTTCCCCTCGTCGGCTCCTCCACTCGCTTCCGGAGCCTGACCGCAACGGACCCTCACGGACTGGAGAAACCGTAGATGAAAAGACACGGGTTGAGGCGGCGGATGTCGGCCCTCGGCACGGTATTGGGGCTGGGCGTCGCGTTGCCGTTTGCCCTAGCCGCACCCGCCCACGCTCAATCGAATTTGAGCGTCGCCAAGAGCCACGAAGGGAACTTCGCGCGGGGAGAGCAAGGCGTCTACACCATCACGCTGACCAGCACAGGCGTGACTGGCATTCTGGACGTCACGGACAATCTTCCCGCGGGTGTCACGGCCACGGCCCTTGGAGGCCTTCTCGGGCCATTTTGCGACATCACCAACGGCGGTACGACGGTCCACTGCGGGGACGGCCTCAACTTCATCGGCGCTCTCAGTGCCCCACTCGACGTCACCGTCGACATCGCCGCCGACGCACCGTGCTCTGTCACCAACACCGTCACGGTCATCGAGACCGAGTCCGAGGAGCAAGGCGGAGAAACTTTCACCCACTCGGCCAGCGACCCGACGACGATCACCGGCGGTGACTGCGACGGAGGGGACGGTGGCGGCGGGGGATCGATCCTGCCGATCAACCTCAATGGCGTCATCCCGATGTTCAACAACATCACCACGAACAGCAACATCGGCAGCCCTGGTGCGAGCAACAACAGCCATCAGGTCTTCGGGCTGAACGCGCCCTGAGCTGTGGCGCCACACCCCGGACTCGTCTTGAGATGATTCGCTGTCACGCAGGCGCGAAGCCCCAGCCGCATGGACGCCGGCTGGGGCTTCCCCTTGCGGGCCTATGCAGCGTGGATACCGTGCTCGGTCCAGTCGATCTCGTCGGAGCACATCCGGCCCGTGTCAGACGCATGCCAGACGTTGCGGGGAGCCGCGGGGAACGCCAGACACCCGGGCAGCTGCGAGCCCGGCGCCAACGTGCTCCCTACGCAGGCCAGAGGTACGACCAGCTCCAAAGAACCTGAGCTGCCCAAGCTGAGGGCGGGCCTCGACGCTCCCCTTGTGATCGACATCGAGCTTCCGATGGCCTTGGTTGCTCTACAGCTCGGCGTGTATGCAGCCCGGTTGAGGTGATCGAGCACGTTCGCGATTCCCCGAATCGAACTCGAAGCCCTGCGAACCGCGGTGCGGAGGCACCTCAAGCCCTTAGTTCTGACATCACCAGGTGACATCAACGACGACGGATATGGGCAGCCCCACACAGTCATATACGAGGCGTGGACGCCATGACGAGATCTTCATACGGTCGCGGCGATCGAACTCCTAAAGCGAGTGTCGAACAAATTGGGTCGTCGCGTGTTGGATGGATTCCTTTCGTCGGTCAGCAGAGCGGGGTTGTGGGTAGCGGCTCATATGCCTGGAGCTGATCGTGGACGTTGTCGGCGAGCGCATCGGGCTGCGGCCCGTCGTCGTCAGAAGGGTTCGCAGAATGCGGGTCGTGCATTCTGCTCTTCCTTGCGGGGTCAACAACCTCGCCGTCCAGTCGCTCCGCCGTCGACGAAGGACCACTCGGCCGATTGGTTGCGTTATGCGTGTGATCCGCCACGCTGAGTAACATAACGCTGGCATGCTCAGCTCCGACACGCCACCGATCTAGGAGTCATCATGGCTACCGCCCGTTTCTCGTTCCGGACGGAGCACAAGTCGACCTACGTCATGAATCCGGAGCCCAGGCATAGCAAGGAGTTCATCTTCGAGCTCACCGATGACAAGCTGATCAAGCACGCCCGTGCTCTCCTCGCCGGGACGGCCAGCCACGAGGGCCACGTGGGCGGCAGGATCGTGCACAAGAAGGCCGACTACAACCCTGCCTTCAGCTTCCACCTGGACCCGAGCACGATCTACTTCTTCGACACGGAGATCGAGGTTCGCGACGCAGAGCCGGAATACGTCGAGGACCACATCGACGACGCAGGCGGCGCGTTCCTGCCGGGCAAGCAGTGGGCCCCGTGGGCATCGAGGATCATCCGCGAGATCAAGATCTGACTCGACCACGGTCGCGCACGGCACCACGAATATCGCAGTGACAGCGTGAACACCAAACGCCCGGCCGGAACACCACCGGCCGGGCGTTCTCGTCACCCACACAACCGCCGCCTACGTCGGCCATAGCTGACCGATCCGGCTAGAGCTACGGATCCGAAGTTCCCGTGCCACAAACGCGCCAGATGAGGCGGGGACTCACGGGGAACTGCGGCTGCCAGCAGGGGCCACAGCGGGTAGACGTCGAACTCGGTACCCACAGGTCAGACCCCAACTCACCCCTCCTCGCTCCTTAATGCGGGTGTCGCAGGAAATCTGCGGGCCAGCTCTCACGACGGCCAGCCGGAGGGCAGGGTTGGGGGCGAGAGAGGATGTCCTCATGCGTTACTTCAATCAGGCGGGCTGGCTCGCCATTTTCAACGGCACAGAGTCGTTGATCGGGCGCAGCGTGGCTGTGGAGGAATGGGACGAGACCACCGGCACGGCCCTTGTCGTCGACCCGCAGAGGGGCGCGCTGCGCCCTGTCACGGACTACCCGGACTTCTCCCACCTGGAGCGGGCCGACCAGGTCTTGGCCGCCGTGCCCGGAGAGGCTGGCGCGCCTACTGGAAGGACGAAGGCCTCGAGGGAACACCGCTGACCGAGCAGGTGCTCACATGGCTGATCACAGCAAAGGGCCGGGCTGCCCCGATTACCGTTGATGCCACAGGCCAGGTGGACGAGGCCGGAGACGCAGACCGACTGATCCCTCCCGGAGAAGACTGACGAAGGGCATGCTCTTCTCCGCTCATGCCAGTGCAGCGAGGGGGATATGGCTCGTCCTCTCCTCGCAGCCGTGCCAGATGCGTGCCAGATCGAGCCGTCAGTCACGGTCAATTGGGGTGTGCGGCGGTGCAGGCAAGCGCCGACAGGCTCAGCGCTGTTGTAGGCCCGTTGACCAGCCAAGACTGGCCTGTGATCGGCGCCAGGCTTACAAAGCAGATGTCGGCGGTTCGAAACCGTCCGCGCCCACCAGTGCAAAGGCCCCCAACCGATCATGGTTGGGGGCCTTTGACATCTAGTTCTGACATCGACGCGGGTGGTCACTCACTGCCGGCCGGGACCGCCGGTGAGGCAGTGAGTAAAAACCTTCTCTACGGGTTCAAGGCGGCTCGCTCCGCTCGCCGCGCGCTCCCCGGCGTCACCGCCGGGGACGATGCCCCTGTCTCCGCCCCGCTCCGTCCCCGGCTACGCCGGTCGCGCGGCTAGAGCGAGACGACTTGGCCGAGGTGAGAACAAGGCCGGCGGGGGCTGAGGCGGTCGGCTCCGCGGCTTTAGGCAGCCACCATGGGGCGAGCCTCGAAGATCGGGGCCCACATCGGGCTATTGCGGGCAGGTCCAGAGACTGCCCGAGTCGCGGGAAGCTTACGGGCCCCGATCTCTCGCCCCATGGCAGCTCCCGCCCAAAGCCGCTCCGTAAGTTGTTCGGCGGTCCGGGAGAGTCGGGTGTGGCTCTAAAACCGCTTGCCCACAGATGGCTCCGGTGGAGTGGCCGCCCGACACTCCGGGACGCCTTGGCCGCTGATTGAGATGTGCGATCGGTCGCTGCTTACGGAGCTGACGGCGGGGTGTTCCTCGGACCGACGTCATGCTGCCTGGAGCCGAGGAGACACACATGATCGAGCAACTGACCCGCATCTGGGTCGGTATCGATGCGGGCAAGGCCCATCATTGGCTGGTTGCGGTCGACGGCACCGGCGCGTGTTCTACCTGTCCGCCCAGACCAGCATCATCCGCGAAGGCCCCAACCGCGACTACTACTTGAAGAAGCGCGGCGAAGGCTGCAAACACGTCCAAGCCGTGATCGCCCTCGCCCGCCGACGCGTCAACGTGCTCTGGGCCCTGCTCCGAGACGGAAGGCTCTTCACCCCAGCTCCACCGGCCACCGCTGCAGCAGCTTGACTCGACTCCACCAATCTCACTGGGCCGCCGACGCCCAACGCCTCTAACCTGCTGTCCTCCATACCCGTCCACCAGCTCGGAGCCCACTTTGGAACCGATAGAGCTCCTAGCCGCTCTTCGGCGCGGAACGACTCTGGTAGCTGACTGTCCTCCCACGGAGCCGACGTGGCAGGCCTGGGTCGCTATGAGTCCCGGAATCCACCTCGAAGATCGTCTCGGGGTGCGGAATCCTCACCTCGACCTCATCTGGGTCGTCCGCGAGTGGCACCCCGATTACATCGCCAACGATCTCTGCTGGGCAGAAGGCGACGGCATGCACACGCTCCAGCGCACCACCTCGCGCGGAGAGGACGAGCTGAGGTCAGCAGCGGCACCGTACGGCGGGATCACAGCCTTCGACTACCCCTGGCGAACCCTCTATCCGGGATGACAGTAGTCGAGGCGATCACCTCAGCTGAGTGCCAGAAGCGCGCCCGATCAGTCGGGGACGCAGGGAGACAGGCGCGCGAAGGCCCTTGACTGAGCCATTAAGACTCCACCAACCGCGTGGTCAATCGCTGATGCAGTCGCAGCAGCGATCGCCGTAGATGCGTGCGGTGTGCAGCTCCTGAACGGTACTGGTTGGAATGCGGGCCACGGCTACGCACACATTCTCAGGATGGTTGGGCGGCGCCTTGGAGGTGACCTCTACCTGGGCTTGGTAGTCGAGGGGGGCCTTCGCCATCACATCGAAGACGTAGCAGTCGTCGACGACCGAATAGCCATCGGCCCAGACGTGGATCAGTCCGCCGTCTGTCAGACGTACGTGCCACAGGGACGGGACATCGAGCAGCTTCACAGCGTGAAGGCTAGGCCACCTCGATCCGTGCCCCTCACGTGCCCGATCGAACGGGGAATCACGGGGAACACCGGGCAGCCACGGGTCACCGAAACGTCAACGGCCCCCAACCTGAAAGCCAGGTCAGAGGCCGTTTGAACTGCGCGGTGGGTGTGGGATTTGAACCCACGGTGACTTGCGCCACGACGGTTTTCAAGATCGCTCAAGGGTTGACTCACCCATTGAGACTCCACCGACCTCGTGACAAGGCACCAGCACAGCGGATATACGCAGGCGCTGAAATCTCGGCGGCTACCTGCCAAACTTCCAATCCCTGCCGAGGTTGGCAGCGTGCACGGCGGCGATGATCATCGTGATAGCGAGTACACCCCCCACCCAGTTCTTCGGGTTACCGAGCACCGACCCCAGGATTGCTGATCCGTAGATGATCGCCGCGTAGACCGCAGGCACGGCCATGCTCACGACACGCTTCTTGGCCGCAATGAAGAACAGCGGCGGTGCCAAGAGGCCGGCCGACAACACGACTACGACGACCCAGATCACCTTGTGTAGCGTGCTCGTGTACATGCGGGCCTGGATGGGTGCGTTCAGATGCGAGCTGCTCATGGTCCCCCCTCGTTCCAGACAGGTACCCCAGTGTGACCCACGCCACTTCATGAGTGTGGCGATTCGCAGGACCCGCGGAACGCAATTTCAGCGTCTTCCCGCCCCCTCTGGTCGTCCCAAGAACCTGCCCGGGCTCCTGGGGCCGCCACAGGTCGACGGCAGTGTCCAGGTCAGCGGGCTCGGCCTGCCAGCCAGCAGCCAGGGGCAAGCACTTGGGGTGGCGCCGTTCGAGGCGCCCGTTGTCGAGGAGTTCGAATCCCTGAGAGCGGTCACGAAGCTCGTCTGCCTGTTCTTCATGGCAGACCCGGAGAACGGCATCCACGCCATCCACGGGGGAAGTGCGCACCTCGTGTCGGCGGGGACCGCGTGCCAGATCCGTGCCAGATCGAGCAGTCAGCCACGGTCAATTGGGGTGCGAGGCGGTGCAGGCAAGCGCGGACAGACTCAGCGCTGATGTACGCCTGTTGACCAGCCAGGACCGCTCCTTGATCGGCGCCAGGCTTACAAAGCAGATGTCAGGGGTCGTAGGGGCGAGTCGTCAGCTGAGCTTTAGGCCGGCTGCGGCCCCTCGCTGTCAGCGGGCGTTCTTGCGGCAGGACCCTGCTCCTCGGCGCGATTGCGCCCGCCCGTCACGGCTGAACGGTAGGCGTGCCACCGGCCACTCAGCTCGCGTGCGTCGAAATCGGCCTACGCAATTCAGGCTCCAAGTGGCCCACCGCGGCCGGCGCCACCTGCTCACGGAGGAGCCGGAAAGCGGTATAGACCGACCTCTGGGTCCGGTGGGCCGTCCATGCCTAAATCTCGACGCATGGTCTCGCGGAGGTTGGCGTTCGTGCGCCAGAGCTCGGCCCTGGAACGCAGGTAGGCATCGTTCCTCACGTCAGGGATTTCGATGAGCACATCTCTCATGGTCGTGAGTGCATCGCAGGTGCTCACCGCCAATTGAATGATCTCGGCTGGCGCAGTCAACGACAGGCTTTGACGGAGTCTCCATACGCCTGAGCCATCTAGCGCCTGGTGGAGGAGACCGTAACGGACCTCAGCCGACGACGCTTCACCTTGGAGGATCACGGACCTCATGTCGGAGTGACTCTGGCTGAGAGCCATGAGGAACTCGGAGTACACGCCTCTGCGGGTCTGCGCGGTCTCCTTCTCGTTGTCACGACGCCACCGGATCCGCTCGGCGATCAATGCAGAACTCACACCGACGATGGCACCGGCCAAGGTGCTCAACGGAGATATCCAATCCACCCCCAGAAGCTAGCCCAGTTGGCTGGCCTGCCGACGGGGTCGTGCCGGATCCGTGCCAGAGTGACCGGTCAGCTACGGTCAAGCGGCGTATCTGGGAGTGCAGTCTCCCGGCTCCTCCACAGCGTCGACTACGCCCAGTTGTGCGAGCGAGGCAGCGGCCGGTTCGTTCACCACGTCCCCATCCCGGACAGTGAGGAGTCAGCGTCCAGTCCCGAGGCGCCCATGAGCGCACGCTCGCTGCCATGACTCGGGCGGGGTTCACGATCGACCTCGATCTGTGGCCCGAGACCGCCGACTTGGGTGAGTGCTCCCAATGCCACACCGGCGCCAGCGACAGTCCGCGAAGTTGCCGCCATGCCAACAGACGACTTCAGAGGCGGCGAGTCACCTCTCTCCGAGGTCCATCTCATGGCTTCCGTTCGGCTGCATGGTTCGGTTTCTCATTCTCAGTGCAGTTGCTCGGCCAGTCCGACGATGATGCCCTCAGGGCCGCGGACGTAGCAGAGTAGATAGCTGTCCTCGAACCGGGCGATCTCGCCGACGAGTTCGGCGCCGTGAGGGCGCAGGCGGGCAACGGTGTCCTCGAGGTCGTCGACGGCGAACATGACGCGGTGCGTGCCCAGAATGTTGTGCGGCTGGTTGCGCGGCCCGGCGCTGATCACCGCGGGGCTGCGGTACTTCGCCAGCTCGAGCCGGCTGTGGCCGTCCGGGGTCCGGACCATCGCGATGTCACAGCGGACGCCGTCGAGTCCGGTGCACTGGTCGGCGACGGGGCCCTCGACCACCGCCCTGCCCTCCAGCTCCATGCCGAGTTCCACGAAGAACGCGATGGCGGCATCCATGTCCTCGACGACGATGCCGACGTTGTCCATCCGCTGAATCGCCATGCTGGTTTCTCCCTCTTCCTCGTGCGGCCGGTGGTGGCCGCTGATGTCCCTGGGACGGAGCCGGTGGCACGTTCTCGACATCCGCAGGCCGCCGAACTCCGAAGAGATCTGGATCGCGCCTCAGGTGAGATTCATCCGTATGTACCGACCCACCGTCGGCACGATGAGAATGGCTCTCACGAAGGCCCGCACCGTGGTTGCCGCGCTGTGCGAGGTGAAGATCAGAGCAGCCGTGCTCAGCCAGATACCCGGCAGGAATGGCCGTAGCCGGTGGACGTTGGCGTCTCCTGCCGACGGTCACACCATTCAGGGCCTGGTTGCCGGACGGCTGCTCTACGTCCGCGCTGCGCGCTGCGGGCTGAGAAGCTACATCCGCGAGAACGTCCGAGGGGGGCCACCACATGACGCCGCAGGGAACCATCACGGTAGAGCGCATGGACGGCTCGGCCGCAGCACAGGCTGTGGACGCATTCAGGCTGATCTACGCCGACGTGTTCGCGGAACCGCCGTACAACGAGACCGCTGACGACGTTGCAGCCACCTTCCGGCGCTTTCGTTCCCAGACCCGCAAGCGTACTTTTCGCGCCGCCCTGGCCCGTACCGAGGGCGGCGAGCCGGTCGGCATGGCCTACGGGTACCCGGTCGAGCCTGACACCGGGTGGTGGGACGAACTGACCGAGCCCGTGCCCGACGACATACGGCGCGAGGACGGTCACCGCACCTTCGGCCTCATGGAACTTGCCCTACGCGCACCCTGCCGCGGGCAGGGTGTCGCGCGGCGTCTGCACGAGACCCTGTTCGAAGTCATCGAGGCCGAACGGGTGCTGCTGAACGTCCACCCGGACAGCAAGGCAGCGTCGGCCGCCTACCAGGCGTGGGGCTACCGCAAGATCGGCGAGGCGCGCCCGTGGGCGGGCCCGGACCTCTATGAGGTCATGCTGCTCGACCTGCGCGCACAAGCGAACGCGCATCGAGGGGGATGAAACGGCCTGGCTTCACTCGTCCCCTGCGGGAGCCAGCGGCCCGTCCCGTTCGACCAACAAGCCATCAGAGCTCATCGTGTAGAACCGGGGCGGCCCCATCGCTTCCACGGCCCTCCGCAGCTCCGCTTCCCTCTCGGCGCGGTCGGGGCCGTTCGGCTCCCTCACTCGGAAACCATGGAGCTCGATGTTCTCGGCGTCGACGTCTCCGGGCTCCGGCATGCCTTCCTGGATGAAGCCGCAGAGTGCACGCAGCGCGTCTTCACCGAGTTCCAGAGGATGAAAGGGCAGGGCGTACGGCTCCTCTTCCTCACCCGGCCACGGAATCACGTCGGCCGGACGGTCCCCTGCCCAGTAGGGAAGTTCGAAGGGGAGCGGTTCCCCGATGTTCTCGATGATCCCGGCTTCCGGCGACAGGCTCAGAGAGCGGATGAGACGCCCGTCCTCCCATACAGCGAACGCCAGCCAGTCGACCACGCTGTGCATGGCGTGCAGGACCAACCGTCGGCCGGCACTCGCCGCGATGAGATGCCGGGGGAGCTGCGACGGGTAATCGATCATCACGCGCCGATCGCAAACGATCTCCACGCCGGGCCAGCTCGCCGCATAGGCCGTTCCATCAGGCGGATACACGCCGTCATACAGGTCCGAGCCATCGCTCTCCTCGATCTCGCAGCCCGGATGAAGACGCCGCATCATGACGGACGTCCGTGCCACGTCCGCCGCTCCCACCTGCCGCAGCAGGCCGGGCACATCGCCGTCGGCGTACAGGAGCAGACCGGTCTTGGCTCCCAAGGCCCCTCCCCAAACGCGATGCTCAATGCGTCGCCGCACCGTATCCCCCCTCTCTGACACAGGAGCAGAGTCATCAGCGCGGCCACTCCGGGCCGTCTCCTGAGGTCCTCAGGCGAACGGCGACATGCCGCGGCTCTCCAGGTGGGCCAGCGTGACCTCAAGGCATACGTCGGCGAAGCCACGGGGAGGTGCCCCTGCGAAGTTCCCCGTGCCACAACCGCGCCGGAACGGACGGGACTCACGGGGCACGGCGGCTGCTGACGGAGGCACAGCCGGCAGACGCCGAGGTCGGCATCGGGCAGGTCAGACCGCAACTCGCCCCAACTCGCTCCCAAGTGGGTGTCGCGGGTTCCAACGTTGCCGGAGATACCCTCGGCGGGACAGCATCTCGCCGGGGGGACCGGGTATGGACACACCCACACCGCGTCGCGCCGGAGACTTCCTGGTCTTCGGCGTCGCGTTGACCGCCGCCGTCTTCGTCACCGTGTGGTGGGGCTTCATCGGGTTGAGCACTGAAAACTTCGGGAGCGACTGCCTCTACTACTTCGGGGAAACCGGGCCGCAAGCCGACCACTGTCACCGAGTGAACGACCGCGCGGAAGCATGGCTCCCCTGGCTGGTGTCCGTCGCGTGGACCGGGGCAGTGCTGAGTCTCTTCCTGCCGCGCAGGTTTCCTCCCGGCCGGCGCACGGCCGCCGCCACCGTTGTTGTCTCGCTGGTCGTCGCCGTGGTGCTCGGAGTCCATGCCATGGCCGTCTCGACGCCGTAAAGACAGTCGCTCGCCTCCACGTCATGTGGGCGCACCCAGGAACGACGTCGGACGCCGGAGCGCCGTGAGCGACCGCGACCCGATCGAGAACAGTGACGTCCAGTCGTGGCCGATCTCTGAGCGGCCCCACCTCATTCCGACCGAGCAGATCCATCCGCCCATCCTGGAGGTACCGGCGTGACCGACAACCGGCCGATCGCGACGGCGGTCATCACGCCGACTCCGCCCGCCCCCGCAGCGGCTCAGTGCACCGCAACCTCGCCCGCGTGCACCGCCCGCATCGCCCGCTCCACCGTTTCCTCGTTCTCGCCGACCGGGGCCACGTAGTCGAGGATGCCGCGCGCCGCGTCCTCCCCGATCGTGCGGGTGATCACCCACGTCGCAAGGTACTGGGATGCCAGGCAGCCGCCCGCCGTGGCGATGTTGCCCTCGGCGTGGAACGGGGTGTCCAGCACGGTGACGTCGAGGGCCTCGACAAAGGGCCGGGTCTTGATGTCCGTGCAGACCGGCATGCCGTTCAGCAGGCCCAGCCGGGCGAGCACCAGCGCGCCGGAGCACTGGGCGCCGATCAGCTGGCGGGAGGGGTCGAGCTGCAAGCGGGAGAGCATCCGGTCGTCGGCCGCCACCTCGCGTGCCTTCACGCCGCTGCCGATCAGTACGACCTCGGCCTCGGTGACGAAGTCCATCGGGCGCTGCCCGGTCACCTCGACGCCGTTCATCGACGTGACCACCGGCGTCGGTGTCGTGATGAACGCTTCCAGGCCGTCCTTGCGGCATCGGTTGATCAGCGCGGAAGCGATGAAGCTGTCGAGTTCGTTGAACCCGTCGAAGGTGACCACTGCTACCTGCATCACAACTCCTTGAAGTACGGCACCAGCTCCGCAGTCTTCCCGGCACGCCGTTCCGGTGCGAGGGCCAATCGGCGGCCGGTGGCCTGCGTGCCTGCGCCAGGCGTTTCGAGTTCGGCGTCCGAGTGTCCTTACCGGCCCGCCGATCCGTCGATGGCGCCCAAGGCGTCTCCGAGGTCCCGTTCGGTGGTACCCCGGGTCTGGAAGCCCTGCTTGAACAACTCGGCCACGCGTTGCTGCGCCGTCTCGCTCCGGACGAGTTGCTGGAACAGCGCTGCGTCCGCGCGTACGTCGGCAGGGGCCGGAAGGCTGATGTCGTTGATCGCCGACTTGGCCGCGATCAGCGCATCGCGGGGGAAGCCGGCCATGCGCGTGGCCATGCCTGCCACGAAATCGTCCAGTTCGGCATCAGGAACGGCTCGGTTGATCCATCCGTAGCGTTCGGCGAGGTCCGCGTCGAAGTCCGACGACGTCAGTACGGCCTCGAGTGCTCGGCCCCGGCCCAGCAGACGAGTGAGGTGCTGGATCGAGCCCGCGCCGGGGGGAGCTCCGACCGCCACTTCCAGCTGGCCCAGGACGGCGTTCTCCCGGGAGGCGAAGCGCATGTCGCAGGCGAGGAGGAACTCGCTGCCCGCTCCCCGGGCGCGGCCGCGCAGCTTGCCGATGGTGACGACCGGAAGCAGGCTCAGCTTGCGGAACAGCATTCCCAGGGAGGCGTCTCCGGGGCCTCCCGCCTTCGCGGCCTCGGCGGTGTACTCGGCGACCTTCGTCATGTCGACGTGCGGGAAGAAGTATTCGGCGTCCGCGCTCTCGAAGATCACCACGCGTGGGGCGTCCGGTTGCGCCAGGTCGTCGAGCAGCGTGACCAGGTCCCGCACCACCTCGGGTCCGATGAGGTTCATCGGCGGTGCGTTGAAGGCGGCGGTCAGGACGTTTCCGTCCACGCTGGTGTCGATGGTTTCGTACGAGGCGGTCATGGGGGTCTTCCTGTCGTCGCTCGTCACGACCCGGCGGCAAGCCCGGCGGCTGTCAGCCGGTGATCATTGCCCTGGTGCCCTGGTGCCCTGGTGCCCGTCGCCGTGCGGTCCGCGGCGGCGCCCTCCTGCCATGCTACGTCGCGGGGTGCGGCCACGACCTGGGGCGACGGCTCCGGCGGGAAGCCCCGGGAGCCCCGGACCGCGGCGGGCCTCAGCCACGTTTGCGGCATCCCGAGTGGCATGTGAGGGTTGATGGTGGTATGGCCGAAAAAGCCTGGATCTGCACCTCCAGAGCTACCGGGGACCCTGGGGTCCGCTCCGTGTAGCGGGCCGGGTCTCGTCCCTCACCGTCCGTGCAGGAGACGCAATGAAGACCGCAGTGCAGTTCCCCAGCAACAACCTCATGCTCGCGGGGAACCTCTACACACCCGACGACTACGCCGAGGGAGAGCGCCGGCCCGCCGTCGTCGTCTCGCACCCCTACGGCGGCGTCAAGGAACAGACCGCCGGCCTCTACGCCCAACGCCTCGCCGACCAGGGGTTCGTGAGCCTCGCGTTCGACGCGAGCTACCAGGGCGAGAGCGAGGGCGAACCGCGGTTCCTGGAGAACCCGTTCGCCCGCGCCGAGGACATCAAGAGCGCTGTGACGTTCCTGTCCGTCTGCGACGAGGTCGATCCCGGGCGCATCGGTGCGCTGGGGATCTGTGCCTCGGGCGGCTACGTCCCCTACGCGGCCCAGACCGAGCACCGCATCAAGGCCGTGGCCACCGTCAGCGCCGCCGACATGGGTGGGCTGTTCCGTGAGGGTCTCGGCGGCGGTCAGAGCGAGGACGTCATCCGCGGCATGCTCGACCAGGCCGGCGAGGACCGCACCAACGAGGCCCTGGGGAAGGAACCTCACCTGGAATCCATCGTCCCCAACACGCCGGAGGAGGCGAAGGACGCGCCCGCGCTGTACCGCGAGGGCAGCGACTACTACCGCACCCCCCGGGCCCAGCACCCCAACTCACCCAACCGCTGGGTCTTCCGCAGTGTCGACCAGATCGCCCAGTACTCCTCGTACGACCTGATCCACCTCATCTCCCCGCGTCCGCTCCTCATGATCGCCGGGACCGAGGCGGACACGGCCTACTTCAGCCGGGAGGCCATCGGGAAGGCCGGGGAGCCGAAGGAGCTCTTCTGGATCGACGGTGCCACGCACATCGACCTCTACGACAAGGAGGAGTACGTGCCCACCGCCGTCGCGAAACTGACCGACTTCTTCACGCAGCGGCTCACCAAGGCCTGACGGTCTGGTCTGTCGCGCCCGGCCGCGAGGGTCGTCCGGTGCACGACGAGGGTTCCGTCGCCGATGGACGGAACCCTCGGTTCGTTGCGGTACCCGCGATCGCCCGGGTCGGCCGTGCCGGACGGGGGGTCAGGCCGCCGCGAGGTTCTCCTTGAAGAAGCCGGTCAGCTTCGCGACCGCCGTCGGCACGTACGCGTCCCGGTCGTAGAGGTCGATGTGCGTCGCCCCCTCCACCCAGAACAGTTCCTTGGGCTCGCGGGCCCTCCCGATCGCCTCACGGCTGAAGTACGCGGTGTCCGCCTCGGTGCCCGCGATCATCAGCAGGGGACGAGGAGAGATCAGATCGACCAGGTCGAAAGAGGAGTACTGGGCGATCTGGTCGATGCTGCGGAACAGGTACCGGTTGGGGGAGTTGGGGTGCTGTGCGCGCGGTGTGCGGTAGTAGTCCTGGCCCTCCTGATAGAGGGTCGGCCAGCCGGCTGCCTCTTCCGGGGTCTCCGGGACGACGGGGTCGAGCCGGTAGGTGCCCTCCGTGGCCTCGGCGGTACGGGCGTCCGCGGCGGCCGCGAGCATGTCCTGAAGGACCTGCTCGTCCTGACCGCCGCCCAGTCCTTCACGGAACAGCGCGCCGATGTCCGCCGCGCTGACCGTCGCCACCGCCTTGATCCGGTGGTCGGTCGTGGCCGCGAACGGGACGTAGCCGCCCGAGGCGCAGATGCCGAGCGCGCCGATGCGGTGCGGGTCGGCCTGGTCGAGCGTGGCGAGGAAGGTCACCGCGCTCCTGATGTCCTCGGCGCGGGCGAACGGGTTCTCCAGGCCGCGCGGTTCTCCCGTGCTGTCGCCCTGGTGCGCGGCGTCGAAGGCCAGCGTGACGAAGCCTTCCTCGGCGAGCTTCCGCGCGTACAGGCCGGCGGTCTGCTCCTTCACACCGCCGAAGGGGTGCGAGACGACGACAGCGGGGCGCCGGTCGCCCTCGACGTGGTCGTCGGGGAGGTAGAGGTGTCCGGCAATGGCCAGCCCGTTGCTCTGGAATTCCACAGGGATGGGAAGCATGGGTGTTTCTCTTTCTGGATTCGCGAGTTTCGTGTGGGTGAGGTGATGGGTGAAGCCGTACGGCCGGTTACGTCATTCACGGTCACACGGGGTCAGGAGAGGAACAAGAGTGGCCTTTTTCCTGGGAACGATCCTTCCCAGGGAACGATTTCTCCCCCTCACGGACAGGCCGTGGGCTGCGACACTGGAAGGCATGGGTACCGCAGACGCGCAGCGCAACGAGCTCGGCGAATTCCTCAGAACCCGGCGCGCCGAACTCACGCCCGCGGATGTCGGACTGCCCGACTCCGGAGCGCTGAGGCGAGTGCCGGGACTGCGCCGGGAAGAGGTGGCCCAGCTGGCCGCCATCAGTACCGACTACTACACGCGGGTGGAACAGGGGCGGCTCAAGGCCTCGGAGCCGGTCGTGGCCGCGCTGGCCCGGGCGCTGCGGTTGAACGAGGACCAGACCGTGTACCTCCGCGGGCTGGCGACGAAGCGCGGGGGCCGGGCCCCGAGGCGGCCTGCGCAGCGCGTCCGTCCGCAGTTGCAGCGGCTGCTGGATCTGCTCTCCGAAGCTCCTGCCCTCGTCCTCGGCCGGCACATGGACGTTCTGGCGTGGAATTCGCTGGCCGCCGCCCTCGTCACGGATTTCTCCGCGCTGCCCCAGGCCGAGCGGAATTATCTGCGCCTCGCATTCCTCGACCCGGATGTCCGTCGCCTTTTCACCGACTGGGAAAGCACGGCGCGCACCTGCGTGGCGTATCTCAGAATGGACGCGATGCAGTATCCGGATGATCCCCGGCTCGCCGCGCTCGTGGGGGAGCTGTCGGTGAAGGACCCCGATTTCCGCGTCTGGTGGGCGACTCACGATGTCGCACACAAGGCGTGCGGGACCAAGGCGCTCGATCACCCGGTGGCCGGTGCGCTGACGCTCGACTGGGAGATTCTCGGCTGCACGACCGACCCGGATCAACAGCTCATGGTGATGACGGCGGCGCCCGGCTCGTCGTCCGAGGAGGGCTTGCGGTTCCTCGCGTCGTGGAGGGGGGCGGAGGCGACGCAGTGATCGCGGGAGCGACGCGCGCGTTCTCGTTCCGCGTGATGCACTGGAGGAACAGGAGGTGCGTCGTGTCAGGTCGAGCCGGCAAACCCCGCAACATCTTCCTCGTGTGGCTGGTCTGGCCACTGATCACCCTGGGTATCTACCACTTCGTCTGGTACTACAAGGTGAATCGCGAGGCCCGCGACTTCGACGAGCGGATCGAGGTCGATCCGATGCTGTCGGTTCTGGCCGTCACCGTCGGCTGGCTGGTGATCGTTCCGCCCTTCGTGTCGGTCTACAACACCGGGCTGCGCATTGCCCGCATGCAGAAGTCGGCCGGGCTGCAGCCCACCTGCAATCCGTGGATCGGGCTGATCCTCGGGATCCTTGCCGGTCTGCACTCGCTCTACTACCAGCACGAGCTGAACCAGATCTGGGCCCATTACGGGAACCCGGCGGAGGGCGAGCAGGTGGCGCTGGCCGTGTGACCGCCGTCCGAGCGTGCGTCGGGCCGCGACGTGTGTGTCCATGTGCCCATGTGCGCGCGTCACTTGATCCTCCTGCGCTCCCGAAGGCGCTGTCTGCTCAGCCACTTCCCGGTGGCCGAGGTCACCAGCACTCCGTCGTCCGCCCGGTCCGGGCCGCGGAGAGCCTGGCCGGAGGACAGCGCATAGCCTGGCGCCCCCGCACAACCGGCGTCGGTCACTGGAGCGAGCATGTTCGATCTGAAGCAGGAGTTGCACCGCAAGCTGAAGGCAGGCAGGGCCGGGTTGTTGGGGAAGTTGGAGGGGCTGAGCGAGTACGACCTGCGGCGGCCCCTGACGCCCACCGGGACCAATCTGCTCGGGCTCGTCAAGCACTTGGCCGGTGTGGAGTACGGGTACCTCGGGGAGTCGTTCAAGCGGCCGGCGCCCGAGACCATGGCGTGGATCGAGGACGGGTCCATCTGGGAGGGCGCCGACATGTGGGCGGCCGCCGGCGAGTCCAGTGAGTATCTGATCGGGCTCTACGAGCGGGCCTGCGCGCACGGCGACCGGACCGTCGAGGAGCTCGGGCTGGACGCTCCCGGGTGGGTGGCGCACTGGCCCGAGGAGCGGCGCGAGACGACCTTGGGCGTTCTGCTCGTGCGGATGGTGGCCGAGACCGCACAGCATGCGGGGCACGCCGACGTCGTCCGCGAGCTCATCGACGGGCGGGGCGGCTCCGATCACGACGAGATCGGCGACGAGGCGTGGTGGCGTGAGTACGTCGCCGGCATCCAGAGCGCGGCCGACTCCTTCGCGGACAAAGACGGGGAGTAGGCGGGCGCCTTGTGTACACGCCGGCCGGACCGTTCGTACGTCCGGTACTCGACCGGATCACCCCCGCTCCCGGCCGGCGGCAGTTACGTTGAAGGCGTGATCGAGACCTGGAATCCCACCGATGCCGGCGTGCTGCGGCTTCCCTCCGGGCGGTACGTGCGGGGGCGTGGGCTGCGGAAAGGACTGCCCGGTGGGGGTGTTCCCGACTTCGGGGTGTATCTGCTCGGGAAGCCGCCGGCCCAAGTCGACTGGGACTTCACGTGGTTGAAGTGGCCCGACTTCCGGCTGCCCAGTGATCGCGGCGCGGCCCGCGAGGTGCTGCGGGATGCGTGGGAGCGGGCGGGGCGGGAGCGGGTGGAGATCGCCTGTGGGGGTGGGCGGGGGCGGACCGGGACCGCGCTCGCCTGTCTCGCCGTCCTCGACGGGGTGCCCGCCGAGGATGCCGTGCGGTACGTGCGGCAGAACTACGACTCCCACGCCGTGGAGACACCCTGGCAGCGGCGCTACGTCCGTCGCTTCACCGGGCCGCAGAGCGGGAACCGATCATGAGCGGCATGGCCGCTGTCGGACCCGCGAGGCACACTGGGACACATGTGCCGCAGCATCAAGACTCTCCGTCCGCCCGTCCTCCCCGAAGAGGCCACCGAGGACGACATCCACGCCGCCGCCCTCCAGTACGTGCGGAAGGTGTCCGGCTTCCGGGCGCCCGCCGCGCACAACCAGGAGGTGTTCGACCGGGCCGTCGAAGCGATCGCGGAAGCGACCGGCCGACTGCTCGACGGGCTCGAGATCCGCGGCGGCGGTGGCGCCGCTAAGCGGTCTCAGGCGACGGCGTCGGACGCCGCATGACGTAGGCCGCCAGTGCGCCCGCGCCCGCCAGCGCGAACACGGACACGGCCGCGCCGACCCAGGTCGCGCCGAGCCACTGGCCGCCGAAGTAGCCGAGGCCCACGCTGTAGCCCGCCCAGGCCACGCCCGCGAGCGCCGACCAGGGCAGGAATTCCTTCACCTTGCGGTGGGCCGCGCCCGCGCCCAGGGAGACGACCGAGCGGCCGGCCGGGGCGAAACGGGCGATCACGACGAGCGTGCCGCCGCCTCGGCTCAGGGCCGTACCGAGCCTCGCCTGCGCACTGGTGAGGCGGCGGGACTTGGCGATCGCACGGTCGAAGCGGTCGCCGCCGCGCCAGGCCAGGCGGTAGGCGACGAGGTCGCCCAGCACGGAGGCAGTGGCCGCGCACAGGACCAGGACGAGAAGCGAGGGGACCTCGCGGGGGACCTGGCCGGCCGCGTTCGCCACGGACGTGGCGGTCGCGGTGGTTCCGGCGGCAGCGGCGGTCGCCGCGGTGATCACCAGGACCCCGCTCGGCAGGACGGGCAGGAAGACGTCGAGGAGGACGGACAGGGCCACCACGGCATAAATCCATGGGCTGCCGGTCAGCGACCCCATGCTCTCGAGCACCTTGACTCCCCGGTTTCGTGAACAACGCCGCGACGTCGCAGGGGAGCGGCAGGGGCGGCAGTAACAGCTGTACAGCGTACGCCTGACGTTCACCCCGAGATCGGTTGGGGGGTACTGATGTTGTGATCATCACGTCTGCCCGGAATGGGGAATTACGCCGCTCCTGCCGGGGTTGGGCGGAGCCCTCGCCTCCGCTCCTCCCGGGATTCGGCGAGCCGCGCCTCCTCGTGGCGCGGGCTCCTCCGCGGAGCGTCCGGCTCTGCTGGTGCGGAGCCCTCGCCTCCTCACGCCTGAGCGCCCGCGTCCCCTTCGTGCGGACGCGGGCGCTCGGTGGTCTGCGGGATCGGGATCAGGCGGAGACCGCGGTCCGCTGCTCGCCCTCCGCGCCGCGGTTCGCGCCGCGCGCCGTGAAGAGCTTGTCCGCCGCCAGCGCGCCCGGGCCGGTGAAGATCAGGAGCAGGAAGGCCCAGCAGAACAGCACCGGCTCGCCACCGCTGTTCTCCAGAGGGAACAGGCCCTCCGGCTGGTGCACCGAGAAGTACGCGTACGCCATCGCACCGGAGCAGAGGAACGCGGCGCTGCGGGTCCCGATGCCGAGGAGCACCAGGGTGCCGCCGACCAGCTCGATCACGGCGGCGGGCCCCTTCGGCCAAGTGCCGGCCGCGATCGTCTCGCCGTCGGTTATGACGCCGAAGAGCGTGTTGGCGCCGTGGCAGGCGAAGAGCAGGCCCACGACGATGCGGAACAGGCCGAGGGCGTAGGGCTGGTACTGGTTCAGCCGGGAGGTCAACTGGGTGTTGGCCATGGGGACTCCTGCGGTGTGGGGGACGAGAGGTGGAGCTCGCCTACAAGTTAGGCTGACCTAATCAATGCTTGCAAGTTCAACATTCGGCCGGACTTCGTTTCTCACGCGAACTTCACGTCGGGGCAACATGCGCAATGCCGCCCGGGCCACGGCATCCGCGTCGGCGAGCGTCACCGAGTCCACACCGGGGCGGGCGCCGGCCGCCGTCACCCAGTGCACACCCTCCGTCGGCACACCGATGGCGAACCGCCTCGGGTGCGCCCGTCCCCGCCGGTCCACCAGGCGGTACGGACGCCGGGTGACGTCCAGTCCGCCCGTCTCGTAGCCGTCGACCGCGTGCGGCCGGCACTGGCCCGTCATCATCAGCCGGTTCAGCAACGCGTCGCTGGTGCGCCGGAGATCGGGCTCCGGCAGCCGCGCCTCGATGAGCGTCGTCGCCGTCACCGCCGAGCCCGGGACGTCGGGGGAGTACGCCGTGAAGTGCCTGTCCTCCGTGCCCATGGCCGTCCGTGGACCGATCACCTCCAGCACGCCCGCCTCCACGAGAGCGGTCATCTCCTCGATGCGCCGGCGCGGCGGCCCGATGGAGAGAAAGGCGTTCAACGGCGTGTACCAGCGGTCCAGATGATCGCGGCGGGAGGTGCCGGAGAGGCCCGCGTGGTCCACGATCAGGCGCAGTTCGTTGCGCAGATCCCGCAGGACGTCGAGCGCGGCCTTCACCGGACCGGCCACGTTGCCGAGGGCCGCCTGCTCCGCGTCCCGCCGCAGATGGGCCAGCAGCCAGGCGCGGTGCTCGCGCGGAGAGGCGAACCGTTCACCCGCGTACGGGCGGGACAGCCGCTCCCACGACCAGCGGCCGGCGGCCGGGACGCCGAACTCGTCCAGTACGGCGGCCTCTTCGGCGCTCCCGTACGGCGCGGCGAGGAAACGCCTCCGGAAGCCGGGGGCCCCGTCGAGCAGCGCCTCGTAGTGGACCGTCTCCACCTCCTTGGCCACCAGCGGCCATATCTCGGTGAGGAAGTCCGGTGCACTGCCTGCCGCCGCACGGTCGCGGAAGGCGGCGATCACCTCGGCCGTGAGAACGAGCGGTTCATGACGGCCGGAAGGGCCCTTGGCGTTGTCTCCGCGTGCCTGGTACGGCACCCCGCGCCGTGATCCCGCGTAGAGCCGCGGCTCACGGCCCGAGGCCCGGTAGACGAGCGTTCCGGACGCGTCGCGGACGAACGCGCCGCCCCGGCCGGTCGTCAACAGGGCCATGTGGTCGAAGAAGTTGAGGCCGAGGCCGCGCAGCAGCACCCGCTCGCCGGGTTCGATGCCGGAGAGGTCGATGTCGGCCGGGTTGGCGGGGGCGACATAGCGCAGATGCGGGTGCCGGGACGCGTACTCGGCGAGATGCGCCTGCGTCTGCCGTCCGACGACCGGCAGATGGCCCTGGGCGAGCACCACCGCGCTCAGCCCGGTGAGCGTCGTGCCGTCGTCCAGGGCCAGGGTCTGCGGCGGGTCCGGCTCCTCACTGTGCCGGTCGTCCGCCAGTGCCACCGCGCGTGCCCGGTGCACCCGGACCGTCACGGACTCCGGTGCGCCCGCGACCGCACGCCGGAACGCCCACTCCAGATAGCGGCCGTAGCAGGCGCGCGTGGGGTAGTCGTCGGGGCCGAGGTCCTCGTCGGTATGGGCGGCCGCCCACTCGAACAGGCTCGGCCCCGGGCGTATCGGGCCCTCGCAGCCGACGCTGGTGTCCGTGAACACGGTCACCTGGGAGGCGACCGTGTTCATCAGGAGCTCCGCCGGCTGGTCCGTGCGCCAGACGCGCCCGGCGCCCGGGGGCGCGGGGTCGACGAGATGGACGGTCAGCGGTGTCCCCGGCCTCAGTTCCGGGACCGAGGCGCAGAGTCTCTCCAGGACCGAGGTGCCCCGGGGGCCCGCGCCGACGATCGCGACGGCGTGGGCACGGACGAGGGCACGAGGGTGCGAAGCGGTGGACCATACGTCGCGTACGTCGGACAAAGCGGAAACTCCCCGGCATTGAGGCGCGCTCGGAAGCGGAGCGTCCGCCACATCATGCCGGGGGTCCGCCGTGAGTCGAACCCCTGGGGGAAGGATCACCCTGTGGTGTGCGAGGGATCACGGGCGGTGGTCAGCTCCCGTTCGTCGACGGTCACCAGCCGCGCATCCGCCCCGCCGTCGCCCATCTGGGCCTGGTCCAGGCGCAGATGGGCCGCGCGGCCACGCAGTTGCAGCGTCATCAGCTGATTGCCGAACCATGGTCCGCCCGTGCGGTCCCAGTGGACCGGCGGACGGCCCGTCCGGCCGTGGCGGGCCAGCGCGTGACCGAGCCGCCGTCCGAACCGGCTCCAGCCGAAGCGGAATCCGAACCTCATCGACCGGGGCACGGAGTTGTGCACGGGTGAACAGGTCAGCTGCACCACATGGGCGTCCGGGCCGGGCTTGCCGCGCCAGTCGGGTTCGGCGACATAGGCATGGTGCACATCGCCGGACAGCACACAGATCGTCGCGGGAGCACCCTCGCCGGTGCCGGTCTCGGCGAACAGCCGCACGAGCTCCTCGAAGGAGTCGGGGAAGGCCGCCCAGTGCTCCAGGTCGGCCGCACGGCGCAGCTTCTCGCCGAGCCGCGCCCAGCGCTCGCCCCGCTCGCCGCGGCACAGCGCCGCGTTCCAGCTCTCGGCGTCGTGGATCAGCGGAGGCAGCAGCCACGGCAGCGAGGTGCCGACGAGGAGATGGTCGTACGAACCCTTGCGGTCCAGCGCCTGTTCCCGTACCCAGCCGGCCTCGCCCTGGTCCAGCATCGCGCGGCTCTTCTCCTCCAGGACCCGGGCGGCGCGGCTGTCGACCATCAGCAGTCTGGTCCGGCCGAAGTCGCGGCGGTAACTCCAGCGCACACAGGCCGGATCGAGGTCCGCCTTCGTGGCGAAGGCCCGCAACTCCTCGGTGCCGTCGGGCACGGAACGCACGGCCGCGTACGTCTCGTCCCTCTCCAGCTCGGCGGGCGTGAGATTGCCGAGGTGCTGATAGACCCAGTACGACATCAGGCCGCTGGTGACGCGCTTCTGCCACCAGTCGGTGGCGCGCATGTCGGACACCCAGGCGGCGCTGGTGTTCCAGTCGTCGATCAGGTCGTGGTCGTCGAAGATCATGCAGTTCGGGACGGTGGACAGCAGCCAGCGCACATCGGGGTCGAGCCAGGATTCGTCGTAGAGGTGCGTGTACTCCTCGTAGTCCGCGACCTCGGCGCCGGGCGCCTGGTCGAGATCGCGCCGCTTCGCCAGCCACTCCCTGGTGCTCTCGGAGGTCTCGTCCGCGTACACCTGGTCACCGAGGAGCAGCAGGACGTCGGGGCGCTCGGAGGGCGGGGCGGCGGCGAGCCTGGCGGCCAGGGTGTCGAGGGCGTCGGGGCCCACGGGGTCGTGGTCCTCGGCCGCCGGGGCCGCCCAGCGGCAGGAGCCGAAGGAGACGGTCACGGCCGTGGAGCCGGCCTCGGGGCTGGTGATGGTGCTCGGCGGGAAGGCCGAGTGCTCCAGCGGCCAGACGCGGTCGCCGTCGAGCAGTACCTCGTACTCCGTGGTCGTGCCCGGGGTGAGGCCGGTCACCAGCACCAGGGCGTAGAAGTGGTCGGCGACCCGGAACGTGGGCGCGGAGCCGCCGGCACCGTCCGCGCAGCGGACCTCGGCCGTGCAGGCCCGGTCGGCCTCGACCCAGACGGTCGCCGTGCCGCCCGCCTCCCAGTCGACGAACCGCAGCAACGGTCCCAAACGCAGCCCTGCCATGTGTCCTCCTCCGTCGCCCCGTACCGTACGGAACGACGGAGGGGTAAGGACAGGTTCCGGCGAGGATCCGCGCCGGACGGTCAGCCGCTGGTCAGCAGCCGTTCAGCACGGACTGCAGTGCGCTCTTCTCGGCGGAGTCGACGCTCATGGCGTAGTACTGCTTCACCTGCACCCACATCCGGGCGTACGTGCAGCGGTACGCGGTGCGCGAGGGCATCCACTCGGCGGGGTCCTGATCGCCCTTGGACTGGTTGACGTTGTCGGTGACGGCGATCAGCTGCGGACGGGTGAGGTCGTTGGCGAACGACCCCCGGCGGGACGTGGTCCAGCTGTTCGCACCGGAGCGCCAGGCCTCCGCGAGCGGAACGATGTGGTCGATGTCGACGTCGGCGGCCGCGGACCAGGTGGCGCCGTCGTACTCCGAGTACCAGCTGCCGCTGGTGGCGGCACAGCTGGAGTCCTGCACGACGTTCTTGCCGTCGCGCTTCAGGACGACCTCACGGGTGTTGCAGGCGCCCGACTGGGTGCTCCAGTGCGGGAACAGATCGCGGCTGTAGCCGCTGGAGGAACCTTCCGCCCGCACCGTGAGCTGGCCGAGGTAGGTGCGTGCGGTGGCGGCGCTGACCGGAGTGGGCGGGGCGGCCTGGGCGGTGGGGGCGGTAGCCAGGAGACCGGTGACGGCGAGGGCGGAGGTGGCGACGAGTACGGATATACGGCGTCCTTGACGCGCGTAGATACCGGGCATGCGAACTCCTCTGTCGTGGGGGGTACTTGGCCGGTGGGCGTGGCCATGCTGGCGGCACCGGGTTGCCGTGGGGTGGGCGCCGGGTTACAGACTGACGACATGGGCACGTCACATCAAGAGTTCTGACGAACCGGCACCTGCCCACCGACGGCGTAGGGTTGCTGCGTGCTGCTGCCGGTGAACGTCACATTCGGGGCGGTTCTGGCCGTACTGCTCGCCGTGGCGGCGACGGTCGCGGCCGTCGCCCGTCTCGGCCGGGCCCGGGAGATCGCGGTCGCGGGAGTACGGGCGGCCGTCCAACTCGCCGCCGTTTCCCTGGTCATCGGGTGGGTCGTCCGGTCCCTGCCGCTGCTGTTCGCCTTCGTGCTGCTGATGTACGCCGTCGCCGTACGGACCGCCGGGCGGCGCATCACGGCCAACCGGACCTGGTGGTGGGCCGCACTCCCGATCGCCGCGGGTGTCTTCCCCGTCGTCGCCGCGCTGCTGCTCACCGGGCTGGTGCCGGTCAAGGGCATCGCGCTGATCCCCGTGACCGGGATTCTCATCGGCGGGGCGCTCACCGTGACCGTGCTCAGCGGGCGGCGCGCGCTGGACGAGCTGAGGCTGCGGCGCGGCGAGGTGGAGGCGGGGATGGCGCTCGGGCTGCTGGAGCGCGACGCCCGGCTGGAGGTGGCCCGCCCGGCCGCGTCGGACGCGCTGCTGCCGGGGCTCGATCAGACGAGGACGGTGGGGCTCGTCACGCTCCCGGGCGCGTTCGTCGGCATGCTGCTCGGCGGGGCGTCACCGCTGCTGGCGGGTGCGGTGCAGTTGTTCGTGCTGGTCGGGCTGATGGCTGTGCAGGCGGTGGCGGTGGCGGTGCTGCTGGAGCTGGTGGCGAGGGGGGTGTTGCACCGTGAAGAGGAGTGAGGGGCTTGAGGTGGGGGACGGTGCGGGTGGATTGGTGCGGGTGGTTTGGTGCGGGGCTCCGCCCCGGGCCCCGCGCCTCAATCGCCGGCGGGGCTGAATTCTGCGGGCCCGGTGCGTTGGTGGCGGGCGGTTTGTGGTGGCCCTTCGCCTCAATCGCCGGCGGGGCTGATGTTGCCTCGTGGGGCGGCGGGGCTGATGTTGCCTCGTGCGGCGGCCGGGCCCGCTCCGGTCGAGTCGTCGCTCAGGAAGTGAAGCTCAGCGCTATCAGGCCGTTCAGCGTCCATTCCACGGCGATTCCGCGCAGGTCCTCCACCCAGACGTCCGGGGACAGCGACTTCGCCCTCGGGCCCACGCCCACCACGCGCATGCCCGCCGCGCGGGCCGCCTCGATGCCCGCTTCGGAATCTTCGAACGCCACGCAGTCCGCCGCGACGAAACCCAGTTCCGCCGCGCCCTTCAGGAAGCCCTCCGGGTCCGGCTTGCTCGCGCCGACGCGTTCCGCGGTGACGCGGACCGGGGGCATCGGGAGGTCCGCCGCCGTCATGCGGGCCCGAGCCAGGGGCTCGTCCGCCGAGGTCACCAGGGCGTGCGGGAGGCCGGTCAGTGCGGCGAGGAACGCGGGGGCGCCGGGGACCGGGATCACGCCGTCCGTGTCCGCCGTCTCCTGGGCGAGCATCACGCGGTTGTCCGCGTGGTTCTGCTCCATCGGCCGGTCCGGCAGCAGGACCGCCATCGTGGCGTAGCCCTGGCGGCCGTGGACGACCTTGAGCGCCTCGTCCGGATCCAGGCCGTGCTCGGTCGCCCAGCGGCGCCAGCAGCGCTCCACCACGGCGTCCGAGTTGACGAGGGTGCCGTCCATGTCCAGCAGGAGGGCGCGGGCGGTCAGGGCGGGCGTCGTGCTGGCCGGCATCGGCGTGCTCCAGGGCGGAGGGCGGCGAGGAAAGGGACATCAAGCGGCTCCGCCCGCCGGTCAGGGAGTACGGGCGGAGCCACTTTGTTCCTTCACGATACAAAAAGCGGGCCGGTTACGCCACTCGTTCCGGTTCGGCAGGCCATAACGGGACGCACCCACCACGATGGGGAGGAGAGTGGGGGGAGCGGACACGGGGGAGGGTGCGGCACCGAGGAGACCGAGGAGGGCGCATGGCGCAGGAAGTGGGCACCCCGGCCGTGAGCCCGGCCCCCGGGGAGGGGCAGAACCGGCGGAGCGTCATGGTCGCCATCGGAGCGCTGCTGTTCGGCATGCTGCTCGCCGCGCTCGACCAGACCATCGTCTCCACCGCGCTGCCGACCATCGCCAGCGAACTCGGCGGGCTGGACCATCTGTCCTGGGTGGTCACCGCCTATCTGCTGGCCTCGACCGCGGCCACCCCCCTGTGGGGCAAGCTCGGCGACCAGTACGGCCGCAAAAAGCTCTTCCAGGCCGCGATCGTCATCTTCCTGATCGGCTCCGCGCTGTGCGGCATCGCGCAGAACATGCCGCAGCTCATCGGCTTCCGCGCCCTCCAGGGCCTCGGCGGTGGCGGGCTGATCGTGCTGTCCATGGCGATCGTGGGGGACATCGTCTCGCCCCGGGAACGCGGCAAGTACCAGGGCCTCTTCGGCGGTGTCTTCGGTGCGACGAGCATCCTCGGCCCCCTGCTCGGCGGCTTCTTCACCGAACACCTCACCTGGCGCTGGGTCTTCTACATCAACCTGCCCATCGGCATCGTCGCGCTGCTCGTGATCGCCGCCGTCCTGCACATCCCCGCGCGCTCCACCCGGCACACGATCGACTACCTCGGCACCCTGCTCATCGCGGCCGTCGCCACCTGTCTGATCCTCGTCGCCTCGCTCGGCGGCACGACCTGGCCCTGGGACTCCCCCCAGATCATCGTCCTCACGGTGGTCGGGCTGCTGCTGCTCTACGTCTTCGTGCGGGTCGAGCGGCGGGCGGCCGAACCCGTGATCCCGCTGAAGCTCTTCCACATCCGCACCTTCACCCTCGTCGCGATCATCAGCTTCGTCGTCGGGTTCGCGATGTTCGGCGCGATGACCTTCCTGCCGACGTTCCTCCAGGTCGTCCAGGGCGTCAGCCCGACCCTGTCCGGGGTGCATCTGCTGCCGATGGTGCTGGGCATGCTGCTCACCTCCACCGCGTCCGGCCAGATCGTCAGCCGCACGGGCCGCTGGAAGGTCTTCCCGATCGCCGGCACGGGGATCACCGCCCTCGGCCTCGTGCTGCTCCACCGGCTCACCGAGACCAGTTCCACCTGGGAGATGAGCGCGTACTTCTTCGTCTTCGGCTCCGGGCTCGGCCTGGTGATGCAGGTGCTCGTGCTGGTCGTGCAGAACTCGGTCAGCTACGCGGACCTCGGCGTCGCCACTTCGGGCGCGACCTTCTTCCGCTCCATCGGCGCATCGTTCGGCGTCGCCATCTTCGGGACGATCTTCAACAGCCGGCTGGCGAGCATGCTCACCGAAGCGTTCGCCGGAAAACCGATGCCGCCGGGCGCGGGGCCGTCGGAGCTGGCCGCCGACCCCCGTGCCATCGGCGAACTGCCGCCCGCGCTGCGCCCGTCGGTACTCCATGCGTACTCCACAGCCATCACGGACGTCTTCCTCTTCGCCGTGCCCGTGGTGCTCGTCGCGTTCGTCGTCGCCTGGTTCCTCAAGGAGGACCCGCTGCGCGCCTCGGTCACCGCGCCCGACCCCAGCCAGACGGTCGCGTCGAACCCGGTGCAGCGCTCCTCCCTCGAAGAGGCCGCCCGTGCGCTGTCGGTCCTCGGCTCCCGCGAGGGACGGCGGCACATCTACGAGAAGATCACCGTGAAGGCGGGGTACGACCTCACCCCCGCGGCCAGTTGGCTGCTGCTGCGCATCCGCCGCCACGGGACGGTGGAGCCGGGCCTGCTCGCCGATGCCACGCCCGTGCCGCTGCGGACCATCACCGACGCCGCCCGACTGCTGGAGGAACGTCACCTCGCCCGTCGTGAGGGGCTCCAGCTGCTGCTGACCGAGGAGGGTCTGGAGAGTGCCGTACGGCTCGCCAAGGCCCGTGAGGAGTCGCTCTCCGAGCTGCTCGGCGACTGGTGGGGCCCCGAGCGGCCGACGGATCTGGTGCAGCTGGTCGAGGAGCTGAACGCCGAGCTGTGCGGCTCGGACGGCGAACGGCCCTACAGCCCGCCGCCGAAGGGCGATCACGCCCCCTGAGGCCGCGGCCGGGCGGCGGCGACGCGGCCCGGGGCCGTCAGGCAGCCGCCGCGCGCAGCTCCTTGCCGTACCAGATCTGCATGTAGGGACCGGTGCAGTACGCCGGGATCTCGGCGTAGCCGTGCCGTACGTACAGCGCACGCGCCGCCGTGAGATCGAGACGGGTGTTGAGGACCATGCGCCGGGCGCCGAGCGTGCGGGCCTCGTCCTCCAGCAGCTCCATCAGTATCCCGGCGCCCTTCCGGCCGCGGAAGGCCGGGCGCACGAAGACGCGGGTGAGCTCGGCGCGCCCGTCGTCCAGCAGCAGCACCCCGCCGCAGGACGCGGCCTCGCCGCCGTACCGGCCGACGACGAACGTCCCCGTGGGAGGGGTGAGCAGTTCGACGCCGTCGCCGGCCAGTCCCTCGTCGATCTCCCCGTCGGTCGCGGGCCGCTGCCAGTAACTGCTCGCCACATCGGCGTAGTACTCACGGCGCAGGCCGGTCGCGGCGGGTGAGTCGAAGGCCTCGCGGGCCAGGGTCCAGGACGTCATGACGTTCTCTGTACCGCAGGTGCCGGAGCCCCGGCCAGCGATTTCCGGGTGCGGTCAGGCCTGGGGAGCGGCCGACTGGACGACCTCGAAGGACCACAGCGTGGAGCCGGTGGCCGCGGGCTTCGGACGCTCGCCGCCCTCACCCTGCGGACCGCCCTGACCCTGCGGACCGCCGCCCTGCCCGCCGCCGTGGGCCGCCTTCATCGAGCCCTCCATCCAGGCCTGGAACGACGCCTCGTCGCGCCAGCGCGTGTACACGAGGTACTGGTCGGTCCCTTCGAGAGGCCGCAGCAGCTCGAACCACTCGAAACCGTCCGCACCCTCCACCGAACCGGCCCGGGAGGCGAAGCGCTTCTCGAGCACTTCGCGCTGCTCGGCGGGGACGGTCAGCACATTGATCTTCACCACACTGGCCACAGGACATCCTTCGCATAGGGGGATCTCGACCGTACCTCCGCGCCCTGCTCTCAGCGGAGGCGGTCCGGCCCGAGGAAGTCCAGGGGCGCCGCGGTCTCCACTCCGCGGACGAGATCGGCGAGGGCATCGCCGATGCCGGTGGCGTACTGGAGGCCGTACGCGCCGCCGCCGCCGGCGACGACGACGCGCGGGTCCCCGTCGGGACGGCCGAGCACGAACTGCCCGTCGGCGGCCCGGGTCGTCGTCCGCACCGAGACCCTGGCCGGCAGCCGCCGCAGGCCCGGAAGCTTCGCCGGCAGCATGCGCGCCAGGTCGGACCAGTCGTCGTACGCCACGCCGCGGTCGATCTCGTCCGGGTCCAGTGGCTTGGCCGTCACCTCGCGGTCCTCCAGGCTCAGCCGGATGTCGTGACCACCTTCCGACCCGCTGCCGCGCAGCACCCGGCCGTCGTCGAGTTCGCGGACGAAGGCGGGGAACTCCTCCAGCGTGAAAGTGCCGTCGTCCTCGAGCGGGCGGAACCAGGTCTCCGGCATCCGTACCGTCTCCAGCGGCAGGCCGGGCACCAGCTCCCCGAGCCAGGCGCCGGCCGTCACCACGACCTGCCGGACACGCACGCTGCGCTGGGCGGTGTGCAGCAGGACGCCGCCCGCGACGGGTTCGACGGAGGTGATCCGGGTGTCCGCGAAGACACGGGCACCCGCGGCCCGGGCGAGAGCGACCGCGGCGCGCACCGCGTTCTCGGCCCGCAACAGCCCCGCGGTCGGCTCCCACACGCCGATGTGGTGGTCGGGCACTCCGGTGTGGCGTGGGTACTGGAAGCGCAGCGCACGCGCCGTGAAGGTCCGGACATCGATGTCGTGCTCGCGGGCGGCGCGCAGTGCGCCGCCCGCCACCAGCCCGTCCTCCGGGCCCACCAGTAGCCCGCCACAGGGCACGAACAGCCGTTCTCGCGAGGCCTCTTCGAGCTCTGCCCACAGCGCGTGCGAGCGCCGGGCGAGCGGCACGAGCGCCGGGTTCTCGGAGCAGGACAACCGGAACATCCCCGCGCCGTACGACGATCCGGGCGCACGGCCCGGCGTGAACCGGTCGAAGCCGATGACGTCGACGCCCCGGCCGGCCAGCCTCCACAGCGCCGAAGCGCCCCAGGCGCCGAGTCCCACGACCGCCGCATCCGCATCCCACTGAGTCATGTCACCTGCACCTGCCCTGTCGTCACGGTCCCTGGGTGCAGCCCACCACGCCCCTCCCGCGCGGGCCTGAGTAACCGGTACTCACCTTGCTCCGGCCACTCAGCTTTCGGCCGCCGGAGGTCCGCGGAGCCGCCGAGGATCCGGAGCGCGGGCGCGCCGACCGCCGGACGGCGGCAGGGGTTTGAGTACCTGAGTACTCACGATGCGGGACCCCCGTCCGTGGTGACCTCGACACTGCCGCGCGGTGCAGGCCGCGACGACGGGTGGAGGTTGTGATGCAGTTCCGTGTACTGGGGCCCCCTGAGATCTATGACGACGTCAGGCAGCGGAGCGTCCAGTTGAACAGTCCCAAGCAGCGCGTGCTCCTCGGGGTGCTGCTGGTCCGACTGGGGTCTGCCGTTCCCACGGAAGCGCTGATCAACGAGTTGTGGGGCCGCAACGCCCCGGACAAGGCGATCAACGCCCTCCAGGCGCACGTCTCCCGGCTGCGGCAGCAGCTGATCGAGGTCGAGCCGGCCCGGGCGAACACCCCCCGTCTCGTCGCGCGCGGCTCCGGCTATCTGTTGCAGGCGCGCCCCGACGAACTCGACAGCGTGCAGTTCCGGCTCCAGGCGGCCCGTGCCCAGCGGCAGCTGGAGACCGATCCGCACGCCGCTGCCGCCCTGCTCCGCAAGGCGCTCAGGCTGTGGCGCGGCCCGGCGCTGGACGGCGGCTCCCACGGTCCCCTGTGCGCGGGCGTCGCGGCCCGGCTGGAGGAGGAGCGGCTGCTCGCCCTGGAGGACCTCTGCGACGCCTCGATCCGGATCGGCCACCACCGCCAGGTGGTCGGCCAGCTCGAAGAGCTGGTGGTGGCACACCCGCTGCGCGAGCGCTTCCGCGACCAGCTGGTCCTGTCCCTCCAGCGCTGCGGCCGGCAGGGCGAGGCACGGGCGGTGCGGGACACCGTACGGCGGCGCCGCGCCCCCGAGACCGCTGCCGGTCCGGTGGCCGTACGGGGCCTGTCCGTACGCCAGATCCACGAGGCGGGCCACCGCCGGCACGGGCACGTAGCCGGCGAACACCCGGTGGGCGAGGACAGCGTCGCCGACACCGAGCACTACCGGGAGGGCGGCGGCAGCGACCTCGAACTGCTGCGACTGCGACGCCGGGTGGACCAGCTGACGTCGGAACAGCACTCGCTCCGTTCGGAACTGGACCGGCTCATGGCGATGGTCGAGGGCGGTTCGGGACAGCGAAGGGACTCCGCCTGACCGAACGGCGATCCGGCGCGCGACCGGGTGCATCGGGCGTGTGATCCGGGCGCGGCGACCTTGCGTGCGACCCGGCGCGGTGACCGGCAGAACGGCTCCGCCGGTCCGTTCGCCCTGCCGGTTGTCAGCCTGTCAATTGTCTGTCAGATGTGCCCATTCGGCGCCCGGAACGGGTGGTCCGCCCACCTAAACTGCGAATCGCCGATGAGCGGAATTGCGAATTCTGAGAGGAGATTTCCATGGCCGTACTGCATACCACCCACCGGGGCGCCGGAACACCCGACCACCTGTGGAAGGTACTGCTGGACATCGAGGCATTCCCTTCGTACATGGAGGGGGTCAACGAGGTCGAGATCACCGAGGAGGACGGCGACCGCCGTACCAGCAGCTGGGTGGTCGAACTCAAGGGTTCCGAAATGGAATGGGACCAGGAGGACGTCATCGACGCCGGTCGGCGGCGGGTGGAATTCCGCCAGACCGACGGTGACCTCGCGAACTACGAGGGATATTGGCAGATCGTCGAGGACGCCGAAGGGGTCGGCCTCGAATTGAAGGTGGAGTTCGACATCGGTCTGCCGATGGTCGCCGAAATGATTCATCCCGCTGTGGCCAAGGCACTCGAGGGCTATCAGCAGGGCATCGTCGAGCAGAGCTCGTAGGAGGATCAGTCATGAGTGACCTTGGCTCGGTCGATGCGAAGGAAACATTCCGGCGGGTGAAGCGGCACTTCTCGCCCGCTCTTTCGGTGGCCGGCAAGTTCAGCGGGCAGGGCGCGGTCGAGGCCTCGTCCGACGGCTGCCGGGTGACGCTCTCGGACGGCCGGTCGGTCCTGGACTTCGGCTCGTACGCGGTCGCCCTGCTCGGGCACCGCAACCCGGCGGTCCTGGACGCGGTCCGCGCCCAGCTGGACGTCATGCCCGCGTCGACCAGGACGGTCCAGAGCGCGGCGGCCCCGCTGGCCGCCGAGAAGCTGACCGAGTACTTCTCAGGGGCCCTGAACCGGGTCTACTTCGGATGCGGCGGCGCCGACGCCGTCGAGGTCGCGCTGAAGCTCGCCCGGATGGCCACCGGCCGCACCACGGTCGTCGCCGTCGAGGGCGCCTTCCACGGAAAGACCCTCGGCGCGCTCTCCCTGACACACAACGAGCGGTTCCGCGCGGGCCTCGAACCCCTGCTGCACTCGGTCGTGCACATCGACCCGGACGACCCCCGGGCCATGGCACGCGTCATCGCCGAACAGGACGTCTCCGCGCTCTTCTTCGAGCCCGTACAGGCCGAGAACGGTGTCCGGCTGCTGGACGAGGACGTCCTCGCGAGCTGGTGCCGCGACGCGCAGGAACACGGGGCCTTCGTCATCTCCGACGAGATCCAGGTGGGCCTGAGGCGCTGCGGAGCCAAGTCGGTCGCGCTGGAGGCCGGGCTGCCGGTGGACGCCGTCCTGCTCGGCAAGCCGCTCGGCGGCGGTGTCGTACCGGTGTCGGCGGCCGTCGGCAACGACCGGCTCTTCGAGCCCCTGCTCTCCGACCCGATGCGGCACACCGCCACCTTCAGCGGCCACCCGCTGGGCACCGGCGTGATCCCCACGGCCCTCGCGACCATCGAGCAGCACGCGGCCGACGGCGAGCGCATCGCCGCGGCGATGGCCGCCGGTCTGGCGGAGATCCGGGAGCAGCAGGGCGACGTGGTGGTCGAGACCCGCGGCCGCGGTCTGCTGTGGGGCATCGACTTCACCACGGCCGAGGTCTCCGGCAATGTGCTGGCCGGCCTCGCCCAGAGCGGGCTGGTCGTGTCCCCCTGCATCAGCCGTCCGACGACGGTACGGCTCCTGCCGCCGATCGTCGCGACGGACGAGGACGTCAAAGAGGCCCTGTCGCTGCTCAGCGGAGCGATAGCCCAGGCGGCGGCCTCCTCCTAGGCCTGCCCTGGCCGCCGCACCGAACCGGAGACCAGGTCCCGGGGAAGGAACAAAGAGAGCTGATGACTTCGCTCACGCAATCAGGAGTCACCGACGAGTTCGCGCAGGATGTCGTGCTGGCCGACGACATCACCGGCTTCGCGGCGAAGGACCCGAGCACGATTTCCGAGGTGTTCCTCACCGGCGCGACCGGGTTCCTCGGGGCGTTCCTGCTGAAGGAGCTGCTGGCACGCGGCCTGACCGTGCACTGCCTGGTGCGGGCCGCCGACGCCGACGCCGGACTGGAGCGGCTGAAGGCCACCCTCGGCACCTACGAGGTGCTCGACGAGGTCGACCTGGCCCGCGTCCGGGTCGTGACCGGTGACGTGACGCGGCCCCGCCTCGGGGTGCCCGAGAAGGAGTACGCGGAACTGGCCGGGCGCATCGGCGCGATCTACCATTCCGCCGCCAAGGTCAACTTCCTGACCCTCTACAAGTGGCTGCGCAAGTCGACGATCGACGCCACCCACGAGATCCTCCGGCTGGCCTGCGCCGCCGAGGCCACGCTGCACCATGTGTCGACCATCGGCGTCTTCGAGCCCCGGGCAGCCCTGGGCCCGCGTACGGAGACCGACGTCACCGGCCCGCCCGAGACGCTCGCGCTCGGCTACACCAAGAGCAAGTGGGTGGCCGAGCAGCTGGTGCGGGAGGCCGGCCGCAGGGGCGTGCCCCTGACCGTCCACCGGCCGGGCCAGGTGTGGGGCGACACCCGCAGCGGTGCGTGCCAGCCCAACGACTTCGTCTGGCGGTTCATCAAGGGGTCCGTGCAGGCCGGCGTCTACCCGCGGAAGTTCGGCCTCGACATGAACATGGTGCCGGTCGACTACGTGAGTTCCGCGATGGTCGCCGTCTCCCGCGACCCGCGGTCCCTCGGCCGGACCTTCCACGAGGTGAGCACCGGCTCGCTGGATTCCGGCGCCATTCTCGAACTCGTCCGCGGTGTGGGATATGAGCTGAAGGAAGTCAGCATCCTCAGGTGGATGAAGGCCGTTTCCGCCGACGTCAACAACTCCATGTTCCCGCTGATGCGCATGCTCGTGGACCTGGAGAAGTTCGAGGTCGCCGAATTCTCCGACGCGGCCACGCGCGAGTTCCTCAGCGGCTCCGGGGTCACCTGCCCGGACATCGACGAGAAGGTGTTCGCCTCCTACGTCGCGTACTTCGTCCGGCACGGTGTTCTGCCGGACCCGATGGCGTGACGGGCTGACAGCGCGGCAACAAAGGACGGTGGCCCGCGAGGAATTCCTCGCGGGCCACCGTCCTTTCGCTGTGTCAGCTAGGACGCCGTGCGGTCGGCCAGCCGGAGCTTGCCGGGCTTGCGGGTGCGCCGGCCCCCGTGGTCCGCGTCGGACGCCGCCGTACGCTCCGGCTCGTGCGCCCTGATCAGTTGCATGGGCGACATGCGAACACTGTCGGACTGCGCCGCCGCCTGCTCCAGACCCCGGCGCAGCGCGTTGCGGGCCGTGATCCCCAGCTTGTGGTAGATCCGGTGCAGATGGTTCTCGACCGTCCGCACCGACACCACCAGCCGGTGGGCGATGTCGCGGTTGGACATCCCGGTCGCGGCGAGCGCGGCCACCTCCCGCTCGCGAGGGGTGAGCGGGGCGATGTCGCTGTCCCTGCGGGTCTCGGTCACCATCCACGGCGGCAGGGTCCCGGCGCAGGCGCGGAGCAGGTCCTGGCTGGCCGCCGAGGCCTCCCGGCCCTTGCGGCGCTGACCCGCGGCCCGGTGGGCACGGGCGGCCTGGGCCGCCGCCTCCGCGGCGAGCGGCAGCGCGTCCATGTCCCGGAACTGCCGGGAGACCTTGGTGAGCGCGTTGCCGTCGGCATCGGCGAGGGCCTGGATGTGATCGGCCATCACCCGCACCACGCCGCCGGTGCACTGCGCCGCGAGCTGCTGGGCCCGGGCCCGGAAGCGGTAGGAGGCGTTCTCCTTGATGCGGGCGGCCAGGTGCAGGGCCATGACCGCGGTGACGGCCCGTCCGCCGGCCGCGGCGCGCTCGGCCAGTTCGAGGGCGCAGGAGGCCGCACCGGACCGGTCCCCGGTGTGCGCGAGCACCAGCGCCCGGTCGTAGGCGATCTCGTCGTCGGCGATCGGGTGCGAGACCGCCTCGCCCTGCATCGACCGTGCCTCGACCAGCGTGCGCAGCGCTTCGGCGTGCTGACCGGACTCGGCGAGCGCACCGGCCAGTTGGGCCAGCGGCCAGGCCCGGGTGGCCGGCCACTCGTGACCCGTCTCGACGGCGATGGCCTGCCGCAGCAGTGCCACCGCCCGCTCCGGTTCGCCGAGCAGCCGCAGCAGCCGGGACCGGGCGACGACGGTCTGCAGCAGGACGGGCCAGCGGTCCGCGGAGTCGTACCGGCGCGGCGCGTCCAGGGTGTCGGCCGCGTCCTTGAGGTTGCCGGCGAGCCATGAGCAGCGGGCCGCGAGGGCGTCCAGCAGGACCACGGCGTCGGTGTCCCAGTCGAACGAGACGTCGCGGTACCGGTTCAGCATCTCCAGGGCGCCTGCCGGATCGCCCAGTTCGGTCCGCGCGAAGGCCACGACGGGCACCAGCGTCTGGATGACCGCGATGCCCGCGTCACCGGCGCGCAGCACCGTTTCTCCGATGTCGACGGCGTCCTGGAGCTGGTCGGACATGACGGCGATCATGGCGCGGCTGCCGTGCAGTATCCCGGCGTGCTCGGGGCCGATGGTCGCGACGGCGCCGTCCAGCACCGCGCCGGCGGCCTGGACGCGCTGTAAACGCCAGGCCAGATTGATGACCCGGGTGTGCACGGCGGTGATGAACTCGGCCTGCGGGACCTCCACTCCGGAGCCGAGCGCCGTGCGCAGCACCGCCTCGGCCTCCTGGTGGCAGCCCTTGCCGATGAGGACCCTGCCGAGCAGCAGGGCGGCCCGGACGCAGTCCGTGGGGCTGTCCGAGCGCTGTGCCGCGTACGACACCACCCGGCACAGCACCGCTCCGTACTCCGCCGAGTCCGGGACCGGGCCGTAGGGCGCCGAGTCCTCGGTCGGGGTGTCGCGCAGGGCCAGCAGGCACAGCCGCTCCGCGAGGGCGAAGTTCCGCCGACGGATCGCGGTGCGCGCGGCGGTCAGCAACTGCTCGCGTTCCGGGACGAGTCCGGCCTCGATCCGCAGGGAGACGATGCGCAGGACGTCCTCGGGCCGGCGTGCGCCCGTGCGTTCCACGGCGTCGGCGACCTGCCGGCGCAGTCGCTGCGCGGTGAGGCCGGACATCCGGGAGGCGACGACGACCCGGCTGAGCGGCACCGACAACCGCAGGTCTACGCGCGTACCGTTGCGTTCGACGGTCACGATGCCGCGCAGGTCCAACGACTCGGCGGCGTGTGCGAGCCCCGACGCCGCGGCGATGTCGATCTCCAGCGGCTCGGCGACGGCGAGCATGTTGACCAGTTCGAGCTCGTCGTGGCTGAGGTCGCGCAGCCCGAGCCGTATCACCTCGGACAGTCTGCGGCCGGGGCGTTCGGTCAGGCCCTCCCACACCCAGGTGCCGTTGACGCAGCGCAGGGACTCGTCCTCGACCGCGTGGTCGATGAGTTCGCGCAGCATCAGCGCATTGCCGTGGGTGGCGGCCCACAGCCGCTCCAGCGTGGTGGCGTCGGTGTGGCCGCCGAGGCGGGCCCGCAGGACGTCACCCAGCGCCGCGCTGTCGAACGGCGCCACCTCGACGTGGTCGATCAGCCGGTCGACCCAGAGCTTGTCGATACCGGCCGGCGCCGGTGCGTCCTTGCGGCTGGTGGCGAGCACGCTGAGCCGCCCCGCGGCGACCAGGCGGTGCAGACGGTGACCCGATGCGGCGTCGACGAGATGGGCGTCGTCGATGCCGACGACCGGGCGGTCGGCCGCGGTGCCGTCCAGAGTCGACGGCTCCACCGACTCCAGACATTCGCCGAGCGAGGCGTAACCCTTTGCGCGTGCACCGCTGTTCCAGCTGGCCCCGCCGACCGAGAGGACGGTTCGGCCCTCGTCGGAAGCGCGCTCGAGCGCAGTGGCGAGCAGCAGGCTCTTGCCCACCCCGGGACCGCCGACGAGAATCGCCCCGCTACCGCGCGCAAGGGAGTTTTCGACAGCGTGCAGCTCGGTTTCTCTTGCAGTTATCGGCCAGTGAAATACAACATCTGTTGACATCTGTTCTCAAGCCCCCGCAGGAAGAATGTCAGCACCCTTCGATGAATGTCCCGCAGCCCTCAGGTGTCCAGATGTGACAACTGATTGAACAGCTTGTAACCGGAAGGAAACACGTCTGGCGGAAACGCGTCCACTACCGGTCCGGCTTGAATTGGACGCTGTTTTCGCGCCGTTCGAACCTGATGGGCCAACAGGACGGTTGTAAGTATAGACCGGCACGTCGGAAGCCGGGCTGGAATGAATCTGACGCAGCCGGAAACGTTCAAATTGCCTGATGGCCCTGGTATTCGGCTTCCGTTGGGGAGGTCGAGCGGCAACATGAACCGGCAATTCTGACTTCCGCCGGCGGGCACTGCCGGTCCGTTCCTGGAATGCCTTCCCTTCACTTATGTCGGATCTGCTTCGGATATTTCCGCCCGATGTGCTCCGCGAGCCGTGTCCGGACAGCACTCGTCCCCGGTGCGGGGGCATCCGGGGACGAGTGGTTCGGGGGAGGCGTGGCCGAAAAGTTCGTCGTCAGGACGGCTGTCGGGCCACCCGCCAGCGCTGGGCCCGGCTGCGCTGCGCCCAGAAGTCCGCGTACCGGCCGTCCGCCGCCACGAGTTCGGCGTGGGTGCCGCGCTCCACGATCCGTCCCTCGTCCAGCAGCAGGATCTGACCGGCGGCGGCCACGGTCTGCAAACGGTGCGCGATGACCAGGAGGGTCCGGCCCGCGGTGAGGTGGCCGAGTGCTTCCTGCACCGCCTGCTCGTTTTCCGGGTCGAGTGACGCGGTCGCCTCGTCCAGCAGCACGATCGGGGCGTCCTTCAGGATCGCGCGGGCGATCGAGACCCGCTGGCGCTCACCGCCGGAGAGCAGCGCGCCGCCCTCGCCGACCTTGGTGTCCCAGCCGTCGGGGAGCCGCTGCACGATCTCTTCCACCCGGGCCTGCCGGGCGACTTCACGGACCTCTTCGTCCGTCGCGTCGGGCCGGCCCACCCGGATGTTGTCCATGATCGTGCCCTCGAAGAGGTACACGTCCTGGAACACCACGGAGATCTTGGACATCAGGACCTCGGGCTCGATGTCCCGGACGTCCACGCCGCCCACCCGCACCACACCGGAGTCCACGTCCCAGAACCGGGGGATCAGCTTGCTGACGGTCGTCTTGCCGGATCCGGAGGGACCGACCAGCGCCGTCATCGTGCCTTCCGGCAGGGTCAGCGAGACCCCGGACAGCACGCGGGTGCCGTCGTAGCTGAAGTCGACGTTCTCGAACTCGACGTCGTGGCCCGCCGGCAGCCGCGGGTCGTCCGGCTGCGGAAGGCAGGGCTCCGCGAGCAGGTCGGCGACGCGGTCCAGGGCCGACCGGGCGGTGCGCAGGGTGGAGCCGAGGACCGCCGTCTCCGCGATGGGCTCGGTGAACCGGGCCGCGAGGACGAGGATCGCCAGCAGCTTGGCCACGTCCAGCCCGCCGTCGAGCACCAGATAGGTGCCGGTCACCAGGATGACGGTGAACGCGGCCTGGATCACGAGGGCGAAGCTGATCAGACCGGGGACGCCGGTGACGAGCACCCGGCGGGACGCCTCGTACTGCGTGTGCAGCGCGGCGTCCAGCCCGCGGGTGCCGGAGCTCGCGCCGTCCCGGCCGAACACCCGCAGCACGGGCTGGAGCTGGGCGAACTCGACCACCCGGCCGCCGGTCACCGCGTGCGCCGCGGTGCGGGCCTCGTCCGCCTTGCGGTTCAGCCCGGCGCTCCACCGGTAGACGCCGACGATCAGCGGGACCGTGAGGGTCGCCGCGAGGGCGAGCCGCCAGTCGAAGACGTACATGACGAGGACGACGGTCGCCGGGGTGACGAAGCTCGTCACGAGCGGCCGCAGCAGGTGCGCCGGTACGCCCATCACGTCCATGACGCTCTTGGTGGCGAGCTGGCCCAGCTGGCCCACCCGCTCGGGGGCGAACCAGCCCAGCGGCAGCGAGGCCACCTGGTCGCCGATCCGGTTGTGCAGCGTCCTGGAGAGCGTGGCGCCGGCCTGGAAGCCGGTGCGCAGCGAGTCGTAGTAGGCGACGCAGTAGAGGAGGCAGACCCCGAGCAGGGTCCACAGCCACGGCCAGACGGAGTCGGGGTCGGAGCCGAGGAGCGCTTCGAGGACGGGGACGAGCAGGGCGAAGGCGATGCCCTGGAGGACCGCGCAGACCACCAGGGCGGTGATCATCCGGCGTACGGGACGGTTGTGCTCGGGTCCCACGACGTCGAGCAGTTGGCGGATCATCGGCTGGTACCTCCCGCCGGGACGGCGCTGACAGTGGTGGCCGGGGTCGGCCGGTGCGGCTGCCAGGCGGAGTTGCGTTCATGGGCGTGCCACATACGGGCGTACCGGCCTTCGCGGGCGACGAGTTCGGTGTGTGTGCCCCGTTCGACGATCTTTCCGTCCTCCAGCACGGCGATCTGGTCCGCGTCGACCACCGTGGAGAGCCGGTGGGCGATCAGCAGCACGATCTTGCCCCGCGTCAGCTCGGACAACGCGTCCTGGACGGCGGCCTCGGACTGCGGGTCGGCGTAGGCCGCCGCCTCGTCGAGGACGATCACCGGGGTGTCGGCCAGCAGGGCGCGGGCGATCGAGACGCGCTGCGCCTGACCGCCGGAGAAGCGGGCGTCCTCGCCGACCACCGAGTCGTAGCCGCGGGGCAGGGCCTCGATCACGTCGTGGACGCAGGCGGCGCGGGCCGCGTCCGCCACCTCGGCGGCGGTGGCGTCGGGCCTGGCCATACGGATGTTGTCGGCGACGGTGCCCTGGGTGAGCCGGACGTCCTGGAAGACGAACGCCACCCGGCGGTACAGGTCGTCCAGCGCCAGCTCCCGGATGTCGACCCCGCCGATGCTCAGCGAGCCGCCGGTGACGTCGCCGAACCGGGGGAGCAGGGTGGCCAGGGTGCTCTTGCCGGACCCCGAGGGGCCGACGAGTGCGGTGACCGTGCCCGGAGCCAGCTCCAGATCGACACCGGCCACGGCTTCCTTCTTGCCGTCGTAGCTGAACCTCACGTTCTGGTAGCTGACGTGGTTGCCGGAAGGGGTGCGCGGGCTCTCGGCCACCGGCAGCTCCTCGGCGTTCATCACCTCGCTGACGCGCTCGGCGGCGGCCTTGGCGAACCGCAGTTCGTAGCTCGCGTAGAACAGGGCGAGCACGGGCGCGGTGAGGCCGATGCCGAGCAGCGCGAACGGCAGCAGGTCGACGCCGGCGAGCCGGCCGTCGGTCACGAAGATCGCGCCGCCGGTGATGACCGCCACCAGTACGGCGATGGGGGACAGCACGATCTCGGCGGCGGCCTTGGAGTTGAGCGTGGAGCGGACCCAGGAGAGGAAGAACGCGGCGAAGTCGTCGGCCGCGTCACGGAACTTCTGGTGGGCCCGACGGCTCTGGCCGAAGGTCTTGACGACGGAGATGCCCTGGACGAACTCGACGGCGCTGCCGTTGATCGCGCCCATCGCCCGGTCGTAGTCGGGCAGATGCTTGGCCATCCCGGCCATCGTGATGCTGTAGAGGCCGAGACCGATGACGAGCGGCGCGATCGTCACGAGCGTCATCTGCCAGTCGACCCAGAAGAGATACGCCAGCGACGCGGCCGGGACGACGGTCGCCGAGGTCATCTCCAGCATGGAGTGGGCGATCATGTGGTGCATCGCGTCCACGTCGTCCTGCACGGCCTTCTTCACCGTGCCGGAGTTGCGCTCGGAGAACCAGCCCAGCGGGACCCGGGCGAGCCGGGCCACCAGGCCGCGGCGGATGTGCAACTGGAGCTCGTTGTCCGCGAAGTGGGTGAGCGCGCCCGCCGCCAGCATGAAGATCAGCCGGACCAGCAGGGCGCCGGCGCCGATCGCGGTGATGGTCCACGCCTGGTCCGAGCGGTCGGGTTCGTTGTCCAACAGCACCCGTCCGAGTTCGGCGATGGCGATGAAGGGGACGACGCCGGCGATCGCCGAGACGGCCTGGGCGGCCACTGCCAGCCGCAGCCTTCCCTTGATCGGGCGCAGGATCTCGCCGAGTGCGGCCTTTTCCGCGGCCATCCGGTCCTCCGTGACCTCAGTTAGACGGTGTCTAATAGATGGATCGACTGTACCCGACGCCCGAGTCGGTGCGTCAAGTGCAGAGTTGGTGGTGGTGCCGGGTGAAGTGCCGCCGCCGACTGCGGCACTTCACCCGGTCGAGGGGGCGAACGTGTCAGCCCGCGACGGGGACACGCTCCTTGGAGGCGTCGTCGAGGGCTGCGTCGCCCTCCTTGATGCCGTAGCGCGCATACAGCTTCTGGAGCGGGCCGGGAGCCCACCAACTGGCGCGGCCCATCAGCTTCATGACGGCCGGCACCAGCAGGATCCGGACCACGGCCACGTCGAGCAGGATGGCGATCACCATGCCCACACCGAACAGGGTCATGGTCAGCACGCCACTGGTGGCCATCGCCGCGAGCGGGACGCACATCAGCAGTGCGGCGCTGGCGATCAGCTTGCCGATGCTCTGGAGGCCCGTTGCCACCGCGGCGGTCGGGTCGCCGAGCGTGTCGTACTGCTCCCGGATCCGGGACACGAGGAACACCTCGTAGTCCATGGACAGTCCGAAGATCAGCGCGAACAGCATGATCGGCATATTGGGTTCGATGTTGCCCGTCGGGTCGAAGCCGATCAGGTCGGCCAGGTGCCCGTCCTGGAAGATCCAGACGAGGATGCCGAACGTGGCCGACAAGGACAGCAGGTTCATCGCGATCGCCTTCAGCGGCAGCAGCACCGAACCGAAGGCCAGGAACAGCAGGATGTAGGTCGCGACCGCGATGTAGAGCAGCATCCACGGCAGCGTGTCCGCGAGCGCGTCCAGTGTGTCGTCGAACACCGCGGTCTCACCGCCGAAGTACGCGGTGGCGCCGTCCGGCACCGGGATCTCGCGCAGATCGTTCACCAGGTCGCGGGCCTCGGGTGAGACGGCCACTCCGTCGAAGGTGACGGAGACACGGGCCGAGGTGCCCTCGGCGCCGCTGATCTGGGCGCCCTTGGCCCCGGGCACCTTGGCGAGCTTGTCGGCGTACGCCTGGAGCGCCGCGCCCTGCTCCGGCGACTGTGCGGGGCCGGAGAGCTTCAGCAGCGAGTCGATGGACTTGATGCCGTCGCCCTCGAAGTCCTTCTCCATGATGTTGTGGACCTGCCGGCCCTCGGCCGTGTTCGGCAGCTGGCGGGCGTCGTTGGCGCCGAACTCGATCCGCAGGAAGGGAACGGCCAGGGCGAGCAGGACGCCCAGCGTGACGACCGCGACGGCGACCGGACGGCGCATCAGGCCGTGGGCCAGCCGGAACCAGGCGCCCTCGTCCGAGGCCTTGGGGGCCGCGGTCCGCTTCTTGCGGCGCAGGGAGAGGGAGTTGACCTTCGGGCCCATGACGGCCAGCGCGGCGGGCAGGGCGATGATCGAGAAGAAGACGGACAGGACGACCGCGGCCACACCGCCGTACGCCATGGACTTGAGGAAGGCGAACGGGAAGAAGGTCATGCCGAACAGGGCGACCGCGACCGTGATGCCGGAGACCACGACGGTCCGTCCGGCGGTGGCGACCGTCCGCGCGAGGGCGTCGGCGCCGGTGCGGCCGGCCTGCAGCTCCTCGCGGTAGCGGCTCACGATCAGCAGGCCGTAGTCGATGGCGACCGCCAGGCCCAGGATCGTCACGAGGCTCATCGCGAACACCGAGACATCGGTGAACTGGGCGATGACCCTCAGGACCGCCATGGAGCCGATGATGGAGAGTCCGCCGACGAGCAGTGGCAGGCTCGCCGCGGCCAGTCCGCCGAAGACGACCACCAGCAGCAGGAAGAGGATGGGGAACGAGAAGCCCTCGGCGGCGCCGAGATCCTTGCCGATCTCCTCGCCGGCCTGGTGGCCGGTGGGGACGGGGCCGCCGCGCAGGGTCTCGAACCCGGCGACGTCCAGCTTGTCCTTGATCTTCTTGTAGGACTCTTCCTTGGTGTTGTCATCGCTGCCGTGCAGGTTCATCGCGACGTACGTCGCGTGCCGGTCCCGGCTCACCTGTGAGGGCATCTTGGTCATCCAGAAGTGCGCCGACCCGGTGACCACCTCGCGTGGCAGCGACGAGATCTTGCCGACGACGGCCTTCTGGAACGCCGGGTCGTCGACCGTCTTGTCATCGCTGCGGTAGACGACGACCGCATCCGGTGCGCGCTGCGGGAACGCCTTCTCGGCAAGGAGGGCCGCCTGGCGGCTCTCCGACTTCGGGTCCTCGAATCCGCCGGGTTTCATGTCGCCGAAGACGCCGACGCCGTACACCCCGGAGAGCACGGCGAACACCAGTGTGAGGATCAGCAGGGGCTTGCGCCCCCGGTGGATGAACCGCCCCAACCCCTCGAACATCCCAACTCCCTAGATCGTTTCGCACGTTCCGCTTGCCATGCTTCGAAGCTACGGCAACAGTAACAGCGTTATCAATGGCTGTCCCGGCGAAGAGGGGTGCATCGAGGTGGGAGTGGATCGGTGCTAGCAGGGTCTGACCTGCGATGATGGCCGTCTTAGACAGTGTGCAAGATTTTTGGGCGATGTCAGCGCCGTGTCAGCGGGGGAGGTCTTGGGTTGCCGTCCACCGGCTTGTAAAACGGTGTTGCGATACCTTTGACGCATGGCCCGGCTCAAGACTCATGACGAAGCACTCCGTCTCAAGCTCATCAACCGCGCTGCCGCCACGGTCTTCGACCGGGGCACCGCGGCCCTGAGCCTGCGGCGGCTCGCCGCCGATGTGAAGACGTCGACCACAGCGGTGTATTCGCTGTTCGGAAACAAGGCCGGGCTGCTCGACAGCCTGTACCGGGAGGCCGCCAGGCTGTTCGTCGCGCGCCTGGCCACGGTCGACTCGTCCGACGACCCCGCGGCCGACGTCATCCGGCTCGGCAAGGCCTATCGCGAGTACGCACTGGCGAACCCTCACCTGTACGCGATCATGTTCGCCGACCGCACGGTCGACTACGAACCGACGTTGGAGCGCAGGAACGAGGTCGGCGAGACCATCCAGCCGCTCGTCGACGCGGTGGTGAGAGGACAGGCGGCCGGCCAGTTCAAGGACGGCTCGCCCGATGTGATCGCCCTGTCCTGCTGGGGCGCGGCCCATGGCCTCGTGTCCCTGGAGCTGTCCGGGAACGAGCCGCCGGGGCTGGACATCGGCGACGCCTACGAGGCCACCCTGCGCGCCGTCGTCAGCGGCTGGCGCCGCGGCTGAGACGGCACAGGGCCGTCCCGCCGCGGCGCCGGCGGCCCGCTGCCCGCCCGGCGTCACACACCCGCCGGGCCGGCGCACATCAGTCCGTGAGGCCGACGTCCTCCGCCAGGAGCACACCGACCCCCGCGCGCAGCCCCGTCCACTGCCCCGGCACGGCACCGGACCGCAGCTCGTCGACCCGCTGGGCCCCCGGGCTCAGCACCAGCCGCCCGATCGTCAGGAAGCCCGCCGACGTACGGACCGCACGGCGGTCCGTCTCGCGCACGATCGTCTCGATCGCCGCCGGGGCGAGGGTGGGCTCCGGCGGGAACGGCACGGTCCACAGATCGGCCGGCAGGACCGGATCGAGAGCCAGCAGCCCCTCGTCGCCGTGCTCCGGCCGGGCCTCGCGGAACACCACGTCGGCCCAGCTCAGCCTGCCCGCACCCGTCGGCCGCCCGAGCGATGACCGCTCGGTGCGCACCGGGGGATGCCCGGCGGGCTCGGGACCGTAGACGAGGGTGACGCTCGCGATGCCGGCACCGGCGGTGTCGCGGACGGTGACGTCCACGCACCACTCGCCGTCCCGGTGACCGCCGCGGGCCTCGCGGTGCAGGGTCAGGGAACCGCCGGTGAACCGCAGCCCCTCCAGCCGTACGCGCAGCCCGCACAACTCCCGCAGATGCAGCAGCGGCCAGCCCTCCGGGACCACCCAGTCGCCGGCCGCGACCGCGTGCTCCACGACCACGCCGACCGGGACCGCCGGGGCGCCGTCGACCCGTACCTCCGACAGACACGGATGCCGATCGGCGTCCCATGTCCGGGTGGTGCGCAGGGACCGGAAGATCTCGTACTCCTCCACCTCGCCGAGGTGATGGTCGAGCGCGTGCAACCGCGGCAGATCCGGGTGGCCCGTCAGCATGCCGAAGCCGCGCAGCTGACCCGGCGCCAGTACGGCCCCGATCCGGCCCAGGAACACGGCCTCGTCGGTGTGGCCGGAGGCGAGTTCCGCCACCCAGCGCCGGGCGCCCTCGCCGGGGTCGAGCGTGGAGACGTAGCGGACGGCGGCGGAGTAGTTCGCGATGACCCCGAGCCGCTCCCAGGTCGGCCAGCACAGGGTCTGCACCGGCAGTCCGAGATTGTCACGCGCCCAGAAGCCGAGCCGGGCGAGCGCCTCGTTGCCCGCGGCGTAGTCGATCTGGCCGACCATCCCGCCCATCCGGCCCGCGAGCGATCCGACATTGCTCAACAGGCGTAGCCGGGCGCGCCGTTCGGGACGCGCGAGGACCGCCGCCACCAGATTCGCGAAGCCGGTGACCTTCACGTCGACCGTACGCACCACGGACTCGGCCGATTTGCGGTCGAAGCGGGCGGGGTCGTCGATGCCGGCGTTGTGGACCACGAACTGCGGGCCGTCGCCGAGCGCGGCGAAGGCCTGCTCGACCTGCCCCGCGTCCGTGCAGTCGCAGCGCAGATAGTCGATGCGCAGCCCGTCGGCCGCCGCCTGCGAGAGATTGCGGTGCACCGTACGGTTCTCGTCCGCGCGGCGGATGTCGCCCCGGGCGGCGGCGAGGTCCTGCGGGGTGCGCGCGCCGGACATCCGGCGGCGGCGCCAGGCGGTGAACTCCTCGTCGTCGAGGGCGTTCACCTCGCTCGCCTCCGGGCGCTCTCCGCGGCCCGTGACGACGACACGACAGCCGAAGGACTCGGCGAACGCGCGGGCCGCCGCGAATCCGACACCGCGCGCACCGCCGGTGATCAGCACGGTGTCACCGGGGCCCGGCGGACTCCCGCCGGGCGTGCACGCGGGGGCGGGACGGCCCGCCAGCACATGACGCACACCGTCGCGGTACCCGACCTCGAACTGATCCGGCCGTACGTACTCCCGCTCGACCGCGTCCGCGATCGCGCCGGCGTCCGCGCGGTCCAGATCGACCACGACGATGCCGGCGGCGGGCAGTTCACGCGGCAGGCACTTCGCGAGACCGGCCCAGATGCCGCCCAGCGGCTGCGGCACCTCGCCGTCGCCGTGGCCCGAGAGCCCGCCGAGCCGGGTCAGGGCGAGATAGACATGGCGCCCGAAGCGCGGCTCGTCGGCCCAGCGCCGGTAGGCGGCGCGGATCGCCTCGGTGGTGCGGGTGAGCGCCGACTGCCAGCCGGTGTCGCCCAGTTCGTACGTCTCGCCCATCACATTGAGATCGACGATGCCGTCCCAGCCCTCCGCGCGCAGCGGCGTGCCGGGATCGGACCGCACGACCAGGGCGCCGCGCTCGCCGAGTTCGGTGGACACGGCGGCCACCAGCGCGGCCGACTCGCCGACGAGCAGCAGTCGGCGGCCGGCCAGCGGACGGTCCGGCGCGGGGCCGGTGTGCGGAACGGGGACCGGCTCCCAGACGAACCGGTCGACCGGACGCACGAAGGCGTCCGGGTCGAACGAGGAGAGGTGCGGCCGGACCGCCGGCCACTGATCCGTGGCCGGGGCGGCGGTCGTCCGCGCCGTGGCGGGCGCGGACCCGGTGGCCGTCCGGGCCGTCACCGGCCCGGGGCTGGTGGTCGTCATCGGTGGCGCTCCTCGGCCTTCACCTGGATGCCGCCCTTGGGGAACAGCGTGATGAACGCACCCTCGCGGGCCGCGTCACGGGTGAGCGAGAGCCGGAACCTGCCGGACACCGCCGCCACCGTCTGCTGGAGCAGCGCAAGACCCATCCGCTTGCCGATGCACTGACGCCGTCCGCCGCCGAAGGGCAGGTACGCCGAACGGTCCTGGGCCGGCGACGCACCCGGCCGGAACCGCTCCGGGTCGAAGCGCTCCGGGTCCTCCCACTGCTCGGGGTTGTAGTGCGCCCCGTACACGGAGACGAGCAGAGGCGTCCCCGCCGGGATGTGATGGCCGGCGAGGACGTCGTCGCCGATCGCCTCACGGGTGAACTGCCAGACCGGGGGATGCATCCGCAGTCCCTCGTCGACGACCATGCCCGCGTAGCCGAGCTCGGAAAGGTCCTGCGCGGTGGGCATACGGCCGCGCAGCACCCGGTCCGTCTCCTCCTCCAGCCGCTCCCGCACACCCGCGTCCCGTGCGACCTCGTAGAGCGTCCAGGACAGCGAGAGCGCCGTCGTCTCGACGCCGGCCAGGAACAGCGTGACGAGGTCGGCCCAGAGCGCGTCCTCGGGAAGGTCCGACTCCCGGATGAGCGTGGCCACTTCGCCGCCCACGCCGAGATCGACGTTCTGCGCGGCCTCGGCGACGACCCTCTCGAGGGTGCGCCGGGCGCGCGCGACACGGCGGCGGTAGGGGGTCGGGACGAACGACGGGATCGCCTTGTCCAGCGAGCCGACGTTCTTGAAGATCGCCTCCAGGGCGACCGAGACGGCCTGCGCGAACTCTCCGCCGTCCTGGGACAGATCCTTGCCCACCAGCGCCAGACCCATCACCCGGCAGGTCAGCTTCATGGACTCGGTGAAGAGGTCGAACGACCGTCCCGCACGGGCGTGTTCGGCCCAGCGGTCGAGCAGGTCGGCGACGGCCTCGTCGCTCTGCGCCCCGCGGGCGGCGATCGCGTTCGGGGTGAAAGCGGGGTTGACGACCTTGCGGTGGCCGCGCCAGTCGCCGTCGTCGAGGGTGAGCAGCCCCTGGCCCATGAACAGTTCGAACGCCTCGTAGTACGCGCCGCGCGCATAGTTGTCGGCGTTGCCCTGGAGCACCCGGCGGATGGCGTCCGGCGCGGAGAGCTGCACGGTCGGATTGTGCGGCAGGATCGGCAGCTTCACCACGGTGCCGTGGTTCTGCTGGGCGCGCAGCGAGTACCCCGGAGGGTCGGACGCGTACGCCACGGTGGAGATGACGGGCGAGGACAGCGGGAAGCTCGTCGGTCCCTCGACCTGCTTCGCGCGGGCACCGGTCACGGGGCAGACGCCCTCGGGTGCCGGCGGTGCGGCGGTCGTCCGTTCGTGTGCCTCGGTCACGATGTTGCCTCCTCGGCAGGGCGCCGGCGTTCGCGGTACTCGCCGGTCGACTGGTTCACATGGCCGAGTACGACACCGGTCATGTCCTTGATCTGCAGGACGACGTCTCCGGCCGCGGTGACCGCCACGGCCCGGTTGTCCTCCTCGCTCTCCAGGTCGAGACGCGAGGGCAGTGAGTAGAGCTCGACCCGGGTGCCCGCCGCGGCGAGCGTGGCATCGGTGTGGCCGCCGTAGAGATCGATGCGGCGGATGGTGCGGGGGACGGCCAACGGGGTCCAGTCGCCGTCGCTGCGGTCGAGCACGGAGACCCGCGCCAGGCCGTCGAGCAGTACGGAGGGCACGACGAGTCCGGAGAACCAGCGCTCGATGCCGGGCCGGTCGGGCGTGTAGCGGGCGCGCCTGCCGTGCGGATGGGTGCGGGTGTCACCGGTGGAGACGAACACCCCGCTCAGCAGGACGGCCGGATTGGGCAGGTGGTACGGGTCGGCCATGCGCTCGGCGCCCTGGTCGTCCCAGTGGTCCCAGCGCGGCGCCGCGACCGGTTCGTCCCGCAGCCGTACGCGCGCGGAGAAGTGACGGCGGTCCTTGACCAGCAGCCGCCCGTTCGGGGCCAGGACGTCGCCCGTCACCTCGATGTCGACGACGCTCTCCGTCGGACCGTGGGAGACGAGACGTGCGGTGATGCGTTTGGTCTCGTCGCGGCCCGGCCGGTAGACGCGCAGGAACGAGTCGAGCCGGATGTCCTCCAGGACGGCCGGCACACGGCCGGGCACCAGGTGCATGGCGGCCTGCGCGGCGAGTTCGGGAACGAAGGTGCCGGGCAGGGTGGGGTAGCCGTTGACCACATGGTCGTGGAGATAGGCGTCCCGCTCCTGGTTGAAGGTGCGGACCACGGTGAGCCCGTCGGTGCTCCGGTCGACGATGTCGTCGACGAAGAAGTCCGGCAGGGCGGGAGCCGTGGCGGCCGCGGGCACGGCGGGTACCGGTCCGGTCCGGCAGAACTCCAGATAGCCGGGCACGGCCGCCTCGATGGCGGCCCGCTCGGGTTCGCCGAACAGCACGGTGACCGGGTTCTGTTCGGCCTGGTCGAGCTCGTGCAGGAAGTGGTCGATCCCCTCCGGGGTGGGCATGGCGGTGAACTGCGCGCTCTTCGCGAGGAAGGTACGCATGATCGGCGTCGACCCGAGGCCCACGTCCCGCCACAGCGTCCAGCCGATGGTGAACTCGCGCAGCCCCCGGGACACGCTGTGCAGGGCCGCGGTGTTGAAGTAGTCGTTCGCCGCGCCGTAGTCGGTCTCCCCGGTCTGGCCGGTGAAGCCGACGAACGAGCCGAAGTTGCACCAGCGGCGCGGCTGCCGGTCGCCGAACGCGGCCTTGAGGTTCGCGTAACTGCGGACCTTCAGATCGCGGACGGTACGGAAGTCGTCCAGGCTCTTCTGGTCCACCGACGCGGCGCGGTTGGTGCCGGCGATGTCGAGCAGCAGATCGACGCCGTCCGCCTCGGCCGCCGTGATCCGCCCGACGACCGTGTCCACGGCGTCGCGGTCACGGAGATCGCAGACGTGGTACGAGACCCTGTCCGGACCGCAGATGTCCTCCAGGGCGCGCAGATTGGCCTGCACCTCGACGGCGGCGGACAGCCGGTCGAAGGCGGCGTTCGCCTCCTTCACGGTGAGCCGGTCCTGCCCGGTGCTGCGCGCGCGGATGAAGTCCTTGCGGGTCAGCCGGGCATCCTCCGACGTCACCGAGTCGAGCCGGGTGGAGCCGATGACATGGAGCCGGGGCCGGTCGCGGCGCGCCAGGGCGGTGAGCAGCTCGGCGCCGATACCGCGACCGCCGCCCGCCGCGACGACGGTGTACCCGTTCGGGGCGGCGGAAGCCCGGACGGCCCCCCGCTCCGGGACGGCCTGCCACAGGAGCCGGGTCCCGCCCGCGAACGAGACGACGGGCAGCATCTGTGCGGCCAGGGTCTCGGCGGCGGCGTCCGTCTCGGCCGCCGACAGCTCGGTGGCGTCGTGGACCACGGCCACCACCGAGGAGGCGGGCCATTCGAGCGCCAGGCTCTTGACGAACCCGGTGAACAGACCGGTGCAGGGATGCGGCACACGGGACGCGTCGATGCCGCCGAGGACGACGACGGCGAACGACTCGGGCCTGTCGGGCAGTTCGGCGCAGGCCTTGGCCGTACGGAACACCGCGTCGTGCAGTCGGAGCAGCCGCTCGGAGGGCCCGGCGAGCGGATCCTCCTGCGACAGATCGACCAGGACGCGCACATGCCGGGGCCGCGCACGCAGCACGGCGGTCTCGACGCTCTCGTCCTGGAGCGGTGTCAGCACGGTGCTGTCGGGGTGCAGTTCGCGTGCGCCCAGGGTGGTGTGACGGTCGGTCAGCACAACGGTGGCGGGCGGGAAGAGCGGCGGCACGGGTCCGCCGCCGGGCGCGGGACGGGCCGCGGGGGCGAGCCGGAGGACGTGCCGGTCGAGGAGGTGGGGTGCGGCCGGGGGTGCCTGCTCGGCGGATGCCGGCTCGGGCGGTGCGGCCGGCTCGGGTCCGGTGGTCGGGCGTGGTGCCGGTTCGTTGGTCGGACGGGGGGCCTGCTCGGCGTTCGTACGCGGTGCCGGTTCGGTGGTCGGACGGGGGGCCTGCTCGGCGTTCGTACGCCCTGGTTCGGTCGCAGGGCGCGGCGCGTCCGGGTGGCGCAGGCGCAGCCGGTGGACCGGGCCGCCCTCCTGGACGGCGCGTTCGATCACGGCGGTCCCGCCCGACGGTGTCCGGACGGGGCCGGACGCCGTGAGGAACGCGATCAGTTCGCGGGCGCCCTCGGCGCCCAGCAGGGTCGTGGAACCCTGGCGCGGGGCGGTCACGCTGCCACGCTCCTTTCCATGACGGCCAGCACGGGCAGGCCGGCCTCCTCGGCGAGGGACCTGCGGGTCACGACGAAGAGGAAGGCGCCCTCGGCGGCCCGACGGCCCGCGGTGTCGTTCCACCCGGGCAGTGCCGTTCCGTTGACGCCCGCCACGAGCGCGACGTCGATCTCCTGGAAGTCCAGGTACGAGCCGGCCACGTCGAACGCCTCCAGGAGCGATGCCTCGCCCGCGTCGACCGTGATGTTGAGTCCCCGCAGGTCGAAGTAGTTGGACAGCCGGGCCGCGATGACATTGGGCATCTCGCCGGGGAACGAGTCCTCGGTCGGTGCGGCGATCAGCCCGGTCGCCCGTTCCTCCAGGCGCTGAAGGAATTTGGCCGTCGTGGCCGGCTCACCCGCCCCGGCCACCGCGTGACCGATCTCGTCGAGATAGGCGCGGGTCTTGTAGAGCAGGGCGTTGCGGGTCGCGCCGGTGTGGCCGACCACCACGCCGGTGGTCCGGTGGTGGCGCAGGCACAGCTCGCGTACCCGCTCGTCGAGCCGCTGCATGCAGCGGACCATCATCAGCTGGGTACGGTCGGTGGTCCGCGCGGTGGGCGGCGGCATCCGCAGTTCCTGGAACGGCGGTACGGGGTACGCCGGCCCGAACGACGGCTCGAAGTCCTCGCCGGACCCGCCCATCGCCCAAGCCGCGACCTCGTCGGCCTCGGGACTGCCCGGCATCTGGGACGACCAGCCGACCACGACCAGATCCTCGCCGAGCGGCGCGGGAAGCGCCGCCGGGTGCCCGGAGCGGGTGCTCCGGTGATCCTCGGAGATGATCATGTGGGCGTTGGTGCCGCCGAAGCCGAAGCCCGACACCGCGGCACGGCGGGGGCGGTGGGCGTCGGCCGGCCAGGGCACCGGCTGCTCCGGCACCGTGAGGCCGTCCCCCTGTCCGGCGAGCGCGTCCGGCAGCCGCTCGAAGCGGTACTGCGCGGGGATCGTGTCGTGGCGCAGGGCCAGCAGGGTGTGGATCACCGACACGACACCGGCGGCCCAACCGCAGTGCCCGACCAGGGACTTGTTGGAGGTCACCAGCGTGCTGCGGCTGCCCGAGTAGCGCTGGGCGAGGCTGGTGAACTCGGCCTCGTCGCCCGCCGGGGTGCCGGTGGCGTGGGCGACGATCCAGTCCACGTCGTCCGGGCCGAGGCCGCTGCGGCCGAACGCCCGCTCCACGGCGAGCTCCTGGCCCGCGGGAGCCGGTGCGTAGATGGCCTTCCCGCGGCCGTCGGCGGACAGACCGATCGCGGAGACGATGCCCAGGACCTGGTCGCCGTCGGCGCGGGCGCGCGAGAGCCGTTTGAGCACGACGAGCCCGGCGCCGTCCGAGAACAGCGCACCGTCCGCGCCGGCGTCCAGCGCCCGTACGGCACCGCCCGCGGAGAGCCCGTTGAGCTTGGCGAACAGGATCGAGCCGCTCGGAGCCAGCGCGAAGGAACCGCCGCACACGGCGATGTCGCTCTGCCCGGAGAGCAGGTCGCGCACGCCGAGGTCCATCGCGTAGAGCGAGGACGAGCAGGCAGTGTCCACCATGTGCAGCCGGGTGCCGGACGGCAGGATGCCGTCCATGGCGTCCTGGCCGACGCGGTGGGGGAGATACGCGGCGGAGGGGTCGTCGCCGCGGCTGAACCGACGCCGCAGGGCGTCCCCGACGGGCCCGTCGAGGGCGTCGTCGCCGTCTTCGGCCAGCGTGTCCAGCGCGGACCGCAGAACGAAGGCCTCCTCCAGGTGCTGGCTGCCGTCGGGGGTGTAGCCGACGCAGAAGGAGAAGCGGTCCGCCGATGTCCGGCGTACGCCGTCGAGGGCCTGGTGGAGGCTGTGCCGCAGCCAGAGCGCGGTGTGGTCGAGCCCGGCGTCGGCGAGGCCCTCCGCCCGGAGGTTCTCGTGCGGCTGGAATCCGGTGATGAAGCCCGAGCGCCGCTGGTAGGTCTTGTCGGGCGCGCGGCGGTCGTCGTGGTGGAACCGTGCGATGTCCCACCGGTCGGCGGGGGCGTCGACGAAGAGTTCCGCGCCGTCGATCAGGAGCCGCCAGAACTCCTCCGGGGAGGACGCTCCGGGGATGGCCATGCCCATGCCGACGACGGCGATGGGATCGTCGGCGAGGTCGGCGAGGTCGGCGGGGTCGGCGAGGTCGGCGGGGTCGGACACGTCGGCTGCGTCGGACGGTCCGGCGGAGTCGGCTGGTGCGGCCGCGTCCGGGAGGAGCACATCACCGCAGACGGCGGTCTCCCCGGCGGGCAGGAACTCCTCGTCGTCGAGTTCGGGCACGGTGGTGGGGCGGGTGGTGGCCGCGCGGCGGGCAGGAGTGGGGTCGGCTGCCGTGCGGCTCGTGACCCGACCGGCGGGAGCCTCCGCCGGAGACAGCGACGCTTCCCCGGCCGTCACCGTGTCCGAACTTCCCTGCACCGCCGACACCTTCGCGCCGTCCACCGGCGGCGACACCGTCTCCGTCTCCGACGGGGAAGCCTCCTCCGCCGGCTCCCGCGTCGGAGACATCGCGGAGCGCAGCAGCGTCAGCCCGCCGTCCGCCAGGACCGTCTGGCCGGTCACCCAGCCCGAGCGTTCCGAGCTGAGGAACAGCACGACCTCCGCGAGGTCCTCCGGGCGGCCGAGGCGCGCCAGGGGCGTCGCCGCGACCGTGTTGGCCCGGACATCCGCGAAGGCCGGGAACATCTGGCCGACCGGGTTGTCGATGAGGCCGCACGAGGCCGCGTTCACCCGGATCCGGTCCTCGGCGAGTTCCGCGGCGAGGTAGCGGGTCAGGGCCTCCAGCGCGGCCTTCGACACGCCGACCGGCAGGTAGTTGGCGGGTGTGGTCGTCGCTCCCAGCGAGGAGACGTTGACGATCGCGCCACCCCGCCCGCCGGACGCGGCGAGCAGCGGGCGCGCGTAACGGGCGCACCACAGGGGGCCCTTGACGTTGGTGGTGTATGTGCGGTCGAGCAGTTCCTCGGTGATCTCGTCGAAGGGGACGAAGGATCCCGCGGCCGCGTTGTTGACCAGGATGTCGAGCCGGCCGTGTTCGTCGCCGATCTCCGCGAACATCCGCTCGACCTGCGCGGGGCGGGCCACGGAGGCCCGCACCACGCGTACGTCGAGACCGCGGCCGACGAGGGCACGTGCCTGTTCCTTGGCGGAGTCGTACGAGTGGAAGCAGTTCAGCAGGACGGTCGCGCCGCGCTCGGCGAGCCGTTCCACGACGACCCGGCCGACGCTTCCCGCGCCGCCGGTGACCAGGGCGATCCGTCCGGCGAACTCGCCGTCGGTCACAGGGTGTCGGTCATTCACCGGACCGCCGCGCTTCCCGCGAAGGCGCCGTCCGCGGCACCGGCGGCCACGAAGTCGACCACCTTGCCGAACGTGTCGTAGTCGGCGACCCGCAGCCCGGCGGGCGGCATGCCCAGTCCGAAGCGGTCACCGAGCCTGCTGAGCAGTTCGGTCTGCTTGACCGAGTCGACACCGAGGTCCGCCTCCAGCAGTACGTCGTCCGTGAAGACCTCCTCGGGGTACTCCATGGCCTCGGCGTACAACGCCCGTACCTGTCCTGCCAGTTCGGCGCGTTCGATGGTGACCGGCGCCCCGGTTGCGCTCGGTGCGGCCCCCGGTTCGGCGGTGACGGCGGCCGGCGGGGCCGACGGCCGGGCTCCGCTCAGGGCCGGGCGCAGCACACCGGCCGCGCGGGTGAGCCCCTCGTCGTCGTCCCGCCCGGCCAGCGGCGCCACCACGTGCGCGCCCGGCAGGGACTGCTCGACCAGGGCCGTCAGCACACGGCCCGCGCCCGCCTCGACGAACACCCGGGCTCCCGCCGCGTGCAGGGCCGAGATCGACGTGCCGAACTCGACCGGCGTCACCAGGTGCAGGGCCAGCAGCTCGGCCAGATCGTCCCCGTCGCGGTAGAACCGGCCCAGAATCGGCGAGTACACCGGGACCTCGAGCGGACGGCTGGTGAAGGAGGCGATCCGCTCGGTGAGCCGGCGGCGCGCCTGGCCCAGCAGCGGGTTGTGGAACGGGTGCGGTGAGCGCAGCTGCGTCGCCGTGATGCCGATCCGGCCGGCGATCGCCGCGGCCGTGTCGATCAGATCGGCGGGACCGGAGAGGACGGACTGGTTCGCGCTGTTGTCGACCGCGAGGACGAGATCCGGGTGGCCGATCAGCGCCACCACCTGCTCGGCGCGTCCCCGTCCGCAGCCGAGGGCGAGCATCTTCCCGTCGCTGCGGTCGTGTTCGCGGACGACCGATATGCGCTCGCAGAGCACCGCGGCCGCGTCGGCCAGGTCCCAGGCGCCCGCGCAGGTCAGTGCCGCGATCTCACCGAGGCTGTGGCCGAGGTGGACCGACGCGGGGGCACCGCGCTCGGCGAGGAGCCGGTGGGTGGCGACGGAGGCGGTGAAGACAGCCAGCTGGAGGGTGTCCGGGGCGGTCTCCAGCAGGGTGGCGGGGCTGGGCGGAGAGGGCTGGAAGACCGTCGGCGACACCGCGCGGCCGAGCCGGTCCTTGGCGACGGCGTCGACCTCTTCGAAGGTGGAGCGCACGGCGTCGTCGCCACGCTCCCAGAGTCCCTTGAGGGTGCCTGGGCGGTACGCGCCCTGCCCGGGGAAGAGGGCGACAGTCATGTCCAGTTCTCGGTTCATCGGTCTTCCCATCGTCGTTTCTCGGGCCGGAGGCGGCCCTCAGGTGCTGGTCAGCCAGGTCTGGTGGAGCGCCCCGGGGTGCGCGCCCTCGATCGCGAGGGCGAGGAGGTGCCGGGAGGTCGGGCGGAGGAGTTCGAAGGACCAGCCGGCGGACGGGCCGGTCTGTTCGGTGTCGTGCACGGTGATCCGGCGCCCGGCGGCCGGTCCGCGCGAAGCGAAGGAGAAACCCGCGAGGCTCCGGTGCAGTCCGGTGCCCTGTGCTTTGAGATAGGCCTCTTTGAGGACCCAGAGGTCGCCCACCCGGGCGACCAGGTCCGCGGGGTCGAGCGCGGCGAGCTCCAGGAGTTCGTCGGCGGCGAAGAACCTGCTGATGTAGTGCGCCGACTCGGCGGAGGCCGTCGTCCCCTCCACATCGACGCCGCACGACCGGCCGTGGGTGACGGCGCAGACGATCAGGCCTTCGGTGTGGGAGAGGCTGAACCGCACACCGTCGGTGTCCGGTTCGGTCTCGGGGCGCCCGTACCGTCCGGTCGTGAACCGCCAGCTGTCGAGCGGACGGCCGGTGCGGTCGCTGAGCGCGTACCGGCTCAGCAGCCGGCGGCCCAGGAACCGCTGCCGGGCGGCGGGTGTCACCAGCCGTGCCCCGCGGGCCCGTTCCTCCTCGGTGAGGAGCCGGTCGCCGCCGAGGCCGGCGGCGAATGTGGTGACGGCGTGTTCGGGCAGCAGCCACAGATAGGTGGCCCCGGTGCCGGTGGCCGTCCCCGTATCGGGGGTCCGTTCGGCGACGGTGGTCGTGTCAGCCATGCCGGAGCCCCTCTCCGGGGCGTCCGGCCGCCGGTGTCCGCCGGCCGCCCGGGCGGCCGGGGAGGGTGTCGGCGAGCCGGAAGGCGAGGTCGAGCGCCTGCTCCCGGTTGAGCCGGGGGTCGCACAGCGACCGGTAGCGGTCGGGCAGATCGTCGAAGGTGAGGCCCGGGGCGCCGCCGACGCATTCGGTCACGTCGTCGCCGGTCAGCTCCAGGTGGACGCCGCCGGGGTGCACACCCAGGCCGCTCGTCACCTCGAAGAACCCGGACAGTTCGTCGAGCACGTCGTCGAACCGGCGGGTCTTGCGCCCGCACGGCGCGCCGATCGTGTTGCCGTGCATGGGGTCGGACATCCAGCCGACGGGGATGCCCTCGGCCGTCACCTTGGCGATCAGGTCGGGCAGGACGTCACGGATGCGCTCGGCGCCCATCCGCACGATGAGGGTGAGCCGGCCCGGATCGCGTTCGGGGTCCAGCTTGTCGATGAGTTGCAGCAGTTCGTCGGTGCCGATGCCCGGGCCGACCTTCACCGCGATCGGATTGCTGATGCCGGCGAAGTACGCGACATGGGCTCCGTCGAGCTGCCGGGTGCGCTCGCCGATCCACAGCAGATGGCCCGAGACCGCGTACCGCTTGCCGGTGTCGACGTCCGTCCTCGTCAGGGCGGACTCGTAGTCCAGGAGCAGACCCTCGTGCGAGGTGAACAGATCGCCGGGGGTGTGCACACCGTCGGCCGGGACGAGCCCGCCCGCCTGCTCGATCCCGGCGACGAGTTCCTCGTACCGCTCGCGGGACGGCGATCCGGCCGCGAACTCCCGCAGGCCGTCGCCTGCTTCGGCCGCCCCCATCCGCTCGCGCATGCCGAACGCCCGCACGAGATTGAGGGTGGCGGCGGAGGCGTTGTAGATGCGGACGAGGCGCTGGGGGTCGGGGGTGCGGGCCGCCGCGGTGAAGGCGGAGCCGTTCACGGCGTCGCCCCGGTAGACGGGCAGTTCGAGCCCGTCCCTCGTCTCGGTGGAGGCCGAGCGCGGCTTGGCGTACTGGCCCGCCAGGCGGCCGACCGTGACCACCGGAAGTGCCATGGCGTGGCCGAGCACCGTGGCCAGTTGCCGCAGTGTGGCGACGGTACGGCCGATGGAGGCGGCGTCGGCCGCGTCGAGGGACTCGGCGCAGTCGCCTCCCTGGACGAGGAACGCCTCGCCACGGGCGACGGCGGCCAGCCGGCGCTTGAGGAGGTCGCATTCGCGCGGGAAGACGAGGGGCAGACTGCGGCCCAGGGTCTGAACGGCCGAGTCGAGTGCGGACGCGTCCGGCCATTGCGGCTGCTGGCGGGCCGGCAGGGAGCGCCAACTCGGCGCGGACTGCACGGAAGGGACGCCGACCAGGGGAGTGGTCACGCCGTGAGCTCCACTCTGTGAGGCACCGGAGCGAGCGCGCCGGTGACCAGGTTGTCCAGGATGGCCGAGCCGTGACGGGTCATCACGGACTCGGGGTGGAACTGCACCGACGTGAACCCGGGCCCGCGCAGGGCGTGCACCTCGCCGGTGGCAGGGTCGCGTGCGACGTCGACGTAGTCCGCGACCAGCGGGCTCTCCAGCAGATCGCTGTCGGTGTGTGCGGCGAAGGTGTTGTAGTAGTAGACCTGCTCCTCGGTGCCGAACAGATCGACCGTCCGCCGTACGCCCTGGTTGGGGAAGTCCAGCTTCCGCAGCGGCAGCCCGAGCAGTCCGCACAGGACCTGGTGGCTCAGGCACACCGACACGAACGGCACCCGCAGATTGAGCAGGGAGCCGGTCACCGCCCGCAGATAGGCGATCTTGCGGTGGTTCTCCTCGCGGGGGTCGCCCGGCCCGGGGCCCAGCACCACGAGGTCGTACCCGGTCAGCCGGTGCGGTTCGTCGAACCGGCGGACGGTGACGTCGAATCCGAGCGAGCGGAGCTGGAGGGCGCCCATGGCGGTGAAGGTGTCCTCGGCGTCCAGGATCAGCAGCCGGCCGCGGTCGGCCGGGCGGGGCGCTGCGGGCGCGAGCCAGAAGTCCGACAGCGGCCGGTTGCGTTCGGCGAGCGCCGCTCTGATCTGCGGATGCTCGTTGTGCCCGGCGGGACGCCTGCGCCGGGCGATCCGGTGCAGCGCGTCGAGCAGCCCGGCCGCCTTCGCCGCGGTCTCCGCCGCCTCCTTCGCGGGCTCGGAGTCGCGTACGAGCGTCGCGCCGACGCCGATCCGCATCCGCCCCTGCGCGTCGACGTCCGCCGTGCGGATCATGATCGCGGAGTCCATCCGCCGCGCACCGGCCGCGTCGCGGCCGATGAGGGCGGCGACGCCCGCGTAGTAACCGCGGCCCGCGGGCTCGATCTTGGCGATCACCTGGCAGGCGCTCTGCACGGGGCTGCCGGTGACGGTGGGCGCGAGGAGCGTCTCGTGCAGGATCTCCCGCACGTCGCGGTCGCTGCGGCCGACGATGCGGTACTCGGTGTGGGCGAGGTGGGCCATCTCCTTGAGCCGCGGCCCCACCACGCGCACGTCGTCGCAGACCCGGCTCATCATCTTCAGTTCCTCGTCGAGGACCATGTAGAGCTCGTTGGTCTCCTTGCTGTCGGCGAGGAACTCCAGCAGCCCGGACGTGCTCGCCCCGCCGTCGGGATAGCGGTAGGTCCCGCTGATCGGGTTCATCACGGCGACCCCGCCGTCGAGGCTCACATGGCGCTCGGGGCTGGCGCCGATGAAGGTCCGCTCGCCGGTGTGGACGAGGAAGGTCCAGTACGCGCCGGGTTCGCCGCGCAGCAGCCGGCCCCAGAACGCCAGCGCGGTGCGCACCGACCAGTCGGGGATCTCGGTGAGGTAGGTGCGCTTGAGGACGAAGTTGGCGCCGGAGCCGTGACCGATCTCCTCGGCGAGCACCCGGCGCACCAGGTCTCCGTACGCCTCGTCGTCGAGGTCGAAGGTGCCCTCGTCCGCGGCGAGTTCGATCGGCCAGGCCAGTACCTGGTCGAGCACCTCGTCCACGGGCAGCCGCGACTGCTCACGGATGTTCATCGCCAGCAGCGGCTCGCCGTCGTCGTGATGGTCGTAGCCGCGCTCGCCGATCACCCGGTACGGCAGCAGCACGAGCGTCTCGTGACGGTCGGGCGCGCCGTCGTCGACGACCGGCAGGCCGGCCGTCGTGCCGGCCTCGGTGAAGTCGCCGAGCAGCAGGTCGACCGTATCGGGCCGGTCGCTCTCGGGGCGGTGCAGCACGGCGAACGCTCGTCCGCCCGCAGCCAGTTCGTCGAGGGAGGTCATGAGGCGTCTCCTACGGACACGGTGGACGCCGTCGCGAGCGCGTCGTGCACCGCCGCGGCCGGCACGGTCATGGCGCACCGGGTCGCCGCGTACTGAAGGGCCATCCGGTGGAACTCGGGCGTGAAGTCGGCGATCGCGTCGGCCACGACGAAGGGCTGGATGGTGTGGGCGAAGGCGTCGCAGGCGGTGAGCAGGATGCCGACGTGGGCGTAGATGCCGCAGATGACGAGTTGGTCGCGGCCCTGCGCGGACATCAGTTCGAGCAGACCGCTGTTGTGGAACGCGCTGGCCCGCCATTTGGTGAGCACGGTGTCCCGCTCGCCGGGGGCGATGACGTCGGGGATGCCCCGGTCCGCGGGCTCCGCGGACATGCCCGGCCCCCAGAAGTCCTGCAGCAGGCCCCGCTCATCGGGGGTCATACCGCCGGGCTGGGCCGAGTAGACGACGGGGACACCGGCACGCTCACAGCTCTCGCGCAGCGCGGCGACGGCGTCGAGCAGCTCCGCCCGCAGCCCGCCCTCGGCGAACGGTGCGAGGAAGTAGTGCTGCATGTCGTGCACCAGCAGCACGGCCCGGCGGGGGTCGACGGTCCACGCCGCGGTGTTGGCGGGCAGTTCGGCGGGCCGCGGCATGGGATAGGAGTCGATCGGCGCAATCGCCACTGGTCGTGTCCTCTTCTCGCGGGGGATTCTCGCGGGGGTCTGCTCGCGGGTCCGCTCAGGCACCGAGCGCGGCGCCGCCGTCTACGGTCAGGTCGTGCATGGTGATGTGGGCGGCCCGCTCGGAGAGCAGGAACAGCACCGCGTCGGCGATGTGGGCGGGTTCGGCGATCCGGCCGAGGGGGATGCCGACGCGGTACGCGGCGGGCACACCGTCGACCGACGCACGCTCGGCGGCGTCGCCCTGGAGGGCGGTCAGCATCGGGGTGCGGGTCGAGCCGGGCGCGACGACGTTGCACCGGATGCCGTGTCCGGCCAGCTCCAGGCCCAGGCACTTGGTGAACATCGCGGAGGCCGCCTTGGAGGCCGCGTAGGCGGACATCGACATCCGGGGCGTCGCCGCCGCGTTGGAGGCGACCGTCACGATCGCCCCGCGCCGGCGGGGCACCATCACCCGGGCGACCGCCCGGCTGGTGTGGAACACCCCGCCCGCGTTGACGGCGAAGGTCGTGTCCCACTCCTCGTCGCTGAGCTCGGCCGCCGGACCGCTGCGCAGTACCCCGGCGGCGTTGACGAGGTACTCGATCGGCCCGAGCTCGACCTCGACCTTGGCGACCGCGGTGTCCACGTCGGCGCTGTCGGTCACGTCCGTCGCGACCGCGAGCACCCGGGCGCCGGTCGCGTCGAGTTCGGCCGCCAGCTCCCACAGTGCCGGTACGTCGCGGTCGATCAGCGCGACCGGCAACTCGGCGTCCACCAGTGCGCGGACGACCTCCGCCCCGATCCCGCCGGCTGCGCCCGTCACCATGGCGACCCCGGACAGCGGCCCGGTCATCGGGTCCACCGCCCGAGCACACGCCCGACCACCTCGTCGGGCACCCGCAGGGCGCGGGTGGTGAACGAACCGAGCGCGGCCAGGTAGCGCTCCTGGAGACCGGCCTCGTCGACCTCGACACCCCGGCCGCCGGACAGCAGCGTGCGGCCGCCCACGATCACGGTGTCCACATCGGCCGAACCGGCCAGCCACAGGAAGCTCTCCAGCGGCCGCGGGTTCAGCAGGTAGCGCCAGTCGTCGGTACGGACGAGCACCAGGTCGGCCTGCTTGCCCGTCTCCAGGCTGCCCACGGCGTCGTCCCAGCGCAGCCCCTTGGCCGCGATCCGGGTGCCCATCGCCAGCGCGTCGCTGGGCAGCACCTCGGTCTGGTCGGCGCTCATCTCGTTGTACATCTGCCAGGCCGCACGCATCGTCTCGGCGATGCCGGCGCTCGGCATCGAGGAACCGTCCGTCGACAGGGAGACGTCCAGCCCCTGCCGGCGCAGCGCCGGGACGACACCGGTCTCGGTGAGCGACGACTCGCCGGACGGGCCGTACTTGCCGGGGGAGTGGCTGATGTGGGCGCGGCCGGCGAGCAGCAGCTTCTGCTCGTCCTCGTCCAGGAAGGCGCAGTGGCCCGCCATCAACCGCTCGTCGACCAGGCCCAGTTCGGCCAGCCGGCGCACACCGGTCTCGCCGTAGTACCTGCGCATCAGGTCGACCTCGTTGCGCAGCGCCCCGACGTGGGTCGCGAAACCGGTGTCGTGGCGGGCGACGAGTTCGGCCATGCCACGCGCCAGTTCATCGGTCATGTTGGTGACGTACGCGACGCTCGGACGGCACCGCAGCCGGCCCGAGGTGTCCTCGGACGCCAGCCGCAGCAGCGACTCCACGTCCGCCAGGATGCCGTCGGCGTCCCGGGTGCGCACGAAGCGGTCCTGGTCGGGGGCGCAGACCGCGTCGCTCGCCCAGGTGCTCGCGGAGAAGCGGATACCGACGCGCTGTGCGGCGGCGACCATCGAGTGCGGGCGGTTGAGCGAACCCATGTCGCCGAGGGTGGTGACACCGCCGCGCAGCTGCGTCCACATCGAGTACTCGGCGATGGCCTGCGCCTCGTCGGGCGTCATCTGCTCGATGAGGCCGTCGAACCGGTCGAAGGTGGCGGATATCTGGTGCATGTCGCCGCCGCCGCCCATGAACGCGACCTCGTCGTCACGGTCGGAGACCGGCCGCAGCGCGCCGCGCATCGGGAAGCGCATGGCGAACATCTCGTGCCAGTGCGCGTTGACGAATCCGGGGAGCACCATCATCCCGCGGACGTCGCGCGTCTTCAGCCCGGTCTTCCGCGCGGGGTCGAGTGCGGCCACGGCCCGCTCGACCTCGTCGGCCGCTCCCACCGCGGCGATCGTCCCGTCCACGATCAGGACGGCGCCGTTCGCGTGCACGCTCTCCTCGGCGTCCGCCGTGTAGACGGTGCCGCCGGTGATCAACTGGGCGCTCATGAGGCCACCTCGGGCTCGGCCGCGGCGGGTACGGCGCCGGCGGCGAAGTGCGCGAGCCAGCCGTTCAGCGTCGGTGCGGCGACGAGTGCGTCGAACTCGACCGGGACCTTGTTCCTGCGCCAGCGGCTGACGAGCCGCATGATCTCCAGCGAACTCAGGCCGAGGACGACCAGGTTGGCGTCCGCCTCGATCGCCGCCGGCTCGATGCCGAGCAGCGGAGCGATCACCTCACGCAGATCCTGCTCGGTCGGGGTGCGGGTGTCGGTGTTGTCCACGTCAGCCTTCCTGCTCGGACGCGGCTGTTGCGGCCAGCGCCTTCTTGTCGACTTTGCCGAGGGGGGTGAGCGGCAGCTCGGTCACGTACCGGACGGCGTCGGGCAGCTTGTAGTCGGCGACGCCGCGGGCGTGGACCGCCTGCTTGAGCGCGGCGAGCGTCATCTGCGGCCCCTCCGCGACGACGTAGGCGCAGATCCGCTCGCCGAGGAACTCGTCGGGTACGCCGATCACCGCAGCGGCGGCCACCCCGTCGAGCGCCAGGAGATGGTCCTCGACCTCGCCCGCGGAGATCTTGTCGCCGCCGCGGATGATCATTTCCTTGATCCGGCCCTCGATCACCAGGTCACCGTCCTCGGTGAGCCGGGCGAGGTCGCCGGTGCGGTAGAAGCCGTCCTCGGTGAACGCGCGCTTGTTGTACTCGGGCACGCCGTAGTACCCGCGCAGCGTGTACGGACCGCGGGTGATCAGCTCGCCGATACCGCCGGCGGGCAGCCGGTCACCGTTCTCGTCCACGATGAGCAGCTCGTCCGCGTCCGAGATCGGCCTGCCCTGGGTGGTGAGCACCGCCTCGGCCGGATCGTCCGGCCTGCTGAAGGTGAGCAGGCCCTCGGCCATGCCGAACACCTGCTGGAGCGAGCAGCCCAGCGTGGGCGCGATGCGTTCGGTGAACTCGCGCAGCATGCGGGCGCCGCCGACCTGGACCAGCCGCAGGCTGCTCAGGTCGTCCTCGCTCCACTCGGCGGCCTCCAGCCACAGCTGCATGATCGAGGGCACCATCGAGGTGACGGTGACCGTGTGCTGCTCGATCAGGGGGAAGCAGTCCAGCGGGTTGGGGGTGTCGGCGAGCACCGTGGTGCCGCCGGACATCAGCGTGCCGATCACGCCGGGGCAGCCGTAGGCGAAGTTGAACTCGATCGGCAGCACCGCCAGATAGGTGTCGGTGGGCGTCAGTTCGCACACCTCCGCCGCGCGCTGCGCCTGGTACGCGTAGTCGTCGTGGGTGCGCGGGATCAGCTTCGGCAGTGCCGTGGTCCCGCCGGAGAGCAGGAAGAACGCCACGTCGGACGCGTCGGGCTCCGGCAGGGGCCCGGCGTCGGGGGTGGCGAGTTCGAGCTCGGACACCGAGACGAAGCCGTCGGTCTTCGCGCCGAGCACGAACAGGGTGCGCAGGGTGTCGCTGCCGGCCTGCACCTGCCGTGCGAGGCCACGGTGGTCGAACCCGCGGTGGGTCTCGGGGAGGACGTAGCCGGTGGCGCCGCTCAGCTCCACGAGATGGCTGATCTCGGTCGCGCGGTGCGCGGGCAGCGAGAAGACGAGCTTCGCGCCGATCCGCATCAGGGCGAACGAGATCGCCACGAACTCCGGCACGTTGGGCAGCTGCACCACGATCCGGTCGTCGGCGCGCACCCCGTGCTCGAGGAAGCCGGCGGCCAGCCGGTCGGCCCAGCGGTCGAGTTCGGTGTAGCTGATCCGCCGGCCGCCGTGCACGAGCGCGGTGGCGGAGCCGTACTGCTGCGCGGCGTCGCGCAGCACCGTGCCGAGCGTCTCGCCGCGCCAGATGCCCTGCTCGCGGTAGCGCTGAGCGACATCGGACGGCCAGGGAGTGCATCCGGCAAGCATGGGTGGCTCTCCTACTCGGCTTCGGGTGCGGATTCGGTGATGCGGACGACGGCGGCGCCCGCCTCCATGCCGGTGCTCGCGCCGATCAGCAGGACGTTGTCGCCCGGGCCGACCTGGCCGGAGCGCCAGAGGTGTTCGAGGCCGAGGAACAGGTCGGCGGCGCCGGTGTGGCCGACGGTGCTGACGTAGTCCCAGACGTCCTTGTCCTCGGGGACGTCCAGCGGCAGCAGGAACATCGCCTCCAGTGCCGGCCGGCCGAAGCCGACGTGGCAGACCCGGTCGATCTGGTCGAACGTGAGGCCCGCCTCCTTGAGCGTGCGCTCGGCGATCTCGGCGACGCGGTCGCCGAAGTTCTTGATGGGCGGCGCCTGTCCGGCGGCCCACTGCTCACGCACCTTCTCCGCGCGCTCGGCGAAGTTCAGTCCGCGGCCGCGGGTGACACCGGGCGGGAAGAGCTCCTCACCGGCGCGGTGCAGGATCTCCATCGAGGAGTCGGACAGCGAGCCGAGGGCGAGCATCTCGGCGAAGCCGCCGCGCCGCGAGAGGACGACGGCCGAGCCGGCGTCGGCGAGCACGAAGAGACCGGAGGCGCGCCAGCGCTCCACCCCCGGTGTCGAGTAGTTGTCGCCGGTGGTGATGAGGGCGGCCTCGTGCGTCGGGTTGGCCGCGAGCCGGTTGGCCGCCACCTCCACCGAGGCGAGCATGCCGAGGCAGCCCTGCTTGATCTCGACGGCCGGCACCGGGCGGTCGACGGTGTTGTTCAGGATGTAGTGCACGGCCGACCAGCCGTCAGGACCCTGGTGGTGCGTGTAGCTGTGCAGCAGGATGCCGATGTCGTCGGGGCCGTGGCCGGACTCGGCCAGCGCGGCGCGGGCCGCGTCGATCGCCATGTCGGGCGCGGGGGTCGACTCGCTGACGGCCGCGGACCGCATGCCCGACGCCTGCCGGGCAGCCTCGTCGTACAGACCTTCCGCGACCGCGCGCTCGGCCGGGTACAGGGGAGGCAGATGACTGCCGATCCCGGCGAGATACAGGTTCTCGGTCCTCATCGCGCCGACTCCTTCGTGGGTGGGTGGCCTTGGCGGCAAGCACAACAGCTGCGATCCCGGCCCTCATGAGTAGGCGGTACTCATCCACCTCCTCTTAGACACTGTCTATCCGGCACCGGCCTGTGCAGCGGCGATACACGCTCCGCGGGCCGGTGGCGGTGGCCGAATTGAGTAGCGACTACTCGGGCCCCTCCGTGTGGCGCGGTGCTGTGCTGAGCGCGTAGCCGCCGCGTGCCACAGCCCGCGGCCCCCTGGGCACAGACGAGGGAGATCCGATGTCGTGGTCGCGTCCGGAACCGGGCGACTGGTCAAGTCCAGCCGAACTCGCGCAGTTGCAGCGGGCGGAGCTGCCGAGGGTGCTCGCCCAGGCGATGCGCTCGCCGTTCTACGCCGCCCGCTACCGGGGCCGCAGCGCACCGGCCGGTGCGGAGGACTTCGCCGGCATCGAACTGACCACCAAGCAGGACCTGCGCGACCAGTACCCGTTCGGGATGCTCGCGGTGGACCGCGAGAAGCTGGCCACCTACCACGAGTCCAGCGGCACGGCCGGGGACCCGACCGCCTCGTACTACACGGACGACGACTGGGCCGACCTGGCCGAGCGGTACGCACGTAAGTGGGTCGGCATCCGTCCGTCGGACACCTTCCTCGTCCGCACCCCCTACGGCCTGGTCATCACCGCACACCTCGCCCAGGCCGCAGGCCGGCTGCGCGGTGCCACCATCGTGCCCGGCGACGCCCGTTCGCTCGCCACCCCGCTGCCGCGCATGGTGCGGGTGATGCGCGCCCTGGACGTCTCGCTGACCTGGTGCAACCCCACCGAGATCATGATGCTGGCGGCGGCCGCCAAGGCCGCGGGCCTCCGCCCCGACAAGGACTTCCCCGCCCTGCGGGCGATGTTCACCGCCGCCGAGCCCCTCACCGAGGTGCGCCGCCGCCGGATCAGCGAGATCTGGGGCGGCATCCCCGTCGTCGAGGAGTACGGCTCCACCGAGACCGGCACCATCGCCGGCCAGTGCCCGGACGGCTCCCTGCACCTGTGGGCCGACCGCGCCGTCTTCGAGGTGTGGGACCCGGCCACCGGCGAACTCTCCGACTCCGGACGCGGCCAGCTCGTGGTGACCCCGCTCTACCGCGAGGCCATGCCGCTGCTGCGCTACAACCTCGCCGACGACGTCGAGGTGTCCACCGCCGACTGCACCTGCGGCTGGCTGCTGCCGACCGTCCGGGTGCTCGGCCGTTCCGGCACCGGCTACACCGTCGGCTCCGCGACGGTCACCCAACAGCGCCTGGAGGAGCTGGTGTTCAGCCTGCCCTTCGAGTACGACGTGATGTTCTGGCGCGCGATGGCCCACCCGGACGTGCTGCGGGTGGAGTTCGAGGCCCCCGACGCGACCCGCGAGCGGGCCGTCAAGGAACTGACCGGACTCATCGACCGCGAGCTCGGCGTACCGCACCGCATCACCGGCCTTCCCCTCGGCACGCTGGTCCCCTCCGAGGCGCTCACCGCACAGCGCGACATCCTCAAGGCCCGCTATCTGTTCGGTGAGGGCGAGGACTGGGACAAGGCGGTCATGTACGCATGAGCCGCTCCGAGCTGCGCGCATCCGACGGCCCGTCCGCACCCCGCCGGCCCCGGCCGGCCCTCTCCCGTCCTCCCGTCGTCCACAGCGGACGACGCCCGACCCGTAAGCGGTGACCCATGGTGAGTGAGATGTCCCCCCTGCCGCCGAGCCCCGAGGACCGGATCGCCATCGTCGGCATCGGCTGCCGCTTCCCCGGTGGCGTCGACTCCCCGCAGGCGCTCTGGGAGTTGCTGATGGACGCGGGCGACGCGTCCGGACCGATACCCGAGGACCGGTGGGCGCCGCAGCGCGCCCAGTCCCGGGAGAACGCCGCCGTCCTGTCGAGGGTGATCTCCAACGGCGCCTTCGTCGACGACATCAGCGGCTTCGACGCCGCCTTCTTCGGCATGTCCGCCACCGAGGCACGTCAGCTCGACCCGCAGCAGCGCATGGCGCTGGAGGTGGCCTGGGAGGCGCTGGAGCACGCCGGCATCCCCGCGTCGAGCCTCGCGGGCAGCGACACCGGCGTCTTCGTCGGCGTCGGCACCGACGACTACGGCCGCCGCCTCCTGGAGGACCTGCCGGGCGTCGAGGCCTGGACCGGTATCGGGTCCTCGCTGTGCGGAGTGCCCAACCGGATCTCGTACACGCTCGACCTCCGCGGCCCGAGCGTCGCCGTGGACACCGCCTGCTCCTCCTCACTGGTCGCACTCCACCAGGCGTGCGCCAGTCTGCGCAGCGGAGAGGTTCCCGTGGCGCTCGCCGGCGGCGTCATGCTGATGGCGGGCCCCGGCCTGACGACCGTCCTCGACATCGCCGGGGCGATCTCCCCGGACGGCCGCTCCAAGGCCTTCGACGAGGCCGCGAACGGCTACGGCCGCGGGGAGGGCTGCGGCATCGTCGTCCTCAAGCGCCTCGCCGACGCCCGGCGCGACGGCGACCGCGTCATCGCGCTCGTCCGCGGCAGCGCCGTGCACCAGGACGGCCGCACCGACGGGATCATGGCGCCCAGTCCGACTGCTCAGGCGCATCTGCTGCGCCGGGCGTACGCGGCGGCCGGCGTCGCACCCGGCGAGGTCGACTACGTCGAGGCGCACGGCACCGGTACCAAGGTCGGCGACCCGATCGAGGCCGCCGCGCTCGCCGAGGTCGTGGGCGACCGTGCTCCCGGGCAGGGCCCCTGCCTGATCGGATCGGTGAAGACCAACATCGGTCACTGCGAGGCGGCCGCCGGCGTCGCGGGTCTCATCAAGACCGCGCTCGCCATGCAGCACGGCGTCATCCCGCCGACCCTGACCGTCGACGGGCCGCGCAAGGACATCCCGTGGGCCGAGTCGGGTCTGAGCCTGGTCGCCGAGGCGACACCGTGGCCGGCGGTGAACCGGCCGCGGCTGGCGGGTGTGGCCAGTTACGGCTACGGCGGCACGATCGCGCACGCCGTCCTGGAGCAGGCACCGGTGGACGCCACTCAGGAGGCGGACGCCTCGGCGGACACGGCCGGGGGGACGGGCGCGGCTCCCGGACACGCGGGCGTCACCCTCTACCCCGTCTCCTCCGCCAACGAGCCCGGGCTCGCCGCGCAGGCCGCGCGTCTCGCCGACGGCCTCGGCGCGCACGACCTCGCCGACATCGGGCACACCCTCGCCCGGCGCCGGGCACACCTCGCCGGACGCGGTGTCGTCGTCGCGGCGGACAAGGACGAACTCACCGCCGGTCTGCGGGCGTTGGCCGAAGGCGAGACCCACCCGGCCGTCGTCACCGGCGACGCGTCGGGCCCGTCCCGCGCGCCGGTCTGGGTGTTCTCCGGCCACGGCGCCCAGTGGTCGGGCATGGGCCGCGAACTGCTCGACGACGAGCCGGTGTTCGCCGCGGCCATCGACCGCCTCGGCCCCATCTACGCCGAGGAGCTCGGCCTCACCCCGCGCGAGGTGCTCACCAGCGGGGAGCTCGGCTCCGTCGACATCATCCAGTCCATGCTCTTCGCCATGCAGATCGGCCTCGCCGAGGTCTGGCGGCGCTACGGGGTCGTCCCCGGCGCGATCATCGGCCACTCCGTCGGCGAGATCGCCGCGGCCGTCGTCGCCGGTGTGCTGTCCGAGTCCGACGGCGCCCGGCTGGTGTGCCGCCGTTCCGCTCTGCTGCGCAAGGTGGCCGGCAACGGTGCCATGATCATGGTGGACCGGCCGTTCGACGAGGTGCGCGACACCATCGGCACCGACGACTCGCCGTGCGACACCATCGGCACCGACGGCTCGCTGTGCGCCGCCATCGCCGCCTCTCCCACCTCGACCGTCGTCGCCGGAGACATCACCGCCGTCGACGAGGCCGCCGAGCAGTGGGCCGCGCTCGGCTGGACCGTCCGCCGGGTCGACTCCGACGTCGCCTTCCACAGCTCGCACATGGACGAGATCAGCGCCGATCTCGCCGTCGCCGTCGCGGACATCGAGGCCAAGGCCGCGGACGTACCGCTCTACCTCACCGCTCTCGACGACCCGCGGTCCACCCGCAGGCAGGACGCGACCTACTGGGCGGCGAACCTGCGCAACCCCGTCCGGTTCGTCGACGCCGTACAGGCCGCCGTCGAGGACGGGCACCGGACCTTCCTGGAGATCTCCGCTCACCCCGTGGTCAGTCACTCGGTCACGGAGACCACGGCCAACGTGCCGGGCGCGCTGGTCGTACCGACCCTGCGCCGCAACAAGACCGAACGCACCACGCTGCTCACCTCGCTGGCCCGTCTGCACTGCGCGAACGTGCCGGTCGACTGGTCGGTCCTCCAGCCCGCCGGACACCGTGCCGATCTGCCGACGACGGCCTGGCAGCACGAGCGGCACTGGGTCGACGCCCGGGGACTCACCGAGTCGCCCGTCGACACCCTGCTGGGCACCGAGACCGCGGTGCACGCCTCCCGGCTGCGGATCTGGCAGACCACGCTGGACCTGCGCACCCGTCCCTATCCGCGCCGGCACCCCGTCCTCGGCACCGAGATCGTCCCGGCCGCCGTGCTCGTGAACACCTTCCTCTCCGCCGGCCGCACCGACGTTCTGACCGACCTGCGGCTGCGCCAGCCGGTCGTCGTGCCGCAGCAGGAGACCCGGGAGGTGCAGATCGTCCGCGACGACACCGGTCTGCGGCTGGTCTCCCGCAAGCTCGGCGCGCCCGACACGGCCTGGTCCACACACACCCTGGCCACCGTCGGCGGGGGAGAGCCCGCGGCGCCGGCCTCTGACGCGGACGCCCCCGAGGTGCTCGACCCCGGCCATGTCATCGAGCGGCTCGCCGAACTCGGTGTCGCCGACATGGGATACCCGTGGCAGATCGAGGAACTGCGCCGCGGCGAAGGTACGTTGACGGCCGTCGCGACCGCCGAACTCGACCGCAGCTGGGCGGCCGTCCTGGACGCCGCCCTGTCGATGGCGTCGGTCATCTTCTCCGGCCCCGGCGTGCTGCGCATGCCCGCGCACATCGACCAGGTGACCCGCTCCGGTCCGCCGCCGCGCAGAGCCGCCATCACCGTGCGTCTCGACCCCGCCCGGCCCACGACCGTGCACGTGGAGATCCGCGGCACCGTCGACGGCGAGGAGGACGACTCCGTCCTCACCCTGCGCGGTCTGCACTACGGGGAGCTCGACGGCGACCTCTCCGGAGAGGAGCAGAGCACCAGCGGCCGGTTCGACCTGGAGTGGCAGCAGTTCCCGGTCGACACCGAGGTGCACACCGCGCTGCCCGACCACACGGTTCTGGTGCTCGGCCCGACCGATCTCGCCCGCTCCCTGGTCCCGGCGTGCGCCGCGCACGGTGCCACGGTGAGCGTGGACGCGACCGCGGTCACCGACGCCGACCATGTGCTGTTCGCCCCGGCCGCCGCCGAACCGGCCGACATCGCGGTCGAGTTCGCCCGCATCGTCGCCGAGATCGCCTCCCTGCCCGGCCGCAAGCCGCTGCTGTGGTGCCTGACCGCGGGCGTACGGGACGCGGCCTCGATCGGCGACCTGGCGGGCTCACCGCTGTGGGGCATGGGCCGGGTGGTGGCCGGCGAACACCCCGAGTTCTGGGGCGGTGTCGTCGACCTGCCGGCGGGCCCGCCCGACGAGGTGAGCGCCGCGCTGCTGCTCAATCTGCTCCATCTGCGGCCCTCGGAGCCGGTGTTGTCGGTCGCCGACGGCGCGGTCCACGTGCCCCGTCTGGTCCCCGCGTCGCCGGTGCCGGACGCCGAGCCGTTCAGCTGCCGCGCCGACGGTACGTATCTGATCACCGGCGGCCTCGGTGTGCTGGGCCTCGAACTGGCCGAGCACCTCGCCCAGCGTGGTGCCCGCCGCATCGTCCTCCTCGGCCGTACCGCGGTGCCGCCGCGCGCCGCGTGGTCCGACGACGACCGGCGGGTCGGCGCGCTGCGCAGGCTGGAGTCCGCCGGGGTCACGGTGAGCACCGTCGCCGTGGACATCACCGACCTGGAGGCGACCCGGGCCGCGCTCGACGCGCTCGGGCTCCCGCCGGTGCGGGGCGTCGTCCACGCCGCGGGCACCGTGCACAGCGCGATGATGCACCGCCTGGAGGCGAGCGCGCTGCGCGAGGTGATGCGGCCCAAGGCGGAGGGCGCGCTGGTCCTGCACGAGCTGTTCCCGCCGGGTTCGACGGACTTCTTCGTCCTCTTCTCCTCGGCGGGCCCGCTCCTCGGCCTGCCGGGCCAGGGCGCGTACGCCGCGGCCAACGCCTACCTCGACGCCCTCGCCGCCCACCGGCGGACCGGCGGCGCGCAGGAGTCCGTGAGTATCGCCTGGACCAGCTGGCGGGGGATGGGCATGGCGACCTCGGCCGAGGCGACCGACGTCGAACTGGCCGCCCGCGGCACCGCCGACATCGCCCCGGACCAGGCGCTGCGGGCCTTCGACCAGACCGCGGCCGGCGCACCGGGCGCGCTGGTCACCGTCATCAGCCTGCTGCGCGGCCACAAGGGCCCGCGCCCCGCCCTGCTGGCGGAACTGGCGGGCGACGACGCCTCGCGGCCCACGGAGGTACCCGACTGGGTGGGCCTCACGGGCGACGAACTGGCGGCGTACCTGCTCGACGACGTACGCCGCCGGGTCGCGGCGGTCCTCGGCATGCAGCCGGCGGCGGTCGGCGTCCACCGCCCCCTGACGGAGGCGGGAGTCGACTCCCTGCTGGCGGCGGCGGTACGGGTGGCGCTGGAGCGGGACCTGGGAGTGGCACTCCCGGCGACGCTGCTGTGGAACTACCCGACGGTGAGCGAGATAGCGGGCTTCCTGGCAGGCATCCTGACGGAATCCTCCACGACGGCGCATCAGCCGACGTCGTAACGCCCCGAAGCCGAGTGGCGGGCCGGTCACCCAGACCGCCCCGCCACTCACGCATGCCCCCGAACGTCCACCAGGTCGTGCGGGGCAACCATCTCAGCCCGTCCGGCGCTTGAGGACACGGCCGCAGCCCAGGCGGCACGGGCGGCGCGAGCGGCCGAATTACGTCCCCGCCCCCGATGCGTGCAGGGCGTGCATGTCAGCCCGTCCGGCGTTTGAGGACACGGCCGCAGGCCGTGCGGCACAGACGGCGGGACGGCCGAATTACGTCCCCGCCCCGATGCGTGCAGGGCGTGCATGTCAGCCCGTCCGGCGTTTGAGGACACGGCCGCAGGCCGTGCGGGACGGGCGGCGGGACGGCCGAATTACGTCCCCGCCCCCGATGCGTGCAGGGCGTGCATGTCAGCCCGTCCGGCGTTTGAGGACACGGCCGCAGGCCGTGCGGCACAGACGGCGGGACGGCCGAATTACGTCCCCGCCCCGATGCGTGCAGGGCGTGCATGTCAGCCCGTCCGGCGCTTGAGGACACGGCCGCAGCCCAGGCGGCACGGGCGGCGCGAGCGGTCGAACCACGCCCCGTCACCCACGCCCGCGCCCGGACGTGCGGGGCAACCTCCCAGCCCGTCCGGCGCTTGAGGACACAGGGCCCCCCACCGCTCACCCCTTCAGCAACGCCTCCGCCCCGTCCAGCGACCTCTCCACCGTCAGCCGGAAGAACGCCAGGTCCTGCGCCTCCGCGTCCTCGCTCCGGGCCACCGCCTGCGCGCCCGCCGCCGCGAGGCCCGGCCGGGTCGGGTCCGCCGCGAACGCGGCCATCGTGCGGCCCATGTCCGCGCGTGCGCTCGGGAAGAAGCTGTCGCGGTCGTCCTCCACCGCCACCAGCATGAACGCGCTGTTGAGCAGATAGCGGTAGATCTCCGTCGCGTGGTCGCCGAACCCCGCGAGCAGGAGCACCTTGATACCGGTGTCGATCGTCGGCAGCGCGGACGGCACATTCGGCCCCACCACGACCAGCCGCCGCGCCACCCCCGGGTACTGCTTCAGGACCGCGCGCCCGTCGAAGGTGAGCGAGCTGAACCAGTCGCGCCACGGAACATCCGGATCCGGTACCGGTATACGGCCGATCACCTGGTCCGTGACCGCCATGACGACCGCCTCCCGGTCGCCCACGTGATGGGCGACCACACCGGGCCAGACGTCCAGCTTGGTCGCGATCTGCCGGATCGACCAGCCGTCGAGGCCGCGTTCCGCGGTCAGTTCGACGGCCGCGTCGATGATCTTCTCCGCCGTGATCGGCGGCAGGCCCGCCGAGGCGCGTGAGCGACGGCGCGGCGCTGACTCAGACATGACGAGAAACCTAACGCTGAGGGGAAGTGGCCGGAGCGACTTGACGCCCGGCGACCCGCAGGGCATAGAGTCAGCCTAACCTATTAGCCACTGTCTAAGAGGTGCCCGAACAGACCTGCCCGCTGCCGATACCGCCGCTCACGGCGCTGGTCGAGGCGTGCCCCGCTCGCTCGGGCCGCCGGCCGACCCGACCTGCCGACCGGCGCAATTGTCCGCATTTCGGCTCGCTCCCTGAGAGGCTCCGCGTCATGCGCAAATGGATGCCGCTGCTGGCGGTTTGCTTAGGCACCTTCATGCTGTTGATCGATGTGACCATCGTCAGCGTGGCGCTGCCCCAGATGACCGACTCGCTCGACGCGTCGTTCTCCGCCCTGCAATGGGTGGTCGACATCTACGTACTGGTGCTCGCCGCACTGCTGATGGCGATCGGTTCGCTGTCCGACCTCACCGGCGCCCGCCGGGTCTACCTCGCCGGCCTGGCCGTGTTCGCCGTGGCGTCCCTCGCCTGCGGGCTCGCGGACAGCAGCGGCATGCTGATCGTCGCGCGCGGTGTCCAGGGCCTCGGTGCGGCCGCGATGTTCGCCACTAACACCGCACTGCTGGCGAGCAATTACCGCGGCAAGGACCGGGGCATCGCCTTCGGTCTGTGGGGTGCCGTCAACGGTGCCGCCGCCGCGGCCGGTCCGATACTCGGCGGTCTGCTCACCGAGCATCTGAACTGGCGGTGGATCTTCCTGGTCAACCTGCCCGTCGCGGCCATCGCCCTGATCGTCGGCCACAAGCACCTGACGGGCTCGTCGATCAGGACCGACCGCCGGGTCGACATCCCGGGCACGGTCGCCTTCACCCTGGCCTCCACCCTGTTGATCTTCGCCCTGATCCGTGCCGGCGAGGACGGCTGGGGCGCCGACATCACGCTCGCGCTGTTCGGCGGCACGGTGGTCGCGTTGATCGCCTTCGTCCTGGTCGAACGCGGCCGGCGCGATCCCATGCTCGACCTGAAGCTGCTGCGGACACCGTCGTTCGGCGGGCTGATGGCCGGCGCGGTGGTCTTCAGTGCGGCCGCCTTCGCCAATCTGGTGTTCGTCTCCGTCTGGGCGCAGTCGGTGCTGGAACTCAGCCCGGTGAAGGCCGGTCTGATCCTGATGCCGCTCAGCGGAATGTCCTTCGTGGCGGCGGGCCTTGCGGGCCGCTTCCTCGCAAACGTCGCGCCCCAGTGGCCGATCGGGGCCGGTCTGCTGCTGATCGGTGCCGGCACGCTGCTGGAGATGCTGCTCACCGGCACCTCCGGCTGGACGGCGCTGCTGCCCGGCATGCTGCTGACGGGTATCGGTGTCGGTATCGCCTCGCCGATCCTCGCGTCGGCCGCACTGGCCGCCGCGCCGGCGAGCCGGGCGGGCATGGCGGGCGGAGCGGCGAACACGTTCCGGCAGCTGGGCTTCGCCGTCGGTATTCCGGTGGTCGGAGCCATTCTGTCCGGCGCGATCGGGCGGGAGCTGGCCGGCAACGGCTCGTTCACCGACTCCGACGCGGCGGCCGAACTGGTCACCGGCGGCAGGTCGGCGAGTGTGGTCGCCGAACTGCCCGCCCAGGCGCAGGCCGCGGGCGCGCGGGCCGTGGAGGACGCGTACGCCGCGGGACTGGACCAGGTCTTCCTGGTGAGCGGGCTCGCCGCGCTGCTCGCCGGGGTGCTGGTCCTGCTCCTGGTGCGCCGCTCTCCCGAACACCACGACACCGCGGTGCCGGACGACGGCGACCGCCCGAAGACGGCCGCGGAGGGTTCGCTCCGAGCCGTGTGAGAACCGCTTTCCGGGGCACGCGGCCAACCGCGCGCGGGCCCCGGAAAACGGATGACCGTCCGGTCGGTAGGCCGGCCTTGACGAATTCCTAAATCGGAATGATCGCTTCCGTGAATTTTTCGCAATAGAGTGATTGTGAGCGGAACGTAAGTCAGAGCTATTGGCGCCGGTTTTGTCTATACCTGCTTGAAGGGTGGGGGGATGGTTGAGGATTGTACGGGGTTCCGGACTGCGTGCCGCGCGCATCAAGGCAGGATTAACACAGGACGAGGTGGCCAGACGCGCCGCCATCAGCGTACGAACAGTCCGTCACATTGAACGCGGGCACGTGAAGAATCCGCGGCACGAGACCCTGGCCCGTATGGCCGAGGTCGTCGGATATGAGGCCGCGGTTCCCGACGACGCCCCCGATATCGACACCCCTGCCGAACCGCCGGCATTCGCCCAGGAGATACGGCTGCTCGGACCGCTCACCGTCCTGAGCGCCGACGAGCCCGTGTCCATGCCGCTCAAACAGCGCGCCCTGCTCGGCCTGCTCGCCGTGCAGCCCGACCAGACCGTCAGCCACGAAGAGATCGCCGACGTCCTGTGGAACGGTGAAGCGCCGCCCGCCTACCCGCAGTTGGTGCACACCTACGTCGCCCGGCTGCGCCGCATCATCGAGCCCGGCCCCGGCCGCGGCGGCACGACCCGCAGGATCAGCACCGTCCGCGGGGGATACGTCTTCAACAGCGGCGGAGTGCGACTGGACCTCTCCCGGTTCGAGGAGCGCGCCGCCCTGGCCGCCCGGACCGCGATGGACGACCCGTCCGCCGCGCTCGACCTCTACCGGCAGGCCCTGCGCTGCTGGCAGGGCCGGCTGCTCCAGGACCTGCCGCAGCTCTGGCACCACCCCTCCGTGGTCAGGGTGGCCCAGCGTCACATCGACGTGGCCATCGAGTTCGCCGATCTGGCGCTGCGGCTGAACCGGTCCGCGTTCGCCGTCGAGTACCTCAGAGTCGCCTCGTACGAAGAACCGCTGCACGAATCGCTGCAGGCCCGCATCATGCTGGCGCTCGCCGGTTCCGGCCGCCGCGCGGCGGCCCTGCGCCTGTTCACCGACCTGAGGATGCGGCTCAAGAAGGAACTCGGCGTGGAACCGAGCGAGGAGATCTGGCAGGCGCGCAACAGCATCCTCGTCCAGGACGGCGCCGAGAACCGCCCCGAGGCCGCCGGCCCCGCACCGGGCGAGCAGTACGGCCCGCCCGACCACTCCTGGAACGGACCGCTGCCGCCCCGCACCCCGCCGCCCTCCTCCGCCCGTCCCCGCAGCCTCGCCCCGCCCGCCCAGCTTCCCCCGGTGATCGCCCCCTTCACCGGGAGACAGCAGCAACTGGCGGTCCTCGACGGCCTGCTGGCACAGGAGCACAAGGGATACGCGGCGGTCGGCATCGCGGCCATCCACGGTCCCTCCGAGATCGGGAAGACCGCACTGGCCGTCCGGTGGGCCCACCAGCGCCACGACGAGTTCCCCGACGGGCAGTTGTACGCCGACCTTCAGGGCAGCGCGGACCCGGCGGAGCGGCCGGTGAACCCGAGCACCGTGCTCACCCGGTTCCTGCGCTCCCTCGGCGTGCCCGACGAGTGGATTCCGGACAACCCTGAGGAGGCGTCCGCCCTCTTCCGCAGCCTGCTCGCCGGCCGCCGCTTCCTCGTCGTGCTGGACGACGCGGCGGACGCGGCGCAGGTCCGCTGCCTGCTGCCCGGGACACCGGGCAACGTCGTGCTCGTCACCAGCCGGGCACCCCTCATCGACCTGGTGACGCGTGAGGGCGCCATGACCATGGCACTCGACGTCCTGTCCGCCGCGGAGGCGTACGAGCTGATCGAGACGTATCTCGGTCCGGAACGCACGGCGGCGGAACCCGAGGCCACCCAGGAACTGGCCGCCGTCTGCGGGCAATATCCGCTGGAGCTGCGCATGGCCGTCGCCCGGCTCGCCGCGACGCCGCACGTCTCCATCCGCACACTCGTCTCCGAACTCGCGCGCGGCGGCGAGGCCGACAACCTCTACCCGCTGCGTACCCACCGGGCGTCGAGGCCGGGCCGTACAAACAAAGCCGCTGACAGCCGGTGGCAACGGCTGACATGAGCGCTGACAGCCTTACGTCAGGCTGACAGGAAATTCCGTCCCGTCCACTCCGAAGGAATCATCGCAGCTCAGCGCGGGAATTCCGTGGCCCGCAGGTTGACAGGCCGATTAGACGCACGTAAATCGGCGTTTGCGGCAGCGGAGTTCGGTTGCCCCGGCAGGGGTGCCCACCTAAGGTCACGATCGCGGGCTGGTCCCGATTAGCGGCCGGTCCGGCCAATGCTGATGATTCTTTGGCGCCTCGATGTGCGAGGCGCCCTTACGGGGAAAAGCCGAACATTCCCCGAAGGCATGCAAAAAGCCGTTTGGAGAGGATGGGAAATGGCGAACGTGACGGCCGAAGAAGCCCAGAAGTGGCTGATCGAGGAGATCGCCCAGCGCCTGGGTGTGGCGCCGACAGAGGTTCCGCCCGACCAGTACTTCGACGAGCTCGACCTCGACAGCACCCAGGCGCTGATCATCGCCGGTGAGATGGAGAACTGGCTGGGCTTCGAGCTCGGAACGACGGCGCTCTGGTACCACCCCACCATCGAGGCGCTCGCCGCCCACATCGCCGAGGAGAGCGAGAAGCGCATCGCCGCGGCGTAGCGCCACGGCGCACCGGACGGCCACTGCCGGCCGGTGCGGCCAGGCGAGCGAGACCCGCCGGTTCCGTACCGCTGGTGCCCGGCAAGGCCCGACGAGGCACCGAGAACGTGCCGTTCGGCCGGAGCGGAACCCCGCCACCGACGGCCTTGCCTCCCACATCGCACCAGGCGACCCCGGTACGGCGTCGGCCGCCCGCCCGCCGCCGCGACAGTCGCCGATCCGGTCCGCCGCCCCGAGCGGCCGCCGACCGCCCCGGTCCCACACGGACCGGGAGCCGGGGCGCCGAGACCGAAGTCCCTGTTCGCCCAGATCCAGAGAGACTTGCCGTGAACTCTTCGCAGGAATCCGACCTCGACCGTCGGCTCGCCCGGGACCCCATCGCCATCGTCGGCCTCTCCGCGCTCTACCCCAAGTCCAGCAATCTCACGGACTTCTGGGCGAACGTCGTCTCGGCCGCCGACTGCATCGACGACGTGCCCGCCGGACACTGGGACGTCGACGAGCACTACGACCCCGACCCCTCGGTGCCCGACAAGACGTACTCCAAGCGCGGCGGCTTCATCCCCGACGTCCCGTTCAACCCGCTGGAGTTCGGCCTCCCGCCGAACACCCTCGAGGTGACCGACGTCCTCCAGCTGCTCAGCCTGGTGGTCGCCCGGGACCTGCTGAAGGACGCCGGGGCCGACCAGGCTGGTCAATCGTGGTATGACGCCTCCCGCACCGGGGTCGTCCTCGGCATCACCGGCGCCAACCAGCTCACCCAGCCGCTGACCGCGCGGCTCCAGAGCCCGGTGCTCAAGGAGGTCGTCCGCAGCTGCGGTCTCTCCGACAAGGACGCCGAGGAGATCGTCGCCAAGTTCCGCCTCGCGTACGCCCCGTGGGAGGAGAACTCCTTCCCCGGCATGCTCGGCAACGTCGTCGCCGGACGGGTCGCCAACCGGCTCGACCTCGGCGGCATCAACATGACGATCGACGCCGCCTGCGCCAGCTCCCTCGGCGCGGTCAGGACCGCGGTGAGCGAGCTGCTCGAAGGCCGCTCCGACACGATGCTGGTGGGCGGCTGCGACGCCGAGAACACCATCTTCATGTACCTGTGCTTCAGCAAGACGCCCGCGCTGTCCAAGTCCGGGCGCATCCGTCCGTTCGACAAGGACGCCGACGGCACCCTCATCGGCGAGGGCATCGGCATGCTCGCCCTGCGCCGCCTCGCCGACGCCGAGCGCGACGGCAATCAGATCTACGCGGTCCTGCGCGGCATGGGCACCTCCAGCGACGGCCGGTTCAAGTCCATCTACGCCCCGCGCAAGGAAGGCCAGATGGTCGCCCTGCGCCGCGCGTACGAGGACGCCGACTGCACACCTTCCAGCATCGAGCTCTTCGAGGCGCACGGCACCGGCACCGCCGTCGGCGACGCGACCGAGCTGAGCGCGCTGTCCGCGGTGGTCTCCGACGGCAACGACAGCCGGCAGTACGCGGCCGTCGGCAGCGTCAAGTCCCAGATCGGGCACACCAAGGCGGCCGCGGGAGCGGCCGGCCTGATCAAGCTGGCGCTCTCCCTGCACCACAAGGTCCTGCCGCCGACCATCAACGTCGACGAGCCGAACCCCGCCATCGACTTCGCCTCCGGGCCGTTCTACGTCAACACCGAGGCACGGCCCTGGATCCGCGACCCCGAGCGCCCCAAGCGCCGTGCCGCCATCTCCTCGTTCGGCTTCGGCGGCACCAACTTCCACATGGTGCTGGAGGAGCACGGCGACGGAGACGACCTGCGGGTCTCCTACCCCGTCGCCCGCGTGCACCTGTGGCACGCGCCCGACACCGCCGCCCTCACCGAGCTGCTCGCCGACGGCGCGCCCGCGACCGGCGGCCCGGCCCCCGCGGGCCACGCCCGTGTCGCGCTGGCCGCGCGCGGCGAGGACGAGCTGACGTCCCTGCGCGGCCTGGCCCTCGGCGAACTGCGCGCCCGGCCCGACGCCGACGCCTGGTCACACCCCAAGGGAGTCCACTACCGCAGAAGCGCCGCTCCGGCCGGCAAGGTCGGCGCGCTTTTCGCCGGCCAGGGCAGCCAGTACGTCAACCTCGGCCAGAGCGCCGTGATGGCGCTGCCGCCGCTGCGAGCCGCCTTCGACCGGGCCAATGTGCACTTCGAGGGCGCGGCGCCGCTGTCCCGCGTCGCGTTCCCGCCGCCGCTGTTCGGCGCCGATGTGCGCGCCGCGCAGGAGACGGCCCTCCAGGCCACCGCGTACGCGCAGCCCGCGATCGGCGCCCTGTCCGCCGGCCAGTTCCGCTATCTGTCCGAACTCGGCTTCGGAGCCGAAGGGTTCCTCGGCCACAGCTTCGGCGAGCTGACCGCGCTGTGGGCCTCCGGCGCCCTCGACGACGACGCCTTCTTCGCCCTCGCCCGGGCCCGCGGCAAGGCCATGGCCCCGCCGCCGGAGTCCGGCTTCGACGCCGGCGCGATGGCCGCTGTCTCCGCCCCCGAGGAGCGGGTCGCCGAACTCCTCGCCGACCGCCCCAGCCTGGTCGTCTGCAACCGCAACGCGACCGACCAGATCGTGGTCGGCGGCGCCACCGACGAGGTGGAGCGCCTGGTCGCCGCGGCCAAGGACGCCGGTTTGCGGGCAAGCCGGCTGCCGGTGTCCGCCGCGTTCCACACCCCCTTCGTCGGCCACGCTGTCGACGCCTTCCGCGGTGACGTGGCGCGCGTCGAGGTCCGCCGGCCGAACGGCACCGTGTACGCCAACACGCGCGGCGCGGCCTACGGCGACGACATCGACGCCAACCGCACGGTCCTCGCCGAACAGCTCATCAACCCGGTCGACTTCGCCGCCCGCGTCGAGGAGATGTACGCCGCCGGGTTCCGCGTCTTCGTGGAGTTCGGCCCCAAGAGCGTCCTCACCCAGCTCGTCCGCCGCATCCTCGGCGACCGTGAGCACACCGTTGTGAGCCTCGACGCCGGCCCCGGACGGGACGCGGACGTCGCCCTGAAGCAGGCCGTCGCCCAGCTCGCCGTCCTCGGACTGCCGCTCGCCACCACCGACCGCTATGTCGCCGAGACCGTCGCCGACGCGCCCGCCAAGGGCATGTCGATCCTGTTGAACGGCATCAACTACGTCTCTCCGGAGCGCAGGGCGGCCTACCGCGACGCGATCGACAACGGCTACCGGATCGCCGTCCCGGCGACACCCGCGGTACCGGCTCCCGCCGCCGCCCCGACCCCGTCACCGGTGGCCGCAACGCCCCGACCGGCCCCGGTGACGGTCCAGCCCCCGGCCCCCATGCCCGCCGCACGGCCGGCTGCCGCGTCCGTCCCCGCCGCACGTACGGCAGCCGCCTCCGCACCGGTCCCGGCCCCGGCCGCGACCGCCACGGCGGTGCTGCCCGCGCCCGCGGCTGCGGTGGCGCCCATCCCCGCCCCTGCTCCCACCGTCATGGAGACAGCCCACGTGGACAGTGATCGCCTGGCCGGTCTGGTGGCCGACCACCTCGCCCTGCACGACGACTACCTCAACGGCCAGTTGCAGAGCGCCGAACGCCTCACCGGTCTGCTGGAACGCGCCGCCGACCAGGGACAGCTCGGCCAGGTCCTGGCCGGGGTGAACGCCGTCAAGGAGCACGGCCTCGACATCGGCCGCAGCCACCTGCGCGCCAACGAGATCCTGCGCGACCTGGCCGGCCTGGAACTCGGCACCGCGCCCGCCCCGGCGGCCCGCAGCACGGTGGAGCAGACCGCGCCGGCCGTGGCCGCCCCGGTGGCGCAGCCGGTGGCCGCCGTACCGGTCCCGGCCGCACTCGCCGCCGCCCCGGCCCCCGCCCGGCCCGTGGCCCCCGCACCGCAGGCGCTGCCCGCGGCCCCGGTGGTCACCGCGCCCGCCATCGCCGCCCCGCCCGCCCCCGTCGCACCGGTCGCGGCCACCCCGGCTGCGGCCGGCCTGGATGCGGCGACGGTGGAGGCGGCTCTGCTGGAGGTGGTGGGTCAGAAGACCGGCTATCCGGCGGACATGCTGGAGCTGGACATGGACATCGAGGCCGACTTGGGCATTGATTCCATCAAGCGTGTCGAGATCATGGGCGTGTTGCAGGAGCGGTTCGAGGGCGGGATATCGGCTGGTCCCGAGCAGTTGGCGGAGCTTCGTACGCTGCGTCACATCGTGGAGTTCATGAGCGCCAGTGCCGCGTCTCAGGCTGCGGCTCCCACCACCCCGGCTGCGTCCGGCCTGGATGCGGCGACGGTGGAGGCGGCTCTGCTGGAGGTGGTCGGTCAGAAGACCGGCTATCCGGCGGACATGCTGGAGCTGGACATGGACATCGAGGCCGACTTGGGCATCGATTCCATCAAGCGTGTCGAGATCATGGGCGTGTTGCAGGAGCGGTTCGAGGGCGGGATATCGGCTGGTCCCGAGCAGTTGGCGGAGCTTCGTACGCTGCGTCACATCGTGGAGTTCATGAGCGCCAGTGCCGCGCCCCAGGCTGCCGCGCCCGCCGCCGCGGCGGCACCTGCCCCGGCCGGTCCGGATGCCGCGACCGTGGAAGCGGTGCTGCTGGAGGTGGTCGGTCAGAAGACCGGCTATCCGGCGGACATGCTGGAGCTGGACATGGACATCGAGGCCGACTTGGGCATCGATTCCATCAAGCGTGTCGAGATCATGGGCGTCCTTCAGGAGCGGTTCGGCGAGTCCATCTCCGCCGGTCCCGAGCAGCTCGCCGAGCTCCGTACGCTGCGCCACATCGTCGACTTCATGAGCGCCAGTGCCGCACCTCAGGCCGCCGCTCCCGCAGCCGCGGCCCCCGCCGGTCCGGACGCGGCCCGTGTCGAGTCCGTCCTGCTGGAGGTGGTCGGTCAGAAGACCGGTTACCCGGCGGACATGCTGGAGCTGGACATGGACATCGAGGCCGATCTGGGCATTGATTCCATCAAGCGTGTCGAGATCATGGGCGTGCTCCAGGAGCGGTTCGGCGAGTCCATCTCCGCCGGTCCCGAGCAGCTCGCCGAGCTCCGTACGCTGCGCCACATCGTCGACTTCATGAGCGGCGGCGCCTCCGAAACGGCTCCCGCCGCCCCGCAGGCAGCAGCCGCCGCCGGCGACGAGCCCGCGGCCGCCAAGCCCGGCGGCGGCATCGGCCGCGCGCAGGCCGCGCTCGTCGATCTGCCCACCCCCGACCGGCTCGTCGGCGCGTACGCCGAGGGCTCGGGCGCGCTCGTCGTCGACGACGGCGCCGAGCTCGCACCGGCACTCGTGAACCGGCTCATCGAGTCGGGCCGCCATGTGCACGTCCTGCGTCTGCCGGGTGTCGCCGAGCGCATCAGCGGCGTCAAGGACCATGCTCTGTCCGGCTGGGGCGTGACCGAACTGGCCGAGCAGATGGAGGAGATCCTCGCCGACCGGATCAGCCTGGTGCTCGACCTCTCCGCCGCGCGCGGCGCCGACTGGTCCGAGGGCGTACGCCGCCTCGCCCACACGCTGCTCGCCGCCAAGCACGCCGTCCAGCCGCTGACCACCGCGGCCGCCTCCGGCCGTGCCGCCTTCGTCACCGTCACCCGGCTCGACGGCGCCTTCGGCCTCGGCGGAGTCCCCGAGGAACTCGCCCCCGCCGGCGGGTCCGCGGGTCTCGTCAAGACCCTGGCGGTGGAGGCCCCGGAGCTGTTCTGCCGCGCCGTCGACATCGCCCCCGCGCTGAGCCCGGACGCCGGAGCCGCGCTGCTGCTCGCCGAGGTCGAGGACGCGGTCACCGACACCGTCCAGATCGGCCTCGACGGCGCCCGCCGCGTCGGTCTCACCCTCGCCGAGCAGTCGCTGACCGCCTCCGACACCGAGACCGCGCCGCAGCTCACCTCCGAGGACCTGCTCGTCGTCACCGGTGGCGGCCGCGGGATCACCGCCGCCTGCGTCGTCGAACTGGCCAAGCGCCACCGGCCCGGACTGCTGCTCCTCGGCCGCACCCCGCTGGAGGAGGAGCCCGCCTGGGCGCAGGGTGTCGACGCGCCCGCTCTCAAGGCCGCTGCCGCCTCCCACCTGAAGTCCGCGGGGGAGAAGCCCACCCCCAAGCGGGTCGAGCAGCTCTACCAGGCCGTCGTCGGCGCCCGCGAGATCCGCGGGACCCTCGCCGACGTCGAAGCCGCCGGCAGCCGCGCCGAGTACCTCGCCGTGGACATCACCGACCCGCAGGCGACCGCCGCCGCGCTCGCCCCGCACAAGGCCCGCATCACGGGTCTGGTGCACGGCGCCGGCGTCCTCGCCGACCAGCTCATCGCCAACAAGAAGGCGTCCGAGGTCGAGCGGGTCTTCGCACCCAAGCTGACCGGACTGCGCGCCGTGACCGCGGCGCTCGACCCCGAGACCCTGCGGCACGTCGTCCTCTTCTCCTCGGTCGCCGGATTCTTCGGCAACCGCGGCCAGTCGGACTACGCCATGGCCAACGAGGTCCTCAACGCCTGGGCGTCCTCCTGGAAGCAGCGCCACCCCGCCGCCCGCGTCACCTCCCTCAACTGGGGTGCCTGGGACAGCGGAATGGTCTCCCCGGAGGTCAAGGCCGTCTTCCAGGAGCGCGGCATCACCCTGATCCCGGTGGACACCGGAGCCCGGATGTTCACCGAGCAGTTCGCCCCGGAGCGCGCCGGTGACGTCGTCACCGTGCTCGGCCCGACGACGCCCCTGTCGGAGCCGGAGCGGACCGCCACCACGGCCACCATCACCGTCGAACGCCCGCTGGCGGCGCTGGAGAACGAGCAGATCCTCACCGACCACGTCATCGGCGAATCCCCGGTTCTCCCGGCGGTCGTCGCCCTCGGCTGGGCGATCGGCGCCGTGGAGCGCGCCGGCGGCACCGAGGTGCGCCAGGTGCACGACTTCTCGGTGCACAAGGGCATCGTCTTCGACGCCGACCGGCCGGAGCGCATCAGCCTGGCGATGACCCCCGACGGCGACAGCGTCCGTACGGCGATCCACGCCGTCGACGCGCAGGGCGCCGCACGACCGCACTACGCGGCCGTCGTCTCCCCGCAGGCCCCGCCCGCCGCGGCCACGGTCGGCGCACTGCCCGCGCTCGGCACCGGCCGCGACGCCGCCGAGCTCTACAGCGACGGCACGCTCTTCCACGGCCCGTCCCTCCGGGGCGTACGCCGGGTGCTCGCCGAGGACGCGTCGGTGAACCGGCTGGTCCTGGAGTGCGCACTGACCGAACACCGCCCGGCCGGTGGCGCGTTCGCGGGCTCCCGCTTCGCCCCCGGCACCGCCGACCTGCTGCTCCAGGCGGGCCTTGTCTGGGTGCGGCTGTTCCGCGGCACCGCGGGGCTGCCCCTGTCCGTCGGCCGCGTGGACCTGCACCACCCGCTGCCCGACGGCGAGCCCTTCGTGATCGTGGTCGAGCCCGCCGCCACCGGCGGCAACGGCTCCGGTGCCTCGCTCACCGTCACCGCCTGCACTCCCGACGGACGGGTGCTCACCCGCTTCGACGGCGTATCCGTGGTCTCGGCCCCCCAGTTGGCGGCCAAGTTCATCAGCGGCTGATTCCGCTTCGTACCCGACGCAAGCGATCGGGTCGGCCCGGACGGCGCACACCCGTGCCCGTCCGGGCCGGCCCCGCCCCTCAGAAGGGACCCGAAAGCTCTCATGAGCAAGTACGCCATCGTTGGCCTCTCCTGCCTGTTCCCGGGAGCGGAGACACCTGCCGAGTTCCGGCAGAACCTCCGCGCCGGGGCGGACAGCCGCCGGGAAGGGGGCGAGCAGGTCTTCGGACCCGCCCTCGACGCCAGGGACACCGACCCGCAGCACGGCATCTACTGCACGCGCGGCGGCTTCATCACCGACTTCGCCTTCGACCCGTCCGGCTACCTGCTCGACGCCGGTCACCTCTCCGGGCTCGACCGGATCTTCCACTGGTCCCTGCACGTGGCCAGGGAGGCACTGCGGGACAGCGGTCAGCTGGAGCGCCCCGAGATCCTCGGACGCACCGGGCTGATCCTCGGCAACTACTCGTTCCCCACCCCGACCTCCGCCGGGGTCAGCGTCCCGCTGGTCCAGGAGGCCGTCCTGGAGGGGCTGCGCCGGGCCGGGCACCCGGCACTCGGCGCACTCGCCGACCAGGACCGGCGCATCGACCACGCCGGTCTGCGGCCCGAGGACCTCCGCGTCAGCGGCTCACCGGCGTCGGTCGCGGCGAGCGCGCTCGGGCTCGGCGGTCCCCGCTACGCCCTGGACGCCGCCTGCTCCTCCGCGCTGTACGCACTCAAGCTGGCCTGCGACCACCTCGCCGCCGGCCAGGCCGATCTGGTGCTGGCGGGCGGCGTCTGCGCGCCCGACCCGACCCTGATCCACCTGTCGTTCTCCGATCTCCAGGCCTACCCCCGCGACGGGTTCAGCCAGCCCTTCGACGACCGGTCCGGCGGTATCCTCACCGGCCAGGGCGCGGGCATGGTCGCCGTCAAGCGGCTGGCGGACGCGCTGCGCGACGGCGACCGCATCCACGCCGTCGTGGACGGCATCGGCCTGACCAACGACGGCAGCGGACGCCATCTGCTGGTGCCGCAGGGCGGCGGTCAACTCCAGTCGTACGAGCTGGCGTACGCCCAGGCCGGGGTCGACCCGGCGACCGTCGACTACCTGGAGTGCCATGCCACCGGCACCCCCATCGGTGACGCCACCGAGGCCGAGTCCGTCGCCGAGTTCTTCGGCAACGCCGGCCGGGTGCCGCTGATCGGATCCGTGAAGGGCAACATCGGCCACCTGCTCACCGTCGCCGGACTGAGCAGCATGCTCAAGGTCGTCCTGGCGATGGGCGACGGCCACATCCCGCCGACCATCGGCGTGGAGCGGCCCGTCACCTCCAAGGACGGCCGCGTCGGCGACGCGACCCTCGTCCGCACCGGCCGTGAATGGCCGAGCGGTGCCGGGCCGCGCCGGGCAGCGGTCTCCGCGTTCGGCTTCGGCGGCACCAACGCCCACGTGGTGCTGTCCGAGCCGGCCACGGCTGCCGCAGAGACCGGGACGGACGACGCCGCGGCCGTGCCCGCACTCGACATCGTCGGACTCGGCGCCCACTTCGGCGCCCTGGACTCCCTCGACGCCTTCGAGCGTGCCGTCCACGACGGCAGCGACGCCCTGGTACCGCTGCCCGAACGCCGCTGGCGCGGGCTGGACCAGACCCGCGGCGGCTCCCTGGAGGATGCCACCGGCGTCTCGCCCGACGCGCTGCCGAGCGGCGCGTTCGTCGACGGCCTGGGCATCGACCCGGTCGACCTCAAGATCCCGCCGGCGGACCTGCGGACGTACAACCTCCAGCACGCGCTGGCGACCAAGGTGGCCGACGAGGCCCTGCGGGACGCCGGCTACAGCCGTGATGTGCCCAAGGGCAGCAGCGCGCCCGAGCCCCGCCGGATCGCGGTGGTCGTGGGCATGGAGATCGAACCCATGACCCATCTGCGGCTCACCCGCCGCACGCTCGGCGCCTTCGTCCGCGAGGAGTTCGCGCGGGCCGGGGTTTCCGTCGACGAGGAGCAGCTCGCCGCGCTGAGCGCGGTGGGCCGGGACGCGGTGGTCGACCCCATCGTCGCCAACGAGGTCCTCAGCTTCATCGGCAACGTCATGGCCAGCCGCATCTCCTCGCTGTGGAACCTGACCGGCCCCTCCTTCACCGTCTCCTCCGACGGCTCGGGGACCGCCGAGGCCCTGGAGGTCGCGCGGCTGCTGCTGCTCGACCCCACCATCGAGGCGGTCCTCGTCGGAGCGGTCGATCTCGCGGGCTCGGCGGAGAACCTGCTGCTGCGTCCCGATGTCGTCGCCGAGGCCGGACTGACCTTCGGCGAGGGCGTCCGGGGCCGCCGTATCGGCGAGGGGGCGGGCGCGGTCGTCGTCACCCGGCCCGGTGAGCGGGAGCGGCCCGCGTACGCGCGTCTGGACGCCGTCGCCATCCGGCACGCCGTGCCCGTGGACGGCGCGGTGCCCGAGGCGGATGCCGCGGCTCTCGCGGCAGCGGCCGGCGAAGCACTCACCGCCGCCGGCGTCACGGCCGGCGACATCGGCTACCTGGAGGCCCACGCGGGCGGCACCGAACTCCAGGACCGTGCCGAGATCGCCGCGCTGGCCGCCGTCTACCCGGCCGCCGGCGCCGACGTGGCCCTCGGCAGCGCCAAGGCCCAGATCGGCGACGCCGGCTGCGCCGCCACCATGGCCGGGCTCATCCGGTCCGTGCTGTGTCTGCACCACGGCTATCTGCCCGGCACCCGCGGCTGGACCCGCCCGGCCGGTGACCTGGCCGAGGACTTCACCGCTTCCGCGCTCTACGTCCCGGACGCCTCCCGGCCCTGGATGCGGCGGACCAAGGGCGCCCGCAGGTACGCGGCCGTCAGCTTCATCGGGGCCTCCGGCGCGCACGGTCACCTCGTGCTCTCCGCCGACGCCACCCGCGGCGGGGTCACGCGGTCCGACTGGCAGCGGGCCGGCGGACCCGTCGTCCTGGCGCTCTCCGCCGACTCGTTCGACGCACTGCACGCCACGATCGAGCACCACCTGGAACTGCTGGCCGTCGCCGACCCGTACGCCCTCGCCCGCGAGGCGGCCCGGGAACTGCCCGGCAGGAAGCTGCGTGCGGTGCTCGTCGGACGGGACCGCGCCGAACTGCGGGCCCAACTGGAGCTCGCGGTACGGGACCTGGCCGACGTGCACGCCAAGGGAGGGGAGTGGGCCACACCGGCCGGCAGCTACTTCACCGCGCGGCCCATCGGACCGGACGGCAGGGTCGCGCTGGTCTACCCGGGCGCGTTCAACTCCTATCCGGGCCTCGGCCAGGACTTCTTCCGGGCCTTCCCGAGCCTGCTCGACCGGTTCGAGGAGCAGGCGGACGAGCCCGAGCGGCAGCTGCGCGCGACCTCGCTCTACCCGCGCAGCAAGGCCGCCGTGGGGCGGCGCGAGCTGATGGCGCTGGAGGCGGGGCTCGGCGACGACGTGCCGTTCATGCTCGCCACCGGCACCAACTTCGCGATCCTGCACACCGATCTGGTCCGCGACCTCCTCGGCGTCAGGGCACACGGCGCGTTCGGCTACAGCCTCGGCGAATCGAGCATGCTGTTCGCGACCGGCGGATGGCAGCTCGGCGGCCGTCGCGACGACCTGATCAGCAACACACCGATCTTCCAGGACCGGCTGTGCGGCCCGCGGCGTACCGTGCGCGAGCTGTGGGACGTGCCCGCCGACGCCGCGGACGAGTCGCTGTGGGCCAGCCATGTGCTGCTCACCGACGCGGACTCGGTATGCGCGGTGCTGCCCCGGTACGACCGCGTCTACCTCACCCACATCAACACCCCGGCCGAACTGGTCATCGCCGGTGACCCGGTCCAGTGCCGCGCTCTGGTGAAGGAACTCGGCTGCCCGGCCGCCCGCTCGCCGGTCAACGTGGTCATGCACTGCCCGGTCGTGGATGCCGAACTGGACGGTCTGGCGGGACTGAACGACTACCCGACGGGCTCGTTCGGCGAGCTGGAACTGTTCAGCGCCTACGACTACGAGGTGCTGCCCGCGCTGGACCGCGCAGAGATCGCCCGGCGCATCGCCTGGACGCTGCGTTCCACGATCGACTTCGCCCGTCTGGTGCGCGACGCGCACGACCGGGGCTTCCGCTACTTCATCGAGGTCGGCCCCGGCTCGACCTGTTCGCGGTGGGTCCGTGACACGCTCGGCGACGCCGAGCACGTCTCGGTGTCGGTGGACCGCCGCGGTGTGCCGGCGACGAAGTCGGTGGCCCAACTGGTGGCCCGGCTCGTCGGCAACGGCCTGGAGCTGGATCTGACGCCGCTGCTGGGCACCCCCGAGGCCACCGTCCGTTCGGCCCGTTCGACCCGCTTCCGGGTGGGTGGCGGCGACCCGGTCCCGGCCCGTGTGGCCCGCGGGATCGCGGCCACGGCGCCCGGCGCTTCGGCTGCCGCGTCCGCCGGAGCCGCTGCCGCGCAGCGGGCGCCGTCCGCCGCCGCGCACACCGCACCGGTTCCGGTCGCGTCGACCGCTGCCGCGCATCCCGGTGCCGCGACGCCGGGCGCCGGCTCGCCCCTCGCCGCCACCGCGTCCGTGCGCACCTCCACGGCCCCGGCCGCCCTCTCCGCGCCCGGCACCCCGGCGCCCACGGCCGGCACCACGCACTCCGGTGCCGCCCTTTCCGTTCCGCCCGCCGCCGCGACCGCCCCCGGCGCTCCCGCCGGGCCCGGTACGCCGCGTCCCGCCGTACCGTCCGCCCCCGTTCCGTCCGTACCGCCGGAGGACCCCGTCATGCCTGCCGATCCGACTCTCGCTGACGCGGAGGTCATCGCCTTCGACGGCACCCCGATCTCCTTCCTTCCCTGGGCGCCCGCGCCCGGGGAGACGGAGGCCCTGCCGGCCGTCGAAGCCGTGCCCGCGCCCGCCGCACCCGCCCCCGTCGTCAGCGTCCCGCCGTCCGGCGCCACGGCGGCGACGACGGCCGCGGCGTCCGCCGCGACCACCGAATCGCCGACTCCCGCCGCCGACCTGGTCCGTGAGATCCGGCAGCAGATGGTCGCCACCCATTCGGTGGTGATGGAGACCCAGCGCATCCTCCAAGGGGCCACGCTCTCCCGGGTGGAGGCGCTGCTCGACGGGGCCACTGCCCCGGCCGACGGCACGACTTCCGTGCCCCCGGCCGCCGCCCTGCCGGCCGTCGCACCCGCTCCCCGGACCGAGCCCGCGGCCCTGCCGCCCGCCCCCGCCCCGGCCCCTGCCGCCGCGGAGGGCGAGATCCCGGCCGCCGCCGAGGAGCGCGAGGTCAAGGAGGGCGTGATCTGGGACGAGGCGGACCTCCTGGAGTTCGCCGTCGGTTCCGTGGCCAAGGTCTTCGGGCCCGAGTTCGGCGTCATCGACGGGTACGCCAAGCGGGTGCGGCTGCCCGCACCGCCGTACCACTTCGTCACCCGCGTCACCGAACTCAGCGGCACCACGGGCGAGTTCAAGCCCGCGACCATCACCACGGAGTACGACGTCCCCGAGGACGCCTGGTACGCCGTCGACGGAGGCGTCCCGCCGGCCGTGACCGTCGAGGCCGGCCAGTGCGACCTGCTGCTCGTCAGCTACCTCGGCATCGACTTCCGCAACAAGGGCGAGCGCGTCTACCGGCTCCTCGACAGCACGCTGATCTTCCGCGGCAACCTGCCCCAGGTCGGCCAGACGCTGCGCTACGACATCTCCATCGACCGCTTCGTGCACCAGGGCGACACCACGCTCTTCTTCTTCAGCTACCAGTGCTACGCCGACGGGGAGCTGATCCTCGAACTCCACGACGCCTGCGCCGGGTTCTTCAGCAAGCAGGAGCTCGACACCCCGCTCGGTGTCGTCATGACCGACAAGGAGAAGGCGGCGCGCGCGGCACTGCCCCGGGGGTACTTCAAGCCCCTCGCGTACACCGAGAAGAACCATCTGACCCCCGAGGACCTGGAGGTGCTGGCCCAGGGCCGCCCCGGCGACGTCTTCGGCCCGGACCACGCCCAGGACCCCGGGATCAACCCCGCGATCCGGCTCCCCGACGCCAAGCTGCGCATGGTCGACGAGGTCACCATCGACCGCAAGGGCGGCCCGCGCGGTCTCGGCACGCTCAGCGCGACCAAGCGGCTCACGCCGGACGCCTGGTACTTCACCTGCCACTTCCCGGACGACCACGTCCTGGCCGGCTCGCTGGTCGCCGAGGGCGCGGTGCAGCTGCTCCAGATCTATCTGATGCACCAGGGCATGCATCTGACGCTGCCGGACGCGCGCTTCCAGTGCGTGACCGACGTCCCGATCGAGGTGCAGGTCCGCGGCCAGATCACCCAGGCCCACGAGGAGATCCGCTACGAGGTCGAGGTCATGGAGCTCACGCTCCTGCCGCGCGCCACGGTCATCGCCGACGTCCTCATCTACCTGGGCGACAAGCCGGTCATCCGGATGAAGGGCCTCGGTCTCCAGGTCCGTGAGAAGGACGGCTCGCCCTACCGTCCCGAGGCGGGCGGCATCCCGCAGTTCCTCGGCCGCCGCAACAGGAACGGCGAAGCCGCCATGATCAACGAGATGCACCTGGCGCACGCGGCCAAGGGGCATCTGGACATCGCGATGGGCCCGGAGTTCGAGGTCTACCGCGACAGCCGCGCGCCCTACATCCCCAACGGCGACTTCCAGTTCGTCGACCGCGTGATGTCCCTCAAGGGCACCCGGGGCGATCTGCGCAGCCCCGGCTCGGAGATGGTCACCGAGTACGACTCCCCGGCGGACGCCTGGTACTACGAGCAGAACTCCTACCCGCACATGCCGAACGCGGTCTACATGGAGACCTCGCTCCAGGCCGCGATCTTCCTCGGCTACTACCTCGGCGCCACGCTCGAACGCCCCGAGGAGCAGTACGCGATCCGCAACCTCGACGGCAAGGCCACCCTGGTCAAGGACATCGACCTGCGGGGCAAGACCATCCGCCACCACTCCAAGCTGCTGATGACGAGCGCGGTCTCCGGTGCGGTGCTCCAGAACTTCAGCTACGAACTCTCCGCCGACGGCGAGGTGTTCTACGTCGGTGAGTCGCTGTTCGGCTACTTCAGCGACGCGGCCCTCGCCAACCAGGTCGGACTCGACAACGGCACGTACGTCGCGCCCTGGATCGAGACCGAGAAGCCGGACCCCTCGCGGGTCCGCCGTATCGAACTCCCCGAGGGCGCACCGGCGTTCAGCGACCCCACCGGGGGTCATCTGCACCTGCCGGGCGGGCAGTTCGCGCTCGTGGACCGGGTCGACCTCGTCACCGACGGAGGCCGGCACGGCCAGGGCTATCTGCACGGCCACCGCGCCATCCGCCCCGACGAGTGGTACTTCGACTGCCACTTCCACCGCGACCCGGTGATGCCCGGATCGCTGGGCGTCGAGGCGATCCTCCAGGCCATGCGGCTGTTCGTCATCGAGCAGAACCTCGCCGAGGGCATGGAGCAGCCCCGCTTCGCGATGGCCACCGACGTGGAGACGGCCTGGAAGTACCGCGGCCAGATCCTGCGGCACGACAAGGAGCTCCGGTTCGACGTGCACATCAAGGAGGTCCGGCGCGAGGCGGACCGTCTGCTGGTCATCGCCGACGCGGATCTGTCGAAGCCGGGCCTGCGCATCTACGAACTCACCGACGTGGCCATCGAGGTCCGTCCCGTCGGGGCCTGACGGCCCGCACCCGCGCTCAGCCCAAGGAGCTTCGTTTCCCCATGAATATTCGCGACACCCCTCTCCGGTGGTCCGGAGAGCGGTACCCCAGCACGGACCCGGCGGGGATCTACAACGCCCTGGCCGATCTCGACCAGCCCTGTTTCATCGTCGTCACCCCGGCAGGGATCGGTGCCGTCTCCGGTGGTGCCGTGACCTCCGGTTCCGACACCGCCGGGCTGCCGCTGCTCGCCGCCGCCCAGCCGCTGCCGCCGCAGCGGCTGGGGTCGGCCGCCTTTCTCGCCGCGCACGGCGTGCACCAGCCGTACATGGCCGGTGCCATGGCCGGCGGCATCGCGTCGGCCGACATGGTCGTCGCCCTCGCCCGGGAGGGCTTCCTCGCCTCCTACGGCGCGGCCGGGCTGCTGCCCGGCACGATCGAGAAGGCCCTCGGCCGGTTCGCCGCCGAGATCCCGGGACTGCCGTACGCGGTCAACCTCATCCACAGCCCCAGCGAGGACCGTCTGGAGCGGGAGGCCGTCGAGCTGTTCCTGCGGCACGGCGTGCGGTGCGTGGAGGCGTCCGCCTACATGGACCTCACCCCGCACGTCGTGCGCTACCGGCTCGCGGGGCTGTACCGCGAGGCGGACGGCACGGTCGTCGCCGCCAACCGGCTGATCGCCAAGATCTCCCGGTCCGAGACGGCCGAGCGGTTCATGCGACCCGCCCCGGCCACCCTCGTCAGCGCCCTGCTGGACCAGGGGCTGATCACCCACGACCAGGCCGCGCTCGCCCACCATGTGCCGCTGGCCGACGACATCACGGTGGAAGCCGACTCGGGCGGGCACACCGACCGCCGGCCGCTGCCCGCCCTGCTGCCGACGATCCTGCGGCTGCGCGACACGGTCCAGCGGGAGCACCGGTACACCGTGCCGATCCGGGTCGGGGCCGGCGGCGGTCTCGGCACCCCCGTCGCGGTGGCCGCCGCCTTCGCCATGGGCGCGGCCTATGTCGTGACCGGGTCGGTGAACCAGTCATGCCTGGAGTCCGGTGCGTCCACGGCCTCCAAGGCGATGCTCGCCGAGGCGGGTATCGCCGACTGCGAGATGGCGCCCGCGGCGGACATGTTCGAGATGGGCGTGGACCTCCAGGTGCTGAAGAAGGGCACCCTCTTCCCGATGCGGGCCAAGAAGCTCTACCAGCTCTACCAGGCCCACGACGGTATCGAGTCCATCCCCGCCGCCGACCGCGCCAAGCTCGAACAGCAGCTCTTCCGGCGCCCGTTGGAGGACGTGTGGCAGGAGTGCGTCGGCTACTTCGAGCGGCGCGACCCGGAGCAGCTCGCCCGCGCGGCCGGCAACCCCAAGCGCCGGATGGCGCTCGTCTTCCGCTGGTACCTGGGCATGTCCTCGCGCTGGGCGGTCACCGGTGACACGGACCGGGCGATGGACTACCAGATCTGGTGCGGCCCGGCGATGGGCAGCTTCAACGACTGGGTGACCGGCAGCTATCTGAAGACACCGGGCAACCGCAGGGTCGCCGACGTCGCCCACCATCTGATGCTCGGCGCCGCGTTCCACACCCGGCTGGCCCAGCTGCGCAGCTCCGGGGTGCACATCCCCGCCACGGCCGGCGACTACCGCCCGGTCCCGCTGGAGACCCCGGCCCACGACTCCCCGGCGGGCATGCGATGAGCCCGCTGACCTCCGAGCAGCTGGAGGAGCTGCTCGGCGATCCCGGGGACGACACCAATCCGCACGGCTTCACGGCGGCCGTCGAACGCGACGAGCGGGACGAGTTCCCCACCGCACTGTGCGACGCGCTCGTCGGCGCCGGGTTCCATCTGAACTACCTGCCCAAGGAGTGGGGCGGCACGTTCGAGTCCTTCGACCGCAGCCTCACTCTGGTCCGCTCCGCGGCCCGCCGGGACGTCAACATCATGCCCGGCACGATGTTCAGCATCATCGCCGCGACCTGCCTCCAGCTGCACGGCACCCCCGAGCAGCAGCGACGGGCCGCGGAGATCCTCTGCCGGGGCGGCGCGGTGGCCTTCGCGCTCACCGAGGCCGAGCACGGCAGCGATCTGCTGTCCGGCGACGTACGCCTGACGGACGGAGTGCTGGACGGCGAGAAGTGGATGGTCGGCCTCGGCATGCGCTGCGAGGCGGTCTATGTGGTCGCCCGCACCGGCGGCCGCGGTCCCGCCGCCTTCTCGGCGGTGCTGCTGGACCTGGCGGAGGTGCCCGAGGGGCAGTTGGAGCGGGTTCCCGCCGTACGAACCGGCGGGATGCGCGGCATCGACCTCGCCCGGATGCGCTTCACCGGGCTGCGCGTGCCGGATGGCGCGCTCGTCGGCCGGCTGGGCGAGGGCCTGGAGGCCGCGGTCAAGGCGCAGCAGGCCGTACGGCTGATGAGCATGGCCGGCAGTCTCGGCATCGCCGACAGCGCCGTACGCCTCGCGCTGGACTTCGCCTCCGTCCGCAAGGTCGGCCGCGCGGTCCTCACCGAGTCGCCGCACCCCCGGCGCGACCTGGCGGTCGCCGCGGCCGCGCTGCTGGCGGCGGACGTGGTGGCCCTGACCGCGGCGCGCGGCGTCCATGTCCTGCCCGAGGTGTTCAGCGTCTGGGCGCCGGCCGCCAAGCACGTCGTGGCCGAGTCCTGCGACGAACTGATCCGCCGCTGCGGCACGGTGCTCGCGACCCGCTCGGTCCTGCGCGAGGGCGAACGCGGCGCCGGACTCTTCCAGAAGCTCCAGCGGGACTCCGGCGTGGTCCGTGTGATCGACTCCAGCACGCTCGCCAATCTGCGCTCGTACGCGGGGCAGTTGCCCACCCTCACCGAAGGCGGAGCCGCGCCCGATCCCGAAGCGCTGGCCGCGGTCTACACCCTCGGCGCGGACCTGCCGGCGTACGAGACGGACCGGCTCGACATGTTCGCCCGGGGCGCCGACCCGGTCCTCGCCGGACTCCCGGACGCCGCCGTGGCGGTGGCCGAGCTGGTCGAGGACGAACAGACCGGCGCCCTGCTGCGGCAGGTGGCGCAGGCCGTGTCCGGGCTCGGTGAGCTGACGCGCGCGGCTCAGCAGCGCGGCGCCGACCCCAACGCCCTGGTGGACGCCGCAGAACGGTACGCCTGGCTGCACGCCGCCGCGTCCTGCGTCCACCTGTGGCACGCCAACCGCGACCGGTCGCTGTACGGCACGACCCCCGGCTCCGCCGGCTGGCTGGGCGCCACGCTCGGCTACCTCCTCGCCCGTGCCGACGGTGTCGACCCCCGTCGGCACGGGGCCGTCCTGACACCGGCGCTCGACGCCGTCGCGGCGCTGCGGGAGACCGACCAGCTGTTCACCGCCCTGCCCGTGCGGCTGGCGCCGACCCGATAGGAGCCTTCATGTCCCAGGCCGATCTGACCGCACTGGCCGCAGAGCTCGAGAAGTACCTCGGCGACCCGTTCGACGACGGCAGCCGGATGTCCTTCCGCCGCGTGATGGACCACGACGAGCACGAGGAGTACCCCTACGGCTTCGTCAGCCAGCTGCGCCGCTGGAGCGTCCACGAGTACTCGCTGCCCGCCGAACAGGGCGGCCGTGCGGGCAACGTGGAGACCGGGTTCAACCTGATGCGTCTCGTGGCCCGCCGCGACGCCTCCACCGCCACCTCCCTGGTGATCACCAACCTCAGCTTCATGCCGCTGTGGATCGCGGGCACCGAGGAGCAGAAGCGCACGGCGATCGAGCGGATGAAGCGGGGCGGCGGCCTGTCCTGGGGGCTGTCGGAGCGCGAACACGGCAGTGACCTGATCGCCAACGAGATGTTCGCCGAGAAGGTCGACGGCGGCTGGGAACTCACCGGCGAGAAGTGGCTGATCGGCAACGCCACCGTCGCCGACACGATGATCGTGTACGCCCGTACCGGCAAGCGCAACGGCCCCGCGGCGTACTCCATCTTCATCGTCGACAAGTGGGAGCTCGCCCCGGACACCGCCGAGGAACTGCCCGTCGAGAAGCTGCACGGGCTGCGCGCGCTCGACCTCAGCGGGCTGCGCCTCCAGCGGGCCTTCGTCCCCGACTCCGCACTGGTCGGGAACGAGGGCCAGGGCCTGGAGATCGCCCTCAAGGCCACCCAGGTGGCGCGCAGTGTGATCGGCAGCCTGCCGCTGTCGGCCGTCGACACCGGTCTGCGGCTGACCCTGGACTTCACCGAGGGCCGGGTGATCTTCGGCGGCACGGTCAGCGACGTCCCCTACAGCCGCCGTCAGCTGACCGAGGCGTTCGCGGACCTGATGATCGCGGACGCGATGAGCCTGGGCGCGGTGCGCTGCCTCCAGGCCGCGCCGGAGCAGCTCAGCGTGTGGTCGTCGGCCGTCAAGTACCTGGTGCCGACGCTGCTGGAGAGAACCATGTCCCAGCTCAACACGGTCCTCGGAGCCCGCTTCTTCCTGCGCGACCACCCGCACTACGGCCCCTACCAGAAGATGCTGCGCGATCTGCTGGTCGCCAACATCGCCGACGGGAACACCGTGGTGAACCTCCGCAACCTGGGCCAGCAGCTGGACGGACTGCTGACCACGGCCCGTGAGGCCTCACCCGAGATCCGCAACGCCGCGGCGGTGCGCGCCGAGACCCTCTTCGGCATGGACCGCGAACTGCCCGTGTACGAGCCCTGGAAGCAGGAGCTGTTCAGCCGCGGCATGGACGACGCCGTACTGGCCGCGCCCGACGGTCTGCGCCGGCTGCGGGCCCTGGCGGAGAAGGCCGAGGGCACCGAGCGGGACCGCCTGGAGCGTGCGGCCGACGTGGCCGAGGAACTGCTCGACCGGGCGGGCCCGCTGGCCGACAGTGCGACCGCGCTCAAGGCCGACCTGGGGCGGGCGTACGGACAGTCGGCCGAGCTGTTCGAACTGTCCAAGGAGTACTGCCTGTTGCACGCCACCGCGGCATGCGTGCTCACCTTCGTCCACTCGCACGGTGCGCTGGAGAGCCCGCTGCCGAGCGGCGCGCTCCTGCTGCTCCAGCTGGAACGGCTGCGGCGGCATCTGTACCCGCACGAATCGATCACGGACCAGTCCGTCGTCGACGAGGTGATGGAGGTGCTGCGCCGGCTCCACCGGGAGGACCGGCTGTTCTCGCACTGGCAGTTCCAGCTCGCCAAGCGCGCCGGTGATCTCTCCGCCGCCCGCCTCTGAGCGGCCGGGAGCGCCGCCGATGCAACCCGACCCGACGTTCCTGTGGCTGCTGCCCGAGCGCGCGGTGGACGACTTCGCCATCGCCCTCGGCGGCACCCGGCTGCTCACGGAGACTGAACGGGCCGCGCTCGGCCGGCGGCTCACCGACGGTGCACGGCGCCGGTACCTCGGGGCGCGGCTGCTGTGCCGCTACGCGCTCAGCGCCCGCACCGGCCGACCGGTGGACCGGTGGCGCTTCCGGCTCGGCGAGCACGGACGGCCCGAGGCCGAACCGGACCCGCAGGGCGTGCGGTTCAACCTCTCGCACACCGAGGGGCTCATCGCCTGTGTCGTCACCCAGGGCCGCGGGTGCGGGGTCGACGTCGGTCCCACCCCTTCGCCGGCCGAGCTGGTGACGCAGCTGGGCCGGCGGCTCGCCCCGGCCGAACGCGCCGAGCTCGCCGCCGCGCCGCCGGGCGTGCGTGGCGCGCTCGCCGGTGAGCTGTGGGTGCTGAAGGAGGCCTATCTCAAGGCCCTGGGCACCGGGCTGTCCCGGAGCCTCGGCGGGTTCTCCTTCGGCCCCCGCGCCGACGGCCGTATCGCCGTCCACGACCCGCAGCAGCCGGCGGGCACCGACTCCCGGTGGTGGTTCGACCTGCTCTATCCCGGCCCCGGACACGTGGTGGCCGTCGCCACCGAGGACGGGCACCCCGGGGCCCTGCGCCGCACCGACCTCTCCGACCTCTCGCTCTCCGACATCTCATGCGTATGAGACCGACCCTGAAGGACATCTCCATGTCGCAGCCCACCAGTCCGCGTGTCGCCATCGTCGGAGCCGGTGTCGCCGGTCTCTCCGCCGCCTACCACCTGCGCAACCGCGCCCGGATCACCGTCTTCGAGCGGGAGGACCGCCTCGGCGGCCACGCCAACACCGTCGAGGTGGAGGAGAACGGCACAACCCTCGGCATCGACACCGCGTTCGTCGTCTTCAACCGGCCCGCCTACACCAACCTCTGCGAGTTCTTCGAGGAGCTGGGCGTCGACGCGGTCGAGCACCGCGGCGCCTTCAACTTCTTCGACCTGGACACCGGCCTGGAGTACGGCACCAAGGAGCTCGACATGAGCGAGGAGGAGGTGGCCGAGCGCTACTCCGAGGAGTTCCTGACCATCTGGCGGGAGGCCCGGCGCTTCCACACCGAGGGCCGCAAGGACTTCGTGCGCAAGAAGGCCGACATCCCGCTCGGCGAGTACCTCGACCGCGGCGGCTACAGCCAGGCGTTCCGCCACTCGTACGTGATCCTGCTCTGCTCGGCGGTCTGGTCGATCCCCGCCGAGCTGATCTGGGAGATGCCCGCCAGCACCGCGATCGCGTTCTTCATGGGCCACGACGAGGGCGGCCTCGGCGGCCGCGAGGTGGACTGGCGGACGGTGGGCGGCGGTTCGATCTCCTACGTACGCAAGGCGATCGCCGCGATCGGCCCGGAGATCCGCACCGGCGAGCCGGTCACGGCGATCCACCAGGACGACGACGGCGCGGTGGTCACGACGGCGCGGGGCAGCGAGCGCTTCGACTACGTGGTGGTCGGCGCGCACGCCGACGAGGCGCTGGCCCTGCTGGACAACCCGACCGAGCGCCAGACGGAGGTGTTGTCGAAGGTCGCGTACAACGGCTCGACGGTCATCCTGCACACCGACCCGTCGGTGGTCCCGGCCGACCGCGACCGCTGGGAGGCCTGGAACTACGGCAAGGTCGAGGTGGACGGCCGGCCGAGGACGTATGTCGCCTACTACATGAACAAGCTGCACGGATTCACCGCGGAGAAGGACTATTTCGTCACGCTCGACTACCCGGGCGAGGTGGACCCGGAGACGGTCATCGCGGAATTCCCGTACACGCACCCGATCATCGACGTCGATGTCCGCGAGATGCAGAAGGACATCTACAACGTCAACGAGGGGACGCGGGTGAAGCTGTGCGGTTCCTATTTCCACGCCAAGCGCCACGGCGTGGACCAGATCGGCTCGCACGAGGCGGGCTACTCGTCGGGAATGGAGATCGCGGCGCAGCTCATCAGCGAGCTCTGACCGGGCAGACGAGAACGCCCCGGAGAATCCGAGAGGGATTCTCCGGGGCGTTCTCGCGTCTTCTCACACACCGCCCGTGTGCAGCGCCTGGCCGCTGAGGAGTTCGGTCAGGAAGCCCATGACCGAGCGTGCCGCCGGGTCCTCCTGTTCGATGCGCTTCACCGTGAAACGCGGCCGCGTGAACTCGCGGGCACCGGTCGGCGGGGGTTCCGCTTCCAGGCGGGTGCGGGCGTCGGAGGTCTCCGCCTCGGCGCCGTACAGCACGGGGGACTGCACGCTGATCTGCTCCAGGCGCGCGGACAGCAGTGGCGTGTGGCCGTGTTCCGCGGTGAGCCGGTGCCGGGCGCGGGTGTAGACGCCGATCGCCTCGCCGCCGCGGCCGGAGCGGCACAGCGCCAGCATCAGCTGGTCGTGGAAACGCTCGCGCAGCGGATGGGCGGCGGTGACCTCCTCCAGCTCCGGAATGATGCGCCGGTGCCGGCCCGTACGCAGCGCGGAGTCGAAGAGGATCTCCAGCGCCTGCTGCCGTTCCTCCTCCAGGCGGGCGACCAGTGCGGCACAGACCGGGCCGTGCGGACCGCCCTCCAGTGCCGTTCCGCGCCAGAGACCGAGGGCGCCGCGCAGGGTCGCGTACGCGCTCTGCGGATCGATCCGGTACATCCGCTGGGCCTGATCCACCGCGAGGCAGAACTGACCGCTGTCCATCTCCGTGCGGCGGGCCTGGAGCAGGTACCCACAGGCGTGGGCGACCAGACGCGGTGTCGTGGCCCGTTCCGGTTCCGCTTCCGTGAGCGCCTTGCGCAGTCCCGACACATGGGCGTTGAGCGTGTTGCGGGCCTTCTTCGGTGGCAGCGCGCCCCAGAGTTCGCGGACCAGCCGTTCCCGCGGGACCGGGGAATTCGCGCGGGCGAGCAGTGCGCCCAGCAGCATGCGCTGCTTGGGACTCGTCAGCGGAATGCGCCGGTGCCGTTTCTCGTCGTACAACTCGGGCGCGCCCAGAATTCTGAACTGCATGCTGTTGCCTCCCCGTGCGCGGTGCACGGTATTCACCGTGCTGCATTCAGCACACGAGGAGACCATTCGTACGACCGGGCGGCTTGAGTTGCGGCTACTCACTTACCCGCTCCCACCCCGGTGTTCCGCGCCGTGTGCGGAGCGGGAGTTCACCACCGGGGTGAGTACCGATCACTCATGTGTCCGTCGCACACACGTGATGGCATGGACGGCACACGTGGGTCCGGTCGATTCCGGGAACGCGGCGGACCGTTCGGGTCAGCCGCGGTGCCGGATCGTCGACTCGGCCTCCTGGGCGAGCCGGCGCAGGGCCAGCAGCGCGGGTTCCAGCAGGAAGGTCAGCAGCATGGCCCGCTCGGCCTTCTCCAGGGGATCGTCCGGTCCCTGGAGCTGGTCGAGATCGAGCACGGCCGTCTTCTCGGCGAGTTCGGCGTACGGGACGAGATCGTGCCAGTCGTAGTCCATGCCGAGGGAGCGCAGGGTGTGGAGCGTCTGGGTGATGACCTGGCGGGCCGGATTGTGCTCGCTGACCTTCCAGCCCATCTCGGAGACGAGGGCCGTCACACCGGAGTGGTCCTCCTCCTCACCGCCCTCGTCCTTTCCGCCGCCGGCCGGCCACACGCCGAAGACGAGACCCAGCAGCTCATGGGTGTCGGAGTTGCCCTCGGAGATGGTGTCGAGGACGTCCTTGGCGGCGCTGACCGTCAGACCCCGGACGCCGATGAGGGCCCGGATCAGCCGGAGGCGGCGCACATGCGACTCGCCGTACTCCGCCTGGGTTGCGGCTGTGGCGCGTCCGGGCGGCAGCAGCCCTTCGCGCAGGTAGTACTTGATGGTCGCGGTGGACACCCCGCTGCGGCGGCTCAACTCGGAAATTCTCACCCTGATCCCGCTTCCCACTGGCAATTGGGCAGCACTACTGTCTAATATAGATACTGCCACTCACCAACTGTGGATGCGAGGATACCGTGCCGACTCTTCCCTGGGCGACGCCGAACCCGGCCCGGCCCGACACCACCGCCTTCGTCATGGCCTCGCGTCTCGACGTGAGGTCTGCCAAGGACGTTCCGCGCTTCTTCCTGAAGTCGCTCTCCGCCTGGGGCCAGGTGCGCAAGGCGCCGGGAGCCCTCGGAGCCTCCCTGGAGGCCCAGCTCCTGAAGGGTGTGTTCTTCACCCTCTCCGCGTGGGAGGACAAGGAAGCCCTCTACACCTACGCGCGGACCGAGCCCCACAAGAGCATCATGACCGGACTGCGCTCCGTCATGAGCGAGTCCACGTTCACCTTCTGGGAGGTCCCGGTGGCGGAGCTGCCGATCTCCTGGAAGGACGCCAAGCGGCGCATCGAGGACCAGGCGCGCACCGACGCCGCGAGCGGCGGCAGCGCCCCGCGCTGACCCACCGACTCCCGGCCCGGGGCCTCCCCCGTCCCCGGGCCGGGGCAATGCCCGGCCGCCGACGGGCCCGTCAGGAGACGACGCGCGCCAGCAGGAAGCCGTCGTACCCCTTGGTGCCCACCGTCTGGACCGCCGTGGCGTCCAGCCGCGGCTCGTTCGCCACCAGTTCGTACATACGCCGGGTGCCGACGATCGCGGGGTCGGTGCTGTTCTCGTCCACCAGGGCACCACTGCGTACGGCGTTGTCGACGATGATCACGCTGCCGGGGCGGGACAGCGTCAGGGCCCACTCCACGTACTGCGGATTGTTCTTCTTGTCCGCGTCGATGAAGATCAGGTCGAACGGGCCCGCGCCCGGCTCCTTCGCCAGCAGCGGCAGCGTCTCCAGCGCCGCCCCCGTCCGCACCTCGGCGATCTTGTCCAGGCCCGCGCGGGCCAGGTTGGTCCTCGCCACCTCCGCATGCTCGGCGCTGTACTCCAGCGAGATCAGCCTGCCGCCCTCGGGCAGCGCCCTGGCCAGCCAGATCGTGCTGTAGCCGCCGAGCGTGCCGATCTCCAGCACCGTGCGCGCGCCCTGGAGCCGGGCCAGCAGATGCAGCAGCTTGCCCTGGTTCCCGGCGACGGCGATGGCGGGGAGCCCGGCACTCGCGCTCTGGGCGAGGGCCGCGGCGAGGGCCTCGTCGTCGGGGGCGAGGAGGTCGGTGATGTAGCGGTCGACGGCGTCCCACTGCTCCTGAGTCATACGTCCAACCTATTCCAGGCCGGGGGCGTTCCCGTCCGGACGCGGCTCTCAGGACAGCGGCGGCGGCGCGTGGACGGGCGGCGGCGGGAGCACCGGCCTGCGGCGATGGGCCCGTACCCGCAGAAGGACGATCACGGTCACCAGCGCGAGCCCGCCGCCGACGGTCAGCAGCCAGACGGGAAAACCGCCGACGGTCAGCAACTCGTCCTCGTACACCACCCGCCGGAAGGGCGTGTCCTGCTCCGCGGCCCGCAGGACGTGGTCGCCGTTGATCCGGTCCGGCCGCGGGAACTCCTGCTCCAGCGCGGTCAGAAACCTTTCTCCGCCGCCCGTGAACGCGTCCAGCGCCGCGCTCCGGTCCGCGGCGCCGGCGAACAGCACCTCCGGCTCGTCACCGCCGATCGCGCTCTGCGGCTCCATCCGGTGCGCGGCCAGCACGAACAGCCCGAGCGACTGCGGGTTCTTCGCCAGCCGGGACAGCCGCATCGGATAGACCGGCCGGTCGCTGGCGAACCGCAGCGTCAACGGGTCCAGCGTGCCGCGCAGCACGGCGTCCTCGGCATCCGGTGCCAGCCGGACCGCCACGTACTCCCACTTCTGCCGTACATACGGGCGCAGCTCGGTCTCCAGACCGTCCGGCAGCTCGAACCCATTGGTTTTCAGCCAGCTTCGCAGCGCCTCCGGGTCGGTCGCCGTCAACCGGGCGACATCGAAGTCGCCGAGCCTCTCGCGTCCGACGACCCCCACCCCGGGAGCGCCGGAGCCGGGCGCCGGCGCACCGGCCGAGTCGCCTGCCGAACCGTCCGAGAGGGGCCAGTCGCCCTCGCGCGGCCAGAAGTAGTGGCGCGTCCTCTCCTCCGGCTCGATCGCCCGCTCCAGCTCGTCGAACAGCGCCTGATCACCGAGTTCGACGGTGGCGCGGGTGGGTACGGGCATGATCCACGCGGCCTCGGGGGCGTCCCCGTCGACGGTGAACCGCATCTGGATCCGCTCGACGCGCCCGTCCCAGCTCACGACCGACGTCTCCCGGTCGACGGCCATCCGCGATCCCCGGTCCGGGATCATGGCGCCGCAGCCGCAGGCGTACGCCGGAGCGATCAACGATCCGAGCTGGAGCGCGAAGAGCGCCAGCACCACCAGGACAACGCGCTGCCGCAGCACACCCGCTGAGGCGCCGCGCGTCCGAACCCGCAGGTGTGCGCGCCGGTGTTCTTGTATGTTCCCCCGCATACCTCCTCCGACGACGGCCCGGGGCCCGTGGTTCCGGGGCCGGTTGACGAGATATTCGGTCAAAACGGGGTGACACTCAGGCAAAGAGGGGGTTGCCTGAGTCTCCTTCATGGGGCAGTGCAAGGCTCTACGGACCAGAATCACCGACGCAGGGGAGGCGCGGCGCGACGTGGCGAACGCGGAGCACAGCGTGCGCGGAAGTGCGACGACGGACTCGAGGATGGGCGCGGCGAGGGCGGCACTGTGGCTCGTGGCCGCGGTCCTCGCCATACGGCAGGCGACGGCGGTACTGCGCCTGCCACCGGGGGAACGGCTCATCGACCTGGAGACCTGGATAGGTGAGAACGGGGTCCTGCACGTCAAGGGCTCCCTCTACGACACCGACCGGTTCACCGGCACCCCGTTCGCCGGGCTGGTGCTCAAGCCGCTGACCCGCTCCGCCGAGCAGAGCCTCGGTGTGGCCTGGACCTTCGGGACCCTGCTGCTCGTCGTCGGGATAGGCCTGGTCGTCGCCCGCGCGCTGCCGGGGCCCGTCTCGCGCCGCAGCGGTCTGCTGGCGGCGCCCATCGCCATCAGCCTGTTGATGCTGTCGCTGCCGGTGCGCAACAGCTTCTACCTCGGGCAGACGAGCATCATCCCGGTCCTGCTCGTCCTCGTCGGCTGTTTCGTCGCCCGCGGGGAGAGATCGTCCGGTGTACTGATCGGCATCGGCGCGGCCCTGCAGCCCACCGCCCTGCTCTTCGCGCCCCTGCTGTGGTTCACCGGACGCAAACAGGCCGCCGTCACCTCGGCGGGGACCTTCGCCGCGTTGTCGGCGCTCGCCTGGGCCGCGCTGCCCGGCGACTCCTGGACGTACTGGGTCCACCATGTGGCCGGTGCCGGCCTGGGCGCCCGCCCCGACAGCCTCGCCAACCAGTCCCTGCACGGGGCCCTGTTGCGCTTCGGCCTCGAAGGCCCGCTCGAGATCACGCTGTACGCCGCCCTGGCCGCCGCGGTCGTCTGGTTCGGCCTGCGCCGCGCGGTGCGGTACGCCCGGGACGGACAGCTCCTTCTCGCGGTCGCCCTCACCGGCTGTGTCGCCGTCGCCGTCTCACCCACCGCCTGGCAGCACCAACTCCTGTGGGTGCTGCTCGCCGTGGTCGGCCGGGTCGGCAGACGGGCGTCCGACCGGATGCTCTGGCCGGTTCTCGTCATTCTGGCGATGACGCTGCCCGGCAAGATGCTGCTGCCCAACATGGCCGTGATGCACCCGGTGCGCGACAACGCCCTGCTGGTCGCGGCGCTCGCCGCCGCCGTCGCGGTGCCGTTCCTGCCGCGCACCTCGCCGTACTTCCGCCGCCCGGTCCCCACGGAGTACGTCTCCCCGGTCCCGTCGCGCTGGAGCCGGATCCCGCTGCTGCCGTTCTGGCGGCGCGTCCTGGCCCGCCCGAACCTGCTCCTCGAACTGCTGGTGATCCGGGTCGGCTACTCCGCCTACTCGCACATCCGCACCGCGGCCACCGGCGGTGTCGGCGCGGCCGAGGAGCACGGCCGGCAGGTCGTCGCCATCGAGCAGGCGCTGCACATCGACATCGAGCTGTGGGCCAACAAGGCCACGGCGAACGCGGAGTGGGCCGAGTCCTTCTTCAACTTCTACTACACGTCGTTCCACTTCGTGGTGCCGCTCAGCATCCTCGCCATCCTCTACGTCCGCCGCCCGGGCGACTACCGCTGGGCGCGCTCCTCGCTCGCCTTCGCCACGGTCCTTGCCCTGCTGGGCTTCTGGCTCTACCCGCTGGCCCCGCCGCGGCTGATGCCGGGCATGGGCTTCATCGACACGGTGCACGGTCCGCAGGACCTCGCGAACCCCGACTACGGGGCGATGACCGCGGTCACCAACCAGTACGCGGCGATGCCGTCGCTGCACTTCGGCTGGTCGCTCTGGTGCGGCCTGGTGGTCGTCCTGCTCGCACCGAAACTGTGGATGAAGCTGCTGGGCCTGCTGCACCCGCTGTTCACGGCCGGCGCGATCGTGGCCACGGCGAACCACTGGATCCTGGACGCGGTGGGCGGCGCGGCGGTCGTCGGCGCGGGCTTCGGCCTGACGTACGTGCTCTCGGGACGCCGGAAGGTGCTGCCGTCGACGGCAACGGCGACGTCGGGACCCGCGGAGGCGGGGACACGGCTCGGCAAGGAACGCGCGGAGGAACCGGCGGACACCACGGAGGCGTCCGCGGTTCCGGCCGCACCGAAGTGACGCGCGGCCCGGAGCGATGTCCACGGCCGACGTGACGCGCAGCCCCGAGTGACGTGCGGGCCCGGGGCGACGGGAGGCAGGGGCGGGGCGTGGGTGAGGGGCCCCCGCCTCCCGCGTGCGGTGGGCAGATCCCGGGCGCCGGTGCACGGCCCCCGGGCGCCGGTCAGCCGTGGACGACCTGGAGTTCCTTGATCCCGTTCAGCCAGGCCGAGCGCAGCCTCCGGGGGTCGCCCGCCAGACGCAGGTCCGGCAGCACGTCCGCTATGGCGTTGAAGATCAGGTTGATCTCCATCACCGCCAGCGACTTGCCGAGGCAGAAGTGCGGGCCCCCGCCGCCGAAGCCGAGGTGCGGGTTGGGGTCGCGGGTGATGTCGAACCGTTCGGGGGCGTCGAAGACCTCGGGGTCGTTGTTGGCGGACGAGTAGAAGATCCCGACCCGGTCGCCCTTCCTGATCTGCTGCCCGCCGAGTGTGAGGTCCTGGGTCGCGGTGCGCTGGAAGGAGACGACGGGGGTCGCCCAGCGCACGATCTCCTCGGCCGCCGTCTCGGGGCGCTCGCGCTTGTAGAGCTCCCACTGGTCGGGATGCGTGAGGAAGGCGTGCATGCCGTGGCTGATGGCATTGCGTGTGGTCTCGTTTCCGGCCACCGCCAGCAGGATCACGAAGAAGCCGAACTCGTCGTTGGAGAGGTTGCCCTCGTCCTCCGCGGCGACCAGCGCGCTGACGATGTCCTTGGCCGGGCACTCCTTGCGAGCCGCGGCGAGGTTCATCGAGTACGAGACGATCTCCATCGCCGCCTCGGCGCCGATCTCCTCGGTGATGGCGTACTCCGGATCGTCGTACGCCGCCATCTTGTTGGACCAGTCGAAGATCTTGGCCCGGTCCTCCTGGGGTACGCCGATGAGTTCGGCGATCGCCTGGAGCGGGAGTTCCACCGCGATTTCGGTGACGAAGTCGAAGCTGCCGTCGCTCTTCGCGCCCGCCCGCGCGTTCTCCACGATGCCGCGGGCCCGTGAGCGCAGGGCGTCCTGGAGGGACCGCACGGCGCGGGGGGTGAAGCCGCGCTGGACGATCTGGCGCACCCGGGTGTGTTCCGGCGGGTCCATGTTGAGCATGATCAGCTTCTGGACCTCGATCTGGTCCCGGCTGATCGATTCGTTGAAGCGGATGACCGCGGTGTTGGTGTGGGACGAGAACAGTTCCGGGTGGGTCGAGACATGCTTCACGTCGGCGTGCCGGGTGACCGCCCAGTACCCCTCGTCCTGGAAACCGGAGATGCCGGCCGGCTGTGCGCACCACCAGACCGGTGCGGTCTGCCGCATCTGGGCGAACTCGGGATGCGGGACGCGGGCTTGGAGCAGATCGGGGTCGGTGAAGTCGAACCCTGCGGGCAGATGGGGGCAGTCCTTCGGCAGCTTCAACGTCAACTCCAGGGTCTCGCGGCGGGGTCCGGCGGCGGTGCCCAGGGCACCAATCTCTGACGACCCATCAGAATTGACCGAAAGCTAGTAACGAGTTCTACAAGTCGCAAGGGCCGCGACGGGAACTGTTGCGCGCCAAGTCCGCAGCGGGGGCGTGCAAGGCCCTTGCGTACCGGGGGTAGCACTCATAAGACTTCTCAGAGAACTAGAACGCGTACTAGTTCTCGTGCGACGGCGCCGGGACGCCCCGCACATGTGGAGGAGAGGACGAGCTCATGGCCGCGGAACCCGTCATCGTCGAAGCCGTACGCACTCCCATCGGCAAGCGCGGAGGCGCGCTCGCCAATCTGCATCCCGCCTATCTCCTGGGCGAGACCTATCGTGAACTGCTCGGCCGTACCGGCATCCAGGCCGACTGCGTCGAGCAGATCGTCGGCGGCACGGTCACCCATGCCGGCGAACAGTCCATGAACCCCGCGCGCACCGCGTGGCTGACCATGGGGCTGCCCTACGAGACGGCGGCGACGACCGTGGACTGCCAGTGCGGATCCTCGCAGCAGGCCAGCCACATGGTCGCCAACATGATCGCGGCGGGCGTCATCGACGTCGGCATCAGCTGCGGTGTCGAGGCGATGTCGCGTGTGCCGCTGGGCAGCGGCTCCAAGCACGGCCCGGGCAAGCCGTTCCCCGACGAGTCGAACGTCGATCTGCCCAACCAGTTCGAGGCCGCCGAGCGCATCGCCCGCCACCGCGGGCTGTCCCGCGAACGCGTCGACTCGCTCGGGCTGCTGTCGCAGGAACGCGCCCAGGAGGCCTGGGCCGAGGAGCGCTTCAAGCGTGAGACCTTCGCCGTCCAGGTGCCGACGACCGAGGAGGAGCAGGCGGCGGGGCAGGGCATGTGGCGGCTCGTCGACCGTGACGAAGGGCTGCGCGACACGAGCATGGAGGCGCTGGCCCGGCTGAAGCCGGTCATGCCGACGGCCGTGCACACCGCGGGCAACTCCTCGCAGATATCGGACGGCTCGGCGGCCATCATGTGGGCGTCGAAGCGGATGGCGAGGGCGCTCAAGCTGAAGCCGCGCGCCCGGATCGTCGCGCAGGCGCTCGTCGGCGCGGACCCCCACTTCCACCTCGACGGCCCGATCGACGCGACCCGCGCGGTCCTGGGCAAGGCGGGAATGTCCCTGCGGGACATCGACCTGGTGGAGGTCAACGAGGCGTTCGCGTCGGTGGTGCTGAGCTGGGCGCAGGTCTTCGAGCAGGACCTGGACAAGGTCAACGTCAACGGCGGAGGCATCGCACTCGGCCACCCGGTGGGCGCCACGGGCGCGCGGCTGATCACCACGGCGCTGCACGAACTGGAACGGCGTGACCGGGAGTTCGCGCTGATCACGATGTGTGCGGGTGGCGCGCTGTCGACGGCGACGATCATCCAGCGGCTGTAGCGGGCGGGACGGTCACCCGGGCGGGGTCCCTGCCGGGCCCCGGCCCGGGTCCGGGGCCGGGCCCGGATCTGCCGGACCCTCGGACGCGACCGGACCTCCGGACGCGACCGGTCCCGCACCCCCGGACGCGGCCGCCCCCGCCGGCCCGACCGCACCCTCGAACGCGACCGCACCCTCGAACGCGACCGGCGCCTCGAACGCCGCCCGCCGCGTGGCGCGCCGCAGTGCCTTGAGGACGGTCGAGCCGATCGTGAGCGTCAGGACGACCGTCAGGGCCGCCCGCCCGAGGTCCCAGCCGAACGACGTCGCCGCGCAATAGGCCAGAAAGCGCACCAGGTTGTCGTGGACCGGATCGCCCGGCCTGAAGGAGATCCCCGACGACATCCCGCCGATGTACGTCCAGCCCTGGAGGTTCATGATCGTGCCGTAGGCGAACGCCGCGACCGCGCCGTACGCGCCGAGCATCAGCACCTCGGCACGGCCGCGCAGCCTTCCGGCTCCCGGCAGCAGCCCCGCGCCCATCGTGAACCAGCCCATCGACAGCATCTGGAACGGCATCCAGGGGCCGACCCCGCCGGTGAGCAGCGCGGACGCGAACATCGTGACCGAGCCCAGGACGAAGCCGAAGCCCGGCCCCAGCACTCTGCCGCTGAGAACCATCAGGAAGAACATGGGCTCCAGGCCCGCGGTCCCGGCGCCGAGCGGCCGCAGCGCCGCCCCGACCGCGGCGAGCACACCGAGCATGGCCACGGCCTTGGCGTCCATGCCGCTGTCCGCGATCGTCGCGACGACGACGGCCACGAGCAGCGGGAGCAGTGCGGCGAACAGCCAGGGCGCGTCCGCGGAGTGGGCGAGCCCGGACCCGGGGTCGGCGAGCAGCGGCCAGCCGAAGGCGACGACTCCGACCGCACTCACCAGCGCGAGCGCGAGGACGGAACGGGGGCCGAGGCGCACCGGACGTGCTGTCGTCATCGCAGCGCTTCCCGGACCTCGGAGACGGTCAGCCAGGGCTGGGGGGCCAGGATCTTGGCGACCTGCGGTGCGAAGGCGGGTGACGAGACGACGACGTCGGCCGTCGGCCCGTCGGCGACGATCTCGCCGTCGGCCAGGATCACCACCCGGTGGGCCAGTTCCGCCGCCAGCTCCACGTCGTGCGTGGCCAGCACGATGCCGTGCCCCTTGCGAGCGAGACCCTGGAGCACGACGACGAGCCGGGCCTTCGCCGCGTAGTCCAGACCGCGGGTCGGCTCGTCGAGGAGCAGCAGCGGCGGACGCCCGGTGAGCACGACGGCCAGCGCGAGCGCGAGCCGCTGTCCTTCGGAGAGATCGCGCGGATGTGTGGCGTCCCGCACGCCGGGCAGCAGCTCGCCGACCAGCGCCCGGCAGGAGCCCGGCTCGGCACCCGCGTCGGCGTCGGCGGCCGCGCACTCGGCGGCGACGGTGTCCGCGTACAGCAGGTCGCGCGGCTCCTGCGGCACGAGCCCGACCTGTCGGACGAGCTCGCGGGGGCTGGTCCGGTGCGGGGTGAGACCGCCGACCAGGACGCTGCCCGAGGCGGGTTCGACCATGCCGACGAAGGCGGAGAGGAGGGTCGACTTCCCGGCGCCGTTGCGCCCCATCAGCGCGACGGTCTCGCCGGCGCCGAGCGTGATGCCGATCCCGCGCAGCGCCTCCATATGCCCGCGGCGCACGCCGAGCCGCGTGGTGACGGCGAGGTGCTCCGGCAACTCTGCCTGCGCCGAGCCCCTCTCCCGGCCCCCGGACGCGCCCCGGAGGGGCATGAACGTCCGGCGCCCGGAAGGCCGGTCGGTGGCGGAAGACCGGTCCGTACCGGAAGCCCCGTCCGGGACCGAAGCGCGGTCCGCACCCCGATCGCCCTCTTCCGGTCCGGTCCTGGTGGGGGAGAGGCCCGCCAGACGCTCCCGGATGCCCGACGCCCGGCGCCGGGCATCCCGTACGGACAGCGGCAGCGGGTCCCAGCCCGCCAGCCGTCCCAGGCCCACCACGGGCGGGTACACCGGCGACGCCGCCATCACCTCAGCAGGTTCACCGACCACGGGAGCCACCCCCGGCCCGGGGAGCAGGACGACCTGGTCCGCGTACTGCACCACCCGCTCCAGCCGGTGTTCCGCCATCAGCACCGTGGTGCCGAGGTCGTGCACCAGCCGCTGGAGAACCGCCAGCACCTCTTCCGCCGCGGCCGGGTCCAGCGCGGACGTCGGCTCGTCGAGGACCAGCACGCGCGGGTGCGGGGTGAGCACCGAGCCGATCGCGACCCGTTGCTGCTGGCCCCCGGAGAGCGTGGCGATCGGCCGGTCGCGCAGCTCCGCCAGGCCGAGCAGATCGAGCGTGTCCTCGACCCTCCTGCGCATCACCTCGGGCGCGAGACCGAGCGACTCCATGCCGTACGCCAGCTCGTCCTCGACCGTGTCGGTGACGAAGTGGGCCAGCGGGTCCTGGCCCACCGTGCCGACGAGGTCGGCCAGTTCGCGCGGCTTGTGGGTGCGGGTGTCACGGCCGCCGACGGTGACGCGACCGCGCAGCGTGCCGCCGGTGAAGTGGGGCACCAGGCCGGACACGGCGCCCAGCAGTGTCGACTTGCCGACCCCCGACGGGCCGACGAGGAGCACCAACTCCCCTTCGGGAACCGTCAGATCGACGCCGCTGATCGCGGGCGCCGCGGCGTCACCGTAGGTCACCGACACGTTGTCGAAGCGGATCACGGGGTCGACTCCTTGGATGTGTCGGGGACGGGCGCGACGAACGCCGGCAGCAGTCCGATCAGCGTGCCGACCGCGGGCCACAGCGGCAGGGTGGGCGCGGTCAGCGGCACGACACCGGGGTGCAGCGCCTGGGGGTCCCAGCTGCCCGCGCGGATCATCAACGCCGCGACGGCCGCGCCCGATCCGGCCACCAGCCAGGACCGCGGTCCGAACCGGTCGGGGCGGTAGCGGCTGCGGACGGAGCGCCGGCCGCCGAGCCACAGTCCGGCCATCGCGGCGCCGAGCCCGCCGACGAGGACGGGCAGTCCGTACGCGGCGCCTTCCGCGGCCAGCAGCCCGTACGTGCCCGCGCAGACCCCGAGGAGCCCGCCGAGCGTGAGCACGGTGGTCGTACGGCGGACGGCGGGCGGGACCTGCGCGCTGCGCCCGTACCCCCGCGCGTCCATCGACGCGGCGACCGCGACCGAACGCTCCAGCGCACCCTCCAGGACGGGCAGGCCGATCTGCACGATCGCCCTGATCCCGCCGGTGGGGCGGCCGCGCAGCCGGCGGGCGGTGCGCAGCCGGACGACGTCGGACACCATGTTCGGCGCGAAGGTCATCGCGACGACGACGGCGACACCGGCCTCGTACAGCGCGGCCGGCAGCGACTTGAGCAGCCGGGCCGGATTGGCGAGGGCGTTGGCCGCGCCGACGCAGATGAGGAGAGTGGCGAGCTTCGCGCCGTCATACAGCGCGAACACGATCTGCTCGGCCGAGACCCGGCCGCCGATCCGGATGCCGCGGACCCAGTCGGGAAGCGGGACTTCGGGGAGCGTGAGCAACACGTGCGTACCGGGGATGGGGGAGCCGAGCACCACGGAGAACAGGACACGGACGGCGATGACGACGAGGCCGAGCTTGACGAACGCGCCGTAGGACCGGGCCCAGGGCGCATCCGTGCGCCGGGCGGCGACGACGTATCCGGCCACGCCCACGAGCAGCCCGAGGAGCAGGGGGTTCGTGGTCCGTGACGCGGCGGTGGCGAGCCCGAGGGCCCACAGCCACCAGGCACCGGCGTGCAGGGAGTTGCCGCGGTGCGCCTCGGGCGCGCGCAGCCGGTGCCACGGGGAACGGTGTCCCTGTACTCCCGCCCTTTCCGCCGGTTCGCGCCGCACGCCGGTGTCCGTCCTCATCCGCGTCGGCGCCGGGACTGCCACACCGCCGCGGCTGCCAGCAGCCCGATCGCCGCCAGGCCCGCGACCAGTCCGAGCGACGGACCGCCGTCCGAGCCGGCCGAACCGTCGGAGGCACCTGCGGTCGCGGAGCCGGCCGGTGAGGAGGAGGCGGCCGGAGCCGCGATCTGCTCGCCGCAGCCCGACACCGGATAGCCCGAGATCCCGCACAGCAGCGCCTGGTTGTTGTACCGCAGGGGCTTCGCCACGGACGCCAGCGCCTCCGCCGTCGTCGCATCGGGCGCCACCCGGGCGCACGCGGCCCGCAGCGCGGGCGGCGCCTCGCCCTTCGGTGCGTCCTGCGGGGTGCCGGGGTCGATGACCAGCGCGATCCGCTTCGTGCCCGCCTTCGGAGCCGTGCCCGCGCAGATCGCCGCGAAGTCCGGCGCCTTCCGCGGTCGCGCCGAGTCCGAGCTGTCCTCGCTCACGGAGAACCGGAAGCCGTTGACCGCGCCGTCGCCGGGACGCGCCGTCGCCGGCCCCTCGGTGGCGTACGCCCAGGTCCCGTCACCGGAGCCCTGCCAGAACGACCAGTAGCGGTAGCCCGCCGCCTGGGCGGGCCCCGCGCCCAGCACCGTCAGCGCGGCGCCGAGAGCGAGGACCAGGGCGAGCAGTCGCGCCCGCATCACTTCTTCTTGCGGCGGCCGCTGAACAGGATGCCCACGCCGACGCTCGCCACGAAGAACGCTCCGACGATCCACCACACGCCGATGCCGGAGTCGTCCTTGCCGTCCTTCTCGGACGCCTCGGAGGTCTCGGACTTCTCGGCGCCGGACGCCTGGGGAGCGGGTCCGGTCGCGTTCAGCTGCTGCACGAGGTCGGCGCCGCCGAACTTCTGCGGGTCCGCGCCGAAGGCGTGGGCGGCGAGGATCAGCTGCGCGTACGCCGCCGGGCCCGACGCCTTCGCCCAGGCCGCCGAGTTCTTCTCCAGCCACGTCATCGTGTCGGCCGCCTGGGCGGAGTGGCCGGCGGCGGACAGGGCCGTCACCGCGTCCGCCGTGTTGCCGAAGTCGGGCTGCGGGGCCGGGTTCTCGGCCCCGGGCATCGGCGCCGAGTCGAGGTGACCGGTCTTCTTCAGCGCGCTCACGAGGTAGGCGGCACCGTTCTGCGCGGCCTGCTCCGGCGTGGCCCCGGCGGCGCACGCGGCGGGGGCCACCGGCTTCGGGCCCTCGACCGCGAGGCCCTTGCCGAGCGCGCCCAGCACGCCGGCCGCCGTGGAGTCGGCGACTATCCCGGGCTGCTTCACCTGGAACACGAACGCGCCGGCGTCCTTGCCCGTGCAGGGCTTCGCGAAGGTCAGCAGAGCGTCGTACGGCGACTTCCCGCTCTTCGCCTTCACCGCGGCCGGCTTCTCGCCCACCGACGCGAGCGCCCCGATCACGACGGAGGTGGAGTTGGCGTCACTCGCCCCGCCGGGGTTGTAGCCCCAGCCGCCGTCCGCGTTCTGCACCGACTTCAGCCACGCGACGGACTTCTTCACCGTGGCGTCCTGGCCGCCGAGGGCAGCGAGGGCCTGGACGGCGGCCGCGGTGGCGTTGGAGTCCAGCGGGAGCTTGGCGTCGCACGGCTTGGTGGCGTCCGCGCGGTACGAGGGGAACGCGCCGGTGTCGCACTGCTGGCCGGTCAGCCAGTCGACCGCCTTCGTGGCGGGCTTCACGTCCACCGTGTCCTGCGCGAGAAGGGCCAGCGACTGACGCCAGACGCCGTCGTAGGCCGGGTCGGTCGTGCCGTACAGACCGGAGGGCAGCACGGTGGACGGCGACGGCTTGGGGGTGGGAGCCGCGAAGGCGGCCGGTGCGGCGGCCGCGACGACGGCCATGCCGAGAACGGCGGATGCGGCAACCGCTGCGGTGGTGCGGCGAACGGGGGTCATGGCGGGCGGGCCTCTCCTGCGGGAGAGCCGGGCACGGGCACACGCGGGCACCAGGGCTCCGGCTCCGTATTCCTCGACGGTGCCGGCCACCGGCGGTTGCCGGGGCACGAGCCGGTCACGGCCGCGTACGGGGCAGTCCGGCTCACCGCCGGCGACGGCGGTTCACGGTTGCGGGTCAGCGCCGGATTTGCACCGGCTTCCCCCCGTACGGGTGTGATGACGACTCGCTCACTGTACCGGCCGGTCACCAGGGCCCCTCCGGGCGGATCCCGCCCACGGCGGTGGGAGCCTGCCGGGGGATCGGGGGCGGGTCTCTCCGGAACGAGCGGCCGGTCCGCGGGAAGGGGCAGCGGGATGAGCCGGCGGTCCGCCGGGGGACGGGCGGCCGGTCAGAGAGCGACGTACGTCGTGGGCGTACCGGACAGCACCTCCGCGCGCCCGAGCTTGACCAGTCTGCGCAGATGCGCCTCGGCCTCCGAGACGGCGATGTTCCGCGAGCCGTAGGGGATCTCCTCCCACGGCCGGTTCCACTCCATCCGCTCGGCGGTCTGCCACGGCGTGAGCGGCTGGGCCAGCAGGTCGAGCAGCCCGGTGAGGCGTTCCTCGTGATGGCCGAGCAACTCCCGCACGCGGCCGGGGGCGTCGGCGAACGCGTGCTGGTGCGCCGGCAGCACCTCGGCGGGCGCGAGCCGGCCGATGCGCTCCAGGGAGTCGAGGTAGTCGCCCAGCGGGTCGGTGACGGTGGCGTCGTCGGGGTCCTCGTAGAGACCGATGTGCGGGGTGATCCCGGGCAGCAGATGGTCCCCGGAGAACAGCCGCCCGTGTCCCGGCAGCCCGGCAGGGTGGTCCTCCTCCAGATGCAGACAGACATGGCCGGGTGTGTGTCCGGGTGTCCAGATCGCCCGCAGGTGCCGGTCCTCGAGGTTCAGCAGCTCGCCCGGAACGATCTCCCGGTCGGGCAGTGCGGCCCGCAGCCCCGGCAGCGTCCGCATCCGCCCCTGCTCCCTCGCGGCCCGCAGGGGCGCGACGTGCTCGTCCGGCGCACCGGCCCGGCAGAGCTTGTCGGCGAGACAGTCGAGCCACCGCGCGGGCTCGGCCTCCCGGGTCCGGCGTACGACGTCCGCGTCCGCCGCGTGCATCGCGATCCAGGCCCCGGACGCCTCGCGGACCTGTCCGGAGAGGCCGTGGTGATCGGGGTGGTGGTGGGTGACGACCACCCCGTGGATGTCGCCGATCCGCACCCCGAGCGAGTCCAGCCCCGCTGCGAGGGCGTCCCAGGAGGAGGGGTCGTCCCACCCGGTGTCGACGAGGACGGGCCCGCGGCCGGTGTCGAGGAGATGGACGAGTGTGTGCCCGAGAGGGTTGTCCGGGATGGGCACCTCGATGGACCAGACGCCGCCGCGGTGGTCGATCACCTGGGGCATGGGGGCCTCGTCTCTGTCCGGCGGCAGGGCCACGCCCTCTCACTATAACTAGAACGGGTTCCAATGGTCGCCCAAGTCGACGGTTTCCCGCGGGGTTGGGGGCGCGTCTACCCCGGGATCGAGGGTGTCCTGCCGCCGAAGGGCTTCTTCGTCATCGCCATTGCTCCCCATAACTAGAACTGATATCAGTTCTGAAACAGTGTCAGAAACAGCCCGGGTGCCAGGAGGCAGCAGCCATGACCGAGCTCGTGGAACACGGAAAGCTGTTCATCGGCGGCGAGTTGGCCGACCCTGCCGGAGGCGGGACCATCGAGGTCGTCTCACCCCACACCGAGCAGGTCATCGGCCGCGTCCCGCACGCCTCGCGCGCCGACGTCGACCGCGCCGTGGCCGTCGCGCGCAAGGCCTTCGACGAGGGCCCCTGGCCGCGGGCGACGCTGGAGGAGCGCATCGCCGTCGTGAGCCGGATCAAGGATGCGATCGCCGTACGGCACGAGGAGATCGCCCGCTCCATCAGCTCGCAGAACGGCTCCCCGTACTCCTGGAGCGTCCTCGCCCAGGCGCTCGGCGCCATGATGGTCTGGGACTCGGCGATCGCCGTCGCGAGGGACTTCCCCTACGAGGAGACACGGGCCGGAGCTCTCGGGCCGATCCTCGTGACGCGCGAGCCCGTCGGCGTGGTGGCGGCCGTCGTGCCGTGGAACGTCCCGCAGTTCACCGCCGCCGCCAAGCTGGGCCCGGCGCTGCTCGCCGGATGCACCGTCGTGCTCAAGCCGTCTCCCGAGTCGCCGCTCGACTCCTACATCCTCGCCGAGATGGCCCAGGAGGCCGGCCTGCCGGAGGGCGTGCTGTCGATCCTGCCCGCCGACCGCGAGGTCAGTGAGTACCTGGTCGGGCACCCCGGCATCGACAAGGTCTCCTTCACCGGATCCGTCGCGGCCGGCAAGCGCGTCATGGAGGTCGCGGCACGTCATCTCACCCGCGTCACCCTGGAGCTCGGCGGCAAGTCGGCGGCCGTGATCCTCCCCGACGCCGACCTCGACACCACGATCGCCGGGATCGTGCCCGCCGCCTGGATGAACAACGGCCAGGCCTGCGTGGCCCAGACCCGCATCCTCGCGCCGCGCAGCCGCTACGACGAGATCGCCGAGGCGCTCACGGCCGCGGCCGCCGCGCTGGTGGTCGGCGACCCCCTCGACCCGGCCACCCAGGTCGGCCCGCTGGTCGCCCGGCGCCAGCAGCAGCGCTCCCTCGACTACATCCGGATCGGCCAGGAGGAAGGCGCCAAGATCCTCACCGGTGGCGGCCGCCCGGCGGCGCAGGAGAAGGGCTGGTACGTGGAGCCGACGCTGTTCGGCGGCGTCGACAACTCCATGCGGATCGCCCGCGAAGAGATCTTCGGCCCGGTGATCTGCCTGCTGCCCTACGGCGACGAGACGGAGGCGGCGAAGATCGCCAACGACTCCGACTACGGGCTGAGCGGCAGCGTGTGGACGTCCGACGTCGCACGCGGCATCGACTTCGCCCGCCAGGTCAGGACGGGCACGTACAACGTCAACACCTTCAGCCTCGACATGCTCGGCCCGTTCGGCGGCTACAAGGACTCGGGCGTGGGCCGGGAGTTCGGCCCCGAGGGGCTCAGCGAGTACCTGGAGCACAAGATGATCCACCTGCCGGCCGGGCACGGGGGCATCTGATGGGGGACCGCTGGCACGTCGAGGTCGACCGGGGCGTCTGCATCGGCTCGGGCCTGTGCGTCGGCAACGCCCCGGAGGGCTTCCGCCTCGACTCGGCGCGTCAGTCGCACGCCCAGGACTCCGACACCGACGCGAACGAGCGGATCCTGGCGGCCGCCGAGTGCTGCCCGGTCGAGGCGATCGCGATCACGCTCCTGGACAGCGGGGAGCCGGTCTTCCCTCCGGAGGACTAGCCAGCGCGGCCGGGCCCGCCGGCGGGGTCCTCGGCCGGCCGCCCCGCGTGATCAGTGACCGCGCCGCGGGTCCGTCAGGTCGATCAGTCTGCACACCGTCTCGATGTCGATCTTGACCTGGGCGATCGAGGCCCGGCCCGACAGCCAGGTGATCAGTGCCGAGTGCCAGGTGTGCTCGATCACCCGGACCGCCGAGAGCTGCTCCGGGGTCGGGTTCTCGAGGCCCATCGCGTCCAGGATGATCGCCGTCGTCTGGCGCGAGACCGTGTCGACCTCGGGGCTGACGCTGCGGTCCGCGAAGGTCAGCGCCCGCACCATCGCGTCCGCGAGGTGCGGCTCGCGCTGGAGGGCGCGGAAGGCCCGCATCAGGGTCTCCGCGACCCGGTCGGCGGCGTTCTCGCCGGCCGGCGGGCGTTTGCGCAGCGTCGTGTGCATGTGCTGGAGCTGGTCCTGCATCGTGGCGACCAGCAGATGGATCTTGGAGGGGAAGTAGCGGTACAGCGTGCCGAGAGCCACCCCCGCGGCCTCGGCGACCTCGCGCATCTGCACCGCGTCGAAGCCGCCACGGCTGGCGAGCTGGGCGCTGGCGTGCAGGATGCGACGGCGGCGCGCCTCCTGGCGCTCCGTCAGGGGAGGCGACGCCGGCCCCGCCGGCTTGGCTTCGGCTGTCATAGGTCCCGTTCCACGCGCGACTCCGGACCGCACAGCATGGCAGCGGTCCCGTCGTGGCGCGAATCACCTGATCCGGCTCTTACGGCGGTACTACCAGCCGGTAGATTCGAAGCTCCTCGAACGATCAAGTCTGAAACTTGTTCTAGATTAGCGCGAGCGGTTACGCTCCGGCGAAAACGCATGAGAAGGGGGCCGTGAGTGACCGCTGAGGCCATCGAGGCCGGCCCTCGTCCAGGGCCGTCCGGCGGCGGTGACACACCGCTGCGCATCGCGCTCCTCACCTACAAGGGCAACCCCTTCTGCGGCGGCCAGGGCGTCTATGTGCGCCACCTCTCGCGCGAGCTCGCCCGTCTCGGGCACAGCGTCGAGGTGATCGGTGCCCAGCCCTACCCCGTGCTCGACGAGGGCGTGCCGCTCACCGAGCTCCCGAGTCTCGACCTGTACCGCAGCCCGGACCCGTTCCGTACGCCCCGCCGCGGCGAGTACCGCGACTGGATCGACGCCCTCGAGGTCGCCACCATGTGGACCGGCGGCTTCCCCGAACCGCTCACCTTCTCGCTGCGCGCCCGCCGTCATCTGCTCGCGCGCCGGGGCGAGTTCGACGTCGTGCACGACAACCAGACGCTCGGCTACGGGCTGCTGGGGGACCTCGGCGCACCGCTCGTCACCACCATCCACCACCCGATCACGGTGGACCGGCAGCTGGAGCTGGACGCCGCGGACGGCCGCCGGCGGCGTCTCTCCGTACGCCGCTGGTACGGCTTCACCCGCATGCAGAAGCGCGTCGCGCGCCGGCTGCCGTCCGTCCTCACCGTCTCCGGCACCTCGCAGCAGGAGATCGTCGAGCACCTCGGCGTGCGCCGTGACCGCATCGAGGTCGTCCACATCGGCGCCGACACCGACCTTTTCTCGCCGAATCCCGCCGTGGCCGAGGTGCCCGGGCGCATCGTGACCACCTCCAGCGCCGACGTACCCCTCAAGGGCCTCGTCCACCTGGTGGAGGCGCTGGCCAAGCTCCGTACCGAGCACCCCGCGGCCCATCTCGTGGTCGTCGGCAAGCGCGCCGAGGACGGGCCGGTCGCCCAGCTGATCGAGCGGTACGGACTCCAGGACGCCGTGGAGTTCGTCAAGGGCATCACGGACGCCGAACTCGTCGACCTCGTGCGCAGCGCGCAGGTCGCCTGTGTGCCGTCGCTGTACGAGGGCTTCTCACTGCCCGCCGCCGAGGCGATGGCCACCGGGACACCGCTGGTCGCCACCACGGGCGGTGCGATCCCCGAGGTCGCGGGCCCCGACGGCGAGAGCTGTCTCGCGGTGCCGCCCGGCGACGCGGGCGCGCTGGCGGCGGCGCTGGGCAGGCTGCTCGGCGACCCCGAGCTGAGAGCGCGTCTCGGTGCCGGCGGCCGGGCGCGGGTGCTGTCCCGTTTCACCTGGGCCAGAGCGGCACAGGGCACGGCCGAGCGCTACCGCGAGGCCATCGCCATGGGCCGTTCCACGGCCAAGGAACCAGGCCGCCCCGCGGCCCCAGTGGTGGGGAGCAACCACTCATGCTGACCGTCGACTTCTCCCGCTTCCCGCTCGCCGCGGGCGACCGGGTCCTGGACCTCGGATGCGGTGCCGGCCGGCATGCGTTCGAGTGCTACCGGCGGGGCGCGCAGGTCGTGGCGCTCGACCAGAACGGCGAGGAGATCCGCGAGGTCGCCAAGTGGTTCGCCGCCATGAAGGAGGCCGGCGAGGCCCCTCAGGGCGCGACGGCCACCGCCATGGAGGGCGACGCGCTCAACCTCCCCTTTCCCGACGAGTCGTTCGACGTCGTGATCATCTCCGAGGTGATGGAGCACATCCCCGACGACAAGGGCGTGCTCGCGGAGATGGTGCGGGTGCTCAAGCCCGGCGGACGCATCGCGATCACGGTTCCGCGCTACGGCCCCGAGAAGATCTGCTGGGCCCTCAGCGACGCCTACCACGAGGTCGAGGGCGGGCACATCCGCATCTACCGGGCCGACGAACTGCTCGACAGGATCAGGGAGGCCGGGCTCGTGCCGTACGGCACCCACCACGCGCACGCCCTGCACAGCCCCTACTGGTGGCTCAAGTGCGCGTTCGGCGTCGACAACGACAAGGCCCTGCCGGTCAAGGCGTACCACCAGCTGCTCGTCTGGGACATCATGAAGAAGCCGCTGGCCACCCGGCTCGCCGAACAGGCGCTGAACCCGCTGATCGGCAAGAGTTTCGTGGCCTACGCGACCAAGCCGCACCACCCGGAGGTCGGGGCGTGACTGTGCCCAGGCGCAGCCACGGCCGTACCGAACACCTGATCCTGCCCGGGGTGCTCACCGCCGAACAGGCCGCCGAGACCGTTGCCGGGATCGTCGCCGTGCAGCGCGAGGACGGGGCGATTCCCTGGTTCCGCGGGCACCACCTGGACCCGTGGGACCACACCGAGGCCGCGATGGCGCTGGACGCGGCGGGCGAGCACGAGGCCGCCTTGCTCGCCTACGACTGGCTGCTGCGGCACCAGAACGAGGACGGCTCCTGGTACGCGGCGTACCACGACGGGGACGCGTCCTTGGCGACCGACCGCGGCCGGGAGACCAACTTCGTCGCCTACGTCGCCGTCGGCGTCTGGCACCACTTCCTGGCCACCGGCGACGAGGCGTTCCTCGACCGGATGTGGCCGTGCGTCCAGGCGGCGATCGAGTTCGTCCTGCGACTCCAGCAGCCCGGCGGGCAGATCGGCTGGAAGCGCGAGGCCGCCGAGGAGGGCGGCGCGGCGGTCACCGACGCGCTGCTGACCGGCAGTTCGTCCGTGCACCACGCACTGCGCTGCGCCCTGGCGATCGCCGAGGAGCGCGAGGAGCCGCAGCCGGACTGGGAGCTGGCGGCGGGCGCCCTGGCGCACGCCATCCGCTGTCACCCCGAGCGCTTCCTCGACAAGAGCCACTACTCGATGGACTGGTACTACCCCGTGCTCGGCGGCGCGCTGACCGGACTGGAGGCGTCGGAGCGCATCGAGAAGCACTGGGACGACTTCGTCGTACCGGGTCTCGGTGTGCGCTGTGTGCTGCCGAACCCGTGGGTGACCGGCGGCGAGAGCTGCGAACTCGCCCTGGCCCTGTGGGTCATGGGCGAGTCCGACCGTGCGCTGGAGATCCTTCAGGCCATCGGCCATCTGCGGGCCGAGGGCGGTATGTACTGGACGGGGTACGTCTTCGAGGGCAGCCCGGCCGTGTGGCCGGAGGAACTCACCACCTGGACGGCGGGCTCCCTGCTCCTCGCGGTGGCCGCGCTCGGGGGGGACGAGGCGACCACCGCGGTCTTCGGAGGCGAGCGCCTGCCGCGGGGGCTGGCTCCCGACTGCTGCCCGGCGTAGGGCCTGTTGCCCGGGGCCCTGCGCCGTACGGCGGGGGTGCTAGGTCGTGTCCGCAAAGTCTCGTCTGGTTCGCGACGCCCTGCACGCACCCTCGCCGCGTTGCCGATACGCCCGAGTAGCTCCGCTACGAGGGCGCACCGGCGCCTTGCGATCGCACGCACCGGACGCCGCGACCCCCGCCCTCCGGGCGGACGACGATACTTTGCGGACACTCCCTAGTGGCGGCGCAGCCTGCCGGCCACGGCATGGCCGACGAAGAGGTAGACCACGGCTGCGAGGCCGTATCCGGCGACGACGCGTGCCCACGCCTCGTCGAAGGTGAACAGGTCGTAGGACCAGCCGGCGAGCCAGTGGGCCACGTCCTGGACGAAGTTGACCAGGTCGTTGGCGCGGTTGGCGTCCAGCAGGTACATCAGGATCCACAGGCCCAGGATGAAGGCCATGACATCCGCGACGATCGCTATGACCGTCCCGGCCTGGTTGCTTCCAGTGCGATGACGAGGACTCATAGCCCTCGGATTGCCGCTTGTGCCCGTGTGAAACCCACTGTTCTCGAACACGTGGCGCAGTAGGTCCCCACAGGGCGGCAGAAGCCGTTGCTACAGGGCGAGTTCGGCGAGAACACGCATGGTGTGCGGATCCGGGGCGGTCACGAGCAGATCGGTGACCGGCCCCGACCGCCATGCCTCCAGGCGTTCCGCGATCCGTGCGCGCGGCCCCACGAGCGAGATCTCGTCGGCGAAGGCGTCCGGTACCGCGTGCACCGCCTCCTCGCGCCGTCCCTCCGCGAACAGCCGCTGGACCTCACGGGCCTCCCCCTCGTAGCCCATGCGCGCCATGAGATCGGCGTGGAAGTTGCGGGCCGCGTGGCCCATGCCGCCGATGTAGAAGCCGAGCATCATCTTGACCGGCAGCAGGCCCTCGGCGAGGTCGTCGCAGACCTGCGCGCGCGCCATCGGCGCGATGACGAAGCCGTCGGGCAGGTCCGTGAGCGAGGCCTTGTACACGTCGGTGCGCAGCGGGGACCAGTACAGCGGCAGCCAGCCGTCGGCGATGCGGGTGGTCTGCGCGATGTTCTTCGGCCCCTCGGCCCCGAGCAGCAGGGGCAGCGAGGCGCGCAGCGGATGCGTGATGGGCTTCAGCGGTTTGCCGAGACCGGTGGCGCCGTCGCCGCGGTACGGGTGCGTGTGGAAGCGCCCGTCGAGTTCAACGGGTCCCTCGCGCCGCAGGACCTGGCGGATCACATCGATGTACTCGCGGGTCGCGGTGAGCGGGCTGCTCGGGAACGGGCGGCCGTACCACCCCTCGACGACCTGCGGTCCCGACAGGCCGAGGCCGAGCATCATCCGTCCGCCGGACAGGTGGTCCAGGGTGAGCGCGTGCATCGCGGTCGCGGTGGGGGTGCGGGCGGCCATCTGCGCCACCGCCGTGCCGAGCCGGATGCGCGAGGTGTGCGCGGCGATCCAGGTGAGCGGGGTGAAGGCGTCGGAGCCCCAGGCCTCGGACGTCCACACCGAGTCGTAGCCGAGGCGCTCGGCCTCGCGGGCGAGTTCGAGATGGCCGGGGTCGGGGCCGCGGCCCCAGTAGCCGAGAGCAAGTCCGAGTCGCATGCCAGACACCCTCCGGAGCCTCGTCCCACAACTTCTGACGGTGCGTCAGAATACGCCGACGGCCCCCCGCCCGGGAAGGGCGGGGGGCCGTCGGTCGGGCCAACGGGCGGATCAGCCGCGCTGGATGCCCGAGGTGTCCTGGAGCACGCCGCGGCGGCCGTCCTGCGTCTGGGCGATCAGGCCGGGACCGCGCTGCTCGACCGCGAGGTACCAGGTGCCGGGCGCGAGCTCGGCGATCGGGGTCGGCGAACCGTCCTCGCCGTACAGCGGACGGGCCACCGGCACCGCGAACCAGAACGGCGTGAACTCGGCACCGGACTTCTGCGGCGCGGCCGGACCGGGCTGGGGCTGCCCCGCCTGCGGCTGACCGGGCTGCGGCTGACCGCCGTAGGGCTGCTGGGGCTGACCGGGCTGGCCGGGCTGCACGCCGTACGGCTGCTGCTGGGCGCCCGGGTAGCCGTAACCACCCTGCGGCTGACCGCCGTAGGGGGCGGGGGCGGGACGCGGGGCACCGAGGAGCGGGGCCCGGAAGGCGGGCACGATCAGCGAGCACACGGCGCCGGCCGCGAGAGCGAGAGCGGCGATGAAGCCGAGGATCAGGCCGACGCCCGCGTCCACGCTCTCGCCGAAGTCCAGCGGGCCCGCCGGGTCGAAGATCGCGCCGATCGCGGTCCACGCGGTGAAGACCGCCAGCGCGACGCCGACCTGGCCGAGGTCGAGCCCGATGACCTTCGGCGGCTGGGGCAGCGCGTGCGAGAGAGCGATCAGCGCCGCCGCGATGATGCCGGCCAGGTAGACACCCAGGAGCAGGGTTCCGTTGTCCCAGGCGGTCGGCACGTCGTCACAGTTGTTGCCCGAGCAGTCGAATGTGTCGAGGAACGAGGCGATGAACAGCAACACCGCTGCTCCGATCACCACGCCGTCGCCTCGAGTGAGGGAGCGGATGTTCACGTGAAAAGTCCTTCGTCGGTCGTCTCATCGGGGCGGTCGTCGCTGCCGCCGGTTCGGCGGTGTGCACAACGCGGAGCTCGGGGGTGACTCCCCATCGTAGGGATGAATCTATCGTCTGGCCGATCCGGTCGTCTGCCCGGTATCGGGACTTACCTCGTGAGGTAGCTGCCGATGCCGTCCGCGATTCCCTGCGCCGCCTTCTGACGCCAGCCGGAGCTTGTCAGAAGTGCCGCGTCCTGTGCGTCACGCATATTGCCGCATTCGATGAACACTTTGGGCACGGTGGACAGATTGAGACCGCCGAGATCCTTCCGCACGTCCAACGCCGTACCGTCACCGACATAGTTGGAGGGTGCGCTTCCGGTCGCCCGGACGAACTTCCCGGCGATGCGCTCGCCGAGGTCGCGGGACGGGCCGACGATCGCGGTGGTGTCCGCGCCACCCGCGCTGACCAGGGCGGGAAGGATCACATGGAAGCCGCGGTTGCCCGCGGCCGAGCCGTCGGCGTGGACGGAGACGACCGCGTCCGCCTTCGCCTTGTTGCCGATCCTGGCCCGCTCGTCGACGCAGGGACCGAACGCCCGGTCGTTGTCATGGGTGAATTCGACCGTTGCGCCCTGCTTTTCCAGCAGAGTGCGAAGACGTTGTGAAACATCACGCGTGAATGCGGCTTCGGTGTAGCCGTCATTGGTGGACGTACCCGTTGTGTCGCATTCCTTGCGATTGGTTCCGATGTCCACGAGCTTGTTGATCTCGGACGTGTGCTTGAAGTTGCCGGGATTGTGTCCCGGGTCGACGACGACGACCTTTCCGGCGAGCGGACCGGCCGCACCGCCCTTCGGCGGCGCGGAGGGGGTGGGGGCGGGCGCCGATGTGGTCGGCGGGGTCGGCGAGGGGGTGTCGGAGGCGTCCGGCCCCGGCTTGCCCGCCGTGGTCTGCCCGCTCGGCAGCGGCAGCACCTTCGGCGGCTCGCTGTCGTCCGGACCGCTCATCGCCAGCCAGACCAGCCAGCCCGCCAGGGCGCTCGGCACCAGAGCGGCGATCACGATGGTGAGGGTGCCACGGGCGCGGCGCGGACGCGGGGAGTGCTGGTTCTCGTCGTACGACACGTTCGCGATGCTAGCCGGGCCGGTCAGCTTCCCGGTCCGGTACGCCGCAGGACGCGCAGGGAGTCGGTCACCGAGACCTCGGTGAACGCGCCGGACGCGAGGGCCCGCAGATACACGCGGTACGGGGCCTGGCCGCCGTCCGCGGGGTCCGGGAACACGTCGTGGATCACCAGCAGACCGCCGTCGGCCACATGGGGCGCCCAGCCCTCGTAGTCGCCGCCGGCGTGCTCGTCGGTGTGGCCGCCGTCGATGAAGACGAGGCCGAGCGGGGTGTTCCAGATACGGGCCGCCTGGGGTGAGCGGCCGACGAGGGCGACGACGTGGTCCTCCAGGCCCGCGCGGAAGAGCGTGCGGCGGAAGGCGGGCAGCGTGTCCATCCGCCCCACCTCGGGGTCGACCAGCTCCGGGTCGTGGTACTCCCACCCCGGCTGCTGCTCCTCGCTGCCCCGGTGGTGGTCGACGGTGACCGCTGTCGTGCCGGCCTCACGGGCGACATCGGCGAGCAGGATCGTCGAGCGCCCGCAGTACGTGCCCACCTCCAGGAGCGGCAGGCCGAGTGCGGCGGCCTCGGTCGCGGCCGCGTGCAGCGCGAGGCCCTCGTTCAGGGGCATGAAGCCCGTGGCGGCCTCGAAGGCGGCGAGGGTCTTCGGCGCGGGAGCGGCGGCCATGGGCGGATTCCTCCAGGTCGTACGGGTGTCCGGGGCTGCCCATGGTGCCGTATGTCCTGTCCGGCTGAAACTTGCCGGAGTCGGCGGCAGATCCGCGATTCGCGATCTTGGGTGGTCGGGCACGTGCCGTCCGACTCGCCACAGATTGCATGATGCGGCGGCTCGTCGGACTCCGAAGCGATGCGAGACCGCCTTGCTTGAGGTGTTCGGGCGAGGCCCAGCTGTTCTCCGGAGCCGCCGGCGCGAGCAGGTGCGCAGTACCCAACGTGAGTACCTGGCCCACGGGCAAGAGGCTGACGTCCTCAAGGACGCCCTCACCCAGCCGCTCAGTTGGACTTCACGGGCATCGACGGCAACCGCCTGACACGCCACACGACCAACCGGCGAAGGCTCCTGAACGGTCGAGGTTAGGCTCGCTGAAGTGGCCTGTGAGGTACGGGCGTTGATGTACAGGAGGATGGGCGAGCTGATGAACGGACCTGATCTCCGGGTGACCAATGAGAGATTGACGGACCTCGCCAATGACCTCGACGACATGCAGCAGTACCTGAACAAGCAGGTCAAGCGTATGGACGAGATCGTCGACGTCATCGAGTCAGGCTGGCGCGGTCCCGCGGCCAAGGCCTACCGAGCCCTCCACCGGGGGGCCGCGGAGGATGCTGTACGCATCCGTGAGGTCCTGAAGGTGCTCGAACAGGCAGTTCGTCTGAGCCGGGACGGGTTCACGCAACAGGAGTTGGACACCATGGAGCGCTTTCGGCGGATCCAGACCTCGGTCGATGTGGCCGCGGAGGCGAATGCCCTCTCCACGCCGAACACCGCGGGGCAAGCGCCGTCGAAGCCACAGAGCCCTATCAGCGACTTGTGATATCAGGGGGACATATGTCGTCGGATGACGATCACATAGCCGTCGACTTCGCGACCTTGCGGAATCTTTCCGTCGACCTCAGGGACATACTCCAAAGGCTGAACGAAAAGTTGGACCTACTGTATCCGCGGGTGGAAAAGGTCGTTCTGACCTGGGAAGGCGAGGCGCGACAGGCATTTGTCGACGAGCTCGACAAATGGGATCTGTCCGCGCAGGATCTGGAGGCCGCGCAGGCTTGGCTCCAAGAGGTTGTGGTCAATGGCCACATCAATTACGCGGCAGCGCACCAGGCTGTACTGCGTGGCTGGGGGGCGTCCTGATGGCAGGGCCGCCACCGCCGTCCCCGTCGCAGAGTGGGACCTTCGATATCAAGCCGACGCACGTCTACCACGCCTCCGACCTGGTACGGGACGGCCAGTACGCGCACGACCGGCGAGGGGTGACGCTGGTCGACGCGCTGAACAAGTACACCCAGTCGGCCGGTACCGGCAGCGGCGCGGACTCGTTCGCCGACGCCTATAAGCAGGTGGTGGGGAAGTTCCTGGAAGCCTGGGGAAAGGGAGTGGTGAGCATCGGCGGAGCCGCGGTCGGGCTGACCGTCACCGCGAACAACTACGGCCAGGCGGACTGGGACGCGCGTGGCCGGAAAGGTCAGCAGCCGGTGAGGAAGCCGGAGCCCGTCGTCATCAACAAGACCCCGCCATACGGGCCCGTCAACGACATCAAGTGGACGGGCACCGGCGAGGACGCCGACTCATGGGCGATCTCGGGCGTCATGGGAGAGTTCCCGGACTTCCTGGCGGACGTCATCAGGCCGGCGGTCGAGCACGGACTTCGTCTCGGTAAGGTTCACGAGATCACTCCTGGCGCCAAAGCGGAGGACCTGCGGGGAATGGCCGTGGCATGGCGGGCCGTTGCCCAGGACGCGAGGAAATCTGCCGACGAGTTGACTGATTCCATCGCCTATCTTACGGATCCGCAGGGAAACAGTGAGTGGCAGGGCGCGATGAGAGCCTTCTGTCAGACGATCTGGGGCACCACTGAATGGGGTCGCACCCGCGACGAGGACGGCTTGCGGGCGCCCCGGGGCCGCAGCTGGAAGACCAGCCGCGGAACCGCCCCTGCTGGGCGGCGGCCCATCATCGAAGTGCTGGAAAAGACCGCGAACGCAGTTCAGGAGATTCTCGACCATCTGGCCGATGTTGCTGACAAGACCCGCGGGATGACGACGAAGTACGGCAAGGAGGCTGGTGAGGCGACGTTCAAAGACCTGACGACCGGCCTCGACCTGTGGGAGCTGACCAGGCTCGCGGCGACGATGGCGTTCGCTGAGATCGTCATCACCTTCCGGTCCCACATGGACAAGACCGGGATGAACGCGGAGGTCGAGAACTATCATCGCGAGTTCAACGAAGCCGCCGCGAAGCTGAACAATCTCAAGCCGGAGCTGGATGTGGCCTTGCGTAGCGCGCCAACGTTCCAAGCAGAGCAAGCACGGGCTCAGGCCTTCGGCGCCAGGTCACTCAACGAGTTCAAGAAGGAACATCGTTGGCAGCGTGACGAGAACCAGACTCCGTACGTCTACTCCCTGGACCTGGCGACGAACGAAGAGCTCAGCGGCGGCCACACCATCGACAAGCATGTGGGCAAGACAGACAGCCAGTTGCTCCAGCGCCTGGAGGATCAAGCCAACGGGGCGGGCAGGCCCAGCATTCCTGCGGCGTCGAGCTTCCCGGATCTGGAGTCGGCACAGAGATATACGCAGCACTGCATTCGTTCCAACACTACAAAAATTCAAGACTGGTTGAAGAATCCGCCGCCGTCTCCCCTCACGGACGTTTTTGTGGTCGATTCGGTGCCGAATCTGGGGCCGATGCCGGGACCGCCTGTGACTGGACGGATATCTGGGGTCGTGAACCATCAGCCCACACCAGTCACGGACGCTCACGGGGTGTCCACGCGGCTCAAGTATGACCCGGACCTCGATCCACCTTTCGTCGTCGTGACGTCGATGCCTGCATAGAGGAGTGAATGATGACGGATACTGGTGCGGAGGCGTGGGCAGAGGCGCTCCTGCTCTTCGAGCGCTTTACCTTTGTCGCTGTCTCGCGGCGCGAGCACGAGGAGTGGTGGTATGACGTCGCGTCGATCATGAGGGGTGAAGCGCAGGACCCCCGTGGATGGCAGTCGCTCGACCCGCACGAGGGTCAGGACGAGCGCTGGGAAGACCCGATATTCCCCTTCATGCCTCCTCCGGCAACCGAGACGGACGTGGAACTATGGCGAAAGCGAGTCAAGGAAATCCCACGCACTTCGGTGGAGAGACTGCTGGTCACACTCGCAAGTGCATGGCTGGATGTCACACGAGAATGGGAATTCAGCCGCCGCAGGCCGGAGATGGAGCGGAGAGCCCGTGTCCTTCTTTCGCGCTTTCCGCCGGGAACCCGTTTCTTTGCGAACACCGGATGGGAGAGCGAGAACCCCGACTTTTATGTCTGCGGGGCAACTGGCGTCAACCCGTTCACCCAGTACAACGCGGACGCCGGCCTGATCGCTGTCTCTGATACCGAAGTCGGCCTCGTCTGGTCGTTCGACGCCACCTGAACCGCCCCCCGAACCGAGGACGCCGTGCTCACTCGATCCGCCACCTACCCCGACAGGGAAACCGCTCAATGGGCGACCCAGCAGGTCGTTACCGGCAACGAACAGACCATCCACCGTTGGCTGGCGCAGGGCACCCGACCCCGCCTCGCCATTGAGGCCGCATGGCCGTCCCGTTCCGAGCCGGTCGGCCGGGTACTGCTGCAGGCCATGGCGCTTGCTGGGCGGGAGCCTGTTGACGTGCGGGCCGCGCGGGTGGTGCTCAAGCGCGAGCCGACCAGTCCGCACGGGTTCGTTGTGCACGCCACCTTCCCGATCTACCTGTAGAGGGCAAATGCAGTGTCCATGAAGCCGCTCGAATTCGACCGCCGCTATGGCGAGTTGGACCAAGTGATCAGTGCGTACGTGGGCGAGCCGGCTGATGATGATCCTGACAGGCCGAGCCGCGCTCTTCAGGCGTATCTGCGCCACACCTGGCACTCACGACCCTGGGCCCTGTCCGTCGCGGAGCAGCAGATCCGAGACTATGCGCGCAATCCCCCCGGCCGGTTGCGGCTGCGCCTTGGCGAGTTCTACTCGGTCCCGGATGTCGGCCATCCCGAGTCCGCGATCCAGGTCTGGCTGCTCGTGCTCGCCGACCACATCAAGCGCAGCATTGAGGAAGGGGAGGTCCCACCCCCGTCGGCGACACCCCAGACGCACTGGGAATGGCACGCCCGCTTTCCCGAACTGGCGCAGTTCCTGGGCGGCTGGTTCTCGCAGGACATGCCGGACGAGTTCGCCGACCACGACGCGGCCGTCCAGGACTACGACACGGCGACGGACCGCACCCTCGTTGCGCGCCTCGTCGGCGAACTGCACGAGCTGCTCGCCCTGCGCCTCAAGGAGGCCGATTACGCCTTGGCCGTAGGTGAGCTGGGGATGGAGGTCGATCCGCCGACGCCATACACACCGGGCGCTTGGCTCGCGCTGGTGGCGGACCGGCTCGGCGGCTTCCGGGCGGACTACGGGCAGCCGGGGGTCGATGGCTGAGTGGGTGCCCATAGGGAGTGGTACTTCGCTGGCCGACAGGAACCCCCCGTATCTGACCTACCGTCAGATTGAAACGTGTTCTAGTCTGCCGCTCATGGGCATCGGAATCACGCACGAAGAACGGGAGTTGGCCGCCTCCGTGCGCGGCTGGCTGGCGCGCGCCGTGCCTCCCGGGGAGGTGCGCAAGCTGCTCGACGCGCACTCCGGCGGACTCGGCAGGCCCGGGCACTGGGACGGTGCGGCGGGTCAGGGGCTCCTCGGTGTGCATCTGCCCGAGGAGCACGGCGGTGGCGGCGGCTCCCTCGTCGACCTGGCCGTCGTCCTGGAGGAGACCGGCCGCGGCCTGCTCCCCGGGCCGTTCGTGATGAACGCACTCGCCGCCGAAGTGCTCAGCCGCGCGGGCCGGCACGACCTCGTCCGCGCGCTCGCCGACGGCCGCCGCATCGCCTCCGTCGCTCTCGGCACCGGCACCCTCACCGCCGTCCCGGCAGGCGACGGAGCGCTGCGGCTCGACGGCTGCGCCCCGCCCGTCCTCGCGGGGGCGCAGGCCGATCTCCTGCTGCTCGCCGCGGAGTCGGGGCACGGCACGGTGTGGACGGCGGTGGACGCGCAGGCCCTCGCCGTACGCGCCCACGACAGCGCCGACCCGACACGGCCGACCGCCGAGGTGGCGGCGCACCACGTCCTCGTCCCCGGGCAGCGCGTCCTGGACGTCCCCGGGCCGCTCGTCGGCGACCTGGCGGCCGTGCTGCTCGCGGCCGAGGCCTGCGGAGTGGCCTCCCGCGCCCTGGAGACCGCCACCGAGCACGCAGGCGTGCGCGAACAGTTCGGCCGGCCCATCGGGCAGTTCCAGGGGATCAAGCACCTGTGCGCCGACATGCTCATCCGCCTCGAACAGGCACGGGCCCTCACCTGGGACGCGGCCCGCGCCTCCCGGGACGAGCCCGAGGCACTCGGGCTGGTCGCCGCGCTCGCCGCCGCCACCGCGCTGGACGCCGCGTACACCTGCGCCAAGGACTGCATCCAGATCCTCGGCGGCATCGGCTTCACCTGGGAGCACGACGCGCATCTGTATCTGCGCCGCGCACTCGTGGCACGCCAGCTGCTCGGGCCGGGCGACACCCACCGGCAGCGGGCCGTACGCCTGGCCGCCGGCGGAGTACGGCGCGCACTGCGCCTCGAACTGCCCGGAGAGGCACGGGCCCACCGCGACGACGTACGCGAGGCCGTCGAGGCGGTCCGTGGACTCTCCCCGTCCGCCGCCCGCCGCGCCCTCGCCCCCACCGGCCTCGCCGCCCCGCATCTGCCACCGCCGTACGGACGGGGCGCGGGACCGGTGCAGCAGCTCGCCGTGCAGCAGGAACTGGCCGACGCGGGCGTGGCGATCAGCGGACTGTCCATCGCGGCCTGGGTGGTTCCGTCGCTGATCGCGTACGGCACCGACGCCCAGAAGGAGCGTTATCTGCTGCCGACCCTGCGCGGCGACCTCCGGTGGTGCCAGCTCTTCAGCGAACCGGGTGCCGGATCCGACCTGGCGTCGCTGCGGACGAAGGCCGAGCGGGTCGACGGCGGCTGGCGGATCACCGGCCAGAAGGTGTGGACGAGTGCCGCGGGCCGGGCCGACCACGGCATCCTGCTGGCGCGTACGGACCCCACGGCGCCCAAGCACCGGGGCCTCACCTATTTCGTCGTCGACATGAAGCACACCGACGGCATCGACATCCGGCCGCTGAAGGAGATCACCGGCGACTCCCTCTTCAACGAGGTGTGGTTCGACGGTGCGTTGCTGCCGGACGACGCCGTCGTCGGTGCCGTGGACGACGGCTGGCGGGTCGCGCGCAACACCCTCGGCAACGAACGTGTCCACATGGCGGACCAGCTCACCTTCGGCACCGGCCTCGAAGCCCTGCTGGCCCGCGCATCCGGCCTCGACGACGCGTACCGCGCCCGCGTCGGGGCGCTGGCCGCCGAGGCGCACGCACTCGGCTGCCTCGCCCTGCGGACGACGATGCGGCAGGTGTCCGGACTCGAACCGGGCGCGGGCGCCTCCGTACGCAAACTCGTCCAGACCCTGCACCAGCAGAAGACCGCCGAACTGGCCCTGGAACTCCTCGGACCCGACGGCTCGGTGTGCGAGGGACCGGGGGAGGCGGCGGTGCGCGAACTGCTGATGTCGCGCTGCCTGACCATCGCCGGCGGCACCACACAGGTCCAGCTCAACGTCGTCGCCGAGCGCATTCTCGGCCTTCCCCGGGACTGAAGGAGCACGCTGTGAAGAGCTACATCGTCGGCGTCGGGATGACGAAGTTCGAGAAGCCCGGCACCCGCGCCTGGCAGTACTGGGACATGGCCGAGGAGGCGGGCACCAAGGCCCTCGCCGATGCCCAGGTCGCGTACGAGGATGTCGAACAGGTCCCCGTCGGCCACTGCTTCCAGGCGTCGACGGCCGCCCAGCGCGCGGTCTACGCGATCGGGCTCACCGGCGTCCCCGTCTACAACGTCAACAACAACTGCGCCACCGGCTCCACGGCCCTGATGATGGCGCGGCAGTTCGTCGAGGGCGGTATCAGCGACTGCGTCCTCGCCCTCGGCTTCGAGAAGATGGCCCGCGGCGCGCTCGGGGCCGGGGCGGACGGCGGGGACTTCGCGTCGTCGCCCGTGGCACGGCACTACGGGATCATGGCCGCGGCACACGGCTTCGAGGCGACACCGCCCACCGCGCAGATCTTCGGCAACGCCGCACGGGAACACATGGAGCGCCACGGCACCACCGAGCGGCAGCTCGCGGCCGTCGCCGCCAAGAACCACCGGCACTCCGCCGACAATCCCAACGCCCAGTTCCAGGACGTCTGGTCCGTCGACGAGATCCTCGCCGCGCGCACCGTCCACCGCCCGCTGACCAAGCTCCAGTGCTCACCCACCTCGGACGGCGCGGCAGCGGCGGTGGTCGTCTCCGAGCGGTTCGTCGTCCGGCACGGGCTGCACGCGAGGGCCGTGGAGATCGCGGGTCAGGCCATGACCACCGACACCGAGGAGTCCTTCGCCTCCGGCTCCTGCATCGACGTCGTCGGCACACCGATGTCCCGGGCCGCCGCGCGCCTCGCGTACGAGCGGTCCGGGCTCGGGATCGAGGACGTCGACGTCGTCGAACTGCACGACTGCTTCTCCGTCAACGAACTGCTCACCTACGAGGCGCTCGGCATGTGCCCGGACGGCGAGTCCGGAAAGCTGGTGGAGAGCGGCGCGACCACCCACGGCGGGCAGTGGGTGGTGAATCCGTCCGGCGGGCTGATCTCCAAGGGGCACCCGCTCGGCGCCACCGGTCTCGCCCAGGCCGCCGAGCTGACCTGGCAGTTGCGGGGCGAGGCGGGCGGGCGTCAGGTCGCGGGGGCGCGGGTGGGGCTCGCCCACAACATCGGCCTCGGCGGGGCGGCGGTGGTCACCCTGCTGCGCAAGCCCTAGGGAGTTTCCGCAAAGTATCGTCGTCCGCCCGGAGGGCGTCGCGAACCAGACGGGACTTTGCGGACACGACCTAGTCGCATCGACTGGGGCCTAGGTCTCCCGGCTCCTGGCGCGTACATCTTTATCCGGATGTACGGACCGCACCTTGGCTGAGACCATGACGGCCATGGTCCACGCCCGCTCAGACGCCACCGAATCCCTCATACCCGCGCCCGCCCGGACCGCCCGCACCTGGCTGGTGGTGCTCACGGCGTGTGCCGGGCAGTTCCTCGTCGTGCTCGACGTATCCGTCGTCAACGTCGCGCTGCCTTCGATGCGCGCCGACCTCGGGCTCTCCACCATCGGGCTCCAGTGGGTGCTCAACGCGTACTCCATCGCCTTCGCCGGGTTCATGCTGCTCGGCGGGCGGGCCGCGGACATCTTCGGCCGCAAGCGCACCTTCCTCGTCGGGCTCGGCCTGTTCACCGCCGCGTCCCTCGCGGGCGGGCTCGCCCAGGAGGGCTGGCAGTTGCTCGCCGCCCGGGCGGTGCAGGGTCTGGGCGCGGCCGTGCTCGCGCCGGCGACCCTGACCCTCGTGACGGCCGCCGTGCCGCCGGGCCCCGCCCGCACCCGGGCGATCGGCACCTGGTCGGCGGTGGGAGCCGCGGGTGGCGCCGCCGGCGGTCTCGTCGGGGGAGTCCTCACCGATCTGCTGTCCTGGCGCTGGGTGTTGCTGATCAACGTGCCGGTCGGTGCGCTGGTGCTGCTGGGAGCGGCCGTCTGGCTGACCGAGAGCAGGAACGGCGCGGGCCGCCGCCTCGACCTCCCGGGCGCGGTCCTCGTCACGGGCGGCCTGGCCTCGGTGGCGTACGGCATCGTGCAGACGGAGGAGTCGGGCTGGACCGCTTCCGCCACGCTGCTGCCCCTGCTCGGCGGCCTGGCACTTCTCGGGCTCTTCGTCGCCGTCGAGGCGCGGACCAGGGCGCCGCTGATGCCGCTGAAGGTGTTCCGGTCCCGGGCGGTCTCGGCCGCCAACGTGACCATGATGGTGTGCGGTTCGGCGTCCTTCTCCATGTGGTTCTTCATGACGGTGTACGCGCAGAACGTGCTGGGGTACACGCCGCTCGAAGCGGGCCTCGCGCTGATCCCCAGCTCGGTGAGCGTGATCGTCGGCTCCAAGCTCGCGCCCCGCTTCATGGCGAAGGCGGGAGCCACCAACGTCGCCGTCATCGGTGCGCTGATCGCCGCGACCGGCTTCGGCTGGCAGTCCACGATGACCGCCGACGGCGGCTATCTGACCTCGATCCTCGGACCCGGCATCCTGATGATGACGGGCGTCGGCCTCGCGGCGACCCCGCTCGCCGCCCTGGCCACCGCGGGTGCCGAGCCGGCGGACGCCGGTCTGGTCTCGGGCCTGATCAACACCTCGCGCACGATGGGCGGCGCGCTCGGTCTCGCCGTGCTGTCCACGGTCGCGGCGGCGCGCACCGGGGGAGGCACCGGGCCGAGTGACCTGGCCGCCGGATACGCGCTCGCCTTCCGTACGGGAGCGGGGGTGCTGGTGACCGGAGCGGTGCTGATGCTGCTCCTGCTGCCGCGCCGGGTGGAGCCGTAGAGTCGGCCGTCAACGCCCGCCGGAGTACGAGCAGCCCCGGCACTCGGGGAGTTCACAGCCAGCCCTGCCGGCGTGCCGCCCGCACCGCTTCCATGCGGTTGCGCGTGCCCGTCTTGCCGATCGCGGACGAGAGGTAGTTGCGTACGGTCGACTCCGACAGATGCAGGGTGCCCGCGATATCGGCGACGGTCGCACCGTCCACCGACGCGTTGAGCACGTCCTGCTCCCGCGCGGTGAGCGGATTGGGCCCCGCGCTCAGCGCGGCGGCGGCGAGCACCGGGTCGATGACCCTCTCACCGGTCAGCACCCGGCGGATTGCCGACGCCAGATCCTCCACCGGCCCGTCCTTGACGAGGAAGCCTGCCGCCCCGGCCTCCATCGCCCGGCGCAGATAGCCGGGCCGCGCGAACGTCGTCAGGATCAGCACCCTGCAGTCGGGCACCTCGTCCCGCAGATCCGCCGCCGCGTCGAGGCCGCTGCGCCCGGGCAACTCGATGTCCAGCAGCGCCACATCGGGCCGCCACTCCAGCGCCGCCCGGACGATCTCGTCGCCGCGGCCGACCTGGGCCACCACGTTCAGGTCCGGCTCCATGCCCAGCAGCAGAGCGAGAGCGCCCCGCAGCATGCCCTGGTCCTCGGCGAGAAGCACGCGGACGGACTTGGACGGACGGTGGTCCCGCGGCATCTCTTCCACTCCGTCATCGTATGTCCGACCAGCGCGAAGGCCTCCCGTGCGACGCACCTGGCCCCGGGCGTGGACGTCGTGGCCCCGCCCGTGGACGTGGCCCGGGTCAGAACGCGGGTGCCGGGCTCTCGTCCTGCACCGGGAGCCGGGCGCGGACGCGGAAACCCGCACCGGCCGGGCCCGCCTCCAGGGTGCCGCCCACCGCGGCCAGGCGTTCGCTGAGCCCCCTGAGCCCGGTGCCCTCGGTCTCCGCGAGTGTGTCGACGGGAGCCCCGATGCCGTCGTCGGCGATCGTCAGCTCGACCCGCTCCGTCGCGGTCGTGAGGGTGATCTCGCAGGTGGTCGCGCCGCTGTGGCGTACCGCGTTGGTCACCGCCTCCCGCACCACCCAGCCGAGCAGTGCGGCGGTCTCCGGCTCCGGCGGCGGCCCCGACTGGCGCACCACCGCCTCGACGCCGGCCGCGCTCAGCGCCGAACGGGCCCGGTCCAGTTCGGCTCCGAAGCTGCCCCGGCGGTAGCCCGTCACCGCCTCGCGGATCTCCGTCAGCGCCTGGCGGCCCACCGACTCGATGTCCGAGATCTGCGCCAGCGCCGCGTCCATGTCCCGTGGCCCCAGCCGCCTCGCGGCCTCGGACTTCACCACGATCACCGACAGCGTGTGGCCGAGCAGATCGTGCAGGTCGCGGGAGAAGCGCAGCCGCTCCTTCTCGACGGCGGTGCGGGCCAGTTCCTGCCGGGTGTCACGCAGTTCACGCACCGTTTCGGACAGGGCGAGGATCGCCGCGGTCACCATCCCGGAGATGAGGGTGCCGTACGCGACGCTGATCGCGCCCCAGCCGTCCCGCAGTCCCGCCACCAGACCGGCGGCGACCGTCAGCGCGAGGACCACCACGCCGACCCGGGGACCGCGCATCACGGCGCCCGTCGCCAGGCCCAGGAGCGGGAAGAAGTACAGCCACTCGCCGCCGTATCCCCCCGCCAGGGCGAAGGTGACCGCGGCGAGTGCGAGCAGCAGCAGGCGGGTCGTCGGCGTCTCCCGCGCCCGTCGGTCGAAGGCGCGGAAGACGAGGGCGATGTAGAGCGAGTTGAAGATCAGCACTCCGATGGCGCCGATCCAGGGATTGGGCGTCTCGCCGCGTACGAGATTGGCGATGGCGCCCATCCCCATCAGCAGCCAGGGCAGCATCGTGAATCCGCTCGGCGGACCGATACCGTCCCGCGCCGGTCCGCACCTCTGTGACGGCCGCCGCTTCCCGAGGCCGATCCTGTGGCGTGTGCCGCACCCGCCGTCCGCTGTCTTCGTCATACGGACGACGCTACGGAGGGGACGCGCTTCCCGGCAGACACAGGTGTACGGACCCGGCGGTGACAAATGTCCCGGGCGCGGGCGCGGGCGCGGGCGCGGATGCCGGCCGGGTCGGACCGAGCCCCGACCCGCCGCGACCCGGAACCGCCGCGACCCGGAACCGCCGCGACCCGGAACCGCCGCGACCCGGAACCGGCCCGACCCGGAACCGACCCGATCCGGAGCCGAACGTGCCCGGCGACCGCGCTCGGGTCAGCGCCCCCGTGGCCCCGCACCCATGTCTGACTACCCGTCAATTCCCTGCACCGGTCTGGTGTGCGTGCTCTTCACATGTCCTGTGGCCTGCGTTATACATAGGGGCCACCGGCCCTAGAACGCGTTCTAGAAAGGGCTGCCGGGCCGGTCCCACGCGACCTCGGTGCGGCCGACGGTGCGGACGGCCGTGCCGAGGTCTTCCCCTCCTCAAGGAGCCAGAGCCTCATGCCCATCGATCCCGCAAAGGCCGTCGCCGCGGAGCCCCGCAGCGCGGAGATCAGCTGGGACCGCAAGGACGTCCAGCTCTACCACCTCGGCCTCGGCGCGGGCATTCCCGCGACCGACCCCGCCGAGCTGCGCTACACCCTGGAGTCGAGGCTGCACGTCCTGCCGAGCTTCGCCACCGTCGCGGGCGCGGGCAAGGGCGTCGTCGGCGGGCTCACCGGACCCGGCCTCGACATCGACCTGGCGTCCGTCCTGCACGGCGGACAGACGGTCCGGCTGCACCGGCCGATTCCGCCCGGCGGGACGGCCCTCTCCACGACCCGGGTCGCCGCCGTGTACGACAAGGGCAAGGCCGCGGTCCTCGTCCTGCGCGCCGAGGCGGCCGACGACGACGGCCCGCTGTGGACCAACGACTCGCAGATCTTCGTACGCGGCGAAGGCGGCTTCGGCGGCGACCGAGGACCCTCGTCCCGCACCGAACTCCCCGCGCGCGAACCGGACAAGACCGTGGAGAAGCGGATCCGCGAGGACCAGGCCCTGCTCTACCGCCTGTCCGGCGACCTCAACCCCCTGCACGCGGACCCGGAGTTCGCCGCCCGCGCCGGATTCGACCGTCCCATCCTGCACGGCCTGTGCTCGTACGGCATGACGCTCAAGGCCGTCGTCGACACCCTGCTCGACGGGGACGTGACCCGGGTCCGCTCGTACACCACTCGCTTCGCCGGGATCGTCTTCCCCGGCGAGACCCTGCGCATCAGGATGTGGCGCCGCACCGAGGGCACCGAAGGCATCCGGGTGTCGGTCACGGCCGTCGAGCGCGACGACGCTCCCGTACTGGCCGACACCACCGTCGAGCACGACTGACCGGACACGACACGAACCGAGGGAGCCGCACCGTGCGCGCAGCCGTACTGCACGAGACAGGGCAGGACAAGCTCGAAGTACTCGACGACGTCGAGGCGGTGGGCTTCGGCCCCGGCAAGGTCAGGATCCGCATCCGGGCCACCGGGCTCTGCCACTCCGACATCTCCGCCATGAACGGGGTCCTGCCGCAGCCCGCGCCGTTCGTCCCCGGCCACGAGGGCGCCGGCGAGATCATCGACGTCGGCGACGGAGTGGGCGGACTGAAGCAGGGCGACCGCGTGCTGCTGTGCTGGCTGCCCGCCTGCGGAGTCTGCCCCTCCTGCAAGCGCGGGCAGACCGAACTGTGCCTCGCGGGCTTCCTGAACGCCGGCACCCCCAACTTCCGGCGTCCCGGCGGCGATGTCTTCGGCTTCGCCGGGACCGGCACCTTCGCCGAGGAGGTCGTCGTCGACGCGGCCTGCGCGGTGCCGATACCCGACGACGTGCCGTTCGACATCGCCGCGCTGATCGGCTGCGGAGTGACCACGGGACTCGGCGCGGCGATCAACACCGCCGATGTGGAGGCCGGTTCGTCGGTCGCCGTCATCGGCTGCGGCGGCGTCGGCATCTCCGCCATCCAGGGCGCGCGGCTCAAGGGAGCGGCGCAGATCGTCGCCGTCGACCCGGTCGCGACCCGGCGCGAGGCGGCCCTCAGGTTCGGCGCCACGGAAGCGGTCTCGCCCGACGAACTCGGCGACGCCAAGCAGCGGATCACCGCGGGCGAGGGCTTCGACTATGTCTTCGAGGTCGTCGGCAAGTCGGCCACCGCACGCACGGCCTACGAGACGACCCGGCGCGGCGGCACTCTCTGCATCGTCGGCGCGGGCGCCATGGACGACTTCCTCCAGCTCAACATGTTCGAGCTGTTCTTCGACGAGAAGCGCATCCTGCCGTCCATGTACGGCGGCGGGGACGTGCTCACCTCCTACGAGCGCGCGATCGCGCTGTGGCGGGCGGGCCGTATCGACCTCGAAGGGCTGATCACGCACCGGGTGCCGCTCGCGGAGATCAACGACGCACTGGCCCAGATGCGTACCGGTGAGGCGCTGCGCACCTGCATCGAGATCTGACACCGCCCCTACCCCCTACGGGAAAGGAACCCGATGTCTCTGCCACTCGACGGACTGTCCGCGATCGTCACCGGGGCGGCCCGCGGGCTCGGCCGCGCGGAGGCGCTCGAACTGGCCCGCCTCGGCGCGGGCGTCGTCGTCAACGACTACGGACGCCCGGGCCGGGACGGCTCCGGGGACGCCTCGGCGACCCCCGCGGAGGAGGTCGCCGAGGAGATCCGCGCGGCGGGCGGTTCGGCCGTCGCGCACCACGGCGACATCGCCGACTTCGACCGGGCCCGCGATCTGGTCGACCTGGCCGTCGCCACCTACGGAAAGCTGGACATCCTGGTCAACAACGCGGGCATCCTGCGGGACCGGATGATCTTCTCGATGTCCGAGGCCGAATGGGACTCGGTGATCCGCGTCCATCTCAAGGGCCACTTCAACATGACCCACTTCGCCTCGGTCCACTGGCGCACACGCTCCAAGTCCGCCGGGGCGCCCGTCTACGGACGGATCGTCAACACCTCCTCGGAGGCGTTCCTCGCGGGCTCTGCGGGTCAGCCGAACTATGCGGCGGCCAAGGGGGGCATCGTCGGCCTGACGACGTCGTCCGCGCTGGCGCTCGCCAAGTACGGGGTCACGGCGAACGCGATCTGCCCGCGGGCCAGGACGCGGATGACGCAGGACGTCTTCGCGGGCTTCGAGGAGCCTCGGAACGGCGGGCTGGACCCACTGGCGCCGGAGCATGTGGCGCCGCTCGTCGGCTATCTCGCGTCCCCGGCGGCCGCCGGGGTCAGCGGTCAGCTGCTCGTCGTGCACGGCGGGATGGTGGCGGTCGTGGAACGCCCCAAGGTCTCGGCGCAGTTCGACACCGCGAAGGAGAGCTTCAGCTTCGACGAACTGGACGCGTTGCTCACGCCGTTCTACGCGGACCGCAGCGCGCACGAGACGTTCGCGGCGTCGGAGGTGCTGGGCCTCAAGCACGGACGGGCCGGCCAGAACCTGTCCTGAGGTGTTCGGGCCGGGCAACGGGCAACCGGCCGGGTGCCGTGCTCGTACGCCGACGGGGAACGCGACCCCGCCGGCGTACGGGGCACGAGGGGCGCAGGCCCCGGAGGTTCAGTGCGTACGGCCGTCCGGCTCGGGGCGGCGGTGCTTGCCGTGCGCGGGCGACGCGTAGTCCTCCGTGCGCGCCGCACCCCCTCGGTGCTTACCGGCACCCCCTGCCTCCGCCTCCTGCGGACGCGAATCGGTGGTGTCGGTTCGGGCTTCAGACATGTGGGAAATTCCCCCGTTGAGATCGCTGACATACGTGTCCGGCCGGTGCGGTGTCACCCGCACCGGCCGCAGAGTTTATCCAGGGCCCAGGCGGCCGGTGAGAGGCGCCTGCTGCAAAGGAACCGGCTTGCACACAACGGGAGTCCCGGAGCCGCCGGACGGTTCCCCACCTGCGTGTTCCGCTTGTGCCGGTTCGGTGACCACCTCGTGCGCGAAGACCTCCGAAGCGTCGATCCGCGCCAGCGCGCAGGCCACCGTCCCGGTCGCGTACGGGAGTTGCAGCACCCCCTCCCGGCTCCACATCCCCGAGCCCGCCAGCCACCCCTCCGGCGCGGCCAGTTGATGCAGTCGCCGGCCCGCGGGACGCCAGATGCCGAGCCAGCTCCCCGCCGCGCCGTCGACGCGCAGCCCCACCGCACAGCTCTCCGGCATCAGCACCTGTCCGGGCTGCACGGCGAACGGCGTCACCGCGCAGTCGGCGAGGCGCAGACACTCCGGGAAGCGCACCGGGCGCAGGCTGCCGAGGACACCCCATCCCAGCCGGTCGTGCCCCGCCGCGTCGGACCGGATCAGCAGCAGCCCGCTGTCCGGGTCCGCCAGCAGCAGCCGGTCGTTGCTGTCCTCCGTGATCTGGAGCAGCGGTGTCACCTCACCGCCGCGCTCGAGGTCCACCGCGACCGCCTTCACCGGCGCTCCGGACTGCTGCCGGTTCAGGGCGAGCATCCGTCCCGTACGGTCCAGCCACACACCACCGGTGCAGTGGCCCCGCACCTCGGCGACATGCTCCGGGCCGAAGGCGCCGCCCGCCACCAGCCAGATCGCGGTCGAGTACTCACCGGGCGCCAGCGCGTAGGCGCAACGGCCGTCCGGCGACGGCGGAAGCATGGTCAGCTCGTCCGCCTCGACGCCGCCGAGCGGCAGTTCGCCCGTCCCCGGGCCGGTCGGGTACAGCAGCGAGAAGGCGTGCCGGTCCTCCACCCGCCGCCGGATGAGCACCCGCCCGTCGCTCAGCGGGTGCACGTCCGTGTCGCGTTCCTCGGGCTGGTCCAGGGGCAGTGGTACGGCGTAGGGCTCGGGACCGTCGAGCGTCCAGCGCTCGGGGTACAGGGCCTCTCCCTCGCCGGCCAGCCGGGCCGCGTAGGAACCGTCCATCGCGATCGTGATTCCCGTACTTCCCACCGCACCGTCCTCCGGAGCGGTCTCGATGGCACAGGCTGTCATCGGCACTTCACCTCCGGTGACGAAGCTAGGTTTCGTACGTCCTGCCGAACAACACGAGACCTGTGTCTTCACACATAAGGGTGTTGATGCAACGGTTCTCCTGAGGTGGGCGAGGTGAGTGTGCTCGGCAGGTACCTCCGCGGCGGGGGAGCCGACGGCAGCCGCGGAAACGGCCGTGCCTAAAGTCAGGCACCCCTAAGTACCGGATCTGGAGCACCTCATGTCCCTACGCCGCCGCGGCACAGCCGCAGCCGTCGCCTGCGCCGCCGCGCTCACCCTCGCCGCCTGCGGAAGCGGTGACACCGCGGCGAGCCCGGCCGGCAAGGCCGACGCCGCAGGCAAGAAGGCCGTCGCCCAGGGCGGCAAGGGCTTCGGCGACGCCGCGACGAAGACGGCAGCGATGGGGACGGACGCCGAGCCGGGCCGGTTCCCGCGCACCATCACCCATGCCCTCGGAAAGACCGAGCTCAAGGCCGCTCCGAAGCGCGTTGTGGTCCTCGACGTCGGCGAGCTCGACAACGTTGCCTCGCTGGGCATCAAGCCGGTCGGCTACGCCCCCACCGAGGGCGACGAGGGCATACCGGCCTACCTCGCGAAGTCGGCCGGCAGCCCCGCGAACGTGGGCACGATCAACAGCCTCAACCTGGAGGCGATCGCGGGCCTCAAGCCCGATCTGATCCTCGGCAGTCAGCTGCGCGCCGCCGACAAGTACAAGGAGCTCTCGCAGATCGCTCCGACCGTCTTCTCCATCCGCCCGGGCTTCACCTGGAAGGAGAACTACCTCCTCAACGCCTCGGCGCTGGACAGGACGGCCGCCGCGAAGGAGAAGCTCGCCGCGTACGAGAAGAAGGCCGATCAGCTCGGCGCCGACATCGGCGCGACCAGGCCGTCCGTCTCGATGGTCCGCTACATGCCCGGCAAGATCCGGCTGTACGCCCAGGCGTCCTTCATCGGCACGATCCTGAAGGACACCGGTCTGCCGCGGCCCAAGAACCAGCAGATCGAGGATCTCGCCGTCGAGATCAGCCCCGAGAAGATCGACGACGCCGACGCCGACTGGATCTTCACCGGCGTCTACGGCGACCCGAAGACGACCAAGCGGGACACCGCACGCTCGAACCCGCTGTGGAAGAACCTCGAAGCGGTCAAGGCCGGCCGGGCGAAGGACGTACCGGACGAGACGTGGTATCTCGGTCTCGGTGTGACCGCCGCCGACCGTGTGCTGGACGATCTGCGCGGCTTCCTCGTCCCGTAGGTCCCGTCCCGGACGGGGCCCGGGAGCGTCGTGGGCCGGATGCCCAGGCCGGCGGGGCGCCGAGCGCGGGTAACCTGTTTCCGTGCCCCGTCTGTCTGAAGTCATCGCCGCGCTCGACGTCCTCTGGCCTCCCGAGCGCGCGGAGGAGTGGGACGCGGTCGGGACGGTCTGCGGCGACCCCGGTGCGGAGGTCGTACGCGTGCTCTTCGCCGTCGACCCCGTCCAGGCGGTCGCCGACGAGGCGATCGAGCTCGGCGCCCAGCTGATCGTCACCCATCACCCGCTCTATCTGCGCGGGACCACGACGGTGGCGGCCGGCCATTTCAAGGGCCGGGTCGTGCACACGCTGATCAAGAACGACATCGCGCTGCACGTCGCGCACACCAACGCGGACACCGCCGACCCCGGTGTCTCCGACGCCCTCGCGGGCGCGCTCGACCTCCGCGTCGTCGGGCCCCTGGTGCCGGACCCGACGGATGCCTCGGGCCGCCGCGGCCTCGGCCGCATCTGCGAACTCGACCAGCCCGAGACGCTCGGCGCGTTCGCCGAACGGGCGGCCAAGAGGCTGCCCGGCACCGCCCAGGGCATCCGCGTCGCGGGCGACCCGGGCGCGCGTGTGCGTACGGTCGCGGTGAGCGGCGGTTCCGGCGACAGCCTCTTCGACGCCGTCCGCGCCGCGGGCGTGGACGTCTTCCTCACCTCCGACCTCCGTCACCACCCGGTGTCCGAGGCCACCCAGCAGTCCCCTCTCGGACTGGTGGACGCCGCGCACTGGGCCACCGAGTGGCCCTGGTGCGAGCAGGCGGCCGCCCAGCTCGACGAGATCTCCGACCGGCACGGCTGGGACCTGCGGGTCCACGTGTCGCGCACGGTCACCGATCCCTGGACCTCCCAACACTCTTCTCCTGGAGCCCCCAACTGAACGCCGCGCCCGCCGACCAGATCCGACTCCTCGACGTCCAGGCCCTCGACGCCCGTCTGTCGCGGCTCGCGCACCGGCGCAAGTCGCTCCCCGAGCACGCCGAGATCGAGTCGCTCGCCAAGGACCTCACGCAACTGCGCGACCTGCTGGTCGCCGCACAGACCGAGGAGAGCGACACCGCCCGCGAGCAGACCAAGGCGGAGCAGGACGTCGACCAGGTCCGCCAGCGTGCCGTCCGTGACCAGCAGCGCCTGGACTCGGGCGCGGTCACCTCGCCCAAGGACCTGGAGAACCTCCAGCGCGAGATCGTCTCCCTCGCCAAGCGCCAGGGCGACCTGGAGGACGTCGTCCTCGAGGTCATGGAGCGCCGGGAGTCCGCGCAGGAACGTGTCGCCGAACTGACCGAACGGGTCTCCTCCGTCCAGGCCAAGGCCGACGACGCGACCGCCCGCCGGGACACGGCCGAGCAGGAACTCGACGCCGAGACCGCGACGCTGACCAAGGAGCGCGAGCTCCTGTCGGCCACCGTGCCCGCCGACCTGCTGAAGCTGTACGAGAAGCTCCGCGTCCAGCAGGGCGGGGTGGGCGCCGCCCGCCTCTTCCAGCGCCGCTGCGAGGGCTGCCAGCTCGAACTGAACATCACCGAGGTCAACGAGGTGCGCGCCGCGTCCCCCGACACGGTGCTGCGCTGCGAGAACTGCCGCCGCATCCTGGTCCGTACCTCCGAGTCGGGTCTCTGATGCCGCGGTTCGTCGTCGAGGCGGACGGCGGCTCCCGGGGCAACCCCGGTCCGGCGGGCTACGGCGCCGTCGTCATCGACGCCGCCAGCGGTGAGACGCTCGCCGAGGCGGCCGAGTACATCGGCGTCGCGACGAACAACGTCGCCGAGTACAAGGGCCTGATCGCCGGACTGAAGGCCGCGTACGCGCTCGCGCCCGACGCGGACGTCCACGTCCGGATGGACTCCAAGCTGGTCGTCGAGCAGATGTCCGGGCGCTGGAAGATCAAGCACCCCGACATGAAGCCGCTGGCCGCCCAGGCGGCCAGGGTCTTCCCCGCGGCCCAGGTGACCTACGAGTGGATCCCGCGCGAGAAGAACAAGCACGCGGACCGGCTCGCCAACGAGGCGATGGACGCGGGCAAGCAGGGCAGGCAGTGGGAGCCGTCCCGCTCCACCGCCGAGTTCACCACCCGGGACGACACGGCGGCCCGGGTCGTCGGTGACGCGACGGCGGGTGCGGCGAAGGCGCGTGCCGCACTCTCCGGCGGCGGCCGGGGCGATGCCGGGCTCCTCCCGGGCACCGAGAACGCCGGCGAGTCCGGTCCCACGGCCGAGAAGCCCGCCTCGCAGGGCTGGGGCGCCGACCTCGGCACCCCCACCACCTTCGTCCTGCTGCGCCACGGCGAGACCGCCCTCACGCCGGAGAAGCGCTTCTCCGGCAGCGGCGACCACGAACTCTCGCCCGCCGGCCTGCGCCAGGCCGAAGCGGCCGCCGCGTCCCTCGCCGCCCGCGGCACGATCCAGGAGATCGTCAGCTCCCCGCTGAAGCGTTGCCGGCAGACCGCGGAAGCGGTCGCGGCCCGGCTCGGCCTCGACGTCCGTATCGAGGACGGCCTGCGCGAGACGGACTTCGGCGCCTGGGAGGGCCTCACCTTCGGCGAGGTCCAGGAGCGCTACGGCGACGACCTCACGGCCTGGCTCGCCTCGGCGAAGGTGGCCCCGACCGGCGGCGGCGAGAGTTTCGCGACGGTCGCACGCCGCGTCGCCGCGACCCGCGACACGATGCTGACGCAGTCGGGGGGCCGCACGGTCCTGGTGGTCACCCATGTCACGCCGATCAAGACGCTGGTCCGGCTGGCGCTGGGCGCACCGCCGGAGTCCGTGTTCCGGATGGAGCTGTCGGCGGCGTCCCTGTCGGCGGTCGCCTATTACGCGGACGGCAACGCGTCCCTTCGGCTGCTCAACGACACCTCCCACCTGCGCGCGTGACCTGGCAACTCACCGGCGACGTCGAGGAGTTCCAGCGGGTCGCGGGCCCGTACCTGGCGGCCGACCCCGTCGGTACCACCGCGCTGATCACCGTCAGCGAGACGCTCCGGCGGCACGGCCCGTCGGTGTACGGCGCCGGCGGCCCGCCGCCCCGCTTCGGCTGGTGGCGGGAGAATCCCTCGGCCTCGGTCGAGGCCGCCTTCGTCCAGACCCCGCCGCACACACCGATGTTCGGGAGCATCGACCCGGGGCACGCCCGTTCGCTGGCCCGGGTGCTGCGGGTGGCGGGCGACGATGTGCCGGTCAGCGGGGTGAAGGGCGCGGACGGTGGTGCGCAGGCGTTCGCCGACGCGTGGGCCGGACCCGGCTCCTGGTCGGTCGTCGCGAGGCTGCGGCTGTTCCGGCTGGGGGAGCTGACCCCGCCCGAGCCGCCCGGCCGTGCCCGGCAGGCCTGCGCCGGCGATGTGCCGCTGGTCGCCGGCTGGATGCGCGGTTTCGCCGCCGACATCGGCGGTGACGCGGACGCCGACCAGACGGCCGACGCCGCCCGGCGGATCGCCGACGGCTGTCTGTGGCTGTGGGAGGTGGAGGGGCGTCCCGTCTCCATGGCGTCCCGTTCCCCGGTGCTGGTCGGCCAGTCGCGCGTCTCGCCCGTCTACACGCCGGACGGTTTCCGCGGCCGGGGTTACGCCGGAGCCGTGACCGCGGCGGTCAGCCGGGCGGCCGTCGCTGACGGGGCCGAACTGGTCCTGCTCTTCGCCGATACGGACAACCCGACGAGCAGCGCCCTCTATCAGCGCCTCGGCTACCGGGCCGTCCAGGACCACGTGGACCTGGCGTTCGGCTAAGGGCTGTCCCGTAATCCTCGGTGGAACAGCGCGCGGCGTCAGATGCGGTGCATCGCAAGGCGAAGGGTCGTCCTCATACTGGGCGTATTCGGGCGATCCGACAACGCAGCGAGGGGCCGTAGCTGTCGTCGTGCGCCCGCCGGGGATTACGGGACAGCCCTTAGGTCGTGTCCGCACGGTCTCGTCCGGTGCGCGGCGCGACCCCCGCCCTGCGGGCGGACGACGACACTGTGCGGCCACTTCCGGGCCGTCAGCCGCGCAGCGCGGCCGCCCCGGCGGCCAGCTCCTCGATGCGGCCCCAGTCCTTCGCGGCGAGCGCGTCCGCCGGGAGCATCCATGTGCCGCCCACACAGCCGACGTTCGGCAGCGCCAGATACGAGGGCGCCGAGGCGAGCGAGATGCCGCCGGTCGGGCAGAAGCGGGCCTGCGGAAGCGGCCCGGCGAGGGACCGCAGATACGCCGTCCCGCCCGCGGCCTCGGCCGGGAAGAACTTCATCTCGTCGACCCCGCGCTCCAGCAGCGCCACCACTTCCGAGGTGGTGGAGACGCCCGGCAGGAACGGCACACCGGACCGCTGCATCGCGTCCAGCAGCGTCTGCGTCCAGCCCGGGCTCACCAGGAACCGGGCCCCGGCCGCCACTGCCGCGTCCACGCCATCCGCGGAGATCACCGTCCCCGCGCCGACGACCGCGTCCGGCACTTCGTCGGAGATCGCGCGGATGGCGTCCAGTGCGGCGGGCGTCCGCAGCGTCACCTCGATCGTGGGCAGTCCGCCCGCCACGAGTGCCCGCGCGAGCGGTACGGCATCGGCGGCGTCCTCGATGACGACGACGGGAACGACGGGCGCGAGGTCCAGCAGGGAGGTCATGCCGCCATCCTGCCCCGATGCTCACATCCTGCGCAACGAGCGTTGCGCAGGATGCAATGCGGAGGCGGGCGGCTCGACGCCGGCTCAGTGGATCTGCGTGACCACCACGTCCAGCGACCACGGCCGGCCCGCCCGCGCGGGAGGCTCCGCCTCCACCACGTACCCCAGGTCCCGCAGCGCCTCCACCAGCTCGCCCGGACCCTTCGGCCTGGCCCCCGTCACCAGCAGATCCCGTACCAGCCGGCCCTTCGTGGCCTTGTTGAAGTGGCTGACCACCGACCGCTTCTCGACCCCGTCGACCAGCTGTGAGTGCAGCACCCGCACCGTCGCCGTACGCGCGGCCACCTCACCCTTCGGCTTCCACGCCGCCGCGTAGGCGGACGACCGCAGATCGAGCACGAGACCGCTGCCCGCCACCTCCGGCAGCACGGAGTCCATGGGCGCGCGCCAGTGCGTCCCGAGCGCGCCGAGACCCGGCAGCTTCACGCCCATCGAGCAGCGGTACGGGGGAATCCGGTCGCCGATCCGCACCGCGCCCCACAGCCCCGAGAACACCAGCAGCGACGCGCGCGCCCGGCGCCGGGCGTCCGGCTCCAGCGTCGCGAGCCCGAGGGCGTCGTACAGCACACCGGTGTAGAGCTCGCCCGCCTGCCGGGCTCCCGCGGTCCTCAGCTGCACGTTCTTCGCGATCTCACCGCGCAGGCCCTCGCTCAGCCCGAGGATCTCCCGCGCCTTGTCCGCGTCGGCCGCGCACAGCTCGACGAGCTCGTCCAGCACCGCGGCGCGGGCATCGGCCAGACCGGGCAGCGACAGCGACTCGGGGTTCAGCGGAGCCCCGCGACCGGAAGCGGCCTTACCTTCCGACGGCGGCAACAGCACGAGCACGGCAAGTCTCCTTCGTACGTACGGGGCGGGGGGTGCGGCCCCCGCGCCAGCCTACGGTCATCCGGGGTGCCGTCCGTCGCCCACCGCCATACGCTCGGTCCATGCCCCGCCGCCCTCTGCACACCACCGGCGCAGCCGAGGCTCCGCTCCGGGCCGCACTGCGCGAGCTGCGCATCACCCTCGGCGTCCCGGGCGAGTTCCCGCCCGAGGTGCTCGCGGAGGCGGAGTCGGCCGCCGCGGCGCCCACGCTGCCGGACACCGACGCGACCGACCTCCCCCTGTTCACCGTCGACCCCCCGGACTCGGCCGACCTGGACCAGGCGATGCATCTCGCCCGCCGGCGCGACGGCTTCCGCGTGCACTACGCCATCGCCGACGTCGCCGCCTTCGTGAAGCCCGGCGGCGCGCTCGACGCCGAGGCCCACCGTCGCGTCCAGACCCTGTACTTCCCCGACGGGAAGGTGCCGCTGCACCCGGCCGTGCTCTCCGAGGGCGCGGCCAGCCTGCTCCCCGGCCGGAGCGTGCCCGCGCTGCTGTGGAGGATCGACCTCGACGCCGAGGGCCGTACCGTCGCCACCGACCTGCGCAGGGCGCTCGTCCGCAGCCGGGCCAAGCTGGACTACGCAGGCGTGCAGCGGCAGATCGACGACGGCACCGCGGAGGAACCGCTCGCGCTGCTGAAGGACATCGGCCTGCTGCGCGAGGAACGCGAACGCGAACGCGGCGGGATCTCCCTCGGCGTCCCCGAGCAGGAGATCACCGAGCGGAACGGCGCCTACTTCCTCCACTACCGCGCCCCGCGGCCGGCCGACGGCTGGAACGCCCAGATCTCCCTGCTCACCGGCATGGCCGCCGCCGACCTCATGACCGCGTCCGGCACCGGCATCCTCCGCACCCTGCCCACCGCACCCGACGGCGCGGTGGCACGGCTGCGCCGCTCCGCGAGGGCCCTGCACATCGACTGGCCCCACCATGTCTCGTACGCCGATGTCGTACGGTCCCTCGACCCGGGCAACGCCAAGCACGCGGCCTTTCTGCACGAGTGCACCACCCTGCTGCGCGGCGCCGGCTACACCGTCTTCACCGGCGGCGAACTGCCCTCGCCCGCGGTCCACGCGGCCGTCGCCGCCGCCTACACACACTGCACCGCACCGCTGCGCAGACTGGTGGACCGCTACGCCGGCGAGCTGTGTCTGGCCATCAGCGCCGGGCAGGGAGTGCCGGAGTGGGTGCTCGCCGCGCTGGACGACCTCCCCCGGGAGATGGCGGACGGCGGGCGACGGGCCAACACCGTGGAGCGGGAGTGCGTCGACATCATCGAGGCGGCCCTGCTGAAGGACCGGATCGGCGAGGTCTTCGAGGGCGTCGTGGTGGACGTGAAGGAGCACGAACCGGCCGTCGGCACCGTTCAGGTGGAGGAACCGGCGGTGGTGGCCAGGGTCGAGGGCGGTGGCCCGCTGCCGCTCGGCGAGCGGCTGCGGGTGCGGCTCACCCAGGCGGAACCGGGCTCGGCGAAGGTGCAGTTCGCTCCGGCGCAGGCCTGAGCGCGGCCACCAGCGCCCTGGGATCGTCGGCGTTGAACCGGACGGTGTGCGCGGTGCCGACCCTGCCGAGCGGCCGGACGAAGGTGACGGGTGCGGCCAGCTGCACGGTCACGGTCGTCTGCCCGCCGACGGCCAGTTCCAGGATGCCGTCGTCGCGCGCCGTGCCCCGACTGCCGTCCGGATAGCGGCGGTCGACGCCGGCCCGGACGATCTGCTCCGCGGGAATCCGCAGGTCGAACAGGGCCCCGTAGCGGACGCGCAGTGATCCGTCCGCCTCCACCACATGCGGCCGGGTGACACAGGCCGCATGGAAACCGATCAGCTGGATCACGCCGTAGACATCGATGAACAGTGTGATGGCGTGCACCAGCGGCCAGGGGATCAGCACCGCCAGGGCCACCGTCTCGACGATCGCCACGAAGACGAATCCGTACAGCATGGCGGTCTGCGGCTCGGTGTACTTGGCGGTGTACGCGGCCGTCCGCACCCCGTCCCGGCGGCGCAGCACCCAGAGCGCCAGGCTGTGCAGGGCGCGCACCTCGTGCACGGTCAGACGGCGGAGAACGGTGGCGGATCTCATCGAAGCTCCTCGGCACGGGCGGAAAGGGTGGCCAGCATCTGCCGTACGACGGCGGCCTGCGCGGGCGAGAAGTCGGCGAGGAACGCCTCGCCGAACGACCCCTTGCTCTCCTCGAGGCCCTCGCCGCTCTCGTTCATCAGCGCGATCAGCTCGTCGGGCATACAGGCGGCGAGCTCCTCGCCGAGCGGCCGGACGCGGGGGTCGTCGCCGTCCGCGTCGGCGAGTTCGTCGAGGCGTTCGTACAACCCCTGCACCCGGGCGGAGAATTCGGCGTCGTCCGCGAGCGGTTGCAGCGCGGTGAACAACCGGTCCCGGTCCTTCGGCTCGACCATCGTGTCCAGCAGCGCCAGATGGGCCCGGTCCTTGGCGGCGGCGGGGGAGTCGCTCGCGGTGAGCGAGCCGAGCAGCCGGGCCAGTTCGGGGGAGACCGGCCCCTCCGCGGGCAGGGTGCCGTCCTTCGCCTGCCGGATCAGCTCGGCGAGGCGGGCGCGCCGTTCGGCGATGGCGCTCTCCTGCTGCGCCAGATCGGCGTCGAGTTCCGCCAGCACTTCGGCGAGTTCGCGGCCGGCGTCGTCGGCGAGCACGTCGCGGACCTCGGCCAGCCCGAGACCGAGCTCGGTGAGCCGGCGGACACGGGCGAGCAGCACGGCGTGCTGGAGCCCGTAGTCGCGGTAGCCGTTGGGCCGGCGTTCGGGCTCGGGCAGCAGTCCGAGATGGTGGTAGTGGCGGACGGTACGGGGGGTGACGCCCGCGAGTGCGGCGATCTCTCCGATCCTCATGCGGCCAGTAGAAACCATGACGTTGCGGCAGGGTCAAGGCTCGCCCGCGCGGCCCCTGCCCGCCGGCTTCGGGGCCGGGGCCCGACGCGCCCCGCGGTCCGGGCCGCCGGCTCCACGGCGTTCCCGTCCGCCGGTGCCGGGTAGCATGGTCGCCACGGCAGACGAGCCGGGCGGACGGCCGCGTGGGGATCCTCGGATCCTCCCGAGGAACGTCCGGGCTCCACAGGGCAAGGTGGTGGCTAACGGCCACCCGGGGTGACCCGCGGGACAGTGCCACAGAAAACAGACCGCCGGGGACCTCGGTCCTCGGTAAGGGTGAAACGGTGGTGTAAGAGACCACCAGTGCCCAGGGTGACCTGGGCAGCTAGGTAAACCCCACCTGGAGCAAGGTCAAGAGGGAGCGCCTGTAGCGATACGAGGTGCTCCTGCGCGGACGTTCGAGGGCTGCCCGCCCGAGTCCGCGGGTAGACCGCATGAGGCAGGCGGCAACGCCGGCCCTAGATGGATGGCCGTCTCCCCGGCCGCCGCGAGGCGACCGGGCGACAGAACCCGGCGTACAGCCCGACTCGTCTGCCGCCTCCGCGGGGGGAGCTGCGACGAGCGAAGGCGGCCCCGTGAACACGACGGCGCGGACGAACCACTACGCGGGCCCGTGCGCCGTGTGCGGCGCGACCGTTCCGGCGGAAGCCGGTGTCGTCCTGCCAGGAAGCCACGGCGGCTGGGAGGTCTACCACCCCGAGCACGCCCGCGAGCCGGGTCCGCCGCCCCGGGGCACGCACCCCGGCTGGCATCACCGCCGCCTGATGTCCCTGGACATCGCGTCGACCGGGCCGCGCACCGGCGTCGACCGCATCCTTGCCACGGCCCTGCGCGTCTCGGACGGTCCGGGCCGGGACCGGCTGATCGACCCCGGGCCGGGACTCGCCCTCGATCCGCGGACCACGCACGGCATCACCCTGGACCGGGCCCGTGCGGACGGCCTCCCGCCGGAGCGGGCGCTGGACGAGACGGCCGACGCGGTCGCCGCGCATCTGGCCACCAAAGAACTGCTGGTGGTCTGGCACGCGCCGTACGTCCTGACCTTCATGGAGTCCGAACTGCTGCGCCACGGGCTGCGCCCGCTCGCCGAGCGCTGTCCGGCGGGGCTGTTCCCGCTCTGCGACCCGCTGGTCGTCGACCGCCACGTCGACCGGTACCGCGGCGGCGGCCGCTCCCTGCGCAAGGTCACCGCCTGGTACGGCGTCCCGCACGAGAACCCCGGTGACCCGGGCAGCGACGCGCAGGCCGCGCTGGTGCTGGCCGAGGTACTCGGCGCCTGCCACCCCTCGCTGGGCCGGCTGTCGCGTTCGGCGCTGCACCACGAGCAGACGCTGTGGCGGGAGCGCCAGGCGAGCGACGCGGAGGCGTACCACCCGGAGAGGAAGCAGGACCACCGCTGGCCGCTGGCCACGGTCGAGGCGCTGCCGTGGGAGCCCCCGCCGGCCGGCTGAGCCGGTACCGCGGACGTCGGTGCCCGCGGTCTGTGCCCGCGCTCTGGGGCGCCGTCAGGCAGCGAGCGACCGTGCCGCGACCTTGCGCAGATGCGCGGCGAAGACCTCGGGTGCGTCCGGGGTCTCGCTACACAGAGCACTCCTGGCCCGGTAAAACGATGCGCCGGCAGCTGCATACGAGGAGGGCGGAAGACCGAAACAGGTTGCGGTACCTCTGTCCACTGGCCCTCGCTCTGCTGCTTGCCTCTATGGGGTGTCTCTCATCAGGAACCATTGGCGCATCACTGCATCGTGAACCTGGCAGCCCGTTGGAGTGTGGCGGTCGCGCCGCTGAAGTCGGCCAAACGGGCAGCAAGCGTGGCCTCAGCCAGACGAGGCGGAAGAGCGGCGCTGAACTTCAGCCCTGCCAAAGCGCGGGGGTCAATAGGTGGCTGGCACAGGTGGCTGGATGCGTCGCCAGCTGCCTTTCTCCATTCCTGGGGCGTGACGTCCTCGCGGAGCCTGACGTACGTGTCCGTGGGGCGTTGGAGGGGGTCCGCGACGCTGGAGAGAGTCGCGGACAAGGTGGCGTTGGCCCGGTAGCCCGCCCACGTCCACCAACGAACATTTGTGTCACGGCCTCCTCGCGAAATGATGGTGCAGTCGCTGTGCACCTGCTCTGCGCCCTTGTCACGCAGACGCGTGAGGGCACTCTTGGCACGGCGCGTGACGCAGATTGGAACAGTGGCGCCGAGCAAGACTTCGCGGGCTGCCTGCGTCAGTTCGTAGGAAGCGGTGCGGTTCAGGCCGATCCCGCCCCAACGGGCCCGCCCACCACCTTCCACCGGCTCGACGAAACAGCGCCGCCGAGACCAATCGATGTATGTCACCTGCCAGCTGCGCCCAGCGAGGAGCAGTCGGCGAGGGCCGACGATTTCGTCCGTGAGTAGTACGGGATCTGTCGAGCCGATCTCGGTGCGGCCCGACAGAACGGTGAACTCCGGCGCTGCGGTGAAGACTGCGGTGAGATCCATGAAGTGCCGGTATCCGAAACGCTTTTCGGCTTCTGGACCGATGAACAGCAGTTCCCCGTCCCGGTCCAGGTAGCCTTCCTCGACCAGATGGCGCACGATCGGCTCGGCGGAGGGGCCGAAGGGGCCAAGGCCTCCCCACCATTCCTGCCACAGCCGGTCACCGACCTGGTGCTCCTGGAGACAGAGCGCCAGCACCTGTTGTGCGGCGATGTGCCGTGGCTCCGGAGGAGCGATGACCGGCTCCACCCAGCCGCGCGACCAGAGAAGCAGGAGTGCCGTCGCGGACAGGAGGCCGGCGTCGTCGGTGGCGAGGAACAGGCAGTTGCGGCTGGATCCGGGTCGTCGACCGGTGCGGCCCAGTCGCTGTAGGAATGAGGCGACGGTGCTTGGTGCATCGATCTGGACGACCCGGTCGAGGTCGCCGACATCGATGCCCAGTTCCAGGGTGCTGGTGGAGACGATCACACAGTCGCGAGCCTCCGCGAATGCTTCCTCCGCTCGCCGCCTTTCGTCTGCGGACAGCGATGCGTGGGACAGGAAAGTGGTCAGGCCCTTCGCCCGCAGCGCCGCGCCGAGTTCCTCGACCTGCTTGCGCGATTCGCAGAAGACCAGCCGCTTCTCGCCCCGGTGCAGTGCCGCGATCACCGTCGCGGCATTGGCCAAGGACCCCACGTAGTCGAGCTGGACGTCCCCGGGCGGGGGCAGTTTCTTGATCTTCTCCTTCAGGTGTGGGGCGACGACATGCGCCGTGTGCTGCCCGGCCTTTGCTCCCTGCAACCAGGTGAGCAGCTCCTCCGGGTTACCCACGGTCGCGGACAGGCCGACCCGCTGCACCGGACGCCCGGCCACCCGCTCCAGCCGTTCCAGCACGGCCAGTAGATGCCATCCCCGGTCGTCGCCCGCGAAAGCGTGCACCTCGTCGACGACGATCGCCCGCAGCCCGGAGAAGAACGCCCGGTGGTCGACGTTTGCGCTGACCAGCATGGCCTCCAGGGACTCGGGAGTGGTCAGCAGCACATCCGGTCGTTCGCGCAGGATGCGCTTGCGGCGGGAGTGCGTGACGTCGCCGTGCCAGAGCGCGGCTGTGCGCCCGAGCCAGGAGGTGTATGTCTCCAGCCGGGGCAACAGGTTGTTGAGCAGCGCTTTCAGCGGACACACGTAGAGGACCGAGGTGCCGTGCCATTTCTCCTGCGTCATCCGGGACAGCAAGGGGAAGCACGCAGCCTCGGTCTTCCCACCCGCGGTGGGGGCGATCAGCACGGCGTCCTCCCCGTCTGTCAGGGGGGTGATCGCCTCTTCCTGGAGGGTCCGCAGGCGGGGCCAGCCCAGGGTGTTCACGACGTGGTGGACCAACCCCGGGTGAAGCAGGTCCATCGGGTCGGGCGCCATGTCGCTCACGGGAGGTCCAGTTCGACGTCATCGGCACTGTCAACCGCCGCGGCGCTGCGCTCGACCTCGGTCAGCTCCGAGGCGTTCACCGTGAGCGCGTAGTGCTTGCGCGGGTCGAAGTCCTCGAACTGCTCCACACGGTCGAGGACGTCGCCGACGAGCTTCTTGAGGAACAGACGAGGCGCTACCCCCACCTTGCCCCCCAACGCCCCGCCGACGGCCTTGGCCAGGTCGGCGACATATACGTCGTCTGTGATCTCCCTGACTCGCTCGGCCGCCGAAGACCCGGACGCATACAGGTCCCTGATGGTCAGCCCGAGACCGACCAGCGAGTCCAGTGTGAAGCCCGGCAGCCTGATCTGCACGGCACGAGGGTTGTCGAAGCGCGGATCGGTGGTGAAGTCGGTTGCCAGCCGCTGGGCCAGGGGAGCCAGACGCTGCACGCCCTGTCGGCCGTCGTAGAACGGGGGCGTGCCGGTGATCAGCAGATAGAGGCCGGGGAAGCGTCCGGAGTGCACCTCGTCGATGAGCTGGCGGAGCGCGTTCAGCGCCTTGTCACGGGCGTCGGACCGAACCCGTTGCAGGGTTTCCACCTCGTCCAGCACGACGAACAGGCCCGCGTGCCCGGAGTCACGCAGCACGGTGAGCAGTCCCTGCAGGAACCCCAGAGCGCCGAAATGGTCGAGGTCGCCGCGCACCCCGGCGGACCTACGGGCCACCGCGGCCACATGCGGCTGTCCCCCCAGCCACGCCATGACTGCCGAGGCGGTGGCCTCGTCTCCCGACTCGAGGGCCATACGGTAGCCCCGCAGCGCCGTCGCGAACGACGGGGCGTGCCGGGACACCTCGGTAAGTCGGGCGGTCATCAGCCGCTCCACCTCTGTGGGCAGGTCCTCCTCGGACGCACCTGCGGCGAGGGCGTCCTCCTCAAGGGCGTAGAACCAGGCGTCAACAACCGGCCGCAGCGCGCTCGGGGAGAATCCGGGCGTGGCCAGCCGCTCGGTGAGGCGGCGGTAGACGGTCTCCAGCTTGTGCAGCGGAGTCTCGGTCTCCGAGACCTGGATCTCGGCGACGGCGAAATTACGCCGCTTGGCCCGCTCCCCGAGCCACCGCGCGAAGAAAGTCTTGCCCGACCCGTACTCGCCGCGCACGGCCTTGAATACCGACGCGCCCGACGCCACGGCGTCGAGCTCAGCGTCCAGGGCGCTCTCGTACCGGTCCAGGCCGGTGGCCAGCAGGTCGAGCCCGCTCTCAGGAACGGCTCCCCGACGCAGCGCATCAATTACGTCACGGCGCCGCGCGGCGCTGACGGGCCCGTTTCGGCCAGGGCTGTCTGTACTCACCCCGACAGTCTCCCATCGGCTTGAGACCATGAGGGTGCAGGGCGAAACGGACGGCACCTTAGTGCGTTTGGACCGTGGTGCGGATGGACATTCCGGGCGGCCCCGGGCGCTGATTCTGGTGCATGGTAGCGGGATCGGTGAACGCCTTGACTGCCGCCAACCCCCTTGGTGCAATGGCATGTTCACCGCCGGGAGAGGCGGTGACGCAGCGTTCGGTCCCAGACGGAAAGACACAGCGTGGCACTCGACAGTCTGAAACTCAGCGACGCCCTTGCGGACGTCGCTTCCGGCGCCTTACAGCTCCCCGACTTCCAACGCGAGTGGAAGTGGGACGACGAGCGCATCAGGGCACTCATCGCAACGGTCACACTTGACTATCCGCTCGGGGTGGTGATGGCGCTGCAGACCAACGGCGCCTCACTTTTCCGCACCCGGACACTCAAGGGTGCCGAGGACGCGGAGGCCCGGGTGCCCGATCTCCTGCTGCTCGATGGCCAGCAACGGTTGACCTCCCTCTTCCAGGCCCTGCACCGGGATCGGCCGGTGGAGACGGTGGATGCTCGCGGCAAGGAGCTGAGGCGCTGGTACTACATCGACATCGCCAAGGCCATCGGGCCACCGGCCGAACGCGACGACGCCATCGTGTCTGTGCCTGAGGACAAGATCCTCAAAACCGGCTTCAACCGCAGGGACCTCATCGACCTGAGCACTGTCGAAGGTGAGTGCGCGGCAGGCTACTTCCCTCTTCATTTCGTGTTCGATACCGAGCGAGTGAATGACTGGCACCAGGAGTATGTGAAGGTCGACGTCACGAACTGGGGGCTGTGGGGACAGTTCCAGATGCACGTGCTCAACCGTATGCAGTCGTTCCAGGTACCGATGATCAAGCTCGCGGCCTCTACGACCATGGACGCGGTCTGTGCGGTGTTCGAGCGGGTGAACACCGGTGGTGTGCCGCTCAACGTCTTCGAACTGCTGACGGCCACGTACGCGGGCAACCAGGAGTACGTGGCCCAGCACGGCGACTACTACAAACTTCCCGACGTCTGGCTGGACATTAAGAAGAGCCTGACCTCGTCGTACCCCGTGTTCGGGCGTATGGAGGCCGGTGTCGAGGACGGGCTCAGCAGCAGTGACTTCCTCCAGGCTGTGGCGCTCGTCCGAACCTGGGAGCGCAAGCGCCAGGAGCCGCGCGCCGCGGTCTCGTGCAAGCGCCGTGACCTGCTGGAACTGCCACTCGCCGACTTCAGTCTGCTCGCTCCGCGTGTGGCGGAGGCATTCGAGTGGGTGGGGGCCTTCTTGGAGCGGCAGTGCATCGTGCGCGCCCCGGACCTGCCGTATCGAACCCAGCTCGTACCACTGGCTGCCGTACGGACGATCCTGGGCGAGGAGACCGAGACAGGGGCAGCCGACGAGCTGTTCACCCAGTGGTACTGGTGCGGTGTGCTCGGCGAGATGTACGGCGGTTCTACGGAAAGCCGCTTCACCCGCGACGTCGAGCAACTCGTCGAACGCCTACAGGGCAACACCGAAGTAGTTCCCGACACCATCGCCGAGGCGGCCTTCCTCGATGATCGGCTGGACACCCTCAGTACACGTAACAGCGCCGCGTATAAGGGGGTTTACGCCCTCCTGGTCAAGCAGGGGGCGGTGGACTGGTACTTCACGGAAGCACCCCTGAACGCCGCGCGCCTCGCCGAGTACAGCGTGGAGGTGCGCCAGATCTTCCCGAAGGCGTGGATCGACAAGAACGACCGGGCCTACAGCAACAGGGCGAACTCGATCATCAACAAGACACCCCTGTCGCTGCGGGCCAGCAAGAGCATGACCGGATCGCCTGCCGGCTACCTCAAGACGCTCGCGCTCGAGTCGGGAATGCGTCCCGAATGGTTCGACGACGTCATCGGCACTCATCTCATCGACCCTGCCGCGCTGCATTCGGGCGATTTCGAGCAGTTCTACGAGAACAGGTCCAAGCAGCTGCTGGAGCTGGTCATGTCGGCCATGGGCAAGCGCACCGTCTTCCGCGACGTGAAGGCCGGGTGACGCGGCCGTGCTCCGAACACCCTCCGACGAAGAACTGCTGGCATTCAAAGGCCGGCGCGTTCCTCTCGTTGAGCTCCTGACCTGTTTCAACACTCGGTTCCGCAACGACCAGGCCATCCTTCACATCGAGCAGAAGCTGAAGGACCTCGGTCTAGCGACCCTGCCGTACTTCGCGACCTGCAGCAGTCAGTCCGAGATCCACATCGTTGCCCAGGAATCCGCGACAGGGGATCAGAGCGATGGTGCGGACGAGGAGCAGGAGGACGAGGCCGGGCTGTTGCCCGGGGCCATGCCACAGCAGCCCTTCCGGATCGGCGACCTGCCGTGCGCACACGCCGGAGTCGATTCGGTCACGCCTGCCTCGGACCTCACCGAGGCGACGTACATCATGCACACGAAGAACTACTCCCAGGTCCCGGTCCTGGAGGACCAGTACACGGTGGCCGGTGTTGTCACCTGGCGCTCGGTGGCCAAGATGTACGCCACCGGAGCGGAAGCGGCACTGGCCAATGCGATCGTGGAGGACCCGCCGGTCGCGCACGCACACGACGACTTCTTCGCCATGCTCTCCAATGTTTGCGAGCACGGATACGTACTGGTCCGGGCTCACAACGGGCGCATCAGCGGGATCGTCACCGCTGCGGACATCACCCAGCGCTTCGACGCGACCGCATGGCCGTTCTTTGTCGTGGGCGAGATCGAGTTCCGGCTCCGCAAGTGCCTCGGCGCGAAGATGAGCGAGGACGCCATCCGTGCCGTGCAGCAGAATGACAGGAAGACGGGGAAGATCGCGGATCTCATGTTCGGCCAGTACGTGATGCTGTTGGACGGCGATCAGCGCAGCAAGCAGGGAAACCGCAAAGAGGCGCTGTGCGCCGCGGCCGACCAGAACTGGCAGACCCTGGGCTGGACCGGGGTGAACCGCGTCCAGTTCGTGCACCAGCTCGACCGAGTGCGCAGCATCCGCAACCAGATCGCGCACTTCGACCCGGAGCCGCTGTCGGCGCAGCGGAGCGAAGAGCTGCGCCAGTTCGCGGGGTTGCTACGTCAGCTCACCTGACGCATGGGGTCGTCGGTCCCGGGGCGCCCGGGACCGACGACCCCGTTTCCTCAACCCAGCTCGAACTGGTCCCGTAGCAGTCCGGTGTGCAGCCGCAGGGTCCGACCGTCCGGCAGTGTCTCCAGCACCTGAACACCGTCGTGATTGAGCAACTGCCGTAGTACGGCGGCGAAGCCGTCGGCCGGCCGGTTCGCGGGCAGACCGACGCGCTGGGCGAGAGCAGTCATGGGCAGGGTGCCGCCCGCGTCCAGTAGAGCGTGTACGGCCTTTTCCACCCGAGCAAGGTCCGGTTTTCGGGCGAGCAACTGAACCTGTGCGGCAAAGACCTCGGACTTCAGGAGGGCGTCGACCAAGGCATCACCCGGAGGCACAGGGGCTACGGACAACAGAGCGCCGTCCTCGGATCCTGAAGGAACCAGCATCACGTCGAACAGTGCCTCGTGGCTCTTGGCGAGTTCCGCCTCGTTCTTGGTCTTTTTGGGCGGCTTCTTCGGTGCCGGTGCCGGTCCCGAGACCGCGGCGGCGTTGGTCCGCAGCGGCTGCTCCTCCCCTTGCGGGGCCAGTGACCACCAGCTCGGCTGCTGGTTCCCCAGCTCCCGCCAGCCGCTCGGCGGCTTCGCACCGAAGGGCAGGAAGGCCAGCACAGGGATGGCGAATTCGGCCAGGGATGCGCCGCCGTGAAAGCCGGCCTTGCGAGAGGTGTAGCGGGTGTCGGCGTCCCAGAGAGCGACGATCTCGCTTTCCGGTTCCGGATCGAGAACCCGAGGGCCCGTCAGTACGATTTCCTGCTCGACGAGCGGGCTTCCAGGGCCACGGTGCCGTGCGGACCGCACGTCCTCGGCGTTCACCCGCGCCGACCGTCGGTCGATGACGTGACCGTGGTCGCTGGTGAGGATCACCGCTCTGCCCTGCGCCGCGGCAGACCGAAGCAGCGCTCGCAGCCCCCCTATGTCGGACAGCCGCCAGGCCCCGTCACCGAGTTTCTGCTCGGAAGCCAGCCGGTCATCCACGGTGTTGAGGACCACCGCCACGTGAGTACGGTCGCCGACGAGCGCGTCGTGCAGTGCGGGCCCGAACGGCTCGCCGCTGCTCTCGGAGCGCAGATCGTCCTTGTGGAAGACCGCCACGTCCTCCCCGCCCCAGAAGCGGTGAGCGGGGACCAGCCTCTTCTCGTCGGCCTGCGTGCCCTCCATCAGCCGCGCGGCGAAGAGCGAGGTCCGCGACACGGCCGTGACAGTGGGGAGCGCGGCTGCCATAGCGCGGCGCCGCGGGGCGTCCTTCGCTCCTGGCAGCGGGTCGTACTCGACCCAGTGATCACGCAGTTGCTCGCCGAGTTCGGCGGCGATGGCGGCGCTCATCCCGTCGAGCACGAGGAGCAACAGTCTCCGCTCTCCGGCCTTCACCACCGGGGCGACGACCTCGGGGAGAAATGTCTCCACGGCCAGCATCGAGCCGGGACCACGGTCGGTCGCCGTCCGGACGGCAAGCACCTGGGCGAAGTGCCGGTCGATCTCGCGCCGACGGTCGTGCGCCGAGGCGCACAGAGCGTCGTACGCCGACCGGAGCACCGGATCGGGATCGCCTCCGGACTCGATGTGTTCCAGCGCCAGGTCCACCCAGCCCGTCTCGGTGACGTGACGGGCGATGGCATTGGCCACCGTGTCGGTCTCGACCGGCGGGTCGGTCGCGAGCCAACGGGCCAGTCGCTGCGCCATGCGCACCCGCTCAATACGGACGCTGTAGTCGGTATCCCGGGCGAGCAGGTGCCGACTGAGGGCCGTCACTGCGGGCGGGATTCGCTCGGGGGAGCCGCTCAACAGCGCCTCGCCGGCAGCGGTGAGGCGTGCTTCGAGCCCCGCTGCCAGCACGGGGCTTGTCCTTGCGGCCCGTTCCGCCCCGAACTGGCGCGCAAGGGCAGCCGCCCGGTCTAGCACAGAGCCGGTCAGCCGCCGGGCCTCCGCCGCCTCCTCGTCGCTGTCCGATCGTCCCGTCAGCAGCAGGGCGGAGACGAACTCCTCGCAGGACCGTCCGAAGGCCGCCGCGAGGGCGTCCAGGTGTCCACCCTGTGCGGGCGGCTCCTCCCCGAACCAGCGCTCGGCCCGCCCCCGGGCCCGGTAGTCCTCCGCGTCAGCCACGGTGTCGGCGTGCCCCCACAGGGCGGCGCAGAGCAGCCCAAACGCGACGGCGTCCGGACCGTGTTCCGCCGTCACGAGGGCGAGGAGAGCCTGCCCCGCGCGCCCGGCCTGTTCCTCTTCGCCGAGAAACTGCACGAGGCCGGTTCGCTCCGGCGCCCGCAGGGCCAGGAGCCGTTCGGGGCCGCCGGGCACGAGGGACCATCGCAGCAGGGTGTGGATGTCCAGTTCGTCACGGACTCCCGCCGCGGAGCGGGAGGTTTCGGCGTCCGGATCGTAGCGGCCGATCCCCAGCCTGCGCAGGGCGAGTGCGGTCAGCGCCTTGCTCCGCGACAGCGGACCGCCCGCCAGCTTCGGCCATCCACCGTGCGGCGGAGCAGCGTCCAGCAGTGCCTCGGCAGCCCAGTTCTCCTCGAACAGCCGGTGGTCTGAAGCGGTCGCACCGAACGCCTCCCGTACGACGTCCCAGGTGTCGACGGCGTTGACCCGCTGGCGGTGCACCTTGGCCAGCAGGTCGGGCCCGAGCTCCGCCTCCTCGCGGTCGGTGAGCACCACCAGCACGTCGGGCCCGGTGGCCGACGGCTTCTGGTGCGCGAGGAGCAGCTCGTACACGCCGAGGGGAGAGGGCGCCGCCGCGACCGTCGCCCGCCGCTGCTCACCCCACGACAATTCGCCCGGCCCGTCCCAGGAGGGCGCGGCCCGAAGCAGCACGACCCTGCGCTTGTCCGGCTTGAGGCCGTGCTGTGATGCCAGGTACTGGGTGATGGTCGCGGGCTTGAGCGGCACCGCGCTGGTGGTGGTCACGGTCGCCGTACTCACTGGTCCCACACCTTCTTCGCCCACTGCCTTTCGCTCATTCCACGACCCGCCAGCTGATCTCGATCTCCGCGTCCGGCTCGGCGGCCGCCAGTTCGGCCAGTTCGGCCCTCAATTCGGCCAGCGCACGGGAGGCCGTGGTCCGGCCCCCGCCCGAGCGGCGTCCCGCACGTCGTCCGCCCGGGGTTTCAGGGTGGGTGGAGGGCACGGGCGGTTGGCCGGTGTCGGTGGACAGGCTGATCGCGTCGGGCTGCGTGAGAGGTTCGGCCGGCGGGGGTGCGGCGTAGGCCCTACGCGGGTCGGCGGTGTGTGCCTGGCTGCGCTCAATGACGGCGACGATGGACCGCCGTGCCTCGAGCAGCGACTCCTTGAGGTCCTTGGTGCGCTGGTCGACACGTGCCGCGCCGCGCAACTCCTCCAGCACCGCCTCGCCCTGCGGCCCGTAGTTGGGCGCGAGCTTGAGCATGTCCCAAGCCGCGGTGGCCAAGGCAGCCGCGACGGCCTCGGCCTGCTTGATCGACGCACCGTAGCGGCTCGTCGGCACGTCACCGAGATCGAAGCCGGCGAACGCGGAGATGACCTGCTTGGCCGCCGCTGAACCGCCGGCCGCACCCTGATCCAGCCCGCGCAGTTCGTCCAGCAGGTCCCGGGCCCGCCGGGCGATCGCCAGTCGGCCGGACTCGTCGGTCCCGTCCAGGCCGAGCAGCGTCGCGTGCTTCTCCAACTGCGCCACCAGATCGGCCGCGTGCGGCTGGTACGTGCGAGCCCGCTCCGTGATCCGCCGGGCGAACTGCCCGACCATCCGGCCCCGGCGCAGCCTGGGCGGCTCCTCACCGAAGACCTCCCAGTAGCGGCGGCCCGCCTCCTCCCAGACGTGTTCCTCCGGCAGCGGCTGGGAACGCAGCGCGTCCTGAGGCCTGATCGCCGAGAGTTCGGGCGAGGGGTCGAGCAGCGCGCCGGCCCTTACCCAGACCCTGTCATCCATCTCCGCGTACGACGCGATGACGAGGTTGGCGAGGAACGCCTCCAGGCCCATCGTGTCGGGACGGTCGATCCACTCGGCAAGCTGGACGACGCTCAGATCACCGGGCCCGGCCTCGCCGCGCGCCTGGAGGGCGAAGTGCTCCGGCCAGCGGTTCGAGAGCCGGAAGTACGCCTCCTTCTGCTGGCCGAGCCCCAGCGGCGCGGCGATGCGCCGCATGAGCGCACGCTCCTTGGCCGGGATCTCGGCCTGCCGGTCCCCGGCTTCCGCGGCGGCGCGAATGTGCCCGAAGACGGTTCGCGCGTCGGCGAGTTTGACGACGCTGCCCGTGCCGTCGGGGTCGAAGTCCGGGTGCGCGGGGAACTGGTGGGCCAGCAGTTTGCCCGCCACGTGCCGGGCCGCGTCGTGCAGGGACTGTCCGATGGAGACGCGCAGATCCGGCACGTCGGGCAGCGGCTCCAGATGCTCGTTGAAGTCAGGGTTGACATCGCCGGGCTTCTTGGCCGCCAGACCGTAGGCCTGCTTGAACGCCGCCTTCACCGTCTTGGTGAGCGTCTCGCGCTGGTCTTCGAGCAGCGCCTTGGCTCGGGCCCGGTTGTCGGCGTTCAGGTGTTGGGCGTAGCTGGTGTCGAAGCGCCGCTGGTCGGCGAGGGCGTAGTGGATGACGACCAGCCGCTGGAAGTCCTGGAAGCGGCCGGTGGACAGATGCGTGGGAATCCACCCCACCGTCCGCGGCCGATTGCCGGGAAGCCGACGGAGCTCGGCCATGCGGTTGGCGTCCTCGCGCGGGCCGTACTCGCCCTCGTCGTACGGCAGATCGATGATCATCCGCCACAGCCCGTCCTGGCTGGGCGCGAAGTCGTGGTCCTGCAGGTCGTCGTGGTCGGCGATGTTGCCGAAGATGACCTCCACCGTGCGGTTCGAACCCCGCCACACGAACTTCAACTCGTCTGCGGTGAGCCGTTCCTGGAGATCGATGCCCAGCTCTTCGGCGAGGAGTCGCTTGGCCAGAGAGCGGCGGTTGGAGCGGTTGTCGTTGACTTTGGCGTTGGCGAGGACGGAGTCCACGTCCACGCCGGCCAGTTCGAGCCGTACGCCTGGGTTGGCCTTGGTGCCGGTGGGCTTGATCTCCGCGAAGCGCGCCGCCCACTCGTCGACCTTCGACTGGATCGCGCCGACCTCCGCCCCCGGGATGGGGGAGATGACCGAGCCATGGTTGAGGGACGCGAGCCGCCGGATCGTCAGGTCCCGCAGCGCGGGCACGCTGGGTGCCAGTGCGGACAGCAGAAGCGTGCACATCAGCCGGTCGTCGCCCACGAACGCCTTGCACCGCTGCACAAGCCCCTGGTCGGTGACGGTGTCACGGCGGTGGCGGTAGCGCTCGATGTCCTCCTCGGTGACGTCGTACATCGCCAGGAGATAGGGCCGCAGCTTGGTGCGGTACAGCTTGTCCGCGGCCTGGAACTCCACCTTCAGACTGTCGACGAACGGCCGGTCGCCGCCGTCGGCGATGACCGGGTAGAGGTCGCCGAGCGGGATGAGCTGCTCCAGCGTCGCGTCATCGCGATGATCGGCCAGCAACTGGCCCATCAGCTTCAGACCGGTACGGGAGCGCTGCAGCGCCGAGGAGATGTGGACCAGGGTGTCCATGAACGAAGGCGAGAAGGGATACGTCAGCCGGAACGACGCTTCGTCGGCGCCGGTCGTCCCCTCGTCGGAGCCCAACAGCACGTCCCACACCTGCGGTCCGACCCGCTTGATCTTGGCGAAGGCCGCGTCGAGCTTGGCGGCGGCCTCCGCGTCCTTGGGCCTCAGGAGACGCGCATGGGCGATCTGCGGGAGGTTGCGGTCCTCCAGTGTGATCTTGTCGAAGCGCCCGGAGGCCAGGTTGAGACTGTCCTGGATCGCCGTCTCGGCGGCGCCCGAGACCTCCTGGCCGACCAGCTCCCGCAGATCCCGCTGCCGCGCGATGAACGACACGATCGGGATGGCACGGCGGGAGTCGGCGCCCTCCACGAAGTTGGTGATCTTGTCGGCTTCGCGGGAGACGAACTTCTGGTCGTGGATGCGGTTGGCGAGCCAGAGGATCAGCTCGTCCATGAACAGGATCAGCCCGTCGTACTTCAGCGACTTCGCGTGCTCGGCGATGACGGCGAGGCCGGCGTCGAGCGAGATGAATCCGTGCTCGTCCTCGGCGGCGTTCTTCGCGAAGCCGGGGAACCAACTGGTGCTCGCGTCATGCACCAGCTTGGCCCGCAGCTCGGCCGGGGTGGTCGGGTTGACCAGGTTGAGGTTGACCTCGGCGCCGTCCAGTTCCTCGGCGGTGAGGGCGGCGTCGAGGAGCGCCGGGGTCCAGGCGAAGGAGTCGCCCCACTCGTCGCCGGCATCCGCGGTGTCCCCGTCGGCGGCGGCCCCGGCGAGGCCTTCGATGAACTTGTCGTCGCCCATACGATCCCGCAGCGCGCGGATGTCCGCGAAGAGAGAGTCGGTCCGGTAGACCTGCGGAGTTGACGCCTCGGGGTGCAGTGCCTTGACGTGGCTGACGTACCCGCCGAGCACCCGCTGCTCCAGGGACTTGGCCCCGAGCATGTGGTACGGCACGAGCAGGAACTTCTTCCCGTCGGTGCTCAGCCACTCGTGCTTGGACAGCACCGGATCGAAATCGGTCCGGGCACGGGCGGCCGCGTCGCCCCGGAGCAGGGCGTGCAGCACGGCCATGAAGTGCGACTTACCGGATCCGAACGAGCCGTGCAGATAGGCGGCCTTCGACGTCTGTCCGTCCAGCGCGGTCTTGATCAGACTCAGCGCCTCGTCGAAGTTCTCAAGGAGGCGCTCGGTGACGACGTAGTCCCGCAGCGCCCGCTCGGCGCCCTCCTCGGTGACGGCCTCGGCCAGCTTCAGGACGAAGTCCGACGTGGAGATGGACGTCTTGATGTCGATGACATCGCGGAGGAGGGGGGCCGTTGCGGCGGTCGGGGCCATCTCTGTCTCGCGTCTCCTGTTTTCCGTGTACTACGTCAACGTCCACCGGGCAGCGCGGCGCGTCCCCCGTCACCGGGACGACGAGTGATGCTCAGCACCGCATGCTGCCCCGGAGGCACCGTCCCCACTGTTCACACAAGGGGGGACGGCCTTCGATCGTATCGGCCGCGTATGACATGGGGGAGGGAGGTCACGCAGCGGAGCCCCAGGCCTCCATCAGCTGCTCGGGTCCGTACGTCGCCGCCGGCCCGTCCACCGTGAACCCGGAGCGGGACACCGCGACCAGCGGAGTGTCCTCGTCGGCACCCGGTACGGCGAGAGCGTCCCGGGCCAGCGAGGCCAGGGCCCGACGGTCGAAGGTGCCGCGCTCGTGCCACTTGATCGAGCCGACGAACCCGATCTCGCGCGCCGGATACCGGTCTGCCCCGACGAGGTCGACCTCGGGGTTGTTGGTACGGGGCCACCAGCCGCCCACTTCTCTCACCCGCGGCCACGTGTCGTCGGGCAGTAGTCGGGCCAGGGACTCCCGTACGACGGGTTCGATCGCCCGCCCGCGCCACGAGGTCCAACCGCGTTCGACCGCCTCGGCCACGATCCGGCCGCGTCCGCGCTCGATCTCCGGGATCCCCTGTTCCAGGAAGGCGAGCCAGAAACGCAGGTAGGGATCGGCGACGCGGTAGCGGCGGTCGCGGTCTCCGGGGTGGGTGGAGAGCGGGGTGTCGACGGCGATGAGTCGCTTTTCCGCGAGGGTGCGCAGGGCCGGGTTGAGCGAGCCGGGCGGGAGCGGCCGATCAGCGGCCCCCGCTTTAGCGGCGATCGTCCCGAAGGTCCGCTCGCCGCTGCCGATCACGGAGAGCACGTGCCTGGCCTGGAGGGCGGTCGGGAACTCGGCGGCCAGTGCCCGCTCGGCGGACACGAGGAGGGGCGAGGTGGGGTCGTCGAGGGCGCGGGAGAGGAAGCCGGTGCGGCTCTCGCCTTCCCGCCACTCCTGGCAGATGAGGGGCAGTCCGCCGGTGATCAGATGGGCGTCGAAGGCGTCGGCGGCAGGGAGCCCGGTCATTGCCATGACTTCGGAGGGCGAGAGGGGCGCGAGGACCATCTCGACTCCTCGCTGATGAAAGGGGCGGCCGTAGGCGGAGAGCTGCTCCATCATGGCGAGATCGCTGCCGATGAGGATGAGCAGTACCGGCTTCCGGCTCAGCACCCGGTCCCAGACGGTCTGCAATGTGCCTTCCAGAACCGGGTCGCCTTCGAGCATCCACGGCAACTCGTCAAGTACGACGATGCTGGCAGCGTCGTCCGGGAGTACGGCTGCGAGCTGGCGCAGGGCGGTGTCCCATTCGGCGACGGTGGTGACGCCGGCGAGGAGGGCGGTGTCGGGCAGTGAGGAGTGCCGGACCTCGTCGAGGAAGCGGGCCCGTTCCCGGTGGGCGTCCTCGCCTCGGGTGGCCTGGTGGACGACGTAGGGCACCTGGGCGCGCTCACAGAAGAGGTCCACGAGCCGCGACTTCCCGACGCGACGCCGACCGCGGAGGAGCAGGGCCCGGCCGCGTTGGTCGCCGCGGCCGTCGCGGACCCAGGCGAGGTGGCGGTTCAGGGTGGCCAGCTCGGATGCGCGGCCTACAAAGCCTAGCATGGGTCACCCTCCGAGTTTGCTCAATCTGAACATACTCAAGTTAACCATAGTATGGAGAATTCGAGTAGCGGAGGGGTTTCGGTGAGTGATGGTGTGCGGGCTGGCTGGAAGGCAGTGTAGGGCGGGCCGGCCTTGAGGGTGGTCGGCTCAGCCGAGGTGGTTGATGAAGGTGCGCCAGGCGTCGGGGGTGACGGTGATCACGGGGCCGACGGGGTGCTTGCTGTCGCGGACCGGTATGAGGGTGGGGATGTTGTCGGCGATCTCGACGCACTCGTTGTTGCCGCCGCTGTAGGTACTGCTGCGCCACTTCGCGCTCGACAGATCCAGCGTGCTGTGGCGTCCGCTATTCATGCTCTGTGCTCCTTGGCCCTGCGTCGGATGACGGCTCGGGATTCCATCGGAGAGAGCGCGGACGTGCGAGCGGCGTCGAACAGATCTTGGTAACGGGCGACTTCCGCTTCCCGCTCCAGCCAGATGGAGCCGGTCGGGTTGTCCGCCAGTACCACGTCGAGCGCTGCCTCCTCAGGGAACCCCAGTACTACGTACGGGCCGAACATACTCGCGTGCGCTCCGCGCGAGAACGGCAGGACCTGGATGGTCACGTTGGGCTGTTCGGAGGCCGTCAGGAGGTGCTCCAGCTGTGCCTGCATCACCTGGGGGCCGCCGACCTGTTGGAGGAGAACGGCCTCTGACAGTACCGCCCAGAGTCGCAAGGGGGAGTCGCCAGTGAGTCGTTCCTGTCGGGCGAGGCGAACCTGGACGAACTTTTCGATCTCGTCTGCCGTTTGCCACTGTCGTGAAGCCACCGTCACTGTACGGACGTACTCTGGGGTCTGGAGCAGGCCGGGAACCAGCTGCGCCTGGAATGTGCGGATCTCTCCGGCCATGGCTTCCAGCGCGATGTAGTCGCGGTACGTGTCGGCGAGGACGGATCCGTACTGGTTCCACCATCCTTGTTTGCGGCGGCGGTTGGCCTTGCGGGCCAGCGCGCCCAGTCGCTCACGAAGCTCAGGAGCCGCCACCCCGTAGGCGTGCAGCATCGCGGTCAGGTCCGGGAGACGGACCGCCACCCGACCGTTCTCGATGCGACTGATCTTTCCCTTGGTGCAGTCGAGGGCTTCCGCTGCCTGATTGGTGGTCAGTCCTGCGGCCTCCCGCAACCGGCGTAGTTCGTCGCCTAGTTGACGGCCGAGCACGGTCGAGGGATTCGGGGTGGCGCTCTTCGCAAGCATGCCAACACCTTTAGCAGAGCCGTGGATGTGGCGTGGCGGGATTAACCCGAAAGGGGGAAGATTGAGACCATCTCAGTTGGCAACGTTGCAGATTCGAGTGGTGCGCGTACATCCTGCTGGCCATGGACACCGGCGTCCCACGGCTCAACTGGCCGTCTCTATGGGGCTCCGACCGCGCGTCGACCCTATGGAGGGCTGCCTTGGCTGCGTTGAACGAAGTCACCTTCCGGCTGTCTCGGTGCCGTCGAAGTGCGCCGAGATCTCGGGCGGCGCTGCATGCTGTGCTCGGCAGTTGGGGTGTGGGCCAAGATGTCCTGGAGTCGGCGGAGTTGGTGCTCTCGGAGCTGGTGACCAACGCGTTGCGCGTACGGGTGCCGAGTGATCGGCAGGTGGGCGTACGGATCGCGCGATCCCTAGAGGACGGCCTGCTGCGGCTGGAAGTCAGCGACGCGGGCTCGGGCAGGCCCGAAGTGCGGACGCCCGGTGACGAGGAGACCGGCGGACGCGGGCTGTTGCTCGTGGAGGCGTTGGCTCACCGCTGGGGAGTTGAGGAGCGCGCGGGCGGGATCGGGAAGACCGTGTGGGCGGAGCTGAAAGCGCCGGACATCGTGACTGAACCCGACGGGCGGGAGGTCGCGGCTGTCATGGTGCGGCCTGGCCAGCTAGTGCGAGTGTGGGGTGAGTGGCGCACTGTCCGTACGGTGCGCACTGAGTCGTACGCGGCTGGTGGACTCGCCGTTGTGTTGGGACTGGACGAGGGCCCGGCGCTCCGGGTACACGCGGCCGAACCGTTGACCCTGCGGGACGTTGGCGTGCCCTCCGCATGGGAGAGAGGGGAGGGCACGCCGGGGTGATCAGCCCTTGGTCGGCTTCCCGGGACGCCACGCGCGCAGGTCGTCGTCGGTCAGACCGTGTTCGCCCTGCTTCGTCGCCCGGTAGCCCGCGAAGAAGGCTGCGGGCGAGCCGCCGTACAGGGCGTCGAACTCCTCGTGCCACTGGTTGAGCCAGGGCTGGAGTTCGAGGAGGCCGGCGAGCAGCGGGGTCATCTGCTCGTCGGACAGCTCGTCGTGGTTCGTGAAGTACGTGCTGAGGGCCTGGGCCTGCTCACGGTGGTCCCAGCCCGCCCAGCCGAACAGGTCCGGAGTGCCGGAGATCGCGCCGGTGGCGTACGAGATGAACCGCTCCTTCGGCACGTCAAGCTTCCCGCGGGCGCGCCAGTAGGACGGCTTGAGGAAGTCGGCCGACGTGTACTTCGGCGGCACGGGGATCGAGTCCCGGATGCTCCGCTTGGCGGGCTCGTCCGGGGCGGCGTCTTCCTGACGCTGGAGATCCCAGACGTGCTCCCAGTCGGCGCGCTTCCTCAGCCCCGTGGGCTTGTACCGTAGAGCGGCGAGGAAGGGGACGTGCTCGTTGGCGAGAAGATCCGCGACGACGGTCGCCAGCTCCTTGCGGGGGGCGTACAACTCGGCGACGGAGACGAAGTCCTCGTCGGCGGAGAGCGCGGAGACGAGCCGGGCGAAGGCGAGAATGGTTGGCTGGCCGTCCTGGAACCACAGGTCGCGGTTCTCAATCCTGTCGAGCAGCCAGGAGCGCAGGGCTGTGGCTTGTAGGGACTCCCAGCCGCTAGTTTCCCAACGTCGTTTGTATTCGGGTCGCTCTACCATCTCTATGGCGCGGCTCGACGCGATGGCGTTGATCCGCTTCTGGACAATCTCTCGGTACGACTCTGGCCAATGGGCGGGGATCTCGGTGAGTGGGGTGTAGCCATGATGGCTGAACCACTTGGTGGTTACCTTGCTGGATTCCATTTTGCGGGCCAGGACGATTTCGAAAGCCCGCTCGCCGGGAGCAAGGTTCGGAAGAGTGGACTCGGAGGCGCGCAGATCCTCCGGGTGGAGGTTGTAAAGGGAGTAGATCCCCCAATCCAACTCCTCTTGAAAGGCGATCATCTTGCCGCGCGTGGACTCCCAGTTGTTCTTGGCCGCACGGAGGGCGGCGGCGGTTGGGATTCCTGTCGCAGTGAGGGAAGTAGGGCTGGCAGCCATCAATTGCTGGGCGAGGGAATCGAGGGTTGTAGCGAGATGAGTGGCAGAAGCTCTCGGAAGAGGAATCCGCTCAATGTTGGAGCTGTTGAACTGATAGTTCCAGGACCAGGGCTGGTCGGCCATGCCGCTGGACGCAGTCGCGTTACCCTTGCAGAAGCACACTTGCTTCAGCCAGTAGCAAACAGTTGAACTGTTAAGGACGGAAAGAAGCTGAAGGTGATCTGTTTCTGATTTTTCTGCGGGCATCTTGATTACTGGCGCGGTCTGCTTGAAGATGCTGCCGCCGCGATCCAAAGCGAACTGGTTGTGAGTTGTAATCTCGGCAAAGGTGATGGATAGGGGAGTGGTGTAGGCGGAGGCTGTGTGCTGCATATAGTCCCACCATTGCAGCCCGGAATCGGCGATTTCCCCTTGGAAAGTCCGTCGCGCTCTGAGTAGCTGCCGCACCGGCCAGAGCTCATCGGCGAGTTCGGTCGCATCCGCTTCCTCTGCGTGCGGATACCAAATGGACTCCATTGGAGATGCGTTCCAATCCCGAACGACCTCCCCGACCATGAGTGGGCGAAGTGCCTGTTTGTTAGCGATGGTCCGCAGCGTGGATCTTTTCGGGCGTACATACGCTTCGTCAGCGCCAACGCGCACTCCGCGACCTACGGGGGGATCAATCACGGCCTTTAGTGTTCCGACGCTGGCAGCATTGATTAGCTCGATCAACTCAAGGCCGCCATTTGTAAGCACCCAAGGGTGTTTGGAGAAGAATCTGGAACGCTCAAGGTCGTCAACGGCGACCCAATCGTTGAACGAGGTAGGTTGATCGATTAGTTCAACGATGGACTGCCAGACAACTCCCGCAGCTGCGTCAGGGGGAGTGAAGGGTTCTCCTTGGATTCCTCGGACCGATCGAATGAAGGGGGTCCTGTTGGATCCGCTTCTACGGCGTCCGATGATGATGACGGTTGGCGTCGAATGTCCAGGGATGTATGCTCCGGAGGAGTCAATAACTTCCGTAATCTCAACTTTGTGAGCGAAGTATTCCTCGATGAGTCGCGCCCCGAACTCGCGCGTGGTGAAGGAGTTCGCTGTAATCTGGCCGGTCATGCCATACCCGTGTCCGGTTGGATCCCCTGTTTTTGCTAGCTGGAAGAACCGTTCGGCGAAGGGGACGGACAGGGCGTAGGTTCCGGCGCAGGATTTGTACAATTCTCGATAAAGCGCGTTGAGATTCTTGTCCTTGACGGGAATGTATGGCGGGTTGCCCACCACTACATCATACTTACCCTGTTCGAGGATTCCCTTGTGCTCGTGCACGTCCTCTGTCGCATACGAGAATTCAGCTAGCTCGTCTTTCTGATCGGCGACGAATTCCAGCTCACCTTGCCCCGACGTGTCGCGCATACCGAACTCAAGCTGCCGAGATTTGATGAGTGAGTCACCCACAGCCAGGTGGATCGGCCAGTCATACTGATTGGCCTCTGCCAGCGTGCGTACGTTCGCCGCCGCCATTCCGGCCATTAGCAATCGGAACCGTGCAATAGCCACCGCAAACGGATTGATGTCCACCCCGTGCACGGAATTCAACGCATCCCGCACCCGCTCATGCACATCCCGCCCAGGCTCCCGCTCCGCCCAAAGCCTGACCATCCTTCGAAACGCACCCAGCACGAAGTGCCCCGACCCGCACGTAGGGTCGATCATCTTCAGCTCGCCGAATCGCCCGCCCAGTTCCCGCACCACCGGATCCATCGTCCGGTCGAGGATGAACTCTTCCACGAACTCCGGGGTCTGAAGCAGCGCGTACGTCTTCCGGGCCGCCTCCGACAGGTCCTGGTACAGGTCACCCAGGAACCGCGTGTCCCACCCCTTCGTACCGTCCTCGTTCAGCGGATCGGTGAAGTCGTGGACCAGAAGCTCCCCGTCCTCCCGCCGCTCCCGCCAGAACTCCACCAGCGCTCGCGCCCCGTCGTGCGAGACCGGGATCTGGTACAGAGGGTTGCGCCGCCTGTCGAACAGCAACTTGCCGGCCTGCCCTGAGCCCAGCTCCGCGAAAGCCCGCTCCAACCACCCCCGGTAGGTCGGGTCCTGCTCCTCCTCGACGTACTGCCGGTACCGCGCCTCCGCCAGATCCCGCCGCTCGGCATCCGGTCCCGTGAGGTACGGCTCCGGGATCAGCAGGTTGTCCTCGCAGAACCGTACGAACACCGTGCCCAGCACCCACGCCACCGCGACCTGCGTGATCCGCTCGTCCAGCCACGCGCTCCAAGTCGCCCCCGTACGACCGAGCTTGAACGCCTGGTCGTACTCGGCCCGCAGTCTCCCGGCTACCGACTCCGCCGCCCGTACCCGCTCGGCGCGCTCCTCCGGCAGCTCGCCCAGCCGCTCCTCCAGCCAGACCTCCCACTTGGGACTCCCCTTGGGATCGGCCTTCTGCAGCTTGCCGTACTCCGTGCGCAGCGGCTTCAGGACGGTCTCGCCGTCCCGTACCTGCTGGCCGAGGTCGACCTCGACCGCCTTAACCTGCTTGATCAGGTCCGTCAGCAGTGCCTTGGACTTGCGGTCGATCACTTGGTCACGTCTCCTGTCGTCATCCCCACCCACACGCGAGCGGCTCGGCATGCGGCACTCGCGCTCAACGCATCATCCCCGCGGGCCGCCGGCCACGGCACCCTCCGGCTTCGCCCGGTGTGCGTTCTGCACCCAGAACTCGTTCAGCACGATCCACTCACCGAGCCCCGACTGGTACGGCACCGCCACCGTCCCCAGCCGCGGCGGCCGGGCCGGGTCGCTCTGCGGGCACAACAGCCACAGTGCGCGTCCGCCACCCCGTGACCGCTCGGCCAGCCGCTCCAGGACGCCCATCGCGTCGTACCGGGCGAAGACCCCGCCGTCCGTCAGCAGCAACGGAGCCGCCACCCCGATCTCGGCCCCGCTCCCAGAACCCACGCCCCCCGGTCCCAGCAGCTCACCGATCCGAGGCTCCACCAGGCCCCATGCCGTCCCCGCGTACTCGGCGAACTTCATCGCCCCCGGCGTCCCGGCCCCCGCCACATCCGCACGCAGGATCGTCTCCCAGGTGGGCTTCGGCCGAGGGTCGACCAACTCGTGCAGGGCCTGGACGAACAGCTCGGCCACCGACACCACGACGGCCCCGCCGGCGAAGTCCTCCCGCCCGAGCTCGTCGATCGCATCCCGTGCCCACTCCGTCGGCACCGTCAGCACACGGAAGCCGTCCCGCCGCGCCGACGCCTTCAACCGGTCCTCGGCCGTACCCGCCGCCGCGAGCTCGGGGTCGTCGGAGTAGCGGTGCGCGGAGACGGTGCCCGTCGGCTGCCGTCGGGCGTCCGACGACAGATAGGCGGAGACGCCGTCCGCGCTGCTCGGCAGGTAGCGCAGCGTTCCCGTGCTCCTACGCGTCGACAGCACCAGCTCGAAACCGGCGTCCTTCAGGGCCTTCGTCAGCCGACCGCCCGTAGGCAGGGCACGGCCGCCGCGTTCGTTCAGCAGCTCCGGGAAGCGCGCCCGTACCCGCTCGTGGACGTCGTCGGCCGTCAGGCCCGGCTGTTCGGCCTCCGCCATCCCGGGGATGAGCGGTACCAGGCCGGCCTGGGTGAGGCGCAGCGCGCGCACCAGCGGCAGCTTGCGCGGGTAGATCTCCAGGCGGGGTGTCGCGGCGGCATGACGAGAGGCGGCCACCGCTATCTCCACCATCCGCCGGTCGTCCCACTGAACCGCCGCACTCGGCGGCGGTACGGCGCCCAGCTCGGCCACCACGGTCGCCGCCGTCGGCAGGGTGTCGAGCTTCGACATGTCGTCGGCGATACGGCCAAGCCGCTGGGCGTAGTGGAGCAGGCCCGGTGAGGACGGCGTGTCCGGGGCGTCGTCCGCGCCCACTTCCAACGCCAGGAGGCCCGCGCCCATGCTCTCGTCGGCCGCGTCGCGGTTCGGGGCGTGCTGGAACTCGGCCTCCTCCGGGACGAGTTGCTCGACCTCCACCACAGCCCGTACGGCGGCCAGGGCCAGCGCCCGGCGCTGCTCGCGCTCCTGGAGCTGGGTGCCGCGTCGCACGGTCAGCGCGTCCGCGACCTCCGCCGCCGAAGCGACCCGGCCCAGGTCATGCAGGAGGTCCAGGACCTCGGCGCGCAGTGCCCGTACCGCCGGGTGCTTCTTCCAGCGGGTCCGCTGGTTCTTCAGCATCTGAGGGATGCGGCCCCGCGACAGCCCGAGCGCGTGCGCGACGTCCGTTTGTGTCGGCCAGACCCCGACCTCCGACGGCAGTACGCCCTGCTCGTTGGGCAGCCGCAGCAGCAGCCGTACCATCTCGCACTCGTTGTGGTTCGAGCCGTCCTTGCGCAGCGGCGGTACGAACACCGTGGCGAGGGTGTCGAGGCTGACACTGCGCAGCGCGCGCTCCGGCAGCGAATGCGCACCGGCGCCGCCGTTTGCCGCCACGGCGTCGGCCACCGCGGCCTCGGCGGCCGACAACTCCTCCTTCGCGGCCTTGCGACCCTCGGGCGTGAGCGGTGCGGCGGGCTTCTCCGCGAACTTGAGCCGCCACTGCTTGATGCGGCTCAAGACCTCCTTGCGGGTCTTGGCGCCGAGACCGGGGGCGTTGACGAGCTGGCGCTGGCTGTAGTCGAGCAACTCGCCGACGGTGTTGACGCCAAGGCCGTACACGAACGACTCCGCGGCCGGGCTCAGGCCGGACGACGAGATCAGGGTGTCCCGGTCGACGCGGTCTGCCAGCCGCTGGCGCTGCTGCTCGGCGCTCTCGTCCTCGGCCTCTGGGATGGCGGCATCCGGGGAGGGCTGCGCCACCTCGCCCTGCGCGGGTGGCGCCGCGTGCCGTGACGGGCGGCGGGACGAGGGCTTCGCCTCGTCCATGGCGAGGAAGATCTTCTTCCAGGCGTCCCGCATCGGCTTGAGGTCGGGGAAGCGCTGGGAGGCGTCCCGGTGCAGGGCCTTCTGGAAGAACGAGACCAGGCCGTCCCGTACCGCCGGGTCGAAGGCGTCAGCGGCGATCCTCGGGTACGGCTCCTTCTCCGGGTCGGTCTGGCGCGGCGAGACCTTTCCGCCGCCCCACACCGGGAGCTCACGGGACGCCATCTCGTGCAGAGTTACGGCCAGGGCATACCGCTCGGCGTGGGCGTCGTAGACCGAGCGGTCGGTGAGCGTGCCGATGAACGGGTCCAGGTAGCCGTCCGTCCCGGCCGCTGTCTCGTTCACCGGGTAGCCCGCGAGCGAGAAGTCGATCAGCACCAGTTCGCGGGTGCGGTTCGGGCGGATACGGATCGCGATGTTGTCCGGCTTGATGTCGCGGTGCCATACGCCCTCACCTTCGAGGAAGTCCACCGCGCCGAACAGGTAGTCGCCGTACGCCTCGAGCTGGTCCACGGACAGACGGCCGAACTCGCGCAGCTGCCGGGCGACCGTCTCCTCCCGGCGTCGGCGCTTCGCACCGGGTGCGGATGGGTCGCCGCCCTCCTCGCGCTCGTCGCCGACGTACTCCATGACGAGGGCCGTGCGGGGCTCGATGCGCTGCGGCTCCGGCTCGACCAGCCGGATCACTCGGGAGTCCGGACGCAGCTGCCCCAGCACCTCGGCCTCGCGACGCAGGACCTCGCCTCGGCTGTCCGACGTCGCGACCTTCAGCACCGCCAGGGACTTCGAGAAGCGCCCATCCGGGCCGGCGGTCAGGTCCCGCACCAGGAACGCGCGGCTCGTCGAACCCGTACCGAGGCGACGCCTGACCTCCCAGCGGCCCGCCAGCACGTCGCCCGCGACCGCGTCCAGGGGGTCCTTCTCGGGTTGGGCCGGGCGTGGGGCCTCCGCCGATGGAGGCTCGGTCAGGTCCGCCTCGACGACCTCCAGCATCTCCAGGAAGTCGTCCACCGACGACAGCCGTGCGGAGACGTCGTAGGCGGTGGCCGCCTGCACCAGCTCGTCGATGTACGGGGAGAGGCCGTCCACTACCGAGCTGGGGCGCAGGCCCTCGCCCGCCTCGTAGCGGGCCACCAGTTCGGCCTGGCTGGCGGCCGGGGGCCTGCCGGTGGCCAGCAGGTAGGTGAGCACTCCGAGTCCGTACACGTCCAGGGCGACCGGGTCGGGCCTGAGCGCGGTCAACTCCGGGGCCAGATACGGGTCCGCGCCCTCGGCGAGATGCGCGCCTGCTCGCGAGAAGGTCGTGGGGGCGAACCGCTCGCCGCTGCCGGTCACGCCGTGCTCGGAGCTGCGCTGGACGGCGACCTGCCAGTCGGAGATCTGCAGGTGTGGGCTGGACCAGGCGCCGGTCTCGCTCTCGGAGTCGCCCCGGCGGCCACGGCCGCGCGGGATGACGTGGACCGCGCGTGCCGCCAGGGTGCGGTGGAAGATCCGTCGGCCGTGCGCCGAGCGCACTGTCTCGGCGAGCTGTCGCACCAGTGCCATCCGGCTGAGGATGTCCAGCTTCTCGCCGTACTGGATCAGGTACTCGTCCAGGCGAAGGGTCCGCGGATCGAAGTCGAAGATCAGCGCGGGGCCCGCCGAGTGCCCGGAGGGGTCGTACTGCTTGAGCTGGACGACACCGGGGTGCCGGAAGTGGCGCAGCACGGCGGCCTCGCGGCGCGCGGCACGCTCGACGGATGCCCGCAGCTCGGCGTCGGAACCGCGCTCGCGCAGATAGACACGGACGCGGGCGGCCTCCGGCAGCTCACTGTGCTGGGCCAGATAGTCGGCCCAGGTCGGGCCCGAGTCGAACGCCTTCCGGCTGAGCAGATACGGGCCGACCTTGTACTCGGCGTCGCTGCGCGCGATGCCGATGCGCTCCAGCACCGCCTTGATCCGGCGCGACCGCGCGGCGTCGATCCGGCGGTACTCGTCCTTCGGCGGCTCCTTCAGCGTCTCGGTGAGCTGGTGGACGGTGAAGACGCCGTTGCGGTCGTGGGCGGGGAGCCGGTTGCGCAGGGAGGAGTCGGTGAAGCAGACGGCCTCCGAGACCCACACCTTCTCGCCGTTCTGCTGCAGCAGCGCGCCCAGTTCCTTCGCCTTTTTGTTGGCCAGGTGCAGTGGGTTGCCGTGGGGGATCTGCCGGCCGCTGGGCTGCGTCTGCAGCCAGGTGCCGTTGCGGGACTCGACGGAGCCGTGCCAGTCCTTCAGCTCGATCAGGTGAACGCCGCCCGGGGCGATCACCAGCAGGTCCACTTCCCGGACATGGCCGGTGTGCGCGGTGAAGGTGAAGTTCGACCAGGCCCGCCACGGATCGTTGTCCGCGAGCTTCTCGCGGATGGCCTGCAGACCTCGGTGCTCATGCTGGAACTCGGATTCGGTGACCGTGGTCCACCGGCCGTCCCGCATCTGCCATCCCCGCTTCACTCTTGTTCTGTGCCGATCACTGCTGCTCAGGCCGCAAAAGCCCCGCACCGATCGTAGCGGGGCGGGGAACCGGGACGAAGGGAAATCGGTGGGTCACGGTCGGAGCTCCCGGACTCGGAAGTGGATTCACCAAATCATTTCCGAGCTTCGAGAGTGGCACTTCAACATTGGTTGGTACACAAACCGACTGCTGCAGTTGACCCAAACCGACTGCTGCAGTGCTACGGTGGTGTGCAGGTCGATGGGGGCGCTGTGGTCTCGTCGGTTTTTTGTGCTTTGTAGGCATACGTGGTGAAGGGGGAGCGTAGGTGGGTGGGACGCGCGGCATGAAGGTGACGCTCGCGATAGCAGTGGCGATGATCTGCGCGCTGCTGGTCGCCTTGTGGCGCCTGGCGCGCACAGGCGACCTGGATCAGGCCCTCATGACCGGCGGGGGCGCGTTCGTCGCGGTGTTCGCCATGGCCTTCATGGCCATGACCTACATGAGCGGCGGCTGAGTCCGGCCAGGCATGATGGGCGCACGGGAAGGCGGTCGTCCGGCCGAACGCGTGCAGAGACGGGAGACAAGGTGGAGCAAGCGTCGAAGGGGATGTCACTGGGGAGGGTGCTGGATGCCCTGCGCGGGGCACTGGCACCCCAGGACGCCCTCCTCCTCGTCATGGCAATGATCCTGCTGCGCCACGAGGCCGAAACGGAGCGTGGCGACGAGTGGGGCGGTCTCACGCCGGCACGCGAAGCCTGGAGTGCGCTCATGAGTGGTGGCCTCTGGCGGGACGGGGGGCACGGTCTGGCTGAGGCGCTCCACCGTGGACTTCACGCGCGGGAAGCTGAGTTTCCTTCGTTGCTGGACCTGCCGAACCTGGACGGATTGCGACGCCACCAGGTAGCGCCTTTGATCGACTGGGTGGCCATAGCACCGGACCTGACAGAAATCTTCGAAGTCTGCTTGGATCATGGGCAGACGACGAGTAAGGGCGGCGACTACTACACGCCGTCGGATGTCGCTCGCCTCCTGGCCGGGGTGATGGAGCCCCGGGAGGGCGACACCGTTTATGACCCCGTTTGTGGTTCCGGCGGCCTCCTCCTGCGGGCTCGCGAGTACCTCGAAGCGAGCGGTGGCCATGCCGATGAGCTGGCGTTGTACGGACAGGACGAGAGTCGGCGCGCCCTGCAGACCGCTGCGATGAACGTCTCCGTCCACGGGGCTGCAGCACACCTGGAGGGCCCAGATTCCACATGGGTCAATGACCGCTTCGCAGACCTGACCTTCGACGTGGTTGTCGCCAATCCGCCTTTCAACCAGTCTGGTTGGGACGAGGGCGGCTACCTCCGCCACAGCCTTCCTTGGCCGTACGGGGTCCCACCAGCCGGGAACGCCAACTTCGCCTGGGCCCAGCACGTCGTGAGGAAGATGACGCCGACGGGGCGGGGCGCGCTCCTGCTGCCCACAGGCGCTGCCACTACGGCGAAGACCGCAGAAGGCCAGATCCGCGCCCGTCTGGCCGATGACGACGTCCTGAGTTGTGTGGTCGAACTGCCTGCCGGCCTGATCCCTCATGTGCGCAACCCGGTCAGTCTGTGGCTCTTTACCAAGAGCAAGAAGCCTCGCGACAACTGGGGGCGCAGTGACCGGTCGGGACAGTTCCTGCTGATCGACGCCCGTGACACCGCCGCGAGCGTGACGCGCGGACGGCGAGCCATGCCGGAGGCAGCGACGAAGCGCATCATCAAGACCTTCGCTGCCTGGAGGGGAGCGCGGGGCAGCCAGCCGTACGAGGACGTACCCGCCTGGTGTACATCGGTCTCCCGGGACGAGATCGTGGCGAAGGAGTACGACGTACTGCCCTCCCACCACGTTGCCGCGCCACCCGCCGAGTCCGTGCCAGCAGATGCGCACGAGCGTGCTGCCGACCTGACCGACGAACTGCTCGGGCTGTTCGAGGCGTCCCGCCGCCTCGAAGGCGAGCTGCGTGACCTGCTGGGGCAGCTGTGACGCAGGAGAGTCTGGAGAGCGAGCTGCAGCGACTGCCCAGGGATTGGGGCGTGGGACGGCTGGGTGATCTGTCGACCGTGCAGGTCATTGGGTACGGCATCACTCGCCCCGGGGCGCACTCCGATGACGGTGTGCCCATGATTCGCGCTGCCGACATCCAGGACGGACGACTGCGCGGCGACGAACCGAGGCGGATTGCATTCCGGGTGCACGAAACAAACCTGCGCAGCCAACTGGAGGTCGGCGACGTCGTCGTGGTCCTGGTGGGCCGCGTGGGTGAAGCGGCAGTCGTCAGCGAAGAGTTCCATCACTGGAACGTGTCTCGGACCGTCGCCATCATCCGAGCGAGCGACCCCGGCGAGGCCGCTTGGCTGAGCCTCTGGCTCGGATCGCCGGCGGTGCGCGAATGGTGCGAGCGGCAAGCCACTGGTTCCACACTGCAACGCACGCTCAGCCTGGCGGCGCTGCGAAGTCTCTCCGTACCGGTTCCGCCAGTAGGGCCAAGGACCGCCCTGTTGCGAGCGATGCGGCTTGTGGAGGCGAAAACGGCGACGAACGCACGTATCGCCGAGTGCGCCACGGAGTTGAGCGAAGCGCACTTCGCACGCGAGGGGCGCGACAGCAAGTCCTGGCCGGAGCAGCCCCTGGCAAGCCTTGTTCATCTCACTGCCGGAACCGCACCACGCCCGCGCCCGGACGGCGACGGGACGCATACCGAGGGCGGTACCGCTTTCGTCGCCCCCGCGGACATCCTGCAGAGCGAGCTGCCCCATTTGTATGCCACGAAGCGACGACTGCCCAAGGGTAAAGAGGGCCGCGTGTGCCCTCCAGGCTCCCTTCTCGTCGCCTCAAGGGAAGACGGCGTGCGGGCCGTGATGAACCAAGTACCTGCCGCCATTGGCCGCAACGTACTTGCGCTGGGACCTGAGTCGGTACCCGATGCGCAGTGGCTGCTGCACGAGATCCGCTCGCGCGGCGCCGAGCTAGCAGCTACCGCACAAGGATCTGCAGGGCGTGAACTCAGCGGTCGGGCGTTCGGAGCCACCATGGTTCGGTGGCCTCCGAGTGATGTGCGTGAGTGTTTCGCCCGGCTCGCCGAACGCCTCCACGCTCGAGCGCACATCGCACAAACGGAGAACGAGATGCTGCGCGGCCTGCGAGGACGGATCCTCGACAGCTTCTTGTCCGGCAGATTCCCGGGCAAGTCCGCCTCTTGACCGACCTCAGAGTCGACGGATCCCCGCCAGACTCCACGAGGTGAGATCGACTTGAAGCGCCGCGCCGATCTGGACGAGTACGGGCCCGTTGTTTGATGCCTCAAGTTCCTTACCAATTCCCCTTCTCAGTATGAAAATCTGATCGCCATGGGGAATGGTCATGGTGGTCAGCCGAACTTCGTCGCAGGTTCAGGTTCAGGTTCAGGTTCAGGTTCAGGTACGGGGGCAGGGGCAGGTGGCCGACGGAGGCAGAGCCCGGTCGGGCACATAGAAGCCGACGCGGCCCAATGGGTGTTGCAGCCCCGCGGCAGCGCCAGGGTGCGCGGGCCGCAACACTTCGAGCACTCGGTGCGCAAGGGAATCCGGCTCTCGGATTACGAGCACGCCATTGGAGAGCATGCGGTCGAGCTCAAGCGGATCTTCCCCGACGGAGTGGCGCGGTTGTGGGGTTCGACGCCCACGCAGCAGACGGGGAACGCCAAGGCCGTCGCGCTGCGGGACCGGAAGGTGGGCGACGAGGTCCTCTTCTATGCACAGAACATGTTCATCGCCCGCGCCCGCATTCTCGGACTCCTCCACAACCCCGACTTGGCGACAGCGGTCTGGGGGGTCGACGAGGAGACACGGACCACCTGGGAGCACATCATGGCCCTGGGTGACGTCGTTGAATTTGAGGTGGCGGCGGAGCCCATCCTGACCGCTCTGGCGATGACACCTCCGCTGCGCAGCCTCACCCTCGTCAGGGCCGCGGAGCGCCGCCGTCACCTGGGTCTCTTGGACGGACGGATGCCCACCGTGGAAGCACGGCCGTCTGGCGAGGGAGGTGCGGTTGCCCCTCCTGGCAGGATGCGGCGTGAAGACCTCCTGCGCGCGCTCGGAACGCTTGATGCCGTCACACCGGACGAGCGACGTATCCGGCAGGCATCCCTCACCCTCCTCTGGGCTATTGGGCGCCTGATGTCGGGACAGAGCCGTCTGGCGCCGTCGAACGTCTATCAGACCCAACTCGAGCCCATCATGCAGGAGTTCGGCTCCCCGAGCCCGTCAGTGTCACTTGAGTATCCGTTCCGTCACTTGAGAGGCAGCGGGCTCTGGGAAGTCGTAGGTACGAAGCGTCCGGGCCCGGACCAGCTGTCGCTCGCGGCCTCGGTCGAGTCAGGGACTCATGCAGGGCTCCGGCGGGATGCGGCAAGGCTCCTGCGGCAGCCGCTTGCCCGAGCTGAAGCGATCGGTCTGTTGTGCACCACCTATTTCCCAGATGTCAACCAGGAAGAGCTTCTGGACCGAGTCGGCCTCGGCGGGTACGCGCACGCCAGTGGAGCGGATGGAGGGGCTGAGCGCGATGGCAGGGGTGGGTCTGTGTCTGCTCTGCCCAAGCGTCGCCGTCAGGTCACTGCTTCGCGGCCCGACCGGGATCAGCAACTGGCGCACAGGGTCAAGCTGCTCCACCTGCATCAGTGCCAAGTGTGTGGCCTGCGACTGGAGACACGTTTCAGTCACTACAGCGAGGCGGCACACATCAGAGGGCTAGGAAATCCGCACGACGGTCCGGACGAGCTGTGCAACTTGCTGTGTCTCTGTCCCAATCACCACGTCCAGTTCGACACCTTGGCCATCTACATCGACGAGCAATGGAACGTACGAAGCAGCAAGGACGGGGCATCCATCGGCAGGCTGAGACGCCATCCCGAACACGACATCGAGGCGCAGTACGTCGAGTACCACCGAGGACTGTGTGGAGGAAACCGATAAAAGTCCATTTCGGATGGCGGAGCCCTGTCCATCTGAGTAGCGATTGGCCCGACCCTGTGCATCAGCAGGACACAGGCCGTCCACGTGCTGCTGGCGATACAGCCTCACCATCCACCGCCGCAGCACGGCACGACTGCCGGCTGTCGCGTTCGGCGCTGCACCACGAGCAGACGCTGTGGCGGGAGCGCCAGGCGAGCGACGCGGAGGCGTACCACCCGGAGAGGAAGCAGGACCACCGCTGGCCGCTGGCCACGGTCGAGGCGCTGCCGTGGGAGCCCCCGCCGGCCGGCTGAGCCGGTACCGCGGACGTCGGTGCCCGCGGTCTGTGCCCGCGCTCTGGGGCGCCGTCAGGCAGCGAGCGACCGTGCCGCGACCTTGCGCAGATGCGCGGCGAAGACCTCGGGTGCGTCCGGGGTCAGCGTGCGCAGGGCGACCATGGCAGTGACGACCACGTCGCACAGCTCGGACTCGACGTCCCGCCATGTGTGGGTGTGGCCCTTGCGGGGATTCTGGCCGGTTGCGCCGACCACCGCCTGGGCGACTTCGCCCACCTCCTCCGAGAGCTTCAGTATGCGCAGCAGCACCTCCTGTTGCGCGGGAAGGGTCCGGTTCTCGTCCAGCCAGGTGTTGAGGCGGTCGACCGTGTCCCAGATGGGGTCGAGCGTGGCGTCCAGGGTGTGGTCCATGCGCGCAAGCCTCCCACGCCGCGGGGCCCCGCAGGGGGCGCGCGGGTGGAGCAGGCCGACAGGTGGGGGCGGACGTGGAGGTGTAGGCATGGAGAGGACCGCGCCCCGGCGCACATCGGTACCGATACGGGCCGAAGGCCCTGCCCCGCACCCGAAGGAGACCTCCGTGACCATCTCCGTGGACAAGCTCACCGAACCCGCCGTCCGCGCCTTCGTCGGCGCCCTCAACTCCGGTGACCGGGACACCTTCCGGACCACTCTCGCGCCCGGGGCGACGATGTCCGACGACGGCAACGACCGTGACATCGACGAGTGGACGGGGCGTGAGGTCTTCGACTCGCGCGGCCACATGGAGGTCGAGTCGCAGTCGGCGGACGGGCTCTCCCTCGTCGCCCGCTACCGCAACGACACCTGGGGCGAGATGCGGACGTCGTGGAGGTTCAGCGTGGAGGGCGGCAGGGTCGCGCGCTTCGAGACCGGCCAGGCCTGAGCGCGGTACCGGCCGGCGGTACCGACCACGTCGGGCCGATCGGGTACCGACCATGTCGGGCCGGTCGGGTACCGGGCACGTCAGGCCGGTCGGGTACCGACCATGTCGGGCCGGTCAGCCGCTCGTGCGCAGGTCGACGCCGGCCCGGTAGCGGGCACGGCCCTTGCGGAAGTGATCGATGGCCTCGTCGATGCGTGCGGACGGGAAGACCTCCACCTCGGGGTGGATGCCGTGCAGTGCCGCGAAGTCGAGGAGCCGGCGGGTGACGGCCGGAGGCCCCACCACGGCCGAGACGAGGGCCTTCTCCGCGGGGATGATGCTGAGAGGGCTGACGGTGATGGGCTCGGTCGGCAGGCCGACGACGCACAGCCTGCCGCGGGGTCGCAGCGCGGCGAAGTAGTCGTTCGGTGAGCCCGCCCGCCCCGGCGGTCGCGGGCCTTGTCCTCGTGTGCACTCCAACTCGTAGCCTCCTGCGCCATGGACGCAACGGATGCAGTACGGACGACCGGCACCAGGACACTGGGACGCGCCGGCGGGATCGAGGTCGGCGCGCTCGGGTTCGGGTGCTGGGCCATCGGCGGTGAGTGGCAGGACGGCGAGGGCAACCCGCTCGGCTGGGGAGCGGTCGACGACGACGAGTCCGTCGCCGCCGTGCGCCGCGCCCTGGACCTGGGCGTCACCTTCTTCGACACGGCCGACACCTACGGCGCGGGGCACAGCGAACGGGTGCTCGGCCGGGCGCTCGCCGGCCGGCGCGACGAGGTGGTGCTCGCGACCAAGTGGGGCAACCGCTTCGACGAGGCGACGCGCACCCTGACCGGGAGTGACGCCGATCCCGGGTATGTGCGGCGGGCGCTCACCGGCTCGCTCACCCGGCTCGGCACCGACCGTGTCGACCTCTACCAGCTGCACCTCTCCGACGCGCCGCTCGATGTGGCGGCGGAACTGCGGGATGTCTGCGAGGAGTTGGTCGCCGAGGGGCTGATCCGGGCGTACGCCTGGAGCACCGACGACCCGGAGCGTGCCGCCGTCTTCGCCGAGGGCCCGCACTGCGCCGCCGTGCAGCACGCCTGCAACGTGCTGGAGGACGCGCCGGCGATGCTCGCGCTCTGCGAGGAACGCGGGCTGGCGAGCATCAACCGCAGCCCGCTGGCCATGGGACTGCTCACCGGCAAGCACGGTTCCGGCAGCCGCGGCGCCGCGGGCGACATCCGGGCGATGCCGCCGTCCTGGCTGCGCTGGTTCGGTGCGGGCGGGGTTCCCGAGCCTCAGTGGCTGGAGCGGGTCGACGCGGTACGCGACATCCTCACCTCCGGCGGCCGCACCCTCGCCCAGGGAGCACTCGGCTGGCTGTGGGCGCGCAGCGCACGGACCGTGCCGATCCCCGGGTTCCGGACCGTCGCCCAGGCGGAGGAGAACGCCGGGGCGCTGGAGCACGGCCCGCTGCGACCGGAGCAGATGGACGAGATCGACAGGCTCCTCTCCCGCCCGCAGGATTGACGGACCGTCAGATATGTGGGTTCCTCGGGATGTACCGCCACTGCGACGCATCCCGGGGAGCCCGGACATGATCGATCTGCTCGAGGACACGTGGGCGCGCGAGGTTCCGCACGGGCAGTTCGCCCGGCTGCGCCGCGAGGACCCGGTGCACTGGCACGAAGTCCCGGACAACCAGGGCTTCTTCGCGCTCACCCGGCACGAGGACATCGTCGCCGCGAGCCGCGACCCCGAGCTGTGGTCGGTGGAACTCGGCTCGTTCTTCATCCGGGACCAGACCCCCGAGGCGCTGGAGAGTCTGGGTCTCACCCTGGTCGGGATGGACCCGCCCAAGCACACCCGCTACCGGCGTCTGGTGAGCTCCGCGTTCTCGCCGCGCATGGTCCGCAAGCTCACCGACGACATCCAGCGCCGGGCACAGGCGCTGGCGTCGACGGTGTCGGCGAAGGGGCACGAGGCGGAGTTCGTCGAGGAGATCGCGGCCCGCCTCCCGTTGCAGATCATCTGCGAGATGATCGGCGTCCCGGCCGCGGACGAGGACCGCATCTTCGACTGGAGCAACCGGATGGTCGGCCACCAGGACCCGGACTTCCGTACGTCCCCCGAGGACGGGCAGAACGCGGCCGCGGAGATCTACGCCTACTGCGACGACCTGGCGGCCGTCCGCCGCGGGTCACCGCGCGACGACATCATGAGCGCGCTGGTCCACGCGGAGGTCGAGGGGGAGCGGCTGAGCACCCACGAGATCGACATGTTCTTCGTGACGCTCGTCGTGGCGGGCAACGAGACCACCCGCAACCTGCTGGCGGGCACGATGCTCACCCTCGTCGAACAGCCCGCCGCGCGGGCCGAGTTGGCCGCGGGGATCGACGACGACGCGCTGTGGGCGACGGCGACGGAGGAGCTCCTGCGCTGGAACGGCTCGATCCACAACTTCCGGCGTACGGCGACCCGCGACACCGAGGTGCGGGGCGTACCGGTCAAGGCCGGGCAGAAGGCGGTGCTGTACTACACCTCCGCCAACCGGGACGAGGCGGTCTTCGAGGAGCCGGACACCTTCGACATCCGCCGGACCCCGAACGAGCACCTGACCTTCGGCGGCGGCGGGCCGCACTTCTGTCTCGGGGCGGGCCTGGCCAGGACCCAGATCAAGGCCCTGACGCGGGAGCTGCTGCGCCGGCACCCGGAGGTGGAGCTGACCGGGGAGCCGCGGCGGATGCGGTCGGACTTCATCAACGGGATCAAGTACCTGCCGGTGCGGTTCGGAGGATGAGCCCCGGGCCGGCCCCGAAGAGGTTCCGGCCCCGCTCCCTCAGCCCCGCCCGATGTAGGGCATCGCCGTCGCCATCACCGTCGCGAACTGCACATTCGCGGCGAGCGGCAGCTCCGCCATGTGGAGCACCGTCCGCGCCACGTCCGCCGCGTCCATCACCGGTTCCACGACCACCTCGCCGTTCGCCTGGAGGATCCCCGACTGCATGCGCTGGGTCATCTCGGTGGCCGCGTTGCCGATGTCGATCTGGCCGCAGGCGATCGCGTGGGGGCGGCCGTCCAGCGACAGGGACTTCGTCAGACCGGTCATCGCGTGCTTGGTCGCGGTGTAGGGGGCGGAGTTCGGGCGCGGGACGTGCGCCGAGATCGAGCCGTTGTTGATGATCCGCCCGCCCTTCGGGGACTGGTCCTTCATCACCCGGAACGCGGCCTGTGCGCACAGGAACGCGCCGGTGAGATTGACGTCCACCACCGTGCGCCAGTCCTCGTAGGAGAGGTCCTCGAAGCCGACGCCCCGGGGGCCCGACACCCCCGCGTTGTTGAAGAGCAGGTCGACACGCCCGAAATGCTGACAAACCGTGGCAAAGAGCGTGGTGACATCGGGCGGTGACGTCACATCAGTGGGAACACACAGGACATTCCCACCCGCCAGCGACGCCGTTTCCTCCAGAGCCTCAGCCCTTCTGCCCGCCACCGCGACCGACCATCCCGCCTCGGCCAGCGTCAGCGCGACGCTCCGGCCGATGCCGGAACCCGCTCCCGTCACCACCGCAATCCTCGTCGATGCGTTCATGGACGCGCAGCGTAGCCGCGTACCTGTACGGGGAACTCATCCGACCGACATACGGATGTTGTGTACTCGACAACGCAGAGTCGTCGGCCCCTACTCCAATGCGGAAGGACAACATCCGTCATGGGAGGGGCACATGAGACCCGCATCGCACGCACCCGAGCTCCGGGCCGCCGCCCAGCACATCGGCCGCCGCAGGTTTCTCACCGTGACCGGTGCCGCCGCGGCGCTCGCGTTCGCCGTGGACCTGCCCGGCACCGCCCACGCAGCCGCACTGGACTCCAGGAAGATCACCGAGGATCCCTTCACGCTGGGCGTCGCGTCCGGGGACCCGCAGCCCGGCTCCGTCCTGCTGTGGACCCGTCTCGCCCCCCGCCCCTACGAGCCCGACGGCGGACTGCCCCGTGGCACGTTCACCGTGCGCTGGGAGATCGCCCACGACTCCCGTTTCGCGCGCATCGCGCGGCGGGGCTCGGTCACCGCCCACCCCGAGTTCCACCACAGCCTGCACGTCGAGGCCGGCGGGCTCGACAACGACCGTCCCTACTACTACCGCTTCCGCACCGGCACCTGGATCAGCCCCGTCGGCCGCACCCGCACCGCGCCCGCCCGCTCCGCGCGCATCGGCGAGCTGAAGATCGCCGCTGTGTCCTGCCAGGCGTACCACGACGGCTACTTCACCGCGTACCGGCACCTCGCCGAGGAGGAGCTCGATGCCGTGTTCCACCTGGGCGACTACCTCTACGAGTACGCCGTGAACGCCGTCGGCGGCGCCCGCAACTACACCGACCGCCGGCTGCCCGCCCACTTCAACCGGGAGACGGTCACGCTCGAGGACTACCGGATGCGCTACGGCCTCTACAAGTCGGACCCCGACCTGTTGGCCGCCCACGCCGCGCACCCCTTCGTCCTGACCTGGGACGACCATGAGACCGAGAACAACTACGCCGACGAGACACCCGAGAACGACGTCCCGCCGGAGGAGTTCCTGCTCCGCCGCGCCGCCGCCTACCGCGCGTACTGGGAGAACCAGCCGCTGCGCAGGCCCCAGCAGCCCAAGGGGCCCGACATGCAGCTCTACCGGCGGCTGCACTTCGGCCGGCTCGCCCAGTTCGACATCCTCGACACCCGCCAGTACCGCTCCGACCAGGCGTACGGCGACGGCTGGAAGGTGCCGGGACCGGAGTCCGAGGACCCGTCGCGCACCCTCACCGGTGCGACGCAGGAGCGGTGGCTCCTCGACGGCTGGAAGCGGTCGGGCTCCCGCTGGAACGTCGTGCCCCAGCAGGTCACGTTCGCCCAGCGCCGGGATGTCCCCACCGCCGCGTACAAGCTCAGCATGGACGCCTGGGACGGCTACCCGGCGTCCCGGCAGCGGGTTCTCGCCGGCGCGCAGACCGCCGGCATCGAGAACCTGATGGTCCTCACCGGTGACGTGCACGTCGGCTACGGCTTCGACCTCAAGAAGGACTGGGCCGACCCCACGTCCCGCACGCTCGGCACCGAGATCGTCGCCACGTCCATCAGCAGCGGCAAGGACGGCGCCGACAAGCCCGCCAACTGGGACAGCTTCACCCAGGCCAACCCGCACATGAAGTTCTACAACGGCCGTCGCGGCTATGTGACGGTCACCTACGGCGAGCGTCAGGCCCGGGCGGACTTCAAGACGGTCAGCGCCGTCACCACCCCGGGCGCGCCGCTCACCACGGCGGCGTCGTTCGTCACCGAGTCCGGCAATCCGGGCCTCACCCCGGTGTGATGCTCCCCGCCTCGCCGGGATAGCGGACGCCGATGCGGTCCCGTACCGCGTCGAGCGTCCGCATCACGGCGAGCGTCCCCTCCAACGGCACCAGCGGCGACTGCTTCTCACCGGCCCGCAGACAGCGCATCACCTCGGCCGCCTCGTGCCGGAACGGATGCGGGTCGGCCGGCACCGCGAACTCCCGCGGCTGTTCCCCGTCCCGGTGCAGGACGAACCGCTCGGGGTGGAAGAAGCCGCGCGGAAACTCGACGCGGCCCTTCGTGCCGGTCACCGATGCCGTCATGGGCGTGTCCGCCACGATCGAGCACGACAGCAGCGCGGACGCGCCCGATTCCCAGCCCAGCAGCATGCCCGTGTTCAGGTCCACGCCCTCGGGCGCGAGCAGCGCGTGCGCCTCGATCCGGTCCGGCTCGCCGAGCAGCAGCTGCGCGAACGCCACCGGGTAGACGCCGAGATCGAGCAGCGCGCCACCGCCGAGCGCCGGATCGCGCAGCCGGTGGCCGGCGTCGAAAGGACCCGCGAGGCCGAAGTCGGCGGACACGGAGCGGATGTCGCCGATCGTGCCGTCGGCGACGAGCTCGACGAGTTGGCGCATCAGGGGATGGCAGTACATCCACATCCCCTCCATCAGGAACACCCCGCGCTCGGTGGCGAGGTCCACGAGCTCCCCGGCCTCCGCTGCGTCGAGCGTGAACGCCTTCTCGCACAACACCGCCTTTCCGGCCGCCAGGCAGAGCCCCGCGGCCGCCCGGTGCGCGGAGTGCGGTGTGGCGACGTACACCACATCGACGTCCTCGTCGGCGGCCAGAGAGGCCCAGTCGCCGTACGCCCGGGGGATGCCGAAGCGGTCGGCGAAGGCCTGCGCCGACGCCTCGCTGCGGGACGCCACCGCCACCACCTCGGCATCCGGCATCTGTTGCAGATCAGCCGTGAACGCGGCGGCGATGCCGCCCGTCGCCAGTACGCCCCATCGCATGATTCCGCTCATTCCATCCCAGCCTGAAAAGGGACTCGACCACTCCGGACGAGCTGAGAGCATAGGGAGGGATTCAACAACATGGAGAGCCAATGCCGAAGCCGGAGACCGGCCAGGACCGTACAGAAGGACACATACCGGCCGGCGACCCGGTGACGGCGCCTGTTCCCACGGGACCCATCGCTCCCGTGGCGCACCAAGCGGTCGCCGCCGCGCGCCGCGTCGGCCTGCTCGTCACCCTCGTGCTCGGCGGACTCACCGCACTGCCGCCGCTCTCCATGGACATGTACCTCCCGGCGCTGCCCGCGGTCACCGACTCCCTGACCGCGCCCGCCGCCACCGTCCAGCTGACCCTGACCGCCTGCATCGCCGGCATGGCGTTCGGCCAGCTCGTCGTCGGCCCGATGAGCGACCGGTGGGGACGCCGCAGACCGCTGCTGATCGGCATGATCGTGTACGTCGTGGCCACCGCGATCTGCGCGATGGCCCCCTCCGTCCAGCTGCTCATCGGCTTCCGGCTGCTTCAGGGCCTCGCGGGCGCCGCCGGCATCGTCATCGCCCGCGCGGTGGTCCGCGATCTGTACGACGGCGTCGAGATGGCCCGGTTCTTCTCCACCCTGATGCTGATATCCGGCGTCGCCCCGATCATCGCGCCGCTCATCGGCGGCCAGGTGCTCCGGGTGACCGACTGGCGCGGCATCTTCGTCGTGCTCACCGGCGTCGGCATCCTGCTCACCCTCGTGGCGGTGAGGTGGCTGCCCGAGACCCTGGCCCCGGAACGGCGGCACAGCGGCGGCGTGGGGGAGACCTTGCGCACCGTGCGGTCGCTGCTCGGCGACCGTGTGTTCAGCGGCTACATGCTCACCGGCGGACTCTCCTTCGCGGCCCTGTTCTCCTACGTCGCCGCCTCGCCGTTCGTGGTGCAGGAGATCTACGGCGCGTCCCCGCAGACCTTCAGCCTGCTCTTCGGCATCAACTCCGTCGGCCTGATCGCGGTCGGCCAGATCAACGGCAGGGTGCTGGTGGGCCGGGTCAGTCTGGACAAGGCGCTCGGCTTCGGTCTGGGCATGATCACCCTGGCCGCGACCGGGCTGCTGCTGATGACCTCCGGCGTCTTCGGCAGGGCGAGCCTGTTCGCCGTGGCCGCAGGACTCTTCGTGCTGATGTCCGCCATGGGTCTCGCGATGCCGAACACCAACGCCCTGGCCCTGATGCGCACTCCGCATGCCGCCGGCTCCGCGTCCGCGCTGCTCGGCACCTCCGCGTTCCTGCTCGGGGCGGTCGCCTCACCCCTGGTCGGGATCGCCGGCGAGGCGACGGCCGTCCCGATGGCCGCGGTCCAACTGACGTGCGCGCTCGGCGCGGTGGGCTGCTTCATCGGGCTGTGCCGGCCGTGGCAGCGGCGCGCCGAAGCGGTCGTCTGAGCCGCGGGCGACCCACCAACCGCCGCGCTTCAGGACGTACGGGCCCGATGCCCGCTCAGCCGGGGCCGGTCCTGGGTGTCCGTCCAGCCGAAGAGACCCACGCCCGCGGCCTCCGCGCCCGGCAGCCGGACCCCGGACGCCAGCGGCTGCGGCACCCCCGACGCCAGGTCCAGTGCGATGGGCGTGCCGCCGCCCGCCAGCGCGTCCGCCGGGCCGCGGGCGCTCGTCGCGCCGTACGCGAGACCGGCGTCCGTCACGGTCGTCAGCGTCAGCGGCTTGGAGCCGTCCGACTCCTCGAAGCAGTGACCCGTGCGCCGCTCCAGGTCGAAGGCGAGGTTCCCGGCCACCAGAAAGCCGCCGCCGGGCGCGAGCACCGCCTGCGGGTACTCACCCGGCTCGATCGCCGGCCGCCGGCACCGCACCTGGACCAGCGGCCTGCCGGACGCCGAGTCGTGCACCGCCCAGATGTCGTGCGTGGCCGCGTCCTTGCTGCCCTTGGCGGGTCGCCACACGGCGAGCAGCCGGCCGGGTACCACGCTGGTCGGCACCCCCGAGGCGCGGTCGCCACCCGCCGGGGCGACATCGCGGCTGTACCAGCCCCCGCGGACCCAGAAGCCCGACTCGCCGCTCAGCAGCAGCCCCTTGGCGGTCAGGCCGCGCACCTCGGTCAGCCGGCGGCACCCCGCGCAGCCCTTCGGGTGGCCGAGCGATGTCTCGGGCACCTGCGTCACCACGCCGGACGCGGGGTCGACCATCGCGCTGCGGGTGCGCCCGTCGCCGACGAGGATGCCGGGACCGGTGCCGGACACGCTCGGCGCGGTCGGCCACGGGATCTCCACCCGCCGCCGGGTGCCGTCGTCGGCGCCGTACACATCGAGCACGACGAAGGTGCCGGCCGTGGTCAGCGTGTCCTCGCTCGCCCGGCCGAACGTCCAGGTCACGAAGTACTCACGGCCGTCCCTGGCGACGGACAGCAGCCGGGGGAGCGGACCGTCGGAGGCCGGCGGGCGCCACGGGCGGCCGGTCCAGCCGGCCCTGCCGGTGGCCGTGTCCAGGGTCCGCAGCCGGAAGCGGTCGCCGCCCGTGCGCTCCAGATAGCCGATCCGGCCGGCCTTCCGCGCGATCGCGTACTCGGCCGACGCCATGGCGATCTCCCAGCCGGGCCGCGGGTCGTACCCCGCGGGCACGGTGAGCCGGGGCTGCGTCGCCGCGGAGTGCCGGGCGGTACTGCGCGGCTTGTCCTCGGAGGTCCCGCCCTCGCCGCCGCGCAGGTTCAGTGCGACGAGCAGCGCCACTGCGATCACTCCGGCCACCAGAGCCAACCGCACGACCCGCTGTCTCATGGTCCCCCCGGAAGCGACCGCCTCACGTTCCGTGTGCGGCGAGGGCCACAGCGTAGCAACCGCCCCTGAGGCCACAGCAGTTCGATCCCGCACCCGGAGCGGTGGCCCCGCCGTGCCCCGGGGAGGTCGCGTCGACCGCCTTGGGACAGGACCTAGAATCGCTCGGTGAACGCCACCCTTCCCACCGCGGACGCCCTGCGCAGCGCACTCGCCGGCCTGCTGGACGGGCTGCCGCCCTCGCAGGCCGCGCGGGCCGTCGACCGGCTGATCGCCAACTACCGCGGGACGACTCCGACCGACGCCCCCGTGCTGCGCGACCGCTCCGACGTCGCCGCCTATGCCGCGTACCGGATGCCCGCGACCTTCGAGGCGGTACGGTCCGCGCTCGGCGCCCTGCGTGACGCGGCGCCCGGGTTCACCCCGGCCACCCACACCGACATCGGCGGCGGCACGGGCGCGGCGACCTGGGCCGTGGCCGAGGCCTGGGAGGACGAGGCCCCGCGCACCACGGTGCTGGACTGGGCGGAGCCGGCGCTGGCACTGGGCCGGGAGCTGGCCGCCGCGTCGGGGGTGCCCGCGCTGCGTGCAGCCCGCTGGGAGCGCTCACGGATCAGCGCGTCGCTCCGGTTGGAGAGCAGCGATCTCGTCACGGTGTCCTACGTCCTCAAGGAACTCACCGAGGCGGACCGGGCCGCGGTGGTCACCGAGGCGGCGCGCACCGCGCAGGCCGTCGTGATCGTCGAGCCCGGCACCCCGGACGGCTACGCCCGGATCATCGAGGCCCGCGACCGCCTCATCGGGGCGGGACTGACCGTGGCGGCGCCCTGCCCGCACAGCGGGGTCTGCCCGATCGTCCCGGGTACGGACTGGTGCCACTTCGCGGCCCGCGTCAGCCGCTCCTCGCTGCACCGGCAGGTGAAGGGCGGCTCCCTGCCGTACGAGGACGAGAAGTTCAGCTATGTCGCGGCGACCCGCTTCCCGCCGGAGCCGGCACCCTCGCGGATCGTCCGCAAGCCGCAGATCCGCAAGGGCCTGGTGCTGCTCGACCTCTGCGAGCCGGAGGGGGCCCTGACCCGTACGACGACGACCAAGCGCCACGGCGAGCTCTACAAGGCAGCACGCGATGCGGGGTGGGGCGACGCCTGGCCGCCCCACACCGGCTGATCTCAGGGGCGCAGCTCCTGTGTGCAGCACTTCACGCTGCCACCGCCCTTGAGGAGTTCACCCAGGTCCATGCCGAGGGGTTCGAAGCCGCGGTCCCGCAGCGGCTCGTAGAGGCCCACCGCCGCCTGCGGCAGCAGCACATGGCGCCCGTCGCTCACCGCGTTCAGACCGAGCGCGGCGGCGTCCCGTTCCTCGGCGATCAGCGCGTCGGGGAACAGCCGCTGGAGGACCTTGCGGCTGCCCGGGGAGAACGCGCCCGGGTAGTACATGATCTCGTCGGCCGCGTCGTCCAGCACACTCAGCGCGGTGTCCAGGTGGTAGTAGCGCGGATCGACCAGTTCCAGCCCGATCACGGGCCGGCCGAAGAACTCCTGCGCCTCGTCGTGCGAGAGCGGACTGGAGCGGAACCCGCGGCCCGCCAGCACATAGGACGAGGTGACCGCGAAGTCCCCTCGCCCTCGTTGATGTGCAGGGGTTCGTGGATCTCGGTGTAGCCGGCCGCGCGGAACCACGCGAGGTGGACGGCCGCCTCGGCCTCGCGTTCCGGGTGGGCGAACCGGGCGCCCAGCACCCGGTCGTCGATGACGGTCGCGCCGTTCGCGGCGTAGACCATGTCGGGCAGGTCGGGCTGTGGTTCCAGCAGCTCGACGGTGTGGCCGAGTGCGCGGTAGCGGTCGCGCAGGTCCTCCCACTGGGTCAGGGCCAGCGGCAGGTCGACCGGTTTCGCCGGATCCATCCATGGGTTGATGGAATACGTCACCTTGAAGTGCACGGGTGGGCACATGAGATAGCGACGCGGCGAGGCGTCACGAAGCGATGAGCGCAATGAGGGCTCCTCACGAACGAACAGGGGCACGCGGTCTGCGTTCAGCCATGGTGCGGCCTAACCGGCCGCTTCGCAGGAGATCGACCGCGTGGTTCACCGATTTGTGAGGTAAGCGCAGGCCGGCGTACCCCGCCGTGTCATGCGAACCGACGAATCGAGACGATACGTATCGGTTTGTTGTTGCCGGGAGCGGCACCTAGATTGACGGGATGACCGACACCAAGGCGCCCGACGCCGGCCGCCGCAGCGAACGCTCCCGCCGCGCGATCTACGAGGCCGCCCTCGCCCTCGTCGCCGAGGAGGGCTACACCCGCACCACCATCGAGGGCATCGCGGCCCGGGCCGGCGTCGGCAAGCAGACGATCTACCGCTGGTGGCCCTCCAAGTCGGCCGTCCTCCTCGAAGCCTTTCTCGACCTGGCCGAGCAGGCTGCCGCCGGAGAGAGGGAGATCCCCGACACCGGCGACCTCGCGACCGACCTCAAGCTCGTGCTGCGCGCCACCGTGGACGAGATGAACAGCCCCGCCTACGACGGCCCCGCCCGCGCGCTCGCCGCCGAGGGCGTGATCGACCCGGTGCTCGGGGCCCGGTTCGTCGAGAAGCTCCTCGACCCCCAGCTGGAGCTCTATGCCACCCGGCTGCGCTCCGCCGAGGAGGCGGGCCAGGTACAGGCCGGGACCGACCTGCGGATCGCGCTGGAACTCCTGGTCGGACCGCTGACCCACCGCTGGCTGCTGCGCACGCTGCCCCTCACCCACGCGTACGCGGACACCGTCGTCGACTACGCCCTGAACGGTCTCGCACCCCGCGGCTGACCTTCTGCGGAATGCCCGGGTCCACCCCCCGGTTGAGGACTGTGGCCACCCGGGGAGCAGGATGGTGGGACCATGGCAGAGTCCGCCGGTGCCGAGTGTGAGGTGTGAGGGGATAGATGGGCGACGGTAAAGGCCGCTACCGCGGCACGGAGAACAGGCTCCCCCGCGAGAGCCGGCTGCCCCAGTGGCTGCGCCGGCGCCCCCGCGACACCGAGCCGGAGGACTCACGCCGCGAGTCACTTCTCCTGGCCGCCGCCGGAGCCGGACTGCCGCTCGCGCCCGCCGCGTATCCCGTCGCATACCGCTGTTCCTGCGACCGCATCGGCTGTCCGACGCCCGCCATGCACCCCGTCTCCTTCGCCTGGCAGACCCAGTCCACGACCGACCGCGCCCAGATCGAGCGGTGGGCCCAGGGCCAGCCCGAGGCGAACTTCATCACCGCGACCGGCATGGTCCACGACGTCCTCGACGTCCCGCTGGAAGCCGGGCTCGACGCACTCGAACGCCTCCTGGAGCGCGGCATCGAGGTCGGTCCTGTCGCCGAGTCCGGCGGCACCGGCGGCGACGGACGGCTGCTGTTCTTCACCGCCACCCGCGGTACGCCCGAGGACGAGGACGAGTGGTGGCCGTGCGAGCTGGACTGCCACCCCGAGACGATGGACGAGCACCCGGGGCTGCGCTGGCACTGCCGGGGCAGCTATGTGCTCGTGCCGCCCGCCCGGCTCCCCGGTGATCTGGGAGTCCACTGGGTACGCGGTCCGGAACATCCGCTGCCGGACCCGCTGACCCTGCTGGAGACGCTCACCGACGCGTGCGCGCGCTACGCGGGTGACGACGAGGAACTGAACCGGCACGCGCCGGCCTGGCCGCTGGGCCGCTAGGGCGCCGGGTCCCGCCGGCCGCCGGCTGCGTCCCGGAGCCTGTCGTCCGGATCGGTCAGGACATTGCCGGGCCCGCTGCGGGGCCCGGACCGTCTGCCTACGACCCCTTCGCCGAGGTCAGGCCCGTCAGCCGGCCGAGGACGTCGACCTTGCCGACGCCGGAGGCCGGGACCGCCACCGCCTGGCTCGACACCCGCTCCTTGGTGATCGTCTGCTTCACCTCGCCGGTGAGCAGCGCCTTCACATCCGGGTGCACCTTCAGGCGCACACCCTTCGCCGAGGTCTGCCGCTCGTAGTTGCGCACGGTGAAGAAGACCAGCGCCCCGCCGTCCCGCGTCGCGAGCGCCAGCGGCGCGAAGTCACCGCTCTCCAGCGGCTGGTCGATGTACTGCGTGGACAGGCCCGGCAGGTTCTCCTCCTTCTGCCGCGAGGCGCGCCAGTCGGAGGTGTGCGGTCCGTCCTTGAAGTTGTCCGGCTGCCCGCTCTGCATGTACGAGGAGTAGTCCCCGCTCAGATCGCGCGGAGCGACCGCCAGCTCACCGCTGTCCACGGCGACCGGCTCGGCGTAGCCGTCCTGGTCCGTCTTCAGCTCCGGAATGCGGCCGGGGGTGAGGATGGTCAGATACGTCGCCTTCCACACCTCGGCCGGCCCGTTGCGTACGAAGATCAGCACCCAGCGGTTGTCCTCGCTGCCCTGGTCCCGGTCGCGGTTGGAGTCGACGTCGGCCAGGAAGAAGCGCGGCCAGCCGGCCTTCTTGGGAATCGTGATCTTCGGGTCGCTGAGCTCCAGCGGCACGTGCTGCGGGTTGCCGTCCGGGTAGTTGACGCTGCGCGCCTTCAACCCGGCCTGGTTGATGGCTCCGAGCGCACCGGTGACCCGGCCCGCGTCCAGTGCCGGGTCGTACGCCTTGTCGGCGGCGTTGTAGGCGGCGGTGAACTGCTTGACGGCCTCGACGGCCTCAGCCTTCGTCACCGACGGAACGATCTCCCGTTCCCCGTGCACCGTCACGCACCCGCTCGCCGTCAGGGCCAGCGTCGTCATCGCCACGAGGCCCGTCGCCGCCCGGCGCGGTCCTGTCACCCGAATCGGACTTCTCATCGGCTGCCTTCTGCTCCTCGACCCCCACTGACCGTCCGAACCCTACCGGGGCGAGGAAGAACCCGAGTGCCGGGATCAGATACAGGGCCCACACCACGGTCTGGAGAACGGTCGGATCCGGCTGGAAGTTGAAGACGCCCTTCAGCAGCGTCCCGTACCAGCTGTCGGGCGGGATCGTCGTGCTGATGTCGAAGGCCTTGTTCGCCAGGCCGCCGAGGAAGCGGGCTTCTTGCAGGTCATGGACGCCGTATGCGAGGACGCCGGCGGCCACGACCACGAGCATGCCGCCGGTCCAGGTGAAGAACCTGGCCAGGTTGATCTTCAGGGCGCCGCGGTAGAAGAGCCAGCCGAGGAGCACCGCGGTGGCGATGCCGAGGAGTACTCCGGTCAACGGGCCCTGTGAGCCTGCCTCGTCGGTGGCGGCCCGGACGGAGGCCCAGACGAACAGCGCCGTCTCCAGGCCCTCGCGGCCCACGGCCAGGAACGCGGTGGCGACCAGCGCGCCGGTGCCCATCTGCAGGGCGGCGTCCAGCTTGCCGTGCAGCTCGGACTTCAGGTGCCGCGCGGTGCGCTTCATCCAGAAGACCATCCAGGTCACCAGGCACACCGCGACGATCGACAGCGAACCGCCGAGCAGCTCCTGCGCCTCGAACGTCAGCTCCTGCGAGCCGTATTCGAGGGCGAAGCCGAATCCGAGCGACAGGGCGGCCGCGACGCCGATGCCGGTCCAGATCGGCCGCAGCGCGTCCCGTCTGCCGGTCTTGACGACATACGCGACGAGGATGCAGACGACGAGGCTTGCCTCCAGACCCTCGCGCAGGCCGATCAGATAGTTGCCGAACACGGCCGGTCCCTTCTGGTCATGAGAACAGGGCCCGTCCCCACCAGTCGTCCTTGTCCCGGACGCCCGGCGGGATCGCGAACAGTGCCGAACCCACGTGCTGGATGTACTCGTTGAGGTCGTCGCGGGCGAGCGAGCGCTGCACCGGGACGAATCCCTTGTCGACGTCGCGCTGGTAGGCGAGGAAGAACAGTCCTGCGTCCAGGCGACCGAGACCGTCCGTGCCGTCCGTGAAGGAGTAGCCGCGGCGCAGCATCCTGGCCCCGCCGTTGGAGGTGGGGTGCGCGAGGCGTACATGGGAGGTGGGCAGCATCGCGGGCAGGAACGGCTCGTCGCGTTCCTTCGCCTTGCCGACCGGGGCGCCTTTGCCCTTGTCCCGGCCGAAGATGTCTTCCTGCTCCTGCAGGGAGGTGCGGTCCCAGGTCTCGACGTTCATCCGGATCCGGCGGGCGACGAGGTAGGAGCCGCCGGCCAGCCACGCCGGACCGTCGTTCTCCGACACCCACACATGCTTCGTCAGCGCCGCGCCGTCCGTCCCCGCGATGTTGCGGGTGCCGTCCTTGAACCCGAAGAGGTTGCGGGGCGTCTGCGCGTCCGGGGTCGTGGACGACGTCTTGCCGAAGCCCAGCTGCGACCAGCGCACCGCGACCTTGCCGAAGCCGATCCGGGCGAGGTTGCGGATGGCGTGCACCGCGACCTGGGGATCGTCGGCGCAGGCCTGCACGCACAGATCGCCCCCGCTGCGCGCCGGGTCGAGGTTGTCGCCGGAGAATTTCGGCAGCTCGGCCAGGCCCTTCGGCCGCCGGTCTTCGAGCCCGAAGCGGTCCTTGGCGAACAACCCGGGGCCGAAGCCGATGGTCAGCGTCAGCCGGGACGGCTTGAGGCCCAGTGCCTCGCCGGTGTCGTCCGGCGGCGCCTCCGGCAGGCCGCCGAACGCGCCCTCGCCGACGGCCAGCCCGGCGGTCATCCGCTCCGCGGCCCGCGTCCAGTCCTTCAGCAACTGCACCAGCTCGGCGCGGTCCTTCGTCTTCACATCGAAGGCCGCGAAGTGCAGCCGGTCCTGCACGGCGGTGGCGACACCGGCCTGGTGCGCCCCATGGAAGGGCACGGCGGAACCGCTCGCCGCCGCGGTGGCGGTCTCGTCCCCGCCGCTGAGCGCGGCCACCGTGCCGCCGGCCGCGGCGGCACCGAGCGCGAGGCCCGCACCGCCCCAGCCGAGCAGCGCACGACGGGACGGCGTGCGGGTGCCCGTACCGGGCTCCCCGGGGCCGGCCGCCTCGGGCGTCGCGTCGCTCTGCTTGTCGTCAGACGCCGACATCTCGGTCCCCCTACTTGACCACTGCGGCGGCGAGCTTCGACAGCGGCTCGGCGAGGGCGTTGACGCCGTCGCTGAGCTCCTTGCGCTGGTCCTTGCCGACGGTGTCGTACGAGGCGAACACGTAACTGGTCTTGTCCTTGCGGTACTTGTCGAGCAGCGTGTTCAGCGCGGCGAACTGCTTGTCGAGCTCGGCCACCAGCTTCGGGTCGTTCTTCGACGCGACCGGCTTGAGCAGCTCGAACGACTTCTGCGCACCCTCGACGTTGGCCTTGAAGTCCACCAGGTCGGTGTGGCTGTAGCGCTCCTCCTCACCGGTGACCTTGCCGGTGGCGACCTCGTCGAGCAGCTCCTTGGCACCGTTGGCCATGGAAGTCGGAGTGATCTCGGCGGTGCCGACCTTCTTCTGCCAGACCGTGAGGTCCTTGATGAGGGTGTCGGCGAGCGCGGTGTCCTCGGGGCCGAGCTTCTTGTCCTGCCACAGGGACTTCTCCAGACGGTGCCAGCCGGTCCACTTCTGGCCCTTCTCGACGCCGTCCTCACGCAGGTCGACCTTGGGGTCGATGTCGCCGAAGGACTCCGCGACCGGCTCGGTGCGCTCCCAGCCGATACGGGAATCGGCGTACGCCTTCTTCGCCGCCTCGATGTCACCGGCCTTGACGGCGTCCGTGAACACCTTCGCCTTCGGAAGCGTCTCGTCGGCCTGCGCCTGGACGTACTGGCGGTAGGCGGCGACCGCGGCGTCCATCTCCGGGCTGCGCACGGCGGCCTTGCCGCCCGTCACGGTGACCTTCTGACGGATGCCGTCACCCTTCATGCCCGGCTTGCACGCGATCTCGTACGAACCGGACTTCACCTCGGCGGTGAGCCGGGCCTTGGTGCCGGGGCCTATGTTCTCCCGCTCGGTGACGATCCGGTCGTCGGGGAAGAGGATGTAGACCTCGGTGACCTTGCCGCCCTTGTTCTCGATGTCGAGCTGGACGTGCCCGGCGGGGAACTCCTTCTTCGACACCTCGCAGGAGTCGTCCTTCGCGGTGACCTTGATGGCGCCGTCGCCGCCGGCCGCGGTGTCGGCCTTCTCGGCGCAGCCCGTGACGGCGGCCAGAGCGGCCGCGACTGCGGTGGCAGTGGCGACGGAAAGACGGACTCGCATACGGACTCCATGCGGCAAGAGGCCCGGCGGAGACGGGCTGAGGGTGGGTGAGGCTGACCTAACTTAACCGAGCCTTACCTCGGCGCTACCCACCCGTGCAGTGATCTGGGACTCATGACGTACGTCCGGAAACGGAGGGGTCACAAGCTGTCCATCGGGACCCCATGACTAGGTCAAGCAGAGGTCAACCGGCCCGTTGCGGAAGCACCACGGGAACGCCGGAGCGAGGGTGCGGGAAGACTTCGACGGGCTGCCGGTAGACCCGGCTGAGCAGCACATCGTCGAAGACCTCGGCGGGCGGGCCCTCGGCCGCGAGCCGGCCCTCGTGCAGCACGGCGACCCGGTCCGCGTACGCCGCGGCGAGACCGAGATCGTGCAGCACGACGACCACGGCGTCACCGGCGGCGGCACGCTCCCGGCAGATGCGCAGCACCAGTTCCTGGTGGCGCAGATCGAGGGCCGCCGTCGGTTCGTCGAGGAGCAGGAGCGGGGCCCGCTGGGCCAGGACGCGGGCGAGGGCGACCCGGGCGCGTTCACCGCCGGAGAGCGCGGAGAAGGGGCGGGACGCGAAGCCGCCGACCTCCGTGACGGCCATCGCCTCGGCGACCGCCGCGTCGTCCTGCTCCTGGAGCGCGGTCCCGGACCAGGGGGCCCGCCCCATCCGCACGACGTCCTCCACCAGGAAGGGGAAGGAGAGCGCGGCGGCCTGGGGCAGCACGGCGCGGCGCAGGGCGAGTTCGGGAGCGGTCCAGCCGCCGGCCGGCCGGCCCGCGATGCTCACCGAGCCGCCGTCGGCGGGCAGATCGGCGGCGAGTGCGGCGAACAGGGTCGACTTCCCGGCGCCGTTCGGCCCGACCAGAGCCAGTACCTCGCCGGCGAGTGCGGACAGTTCGACCCCGGTGAGCACCTCACGGCCGCCGAGGCGGACATGAAGGCCCCGGGCCGCTGCGACGACGGAACCGGGTTCGGGACGCGCGGGCAGCTCCCGCCGGCGCATACCGAACAGACGGGTCACGGACCTCATGCCCAACCACCTTGCCTGCGACGGGTCCTGAGCAGCAGCCAGAAGAAGAACGGGCTGCCGAAGAGCGCGGTGAGCACGCCGAGGGGGAGTTCGGCGGGCTCGGCGACGGTGCGTGCCGCGAGGTCTCCCGCGACCAGCATCAGCGCGCCGCCGAGTGCGCTGCCGGGCACCAGGAAGCGATGGCCGGGTCCGTGCGCCATCCGCAGCAGATGCGGGACGAGCAGCCCGACGAAGGTGATGATTCCGGCGACGGCGACCGCGGCAGCGGTGAACAGGGCGACGACGAGGACGAGGACGATCCGCAGCCGCTCGACGTCGATGCCGAGATGCCGCGCCGGCCGCTCGCCGAGGGCGAGCAGGTCCAGTTTCCGTGCGTACAGGGGCGCGACGGCGAGACCGAGGAGTGCGCACGGCAGCACGGCGAGCACCTTGGGCCAGGTGGCCTGGGAGAGCGAACCCAGCTGCCAGAAGGTGATCTGGGTGATCTGGGCGTTGTCCGCGAAGAAGATGAACAGGCCGATGAGGGCGCCGGCGAAGGCGTTGACGGCGATGCCGGTCAGGATGAGCGTGACGACCTCGGTCCGCCCTCCCGAGCGGGACATCGCGTACACGAGGAGCACGGTCACCAGACCGGCGACGAACGCGCAGGCGGTGATGGTCCAGTTGCCGAGAAAGCTCAGCCCGAGCGCGATGGACGCGACGGCGCCGACGGCCGCGCCGGAGGAGATGCCGATGATGCCGGGCTCGGCGAGGGGGTTGCCGAAGACGCCCTGCATCAGGGCTCCCGCACAGCCGAGGGACGCGCCGACGAGGAGCGCGAGGACGACGCGGGGAAGGCGGACGTTCCACAGCACGCTCTCGCCGACCCGGTCGAGCGGGTGCCCGCCGAGCCCGGCGCGGTGCTGCACCGAGGCGATGACATCGGTGACGGGAATGTCGTACGCGCCGTAGGCGGCGGACACCAGGGCCAGGACGATCACGCCCGTCAGAAGTCCGCCGGCGAGCAGTCCGGCCCCGGTGCGGGTGCGGGCCAGGGGGACGGCGTCGGGCGCGTCCTTCGGGGTGGCCGGGTCGGAGGTGCTCCGGTCCTCCGGGGCCCCAGGGCTCTCGTGTGCCTCGGAGACTTCAGGGCTCTCAGGGCTCTCGGCGCCCTCCGGGCCGCTCCGTCGGTCCCGGTCCGGATCTCGGTCTCGCTCGCGCGGGCGGGCGGGTGAGGGGGAGTGGTCCGCGTGCGTGGCCATCGTCACCGGCCGCCCGGGTAGAGCTGTTCCACCAGCGACCGGAGCACCCGGTCGGTGCGCGGCCCGTAGTTCAGCAGGACGCCGTCGTCCACGCTCACCACGCGGCGGTCCATCCCGGCCGGGGTCTGGGCCACACCGGGGATCTTGACCAGACCGTCGATGCCGCCGACCGACTTCAGACCGTCCGTCATCACCAGCAGGGCGTCCGGCGCGGCCTTCGCGAGGGCCTCGGCGGTGATCGGGGTGAAGTCCTTCGCCAGTCCCGACTCCTTGCCGGCGTCCACGGCGCCCGCCGCCTCCAGCAGCGAGGCGGCCCCGGACTCGGCACCACCGATGAGGTACACCGACGCCGAGCCCCGCAGGTAGAGGAAGGCGACGCGGGGCTGCTTGCCCTCGGCGGGCTTCGGGATGTTCTTCTGCACGGCCGCGATCCGCTGTGCGGTACGGGTGTTGAGCTGGTCCCCGGCCGCCTTGACCCCCAGTGCGCCGGCCACCGCGTCGATCCGGGTCCGGACGTCGGCGAGGCTCTTGGGCGCCTTGACGACGACGAGCGGGATGCCCGCGGCGCGTATCTGGGCGATGGCCTCGGCCGGGCCGGTCGTCGAGTCGGCGAGGACGAGTGTCGGCTTCAGCGACAGCACGCTCTCGGCGGAGACGTCGTGTCCCCGGGTCACCACCGGCAGCGCGCGGGCCTGTTCGAAGGTCGCGGTGATGTCACGCGCCACCACCTGCTTGCCCAGGCCGAGCGTGAAGACGATCTCGCTGAGCCCACCGGACAGCGGCACGATCCGGTCCGCGGCGGAGACGGTGACGCTCTTGCCGTCGGCCGAGCGCACGGTGGCCGGGAGTCCGGGCTCCGGTGTCGCGGCGAGCGGCTCGATCCGGTCGGCGGCCACGGAGGCCTTCGGCTTTCCCGTGGCGGCGGGCGACTCGTCGTCTCCACCGCAGCCGGTCGCCGTCAGGGCGAGGGCGAGCACCGAGAGGAGAGCACCTGCCAGGCGAGGTGTGCGCACCGGGACACCTTTCTCTTGTTCACTGTCTAAGACGGTCACCGCGGCAGTCTGCCATGGGTGGGCGGGGAGTTGGCCGATGTTTCGGGTGGGTGGGGTCTTCCGAACCGCACGGATCAGAGCTTAGGTTAGCCTTACCTTACTTGCCAGTGCGTTGTGCCCCGGAGGATTCGTCATGCTGCCCTTCAGACCGGCCCGCGCGTCCGCCGTGGCGCTTCTCGCGGTCCTGCTCGGAGCCCTGCTCCCGGCCGGTACCGCACAGGCGGCGGACCGCACGGTGCAGGGCGGCAGGCTGGACTGGGGCATCAAGTCCTCGTTCCAGCGCTATGTCACCGGTCCCATCGCGCACGGCAGTTGGCGGCTCACCAGCGGCGCGGCCACCGTCGGCGGCAGTCAGTTCCGCTTCCACTCCGCCACCGGCACCTATGACCCGGCCACCGGCTCCTTCACCTCCCGCTTCTCGGGCGGCGTGCACTTCCTGGGCCACCGCAAAGCCGACGGCAGCCATGAGCTCGATCTCGCGCTCAGCCGCCCCACGGTGAGAATCTCCGGCGGACAGGGCACGCTCTTCGCCGACATGGTCAGCAGGGCCCGGTCGACGGGCAGGGTCACCACGTCGAGCCAGGTCCCGTTCGCCTCGCTCAACCTCTCCGGCATCTCGATGAAGGGCGGCGCGGGGCCCATCGAACTGCGCACCGTCCCCGCCACACTGACCTCGCAGGGCGCCACCGCCTTCGCCGGCTACTACACCGCAGGCACCCCGCTCGACCCGATCAGCCTCCGCGTCGATCTCGCGCCCGCCCGCACCAAGCCCTCGGCGCGGCCGTCCGCGCCGTCCACCCCGCCGGCCGCCAAGGCCGGTGCGCTCCAGGACGCCGCCGTCGACTGGGGGGTTCGCCGCACCTTCCGCGAATACGTCACCGGCCCGGTCGCGCAGGGCCGTTGGACCCTCACGGACGGCGCGCAGGACGGCGGGGCGCTCTTCCGCTTCCCGCGCGGCAAGGGCAGCTACGACGCCGGACGCGGAACCCTCTCGGCGTCGTTCGCCGGTTCCGTCCGGTTCACCGGCGACGGACTCGACCTCCGGCTGAGCAAGGTCAGGGCCACGGTGTCGGCCGGCCGCGGCACGCTGACCGCCGATGTGGCGCGCGGCGGCGAGACGCTCGCAGCCGTGCCCCTGGTGACCTTCGCCGCCCCGCGTCTCGTACCGAAGAAGGGTCTCGCCGCCGTCTCCGAGGCACCGGCGACCCTCACCGCGCAAGGTGCCGCGGCCTTCGGGGGGATGTACGCCGCGGGCACGGTCATGGACCCGGTCTCGCTCGCCGTGACCGTGGACCGGGCCGCCCGCCTGCCCGCCCTGCCGGACCTCGGCAGCGAGGCGGCACCGTCACCGCGGCAGACCACGACCGCGCCCGCCACCGCCTCCCGGCCGGCGGCGGCCGCCGCCTCGTCCGACACCTCGTCCCCCACCGGGACCTACCTCGCCGTGGGCGCCGGAGCCCTCGCCGCCGCGGCCATCGCCCTGTATGTCGTCCGGCGCCGCCGGACGGCCCAGCACTGAGGAGACCAACGACCATGGCAGCCACTCGCCGCCCCATCACCCTCGCCGCCGCGACAGCCGTCGTGGCCGCGCTCGGCGCCACCGCCTTCGCCCTTCCGGCGCTCGCGGCCGGCAGCGGTTCCGCCGCCCCCGGCGCCCCGAAACTGGAACTGAAGGACGGCACCCTGGACTGGGGCTTCAAGCAGTCCTTCCGCTCGTACGTCACGGGCATGGCCAAGGGCACGATCGTGGCGGCGGACGGCGCCACCCAGGCGCCGGACAACGGCCCCTTCACCTTCACCGGCGGCACGGGCACCTACGACACCGGCACCCACGCCACCGACACCGCCTTCAAGGGCAATGTGCTGTTCTCCTCCACCGCTCACGGCTTCGCCATCAAGCTCGCCGACGTGAAGGTGCTGACCGCGGGCACCACCGGCAGCATCCAGGCCGACGTCACCCTCAACGGCACGACGCAGGACGACATCGCGGTGGCCGCGCTCGATCTGTCGAAGGTCGCCCCGGGGCAGGGCGAGGGCGGTGCCATGGTCTTCAAGGACATCCCGGCCGCGCTCACCGCCGAGGGCGCGAAAGCCTTCAACGGCATGTACAAGGAGGGCGACGCGCTCGACCCGGCGACCCTCTCTGTCAAGGCGGTGAAGCCGGCCCCGTCGGCCACGCCGAGCGTCACCCCGCCGGTGACGGCGACCCCGACGGCCACCGCGACCGCGACGACCGACCCCACCGCGACGCCGTCCCCCACCGACTCCGCGACCCGTGACCCCGAGAGCGGCGACGGCTCGGTCGTGGACGGCAATCTCGACTGGGGCGTCAAGAAGCGGTTCCGGGACTACGTCACGGGCCCGATAGCCCACGGCAAGGTCGAACTGTCCGGCGGCGCGGCGAAGTCGGGTGAGGGCTACCGCTTCCCCGAGGGCCGGGGCTCCTACGACGCCGGTACCAAGACCCTGGCAGCCTCCTTCGACGGCGGCGTCCGTTTCCTCGGTCACCTCACCGGCGGCCAGTACGTCCTCGATCTGAAGCTGAGCGGCGTCGAGGTCGAGGTGAACGGCACCCGGGGCGCCCTGGTGGCCGACGTCAGCACCAAGGACCGGGAGACCGGCAAGACCGCCACCTACCAGAACCTGGGCATCGCCTCGCTGACCGTTCCGGCCGGCGCGCTCACGGCGCAGGCGGACGTGGTGAAGCTGACGGGCGTACCGGCGAAGCTCACGGCCGAGGGCACCAAGGCGTTCGGCGGTATGTACCCGGCCGGTGAGGAACTGGACCCGGTCACGGTCGCGGTCTCCCTCGACGAGGACGCCGATCTGCCGGAGGGCTCCGGCGGCACGAGCGGCTCCGGCGGTTCCGCGGGCGGTTCGACGGAGGGCGGCTCGGCCGGGACGACCACCGGCGGCGGCACCGTCGGCGGCACGGGCGGCGCCCTGGCCTCCACCGGCTCCGAGGTCCCGACGACCGCGCTGGCAGCCGCCTCGGCGGGCATCGCGGTGGCGGGCGCGGCCGTGGTCTTCGCGATCCGGCGCCGGGAGGCGACCCGCTCCTGACCCACGGGTCCCCGAGTCAGCGGGCCGCACCGGCAGCACTCGCCGCCGGTGCGGCCCTGTCGTACCAGGATGCTTGAATGCCGGGGTGAACGAACTCGACGTACTGGACGTGCTCCACGTCTTCTGCGCGGCCGACGGGGACCACGGCAACACCCTGGGAGTCGTACGCGACGCCCGGGCCTTTCCCGACCCGGCGTCCCGGCAGGCGCTCGCGGCCGAACTGGGCTTCAGCGAGACCGTGTTCGTCGACGACCCCGAGCGCGGGGTCGTGGACATCTACACCCCCGGCCTCAGGCTCCCGTTCGCCGGGCACCCGCTCGTCGGAGCGGCCTGGCTGCTGGACCTGGAGGCGGTGAACCCTCCCGCGGGCGAGGTGTGGGCGCGCAGCGACGGCGAGTTCACCTGGATCACCGCCCGCGCCGAATGGGCACCGCCGCGCACTCTGCGGCAATGCGCCTCACCGGCCGAGGTGGACGCGCTGCCCGCGCCGCCGCCCGGTGAGGGCTGGCTCTACGCCTGGGCCTGGGAGGACGAGGCCGCGGGCCGGGTCCGGGCCCGCGCCTTCCCCCGGCGGGACGACGGCATCGTGGAGGACGAGGCGACCGGCGCCGCGGCCCTGCTGCTCACCGACCGCCTCGGACGCGCGCTGAACATCACGCAGGGCCGCGGGTCGCAGATTCTGACGGCCCCCGGCCCCGACGGCACGATCGAGATCGGCGGACGGGTGCGCCTTGCGACGCCCGTGCCGGCCGCCCGCCGGATCTCGCTCATGCGCTGAGCGGGAACTCCTCGCCGAGCTCGCGGAAGACGGCTCCGTTGAAGTCGAAGGCCCGCTTGCACTCCTCGACGATCCGCTTCTTCTCCAGCTCGTCGGCGTTCACCGCGTCCAGCAGTTCGCGGTATCCGCGCTTGAAGGCGGCCGGGTTGTCGATCTGCTCGAAGACGTAGAACCGGACCCCGTCGCCCTTGCGTGCGAAGCCCCAGGTCTTCTCGGCGCGGTCGCGGATGATCTGGCCTCCGGAGAGGTCCCCGAGGTAGCGGGTGTAGTGGTGCGCGATGTACCCGGCGGGCCAGGTACGGGCGCACTCCTCGACCCGGGCGGCGTACGCCTCGGTCGCCGGCAGCGGTGCGGCACCCGCGCGCCAGTCCGGGCCGCGCAGATGCGCGAGATCGCGCTCCAGTGCGGCGGTGCGCATCAGCTCCGGGCGGATGAAGGGCCCTGCCACCGGGTCGTCCTCGAGCGCGCCCGCGGCACCTTCCAGTGCCCGGTACACGAACCAGAGCTGTTCGGTGTAGCGGGCGTAAGCCTCGACACCCAGCCGGCCGCCGAGCAGATCGCTCATGAAGGGCGAGGTCTCGGCCTCGGTGTGCTGCTCGTGCGAGGCAACACGGATGAGTGTCGAGAATGGCGTGTCCAAGGCGGACCTCCGGGGGACCGATGGGGACGGGAACCGGTTATGATCCTGCTACTTAGGCTTACCTAAGTCAACTGGTTCCCGACGACCTGTCGGTAAAACGCTACCCCCGAACGGCGTCAGGGCAACGTGAGAATCTCTGCGCCGCTCTCCGTGACCACGAGCGTGTGCTCGAACTGCGCGGTCCGCTTGCGGTCCTTGGTCACCACGGTCCAGCCGTCGTCCCACATGTCGTACTCGTAGGTCCCCAGCGTGAGCATCGGCTCGATGGTGAACGTCATGCCCGGCTGCATCACGGTCGTCGCGTGCTGGGCGTCGTAGTGCGGAATGATCAGGCCGGAGTGGAACGAGGAATTGATCCCGTGGCCGGTGAAGTCACGGACCACGCCGTAGCCGAAGCGCTTGGCGTACGACTCGATGACCCGCCCGATGACATTGACCTGGCGGCCCGGCTTCACGGCCTTGATGGCCCGGTTGAGGGATTCCCGGGTCCGCTCCACGAGCAGCCGCGACTCCTCGTCGACGTCGCCGCAGAGGTAGGTGGCGTTGTTGTCGCCGTGCACCCCGTTGATGTACGCCGTGACGTCGAGGTTCACGATGTCGCCGTCGCGCAGGACGGTGGAGTCGGGGATCCCGTGGCAGATCACCTCGTTGACCGAGGAGCACAGCGACTTGGGGAAGCCGCGGTAGCCGAGAGTGGACGGATAGGCGCCGTGGTCGCACATGAACTCGTGCGCGACGCGGTCCAGTTCGTCGGTGGTCACGCCGGGGGAGATGTGCTTGGCGGCCTCCTCCATCGCCTGCGCGGCGATACGGCCCGCGATGCGCATCCGCTCGACGGTGTCGGCGTCCTGCACCTCCGGCCCGGTGTACGGGGTCGGCGCGGGCTTTCCGACGTACTCGGGGCGCCGGATGGAGCCGGGGACGGAGCGGGTGGGGGAGAGCTCGCCTGGTACGAGCAGCGACTGGCCAGACATGCCGCGAGTCTAACCGGGGGCCCGGCACGCTCCCCGGGCGTAGGGGGACGTCCTTGGGGCAGCATGGCGTCAGAGGAAGGAGCCGACGATGGCCCTGTTCAAGAAGCGTACGGCCGGCAAACCGGGCGAGTGGTTCTACTGCCTGGAGCACAAGAAGGTCGAGGAGGGCCCGGACTGCCCCGGGAAGGACCGCTTCGGCCCGTACGCGAGCCGTGAGGAGGCGACCCACGCGATGGAGACGGCGCGCGAGAAGAACCTCGAATGGGAGAACGATCCGCGCTGGCACGACGCGCCGAAGGGCGAGTAGCGGTCAAGGGGCTCGCGCCCGTTGTGCCGGGGCGCGGGCGCACGTGGGTGCGGGCTGTTCGCGGGGCTCCGCCCCGGACCCCGCGCCTCAATCGCCGGCGGGGCTGGAGTTGCCCGCGCAGCCCGTGCACGAAAGCTCACGCCTTCGTCAGTGCCTCCTGCTGCGCGCGGCGGCGCATCGCGTCCTCGTCCGTCGAGGCGTCGTACGTGATCAGCTTCGGGAGTACCGCGGCCAGCAGGCCGACCGAGGCCACGCAGGCCACGCCGCCGGACCAGATCGCGGCTCGTGTGCCCGTCCAGCCCGCCATCGCGCCCGCGCGGACCTGGCCCAGCTGCGGGCCGACGCTGTACGACAGCACTTCTATCCCCGCGAGCCGTCCCCGCAGCTCCTCCGGGATCGTCTGGTTCCAGATCGTCGAGCGGCCGAGGCCGCTGAGCATGTCGCCCGCGCCCGCGAACGCCAGGCACAGCAGTACCAGCCACACGTTCGAGAACCATCCCGCCGCCGCGATCGCCAGGCCCCAGGCCGCCGCGCCGAACACCACGAACAGGCCGTGCCGTCGCACGCGCGACGTCCAGCCGCTCGTCATGCTCAGGGCCAGTGAGCCCACCGATCCCGCCGCGTACATCAGGCCGAGCGACCACTCCGCGTCCAGGTCGTCCGCGAGAAAGGGGAAGATCGCGTTCGGGAAGGCGAAGAACATCGCGGCCAGGTCGATCGCGTACGTCCCCAGCAGCACCGGGCGGGACCACGCATAGCGCGCCCCCTCCGCGATGCCCCGCAGCGACGGCTTCTGGGCGTCGTGTGCCGCCGGGGCCGGTGCCAGGCGCAGACACAGCACCACGGACACCGCGAAACCGGCGACCGTGACGCCGTACGCCGTGGCGTGGCCCGCGTAGGCCACGACCAGACCCGCCAGCGCAGGCCCGGCGATCGCGCCCAGCTGGTAGCGCAGGGCGTTCAGCGCGGCCGCAGCCGTCAGCTGGTCGTGCGGGACGATACGGGCCATCAGTGAGTCGAGCGCCGGGCGTTGCAGACCCGCCAGCGCCGAGACGCCCGCCGCGACCAGGTACAGCGGCCACAGCATCGGGTCCGGCAGCATCGCGTTGACCAGCAGGACGACCGCCAGCACGCCGAGCCCGGCCTCCGTGCCGAGGATCAGTTTCCGGCGGTCGGCGGAGTCCGCGAGCGCCCCGCCGTAGAGGCCGAACACCACCAGCGGCACCAGCTCCACCGCGCCCATCACGCCCACCGCGAGCGGCGATCCGGTCAGGTCCTTGATCTGGAGCGGCAGGGCGATCATCGCCATGAAACTGCCGAAGTACGTGACCACGCCCTGCACCCACAGGAGGCGGAAGTCGCGGGACGAGCGCCACGGAGAGAGGTCGGGCAGCAGCGCCGAGAGCTTGGAGGTCACAGGAGGTCATGCTCCCCGCGGCCGGTAGCCTGCGGCAACCGAATTTCCTGTGAGGAGACGGACTACCAGCGAGGCGGCGGCGGCGAGGTCAGCTGGTCGGCGAGGCGCGAGAGCCGGTCCCGCAGGCTCCGCCGGCCGCGCGCCACCGGCAGGCTGTTCTCCCCGGCCGCCGCGCTCACCAGATGCTGCACGGTGTCCAGATCGACCTCGTCCGCGGCCGCCGTCACCGTCAGCGCCTCGTGCGCGAGCCCGTGCACCTCCGGGTCCCCGCCGTCCAGCGCCAGCACCGTCGCACCGGCCCGCCGGGCGTCGTGCACCCGCTCCAGCAGCTCCGCCTCCGGCTGCCCCGGCGCGACCACCAGCAGCGTCTCGCCGCGGCGCGCCGCCTCCAGCCGGCCGAGCCCGACCGCGAGCTGCGGCGGGTCCCCGGGCCGCACCCGGTGGCGTACCAGCGTGGGCGTCAGTTCCGGCTGCCCCGACCAGGCGGCCTCGTCCACCAGATGCGCCGCGAGATGCCAGGGCTCGTACGCCTCGGTTCCCACCAGCAGCAGCCCGCCGCCCTGCGGGACGACGGACGACCGCAGGACCCCGGCGAACCGCCGGGTCGCCGCCGGCCACCCGGTACCCGCCAGGACTTCGCGCAGCAGCGCGACGCGTACGGCATCCATGGCCCCGCATCCTGCCCGACACCCCGCGCCGGCGGGCGGGCTTCGGTGCGGCTCACCCGTTCGTGAGCCCGATACCAGCAAGTAAGGTCGGCTGCATGACTTCTACTGACAACGCAGGCACGGCGCCGAAGCCCGCGGCCAAGGACCCCTGGGACCTCCCGGACGTGTCCGGCCTGGTCGTCGGCGTGCTCGGCGGTACCGGGGACCAGGGGCGCGGGCTCGCCTACCGCCTCGCCCGGGCCGGGCAGAAGGTGATCATCGGATCCCGCGCGGTGGAGCGCGCCGAGGCCGCCGCCACCGAACTGGGCTTCGGTGTCGAGGGCGCGGACAACGCGGAGTGCGCGCGGCGCAGCGACGTGGTGATCGTGGCCGTGCCGTGGGACGGGCACGCCAAGACCCTCGAGACCCTGCAGAAGGAGCTCGCGGGCAAGCTGGTCGTCGACTGCGTCAACCCGCTCGGCTTCGACAAGAAGGGCGCCTACGCGCTCAAGCCGGAGGAGGGCAGCGCCGCGGAGCAGGCCGCCGCCCTGCTGCCGGACTCCCGGGTGACCGCCGCCTTCCATCACCTGTCCGCGGTGCTGCTCCAGGACGAGTCGATCGAGGAGATCGACACCGATGTGATGGTGCTGGGCGAGTCGCGCGAGGACACCGACATCGTCCAGGCGATCGCGGCACGCATCCCCGGGATGCGCGGAGTGTTCGCGGGCCGGCTGCGCAACGCCCACCAGGTCGAGTCGCTGGTCGCCAATCTGATCTCGGTGAACCGGCGCTACAAGGCACACGCCGGACTGCGCGTCACCGACGTGTAGTCGCGCGCGGGGCATGGGGGACACTGGGCGGGACGAATCACCCCCCGACAGGAGCCGTACCCCATGCCCCGCCTCGCTCTCTACGCCCTCATCTTCTGCGTGCTCGCCGTCGTGGCGGCCGTGGTCTCGTTCGTGCAGGGCAGCTGGCTCGGGATCCTCTGGGTGCTGATCGCCGGCCTCACCTCGAACATGGCCTGGTACTACTTCCGCCGTGCGAAGGCGGAGCGCGCCGCCCGCTGACCCGCGGGCCCCGGCCGCGCCGCCTCGCCACCGTCACGCCGGGCAGGCCTCGGGCGTCCCCTGCCAGAAGCGGTAGTAGTCCAGCCCGCAGCCCGGGAACCCGGTCTCGACGCCGAGCCCGCGCAGGATCGCGTCGACCGCGTCGAAGAACAGCCCGTTCACCTCGGGAATCCACAGCAGACCGAACACCGCGATCAGTCCGAACGGCGCGAACGGCTCCACCTGCCGGCGGATCTTGTACGAGAGCCAGGGCTCGATCACGCCGTAGCCGTCGAGGCCCGGCACCGGCAGGAAGTTCAGGATCGCCGCGGAGACCTGGAGCAGCGCGAGGAACCCCAGCGCGTACTGGAACACCGGCGGCACACCGTCCAGTGCGTCCAGCCAGAACGGGGCGGTGCAGGCGACCGCGAACAGGATGTTCGTCAGCGGTCCGGCGGCCGAGATCAGACTGTGCTTCCAGCGGCCGTGGATGCGGTTCCGCTCGATGAAGACCGCCCCGCCCGGCAGACCGATACCGCCCATGATCACGAACAGCACCGGCAGCACGATGCTGAGCAGCGCATGCGTGTAGGCGAGCGGATTGAGGGTGAGATACCCCTTCGTCCCGATGGAGATGTCGCCGCTGTGCAGCGCGGTACGGGCGTGCGCGTACTCGTGGAGACAGAGCGAGACGACCCAGGCCGAGGTGACGAACAGGAACACCGCGAGGCCCGTGCTCGCGGAGAACTCCGTCCACACCGCCCAGCCGGTCACCGCCATCACGGCGACGATGCCGAGGAACACGGGACTGATGCCCCGGCCGCTGTGGCGGGAGGTGGCGGTGGTCATGGGTGCGGCTCCTGGGGATGCGGGGACGTGCGGTCGACCGTACCGGTGACGGAAACAGAACGTTCCGCGGAGGCCCCGGGGTTCCTGCTGCACGGGTCCGCGGGCGCGGCAGGGACAATGGGCGGGTGCGCTTCTCGCTACTCGGCACCACTCAGGCATGGCACGACGACGGGACACCCGTCGCGCTCGGCGGTGCGCGGCTGCGGACGCTGCTGACCGTCCTGGCGCTGCGGCCCGGTCGTACGGTCCCCGTCGCCACCCTGGTGGACGAGGTGTGGGACGGCGATCCGCCGGCGGATGCGGTCGGCGCGGTCCAGGCGCTCGTGGGCCGGCTGCGCCGGGTGCTGGGCCGCGACGCGGTCGCCTCACCCGAGGGCGGCGGTTACCGGCTCTGCGCCGACGGGGACGACGTGGACCTGCACCGCTTCGACCGGCTGGCGGGGGAGGGGGCGCGGGCGCTGGAACGGGGCGACCCGGTCAAGGCCGCGGCCCTCCTCGACGACGCCCTCGCGCTGTGGCAGGACCCGGTACTCGCGGACCTGCCCGCACGTGCGGCCGAGACGGCCCGCTGGGAGGCCCGCCGCCTCGACGCCCGCCGCACCCGCCTCGCGACGGCGCTGGCCCTCGGCCGCGCCGAGGAGGCGCTGCCGGAGCTGGTGGCGCTCTGCGAGGCCCACCCGATCGACGAGTCGCTCCAGGCGCTGCGGCTGCGCGCCCTGCGGGCCACGGGCCGCCCGGCGGAGGCGCTGGCCGCGTACGACATCGTCCGCAGATCCCTCGCCAACCGTCTGGGTACCGACCCGGGCCCGGAACTCCGTTCCCTGCACGCGGAGTTGCTCGCGGATCCGGGCCCTCCCGAGACTCCCGCGCACACAGCGGGCCCGGGGCGGCCGGACGCGGACGGTACGGATGCCGGGCCCCTGCGCGACGCGGGGAACCTCCGCGCCCGGCTCACCTCCTTCGTCGGCCGCGACGCCGACATCGGTGCCATCCGCCAGGACCTCGGCGCCGCCCGGCTCGTCACCCTCCTCGGGCCCGGCGGGGCCGGGAAGACGCGGCTGTCGCAGGAGGCCGCCGAGCATGCCGCGCCGCACATGGCGTGGCCCGACGGCGTCTGGATGGCCGAACTCGCCCCCGTGGACGACCCCGACAACGTGCCGGACGCCGTTCTCACCGCCCTCGGTGCGCGCGAGACCGTGCTGCGCGGCGCCGGTGCGGAGGAACTGCGGGCCGCCGAGCGGCACGGCGACGATCCGCTCGTCCGGCTCGTCGAGCACTGCTCGCACCGCCGCATGCTGCTGCTCCTCGACAACTGCGAGCATGTGATCGAGGCCGCCGCCGTGCTCGCCGAACGGCTGCTCCAGACCTGCCCGGGCCTCACCGTGCTCGCCACCAGCCGGGAACCCCTCGGTGTTCCGGGCGAGTTGGTGCGACCGGTGGACCCGCTGCCCGACCCGATGGCGCTGCGGCTCTTCGCGGACCGCGGCACGGCCGCCCGTCCCGGTTTCCGGATCGAGGACGACGAGGCGGCGGCCGCGGAGATCTGCCGCCGCCTCGACGGACTGCCGCTGGCCATCGAACTCGCCGCTGCCCGCCTCCGTATGCTCACCCCGCGGCAGATCGCCGACCGTCTCGACGACCGGTTCCGGCTGCTGACCGGTGGCAGCCGCACCGTCCTGCCCCGCCAGCAGACCCTGCGCGCCGTCGTCGACTGGTCCTGGGACCTGCTCGACGACGCCGAACGGACCGTCCTGCGGCGGCTGTCGGTCTTCGCCGGCGGGTGCGACCTGGCCGCCGCCGAAGCGGTCTGCTCCGGTCCGCAGGACGCCGGCCCGGATGACGCAGGCCCCGGTGGGCCGGGTGCCCGCCCGGCCCACCCCGGTGACGTCGCCGACAGCCTCGGATCCCTCATCGACAAGTCGCTCGTCGTCGCCGCCCCCGCCCCGGACGGCCCGATGCGCTACCGCCTCCTGGAGACCGTCGGGGAGTACGCCGCCGAGCGCCTCGACGAGGCCGGCGAGCGGGCCGCCGTGGAGCGCCGGCACCTCGTCCACTACCGCGAGGTGGCCCGCACGACGGACCCGCTCCTGCGAGGTTCGGAGCAGCGTGCCGCCATCGACCTCTTCGAGCGCGAGTACGAGAACCTGCGCACCGCCATGCGCCGGGCCGTCGCCGCGCGTGACGAGCAGGAGGCGCTGCACGTCGTCCTCTCGCTGGCCTGGTACTGGCAGATGCGGGACCTGCGTTCGGAGGCCCGGCACTGGTCCACCGCCGCCGGCGCGCTCGGCCCGGATCCGTTCCTGCCGCCGGCCGAGGCCGCGCCGCCGGTCTTCGAACGGTTCACGGACGCCCCGCCGCCCATGGGGCCCGAGCTGCTCCAGGAGGCCCGGCGCTGCGTCGCACTCATGCGCATGGTCTTCATGAACCACGACCTCGACGCGTGGACCACGCCCGAGGCCATGGACTGGCTGCACAGCGTCACCCGGGTCTACGCCCCCGGCCTGCCGCAGACCTGCCGCTCGCCCGGCGCGCTGTGGTTCTTCGCCGTCCTGATGACCGGTGACATCAACAGCCTGAAGGCGCTGCTGGACGAGACCGTCAGCGCCTGCCGCGCCTACGGCTACGAGTGGGAGCTCGCCGCCGCACTCCAGAACCGCGCCAACGTCCTGGCCAACCGCACCCATTGGGCCGGCGACGCGGCCCGCGACGCGGACGAGTCGCTGGAGATCTTCGTCCGGCTCGGTGACGCCTGGGGCGCGGCCGAATCCCTCTCCGCGCGCGGCGAGGCGCAGGAGCGGCGCGGCGAGTACACCGGCGCGGCCGAGGACTTCCGGGCGGCCATCGGATACGCCGAACAGATCGGCGCCCAGGCACAGGTGGCGGTCCTGCGGTGCCGGCTCGCCGGGATCATGATGGAGATCGGCGAGGGCGAGCGGGGTGAGCAGATCATCCGGGAGGTCCTCGCCGAGCACCGTGGTCTGGAGAACGAGTCGAGAGCCGTCGCGCGGCTCTTTCTCGCCCTGCGGCTCGGCAGCACCGGCCGCAGCGAGGAGGCGCGTGTCGAGATCGGCCACCTGTTGGAGCAGTTCCGCTCCAACACCCTGGCCATCTTCGAGGGCATGGTGATCGGATTCCTCGCCTGGCTCGATCTCGTCGACGGCTTCTACCCCAAGGCCGTGGAGGGCGCGCGCATGGCGCTGGAGCGGGCACGCGACCCGCTGAGCATGATGGTCGCCCCGCAAATGGTCTCCATGCATCTGGTGACGGCCGCCCGGGCGGTCGCCCTGGACCGGCCGGAACGGTCGGCGGACGCCGCCCGGGTGCTCGCGGTGGCCGACGCCCATCTGCCGCCCCGTCACTTCGCGGCCCTGCACGAGCGGGAGAACCGCGCCGAGTGCGAGACGGTCCTGCGCGGACAACTCGGGGACGAGGGCTACGAGCGCGCCTATGCCGAGGGCGGCGGCCTCACCGTGGACGAGGCCGCCGCCCTGATCTGATCCGCCGGCCCCACCGGGCCGCCGGGCTCAGGTCTTCTTGCGGAACTTGGCGACCGCGAGCGGCGCCGTCACCACCGTGACGGCGGCGGCCCAGGCGAGCGTCATCCACACCGAGTGGGCGACCGCGCCGCCGTTGATCAGGGCCCGTGCCGCGTCCGCGAGATTGGACAGCGGGTTGTAGTCGGTGAAGCTCTCCAGCCAGCCGGGCATCGTCGTCGGCGGGGCGAAGATCGACGACCCGAACTGGAGCGGCATCAGTACGAGCATGGCCACTCCCTGGACGGCCTGAGCCGTCTTCATGGTGAGACCGAGCAGAATGAAGATCCACATCAGCGAGGCGCCGAAGACCGTGGACAGACCGATCGCCGCGAACAGGTGCAGCACCGAGGTCTTGATCTCCAGGCCGAGCGCGAAGCCCATGCCGAGCAGGATCGTGGTGGCGACCAGCATCCGGCCGACCTCGACGACGATCTTGGCGATGAGCACCGAGGACCGTGCGATGGGCATGGACCGGAAGCGGTCCATCACGCCCTTCTTGAAGTCGTCGTTGACACCGGTGCCGACAGCCATGGCGATGTTCATGCCCATCATGGCCATCAGGCCGGGGATCACGTAGTTGACGTACGCGTCCTGGTTGCCCTTGCCGGAGATCGCGCCGCCGAAGACGTACACGAACAGCAGGGTGAAGATGATCGGCATGAGCACGGCGTCGAACATCGACTCCGGGTCCTGCTTGATCTGGAGCGCGTTGCGGCGCACCAGGGCGCCGATGTGGCGCAGATTGCCGCGCAGGCCGATCCGGCCCTCGCCGGCCGGCGCCTCCGGGCGTCGGGCGGGCGCCTCGGTGGGCGCGGGGGTGGCAGTTGCCGTGCTCACGCGGCGACCTCCTCTTCGGTCGTGTCGGACACGGACGTCTTCTCGCCCGTGATGGCCAGGAACACCTCGTCGAGGCTGGGCAGATGGGTGCCGATGTGTGCGATGCCGAAGCCGTGCGAGCCCATCACGCCGACGACGGCGGTCAGTTGGGCGTCGCTGAGGATCGGTACGTACAGCAGTCCCTCGTCGGGCACGACCGTGGCGCCGGAGACGCCGTCGAGTCCTGCCTCGGCGAGGACCCGCGCCATCGCGGACAGCTGCGCGGTGTCGGACGGCCGGATCTGCAGGGTGCGTCCGCCGACCTTGGCCTTGAGCTCGTCCACCCGGCCGTTGGCGATGACCCGCCCGCGGTCGATGACCGTGAGCTCGTTCGCGAGCTGCTCGGCCTCTTCCATGTACTGGGTGGTGAGCAGGACGGTCGCCCCCTCCGCGACCATCCGCTGGACCTCGTCCCAGACCTCGTTGCGGGTCCGGGGGTCGAGTCCGGTCGTCGGCTCGTCCAGATAGAGCACGGCCGGCTGCCCGATCATCGAGGCGGCGAGGTCGAGACGCCGGCGCATACCGCCGGAGTACTGCATCGCGGGCCGCTTCGCCGCGTCGGTGAGCGAGAAGCGCTCCAGCATCTCGTCGGCGCGCTGCCGTGCGGCCCTGCGCGGCAGATCGAGCAGCCGCCCGATCATGTAGAGGTTCTCCCAGCCGGACAGCTTCTCGTCGACCGAGGCGTACTGACCGGTGAGTCCGATGGTGCGGCGCAACTGCCGCGGCTGCTTCACCACGTCGTAGCCCGCCACGACCGCGGTGCCGGCGTCGGGGGTGACGAGGGTGGAGAGGCAGCGTACGAGTGTGGTCTTGCCGGCGCCGTTGGGGCCGAGCACACCGAGCACGGTGCCCTCGCGGACGTCCAGGTCCACCCCGTCCAGCGCCTTGGTCTCGCCGTAGTGCTTGACCAGCCCCCGCACCTCGACGGCGTTGTCCTTGCCGCCGTCAGGGTTCTTGTCGATTCGCGTCATGGCGTCAACCATGCAGGGTCCCACCGACAGCTCGCCGACAAGCCGCCGACACCTTGTCGACGGCTGGTCGACGGCCGGTGTCCGACTGCTCGCGGGCGACGCGGGCCGGGCCCCGGGCCGAACAGCAGCAATCTGACGTGGGCATGCCGACAGCCCGCCGACGGGGGAAGATCGGCGGGCTGTCGTCTGTGCCGGGAGTGGCTAGTGGAAGGTGTGCTCTTCCTGCGGGAACGCGCCGCCGACGACATCGTCGGCGAAGGCCTTCGCGGCGTCGCCGAGCGTCCTGCGCAGATCGGCGTACTGCTTGGTGAAGCGCGGCACCTTGCCGCCCGTGAGACCCGCCATGTCCGTCCAGACGAGGACCTGGGCGTCCGTGTCCGGACCGGCGCCGATGCCGATCGTCGGGATGTGCAGGGACCGGGTGACCTCGGCGGCCAGCTCCGCGGGGACCAGTTCGAGGACGACCGCGAAGGCGCCCGCGTCCTGGGCGGCCTTGGCGTCGCGCAGCAGCCGGTGCGCCGCCTCGTCGCCGCGGCCCTGTACCCGGTAGCCCATGGTGTTCACGGACTGCGGGGTCAGGCCCAGGTGCGACATCACGGGGATGCCGGACTCGACGATCAGCTCGGTCTGCGGCAGCGAGCGCTCGCCGCCCTCCAGCTTGACCGCGCCGACGCCCGCCTCCTTGACCAGCCGGGTGGCGTTGCGCAGGGCCTGGACGGGCCCCTCCTGGTACGAACCGAACGGGAGGTCGCCGACGACGAGGGCGCGGCTGGTGCCCCGGACGACCGCCGCGGAGAGCAGGGTCATCTCGTCCATCGTGACCGGCACGGTGGTGTCGTAGCCGAGGTGGGTGTTGCCCATGGAGTCGCCGACGAGCATCACGGGGATACCTGCCTCGTCGAAGACGGAGGCGATCATCGCGTCGTAGGCGGTCAGCATGGGCCACTTCTCGCCGCGCTCCTTGGCGGCGGTGATGTCGTGGACCGTGATGCGGCGAGTGCCCTTGCCGCCGTACAGCGCCTTGCTGCTGTCGGTGGGCTTCTGGGCAGCCTGAAGCGTCATGGCTAACGGCTCCTTCGTCATCTCGAGGCACCCTGACGGCGTCCCCGGATCAGCTCCATGGTGGCACCTCGTGCCGTCCGGACGGAAGGGGAGGGGGCCGGCCGGGTGTCGCCCTGCTATACGAGACGATTTCGTATCGAAATGGGATATTCTGCGCCGATGGCCACACCGCCGGGTCGTGTCGCACCCTCTGTCCCCGAGATCGTCCACCGTCGACGCTGGGCGATCCTCACCGTCCTGACGTTCAGCATGCTCATCGTGGTGCTGGACAACTCGATCCTGAATGTGGCGGTCAAGACGATCGCCACCCCCGCACCCACGGGCATCGGCGCCACCCAGAGCGAGCTCGAGTGGGCGATCAACGCCTACACGCTCGTCTTCGCCGGCCTCCTCTTCACCGCCGGCCTGGTCGGCGACCGGCTCGGGCGCAAGAACGTGCTGCTCCTCGGCGTCCTGGTCTTCGGCACGGGCTCCGCGCTCGCCGCCTTCTCCGCCACCCCCTCGGAACTCATCGTCTACCGGGCGATCATGGGCCTCGGCGCCGCCTTTGTGATGCCTGCCACGCTCGCCGTCCTGATGAATGTCTTCGAGCGCGACGAGCAGGCCCGGGCCATGGGGATCTGGACGGGCAGCGTGGGCGTCGCCATCGCCATCGGCCCGTTCACCGGCGGAGTGCTCCTGGAGCACTTCTGGTGGGGCTCGATCTTCCTGATCAACGTCCCCGTCGTGATCGTCGCGCTGGTCACGATGGCGATCCTGGTGCCCGACTCCAAGGACCCGAATCCCGGCCGTCTCGACCCCGTCGGTGTGCTGCTGTCCATCGTCGGCCTGGTGCTGCTGGTGTACGGCATCATCCGCGGCGGCGAACTCGCCGACTTCACCGCGGCGTCCGTGCTGCTCCCGCTGGTCGGCGGCCTCGTCGTGCTGGCCCTCTTCGTCCTGTACGAGAAGCACATCGACCATCCGGCGCTGGACCTCTCCTGCTTCGCCAAGCCGGCCTTCTCCGCGGCGATCGCCGCCATGGCGCTGGTCTTCTTCGCGGTGATGGGTGTGACGTTCTTCTCCGCCTTCTACCTCCAGAGCATCCGCGGCTACAGCCCGCTGCGCGCCGGCATGCTCGTGCTGCCGCTCGCCGTCGCCCAGGTGGTCTTCGCCCCCCGGGCCCGGCTTGTCGTCGACCGGTTCGGCGCCCGTCCCGTCTGTGCCGTCGGCATGGTGATGGTCGCGGCCGGACTCGCGGCCTTCGTGTTCTTCGACGCGTCCACGCCCCTGTGGGTCGTGGAGTTCATGCTGTTCGTCCAGGGCGTCGGAATGGCGCACATCATGCCGCCGGTCACGCTGTCCGTGATGCAGGCGCTGCCCCGCGAGAAGGCCGGCTCCGGCTCCGCGATCAACAACACCTTCCGCCAGGTCGGCGGAGCGCTCGGTGTCGCCGTCCTCGGCTCGCTGCTGTCCACGCGCTACCGCAGCGAGATCGAGGGGCACCTGCTGAGCGTTCCGGCGGACGCCCGGAGCGCGGCCGGGGAATCGATCGAGGCCACCCTCGGCGTGGCGGACACCATGGGTCCGGCCGGCAAGGCGCTCGTCGGCCCGGCGCAGGACGCCTTTCTCGACGCCATGCATCTGACAGCGGCCTGTGCGGCGGCTGTGGCCGTCGCCGGAGCGGTCGTCGTGGCGCTCTTCCTGCCGGGCAGGGACCCGGCCCGCCAGGCCCCCGAGCCCGACGCGCTGCCCGAGCGGGAGGGCGCCGGACGCTGACCCGCGGCCCGGCGGCGAACGGACGGCGACGTTGGCGAACCGGCGGCGGCGAACCGGGTGGCGGCGGCGGTGACGACAGTGAGAGGCGGTGCGGACATGCCCGTGCAGGACGACCGGGCGCGCCCCGGCCGGGAGTCCCGCGGCCCCGCACGGGCCGCGCGTCACGCCGAGCCCCGCACCGCCGGCGGCTCCGCGCCGGTGGTCCGCCGCGGCCGGCCGCGCAGCGAGGCGGCGGAACGGTCGATCGTCGAGGCCGTGGTGACCCTGCTGGAGGAGGGTCTGCCGCTCTCCGAACTCTCCGTCGACCGCATCGCCCGTACCGCCGGCGTCGGCAAGGCCACCATCTACCGCCGCTGGGAGGGCAAGGAGGCGCTGTTCGTCGACGTCGTCCGGTCCATCGAGCCGGTGGACCCGCCGCTGCCCGGCACGTCGGTACGGGACGATCTGGTCGCGATGGTGGAGAGCGTGCGCCGGCGCGGACTCGCCAAAGGGTCCTCGGCCCTGCTGCACAACGTCTTCGCCCAGATGCAGAGTTACCCCCGGCTCTGGGACATGTATCACCGCACCTCGGTGGCCCCCCGGCGTCGCCGGATGGACGAAGTGCTGCGCCGGGGCGTCGAGATGGGCGAGATCCGTGACGACATCGACGTCGATCTGCTCGGTGACCTGTTCCTCGGTCCGATGCTCATACGGACCGTGCTGCGGTCCGGCGGAACGCCGGGCGCCGGCAGTGCGGAACAGATGGTCGACGCGGTGCTCGCAGGGGTCCGCAGGCCCGTGTGACACGCCGGGCCCAGGTGTTGCCCGAAGTGTGCGTGTTCTGTCACAGCGCCCCAACCTGGCCTGATACCAGGAACCCCGGGCGCCTCACTGTCGTCTCCGAAACAGTACGGCCGCCCCGGGGCGGCAGGGAAAGTACCGTCATCGCCTAGTGTCGACGCCGAGGCTGGTGTGACGGCAAGGCAGTGAGGACAGCTCCATGGTGCAGGCGTACAAGACGGAGACCGGGAACGGCGGCCCGGGGGACCGGTTCAGCTCATCCCGGGTCCGGCGCCTGCTGGAGCGCTGGCGGGGCGACAGCGGCATCTGGCGGCGCGGTCTTCTCCTCGCGTCGTGCGCCGTGGTGATCGCGCTGCTGATGATCCTGCACGCGCAGATGCCCAACAGGATCGGGAACCTCGGCAGTCTCGCGGAGACGTTTCTCCCGTGGCTGGGCGTGTTCATCCCGGTGATCCTCGTCGCCGCCGTGTGGCGGCGTTCTGCCAGCGCGCTGATCGCCCTGCTGCTCCCGACCATCGTGTGGCTGAACCTCTTCGGCGGGCTGCTCACCGACAAGTCGGTCGGCGGCGGCGATCTGACGGTCGCCACGCACAACGTGAACGCGGGCAATCCGGACCCCGGGGGCACCGCGCAGGACGTGGCCGCCTCGGGCGCGGACGTCGTGGCGCTCCAGGAACTGCCCCAGGGGCAGGTCTCCACCTACGAGGAAGCGCTCGCCGGGACGTACAAGTACCACTCGGTGCAGGGCACGGTCGGCCTGTGGAGCAAGTACCCCATGAGCGACACCGCGCCCGTCGACATCAACATGGGCTGGACGCGCGCGATGCGCTCCACCGTGCAGACCCCGCAGGGCGCGGTCGCGGTGTACGTGGCCCACATGCCCTCGGTGCGGGTGAAGCTGAACGCCGGCTTCACCGCCAATCAGCGGGACAACAGCGCCGACGCGCTCGGCATGGCGATCGCCCGCGAGCCGGTTGCCAGGGTGGTGCTGCTCGGCGACCTCAACGGGACGATGAACGACCGCTCGCTGAAGGCCATCACCTCGCAGATGCGCTCCACCCAGGGAGCGGCGGGGGACGGCTTCGGGTTCAGCTGGCCGGCGTCGTTCCCGATGGCGCGGATCGACCAGATCATGGTGCGGGGGATCGACCCGGTCTCGTCGTGGACGCTGCCGCAGACGGACAGCGACCACCTGCCGATCGCGGCGCGGGTCAGGTTCTGACCGCGGTCCGCGGGGCCTTCCGGGGTCCCCGGAGGGCCTTTGGGGACCCCGGACCGAAACCCGGCGTTCACCCCGGGGGACCCAGCACGTGAGACCCTTTGTTCAGTAAAGGAACTTACGCGTTGTGAAAGGCCCACCCCCATGCCCCTGGCGCTGCTCGCGCTTGCCGTCTCCGCCTTCGGCATCGGCACCACAGAATTCGTCATGATGGGCCTGCTGCCCAACGTCGCCGACGACCTCGGCACGTCCGTCCCCACCGCGGGGTATCTCGTCTCCGCGTACGCGATCGGTGTCGTCCTCGGCGCGCCCCTGCTCACCGCCCTCGGCTCACGCGTCCCGCGCAAGAAGATGCTGCTGCTCCTGATGGCGCTCTTCGTCGTCGGCAACCTCGCCTCCGCGCTCGCCCCCGGCTTCGGATGGCTCGTCGCGGGCCGGGTGCTCGCCGGCCTTCCGCACGGTGCCTTCTTCGGCGTCGGCGCCGTCGTCGCCGCCCGGCTGGTCGCCGACGGGCGGCAGGCGCGGGCCGTGGCCACGATGTTCCTCGGCCTCACCGTCGCCAACATCGTCGGCGTTCCCGCCGCCACCCTGCTCGGCCAGCACCTCGGCTGGCGCGCCACCTTCCTCGTGGTCACCGTGATCGGACTGGTCGCCATGGCGGCGCTCGCCCGGCTCGTCCCGCGGATACCCATGGACGACCATCAGAGCCTCGGCCGGGAGATGCGCGCCCTCGGCAACCGCCAGGTGCTCCTCGGCCTGCTCACCGCCGTCTTCGGCTTCGCGGGCGTCTTCGCCGTCTACTCGTACCTGGCCTCGATGACCACCGAGGTCATGGGCTTCGGCGAGTCCTCCGTCACCCTCGTCCTCGCGCTGTTCGGCATCGGCATGACGCTCGGCGCCCTGGCCGCGGGACCGCTCACCGACCGGGCACTGCGCCCCACGCTGTACGGATCGCTCGCCGCCCTCGCGATCGTGCTGGTGGCCTTCCGCTTCACCGTGCACCACCAGGCGGCCGCCCTGGTCACCGTCGTCGTCCTCGGCGCGGTCGGGTTCATGACCACGACCCCGCTGCAGATGCTGGTGATGAACAAGGCCAAGGACGCCCCGACCCTGGCCTCCGCCTCCAACCACTCCGCCTTCAACCTCGCCAACGCGGGCGGCGCCTGGCTCGGTGGCGCGGCCATCGCGGCGGGCTGGGGCTGGACGTCCCCGATGCTGGTCGGCGCCGTGCTCGCGGTGGCCGGACTGGGCATCGCCGCGGCCGCCGGACTGCTGGACCGTACGGCGAAGGGGACCTCCCGCGTCATTGCCGCGGGAAGTCCCCCTCCGTCCGGACGGCGCGAGGTCAGCCGGTCGTCTCGCGCCAGCGGTTCGTGATCGGCAGCCGCCGGTCCTTGCCGAAGCCCTTCGCCGAGATCTTGGTGCCCGGCGGGTACTGGCGTCGCTTGTACTCCGCCGTGTCCACCATCCGCAGCGTCTTCGCCACCAGTTCCTCGTCGAACCCGGCCTCGACGATCGCGTCCTTGCCCTGGTCCCGGTCCACGTACATCGCGAGGATCCGGTCCAGCACGTCGTAGTCCGGCAGCGAGTCGGTGTCGACCTGGCCGGGACGCAGCTCGGCGCTCGGCGGCTTGCTGATCGAGGCCTCCGGGATCGGCGGCACCTGACCGCGCTCCTCGGCGGCGCGGTTGCGCCACCGCGCGAGCCGGAACACGGTCGTCTTGTAGACGTCCTTGATCGGTCCGTACGCGCCGACCGAGTCGCCGTACAGCGTCGAGTACCCCACCGCCAGCTCGGACTTGTTGCCCGGCGCGAGCACGATGTGGCCCTCCTGGTTGGACAGGGCCATCAGCATCGTGCCGCGCAGCCGTGACTGGAGGTTCTCCTCGGCGAGGCCGGTGAGGGAGAGCGAGCCCATGTACGCGTCGAACATCGGCTCGATCGACACCGTGCGGAAGTTGAGCCCCGTGCGGCGGGCCAGCTCGGCGGCGTCGCCCTTGGAGTGGTCCGAGGAGTACTTCGACGGCATGGAGACGCCGTACACGTTCTGCGCGCCGAGCGCGTCGCAGGCGATCGCGGCGACGAGCGCCGAGTCGATACCGCCCGACAGTCCGACCAGCACCGAACGGAAGCCGTTCTTGGCGGCGTACGCGCGCAGGCCCACGACCAGAGCGGAGTAGACCTCCTCGTCGTCCTCCAGGCGCTCGGCGTACCCGCCCGGCACCTCCGCCTCGTACGCGGGCAGCGGGTCCTCGGAGAGGACGACGTGGTCGATCCGCAGCCCGTCGTCCACCACCCCCGACGGCGCCTCGCCCGCGGCGGGCAGCTCCAGGTCGAGGACGACGCAGCCCTCCGCGAACTGCGGTGCACGCGCGACGACTTCACCCCGCGCGTCGACCACGATCGAGTCACCGTCGAAGACCAGCTCGTCCTGCCCGCCGATCATCGCCAGGTACGCGGTGGTGCAGCCGGCCTCCTGGGCGCGCTTGCGCACCAGCTCCAGCCGGGTGTCGTCCTTGTCCTGCTCGTACGGCGAGGCGTTGATGGAGACCAGCAGCCCGGCACCGGCGGAGCGGGTGGCCGGTACCCGTCCGCCGTCCTGCCAGAGGTCCTCGCAGATCGCGAGCGCGACGTCGACGCCGTGCACCCGGATCACCGGCATCGTGTCGCCGGGCATGAAGTAGCGGAACTCGTCGAAGACGCCGTAGTTGGGCAGGTGGTGCTTGGCGAACGTCAGCACCACCTCGCCCCGGTGCAGTACGGCGGCGGCGTTCCGCGGCGCCCCCGCTGGCTGGCCGTACTTCGGCTGGGCGTGCTCGGCGCGGTCGAGAAACCCGAGGATCACGGGCAGTTCGCCGAAGCCCTCGTCGTCGAGCCGCACCGCGAGTGCCCGCACGGCGGCCCGGGACGCCTCCACGAAGGACGACCGCAGGGCCAGGTCCTCCACGGGGTAGCCGGTCAGCACCATCTCGGGGAAGGCGACGAGGTGCGCCCCCTGCTCGGCGGAGTGCCGGGTCCAGTGCACGATCGCCTCGGCGTTGCCGGTGAGGTCGCCGACGGTCGAGTCGATCTGATTCAGAGCGAGACGTAGTTGAGGCACGCGGCCCAGTGTAATCGTCTTTCTGACGCGATGTCCTGTGAGAGGAAGATGATGCGCTGTAGCGCGGGGGTGAGAGGTGCCACAACGTCGTGCCGTTGCGGGACACCGGCCGCACCCGCTCGTCCGCACGGACCGGGCGGCGCCGGCCGGGGGTGCAGGGCGGCCGTCGAACGCCCTGTGGTCCGCCGGCTGCCGGCCGGCCCCAGGTCGATCGTGCGGTCGGGCCTCTTCGGCGTGCGGGCGCACCGGGGGCCGTTGATCATGGCCCCATGCCCGGCCCACGGGGCCGGCCGGCCGCCGCCCGTGGCAGGCTGGCGGGAAACTCACGTGCCGTCATCGGCAGGGGCGGGGAGAGGCGGGGCGCAGTGACGTTCGTACGGGTGGGCGGGGTGGCGCACCATGTGGTCGTCGAGGGCGACGGCCCGGTCTGCGTCCTGAGCGCCGGCCTCGCCATGAGCTGGTTCGACTGGGACCCCGTCGTGCCCCTCCTCGCACCGCACCGCACCGTCGTCCGCTTCGACCGGCCGGGCCACGGGCTCAGCGCCCCCGCCACCGTGCCGCCCTCGGCCGCCGGCGAGGCCCACCGCATCGCGGGCCTGCTCGACGCGCTCGGGACGGACGGGCCGGTGACGGTGGTGGGCCACTCGATCGCCGGGTTCCACGCCGAGGCCTTCGCCCGGCTCCATCCTGCCCGCACCGCGGCCGTCGTCCTCGTCGACTCCAGCATCGAGGAGACTGCGCGCAGACCGGCCGCGCCCGCTGTACGCACCGCGGTCACCGGTGCGCTCGGCAGGGCGCTGGGAGCCCTCGGGGTACCGGCCGCCCTCGGCCCGCCGACCCGGCGCGCGGCCGTACGGCTGTCCCGCACGGGCGGTGGCGACCCGGCACCCGCGGACCTCGTACGGCGCTGCTACGGCACCTCGCGCGTCCTGCGCGGCGCGCTGCTGGAGAACACCCACTACCGCGCGGTCGCCGCCGAACTCCTCGACCTACGCGAGCGGTACGCCCTGCCGGAGGTACCGGTCACCGTGCTCGCCGCCGACGCCGCGGGGCGCCGGTGGACGGCGCGGCAGCGGGCGTTCGCCGAACTGCTCGGCGCCCGGTTCCAGGAGGTCGAGGCCGGTCATCTGATCATGCTCGACCGGCCGGACGCGGTGGCCACCGCCGTACTCGACAGCGACCAGGAGGTCTCGGCATGGCACGGCTGACCCTGCGGATCACGGGCCACGAGCTGCCCGGCAGCGTGTGCGGCGACTACCGCGACGTCCATGTGGGCACCCAGCGCGGCCGCGAGCCGGACCAGTTGGTGCGGGCCGACGCGGCCGAGGCGGTGTTCGACATCCCGGTCGAGACGGTCGAGGCCGCCGACGGACCGGCCGACTTCCGCGGCCCGTATGTCCAGGGGCGGCGCGGGGAGCGCTTCGTGTATCTGACGTGGGGCGAGCTCAGGGACGGCGGTGAGTTCGCGATGTTCCGCCGGGCGAAGATCTTCCTCGCCGATCTGCCGGAGGGGGCGGCGTCCGGCGGCACGGCGGAGACCGCGCTCGGTCTGACGGACAGCTGCGGAATGCCGCTCTGCGCGGCGGTCCGCCCGCCCCGGATCACCTGGCGGCTGACGGGGGCGGACGGGCGCTGACGCGGCCGGGACCCCGTGCGGGGGTACGGGCGCGGTCAGGGTCGCAGTGACCCGCGGGTACGGCGGCGGTCACGTCCGGACCGGCCCGTCGCGGACCGACTCGTCGCGGACCGGCTCGTCGCGGACCGGCCGGCCGGAACCGGACCGGGCCGCGCGAACCGGGGTGCTCAGGACCGGGCGTCCGCGCCCCGCTTGTGCAGCAGGTCCACCATCAGGGCGACCTCCGACTCCTGCGCGGCGACCATGCCCGCGGCGAGGTCCCGTTCCGTGTCGACCGAGCACCGCTCCACACAGCCCTTGGCCATGGAGATCCCGCCGTTGTGGTGGACGATCATCAGCTGGAGATACTCGATCTCGGCCTGCTTGCCCACGGCTTTGTCCAGCCGCTCCACATCCGCCTTGGTCGCCATGCCCGGCATCAGCGAGCCGTCCTCGGCCTGATGACCGGTCCCGCCGTGGCCGCCGTGGCCGCCCTTCGCGTCGCCGGCCATCCAGGCCATCGGCTCACTGTCCGCCGCGACCTTCGGCAGGCCCCACAGATCCAGCCAGCCCAGCATCATGCCGCGCTGGTTGGCCTGGGTGTTGGCGATGTCGTACGCCAGACGGCGGACCTCGTCGTCCTGGGTGCCGTCGCGCACGATGAACGACATCTCCACCGCCTGCTGGTGATGGACCGCCATGTCGCGCGCGAACCCGGCATCCGCCGAATCCGCCGTCGGCGTCGCGGCCGTGGCGGAGTCACCACCACCCGCGGAGGCCACCGTGGCGGCCCCCGCGAACAGCAGCGCCAGGACGACCGCCACGACGGCCGCCCAGTGCGTACGGGTCATACGGATCACTTGCCACCCAGACCGTTGGTGCACGCGGCGCCCGGCTCGGGCGTCTGCGGGCCCTGCACGTACTTGGTGAAGAACTGGCTCACGCGCTTGTCGCTCGCGCTGTCGACGGTGACCTGCTTGCCCCACGCGGAGATCATGATGGCGCCCGCCTGGTCCTTGACCGGGCTCATCATCGAGTACGGCGTCTTCTTCACCTTGTCGGCGAGCTTGCTGACCTCGCCGGCCGGTGCCTTGTCGTTGTACGTCACCCACACGGCGCCGTGCTCCAGCGAGTGCACCGCGTTCACGTCGGGGACCGGCTCCGTGTAGACGTCGCCGTTGCAGTTCATCCAGACCTGGTTGTGGTCACCGCCGACCGGCGGCTTCATGGGGTAGGTGACGGCCTTGGCGACATGGTTGCGCCCGAGCTTCTTGGCGTCCCAGGACTTCTCGCCGGTGACCGGCGCCTTCGCCTCGGCGACCTGCTGGTCCTTCTCCTCGGACTCCTTGTTGAGGACGAAGACGCCGAAGCCGACCAGGCCGGCCACGACGACACCGCTGATGGCGATCGTGATGATGCGCCCACGGCGCTCACGCGCCTGCTCGGCGCGGCGCATCTCCTCTATTCGGGCCCGGCGGTCGTTGGTGCGGGAAGCCATGATGTGTCGTCCTTCGTCAATGAAGTGATCAGTGGGGGCGGAGGAGGTGCGGGACGACTCAGGTCCGCAGCACCTGAAGGACGTGCAGGCTCGGAGCGCGGGGCAGCGCGGTGGCATGGGGAGGCCGGGCCGTGCCGGCCGGGGCGTCGAGCCGCGGAAGCTGTTCCCCCGCGTCGAGCGGCGGGTCGAGCGGCGGCGCGGTGAGCACGGCGGGGCTGACCATGGGCAGCAGCCCGCAGGCGCCGTTGTCGTACGGGCACGAGTACGCGGCCACCGTCGTGTCCGGCACCGCGCTGTGGTGGTCGGCCGACGCGCTCGGGCAGATGAAGAGCGCGCCGAGGAGCGTCGCCACGGCACTCAGCAGTGCCACGGGACGCATGGTGCGCGTGAGCCGAGGGCCCCCCATGGCCGCGATCGTAGCGAGCGGGACGGCGCGCCGGAACGGGGGCTCCGTTCCCGGCCCCCGCGACCGGCCGCTTCCGGCCCCTCGCGACCGGCCTCCGCGGCGGCCCTCCCGCCCACGGCCGGGGCCCGTCGAACACGCCCGCCTCAGGTGCGAGGGGACTCAGGGTCGTCTCCCGGTGTGCCCTGACCCACAATGGGCTCAGCCCGGGTTCGCAACCTGCCTGAAACCCATGGGTGGGATGCTCGCGGTAGCAGGCGGCTTGACCAGCAAGGATTGGGTTGACATGGATAAGCAGCAGGAATTCGTGCTCCGTACGCTCGAGGAGCGCGACATCCGCTTCGTGCGCCTGTGGTTCACCGACGTACTCGGCTTCCTGAAGTCGGTCGCGGTGGCCCCGGCCGAGCTGGAACAGGCCTTCGACGAAGGCATCGGCTTCGACGGCTCCGCGATCGAGGGCTTCGCGCGCGTCTACGAGTCCGACATGATCGCCAAGCCCGATCCGAGCACCTTCCAGATCCTGCCCTGGCGCGCCGAGGCCCCCGGGACCGCCCGGATGTTCTGCGACATCCTGATGCCCGACGGCTCTCCGTCCTTCGCGGACCCGCGCTTCGTCCTCAAGCGGATCCTCGCGCGGACCTCGGACCTGGGCTTCACCTTCTACACGCATCCCGAGATCGAGTTCTTCCTGCTGAAGGACAAGCCGCTCGACGGGTCGCGCCCGGTGCCCGCGGACAACTCCGGCTACTTCGACCACACCCCCCAGAACGTCGGCATGGACTTCCGCCGGCAGGCGATCACCATGCTCGAATCGATGGGCATCTCGGTCGAGTTCAGCCACCACGAGGGCGCGCCGGGCCAGCAGGAGATCGACCTGCGGTACGCGGACGCGCTCTCCACGGCGGACAACATCATGACCTTCCGCCTGGTGATGAAGCAGGTCGCGCTGGAGCAGGGCGTGCAGGCGACCTTCATGCCCAAGCCGTTCAGCGAATACCCGGGCTCGGGCATGCACACCCACCTCTCGCTCTTCGAAGGCGACCGGAACGCCTTCTACGAGTCGGGCGCCGAGTACCAGCTCTCCAAGGTCGGCCGGTCCTTCATCGCGGGCCTGCTCACGCACGCGGCCGAGATCTCGGCCGTCACCAACCAGTGGGTCAACTCCTACAAGCGCATCTGGGGCGGCTCGGCCCGCAGCGCGGGCGCGGGCGGCGAGGCGCCTTCGTACATCTGCTGGGGCCACAACAACCGCTCGGCCCTGATCCGCGTCCCGATGTACAAGCCGGGCAAGACGGGCTCGGCCCGCGTGGAGGTCCGCTCCATCGACTCCGGCGCGAACCCGTACCTGACGTACGCGGTGCTGCTGGCGGCGGGCCTGAAGGGCATCGAGGAGGGCTACGAACTTCCGGCCGGCGCGGACGACGACGTATGGGCGCTCTCGGACGCGGAACGCCGCGCGATGGGCATCGAACCGCTGCCGCAGAACCTGGGCGAGGCGATCTCGCTGATGGAACGCAGTGAACTGGTGGCGGAGACGCTGGGGGAGCATGTGTTCGACTTCTTCCTCCGGAACAAGAAGCAGGAGTGGGAGGAGTACCGCAGCGAGGTCACGGCCTTCGAGCTGCGGAAGAACCTGCCGGTGCTGTAGGCGCGGGGCGGTTTCCCGTTCATGAGTCGGCTCCGGGCCGGTGGCAGTAGGCCACCGGCCCGGAGCCGTTCCGTGTCCTGCCCGGCCGGCGCCCACGGCCCGTCGTGTCGATGCCGACCCTGAACCCGCGCGACGCTCCGGGTGGGCGACGGGCTCGCGCGGACGAGCCGGAACCGGTGGGCGCCGACGCACCCGAGTCGCAGGCCTGAGCGCGGCTCCGCCGGCAGCGCTTCCGTCCTCCCGGCCGGCGCTCCGGAGCACCGGATCCGGCGCCCCGGACCCCTCGCCGACCGGCCTTCTCCGCCACTCGAATGGCCCCATCGCGCCACCCCGTGAACACCCGACGACGCTCCGTACCAGGAACGCCTGCACAGGGGCGACTTCAGCCCTCACCCGTACGGGCGACCCGGCGTGGGAGCGCCGTGGCCCCATGGCGCCCTCCCCGCGGTGGAGTTGCAGCGGTGCTGGGCCCATGAGTCGGTAGGAGGCGTGTCCCAGCAGAGCTCACCCACCAGGAGGAGATATGGGCACCGTGCAGAACGGCCATTCGGCCGACAGGCTTTCCGTCGTCTTCGCCGTCCAGGTCACCGAGGGCTGCGAGGAAGGGTTTCTGGAGATGTACGACCAGATCCGGAAGTCCGTCGCCCGCACTCCCGGTCACATCATCGACCGTCTCGGAGAACCCGTGGAGGAGGGCTCCCGTCAGTGGGTCATCACCAGCGAGTGGGAGACCCCTGAGGCCTTCTTCGCCTGGCAGCAGAGCGACGAGCACCAGGAGATGGTGGCTCCGCTGCGCAAGTGGGTCGACTCGACCCAGTCGCTGCGCTTCCGCGTCGTCAAGGAGACCGCGGAGGTGAAGTCATGACGCCCACCCAAGGACCCGTCGCCGTGCTCGGACTCGGCACGATGGGCGCCGGCCTGGCCGGTCGCCTGCTCGACCAGGGCGTACAGGTGCGGGTGTGGAACCGCACCCCGGAGCGTGCCGAGCCGCTGACCAAGGCCGGTGCCGTCGCCGCGGCCCGGCCGATAGAAGCCGTCGAGGGCACGAGCGCGACCATATGCACCGTGTCCGACGGCGAGGCGCTGCGCGCGGTGCTGCGGGGACCCGACGGGGTCCTGGCCGGGGGGTCGTACCCCGGAGCCATCATCTGCGCGAGCACCGTCTCTCCGGACGAGGTCGTCCGCCTGGTGGGCGACGAGCCCTCCGTGCTGGACGTCGGCATGCTCGGCAACCGCGACCATGCCCGCAGCGGAGACCTGCGGCTGTTCGTCGGCGGTGAGGAGCGGGTCTTCACCGCGGGCCGGCCGCTGCTCGACATGCTGGGCAAGGAGGTCGTCCACCTCGGCGCGCTCGGCTCGGGCATGCGGATGAAGCTGCTCCTCAACCTGCTGATGGGCATCGAGGTCCAGGCGATGGCCGAGGCCGCCGAGCTGGCCGCCGTCTCCGGACTCGACCGGCAGCAGGTCCTCGCGACCATCGCGGGCAGCGGTTTCGCCTCGCCGGTGATGGCCTTCAAGTCCAAGCGCCTGGCAGCCGGGCGTTACGACAAGCCGGACTTCCGGCTGCGTCTGATGGCCAAGGACCTCGCGCTCGCCACGGAGCAGGCCGCGGCCGCCGGGCTGCACCTGCCGCTCACCGCCGCTGCCGCGGAGACCCACCTCCGCGCCACCGAGCAGGGCCTCGGCGACGAGGACTGCGCCGCGGTGACCCGCGCGATCGTGCCCGACACGGGAGTGGGCGCATGATCATCGACATTCACGGGCACCTGTCCCCGCCCGAAGCCGCGCAGCGCTTCCCGATGCCCCCCGCCCTGACCGACGTCGACGGCATGCTCGCCGCCCGCGCCGAGGCCGGGATCGACCTCACCATCATCGGCAGCCCCGTCGGGGCCGGCGCGATGGCACGGGTCCCGGGCGTCGACAACTACGCCCAGCCGCGGGACCGGCTGCGCAGCTTCCACGCCTGGATGTCGGGCCTGATCGCCTCGTTCCCGGACCAGCTGCGCGGATACGTGTACGCCAATCCGTTCGGCGACGACGACCATCTGGAGGGTGTCAGGGAGACGTTGGCGGACCCCGCCTTCGTCGGTCTGATCACCACCTCCAGCGTCCACGGCGAGCTGCTCGGCTCGCCCCGGGCCGACTCCTTCTTCGCGCTGGCCGCGGAGGCGGGAGTGCCGGTCATGGTGCACGCCCCGGCCGAACCCGTCGGCACGGAGCACGTCCAGAACATGGGCTTCGTCGAGCAGATCGGCCGCTTCGGCGACCTGACCGTGGGCATGGCGATGCTGGCGTTCGCCGGGTGGCTGGAGAAGTACCCGGATCTGCGGCTCATCGGTGCCACCGGCGGCGGCGCGATGGCGCTGCTGACGGACCGTCTGCAGACGGCGGCGCGGCCCCGGCACTGGGGCCCGCCCGCCGGGGCCCCGGGCGGGCAGCCGGGAGCGGCCGGCGCGCCGCCCGCGCAGCCCGCCGTCGCGCCCGCCGCCGACCCGGGCGCGGCCCTCCAACGGATGTACGTCGACACCAGTCCTCTCAGCGCGGCGCATCTGAGCCTCAACGCGGAGGTCCTGGGGCCCGAACGGATGCTGTTCGGCACCGACTCGCCGCCGATGGCGATGCCACTGACGGAGTGGGTCCGCATGATCGAGAAGCTGCCGGTCGACAAAGCGGCCCAGCAGCGCATCCTCGGCGGCAACGCCGAGGCCCTCTTCGACCTCAGGAGTCGTCCGTGACCACCACGCAAGACCCCGCCGCCGCAGCAGAGCGGTGCACTCCCGAGTTCCGGCGGAACCCGCACCCGGTCTATGAGCACCTGCGGGACAACCAGCCCGTCTGTCCGATGAAGCCGCCGCACGGCATCGACACGTACCTCATCACGCGGTACGAGGACGCCCGGGCCGCTCTGTCGGATCCGCGGCTGAGCAAGGACATGTACGGCGCCATGGACGCGTACCGGAGAATCTTCGGCGACTCGTCGGTGGCGCTGGACGACCACATGCTCAACGCCGACGCGCCCAAGCACACCCGGCTGCGCAAGCTGGTCAACTCGGGGTTCACCCCCCGTCGTGTGGAGGCGCTGCGGCCGAAGATCCAGGGCATCACCGACATGCTGCTGGACGCGTGCCCGAAGCGGGAGGCGTTCGACCTGCTCCCCGCCTTCGCGTTCCCGCTGCCCATCACGGTGATCTGCGAACTTCTCGGTGTACCTCAGGACGAGCGGTCGGACGTCCAGACCTGGTCCACGACGGTGGCCCAGACCGGCTTCAGCGAGGAGTCCAAGCGCGCTCAGCAGCAGGCGGAGGAGAGTCTCCACCGCTACTTCTCGGACCTGATCGCGCGCAAGCGCAGCCACCCAGAGGAGGACCTGCTCAGCGCGCTCACCGAGGCGCGGGACAAGGACGGCGGCCTCACCGAGAACGAGCTCGTCTCGACGGCGTTCCTGCTGATGTTCGCGGGTCACAAGACGACCGCGTACCTCATCGGCAACGCGGTCCAGCACCTTCTCTCCCACCCCGCACAGCTGCGCGCCGTGCAGGACGACCCGGAGCTGATGGGCCGGGCGGTGGAGGAAGTGCTGCGCTACGACGGCTCGGTGGAGAGCGCGACGTTCCGCTTCGCGACCGAGGACGTGGAGATGTCCGAGACGCGGATCCCGAAGGGGTCGCTCGTGCAGATCGCGATCACCTCGGCCAACCGCGATCCGCGGAAGTTCGACTCCCCGGACGAGTTCGACGTGTCCCGGCCCGACAACGCGCAGAACGCCCACGTGGGGTTCGGCAACGGCAGTCACTACTGCCTCGGGGCGCCGCTGGCCCGGATGGAGACGCAGATCGCCCTCACGAGCCTGCTCGGCCGCTTCCCGCGGCTGGCCTTCGCCGACCCGGCGCAGGAGCCGGCCTGGCTCCAGGTTCCGTTTCCGGCCTTCCGCGGCCTCTCGGCACTGCCGGTCGTGCTGGAGCCGTAGCGGTCACCACGGCGCCGCCGTCCGCTGTCCCGGCCCACGGGCCGCTTCAGGACAGCGGACGGCGGCGTTCGCTGCGGTCGGTGACGCGTCGGGCCTTGCCCGTGCGCGCCACAGGAGCACACTGGCCGTATGGCCCTCCCCAGAACGCATCACTGCCAGGCATGCTCGGACACCTCGGCGCACGAACCGGTCCTGCACGAGGACCTCGTTGTCGGCGCGCCGCTGTCGATGGAGGATCTCACCGACGCACAGCGCCTCGACCGTTTCGCCCTCAAATACGCCCACGACGGCTGCCGCGTCACGGAAGTGCGCCGGGTCCCGCACGACAACCTGAGCGGCTACGCCTGGTCGGTGCGCTTCACGGCGGATTCCTGACCGACCCGTAGCGGCCCTGTCTGTTCCTGAGCCGCGCGTTCGTGCCGGTTGCCGACGAAAGCGCGGCCGCAGCCGGGCGGCAGCAGCCGCGCCACCAGCGCGACTGCTGCCTCCGCGGTATCTGCCGGGCAGCAGGTCCTGGCACGCCGCCTCGACAGACCCCAGGTCGGGGACCGTCGCTCACGCCGCTCCCGTCCTCGCCAGGATCTCCATGTAGTGGACGTTCGTCATCACGCCCAGCACGTTGCCGAACGGGTCCACCACCGTCGCCGTCACGAAACCCGGGCCGTGGACCCGCAGCGGCTGGTACTCCTTCGCGCCGAGCGCGAGCAGCCGGTCGACCGTCGCCTCCAGGTCGTCGACCGCCCAGTGGGCGATGGCTCCGCCCGGGGTGGTCGCCGCTCCCGGCGGGGCGTAGGACGCGTCGACGATGCCCAGTTCGTGCTGGTAGTCGCCGATGCGGAACTCGATGTATCCGGGGCGCTCGAAGTACGGCCCGATGCCCAGCAGGTCCGTGTACCAGGCCTCGGCCGCGGCCAGGTCGTCGGCCCAGAAGTTGATGGTGGCGAGTCCTCGGAGCATGGTCGTCGTCCCTTCGTCCCTGCGGTTTCCCCTGAGGGAACGATAGGCGGCCACTAGGCCAGAACCTGTCCTAGTGGGCGGGCCCGTCGGGATGCGAACCCGGCGGTGTGCGGTGACCCTGGAAGAGCGGGGGGCAACGCGGCGAAAGGGATGTCCCATGTCCGTGATGGACAAGCTCAAGCAAATGCTCAAGGGCCACGAGGACCAGGCCGGCAAGGGTGTGGACAAGGCCGGTGACATGGTCGACGGCAAGACCCAGGGCAAGTACAGCGGTCATGTCGACACGGCGCAGGACCGGATGAAGGACCAGCTCCGCTCCGACCGCGACCAGGGCGGCCCGCCTCAGACCTGACGCAGGCCGGTCCCTCTCCACGTCACTCACGCCACTCACGGCCGGACGGCCCGGGCGCCCAGCGCCGGAGCCGCCCGGCCGTCGGCATGAAAGGCCGGCATGAACGGTCCCTCACAGGGCCGGCAGGAAAGGCGGCCGGGCGCGAGGGACCGGCGCTCAGCGCTCCGAGAGCGGGGCCGGTGCTTCCTGGACGACCCAGCCGTTGCCGTCCGGGTCCTTGAAGAACATGAAGGCGTTCCACGTGTCCCCGCGGCCCTCCTCCCACGAGCCGCTCGCGCCGACGTGCTGCACGTTGCTCACCTCGACGCCCCGCTCGAGCAGTTCCGCGTGCGCCTGGTAGATGTCGGTGACACACAGCTGGAGCCCCTGGACCGAACCGGGCGCCATGTCGTGCTGGCCCGGAGCCGGCGGGAGGCCGCTGGAGAGGGCGATCGAGCAGCGGGAGCCGGGCGGGGTCAGCTGGACGATCCGCATGCCCGGGCCGATCTCGGTGTCGGTGTCGACCGCGAAACCGCAGGTGTCCTCGTAGAAGGCCCGTGACCGGTCCAGGTCCGCGACCGGGAGGATGACGACTTCGAGTGTCCATTCCATCGGTGCCGTTCCCTTCACTGGGTGAACTGCCACCGCGTCTGGCTGTAGGGGCTCTTGGCGAACCCGAAGGCCGTACGCGGCTCCACACGGAAGACCAGGGCTGTCCCGCCGTCGCCCACGAAGGCGCCGTCACGGACCTCGAAGGTCCAGTCCGCACCGTACTTCTCGACATACGCACCGGCGAGCGCACGCAGCCGCGCCTCGTCGCTCACGGTGGCCGCGGTGCCCTCCAGCACCAGGTCGTAGCCCTCGTTCAGGGCGTTCGCGCCGGTGGTGAGGACCACTTCCCGATTCTCCCGGAGGTTCTTGGCCTTGCGCTCGTCGGGACCGGTGCAGAAGTGCAGTCCGCCGTCGTGCCACACCGCGATGAGCGGGGTGACGTGCGGACGGCCGTCCGGGCGTACGGTCGACAGCCAGAACACCTCCGCGGTCCTCAGGTGGTCGACGGCCTCCGACCAGTCCGAGGCGGTGGCCTTCTCCTCGCTGTAGCGGGCGTCGAGTTCGGTCACGGGGCTGTTCGCGGCCATGGCGCGGTCCTCTCGGATCGGATGCGGGTCGGGTCCTTGGGGCTCACACAGGGGTGACTGCGAGCCGCGCCCGTATTCATCGGTCGGACGGGTCGGACGCGTCGGGCGGGTGGACAGGCCCTCGAAGGGTCCCCCGCGGCCCCCGGCGGCTACGCTCGAATCCGGACCTTGATCGGACAGCTCTACGCACGACAGGAGACCGCGGGATGACGGTGCCGGGGCGCAGAAGCAGTACGTTCACCCGACTGCTGCGGCACGGTTTCACCGACCCCGGCGAGGCCGAGCGGTTCCTCGAACTCCCCGACATGGCATCCGTACGGACCGACCCGGTGCTCCTGGAAGCGCTCGGCGCCGTCGCCGACCCCGACCTGGCGCTGCGCAGCCTCGTACGGCTGGTGGAGGGACAGGAACCGCCCGACCGCCGGGTCCTGCTCGACACCCTGGTCAGTGCGAAGCCGCTGCGCGACCGGTTGCTCGGGGTGCTGGGCGCGTCCGAGGCGCTCGGCGACCACCTGGCCCGGCACCCGGGCGACTGGCGGGCCCTGGCCACCTACGAGTCGGCGGACCTGCACCCGGGCGTCGAGGAGTTCGAGCGGTGTCTCGCCGACGCGGCCGACCCGGTGACGCTGCGGATCGCCTACCGGCGCTGTCTGCTCTCCATCGCGGCCCGTGACGTGTGCGGGACGACCGATGTCGCGCAGACCGCCGCCGAACTGGCCGACCTCGCCACCGCCACCCTGCGCGCGGCGCTCGCCATCGCCCGCAGCGCCGCCCCCGCCGACGCGGCCCAGTGCCGCCTCGCCGTCATCGCGATGGGCAAGTGCGGCGGCCACGAGCTCAATTACGTCTCCGACGTGGACGTGATCTTCGTGGGGGAGCCGTCCGACGGCGCCGACGAGAGCAAGGCGATGCAGGCCGCGACCCGGCTGGCCTCCCACCTCATGCGGATCTGCTCCGAGACCACCGTCGAGGGCACGATCTGGCCGGTGGACGCCAATCTGCGGCCCGAGGGCCGCAACGGGCCGCTGGTGCGGACCTTGTCCAGCCATCTCGCGTACTACCAGCGCTGGGCCAAGACCTGGGAGTTCCAGGCGCTGCTCAAGGCCCGGCCCGTCGCCGGTGATCCGTCCCTCGGCGAGGACTACATCGAGGCCGTCTCGCCCCTGGTGTGGCAGGCCGCCGAGCGGGAGAACTTCGTCCCCGACGTGCAGAAGATGCGCCGCCGTGTGGTCGACAACATCCCGGTGGCCGAGGTGGAGCGCGAGCTCAAGCTCGGCCCCGGCGGGCTGCGGGACGTCGAGTTCGCCGTGCAGCTGCTCCAGTTGGTGCACGGGCGCAGCGACGCCACCCTGCACAGCGGCAGCACCCTGGAGGCCCTTCAGGCGCTGGCGGCGGGCGGATACGTCGGCCGGGTGGACGCGGCGCAGCTGGACGAGGCGTACCGCTTCCTGCGCGCCATGGAGCACCGGATTCAGCTGTACCGGTTGCGGCGTACGCATCTCGTGCCCGATCAGGAGGCCGATCTGCGGCGCCTCGGGCGCTCGCTGGGGATGCGTACCGACCCGGTCACCGAGCTCAACAAGGAATGGCGGCGGCACGCGTCGGTCGTGCGCCGGCTGCACGAGAAGATCTTCTACCGGCCCCTGCTCGACGCCGTCGCCCAGCTCACCCCCGGCGAGACCCGGCTCAGCCCGAAGGCCGCGGGACAGCGGCTGGAGGCGCTCGGCTACGGGGACCCGGCCGCGGCGCTGCGGCATCTGGAAGCCCTCGCTTCCGGGGTCACCCGCAAGGCGGCGATCCAGCGGACCCTGCTGCCGGTGCTGCTGGGCTGGTTCGCCGACTCGGCCGACCCGGACGCGGGGCTGCTGGGCTTCCGCAAGGTGTCCGACGCGCTCGGCAAGACGCCCTGGTACCTGCGACTGCTGCGGGACGAGGGGGCGGCCGCGGAGAATCTGGCGCGCGTGCTCTCCGCCGGCCGTCTCGCGCCCGACCTGCTGCTGCGGGCGCCGGAGGCGGTCGCCATCCTCGGTGACCCGGAGGGACTGAAGCCGCGCGGCCGGGACCACCTGGAACAGGAGATCCTGGCGGCCGTCGGGCGCGCCGACACCGCGGAGGGCGCGGTCGCCGCGGCCCGCGGGGTCCGCCGGCGGGAGCTGTTCCGCACCACGTCCGCCGACCTCATCGGCTCGTACGGCACCGAGGAGAGCCCCGCCGAGACGGATACGGGCGCGCTGGTCGACCAGATCGGGGGAGCCGTCACCGACCTGAACGCGGCGACGATCGCGGGCGCGCTCCGGGCGGCCGTACGACAGCAGTGGGGCGACGAACTGCCGACCCGGTTCGCCGTCATCGGCATGGGACGCTTCGGCGGGCACGAGATGAGTTACGGCTCGGACGCGGATGTGCTTTTCGTGCACGAACCGCGCGAGGGCGTGGACGAGCAGGAGGCCGCCCGGGCCGCGAACGCCGTGGTCTCGGAGATCCGGCGGCTGCTCCAACTGCCCACGGCGGACCCGCCGTTGCTGATCGACGCGGATCTGCGCCCGGAGGGCAAGAGCGGGCCGATGGTCCGCACGCTCCGTTCCTACGAGGCGTACTACCGCCGGTGGGCGCTCGTGTGGGAGAGCCAGGCGCTGCTGCGGGCCGAGCCGATGGCGGGGGACCGGGAGCTCGGCGCCCGCTTCATCGAGCTGGTCGACCCGCTGCGCTACCCGGCGGAGGGCCTCGGGGACGACGCGGTCCGCGAGATCCGCAGGCTGAAGGCGCGGATGGAGTCCGAACGGCTGCCGAGGGGCGCGGACCCCACGCTGCACACGAAGCTCGGGCGCGGCGGCCTGAGCGATGTCGAATGGACGGTCCAGCTGTTGCAGATGCAGCACGGCTGGGCGGAACCGGGACTGCGGACGACCCGCACCCGCGAGGCACTGGCCGCGGCGCACGCGGCGGACCTGATCGGCACGGAGGACGCGCAGATCCTCGACGAGGCCTGGGTCCTCGCGGCCCGCGTCCGCAACGCCGTGATGCTGGTCCGCGGCCGCGCCGGCGACACGTTCCCCTCGGAGAGCCGCGAGCTGGCGGCCGTGGGCCGATATCTGGGGTACGGACCGGGGCACGTGGGCGACATGCTCGACGACTACCGGAGGATCACGCGACGGGCGCGGGCGGTCGTGGAGGTGCTGTTCTACGGCGCGTGAGCGGTCCCGGCGGCCCCCCGGACACGGCTGCGGAGCCCGGGTCCCGCGAGCGGCCGGGCAAGGCGCCGGTCCGCGTGCGTCTGCGGTGCAGGGTCCCGCTGACCCGCGAGCGGCCGGATCAGACCCGGGCGGGCAGCAGGCTCTTCCGGCTCCCGCTCTCCGGCAGGCGGGGCAGCCGGTGCGGCGCCGCGCCGAACCAGACGTACGAGAGCGCGAAGCCGAAGGCCAGGCAGATCATGCCGCCGACCGCGTCCAGCCAGAAGTGGTTCGCCGTCGCGACGATGACGACCAGCGTCGCCGTCGGGTACAGCAGGCCCAGGATCCGTGCCCACGGGGCGGAGGCCACCGCGCAGATGATGAGGCCGCACCACAGCGACCAGCCGATGTGCATCGACGGCATCGCCGCGTACTGGTTCGACATGTTCTTCAGGTTGCCCGAGGCCATCGAGCCCCAGGTGTGGTGGACGAGCACGGTGTCCACGAAGTCCTGGTTGCTCATCAACCGAGGGGGCGCAAGCGGATACAGGTAGTAACCGACCAGTGCCACGCCCGTCGTCGCGAACAGGGCGAGGCGGGCGGCCGCGTACCGTCCCGGATGCCACCGGTACAGCCACACCAGCACACCGATCGTCACGATGAAGTGCAGCGTCGCGTAGTAGTAGTTCATCGAGACGATCAGCCATGTCACCGAGTTCACGGCATGGTTGACCGACTGCTCGACCGCTATGCCGAGTGTCTGCTCGACGCGCCAGATCCAGTCGGCGTTGTGCAGCGCCTGCGTCTTCTGCTCCGGCACGGCGTTGCGGATCAGCGAGTACGTCCAGTAACTGACCGCGATCAGCAGGACTTCGAACCAGATCCGGGGCCGGCGCGGCGACCGTAGAGTCTGCAGTCGGGTACGCCGGACATGCGGCGTTTCGGCGACCTCGTCCGTCATGGGTGACGGGGTGGCCGTCCGGCCTTCCAAACTCTTCACGGTCGTTTCACCCATGGGACGAGAGTCTGCCAGATGCGCGCCCACCGACCGATCATCCCCCGGTCTGGTTCCCCTCGCACCCGATCCGACTCAGGGAGGAGTCAGCCCCGGACAGCGGCTCCGGGGCCCGACGCCGTCGACCCGCGAACCACCAGCTCAGGCATGAAAATGAACTCGCTGTGCGGGGCAGGGGTGCCCCCGATCTCCTCCAGCAGGGTCCGTACGGCGGCCTGTCCCATGGCCTGCACGGGCTGCCGGATCGTGGTCAGCGGCGGATCCGTGAACGCTATGAGGGGGGAGTCGTCGAAACCCACCACCGAGACGTCGCGCGGCACCTCCAGGCCCAGCCCGCGGGCGGCCCGGATCGCGCCGAGCGCCATCATGTCGCTCGCGCACACCACGGCGGTGCACCCCTCCCCGATCAGGGCGCCGGCCGCGGCCTGACCGCCTTCGAGGGTGTAGAGGGAGTGCTGGATGAGCTCTTCCGATTCCTCGGGGGCGAGCCCGAGTTGGATCTCCATGGCCTGCTGGAAACCCTCGATCTTCCGCAGCACGGGCACGAACCGCTTCGGGCCGACCGCCAGGCCGATCCGCGTGTGGCCGAGCGAGGCGAGGTGGGTCACCGCCAGATGCATCGCCGCCCGGTCGTCGGGCGAGACGAAGGGAGCCTTCACCTTGGGCGAGAAGCCGCCCAGGAGGACATAGGGCACGCCCTGTCCGCGCAACTGGTCGTAGCGCTGCATGTCCGCGGTGGTGTCCGCGTGCAGTCCCGAGACGAAGATGATGCCGGACACGCCCCGGTCCACCAGCATTTCGGTGAGTTCGTCCTCGGTGGAGCCGCCCGGTGTCTGGGTGGCCAGGACGGGGGTGTACCCCTGCCGGGTCAGTGCCTGGCCGATGACCTGGGCAAGGGCCGGGAAGATCGGGTTGTCGAGCTCGGGGGTTATCAGACCGACCAGTCCGGCGCTGCGCTGGCGCAGACGCACCGGGCGTTCGTAGCCGAGCACGTCGAGCGCCGCGAGTACGGATTCGCGGGTGGCTGCGGCCACACCGGGCTTGCCGTTGAGCACGCGGCTGACTGTGGCTTCGCTGACCCCCGCCTGGGCTGCGATGTCGGCAAGCCGTGCGGTCACAGGATTGGACTGTACCGGGCGCACGTCAGATTGCCCACCACGCACAGGAATCAGCCGGAATACGGGCTGTGTCGCCCGGCTGGTCCATGGCATCGGAGGAGATCAGCAGCCGTCCCGGCGTGGGGAGTTCGACCGCCGACGCGGTGGTGTTGAGGGTGCAGACCAGGCCGTTTCGGGCCAGTACGAGCAGTCCGTCGGGCCCCGGCAGCCACCGCATCGGGCCGCCCGGCAGCTGACGGCGCAGGGCCAGGGCCGAGCGGTAGAGCTCCAGCGTGGAGAGCGGGTCGCCGGTCTGGGCGGCCACCGAGAGTGCGCCCCACTCGGCGGGCTGCGGAAGCCAGCTGCCGCCCTCGCCGAAGCCGTACGACGGGCCCTTTGCGGTCCACGGGATCGGCACCCGGCAGCCGTCGCGGAAGCCGTCCTGCCCCGCCGCGCGGAAGAACGCGGGGTCCTGGCGCACCTCGCTCGGCAGGTCGGTGACCTCGGGGAGTCCGAGCTCCTCGCCCTGGTAGATGTACGTCGAGCCGGGCAGCGCGAGCATCAGCAGCGCGGCCGCGCGGGCGCGGCGCAGCCCCTGGGCGCCGCCGCCGTAGCGGGTGGGGTGGCGGACCACGTCGTGGTTGGAGAGCACCCAGGTGGTGGGTGCCCCGACCGACGCGGTGGCGGCCAGCGACTCGTCGATCACGCTGCGCATCGCCGCCGGCTCCCACGGGCACCGCAGGAACTGGAAGTTGAAGGCCTGGTGCAGCTCGTCGGGGCGTACGTACAGCGCCAGCCGTTCCGCGCTGGGCGCCCAGGCCTCGGCGACCCCGATCCGCTCGCCCGGGTAGGAATCGAGCAGTCTGCGCCAGCCGCGGTGGATCTCGTGGACCCCGTCCTGGTCGAAGAACGGCAGTGTCTGGGAACCGATCAGGCTGGCCTGTTCCCCGTGGCCGATGTCCGGCATTCCGGCGGCCTTGACCATGCCGTGCGCGACGTCGATGCGGAAACCGTCCACACCGAGGTCCAGCCAGAAGCGCAGGACCGAGTCGAACTCCTCGTGGACCTCCTGGTTGTCCCAGTTGAGGTCGGGCTGCTCGGGTGCGAAGAGGTGCAGGTACCAGGCGCCGTCGGGGGTGCGGGTCCAGGCCGGGCCGCCGAAGACGGATTCCCAGTCGTTCGGCGGCAGCTCGCCGTGCGCGCCCCTGCCGGGCCGGAAGTGGTAGCGCCGGCGGGCGCCGTCGGGGTCGGGGTCCGCGAGCGCGGCCAGGAACCACGGGTGCTGGTCCGAGGTGTGGTTCGGGACGACGTCCACGATCACCCGCAGGCCCAGCTCGTGGGCGGTGCGCACCAGGTCGTCGGCGTCGGCGAGATCCCCGAAGAGCGGGTCGACGGCCCGGTAGTCGGCGACGTCGTAGCCGCCGTCGGCCTGGGGGGAGGCATAGAAGGGGGTGAGCCATACGGCGTCGATGCCCAGCTCGGCCAGGTGCGGCAGGCGTTCGGTGGCGCCGCGCAGATCGCCGATGCCGTCGCCGTCGCTGTCGGCGAAGGAGCGGACGTACACCTGGTAGATGACGGCATCGCGCCACCAGTCGCGGCCCTCGCTGGAAGAGCTTGCAGGGCTCTGTCCCTCGGCTGCCGTGGGCGCGGGGAGGCCGACGGCGGGAGCGAGTTCGTGGGTCATGAGTGGGTCCCTCTCGTACGGTCCGGAGGCGGGGGGACGTACAACCAACGAGGTCAACGTGGGTGCGGGCGCTTGGTGACGGTGCTCGGGAACCAAAATATCAGCTCTGCAAGATCTTGCGGAAGTGATTGCGGGGGCGCACGGGGGCGGTCGGAGGAGCCACCGTCAAGCGATGCAACGGCAACTCTCCGGACACGTGGATGTAACGATCCTCCGCCCTTGCAGAAAATTGCCGCAAGGTCTTTCCGCTTCCTTTCATCCTTGTTACGTTCCTGCCGAACCCGGCGCCGCGAGGGAGCGGTCGGCGGGAGGCCCCCGGCCTCCGCCATCTCGGGCATCTCTGAAGGAGTTCACATGCGGCGTGGCATAGCGGCCACCGCGCTGGTAGCGGCACTGGCACTGGCAGCGACGGCGTGCGGCGGGGACGACAGCGGTGACGAGGCCGGCGGCCCGGTCACCCTGACCTGGTGGGACACGTCCAACGCGACGAACGAGGCGCCGACGTACAAGGCGATGATCGCCGAGTTCGAGAAGGCCAACAAGGACATCAAGGTCAAGTACGTCAACGTCCCGTTCGACCAGGCGCAGAACAAGTTCCAGACCGCGGCCGGCAGCAAGGGCGCGCCGGACATCGTCCGGGCCGAGGTCGGCTGGACCGCCGCCTGGGCCAAGTCGCAGTTCCTCGCCCCCCTCGACGGGACGGACGCCCTCAAGAACACCGAGGACATCACTCCCTCGCTCCTCAAGCAGGCCCAGTACGAGGGCAAGACCTACGGCGCCCCCTTCGTCACCGACTCCCTCGGCCTGATGTGGAACAAGGAGATCCTGAAGAAGGCCGGCTACGACAAGGCGCCCGCCACCTGGGACGAGGTCAAGGCCGTCTCCAAGGCGGTCAAGGAGAAGGCCAAGGTCGACGGCTTCACGCTGCGCGCCGACGCCTACTTCGAGCTGCCCTTCCTCTTCGGCGAGGGCACCGACATGGTCGACGCCCAGGCGAAGAAGATCACCGTCAACTCGCCCGAGGCCGTCAAGGCCGTGGACGCGAGCAAGGCCCTCCTCGAGGCTCCGGGTGTCTCCAAGCTCGACGTGACCGCCGACGCGTACGCCCACATGATGGACGCGTTCAACACCGGCAAGGTCGCGATGATCCTCCAGGGTCCCTGGGAGCTCACGAACATCTACAAGGGCGCCGCGTTCAAGGACAAGGCGAACCTCGGCATCTCCGGCGTCCCGGCCGGCGCCACCGGCAAGGCCGGCGCCCCGACCGGCGGCCACAACCTCTCCGTGTACGCCGGCTCCGACAAGGCGCACCAGGCCGCGGCCCAGAAGTTCGTCGGCTTCATGACCTCGGGCGAGACCCAGGCCAAGATCGCGCTGAAGAACGGCACGCTGCCGACCCGTACCTCCGCCTACACCGCCGAGGTCAAGGCCACCCCGGGCATCACCGAGTTCCAGGCGATCCTCGCCGGCTCCGCCCGCCCGCGTCCCGAACTGCCCGAGTACAGCTCGCTCTTCGCCGACCTGGGCACCAACCTCACGGCGATCCTCCAGGGCAAGGTGAGCACGCAGAAGGGTCTCGACACCACCGCCGAGTCCTACAAGAAGCTGCTCAAGGACTTCTCCTAAGGCCGTCGGCCGTCCGGACCCGGCTCCCGACAGGGGGCGGGACCGGGCGGCCGCCCGTCGTGGTGCGGCCCGCAGCCGGGCCGTGCCACCACGCCGTACACCCTGCTGAGAATCTGTCGTAAAGGTGTCGAAGATGACCGTCGCCGTCGAGGGCGGAAGCGATAAGACCCGGCGTGGCGCTGGGCAGCGTCCCGGGCCGATGAGCCGTATCAGGCAGTCGTACAACCGGAACTGGTACGCCTGGGCCATGGTCGCCCCCGTGGTGGCGGTCATCGGCGTCCTGGTGCTCTACCCCCTGGTCCGCGGCATCTATCTGTCGCTGACCGATGCCAACAGCCAGAACGTCGGCCGGACCATCGGCGTCAACGAGATCCCCGACAGCTTCTCGTGGGTGGGCCTCGACAACTACACGGAGATCCTCTCCGGCGGCGACCACCAGTTCTGGCCCCACTTCACCTGGACCATCGTCTGGACCGTCGTCTGTGTGGCCCTGCACTACGGCATCGGCATGGGGCTCGCCCTGATGCTGAACCGCAAGCTCCGCGGCCGCACCTTCTACCGGATGGTCCTGATCCTGCCGTGGGCCGTGCCCACCTTCGTCACCGTCTTCGCCTGGCGGCTGATCCTCGCCGACGACGGCGGCGTCCTCAACATGGCGCTGGAATGGGCGCATCTGCCGACCCCGGCCTGGCTGAGCGACCCGTTCTGGCAGAAGACCGCCGCCATCATGGTCAACACCTGGGTCGGCGTCCCGTTCATGATGGTCTCGCTGCTCGGCGGTCTGCAGTCGATCCCGCCCGAGCTCTACGAGGCCGCCGAGGTCGACGGAGCCACCCCCTGGCAGCGCTTCCGCTTCGTGACGCTCCCGGGTCTGCGCTCGGTCAGCAGCACGGTCGTCCTGCTCGGCGTGATCTGGACCTTCAACCAGTTCGTGGTCATCTTCCTGCTGTTCGGCAACAACTCGGGCACCGACGCCCAGATCCTCGTCACCTGGGCGTACCGCCTCGGCTTCGGACAGGAGCCGCGCGACTACGCGGGCTCCGCCGCCTACGGCGTCATCATCCTGTCGATGCTCATCGTCTTCGCCTCCTTCTACCGGCGCTGGCTGGCCCGCAACGAGAAGGCCGTCTGACGGTCCGTACACGGCCAACGGGCCATCAGAAGCAGTCCTGACGAAAGAGAGGGGAGCGACCCCCATGAGCACCACAGCAGATCTCCCGGCCGCGGGACCGGCCGCCGAATCCACCGCCGCCGTCCCGCCCCGCGGGCGCGCCGCGGGCAAGCGCCCGCTGAAGCGCGGCGAGCGTCCCCGCTCGGCTTCCGTGCTGATCCACAGCGCGCTGATCCTCGCGAGCTTCATCGCCGCGTTCCCGATCGGCTGGATCGCCTGGATCTCCCTCGGTCCCGACAAGAGCGACTTCCTGCACCCCGGCGACATCGCCGGCAAGATCAGCTTCGAGAACTACACGACGGTCCTGAGCGACACGTCGTTCCTCCAGTGGTTCGTCAACTCGATGATCGTCGCGCTGGGTACCTGCCTGCTCGGCGTCTTCATCGCCGCCAGCTCCGGCTACGCCGTCTCCCGGATGCGCTTCCCCGGCCACCGGCAGCTGATGTGGACCTTCCTGGTCACGCAGATGTTCCCGGTCGCCATCCTGATGGTGCCGCTCTACAACATCCTGGCGAACCTCGGCCTGCTCGACACCTACTGGGCGCTGATCCTCGTCTACTGCACCACGGCGATCCCGTACTGCGCCTGGCTGCTCAAGGGGTACTTCGACACCATCCCCGCGGAGATCGACGAGGCCGGCCGGATCGACGGACTCACCCCGTTCGGCACCTTCTACCGGCTGATCCTGCCGCTGGCGCGGCCGGGCCTGGCGGTGGCGGCGTTCTACACCTTCCTCACCGCCTGGGCCGAGGTCGCCTACGCGTCGGTCTTCATGCTCAGCGACGACAAGTACACCCTCGCCATCGGCCTGACCACCTTCATCAGCGAGCACGACACCCAGTGGGACCTGATGGCCGCGACCTCCGTGCTCATCGCCATCCCGGCCTCGCTGTTCTTCTACCTGGTCCAGCGGCACCTGGTCACCGGTCTCACCGCCGGCGCCGCCAAGTCCTGACCCCCCACGAACCGGGGCGCCCGGCTGCCTGACCGGCCGGGTGCCCCTGCTGCCTGATGTTTCGCCCCCATCGCTGCACCGAGCCTCAGAGGGATCGAGAATGACCCAGTACCTGGCTGACGCCCATCACGCCGCCAAGACGACCGCGCCCGGCGCGGACTGGTGGAGAGACGCCGTCATCTACCAGGTGTACCCCCGCAGCTTCGCCGACGGGAACGGCGACGGCATGGGCGACCTTCCCGGCATCCGCAGCCGGCTGCCGTATCTGAGGGAACTCGGCGTCGACGCCGTGTGGCTGAGCCCCTTCTACGCGTCGCCGCAGGCCGACGCCGGTTACGACGTCGCCGACTACCGCGCCATCGACCCGATGTTCGGCACGCTCCTCGACGCCGACGCGCTGATCAGGGACGCGCACGAGCTCGGTCTGCGGATCATCGTCGACCTGGTGCCCAACCACTCCTCGGACGCCCACGAGTGGTTCAAGCGCGCGCTGCAGGAGGGCCCGGGGTCGGCCCTGCGCGAGCGCTACCACTTCCGCCCCGGCAAGGGCGACGACGGCGAACTCCCGCCCAACGACTGGGAGTCCATCTTCGGCGGCCCCGCCTGGACCCGTACCGAGAACCCCGACGGGACGCCCGGCGACTGGTATCTGCACCTCTTCGCACCCGAGCAGCCCGACTTCAACTGGGAACACCCCGCCGTCGCCGACGAGTTCCGCTCGATCCTGCGCTTCTGGCTCGACATGGGAGTCGACGGCTTCCGGATCGACGTCGCCCACGGCCTGGTCAAGGCCGAGGGCCTGCCCGACCTCGGCGGCAGCGACCAGCTGAAGCTGCTCGGAAATGACGTCATGCCCTTCTTCGACCAGGACGGCGTCCACGAGATCTACCGCAGCTGGCGCACGATCCTGGACGAGTACCCCGGCGATCGCATCGCCGTGGCCGAGGCCTGGACCCCCACCGTCGAGCGCACGGCCAACTACGTACGCCCCGACGAACTGCACCAGGCCTTCAACTTCCAGTACCTGGGCACCCATTGGGACGCCCCGGAGCTGCGCCGGGTCATCGACCAGTCGCTGGACGCCATGCGGCCCGTCGGCGCCCCGGCGACCTGGGTGCTCTCCAACCACGACGTGACCCGGCACGCCACCCGCTTCGCCGGTCCGCCCGCCGGTACCCAGATCCGCGAGGCCGGCGACCGTGAACTGGGCCTGCGGCGCGCCCGCGCGGCCACCCTGCTGATGCTTGCGCTGCCCGGCTCCGCCTACGTCTACCAGGGCGAGGAGCTCGGCCTCCCCGATGTCACCGACCTGCCCGACGAGGTCCGCCAGGACCCCGCCTTCGGCCGCACCGAGGGCCAGGACGGCTTCCGCGACGGCTGCCGGGTACCGATCCCGTGGACCGCGAAGGGCCCGTCGTACGGCTTCGGCGAGGGCGGCAGCTGGCTTCCGCAGCCGGACAGCTGGGCGGCGCTGAGCGTCGAGGCGCAGACCGGTGACCCCGAATCGACGCTGGAGCTGTACCGCAGCGCTCTCGCGGCGCGGCGCGAGCACCCGGCGCTGGGTGCGGGCGACGCGGTCGAGTGGCTGGACGCGCCCGAGGGCGTGCTCGCCTTCCGCAGGGAGGGCGGCTTCGTCTGCACCGTCAACACGACGGGCGCGGCCGTGCGCATCCCGGCCGCCGGCCGTGTCCTGCTCGCCAACAGCGCGGTGCGGATCACCGACGGCGAGGCCGTACTGCCCGCGGACACCACCGTCTGGTGGGCGGTGTGACGATTCCTCCGTCGCGGGGCGGCGCCGTCCAGACCGGCGCCGCCGCCCCGCGGCTCGCGGACATCGCGGCTCAGGCGTCGGTCAGCGAGGCGACCGCCAGCCGGGTCATGAACGGCAAGCCGGGTGTGGCGAGCGGCACCCGGCAACGCGTGCTCGCGGCGCTCGACGTGCTCGGATACGAGAGGCCCGTACGGCTGCGGCAGCGCAGCGCGGGCCTCGTCGGGCTGCTCACGCCCGAACTCACCAACCCGATCTTCCCCGCCTTCGCCCAGGCCCTGGAGCAGGTGCTGGCAGGGCACGGCTACACCCCGGTGCTCTGCACGCAGTTGCCGGGCGGCGCGACCGAGGAGGAGCTCGTCGAGCAGCTCCAGGAGAGCGGTGTCAACGGCATCGTGTTCCTGTCCGGGCAGCACTCCGACACCTCGGCGGATCATTCGCGCTATGCCGAACTCGCGGCCCGGGGCGTCCCGTTCGTCCTCATCAACGGCCACAGCGAGCACATCAGCGCACCGTGCGTCTCGTGCGACGACCGGGCGGCGATGCGGATGGCCGTGAACCATCTGGCCGAGCTGGGGCATGAGCGGATCGGTCTCGCGATCGGCCCCCTCCGCTATGTGCCGGCGCAGCGCAAGACCGAGGGCTTCCTGGACGGGCTCGTGTCCCTCCTCGGCTACACCCGCGCGGCGGCCGAACAACTGGTGGAGCGCTCCCTGTTCAGTGTCGAGGGCGGCCACGCGGCGGCGGCCGCGCTGCTGGAGAAGGACTGCACCGCCATCGTCTGCGGCAGCGACATGATGGCCCTCGGCGTGATCCGGGCGGCCCGCGAGCGGGGGCTCCACGTGCCGTACGACCTCTCGGTGGTCGGGTTCGACGACTCACGGTTGGTGGCGTTCACCGACCCGCCGCTGACGACGATCCGCCAGCCGGTGAAGGCGATGGCGGCGGCCGCGGTCGGCGCGCTGCTGGAGGAACTCCAGGGAAGTCCGGTGCAGAGCACGGAGTATGTGTTCCAGCCCGAACTCGTGGTCCGCGGCAGCACCGCGCAGGCACGCCGCTAGAACCTGACCCGAACGACACGCCCTGGGCGCGCTCCGCGCCGCGCGCGAGCCGTGCCCGGGTGCCGGCGCGTGACCGGACCGGCCGGCCGGGCGCGTGGGGTCCGGACAGGCCGGCCCCCCGGCCGACCGGCCCGGAGTCATGGCTGAAAACTAACACCGCTGCAAGTCTTGCGAAAGAGCTTGCAGTTGGGAAACGGCAAGATTTCCGCGGTGCAACACCGGTGTGTCCAAAGGGTTGACCGCGGACCGGCGGAATCGTACGGTCGCGACCGCAATAACTTTCTGCTGCCTTGCAGCAAGAACCCTCACAGGCCTTACGGGCACGGCGCGTTGCCGGACAAGGCTTCTCCGTCACCCGCACCTCCCCCCATGCAGGAGGAACAATGGCCGGCAGACCTCTGGCCGCGGCACTCGCCCTGGTGGCGTGTGCGGCGGTGAGTGTGGTTGCACCGGCGGGCGCCGCGCAGGCGGCACCGCCGGGGGACAAGGACGTCACGGCTGTCCTTTTCGAGTGGAAGTACGCATCGGTCGCCACCGCGTGCAGCGGCACCCTGGGCCCGGCCGGCTACGGCTACGTCCAGGTCTCCCCGCCGCAGGAGCACATCCAGGGCGGCCAGTGGTGGACCTCGTACCAGCCCGTCAGCTACAAGATCGCCGGGCGGCTCGGCGACCGCGCCTCCTTCGCCGCGATGGTGAACACGTGTCACGCGGCCGGGGTCAAGGTCGTCGTCGACGCGGTGATCAACCACATGGCGTCGGCGGACGGCACCGGCACCGGCGGCTCGTCGTACACGAAGTACACCTACCCCGGGATCTGGTCCGGCGCCGACATGGACGACTGCCGGTCCCACATCACCAACTACCAGGACCGCGGCAACGTCCAGAACTGTGAGCTGGTGGGCCTCGCGGACCTCGACACCGGCGAGGACTACGTCCGCGGACGCATCGCCGCCTATCTGAACGACCTGCTCTCGCTCGGCGTCGACGGCTTCCGCATCGACGCGGCCAAGCACATGCCGGCGGCGGACCTCGCGAACATCAAGTCCCGGCTGAGCAAGCCGTCCGTGTACTGGAAGCAGGAAGCCATCTTCGGCGCGGGCGAGGCCGTCTCGCCGAGCGAGTACCTCGGCACCGGCGACGTCCAGGAGTTCCGCTACGCCCGCGACCTCAAGCGGGTCTTCACAGGCGAGAACCTCGCCTATCTGAAGAACTACGGCGAGGGCTGGGGCTACATGGAGTCGGGGAAGTCGGCGGTCTTCGTCGACAACCACGACACCGAGCGCGGCGGCGACACCCTCAGCTACAAGGACGGCGCCAACTACACGCTGGCCAACGTCTTCATGCTGGCCTGGCCCTACGGATCCCCGGACGTGCACTCCGGCTACGAGTTCTCCGACCGTGACGCCGGCCCGCCGAACGGCGGGACGGTGAACGCGTGCTGGCAGGACGGCTGGAAGTGCCAGCACGCCTGGCCGGAGATCAGGTCGATGGTCGCCTTCCGCAATGCGGCCCGCGGACAGGCCGTCACCAACTGGTGGGACAACGGCGGCGACCAGATCGCCTTCGGGCGCGGTTCGAAGGCGTACGTGGCCATCAACCACGAGACGGCGTCGCTGACCCGGACGTTCCAGACGTCGCTGCCCGCGGGCGGCTACTGCGACGTCCAGTCGGGACGCGCGGTCACGGTGAACGGCTCGGGCCAGTTCACGGCGACGCTCGGCCCCAACACCGCGGTGGCGCTGCACACGGGCGCCCGCAGCTGCGGCTGACAGGCACGCAGCCGCAGCCGGCGGGCATCCGAGCCGGATCCCTTTCGCCGCGCGCCGGCACAGCACGTCCCCACGGGCGGGTCCCGCACATCCCGGGCCCGCCCGCCGGGCCGCACCGCGCGCGCAGGACTACCCAAGGAGAACAACCGTGTTCCGAACCGGACGACCGCGCAGAGCCGTCGTCGGCATCGTCGGGGCGCTGTGCGCCGCGCTCGTACCCGCCGCGCCGGTCGCGGCCGAGACCAAGGCCCCCGGCCCACCGTCCGACGCCAGGCTCGCCGCCGAACCGGCCCGGCACGACCTGACCCGCGAGCAGTTCTACTTCGTGCTGCCGGACCGGTTCGCGAACGGCGACGCCGCCAACGACCGCGGCGGCCTCGGGGGCGGCCGGCTCGACACCGGGTACGACCCCGCCGACAAGGGGTTCTACCAGGGCGGTGACCTCAAGGGCCTGACGAAGAAGCTCGACTACATCAAGGGTCTCGGCACCACCGGGATCTGGCTCGCGCCCATCTTCAAGAACCGGCCCGTCCAGGGCGAGGGCAAGGATGCCTCCGCCGGGTACCACGGGTACTGGATCACCGACTTCACCCAGGTCGACCCGCACTTCGGGACCAACAAGGACCTGGAGACCCTCATCGACAAGGCCCACGCCAAGGGCATGAAGGTCTTCTTCGACGTCATCACCAACCACACCGCCGACACCGTCGACTACGCCGAGAAGAAGTACGGCTACCGCCCCAAGGGCGCATACCCCTACCTCGACTCGTCCGGCCGTCCCTTCGACGACCGGGCCGGCGTCCCTGCGGTGGACGCGGACTCCTTCCCGTACACCCCGGTCACCCGCGACAACACCGGGGCCAAGGTGCCGAGTTGGCTCAACGACCCCACGATGTACCACAACCGCGGTGACTCCACCTTCGCCGGTGAGAGCTCCGAGTACGGGGACTTCTCCGGGCTCGACGACCTGTGGACCGAGCGGCCCGAGGTCGTCACCGGCATGGAGCGGATCTACCAGAAGTGGGTCCGCGACTTCGACATCGACGGTTTCCGCATCGACACCGTCAAACACGTCGACATGGACTTCTGGACCCAGTGGGCGACCGCGCTCGACGCGTACGCGGCGAAGCAGGGCCGGGACGACTTCTTCATGTTCGGTGAGGTCTTCTCCGCGGACACCGCCATCACCTCGCCGTACGTCACCCGCGGCCGGCTCGACGCCACCCTCGACTTCCCCTTCCAGGACGCGGCCCGCGCCTACGCCTCCCAGGGCGCCCCCGCGGACCGGCTCGCGAAGGTGTTCGCCGACGACTACCGCTACACCACCGACAAGGCCAACGCCTATGAGCAGGTGACCTTCCTCGGCAACCACGACATGGGCCGCATCGGGACGTTCCTGAAGCAGGACAACCCGCAGGCGGACGACGCCGAACTGCTGGGCCGGGCCCGGCTCTCCAACGAGCTGATGTTCCTCTCCCGGGGCAACCCGGTGATCTACTACGGCGACGAGCAGGGCTTCACCGGAGCCGGCGGCGACAAGGACGCCCGCCAGACGCTCTTCGCCTCCAGGACCGCCGACTACCTGGACGACGACCAGCTCGGCACCGACCGTACGCACGCCTCGGACGCCTACGACCCCGGGCACCCGCTCTACCGCTCCATCGCCGCGCTCTCCCGGCTGACCAGGAGCCACCCGGCGCTGCGGGACGGCGTCCAGCAGCAGCGGTACGCCGAGGGTTCCGTGTACGCCTTCTCGCGCACCGACACCCGCCGGAAGGCGGAGTACCTGGTCGCGGTCAACAACGGCACGGCGCCGAAGACGGTCGAGGTGACCACCGGGTCGGCGGACACCGCCTTCCGCGGGATCTACGGAAGCACCGCCGCCACGCGCAGCGACGCGGCCCGCAAGGTCACCGTCACCGTGCCCGCGCTGTCGTCCGTCGTGCTCCGGGCCGCGACGCCGCAGCCCGCGCCGGCCGCGAAGCCCGTGATCAGCCTGAAGGCACCGGCCGCCGGGGCCACCGGCACCGTCGAGATCGCCGCCGACGCCGACGGCGGGCAGCTCGCCCGCGTCGTCTTCGCCGCGCAGGTCGGCAACGGCCCGTGGCGCCCCCTCGGCACCGCCGACCACGCCCCGTACAAGGTCACCCAGCACATCGACACCACCGTGACCGCCGGAACACCCCTGCGCTACAAGGCGGTTGTGGTGGACATCGCGGGCCGCACCGCGAGCGCGCTCGCCTCGACGACCGCCGGCCAGGCGCCACCGCCCGAGAAGCCCGGAGCGGTGGACCGTGACCACGCCGTCGTCCACTACCAGCGGCCCGACGGCGACTACGACGGCTGGCAGCTGAAGTCCGGCTCCACCACCGCCGCGTTCACCGGCCGCGACGCCTACGGCGCGTTCGCCTGGATCACGCTCGACGACGGCGCCTCGACGCTCCCGTACACCGTGGAGAAGAACGGCACGGCGGACGGCCCGCAGCGCACGGTCGACCTGGCCCGCACCGGCGAGGTGTGGATCGCCCAGGGCAAGGACGCCCAGGCGGACCGCGCCCCCGACGGCGCGTACCCGCCGCAGGACAGGACGAAGGCCGTCCTGCACTACCACCGCCCGGACGGCGACTACGACGGCTGGGGTCTGCACACCTGGACCGGCGCCGCGAACCCCACCGACTGGTCCAAGCCCCTCCAGCCCGTGCGCACGGACGCCTACGGAGTGACCTTCGAGGTGCCGCTCGCCGCCGGTGCAAGCTCACTCAGCTACATCCTCCACAAGGGGGACCAGAAGGACCTGCCCACCGACCAGTCGCTGGACCTCGCGACGTACTCCAACGAGGTCTGGCTGCTCGCCGGACAGCCGAAGTACCTCCTCCCGCAGACCGGCGGGGCGCCCTCGCTCGACCTCGGTACGTCCGAGGCCCAGTGGATCGACCGGAACACCGTCGTCTGGAAGGTGAAGGCGACCGAGGCGACCAGCCAGCAGCTCGTCTACGCCGAGAAGGGCGGCATCTCCGTCGTGGACGGTGCGCTGAGCGACGAGGGCCGCTGGCTGCGGCTCGGCGCGGCCGCACTCACCGACGCGCAGAAGGCCAGGTACCCGCACCTCAAGGACTATCCGGCCTTCACGGTCGACCCGCGTGACCGGGACCGTGTGCGCGACGCCCTGCGCGGGCAGGTCATCGCGACCCAGCGGGCCGCCGGGGGAGCGCTCCTGGCCGCCACCGGTGTGCAGACGGCAGGAATCCTCGACGACCTGTACGCGCCCGCGGCCACCAAGGCCTCCCTCGGACCGGTCTTCCGCCAGGGCGCTCCCTCCCTGTCCCTCTGGGCGCCGACCGCGCGCTCCGTCTCCCTCGAACTCGACGGCTCGAGCGTCCCGATGCGACGGGACGACACCTCGGGCGTCTGGTCCGTCACCGGCAAGAAGTCCTGGACCGGCAAGCCCTACCGGTACGCCGTCACCGTCTGGGCGCCGAGCGTCCAGAAGCTGGTCACCAACAAGGTCACCGACCCCTACTCCACCGCCCTGACCACCGACTCCGCCCGCAGCCTCCTCGTCGACCTCGCCGACCCGGAGCTCGCCCCGGCCGGCTGGCGCACCCTGAGGAAGCCCGCGGCGGTCCCGCTGCGCAACGCGCAGATCCAGGAACTGCACATCCGTGACTTCTCGGTCGCGGACCGCACCTCACGGCACCCGGGCGAGTACCTCGCCTTCACCGACCGCGCATCAGCCGGGATGAAGCACCTGTCGTCCCTCGCCGCGAGCGGTACGTCCTACGTCCACCTCCTGCCCGCCTTCGACATCGGCACGATCCCCGAGCGCAGGGCCGACCGGACGAAGCCCGGCTGCGACCTCTCGGTCTACGCCCCCGACTCGCAGGAGCAGCAGGCCTGTGTCGCCGCGGCGGCCGCCAAGGACGCCTACAACTGGGGCTACGACCCGCTGCACTACACCGTGCCGGAGGGCTCGTACGCCTCCGACCCCGAAGGCACCCGCCGCACGGTCGAGTTCCGGAAGATGGTCCAGGCCCTCAACGGGACCGGACTGCGCACGGTCATGGACGTCGTCTACAACCACACCGTGGCGAGCGGCCAGGCCGACAAGTCCGTACTCGACAGGATCGTGCCCGGCTACTACCAGCGCCTGCTGGAGGACGGCACCGTGGCCACCTCCACCTGCTGCGCCAACACCGCGCCCGAGAACGCCATGATGGGCAAGCTGGTGGTGGACTCCGTCGTCACCTGGGCGAAGGAGTACAAGGTCGACGGCTTCCGCTTCGACCTGATGGGACACCACCCGAAGGCCAACATCCTGGCCGTCCGCAAGGCGCTCGACGCCCTCACCCCCGCACGGGACGGCGTGGACGGAAGGAAGATCGTCCTGTACGGAGAGGGCTGGAACTTCGGCGAGATCGCCGACGACGCCCGGTTCGTCCAGGCGACGCAGAAGAACATGGCCGGGACCGGCATCGCGACGTTCTCCGACCGGGCGCGTGACGCGGTGCGCGGCGGCGGACCGTTCGACGAGGACCCGGGTGTGCAGGGCTTCGCCTCCGGACTGTTCACCGACCCCAACTCCTCACCCGCCAACGGCACCGAGGCTCAAGCGAAGGCCCGGTTGCTCCACTACCAGGACCTGATCAAGGTCGGCCTCACCGGCAACCTCGCCGAGTACACCTTCACCGACAGCGCGGGCCGCAGCGTCAAGGGTTCCGAGGTCGACTACAACGGCGCGCCCGCCGGGTACGCGGCCGCCCCCGGCGACGCACTCGCCTACGCCGACGCCCACGACAACGAATCGCTGTACGACGCCCTCGCCTTCAAGCTCCCCGCCACCACCTCACCCGGTGACCGGGCGCGTATGCAGGTGCTGGCGATGGCCACGGCGGCACTCTCCCAGGGCCCCGCGCTCTCCCAGGCCGGCACGGACCTGCTGCGCTCCAAGTCGCTGGACCGCAACTCCTACGACAGCGGCGACTGGTTCAACGCCATCCACTGGGACTGCCGGGACGGCAACGGCTTCGGCCGCGGACTGCCGCCCGCGGCCGACAACCGGCCCAAGTGGCCCTACGCCAAGCCGCTGCTGACCGCCCCGGCGCTCACGGTGGGCTGCCCGCAGATCACGGGAGCGTCCGCCGCCTACCGCGATCTGCTCACCATCCGCACCACCGAGAAGGTGTTCGGTCTCGGCACCGCCGAGCAGGTCCGGTCCGCGGTCTCCTTCCCGCTGTCCGGCAAGGACGAGACACCGGGTGTGATCACCATGCGGGCCGGCGACCTGGTCGTGGTCTTCAACGCCACCCCGCAGCGCCGGACCCAGCGGATCGAGGCCCTGACCGGCGCCCCGTACGCCCTGCACCCCGTCCAGGCGGCCGGCGCCGACGCCGTGACCAAGGGCTCCTCCTACGAAAGGAGTTCGGGCACCTTCTCGGTACCCGGGCGAACAGTCGCCGTCTTCACCCGGAGCTGAGCTGGGCGCGCTAGCGTAGTGGACCGACTACGGAGAGGAACCATCTCCCCGGTTCGACGGGAGCGCACGATGAACGAAGCGGACGGCGCCACGGTCCTGGTCGTCGACGACCTCGAGGCCAACCGCTATGCCATGGGTGCCGTGCTGCGCCGAGCGGGGCACCTGGTCGTGCCGTCCGCGTGTGCCGGCGACGCCCTGATCGAGCTGGATGCCCGGCTCAGATCAGGTGCGTTGCCGGACGCGGCACTGGTCGATGTCGGGCTGCCGGACATGAGCGGGTTCGAGCTCTGCCGCCGTATCAAGGCGCATCCGGAGATCGCCACCATGCCGGTGGTGCACTTCAGCGCCGCGGCCGTCACTCCGCGCGACCGCACCCGCGGTCTCGACTCCGGCGCCGAGGCCTATCTCACGATCCCCGTCGAGCCCGAGGAGATCGAGGCCGTCGTCCGCGCGGCCCTGCGCGGCGCCCGTTCCCTGCACGACGCCGAGGCCGAGGCGGACCGGCTGAACCGGCTGGCCGCCGTCACCACCGAACTGCACTGTGCCCACGGCCCGCAGGAGCTGGCCGACCTCGCCGCCGGCGCGGTCGGCTCGCTCACCGGCGGCCCCGCGGCGGCTTTCGTGTTCGGGGTCAACGAGACCCTGCACGCGGGCAGCCCCCTGCGGTACGGAAGCCTGCCGGGCGTCGAGGAACGCGCGGTGGTGGCCCGGCTGATGGAGCAGTGCACGGAGGGCCGCACCGGCGTGCAGCCCCTCGTCATACCGCCACCGCTGTGGCCCGCCGGCTTCTTCCGCCCCGAACCCCGCGGCGGCGCGGCCCTGCTGCTCGCCCGCAGCGGCCCCGACCAGCCGCCGGTCTGTCTGGCGTACCCGGTCGGCCCCCGGCGCGACCCGCACACCACACTGCTGCTGCGACGGCTCGCGCACACCACCGCCCTCACGGCCCGTACGCTGCGCACCGCGGCCGAGGAACGCCATGTCGCCCTCACCCTCCAGCGCAGCTTCCTGCCCCAGCAGCCGCCCGCCCTGCCGGGCGCGGAGCTGGCCCTGCGCTATGTGCCCGCCTCGCGCAACGCCGAGATCGGCGGCGACTTCTACGTGGCCCTGGCCACCGCCGAGGGACTGCTCGTCGGTGTCGGCGACGTCGTCGGCCACTCTCTCGACGCGGCCACCGTGATGGTCGAACTGCGCCACGCGCTGCGCGCGTACGCCACCGACGAGACCGATCCGGCCGTCCTGCTGCACCGGCTCGACCGTATGCTCCAGCGCTACCACCCGGAGGCGACGGCCACGGTCTGCCTCGCCCTGATCGACCCGGCCACCGGACGCACCCGTATCGCCAACGGCGGTCACATCCGCCCGCTGATCGTCGACGGCACCGGCGGAGCCCGCTACGCGGAGGTGTCGGGCCCGCTCCTCGGCCTGGGGCTGGGGCGCCCGCGGCCGGCCGAGGTCCGGCTCGCCGGCAGCGAGCGGCTGTTGATGGTCACCGACGGACTGATCGAGACCCGGGGAACCGATCTCGCGGTCTCGATGGACCGGCTGCGCCACGCTGCCTGCCAGGCGCCGCCGGGGGTCGAGGCGCTGTGCGACTCCCTGCTCGACTGCTTCGGCACCCGTGAGGACGATGTGGCGCTGCTGGCCCTGCGGATGACGGGGCTCTGACCGGGCTCTGACCGGGGACCGACGCCAGGACCGGGGCCGTGAGCGTCCGGTGCCGTGCTACGGCCGGCGCTGGGACGGCACCGTGCCCACGAGCGCGGGCGCCAGTGTCATGAGCCGGCCGACCAGATCACCGAAGGGTCCCTCGCCGGGTTCGTCCGTCAGGACGCCGCTCAGGATGCCGGCCATCTCCTCGTCGTAGGCCGCGCTCACCGCGCACAGCGCGGCGAAGTCGTGCACGAGCTGCAACTCCAGCTCGGTGCGCGGGATCCGGCGCCCGTCCAGCCAGATCAGCGCCGTCGACTCCGCGAGGGAGACCCAGGAGCGGACGACCAACGCGAGCCGCGCGGGCGGGCGACGGACGCCGAGGTGCGCGAGGATCTGCTCGTACGCGGCCTGCCGCACCTCGTCGATCATCGCGTTGGTGGTGGTCGATCCGACGGCCGGACCACCGCGCATCAGCGCGGAGAAGCCCGGCCCGTGCTCCTCCACGAAGTCGAAGTACCGGCGCATCACCCGCAGCAGCCGTGCACCGAGCGGCCCCTCGCGCGGTTCGATGAACCGGCCGGCCAGCTCGTCGGCCGCGCGCCGCAGCGCGGCCTCGTACAGGCTCTGCTTGCCGGGGAAGTAGTGGTAGACGAGAGGCCGCGAGATACCCGCGGCCGCGGCTATCTCGTCGATCGACACCTCATCGGGGGAGCGGGCGCTGAAGAGCTCCAGCGCCACACCGATCAGCTGCTGCCTGCGCTCCTCGACGCCCATCCTGCGGCGTACCCCGGTCGTCATGCCGACAGCCTACCGACTTCACTCCGTGCGCCTGTTCTACAGGTCGAGCACCAGCCGTCCGCCGTGACAGCGCGAGACGCAGATGAGCATCGAGTCCTCCCGCTCGCCGTCGGTCAGCAGTTCGTCGCGGTGGTCGATCTCGCCCGCCAGGACGCGCTGTTGGCAGGTGCCGCAGAAGCCCTGCTCGCAGGAGTACGAGACATCCCGCACCTCGGCGCGGACCGCCGCCAGCACCGACTGGCCCTCGGCGACCCGAACGGTCCGTCCGGTACGGCGGAGTTCGACCTCGAAGGGGCCGCCGCCCGCCTGCGCTCCCGGTGCGAACCGCTCCAGATGCGGCTGCCTGCCCTCCGGGAGCAGGCGGGTGACCGCGTCCATGAGCCCGTTCGGGCCGCAGCAGTACACCGCGGTCTCCGCCGGGGTGCCGGCGAGGAACGCGAGGTCCGGCAGCCCGGATTCGTCCTCGGCGACGATCGTGACCCGGCCGCCGTCGGCCCCCAGCTTCTCGACCTCGTCGAGGAACGGCATCGAGGCGCGGGAGCGGCCGCAGTACACCAGCCGCCAGTCGGCGCCCGCGGCCTCGGCGGCCCGCAGCATCGGCAGTACGGGCGTGATGCCGATACCGCCCGCCACGAAGAGATAGGCGGCGGAGCGGACCAGGGCGAACCGGTTGCGCGGCCCGCGGATCTCGATCTCGGTGCCTTCGTGGAGCTGTTCGTGCACCTCGCGCGAACCGCCCCGGCCGTCCTCGATCAGTCGCGCGGCCACCGTGTAGGTGCCCGACTCGGCCGGGTCGCCGCAGAGCGAGTACTGGCGCACCAGCCCGGACGGCAGCACCAGATCGAGGTGGGCGCCGGGCTCCCACGGAGGCAGATCCGTGCCCTCCAGGCGCAGCCGGACCACACCCTCGGCGGCGGAGGTCCGTTCGGTGACCAGCGCCCGCCGGGTCGCCGTGGCGCCGCGGCCGCGCCCCGACACCGGCTCCTCCAGGGCGGGCAGTGGCCACAGCGGCGAGGTCCCGATCCGGCGGCGCAGGGCCCGCCGGGTGAGCAGCGCCGCGCCGGCGACGAGGGCGAGGGTACGCAGGCGGGCCGCCATCTCAGTGGCCCCCGTTCGCGGCCGGGGACGCGGCGAGATAGGCGACGGCCTGCGCCGTGCTGCCCTCCTGCGACGGGTGGTAGCCGCGGCTCAGATAGCGGGGAACGGAGCGCAGCATCGCGGACGTCGACGGCAGGACGCCCTGCCGTCCCGCGCGGACGAACTGCGGAAGGCTCGCCCGGCCGTCCTTGAGGGACGGGTCGTTCTCCATGAAGAAGCGCGCACCGCGCTGCCACAGGAACACCAGCGCGGAGAACGCCGTCGCCCAGGTGCGCACCCGGCGCCGGTAGCCGCCGTCGACATGCATGAACAGCTCGAAGGCCACCGAACGGTGCTCGACCTCCTCGGCGCCGTGCCAGCGCAGCAGATCCAGCAGCGTGGCGTCGGCGCCGCGGCGGTCCAGCTCGTCCGCGTTGAGCACCCAGTTGCCGAGGAAGGCGGTGTAGTGCTCGATCGCCGCGATGATGGCGACCCGCTCCATCAGCCACCACTCACGCGGCCTGCCCGGCGGCAGGGTGCGGTCGCCGAGCAGCTTCTCGAAGAGCCAGTCCACCTGCGCGGTGTACGGCGTCGGATCCAGACCGAGCTTCTTCAGATGCGGCAGTACGTCGTCGTGCGCCTGGGAGTGCATCGCCTCCTGCCCGATGAAGCCGATGACGTCCGCGCGCAGTTCCTCGTCCGTGATGTACGGCAGGACCTGCTGGTAGACGTGCACGAACCAGCGCTCGCCGGCCGGGAGGAGGAGGTGCAGCACATTGATGGTGTGGGTCGCGAACGGGTCACCGGGGACCCAGTGGAGCGGGGTCTCCTGCCAGTCGAAGGAGACCTTGCGGGCCTTGAGCGCGATCCGCTCCGAAGCCTCCGGCGCAGGCTGCGTGTTAGACATGGCGTCAATGTACTGACGGGTAAGCTCCGGCGACAGGGGTGTGCACCCGATTTCCGGCCCGCGCAGTGCACCGCGTCCGCCCCGGGGAGAGCGCTCGTGACGCCCTTCCCCGGAACGGCCGTTCGCCGGAGCGCGCCCGGTGCGGGGCGCCCGTTCAGTGCAGTGTGCCCACCCGGTTCCCGTCCGACAGCACGCCGTTGAGCTCCGCCCGCGCACCCGCCTTCGCGCGCACCGCCAGCAGCCGGCCCGTGGCGCTGCCGTCCACACCGCCCGACGTGGCGAGCGAGGCGAACTGCCCGCTGCCCGCCGCCAGGACGTACCAACTGCCCGCGCGCGACTTCCACAGCACCCCGGCCAGCACCTTCGGGTCCCGCACCCCGCAGGCCGGCGAGTCCTCGGCCCGCGCGGCGATCGCGCCCGGCGCGCCGGGCAACGTCCCCGGTGCGTGGAACTGGGCCATGACCCGGCTGCCCGGCCCCCGCCAGGTCTCCGCCCGCGTACACAGCCAGGCCGCCGTGCCGTTCGCCTCGGGCAGCGACTGCTGGGCGTACTGCCACAGATTGACGCTGCGCACGCCGTGCGAGGCGACTCCCGGCAGCAGACAGGCCGTTCGCGCCCACGCGGCACGCTCCACCGCGCCGCCGAGATCCTTCGGGGCCGACGGCGTGCCGTAGGTGAGACGGGCCGGGGTCAGCTCGCCGAGGTCGGTCAGCAGCCGGTCGGCCGCAGAGTCGCGCAGCTCCAGTACGTCCCAGGAGCGGCAGTCCCGCGCCTGCGCCGGACTCGGCAGCGGGTTCGTCAGGCCGTCCTTGTCCCGGCGCAGCGGACGCGCCCCGCCCTCCGGGGTGAGCAGGTCCCGTACGGACGTGGTCCGGACCCAGGGAGCCGTCAGATAGCGGACGTTGCCGTCGGTGCGGCCGGCCACCAGGGCGCTCGCCGACGCGGAGTCGGCGTCGTCCGTGCGCGCGAAGTCGAGCGCCACCCCGCCGGTGCCCTCCTTCGGCTCGGCGTACCGCACCACCCGCAGTCCGTCGTGCAGCAGCACCACCCGAGCCCGGTCCACCACTCCCGCGTACAGCAACTGCGGCGGGCCCATCGGCGGCCCCGGCGGGGTTGCGGGGGTGGCCGATGTCTGAACGGCGCTGCCGGGCCTGGCCCAGACGGCGAGTGCCCGGCGGAGCAGGGCGTCGTCGCCGGTGAGCCCGCCCCGGGCCGGCCAGACGGAGAAGTCCCTGCGGGCGGAGTACTGCCACGCCGTGGGGGAGACCCGCACCAGGCGGCCGGGGTCGAGGGCCGCCTCGGCCGAGGGGTTACGGGCATACGCCGGCGCGGCGGCACCGTCCGGGCCCCAGCCCTCGCCCGGCAGCCCGAGCAGCGCCCCGCAGACCGCGAGCGCCGCGGCCGCCACCAGCGCCGCCTTCGCGTGCTGGCGGCGGCGCATCAGATCGGTGGGTCGCGCCTGGAGCGAACACGGGTCGAACTCGGCGGAGTCGAGCAGCGCCGGATCGCTCCCGGCCATGCCGTCGGCCTCCGCGAGCGCCGCGTGCGGATCGGCCACTCCGGCGTCGGTGAGCACCTGGGTCACGTCGGCGTCCGGCAGGTTCTCCAGAGCGCGCAGGACGTACGCGGCCCGGCCGGGGCCGGACAGCGCCGAGAGCCGCTGGTCCAGGGCGAGTTCGTCGGCGCCACCGGAGCGCGGAAAGACCCGCAGGCCCCAGACGTGCGGCAGCAGCGGCGGCAACTGCGCCCGCTTCGGGCGGGCGAACCGCCGCAGCGGCAGCCCGGCGTCCAGCGCCTGGCGCAGCACCCGCCCCCGGACATAGAGATAGCCGGGGTCGGCGGCGTTCTCCGGCCGGCCGCCCGCGCGGGCGGCAGCGGTGCCGCCGGCGTTCGCGGGGACGGTCCGGCCGCGCGGCAGCGAGCGCTGCGCGAGCGCGTGCGCGGTCAGCACACGGCGGTTGCGGCCGAGGCTGGGGGGCAGCACCAGATAGGCGATCCGGACGAGGCGGGGGTAGTGCTCGACCAGGGCCGCCTCGGCCTGGTCGAGCTCCACCCGGCCGGTCGGAGCGGGCGACGGCGGGGCAGGCGGGGTGACGACATCCTGTGGGCGCACGTTCAGCAGAACGAGCGAATGGTCGTATGGTCACCGCCCCGGTGGTGAGACGGTCTCAGCGGAGCGACCATCCGCTGAACCGCACCGTGCCGCGGGCCCCACCGCCACCGTTTATGGCCGTCATGAACAGCCCCACGTCCTGCACGCCGGCGGCCCCGGGCACGGAGACCGTGGCGACGGTCCGCCACGTCGTCCCGCCGTCCGTCGAGCAGGCGCCCGTGAACGACGTCCCCGTGCCCCGGGTCAGCCGCAGCAGCACCGGGGCGCGGACCCCCGTCACGCGCCGGTAGGTGTCCAGCGTCCCGTCGCCGTTGGTGTCGTAGGAGAGGGCGACGCCCTGGGACGGCGTGACGGCCAGGTTGAGGAAGCCGGTGTCGCCGGGGGTGGCCAGGCTGTTGCGGACGACGATGCCGGCGCGGGCCCATGACCCGGTGTTGTCCTGGGCGTCCACCCGGAGCAGCACGCTCCTGCCGGGCGTCAGCGCCCCCTCCCGGTAGGCGGTGCCGAACTGGGCGGTGCCCCGCCACAGGTCGTTGCCCGCGCCGTTGACCGCGAACCGGTCGTCCAGCTGCCCGAAGACGGCCGCGTTGCTGGTGAAGGTGCGCCACTCGGGGCCCAGCGGCGCGGCGACGTGCAGGGCGCCCTTCTGCGTGACGGCGACCCGCTCCGCGCCGCGCGGCCCGTACCGTGTGAGCAGCTCGTAGGGCAGGGCACGCAGCGGCTCGGTGAGCGGTTCCGGGGGCGCCGTCACCCGCCAGGCGACCGAGCCGGTTCCGCCCGCCGGCACACCGGGCAGCCGGCCGGCGCCCTGCGGTTCGGCGGTGAGGCCGGACAGGCCGAGGTCGACCCGGCCGGTGCCCCGCAGCCCGTTGAGGTTGCGGAAGGCGGCCGTGACGGTCCCCTCGCTGCCGGGCGTGAAGGCCGGCGGGTCCACCGAGACCTCGACGAAGCCCTGGTAGGGGGCCGTGGCCAGGGTGTCGTGGACGCGGCGCGCGGTGCGGTACGCGTCGCCGGTGGGCCGGACCGGATGCGGCCGGCGGTCCCGGGTCCAGGCCTCCTCGGCCGGGTACCAGTCGAACGGCGTGGGCGAGCGGCCCTCCGCCATCGCGGTGGCCACCTCGTCCAGATAGGCCTCCCACTGCGGGAGATGGACCTCGTTGATCAGCCCGTGCCAGTCGCGGTTGGCGTAGTTGCTGAGCTGGGCGGCGGCGGGACGGTCGGCCCAGGTGGTGATCAGGGCGCGGGCGGTACGTTCCAGTTCCACCGCCTCACCGGCACTGGTGGCCAGCCGTTTGGCGTCCTCCAGCCAGGGCCCGAGCAGGAAGGCGCGATGGCAGCCGGCCATGGTGTCGCTCAGCCGCATCAGCTTCAGCCAGAGCGAGGACAGCGCGCGGAAGGTGTCCACGTCCCCGTGCAGATACGCGGCACGCAGCGGGAGCTGGAGGGTGCGTGAGCGGTTGGCGAGCGCCTGCCGGGCGACATCCGTCAGATCGTGGCGGTAGGTGTCCGAGTCCCGCAGCGCCGGCCGCACGTCCAGCAGCGCGGTGAGCGCCCGGTCGAAGGCGGCCGGGTCGAAGGCCGTGCCGATGGCCCCGGACAGGCCAGGCCGGCGGCAGAACAGCGAGTCGTACGGCCGTCCGTCCGTGCTGGTGAGCTGGTACGCGGTCGTGGCGAGCGTGCCGAGAGCGGCCCGCGCGGCGGGGTCGTCGCCGCCGTAGCGGAAGCGGCTGTACTCCTCGAACCACTCGCGGCGGTCGATCCGCTCCTCCCGCCACGCCAGCTCGCTGAACAGCTCCAGCGCCGCCGGGTCGCGCTCGGCCGCCTCCGGCATGTAGGCGGTGCCGACGAGCGCGCTGCCGGGCTTGTCGCGCCAGGCGGTGAACTTGGCGGTCCAGCGGTCGGTGTTGGCGCCGACCGTCGTCCGGCCGCCGAAGTTGGGGATGGTGCCGAAGGCGTACGGCGCCCCGCCCCACTCCTTCTCCCGGTCCGTCACCGTGTCCAGGTCGGAGAGTCCGTCGACGATCAGCATCCGGCCGGTGTCGACGGCGTCCAGCAGCGCGGGCCGCGGATTGGACTGCCAGCCGAGGATCACCCAGGTCGCGCCCGGATGCGCGGTCTGCAGCGACCTCTCCACGGCCCGGGCCGCGTCGGCGACCGGTACGTCCCCGGCGCTGCCGCCCTCGTGCAGCAGATCCATCTTGAAGTGGGCGGCGTCGCCGAACAGTTCGGCCTGGTGCCGGTAGAAGGCGGCGGCGACCTCGGCGAAGGCCCCGGTGCGGGGGTCGAGCCAGTCGGGGCGCCGCAGTCCGTTCCAGGTACCCTGCGGCACGACCCGGGCGCCGGGATTGCGGGCGGTGAAACCGTCGGGGACCGTCCCGAACCAGCCGGGCAGCACCGGGTGCATCCCGAGCTCGCGCATCCGGTCCGCGATCCGGCGGCCGAGGTCCGTGCGGCGGTCGATGAGCGCCTGCGAGAGCGGGCCGCCGTATTCGCTCATGTTCTGCAGCAGCCACCACGGCTGGTGGGAGGGGGCGGGCAGCCAGGTGCGGGCCTCGGTGTCGGAGTAGCCGAAGTCCATCAGCAGCCGGTGGTAGACGGCCTCCTGCCCCGGGGTCACCAGTACCTCGTTGCAGCCGTGCAGGGCGAGGACGTCGAGCAGCCGCTCCCAGCGCGACCAGTCGGCGTACGGAGCGGTGTAGCCGTCGTGGGTGTCGTTGTACGCGAACCGGTGCGGGACGGTCGCCGCCCGCTCCAGCGGCCGGCCGGGGGCCGGCAGCCGGTGCGGCAGCGCGGGGTTGCTCCCCGACCAGGAGATGTGCGCCCGGCAGACGTACTTGAGATACCAGTGCACGCCGGTGAGCAGGACGGCGCCCGAGGTGCCCGCGACCTCGACACGGCCTGCGGAGCCGGTCACCCGGAAGCGCTCGGGGCCGTCGAGGAGCCGCAGCGTGAACTGGTCGGCGTGGCGGGGGAGCAGCCGCCGCAGAGCCGCGTGCGCCGCGGCCGGGCCGGACGGCGCCGCAGTCCTTGGCGGCGAGGCGGGCAGTGAGACGGGCAGCGCGGTGGGCAGTGGCGCGGCGGCCGCCAGGACCTGCCCGGCGAGGGCGGCACCCGCACCGATCGCCCCCGCGGTGCCCAGCACGGTACGTCTCGACAGCTCGAACATCAGCAATCCTCCGTGTTGCCCACGTCACAAGCGGTGCGTGCGTGGCGCAGGTTACCCGCCGTTCGACTCCCCGGATCGGTGGTGAAGGGGCACGATGGCCGGATGCGGACGAGTACGAAGACAGGCGCGAGGCGTACAGCCCGCGCGGCACTGGCAGTTCTGGCCCTGACCCTGGCCACGGCGTGCGGATCTTCCGGCGACGGTGACGGGCGTGGCGACGAGAAGGTCCCCAAGACGGCGACCGGCACGCTCGAACAGATCGCGGCGAAGGCCGCGTGCAAACCGAACATCCAGACGAACGCGAAAGAGCTGCGGCAGGCGAACTGCACCACGGGTGACGGCAAGTACGTGCTGGCCACCTTCGCCACCGACCGCGGCCAGCGGGAATGGCTGAACGAGGCCAACGACTACGGCGGCTCCTACCTCGTGGGCCGCAAGTGGATCGCCGTGGGCGACGCGAAGGTCGTCACCGCGCTGCGCGGCCGGCTCGGCGGTTCGGTGGAGACCGGCGTCCAGCACGGCTCCGGCGGAGGAAGCGGCGAGCCCAGCAAGGACCACTCGGGGCACACCGGGCACCACGGCGGCTGAGCCCGCGCGACCGCGCGGCAGCGGCAGGGGGGCCGGACACACGGAACGGCCCCCCTCAAGAGGGGGGCCGTTCCAGCCGGTCCGGGTGGGTCACTCGGACAGGGTCACTGGCACTTCTGGCCGTTGTTGATGCAGTCCACGAGCTCGTCCATCACGTTGTCGTCGAAGACGTTGATGAAGTCACCGTGGTCCGTGATCGGCTTGTGCAGCTGCTCGGGGAAGGAGTCGACCGCGAAGCCCGGGCCCGGAGGCACGTCGTACACGATCCGCTGCACCAGCTGGGGAATCGCCTGGAAGCCGTCACCGCACTCGCCGTCCTCGTTCGCAAACGCCACGTGGGTGCGGTGATTGGCACTGTCGATGTTCTGACCGTCCCAGCAGCTCTGGAACTTGAAGGAGCGCACCACCTGGCTGCCCTCGGGGCAGATCGGGTACTTGTCCTTCAGCTGACGGTCCTCGAATCCCGTACAGCTCCAGGAGGCATTGGCATTCGCGTCACCATTGGTGAACGCCTTGGCGTCACCGGTGATGATGCGCAGGAACCGCGGCATCGCGGTGACCTTGCTGACCGGGTTGCCGACGAAGTTCAGCGTGACCTCGGAAGGCTGCTGGATCTCACCGACGTTCTGGTCGTTGCCGCCGCCGTCCGCATTGGCGTCGTTCTCGTTCTGACCGTTCTGCAGACGCAGCACCGGCCAGTAATAGGTCGACTTGTCACCCTGGTTCTGGCAGGTGGTGTCGCCATTGGCGAGATCGTCGTCGCTCGCGAAAGCGTCGTTCGCCTGGTTTCCGACGTAGTCGTGCATATGGTGCGCGCCATTGGCGACACCGGGGGCGACGATGACGTTGTCCGGGTTGAACTTGCCGTTCTCGTTCACCCCGCAATCGGTGGCGAAGGAGCCCGTGGAGGCGTCATTGCCCTCCTGCGGTTCGTCGACGTTCGGCTCGATGGACTGGATGTCGACGAAGTCGTCGTCCTGGGGCCCGTTACCGGCCTGGCCGCCGTTGTCCTGGCCGCCGTCCTGACCGCCGTTGTCCTGACCCTGGTCCTGCCCGCCGTTGTCCTGGCCCTGGTCGTTGCCGCCCTGGTCCTGACCGCCGTCCTGGCCCTGGTCCTGGTTGCCGTCCTGGTTGTCTCCCTGGTTCTGGCCGTCGCCCTGGTCGTTGCCGTCGTCACGCAGCGAACAGGGGGCGAGGTTGTTCATCCCCTGCGGCTTGTTGCCACCTCGGCCGATGGCGTTCGTGATCCGGTCGATGCTCGCCTGACGCTTGTCCTTCAGAGGATTGAGAATCGCGTTCTCCGCCAACTGCGGATCACGCTGAATCTGTTCCTTCTGATCAGCGAACTTCTTGTACGCGTCCGTGATCTGGCTGTCGATCGCGGCCAGTTCACGGTCGACTTCTCCGCGTGCCTGCCTGGGCATTTCACGGGGAAGTTCGTTGGCGACCTCGGGGCAGTCAATGGTGGACACCTGTTGTCCGGCATTCTCGGCCCGCTGCGTTCGCGGACCGGATGACCAGCCTTCACCCGCGGATGCGTAGAAGTTGACCGCCACTAGCCCACCCCCGCCCAGGATCAGAGCGGCCGAGGCGACGATCGCCCGGTTCGCCAGCGTTGAGCGTTTTCTCGTATTGCGTCCCATGGAACTCCTCTGCTTCGTTGCCGGGTGTGGGTTTGGGGGGTCCCGGCAGAGGGAGAAGCGCAACGTTCCATACGGGTGGGGCTCATGGGGTGTTCAAAGCAATCCGGGATTCGTAGAAATCTCCATCGCCAAATCCGGCATACCGAGCGGAAGGAGGGCGGCCCCCTCAGCCGTGGTCGAGGTAGGCCAGAACGGCGAGGACGCGACGGTTGTCGTCGTCCGAGACCGGCAGCCCCAGCTTGGCGAAGATGTTGGAGGTGTGCTTGGCCACCGCCCGCTCCGTGACCACGAGTTGGGCGGCGATCGCCGCATTGGACCGGCCCTGTGCCATCAGCTCCATGACCTCGCGCTCGCGCGGGGTCAGTCCGCCCATCGGCTCGTCCCGGGCGCGGCGGCTGAGCAGCTGGGAGATCACCTGCGGGTCCATCGCCGTACCGCCCGCCGCGACCCGCCGGACCGCGTCGATGAACTGCTCCGCGTCGAACACCCGGTCCTTCAGGAGATAGCCGACGCCGCCGTTGCCGTCGGCCAGCAGCTCCCGTGCGTACAGCTGCTCCACATGCTGGGAGAGGACCAGCACCGGCAGGCCGGGCCTCGCCCGGCGCGCAGCCAGCGCGCACTGAAGCCCCTCGTCCGTGTGCGACGGCGGAAGCCGGACGTCGACGACCGCGACGTCCGGCTCCAGCTCCGCGAGTGCCTTGGACAGTTCGGGCCCGCTCTCCACCGCGGCCAGGATCTCGAAGCCGAACGCCTCGAGCATGCGCACCAGACCGTCACGCAGCAGGAACAGGTCTTCGGCTAGAACAACTCGCAAGGGATCTCCATGGTGACCATGGTCGGGCCGCCTGCGGGACTGCTGACGGCGAGTACTCCGTCGAATGTACCGAGTCGCCGTTCGATGCCGCTGAGACCGGATCCGGCGCCGATCCGCGCACCGCCGCCGCCGTTGTCGGTGACGGCGATCCGCAGCGAACCGTCCGCGTACGACACGTCGATCCACAGCCGGTCCGCCTCCGCGTGCTTGACCGCGTTCGTCAGGGCCTCGCTGACCGCGAAGTACGCGGCGGACTCCACCGGTGCGTCCGCGCGGCCCGGCAGATCCACGTCCACCTCGGCCGTCACCGGCAGCCGCAGGGCGAGCGCCTTCACCGCATCGCCCAGCCCGCGTTCGGCCAGCACCGGCGGGTGGATGCCGCGGACCAGGTCGCGCAGCTCGGTCAGCGCCTCCGCGGAGGACTCACGGGCCTTGGAGATGAGCTCCTTCGCCTGCGCCGGGTCCTTCTCGATGAGGGCCTCGATGGTGCCGAGGTTCATGCCCATCGCGACCAGCCGGGCCTGTGCGCCGTCGTGCAGATCGCGCTCGATGCGGCGCAGTTCGGCCGCCGAGGTGTCCAGGGCGTCGTGCCGGGTCTCGGTCAGCCGGTCGATGCGCTCCTCCAGCTCGTCCTCGCGGCCCGGGACCAGCACCGAGCCGGCGATCCTGAAGTGGGTGCGCACGAGTACCGGGTTGACCCGGAGAGCGAGGTGCAGCCAGAACAGGCCGAGCAGCGCGGCGAGGCCTGCCGTGCCCCAGCCGGTGACGGGGATGAAGGCGTACCAGTACGTGCCCCCCGCGTCGACGACCGGGTTCCACAGACCGGCGGCGAGCAGCAGACCGAAGACGCCCTCCAGGATCAGCCCCGGCGCGAGGATCGCGACGGTGGCACCCGCCGTCATGTCGACCAGCATCCACTGGAGGTCCCGCCAGGTCGCGGGGTCCTTGAGCATCACGGTGCAGCGCTCGACCTGCCCCGTGATGCCGCCGCGCAGATCGCGCGGGAACGGGCGGTAGCGGACGGGGATTCGCGTGCGCGACCACTGGGCGGCGAGGAGCCTGCGCTGGTTGGTGTGCGCCCGCACCGCCTGGAGTATCGGCGGGGTGGTGAACACCCCCACACCGATCGGGATCAGGGAGATGGAGACCACCGCCAGGACGAAGAGCGTGATCGATCCGATCAGTGCCATCAGGCTCAGCGCCAGCCCCTGGGCGCCGGCGGTCACCGCTTCTCGTGCCTTCGTCGACTTCATCGGGATTCCCCTCGTTGATCGGTCTCAGGCCCCAGTGTGGCCGTGGCACATGTGCCGGGGCACTGGGTCCGGACCCCGAACGGGGGTGTACCCAGCACCACCCTCCTGAGCTCGCCCTATGGCTCCGTGGGCGGGGGTCCTGACGGCTGGGGCGCGGGCCCGCCGGTTTCTAGCGTCGTACTCGAGTCGTTCGACTTGTTTCGACTTGCTTCGGCACGTTCGGCGCCGGCCCGGCGCGTGAATCGATGGACCATGGGGGCGAAAACGTCATGAGGGGCAACCTCGCAGCACGTATGGGTGTGTGGAGCGCACACCACCGGAAGACGGCGATCATCGGCTGGCTCCTCTTCGTCGTCCTGGCCACCGTGGCCGGCGGGGCCTCCGGCATGGTCGAGATGTCCGAGTCCGAGCAGGGCACGGGCGATTCCGCGCGGGCCCAGAAGATGCTGGACGACGCGGGCCTCGACCGGCCGGCCGGCGAACTGGTCCTGGTCAGCAGCCGGACCGCGGGCGGCTGGAAGGACACGGCACGCGATCTGGCCGCGGCGATCGGGAAGACGGGCGAGGCCGCCAAGGTCGAGCCGCCGCTGGCTTCCGGGAACGACCGGGAGGCCCTGATCCGCTTCGAGATCAAGGGTGACGCGAAAACGGCCGCCGACCGGGTGCAGCCCGTGCTCGACGCCGTACGCGACACGGCAGCGGGCCGGGACGGCGTCGAGGTGCACCAGTTCGGGCAGGCGAGCGCCGAGAAGTGGCTCGGCGACCTGCTCTCCGAGGACTTCCAGAAGGCCGAGTTCACCGCCGTACCGCTGGCGCTGGGCATCCTGCTGGTCGCCTTCGGTGCGGTCGTCGCCGCCCTGTTGCCGGTCGCCCTCGCACTGACGGCGTGCATGGCGGCCTTCGGCCTCCTCTCCCTCGCCAGCCATCAGCTGCATCTGTTCCAGACGACGTACTCCGTGATGTTCCTGATGGGACTCGCCGTCGGAGTCGACTACTGCCTGTTCTACCTGCGCCGGGAGCGCGACGAGCGGGCCGCCGGTCACGACGCCGACACCGCTCTGCGGATCGCCGCCGCCACCAGCGGACGCGCCGTCCTCGTCTCCGGCGTGACCGTCATGATGGCGATGGCCGGGATGTTCCTGTCCGGGCTGATGCTCTTCAAGGGGTTCGCCCTCGCCACGATCCTCGTCGTCTTCATCGCCATGCTGGGCTCGGTGACCGTCCTGCCCGCCCTGCTGGCCTGGCTGGGCGACCGGATCGACGCGGGCCGGCTGCCCTTCCTCAACCGCCGCAAGAAGAAGGGCGTGCACGAGAGCGGCGCGATCGCGGGCGCCGTGCTGAAGCCCGTCCTGAACAGGCCCAAGCTGTTCGCCCTCGGCGCGGTCGCCGTCCTGCTGGTGCTGGCGGCCCCGGCACTGGGCATGAAGACCGAACAGCTCGGCATGGAAAAGCAGTTCGGCTCGGACTCCGCCCTCTCGGTGGCGCACAAGAAGATCACCCAGGCGTTCCCCGTCGGTCCCGAGCCGGCGCTCGTGGTCGTCACGGCGGACGACATCACCGCCGCGCCGGTACGCGAAGCGCTCGCCGGGTTCGACAACGTCACCGTGCACGCGGCGAAGAACATCGCCGAGATCGAGGTGAACCTTCCCGGCAACGGCAGCGACGACCGCTCCGAGGCCGCACTCGCCGAACTGCGCGACACGACGGTCCCGGCCGCATTCGACGGCACCGGCGCACAGGTACGCGTCGGCGGTGAGCTGGCGGAGTCCGTCGACTTCAACGACCAGCTGAAGCGCGGCATCGTGCCGGTGTTCGTCTTCATCACGGCCGTCACCTTCCTCCTGATGCTGCTGTGCTTCCGCTCGTACGTCATCGCCGTGACGTCGATCCTGCTCAACCTGCTCTCGGTGGCCGCCGCGTACGGCGTCATGACCGCGGTCTTCCAGCACGGCTGGGGAGCCTCCGCGCTCGGCACCGAGGCCGTGGGCGCGATCGAGGGGTGGATGCCGCTGTTCGTCCTGGTGGTGCTGTTCGGACTGTCGATGGACTACCACGTGTTCGTGGTGTCCCGGATCCGCGAGGCGCGAGACCGCGGCGCGGACACCCGCGCCGCGATCAGCGAGGGCATCCGCCGTACGGCCGGCGCGGTGACGGGCGCGGCGGCGATCATGGTCGCGGTGTTCGCGGTCTTCGGCACGCTGTCCATGCAGGACATGCAGCAGATGGGAGTGGGCCTCGCGGTGGCGGTGCTGCTGGACGCGACGGTCGTCCGGATGGTGCTGCTGCCGTCGGTGATGGCGCTGCTCGGGGAACGCAACTGGCGTACGCCCAGGGGGCTGCGGTGGCTGCCGAGCATGGAACACGGAGAGGGGCCGCCGGCGGCGGGTCAGGGCCGGCACGCGGCACCGGTACCGGCGGGCCGCTGAGGTCGGCGCGGTACCGGGTGCGCGGATTCCGGGGCTCGGGCCCCGGGGCTGTGCACGGCGGCCGGGCCTGACCGCGGGCGCCCGAAGCCGGTCGCCGATCCGTGCCCGAACCCCCGTGCCCGAACCCCCGTGCCCGAACCCCCGTGCCCGAACCCCCGTGCCCGAACCCCCGTGCCCGAACCCCCGTGCCCGAACCCCCGTGCCCGGACGCCCGATCGGGGTCGAACCCCGGCGCACCCGGACGCCCGACCCGGACCTGAGCCAGGCACCCCGAACGCGTCGGCGGGGCTGGAATCCCAGCCCCGCCGGCGCGTTCACGTGCCCAGCAGCTTCGCCTCCGCGGCCGCGGACAGGCCCACCACCGGCCGGTCGGGCCGCTGCGGTGCTTCGCCGCCGATCGACTGGAGCCACTCCCAGGTGTCCGCCACCGTCTCCCCGACCGGCCGGCATCGCAGGCCCGCCGCGAGCGCCTTGGCGACCCCGACGCCGTGCACCGCATGGTGCAGTTCCGGCAACTGCTCCCGGGGCACCCAGATCGGCAGGTCGGTCCAGGGCTCCACGCCCGCCGCCAGGATCACCTCGGGGTCCGTCCAGCGCAGCTCCGGGTCCGCGCCCGTGGCCCGGACGCACGCCTCCAGCAACCCCTCGACGGTCGTGTGCCCCGCCTCGCTCACCAGGTTGTACGGACCGCTCAGCCCGCGCTCCGCGGCCGAGAGCGTCCAGTCGGCGAGGTCGCGCACATCGATGTACTGGAGGGGTGTGTCCCGTGGGCCGGGCGCCGTCATCGGGCCCCCGCGGGCGGTCCGCCGCAGCCACCACGGCAGCCGGCCGATGTTCTCCCAGGGGCCGATGATCAACCCGGCGCGCACCAGCAGCGAACGGTCCTCGCCGAACGCCTCCACGACGGCGAGTTCACCACCGCGTTTCGCCTCCGGGTACGCCACGTCGCCCGCGTCCGCCGAGCCGTCGACCACGGGTGCGGTCTCGTCGTACCCGGCCGTATGGGGCGCGGCATACACCGAGCAGCTCGACACATAGAGGTAGCGGTCCACCCGGCCGGCGAGAAGCCGGGCCGAGTCCCGTACCACCGACGGCGCGGCGGACCAGGTGTCGACGACCATGTCCCACCGGCCCTCGGCGAGTTCCGCGAGACCGTCCGGCGTGGTGCGGTCGCCGAGCAGCTCCGTGACGCCGGGCGGTGCGGGGTGCCGCCCGCGGTGGAAGACGGTCACGTGCCAGTCCCGGGCGAGGGCCGATTCGACGATCGCGCGACCGACGAACTCCGTACCTCCGAGCATCAGAAGTCTCATGCACCCGACCCTGCCTCCATCCTGTCCGCGCTGACCAGGAGTTCTGCCGGTAGAAGAGAAATCACGCGGATCGCGCCGGATCGCGGCCGATTGCGGGCGATCCGGGGTCGCCCGAGCCCGGAAACGCCGGAGGCGGTCGGACGAATCCCGCCCGCGGGTGCCCATTTCCCGGTGCGGGATGGCAGCATGTGCGGACCATGACAGATGCCCGGTCGCCGATGCGCGCCCTGCGGGCCGCACTCTTCGCGGCTGTCTGCACCGCATTGGCTGCGATGGGGCATTCGTTCATGTCTGGGCAGGACATCCCGTTCGCCGTGCTGCTGCCCGCGTTCGCCGTGACCGCGGCGGTGGCCTGGCTCGCCGGCGCCCGCCGCAGGGGTGGCCTCGCCATCGGCACCGGTGTGCTCGCCGTGCAGGGTGCGCTGCATCTGCTCTTCAGCAGCGCCCAGCCGCACACGGGCGGCCCCTCCCACTCGCACGACCACGGCGCGTCCGCCGGCACCATGGTGGCCGGCCCCACACCGCCGGGCTCCCTGTCCGCCGACACCATGGCTGTCGACACCACGGTCGACGGCCTCTTCGGACACTCCTCCGGCGGCATGCTCGCCGCCCACCTCCTCGCCGCCGTTCTCTGCGCTCTGTGGCTGGCCCGCGGCGAGACCGCCGTGTTCCGGGTCGCCGCCGCCGTCGGCGCGCTCGCCTTCACACCGTTGCGGCTCCTGCTCGCCGTCCCCGCGCTGCCCGAACCGCCGCGGCCCCTCGCGCGCCGCCGGTCCGCCGCCGTCCGGCGCCGCAGCGTCGTCCTCGGCCACACCCTGGTGCGCCGCGGGCCGCCCGCGCTCCTCGCACCCCGCGCCACGGCCCCCGGAGCAGCCGTCTGACCTGGGGCCGATTCCCCCATGTCGACATCAACTCCCCAGGATCATCATGGCCATTGACGCCCCTGCCCAAGGCAGAACTGAAACCGAGCAGGAGTCACCGACGGGCTCCACCTGGAGTGCCCTGCGGCCCCTCGTCCTGCGTATCCACTTCTACGCCGGTCTGCTCATCGCGCCGCTGCTGCTCGCCGCAGCCGCCAGCGGGCTGCTCTACGCCCTCTCGTTCCAGGCCGAAAAGGTCATCTACAGCCACGAGCTGGAGGTCCCGGCCGGCGACCGTGCCCTGCCGCTGAGCACCCAGGTCCAGGCCGCCCGCGACGCCCGGCCCGACGGCACGGTGACCGGCGTCTGGCCGAGCTCCGAGGACGGCGCCACCACCCGCGTCCTGATGGACGCCCCCGGTGTCGAAGAGGGCAAGTCCCTCGCCGTCTTCGTCGACCCGTACACCGCGGAGGTCCGCGGCGAGCTGCCCTCCTACGGCAGTTCGGGTGCCCTCCCGCTGCGCAGCTGGATCGACAGCCTGCACCGGGACCTCCTCCTCGGCGACTTCGGCCGCCACTACAGCGAACTGGCCGCCAGCTGGCTGTGGGTGGTCGCGCTGGGCGGTCTGCTGCTGTGGATCGGCCGCCGGCGCAGCTCGAAGCGCGCCCTGTTCGTGCCCGAGCGCGGGACCAAGGGCCGCCGCAGGACGCTCTCCTGGCACGGCACCGTCGGTCTGTGGGCCGTGATCGGTCTCGTGCTGCTCTCCGCCACCGGTCTGACCTGGTCGCGGTACGCGGGCGAGAACATCGGCGCGGTGCAGGACCAGCTCGGCGGCGCCACCCCCGCCGTCTCCGCGGCCGTCGAGCCCGGTGCCGCCGCCGGCGGTGAACACGCGGGGCACGGCGACGGCGCCGGAGAAGCCCACCAGGGTGCGGACGTCGGTGTGGACCAGGCCCTCCGGTCCGCACAGGCCTCGGGGATCGACGGCAAACTGGCGATCACGATGCCCGCCGAGGGCACCGGCTATGTGGTCAAGGAGACGGACACCGTGTTCCCCGTCCACCTCGACTCCGTCGCCGTCGACCCCGCGAACGGCAAGGTCATCGACGAACTCCGGTTCGCGGACTACCCGGTGCTCGCCAAGCTGACCCGCTTCGGTATCGACGCGCACATGGGCGTCTTCCTGGGCCTGGCGAACCAGCTGGCCCTGGCGGCCCTCGCGCTGGCCCTGATCCTGCTGATCCTGTGGGGCTACCGCATGTGGTGGCTGCGCCGGCCCACGAAGGGGAGCACGCTCGCCGGAGGCCGGCCGATACCGCGGGGAGCCTGGCGGAAGGCGCCCGTCACCGCCCTGCTGCCGCTCGCCGCGGCCACGGCCCTCGTCGGCTGGTTCGTGCCGCTGCTGGGCATCTCCCTGCTGGCGTTCGTGCTGGTCGACGCGGCGGTCGGCGCCGTACGGAAGGTCAGGGCGCGTACCTGAGGGATCTGATGCCGAGGGGCCCGGTCCGCCGCACGGCGGGCCGGGCCCCTCGGCTACCCCCTGGGGGCCGGGTCAGGCGCCGGGTCAGGGCGCGTACTTGTAGCCGACCCGCCGAACGGTCTGGATCGTCCGGCGGTGGTCGGCGCCCAGCTTGCGGCGCAGACGGGCGACATGGACGTCGACGGTCCGGCCGTCGCCGACATGGCCGTAGCCCCACACCGTGGTCACCAACTGGTCGCGGGTGTGCACCCGCTGCGGATGCGCCACCAGGTGCGCCAGCAGCTCGAATTCGAGATACGTCAGGTCGAGCATCCGGCCGTCCACATACGCGGTGCGCTCGGACGCGTCGATCCGCACGGGACCGGCACCCTCGCCGGTGTCGAGACGCGCGGGCTCCGGCAGGAGCCCGGTCGGGCCCTGCTGCTCGGCCGGGACGAGGACCAGATAGCCGAGCATCGGCGGCCGGCCCGGCAGCCCGGACACATTGTGCTGCGGCGCGGGCAGCCAGGTGGCGCCCGGCGGCAGGAAGTCCATCACGTTCACGAGACTGCCGAGGCTGCCGAGCGGCACGACCTCGTCGCGGTCGATGGCACGCAGCCGGTGACGGCCGGGGTGCAGGGCGCCGGGGCCGGTCCCCTGCACGGTGGGGGCCGCGGGCGCGGGGGAGTGGACGGCGGAGAAGGATCGGGAGTTCGCCATGAGAGGTCAGCTCTTTCGCGCGGAGGAGTCGTCGAGTCGTCAGAGGACGGACGTACGTCGTGCGCGCTGGCCGAAGGCCGGAACGGCTTTAGAGGGCCTGCGCGTTCACCGCGCGGCAACACACCCGGTCGAAGTCGTGGTGCTGCCGGGAGGGCCAGAACGGCTCGAGGTCGGTGCGACCTGTCGCGGGGTTCTCAAGGCTGGCCATGGGCCCATTGAATCAGATGAACGGCGTGCGAAGGAGGGGCCCTCTCACGGATCGAGACACAGATCTCGCGGGACGGCCCGGCCACCCGGTGACGGGAACAGCAAGAGGCGCCCGCCGGTACGGCGGGCGCCCCTGGTGCGGAACGGGCGGGATCAGACCTGTCCGGCCTTCTCCAGAGCGGTGCAGCAGGTGTCCACCAGCAGACGGGTCACCACGTACGGGTCGACGTTGGCGTTCGGGCGGCGGTCCTCGATGTAGCCCTTGCCGTCCTGCTCGACCTGCCACGGGATGCGCACCGAGGCGCCGCGGTTCGAGACGCCGTAGCTGTACTCGTTCCACGGGGCGGTCTCGTGCAGCCCGGTCAGCCGGTCGTCGATGCCGGCGCCGTAGTTCTTGACGTGGTCGAGCGGCTTGGAGCCCTCGCCCAGCGACTCGCAGGCGGTGATGATCGCGTCGTAGCCCTCGCGCATCGCCTTGGTCGAGAAGTTGGTGTGCGCACCGGCGCCGTTCCAGTCGCCCTTCACCGGCTTCGGGTCGAGCGTCGCGGAGACCTCGAAGTCCTCGGCGGTGCGGTAGAGCAGCCAGCGCGCGATCCACAGCTGGTCGGAGACCTCCAGCGGGGCGAGCGGGCCGACCTGGAACTCCCACTGGCCGGGCATGACCTCGGCGTTGATGCCGGAGATCCCGAGACCCGCCGCGAGACAGTTCTCCAGGTGGGCCTCGACGACGTCACGGCCGAAGATCTCGTCCGCGCCGACACCGCAGTAGTAGCCGCCCTGTGCGGCCGGGAAGCCGCCCTCCGGGAAGCCGAGCGGGCGGCTGCCCTTGAAGAACGTGTACTCCTGCTCGATACCGAAGATCGGCTCCTGCGCGGTGAACCCCGCCGCCACCTCGGCCAGCTGCGCCCGGGTGTTGGAGGGGTGCGGCGTCATGTCCGTGTTGAGGACCTCGCACAGCACCAGCAGGTCGTCGCCGCCGCGGATCGGGTCGGGGCAGGAGAAGACCGGCTTCAGGACACAGTCGGAGGCGTGCCCCTCGGCCTGGTTGGTGCTGGACCCGTCGAAGCCCCAGATCGGCAGCTCGCCGCCGGCCTCGGTGAGGATCTTCGTCTTGGAGCGAAGCTTGGCCGTCGGCGCGGTGCCGTCGATCCAGATGTACTCAGCCTTGAAGGTCACGGGCCTCATCCTTTGCGGGTCCAGCGGTATGCCGCGCAGCTTGGCAAGACGCGATTTCCCGGCCGTTGCCCGACTGTGAACCCCGTGTTACGCCGGACCGGTGGCCCGGCCCGGCGGCGGGTGAGGTCCCCTCAGCCGAAGGTGCCGAATACGCCGGATGCGCCGGATACGCCGAAGACACGGTGCAGCTCCAGAATCCGGTTGCGGGTCTCCGCGCGGTCGCCCAGCAGGACTTTGTCGCTCCATTTCCAGAGCAGCTCGCCGGTCTTATCGGCGATCATCTTGCGGAAGTACTGGCTCGTCGACACCTGGGTCGGGGCGAAATGGTGCCTGCCTTCCTGGTCGATCAGCAGAAGGTATTCCTGTTGCGCGTCGTTGGCCTGCGGCAGTTCGGACAGGGATCCGATTTCCCGGCATGCGAAGCGCTCCCGGAAGCCATCGGTGACGGACTGGTCCAGCGGCAGGACATGCAGATGTGCATGGTCGATTCCACAGGAGGAACGCACCGTGGGGTCGCACATTCCGTGCTCGAATGCGACGACGTCCGACGCGTACCCCTCGCGGATGACCGAGGTGACGTGCCTGCGCAGCATTTCCAGCGTCTCCAGCGACGCGGCCGGCAGGGCGGACATCGACAGGGCGTGCTCGTCCGGGACGATGAGCACATGCCCCCGGGTCAGTGGGGCGACGTCGGCGACGACCACGAAGCCGTCGGCCTCCGCCAGCAGCTCGCGCGGCAGTTCCGCACGCTCGAACAGGCTGCGGAACGGCGTGGTCTCGGCGTCGTGCAGCACATCGCACAACAGACACGGCGAGGGGGTCTCCGCGTCCGGGGCACCGGTGATGCCGAGGGGCTGGATGGTCTCCACCGCCTGCGGGCCGCGTCCGGTGCCTGGGGTGAACTTCACGGCGGTGTGCATCATGATCCCGTTTTCTTCGAGCAATGAATCGAGCGCCTCGTTCTGACCGTCGTGTTCGGCGAGCGCAACAATGTGTCGGGCATTGATGCCTGCGGACCTCAGGGCGGTCATGCAATCGACCAGATGATGTCCACTCAGGGCCACATCGTGCAACAGGACAGCACGATCGCCCTTCTCGTAAAAACCCTCGACGGGGTTGTCACGGTTCGGGCCATAGGGACTTACGTAGACGGCTGGGAAGGGTAGCAAGTCGGCTGCCGCGCTCAAAATACCGGTGGCCGCCACCTTGGAAACGGCGAGCAGTGTCGGTCGCATTACCTTTCGGCTGACCAGTTCGGCCACATGGTAGGCCAGGTGGCCTGCCAGGACCCGCTGGTCGAGGGATTCCGGAGCGACGCGCGTCAGATCGAGATAGCCCGCGACCGGCGTTTTCACCGTATGTCCGACCCGCTCTTCGCGCCCGTACGAGAGGGCGTAGCGCCGCAGGATGTCGAGGACCTGCGGCTCGGGCAGTTTGGGGAAGGCCCGCGAGTCCAGCTGGTCGCACAGCACCCGTGCCTTGAGCCGTACCCGGTCGCGCGGTTTGGCCTGCGGGGCGAGGCGGGTGAGCAGACCGGCGATCCGCGCGCCGTTGCTGCTCACCGCGTCCAGGGTGCGCAGCCACGGCACGATCCGCGGCTCGATCTCCACCGATTCGTACACCGAGGGGTCCTGGTGCGCCTCCGGCGGGCCGAGCCGCAGATGGACGACTCCGCCGAGGTCGGAGGGCAGATCGGGATCCCCCACCGTCACGATCGCCACACGTGCCTGGCCGAGCCGTCCGGTGAACAGCCCGTACTCCAGGAGGACGTTGCTCGCGGGGGCGTAGCTCGTGGCCCCGCGCCGCGTGGTCCGGTCGTCCGGAGTGGCGATGATCAGCGCGCCGTCCGCCTCGTTCAGCAGCCGCAGCAGCGAGTCGAGCAGGGTCATCCCGGGTGGAAAACACTGCTGGCTCCACCACAGCAGCGGCTCCACCCCCTGCCGCGCCAGCACGGCCGCCACGGCCTGCGCGAACGGCCGGCCCTCCGTCGACGAAGCTATGAACACGCGCGTCATGCGGGCTGCTCCTGCCGCTCACCTGCCGCGGGCGCCGCCCGTCCGCGCCGCCCCCCGTGGAGCCCGGATTTTAGCCCTTGGCCACCCTCTCGACCCCGTGCTTGAGCAGGGACGAGAAGCCCGCGTCACGGATTCTTCGGACGAGATCGGCCTCAGTGGTGCCGAGCGACTGCGCCGTCCGGCCCAGATGCCAGTCGTGGTCGTGCAGCCGGTTCAGCAGATGGCCGCGGCGGATCTGAGCCTCGGACAGACGAAAGGTCTTCAGATAGGCGACCCGGCCCTTGTGGTCCGTGATGACCTCGCCGATGTGCTGCTCCGCCTCGCCGCGGCTGAAGGAGGGCAGGAAGCGCCACAGCACGAACGACTGCATCCGGTAGACCCGTTCGTAGAGGTACGACGGGTCGAGCAGCCGGTTCGCGAACAGGGTGGCGTGGGCCGCGGTCCAGCTGCGCTCCTGTGCCAGCGCTGCCGCCCGCAGATCGGCGAGTGTCGTGAGGTGGCGGCTGTCGCGGATCCTGGCCTCGAAGGCGGGCACCGCGGCGCCGAAGAAGGCGTACTGGTGCACCAGCTCGCCGTACAGATCCTCGATCAGCGACGGATGCAGGGCGCGGTAGTCCTCGGGGTGCGGAACGACGAAGGCCGCGGCGAGCGAGTCCGCCGCGTACACGAGCACGCCGCACTGGTCCGGGTGGATCTCGAAGAGCCGCAGCGCTTCCGCGAGACCACGCACCTGCCACCCGGCCCAGGCCGCTTCCGCGCGCGGGGAGAGTCCCCGGCGCACGGCCTGCTGGGACCACTCGTCCCAGACGACGGACGGCCCGTTGAAGTGCAGTGCCAGATAGCCGTCCAGGGCGAGATGGAGCGGCAGGAAGCGCAGCCTCTGCTCGCTGACGCCCTTCACGGAGCGGCGCTTGGCGAGCCGGTGGTGACGGCGCACGGGAATGGTCACCGGGCTGCCGTCGCCCAGCTGGGTTCCGTACGTGGCCGACCGGCTGCCGTCGCCCGACCAGTCGGCGACGAAGCCGTGCGGGACGTAGGAGAGGTAGGACGTCCGGGGCCCGGTCTCCACCGCGCCGTATCCGGGGCCGTAGACCTCGTGGCGCAGCCGCAGCCCGTCCACCGGCTTGTCGCGCAGCAGGGGCACCAGGCGGATACCGCCCCACGTCTGGCCGGGCGCCGCGGTCAGGCCGGTCATGTCCAGCTTGTTCATCGTGCCCCCTCCTGATGGCGGTGCAGGAACTGGCCGCAGCGGCGGTCGAGATAGGCCTGGAGTTCGCCCAGCCGTGTGCGGCCCTCGGCGAACTGCGCGATCTCCACCAGCGCCGTCAGATCCTCCGCGTCGCGGATGCCCGCTGTCGGCACGCCCGGCGTGAGCCGGCGGACGTCGAACCCGTCCGCGTCGTATACAGGGTTCACATGCACGACACTTGTGCGCCGGTCCGGATCGAGGCGGGTCCGCCAGACGCGCAGCACCTCGCCTGCCAGCCCGGGCGGCGCGTTGTCCCAGCCGTCCGAAACGATCACCAGGCGGTCGGGGGAGTGCTCCAGTGCGTCGAGGATGCGGGTCCCGACCGGGCTCGGCCCCCACGGGCGCACCAGAAGCGGATCCCCGGCGCCCGAGGTCCAGTGCGCGCGGTACGACCCGGCCAGCGCCTCCAGCAGGAAGTGCGATCCGAGCGCCACGGCGAGCGGCCGACGGCGCTTCACCCCCGAGCCGTAGGACGAGTAGCTGTCGTCCAGCACGGCGGCCACCCTGCCCCAGGTACCGGCGTGCGGCCCCGCGGCCCGCAGCGCCGCCGCCCGCAGGGCACCCGTCAGCTCCGCCCGCCGGTCCACGCGCTCCTGCCGGGTGAGCGACAGGACATAGAGGCACAGCCGGGTGAGCGGCATGACGCTGAGATCCGCCGTCGTGCCGGAGCCCTGCGTACGCAGCCGCTCCAGCCGCGTCATCCGCGGCGCGATCCGCTCCAGGAACACCCCGCGCGGGATCCCGTGCCTGGCGGCGAAACCTTCGGCCACGGTGAACGGCAGCTCGTAGACCGCCTCACGTTCGTAGTGGGCCCGTCGGTACGCGTCCAGAAAGGCGTCCTCGTACCGGATCCGCCGGCCGGGACGGAAGAGGAAATCGCCGTACTCCTCGTCCAGGGACCCTGCCCCGAACGGGAGATGCGTGTGCCGTGCGGCCGCTCTCAGCCCGCTGCGGTACTTCACCGCGTCATGGCCGAGATCGGGGCGGGCCCGCAGCCAGTCGCGCTGGATCGCCCGGGTACGGCGGTTGTTGACCTTGGCGGTGCGCAGCGCGCGGAACAGCCGGTACACGCGCTGCGGCGGCAGCGCCGCCAGCCGCGCGGCGATCAGCCGGCCCTCGGTGAGCTTCTGCGGGCCGTCGGTGTCACCCGCCGTGCGCAGCAGTCGTTCGATGATGCCGGCCGCATTGTGGTCGTTGATGTCCAGCGCCAGCGCCGCCGCGTACACGGTCCGGTAGTTGGTGCACACGTACTCGTGCAGAAACGCCAGGGAGAGCTGCTGCTCGCCGGCCGTCGAGCGGAACTCCCGCTGTCCGGTCGCCGTGATCGCCGCGTTCACGAAGAGCAGTACGTCCTCGGCCGCGACCAGATCGGCAGATGTCTCGGCGGCGTCCGCCATGGTCTCCCCCCGGGCCCCACAAGCACTGGAGCCGGCCGGGGAATGGGGGTGCGAACGGCGAAATCACTGCGTCAGAAGCATGTCTCGGAAGTCGCACCGGAGTCCCGCGGCCGGCATCGGAAACGTAGCACCGCCCCCGCTCCGTTCCCCCGGAATTTTTCTCCGCCGGGCACACTGGGCCGCATGACGACCCCCGCGAAGCAGCTGCGTATCGGACTCTTCGGCGCCGGCCCGTGGGCCGAGCGCACCCAGGCGCCCGCCCTTGCCGCCCATCCCGGTGTCGAGTTCGCGGGAGTGTGGGCCAGGCGGCCCGAGGCCGCCGAGGCGATCGCCGCGGCGCACGGCACGGCCGCGTACACCGGGGAGGACGGCGCCGACGAGCTGCTCGCCTCCTGCGACATCGCGGCCTTCGCCCTGCCGCCGGACATCCAGGCGCCGCTCGCCGCGCGGGCCGCCGCGGCCGGCTGCCATCTGCTGCTGGACAAGCCGGTGGCGACGGACGTGGCCGCCGCCCGGGCCACGGCGGACGCGGCCGAGCGGGCCGGGGTGGCGTCCGTGGTGTTCTGCACGCTGCGTTTCGCCACCGAGACCGCGGCCTGGATCGAGGATCAGGCCGCGGCGAAGGGCTGGTACACGGCCCATGCGCGGTGGCTCGGTTCGCTGTTCGCGCACGACAGCGACAGCCCGTACGCCGCCTCGCCCTGGCGGCGCGAGAAGGGCGGGCTGTGGGACGTCGGCCCGCATGTGCTGTCCGTACTGATCCCGGTGCTCGGCGACGTGACCCGGGTGACGGCCGCCCCAGGGCCCGAGGACACCGTGCATCTGGTGCTGCGCCACGCGTCGGGCGCTTCGAGCACGGCGACCCTGGGGCTGAGCGCTCCGGTGAGGGCCTCGGGCGTGAGCATCGATCTCGTGGGCGAGCCGGGGACGGCCGCGCTGCCGGAGTGGGGGGACGCGGTCGGGTCGTTCGGGGCCGCGCTGGACGCGCTGGTGGAGTCGGCCCGCACGGGGCGGCCGCACAGCTGTGACCTCGCGTTCGGGCTGCGGCTGACCGAGATCCTCGCCGAGGCCGAGGCGCAGCTGCCGGCCCGCGAGGGGGAGCCGCGGCTCCCGTGAGGGGACCTGACGGGTGGGGAGCCGCGGCTCGTCGGGGGTGGCGAACCGCGGCTCGTCCGGTGGGCGCGGACGGGTCACCCCGCGCGCCGGCCCGGGCGCTGCCGCGTCCGCCTGTCCCGTTCCGCACGGGCGCTACTCCCCAAGGCGGGGGCGGGCAGCGCCCCACCGTATGAGTGCGGAACAGGCCTTCCGGTCACCCGGAGCGTGTGGACGCCTCGGGTGACAGCTCCGGAGGACGGACGGGCACCGGCCCGGGCTGTGCCGGGTCAGCTCACCGGACTGTGCCGGGTCAGCCCACGCGCTCGATGCGCGCCTTGCGGATCAGGAACTTGCCCGGCTCCCGCACCTGCTCGAAGGCGGCGTTGTTCAGCAGCGCGCAACTTCCGGAGGTGGACGCGACCTTCACCGTCGTCGACTTGTTGTTGTCGAGGTTGGTCACCTTGAGCGTGGTGCCGACCGGGAACTGGTTGCTGGAGGCGGCGGGCTCACCGGCCTCGCCGGACAGCGTCACGGTCGAACCGGCGCAGACGACCTCGCCCACGGCTCCGGCGTCACCGCCGCCGGCCTCCTCGCCGCCCCCTTCGGCGGGCGGCTGCTCCTCGGCCGGCGGGGCCTGCGCCGGGGGTTCGGCGGGCGGCTGCTCCTGCGCCGGGGGCTGCTGCGCGGGCGGCTGGGCCGCCTCGCCGCCCCCTGTGCCGACTTCACAACCCGAGGCGGCCTGCTTGCGTTTGATCTCCTCGATGACGGCCTGCCGGTTGGCGATACGCGCCTCGGACTGCGCGTCCGGGGTGGCGCGCTGGTCGGCGATGAACCGCTCGTTGTTCTGCAGGGCCGTGACGAGCCCGTCGCAGGCGACCGATGCCTGGCTGGTGCCGGTCATCGCGAAAGCCCCACCGCCGACGACGGTTGCTGCGCCGACGAGCAGAGCGATCTTCTTCTTACCGGTGAGGGTCTTCTTGCGGGACACGTGGGACTCCTGTCGGGTCGGTTCCGTGTGCCCCTACGTACGAGTAGGCGGGTGGTCCGACTCAAGGTCCTCACCCGCAACTTCCTTAACTTTTCTTAAGGTTGATCCAGGTGGGAGGGTCTTCCGGTCGCCGCGCGTCCCGCCGGCGGCAGTGCGCGTCAGGGCGGCGGGAGCGCGCGGCACAGGGCGTCCAGGGCTCCCGCGTACAGATGCTCGGGCGGGGTGGCGTACCCGACGACCAGTCCGTCCCGGAACCCGTCCGCCTCCACGCCCGGGCCGCCGGGACGGCGGAAGTCGGCGAGCCCCTCGACCGCGAGTCCCTGCCAGGCCGCCGCCTTCACCACGGCCCGCTCCGTCCCCGGCGGCAGCTCCAGTACGGCGTGCAGTCCGGCCGCGATCCCCGTCACCCGGACCTGCGGCGCCCGCTTCGCCAGCAGCGCGACGAGCCGGTCGCGCCGGCGGCGGTACCGCAGCCGCATCCTGCGGACATGGCGGTCGTACGCCCCGCACCGGACGAAGTCCGCGAGCGTGAGCTGTTCGGTGGCGCTGGAGAACTGCTCGCGCTCGCCCTTCGCCGCCACGACGTCGTCCAGCAGCTGTGGCGGAAGCACCATCCAGCCGATCCGCAGGGTGGGGGAGAGGCTCTTGCTCACGGACCCCATCAGCACCACCCGGTCCGGATCCAGGCCCTGCACGGCGCCCACGGGCCGGCGGTCGTAGCGGAACTCGCCGTCGTAGTCGTCCTCCAGGACCAGACCGCCCGTCGACCGTGCCCAGTCCACGAGGGCCGACCGCCGTTCGGGGTGCAGCGGGCCGCCGGTCGGGAACTGATGGGCCGGAGTGAGCAGGACGGCCCGTGCCCTGCCCAACAGGGCGATGACCGCGCCGTGTTCGTCGACCGGCAGGGACACAGTCCGCACGCCGCTGTCGGTCAGCAGGCTGTGGTGGAAGGGCAGCCCGTACTCCTCGACGCCCCACCGCCCGCCCACCACCTGCGCGAGAAGCCGCAGCGCGTGCGCGGCGCCCGAGCACACCACGATCCGGGTGGGGTCGGTCCGCACCCCGCGCACCCGGCCCAGATACTCCGCCAGCGCCTCGCGCAGCTCCGGCCGTCCCCGCGGATCACCGGGCCCGAAGGTGTCGTGCGGTGCGGCGGTCAGCGCCCGGCGCGTGGAGGCCAGCCAGGCGGCGCGGGGGAAGGCGGACGGATCGGGGCGGCCCTGCATGAGGTCGTACACCGGCCGGTGTTCGGGTGTCGCGGTGCGCGGTCTGCGGACGGGCGTGGTCGGTTCCGTGCGACGCGCGACGCGGGTCCCCGAGCCCTGTCGCGCGGTGAGCCAGCCCTCCGCGACCAGCTCGGCATAGGCGTCGGCCACGGTGTTGCGGGCGATACCGAGATCGGCGGCGAGCGAACGGTACGGCGGCAGCCGGGCGCCGGGCGCGAGCCGACCGGTCCGGATCGCGTCCCGCAGCGCACGCATCAGAGCCGCCCGTCGGCTGCCACCGCCGGTGAGCTCCAGATGCAGGTCGGCGCCCAGGATCTCCGCCGAATTGACCCATGAATCTGCCATAGAAGTGCACCCTGTCACCGGTCTTCTGTCTCACTAGATTCGTACACATGACGACGACAGAGATCAACCGCAGTGCCGCCCGCATCAACTTCGCCAAGCTGGCCCCGAAGGCGTTCCGCGCCGTGATCGGCCTGGACGCGGCAGCACGTGAGGGACTGGATCCGACGCTGGTGGAGCTGGTGCAGATCCGCTCCTCGCAGCTCAACCACTGCGCCTACTGCCTCCACATGCACACCGGTGACGCCCGCAAGGCCGGCGAGAGCGAGGAGCGCCTGCACATGACGGCTGTGTGGCGGGAGGCCGCGCACTTCTTCACGGCGAAGGAGCAGGCGGCGCTGGCGCTCACGGAGGCGGTCACGCTGGTCGCCGACGGCGGGGTCCCGGACGCGGTGTACGCGCGGGCCGCCGAGCACTTCGAGGAGCGGGAGCTGGCTCAGCTGCTCGCGCTGATCTTCACCATCAACACATGGAACAGGATCGCACTGGCGACGGGGAAGGTGGCGGGCACGGACGAGCGGTGACCGCGGAAGGGGCCTACGGCGGAGGGGGCCTTCGGCGGTACGGGGAAGGGGCCTTCGGCCGTGCGGAAGGAGCCCTCGGCGGTACGGGGAAGGGGCCTTCGGCCGTGCGGAGGGGCCCAGGGGTGAACAGGCGCCCCGGCCGCTCGGAACGGACGCCCCGGCCGCCTGGAACGGGCCCCGCGACCGTGCGGCGCGGGACCTTGGCGCCCGGCTCTCAGCCGTGGCGTCCGAGCGCGTCCCGTACCGCCTCGTCCGTCCGCGCGACGACGGCCGTCCCGTCGTCCGCCGTGATGATCGGCCGCTGGATCAGCTTCGGGTGCCGCGCCAGTGCCTCGATCCACCGGTCACGCGAACTCTCGTCCCGCGCCCACTCCTTGAGCCCGAGCTCCTTCGCCTCCGCCTCCTGCGTCCGGGTGATGTCCCACGGTTCGAGCCCGAGCCGGCCGAGGACCGCGCGGATCTCGTCCTCGGTCGGCACCTCGTCGAGGTAGCGGCGGACGGTGTACGAAGCGCCTTCCGCGTCGAGCAGATGCACCGCGCTGCGGCACTTGGAACAGGCGGGATTGATCCAGATCTCCATCCCGCCACGGTACCGCTCACCAGCCCCTCAAACACCGTCTGGCCAGGGGGGATTGTCAGTGGCGGCCAGTAGAATGAACAGTAGTTCGGGATGGTCCCGCCACCGTGCCAGGAGGTTGCCGATGGCTGTAGCCAGACTCATGAGGAAGCCCGCCGACACCGCGTTCCCGCAGGCGACGAGGAAGCCGCTGCCGGCCGGACAGCCGCGCGAGTGGTACGTGACGCACAACCGCCGCCTGAAGGCCATGCGGCTGACGATCGCCCTGCTGGATTCGGGTATCTACCACCCGGCGACCGCGGACAACACGAGGATACGAGCGACGGCGGAGCAGATCGGAGTGCACCCGCCCTCGGACACGACGTGCCGGATGGTGCGTGCGCTGATCCGCTACGGACGCTGACCCGTCACGACCGCTGACCCCGCCCACGGCCCCGCCGTCGTCACCCCGGTGACGACGGCGGGGCTCTTTCCCGTCCCGCCAGGGCGGTTTGTCCGGTTACCGCAACAAAACGCGCAGCTGAGGGCACAGTTGGCGGTCTGCGGCGCATGCTGATGCCACTCGGTTCGAACCGCTCAGGGGGGCCGCCATGCCGCACCCGTCCCGCATCCTTCACCGACTTCCCGGAATCCGAAGACTCTGCGTCCTGCCGACCGCCGGCGCGCTCGTCGCCGGCACCGTCCTCGCCTTCGCTCCGTCCGCAGCCGCCGAACCGGCCACGCCCGCCGCCTATCCGGCGGGTGCGAGCGCGACGCGCTACTCCGGACTCGCCTTCGACACCTGCACCGCACCGCCTCTGTCGGCCATCCAGGCCTGGACGGCCTCCCCGTACCGCGCCGTCGGCGTGTACATCGGGGGCATCACCCGCACCTGCGCCCAACCGCAGCTCACCGCTCCGTGGGTGGCCTCCGTGTCGGCGCTCCAGTGGCGTCTGCTGCCCATCTACAAGGGACTTCAGCCGCCGTGTGGCGGCAAGCCCACCGACGCCAAGATCAGCCGTGCCGCGGCGACCGCCCGGGGGCAGGGCACCGCGGCGGCGGCCGACGCCGTCGCCAAGGCGAAGGCGCTCGGCATGGTCGCCGGCAGCGCGGTCTACAACGACATCGAGCACTACACCCAGACCGACGCCACCTGCCGGACCGGTGTGCTGGCCTTCGTCTCCGCCTGGACGAAGGAACTGCACCGGCTCGGCTTTGTCTCGGGCGTGTACATGAACCTCAACTTCGGGGCCAAGCAGCTCTCCGACGTCTACACGTCCACCTCGTACGCCCGTCCCGACGCGCTGTGGATCGCCCGCTACGACTCGGTCGACTCCCTCAAGGGCTGGACGAACATCCCCGATGTGCGCTGGCCGCTGCACCAGCGGGCCAAGCAGTTCAAGGGCGGCCACAACGAGACGTACGGCGGTGTCACGATCAATATCGACACCGACCGGCTCGACTCGCCCGTCGCCACCGTGGCGTACCCCTACTCGGTCACCAGCACCACCGCGCTGAACGCCAGGACCGGCCCGTCGACGACCTATCCGGCGGCGAAGTCCTACGCGCCGGGGACCACGGTGAGGGTGGTGTGCCAGACCCCCGGTCCGGCTGTCGGCGGCTCCCCGGTGTGGGACAAGCTCGCCGACGGCACATACGTCACCGACCGCTATGTGAGCACCCCGTCGAACACCGGGTACAGCCGCCCGCTGCCGCTGTGCACGTACCCGTTCCAGACGACCACGGGTGTCGCCGAACGCACCGGTCCCGGCACGTCGTTCCCGGCCGGAGCGGTCCTCGCGAACGGGTCGCTGGCCTGGGTGTACTGCCAGCGGGCAGGCTCGGCCGTCGGCACGACGTCGGTGTGGAACCGTACGGAGAACGGCCGCTACGTCTCCGACTACTACGTGTCCAACGCCAGCAACACGACCTACAGCAAGCCGGTACCGCGCTGCTGAGGCCGGCGGGGGCAGGGTGAGTTCAGGCAGCCGGGCCGGACGCCGGCTCCGCCACCACGGTGTCGCCCACGGCGAGCGTGCCGTGCCGTACGACCGCCGCCTTCATGCCGAAGCTCACCCTGTTGTCGTACGCGGGCTCCCGCCGGTACCCGGCGAGCGTCCGGATCGGTTCGGGACCGGCCCGCAGCCCGGTGAGCTGGTCCACCATCGGCACCGCGCACCGCACCGCCCGTACGGCGTAGGCGAGTCGGGCCGTTCCGATGTCCAGTTGCCGCATGTCGTCCTCGGCGTGCGGGGCGTCGCAGCCGGCGAGCACGATGTTCGGCCGGAAGCGGTCCATCGGAACGGGGGCGGCTCCGGCGGCCTCGATCCGCGCGTTGAGACCGTCCAGCGAAGCCTGCGAGGCGACGAGGACGGCATGCGCGTCGGCGAACCCCACCTTGCCGGGCGTCTCGCCCCACCCGTCCCGGTCGAACCCCGGCGGCACCCGCACCAGCCGTGACTTCGCCCCCAGCACCTCGGAGAACCACTCGGCCACGGCGTCCCCCTGATCGGCGCCCTCCCCGATGTCCCGCCCGAACATGCTCACCGGCCGCCGCTCACCGTCGCGGTCGACGTCCAGCAGCAGACTCCCGACCCCGTCGGCGGACAGCCGCAGCACGGCACCGCCGTCGACGATCTCGGGCCGGACGGCGGCCATCGCCGGCAGCGTCCGCTGACTGCGGAAGGACCCGTCGGCAGCGTCGACGACCATGAACGTACGGTCGTGCTCCAGCCCTGTCTCCCCGACCCGGGAGGACTCGACGCCCGTACCGGCACAGCCCTTGACCGGGTAGTACGTCAGTTTCTGCACAGTGATCCCCATGCTGTCCGATCGTACGGCCGAGGCCCGGGGGAGCGGACCGGGACCGGCGAGGCTGGGCACGCGCGACCCCGGCGGCCCCGGCGGCGGCTCGCGCTCAGCCCGCCGCCGCGCCGAACCACCGCGGCAGCCCGTCCATCAGATCCCGTTGGTCCTCACCCACCCACGCCACGTGGCCGTCCGGTCGCAGCAGGACCGCGGGTGCGTCCAGTTCCTCGCTGACGTCGACGACATGGTCGACCCGGTCCGCCCAGCCCTCCGCCGAGAGGCGGCCGGTCTGGTCGAGCAGCAGGCCGCGCCCCTCGTGCATCAGCCCGTAGAGGCGGCCGCGCTTCAGCTGTACGTCCCGCAGCCGGCTGCCGAGCAGGTCATGGCCCTCGCCGAAGTCGTAGCGGACCTCGACCGCGGTGACCATCCCGGTCACGTACCGGTTCACCTCCTCGAAGTCCATCAGCCTCCCGAGCAGTTCCCGCAGCGCGGTCGCCCGCGGATCGCTCCCCAGCATCGTCATCTGCGCCCGGGTGTTGTCCAGCACGCGGGCCCCCACCGGGTGCCGTTCGCAGTGGTAGCTGTCCAGCAGGCCCTCCGGTGCCCAGCCGTCGACCGCCGCGGCCAGCTTCCAGCCGAGGTTGAACGCGTCCTGCACGCCCAGGTTGAGCCCCTGCCCGCCGGTCGGCGGGTGGATGTGCGCCGCGTCGCCGGCCAGCAGCACCCGGCCGACCCGGTAGCGCTCGGCCTGCCGGGTGGCGTCGCCGAAACGGGACAGCCAGCGCGGCGAGTGCACGCCGAAGTCGGTGCCCGCGAAGGCCCGCAGCTGCTTCGTGAACTCCTCCAGCGTCGGCGCGGTGGCACGGTCCTCGGCCACCCCGTCGGCGGGCACGACGACACGGCACACCCCGTCCTTGTCGGGGGCGCCGACGCCGAACCGCAGATGGGACTTGCGGACTTCCTCGACGACGGCGGCGACCGTCGCCGGGTCCTCGGTCACCTCCATCTCACCCAGCAGCGTCTCGACCGTCGCGGGCTCACCGGGGAAGCCGACACCGAGCAGCTTGCGCACGGCGCTGCGGCCGCCGTCGCACCCGACGACATAGCGCGAGCGCAGGTGCGTGCGTCCCCCGCCGGCCACGCCCTCATGTGCGGGGGCGCCCCCACTCGCCAGCTCGACACTCACCCCGTGCTCGTCCTGGCTCAGCCCGACGACCTCGCAGCCGCGCCGGATGTCGGTGCCGAGTTCGACGGCGCGCTCCTCCAGCAGCCGCTCGGTGACCGGCTGCGGGGTGGCGACGCCGTACGGATGCGCCGTGTCCAGCCGCTCCGGCCACGGCTTCACGATGCCGCCGAAGAGACCGCCGACCCGGAACTTCTCACTGACCGCGAGGAACCGGTCCAGCAGGCCGCGCTGATCCATCACCTCGACACTGCGCGCGTGCAGACCCTGCCCGCGGGACTCCCCGGTGCGCTTGGTCAGCTTCTCCAGCACGACCACCTGCACGCCGTGCAGCCGCAGCTCGCAGGCCAGCATCAAACCGGTCGGTCCGCCGCCGACCACGATCACGTCAATCATCAGAACGCCCATTCAACGAGACTGGATTCCGGCCGTCCCCGCGCCTGTCGCGCATCTACTGTTTCCGCAGGTCCTGGCTTCGGCGGATCATTCTGCGGGACGACCGGGGCCTTGCCGCAAGCCCCCCGGTGCGCTATACGTTGAGAGTGGCAAGGAGTCGAACTCTCCTTGCCCTTTCTCGTCTCAGGGCACCTTTCACCCGCTGCGGAGGCGGGCCCCGAGTCCCTCCCTCACCGCCGGCCACTCGTCGGCCAGGATCGAGAAGTAGACCGTGTCCCGCCAGGTGCCGTCCGGGCGCAGGCGGTGGCGGCGCAGGACTCCCTCCCGCCGGGCGCCGAGGCGCGCGATCGCCTTCTGGGAGCGGAGGTTCATGTGGTCGGTCTTCAACTGGACGCGGCCCATGCCCAGTTCCTCGAAGGCGTGGGTCAGGAGCAGCAGCTTCGTCTCGGTGTTGACCGCCGTACGCCAGAACGCACGGCCGTACCAGGTCCAGCCGATCTCCAGGCGCTCGTTCTCCACGTCGACGTCCATGTACGTGGTCCAGCCGACCGCCCGGCCGGTGGAGCGGTGGACGACAGCGAAGGGGATGTACGTGCCACGCGCGGCGCTGTCGAGCAGAGCGCCCAGCTTCTCGCCCAGTTCGTCCTGGGTGTGCGGTGCCGGCCCGCCCTGCCAGCGCCAGACCTCCTCGTCACCGCCACCCGCGGCGAACAGATCCGGGAGGTGATCCGTGGTGAGGGGTTCGAGGCGTACGTGGTGGCCGGTCAGGGTGACGGGCGCGGGCATCGTGGTGGGCATGCGCACCGACGCTAGCCGGATTATGTACTAGCCGCAACATGTTTTCGCACTAGTGCAAAAGAGTGGGAGGTTCCCGCGCATCCGCCGATGATTCCCCGCCGCAGTGGAAGTCTGTCTCTGCGACGGCACCCGGCGAGCAGAAGGTGGAGCGATGACCAGCCTGCACGACATCCTGAACGACCAGGTCGACAAGGGATCGGTGCCCGGAGCCGTGGCCCTGGTGGCCCGGGGCGACCGGGTCGAGGTGGAGACCGCCGGGTCCGCCGACGCCGACGGCACCGCCCCGATGGCCCGGGACTCGATCTTCCGCATCGCCTCGATCACCAAGCCCGTCGTCGCGGCCGCGGCCATGATGCTCGTCGACGACGGCCTCGTCGCGCTGGACGAGCCCGTCAAGAACTGGCTCCCGGAGCTGGCGTCACCGGCCGTCGTGCGCACCCCGGACGCCCCGGTCGACGACGTGGTCCCGGCCGCCCGGCCGGTCACCCTCTTCGACCTGCTCACCTTCCGCGCCGGATACGGCTTCCCGTCCGACTTCTCCCTGCCCGCGGTCGCCCCGCTGTTCGGCGATCTCCAGCAGGGCCCGCCGCAGCCGCAGACGGTCGCCGGGCCCGACGCGTGGATGGCGGCCCTGTCCCGCATCCCGATGCTGCATCAGCCGGGCGACACCTGGCTGTACAACACCTGCTCCGACATCCTCGGCGTACTGATCGCCCGGGCCGGCGGCCGGCCGCTGCCCGAGTTCCTCCAGACGCGGCTGTTCGACCCGCTCGGTATGACCGACACGGCCTTCGCCGTCCCGGCCGGCAAACGCGGCCGTTTCACCTCCGCCTACCGGGAGGGCCAGTCGGGCGGCCTCGACCTGGTCGACGCCCCCGACGGGCAGTGGAGCACCCCGCCCGCGTTCCCCTCGGGTGCGGGCGGGCTGGTCTCGACCGCCGACGACTGGCTCGCCTTCGCCCGCATGCTCCTCGCCGGGGGGACCGTCGACGGCCGCAGGCTGCTGTCGGCCGCATCCGTACGGCAGATGACCACCGACCATCTGACGGCGTCCCAGCGCGCGGACAGCGAACTGTTCCTGGAGGGCCAGGGCTGGGGGTTCGGTGGATCGGTCGACGTCGCGGCCGTCGATCCCTGGAACGTGCCGGGCCGCTACGGCTGGGTCGGCGGCACCGGGACGGCGGCGCACATCACGCCGTCCACCGGCACGGTCTCGATCCTGCTCACCCAGCGGGAGATGAGCGGGCCGACCCCGCCGGCCCTGATGCGCGAGTTCTGGCGGTACGCGGCCGACGCCTGAGCCGTGGTCGTACGAGGGCGGGGCACCCGGCACCTCACGGGCACCGGGCACCTCACGGGCGCCGGGCACCTCACGGGCGCCGGGCACCTCACGGGCGCCGGGCACCTCACGGGCACCCGGCACCTCACGGGCCGGGGCGCCGGGCCTCGCGCGTACGCCTCCGTCACGCGCCCGAGTGGTACCTCAGCGAGACCTCAGTGCGCGATCCCGTCGATCAGCTCCCGCGCCCCCTGCCGCAGCAGCGCGACCGCCACCGACGTCCCGAGCGTCGCCGGGTCCAGCGGGCCCGCCCACTCGTGTGCGTTCAGCACCCGCTTGCCGTCGGGCGTGAAGACCCGCGCCCGCAGCGACAGGTCCCCGGAGCGCTCCGCCCGCGCGTACCCGGCGATCGGCGAGTTGCAGTGGCCCTGAAGAACATGGAGGAACATCCGCTCGGCCGTCGCCTCCCGGTACGCCGCCGGATCGCCGAGCCCGCTCACCGCGTCGATCGTCGCGGTGTCGTCCTCACGGCACTGGAGCGCCAGGATTCCCGCACCGATCGGCGGGCACATCGTCTCGACCGACAGAACCTCGCTGATCACGTCCGTACGCCCGATGCGCTCCAGACCGGACACCGCGAGCAGCAGCGCGTCCGCGTCCCCGGCCGCGAGCTTCTCCAGCCGCCGGTTGGCGTTGCCCCGCATCGGCACGCACTCCAGCTCCGGGTGCGAGGCGGCCAGTTGCGCGATCCTGCGCACCGAGGACGTGCCGATCCGGGTCCCGGCCGGCAGCTCGTCCAGGGTCAGCCCCTCGGGATGGATCAGCGCGTCCCGGATGTCGTCCCGCTCCAGGAAGGCGGCGAACGTCGTCCCGGCCGGCAGCGGCCGGTCCGCGGGCACGTCCTTCACGCAGTGCACCGCCAGATCCGCCTCCCCGGCGATCAGCGCCGCATCCACCTCCTTGGTGAACGCGCCCTTTCCGCCAAGCTTGGCCAGGTCCCCCATCCAGCGGTCCCCTGACGTGGTGACGGGCACGACCTCGGTACGGATTCCGGGGTGCAGCGCGGTCAGTTCGGCGCGGACGCGCTCGACCTGGGCCAGAGCCATGGGCGAGGAGCGGGAGACGATACGGATGAGGTCAGGCGCAGACATGCGGACCACCATAGAGCGTCCCGCTCGACGATCGTTCCACTCCCGGCCGACTCCCGGCACGTTCACCGCCCGGCCACACCCCTCTGCGCAGTGTGACGAGTCACAGACAACCCGGCGGTGCTGTGGGAGCTTCAACTCTGCTGCTCTTCAGGTGAGTTGGGATCAAGGATGAGGGACTGATCGAATGAGCACCCTGGAAGCCCTGCCACTCGGCCATGTGGTCGACACCGCCCGCTACCCCCTGTCCGACCTCGATGGCGCCGAAGGACAGGCCGTCGTGTCCCGCGCGCGTCGCGAACTCGCCGCCACCGGCTGCACCGTACTGACGGACTTCATCCGTGCCGACCTGCGCGACGTGCTCCGGCGGGAGTGCGCGGACATCGCCCCCCGCGCCCACTTCGACGTCGAGACCGTCAACGTCTACAACATCGCCGTCGACTCCGACCTCCCGGACGGACATCCCGGCCGCACGACCTTCCGGCGGGGCAACGCCTTCGTCGCCCGCGACCGGGTCCCCGAAGCCTCCCTCATCAGCAGGCTGTACACCCATCCCGACGTCCAGTCCTTCGTCGCCCGCTGCTTCGGCCTCCCCGAACTGCACGAACTGGCGGACCCGCTGTCCGGTCTCGTGCTCAATGTCGTCGAGCCCGGTATGGAACACCCCTGGCACTTCGACACGAACGAATTCACCGTGAGCATGCTGACCCAACAGGCCGACGCGGGCGGTGTCTTCGAGTACTGCCCCGGCATCAGGTCCGCCGAGGACGAACGCTTCGACGACGTACGGGACGTGCTTCAGGGGCGCGGTGAGCGGCTCGTCCGCCGGCTGCCGCTGCAACCCGGTGACCTTCAGCTGTTCAAGGGCCGTTACTCACTGCACCGCGTCAGCCCCGTCCGCGGCGACCTCGCCCGCCACTCCGCGATCTTCGCGTACAGCGAGCGCCCGGGCGTCATCGGGAGCGTGGCGAGGACCCGCCAGCTGTTCGGGCGGGTGCTGCCCGAGCACATCGAGGCGGAGGGGCGGGCGGTCCGCGGCGACCGGCTGCTCGACTGACGTACGGCCCGGAAGCCGGCCGAGCAGCCGATCGGCCGGCGACGTACGGCCCCCGGCGCGCGGTGACCCGCCGCCGTTCCCCGGCGCATTCCCCCTGGCGACCCATCGAGGAGTCATGCCTGTGCGTTTCGACGCGACCGGAAAAGTCACGCTCGACCACATCTACACGCAGCCGGACCCGCGCGCCTACTTCAGCGTGCTGCGCCCCCTCGGCTACTGCGTTCCCCAGCAGGCCAAGCCCTATTTCGAGAAGCTGATCAAGGAGTACCGGGAGGCCCGGCACGTCGAGGTGCCCCAGGTGCTGGACATCGGCTGCTCGTACGGGATCAACGCCGCCCTGCTCAAGTACGACGCCACCATGGACGAGTTGTACGCCCGCTACTGCGGCGACGAGAACCGGGACACCGCCGCGCAGGACACACGGTCGCGAGAGGAACTGGTGGCCCGGGACCGCGGACTGTCCCGGTCGCGGCGGCCCGCCAACGGCCTGCGCGTCGTCGGACTCGACACCTCGGCGCCCGCGCTCGACTACGCCCGGGAGACCGGCTTCCTCGACGAGGCCGTCCACGCCGACCTCGAACGGAACGAGCCGACCCCTCGCCAGCGGGCCCAGTTCGCCGGGACCGACCTGGTGATCTCGACGGGCTGCCTCGGCTACGTCACCGAACGCACCCTGCTGCGTGTCGTCGAGGCGCAGGAGGGCGGCCGGCCGTGGATGGCCCACTTCGTGCTGAGGATGTTCCCCTTCGACTCCGTCGAACGCGCGCTGGAGGGCCTCGGCTACCGGACGATCCTGGTCGACGAGGTCTTCAAACAGCGCCGTTTCGCCTCCCCGGAGGAGCAGGCTCTCGTCCTCGACGGCATGTCGGCCGCGGGGGTGGATGCGCGGGGCCTGGAGGCGGAAGGCTGGCTCCACGCACAGCTCTATCTCTCCCGGCCGCAGGACACACCACCCGTGCCCACCACGATCTGAATCGAGTACAGAAGTGAAGATCAGTCAGGAAGCAGCAGGCAATGCGACCTTCGCCCAGGAGGAGAGCCTGCCGCGGGTACCGCTGCCCGCCCTCGAGGCGAGCTGCGAGCGGTTCCTCACCTGGTGCGCGCCGCTGCTGTCCGCCGGCGAACTGGAGGCGACGCGGGCGGAGGTGGCCGAGTTCCTCCGCCCGGACGGCCCCGGCCGGGTCCTGCACAGCGCCCTGGAGGAGTACGACGCCACCGAGGGCGTGCACAGCTGGCTCGACACCTTCTGGCCGTACCGCTACCTGGGCCGCCGGGACCGGATCGCGCTCAACGCCAACTTCTTCTTCCTCTTCCAGGACTCCGACAAGCCGCAGGTGGAACGCGCGGCCGGGCTCGTCGCCGGGGCCCTCAACTACAAGAGGCAGCTCGACCAGGGTCTGATCGAGCCGGTGGTGCAGCGGGGCGTACCCCAGTCGATGGTGCAGAACGCCTTCCTGTTCTCCGCCACCCGCATCCCCGGGGCGCAGCTGGACTCCGTCCGCGCCCCGTACACCGACGCCTGCCCGGGGCCGTCCCCGGCCCGGCACATCGTCGTCTTCTTCCGCGGCGCGATGTTCCGGCTGGAGGTGCTCGGACCGGACGGTGCGCCGCACAGCCTGGAGGACCTCGAGGCGGGCCTGTGCGCCGTCATGAAGGCCGGGGGTGAGCCCGACGCCGACACCTCGGCGGGCCACTTCACCACCATGGCCCGCGCGGAGTGGGCGGCCACCCGCGAGTCCCTGATCACCGGCCACCCCGTCAACGCGGCGGCTCTCGACGACATCGAGACCGCGCTGTTCTGCGTCGCTCTGGAGGACTTCGCCCCGGCGGACATCCAGGAGGCCTGTGACGAGCTGCTGTACGGCGACCGCGGCAACCGCTGGTTCGACAAGGCCGTGTCCCTGATCGTGTTCGCGGACGGCCGGGCCGGTATCAACGTGGAGCACTGCGAGCTGGACGGGACGACCATCCTCAGCTTCGTCGACGCGCTGCTGAACACCCCGGCGGAGGAACAGTCCCGGCAGTCCGGCGCCCGCCCGCAGGGCCTGCCGGCCCTGGAGCCCATCGTCTTCGAACTGGACGAGGCCTTGCGCAACCAGGCCCAGGCGGCCGCCGAGGCGTTCGCCGCGTACGGGGCCGCAACGGCCACCAGGACCGTGTCCTTCGAGGACTTCGGCAGCAGCACGGCGAAGGCTCTCGGGGTGTCGCCGGACGCCTTCGTCCAGGTCGCCTACCAGCTCGCCCACCGGCGCGCGAAGGGGCATGTGGGCGCCACGTACGAGTCGATCGCCACCCGGCAGTACCGGTACGGGCGCACCGAGGCGATGCGGGTCGTCACCCCCGAGATGGTGACGTTCACGGACACGATGGAGGACCCGTCGACGGACACCGCGACCCGTCGCGCGGCCTTCCACGCCGCTGCCCGCGCGCATGTGACCCGCGCGAAGGAGTCCCAGGCGGGCCAGGTCCCCGAGCAGCACCTGTGGGAGCTGGAACTGATCCAGCGCCGCCGGGGCACGGAACTGGGCGTTCCGGAACAGCCCGCGCTGTACCGCAGCCCAGGCTGGCTGACGCTGCGCGACGACTACCTGAGCACGAGCTCGGCACCCTCGGCCAACATCCAGTACTTCGGCTTCGGCTCGACGAGCAGCCGCTGCATCGGCATCGCGTACGTCCTGCTCCCGGAGCGCTTCAACCTCTACCTGAGCACACCCCTGGCGGTGGCGGACCAGATGGAGAGCTTCGCGGAGGAGCTGCGGGGGGTGGTGGCGGAACTGAGGGGGCTGCTGGCGCCGGAGGGTTCGGCGAGCTGAGCGGCCGGTGACGAAGGGGCCGCCATCCCGAAGGGGGTGGTGGCCCCATCGCGTGATCATCGGATATCGAAGTATCGATGCGTCTTTCACTGCCTCTGCCCCTTGTTGGCTGCGGTGGGCAGTTTGTGATTCGCCCCTGCCGGTGCGACGACGGCTGCTAGCTTCGGCCCATGGGGAACCAGATGCACGTCCAAGTGCCTGCGGATCTATGGGAGTTCCTGGACCGTGAGGACTTCGATTCAGTCGACTTCTTCCGCAGTCCGGACCAGTGGGCGCAGGTGGCACAGGGAGTGATCACCGTCGCGGACCAGGGCTTGGGGGTGGGGGCGAATCTGGTCACGGTGATTCTGGGCCGGGATGCCATCGCGTCGTTCGTCGAGCAGGTGCGGACCTGGAGCGGCCGACGTCGGGCAGCGGAGCCGCCGGGGGAGTTCGCGGCCGAGCTCACCGTCCGGGCGGGCGACACGGAGTCCCGGATCACCATCACCCGCACAGGACCGGCCGACAGTGCGGCGGAACTGGACACCGAGGCATTGGCGAGGCTGCTGGCCTCGGCCATGAGCGGAAGCCGCGGCGAGGACCGGACAGGCTGAGGTGTTCCGCCGATCCGAGAAATCGCGGTACCTGGCGTCAGCCCGGGCCTACAAAGAGATCCAGGACCGCTTCAACGCGGCGATGGCGAGCGGAACGGGCCTGGAGGACGTCAGGGACGACGTCTGGGATCTCCAGATGAAGCTGGTCATGGAGTTGGCCAGAGACGCACCGTCCACGGCCGTCGCCGGGCCACTGCAATCTGCCGCGCGCTTGTCGTTCCAGATCGAATGCAGCACCGGCGTGGACTGGGTCCGCACCACCACCTCCGGACTCGCCTTCGCCGCGGCATGTGCGTCCGCGGAGGCCTTCTTCGGCCGTCGCGGCGAACCCATGCCGCGTGATCTTCTCGGCGAGATGCGCGGCGTGGCCATGCTCGCCGCCTACGCGGGACATCGCTGCGGGGTGCCTCTCGTGGGCGTCATGGTTGCCGAGGCGATCACTTCGCTGTCGCTCGGCGACCGGATGGTGGCGAGAGAGCTGACGGCCACCGTCGAAGACGAGGGGCCCGAGGCGCTCCAGCAGCTCCTGGACGCGCTTGTGCAGCAACCGGATGTCCCCTTCCGCCAGGCCGGCAGAGCGGCGAAGCGGGCCAAGGAGTCCGGTCTCGGCATGCCGGAGATCATGCAGCAGACGTTCGAACGGGACTGGTTGGCCCGGGAGGCACCGGCCGGAAAGCAGGGGTTGGTCACGTCACCCTTTGCCGTCGCCTCGGTTCGGGCAGCAGCTTCCAGCGGGCGGACCCTTGTGTATCTCGCCCCAGGTCCCAGGAGTGGCGCCGCGCTACGGATCAATCCCCCCGATGCCCACCGGGAGATGTGTGAAAGCGTCGAACTCCCCGACCTGGACATCGACGCCGTTCGCAGCCAGGTGCAACGGATCCGGGAGGCGTACGCCGGGGCGCAGAGCGGAAGCATCGGAAGGAAGGCACTCGCCAGGGTGATCCGCAGCGTCCTTGACGGCGTGGCATCGGCATTCTGGGCCCCGCTGCTGAGCAGCTGGCCGGATCTCCGGGACACCAGGATCGCTCTCGTGCCGCTGGGGCATTCCGCCTTGCTCCCCTTGTACACGTCGCCGGTGGACGGAACGCCCGCCTGTGGCCTGCTGGATGTGACCGTGGTTCCTTCCGGCAGGGCGCTGTTCCTGGCGTCCACGTGGCCGGAGCCGGCGGACAGGAATGTCTTCGTGGCGGCCGATCCGTGGTACGGCGCGGGAGAGATCCCACGCACCGTTCCCGAGGCACGAGAAGTCGCAGCGGCGCATGGTGTCGAACCACGACTGTCCCGGGGGCCGGGGGAGGCCGTGCCCGGAGATCGGGCACGCTCGGACGGAGACCCGTTGCGAACGTTTCGCGGGGCGGGAGCGGGCCCCGGCCCGACGGGGAGCGACCGTGTGCCGGATGACGTCGTCCGGCGGCTGTCCGAGGCATCGCTGATCCATCTCGCCTGCCACGGCGACCTGCAATCGGACGAACCACTGACGTCGTCGCTGCTCCTCGACGACCGGTTGCCCTTGTCCAGCTTGTTGGAGCGGGACCTGCGTCCGGGAGCGACCGTGGTCCTGTCCGCTTGTGAACTGGGAAGCATCGCCGGTGACCTCCCGGACGAGCAGCTCGGCTTCCCGGCCGCTCTGCTGGCGATGGGTGCCCGCTCGGTCATTGGCGCGCTGTGGCCGGTACCCGACGAGGACGACACGGTGGACCTGATGGTCGACACGCATCGTGGGCTGTCGAACGCGTCGGCGACGCTCGCACTCGGCCGGGCGATACGGCGATCGCACGAGCTCGGCGTACCGGCGTCGGTCTGGGCGTCGTTCACACACTTCGGCGCGTGAAGGTGCGGGGGCCGCGCCTCAAGGGCCCGCACTTCCAGCCCGTCCGGCGATCGAGGACATGCCCGCAGGGCATGCGGGACAGGCCGGCCCGCAGGAATGGCCTGCGCGAAAGCAAAAGGCCGCCGACCGTGCCTCCCGCAAGGGAAGTGCACGGCCGGCGGCCCACAGACGGCCCAGGCGAGCGGAACCCCGCTCCGACCTGGGGTCTTTCTAGATGTCGAAGTACAGCTCGAACTCGTGCGGGTGCGGCCGCAGCTGGATCGGGGCGATTTCGTTCGTCCGCTTGTAGTCGATCCACGTCTCGATCAGGTCGGACGTGAACACGCCGCCCGCCTGGAGGTACTCGTTGTCCGCCTCCAGGGCCTCCAGCACCGCCGGGAGCGACGTCGGGACCTGCGGGACGCCCGCGTGCTCCTCGGGGGCCAGCTCGTAGAGGTCCTTGTCGATCGGCTCCGCCGGCTCGATCTTGTTCTTGACGCCGTCCAGGCCCGCGAGCAGCAGGGCCGAGAACGCCAGGTACGGGTTCGACGACGGGTCCGGGGCGCGGAACTCGACGCGCTTGGCCTTCGGGTTCGAGCCCGTGATCGGGATACGCATCGCAGCCGAGCGGTTGCGCTGCGAGTACACCAGGTTGACCGGCGCCTCGAAGCCCGGGACCAGGCGGTGGTAGGAGTTCACCGTCGGGTTGGTGAAGGCCAGCAGCGACGGCGCGTGCTTGAGGATGCCGCCGATGTAGTAGCGGGCGGTGTCCGACAGGCCCGCGTAGCCCTGCTCGTCGTAGAAGAGCGGGGTGCCGCCCTGCCACAGCGACTGGTGGACGTGCATGCCCGAGCCGTTGTCGCCGAAGATCGGCTTCGGCATGAAGGTCGCGGTCTTGCCGTTGCGCCAGGCGACGTTCTTCACGATGTACTTGAAGAGCATCAGGTCGTCGGCCGCGGCCAGCAGCGTGTTGAACTTGTAGTTGATCTCGGCCTGGCCGGCGGTGCCCACCTCGTGGTGCTGGCGCTCGACCTGGAGACCGTTCTTGTCCAGCTCCAGAGAGATCTCGGCACGCAGGTCGGCGAAGTGGTCGACCGGCGGGGCCGGGAAGTAGCCGCCCTTGTAGCGGACCTTGTAGCCGCGGTTGTTCTCGAGCGCACCGGTGTTCCAGGCGCCGGCCTCGGAGTCGATGTGGTAGAAGCTCTCGTTCGCCGACGTCTGGAAGCGGACGTTGTCGAAGACGTAGAACTCGGCCTCCGGGCCGAAGTACGCGGTGTCCGCGATGCCGGTCGACGCGAGGTAGGCCTCGGCCTTCTTGGCGATGTTGCGCGGGTCGCGGCTGTACTGCTCGCCCGTGATCGGGTCGTGGATGAAGAAGTTGATGTTGACGGTCTTGTCGCGGCGGAAGGGGTCGACCCGGGCGGTCGACAGGTCCGCGCGGAGCGCCATGTCGGACTCGTGGATGGCCTGGAAGCCGCGGATCGACGAGCCGTCGAAGGCAAGCTCGTCGTCCGGGTCGAACGCCGCTGCGGGGATCGTGAAGTGCTGCATCACGCCCGGCAGGTCGCAGAACCGGACATCGACAAACTTGACATCTTCGTCAGCGATGAACTTCTTCGCGTCGTCGGCGTTCTGGAACATCCAACTCCTCCTACTCCCGACCCGGGAGGGGCGGGGTTGCAGCTCGGTTGTGCGGCCAGTGCGGTGGCACACGCTGGGACCCGACCATAGGCAGACGGGATTTCTCCAGCATGACCCATTTGTTTCGCCCAAGTTAACCGGGCGGGGTGGATCGAGAGGGTGACATGCCCGGGAGGAACGGCCGGGGGCCCGGGCGGAAGGGTGCGAATGCGGGCGCAGTACCGTGGACGGGTGGACAACAGGCAAGCAATCGGATCGTGGCTGTCCGGCCCCCGCGCGGCGGCCGAGGACATGGGCGCCGAGTTCGGTCACCGGGGCCGGCGGCTCGGTCTGCCGGAGTCGGGGCCGGGTTCCATCGCCCCGCTCGGGCGGCGCTTCGGCGCCCTTTTCATCGACTGGGGGCTCTGCCTCCTGATCGCATACGGACTCTTCGCCCAGGGTGACCGGCAGGCGGCCGGCAACTGGGCTCTCGGCATCTTCCTCGCCCTGGGGCTGCTGACCGTGGGCACGGTCGGTTTCACCCCCGGCAAGCGGCTCCTCGGGCTGCGCGTCGTGTCCGAGGACGGCGGCCGGCTGGGCATCGTCCGGGTCGCCGTGCGGACCGTACTGCTCTGCCTCGCGATCCCGGCCCTCATCTGGGACCGGGACGGCCGTGGACTGCACGACCGCCTGGCCCGCGCCGTGCAGGTCCGGATCTAGAACACGCAGCAGAGAACGCAGAAGGGGCGGCCGGGACATGTGTCCCGGCCGCCCCTTCTGCGTATTCGTCGCGGTATTCGTCGCGCGTGGGCGCGTCAGCGCGTCTTGCCACCGCGCGGCATCCGCATGCCCTTCGGCATCGGACCCTTCGGCAGCGGCATGTTGCTCATCAGATCGCCCAGCGCTCGCAGCCGGTCGTTGGCGGCCGTGACCTGCGGTCCGGTCAGTACGCGGGGGAGCTTCAGCATCGTGGTGCGCAGCTTCTTCAGCGGCACCTGACCCTCGCCGTCGCCCACCACGATGTCGTGCACCGGCACGTCCACCACGATGCGCGCCATCCGCTTCTTCTCGGCCGCGAGCAGCGACTTCAGCCGGTTCGGGTTGCCCTCGGCCACCAGCACGATGCCGGCCTTGCCGACGGCCCGGTGGACGACGTCCTGGCTGCGGTTCATCGCGACCGCGGGCGTCGTCGTCCAGCCGCGGCCCACGTTCTGCAGGACGGCGGCCGCCGCACCCGGCTGGCCCTCCATCTGTCCGAACGCCGCCTTCTCGGCCCGGCGCCCGAAGATGATCGCCATCGCGAGGAAGGCGAGCAGGAAGCCCAGGATCCCGAGATAGATGGGATGACCGATCAGGTAACCGATCGCGAGGAGGACGCCGAACGTGACGATTCCCACACCCGCGAGGATCAGACCGATCTTCGGGTCGGCCTTCCGGGTCATCTTGTACGTCAGGGCGATCTGCTTGAGCCGCCCGGGGTTCTCAGCGGACTCGCCGCTGTCAGAGTTTGCCTTCCTCGCCATACCGGGAAGTTTACGTGGCCTAGGAAGTGCGTCCGGCCACGGCCTCGAGTACGTGCTGGGCCTCGACGCGGTCCTTGGCCCGGCGGCGGTCCTCGAGGACCGATGTCCAGGCGTTGCGCCGGGCGGTGCGCTGCCCGCTGCCGAGGAGCAGTGACTCCATGGCGCGCAGGGCGTCGGTGACGGACGGGATGGCGGTTGCGCGTACGGGACGTACTGGCGCGGCCTGCATGGTGACGGTCCCCCTCGGGGTGGGTGACGACGGAGTGCGGGTGTGCTCGGTGCGGGTGCGGTGGGCGACTCGCCCTGACCTGATGCGGGGAGCTGTCCGGGGAGCGCCGAGTGCGGTGCGTAAAGCCAGAGTCACTGATTGGTGTTACCAGCGCATGACTGACGGGTCAAACACCGATGAAACCTTTACGCCCCGCCCGCAGACACTGACGCGGCCCGTACACCGCCCCGACCTGCGGGGGGCGTACGAGCCGCGTCCAACTCGCCGTTACTCGGCGGTAGTTACTTGTGCCCGAATTCACACAGTCCGGGGTCAGCCCGTCTTTCCGGCGGCGACCGCGTTCCGGCGCTCCATGGCCTGTCCGAACAGCCGGCCCGCGCGGTACGACGAGCGCACCAGGGGACCCGACATGACACCGGAGAAACCGATCTCCTCGGCCTCGTCCTTCAGCTCCACGAACTCGTGCGGCTTCACCCAGCGCTCGACCGGGTGGTGGCGCACGGAGGGGCGGAGGTACTGCGTGATGGTGATCAGCTCGCAGCCGGCCTCGTGCAGGTGCCGCAGTGCCTCGCTGACCTCCTCACGGGTCTCGCCCATGCCCAGGATCAGGTTCGACTTGGTGACCAGCCCCGCCTCGCGGGCGCGGGTGATCACCTCCAGGGAGCGCTCGTAACGGAAACCGGGACGGATCCGCTTGAAGATCCGCGGCACGGTCTCGACGTTGTGCGCGAGCACCTCGGGGCGCGAGGAGAAGACCTCGGCCAGCTGCTCGGGCACCGCGTTGAAGTCGGGGATGAGCAGCTCGACCTTGGTGTGGCCGCCCTCGCGCTCCGCGGTCATCGCGTGGATCTGGCGCACGGTCTCCGCGTACAGCCAGGCACCGCCGTCCTCCAGGTCGTCGCGGGCGACGCCGGTGATGGTGGCGTAGTTCAGATCCATCGTGACGACGGACTCGCCCACCCGGCGCGGCTCGTCACGGTCGAGCGCCTGCGGCTTGCCCGTGTCGATCTGGCAGAAGTCGCAGCGCCGGGTGCACTGGTCGCCACCGATGAGGAAGGTGGCCTCGCGGTCCTCCCAGCATTCGTAGATGTTGGGACAGCCCGCCTCCTGGCACACGGTGTGCAGTCCCTCGCTCTTGACGAGTTTCTGCATCTGCGTGTACTCGGGGCCCATCTTCGCCCGGGTCTTGATCCACTCGGGCTTGCGCTCGATGGGGGTCTGGCTGTTCCTGACCTCCAGGCGCAGCATCTTGCGTCCGTCGGGTGCGACAGCGGACACGTCGGCGCCCCTTTCTGCGATCGCGCGGCATTCGATTCTGCGGCGCACACCAGGGTACGCCCGTCAATTGTTCGGCCCTACGTCCGGCCAACCCGCGGACCCAGGGGTGCATTCCCTATACGGCGGCTTCCACGGTCACATCCGGGGCGGCGTCCACGATCCTCGGCCGCGGCTCCGCGTTCTCCAGCACGGCTCGCAGGTGCTTCTCCACCACGGGGAGCACCTCGTCCAGGGTCACATCCCGGCCGAGTTCGCCTGCCAGTGAGGCGACTCCGGCGTCCCGGATGCCGCACGGCACGATCCGGTCGAACCAGGTGTTGTCCGGGTTCACGTTGAGCGCGAAGCCGTGCATCGAGACGCCCTTGGCGATACGGATGCCGATGGCGGCGAGCTTGCGGTCCTCGCGGCGCTGGCCGGCGTTGGACGGGGCGTACTCGGGCCCGTTCAGCCGCGGATCGAACTCCTCGTCCTCGAGCCGCGGGTCGAAGTCGAGCGACAGACCGCCGAGCGAGGGGCGCTGCTCCACCGGGTCGCCGAGCACCCACACACCGCTGCGGCCCTCGATACGGCTGGTCTCCACCCCGAACTCCGCACACGCGCGGATCAGCGCGTCCTCCAGACGGCGCACATGCGCGACCACGTCGACGGGGCGCGGCAGCTTCAGGATCGGGTAGCCCACCAGCTGGCCCGGTCCGTGCCAGGTGATCTTGCCGCCGCGGTCGACGTCGACCACCGGCGTGCCGTCCAGGGGGCGCTCGCTGTCGGCCGTGCGACGTCCGGCCGTGTACACGGGCGGGTGCTCCAGCAGCAGACAGGTGTCCGGGATCTCGTCCTGGAACCGGGCGGCATGGATGTCGCGCTGCTTCTGCCATGCCTCCTGGTACTCGACGGCGTTCTCGCCGAACCCCAGCCGGACGAACCGCAGCTCACTCACGGCAGTGCCTCCCTAGAACCTTCACCGTGCACATATGTGCGCCCCAGCCACTGTACGGCGGCTCGCGGAAACGCGGCCCGGGGGTGCCTCCCGTCAGCGCTTGTCAGCGTCGACGCCAATCCTCACACGATCGGATGAATGTGGGGCGAAGGTGGCGGTCCGGGCGGGATGGGCCGCTAAATTCACGCCGTTCCATGAGGGCTGGCGACCGGCCCGGAAGGCAGGAGACCGCACAGCTGATGACGGAACGACCATCGCAGCGCATCCCCAACCGCCAGCTCGCCGCGCTCATCGCAGAAGCCGGATTCTCCAACGCAGGACTTGCCCGCAGGGTCGACCAGCTGGGACTCGAGCACGGCCTGGACCTGCGCTACGACAAGACGTCCGTGACGCGCTGGCTCCGCGGTCAGCAACCGCGCGGGACGACGCCCGCGCTCATCGCCGAGGTGTTCACCCGCCGCCTCGGGCGCCGGCTGTCCGCCCAGGACCTGGGCCTGGACGCCTGTGCGCCCGTGTACGCGGGTCTGGAGTTCGCCGCGACCCCCGAGGAGGCCGTGGACATCGTCGGCGGTCTGTGGCGCAAGGACTCCGGCAGCCACGCGGAACTGCGGAAGATCGCGTTCACCCCCGCGGGGCTGGTCGTGCCGAGCCGGGACTGGCTGATCGGGCGGGCCGACGAGAGCGTCGGGCGCGGCGACGGGACGGGCGCCAGGGTGCCCGTCCAGGGCGGGACGTCCGCCGTACCGCGGCAGCGCGGGACCGCCGACCGCGGGCCCGGGCAGCGGGTGTCCGGCGGTGACATCGCGGCGCTGCGCTCGGTGGGCGAGCTGTTCCGCACGCTCGACCACGCGTACGGCGGCGGGCACGCCCGCCAGGCGCTGGTGCGCTACCTGGAGCACGAGGCCGAGCCGATGCTGCGCGGCTCGTACGGCGAGACGACCGGGCGGCGCCTGTTCGCCGCGGTCGCCGATCTGACCCGGCTGGCCGGGTGGACCTCGTACGACATCGCGGCGCACGGGCTGGCCCAGCGCTACTTCGTCCAGGCACTGCGACTCGCCCAGGCGGCGGGGGACCGGGCCTACGGCTCCTATGTGCTGGTCACCATGAGCCGCCAGGCGGTCTACCTCGGCCACGGGCGCGAGGCCGTGCAGCTCACCCGGGTCGCCCAGCAGGGCATGGGGTCGTCGGCGCCACCGCTGGTGCAGGCGATGCTGCACTCGGTGGAGGCGCGGGGGCACGGGGTCCTGGGCGAGGTCCGGGCGTGCACGGCGGCGCTGGTCCGGGCGGAGAGGGCGCTGGAGACGGCGCGGCCGGGGGACGAGGTACCGCACTGGGCGCGGACCTTCGACGAGGCGCAGCTGGCCGACGAGATGGGCCACTGCCACCGGGACCTCCAGCAGTACCGCCCGGCGATCCAGCACGCGGAACGCTCACTCCAGCTCCGCGCCCCGGGATTCGCGCGCAGCCGCCTGTTCTGCCGGGTGGTGCTGGCATCGGCACGGCTGGGCCTGGGCGAACTGGACCAGGCGTGCGCGCTGGGCGCGGAGGCGGCGCTCCAGGCGTCGGAGATGCGGTCGGCGAGGGCGGTGGAGTACGTACGCGACTTCGAACGCCGGCTGGAGCCGTACCGGGATGCGGCGCCGGTGCGGGGGTATCGGGACCGGGTCTCGACACTGGGGTAGGGGTACCCCGGGCCGCATGTGCCCGCACGTCCTGCGGACGTGTCCTCAATCGCCGGACGGGCTGGGTTTGCCGCCCTTGCGGAAGTGCGGGCCAACTCCGGCTTCGCTGGTGGTGCGGGTCCGCCCTTGCGGAGGGCGGAGCCCTGAGGGGCCCAGCCCTCTCGGGCTACGCCGCCGAGCGGAGCGGGGCCCGTTCCGGGGCGCGGACGCCCATGTCCCGCAGCACCGCCTCCGCCGCCCTCCGGCCCGAGTGCAGCGCTCCCTGCACCGTGCTCGTGTCCCGGTGGTCCCCGCACACGTACAGGCCCGCCAGCAGGCGTACCGGGCGGCGGACGTCGTGCGGTGGGGGCATCGCCGGGACCGCCTCCGGGTTGTGGTGGACCGCCAGCAGTGACCAGTCCGCCGTCGGCGTCCCGTACAGCTTCGCCAGATGCGTGCGGACCTGCCGGTCCAGATACGGCGGCGGCGTGCCCAGCACTGTCGAGGAGATCAGCACCCGGCCCCGCGGCGCCCGCGTCGGGTCGACCTCGCTCATCACCGCCGTGTGCGAGACGGGACCCTCACGCTCCGCGTCGAGGACCAGCGCCGACCCGGTGGGCGGTGCGCACGGCGCCGTGTGGTGCAGGACCGTCACCGGATGGAACGCAGGGACCCGCAGACCCGGTAGCAGTTCCGCCGCCTCCCGCGCCCCCGTCGCCAGCACCAGCGCGCGGCAGGTGAGTTCGCCGTAGTCCTCGGTGCTGACCCGGTTGATCGAGGCGTCCTTGACCCGCACGCCCGTGAGCAGCGTTCCCGGCGGCAGCGCGGCGGCCAGCCGCTCGGGCAGTGTCGCCGCGCCGCCCTCCGGAACGCACATCCGGCCCCGGGCGAAGCCACGCAGCGCCAGGTCGGCGCACCGGCTCGATGTCGTCAGTTCCGGGTCGCAGAGCAGCGCGGACAGCAGCGGGCGCAGGAAGCCCTGGACCGTACGGGCGGGGAGGCCGCGCGCGGCCAGCGACTGGGCCGTGGTCCGTTCCGGACGGGCCATCAGGCGTTCCATGGACGTGCCCGCGAGCCGGGCCAGGGACGCGCCGAGACGGGCCTCGTCCAGCGGCCTGGGGGCGCCGGCGAGGGCGCGCGCGACCGTGAATGCGCCCCCAATGCCCCGGAGGGCGTGCGGCGGCCCCCACGCAGGCCCCCGGCCCCCCTGGGCCGACCCGCTCCGTACCGCCCGCAGCGATCCCCGTCCCGCGCTCCCCGGCTCCGACGCCCGGTGGACCGTCTCGCCGGTCCGCTGAAGCCGCCCCCCGCTGTGCACGAGGACACCGGGTGCGAACGGCCGCAGGACCACCTCCCCGAGGCCGGCCGTGCGATGCAGCTCGGGGTACGAGGTGTTGAGCAACTGGCCCGTGCGGTCGAGCCGGAAGCCGTCGATCTCCTCGGTGGCCATGCGGCCGCCCGGCCTGGCGGCGGCCTCCAGCACAGTGACGCTGAGGCCTGCCGCGATGAGCTGATGAGCCGCCGAGAGACCGGCTGTACCGGCCCCGACAATGATGACGTCCGCATGGTGAGCGGTGCTGATGAGCACGTGCCCCTCCCCGAGGTCGGCGCGGCTGGTGGGAGGCTCATGCCCCCAACAGGCTCCCGGGATACCCGAGTTCGGTCGAGAGTAGGCAGCGGTGGCCGAACCGCGGCTCGCGCATGCGGCGGGGCACCGTAGCGCGGGGGGCGCGCGTCCGCCGAGGCCGCGCGCCGGGTCCCGCGCCCGGACGCCGGGGGGGCGCGACGGGCCGGTTCCGCAGCCCCGGTCCCGGACTCCGGGCGCGCGAGGGGCCGTTACCGCAGGGCCGCGCCGACCGCCTCGTCGATGCCGGGGAACGCGAACGTGAACCCCGAGTCCAGCAGCCGTCGCGGCAGCACCCGCTGACTGCCCAGCACGTCACCCGCCATGTCGCCGAGCGCGATCTTCAGCGCGGCCGACGGCACCGTGAAGACCGTCGGCCGGTGCAGCGCCCGCCCCATGGCAGCGGTCACCTCCCGGTTGGTGACCGGGTGCGGGGACGTGAGGTTCACCGGACCCGACAGGGACTCCGTGTCCAGGATGTGGCGCAGCGCCGCAACCTCGTCGTGCAGCGAGATGAAGCTCCAGTACTGCCGGCCGTCGCCGAGCCGGCCGCCGAGACCCGCCTTGAACAGCGGGAACAGCCGCCCCCACGCCCCGCCCTTGCGGGAGACCACCAGACCGGTCCGGGCGAAGGCGGTCCGTACGCCGGCCTCGGCTGCCGGGGCCGCCGCCTCCTCCCACTCCACGCACAGATTCGGCAGAAAACCGTCCCCCGGCGGGGCCTCCTCGTCCACCGCGCGGTCCCCGGTGTCGCCGTAGAAGCCGACCGCGCTGCCGCAGACGAACACCCGTGGCGGGGTGTCCAGCGAGGCGACGGCCTCCGCGACCGCGGCCGTGCCCAGCACCCGGCTGTCGTGGATCTCCTTGCGGTACGCATCGGTCCAGCGGCGCGCCCCGACCCCGGCTCCGGCGAGATGCACCACGCCCTCGCAGCCCACCAGGCCCGCCGCGTCGACGTACTGCCGGTGCGGGTCCCATTCGACCTCGTCCCCGCTCCGCGCGGGGCGTCGTACGAGGCGCACCACCTCGTGCCCGTCCGAGCGCAGTGAGCGCACAAGTGCCGTACCGATGAGTCCGGTGGAGCCGGTGACCGCGATCCGCATGGGCCCATCCTGCCCCCGCCGACCCCCGTGACACAGTTGCCTCCATGCCCGAGTCGCACATACGCCCCGCGCTGCGTACCGACGAGGAGGCTCTCGGCCGGCTCGACCGGGACACCTGGTCGACACTGCACGCCGTGACGCCGAGACCGATGCCTCCGTACGCACCGTTCTTCGACGCCCAGCACCGGCCCGGCGACTTCCTCGTCGCCGAGGACGCCGACGGCACGCTCATCGGCTTCATCCGCCTCGTCCCGCCCACGCCGCTCGCCTGCAACCAGCACGTGCGCCAGATACAGGGCCTCGCGGTCGCGACCCGGGCCCGCGGCCGGGGGACCGGGCGGGCCCTGGTGCGTGCGGCGTGCGAGCTGGCACGCCGGCAGGGCGCCGTGCGCATCACGCTGCGGGTGCTCGGACACAACGAGCCGGCCCGGGCCCTGTACGAGGCCGAGGGGTTCGCGGTCGAGGGCGTGCTGCCGGGGGAGTTCTGGCTGGACGGCCGCTATGCCGACGACGTCATGATGGGCTGCTCCCTCGGCTGAGACCGGCCCCGGCGCGCTGCCCGCGGGCGGTTCTCACAGGCCGCCGAAGCGGTCCCAGAGTTTGGGGAAGCGCCCGGCCAGCGCCGAGTCGTCGTCGAAGTCGAAGGGGGTGCCCGCCGGCTCCGCGGTCTGCGGCGCGATCCCCAGGTCCGGTGCGACGACTCCGGTGAGCTGCTCGTACGCCTCGTCCGCCGCGTATCCGAGCTCCTCACCGTCCCCGTCGATGTCCTCGTCGAACTCCTCCAGCAGCTCGGCGAGCGAGTCCGGGTCGTGCACCGCCGCTTCGAAGACCTCCCGGCCCTGGCCGATGAGCCAGCAGCGGAAGTAGTCGAACGCGTCGTCGCTGGCGCCGCCGAGGAGCACGGCAGCCGCGCCCCACAGGTCCCAGGTGTAGGCGCGGTTGTAGCGGGCCTCGAAGTGCCGGGCGAAATCCAGCACGGAGTCGGGGTCGAGCTGAAGCAGCCGCTCGACCAGCAGATCGGCATGGTCCTCCGGGTCACCCTCGGCGCGTTCGCGGGTGCTGTCGACGATCTCCCAGAACTCCGTCTCGTCCATCACGGGTCCAGCATCGTGGTTGGCGGGGGGCTGCGCACGCGGAGCCACGAAATGCCGACTCTTTTGAATGGCGGACAGAAGGTGTCGGGTATTCGTGCGACGGTCGGTTCATGACGACGCAGAAGACACTTGCCGGGAAAATCGCCCTGGTCGCGGGGGCCACCCGGGGCGCGGGCCGTGCCATCGCCGAACAGCTCGGCGCCGCCGGGGCGACCGTGTACGTGACCGGCCGCACCACGCGTACGCAGGTCAGTGAGGTGGGCCGGGCCGGCGAGACCATCGAGCAGACGGCGGACCTGGTGTCCGCCGCGGGCGGTACGGGCATCGCGGTGCCGACCGACCACCTCGAGGCGGATCAGGTACGGGCGCTGACCGAACGCATCGACCGCGACCACGGGCGCCTCGACATCCTGGTGAACGACGTCTGGGGCGGGAACTTCCTGCTCGACTTCAACACCAGGATGTGGGACGTCGACCTGGACCGCGGTCTGCGGATGCTGGACCTCGGCACCCGCAGCCACATCATCACCAGCAGCATCGCGCTGCCCCTGCTGGTGCGCGAGCCCGGCGGCCTGGTCGTCGAGGTGACCGACGGCACGGCCGAGACCAACAAGGGCTTCCGCGAGAACTTCTTCTACGACCTGGCCAAGAACACGCCGATCCGGATGGCCTTCATCCTGGGCGAGGAGCTGAAGAGCGTCGGGTGCTCCGCCGTGGCGGTCACGCCCGGCTTCCTCCGTTCCGAGGAGATGCTCGACGCCTTCGGCCTCACCGAGGAGACCTGGCGGGACGGGATCGACAAGCAGGAGCACTGGGCACTGTCGGAGTCGCCGCTGTACCTCGGCCGCGGTGTGGCGGCGCTGGCCGCGGACCCGGAGAGGGCCCGCTGGAACGGGATGTCGCTCGACAGCGGGAAGCTGGCGAGGGAGTACGGCTTCACGGATGCGGACGGGAGCCGGCCGGACGTGTGGGGCTACATGCTGGCGGAACAGGCGGGCGGAAAGCCGTCGCTCGACGACTACCGGTAGACGACCACCGGTAGACGGCCACCGGCAGGAGGCCCGAGGCCACCGGTGGTCCGCCCGTCGGCAGGAGCGGACCTACCGGTAGAGCCGGGCCGTCCGCTCCGCCGTCTCGGCGAACTGCTCCCGCAGCTCCGCCGGCTCCAGGATTTCCACCTCCGGGCCCAGCGCGAACAGCTGGCCGAAGGCCACCTGGTGGCTCTCCACCGGCAGGGTGAGGGTCAGCCGGCCCTCCGCGTCCGGGGGACCGGCCGACTCCAGTGCCTCACCGGCAGCCGCCCGGTCGGTGAGGTAGGGCAGGCGGGCGGCGCCGCGTTCCGTCACCCGGAGCACCACCTCCGCCCGCAGGATGGAGCGCGCGAACTGCTCCGCGCGCTTCTCCCAGAACCCGGGCAGATCGAAGTCCTCGTCGCGTGCGAAGAAGGAGCCGTCCGCCTCCGCCGAGGAGAAACGGTCGATCCGGTACACCCGGAAGGTGCCGTCCGCGCGGGCGCAGAGGTACCAGACACCCGCCTTCAGTACGAGGCCGTACGGCTCCAACTCCCGCTCCACCTCGGCGTCCTGACGTCGGTACGCCGCCCGGATGCGGCGGTCCTCCCAGACCGCCTCCGCGATCGCCGGGAGCAGCTGCGGTGTGCGGGGCTCCTGGTACCAGCCGGGGGCGTCGAGATGGAAGCGCTGCGCCGCGCTCTCGGAGGCGTTGCTCACCGAGGGCAGCAGCGCCGCGGACACCTTCAGCCGGGCCGCGGACGCCGCGTCCTCCAGGCCCATGTCCCTGAGCGCGCCCGGCAGCCCGGAGAGGAACAGGGCCTCGGCCTCGCTGCGGCCGAGGCCCGTCAGCCGGGTGCGGTAGCCGCCGATCAGCCGGTACCCGCCGGCCCGCCCGCGGTCCGCGTAGACCGGGACCCCGGCCTCCGAGAGCGCGAGTGCGTCACGGGTGATGGTGCGCTCCGAGACCTCCAGTTCCTCGGCCAGCTCGGCGCCGGTCATGGAGGGCCTGGCCTGGAGGAGCAGCACCATCTTGATCAGCCGGGCAGCACGCATGCCCCCATCATGGCCCAGCTCAGGCGAGCGGCTCCTGGAGTTCCGTCACCCACCCGTCGAAGTCGCCGGGCGGGCATTCCAGGGACACTTCGCGGGCATAGCCGGCCGAGATGTGGCCCCCCGACTCGATCCAGCGGGCCAGTGTCTGCGCGGTCGGCAGGACGCCCTGCATCGGGCCGCGGTGCACGATGGTCGCCGCCCGTTCGACGGCCGGCAGCTCCACGATCGCGAAGTCCAGGTCCGGCCGGTGGGCCTCGGAGACGGTGACACCCGCGTGCACGACCACGGCGCCGTTCCCCTCCGGAGCGTCCTCGTAGTAGGCGATACCGGGTCCGGTCGGCGTCACACCGGACGCCTCCACGCGGCGGAACAGTTCCTCGTACAGGGGAGAGATGACGGGCCCGATGTCCTCGGGTCCGTAGCTCGCGGCGGTGGCGGTCAGCTCGGCCACCCGCACGGCGGGGATGCTCTTCACGATGACGTCGTCGGTGGGCATGAAACCCTCGCTCTCGATCGACCGGAGCCTCGCCTCGACCTGCGCCAGCCGTGCGGCCGCCGCGGCCATCGCCTCCTCCAGCTCCGCCCGTCGCAGCACGAGCATCCCGCGCAGTTCCTCCGTGCCCACCTTGTCCTCCAGGATCTCCTGCACCTGTTGCAGGGTGAAGCCGAGATCCTTGAGGGCGATGACACGGTTGAGGCGGGCGAGCTGGGCGGCCGTGTAGTAGCGGTAGCCGCTGTACAGGTCGGTGTGGGCGGGACGCAGCAGCCCGATCGCGTCGTAGTGACGCAGCATGCGGGCCGACACACGGCCGTGCCTGGCGAAGTCTCCGATGGTGAACATGACGCCTCCCACTGCACGCCTTCACACGGTGTCAGGGTCAAGCATCGCCCGTGCGGACAGGCGAGGACCCCGGCGGGGTGCCTCCGCCGGGGTCCTCGCACGCACACGCCTCGGGGCCCTACAGGCCGTAGCGCTCCCGCGCTTCCTTCACGGCCGAGGCCGGTACCTCGCCGCGCTTGGCGAGCTGGGCCAGTGCCGCGACGGTGATCGACTGCGCGTCCACGCCGAAGTGCCGGCGGGCCGCCTCACGGGTGTCCGAGAGGCCGAAGCCGTCCGTGCCGAGCGAGGACCAGTCCTGCTCGACCCACTGGCTGATCTGGTCCGGGACCTGACGCATCCAGTCGCTGACCGCGAGGACCGGGCCCGGAGCGCCTTCCAGCGCCTGGGCGACGTACGGGGTGCGCTGCTCGCCGCGGAGCAGGGCCTCGTCGGCCTCCAGTGCGTCCCGGCGCAGCTCGCCCCATGACGTCGCGGACCACACGTCGGCCGTGACGCCCCAGTCGGCTGCGAGCAGTTCCTGTGCCGCCAGGGCCCAGTGGATCGCCGTGCCGGAGGCCAGCAGCTGGAGCCGCGGCGCGTCCGCGGAGGCGGGCACGCCCTCCTTGAAGCGGTAGAGGCCGCGCAGGATGCCTTCCTCGACGCCCTCGGGCATCGCGGGCTGCACCTTGGGCTCGTTGTAGACCGTCAGGTAGTAGAAGACGTTCTCGGGCTCGGTCCCGTACATCCGGCGCAGACCGTCCTTGACGATCACCGAGATCTCGTACGCGAACGCCGGGTCGTAGTTGAGCGACGCCGGGTTCGTGGACGCGATCAGATGCGAGTGGCCGTCCGCGTGCTGGAGGCCCTCACCGGTCAGCGTCGTACGGCCCGCGGTGGCGCCCACGATGAAGCCCTTGCCGAGCTGGTCGGCGAGCTGCCACATCTGGTCGGCCGTGCGCTGCCAGCCGAACATCGAGTAGAAGATGTAGAACGGGATCATCGGCTCGCCGTGCGTCGCGTACGACGTGGAGGCGGCGATGAAGTCGGCCATGGACCCGGCCTCGGTGATCCCCTCGTTGAGGATCTGGCCGTCCTTGGCCTCCTTGTAGTACATCAGCTGGTCGCGGTCGACCGGCTCGTACGTCTGACCCATCGGCGAGTAGATGCCGGCCGACGGGAAGAGCGACTCCATGCCGAAGGTGCGGGCCTCGTCGGGGACGATCGGGACCCAGCGCCGGCCGGTCTCCTTGTCCCGCATGAGGTCCTTGACCAGCCGGACGAAGGCCATCGTGGTGGCCATCTCCTGCTTGCCGGAACCCTTTTCGAGCGCCTTGAAGCCGCGCTCCTCGGGGGCGGGCAGTGCCACGGCCTGCACCCGGCGGGCCGGGGCGGGGCCGCCGAGGGCCGCACGGCGCTCCTGGAGGTAGCGGACCTCGGGGGAGTCGGCGCCGGGGTGGCCGTAGGGCACCAGACCGTCGGCGAACGCGCTGTCCGGGATGGGGAGACCGAGCAGGTCCCGCATGCCCTTGAACTCGTCCGTCGTCAGCTTCTTCATCTGGTGGTTGGCGTTCTTGGACTCGAAGCCCTTGCCGAGCGTGTAGCCCTTCACCGTCTGCGCCAGGATCACGGTCGGCGCGCCCTTGTGCTCGACGGCCGCGCGGTACGCCGCGTACACCTTGCGGGCCTCGTGGCCGCCGCGGGAGGTGAAGAAGAGCTCGGCGATCTTGTCGTCGGTGATCAGCTTCGCCAGTTCGACGAGCGCGGGCTCGGCGCCGAAGAAGTGCTCGCGGATGTAGGCCGCGTCACGGGTGGCGTACGTCTGGAACTGGGCGTCCGGCACCTCGCGCAGACGGCGCACGAGCGCGCCCGTGGTGTCGAGGGCGAACAGCTCGTCCCAGGCGGAGCCCCACAGCGACTTGATGACGTTCCAGCCGGCGCCGCGGAACTGGGCCTCCAGCTCCTGCACGATCTTGAAGTTGGCGCGGACCGGTCCGTCGAGGCGCTGGAGGTTGCAGTTGATGACGAAGGTCAGGTTGTCGAGCCGCTCACGGGACGCGAGCGCGAGGGCCGCGGTCGACTCGGGCTCGTCCATCTCGCCGTCGCCGAGGAACGCCCACACGTGCGAGTTCGCCGTGTCCTTGATCCCGCGGTTGTGCAGATAGCGGTTGAAGCGCGCCTGGTAGATCGCGGAGAGCGGGCCGAGGCCCATGGAGACGGTGGGGAATTCCCACAGCCACGGCAGGCGCCGCGGGTGCGGGTACGACGGCAGGCCGTTGCCGCCGGACTCCTGGCGGAAGAGGTCGAGCTGCTGCTCGGACAGCCGGCCGTCGAGGAAGGCGCGGGCGTAGATGCCGGGGGAGGCGTGGCCCTGGATGTAGAGCTGGTCGCCGCTGCCGTCCCCCTCCTTGCCGCGGAAGAAGTGGTTGAAGCCGGTCTCGTAGAGCCAGGCCGCGGAGGCGAAGGTGGCGATGTGGCCGCCGACGCCGTGGCGGGAGCCCCGGGTCACCATGGCGGCCGCGTTCCAGCGGTTCCAGGCGGTGATCCGGGCTTCCAGCTCCTCGTCGCCGTCGAAGGCGGGCTCGGCGGCGGTGGGGATGGTGTTGACGTAGTCCGTCTCCAGCAGCCGCGGCACGGGAACCCCGGCCGTCTCGGCGTGCTGGAGGGTGCGGCGCATCAGGTACGCGGCCCGGTGGGGGCCGGCGTGCTCGGTGACGGCGTCGAGGGAGGCCGCCCACTCGGCGGTCTCCTCGGCGTCGCGGTCCGGGAGCTGGTCGAGCTCGCTCGGAAGCTTGCCTACGGGGTCGGACATGATCGCCGCCTTCCGGACAGGAGGGGGGTGGAGAAAGGGGCCTTGTCTGGCAGGACGGGGCCATGGGTCGGTGGACCCGAAGTGAACTGTAAGTCTCTGATCGATGATCGATCAAAGCTTCCGGCCAAATTGGCATCCGGTGCCGCAAAAGTGGGCACGCTGTGCCGCTCGGAAAGGTGACATGACAGACATCCGGGCATGGCTGGGCAGGGTTACGCGCGCGGTGCGCAGCCCAGCACATGCGCCTTCACGAGCGGCCCGATCTCCGGATCGCGGCGCTTGAACGCCGCCACGAGCGCCTCGTGCTCCTCGGCGTAGGACTTCTGGACGGTCCCCAGCCAGCGGATCGACAGCGCCGTGAACACCTCGATGCCGAGCCCTTCCCAGGTGTGCAGCAGGACGCCGTTGCCCGCCGCCCGCACCAGCTCCCGGTGGAAGGCGACCGTGTGCCGCACCTGCGCGGCCGAGTCGGCGGCCAGGTCGGCGGCGTACAGCCCGGCCACATGCGGCTCCAGCCGCGAGCAGTCGTCGGCCAGCCGGTCCGCCGCGAGCTCGGCCGCGATCTGCTCCAGGCCCGCCCGCACGGGGTAGCTCTCCTCCAGGTCCGCGGCGGTGAGATTGCGGACCCGTACGCCCTTGTTCGGCGCGGACTCGATCAGCCGCAGGCTCTCCAGCTCCCGCAGTGCCTCACGGACCGGCGTCTGGGAGACCTCCAGCTCGGTCGCGATCCGCCGCTCGACGATGCGCTCGCCCGGCTTCCAGCGCCCGCTGACGATCCCCTCCACGATGTGCTCGCGGATCTGTTCGCGCAGCGAGTGGACGACGGGCGGGGTCATGGAAACTCCTCATGGGTGGCCGGGGCCGAGGTTACCGGAGCGGAACCTCCTTGCTTCCCGTACGGACGCATTGTCAGGGAACGCACGCGCACGGTGACGGTTCGTCGCTAGCCTTTTCGCCATGACGCAGGCCAAGGATGTGGACCCGTACGTCTCGCCACGGAGCTTCTACGGAGCGGAACTTCGCCGCTTGCGCGAGGAGAACCGGCTGTCCCAGGAGCAGTTGGGGGAGCGGGTCTTCTGCTCGGGCGCGTACATCGGCCAGTTCGAGGCCGCGAAGCGGCGCCCGCAGCAGGACATGTCGCGCCTGCTGGACGGGGTGCTGGGGTCGGGGGAGCACCTGCAGCGGCTGTGCCGGCTGGCGCAGGAGTCGAAGCACCCCGAGTACTTCGCCGACGCCGCGGAGCTGGAGAAGGAGGCCCTGACGATCAGCGAGTACGCCCCGCTGCTGATCCCGGGTCTGCTCCAGACCGAGGCGTACGCCCGCGGCATCACTCGCGCTACGCAGCCCTTCGCCGCCGACGACGTGGTGGAGCGGCACGTCAGCGTACGGCTGGAACGGGCGCGGCGCCTGGACGATCCGTCGGGTCCCGAGCTCTGGGCCATCGTCCACGAGGCCGCCCTGCACGTGGTGGTGGACGAGCCGGCCGTGATGCGTGAACAGCTGGAGCAACTCGCCGAACAGGCGCGTGACCATCACCGGGTGATGGTGCAGGTGCTGCCCTTCGCGGCCGGCCCGCCCCCGCTGACGCACGGCACGGCCATCGTCATGACCTTCGCCGACTCTCCTGCGGTCGTCTACACCGAGAGTGCGCACAGCGGCCAACTCATCGACGAACCGGCGCTGGTGACCCGGTTCCAGAAGTCATACGATCTCGTCCGGGCCGCCGCGCTGTCGCCGAAGGCGTCCCTCTCCCTGATCGCTTCGGCGGCGAAGGACTACACGACACCATGAGCCCCGATCTGAGCACAGCCATATGGCGGACGTCGTCCTACAGCAACGGGGAGGGCGGGGCATGTGTCGAGGTCGCCGACGGCTTCACCCACGTCACCCCCGTCCGCGACAGCAAGAACCCCGACGGCCCCGCCCTCGTCTTCGCGCACGCCCGCTGGGCGTCCTTCGTGAGCGCCGTCAAGCGCGGCGCCCTCTGACCGCGCCCCCGGAGAACGCGACGGCGCCTGGGGACAACGCGACGGCGCCCCGCCCGGATCTCTCCGGGCGGGGCGCCGTTCGTCACTGCTGACCTGCGCCGACCTGTGCCGGCCTGCGCGGGCTCGCGTCAGAGACCGAGCTCGACCTCGAACTCGCCGGCCTCCAGGATCGCCTTGACCGTCGTCAGGTAGCGGGCGGCGTCCGCGCCGTCCACCAGACGGTGGTCGTAGGAGAGCGCGACGTAGGTCATGTCGCGGATCGCGATCGTCTCGCCGAGGTCCGGGTGGTTGATGACCACCGGGCGCTTGACGGTGGCGCCGATGCCCAGGATGGCGACCTGGTTCGGCGGCACGATGATCGTGTCGAACAGCGCACCGCGCGAGCCGGTGTTGCTGATGGTGAACGTCGCACCGGCCAGGTCGTCCGGGGTGATCTTGCTGGCGCGCACGGCGCCCGCGAGCTCAGCGGTCCGCTTGGCGATACCGGCGAGGTTGAGGTCACCCGCACTCTTGATGACCGGGGTCATCAGGCCCTTCTCGGAGTCCACGGCGATGCCGATGTTCTCCGAGTCGAAGTACGTGATGGTGCCTTCGTCCTCGTTGATCCGGGCGTTGACGACCGGGTGGGCCTTCAGCGCCTGGGCCGCGGCCTTGACGAAGAACGGCATCGGGGACAGCTTGACGCCCTCGCGGGCGGCGAAGGAGTCCTTGGCCTGGGCGCGCAGCTTCATCAGCTTGGTGATGTCGACCTCGACGACCGAGGTCAGCTGGGCCTGGCCGTGCAGCGCCTTCATCATGTTGTCGCCGATGACCTTGCGCATGCGGGTCATCTTGACGGTCTGACCGCGCAGCGGGGACGTCTCCAGCTTCGGCGCCCGGGAGGCGGCCGGAGCGGCGGCGGCCGGCGCCGGGGCGGCGGCCTTGGCGGCCTCCGCGGCGGCGATGACGTCCTGCTTGCGGATGCGGCCACCGACGCCGGTGCCCTTGACCGAGGACAGGTCCACGCCGTTCTCGGCGGCGAGCTTACGGACCAGCGGGGTCACGTAGGCGTCGCTCGCGGCACCGGCACCGGCACCGGCACCGGCGGCGGGGGCGGCCGGAGCAGCCGGAGCCGGGGTGACGGGAGCCGGAGCCGCCTGGGCGGGCGCGGCCTGGGCCGGAGCCGGCTGAGCCGGGGCGGCAGGAGCCGGGGCGGGCTGCGCCGGAGCGGCGGGGGCCGCCGGTGCGGGCGCGGCCTCCTGCTTCGGAGCTTCCTGCTTGGGAGCCTCCTGCTTCGGAGCCTCCTGGGCCGGGGCGGGCTGCGCCGGGGCGGCGGCCTGCGGGGCGGCACCGGGAGCACCGATGACGGCGAGCTTGGCGCCGACCTCGGCGGTCTCGTCCTCGGCGACGGTGATCTCCAGCAGGACGCCGGAGGCCGGGGCGGGGATCTCGGTGTCGACCTTGTCCGTGGAGACCTCGAGCAGCGGCTCGTCGGCCTCGACGGACTCGCCGACCTCCTTGAGCCAGCGGGTGACGGTGCCCTCGGTGACGCTCTCGCCGAGCGCCGGGAGGACCACGTCGGTGCCCTCGGCCGAGCCGCCGCCGGACGCGGCCTCGGCGGTCGGCGCCGGGGCGGGGGCGGAGGTCTCGGTGGACGGGGCGGCCTGCGCGGGCTGCTCCGGCTCGGGAGCCGGGGCCTCGGCCTGCTTCTCCTCGGCCGCGGGGGCCTCGGCGGCGGCGGGGGCGCCGGAGCCGTCGTCGATGACGGCGAGCTCGGCTCCGACCTCGACGGTCTCGTCCTCGGCGACCTTGATGGAGGCCAGGACGCCGGACGCGGGGGCGGGGATCTCGGTATCGACCTTGTCGGTCGACACCTCGAGCAGCGGCTCGTCGGCCTCGACGCGCTCGCCCTCGGCCTTCAGCCAGCGGGTGACGGTGCCCTCGGTGACGCTCTCACCGAGCGCCGGAAGGGTTACGGAAACCGACATGGTTTCAGTTGCTCCTAACGATGGGGTGTCCCCAGCTCGCGCGGAGCGCCGAGCGAGGGGACGTGCGGAAGTGGTCGTCGCGCCCGGTGTCCGCGGACTGCGCGGACGGCTCAGGCAGCACAGACAGCTCAGTCATGCGAGTGCAGCGGCTTGCCCGCGAGCGCCAGGTGCGCCTCGCCCATCGCCTCGTTCTGCGTCGGGTGGGCGTGGATGAGCTGCGCGACCTCCGCCGGCAGAGCCTCCCAGTTGTAGATCAGCTGCGCCTCGCCGACCTGCTCGCCCATACGGTCACCGACCATGTGGACGCCGACCACGGCACCGTCCTTGACCTGGACGAGCTTGATCTCGCCCGCGGTCTTGAGGATCTTGCTCTTGCCGTTGCCCGCGAGGTTGTACTTCAGAGCGACAACCTTGTCCGCACCGTAGATCTCCTTGGCCTTGGCCTCGGTGATGCCGACGGACGCGACCTCGGGGTGGCAGTACGTCACCCGGGGCACACCGTCGTAGTCGACCGGAACGGTCTTCAGACCGGCCAGACGCTCCGCTACCAGGATGCCCTCGGCGAAGCCGACGTGCGCGAGCTGGAGGGTCGGGACCAGGTCACCGACCGCGGAGATCGTCGGGACGTTCGTCTGCATGTACTCGTCGACGAGGACGAAGCCGCGGTCCATCGCGACGCCCTGCTCCTCGTACCCGAGACCGGCGGAGACCGGGCCGCGGCCGACCGCGACCAGCAGCACCTCGGCGTCGAACGTCTTGCCGTCCGCGAGCGTCACGCGGACGCCGTCCTGGGTGTACTCCGCCTTCTCGAAGAAGGTGCCCAGGTTGAACTTGATGCCGCGCTTGCGGAACGCGCGCTCAAGAAGCTTGGAGCTGTTCTCGTCCTCGACCGGAACGAGGTGCTTGAGGCCCTCGATGACGGTGACGTCGGAGCCGAAGGACTTCCACGCGGAGGCGAACTCCACGCCGATCACGCCGCCGCCGAGCACGATCGCGGACTGCGGGACCCGGTCCAGGACCAGCGCGTGGTCGGAGGAGATGATGCGGTTGCCGTCGATCTCCAGACCCGGCAGCGACTTCGGCACGGAGCCGGTCGCCAGGAGGATGTGGCGGCCCTGGACACGCTGGCCGTTGACGTCGACGGAGGTGGGGGAGGACAGCTTGCCCTCACCCTCGATGTAGGTGACCTTGCGGGAGGCGATGAGCCCCTGCAGACCCTTGTAGAGTCCGGTGACCACATCGTCCTTGTACTTGTGCACAGCCGGGACGTCGATGCCCTCGAAGGTGGCCTTGACGCCGAACTGCTCGCTCTCGCGAGCCTGGTCGGCGATCTCACCGGCGTGCAGCAGAGCCTTGGTGGGGATGCAGCCACGGTGCAGGCAGGTGCCGCCGAGCTTGTCCTTCTCGATCAGGGCGACGTCCAGGCCCAGCTGAGCTCCACGCAGGGCCGCGGCGTAACCGCCACTGCCACCGCCGAGGATCACTAGGTCGAAAACGGTGCTGGCGTCGTTCGCCACGTCACGTCCTCCATGCATGTGTGCCGGTCGCCGGGTCTCCCCTTCCCGGGGACGACCGGCCGGTCGGCTGGTGTGCGGCCGCTTGATTCTTCGGCCCTGTGGTGGGGGCCCTGTCCTGCCGAGAACCCATCTTCGCACTTGTTGCCGCAAGGCGGGACCCGGGGCCGTGTTACGGCGGGCACACCGGAGGGCCCCCTGCCGGGCACACAGCCGCGGACGCCGGTGGAGCTCCGGGGAGCCCCGCCGGCGTCCGTCGTGTCAGGTCACGTCAGCCGAGGTCACCGGCGGCGACGCGCTCCGCCAGCTTCACCAGGGTGCGGACCGAGGAGCCCGTGCCGCCCTTCGGGGTGTAGCCGAACGGCGCGCCCTCGTGGAAGGCCGGGCCGGCGATGTCGAGGTGGGCCCAGGTGATGCCCTCGCCGATGAACTCCTTCAGGAACAGACCGGCCACCAGGCCGCCGCCCATCCGCTCGCCCATGTTGGCGATGTCGGCGGTCGGGGAGTCCATGCCCTTGCGGAGCTCGGCGGGCAGCGGCATCGGCCAGGACTGCTCGCCGACCTCCTCCGCGATCTCGTGGATCGAGGTACGGAAGGCGTCGTCGTTGGACATGATTCCGAAGGTGCGGTTGCCGAGGGCGAGCACCATCGCGCCGGTCAGCGTCGCGACGTCCACGATGGCGTCCGGCTTCTCCTCGGAGGCCTTCCACAGCGCGTCGGCGAGCACCAGACGGCCCTCGGCGTCGGTGTTGAGCACCTCGACCGTCTTGCCGCTGTACATGCGCAGCACGTCACCGGGACGGGTGGCCGAGCCCGACGGCATGTTCTCCGCGAGGGCGAGGTAGGCGGTGACGTTGACGGCGAGGTTCAGACGGGCGGCCGTGACGACGGCGGCGAACACCGCGGCGGCGCCGCTCATGTCGCACTTCATCGTCTCGTTGTGGCCGGCCGGCTTGAGCGAGATGCCGCCCGAGTCGTAGGTGATGCCCTTGCCGACCAGGGCGAGTGTCTTGGCCGCCTTGGAGTGGGTGTAGGAGAGCTTCACCAGGCGGGGCGGGTTCTGCGAACCCTGGCCGACGCCGAGGATGCCGCCGAAGCCGCCCTTGACGAGCGCCTTCTCGTCGAGGACCTGGACCTTGACGCCGTTCTCCTTGCCGGCCGCCGTGGCGACGGCGGCGAAGGACTCGGGGGTGAGGTCGTTCGGCGGGGTGTTGACCAGGTCGCGGGCGCGGTTGATCTCCTCGGTGAGCGCGATGGCACGCTCGGCCGCGGCCTTGAACGCCTTGTCGCGCGGCTTGGCGCCGAGCAGGGCGATCTCGGCGAGCGGCTGCTTCACGCCGTTCCTGCCGTCCTTGGCGTCGCTGTCGCCACCCTGGTAGGCGGTGAAGGCGTACGCACCGAGCAGGGCGCCCTCGGCGACGGCCTCGGCGTCCTCCGACGCCTCGACGGGCAGGGCGAAGGCGGCCTTCTTCGAGCCGGACAGGGCGCGGGCGGCGGTACCCGCCGCGCGGCGAAGCGACTCGGCGGAGAACGACTCGTCCTTCTCCGGGACGGAGCCGAGCCCGACCGCGAGGACGACCGGCGTCTTGAGGCCGGACGGGGCGGGGAGCTTGGTCACCTCGCCCTCGGCACCGGTGGCGCCGAGGGTCTCCAGGACGGCGGCGAGCTTTCCGTCGAACGCCTTGTCCACGGCCTCGGCGCCCGGCGCGACGACCGGGCCCTTGGCGCCCTTCGCGACACCGACGACGAGCGCGTCGGCGCGCAGCGTCGCAGCGCCGGCAGTGCTGAGAGTGAGAGCAGTCACGGTGGTGATTTCTCGCTTCCGTTGAGATCCAGAGCCGTAGCGGCCGTAGAGAGGGACGGGTCGACATCCCAGCCCGACAAGAGCCTACGCGCGGTCACATGTATCGCTCACGGCGGCAGTAGTTCACTCATCCGTGGCGTCTGTTTCACGTTTGGGCCCGAGGCTTCGAGACCTCAGTCACACTCGCTGCATTCAGGCAAGGGAGCGCGGGGTTCCTTTGCATCATCTCCACAGGTTCTCCGCATATTTCGGACGTGCGGACGACTGTGCGAGGGGGGAGAAACATGGCCACTACTGGACTGCGCGCAAGCAGAGCCGCCGCGGCGCTGCTCACGGCCGGACTGCTGGTGACGGCACTTCCGGCGGCGGGGGTCGTCGCGGCACCGGTGCCGCGGATCGATCTGACGGTGCTCGTCGTGGACGACGGGGGCGGCGCCGTCGAGGCCATCGTCTCCGAGCTGAAGGAGACCGGCGTGCCCTACCGCACGCTGCGCCTGGACGACCCGAACCGGCCCACCGTCAACGCCGCGTTCCTCAGCGACACCGTCAGCGGCAGGCCGCGCGCCAAGTTCCAGGGGGTCGTCGTCCCCGACGAGGACCCGTTCGGGGCCACCACCACCGCCGGAGCCGCCGAGAACGCCGCGCTCTTCGCGTACGAGACGGCCTTCGGCATCCGCCAGATCGACGCCTACACCTGGTCCCACCCCGGGGTCGGCCTCGAGTACACCGACAACGGCGGGTGGGTCGGCGTCCTGGACGGCGCGCAGACCTCCGTCACCGCGGCCGGACGCTCCACCGGGCCCTTCGGCTACCTCGACGGACCGCTCACGTTCGAGGACAACTCCCCGCTCGTGCCGGAGAGTTACGGCGCGGCCGGCAAGCCGCGCGCGGGCTACACCAGCTATCTCGACACCGCGGTCGGCGACGGCGGCGCACGCGGCAGCCTACTCGGCGAGTACGCCCACGACGGCCGGCGCGAACTGGTGGTGACCTTCGCCTACAACCGCTACCAGAAGCAGTACCGCGCTCTCGCCCGCGGCATGGTCGACTGGCTCACCCAGGGCATCCACCTCGGACAGAGCCGCAGCTACTTCTCCGTCCACGTCGACGACGTCTTCGCGCCCGACGCGCGCTGGGACACCGGGCGCAACTGCACCCCCGGCGACATCGACTGCACCGGCGAGGGCGAGCAGACCCCGGACATCCGGATGACCGCCGCCGACGCGCAGTACGCCGCCCAGTGGCAGCGCTCGAGCGGCTTCACCCTCGACATGGTCTACAACGCCGGCGCCGGCGAGGAGTGGAAGACGGAGAACGGCGGCACCGACGCGCTCACCGCCCAACTGCTCGCCGACCGGGCCCAGTACCGCTGGATCAACCACACCTACACGCACCCCTTCCTCGGCTGCGTGCAGGACGTCTCGGTGGTGCCCTGGCAGTGCTCCAAGGACGCCGCCGGCACGATCCGCTGGACGAGCCGCGCCGAGATCTCCGCGCAGATCCGCGACAACAACACCTGGGCCACCCGCAAGGGCATCTCCTACGACCGCACCGAACTGGTCACGGGTGAGCACTCCGGGCTGAAGACCCTGCCGCAGCAGGCACAGGACAACCCCCACCTCGCCGGGGCGCTCGCCGACAACGGCGTCAAGTGGATCGCCAGCGACAACTCCCGTGAGCCGTCGCAGCGTTCGGTCGGATCCGCGCTCACCGTGCCGCGCCACCCGATGAACGTGTACTACAACGTCGGCACCGCCGCCGAGATGGCCGACGAGTACAACTGGATCTACGCCTCACAGGCCGACGGCGGCAGCGGCGTCTGCGAGACCAACCCCGCGTCCACCTGCCTGGCCGACCCGCTGGACACGGCCACCGGCTACGCGGACCACATCGTGCCGCAGGAGGCGCGCATCGCACTCGGCCATGTCGTCGCCGGAGACCCGCGGCCGCACTACGTGCACCAGTCGAACCTGGCCGAGGAGCGCCTGCTCTACCCGGTCATCGACAAGATCCTCGCCGACTACCGCGCCCTGTACGCGGACAACGCCCCGCTGGTGAACCCGCGTCAGCGTGACGTCGGCGTCGAGCTCCAGCGCCGAGCCGCCTGGGACAAGGCGGTCGCCGACGGCAAGGTCACCGCGTACCGCATCGGCGACACCGTCACCGTCAAGGCGCCGACCGGAGTGACCGCCCCGATCACCGCGCCCGAGGGCACGCGCAAGCAACTCGTTCTGGGGACAGGGGTGTTCGGCGCCACGTACGCGGGGACGCGCTCCGCCTGGACCGCGCCGGAGCTGCTCCAGTCGGCCGTCACGCTGAAGCTGCCGACCGTCTGATCCGCGAGCCATCACCCACGGGCGGCCGCCCGGACCGACCGGCGGCCGCCCGACGCAGGACCACGGCCACATCCGAACGACCGCAGTACTGGGGGGACACACGCATGCCGAGCCGCGGCCGACATGTCACCATGCTCACCGAAGGCACCTATCCGCACGTTCACGGGGGTGTGTCCACCTGGTGCGACCAGCTCGTGCGCGGCATGCCCGAGGTCGACTTCCGGGTCGTCGCCCTCACCGGCACCGGCCGTGAGCCGGTCACCTGGGAACTGCCGCCCAATGTCTACCGGCACGCCGCCTTCCCGCTGTGGGGGCCGCTGCCCGGCGGACGGCGGCTCATCGGCCGCGACCGCCGCCGCTTCACCGACGTCCACGAACGCTTTCTGCTCTCGGTGCTCGACCCCTCCGCGGGCTGCGACTTCGGCGAGAGCCTCGACGAGCTGACCGCGTACGCCCGGGCGGGCCGGCTCTCGGCCGCGCTGCGCTCGGAGTCCGCCCTGCGCTCGCTGATGTGGATCTGGACCATGCCGCATCTGGAGATATCCGCATCCCGGCCGACCGTGCACGACGCGCTGACCGCCACCGACCTGCTGGAACACGCGCTGCGGCCGCTGACGGTCCGGATACCCGGCGACTCGGTCGCACACGCGGTCAGCGCGGGGCTGGCCACCCTGCCGGCCCTGGCCGCCCAGCTGTACGACGGGGTGCCGTTCCTGCTCACCGAGCACGGCATCTATCTGCGCGAGCGCTACCTCGGCTACCGCGTCCAGGCCCAGCACGCCCCCGTGAAGGCCCTGATGCTCGGCTTCTACCGGGAGCTCAACACCCTCGGGTACCGGCGGGCGGACCTGATCACCCCGTGCAACCAGTACAACCGGCGGTGGGAGGAGCGGGGCGGAGCGCCCGCGGACCGCATCCGCACCGTCTACAACGGCGTCGACCCGCATGCCTTTCCGCAGGGCGGCCCCGAGCCCGACGTGCCCACCATCTCCTGGGCCGGGCGGATCGACCCCATCAAGGACCTGGAGACGCTCATCCGGGCCTACGCCATGGTGCGCGCCGAACTCCCGGACGTGCGGCTGCGGTTGTTCGGCGGAGTGCCCGCGGGCGGAGAGGCGTACCGCACCGGGCTGGAGAAGCTCGCCGCCGAACTGGGCGTCGTGGACGGCATCTCCTGGGAGGGCCGTGTCACCGACGTGGCGCGCGCGTACGCGGCCGGCAGCGTCGTCCTGCTCTCCAGCATCAGCGAAGGGTTCCCCTTCTCGCTCATCGAAGCGATGTCGTGCGGACGCGCCACCGTGTCGACGGACGTCGGCGGGGTGCGGGAGGCCGTCGGAGACACCGGGATCGTCGTACCGCCGCGCGAGCCCGCGGTGATGGCGAACGCGACGCTCGGGCTGCTGCGCGACGCGGAACGGCGCGCCGAGCTGGGACGGCAGGCGCGGCAGCGGGTCGTCGACCGGTTCACGCTGCGCCGCTCGGTGGACGGCTTCCGCCGCATCTACCGCGAACTGGCCGGAGCGGCCGAACAGCCGGACACCCGCGACCTGGTCGGCGCCCGGCGGGCCCTCGGATGAGCGGGCCGCTGTGGCAGGGACCGGGACAGCACACCGACACGCTTCCGCTGCTGCTGCCCCGCAGGAACGGTTCGCACGCGGCGGACCCGCTCGACGACCTGGCCGAACGGTTCGAGGAGGTCATCGCCGGGGCCGTGCACCCCGATGAGATCGCCGCCGTCCTCGAGTCCGACGGCATGACGGACGACCACATCCGCCTCACCTACGGCCGTCCGGACTCCTTCGCGATCGCGGAGGAGCTCTACGACCGGGTGCCGCGCAGCTTCCCCGAACCTCCTCGGGAAGCGGCCGGCGTATGGCATGCGGGCCTGCTCGGCTGTCTGCTGCGCGGCCTGGTCTTCGCGCTGCCGGGCCTCGCGTACGTCCTGGGCGCACCGCTGCTGCGGGGAGCGAGCCTGGCGCCGCTGCTGGCCGGTGCGCTGACCGGCTGGGTGTGGAACCAGGCGCTCTCGCACCGGGCCTACTCCTGGCTCGGTCTCGGGGACCGGGGCGCGGCCGCACGGTCCCTGATGCTCGGCGCCCCGGCGGGTGCGCTCCTGGGCGCGGCGGTGGCGACGGCGTCGCCGGGCCAGTGGCAGGCGGCCGCCTTCGCCGCCGCGCAGGCGCTGTATCTGTCGGCGGCGACGGTGCTGCTGGTCCTCGGCCGTGAACGGGCCCTGCTGTGCGCGCTGTTGCCGATGACGGCCGGTGCGGTGTGGGCGATGCGTGCGGACCTGCCGGTCGCGCTGCGCACGGCACTGCTGCTGTGCTCGCTGGCCGCGGCGGTCGGTCTGGCGGCCGTCGCCCTGGCCCGCACACCGCGGACACCGGGTACGCAGGTCCCAGGTGGCGGCGGCCCGCGCGTGTGGGCCGGTCTGCTGTGGTCGCGACTCCCGCGACCGGGGGTCCGCCGCGGCGGCCCGGTTCCCTGGTGGCGGCTGCCGTTCGCCCGCACCACCGCGCGTCCGGCCGGCCCGGTGGCAGGGACCACCGGACCCGGTGCCGACGTCCTCCTGATGCCCTGCGCCGGTACGGCCCTGCCGGCGCCCGTGCGACGGCCCGTGGAGCGGCCCGCGCGTCCCGTCGGACCGCGCCTCGGCGCGTCCGTGCCGTACGGACTCTTCGGGCTCGGTACCGGAGTGCTCGTCCTCTACACCGCGCTCGGGGACGTTCTCGCGGAGGGACCGGGCGCCGTCGTCGCCGCACCCTCCGCCGTCGCGCTGACCCTCAGCATGGGGCCCGCCGAATGGCTTCTGCACCGCTTCCGCGGCCGGGCCGTCGCCGGACTGCGCGCCAGCACCACGGCGCCCGCCTTCCGGCGGCGCGCCGCGGCCGTCCTCGCCGAGTGCCTCGCCGCGTTCCTGGCCGTGCTCTTCGCCCTCGCCCTCGTGGTGACCCTGCTGTGGCCCGACGCGCCGGCGCTGTCCGGCGCCCGCCTCAGCACCCTGCTGCTCATCGGCACCGTGCTGTGGACGGGGCTGCTGATGCAGTCGTTCGGGGCCGTCGTCGCGGCTGCCGCGGTGTGCTGCGCGGCCGCGGCGGCCCAGACGGTCGCGCTCCTCGCCGGCCTCGGCAGCCCGCAGGTCGTGGGCCTCGCTGTCGCCGGTGGCACGGCGGCGCTCCTGGCCGGGCTCGTCTGTGTTCTGCTGGGGCGGGCGACCGCCCATCGCGTATGAGGGACGAGGTGTGGTGAAGACGCTGCTGGTGCCGTACTACGAGCATCCCGCCGAACAGCCCGACGCCTGGGACGCGTTGGTCGCCGCGGCACCGCGGCTGTACGGCGTGGTGCTCAACCCGGCGTCCGGGCCCGGCGAGGCGCCCGACGCGGCGTTCGCCGCCGCCGCGCTGCGGCTGCGGGAGGCCGGGGTACGGGTCCTCGGTTACGCCGACACCGACTACGCCCGCCGCCCGCACGCCGAGGTCGTCCGGGACCTGCTGCGCCACCGCGACTGGTACGGCGCCGACGGCGCGTTCCTCGACCAGGTGTCCGCGGACCCCGGTGCGCTGCCCCACTACCGGCGCCTGGCCGTCGCCGCCCGCGCGGCCGGCTCGGCCTCCCTCGTCCTCAACCACGGCGTGCACCCCGACCCGGGCTACGCCGCGCTCGCCGATCTCCTCGTCACCTTCGAGGGCCCGTGGGACGCCTACGGCACCCTCGACGTCCCGGCCTGGACGGAGGGCCACCCGCCGGAGCGCTTCTGCCATCTGGTGTACGGCGCACCGCCCGGGGCCCGCGCGAGCGCGGCGGTGCACTGCGTCGTCCCGGGCACGGGCGCGCACCCCTGGGGCACCCTCCCGTACCCGCTGGAGCCGGCCCGGTGAGACGCACCCCTCTGCTTCTCGTGATGCTGCTGCTCTTCCTGGCCGGCTGCACCGGCACCCCGGACGCACCGGACACCCCGGACGACCGGCCCTCCGGCGGACACTGGCGGCCGGAGCCGGGCCTCGCCTGGCAGTGGCAGCTCAGCGGACGGCTCGACCCGGCCGTGGACGTGCCGGTGTACGACATCGACGGCTTCGACCACCCCGGCTCCACGGTCGCCGACCTGCACCGCCGCGGGCGCAAGGTCATCTGCTACCTCTCGACCGGCGCCTGGGAGGACTTCCGTCCCGACGCCGGCAGATTCCCGAAGTCCGTACTCGGCCGCGGCAACGGCTGGAAGGGCGAGCGCTGGCTCGACATCCGCCGTACGGACGTCCTCGGACCCCTGATGGCCGAACGCATCGACATGTGCAGGAAAAAGGGCTTCGACGCGGTCGAGCCGGACAACATGGATGCCTACGCCAACGCCACCGGCTTCCCCCTCACCGCCGCCGACCAGCTGCGCTACAACCGTCTGATCGCCCGTCTCGCCCACGACCGCGGACTCGCCGTCGGCCTGAAGAACGACCTCGACCAGATTCCCGAGCTGGTGGGTGACTTCGACTTCGCGGTCAACGAGCAGTGCGCGGAGCACGACGAGTGCGACCTGCTGACACCGTTCGTACGGGCGGGCAAGGCGGTCTTCCATGTCGAGTACGAACTGCCGACCCGTGACTTCTGCCCGGACGCCCGCCGGCTGAGGCTCAGCTCGATGCTGAAGAAGTACGAACTGGGTGTCTGGCGCCGCGCCTGCTGAGGCCGTGGTGCCCGGCTGCGTCAGCCGAGCACCAGCACGACCAGCGACACCGTCGCCGCCGTCTCCGCGAGCGCCCCGAACACATCACCCGTCACCCCGCCGAACCGGCGCACACAGTGACGCAGCAGCAGCTCGGCGCCCGCGAGGCCGGCCAGGACGCCGAGCGCGTGGTGCAGCGCTCCCGTCGCACCGAACACCGCGCCCGCCGCCGCGCACACCGCGGTGACCACCGCCGCCAGAGCCAGGGCGCCGCGTACGGGCACCACCCCGGCGACCGCCGCGCCCAGGCCCTCGGGGCGGGCCGCCGGGACGCCGGTGCGCGCGGCGAGGGTGAGGGCGAGACGGGCGGTGACGGCGGACACGGCCGCGCCGAGCGCGCCGTACGCCCAGCCCTGGCCGTACAGCGCGGACACGGCGGCGACCTGGGCGAGCAGGACGAGCAGCAGGGTGATGACCCCGAACGGCCCGATGTCGGACTGCTTCATGATGCGCAGTGCGTCGTCGGCCGGTTTGCCGCTGCCGAGGCCGTCGGCGGTGTCGGCCAGCCCGTCCAGATGCAGTCCGCGGGTGAGGACCGCGGGGACGGCGACCGTGGCCACCGCCGCGAGCAGCGGCCCGGAGCCCAGCAGGGACAGCAGCCCGCCGACCGCCGCGGCGAGCAGGCCCACGGCAAGGCCCGCCCCCGGGGCCCAGAGCATCCCGGCGCGGGCGGCCTCCCGGTCCCAGCGCGTGACGCGCACCGGGAACACGGTCAGGGTGCCGAGGGCGAAGCGCGGGCCGGCCAGATCATTCACCGGCGAAGGGTAGCCCGGCCCGACAGACGGTAAATTGCGCATATCGTACAAATCGGGAGCGGGTGGCATGGGTCACTGGTTTTACCGCAACATCGTCGAGCCGGGGAAGCTGCCCATGTTCCTCGCCCTGGCCTCCTTCATCCTGACCTTTCTGATCACCCGGGTGATCACGCGGATGATCAGGGCGGGGAAGGGGCCGTTCCGCAACGTCCGGCCGGGCGGCATGCACATCCACCATGTGGTGCCCGGCGTCATCCTCATGGTGATCGGCGGCTTCGGGGCCGTCGGCAGCAGCCGGTACGGTGCGGGCGCCTACATCTGGGCCGTCGTCTTCGGCATGGGCGCGGGGCTGGTGCTCGACGAGTTCGCGCTGATCCTCCATCTCGACGACGTCTACTGGAGCGAGCAGGGGCGCCAGAGCGTGGAAGTGGTCGTCCTCGTCGCGTCCCTGGCCGTGCTGATCCTCAGCGGCTTCTCACCGCTCGGCGTCAACGACTTGAGCGCCGACGAACGCCAGGACCGCCTGTCGTTGATCACCACCCTCGTGATCAACTTCGTGCTGGTCCTCATCACGCTGTTCAAGGGCAAGGCGCGGATGGCCGTCCTCAGCGTCCTGGTGCCGTTCGTGGCCATCTTCGGCGCGATCCGCCTGGCGAGACCCGCCTCGCCGTGGGCCCGCCGCTTCTACCGGAAGCGGCCCAAGGCGCGGGCCAAGGCCACACTGCGCTCCTACCGCCACGACCGCCGCTGGGACCGGCCCCGCCGGAAGATGCAGGACCTCATCGGGGGCGCTCCCGACCGGCCCGCCATCACCGAGCGCTGACGAGCCCGCCGCCGGGGCAGCGCCGAGACGGCGCACACCACCAGGACGGCGGCTATCGCGGCCAGATGCTCCTTGCCCGCGAGATTGTTCTTGACCAGCACCTCGGCGACCATCGCGAGCACCACCAGGGCGGCCGTGAACCAGGCCCGGAAGCGCACGCAGACGACGACCGCGAGACCGACGACCGCCGCCGAGGGGCCGGTGTCGACGACCTGCGCGTCGGCGGCGGGGACCCCGATGACGCCGCCGAGGTGGTCGGGACCGACGGCGATGCCGATCCGCGCGTATGTCGTACCGGCCAGCGTGGAGACGTACGCGACGACCAGCGTCCGCCACCGGCCCAGACAGATCTCCGCGACTCCGAAGACCAGCAGGATCTGGGCGAGCGCACCCCACACCGGAAGATCCAGCGCGGGCACGAACAGCGACAGGGGGGTGCGCAGCAGCGCCACCCACAGGGGGTCCTCCGCCCGGACGAAACCGATCGTGCGGACCGGGCCGTAGCCCCAGGAGTACTGCTGGGCCGGCTGGAAGACCGCCGTGAGGCAGACCGCCCCGAGGGTCAGGGGAACCGCACGCCACTTCCGGGTGACGAGCGCATCCCGGACCGTCGCGTACAGCGGCCCCCACTCACGGCGGGCGAACGCCCGGACCGTCATCGACGCCCGGTTCCGAGATGGCTGCGGTGCATCCACCGGGGCAGTCCGGGTGCCTCCAGGAAGCCCTCGGCGCGGGCCGCGGCGATGCCGATGCGCAGGAGGTCGGCGCTCTTCTCGAAGAGCAGGAACCGCGGTTCCCAGATGGGCCGGTACTTGGCGTTCGCCCGGTACAGGGACTCGATCTGCCACCAGCGGGAGAAGAAGCTCAGCAGCGAGCGCCACAGCCGCAGCACCGGACCCGCGCCGAGCTTCGCGCCGCGCTCGAAGACGGACCGGAACATCGCGAAGTTCAGCGAGACCTGGGTGATCCCGATGTCACCCGCGCGCCGGAGGAGTTCGATGACCATGAACTCCATCAGGCCGTTCTCGCCGTCCCGGTCGCGCCGCATCAGATCGAGTGAGAGCCCCTTCGGGCCCCACGGCACAAAGCTGAGGACGGCGCGCAACTCGCCCTGGCCGTCGGTGCATTCGAGCATCACGCACCGGCCGTCGCCCGGGTCGCCGAGCCGTCCGAGCGCCATCGAGAAGCCCCGTTCGGTGGCGCCGTCGCGCCAGTCGTCGGCGCGCGCGAGGAGGGTGTCCATCTCCTCGGCAGGAATCTCCTCGTGGCGGCGGATCCGCACGGAGTACCCGGCCCGTCCGACCCGGTTGTACGCCTGGCGCACCGTCCGCATCGCACGGCCGTCGAGGGTGAAATCGGCCGTCTCCACGATCGCCTCGTCGCCGAGCTCCAGGGCGTCCAGGCCGTGCCGGGCGTAGACGGTCCCCGCCTCCTCGCTCGCGCCCATCACGGCCGGGATCCAGCCGTGTTCGCGTGCCTCGGCGAGCCAGGGGGCGATCGCGCCCGGCCAGGCCTCCGGATCCCCGATCGGGTCGCCGGACGCGAGGGAGACCCCGCCGACGACCCGATAGGCGACAGCGGCCTTCCCGGTGGGGGACCAGACCACGCTCTTCTCGCGGCGCAGGGAGAAATAGCCCAGTGAGTCCCGGTCGCCCTGGCGCTCCAGCAGCGCGCGCAGCCGTTCCTCGTCCTCGCCGGTCAGCGGGTCGACGGCCCGGCGGGAGCGGAACGCCGCGTACAGCACGGCGAGCAGCAGCAGCGTGGACAGCGCGTTGACGGTGACGTCGACCCAGCCGGGCGTGGCGATCTCCGGGAAACGCGCGTCGTCGGCGGCCAGGGAGACCAGCCGCATGGTGCCGTAGCGCCAGCGCTCCAGGAAGGTGGACCCGCCGCCCGCCGTGTTGGTGACGGTGACGAGGGCGGCGGCCAGCAGCGAGGTGACGAGGAGCCCGCCGGCCGCGACGGCCGCGGCGAGGCGGGGGTTGGTGCGGTCGCCCTTCGCGTAGAACTCCCCGCGGCCCAGCAGCAGCGCGAGGACGAAGCCGGTGGTGAGGGCGAGCGAGACCCAGTTCTGCGCATGCTCCCGGATGCCCCCGTCGACGGCGACGGCCAGGGCGAGGAGCAGCAGGAAGGGGCCCGCCAGAACGAGGTTGAGAATCCATGCGGCCCGCTTGCGGCGCCGCATGGTGACCGCCAGGAACAGCGTGAACGCGCCGGACGCGAAGCCCGCGGTCAGCAGATAGGGCGTGAAGTAGTCGTCGACGTTGTGCCGGCGGACGTCCTGCCCGAGCGAGACCCAGACCGCGCTCAGCACATTGACGAAGGTCACCGCCCGCAGATACCAGACCGCGAACGCCGCGCTCCGCCGGGAGCGGTCGGCGCCCCGGCTCGTACTGCGGTTCGCCTCTTCGCTGGACAAACGGACCTCTCCCATGAAACGCGATGATATGGGGCATCGCGGGTCATGGTGGGCGAGGTACAGCCGCCCGGTCGGGGACGGCCGTACCGACGCGTCAGTCCGTGTCGCTCCCCACCGGCTCCGTACGCTCCGGCAGTTCGGCCGCGAGGGCGGCAGCGGCCCGGACGAGGGGGAGTGCGAGCAGTGCCCCGGTTCCTTCCCCCACAGTGACGCCCTGGTCGAGCAGCGGGTTGAGTGCCATCCGGTCCAGCGCCTTGCTCTGTGCCGGTTCGCCGCTCACCTGGCCGGCGAGCCACCAGTCCGGCGCGCGGAACGCCGCACGCTGGCCCACCAGCGCACAGGCCGCCGACACCACGCCGTCCAGGATCACCGGCATCCGGCGTACCGCGCTCTGCAGCAGGAACCCGGTGGTCGCGGCCAGATCCGCACCGCCCACCGCCGCCAGCAGCTCCACCTGGTCGCCGAGCACCGGCCGGGCGCGCCGCAACGCGTCACGGACCGCCGCACACTTGCGCATCCAGGCCAGATCGTCGATCCCCGCGCCGCCCCGGCCGGTGACCACGGAAGCGTCCGTGCCGCACAGCGCGGCGATCAGCGTCGCGGCGGGCGTGGTGCCGCCGACGCTCAGATCGCCCAGCACCACCAGATCGGTGCCGGAGTCGGCCTCCTCGTCGGCGATCGCCATGCCCAGCCGGACGGCCTGCTCGGCCTCCTCGGCCGTCAGCGCGTCCTCGACGTCGATCCGCCCGCTGCCGCGCCGCACCCGGTGGCGTACGACGTCCTCGGGCAGCAGCTCCGGGTCGCAGTCCAGGCCCGCGTCCACGATCCGCACCGGGACCCCGGCGCCGCGTGCCAGCACCGCGACCGGGCTCGCGCCGTCCAGCACGGCACGCACCAGCCGGTGCGCGGACCCGGACTCCCGCCCGGAGACGCCCAGTTCGGCGACCCCGTGATCACCCGCGAACAGCACCACGCGCGGCTGCGCGACCGCCTTGACCGGGACGGAGCCCTGCGCCGCGGAGAGCCACTCGCCCAGCTCGTCGAGCCGGCCCAGAGCGCCGGGCGGGACGATCAGCCGCTCCCTGCGTTCCTCGGCCTCGCGCCGCATGCCGCTGTCGGGTCGCTCGATCAGGTCGGAGAAGTCATCGAGATTCAGCCTGCTCATTCGCCGAACAGTACAGACACCCGCCGCCGCCTCGGCGGCGGGCCGGGACCCCCGCCGGTTCCGGTCCGGCGGGCCTCCCGCTGATGGGCGTCAGCTGCGGAGCACCAGGGCCTGGCCTGCGACGACGAGCAGCAGATGTTCGCACTCGGCGGCGAAGGCGGCGTTGAGACGGCCCAGTTCGTCGCGGAACCGGCGGCCGGCCGGGGTGGCGGGGACGACGCCGGAGCCCACCTCGTTCGTCACCGCGACGACGGTACGGGGCGTTTCCCGTACGGCGGCGACGAGTTCGGCGACCCGTTCGCGCAGCACCCGCTCGCCGCCGTCCCGCCAGGTCGCGTCGTCCCACGCGCCGACCCGGTCCATCGCGTCGGTCAGCCAGAGCGACAGACAGTCGATCAGCAGCGGCGGACCCTCCTCCCTCAGCAGGGGCGCCAGATCGCAGGTCTCCGCCGTACGCCAGGCTCCCGGGCGGCGGTCCCGGTGCTGGGCGACCCTCGACGCCCACTCGGTGTCCCCCTCGCGGGTCCCGCCCGTCGCCACGTACACCACGTCGGGGAACGTCTCCAGCCTGCGCTCGGCCTCGACCGACTTCCCCGAGCGCGCACCGCCGGTCACCAGCGTGCGGCGGGGCAGGTCCGGCACGGCGTGGTACTCGCCGACGATCAGCGTCGTCCCGTCGGGCACGGTGCGCGCGCCCGCGGCGGCGAGCCGGCGGTCCAGCTCGGGACCACCGGGCACGTCGTGGTCGATGTGGACCGCGATGACGTCGGTCGTCGCGCCGATCGCCCCGGAGGCGCGCAGCCGGGCGATCGCGTCGGGGCGTCCGATGACATCCGCGACGACCATCTCGTACGCGGCAAGCCCCTCGGCGAGTCCGGCGGGACCGCCGGACGGCGGCAGATACAGCAGGCGTTCGCCCTCCGGCGAGGTCACCTCGTACCCCGTGCCGGGGTGGTCCATCGACACCGCGCGCACCCGGTGCCCGCTGATCAGCGTCAGCTCCCGGCCGTCGGGCACCCGCCCGGCCGTGGGCAGCCCGGCGGGCAGATCGACCGCAGGCCCGTCATGGGGGTGCGTGAGCAGCACCTGCCGTACACCGACGAGCGAATGCCCCGCCCGCGCGGCGGCGAGCGCGGCGCCCGGGGTGAGGTCGAGCAGCAGGGCCCCGTCCACGAGCAGCGCGGTGGCGGCCCGCGCGCGAGCCCCGCGCGCGGTGGCGCACACGGCGCACGGGCAGTCGGGCCGGGGGAGTCCGGCGGGCGCGCCGGTGCCGAGCAGAGTCAGTTCCACGCCTCTGATCCTCCCGTGTCACCGCGGGGCGTGCGCGCCCGGCTACGCTGCGGGCAGGAGAGAGATCACTGAGGGGCCCTGGGAGGCGGACATGGCGTGGACGTGGCGGTTCGAGAAGTCCGACGGAACGGAGGTCCAGCCGGCGGTGCAGCCGGAGGAGTTCACGACGCAGGGGGACGCGGAGTCGTGGATCGGTGAGTACTGGAAGGAACTCCGGGAGGGCGGCGCGGACCAGGTGGTGCTCTCGGAGGACACCACCAAGATCTACGGGCCGATGAGCCTCCACGCGAACGACTGACCGCCGGCGGCCCTCACGGCCGCCGAGGGCGCCTCCCGCACCCCGGGGGGCGCCCGTGCCGGCCTCGGGCCGTGTCGCTAGACCTCCCCCAGCGTGACCTGTGCCGTGCGGGAGTCACCGTCCCGCAGGTACCCCACCACCACCTTGCCGCCCGGGTTCATCGAGGCCAGCGCCTCCGCCAGGGACGTCACCGTCGTGATCTCGGTCGAGCCCACCTTGGTGATGATGTCGCCGACGCGCAGGCCCGCCTGCTCCGCCGCGCCCCCCTTCACGACCTCCACCACCGCGGCACCCGAGGGCTCGTAGTTGTCGTCGAGCACCGTCCGGGCCGTGATGCCCAGCGCCGCGCGGCCGGAGTCGGTCACCCTGCCGTTCGCGATGATCTGGTCCGCGACCGTCTTCACCATGGAGGCGGGGATCGCGAAGCCGATGCCCGGGGCCGCACCCTCGCCCTGCTGCGGGTCCACGGCCGCCAGCGTCGGGATCCCGATCACCTCGCTGTCCAGGTTCACCAGCGCGCCCCCGCTGTTGCCCGGGTTGATCGCCGCCGACGTCTGCACCATGTTGGCGAGCGTCGCGCCGGTGGCTCCGCCCGTACCGCTCTCGCTGACCGTGCGGCCGACCGCCGAGACGATGCCCTGGGTGACGCTGCTCGACAGGCCGAGCGGCGAGCCCATCGCCAGCACGATGTGCCCGACCTCCACCTCCGACGAGTCGCCGAACGTGGCCGGCTTCAGGCCCTCCGGCACCGGGTCCAGTTTGATCACGGCCAGGTCCTGCTGCGGATAGGACGAGACGAGCTTCGCCGTCAGCGTCTGCTCACCCGTCGCGATGGTGACGCGGAGCGACTTCGCGTCGCCCACCACATGGGCGTTGGTGACCACATGGCCCTTGGTGTCGTAGACGATGCCGGACCCCAGGCTGTCGCCCGCCTGGATCTGCACGACCGACGGCAGTGAATTCCTGATCACCGACTGGTAGTCGCTCTGCAGGTCGTCCCCGTCCCGTTGCGCCATCGCGCGCGTGGTGGTCTCCGGCTGCGAGGACGACAGGGCCATGCAGCCGCCGGCCGCCGCCGCACACACGACGACGGTCAACAGGAGCATCAGCCGGCGCGCGGGGCCGGGGCGGCGAGGGGAGGCATTCATGTCCGGAGTATCCCTTTTGCCGGTGTGGGGCGGCTCGCTGTGCGCCGCCGATCAGGGGGCCCCGGGAGCCGACGCCAGGAACTGCGTCGCCGCCAGTTCGCCGTACAGCGGATCGCCCGCCACGAGCTCCGCGTGCGTGCCCACCGCCCGCACCTTGCCCGCGTCCATCACCACGATCCGGTCCGCCAGCGTCACGGTGGACAGCCGGTGGGCCACCACCAGCACCGTGACCTCGCGGGACACCTCGGTGACCACGTCCCGCAGCGCCATCTCGTTGACCGCGTCCAGCTGGGAGGTCGCCTCGTCGAGCAGAAGCAGCCGCGGTCGGCGCAGCAGCGCACGCGCGATCGCCACCCGCTGCCGTTCGCCGCCCGACAGCTTGGAGCCGCGATGGCCGACGAGCGTCTCCAGCCCGTCGGGCAGCCGCCGTACGAGCGTGTCCAGCCGGGCCCGTACGAGCACGTCCTGAATCTGCTCCTCGGTCGCGTGGGGCGCCGCGAAGACCAGGTTCTCCCGCAGCGTCCCGGCCAGCACCGGGGCGTCCTGCTCGACATAGCCGATCGCGGCGCGCAGCTGGGTCAGCGGCCAGTCCCGGACATCCCGGCCGTCGAGGAGGACACGGCCGCCGGTCGGCTCGTAGAACCGCTCGATCAGGCCGAAGACGGTCGTCTTCCCGGCGCCCGAGGGGCCGACGAACGCGGTCATGCCCGGGCCCGGCACGGCGAAGGAGACGCCGTGATGGACGTAGGGGAGCTCGTCCCGGTACCGGAAGGTGACGTCCTCGAAGACCACGCTCGCCGGGCCGGTGGGGGCCACGGCCGAGGCCGCCGGCGCCTTCCCCAGCTCCTCCGTCTCCAGCCGCTCCGCCTCCACGATCCGCGCGATGGCCGCCGATCCCACCTGGTACTGGGAGGCCGCTTCCACCAGCCGGGACACCGGGTCGATCAGATAGAAGAGGAACAGCAGGAACGCCACCAGCGTCGACACCGAGATCGCCCCCGAGGCGACCCGTGCCCCGCCGATGCCGAGCACCGCGAGGAACGACACCTGCACCGCGAGACCCACCGACGACCACGCCACGGACTGCCACTTCGCGGACCGGATGCCGTGCCGCCATGCCTCCCGCGCCGCCTTCGCCACGATCTCCGTCTCGCGCTCCTCGGCCCCGGAGGCCTTCAGTGTGCGAAAGGCCCCGAAGGCCCGCTCCAGCACGGTCGAGATCTCGCCGACCGCCTCCTGCGAACGCCGCGTCGCCTGCGCGATCTTCGGCATCACCAGGGCCACACAGCCGCCGATCAGCACGATGACCCCGAGGGTGACGCCGAGCAGCACCGCGTCCATCACGCCCATCATCACGATGGTGGCGACGAAGGCGAGTCCGCCGGTCGCCGCCGAGACGATCGACTGGGTGGTCACGGCACGCAGCAGGGTGGTGTCCGAGGTGACCCGGGACATCAGATCGCCGGGCTGGGTGCGCTCCACCTCCGGGAGCCTCAGCCGCAGCAGCCGCCCGATCAGGCTGCGACGGGCGGCCAGCACCACGGACTCGGCGGTGCGTTCCAGGATGTACGCGCCGACCGCCTCGATCGCGGTGCCGACGACCACCAGGGCGGTGAGCAGCAGCAGGATCGCGGTGATCGACTCGTCCTCGCCGAGCCGGTCGACCAGTGTCTTGGCCGCGAGCGGCTGGGCCAGCCCGCTGACCGTGCCGACGAGCGCGAACGACGCCCCGAGCGCGACGGTCCAGCGGTGCGGGCGGAAGTGGGTGTACAGCGCCCGCCAGGTCTGGCGGGCGGGAAGCTTCACGGGTGGCTTGTCGTCGGGCGTTCCGGCCGAACTCCGGGCGGGCTTACCGGTCATGGGGCCGGTGGTCTCTGCGGTGGTCACAGGAGGGGGGACGCGAAAACGGCCCCCGGACCTGACCTGCGGGCCGCTCCTGACACCGGCTGACGCGCGGCACGGTGCCCGGGGCCGCTCGGCAGCGTCCGACTGCGGTCCAGGACGCGCGGCGCCTCGCGGTCCGCCGGGCGCACGGTGCCGTCGCCCGACCCCACCCCGCCGGCTCTCAGCCGCTCAGCCGCGTACGCCGCACAGGTGCAGCAGTGCCGCGACCCGCTTGTACGGTTCGGTCCGCCCGGCCCGGTCCTCGGCGGCCAGCAGCCGCTCCAGGTCCTCGGGGGCCGGCAGTTCCGCGTCGTTGTCCGCCCCGTCGGTGAAGACCCGCACGCCGTACCAGGCGTGCAGCGGTGCCGCGATCCCGGCCAGCGTCGCGGTCAGCGCGTCGAGCCGGTCGGCCCGTCCGGGCAGCCCCAGCCGGTTGGTGTAGGCGTCCGATCCGAAGGCCGCCAGCGCGGCCGGAAAGTCGCCGGCCAGTCCCGGGCGCATGGCCAGCGCGTCGGCGTTGCGCACCAGCAGGGAGAGCAGTCCGCCGGGTGCCAGCACCCGGGCGAGCCCCGCGAGCATCGCGTCGGGCTCCTGCACGTACATCAGCACCCCGTGGCAGAGCACCACGTCGAAGGCGCCGGGCAGGAAGTGTGCCCCCGTCTCGCGGCCGTCCCCCTCGATCAGGCGGAACCGCTCACGGATGCCCTCGGGCTCGGTCGCGAGCGTCTGCCGCGCGGTGGCGACCATCTCGGCGTCGGACTCCAGACCGGTCACCGAGTGCCCGGCCCGCGCGAGGCGCAGTGCCTGGGTGCCCTGGCCCATGCCGACGTCGAGGATCCGCAGCCGCTGTCCCACCGGGAAACGGCCGGCTATCTGCTCGTCCAGCTGCCGTGCGACCAGTTCCTGCCGCACGATGTTCCGCAGACCGCTGAGGCCGTTCAGCCAGGCGGTCGCCCCTCCCTCGAAACCGACCGTGCTCAGGGCCGCTCTCCGCGCTTGACCTGAGGCTTGGGCAGCCGCAGCCGGCGCATCTGGAGCGTCCGCATCAGGCCGTACGCGACGGCGCCGCGCTTGGGCTCGTCCGGGAAGCGCTCGGCCAGCTGCTTGCGGAGCCGGAACACCAGGCCGATCGAGTCGATGATGATCATCACGATCACGCCGAGCCAGAGCAGCAGCGAGATGTTCTGGAGCTGGCCCACGCGGACCATGCTGAGCACCAGGATGACCACCGCGAGCGGCAGGAAGAACTCGGCGATGCAGAAGCGGGAGTCGACGAAGTCGCGGACGAAGCGGCGCACGGGCCCCTTGTCGCGGACAGGCAGATACCGCTCGTCGCCACTCGCGAGGGCCTCGCGCTGCTTGGCCAGGTCGGCGCGGCGGGCTTCCCGCTGGCGCTTCATGGCCTCCTTGCGGTCGGCCGGCGCCGTGGAGGCACGGCGGCGCTGGGACTGGGCCTCACTGCGCTTGGGCGTGGGGCGGCCCTTCGGGGCCTCGGGGCTGCGGGGGTGCTTGGAGAGGTCCGCCGTCACCTTGTCGGTGGGGGCCTTCTCTTCCTTGGCACGGCTACGGAACACAAAGCCCAAGGGTACGGGGTGCGGAGCGGGGACCCAACGCCGGTGGGGAACGATCCCGCAACGCCGTGCGTCTGTAGGGGACAGAAGCCGGTGACAAGCCGGACAGAGCGGACGTTGCCCGAGGTTTCCCTGATGGCCACCTACTCCTTGCGCCGGATCGGACCGGGAAGCAGTCGTCCTTGGGGATGAGCGCATCCGCGCTTGAACAGTGCGGTAATGGATGCAGGGCCCGTACTGTGGGTTCTGTTGGAGTGCTGGAGCTTTAGTCCGTCAGAAGGGGGCGCGCGAAGCCCATGAGCGGTGTCATGAAGCGTATGGGGATGATCTTCCGCGCGAAGGCAAACAAGGCCCTCGACAGGGCCGAGGATCCGCGCGAGACCCTCGATTACTCCTACCAGAAGCAGCTGGAGCTGCTCCAGAAGGTGCGTCGTGGAGTCGCCGATGTGGCGACCTCCCGCAAGCGCCTGGAACTGCAGCTGAACCAGCTCCAGGGACAGTCCACCAAGCTGGAGGACCAGGGCCGCAAGGCGCTGGCGCTCGGCCGGGAGGACCTGGCGCGCGAGGCGCTCTCCCGCCGTGCCGCGCTCCAGCAGCAGGTCACGGACCTGGAGACGCAGCACCAGACGCTGCAGGGCGAGGAGGAGAAGCTCACCCTCGCTGCCCAGCGTCTGCAGGCCAAGGTCGACGCCTTCCGTACGAAGAAGGAGACCATCAAGGCCACCTACACCGCCGCCCAGGCACAGACCCGGATCGGCGAGGCCTTCTCGGGCATCTCCGAGGAGATGGGCGACGTCGGCCAGGCGATCCAGCGGGCCGAGGACAAGACCGCGCAGCTCCAGGCCCGGGCCGGCGCGATCGACGAGCTCCTCGCCTCCGGCGCGCTCGACGACCCGACCGGCATGGCGAAGGACGACATCGCCGCCGAGCTGGACCGCATCTCCGGTGGTACGGATGTGGAGCTGGAGCTTCAGCGGATGAAGGCCGAGCTCGCCGGCGGCTCCTCCTCGCAGCAGGCCATCGAGGGCGGCGACGGCAGGCAGGACGCCGCTCCGCAGCAGAACACCCCGAAGTTCGACAAGCAGTAGGGACTCGTCATGATCGTACGGATCATGGGGGAGGGCCAGGTGGAGGTGGCGGAGAGCCACCTCACCGAGCTCAACAGGCTGGACGACGAGCTCCTCGCCGAGATGCAGCGCGGCGACAGCCCCGGCTTCCGGCGCACGCTCCACGCGCTCCTGGAGAGAATCCGCGAGCTCGGCGAGCCTCTGCCGGACGACTCCCTGGAGCCGTCCGAGCTGATTCTCCCGGCGCCCGACGCGACGCTCGAGGACGTACGGAAGCTGCTCCGCGACGACGGTCTGATCCCCGGCTGACGGACGGTCCGGCCTCCGGCCCGTCCTGCGCACTCCGACAGCGGCACTGCCCCGCCCCGGGTCTTTGGGGCGGGGCAGTGCGCTCTGCGCGTCCGCGGCTGCGGTGCGGTGGTCCGGCGGGGCAGGCGGGGCCGCGCCGGAACGGATGCCGCCTCGCGGGTGGTCACCGCCGTGCCGTGCCGGAAGACGTACCGCCCGTGCCTCCCGCCGCTGTCGTGCCGTGCCCGGAGGCGGGCCGCCCGCTTCCGTGCCGCCCGTGTGCCCCGCCTCGACGCCGCCGCGACATGCCCTGCGTACCGCGTCCGGACCGTCCTCGGCCCTCGCCCCCACCGGGGCGTACGCGGCTCGCCCGAGGGGCCGTAACGTTGCCTGACGTGACCTCACTCGCCACCGGGTTCGCCCGCACCCAGCGCTGGCTCCGCGAGCACCCTCTGGCGTTCGACGGAGCCCTGGCCGCCGCGGTGCTGGTGTGCATGGTCGTCGGCTCGTTCGCCGACCCGAACGGGGAGCACGGCCCGAAATTCGGCGGGCGCACCCCCGAGGTGCGCAGCGTGGTCCTGATGGTGCTGGTCTCCGCCGCGCTGGTCTTCCGCCGCCGCAACTCCATGGGCGTCCTGATCTTCACCGCCGCGGTGTCCGTCGTCGAGCTCGTCCTCGGGGACCCCGCGGCCCCCGTCGCGATGAGCGCCGTGATCGCCCTCTACACCGTCGCGTCCCGCACCGACCGCCCCACGACCTGGCGGGTCGGCCTGCTCACCATGGGGGTGCTCACCGGCTCGGCCATGCTGTTCGGCTCGACGCCCTGGTACACGCAGGAGAACGTCGGCATCTTCGCCTGGACCGGCATGGCGGCCGCCGCCGGCGACGCCGTGCGCAGCCGCCGGGCCTTCGTCGACGCCATACGGGAACGGGCCGAGCGTGCCGAGCGGACCCGCGAGGAGGAGGCCCGCCGCCGGGTCGCCGAGGAGCGGCTGCGGATCGCCCGCGACCTCCACGACGTGGTCGCGCACCACATCGCCCTGGTCAATGTGCAGGCCGGCGTCGCCGCGCATGTCATGGACAAGCGCCCCGACCAGGCCAAGGAAGCGCTCGCCCACGTGCGCGAGGCCAGCCGCTCGGCCCTCAACGAACTCCGGGCCACCGTCGGCCTGCTCCGCCAGTCCGGCGACCCGGAGGCGCCCACCGAACCCGCCCCGGGGCTCGATGTGCTCGACGAGCTGGTCACCACCTTCCGGCAGGCGGGCCTCCCGGTCGAGGTCGCCCGCGCGGACGACGGTGAGCGGGCGCCCGCGGCCGTCGACCTCGCCGCGTACCGGATCATCCAGGAGGCGCTGACCAATGTGCAGAAGCACGCGGGCCCGGACGCCAAGGCCGAGGTGAGCGTCATCCGTGTCGGTCCGACCCTGGAGGTCACGGTGCTGGACAACGGCAACGAGCCCGACGGCCGGACGGACGGCGGCGGCCACGGGCTGCTCGGCATGCGCGAGCGGGTCACCGCACTCGGCGGGGCGCTGAGCGCAGGCCCCCGCTACGGCGGCGGATTCCGTGTCCAGGCGATACTGCCCTTCAAGGCCCGCACGGGGGAGGACACATGACGATCAGGGTGCTGCTGGCCGACGACCAGACCCTGCTGCGCAGCGCGTTCCGCGTCCTCGTGGACTCCGAGCCCGACATGCTGGTCGTCGGGGAAGCCGCCGACGGCGCCGAGGCGGTCACGCTCGCCCGCTCGGAGAAGGCCGATGTCGTCCTGATGGACATCCGGATGCCCGGCACGGACGGTCTCGCGGCGACCCGCATGATCAGCGCCGACCCCGGACTGTCCCACGTACGGGTCGTCATGCTGACCACCTTCGAGGTGGACGAGTACGTCGTGCAGTCGCTGCGGGCCGGCGCCTCCGGCTTCCTCGGCAAGGGCGCCGAACCGGACGAACTGCTCAACGCCATCCGTATCGCCGCGGCCGGTGAGGCGCTGCTCTCGCCCGTCGCGACCAAGGGGCTCATCGCCAAGTTCCTCGCGCAGGGCGGCCCTTCGGACGACGGCCCGGAGTCCGAGGCGTACTCGGAACGGCTCGCGGCCCTCACCGTGCGGGAGCGCGAGGTCCTCGTCCTGGTCGGCGGCGGCCACTCGAACGACGAGATCGCCACCCGCCTCTCCGTCAGCCCGCTGACCGTGAAGACGCATGTGAACCGGGCCATGGCCAAGCTCGGCGCCCGCGACCGGGCCCAGCTCGTCGTCATCGCCTATGAATCGGGACTGGTCCGTCCAAGGGTGGAGTGAAGCGGCTCGTCCGCGTACTCCAGCTGCGGTATGCGCGAGATAAGGAACGGGACCTGGGGCCTACGGGTGTGCCCTCCGGGATGGCTGATCGTATAAACGGGCAGTCGACCGTGCCCTCGAAGTCCTCCTGCCACGCACGCCACAGAAGAGAGACCCCATGTCCTGGCTGTCGAGATTCAGCCTGTCGCAACGGGCCCTGATAGGTCTGATGTCGATCGTCGCGATCGTCTTCGGGGCGATCGCGATCCCGCAGCTCAAGCAGCAGTTGCTGCCCTCCATCGAGCTACCGATGGTGTCGGTGCTCGCTCCTTACCAGGGCGCGTCCCCCGATGTGGTCGAGAAGCAGGTCGTCGAACCGCTCGAGAGCTCCATCAAGGCCGTCGACGGCATCAAGGGGATCACGTCCACGGCGAGCGAGGGCAACGCCGTGATCATGGCCAGCTTCGAGTACGGGGACGGCACCAAGCAGCTCGTCGCCGATGTCCAGCAGGCCGTGAACCGGGCCCGTACCCAGCTCCCTGACGACGTCGACCCGCAGGTCGTCGCCGGCTCCACGGACGACATCCCGACCGTCGTGCTCGCCGTCACCTCGCAGAAGGACCAGCAGGCGCTCGCCGACCAGCTGGAGCGGACGGTCGTCCCGGCGATCGAGGACATCGAGGGCGTCGGCCAGGTCTCCATCGACGGCGTCCAGGACCTCCAGGTCTCCGTCACGCCCGACGACCGCAAGCTCGCGGCCGCGGGCCTCAACACGATGAGCCTCTCCGAGGCGCTCAAGGCGGGCGGGGCCACCCTGCCGGCCGGGTCGTTCAACGAGGACGGCAAGAGCCTCACGGTCCAGGCAGGCGGCGGTTACACCACGCTGAAGCAGATCGAGGACCTCAGGATCGCCCCGGCACCGCCCGCCAAGGGCAAGCCGGTGCGCCTCGGCGACATCGCGACGGTGAAGCAGACCCCGGCCACGGCCGTCTCGCTGACCCGGACGAACGGCAAGCCCAGCCTCGCCGTCCTCGCCACCATGGACAACGACGGCAGCGCCGTCGCCATCTCCGACGCGGTCCAGGACAAGCTGCCCGAGCTGCGCAAGGACCTCGGCAGCGGCGCCGAGCTCACGGTCGTCTCCGACCAGGGCCCCGCCGTCTCCAAGTCGATCTCGGGTCTGACCACCGAAGGTGCGCTCGGCCTCGTCTTCGCGGTCATCGTGATCCTGGTCTTCCTGGCCTCGCTGCGCTCGACCCTGGTCACCGCGGTGTCCATCCCGCTCTCGGTCGTCCTCGCGCTGATCGTGCTGTGGACCCGTGACCTGTCGCTCAACATGCTCACCCTCGGCGCGCTGACCATCGCGATCGGCCGCGTCGTCGACGACTCGATCGTGGTCCTGGAGAACATCAAGCGGCACCTCGGCTACGGCGAGGAGCGGCAGGCCGCGATCATCACGGCCGTCAAGGAGGTCGCCGGCGCGGTCACGTCCTCCACGCTGACCACCGTCGCCGTCTTCCTGCCGATCGGACTGGTCGGCGGCATGGTCGGCGAGCTGTTCGGCTCGTTCAGCCTCACCATCACGGCGGCCCTGCTCGCCTCCCTCCTGGTCTCCCTGACCGTCGTCCCCGTCCTGTCGTTCTGGTTCCTGCGCGCGCCGAAGGCCGTCCGGGGCATGGACCCCGACGAGGCGCGCCGGGTGGCCGAGGAGAAGGAGGAGCGCAGCCCGCTCCAGCGGATGTACGTGCCCGTGCTGCGCTTCGCGACCCGTCGCCGCATCACCAGCATCGTGCTCGCGGTCGTCATCCTCTTCGGCACCTTCGGCATGGCCGGGCTGCTCAAGACCAACTTCTTCGACCAGGGCGAGCAGGAGGTCATGTCGATCAAGCAGGAGCTGCCGGTCGGCACCGGCCTGGACGCGGCCGACGCGTCGGCGAAGAAGGTCGAGAAGGTCCTCGACGGCCTGGACGAGATCAAGAACTACCAGGTCACCGTCGGTTCCTCCGGCTTCATGGCGGCCTTCGGCGGCGGTACGGGCGCCAACCAGGCCTCCTACCAGCTGACGCTCAAGGACGCGGCGTCGTACGAGAAGACCCGCGACCGCATCGACGCCGAGCTCGCGAAGCTGGACGGCATCGGCGACACCACGATCGCGGCGGGCGACGGCTTCGGCAGCCAGGACCTGAGCGTGGTGGTGAAGGCCGCCGACGCGGACGTCCTGAAGAAGGCCTCCGAGGCGGTACGCAAGGAGGTCGCCGGCCTCGACGACGTCACCGACGTCCAGAGCGACCTGGCGCAGAGCATCCCCCGTATCTCGGTGAAGGCCAAGGCGAAGGCCGCGGACGCGGGCTTCAACGAGACCACGCTGGGTCTGGCCGTCGGCCAGGCGGTGCGCGGCACGGTCTCCGGCAAGGCGACCCTCGACGACACCGAGCGCGATGTCGTCATCACCTCGGCCAAGCCGGCCACCACCGTGGCGCAGCTGAAGAACCTGCCCCTCGGCGGGGTGAAGCTCGGGCAGATCGCGGACGTCCGCGTGGTGCCCGGACCGGTCTCCATGACCCGTATCGACGGGGCCAGGGCCGCGACGATCAGCGCGAAGCCGACCGGTGACAACACCGGTGCGGTGAGCGCGTCGCTCCAGAGCAAGCTGAACTCGCTGGACCTGCCGGAGGGCGCCACCGCCTCCATCGGCGGTGTCTCCGAGGACCAGGACGAGGCCTTCGCCGCACTGGGCCTGGCGATGCTGGCCGCGATCGCGATCGTCTTCATGCTGCTGGTCGCCACCTTCCGGTCGCTGATCCAGCCGCTGATCCTGCTGGTGTCCATCCCGTTCGCGGCGACCGGCGCGATCGGCCTGCTGATCCTGACCGGCACCCCGATGGGTGTCCCGGCGATGATCGGCATGCTGATGCTCATCGGCATCGTGGTCACCAACGCGATCGTGCTGATCGACCTGATCAACCAGTACCGGGCGCAGGGCCTGGGCGTGGTGGAGGCGGTCATCGAGGGTGGCAGGCACCGACTGCGCCCGATCCTGATGACGGCTCTGGCGACGATCTTCGCCCTGCTGCCGATGGCCCTCGGCATCACGGGCGAGGGCGGCTTCATCGCCAAGCCGCTCGCGGTCGTGGTGATCGGCGGTCTGGTCACCTCGACGCTGCTGACCCTGCTGCTCGTGCCGACGCTGTACGCGATGGTCGAGCTGCGCAAGGAGCGCCGTGCGGGGAAGAAGGCGGCGAAGCGCCTGAAGAAGTCGGGAGGGGAGTCCGCTCCCGACGTGAAGGACGCCAAGGACGCCACGGACGCGAAGGACACTGACGAGCCGGCTCCGGCGAACGCGTAACACCTCACCACGGCCACCCGGTCCGGTCCCTCGCGGGGCCCGGGCCGGGTGGTTCGTTTTCCGGGGTCGGGGTCGGGGTCGGGGTCAGGCGCAGGTCATGGTCGCGGGCGGGCCGGCCGTCACGCGCTCAGCGCCTTGTGCAGCACGATGCACGGCCGGCCGTGCGCGGTGTCCGGCCGGCGGTCGCACTCCCGCCAGCCGCGCGACTCCCAGAACCGCAGGGCCGACGCGTTGGACTCCAGCACGGCCAGCCGCAGGCCCTCGCGGCCCTCGTGGGAGAACCGCTGCTCCGCCATGCCGGCGAGCGTGCCGCCGACGCCCCGGCCGTGCAGGTCCCCGTGGATCATCAACAGGCCGATCCACGGCAGACCGTCCACCGGATGGCGGTCGAGCAGGGAGAGCATCCCGTTGAGCCGGCCCTGCGGGTCGCGGGCGAGCAGGATCTCGGCACCCTCGGCAGCGGCCTCCGCCCGCAGATCGGCCTCGACCCTGTCGGCGGGGATGCTCCCGGCGTCGTACTCGCCGGCCGCCCGCCAGTACTCCGGGTTGCTCGCGTAGAGATCCACCACCTCGGTGATCTCCCGCGGCGAGAACCGCATGGGGGAAAGGAAGAGCGTGGACATGCGGGTCAGGGTATACAGACGCCACGATGGTCCTGCCGGCCTGCTGCCAGGCGCCGCGGACATGATCAAGGGTCTGTCGTTTGGATCAGGCCGGGTCAGTGAGCGGGGTCTGGTGCGTGCGATCGCAAGGCGAAGAAGGGAGCCGACGCGGTGGGGGTACCGCCCGTGCCCGCAGGGCTACGGGGGCCGTCGGCGACTGACGACAACGTGGCGAGCGTGCGTGCCAGGGCACGCGAACCCGGCAAGATCCAGACGACAGGCCCTAGGAGCTCCGCATGACGACGTATGTGCTCATCCCCGGTGCCGACGGCCGCGCCTGGTACTGGCACCGAGTCGTGCCGATGCTGCGCGAGCGGGGGCACGACGCCGTCGCCGTCGATCTGCCGAGCGGCCTCGACGCCGGTCTCGCCGAGCATGTCACGGCTGTCGTGAACGCGATCGGCGACCGCGACACCGGCGACGACGGTCCGGTCCTGGTCGCCCAGTCCCTCGCCGCCGTCATCGCCCCCCTGGTCTGTGAGCGCATCCCCGTCCAGCAGCTCATCCTGGTCAACCCGATGATCCCGGCCCCCGGTGAGACCGCGGGGGAGTGGTGGGACAACACCGGCCGGGACGAGGCCGCCCGCGCCTTCGCGGCGGAGGAGGGGCGCGACCCGGACGCCGGATTCGACCTGATCGTCGACTTCTTCCACGACGTGCCCCAGGACGCCACCGACGAGGCGATGTCCGGCGAGGCGTCCGGCCCCTCGGAGGCGCTGTTCGCCGAACCCTGGCCGCTGCGGGCCTGGCCGGACGTCCCCACCCGCATCCTCCAGGGCCGCGACGACCGGTTCTTCCCGCTCGGGTTCCAGCTGAGGATCGCCGCGGAGCGCCTGCCGGGAGTGCCCGTCGAGGACCTGCCGGGCGGCCACCTCGTGGCACTGAGCCGCCCGGTGGAGCTCACGGAGCTGATCTGCAACGGCACGCAGGCGCCCCGGTCGCAGTGACCGGGGCGCCTCCTTCCCCCTCGGTGGCCGTCCTACGGCGATCGCGGGGCAGGCCCGCGGTTACGGCAGCGCGAGCATCCGCTCGAGTGCCAGCTTCGCGAAGCTCTCCGTCTCCTTGTCGACCTGGATCCGGTTGACCAGATTGCCCTCGGCCAGCGACTCCAGCGTCCACACCAGGTGCGGAAGGTCGATGCGGTTCATCGTCGAGCAGAAGCAGACCGTCTTGTCGAGGAAGACGATCTCCTTGTCGGGGTGCGCGTTCGCCACCCGGCGGACCAGGTTGAGCTCGGTGCCGATGGCCCACTTGGAACCGGCCGGGGCCGCCTCCAGCGTCTTGATGATGTACTCCGTCGAGCCGACGTAGTCCGCGGCCGCGACGACCTCGTGCTTGCACTCGGGGTGCACCAGGACGTTGACGCCCGGGATCCGCGCGCGGACGTCCTCGACGGAGTCCAGCGAGAAGCGGCCGTGCACCGAGCAGTGCCCGCGCCACAGGATCATCTTGGCGTCCCGCAGCTGCTCGGCGGTCAGCCCGCCGTTCGGCTTGTGCGGGTTGTAGAGGACGCAGTCCTCCAGCGACAGCCCCATGTCCCGTACGGCGGTGTTGCGGCCGAGGTGCTGGTCGGGGAGGAACAGCACCTTCTCACCCTGCTCGAACGCCCAGTCCAGCGCCCGCTTGGCGTTGGACGAGGTGCAGATCGTGCCGCCGTGCTTGCCGGTGAAGGCCTTGATGTCCGCGGAGGAGTTCATGTACGAGACGGGCACGACCTGCTCGGCGATGCCGGCCTCGGTCAGCACGTCCCAGCACTCCGCGACCTGCTCGGCCGTCGCCATGTCGGCCATCGAGCAGCCGGCGGCCAGGTCGGGCAGGACGACCATCTGGTCGTCGGTGGTCAGGATGTCCGCGGACTCGGCCATGAAGTGCACACCGCAGAAGACGATGTACTCGGCCTCCGGCCGTGCCGCCGCGTCCTTGGCCAGCTTGAAGGAGTCGCCGGTGACGTCGGCGAACTGGATGACCTCGTCACGCTGGTAGTGGTGGCCGAGGACGAAGACCTTCTCGCCGAGCTTCTCCTTGGCCGCGCGGGCGCGCTCCACCAGGTCCGGGTCGGACGGGGAGGGCAGGTCACCGGGGCACTCCACACCGCGTTCGCTCCGGGGGTCGGCCTCTCGGCCGAGCAGCAGCAGGGCGAGCGGCGTCGGCTGGACGTCGAGCTCCGTACGGGCTTGGGCGGTGGTCACGACACGCACCCTTTCTTCTTGGGCGTTGAGCGCGGCGATGGCCGCTCCAGTGGAGCCTGGGGCTGACACCGGAAGACCTTCTCGTCTGTTTGACGCTATCTATCATAACTGCTTCACGTCACTTTGACGATGCCGATAGCGTCGATGTGACGCACCCCCTCGTCCCGGACCCGTGCCTGCCCGCGCGCCGGTGTGCGAGCATGAAAGAGCAAGACACGTCCATCGGTCCGGAATGAATCCGCGGCCGCGCCGGTTGCAATCGTCGGCAAGCAGTCTCCGTACTTCCCCTGCCTCCGGCGGGGAGACCCCATCCCGGGAGTGATGAAGCAGATGTCCGTATCGGACGAGACCACCACCGTGAGCGACGGCATCCTCCTTTCCGACGCCGCCGCGGCCAAGGTCAAGGGCCTGCTGGACCAGGAAGGCCGGGAGGACCTGGCGCTGCGCGTCGCGGTTCAGCCCGGTGGCTGCTCCGGCCTGCGGTACCAGCTGTTCTTCGACGAGCGTGCGCTCGACGGCGATGTCGTCAAGGACTTCGGTGGCGTCAAGGTCGTCACCGACCGGATGAGCGCTCCGTACCTGGGCGGCGCCTCGATCGACTTCGTCGACACCATCGAGAAGCAGGGCTTCACCATCGACAACCCGAACGCGACCGGCTCCTGCGCCTGCGGCGACTCCTTCAGCTAGGACCGACGCGGCCCTGGGTGTGAGCCCCGGGAGCCCGGCCCCCTGAGCCATGCGAAAGGCGGCGACCCACCCGGGTCGCCGCCTTCGTCATGCCCGCCCTGCCACGCTCACCGCGTCCGCGATGACGCGTGTCCGCGCCGGGGTGCTCACCGCCCCTGGAGCGGCACCGCCTTGCCCGTGTCCGCGTCCAGGACCTTCCGGTCGCCGAGCGCCTTGTCCAGCGTGACCTTCTCCGTCAGCTCCTTGGCGATCGCGATGCAGACCCGGTCCGAGTTCGGCTTGGACTCGGTGATCCGCACCGTGACCTCGCCGCCCTTCTCGGTCGCCGTCGCCGCGTAGTCGCTGCACACCCCGCCCCAGAAGGTGACCGTCAGTGTCCGCCCGTCCACGGCGTACGACTGGACCCGGCGCTCGGACTGCGGAGCCGGTGTCTTCGGCGGCGCGGTCGGCTCGATGTCCTGCTGCGGCGGCTTGGCCGACGACGGCGGTGCGGCCGGCTTCAGATACTTCGGTGCCACCGCCGGCTGAGCGATCGTGAACGTCCTTGTGCCGCCGGCCGGCTCGACCGCGAACAGCCACGACGGGACCAGCGCCTGCTGCCCGTCCACGTACTGCGCGGCCAGTCCGAACACCGCCTTGCCGATCGCCAGTTGCTGCGGCGTGGCAGGCTTCGCGCTCTTCGGCTCGCAGGGGGCCGCCGGCTTCTGCTCACCCTCCACCGGTGCCGGTGTCGCGCAACCGCCGATACCGACCGTGCCGTCGCCGCGGGCGTCCTTGTTCAGCTGCTTGAGGGCGTCGTCGGCGGAGAGCACCGGGTACGAGGCGCTCTTCGCGGGCTTCTTCAACTGCCCGCCACCGCCCACGACCTGGCCGTCCGCACCGATCTGCACGCCCGTCGTCCAGCCGTAGGTGGGCAGTCCGCCGACCTTCGGATCGGCGTTCACCACGCGGACCGCACCCATCAACTGGCGTGCGTCCAGGGCGGCATCGCTCTGACCGAGCGCTGCGAGTACGGGCCCGGCGGCCTTCTTCGCGGCCGCCTCGCTCACCGGCTTGCCGGCGGGGGTGGTCCGTCCGGTGTCGGCGTCGCCGCCGGACGGACAGGCCTTGCCCTTCAGGCAGTTGTCGCCGCGCGGCGCGGTGCCGAAGGCGGAGAAGGTCCAGGTGCCCGGCGCCTGCTTGTTGACCTCCAGCATCCGGCCGGAGCCGTCCTTGTCCGCGCCGATCTTCCAGGCGGGGCCGACGAGCCGGGGTGTGCCCGGGATGCCGAGTGCCTTCGCCAGGCGGGTCACCTCGTCCGCGGTGACCGCGCCCCGCGCCCGGTGCACGGCGGCCTCGTCCGGGCCGTCCGGGAGCTTGCCCTCGGCCCGGTAGACGGTGCCGCCGGTCGGGTCGGGCTCACCGGGGGCGATCCCGGGGCCGGAGTCCCGGGGGGTGTCCAGCGAGAGCAACGGCGGTTTCGCGTCATTGCCGGACGCACCGCTTCTGGCGTCCGCACCGTCGTCGCCGCTGCCGAAGCCGGCCGTCGCGAAGTACGCACTGCCGCCACCCGCGATCAGTACCGCCGCCGCCACCGAGGCGACGGCCAGCGGGGAACGCCGGCGGCGTGAGCTGTCGTGAGTGTTCTCCGTGCTGCTCACCGCATCGCTCCTTGTCGTGTGTCCCCGGGATACGGGGGCACCGATGAGACGGAGCGGGGGCGCGCACGGTTCCCCGGAGCGCCCGGAGTTGACTCATTCGCCCTCGACGGGCCGTGCGGTGAGTGCTCCGGACTCAGTCGCCGTATTCAGACATGGCGTCCAGGAGCCGTGCCGAGGAGGCGGGTACGACGACACCATGGATACGGGACGGCGACACCGGAGCGGCCGCCTTGGCGGCCGGCACCACCCAGTGCGGAGCCATCCGTGCGCAGTCACCGCGCAGCTGGGCCAGGGAGATCTCGGACTCGAGCGGCGCGGGGGAGGCGATGGACTTTGTCATATCCGCACCGTACGCATCGGGAGGTCCGCGAAAAAAGCCCTACTATCGGGTAGTTTCTGCCCTTCAGCCCCGGCCTGACAACCGGTAGCGTGAAGCGTCATCCGCCCCCGCCCCTGGAGCGCATCGCCGTGCGAATCGCAGTCACCGGTTCCATCGCCACCGATCACCTCATGACCTTCCCCGGCCGTTTCGCGGACCAACTCGTCGCGGACCAGCTGCACACGGTCTCCCTCTCCTTCCTGGTCGACAACCTCGATGTCCGCAGGGGCGGTGTCGGCGCGAACATCTGCTTCGGCATGGGCCAGCTGGGCACCAGGCCGATCCTGGTCGGAGCGGCCGGATCGGACTTCGACGAGTACCGCGCCTGGCTCGACCGCCACGGCGTGGACACCGGGTCCGTCAGGATCTCCGAGGTCCTGCACACCGCACGCTTCGTCTGCACCACCGACGCCGACCACAACCAGATCGGCTCCTTCTACACCGGCGCCATGAGCGAGGCCCGCCAGATCGAGCTGAAGTCGGTCGCGGACCGGGTCGGCGGCCTGGACCTGGTCCTGATCGGCGCGGACGACCCGGAGGCCATGCTCCGGCACACCGAGGAGTGCCGCTCGCGGCAGATCCCCTTCGCGGCCGACTTCTCGCAGCAGATCGCCCGGATGAACGGTGACGAGATCCGGATACTGCTCGACGGCGCCACCTACCTCTTCTCCAACGAGTACGAGAAGGGACTCATCGAGTCCAAGACCGGCTGGACCGACGAGGAGATCCTCGGCCGCGTCGGCCATCGGGTCACCACCCTCGGCGCGAACGGCGTGCGCATCGAGCGCGTCGGCCACGAGCCGATCGAGGTCGGCTGTGCCGAGGAGGAGGCCAAGGTCGACCCGACGGGCGTGGGCGACGCCTTCCGCGCGGGCTTCCTCTCGGGCCTGACCTGGGGCGTGGGCCTGGAGCGTGCGGCGCAGGTCGGCTGCATGCTCGCGACGCTGGTGATCGAGACGCTGGGCACGCAGGAGTACACGCTGCGGCGGGCGCACTTCATGGACCGCTTCACCAAGGCGTACGGCCACGAGGCGGCCGCCGAGGTCCGCGGCCACCTGGGCTGAACCATCCGCTGGTACGTCAGTACGTCGAGCTCCCCCCGGACGACCGTCCGGGGGGAGCGTCGGTTTCCTGACCGCCCGCCCTGACCGCCCGCCCTGTCGGCCCAGCTCGGAAGTCCCGCCCGGCCGGAGCCGCACCGGGTCGGCCTGCCCCCGGCGCCGCGCCCGGCCGCCCCCGTGCCACCGTCGGCTACACCAGCCGCCGCACCACGTACGCCGTCCCGCGCTCCGCCGGCTCCTCGCCCACGTACTCCTGGTCCCGCATCACGCACCACGCCGGGATGTCCAGCCGCGCCGCCTCGTCGTCCGACAGCACCGTCACCGTGCCGCCCAGCGGTACGTCGCCGATCACCTTCGCCAGCTCGATCACCGGGATCGGGCACCGCTTCCCGAGCGCGTCCACCACGAGGGACGCCCCCTGCCCGGTGCTCGCCGTGGCGGTCGGCGCGCCGAGCCGTTCCCGTACCGCGGACACCACCGTCGGCAGCACCTCCAGAAAACGGTCCACGTCCTCCCCGGTCGTGCCGAGCGGCAGCGAGACCCGCACATTGCCCTCGCTCAGCACCCCCATCGCCCGCAGCACATGGCTCGGCGTCAGGGTGCTCGATGTGCACGAGGACCCCGAGGACACCGAGAAGCCCTCCCGGTCCAGTTCGTGCAGCAGAGTCTCCCCATCGACATAGAGACAGGAGAAGGTGACGAGATGGGGCAGCCGGTGCACCGGATCGCCCACCACCTCGACATCCGGGACCAGTTCCGGCACCCGGGCGCGGATACGGTCCACCAGGGCCCGCAGCCGTACCGCCTCCGCCGCCGCCTCGGCCCGGACCGCCCGCAGCGAGGCGGCCGCGGCGACGATCGCGGGGAGGTTCTCGAACCCCGCGGACCGGCCCGACTCCCTCTCGTCGGCGGGCTCCTGGGGAGCGAACCGGACGCCCTTGCGCACGACGAGCAGCCCGGCCCCCGCGGGACCGCCCCACTTGTGCGCGCTGGCGGCGAGCAGCGACCAGTCCCCGCCGACCGGACCCCACGCGAGCGACTGGGCGGCGTCCACCAGCAGGGGCACCCCGGCGGCCCGGCACACCTCGGCGACCCGGTCCACCGGCTGTTCCGTGCCCACCTCGTGGTTGGCGGACTGCAGACAGGCCAGCGCGGTGTCCTCGCGCAGCGCCGCCGCGTACGCCGCGGGGTCCACCCGGCCCGCCCGGTCCACCGGCACCTCGGTCGCGGTGTCGCCGGCCGCGTGCAGGACGGAGGAGTGCTCCACCGACGAGACCACCACATGCCGTCCGACACGCCGACGGCCCGCGAGCGCCCCGGAAACTCCGAGGTGAACCGCGCGCGTCCCCGAAGGAGTGAACACGAGCTCGTCCGGGCGGCACCCCACGGCCTCCGCCGCGGCCTCCCGCGCCGCGTCCAGCAGCAGCCTGGCCCGTCGCCCTTCGCGGTACAGCCGCGAGGGGTCGGCCCACCCCTCGTCCAGGGAGGCCTGCAGGGCCTGGCGGGCAACCGGGTGCAGGGGAGCGGAGGACGCGGCATCGAAGTAGGGCACGTCGCCACGCTAACCCCAGGGCCCGGAAGGAGCGTCAGATGCCCGCCGGAGGCAGGCATTCCGGACGCTTTCCATCCCTTCGGGGTGTCGGACGGCGCGTTGGGCACCCTCCCCGCGCGACCCCAAATAGCGTCCAGTAGGGTTTGGTCCGCATAAACATCCAAACCCCTGCCCGCGTCAGGGCCGGCGACCGACCAGCGAGACGGCCGCGGCATGCCGCGCGGGCCGAGACTCTCGGGAAGGCGCTACGTGAGTCCCAACGGCTCCGACCTCCCCCACGCCCTGGGGGGCGCGGGCGGTACCCCCATGTCGCGGCGCCCGATGCGGCGGAAGCTGACGCAGCTGCTGACTGCGGGCCTGATCCTGGCGACCGCCACCGGTTGCACCTACAAGGACTTCCCCCGCCTTGGTATGCCCACCCCGGTCACCGAGGAGGCGCCGCGGATCCTGTCCCTCTGGCAGGGCTCGTGGGCGGCAGCGCTCGCCACGGGCGTCCTGGTGTGGGGCCTGATCGTGTGGAGTGTCATCTTCCACCGGCGCAGCCGCACCAAGGTGGAGGTTCCTCCGCAGACCCGGTACAACATGCCCATCGAGGCCCTGTACACGGTCGTTCCGCTCATCATCGTCTCGGTGCTCTTCTACTTCACCGCGCGTGACGAGTCCAAGCTTCTCTCCCTGGCCGACAAGCCGGCCCACACGGTCAACGTGGTCGGGTACCAGTGGAGCTGGGGCTTCAACTACATCGAGAACGTCCCGGGCTCCGAAGGCGACGCGAAGACGTCCAAGGACCTGCAGGCCATTCCCGACAGGTTCCGCGACGACTTCCCGGCCAACGCCGGCGGTGTCTACGACGCCGGTATCCCCGGCACGCGGAACCCGCAGAACGGCAACCCGGGTCCGACCCTGTGGCTGCCCATGGGTGAGAAGGTCCGGTTCGTCCTGACCTCTCGTGACGTGATCCACTCCTTCTGGGTGGTTCCCTTCCTGATGAAGCAGGACGTCATCCCCGGCCACACCAACTCCTTCGAGGTGACTCCGAACCGGGAGGGCACCTTCATGGGCAAGTGCGCCGAGCTCTGCGGCGTCGACCACTCCCGGATGCTCTTCAACGTCAAGGTGGTCTCTCCGGAGCGCTACCAGCAGCACCTGAAGGAGCTGGCGGAGAAGGGGCAGACCGGCTACATCCCGTCGGGCATTGAGCAGACGGACCCGGCCAGGAATGCGGAGAAGAACCAACTGTGAGCATCCTCAACGAACCCCAGGGTGCCGCCGCAGCAGCTGACGACTCGTACGAGAACGAGCTGCCGGTACGGCGCAAGCAGCCCGGCAATGTGGTGGTGACGTGGCTGACCACCACCGACCACAAGACCATCGGCACGCTCTACCTGGTCACGTCGTTCGTCTTCTTCTGCATCGGCGGAGTGATGGCGCTCTTCATGCGCGCCGAGCTGGCCCGGCCGGGCACGCAGATCATGTCGAACGAGCAGTTCAACCAGGCGTTCACGATGCACGGCACGATCATGCTGCTGATGTTCGCGACGCCGCTGTTCGCCGGCTTCGCGAACTGGATCATGCCGCTGCAGATCGGCGCGCCCGACGTGGCGTTCCCGCGGCTGAACATGTTCGCGTACTGGCTGTACCTCTTCGGCTCGATCATCGCCGTCGCGGGCTTCATCACGCCGAACGGTGCGGCCGACTTCGGCTGGTTCGCCTACTCCCCGCTGTCGGACGCCGTCCGCTCACCGGGTATCGGCGCCGACATGTGGATCATGGGTCTGGCCTTCTCCGGCTTCGGCACGATCCTCGGCTCGGTCAACTTCATCACCACGATCATCTGCATGCGCGCACCCGGCATGACGATGTTCCGGATGCCGATCTTCACCTGGAACGTGCTGCTGACCGGTGTGCTGGTCCTGCTCGCCTTCCCGGTTCTCGCCGCCGCGCTCTTCGCGCTGGAGGCGGACCGCAAGTTCGGCGCCCATGTCTTCGACGCGGCCAACGGCGGAGCACTGCTGTGGCAACATCTCTTCTGGTTCTTCGGCCATCCAGAGGTGTACATCATCGCCTTGCCGTTCTTCGGGATCGTCTCCGAAGTGATCCCGGTCTTCAGCCGCAAGCCGATGTTCGGTTACATCGGTCTGATCGGTGCGACGATCGCGATCGCCGGTCTGTCGGTGACGGTCTGGGCGCACCACATGTACGTGACAGGCGGGGTACTCCTACCGTTCTTCTCGTTCATGACATTCCTCATCGCGGTGCCCACCGGTGTGAAGTTCTTCAACTGGATCGGCACGATGTGGAAGGGCTCACTGTCCTTCGAGACACCGATGCTGTGGACGATCGGCTTCCTGGTCACCTTCACCTTCGGTGGTCTGACCGGCGTCATCCTGGCCTCGCCGCCGATGGACTTCCACGTCTCCGACTCGTACTTCGTCGTCGCGCACTTCCACTACGTCGTCTTCGGCACCGTGGTCTTCGCGATGTTCGCCGGCTTCCACTTCTGGTGGCCGAAGTTCACGGGCAAGATGCTGGACGAGCGGCTCGGCAAGATGACCTTCTGGACGCTGTTCATCGGCTTCCACGGCACGTTCCTGGTGCAGCACTGGCTGGGCGCCGAGGGCATGCCGCGGCGGTACGCGGACTACCTCGCCGCGGACGGCTTCACCGCGCTGAACACCATCTCCACGATCAGCTCGTTCGTCCTGGGCCTCTCGGTCCTGCCGTTCTTCTACAACGTGTGGAAGACCGCGAAGTACGGCAAGAAGATCGAGGTCGACGACCCGTGGGGCTACGGCCGTTCACTCGAATGGGCCACGTCCTGCCCGCCGCCCCGGCACAACTTCATCACCCTGCCGCGGATCCGTTCCGAATCCCCGGCCTTCGACCTCCACCACCCGGAGGTCGCGGCTCTCGAGACCCTCGAGAACGCCGGCCAGAAGGACACCAAGATGTTCGGCGGCAAGGAGGTCGGGAAGTGAAGATCCAGGGCAAGATGTTCCTGTGGCTGAGCTTCTTCATCCTCGCCGTCGCCATCCTGTACGGCGTGTGGTCGAAGGATCCGGCCGGTACGACCGCGCTCTTCCTGGCCTTCGGCCTGAGCATCATGATCGGCTTCTACCTGGCCTTCACGGCCCGGCGGGTCGACGCGATGGCGCAGGACAACAAGGAGGCCGACGTCGCGGACGAGGCCGGCGAGGTGGGGTTCTTCTCCCCGCACAGCTGGCAGCCGCTCTCGCTGGCCGTCGGTGGCGCTCTCGCCTTCCTCGCCGTCGCGATGGGCTGGTGGCTGCTGTACTTCTCGGCGCCGCTGATCCTCGTCGGACTCTTCGGCTGGGTGTTCGAGTACTACCGCGGTGAGAGCCAGAACCAGTAACACCGCGTCAGCAACGCACGGGCGGACCCGGATCCCCTTCACTCGCGAGGGGGACCCGGGTCCGCCCATTTGCAGCCTCTCGGCGCGCCGCTACCGACTGATCTTCATAACGTGTGCTTATGAGTCAGACGCCTCGGTTTCGCACCATTCTGAGCTGCACCTTGCTGGTCGTGTCCCTCGGGGCGGTAGCGACCGCGTGCGGCGAACCCGACACCCATCCGCTCTCCGCCACACCGTTCGACGCGGCGGAGCAGATATCCTTCAACACGCCCCACTCCAGTGGGAAGAAGGTCGACCCCGACAAGCCCCTCGAAGTCACCACCAAGGGTGACAGCGGCCGCATCACCGATGTGACCGTCATCGACGGCTCCGGGCACTTCCTCGCCGGCGAACTCTCCGCGGACGGCAGCCGCTGGCGCTCCACCGCCCCGCTCTCGGCCGGTGCGAAGTACACCGTCAAGGTCTCCACGGAGGACTCCGACGGCTCGCCCGGCAGCCGCACCCTCACCTTCGAGACCGCTCCGGCCAAGCGCCTCCTGACGGTCGCGTTCGGCCCGAAGGCGGGCACGTACGGTGTCGGGCAGCCCATCACGGCCGACCTCAGCCTGCCCGTCAAGGACAAGGCCGCCCGGCAAGTCGTCGAACGTGCGCTCAAGGTCGACTCCCAGCCCTCGGTGGAGGGCGCCTGGCACTGGGTCGACGACAAGAAGCTGCACTTCCGCCCGAAGGAGTTCTGGCCCTCCGGAGCGACCGTGAGCGCCTCCAGCAACCTCCAGGGCGTCAAGGTCTCCAACAAGCTCTACGGAGGCTCCTCGAAGGGCCTGAAGCTCACCATCGGCGACCGGATCGAGGCCATCACCGACGCGGCCTCGCACCAGATGACGGTCCTGCGCAACGGAGAAGTGATCAACACCATTCCGGTGACCACCGGCAAGCCCGGCTTCTCCACCCGCAACGGCATCAAGGTCGTGCTCGCCAAGGAGTACTTCGTCCGGATGCGCGGCACCAGCATCGGCATCGCCGAGGGCAGTTCGGAGTCGTACGACCTGCCGGTGTACTACGCCACGCGCGTCACCTGGAGCGGTGAGTACGTGCACGCCGCCCCGTGGTCCGTCGGCTCACAGGGCGCCGCGAACGTCAGCCACGGCTGCACCGGCATGTCGACCAGCAACGCCCAGTGGTTCTTCAATACCGTCCGCGAGGGCGACGTGGTGAAGGTCGTCAACAGTGCCGGAAACGAGATGGACCCGTTCGGCAACGGTTTCGGCGACTGGAACCTGGACTGGGACAAGTGGCGCACGGGCAGCGCCCTGGTGGCCGGCGGCGGCACCGGTGCCGTCACGAACCCCGTCGACACGGCACGGCTGCGTCCCCAGGTCTGACCGGCACGCGGCAGGCTCGTCAGGCCTCCACGGCCAGCCTGCCGCGCAGCAGGGCCGCCAGTGCGTCCGCGAACTCCACCGGGTCCACCGGAAGGGTCACGGCGGCCTCGGCGCGGCTCCAGGTGGCCAGCCAGGCATCCTGCGGGCGGCCGATCAGCAGCAGCACGGGCGGGCAGTCGAAGATCTCGTCCTTGATCTGCCGGCACACGCCCATACCGCCCGCGGGAACCGTCTCGCCGTCCAGCACACAGACATCGACGCCGCCCTGGTCCAGCTGCTTCAGCACGGCGGGCAGCGTGGCGCACTCGATGAACTCGACCGGCGGAACGTCGGTCGCGGGCCTGCGCCCGGTCGCCAGCCGCACCTGCTCGCGGGTGTTGGCGTCGTCGCTGTAGACCAGCACGGTGGCGGTCGGCTGCATTCTTCCTCCGATTCGACGGCGGCTCGGCTCAGGAACCGATGGGCCGGATGCTACTCGGTCACACACCCGGTCAACAGCCGTTCGGACACCGCTTCGATGGGCCGTTCGGGCTGGACGGGAGCCACTGACACACCGAACGGCACCCCCCGGAGTGAGGCCGGGATAAGCGACCGACATAATGTCGGTCGTGGCGACAGCAACGACAGTAGAAACCGGGCACGCGCACCCGTCGGTCAATCGACCGAACCTCACCAGCGTCGGAACCATCATCTGGCTGAGTTCCGAGCTGATGTTCTTCGCGGCCCTCTTCGCGATGTACTTCACCCTGCGATCGGTGACGGGGGCCGAGTTCTGGTCGGAGAAGGCTTCGACCCTGAACTTCCCGTTCTCGGCGACCAACACCACGATCCTGGTGCTCTCCTCCCTCACCTGCCAGCTCGGCGTCTTTGCCGCCGAGCGCGGTGACGTGAAGAAGCTCCGCTCCTGGTTCGTGATCACGTTCGTGATGGGTGCGATCTTCATCGGCGGCCAGGTGTTCGAGTACACCGAGCTGGTCAAGCACGAGGGCCTCTCGCTCTCGTCGGACCCGTACGGCTCGGTGTTCTACCTGACCACCGGCTTCCACGGTCTGCACGTGACGGGCGGACTCATTGCCTTCCTGCTGGTTCTCGGCAGAACGTACGCAGCCAGGAGGTTCACCCACGAGCAGGCAACCGCCGCCATCGTCGTGTCCTACTACTGGCACTTCGTCGATGTCGTCTGGATCGGCCTCTTCGCCACGATCTACATGATCAAGTAAACGGCGCAGGCACTCGCTGCCTGAAGCAGACACAGTCCAGAAGCATCGACGCAGAAGATCCTGACACCGGGGTAATCCGTGAAAAAGCTCTCCGCACGACGACGCCATCCGCTGGCGGCGGTCGTCGTCCTACTCCTCGCGCTGGCGGCAACTGGGGGGCTGTACGCCGCGTTCGCACCCGCGGACAAGGCGCAGGCCGATGAAACCGCCCAGTCCCTCGCCATCGAGGAGGGCAAGAAGCTCTACACCGTCGGCTGCGCCAGCTGCCACGGTACCGGCGGTCAGGGCACCTCTGACGGCCCGAGCCTGGTCGGCGTGGGCTCCGCAGCCGTCGACTTCCAGGTCGGCACCGGCCGTATGCCGGCCCAGCAGCCGGGCGCCCAGGTGCCGAAGAAGAAGGTCATCTACTCGCAGGCCGAGATCGACCAGCTGGCGGCGTACATCGCCTCGCTCGGCGCCGGTCCGATCACGCCGACCGAGAAGCAGTACAACCCCGCGGGTGCCGACATCGCCAAGGGTGGCGACCTGTTCCGCACCAACTGCGCCCAGTGCCACAACTTCACGGGTGAGGGCGGTGCGCTGACCAACGGCAAGTACGCCCCGAGCCTGGAAGGCGTGAGCCCGAAGCACATCTACGAGGCCATGCAGACCGGCCCGCAGAACATGCCCTCCTTCCCCGACACGACGATGCCGGAGCAGGAGAAGCGGGACATCATCGCTTACATCAAGAATGTGAACGGCGAGGAGTCCGAGAGCCCCGGCGGCCTCAACCTGGGTGGGCTCGGCCCCGTCAGTGAGGGACTGTTCGGCTGGATCTTCGGTCTGGGTGCGCTGATCGCAGTCGCCATCTGGGTCGCGGCCCACACCGCTAAGGCCAAGAAGTCATGAGTAGCCAAGAGAATCCAGAAGAGAACCTGCCCGCAGAGCAGGCTGCCGCGCACGGCGCGGGACACGAGGGCACCACCGTCGTCAAGCACGACGCGGACCCGTTCGCCGACCCGGGACTGCCGGCCCACAAGCCGCGTATCCAGGACATCGACGAAAGGGCAGCCAAGCGCTCCGAGCGCACGGTCGCCTTCCTGTTCCTGCTGTCGATGCTGGCAACGGTCGCGTTCATCGCGTCGTTCGTCATCTTCCCGGTCACCGAGATCGTCTACATCTGGCCGCTCGGCCACATCAGCGCGCTCAACTTCGCGCTGGGTATGACGCTCGGCGTCGCCCTCTTCTGCATCGGCGCGGGCGCGGTCCACTGGGCCCGCACCCTGATGTCGGACGTGGAGATGGTCGACGAGCGGCACCCCGTCGCCGCACCGCCCGAGGTCCGTGCCAAGGTCATGGCCGACTTCGCGGCGGGCGCCAAGGAGTCCGCGATCGGCCGGCGCAAGCTCATCCGCAACACGATGTTCGGTGCGCTGACGCTGCTGCCGCTCTCCGGTGTGGTGCTGCTGCGCGACCTCGGTCCGCTGCCCGAGAAGAAGCTGCGCTCGACGCTGTGGGCCAAGGGCAAGCAGCTCATCAACATGAACACCAATGAGCCGCTGCGTCCCGAGGACGTCGCCGTCGGTTCGCTGACCTTCGCCATGCCCGAGGGCCTGGAGGAGGACAGCCACGATTTCCAGAAGGAGATCGCGAAGGCGGCCCTGATGATCGTCCGTATCCAGCCGGAGGACATCAAGGACAAGCGCGAGCTCGAGTGGTCGCACGAGGGCATCGTGGCCTTCTCGAAGATCTGCACGCACGTCGGCTGCCCGATCAGCCTCTACGAGCAGCAGACCCACCACGTGCTCTGCCCGTGCCACCAGTCCACCTTCGACCTCGCCGACGGCGCCCGCGTCATCTTCGGTCCCGCCGGTCACGCCCTTCCGCAGCTGCGGATCGGTGTGAACGCCGAGGGCCACCTCGAGGCGCTCGGCGACTTCGACGAGCCTGTCGGTCCTGCCTTCTGGGAGCGCGGATGAGTACCAAGACAGAGTCCAAGCGCAAGGCACCGGCCGGCGAGAAGGTTGCCGACTGGGCGGACGGCCGGCTGGGGATCTACTCCCTGGCCAAGGCCAACATGCGCAAGATCTTCCCGGACCACTGGTCCTTCATGCTCGGTGAGATCTGCCTCTACAGCTTCATCATCATCATCCTCACGGGTGTGTATCTGACGCTGTTCTTCCACCCGTCGATGAACGAGGTGGAGTACCACGGCAGCTACATCCCGATGCAGGGTGTGCGGATGTCGGAGGCGTACGCCTCGACGCTGGACATCAGCTTCGACGTCCGCGGCGGTCTGCTGATCCGGCAGATCCACCACTGGGCCGCGCTGGTGTTCCTCGCCGGCATGCTGGTGCACATGATGCGCGTCTTCTTCACGGGCGCGTTCCGCAAGCCGCGCGAAGTCAACTGGATGTTCGGCTTCCTGCTGTTCGTCCTCGGCATGTTCACCGGCTTCACCGGTTACTCGCTGCCGGACGACCTGTTGTCGGGCACCGGTGTGCGGTTCATGCAGGGAGCGGTCCTGTCCGTGCCGGTCGTCGGCACGTACCTGTCGATGTTCCTGTTCGGCGGGGAGTTCCCCGGCGGCGACTTCGTGGCCAGGTTCTACTCGGTCCACATCCTGCTGCTGCCGGGCATCATGCTCGGTCTGCTGGTGGGCCACCTGATCCTGGTCTTCTACCACAAGCACACGCAGTTCGCGGGCCCCGGCCGGACGAACAAGAACGTCGTGGGCATGCCGCTGCTGCCGGTCTACATGGCCAAGGCCGGAGGCTTCTTCTTCCTGGTCTTCGGTGTCATCTCGGTGATGGCCGCGGTCGCCTCGATCAACCCGATCTGGGCGCTCGGTCCCTACCGGCCGGACCAGGTCTCCACCGGCGCACAGCCCGACTGGTACATGGGCTTCTCCGAGGGTCTGATCCGTGTGATGCCAGGCTGGGAGATCAACGCCTGGGGCCACACGCTCGCCCTGGGTGTGTTCATCCCGCTGGTGATCTTCCCGCTGGTGCTGGTCGCGATCGCCGTCTACCCGTTCATCGAGTCCTGGGTCACCGGGGACAAGCGCGAGCACCACATCCTGGACCGCCCGCGCAACGCCCCGACCCGAACGGCTTTCGGTGTGGCGTGGCTGACCGTCTACTTCGTGCTGCTGATCGGTGGCGGCAACGACCTCTGGGCGACCCACTTCCATCTGTCGATCAACTCGATCACCTGGTTCGTCCGGATCTTCTTCTTCGCCGGACCGGTCATCGCCTTCATCGTCACGAAGCGGATCTGTCTGGGTCTTCAGCGTCGCGACCGGGACAAGGTGCTGCACGGACGCGAGTCCGGCATCATCAAGCGCCTGCCGCACGGTGAGTTCGTCGAGGTCCACGAGCCGCTCAGCCAGAGCGACCTGCACGCGCTCACCGCGCACGAGCAGTACAAGCCCGAGGAGCTCGGCCCGGAGACGGACGAGAACGGGGTCCGCCGCAAGGTCACCCCGGCCCAGAGGATGCGGGTCAAGCTCAGCAAGTCGTACTACGGCGAGGAAAGCCAGATCCCCAAGCCGACGCCCGAGGAGTTCAGGGAGATCAGCAGCGGCCACGGCCACCACTGACCGCCTGAAGCGAGCGCATTGCCGCCACAGCGCCAAAGGCACCTCCCGGCAGTAGCAGGTGAAGGGCCCCGTCCAATCGTCGGACGGGGCCCTTCGCCGTCTCCGGGGCTGGATAGGGTGGACGCATCCCCTTATCGGCTGTGGACCCAGGAGTGGACCATGAACGTTGTGACCCCGGTCGGCGGCGACAGCGTGGCGGCTCACTCCTGGCCGAGTGTGCTGAACGCGCTGCTCGACAACCGTGACCAGAGCGCCGACGCCACCGCCTGGGCGATGGACCGCATCCTCAGCGGCGAGGCGACGAACGCCCAGATCGCCGGGTTCGCGGTCGCGCTGCGGGCGAAGGGCGAGACGGTCGAGGAGATCTCCGGCCTCGTGCGCACCATGTACGCGCACGCGAACCTGATCCAGGTGCCCGGCCGCAGCGTCGACATCGTCGGCACGGGCGGCGACGGGGCCAAGACGGTGAACATCTCCACGATGTCGGCCATCGTCGTGGCCGGCACCGGAGCCAAGGTCGTCAAGCACGGAAACCGCGCGGCCTCGTCCGCGAGCGGCGCTTCCGACGTCCTGGAGAAGCTCGGCGTCAACCTCCAGCTCACCCCGCAGCGGGTGGCCGAGGTCGCGGAGGAGGCGGGCATCACCTTCTGCTTCGCGGTGAAGTTCCACCCCGCCCTGCGGCATGTGGCCGCGGCACGCAAGGAACTGGGCATCCGCACCACGTTCAACTTCCTCGGCCCGCTGACCAATCCGGCGCAGGTCAGGGCGCAGGCCACCGGTGTCGCGGACGCGCGGATGGCGCCCATCATGGCCGGGGTGCTCGCCGACCGCGGCTCGTCGGCACTGGTCTTCCGCGGCGACGACGGCCTGGACGAACTGACGACGACCGCCACCTCACGGGTGTGGGTCGTACGCGACGGTGCGGTGCGTGAGGAGGCGTTCGACCCGCGGGACATCGGCATCGACCTGGTGCCGGTGGAGGCGCTGCGCGGCGCCGACGCCTCGTACAACGCCGATGTGGCCAGACGCCTCCTCGGCGGGGAGACCGGGGCGGTGCGGGACGCCGTCCTGCTGAACTCGGCGGCCGCCCTGGTGGCGCTGGATCCGACGGACGGCACGCTGAACGAACAGCTGGCGGCAGGGGTCGCGCAGGCCGCCCAGGCCATCGACTCGGGGGCGGCGAACGACGCGCTCCAGCGCTGGGTGGCCGCCACCAACGATCAGGGCTGATCCGGCGGGGCCGGCAGTACCGATCGATGCGTCACGCGAGGGCGCGGTCCGGATGGTGGACCGCGCCCTTGCGGTGTCCGCGACGTGTGGCAGGATGCTCTCCAAGGTCATGAGTGACAGCGATTACGGCCCCGGCCCGCTGTCCGGCAACCCTCCGTCCGTGGCGGGGTGCCCCGGGTGAAGACCAGGCCGCAGGCAGCGAGGTCTGTGGCAAGCGCGGACCCCTGCACACCCTGGGGTCCTGGTCCTCAAGGGAGCAGTCTCGTGAGCAAGCGAATGCGATAGGGCGTACAGCCCCTTCTTCAGCACACCCTCCGCACGGCGTCCGCCGTGCGTCGAGGTCCCCGCACCGCCGGGTTCTTGAAGCCGATTCGCCTTTCCTGCCGGGAGATACCGCCATGTCCGCACGCCTGAACACCGCCACCGCCCCTGCCGCCACCGTCCCCTCCCCGGACGCGGCCGTCGCCGATGCCGGATCCGACCCCTGCTGTGCCGAGCCGCTGCCGGTCCTCGGCCGTGACGTGACCGTGCCGCTCGTGACCGGCGGCGAGGTCACCTACGCGGCCCTCGACTACGCGGCCAGCGCACCGGCCCTTCAGCGCGTGTGGGACGACGTGGCCGCGTACGCCCCCTACTACGGCAGCGTCCACCGCGGCGCCGGGTACCTCTCGCAGCTGTCCACCGACCTCTTCGAGAACAGCCGCGTCACGGTCGCCGACTTCCTCGACTGCCGCGAGGGCGACCAGGTGGTCTTCACCCGGTCCACCACCGACTCGCTGAACCTGCTGGCGTCCGCGCTGCCGGCGGACTGCCGGGTCTTCGTCTTCGAGACCGAGCACCACGCCTCGCTGCTGCCCTGGGGCGACACCCGGGTGACGTATCTGAACGCGCCGCGCACCCACGCCGAGGCGGTGCGGACGCTGGAGCAGGCGCTCGCCGACCGCGACCCTTCCTCTCGCTCTTCGAGCTGGGGAGACCCCGTCGGTCCGGCGCTGGTCTGTGTGACCGGAGCGTCCAATGTGACGGGTGAGCTGTGGCCGGTGAAGGAGCTCGCGGAAGTGGCGCACGCCCACGGCGCGCGGATCGTCCTGGACGCGGCGCAGCTCGCCCCGCACCACGCCGTCTCGGTGCGGGACCTGGACGTCGACTGGGTGGCGTTCTCCGGGCACAAGCTGTACGCGCCGTTCGGCTCGGGCGTGCTCGCGGGCCGGGCGGACTGGCTGCAGGAGGCGGAGCCGTACCTCGCGGGCGGCGGTGCGTCGCGCACGGTGGCACGGCGTGCCGACGGCGGCGTCGATGTCGAGTGGCACACGACGCCCGCGCGCCACGAGGCGGGCTCGCCGAACGTCATCGGCGTCTACTCCATCGCCTCGGCCTGCAAGGCGCTCACCGAGGCCGGCTTCGAGAACCTCGTCGCCCGTGAGCAGCACCTGGTCGACAGGGTCCGGGAGGGCCTGGCCGCGGTGCCGGAGGTCAAGGTGCTGTCGCTGTTCGGTGCGGATGCGCCGCGGGTGGGTGTCATCTCCTTCGTGGTGGAGGGCTGGAACAGCTCGCACTTCGCTGCGGCCCTGTCGGCGGAGTACGGCATCGGCGTACGCGACGGACTGTTCTGCGCCCACCCGCTGGTGCGCACCCTGCTCGGCAGCGCCCCGCAGGACCCGGGCGAGTGCGGCGCCCCGGAGGCCCGGCCGGGCGAGGTCTCGCTCAACGCGATCCGGGTGAGCTTCGGCGCCGGGACGCCCGACGAGCACGTGGAGCGCTTCGTCGGTGCGGTGAAGGAGCTGGTGCGCGAGGGCGCGAAGTGGCAGTACCGCACCGAGGACGGCCGCTGCGTGCCTGCCGTCTGAGCGACCTCCCGAGCGAGAAGCCCGCGCCGGACGGCGCGGGCTTCTTCGTGTGCCGGGGGCTGTCCCGGTCGCGTGGGCCGACGGGCTCTAGGAGTCCAGACCGATCGCGAACGCCGCCTCCAGGTCGTGCTGCGAGTACGTACGGAACGCCACGTGCGTGTCCGTGCCCTCGACACCCTGGATCTTGCTGATGCGGCCGGGGATCACGTCCGCCAGGTCGTCGTGCTTCGCCACGCGGACCATGGCGATCAGGTCGTAGGTGCCCGTGACGGAGAAGACCTCGCTGACGCTGTCCAGCGCCGCGATGGACTCGGCGATCTCGGGAATGCGGTCCACGCTGGTCTTGATGAGCACGATCGCAGTGATCACGGCTGGCTTTCTCCCTCGGTGGCCGCTGCTGGGGCCTTCACTCTAGCCGGACGCCGGAACCGCCCCCAGGCATAGAGGAACCCGGTGCCGAACCCCACCACATGCGCGAGATAGGCGACCCCGGGCCCGCCCTCGCCGGCCCCCGACGCGGCCAGCCACTGGAGGACGAACCAGAAGATCAGCACGATCCAGGCGGGGAAACGCAGCGGCAGGAAGAAGAGGAAAGGGAAGAGACTGGTGACCCGGGCCTTCGGGAAGAGGAGAAGGAAGGCGCCGAGCACCCCCGAGATCGCCCCGGACGCTCCCACCAGGGTCTGCTCGGACTCGGCGTTGGCCGCCGCGTAGGCGAGCAGGGCGAAGGCGCCGGTGCCCAGGTAGAACAGGGCGAACTCCAGCGGCCCCATGCGCTCCTCCACCATCGCGCCGAAGACGTAGAGGAAGAGCATGTTGCCGAGCAGGTGCAGCCAGTTCCCGTGCACGAAGAGCGCGGTGAAGGGGGTGAGCAGTGTGTCAGGGGAGCCGGTCATCAGCTGGGCCGGGATCACGCCCCACCGCACGAAGTACGCGCTCTGCGCCGCGAGCCACGCGTCACCCGTGCCGTACGACGGGTTCAGCCCCGAGACCGGGCTGATGAGGAAGACCGCGCAGCAGACCGCGATCAGGCCGTACGTCACCGAGGGCCTGGTCACCGCGCCCCGCACCCTCCGCCAACCGATCATGGACAGATCATGGCGTAGCGGGCCGGAAGGGTACAGAGTGCCTCGCCGTGCCGCGGGGTACCTGCGAGGCCGTAGGGTTACAGGGAGTACATCCGCAGTTCGACGGCGCACCGCGGCACCCGCATCCGCACGACGAAACGAGGACGGAACGATGACGACGGTTCCCTCGCCGACGGACCAGACCCGCTGGCGCTGCACGCTCTGCGGGAACCTCACCCGCTTCGACGTCACGCGCTCGTCGAAGGTCGTGGAGTACGTCCATCTGGACCTGGCCGGAGAGCCGACCGTCGAAGAGCGTGACGTGGTCAGTGAGACCATCGAGTCGGTGCGCTGCCGCTGGTGCAACGCGGTGGACAAGATCGAGCTGGTGGACAGGCCGGGCGCCGCCTCCTGAGGGAGTGGCCCGAACGGGTAGTGGGGTGACGGATCGTGGAGCAGCCTGACAGCGGCGCCGAGCCGGCCGGTGCGGCCGGTGACGCCGCAGAGGCGCTCGACCGGCCGTTGCCGGAAGGTGTGCGACGCCGGGTCGTGGCGCTGGTCTCGGACGCCTTCGGCGGGCTCACCGTCGCGGAACTGCCCGCCCAGTTGCGGCAGTACGCCCGTTTCACCCCTTCCCGCCGCGCCAAGTTCGCCGGCAACGCGATGGCCGCCGCCCTGGAGAGCGACCCCGTCTTCCGGCAGCGCATCGCCGAACGGCTCACGCAGGCGCAGCCCGAACTGTGCGGGGCGCTGACGGCGGGATCGCCGCCCGCGGCGGCCGATCCACTCGACGTGGCGGCCGCCGCCTACGTTCTGCGGCCCACCGGATGGGTGAAACTTGTCGCCGCCGCCGGTGAGGAGGCGCAGCGCGCCGACGCCGAGCGGGCGGACGAGGCCGGGCGGCGCGAACTGGAGCGGCTGCGCGAGGAACTCGTCGAGGCCCGCGGTCTGACCAAGAGCGAGACCGAACGGCTGCGCACCGAGCTGGAGACGGTCCGCAAGGAAGCCGAATCGCTTCGCCGCAAGCTGCGCAGCGCCCAGAGCGACGTCAAGCGCGGTGAGGCCGCGCTGCGCCGGGTGAACGCCGAGATCGACACCGTCCGGTCCGAGACCGCGGCCCAGGTCTCGGCCGCCGAGAGCGAGAGCAGGCGCCTCAAGGCCCGTCTCGGCGAGGCGGAGGCGGCGGTCGAGGCCGGACGCCGTGCTGCCCGTGAGGGGCGCTCCGTCGAGGACATGCGGCTGCGGCTGCTGCTGGACACCGTGCTGGAGTCCGCGCAGGGGCTGCGCCGCGAACTGGCCCTGCCACCCGCGTCCGTGCATCCCGCGGACACGGTCGACGCGGTCGAGCCCGGTCGGATGTCGCCCAAGGACATCGCGGCCCGGGCCCTGTCGGAGACCGACCCGGCGCTGCTCGACCAACTGCTCGCGCTGCCCCAGGCGCATCTCGTCGTCGACGGCTACAACGTCACCAAGACCGGCTATCCGACGATGCCGCTGGAGAAGCAGCGGCTGCGGCTGCTCGGCGGGCTCTCCATGCTCGCGGCGCAGACCGGGGCCGAGATCACCTGTGTCTTCGACGGGGCCGAGCTGGCCGCCCCGGTGCTGCTGGCGCCGCCGCGAGGCGTGCGGGTGCTGTTCTCCAAGCCGGGTGTGACGGCCGACGAGCTGATCCGCCAGCTGGTGCGCGCGGAGCCGCCCGGCAGGCCCGTCGTGGTGGTCTCCACCGATCGCGAGGTCGCCGACGGTGTGGCGAAGGCGGGGGCCAGGCCGGTCGCGTCCGTTTTGTTGCTGAAGCGGCTTTCGCGCGTCTGAGCAACTCGCGTACTCCTTGGGCCGATTCGCCCCACTCTCGGCGGAACGTTGCGTCAAGTGGCAATCACAACGCGTGTGATGTGAGTAAAGAATGCCCTCCGCGCCAAACATTTTTCCCGACAGGATTTGAAGTGATCACAAGAAGGTCACTAAGGTCAGGCCTCGAACCTTCGCGCGGTTGATCGCCCATCCGGGGTGACAGCGAAGGAACCGCCACTTCTGTGTACTTCAGCTTTTTCCCGGGGGAGCTGTGTGCGCGGAGCCGGGGTTCACCCCCCACTGCCCGGTAGGCGGCTGAGGAAGAAGGAGCTCGCCCGCGTGGCGTCCCACCGTCGTCCCAAGCAGCCGAGCCGCACCCGCGTGACCGTGCTCACCGCGACCGCGGCAGCGGCCGTCGCCCTCACTTCCCAGGCCGCCCAGGCTGATCCGAAGCCGAGCAAGAGCGACGTCAAGGAAAAGGTCGACAAGCTCTACGAAGAGGCCGAGAAGGCCACCGAGAAGTACAACGGCGCCAAGGAGCAGCAGGACAAGCTCCAGAAGCAGGTCGACGCCATCCAGGACAAGGTCGCCCGCGGTCAGGACGAGCTCAACACCCTGCGGGACGGCCTCGGTTCGGTGGCCAGCGCCCAGTACCGCTCCGGCGGCATCGACCCGGCCGTACAGCTCTTCCTCTCCTCGGACCCGGACAGCTACCTCGACAAGGCCTCCGCGCTGGACCAGCTCGGTGCCAAGCAGACCGAGGCGCTCACCGAGATCCAGACCAAGCAGCGCACCCTCGCGCAGCAGCGCCAGGAAGCCCAGAGCAAGCTCGGCGACCTGGCCGACACGCGCAAGCAGCTCGGCACGAAGAAGAAGGAAGTCCAGTCCAAGCTCGCGTCCGCGCAGAAGCTGCTGAACTCCCTGAGCGCGCAGGAGCGTGCCTCCCTCGCCGCTGACGAGACCCGCGCCGACCGCGCGAGCGAGCGCGTGGACCTCGGTGCCACGGTGCCCGCCTCGCAGCGCGCGTCCGCCGCGTTCGCCGCCGCCCAGAGCAAGATCGGTACGCCGTACGTCTACGGCGCCTCCGGCCCCAACTCCTTCGACTGCTCCGGCCTCACCTCCTGGGCGTTCGCCCAGGCCGGTGTCTCCATACCGCGCACCTCGCAGTCGCAGGCCAACGCCGGCACCCGGATCTACTCCCAGAGCGCCCTCAAGCAGGGCGACCTGGTGATCTTCTACGGCGACCAGCACCACGTCGGCTTCTACGCGGGCAACGGCCAGGTGCTGCACGCGCCGCGGAGCGGAGCCAACGTGCGCTACGAGTCCATCAACAACATGCCCTTCCAGTTCGGCGTGCGCATCTGACGCCCAATCGGGCGATTTCCCGCACCTCCTGCTGACGCTGCGCCCCGCCGGTGACCTGTGGTCTCCGGTGGGGCGTCACTGTCTGTGCACGATACGGTCGTTGGCCGCCGCGTGATCGCCCGGCTACTGTCTGCCGCGCACCATCCCTCGTGCACCTCGTCCAGCGGAAGGGAGCGCGGTTCGTGGCGTCCCATCGACGGTCCTCACAGCCCGGTCTCACTCACAGCGCCAGGGTCACCGTTCTGTCCGCCGCGGCGGCAACGGCCGCTGCGGCGCTCGGGGCCGCACCGGCGGCCGTCGCCGACCCGGGCGACGGGCCGGACTCCTCGCGTGCCACGGTCGACCGGCTCTTCCAGGAGGCCGAGAAGGCCACCGAGCAGTTCAACAAGGCCGGTGAGAAGGCCGACCGGCTGCGCGAGGACGTGAGCCACACGCAGGACAGCGTCGCGCGGGGCCAGGAGCGCATCAACCGGATGCGCGGCGCGCTCGGTTCGGTCGCGGGGGCGCAGTACCGCTCCGGCGGCATGGACCCGGCGCTCGCACTGCTCCTCTCCGCGGACCCCGACAGCTATCTGGAGAAGGCAGCGACCCTGGACCGCATCAGCGAGCGTCAGGCCACCGCCCTGCGGGATCTCCAGCAGGCCCAGCGAAGACTCGGCCAGGAGCGTGCGGAAGCCGCTCGCGACCTCGTCGAACTGGAGCGCAGCCGGGCGGCCGTCGCCCACCACAAGCGCACCGTCGAACGCAAGCTGGGAGAAGCCCGGCGCCTGCTCGACTCGCTGCCCCCCGAGGACCGCGCGGACTTCGACCGCGCTTCCCGCTCGGGACGCGGCCAACTGCCCGAGCTCTCGGGCCTCGCCCCCTCCTCGGCCCGGGCCGCCGCCGCGGTGATGGCCGCCCGCAACGCGGTGGGCCGCCCCTACGTCTGGGGCGCCAACGGGCCCTCGGGCTTCGACTGTTCGGGGCTCACCCAGTGGTCGTACGCCCAGGCGGGCGTCGGGCTGCCGCGCACCTCGCAGGCACAGCGCTACGCCGGCCGCCAGGTCTCCCTCTCCGAGGCCCGCCCCGGCGACCTGGTGGCGTACCGCAGCGACGCCAGCCACATCGCGATGTACATGGGCAACGGGCAGGTGGTGCACGCGCCCTATCCCGGCGCCCCGGTGCGCTACGACCCGGTCGGCATGATGCCCGTCTCGTCGGTCACGCGCGTCTGAGCCCGTTCCGGCTCCGAGCACCGGTCGGCCGTCCGAGCCCGGTCCGGCGTCCGGAGCGGCTTGGTCCGCGGCGGCTGTACGGGTGGGCCGGCTCCTCGTCCGGGCACGGGCCGCGTCCTGGCCCGTCCGCTTCCGCTCTACGTTCCGTACGATCGACAGGGTGGCAGGTCACGGGCGCGTCGGGCGCCGGGCGATACGGATGGCGGCGGGGCTCGGCCTCGCCGTCGCTCTGCTGACCTCCGGCTGCGCCGGTCCCGGGGCGTCCGACAGCACCGTCCGGGAGATCCAGCGCACCCTCGACGGCCGCGCCGCCGCCGTCCTCGGGCACGACGAGAACGCCTATCTCGGTGCGGTGGCCTCCGACGCGAGCGCCCTGCGGGCCGACGAGCTCAGACAGTTCCGCAACATGGCGGACATCCCCTTCGGGTCCTGGGAGTACCGGCTCGGGGACGTACGCCGCGACGGCTCCACCGCGGTCGCCGACGCCGAACTCCGCTACCGCATCGCCGGATACGACACCGCACCCGTCACCGCCGCCCGCACGGTCGAATTCACCCGGCGCGACGGCCGCTGGTATCTGAAGGCCGACCGGCCCGCCGGGAAGAGCGCTCAGCAGCTCTGGCAGCAGGGCGACGTCCATGTCGTACGTGGCAGCCGCAGCCTGGTGCTCGCCGTCGACCGGGACACCGTCCGGCAGAAGGCGCTCGCGGCGACCGCCGACCGTGCGGTGCCGGCCGTCGCGGGCGCCTGGCCGTCCCCGTGGGCCCGGCGCGTCGTCGTCCTGGTGCCGTCCTCGCTGGAGGCCATGGGCGAGCTGCTGGGTGCCCCCGCGGCCGGTTACCGCGGCATCGCTGCCGTCACCACGGGCGAGACCGGGTCGTCCGGCAAGGCCCCCGCGGACCGGGTGATCGTCAACCCCGAGGCGTACGGGGTGCTCGGCGACTTCGGGCAGACCGTCGTGCTCACGCACGAGACGACGCATGTGGCGACCCGTGCGTACACCTCGAAGGCCACTCCCATGTGGCTCTCCGAGGGCTTCGCGGACTGGGTCGCCTACCGCGGCACCTCCCGCACGGACGGACAGACCGCGCCCGAACTCCAGCGCGCGGTCCGCGGCGGTGAGACCCCGGCCGCCCTGCCGGACGACAAGGACTTCGCCTTCGGCGGCGACGCGGATGTGCTGGCGCGGGCGTACGAGGGCGGCTGGATGGCCTGCGAGCTGATCGCCGGGAGATGGGGCGAGGGGAAGCTGACCGCCTTCTACCGGGCGGTGGGGGAGAAGGAGCACCGGGCGAGCGCGGTCGAGAAGGCGATGCAGGACGTGCTGGGGATCTCGCCGGAGGAGTTCACGGTGACGTGGCGGGGCTATCTGCGGGAGCGCCTGGGCTGACGGCGGCCCCATGCGGGGGCGCCTCAGGAGGAGAGCAGTTCCTTGTCGGGTGCGGGCCGCAGCGGCAGGCTTCCGCGGCCGCCGGGCTCATGGACGGTGTGCCGCCACAGCCGTACGCAGGCGGTCACCGTCGCCGCGACCAGCAGACCGTTGCGCACCGCCAGCAGCAGCACACCCAGCGGGTCGCTCTCCACCACATGCGCGAAGTAGACGGGGAACTCCAGCACCGTCATCGCGCATGCGGCCAGCACCAGCCAGGCGGGCAGGGTCATGCGGCAGGCCCGGAAGGTGAGGCAGACCGCCGCCAGCCCGACCAGCCAGATCATGTACTGCGGGCTGATCACCCGGCTGGTGGTGGTGAACAGCAGCACGGCCGCGAACGCCGCGTCGCACACGGTGGAGGGGCCGAACTCCCGCGCCCGCAGCCGCCACAGCACCAGCCAGCCGAGCGCCCCCGCACCGAGGACCATCGCGAGCGTGGACACGAGCGGGACGTACGGGCCGAGGAACTCCACGGACCCGTAGTTCAGCGCCACCCGGCCGTCCCAGCCGATGTGCCGCGCCCCGTGGAAGACGAGCGCCCCCAGCGACTCGATCTCGGTGCCCCGGTCGCGCTGGGAGGTGAGAAAGGCCAGGGCGCCGGGCATCGTCGCGACGAAGAGCAGGGTGAGGCCGGCCGCCGTGACCGCGGCGGCGGCCCAGGAACGGCGGGTCGCGCGTCCGCGCGGCAGCCCCAGCAGCAGCAGGACCGGCCAGACCTTGAGCAGGGCGCCCAGGCCCGCGAGCACCCCGAGCATGCGGGGCCGGCGGGCTCCCGCGACGAGTGCGGCCACGGCGACGGCGGTGACCATCAGGTCGTAGCGCGCGTACGCCGTCGGTCCGAGGAGTGCCACGCCGCCGACCCACATCCAGGCACCCCGCCGGGTCGCGCCCGGCCGTCCGCCGGCGTGGAGCAGCAGCGCGAGAACGAAGGCGTCGCAGAGGGCGGCGAGGACGAAGAAGGCGGAGGCGTAGCCGAGCAGGGGCACCACGGCGGGCGAGAGGATCGCGAGCGCGGCGGCGGGCGGGTACTGCCAGGTGACGTCGTCCAGCGGGAAGGTGCCGGTGCCGAGCGTCTCGTACCAGCCCCGGTAGATCACCGAGACGTCGGTGGTGACGTCGGGGCCGGGGAACGTGACCACTTTGAAGACGCACAGCAGCAGCGCCGTCCTGGTGAGGATCCACACCGCGAGGGGGAGCCGGGTGCCGACTGCGTCCGCCATGAGCATCTCGTCCCTGTTCGTACGGAAATGAGAGATGCTCATGATGCCGGGCGGGACCGTGCCGGAGCGACGAGGCAGGGCCGTTCGGTACTGTCGGCGGACGATGCACAAGACCTTGATCGTGACCAACGACTTCCCGCCCCGGCCCGGCGGTATCCAGGCCTTCCTGCACAACATGGCGCTGCGGCTGGACCCCGAACGGCTCGTCGTCTACGCCTCCACCTGGAAGCGCGGCCAGGAGGGCGCGGAGGCGACCGCGGCCTTCGACGCGGAGCAGCCCTTCACCGTCGTGCGGGACCGTACGACCATGCTGCTGCCGACCCCGCGAGTCACCCGGCGTGCGGTCGGACTCCTGCGTGAACACGGCTGCGAGTCCGTGTGGTTCGGGGCGGCGGCGCCGCTCGGGCTGATGGGTCCCGCCCTGCGCAGGGCGGGTGCGCGGCGGCTGGTGGCCACGACGCACGGGCACGAGGCCGGCTGGGCCCAGCTCCCCGCGTCCCGGCAGCTGCTGCGGCGGATCGGCGAGGGCACCGACACCATCACGTATCTGGGCGAGTACACCCGTTCGCGCATCGCCGCCGCGCTCACGCCCGAGGCGGCGGGCCGCATGGTCCAACTGCCGCCGGGCGTCGATGAGAAGACCTTCCACCCGGGCTCCGGAGGCGAAGCGGTCCGCGAACGGCTCGGGCTCACCGACCGGCCCGTGGTCGTCTGTGTCTCACGGCTGGTGCCCCGCAAGGGCCAGGACACCCTGATCCTCGCGATGCCCGCGATCCTGGCGGAGGTGCCGGACGCGGTGCTGCTGATCGTGGGAGGCGGCCCGTACGAGAAGGACCTGCGCAAGCTCGCGCAGGACACCGGAGTCGTGGGATCGGTCCGCTTCACCGGCGCGGTGCCCTGGGCCGAACTGCCCGCCCACTACGGCGCCGGTGACGTCTTCGCGATGCCGTGCCGCACCCGCAGGGGCGGCCTGGACGTCGAGGGTCTCGGCATCGTGTACCTGGAGGCGTCGGCGACGGGCCTGCCGGTGGTGGCGGGCGACTCCGGCGGCGCCCCGGACGCCGTACTCGACGGCGAAACGGGCTGGGTGGTACGCGGCGGCTCGGCCGAGGACGCGGCCGACCGGATCGTGGCGCTGCTGGAGGACCCGGAACTGCGGACGCGGATGGGGGAGCGGGGCAGGCAGTGGGTCGAGGAGAAGTGGCGCTGGGACCTGCTGGCGGAGAAGCTCAGAACGCTGCTGTGAGCGGGATGAGTCGGCGGGGCGTGTCCGCGGTGACGCGATGCCCGACCGGGGGCGTCTTTGCCGACGCGGCGCCCGGCAGAACTCGTACCCGCTGACGCGACGTCCCCGCAGACCCTGGTCTGCGGGGACGGAAGCCGGCGCCGGGTTGCCCGGTCGGCGAGGGCCGGGGGCTGCCGCCCCCGGACAGCCTCAGCCGCGGTAGATCGCCTCGATCTCGTCCGCGAAGTCCTTCGCCACCACATTCCGCTTCAGCTTCAGCGACGGCGTGATGTGTCCCGCCTCTTCCGTGAACTGGGCGTTCAGGATGCGGAACTTGCGCACCGACTCCGCCTTGGAGACGGCCGCGTTGCCCTCGTCCACCGCCTGCTGGATCTCCGCCAGCAGCTCGGCGTCGTCGCGCAGCGAGGCAGCCGTCGAACCCGCCGGCTTGCCGTGGTCCGAGGCCCAGCGGCCCAGGAACTCCTCGTCGATCGTGACCAGCGCGCCCACGAAGGGACGCCCGTCGCCGACCACCATGCACTCCGCGACCAGCGCGTGCGCGCGGATGCGGTCCTCGATCACAGCCGGAGCGACGTTCTTGCCGCCCGCGGTGACCAGGATCTCCTTCTTGCGGCCGGTGATCGCGAGGTAGCCGTCCTCGTCGAGCGTGCCGATGTCGCCGGTGTGGAACCAGCCGTCGGCCAGCGCCTCCGCGGTCGCCGACTCGTTCTGCCAGTAGCCCTGGAAGAGATGCTCTCCGTGCAGCAGCACCTCGCCGTCGTCCGCGATCCGCACCACCGAGCCCGGCAGCGGCTGTCCGACCGTGCCGATCTTCTGGCGGTCCCACGGATTGAACGCCGTCGCCGCGCACGACTCGGTCAGGCCGTAGCCCTCCAGCACGGTGAAGCCGATGCCGCGGAAGAAGTGTCCGAGCCGCTCGCCCAGCGGCGCGCCGCCGGAGACCGCGTACTCGCCGCGGCCGCCCAGCACCGCCCGCAGCTTGCTGAAGACGAGCCGGTCGAAGACCTTGTGCTTGAACTTGAGGCCGATCGAGGGGCCTTCGGAGGTGCCGAGAGCACGGCTGTAGGAGATCGCCGTCTGTGCCGCCTTGTCGAAGATCTTGCCCTTGCCGTCGGCCTGGGCCTTCGCACGGGCGGAGTTGTAGACCTTCTCGAAGACGCGCGGCACACCGAGGATGAGCGTCGGCCGGAAGGAGGCCAGCTCGTCGGTGAGGTTCTTGATGTCCGGGACACAGCCGAGCTTGATCGGAGCCATCACGGCCGCGACCTCGACCATGCGCCCGAAGACGTGCGCGGCGGGGAGGAACAGCAGCACGGAGCTCTCGCCCGTACGGAACAGGGGCTTGAGGCGCTCCACGAGGTTGCCGCACTCGGCGAAGAAGCTGCGGTGGGTGAGCACACAGCCCTTCGGGCGGCCGGTGGTGCCCGAGGTGTAGACGATGGTCGCGGGGTCGTCCGCCTTGGCGTGCGCGCTGCTCGCGTCGACGGCCTCGTCGGAGATCCCGGCGCCCGAGGCGATCAGCGCGTCGACCGCGCCGGCCTCGATCTGCCAGACGTCACGCAGGCCCGGCAGCCGGTCCCGTACGGACTCGACGGCGGCCGCGTGGGCCTCACCCTCCACGATCACCGCGACCGCGCCCGAGTCACCGAGGATCCACTGGACCTGCTCGGCCGAACTCGTCTCGTACACCGGCACGGTGACCGCGCCGGCGCTCCAGATGGCGAAGTCCATCTGCACCCACTCGTAGCGGGTGCGGGACATCAGGGCGACCCGGTCGCCGGGCCGGACACCCGCGGCGATCAGGCCCTTGGCGGCGGCGCGTACCTCGTCGAGGAACTGGCGGGCGGTGACGTCCGCCCAGGCTCCCGCCACCTTTCTGCCCATCACCGCAACATCCGGATGCTGAGAGGCATTGCGGCGGATCAGATCCGTCAGGTTGCCGTCCGAAGGGACCTCGTACAGGGCCGGAAGGCTGAACTCGCGCAAGACTGCTGCTCCTCATCGGGCGCCGGCGCCACGGCTCTGTGTGATGCACCGGCTGCGGTCCAAGATCGGGCAGGTGCTCATTGGGGGGTGAGCACGACTGGACTGCCCGGACGTTACCCACCAGTACTCGGTTCCGGATAGGGGGTCCCGGCCAGATGTTCCCTGCGTCACACGTGTATGGCAGTGCTTCGCGCAGAGTAGTCCACCCCCCGTGCGGTCGGAAGAACGGCTGGTCCCGCCCCCTCTACCCAGCCACGGCGGCGGCGTCCTAGGGTGATCGGCATGCGAGGTATGCGAGTCAATGTGGTCAGTGACGTGCACGGCAATGCCGGGGATCTCGCCACCGCGGGCGACGGCGCCGATGCCCTGATCTGCCTCGGCGACCTCGTCCTCTTCCTCGACTACGCCGACCACTCGCGTGGCATCTTCCCCGACCTCTTCGGCGCCGAGAACGCCCACCGGCTCGTCGAACTGCGCACGGCCCGGCGCTTCGACGAGGCCCGTGACCTGGGGCGGAGTCTGTGGGCGGAGATCGCCACCGACCGCGAGAGCGCCATCGAGTCGGCCGTACGACGCCAGTACGCCGAACTGTTCGCCGCCTTTCCCACCCCGACGTACGCCACCTACGGCAATGTCGATATGCCGACCCTCTGGCAGGAATACGCGCACCCGGGTGTCTCCGTCCTCGACGGCGAGCGCGTCGAGATCGGCGGCCTCGTCTTCGGCTTCGTCGGCGGCGGACTGCGCACCCCCATGCGCACGCCCTACGAGATCTCCGACGAGGAGTACGCGGCGAAGGTCGAGGCCCTCGGCGAGGTCGACGTCCTGTGCTCGCACATTCCGCCGGAGGTCCCCGAGCTGACCTACGACACGGTCGCCCGCCGCTTCGAGCGCGGCAGCCGGGCCCTGCTGGACGCGATCCACCGCACACGGCCGCGCTACTCCCTGTTCGGTCACGTGCACCAGCCGCTCGTCCGGCGGATGCGGGTCGGCGCGACCGAGTGCGTGAACGTCGGGCACTTCGCCTCGACCGGCCGCCCCTGGACGCTGGAATGGTGAGCACGGCCCCAGTGGAGTGAGCACGGGCCGTGGAGTGCCGAGCCCGGCCCCCAAAGGACGGGCAAACGGCGAGCACAGGCCCTGGGATTCCGACCTGCTGAGGCGCGATAGCCTGCACACCACACCACCCCCGGTCCGTACCCGCACTCCGAGGAGCCGCAGCGATGGCGGAACACACCAGCTCGAGCATCACGATCGAGGCGGCGCCGGCCGATGTGATGGGGGTGATCTCGGACTTCGCCCGCTACCCCGAGTGGACCGGCGAGGTGAAGGAGGCGGAAGTTCTCGCCACCGACGGCAAGGGCCGCGCCGAGCAGGTCCGTCTGGTGCTGGACGCCGGTGCGATCAAGGACGACCACACGCTCGCGTACACCTGGAACGGCGACAACCAGGTCAGCTGGACGCTGGTGAAGTCCCAGATGCTGCGCGCCATCGACGGCTCGTACACGCTCGCCCCGGTCGGAGGCGGCGACCGCACCGAGGTCACCTACCGGCTGACCGTCGACGTCAAGATCCCCATGCTCGGCATTTTCAAGCGCAAGGCCGAGAAGGTCATCATCGACCGCGCCCTGGCCGGTCTGAAGAGGCGCGTCGAGAGCGGACGCAAGGCCTGATGCGCACGGTCCTCGTCACCGGCCTCGGCGGCGCGGGCCGTACGACCGTCGCCGCGGCGACCGCCCATGCGGCGGCGAAGCGCGGCGAGCGCGTGCTCTTCCTCTCCGCCGGTCCCGGCGAGGTGCTCGGAAGCCCGGTCACCGGCAGCCCCGATGCGCCCGAGAAGATCACGGACGGCCTCTGGGCGGCCCGTGTCGACACCGGCGCCGACTTCCGGGCGGAATTCCTCTCGCTCCAGGAGCGCAGCGCGACCGCGCTCGACCTGCTCGGCGCCGCACGGCTCGAAGAGGCGGAGCTCACCGAACTCCCCGGGAGCGAGCAGTTCGCCCTCCTGCGGGCGCTGACCGTCGCCGCCTCCGGCGACTGGCACACGGCCGTCGTCGACCTGCCGCCGCTGCGCGAGACGATCGCCCTGCTCGCCCTGCCCGAGCAGCTGCGCCGCTATCTGCGCCGGCTGCTGCCGCAGGAACGCCAGGCCGCCCGCGCCCTGCGCCCGGTCCTCGCCCAGCTCGCGGGTGTCCCGATGCCCGCCCAGTGGCTGTACGCGACTGCCGCGCGCTGGGACGCCGAACTGGCCCTCGTCCAGAGCGTGATCGAGTCCGGCGACACCGCCCTGCGCGTGGTCGCCGAACCAGGACCCGCGGCCGCCGCCGCCCTGCGGACCGCCCGCAGCGGACTCGCGCTGCACGGCCTGCGGGTCGAGGCCCTGCTGGCCAACCGCGTCCTGCCCCGGCACTCCGCCGACACCTGGCTCGCCTCCCTGGCGGCCCAGCAGGAGAAGTGCCTGCACGAGTGGTCCGAGGTCTGGCTGCCCGGCACCGCGCTCCTCGAAGTTCCCCATGCGGGCCGCGACCCCCGCGGCCTCGACGACCTCGCCCTGCTGGGCGACCTGACCCTGCCGGACGGCGGCGGACCGCGAGACGGCGCCGACGCGGGCGCAGGCCACGGCAGCCCCCGGCAGCGGATCGAGGACCGCCGTACCGACGACGGCATCCTCGTCTGGACGCTGGAGCTGCCGGGCGCTGTCAAGGGAGACGTCGGCCTGGTCCGCCGGGGGGATGAACTGATGCTCTCCGTCGGACCGTTCCGCAGGATCCTGCCGCTGCCGTCCGTACTGCGCCGCTGCACCGTGTCGGGCGCGGCCCTCGCGGACGGTGTGCTGAGGGTCCGCTTCGCGCCGGACCCGCAGCTGTGGCCGCACGGGCACTGAACGGGCCACCGCCGTTCGGGTAACGTCGAGCGTACGAGAGCCCGCATCCGGTCAGCCGGTTCATGCCCTGTGCAGGAGTACGCCATGAGTGATGCCACCGAGCGTCCCGCAGTCGATGCCGACGCCGACGCCTGGGCCGACGCGTGCGCGGAGGACCTCGAGGCGGAGAAGGCCCGACGTCGCGCCCAGTACGGTCAGCCCACCGGGTCCGCCTCCGAGGAACTGCGCCGCCTCCTGGACGTCGTCGCCGACAAGGTGTCCGGGTTCCAGAGCTCGCTGCCCGGCATGGCCGCCCAGAGCGCCGTGCAGCAGCTGGTCGACCAGGCGAAGGCCGCGGTCGAGCCGGTGATCGAGCGCAACCCCCAGATCTTCGACCACCTCGCCGCCGCGGGCGGTGAGCTGCTGGCCGCCTACCGGTCCGCGGTCGAGGGCCATGAGCGGCGCTGGACCCAGGAGCCGCGCACCGCCAAGGACGCCGAGGACCCGCGTGACGACGGGCCCGGACCGAGTGAGCACATCGACCTGGACTGACCGGTCGGGTGCCCGCCCTCGGGTACGGTTGCCGTAGCGGGGCTCGACCGAAAACTGAGGGACACATGGGACTCACCATCGGCGTCGACATCGGCGGCACCAAGATCGCGGCTGGCGTGGTCGACGAAGAGGGCACCATTCTCGAGACGCACAAGGTGCCCACCCCGTCGACCCCCGAAGGCATCGTCGACGCGATCTCCTCTGCCGTCGCCGGAGCCGGCAAGGGGCACGACATCGAGGCCGTCGGCATCGGGGCGGCCGGATACGTCGACGACAAGCGAGCCACCGTCCTCTTCGCGCCCAACATCCACTGGCGGCACGAGCCGCTGAAGGACAAGGTCGAGCAGCGCGTCGGCATGCCGGTGGTCGTCGAGAACGACGCGAACGCCGCGGCCTGGGGCGAGTACCGCTTCGGCGCGGGCCAGGGCCACGAGGACGTCATCTGCATCACCCTCGGCACCGGTCTCGGCGGCGGCATCATCATCGGCAACAAGCTGCGCCGCGGACGCTTCGGTGTGGCCGCGGAATTCGGGCACATCAGGGTGGTGCCGGACGGTCTGCTGTGCGGCTGCGGCAGCCAGGGCTGCTGGGAGCAGTACGCCTCCGGCCGCGCGCTCGTGCGGTACGCCAAGCAGCGCGCCAACGCCACACCGGAGAACGCGGAGATCCTCCTCGGCCTCGGCGACGGCACCATCGAGGGCATCGAGGGCAAGCACATCAGCGCCGCCGCACGGCAGGGCGACGCGGTCGCGGTCGACTCCTTCCGCGAGCTGGCCCGTTGGGCGGGCGCCGGCCTGGCCGACCTGGCCTCGCTGTTCGACCCCTCGGCGTTCATCGTCGGCGGTGGCGTCTCGGACGAGGGCGAGCTGGTCCTGGACCCGATCCGCAAGTCGTTCCGCCGCTGGCTCATCGGCGGCCAGTGGCGTCCGCACGCCCAGGTCCTCGCCGCCCAACTTGGCGGAAAGGCGGGCCTGGTGGGCGCGGCGGACCTGGCCCGTCAGGGCTAGAGCCGCCCCTTGCCCCGCTGGTGATCGCGGAACCGGCCGGAGTGACCGGCCGGTCCCGCGGCAGCCGCACACAGCTCGCGGCGGAGCCCGGGAACACCCCCCGCACCGTCGTATCGTGCTGGCATGGCGATCACCGCACTGCCCAACTCCCGCACCGAACCCGACGGTTCGGCCGTGATCCGGGTGCTCAGCTACAACATCCGCTCGCTGCGGGACGACGAGGAAGCGCTCGCCCGGGTGATCCGGGCGTGCGAACCCGACCTCGTGTTCGTCCAGGAGGCGCCGCGCTTCTTCCGCTGGCGCAAGCACGCCGCACGGCTCGCGGCCAGGACCGATCTCGTGGTGCTCAGCGGTGGCGCGACCGCCGCGGGCCCCCTGCTGCTCTGCTCACTGCGCGCGACCGTGGAGCGTACGGAGGATGTGCTGCTGCCGCTGACGCGCGGACTGCACCGGCGGGGGTTCGCCACCGCGGTCGTACGGTTCGGCGGCGCCCGGGTCGGGCTGCTCAGCTGCCATCTGAGCCTTCAGACGGACGAGCGGCTGGCCCAGACCGGGATGCTGCTCGAGCGGCTCGCCGCCATTGACGTGCCGTACACGATCACGGCCGGTGACATCAACGAGCGGCCCACCGGGCGGAGCTTCACACGGCTCGCCCGCGAACTCCAGGACGCCTGGGCGGTCGCGCCCTGGGGCGGTGAGTACACCTCGACGCCGGACCGTCCGCACCAGCGGATCGACGCGATCTTCGCCAGTGCGGGGATCGAGGTGCTCGGCTGCGGTGTGCCGCTGGATCTGCCCGGCATCACCACGGCGGACCTGAGCGCTGCCACCGATCATCTGCCGGTGCTGGCGGCGCTCAGAATCCCGGCGGCGGGTTCCGCCTGACGGACGGGACCGGCCTGGCGATCGCGACGGTGCGACGACCTGGTACCGCGGCTGGGGGACCCGTACCGCTCAGACCACCGCTCCGCGGCCCGGGTCGTCCTCGTCCTCGTCGTCGCCGTGCGCCATGCGGGCCACCAGGGTGGCGAAGCCGCCCAGGAAGCCGCCCACGCAGATCGTCGTCAGCCACCAGGTCATGTCCCACTGGAGCAGCACGGCGACCAGCATCAGCAGCGGTCCGCCGACCACCGCGAGCCAGGCGAACTTGGCGGTGACGTCCGCCTCGGGCAGCGGCGGCGGCTCCGGCGGCACGAAGTGACCCTCGTCGCTCTCGTCGAGGTCGTCCTCCTTGGCCTCCGCGAGACCGTAGTCCCGAGGACCGCCGACGCCGGGCGCGAAGGTGACCGAGCTGCCCAGCGCGGGCTGGTCCGCGTCCGGGTCGGGATCGGGCTCCCGCTCGGCCTTCGCAGCCTTCGGCGTCTCGTTCACCTCACTCTCCAGCAGAGCGAGGTCGTCGACCGACTTGAACGGCTTGGCGCCCGGCGGGTCCACCGGCTCGTCGCCGTACCCCGCCACGATGGCGGCCCACGCCGCTTCCTCGTCGATCGGCTGCGGCTCGCGGTCCGCGTCGTGCTGCTCAGCCACCGGTGGTGCTCCCTTTCTTCCCGACACTCGGAGCGAGCCGGCCGATGAACGCGTAACTCTCCTCGAAAATCCGCTCCGCATCGTGGTCCAACGTCGCCACGTGGTAGCTCTGTTCCAGCAGGATCTCCTGAACATCGGTCGAGGAGACCCGGCTGAGGATCCTGGCCGAGTCCATCGGCGGCACCACGTGGTCCTGCGGGCTGTGCAGCAGCACCATCGGCTGCGTCACCTGCGGCAGCTCACCGTCGACCAGCCGGAAGAACCGGCGCAGGGAGTGAGCGGCGTGCAGTGGCACCCGGTCGTACCCGACCTCGTCCATGCCTTCCTTGGCGATGTCGTTCGTCAGGCCCTTCGTCGTGCGCACCAGGTGGCGGGCCACCGGCAGGGCATAGGCGGAGAGGCCGTGCACCTTGTTCGCCGGGTTCACCACGACGACACCGCTGATCGCGTCACCGTGCTTGGCGGCGAGCCGCAGCGTGAGCGCACCGCCCATGGAGAGCCCCATGACGAAGACACGGCTGCACCGGCCGGCGAGCTCACGCAGCTCGCGGTCCACCTCCGCGTACCAGTCCTGCCAGCCGGTGAGCTGCATGTCCTGCCAGCGGGTGCCGTGCCCGGGGAGCAGCGGCAGCGACACGGTCAGCCCGCGCTCCGCCAGGAACTCGGCCCAGGGGCGCAGCGACTGAGGGGAGCCGGTGAATCCGTGACAGAGAAGAACGCCGACCTCTCCGCCCTCGTGGCGGTACGGCTCGGCTCCGGGAAGCACCGGCACCGGGGTCTCCTGTTCTGTGCATGAAGCTCGAAGGGTGTACCTCACCGTACGCGACCGGACCGACACCGACCAGGCCCGTAAGCCCGTCGACGCGGGGATCCCCGGCCTGCGTCGGGTTAAGGTCTGTTCGACAGCAACAGGAGGAATTCGAGTTGATCTACGGCGCCATGAAGTTCTCCATCGGAGGGTCGCTGAAGCTTGCCTTCCGGCCCTGGGTGGAGGGCCTCGAGAACATCCCCGTCGACGGCCCGGCGATCCTCGCGAGCAACCATCTGTCCTTCTCGGACTCCTTCTTCCTGCCGACGATGCTCGACCGCAAGGTCACCTTCATCGCCAAGGCCGAGTACTTCACCTCGCCCGGGGTCAAGGGCAAGCTGACCGCCGCCTTCTTCAAGGGTGTCGGCCAGCTCCCGGTCGACCGCTCGGGCGCGCGGGGCGCCGGCGAGGCGGCGATCAAGGCCGGTCTCGACGTCCTCGAGGCCGGCGGCCTGTTCGGCATCTACCCGGAGGGCACCCGCTCCCCGGACGGCAGGCTCTACCGCGGCAAGCCGGGCGGTCTCGCCCGGGTGGCGCTCGCCAGCGGTGCGCCCGTCATCCCGGTGGCCATGATCGACACCGAGAAGATCCAGCCGCCCGGCAAGGTGGTCCCCAAGCTGATGCGCCCGGGGATCAGGATCGGCGAACCGCTCGACTTCAGCCGCTACCGGGGCATGGAGAGCGACCGGTTCATCCTGCGCTCACTGACCGACGAGGTCATGTACGAGATCATGAAGCTGTCCGGCCAGGAGTACGTCGACATCTACGCCACCGCCGCCAAGCGGCAGATCGCGGACGCGGAGAAGGCGGCGAAGGCGGCGGCGAAGGCGAAGGCCGAGCAGCAGGCGGAGACGACGGACCGGTCGGCGGCCTAGGGCGCGTCGTCCGGACCGGACCGGGGTGGGGGACATGGTCAAGCGCGAACGGGTCGTGCGGATGTCGGTGGAGCTGCCGCTGTGGCGTGCGCTCGCCGGGTATCGCGTACTGACGATGATCTACGCGGTGCTGCTGCTCGTCTTCATACCCGACAAGTTCGAGCGCCCGTGGGTGGCGATCGTGTTCCTGGCGGTGATGGGCGTCTGGACGCTGGCCACGCTGCCCCAGGTCTCCAGCGCCGCCCGCTGCACCAAGCCCTTCCTCGTCGCCGACCTCACCGTGGCGCTCACCGGCATTCTGCTGACACCGCTCGCCGACACCCACGCGCAGCAGATCGACGGACCCACGCTGCCGTCGATATGGACGGCCGGTTCCGTCCTCGCCTTCGCCATCAAGGGCGGCTGGCGATGGGCCGCCGTCGCGTCCTCCTTCGTCGCGGTCGCCAACATCATCGAGCGGGGCGAGCCGAGCCGGGACACCTTCCACAACGTCCTGCTGGTCTGGATCGCCTCCATCGCGATCGGTTACGTCGTCGAGGTCGCCCGGGCCTCGGAACGCACCCTCGCCCGCGCGCTGGAGATCGAGGCCGCGACACGGGAACGCGAGCGTCTCGCCCGCGACATCCACGACAGCGTGCTCCAGGTGCTGGCCATGGTGCAGCGGCGCGGCGCCGCCATCGGCGGTGAGGCCGCGGACCTCGGACGGATGGCGGGGGAGCAGGAAGTCGCCCTGCGGACGCTGGTCTCCAGCGGTCTGGTCCCCGCGACCCGCGCCTCCGAGGACGCCTCTCTCGGCGCCGTGGTGCGCACCGTCGAGGACGACGAACCGGACGGCCCGCCCGACGAGTACGATCTGCGGTCGCTGCTCGCCCGGCACGCCGGATCGCGGGTCACGCTCTCCGAGCCGGGCGCTCCGGTGCTGCTGCCGGCGGCCTCCGCCTCCGAACTCGCCGCCGCTGTCGGTGCCGCCCTGGACAATGTCCGTCAGCACGCCGGTCAGGACGCCCGGACCTGGATCCTCGTCGAGGACTGGCCGGACGAGGTGGTCGTGACGGTCAGGGACGACGGCCCCGGCATTCCGGAGGGCCGGCTCGCCCAGGCGGAGGGCGAGGGCCGGCTCGGAGTCGCCCTCTCCATCCGCGGACGGCTGCGGGACCTGGGCGGCACGGCCGAGCTGATCTCGGTCCCGGGCCAGGGCACAGAAGTCGAACTGAAGATTCCACGGGGGAAGGCACACGCATGACGGACCAGCAGACGGACCAGCAGACGATCAAGGTGATGGTCGTCGACGACCACCCGATGTGGCGGGACGCGGTCGCCCGCGATCTGACCGCCGCCGGATTCGAGGTGGTGGCGACGGCGGGCGACGGTCCCCAGGCGGTCCGCCGCGCCCACGCGGCCGGCCCCGACGTCCTGGTCCTCGACCTCAACCTGCCCGGGATGCCCGGGGTCCAGGTGTGCAAGGAGCTTGTGGGCTCCCGCCCCGGGCTGCGGGTCCTGGTGCTGTCGGCGAGCGGGGAGCACGCGGACGTCCTGGAGGCGGTGAAGTCCGGCGCCACCGGCTATCTCCTCAAGTCGGCCAGTACCGAGGAGCTCACCGACGCGGTGCGGCGTACGGCCGTCGGCGACCCGGTCTTCACGCCGGGCCTCGCGGGCCTCGTGCTGGGCGAGTACCGCAGGCTCGCCTCCGAACCGGTTCCCGCTTCCGGCGGCGACGAGCCGAAGGCACCTCAACTGACCGACCGCGAGACCGAGGTGCTGCGCCTGGTCGCCAAGGGGCTGTCGTACAAGCAGATCGCCGAGCGGCTCGTCATCTCCCACCGCACCGTGCAGAACCATGTGCAGAACACGCTCGGCAAGCTTCAGCTGCACAACCGCGTCGAGTTGGTGCGCTACGCGATCGAGCGGGGGCTCGACGACGCCTGAGGCGGACGTACCGCCGCCGGGGCGACCCTCGTACGGGTGAAACCGGACAGGGGGCGCGGCTCAAACACCGCATCCCGTACAGGAATTGACCTTCCCTCCCATCCCGCAGTGACCTGGATCACCATTAGCGTGACGGTCATAGGGCTCATCAGGCGAAGGGAAGTTTTCCATGCGCGTCGGAGTACTGACCGGGGGCGGCGACTGCCCCGGCCTCAATGCGGTCATCCGTGGCATCGTCCGCAAGGGCGTTCAGGAGTACGCGTACGAGTTCGTGGGCTACCGCGACGGATGGCGCGGGCCGCTGGAAGATGACACGGTCCCGCTCGCCATCCCGGCCGTGCGCGGCATCCTGCCCCGCGGCGGCACCATCCTCGGCTCTTCGCGCACCAACCCCCTCAAGGCGGAGAACGGCATCCGCCGTATCAAGGAGAACCTCGCCAAGGCGGAGGTCGACGCACTGATCGCGATCGGCGGCGAGGACACCCTCGGCGTCGCCGCCCGGCTGCACGACGAGTACGGCATCAAGTGCGTCGGCGTACCCAAAACCATCGACAACGACCTGTCCGCCACCGACTACACCTTCGGTTTCGACACCGCCGTCGGCATCGCCACCGAGGCGATCGACCGGCTCCACACCACCGCCGAGTCGCACATGCGGGTCCTGGTCGTCGAGGTGATGGGACGGCACGCCGGCTGGATCGCCCTGCACTCGGGCCTGGCGGGCGGGGCCAATGTCATCCTCATTCCGGAGCAGCGCTTCGACGTCGACCAGGTCTGCACCTGGGTGACCTCGCGTTTCAAGGCCAGTTACGCCCCGATCGTGGTGGTCGCCGAAGGCGCCATGCCCAAGGACGGCGACGCGGTCCTCAAGGACGGCTCGCTCGACTCCTTCGGGCATGTCCGGCTCTCCGGTGTCGGCGAGTGGCTGGCCAAGGAGATCGAGAGGCGCACCGGCAAGGAGGCCCGCACCACGGTCCTCGGCCATGTCCAGCGCGGCGGCACCCCGAGCGCCTTCGACCGCTGGCTGGCCACCCGCTTCGGGCTGCACGCCATCGAGGCCGTGCGGGACGGTGACTTCGGCAAGATGGTCGCGCTCCAGGGCACGGACATCGTGCGGGTGCCGATCGCGGAGGCCACCGCCAAGCTGAAGACGGTCGACCCCAAGCTCTACGAGGAGGTCGGCGTCTTCTTCGGCTGACGGTCCGGCCCGTACTGTTTCCTCGACAAGTCCCTGGAGCCGCACCAGGACGACACCCTGGCGCGGCTGGTCACGTTCCCGCACGTGCCGGTCACCTCGCACCAGGCGTACTGCACCGAGGACGCGGTCGGCCAGATCGTCGAGGCGGCGGTGCGGAACGCCGACGATTACGCGGCGGGGCGGCGCAACGAGAACGTCCTGGTCCCCGCCGCGCCGCCCGGCACGAGCTAGACCGGCTGGTCCGCCTGGTCAGGTGCGCCGAAGGTCAGATGCGCGGGATCGAGTGCTCGCAGGAAGTCCGCCGCGTCGAAGAGTTCCCCGGCGGCGGCCACCCCGGTCCGGTCGACCCGGCCGTCCATGATCCGCGTCGCCGCCTCGACGACCAGGGGTGCGCTCACCGCGTAGATGTCCCGGCCGGACGCCGTCGCGCGGCGGCCGGCGCCGGCCCTGCGTGCCACCACGTCGACGACGAAGGTCTGTGCCGAGCGCCCGTGGGAGTCCACGGCCGTGGGCGGAGGCGTCGCCGGGTCGCTCAGATCGCGCAGGGGTGCCTCATTGATGCAGACCCGGATCTCCGGCACACGCAGATGGCGGGAGATGGTGACCTGGTCGGCCGTGGAGAGCTCGACGACCCGCTGGACACCCACGGGCTCCGGGAACCGCCAGGAGTACGAGCGGGGCGGGTCCTCCGGTGCGGTGAGACGGCCACCGGTGAAGGCCAGCTTCCGCCCGGCGTTGCTCCGCGCGGTCCTGCGCGTGCCCTCCGTCGGCCACCAGCTGTCGAGGGCGATCGCGACGGTGATCTCGTCGGCGTCGGGCCAGTCGCCGATCGCCGCACCGGCCAGCAGGTCGCCCAGCCCGCCGTAGAACGCCATCGCCGGGAGGACCACCACACCCGCCTCACGGGCCCGTCGGTGCCGCAGCCGGAACGCCTCCAGGATCGCGGCCTGTTCCGCGGCCACGTCCAGGTAGGGGATGCCCGCGCGCAGGGCCGCGTCGATGACGGGGAGCATGGTGACGGCGAACGGGCCCGCGCAGTTGATGACCGCATCCGCGCCCGTCAGTGCGCGGTCCAGCGACGACGGGTCGTCGAGGGACACGACCCTCACGGTCCCCGGACGGCCCTTGGCGGCGGCGTCCAGCCTGGCGGCGTCCCGGCCGACGAGAAGAGGGGTGAGGCCGCGTCGGCGCAGTTCCGCGACGACGAAGGCGGCGGTGTGTCCGTAGGCTCCGACGACCGCGACCGTCCGGTGATGTGTGTTCATGCGGCCATGCTCACGGGCCCGGACGCCGACCACGAGTGGCCGAAACGACGAGATGCGTACACTTTCGGACATGAGATCCGTGGCGCTGGCGCTCTACGACGGGGCCATGCTGTTCGAGGCCGCCGCTGCCTGCGAGGTGTTCGGCGTCGACCGCGAACTCACGGACGCCTGGTACGACTTCCGCGTCTGCGGGCCCACGGAGGCGTGGCTGGGCAGCTGGCTGAGACTCGACACGCCCCACGACTACGACGCCCTCGCGGAGGCGGACACCGTCATCGTGCCCGCGTGCGGCGATGTCGAGGCCGACCCGCCGGCCGACCTCGTGGACGCCGTGCGCGCGGCCCACGTGCGGGGCGCCCGGCTGGTGTCCCTGTGCACCGGAGCGTTCGTGCTGGCAGCCGCCGGCGTACTGGACGGCCGCCGCGCCACCACACACTGGGAGCACACCGCCGCGCTCGCGGCCCGCTATCCCCGTATCGAGGTCGACCCGGACGTCCTCTACATCGACGACCGGACCGTGCTGACCTCGGCGGGCAAGGCCGCCGGTATGGATCTGTGCCTGCACATCGTCACCGCCGACCACGGTGCCGCCGTCGCCAACGCCCTGGCACGCCGGCTGGTGGTCCCGGCCCGCCGGGCCGGCGGTCAGGCGCAGTTCGTGGCGGTGCCGGCGGTCGCCGACACCGGCCACGCGTTCGCGGACCTGCTGCACTGGGTGAGCGGGCGGCTGGACGAGCCGTTGACCGTGCCCGACCTGGCCCGCCAGGCGAACATGAGCACCCGGAACCTGACCCGCCGCTTCACCGCCGCCACCGGCACCACCCCTTTGCGCTGGCTGCACACCCAGCGCATCCACCGGGCCCAGGAACTCCTGGAGACGACCGACGACAGCATCGAACTCATCGCCGCCCGTACCGGGATGGGCACCGCGGCCACCTTGCGCCGGCACTTCCATCGCGCCCTCGGGGTGCCGCCGGACATCTACCGGCGCACCTTCCGTACCCACAGCACGGCCACCCCGGCGACCTGACTCCCGTCCTCCCTGGACGGGACTAGCCCACCAGTACGCCCGCGATCATCGTCGCCGTCAGCGCCGCGCCGTCCATCGTGAGCACCGACTCCGGATGGAACTGGAGGCCCGCGAAGCCCGGCCCGCGCATCGCGTGCACATCGCCGCTCACCTCGTCCCGGCTCAGCTCGACGCGGTGCATCGCCAGTTCGGCCGCGGTCCGTTCGTCGCACCGCGCGGTGAAGCTGTTGTAGAAGCCCACCGTCTCCTCCCGCCCGAAGAAGTCGATCCGCTCCTGTGCCCCCTGATGCGGCGCGTCCTTCCTGGCGATCTCCAGCCCCAGTTCCGCCGCCATCAGCTCATGGCCCAGACATACGCCCAGCAGGCCGTGGCGGTGATCGCGCAGCAGATCGGCGGTGAGCGACCGCAGGAAACGCATCTTGGGGTCGGCAGCGTCCGCCGGATCACCCGGCCCCGGGCCGAGCACCACCGGACCCGGGTGACGCAGTGCCGTCTCCCTGAGACCCGGCTCGTCGTACCGCCGCACCGTCACGGTGAGACCCGTCGAGCGCAGCAGATGCGCCAGCATGGCGGTGAAGGTGTCCTCCCCGTCGATCACCAGCGCGTCGCCGGTCAGATCGGCGCTGCGCTCCTGCATCCGCAGCCAGAACGGCGCGAGGTCGGCCCGGCGGGCGTCCAGCGCGGCGCGCACCCGCGGGTCGTCGGCGAGCCGCGGCCGCTCGGCGTCCTCCCGGGGCCGCCCCGGTCGCACCCCCAGCGCGGCCAGCACACCCGCCGCCTTCGCATGGGTCTCGGCGACCTCGCCCTCCGGGTCGGAGTGCCGCACCAGGGTCGCCCCGACCGGCACACGCAGGGCTCCCCCGGCGTCGATGTCGGCCGTGCGGATCAGGATGGGGGAGTCGAGGGTCTGCGCACCGCCCGCGTCCGTACCGATCAGGGCGAGCGCCCCCGCGTAGTAGCCGCGGCCACCCACCTCGTGCCGCTCGATGACCCGGCACGCGTTCTGTACGGGGGACCCGGTGACGGTCGCCGCGAACATCGTCTCCCGCAGCACCTCCCGCACATCGAGCGAGGACCGACCGCGCAACTCGTACTCGGTGTGCGCGAGATGGGCCATCTCCTTGAGCCGCGGCCCGACGACCACACCGCCCATGTCCCCGACCGTGCACATCATCTTCAGCTCCTCGTCCACGACCATGGAGAGCTCCTCGCGCTCCTTGCGGTCGTCCAGGAACCGGAGCAGGCCCTCCGGGGTCGGACCCTCGGGGGGATAGCGGAAGGTGCCGCTGATCGGATTCATCACGACGGTCCCGCCGCTCATCCGCACATGCACCTCGGGGCTGGCGCCGACCAGCGTGCGCTCGCCGGTGTGCACCACGAAGGTCCAGTACGCCCCGCGCTCGCCGGCCAGCAGCCGCCGGAACAGGGCGAGCGCGTCGGCCCGGCCGAAGCCGGGGATGCTGCCGGTGTAGGTGCGGCGGATGACGAAGTTCGCCCCCTCGCCGCTGCCGATCTCCTCCTCGACGACCCGCCGGACGATGTCCGCGTACGCCGTGTCGTCCACGTCGAAGGAACCCCCCTCCACCCGGACGCGGTGCGAGGGAAGTCTCTCCAGCGCCTCGGCGAGCGGCATCTCCGAGTACTCGTCGGCGACCAGCACACTCAGCGGCGTGCCGTCGTCGCGCACGTCGAAGCCGCGCTCCCGGATCTGCCGGAACGGCACGAGGGCGAGCGAGGGACGGTCGGTGACGGGGATGTCGGCGAGCGCCTGCGCCTCGTGCACCGAGCCGATCAGTACCTCGACGGTGTCGTGGTCGCGGCCGGGGGTGCGCCTGCGGAGCAGGGCGAAGGGAGGGCAGTCGTCGTCCAGCAGTCGGGCGAGGGGCATCCGGTGTTCCTTCCGAGTGGGAGGAACGGCCGATTCCCGGAAACACCGAAGGCCGCCCCTCGGGCGGCCTTCGCGATTCCTCCACGCACGCGATCAGTCAGTGGGCCGCCGGATGTGCGGTCCACCACCAGTTCTGGATCGAGTGCGTCAGCATGCCCGGAACCCTACCGCATGAGAAATGCTGGACTTCTCGTCTCATTTGCTGGGCGGACGGAAACGGCCCGGCGGCAACCCCGTACTGTGGGCGGTGTGACCGTGAACGCTAAAACCACCCCCGCCGGTGGCCACACCTGGCGAGACCTGCCCGCGGCGCAGCAGCCCGAGTACCCCGATGCCGAGGCTCTGCGCGATGTGATCGCGGACCTCGAGTCGTATCCGCCGCTCGTCTTCGCGGGCGAGTGCGACCAGCTGCGCGCCCGGATGGGAGCCGTCGCCAAGGGCGAGGCGTTCCTGCTGCAGGGCGGCGACTGCGCCGAGGCCTTCGACGCCGTGTCCGCCGACCACATCCGTAACAAGCTGAAGACGCTCCTCCAGATGGGAGCGGTGCTCACCTACGCGGCCTCCGTGCCGGTGGTGAAGGTCGGCCGCATCGCCGGCCAGTACTCCAAGCCGCGTTCCAAGCCGACCGAGACCCGCGACGGCGTGACGCTCCCCACCTACCGGGGCGACTCCGTCAACGGCTTCGAGTTCACCGAAGCGGCCCGTATCCCGGACCCCGAGCGCCTGAAGCGGATGTACAACGCGTCCGCGGCGACGCTGAACCTGGTGCGCGCCTTCACCACCGGTGGTTACGCGGATCTGCGTCAGGTGCACGCCTGGAACCAGGACTTCGTGAAGTCGTCCCCGTCCGGTCAGCGCTACGAGCAGCTCGCGCGGGAGATCGACAACGCGCTGAACTTCATGGAGGCCTGTGGCACCGACCCGGCGGAGTTCCGCACGGTCGAGTTCTACTCCTCCCACGAGGCGCTGCTGCTCGACTACGAGGGCGCGCTGACCCGCACCGACTCGCGGACCGGCCGGCTCTACAACACCTCCGGCCACATGGTCTGGATCGGTGAGCGCACCCGGCAGCTGGACGGCGCCCACGTCGAGTTCGCCTCGCGCATCCGCAACCCCATCGGTGTGAAGCTCGGCCCGACGACCACGGTCGACGACGCCCTGCACTACATCGACAAGCTCGACCCGGAGCGCGAGCCGGGCCGGCTGACCTTCGTCGTCCGCATGGGCGCCGACACGGTCCGCGACAAGCTCCCCGAGCTGGTCGAGAAGGTCACCGCGTCCGGTGCCACGGTGGCCTGGGTGACCGACCCGATGCACGGCAACACCTTCGAGGCGGCGTCCGGCCACAAGACCCGGCGCTTCGACGACGTGCTCGACGAGGTCAAGGGCTTCTTCGAGGTCCACAAGGCCCTGGGCACGCACCCGGGCGGCATCCACGTCGAGCTCACCGGTGACGACGTCACCGAGTGCGTGGGCGGCGGCGACGAGATCTTCGTCGACGATCTGCACCAGCGTTACGAGACGGCCTGCGACCCGCGACTGAACCGCAGCCAGTCCCTGGACCTGGCGTTCCTGGTGGCGGAGATGTACCGCGACCAGTGATCTTGTGCGTACGGCTGTGGGGCGCGGATCGATGTGATCCGCGCCCCACACCGCTTTTCCAGGCTGGCCACGGCGGGTAAGGTTAGGTTAGCCTCACCGAGCAATCGGGAGGCAGACGATCGACCGGCCGGGAGGTGAACCGCGTGTACGTATGCTCATGCTTCGGCGTCACCGAGAAGCAGGTCAAGGAGCACGCGGACGCGGGTGCCTGCACCCCCCGTCAGATCGCCTCCGCCTCCAAGGCGGGCACGGACTGCGGCTCGTGCGTGCGCACGATCCAGTCGATCCTCGGCCGCGGCACCTGCCCGCGGCGTGAGCTGCTGGAGCAGGGAAAGCCCGCACTCACAGCCGGCCTCGCCGAGCTGGACGAGGCCGCCTAGCCTTGCCGCCTTCCTGGGGCGCGCAGGGCCCGACAGGGCCCCGGACCGCAGCCCTCGGCGTACGTCAGCTGTCGGGCTGCTCGATCAGCTGCGCGATGTAGAGCGGCTCACCGAGCTTCTCGATCAGGTCCAGCTGGGTGTCGAGATAGTCGATGTGGTGCTCCTCGTCCTCGAGGATCGACTCGAAGATGTTCGCGGACGTGACATCACCCTTGGCGCGCATGATGTCGATACCGCGCCGGAGACGGTCGATCGCCTCCACCTCGACCTGCCGGTCCGCCTGGAACATCTCGGTGACCGTCTGACCGATGCGTACGTGGAACAGGCGCTGGTAGTTCGGAAGTCCGTCGAGGAAGAGAATCCGGTCGGTGAGCACTTCCGCGTGCTTCATCTCGTCGAACGACTCCGACCGGGTGTACTTGGCAAGCTTCGTCCAGCCGAAGTTCTCCTGCATCTTCGCGTGCAGGAAGTACTGGTTGATCGCGGTCAATTCGGCGGTCAGCTGCTCATTGAGGAACTCGATGACCTCGGGGTCGCCCTGCATCGCAGAGGCTCCTTCCGCGCTTGGTACCGGGGCAAGTGGCCGCATCCTTCCATCGCGTCCGTGAGCCCGTCCAGTAAGTGCCTCCTTAGTAGGAGTTGCCCGAATCGGGCCAGACCTGGTCATGACCACCCCATGCGGTCTGTCACCATTGAAGACATGGGTCAGCCGGAAAGCCGGGAATACCGCGCATCAGAGGAGTCCGAGCTTCCGCCGGGTCAGCGACTGCAGCGAGGCTGGCCGGTCACCCACTACGGACCCGTGCCCAAGTTCAAGCCGGACCGCTGGGAGTTCAGGGTTTTCGGCGCCACGGCCGACGGCGACAAACACTGCTGGAACCACGAGGAGTTCTCGGCGCTGCCCTTCTCCTCGGTCGTCGCCGATCTGCACTGCGTGACGAAGTTCAGCATGCTGGGGGCCGAATGGGGTGGTGTTCCCGCCCGCGAACTGGTCGCCCTCGCGCCGCCGGCCGCGAACGTCACCCATGTCATGGTCTGGGCCGAGTACGGCTACAGCGCCAATGTGCGGCTCTCCGACTTCACCTCGGAGCGCACGATCTTCGCCACCCACAAGGACGGCGAACTGCTCACCGCCGAGCACGGTTTCCCCCTGCGTCTGGTCCTTCCGCATCTCTACGCCTGGAAAGGGCCCAAGTGGGTCCGCGGCGTGGAGTACATGACCGACGACCGGCGTGGCTTCTGGGAGGAGCGGGGCTACCACAACCTCGGCGACCCCTGGCGGGAGCAGCGCTACTCCTACCAGGAGGAGCCGGGGGACGGCCCCGAGCTCTAGAGCCTGTCCGCCGGGACGCCCCGGACGGTCAGTCGCGGAGTGCTTTCAGCAGGGCCACGTCCGCCGCGTGGCCCTCCTTGCCGCCCGGGGTCTCGATGATCAGCGGTACGCCCTCGGTCGCCGGGTGGCGCATGAGCTCCCGGAACGGCTCCTCGCCGATGTGACCCACGCCGATGTTCTCGTGACGGTCCTTGTGGGCGCCCGCCACATCCTTAGAGTCGTTGGCGTGGATCAGCTTGAGGCGCCCCTCGCCGACCGTCTCCACCAGCAGGTCCAGCGCCTGCGCCATGCCGCCCGGTGCCGCCAGGTCGTGTCCTGCCGCGAACAGATGGCAGGTGTCCAGACAGACCCCCAGCCGGGGATGGGCGTCCAGAGCCGCGAAGTACGGCCCGAAGTCCCAGGTCCGCGAGCAGAGCGAGAACCCCTGCCCGGCCGTCGACTCCAGCAGCAGGAACGGGTCGTCGTCGTGCGTCAGCTCGTCCAGCAGCGGCAGCATCCGCTCGCGCACCTGCGCCAGCGCCACCTCCCGCGGCCGCCCGCCCGTCGCCGACCCGGTGTGCACGACGACGCCCAGCGCGCCTATCTCACGGGCGCGGCGCAGCGAATGGCGCAACGAGTCCACGGACCGCTCGACGGTCGCCTCGGTGTGGGAGCCGAAGTTGATCAGATACGGAGCATGGACGTACGCCGGCATGTCCGCGGCGGCGCACTCGGAGCGGAACAACTCGTCCTGCGCGGGATTGCCCGGCGGTGTCGCCCAGCCCCGCGGATTGGCGACGAAGACCTGGACGGTCTCCGCGCGCAGCTCCGTCGCGTATCCGAGACCGACCTTGGCGAGTCCGCCGGCCACGGGGACGTGGCCGCCGACGGGGTTACGCATCTGTGGCTAGATTCCCTTGGTCTTGATGGTGATCGTGCTGCCCTCGGGCGCCTTGCCGTCCGCGGCCGGGGACTGGCTCTCGACGGTGTCGCCCAGGAAGGGGAAGGCCTTCTCGACGTCCACTTCGAAGCCCGCGTCCTTCAGCTCGGCGGTGGCTTCGTCGACGCTCATCCCGACGACATCGGGGACGTCGATCGCGCGCGGCCCCTTGGAGACGGTCAGCGTGATCGTGTCGCCGGAAGCCAGCTCGGCCCCCTCGGCCGCCGACTGGCGGGCGACGGTGCCCGCCTCCTGGGGGGAGTTGACCTGCGCGGGAGCGACCTTGACCGTGAAGCCGGCGTCCTCCAGCTCGCCCGTCGCGTCCTCGACGGAATCGCCGATCACGCCCGGGACCTCGACGGGGGAGCCCTTGCTGACGACGATCGCGATCGCCGAGTCCGGGCTGCGCCGGGCGCCGGCCGCCGGCTCGGTGCTGACGACACGGCCCTGGGGCACGTCCTCGCTGAACTCCTTGGTGACCACCCCGGGCGCGAGCCCTGCCTTCTTGAGCTTGCTCTCGGCCGTGGCGAGCGGGTCGCCACCGACGTCGGGGACCCTGACGATCTTCGGGCCGCGCGAGACGATGAGCGTCACCGAGCCGTTGCCGCGGATGCGTTCGTTGGTGCCGGGGTCGCTGTTGATGACCGAGCCGCGGTCGACCGTCTCGCTGAAGTCGCGCCGGACGCTCTTCACATCGAGGCCGGCGTCCTTGAGCTCCTGCCGGGCGTCCTTCTCGGACTTGCCGATCAGGGCCGGGACGCGGGTGAACTGCCCGGAATTGATGTACCAGACGCCGGCTCCGGCGCCGAGCACCAGGAAAACGGCGACAAGGATCGCGACCACACCGCGCCGCGGCACGCGGGAGCGGCCGGTGCGGTCCGGGCGGTGCTGCGGAGGCGCGGGCGGCATCGCCATCCGGGCCGTGTGGTTGACCTGCGGCTCTTCGCCCGGCAGTACGCGTGGGATGACGTCCGTACGCTCATCGGGGCCCGCGTCCGCGCCGGTCGCGTACGTCTGCGGCTCCTGCTGGAGCGCCTGCGGAGGCACCAGGTCCAGCTGGTCGTCGCCGAGCGCGGCACGGGCCTCACGGACCAGTGCGAGCAGCGCCACCGCGTCGTACGGGCGGATCTCGGGATTGCGGGCGGTGGCACTCGCGACCAGCTCGTCGAGCTCGACGGCGAGGCCCGGGACGAGCGCGGAGGGCGCCGGAATGTCCTCGTTCAGATGCTGGAAGAGCACCTGGGCCGGGGTGTCGCCGGAGTGCGGCTTGGAGCCGGTCAGCATCTCGTAGAGGACGACACCGCACGCGTACACATCGGCACGGGTGTCGGCCGTGCCGTACTCGATCTGCTCAGGGGCGAGGTAGGAGACGGTGCCGAGGACGGTGCCGGTGGTGCTGGTGACGGAGCCCACCGCGCGCACCAGGCCGAAGTCGGCGACCTTGACCCGGCCGTCGTCCCCTATCAGCACGTTCTCCGGCTTCATGTCCCGGTGGACGAATCCGGCCCGGTGGGCAGCGCCGAGCGCGGCGAGCACGGGCTCCAGGATGTCCAGCGCGGCCCGCGGCTGGAGCGCTCCGCGCTCGCGCAGGACGTCGCGCAGGGTGCAGCCCGCCACGTACTCCATGGCCAGATAGACGTACGCACCTTCGGCGCCCTGGTCGAAGACGCCCACCACGTTGGGGTGGGAGAGCCGGGCGACGGACTTGGCCTCGCGGATGAAGCGCTCCACGAAGGAGGCGTCCGTCGCGAGGGCGGGGTGCATCACCTTGAGGGCGAGTTCCCGGTCGAGTCTGGTGTCGACCGCCCGGTAGACCGTGGCCATACCGCCGACGGCGATACGCGCGTCGACGCGGTAGCGGCCGTCGAGCAGCTGCCCGACGAGGGGGTCCTTGAGGGTCGTGTCCACGCGGGAGATTCTACGAGTCACCTCGGACACCCCTGACGTCCCGGGGCGGGACCGGAGCCGTACTGCAGCCGAGCTGTGACAGCAGACGCGCTTGTGCGGGGCCGGTCCGACACGACCGGCTTTCGAAGGGGGAGAGGCGGCGGGACGGGCGGAGGGGGACGGGTGCGGGGTGCGGTGGGGGTGCGGTGTTCGGGGGGTCGCGCCTCAATCGCGGGCGCGGCCGGAAATCGTCCCTGCGCCTCGATCGCCGGCGGGGCATGAGCTTGGCCCCTGCGCGGGGAGGGCGATGCCAGCCCGTCCGGCGTTCGAGGACGAAGCCTGCGCCGCATGGGGCCGAGCTGGGCGGGTGCGGCTCCTTGCGGGGGGCGCTGCCCCCGGACCTCCGCGCCTCAATCGCCGGCGGGGCTTGATGTTGTCCCCGTGCCTCTGATGTGGCCCGCCCGCCTCAGTCGCCGGCGGGGCCTGATGCGGCCGCGCCGGGAGACCCTCCGTACGCGTCAGAACGCCGGGCGTTCCGGGTCCAGGTGGGCGCGGCCGTCCTGGGGGGACGAGGCCTCGGCGAAGTGGCGGCGGGGGATGCGGCCCGCCCGGTGGGCCAGGCGGCCCGCCTCCACCGCGTGCCGCATCGCCTCCGCCATCAGGACCGGCTCCTGCGCCCGGGTGACGGCCGACGCCAGCATGACCGCCGTGCAGCCCAGCTCCATCGCCAGCGCCGCGTCGGACGCCGTGCCCGCGCCCGCGTCCAGGATCACCGGCACGCGCGCGTGCTCGACGATCAGCTGGAAGTTGTGCGGGTTGCGGATGCCGAGGCCGGAGCCGATGGGGGAGCCCAGCGGCATGATCGCCGCGCAGCCCACGTCCTCCAGCTTGCGCGCCAGCACCGGGTCGTCGTTGGTGTACGGCAGGACCGTGAACCCGTCGTCGACCAGGGTTTCCGCCGCGTCGAGCAGCTCGATCGGATCGGGCAGCAGCGTGCGCTCGTCCGCGACGACCTCGAGCTTCACCCAGTCCGTCCCGAGCGCCTCGCGCGCGAGACGGGCGGTCAGGACGGCCTCGCCCGCGGTGAAGCAGCCGGCCGTGTTGGGCAGGACGCGGATGCCGAGCCGGTCCAGGACGCAGAGCACGGAGCCCTGGACCGTCGGGTCCAGGCGGCGCATCGCGACGGTGGTGAGTTCGGTCCCGCTCGCGATGAGGGAGCGTTCCAGGACGTCGAGGCTGGGCGCACCGCCGGTGCCCATGATCAGCCGGGAGTTGAAGGTGCTGTCACCGATGGTGAGACGGTCGTCGGCCATGGCTGATCAGCCTCCCTGGACTGCGGTGAGGACCTCGACACGGTCGCCGTCGTCGAGCAGGGTGCCCGCCCATGCGCTGCGCGGGACCACCGCCTCGTTGACGGCGGCGGCGACGCCGGACCGGGCGGCGGTCAGCTCCGTGACCAGGGCGTCGAGTGTGGTTCCGGTGGCGAGCATCCTGGTCTCGCCGTTGACGGAGACGTTCATGCGGGCTGCTCCTGGGAGACGGCGGAGAAGCGGCGAGGGGTGAAGGGGCGGGCCTCGTCGGGGAGTGAGCCCGAGACCAGGACCGCCGCCATCACATCGCCGGTGACGGGTGTCAGGAGGACCCCGTTGCGGTGGTGTCCGGTGGCCAGATGCAGGCCGGGGAGCGCGGTCGGGCCGAGCAGCGGCGCGTTGTCGGGGGAGGCGGGGCGCAGCCCTGCGCGCGTCTCGGTGAGTGGCAGCTCCGTGATGCCGGGCACCAGCTCATGGGCGTCGCGCAGCAGCTCGTACACACCGCCCGCGGTGACCGTCGTGTCCCAGCCCAGTTCCTCGCTGGTCGCGCCGACGACCAGCTCGCCGTTCTCGCGCGGCACCAGATACACATCGCTGCCGCGGACCACCGCACGGACGGTCCTGGACAGGAAGGGCGCGTACGCGGGCGGCACGGTCAGGCGCAGGACCTGGCCCTTCACGGGACGCACGGGAGGCAGCACATCCGCCGGGACCCCGCTCAGCCTGCCGCTCAGGCTGCCGCCGGCGAGCACCACCTGGTCGGCGGTCAGCTCCTCCCCGTCGGCGAGGACGACACCGGCCGCCCGGTCGCCCGTGACCGACAGCCGTTCCGCCCAGCCGTGACGGAAGACCACTCCCGCCCGCTCGCACGCCGTGACCAGCGCGGACGCGAGGCGGCGCGGGTCGACCTGGTGGTCGCCGTCCACCCGCAGACCGCCGCGGACACCGGGAGCGAGCATCGGCTCCAGGCGCCGGCACTCACGGCCGGTCAGCCATTCCGAGGCGAGTCCGGAACGCCGTTGCAGGGCGTGCAGTTCCCGCAGATGGGCGCGGTCGTCGGCGTCGAGCGCGACGGCGAGCGTCCCGCAGGCGCGGTAGCCGACGCTCTGTCCGCTCGCCTCCTCCAGCTCGGCGACGAACGCCGGATAGCGCTGTGCGGAGGCGACGTTGAGCGCGAGCAGCGTCTGCTCGCCGTAGTGCAGTTCGGTGACGGCGGCGAGCATGCCCGCGGCGACCTGCGCCGCGCCGCCGCCCGGCTCCGGATCGGCGACGGTGACGGCCAGCCCGCGCTGGGCCGCGCGCCAGGCCGTGACCAGTCCGATGATTCCGCCCCCGACGACGAGAACGTCTGAGGCGCGCGTTTCTTGGATACGCGACATGGGCGTCCAGCCCCTCCCTTCGCCGGCATGACCCGGATCAGGTTCGTACGGTCGGAGGCCGTCCAGCCTCCCTCTCAGCCCGGTGCGTCCGGACTCCCGCGAGTGTCTTACGGTGGCCACCCTAACCCCGGGCCCGGTGTCGAGTTAAGGGAGCGACAGCCTCCCAAGGCCTGCGGTACAGGAGGTGTTCTTGATGGCGGGGTCGCTCGACGGAGTCGTTCTGGTGCCGGTCGCGGACCAGGCTCCGGGCCAGGTCGGCACCCGTACCCGCTTCACGTACCACGAGCGGGACGGGCACATCTGGGCCGAGTACGCGGGCGGTGACGTGGTCCGCGGTCATCTGGTGGGCACCCGTCAGGGGGACCGGATCGACTTCCGTTATGTGCAGTTGAAGACGGACGGCCGTACCGCGTCCGGGCACTGTGTCTCGACGATCGCCGAGCTGCCGGACGGCAGACTGCGCCTGGAGGAGAGCTGGGAGTGGGAGTCGCAGGAGGGCAGCGGGACGAGCGTCGTGGAGCAACCGCTGTCCTGACGAGCTGTCAGATGGGGTCGCCGGATGCGTAAGGTTGACGGGTGAGCGAGCAGCAGACACAGCAGGCACGGCGCGTGGTCGTCGTCGGAGCCGGGATGGCGGGCGTGCAGACCGCCGTGGCCCTGCGCGAACAGGGCTTCACCGGTCCGGTCACCCTCATCGGCGCCGAACCCCATCAGCCGTACGACCGTCCCCCGCTGTCCAAGGCCGTCCTCCTCGGCAAGGCGGAGGGCTCGGCCTTCGACGTCGACTTCGAGGCCCTCGGCATCGGGCTGCGGCTCGGCTGCGAGGTGACGGCCGTCCGGCCGCAGGAGCACGAACTGGACACCGAGGCCGGGCCCGTCCCGTACGACGTCCTGGTCATCGCCAGCGGCGCCGAACCCGTCCACCTGCCGGGGGCCGCATCGGTGCCCGGCGTCCATCTGCTGCGCACCCTCGACGACGCCGCCCGGCTGCGTCCCGTGCTCGCCCGGCAGCACGACATCGTGGTCGTCGGCGCGGGCTGGATCGGCGCCGAGTTCGCGACGGCGGCCCGAGAGGCCGGCTGCGCGGTCACCGTCGTCGAGGCCGCGGACCGCCCGCTCGCCGGCGCGCTGCCCGCCGAGGTCGCCGCCGCGATGACCGACTGGTACGCGGAGTACGGCATCGAACTGCTCACGGGCTCACGGGTGGAGGAGATCGAGCCCGGCACGGTGATTCTCTCGGACGGCAGGCGGCTCGCCGCCGGGGCCGTCGTCGTCGGCATCGGCGCACGGCCCGCCACCCGGTGGCTCACCGGCTCCGGCATCGCGCTCGGTCCGGACGGCGCGATCACCGCCGACGAGTATCTGCGCACCTCGCTGCCCGATGTGTACGCCGTCGGCGACTGCGCCTCCTTCCCGTCCGCCCGCTACGGACAGCGGCTGCTCGTGCACCACTGGGACAACGCCCTCCAGGGACCGCGCACGGTCGCCGCCAACGTCATCGCGGAGGACCTCGGCGAACCCGCGCAGATCTACGACCCCGTCCCGTACTTCTGGTCCGAGCAGTTCGGCCGGTTCGTGCAGTACGTGGGCCACCACGCGGTCGCCGACACACTGGTGTGGCGCGGGGACCCGGCGAGCGCCTCCTGGTCGGTGCTGTGGCTGCGGGAGGGCGCGCTCGTCGCCCTGCTCGCGGTGGGCAGGCCGCGCGATCTGGCACAGGGCCGCAAACTCGTCCTGACGGGCACACGGCTGGATCCGACGACGGCCGCGGACCCCTCGGTCCCTCTGAAGGCCGCTTCGCTGTGAGCGGGCTCTCTCCCGACAGTTCGTCGCTGACCTGCACATTCTCCCCGTTTCCGGGCTGATCGGGGCGTCCGTGTGGGGGGCAGCGCTACCCAGTGTCAGTCCCAGATGGCAGGCTTGTCCTGTGACCGAGATTGACGCAAAGATCGATGCTCTCGTCCCCGCCTGGCTCACCCTCCCCGACATCGCGGAAATGCTCGATGTCGAGGTGACGCGCGTCCGGCAGCTGGTCAAGGAGGGCCAGCTGATCGCGGTGCGCCGAGGTGAGAACCGGGTGCTCCAGGTTCCCGCCGCCTTCATCAGCGGCGAGAAGGTCGTCAAGGGCCTCTCCGGCACCCTGACGCTCCTGAGGGACGACGGCTTCTCCGACGAAGAGATGCTGGAGTGGCTCTTCACCCCCGACCCGACCCTGCCCGGCACCCCCGCGCAGGCGCTCAGCGAGAATCGCGGCACGGAGGTGAAGCGCCGGGCCCAGGCGCTCGCCGTCTGACGCCCTGAAGACACCATCAAGCGGTGTGCGGGCGGGGCCGCAGAAGTCCTGCCCGCACACCGCCGACCCGCCCCGGGGGGAAATCGCCATGTCCACGGCTCGCGCACTGCTGTCCGACGCCCGGCTCTATCTGTGCACGGACGCCCGCAGGAAGCAGGGCGACCTCGCCGCGTTCCTGGACACGGTGCTCGCTTCCGGGGTCGACATCGTGCAGCTGCGCGACAAGGGTATGGAAGCGGCCGAGGAGCTGGAGCACCTCCAGGTCTTCGCCGACGCCTGCCGCCGGCACGGCAAGCTGCTCGCCGTGAACGACCGCGCGGACGTCGCCCATGCCATCGGCGCCGCGGTCCTGCATCTGGGGCAGGGCGACCTGCCCGTCCCGGCCGCCCGCGCCATCCTCGGCGACGACGTCCTCATCGGCCGTTCCACGCACGCCGCCTCCGAGGCCGCCGCGGCGGCCGTCGAGCCCGGCGTGGACTACTTCTGCACCGGTCCCTGCTGGCCCACGCCCACCAAGCCCGGCCGGCACGCCCCCGGCCTGGACCTCGTGCGCTCCACCGCCGCGCTGGGCACCGACCGGCCCTGGTTCGCGATCGGCGGCATCGACGCGGGCAATCTGGACGAGGTGCTCGACGCGGGCGCCCGCCGGGTCGTCGTCGTCCGGGCGATCACCGAGGCGGCCGATCCCGGGGCCGCCGCCGCCCATCTCGCCAAGCGGATCGGCGAGCGCGGAGAGTAGGCCAAGGGCGAACAATCGGTGTCCGATGGGTGGACTCCGGTTGGGTCACCCCCTGGGCGTGGATAACCTGCGAGTATGGCCCTCGGAACAGCTTCCACCAGGACGGACCACGCACGGACGGTGCGTGAGCTGCTCGCGACCGGCAAGACGTCCTACTCCTTCGAGTTCTGGGCGCCGAAAACGGAAAAGGGCGAGCGCAACCTCTGGAACGCTCTGCGCCGGGTCGAGGCGGTCGCCCCCAGCTTCGTCTCCGTGACCTACGGCGCCGGTGGCTCCACCCGCGCCGGCACGGTCAAGGCCACCGAGCAGATCGCCGCGGACACGACGCTCACTCCCGTCGCGCACCTCACCGCGGTCAACCACTCGATCGCCGAGCTGCGGAACATGATCGGCCAGTACGCCGACGCGGGCATCCGCAACATCCTCGCGGTGCGGGGCGACCCGCCCGGCGACCCGATGGGCGACTGGGTCAAGCACCCCGACGGCGTGCAGTACGCGGCCGAACTGGTGCGCCTGATCAAGGAGTCGGGCGATTTCTGTGTCGGCGTGGCCGCCTTCCCGGAGATGCATCCCCGGTCCGCCGACTGGGAGACCGACACCCGGCACTTCGTCGACAAGTGCCGCGCCGGCGCCGACTACGCGATCACCCAGATGTTCTTCAGGGCCGAGGACTATCTGCGGCTGCGCGACCGGGTCGCGGCCGCGGACTGCGCCACCCCGATCATCCCCGAGATCATGCCCGTCACCAGCGTCAAACAGCTCGAGCGGTTTGCCCAGCTCAGCAACGCATCGATCCCTGAGGACCTGAAAGAGAGGATCCTCACGGTCAAGGACGATCCGGCGGCTGTACGCTCCATGGGGATCGAGTTCGCAACGGAGTTCTGCGCGGAGCTGCTCTCCGAGGGTGTCCCCGGACTGCACTTCATTACGCTCAACAACTCCACGGCGACGCTCGAAATCTACGAGAATCTCGGACTGCACGAGCAGTTGTGATCGGTCGTACCCGACCCGACCGGGGGCGGCGGCCGAAGGAGAGGGGCGGGCATGGGCTGGACGGTCCTCTACGTCGCGTTCGGAATCGTCGCGCTGTGGCTGCTCGGCGAGGTGCTGCTGCAGTACAAGGCGCGGCTGCGCTGGCGGCTGCTGGCCTTCGGCGGATTCCTGTGTGTCGTCTTCGGTGTGCTGCTGCCGTCCGTGGTCGTGATCGCGCTCGGTGCCATCGCCTTCGCCGTGGGACAGACCTATGTGACGCTCTCCTTCCGTCGCGGCTTCTCCACCGGCTGGGCCCTCGGCGGCAGTCCCGGCGCGAGCCGCCGCCGCAAGTCCGGTGGCCGGCAGGGCGAAGCCGCCACCCGTGAGCCCACATTGGAGGTGTCGGACCTCGCCTACGAGGCTCCCGCCGCCCCCGACCTGGACCCCGAGCCGGTCTACGAGCCGCAGCCGCTGCCCGACGACACCGGGCAGTACGGCGTCTACAGCGACGCGGCCTACGCGGCGATGCAGCAGGACCAGGACGGCCAGAACTACGGGCAGCCGGCGGGCCGCACCGACGGCCAGTACGACCCGTACTACGGCTACGACCAGCAGCCCACGGGTCAGGACGCCTTCGCCGGGCAGTACGACTACGGCACCGGCCAGCAGCAGTACGCCGCGTACTCCGACCCCTACGTGGGCGGCCAGCAGTACAGCACCTACGAGAACTACGACAGCTTCGGCAGCCCGCAGCAGCAGCAGTACACCGATCCGTACTACGCGCAGCCGTCGTACAGCGACACCCCGCCCGGCGGGGTGTGGGTGCCGCAGCAGCGGGACACCGACCAGCAGGTGCCCGGGGAACAGCAGTCGCCGTACGGCTACGACAACGAGTACAACGAGCAGCAGTACCGCTTCTGAGCCGCGGTCGGCCCCCTTCTGGGCCGGCGCCGCCAGACGTCCGTCAGCGCCGGCGTCCGCCGCGCCTCACTGTGAGCCGCGGAAGTCCGCGCCCTCCACGATGAGTCCGGCCACCAGTGCCCCCGACATGCCGGCGTGCGCCAGTCCGCCGCCCGGGTGCGCGTGTCCGCCGACCAGATGGAGCCCGGGCAGCCGGGTGCTGTTCGCGGGGTGCAGATACCGGCCGCCGAGCCCGGCCAGCGACGGCGCCGGGACGGCACCCGTCTCGGCGGGCGTCAGGATCTCGTGCCACAGCGCCCGTGCGCGCAGGTCCTCGACGGCTGTCCCCGCGGCGTCGATCAGCGCTTCCGCGCAGCGCTCGCGCAGGGCCTTGTCCCTCCAGTCGACCGCGCCGCCGTGGCCGGTCACCGTCGCGGTGAGGGTGACCGCCTCGTGCGCGTCGTCCGGGCGGATGCGCGGGTCGTCGGGCCGCAGCACGGTGACCGTGGGCCGCTCGGCGAGACGGCCGCCGAAGACGGCCGCCGCCTCCGCGCCGGTGTCGGGGGAGTGGACCACGCTCCGGTGGACGGCCGAGGCGGGCCGCGCCCCGCTCAGTCCCAGCAGGACGGTGAACCGGCCCGGCAACTGCCCTGCGTCGGGCCCCCCTTGCGGGCGTACGTCACCGTCCTCCCACAGCTCCTGCCCGGCCGCAATCGCGGTGTCCGCGCCCGCCACCACATGGTCGGCCTCGGCGACCGCGCCCCCGGCGAGCTCGACGCCGGCCGCGCGACCGTCCCGCACGACGACCGACGTCACCTCCGACCCGAAGCCGAACTCCACCTTCCGGGCCAGACAGCGCTCGTACACCGCACGGGCCAACTCCCGCATCCCGCCCGCGACATACCAGCTGCCGAACGTCTGCTCCATGTACGGCAGCAGGGCGGCGCTCGCGGGGGCGCGCCGGGGGTCCAGGCCGTATGCCAGGGCGCAGCCCTCGAAGAGCGCGGCCAGCCGGGGGTCGGCGAGCTCCAGGGCGCCGACCTCGGCGACGGTGGCCGCCTGCCGGGTGCGCAGCATTCTGCGCTGCCGCAGGGCCGGGTAGGGATCCCGGCCCAGCACCTGCCAGTCGTCCCACAGGGGCTCCTCCAGCAGCGGCCGGCGGGAGCGGTCCCAGGCGTCCCGCGCCCGTCCGAGGAAGTCGCCCCACCGCTCACCGGCTCCGGCGCCCAGCGCCGACTCCAGCGCGGAGACGATGCCCGCCCGTGAGGCGTTCGGAAGGGTCACCGCGGAGCCGTCGGCGAAGAGGTGCCGGCTCGCGGGGTCGACCTCGGTCAGGCCGACGCACCGCTCCAGCGGCTCTTTGCCGGTCTTCAGGAACAAGTCCCGCCAGACGGCGGGCAGATGCAGCAGACCCGGTCCGGTGTCGAAGACGAACCCGTCGCGTTCGAAGGCGCCCAGCGCGCCGCCGTACGTCGCCGAACGCTCGTACACCGTCACCCGGTGGCCTGCCACGGCCAGCCGGGCGGCAGCCGCCATGGCGCCCATCCCGGCGCCGATCACCGCAATCCGTGCCATGTCAGGGACTGTATCGGCCGCCTGTGACACTCAGCCCGGAGGGCGGCCGGCCACCGTGGCGGCCAGTCGTTTCTCCTCGCGGCGCTGCGCTCTGCGGCGCAGGAACCTGCGGATCCTGGACGCCAGGAACACCACGACGACGATGCCGAGGACCAGCAGCGTGGCGGCGATGATCGCCGCGGCCACCGGGTTGAAGACGGCAAAGGTGATGATCCCGGCGACGCCCAGGTCCTCGGCGACGCTCATCGCGACATTGCTGAACGGCTCGGGCGAGGTGTTGATCGCCATCCGGGTGCCGGACTTGACGAGATGGCTCATCAAGGCGGTCGAGCCGCCGATGGCGCCGGCCGCGATCTCCGGCAGCGACCCGCTCTCCCCGGCCAGCAGCGCGGCCACGACCGCGCCCGCCACCGGGCGGATCACGGTGTGCACCGCATCCCATATCGAGTCGACATAGGGGATCTTGTCCGCCACCGCCTCGCACAGGAAGAGCACACCGGCGACGACGAGGACGTCGGTGCGCTGGAGCGATTCGGGCACCTCGTCGGAGACCCCGGTGGCGCCGAAGATGCCGAACAGGAGGATCACCGCATAGGCGTTGATCCCGCTGGCCCAGCCACTGGTGAAGACGAGAGGGAGTACGGACACGGACGCGATCGTAACCAGAGGCGGGCCGCCGCGGGTGGGGATGAGCGCGGACGACTGAGTACCCGTACCTAGTGGGAGAGATGAGTAGGCGGGCGGATGGGGCGCCACGTGCGCAGAGGGAAGAGTGGAGACCACGGAAGGGGCGCAGCGCCGGCACCGCCGACACGGGGCGGCGGAACGGCGCGGCTCCCCTGACGGAACGGGGGGTGCACGACGGAGAACCCATCGACCACGGGTTGTCCGGCACCACAGGGGGACACAGGGGAACGGGGACACGGGGGGTACCGGGGAAACACGGGGGACGCACGGGGGACAAGGACGCCGGTCCGGCACGGCTCGGGAGACCGAACCGCGCCGGACCGGCGTCTTTTCCTGCGCCCGTCGACGGGCCGGTCGCATCACGCCTGCCCCCCGACAGGCGTCATTGCGTCCGGTCTCCGTCCGGTCGCATCGTGCTCCCGGCGAGCCCCCGAGGGGCCCCGGGAGGTCTCAGCGGCCGCTCACCCGGCCGTGCAGCAGCCGCGAGAGCGCCGCGTGCACGTCGTCGATCGACCGCTCCCGCTGGAAGGCCTGCCAGTCCAGCGCGGCCACCAGCACCATTCCGACCAGCGCTGCCGCGGTCAGCGAGATGTCGATCTCCTCGCTCAGTTCGCCGTTCTCGACGGCCTCCCGCAGCACCGTCTCGACCACCGCCACCGCCTGCTGCCGGACGACCAGGAGCGTCGACTGCCAGGCGCGGTTGGTGCGCCACAGCTCGGCCACGTACAGCTGGGTGAAAGCCGGATAACGGTCGATGAAGACCAGGCCCGCCCGGATCATGGCGTCCAGCGCCTCGACCTTGGTACCGCCGCGCTCCGCCGTCTCGTCGGCCGCGGACTGGAGCGACGCCGTGAGGAGGCCGACGCCGTACCGCAGCAGCTCCTCGAAGAGCTCGGTCTTGCTCTTGAAGTTGTAATAGACCGTGCCCTTGGCCACGCCGGCGCGCTCGGCGATCTCGTCCACCGTGGTGGCCGAGAACCCCTGTTCGGCGATGAGCGTCACCGCGGCTTCGTAGAGCTTCGCCCGGGTCGCCCGGCGTCTGGTGCTACTGCTGTCCATGACATCGATTCTCACAGGTCCGCCGCCCCTTCAGAGGCTCAGCTCGGGGTGCAGGCGGTCGAGCGTCCACACCTGCTTGCGGCGGGCGGAGATCGCGGTGAGCGCCAGCGCACCCGCTGTGAAGGCGATCATGACGGCACTCGCCTCCCACACCGGGCCCAGCCCGCCGCCCGTGATGAGCCGGCGCAGTGCGTCGACGACATAACTCATCGGGAGGAAGGGGTGGATCGCGTTGAAGAACGCCGGGCTCGTCTGGACGGGGTAGGTGCCGCCCGCCGAGGTCAGCTGGAGCATCAGCAGCGCCAGGACGAGGATCCGGCCGGCCGCCCCGAACCGGGCGTTCAGCCACTGGATGATCGCGGCGAAGCAGAGAATGACGAGCGCCAGGAAGCCGACCGTGCCGGCCGCGTGGACCATCTGCAGACCGACCGTCCAGTGCAGCACCGACATCAGCGCCACGACCTGCACCAGGCCGAGGGCCACCACCGGCAGCCAGCCCGCCACCGCGATCCGCCAGGCAGAGGCGCCCGCGGCGAGCGCCCGCCGGTTCAGCGGCGAGATGATCATGTACGCCACCATCGAGCCCACCCACAGGGAGAGCGGGATGAAGTACGGGGCGAATCCGGTGCCGTAGTTGGGCGCCTTGTGCAGGGACTGGCTCGCCAGCTTCACGGGGTCGGCCATCACCTCGGTACGGCGGTCCCGGTCCTTCTTGTCGTAGTCGGGGATCTTGTCGACGCCGTCGTTCAGACCGCCCGCGAGCTCGTCGGAACCGTCGGCGAGTTTGAACAGACCGCCGTCCAGCGTCCCGGCACCCTTCTTGAGCCTGCCCACGCCCGTGTCCAGTTCGGTGGAGCCCGACCGTGCGGTGCTCAGACCCGAGTGCAGCTTGTCCGCGCCCTGAGCGACCTTCCTGGCACCGGAGTTGAGCTCGTTGACCTTCTTGACGGCCGACTCCAGGTCGTCGTCGAGCCGCGGTGAGCGCCGGGCGATCTCGTCGGCCTTCTTCTGGAGATCGGCGAGCCGGGTGTCGAGCTTCTTGAGGTCACCCTGGTGGTCCTTCACCACGGCGTCGACATCGTCGGCGACCTTCGCCACGTCCTTCGCCGCGTCCCTGGCACGCTCCAGAGCCGAGCAGGCACCGGCGTCCGGCAGCAGGGCGTCCTCGCAGCGGGAGCGGTGGAGCGCTGCCAGCTCGTCGGCGGACTTGTGCGCGCGTGCGGCCGCGGCCGGGGCGCTCTTCACCAGATGGTCGAGGGTGTGGCGGACGGTCCGGGAGGAGTCGGAGACCAGACGGGCCGCGTCACCGATCGACTTGCCGTCGTCCCGTACGTACGGGCGGATACCGGCGGCCACCGCGTTGACCTTGTCGGCGAGTTGCTGGGTGCCGCCCGCGACCTTGCGGGAACCGGTCTCCAGCTCGCTCGCACCCTTGGAGAGCTTCGACAGACCGCCGACGAGTTTGCCGCTGCCGTCCTTCGCGTCCTCGAGGCCGTCGGCGAGCTCCTTGGAGCCCTTCTTGGCCTTGCCGATGCCGCCCTTGAGCTGGTCGGCGCCCTTGGCCGCCTTCTCCGTCGCGTCGTGGATGCTCGAGAAGGAGATGAAGATGCGGTCCAGGAACGAGCGGGACGCGTCGGTCGACGCGGCCGTGCGCACCTCGGCGAAGACCGTCCGCGAGATCTGGCCGACGATGTAGTTGTTGGCGTCGTTCGTACGGACCTGAAGGGCGCCGGTCTCGGGGGAGTTGCCCGAACTCGACGCGATGCGCTCACTGAAGTCCCCGGGCATGGTGAGCGAGAGGTAGTACGCGCCGTCCTCGACGCCCTCGCGTGCCTCGGCCGCACTCACCTCGTGCCACTCGAAGACGTCGCTCTCGCGCAGCCCCTTGGTGATCTCGTCGCCGGCCGTGATCTTCCTGCCCTCGGCCCGGGCACCCTTGTCGTCGTTGACGAGAGCGACGGGGATCCGGTCCAGCCGGCCGTACGGGTCCCAGAAGGACCACAGGTACAGCGCGCCGTAGAGCAACGGCAGCAGCACCACGGCGACCAGTGCGGCACGCGGCAGTTTCCCCCTGCCGAACCGCTTGAGCTCAAGCGCGGCCAGTTTCGGCGAGCGCATCGGCCGTCCCCTCCTCGGTGGTGTTCACGACGGTGGTCTCGTCGTGGGTGCCGGCGTGGTCGGTGCCGGTGTCGTCGGTGGTGCCGGCCGTGGTCCCGCCGTCGGTGCCGGTGTCGTTCGTGGTGCCGGTGGTGCCGGCCGTGGTCCCGCCGTCGGTGCCGGTGTCGTTCGTGGTGCCGTCGCCCTGACTGTCGTCGTCCGGGTTGCCGTCGGCCGGGCTGTCCGTGCCTCCGCCGGTGCTGACGACGACGGTCGCCCCCTCGGGCGCCTCGCTGCAGACCGCCAGCACGGTCGTGCCCGACTCCGCGACCGAGCGCAGCAGCCGCCACGCCTCGGCCCGGTCGGCGTCGGAGAGTTTCAGATCGGCGTCATCGACGGCGAGCAGCCGCGGCCGGCCGATCAGTGCCAGGGCCACGGACAGCCGCAGCGCCTCCAGCCGCTCCAGATCGCGTACGGAGGTGCGTTCCCGCTTGGGGAGCGTGGCCGTGTCCAGCGCGGCGGCTTTCAGCGCCTCGTCGACACGGCTCCGTGCCTCCTTCGCCCGCTCGGCGCGCGGCCTCAGCAGGGCGCGCAGCGAGGCGTCGAAACGGCGCTGCAGCAGGGCGCGTTCGCGCAGGTGCTCGCCGACGGTCAGCGCCGGGTCGAGCTCGCTGACCCCCTGCACGGGGCCGAGCGCGCTGATCCTGCGCACCGCGGCCATCTTCCGGGGCAGCGGCAGTCCGGCGACCTCGGCGCCCCCCTCGGTGGGACGCATACGGCCCGTGAGCGCGAGCAGAAGACTTGTACGGCCCGAACCGGACGGGCCCACGACGGCGATGAGCGAGCCGGGCTCCGCCTCGACGGCGACCGACCGGAAGGCCCAGCCGCGCGGGCCCTCGAGCCCGAAGTCCTCGGCAGTGACGGCTGCTCCGTGCGGGCTGTCCACGTGCCCTCCCCCAATTTTTGAACTGACCAGTCAGTGCAAAAACTACTACCGAACCTACGATCGAAGCAAAGGAGCAGGTCAGGGCCGATTGTCAGTGGGGGCCTCCACGATGGACACATACGGCCACAGTGCCGTCACACGACGACAGGAGGTTCGTCATGGCCAGCTCCTACGCAGCAGCCGCACACCGGCGCCGCGCCACCGGCCCTGCCCCCTCACTGACCGGACCGGCGAGCGACGTGCACCCCGTCCTGCGGCGGGCCACCGCGCCCCCCGCCGCCCTCGACCTCCTCGCCCAGGCCCGTACCGGACTGGACGAGGCAACCACCCTCGAAACGCCCAACGAGCGCTATGCCACGGCCCACCTGGCTGCCCTGCGCACCGCCGCCGCGGTGCTCGCCGCGCGGGGCCGCCCGGAGACGAACGAGCGACGACGCCGACGGATCCGGAGCGCTTGGGAAGTGCTCCCCGAGATAGCACCCGAACTGGCGGAGTGGAGCATCCTGTTCGCCTCGGGCGCCACCCGCAGGGCACGTGCCGAGGCGGGCATACAGGGGGCGGCGAGCACGCGCGACGCCGACGACCTGCTGCGTGACGCGGCCATGTTTCTGCGCCTGGTGGAACGGATGCTGGTGCTCCAGCCCGCCCTGCCGCAGCCCCGGACGGAGCCGCCGGGGAGGGGTGACGCCGCGGGGTGAGGCGGCCACGGAGCAGCCACCGGAAAGGGTCCGCGCCGCGGGGTGAGACGCAGCGCTGGGACGTCCGGCCGAGGCAATAGGGTGGGAGATGTCGTGCGTTCATCGACGTCGGTCATCGCTCACCGCCCGCCCCGCCCGCGTTCCAGCAGCCCGGGGCGGCACCGCCCGAGGAGTCAACTGCCGTGCCGGACCCGTCCCCCGGTGGGAAGACCCCACCGCGTCAGCCCCGCTCCGCCCTGCGCACCTCGGTCGTCTGGGAGGTCCTCAAGGACGCCCTGGACCGCCGGGCCAAGGTGACCGGGACGGACAGCCTGGACGTCCTGGACACCGGCGGCGGCAGCGGTTCCTTCGCGGTGCCCGTCGCCCGGCTCGGCCACCGCGTCACCGTGGTCGACCCCAGCCCGAACGCCCTCTTCGCGCTGGAGCGCAGGGCCGCGGAGGCCGGAGTCGCCGACCGGATCAAGGGCGTCCAGGGGGATGTGCACGGCCTCTTCGACGTCGTCGAGCGCGACGGTTACGACGCGGTCCTCTGCCACGGCGTCCTGGAGTACGTGGACGACCCGGCCGAAGGCGTGCGCAACACGGTCGCCGCCCTGCGGGCCGACGGCACCATCAGCCTGCTGGCCGCCGGCCTCGGCGGTGCCGTCCTCGCCCGGGCGCTCGCCGGGCACTTCACCGAGGCCCGGCAGGCGCTGACGGACCCCGCGGGCCGCTGGGGCGACGGGGACCCGATGCCCCGCCGCTTCACCGCGGAGCAGCTCACCACGCTGGCCTCCGACGCCGGTGTGGAGGTCGGCGCGGTGCACGGCGTGCGCGTCTTCGCGGACCTCGTTCCCGGCGTCCTGGTGGACACCGAGCCGCGCGCTCTGGAGGCTCTGCTCAAGCTGGAGGCGGCCGCGGCCGAGCTGCCCGCCTTCCACTCGGTCGCCACCCAGCTGCACGTACTGGGCGAGAAGCGCGCCTGATCAGCGGCGCAGCCGCACATGGAGTACGCCACAGACCCCCCGATCGTGGGCTCGGCCCCGTATGATCGGGGGACACCATCCGGCATGACGGATCGGCGGTTGGGGAATCTACGCCTCAGCAGCCAAGCCGCCATGGCGGCCCGGGCGGTGAACAGGCATAGAGGGCGGGTTTCACGGGGGCGATTCCCTGCCTATCCTGAAAGGGCCGCATACCGGTCGCCCCCCGCGGCCGACGACTAGGAGGACTCCGTGCCGCTCTCGGAGCACGAGCAGCGAATGCTCGAGCAGATGGAGCGAGCGCTGTACGCCGAAGATCCCAAGTTCGCTACAGCGCTTGAGGGAAGCGGGCTGCGTACGTACACCCGGCGACGGGTCTACCAAGCGGTCGCCGGCTTCCTGGTGGGTATCGCGCTCCTCATGGCCGGAATGGTCGCGCAGCAGATCTGGATCAGCGTGGTGGGTTTTCTCGTCATGCTCGGCTGTGCGGTCCTGGCGGTCACCGGATGGCGCAAGGCGCCGAAACCGGGTGAGCAACAGACCCTGGGAGACGCGCCCGCAACCGCGCGTCGCCAGTCCCGTCAGCGCAAGTCGATGATGGACCGGATCGAGCAGCGGTGGCAGCGCCGCCGCGACGAGCAGGGCCACTGAACCACCGCGGTCCTCGCGGAGGAGCTCACCGAGCAGGTGAACTGTTCGCGTGAGCTGCCGTGGTGGGATCGCGAGGCCCGGCCCGTGCGCCGGACCGGCGTGCCCCGGATTCGGGTGTCCGACCTTTCGCGTGCCTCGGGTCCCTGCGGCCCGAGTCCCGACTGTCCCGAGGCTCCGTTTCCCGAGTCCTGGGATCCGTTTCTCGGATTGAAGAGTCCCGGACACCACGTGCGGACGCCCTGTGTGCCGGAGGCATCGGTGCCGGAATTCCCCGGCCGATCCCGTCCCCGCAGGGCCGGATCCCCGAGTACTCAGCCCCCTGAATATGACCCCGGCGCATGCGCCGGCCCGGAGAACGGGTGAGGGGCCGACGCCCGAAGCGTCGGCCCCTCACCCGTTCTCGTGGTGTCTCAGCCCCGCTGGCGCGACGGACGGCGCAGGAACCCCGCCCACCGCTCCGGGGCCCAGCGGCTGCCGCGCCAGCTGTCCGTGAGCGACGCCCAGCGGCCCGAGAGGTCCCAGACCACCCGTACGGTCGAGCGGGGCAGCAGCAGCGCACGCAGCCGGGTCCCACGGCTCGTTCCGGACCGCAGTCCCTCCCGGATGCGGGTCACGTCGTCGCTCAGCCCCGTGCCCGGCTTGGGCACCGGCGCATAGAGCACCTGCTCGACGGCGCCCGCGATCCGGTGCACCGCGTCCGCCGCCTCGCCCTCCAGACGGCCGAGCCGCACGATGCGGGCCGCGGTCTTGCGTGCTGTCTGCGACTCGTCGGGGAGGATGCCGAAGTCCCAGGCGGTGTCCGTGACCTCCAGCCAGGCCGCGAGGGTCCGCGCCCCGGCGTCGGCCGGTGTGCGTCCGCCGGAGCCCAGCCGGCGTGCGGTGACTCTCAGCCGCCACAGCATCGGCAGCAGCGGCACACCCACTCCGAGCAGCACGGCCAGGCCCACCAGCAGGGTGGTCTTCAACGGGAAGCCCGAATCGCCGGGCGGGGTCAGATCCTGCGGCGCTGCCGCACCGCATTCACCGAGCTGCCGGGCCTGGGCCGGGCAGCGCTCGGAGGCGGACGGGGCGACGCTGGGTGCGGTGGAGGCGGTCGCCTCGGGCTGCGTCGGGCTGCTCGGCCCGCCCGACGGGGACTCCGAACGGGTGTACTCCGGTGCGGTGCCCCGGCTCGGGGTCGGCTCGAACCGTGTCCACCCCACGCCCTCGAAGTACAGCTCCGGCCAGGCGTGCGCTTCCTTCAGACCCACCGACATGCTGCCGTCGGCCAGCGGACTGCCCGGCGTGAAGCCGACCGCGACCCGTGCCGGAATGCCGAGCGTCCGCGCCATGGCGGCCATGGAGAACGAGAAGTGGACGCAGAATCCCTGCTTCTGCTGGAGGAAGCGGGAAATGGCGGAGACGCCCGTACCGGACTGGACATCGGTGTCGTAGGTGAAGCCACCGTCGACGGCGAACCAGTCCTGGAGCTTCACCGCCCGCTCGTAGTCGTTCGCGGCGCCTTCGGTGACCTTCTTCGCGGTGTCCTCGACCACGTCGGGCAGCACGTCGGGCACCTTGGTGTACTCGCGCACCAGCGAGGCCGGGGCCGGCGGAGCGCTCGCGAGCTGCTCCGCCGTCGGCTTCACCATCAGGCTGCTGACGGAGTACTTCGCGCCCCGGGTCGACTGGCCGCTGTCGCCGACCACCGTCCGGCCGACGGGCTCGAAGCGCCAGCGGCCTTCGATGTCCACGTCGGTCGCCGGGTAGGGGAGGGGCAGCCAGCTCTGCCGGTAGGAACCGGCGGCCGTGATGTTCGTTCTGATCTCGGTGGCGCCGACTGACGGGCTGAGACCGTCCGGCTGCGGAAGGCGGCGCGGGATGTCGGTGATGTCGCGCTGCGAGGTCTTCCACGCCGTGCCGTCGAACTGGTCCAGCGCCACGATCCGCAGATAGAGGTCCTGGGTGTCCGGTGCGTTGGTCCGGTAGCGGATGACCTCGCGGTTGTCGGGCTGCCGCAGGCTGTCCTGGAGGGAGACCAGCGGGTTCACCGCGTTGATCGTGCCGCCGCCCCCGCCGCCCGTGCCGTTACCGGTGGAGGCCAGCAGGCCGCCGTCCAGGGCCGGCAGCGCCGCCGGGACCACGAGTGCCACGCCCAGTGCGAGAGCGCCGATCCGGCGCCCGGTGCGCACCGGGGCGAGCGGATTGCCGCCGGCCGAGTCGAAGCCCTGCGCACCGCGCCCCTGTACGGGCACGGCTCCGCCGAAGACCCGGCCCCACTGCGAGAGCCGGTCCCGGCCCTCGGCCAGCAGGAGTACCAGATAGCCGCAGGCGGCCAGCAGGAACCACAGCCAGCTCGCGCCGCCGCCCGCCAGGCCGGCCGCGACCGAATAGAGCGCGAGGAGTGGCAGACCGGCGGGTGCGGCGCTGCGGAAGGTCACCGCGAGGGCGTCCACCGCCAGGCCGATCACCATGACCCCGCCGATCACCATCAGGCGGATGCCGTCGGTCGCGGGCGCCGGGATCGCGTACCGGCCGACGTCCTCGCCGCCGGCGGAGAGCAGGGTGCCGAAGTGCTGGAACGCCTCCGGGCCCGGCAGTACGCCGAGGAGCGCGTGCTCCCGGGCGAAGACCACCGTGAGCAGCAGCAGTGCGACGAGCGCCTGCACGAGGACGGTGAGCGGCCTGGCCAGCGGCACCCGCCGGGTCAGGGCGCCCGCGCCGCTCTGGACGGCCAGCAGGAAAGCCGCCTGCACCATCCAGCCCGCCGTGTCGATCAGCGGCAGGATCGCGCCCGATGCCATCAGTGTGGCGGCGAACGCGCACAGCGCCAGCCGTCCGCGACCGCTCATGTCCAACCCCCAGAATTGCCGTTCGTGCTGCTGGACTCGGTGCGCTGGCGGCCCGCCTGCTGCCACAGGTCGGCGAGCGGGGCCCCCGGCGCCACGGCGAGCGCGGTCCAGCCGGACTCCCGCAGCAGCCGCAGCCGCTCGTCGACCGCGCCGGCCACGGCACCGCTCGTCACCCAGGTCCCGCTGTCGAGGACGAAGGCCACGGCGGCGCCGCTGCGATGGCGCATCCGCGCGGCGAGCGTCGCCTGCTCCTCGTCGAGGTCGCCGAAGAACGCCACCAGGAGTCCTTCGTTCCCGCCGCGCAGCACGTCGTACGCCCGGGAGAGCCCGCCGCCGTCGGAGTGGTCGACGACCGCGAGGGTGTCCATCATCAGACCCGCGGAGTCCGCGGACTCCTGGGTCGAGCCCGCGAACCCGTCCGCGCCCTCGCCCGGCACCGAGCTGCCGGTGTCGGTCAACAGCCGCACCGCGAAGCCCCGTTCGAGCATGTGGACCAGCGCTGACGCGGCGCCCGAGACGGCCCATTCGAAGGCCGAGTCGGGACCGGCCCCCTGATAGGCGGCGCTCCGGGTGTCGAGCAGCACGGTGCAGCGCGACCGCTGGGGCTGCTCCTCACGGCGCACCATCAGTTCGCCGTAGCGCGCGGTGGAGCGCCAGTGCACCCGGCGCAGGTCGTCGCCATGCCGGTAGGTGCGCGGGATGACGTCGTCGTCGCCGGCCAGCGCCAGGGAGCGCTGGCGCCCGTCGCCGTACCCCGAGGCCTCGCCCGCCAGTCGCACCGACGGCAGCGACTCGGTCCGCGGGATCACCGTGAGGGTGTCGAACGCGCTGAACGAACGGGTCAGTTCGCACATCCCGAACGGATCGCTCAGCCGCAGCTGGAGCGGCCCGAGCGGATAGCGCCCGCGCAGGTCCGACCGCACCCGGTAGGACACCTCGCGGCGTCCGCCGGCCTCCACGCGGTCGAGCACGAACCGGGGCCGCGGGCCGAGGACATACGGCACGTGGTCCTGGAGCATCAGCAGTCCGGTGGGCAGCCGCGAGACGTTGTCCATCCGCAGATGCACCCGGGCCTCGGAACCGGCCGGCACCCGCGACGGCGAGAGCCGCCTGCTGCCCGCGACCCGGTAGCGGGTGCGGTAGAGCACGGCCACACAGACCAGGGGCAGCACGGCGAGCAGCAGGCCGACCCGCAGCAGATCGCTCTGCCCGAGGACGTACGCGCAGATCGCCGCGGCGATGCCGGCCGCGAGGAACGAGCGGCCGCGTGTGGTCAGCCCGCCCAGGGCCGCACGCACTCCGCCCGAGGCATTGCCCTCGGCGGCACCGGGGCCCTCGGACGACATCACAGCCGCCGGGCGCCGGGCTGCTGGCCGTAGAGCGGCGGCTGGACCGGACGGCCCGCGATGTAGGACGTCTCCGTGCCCTCGGCCGTGGGCACGGGGGTGCGCTGAAGGATCTCCAGCACGACCTGCTCCGCGGTGCGCCGGTTCAACTGGGCCTGGGCGGTGGGCAGCAGACGGTGCGCGAGCACCTGCACCACGAGCGACTGGACGTCGTCCGGCAGTGCGTACTCCCGGCCGTTGAGCGCGGCCGTGGCCTTGGCGGCACGCAGCAGATGCAACGTGGCACGCGGCGATGCACCGAGTCTGAGGTCCGGGTGGTTACGGGTGGCCGCGACCAGCTCCACCGCGTACCGCCGGACGGAGTCGGCGACATGCACGGTGCGCACCGCGTCGATCAGCTTCACGATGTCGTGGGCGTGCGCCACCGGCTGAAGGTCGTCCAGCGGGGAGACTCCGCCGTGCACGTCGAGCATCTGAAGCTCGGCCTCCGCGCTCGGATAGCCGATGGAGACCCGCGCCATGAAGCGGTCGCGCTGAGCCTCCGGCAGCGGGTAGGTCCCCTCCATCTCGACCGGGTTCTGCGTGGCCACCACCATGAACGGACTGGGCAGTTCGTAGGTGTTGCCGTCCATCGTGACCTGGCGCTCCTCCATCGACTCCAGGAGCGCCGACTGCGTCTTCGGCGACGCACGGTTGATCTCGTCGCCGATCACGATCTGGGCGAAGATCGCGCCCGGTTTGAACTCGAAGTCGCGCTGCTGCTGGTCGAAGATCGACACACCGGTGATGTCCGACGGCAGCAGGTCCGGCGTGAACTGGATACGCCGCACGGAACAGTCGATGGATCGCGCCAGCGCCTTGGCCAGCATCGTCTTGCCCACGCCCGGGACATCTTCGATGAGCAGATGTCCTTCGGCGAGCAGCACGGTCAGCGAAAGCCGTACGACCTCTGGCTTGCCCTCGATCACACCCTCGACCGACCTGCGGACACGATCCGCGGTGGTGGTCAGATCTGTGAGGCTCGCTCGATCGTCATAGGTCGTCACCCGGCCCTCCTCGGCCCGTTCTACGGGCCGGTGCGTATGGAACGGCCCGGCCCACCAAAAACACGAACACCGGTCTCCGGAAGTTCCGGAAGGGTGTCACAGACGCATTCTTGTTGGCGTTACCGCTTCGTGTCACTCGCCTGTGGACAACTGAGAGGGATTTGCCGGATCTGCTCTGTTATCTCCGGGTGTTCGTCCGGTCACACCGCGGGGTCGATCTCCCGCAACAGCCCCTGCTTCACGTCGAAGACAAAGCCGCGGACGTCGTCGGTGTGCACCAGGAACGGGGAGGTACGCACCCGCTGCATCGACTGGCGCACGTCCTGGTCGACGTCGCGGAACGCCTCCACCGCCCACGGCGGACGCTGCCCCACCTCGTCCTCCAGCTCGTGCCGGAAGTCCTCGGTCAGCGACTCGAGACCGCAGCCCGTGTGGTGGATGAGTATGACGCTCCGGGTGCCGAGGGCGCGCTGGCTGATGGTGAGCGAGCGGATCACGTCGTCCGTGACCACGCCGCCGGCGTTCCGGATCGTGTGGCAGTCGCCGAGTTCCAGGCCGAGCGCGTCGTGCAGGTCGAGCCGCGCGTCCATGCACGCGACGACGGCCACCTGGAGCACGGGGCGGGCGTCCATGCCCGGGTCCTGGAAACGGGCTGCGTATCGCTGGTTCGCTTCGACGAGACGATCGGTGACCGTCCCACCCGTACGCGCGGCGTCGGCGGAGTGGTGCGCAGAAGTCGTCATGACAATGACGGTAATGGGCACAGGCCTTCGAAGCCTGCTGTGAGAGGGGACAAAGAACATCAACAAGGCTTGTTGTGAGCTAACCCACAGGGGGGACACGGAAGGGCCCGTTCGGGTGAAGTGCGGTCATTCGCGACGGGTGTGTCACCCCTGCGCGACGCGCCAGCCGGTTGATTGACCGAAGGGGCCGGTGGACTAAAGTGACGCGCAGTTCACCGACACATCCTGCACGTTCACACCCTGCACATTTCCAAGAGTCTCCCCGCGTGTGCGGCATTCACGTACGGCTCGGCCTCCCTCCGCTCGCCGGTCGGTCGAGGCCCGCGGCGGACCTGAGAGGGCGCTTTGAGCAATACCCGACACGTCCCGGTGATGCTCCAGCGGTGCCTGGACCTGTTGGCCCCGGCCCTGGAGCGACCGGGTTCGGTCGTCGTCGACTGCACCCTCGGCCTCGGCGGACACAGCGAGGCGCTGCTCACCCGGTTCCCCGAGGCGCGCCTGGTCGCCCTCGACCGGGACAAGGAGGCCCTGCGCCTCTCCGGTGAACGGCTCGCCCCCTTCGGAGACCGAGCCACGCTCGTCCACGCCGTCTACGACGAACTCCCCGATGTGCTGGGCCGCCTCGGCATCCCGCGCGTCGAGGGCGTCCTCTTCGACCTCGGTGTCTCCTCCATGCAGCTCGACGAGGCCGACCGCGGCTTCGCCTACGCCCAGGACGCACCGCTCGACATGCGGATGGACCAGACGACCGGCATGAGCGCCGCCGAGGTGCTCAACACCTACCCGGCCGGCGAGCTGGTGCGGATCCTGCGGGCGTACGGCGAGGAGAAGCAGGCCAAGCGGATCGTCTCCGCGGTCGTGCGGGAGCGCGAGAAGGAGCCCTTCAGCAACAGCGCCCGTCTGGTCGAGCTGATCCGTGACGCGCTGCCGCAGGCCGCCAAGCGCACCGGCGGCAACCCGGCCAAGCGCACCTTCCAGGCCCTGCGCATCGAGGTGAACGGCGAGCTCAGCGTGCTGGAGCGGGCGATCCCGGCGGCCGTCGGGACGCTCTCGGTCGGCGGGCGGATCGCCGTGCTGTCGTACCACTCGCTCGAGGACCGCCTGGTCAAGCAGGTCTTCGCGGCCGGCGCGGCCAATACGGCCCCGGCCGGTCTGCCCGTGGTCCCCGAGGAGTACCAGCCGCGGCTGAAGCTGCTGACCAGGGGCGCGGAACTGCCGACGGAGGACGAGATCGCCGAGAACCGCCGCGCCGCGCCCGCGCGTCTGAGGGGTGCGCAGCGCATCCGGGAGGACGTGCGGTGAGGCAGGCGCCCCGGGCTGCCCGGCCGGCCACGGCCGCGAGGCCCGTGCCGAGGGGACGGACAGGTCGAGAAGCGATCGGGAGGATGCGGTGAGCGAAGCGGCCAAGCAGCTGAAGGGACGCGCCGCCCGACTGGCCCGGCTGATGCCGGCAGGACCGAGCACCGCGGCACGTACCCCCTTCGTCCTGCTGGTCGTCGTGCTCCTCGGCGGTGGGCTGATCACACTGCTGCTGCTGAACTCGTCCCTCAACGAAGGCTCCTTCGAGCTGAGCGAGCTCAAGCGGGAGACCACCGAACTCACCGACGAGCAGCAGGCGCTCCAGCGGGACGTGGACAGTTACTCCGCCCCGGACGCGCTGGAGCGGCGGGCGCGCGAGCTGGGCATGGTGCCGGGCGGCAACCCCGCCTTCATCGACCCGGACGGCACGGTCCGCGGGGTGCCCGGCAAGGCGACGGCCCGGCCCTCGCCCGCGCCCTCGCCCCTGGAGATCGCCGAGACCCCACTGACGGCGACCGAGCCCGCGCCGTCCCCCGTCGCTTTCCCCGCGGCCTCGTCTCCCGCGACGGCCTCCTCCTCCGCCCCCGTGTCCGGGGCACAGCCGTCCGGAGCCGTACCCCGCACAGCGCCCGACCCCGCGGCGCCCACGCCGTCGATCCCGCCCGCGAAGCCGACCCCCACGCCCCCCGGCAGGTGACGCAGTGCCTCCTCAGCAACCACCGCGCCGCCGGGTGCCAGGGCCCTCCCGGCGGCCGTCCGCACGCCCCCGGCCGCGTACGCCCAAGCCCGGACCCAGTGCCATCCGGCTCGGCAGCCCGCGCCCGCGGCTGCGGCTGGTCAGCCTCGGACTGACCCTGGTGATGCTGGCCTTCGTCGTACGCCTTCTCCAGGTACAGGCGGTCGACGCGAGCGCGTACGCGGCCAAGGCGGAGAAGAATCGCTACCTCAGCCATGTGCTCGCCGCGGAGCGCGGAGAGATCACCGACCGGGCCGGGGTCGCGCTCGCCACGAGCGTCGACGCGTACGACATCACGGCCGACCCGAAGATGTTCACGCCCGAGGACAGCAAGTCGCCCAACGCGCCCGAACAGGCCGCCGGACTGCTCGCGCCGATCCTCGGCAAGGACGCCAACGAGCTCGCCAAGAAGCTCAGGACGCCCAAGTCCCGCTACGCGGTGCTGGCCCGCCGCCAGACCCCTCAGGTCTGGAACCAGATCAAGGACCTGAAGGGCGTCTTCGCCGAGAAGGCCAGGGCCGACAAGGCCAAGGGCGGACCCGGAGCCAATGTGCTCGGCGGCGTGTTCCAGGAGCCGAGCACCAGACGCGTCTACCCCAACGGTGACCTCGCCGCCGGGATACTGGGTTATGTCAACGCCGACGGCCACGGCGGCGGCGGTATCGAGTCCATGCTCGACAAGCCCCTCGCCGGCGAGGACGGAAAGATCACCTACGCCCAGTCCGGCGGCCGGCGCGTGCCCACCGCGGGCGGTACCCACGAGACCCCGGCCGTGCCCGGCTCGGACATCGAGCTGACCATCGACCGCGACATCCAGTGGGCGGCCCAGCGCGCGATCAGCGAGCAGGTCAGGAAGTCCGCGGCGGACCGCGGCTACGTGATAGTGCAGGACACCCAGACCGGCGAGGTCCTCGCCATGGCGAACGCGCCGGGCTTCGACCCCAACGATCTCTCCGAGGCCAATTCGGCCGCCATGGGCAACGCGGCCCTCCAGGACGCGTACGAGCCCGGCTCCACCGCGAAGGTCATGTCCATGGCCGCCGTGCTGGAGGAGGAGGCGGCCGTCCCCGGCACGCATGTCGTCGTGCCCAACCGGCTGCACCGAGGGGACCGGCTCTTCAAGGACGACATCGACCACCCGACCTGGTACCTCACGCTCAACGGCGTGCTCGCCAAGTCCAGCAACATCGGCACCATCCTCGCGACCGGCCAGCTCGGCAGGACGCAGGCGCAGGCCAACGGCGTCCTCCACTCCTACCTGCGGAGGTTCGGACTGGGCAGCCCCAGCGGACTGAACTACCCGGGGGAGACGCCGGGCATCCTCGCGCCTCCCGCCAAGTGGTCGACCTCGCAGCAGTACACGATCCCCTTCGGCCAGGGACTGTCGATCAACGCCATGCAGGCGGCGTCCGTCTACTCGACCATCGCCAACGGCGGCGTCCGCGTGGAGCCGACGATGGTCCGCGGCACCAAGGGTCCCGACGGACGGTTCACGCCTGCCCCGGCACCCAAGAAGACCCGCGTCGTCAGCGAGAAGACCGCGAAGACGCTCGCGACCATGCTGGAGTCGGTCGTCGGCAACGAGGAAGGCACCGGCACCAAGGCCCGTATCCCCGGCTACCGGGTCGCGGGCAAGACGGGCACCGCCAACCGCGTCGACCCGGAAACCGGGCGCTACCGCGGCTACACCGCCTCCTTCGCCGGCTTCGCCCCCGCCGACAAGCCCAGAATCACGGTCTACTGCGCCATCCAGAACCCCACGAAGGGCAGCTACTTCGGCGGCCAGATCTGCGGCCCGATCTACCAGCAGGTCATGGAGTTCGCGCTGAAGACGCTGCAGGTGGCGCCGACCGGCAACGAACCCGCCCGGCTGCCCGTCTCCTTCCAGCCCGGCGAATGACCGGAGGAACCACCCGTGACAACGCCCTCATCGCACCGTGCTGCTCGCGGCACCCCCTCATTTAGCCCCGGACAGGGTGCGCCCGGTACGCTCACCGCCGTGCCACACGCTGATCAGTCCCGAACCACCCCGCAGGACGCCACCGCGAAACAGCCGGGAGCGCCCCGTCCGGACCGGCTCCACCCGACACCCCTCGGGGAGCTGGCCTCCCGGCTGGGGGTGAAGAGCCCCGAAGGGCATCCGGCGGACGTCACGGGCATCACGCACGACTCGCGTGCCGTACGCCCCGGTGACGTGTACGCCGCTCTGCCCGGCGCCCGCTTCCACGGCGCCGACTTCGCGGCCCAGGCCGCAGATCTGGGCGCCGCCGCGATCCTCACGGACCCGGCAGGTGCCGAGCGCGCGGAGCAGACCGGTCTGCCGGTCCTCGTCACCGACGATCCCCGGGCCCGGATGGGCGAGCTCGCCACCGAGATCTACGGACACCCCGGCAACGACCTGCTGCAGATCGGCATCACGGGCACGTCCGGCAAGACGACCTCGGCGTACCTCGTCGAGGGCGGCCTGCGGGCGGCCGGCCGCAGTACGGGGCTGATCGGCACCGTCGAGATGCGCATCGGCGACGAGCGCATCAAGTCCGAACGCACCACCCCCGAGGCCACCGACCTCCAGGCGCTGTTCGCGGTCATGCGCGAGCGCGGTGTCGAGGCGGTCGCCATGGAGGTCTCCAGCCACGCCCTCGTGCTCGGCCGGGTCGACGGCTGCGTCTTCGACGTCGCCGTCTTCAACAACCTGAGCCCCGAGCACATGGAGTTCCACTCCGACATGGAGGACTACTTCCAGGCGAAGGCGCAGCTCTTCACGCCCCTGCGCAGCAGGACGGGCGTCGTGAACTTCGACGACGAATACGGCCGCAGGCTCATCAAGGAGGCGTCCGTACCGGTCACCACCTTCTCCGCCGAGGGCCACCCGGACGCCGACTGGCATGCCGAGGACGTCGAGATCAGCTCGGTCGGCTCGGTCTTCACGGTGGTGGGCCCCGGCGGCGAGCGGATCCGCGCCGAGGCCCCGCTGCCGGGACCGTTCAACGTGGCCAACACCCTGGCCGCCGTCGTCACCCTGGCCGTCGCCGGCATCGACCCGCAGACCGCCGCGGACGGCATCGCCGCCGTGCCCGGTGTGCCGGGCCGTCTGGAGCGCGTGGACGAGGGCCAGCCGTATCTGGCCGTCGTCGACTACGCCCACAAGACCGACGCGGTCGAATCCGTGCTGCGCTCCCTGCGCAAGGTCACCGAGGGCAATGTGCACATCGTGCTCGGCTGCGGCGGAGACCGGGACAAGACCAAGCGCGGCCCGATGGGCGCCGCGGCGGCCCGTCTCGCCGACACCACCGTGCTGACCTCCGACAACCCGCGCTCCGAGGACCCCCTGGCGATCCTCGCCGCCATGCTGGCCGGCGCCGCCGAGGTACCGATCCACGAGCGCGGCGACGTCCTGATCGAGGCCGACCGGGCCGCGGCCATCGCGCTGGCCGTCAGCCGCGCCGAGCCCGGCGACACCGTGCTGATCGCGGGCAAGGGCCACGAGCAGGGCCAGGACATCGCCGGAGTCGTCCGCGCCTTCGACGACCGCGAGGTCCTGCGCGCAGCCATCCGCGCCACCCTTCCCGCGGGTTCGGCCCGCGAAGGCGGGCCGGAACGAGAGCACCCGGGGATGACCAAGTGATCGCTCTCTCCCTCGCCGAGATCGCCGAAATCGTCGGCGGGCAGCCGCACGACATACCGGATCCGGCGGTGCGGATCACCGGTCCCGTGGTCATCGACTCCCGCCAGGTGGGGCCCGGCGCACTGTTCGCCGCGTTCGCCGGCGAGCGGGTCGACGGCCACGACTACGCCGAGCGGGCCGTCGGCGCGGGTGCCGCGGCCGTCCTGGCGACCCGCCCCGTCGGCGTAGCCGCGATCGTCGTGCCCGACGTCACCGCCGCGCTGGGCGCGCTCGCGCGCCACGTCGTCGAACGCCTCGGCACCACGACCGTCGCGCTCACCGGCTCCGCCGGCAAGACGAGCACCAAGGACCTGATCGCCCAACTCCTGGAGCGCAAGGGCCCGACCGTCTTCCCCGCGGGCAATCTCAACAACGAGATCGGCCTGCCCCTGACCGCCCTGCGGGCCGACGAAGGCACTCAGCACCTCGTCCTCGAAATGGGCGCCCGCTACATCGGCGACATCCGCTACCTCACCGGCCTGGTGCCGCCGAAGGTCGGGCTCGTACTGAACGTGGGCTCCGCCCACATCGGCGAGTTCGGGGGCCGCGAGCAGATCGCCCAGGCCAAGGGCGAGATCATCGAGAACCTTCCGCCCGCCGACGCGGGCGGCGTGGCCGTGCTCAACGCCGACGATCCGCTGGTACGGGCCATGGCCCCCCGGACGAAGGCCCGGGTGGTCTTCTTCGGAGAGGCCGACAGCGCCGACATCCGTGCCGAGAATGTCCGGCTCACCCACCAAGGACAGCCCGCCTTCACGCTCCAAACCCCCACCGGGTGCAGCGACGTGACCATGCGGCTGTACGGTGAGCACCACGTGTCGAACGCGCTCGCCGCGGCCGCCGTCGCCCATGAGCTGGGCATGCCCGTCGACGAGATCGCACTCGCGCTCTCCGAGGCCGGCACCCTCTCCCGCTGGCGCATGGAGGTCACTGAGCGACCGGACGGCGTGACGATCGTCAACGACGCCTACAACGCGAACCCCGAGTCCATGAAGGCCGCGCTGCGCGCGCTGGCCGCCATGGGCGGAGCAGCACAGGCACAGGGGGGAAGGACGTGGGCGGTGCTCGGTCAGATGGCCGAGCTCGGAGACGAAGCGCTCGCCGAGCACGACGCCGTCGGACGGCTCGCCGTCCGGCTCAACGTCAGCAAGCTTGTCGCAGTCGGGGGCAGGGAAGCGTCCTGGCTTCAGCTGGGCGCATATAACGAGGGTTCGTGGGGTGAGGAGTCGGTGCACGTGTCCGACGCGCAGGCGGCGATCGATCTGTTGCGCAGTGAACTGCGTCCGGGAGACGTCGTGCTGGTGAAGGCTTCCAGGTCGGTCGGTCTCGAACTGGTCGCCCAGGCACTGCTGGAGAACGCGGCAGGATCCTCGGATGGGCAGGGTGCCGTCCGATGAGGCAGATCCTCTTCGCGGGAGCCATCGGGCTCTTTCTGACGCTCGTCGGTACACCCCTGCTGATCAAACTCCTGGCCCGCAAGGGATACGGGCAGTTCATCCGGGACGACGGTCCGCGCAGCCACGGCAGCAAGAAGGGCACGCCCACCATGGGCGGCATCTCCTTCATCCTGGCCACGCTGATCGCGTACGCCCTGGCCAAGGTGATCACCGGCGAGGACCCGACGTTCTCGGGTGTGCTGGTGCTCTTCCTGATGGCGGGCATGGGTCTCGTCGGCTTCCTGGACGACTACATCAAGATCGTCAAGCAGCGTTCGCTCGGTCTGCGCGCCAAGGCGAAGATGGCCGGCCAGCTGATCGTCGGCATCACCTTCGCCGTACTCTCGCTCCAGTTCGCGGACACCCGCAACAACACCCCCGCCTCCACCAAGCTGTCGTTCATCACGGACTTCGGCTGGTCGATCGGGCCCGTGCTGTTCGTGGTCTGGGCGCTGTTCATGATTCTCGCGATGTCGAACGGCGTGAACCTGACGGACGGTCTGGACGGTCTGGCCACCGGCGCGTCCGTGATGGTCTTCGGTGCGTACACCTTCATCGGCCTCTGGCAGTTCCAGGAGTCCTGCGCCAACGCGGTGACGCTGACCAACCCCAGTGCCTGCTTCGAGGTACGCGATCCACTCGACCTCGCCGTGGTCGCCTCCGCCCTGATGGGCGCCTGCTTCGGCTTCCTGTGGTGGAACACCTCGCCCGCCAAGATCTTCATGGGTGACACCGGCTCGCTGGCGCTCGGCGGCGCCCTCGCGGGTCTGGCGATCTGCTCCCGCACGGAGCTCCTGCTCGCCCTCCTCGGCGGACTGTTCGTCCTGATCACCATGTCCGTGGTCATCCAGGTCGGCTCGTTCCGCATGACCGGCAAGCGCGTCTTCCGGATGGCTCCGCTTCAGCACCACTTCGAACTCAAGGGGTGGTCCGAGGTCCTTGTCGTGGTGCGCTTCTGGATCATCCAGGGCATGTGCGTCATCGTCGGCCTCGGTCTCTTCTACGCGGGCTGGGCGGCCGACAAGTGAGCACGCCCGACTGGCAGGGCAAGCGCGTCACCGTCGCCGGTCTGGGCGTCTCCGGGATCCCCGCGGCGAAGGTGCTGCACGGTCTCGGGGCCGTGGTGACGGTCGTCAACGACGGGGACGACGAGCGTTCCCGTACGCAGGCGGCCGAGCTGGAGGCCCAGGGCATCACTGTGCGCCTCGGCGACGGGGCGACCCTGCCCGAGGGCACCGAACTGGTCGTCACCGCGCCCGGCTGGCAGCCCGACAAGCCGCTCTTCCTGGCCGCCGCCGCGGCCGGTGTGGAGATCTGGGGCGACGTCGAACTGGCGTGGCGTCTGCGCGGCCCGGACGCGGCTCCCTGGCTCGCGGTCACCGGCACCAACGGCAAGACCACGACCGTGCGGATGCTCGCCTCGATCCTGGAGGCCGCCGGGCTGAGGACCGCCGCCGTCGGCAACATCGGTGTCTCGCTCCTCGACGCGGTCGCGGGTGACGAGACGTACGACGTCCTCGCCGTGGAACTCTCCAGCTACCAGCTGCACTGGGCGCCTTCGCTGCGCGCGCACTCCGCCGTCGTGCTCAACCTGGCGCCGGACCACATCGACTGGCACGGCTCCATGGAGGCGTACGCCGCCGCCAAGGGCCGCGTCTACGAGGGCAACACCGTGGCCTGCGTCTACAACGTCGCCGACAAGGCGACCGAGGATCTGGTCCGCGAGGCGGACGTCGAGGAGGGCTGCCGGGCGATCGGCTTCACCCTCGGGACGCCCGGACCCTCCCAACTCGGCGTCGTGGAAGGCCTGCTGGTCGACCGCGCCTTCGTCGACAACCGGCAGCAGCAGGCCCAGGAACTCGCCGAGGTCACCGATGTGAACCCGCCGGCGCCGCACAACATCGCCAACGCCCTTGCGGCCGCGGCACTGGCCCGTGCGTACGGCGTCCCCGCGGCCGCGGTGCGCGACGGACTGCGGGCCTTCCGGCCCGACCCGCACCGCATCGAGAAGGTCGCCGACGTCGACTCGGTCGCCTGGATCGACGACTCCAAGGCGACCAACACCCATGCCGCGGAAGCGTCCCTGGCCTCCTACGACCCGATCGTCTGGATCGCGGGCGGGCTGGCGAAGGGCGCTACCTTCGACGAACTCGTCGAGAAGTCGGCAAAGCGACTGCGCGGAGTCGTACTTGTCGGAGCCGACCGTGCGCTCATCCGGGAAGCCCTCGCGCGACACGCCCCCGAGGTCCCGGTCGTCGACCTCGACCGGACAGACACTGGGGCGATGTCGGCGGCGGTCCGGGAGGCGGCGCAGCTCGCCCGGCCGGGGGACACGGTTCTCCTGGCCCCGGCCTGTGCCTCGATGGACATGTTCGCCAATTACAACAAGCGAGGCGAGGCGTTCGCGGACGCGGTCCGCGCACTCGCCGCCGAGCGCGCCTGACCGGCCCGACCTCCGCGCCGTGCCGTGCCTCCCGGGACACCTTCCGGGAGGCTCGCAGCGCGTCAGGCACGACTGGAGGGGACAGCGACCATGCCGGCCGACGACACCGCCCCCGCCGCGCGGAGCGCGGCCCGCAGCAGGGCCGGCGTCGCCCTGCGCGGCGGGACCGCCAAGGCACGCCGCCCCGTCGCCGCCAGAGCCCCCGGACCGGGCATTCCCCGGCCCCCGGGCGGCAACGGCGTCCGGCGGCTGTACGAACAGGCACGCAAGGCCTGGGACCGGCCGCTGACCGCGTACTACCTGATCCTCGGCAGCGCCCTGCTCATCACCGTGCTCGGCCTGGTGATGGTCTACTCCGCCTCGATGATCAAGGCGCTGGAGCTCTCGCTGCCGGCCTCGTACTTCTTCCGCAAGCAGTTCCTCGCCGCCGTCATCGGCACCGGGCTGCTGCTCCTCGCCTCCCGGATGCCGTCCAAGCTGCACCGGGCGCTGGCCTACCCGCTGCTGATGGGCACCGTCTTCCTGATGGTGCTCGTCCAGATCCCCGGGATAGGGCATGCGGTCAACGGCAACCAGAACTGGATCTACCTCGGCGGTCCCTTCCAGCTCCAGCCCAGTGAGTTCGGCAAGCTGGCGCTGATCCTGTGGGGGGCCGACCTGCTCGCCCGCAAGCAGGACAAGCGGCTGCTGACCCAGTGGAAGCACATGCTCGTACCGCTCGTGCCGGTCGCCTTCATACTGCTCGGCCTGATCATGCTCGGCGGCGACATGGGCACGGCGATCATCCTCACCGCGATCCTCTTCGGCCTGCTGTGGCTGGCCGGGGCGCCCACGCGGCTGTTCGCCGGAGTGCTCGGCGTTGCCGGATTCGTCGGCCTCATGCTGATCCGCACCAATGAGAACCGCATGTCACGGCTCTCCTGCATCGGGGCGATCGATCTCGGACCCCAGGGCGAGTGCTGGCAGGCCGTGCACGGGATCTATGCTCTTGCCTCCGGCGGATGGTTCGGATCCGGCCTCGGTGCAAGTGTGGAGAAATGGGGCCAACTCCCCGAACCTCACACCGACTTCATCTTCGCCATCGCCGGGGAGGAACTGGGCCTGGCGGGGACGCTGTCGGTGCTCGCTCTGTTCGCGGCTCTAGGCTATGCGGGTATCCGCGTTGCCGGACGCACGGAGGAACCCTTCGTGAGGTACGCGGCGGGAGGTGTGACCACCTGGATCACGGCGCAGGCCGTGGTCAACATCGGTGCGGTGCTCGGTCTGCTGCCGATCGCCGGTGTCCCGCTCCCGCTGTTCTCCTACGGAGGGTCGGCTCTGCTGCCGTCCATGTTCGCTGTCGGGCTGCTGATCGCCTTCGCGCGAGAGGATCCCGCCGCGAAGGCGGCTCTGGCCGTGCGGAGGCCAGGGGTGAGATGGAAGACGATGAGACGGCGCGTCAAGAGGCGTCCGTCCGGAGAGCGGTGAATTTCGGTGCATGTCGTACTCGCCGGTGGGGGGACCGCCGGCCACATCGAGCCGGCGCTCGCCCTCGCGGATGCCCTGCGCAGGCAGGACCCGACCATGGGGATCACGGCCCTCGGCACGGAGCGCGGACTCGAGACCAGGCTGGTGCCCGAACGGGGCTATGAGCTGGCGCTCATCCCCGCCGTGCCGCTGCCGCGCAGGCCCACGGCGGAGCTCATCACCGTCCCCGGGCGTCTGCGCGGCACCATCAAGGCCGCCGAGCAGGTCCTGGAGCGCACCAAGGCGGACTGCGTCGTCGGCTTCGGCGGCTATGTGGCCCTGCCCGCGTATCTGGCCGCCAAGCGGCTCGGTGTCCCGATCGTGGTGCACGAGGCCAACGCCCGGCCCGGCCTCGCCAACAAGATCGGCTCCCGGTACGCCGCGGGCGTCGCCGTCGCCACGCCCGACAGCAAGCTGCGCGGCGCCCGCTACATCGGCATCCCGCTGCGCTACTCCATCGCGACCCTCGACCGCGCCCGGGTGCGCCCCGAGGCGCGCGCCGCGTTCGGTCTCGACCCCAATCTGCCGACCCTGCTGGTGTCCGGCGGCTCGCAGGGCGCCCGCCGTCTCAACGAGGTCGTCCAGCAGATCGCCCCGGTCCTCCAGCGCTCCGGCATCCAGATCCTCCACGCGGTCGGCCCGAAGAACGAACTGCCGCGCGTGGACAACATGCCCGGAATGCCGCCCTACATCCCGGTACCGTACGTGGACCGGATGGACCTCGCGTACGCCGCGGCCGACATGATGCTCTGCCGCGCGGGCGCGATGACCGTCGCCGAACTCTCCGCCGTCGGGCTCCCCGCCGCGTACGTACCGCTGCCGATCGGCAACGGCGAACAGCGGCTCAACGCCCAGCCCGTGGTGAAGGCCGGCGGTGGGCTGCTGGTCGACGACGCGGAACTGACCCCCGAGTGGGTCCAGGGCAATGTCCTTCCGGTACTGGCCGATCCGCACCGGCTGTACGAGATGTCCCGTGCAGCCGCCGAGTTCGGCCGCAGGGACGCCGACGACCTCCTCGTCGGCATGGTGTACGAGGCGATGGCGGCACGCCGGCAGGCGTGAGCCTGCGCCGGCCCCGGGGCGACCCCGGGCCCCAGCCGGAAGGAGACCGGGAGCGTGGCCGGACCGACCACCGCCGAGCGCGGTGCACGCAAGCCCTGGAAGTCCAAGGGTGAGACGTCCGGCCCGCCCCCGGGCCGCCGCCGCAGGCGCCGGCTGCGCCTGAGCGGCCGGGCCCTGCTGCTCGCCCTCGCCGCCGTCCTGTTCGCCGGCGGCGGGGTCTGGGCGCTCTACGGCTCCGATCTGCTGCGCGTGGAGCAGGTGAAGGCGTCGGGTACGGACATTCTTTCGCCGGGCGAGGTGGTCGCGGCGGCGGACGTCCCGATGGGCTCGCCGCTGATTTCCGTCGACACGGGCGGCATTGAAGCCAGGCTGCTGAAGCGACTTCCGCGGATCGACTCGGTCGAGGTGTCCCGCTCGTGGCCCGACGGCGTCGCGATGAAGGTGACCGAACGAAAGCCCGTCCTGCTCATGGCGAAGGGCGAGCAGTTCGTCGAAGTGGACGCGAAGGGCGTTCGGTTCGCCACGGTCGACAAGGCTCCCAAAGCCGTTCCCCTGCTGCAATTGACGCCCGAGCAGTCGCCGAGTCTGCGCCGGTTCGGGACCGCCCGGCTTGTCGCCGAGGCGGTACGCGTCAGAAGCGAAGTCCCCGGAAAAGTCGCCACGGACACCCGGACCGTTGTAGTGCGCTCATACGACTACATCTCCCTGGAGTTGAGCCGCGACCGCACGGTGGTGTGGGGGAGCTCCGCGGACGGCGAGGCGAAGGCGCGCGCGCTCACCGCGCTGATGAAAGCCGCCCCGTCGGCCCGGCACTTCGATGTGAGTGCGCCCACCGCCCCTGCGGCGTCGGGGAGTTGACGCACATTTGCGCTGGCCAGCACCCTGGTTGGTCATCGCAACGGCTGATCACATAGGGTGAAAAGAAAAACGGGAGGTTCGGCGTGTTCATTGAACGTGCGCCACTTGTCGACTTAGTGTCCTGTTCGGAAGAGTCCAGCGAACGGACACACTGGTAACCCTAAACTTCAACGTTAGGGTTTGGGTCGGCGTTTCGGACCGTCCCATCGGCATCCGTCGTCGCGGCACGAGAACCGCGCCGTGACGACACGTAACTCGAGGCGAGAGGCCTTCGACGTGGCAGCACCGCAGAACTACCTCGCAGTCATCAAGGTCATCGGTGTCGGCGGCGGTGGTGTCAATGCCATCAACCGAATGATCGAGGTCGGTCTCAAGGGCGTCGAGTTCATCGCGATCAACACAGACGCACAGGCTCTGTTGATGAGCGACGCCGACGTCAAGCTCGACGTCGGCCGTGAACTCACCCGCGGCCTCGGCGCCGGGGCCAATCCGGCAGTCGGTCGCAAGGCGGCAGAGGACCACCGTGAGGAGATCGAGGAGGTCCTCAAGGGGGCCGACATGGTCTTCGTCACCGCAGGCGAAGGCGGCGGCACCGGCACCGGCGGCGCACCCGTCGTCGCCAACATCGCGCGCTCGCTCGGCGCCCTCACGATCGGTGTGGTCACCCGCCCGTTCACCTTCGAGGGACGCCGCCGCGCGAACCAGGCGGAGGACGGCATCGCCGAGCTCCGCGAAGAGGTCGACACCCTCATCGTCATCCCCAACGACCGGCTGCTGTCCATCTCGGACCGCCAGGTCAGCGTGCTGGACGCGTTCAAGTCCGCGGACCAGGTGCTGCTTTCGGGTGTCCAGGGCATCACCGACCTCATCACCACCCCGGGCCTGATCAACCTCGACTTCGCCGACGTCAAGTCCGTGATGTCCGAGGCCGGCTCGGCGCTCATGGGCATCGGCTCGGCCCGCGGCGACGACCGCGCGGTCGCCGCCGCCGAAATGGCGATCTCCTCGCCGCTGCTCGAGGCGTCCATCGACGGCGCCCGCGGCGTGCTGCTCTCCATCTCCGGCGGTTCGGACCTCGGTCTCTTCGAGATCAACGAGGCCGCGCAGCTGGTGAGCGAGGCCGCCCACCCCGAGGCCAACATCATCTTCGGTGCGGTGATCGACGACGCGCTCGGCGACGAGGTACGGGTCACGGTCATCGCGGCGGGCTTCGACGGCGGTCAGCCGCCGACCAAGCGCGACAACGTTCTCGGCTCGGCCTCGAACAAGCGCGAGGAGCCGCCGGCCACCCCGGCGCGCGGTACCGAGTCGCCCCGGTCCTCCGGACTGGGCAGTGTTCCGGTCCGCGAGGAGTCCGAGCCTCTCCCGGTCGCGAACGACCTGTCGTCGTCGTCCTCCCCGCACGTCCCGCCGGCCCGTCCGTACCCGGACACCCAGGCCGAAGAGCTGGATGTACCGGACTTCTTGAAGTGACCGTGCGGCACGACCCGATACACGCGAGCGGCGCCCATTTCGCCTTCACCGACAGGTGGGGCGGGGTGAGCGCCGTTCCGTACGAGGAGCTCAACCTCGGCGGCGCGGTCGGCGACGACCCCGCCGCCGTCCTGGCGAACCGGGCGGCCGCCGCCGAGGAGCTGGGGCTCGACCCGGACGCGGTCGTCTGGATGAACCAGGTCCACGGCAAGGACGTCGCCGTGGTCGACGGGCCGTGGGGTGACGCGCCGGTCCCGCAGGTCGACGGGGTGGTCACCAACCGTCGGGGGCTCGCCCTCGCCGTACTGACCGCGGACTGCACTCCCGTCCTGCTCGCCGACCCGGTCGCGGGTGTGGTGGGAGCCGCGCACGCCGGCCGCCCCGGGATGGTCGCGGGGATCGTGCCCGCCACCGTGGCGGCGATGACGTCGCTGGGCGCGGAGCCGGAGCGGATCGTGGCCCGTACGGGGCCGGCGGTCTGCGGACGGTGCTACGAGGTGCCCGAGCAGATGCGCGCCGAGGTGGCGGCGGCCGAACCGGCCGCCTGGTCGGAGACGAGCTGGGGGACCCCGGCCGTCGATGTGACCGCCGGAGTGCATGCCCAGCTCGAAGCCCTCGGTGTCGCCGACCGGCAGGCGTCCGGATTCTGCACACTGGAGTCGCGGGACCACTTCTCGTACCGCCGGGACCGCACCACCGGGCGGCTCGCCGGATATGTCTGGCTGGCTGGAGTGACACACGCATGACCGACCGCAGAAACGAACTCGCGACGAACCTGGCGGCAGTGGAGGAACGTATCTCCTCTGCCTGCGCGGCTGCCGGCCGCAAGCGGGAGGAGGTGACGCTCATCGTCGTCACCAAGACCTACCCCGCCAGTGATGTGCGCCTGCTCCACGAACTCGGAGTCCGGCATGTGGCCGAGAATCGTGACCAGGACGCGGCCCCCAAGGCCGAGGCCTGCTCGGATCTGGACCTCAGCTGGCACTTCGTCGGTCAGTTGCAGACGAACAAGGTCCGTTCTGTTGCGAGTTATGCCGATGTGGTGCAGTCGGTCGACCGACTGAAGCTGGTCGGCGCACTCTCGTCGGCCGCCGTGAAGGCGGAGCGCGAGCTCGGCTGTCTGATCCAGGTCGCGCTGGACGCCGACGCGGGGACCCGGGGGGAGCGGGGCGGCGTCGCGCCCGACGGGATCGACGAGTTGGCCGCCGCGGTCGCGGAGGCGCCAGGGTTGCGGCTCGACGGACTCATGACCGTCGCGCCGCTGGCCGGACCGTTCGCGGGGCGGCAACGGGCGGCATTCGAGCGGATGATGGAATTCTCATCCAGCCTGCGCGCCGGGCATCCGGCTGCGAACATGGTGTCAGCAGGGATGAGTGCGGATCTCGAAGAGGCGGTGGCGGCCGGAGCGACACATGTACGCGTCGGCACCGCGGTACTCGGAGTCCGACCCCGGCTCGGGTAACGTCGCGAAGCAAGTCGGACCACAGCAGAAAATATGGTCATTCCCGCCACATAGCGGGCAGGCCGAGTGGATCGCGGGCACTTGGTGACGAGGCCGATCCACCACAGAGCGGAGGACTCAGAGAATGGCCGGCGCGATGCGCAAGATGGCGGTCTACCTCGGCCTCGTGGAGGACGATGGGTACGACGGCCGGGGTTTCGATCCCGACGACGACTTCGAACCCGAGCCGGAGCCCGAGCGGGAGCACCGGCGGCACCAACCCCCGCACCAGGTGGAGCGGGAGGAGCCGGTGCGGGCAGTTCAGCCCCCGGCGCAGCGTGAGCCGGTTCCGCTTCCCGCTGAAAGTGGACGTCCGGCACGAATTGCCCCCGTGGCATCCATCACACCTGAACGTCCGAGCCTGGAGAAGAACGCACCGGTGATCATGCCCAAGGTTGTGTCCGAGCGGGAGCCCTACCGCATCACCACACTTCACCCGCGGACCTACAACGAGGCCCGTACCATCGGGGAACACTTCCGCGAGGGCACCCCGGTGATCATGAATCTCACGGAGATGGACGACACCGATGCGAAGCGACTTGTCGACTTTGCCGCGGGACTCGTCTTCGGTCTGCATGGCAGCATTGAGCGAGTGACGCAGAAGGTGTTCCTGTTGTCGCCTGCTAACGTCGATGTCACGGCGGAGGACAAGGCCCGCATCGCAGAGGGCGGGTTCTTCAACCAGAGCTGAGACACGACACGGGAACGACCCGGCCGCGAGGCCGGACCGAGAGAGCCAGGGGAGAGGGAAGCGCGGGATGGGCGTCGCACTACAAGTGATCTACATCGTGCTCATGTGCTTCCTCATCGTGCTGATTTTCCGGCTGGTCATGGACTACGTCTTCCAGTTCGCCCGCTCATGGCAACCCGGCAAGGCGATGGTGGTCGTTCTGGAGGCCACCTACACTGTCACCGATCCACCGCTCAAGCTTCTGCGGCGGTTCATCCCGCCGCTGCGTCTCGGGGGCGTGGCACTCGACCTGTCCTTCTTCGTTCTGATGATCATCGTTTACATCCTGATCTCCATCGTGAACAGCGTGGGGAATTGATGTGAGCGATACGGTCTTGCCGACTGCCGACGACTACGTAGAGGTGAAGAAGAGATGCCGCTGACCCCCGAGGACGTGCGGAACAAGCAGTTCACGACCGTCCGCCTCCGAGAAGGCTATGACGAGGACGAGGTCGATGCCTTCCTCGACGAGGTCGAGTCCGAGCTGACCCGCCTGCTCCGCGAGAACGAGGACCTGCGCGCCAAGCTGGCCGCGGCGACCCGTGCGGCGGCGCAGAACCAGCAGCAGCAGGGCATGCGCAAGCCGCCGGAGCAGCAGGACGGCCGAGGCCCGGGTGCCCCGGTGCCCGCCGCCATATCCGGACCGCCGGTCCAGCAGCAGCCTCCGCAGATGGGCCCGCCCCAGCTGCCCGGTGGTGCTCCGCAGCTTCCGGCCGGCCCCAGCCACGGCGGCCCGCAGGGCCAGCACGGCCCCGGCCCCATGCAGGGTGGTCCCATGCAGGGCGGCCCCATGGGCGGTCCGATGCAGGGTGGCCCCATGGGCGGCCCGATGGGTCACGGCCCGCAGATGGGTCAGCCCGGTCAGGGCCCCGGCGGCGACAGCGCCGCGCGTGTCCTCTCGCTGGCCCAGCAGACCGCCGACCAGGCGATCGCCGAGGCTCGTTCCGAGGCCAACAAGATCGTCGGCGAGGCACGTTCGCGCGCCGAGGGCCTGGAGCGGGACGCCCGCGCCAAGGCGGACGCGCTCGAGCGGGACGCGCAGGAGAAGCACCGCGTCGCGATGGGCTCGCTGGAGTCGGCCCGCGCCACGCTGGAGCGCAAGGTCGAGGACCTGCGAGGCTTCGAGCGTGAGTACCGTACGCGTCTGAAGTCCTACCTGGAGTCGCAGCTGCGTCAGCTGGAGACCCAGGCCGACGACTCGCTGGCTCCGCCGCGGACCCCGGCGGCCGCGTCGCTGCCGCCGTCCCCGTCGATGGCTTCGGCCGGCGCGGGTTCGATGGGTCACACCATGGGTGGCAACCCGTCCATGGGCCAGTCGATGGGCGGCAACCCGTCGATGGGCGGTCCGCCCTCGTACGGTGGCCAGCAGCAGATGTCCCCGGCGATGACTCAGCCGATGGCACCGGTACGGCCGCAGGCGCCGCAGCCGATGCAGCAGGCGCCGTCGCCGATGCGGGGCTTCCTGATCGACGAGGACGACAACTGACGGGCGGTCGCGCGGAGCGCGCGTAGCCGTCGGCAGGCTGAGGGCCGGGCCCGGGACCATGTCCCGGGCCCGGCCCTTGTCTTGTGCGGGTGTCTGTCGCGACCGGGGCGCCCGCCTGGCCCTTGCGCCTCAATCGCCGGCGGGGCTTGATGTGGTGCGGCTGGCTGTCGCGCTCGGGTCGGTACCGCCTGGCCGGGGTTGCGGGCCCGGGTCCTCGCGCCTGGCGGGGATCGGCTCGGCCGGCAGTCCTGCCGGGTGCTGGGGCTGAGCCGGGCAGCGTGCCCCCGGGCCGTTCGCGCCTCAATCGCCGGCGGGCTTGATGTGGTGCGGCCGGCAGTCGCGCTCGGGTCGGTACCGCCTGGCCGGGGTTGCGGGCCCGGGTCCTCGCGCCTGGCGGGGATCGGCTCGGCCGGCAGTCCTGCCGGGGGTGCTGGGGCTGAGCCGGGCTGCGTGCCCCCGGGCCGTTCGCGCCTCAATCGCCGGCGGGGCTTGATGTGGTGCGGCCGGCTACCGCACCGACGGCCTGACCGTTGGGCGTCTGCGTACCCTGCTCCTGACCGCACGCCGTCGTCAGCGCGAGTACGGCCGCCGCAGTCACCGCGAGGTCCGGCTCGGGTCGCCACGTCCTGACCGGGGGTGCGGGCCCGGGTCCTCGCGCTTGGCGCGGCCTGATGTGGGTCCGGCGAGGTGTCCTGCTCGGGGCTGTGCGGACTGAGCCCGCGTGCGGTTGGGCGGGGGCTGCGCCTCGAGCAGGCGTCGATCGGGGCCGCCCCGGCAACACGAAAGGGCCCGAGGCCGAAGCCCCGGGCCCCTTCGTGCAGGGCGGTTACTGCTTGCGCAGGTGGAACGTCAAAGACAGGCCCTCGTCCGTGAAGGGCGGGCCGAAGTCCGCGGGCGGGGTCGACGGGGTGAACGACGTCGCCAGCACCTCGTCCGAGATCAGCGGGGCGTGCTCCGTGAGCGCCTCCGTCGTCGAGGGGTCCGTCGAGGACCAGACGACCGCGATCCGGTCCGCCACATCGAGGCCGCTGTTCTTGCGGGCCTCCTGGATCAGGCGGATCGCGTCACGTGCAAGGCCCGCGAGGCGCAGCTCGGGGGTGATCTCCAGGTCGAGCGCGACCGTCGCGCCCGCGTCGGACGCCACCGACCAGCCCTCGCGCGGGGTCTCCGTGATGATCACCTCGTCCGGGGAGAGGGTGATCGTCTCGCCGTCGACCGTCACCGTGGCCGTGCCGTTGCGCAGCGCGAGCGACAGGGCCGCCGCGTCCGCCTCGGCGACCGCCTTGGCCACGGCCTGAACGCCCTTGCCGAACCGCTTGCCCAGCGCCCGGAAGTTGGCCTTCGCCGTCGTGTCGACGAGCGAGCCGCCGACCTCGGCGAGGGTGGCGAGCGAGGAGACGTTCAGCTCCTCGGTGATCTGCGCACGCAGCTCGGGGGAGAGCGACTCGAAGCCCGTCGCCGCCACCAGCGCACGCGAGAGCGGCTGGCGGGTCTTGACGCCCGACTCGGCCCGCGTCGCGCGTCCCAGCTCGACCAGCCGCCGTACCAGCGCCATCTGCTGGGACAGCACCGGGTCGATCGCGTCCAGGTCCGCCGCCGGCCACGTGGACAGGTGCACCGACTCGGGGGCGTCCACCGTCACCGGGACCACCAGGTCCTGCCAGACCCGCTCCGTGATGAACGGGGTCAGCGGCGCCATGAGCCGCGTCACCGTCTCCACCACGTCGTGGAGCGTGCGCAGGGCCGCCTTGTCGCCCTGCCAGAAGCGGCGGCGCGAGCGGCGCACGTACCAGTTCGACAGGTCGTCGACGAACGAGGACAGCAGCTTGCCGGCGCGCTGGGTGTCGTACGACTCCATCGCCTGCGTCGTCTGGTCCACCAGCGCGTTGAGCTCGCTCAGCAGCCACCGGTCCAGCACCGTGCGCTCCGCCGGGGCCGGATCGGCCGCGGAGGGCGCCCAGTTGGACGTGCGGGCATACAGCGCCTGGAAGGCCACCGTGTTCCAGTAGGTGAGGAGCGTCTTGCGGACGACCTCCTGGATGGTGCCGTGACCGACCCGGCGGGCGGCCCACGGGGAGCCGCCGGCGGCCATGAACCAGCGCACCGCGTCCGCGCCGTGCTGATCCATGAGCGGGATCGGCTGGAGGATGTTCCCCAGGTGCTTGGACATCTTGCGGCCGTCCTCGGCGAGGATGTGGCCGAGGCACACGACGTTCTCGTAGGAGGACTTGTCGAAGACCAGAGTGCCGACCGCCATCAGGGTGTAGAACCACCCGCGGGTCTGGTCGATCGCCTCCGAGATGAACTGCGCCGGGTAGCGCTTCTCGAAGATCTCCTTGTTCCGGTACGGGTATCCCCACTGCGCGAACGGCATCGAACCCGAGTCGTACCAGGCGTCGATGACCTCAGGGACACGGGTCGCGGTGGCGGAGCACTGCGGGCAGTCGAAGGTGACCGCGTCGATGAACGGGCGGTGCGGGTCCAGCGCCGACTGGTCGGTGCCCGTCAGCTCGGTCAGCTCGGCACGCGAGCCGACGACCGTGAGGTGGTCCTCCTCGCAGCGCCAGATCGGCAGCGGCGTGCCCCAGTAGCGGTTGCGGGAGAGCGCCCAGTCGATGTTGTTGTTGAGCCAGTCGCCGTACCGGCCCTGCTTGACCGAGTCGGGGAACCAGTTGGTGTTCTCGTTCTCCTCGAGCAGCCGGTCCTTGATGGCGGTGGTGCGGATGTACCAGGACGGCTGCGCGTAGTAGAGCAGCGCCGTGTGGCAGCGCCAGCAGTGCGGGTAGCTGTGCTCGTACGGGACGTGCCGGAAGAGCAGGCCGCGCGTCTGGAGGTCCTCGGTCAGTGCCTCGTCGGCCTTCTTGAAGAAGACGCCGCCGACCAGCGGGACGTCCTCCTCGAAGGTGCCGTCCGGGCGGACCGGGTTCACCACGGGCAGGCCGTACGCACGGCAGACCTTGAGGTCGTCCTCACCGAAGGCGGGGGACTGGTGGACCAGACCCGTACCGTCCTCGGTCGTGACGTACTCGGCGTTGACGACGTAGTGCGCGGGCGCCGGGAACTCGACCAGCTCGAAGGGGCGCTGATACGTCCAGCGCTCCATCTCGGCGCCGGTGAACGACGCCCCGGTGGTCTCCCAGCCTTCGCCGAGCGCCTTCTCGAGCAGCGGCTCGGCGACGACCAGCTTCTCGTTGCCGTCCGTGGCCACCACGTAGGTGACCTCGGGGTGCGCGGCGACCGCCGTGTTGGACACCAGCGTCCACGGGGTCGTCGTCCACACCAGCAGCGACGCCTCGCCGGCGAGGGGGCCCGAGGTGAGCGGGAAGCGGACGAAGACCGAGGGGTCCACGACCGTCTCGTAGCCCTGCGCCAACTCGTGGTCGGACAGGCCGGTACCGCACCGGGGGCACCAGGGCGCGACGCGGTGGTCCTGGACCAGCAGGCCCTTGTTGAAGATCTCCTTCAGCGACCACCAGACGGACTCGATGTACGAGGGGTCCATCGTGCGGTACGCGTCGTCGAGGTCGACCCAGTAGCCCATGCGGTTCGTCAGTTCCGCGAAGGCGTCGGTGTGCCGGGTCACCGACTCGCGGCACTTCTCGTTGAACTCGGCGATGCCGTACGCCTCGATGTCCTTCTTGCCGGAGAAGCCGAGCTCCTTCTCGACGGCGAGCTCGACCGGCAGCCCGTGGCAGTCCCAGCCGGCCTTGCGGCCGACGTGATAGCCGCGCATGGTGCGGAAGCGCGGGAAGACGTCCTTGAAGACGCGGGCCTCGATGTGGTGCGCGCCGGGCATGCCGTTGGCGGTCGGCGGGCCCTCGTAGAACACCCATTCGGGGCGGCCCTCGGACTGATCGAGGCTCTTGGCGAAGATCTTGCTCTCGCGCCAGAAGTCGAGCACGGCGTGCTCGAGCGCGGGCAGGTCGACCTGGGCGGGTACCTGGCGGTACTGCGGGGGTGCCATCTACGAACTCCTCCGGCGGACAGTTGCTCTTCCGTCGGAGGGACGAGAGCTGGGCTCCCGCGGTACCACCCTCCTTGGCGGCGCGGAACGCACCGCCCCCTCATTGGGGTCGCGACGCCGGGTCTACTCGCCTCACGGCTTTCTTCCGGCAGCTCCGGGGTGATCCTTCACTTCGCGCTCGCCCCCGGGCTCTCACCGTCCCCGGGTCGCTCATGGCTGCGTACGACGCTACTCGTCCCCATCCAAGCCTTTCGCTCCGCCCAGTGTACGGGCCGCCGCGAGGCGCGTCCGACCGGTTTTCGGGGGCGTCGTCGCGGGGTCCCTCGCGTGACCCGAATGGCCACTCCCGCCCGAGCGGCTCCCGGCGGCCCGATGTCGGCGGATTACGCGGATTACCCGGCGGGGAGCTGGGCACAACCGATGCAGGTTCGTCTCACCGCAGGCCGGGGCGGGCCCGCGCGGCGGTGTGCCCCGTTTGCTGCGGAGCTGGGGTCGATTTATCGTCCCAGCACGATTCGCGTGCAAGATCACAATATGTGAAGGGGCCGCGGCCATGGTGGCGAAGAAGACTGCCGAGAGGAAATCGGCGTCCAGCAGATCCACCGCCGCTGAGGCGGCGGCCAAGGGCGGGAGCGGGAAGAAGAGCACCGTCATGAACCAGGCCGCGGCACCCGAGGACAAGGCCACGGCGAAGAGGACGACCGCGAAGAAGGCGACCGCGAAGAAGACGGCGACCGCGAACAAGACAGCCGTGAAGAAGGCGAACGCGAAGAAGGCGGCGGCCGGAAAGGCGGCCGGGGCGGACAAGAGCGCCCCTGCCAAGAAGGCTCCCGCCACGAAGAGGGCGGCTGCCGCCGAGGCAGCGGCCGGGAAGACGTCCGCCAGGAAGCCGGCGGGCGGCAGGACCACGGCGAGGAAGACCGCCGCGGACAGGACGAAGGCCGTGGAGGAGACGGCCGCCTCACCGGCGGCGAAGGCGCCGGTGAAGAAGGCACCTGCGAAGAAGGCCATGGCCGCGAAGGCCGCAAGGAAGGCCGCACCGGCGGCCAAGGGGGCGGCCGAGGCCGCACAGCAGACAGGAGCCAGGACGGTGGGAGCGAAGAAGACCACGGCGGGAGCCGGCAACAGCGCCACGGCGGTGCCCGGGGCACCCGTGACGGCCGCACCCGGAGAGCTGGCCGTACGGCCCGGCGAGGACCCGTGGACGCCGGAAGAGGTCGCCGAGGCACGGGCCGAGCTGGAGGGCGAGGTGGTCCGGCTGAACGCCGAGCTGACCACGTCCGAGGCGGCGCTGGCGGGCCTCATGCGGGACTCCGGGGACGGCGCCGGCGACGACGACGCCGACACCGGGAGCAAGAACATCACGCGCGAGCACGAGTTGGCGCTCGCCGCCAACGCCCGGGAGATGCTGGAGCAGACAGAGCGCGCGCTCCAGCGGCTCGACGCCGGCACCTACGGTCTCTGCGAGAACTGCGGCAACCCCATCGGCAAGGCCCGCATGCAGGCGTTCCCGCGCGCGACCCTGTGCGTGGAGTGCAAGCAGAAGCAGGAACGGCGGGTCTGAGCGCGGCAGGTGGGTGCCGTACCCTCGTGCTCAGTCAGGCACCTAGGTTGAGGGACTCACGTGGCAGAGGCGGAGCGCATCATCGGTACGCCGGATTCAGCAGGAGCCGACGAAGCTGCGGCGCCCGCCGAGCCGCCCCGGCGCAGGCGGAAGATCGCCGTGCTCTTCGGTGTGGCCGTGGTGGCGTACCTGCTCGACCTCGTCACCAAGATGATCGTGGTGGCGAAGCTCGAGCACCACGAGCCGATCGAGGTCATCGGTGATCTGCTGAAGTTCGAGGCGGTACGGAACGCGGGTGCGGCCTTCGGTATCGGCGAGGCCTTCACCGTGATCTTCACCGTCATCGCGGCCGCGGTGATCATCGTGATCGCCCGGCTGGCGCGCAAGCTCTACAGCATGCCCTGGGCCATCGCCCTCGGCCTGCTGCTCGGTGGTGCGCTCGGCAATCTCACCGACCGGATCTTCCGCTCTCCCGGCGTCTTCAAGGGTGCGGTCGTGGACTTCATCGCGCCCGCGCACTTCGCCGTCTTCAACCTCGCCGACTCCGCGATCGTCTGCGGCGGCATCCTCATCGTGATCCTCTCCTTCCGGGGGCTGGACCCCGACGGGACCGTCCACAAGGACTGACAAGGCATACTCGACGGGTGAGTACGCTTCCCGAGATCCGCACCCTGCCCGTACCCGATGGCCTCGAGGGCGAGCGCGTCGACGCCGCCATCTCCCGGATGTTCGGGTTTTCCCGCACCAAGGCGGCCGAGCTCGCCGCTGCCGGAAAGGTGCAGGTCGACGGCTCGGTGGTCGGTAAGTCCGAGCGGGTGCACGGCGGGGCGTGGCTCGAGGTGGAGATGCCGCAGGCGCCCGCGCCCGTCCAGATCGTGGCCGAACCGGTCGAGGGCATGGAGATCGTCCACGACGACGACGACATCGTCGTGATCATGAAGCCCGTCGGTGTCGCCGCCCACCCGAGCCCCGGCTGGACCGGGACGACCGTGATCGGCGGTCTCGCGGCCGCCGGCTACCGGATCTCGACCTCCGGCGCCGCCGAGCGCCAGGGCATCGTGCACCGGCTGGACGTCGGCACCTCCGGACTGATGGTCGTCGCCAAGTCGGAGCGGGCGTACACCCTGCTCAAGCAGCAGTTCCGGGAGCGGACCGTGGACAAGCGCTACCACGCGCTGGTGCAGGGACACCCGGACCCGATGAGCGGGACCATCGACGCTCCCATCGGGCGCCACCCGAACCACGACTACAAGTGGGCGGTGACGGCGGAGGGCAAGCCGTCGGTGACGCACTACGACCTGATGGAGGCCTTCCGGGCCGCCTCCCTGCTCGACATCAAGCTGGAGACCGGGCGTACGCACCAGATCCGGGTGCACATGGCCGCCCACCGGCACCCGTGCGTGGGCGACCTGACCTACGGCGCCGACCCCACTATGGCCAAGCGCCTCGGGCTTACCCGGCAGTGGCTGCACGCCGTCCGCCTCGGCTTCGAGCACCCCGCCGACGGGCAGTGGGTGGAGTTCGAGAGCACCTACCCCGACGACCTCCAGCAGGCCCTCGACAAGATCGCGGCGGAGAGCGCGTGACGACCGGGTTCCGGGTGCGGGTCGCCGACGGGCCCGCCGATCGTGAGGCCTGCTTCGCGGTCCGCAAGGACGTGTTCGTCGTCGAGCAGCGGGTCCCCGCGGACATCGAGTACGACAACTTCGACGAGATCGGCACCGGCACCGTGCACGTGCTGGCCACGGCCGACGACGGGACCCCGCTCGGCACCGGCCGGCTGCTGCACGGGCCGGCCGCCGCGGACCGGACCGGCGGCGACCCGTCGGTCGGCTCGCTGGGCCGGCTCGCGGTGACACCCGCCGCACGGGGCCTGGGCGTCGGAGTGGCGCTGGTGCACGCCATCGAGGACGCGGCGCGAGAGCTCGGCCTCATGGCGGTGGACCTGCATTCCCAGACGCACGCGCTCGGTTTCTACGAGCGCCTGGGGTATGTGGCGTACGGCGAGGAGTTCTGGGACGCGGGGATAGGCCACCGGGCGATGCGCCGCCCCTTGTAGGCCGCCCCGGATTTCCCGTCCTCGAACAGGAGGCTCTCGCACCGTGGACCAACTGGCGCTGGTACTCGCGCTGTTGCTCGGGGCCGTGGTGACCGTACCGCTGGGGGACAAGTTCGATCTTCCGGCACCCGTGCTGATGACGCTGGCGGGCATCGCGCTGGCCTTCATCCCGTTCGTGCCCAACGTCGAGATCCCGCCCGACTTCATCCTGCCGCTGGTGTTGCCGCCGCTGCTCTACGCGACGGTGCAGCGCACCTCCTGGCGCCAGTTCGCGGCCAACGTCCGGCCGATCATGCTGCTCGCCGTGGCCCTGGTGTTCGTGACGATGGCCGCCGTCGCGGCCGTCGCGACCACGCTCGTCCCCGGACTGCCCCTCGCCGCGGCCGTGGCGCTCGGTGCGCTGGTCGCCCCGCCCGATCCGGTCGCCGCCACCGCGGTCGCCGGCCGGCTGGGGCTGCCGCGCCGCCTCGTGTCCATCCTGGAGGGCGAGGGACTCTTCAACGACGTCACCGCGATCGTGCTCTACCACGTGGCGATCGCCGCCGCGGTCAGCGGAACGTTCTCCTGGCCCGCGGCCGCCGGGGAGCTCGTGCTGTCCGCCGTCGTCGCGGTCGCGGTCGGGCTCGCGCTCGGCTGGCTCTCCAACAAGCTGATGAGCTACCTCGGCGACGCCACCCTGCAGATCGGCCTGTCGCTGCTGGTGCCCTTCGCGAGCTATGTGCTCGCCGAGGAACTGCACGGCTCCGGCGTCCTCGCCGTCCTCACCACCGCGCTCTTCCTCGCCGAGCACACGGCGGACGCCGACGACGTGACCGGCCGGCTGGCCGGCAACACCTTCTGGGACATCGTCGACACCCTGGTGACCGGCGTCGCCTTCGGCCTGATCGGCCTGGAGCTGCACAACGTCTTCGGCACGGCCGAGGCGCGGCTGTGGGAGATGCTCGGCTGGGGCGCCGCGATCAGCGCGGTCGTCGTGGGCGTACGGCTGCTCTATCTCCTGCCGGCGACCTGGCTGGCCAAGCGCCTGCACGACAAACGCGACCTCGACGAGGAGATCCCGGTCGGCTGGCGCGAGACCGTCGTCATGTGGTGGGCCGGCATGCGGGGAGTGGCGACCGTCGCGCTGGCCCTCGCCATCCCGCTCACCACGGACAGCGGCGAGGCCTTCCCCGGCCGGGACCAGATCATCTTCATCGCGTTCTCGGTGATCATCTCCACCCTGGTGTTCCAGGGGCTCACGCTGCCCTGGCTGGTCAAGCGCCTCGGGGTGCAGGCCGACTCGGACGCCGAGCGGGCACTGGAGCACGGGCTCGCCCTGCGCGCCGCCAAGGCGGCCAAGCACCGGCTGCGCGAGATCGAGGACAGCGAGGAGCTGCCGGAGGAGATCAGTGAGCGGCTGCTGCGCAGGGCCTACGAGATCGGGGCACGGATCAGCCCCGACATCGTCGAGGACGAGCGGCGCGAGTGGTACACCAAGCGGCTCGACCGGCTGAAGATGGTCCAGCGCATCCAGCGCGAGATGATGTCGGCGGCCCGCCACGAAGTGCTGTCGGCGCGCAACGAGCCCGGAGCCGATCCAGAGATCGTCGACCGGGTGCTGCGCCACCTGGATGTACGCAGCCTCCGCTGAGCGCCGCGGGCTCGTAGGATCCGGAGCATGGCGCGCACCGTGGTGATCAGTGGCGGCGGGACGGGAATCGGATTCGCGGCGGCGGAGGCATTCGCCGCCGACGGGGAGCAGGTGGTGCTGCTCGGGCGGCGCGAGGAGGTCCTCGCGCGGGCGGCCGAGCAGATCCCGGGCTCCCGCTACTGCGCGGTCGACCTCAGCGAACCGCGCGGCGCCCGGGAGGCCGCGGAGTTCACGGAGCGCGAGTACGGCACCGTCGACGTCCTCGTGCACAGCGCGGGCGGCAACGGACGTCTGGAGCAGCGTTCCGCGTACGACGACGACCCGCTGGAGGCCGTCGCCCGCGACTGGACCCTGAACTTCCGGCTCAACACCCTCACGGCCGCCCTGCTCACCGAGGCCACCCGCGGCCATCTGGCCACCCCCGGGGGCCGGGTGCTGTTCCTCAGCTCGATCGCGGCGTACCGGGGGTCCGGCCTCGCGCCGTATGCGGCAGCCAAGGCCGCGCTGCATCCGTACGCCTTCAAGCTCGCCCGCGAACTCGGACCGCGCGGGATCACGGTCAACGTCGTCGCGCCGGGGTTCGTCGAGGAGACCGAGTTCTTCGGCGGCGGTGACTTCCCCGAGGAGCGCCGAAGCGCCCTGGTCGCGGAGACCGCGACCGGGCGGATCGGTCACCCCGGCGATGTGGCGCAGACCCTGCGCTGGCTCGCCTCGTCGGCGGCCGGCCACATCACGGCCCAGGTCATCCAGGTCAACGGCGGCGCCGAGCGCGGCCACTGAGGGCCGGGACGCCCGGCGCCGGCGCTCGGATGAGAGCCGGGGTTTCTGTGCATCGCGGACACCCCGTGGGTCAGCCGCGGCCGGTCCGTGGAGTGCCTTCCTCCGGCGCGATCTGGTCCTGGGTGAGCTCGGCCGGCTTCTCCTCCCGCTCCACGGCGTGGGCGGTGGCGATCCGCGGCAGCGCGTACGGATGCTGGTCGGACAGCCAGGCGATCAGCTGCTCGCGCACCGCGCACCGCACGGTCCAGATGTCGTCCGCGTCCTTCGCGGTCATCACCGCGCGTACCTGGATCGTCGACGGCGTGGTGTCCGTGACGGCGAGCGACCAGTCGCGGCCGTCCCAGGCCGGGCACTCGCGCAGGACGTCACGGAGCTTCTCGCGCATCTCCGGCACCGGTGTGGAGTGGTCCAGATGGAAGAAGACGGTGCCGGTCATCTGCACACCGCCGCGGGACCAGTTCTCGAACGGCTTGCTGGTGAAGTACGACACAGGCATGGTGATCCGGCGCTCGTCCCAGGTCCGGACGGCGAGGAAGGTGAGCGTGATCTCCTCGACCGTTCCCCACTCGCCGTCCACCACCACGGTGTCGCCGATGCGCACCATGTCGCCGAACGCGATCTGGAGTCCCGCGAACAGGTTGCCCAGCGTCGACTGGGCGGCGACACCGGCGACGATGCCGAGGACACCCGCCGACGCCAGCATCGAGGTCCCGACGGCGCGCATGGCGGGGAAGGTCAGCAGCATCGCCGCGAAGGCCACCACACCGACCACGGCGATGACGACCCGCTGGATGAGGGTCACCTGGGTGCGCACCCGGCGTACCCGGGCCGGGTCGCGGGTGGCCGCGGCGTAACGGGTGTAGGTGGACTCGACGATGGCCGTCGCGATGCGCACGACGAGCCAGGCGGAGGCGCCGATCAGCACCAGGGTCAGCACCTGGCCGATGCCCCGGTGGTGTTCGCGGATGCTCTCGATCTGCGCCTGGCGGTAGGTGGCTCTCAGGATCGCCGTGCACAGGACGACCTGCAGGGGCAGGCGGCACCGCCGCAGCAGACCCCACAGCGGGGTCTCGGTGTGGCGGGTGTCCTCTCGGCGCAGCAGCAGGTCGACCAGCCATCCCACGAACAGCGTGAGGACGACCGAGCCACCGATGACGATCAACGGGCGCAGCACGTTCTCCATGCCCACGAACGTAACCTGACGGCATGGACATCATGCTTTTCCATTCGACGTATGGCCTTCGTCACGGTGTGCGCCAGGCCGCCGAGCGCCTGGAAGCCGCAGGTCACACGGTCTGGACCCCGGATCTCTTCGAGGGCAGGACCTTCGGGAGCACCGAGGAGGGCATGGCCTTCCAGGACGGGATCGGAAAGGACGAACTGCTCAAAAGGGCGGTTCTCGCCGCGGCGCCCCGCTCGGACCGGGGTCTCGTCTACGCCGGCTTCTCGCTCGGCGCCTCCGTCGCGCAGACGCTGGCGCTCGGCGACGAGAAGGCCCGCGGGCTGCTGCTGATGCACGGCACCTCCGACATCGCGGAGAACGCGGCGGTCGACGACCTGCCGGTGCAGCTGCATGTCGCGGACCCCGACCCCTTCGAGCCGCACGACTGGCTGACCGCCTGGTATCTCGGGATGGGGAGGGCCGGAGCCGATGTCGAGGTCTACCGCTACGCGGGCGCCGGGCATCTCTACACCGACCCGGACCTGCCCGACTACGACGAGGACGCCGCCGAGCAGACCTGGCGGGTCGCTCTCGCCTTCCTCGCATCCCTGGACGGCACGCCGTAGGACGGGTGTTGGGGTCCGGCCATGTTCGGGGGCGGGCTCAGGGCCGGGTGCAGCGGCCCGAGGCGCCGGCCGCCGTGGGGCGGCACTGGAGGCCGTAGTCGGCCGAACTCGTGCTCAGATAGCGCCCGATGCAGGTGCTCGGTGACGTCCTGCCGCGTTCGGCGCAGAAGGCCAGTGCCGCCCGGCCGTCCGCGAAGGGGCCGGGTGCGTAGATGACCCAGAACCCCGGGCGCAGCGAGGCGTAGTCGTCGCTGCGGACGAAGACGGCCTCGGGCACGGTGGCGCGGACCTTCGCGAGGCGTACGTCACGTGCGGCGGTGCCGGTGCCGAGGGGCTCGGAGTAGAGCTGGGCGATCCAGCCGCCGGTGGCCGGCGGACGGGGCGGGTCCGAGGACTCGTCGGGGCTGCTCGGCGTCGGAGTGGGCGTGGGCGTCGGCGTGGGTGACGGGGTGGGGCTGGGGCTCGGCGTGGGCCCTGGATCGCTCGTCGTCGCTGCCGGCGTCGACGCGGTGGACCCGGTCGGGCCGCCCTGGCCGCCCGCGTTGTCCTTGCCCTGGTCCCGCAGGACGAGCACCAGAGCGGTCGCGGCGGTGATCGCCACCGCCACCGCGATCACAGCGGCGACGACGGCCCCGCGAGGTTTACTGCTCGTCCGGTCCGGCAACGGCGGCGGCTGCGGGACCGTCGGCCGCGGACTGTCCAGCTGGGTGGGGACGGGAGGTACCGGGCCCGGCATCACCGGGGGCGGCGCGGTCGCCGTCATCGTCGGGCCGGCCCAGTGCGGCAGCATGCCGGACTCCACCTGCGCCAGCATGGCGTCCAGTTGCCGCGCGTCGGGGCGGCCCGCCGGGTCGCGTACGAGCAGGGCCCGCAGTACCGGTGCGAGCGGACCGGAGCGCACCGGCGGCGGTACGTCCTCGTCCAGCACGGCGGCGAGCGTGGCCAGGGTCGTCCCCCTGCGCAGCGGGCTCAGCCCTTCGACGGACACGTAGAGCACCAGCCCCAGCGACCACAGGTCGGAGGCCGGATCGTCGTCCCGGCCGCGGATGCGCTCGGGGGCGATGTACTCGGGGGAACCGATGAGTTCACCGGTGGCCGTGAGCGAGGCCGAGCCCTGGAGCGCGGCGATACCGAAGTCGGTGAGCACGGCCCCGCCCCCGGGGCCGTCCCGCAGCAGCACATTGGCGGGCTTCACATCGCGGTGCTGAATGCCCGCCGCGTGGGCGGCGCGCAGCGCCGAGAGCACCTGACGGCCGATGCGCGCCGCCTCCACGGGTGCGAGGGGACCACGGCCGAGCCGGTCCTGGAGCGTGGTGCCCCGCACCAGCTCCATCACGATCCACGGATGCGGTTCGCCGTCCACGATGTGATGGATCGTCACCACATGCGGGTGGCTGAGCCGGGCGAGTGCCCGGGCCTCGCGGAGCACCCGCTCCCGCACGGCGCCGGAGGTCCCGGCCTCCGACCGCACCGCCTTCAGGGCGACTTCGCGGTGGAGCACGGTGTCGCGAGCCCGCCACACCGTGCCCATACCGCCACTGCCCAGCGGCTCGATCAGCTCGAACCGCCCGTCGATCACGTCCCCCGGCGCATGCATGGCGTCAGGTTAGAGCAGCTCTGCGTCATCACACCCGCACAGGGTTCTTTCTTCACCCGTTGGTTCCCGGGCCGCGGGGACCGGCGGGCCGAGTGCCTCAGCGCACCGGCTGGTTCACCCGCTCGACCTTCTGCGTGCCGTTCAGCGTCCGGTACGACCGGGCCCACGTGGCGGTCGCCTCGCGCTTCTTCTTGTCGGACAGCACGTAGTAGTCCATCTGCGAGCGCTCGGCGGTCACGTCGAGGACGCCGTAGCCGTGGCTGTCCATGTCCAGCCACTTCACATGGCGGTTGGCGGCCCTGACCGCCGCCTGCGCGACGACGGAGACGGTCCCCGGTGCGACATGGAGGATGTCGTCCAGGTTGTCCGAGGTCACCGACGTCACGACGAACTCGGTCGCGGCGGACGGGGACAGCGGGTACGTCGCGGCCTTGACCGGCACGTCGTTGGCCCATGCCATGTGGATGTCACCGGTGAGGAAGACCGTGTTCTTGATCCCGCGCTGCGTGAGGTGCGCCAGCAGCTCCCGGCGGTCGTCGGTGTAGCCGTCCCACTGGTCGACGTTGATGGCCAGGCCGCCCTTGGGCAGACCGAGCAACTCCGCGATGGGCTCCAGCAGATGGGCCGGCAGCGCTCCGAAGGCGACCGGCGAGATCATCACCGAGGTGCCGACCAGCTTCCACGCCGCGTCGGACCCGGCCAGCCCGGCCTTCAGCCAGTCCAGCTGGGCACGGCCGGTGATGGTGCGGTCCGGGTCGTCCACACCGCCGTTGCCGATCGACGACTGCTGCGAGCGGAAGGACCGCAGATCCAGCAGATGCAGATCCGCCAGCTTGCCGAAGCGGAGCCTGCGGTAGACCGTGCCCTCGGTGGAGGCGCGCACGGGCATCCACTCGAAGTACGCCCGGCGGGCGGCGGCCGCGCGGGCCGCGTAGTCGCCCTCGGTGCCCGGGGTGTGGTTCTCGGCGCCGCCGGACCAGGCGTCGTTGGCGATCTCGTGGTCGTCCCAGATCGCGACCACGGGGTGCGCGGCGTGCAGCGCCTGGAGGTCCGGGTCCGTCTTGTAGGTGGCGTGGCGGAGCCGGTAGTCGGCGAGCGTGAGGATCTCGTGGCGGGGCGAGTGCTGCCGTACGCCGTACTGCTCTTCCGGGTAACCGCCCGCCGCGTACTCGTAGATGTAGTCGCCGAGATGGAGAATCGCGTCCAGGTCGGCGCGGGCGGCCAGGTGCCGGTAGGCGGAGAAGTAGCCGGCCTCCCAGTTGGCGCAGGAGACCACACCGAAGCGCACCCCCGACGTCGCGGCGTCGGTGGCCGGAGCGGTACGGGTGCGGCCCACGGCGGACACGGTGGTCCCGGCGGTGAAACGGAACCAGTAGACGGTCGCCGGGCGCAGGCCCCTCACGTCCGCCTTGACGGTGTGGTCCGTCTCGGCCGTCGACGTGGTGGCGCCACGGGCGACGACCTTGGTGAAGGCGCTGTCCTCCGCGACCTCCCAACCGACCGCGGTGTCGGGGCCCTTGTCCGAGCCCGGGAGGGACTCAGGTGTGGGGGTGATGCGTGTCCACAGCAGTACGCCGTCGGGCAGAGGGTCACCGGAGGCGAGGCCGTGCAGAAAGGCCGGAGCCAGGGCGGCGGTGGCCGCGGAGGCGGAGGCGGAGGCGGCGACCGCTATGGCGGGCGCAGCGACGACAGCAGTGGCGGCAGCGGCCTTGACGACCGTGCGGCGGCTGGGAGTTGACGGGGTTCGACTGGTCACGGCCGATCAGACTACTGACCGGTAAGGCGAATGGGCGAGCGAACTGTCAAAGTTCGCCCGCCCATCCGGAACGGTCAACCGGCGCGTTCCCTGGCGGCCGCCCGCCCGCCCGGGACCTTTCGGTCACCGGGCCTGCGGGGCGGGCCGTGAAGCCGCGCGGATCAGCCCTTGAGCACCTTGTCGAGCGAGGTCCGGAACTGCTCCACGGTCATCGGCGGGTTGTCGGTGCCCTCCGCCGTGATCTTCTTGCCGTCCATCTTCAGCGTCGGCGTACCGCCGACACCGCTCTTGTCGAACGTCGCGGACATCTTCATCGCCCACGCGTCGAACGTCCCGTCCTCGACGTTCTTCTTGAACTCGGCGTTGGACTTGAGCGCCGGGACGGAGTCGGCGACCTCCAGGAGGTAGGAGTCCTTGGCGAACTTGTCCTGGCTCTCCTCGGGGTGGAACTTCGACGAGTACAGAGCGGCCTTGTACGCCGTGAAGGCATCGGGGCTCACCTGGAGTGCGGCGCCGAGCGCGCTCAGCGCGTTCTTCGAACCCTCGCCCTGGTCGGCGTTGTCGATGAAGGTGGCGCCGACGTACTTGAGCTTGTACTTGCCGTCGGCGACGTCCTTGGTGACCGTCTCGCCGACCGCCTGCTCGAAGCTCGCGCAGACCGGGCAGCGGGAGTCCTCGTACAGCTCCAGCGTCTTCTTCGCGGCCGGCTTGCCGATGACGACGGTCGTGCCGTTCGTGCCCTCGGTGTTCTTGGGCGCGGTCACGGTCTTCTCGTCCTTCACCGACTCCCAGTGATCCGGCTTGTTGGCCTGCATCACGGCGTATCCGGCGCCGCCCGCGATCGCGAGGACCACGATCGTCGAGCCGATGACGATGAGCTGGCGGCGGGTCTTGTCCTTCTTGGCCTGGCGCTCGCGCTCCTGGCGCAGCCGCTCGCGGGCCGCCGCCTTGTTGGCCTGGCTGTTACGTGCACTCATGGTTGTTCACTCCGTGGGATGTCGTATCCGCGGATACGGGGAAACGCCGGGGACACGGAAACCGGGACGTACCGGGGTATCTCGGTACCGGGAAGTCCGGGAATCCGGAAGGGGACTGTGGGCTCAGGCGAGTACCGCGGCCGAGCTCGGCGGTCCCCTCCGTCCGACGGAATGCACCAGCAGCCGTGCGCGGGCCCGCGCCGCCCGGACCGGTGCGCGCCGGGCGACGGTTCCCGCGGATCCGTCCGCCGCCCCCACCGCGGCGACGGCCAGCAGCAGTGGCCGGAACGCGAAGGCGCCGACCGCCCGTACGAGGCCGGCCAGCGCGGACTCGCCGCGCCGCAGCCAGGCCGCGGCGAGCAGGCCGACCGAGACATGAGCGGCGAGCAGCAGCCAGGGCACGGCGGGGTCGGCGGAGTGCAGCAGGTTCGCCGCGCCCGGGTCGGCCGCGGCCACCCCCGGCAGCCCGCTGCCCACACTGCCGCCGCAGAGCACGTCGAAGCCGACCGTGCGCAGCGAACCGGCGACCGGTCCGCCGCCCGGGCCGTAACAGACGTCCTGGCCGGCGGTGAAGACGGTGTCCGCGGCCAGCTCCAGGGGGACGAGCAGGCCCGCGATCCGCCAGAAGCCGCGCTCCTGCCCGGACAGCAGATAGGCGACGCCGAAGACCAGCGCCGACATCCCGGCGAGGGTCGTCCACGGGAGCGGGGAGCGGGAGAGCAGCACATGGGAGGCGGCGGACAGCGTCACGACCAGTGCCGTGAAGATCGCTGCCCGCAGCCCCCTGAGCTGCACACCCGACAGATTCATCACCGGGGAGTCTCCCATGGCTCCCTGAGAGGGTTCTTAACGGATCCGGTCGCCGGACGGACCGGCTACAGACCGGGGATCCGGCCGTTGCGGAACAGGTCCACGAAGATCTGGTGGTCCCTGCGCGCCCGGGAGCCGTAGCTGTGCGCGAAGTCGACCAGCAGATCGGCGAAACCGTCCTCGTCCGCCGCGATCGCCGCGTCGATGGCCCGCTCGGTCGAGAACGGCACCAGCGAGTGACCGCTCTCGTCGTCGGCGGCCCCGTGCATCGTGGCGGTGGCCCGGCCGAGGTCCGCGACGACCGCCGCGATCTCCTCCGGGTCGTCGATGTCCGACCAGTCCAGGTCCACCGCGTACGGCGAGACCTCGGCGACCAGCTGGCCGGCGCCGTCGAGCTCGGTCCAGCCCAGCCACGGATCGGCGTGGTCCTGGAGCGCGCGCTGCGAGATCACCGTGCGGTGACCCTCGTGCTGGAAGTACTCCCGCACCGACGGGTCGTCGATGTGCCGGGAGACCGCCGGGGTCTGCGCCTGCTTCATGTAGATCACGACGTCGTTCTCGAGGGCGTCACTGTTGCCCTCCAGCAGGATGTTGTACGAGGGGAGGCCGGCGGAGCCGATGCCGATGCCGCGCCGGCCGACCACGTCCTTGACCCGGTAGGAGTCGGGGCGGGTCAGGCTGGACTCGGGCAGCGTCTCCAGATAGCCGTCGAAGGCCGCCAGCACCTTGTACCGGGTCGCCGCGTCCAGCTCGATCGTGCCCCCGCCGGAGGCGAAGCGGCGCTCGAAGTCCCGGATCTCCGTCATCGAGTCGAGCAGGCCGAAGCGGGTCAGCGAGCGGGCCACGCGCAGCGCGTCCAGCAGCGGGCCCTCGGCGGTGTCCAGCGTGAAGGGCGGCACCTCGTCGTTCTTGGCGCCGGCTGCCAGGGCGTGGATGCGCTCGCGGTAGGCGGCGGCGTAGATCCGCACCAGCTCGGTGATCTGCTCGTCGCTGAGGGCCTTGGTGTAGCCGATCAGGGCCAGGGACGCGGCCAGCCGCTTCAGGTCCCAGGTGAACGGGCCGACATAGGCCTCGTCGAAGTCGTTGACGTTGAAGATCAGCCGGCCGTTGGCGTCCATGTACGTGCCGAAGTTCTCGGCGTGCAGATCGCCGTGGATCCACACCCTGCCGGTGCGCTCGTCCAGGTAGGGACCGCCGTGCTGTTCCCGCTCGAGGTCGTGGTAGAAGAGGCAGGCGGTGCCGCGGTAGAAGGCGAACGCGGAGGCCGCCATCTTCCGGAACTTGACCCGGAAGGCGGCCGGATCGGCGGCCAGGAGCTCGCCGAAGGCGGTCCCGAATACGGCGAGGATCTGCTCACCGCGCTGTTCGGCCGTGACCTCGGCGGTGTGCGGTACCGACATCGCTGGGTGCCTCCTGGTGCATGACAAATGGGACAGTGCTTCCGCCCCTCCAACGCTCGAAGGTACTCGGGAGTGCCCCGCGATTGTCAGTGGAGAGTCGTAGACTTCCACGCTGTCCCCCCAGACCGTCCGTTACCCGCCACTCGCCGTTCCCCGGAGGCCCCCGCCGTGACCAAGCCGCCGTTCACGCACCTGCATGTGCACACCCAGTACTCGCTGCTGGACGGTGCCGCGCGGCTGAAGGACATGTTCGACGCGTGCAACGAAATGGGCATGTCGCACATCGCGATGACGGACCACGGCAACCTCCACGGGGCGTACGACTTCTTCCACTCGGCGAAGAAGGCCGACGTCACTCCGATCATCGGCATCGAGGCGTATGTGGCCCCGGAGTCCCGGCGGAACAAGCGCAAGATCCAGTGGGGACAGCCGCACCAGAAGCGCGACGACGTCTCCGGTTCCGGTGGTTACACGCACAAGACGATCTGGGCGGCGAACAGGACCGGACTGCACAACCTCTTCCGGCTCTCCTCCGACGCGTACGCCGAGGGCTGGCTCCAGAAGTGGCCGCGGATGGACAAGGAGACCATCGCCCAGTGGTCCGAGGGGCTGATCGCCTCGACCGGCTGCCCGTCCGGCGAGCTCCAGACCCGGCTGCGGCTCGGCCAGTTCGACGAGGCGCTGAAGTCGGCGGCGGAGTACCAGGACATCTTCGGCAAGGACCGGTACTTCCTGGAACTGATGGACCACGGCATCGAGATCGAGCGCCGGGTCCGTGACGGGCTGCTGGAGATCGGCAAGAAGCTCGGCATCCCGCCGCTCGTCACCAACGACTCGCACTACACCTACTCCCACGAGGCGACGGCGCACGACGCGCTGCTGTGCATCCAGACCGGCAAGAATCTCTCGGACCCGGACCGCTTCCGCTTCGACGGCACCGGCTACTACCTCAAGTCCACCGACGAGATGTACGCGGTGGACTCCTCGGACGCCTGGCAGGAGGGGTGCGCCAACACCCTCCTGGTCGCCCAGCAGATCGACACGACCGGCATGTTCGAGGCCAAGAACCTCATGCCGAAGTTCGAGATCCCCGACGGCTTCACCGAGGTCACCTGGTTCCAGGAGGAGGTGCGGCGCGGCATGGAGCGCCGCTATCCCTCCGGCGTCCCCGCCGACCGCCAGAAGCAGGCGGAGTACGAGATGGACGTCATCATCCAGATGGGGTTCCCCGGATACTTCCTCGTGGTCGCCGACTTCATCATGTGGGCCAAGAACAACGGCATCGCGGTCGGCCCCGGCCGAGGCTCCGCGGCCGGCTCGATCGTGGCGTACGCCATGGGCATCACCGACCTCGACCCGATCGAGCACGGACTGATCTTCGAGCGCTTCCTCAACCCCGAGCGCGTGTCCATGCCCGATGTCGACATCGACTTCGACGAGCGCAGGCGCGTCGAGGTGATCCGGTACGTGACCGAGAAGTACGGCGCCGACAAGGTCGCCATGATCGGCACCTACGGCAAGATCAAGGCGAAGAACGCCATCAAGGACTCCGCCCGGGTCCTCGGCTATCCGTACGCGATGGGCGACCGGCTCACCAAGGCGATGCCGGCGGACGTCCTCGGCAAGGGCATCGATCTGTCCGGCATCACCGACACCTCGCACCCCCGCTACAGCGAGGCCGGCGAGATCCGCGGGATGTACGAGAACGAACCGGACGTGAAGAAGGTCATCGACACCGCCAAGGGCGTCGAGGGCCTGGTCCGGCAGATGGGTGTGCACGCCGCCGGCGTCATCATGTCCAGCGAGCCCATCGTCGACCACGCGCCGATCTGGGTGCGGCACACCGACGGTGTGACCATCACGCAGTGGGACTACCCGCAGTGCGAGTCGCTCGGCCTGCTGAAGATGGACTTCCTCGGCCTGCGCAACCTCACGATCATGGACGACGCCATCAAGATGGTGAAGGCCAACAAGGGCATCGACCTGGAGATGCTCGCTCTCCCGCTGGACGACCCGACGACGTACGAACTGCTGTGCCGCGGTGACACGCTGGGTGTCTTCCAGTTCGACGGCGGCCCGATGCGCTCGCTGCTGCGGCTGATGAAGCCCGACAACTTCGAGGACATTTCCGCCGTCTCGGCCCTGTACCGCCCGGGCCCGATGGGCATGAACTCCCACACGAACTACGCGCTCCGCAAGAACGCGCAGCAGGAGATCACGCCGATCCACCCGGAGTTGGAGGAGCCTCTCAAGGAGGTCCTCGGCGTCACCTACGGCCTGATCGTCTATCAGGAGCAGGTCCAGAAGGCCGCCCAGATCATCGCCGGGTACTCCCTCGGCGAGGCCGACATCCTCCGTCGTGTGATGGGCAAGAAGAAGCCCGAGGAACTGGCGAAGAACTTCGTCCTGTTCCAGGAGGGGGCCCGCAAGAACAAGTACTCCGACGAGGCGATCCAGGCGCTGTGGGACGTCCTGGTCCCCTTCGCCGGATACGCGTTCAACAAGGCGCACTCCTCGGCCTACGGCCTGGTCACCTACTGGACCGCGTACCTCAAGGCGAACTACCCCGCCGAGTACATGGCCGCGCTGCTCACCTCGGTCAAGGACGACAAGGACAAGTCCGCGGTCTACCTCAACGAGTGCCGCCGCATGGGCATCAAGGTGCTGCCGCCCAATGTGAACGAGTCCCAGTCGAACTTCGCCGCGCAGGGCGACGACGTGATCCTCTTCGGCCTGTCCGCCGTCCGCAACGTCGGGACGAACGTGGTCGAGTCGATCATCCGCTCCCGCAAGGCCAAGGGGAAGTACACGACGTTCCCCGACTTCCTCGACAAGGTCGAGGCGGTCGTCTGCAACAAGCGGACCGTGGAGTCCCTCATCAAGGCCGGCGCCTTCGACGAGATGGGCCACACCCGCAAGGGCCTCGTCGCCCACCACGAGCCGATGATCGACAACGTGGTGGCGGTCAAGCGCAAGGAGGCCGAGGGGCAGTTCGACCTCTTCGGCGGCATGGGCGACGCGGACGACAGTTCCGAGCCCGGCTTCGGTCTCGACGTGGAGTTCTCCGACATCGAGTGGGACAAGTCCTATCTGCTCGCCCAGGAGCGCGAGATGCTCGGGCTGTACGTCTCGGACCACCCGCTCTTCGGTATCGAGCATGTCCTCAGCGACAAGACGGACGCGGCGATCTCCCAGCTCACCGGCGGCGAGCACGCGGACGGCGCGGTCGTCACCATCGGCGGCATCATCTCCGGCCTCCAGCGCAAGATGACCAAGCAGGGCAACGCCTGGGCCATCGCGACCGTCGAGGACCTGGCCGGTTCCATCGAGTGCATGTTCTTCCCCGCGACCTACCAGCTGGTGTCCACCCAGCTCGTCGAGGACACGGTCGTCTTCGTCAAGGGACGGCTCGACAAGCGCGAGGACATTCCGCGGCTCGTCGCCATGGAACTGATGGTTCCCGATCTGTCGTCCGCGGGCACCAACGCCCCGGTCGTCGTCACCATCCCCACGGTGAAGGTGACCCCGCCGATGGTGAGCAGGCTCGGGGAGATCCTCAGCCATCACAAGGGCAACACCGAGGTACGGATCAAGCTTCAGGGGCCGCGCAAGACGACGGTGCTGCGGCTCGACCGGCACCGTGTGCAGGCGGACCCGGCCCTGTTCGGCGACCTCAAGGTGCTGCTCGGCCCGTCCTGTCTGGCGGGCTGACACCGCATCCGGGCCATCGTGCCCGAACACCCGGAAGGGGCGCGCCCGTCGTCACGGGCGCGCCCCTTCCGCTGGATGCGGGCCGGTCAGTTGTGACCGAAGCGCCGCTGATGTTTACGGGCAACGTCCGCCGGGCTGCCCTGAGCCTGCGTCTGCGGGCGGGACTGGGACTCGTAGGCGGTCGTCTTCGCCTGTTCGGTGCCACGCTCCGCCGGGGACGCCGCGCGCTCCTGTTGGCTGCCCTTGCGATTCTTGTTCTTGGCCATGGTGTGCCTCCACTGGGATCTAGGGGCCAGGGCCGCGATCAGACTCACATATAGGACGATACGCCGCATTTTGGATCATAGCGGTGGGTAAAGACCCCATGTCACAGGCCTTGACACGGGATCCGCCACGCCGATGATCGAGTTCCGGCCGTTAAGCCTCATGTGGTCGGGCAGACTCGAAGGAAACCCGCAAGAATCCCCGGTCCGGAACCCTTTTCCGGTCCGGACCCTTTTCTTATTCCGAAGTTCCCGAAGTTCCCGAAAGAAGGTGGAACGCGTGGACCGCTGCGTTGTCCTGGTTGACGCCGGATATCTGCTGGGCGCCGCCGCGAGCCTGCTTGCCGGGGAACCGGCACGTTCCCGGATCACTGTCGACCATTCCGCACTTATTCAAGGCCTTCGCGAACTCGCCGAAGCCGATACCGAGCGCCCGCTGTTGCGTATCTACTGGTTCGACGGAGCCCCCGACCGCGTGCCGCAGCCCGAACACCGCCGGCTGCGCGTGATGCCCCGGGTGACGGTCCGCCTCGGCGCACTGACCCGCAGCGACGGACGCTGGGCTCAGAAGGGCGTGGATGCGGCCATGCACGCCGAGCTCACCGAACTGGCCAGAAATCGCGCATGCTCCGACGTGGTCCTGGTGACCGGCGACGGAGATCTGCTGCCCGGTCTGATGTCCGCCAAGGAGCACGGCGTGGCCGTGCACCTGTGGGCGGTGCAGGCCGCCGACGGCGACTACAACCAGTCCGAGGACCTGGTCGCCGAGGCCGATGAGCGGCGGGTGCTCGACCGCGCCTGGATCACCCGGGCCGTACGGGCCAAGGAGCTCACCGGCGTCTGCGCGCCGCCGCCCGTCCCGCGGCCGGAGATCGCGGCGATCCTGTCGGCGCCCCTGCCCGAGTCGGCGCTCGCCGCCTCCCAGGAGCGGGCCGCCGAGGCCGCACGCAACGGCGCGCCGCCCGAGCCCACCGACAACGGCGCCGCGGCCCCTCCCGCCCCCGCCGCCTCCTCCAAGGGCGTGCCCACGCCGAAGGACCTGGCGAGTCTGCGGGCTCCCGGACCGCACCCCCCGCACCACCCCGCGAACGCCACCCTGCGCTGGTCCTCGGACAAGGGCTGGGTCGAGCGGGCCGGCGGTGCGCTGGGCGAGCCGCCGGAGACGGCCTCGCTGCCGACGCTGGCTCAGCTCACCAGCGCCGAGCAGCGCTGGGCCGACCGCGAGGAGGACATCACGACGGTCGGCGGCGACCCCTTCGAGGTCGGTCAGGTGTTCGCCCGGCGCTGGATGGCGCGACTGCCGGAGGCCGGCCATGTGCAGAAGCTGTCGACGATGTACCCGCGGATCCCGCACCGCATCGACGGAGAACTGCTGCGCTACGCAGCACGTTTCGGTCTGCTGGCCCATAAGGACGACCAGATCGACGAACACGACCGCTATGCGATCCGGGCCGGATTCTGGCGGGAGATCGACGTCCGGGCGGCGGCGGAACACGCCCCGGCCGGGGAGTAGCCCCGGCGACCCCGTAGTCTCGTACCTCGTGAGTACGGTGTGCGTGGTGCGGCGACTGGTCAAGACGTACCCCGCCGTGCGCGCCCGGCGGGGGGTTCCCGCGACGCCCGAGGTGAGGGCCACCGACGGGATCAGCCTGGAGGTCCGGGGCGGTGAGATCTTCGGTCTCCTCGGCCCGAACGGCGCCGGCAAGTCCACCCTCGTACGCCAGCTGACCGGTCTGATGCGGCCCGACTCGGGCAGCGTCGAGGTGCTCGGCCACGATCTCGTACGCCACCCGGAGCGGGCCGCGCGGCTCGTCGGGTACCTCGGGCAGGAGTCCACGGCGCTGGACGAGCTGACCGTCGCGCTGGCCGCCGAGACGACCGGGCGGCTGCGCGGACTGACCACCCGGGACGCGCGGGCCGAGCGGGACTCCGTCCTGGAGGAGCTCGGGCTGACGGCGCTCGCCGGGCGGCCGCTGAAGAAGCTGTCCGGCGGGCAGCGCCGACTGGCCTGCTTCGCCGCCACGCTGGTCGGTGAGCGCCCGCTGCTGGTTCTGGACGAGCCGACGACCGGTATGGACCCCGTCGCGCGCCGCGCGGTGTGGGCGGCCGTCGACCGGCGCCGCGCCGTGAACGGAACGACGGTCGTGCTCGTAACTCATAACGTGATCGAGGCGGAGACCGTCCTCGACCGTGTCGCCGTCCTGGAGCGCGGCCGGGTGATCGCCTGCGACACCCCGGGCGGGCTGAAGGAACGGGTCGCGGGTGAGGTGCGGGTCGAGCTGGTGTGGCGGGACCGGGCGCCGCTGGACGTGCCCGAGGTCGCCGCGCTGCACGGCTCCGCGCAGCAGTCGGGGCGCCGCTGGGTGCTGCGACTGGCGCCCGACGAGGCGCGGGCCGCGGTCGCCGCTGTGACGGGGGGAGCGGCGTTCGCCGCACTCGACGACTTCACGCTGACGACGCCCAGCCTGGAGGACGTGTACTTGGCGCTCGGGGGGAACGCGACGAAGGGGCTGGTCAAAGCGTGAGCATCGTTCCCGCGGAGGCGGTGTCCGGGAAAACCGGACAGATCAGGGTCCACAGCGCGGCGGCCGAACCCGCCGCGCCGCTCGCACCACGGGCCCGGCTGCTGCCGGCCCTCGGTGCCGTGTACCGCGCGCAGCTGTCGCGGGCACGGGTGGCCAGGATCCCGCTCCTCTTCGTGGCGACGTTCCAGTCCGTCGGGATCATGGTCCTGATGCGCGGGGTCGTGGACGGCGGTGCCGAGGCGCGTGCCGTCGTCGCCGGCTCCTCGGTCCTCGTCGTCGCGTTCGTCGCGCTGAATCTGCTCGCCCAGTACTTCGGGCAGCTGCGGGCCACCGGTGGTCTGGACCACTATGCGACCCTGCCGGTGCCGCCCGCGGCCGTGGTGCTCGGGGCGGCCGGCGCGTACGCCTCCTTCACCGTGCCCGGCACGATCGTCACCGCCGTCACCGGCAGCGTGCTGTTCCAGCTGCCCATGACGCATCTGTGGGTGCTCGTGGCGGTGATCCCGCTGAGCGGGGCCGCGCTCGCCGGGCTCGGCGCGGCGCTCGGCCTGCTCGCACCGCGCCAGGAATTCGCCACACTGCTCGGCCAGTTGGGCATGTCGGCCGCGCTGCTGCTGGGAGTGCTGCCGGCGGACCGGCTGCCGGGGCCGATCTCGTACGCGCGTGATCTGCTGCCGTCGACGTACGGCGTCGAGGCCCTTGCCAGGACCTTCGAGGCGAGCCCCGACTGGGCCGTCGTGGCGCTCGACCTCGCCGTCTGCGCGCTGGTGGGCGTCGTTTCGCTGACGGTCGCGACGTGGGCGTACCGGCGGGCGGCGGTCCGGTGAGGCGCCGGACGAACACGTTTGGCACGATGGCGGTGTGACTGCACCGCTGACACCGCCGCATCAGCCCTCCCCGAACGATCCGTGGCAGACGCCGCCGACCGGTCCCGTACCCGCGTACCCGCACCACGGGGCCGAGGGGCACGAGGGGGCGCACCCCGACGACCCGGACCTGAGGACGGATCTGCGGGACAGCGCCGTGGTGCTGGTCGCGGTGGCGGTCGCGGGCGTGGCGCTGGGGCTGCTGTGGCTGTGGCTGGCCCCCCGGGTGCCGCTGATCTCCGACGGCAAGGCGGTGTTCCTGCGGGACACCGAGGGCGAAGAGGCGATGGGAGCAGACGGAACGTTTGCCCTGCTCGCACTCGCCTTCGGCGCGGTGAGCGCGGCGGTGCTCTTCCTGCTGCGCAGGCGCGGCGGAATCGCGCTGGTGGTGTCGCTCGCGGTCGGCGGCCTGCTCGGCTCACTGCTGGCCTGGGGCATCGGTATGTGGTTCGGCCCCACGGACGACGTGGTCGCCCACGCCCGCGAGGTCGGCAAGGGGGTCGTGTTCGACGCGCCGCTGGAGCTGAACGCGTACGGGGCATTCCTGGCGTGGCCGGTGGCGGCGATGGTGGTCCACCTGGCACTGACGGCGCTGTTCGGCCCACGGGACGTGGAGCCGGAGTGGGATGCCTACGGTCCCCGGGACGGCTCGCAACACGGCCCGCAGGACGGTCCTCAGCACGGTCCGCAGGACGGTCCTCGGCACGGTCCGCAGTCCGGCCCGCGGCACGGCGCCTGACCCGGGCCGGTCACCCGGTCCCGGCCGGGGCTCCTGCCCCGGGACTCGATCTGCGGCTGCTCACCCGGTTGATGCCGCGGCGCACCCGCGCCGCGAGCGGACAGCCGTGAGGGCCACCCTCCGCGGCACGGGCGCGGCCGTCACGCCGGGCGGTGGCCGTGGTTGGACTTGCGGGTGCGCCACTTGCGCTTGCGGGTGCGTTTGGACATGAGGCTGTACCTCCACATCGGACTTCCGCGTACGGATGGTCCTAGTCGAGGCGGCCCCTGCCGTCGAGCCCCTACGCGCGGCCGATCGGTGCCAGCACCGCGGAGGTGAGGGCCGCCAGGTCCGACGGGGAGAGCTCGACCTCCAGGCCGCGGCGGCCCGCCGAGACACAGATCGTGGGGTGGCCGGCCGCCGACTCGTCCAGCACGGTGGGCAGGCGCTTGCGCTGGCCCAGCGGCGAGATCCCGCCACGGACGTAGCCCGTCGTGCGTTCCGCCGCCGCCGGGTCCGCCATCGTCGCGCGTTTGCCGCCGACCGCCGTGGCCAGGGCCTTGAGATCCAGCTTGCCCGCCACCGGCACCACCGCGACCGTCAGTTCGCCGTCGACGTCCGCGACGAGCGTCTTGAAGACCCGGTCGGGGGAGACACCGAGCGCCTCGGCCGCCTCCTCCCCGTACGACGCGGACGCCGGGTCATGGGCGTACTCGTGCACGGTGAACTCCGTGCCCGCCGCGGTCAGCGCGACCGTCGCGGGTGTGCCGCCCGGCTTCCTGGGCTTCTTCGCCACGTCGAGGGGCTCCTGTTCAGTTGGGGCTCGTCGGTGCCCGCGTCAGATCGACCGCGGGCAGCGACGGAAGATGCCGGATCACCGCGGTCTCCGCGCGCAGCAGCGTCAGTTCCTCGCGCAGCCGCGCCGCGGTGTCCTTCGCCTCCAGGAGCCGCTGCTTCGCGGGGGTGTCCAGCACGGCCGCCGCCGCGACCAGATAGGACACCACCGACGGCTCGTCGGGCAGATCCGCTCCCGTGGACAGCGAGCGCTCACGGGCACCCGCCAGCCGCTTCTGGTAGCTGCGGAAGGCCCGCAGCACACCCTCGGCGAGCGCTCCCGCGCCCTCCCCGGTCTCTTCCGGGAGCTCTTCCACCTCGGCCGTCAGAAACGGGCCGTTCGCGTCGACCGAGAGCAGCCGGATCCGGGTCGTACCGGTGGCGAGCACCTCGAAGCTGCCGTCGTCGCGCTCACGGATGGTGGCGGCGTCGGCGATGCAGCCCACGGGGTGGAAGGCCTGGACGGGATCGTCGCCGAAGCCCGCCGTGGGGCCACGCTCGGGCAGAGCGGTCTGGTCCGGCATCCCGGGCAGCGTCGGCGCGACCTCGCGGCCGTCGCGGATGGCGACCACGGCGAAGCGGCGCGGCTCGGACTCGTCCGTCTTCAGCAGTTCGCGCATGAGGGCGCGATAGCGCTCCTCGAACACGTTCAGGGGCAGGACGAGACCCGGGAACAGCACCGAGTTGAGCGGGAAGAGGGGGAGACGTGCGGTGGTCACAACGGTCAAGCCTAATGGTCCGCGGACCCGCTCCGTCCGGCCCTTGCCCGCAGAGGTCTCGCGGAAGCGATCTGCAGCCGTACCGCGTCCCGTGCGTCGAGGAACCGGCCGAGCGGATCGTCCGAGAGGTGGTTCCACGGGAAGGATGTGGCATACGGCCCGATGAGCCGGAACTGCTCCAGCGCGGGTTCCCAGCGCTGCCGCCCCGCCAGCACGTACGCCGTCAGGTTGCGGACCTCCGCGGGCCACGGGTCGCCGGGCTCGTAGTCCGCCGAGAGGGCGACCGCGAGATCGGCCGCCGCGTCGATCCGGTCGTCCTGGACGGAATTGGTGTCCCCGCTCAGCAGTTGCGCGAAGGCCGCCCGCACCGGCAGCGCCTGCACCAGGGAACCGGGCAGCGCGTCGGCCGCCGCCTGCTCGGCGAAGTCGAAGCACTCGCGGTGCGAGCCGTACCACTGGGCGGACAGGTACTGCAGGGCCGCGACGTGGCATCCGTAGTGGTGCGACGAGCGGCGGACGGCCTGCTCCCACAACGATTCGAAGGCCGTGTGCGTGGCATGCGTCCCGCGCGCGTGGTCCAGGGCGATCCGCCACGGCACCGGATCGTCCGGGTCTCCCTCCGCCGCCGCGTCCAGCAGCGGGCCGACCTCGCGCAGCCGCTCGGCGCGCGCCGGTGACTCCCAGGCCCGGCGGACGGCCAGCTCCGCCTTGAGGACCAGCGCGTCCGGGTCGCGGGGCGCGACGGCGAGCCAGGAGGTGAGCCATTCGTCCCGGTTCAGGGCGAAGGCGGCGAGCCGCAGAACGTAGCGGTCCCGGTCCTCCCAATCGGCTGATTCCCGTGTGGTCGCGAGCAGTTTGGCGGCCGGTTCCCACTCCCCGAACGCTGCCGCCACGAGGGCAGGACTGAGCCGTTCATCGGGCGCGTCGAGCAGAACCGCCTGGTCGGGCGGCAGTCCGTGGGCGATCCGCGGGGCGGTGCGGACCCTCCGTGCGGTGCGCATCAGGGCTCGAAGCAATGACATGGTGCGGACCATTGAAAACCGCAGGTGGGGGCGGCGCCAGAGGATTGCTGTGAAGCTTTGGTGGCGGCCGGATGGTTGTCCTGACGGAAGCCAAGAGAGCGTAAAGAAAGTGACTCAGCCGCGCCGCAGGAGACGGGACGCGCCGGCCGCGACCGTCGTCGCGAGAATCCACCCCAGCAGCACCAGCGCGGCCGCGGCCCATTGCCAGCGGCCGTCAAGCAGCCAGTAGCCGTCCTGGCCGAGATTGATCACTGGCACCAGCAGATCCAGCGCGTACAGCGGGGCGTTCCACTCGGGATGCTCCCCGGACTTGATCGGCGCCGGTTCCACCTGGGAGAAGGCGACCGTGCCGGCCGCCCACAGCACCGCCATCCACAGCGCGGCCCGGCCGGGCCGGTAGCCGTACGCCACCGTCCAGTCCTGGAGCAGGCCCCACAGCTTCCCGGCCAGCGGCAGCGTTTCGCGGCGCCGGCGCTGCTTGGCCAGCAGCACCTCCCGGGCGTCCTCGTCCTCGCCGCTGTTGCGCAGCACGGTCGCGAGGCGTTCGTACGGCTCGGGGGAGTACTCGGGGGTCGCCGAGGCCACCCATTCCAGCCGTCTGCTCAGCGGGAACTCCTCGTAGGGGACGAGGTTCTCGTAGACGAACCCGCCCATCGCGAGGCCTCCCGGGCCCGGCCAGCTGACCGCCATGTCGATCAGAGTGACGACCTTCGCGCCGTTCAGCACGACCCGGCCCTCCTCGGGGCGCTCGGCGCTGAACCGCAGCTCGGGTGTCACGATCCGGCGCAGTGACAGCTCCTCGCCCGCGTTCAGCACGAACCGCGCACGGTTCAGATCGACCGCGTCACCGAAGCGGCCGTCATCGAGACGCACCCCGCCCCGGCACTCGAACGGCTGAAGTCTCGTCCCGCGCCCCGTGGTGCTGCCCCGCGGGGTGCCGAACGGGGGAGTGGCGCCCTGGTTGCCGGTGGCCTCGCTGACCCACGCGCCCGTCATGTAGAGCGTCCGCTCCACGCTGAGCTGGGGTGCGTTCAGCGCCCGGCGCTCGCCCGCGGCCCGCAGTCTGCTGCCGCGCAGGCTGAGCGAGACGCCGACCTTCGCGCCGCGCAGGCTGAACTCTCCGTATGTCTCTATCAGTTCCGCCTGTAAGTCCTGCGCGACCGACATGCCGTCCGCGGTGATCGCCCGGCCTCTGCGGTCGGGCCGCACATGAATCTGGTTGATCAGCAGGTCGGTGCCGATCTGGGCGTCCGTGAGGCGGATGCCGTGCTCGATGCGGCAGCGCGGCAGATGCAGATCACCCTCGGTGCGCAGCCGGGCCGCCTCGATCCGCGGGATCGCGCAGCCGACCATGCGCACGGTGGTGAAGTGCGCCTCGGGCATGAGTAGTTCGTTCTCGAAGCGGCAGCCGTTCAGCTCGACGTACGGGGCGATGCTGCCGCCGGCGAGCTTGAGGGTGCCGGTGATCTGGATCCCGCGCAGCTTCAGCGCGGCCACCCGGCCGGGGCGGGCGGTCGGTCCGCTCAGCAGCAGCCGGGCGACGATGGACGCGCGGACACTGCGGTCGGGACCCCAGGGGCGTGGCGAGAAGGGGTCGTTCAACAGGGGATTGGGATCGCTCAGGTCGTATGTGCTTCCGTTCCGGAAGGCGTTCCACATGCGTTCCTCGGGCGGGCTCAGCCCGTCGGGAGGACCGTCGTCCAGCGGCTCGGTCACTGCCGCTCCTCCGCTTCCTTGGCTCGTACAGCTGTTCTTCCCGCTGAGTAACCAACTGAACGCATGTGGTCATGGTCAAAAAGAGTGGCGTGTATCAGCCATTGATACGGACGATCGGAGGCCGGACCAGGTCTGAGAGAATTGTCTGCGTGATCTCTCGAATCGATCTGCGCGGCGAGGCCCTCCCCGAGGGCGCTGCTCTGCGTGACCTGTTGCCCCGTGCCGAGTTCGACGTGGAAGCCGCCCTGGAGAAGGTGCGGCCCATCTGCGAGGACGTGCACCATCGGGGCACGGCGGCGCTGATCGAGTACGCGGAGAGGTTCGACGGCGTCACGCTGACGCAGGTGCGGGTGCCCCGCGCCGCGCTCACCGAGGCCCTGGAGCAGCTCGACCCCGAGGTCAGGGCCGCGCTGGAGGAGTCGATCCGGCGCGCCAGGATCGTGCACCGGGCGCAGCGCCGCGCCGAGCACATCACCCAGGTCGTCCCCGGCGGCACGGTCACCGAGAAGTGGGTGCCCGTCGAGCGCGTCGGGCTCTACGCCCCGGGCGGCCGTTCCGTCTACCCCTCCTCCGTGATCATGAACGTCGTGCCGGCGCAGGAGGCGGGCGTCGAGTCGATCGCGCTCGCCTCCCCGCCGCAGAAGCCCCGTTTCGACGGCGACCCGGCCGGCGGCCGGCCGCACCCGACGATCCTGGCCGCGTGCGCGCTGCTCGGCGTCGACGAGGTGTACGCGGCCGGCGGCGCCCAGGCCGTCGCGATGTTCGCGTACGGAACCTCCGGACCCGACGGGTGCGCCCCCGCCAACATGGTCACCGGTCCGGGCAACATCTGGGTCGCCGCCGCCAAGCGCTACTTCACCGGACGGATCGGCATCGACACCGAGGCCGGCCCGACCGAGATCGCGGTCCTCGCCGACGACACCGCCGACCCGGTGCACGTCGCCGCCGACCTGATCAGCCAGGCCGAGCACGACCCGATGGCCGCCGCGGTGCTGGTCACCGACTCCCCGGAGCTGGCCGACGCGGTCGAGAAGGAGCTGGAGCCGCAGGTCGCGGCCACCAAGCACGTGATCGACCGGATCCTGCCCGCGCTGGCGGGCAAGCAGTCCGCGATCGTCCTGGTCGACGACATCGAGGCGGGCCTGCGGGTCGTCAACGCCTACGGCGCCGAGCACCTGGAGGTCCAGACCACTGACGCCGCCGCGGTCGCCGCCCGCGTCCGCAACGCCGGAGCGATCTTCGTCGGCCCCTGGGCCCCCGTCTCCCTCGGCGACTACTGCGCGGGCTCCAACCACGTCCTGCCGACCGGCGGCTGCGCCTGCCACTCCTCGGGTCTGTCCGTCCAGTCGTTCCTGCGCGGCATCCACATCGTGGACTACAGCCGCGACGCCCTCGCCGAGGTCACCCACCACGTGGTCACTCTCGCCGAGGCCGAGGACCTGCCGGCGCACGGCGCCGCCATGAAGGCGCGTTTCGGCTGGAAGGTGCCGCAGAAGTGACCGGCATCGACGATCTCCCCATCAGGGACGAGCTGCGGGGCAAGTCCCCGTACGGCGCGCCCCAGCTGGACGTGCCCGTCCGGCTGAACACCAACGAGAACCCCTACCCGCTGCCCGAGGCGCTGGTCGACCGGATCACCGAGCGGGTCCGGGAGGCCGCCCGCGGCCTCAACCGCTACCCCGACCGCGACGCCGTCGAGCTGCGCACCGAGCTCGGCCGCTACCTCACCCGCACCACCGGGTACGAGGTGGCCGCCGCGGGCGTCTGGGCGGCGAACGGCTCCAACGAGGTCATCCAGCAACTGCTCCAGACCTTCGCCGGGCCGGGCCGTGTCGCCATCGGCTTCGAGCCCTCGTACTCGATGCACGGCCTGATCTCCCGGGGCACCGGCACCGCCTGGATCTCCGGGCCGCGCCACGCCGACTTCACCATCGACGTGGCGGCGGCCCGGGAGGCCGTCGCCGAGCACCGGCCGGACGTCGTCTTCATCACCTCGCCCAACAACCCCACGGGCACCGCGGTCGACGCCGAGACCGTCGTCGCGCTGTACGACGCGGCCCAGGCGGCCAAGCCGTCCCTGGTCGTGGTCGATGAGGCGTACGTGGAGTTCAGTCACCGCCCCTCGCTGCTGCCGCTGATCGAGGGCCGGCCGAACCTGGTGGTGTCGCGCACCATGTCCAAGGCCTTCGGCGCCGCCGGGCTGCGTCTGGGCTATCTCGCCGCCGATCCCGCCGTGGTCGACGCCGTCCAGCTGGTCCGCCTGCCGTACCACCTGTCGGCCGTCACCCAGGCCACCGCGCTCGCCGCCCTCGAACACACCGATACCCTGCTCGGGTACGTCGAGCAGCTGAAGACCGAGCGGGACCGCCTGGTCGCCGAGCTGCTCGCCATCGGGTACGAGGTCACCGAGTCCGATGCCAACTTCGTGCAGTTCGGACGGTTCCCCGACGCGCACGAGGCCTGGCGGCAGATCCTCGACCACGGCGTCCTGGTCCGTGACAACGGCGTACCCGGATGGCTGCGGGTCACCGCCGGCACCCCCGAAGAGAACGACGCGTTCCTCGATGCGGTTCGCGCTTTGATGAAGGAACGCAGCAAGAAGGAGCAGAGCGCATGAGCCGCGTAGGACGGGTCGAACGCACCACCAAGGAGACGTCCGTCGTCGTCGAGATCGACCTCGACGGCACCGGGAAGGTCGATGTCGCGACCGGGGTCGGCTTCTACGACCACATGCTCGACCAGCTGGGCCGGCACGGGCTGTTCGACCTCACCGTGAAGACCGAGGGCGACCTCCACATCGACTCGCACCACACCATCGAGGACACCGCACTCGCGCTCGGCAACGCTTTCAAGCAGGCGCTCGGCGACAAGGTCGGCATCTACCGCTTCGGCAACTGCACCGTGCCCCTGGACGAGTCCCTCGCCCAGGTCACCGTGGACCTGTCGGGACGTCCGTACCTCGTGCACACCGAGCCCGAGAACATGGCGCCGATGATCGGCGAGTACGACACGACGATGACCCGGCACATCCTGGAGTCGTTCGTCGCGCAGGCCCAGATCGCGCTGCACGTGCACGTGCCGTACGGCCGCAACGCGCACCACATCGTGGAGTGCCAGTTCAAGGCGCTGGCCCGCGCCCTGCGTTACGCGTCCGAGCGCGACCCGCGCGCGGCCGGCATCCTCCCGTCCACGAAGGGCGCCCTGTGACCGGCCTCTCCACCGTCCTCATCGTCGTCGGGCTCTTCCTCGCCGGCGGTGTGTACTCCTTCATCAAGCAGGACATGCCCCGGGGCCTCGTCGTGCTCCTCGGCATCGGGTCCGTGATGTGCCTGGTCGCCGGTGTCCTGCGGATCCAGGGGATCTGGGAATGAGCACTCCGAAGAAGGTCGTCGTCTTCGACTACGGGTTCGGCAACATCCGCTCCGCCGAGCGGGCGCTGGCCCGGGTCGGCGCGGACGTCGAGATCACCCGTGACTTCGACACGGCGATGAACGCCGACGGACTCCTCGTCCCGGGCGTCGGCGCGTTCTCGGCCTGTATGGACGGCCTCAAGCGGGCCCGCGGCGACTGGATCATCGGCCGCCGGCTCTCCGGCGGCCGCCCCGTCATGGGCATCTGCGTGGGCATGCAGATCCTGTTCGGCCGCGGCATCGAGCACGGCGTGGAGACCGAGGGCCTCGACGAGTGGCCCGGCACGGTCGGCCCGCTCAAGGCGCCCGTCGTCCCGCACATGGGCTGGAACACCGTCGAGGCGCCCGCCGGCAGCAAGCTGTTCGCCGGCACCGACGACGACACCCGGTTCTACTTCGTGCACTCCTACGCCGTGCACGAGTGGGAGCTGGAGGTCACCAACGCCGCCATCCGCGCCCCCCAGGTCACCTGGGCCACCCATGGCGAGCGCTTCGTGGCCGCCGTGGAGAACAACGCGCTGTGGGCGACCCAGTTCCACCCCGAGAAGTCCGGCGACGCCGGCGCCCAGCTGCTGACCAACTGGATCGAGACGCTGTAATGCCGAAGCTTGAACTCCTTCCCGCAGTCGACGTCCGCGACGGCCAGGCCGTCCGGCTGGTGCACGGCGAGTCCGGCACCGAGACGTCCTACGGCTCCCCCCTGGAAGCCGCCCTGGCCTGGCAGCGCTCGGGCGCGGAATGGCTGCATCTCGTTGACCTGGACGCCGCGTTCGGCACCGGTGACAACCGCGAGCTGATCGCCGAGGTCGCGCGCGCCATGGACATCAAGGTGGAGCTGTCCGGCGGCATCCGCGACGACGCCTCGCTCGCCGCGGCCCTCGCCACCGGCTGCACCCGGGTCAACCTGGGCACGGCCGCCCTGGAGACCCCGGAGTGGGTCGCCAAGGTCATCGCCGAGCACGGCGACAAGATCGCGGTCGGCCTGGACGTCCGGGGCACGACCCTGCGCGGCCGCGGCTGGACCCGCGACGGCGGCGACCTCTACGAGACGCTGGCCCGCCTCGACTCCGAGGGCTGCGCGCGGTACGTCGTCACCGACATCGCCAAGGACGGCACCCTCCAGGGCCCCAACCTGGAACTCCTGAAGAACGTCTGCGCCGCGACCGACAAGCCGGTCGTCGCCTCCGGCGGTGTCTCCTCGCTCGACGATCTGCGGGCCCTCTCCTCGCTGGTCCCCGCCGGTGTCGAGGGCGCGATCGTCGGAAAGGCGCTGTACGCCAAGGCGTTCACGCTGGAAGAGGCGCTCGCGGCGGTGTCGGCATGACCGATTCCGTACGCCGTCTCGCCTCGGAGAACCCGTGGGAGGAGTCCTTCGGCTACTCCCGCGCCGTCGAGCTGCCGACCGGCCTGGTCCTCGTCTCCGGCTGCACGTCGACCGTCGGCGGCCAGATCTCGGCGGGCGGCCCCTACGAGCAGGCGGTCACCGCGTTCGGTGTCGCCATCGACGCGCTGAAGGAGCTCGGCCTCGGCCGGGAGCACGTGGTGCGGACGCGGATGTACCTCACGCACGCCCGTGACGTGGACGACGTCGGCCGCGCGCACAAGGAGCTGTTCGGCGAGGTCCGCCCCGCCGCGTCCATGATCATCGTCTCCGGCTTCGTCGACCCCAGCCTGGTCGTCGAGGTGGAGGTCGAGGCGTACCGGGGAGGTGCCGGATGAGTCTGGCGGTCCGTGTCATCCCCTGTCTGGACGTGGACGACGGACGGGTCGTCAAGGGGATCAACTTCCAGAACCTGCGCGATGCGGGCGACCCCGTCGAGATGGCGAAGCTGTACGACGCCGAGGGGGCCGACGAGCTCACCTTCCTCGACATCACCGCCTCCTCGGGCAACCGGGAGACGACGTACGACGTGGTGCGGCGCACCGCCGAGCAGGTCTTCATCCCGCTCACCGTCGGCGGCGGTGTCCGCTCGGCGGAGGACGTCGACAAGCTGCTGCGGGCGGGTGCCGACAAGGTGGGCGTCAACACGGCGGCGATCGCCCGGCCCGAGCTGATCCGTGAGATCGCCGAGCGCTTCGGCCGGCAGGTGCTGGTGCTGTCGGTGGACGCCCGGCGTACCGCGTCCGGTTCGTTCGAGGTCACCACGCACGGCGGCCGCGAGAGGACCGGCATCGACGCCGTCGAATGGGCGCACCGGGCCGCCGAGTTGGGGGCGGGCGAGATCCTGCTCAACTCGATGGACGCCGACGGCACCAAGGACGGCTACGACACCGAGATGATCGCGGCGGTGCGCAGGCATGTCACCGTGCCCGTGATCGCCAGCGGCGGCGCGGGCCGGCTGGAGCACTTCGCGCCTGCGGTGGACTCCGGCGCGGACGCCGTCCTCGCGGCCTCCGTCTTCCACTTCGGCGATCTGCGGATCTCCGAGGTCAAGGAGACCCTGCGCGGATCCGGTCACCCCGTGCGCTGAGGCCGGGCGACGGTCCGGGACGCCGGGCGGACTGTCCGAGACGCAGGACAAACTGTCCGAAAACTGGCGTCCGTCCCTCCTGTGGGCCGGGTTAGCGTGCCGTTGGACCCATGATGAACAGGGGGAACAGCATGGTGACCCGGCCCATTGCCGATCTCGCGGAACTCAGTCCGCACTTCGTCAGCGACCCGTATCCCGTCTACGCCAGGCTCCGCGCGGAGGGGCCCGTCCATCACGTGCGCGCTCCCGACGGCGAGGAGCTGTGGCTCGTCGTCGGGTACGAGGCGTGCCGTACCGCCTTCACCGATCCCCGGCTGAGCCGGGACTGGATGAAGTCCGGTGACATCACCCAGATCGTGAACACGGACCAGGACCAGCCGGCGCTCGCGCACATGCTGATGTCCGACCCCCCGGACCACACCCGCCTGCGGCGGCTGGTGGCACGGGAGTTCACACCGCGCCGCATCGAGGCGCTCGCCCCGCGTGTCCAGCAGATCACCGACGAACTGCTGGACGCCATGACGTCGGCGGAGGAGCGGCGGGCCGACCTGGTGGCCTCGTTCGCCTTTCCGCTGCCCATGACCGTCATCTGTGAGTTGCTGGGCGTGCCCGGGATGGACCGCGACGCCTTCCGCGGCTGGTCCAACGAGATGGTGGCGCGCACCAGTGCGGAGGCGGAGGCGCAGGCCTACCAGGAGACGACGGCCTACCTCCGGGAGCTGATCGCCGCCAAGCGCCGGGACCCGGGTGAGGATCTGCTCAGCGCGATGATCCACGCCGTCGACGAGGGCGGCGACCGGCTCTCGCCGGACGAACTCATCGGCATGTCCGTGCTGTTGCTCATCGCGGGGCACGAGACGACGGTCAACCTCATCGGCAACGGCATGCGCGCGCTCTTCGCGCACCCGGACCAACTCGCCGCGCTGCGTGCGGACTTCTCGCTGCTCGACGGGGCGATCGAGGAGATGCTCCGCTACGACGGCCCGGTGGAGGCCTGCACGGACCGACTGGCCCTCGCGGACGTGGAGATGGAGGGCGTCACGATCCCGGCGGGCTCCACCGTCCTGATCGCGATGGCGGACGCCGACCGCGACCCGGGGCGCTTCAAGGACCCGGACCGGTTCGACATCCGCCGCGACGCGCGCGGCCACATCGCCTTCGGGCACGGTCTGCACTACTGCCTCGGCGCGCCGCTGGCCCGGCTCGAAGGCCGCATCGCGATCCGCGGACTGCTGGAGCGCTTCCCTGGAATGGCGCTCGACGCGGAGGTGGCGGACCTCCCCTGGATGCCGGGAATGCTGATCAGGGGCGTACGGAAGCTGCCGGTGCGCTGGTGACGCCCGCCCCCTGACCCGTCGGGACCTGCGATACGAAAGAGAAGTTGCGCAAATCTTATTGCGCAACTTCTCTTTCGTATCTACGGTCGGGTCATGGCGGACCACGAGACCCAGCGCATCACCGACGTCGAGGCCCTCAAGGTCTTCACCCACCCCCTGCGCATCAAGCTCTACCGCGCCCTCTACATGGCCCGCACCGCCACCGCCTCCCACCTCGCCGACCAGGTCGACGAGGCCGTCTCGCTGGTCAGTTACCACCTGCGCAAGATGGCCGAGCACGGGTTCATCGAAGAGGCGCCGGAGGCGGGCAAGGACGGCCGCGAGCGCTGGTGGCGCCTCTCCACCGAGCTGGGATTCACCTTCCGCACCTCGGACTTCGACGGCCCCGAGGGCGCGGCGGTCGCCGGCACCGTCATCCGCCGGCTCGTCGACACCCGCACCGAGCGGTACGCGGCCTACCTCGACCAGCAGGCCGCCTGGCCCGACGAGTGGACGGACGCCGCCTTCAGCTCCGAGTACGTGCCCCGTCTCACCTCCGCGGAGCTCCAGGAGATGGCCGACGAGATCGGTGAGCTGATGCGCCGCTGGACCGACCGGGGCCGCGCCGCCGAGGAGAGCGGTGACACGGCAGGGCGTGAGCACGTCGCGGTGCACATGTACGGATTCCCCTTCCGCCCCTGACGCCTTCTGCGACGCCTGCGTCCTCCTGCCCGAAGGAGCCCGAGTGACCGCGACCGAGACCGCGACCTCCAGCACCCGCATACCGGCCCGCGCCGCCCATCGCGACGGGAACGTCCTGCGGTGGCTCGGCGCCTACGCCGCCTCCCTCGTCGGCGACAGCATCTACTTCCTCGCGCTCGGCTGGGCCGCCGCCCAGATCGCCGGGCCCGCCCAGGTCGGCGTGGTGATGGCCGCCGGAGCCGTGCCCAGAGCACTGCTCATGCTCGGCGGCGGAGTGATCGCCGACCGCTTCGGCCCGCGCCGGGTCGTCATCGCCTCCGACGCCGTCCGCTGCGCCGTGATCCTGGCCGTCGCCGGCGCGCTCGCCCTCGCCACGCCCGGATTGTGGCTGCTGATCGCCGCGGCCCTCGTCTTCGGCGCGGTCGACGCCCTGTTCATGCCCGCGGTCGGGGCCCTGCCGCCCCGCATCACCGACGCCGGGCAGCTCGTACGCGTCCAGGGACTGCGCGCCCTCGTCCAGCGCGTCGGCACCACCACCGGCCCGCCCCTCGCCGGATTCGCGATGGGAACCGGTGGACCCGCGGCCGCCTTCGGTGTCGCCGGAGGCCTGTTCGCGCTCTCGCTGGTCCTGCTCGTCGCGGTGCGGATCGCACCGCTGCCCGGGGGCATCGGCCAGGACCGGGGCGAACCCCCCCTGGCAGCAGTTACGCGACGGACTGCGCCACATCCGCCGCCATCCGCTGATCGGCCCGCTCGTCCTCTCCGGAGCCCTCAGCGAACTCGGAGCCATCCCGCCGCTGAACGTCGGTCTCGTCCTCCTCGCCGACGAGCGCGGCTGGGGGCCGTCGGGCGTCGGCTGGATCCTCGGCGCCTTCGGGGTCGGCGCCGGAGCGAGCGCCCTGCTGCTCACCGCCGCCCGCCGCCTGCCGCGCGCCGGGGCGGTCCAGATCGCGGCCCTCCTCGTCGGCAGCGCCGCCATCGGCTCGCTGGCGCTGGCGCCCGCGCTCGTCACGGCCGTGGCCCTCGCAGGTGCCACGGGCCTGGTCGCGGGCGTGTGCGGGGGACTGGCGATCGCGCTGATCCAGAGCGCGACCGACCCGGCCTACCTCGGCCGGGTCAGCTCGGTCATGGCACTCACCAGCGTGGGCATCGCCCCGCTCGCGTACCCCCTCTTCGGGTTCGCGACCGACAGCTTCGGCACCGTGCCCGTCTTCCTCGCCTGCGGCGCGATCAGCATGACGGGTGCGGCCGTCGGGCTCCTCACCCCGGTTGTCCGCCGCGCCGAACTCGTGCGCTGACTGCCGAGGTCATATCCGCACAGTCTCGTCCGGTTCCCCGCGTCCGGGCGGACGACGACCCTGTGCGGACACTCCCTACATCCCGAGCTGGCCCATGTCCCGCAGCCGGGCCACCGCGTCCTTGTCGCCCTCCAGCTCCACCTGGGCCGCGTCCTGCCGGCCGAACGCGAAGACCGTCAGCTCACCGGGCTCACCGGTGACCGTGACCACCGGCGTGCCGCGATGACCGACCGCCGTCTGGCCGTCGGGCCGCCGCAGCACCAGGCCCACCGGCGCCTTGCGGCCCAGCAGCCGGGCCGCCTTCTCCAGCCGCGACCACAGCGCGTCCTCGAAGACCCGGTCCAGCGTGCGCGGGGTCCAGTCGGGCTGCGCCCGGCGCACATCCTCGGCATGCACGAAGAACTCGACCGTGTTCGCGGCCTCGTCCACCTGTTTGATCCCGTACGGCGACATCCGCGGCGGTCCCGTACGGATCAGCCGGATCAGCTCGTCGTACGGCCGGGCCGTGAACTCGGCCATCACCCGGTCGAGCCGGCTCCTGAGCAGCGGGATCATGATCCCGCCGGCCGCGTCGGCCCGCCGCTCACGCACCACCACATGGGCCGCGAGATCCCGGGTCGTCCAGCCGTCGCACAGGGTCGGGGCATCGGGGCCCGCCGCCTCCAACAGATCGGCGAGCAGAAGTCGTTCACGCTTCGCATGGGTCGACATGTCCGCCAGCCTACGGCGGCGGCACACGGTCCGCCCAGTGGACATACCGTCCACCGCGCGCCCGCAACACGGCACAATGGCCGTATGACCAGCAGTGTCCCCGCCAGCTCCCTCGATCCCGCCGTCGCCGAACGCCTCAAGCGCGACGCCGGCGGGCTCCTCCCGGCCATCGCCCAGCAGTACGACACCGGTGAGGTGCTGATGCTCGGCTGGATGGACGACGAGGCCCTCCACCGCACGCTGACCACCGGCCGGTGCACCTACTGGTCGCGCAGCCGCCAGGAGTACTGGGTCAAGGGCGACACGTCGGGTCACGTCCAGCACGTCAAGTCCGTCGCCCTGGACTGCGACGCCGACGCCATCCTCGTCAAGGTCGACCAGATCGGGGCCGCCTGCCACACCGGCGACCGCACCTGCTTCGACGCCGACGTGCTCCCGCTCGGCAAGTAGGCTCAGCCGCCATGGATCTCGACACCTTCCGGAAGCTGGCCGCCGACCGCCGCGTCATCCCCGTCAGCCGCAGGCTCCTGGTCGACGGCGACACTCCGGTCGGGCTCTACCGCAAGCTGGCCGCCGAACGTCCCGGCACCTTCCTGCTGGAGTCCGCCGAGAACGGGCGGTCCTGGTCCCGCTACTCCTTCGTCGGGGTCCGCAGCGCCGCCACCCTCACCGAACGTGACGGTCACACGCACTGGCTCGGCACCCCGCCCGTCGGCGTCCCCACGGACGGCGACCCGCTCGCCGCCCTGCGCGCCACCGTCGAGACCCTGCACACTCCCACGCCCGGCGACGTCGGTGGGACCCACACGAGCGACCCGGCGTCCGGCATGCCGCCCTTCACCGGCGGCATGGTCGGCTACCTCGGCTACGACATCGTCCGCAGGCTGGAGAAGATCGGTCCGGGCGAGCGCGACGACCTGAAGCTCCCCGAGCTGACGATGCTGCTCACCTCGGACCTCGCCGTGCTCGACCACTGGGACGGCACCGTCGTGCTGATCGCCAACGCGATCAACCACAACGACCTCGACACCGGTGTCGACGAGGCGTACACGGACGCCGTCGCCCGGCTCGACGCCATGGAGGCCGACCTCGCGCGGCCGCTGGCCTCCGCCCCCGCCGTTCTGCCGCCCTCCGAACTCCCCGACTTCACCGTCCCGTGGGGCGGGCCCGACTACCAGGCCGCCGTCGAGGACATCAAGGAGCGCATCCGGGCGGGCGAGGCGTTCCAGGTCGTCCCCTCGCAGCGGTTCGAGACCCCCTGCGCCGCCAGTGCTCTCGACGTCTACCGGGTGCTGCGGGCCACCAACCCGAGCCCGTACATGTACCTCTTCCGCTTCGACGGCTTCGATGTCGTCGGCTCCAGCCCCGAGGCCCTGGTCAAGGTCGAGGACGGGCACGCCATGGTCCACCCCATCGCGGGCACCCGGCCGCGCGGCGCGACCCCGCAGGAGGACCAGGCACTCGGCGACGAACTGCTCGCCGACCCCAAGGAGCGCGCCGAGCACCTGATGCTCGTCGACCTCGGCCGCAACGACCTCGGCCGGGTCTGCGAGCCGGGCAGCGTCGAGGTCGTCGACTTCATGTCGATCGAGCGCTACTCCCACGTCATGCACATCGTCTCGACCGTGACCGGCCGCGTCGCCGCGGGCAGCACCGCCTTCGACGTGCTCACCGCCTGCTTCCCCGCCGGAACCCTCTCCGGAGCGCCGAAGCCCCGCGCGATGCAGATCATCGACGAGCTCGAACCCTCCCGGCGCGGGCTCTACGGCGGATGTGTCGGTTATCTCGACTTCGCCGGCGACTCGGACACCGCGATCGCCATCCGTACCGCCGTGCTGCGCGAAGGAACCGCATTCGTGCAGGCCGGAGCGGGTGTCGTGGCCGACTCCGATCCGGTCGCCGAGGACACCGAGTGCCGCAACAAGGCGGCCGCGGTGCTCCGCGCCGTCCATACGGCCAACCGGCTGAACGGCCACACCGGGCGGTAAGGGATAGTGGGGGTCGTGAGTGCTGTACCTGTACCCCAGCCCCGCGCCGAATCGGCATCCGCCGCGTCCGCCGACAGCAGCCGCCGCAGCCTCGGCGCAGCACTTGTTCTCGGCGCCGCCGGCGCCACCGTCGTCCTGCTCGCCTCCGGTCAGATCTGGGCCGAGGGCACCGCGGCCGTCGGTGGCGGCAGCGTGCCGCTCGACGCCGACGGCAGCGACGTCACCGGAGTGCCCACCGCTCTCGCCATCGTCGGCCTGGCCGCGCTCGTCGCGGTCTTCGCCGTCCGCAGGGCCGGCCGGTTCCTGGTGGCCGCGCTGCTCGCCCTCAGCGGCGCCGGTGCGGCCGTCACCGCCTTCCTGGGCGCGTCCGACAGCGCGGCCCTGGACGAGAAGGCGGCGACGACCACCGGCGACACCGCCGCCACGGTCGGCGCACTCACCCACACCGCCTGGCCCTATGTGACCGCGGCCGGCGGTCTGCTGATCCTGCTCGCCGGACTGCTCGCGCTCCGCTACGGCAGGCAGTGGCCCGCCATGTCGGGCCGCTACGAGCGGGACGGCACCCCGAGGCCCCGCAAGGCGCCGGTCGTCGACCCCGACCGCCCCGAGGACCTCTGGAAGGCACTGGACCGCGGCGAGGACCCGACCCGCGAGACATGACCCCCCGGGGCCGAGACGTGACCGCCACCCCTGGCACAGGGCACGTCACGGCGTACGGGACAATGGCGGGTGAGCTACCGGCTCACCATCGAGCAACAGCTCACCACAGAGCAACGGCAACGAGGAGCAACTCATGGCGGGCAGCGCCCACGGACACACCCCGGCCGCCTGGACCGGTGTCATCATCGCTTTCATCGGCTTCTGCATCGCCGGAGTCTTCATGGTCGCGGCCAACCCGCTCGGCTTCTGGGCCGGCATGGGCGTCGTCGTCGCCGGCGGTCTGGTCGGCCTCGCGATGAGGGCCGCCGGTCTCGGTATGCCGAAGGCCGAGAAGGCCGCCCAGGAGCGGGCCCGTGCGCAGGCGGCCACCGCCCCCGCGCAGCCCGCCTCGGCGCAGACCTCCGCCTGACACCGCCAGGACCTCACGACGCAAGGGCGCAGACCGGCAGAGGCCGGGCTGCGCCCTTGCGTTCCGACGGAGACAATCACGGGGTGGACGCCATGCCTTCTTCCGCGACACCCGCTCGCGCCCCCGGGCCCGCCCCGCTCGCGCGACGTCTCGCCGCCCCCGTGGCCTCTCTCGCGGGAGTCGCCGCCGCCTTCGCCTACGTCGGCGCGGTCGACCCCAACGAACCAGGTCACTACCCGGTCTGTCCGCTCCTGCGGCTCACCGGGATCCTCTGCCCGGGCTGCGGTGGTCTGCGCAGCGCCCACGCCTTCGCCCACGGCGACCTGGCGGCGGCCCTCGGTGCCAACGCCGTGGCCGTCGTCGGCTACGGCGTCTTCGCCGTGGTGATGGCCCTGTGGCTGATTCGCGCCGTCCGCGGTGTGCCGATGCGGATCGCCGTCGCCCCCGTCTGGTGGTGGTCGCTGGGCGCCGTCCTGCTGGTCTTCAGTGTGGTGCGGAACCTGCCGTTCGGCTCTGCGCTGGCCCCGTGAGGGGCCGCCCGGCAGGTGCCGCAGGGGCGTCGAAGTCCCAGGTAGTGGGACAGGCGTCAACCGGATGCGAGGCCGAGGGCCTCCTGCGGATACCATCGACATGGCTGATCCTGAACCATCACCGTCCCGGAAGGGGGCCGCTCGCGTGAGTGTGCTCGACGAGATCATCGAAGGCGTACGCGCCGACCTCGCAGAGCGGCAGGCGCGCGTCAGCCTCGACGAGCTCAAGGAGCGCGCCGCCAAGGCTCCCGCCGCCAAGGACGGGGTCGCTGCACTGCGCGGCGAGGGCGTCCAGGTGATCTGCGAGGTGAAGCGCTCCAGCCCCTCCAAGGGCGCGCTCGCCGCGATCGCCGACCCCGCCGCGCTCGCCGCGGACTACGAGGCCGGGGGCGCCGCCCTCATCTCCGTCCTGACCGAGGAGCGCCGCTTCGGCGGCTCGCTCGCCGATCTGGAGGCCGTCCGCGCCCGGGTCGACGTACCCCTGCTGCGCAAGGACTTCATCGTCACGGCGTACCAGCTGTGGGAGGCCCGCGCGTACGGCGCCGACGTCATCCTGCTGATCGTCGCCGCTCTGGAGCAGGAGGCCCTGGTCTCCCTCATCGAGCGTGCCGAGTCGATCGGGCTCACGCCGCTGGTCGAGGTGCACGACGAGGACGAGGTCGAGCGTGCGGTGGACGCCGGCGCGAAGATCATCGGGGTCAACGCCCGCGATCTGAAGACGCTCAAGGTCGACCGGGGCACCTTCGAACGGATCGCCCCCGAGATTCCGTCCCACATCGTCACGGTCGCCGAGTCCGGTGTGCGCGGTCCGCACGACCTGATCGCCTACGCCAACGCGGGCGCCGACGCCGTACTGGTCGGAGAGTCCCTGGTCACCGGCCGGGACCCGAAGGCGGCCGTCGCCGACCTCGTCGCCGCGGGCGCCCACCCGGCGCTGCGGCACGGCAGGAGCTGACACCCGCCATGACCGCCGCCCGCACCACCGCCACGCCGCACCGGACGCCCACGCGTCCCGGGACGGCGACGGCGGCCGTGCGCGCGGCACGGGCGGCGCTCGCCGCGGCCCGTGATCCGTACGCCCGTCTGGCCCGGGGCTGCAAGCCCCGCGGCTGCCGCGCCCCCGCCCGCCGGGTGCACGGCCGGCGCGTGCGGTACGTCATCGGCTCGGAGCCGGGCCAGGTCAACGGGATGCGATGGCGCGGGGCCGGCGCGCGCGACTGACGCCGGGCGGTTCCGGATTCCAGGGGTGAAGCCCCCGGTACGGCCGTCGCGGTGTCCGTGATCGCCGGACGGGCCGATGTGTACGGACCTCGCACCGCCGGTTGCGGCGCGGTGGTCCGGTGCGGAACCCCGGTCACAGCGGCGCGCGCGCATAACGTGTCCCCTTGCACACCCAGACTTCCGGGGCGTCAGCCCCTTCTGAGGAGTACGTCGGATGTCTTCTGACTTCTTCATCCCGGACCCCGAGGGTCAGGTCCCCAGCGCCCAGGGCTACTTCGGTGCCTTCGGCGGCAAGTTCATCCCCGAGGCCCTCGTCGCCGCCGTCGACGAGGTCGCCGTCGAGTACGACAAGGCCAAGACGGACCCGGCCTTCGCGGCCGAGCTCAACGACCTCATGGTCAACTACACGGGCCGCCCCAGCGCGCTGACCGAAGTGTCACGGCTCGCCGAGCACGCCGGCGGTGCGCGGGTCTTCCTCAAGCGGGAGGACCTGAACCACACCGGCTCGCACAAGATCAACAACGTGCTGGGCCAGGCGCTGCTCACCAAGCGCATGGGCAAGACGCGCGTCATCGCCGAGACCGGCGCCGGCCAGCACGGCGTCGCGACCGCGACCGCGTGCGCCCTGTTCGGTCTCGAGTGCACCGTCTACATGGGCGAGATCGACACCGAGCGCCAGGCGCTCAACGTCGCCCGGATGCGGATGCTGGGCGCCGAGGTCATCCCGGTGAAGTCCGGCAGCAGGACCCTGAAGGACGCCATCAACGAGGCGTTCCGCGACTGGGTCGCCAACGTCGACCACACCCACTACCTCTTCGGCACGGTCGCGGGCCCCCATCCCTTCCCGGCCATGGTGCGCGACTTCCACCGGGTCATCGGTGTGGAGGCCAGGCGCCAGATCCTGGAGCGCGCCGGCCGTCTGCCGGACGCGGCCGTCGCCTGCGTCGGCGGCGGTTCCAACGCGATCGGGCTGTTCCACGCCTTCATCCCGGACGCCGGTGTGCGCCTCGTGGGCTGTGAGCCCGCCGGGCACGGCATCGAGTCCGGCGAGCACGCGGCCACCCTGACCGCGGGCGAGCCCGGCATCCTGCACGGCTCGCGCAGCTACGTCCTCCAGGACGAGGAGGGCCAGATCACCGAGCCGTACTCGATCTCGGCCGGACTGGACTACCCGGGCATCGGTCCCGAGCACGCGTACCTCAAGGACAGCGGGCGCGGGGAGTACCGCGCGGTCACCGACGACGCCGCGATGCAGGCCCTGCGGCTGCTGTCCCGCACCGAGGGCATCATTCCGGCGATCGAGTCGGCGCACGCGCTGGCCGGTGCGCTGGATCTCGGCCGGGAGCTCGGCAAGGACGGCCTGATCGTCGTCAATCTGTCCGGACGCGGCGACAAGGACATGGACACCGCCGCCCGCTACTTCGGGCTCTACGACCGTGAGGCGGACGCCGTGGTCGAGGCGGACACCGCCGCCGAGAACGGCGAGGGCGAGATCAAGGGGGACGCGAAGTGAGCGGCAACATCCAGCTGTTGAGCGACACCCTGGCGCGGGCCAAGGACGAGGGGCGTGCCGCGCTCATCGCCTACCTCCCGGCCGGCTTCCCGACCGTCGACGGCGGTATCGAGGCAGTGAAGGCCGTCCTGGACGGCGGCGCGGACATCGTCGAGGTGGGGCTGCCGCACAGCGATCCCGTCCTCGACGGACCGGTCATCCAGACCGCCGACGACATCGCCCTGCGCGGCGGCGTCAAGATCGCCGACGTGATGCGCACGGTCCGCGAGGCGCACGCGGCGACCGGCAAGCCGGTCCTGGTGATGACGTACTGGAACCCGATCGACCGCTACGGCGTCGAGCGCTTCACGGCCGAGCTCGCCGAGGCCGGCGGCGCGGGCTGCATCCTGCCCGACCTGCCGGTCGAGGAGTCCGGCCTGTGGCGCGAACACGCCGAGAAGCACTCTCTCGCCACCGTCTTCGTCGTCGCTCCGAGCAGCAAGGACGCCCGGATCGCGCGGATCACCGAAGCAGGGTCCGGCTTTGTGTACGCGGCCTCGCTGATGGGGGTCACCGGCACCCGCGCGTCGGTCGGCGCGCAGGCCCAGGACCTGGTGAGCCGCACCCGGGCCACCACCGAGTTGCCGGTCTGCGTGGGCCTCGGGGTCTCCGACGCACAGCAGGCCGCGGAGGTCGCCGCGTTCGCCGACGGGGTGATCGTCGGGTCCGCGTTCGTGAAGCGGATCCTCGACGCCCCCGACACCGCCGCCGGCCTCGCGGCCGTCCGTGCGCTGGCCGCGGAGCTGGCCAGGGGCGTGCGCAGGGACGGGCAGGCCGGGTAGCCGGGTCATCCCTCTCGTACGGCTCGCTCGTACGAGTGGATCTGGACCGGGGAGGCGCTCACGTGCCTCCCCGGTTCGTTTGCGGGATGTGAGTGAGAACCAGGACCGGAAGAGGACCGCGCGCGAGCGGCTCCAGCAGGAACGTGAGCAGCACAAGGCGCGTGAGAAGCGCCGCCGGGTGCTGATCGTGTCGGCGGCGGTGGTGGCCGTGCTGGGCCTCGCGGCCGTCGTCGGCGTGATCGCGGCCAACTCCGGCACGAAGAAGGACAGCGGCTCCCAGGCCGGCCCCCTCCTCGCGCCCGCCGGCGTGCAGGGCAAGGACCGGCTGGCGATCCCGGTGGGTGCGGACGACGCCCCCTCCACGCTCACGATCTGGGAGGACTTCCGCTGCCCGGTCTGCGCGCAGTTCGAGAACCTCTTCCGTGACACGATCCACGAGCTGGTCGCGGCCGGTCAGATCAAGGTCGAGTACCACCTCGCCACCATCATCGACGGCAACATGGGCGGCAGCGGATCCCTGCGTGCGGCCAATGCCGCGGCGTGCGCCCAGGACGTCGGCGACTTCGCCCCGTACCACGACGTGCTCTTCCAGAACCAGCCGCCGGAGCCGGACGACGCCTTCGGCAACAACGACCGGCTGATCGAGCTCGCGGGCAAGGTCGAGGGGCTCGACACCCCCGGATTCCGCAGCTGTGTGGAGGACGGCAAGCACGACAGCTGGGTCGCCAAGTCCAACACGGCCTTCCAGAACGGCGGCTTCCGCGGCACCCCCACCGTCCTGCTCAACGGCGAGTCGGTCTTCCCGGCCAAGGGCAGCGAGCAGATCTCCCCGGCCAACCTGAAGAAGTGGGTCACCGAGGCGAACAAGGGCAAGAAGCCGGGCACCCAGCAGTCCGCGCCGGCGCCGAGCCCGTCGTCCTGACCGCCCGGCGGAGCCGCGCCGCGGCACGCCGCTCGTTATCAGGACGTTGCCGGGTGGGTTGCCGTGTCTCCCACCCGGCAGGGTAGCGTCGGGTCTGCCATGGAACTTGCCTACATTCCCAGTCCGTCGACCGGAGTGATCCATCTCGGACCGCTCCCGCTGCGCGGCTACGCCTTCTGCATCATCATCGGTGTCTTCGTGGCCGTCTGGTACGGCAACAAGCGCTGGATCGCCCGAGGCGGCAAAGCCGGCACCGTGGCCGACATCGCCGTCTGGGCGGTGCCCTTCGGCCTGGTCGGCGGCCGGCTCTACCACGTGATCACCGACTACCAGCTGTACTTCAGCGACGGTGAGAACTGGGTCGACGCCTTCAAGATCTGGGAGGGCGGCCTCGGTATCTGGGGCGCGATCGCGCTGGGCGCGGTCGGCGCCTGGATCGGCTGCCGCCGTCGCGGGATCCCGCTGCCGGCCTGGGCGGACGCCCTCGCGCCGGCCATCGCCATCGCGCAGGCGATCGGCCGCTGGGGCAACTGGTTCAACCAGGAGCTGTACGGCAAGCCGACCGATCTGCCCTGGGCCCTCAAGATCACGGAGGGCGCGAACCGCGAGGCGGGTCTGTACCACCCGACGTTCCTGTACGAGTCCCTGTGGTGCATCGGTGTCGCGCTGCTGGTCATCTGGGCCGACCGGCGCTTCAAGCTCGGCCACGGGCGGGCGTTCGCGCTCTACGTCGCCGCGTACTGCGCGGGCCGCGCCTGGATCGAGTACATGCGCGTCGACGAGGCGCACCACGTCCTGGGCCTGCGGCTGAACGTGTGGACCGCGATCATCGTCTTCGTGCTGGCGGTGGCGTACATCGTGATCTCGTCGCGGGTGCGGCCGGGACGCGAGGAGATCGTCGAGCCGGACCGCTCGAAGCCGGGCACGGACGGCGCGGACGCGGTCGCCGAGAAGGCCGAGGAGAAGAAGGAGTCGGGCGACGAGACGACCCCGGAGGACTCGGCGGACGCCGGGGACACCGTCAGGGACGCCGACGCCGACGCGGATGCGGGGTCGGCCAAGAAGGGCTGACCGCAGCGACGTACGACGAGGCCGCCGGGACCGATCGGGTCCCGGCGGCCTCGTCGTGTGCGGAAGGTCCCTTGCCGGCGTCAGGGCACCGGACGTCAGAAGGTCTCCCGCCGGGCGATGGACAGCGTGCGCTCGGCGGCCGCCACGATCGCGGCGTCCACGAAACGGCCGTCCGGCAGGGCCAGTGCCCCCTCGTCCCCCGCGGCCGCCTTGACGACCTCCTCCGCCGCCTCGATCTCCTCGGGGGTGGGGAGGAAGGCCCGCTCGATGACGGGGAGCTGACGGGGATGGATGGCCGCCCGGCCGAGGAAGCCGAGCGCGCGGCCGTGTGTGCAGGAGGCGTAGAGCGCGTCCAGGTCCCTGATGTCCGGGAAGACGGACTGCGACGGGGGCGGGAGACCGGCCGCGCGGGCGGCGACCACGATGCGCGAGCGGGGCCAGTCGAGCGAGGCGCCGTCCCGTACGCCGAGGTCGGCGCGGAGGTCCGCCTCCCCGAGCGAGATGCCTCGGACGGCCGGATGGGCGGCGGCGATGTCGTAGGCGTGCTCGATCGCGACGGCGGACTCCAGCAGCGGGTGGAGGGGGACACCGGGTGCGCGGTCGGCGATCCGGCGGATGTCAGTGCCGTGTGCGACCTTGGGAACACGCAGAGCACAGAGGCCGGGGAGACCGGTCAGGGTCTCGATGTCCTGGGGGGAGTTGATGCGGACATGGACGGGCAGGGGCTGGGGGAGAGTCAGAAGTTCGGCCGTGGCGGCCAGGGCGTAGTTCTTGCGGTCGGAGGGGACCGCGTCCTCGAGGTCGATGATCACGACGTCGGCGCCGGAGCCGAGGGCTTTCAGTACGACGTCGGGGTGGTCGCCGGGGGCGTAGAGATAGGTGAGCGGGGTCATAGGGCGCCCTGGGTGCGGAGTGCGCTGATATCGGCCCCGGTCAGGCCGAGTTCGGTGAGGACCGTGTCCGTGTCGGCGCCGTGCGGGCGGCCGGCCCAGCGGATGGAGCCGGGAGTCTCGGAGAGGCGGAAGAGGACGTTCTGCATCCGGAGCGGACCGAGTTCTGGGTCGGGGACCTCGGTGATGCTGTCCAGCGCCTGGTACTGGGGGTCCTCCATGACATCGCGGATGTCGTAGATCGGCGCGATGGCGGCCTCGGCCTTTTCGAAGGCTTCCATGGTCTCGGTCCGGCTGCGCTCGGCGATCCAGCCGCCGACCGCGTCGTCGAGGATGTCGGCGTGCTCGGCGCGGCCGCTTCCGGTGGTGAACCACGGCTCGTCGATCAGGTCGGGGCGGCCGACCAGGGTCATGACGCGCTCGGCGATGGACTGGGCCGAGGTGGAGACGGCCACCCAGTGGCCGTCGGCGGTGCGATAGGTGTTCCGGGGCGCGTTGTTGCCGGAGCGGTTGCCGGTCCGCGTCTGGACGTAGCCGACCTGGTCGTACCAGAGCGGCTGCGGGCCGAGGACGGTCAGGATCGGCTCGATGATCGCCATGTCGACGACCTGGCCGCGGCCCGTGACCTGACGGGCGGTGAGCGCGGTCATCACGGCGTAGGACGTGGCCAGGGCGGCGATGGAATCGGCGAGACCGAACGGAGGGAGCGTGGGCGGGCCGTCGGCCTCACCGGTGATGGAGGCGAAGCCGCTCATCGCTTCGGCGAGGGTGCCGAAGCCGGGCCGGTGGGAGTAGGGGCCGAACTGGCCGAAGCCGGTGACGCGGGTGAGGACGAGACGGGGATTGACCGCGCTGAGTTCGTCCCAGCCGAGCTGCCACTTCTCCAGGGTGCCGGGGCGGAAGTTCTCGACGATCACATCCGCGGTGGCGGCCAGGCGCAGCAGGGTCTCGCGGCCGCCCCGGGTGGACAGGTCCAGGGTCATGGTGCGCTTGTTGCGGCCGAGCAGTTTCCACCACAGGCCGACGCCGTTCCTGGCGGCGCCGTGGCCGCGGGACGGGTCGGGCCGGGTGGGGTGCTCGACCTTGATCACCTCCGCGCCGAAGTCACCGAGCATGGTGGCGGCGAGCGGGCCGGCGAAGAGGGTGGCCAGATCGAGAACGCGCAGCCCCTGAAGGGGCATCGGGGCAGGTGCGGGCGTTGATGTCATGAGGCCTCGTCGATCTCGGAGCGGTACGGCATGGAGGTCGAGGCACCCGCGCGCTGGACGCACAGCGCCGCGGCGGCGGAAGCCCAGGTGAGGGCCTGCTCGACGGGCTTTCCCTCGCCGAGCGCGACGGCGAGGGCGCCGACGAAGGTGTCGCCTGCCGCCGTGGTGTCCAGGGCGATGACCTCGGGGGCGGGGACGATGAGCGGGGGCGAGTGCCGGCCGGCGTGGAGGCAGCCGGCCGAGCCGAGCGTGATCACCACCTCGGGGACCTGCCGCAGCAGCGCTTCTGCCGCGGCGTGCGGGTCGGCGACGCCCGTGAGGGTGGCCGCCTCGTGTTCGTTGGGCACCAGCAGGTCGGTGGCGGCGAGGAGTTCGGGAGGCAGCGGCTGGGCGGGGGCGGGAGTGAGCACGGTGCGTACGCCGTGCCGGCGTGCGGTCTCGGCGCCCTCCAGCACGGCGGTGAGCGGGAGTTCGAGCTGGAGAAGCAGGGCGTCGGCGGTGGCGATGAGGGCTTCGTCGCCGGGGGCGAGGGCGGTGAGCGTGCCGTTGGCGCCGGGGATGACGACGATGGCGTTGCCGCCTTCGTCGTCGACGACGATATGGGCCGTGCCCGAGGGGCCTTCGGAGGTGCGCAGCAGATCGACGTCGACGCCGGAGGCGACGAGCGTCTGCCGCAGGGCCGCGCCGAAGTCGTCCGAGCCGACCGCGCCGATCATCGCGACGTCGCCACCGGCGCGGGCGGCCGCGACGGCTTGGTTCGCGCCCTTGCCGCCGGGGATCGTCCGGAACTCCCGCCCGGTGACGGTCTCTCCGCGTTTGGGTGCGTGGGCGACATAGGCGACGAGGTCCATGTTGGTGCTGCCGAGCACCACGATGCCGGTCATGGGCGGAGTGCCTCCTGGTGCGTGAGGTGGGCGAGGGCGTCGAAGCCCGTGCCGTCGAAGCCGGCGACGGAGGTGGAGAGCCGGTTCTTGAGCGGGGCGGTCCACCGGTCGGGCAGTTCACCGGGCCGGCCGGCGAGCAGTCCGGCGACCGAACCGGCGGTGGCCCCGTTGGAGTCCGTGTCCCAACCTCCGGAGACAGCACGGCAGATGGAGCCGCCGAAGTCGCCGTCCGCATGGGTGAGCGCGGCGGCGAGCAGGGCGGCATTGGGCAGCACATGGACCCAGTGGTAGTGGCCGTAGGCGGTGTGGAGGCGGTCCACGACAGAAGCGAAGTCGGATTCGGCGCGGGCGGTGTCGATACCGAGGCGGACGGCGTGGGCCAGCCGGGAGGCGGGCGGTACGACGGTCAGCCCGGCGGCGAGCGCACGGTGCACATCACCGGCGCCGTCGGCTGCGGTCGCGACGGCCGCCGCGACGAACATCGCGCCGTGGACGCCGTTCGCGGTGTGGGTGAGCGCGGCGTCGCGATGTGCCCCTTCGGCGGCGGCCCCGGGGTCGCCGGGGTGCGTCCAGCCGTGCACATCGGCACGGATGGCGGCGCCGATCCATTCCCGGAAGGGGTTGTGGTGGCAGGCGGTGAGCGGGGGTTCGAGTCCGGAGAGGAGGTTGCGGTAGGCGATGCGTTCCGCGGTGAAGGTGCGGCCCGCGGGGAGTTCGTCGAGCCAGAGCCGGCCGACGTCCGCGGTGGTGAAGCGGCGGCCGTACCGCTGGAGCAGGAGCAGATTCAGCAGGGGGTAGTTGAGGTCGTCGTCCTCGGGCATGCCGTCGATGTTCTCGGCCAGTGAGGTGGTGGCGGAACGGCGGTTCCAGGGGTGGGCACGGGCGAGTTCCGCGGGCAGGCCCTTGGCGGTGAACCAGGTGTGGAGGGGCCAGTTGCCGGTGGCGCGGGCGATGGCACGGATCGCGTGGAGGGGGAGTTTCTCGACCGGCTTGCCCAGCAGGCAGCCGGCCGCACGGCCGAGCCATGCCGCGTGGAGACGGTCCGGGAGCCGCGGGTCGCGCAGGGCGGCGGGGGTGTGCGCGGAGGGCGTTGGGGCGCCGGGCTCGTCGCGCGTGGAGGAAGGGGTGTCGCCAGGTGGTGTCGTCGAGCGGGCGGGCTCTGACGTAGGGGACGGGGGCGCCGTTCCCGCCGTGGTGGGCAGCGGGTCGCCGGGGGACGTGGGCCAGTTGGGGCATGCCGCCCTGATGGCCGCAAGGCCGGTCGGCTCCTGTGCGGCCAGCGGACTGGGGATCGCGGACAGCTCGTCCAGCAGGCGGAGCGCCAGGGTGCGCAGCTCGGGAGGGGCCGGGACGGCGGAGGCACCGGCCGCGGGTGGTGCGGGGGAGCCGCCCGCCGCGCGCCAGGCGGCGGCGACCTCTCCCGCGTCACGGCCGTCCTCGGCCGCCTGGCGCAGCTCGTGGCCGAGCAGATCCTCCGGCTGCACCCAGGTGAGTCGGAGGGCGTCGCTCATCGCGCGTCCGTCAGGGCGGCGAACGCCGACTCGTGGGCCCGGCGGCGTTGCGTGTCGCGGGCGAAGACCTCCCGGGTGACCGCGGTCAGCTCCCGGGCGGGTGCGTGCAGATCGAGGCGGCTTGCCTCGGCCACCGTCTTGGCCCAGTCCCGGGGTACCGCCGCGGTACCGCCCAGGGCGCCCGCGAACGCGCCGGACATCGTGGCGATCGAGTCGCAGTCGCGGCCGTAGTTCACCGAGCCCAGCACCGTACGGCGGTAGTCGCCCTCGCCGACCAGCAGCATGCCCAGGGCGACGGGGAGTTCCTCGATGGAGTGCAGCCGGGAGGGACGGCGAGCGGCGAGGGAGGGTGCCCGGTAGTCCGGACCGACCGTGTCGAAGGGAGCGACCGCCGTACGCAGCGGTGTCAGCGCCGACTCGAAGTCCGTGTGCTGCGCGGCGACTTCGGCCACCGCCTCGATGGCCGAGCGGGTGCCGTCCTTCGCCAGTGTCAGGGCCGCATCGACGACGGACGTGGGGGTCGCACCGGGAAGACATGCGGCGGCGACCGCGGCCGCGAAGACGCCCGCCGCCTCCCGGCCGTACGAGGACTGGTGCGCCCCCGCGATGTCGAGCGCCTCGGCGTAGGCGGCAACGGGATGGGCCGCGTTGACCAGGCCCACCGGTGCCATGTACATCGCGGCACCGCAGTTGACGATGTTGCCGCTGCCCGCCTCGCGGGGGTCGTGGTGCCCGTAGTGGATACGGGCCACGAGCCACTTCTCGGCGAGGAAGATCCGTTGGAGCGGGAGCGCCTCCGCCTCCAGTTCGGGGATCCAGCGGGGGGTGGAGAGCAGGTCCGGCACCAGGTGGTCGGCCACGGCGTAGGCGTCGAGATGGTCGCGGACCGTGCCGTAGACCCGGATCAGGGCATGGGTCATGAGGGTGTCGTCGGTGACGTGGCCGTCGCCCTTGTGGTACGGCGCGATCGGGCGGGCGGTGCGCCAGTCGTCGCCGTTCCAGGGGCCGACGATGCCGTGGACACGGCCGCCGTGCCGTTCGGTGATCTGCTCGGGCGTGTAGCCCTCGACCGGGCCGCCGAGCGCGTCGCCCACGGCCGCGCCGATCAGGCTGCCGGTGATCCGGTCATCGAGTGTGAGCGTCGCGAGTGTCGTCGTCATGCCGGAATTGTCCACCCGGGGCCGTCAGTTCCGTGTTTGCGAGCAGCCCGGCGAGTTCCACGAGATCGGTGCCCGCGAGACGGGGGAGGGCGCAGCCCGCGAGCGTCCGGCAGGCGTCCCGCCAGCTGGCCGGCACGGCGTCGCCCCCGCCGAGCGCGCCGGTCAGCGCGCCGGCCAGCGCGGGGGCGGAGTCGGCCACCCGCGACAGGCAGGCCGCGGCGGGTACCGCCTCGGCGACCCGGCCGCGGGCCGCCGTCGCGACGGCGAGAGCGACGGGCACGGTCTCGGCCGCGGCGACTCCGTAGCTGTAGACGTGGTCCACGATCTGGTGCTCCAGCAGCGGTACGAGGTCGAAGGCGGCGTCCGCGTCGCGGGCGAGCTTGACCGCGTGGCGCGCGTTGCGGCCGATCTCGGTGGACTCGGGGAGTTCCGCGAGCGCGGCGTCCACACAGTCGTCGACCCCTCCGCCGCCCAGTGCGACGGCGACGGCCGCCGCCATGGCGCGGGCGCCGTGCACCCCGTCGCCGTCCTGGGTGTAGCGGGCGTCGAACTCGGCGAGCTCGGCGGCTGCTGCCGGATCGCCCGGGTGGACCACCGCGAGGACGGCGGCGCGTACACACGCGGCGTCGTCGAAGTAGTGCGGGTTGTCGTGACCGGTGGCGGGCGGGCGCAGCCCGGTGGCGAGGTTGCCGAGTCCCGCACGTACGGAGATCCGGGCGCGCAGGGGCAGCACGGCGGACTCCACCTCGGGGGCGCGGTCTGCGGCGGCCGCCACCTCACCGGCGAGGGAGTTCCAGGCGAGGTCCACGGCCGCGCGCATCCGGCGTCCGGGAGCGAGCCCGGCGAAGAGGTGCCCCGAACCGATGAGCACGGTCTCGGCGGCGAAGGCGGCCCACTCGGCGTCGTCGGACGGACCGAGACGAAGGGGCTCGGGAGGCTGGTTGAGGGCGATCGGCACGGGGAGCGTGGTGGTCGAGTTCTGCTCGGCGAAGGTGTCGAGCTCACGGGTGAGCCGCCGGGTCCACTCAGGCATCCGCGCCGCCCGGTGCCGCGCCGCGGGCCAGCCGGCCGCATCACCCGCGGCGAGCCCGAGGAGGAGCCCTTCGACGGGACGGACGGGGACGCGGCGGGTCCGGTGCGGTGCCGGGGTGCGCTCGCTGTCGGGGAGAGCGGGGCCGCGGTCGCCCGCCGTGGGGATGCCGCCGTCGCGCGATGTGGTGGTGTCGCCGTCGGTCGTGGTGGCGCCGGTCCACAGGCCCTGCGGGGGATGCGCGTCGGCCGGGCGGTCGAGTACGGCGGTGCCGCCGGACGACGTGGGTGCGGCCGGTACCGGTGCGTCCGCGAGGGCGAGCAGATACGGATCGGTGGCCGTGCCGGTGTCCGGCGCGGCCGGGTGTTCGAGCACGGCCATGCCGAAGGTCGTGGCCGCCGCCTCCGGTGCCGCGGCCTGTGCGGGCCGGAGCCCGTGCCCGCCGGCCGGATGGTGCAGCACGACCGTCCCGCCGGCCGGGTGCGGAGCCGGCCGGGTCGCCGGCGCAGCGGCCGGATCGGGGTCGGGGACCGACGCGTCGTTCGGGGGTGGAGTCAGTGTCATCACGCCGCCTGCGGGTCGTCGGGGGTGAGGAGGTCCGCGATCTCCAGTACGTGGTGGCCCTTCATCGACGGGAGACAGCTGCCTCGTACCGGGCCGATGGCCGAGGCCCAGGCAGCGGGGATGGCCGCCGCGCCCGAGACCGCTCCCGCCAGTGCTCCCGCCACCGCCGCCGTCGTGTCGGCGTCGCGGCCCATGTTGACGGCCGTCAGTACCGAGGTACGGAAGTCCCCGCGCGCCGCCGCGAACGCGCCGAACGCCAGGCCCACCGCCTCCGGGGCCAGGTCCGTCCACGGGTAGCCGCCGATCACCACCGCCGAGCGCACCGCGCGTTCCGTGGCCAGGGGGTCACCTTGGCTGCGTTGGGCCGTCACCACCGCCCGGCGCAGGGAGCGGGCCGTCCAGGAGTCCATCGGGATGACCGAGAGCGCTGCGCCGATCACCCCGGCGGGGCCCGCGCCGGTCATCGCCGCCGCGACCCCCGCGGCCACGGCCTGCCCGCCGTAGATGCCCTCGCCGTCGTGGCTGACCGAGCCGTCGATCGCCACGAGCCGTGCCGCTTCGGCCGGCAGTCCCGCGGCGAAGACCCCGAAGGGTGCCGCCCGCATCGCGAGACCGTCGCTCCAGGCGTGCCGGTGCTGGGCGGAGATCGGAGCGGCGAGCCCGCGCCGCAGGTTCTCCAGGGTGCCGCGCTCGCTGAAGCCCGCTCCCCGGAAGGGGCCTTCGTCCAGATCGGCGATCCAGTGGTGCCATGCCGTCTCGACATGGGTGACGGTCAGGGCCGAGCCGTGCCGGGCCAGCAGCAGCCCGGAGAAGATCGCGTACTCGGTGTCATCCGTGCCCGCGGGGTCGTCGTTCACGAAGCCCTCGATACGGCCCCACCGGGCGCGGATCTCCGAGGGGCGCATGTTCTCCGCAGGCGCGCCCAGCGCGTCGCCCACCGCCAGACCGAGCAGTGCGCCGCGGGCCCGCTCCCGCAGTACGGAGGCGGGGACGGCCGGCGCGGCGGGAGCCGTACCGGGCGCGCGCTCGGAGGGATCAGCGGGATCGCATGCAACCAACTCCACGGGGCGGGCCCCTTTCGCGTGCACCGGCGGTTCCTGCATCTGTGCCACACGCGGCCCGGGACGAGTCTGAGAAACGCCTCTGTCACCCGAACCGCCATCCCGCGCCCCGAAGTAAGTACGGCCTGCCTTGCTGGCGCGCCCCTTACATGCTGCGTATCTTCGACACTGTCGAGGGGGAGCGGACCCGCTGTTTCCGCTGCTGAGAGGGTTGAAGGGGAGAGTTGTGTCCATCATCGAAAACGCCGCGACGCTGCACGAGGCGCATCGCGACAACCACACCCACCGTGATGTCAACGGCGGCTGGTTGCGCCCCGCGGTCTTCGGTGCGATGGACGGACTGGTCTCGAACCTCGCGCTGATGACCGGTGTCGCGGGCGGTGCCGTCTCGCAGCAGACCATCGTCATCACCGGGCTGGCCGGGCTGGCGGCGGGAGCGTTCTCGATGGCCGCGGGGGAGTACACCTCCGTCGCCTCCCAGCGCGAGCTCGTCCAGGCCGAGCTGGACGTCGAGCGGCGCGAACTGCGCAAGCACCCGGTGGACGAGATGGAGGAGCTGGCGGCGCTCTATGTCGCCCGTGGCGTCCAGCCCGCGCTCGCCCGTGAGGTCGCGATGCAGCTGTCGAAGGACCCGGAGCAGGCGCTGGAGATCCATGCCCGCGAGGAGCTCGGCATCGACCCGGACGATCTGCCGTCGCCGACGGTGGCTGCCGTCTCGTCCTTCGGATCGTTCGCCCTGGGTGCCCTGCTGCCGGTGCTGCCCTATCTGCTCGGCGCGACGGCGCTGTGGCCGGCGGTCCTGCTCGCGCTGGTGGGTCTCTTCGCCTGCGGCGCGGTCGTCTCCCGCGTGACGGCCCGCGGCTGGTGGTTCAGCGGTCTGCGACAGCTGGCGCTCGGCGGGGCCGCTGCGGCACTCACCTATGGCCTGGGCTCGCTGTTCGGCGCCGCGGTCTAGCCCGCCTCCGGCGGGGTGGTGCCCCGGTCCGCGCTCCGAGCCCTCCCCGGCCCGCGCTCCGGGCCCTCCCCGGCACGCGCTCCGGGCCCTCCCCGCCCTGCGCCCCGGGCTCTCGCCGGCCGGCGGTCGGCCCTGAGCCGGGGCGCTCCCGGCCCGGCGGCCTGCCCGTAGCCTCGAATGACCCGTCGTGACCGATTTGTATCCTGTCGGTCCGGGTCGGGACGTGTCAGGCTGGGTATCCCACACCACCGGGAAGGCGCCTCGCTGTGACGCACATCCCCACCGCGGATTCCGCTTCCGGTGAGACACTATGCAAGGCGCTACATAAGTAGCCGTAACTCGGCGGTTTCGAGTCCTTAACCACCGGGCATGAGCCGAAAGCGCTGCGGGCAACGAAGCCTGCTCTGCGATGGTCCTGCGGATACCGATCTGTCCGACGGCGACCCACCTCGACCGCTACGCGCGGTGTCCGCATGTTGGAATGCGCTATCCACTTTTCGAGAACCATTCCATCATGTAACCTGCACGAAATTTCGCGGAGGGCCAACGTCGTCCCTCGGTACTTGCATATGCCACGACGACGACGGGAGAGCCGATGCGTTCCGACGCCTGGTCGCCCATGGACGGTCGCCCCGCCCCCCAGGGGATGTACGACCCCCGTAACGAACACGACGCGTGCGGCGTCGGGTTCGTGGCCACCCTCACCGGTGTGGCCAGCCATGAGCTGGTGGAGCAGGCGCTGACCGTACTGCGCAACCTCGAGCACCGCGGTGCCACCGGCTCCGAGCCCGACTCGGGTGACGGTGCGGGCATCCTGCTCCAGGTTCCCGATGCCTTCCTGCGTGAGGTCAGCGGTTTCGAACTCCCCGAAGCGGGTTCGTACGCCGTCGGCATCGCCTTCCTCCCGGCCGACGATGACGCCCAGGCCGTCTCACGTATCGAGACGATCGCCGCCGAAGAGGGTCTGAAGGTCCTCGGCTGGCGTGATGTCCCGGTCACCCCGGATCTGCTCGGCAACGGCGCCCGCGCCACGATGCCCGCCTTCCGGCAGCTCTTCGTCGCCGACGCGGCCGAGGGCGAGGGTGCCTGCACGGGCATCGCGCTGGACCGCAAGGCCTTCGTCCTGCGCAAGCGCGCCGAGCGCGAGGCCGGTGTCTACTTCCCGTCGCTCTCCGCGCGCACGATCGTCTACAAGGGCATGCTGACCACCGGCCAGCTGGAGCCCTTCTTCCCCGACCTGTCCGACCGGCGTCTCGCCACGGCCGTCGCGCTCGTCCACTCGCGGTTCTCGACGAACACCTTCCCGAGCTGGCCGCTCGCCCACCCGTACCGCTTCGTCGCGCACAACGGCGAGATCAACACGGTCAAGGGCAACCGCAACTGGATGCGTGCCCGTGAGTCCCAGCTGGCGAGCGACCTCTTCGGCGCCGAGCAGCTGGACCGGATCTTCCCCGTCTGCACCCCGGACGCCTCCGACTCCGCATCCTTCGACGAGGTGCTGGAGCTGCTCCACCTCGGCGGCCGGTCGCTGCCGCACTCCGTGCTGATGATGGTCCCCGAGGCGTGGGAGAACCACGACTCCATGGACCCCGCCCGGCGCGCGTTCTACCAGTACCACGCCACGATGATGGAGCCCTGGGACGGGCCCGCCTGTGTCACCTTCACCGACGGCACCCAGGTCGGCGCCGTGCTCGACCGCAACGGTCTGCGCCCCGGCCGCTACTGGGTGACCGACGACGGACTCGTCGTCCTCTCCTCCGAGGTCGGCGTCCTCGACATCGACCCGGCGAAGGTCGTCCGCAAGGGACGCCTCCAGCCCGGCCGGATGTTCCTCGTCGACACCGCCGAGCACCGCATCATCGAGGACGACGAGATCAAGGCCGGTCTCGCCGCCGAGCTCCCGTACCGGGAGTGGCTGGAGGCCGGTGAGATCGAGCTCGAGGACCTTCCCGAGCGCGAGCACATCGTCCACACCCACGCCTCGGTCACCCGCCGCCAGCAGACCTTCGGCTACACCGAGGAAGAGCTGCGCATCATCCTCGCGCCCATGGCCAGGACGGGCGGCGAGCCGCTCGGCTCCATGGGTACGGACTCGCCGATCGCGGCCCTGTCCGAGCGCCCCCGGCTGCTCTTCGACTACTTCACCCAGCTGTTCGCGCAGGTCACCAACCCGCCGCTGGACGCCATCCGCGAGGAGCTCGTCACCTCGCTGCTCTCCTCGCTGGGCCCGGCCGGCAACCTGCTGGAGCCGACCGCCGCGTCCTGTCGCAGCGTCACGCTGCCCTTCCCGGTGATCGACAACGACGAGCTGGCCAAGCTCATCCACATCAACGCCGACGGCGACATGCCCGGTATGAAGGCGGCCACGCTCTCCGGCCTCTACCGTGTCAGCGGCGGCGGCGACGCCCTCGCGGCCCGGATCGAGGAGATCTGCGCCGAGACCGACGCCGCCATCGAGGATGGCGCCCGTCTGATCGTCCTGTCCGACCGGCACTCGGACGCCGAGCACGCGCCCATCCCGTCGCTGCTGCTCACCTCCGCCGTGCACCACCACCTCATCCGTACCAAGCAGCGCACCCAGGTGGGTCTGCTGGTCGAGGCCGGTGACGTGCGCGAGGTGCACCACATCGCGCTGCTGATCGGCTACGGCGCGGCAGCCGTCAACCCCTACCTGGCGATGGAGTCGGTCGAGGACATCGTCCGGGCCGGCACCTTCATCGAGGGTCTGGAGCCCGAGCAGGCCATCCGCAACCTCATCTACGCCCTCGGCAAGGGCGTGCTCAAGGTGATGTCCAAGATGGGCATCTCGACCGTCGCCTCCTACCGCGGCGCCCAGGTCTTCGAGGCCGTCGGCCTGGACGAGGCCTTCGTCGAGAAGTACTTCAACGGCACCGCCACCAAGATCGGCGGAGCGGGTCTCGACATCGTCGCCAAGGAGGTGGCCGCCCGGCACGCCAAGGCGTACCCGGCCTCCGGCATCTCCGCCTCGCACCGCGCGCTGGACATAGGCGGTGAGTACCAGTGGCGCCGTGAGGGCGAGCCGCACCTCTTCGACCCGGAGACGGTGTTCCGGCTCCAGCACTCCACGCGCAACCGCCGCTACGACATCTTCAAGAAGTACACGGACCGGGTGAACGAGCAGTCCGAGCGGCTGATGACGCTGCGCGGCCTGTTCGGCTTCAAGTCCGACCGGCCGTCGATCTCCATCGACGAGGTCGAGCCGGTCAGCGAGATCGTGAAGCGGTTCTCCACCGGCGCGATGTCCTACGGCTCCATCTCGCGCGAGGCGCACGAGACCCTCGCCATCGCCATGAACCAGCTCGGCGGCAAGTCCAACACCGGTGAGGGCGGCGAGGACGCCGACCGGCTGTACGACCCCACGCGCCGGTCCGCCATCAAGCAGGTCGCCTCCGGCCGCTTCGGTGTCACCAGCGAGTACCTGGTCAACGCCGACGACATCCAGATCAAGATGGCGCAGGGCGCCAAGCCCGGTGAGGGCGGCCAGCTGCCCGGCCACAAGGTCTATCCCTGGGTCGCCAAGACCCGGCACTCGACCCCGGGCGTCGGTCTGATCTCCCCGCCGCCGCACCACGACATCTACTCGATCGAGGACCTGGCCCAGCTGATCCACGACCTGAAGAACGCGAACCCGCAGGCGCGGATTCACGTGAAGCTGGTCTCCGAGGTCGGCGTCGGCACGGTCGCCGCGGGTGTCTCCAAGGCCCACGCGGACGTCGTGCTCATCTCCGGCCACGACGGCGGCACCGGCGCCTCCCCGCTGACCTCGCTCAAGCACGCGGGCGGCCCCTGGGAGCTCGGTCTCGCCGAGACCCAGCAGACGCTGCTGCTCAACGGGCTGCGCGACCGTATCGTCGTGCAGACCGACGGCCAGCTGAAGACCGGCCGTGACGTCGTCATCGCCGCGCTGCTGGGCGCCGAGGAGTTCGGTTTCGCGACCGCACCGCTCGTCGTCTCCGGCTGCATCATGATGCGGGTCTGCCACCTCGACACCTGCCCGGTCGGTATCGCCACCCAGAACCCGGTGCTGCGGGAACGCTTCTCCGGCAAGGCCGAGTACGTCGTCAACTACTTCCAGTTCATCGCCGAAGAGGTGCGCGAGATCCTCGCGGAGATGGGCTTCCGCTCCGTCGAGGAGGCCGTCGGCCACGCCGAACTCCTCGACACCGAGCGCGCCGTGAACCACTGGAAGGCACAGGGCCTGGACCTCGCACCCCTGTTCCACGTGCCCGAGCTGCCGGACGGCGCGGTGCGCCACGCGCTGATCACCCAGGACCACGGTCTGGAGAAGGCGCTCGACAACGAGCTGATCAAGCTCGCCGCCGACGCGCTGAACGCCGAAACCGCCGAGGCCGCCCAGCCGGTCCGCGCACAGGTCGCCATCCGCAACATCAACCGGACCGTGGGCACGATGCTCGGCCACGAGGTGACGCGGAAGTTCGGCGGTGCGGGCCTGCCCGACGACACCATCGACATCACGTTCACCGGCTCCGCCGGCCAGTCCTTCGGCGCGTTCGTCCCGCGCGGCGTCACGCTGCGACTGGAGGGCGACGCCAACGACTACGTGGGCAAGGGCCTCTCCGGCGGCCGCGTCGTCGTCCGCCCGGACCGGGGCGCCGACCACCTGGCCGAGTACTCGACCATCGCGGGCAACACCATCGCGTACGGCGCGACCGGCGGCGAGCTGTTCCTGCGCGGCCGCACCGGCGAGCGGTTCTGCGTCCGCAACTCCGGCGCCACGGTTGTCTCGGAGGGCGTGGGCGACCACGGCTGCGAGTACATGACCGGCGGCCACGCGGTGGTGCTCGGCGAGACCGGGCGCAACTTCGCGGCCGGCATGTCGGGCGGTATCGCGTACGTGATCGACCTCGACCCGGACAACGTCAACTCCGGGAACCTCGAGGCGGTCGAGCCGCTGTCGGACACGGACAAGGAGTGGCTGCACGACGTCGTGCGCCGCCACCAGGAGGAGACGGCCTCCACCGTCGCCGAGAAGCTTCTCGCCGACTGGTCCGCGAACGTGGACCGGTTCAGCAAGATCATCCCGACCACCTACAAGGCAGTGCTCGCCGCCAAGGACGCCGCTGAGCTCGCCGGTCTCTCCGAGCAGGAGACCACCGAGAAGATGATGGAGGCGGCGATCAATGGCTGACCCCAAGGGCTTCCTGACCACCGGGCGCGAGGTCGCCGAGACCCGCCCCGTGGCCGAGCGCGTCAAGGACTGGAACGAGGTCTACGTCCCCGGCGCCCTGCTGCCGATCATCAGCAAGCAGGCCGGCCGTTGCATGGACTGCGGCATCCCGTTCTGCCACAACGGCTGTCCGCTCGGAAACCTCATCCCCGAGTGGAACGACTACGCGTACCGCGAGGACTGGTCGGCCGCCTCCGAGCGGCTGCACGCGACCAACAACTTCCCGGAGTTCACCGGACGGCTGTGCCCGGCACCCTGCGAGGCCGCCTGCGTCCTCGGCATCAACCAGCCCGCCGTCACCATCAAGAACGTCGAAGTCTCGATCATCGACAAGGCCTGGGACTCCGGCGACGTCACCCCGCAGCCGCCGGAGCGCCTGTCGGGCAAGACCGTCGCGGTCATCGGCTCGGGCCCGGCGGGCCTCGCCGCCGCCCAGCAGCTGACCCGGGCCGGCCACACGGTCGCCGTCTACGAGCGCGCGGACCGCATCGGGGGACTCCTCCGGTACGGCATCCCCGAGTTCAAGATGGAGAAGGTGCACATCAACCGCCGTATCGAGCAGATGCGCGCGGAGGGCACCAAGTTCCGCACCGAGATCGAGATCGGCCGGGACATCGACGCGGCGAAGCTGCGCCGGCGGTACGACGCCGTGGTCATCGCGGCCGGTGCCACCGTCTCCCGCGACCTGCCCGTGCCGGGCCGTGAGCTGAACGGCATCCACTTCGCCATGGAGTACCTGCCGCTCGCCAACAAGGTGCAGGAGGGCGACTTCGTCGCCCCGCCGATCACCGCCGAGGGCAAGCACGTCGTCGTCATCGGCGGCGGCGACACCGGTGCCGACTGCGTGGGCACCGCCCACCGCCAGGGCGCGGCCTCGGTCACCCAGTTGGAGATCATGCCCCGCCCGGGCGACGAGCGGACCGCCGGCCAGCCCTGGCCGACGTTCCCGATGCTCTACAAGGTCACCTCCGCGCACGAGGAGGGCGGCGAGCGGGTCTACTCCGTCTCCACCACCCACTTCGAGGGCGACGAGGACGGCAACGTCCAGTTCCTCCACCTCGCCGAGGTGGAGTTCAAGGACGGCAAGCTGGAGCAGAAGCCCGGCACCGAGCGGAAGATCCCGGCGCAGCTGGTCACCCTGGCCATGGGCTTCACCGGCACCGACCAGGAGAACGGTCTGGTCCAGCAGTTCGGGCTCGAACTGGACGAGCGCGGCAACGTCGCGCGCGACGCCGACTACGCCACCAACGTCAAGGGCGTGTACGTCGCCGGCGACGCGGGCCGCGGCCAGTCCCTGATCGTGTGGGCGATCGCCGAAGGCCGCTCGGCGGCCCGCGGTGTGGACCGCTTCCTGACAGGGGCGAGCGACCTGCACGCCCCGATCAAGCCGACGGACCGCTCGCTGATGGTCTGACCCACCGGCCGAAAGACGTCCCGTACAACGGCGTACGGAAACGAACACGGCGCCTGCTCTGTCCCCGACCGGACATGGAGCAGGCGCCGTGCTGCGTGCCAGGCCGTCAACGCCGTGAGGAACGAGGGGGGTTGGGGCCGCACAGTGCCGAGGCCGCGAGCGATGAGGTCGCCGGGGCCGCCGGGGAACCGGGAGATATCCTCGGCGGACGACGCTCATCCGACGAACGGAGCCGTGCATGGCCACCGCCAGCATCCCCGGACCGGCCATCAGTCTCCGTAAGGTCGAGGAGAAGGCGCCCGCGCTCGTCAGCCTCTACAAGTCCGCCGGGGTCTCGCTGCGCAAGCACGGCCTGGACGGGCAGCGAGCCGCCGTCTATCTGGTGCTCGACTACTCCGGCTCCATGAAGGACTACTACAAGGACGGCAGCGTGCAGGCGCTGGCCGACCGGGTGCTGGGCCTGTCGGCGAACCTCGACGACGACGGCCGTGTCCCCGTGGTCTTCTTCTCCACCGACATCGACGCCGTCACCGACATCGCGCTGGAGAACCACCACGGCCGGGTCGACGCGATCGTCGCGGGCCTCGGGCACATGGGCAAGACCAGCTACCACCTGGCCATGGACGCCGTCATCGACCACTACATCGACAGCGGCTCGACGGCCCCCGCGCTCGTCGTCTTCCAGACCGACGGCGGTCCGATCAGCAAGCACGCGGCCGAGCGCTATCTGTGCAAGGCGGCGAAGCTGCCGCTGTTCTGGCAGTTCATCGGCTTCGGCAACAAGCGCAGCTCACAGTTCGACTTCCTGCACAAGCTCGACGAACTCGCCGTGCCCGCCAAGCGGGCCGTGGACAACGCCGGCTTCTTCCACGCCGGCCTCGACCCGCGCACGGTCGCGGACTCCGAGCTGTACGACCGGCTGGTCGGCGAGTTCCCGCTGTGGCTGGCCGCCGCCCGCGCCCAGGGCATCGTGCAGTGACGCCGCGGCTGCTGCGGGCCGACAGCCGCCGGGCCGTGCCCTGGAAGAACGGCGGTGGGACCACCCGTGAGGTCGCGGTTGCGCCCGACGGCGCCGGGACGGACGACTTCGACTGGCGGATCTCGCTCGCCGACGTCGGCGTGGACGGCCCGTTCTCCGCGTTCCCCGGTGTGGAGCGCATCCTGACCGTGGCCGACGGTGCGGGGATGGAGCTCACGGTGGGCGGGGAGCGGACGGTCGCCGACCAGCGCTACCGGCCCTACGCCTTCCCCGGCGATGTGCCGACCGACGGCCGGCTGCTGGGCGGCCCGGTCGTCAACTTCAATGTGATGTACCGGCGGGACCGTACGGAATGCCGGACGTCGGTCGTACGGGGAGAGGCCGCGCCGGAGGTACCGCCGGGCTCCACGGTGGTGGTGGTCGCGCTGGACGGCACCACGGCCGTCGGCGACACGGGCCTGACGCTCGAACGGTACGACGCCGTCCTGCTCGACGGACCGCCCGGCCCGTTGCGCACGGAGGGACACGCGGCGGTCGTCGTCCTGCGGAGTCTGTGAGTCGTTCCGTCGCCCACGGGAGGTGCCGCCGGGAATCCCGACAGCGGATGTCCGGTTTCTGCGCTTCGATGGACGCATGACCTCATCCACATGGGCCGGCTTTCATGCGGCCGAGCCCGAGTTCGCCACTACCGTGCAGAGCCGTTTCGAGCGCTACAAGCACCATGTCCTCGCCACCCTGCGCAAGGACGGGTCCCCGCGCGTGACCGGACTGGAAGTGGCCTTCCGCAGCGGGGAGTTGTGGCTCGGCATGATGCCGGACTCCCGCAAGGCGCAGGACCTCGAGCGAGATCCGCGCTTCGCCGTGCACGCCAACCCGGGTCCCGACGACTCCATGGACGGCGGCGACGTACGGATCTCCGGACGGGCGCTGGAGGTGACCGACCCCGCGGAGATCGCCGCGTTCGTGGCCGAGGTCGGGCCGCCGGAGCCGTTCCACCTCTTCCGTGTCGAACTCGGCGAGGTGGTCCGGACCTCCGTCGAGGGCCAGGAGCTGGTCGTGCAGTCCTGGAATCCGGGCGGCTCCCTGCGGACCGTTCGGCGCCGCTGAGCACTACGAACGGCCGGCCAGCACCTCCGCCCGGCAGCGGGCCGGGGCGCCCCACGCGTCCCGCAGCGGCCGGGCCTTGCGCAGCCACAGCGCGAGGTCCAGCTCGTCCGTGTAACCGACGGCGCCGTGCAGTTGCAGCGCCGTCCCGGCCGCCGCGTACGCGGCCTCGCCCGCGGTGACCTTCGCGGCGCAGATGTCGGCGGGAGCCAGGGTGAGAGCGGCTCCGTGCAGCAGCGGCCTCGCGAACTCCAGCCCGATCAGCGTGTCCGCGAGCCGGTGCTTGACCGCCTGGAACGAGCCGACGGCGACGCCGAACTGGGTGCGCTGCTTGACGTGGGCCACGGCCTGGTCGAGGAGGGTGAGCCCCACGCCGAGTGCCTGTGCGGCGGTGAGCAGCCGCGCCAGCGCGGCCGCGTGATCGGCGGCGGCAGCCACATGCGGACCGCTCGCGAGAATCTCCCCGCCGGGCAGCGGGGCGGCGAGACGCCGCACGGGGTCGGCGGAGACCCGCACGGGCCCGTGGCCGGGCGCACACCGCAGCCGGGCCGCGCCGCCGGCCGCAGCCTCGGGTTCGACCACCAGCAGCACGTCCGCCGCGTCCGGGTCCAGGGCATACGTGCCGTGGCCCGCCACGGTCAGCGTCGCCGTCCCGTCACCCGCCACCAGCCCCGACAGCAGCCGCTTCGCCGGTGCCGCGTCGCCCAGTTCGGCCAGCTGCGTCAGCAGCACCGCCGCGCCGACCGTCTCCACGAGCGGACCCGGCACGGCCGCGCGGCCCAGCTCCGTGAAGGCGAGCGTCAGCTCCACCGGGAGCGGGCCCACCCCGTCGTACAACTCCGGCGCCGCGAGCGCGAAGAGGCCCGCGTCGGCGAGCCGGGACCACACCGCCCGGCCCGGCGCACGGTCGCCCGCGGCCCAGGCGCGGGCCGCCGACGGGACGTCCGCCGCGGTCAGCATCGCGTCCAGCGAGCGGACGAAACCGAGCTGTTCGGAGGTCGGCGTCAGATCCATCAGCGACGGCCCTTCGGAAGGCCGAGCAGCCGCTCGGCGATGATGTCGCGCTGGATCTCGTTGGTCCCCGCGTAGATCGGTCCCGCCAGCGAGAAGAGGTGGCCCTCCGCCCAGGCCGTGTCGGACAGTTCACCGTCCTCGCCCAGCAGGTCGAGCGCCGTCTCGTGCAGGGCGATGTCGTACTGCGACCAGAAGACCTTGTTGAGACTGGACTCCGCGCCGATGCTGCCGCCCTGTGCGAAGCGCGAAGCGCCCGCCCAGGTGAACAACTCGTAGGCCCGCGCGCCGATCACCGCGTCCGCGACCCGGTCCTGTACGCCCCGGTCCTCGCCCCCCTCCCGCCACTGCCGTACGAGACGGTCGGCCGAAGCCAGGAAGCGGCCGGGGGAGCGCAGCGTGAGGCCCCGTTCGTTGCCCGTCGTGGACATCGCGATCCGCCAGCCCCGGCCCGGTTCGCCGATCACGTCCTCGTCCGGCACGAAGACGTCGTCGAGGAAGAGTTCGGCGAAGGCGGGCTTCCCGTCGAGCCGGCCGACCGGCCGGACACTCACCCCCGGCGCCGACAGGTCGAACATCAGATACGTCAGGCCCTGGTGGGGCCGGTCCGCCCGGGGATCGCTGCGGAAGATGCCGAACGCGCGGTCCGCGAAGGCCGCCCGGGAAGACCAGGTCTTCTGGCCGTTCAGCAGCCAGCCCCCGTCCGTCGGGACGGCACGCGAACGCAGCGACGCGAGATCCGAACCGGCCTCGGGTTCGGACCAGGCCTGCGCCCAGACGACCTCTCCGCTCGCCATCGGGGGCAGCACCCGGGCCCGCTGCTCCGCGGTGCCGTGGTCGAAGAGGGTCGGCGCGAGGAGGTTGATGCCGTTCTGCGAGACCCGCCCCGGTGCACCGGCGGCGTAGTACTCCTGCTCGAAGAGCAGCCAGGCGAACAGGCCGGCGCCCCGGCCGCCGTACTCCCTCGGCCATGAGACGACCGACCAGCGGTCCGCGTGGAGCCGCGCCTCCCAGGCGCGGTGGGCCGCGAACCCCTCGCGTGTCTCCAGGGACGGCAGCGGGCGCTCCGGCACATGCGCGGCGAGCCAGTCGCGGGCCTCGGCCCGCAGGGCCTCGTCCTCGGGGGAGTGCTGCAGGTCCATACGCGCATCCTTCCCTAACAAGTGTTTGGTAGGTTAACGTGCCGGTGTGACGGACAACAGGGCTCAGTACGTACCGGGCCACGGCCTGCTGAAGGGCCGTACCGCCGTGCTCACCGCCGCGGCCGGCGCCGGGATCGGGGGAGCGACCGCCCGCAAGTTCCTGGAGGAGGGCGCGCGGATCCTGATCAGCGACGCCCACGGGCGCCGGCTGAAGGAGACGGAGGCCGCGCTCGCCGCGGAGTTCGGCGCCTCCGCCGTCTCCTCCCAGCCGTGCGACGTCACCGACGAAGCCCAGGTGCAGGCGCTGTTCGACCGCGCGGCCGAGGAGCACGGCGGGCTCGACATCGTCGTGAACAACGCCGGCCTCGGCGGTACGGTCGAACTCGTCGACATGACCGACGAGCAGTGGGACACGGTCCTCGACGTCACCCTCACCGGCACGTTCCGCTGCACCCGCGCCGCCCTGCGCGCCTTCCGGGCGGGCGGGAACGGCGGAGCGATCGTCAACAACGCGTCCGTGGTGGGCTGGCGGGCCCAGGCCGGCCAGGCGCACTACGCCGCCGCCAAGGCCGGGGTCATGGCGCTCACCCGCTGCGCCGCCGTCGAGGCCGCCGCCCACGGCGTACGGGTCAACGCGGTCGCCCCCAGCCTCGCCATGCACCCCCATCTGGTGAAGGTCACCTCCGCCGAGGTGCTGGCCGACCTGACCGCCAAGGAGGCGTTCGGCCGGCCCGCCGAGCCGTGGGAGATCGCCAACGCCATCGTCTTCCTGGCCAGCGGCTACGCCTCGTATCTCACCGGCGAGGTCGTCTCCGTCAGCAGCCGCCATCCGTAGCCCGCCGAGAGCCCCCGACAATGACCGTGTGCCGAACAAGAAGAAGAACCAGGTGACCCCCTCGCCCGAGCGCCGGCGTGAACTCCTCGCCCTCGCCGCCGAGGTGTTCGCCGCGCAGGGGTACAACGCCACCACCGTCCGCAGGATCGCGGACGAGGCGGGGATGCTCGCCGGCAGCCTCTACTACCACTTCGATTCCAAGGAATCGATGGTCGACGAGATCCTCTCCACGTTCCTGGACGAACTGTGGCAGGGCTACGACAGCGTCCTCGCGGCCGGCCTCGGCCCGAGGGAGACCATCGAGGCACTCGTCACCGAGTCGTTCCGGGAGATCGACCGGCACCGGGCCGCCGTCGCGATCTACCAGAAGGAGTCCCGGCACCTGGCCGCGCAGCCCCGCTTCCACTACCTCACCGACTCGCAGCAGAAGTTCGAGAAGGCCTGGCTCGGGACGCTGGAACGCGGCGTCGCCGACCGGGTCTTCCGCGCCGACCTGGACGTCCGGCTGACCTACCGGTTCGTGCGCGACACCGTGTGGGTCGCGGCGTCCTGGTACCGGCCCGGCGGACAGCACAGTCCCGAGGAGATCGCCCGCCAGTATCTGTCGATGGTGCTGGACGGAATCGCCGTACGTCAGTAACCGACCGAGGAGTTGTCATGGGCGAGGCCTACATCGTCGAAGCGGTACGGACCCCGGTGGGCCGGCGCAGGGGAGGCCTCGCGGGTGTCCACCCCGCCGACCTGGGCGCGCATGTGCTCACCGCCCTGATGGCCCGGTCCGGCGTCGACCCGTCGGCCGTCGAGGACGTCGTCTTCGGCTGTCTGGACACCGTGGGCCCGCAGGCCGGCGACATCGCACGGACCGCGTGGCTCGCGGCGGGGCTGCCCGAGGAGGTACCGGGGGTGACCGTCGACCGGCAGTGCGGCTCGTCCCAGCAGGCCGTGCACTTCGCGGCGCAGGCGGTGCTCTCCGGCACCCAGGACCTGGTGGTCGCGGGCGGCACGCAGAACATGTCGATGATCCCCATCGCGTTCGCCTCCCGGCAGGCGGCCGGTCCGCTCGGACTGACCGAGGGCCCCTTCGCGGGCAGCGAGGGCTGGCGGGCGCGGTACGGCGATCTGCCGGTCAACCAGTTCCACGGCGCCGAGCTGATCGCCGCGAAGTGGGGCATCACCCGCCGCGACCAGGAGGAGTACGCCCTGGGCTCCCACCGGCGGGCGGTCCGGGCGATCGACGAAGGGCGTTTCGCGCGCGAGACCGTGGCGTACGGCGACGTGACCGTGGACGAGGGCCCCCGCCGTGACACCACCGTGGAGAAGATGGCCGGCCTGGAGCCCGTCATGCCGGACGGCACCATCACCGCGGCGTGCTCCTCGCAGGTGTCGGACGGCGCCGCGGCGATGCTGGTGGCGAGCGAGCGGGCCGTGCGCGAGCACGGTCTGACACCGCGGGCCCGCATCCACCATCTGTCGGTGCGCGGCGAGGACCCCATCCGCATGCTCTCCGCCCCGATCCCGGCGACGGCCCACGCGCTCAAGAAGACGGGCATGTCGATCGACGAGATGGACCTGGTCGAGATCAACGAGGCCTTCGCCCCCGTCGTTCTGGCGTGGCTGAAGGAGACGGGCGCGGACCCGGCCCGGGTGAACGTCAACGGCGGCGCGATCGCGCTGGGCCATCCGCTCGGCGCGACGGGGGTGCGGCTCATGACGACGCTGCTCCACGAACTGGAACGCACGGGCGGCCGCTACGGCCTCCAGACGATGTGCGAGGGCGGCGGCCAGGCGAACGTGACCATCGTCGAACGGCTCTAGCCCGCGTCGGCAACGTCCCGTCCGCCACGTCCCGCCCGGTCCGCGTCGCCCGCACTGCCGCCGTGACCGGGCGGGCTGCGCGCGCACGACCGATGAGTTCCGCCTCGCCGCGTCGTCTCCATGGTGTGAGCGTCCCCTTCCGCGCCTGCGGGAGACCCGGGACGAGACGACGAGGAGCGTGGACACCGTGCCCGAGGAGAACGTGAGCGCCACCCTGACCGTCGCTGTGCCCTCATCGAGGGTGTACGCGGTGCTGGCGGACCCGACGACCCACGCTTCGATCGACGGCACCGGCTGGGTCCAGGAAGCCGTCGACCGGGTACCCCTGACCGAGGTGGGCCAGCTCTTCCGGATGGACATGTACCACCCCGGCCATCCGAACGGCGACTACCAGGTCTTCAACGAGGTCCAGGTGGCCGACCCGCCGCGCGCCATCGGCTGGCGGACGGGGTACGACCCCAAGGGCGACGGTCACCTGGAGTTCGGCGGCTGGTTCTGGCGGTACGACCTGACGCCGCTCGGTCCGTCCGGGACCGAGATCACGCTCACCTACGACTGGTCCGCAGTGCCGCAGTCCGTCCGCGAGTACCTCCGGTTCCCGCCGTTCGGCCCCGAGCACCTCGGCAACTCGCTCCGGCATCTGGCCGAGATCACCGGGCCGACGCCCCGCCCGTGATTCCGCCGCGCGATCAAGAAACGTCCGTGCCTGCGAGCCATTCAGGAAGGGGCATGCTACGGTTACTGTGTTGCAGTTTTGGTACCCATGAACTTTGTGTGCGCCTGACGGGATGCTTCCGCAGGCGCATATTTTGTTTGCCGGTCTTTTCCGGATGGGGGTCAATGCGGCGATGGGAAATCCACGAGGTGTGGATTTCCGGCTTGCCCCTCGTTTTAGGAGTAATGACATGGCTACTGGAACCGTGAAGTGGTTCAACGCGGAAAAGGGCTTCGGCTTCATTGAGCAGGACGGCGGCGGCGCCGACGTCTTCGCCCACTACTCGAACATCGCCACCCAGGGCTTCCGTGAGCTCCAGGAGGGCCAGAAGGTTTCCTTCGACGTCACGCAGGGCCAGAAGGGCCCGCAGGCGGAGAACATCGTCCCGGCCTGAACCGTCGGCGCGTGACTCCTAGCCGGGGCCCGCACCCTCAAGGGTGCGGGCCCCGGCTTGTGCGTGCTGTCCCGAGGCCCAGGAAGGCAATACCGCATGACTCGCTCCGATCGACCGGCCGGCCAGGACCGTCCGGCACGTCAGGACCGCCCGGCGCGCCCGGCCCGTCAGCGCACGGCTGAATCCCGTGGCTCCGGCTCCGGCAGGCCTGCAAAGACCGCGGGCAACGGCTCGCGAAAGAACCCCGGCAAGGGCCCCGCCCGCAAGGCGGCTCCCCCGCAGGAATTCGCGCTGCCGGAAACCGTAACCCCGGCGCTGCCCGCCGTTCACGCATTCGACGAGCTGGACATGCCGGCCGCATTGCTGAAGACCCTCGTGGCCCAGGGACTGACCGAACCTTTCCCCATCCAGGCGGCGACCCTGCCGAACTCGCTCGCAGGCCGTGACATCCTCGGCCGCGGACGCACCGGGTCGGGCAAGACCCTGGCCTTCGGGCTCGCGCTGCTCGCCCGGACCGCCGGCCGCCGTGCCGAACCCCGGGCGCCCCTCGCGCTCGTCCTCGTGCCGACCCGTGAACTCGCGCAGCAGGTCACCGACGCGCTGACCCCGTACGCGACGTCCGTGCAGCTGCGGCTCACCACCGTCGTCGGCGGGCTGTCGATCTCCAAGCAGGCGGGCTCGCTGCGCCGCGGCGCCGAGGTGCTCGTGGCCACGCCCGGCCGGCTCAAGGACCTGATCGAGCGTGGCGACTGCTCCCTGGACCGGGTGTCCATCACCGTCCTCGACGAGGCCGACCAGATGGCCGACATGGGGTTCATGCCCCAGGTCACGGCGCTGCTCAAGCAGGTCGAGCCGGACGGTCAGCGGATGCTCTTCTCGGCGACGCTGGACAAGAACATAGACCGGCTCGTCCGGATGTTCCTGACCGATCCCGTCGTGCACTCGGTCGACGCCTCCGTGGGAGCCGTCACCACCATGGAGCACCATGTGCTGCATGTCGCCGACGAGACCGACAAGAAGGCCGTGGCCACCCGTATCGCGGCCCGCGACGGCCGGGTGATCCTCTTCGTCGACACCAAGCGCGCCGCGGACCGCTTCGCGAAGCGGCTGCTGGCCAGCGGCGTCCGCGCGGCGGCACTGCACGGCGGCCGTTCGCAGCCGCAGCGCAACCGCACCCTGGACCAGTTCAAGAACGGGCAGGTCACCGCGCTGGTCGCGACCAATGTGGCCGCCCGTGGCATCCACGTCGACGATCTCGAACTCGTGGTCAACGTCGACCCGCCCGTCGACCACAAGGACTATCTGCACCGCGGCGGCCGTACCGCCCGTGCGGGGGAGTCCGGCAGCGTGGTCACGCTGGTGCTGCCCGAGCAGCGGCGTGAGATGACGCGGCTGATGGCGGATGCCGGCATCAGCCCGCAGACCGCCCGGATCAAGTCGAGCGACGAGGAACTGAGCCGGATCACCGGCGCTCGCGAGCCCTCGGGCGTGGCCATCACCATCGAGGTGCCGGAGCAGGCTGCCCAGCAGCAGCGACCCCGTCAGACCCAGGGCCGGGCGCGCAGCGCCGGCGGAGGCCGCCGGGGCGGGCAGGCCCGTGAGGGCGGCCGCACCGGTCAGGGCGGCCAGGCGCGCCAGAGCGGTCAGTCCCGTCAGGGCGCATCGGCCCGGCAGGGCGGCCAGGCGCGCCAGGGTCAGGCAGGCGGTCAGGCCGGCCGGCAGCGCGGGGCGGCTCAGAGCAGCCGCCGCAGGGCCGCCTGACCGGAGCTCTTCACGGACGGCCGTGGCCCGGCAGTGCATCGAGCACCTGCCGGGCCTCGGCCATCACGCGGTCGACGAGCTCCGCACACGTGGGCAGGTCGTCGATGACCCCCGCGACCTGACCCGACGCCATCACCCCCAGGTCGGTGCGGCCCTCCACCATGGAGGCCCGCAGCAGCATGGGTGTGTTGGCGGCGAGCAGCACCTGGCTCCACGACAATTCCCGGCCGTGCTTCATGGCCAGGCCGTCGCGGAGCATCCGTGACCAGGTCAGACCGGAGAGCTTCCGGAAGCCGGCCGCGTGGCGGACCGCCCGGGCCAGGGTGCGCGTACGGCCGTGGCGCTCCAGCGAGTCGACCAGCTCCGTCCGCAGCATCCGGTGCGGCAGTCCGTCGACGGCCGTCGTCACCGTCACGTCCTTCACGGACGCCGCCAGATACTTCGCCTTCACCGCGTCCGGCACCGTCGACTCGGCGGTGAGCAGGAACCGTGTGCCCATCGCGATGCCCGCCGCACCGTACGCGAGCGCCGCCACCAGCCCCCGTCCGTCGCGGAACCCGCCGGCCGCGATCACCGGGATGCCGACCGCGTCCACGACCTGCGGCAGCAGCACGGTGGTGGCGACATCGCCGGTGTGGCCGCCGCCCTCGCCGCCCTGCACGATCACCGCGTCCGCGCCCCAGGCGGCCACCTTCTCCGCGTGCCGTCGCGCCCCGACCGACGGGATCACGACCACTCCCGCGTCCTTGAGCTCGGCGATCAACTCCCGCGAGGGCGCCAGCGCGAAGGAGGCGACCCGTACGCCCTCCTCGACGATGATCCGCACCCGCTCGCGCGCATCTCCCGCGTCGGCGCGGAGGTTGACCCCGAACGGCGCGTCCGTGCGGGAGGAGACCTCGCGCACGGCATGGCGCAGTTCATCGGTGGTCATCGTCGCCGAGGCGAGAATGCCGAGTGCGCCCGCCTCCGCGGCCGCGGACACCAGCCGAGGGCCCGCCACCCAGCCCATCCCGGTCTGCACGATCGGATGGCGTACGCCCGTGAGCTCGGTGAGTGCCGTCCCCACGCGGCCCGTCATCAGGCCCGGACCTCGCGGTCCCGCAGTCCTTCCGGGTCGATCACCTCGCGGATCAGCCGCAGTTCGTCCTCGGTCGGCTCGCGTGTGTACGGGACGTCACCCGGGACCGTCAGCGCGAAGCCGGTGGCCTCCCGCACCCGGTCGAGCGTGACACCGGGGTGCAGGGAAGCGAGCCGCATCGAGCGGTCGGGGGTGGCGAAGTCGAAGACACCCAGGTCGGACACCACGCGCGGGATGCGGTGGAACCGGGTGGCACTGGGACCCGCGGCGGCGGCGTTGTCATGACCCACCCCGCACACCAGGTCGACCTTCGGGACGAAGACCCGGGCCGAGTGCTTGGGCACCCAGTAACTCACCGGGTTGTTCAGGGTGTTGACGGGCGCCCCGCGGACGCCGAGGAGCTGGCGCGTGGGCTGCCGCCAGTCCCCGATGCAGGAGATGTTCTGGTTGCCGAAGCGGTCGATCTGGCTCGCGCCCATCATGACGTGACGTCTGCCGCCGGTGACCATGGCGAGGTGCTGCCGGTAGGGCAGCCAGCCCTCCACCGTGCCGTCCGGGCCGACGAGCATCGCCTCGCCGTCGGTGAGCAGGAGGCCGGGCGAGAAGGTGCGCCGGGCCAGCCGGGCCCCGACCGAGGGGATCAGCCCCATCGGACTGGCCAGGATCTCGCCGTCGCCGCGCCATGCCTCGGCGCAGGCGACGACGCAGTACTCGGCCCGGGAGACTGTCCCTGTGGGGGTCACTGCTGCTCCTTGTGCCAGGCCTGTACGGCGCGTTGGTAGTCGCTTTCGCCGGCCCCGGCCAGGAAGCGTCCCGCGAACTCGTCCCAGGGCGTGCCGGCGTACATCCGCTGGAAGGCCTCGTCGCGCCCGTGGTCGGGGGCGCAGGAGGTGAAGTGCGCGCCGTTCGGGGCCTCCACCACCCCGGTGACCGAGTGCCGTGCGACCAGCAGGGTCTGCGGGGCCGCGTCCTTGGTGAGCTCGGCCGTCTCCACCAGTTGGTCGCAGGAGACGTACGCGGCGTCGGCGGACTGGCAGAAGAGATCGTCGAAGTAGGGGTCGGGGCCCAGGTACTGGCCGTTGCCCCGGCGGTCGGCCCGGTTGAGATGGACGAGCGCGGCGTCCATGCGCAGCGCCGGCACGGCGACGAACTCCTCGCCGTCGTCGTAGGGCGACGTGACGGTCCGCAGCTCGGGGTTGACCCGCATGACGTCGGAGCCGAGGCCCGCCCGCACCGGAAGGAAGGGCAGCCGGTTGGCGGCCGCGTGCAGGCCCCACATGAACATCGCCTCGTCGATCTCGGTGAGGGCGAAGTCGCCCCGCTGGCGGGCGGCGCGGTAGTGCGGTTCGAGCGGGATCGAGTCGAGGGTGACGAAGGCCGTGACCAGTCGGCGGATCCGGCGGGCGGCGGCGAGCATGCCGATGTCGGGGCCGCCGTAGGAGATGACGGTCAGATCGGTGATCTCGGAGCGGAGCAGGGCGCGTACCAGCGCCATCGGCTTGCGGCGCGAGCCCCAGCCGCCGATGCCGATGGTCATGCCGCTGCGCAGGCGCCCCACCACGTCCTCGGGCGTCATGGTCTTGTCGGTCACGGCTGCGGTTCCTTCCCGAAGGTGTCGCGGACGCGGTCGGCGACCCCGCTGAGACCCGCCTCGAAGGTGAAGCCCTGCTCGAACCGGTAGCTGCGGCGTACGTCGACGGGGTCGATGCCGTTGATCGCCGCCTTGGCCAGCCGGACGAGGGTGCCGTCCTTGCGCGCGATCTCCCGGGCCAACTCCATGGCCGCCTCCTGGAGTTCGCCGCGCGGGACGACTTTCCAGACGGAGCCGTGGTGGTGCAGTTCGGCTGCGGTCGCGGTGCGCGAGGTGTAGTACAGGGCGCGCATCAGATGCTGCGGCACCAGGCGAGCGAGATGAGTGGCGGCGCCGAGCGCGCCGCGGTCGAGCTCCGGCAGGCCGAACGTGGCGTCGTCCGAGGCGACGATCGCGTCCGCGTTGCCGACCAGTCCGATGCCGCCGCCGAGACAGTGGCCGTGCACCGCGGCGACGACGGGGACCTCGCACTCGTACACGGCGGCGAAGGCCTCGTAGCAGCCGCGGTTGGCGCCGATGAGGGTGTCGTGACCGGGGTCGCGCTGCATCTCCTTGATGTCGACGCCGGCGTTGAACCCGCTGCCGGCGGCGGTCAGCACCACACAGCGGGTCGCGGGGTCCCGGCCCGCCGCGCGGACGGCGTCCGCGAGGTCGTACCAGCCCTGCACGGGGAGGGCGTTGACGGGTGGGAAGTCGGCCGTGACGCGTGAGATGCCCTTCTCGGGGCTTGTGGTGGAGACACCCATGAGAGGATCAGCTACCTTTCCACCAAACATTTGTTAGGTGAGGAAGGTAGCAGCCGATGGAGCTGGACGGGAGGGTCGCCGTCGTCACCGGCGGCACGCGGGGCGTCGGCGCGGGCATCGCGCGGGCCTTCCTGCGGGCCGGTGCCCGGGTGGTGGTCTGCGCGCGCAGACCGCCCGAAGTTCCCCTGGACGGAGCCGAGTTCGTGACCGTGGACCTGCGAGAGGCCGAGGGCGTCGCCGGCTTCCTCGACGATGTCGCCGCCCGGTACGGCCGGCTCGACACCCTGGTCAACAACGCCGGAGGCACCCCCCACCGGCTGCTGGCGGACGGCGCCGCCGCACGTCACGCACGGGTCGTCGAGCTCAACCTCGTCACCCCGCTGACCGTGTCCCTCGCCGCCTACGACCACCTCAGGGCGGCCCGGGGCTCGATCGTCATGATCGGCAGTGTCAGCGGCGGCCGGCCCTCGCCGGGCTCCGCCGCGTACGGAGCGGCCAAGGCCGGACTGGAGAGCCTGGCCCGCTCGATGGCCGTGGAGTGGGCGCCGGACGTACGGGTGAACACGCTCGTCCTCGGCATGGTCCGCACCGAACTGTCCGGGCTGCACTACGGGGACGAGGAGGGGATCGCGGCGGTGGGCCGTACGGTCCCGCTCGGCCGTCTCGCGGAGCCGTCCGACGTCGGCGACGCGGCCGTCTTCCTCGCCTCGGAGCGCGCCGCCTACATCAGCGGAGCCTCACTGCTTCTGCACGGAGGCGGGGAGCGCCCCGCCTTCCTCGATGCCGCAACGGTCAACAAGAAGACGGTCAACGACGGTCGACAAGGAGACGTGGGATGACGGGAATCTGTGCGGAGCGCGTGGTCGTCGTCACCGGCGCCGGACGGGGGCTGGGGCGGGCGCACGCCCTCGCCTTCGCCGCCGAGGGCGCGCGGGTCGTCGTCAACGACCTGGGGGCGGGGCTCGACGGCGCCGGCGCCTCGGCGGGCCCGGCGCAGGAGGTCGTCGACGAGATACGGGCGGCCGGCGGCGAAGCGGTGGCGCACAGCGGGGACATCGCGACCGGCGAGGGCGCCGCCTCCCTCGTCGCCGCCGCTCTGGAGACCTGGGGCCGGCTCGACACCCTGGTCAACAACGCGGGCTTCCTGCGCGACCGCATGCTCGTCAACCTCGACGAGGACGACTGGGACGCCGTCATGCGGGTGCACGGCCGGGGGCACTTCCTGCCGCTCAAGCACGCCGCCGCGCACTGGCGCGCCGAGGCCAAGGCCGGCCGGCCGGTGGCGGCGCGCATCGTCAACACCACGTCCGGCGCGGGACTGTTGGGCAGCGTCGGGCAGGGCAACTACGCGGCGGCCAAGGCCGCGATCATCGGTCTGACGCTGGTCGCGGCGGCCGAGCTGGGCCGGTACGGGGTCCAGGTCAACGCCATCGCCCCGGCGGCCCGCACCAGGATGACCGAGGAGACGTTCGCCGGGCTCACCGCGCTGCCCGAGGACGTGTCACCCCTCGTCGTCTGGCTGGGTTCGGCCGCCGTCGAGGGTGTCACCGGCCGGGTCTTCGAGGCGGAAGCCGGAAGGATCACCGTCATGGAGGGCTGGCGGCCGGGTCCGACGGCCGACAAGGGGGGTCGCTGGAAGCCGTCGGAGGCGGGCGACGCGGTACGGAAACTGCTGGCGGACGCCGAGATACCGCAGCCCGTCCACGGCGCCCGATGACCGGTTCGCAGACGGTCCCCACACCTTCGTGTCCACGAATCCACCCAGGTTAATTCGCAGAAAACACCGAGGAGTTCGCCTTGACGCGTGCATGTCTACGCGCGTCATGATGGCCGACATGCGAATCCCCCCACGAATCGCCACGCTCGGCGCAGTCGCCGCTCTCGCCTCGACCCTCCTCATCGGCGGTCAGGCCACGGCCACGGCCACCACCTCCACCTTCACGGCTGCCCCCACAGCAGCCGCCGCGGTCGGTGACATCTGCTACTCCGACCTTCCGTCCCAGGCCCACGACACGCTCGAACTCATCGACGCGGGCGGGCCGTTCCCCTACCCGCAGGACGGCACGGTCTTCCAGAACCGGGAAGGCATCCTGCCGTCGCACTCGACCGGCTACTACCACGAGTACACCGTCAAGACGCCGGGCTCCTCCGACCGCGGTGCACGCCGCATCGTCACGGGCGAGGCGTCGCAGGAGGACTACTACACCGCCGACCACTACGCCTCGTTCGACCTCGTCGACCACGACTGCTGACCGGCTATCCTCCGCCCCGTGACCAAGACCTATGTGATCGACGGGGCGGAGGTCACCGGCCTGGACAGCTTCTGGCGGGTGATCGGCGAGGCCGTGAACGGGCCGGAGGGGTACTTCGGCCGCAACCTCGACGCCTTCGCCGACTGCCTGAGCGGCGGGATGGGCACGCCCGACGACGGCGACTACCTCATCGAATGGCGTGACCACGAGAGCTCCCGCCGGGCCCTCGGGCACCCGGAGACGGTGCGTCAGCTGGAGCTGCGGCTCGCCCGGAGCCATCCGTCGAACAAGGCGGCCGTCGCGGAGGACCTGGAGCGCGCCAGAGCCGGCGAGGGACCGACCGTCTTCGACGAACTGGTCGCCATCATCGAGGAACGGGCGCCGGGAGTGCTGCGGCTGCTCTGACCTCGCGCGTCAGCGCACGCGCGGGACCGTGCCGTGGGACTGGCGCGTCGGCGGTCGGTCTCCTGCGCAGGGGCCGGCATCCCACGTCAGCGGCCGGTCTTCCACGTCAGCGCACGCGCGGGACCGTGCCCTCCAGCCGCCGCCTGACCGTCTCGTCCTGGATCAGCTGCACCGCCTCCGCCGCGGCTTCGTGCGCGTAGCCGTCCGGGTCCCCGTCCGCCAGTATCCGTGCCAGTACCGGGATCGCCCGCGGGTCCTGACGCCTCGCCAGCCCCTGTGCGGCCTCCGCCGCGGTGTCCGGGTCGGGGTCCTCCAGCCGGGCCGCCAGCGCCTCGCGGATCTCGGCGGTGTCGCCGCCGAGGTGCGCCAGCGCGGTGGTCGCCCAGTCCCTGACCTGGTCGTCCGTGTCACGGCTGAGGGCGATCAGCGCCTCGGTGCCCTCCCGGTGACCGTCCGGCACCAGGCCGAACAGTGACAGCGCCACGTCGTGGCGCACGGCCGCGTCCGGATGTCCCGCGTGGCGCAGGATCTCCGGCAGGGCGGCCGGATCCCCGTGGTGGCCGAGCCCGAGGACGGCGGCCCGGATCAGCTCCTCGTCCCGTGCCTCGCGTGCCAGTTCGCGCAACAGCGGCAGGGCTCGCGCGGCGAACGGGCGGTGCGTCGCGGTACCGGCCGTGTCCGCGGCGTCCCGTCCCGCGTCCCGCGAGAGGTCCGCACCCGCACCCGCACCCGCACCGGCATCCGCAACCGCGCCGGCGTCCGGCAGCCGGCCCCCCGCGTCCGGCTCCGGACCCGCCGGGCCCAGCTGCGCCAGCACCTCCGCCGCGAACGCCTGCCGCATCGGGTCGTCGCTCGCGCACCACGCGGCCGCCGCCTGGAACGTCTCCTCGTCGCCGCGCCTCCACAGAGCCAGCACCGCCTCCACCCAGTCGTCCTGGTCCCGGTCCCCGCAGCGCAGCGCGCGCTCGGCCAGCGTCGCGTACGGCGTCTGGATTCCCAGCTCCTCCTCCAGGAGGGTCGCGATCGCCGCATGGCCGGTCTGCTGCTCGTTGCCCGCGACCGGCTTCCCCTCACGCAGCACCTCGACCACGACCGTCACCCCGCCGTCCTCCTCGACGCGGCGCGCGACCGTCTGCGACCCGTCGCCGTACGCCTCCAGCAGCCCGGCGCGCAGCTCCTTCTCGACATCACGCGCCAGCCAGGCGCGGGCCTCCTCGAGTGCCGCCTGCCGTGCGCGCGCGCCGTGCCGCAGCAGCGCCCTGACGGTACGGGGCGAGCCCCGGCGCGCGGCCAGGACCAGCGGGGGTTCGCCCCCGGGGCCGGCAGATCGGGATCGGCGCCGTGGTCGAGCAGCGCCTCGACCGTCGCCGCGTGACCCAGCTGCACGGCCCAGGTCAGGGCGGTGAAACCGAACGCCTCCGCGGTGTCCGGCCGGGCTCCGGCGGCGATCAGTGCCAGCACCACGTCCGTGTGCCCGCCGACCGCGGCTCCGCACAGCGGCAGGTCCCCGCCCTCGTGTCCGCTGAGCCGCTCGGGCTCGGCGCCAGCCGCCAGCAGCAGCCGTACGATGCCCAACTCGTCGCTCACGGCCGCCCGGTACAGCGGCGTCTGTCCGTCCTCGTCGGTCGCGTCGGCGGGAACTCCCGCCCGCAGCAGCCGTACGACGGCGTCCTCCGCGCCCTCCCACACGGCGTCGAAGAGCTGCTGGACGGGTGCTGCCGGCTCGTACGTCATCCCTCGAGCCTACGGAGAACCGCTCAGGTGTCGCATTCCAGAATCGTCCGGCACAGACCGCACCGGGCGCGCACCCGGCCGCGTACGGGGATCCGGATGCGCTGGTGGCAGGTGGGACACGCGAACGAGACGCGCAGGCCGTCGGGGCCGTGCTCGAAGGCGTACCCCGTCGCGCCGGACTCCGGGTGCGAGCTCGCTCCGGCGTGCTCCCGCGCGTACCGCCGGTCCCTGGCATAGCGGTGGCGGCCCGTCCATCCGGCGGTGGTCAGCGGCGGCTGCTGCGCGTCGCGCAGCGCCTGCGCCTTCCCCTTGGTATATGCCGTATAGCCCTGCGGGCTGGTGAACCACGGTGAGGGGTCCTCGTCGCAGACGAGTGACCGCTTGGCGAGGACATAGCCGAACTCCTCGGGCGTGAGGTACCCGAGTTTCTGACTGGAAACGCTGTCCTCGCGGAACGCGTCGAGCAGCAGCCAGCCCGCTCCGAGATAGGTGGTGGCGGTGTCGGTGAGGATCTCGTTGTCACGAGTGCCGGGGAAGGAGAGACCGAGCCGGTGGAGCAGGACATGCATGATCTCGTGGGCGAGGGCCGCGCCGATGTCCCGTCGATGCGTACGGAACCGGTCGTTGAGCTCGATGAAGTATTCGGGTCCGGCCGTCAGTTCGACGCTCGCCGCGTGGGTCATCTCGCGGAAGCTGACGATCATCCGGGCGTCCGGCAGCCGGAAGTGATGCACCAGGGCCCGGGCGACACGCTGGGCGCCCAGATGGAGGTCGTCCTGATCGGCGAAGGCCACATCGGCCGGCAGGACGCTCGGGGCGTAGGAGAGCACGCCCTCGGACGAGAGCCGTCGGTGCAGGGCGGTGATCGCCGCGCGCACGGTGTCCAGGTGCGGATAGCCGTGTACGACCTCGCTGTCCTTCGCCACCACGTCCCGTACCCCCCATGCACGATGGTCGGCCGGGATCAACTCTACGGGGAACGGGCGGTGAATCCGCGCTGGTGGCGTGGCTGAAAACTGCTCCTTGTGGCGCACCTGACACACTCCCCATAATCCGGATCACGTCTTGTCGGGCCCATGTCAGTTGCGTGCCGCGGCTGCCTGGATCCGGTGCCGGCGTAAGTCTGAACCCCCCACGAAAGGCAGTCCGTTGAAGCAGCTTCTCCGCATGGTCAAGAGATGCGCCGCCGCCGGCGCTGTCGTGCTGGCCGCTGTCAGCCTGCAGCCCTCCTCGGCCTCGGCCGCGCAGCCGCCCGTCGTCGGCGGTACCCGCGCCGCCCAGGGCGAGTTCCCCTTCATGGTCCGGCTCTCCATGGGCTGTGGCGGCGCTCTGTACACCCAGCAGATCGTCCTCACGGCCGCACACTGTGTCTCCGGCTCCGGCAACAACACCAGCATCACCGCCACCGCCGGCGTCGTGGATCTGCAGAGCGCCAGCGCCATCAAGGTCAAGTCCACCAAGGTCCTCCAGGCCCCCGGCTACAACGGCACGGGCAAGGACTGGGCGCTGATCAAGCTGGCCCAGCCGATCAATCTCCCCACACTGAAGATCGCCGACACGACGGCGTACAACAACGGCACCTTCACGGTCGCCGGCTGGGGTGCGGCCCGTGAGGGCGGCGCCCAGCAGCGCTACCTGCTCAAGGCGCAGGTGCCGTTCGTCTCGGACGCCTCCTGCAAGCAGTCCTACCCGAGCCTCGTCGCCGGTGAGGAGATCTGCGCCGGGCTCCCGCAGGGCGGCGTCGACACCTGCCAGGGCGACTCCGGTGGCCCGATGTTCCGCAAGGACAACAACAACGCCTGGATCCAGGTCGGCATCGTGAGCTGGGGCGAGGGCTGCGCACGGCCCAACTACCCCGGTGTCTACACCGAGGTGTCCACCTTCGCTGCCGCCATCAAGTCCGCGGCAGCCACGCTGTAGCAACCGAGTCGGTCCGGCCGGGTCCGCCACGGGCCCGGCCGGCCGCAGAAGTCCCGTGAAGCAGGGGCAGGTGCCGGACGCTTTAGTCCAACACCTGCCCCTCCTTTGTCCATGGGCGCGTTCCTCCCTCCCGGCGCAGATTGACGTGCACGCAGCACCCGTCACGAGGAGGAACGAGCGTGGACGCACAAGAGAGCGGGCCCAGCCGCAGAACCGTCGTGGCCGCCACCGCCCTGGCCGGCGTCGGAGCGGCCGTCGCGGGCCCGGGAACCGCGCTCGCCGCAGCCGACGGAACCGCCACCGCCCCCGAGACCGTTCTGCGCTCGCGCGACCTCGACGTCCTCGTCGACCGCGGCTTCCCGCGGATCGTGTCGTACACCGACCGCGGCACGGGCGCGACGCTGTACGGGCAGCAGCGGAGCGTCACCTCGCTGCTGATCGACTCCGTGGCCCGTACGCCGCAGGTCACCGCACGGGTCCGCCGCGACCGGATCGCCTACACCCTCTCCTTCGGCCCCACCGGCGGCGACCGGTCCGCCGAGAAGCACGCGGCCACCGAGATCGACGTCGAGATCCGGGTGGACGGACGCACGGTCGACTGGCGGGTCACCCGCATCGCCGACACCGAGGCGCTGCGCGTCGGCACCCTGGAGATCCCCGGCCTCGCGCTCCTCGCGGTACGCAGCGACCAGCCCGGCGCGACGCTGTACGCCGCCCGTATCGCGCTGGACAAGGCCGGCAGCGGCGACACACTGATCACCCTCACCCCGGACACGCCCGCGGAGGCGAGCCCCACGGGCTGCGCCTACGCCGTCGTCGCGCACGACCGGCTCGGCGGCGCCGTGGAGACCAACACCGTCTACGACAACCCCGCCGCCACCCCCGGCGCGACCTGGGACAACGGCCGGCTCTGGCGGCAGACGACCGTGACGGACGGCCTGGTCACGGCCCACCTCGTCCCCGGGCAGTGGACCCACCGCGCGGCCACCGCACCCGTCGACGCCGTCGAACCCCTCCCGTACGCCACCGTCGTGATCACCGGTGACCGCAACGGGGACGGCGTCGTCGACTGGCAGGACGCCGCCATCGCCTTCCGCGACATCATGATCGATCCGCTCGGCGCCGAGGAGCAGCATCTGCGGGTCGTCCCGCACATCCCCTTCAACTTCGCCTCGCAGGCCACCAATCCATTTCTGGCCACCCTCGACCACGTCAAGCGGATCTCCCTGGCGACGGACGGACTGCGCCAGTACACGCTGCTGAAGGGCTACCAGTCGGAAGGCCACGACTCGGCCCACCCCGACTACGCCGGCAACCACAACCGGCGCGCCGGCGGACTCGCCGACCTCAACACCCTGGTGCGTCAGGGCAGGAAGTGGAACAGCGACTTCGGCGTGCACGTCAACGCCACCGAGTCCTACCCCGTCGCGAACGCCTTCTCCGAGACCCTGGTCGACAAGGCGAACGAACAGTGGGACTGGCTCGACCAGTCGTACCGCATCGACCAGCGGCGGGATCTGGTCTCCGGCGACATTGTCCGCCGCTTCGCCGATCTGCGCGCCGAGACCGACCCCGCCCTCACCACGCTCTACATCGACGTCTTCCGCGAGTCCGGCTGGACCTCCGACCGGCTGCAGCGCGCACTGCGCGACCAGGGCTGGCTCGTGACCACCGAATGGGGCCACGGCCTGGAGCGCTCGGCGCTGTGGTCGCACTGGGCGACCGAGACCGACTATGGCCCCGACACCTCACGCGGCGTCAACTCACGGCTGATCCGCTTCATCCGCAACCACCAGAAGGACGTCTTCGCCGACAAGTGGCCCACCCTGCTGGGCATACCGCGCACCGGCAACTTCGAGGGCTGGGTGGGCAAGACGGACTGGAACGTCTTCTACGAGCTGATCTGGACCGAGTCCCTGCCCGCCAAGTACCTCCAGGCCCACCCGATCAAGCGCTGGACCGACCACGAGATCACCTTCTTCGGGCCGAGCACCGTCTCCGACGAGGGCGGCACGCGCCGCATCGTCACCGACGGCCGCGTGGTCTACGACGGCGGCACCTATCTGCTGCCGTGGGAGCCGCGCCGGGCCACCGATCCCGCGAAGCTCTACCACTACAACCCCCAGGGGGGCACCACCAGTTGGCAGCTGCCGCGCGGCTGGGCAGGCGCCGCGCGGGTCCAGCTCTACCGGCTCACCGACCAGGGCCGGGTCCACGCCGCCGAACTGCCCGTACGCTCCGGCCGCATCACCGTCGACGCCGACGCCGGACAGCCGTACGTCGTCCACCGCACCCGGGTCCGGGCCAACGGCGACCCGGGCTGGGGCGAGGCGACACCCGTGCACGACCCCGGCTTCCACGCCGGCACCCTCGACGGCTGGACGGTGGCGGGCCCCGCCTCCGTCGTGCTCAGCCCGCTCGGCGACCACGAACTGGTCATCGGTGCGGGTGCGGCCGGCTGGGCCGGGCAGCGGCTCGCGCGGCTCGCGCCCGGGACCTACGCCGCCTCGGTGCAGGTCGAGGTGGGCGAGCGGGCGGGGGAGCGGCGCAGGGCGAGCCTGGAGATCCGTACCGCCGACGGCGTCACCGCCGCCAACTGGACGGACATCTCGACCGCCGGCAACCATGTCGCCGCCGACCGCAAGCACGGCACCCGCTTCCAGCGGATGTTCACCCACTTCACCGTCCCCCAGGGCGGCGGGCCGGTCACCCTCACGCTGCGGGCCGAGGCGGGCGCACCGCGGGTCCGCTTCGACAACGTCCGCGTCGTCGCCGCACGCCGGACGGCGAAGCCGGACACCGTCGCCTACGAGGACTTCCAGCACGTGCCACAGGGCTGGGGCGTGTTCGTGAAGGGCGACGCCGGTGGCGCGACCGACCCGCGGACCCATATCGCCCAGCGGCACGCGCCGTTCACCCAGCGCGGCTGGAACGGCAAGGCGATCGACGACGTGGTGGACGGGACGGAGTCGCTCAAGTCCCGCGGCGAGAACGACGGCCTCGTCTACCGGACCGTGCAGCACACCGTCCGTTTCCGGCCGGGGACCCGCTACCGCGTCTCGTTCCGCTACGAGAACGAGAAGGCGGGCCAGTACGCCTGGGTCACGGGCGCCGACGACCGGGAACTCGCCCGTGTACCGCTGCCGGTGGCGACGGACCCGGCGTCCTACGCATACGAGTTCACCGCTCCCGACGACGCGGGAGAGACCTGGGTGGGCCTGCGGAAGGTCGGTGACGACGGCACGGCGGAGTTCGTGCTCGACACCTTCGAGGTGCGGGAGGTGGGACCGGGGGCGTGGTGAATCCCGTTGGTGGGGCGGCGACCGCCGCCCTTACGATCCGACGATGACGACTCCGGCCGACGAAGCGCCCCGGCAGGCCCCGAGCCGCGGCGAGAGCGAGGCGGCCCGCCACACCGACCCTCTGGTGTGCGCGCCGTCGGACCTCGCCCGGCTCATCGGGCACCCCGACCCGCACACCAGCCACCTGGGCCTGGTGCTGTTGCGGGAGCGGGTGACCTCGGCCCGGTGGGACGCGGCGTCGGAGGGAGCGGAACTCGCGGGGCTGCTGCCCGCATCCATGGCGGCCTCGCCGGAAGCGGCGCTCGTGCAGGCGCAGCTGTACGGACGCCTCGGGCAGCACGTCCCCGCGCGGAGGTGGCCCGCCCGGCGGAGGGCGGGACTGCCGATGCCGGTGCGGATCGCCTGGCTGCGGGCCGAGCTGCTGCACCATCCGGAGGCCGTACGCACGCAGCCGCGGGACGAGCTGCTGTACCAGGCCCTGCGGGACACGCGTGTCCTCGACGCCCAGCGGCCCGAGCGGCTGGTCACCGAACTGGCGGACACCGACAACCCGGTGGTGCAGGGGGAGGCGCTGCGTCTGCTCCGCGAAGGGCTGCACGCCGGACTGCTCAGGCCGTCGCTGGTGCGCGCCCGGCTGTCCGCCCTGCTCGGCGCGGCCGGCGCCGGCGTCGTGGCGGGCGCGCTGAGCGAACTCGCCGAGCCGTGGGCGGCGCTCGAACCGTTCCCGCTGCCCCGCCTCGCGCCGTTCCTCACCCCCGCGTCGACCGCGGCACGTCCCGAGGTGGCCGCCGCCGCGCTCGCCGCGGCGGCCCGGCACGGACACGCGGACCTGCTGCGGCAGGTCGCCGAGGACGCAGCGCTGTCGCCCGCACTGCGGCAACGGAGTGTGGAACTCCTCGGAGACCTGGCGGAACGCGACGACATCGGAGCGCTGACGGCGCTCGCCGGGACGGACCCCCTGCTCCTCGGGAGGCCGGTCCTGACCTGTCTGAGCGGACTGCACCGGCGCGGACACTTTGCGCAGGACAAGGACGTCCCCGCCGTCGTCGCTCTCGCGCTCGCCGACCACTCCCTTCCGGCGGACGAGGTCGCGACGGTCCTCTTCACCTGCCGACGGGCGGTGCTCCGGGAGCTGACGGAGGCAGCGCCCGACGACCGGAGCAGACGGCGGCTCGAACTGCTGGTGGCGCTGGCCGCCCAGGGGGCGGGGGACCTGCCGGTCGGTGAGGCCGTCACCCGCCTGCTCCCGCTCGCCGCGAGGCCGGAGCCGTTCCTCGACGCGATCCGTGCCTTGCGGCACACGGACGCGGAGGAGACGGTGCTCGGTCTCCTGCCCTCCGCGCCCGCGGCCGCCCTGCACACGCTGGAGGCCATCGGTGGCCGGCGGACGGTGGCGGTACTCGCCCATGGACTCGGCCTGAGGAAGGCGGAGTTGGCGTACGCGGGCCCGGAGGCCGGCCCGCGGGGAGACGGGGACGTGGGCGTCGTCGTGCCTCATCTCCGCGCCGTACGGCACCACGCACTGGAGGTGCTGTGGCTGCTCAACGAGGACCCGGAGCTGCGGCGCCGGATCCTCGGCCGGCTCGATCCCGCCGATCTGCCCGACCGCGTCGCGGCCGACCTCGGCGGCCCCGACGACCGCGAACTGGCGCTCCTCCGCTCGCATCTCGACCCCGGCCGGCCGGTGGCGGCCCTGTGCCGGCTGGCGGCCAACGGCGACGCCGCGATGCTGCCCGTCCTCGCTGACCTGCTGCTGCGCATCGTCGCGGAGGTGGCGGCGGCCGCGCGAGATCCGGACAGCCGGGACCCGGACGGCCGAGAGCCCGGCTCCCACGAGCCGGCCGCCGGGCCCTGGTCCGCCCGACCCCGGTCCGCCGGCACCCGGCACGAGGGCCGGCCGGGCGGCGAACCCGCCGTCCCCCAGGAGGCCTTGGACGCCCTGCACGCCCTCGGCGGCCGCCTGCACACCCGGGGCAGGATCCGCCCGGTGTGCCTGCTCGACGCGGCCGGTCCCCGGGAAGCCGGCGACGCGCTCGTCGCGACCCTGGCCCTGGAACTGCTGGAGCGTCCGGGGCAGTCCGACGGCGAGCGGACCGTCCTGCTCGACGTCCTCCTGCGGACGCCTCACGCCCACACCCGCCCCCACGTGCACCGCCTGCTGCGCCACCGCGACCGGCACATACGCAAGCACGTGGTCGCCCTGCTCGCCCGCGACACCTCCGGCACCGACGCCCGCGCCCTCTCGGCGACGCTGATCCCGCTGACGGCCGCCGAGGACATCCAGACCGTACGGCAGGCACTGCTGGCCCTCGGACAGGCCGGGGCACGCTGGGCGGCGGGTGCGATCGCCGCCTGTCTCGACCGTCCCACCATGAACATCAAGAAGACGGCCGCCGAGGTCCTGGTCCGCGCGGGCGGCCCCGAGGCGGTGCCGAAGCTGCTCTTCTGGCTGGGCCGTCACGACAACCCCGGCCTGCGCGCCTCCCTCACCGAAGCCCTGCGCGCCGTCCTCGGCGACGCGTACGCGGCCACGCTGATCGCCGCGGCCGAACGCGAGGACGACGGCCGCACCCGCGACCTGCTGCTGGCCGGCCTCGACGGTGTCCTGCCCGCGCGCTCGCTCCTCGCCCTGGACGCCCAGCAGTCACCGGCTGTCCCGGTGCTGCTCTCCCTGGCCGTGACCGGCCGCATCCGCCTCGCCTCCGGGACGCTCGCCGAGATCGCGGGAGCGGCCGCCCGTCACGGTGTCGTCGCCCCCGGCCGCCGGCCCGGACCGGAGGAGACGACGGACACCGAGGTCGCCTCCCTGCTGACCGAGGGCTGGGACCCCGCGATCGCCCTGCGGATCGCCGAACGCCAGGAGCCGCCGCCGCTGACCCGGTTGCGCGAGCTGCGGCCCCTGCTCGGCGACTGGCTGCGGCTCGCCGCGTCCGCGCCCGGCCCGGCGGTCCGCGGCCGGGTCCTGCGACTGACGCTGAGCCTGTGCCCCGCGCCGTGGACGCCCGCCGAACTGGCGGTCTTCGCCCGGTCCGCCGACATCGTCCTGGACCAGCTCACCCATGCGTCCGATGCCGACCGGGCCGGCCTTCTCGCCGTACTCGACGCCGTCGCCCCCGAACTGCACGCGGCCCAGCGGCCGGTGGTGGTCACCGCCGTACGCGCCCTGCCCCCGGCCCCCGGCGCCGGCCGCGCCACCCTCGCGCTGCTGCGCCGCTGCGGTGCGGTACTCGTCCGCTGCGACCTCGAATCGGCGCTGACCGCGGCCCGGCTCGGCGCCGACCCCTGGGAGGCCGAAACCGCCGTGCTGCGCGAGGCGTTCGCCGTCCCTCCGACCGCCGAGCAGGCCGCCGACCCGGCCTGGCGGGCCGCACTGGACGCCGCCGTACGGACACCGGACGCCCTGGAGGAGTTCAGCCGCTCCCCGCACGCCCCCGGCTCGCGGGAGCTGCTGGCCGCGTTGATCGACGCCCACGCCGGCGCGCTGCCCGAGGTCCGCGCCGCACTCGTCGACCGGATGACCGAACTCCAGCCCCTCGGTGCCCCGCCGTGGACCATCGCCGAATCCGCCGCGGCACCCGCGCCCGACGCGCGGACCGTACACGGCGACGATCTCGACCAGCCGCGTTCGGCGGCCCTGCGGCGACGCCTGCTGGCCCTGCTGGACGCGCCCGAGGCGGATCGCCGGGACGCCGCCGCCCGGGCACTGGTGGACTGGCCGGAGCCCGGCGTCCGGCTCGACGTCCTGCGGGCGTACCTCCGCGGCCGGGTGACCGTGCCGCCGGGCCACGGCGACCTGCGGGCCATCGACGAGGCCGAGTTGAGCGCGGAGGGCACCCTCCCCGACCGGGCGGTGGCCGTGGCCGGGGCCCTGTGGCTCGACCCGGACGATCTGACGGACCTGCTCCCACTGCTCCTGAGGTGGTGGGAGCACGGCCCGGCCGCGATCCGTCCCCAGGCCGCACGCGCCCTGCGCAGGGTCCCCGCCGACGTCCTCGCCGGACACCTCGACGAACGGCTCGCCGCCGGTGCCTGGGGATTCCTGGACCTGCTCGCGGGGCGCCCCCTGCTCCGCACACCCGCACTGACCCGCCTCGACGCCCGGCTGCGCGCGGAGGGACGCGCCGACCTCGCGGACGAACTCCGTCTGGTGGACGGCCCCCTGCGCGGCCCGGACGCCGCACGCCACGACGCCGCCACGCTCGCGGCGCTCCGCGAACGCCCCGCGACGGCGCGGCCCCGGCGGCCCGCCGCCCGCACCGAACTGCCCGCCCTGGCACGTACCGGTTCCCCGGACGGGATACGCCGGGCCCTCCTGCGGCTGATCGAGGAACACACCGGACCGGCCGCCGCGGAACACACCGGCCCGGCCGCCGAGAAGGACCGCGGAGTGCGGGAGGTGATCGGCGCACTGCTGGAGCACCCGCGGACCAAGGTCCGTCTCCAGGCCTACCGGACCTCGCGTGCGGTCTTCGACCGCGAGACCCACCTCGGCCATGTGTCGGTGCTGCTGCACGACCCGCAGCCGGACGTACGGCGCATGGCGGTCCGGGCGGTGTGCCATGCGCGCTGGACGCCCGCGATCCCGGCGGTGACCGGGCTCCTCGAACACCCGCACCCCGTCGTCCGCACGGCGGCCGCCGACGGGCTCACCCTGTGGGGCACACCCGCCGTCCCCGCCCTGCGGCACGCCCTGGACCACGCACGCCCCGACAAGCGCTCCGTCTACCGGGACGTCCTCGACCGCATCGCCGGCAGGGGCGTCACACCGGGCTGAACGTCCCGGCCGGCGCTCCCGCCCCCTCCAGCTCCAGCACCCACACCTCGTTCGTCCCCGCGCGCAGCACCGGCCCGGGGACGAAGAGCGACCGCTGCGGTCCCGCGGCCCAGTAGCGGCCGAGGCAGAAGCCGTTCACCCACACGAACCCCCGTGTCCAGCCCGGGAGTTCCAGGCGCGCGTCACCGGCGTGCTCGACGACGGCCGAGCCGCGGTACAGACCCGCGGCACCCGCCTCGGCCGCACGGAACGGCACCTTCGCGACCGCCGCGGCACCGAACGCGTCCAGCCGCAGCGCACCGGCGCGCACCCCGTGCAGATACTGGCGCTCGTGCAGCACCCCGCCGGTGATCCCCTTCGGCTCGCCCGTCCGCGGCCCGTAGTTGACCCGCCCCAGCGACTCCACCCACAGCTCCACGTCCGCGGGCCCCGCCACCGGCTCCGCCAGCGCGTCGTTCTCCCCGCCGAGCACCCCCGCCCGGGCCCCGTCGACGTACACGACGGCCCGGTCGCGCAGCCCGGCCACGCGCAGCGGATACGGCCGGCGGGGTCCCGGGATCCGTACGCGATAGCGGACCAGGCCGCGGTCCACGCCCAGTTCCTCGAAGGTGGGCGGCACCGGGCCCTCGGTCTCCTCGTCGCCGAGCACCTCCAGGACGTCACCGAGCGGCGCCCAGCCGTCGAACTTAGCCCCTGCCGGGGCGCCCAGCGCGGCGGGCTCCGGCGGCAGTTCGGGCAACGGCCCGTCCCGATACGGCTCCAGGACCTCGCGGAACCGCCAGAACTTCTCCGTGGGACGGCCCGCCTCGTCGATCGGGGCGTCGTAGTCGTAGGAGGTGACGGTCGGTTCGAGCGCCTGGTCCTGGAGTTCGCCGGCGCGGTTCGCCCCCGCCCAGCCGGCGAAGCTCGTACCGCCGTGCGCCATGTACACATTGACCGAGGCCCCCGCGTCCAGGATCTCCCGCAGCGAAGTGGCCGCATCCGCCGGATCGCGTACCGAGTGGTCCTTGCCCCAGTGGTCGAACCAGCCGCACCAGAACTCCATGCACATCAACGGTCCGCCGGGACGGTGACGGCGCAGGGTCGCGAAGGCCTCACGGGCCCCCGACCCGAAGTTGACCGTGGCGAGCACGCCCGGCACCGAGCCGCCGGTGAGCATATGGTCCTCGGGCCCGTCGGACGTGAACAGCGGCACGGTCACCCCGCAGCCCCCGAGCAGGTCCACGAGATGGCGCAGATAGCCGCGGTCGGTGCCGTAACTGCCGTACTCGTTCTCGGCCTGCACCATGATCACCGGGCCGCCGCGGTCCGCCTGCCGCGCCACGACCTGCGGGAGCAGCCGGGTGAACCAGCGCTCCACATGCCCCAGATACTCGGCGTCGTCGGTGCGCACCCGCCGGCCGAGGCGGCCCGTCAGCCAGTGCGGCAGCCCGCCGTTCTCCCACTCGGCGCAGATGTACGGCCCCGGCCGCACGATCGCCCACAGCCCCGCCCGGTGCGCCGCGTCCAGGAACCGCCCCAGCGCCTCCGGGTCGGCGTAGCGCCCCGGCGCCGGCTCGTGGAGGTTCCACGGGACGTACGTCTCCACACAGTTGAGGCCCATGGCCCGCAGCATCGCCAGCCGGTGGTCCCAGTGCCCCTCGTGCACCCGGAAGTAGTGCAGCGCACCCGACAGCAGCCGCACCGGCCGCCCGTCCAGCAGAAAATCCTCGTCACCGACCGTGAACTCCGTCACGTCCCACCCCTCGCCCATTTCCCCCCGCCTCGCTCACCATCGCCCCCTGGCGGCGGAGGAATCCATGGACAAAGATCGGCGCTGTTTGGACGCACGCGCAGGCTGATCGCGGCCAGGGAGAGGGCGAAAGCGGATGTACCACACCTGGATGCGCTATTTCACCCCCGGCCCCGTGCATCAGCAGCTCGGCCTGGTCTGCCTCGGCGTCGGACTCCAGCACGGCCTTCTGCCCACCGTCGGGCCCCGCACCCTGGACCACCATGTGGCCGTCGTGATCAGCGCGGGCAGCGGCTGGTTCCGCGAACCGGACGGACAGCGCACGGCCGTCACCGCGCCCGCCCTGCTCTGGCTCACACCCGGAGTGCCCCACCACTACGGCCCCGACCCGGCGGGCGGCTGGGACGAGAGCTTCGTCGACTTCGCCGGACCCGCCACCGCCACCTACACCGAACTCGGCTACATCGAGCCCCACCGGCCCGTCGTCCCGCTCTCCGACACCGCCGCCCCGCGCGCCGCCGTGGGGCGTATCGCCCGGGCCGCCCGCCGCGGCAATCCGCTCCTGGAGGTCGAGACCGGCGCCGCCGTGCACGAACTCCTCGTCGCCCTGCGCCGCGCCCGCGCCGACACCAACGCCGAGGGCGACCCCGTACTCGGCGCGCTCGCCCGCGACGCCTTCCAGCCGCTGTCGGTCGCCGAGCACGCGGCACGCCACGGCATGACCCCCGCGGAACTGCGCGCCGCCGTGCGCCGGGGCGCCGGGTGCAGCCCCAAGGACTACCTCCTCGGCATCCGGCTCGGCCGGGCCAAGGAACTGCTCGTCGCGACCGAGCTCCCCGTCGCCGCCGTCGCCCGCCGCGTCGGCTACGAGGACCCGGCCTACTTCTCCCGGCTGTTCACCCGTCGTGTCGGAACCGCGCCCGTCCGCTTCCGCGCCCAGCAGGGACGCGCCGTCCCGGGCGGCTGGAGCAACCGCATCCCGGACCCCGAACACCCCCCGACGATCTCCACGTGATCGTCGTAAGCTCGCTGACCATGACCACCAGGGACATCGACGAGAACGTACGGGCCGAGCTGAACCGCCTGCGCGAGAGCATCGACAACATCGACGCGGCCGTCGTCCACATGCTCGCCGAACGCTTCAAGTGCACCCAGCAGGTGGGCCGGCTCAAGGCCCAGCACCACCTGCCGCCCGCCGACCCGGACCGCGAGGCCCGCCAGATCGAGCGGCTGCGCCAGCTCGCGGAGAGCGCCAGACTGGACCCCGCGTTCGCCGAGAAGCTGCTGAACTTCATCATCGCCGAGGTGATCCGCCACCACGAGACGATCGCCGCCGACCCGGACGTCGCGCCGCGCAGATGACCTGAGGCGGGCGCCGCCGGCCCCGACGTCGCGCCGGCGGGACGACCTGGGGCGTGCGCACCGCGCGGGCGTGCGCTCTCAGCGCAACCGATACCCCGTGTGCGGGAGCGGGCCCATCAGGCAGCATGGCCCTCATGTCCGTCCTGACGCGCGACGAAGCGCAGACCCGTGCCCAGTTCCTCGACGTCCACCGGTACACGATCGACCTCGATCTGACCACCGGGGAGGAGACCTTCGACTCCCGTACCGTCATCCACTTCACCGCGCGGGCGGACGGGGACACCTTCGTCGAGATCAAGCCGGACATCCTGCGCTCCGTCACCCTGGACGGGCAGCCGGTCGACCCCGAGACGCTCACCGGGAACCGGCTGGCGCTGCGCGGGCTCAGTGCCGGCGAGCACGAGCTGAACATCGACGCGGGCATGCGGTACTCCCGCACCGGTGAGGGCATGCACCGCTTCACCGACCCCACCGACGGCGAGACCTACGTCTACACCCAGCTGTTCATGGAGGACGTCCAGCGCGTCTTCCCGGCCTTCGACCAGCCCGACCTCAAGGCCGTGTTCGAAGTCTCCGTCACCGCCCCCGCCGGCTGGAAGGTCCTCGGCAACTCCCTCGCCACCGACCTCGGCGACGGACGCTGGACCTGCGCCCCCACCCCGCCGCTGGCCACCTACTTCGTGGCCGTCGCCGCGGGCCCCTGGCACTCCGTCCTGACCGAGCACGCGGGACTGCCCTTCGGCATACACTGCCGGCGTTCGCTCGCCCCCTACCTGGACGCGGACGCCGACGAGATCTTCGAGATCACCCGCCAGTGCTACGACCGGTACCACGAGAAGTTCGAGGAGCCGTACCCCTTCGACTCCTACGACCAGGCCTTCGTGCCCGAGTTCAACGCCGGGGCGATGGAGAACCCGGGACTCGTCACCTTCCGCGACGAGTTCGTCTACCGCTCCGCCGTCACCGACACCGAGCGGCAGACCCGCGCCATGGTCATCGCCCATGAGATGGCGCACATGTGGTTCGGCGACCTGGTCACCCTGCGCTGGTGGGACGACATCTGGCTGAACGAGTCCTTCGCCGAGTACATGGGCTACCAGACCCTCACCGAGGCCACCCGCTTCACCGACACCTGGGTCGACTTCGGCATCGGCCGCAAGTCCTGGGGCTACGACGCCGACCAGCGGCCCTCCACGCACCCCGTCGCACCCGACCCGGACGCCGTCCCCGACACCGCGTCCGCGATGCTCAACTTCGACGGCATCTCCTACGCCAAGGGCGCGTCCGCGCTGCGACAGCTGGTGACCTGGATGGGCGAGAAGGACTTCCTCGCCGGCATCAACACCCACTTCACCCGCCACAAATTCGGCAACGCCACCCTCGCCGACTTCATCGACTCCCTCGCCCAGGCCACCGACCGCGACGTGCACGGCTGGGCGGAGTCCTGGCTGCGGACGACCGGCGTCGACACCCTCACCTCGACCGTGACCGAGTCGAACGGCACCTGGTCGCTCGCCGTCGCCCAGGACGGCAGCCGCCCGCACCGCATCGCCGTCGGCGCGTACGACGCCGACCCCGTGGACGCGTCCGCCCTCGTCCTGCGCGACCGCTTCGAACTGGACGTCCCGCACGGCGAGCACGGCCCCCGCCCCGGCCGGCGCCCGGCCCTCGTCGTCCTCAACGACGGCGACGCCAGCTACGCCAAGGTGCGTCTCGACCCGGCCTCCTGGGACACCGCCGTCCGCTTGCTGTCCGCCGTCCCGGACCCCCTGACCCGCACCGTCGTGTGGAACGCGGCCCGCGACATGGTCCGCGACGGCGACCTCGCCCCGGCCGCCTATCTGGATGCCGCCCGCGCCCATCTGCCGCGCGAGTCGGACCTCGCCGTGGTGCAGGGCGTGCTCGCCTTCGCCGCCACCCAGATCGCCGACCGCTTCTCTGGCGCGGACGAGCGCCCGGCGGCGCTCAGCGTGATCAGGAACATCTGCCGCGACCTGCTGCGCCGCACCGAGGACGGCAGCGACGCCGGACTGCGCCTGACAGCGGTACGCCACTTCATCGACGCGGCCGCCCAGCCCGAGACGATCCAGGAGTGGCTCGCCGACGGCAGCGTGCCCGGCGGACCGGAGCTCGACCCGGAGCTGCGCTGGCGCATCCTCTACCGCCTCGCCGTCCTCGGCGAGACGGACGAGAACGCGATCGCGGCCGAACTGGACCGCGATCCGAGCGCGACGGGCCAGGAAGGAGCGGCCCGCTGCCGCGCCGCGCTGCCCACACCGGAGGCGAAGGCGGCCGCGTGGGAGCGGCTGTTCACCTCTGACACGCTCTCCAACTACCTGTTCACCGCCACGGCACAGGGCTTCTGGCAGCCCGAACAGGCCGAACTGGTCCGGGAGTACGTAGCCCGGTACTTCGACGACGCGGTGGCCCTCGCAGCCCGCCGCGGCCCGGCCATAGCGGAGGCGGCGGGCCGGTACGCGTTCCCGCTGCACGCCGTCGACGCGCAGACGCTGGAACTGGGCGAACGGTGTCTGCGCGACGCGGACATGATCCCGGCCCTGCGCCGCAAACTGGCGGACCAACTGGACGACCTGCGCAGGGCGTTGTCGGTACAGGAGGGGTAAGGACGCAGGCGGGGGCGCGCGCTGCGGGGCGCCCCCGCGACCCGGCCGCGGATCGGTGCGCGGGGGCGCTGCCCGGTGACCCTCGTTCGCCGCCGGGTGCGCGGTACCTGCTGCGGGTGACCTGTGACGCCCCGGGCCGCGCGGGTTGTCGCGTGGGGGCGCTGCCCGGTGAACCCGCGGGTGTCGGTCGCAGCGTGCCGCGCCGGACCGCTGCCGGTGAACCCCCGTGCCCCGGGGGCGGGTGACACGGGCCGTCACCGGTCGGTGAATACCCCGCGACCTGGTCGCCGGTCGATACGCCCGGGCTGTTGAGCGCGTTACTGCGGCGTTGCTGCCGGGGCGAACCCGGCGGCTCGACCGCCGTCTCTCGCGTGGCGTCGCCGCCCGCAAGCGGACACCTCCACCGGGGGCGCCGGTTGTCGCGTGGGGCGGCCTTCCGCGAAGCCGCCGTGCTCGTGGCGAGTTGATGCGCAGAGCTGCTGCCGGGCGCCGCCCCACCGGCGCGCTGCCCGCAGGTAGACGCATGCCTGCCGCCCACGCTGCCCCGTAAGCCTCCAGTGCCCGCAGAGGCGCAAGCCACGATTCCCGTCCCTCGGATGCCGGCTGTCACGCGCGCCACCGCACCCTGCAGCCCTCCGCGTCCGGCGGCCGGTGAGCGTTGACGCACGGGAGTGCGCCCCGCTGCCCCGGAAGTCCCAGCGCCCGGGTCGCCCGCTGCCGCACGGAGGCGCACGCCACGAACCCCCGTGCCCCGACCGCCGGTTGAACCCCCCGCCCCCGCACCCCGGCGCGCAGGTAGGCCCGCCGAACACCACCGGCGGCCCGGGCGCGGGCCCCGCACACACCGCGCCCCCGCCCACCTTCCCCGCGCGCCAATACCCCTTGCCCTTCCGCGTCGTTGAGCATCGTGCGCACCCTCATCACCCCGGGGTGACCGGCCCGGCGACACCCGAAGGACCCTCCATGAGTACGCCGCCTCTCGCGGGAGGAACCACAGGTCCCGACGCCCTGCGGCCCCTGCTCGACATCGTGCTCGACGCGCTGCGGGACGGCGCGGCAGGCCGCGGAGGGCCCCTGCCCCCCGGAGGGCCCGGGCCCGTCGCCGCGCGGCTGAGTCAGGCCGCCGGGGCCGTTCTCCCCGAGCAGGGCACCGGTGCCGAAGAGGCGCTGCGCAGTCTCGTACGCGCCCTCACGCACGGCGCCGCCGACCCCGCGGACCCCCTGTGCGCGGCGCATCTGCACACCCCGCCCCTCGCGCTCGCCGTCGCCGCCGATCTCGCCGCCTCCGCGCTGAACCCCTCCATGGACTCCTGGGACCAGGCACCCGCCGCCTCGGAGCTGGAGACCGCCGTCGTCCGAGCACTCGCCCACGAGGTCTATCCCGCGGCGCCCGCACCCGACGCCCTGTTCACCACCGGCGGCACGGAGTCGAACAGGCTCGGGCTGCTCCTCGCCCGCGAGCGGCACGGCGCGGTCCAGGTGATCTGCGGCGCCGCCACCCACCACTCCGTGCACCGGGCCGCCTGGCTGCTCGGACTGCCCGAGCCGGTGGCCGTCCCCGCCGGACCCGGTGTGCTCGACCCCGCCGGTCTCGACGAGGCGCTCACGGACCTCCCGGGCCCCTGCCTCGTCGTCGCCACCGCCGGCACCACCGACACCGGGCGAATCGATCCTCTGCCCGAGATCGCCGACCTCTGCGCGCGCCACGGCGCCGAGCTCCACGTCGATGCCGCCTACGGCGGCCCGCTGCTGTTCAGCGACAAGCACCGCGGCCTGCTGGCCGGCCTGGAACGCGCCGACTCCGTCACCCTCGACCTCCACAAACTCGGCTGGCAGCCCATCGCCGCCGGGGTGTTCGCGGTGCCCGACCGGTCCCGCCTCGGCCCACTCGGCGTCCGGACCGAGTACCTCAACGCCGACGACGACACCGAGGCCGGACTGCCCGACCTGCTCGGCCGTTCGCTGAGCACGACACGGCGGCCCGACGTCCTCAAGGTCGCCGTCACGCTCCGAGCCCTCGGCCGCGCCGGACTCGGCGAGCTGGTCGACCGCGTCTGCGCCGCCGCCGGGCAGCTCGCGGACCTCGTCGACCAGCACCCCGGGCTGGAGCTCTACGACCGCCCCGCCCTGTCGACGGTGCTGTTCCGGCCCGTCGCGGCCGACGACGAGCAGACCGCGCGGATCCGCCGCGTCCTGCTCACCGAAGGCCGTGCCGTGCTCGGCCGCGCCCGCGCCGACGGCCGCCTCTGGCTCAAAGCCACGCTCCTGAACCCGCACGCCACAACCGGCGACCTGGAAAAACTGCTCGAACTCGTGGAAGGCAGCACCCACCGATGACCGGTACGCCCGCACCCGAACCGTCCCACGACCCCGAGGGAACCTGGGGGGCCACCCAGCCCCTCGACCTCGTCGGCATCGGCATCGGCCCGTTCAACCTCTCCCTCGCGGCCCTCGCCGACGGCGTCCACGGCGGGATCACCACCGCCTTCTACGAACAGCGGCCGGCCTTCAGTTGGCACCCCGGCCTGCTGATCGAGGGCGCCACCCTCCAGGTCCCCTTCCTCGCCGACCTGGTGACCCTCGCCGACCCGGCGAGCCCCTGGAGCTTCCTGAACTATCTGCGCGCCCGCGAGCGGCTGTTCCCCTTCTACTTCGCCGAGAAGTTCCACATCCAGCGTGCCGAGTACGACGCCTACTGCCGCTGGGTCGCCGACAACCTCCCCGGTCTGCACTTCGGCCACCAGATCGACGCCGTCCGCTGGAACCCCGAACGCGCCCTGTTCGAGGTCGACTTCACCCAGCTCGACGCCGACGGCGAGGCGGAGGCACTCGGCCGCAGCTACGCCCGCAGCATCGTCCTCGGCGTCGGCACCGAACCGTACGTCCCCGAACCGCTGCGCCCGCTCGCCGAGGCCCCCGCCGTCCCCGTGATCCACTCCGCCGACTACCTCGAGCACCGGGAACGGCTGCTGGAGGCCGAGCACATCACGATCATCGGCTCCGGACAGTCGGGCGCCGAGGTCTTCCTCGACCTGCTGCGGGCCCGCCCCGCCGGCGCGGAGAAGCTCCACTGGCTGGCCAGGACCGAGGCGTTCGCCCCCATGGAGTACTCCAAGCTCGGCCTGGAGCACTTCACCCCCGACTACACCCGCTACTTCCACGCCCTGCCCGAGCAGACCCGCGACCGGCTCGTCCCCCAGCAGTGGCAGCTCCACAAGGGCATCGCCGGCGACACCGTCGCCGCCATCCACGAGGAGCTCTACCGCCGGACCCTGCACGGCGGCTGGCCCGACGCCGTCCTCACACCCGGTGTCGGCGTCCGCACCGCGGGCCGCGTCGCCACCACCAAGGTCGAACTCCATCTGGAACACGCCCAGCAGGGCACCCGCTCCCGACTCACCACCGACGCCGTCATCCTGGCCACCGGCTACCGCGAGCGCTCCGTCGACCGCATGCTCGCCGGACTGGACCCGTACGTCTCCCGTGACGCCTCCGGGCGGCCGCGCGTCGACGGAGAGTTCAAGCTCGTCCTCGACGAGTCGGTGACCGGCGCGGTCTACGTGCAGAACGCGGAGAAGCACAGCCACGGCGTCGGCGCCCCCGACCTCGGCCTCGCCGCCTGGCGCAGCGCCGGCATCCTCAACTCCCTGACCGGCAAGGAGCCCTACCCCATGCCCCGGCGCACGGCCTTCACCAGCTTCGGCCTGGAACGCCGGGAGGCGCCCAGGGTCCCCGGGCAGGCGATGGAACTCACGCCCCTCGCCCAGGGAAACTGAACGCCTCCTGACACGCGGACGGTCAGAAGACCGGCGTGCCCTCACGCGTCAGCTTCCAGCCCACCGACGCGAACCGGGCCGGGTCCACCGTGCCCTTCGCCGTCACCCACGTGATGATCGTGTTGCGGATCTCCTCCGAGTTCGCCCACAGCTGCTGGGAGCCCGCCACATGCGGGAAGTTGCCGCCGCCGCTCGCCCGGTAGTTGTTCACGGCGAGCACGAACTGCGCCGCCGGATCGATCGGCTTGCCGTCGAAGGACAGCGCGGCGATCCGCGAGCCCGCCGGCTTCGCGATGTCGATCTCGTACGTCAGACCCGAGATCGCGTCGTAGTTGTAGTCCGGCGTGTTGTCGGCGTTCGTCAGCTTGGCCGTGTCCACCGGGCCGCCCGCCGGCGTCTGCACGTAGTACCGCGCCGAGAACTCCAGATAGTCCTTCAGCTGCGCGCCCGTGAGCAGCCGCGCCTCCAGCGTGTTCTCGAACGGATACAGCCCGGCGGCGTCCTTGATGGTCACGTTGCCGGCCGGGATCGCCGCGGTCCGCGAGAAACAGGACGCCTGCGAGAGCACCGGCAGCGCCGCGTACTGGCCGCCGGCCAGTGCCGCCTTCACCGTCTCCTGCTGGACGTGGTTGATCAGATCGATGATCGGCTCGTCCTTCCACGGCGCATCGGCCGTGGTCATCGCGGTGACGGAGGTGCCGATGACCTGGTTGACGTACGCGACGACCTTCTTGTGCTCATCACCGAGCAGCCGGGTGATCTTCGGGTCCTCCTCGACGGTGTTCGAGTTCAGCACCTGGGCGCCGACCTTCTCGACCGTCCAGCGTCCCTTGCTCCACACCAGGTCGAAGTCGAACAGGGTGAGCCGCTGGCCCCACTTCAGCGGCTCGGAGAGCACGACCTTCTCGCCGGTCTCCTTGTTGGTGACGAAGTACTCGGCGATCTCGGTGTGCGCGTGACCGACGAGGATCGCGTCGATCCCGGGCACCTGCTCGGCGACCAGACCGGCCGCGTTCTCGATGTGCGGCAGCTGGTCACCGTAGGACGAGGTACCGCTGGAGCCCGAGTGGGCGGAGACGATGACGACGTCGGCGCCCAGGGAACGCAGCTTCGGCACCCACTTGGCGGCCTGCTCCTCGAGACCCGGGAAGACCATCTTGCCCTGCACATTGGCCTTGTCCCAGATGGCGATGCCCGGGTTGGTGAGCCCGAGGACCGCGACCCTCACGTCCCGGCCGCACGGCGTGGACATCCGGTGCATGCTGTACGGCGCGAACGCCGGGCGCAGCGTCTTGGCATCCAGCGCGTTGGCACCGAGCAGCGGGAAGCGGCACTGCTCCTCGAACTTGCGCAGCACCGGGATGCCGTAGTTGAACTCGTGGTTGCCGAGCGCCGCGGCATCGTAGTCGATCGCGTTCATGGCCTGCGCCATGGGGTGCACCGGCCCGCGCTTGGCGGTGATCGGGTCGACCTTGGCGTAGTAGTACGACAGCTGGGTGCCCTGGATGGTGTCGCCGGCGTCGATGAGCAGCGTGTTGCGCCGCCCCTTCTCCTTGCGGATCCGGTTCACCAGCGTGGAGATCTTCGCCAGGCCCACATCGTTGTGCGCCTTGTCGTCGAACTCCTTGTCCGTGAAGTAGTCCCAGTTGAAGACGTTGCCGTGCAGATCGGTGGTGCCCATGACCGTGAACGAGTACCGCTTCGGCGGACGACCGGAGGCACGCTCGTCGGCCGCGGCGGGCACGGCAGCGCTGCCGGCGATGGCCACCCCGGCCCCGGCGGCGGCGGATCGCTCCAGGAACGTCCTACGATTCAGCGGCATTTCGTATCCCTCGTTCTCTCGGTTCACAGGCACAACGCGCGTAGATTCTGGCCCAGGGGCGGTGCCGGGCGACACCCCCCGCGGGTTTCGATCTGGTGTCTGCCGGTCGTACACCCGGGATGCGAGAGTGTCGGACACGTCCGCCGGCACGACCACGCCGTACGAGGGAGCCACCGTGACCACCGACGCACCCCCCACCGCCGCGCCGTACGGCACCCCCGAAACCCCGCGGGTCGCCGTCCGCGGCGAGGCCCGCCTGGAGTTCGACCCCGAGATCGCGCGGATCGGCGTCGCCGTCAGCGCACGCGGCACCGACCGGCGTACCGCACTCGAGGACCTCACCCACCGCAACACGGCGGTCCTGGACCTCATCAAGTCCTACGGCGACGCCGTGGAGAAACTGGAGACCGGCGCCTTCTCCATCACCCCCGAACTCACCCGGCACGGCCGCGCCGAGCGCATCCGCGCCTACCACGGCCGGGTGCACATCACCGCCGAACTCTCCGACTTCACCGCACTCGGCGAACTCACCACCCGCCTCGCCGATCTCGACCTCACCCGGGTCGACGGCCCCTGGTGGGCGCTGCGCCCCGACTCACCCGCCCATGGCGAAGCCCGCCGTCAGGCGGTGCTCGAAGCGGTCCAGCGCGCCCGGGAGTACGCGGAGGCCCTCGGCGCACGCCTCGCCGCGCTGGTGGAACTCGCCGACCTCGGAGCCGAGAACGCCGTCGGTTACGGAGTGCCACCGGCCCCCGGCTCCATGCGCATGGCCGCCTACGGAGCGGCCGACAGTGCCGAAATGGCCCCCGCACTCGACCTCGAACCACAGCGGCAGACGGTCTATGCGCAGGTCAACGCCCGCTTCACCATGACACCACCGGCACTGTGAAGCCCGGGCGCCCCGATCGGCGCAATTGCTCATCGGAGCGCCCCCGCGCACAATTCAACACTTGTCAATAAGCCTTCACGTAAAGGTTGTTGAGTAGTCATGCCCGGCCAATTCTCTACCCGTCGGTAAGCTCTAGGCTCGAAGCATGCGCCGAGCAAAAATCGTTTGTACTCTGGGGCCCGCCACCGACTCGTACGACCAGATCAAGGCACTGGTCGAGGCCGGAATGGACGTTGCCCGATTCAACCTCAGCCACGGCACCTACGCCGAGCACGAGGAGCGCTATCAGCGCGTACGCAAAGCGTCCGACGAAACGGGCCGCAGCGTCGGTGTCCTCGCCGACCTTCAAGGTCCGAAGATTCGCCTCGGACGCTTTCGTGAAGGTCCCGTACTGCTTGAACGCGGCGACGAATTCGTCATCACCGTCGAGCCGATGGAGGGCGACCGCCACATCTGCGGCACCACCTACGACGGACTCGCCGCCGATGTCACCACGGGTGAGCGCATCCTCGTCGACGACGGCAAGGTCGCCCTCGAAGTGACGGCGGTCGACGGACCCCGGGTCACGACCACCGTGATCGAGGGCGGCATGGTCTCCGACCACAAGGGCCTCAACCTCCCCGGTGTCGCCGTCTCCGTCCCCGCCCTGTCCGAGAAGGACATCGACGACCTCCGCTGGGCCCTGCGGATCGGCGCGGACATCATCGCTCTCTCCTTCGTCCGCAGCGGCAAGGACATCGAGGACGTCCACCGCATCATGAAGGAGGAGGGGCGCCGGCTCCCCGTCATCGCGAAGGTCGAGAAGCCGCAGGCCGTCGACAACATCGACGACATCGTGGCCGCGTTCGACGGCATCATGGTCGCCCGCGGCGACCTGGGCGTCGAGATGCCGCTGGAGCAGGTCCCGATCGTCCAGAAGCGCGCGATCAAACTCGCCAAGCGCAACGCGAAGCCGGTCATCGTGGCGACCCAGATGCTGGACTCGATGATCGAGAACTCCCGCCCCACCCGCGCCGAGGCCTCCGACGTGGCCAACGCGGTCATCGACGGCACCGACGCCGTGATGCTGTCGGGCGAGACGAGCGTCGGCAAGTACGCGGTCGAGACGGTCCGCACCATGGGCCGCATCGTCGAGGCGGCCGAGGAGGACGTACTCGCCAAGGGCCTTCCGCCGCTGACCGACCGCAACAAGCCCCGCACCCAGGGCGGCGCGGTGGCCCGCGCGGCAGCCGAGATGGGCGACTTCCTCGGCGCCAAGTTCCTGGTCGCGTTCACCCAGTCCGGCGACACGGTCAGGCGACTCTCCCGCTACCGCTCCCCGATCCCTCTGCTGGCCTTCACCCCCGACCCGGCGACCCGCTCCCAGCTCAACCTCACCTGGGGAGTGGAGACCTTCCTCGGCCCGCACGTCGGCTCCACCGACGCGATGGTGGCCCAGGTCGACGAGGAGCTGCTGAAGATCGGCCGCTGCCGGAAGGGCGACATCGTGGTGATCACGGCGGGCTCGCCGCCGGGTGTCGCGGGCTCCACGAATCTGGTGCGGGTGCACCACATCGGCGAGGACGACAGCCCGAAGTAGGCAGGGGTATGCGTGAGGGGCCGCGAGCGTCAGTACTTCGGCCCCACATGTATGTCCATGAGGGCGACGGAGGCGCGGCGGGCGACGGAGATGTTCTGCGCGCCGCGCGACCGGTTGGCGGACTTCCACTCGACGCCCACGGTGTCCAGGGCGCCCGTGAAGAGTCCGATGATGTCGGTCGATGTGTTGGTGAAGAAGTAGCGGGGGTATTCATATCGCTTCCGTTGCCCGTCGATGAGCCGCGTGGTCCAGTTGACGGTGCGGCAACCGTCGGAATGGATCAGCCCGCGAATGAAGTCCCAGGTGCGGGCATCCACGATCTCCTGCTGCCAGAGTTCGAGGACGATGGCGCGCTCGTGCTTCTTACCGCGTCCGTGCTGGGGGAACAGGCAGGGCCAGTGCTTGCTGTACGCCGTCACGTACTGGCAGCCCTCGCTCCGCACACGCATCACCTTGTTGTCGGGGCGGATCGCCCTCATGCTCGCGGCGCAGACCTCGATGAGGCCGGGCCAGGTGTCGGAGCAGGCGATACGGAGGGAGTGGACGCCGCCCCGAAGGAGGCTGATGCAGCCGTCGCCGAGATAGAGCCCCAGGAGATAGGCGTAGGCGGCTGCGTCGTCGGGCGGCCGGGGAACGGCACGGCAGCGCGGGCAGGGCATCGTCCGGTCGAGAGAATCGGGGCGCAGTTGCCAGGACCGGATGGCCGCGCGGGAGATGCCGGTCTGCCGGCTCACGGAGTTCAGGCTCTGACCATGGGCGACGAGTGCCAGCGCCTGCCGACGGGTTTCGGCGTCGTGCATATGGCCGAGCCTCGCGGACAGGCGTCGTTTCCGGTGACCCGCTGCCCAACAGTCACACGTCAGCGTGAAGAATTATTGATTCTCGCGTGACCTTGGAATGTGAGGGAAAGTACCCCGGGTGGGATTCGAACCCACGCTGGATGGTGTTTGAGACCATTGCCTCTACCGCTGGGCTACCGGGGCGCCCTTCGAAACAAAGGATGACGAAGACCCTTCGTGTCCCAACCATACAGGAGCTGGGTAGGCTCATGGGGAGCACCCTGCCTTGGAATGAGGAGTCCCGTGACCGCCCCCGACGCCCCCCAGCCCATCGCCGACGACGACACGTCGCACATCCCCCCGCTCACCACCCGCGTCGTGATCGCGGAGGACGAGGCCCTCATCCGTCTCGACCTCAAAGAGATGCTGGAGGAAGAGGGTTACGCGGTCGTCGGCGAAGCCGGCGACGGACAGCGCGCGGTCGAGCTCGCCCGGGAGCACCGGCCCGACCTGGTCATCCTCGATGTGAAGATGCCGGTCCTGGACGGCATCTCGGCGGCGGAGAAGATCGCCGAGGAGTCCATCGCGCCGGTGCTGATGCTGACCGCGTTCTCGCAGCGCGACCTCGTGGAGCGGGCCAGGGACGCGGGGGCGATGGCCTACCTCGTGAAGCCGTTCAGCAAGAGCGACGTGGTCCCCGCGATCGAGATGGCGGTGTCCCGCTTCACGGAGCTGAAGGCGCTGGAGAAGGAGGTCGCGGACCTCTCGCAGCGGCTGGAGACGCGCAAGCTGGTGGACCGCGCGAAGAGCATTCTGCAGACGCAGTACGGCTTGACGGAGCCGGCCGCGTTCCGCTGGATCCAGAAGACCTCGATGGACCGCAGGCTGTCGATGCAGCAGGTGGCGGAGGCGGTCATCGAGGACGCGGAGGAGAAGAAGGCGGCGAAGGGGCAGTAGATCCCGGCCTCTTGGCTGCCGTACGCCCCGCGCAGTACGTACGAGAAGGGCCCGCACCCCCTGATCCCGGGGTGCGGGCCCTTCTCTGTGCGGGTGCGGGTGGGTCAGTCCTCGCCGAGGTACGTCTTGCGGACGTTCTCGTCGTGCAGCAGGCTCTCGCCCGTGCCGGTGAGCTTGATCTCGCCGACCTCCATCACATGGCCGTAGTCGGCCAGCGAGAGAGCCGCCTGGGCGTTCTGCTCCACCAGAAGAATGGTGGTGCCCCGGGACTTCAGCTCGGAGATCGTCTCCATGATCTTCTGCATCATGATCGGGGAGAGACCCATGGAGGGCTCGTCCAGCATGAGCAGCTTCGGCTGCGACATCAGCGCGCGGCCCATCGCCAGCATCTGCTGCTCACCGCCCGAGAGGGTTCCGGCGGCCTGCTTCCTGCGCTCTCCCAGAATCGGGAACAGGTCGTAGGCGCGCTGGATGTCCTTCTCGATGCCCGCCTTGTCGGTGCGCAGAAACGCGCCGAGCTGGAGGTTCTCGGTGATCGACAGACGCGGGAAGATGTGCCGGCCCTCGGGGGAGTGGGCCAGCCCCAGCGCCACGATCTTGTGGGCGGGAACTCCCGCGAGCGGCTTGCCGTCGAAGACGATCCGCCCTCCGGCGGGCTTCAGCAGTCCGGACAGCGTCCGCAGTGTCGTGGTCTTGCCGGCGCCGTTGGTGCCGATGAGAGTCACGACCTGACCGGCCTCGACGCTGAAGGAGATGCCCTTGACGGCCTCGATCTTGCCGTAGGCGACCCTGAGGTCCTCGACCTCCAGAAGTGCGGTCACTTGGCGTCCCCTTCCGGGCTGGTGGTGCTGGTGGTGCTGGTGGTGCTCTGCGCCTCGGCGGCCGCGACCTCGGCCGCCTCCGCCGCGCCGGGCTCACCCTCGAAGGGCGTTCCCAGGTAGGCGGCCACGACGCGCTCGTCACCCTGGACGACCTGGGGTGTGCCCTCGACGAGCTTTTCGCCCTGGACGAGACAGGCGACGCGGTCGCACAGATTGAAGATGAAGCGCATGTCGTGCTCGATGACGAGTACGGCGATGCCCTGGTCCCGGATGGCGAAGATGAGCTCTTCGGCCGCCCGGGTCTCCTGCGGGTTCATGCCGGCCGTCGGCTCGTCGAGGAGCAGCAGACCGGGATCGCTCGCGAGTGCCCGGGCGATCTCCAGCTTGCGCTGTTCGCCGTAGGGCAGGTTGCGGGCGAGGTGGTCGGCCTTGTGGTCGAGCCCGATGAACTCCAGGAGTTCCATGGCCCGTGCGTGCGACGCGGCTTCGGCCTTCTTGAAGCCGGGGCCGCGCAGCAGGGCCGACCAGAGGCCTTCCTTGGTCCGGGTGTGCCGTCCGACGAGGACGTTCTCCAGAACCGTCATGTTGGCGAAGAGCCTGATGTTCTGGAACGTCCGGGCCACACCGGCCTTGGTGACGAGGTGCGGCTTGGGCGGCAGGACGGAGCCCTTGTATCTGACCTTGCCCTCGGTGGGGATGTACAGACCGGTGAGGCAGTTGAAGAAGGTGGTCTTTCCCGCACCGTTCGGGCCGATGAGGCCGACAATCTCGCCGGCCCTCACCGTGAGGTCGACCGAGCGCACGGCGGTCAGACCGCCGAAGCGCATGGTGACTCCGGTCGCTTCCAGCACGGCCTCGGCCGTGGTGGTCGTGGTGGTGGTCGTCATGTCGTTCACGCCCCAGCCTTGGCGATGCCGACGCCGGAGTCGGGCAGGCCCTTTTCCGGTACGTCGAGTTGATCGGTCTCGTGGTACTCGAGCTGGGCGCGGCGGTTGGCGATGAGGCCCTCCGGGCGGAACCGCATCAGCAGGATCAGCGCGATACCGAAGCCGAGGAGCTGGTAGTCCTGGAGGAACTGCAGCTTCGCCGGGATCATGTAGAGCAGTGTGGCGCCGAGGAGCGGTCCGCTGATGGTGCCCATACCGCCGAGGATGACGGCCGCCAGCAGGAAGGCGGAGTTGGGCGGGACCGGGCCGGCGAACTGGTACATCTCCGGGACGACGGTGTGCTGGACGTGTGCCTGCACGGTGCCGGCGAGGCCGGCGAGGGTCGCACCGAGGGCGAACGCGATGAGCTTGACCCGGAAGCCGTTGATGCCCATGGCGGTCGCGGCGGTCTCGTCCTCGCGGATGGCGACCCAGGCGCGGCCGATGCGGGAGCTGCCCGCCCGGCTGAAGACCAGGACGACCAGGACCATCGCGAGCAGCATCAGCAGGTAGTAGTTGGCGTAGCTGCCGAGTTCGATGCCCGCGATGGTGTGCGACTCCCCGAAGTTGTATCCGAAGAACTCGAGGTCCGGGATGTTCGGGATGCCGTTCGGGCCGTTGGTGATCTGCGGGCCCGAGACGCCGTCGAGGTTGCCCATGGCGATACGGAAGATCTCACCGAAGCCGAGGGTCACGATGGCGAGGTAGTCGCCGCGCAGCCGCAGGGTCGGTGCGCCGATGACGACACCGAAGATCAGTGAGACGGCCGCACCGGTGAGGACGGCGGCCCAGAACGGGAAGTGCACGTCGAACGCGGATGCCGTCGAACCGGAGACGAGGGCCGCGGTGTACGCGCCGACGCCGAGGAAGGCGACGTAGCCGAGGTCGAGCAGGCCCGCGAGGCCGACGACGATGTTCAGGCCCAGGGCGACGGTCGCGAAGATCAGGATGTTGACCGCGATGAGCGTGTACGTGTCGGTGTTCTGGGTGAAGGGGAATGCGGCCGCCGCGACGAAGGCGGCGATGAGGGTCACCTGGCGGTACTTCGTGGTGAGCCCCGACAGCCGCGCGACGAGCCCGGCCTTGAAGAGCGCCGCCACGCCGAAGCCGACGGCGATGAGGTAGCCGGTGAACAGCTCGGCGTACTCGGTGTCGATGCCGTAGGTGATCACATACATGCCGACGGCGAACGCGGCGACCACGATGAGGATCTCGGCCCAGGAGGGGAGTTCCTTGGGTCGCTGCGCCTTGCGGGTGTCGTCGGGGAGCATGAAGGCGGCGACGACGGGGATGGCCGAGGTCACGGCCGCGACATAGCCGCCCGGCTCGAGGTTGATCACACCGCCGAGTTCGACGGCGATGGCGATGACCGTGAACCAGGTGGTGCCGAAGGCGCCCAGGGCCAGCAGCTGCAGGGCCTTGGTGGTGCCTGTCGGGGCGAGCCAGCCGAGGCCCTTGATGCCCAGCGAGGCCAGCGAGAAGAGGACGATGACCAGGCCCGCCACGAGGGTGAGGACCTGAAGCCCGCCCGGGTATCCGTAGACCGTGAGGTCACCGGGGAACTCGGAGGTGTACGTCCAGGACATGAAGGTGCTGGCGATCGTGGCGACTCCGCCGACCGCGGCGAGCCAGCGCAGCGCGGTGACGCGCGAGGCGTTGTCCGACGCGGCGAGGTCGGTCGACTTGGTGATGTCGGTGGTCATCGTTCTCACGCCCGATCCGCGACGCGCTCACCCAACAAGCCCTGCGGCCTGACGAGAAGCACGACGATGAGAAGTACGAATGCCCAGACGTTGGACCAGGCGCCACCGCCGAGCTGCTGCATTCCGGGGATCTCTTCGATGTACGCGATCGACAGGGATTCCGCGAGACCCAGGACGACGCCGCCGACCATGGCTCCGTAGATGTTGCCGATGCCTCCCAGGACCGCGGCGGTGAACGCCTTGAGTCCGAGGATGAAGCCCATCTCGAAGTTGATCTGGCCCTTGTCCAGTCCGTACGCGACCGCGGCGACCGCGGCGAACGCGGCGCCGATGGCGAACGCCATCACGATGATGCGGTCGGTGTTGATACCCATCAGCTTCGCGGTGTCCGGGTCCTGCGCGGTGGCCTGCATGGCCCGGCCGCTGCGGCTCTTCGAGACGAAGACGCCGAGGCCGAGCATGCACAGCGGTGCGAGGACCAGGACGAAGGCGTCGGCGCGCTGGATGCTGAGGTTGTCCAGGATCTTGAAGGACTCGCCGGTGAACTCCGGGAAGCTCCGGGCCGCCTTGGCGTCGGGGTAGAAGCCCCAGATGAGTTGCTGGAGTGCGATGGACAGGCCGATCGCGGTGATCAGGGGCGCCAGCCTGGGGGCGCCTCGCAGCGGCCGGTAGGCAAAGCGTTCCGCGGCGGTGGCAACGGCGACGGAGGCTATGGCGCCGCCGATGATCATGAGGGGTATCGACACCAGAAGTGACGTTCCGCTGGGGAGCATCAAGTAGGTCGTGAGGGCGCCGAAGCCCCCGATCATGAAGATCTCGCCGTGGGCAAAGTTGATGAGCTGGACGATGCCGTAGACCATGGTGTACCCGATGGCGATGAGGCCATAAAGGGCACCGAGGGCAAGGCCGTTGGCCAGCTGTTGCGGCAGTTCGTTCACCGCAGGGCCTCCGATGAGCGTGTCGGATATGACACCGCGCGAGGGCGCTGTTTGCGCCCTCGCGCGGCCTGGTTCATGTGATGCAGGGGTAATGCGGTGGATCAGTCCTCGAACGTGGCGCTCTTGACGTCCTTCCAGTCAGCGCCCGTGACCTTGTAGACGGTCAGCTGCTTGTTCGTGGTGTCACCGAACTCGTCGAAGGCGACCTTGCCGGAGACGCCGTCGAACGACACCTTGGACATGGCCTCGACGACCTTGGCGCGGGCGTCGTCCGGCACCTTGCCGTCGTTGGCCGCGACGACTGCCTTGACCGCCTGGATGATGGCCCATCCGGCGTCGTAGGAGTAGCCGCCGTACGCCGCGTACGGGTCCTTGTAGCCACCGGCCTGGTAGTCGGCGATGAACTTCTTGGCGGTCGGGAGCTTCTCGACCGGGTAGCCGACCGAGGTCGCCAGGTCACCGTCGTTCGCGACACCGGAAGCCTTGATGAAGGCCGGGTCGTAGATGCCGTCGCCACCCATGGTGGGGATCTTGGCTCCGGCCTTCTTGACCTGGTCCGAGAGCAGACCGCCCTCGGGGTACTGGCCACCGAAGTAGACCGAGTCCGCGCCGGACGCCTTGACCTTGTCGGCGGTGGAGGAGAAGTCGGTCTCCTTCACGGTGACGTGGTCGGTGCCGGCGATGGTGCCGCCGAGGCGCTTGAACTCCGCGGAGAAGATCGCGGCGAGGCCGGCGCCGTAGGTCTGCTTGTCGTCGACGACGTAGACCTTCTTCTTCTTGGCGTCGTTGTACAGGTACTGGGCGGCGAACTTGCCCTGGATGACGTCCGTGGTGGCGGTACGGAAGTACGTCTTGAACGGACGCTTCTTCTCGCCCTTGCCCCAGTTGTCGCCCTGGGAGAGGGACGGGTTGGTGTTCGCGGGCGAGACCTGCGTGAGGTTGGCCGTGTTGAACACGCCCTGCATCGACTGGGAAACGCCGGAGTTCAGCGGGCCGACGACACCGAGAACATCCTTGTTGCCTACGAGTTTGGTGGCGTTGGCCTGACCCGAGGCAGGAATTGCCTGGTCGTCGTAGGATTCGACCTTGAATTCAACGCCGGGGACCTCGTTGTTCTTGTTCGCAGTCTTGGCCGCGAGGTCCACGGAGTTCTTGATTCCCTGGCCCAGGGCGGACAGCGAGCCCGTCAGCGGGGCGTCCACACCGATGACCACGGTGGTCTTGCCCCCGCTGTCTTTGCCCTTGTCGTCGTCGCGCGAGCCGCAGGCGGTGAGAGTGAGTGCTCCCGTGGTGACCACGGTGGTGAGAATGAGCAAGGAACGGTTGCGCACGATAAGTCCTTTCCCTGGCGCGGCCCCTCCCCTGAGGTGCCGTTTGGTCGCCGGGCCGTACTGGGGGGTACACGGCCGTGCTTGTGATGCGCCCGGCGGCGCGGTGACTGGCCGTGACTCTAAGCGGAGCCGGCGGGGTCAGGGAGCCGGGAAGTCAGGATGTGACGCTCTTGTTATGCCAAGGCCAAGACTTGGTGGGGGAGTGTGGACAGATCGGGCGCACATTTCACCGGCGTTTCAGCCCACATGGTGAGAACGTGCAGTTCCGCTAAGGGGCTTGGGGCGATCTTGGTACTGACATCGGCAAGATCGAGAAAAGGCCGCACGAAAGCCCATTCGTGACGAGGCGGTGAACTGCCCGGTTGGATTCGGCACTCCTGCTTCCATTACGGAGAGTGACGGTCGGAGCGGTTGTCGCGTCGCCGTGGCATGCCTTCGACGTTCGCTCGCGGCGGCGCGGTGGTCATGATCCAGGCGCGGAGCCGGCCCGGTCGGCGATCGTCGCCGGCGGCGGACCGGCGATGTCCGAACGAGGCGGCGGATCGTCCGACGAGCGCACGATAATCGGTGTTCCATGTACGACTGTCGTGGTCAGAGCCCGACTGAATGGCCGTACTGCGCTGCCTGGTTGACACCCGGACCGCCCGTTCGGTCCCTGTACGTCTCCGGTGTGCCCCGCGCGCAGGCGCACCGTCGGTGGATGCTCCGAAACCATTGAACCGCGGGGAGGGTGCAAGGTGCATCGCGACCCCCACGAGTACAGCGCGTCGCCAACGCGCCGGGATGCGGCGGGTCTTGGCGTCGTCCGCCGCCGCGGCAGCTCTGCGTAACCGCTGCGGCCCGAGGTGCTGAGACACCGCGCCGGTGCGTCATCGCGGTGGGCGCCAGTTCTCCGAGCTGCCGGTGGCCCCGTTCTGAGCGGCACAGCGTTCGCGGGCCTGCTGGTCGATCAACGCGAGGGCCTTGTCACGGCCTTGGCGCCGTTCCTCGGAGCGGCCTGCGGCCACGATCTCCTCGTGGATCGCGTACTGCTCGTTGGACAGGCCCTTCTGTTCCCAGTCGATTCCGGCTGCCTTGCTGCCCTTCAGGGTCTCTTTGGCCCAGTAGGACACGAGTGACGTGCAGATGTCGGCGGGTGAGGACTTCTGGGTCACCGGTGGCGATGCGGCGGGCGCCTCGGGCGAGGAGGAGTGCGTGCAGCCCGCAACAACCAGCGTGACCAGGAGAGCGGAAACGCCACCGGGTCGAGACGAGCGGCTGTGCCCCATGGGGGCACAGTAGGCCGTCACGATCCGTGACACAACACGTCGGTGGGTAGTCGGCACCTCGTCGGCGGCGCGGGCACATACAGCCGGGGCGGCCGCCCTCCGTGGTGTAGCTCAGCTATACGGGCCGGTCTATGCCCCCTCAGTAGCGTGCTGGCTTCTTGGTGACCTCATGGATGGGAGCAAACCTTGACCGGTTTCAGAAGACTCGGTGACCGCGTGCTGGAACGACTGGTGCCGAAGTCGGCAGCGAGCGCGGACACGACCTTCTACGAGTACTGCTACTGCACCCCCGACTGGCGCAGGATCTACCGGCTCTGCCATGTCGTCGGCGGCAGGACGAGCTGCGGCAAGTGCGAGAACGTCCGCGCCATCGGCTGCTAGGAGTGCGCGGGCGGGCCGCGGCCTCACGAGGAGCTGCCCGCCTCGCACCTCGGATCTTCAAGGACTCAGCGTGAGCTACCTGGTATTCGCATGCCGGATTCTGTTGTTCGGCGTCTTTTTCGTCGCGCTCTTCGGGAAGGTGCGCAGCAGGTCGGCGTTCCACGAGTTCGCCAGGTCGATCGTGGAGCTGCGGCTCTTCTCGCGAAGGATGTCGCGGCGGGCCGCGGGTGGAGTGGCTGTCACCGAGGTCGCGGTCCTCGTGCTGCTCGTGCCGACGCAGGCCGTGTGGGCCGGATTCGCTCTCGCGACTGCCCTGCTTCTCGCCTTCACCTCGGGAATATTGATCGCGCTCCATGGCGGCCGGCGCGGGACCTGCCGATGCTTCGGCGCCTCGGCCGCGCCTCTGTCCATGCTGCACGTTGTTCGCAACCTGATTCTGGCTGCCGTCGGTGTGAGCGGTTTCGTGGCGATGGCGGCGGCATCCCCGAATGCCGTGCCGAGCCATGCGGGCGGGGCTGTCGTCGTGTCGGCTGCCGCGCTCGTCACGGTGCTTGTCGTGGTGAGGCTCGACGACCTGGCTGCTCTCTTCACCACTCGCCCGGCAATCCCGGCCGCTCAGGCGCGCGCCGGCAACAAGTGAGGTGTTCTCCATGGCATTTCTGATGGCGGTCGTTGCTCTCGTGGGCGCTCTGTGTCTCTTCGACCTTCTGCTCACGTTCGCCGTACTGCGGAGGCTGCGCGAACACACGGCCGAACTCGAACGCTTGGGCGGGCGGCCGAGTTTTGTGGCCCCCGACGCTGGTGTGCTGATCGGTCGCAGGATCGCCGAAGCGGCATCCGCTCATGCGTCGAGGCTCGTGGCGTTCTTCGACGCCCAGTGCGAGACGTGCCATGAGCACGCTCCCGCGTTCGCGGCTCGCGCACAGGCTCACGGCGGGCTGGCAGTGGTCTCCGGCAAGGGTGACCTGGCCGACGAACTCATCGGCCATGTCGATGCGCACGCTGCCGTCATCCGTGGGGAAGAGGCGACGCGGCTGGTGAGCGCCATGGACATCCAGGCGTTCCCGACCTTCGTGCTGGTCGACGAAGAGGGTTACGTCGTATCGGCCGCCACCGAGTTGGCGGAGTTGGCTGAGCCGACGGCGGCGGTGTGAAGGTGCCTCGTGCCACTCTGGACCAGGGCGGCGAAACCCGCTCTCGGCTCCTGCTGCGGCATGTGGTGGCCGCCTGGTTGCTCTGCTGGCGTGCCGGTCGGCTCCCGGCTGCGGGGTATCTGCTGATCACCGTGGTGTCCGGGCTGCTGCCGGCAGCCACGACCTGGTTCACGAAGTTCGTCGTCGACGACCTCGCAGCGGCCCGGACGGACGGTGTCCTGACGTGGGCGGCGTGTCTGGCTGCGGTCGGTCTCATCGCCGGCGTGCTGCCTCATCTGGGCGCCTTCCTGCAGAACGAACTCGCCCGCAGGCTGGATCGGTTGATGCAGGACGGTCTGTACAGCACGATCAATCGATTCCAGGGATTGTCGCGCTTCGAGGACCCGGAGTTCCGGAACGACGTCAGCATGGCCCAGCAGGCGTCGGGCGGCGCGATGGGACCCGTCACCACGGGCTTGTTCGACACGGCGCGCAACGCCATCGCCCTGGTGAGCCTACTGGGGACGCTGTCCGTGCTCAGCCCTGTCATGGCCGGACTCGTGACGATGGCCGCCGTGCCTGCTCTGATCGCCCGGCTGTCTCTGTCGAGGCGAAGAGTGGGGATGCTCGCCGGGGTCTCCTCCGCCACGCGCCGCCAGGTCTTCTATTCCCTTCTGATGACCGATGTGCGGAGTGCGAAGGAAACCAGGCTGTTCGGGCTGGGCGACTTCCTGCGGGAGCGGATGCTCGGAGAACTTGCCGTCGTTCAGGCGGGTGAGCGCCGCCTGGACAGGCGAGAAGCCCGCACACAGTCACTGCTCGCGTTCCTCTCCACCCTGGTCGCCGGGGCGGGACTTCTGTGGGCGGTACGGGCGGCGGTGAACGGGACGCTGAGCGTCGGAGATGTGACGGCGTTCGTCGCAGCCGTGACCGGAACGCAGAGCGCCTTGGCAGGACTGGTGGACAACGTGGCGATGGCTCACCAGGCGCTGCTCGTCTTCGGGTACCACGACAAGGTGCTGTCACTGCCGGACGACCTGCCGTCCGCCCCGGGAACAGCAAGCGAGACGCTTCCGGCGTTGCGCCACGGAATCGAACTGCGGGACGTCTGGTTCCGCTACGACGACAGTCATCCCTGGGTCCTCAATGGGCTCGATCTGACGATTCCCAAGGGAAGTTCGGTCGCGGTCGTGGGCCTGAACGGCGCGGGCAAGAGCACGCTGATCAAGCTGCTCTGCCGCTTCTACGATCCGACCCGGGGAGTGATTCTCTGGGACGGCATCGACATCCGCGATGTGCCGCCCCAGGAGCTGAGGCGTCGGATGGGCGTGCTGTTCCAGGACTACATGTGCTACGACCTGACGGCGGCGGAGAACATCGGAGTGGGCGCGCTGGAGTCGATGGAGGACCGGCCGGGGCTCAAGGAGGCCGCACGCCGCGCTGACGTCGACACGACCGTCGAGGGCCTGCCCCGCGGCTACGACACACTGCTCAGCCGGATCTTCGCCGATCCGGCGGACGAGGATCCGCAGTCGGGCGTCGTGCTCTCCGGCGGCCAGTGGCAGCGGCTCGCGCTGGCTCGTACCCTGCTGCGCGACCAGCGCGACCTGTTGATCCTTGACGAGCCGAGTGCCGGACTTGACGCAGAGGCCGAGTACGAGATCCACCACAGACTGCGCAAGCACCGCGTCGACCGGACCAGCCTTCTCGTCTCCCACCGACTCGGCGCGGTCCGTGAGGCCCAGATGATCGTGGTGCTGGAAGGCGGCAGGATCGTGGAGCAGGGCACGCACGACGAGCTCATGGTCGCCGGCCGGGGCTACGCCCGTCTGTTCGCGATTCAGGCCGAGGGATACCGCGGCACGGACGAGTCGGCGGTGGCATCGGCCTGAGACGCCATGAGCCTGCCATCAGCGGCGGGGCCGGGTGAGGACCAGTCTCGTCGAGGCATGAGGCGGCAGCCGTTCATGGTCGGCAAGCTCCCTGGCATAGAGCCGGACGAGATCAGGCATGCGGTACACATCCTGACCTACGGGGTCCAAGAGGCCGACGGCGACGAGTTCGTCGAGTATCCGCTCGGAGGTTGTCGGATTCGATCCGATCGTCTCTGCGGCGAGGGCTGCGGTGAAAGGAGAGCTCAGGAAGCTGAGCCGACGAAAGGCCTCGGCGGCCGCTTCGTGCTCCGGGTCCCTCCGTAACAGCTCTTCGTAGCTGGTGGCGTAACACGAACGCATGGCCAGGTCGGCGACCTGTAGTTCGTCCAGTCGCCGCTCGGACTTGCGCAGGCGGCCCGTCAGGCCTGAGAGATGCCAGCCGGGCCGGCTGATACATCGCGCACCGACGATGGTGAGGGCGAGTGGATTGCCCTGACAGAGGCGGGAGATCTCCGAGGCCATGTCCGGCTCTGCGGCAACCCGCCGCTCGCCGATCAACTGGGCCAGCATATGGACGGAGTCCATGCTGTTCAGAGGGGCAACCGGAATGCGGACGGCGTCCAAGGCGGGAAGGGTGCTCCGGCTCGTGACGAGCACCGCGCAGTTGCCTTCGGCGGGCAGAAGCGGAGCCACCTGATTTCGGTGAAGCACATTGTCCAGGACGATCAGGGTGCGTCGTCCTGCCAGCATGGACTGATAGCGGGCGGCGGCCTCGGCCGGATCGGTGGGCACGTCGTCACGGGGCACGCCGAGGGCACGCAGAAAGCGGCCCAGTACCTCGACCGGAAGAGGTGCTCGCGCACCGAATCCGGTGTCCTGCAGATCGGCATAGAGCTGGCCGTCGACGTACGACTCCGCCATGGCATGCGCGATGCGCAGGGCGAGCGCGGACTTGCCTCGCCCACCGGGACCGTGCAGCAGCATCACCGGCGCGCTCGCTCTTTCCCCGGATGGCGAATTCAGGACCTGCCTCGCATCGGCCAACTCCTGCTCCCGCCCGACGAAGACCGTGGATTTTCTCGGTAACTGTCGAGGTGCTTCAGGTACGGGCCGGGCGGCGGACCTCGCCAGGTTGGCGGTGATGCGGGCAGGCATCAACTCGGGATCTCTGCGCAGTATTGCCTGATGCGTGTTGCTGAGTTCCTGCCCGGGGTCCATGCCGAGTTCGTCCCGCAGCGTTGCCCGGACATCCGTGAAGGCTCCCAGGGCACTCGCCACGTCACCGCTCTGATAGAGGGCGACCATCAGTTGCCGGTGAAGTCGCTCACGGAGCGGATGCTTTCGCACGACCCTGCGCAACGGCTCGACCACCGCGGCGCCCTGGCCGAGAGCGAGTTCCGTGTCCGCGTAGCCTTCGACCGCGTTCAGATACTGCTCGATGAGACTCGCCGTGGCTTCTCGCAGAGTCGGCCCCGCCATGACGTCCTCGAACGGATCGCCCCGCCACAGAGCCAAGGCGCTCCTGAACGACTGTGCGGAGCCGGTCATGTCCCGTCGCACGGAGGCTCGGCGTCCCTGCTCTGTGAGCGCGAGGAATCGCGGGATGTCGAACTCGTCGTCCGTCAGGCGGAGTGCGTAGCCGGACCGGGAGGTGATGAGCCTCGGGGGGCCCGAAGCCTCGACCGGCTGAAGGAGCCGGCGCAGTTGCATGACGTAGGTGCGCAGATTGGGTACTGCCGACTGAGGTGGCTCGCCGCCCCAGACCTCGTCGAGCAGTGCCGATACAGGAACGGCGTTGCCCCGGTGGGTGATGAGCATCGCCACAACCGTGCGCTGCTTCTCGGCTGCTATGGGAATCGGGCGACCGTCCGTCAGAATACTGAGTGGCCCAAGAGTGCGAAATTGTACACTCCTGGACTTCCCGTAGTCGACGCTTTTCCGACTCACAATTCTCGACCCCCCAGTCGGCGAATTACCACTCCCAGGACGTGTTCGGTCGGGAAGAATCCACGATGCCGAGAATCGATGCTGTCGTGGTTGTCCCCGAAAACGACCATGGATTCCTGAGGTACCTGAGCGAGTTCTTGGGCACCCGGTATTCCGTCGGGTACCGGGTCTCCTGGAAGGGCGGCAACCCGCTTGATGTTCCATTGCTTCTCGTCGAGCGATTCGTATCGTCCATCGTGAATCTTCGGCGGCTGAATGACCACGATATCTCGGCGTCGTATCTCGCTGATTCTGCGACGCTTGACCACGACCTGATCCCCGGGTGAAAGCGTCGGTGTCATACTGGTGCCCTCGACGGTCACAATGACGAAGCTGCTGCGCGCCCGCCGTACGGCGAGGAGGACTCCGCCGGTGATGGATAAGAGTCCTCCAGCGATCCACAGAACATACATGGCCGTGCCTCCGTCATTCCCCCGGTTGGAATGATCGTGCACAGCGTCGGATGCGCCTGTCAACGGCGTTTTTTATGACGCCGAAGGCCTGCTGGTGGCATAGCGTGACCGACCGTGAACGCCATAAGCAATGAACCGCTGCACTATGGATATATCGGGCAATTCGTCGATCCGACGCGCCCCAGCCGGGTGCGCAAGTCATTTCGTCCGGACTGTACCCGGAATATATCGATCGCAATATCTCAGACGGTTACCTTTGCGTTGTTCCTTGCTGGACACACATAGGCCGTTGAAAGGGAGACCGTGATCGGATTCATCGAAACAGCCGGCGACAAGCTGCTGAGTATCTTCGTGCCGAAGGTGGTGGCCAAGGCGGACACCACCTTCGAAACGATCTGCTACTGCTTGCCCAACGGCTTCTACATGCGCAAGGTGTGCCACGTAGTCGGTGGGCACACCGCGTGCGGAAAGTGCTACATAAGCTCGCCGTGTCGATAAATCGGAGCGGCTCTTCATGCCCCCCGGGGCTGTGAGGAATCGCTGTGGGCCGATGAGCTGCCATCGGCCCGACCGGCGGCCCTGACCGCCGTTCGCGGTCGGGGTTCACGATCCGGTCGCGTTCGCGAGTCCGCGGCCGCGATCGTGGGCAGCCGCTTCACGCGGGCAAGGCCCGTCAGGTGGTCTGCCCGCCAGTGGCGGGCGCTCCGCCCGCGTCCCGCAGCAGACACGTCAGCCGCGCCGTGCACACCCTCTTGCCCTGCTCGTCCGTGATCACGATCTCGTACGTCGCCGTCGAGCGGCCCCGGTGCACCGGCGTCGCCACCCCGGTCACCGTGCCCGAACGCACGCCCCGGTGGTGCGTGCAGTTGAGGTCCACCCCGACCGCGATCTTGCTCGTGCCGCCGTGCAGCATCGAGCCCACGGAGCCGAGCGTCTCGGCGAGGACGGCCGAGGCGCCGCCGTGCAGCAGTCCGTACGGCTGGGTGTTGCCCTCGACGGGCATCGTCCCGACCACCCGCTCCGCCGAGGCGTCGGTGATCTCCACGCCCATGCGGTCGCCCAGGGTCCCGGCCGAGAAGAGCGCGGGCAGGTCGACCCCGAGCTCCGCGTACTCGTCGATGACCTCTTGCGGGAAGTTGACGGTCTTCTGCTCGCCCATGGGGCCCTGCTCCGATCTGCTGCCTTGCGTGCTGTGTGCACCGTCTTACCAGATGCCTGAGCGAACGCTTAGCCCGGGCGGGATCATTCCCGCCCCGCCGTCATCCGGCCTGCTCGAACCGCACCACCACGGACTTGCTCGCCGGTGTGTTGCTGGTGTCCGCGGTCGAGTCCAGCGGCACCAGCACATTGGTCTCCGGGTAGTACGCCGCCGCGCAGCCCCGGGCGGTCGGGTAGTGGACCACCCGGAAACCGGGGGCCCGCCGCTCCACGCCGTCCTTCCACTCGCTGACCAGATCGGTGTACGAGCCGTCGCCGAGGCCCAGCTCGGCCGCGTCGTCCGGATTCACCAGGACCACCCGGCGGCCGCCCTTGATCCCGCGGTAGCGGTCGTCGAGGCCGTAGATCGTGGTGTTGTACTGATCGTGCGAACGCAGGGTCTGCAGCAGCAGCCGGCCCTCGGGCACCTTCGGGTACTCGATGGGCGCGGCCGTGAAGTTGGCCCTGCCGGTGGCCGTCGGGAAGCGCCGTTCGTCGCGCGGGGCGTGCGGCAGCGTGAACCCGCCGGGCCGGGCGATCTTCGTGTTGAAGTCCTCGAAGCCCGGCACCACGCGCGCGATGCGGTCCCGGATCGTTCCGTAGTCCTTCTCGAACTCCTCCCAGGGCGTCAGCGACTCCGGTCCCAGTACCGCCCGCGCCAGCCGTGCGACGATCGCCGGCTCGGAGAGCAGATGGGGGCTCGCCGGGGTGAGGTTGCCGCGCGAGGCGTGCACCATGCCCATCGAGTCCTCGACGGTCACCACCTGGCGTCCGCCGGCCTGGACGTCCTTGTCAGTGCGCCCCAGCGTGGGAAGGATCAGGGCCCGCGCACCCGTGACGGCGTGCGAGCGGTTCAGCTTGGTCGAGACATGGACCGTGAGCCGGGCCCGGCGCACGGCCGCCTCGGTGACCTCGGTATCGGGTGTGGCGCCCACGAAGTTGCCGCCCATGGCGAAGAAGACCTTCGCCTCGCCGTCCCGGAGCGCCCGGATCGACCGTACGACGTCGAATCCGTGGTGGCGCGGCGGCGCGAAGCCGAACTCCCGCTCCAGAGCGTCCAGGAACGCCGGGGCGGGCCGCTCGAAGATGCCCATGGTGCGGTCGCCCTGGACGTTGGAGTGTCCGCGCACCGGACACACACCGGCGCCCGGACGGCCGATGTTGCCGCGCAGCAGCAGGAAGTTGACCACTTCGCGGATCGTCGCCACGGAGTGCTTGTGCTGGGTCAGGCCCATCGCCCAGCACACGACGGTCCGCTCCGACTCGAGCACCATCGCCAGCGCCCGCTCGATGGCGGCCCGGTCCAGGCCGGTGGCGGCCAGCGTCTCGTCCCAGTCGGCGTCCCGGGCCGCGGCGGCGAACTCCTCGTACCCGTGGGTGTGTTCGCGGACGAACTCCTCGTCGACGGCCCCCTCCGCCTCCAGGACCAGCTTGTTCAGCAGCCGGAACAGGGCCTGGTCACCGCCTATGCGGATCTGCAGGAACAGATCGTTGAGGGCGACGCCCTTGATCATGCCGAGCGGGGTCTGCGGATTCTTGAACCGCTCCATCCCCGCCTCGGGCAGCGGGTTCACCGACATGATCCGCGCGCCCGCCGCCTTGGCCTTCTCCAGGGCGGAGAGCATCCGGGGGTGGTTGGTGCCGGGGTTCTGGCCCGCCACGATGATCAGGTCCGCCTGGTGGAGATCCTCCAGCGAGACACTGCCCTTGCCTATGCCGATCGTCTCGGTCAGCGCCGAGCCGGAGGACTCATGGCACATGTTCGAGCAGTCGGGCAGGTTGTTGGTGCCGAACTCGCGGGCGAAGAGCTGGAGCAGGAACGCCGTTTCGTTGCTCGTGCGGCCCGAGGTGTAGAACAGCGCCTCGTCGGGGGAGGAGAGCGCGGTCAGCTCCTCGGCGATGATCTCGAAGGCCCGCTCCCAGGCGACCGCCTCGTACCGGTCGGCGCCCTCGGGCAGATACATGGGCTGGGTGATCCGGCCCTGCTGACCGAGCCAGTACCCACTGCGCGAGGCCAGGTCCGCGAGCGGGTGTGCGGCGAAGAAGTCGGGGGTGACCCGCCGCAGCGTCGCCTCCTCGGCGACCGCCTTCGCGCCGTTCTCGCAGAACTCCGCCGTGTGCCGGTGATCACCCTCCGGCCAGGCGCACCCGGGGCAGTCGAAGCCGTCCTCCTGGTTGACCTTGAGGAGGGTCTGCGCGGTTCGCCGCAGGCCCATCTGCTGCTGGGCGATCTTGAGTGTGTACCCGACGGCGGGCAGGCCGGCCGCCGCGTGCTGCGGCTCGGCGACCTGCGGAGCGTCCTGGACCGGATCACCTGCGGGCGGCTTGCTGGCCATCGTGCTCCCCCTCGGGCGCGTTCCTGTGTCGTATGCATCCAATCCTGTCACGGGCGCCGCCGGTCCCGTCACCCGTCGCTCAGGAGTGCTCGGCAGGGGCCGGTGTGAGCGGCAATGTCAGTGGTCCGTGGCAGGATCGTGTCCGTGGCTGAGACAGCATCGAAGAAGACCCCAGACGACAACCGTCCGCGCCTGCTCCTCATGGACGGGCACTCCCTGGCGTACCGGGCGTTCTTCGCGCTGCCCGCGGAGAACTTCACGACCGCGAGCGGCCAGACGACCAATGCCATCTACGGCTTCGCGTCGATGCTGGCGAACACGCTGCGCGACGAGGCGCCCACGCATTTCGCCGTGGCCTTCGACGTGTCCCGCAAGACCTGGCGATCCCAGGACTTCCCCGAGTACAAAGCCAACCGCTCCAAGACGCCCGACGAGTTCAAGGGCCAGGTCGAGCTGATCGGTGAGCTGCTGGACACGATGAACGCCGTGCGGTTCGCCGTGGACGGCTTCGAGGCGGACGACGTCATCGCCACGCTCGCCACCCAGGCCGAGGCCGCGGGCTTCGACGTGCTGATCGTCACCGGCGACCGCGACTCCTTCCAGCTCGTGAGCGATCACACCACCGTGCTGTACCCCACCAAGGGCGTCTCGGAGCTGACCCGCTTCACCCCGGCCAAGGTCCAGGAGAAGTACGGACTGAGCCCGCAGCAGTACCCCGACTTCGCCGCCCTGCGCGGCGACCCGTCGGACAACCTGCCGGGCATCCCGGGCGTCGGCGAGAAGACGGCCACCAAGTGGATCGCCCAGTACGGCTCGTTCGCCGAGCTGGTCGAGCGCGCCGACGAGGTCAAGGGCAAGGTCGGTCAGGCCCTGCGCGACCACCTGGATTCCGTCAAGCTCAACCGCCATCTCACCGAGCTGGTGAGGGACGTCGAGCTGTCGAAGGGCGTCACCGAGCTGGAGCGCGCGCCGTACGACCGGACCGCGCTGAAGGGCTTCCTGGAAGTCCTCGAGATCCGCAATCCGAGCCTGCGCGAGCGGCTGCTCGCCGTGGACCCGGGCGCCGAGGAGGACGAGGCCCCCGCCCCGGACGCCGGCGTCGAGCTGGACGGCAGTGTCCTGGGCGCCGGCGAGCTGGCCCCCTGGCTGGAGGAGCACGGCACCCAGCTGCTCGGCGTGGCCACCGTCACCGCCTGGGGACTCGGCGTCGGCAGCGTCAGCGAGGTCGCGCTGGCCGCGGCCGGTGGAGCGGCTGCCTGGTTCGACACCACGCAGCTGGACGAGTCCGACGAGCGCGCCTTCGCCGCCTGGATCGCCGACCCGGCCAGGCCCAAGGTCATGCACAGCGCCAAGGAAGCGCTGCGGGTCTTCCCGGAGCACGGCTGGGACATCGCCGGCGTCACCATGGACACCGCCCTCGCCGCCTATCTGGTCAAGCCCGGGCGCCGTTCCTTCGCGCTGGACGCGCTGTCCGTCGAGTACCTCCACCGCGAGCTCGCCCCGGCCACCGCCGACGGCCAGCTGGCGTTCGGCACCGACGAGAGCGCCGAGGCCGACGCCCTGATGGCGCAGGCCCGCGCGGTCCTCGACCTCGGTGAGGCGTTCGGCGAGAAGCTCAAGGAGGTCGGCGCCGCCGAGCTGCTGCACGACGTGGAGCTGCCCACCTCGCTGCTGCTCGCCCGGATGGAGCGGCACGGCATCGCGGCCGACCGCGCCCATCTGGAGGCGATGGAGGTGCAGTTCGCGGGGGCCGTGCAGCAGGCGGTGAAGGAGGCGCACGCCGCGGTGGGCCACGAGTTCAACCTCGGTTCGCCCAAGCAGCTCCAGGAAGTCTTCTTCGGCGAGCTGAACCTCCCCAAGACCAAGAAGACCAAGACCGGTTACACCACGGACGCGGACGCGCTGGCCTGGCTGGCGGCCCAGACCGAGCACGAACTGCCGGTCATCATGCTGCGCCACCGTGAGCAGGCCCGCCTGCGGTCCACGGTCGAGGGGCTCATCAAGACGATCGCGGCCGACGGCCGGGTCCACACCACCTTCAGCCAGACCGTCGCGGCCACCGGCCGGCTGTCCTCGACCGACCCGAACCTGCAGAACGTGCCGGTGCGCACCGACGAGGGGCGCGCCATCCGCCGCGGCTTCGTCGTCGGCGAGGGCTTCGAGTCGCTGATGACCGCCGACTACAGCCAGATCGAGCTGCGGGTCATGGCCCATCTCTCCGAGGACGAGGGGCTGCTGGAGGCCTTCGCCTCCGGTGAGGACCTGCACAACACCGTCGCCTCCCAGGTGTTCGAGGTCGCGTCGTCCGCGGTCGACGCGGAGATGCGCCGCAAGATCAAGGCCATGTCGTACGGCCTGGCCTACGGGCTCTCGGCGTTCGGGCTCTCCCAGCAGCTGAACATCGAGGCGGGTGAGGCGCGGGCGCTGATGGACACCTACTTCGAGCGGTTCGGCGGCGTGCGCGACTATCTGCGCAATGTCGTGGACGAGGCGCGGGCGACGGGATACACCGCGACGATGCTCGGCCGTCGCCGCTATCTCCCCGACCTCAACAGCGACAACCGGCAGCGCCGTGAGGCGGCCGAGCGGATGGCGCTGAACGCCCCGATCCAGGGCACCGCCGCGGACATCGTCAAGGTCGCCATGCTCCGGGTGGACCGGGCGCTGCGCGAGGCGGAGCTCACCTCGCGGCTGCTGCTCCAGGTCCATGACGAAATCGTGCTGGAGATCGCCCCGGGCGAGCGCGAGCAGGTGGAGACGATTGTCCGCCGGGAGATGTCGGCGGCCACGTCGCTGCGCGCGCCGCTGGACGTCTCGGTGGGCGTGGGCACGGACTGGGAGTCCGCGGCCCACTGAGCCTGCTTGCCCCGTCAGGAAGAGCGGCCCCGCTCCGGCCCCTGTCCGCCGGGGGGCGGATTCGCTCGGGCCCCTGTCCGTCCCCCGCCCGGAAGCGGTGGGGGAGGGGCGGGGGTCAGACGCGTTCAACCGCCCGTCCGCGCAGGCGCATTCCCGCCCCGTACACCACCATGCCCACCGCGAGCCCCGTACCCGCGCCGAAGCAGGCCGTCGGGATGATGTCGAGGGGCGAGCTGATGTGCCCGTAGTACGCGTACCAGCGAGCACACCGCTGGACGACTCCGAGGAGGACGCAGCCTCCCAGCAGGGCCACGGCGAGCCGCCGCCCCCGGCTGTCGAGCACCGGCACGGACGCCGGCGGTGCGACCGCGGGCTGCCGCCGCACCGCGGACATCAGGAACCAGCCGAGGACCACCAGCGCGAGTGCCGAACTGCCGTACTGCGCGTACTGGAAGAGCCCGAGACCGGCCACCGTCTCGTTGAGCACCGGCAGTACCCGGGTGCCCCAGCGGTCGTGATGGGTGAAGGCGTCCCACACCACATGCGTGAGCGCGCCGAGCACGGCCGAGACATAGAAGCGGAACCCGAAGGCCAGGTCCCGCCGGCCGCTCCCGCTCCCGCCCTCGCCCAGGACGCAGGCGTGGACGCGCCCCTGCCATCGGGTGGGCAGCAGGGCCAGCAGCGGGTCGCGCACCATCAGCCACACCGCCACCAGCGCGGCCGCGACGGCCACATCGACGGTCAGCACACCGGCCGGCGCATGCGTGAACTCCCCGAACTCCATGGCCCCGGGCACCGCCGTCGCGGCGAAATACGTCATGTCCGGCGCGAGCGAGCCCGTCACGAGCGCCGAGGCGAGCAGTGGTCCGCGCGCCCGTCCGTCCCGGCGGATGCCGGGCAGCACCGCGGCGGCGTGGCTCAGCGTGAACGGCATGCGTGATGTCCCCCTGGAACCGATCCGGATCTCCGACGGTCAGTATGCGTGATGGTCCGGTGCCAGAATCCGGCGGATCCGGAGATGGCGAAGTGGTGAAAACCGGTCAGGTAACGGTGTCCTGAGGCACATAGGTGCCGTAGGGTCGCCTGAGTCATCGCGCTGGGGAGCGCGCGGCACCTCGGGAGGGAACAGACGTATGGCAGCGCAATTCGGCCGCCGGCTGCGCAGGGGAGCGACCACGACCGCAGTGGCCGCGGCTGCTGTGGCCGCACTCTCCGCCTCACAGGCGCCCGGCATCACGCATGCCACCACGGGTGACAGCCAGGGAGCGTCCGACGTCACGCCGCCGCCGGGCACCCCGGTCACCGGCAACTCCCCGTACTACACCGACCTGCCGCCGCTCAACACCCCCGGCAAGCCCGGCACCTCGGTCGACCTGCCGGCAACGGGAACGGCGGAAGCGGGCATACCCGCGACCGTCCTCGCCGCCTACAAGCAGGCCGAGCAGACCATCGCGGCCTCGGACCCCGGCTGCCATGTGCCGTGGCAACTGCTCGCCGCCATCGGCAAGGTGGAGTCCGGCCAGGCGCGCGGCGGCAAGGTCGACGCCGACGGCACCACCTTCTCGCCGATCCTCGGCCCCGTGCTCAACGGCGTCGGCTTCGCGAACATCTCGGACACCGACAATGGTGCCTTCGACGGCGACTCGACGCACGACCGCGCGGTCGGCCCGATGCAGTTCATCCCCTCGACCTGGGCGACGTGGGGCCAGGACGCCAACGGCGACGGCCGCAAGGACCCGAACAACATCTACGACGCTGCGCTGGCCGCGGGCCGTTACCTCTGCGCGGGCGACCGGGATCTCGGGGTCACGTCGCACCTCAACCGCGCGATCCTCGGCTACAACCACTCCCAGGAGTACCTGCGGACGGTGCTGTCCTGGTTCGAGTACTACAAGCGCGGTACGCACGAGGTCCCGGACGGTGCCGGCGTTCTGCCCGACACGAGCGGGCCCGACTCCTTCCCCGCCGGCGCCGAGACGCTGCCGTCGCCCTCCCCGACCCCGCCGGGCACTCCCGGTACGACGCCCCCGCCGGCCAAGCCCGGTGGCGGCACCAAGCCGACGACGCCTCCGACGACGCCGCCGACCACACCCCCGCCGACCACGACGCCGCCGTCGCCGATCGCCCGGATCGAGCGCGCCGGTGCGGCCGAGCTGACCGCCATGGCGGGGCGCGACTTCGCCGAGAAGGCCACCGTCCGCGTGAAGAACGCCGCGGGCCGCACGGTCGCCAAGCAGCCCGTTCGCTTCGAGATCGTCGGGGACACCGACGCCCGCTTCGCCGGCGGCAAGACGAGCACCGTCGCCGCCACCGGCGCCGACGGCACCGTGGCCGCGCCCGTCATCAAGGCCGGTGAGAAGACCGGCACGTTCACCGTGCGGGCCTCGGTCGTGGGACGCACGCTTCCTCCGGTCAGTTTCACCGGAACCGTCGTCCCGCGTGCCGCGGACGCGATCCGCCGGACCAGCCACGAGGTGCTGACGGCCGCGCCCGGCGCGGAGTTCGCGCAGGCGGTCGAGCTCAAGGCCACGTACAAGGGCTCCGCGGCCGAAGGTGTCCCGGTCACCGCCACCCTCATCAAGAGCGCGGAGGACCCGACGGCGAACGACAAGGGTCCGTACTTCAAGGACGCCGAGGACGAGCCGGTCCGCACGCTCACGGACCTCACGACCCGGGCCGACGGTCTGCTGACCCTCCCGAAGATCTTCGCGGACGGCCAGACCGGCACCTTCCTCCTGCGGCTCACCACCGCCGGAGGCGGCACGGTGACCATCGAGCTGAAGGTGGTCGCACCGGAGACCCCGACGACCCCGCCCGCGACGCCGCCCGCCACCCCGAGTACTCCGGCGTCCCCGGCCGCCTGACCCGCGGCACGACCCAGACGGCACCGCCCCTTTGCCACCGCTCGGCAGAGGGGCGGTGCTACGTGTTCTCATCTCGCGGCCGGATTGCTACGGTGCCCCCGTTCTGACGCTGTATCAGATACTGGGTGGGTGGGTTCTGACGCCCCGGGAGGCAGAGCATGCGCGCACTTGTCGCCGCCGCCATCGGGCTGGCCGCCGCCCTCGCCCTCGTCCTCACGGTCACCGCGATGGGGTCGCCCCCGGGCGAGACCTCCCCGAAGCCGCTGCTGACCACCGTCCCCGGCCCCAAGAAGTAGGGAGGGCCGGCCCATGCGCCGCCGCGCCAGTCTCGTACTCCTCGCCCTCGCCGTCTTCTTCGCCGCGCTCTCACCTCTGCTGCGCTGGTACGCCTTTCCGCGCCTCGCCAAGGTCCCGCCGGGGCAGTACCAGGAGATGGTGCTGGAGGCGAAGCCCGCGACCCTCCTCGACTACGGCACCCTCCAGGCGAAGGAGGTCGAGAAGGTCACCATCGTGCAGACGCTCAAGGGCAATGTGGAGGAGTCGGAGCGGATCGAGCGCAGCGCCGGCCGCGATGTCGTCGTGTGGGACTCGCTCTCCTACGTCCAGGGCCCCGACGGCGCGATGGTCTCCGTGATCCCCGAGCGGTACATCTTCGACGCCCACAGCCAGGCACCCGTCCACGCGACCGGCGAGGCGGTCGACGGTCAGGCGGTGCGGCGCGAGGGCATCGAGTTCAAGTGGCCCTTCCTCACCGAGAAGCGGGACTACGAGTACTTCGACGCGCAGACGAGGACGTCCGCGCCCATCCACTACAAGGGGACCAAGACCTTCCGGGGCCTGGACGTCTACTACTTCGAGCAGACGATCCCGTGGACGAAGGTGCCGTACCCGAAGAAGATGCCCATCCCCGGCGTCGACGCGAGCACCCTGGAGAAGCAGACCGGAACTTCGCGCTGGTACACCACCAAACGCATGTTCTGGGTCGACCCGGTCACCGGTGCACCCGTCAACGGTGAGGAGATCCACCAGGAGGAGCTGCGCGGCGGCACACTGCTGGGCGGCCGGGAGAAGGTGACCGCCTTCTCCGGTCATGTGAAGATGCGCCCCGACTACGTCGACCACACGGTCGCCCTCGTCACCTCCCAGCGACGGCTGGTGCTCCTCATGACCGCGTATCTGCCGTGGGGCTTCCTGGTCCTGGGCGGCGGACTCCTCGCCCTCGCCCTGGTGCTGGAGGCCCGCAGCCGCCGGCCGCGGGAGCCCTCGGCGGACCGGGAGCCGGAGCCCGTCGGGGCCTGAGACCCGTCAGCCCCGGCTCTCCCGGCCCTGACGCGCCTTCGTGTGCCGGGTCGGCTCCGCGGCCGAAGGGTCCTGCGGCCAGGGATGCTTGGGGTAGCGGCCACGCAGTTCGGCCCGTACGGCCGCGTATCCGTCCTTCCAGAACGACGCCAGGTCGGCGGTGACGGCGGCGGGGCGGCCCGCGGGCGAGAGCAGATGGACGAGAACGGGTACGCCCGCGACGCGCGGTGTCTCGCGCAGCCCGAACAGTTCCTGGAGCTTCACCGCGAGGACGGGCTGCGCACCCCCGTACGCGACACGGATCCGCGAGCCGCTCGGTACCTCGATACGCTCCGGCGCGAGCTCGTCGAGCCGGGAAGCCGCACCGCTCGCCCAGGGCAGCAGCCGCTGCAACGCCTGACCCGCCGGGACGCGCCCGAGATCGGATCGCCGCCGTGCGCGTGACAGCTCGGGTTCCAGCCACTCTCCGGCGCGGTCCAGGAGGGCCGTGTCCGACACGTCCGGCCAGGGGTCGCCGAGCTCGCGGTGCAAAAAGACGAGGCGTTCGCGCAGCCCCTCCGCGTCCCGCGTCCAGTGCAGCAGACCGAGCCCCTCACGGTGCAGCCCGTCGAGGAGGGCGGCACGGACGAGAGCGGGGTCCGGGTTTCTGAGTGCGCGGGCGGACAGCTCGATCGCCCCGAGCCGCCGGACGTCCCGGGCGACGACGTCCCCGTTCTCCCAGTGGACCTCCTCGCCGTCGGCGAGGAGATGGGAAGCGGCCCTGCGGGCGGTGTCCTCGCCGACGACGGCGGCGAGGCGTACGCGGGCCGAGGCGGCGGCGGACGGGCGGTCGGCCACCGCGACCGCCAGCCAGCCGGACGTCCGCAGACGGGATCCCGCCGCGAGCTCCGCCCCGGTCCCGGAAGCCATCAGAAGGGCTCCCTCGCCGCGAGCCCTGGCGATGCGCTCGGGAAACGCGAGGGCCGTCACGAGCCCCGCGACGGCGTCCTCTCCCTGACCGGCCCCGCCCTGGCACCCCTTCCCCGGGCCATGGCCGCCTGCTCCCGCCAGTGACGACTCCAGTCGGCGGGCCTGAGAGGTCCACCGGCCGGCATACGCGTCGCCACCGCGCCGCGCCGTGCGCCAGGCCGCCGCCAGATCGTCCCCGTACTCCCGCGGCGGCTCCTCGCTCAGCAACGCCACCACCTCCGCCGCGCGGCGCGCGCCCACCTCCGGCGCGCCGTCCAGCAGAGCCCGCGCCAGCCGGGGGTGGACACCGATGCGGGACAGCGTGGTGCCCCGCTGCGTCGCCCGGCCCTCCGCGTCCACCGCACCGATCGCGGACAGCACCGAGCGCGCCGCCGACATCGCACCGGCCGGCGGCTGGTCCAGCAGGGCGAGCCCGGTGGCGGACGGGTCGCCCCAGCACGCGGTCTGCAACGCGAAGGCCGTCAGATCGGCGACCTTGATCTCGGGGGAGGGGAAGCGGACCAGCCGGCCGTCCTCCGCCTCGGACCAGCAGCGGTACACCGTGCCCGGGGCCTCGCGGCCGGCGCGGCCCGCCCGCTGGCGGGCTGCCGCCTGCGAGACGCGGACCGTGGTGAGAGCGCTCAGTCCTCGTGCGTGGTCCATGCGGGGCTCGCGCGCGAGCCCCGCGTCCACCACGGTCCGGACGCCCGGCACCGTCAGGCTCGATTCGGCCACCGAGGTGGCCAGCACCACCCGCCGGACGCCCGCCGAGCCCGCCAGCACCGCGTCCTGCACCGCCGCCGGAGCGCGCCCGTGGACCTGGAGCACCTCCGCGTCCACGCCGCCCAGCTGTCCGGCGACCCTGCCGATCTCCCCGACTCCGGGCAGAAAGCACAGGACATCCCCGCTCTGCTCGGCCAGGGCCCGCCGGATCACCGACGCCACATGCGTCAGCAGCGCGGGATCCACGCGCATGCCGTGCGGCGGCCGCACCGGCCGCACCGGAGGGGCCCACACCACCTGCACCGGATGCGTGGTGCCCTGCGCCTCGACCACCGGGGCGTTGCCGAGCAGTCGCGCCCAGCCCTCGGCATCGGTGGTCGCCGACGCCGCCACCAGCTTCAGTTCCGGCCGCAGCGCGGCCCGTACGTCCAGGAGGAACGCGGCCACCGTGTCCGCGTCGAGATGCCGCTCGTGGCACTCGTCGAGGATCACCACATCGATTCCGGCCAGCTCCTGGTCACGCTGGAGCCGCTGGAGCAGCACACCGGTGGTGACCACCTCGACGACCGTGTCGGCCGAGACCACCCGCTCACCGCGGACGGTGAAGCCGACCCTCTGCCCCACCCGCTCGCCCAGCAGCCAGGCCATGCGCCGCGCCGCCGCCCGGGCCGCGATCCGCCGCGGCTCGGCGACGACCACCCGCGCGCCACGCCCGGCGAGCACGAGCGGTACGAGAGTTGTCTTGCCCGTCCCGGGCGGCGCGCACAGCACCGCGCAGCCGTGCGTGTCGAGAGCCTGCTCCAGCGCCGGCAGCGTCGAACGCACCGGCAGCCGCTCCGCCTGCCCCTTCCGTATACCGAGCCCGTCCTCCCCGCTCACGCCCGCTCGCAGACGAAGATGGCCGTCCCCGGGATCAGGTTCCCGCGCAGCGGGGACCAGCCGCCCCACTCCTGGCTGTTCCAGGCCGGCCACTCCGGTTCGACCAGGTCCACCAGGCGGAAGCCGCCCGCGACCACGTCCCGCACCCGGTCGCCGAGCGTCCGGTGGTGCTCGACGTAGACCGCGCGGCCCGTGTCGTCCTGCTCGACGTACGGCGTGCGGTCGAAGTACGACGCGGCCACGCTCAGGCCCTCGGGGCCCGGCTCGTCCGGGAACGCCCAGCGCACGGGGTGCGTAACCGAGAAGACCCAGCGCCCGCCGGGCCGCAGCACCCGGTGGACCTCGGTGAACACCTGCACCGGATCGGCCACGAACGGCACCGCCCCGTAGGCGGAACAGGCCAGATCGAAGGAGGCGTCGGCGAAGGGCAGCGCCGTCGCGTCCGCCTCCACCAGGGGAATGCCGCCGCCGATCCGCAGCGCGTGCTGGAGCTGGCGGTGCGAGAGGTCGAGCGCCACCGGGCGCGCGCCCTGCGCCTTCAGCCAGCGCGAGCACTGCGCCGCGCCCGCGCCGATCTCGAGAATGTCCAGGCCCTCCAGCAAGGAGACGGGGCCGAGCAGTCCGGCCTCCGCCTCGTCGAGCCCTTCCGGTCCCCAGACGAAATGGTCGTCACCGAGGAAGGCGCCGTGCTCGCTCTGGTACTCGTCGGCGTGGCGGTCCCACCACCCGCGACTGGCCCGGCTGCTCTCCGTGGTCCCGGTGTCACGCCGGGTGGCTTCCGGTTCTGGATCCTGGAGGTGGCTCAGGTCTTGGATCATTTCCACCGTCGTTGTAGTTTGCGTTCAGCGCGGCACAGGGCGGCCGTTGTGGCCTCCGCAAACATTAGTTGTGCCGGGATTGGGGCGATCCGCCCCGGGTGGGCGCCTTCGCGCATTGACCGCCTCCGGCTGCCCCCGTATGCTACAAGTTGCGCTGCGGGCCTGCGCGCCTCAGACGGAGCAGGTCGCGCTCGCATCTGTATGTATGTCCCCTCGGTTCACGAGGCGCCCCCGAGGCGTGTTCTTCGGAACGGCCACCCGGGTCGGCGCTTCCTAGGCTGTCCGGCTTCTACAGCTGCGATACGGGTTCTCGGCGTAGCAGTACCTACGACTTCAATGTCCGCACCGGAGCCTTTTCCCACATGACGAGCAGCACCGAGACCACCGCAACCACCCCGCAGGTAGCGGTCAACGACATCGGTAACGAGGAAGCCTTCCTCGCCGCGATCGACGAAACGATCAAGTACTTCAACGACGGCGACATCGTCGACGGCGTCATCGTGAAGGTCGACCGGGACGAGGTCCTGCTCGACATCGGTTACAAGACCGAAGGTGTCATCCCGAGCCGCGAGCTCTCGATCAAGCACGACGTCGACCCCAACGAGGTCGTCAAGGTCGGCGACGAGATCGAGGCCCTTGTTCTCCAGAAGGAGGACAAGGAAGGCCGCCTGATCCTCTCGAAGAAGCGCGCCCAGTACGAGCGGGCGTGGGGCACCATCGAGAAGATCAAGGAAGAGGACGGCATCGTCACCGGTACCGTCATCGAGGTCGTCAAGGGTGGTCTCATCCTCGACATCGGCCTCCGCGGCTTCCTCCCGGCCTCCCTGGTCGAGATGCGCCGTGTTCGCGACCTCCAGCCCTACGTGGGCAAGGAGCTCGAGGCCAAGATCATCGAGCTGGACAAGAACCGCAACAACGTGGTCCTGTCCCGCCGTGCCTGGCTGGAGCAGACTCAGTCCGAGGTTCGCCAGACCTTCCTCACGACCCTCCAGAAGGGTCAGGTCCGTTCCGGCGTCGTCTCCTCGATCGTCAACTTCGGTGCCTTCGTGGACCTGGGTGGCGTCGACGGTCTGGTTCACGTCTCCGAGCTCTCCTGGAAGCACATCGACCACCCCTCCGAGGTTGTCGAGGTCGGCCAGGAAGTCACCGTCGAGGTTCTCGACGTCGACATGGACCGCGAGCGCGTCTCCCTGTCGCTCAAGGCGACGCAGGAAGACCCGTGGCAGCAGTTCGCCCGTACGCACCAGATCGGGCAGGTTGTTCCCGGTAAGGTCACCAAGCTCGTTCCCTTCGGTGCGTTCGTGCGCGTCGACGAGGGCATCGAGGGTCTGGTCCACATCTCCGAGCTGGCCGAGCGCCACGTGGAGATCCCGGAGCAGGTCGTCCAGGTCAACGACGAGATCTTCGTCAAGGTCATCGACATCGACCTCGAGCGCCGCCGCATCAGCCTCTCGCTGAAGCAGGCCAACGAGTCCTTCGGTGCCGACCCGGCCTCGGTCGAGTTCGACCCGACCCTGTACGGCATGGCCGCGTCCTACGACGACCAGGGCAACTACATCTACCCCGAGGGCTTCGACCCCGAGACCAACGACTGGCTCGAGGGCTTCGAGACCCAGCGCGAGGCGTGGGAGGGCCAGTACGCCGAGGCGCAGCAGCGCTTCGAGCAGCACCAGGCCCAGGTCATCAAGTCCCGCGAGGCCGACGAGGCCGCCGCTGCCGAGGGTGGCACCGCCGCTCCGGCCGCTGCGCCCGCCGGTGGCAGTGGTGGCGGTTCGTACTCCTCGGAGTCGGACGACAACTCCGGCGCCCTGGCGTCGGACGAGGCGCTTGCCGCCCTCCGCGAGAAGCTGGCCGGCGGCCAGAGCTGACGCTCTGCCGGCTGACTGACAGCTGACAGCAAGGCCCGCTCCCTTCGGGGGGCGGGCCTTGCTCGTTGTGTGTGGGGGTTTGTCGGGCGGAGCGGAGTCGGGTGCTGTTCCAGGGGTGCTGCCGGGCCGGCGGCATGTCAAGGTCCGGACCTGGAACGATCATGGGATGCCCCGAACTGGGGCCCGGTCCGGCGGTGTTCGTTCTGTGCCGGGGGAATGCCCGAGAGTCACGCCGTGTTCTTGAAAGAGAACACGAGGAGGAGCGGTAATCGTGGTTGATCCGCAGGGTTTGTACGAATGGGAGCCGAAGGGCCTCGCGGTCGTCGACATGGCGCTCGCGCAGGAGTCCGCAGGCCTGGTCATGCTGTACCACTTCGACGGATACATCGACGCGGGTGAGACCGGCGACCAGATCGTCGAGACCCTGCTCGAAACGCTGCCCCACCAGGTGGTGGCGCGGTTTGACCACGACAGGCTGGTGGACTACCGGGCCCGGCGCCCGCTGCTGACGTTCAAGCGCGACCGCTGGTCCGGCTACGAGACGCCCAGCATCGAGGTGCGGCTCGTCCAGGACGCCACCGGCGCACCCTTCCTCCTGCTCTCGGGCCCCGAGCCCGACGTCGAGTGGGAACGCTTCGCGGCCGCCGTGGAGCAGATCGTCGAGCGTCTCGGCGTGCGTCTCGCGGTCAACTTCCACGGCATCCCGATGGGCGTCCCGCACACCCGTCCCGTCGGTCTGACCCCGCACGGCAACCGCACGGACCTCATGCCGGGCCACCGCAGCCCCTTCGACGAGGCGCAGGTCCCCGGCAGCGCGGAGGCGCTGGTCGAGTACCGGCTGATGGAAGCCGGTCACGACGTCCTCGGCGTCGCCGCACACGTCCCGCACTACGTGGCGCGCTCGTCCTACCCGGATGCCGCGCTCACCGCGCTGGAAGCCATCACGGCCGCCACCGGTCTGGTGCTGCCCGGCATCGCGCACACGCTGCGCACCGAGGCCCACCGCACGCAGAACGAGATCGAGCGCCAGATCGGCGAGGGCGACGAGGAACTGGTCACCCTGGTCCAGGGGCTTGAGCACCAGTTCGACGCCATGGCGGGCGCGGAGACGCGGGGCAGCCTGGTCGCGGAGACGGTGGATCTGCCGTCCGCCGACGAGATCGGCCTCGAGTTCGAGCGCTTCCTCGCGGAGCGCGAGGGCGACGCGTAGACGGACATGGGGAGTCGTACCGGCACCGGGGCGGCGCGGACGAGGCGCCGCCCGAGGACAGAGGTGCCGACGTGGTGCGTACGAGGCGGGGTCTAAGCTGCGGCTCATGCTGAAGGTGGGCCTGACCGGCGGAATCGGCGCCGGCAAGAGCGAAGTCTCCCGTCTCCTCGCCTCGTACGGCGCGGTCCTCATCGACGCCGACAAGATCGCCCGCGAGGTCGTCGAACCCGGCACGCCCGGGCTGGCAGCCGTCGTGGAGGCCTTCGGCCCCGGGATCCTGATCGCCGACGGAACACTGGACCGGCCCGCGCTCGGGTCCATCGTCTTCGCCGACCCCGAGCGGCTGGCGACGCTCAACGCGATCGTGCACCCCCTGGTCGGAGCGCGCTCCCAGGAGCTGGAGAAGGCGGCCGGAGCGGACGCGGTGGTCATCCACGACGTACCGCTGCTCACCGAGAACGAACTCGCCCCGCTCTACGACCTGGTGATCGTCGTGGACGCGGCACCCGAGACGCAGCTGGACCGGCTGGTCAGGCTGCGCGGGATGGCCGAGTCCGAGGCGCGGGCGCGGATGTCGGCACAGGCCACCCGTGAGCAGCGCCGCGCCATCGCCGATCTGGTCGTCGACAACGACGGGCCGCTGGAGAATCTGGAACCGCAGGTCCGTGAGGTCTGGACGGAACTGACCCGCCGGGCCGCGGCGGACACCAGGTAGGCGCCGGCAGCCGGGGAGTCCTCCATCCCTCTGTGCTCTGCCGGGGAGGCCCTGACGGGGCCCGCACGCACGCACCCGTCAGGCATGCGTCAATGCCGCACCGGATGTGCGGCGCCGCCAGTAGCATCGAGGCGGTGCACATCGTTTTCGCCACGGTCACCGTGCTGGGCGGGCTGGTTGCCGCCCTCGCCGGCGGTCACGGCCTGCGGCAGACCCGCCGGATCACCGGCGACGGCCACCTCGTCATGGCACTGGTGAAGCCGCCGCCCCGGGGTGCAGAACGGCCGGCCCTGGAGTTCGAGACCCAGGACGGCCGGGTGATGGAGATCGTCTCGCCCGTGGCCGAACTGACCGTGGGGACATCCGTCGGAGTCTCCTACGACGCCCGTGATCCGCGCGATGTGGTGGTCGACGGACATCGGCGGACGGGTGTCGACAAGGGGTTCGTGATCGCGGGCCTGTTGCTCATGGTGATCGGGCTGGTGCTCGCGGTCTCCGGTCTCTGAGTGCTGCGGTCCGCGCGGTCCGCCGCGGCCGTTCGCGGCCGGGAGCGCGCCGCCTCCCGGGCATCCGATCGGAATACGGCTACCGGGTCCCGTGTTGGAACCATGCAGCGAGGGGAAGGATGCGACCGTGCCCGAAAGCAACCCGGAGACGCACGTCATCGACTACCGGGCGGCTGAGCAGTTGCTCGCCGCCAGGGATCCGCGTGGAGCCCTGAAGCTGCTGGACTCGGTGATCGCAGCCCACCCCGAGAACACGGCGGCCCGCCTGCTGCGCGCCCGCGCCTTCTTCGCCGCCGCCCAACTGCGCCCTGCCGAGCTCGAGTTCGAGCTGGTCCTGGAGCGCGAACCGGACAACGCCTTCGCCCACTTCGCCCTGGCCCGCACCTTCGAGCGTGCCGGCCGCCCCGAACAGGCCATGCGCCACTTCCGCCTGGCCGCGGCGCTGGACCCGAAGCCGGAGTATCTGCGGGCGGCCCGCTTCGACGCGGACGCGTGACCGTCCGCCTGTCGACTCCGCGGCGGTCAGCCGCGGTCCGGTTCGTACGGGGGGACGTCGCGGCCCGGCTGGTAGTGCGGGCCCTGACGGATGTGGCGTACGACCAGGACCAGATCCACCATCACGATCACCAGCAGTGCTCCGCACGCCGCCGCCCAGCCGGGGCGGGAGGCGAGAGCGAAAGCGACCGTCCCGCCGGCCGTCCAGAGCAGGCCCCACACACTCAGCCAGAGCCGCATCCGCAGGGGACTGCGCGCAGTCGTCGGTTCACTCCCGGTACGCATAGCCATCCCCTCTCCCCTTCCAGCATGCACCCACGGCGATCCGCCGGATACGACGGCGAGGGCCGTCCGGCTGCCCGCATCCTGGGACATACGGACCTCCTGAGGGGCACCTGCAGCAGGAGAGGCACTGACGTCCCGAGACGTGCGGACGTCCCGAGACGTACGGACGTTCCGGGACGTACGGACGTTCCGGGACCTGCGGACGTCACGAGGCGTGCGGACGTCCTGAAAGGTGCGGATCCGGGGTCGCCCGGGCCCGTGCGCACGACCGACCAGAGGGGGAGGAGTCGCCGGTGACAGGCGCTCTGGTGGAACTGCCGGCGGCGGAGGAGCTGGCGGGCGAACTGCTGGACCTGGCCGTCCCGCACGAGGACATCAACGAACTGCTCGCCCTGCGCGGCCGTATGACGAGCGACCCCGGCCTGTGGCGGATGCTGGAGGCGGGTGTCCGGGACATGGTCGACGGCATGGGGAGGTTCGACGGTGGCGGAGAGTTGCCACGGCCCGAGGACTCCGGCCCGCTCGGCCGTTGCTTTCCCGTTTACGTGTTCGTCGCGACCCTGCCGTACATCCGGGCCTATCACCGCAAACGCTCCGTCCCGGAGGCCGTCTCCCGGCACACCCTCGCCGACCTCGGCCGCCAGATGGCCATCCACCGCAGGAGGCACGGCATCGGGGGGCTGCCGATACCGGGCTGGCTCGGGCTGCACTTCCGCGGTGAGCTCTACCAGTTGGGGCGGCTGCAGTTCGAACGCAGCCGGCTCGGCCGGCGTACCGGTGAGGCGGTGCGCGCGGCCGGACTGCCCCTCGGACCCGGTGACCCGGTTCTCGGCCTGCACATCCCCGACTTCCTCGGGCCGCTCACGCCCGCGGCCTGCGACCGCTCGCTCGCTCTCGCCAGGGACTTCTTTCCGCGGCACTTCCCCGAGGAGACGTACCGGGTCGCCGACTGCCACTCGTGGCTGCTCGATCCGCAGCTCGCCGACTGCCTGCCGCAGGACTCGCACATCCGGCGCTTCCAGGACCGCTTCCGGACGGCGTACGAGGAGAAGGAGGCCGACGACAGCGGGCCGGTCGGCTTCGTGTTCGGCGATCCCGACCTGGCGGCCGCCGATCTGCCCCGCCGCACCACGCTGGAGCGTGCGATCGGCGATCATCTGCGGGCGGGCCGCCACTGGTACGGCGGACACGGCTGGTTCGAGCTGTGAGCAAGGGGCGCGTTCCGGCCGCGAGTTGAAGAAATCTGAACAGATCTGAAAAGAGGGCCCCGCGAGCGATGAGTTCGCGGGGCCTGCCCGGTCTACCTCCCGAAAGCACCGCAGAGCCTGTACCGGAGGAGACCATCATGTCCGCGACGACCGCTGCCACCACCACGAACACCGCCGCCGGCACCGCGAACGGAACGCGACTGAGCCGCCGCGCGAACATCGCCACGCTCACGCTCCAGATCGTCCTCGCCCTCTTCATGGCCGTCCCGAGCGCGGGCCCCAAGCTCGTCGGTCACTCCTCCGCGGCGGAGTCCTTCGACAAGATCGGGTTCGGCGACTGGTTCATGTACGTCACGGGCGGCCTGGAACTGGCCGGCGCGATCGCCCTGGTCATCCCCATCCTGTCCGGGGTGTCCGCCATGGCGTTCATGGGCCTGATGATCGGCGCGTTCATCACCCAGGTGACCGTGTTCGACGGTCGGTACGCGATCACCCCCGTCATCCTGTTCTTCGTCTTCGCCGGCATCGCCTGGGCGCGCCGCCACAACACGGCGGAGCTGGTCGCGCTGATCCGCAAGCGCATCTGACGGCGCCGGGCGTCCGCGCTCCGCCGGTCTAGATCTCCACCGCAGTCAGGAAGGGCCGTACCCGCCGAGGGTGCGGTCCTCCTGCGTTCCGGGGCCTGCGTCGGCGTGCGTGCCGTACCGGGGCGTCCGCCGGTGTGTGGCGGAGGAGGTGCCTGACGCTCGACCGGCGGAGCATTTCGGGCATACCGTGGTAGTGGACATCCGGCTCGGACGGTAGGGGGTGCCCTGATGGTCGAGGAGCTGGTGATTGCGGGCGTGTCGGTCGCGTCGGCAGCCGTGGTGTACACGGTGGCCGCCGCGCGGGTGGTCAAGCAGTACGAGCGGGGTGTGGTCTTCCGTCTCGGCCGTCTTCGTGGAATCGAGCGTGGTCCGGGATTCACCATGATCATTCCCGGAGTCGACCGGCTCCGTAAGGTCAATATGCAGATCGTGACGATGCCGGTGCCCTCGCAGGACGGCATCACCCGGGACAATGTGACGGTCCGGGTCGACGCGGTGATCTACTTCAAGGTGATCGACCCGTCCGACGCGGTGGTGCAGGTCGAGGACTACCGGTTCGCGGTCTCGCAGATGGCGCAGACATCGCTGCGCTCGATCATCGGCAAGAGCGATCTCGACGACCTTCTGTCGAACCGGGAGAAGCTGAACCAGGGGCTGGAGCTGATGATCGACAGCCCGGCGATGGGCTGGGGTGTGCAGATCGACCGGGTGGAGATCAAGGACGTGTCGCTGCCCGAGGCGATGAAGCGGTCGATGGCGCGGCAGGCGGAGGCCGATCGTGAGCGCCGCGCGCGGGTGATCAACGCGGACGCGGAGCTCCAGGCCTCGAAGAAGCTCGCCGAGGCGGCGGGCGAGATGTCGAAGCAGCCGGCGGCGCTGCAACTGCGGCTGCTCCAGACCGTGGTGGCGGTCGCCGCGGAGAAGAACTCCACGCTGGTGCTGCCCTTCCCGGTGGAACTGCTGCGCTTCCTCGAACGCGCCCAGCAGCCGGCGCCGGTGGCCCAGACGAGCGCTGCGGCACAGCCCGAACCGGGTCAACAGACGGTGGCTCCACCGGCGCCGGGACCGGCGGTGGAGGGCGCGGCAGTGGAGACGGTGTCCGAGCCGGAGCCGGAGCCGGAGCCGGAGCCGGAGTCGGAGCCGGTGCGGGTGTCCGAACCGGAGCCGGAATCGCCTGCCGCTCCGGAGGCCGGACCCCAGGCGGTACCGGAGCCCGGGCCGGGGGAGTCATCCGCCGACCCGACCGCCGGGGACGCGGCAGGCAGCGAGCCGGACGGCGTCACGCAGAACGCCGAGGGCCCGCCCTCCGTACGTCCGCTGCCGCCGGCTGCCTGATCGCCGCGGCCGGACCTGTCCGGCCCTGCGGACCTGCACCGCCGTCGGCAGTCATTGTCAGACCCCGCCCGTAAGGTCGTAGATCCAGTACTCCACTGCACGACCGACGGGTGGGAGGTGACCCGATGACGTCCGAGACGACGCCTGCGTTGCACGGCTGTGCCGCCGTGTTCCTTCCGGCAGCGCTCCCGCGCGAGGGCCGGGTCGCCTTCTGGGACCCGGACGGCGACCGGCTGCGTGACGCGGCCGCCGAGATCACCGTCGTCGGCCCCGGACCGGGCCCCGGACCCGGGCCTCGTCCTGACGTCCCGCACGGCCCGGACCTCCCGGACGGGCGCGTGGCGGTGCGTACCGTGCCCGCCGTGCTGCTGTCCGTCGCCGAGGCCGTACCGCTGCTGGCGCAGGCTCGCCATCGTCCCGGTGCGCATCCCGCCACCGCCTGCTGGGGTGCGGCCGCGCTGCACGCCCTGCATCTGGTGGCGCGCGGCCGGCTGCTGCCGGGGCTGACCCCGACCGAGCACGACGCCTGGCGCGCGGGGCCGCTGGACGCGGACGACATCGCCCAGCTGCGCGCCATCGCCGCCGCCATGCCGTACGAGGCACACGCCGTCCCCGTGCCCGGCCCGCAGCCCGTGGATCTGCCCGAACCGGAGACCCTGGTGCGGGCCTTCTTCGACGCGGTGGCCGACGCCTTTCCCCGTTCCCCCGCCGCGGCCTTCGCGGCGGGAGCGCCGTTCGCGGCCGAGGAGCCCCAGCATCTGCCGGGGGCGCGGGAATGGGCCGCGGAGGCAGCGGCGGGCATGGACGCCGGTGTGCGGGTGTCCCTGCGGCTGGACCTGTCGGCCTTCGAACTCTTCGACATCGCGGACGCGCAGGAGGACGCCGAGCGCAGTGCGGGCGCGGCTCTCGTGCAGGTGCACAGCCTTGCCGACCCGACGCTCGTCATCGGCGCGGCCCGGCTGTGGGCGGGCGACGGCGACCAGCACTTCGGCCCCCGTGCCCGGATCGACGCGGTGCTCGCGCTGCGCCGTGCCGCCCGGGTCTGGCCGCCGCTCGCCGGACTGCTGGAGCGGGACGTCCCGGACGTGCTGCCGCTCGCCGAGAGCGAGTTGTACGACCTGCTCGGACCGGGTGCGGCACGGCTCGCCGCCGCGGGCGTCGCCGTCCACTGGCCTCGGGACCTCGTGCGCTCCCTGTCGGCCGCCGCCGTCGTACGGCCCGCGCCGGGTTCGGCGACGGACGGCACCCCCTTCTTCGACAGTGAGGAACTGCTCGCGTTCAACTGGCAGTTGGCCCTCGACGGCGATCCGCTGACCGAGAAGGAGATGGACGCGCTGGCCGAGTCGCACCGCCCGGTCGTGCGGCTGCGGGACCAGTTCGTCGTGGTCGACCCGGACCTGGTGCGCAAGGCGCGGAAGCGGGAACTGGGGCTGCTCCAGCCCGTCGATGCGCTGGCCGTGGCACTGACCGGCACCGCGGACGTCGACGGCGAGACGGTGGAGGCGGTGCCCACCGGCGCCCTGGCGGCCCTGCGTGACCGGCTCACGGCCGGCGCCGCACCGGTCCCGCCCCCCGAGGGACTCACCGCCACCCTGCGCGACTACCAACTGCGCGGTCTGGCCTGGCTGGACCTGATGACCTCGCTCGGTCTCGGCGGCTGCCTCGCCGACGACATGGGCCTCGGCAAGACGGTCACGCTGATCGCGCTCCATCTGCGGCGTGAGCGTTCCGCCCCGACGCTCGTGGTCTGCCCCGCATCGCTCCTCGGGAACTGGCAGCGGGAGATCGCCCGGTTCGCCCCCGGCGTGCCGGTCCGCCGCTTCCACGGCGCAGACCGGACCCTCCCGGAATCCGGCGGCGGCTTCGTCCTCACGACCTACGGCACGATGCGCAGCAGCGCGGAACACCTGGCCGGACACACCTGGGGCATGGTGGTCGCCGACGAGGCCCAGCACGTCAAGAACCCCTTCTCCGCCACGGCGAAAGCCCTGCGCACCATCCCGTCACCCGCCAGGGTCGCGCTGACCGGCACCCCGGTGGAGAACAACCTCTCGGAGCTGTGGGCGCTGCTGGACTGGACGACGCCCGGACTCCTCGGCCCACTCAAGGCGTTCCGCTCCCGGCACGCGCGCATCGTCGAGCACGGCGAGGACGAGGAAGCCGTCGAGCGGCTCTCGCGGCTGGTGCGGCCCTTCCTGCTGCGGCGCAAGAAGTCCGATCCCGGCATCGTGCCCGAACTGCCGCCCAAGACCGAGTCCGACCACCCCGTGGCGCTCACCCGCGAGCAGGCGTCGCTGTACGAAGCGGTCGTCCGGGAGACGATGGCCGCGATCGAGGGCGCCGAGGGCATCGCGCGCCGCGGTCTGGTGATGAAGCTCCTCACCGACCTCAAACAGATCTGCAACCACCCGGCGCAGTTCCTCAAGGAACGCGCACCCAAGGAGCAGCGCGGCGCCCCGGGCGACCACGTGCGGCGCGGCGGCGCGCCGGGCGCGGGCGCCGTGCGGCTGGCCGGCCGCTCCGGCAAACTCGCCCTGCTGGACGAGCTGTTGGAGACGATCCTGTCCGAGGACGGCTCGGTGCTGGTCTTCACGCAGTACGTCGCGATGGCCCGGCTGCTCGCCGACCATCTCGCCGCGCGGGCGATCCCGACCCAGCTCCTTCACGGAGGGACGCCGGTGGCGGAGCGCGAGCGCATGGTGGACCGCTTCCAGTCCGGCGGCGCACCCGTGTTCATCCTGTCGCTGAAGGCGGCCGGCACCGGACTGAACCTGACGCGCGCCGGCCATGTCATCCACTACGACCGCTGGTGGAACCCGGCGGTCGAGGAGCAGGCGACCGACCGGGCCTACCGCATCGGCCAGACCCAGCCGGTCCAGGTCCACCGGCTGATCGCGGAAGGCACCGTGGAGGACAGGATCGCCGACATGCTCGCCGCCAAACGGGCCCTGGCGGACGCGGTCCTCGGCTCGGGCGAGGCCGCCCTGACCGAGCTGACCGACCGGGAGCTGGCCGACCTCGTCTCCCTGCGGAGGCCCTCATGACCCCGCGCAACCGCTCCACGGGACCCGCCCGCCACGACGACCGCCGGCGCACATTCCCCGCGCTCCAGCCCCTGACGGGTGAGGACTTCGCCGCAAGCTGGTGGGGGAACGCCTGGGTGGACGCGCTGGAGGACACCGCCCTGGACCGGGCCAGGCTGGTCAGGGGCCGGGCGTATGCGAGCCGCGGCCACGTCGACGCGATCACGGTGACCCCCGGCCGTGTCATGGCGTACGTCCACGGCAGCAGACCCCGCCCGTACCGCACGGAGATCCGTCTGCGGACGCTCACCGACGACGACTGGGACGACTTCCTCGCGGCCGCGGCCTCCCGGCCCGACCACATCGCGGCCCTGCTCGACAAGGATGTTCCGCACGCGCTGGCGGAGGTGGCGGACCTGCTGCCGACGCCGGGCGATCTGATCCCCGACTGCTCCTGCCCGGACGACGGTTACCCCTGCAAGCACGCCGCCGCGCTCTGCTACCAGACGGCACGGCTGCTCGACGAGGACCCCTTCGTCCTGTTCCTCATGCGCGGCCTGGGCGAGAGGGAGATCCTCGCCGCCCTCGCGCACCGCAACGCCACCCGGTCCGCCGCCGAGCGGAGCACCGCCGCGACGGCCGCACCCGTGCCGACGGTCCCGGCCCGCGAAGCCGTCGCGGCTCGTACGCTCCCGGTCCTGCCGCCGCCGTTCCCCGTGCCCCTCCATCCGGGGCGTCCGCCGGCGTACCCCGAAGGACCCGGCGCAGCCGGGCGCGGGCTCGACTCGCTCGCCCTCGATCTGCTCGCCACCGAGGCTGCCGCCCGGGCGCACACGATCCTCGCCACCGGCACCGACCCCATCGCCGGACTCACCATCTGGCAGGACGCGATCCGGCTGGCCGCCGCTCACCCGGGCTCGGGGCTGACCGCGTCCACCCGCGCGCTGTACCGGGACCTCGCCGCCGCCACCGGTCGTACGCCCATCGATCTGGCACGGGCGGTGGCCGCCTGGAGGCAGGGCGGCCGGGCGGCCCTCGATGTGCTGGAGAAACCGTGGGACCCGCCCGCCGGTCCCTTCGACCGCGCCCGGCCCGCGCTCGCCGCCGCCGACTTCCCGCACTTCCGTCCCTGGCGCAATCACCTCTCGACGAGCTCGCTCCAGCTGCGCTTCGGCCGCGACGGCCTCTGGTACGGCTACGAGTCCGACACGGACCGCGAGGACTGGTGGCCCCGCGGCACGCCCGACGCCGACCCGGTGGGCGCGCTCACCGCCCTGCTGGGCAGATGACGGCCGCCGGTGCCGTACGGGGCGGCCCGGTTGACGGACCCGCGCCGGCCGGACCGGCTCGCTGACCGGCCCGGGGCGTACGGCATGGGGGCGTACGGGCGGACCCGTGTCAGGAGCTCGTGAGGATCACGAGCTGCTGCGTCGCCCGGGTCATCGCGACATAGCGGTCGACCGCCCCCTCGATGCCCCGGCCGTACGCCTCCGGGTCGACGAGGACGACCAGGTCGAACTCGAGGCCCTTCGACAGCTCCGGGGTCAGCGACCGGACGCGGGACGTCGCCCGGAACGTGGGATCGCCGATGACGCAGGCGATTCCGTCGTCATGGGCGGCGAGCCAGGTGTCGAGGACCGCGTTCAGATCCGCAGCCGATCCGTGCAGGACGGGGACGCCGCTGCTGCGGATGGAGGTCGGCACATTGGCGTCCGGCAGAGCGGCCCGGATGACCGGCTCGGCCTCCGTCATGATCTCTTCCGGCGTCCGGTAGTTGATGCTCAGGGAGGCCTGGGTGATCCGGTCGAGCCCGATCCGTTCGAGCCGTTCCTGCCACGACTCGGTGAAGCCGTGCCGGGCCTGGGCGCGGTCGCCGACGATGGTGAAGCTCCGGGACGGGCACCGGAGCAGCAGCATCTGCCACTCCGCGTCGGTGAGTTCTTGGGCCTCGTCGACGACGACGTGCGCGAACGGGCCGGCGAGCAGGTCCGGTTCGGCGCCCGGCAGTCCGCTCTCGTCGATCAGGGTGTCCTGGAGATCCTTCCCGTGCAGCATCCCCATCGCGCCCTGGCTCTCGTCGATCTCGGTGTCCCGCAGCAGGATGTCGATGACGTCGGCCCGGCGCTCTCGTTCGGCGGCGACGGCGGCCTCGTGCCGGCGTGTGCGCCGTGCCGTCTCCGGGTCGCCGAGCCGCTGCCGGGCCGCGTCCAGGAGCGGCAGGTCGGACACCGTCCAGGCCTGGGCGTCCTCGCGCTGGAGCGTGCGCACCTCGTCGCGGTCGAGCCAGGGAGCGCACATCCGCAGATAGGCGGGCACCGACCACAGGTCCCCGACGAGGTCGGCCGCTTCGAGCAGCGGCCACGCGCGGTCGAAGGCCGTCAGCAGCTCCCGGTTCTGCCGCAGCGACTTGCGGAGCAGGTCGTCGGGGGCGTCGCCGTCGTGGTTGTCCACCAGGATTGTGACCAGTTCCTCCCAGATCTGGTCGCGCGCCTCGTTGTGCGGAGTACCGGGCGCCGACTCGAACGCGGATGCCCAGTCGTCGGCGCTCAGCCGGATGTCGGACCAGTGGGTCGTGACGGTCATCCCCGTCGTGGGCGGCTCCTCGTAGAACCTGACGGCCGACTCGATCGCCTTCACCAGGTTCGCGGACGACTTGAGACGGGCCACCTCCGGATCGGCCTCGGCCGCCGCCGTGGCGCCCTCGGTGACGAGGTCCCGCAGGGTGCAGGTCTGCACGCCCTCCTCGCCGAGGCTGGGGAGCACGTCGGCGACATACCCCAGATAGGGCTGGTGCGGACCGACGAACAGGACGCCGCCGCGGCGGTGACCGAGACGAGGATCGGAGTAGAGGAGGTAGGCGGAGCGGTGGAGCGCGACGACGGTCTTTCCCGTCCCCGGACCGCCGTCGACGACGAGAGCGCCGCGGGAGCCTGCGCGGATGATGGCGTCCTGGTCGGCCTGGATGGTGCCGAGCACGTCCCGCATACGCGTCGACCGGTTGCTGCCGAGGCTCGCGATGAAGGCGGACTGGTCGTCCAGGGCGGCGTGCCCGACGAACCCGTCCGGGGTGAACACCTCGTCCCAGTAGTCGCTGATCCGGCCGCGGGTCCAGCGGTACCGGCGGCGGCTCGCCAGACCCATCGGGTTCGCGTGGGTGGCTCCGAAGAAGGGTTCGGCGGCGGGGGAGCGCCAGTCGAGCAGCAGACGGCGGCCCTCGCTGTCGGTGAGGCCGAGCCGTCCGACGTACAGGGGCTCATCGCCGTCCTCGGTGACCATGTGCCCGAGGCACAGGTCCAGGCCGAAGCGGCGCAGCGCGCGGAGGCGTGCGGTCAGGCGGTGCACCTCGATGTCCCGGTCCATGGCCTGCCGGCCGATGCCGCCGGGTGTCCGGCGCTCCGCGTCGAGCCGGTCGGACAGCTCGGCGATCGACTCGTCGAGGCACCGCGCGATGGCCGCGAAGTGCTGCTCGTCGTCCGAGATCAGCGCCGGGTCGTTCTTGGAGGAGAGACGGTCAGGAAGGTCGAACGCACTACGCATTCAGTGGCACCCATTTCCGCAGGATCTGGCATCGGCGGACGATTCTGCGGTACGACGGGGGCCTTGCCGCAAGCCCCCCGGTGCGCTATAAGTTAAGAGTGGCAAGGAGTGGGTGTACTCCTTGCCTTCCGTCATCTTCGGCGACGGACACGTCGACGGACGGCTCATGACCGTCCGAGCAGTGGTCCGAGCGGTGGTCCGAGCAGCGCGCCCCTGCGGTGTCACGCCGGACCCTGCCGACCGTACGTCTCGCGACGCATCCCGGGTACGTCCTGCCCCACACGCGGCAGGAGTACGGCCCGCAACCCCCGACGATCCGTCAGAACGCCTTGTCTAGGCTGGCGTCATGACCATGGACGATCCGGCGAGCGAGCTGCTGACCGACCCCTACGCCGTCTACGCCCGCCTGCGGGAGACCGCCCCCGTACAACGGATCACCGGGCCCGACGGCTCGCCCGCCTGGATCGTCACGCGCTACGAGGACGTACGGCAGGCACTCGCCGATCCCCGGCTCTCCCTCGACAAGCGGCATGCCCTGCCCGGCAGTTACCGGGGCTTCGCCCTGCCGCCCGCCCTGGACGCGAACCTGCTCAACATGGATCCGCCGGACCACACACGCATCCGGCGCTTCGTGACCCAGGCGTTCACCGCGCGCCGGATCGAGGAACTGCGCACCCCGGTCCGGCGCATCGCCGACGACCTGCTCGACGCCGTCGCCCCGCACGGCCGGGCGGACCTGGTCGCCGCCTACGCCGCTCCGCTGCCGATCGCCGTCATCTGCGAACTCCTCGGAGTCCCGCCGCACTCCCGCCGCGACTTCCGCGACTGGACCGACGCCCTGGTGGCCCCCGACCCCGCACAGCCCGGCCGGGCCAAAGAAGCCATCGGCAGCATGCTCGGCTTCTTCCACGAACTGCTCGCCCACAAGCGCGCCGAACCGGCGGACGACCTGCTCTCCGCGCTGATCGCCGTACGGGAGGCGGGTGAAGACCGGCTCAGCGAGGACGAGTTGATGTCGCTCGCCTTTCTCATCCTCTTCGCCGGCTACGAGAACACCGTCCAGCTGATCGGCAACGCGACACTCGCCCTGCTCCGGCACCCTGCCCAACTCGCGGCGCTGCGGGCCGATCCGACGCGGATCGGCCCCGCCGTCGAGGAACTCGCCCGGTACGACGGCCCGGCGCTGCTGGCCATCCGCCGCTTCCCGGTCGAGGAGGTGACCATCGGCGGGGTGACCGTTCCGGCGGGCGAGACCGTACTGCTGTCGCTGGCGTCCGCCGACCGCGACCCCGCCCGCTTCCCGGAGCCGGACCGGCTCGACCTGAGCCGTGACACCGCGGGGCATCTCGCGCTCGGCCACGGCATCCACTACTGCCTCGGAGCACCGCTCGCCCGCCTCGAAACCGGCGTCGCGCTCAGCGCGCTGCTGGAGCGTTTCCCCCGGCTGGCGCTCGACACCGCCGAGAGCGAGCTGCGCCGGCGGCCGTCCCCCCGTGCCCGGGGGCTCATCGCACTGCCCGTCCGCTTCTGAGGGTTCCGAGGTTTCTGATGCGGAGGGTTCTGCGGGCTCTGAGGGCTCTGAGGGTTATGCGGGAAGGCCTTCCGGGGGCGGGTTCAGAAGTCGGCGAGGGTCGGCTCGTCGAGGCGGGCCACCGACTCCTGTCCGTACGCGGCCCGGTACGCCTCGCGGATCCGCTCGATCAGTGGCCCGCGGGCACGGGCCTGCGACGCCGGGTACAGCAGGGTCAGCTCGTACGAACGCTCCTTCTCGATGGTGCCGTTGGCATCACGCCACTGCCCGCGGCCGTCCTGGACGGTCAGGCCGTCCGGGAAGCCCGGGGTGACGCTGCGGTCGACGAAGGCCATGAACTGTTCGTCGGTGACATCGGGCCCGCCGTCGGGACGCTCCGTGCCGAAGAAGAGCCGGGTCTCGACGTAGGCACTCCCGGCCGCCGCGGCCGGTACCTCCGTCGCCGCGGCGGGTACCTCCGTCACCGTGCCCGGTACTGCCGTCACCGCCGCCGCCTTCGGCTCCGGGCCGTCGAGCGCTGCGGTGGCGGAGGGTGCCGCCAGGGTCAGCACGGCGGTGACGGCACCGGCGGCGGCCAGCAGTGAGCGCTGCTTCGGGGTGGGCACTGGGTGGATCCTTCCGTCCGGCGTCCGCACGGCGGTCTGCCGGGCGCGCCCTCACTGTGGCAAGGTCCGTGCCGGTGTGCCCGGCAGGCCGCGCAGGTCGGCCGGACACCACCCGCACGGGGACGCCTGCCGTTTGGAAGGCGCCTCCCGGGCACAGAGGTCAGCGGCCGGAGGCCGGAAGCCGGAGGGAGAACCGGATGGTTGATCTTGTCATCGACGGGTGCACCGCCCTGGTGCACGACGACAGCGGGCAGATCCACTTCGCGGAGGACGCCGCCGTGGTGGTGCGCGGGGGAGTGATCGACGCCGTCACCTCCACGCGCGAGGCCGCCTCGATCGAGGCCGTGGAGCGGATCGACGGGCGCGGGCAGCTGGCGATGCCCGGCCTGATCAACTGCCACACCCACTCACCCATGGTCGCCCTGCGGGGGATCGCCGAGGACATGCCCGTCGAGGAGTGGTTCAACGACTGGATCTGGCCGATCGAGTCCAACCTCACCGACCGCGTCGTCGAACTCGGCGCGAGGCTGGCGTGCGCCGAGATGATCCGCGGCGGGGTGACCACCTTCGCCGATCACTACTTCTCGATGGACCGGGTGGCGGCCGCGGTGGCCGACAGCGGACTGCGGGCCAATCTCGGCTTGGCCTTCTTCTCCAGCCAGGGTGCCGAAGGACGCGAGCGCTCCCTGGACTTCGCGCTGCGGATGCGGGGCGCGGCGGACGGCCGGATCACCACCTCGCTCGCGCCGCACGCGCCGTACACCGTGGACGACGACGATCTCGTGGCCACCGCCGCTCTCGCACGCCGGCACGGGCTGCTCGTCCACCTCCACGCCGCCGAGAACCGGGCACAGACCGACAACAGCCTGGAGCGGTACGGCCGTACGCCCATCGGTGTGCTCCAGCGCACGGGGCTGCTCGACGTGGACGTTCTCATCGCTCACGGGACCGGGATCACCACGAAGGACCTGGACGTCCTGCGGGAGGGCACGGGACGCATCGGGGTCGCCAGCGCGCCGAAGGGGTACCTCAAGTTCGCATGGGACACCACGCCCGTCCGCGGTCTGGTGGCCGCCGGTGTCGCCGTCGGACTCGCGACGGACGGGGCCGCGTCGAACAACACCCTGGACGTGTGGGAGAGCATGGCGCTGACCGCCCTCGTGCAGAAGTCGGCGGAGAACGACCCCGCCTGGCTCACCTCCCGGCAGGCACTCGGCCACGCCACCACACAGAGCGCCCGGGCCGTCGGGCTCGGGGACGAGATCGGCTCGCTGGCACCCGGTCGCCGGGCGGATGTGATCCTCGTCGACCTCAGCGGGCCGCACACCCAGCCGTTGCACGATGTGGCCGCGGCCCTGGTGCATTCCGCGCGCTCCGCCGACGTCACCACCACGGTCGTCGACGGCCGGATCCTCATGCGGGACCGCCGGCTGCTCACCCTCGACGTGCCGGAGATCGTCGCCGAACTGAACGCGGAACTGCCCGCGTTGACCGAGCGGCGAAAGGGCAAGCGGATCCAGGACTACGACGGCTAGGTGAGGTGTCAGGCACGGCAGAGACAGCGATACCGCTTACCCCGCCCAGTTCGAAATGCCGCCCACTCGATGGAGTGAATGGCATGGGCGACGTAACCCGAATGGCGTCAGGGCGTCGTTGTTCCCGGTGCGGGCGACTGCCCGCGAACTTCTCCGGAAGGCAGGGAACCATGAGGCACCTTCACCGAAAGGGTCTGGCCACCGTGATGCTCACGGGTGGCGCGCTCGCGCTGACGGGACACGCGCACGCCGACGCCGGGGCGGACGGTGCCGCGGCCGGTTCGCCCGGTGTGCTGGCCGGCAACACGGTGCAGCTTCCGGTGCACGTCCCGGTCAATGTGTGCGGCAACACGATCAACGTCGTCGGGCTGCTCAACCCGGCCGTCGGCAACTCCTGCGAGAACACCTCGCAGGACGACGGCCGGCACGCCGGACACGGCTCGAAGGGAGCCACCGCCGAGGGCGGCAGAAAGGATTCCCCGGGCGTCCTGTCCGGCAACGGCATTCAGCTTCCGGTCGATGTGCCGGTCAACGTCACCGGGAACTCCGTGAACGTGGTGGGTATCGGCAACGCCTCCGTGGGCAACTCCTCGTCCAACAACCCCGGGCAGCCGCCCGCCCAGCCGCGCCCCGTCACCCCGCCCAGGCCCGCCCCGCCCAAGCCGGTCGAACGCGCCGCCGCACCGGTACCCGAGACGGACGTCGAGCTCGCGCAGACCGGCTCCGGACCGATCGGCTACGCGGTGCCCACGAGCGCCGCGCTGCTGCTCGGCGGCGCGATGCTCTACCGGCGCGCACGCCGCGGCGGGGCCTGAGACCACCCCGCTCCGACGCCTACCGGCCGGGGGGCTGCCGCCAGGACGCCAGCACCGTCTCGATCGCGGCGGACACCCGTGCCCGTGCCTCCTTGCGGGCGGTTCCGGCGGTCAGCAACGCGTCGTACCCGGTGTCGATGCCGTACGGAGGCCCGCACCGCGGCCGTCACCGCGCCTGTCTCCAGGGACCGGCCCGCGGCGGTGCGGCCCACCCGGCCGCTGCCGCGTGCCGCGGAGTGTCTGGCGATGTCCTGCGCGCGGGCGGGCGGACAGCGGGGGAACAACCGCAGGATCTCGGCGGCCAGTTCGGCCGTGAAGCGTACGTCCTCGCCGGCACGGCGGGCCGCGTCCCGCTCCCGGCGGCGTGCCCGGGCCTCCGCGTCCGCGAGGCAGGCCGACTCGGCACGGGCCAGTGCCGCTTCCTCGACGAGCAGGCCCTGCCGCTCGTACCGTCTGCGACGGCGGTTGAAGCGGACCACGACCGCGGAGAGCGAACTCGCCTCGCGGGCGCGGCGGGTGAGTGCCGCGGATCCCCGCGGCAGGTAGACCAGGTGCGCGAGATCCGCGCAGACCAGGCAGAGCGGCGCGTTGAACTCCCGGATGTGCATGGTCAGCGGCCCCTGACGGCACTCCGCACAGTGCCGTCCCTTCCGTGGTTCGATCACCACCACGTCCATGTCCGCACCGTACCCACCGGGTACGCTCCGCTCCCATGACGCTGCACTGTGCCGTGCTCGACGACTACCAGACGGTCGCGCTCTCCCTGGCCGACTGGTCGGCCGTCGCGGGCGACGTCGAGGTCCGTTCCCACGCCCGCCATCTGGCCACCGAGGACGAGGTCGCTCAGGCCGTCGGCGACTGCGAGATCCTCGTCGCGATGCGCGAACGGACCCCTTTCACCGCCTCGTTGTTCGCCCGCCTGCCCCGGCTGCGGCTGCTGATCACCTCCGGCATGCGCAACGCGTCCATCGACCTGGAAGCAGCCGCCCGGCACGGCGTCACCGTCTGCGGCACCGCCAGCAGCTCCGAGCCTCCCGCCGAACTCACCTGGGCGCTGATCCTCGGTCTCGCCCGCCATGTCGTCGAGGAGAACGTGGCCCTGCGCGGCAACGGGCCCTGGCAGTCGACCGTCGGCGCCGACCTGCACGGCCGCCGGCTCGCCCTCCTCGGGCTGGGAAAGATCGGCGTCAAGGTCGCCCGCGTGGGACAGGCCTTCGGCATGGACGTCATGGCCTGGAGCGAGAATCTCACCGACGAACGGGCCGCGGAGCACGGCGTCGTCCGCGCGGCCTCGCTCGACGAACTCCTCGAAGCAGGCGACTTCGTCTCCGTCCATCTCCAGCTCGGCGACCGCACCCGCGGGCTGATCGGGGAGAGCGAGCTGCGGCGCATGCGGACCACGGCGTATCTCGTCAACACCTCACGCGCGGCGATCGTCGACCAGTCCGCGCTGGTGCGGGCGCTGCACGAGGGCTGGATCGCCGGAGCGGGATCGGACGTGTTCGCGGCCGAGCCGCTGCCGGCCGACGATCCGCTGCGTGACGCACCGAACTTCCTCGGCCTGCCGCACCTCGGCTATGTCACCCGGCGCAACTACGAGGGCTACTTCAACCAGGCGGTCGAGGACATCGCGGCGTATCTCGCGGGCAGCCCGGTGCGCCGGCTCACCTGACACCCGGCGCCGTCGCGCCGATGAACTCCGAGAGCGTTTCGCGTGCCTGCTCGGAGCGCTCCGCCCGGTAAGTGCCTGCTCCCGGTGGCTCCGAATAAGGGTTCGAGCGCGTCGGAGGGTCTTGGTAACGTGATCGACGTGGCGAAACTCAATCAGATCATCGCAGTGGAGAAGGGCGTCAAGTCCAAGACGCACCAGGACCTGACGGCTGCCCACCACGGGCTCCAGAAGCCCGCGTTGCTCGCCGGCATCTCGCGTACGTACCAGCCCAAGGACGAAGAGGGCGAGCAGCTTCCTCCCGAGTCGACGCGGGTCCAGGTCAAGGCCGAGGACGTGCTGCGCGACACGGCGAAGACGCTGACGCGGCTGTTCGACGTGACCGCCACCAAGGACTGGGCGAACTGCACCGCGCGCGCCGATGTGACGGTGGACGGGCGGGCGTTGGTGAGCGATGTGCCGGTGGCGTACCTCCTGTTCCTGGAGAAGCAGCTGACGGACATCAACACCTTCGTGCGCAAGCTGCCGGTGCTGGACGCGTCGGAGTCATGGACGCAGGACCCGTCGACGGACGCGTGGAAGACCGAGGCAGTCCGCACGCTGCGGACCAAGAAGGTTCCCCGCAACCATGTGAAGGCCGAGGCGACCGAGAAGCACCCGGCCCAGGTCGAGGTGTACTACGAGGACATCCCGGTCGGTTACTGGACGACGGTGAAGTTCTCCGGCGCTCTGCCGGCCCGGCGGGTGAACGAACTGCTGGAGCGCGTCGAGAAGTTGCAGCAGGCCGTGAAGTTCGCGCGCGAGGAGGCCAACGGCGCGGAGGTCACCGACGAGCGCGTGGGTGACGCGGTGTTCGGCTACCTGTTCGGGTAGCCTTCAAGACTCCCCGTCCGCTGCTGAGCGGGCGGGGTGCGCGAGGAGCGCAAGCTGAAACTGAAGTTTGTCGTGAACGAGGCGGTTCCAGTGGAGGTTCGAATCCTCCCCGCGGCATGTCACGCGCCGCGGTAGCCCAAGCCTGGCAGAGGCAGCCGCCGTCAATCTCAGACTATTGCTCCAGATTCAGTATTCGCCGCCGATCGCCGGATCGACCGGGCCCGGGCCCAGTACGCCGAGATGCCGGTTCAAGTCCGGCCCGCACAGCTCGATGTGCGGTGGTCCAAAGGCAGGACGCGACGACATCATGACTGACCGGGGTCCTCAAGTGTGCCGGCGTGCCACATGGGCGGCATCACAGGGCTCGGGGGCCGGCTACGCCTCCGGGCCCGCTCCTTTTTCGGCCCGACCCGCGTACGTCGGGCACCGCCACCGCCCTCCGGTCGGGCACCGCCACCGCCCACAGTCGGGCAGCGCACCCCCTCCTTCGGGCATCGCCACCGTGTCCGCCGCATCATGGGACCCGTGCGACTCGAAGCGATCACCTGGGAGCGGCTGACCGAGGCCGTGGCGGACACGGTCACCGCGGTCAAGGCCGAGGACGGCAGCCCGTGGCTGCGCGTCGCCGTGGACGGCGCCGGCGGGGCGCCCGGCGGGGAGTTCGCCCGGCGCGTCGAGGACGCGCTGCGGCTGCGCGGCCGGAGCGCTCTCGTCGTCGGGACCCAGGGCTTCCTGCGACCCGCGTCGCTGCGCCTGGAGTACGGGCGCCAGGACCCCGACTCGTACTACAGCGGCTGGTTCGACACCGGCGCCCTGTGGCGGGAGGTCTTCGGGCCGCTGGAGGCCGGGGGCAGCGGGCTCGTCCTGCCCGATCTGTGGGACCCGGCGACCGACCGGGCGACCCGCAGTCCGCGTGTCCGACTCCCGCCCGGGGGAGTGCTGTTGCTGCATGGTCCCTTTCTGCTCGGCCACTGGTTCCCGTTCGACCTGACCGTCCACCTCCAGCTGTCGCCCGGTGCGCTGCGGAGGCGGACACCGGAGAGCGAACAGTGGACCCTGCCCGCCTTCCAGCGGTACGAGGACGAGGTGGGGCCCGCCGGGGCCGCCGATGTGCTGGTCCGTGTCGACGACCCGCGTCATCCCGCGTGGGGCGGGACGGGCTGAGCCGGCCGGCCGCCGATCAGCGTCACCGCCTCCGCGCCGGCCCGGCAGCCCTCGGCCGCCGCACTCGCCGGGTCCGCCCCGGCGAGCCGCGCCGCCAGGAACGCCCCCGTGAAGGCGTCGCCCGCGCCCGTCGAGTCGACCGCAGTGGCCCGGGGCGCCGGAACGCGGGCCGTGACCGCACCGGACTCGGCCACCAGCGCGCCCCCGGCGCCCAGAGTGACGACGGTCAGCGGAACCCGGCGGCTGAGCCGTGCCGCCGCGTCCGCCGGATCGGTCAGACCGGTGAGAAGGCACGCCTCGTCCGTATTGGGGACGAGGACGTCCACGTCGTCGAGTTCCGCCAGCACCTCCGGTGCGCCGGCACCACGGATGAAGCCCGCCGAGGCCGGGTCCAGGCTCACCGGGACGCCCCGGGCACGCGCCGAGGCCATGGCGAGACGCGCGAGCTCTCGGCTGACCTCGGCGAAGAGCAGATAGCCGGAGATGTGCAGATGCCCGACGCCGTCCAGCAGCGACGGCCACCAGTCGGCGGGTGAGATGCGCAGCACCGCGCCGCTGTCGGTGAGGAACGTCCGCTCCGCGCTCGCGTCGACCAGCGCGATGACTGTGGCGGTCGGCGCCCCGTCGTCGGGGACGAGCAGCGGGCGGACCCCGGCGGACCGCAGCCGTTCCTCGTGCCAGCCGGCCTCCGCGCGGCCGACCCGGCCGAGGAGACGTACGTCGGCGCAGCCCCGGCGCGCTGCCCAGCAGGCCACGTTCGCTCCGGCGCCGCCGGGCAGGATGAGGATCTCGGCCGCCGTGTCCGTGCCATGGGTGAGCGCAGCCGTATGACGTGCGACGACATCGGTGACGACATCCCCGATGACGAGCAGCGCGCCCGCGGGCACGGCTCCCCCTTCGAACGGAGCGGGAAGCTCCGCCCTCACAGGGCCGCCGCGATCCGCGCCGCCAGCCGCACATTCCCGCGCACCGCCGCGATGTTGGCCTCCAGCGACGCGCCTTCCGTCCGCTGCATCAGGAACTCCAGCAGGAACGGTGTCACCGCCTGACCCACGATGCCCCGCTCCGTGCACTCGTCCAGCGCCTCGCGGAGCACGCGGTCGTGCAGCGCCGGATCCAGCTGGTCCGACTCCGCGACCGGATGGGCGACGATCAGCGCCGACTCCGGCCCGCCGAGCGCTTCCCGGGCGCGGATCACCTCGGCGACCTCACCGGGGGAGTGGACCGTCCAGTCGACCGGCTCCCCGGAGGAGGTGAGATAGAAGCCGGGGAAACGATCCGTCCCGTATCCGAGGATCCCGACTCCCAGGGTCTCCAGCCGTTGCAGCGTCGCGGGAACGTCGAGCACCGACTTCACGCCCGCGCACACCACCGCGATCGGCGTCTGGGCCAGCACCCGCAGATCCGCGGACTCGTCCTGGGAGTGCGTCCACTCGCGGTGCACCCCGCCGAGCCCGCCCGTCGCGAAGACCCGGATACCGGCCCGCGCGGCCAGAAAGGCCGTCGCCGACACCGTCGTCGCTCCCGAGGCTCCCGAGGCCAGCGCCGGTGCGAGGTCCCGGTGCCCGAGCTTGCGCACGTCGTCGTCTCCGGCGATGCGGTCCAACTGCCGCTTGTCCAGGCCGATGTGGACCCGTCCGTCCAGGACGGCGATCGTGGCGGGGACGGCCCCCTCGGCCCGTACGAGCCCTTCCAGCTCCTCGGCGACGGCCAGATTGCGCGGACGCGGCAGCCCGTGCGCGATGATCGTCGACTCCAGGGCCACGACGGGCCGGTGGGCGGCGAGTGCTTCCCGTACTTCATCGGTCATCTCGGTGAGCTGCATGTCCCATCCCTGGCACAGCGGCGGGCCGCCCAAACCCCGGAGCCCTCGTCCCGGACCTGGAGCCATGGACGGGACCCCGACCGGAAGTCCCGGGCCCGGGTGCGTCAGCGGATCGACCTGCGGATCGTCAGGGCCGCCATCGGGAGCAGCAGACAGGCTCCGACCAGGTTCAGCCAGCCGTAGCTCGCCTGGGCGACGATCAGGCCGGCCGCCGCGCCGCCGAGCCCGGCGGTGGCGCTCATCGCCAGGTCGGAGAGGCCCTGGGCGGCGGCCCGGGCCGGCTGCGGCACCGAGTCGGTCAGCAGCGCAGAACCGGAGACCACGCCCGCCGACCAGCCGAGTCCCAGCAGGAAGAGCCCCACGGCGGTCTGGACGTGGCTCGCCCCCGCTGTGCCGGCGAGCAGCGCGGCCACCGACATCAGTCCGACGGCGAGTCCGATCACCGCGAGCCGGCCGACCCGGTCCGCCAGCCAGCCCATCACCGGCGAGAACGCGTACATGCCCGCGATATGGCCGCTGATGACGAGCCCGATCAGTTCTATGCCGGCGCCGTGGTGGCTGAGCGCCACGGGTGTCATCGACATGATCGACACCATGGCCGTGTGCGAGAGCGCGACGGTCACCAGCGCGAGCCGGGCCATGGGGGAGTCGCGCACGGCCTGCACCCCGGCACGCAGGGAGCGGCCCTCGGGGGACCGGTCGGCGGGCGACAGCGCACGGGCGGTCAGCAGCGGGTCGGGCCGCAGCAGCACCAGGACCATGACGGCCGATATCAGGAACACCCCGGCGGCCCAGACGAACGGACCGGCCGTGGCCGGTATGCCGGCACCGGCGACGCTACGCCCCGCGGGCGCCGCGATGTTGGGGCCGAGGACCGCACCGATCGTGGTCGCCCACACCACATTCGAGATGGCCCGGCCACGCCGCTCGGGCACGGCCAGATCCGCGGCGGCGAACCGCGCCTGGAGATTGGCCGACGAGGAGGCGCCGAACGCGGCCATGCCCACCAGCAGCACCACGAAGTTGTCCATGACGGCGCCGAGCACGACGACTCCCGCGCCGAGAGCGCCGATCAGATACGCGAGGACCAGCCCCGGCCGCCGTCCCCTGGCCGTCATCAGCGCGGCCAGCGGCACGGACATCAGCGCCGTCCCTGCGACGGTCGCGGTCGGCGCGAGCCCGGCCAGCGCCTCGGTGCCGCTCACCTGCTGCGCCAGCACGACGGCGAGCGCGATGCCGGTGGCGACTCCGAGCCCGCCGAGGATCTGACTGGCGACGAGCACGGCGGTGATACGCCGCCGCACAGCCGCCAGCTCGGTCTCTGACATCGGGGCGACGGCCGGAGCCTTGTCGAGCGAGGTCACGACGCGTACGCCGTTCCACCGCCGGGACAGAGGGAGGGTGCGTCAGCGCGGAGAGTCACTGGCGCAGTCTGGCAGCTCGCACGGCAGTGCGAAACCGCATTCGCGCCCCGGCGCGCACGGCCGGATCCGCCCGCCTCAGAACAGCGGCTCCGGCAGAACCCCCTCCAGGGCCAGCAGCTTCCGCTTCGTCTCCAGACCGCCACCGAAGCCCCCCAGCTTGCCGTCGGTCTCCACCACGCGGTGGCAGGGCACCACCACCGGCAGCGGATTGGACCCCATGGCCGCCCCCACGGCCTGGGCGGCTCCCGGCTGGCCCACCCGGGACGCCAGGTCGCCGTAGCCGACGACCGTGCCGAAGGGGACGCCGGCGGCGAGCTCGCGCAGCACCTCACGGTTGAAGCCGCCCGACAGCGACCAGTCGAGCGGCAGTGTGAACTCCCGCAGGCCGCCCGCGAAGTACTCCGTCAACTGGCGCACCGGCTCCGCCAGTCTGCCGGTCGCGTCCTCGACCGGCTCGGCGCCCAGGCGCCCGGCCAGCTGCCCGAGCGCCCGGTCGCGTATGCCCGCGTCCGCGTGGAAGACGACGCTCACCAGGCCCTGCTCGGTCGCGGCGACCAGCAGGGGCCCGATGTCCGTGTTCACGACGGTCCACTCGAAGCTCTTCATGCGGACCACCGTACGACCGGGCACTGACAGTGCCCTCCGGCTGCGGCGCGGAGTGGCTCAGCCCACCGCGTCCGCCACCACGTCGGGCTTGTTGGTGATGATGCCGTCGACGCCGTACCCGGCGACCCGTTCCGCGTTCGCAGCGTCGTCCACGGTCCAGGTGTTCACCTGGAGCCGCTTGCCGTGCGCGCCCTTGAGCCGGTGGACCGCGGTCACGTAGTCGGCGGTGAGGGTGCTGTACGTCGGGTTGATCTGGTCGGTGAACGCCGCGTACGACGGCAGATCGGTGACCGCGGGCGTGCCCAGGAAACCGGTGGTGACGTCGGGGCGCTGCCGGTGCACCTCCCGCACACTGGCCGCGCCGAAGCTCTGGATCACGAGGCGGCAGCGGACGTGCCCGCGGTCGAGCCATCCCTCCTGGCGCAGCACGCGCAGGGTGTCCTTCTCGATGCCGGGGTAGAGCTCGGGCTTCTTGATCTCGAGCAGCAGCTTCTGGCCGTTGTCCTCGACGCGGTTCAGGTACTGCTTCAGGGTCGGCACCCGGGCGCCCGACCACTTCGGGCCGAACCAGCTGCCCGCGTCCAGCGTGGCGATCTCGGCGGCCGTGAAGTCCTTGACCTTCCAGGGCGACCGTGCGGGGAACCGCTGCTCGACGTCCGTGGTGCGGGCCAGCGAGTCGTCGTGGACCACCACGAGTTCGCCGTCCTTGGTGCGCTGGACGTCGTTCTCGACCCAGGCGAAGCCCATGCCGGCGGCGAGGTCCACGGCCGCGAGGGTGTTCTCCGGGGCGTACGCGGAAGCACCTCGGTGGGCGAAGACGATCGGTTCGCCGTGCCGGCTCGCGGTGTCGGCGGGGCTCGGGTCGGCGGCGGCCGCCGAAGGGGACAGCAGGGCCGCGCCGACTCCCAGGACGGCGGCGGCAGTTGCGGCGACGGGACGTGCGTACACCTTGACTCCTCACGGTGTCGGTCACGGACGGGCCGAGAGTGACACCCGCCGGTCAACGCGGAACAGGCGAAGTATGGCCAGAACGTGAACGGATCCACCCAGAACACATCGCGTGTCCGCTCGTGTGTCGACAAATCTCCGCACACCTGTTTGCCAACCGTGGCCGGAGTCATACCCTCGGCCCCTGACGGGACGTTCCCTCAGGATCGCGGGGGATGCAGGATCGCAGAATCACGCCGGGAGCGAAGGGCGTCAGAGGTATGCAGGGAACAGTCGACGGCTTCAGCTACGGACTCGTCACGCCCGTGGCCGCTTTTGTGATGGCGTGGCTGGGCGGTGCCCTCGGGCTCCGCTGCACAGCACGGTCCGTCCGCAACAGGAAGTCGTTCAAGGCCGGCTGGCTGGCACTGGGCGCGACCGCGATCGGCTCCGGCATCTGGAGCATGCATTTCATCGCGATGATGGGCTTCAGCGTGGACGAGGCGCCGATCGCCTACGACCGGCCGGTCGTCTTCGCCGGCCTCGGCGTCGCCGTCCTCATGACCGGCATCGGGATCTTCCTCGTCGGCTACCGCGGAGCCACGCCGATGGCCCTGATGACCGGCGGCACGATCACCGGCCTCGGCATCGCCTCCATGCACTACCTCGGCATGGCGGGGATGCGGCTCCAGGGGGCTCTGGCGTACGACACCGTGACCGTCGCCGCATCCGTGGTGATCGCCGTCGCCGCGGCCACGATCGCCCTGTGGGCGGCGGTCTCCGTCCACGGCCTCCTGGCCGGTCTCGGCGCCGGCCTGGTCATGGGCGTGGCCGTGAGCGGCATGCACTACACCGGCATGGCGGCCGTCAGCGTCCATCTGCACGGAGTCGCGGGCGCCGCGGGCACGGGCGACGACCCCGCCGCGCTGCTCCTTCCCATGCTGATCGGCCCCGTGGTCTTCCTCGTGCTGGCGGGGGTGGTCGTGATGTTCGACCCGCTCCTGATGCTGGGAGAGCCCGACCGGCAGGCGCCCGGCAGCATGGACCTGCGCCCCGGGGTGCCGGCCCAGCGCACGGGGAGCCCGTCCGGGTACCGGTCGCCCGGCTGGGCGGTCGAGAGGGGCGAGCGGCACCGGTCCGACAGCTGGTGACCCGAGGCGGCCACCGCGGCGAATCCCGGGGCCGTCGTCCGGAGCCGGCCTGATCCACACGACGGACCCGAGCCCGGTTGTCAGTGGGGGGTCGTACCGTTGGATCCATGCGGCCCGTTTCCAAGATCGAACGTACGGTGGCGCCCTTCGAGGTCGTCAGTCCCTTTCAGCCCAGTGGCGACCAGCCCGCGGCCATCGCCGACCTGGAGCGCCGTATCCGCGCAGGTGAGGACGATGTCGTGCTGCTCGGCGCGACCGGCACCGGCAAGTCGGCGACGACCGCCTGGATGATCGAGAAGCTCCAGCGCCCCACCCTGGTGATGGCGCCGAACAAGACGCTGGCCGCCCAGCTGGCGAACGAGTTCCGCGAGCTCCTGCCGAACAACGCCGTCGAGTACTTCGTCTCGTACTACGACTACTACCAGCCCGAGGCCTACGTCCCGCAGTCGGACACCTACATCGAGAAGGACTCCTCGATCAACGAAGAGGTCGAGCGGCTGCGCCATTCCGCGACCAATTCGCTGCTCACCCGGCGTGACGTGATCGTCGTCGCCTCCGTCTCGTGCATCTACGGCCTCGGCACCCCGCAGGAGTACGTCGACCGCATGGTGCAGCTCAAGGTCGGCGACGAGATCGACCGCGACCAGCTGCTGCGCCGTTTCGTCGACATCCAGTACACGCGCAACGACGCGGCGTTCCAGCGCGGCACCTTCCGCGTCCGCGGCGACACCATCGAGATCTTCCCGGTCTACGAGGAGCTCGCGGTCCGCATCGAGATGTTCGGCGACGAGATCGAGGCGCTCTCCACCCTCCACCCGCTCACGGGCGAGATCATCAGCGAGGACCAGTCGCTCTACGTGTTCCCGGCGACCCACTACGTCGCGGGCCCCGAGCGTATGGAGAAGGCGGTCAACGGCATCGAGGCGGAGCTGGAGCAGCGGCTGGCCGAGCTGGACAAGCAGGGCAAGCTCCTGGAGTCGCAGCGGCTGCGGATGCGCACCACCTACGACCTCGAGATGATGCGCCAGATCGGCTCCTGCTCGGGCATCGAGAACTACTCGATGCACTTCGACGACCGCGGACCCGGCTCGCCGCCCAACACCCTCCTCGACTACTTCCCTGAGGACTTCCTCCTCGTCATCGACGAGTCGCACGTCACCGTTCCGCAGATCGGCGCGATGTACGAGGGCGACGCGTCCCGCAAGCGGACGCTGGTCGACCACGGCTTCCGGTTGCCCTCCGCGCTCGACAACCGCCCGCTGAAGTGGGAGGAGTTCAAGAAGCGGACCGGCCAGACCGTGTATCTGTCGGCGACCCCCGGTGCGTACGAACTCTCCCGCGGCGACGGATTCGTGGAGCAGATCATCCGCCCCACCGGACTCGTCGACCCGGAGGTCGTCGTCAAGCCGACCGAGGGCCAGATCGACGACCTGGTGCACGAGATCCGGCTGCGCACGGAGAAGAACGAACGAGTCCTCGTCACCACCCTCACCAAGAAGATGGCCGAGGACCTCACCGACTACTTCCTCGAACTGGGCATCCAGGTCCGCTATCTGCACAGCGACGTCGACACCCTGCGCCGCGTCGAGCTGCTGCGCGAGCTGCGCGCCGGTGAGTACGACGTGCTGGTCGGCATCAACCTCCTGCGGGAGGGCCTCGACCTCCCCGAGGTGTCCCTGGTGGCGATCCTCGACGCCGACAAGGAAGGCTTCCTGCGCTCCGGCACCTCGCTGATCCAGACCATCGGCCGCGCGGCGCGCAACGTCTCCGGCCAGGTCCACATGTACGCGGACAAGGTCACCCCGGCGATGGAGAAGGCCATCGAGGAGACCAACCGCCGCCGGGAGAAGCAGATCGCGTACAACACGGAGCGGGGCATCGACCCTCAGCCGCTGCGCAAGAAGATCAACGACATCGTCGCCACCATCGCGCGCGAGGAGGTCGACACCGAGCAGTTGCTCGGCACCGGCTACCGGCAGGCGAAGGCGGAGAAGCCGGGCAAGGGCGCCAAGGCCCCCGTCCCCGCGCTCGGCGGCAAGGCGGGCAGGAAGGGCGAGGTGCTGAGCGACCGGCCCGCCGCCGAACTGGCCGGAATCATCGAGGAGATGACCGACCGGATGCGAGCGGCCGCCGCGGACCTGCAGTTCGAGGTGGCGGCCCGGCTGCGCGACGAGGTCGGCGAGTTGAAGAAGGAGCTCCGTCAGATGAAGGAGGCGGGTGTGGCCTGAGTCCGTCCGACGGGCGGGTCACCACGCCGCTCACCAGGTGTGCGGCAGCCCCCGCGCACCTGGTGTGTTGCAAGACCGACACAAAATCGAGCCATTTGTGCTGCACCGTTGACGCAACTGCGTAGGGTGCTGGGAAGCCGCGCGTTGGGCGGCGGAATTCAGGGAGAAGGGGACAGCGCGTGACGGTCAACATGACCAAGGGTCAGGCCATCAGCCTGCAGAAGAGCGACGGGGGCACCCTCACGGCTGTACGGATGGGGCTCGGCTGGCAGGCGGCGCCCCGGCGCGGTCTGTTCGGCTCGCGCACCAGGGAGATCGATCTGGATGCCTCGGCGGTGCTGTTCGCCGACAAGCAGCCGGTGGACGTGGTCTTCTTCCGTCACCTGGTCAGCGACGACGGTTCGGTGAAGCACACCGGTGACAACCTGGTCGGCGGGGCGGGTTCGGGCGGCGACGACGAGGCGATCCTCGTCGATCTTCAGCGAGTGCCGGTCCACATCGACCAGATCGTCTTCACGGTGAACTCCTTCACCGGCCAGACGTTCCAGGAGGTGCAGAACGCCTTCTGCCGCATCGTCGACGAGACGAACGGCCAGGAGCTCGCCCGCTACACGCTCGACGGCGGTGGCCAGTACACCGCCCAGATCATGGCGAAGGTGCACCGCGCGGGCTCGGGCTGGCAGATGACTGCCCTCGGCAACCCCGCCAACGGCCGCACCTTCCAGGACCTGATGCCGTCGATCCTGCCGCACCTGTAAGCACGGCTCGCACGGACGACGCAGCTCCCGGAGGCATGAGGCCGCCGGGAGCTGCACCGATTGGCACCACCGCGCAGCACCGACCACAGCACGAGGGGACAAGGCGATGACGGCCGAGCTGGTCCGGGGGCAGAACCATCCATTGCCCGACGCCCGCCTGGAGATACGGGTGTCGGCCGGACACCCGGTCGTGGCCTGCGCGACCTGCGCCGACGAGCGGGGTGCCGTCCGGGACGACTGGATCGCCCACCCCGGAGCGCCCACCGTCCACGGCGTCGAGGTGCCCCGCCAGGCCACCGAGTCGCCCCGCTTCGCCGTCGATCTGTCGGCGGTGCCGGCGGCCGTCCACCGGCTCAACATCCTGCTCGCGCTCCCCGAAGGCACCGGCGGCCCGGCCCAGTTCGGCGCCACGGCCGCCCCGTTCCTCGCCGTCGTCGCCGAGGACGGCAGCGAGGTGGCCAGCTTCACCATCACCGGACTGGACACCGAGACGGCGCTCGTCGCCGTCGAGGTCTACCGCCGCCAGGGCGCCTGGAAGGTGCGCGCCATGGGCCAGGGGTACGCGGGCGGGCTCGCCCAGCTCCTCGGCGACCAGGGACTCGCGACGGCCCGTGAGACGGCCGCCGAGATCCAGGCCACGGCCGCCCCGCGCACACCGCGGACCGCGCCCGCGCCACTGAACACCCGCGGCGCCGACGGCGCCTACGGCCGCCCGGCCTCCGGCCAGACCTCCGCGGTGGACCCGACGGTCGCGGACGGCCTCGGCGCCGGCGGCGGACAGGCCCCGGCACCGGCCGAACCCCAGCAGCCCACCACACCCGACGCCCCGCCGGGATCCGGCGGCCCCATCGACTACGCGCACCCGCGCCGCCGCTCGGCCCCGCCCCCGCCGCCCCCGACCGCGCCGGCCGCCGAGCCCGGACAGCCCGCCCGGCCCGTCGCCGGCGACGCCACCGGCTGGTCCATGGAGGAGCGGCTCTACAACCAGATCTGGGGGATGTTCGAGGACCTGGCCCGCGCGGTCGCCGCCTACCGCAGCGCGGTCGAGTTCGCCGAGAACCGCCTCGACCAGGAACTGGACCGGGCCCTGTCCGACCCGCGCAGCCGTATCGGCGGTGCCGGGGACACCGCCCGTGCGGCGGCCCGCGCCAAGTGCGAGGAGCTGACGGCCCAGGCGCGCCAGGCGCTCGACCGGGACCTGGCCCAGCTGTCGGCCGAGTCCGACGTCGTCGAGCCGGCCCTGCCGCCGGCCTTCGCGCGCTGGGACAACCCGGTCTGGCACGCCTACCAGGTGCCCATGGAGATCCCGATGGCCCTGCGCCTCGGTGATCTCCAGCTGCCCGAGACGCCGGAGCTGCGCATCCCGTTCCTGATCAGGCTGCCGCTGGAGCGCGGCCTGTGGGTGGACAGCGGACGCACCGGCTCCGAGGCCGCGATGATGCTGGACGAGGGCCAGCTGCGGAAGCTCGCCGTGGACTGCGCGGTCTCGCACGCGGCCCGGCTGCTCGGCGTCTATCCGCCCGGTGAGTTCACCGTCCATGTCATCGACCCGGCCCGTACGGCAGCGGCATCGCTCGCCCCGCTGGTCGAGTCGGGCGCGCTCGCGGGCCCGCCCGCGACCGGCGCGCAGGGTGTGAGCGACACGCTCGCCAAGCTCACCCAGCGGGTGGACCTGGTGACGATGGCGGTGCGCGGAGGCGCGGCCGATGCCCTCCCGCCCGACCTGGACACCGGCGAGCAGCTGCTGATCGTCAACGACTTCCCGCACGGCTTCGACGACCGGGCCGTCACCCAGTTGCGCTACCTCGCCGACGAGGGTCCGGCGGTCGGTGTGCACCTGATGATGGTCGCGGACCGCGAGGACGCGAGCGCCTACGGACCGGTGCTGGACCCGTTGTGGCGCTCCCTCCTGCGGATCACGCCCGTGCCGGACGACCACCTCGCCGACCCCTGGGTCCGGCACGCCTGGACGTACCAGCCGCTGACGGTCCCGCCGGGCAGCGCGGTGCTGCGTCAGGTGCTGGACGCGGTGACCGCCGCCCGCCGCAACTGGGGCCGCTGACCTGCTGATTTGAACCGTCCTTTACCCCGCGCTTTACCTTTCCTTGGGGATTCCTGTACTCTCCTTTTGAACGGAGGGGAGTACTCCCGACTGCGGCGTGCCCGTCAATACGGACCGATTCACAGGTCCCGGGGCGCCGGCCGGAGCGGCAAGGACCGCTCGGGTGGAGGAGACCTCCGGCAGCGACGACGCTGATCAGTAGCCGTACGAAGCCGGAGGCGCAGTGGACGTTTCATTGAACATCTGGTTGCTGACCATTCTTGGTCTGTCAGCCCTCATCGCGGTGGACTTCTTCATCGGGCGCAAGCCCCATGACGTGTCCATCAAGGAAGCCGGAATCTGGACGGTCGTCTGGATCGTCCTGGCCGCGCTGTTCGGCCTCGGCCTGCTGATGGCCGGCGAGAGTCAGGCGTCCGGCGAGTTCTTCGCGGGCTTCATCACCGAGAAATCGCTCAGCGTCGACAACCTCTTCGTCTTCGTCCTGATCATGGCGAAGTTCTCGGTGCCCTCACACCTCCAGCAGCGGGTGCTGCTCATCGGTGTGCTGATCGCCCTGGTGCTGCGAGCGATCTTCATCGCCGCCGGTGCCGCGATCATCGCCAGCTTCTCCTGGGTCTTCTACATCTTCGGTGCGTTCCTGATCTACACCGCCTGGAAGCTCATCCAGGAGGCGCGGGCCGACGACGAGGACGAGGAGTTCGAGGAGAACCGCCTCCTGAAGTCCATCGAGAAGAAGTTCGGCGTCGCCGACAAGTACCACGGCACGAAGCTCTTCATCCGCAACAACGGCAAGCGCGTCCTGACCCCCCTGATGGTGGTCATGCTGGCCATCGGCACCACGGACGTGCTGTTCGCGCTGGACTCGATCCCGGCGATCTTCGGCCTCACCCAGGACCCGTACATCGTCTTCGCCGCCAACGCCTTCGCCCTGATGGGTCTGCGGCAGCTGTACTTCCTGATCGGCGGACTGCTCAGGAAGCTGGTCCACCTCAGCTACGGCCTGTCGGTGATCCTCGGCTTCATCGGCGTGAAACTGGTGTTGCACGCACTGCACGAGAGCGGGGTGCATGTCCCCGAGATCTCGATCCCGGTCTCGCTGGCGGTCATCTGCGGCGTGCTGATCATCACTACGATCACCAGCCTCATCGCCTCCAAGAGGCAGTCCGAGCGTGAGGCGGCCCAGACGCCGGAGTCGCCGGAGTCGCCGGAGAAGGACAGCATCGAGGCCTGACGGACCTCATGAACGGTGGGCGGGGACAGCGGCTGCTGTCCCCGCCCACCGGCGTTCCGGCGGTCCCGGCCTTCGCTGAGTCAGTACGTCACCGTGATACGACGTGCGGGCCCGTCCACCCGCACCAGCCCGCCGTAGGGAACGATCAACTGCGGATCGGTGTGTCCGAGGTCGACGTCGAAGACGGCCATCACGTCCGGCGCGTACACCGCCAGGGCTCGCAGCACCGCCTCGCGCTGGTCGCGCGCGTACCGGGCCCGTTCCGCGTGGTCGCCGGGCCGGTCGAAGGACCAGGTCTTGGCCCGGCCCATCAGCAGCGCGTCGAAGCGCTCCAGCAGCCCCCGCTCGCCCATGGCGCGCAGGATCCGGAACACCTCCTCGGCCGACGGCAGTTCCTCGTCGGTCTCCAGGAGCAGCACTCCGCCGTCGTACGCCGAGAGGTCCTGACTGATCTCGCGGTCCGCCATCAACAGCCAGGACAGCACCGAGAGATTTCCGCCCCACGAACGCCCCTCGACGACGCGCTCGGGTCCGTGCCACAGCCAGCCGTCGCCCGGATCCGTCTCCGGCTCGGCCTCGAACGTCGCCGGGTCCGCCCAGTCGCGGTCGACGACCCGGAACCGGTCGGCGGCGCGGAGTTCGTAGGGACCCGAGGTGAACAGGGCGGCCCGCAGGGAGTCGGCGGTCAGGGGCGCCATGGCTCCCGGGCGGCCGAGCTCGACCATCACGCTGCCGCCGTGGTAGCTGACGATGCCGGTGTTCCAGAGGTAGCAGTGCAGGGCCGTGTTGTCGCTGTAGCCGAAGAACGGCTTCGGGTTCGCGCGGATCAACTCCCGGTCCAGATACGGCAGCACGGTGATCTGGTCGTCTCCGCCGATGCTCGCGATGACGGCCGTGACGCCGGGATCCGCGAAGGCGGCATGGATGTCGCGGGCCCGCTCCCGCGGCGACGAGCCCATCCGGCGGGTCGTCGGATACTCGACCGGGACGAGCCCGAAGTCCTCACGGAGCCGGGCGAGACCGAGCTCGAACGGCAGCGGCAGCAGTCCCGGAAGCCCGCTGGACGGCGAGAGGACCGCGACCCGGTCGCCGGGACGGGGCTTGGGAGGGTGGACGGGCTGCGTCATGGCCGGAGGCTAACCGTGCGCCGCCGCCGGGCGACAACGGTTTCTCCCCGGCGGACCGTCCGCACGCGGGCCCACACGCACATCAGACCGGATGCGAACCCGTCCCCGGCGCCGCCCGGGCGCCGGGACTCCCGTACAGCCGCGCGGTCACCAGCCGCGCCGGCGCCACTCCGCCAGGTGCGGCCGCTCGTCGCCGAGCGTCGTGTCCTTGCCGTGACCCGGGTACACCCACGTCTCGTCCGGCAGCTGACCGAAGAGTTTCTCCTCGACACCGTCGATCAGGCTCTGGAACGCCACCGGGTCCTTGCGGGTGTTGCCCACGCCGCCGGGGAAGAGGCAGTCGCCGGTGAAGATGTGCGGGTGGCCGTGCGGGTCGTCGTAGACCAGGACGATCGACCCCGGGGTGTGGCCCACCAGATGCCGGGCTGTCAGCTCGACCCGGCCGACGCGGATGACGTCGCCGTCCTCGACCTGCACGTCCGTGGCGACGGGAATGCCCTCGGCGTCGAAGCGCCCCGCGTAGGTGCGCGCACCCGTCGCCCCGACCACATCGGCGAGTGCCTGCCAGTGGTCGCCGTGGCGGTGCGTGGTGACCACCGAGGCGATGGAGTCGTCGCCGATCAGCCGGAGCAGCGTCTCCGGCTCGTTCGCCGCGTCGATCAGCAACTGCTCGTCCGTGGCGCGGCAGCGCAGCAGAAAGGCGTTGTTGTCCATCGGACCGACGGCGACCTTGGAGATCATCAGGTCCGTCAGTTCGTGAACGTCCGCAGCGCCGCCGACCTTCACCACTCCGCTGTACGTCATGGAGATCAGCCTATAGCGGGGGCAGCGCGGGCAGCAGGGCTCCCGCGGTGTCCAGGGCGGCCCCGTCCCGGCGGCCGGCGAGCCAGCCCACGAGCGCGGCCGCGGGGCCGGAGACGGTGACCGGGGCGCCGTCGGTACCGCCGGTGTGCCACTCGCCGCCGGAGCCGTCCGTCGCGGCGATCCGGGTCGGGGGCACGTCCGGCCGGCCGGAGAACCGCTGCGCGAGGAAGTCGATCTCCCGGGCGGTGAACTCCTGGGGCAGATCCTCCAGCTCGTAGCCCACGCCGAGGTCCACATGGTGCAGTTCGACCTCGACGAGCCGCCGGAAGGGGACCCGGGCGGCGGCGTCGGTGACGCCGTTGCGCAGCTGGACCGTGCGCCGCCAGTCCGCGGGGAGCGCGCCCACGGCCTCCAGGCGGGCCGCGCTGTCGCGCAGGTCGGCGAGCTGCACGTCCAGCGGACGCCGCGCGTCCCGCTCGATGTCGGCCTCGCGCGCCTCGGCGCTCGCGTACATCGGCCGGCCCTCGAGAATATTTACGATCGCGTCGGCGTTACGGGATACATGAGCAAGGACATGTCCGCGGCTCCAGCCCGGTAGCCGTGACGGACCGGCGAGGACGGCGTTGTCCATGGAGTCGACTGCGCTGAGCAGCCGCTCGGTGGCTTCACGTACAGATGCCAGGTCGCGCAGGGGATCGATCATGAGGCCGACGATAGCCCCGCCACACGTTCGGGTGAAGGTGGCAGAGCGCGGTCTGAAATCGAATGCACGTGCTATAGCCTGGTCCGAGGCATCCTTGCTTGTCTGGCATTCATCGATCTGGCGCCCTCCGTAGGCTGGAACAGTCTGGGACGGGGGCCGGTGCCCCCGCTTCTCTGAAGAAAGGTGCGGACCCGGCGTGGCCGACCGTCTCATCGTTCGTGGCGCTCGCGAGCACAATCTCAAGAACGTTTCGCTCGACCTCCCCCGTGACTCCCTCATCGTCTTCACGGGGCTCTCCGGGTCGGGCAAGTCCTCGCTCGCCTTCGACACGATCTTCGCCGAGGGCCAGCGCCGGTACGTGGAATCCCTGTCGTCGTACGCCCGCCAGTTCCTCGGTCAGATGGACAAGCCGGACGTCGACTTCATCGAGGGCCTCTCCCCGGCCGTCTCCATCGACCAGAAGTCGACCTCGCGCAACCCGCGCTCGACGGTCGGCACCATCACCGAGGTCTACGACTACCTCCGCCTGCTGTTCGCGCGGATCGGCAAGCCGCACTGTCCCGAGTGCGGCCGGCCCATCACGCGCCAGTCGCCGCAGGCCATCGTCGACAGGGTGCTCGAGCTTCCCGAGGGCAGCCGCTTCCAGGTGCTCTCGCCGCTGGTGCGCGAGCGCAAGGGCGAGTTCGTCGACCTCTTCTCCGATCTCCAGACCAAGGGATACAGCCGGGCCCGGGTCGACGGGCAGACGATCCAGCTCGCCGAGCCGCCGACGCTGAAGAAGCAGGAGAAGCACACCATCGAGGTGGTCATCGACCGCCTCACGGTCAAGGACAGCGCCAAGCGCCGGCTGACCGACTCCGTGGAGACCGCGCTCGGCCTCTCCGGCGGCATGGTCGTGCTCGACTTCGTCGACCTCCCGGAGGACGACCCCGAGCGTGAGCGGATGTACTCGGAGCATCTGTACTGCCCGTACGACGACCTGTCCTTCGAGGAGCTCGAGCCCCGCTCGTTCTCCTTCAACTCCCCCTTCGGCGCCTGCCCCGACTGCACCGGCATCGGCACGCGCATGGAGGTCGACCCCGAGCTGATCGTCCCGGACGAGGAGAAGTCCCTCGACGAGGGGGCGATCCACCCCTGGTCGCACGGCCACACCAAGGAGTACTTCGGCCGGCTGATCGGCGGGCTCGCCCAGGCGCTCGGGTTCACCACCGACATGCCCTGGGGCGGCCTGCCGCAGCGTGCCAAGAAGGCACTGCTCTACGGCCACAAGACCCAGGTCGAGGTCCGCTACCGCAACAGGTACGGCAGGGAGCGCGCGTACACCACGCCCGCGTTCGAAGGCGCGGTGCAGTTCGTCAAGCGGCGGCACCAGGAGGCCGAGAGCGACTCCAGCAGGGAGCGCTTCGAGGGCTACATGCGCGAAGTCCCCTGTCCCACCTGCCAGGGCACCCGGCTGAAGCCGATCGTCCTCGCGGTGACGGTGATGGAGAAGTCCATCGCCGACGTCTCCGCGATGTCGATCAGCGAGTGCGCCGAGTTCCTCGGCCGTCTGACGCTGAACGCCCGGGACAAGAAGATCGCCGAGCGCGTGCTCAAGGAGGTCAACGAGCGGCTGAGGTTCCTGGTCGACGTCGGTCTGGACTACCTCTCGCTGAACCGCGCGGCCGGCACTCTCTCCGGCGGCGAGGCCCAGCGCATCCGGCTCGCCACCCAGATCGGCTCCGGACTCGTCGGCGTGCTGTACGTCCTGGACGAGCCGTCCATCGGTCTGCACCAGCGCGACAACCACCGGCTCATCGAGACGCTCGTCCGGCTCCGTGACATGGGCAACACCCTCATCGTCGTCGAGCACGACGAGGACACCATCAAGGTGGCCGACTGGGTCGTCGACATCGGTCCGGGCGCCGGCGAGCACGGCGGCAAGGTCGTGCACTCGGGCTCGCTCAAGGATCTGCTCACCAACAAGGCGTCGATCACCGGTCAGTACCTCGCCGGGAAGCGGTCCATCCCGACCCCCGACATCCGCCGGCCCATGGACCCGGGACGGCAGCTCACCGTCCACGGCGCCCGTGAGAACAACCTGCGGGACATCGACGTCTCCTTCCCGCTCGGTGTCCTGACCGCCGTCACCGGTGTCTCCGGCTCCGGCAAGTCGACCCTGGTCAACGACATCCTCTACACGCACCTGGCGCGTGAGCTGAACGGCGCCAAGTCGGTGCCCGGACGGCACACCCGCGTCGACGGCGACGACCTCGTCGACAAGGTCGTGCATGTCGACCAGTCGCCCATCGGCCGCACCCCGCGGTCGAACCCGGCGACGTACACCGGTGTCTTCGACCATGTCCGCAGGCTCTTCGCCGAGACGATGGAGGCCAAGGTCCGGGGCTATCTCCCCGGCCGGTTCTCCTTCAACGTCAAGGGCGGCCGCTGCGAGAACTGCTCGGGCGACGGCACCATCAAGATCGAGATGAACTTCCTTCCGGACGTGTACGTCCCGTGCGAGGTCTGCCACGGGGCGCGCTACAACCGGGAGACCCTGGAGGTCCACTACAAGGGCAAGTCCATCGCAGAGGTGCTGGACATGCCGATCGAGGAGGCCCTGGACTTCTTCGAGGCCGTCCCGACGATCTCCCGTCATCTGCGCACGCTCAACGAGGTCGGTCTCGGTTACGTCCGCCTCGGCCAGTCCGCGCCGACGCTCTCCGGCGGTGAGGCCCAGCGGGTGAAGCTGGCGTCCGAGCTCCAGAAGCGCTCGACCGGCAGCACGGTGTACGTGCTCGACGAGCCGACGACCGGTCTGCACTTCGAGGACATCAGCAAGCTGATCAACGTGCTGTCCGGGCTGGTCGACAAGGGCAACACGGTCATCGTCATCGAGCACAACCTCGATGTGATCAAGACAGCGGACTGGGTCGTCGACATGGGACCGGAGGGCGGCAGCGGCGGCGGCCTCGTCATCGCGGAGGGCACTCCGGAGCAGATCGCCGGGGTCCCGACCAGCCACACCGGCAAGTTCCTGCGGGACATCCTGGACACGGAGCGGATCAGCGACGCGGTGGTGCCGCAGGCGCGGTCGGGCACCAGGAAGGCCGCGGCGAAGAAGCCCGCGACCACGGCCGCCGCGAATTCGGTCGCCACCGTGAAGGCACCCGTCGCCAAGAACACCGCGAAGAAGGCGGTGGCCAAGAAGACGGCGGCGAAGAAGACGGCGGCCCGCGCCCGCAAGGCCTGAGCACCGTAGGCGTCATCGGTCTCCCCCCGAGCCCATCGGGGGGAGACCGATGTCGTTCGGCCCGCGTCCGGGCCCGCTGGACCGCTCTGCCACCGGCCCGCCGGACGGCTCGTCAGTCGTCCTGGCGCAGTTCCCAGGCGTAGGGAGGCTCCGCCCCCGTACGGGAGCAGGTCACCGCCGCCGCTCGTGCCGCGAAGTCCAGCACCTCACGCCAGCCCTCCGCGTCCAGCCGGGCCATGCCGTCGGCCGACAGGGCGTCCCGGGCCGCGAGGCCGTGGAGCAGGGCCGCGTTCACCGTGTCGCCCGCGCCGATGGTGTCGGCGACGCGCACCTGTGTCGCGGGCACGGAGACCTCCGTCCCGGTCCGCGTCCGTACGCTCATGCCCTCGTCGCCCCGCGTCAGGACCACCGCCGCCGGGCCCTCGGGCACACCGCCCAGCCAGCGGGCGTCGTCCTCCGAGAGCTTCAGCAGCGACACCGACGGCAGCCAGCCCGCGAACCGCGCTCGGTAGGCGTCCGCGTCCGGGATCAGCCCCGGTCTGATGTTCGGATCGAGCAGCGTGAACAGCCCGCGCTCCGCCTCCCGCCGCAGCAGCGCCTCGTACGCGCTCGCGCCCGGCTCCAGTACCAGCGAGCACGTGCCGAAGGCCACCGCCCGTGCCGTGTCCGGCAGCCGGGGCGGCAGTTCGAACAGCCGGTCTGCGCTGCCCTCGGCGTAGAAGCCGTAGCCGGCGGAGCCGTCCGCGCCGAGGGACGCGACCGCCAGCGTCGTCGGCTCCGGGCCGCGCGCCACCAGCCCGGTGTCGACGCCCGCGTCCCGCAGCCCGGTCAGCAGCGCCTCCCCGAAGCCGTCCGTGGACATCCGGGAGCAGAAGGCGGCGCGCGCGCCGAGCCGCCCCAGCGCCACGGCGGTGTTGTACGGTCCGCCGCCCAGGCGTGGCAGCAGCGTCGGCAGGGGCTCGCCGTCCCCGTGCGGGACCAGGTCGATCAGGGATTCACCGGCGACGACGATCACGGCCCAGAACGTAACTCATAACCGCGGCCCCGGGGAGGCATCCCGCTCGCGGGGCCGCAGGAACACGCCGGTATTGTCGGGTCTGTCGCAGGCCCTGCGACCGATGCTCTGACCTGTGGAGTCTGCATGTCCGGCCACCCCTCAGCCGCCCGCCGCACCGTGCTGAAAGGCGCCGCCCTCGCCGGGGCCGCCGGCCTCGGGGTCGCCGCCTGCTCCACCGAGTCCAAGCTCGGCCATGCGGAGAACCCCACACCGACCCAGCCCGTCGACCTCGGCGCGGCCGACGCCGTCCCGGTCGGTGGCGCCAAGCTCTACCGCGAGCAACGCCTGATCGTGAGCAGCCCGTCCGCGGGCCAGTACCGGGCGTTCAGCGCCCAGTGCACACACGCCGGCTGCGTCCTCGACAAGGTCGAAGGCACCGTGGGCAACTGCCCGTGCCACGGCAGCCGCTTCGACGTGACCACCGGCAAGGCGCTCCAGGGCCCGGCGACCGTGCCGCTGCCCGAGGTGCCGGTCACGGCGCAGGGCGGAAAGCTCGTCGCGGGGCCGAGCGCGTAAGGCGTCCGGTTTCCCCGGCCACCGGCCGGGGACGACGACCGGCCCGGGCTCACTCCCAGTCCCAGTCGATCCCGAGAATCCCGGGCCGCACACCCTGCTCGACCAGATGCACCGTACGGTGCCTGCCGCTGAGCGTCAGAGCCGTCCGGGCGCCCCGTGGAGCACCCGTGGTGGCCTGGGCGAACCGGCGGCACCGGGCCGGCAGGGCCCCCTCGTCGAACCGCACCTGAAGGACGTACTGCCCGCCCGCGAAGGTGAAGCCGCGGACGTACTCGCTGCTGGGGCCGCCGGTGCCGTCCTCGAAGCCGTAGCCGAAGAGATAGGTCTCACCCGCCCGCAGCCGGGCGTCGAAGAGCAGTTCCGCGACGGTGATCCCGGTCTCGCGATGCCAGCGGACCCGGCCCGTACGGCAGTTCTCCAGCGCGCTCACCCGGACCAGCGCCGGGTCGCAGCCGGGGTCCCCGTGGTGGATGGCCAGATAGCGGTCGACGCCGTCGCGGTGGGCGCGGACGACATGTTGTGAATCGCGGCCCACCAGTTCCCGCCCGGCCCCGATCCGCACGCGCTCGTGGTGTCCCACGGTGTGCAGCCCGGTGTCCGTCGGCGTCTCCATGTCGGTGAGCAGCCGCTCCACGACGCCGGACACCTCGGCCAGGGAGCGGTAGGAGCGTCCGGCGGGACGCTCGACGTCGAGGCCCGCCCCGCGCTCGCCGACACCGAGCAGCCGGGTCAGTGAGTTGCCGGGCAGCTCCAGCACCTCCTCCAGCGCGCGGACCGCCCGCAGCGACTCCGGACGCTGCGGCCGGCGGGCGCCCTGCTGCCAGTAACTGAGGCTGGTCACCCCGACCTTGATGCCGCGATGGGCGAGATGGTGCTGCACCCGCTGGAGCGGCAGTCCGCGCACCGCGAGCGCGGCCCGCAGCGCCAGATGGAACGGCCCGGTGTGCAGCACCTGTGCCAGATCGGCGGTATCGAGGTCGGGGCGACCCATGGAACCTCCAGCGGCTTCGGGGGTACGGCTGCGCGGCCTGCGACGGCCCGGGTGAACGGTCAGGACGGAAGCGGGGGCGCTGTGAGTGGGCGGTCCGGCCGTCCGGCCGGGGCGGGGGAGGTGTTCACATCCCGGTTGCGGCGTTCACAGCCCCGTGTCCACCGCATTGAAGCGGGTTGACCTGCCCGCGACAAGGATTCCTGCACAACCGCGGCGCCCGGACGCGCTCTGTCCCCCGACGCGCACTCGCCGTGGCGGGCTGCTCTCGTACGGCGGGCCGGAGACCGTCCCCGGCCGAGCCGCACCGGACGCCGTCGCGGCACCTTGGGACCGGCTGGAGCCGACTGCTCCACGCCCGCCCGCGCGCCCCGCGCTGTCACCCCCCGCCAGTAGGGTGGTCGGCATGGCAGACCCCTCCAGCTACCGTCCCAAGCCGGGAGAGATCCCCGACTCGCCGGGGGTCTACCGGTTCCGCGACGATCACCGCCGGGTGATCTACGTGGGGAAGGCGAAAAGCCTCCGCCAGCGCCTCGCCAGCTACTTCCAGGACCTGGCCAATCTGCACCCGCGCACGGCGACGATGGTCACCACAGCGGCCTCCGTCGAGTGGACCGTCGTCTCCACCGAGGTCGAGGCGCTCCAGCTGGAGTACTCCTGGATCAAGGAGTACGACCCGCGGTTCAACGTCAAGTACCGGGACGACAAGAGCTATCCCTACCTCGCCGTCACCCTGAACGAGGAGTTCCCGCGCGTCCAGGTGATGCGCGGCGCCAAGCGCAAGGGCGTGCGGTACTTCGGTCCGTACGGCCACGCCTGGGCGATCCGCGAGACCGTCGACCTGATGCTGCGCGTCTTCCCCGTGCGCACCTGCTCCGCCGGGGTCTTCAAGAACCATCAGCAAAAGGGCCGGCCCTGTCTGCTCGGCTACATCGGCAAGTGCTCCGCGCCCTGCGTCGGCCGGGTCTCACCCGAGGAGCACCGCGAACTGGCCGACGAGTTCTGCGACTTCATGGCCGGCCGCACCGGCACGTACATCCGCCGCCTGGAGCGGCAGATGACGGATGCGGCCGAGGAGATGGAGTACGAGCGGGCGGCCCGGCTGCGGGACGACATAGGGGCTCTCCGGCGCGCCCTGGAGAAGAACGCCGTCGTGCTCGCGGACGCCACCGACGCCGATGTGATCGCGGTCGCCGAGGACGAGCTGGAAGCGGCCGTGCAGATCTTCCACGTCCGCGGCGGCCGGGTGCGCGGTCAGCGCGGCTGGGTCACCGACAAGGTCGAGGCCGTCGACACCGCCGGGCTCGTCGAGCACGCGCTCCAGCAGCTGTACGGCGAGGAGAGCGGCGATGCGGTGCCCAAGGAGGTCCTCGTCCCCGCCCTTCCCGACGACTCGGACGCGGTCAGTCAGTGGCTCGGCCAGCGCCGGGGGTCGAACGTCTCCCTGCGCATCCCCCAGCGCGGGGACAAGAAGGACCTGATGGCGACGGTCCAGCGCAATGCACTCCAGGCGCTGGGCCTGCACAAGACGAAGCGCGCCAGCGACCTCACGACGCGCTCGCGCGCGCTGGAGGAGATCGCGGAGGCCCTCGGGCTGGACTCGGCGCCGCTGCGGATCGAGTGCTTCGACATCTCCCACCTCCAGGGCGAGGACGTCGTGGCCTCCATGGTGGTCTTCGAGGACGGCCTGGCACGCAAGAGCGAGTACCGCCGCTTCCAGATCAAGACCTTCGAGGGCCAGGACGACGTCCGGTCCATGCACGAGGTGATCAGCCGGCGCTTCCGCCGCTATCTCGCGGAGAAGGACAGGACCGGCGAGTGGATCGGCGAGGACGCGCCGGCCGAGGACGACGGGAAGCCCAAGCGGTTCGCGTACCCGCCGCAGCTCGTCGTCGTCGACGGCGGAAAGCCGCAGGTGGCCGCGGCCCAGCGCGCGCTCGACGAGCTGGGCATCGACGACGTCGCGGTCTGTGGACTGGCCAAGCGGCTGGAAGAGGTCTGGCTGCCGCGTGAGGACGACCCGGTGATCCTGCCGCGCTCCAGCGAGGGCCTGTACCTCCTCCAGCGCGTCCGGGACACCGCCCACGACTTCGCCATCCGCTACCAGCGCTCCAAGCGGACCAAGCGCATCAGGACCAGCCCGCTGGACGCGGTGCACGGTCTGGGCGATACCCGCAAACAGGCGCTGATCAAGCATTTCGGGTCGGTCAAGCGGCTGCGGCAGGCGACAATCGAGCAGATCTGCGAGGTTCCCGGCATGGGCCGCAAGACGGCGGAATCCGTGGTGGTGGCCCTTGCCCAGGCGGCTCCGGCCGTCCCTGCCGTGAATACGGCAACAGGAGAGATCATGGAAGAGAACGACGGGGGCGGTACGACATGACCGAGCACGACGGAGACGGAGCAGACGTGAGTACGGGCACCACGATCGAGCCCGGCGGTGCCGCGGACGCGGCCATCCCCGAGCTGGTGATCATCTCCGGTATGTCCGGCGCCGGGCGCAGCACGGCGGCCAAGTGTCTGGAGGACCTCGGCTGGTTCGTCGTCGACAACCTCCCACCCGCCCTGATCCCCACCATGGTGGAGCTCGGGGCCCGCTCGCAGGGCAACGTGGCCCGGATCGCGGTCGTCGTCGACGTCCGCGGCCGGCGGTTCTTCGACAACCTCCGCGAGTCCCTCGCCGACCTCGATTCCAAGCAGGTCACGCGCCGGATCGTGTTCCTGGAGTCCTCCGACGACGCCCTGGTCCGCCGCTTCGAGTCGGTCCGCAGGCCGCACCCCCTCCAGGGCGACGGCAGGATCGTCGACGGCATCGCGGCCGAGCGCGATCTGCTGCGTGAGCTGCGCGGCGACGCCGACCTGGTGATCGACACCTCCAGCCTGAACGTGCACGAGCTGCGGGCCAAGATGGACGCCCAGTTCGCCGGCGACGAGGAGCCCGAGCTGCGGGCCACCGTCATGTCGTTCGGCTTCAAGTACGGGCTGCCGGTGGACGCGGACCTCGTGGTCGACATGCGGTTCCTGCCGAACCCGCACTGGGTCCCGGAGCTCCGCCCCTTCACCGGCCTGAACGAAGAGGTGTCGAACTACGTCTTCAACCAGCCCGGCGCCAAGGAGTTCCTCGACCGCTACACCGAGCTGCTCCAGCTGATCGCCGCCGGCTACCGCCGTGAGGGCAAGCGGTACGTGACCATCGCCGTCGGCTGCACGGGCGGCAAGCACCGCTCCGTCGCCACGTCCGAGAAGCTCGCCGCCCGGCTCTCCTCCGCGGGCGTCGAGACGGTCGTCGTCCACCGTGACATGGGGCGCGAGTGAGCGGACAGGCCATCCGTCTGCGTCGGCTGCGCAGGACCGCGCACACGCTCGCGGGGCGGAACCGCGGCGCCCAGCCCAAGGTCGTCGCCCTCGGCGGCGGCATGGGCCTCTCCGCGTCGCTCACGGCCCTGCGCCGTATCACCGGCGACCTCACCGCGGTCGTCACCGTGGCCGACGACGGCGGCTCCAGCGGCCGGCTCCGGGAGGAGCTGGGCGTGCTGCCGCCCGGCGATCTGCGCAAGGCGCTGGCGGCCCTGTGCGGCGACGACGAATGGGGCCAGACCTGGGCCCGGGTGATCCAGCACCGCTTCCAGTCCAAGGGCGATCTGCACGAGCACGCGGTCGGCAATCTGCTGATGGTGGCGCTGTGGGAACAGCTCGGCGACCACGTCCAGGCACTCGACCTCGTCGGCAAGCTGCTCGGCGCGCACGGCCGGGTGCTCCCCATGTCCGCCGTGCCGCTGGAGCTCCAGGCTCTGGTCAAGGGCCACGATCCGGCGCGCCCGGACGACGTGGAGACGGTCCGGGGGCAGGCGACCGTGGCGCTCACGCCGGGAGAGGTGCAGTCCGTGCACCTCGTGCCGCACGACCCGCCGGCCGTCCCGGAGGCCGTCGCCGCCGTACGGGACGCCGACTGGGTGGTTCTCGGGCCCGGATCCTGGTTCTCGTCGGTGATTCCGCACCTCCTGGTGCCCGAACTGCTGGACGCGCTGGTCGAGACGAAGGCCCGCCGGGTCCTTTCCTTGAACCTCGCGCCCCAACCCGGCGAAACAGAAGGCTTCTCACCGCAGCGTCATTTGGAGGTTTTGGGACGACACGCGCCTAAACTCGCCCTCGACGTGGTGCTGGCCGACGAGGCCGCCGTGCCCGACCGAGAGTCCCTCGCCGATGCCGCAAAGAGCCTCGGCGCCGCGGTCGAGCTGGCCCCTGTGGCCCTCGCTGGGGGTACCGCCCAGGGCGGAGCCCCTGGGGGAGGCGTTCCGAAGCATGATCCGGAGCTGTTGGCCGCCGCGTACGACCGTATTTTTCGGATGCATGGAAGGATCGGCCCATGGCGATGACGGCAGCGGTGAAGGACGAAATCTCCCGGCTTCCCGTCACCCGGACCTGCTGCAGAAAGGCGGAGGTCTCGGCGATCCTGCGGTTCGCGGGCGGGCTGCACCTGGTGAGCGGCCGCATCGTGATCGAGGCGGAGCTGGACACCGGCATCGCCGCGCGCCGGCTGAAGCGGGACATCCTGGAGATCTTCGGACACAGCTCCGAGCTGATGGTGATGGCGCCCGGGGGACTGCGCCGCGGCTCGCGCTATGTCGTACGCGTGGTGGCGGGCGGCGACCAGCTCGCCCGCCAGACGGGGCTGGTCGACGGCCGCGGGAGGCCGATCCGGGGCCTGCCGCCGCAGGTCGTCTCCGGTGCCACCTGTGACGCCGAGGCCGCCTGGCGCGGGGCGTTCCTGGCGCACGGCTCGCTGACCGAGCCCGGCCGCTCCTCGTCGCTGGAGGTCACCTGCCCCGGCCCCGAGGCGGCGCTCGCGCTGGTCGGCGCGGCCCGTCGGCTCTCCATCGCCGCGAAGGCGCGGGAGGTACGTGGTGTGGACCGCGTCGTCGTCCGTGACGGTGATGCGATCGGCGCGCTGTTGACGCGTCTGGGTGCGCACGAGTCGGTGCTCGCGTGGGAGGAGCGGCGTATGCGGCGCGAGGTCCGCGCCACCGCCAACCGCCTCGCCAACTTCGACGACGCCAACCTCCGCCGCTCGGCCCGGGCGGCCGTCGCCGCGGGCGCCCGGGTGCAGCGCGCGCTGGAGATCCTCGGCGAGGAGGTGCCCGAGCACCTCGCCGCCGCCGGCCGGCTGCGCATGGAACACAAGCAGGCCTCCCTGGAGGAGCTGGGCGCGCTCGCCGACCCGCCGCTGACGAAGGACGCGGTCGCGGGCCGGATCCGCCGGCTGCTGGCGATGGCCGACAAGCGCGCACAGGACCTCGGCATCCCCGGCACCGAGTCCACCCTCTCCGAGGAACTGGCCGACGGTCTCGTCGGCTGACAGACCGCTTTCCCGCCTCTCCCGACGCTGCCGGTGCCCCCACGGGCACCGGCAGCTTCTGTTGTTCACTCGTGTGCCGGGCGCGGCCTTCTTGACATGGCCATGGGGTGTGATGAGTCTGGCGTCTGTTCACTTTCCTGGCAGACACCAGCAAGGGGGGCTTATGAGACGCAGAGCGAGATCGATCCTCGCCGCGGCTTCACTGCTGACCGCAACACTTGCGGCGGCTCCGATCGCCCGGGCCGAACCCGGCGGAGGGAACGGCGACGGGCTGTCCGTATGGCACGCGAAAGTCACCAAGGCCCAGGTTCCGCTGATCCTCGCGGCCGGCGCCGACGGACACGAACTGACGGAGCAGGTGCCCGACAAGGGCACGGCGACCGTCGAGCTCTATCTCACCAAGCGTCAGGCCGGTGAACTGCGCGAGCAGGGCGTCGGCATCACCGAACACACCGTCTCCCCGGCGGCGAGGAACCGGGTCGCCGCCGCCGGCGACGGCGTCTTCCGCCCGTACAGCGGCGAGAAGGGCCTCCAGCGCGAGATCCTCGCCACCGCGCAGGCCAACCCCGGCCTCACCAAGGTCATCAGCATCGGCAAGACGGTCAAGGGCCAGGACATCCTCGCCCTCAAGCTCAGCAAGGGCGCGGCGAAGTCGGCGGACGGCTCCAAGCCCGCGACGCTGTACATGTCCAACCAGCACGCGCGCGAGTGGATCACCCCGGAGATGACCCGTCGGCTGATGCACTACTACCTCGCCAACTACGGCAAGGACCCCCGCGTCACCAAGATCGTGAACAGCAGCGAGCTGTGGTTCGTGCTGTCCGCCAACCCCGACGGCTACGACTACTCCTTCACCGGCACCCAGCAGCGGCAGTGGCGCAAGAATCTCCGCGACAACAACGGCGACGGCGCGGTCAACACGGGCGACGGCGTCGACCTCAACCGGAACTTCACCTACAAGTGGGGCTACGACAACGAGGGTTCGTCCCCCGACCCGTTCGACGAGACCTTCCGGGGCACCGGCCCGGCCTCCGAGCCGGAGACCAAGGCCATCGACCGGTTCCAGAAGCGCATCGGCTTCTCCTACGGCATCAACTACCACTCCGCGGCCGAACTGCTGCTGTACGGAGTGGGCTGGCAGGTCGCCACACCGACTCCGGACGACGTCCTCTACCGGTCGCTCGCCGGCACACCCGAGAACTCGGCGATCCCCGGCTACCGTCCGCAGGTCTCCTCCGAGCTCTACACCACCAACGGTGAGGCCGACGGGCACGCGGCCAACGTCAACGGGATGATGATGTACACCCCGGAGATGTCGACCTGCGCCACCGTCTCCAGGATCGATCCCCAGGACCCCTGGAACGCGGCCGACTGCGCCTCCGTCTTCACCTTCCCCGACGACGAGAAGCTGATCCAGCAGGAGTTCGCCAAGAACGTCCCGTTCGCGCTCTCCGTCGCCGAGACGTCCCTGCACCCGGACCAGCCGTCCTCCTCGCTGGGTCTGAAGGCCGCGGACTTCACCCCCGACCCCTTCACCGTCTCCTACGCGCGCGGCGGCGACCAGGAGGTCTCCGTCGTGGCCCGCAAATCGGTGCGCGACAAGGAGCTCCGCTACCGCGTCAACGGCGGCCGGGTCCACGACCAGGCGCTGAAGCCCTGGAAGGGCGGCGAGACGTACGGCGGCGAGGACAACATCCTCTTCGACGAGTACCGCGCCAAGGTCCGGGACGGCGACGTCGGCGACACGGTCGAGGTCTGGTTCACCGGCGAGACCCGGGCCGGAAAGTCCACCGCGAGTGAGCACTTCACGTACCGGATCGCCGGGCGGCCGCGCGGCGACACGCTCGTGATCGCCGAGGAGGGCGGCACCGCCGCCGCGAAGAACACGACCGCGTACACCAAGGCACTCGCCGACAACGGCGAGCGCAGCGCGGTCTGGGACGTCGCCACCCAGGGCGTGCCGCACCGGCTCGGCGTGCTCGGCCACTTCGACACGGCCCTCTGGTACACCGGATCCGCCGCACCCTCCTGGCCCACCACCCAGGCCGTACGCGACTTCGTCAACGAGGGCGGCAAGCTCATCACCACCGGTGAACGGGCCGGCGGCAACGCCGACCTCGGCGGGGCGCTCAGCGACGACTTCGCGCAGTACTACCTCGGTGCGTCGGGACGGGCCTCGCTCGCCGGGGCGGCGGACTTCCTGGGCACGGGACGCCTCTCCGGCGCCAAGGGCGAACTCGGCGACGCGCCCGGCAACCCGCTGGACGCGGCGGGTGCGTACACGATCACCTCGGACAGCCTGCCGCCCGCGCAGTTCCCGCAGTTCCGCAGCGCGGCCGCGGGCGATTACCCGGGCGTGAAGATGCCGTTCTCGCCGTACGAGGGACAGTGGTACGCGGCGGCGAGCCACCGCAACTCCTCCTGGATGCGGCTGTCGCAGGCGGTCGATCTGACCGGCACCAGCGCCGCGGACAAGCCGGCGCTGAATCTGCGGATCAGCTTCAACACCGAACCCGGCTACGACAACGCCGTCGTCGAGGTCCACACGGTCGGCCAGGACGACTGGACCACACTGCCGGACGTGAACGGCGGCACGCGCACGACCGTGCCGACCCAGTGCGACCAGGGGTTCTACGTCAACCAGCACCCGTTCCTGCGGCACTACCTCACCGTCGGCTCCGGCGGCTGCACGGCGACCGGCACCAGCGGCGCGTGGCACTCGTTCACCGGTGCCTCCGACGGCTGGAAGGCCGCCGCGTTCGATCTGAGCGCCTACGCGGGCAAGCAGATCGAGGTCTCCGTCTCGTACATCACCGACCCCAGTGACGGCGGCCGCGGCATCTTCGTCGACGACACCAGGCTGGTCACCGGCGCCGGGCAGGGCGCCGAGGGATTCGAGACCTCGCTCGGGCCGTGGACGACGGGTCCGGCGCCGGAGGGCAGCCCGGCGCTGCGCGGGACCTGGGAGCGCAGCCAGGACCTGTTCCCGTCGGCGGCGGCGGTCACCACGCGGGACACCGTGCTGATCGGATTCGGTCTGGAACACGTCCCCGGCGCGAGCGACCGCAAGAAGATCGTCGGTCGCGCTCTCGGCGCGCTCGGGCACTGACCCCGGGTGACGGAGACCGCGGCTCCGGCCGCGGTTCCGGCGGCCCGTGCACCCTACTGAGGGGTACGGGCCGCCGTCGCCACACAGGGGCCCTTCCGATGTCACTCCGCGGCCTCCAGAGAGGTAGGGTCGGAGGCGGTCGGGGACATCCCATACAACTCGCCGGCGTCGAAAACCGGCGTACCTAACGAGGAGATCGGTTCGTGACGATCCGCGTAGGCATCAACGGCTTTGGCCGCATCGGTCGTAACTACTTCCGCGCGCTGCTGGAGCAGGGTGCAGACATCGAGATCGTGGCTGTCAACGACCTGGGTGACACTGCGACCACGGCCCACTTGCTGAAGTACGACACGATCCTGGGCCGCCTCAAGGCCGAGGTGACCCACACCGCCGACACCATCACGGTCGACGGCCAGACGATCAAGGTGCTCTCCGAGCGCAACCCCGCCGACATCCCGTGGGGCGAGCTGGGCGTCGACATCGTCGTCGAGTCGACCGGCATCTTCACGAAGAAGGCGGACGCCGCGAAGCACATCGCGGGCGGCGCCAAGAAGGTCCTCATCTCGGCTCCGGCCAAGGACGAGGACATCACCATCGTGATGGGCGTCAATCAGGACAAGTACGACGCGGACAAGCACCACGTCATCTCCAACGCCTCCTGCACCACCAACTGTGTGGCGCCGATGGCCAAGGTTCTCGACGAGAACTTCGGCATCGTCAAGGGCCTGATGACCACGGTCCACGCGTACACCAACGACCAGCGCATCCTGGACTTCCCGCACTCGGACCTGCGTCGCGCCCGCGCCGCCGCCGAGAACATCATTCCGACCACGACGGGTGCCGCGAAGGCCACCGCTCTGGTTCTTCCGCAGCTCAAGGGCAAGCTCGACGGCATCGCGATGCGCGTGCCGGTCCCGACCGGTTCGGCCACCGACCTGGTCGTGACGCTGCAGCGCGAGGTCACCAAGGACGAGGTCAACGCCGCGTTCAAGAAGGCGTCCGACGACGGCGACCTCAAGGGCTTCCTGACCTACACCGAGGACCCGATCGTCTCCTCGGACATCGTCGGCGACCCGGCCTCCTGCACCTTCGACTCCTCCCTGACCATGGTCCAGGAGGGCAACACGGTGAAGATCCTCGGCTGGTACGACAACGAGTGGGGCTACTCCAACCGCCTCGTGGACCTCACGGTCTTCGTCGGCGGCCGGCTCTGACAGGTCCGACCGGCAACGAGAGCACCCCGATGTGAGCGACAGGGCTCGGGCACGCGCAATGTGGCGCGGTTCGAGCCCTGTCGCACGTCCCGCCGTCCCAGGAGTTCTGACCATGAAGACGATCGACCAGCTTCTTGCAGAAGGGGTCACGGGTCAGCGCGTTTTCGTCCGCGCCGACCTGAACGTGCCGCTCGACGGCACGACCATCACCGACGACGGCCGTATCCGGGCCGTCCAGCCGACCGTCGCCAAGCTCGCCGAGGCAGGCGCCCGCGTCGTCGTCGCCTCCCACCTCGGCCGCCCCAAGGGTGCCCCGGACCCGGCCTTCTCGCTGGCCCCCGCGGCCGCCCGGCTCGGTGAACTGCTCGGCACCGACGTCGCCTTCGCGACCGACACCGTCGGCGAGTCGGCCCGCTCCGTCGTCGCCGCCCTGGCGGACGGTCAGGTCGCGGTGATCGAGAACCTCCGCTTCAACCCCGGTGAGACGAGCAAGGACGATGCCGAGCGCGGCGCCTTCGCCGACGAGCTCGCCGCCCTGGCCGATGTGTACGTCGGCGACGGTTTCGGCGCCGTGCACCGCAAGCACGCCTCCGTGTACGACCTGCCGGCCCGCCTGCCGCACGCGGCCGGCCAGTTGATCGCCACCGAGGTCGGCGTCCTCAAGAAGCTCACGCAGGACGTGGCACGCCCGTACGTCGTCGTGCTCGGCGGCGCCAAGGTCTCCGACAAGCTCGGTGTCATCGACCATCTGCTGGAGAAGGCCGACCGCATCCTCATCGGCGGCGGCATGGCGTACACCTTCCTCAAGGCCCAGGGCCACGAGGTCGGCATCTCGCTGCTCCAGGAGGACCAGATCCCGGCGGTCAAGGAGTACCTGACGCGCGCCGAGGCGAAGGGCGTGGAGTTCGTGCTCCCCGTCGACGTCCTGGTCGCCCCGGAATTCCCGGACCTCAAGACCAAGGCCCCGGCCCATCCCACCGTCGTCGCCGCGGACGCGATCCCGGCCGACGAGGAGGGTCTGGACATCGGTCCCGAGACCCGCAAGCTGTACGCATCGAAGCTCGCCGACGCGGCCACCGTTTTCTGGAACGGTCCGATGGGCGTCTTCGAGCACCCCGACTACGCCGAGGGCACCAAGGCCGTCGCCCAGGCGCTCGTCGAGTCCCCGGCCTTCAGCGTGGTCGGCGGCGGGGACTCCGCCGCGGCCGTGCGGATCCTGGGCTTCGACGAGAAGGCATTCGGCCACATCTCGACCGGTGGCGGCGCAAGCCTCGAGTACCTCGAGGGCAAGACGCTTCCCGGCCTCGCCGCACTGGAGGACTGATCCACTCATGACCACCCGTACCCCGCTGATGGCGGGCAACTGGAAGATGAACCTCAACCACCTCGAGGCCATCGCCCACGTCCAGAAGCTCGCCTTCGCGCTGTCCGACAAGGACTACGACGCCGTGGAGGTGTCGGTCCTGCCGCCCTTCACCGACCTGCGGTCCGTCCAGACCCTGGTCGACGGTGACAAGCTGAAGATCAAGTACGGCGCCCAGGACCTCTCGGCGCACGACTTTGGCGCGTACACCGGCGAGATCTCGGGCCTGATGCTGGCCAAGCTGAAGTGCACCTATGTCGCGGTTGGCCACTCCGAGCGCCGGCAGTACCACGCCGAGACGGACGAGATCTGCAACGCCAAGGTGAAGGCCGCCTTCCGGCACGGTCTGACCCCGATCCTCTGCGTCGGCGAGGGCCTGGACGTCCGCAAGGCCGGCCAGCAGGTCGAGTACACGCTGAACCAGCTCGAAGGCGGTCTGAAGGACGTCCCGGCCGAGCAGGCCGAGTCCATCGTGATCGCGTACGAGCCGGTGTGGGCCATCGGAACCGGTGAGGTCGCCACCCCGGAGGACGCCCAGGAGGTCTGCGGGGCGATCCGCGGGCGGCTGGCCGAGCTGTACTCGCAGGAGCTGGCCGACCAGGTACGCATCCAGTACGGCGGCTCCGTGAAGTCCGGAAACGTCGCCGCGATCATGGCGCAGCCCGATGTGGACGGCGCTCTGGTCGGTGGCGCCGCGCTGGACGCCGACGAGTTCGTCAAGATCGTCCGGTTCCGCGACCAGTGAGTATGCGGTAGCGCGGATCCGTCGTACCCTTGCGGGGGCCTGAGGCTGTGGAGCCCGGGCCCCCGCTCGTCCGTAGATGTCCCGAGAGAATTGCCAGGAAGTAGGGTCCAGCCGTGGTTATGGGGTTCTCGATCGCCCTGATCGCTTTCAGCCTGCTGCTGATGCTGCTCGTGCTGATGCACAAGGGAAAGGGCGGCGGCCTCTCCGACATGTTCGGCGGCGGTATGCAGTCGTCCGTCGGTGGCTCCTCGGTCGCCGAGCGCAACCTCGACCGCATCACCGTGGTGGTCGGTCTGCTGTGGTTCGCGTGCATTGTCGTACTTGGTCTGCTGATGAAGCTGGACAGCTGACCCGCGCCTTCCGCGTCCCGGGCTGGGGTGTAACTCCCACCACTGGACGAGCGTTGGGCCTTACGTAGACTGGGGCACCGCGGCGCAGCCGCTGTGAGAGGCTGTGCAGCACCATCACGCAGGGAGTTACGACCGTGGCAAGTGGCAACGCGATCCGGGGAAGCCGGGTCGGAGCGGGGCCGATGGGCGAGGCCGAGCGTGGCGAGTCCGCGCCACGCCTGCGCATCTCCTTCTGGTGCTCGAACGGGCACGAGACGCAGCCGAGCTTCGCCAGCGACGCACAGGTCCCTGACACTTGGGACTGCCCGCGCTGCGGGTTCCCGGCCGGTCAGGACCGGGACAATCCGCCGGACCCGCCGCGGACCGAGCCGTACAAGACGCACCTCGCGTATGTACGCGAGCGGCGCAGCGACGCGGACGGCGAGGCGATCCTCGCCGAAGCGCTTGCCAAACTGCGGGGCGAGATCTAGAACTTGCGTCCGGCCGGACACCTCACGGTGCCCGGCCGGTCTGCTTTTCCCGCCCCTTCTCGTCGGCCACCGACTGTCAGTGGCACCCCGTAGCGTTCCGGATCACGGGACGGGAAGGGGATGTTGTGACGACGACCGAAGCGGTGGCGGCGCGGAGCGTCTCCTGGCGCGGGGGATTCGGACGGCTGTGGACGGCCGCCGTCGTCTCGAAGTTCGGCGACGCACTGCGACTTGCCGCCATGCCGCTGCTCGCCGCCTCGCTGACCGACGATCCGCTGCTGATCGCCTCGGTGACCGCCTGCGGATATCTGCCCTGGCTGCTCTTCGGGCTGCTGGGCGGCGCGGTCGCCGACCGGGTGGACCAGCAGCGGGCCATGTGGGCCGTGGACCTGCTGCGCGGCCTGCTGATGGCGGGCTTCGCCCTGGCGGTCCGGCAGGGACTCGCATCGATCGCCCTGCTGCTGGCGCTCGCCTTCGCCCTCACCACCCTCCAGACGCTCTTCGACAACGCCGCGACCGCTCTGCTGCCGGCCCTGGTCCCCGAGGGCGCGCTCGCCGGGGCCAACGCCCGGCTGATGACCGCACAGCAGATCGTCGGAGCCTTTCTGGCCGCGCCCGTGGTGCCGGTGCTCCTCCTCGCCGGCGCGGCCGTGCCGTACGCGGCGGACGCCGTCACCTATCTCGTGGCCGCGGCCCTGATCGCCTCCCTGCGCCTGCGGGCGCCGGAGCGGGCGCCGAGGCCCGCCGGAAGCACCCTGCGGGCAGAGATCGGGGAAGGGCTGTGCCGGTTGTGGAGCGACCCGGCGCTGCGCCGCCTGTGCGTGGCCACCACCCTCTGCAACATAGGCATGGGCGCGCTCATCGCCACCCTCGTCGTCCATGTCACCGGCTGGCTGGACGCGGGGAGCGGGGCGTACGCGGCGGTGCTGACCGCCGTGGGCGCGGGCAGCGTGACGGGTGGGCTGGTGGCCCGCCGGCTCGCGGAGCGCGTCGGACGCATCCGCAGCGTGTTCATCGCCGGGACCGTGCAGGCCGGTTGTCTGCTGATCACCGGGACGGTCCGCGAGTTGTGGGTGACGGTCGCCGCGATGGCGGTCTTCGGCGTGATGAGCATGGTGTGGAACGTCAATCAGGCGACGCTGGTGCAGGAGCGCAGCCCGGCGGACATGCTCGGCCGGATCAGCTCCGCGTTCCGCACCCTCGGCGTCGCCGGAGCCCCGCTCGGCGCGCTCGCCGGCGGCGCGGCGGCTGCCGCCTGGGGAGGCAACGCTCCGGCACTGCTCGCGGCGGCGCTGTTCGTGCCTGCTGTCGCCTTGCTGGCCGGTCTGATCAACTAGGTTGGAAAGGCAGCGGGGCATGCAGGCAGGTACAAGAGAAGTGGGCTGATGTCCAGAATGAACGCAGACGGCCGTACCAGGCTCAACAAGACGCCCGAATGGGCTGCTCTCGGCAAGCACCGCGAGCAGTTCGGACAGACGCAGCTGCGGGAGCTGTTCGCGGCCGACGCGCAGCGCGGCAGCAGGTACACCCTGCAAGTCGGCAACCTCCACCTCGACTACTCCAAGCACCTGGTGACCGACGAGACGCTGACGCTGCTGCGTGAGCTGGCGGCGGCGACCGACGTCACCGGGCTGCGGGACGAGATGTTCCGCGGCGAAAAGATCAACACCACCGAGGACCGCGCCGTCCTGCACACGGCACTGCGGGCCCCGCGGGACGCCGTCATCGAGGTCGACGGCGAGAACGTGGTGCCGGCCGTGCACGCGGTGCTCGACACGATGGCCGCGTTCGCGGACCGGATCCGCTCGGGCGAGTGGACCGGTCACACCGGCAAGCGCATCAAGAACGTCGTGAACATCGGCATCGGCGGATCCGACCTCGGCCCCGCCATGGCGTACGAGGCGCTGCGCGCCTACACCGCCCGCGATCTGACGTTCCATTTCGTCTCCAACGTCGACGGCGCCGATCTGCACGAGGCCGTCCGTGAGCTGGACGCGTCCGAGACGCTGTTCATCATCGCGTCCAAGACCTTCACCACGATCGAGACCATCACCAACGGCACCTCCGCGCGCGACTGGCTGCTCACCGAGCTGAAGGCCGGTCAGGAAGCGGTGGCCAAGCACTTCGTGGCCCTGTCGACCAACGCCGAGAAGGTCTCCGACTTCGGCATCGACACGGCCAACATGTTCGAGTTCTGGGACTGGGTCGGCGGGCGCTACTCGTTCGACTCCGCCATCGGCCTCTCGCTGATGATCGCGATCGGCCCGGACCGCTTCCGCGAGATGCTCGACGGGTTCCACCTTGTCGACGAGCACTTCCGGACGGCCCCCGCGGAGTCCAACGCGCCGATGCTGCTCGGCCTGCTGGGGGTCTGGTACGGCGACTTCTTCGACGCCCAGTCGCACGCGGTACTGCCGTACTCCCACTATCTGAGCAAGTTCACCGCCTATCTCCAGCAGCTGGACATGGAGTCCAACGGCAAGTCGGTGGACCGCGAGGGCAACCGGGTGGAGTGGCAGACCGGTCCGGTGGTGTGGGGCACGCCCGGCACCAACGGACAGCACGCCTACTACCAGTTGATCCACCAGGGGACGAAGCTCATCCCGGCGGACTTCATCGGCTTCGCCAACCCGGTCGACGACCTGCTGCCCGGTCTCGTCGCCCAGCACGACCTGCTGATGGCCAACTTCTTCGCGCAGACGCAGGCGCTCGCCTTCGGCAAGACGCCCGACGAGGTGCGGGCGGAGGGCGTGCCCGAGGAGCTGGTGCCGCACAAGACGTTCCCCGGCAACCGCCCCACGACCACGATCCTCGCCGACGAGCTCACCCCGTCGGTCCTCGGCCAGCTGATCGCGCTGTACGAGCACAAGGTGTTCGTCCAGGGAGCGATCTGGAACATCGACTCCTTCGACCAGTGGGGCGTCGAGCTGGGCAAGGTTCTCGCGAAGAGGATCGAGCCGGTGCTCACGGAGGGCACGGGCGGCGGGGATCTGGACGGCTCGACCGCCGCGCTGGTGGCCACCTACCGCTCCCTGCGCGGTCGTTGAGCCGATGGCCGCCGGGGAGGGGACGGTTCGGCTGAGGCCGCCGAACAACACGCTCAATGACCGGGTCGTCGGCTGGTGGCGGGTGCAGTGGCTGCTGCTGACGGGCGTCCCGGTCGTGGTGCTTGCCGTGCTGGGCGCCTTGATCGGGCCCGCCCGGACCTGGCTGCTGGCCGTCGCCGGAGGACTGGCGGTGCTCGGACTGCTGTGCACCGCCTTCTTCCCGTCCTGGTGGTTCCGGGGCCACCGGTGGGAGGTCACGGACGAGGCGGTCTACGTCCGCAGCGGTGCCTTCTGGCAGGAGTGGCGGATCGCGCCGATGTCCCGGATCCAGACCGTGGACACCCTGCGCGGGCCCCTCGAACGCGCCTTCCGGCTGGCGACGGTCATCGTCACCACGGCCTCCTCCAAGGGTGCGATCAAGATCGAGGGGCTCGACCACGAGGTCGCGGCCGAACTCGCCGAGCAGCTCACGCACATCACCCAGGCGACGCCCGGGGACGCGACGTGAGCACCGCGGAGGAGCCGGCCGCGGGGGAGGCCGCTCTGCCCGGCGCGGCGGCGTACGGCGCCGGCGCGGGCGGGCAGACGGCGGGCCGGCAGACGGCCGGCGAGAGCACCGCGGACGGGCAGGCGTCAGGCGAGGAGTGGCGCCGGCTCGACAAGCGGGCCCTGGTGGTGAGGGCCGCGGTGATGTCCGGTGTCGCGGGAGGCATCTGCCTGCCCGTCCTGCTGGGGCTCTCCGGCGGGGACTGGCTCCGCGGAGAGGCCCGCAGCGCCACCGGCATAGCCCTGCTGCTGCTCGGCGGGGTCCTGCTGGTGCTCGCCGGGGCGGGCGCGGAGTATCTGCGCTGGCGCAAGACCCGCTACCGGATAGGCACCGAGCGCGCCGAACTGCGCACCGGAGTACTGCTGGTCAAACGGCGCTCGCTGGCCCGGGAACGGATCCGCAGCGTCGACCTGACGGCCAACCCCCTGCTGCGGATCCTCGACCTGGTGAAGGTGCGCATCGGCACCGGCGAGCACACCGGCGGTGAGTCGACGCTGGAGCTCAACCCCGTCACCAAGGCGGAGGGCGAGCGGCTGCGCCGGGAACTCCTCGGCCGCACCGCCACTGCCGCACCCGGCGAACACCGCGAAGGGCAGCTCGCGTCCGTCGACCTGGCGTGGATCCGCTACGCGCCGGTGTCCTTCGTCGCCCCGCTGCTCGGCGGCGCGGCGGCCGGCGGTGTGATGCAGGTCAGCGAGTGGTTCGGGGCGCAGGGCGAGGTCATCGACTGGGTGGGCGAGCGCTTCTCGCACACCTCCGTCCTCATGATGATCGTGGTGCTGCTGCTGGCGGCCGTCGCCGCCGGCGTCGTCGGCTCGCTCGGCCTGTGGATCGAGATGTGGTGGAACTACCGGCTGGAGCGCGAGCCCGGCGGCACCCTGCGGGTGCGCCGCGGACTGTTCACCGCGCGCTCGATCTCCATGGAGGAGCGCCGGCTGCGCGGGGTCGAGCTGGTCGAACCGCTCGGCGTACGGCTGTTCGGCGCGGCCCGGGTGGACGCGGTCGCCACCGGTATCGCCCACGACGAGCAGGACAAGCACGCCGACCTCAAGGTGCTGCTGCCACCGGTGCCCCGGGCGGTGGCGGACGACGTGGCCGGTCAGGTCCTGCGGGAGGCGCGGACCCCGACGGACGCCCCGCTCACCGCCCACCCACGGGCGGCACGCACCCGCAGACTGCGCTGGGCGCTAGCGACCGCGGTCCTTCCGCTCGCCCTGCTCGCCGCGCTGGGCCTGTGGTTCAGCGATGTCCTGCTGTACATCGCGGCGGGCTGCGCGGTCCTCGCGCTCCCGGCGGCGGTGCTCCTCGCCCTCGACGCCTACCGCAGCCTGGGCCACGGGATCAGCGGCGGCTATATCGTCGCCCGCTCGGGCACGGTCCGGCGGGCGACGGTCGCGTTGCAGCGCGGGGGAGTCATCGGCTGGGTGGTGAAACAGTCCGTGTTCCAGCGGCGGGCCGGGGTGCTGACCCTCACCGCGACGACGGCCGCCGGAGCGGGCGCCTACGCGGTCCTCGACGCCGACGCGAGCGAGGGGCTCGGCTTCGCGGCGGACGCCGTCCCGGGGCTGCTGGAACCGTTCCTGCTGCGGGACGGGGACGCGCGGGCAGGCGACGCCCCGGACGGCGGCGCGACCATCCCCGGATGACGGCTCCCGGTCGTGCACCGTGGGCCCCACACCCGCACCCGCCCCCCTACGCCGACCGCCGCCGGCCCGGAGGAACGGGGCCGGCGGCGGTTCGGAACAGAAGGCTCCGCAGAGCCCGTCACCTCAGGGGCGATGTCAGGGCGACGCCGGCGGGTACAGATCGCGCGGCAGCTCCGAGGCCGCCGCTCCGTCCAGCAGCCACAGTGTCCTGCTGCGGCCGTACGCACCGGCCGCGGGCGCCTGAACCTCGCCCGCGCCCGACAGAGCGATCTGCACCGCCTTGGCCTTGTCCTCGCCGGCCGCCAGCAGCCACACCTCACGGGCCGCCCGGATCGCCGGGAGGGTGAGCGTGATGCGGGTCGGCGGCGGCTTCGGCGCACCGTGCACGCCCACCACCGTGCGTTCCGTCTCCCGCACCGCCGGATGCTCCGGGAAGAGCGAGGCGACATGGGTGTCGGGGCCGACGCCCAGCATCAGGACGTCGAACCGGGGGACCGGACCGTGGTCCTCCGGACCCGCCGCGGCGGCGAGCGTGGTGGCGTACGCGGCGGCCGCGGCCTCCACGTCGCTGCCGTACGCGCCGTCCGACGGGGCCATCGCATGCACGCGGGCCGGATCCACAGGAACCCTGTCCAGCAGGGCCGCGTGGGCCTGCGTGACATTGCGCTCCGGGTCGCCGTCGGGGAGGAACCGCTCGTCCCCCCACCACAGGTCCAGCCGCCCCCAGTCGATCGCGTCGCGGGCCGGCGAGGTCCCGAGGGCGGCCAGCAGCGCATTGCCGTTGCGACCGCCTGTCAGGACCACCGACGCGGAACCGCGCGCGGCCTGGGCGTCCACGATCTTCGTGATCAGCCGGGCCGCCGCGGCCTGCGCCATCAGCTCCTTGTCGCGGTGGACGACGAGCTGCGGCGCACTCACTTCGCTGCCGCCTTCTTCGCGGGAGCCTTCTTCGCCGGGGTGGCCCCGGACTTCTCGGCCGCGATGTCCCCGCCGTCCGAGAGCCGGTGCACACCGAACCGCAGCGCCGAGGCGTAGATCTCGTCGGGGTCCAGCCGGCGAAGCTCCTCCGCGATCAGCTCGGCGGTCTCGCGCCGCTTCAGGGCCACCGCGCGATCCGGCTGCCCCTTGATGGACAGGGTGGCAAGCGAGCCGTCGGCGCGGTCCAGCACGACCGGACCGCAGGAGGTCTCCAGCCGTACGGCCGTGAGCCCGGGGCCCGCCGATCCGGAGCGCTTGACCGGTACCTTCAGCCGGTCCGCCAGCCACATGGCGAGCAGCTCGCAGCTCGGGTTGAACTCCTCGCCCTCCACCTCGACCGCGGTGACGTCGCAGGCCACCTGGTCCAGAGCGGCGGCCAGCATCGAGCGCCAGGGGGTGATCCTGGCCCAGGACAGGTCGGTGTCGCCGGGGGTGTAGGCGGCGGCGCGCGCCACGAGCTCCTTCACGGGCTCCTCGGCCGCGTAGGAGTCCGTGACCCGTCGCTGTGCGAGCGCGCCGAGCGGCTCCTTGGCCGGGTCGAGCGGCGCGTTCACCGGCCACCAGACGACGACCGGGGCGTCGGGCAGCAGGAGCGGCAGCACCACGGACTGGGCGTGGTCGATGACCTCGCCGTACAGCCGCAGGACCACTGTCTCGCCGGTGCCGGCGTCCGTGCCCACCCGCACCTCGGCGTCCAGGCGTGCCTTCGCCCGGTCGCGCGGGGAGCGCGAGACCCGCTTGATGACGACGAGCTTGCGCGAGGGGTGCTCGCGCGATGCCTCGCTGGCCGCCTTCAGCGCGTCGTAGGCGTTCTCCTCGTCGGTGACGATGACGAGGGTGAGGACCATGCCGACGGCCGGTGTGCCGATCGCCCGGCGTGCCTGCACCAGTGCTTTGTTGATCTTGCCTGATGTGGTGTCCGTGAGGTCGATCTTCATGGCCGACGCCAGCTCCGTCCGTCTCGTGCGAGCATTTCGTCCGCCTCGTCCGGCCCCCAGGTCCCAGCCTGGTACTGAGCGGGCTTGCCGTGCTTGGCCCAGTACTCCGTGACGGGGTCGAGGATCATCCAGGAGCGCTCGACCTCCTCGACCCTCGGGAAGAGGTTGGAGTCGCCGAGCAGCACGTCGAGGAGGAGGCGTTCGTACGCCTCGGGGCTGGACTCGGTGAAGGACTCGCCGTAGGCGAAGTCCATCGAGACGTCCCGTACCTCCATCGAGGTGCCCGGCACCTTCGAGCCGAACCGCAGGGTCACGCCCTCGTCCGGCTGGACGCGGATGACCAGGGCGTTCTGGCCCAGCTCCTCCGTCGCCGTGTGGTCGAAGGGCGAGTGCGGGGCGCGCTGGAAGACGACGGCGATCTCGGTGACACGCCGGCCGAGCCGCTTGCCTGTCCGCAGGTAGAACGGCACGCCGGCCCAGCGGCGGTTGTCGATCTCGAGCTTGACCGCCGCGTAGGTGTCGGTCTTCGACTTGGAGTCGATCCCGTCTTCCTGGAGGTAGCCGACGACCTTCTCGCCGCCCTGCCAGCCCTCCGCGTACTGCCCGCGGACCGTACCGGTGCCGAGGTCCTTGGGCAGCTTCACCGCGCCCAGCACCTTGGTCTTCTCGGCGGCCAGGGCGTCCGCCTCGAAGGAGGCGGGCTCCTCCATCGCGGTCAGCGCGAGGAGTTGGAGGAGGTGGTTCTGGATGACGTCACGGGCTGCGCCGATGCCGTCGTAGTAGCCGGCGCGGCCGCCGATGCCGATGTCCTCGGCCATGGTGATCTGCACATGGTCGACGTACGACCGGTTCCAGATCGGCTCGAAGAGCGTGTTGGCGAAGCGCAGGGCCAGGATGTTCTGGACCGTCTCCTTGCCGAGGTAGTGGTCGATCCGGAAGACCTCGTTGGCCGGGAAGACCTCGTGCACCACCTGGTTGAGCTCCTTGGCGGAGACCAGGTCGTGGCCGAACGGCTTCTCGATGACGGCGCGGCGCCAGGAGCCCTCCTTCTGGTCGGCGAGCCCGTGCTTCTTGAGCTGCTGGACGACCTTGGGGAAGAACTTCGGCGGGACGGACAGATAGAAGGCGAAGTTGCCGCCGGTGCCCTGCTTCTTGTCCAGGTCCTCTATGGTCGCCTTCAGCTGCTCGAAGGCGTCGTCGTCGTCGAAGTCGCCCTGGACGAAGCGCATCCCCTGGATGAGCTGCTGCCAGACCTCCTCACGGAAGGGGGTGCGGGCGTGCGCCTTGACGGCGTCGTGCACCTCCTGGGCGAAGTCCTCGTCGTGCCACTCGCGCCGGGCGAACCCGACGAGGGAGAAGCCCGGCGGGAGCAGTCCCCGGTTGGCCAGGTCGTAGACGGCGGGCATCAGCTTTTTACGGGACAAATCGCCCGTGACACCGAAAATGACCAGGCCCGACGGCCCCGCGATACGCGGGAGCCGTCGGTCTGCGGGGTCACGAAGCGGATTGGCTTCGTACGTACCGGACAAGGTGGTCAGCCCTCCGAAGGGGCGAGGCGCTTGAGTTCGGCCTCGGTCGACTTGAGCAGGTCGTTCCAGGACGCCTCGAACTTCTCGACGCCCTCGTCCTCGAGCAGCTGCACGACGTCGTCGTACTTGATGCCGAGCTTCTCGACAGCCTCGATGTCGGCGCGCGCGTCGTCGTAGGTGCCGCGCACCGTGTCACCGGTGATCTGGCCGTGGTCGGCCACGGCCTCCATGGTCGCCTCCGGCATGGTGTTCACCGTGCCCGGCGCGACCAGCTCGTCGACGTACAGCGTGTCCTTGTACGCCTTGTCCTTGACGCCGGTCGAGGCCCACAGCGGACGCTGCTTGTTGGCCTGCGCCTTGTCGAGCGCGGCCCAGCGGTCGGAGGAGAAGACCTCCTCGAACGCCTCGTAGGCCAGCCGCGCGTTGGCCAGGGCGGCCTTGCCGCGCGCCTGCTCGGCCTCCGGGGTGCCCAGCGCGTCCAGCCGCTTGTCGATCTCGGTGTCCACCCGGGACACGAAGAACGACGCCACCGAATGGATCTTCGACAGGTCGAGTCCGCGCTCCTTGGCCTGCTCCAGGCCGGAGATGTACGCGTCCATGACCTCGCGGTAGCGCTCCAGCGAGAAGATCAGCGTCACATTGACGCTGATGCCGCGGCCGATGGTCTCGGTGATCGCCGGCAGGCCCGCCTTGGTGGCCGGGATCTTGATGAGCGTGTTGGGCCGGTCCACCAGCCAGGCGAGCTGCCTGGCCTCGGCGACGGTGGCCCGGGTGTTGTGCGCCAGGCGCGGGTCGACCTCGATGGAGACCCGGCCGTCCTGGCCCTGCGTCGCGTCGTAGACCGGACGCAGGATGTCGGCGGCGTCACGGACGTCGGCCGTCGTGATCATGCGCAGGGCTTCCTCGACGGTCACCTTGCGGGCCGCGAGGTCGGCGAGCTGCTGGTCGTAGCCGTCGCCCTGCGAGATCGCCTTCTGGAAGATCGACGGGTTGGTGGTGACGCCCACCACGTGCTGCTGGTCGATCAGTTCGGCGAGATTGCCGGACGTGATCCGCTTGCGTGACAGGTCGTCGAGCCAGATCGCGACGCCTTCGTCGGAGAGGCGCTTGAGTGCGTCTGTCATGAGAGTTGCATCTCCTACTTGTCGTGTACCGGCGTCAGCGTGCGGCGGCTTCGAGAGATTCCCGCGCGGCCCTGGCGACATTGTCGGCAGTGAAGCCGAACTCGCGGAAGAGAACCTTGCCGTCCGCCGAAGCGCCGAAGTGCTCCAGCGAAACGATGCGGCCGGCATCACCGACGAAGCGGTGCCAGGTGAGTCCGATACCGGCCTCGACCGCCACCCGTGCCCGTACGGCGGGCGGCAGCACCGAGTCCCGGTACGCCTGGTCCTGCTCCTCGAACCACTCGACCGACGGCATCGAGACCACCCGGGTCGGGATGCCCGCGGCCTGGAGCTGCTCGCGCGCCCCGACGGCCAGCTGGACCTCGGAGCCGGTGCCGATCAGGACGACCTGGGGCTCGCCGCCCTCGGCGTCGAAGAGGACGTAACCGCCGCGCGCGGCATCCTCGTTGCGCTCGTAGGTCGGCACACCCTGCCGGGTCAGTGCCAGACCGTGCGGGGCGCCCTTGCCGAACTCCTTGGTCCAGCGGCGCATGATCTCGCGCCACGCGATCGCGGTCTCGTTGGCGTCCGCCGGACGGACGACATTCAGACCGGGGATGGCGCGCAGCGACGCCAGGTGCTCGACCGGCTGGTGCGTCGGGCCGTCCTCGCCGAGACCGATCGAGTCGTGCGTCCACACGTAGGTGACCGGCAGGTGCATCAGGGCCGACAGCCGCACCGCGTTGCGCATGTAGTCGGAGAACACCAGGAAGGTGCCGCCGTACACACGGGTGTTGCCGTGCAGCGTGATGCCGTTCATGACGGCGGCCATCGCGTGCTCACGGATGCCGAAGTGGATCGTGCGGCCGTACGGGTCGGCGCCCGGCAGCGGGTTGCCCACGGGCAGGAACGACGACGTCTTGTCGATCGTCGTGTTGTTCGAGCCCGCCAGGTCCGCGGAACCGCCCCACAGCTCGGGGACGACCGCGCCCAGCGCCTGAAGGATCTTGCCGGAGGCCGCGCGGGTGGCGACACCCTTGCCGGTCTCGAAGTCGGGGAGCTTCTCCTCCCAGCCGGCGGGCAGCTCGGTCGAGCGGATCCGGTCGAACTCCGCGGCACGCTCCGGATTCGCGGTGCGCCATGCGGCGAAGGTCTTCTCCCACTCGCCACGGGCCTCACGGCCGCGGTCGAGCGCCCCGCGGGTGTGGGCGATGACCTCGTCGGAGACCTCGAAGCTCTTCTCCGGGTCGAAGCCGAGGACGCGCTTGGTGGCCGCGACCTCATCGTCGCCGAGCGCCGAGCCGTGCGCGGCCTCGGTGTTCTGTGCGTGCGGGGCCGGCCAGGCGATGATCGAGCGCGCCGCGATGAAGGAGGGACGCTCGGTCTCGGCCTTGGCGGCCTGGAGGGCCCGGTAGAGGCCGGCCGGGTCGAGGTCGCCGCTCGGCAGCTGCTCGACGCGCTGGACGTGCCAGCCGTACGCCTCGTAGCGCTTGAGGGTGTCCTCGGAGACGGCCGTCTCCGTGTCGCCCTCGATGGAGATGTGGTTGTCGTCCCACAGCAGCACCAGGTTGCCCAGCTTCTGGTGCCCGGCCAGCGAGGACGCCTCCGAGGAGATGCCCTCCTGGAGGCAGCCGTCACCGGCGATGGCCCAGATGGTGTGGTCGAACGGGGAGGTGCCGGGGGCGGCGTCCGGGTCGAACAGACCGCGCTCGTAGCGGGCGGCCATGGCCATGCCCACCGCGTTGGCGACACCCTGGCCGAGCGGGCCGGTCGTCGTCTCGACGCCGGGGGTGTGTCCGTACTCCGGGTGTCCGGGGGTCCTCGAACCCCAGGTCCTGAAGGCCTTGAGGTCGTCGAGTTCCAGGCCGTAACCGGCCAGGTAGAGCTGGATGTAGAGGGTCAGCGACGAGTGACCGGCGGACAGGACGAACCGGTCACGGCCGGTCCAGTCCGGGTCGGCCGGGTCGTGCTGCATCAGCTTCTGGAACAGGACGTACGCGGCGGGCGCGAGGCTCATGGCCGTACCGGGGTGGCCGTTGCCGACCTTCTGTACGGAATCCATGGCCAGGACGCGGACGGTATCGACGGCCCGCTGGTCCAGATCGGTCCACTCGAGGTCTGTGGTGGTCGGCTTGGTGCTCACCCTGAGTCAGGGCTCCTCTCCACATGTCGTATCCCGGTGACGACGGAAGCACCGGGCGTTGTCGAGCCTACCCCCGGAACAACGCGCACCTTTTCGAGTGCATGCCTTTCACAAAATCGGACACAGCCAGGGTGCAGCCCCCGGGACGACTTCGCCTCCCGGCGGCCTGCTCGACGCGCTTCGACGACCTATACGCACAGGCCCGGGTCGCTGCTCAACACGACGCCACCCCCGTGCGGGACGACGTATGGGCAACGTCTAGAGTGGCGTGGTACGCGCAAGTCTTTACCGGGCCCTTTCTCCTTGCCCGGGCTTGCAAGGAGTCTCTGTCAGGGGTGTGCGTGACGGCCGTCGAATCCCGTCCAGCGGGTGGTGGCACCGCCCATGCCGTCGAGACCGCGGGGGAGTTCCGCAGGAACCGCGGTCACCGGCCGTTCGGGGCCCGGGTCAAGGCCTTCGTGGCGTTGACCAAGCCACGGATCATTGAACTGCTGCTGATCACCACGGTGCCGGTGATGTTCCTGGCCGCTCAGGACGTGCCCGACCTGTGGCTGGTGCTCACCACCTGTGTCGGCGGCTATCTCTCCGCGGGTGGCGCGAACGCGCTCAACATGTACATCGACCGCGACATCGACGCCCTGATGGACCGTACGTCGCAGCGGCCCCTGGTGACCGGCATGGTGTCGCCGCGCGAGGGACTGGTCTTCGGGCTCACCCTCACGGTGGTCTCCACCCTCTGGTTCGGACTGCTCGTCAACTGGCTGTCAGCGGCGCTCTCGCTCGGCGCGCTCCTCTTCTACGTCATCGTCTACACGATGATCCTGAAGCGGCGCACCGCGCAGAACATCGTGTGGGGCGGCATCGCCGGCTGCATGCCGGTCCTGATCGGCTGGTCCGCCGTCACCAACTCGGTGTCCTGGGCCGCGCTCATCCTCTTCCTCGTCATCTTCTTCTGGACGCCGCCGCACTACTGGCCGCTGTCGATGAAGGTGAAGGAGGACTATGCGCGCGTGGGTGTGCCGATGCTCCCGGTCGTCGCCTCCAACAAGGTGGTGGCCCGCCAGATCGTCCTCTACAGCTGGGTGATGGTCGCGGTCTCCCTGCTGCTCACCCCGCTCGGCTACACCGGATGGTTCTACACGGTGGTGGCGCTGGCGGCCGGCGGCTGGTGGCTGTGGGAGGCACACGCGCTCCAGTCACGGGCCAAGGCCGAGGTGATGGGCGGCAAGCTCAAGGAGATGCGGCTCTTCCACTGGTCCATCACCTATGTCTCGCTGCTGTTCGTGGCGGTCGCGGTGGACCCCTTCCTGCGCTAGACCCCTTCCTGCGCCGGAGCATTTCCTGCGCAGGACCCCTTTCTTCCTGTGTCGGCCCCCTGCCGTGGCCCATGCCACGTGCACCCGCCGTGGCCGGTGCCGACTACCCGCGAGTAGCATCGCCCCATGGCAGACACGCAGCAGGCAGACAGCCAGGTGGAGCGCAAGGCGGCCCGGATCGCCAAGCAGATCGGCGCCTTCGCCAAGGCGCACGGCGGCGCCGACGGGACCATCGAGTACCTCGGCCAGGCGGGCACCCGGATCGTGCTCATCGGCGAGGACGGCGAATGGGGCGACCTCGTGGCGCCGAACCACGCGATCGCGGCCGCCGCCGCCGAGAAGGCCGGCCTCACCCTCCACGACTCCTTCGACGGTGAGCTGGCCGCCAAGGTCCGCACAGGGCCGTACGAGTGGAGCCGTATGGCGGGCATCCAGGTCGGCGGTCCTTCCAACGGCTGAGCAACACCTCGCCGGGGTGTCACCCGTTAGGACTGTGGAAACACGGTCCACGACTGGGAGCCCGGATGATCGACACCCCGACCCTCGTGGACCAGTACTGCCACGGGGTGCTCCGCACCGAGCTCGGTCTCGGCACCTTCGAGGCGCATCTGGGCCGCACCGCAGGACCGCCCGCGCCGGGCACGACCTTCTTCGACACCCAGACGGGGTTCGCCGTCCGGCGCTGGTGCCCACCCCTGCTGGGGCTCGAACCGCACTGCCCGCCTGCCCGCTATCTCGCCCGGCGCCGTGAGCTCGGGGTGCTGGAGGCGGGCAGACGGCTGCTGAGAGGCAGCGGCATCTCCACCTATCTGGTGGACACCGGACTGCCGGGGGATCTCACCGGGCCGCCGGAGATTGCCGCCGCCGGCGCGGCCGAGGCCCGCGAGATCGTACGGCTCGAACTCCTCGCCGAACAGGTCGCCGACACCTCGGGCACCGTCGAGGGCTTCCTCGCCAACCTCGCCGAAGCCGTCCACGGCGCCGCCGCGTCCGCCGTGGCCTTCACCTCTGTCGCCGCCGTGTGCCACGGGCTCGCCCTCGCGCCGGAGCCTCCGGGCCCCGGCGAGGTGCGCGGGGCGGTCGGGCGCTGGCTGGCCGCGCGCCAGGTCGGCGGCACACTCACCGACCCCGTCCTCGTGCGGCACGTGCTGTGGATCGCCGTCGCCTCCGGGCTGCCGCTCCAGCTCCATGTGGGTGTGGAGGACCCGATGCTGCTGGCGAGTTTCGCCGCCGCGACCGCGGGGCTCGGAACCGACCTCGTGCTGCTGCACGGCTATCCGTACCACCGCCACGCGGCCCATCTGGCGAGTGTCTTCCCCCATGTGTACGCGGACCTCGGACCGGCGCTCGTGCACACGGGCGCCCGGGCGGCCGCCGTACTGGCGGAGATCCTGGAGCTCGCGCCGTTCGGCAAGCTGCTGTTCTCCAGCGGCGCGCGGGGGCTGCCCGAGCTGCATGTGGTGGGCGCCAGGATCTTCAGGGAGTCGCTGGCGCGGGTGCTCGGCGACTGGGTCGGCGACGGTGCGTGGTCCCGGACCGACGCCCAGCGGGTGGCGACGATGATCTCTTCGGCCAACGCCCGCCGTGTCTACGGGCTGCTGGACGCGGTGTGATCAGCAGGCCCCGACCTGAGAAGCAGGTGGTGAGTCCGTAGAAGCCGGCGGTGAGTCCGTGCTCAGGCGCGGGACAGCGCCACGTCGCCCTGGGCCGGGATCTCCGCCGTCGGCTGCGGACGCTCCCGCAGGCTGAGCGCGAGGCGCACTACCGCGATCCACATCAGCGCGGACCCGAGCATGTGCGCCGCGACCAGGGCCTCGGGGACCTGGGTGAAGTACTGGACGTAGCCGATGACGCCCTGTGCCAGGAGCACCAGCAGCAGGTCGCGGGCGCGGGCCCGGGTGTCGTCGGGGGCGTCCACGACCCGCAGCACCAGCCACATGGCGAGCGCCAGCGCGCAGACCACCCAGGCCGCGATCGCGTGGACGTGTGCGGCGTCCACCCAGTCCCACGGCATGCGCGGGACGTCGCTGCTGTCACCGGCGTGCTTGCCGGAACCGGTCACCGAGGTGCCCAGCGCGATCAGCAGTGCGGAGGTGACGACGATGGCCCAGGACAGCCTGCGGACCGGGCGCGGGACCCGCGGACGCGGTGCGGTGTCGCCCTCGCCGGCCCGGTGCCAGGTGATCACCGCGACGGTGAGCAGTGCGTTGGCGGCCAGGAAGTGCCCCGCCACGGTCCACGGGTTGAGGCCCGCCCACACCGTGATGCCGCCCAGCACCGCGTTGCTCGCCACGATCCAGAACTGTGCCCACCCGAGCCGGGTCAGCCCGCGGCGCCGCGGCTTCGTGGAGCGCGCCGCGATGATGGCCCAGCCGACCGCGGCCGACAGGACGTAGGTCAGCATCCGGTTGCCGAACTCGATCGCGCCGTGCAGGCCCTGCTCGGGTGTGGCGAAGAGGCTGTCGTCCGTGCACTTGGGCCAGGTGTCGCAGCCGAGACCGGAGCCGGTCAGGCGGACCGCGCCACCCGTGACGATGATGACCACGCTCATGACGACGGCGGAGAGCGCGGCGCGCCGGAGAGTCCTGGGGGTGGGCGTCCAGCGTCGGGCGATGAGGGCGAGGGGGGTTTGCACGGGCACCATGGTAGGCGGGGCCTTGTGCATGCATTCACGAGGGTCGGCCTCGCGTGCCGGAACGAGCGGATATGGGCGTGCACGTGCAGAGGGGGCTGCTGGTTCCGCGTGCGCCGGACGGCAGGCGCGTCGGGTCGCGGGGGCGCCGGGTGTCAGGACGCCGGCAGCGGGTGCGGGGGTGTCAGGGCGCGTCCGCAGGAGGTCCGGCGCCTGCCTCGGGCCGGGCCGCCTCCAGGTCCGGGGCGCCCCGCGCTCCCGTCCCCGGTGCCCGGTCCGGCTCCGGGCCGTACGTCCGGCGGAAGCGCGACCCGTCGAGGTGGTCCTCCTCCTCCCACCACACGGCGATCCGCCACGACGCCGCCGGGCCCGGACGCGCGGGGGAGTGCAGGAACGCATCGGTCAGCTCCTGGCCCACGGCCGCCGCACTGCGGTCGGTCACCGCGTCCATGCCCCGCCACGGGTACTCCATCGGGACCCAGGGCCCGCCCTCCGCGCCGCGGATGTCGAACCGCCACACCGCTCGCCACGACCGGGCCCGCAGCATCCGGCGTACCTCGGCGGGGTCCAGGTCCAGCCCCTCGGCGATGGTGTCCGGTTCGGCGCCCTCGATACGGGCGGCCACCACCGCCAGCGGGTGCAGCCGGCCGGGCAGCAGGTCCTCGGACCGCAGCCGCGTCAGGCCGCCCTTGAACGGGCAGCGCCGCAACCGCCGCTCCAGCTGGTCCCCCAGATGCTCCAGCGTCGCCGCCTGCAGACTCTCCCGCACCTGCGCACCCGACCACAGCTCGTGGTACTCCCGCTCCGCCCGCACGGCCCAGGCCGCGGCCTCCACCGGATCGCCGAGCTCCTCCAGCCGGTCGCCGAGGAAGGCATGGGCCTGGGCCAGGCCCTCCCGGTTCTGCGGGTCCGACAGATCGAGGCTCTCCCAGACCTTGATCGCGCGGTGGACGGCCGCGAGAGCGGCGATGCCGTCCGCGCGGGCCTCGACCGGAGGCCGGTCGCCGACCGGCTGGAAGGCGTAGCGCGGCAGCCCCAGTTCGTCGCTGAGGGGTTCGGCGAGATAGACGGCCTGGCTGATCAGGGCCCTGGCGTACCAGCGGGCGTGCTCCGGGTCGTGCACGGCAGGCTCGGCACACGTCCGTACGGCCTCGTGCACGGCGATCAGCGCGTCCGCGCGGCGGCCGGTGTCGAAGTGGTGCCGGGCCAGATCTCCGTAGCGCAGACTCAGCCGGGCGGTGAGCGGGAGATCGTGTGCGGCGTGCGGGGTGAGGGCGGCGATCAGCTCGATCAGCATCCGCTCACGTTCGTCCGGCGACACCCCGGCTCTGCCGGATCTGACCTTCGTCCACTCCGCGTCGAGTCGGAGTGCGGCAGTCCGTTCCATCGAGGCCTCCCACGCGCTGATCTTCGCAGCCATACTGGCGCGTGGGTCAGTACCTACGGAAGACGCGGGTCACTTCCGGCACCGGGGAAAGCGGCGCGTCACTCCCAGCGGAACCAGCGGGCCGCCGCGCCGAGCCCGAGCACCGACCAGACGGCGAGGATGCCCAGATCGCCCCACGGCAGCGACGCGCCGTGCTGGAGCACATCGCGCAGCCCGTCGGAGAGAGCCGAGATCGGCAGCAGGGCGAGCACCGACTCGACGCCGTCGGGGAACCGGTCCAGCGGCACGATCACCCCGCCGCCCACCAGCAGCAGCAGGAAGACCAGATTCGCGGCGGCGAGGGTCGCCTCGGCCCGCAGGGTTCCGGCCATCAGCAGTCCGAGGCCCGAGAAGGCGACGGTGCCGAGGACGAGCAGCAGCAGGACGGAGAGGGGGTCCCCCTGCGGGGACCAGCCGAGGGCGAAGGCGATCACCGTCAGCAGGGCGACCTGGAGAACCTCGGTGGCGAGGACGGAGAGCGTCTTGGCGCTCAGCAGGGCCCAGCGGGGCAGCGGCGAGGCGCCGAGCCGCTTGAGCACTCCGTAGCGCCGCTCGAAGCCGGTGGCGATGGCCTGGCCGGTGAAGGCGGTGGACATCACGGCGAGCGCGAGCACACCGGGGGCGAGGAAGTCGACGGGCTCACCCGCGCCGGTGTCGATGATGCCGACGGTCGAGAACAGCACCAGCACGAGCGAGGGGATGACCACGGTGAGCAGCAGCTGTTCGCCGTTGCGCAGCAGCATCTTCGTCTCGAACGCGGCCTGCGCCCCGATCATCCGGACCAGCGGCGCGGCACCCGGCCGCGGTGCGTATGTACCGGCGCTCATCAGCGCAGCTCCTTGCCGGTCAGCTCCAGGAAGACATCCTCGAGGGTGTGGCGCTCGACCGAGATGCCGTCCGGCATCACCCCGTGCTGGGCGCACCAGGACGTGACGGTCGCCAGCAGCTGCGGGTCGACCTGGCCGGTTATCCGGTACGCGCCGGGCGTCAGCTCGACCGCCTCGGTGCCGTCGGGCAGCGCCTTCAGCAGCGAGCCGACGTCGAGGCCGGGCCGGCCGGTGAAGCGCAGGGTGTTCTCGGCCCCGCCCCGGCACAACTGCTCGGGACTGCCCTGGGCGATGATCCGGCCCGCGTCGACGATCGCGACATTGTCGGCGAGGGCCTCGGCCTCGTCCATGAAGTGGGTGGTCAGCACGGTGGAGACGCCGTCGGCGCGCAGTTCGCGCACCAGGTCCCACGTGGAGCGCCGGGCCTGCGGGTCGAGGCCCGCGGTCGGCTCGTCGAGGAAGAGCAGCTCGGGGCGGCCGACGACGGCCATCGCCAGCGCAAGCCGCTGCTGCTGTCCGCCCGAGAGGCGCCGGTAGGACGTACGGCCGCAGCTGCCGAGGCCGAGCCGCTCGATCAGGGCGTCCACGTCGAGCGGGTGGGCGTGCAGCTTCGCCATGTGGCGCAGCATCTCCTCGGCGCGTGCGCCGGAGTAGACCCCGCCGGACTGGAGCATCACGCCGATCCGGGGGCGCAGGTCCGCGGCGTCGGCGATCGGGTCGAGCCCGAGGACCCGGACCGTGCCGCCGTCGGGGCGGCGGTAGCCCTCGCACGTCTCGATGGTGGTGGTCTTGCCGGCACCGTTGGGGCCGAGGACAGCGGTCACCAAGCCCTGGGGGACCTCGAGATCGAGGCCGTCCACGGCCGTCCTGGATCCGTACCGCTTGACCAGGCCCCGGATCTGGACGGCGGGCTCGCTTCGCATGCCGGAAGTCTAGGCGGGCCGTGGGGCGGCTCGGGGAGCGGGTCCGAAGACGTACCGGATCGAGCCGGGCATCGCCTGACCCGGGTACCTCCGTCTGCGTTTCCTGACCGATTCCGGCGTAACTTTCGCTGAATACGATCAAGGTCGACCAGTGCTTTTCCGAGGCGCCGAATTCCGGAGAACGACCAGCTCAGAGCGGGTCCGGGCGCTCCCGGACGGGTGTTTTCGTTAGGTAACCCTTAGTGACGCAGCGCACCGGTCCGGCGACCGGACGGCGGTTGTCACCTCCGGAGGAATTACGCAACAATGGTGTTGTGAAAAACGTCGGCGAGGCTCCGCAGGAGGAACTCACGACCGGTGTGCGCTCGGATCACTCGACGCGCAACCGGGTCGCGCGGTCCGTGCTGGACCACGGCCCGTCCACCGTGGCCGACCTCGCCTCACGCCTCGGACTCACCCAGGCAGCCGTACGCCGCCACCTCGACACGCTCGTCGCCGACAATGTCGTCGAGCCCCGGGAACAGCGCATCTACGGCGCGCGCACCCGCGGCAGGCCCGCCAAGGTGTTCGCCCTGACCGACTGCGGCCGGGACGCCTTCGACCAGTCGTACGACGCACTGGCCGTGGACGCCCTCCGCTGGATCGAGCGGTCCGCGGGCGGCGGAGCGGCGGGAGAGGCGGCCGTCGCCGCTTTCGCCCGGGACCGTATCGAGGCCCAGGCGGAGACCTACCGCAAGGCCCTCGAGGCGGCCGCCCCGGAGCAGCGCACGGAAGCACTGGCCAAGGCGCTGAGTGCCGACGGGTACGCTGCTGCGGCGCGTAGCGCCCCCAATGCCCAGGCGGGGGAGCAGCTCTGCCAGCATCACTGCCCGGTCGCCCACGCCGCCGAGCGGTACCCACAGCTGTGCGAGGCGGAGACGGAATTCTTCTCCCGCCTGCTCGGCACGCATGTGCAGCGCCTGGCCACCATCGCCCACGGCGACGGTGTGTGCACGACGTTCATTCCCAAGACCACACCATCATCAGCATCTGCAAGCACGGCCGGGAGGAACCCCGCATGACTCTCCCCACGGAGACTGCCCACCCCGAACTCGAGGGCCTGGGTACGTACGAATTCGGCTGGGCCGACTCCGACGCGGCAGGTGCCGCGGCCAAGCGCGGCCTCTCCGAGGCGGTCGTCCGCGACATCTCGGAGAAGAAGAACGAGCCGGAGTGGATGCTGAAGCTGCGGCTCAAGGGTCTGCGCCTGTTCGACAAGAAGCCGATGCCGAGCTGGGGCTCCGACCTGTCGGGTATCGACTTCGACAACATCAAGTACTTCGTGCGCTCCACGGAGAAGCAGGCGGCGTCCTGGGAGGAGCTGCCCGAGGACATCAAGAACACGTACGACAAGCTCGGCATCCCGGAGGCGGAGAAGCAGCGCCTCGTCGCCGGTGTCGCGGCCCAGTACGAGTCCGAGGTCGTCTACCACCAGATCCGTGAGGACCTGGAGGAGCAGGGCGTCATCTTCCTCGACACGGACACCGCGCTGAAGGAGCACCCCGAGCTCTTCCAGGAGTACTTCGGCACGGTCATCCCGGTCGGCGACAACAAGTTCGCGTCGCTGAACTCCGCCGTCTGGTCCGGTGGCTCGTTCATCTACGTGCCCAAGGGTGTCCAGGTCGACATCCCGCTCCAGGCCTACTTCCGTATCAACACGGAGAACATGGGCCAGTTCGAGCGGACGCTGATCATCGTCGACGAGGACGCCTACGTCCACTACGTCGAGGGCTGCACCGCGCCGATCTACTCCTCGGACTCGCTGCACAGCGCCGTGGTCGAGATCATCGTCAAGAAGGGCGGCCGCTGCCGCTACACGACGATCCAGAACTGGTCGAACAACGTCTACAACCTGGTCACCAAGCGGGCCGTGGCCTACGAGGGCGCGACCATGGAGTGGGTCGACGGCAACATCGGCTCCAAGGTGACCATGAAGTACCCGGCGGTCTACCTGATGGGCGAGCACGCCAAGGGCGAGACCCTGTCCATCGCCTTCGCGGGCGAGGGCCAGCACCAGGACGCCGGCGCCAAGATGGTCCACATGGCTCCGAACACCTCCTCCAACATCGTTTCCAAGTCGGTGGCGCGAGGCGGCGGCCGTACCTCCTACCGCGGTCTGATCGAGATCGGCGAGGGTGCGCCGGGCGCGAAGTCCAACGTGCTCTGTGACGCGCTGCTGGTCGACACGATCTCCCGCTCGGACACCTACCCCTACGTGGACGTCCGCGAGGACGACGTGTCCATGGGCCACGAGGCGACCGTCTCCAAGGTCTCCGAGGACCAGCTCTTCTACCTGATGAGCCGTGGCATGACGGAGTTCGAGGCGATGGCGATGATCGTGCGCGGCTTCGTCGAGCCGATCGCCAAGGAGCTCCCCATGGAGTACGCGCTGGAGCTCAACCGGCTGATCGAGCTGCAGATGGAGGGCTCGGTCGGTTAGTCCCGGTCCGCCCTTCCAGCAGCGACTGATTTCTTACGCAGAGGCAGAGAGAGAGCACCCCGACAGCCATGGCTGAGGCTCAGAACATTCCGGTGGGGTCCACCACCGCCGGTTCGATCGCGGTGGCCGCCGAGTCCACCGTCGCCACTCGTATGAGTGCGCCCCCCTCGTTCGACGTGGCGGACTTCCCGGTCCCGCACGGCCGTGAGGAGGAGTGGCGCTTCACTCCACTGGAGCGGCTGGCCGGTCTGCACGACGGCACCGCCGTCGCGACGGGCGGCGCCGTCACCGTCGAGATCGACGCGCCCGAGGGCGTCATCGTCGAGACCGTCGGCCGTGACGACGCCCGCCTCGGCCGCGCCGGCACCCCGGTGGACCGGGTCGCCGCCCAGGCGTACTCCTCCTTCGAGAAGGCCTCGGTCGTCACGGTCCCCAAGGACACGGTGCTCACCGAGCCCGTCCGGATCGCCGTGCACGGCGAGGGCGGTACCACCTTCGGCCACCAGCTCATCGAGCTCGGCGCGTTCGCCGAGGCCGTCGTGGTCATCGACCACACCGGTGACGCGGTCATCGCCGCCAACGTGGACTTCGTGGTGGGCGACGGCGCCAAGCTCACCGTCGTCTCCGTGCAGGACTGGGACGACAAGGCCGTCCACGTCGCCCAGCACAATGCGCTGGTCGGCCGCGACGCCTCGTTCAAGTCCGTCGTGGTGACCTTCGGCGGCGACGTCGTCCGGCTCCACCCGCGGGTCTCCTACGCGGGCACCGGCGGCGAGGCCGAGCTCTTCGGTCTGTACTTCACCGACAAGGGCCAGCACCAGGAGCACCGTCTCCTGGTCGACCACAACACCCCGCACTGCAAGTCCAACGCGGTCTACAAGGGCGCGCTCCAGGGCGACGAGGCGCACGCGGTGTGGATCGGTGACGTGCTCATCCAGGCCGCGGCCGAGGGCACCGACACCTACGAGATGAACCGCAACCTCGTCCTCACGGACGGCGCGCGGGTCGACTCGGTGCCGAACCTGGAGATCGAGACCGGCGAGATCGTCGGCGCCGGCCACGCCTCCGCCACCGGCCGCTTCGACGACGAGCAGCTCTTCTACCTCCAGGCCCGCGGCATCCCCGCCGATGAGGCCCGCCGACTGGTGGTCCGCGGCTTCTTCGCCGAACTGGTCCAGCAGATCGGTCTCCCGGACGTCGAGGAGCGGCTGCTCGCCAAGATCGACGCGGAGCTGGAGGCGTCGGTCTGATGTCCTTCGTCAAGGCCTGTGCGCTGAGCGAGCTGGAGGAGGACACCCCCAAAAGGGTGGAACTCGACGGCACGCCCGTCTCGCTCGTCCACACCGAGGGCGAGGTGTTCGCGATCAACGACATCTGCTCGCACGCGAACGTCTCGCTGTCCGAGGGCGAGGTGGAGGACTGCCAGATCGAGTGCTGGCTGCACGGCTCGAGCTTCGACCTCCGCACCGGCAAGCCGTCCGGACTGCCCGCGACGCGCCCCGTCCCCGTATACCCCGTCAAGATCGAAGGGGACGATGTGCTCGTCTCCGTCACCCAGGAGTCCTGAGTCACCCATGGCAACGCTTGAAATCCGCGACCTGCACGTTTCCGTCGAGGCCGAGAACGGCCCCCGGGAGATCCTCAAGGGCGTCGACCTGACCGTGAAGCAGGGCGAGACGCACGCCATCATGGGCCCCAACGGCTCCGGCAAGTCGACCCTCGCCTACTCCATCGCGGGCCACCCCAAGTACACGATCACCAGTGGCACCGTGACCCTGGACGGCGAAGACGTCCTGGAGATGTCCGTCGACGAGCGCGCCCGCGCCGGCATGTTCCTCGCCATGCAGTACCCGGTCGAGGTCCCCGGCGTCTCGGTCTCCAACTTCCTGCGCACCTCCGCCACCGCGATCCGCGGCGAGGCACCCAAGCTGCGTACCTGGGTGAAGGAGGTCAAGACCGCCATGGAGCAGCTCCACATGGACCCGGCGTTCGCCGAGCGCAACGTCAACGAGGGCTTCTCCGGCGGTGAGAAGAAGCGCCACGAGATCCTTCAGCTGGAGCTCCTCAAGCCGAAGATCGCGATCCTCGACGAGACGGACTCCGGTCTGGACGTCGACGCGCTGCGCACCGTCTCCGAGGGCGTCAACCGCGTCCGCGAGACCGGTGAGGTCGGCACCCTGCTGATCACCCACTACACGCGCATCCTGCGCTACATCAAGCCCGACTTCGTCCACGTCTTCGCGAACGGGCGCATCGCCGAGTCCGGCGGCGCCGAGCTCGCCGACAAGCTCGAGTCCGAGGGCTACGAGGCATACACGAAGGGTGGCGTATCCGCGTGACACAGCTGCCGGGCCTCCTCGACACCGAGGCGATCCGCAAGGACTTCGCGATCCTCGACCGGGTGCTCCACGACGACAAGAAGCTCGTGTACCTGGACAACGCGGCGACCTCGCAGACGCCGCGCCAGGTGCTGGACGCCGTCACCGAGTACTACGAGCGTCACAACGCCAACGTCCACCGCGGTGTGCACGTCCTCGCAGAGGAGGCCACGGCGCTGTACGAGGGCGCACGTGACAAGGTCGCGTCCTTCATCAACGCTCCGAGCCGCGACGAGGTGATCTTCACCAAGAACGCCTCGGAGTCGCTCAACCTCGTGGCCAACATGCTCGGCTGGGCCGACGAGCCCTACCGGGTGGACCACGAGACCGAGATAGTCATCACGGAGATGGAGCACCACTCCAACATCGTTCCGTGGCAGCTGCTCTCGCAGCGCACCGGCGCGAAGCTGAAGTGGTTCGGCCTCACCGACGACGGCCGTCTCGACCTGTCCAACATCGACGAGCTCATCAACGAGAAGACGAAGATCGTCTCCTTCGTGCTGGTCTCCAACATCATGGGCACCATCAACCCGGTCGACGCGATCGTCCGCCGTGCGCAGGAGGTCGGCGCGCTGGTGCTGATCGACGCCTCGCAGGCCGTGCCGCACATGCCGGTCGACGTCCAGGCGCTCGGCGCGGACTTCGTGGCCTTCACCGGCCACAAGATGTGCGGGCCGACCGGTATCGGCGTGCTGTGGGGCCGGCAGGAGCTGCTCGAGGACCTGCCGCCGTTCCTCGGCGGCGGCGAGATGATCGAGACGGTGTCGATGCACTCGTCGACGTACGCTCCCGCGCCGCACAAGTTCGAGGCCGGTACGCCTCCGATCGCCCAGGCCGTCGGTCTCGGCGCGGCGGTGGACTACCTGAACGCCATCGGCATGGAGAACGTCGCCGCTCACGAGCACGCGATCACCGAGTACGCGGTGAAGCGGCTCCAGGAGGTGCCCGGTCTGCGGATCATCGGCCCGGTGACGGCCGAGGACCGCGGTGCCGCGATCTCCTTCACGCTCGGTGACATCCACCCGCACGACGTCGGCCAGGTCCTGGACGAGCTGGGCATCGCCGTCCGTGTCGGCCACCACTGCGCCCGCCCGGTCTGCCTGCGGTACGGAATTCCTGCGACCACGCGAGCGTCGTTCTATCTGTACTCCACGCCCGGCGAGGTCGATGCCCTCGTCGACGGGCTGGAGCACGTCCGTAACTTCTTCGGATGAGGGATTGACGCGTGAAGCTGGATTCGATGTACCAGGAAGTCATCCTGGACCACTACAAGCACCCGCACGGGCGTGGTCTGCGGGACGGCGACGCCGAGGTGCACCACGTCAACCCGACGTGCGGTGACGAGATCACGCTGCGCGTGAAGTACGACGGCGACCGCATCGAGGACGTGAGCTACGAGGGCCAGGGCTGTTCCATCAGCCAGGCCAGCGCCTCCGTGCTCAACGACCTGCTGGTCGGCAAGGACCTCGCGGACGCGCAGAAGATCCAGGCGACCTTCCTGGAGCTGATGCAGTCCAAGGGCCAGATCGAGCCCGACGACGCGATGGAGGAGGTGCTGGAGGACGCGGTCGCGTTCGCCGGTGTCTCCAAGTACCCGGCCCGGGTGAAGTGCGCGCTGCTGAGCTGGATGGCTTGGAAGGACGCGACCGCACAGGCGCTGGGTGAGAGCCCCGAGAGGAAGACGGCATGACGGAGAACGCAGGGGCGGCGCTGAAGCCGGCCTCCGAGGAAGAAGTCCGCGAGGCGCTGTACGACGTCGTCGACCCCGAGCTGGGCATCGACGTGGTCAACCTCGGTCTGATCTACGGCATCCACATCGACGACTCCAACATCGCGACGCTGGACATGACGCTGACGTCGGCGGCCTGCCCGCTGACCGATGTGATCGAGGACCAGGCGAAGTCGGCGACGGACGGTCTCGTCAACGAGCTGAAGATCAACTGGGTCTGGATGCCGCCGTGGGGCCCGGACAAGATCACGGACGACGGGCGCGAGCAGCTGCGCGCGCTGGGGTTCAACGTCTGATCCGTCCCCACCCCGCACGACACAAGCGGCCGTGACCGCCGGGCCATCCGGTGGACACGGTCGCTTCGTCATGTGTGCACCCGCGCTTTGTGTACGGTCGTACGCAACGTTGTGTACGCTTGTACGCATGGGATACGGACTGCTCGCCGCGGCCATCGTGGCGGAGGTGGCCGGCACCACGGCCATGAAGTACAGCGACGGCTTCACCAAGCTGTGGCCCTCGGTGTTGACCATCGTCGGCTATGTGATCGCCTTCTCTCTGCTCGCCCAGACCCTCAAGACCATGTCCGTGGGCACCGCCTACGCGATCTGGGCGGGCATCGGGACCGCGGCGGTTGCCGCCATCGGCATGATCTTCCTGGGGGAGTCGACCAGCCTGGTGAAGATCGGCGGCATCCTGCTGGTGATCGCCGGAGTGGTGGTGCTCAATCTGGGCGGGGCGCACTGATGCCCCGCCGGTACGACCCCGAGCGCCGGCAGCGCATCATCGACGCCGCGATCCGGGTGGTCGGGCGCCGCGGGATCGCCGGGCTCAGCCATCGCACGGTGGCGGCCGAGGCCGATGTGCCGCTCGGCTCGACGACGTACCACTTCGCCTCGCTGGATGAGCTGCTGGTCGCCGCGCTGCGGCAGGCCAACGAGGGCTTCGGCGCGGCGGTGCGCGACAGCCGGGCGCTCGCCGACCCGGACGCCGATCTCGCCACCGAACTCGCCCGGCTGATGGGGGAGTGGCTCTCGGGGGAGCGCACCGGGGTGGAGCTGGAGTACGAGCTCTATCTGGCGGCCCTGCGCAGGCCCGCGCTGCGGCCGGTGGCGGCCGAGTGGACCGACTCGGTCGCCGAGATCCTGGCCCGCAGGACCGATCCCGTCACGGCCCGCGCCCTCATCGCGCTGATGGACGGCGTCTGTCTCCAGGTGCTCCTCACCGACGCGCCGTACGACGCGGAGTACGCGCGTGATGTGCTGGCCCGCGTCATCGGCTGAACAGCCGTCGTCGGAACGGCCGTCGTCGGAACAGCGGTCGTCGGAACGGCCGTCGTCCGAACACCGCCGCGGGCAAAGCCCGTTGACCTTGCTCCCGCCCGCTGAGATAGTCAGTTCCCGATAGAGACTTACTCGGGGGGCGATGTGAACATGCTGCGGAACGTGCCACGGACCGTGCGACTGCTCGCCTTCGGGGCGTTCTTCAACTCCGCCGTCAGCTTCACCTTCGTCTATCTCTTCCTGTATCTGACCGGTCCTCGCGGTCTCACCGTCGCCGAGGCGGGCGTGATCAGCGGAATCGGGGGCGCCGGGCTCGTCGCCGGCAACTTCACCGGCGGATGGTTCGGCGACCGCCACGGTCATCGCCGGGCCCTCCTCGCCGGCGCGACGGTCGCCGGCGTGGTGCTCGTCGCCCTGCCGGTGCTTCCGATCCCCGTGCTCTGTGCCGCCCTGCCGCTCGCCGAGTACGCCACCGGCGTCGTCCGGGCCGCGAGCGCCGCGCTCGTCGCCGTCTCCGTCCCCGAGGGCTCGCGCCGTCAGGGCTTCGCCGTGATGCGCTTCGCGGGCAACGCCGGCTTCACCCTCGGGCCGCCGCTCGGCGCACTGCTCGCCACCACCGTCTCCTACGACTGGCTCTTCGTCGCCGACGGTGTCGGGACGCTCGCGTTCGCCGGATACGCCTCGCGCGTGCTCCCGGCCCGCGCGGCCGTGCACGCCAAGCCCGTACGCGACCCCGACGCCCCCGGCGTCCTGCGCGAACTGCGCGCGCGGCCCGCCGTGCTGGTGCTGCTCCTCGCGATCGGCTGCGTCGATCTCGTCTACCGGCAGCAGTACTCGACGCTGCCCCTCTCGCTCGCCGACCACGGCCTGGACACCCAGGTCTACGGCTGGCTCCTCGCCGTCAACGGCGGTGTCATCCTGTGCCTCGAACTCCCCGTCGCACACGCCCTGCGCAGACGCGCCCCGCTCCCTGTCATCGGCACCGGACTGCTGCTCGTCGGGCTCGGCTACGCCTTTCTGATACCCGGCGCGGGACTCCTCTTCGCGATCACCATGATGCTGTCGCTGACCGCCGGGGAGATCCTCTACAAGACCACCGCCACCGCCTATGTGGCCGACGAGGCCCCCGCCCACGCGCAGGGCAGGTTCCAGAGTCTGTACGCCGGCGCCTCCATCAGCGGGCAGGTACTGGCCCCGCCGATCGGCGGTCTGCTCTACTCCGCCGCACCCGGTCTGCTGTGGCCGGCGTGCGCGGTGCTCGCCGGAGCCGCGGGGCTCGCGGTCCTCGCGACCGGGACGTGAGACCGGTTCGCCCGGCGGGCGCCGCGCCGGTTAGGTTTTCCCCATGACCGACACCACTGCTCCTCGCACCACCGGCGCCGTCGCCGCCGGGCTCGCCACCATCGCGGCCGACGGCACCGTCCTCGACACCTGGTTCCCCGCCCCCGCGCTCACCGCCGAGCCGGGTCCCGCCGGCACCGAGCGGCTCACCGCCGAGCGGGCCGTCGAACTGCTCGGCGAAGGAGCCGCGAAGGCCGTCGGCGCCGATGCCCGCCGCGGTGTCGAGGTCGTCGCCGTCCGCACGGTCATCTCCTCGCTCGACGAGAAGCCGCTCGACGCGCACGACGCCTACCTCCGCCTCCACCTGCTGAGCCACCGGCTGGTCAAGCCGCACGGCCAGAGCCTGGACGGACTCTTCGGCCTGCTCGCCAACGTCGCCTGGACCTCGCTCGGTCCGGTCGCCGTCGACGCGCTGGAGACGGTACGGCTCAACGCCCGTGCCGAAGGACTGCATCTTCAGGTGACCAGCGTCGACAAGTTCCCGCGGATGACGGACTACGTCGCCCCCAAGGGCGTCCGTATCGCCGACGCCGACCGGGTCCGCCTCGGTGCGCACCTCGCCGAGGGCACCACCGTGATGCACGAGGGCTTCGTCAACTTCAACGCCGGCACGCTGGGCACCTCCATGGTCGAGGGCCGGATCTCCGCGGGCGTCGTCGTGGGCGACGGCTCCGACATCGGCGGCGGCGCCTCCACGATGGGCACGCTCTCGGGCGGCGGCAATGTCATCATCTCCGTCGGCGAGCGCTGCCTCGTCGGTGCCGAGGCCGGTGTGGGCATCGCGCTCGGCGACGAGTGCGTGGTCGAGGCCGGTCTGTACGTCACGGCGGGCACCCGGATCACCATGCCCGACGGCCAGATCGTCAAGGCCCGTGAACTCTCCGGTGCCTCCAACATCCTCTTCCGCCGCAACTCGGTCACCGGCGCCGTCGAGGCCCGGCCGAACAATGCGGTCTGGGGCGGCCTCAACGAGGTCCTGCACAGCCACAACTAGGGTCTGTCGGGGCTTCGGCCTCACGCATTACCGAGGGCGGCGAGCAGTTCGCCGTACGCCCTGCGCAGCCCGTCGGTCGCCTCGCGGCCGGCGGGCTGCAGCGGTTCCCGGACGGGGCCCGCGTCCAGCAGCGCCTTCGCCGTCACCGTGCCCGGCAGCCCGGCGGCCATCATCAACTCCGTGAGCGGCAGCAGAAGGTGGTTCAGGCGGGCGGCCCGGGCCGTGTCACCCCGGTCGAAGGCGTCGAGCACCTCGCGCAGCGGCCCCGGGACGACGTTGGCGACCGTACTGACGAAGCCCGCCCCGCCGACCGCGTACAGCGGCAGATTCAGCTCCTCGCACCCGGAGTAGTACGCGAGCGAGGTCCGCGCGATCACCTTGGTGGAACCGAGCAGGTCGTACGCGCAGTCCTTCACCGCCACGATCCGCGGATGGTCCGCGAGCCGCAGCATCGTCTCCACCTCGATCCGGGTGCCCGTGCGGCCCGGGATGTCGTAGAGCATCACCGGGACGCCGACGGCGTCCGCGACCCGGCGGAAGTGCGCCTCCAGGGCCGCCTGCGGTGGGCGGCTGTAGTACGGGGTCACCACCAGGATCCCGTCGGCGCCCGCCGCTTCGGCGGCCCGCGCCTGTTCCACCGTGTGCCGGGTGTCCGCGCTGCCGGTGCCTGCCACGACCGGCACCCCCTCGCCCACCGCCGCGCGTACCGCCCGGACCAGGGCAGTCTTCTCGGCGTCCGTCGTGGTGGGGGACTCGCCGGTGGTTCCGCTGAGGACCAGCCCGTCGCAGCCCTCGGCCACCAGGTGGGCGGCATGGCGTGCGGCGGCGTCCAGGTCGGGCTCGCCGGTGGCCGTGAACGGAGTGATCATCGCGCAGAGCGCCCGGCCGAAAGGGTGCGGTGTGGTCATCCCGGCAGTCTCGGCCCGCGAGACCGTGAAGGTCTACTTAGATCTTCTTGGGGTGAGGGGCAAGTAGAGCTGAACAGTTGGCCGGCGCCCTTCTGACATGATCGCCACCAGGGACATGTCACAGGGGAGGGGACCCGGCATGACAGGCAGGGCACGACAAAGCGGTGCGGTGCCGGCAGCGGCGCTCGCGGCGGTGGCCGCACTCGTACTCGCGGGATGCGCAGAGGCGTCGGGCGGTGTGGGCGAGAGCGGTGCGAGCACGTCGCCCGACTCGCGGTGGAAGGTGCACGCCGACAAGCTCACCGGGACGCCCGCTCCGTACACCGGTCCGCCCTCGATCGCGCCGGGGCCGCGCACTCCGAACGACGGTGAGCAGCCGCCGGGGCCCACGCAGGCGGCCTGCCCCGACACGGGAGTTGCCGTCGTCACGGGTGTCGTGGACGCCGCGATGGGGCGGCGGGCCACCACGATCCGGCTGACGAACTGCGGAAAGAAGCCGTACCGCGTCGAGGGCTATCCGCAGATCGGCGCCCTCGACAAGGACCGCGATGCGCTGAAGCTGAAGGTCACGCACGGCGCGTACGCGTACACGGACTCCAGCAGGGACCAGGGACCTCGGCCCCTCACCCTGGCGCCCGGCAAGAGCGCCGTGTCGGTCCTGAACTGGAACAACAGGGTGACCTCGTTCGACGCCGTCCGGCCGGGGGCGTACCTGGTGGTCGCGCCCGTCCGCGGTGAGAAGGCGCAGACCGTGCCGTTCTTCCTCGACATCGGTACCTCGGCCGAGCTGGACGTCACCGCCTGGGCGCTCCCGCGGGAGGAATCGGGCAGTTGACCTCGACCAAGGTTGATGTTTCAGGCTGGTGATGAGCGGCGCACCGCAGGGGCGCGCCGGGCCGAGGGGACATCACCATGACCGTGACCGTGCAGCCGGACGCCAGGCCCGATCTCACCCGCCCGGGTGTCGGCGTCGTCAAGGCGTCGACCTGGGACGTCGGCACCCCCGAGCGGCAGCGGGCCACCATCGACGCCATCGCCACGGCCTGGCGGAGCAGGGACTGGCCGGACACCGGACTGCTCTCGTACACCGTCCACCGGGGCGAGGACGGCCGCACACTGCTGCACTACTCGCAGTGGACCGGCGAGGACGCCTACCAGGAGTTCGTCCGGACCCTGCGGGACGACCGGAACGCGGAGATCGACGCGGCGGTGCCCGGCATCGAACGGCTCGGGCTGCACTCCTACGAGCTCTACCGCAGCGCCTCGCTCGGCGGGGACGACCGGCGGGTGCCGGGCTGCGTGGTGATCGTCGATGTCGAGTTCGACGGCCCCGACGCCGAACGCGGGCGGGACTGGGTGGACACCGTCTTCGTGGCGCTGGACAGCGAACCGCACCCCCACCCCGGCGGGATCGCCGGTCACTTCCACATCGGTACGGACGGTACGCGGGTGCTGAACTACGCCGAGTGGGAGAGCGCCGACGCGCACCGCGAGGCACTGGGCGCGCCGGGCGGCGGCATCGGCTCGCCCACCGGGCCCTGGGAGAAGGTCCGCACCTACCCCGGTGTGACCGGCGGCGGCGTGAACCGCTACGTGCCCGCGCTGAGTCTCGGCGCGGGCACGTAGCGGCAATGGTGCGGGCTCTCACGGGACCGACGGATCAGCGGTCCACGTGATCACGGGACCACGTCACGGCCGGAAGCGCAGCACCTGCGGATCGTGGTCGCTGTTCTGGTCCGCGAACTCCGCGTTGATGTGCACGCTGTCGTACTCGAAGTCGTCGATCGAGGGGCTGGTCAGGATCTGGTCGAGCACCTGGCTGTTGCCCTGGTAGACGTAGGAGTAACGCTCCGGCCTGGGCAGGGACTTGATCGCCGGGTAGAGCGCGCCGCCGTCGGTGAGCGCCTTCGTCGTCGCCGAGAACTCGAAGTCGTTGATGTCGCCGAGCACCAGGACGTCGGCGCGGCGGTCGGCCTTGAGGATCTGCTTGACGAAGGTGTTCACGGCCTGCGCCTGCTGGAGCCGCTTGACCTCGGAGGAACGGTTCGGCGGCTGCCGGTGGGCGGTGAGGGCCTCGTCGCCGCCCTTCGAGCCGAAGTGGTTGGCGATCACGAAGACCGTACGGCCGCGGAAGGTGAACTCACCGGCGAGCGGCTTGCGGCTGGCCTCCCAGGCGGTGTTCGCGGGGTCGACGCGGCCGGGGGACAGCGTCAGGGCCGCCCGTCCGCGCTCCTCGACGACGCCGGTCGCGGTGGTGGCGTCGCCGCCTGCGCGGTCGGTGAAGGAGACCCGCTCGGGGTTGAAGAGGAAGACCTGACGGATGTTGCCGCCGGGCTCGCCGCCGTCCTTGTTGTTCTCCGGGTCCACGCTGCGCCACTCGTACGCCGGACCGCCGGCCGCGGCGATCGCGTCCGTGAACTTCTTGACCGTCTGGTCGGCGGCGACCGTGCCGTCGTTCTTCGCGCCGTTGTTGTCCTGGATCTCCTCCAGGGCGAGGATGTCGGGCGAGGACAGGTTCTCCACGACGGCCTTCGCCAGCGCGTCGAACTTCTCCTGCGGGTCGGACGGGTCGAGGTTCTCCACGTTGTACGTGGCGACGGCGAGCTCGCCCCGGCGCTGCGGGCGGGTCTCCTCGGCCTCCAGGCCACGGTCGACGACCGTGCCGAGCGTGCGGGCGGTCAGTGTGTAGCCGCCGAACTGGTTGAAGTCCAGGGGCCCTTCGGTCCGTCCGGCGAGCACGTCGCCGACGTTCGCCTTGGGGAAGGGCTGCTCGGCCGTGGGCGTCAGCGACTGGATCTGGAGCCGGCCGGCGTTCTGCGAGGTGTACGAGCCGTAGCGGGCACCGCCGGACGTGGTGGGGTTCTCGAACGGCTTGACCGTCACCCACAGCTCGGCGAACGCGTCGGTCGCACCGACGACGCGGGAGGTGCCGACGCGGACGTTGGTGCCCTCGAGGGACTCGTAGTAGTCGAGGGCGTACGTGCGAGGCTTCAGCGGCAGGGAGTTGATGCTGCCGCCGTCGGCCGGGTCGCCGGCCGGGGTGTACGCCGTGGGCACGGAGCGGCCGGCGATGGTGACCGGGGCCGGCAGCGGGTTGCCGGCGGAGACGACCGTGATCGTCGGCTTGGAGATCTGCGTCAGCGACTGGTTGCCGGAGGAGGTGCCGCCCGGGACGAACTCGCCCACGGTGCCGGAGACCAGCACCGAGTCGCCGGCCTTGACGGTCGGGGTGGCGCCCGTGAAGACGAAGATGCCCTCGCTCGTGGCGGGGTTCTTGTCGGCCTGCGGGTCCTGGAACCAGAAGCCGCGCGACGAGCCGTAGGTCCGTACGCCCGTGACGATGCCGGCGACCTCGGTGACCTGCTGCCCGACGAGCGGGGATATCCGGGTGGAGCCCTGAATGTCATGGATCCGGGTCTCGGACTCGGCGGCTGCCGAGGCGGTGGATCCGTCCAGCAGACCGGCGGCCAGCGCGGAGGCGACGACGGCCGCGACGGCGGCCGTTCTCGGTACGACTGAGGAAGGCATCGAGGAACTCCGGAATCGAGGGTGAGGGGTGATTCGTTGCTGCACTTCTGTTCTACGCGCGTCAATCTCTTTGCTGAGCAGGCCACTTGTCAAGAGTCGCCGGGTGTACGGCGGTCGGCGGACGGATGAACGCCCTCATGGGAGCGTTCCCGCGGTCCCCGTCTGTCCCGTGCACACTGCCGGAGCGCGGCGAAACCCGGTGAAATACGTCTACGCTGGGGGCGGCCCCGGGCCCTCGCCCCTGCCTCTTCGGGCATGCGGCGGTCACCCCAGCCCGGACCCGTACGCCCCGAGGAGAAGCAGCAGATGCCCGAAGACCGCCCCACCCTGCCGCCTGTACGGCTGCACTCGGAAGCGGAGCTGGCGCGGGACGCGCTGGCCACCCCGCTGCTGACCAGGGCCGTGAAGCTCGCCCGTTGGGCGGGGCCCGACACCCGGGTGGGTGCGGGCGGCGAGCTGGTCGAGGAGCAACTGGCCGCAGCGGCGGCGGAACTGGGCCTGGACGCCGAGGACGACGGGCCCGCGTACGCGAGCGAGGCCTGGCGTACCGCTGTCGACACCGGTCTGGTGGACGTCGAGGACCCGGAGGACGACGAGGCCGAGTACGGCACCGCCACCGCCGGGGAGAACCTGGCGCTGATCACCTCCGGCGGACCGCAGGACGTCCTCGCGATCTGGCTCGACGCGCTGGAGGCCGTGCACGCCGACGCGATCGCCCCGCTGCTGGACGACCTGGCCGACGCGATCGGCGACGACGGCGAGATCGACTACGAGGCACTGGACTGGGACCCGGACGCGGAGGCCGAGTTCCTCGACGGTGTGCTCGGCAACCTCTATCTGCTGACCGTCACCGATGGCGGCGCGGGTGACGAGCCGGTGCCGCTGCCGGCGCTCGCCGCATCGATGATCGTGCCGGACGACATGGGCGAGCCGACCGACGATGTGCTGGAGCAGGTCTCGGTGGCGATGATGCGGCTGGACGACCAGTTCCGGCTGCTGGAGCCGGTCGGTCTGGTGGAGTACCGGCCGGTGGACGAGGCGCTCATGGCCGAGGTCACGGACGACGCCGAGGCTCCGTCCGCGGTCGACGAGTCGGACGTCTCGCGGTACGGCCTGGTCAAGCTGACCCCTCTCGGTCTCTACGGCATCCGTATGCGGATGCTGGAGGGCGGCGTCGACGCGCCGGCCGTGGGAGACCTCGCGGACAAGGGCGCCGACGTCCTGCTCGACGGTCTCGCGCACTACCCCGTGCGGGCCGCCCGTGCGGAGACCGAACAGTGGCTGGCCCGGCGCGAGCCCGCCGTCGCCGCGCACGAACTGCTCGGCGCGGCCCGGGGCGTCGACCAGGGTGCGCCGCTGCGCCGGCTGCACTGTCAGCAGGCGCTCACCCTGGTCGGCGCACAGGCCGAGTCCGAGGTGCGCGCGGTCCTCGACGACGCCGAACTGGGCGGCCTGGCGCGGGTCTGGCTGGCCGAGCGCGGCGCCTTTGACGTGCCCGCACCGCCCGAGTCGATGATCTTCTGGCTCGCCATCGACACGATCGCGGCGCAGCTCGACGCGGACGGTGAACTGGAGGAGCTGCAGGGCCTGGTGGAGGGTCTCGCCGGTCAGCACAGCGGCTTCTTCGACGCGGCCTGGCGGGTGGACCACCCGGCGACGGCGGACGTCCTGGAGGCGATGGGCCGTCTGCACCCGGACAAGAAGGTGGCCAAGGACGCGCGCAAGGCGGCGTTCAAGGCCCGCTCCAAGCCGGTGGCCTGAGCGCTCGCCCGGGAAAGCGGCCGGGGCGCGCAAGACAGCGGGGCGGGCGCGCCGGCAGTGACGGGGGCGCGCACCCGCCCCGGCCGCCCGCGCCGTGTCAGGTCCGCAGATGCGACGCCCCGTTGAGGTCGAGCACCGCGCCCGACGACCACTCCGCCGCCGGGGACGCCAGCCACAGCACCGCCGCGGCGATCTCCTCGGCCGACGCCACCCGGCCGAACGGGCTCTGCGCGCGGATCGCGTCACCCTCCGCGCCGCTCAGCCGGCCCGCCACCCGCTCCGTCTCGAAGAAGCCGGGCGCCACCGACGCAACGGCGATGCCGTAGGGGGCGAGGGACACCGCGAGAGACTGGCCGAGCGCGTGGACGGCCGCCTTGGTCGCCCCGTACGCGGGATGGTCCGGTTCGCCGCGGAACGCCCCGCGCGAGCCGATGTTGACGATCCGCCCGCCGGTACCCGCCTCGATCATCCCGCGGGCCGCCAGATGGCTCAGGTTCGCCGTCGCCAGGAGGTTGACGGACACATGCTGCTGCCAGACGGCCGTCCAGCGCTCGTACGGCGTCGAGGGGAGCGGATGCGCCTCGTTGACGGCCGCGTTGTTGACGAGCACATCGATGCCGCCGAGCTCCTCCGCGGCCCGTACGGCGACCGACCGCGCGCCCTCCGGGTCCGACAGATCGCCGCCGAGCAGCACATGCCCGGTGCCGGGGAGGGAGTCGAGCGTCAGCCGCGCCTCCTGCTCGCGTGAGCCGTAGTGCACGGCGACCCGGTCGCCGTTGGTGGCGAAAGCCTGCGCGACGGCGCGGCCGAGGCCCCGGGAGGCACCGCTGACGAGAACGCGCCTGCCGGTTGCGGGAAAAGTCATGGAGCGGACGGCCTTTCGGAGTCGGGAGGGTGACGGGTGCCCTGTGTACGCCAGGGGAAGCGCGGGCCGTCGACCGGCCCTGCCGAATACCTTCCCTCATCGGCAGGGCATGCGAAAAACCCTTCGCGCGGCCGCATGCCCGCCTCCTAGAGTGATGCCTGTCCAGGTGCGAAGGCAGGACCTACTTCCACTGTTAATGGGGCGGTCGCGGGTTCGAGTCCCGCCATCGGCTTTCCCGCCGGTGTAGCTCAGACGGCAGAGCACCTTGTCGGTTCCGCCGGCTTCGATCTCTGGACACATGCTTATGCACCTCCCGGTGCGCAGGCTGCGGCTACTTCCTTTCCTGAAATCACGCCGCCGCCACCTTTGATCTCGGGAGGCCGGCATGCGGGGGGTCATCAAAATGCGCGGAGAGCGTTTTCCGCATTCCCGGATGCCGCCCTTCCCCGTTGAATTCGGGGGAATTCACATGGCACGTTTCAATGTGCGCGGCGCGAAGGCGCCGGCCACCTCGCCCGTCCGCTCGACCGGCCGTACCCTCCGTACGCATCAGGGCGGCAAGGGCGTCGAACGCGACGCGCGTTCCGAGCTCTTCCTGCTCGCCGTGGCCAACTTCGTCTCCCAGCAGACCTTCTACGAGTCGGGCGAGGACCGCGACAGCCGTTTCGCGCAGCTCGTGCACAAGCTCGCCGTCGAGGACCCGGAGTGGACCGCGGGCCTGCTCGGCTGGCTGCGCGGCGAGGGCAATCTGCGTACCGCCTCGATCGTCGGCGCCGCCGAATACGTCAAGGCACGCCTCGACGCGTCCGCGACGGACGGCCCGTCGAACCGTCAGGTCGTCGCCTCCGTCCTGCGCCGTCCCGACGAGCCGGGCGAACTGCTCGGCTACTGGACCTCGCGGTACGGCCGGAACGTGCCCAAGCCCGTCAAGCGCGGCATCGCCGACGCGGTCGCCCGCCTGTGGAACGGCAAGGCCCTGCTGAAGTACGACACCGCCGCCAAGGGCTACCGCTTCGGCGACATCCTCAACCTCGTGCACGCGTCGCCGGACCCGGCCAAGCCGTGGCAGGGCGAGCTGTTTCGCTACGCGCTCGACCGCCGGCACAACCCGGACACCGCCGAGCCGCCCGCCTCGAACCGCACGCTCGTCGCGCACCGGACGCTGATGGCCACCCCCGTCGCCGAGCGGCGCGCGGTCGTCACCGCGCCCGACGGCGCCGCCCGCCTCGCCGAGGCGGGCATGACCTGGGAGGCGCTCGCGGGCTGGCTCCAGGGTCCGATGGACGCGGCGGCCTGGGAGGCCGTCATTCCGTCGATGGGACCGATGGCGCTGATCCGCAACCTGCGCAACTTCGACGAGGCGGGTGTCCGCGACGAGGTCGCCGAGCGGGTCGCCGCCGAGATCTCGGACCCCGAAGTGGTCGCGCGGTCGCGGCAGTTCCCCTTCCGCTACCTCGCGGCGTACCAGCACGCTCCGTCGCTGCGCTGGTCGTACGCGCTGGAGAAGGCGCTCGGCCACTCGCTGGCGAACGTGCCGTCGCTGCCGGGCCGGACACTCGTCCTGGTCGACCGCTCCGGCTCCATGTGGGCACGTCTGTCGGAGCGTTCCGAGCTCAACCGGGCGGACGCCGCTGCCGTGTTCGGCGCGGCCGTGGCCATGCGGGCGGCCCACGCGGACCTGGTGGAGTTCGGCACGACCAGCTCCCCGGTGAGGTACCGCCGGGGCGAGTCGGTGCTGAAGGTGCTCGGCCGCTTCGGCGACCTGGGCGGCACGGACACGACACGGGCCGTACGGGCGCACTACGAGGGCCACGACCGGGTGCTGATCGTCACCGACGAGCAGGCCGCGTACAGCCACTACGGCGACCCGGCCGGGCAGGTCCCGGCGCAGGTGCCGGTCTACACCTGGAACCTGGCGGGGTACCGGGCAGGCCACGCGCCCTCGGGCGGTCCCGGCCGGCACACCTTCGGCGGACTGACCGACGCGGCGTTCCGGATGGTGCCGCTGCTGGAGCGCGGTCACAGTGCCGACTGGCCATGGGTCCGGACCCCCTGAAGGGCCGTTGTGCTCCTGGAGACTGACATCTAACATGTCAGTCTTATGGGAGCACTACGGCCCGTCGGGCGGACCTTGCTGCGGGACACCGCGTACGCGGCCATCCGTGACGCCATCGTGTGCGGCGAGCTGCCGCCCGGGGAGCCGGTGCGCGACGCCGATCTCGCGGGTCGGCTCGGCCTGTCCCGGGCACCGGTCCGTGACGCCCTCGCCCGGCTCGCCGAGGAAGGACTCGTCGAGACCAAGCCGCAGAGCTATACGCGGGTGACCCGGCTCGACCCGCGGGCCGTGCGCGAGGCCGCCGTGGTGGTGCGGGCGATGCACGAACTCGCCGCGCGGACCGGAGTGCCCCTCCTCGGGCCGGACGGCGTCACGGCCCTGCGTGAGGCCAACGACCGCTTTGTCCGCGCCACCCGCACCGGCGAGGTCGGCGAGGCGCTGCGGGCCGACGACGACCTGCACGGCGTACTCGTCCGGGCCTGCGGCAACCGCGCGGTCGCAGCGACGATCGCGCGCTTCACACCGCTGCTGCGGCGGCTGGAGTGGCGCCGGTTCGCCGAGGCGGGCGCGCTGGAGTCGGTGGCCCGGCACGAGCGGCTGATCGATGCCTGCGCCGCGGGGGACGCGGACGAGGCGGCCCGGATCACCGCGACGATCTGGCACTCCCTCGAAGACCTCGCCGACGACCCGGACGGCGCAGCCCCGGTCCCTGCAGAACAGGCCGCCCCGGCGCCGGCCGGCGGCGGACAGGACGACGTCCCCTGACCCGAAGGAGCTGACCATGTCGATCTCGTCGTACGAGCGCCATCCGCTGCTGTTCGGCCCCTCCCCGGTGCACCGCCTCGAACGGCTCACCCGCCATATCGGCGGAGCCGAACTGTGGGCCAAGCGCGAGGACTGCAATTCGCCCCTCGCCTACGGCGGCAACAAGACCCGCAAACTGGAGTACCTCGTCGCCGACGCGCTCGCCCGGGGATGCGACACGCTCGTGTCGATCGGCGGCGTCCAGTCCAACCACACCCGCCAGGTCGCGGCCGTCGCCGCCCGCACCGGTCTCGCCTGCGTGCTGGTGCAGGAGAGCTGGGTGGAGTGGCCGGACGCGGTCTACGACAAGGTCGGGAACATCCTCATCAGCCGGCTCGCGGGCGCGGACGTCCGTCTGGTGCGCGCCGGGTTCGGGATCGGCGTCAAGGAGAGCTTCGAGCAGGCGCTCCGCGAGGTCGAGGAGGCCGGCGGCCGTCCCTACGCCATCCCCGCAGGCGCCTCCGACCACCCGCTCGGCGGACTCGGCTTCGCGAACTGGGCGTACGAGGTCGCCGAACAGGAGAGGGAGCTGGACGTCTTCTTCGACACGATCGTGGTCTGCTCGGTCACCGGCAGCACCCAGGCCGGCATGATCGCCGGATTCGCCGCGCTCGAAGAGGCGGGCGGGCGTCCGCGCCGGATCCTCGGGATCGACGCCTCGGCGGCCCCGGAGCGCACCCGCGAACAGATCGGCCGTATCGCCCGGAACACCGCCTCACTCGTGGGGGTGGAGCGGGAGCTGCGCGACGAGGAGATCGAACTCGACGAGCGCTACCACGCGGGCACCTATGGCATCCCCGACGAGGCGACGCTGGAGGCCATGCGACTCGCGGCCCGGACGGAAGGAATGGTGACGGACCCGGTGTACGAGGGTAAATCGATGGCAGGGCTCATCGACCTGGTCGAACGGGGAGAAATCGGGCCCCGGGCTGTCGTGCTTTATGCCCATCTGGGCGGGCAGCCGGCGCTCAATGCCTACAGCGCGTTGTTCTGATGCGGCCCGAGGGGCCATACTCACGGTAATGACCAAGTCAGCCGGATCCCGGCGCCATCTGCCCTCCAGTCCCTTCAACAGAACGGCCCCGGCAGCCCCGCCGATCGAGCAGTACGAAGTGGGTGACCGGGTCTCGCACGACCAGTTCGGCCTCGGCAGAGTCATCGCAGTCGAGGGTGACAACGCTGCTGTGCTCGTCGATTTCTCCGGTCGCAAGGGAAGAATTCCGAGCCCTTACTCCAAGCTGGCCAAGCTCTGAGCCCCACCGCGGCCGGGCCCGACGTCGATGCGAACGACGGAGGGCCCGGCTGCTGCGGTTACAGGGCCTGAGCGGCGGGCTTCACCATGCCGCGCACGGTCCGGGACTTCACGAAGTCCCCGATGGCGGTCATCTCCCACTCGCCGGAGAACTGCTTGATCAGCTTCGCCATCATCACGCCGGTCTGCGGCTCCGCGCCGGTGAGGTCGAAGCGCACCAGCTCTTCGCCCGACGCCGCGTCGATCAGCCGGCAGTAGGCCTTGGCGACCTCGGTGAACTTCTGGCCCGAGAAGGAGTTCACCGTGAAGACCAGGCCGGTGGCGTCCGCCGGCAGCCTGCCGAGGTCCACGACGATCACCTCGTCGTCGCCGGCGCCCTCGCCCGTCAGATTGTCGCCGGAGTGCTTGATCGCGCCGTTCAGGATGGTCAGCTTGCCGAAGTAGCAGCTGTCCAGGTGGTTGCGGTTGGGGCCGTACGCGATGACGGAGGCATCGAGGTCGATGTCCTTGCCGCGGAAGGCGGGCTCCCAGCCGAGACCCATCTTGACCTGGGACAGCAGCGGACGGCCGCCCTTGACCAGGGACACCGTCTGGTTCTTCTGGAGACTGACGCGGCCCTTGTCGAGGTTGATCTTCCCGGCGCCGGGGGCGGGAGCCGCCGGGGGAGCGGCGGGGGCCGGAGGGGCCTGGGCGATCCGCGGGTCGGGCGCGGCGGGTGCGACCGGGGCGGGCTGCGCTGCGGGGGCCGCCGGTGCGGGTGCCGCTGCGGGCTCCTCGTCGACCGAGACGCCGAAGTCGGTGGCGATGCCCGCCAGTCCGTTGGCGTACCCCTGGCCGACCGCACGGGCCTTCCAGGCGCCGTTGCGCAGATAGATCTCCACGATGACGAGCGCGGTCTCGGAGCCGAGCTGCGGCGGGGTGAAGGTGGCGAGCGCACTGCCGTCGTCGGCGTTGCGGATGGTGGCGGTCGGCTCGATGCCCTGGAAGGTCTGTCCGGCGGCGTCGGGGCTCGCCGTCACGACGATCTTCTCGATGCCGGGCGGGACGGCGGCCGTGTCCACGATGATCGCGTCCGGGGCGGTGCCGCCGCCGGAGCGGTGACTCACACCGGGGCCCGCCGGCTGGTTGTAGAAGATGAAGTCGTCATCGGAGCGCACCTTGCCGTCGCCGGTGAGCAGCAGGCCCGAAACGTCGAGCCGCACCGGGGCGGCGACGTCCACCGCCACGCGAGCGGCGGAGAGAGGGATGTTCGAGCCGGGGGTCATAGCTGTCATGCCAGGGGTAACGAGCGAGGGCGCTTTACCGTTCCCTTACTGTTCTCACCGGTTGCGGGGGTGATTTCTGGCCGCCCGTTCGTTCCCGAACTTGTACGCGCCGGTCCAGCGGGCCATCACCAGCTGCGCGTCACCGGACTCCACCTCCGCCAGGAACTTCTCGGCGCGCGGACCGCGCAGGGTGCCCGCCGGCCGGCCGCGGTGAGTGATGACCACGCTGCCGTCGCCGCGCTGTTCGTACGTGAATCCGAAAGGTCTCGCCATGGCCGACATCCTGGCCGGTGAGTGGCGCCGGTGGCACGCGAATATCCGTCGGCCGGAAACCGGTCGGCCCGGGGCCGGTCAGTACGGCCACTGGGGCGGGTCGGTGACGAAGTGGCCCCCCAGGTACGCGTGGTCCGGGTTGTCCGGGTCCAGTTCGCCCTGTTCGGCGACGAGCTTCTCCGCGTACTGCTCCGAGTCGTCCTGCGGGTCGTACCCGAGCGCGCGTGCCGTCGAGAGGTCCCACCACAGCCGGGTGTTGGCGGACGAGCCGTAGACCACGGCGTGGCCGACCTCCTCGGCGGTCAGGGCGGCGTGGAAGAGGCGTGCGCCGTCGCCGGGGCTCATCCACACCGAGAGCATCCGTACCGACGTGGGCTCCATGAAGCAGGAGCCGATGCGCACCGAGACACTCTCCACGCCGTGCCGGTCCCAGTAGAGCTGGGCCAGGTCCTCGCCGAAGCACTTGGACAGGCCGTAGTACGTGTCCGGCCGGCGGGGTGTGTCGATCGGGATGAGCGCGGACGGCGCGATCGGGGCCTCGCCCCGCGGGCGCGGAGTGAAGCCGACGGCGTGGTTGCTGGAGGCGAAGACCACGCGCCGGACGCCCTCTTCCCGGGCTGCCTCGTAGAGGTTGTACGTGCCCTCGATGTTGGCGCGCAGGATCTTCTCGAAGGGGGCTTCCAGCGAGATGCCCGCCAGATGGATGATCGCGTCGACGCCGCGGACCGCCTCCCGCAACGCCTCCTTGTCGGCCAGGTCGGCGGTGACGGCCTCCGGCTCCCCCTCGATCGGGGTGGCGTCGAAGAGCCTGAGCTCGTAGCCGTACGCGGGAAGCAGTCCCCGCATCAGCGTGCCGAGGCCGCCTGCTGCGCCGGTGAGCAGGACGATGCGGGGAGCGGGCATGGATGGTTCTCCTTGAAATGCTCAGGTCCGTAGACGGCATTCACATGCATGGACAAGCTAGGGAGTCGGCGGGGCACCGTCAAGTGTGGCCCGGACGGTCCGGCTCCGCCTCTGAGTTGCGGTTTTCCGTCTTGACCTGCCCGGCCCGGCTGCCCTAGCGTGACGGCGTTCAGAGATATGGACGTCGATCAGAATTGTGCACGAGTCGCGGAGGCTCGGTGCACGGCCCAGGGAGCGCCCGTGACCACAGCCCCGCTCGCCGCCCGGCTCACCCGGGTCCAAGGACCGCTGTTCTTCCCCGTCACCCCGTACGGACCCGACGGCTCCGTCGATCTCGACACCCTCCGGGCCCATGTGCGCGCCGGCATCGACGCCGGCGCGGCCGCGGTGTTCGCCTGCTGCGGTACGGGCGAGTTCCACGCCCTCACCCGCGAGGAGTTCGGACAGTGCGTCGCCGCGGCGGTGGACGAGACCGCGGGCGCGGTGCCCGTCGTCGCCGGAGCGGGCTACGGCACCGCCCTCGCCGTCCAGTACGCGCGGACCGCCGAAGAGGCGGGCGCCGACGGACTGCTCGCCATGCCTCCCTACCTCGTCGTCGCCGACCAGGCCGGACTGCTGCGGCACTACACCGAGCTGGCCGCGGCGACCTCCCTCGACGTCATCGTCTACCAGCGCGACAACGCCCTCTTCACCCCCGAGACCGTCGTCCGGCTCGCCACGACCGACGGGATCATCGGCCTCAAGGACGGCTACGGCGACCTCGACCTGATGCAGCGGATCGTCAGCGCCGTCCGCCGGGACGCCCCCGAGCGGGAGTTCCTCTACTTCAACGGGCTGCCCACCGCCGAACTCACCGGCCTCGCCTACCGCGGCATCGGCATCTCCCTCTACTCCTCGGCCGTCTTCGCCTTCGCCCCCGACATCGCCATCGCCTTCCACCGCGCGCTGGCGTCCGGCGACGACAAGACCGTGGGCCGGCTGCTCGACGGCTTCTACGTGCCCCTGGTCGAACTGCGCAACCTGGGCCGGGGCTACGCCGTCTCGCTCGTGAAGGCGGGCGTGCGGCTCGAAGGGCTCGACGTCGGCGAGGTGCGCCCGCCGCTCAGCGAGCCGGCCGAGGTCCACGTCAAGGCGCTGGCCGCTTTGATCGAACGCGGCCGGGCGCTGCTGGAGGAGCTCGCGTGAAGACCTCCGTCTTCCTCTACCCCTGGGACGTCGTCGGGGACCCGGACGCCGCGGCCCGTATCGCCGGCCTCGGTGTCCAGCAGGTCACCCTCGCCGCCGCCTACCACTCCACCCGCGCGCTGACCCCCCGCCACCCACGGCACCGCATCGTCACCGCCGAACACGCCTCCGTGCTCTACGCGATGGACGAGGAACGGTGGGCGGGACGCGAGCTGCGGCCGTACGCCCCCGGAGCCTGGGCGTCCGCAGACGCGTACGGGGAGGCGGCGGCCGCCCTCGCCGACGCCGGCCTCGAGGTGCACAGCTGGGTGGTCCTCGCCCACAACTCCCGTCTGGGCGCGGACCGTCCGGACACCTCCGTCGTCAACGCGTACGGCGACCGCTATCCCTGGGCGCCCTGCATCGCGCGGCCCGCCGTCCGGGAACTGGTCGTGCATCTCGCGGCCGAGGCGGCGGCGAGGCCCGGCGCGCGCGGCACCGAGCTGGAGTCCTGCGGCTGGTACGGCCTCGCCCATCTGCACGCCCACGACAAGATCGCCGGCGTGGGTCTCGGTGACGCGTCCCAGTATCTGATGTCCCTGTGCTTCTGCTCCGCCTGCGGCGAGGGATACCGGCAGCTCGGCCTGGAACCCTCCGTGCTGGCGGCCGCCGTACGGGGGGCGCTGGAGCCGGTCTGGGCGGGGGAGGCGCCGGGGGACGCGAGCATCGACAAGCTTCTGGGCGCCGAACTCGCCGCGGCGACACTCGACTTCAGGACCCGCACCGCACGGACGCTCCAGGAGGAGACGGTCGCCGCGGTGCGGGCCGCGGCCCCCGACGGTTTCCAGGTGCTGCTGCACGCCGACCCCGTGTCGTACCACTGCGGGGCCAACGCGGGCGTCGACCCGGCGCACATCCTGTCCGTCGCGGACGGTGTGGTGGTGCCGTGCACCGGTGGCGCGCAGCTGCTGACGCCGTTCGCGGACCGCCGCGGGAACGCGGACGTACTGGCCGCCAATCTCACCGTGGTCGGCGGGATGGGCGGCAGCCCGGGCAAGCTGGCCGAGGACGCGGCGCGGGCCGCGGAACGCGGAGCGACGGAACTGCGGCTGTATCACGCGGGGCTGGCGTCGGACGCGGACCTGGAGCTGGTCGCGGAAGCGCTGTCACGGGTGGGCTGAGCCTCCCGCAGGGCCTCAAACGCCGGACGGGACAGGCGCGCCCCGCCGCCCTCGCAGTGCCAGGGCCAGCACCAGTCCCGCCGCGCCCGTCACCGGCAGCAGCACCCGCACGTCGGCCACCGCGACCAGCCCCGCACCCGCCGCGAGCGCCACCGCGTTCGGGGCGAAGACCAGCGTGTTCGCGGTGGCGGCCGTGCGGCCGAGGAGCGCGTGCGGCGTCTTTCGCTGCACCGCCGTCAGCGCCGCGACCAGGACGCACGGCAGCCCCAGACCGATCGCCGCGCTGCACCCCAGTGCCACCGCGTCGAACGGCAGCGAACGCAGCGCCACCGCCGCGGCGAACAGCGCGGTGCCGGCCGCGGCGTACGTCCGCTCCCGCATCCTCCGCAGCAGCGGGCCGGCGAGAAGTCCACTGATCACCGACCCGGCGCCCTGCACCGCGTACAGCACACCGACATACGCGGGGGAGCGGCCGAGCACATCGTCGGTCACGGCGAAGATCAGCGCGCCGTTCAGGCCCGCCAGCAGCATGACCGTGCCACCGCCCAGCACCAGGGGGCGCAGCACCGGCGAGTGCCACAGATACCTCACACCCTCGGCGGTCTCCGAGCGCCACGTGCCCGCCGCCGGGCGGGCCGGCCGTTCCTCCGGTACCCGCAGGGTCATGAAGATGCCGGCGGCCAGCGCGAACGAGAGCGCGTCCAGCACGGCCACCGAGGCGCCGCCGAACCGGGCGAAGAGGCCCGCCCCGGCGAGCGGCGCGATCAGTTTCATGCCCTCGTTCGCCGTCATCCGCAGCCCGTTGAAGTCGCCGAGCAGTCTGCCGTCCACCACCGTCGCGACCAGTCCCGCCTCCGCCGCGTCGTGCACGACGGTGCTCATCCCGTAGACGACGAGGACGGCGAACAGGATCCACACCCGCGCCGCCGAGTCCACCGCCGCCAAGGGCAGCAGGAGCAGGGACATCGCGAGGTTGGTACGGATCAGCAGCGGCCGGCGGCGCACCCGGTCCGCGACCGTCCCCAGCAGCGGCCCGGCCAGCACCGGAGCCCACATCGCGAACGTCGTCAGCGCCGCCAGACTGTCCGACCCGGTCAGCGACTTGACCCAGATCCCGGACACCAGCCACATCGCGGACGAGCCGAAGCCCGACACGACCACCCCGGCCAGATACAGCCCCGCATTGCGGTCCCGCAGCACCGCACCCGTCCGCCGGCCCACACCCCACCCGCCTCTCCCGATCACGTCGTGCGAGCCAGCGTGACGGCTGAGGAGGCCGCGGCGGATCGGGCAGGTGACCTACATCCTGTCGTGCGGCCGGACCCTGCCGGCCGTCGTCGCGGGTCTTGACGCGCGACGCCGTGGGCGGACAAGCTCGCAGCGTCGTACGTCGTATCTCATATATGACCCAGCAGAACGCGAGCCGTCGATGTCCTTTGCTCCGGCCTCCATCCCCTCCCGCACCCAGTACGTGCTCGACACCGTCAAGCACGCGATCCTCACCGGCCGGCTGCGGCCCGGGCAGGCGCTCGTCGAGAGCGAACTGGCCGCGCAGTTCGGGGTGTCGAAGACACCGGTGCGCGAGGCGCTCAAGACGCTCGCCGGCACCGGCCTGGTGGTGATGAGCCAGTACAGGGGCGTCACCGTGCGCACGGTGGACACCGCCATGGCGCACGAGGTGTACGACGTGCGGCTGCTGCTCGAACCGGAGGCGGTCCGCCGGTCGGTCCGCCGCTCGGCCCCTCTGGATGCCGCGGGCGAGGCGCTGGCGAAGGCCGACGCCTCCTCCGACGGCGCGGAACGTTCCCTGGCCAACCGGGAGTTCCACCGTGCCCTGTATCTCCCCTGCGGCAATCCGATGCTGGTCCGGATGCTCGACGACGTACGCGACCAGGCCGCGCTCGTCTCGGCCGTCGCCTGGGCCGCCGACCCGTCGTGGGAGCGGGAGGCGGCCGAGCACCGGGAGATCCTGCGGCTCGCGGTGGCCGGTGACGCGGAGGGTGCGGCCCACGCCCTGTACGACCACATCGCCGCCTTCCTCCGCCGCGCCTTTCCCCAGCAGGGCTCCGCCGAGCCCCGCTCCCCCGAGGAGGACCACCGATGACCGAGGAGGACCACCGATGACCGAGGAACGCCACACCGCCCTGCGCGCCGCGCTCGCCGATGTCGTGGCCATCCCCGTGACCCCGTTCGCCGAGGACGGCACGGTCGACGAGAAGGCCCAACGCGCCCTGCTGCGCAGGATGCTCGACGCCGGTGTCACCACGCTCACGCCCAACGGCAACACCGGAGAGTTCTACGCCCTGACCCCCGACGAGCGCCGCCGGGCCGTCGCCGTGACCGTCGAGGAGGCGGACGGGACCGCCACGGTCGTCGCCGGCGTCGGACACGAGGTGCCGGCCGCCGTCGCGGCCGCCCGGCACGCGGCGGACGCCGGGGCCGAGCTGGTGATGGTGCACCAGCCGGTCCACCCGTACGTCTCGCAGGACGGCTGGATCGACTACCACCGCGCGATCGCCGACGCCGTACCCGAGCTCGGGGTCGTCCCGTACATCCGTAACGCCCACCTCACCGGTGGCACGCTGGCCGAGCTGGGACGGCTGTGCCCCAATGTCGTCGGCGTGAAGTACGCGGTCCACGACGCCGCCGCCTTCGCGGCCTTCGCCCGTGACGCCGGCCTGGACCGGTTCGTCTGGGTCGCCGGGCTCGCCGAGCTCTACGCACCCTCCTACTGGGCCGGCGGCGCCACCGGCTTCACCTCCGGGCTCGTCAACGTCGCGCCGGAGATCTCCCTCGCCCTGCGGGACGCCCTGCGCGAAGGCCGGTACGCGGACGCCATGGACATCTGGGAGCGGATCAGGCCCTTCGAGGAACTGCGCGCGGCCCACCAGTCGGCGGACAACGTCAGCGTCGTCAAGGAGGCGCTCACCGCGCTCGGCCTGTGCCGCCGTGACGTGCGTCCGCCCAGCCGCGTCCTGGCCGGGGAGCAGCGTGCCGTGGTCGCGGATCTCGTCCGGGGCCGGTTCGTATGACCGGCCGGAGTCCCGAACAGCTGCGCAGCCACCAGTGGTACGGCACGGAGGGGCTGCGCTCGTTCAGCCACCGCGCCCGTACCCGCCAGCTCGGCTATCTCCCCGAGGAACACCTCGGCAAGCCGGTGATCGCGGTCCTCAACACCTGGTCCGACATCAACCCCTGCCACGTCCATCTGCGCGACCGCGCCCAGGCCGTCAAGCGCGGCGTCTGGCAGGCCGGCGGCTTCCCGCTCGAATTCCCGGTCTCCACGCTCTCCGAGACCTTCCAGAAGCCCACGCCCATGCTCTACCGCAATCTGCTGGCGATGGAGACGGAGGAGCTGCTGCGCTCCTATCCCGTCGACGGCGCGGTGCTGATGGGCGGCTGCGACAAGTCCACGCCCGCCCTGCTGATGGGCGCGGCCAGCGCCGACCTGCCCGCCGTCTTCGTCCCCGCCGGGCCCATGCTCCCGGGCCACTGGCGCAACGAAGTGCTCGGCTCCGGCACGGACATGTGGAAATACTGGGACGACAGGCGCGCCGGACTGATCGGCGACGCCGAACTCGCGGAGCTGGAGAACGGTCTGGCCCGTTCGCCCGGCACCTGTATGACCATGGGCACCGCCTCCACGCTGACCGCCGCCGCCGAGGCCCTCGGCGTGACCGTCCCCGGCGCCTCGTCCGTCCCTGCCGTCGACTCCGGGCACGAGCGGATGGCCGCCGCGTCCGGCCGCCGGATCGTCGACCTCGTACGCCAGGACCTGAAGCTGTCGCGCATCCTCACCCGCGAGGCCTACGAGGACGCCGTCGCCACCGTGCTCGCGCTCGGCGGCTCCACCAACGCCGTCATCCATCTGATCGCGATGGCCGGCCGCTCCGGTGTCGCGCTCACGCTCGACGACTTCGACCGCATCGCCCGCACGGTGCCGGTGCTGGCGAACGTCCGGCCCGGCGGCCGGTATCTGATGGAGGACTTCCACTTCGCGGGCGGACTCCCCGCCTTCCTCAGCCGGCTCACCGACGTCCTGCATCTGGACCGGCCCACCGTCGGCCACTCCACCCTGCGCGAACAGCTCGCCGGGGCGCTCGTCCACAACCCCGACGTCATCCGCCCGCGGGACAACCCGCTGGCCGGCGAGGGCGGGGTCGCGGTGCTGCGCGGCAACCTGTGCCCCGACGGCGCCGTCATCAAGCACATCGCCGCCGATCCCCGGCTGCTCAAGCACACCGGCCCCGCCGTCGTCTTCCCCGACTACCGGACCATGCAGCGCACCATCGACGACCCGGCCCTCGGCATCACCGCCGACCATGTGCTCGTACTCCAGGGCGCGGGCCCCCGAGGCGGCCCCGGCATGCCCGAGTACGGCATGCTGCCGCTGCCCGGCCATCTGCTCCGGCAGGGCGTACGCGACATGGTCCGGATCTCCGACGCCCGGATGAGCGGCACGAGTTACGGCACCTGCGTCCTCCACATCGCCCCCGAGTCGCACATCGGGGGCCCGCTGGCCCTGGTCCGCAGCGGCGACCCGATCACCCTGGACGTCGCGGCCCGGACACTGCGTCTGGAGGTGCCGGACGCGGAGCTCGCCGAGCGGCGGGCCGCCTGGACACCACCGCCCGAGCGGTACGAACGGGGGTACGGCGCGCTCTACGGCGAGCAGATCACACAGGCCGACACCGGCTGCGACTTCGCCTTCCTCGCCCGCCCGGGCAGGAACCCGGACCCGTACGCGGGTTGAGCCGCGGGCCCGGCGGACGTCCGTCGTACGATGCGGCCTGCCCGTCGTCGTACTCAAGGGGTACCGCGTTGCGTTCCACGAGGCTCGCCGCACTGCTGGGCGCCGTACTGACCCTGGTCACGGCGCAGTTCACCGGGGAGGCGAGCGCGCGGGCGGACTCCGACGGCATCCGCGGGCAGCTGGAACGCATCCCCGGCATGACGGTCGTCGCGGTGGGCGAGAAGCAGGGCCACCCGCACTACGCGCTCACCTACGCCCAGCCCGTCGATCACCGCCGGCCCCAGCGGGGCAGCTTCACCCAGCGGCTCACGCTCTGGCACAAGGCGACCGACCGGCCCACGGTCCTGCACACCGGCGGCTACACCCTGGCCTCCGGCACCGCGCAGGTCACCCAGGTGCTCGACGCCAATGAGGTGTCCGTGGAACACCGCTACTTCGGCCCCTCCCGGCCCGCGGGCGCGGCCGGGGACGACTGGTCCGAGCTCACCGTCTGGCAGGAGGCGAGCGACGAGCACCGGGTGACGCAGGCGCTGCGCGTCATCGAACGCGGCCGGTGGCTGGGCACCGGAGCGAGCAAGGGCGGTATGACGGCGGCCTACCACGAGCGGTACTACCCCGGCGATCTCGACGCCGTCGTCGCCTTCGTCGCACCGAACGACGCCGACAACGCGGACGACAGCGCCTACGACCGCTTCTTCGCGACCGTCGGCACGGCCGAGTGCCGCCGGGCACTCGACGCCGTGCAGCGCGAGATGCTGGTCCGGCGCGAGCGGCTGCTGCCGATGTTCGAGGCGGAGGCCCGGGAGAACGGCGACACCTTCGAGGAGACCCTCGGCACCACGGACCGTGCCTACGAGTTCGCCGTGCTCGACCAGGTCTGGAACTTCTGGCAGGGCGGCAGCGCCGAGGACTGCCCGGACGTCCCCGACGCGCGGACCGCAGCCGACGACGAGCTCTACGGCTGGTCGAAGAAGCACGGCCTGCACGTCTACAAGGACGAGAACCTCGGGACGAACGGCTCGGGCCCCTACTACCGGCAGGCCGCCACCCAACTGGGCTGGGCGGACCTGGCGTTCGGGCATCTGCGCGGTGTCCGCCGCCACCCCGGGCTCTACCGGCCCGACTCGGTGCTGCCGGCCGCGATGCGCGGCGCGTACGACAACGGGCCCATGGCGGACGTGGACCGGTGGGTGCGGACCAGCGGCCGGCGGATGATGTTCGTCTACGGCGAGAACGACCCCTGGAGCGCGGAGCAGTTCACACCGAGCCGTCACGACTCGTACCGCTACGTGGCTCCCGGCACCAACCACACGGCCCAGCTCACGGATCTGCCCGCCGACCAGGAGGCCGCCGCGGTCGCGACGATCCGGCGGTGGGCGGACGTTACACACCGTTGACCTGAAAACGCTCGCCCGAGGGGCACAATCCCAGCTGTCTTCACCGGCCGGACCGTCCCCGAGGAGAGCCATGTCCGCACAGGTCGACCAGTACTTCCGCATCAGCGCACGGGGCTCGACCTATGCGCGGGAGATTCGTGGCGGCTTCGCCACGTTCTTCACGATGGCCTACATCCTCGTGCTCAACCCGATCATTCTCGGCAGCGCCGAGGACAAGTTCGGCCACCAGCTCTCCGCCGCCGAACTGGCCACCTCCACCGCGCTGGTGGCGGCCGTGATGACCGCGATCATGGGCCTCGGCGGGAATCTCCCGCTCGCCGTCGCCGCCGGACTCGGGCTCAACGCCGTCGTCGCCTTCCAGATAGCCCCGCTGATGAGCTGGCCCGACGCGATGGGTCTCGTGGTGCTCGAAGGCATCCTCATCTGCGTCCTGGTCGTCACCGGACTGCGCGAGGCGATCATGCACGCCATCCCCTCGTCGCTGAAGCAGGCGATCAGCGTGGGCATCGGGCTCTTCATCGCCTTCATCGGATTCGTCGACGCCGGATTCGTCACCCGCATCCCCGGTGACGAGGGCACGGTGCCGGTGCAGCTCGGTGGCAGCGGTCAGCTCTCCGGCTGGCCCGTGCTCGTCTTCTGCATCGGGGTGCTGCTCACCGTCGCGCTGATGGCGCGCAAGGTGAAGGGCGCGATCCTCATCTCCATCGTCGTGACGACCGTCGTCGCGATCGTCATCAACGAACTCGCCACCGTCGACCGCCTCGCCTGGGGCCTGACCGTCCCGGCCGTGCCCGACGACGTCGTGGCCGCGCCCGACTTCGGACTCGTCGGCGCCTTCAGCCTCTTCGGCGCGTTCGAGCAGATCGGCATCGTCACGCTGGTGCTGCTGGTCTTCACCCTGATCCTCAGCGACTTCTTCGACACCATGGGCACGGTCGTCGGCATCTCCAGCGAGGCGGGCCTGCTGGACGAGGACGGCAAGGTCCCGAACCTCGGCCGGGTCCTGCTGATCGACGGCGCCGCGGCGGCGGCCGGCGGAGCCGCGTCCGCCTCCTCCAACACCTCGTACATCGAGTCGGCCGCCGGCGTGGGCGAGGGCGCCCGTACCGGTCTCGCCTCCGTGGTCACCGGCGCCCTCTTCGGCCTCGCGCTCTTCCTCACCCCGCTGCTGACCGTCGTCCCCGCTCAGGCGGCCGCCCCGGCGCTGGTCGCCGTCGGCTTCCTGCTGATGGCCCAGGTGCGGCACATCGACTGGGAGCGGTACGAGATCGCCATCCCCGCGTTCCTGACGATCGCGGTCATGCCGTTCACGTACTCCATCACCAACGGCATCGGCGCGGGCTTCATCGCGTACGTCGTCATCAAGGCGGTGCTCGGCAAGGCACGTGAGGTGCACTGGCTGCTGTGGGGCACGGCGGCGCTGTTCTCGGTGTACTTCGCCATCGACCCGATCGAGCAACTCCTCGGAGTTTCCTGAGCTTTGGCCGGGGTCGATCGCGGCGCGTGTGCCGTCGTCCGACGCGCAGTTATCATTCGATCTTGACCAACTGCCGTGCCCTGGGGGACACGGCTGTCTATTTTGGGGGAAACATGATGGCAAGGATCACGTCGAGCAAGACGTTCAGACGCACGATGGCGGTGGCCACCGCCAGCCTGGCGCTGATCGGCGGCAGCCTCGTGATGGGGCAGCCGGCCTCCGCGGACACGTTCAGCGCACGGCTCATGAACTCCGCCACCCGGCTCTGCATGGACGGCAGCGGTGCCGCCGGGCCCGGTGCCGCTGTGATCCAGTGGGAGTGCAACGGAGGCTCGAACCAGCACTGGTACACGAGCACCGACTCCCGGGGGCGGCAGACGATCGTCAACTCCGCGAGCGGCCTGTGCCTGGACCGGCACGATGACACCCGCCTGGGCGCCAAGCTGATCCTGTGGCACTGCAACAGCACATGGAACCAGGTGTTCAGCGGAGGCGGATACGGAAATCCCCTCGTCAACACCCCCTCCGGCCACGTGATCGACGTTCCGGGTGGCACCGGAGTCTGGGGCACGCAGCTCATCATGTGGGAGCGCAACGGGGGTGCGAACCAGGGCTGGTGGCGCGTCTAGGCCGATCACCCTGCTGATCACCAAGGCCGCCGGCGATGGCCGGCGGCCCTGGGCCGGGGGTACCCCTACTGCAGCGCCGCCTTCATCATCTTCTGCGCGATCGGTGCCGCCAGGCCGTTGCCGCTGACCTCCGAGCGGGCCGCGCCCGAGTCCTCGATCAGGACGGCCACCGCGACCTCCTTCCCGCTGTCGGAGCTCTTGGCGTACGACGTGAACCACGCGTACGGCGTCTTGCTGTTGTTCTCACCGTGCTGCGCCGTGCCCGTCTTGCCGCCGACCTCGGCGCCGTCGATCCGTGCGTTGGTGCCGGTGCCCTCGTCCACGACGGTGACCATCGCGCTGCGCAGCTCCTCGGCCACCGACTCCGAGACGATCCGCTCCGACGAGCCGTCCTCGTACGAGTCCAGGGTGTTGCCGTCGCCGTCCACGGTCTTCGAGACCAGGTGCGGGGACTCCATCACCCCGCCGTTGGCGATCGCGGCCGAGACCATGGCCATCTGCAGCGGGGTCGCCGTCACGTCGAACTGGCCGATGCCCGACAGCGCCGTCTGCGCCTTGTCCATGCCGCTCGGGTAGACGCTCGGATAGGCCCGCACCGGGACGTCCTGCTCCTTGTCGTTGAAGCCGAACTTCTCCGCCGTCTCCCGGACCTTGTCCTGGCCCAGGTCCGCGGCCAGTTTGGCGAAGACGTTGTTGCAGGAGTACTGGAGCGCCGTGCGGAGGGTGGCGTTCTCGCAGGGTGCGGAGGCGTTCTCGTTCTTCAGGACCGTCGTCGTACCGGGGAGGGTGTACGGGTCGGGGCTCTCGGTCTTCTCGTCCACCGAGCCGTACAGTCCGTCCTCCAGCGCGGCCGCGGCGACGACCAGCTTGAACGTCGAGCCGGGCGGCAGCGGCTGCCGCAGCGCCCGGTTGACCAGGGGCTTGTCCGGGTCGTCGAGCAGCTTCTTCCAGGCGGCCGAGTCCGACGTCCCGGAGATCGACGAGGGGTTGTACGAGGGCGTGCTCACCATGCCGAGGATGCTGCCCGTCTTCGGGTCGATCGCGACCGCCGCGCCCTTGGTGTCGCCGAGCGCCTCGGAGGCCGCCTTCTGCACCGCCGGATCGATCGTGGTCAGCACGTCGCCCGGCTTCTGCTGCTTACCGGTGAGCGCGTCCACGGGGTTCTTCAGCCGGGTGTCGGTGCCGTCGAGGATCTTGCTGTGGATGCCCTCGAGCTGGGTGGCTCCGTACGCCTGCGAGCTGTAGCCGGTGACGGCCGAGTACAGCGAGCCGTCGGTGTAGGTGCGTTTGTACGCCAGATCACTGCCGGCGGTCCGCTGGGAACCGGTGACCGGCGATCCGGCCACGATGATGTCGCCGAGCGGCTGCGCGTACTGCGCGATGATCTTCCGTCGGTTGTGGTCGTTGTCCGCGAGTGCCTTCGCCTCGTACGCCTGCACCCAGGTGACCCGCACCAGCAGGGCGAGCACCAGCAGCAGACTGAAGGCGGCGGCGTTCCTGATCGTCTTGTTCATCCCATGCAAGGGACGAGCGGAACGGGGCGGGGCGTTCCCCTGTGCCCCCTTTTCTCAGGATTTACTCATCTCCCCGGAGGTGAGCTCCTCCCGGTGCCGATCCTCAGCGCGGCGAGACGAACCCCGACTCGTACGCCGCGATCACCGCCTGGGTGCGGTCCCGCGTCCCCGTCTTCGCCAGCACGGAGGCCACATGCGTCTTCGTCGTCGCCGGTCCCACTCCCATCCGCCCGGCGATCTCCGCGTTCGTCAGCCCCGTCGCCATCAGCCGCAGCACCTCGGCCTCCCGATCGGTGAGCCGCGCCGCCCACGGCGGGGGAGCGGCGGTCCTCTGCCGGGCGTACTCGGCCGCGAGCGAGCGCACTGCGGCCGGGAAGAGGAGCGAGTCGCTGCGGGCGACCAGCCGCACCGCCTGCACCAGCTCCTCCGCCCTGGCCCGCTTGAGCAGAAAGCCCGCGGCGCCGGCGCGCAGCGCGTCGTACACATAGGAGTCGTTCTCGAACGTCGTCACCACGACGATCCGCGGCGGATTCGCGAGGGTGGCGAGGATCTGCTCGGTCGCCCTGATGCCGTCGATCTCCGGCATCCGCACATCCATCAGCACCACGTCGGGCCGCAGCTCACGCACCACCGACACCGCCTCGGCGCCGGTCGCCGCCTCGCCGACCACCTCCAGACCGGGCTCGGCGTCCAGAATGACCCGCAGCGCGGTGCGGACCATGCGCTCGTCGTCCGCGAGGACGACCCGCACCGCGCTCACCGGGCACCGCCCAGCGGCAGCCGGGCGTGCAGCCGCCACACGTCGCCGCGTGGTCCGGCGTGGGCGTCCCCGCCCAGCAGCGCGGCACGCTCGGCGATGCCGCGCACACCACGGCCGCCTCCCGGGCGCACCGTCGCGGCCCTGGAGGGCAGCGGGTTCTCCATCGTGATCTCCAACTCCTCGCCGCGCACGGCGATCCACAGGGACACCGGGCGCGCCCCGGCATGGCGCAGGGCGTTGCTGAGCCCTTCCTGGACGATCCGGTACGCCTCGCGGGAGACGGGCGGGGGCACGGCGGCCCGGTCGCCCTCCGCGGTCAGCGACACGGGCACCCCGCTGCGGGACATCAGCCCGTCCAGAGCGTCGAGTGCGGGACCGGTGGCCACGGTGCCCTCGTCGGCCTCGTCACCCTCACTCCTGCGCAACAGGCCGAGGACGGAGTCGAGTTCGCCGACCGTACGCCGGGTGGTCTCCTCGATCGCGGCCAGCGCCTCGCGGACGAACTCCACATCGGTGTCCAGGACCTTGCGCGCCGCGCCGGCCTGCAAGGTCACCGCGCTGAGCGCATGGCCCACGGAGTCGTGCAGTTCGCGGGCGAGACGGTTGCGCTCGGCCAGCTCGGTGGCCCGGCGTTCGGCGGCGGCGAGCCGGTCGGCGGGGGTGGGGCCGAGGAGTACGGGCGCCTGGCGGGCCAGCAGTGCGCCGGCCGCCGCGACGCAGGCCGCGAGCGCCACGAGCATCGCGATCCCGGCGAACGGGAACAGGGTGAGCTGCCAGGCGGGATAGTCCGGCGCCCGGAACCACTCCCGCACCGCGCCGGAGAGCGGCAGCAGCATCAGCGTCACCGCGAACGGCGGCAGCGCCAGCGAGGCCCCGCTGATCAGACCCCCGAGCCCGATGTGGAGCGTGAACCAGGCCGAGGTCCGTCCCCGCGCCGCCCGCGAGTGCGCCGGTCCGTCCGCGAGCAACTGCCCCGGCACCCCGCACAGCGCCCTCGCCGCCGCCACCGACAGCGGCCTGGCGGGCGGGAACAGCGCGGTCAGCGCGGCGACCGGCAGCGCGACCGCGTACGCCCCGAACTGATGGGGCAGCGAGCCGGTGAACGCGTTGTCGGAGCCGACGATCGGGCCGATCACCACGGTGCCGACGAGCCAGTACGGCATCAACAGCGCGCCGCCCAGGACGAGATGCAGCCAGCGCAGCCTGGCCCGGGACCCGAACAGCGCCCTGGTCCAGGCCCGGAGCAGGCCGGTCGCACGCTCGGTCACGCGCCGCGCCGCCTCAGTTGGGAGACGACGGCGCCGATGAGGAGGACGCCCGCGATCATCTCGACAGCGTAGGTCAGAGGGAGCAGACCGGTGGAGCGGTTGAACCGGTCGTCCTGCGGCATCAGCGAGGCGAGCAGCAGCCAGCCGCCCCAGGCGGCGAGAGCGCCGGAGCCGACCCAGGCCACCCCGAGCGGAACCTTCACCGGCAACGAGGACGCGCGATGGCGGCCGAAGGCGAGGAGAAGGGCCCCGGCCACGGCGGTCAGGACGAAGGCGAGGCGCACGCCCTCCAGCACGTGGAAGTCCGTGGCGCGCTCGTCGATCCGGCGGGCCGAGAGGCCGAGCGTGGCACCGCACATCCACAGCAGATGCATGACGGCCGGCAGCAGCGCGGCGAGCGCACCCGCAGCGGCGGCCGCCCTGGCGGAGGGCGCCGCCGGCAGGTCGCGCAGCCGGCCCTGCCACAGGACGGCCCAGCGACGGCGGGCGTAGCGGACGAAGAGTGCGCCGAGGGCGAGGCCCTGGAGGATGAAGCCGCCGTAGACGACGCCGAAGACCCAGTCGTCGAGGAACGGCTCGGCGGCGGTGTCGGCGGACGTCGTCCCGCCGAAGGCGGAGACGAGCAGCTGGAGCGGGAAGCCGGCCATGATCGGTGAGAGCAGCCCGGCGGCGACCCAGAGGGGGAAGGCGAGCAGCCACGTCCGCACCCGCAGTCCCCACGGCCGGGTGAGCAGCAGCGCGAGGACCACGACGGCCGAGTCCATCAGGACGGTGACGCCGTTGACGAGCCCCAGCGTGGCGCGGTTCCCCAGCAGAACGCTCCCCTCGGGTATGCCGATGGTGCTGCCCGCCATCCACGCGGTCTTCAGGGTGACGTACGGGACGCAGGCGACGATCGCCACGGCGCGCAGGACGGCGGGGGTGCGCGTGGGCCGTTCTGCGGCGGGAGGCGCGGGGGCGAGAGGTGTCCGGGTCATGGCTCCACGCTCCCGTGCCGTGACCGTGCGCACGTCGTGCGTGGTGAGGAACCGCCTCCGCCGCGCGGCGGAGGCGGGCCGTCGGCGTCGGGGCGGGAGCGGACCATCGACGTCGGGGCGGGCCGTCGGTGTCTGCGCGTCGAGGAGCGCCGGGTCGTCAGAGCCTGCGCGTCGCGAGCGTGAGGCGGTCGCGCGCGTCGAACAGCGCGTCCTTGATCATCTGCTCGTGCGCCGGGGTGAGCCGGGCCACCGGGACCGAGCAGCTGATCGCGTCACGGGCCGGTGTGCGGTAGGGGATCGCGATGCCGAAGCAGCGCAGCCCGAGGGTGTTCTCCTCGCGGTCCACGGCGTAGCCCTGCTCGCGGATGAGGTGCAGTTCCTCGATGAGCTTCTCGCGGTCGGTGAGGGTGTGCTCGGTCAGGGACGACAGGGTCTCCGGGAGCATCTTGCGCACCTGCTCGTCGCTGTGGGTGGCGAGCAGGGCCTTGCCCAGCGAGGTGGAGTGGGCCGGCAGCCTGCGGCCGACGCGGGTGAAGGGGCGCAGATAGTGCTGCGACTGCCGGGTGGCGAGGTAGACGACGTTCGTCCCGTCGAGGCGGGCGAGGTGGATGGTCTCGGTGGTGTCGTCGGAGAGCCGGTCCAGCGTCGGCCGGGCGGCGGCCACGACCTCGTCGCCGTCGATGTAGGAGGTGCCGACCAGCAGCGCGCGGACGCCGATGCCGTAGCGCGTGCCGGTGGCGTCGGTCTCCACCCAGCCGAGCTCGACCAGGGTGCGCAGCAGCATGTAGAGGCTGGACTTGGGGTAGCCGACGGCTTCCTGGACCGCGGCCAGGGAGTGCATGCCGGGGCGCCCGGCGAAGTACTCGAGCAGTTCCACCGTCCGCACCGCGGACTTGACCTGTGCCCCACCAGAATCCGCCGTCGACATTGCTCTCGCTCCTTCTTGACCGCGCAGAACGCCCGGAAATAGAGTCCCCACACATTCACCATCGGGAACGATGTTCAGAATACCGAACAACTCCTGGTGGGTGGCGAGAAGACCGGGAAGGAAGCCGCGGTGGCAGCAGCACCAGTCTGGAGTGTCGACCCCCGAACCGGGAACCCGCGGGAGCAGGTTGCGGTGGAGTCGACGGCCGAGGAGATCGACCGCGTGGTCCGTTCCGCCCACGCCGCCCGCCCCGCCCTCGCCGACCGGAGTGTACGCGCGCGTCTGCTCCGCACCGCCGCCGACCTGCTCGACGAGGCCCGCGAGCACGTCATCGAAGCGGCCGACGCCGAGACCGCGCTCGGCCCCACCCGCCTCACCGGTGAACTCGCACGCACCACAGCGCAGTTGCGGGCCTTCGCCGAGGTCGTCGATGAGGGTGCGTACCTCGACGTCCACATCGACCACGCGGACGCGAACCGCACGCCGCCGTGGCCCGACCTGCGCCGCTACAAGATCCCCCTCGGTGTCGTCGCCGTCTATTCCGCCAGCAACTTCCCGCTCGCCTTCTCCGTGCCCGGCGGCGACACCGCCAGCGCGCTCGCCGCGGGCTGCCCGGTCGTCGTCAAGGCCCACCCCGACCATCCGGCGACCGCCGAGCTGTGCGCGTCCGTACTGCGCAGGGCCGCGAAGCAGGTCGGTCTTCCCGAGGACGTGCTGAGCCTCGTGCACGGCTTCGAGGCGGGCGTCGAACTCGTGCGGCACCCGCTGGTCGCCGCGGCCGGCTTCACCGGTTCCGTACGCGGCGGACGTGCCCTCTTCGACGCCGCGGCCGCCCGCCCCGCCCCCATCCCCTTCCACGGCGAACTCGGCTCGCTCAACCCGGTGGTGATCACCGAGGAGGCCGCCGCCGAGCGCGCCGAGCAGATCGGCTCCGGACTCGCGGGCTCCATGACCCTCGGGGAGGGGCAGTTCTGCACCAAGCCCGGCTTCGTCCTGGCCCCGGCCGGCGACGCGGGCGACCGGATGCTCAAGTCGCTCACGGACGCGGTCAGCGAGACCGAGCCCGGCGTGATGCTCGACCACCGGATGCGCGGTGCCTTCGTCGAGGGCGTACGGGAACGGGCGGACCTGCCGTTCGTCGAGGCCCCGATCACCCCCGGGTCCGGCGGTGATCACACCGTCAGCGCCGGCTTCCTGTCCCTGCCGGCGCGGCTGCTCGCCGCCGACGGCCCGCACGATCTGCTCCTGGAGGAGTGCTTCGGCCCGGTCACCGTGGTCGCGCGGTACGAGTCGGACGACGAGATCACCGCCGTGCTCGGCCGCCTGCCCGGCAATCTCACCGCCACCCTGCACCTCTCGGCCGCCGAGGCCGCGGGGGAGGGCCGCGGGGCGGAGCTGCTCGCCGAACTCACCCCGCTCGCGGGCCGAGTGCTGGTGGACGGCTGGCCGACCGGTGTCGCGGTCGCCCCCGCCCAGCACCACGGCGGCCCCTACCCGGCGACCACCTCCACCTCCACCTCGGTCGGCGCCACCGCGATCGAGCGCTGGCTGCGGCCGGTCACCTACCAGACGACTCCGGAGGCGCTCCTTCCGCCGGAGTTGCGGGACGGTAACCCGCTCGGTCTGCCGCGTCGGGTGGACGGACGCCGCGAGACTCCCGCAAGCTGAGCGGGTGACCGACTCCATCGAGCTGCCCGAACTCCCCTTCCCCCTGCGCCCCTACGGTCCCGACGCCAACTGGTCGTACGAGAAAGGGGTGCTCACCGGCTGGGCGGGTGCCCGGCAGGATCGTTTCGTGCCCCCCGCGGGCGACTCGCTGGACCCCGCCTCCGACGCGCCGCGTCTGCTCGGCTCACCGGAGGGGGACTTCCAGCTGATCGCCCGCGTCACGGTCGGATTCGCCGCCGCCTTCGACGCCGGTGTGCTCTATCTGCACGTCGGTGAGCGGGAGTGGGCCAAGCTCTGTCTCGAACTCTCCCCGGACAGACCCACCATCTGCACGGTGGTGACCCGCGGCTACTCCGACGACGCCAACTCCTTCGAGGTGGACGGCGACAGCGTCTGGCTGCGCATCAGCCGTACGGGCAAGGCCTTCGCCTTCCACGCGTCGACGGACGGCAAGCGGTGGACCTTCGTCCGGATCTTCGCGCTCGGCACCGAGGAACAGGCCGGCGCCGCGCTCGTCGGTTTCCTCGCCCAATCGCCGGTCGGCGAGGGATGCGTGGTGACCTACGACGAGATCGAGTTCCGCGAGGGCTGGCCGGACGGGCTGCGAGACGGTTCCTGACCCGGCCCGCAACCGCGGGGCCGGCCGCGCGCGTCCCTCGCACCATGATCAGACCAGCCGTTCCCGCGGACCTCGACGCTGTCACCGCCCTGCACGCCGAGGCCCGTGCCACGTACTACCGCGGGCACATACCGGACGAGGCCTTCGACAGCCCCGCCGAGCACGCCCGCACCCGTGCGGGTTGGGCGGCGGCCATCGAGCGCGGTGCGGTGCTCTGCGCGGAGCAGGACGGGGCCCTCGCGGGCGTCGCGGCCTCCCGCGCGATCGACGGCGTCATGACGCTCACCCAGCTCCATGTCGCCCCCGCTCTCTGGCGTGCCGGTATCGGCACCGCGCTGCACCGGGCGTGCGTGGAGGGCTGGCGCGGCGCGGGCGTGGCCACCGCTCGGCTGGAGGTCTTCGAGCACAACCGGCGCGCCCGGGACTTCTACACCGCACACGGCTGGACACCCGACCCGGACGAGCCGCTCTCGGGCAACCATCTGGTGATGCGGCTCACCGTGCCGCACGCCGTGGAATGAGCCGGGCGCCGCGGGTGTTCACGTCGGAGCGGAGGTGGCCTCCGTACCGACCGGACCCTGGAGAGAATCAGCATGCGCGTCGAGATCTGGAGCGACATCGCCTGCCCGTGGTGCTACATCGGCAAGGCGCGCTTCGAGAAGGGGCTCGCGGACTTCGCCCACCGTGACCAGGTCGAGGTCGTGCACCGGTCCTTCGAGCTCGACCCGGGCCGCGCCAAGGGGGACACCGCGCCCGTCGTCGACATGCTGGCCCTGAAGTACGGGCGCAGCCGCGAGGAGGCGCAGGCCATGGAGGAGCACGTCGCCTCCAACGCCCGCTCCGAGGGCCTCGGCTACCGCACCGAGGGCCGCGACCACGGCAGCACCTTCGACATCCACCGCCTGCTGCACCTCGCCAAGGCCCGCGGCCGCCACGACGCACTGCTCGACCTCGCCTACCGCGCCAACTTCGCCGAGGAGCGCTCGGTCTTCGACGCCGAGGTGCTGGTGGAGCTCGCGGTCGAGGCGGGGCTGGACGCGGACGAGGCCCGTGCGGTGCTCACCGATGAGGACGCGTACGCCGACGACGTACGGACCGACGAGCGCGAGGCCGCGGAGCTCGGCGCGAACGGCGTGCCCTTCTTCGTCCTCGACCGGCGCTACGGGATCTCCGGCGGTCAGCCGGCCGAGCTGTTCACCCAGGCGCTGGAGCAGGCCTGGCAGGGCCGGACGCTCACACCCGTCGCCGTGGACGGCGCGGACGCGCCCACGTGCGACACCGACGGCTCGTGCGAGGTCCCGCAGCACTGATGGTGCGGGGGCGGGTCCGGCGCGCCCGACGATGAAGCACCGCTGACGGGTACCCCTCAACGATTCGCGGTTGACCTGCGGTTGGCCGCACCGCAGGGTGATCTCATGGAGACCCTGGGCGGTGCCGCGTTCGCGCCGGACAAGACGTATCTGAACACCTGTAGCGCCGGGCTGCTGCCCCGCAGCGCGGCCGATGCCATCACGGCACTGGTCGAGGAGCTCGCGGCCGGCCGGCCCGGCGGGGCGGGCGACTGGCCGCGAGTGGGTGCGGTCCGCCGGTCCTTCGCCCGGCTGACCGGTACGGACGAGGCGCGGGTGGCCGTCGGCGGTTCGGTGGCGGTGCACGTCGGGCTCGTCGCGCAGTCCTTCCCGCCCGGCTCCGAGATCCTCTTCCCGGAGGGGGACTACTCCTCGGTGATCACCCCGTTCGCGGTGCGCGGCGACCTCAAGCTCCGCTTCGTGCCGCTGGACGGCCTCGCGGAGGCGGTGCGCCCCGGGACGGCGCTGGTGGCCCTCTCCTCGGTGCAGTCCTCGGACGGCCGGATCGCCGATCTGCCGGCGGTCCGGGCCGCGGCGGCGGCGCACGGCGCCCGCACCCTCCTCGACGCCAGCCAGTCGGCGGGCTGGCTGCCGCTGGACGCGGACGCGTGGGACTTCACGGTCACCGGCGCCTTCAAGTTCCTGATGTGCCCCCGCGGGGTCTCGTTCCTGACCGTGGGCGAGGAGGCGCAGCGGTCGGTGGTGCCGATCCACGCGGGGCCGTTCGCCGCCGAGGACGAGAACGGGTCGATCTACGGCCCGGTCGAGGAGCTCGCCCGCTCGGCCCGCCGCTTCGACGAGCCGCCGGCCTTTCCCTCGTACCACGCGGCGGAGCAGTCGCTCGCGCTGCTGGAGGAGATCGGCATCGACGCCGTGCACGCCCATGACACCGCGCTGGCCCGGCGGTTCCGTGACGGGGTGGCGCGGCTGGGGTACGAGGCCGTGCCGGGCGAGTCGGTCGTCGTCGCCGTGCCGGGGCTCGACGGCCGGGTGGCCGACCTCGCCCGCGCGGGTGTCGTGGTGTCGGCCCGGGCGGGGAACCTCCGGGCCGCGTTCCACCTCTACAACTCGGCCGCCGACGTGGACCGGGCGCTGGACGTGCTCGCGGGCTGAGCGGCGGGGGACTGCTCGGCCGCGCCCTCGGTCCGGGCGGCGGACTCCTCGGCAGCCGCACCGTCCGTCCGGTCGGGACAGTCCCCGGCCTGCACGCAGAGGTTCTCCTCGACCTTCGCCAGCAGCCGGACCAGTTCGGTCCGCTCGTCGGGGCCGAGCCCGTGGAGCGTGTGCTCCTCCAGGTTCGTCCAGGCCTCCGCCACCGCGGAGTGCAGCGCGCAGCTGTCGGCGGTGGCCTCGATGAGGACCGCGCGCCGGTCGGCGGGGTCGGGACAGCGGCGGACGTGCCCGGCCTGCTCCAGCCGCTGGAGCATCTTGGTGACGGTGGACGGGTCGAGCTCCACGGCCTTGATCAGCTCGGACTGACGCACCGGCCCGGCGTCCCACAGGTGCATCATCACGAACTCCTGCCCCGGGTAGAGGCCCGCGCCCTTGAGGAGCTTGCCCGCGGCCATGCGGTGCAGCCGGGCGACCCGGGAGACGGCATGGCTGACGGGACCGCCGAGCGCGGAGCCCGGCAGCGGGGCCGTACAGGCGGGGTCGGCCGCGGTCTCGGACATCATCGGCCCTCCTTCTCGGGCGAGGCGCTGTCGTCGGGGACAGTCTTGCGGACAACTTTACCTTGGTCGGCCAATTAATGAGTTACAGTGGCTCTCGGCACGGATACTTGGCCGACCACATAACTCTCCGGGAGCCTTTCATGACCACCGTTTTCGACCCGATCGACCTGTCCGGTACCCAGCTCGGCAACCGCATCGCCATGGCGCCGATGACCCGCAGCAGGGCGTTCGGCGACGGCCTCACCGTCACCGACTCCACGGTGGAGTACTACAGCCAGCGCGCCGGCGCGGGCCTGATCATCACCGAGGGCATCCAGCCGTCCGTGACCGGACAGGGCTACCCCGACACCCCCGGGCTGCACAGCGACGAGCAGGTCGCCGCCTGGCGCAAGGTCACCGATGCGGTGCACGCCGAGGGCGGCACGATCTTCGCCCAGATCATGCACGCCGGACGCATCGGCCACCCGGTGCTCTTCCCCGACGGCCGGAGCAGCGTGGCCCCGTCCGCCGTGGCGGCCGCCGGTCAGCTCTTCACGCACGAGGGCCCGAAGGACTTCCTCGCCCCGCGCGAGCTGACCGCCGAGGAGATCCGCTCGGTCGTGGACGACTTCGCCGCCGCCGCGCGCAATGCGATCGAGGCCGGCTTCGACGGCGTCGAACTGCACGGTGCCAACGGCTACCTCATCCACCAGTTCCTCGCGCCCAACACCAATCTGCGCACCGACGAGTGGGGCGGTCCGGTGGAGAACCGTATCCGCTTCGCGGTGGAGGTGACCCGGGCCGTCGCCGCGGCCATCGGCGCCGAGCGCACCGGACTGCGGCTCTCGCCCGGCAACGTGTACAACGACATCGCGGAGACCGACACCGAAGCCCTCTACCCGGCGCTGGTCGAGCAGTTGGAGCCGCTGGGTCTCGGATATCTGCACATCACCGAGACCGGCGCGGGCGCCCGGGACGTGACCATCGCCGTGCGCAAGCAGTTCAGTGGCACGCTCATCCTGAACCCCGTGACGGAGGGTCCCACCGATCACCGTGTCCTGCCGCTGGTCGAGGACGGGATCGCCGACATCCTCGCCTTCGGCGCGCTGTTCCTCGCCAACCCGGACCTGCCCGTCCGGCTGCGGAGCGAGGGCCCCTACAACACGCCGGACACCGCGTCCTTCTTCGGCGGCGGCGACCAGGGGTACACCGACTACCCGGCCCTGTAAGTACTCGACTCCGTAAGGCAGTTGTACGGCCCAGGGCCCGGCTCCCCTCCTCGCGAGGAGGGGAGCCGGGCCCTGGGCCGCAGAAGCGTGTCAGCGCACGACGTGTCAGCGCACGGGGGTGAAGTCCCGTGCCCCGATGAAGTCCGGACGCGGCACCGGAGCGGCGAACGGCTCCTCGGCGGCGTTGTCCACGCTGTTGAAGACGATGAAGACGTTGCTGCGGGCGTACGGCGTGATGTTGTCACCGGAGCCGTGCATGCAGTTGCAGTCGAACCAGGTCGCCGACCCGGCCCGGCCGGTGAACAGCCGGATGCCGTGCCGGTCCGCGAACCGGGTCAGCGCGGCGTCCGACGGTGTGCCCGCGTCCTGCATCTGCAGCGACTTCTTGTAGTTGTCCTTCGGCGTCTCGCCCGCACAGCCCAGGAACGACTTGTGCGAACCGGGCATGATCATCAGCCCGCCGTTGGTGTCACGGTTCTCGGTCAGCGCGATCGAGACCGAGACGGTGCGCATGTTCGGCAGTCCGTCCTCGGCGTGCCAGGTCTCGAAGTCGGAGTGCCAGTAGAAGCCCGAGGCGCCGAAGCCCGGCTTCACATTGATCCGTGACTGGTGGACGTACACGTCCGAGCCGAGGATCTGGCGGGCCCGGCCCACCACCCGCTCGTCGCGCACCAGCGACGCGAAGATCTCGCTCAGCTTGTGGACCTCGAAGACCGAGCGCACGTCCTGCGACGTCGGCTCGATGATCGAGCGCTCGTCGGCGCGTACGGCCGGGTCGGCGATCAGCCGGTCCAGCTCCGCACGGTAGAGCGCGACCTCGTCGTCCGAGATCAGCTCCTCGACCGTGAGGAATCCGTCGCGCTCGAAGCCCGTCAGCTCGTTCTGGCCGATCGGCCCCGGAGCACCCGGCGGCGACCAGACGACCGGGTCCTGGCGGGGGGTCACCACTTCGCCAACGCCTCGGGTCGGGTAGAGATCGGTGCGTACAGCGGCGGTGGTCATTCTTCAGCCCTCCTCGGTGAGCAGTGGGTAGACGCCGTTCTCGTCGTGGTCCTCCCGTCCGGTGACGGGCGGGTTGAAGACGCAGACACAGCGGAAATCGGTTTTCGGACGGAGTGTGTGGCGCTCGTGCCCGTCCAGCAGGTACATCGTGCCGGGCTCGATCCAGTGGGTCTCGCCGGTCTCGTCGTCGGTGAGTTCGGCCTCACCCTCCACGCAGAGCACGGCCTCGATGTGGTTCGCGTACCACATCGACGTCTCCGTACCCGCGTACAGCACGGTCTCGTGGAGCGAGAACCCGACCTTCTCCTTGGCGAGCACGATGCGCTTGCTCTCCCAGGTGCCGGATGCGGACCGCACATGGCGATCGGTGTTCTCGATGTCCTTGAACGATCGGACTAGCACGGTGAGTTGATGCCTTTCCTTCAGGTACGGGTGTCAGGCGGTCTCGCGGACCGAGCGGGCCAGGATGCGCAGGCCCTCGTCGAGCTCGTCGGGCGTGACGGTGAGCGCGGGAAGCAGCTTCACCACCTCGCTCTCCGGGCCGGAGGTCTCCAGCAGCAGCCCCAGCTCGAACGCGCGGGCGCAGACGGCCGATGCGCGCGGCTTGTCGGTGAACTCCAGGCCCCAGACCAGTCCGCGGCCGCGGAAGCTGAGCCCGGTGTCGCCGCTCTCGGCGACGATGGCCAGCAGCGCCTGCTCGACCTGCTCGCCGCGGGCGAGGGTCTGCTTCTCCATCTGGCCGTCGGCCCAGTAGGTGTCGAGCGCGGCGGCGGCGGTGACGAACGCGGGGTTGTTGCCGCGGAACGTGCCGTTGTGCTCGCCGGGCTCCCAGATGTCCAGCTCCGGCTTGAACAGGCAGAGCGACATGGGCAGTCCGTAGCCGCTGATCGACTTCGACAGCGTCACGATGTCCGGCGTGATGCCGGCCTCCTCGAAGGAGAAGAAGCCACCGGTACGGCCGCAGCCCATCTGGATGTCGTCGACGATCAGCAGCATGTCCTGGCGGTGGCACAGGTCCTGGAGCGCACGCAGCCACTCGGCGCGGGCGACGTTGATGCCGCCCTCGCCCTGCACGGTCTCGACGATCACGGCGGCGGGCTTGTTGAGCCCGGAGCCCTGGTCCTCCAGCAGTCGCTCGAACCACAGGAAGTCGGGGACCTGGCCGTCGAAGTAGTTGTCGAACGGCATGGGCGTGCCGTGCACCAGCGGTATGCCGGCGCCGGCCCGCTTGAAGGCGTTGCCGGTGACGGCCAGGGAGCCGAGCGACATGCCGTGGAAGGCGTTGGTGAACGAGACGACCGACTCGCGGCCCTTGACCTTGCGGGCCAGTTTCAGGGCCGCTTCGACCGCGTTGGTGCCGGTCGGGCCGGGGAACATGACCTTGTACGGCAGATCGCGCGGCCGCAGGATCACGTTCTGGAACGACTCCAGGAACGCTCGTTTGGCCACGGTCGCCATGTCCAGGCCGTGGGTGATGCCGTCACGCTCGATGTAGTCGATCAGTGCGCGTTTCAGCACCGGGTTGTTGTGTCCGTAGTTGAGCGAGCCTGCTCCGGCGAAGAAGTCCAGGTAGGTGTGGCCGTCTTCGTCGTGGAGGTAGCTGCCCTGCGCACGGTCGAACACTGCGGGCCAACCGCGGCAGTAGCTGCGCACCTCCGACTCCAGGGTCTCGAAGACACTCAGGGCGGGCGGGGTGATGGTCACAGCAGTCTCCAGAAGTGTGGGGGGATCAGGCGGAGATGGGGCCGATGCGGTACAGAACTTCCGGCAGATGGGTTCCCTCGGGGAACAGATCGCCGTCGAAGAGGACTTCGCGTTCGAGCTGAGCGCCGTGGCGCTTGGCGTACGAGGTGAACAACCGGTCGGACGCCGTGTTGTCCGGCGTGATGGTCGTCTCCATCTGCGTCACGCCGCGATCGCCGGTGACCTTGACGGTCAGCGCGTCCAGCAGCACACCGGCGAGTCCCTGCCCCTGGTGCTCCCGGTCGACGGCGACCTGCCAGACGACCAGGGTCTCGGGGCGGTCGGGGCGTGCGTAGCCGGTGACGAAGGCGATCGGCTCGCCGCCTGCGTCACGCGCCACCAGGGATGTGGCCGCGAAGTCGCGACACCACAGCAGGTAGCTGTACGAGGAGTTGAGGTCCAGGACCTCGGAGTCGCGGGCAATGCGCCAGATCGCGGCTCCGTCCTCCACTCGTGGGGTGTCGATCTCCGTGAATTCGCTCGGGGAAGTGGCTCGTACAAGGTCTTCTTGTGCGGCGGTCATGTCGATGCAATTTACCGAGCAAATTCAAAAAATGCATTGTCGGGAGGGGTTGGCTGGAGTCCCCTCATGTGTTATCGCGCGTGCGTGAGTCTTAGGGTGCCGAGGGGGCGATATGGGCGGTTCCGCCCCGCAAATAAGGGGCGAATCGGGCGCCCTGTGGGGTCGGTCACACGTCCGTAACGACTCCGAGATCTACTCGAATCACCCGTCGGATTCTTGATGGATCTCTGACGTTTAGGGTCGCCGAACCGGGGCAGAAGAAGCCGGGAAGCTGCCAGCAGTAAAACAATTCACGGAATTGGTTTATTAACGCGGACTTCGACGCAGCGAGAAATGCCGTTCACTCTCCGGAAGAATTCCCGGAAACGCAGGGCCCGACCCCGGGACGAGATCCCGGCGCCGGGCCCCGGTGGCCTCAGCGCCAGGTCTCGGTGACCGCGCGGCGAGCGGCATCCAGGTCCACCCGCACGCCCGTCTCCGCGAGCGCGGCACCCAGCGCCGCGAGGGAGGACTGCACCACGCCGCGCGTGGCGTCCACGCCGTAGTGGTTGACCCGGATCATCTCCTTGGACAGCGCACCGCCACCGGCGATGAGCGGCAGGGAGGGGTCCGCGGCCAGCGCCCGGGCCACCAGCTCGGAGGCGTCCACGCCGGGCGGGGTGCGCAGCGTCGTCGCCACCGGGGCGGCGTCCCTCGCCTCGTGCACATACGGTTCGAGGCCGCCGCCGAGAGCCGTGACACCCGCGCGCGTGGCCGCCGCGGCCGAGGCGTGGCGCGCTGTCACCACGTCGAGACCCTCCGTCTCGATCCGCTCCACGCAGGCGTCCAGCGCCAGCATCTCCAGCTGTGCCGGAGCGTGCAGCAGTGCGGTGCGGCCGCCGTCGATCCACCGTTCCTTCCAGTCCAGCAGCGAGAGGTAGGAGCGCCGCGGCGCCGCAGGATTGGCCGAAATCCGCTCCCAGGCGCGCTCGCTCACCGACACCGCCGAGACCCCTGCGGGGCCGCCCATGGCCTTCTGGGCGCCGATCACGCACAGATCCACGCCCCAGGCGTCCGGCAGCAGCGGCTCGGCCGCCACCGACGCCACCGCGTCGAGCATGAAGAGCGCACCGTGAGCGCGGACGACCTCACCGATCGGGGCGACCGGGTTGGTGTTGCCCGTGGCCGCCTCCGCGTGCACCAGCGAGACGAAGTCGATCTCCGGGTGCGCGGCCAGCGCCTGCTCCACCTGGTCCGCGGTGACCGCCGTGTGGAAGGGGATCTCGAGGTCGACGACATGGGCGCCGCAGTCGCGCAGCCAGTTCCCGAAGGTCTGTCCGTACGGCCCGGTCACCACGTTCAGCGCGGTGGAGCCCGGCCGCGCGCCGCCGCGGATGCACCCCTCCAGCGGGAGCAGGGCCTCGCCCTGCATGATCACCACATCCTGCTCGGTGCCGAGCAGTGCGGCGACCCTCCGTTCGATGCCGGCGAACTGCGCGGCGGTGAGCGGGGCCAGGTCGAGCAGCGGGTGCGTCACGGTGGTGCCTTCTTCGTCGCGGTGTTCCGGGTCCTCCCGGCCGAGCCTACCCACGCCCTCGTACAGTGCTGGGCATGAGGGATCACGTGACGCTGCATGTGAAGGGGCGGGTGCTCGTCGGCCCGGAGGACGTCCGCGACGAGCTCTGGGTCGTCGACGGACGCGTCAGCTACGACCGGCCGTCCGGGGAGACGACGACCGTTGAGGGATGGGTGCTCCCGGGCCTCGTCGACGCGCACTGCCACGTCGGGCTGGACCACCACGGCGCGGTGGACGAGGCGACCAGTGAGAAGCAGGCGCTCACCGACCGTGAGGCGGGCACGCTGCTCATCCGGGACGCCGGATCGCCCTCCGACACCCGCTGGATCGACGACCGCGACGATCTGCCGAAGATCATCAGGGCGGGCCGGCACATCGCCCGTACCCGCCGCTACATCCGCAACTTCGCCCATGAGATCGAGCCCGAGGACCTCGTGGCGTACGTCGCCGCGGAGGCCCGGCGCAGCGACGGCTGGGTCAAGCTCGTCGGCGACTGGATCGACCGGGAGGCCGGCGATCTGACCGCCTGCTGGCCGCGCGGCGCCGTCGAGGCCGCCATCGCCGAAGCGCACCGGCTGGGCGCGCGGGTGACCGCGCACTGCTTCGCCGAGGACGCGCTGCGTGACCTGGTCGAGGCCGGCATCGACTGCATCGAGCACGCGACCGGACTCACCGAGGACACCATCCCGCTGTTCGCGGAGCGCGGGGTCGCCATCGTGCCGACCCTCGTCAACATCGGCACGTTCCCGGCGCTCGCGGACGGCGGCGAGTCCAGGTTCCCCGTCTGGTCGGCCCATATGCGGCGGCTGTACGAGCGCCGCTACGACACCGTGCGCGCGGCCTACGACGCGGGCGTCCCGGTCTTCGTCGGTACGGACGCGGGCGGTTCGCTGGCCCACGGCCTGGTGGCGGCGGAGGTGGCCGAGCTCGTACGGGCCGGTATCCCGCCCGTGGAGGCCCTGTCGGCGACCGCGTGGGGTGCACGCGAGTGGCTGGGCCGGCCGGCCCTCCAGGAGGGCGCTCCGGCGGACCTCGTCGTGTACGACACCGATCCGCGGGCGGACGTGCGGGCGCTGGCGGCACCGCGGCGGGTGGTCCTGAGCGGGCAGGTCGTCGGCTGACGGCAGCCGCGTCACCCTGTCGGCCGTGGCGTCATCACCGGGCCGACCGCGCCCGCGTCACCGTGTTGACCGAGCGTTACCCGGCGCCCCGGCCGTTCGTTGAAGCACTTCCGTGCGCGACTCGTTCGCGACCCCGGGGCGGACCGGCGCACCTCCCTCACCGGGGTGTCCACGGCGCGTCGGGGGAACGTGCGTGCATCAAGAATCGAATGCAGTCACGGAAACCCCCCTTTGGGGTGAACTGACGGCAGGTGTCTGTCAGTTCACTCTCCGTGCGTAAAGATTCCGGTGTCTCGGTCGCCGCCGCCCACGTGTCCCCGTGGGCGGCGGGCGACGCCGTGTCTTCTGTGGGGGTTCCACCACCGTGAACAGCAACGCCTTCCGCATGCCCGCACGCCGCTGCGCAGCCGCCACCGCCGCCGTCGCCCTGATGGCGGTGCCGGTCGCCCTGGCCGGTCCGGCGCACGCCACCGGCGGCGGCGAGGGACGGGCGAGTGCGGTCGTGCTCCGTACCGGGCTCGACGTGTCCCTGCTCAACAAGACCGTCAACGTCCCGCTCCGCGCCTCGCTCAACGAGGTGCAGGCCCCGGCCGGTGCCGACAAGACCGCGCTCACCGTCGAGTTGGACGGGGTCGACGGCGGCAGGCCCTTCCAGGTGCTGCGCGCGGACGTCGCCACCGCGAAGGCCACCGCCGACCGCGAGAAGGCCGAGGGGTACGCCTCACTCGCGCGGGCCAAGGTGCATGTCCCCGGCCTGCCGCTGCTGTCCCTCATCGAGATCCAGCAGGTCACCTCGAAGGCGGTGTGCGAGGCCGGCCGCAAGCCGGTGGCCGAGTCGAACCTTCTCGGGCATGTGCGCGTGCTCGGCAAGAAGGTCACCCTCACGGCCGGCGGTCCGACGCGGATCGAGGTGCCCGGGGTCGGCGAGGTCACGCTCGACCTCTCCTCGACCCGCATCACGTCCCGTACGGCCGCGGCCACCGCCCTCGAACTCGAGATCGCGGTGAACCCTCTCAAGCTGAACGTCGCCGAGGTGAACGGTTCCGTCACGCTCGCCGAGGCGACCTGTCAAACGCCCACCGTCCGGGAGCCGGAGAAGGAGGAACCGTCGAAGGCGCCGACGGAGGAGCCGACCACCGGCGTCCAGGCGCAGTCCGGCGGTGAGCCCACGCAGGCCCCGAAGGAGAACCTCGCCGAGACCGGCGGCAGCGCCACCACGATCTACCTCGCAGGAGGTTCGGCGGTCCTGCTGGGGCTCGGCGGCGCCGCGGTCGTCGTCGCCCGCAGCCGCGCGCGCGGCTGACCGGAGCAGCCCGCGCCGGGGGGCGGGCGAGGGGGAGCGCGGGCCCGGGGGCGGGCGTGCGGGCCCGGGGGTGGGGGAGCAGGGGTTCGGGGCCCGGGGGGACCCCGGGCCCCTGCCCGGCCGTTCGCCCCTACCCGACCATCGTCAACGCCTGGTCCAGCGCCTGGAGAAAACGGTTGGTCGTCGTCCGGTCCCGCACCGCGAGCCGCAGCCAGCCCGGCCCGAGCCCGGGGAACGTGTCGCCCCGCCGGGCCGCGAAGCCCAGCCTGCGCAGCTGCTCGCGCACCTCGGCGCCGCGCCGCACATGGACGAGGACGAAGGGGGCCTCGGCCGCCTCCACCACCCGTACCTCGTCGAACTCCGCCAGGCCCGCCAGCAGATGGGCACGCTCCACGGCGATCAGCGCGGCCGCCTGCGCCGCCTCCTTCAGCGCCGCCGGATCCATGCACGCCTCCGCCGCGGCCAGGGCCGGCGTCGACACCGGCCACAGCGGCTGTGCCCGCTCCAGCGCCGCGATCGTCCCCGGCTCGGCCAGCACATAGCCGATCCGCAGGCCCGCGAGCCCCCAGGTCTTGGTGAGGCTGCGCAGCACGACCAGCCCGGGGACGTCCGTACGGTCCGCCAGGCTCTCGGACTCGTCCGGCACGGCGTCCATGAACGCCTCGTCCACCACCAGCAGCCGGCCCGGGCGCGCCAGCCGCTCGACGGCGGCGGCCGGGTGGAGGACGGAGGTGGGATTGGTCGGATTGCCGACCATCACCAGATCCGCCGCGTCCGGCACCGCGGCGGGATCGAGCCGGAAGCCGTCCTCCTCCCGCAGCAGCAGCCGCGCCACCCGGTGGCCCGCGTCCCGCAGCGCCGCCTCGGGCTCCGTGAACTGCGGGTGCACCACCAGCGGATGACGCAGCGTCAGGGCACGGGCCAGCAGCACGAACGCCTCGGCCGCGCCCGCCGTCAGCAACACCCGCTCCACCGGAAGACCGTGCCGGGCGGCCACGGCGGCGCGTGCCGCGCGGCCGTCCGGGTAGGCCGCGAGGCCCGTCAGCGAGCCGGCTATGCGCTCGCGCAGCCACGGCGGCGGAGTGCCCGTCCGCACATTGACCGCGAGATCGGTCAGAGCCGACGCCGCGTCCCGCACCTCCGCGTCACCGTGGTGACGCAGGTCGTGTCCGTCAGTGTGCGTGTGCATGGCTGCTGTGGTGATGGCCGTGGTGATGTCCGTCGTCGTCCGGATGGAAGTGCGGCTGCTGCGGCATCCCCACCTTGTCCTCGAACCCCGGCAGCGCGATGCGGTACACGCAGGTGTCGCAGTTCATCCGGATGTCGCCGGCGACCGCCTCGCGGTAGCGCTCCATCACCAGGTCGAGCAACTCCTCGGTGGGGCCCACGACATCGGCCGAGAACACCTCCACCTCCGGGTGCGCCTCCGCCCAGCCCTGCGTCTGCGCGCGCACCCGCTCGGGAAGGATGCCGGTGAACAGGAAGTACGGCAGCACGACGATGCGGCGCGCGCCCAGCAGCACACAGCGGTCGAGCCCGCTCGGCACGTCCGGCGCGGCGAGCGAGACGAAGGCCGTCTCCACGCCGGCGTAACCGCGGCCCTCCCACAGCAGCCGGGCCGCCTTCAGCACCTCGGCGTTGGCGTCCGGGTCGGTCGAACCCCGGCCCACCAGCAGGACGGTGACATCGGCGCGGTCGCCCGGGGTGCGGGAAGCCCCGCCGAGCGCCTCGTCGAGCCGCCGCTCCAGTACCCGCAGCAGCGACGGGTGCGGGCCGAGGGGGCGGCCGTAGGTGTACGAGATGCCGGGGTGCCGCTCCTTCTCGCGGGCCAGCGCGGCCGGGATGTCGCCCTTGGCGTGCCCGGCGGACACCAGCATGAGCGGCACCGCCGCGAAGCGTTTCACGCCCCGCTCCACCAGCTCGGTGACGGCTTCGCCGAGCGGCGGCGGGGACAGCTCGATGAAGCCGCCGGCGACGGGGAGTTCGGGGTGCCGGCGGCCCAGCTCCCGTACGAAGTCCCGGAATGCCTCGGCCCCCGCTTCGTCACGGGTGCCGTGGCCGGCGATCAGCAGTGCGGGCGGGGTGGTCACGCGTTCTCCTCGGTGTGGGGGTGGTACAGCAGGGCGTTCAGCGCCGCCGCGGCGACGGCGCTGCCGCCTTTCTCGGACACATTGCTCACGGCCGGCAGCCCGCTCTCGCGCAGCGCGGCCTTGGATTCGACGGCCCCGACGAAGCCGACGGGCAGACCGATGACGAGCGCCGGCTCGGCGTCGAGCACCAGCAACTCCTCCAGGGCGGTGGGAGCGCACCCGACGACCCAGACGGCGCCCGGTCCGACCTGCTCGTACGCGAGACGTACGGCGTGGGCGGAGCGGGTGAGCCCGGGGCCGGCGGTGGCGTCCCTCAGCCGGCAGACGGTCTCGCGGCGGGTGATCCCGGCGGCGACCATCTCCACATCGGTGACGACGGGGGCGCCCGCGTGCAGGGCGGCGTGCGCCGCCGTCAACGCGGCCTCGTCGCAGACGAGATCGGCCGCGTAGTCCAGATCGGCGGCCGAGTGGACGACGCGCTCCACGACGGCACGGGTCAGCGGCGGGAAGCCGCTCGTGTCCAGACGCGCCCGGAGCCGCCGGAACGACTCCTGCTCGATGGGGTGAACGACGCGGTTCACAGGGCGGCTCCGGGATGCGGCGTGGGACGTGGGGAAGGGGCGGTGCGCGGGGTCATGACTGCCACCGGTAGCCACGGGGGGTCACCATGCGGCCCGCGATGTCCCGGGTGGCCGTGTTGCCGACCGTCACGACCGTCATCATGTCCACCGTCGCCGGATCCACTCCGGCGAGGGTCGTCATGCGGCTGGATTCGTCCGGCCGGGACGCGTTGCGCACCACCCCCACCGGCGTGTCCGGCGCCCGGTGCTCGGCGAGGATGGCCAGTGCCTTCGGCAACTGCCAGTCGCGGCCGCGGCTGCGCGGGTTGTAGAAGGTCACGATGATGTCCGCCTCGGCGGCCGCGCGCACACGCCGCTCGATGACCTCCCACGGCGTGTGCAGGTCCGACAGGCTGATCGACACATGGTCGTGGCCCAGCGGTGCGCCCAGGATCGAGGCCGCGGCCAGCGCCGCCGTCACCCCGGGCACACCGACGACGTCGATGTCGTCCGACGCCTCGGCGAGCGCGGGGGAGGCCATCGCGTACACCCCGGCGTCGCCGCTGCCGATGAGGGCGACCGCATGACCGGCGCAGGCCTCGGCGACGGCGGTGCGCGCCCGTTCCTCCTCCGCGCCCAGACCCGATGCGAGGATGCGGGTGCCGGGCCGGAGCAGGTCGCGGATCTGGTCGACGTACTGGTCGAGACCGACGAGCACGGAGGAGCGCCGCAGTTCGGCGGCCGCCCGCGGGGTGAGCAGATCGCGGGCGCCGGGGCCGAGTCCGACCACGGCGAGGCGGCCGCGCGGTCGCCTGCGGACCACCGCGCAGGTCGCCATCGCGGCCCGCCCCTTCGGGCTCGACTTCCGCTTGGGCACCAGGAGTTGGCCGCCGCCCGCGAGCGCGGAGGCCTCCGCCACCGACGGCGTGCCCACCGCGGCGAGCGGCGCCTCGGACGGGTTCGGCACATCGATGTCGGCGAGGCGTTCGGCCGCGTGGGTCACCAGCGGTACGCCGAAGTGCCCGGCGGCGGCCACGATGCCCGGCTCCGACGCCTTCGCGTCCACCGTCGCCAGTTCGCCGACGCTCAGCGCGGACAGGCCGACATCGCGCAGTGTCTCCTCGATCAGCCCGACGATCTCGTCCGCGGGCGCACCGGAGGACGCGCCGACCCCGACGGTCAGCGACGGCGGCCGCAGCACGGCGTCGCCGGCGCCGATGTCGACGATCCGGTCCGTGACATGCAGTACCGCGCCGCCGTCGGCGGCGGGCCCCACGTGCGCGGGCAGCGGCGGCAGCGGCCACACCACGTCCGCCCGCAGCTCCACCGGGTCGCCGTCCAGCACCGCCCGGGTCACGGACGCCACCGCGCCCTCGACGGGCCAGCCGAGCGTGTCGAGGCCCGGCATCCCCGTCGCGTCCGTCGCGGTCGTCACCACCGGCTCGCAGCCGAGGACGTCCGCCACCTGCTCCGCCAGCAGGTTCGCGCCGCCGCCGTGCCCGCCCAGCAGGGACACCGCGTACCGCTGCCCCTCGTCGACGCACACCACGCCCGGATCCGCCGCCTTGCCCGCGAGCAGCGGGGCCACCAGCCGGACCACCGCGCCCGTCGCGAGGAAGCACACCAGCTGCCCGCACTCCGCGAACGCGCGCTCCACGGCGTCGCGCACCGGGCCTTCGTACACCCGGGTGCGGCCGGGCCAGGCGGCGGCGAGCCGGTCGCGGGCGACGGCGCCCGCCGCCGTCGCGGAGATCAGGCCGATCACTGAACTGCTCCTTCGGTAGGCGCTTGTACGGGGCGGTCGCCCCACAGCAGGAAGACCGGGTTGGCGGCCGCCAGCCGCGTCACGTCACCCGGCAGCGGCGCCAGCCGTGCCGAGTTCAGCAGAACACCGTCCGCGGTGAAACCCGCCGCGGTCAGGGCGCCGCGCACCGCGGGCACCCGGTCCAGCGCCGCCAGCGCGACCACGACGGTGCGCCGGGCCCGCCGGGCCGAGGCCGCGACGACGGCGGGCAGGTCGGTGCCGCCACCGCCGATGAACACCGCGTCCGGGTCCGGAAGCTGGGAGAGGACGGTAGGCGCCGACCCGTGCACGGCGTGGACGTCCACGCCGTGCGAGAGCGCGTTGGCCCGGATCCGTCCGACCCCGTCCGCGGTCTTCTCCACCGCGACCACCGCCGCGCCGAACCGGGCGCACTCCACGGCCACCGAGCCCGAGCCGGCGCCGATGTCCCAGAGAAGATCGCCGGTACGCGGCCCGAGCCGGGCCAGCGCGAGGGCCCGCACCTCGAACTTGGTGATCATCGAGTCGCGGTGCGCGAACGCGCTCTCGTCCAGCGCCCATCGGGACGGCCCGAGGTGCCGCCCGGCGACCGTCCGCTGACCGGCGGCGACCGACCGCGACTCGTCCAGGCACAGCACCACGCTCACCGCGTCCCACTCGCGCTCCGCGGCCTGCGCGGGAGTGAGCCGCTCGACGCGCTCGCGCTCCGGGTCGCCGAGCGCCGACGCCACCACGAGCACACGGTCGGCGGACCGGTACGCCAGCTCGGCGCCCAGCTCCGCCGGCCCGGCTCCCGGCCCGGTCAGCACCGCCGTCTTGGGATACGCACGGCACACGTTGACCGCGGTCCGCAGATCACGGCCGTGCGCGCTGACGACGACCGCGTCGTCCCACGGCAGCCCGATCCTGGCGAACGCGACCGCCACCGACGCGGCCCCGGGCCGCACGTCCAGGGCGTCCGCGCCGAAGCGTTCGGTCAGCACCCGGACGATCCCGAAGAACCCCGGGTCGCCGGAGGCGAGCACCACGACGCGCGCCGCACCGTCCGCCCGGGCCTTCTCGATCGCGTCGAGCGCCGGCCCGAGCGGCCCCATCGCCACCTGCCCGGCCGCGGCCGGCACCCGGGCCGCCGCCAGATGCCGGCGCGCACCGACCACCAGGGTCGCCGCGTCGAGCGCCTCGGCGTCCCGGGTGGAGGGCGGCGCACCGGTCCCGGTGCCGATGACCGTGATCACGGCGTCGCGCCCTGGGCGCGCAGCGCCTTGCGGGCGGCAGGGTCGGCCTTGCGGAAGCCGTGGAAGTGGCCCGGGTGGTACAGATGCGAGCGGGTGCCCGAGGCGGAGAGCGCCGGACCCACCAGGAACAGCGTGTGCTTCCAGAGCTTGTGCTCCTTGACCGTCTCCTCCAGCGTGCCGATCGTGCAGCGCAGGATCAGCTCCTCGGGCCAGGTCGCCTGGTACGCGATCACCACCGGCGTACTCGTCGGGTAGCCGCCTTCGAGGAGCTCCTGCGTCAACTGGCCCGAACGGGCCGCGGACAGGAACAGCGCCATCGTCGTGCCGTGCCGGGCGAACTCCCGTACCTCCTCGCCCTCCGGCATCGGCGTCTTCCCGCCCCCGAGCCGCGTCAGGATCACGGACTGCGCCACCTCCGGGATCGTCAGCTCGCGCTGCGCGATCGCCGCGACCGCCGAGAACGAGGAGACGCCCGGCACGATCTCCACCTCGATGCCCAGCTCCACACAGCGGTCGAGCTGCTCCTGGGTACCGCCCCACAGGGCGGGGTCGCCGGAGTGGATACGGGCGACCCTCAGGTCCTCGTCGTGCGCCCGCCGGTAGACCGCCACGACGTCCTCCAGGGACAGCGCCGCGGAGTCGAGGATCTCGGCGCCCTCGCGTGCGTGGTCGAGCACCTCGGCCTGTACGAGGCTCGCGGCCCAGATCACGATGTCGGCGTCGGCGATGGCGCGCGCGGCGCGGAACGTCAGCAGATCGGCGGCACCGGGGCCGGCGCCGACGAAGGTCACCTTGCCGTGGAGGGCGGCATCGGCCATGAGCGGGGGTCCTCTCGGGTCAATCGGGTGATTGCGACGGATCGCAATCCGGGATGTGCGAAGAAGGCGGTCAATCCGCTAGCAAGGGCGCATGGCGGTGTTCGTCGCGCTCGGCGCGTTCCTGATGACGCTGTTCGGCGGCTGGACGGCGCAACGCGTCACCGACCGCCGCCACCTCGTGCTGGGCCTCGCCGGAGGGCTGATGCTCGGCGTGGTCGGACTGGACCTGCTGCCGGAGGCCCTGGAGGCGGCGGGGCAGGAGGTGTTCGGCGTACCGCAGGCGCTGCTGCTGTTCGTCGGCGGCTTCCTCACGGCCCACCTGGTGGAGCGTCTGCTGGCGAGCCGGCAGGCGGCGCACGGGGCGGACGAGCGGGAGAAGGTGCCGCAGGTCGGGCTGACGGCCGCGGCGGCGCTGGTGGGCCACAGCCTGCTCGACGGTGTCGCGATCGGCGCGGCGTTCCAGGTCGGCGGGGCGATGGGCACCACCGTGGCGCTCGCCGTCATCGCCCACGACTTCGCGGACGGCTTCAACACGTACACGATCACCAGCCTGTACGGGAACACCCGGGCCAAGGCGGTGGCGATGCTCTTCGCCGGCGCGCTCGCGCCCGTCGTCGGCGCGGCGTCGACCTTGCTGTTCACCCTTCCGGTGGAAATCCTCGGCAGCTATCTCGGGTTCTTCGGCGGCGCCCTGCTCTATCTCGCCGCCGCCGAGATCCTCCCCGAGGCACACCACACCCACCCGGCCAGGTCGACCCTGCTGTGCACGGCCGCGGGGGTCGGCTTCATCTGGCTGGTGGTGGGCATCGCCGAGTGAAGAGGCGCGCGTACGCGTCACGGGCGGGGTCACAACTTGCCGCCCCGGGCGCCGTCCCGCGGTGCGGGGGCGATGAGCGTCGACAGGTACGGCAGCGGTCCCTCCGTCAGCTCGGACGCCTGCCGGATCGACTCCTCCGGCAGCCCGAGCGCCGACCCCCACACCGCTCCCTCGGTCCGGCCCGTCTCCCGCAACGCGGTCGCCACCTCCGCGGCGAGCCGCCCGAACTTGTAGGCCACGACCGTCCCCGGCCCGTCCAGCGCGTCCTTGAGCACGGCGGCGCCCGCGGTCACCGGCACCAGCGTCAGCGGCTCCGTGCCCTCGGTCAGCACCGCGCCACTGCGGGCCGCCAGATCCTGCATCGCCGTGATGCCGGGCACCGTCTCCACGGCCGTACCGGGGACGAGTTCGCCGATGGTGTGCGCGAGATAGGTGAACGTCGAGTACACGTTGGGGTCACCGATGGTCGCGAACGCCACGCTGCCGCCGTCCCGCAGCAGTTCGGCGACGCGCGCGCCGGCCGCGTCCCACGCGGCCTCGCGCCGGGCCCGGTCGGTGCGCTCGTTGAGCGCGAAGACGATACGGACGACCTTGGCGGCGTCGACGTAGTGCAACACGGTCGCCTCGGCCCGTCCCCGCTCGCCCGTCTCCATGACGGGCACGACGACGACATCGGCCTCGCGCAGCACGCGCACGCCCTTGACGGTCACCAACTCCGGGTCACCGGGCCCGACTCCGACCCCGATCAGCCTGCTCATCGTGTACACCTCTCGACAAATCGACGGGCGATCCCGGGCTCGGCGGCCCAGTGCGTGTGCAGATAGCTCGCGTGCACGCCCTGTTGGACGAATCCTTCGAGCCGCCGCTCCGGCCGGTGCATCCCCCAGGCGGCGGCCGGCCCGGCGCCCGGTTCGACGACGGTGCGGTGGAACTCGTGCCCGCGCAGCCGTGTCCCTGCGACGGCCAGAGCGCTGTCGCTCACGGCGACGGCGTCGCGGTACCCGAGGGTCAGCGCCGCGCCCATCCGCGCCTCCGCGTCCAGGACACCGCACATCTTCTGTCCGTCAAGGGAGCGCGCGAGATACAACAGCCCGGCGCATTCGGCGGCGACGGGCGCACCGGAGCGCGCCAGTTCGCCGACGGCCTGGCGCAGCGGCTCGTTGGCGCTGAGCTCGGGCGCGTACACCTCGGGGAACCCGCCGCCGATGACGAGCCCGTCGGTCCCGTCGGGGAGCTGTGTGTCCCGCAGCGGGTCGAAGGTGACGACGTCGGCGCCGGCGGCGGTGAGGAGTTCGGCGTGCTCGGCGTACGAGAACGTGAACGCCGGGCCGCCGGCGACGGCGACGACGGGTCGCCTGCGCCGGGGCTCTTCCCCGACCCGCCCCGTCCCGTAACCGAGGGCTCCGCCCCCGGACCCCCGCGCCTCGATCGCCGGCGGGGCTGGAGAATTCAGCCCGTCCGGCGATGGAGGACACGGCCGGAGGCCGTGCGCGGTCCACGGCTCACCCCCCAGGTCCGACGCACCGCGTGCCAGCGCGAGCAGCGCGGCCAGGTCACAGCCGCGCCGTACCAGTTCACCCATCGCCGCCACCGCGGCCACCGCGTCCCCGCGCCGCTCGGCCACCGGCACCAGACCCAGATGCCGGGACGGCGTCTCCACGGGAGCCGCCCGCCGCAGTACGCCGAGCACCGGCACCCCCACGTCGTCGACGGCCTCCCGCAGCAGCGCCTCGTGCCGGTCCGAGCCGACCTTGTTGAGGATCACGCCCCCGATCCGCACCTTCGGGTCCCAGCTCACGAACCCGTGCACCAGCGCGGCCACCGACCGCGACTGCGAGGAGGCGTCGACCACGAGCACCACGGGCGCCCGCAGCAGCTTGGCGATCTGCGCCGTCGAGGCCAGTTCGCCGGCGCCCGCGGCACCGTCGTACAGGCCCATCACGCCCTCGACGACGGCCACGTCCGCCCCCGCCGCGCCGTGCGCGAACAGCGGTGCCATCAGCTCCGGGCCGCACAGGTAGGCGTCCAGATTGCGGCCCGGGCGGCCCGTCGCGAGCGCGTGGTAGCCCGGGTCGATGTAGTCGGGGCCCACCTTGTGTCCGGACACGGCGAGGCCCGTCGCCGCGAGGGCCGCCATCAGGCCCGTCGCGACGGTGGTCTTGCCGCTGCCCGACGAGGGGGCCGCGACGACGAGACGTGCTACCACTCGATGCCCCGCTGCCCCTTCTGACCGGCGTCCATCGGGTGCTTCACCTTCGACATGTCGGTCACCAGATCGGCGAAGTCCACCAGCCCGGCGGGGGCGTTGCGACCGGTGATCACCACATGCTGACCGCCGGGACGGTCCCGCAGCACCGAGATCACCTCGTCGGTGTCCACCCAGCCCCAGTGCATCGGGTACGCGAACTCGTCGAGGACGTACAGCCGGTACGTCTCGGCCGCCAGGTCGCGCTTGACCTGCTCCCAGCCCTCGCGCGCCGCCTCCTCGTTGTTGAGCTGTCTGTCGCGCTGCACCCACGACCAGCCCTCGCCCATCTTGTGCCAGTCCACGCTGCCGCCCTCGCCGGACGCCCCCAGCACCTTCAGCGCGTTCTCCTCGCCGACCTTCCACTTCGCCGACTTGACGAACTGGAACACCCCGATGGGCCACCCCTGGTTCCAGGCGCGCAGCGCGAGCCCGAAGGCGGCCGTCGACTTGCCCTTGCCGATGCCCGTGTGGACGACGACGAGGGGACGGTTGCGGCGCTGGCGGGTGGTGAGCCCGTCGTCCGGTACGACGGACGGTTGTCCCTGCGGCATTACGCGGCCCTCCTGGCGGTCTGGACGTCCTTCACGAGCCCGGCGATGGCGTCGGCCCGCAGCTCGTCGAGCGTGACGGCGGTGCCGCCGAGGTCACCGGCGAGCGAGCGGGCGAGTCCGAGCCGCACGGGACCCGACTCGCAGTCCACGACGATCGCCGCCGTCCCCTCGGCCGCGTGCAGCCGCGCGGCCCGCGCGGCGAGCGCCACCGGCTCCACCCCGCCCGTCGCCCGGCCGTCGGTCACCACGACCAGCAGCGGCCGGCGCGACGGATCGCGCAGCCGCTCCACCCGCAGCACGTGCTGGGCCTTGAGCAGTCCGGCCGCCAGCGGCGTCCGGCCGCCCGTCGGCAGCAGATCGAGCCGGGCTGCGGCCGCGTCCACCGACGAGGTCGGCGGCAGGGCCACCTCCGCGTCCTTGCCGCGGAAGGTCACCAGACCCACCTTGTCCCGCCGCTGGTAGGCGTCCAGCAGCAGCGACAGCACCGCGCCCTTGACCGCGGTCATCCGCTGCCGCGCCGCCATCGACCCCGAGGCGTCGACCACGAACAGGACGAGGTTGCCCTCGCGTCCCTCCCGGGTCGCCTGCCGCAGATCGTCGCGGCGGACCACCAGACCACGGCCGCTGCGCCCGCGTGCCCGCTGGTGCGGGGCCGCGGCCTGCACGGTCGCCGCCAGATGCAGCTTGGTGAGGGCGCCCCGGGGCCGCCGGGCGCCGGTCGTACGGCCTTGCTCGGTCCGGGCGCGCGACCGGCGGCCCGCCGCGCCCTCGCCGATGCCGGGCACGCTCAACGCCTTGGTACGGAACGGCTCCCCGGCGCGAACCGGCTGCTGCTCGCCGCCGCCCGCCGACCGGGGCCGGCCCTCCTCGGACTGCTCCTCGCGGGCGGGTGAGTCCTCCGCCGATGCGTCCCCCGGCGACGGCGCGTCGTCGGGCCCGTCCTGCGGAGGCCGGCCACCGCCCCCTCCGTCCGGGTCGGGGTCGGGGTCGTCGTCCTCGCCCCGCTCGGACTCGCTCCGGTCGTCGTCGCCGCCGAACTCCTGGAGTGTGTCGTCGAGTTTGTCCTCGTCGAGACCGGGCGCGTCGAACGGGTTGCGCCGCCGCCGGTGGGGGAGTGCCAGCAGAGCGGCCTGCCGCACGTCCTCCGCCAGGACGTCGGTGCGCCCGGCCCAGGCGGCCAGCGCGGTCGCCGTACGGGCCATCACGATGTCGGCGCGCATACCGTCCACCTCGAACGCCGCGCAGGTGGCCGCGATCTGCCGCAGCGCCGCGTCACCGAGACGGACCGAGGGCAGGAGCGCCCGCGCGGCCACGATCCGGGCCCGCAGCGAGGTCTCCTCGTCGGCCCACCGCGCCGCGAAGCCGGCCGGATCGTCGTCGTACGCCAGGCGCCGCCGCACCACCTCGACGCGCTGGTCCGGCTCGCGCGACGCGGCGACCTCGACGGTGAGCCCGAAGCGGTCCAGCAACTGCGGGCGCAGCTCGCCCTCTTCGGGGTTCATGGTGCCGACGAGCAGGAAGCGCGCGGCGTGCCGCACCGAGACGCCCTCGCGCTCGACGTACGAGGCACCCATCGCCGCCGCGTCCAGCAGCAGATCGACCAAGTGGTCGTGCAGCAGGTTGACTTCGTCGACGTAGAGAATGCCGCGGTGCGCGTCCGCGAGGAGGCCGGGCTCGAAGGCCTTCACGCCCTCGGCCAGCGCCCGCTCGATGTCGAGGGCGCCGACGAGCCGGTCCTCGGACGCCCCGACGGGCAGTTCGACCATCCTGGCCGGCCGGGATCCGGCGCCGCCCACCTCGTGCGGCCCGTCCGGACAGGCCGGGTCGGGGGCGGCCGGGTCGCAGGAGAACCGGCACCCGGAGACGATGTCCACCTCGGGCATCAGGGCGGACAGGGCGCGTACCGCGGTGGACTTGGCGGTGCCCTTCTCGCCCCGCACCAGCACGCCGCCGACCTGCGGGGACACCGCGTTGAGCAGCAGTGCCAGACGCAGGTCGTCCTGCCCGACCACGGCGGTGAAGGGGAACGGGGTACTCATACGGGCTCCTCGGTGGTCTTCGGCCTCGACGGAGGTGCGGTGTCAGGGGCGGTGGCGCAGCCGTTCACTCGTCGCCCTCCAACTGGCCCTCGAGCTCCAGATACGTCGCGCGCAGCCGCTCCAGCGTCTCCGCGTCCGGCTCCGCCCACAGTCCGCGCTCGGCCGCCTCCAGCAGCCGCTCCGAGATCCCGCGCAGTGCCCAGGGGTTGGACTTCTGCATGAACTCCCGGTTCTCCGGGTCGAAGACGTACTCCGCCGACAACTTCTCGTACATCCAGTCGTCGACGACCCCGGCCGTGGCGTCGTACCCGAACAGGTAGTCCACCGTCGCGGCCATCTCGAACGCGCCCTTGTAGCCGTGGCGCCGCATCGCCGCCATCCAGCGCGGGTTGACCACCCGCGCACGGAACACGCGGTGCGTCTCCTCGCCCAGCGTCCGGGTCTTCACCTGGTCCGGGGTGGCCGAGTCGCCGACGTACGCCTCGGGCGAGGTGCCCGTCAGATGGCGCACCATCGCCACCATGCCGCCGTGGTACTGGAAGTAGTCGTCCGCGTCGACGAGATCGTGCTCGCGGGTGTCGACGTTCTTCGCGGCGACCGCGATCCGGCGGAACGCGGTCTCCATGTCGCCACGCGCCGCACGGCCGTCGAGCTCCCGCCCGTACGCGTAGCCGCCCCACACCGCGTACACCTCGGCCAGGTCGGCGTCGCTGCGCCAGTTGCGCGCGTCGATCAGCGGCAGCAGACCCGCTCCGTACGCGCCCGGCTTCGAGCCGAAGATACGGGCGGTCGCGCGCCGCCGGTCGCCGTGCGCGGCCGTGTCCTCGTCGGCGTGCGCCCGTACGAAGTTGGCCTCGGCCGGCTCGTCGAGCTCGGCCACCGTCCGCACCGCGTCGTCGATGAGCCCCACCACGTGCGGGAACGCGTCCCGGAAGAACCCGGAGATGCGCACGGTCACATCGATGCGCGGCCGCCCCAGCTCCTCGAGCGGCACGACGTCGAAGCCGGTCACCCGGCGCGAGGCGTCGTCCCAGACCGGGCGGCAGCCCAGCAGCGCGAGGATCTCGGCGATGTCGTCGCCCTGGGTGCGCATCGCGGAGGTGCCCCAGACCGTGAGGCCGACGGATCGCGGGTAGCCGCCGGTGTCCGCCAGATAGCGGGCCACCAGCGAGTCGGCGAGGGACTGGCCGACCTCCCAGGAGAGCCGCGAGGGGATGGCCTTGGGGTCGACCGAGTAGAAGTTCCGTCCGGTCGGCAGCACGTTGACCAGGCCGCGCGTCGGGGAGCCCGACGGGCCCGCCGGGACATAGCCGCCGTCCAGGGCCCGCAGGATGTTGCCGATCTCGTCCGTCGTGCGGGCGAGCCGCGGCACGACCTCCGAACAGGCGAACCCCAGTACGGCCACCGCCTCGGGCAGTTCGGTGCCCAGCACCTCGCGCACCAGCCCGGCGGCGTCCGCCGTCGCCCAGCCGCGCGCCTCCATGCCCTCCGCGAGCCGCCGGCACAGCTGCTCCAGCAGGTCGATCGCGTCCGCGCCCGTCCGCGCCGGTCCCTCGACCAGCTCGGTGAGCTCGACGGGCACCTTCACCGGCGCGCCGGGCTCGCCCAGCAGCTCCTTCTCCACCAGCCCGAAGTGCTCGGCGAGGGCGGCCCGCAGCCCCGGCAGCGCGTTGGCGTTGCCGCCCCACACCTGGGAGGCGCGCAGCACGGCCAGGACGAGGTTGACCCGCGCCTCCGCCTCGGGGCCGCCGCCCAGGATGTGCAGTCCGTCGCGGATCTGCACGTCCTTGATCTCGCAGAGATAGCCGTCGATGTGCATGACGAACGAGTCGAAGTCGTCGTCCCCGGGCTGCTCGGCGACATGCAGGTCGTGGTGCAGCTCGGCGGCCTTCACCAGCGTCCAGATCTGCGCCCGTACCGCCGGGGCCTTCGTCGGGTCGAGATCGCTGACGAGCGCGTACTCGTCGAGCAGCTGCTCCAGTTTGGCCAGGTCGCCGTAGGTGTCGGCGCGCGCCATCGGCGGCACCAGATGGTCCACGACGGTCGCGTGGCCGCGGCGCTTGGCCTGGGTGCCCTCGCCGGGGTCGTTGACGATGAAGGGGTAGACGAGCGGCAGTTCACCGAGCACCGCGTCGGGGCCGCAGCCCGCGGAGAGCCCCAGCCCCTTGCCCGGCAGCCACTCCATGGTGCCGTGCTTGCCCATGTGGACGACCGCGTCGGCGCCGAACGACTCCTCCAGCCACCGGTAGGCCGCCACGTAGTGGTGCGAGGGCGGCATGTCCGGGTCGTGGTAGATCGCGATCGGGTTCTCCCCGAAGCCGCGCGGCGGCTGGATCATCACGACGATGTTCCCGAACTGGAGGGACGCCAGCACGATCTCGTCGCCGTCCACGTAGAGCGAGCCCGGCGGCTCGCCCCAGTGCTCCAGCATGCTCTCGCGCAGCGAGGGCTCCAGCTTGTCGAACCAGGCGCGGTAGTCCGCGAGCGGCACCCGCGCCGGGGCGGCGGCCAGCTGCTCCTCGGTCAGCCACTCCACGTCGTGGCCACCGGCGTTGATGAGCCGGTGGATCAGCTCGTCCCCGTTGTCCGGGTGGCCCTCCACCTGGTAGCCCGCGTCCTTGAGGGCGTCCAGGACCCGCACCGCGGAGGCGGGCGTGTCCAGGCCGACGGCGTTGCCGACCCGGGAGTGCTTCGTCGGATAGGCGGTGAAGACGACCGCGAGCTTCTTCTCGGCGTTCGGCTTGTGCTTCAACCGCGCGTGGCGCACGGCGATTCCGGCGACCCGCGCGGCCCGCTCGGGATCGGCGACGTACACCGGTACGTCGTCGGGCCCCTGCTCCTTGAACGAGAACGGCACGGTGATGAGCCGGCCGTCGAACTCGGGGATCGCCACCTGCATCGCGGCGTCCATCGGGGACAGGGCCGCGTCCGACTCCTCCCATGCGGCGCGGGACGAGGTCAGGCACAGTCCCTGGAGCACGGGAACGTCGAGGTCGGCGAGCGCCCCGATGTCCCAGGCCTCGTCGTCCCCGCCCGCACTGGCGTCGCTGGCACGCGTGCCGCCGGCCGCCAGCACGGTCGCGACCAGGGCGTCCGCGCGGCCGAGCAGCTCGTACAGCTCCGCGTCGGCTCCCCGCAGTGAACCGCAGTACACGGGCAGCGCGTTGGCGCCGCGCGCCTCGATCCGGTCGCAGAGCGTGTCGACGAATCCGGTGTTCCCGGACAGTTCGTGGGCGCGGTAGAAGAGCACGCCGACCGTCGGCCTGCCCTCGACGACAGCGCGGTCGCCGTGCAGACCCCACTCGGGCATCTTCTGCGGCTCGGCGCTGTGCCTGCTCGGTGTGTCCGTGGCGCGGCCCTGACCGGCCGGCAGCACGTCCTCCGTCAGGAAGCGGGCCAGCTGGACGAGGTTCGCGGGACCGCCCTCGACGAGATACCGCAGGGCCTCCGCGACCGTCCCGGCGTGCACGGTCGACTCGGCCATCAACTCCGCGTCGGGCACGCTCTCGCCGCCCAGCAGCACGGTCGGCAGGCCGGACGCCTTGAGCGCCGCGAGCCCGTCCTCCCAGGCACGCCGGCCACCCAGCAGCCGTACGACGACGACGGAGACGCCCTCCAGCAGCGCGGGCAGCTCCTCGGCCACGTCGATACGGGTCGGGTTCCCGATCCGGTACGGCGCCCCGGAGGCCCGGGCCGCCAGCAGATCGGTGTCGGCGGTGGACAGCAACAGCACGGTGGTCTCGGTGCTCATGGCGCTCCAGGTGCGATGAAGGGAAGTCCTGAGGGTGCGCCCGACTCGATGAGGCCGAGCAGCGCACCGGTGTCCGTGTGTTCCTCGATCAGATCGCCGAGGCGGTCGAGCTGTTCCTCGCGCAGCGCGGCGAAGCAGGTGTCCGGCGCGGGGACGAAGCGGCGGCCCGCCGTCCGGGCCACCTCACGCAGGAACGCGCGGCGGAAGCCGTCGCTCTCCAGCGAGCCGTGCCAGTGGGTGCCCCAGACCGCGCCGACCCGGCAGCCGTCCAGGAAGGCGTCGCCGCCGATGACGTCCGCGACGCCGTGGTGGATCTCGTACCCCTCGACCGGCTCGCCCAGTGCCTCGCCGACCGGGCGGGCGAGGGTCTTCTCGGCCGCGAACCGCACCCGGACGGGGAGCAGTCCGAGCCCGTCGACGGCTCCGGCCCGCGACTCGACCTCGTCGTCGATGTGCTCGGCGAGCATCTGGAAGCCGCCGCAGATGCCCAGCACCGGCCGGCCCTCGGCGGCCCGCCGTACGAGGGCGTCCGCGAGCCCCCGCTGTCTGAGCCAGTCCAGCGCCCTGACCGTGCCCCGGGTGCCCGGCACGATCACCAGGTCGGCGTCCACCAGTTCCTCCGCGCGGTCCACGAACCGCACGACGACGCCCGGTTCGGCCGCCAGCGCGTCCACGTCGGTGAAGTTGGACATCAGCGGTACGGCGCAGACCGCGACGCGCAGCACGTCCTCCCCGACGGGCGGGGCGAGCACCGACTCCCGCACCGTGCCGCGCAGCGAGACCCGCAGCCCGTCCTCCTCGTCGATGCCGAGCCCGTGCGCGTAGGGCAGAACGCCGTACGTCCGCCGTCCGGTGAGGCCGTGCAGCATGTCGAGGCCGGGCTCCAGCAGGGACACGTCCCCGCGGAACTTGTTGACCAGGTAGCCCGCGATCAGCTCCTGGTCGGCCGCGCTCAGCAGCGCCGTCGTCCCGAAGAAGGAGGCGAACACCCCACCGCGGTCGATGTCTCCGACCACCAGCACGGGAAGCCGTGCGGCCCGCGCGATGCCCATGTTCACGATGTCCGTACGCCGCAGATTGATCTCGGCCGGACTGCCCGCCCCCTCGCAGATCACGGCTTCATACGTGCCCCGCAGCTCCTCCAGGCACTCCACGACGGTGCCGAGGAGGGCCTCCTGCCGGCCGCCGTGGTAGCCGCGGGCGCTGAGCTCCCCGACCGGCTTGCCCATCAGCACGACCTGGCTGGAGCGGTCGCTGCCCGGCTTGAGCAGGACCGGGTTCATCAGGGCGCTCGGCTCCACCCGCGCGGCCTGCGCCTGCATGGCCTGCGCGCGGCCGATCTCCGCGCCCTCACGGGTCACGAACGAATTGAGGGACATGTTCTGCCCCTTGAAGGGGGCGACCTTCACGCCCTGGCGTACGAGCCACCGGCAGATCCCGGCCGTGACGACGCTCTTACCCGCGTCGGACGTGGTGCCCGCGACCAGCAGCCCGCCGCCCTTGCGCCCGCTCATCCCCGCCTCCTTCGTGCGCGCCGGGCGCGCAGTGCGTGACCCGTGACGCGGCCCGCGGCGCAGACCGCCAGCGTCAGAAAGCCGACGCGGCGGGAGAGCCGCACGGCGCGTTCGATGTCGCCGAACTCCACGGCACGCCCTTCGGCGTTGAGGACCGGCCGGTGCTCGACGCGCCCGCCGTACGAGAGCGTTCCGCCGAGCCGGACACCGAGCGCCCCCGCGAAGGAGGCCTCCACGGGCCCGGCGTTGGGGCTGGGGTGCCGGCCGGCGTCGGCGCGCCAGGCGCGGACGGCCCCCCGGCCGTCCGTGCCCGCGAGCGCCGCGAGCCCGGCCGTGAGCCGGGCGCCGGGCCAGCCGGCCACATCGTCCAGCCGTGCCGAGGCCCAGCCGAACTTCCGGTACCGGGGCGAGAGATGCCCGACCATCGCGTCCAGGGTGTTGACCGCCCTAAAGCCCACCAGACCGGGCACGCCCGCCACGGCACCCCACACCAGGGCGCCGACCACGGCGTCGGAGGTGTTCTCGGCGACGGACTCGACGACGGCCCGCGCGATCTGCTGCTCGTCCAGACTCTGCGGATCGCGGCCGCACAGATGCGGCAGCCGCTCCCGGGCGAGCTCCACATCACCGGCGGCGAGCGCCCCGCCGATGGCCCGGGCCTCGCGTCCCAGCGATGTGCCCCCGACGACCGACCAGGTGGCGGCCGCGGTCAGGGCGACGGACGCGGCGGAACTGCCCCGCGCGCCGCGCGCGACAAGGGCCGCGGCGGCGGCCGCACCCCCGGCGCACAGCAGGGAGTGCAGCGCACCCCAGCCGCGGTGGTCACGCCACAACACACGCTCGACGGCCCCCGCGGCCCGCCCGAACGCGGCGACCGGGTGCCCCCGGCGGGGATCACCGAGAAGCAGGTCGCAGGCCAGGCCGGCGATGGAGCCGTACACGAACACTCGGTCGGCACGCACGGGTTCAGGCCGGGCTCTCGCCTCGGTGCAACCGTGAACTCAGGGCCGTACTCACAGCAGGAACGGAACCGCAGCCGGGCATGGCGATATGTCCTCACTCAGGGTGTCCGCGCCCTGGTTCGACGTGAACGGCGGTGAGAGTTCCTGGCTTCCGGGGACTGCTCCCCGGTGACAGTGGCGGGACCGCGCCGGATTTGCACCGGCTTCCTCTGCTGCCGCCGTAGATGGCCCCGGCAGTCCACCACGCCGCTCGAATGGCGTCAACTTGCCTTTGACCTGCGACGGGACAGTGTGCCGAGCCCCACACCCGAAAGCCGGGCCGGTCACCCCAAAGGGTGCCCGGCCCGGCTTTCGATGCGCGTGATGATGCTGTGGCGTCAGCTGACGATGAGGTAGATCCCGTACGTCACCGCTGCCGCACAGAGCGCGAAGCACACATAGGCGCCGGTGCGTGCCAGGGCCGCCGAGCCTCCCTGCGCGGACGCCGATTCCTGCTTGCTCAGTCCCACCACGCCCAGGGTGAACAGACCCACCAGGGCCACGGTGGCGACGAGGCTCACGCCGAAGACGGAGCCGAGAGCTGCCCAGTCGATGCTCATGCTGTTTCTGTCCTTACACCGCGGCCGTGCGGGCCGGCTCGGATTCGGGGGCCGGAGCCGGGATGGTCGTCTGGAAGTCCTGGGCCGGGGTGCCGGCCGGCGGCGGGGTGACGGCCGCGATGGCAGCCGTCACGACACCCGCGGGCTCGCCGTCCGTGCTCGTGTCGTTGACGTTGGTGTGGTCGATCACCTGACGGCGGGAGACCAGCCAGATCGCGGCGCAGGAGCCGATCAGGAAGACCACGACGGCTGCCACGCCCCAGTCGCCCTGGCGGGTGACGAGCTCCGAGCCCGCCGCCACCAGCGCGGCCGCCGGCAGGGTCAGACCCCAGGCGACGAACATCCGGGTGGCGGTGGACCAGCGGACCACGCCGCCCTTGCGGCCGAGGCCCGCGCCCATCACCGCGCCGGAGCAGGAGTGCGTGGTCGACAGCGAGAAGCCGAGGTTGGAGGAGGCGAGGATGACGCTGGCCGCGCTGGTCTGGGCGGCGAAGCCCTGCTGCGGCTGGAGGTCGGTGAGGCCCTTGCCCATGGTGCGGATGATGCGCCAGCCGCCCAGGTAGGTGCCGAGCGCGATGGCGAGACCGGCGGAGAGGATGACCCACATCGGGGGGTTGGACCCGGGGGAGAGGACGCCACCGGCGATCAGGGCCAGCGTGATGATGCCCATCGTCTTCTGGGCGTCGTTGGTGCCGTGGGCCAGTGAGACGAGGCCCGCCGAGGCGATCTGACCGGCGCGGTAGCCCTTGGCGGTGGCCTTCTCGTCGGTGTTGCGGCCGATCCTGTAGGTCAGCCGGGAGGCGAGGTAGGCGGCGATGCCGGCGACCAGGGGTGCCGCGATCGCGGGGATCAGCACCTTGGTGACGACGGTGCCGCCGTTGACGCCGCTGACGCCGACCGAGGCGATCGTGGCGCCGACCAGTCCGCCCATGAGGGCGTGCGAGGAGCTGGAGGGCAGGCCGATCAGCCAGGTGAGCAGATTCCAGAGGATGGCGCCGACGAGCGCCGCGAAGATGACTTCTGGGGTGATGCCTGACTCGGTGACGATGCCGCTGGAGATCGTCTTGGCGACCTCCACGGACAGGAACGCGCCGACGAGGTTGAGCACGGCGGACATGGCCACCGCGGTCTTGGGCTTCAGGGCTCCGGTCGAGATGGTCGTCGCCATCGCATTGGCGGTGTCGTGGAAACCGTTCGTGAAATCGAACACGAGAGCCGTCACGATCACGATCGCGAGCAGCAGCGTGATGTGTTCCATTTACCCAGGCAATCTATGGACGTCAGTGGCCAGTGGAACCTAGGAAACCTGAGTGAACGGAAGATGAACTGACGCGGGCTTTGCGGTGTCTCCAAGTGAGGGTCTGTGACTCCGCTTTCACTCGGTGGTGCAAACAGGCCTCTCCAGGGGTCCGATCTTCGATTCCGTGATCTGCGTCACGCCCGGCCCCTCGGCGCCCGCGGCGGCCTGGCAGGATCGCCGCATGACCGATGCGGAGCGGCAGGAGACCATCGACCGGGCATGGCGCGACCTCGTGGCCACGGCCCGCAGGACGGCGGCGGAAGGCCTGGTCGTCGGCACATCGGGCAATGTCTCGGTACGGGCCGGCGACCTCGTCCTGGTCACCCCGAGCGGAGTGCCCTACGACCGGCTCACCCCCGAGGACACCGTCGCCGTCGACCTCGACGGCCACCAGGTCCTCGGTGACCTGAGGCCCACCAGCGAGCTGCCGCTGCATCTGGAGGTCTACCGCGGCACCTCGGCGAGGGCCGTGGTGCACACCCACGCCGTGCACGCCACGGCCGTCTCCACCCTCGTCCCCACGCTGCCGCCGATCCACTACATGACGGCGGCGCTGGGCGGACCCGTCCGCGTCGCCCCCTACGCCCTCTACGGCTCGGACGAGCTGGCCGCCGCCATGCGGGCGGCCCTGGAGGACCGCACCGCCTGCCTGCTCCGGAACCACGGCACCGTCGCCTACGGCGACACCCTCGACCAGGCGTACGACCGCACCGCCCAGCTGGAGTGGATGTGCCGGCTCTGGCTGACCGCATCCTCGGTGCCCGGTCGCACCCCCACCCTGCTCTCCGACGCCCAGCTGGCCGAGGTCGGGGAGAAACTCCGGGGCTACGGCCAGGGCCGCTGACACCGGTGGCGTCCGTCCACTGGCAGGGCGGCCCGCCGGTACCGACACTGGAGCAGTGCGCCCGGCTACAGCGACGGCAGCGGCCGTCACCACTCTGATAGGTGTCGGCGCGGCCGCGTTCGCGGCCGGCCGCTACGCCAGCGACGCCGCGCTCAAGGCGCCGCCCGGCCGCCCGCTGCCCGGCGAGCCGAAGCTCACCGTGCACGCCGTGGCGGCCGGCCGGGTCACGCTCACGCGCAGCCTGGCGTCCCGGCGCCCCGGCAGATACGGGCTCGTCGGCCCCGGCATCCACGCCATCGTCGGCCCGGTGCTCGACGACGTGCCGCACGCGGCCGACACGCTCGTGCGCCGCCTGGAGCGGGTGGTCCTCGGCACCCTCGGTCCGGGCACCCGCGTCCGGATGACGCCGCAGCTGTACCACGGCAGTCCGCGGGAGGCGCTCGACATCGACTGCTCCGAGGTCAGCATCCCCGGCGAACTCGGCCCGCTGCCCGCCTGGTTCGTGCCGGGCATCCGCGGCACCTGGGTGATCGCCGTGCACGGTCTCGGCACCACCCGCGAACACCCCCTGAACCTGCTGCCGTTCCTGCGGACCCAGCGCTGCCCGGTGCTCGGGCTCGGCTACCGCGGCGACCCCGACGCACCCAGGTCCCCCGACGGCCTCAACCACCTCGGCGACTCGGAATGGCGCGACCTCGACGCCGCCATCCGCTTCGCCGTACGCCAGGGCGCCGAACAGATCGTCGTCCACGGCTGGTCCACCGGCGCCTCCATGGCCCTGTACGCCGCCGCCAACTCCGGTCTGCGCGACCGGATCAGCGGCCTCGTCCTCGACTCCCCGGTCCTCGACTGGGAAGCCACCCTGCGCGGTCTGGCCTCCGCCCGCCGCGCCCCCGCCGTCCTGCTGCCCCTGGCCGTCCGGGCCGCACAGGGCAGGACGGGCCTGTACGGCGACCGGCTGCGGGCCGTCGCCGACCCCAGCGTCCTGACGGCGCCCACCCTGATCTTCCACGGCCCCGACGACACGCTCGCGCCCTGGCAGCGCTCCCGCGACCTCGCGGCCGCCCGCCCCGATCTGGTCAGCCTCCAGACGGTCCGCGAGGCCCCTCACGCGGCCATGTGGAACGCCGGTCCGGCCCACTACGAAGAGGCGCTGCGCCGCTTCCTCACCCCCCTTCTGTAGGCGGCCCACCAGGTTCCGTTTGGGCTTTCGGGCCGACAGCGGGAACACTGCTCCCTGTGACGTCCCGAAAGCCTGATGAGCAATTGGCGCGCAACTCCAGACTCCGTCTTGTCCGCCCGCGGTCACTGGCCGCCGCACGACGGGCCGTGACGACCCGGCGCACCCGGCCGGCACCCAGGCCCCCCGAGGGCACACCCCCGCCCGCGGAGCTCGCCCGTCAGGCGCGGGCGGTCCTCGCGGACGCCGTCCGCATCGCCCGCTGGGCGGCCGTCGAGAGGGACCCCAGCACCGCTTCGCTCGCCGACCGCGCGCAGGAACGGGCCGCCGCCGCACTGGAGTTGACACCGCTCCAGGTCCGCACCGGCTGGGACCGGGCCCGTCTCGCCGGTCTGGTCGAACTGCACGGCGACACCGCACGGCCCGGCTGGCGTCTGCGCGCCTGGGACCGCGACGACATGGCCGTGCTGCGCGGCTGGGTCGCCCTCTTCGACGCCTGGTCGCTGATCCACCCGGCCCCCGCCGACGTCGCCCCCACGGCGGTCGCCGAGGTCGTCGAGGCCGTCCCCCAACTGCTCTCGCTCCTCCAGCTCTCCGCCGGCCCGGTCCTGGTGCCCGCTCTGCTCGACCTGCTGGAGCAGCGCGTCGCCGAACTGCGCGAGGAGCGCTGCGAGGTGCCGTACGGCCTCCAGGAGCAGCCCGTCCCCGGCGCATCGGACGCCCCGCTGCCTCTGCTGCTCGACTGGGCCCTGGAGGGTCTGTCCGCCGTCGGCGCCCTGACGCTCGACGCGGGCAGCTCCGCCACGCTCACCCCGCTCGGCAACTGGGCGGTGTGGGTCAAGCTCGAACAGATCTGTGTCGCCGCCCAGAGCCCCGCCGGCAACATCGAGCAGTCGGCCGAGGACATGCTCCGCGGCTGCGCCCGCCTCACCCCGGGACCGGCCCGTGCCGAGTACCGCGCCTGGCTGGCCGCCCGTACGGTCTCCAGCGCCGTCGCCGAACTTCTCGGCGTCGCCCGCGGCGAGGACGCCCTGCTGCGCGGACTCGCCTTCGAGGCGCTGCGCGTCGTCGGCGCCCCTGCCGAGGGCGAGGTCCGTACCGCCGCGCACGAGCCCTCGCTGCGCCCCTACGCGCTGCTGTGGCTCGCGGAGTACGACGGGGCCGATCCCGAGGACGCCGCCGAGGTCCTCACCCGGGAGGAAGCCACCTGGCTCTGGGTGGACACCGCGGCGGCGGTCGCCGACCACGGGGAGCCCCAACTGCTGCTGCGCCACCTCGACTCGGCGGTCCAGGGCACGGTCCCGGCGCTCCTCGACGAGGTCCGCGCCGGCGGCCACCCCCGCACCGTCCAGGTCCTGGTCGCGCTCGCGGCCGCACATCCGGACCCGGCACTCGCCAAGGCCGTGCGCCGGGCGGCGTTCCAGGTGCACACCGGCGGCGCCTGAGGGCCGTCCCGGAGCGGTGTCCGTAACCGGAGGGGCCGGGACCCGGCCCCTCCGGTTACGCCGTCCCCGGTGCGTACGTGCCGAAGCTCCAGACATTGCCCTCGATGTCGCGCGCCATGTAGTCCCGCGCCCCGTAGTCCTGATCGGTGGGCGGCATCACCACGTCCACCCCGTGCTCCACGGCCTTGCCGTGGTGCGCGTCGACATCGTCGACATGGACGAAGACACCCGCGGGCCCGGCGTCCGTCATCAGCTTGTCGAACTCGCCGCCGGTGCCCTTGCTGCCCAGCATCACCATGCCGTTCCCGTACATCAGCTCGGCATGGACCACCCGGCCGTCCTCGTCCTCGTACACCGCGTGCTCGGTGAAGCCGAAGGCCTCGGTGAGCTGCTTGATCGCGGCCTTGGCGTCCGCATAGACCAGGGTCGGACTGATGCTCGGTGACTGTGCCATTCCGATCACTCCTTCATGCTCGACGGTGGGGATGTGATCTGGGTCTCAGTCTGGCACCGGCCACCGACAGCGCCCGGAGCCCCGCCCGGACCGTCAGGCGAAGGTGTTGCAGCGCGCCATGTCACCGGTGCGGTAGCCCGTGTAGAACCACTGCTGGCGCTGCGCCGCCGAGCCGTGCGTCCAGGACTCGGGGGTGACGCGGCCCTGGAACCTCTCCTGGATCCGGTCGTCGCCGACCGCGGCCGCCGCGTCCAGGCCGTCCCGGATGTCGGCGTCCGTCAGCGTCGTCAGTACCGGCCTGCCGGTGCGCTCGTCGGGGGTGGTCGTGGCGTGGTGCGCCCAGACGCCCGCGTAGCAGTCGGCCTGGAGCTCCACCCGCACCGCGTTGCTGTTCGCGCCCTGCCGGCCGTCCTGGGCGCGCTGGAGGGTGCCCATCAGGTTCTGCACGTGGTGGCCGTACTCATGGGCCACCACGTACGCCTGGGCGAACGGCCCGCCCGTCGACCCGAACTTCGTCCGCAGGTCGTCGAAGAAGCCGAGGTCCAGGTAGACCTGCCGGTCGGCGGGGCAGTAGAACGGCCCCACCGCCGCGGTCGCGGCCCCGCACGCGGTGCCCACCTGTCCGGTGAACATCACGGTGCGGGCGTCTGTGTAGCGCCCCTGCCGCCGCGGGAACTCCGCACGCCAGTAGTCCTGCACGCTGTTGACCACGGCGACGATCCGGCAGTCCTCGCGGGTGTTGGCGTCCGACCCCCGCCGGCACGCCTGGTCGACCTCGGCCTGGGTGGAGGCCGTCGGGGCCGGGGCGGTGTCGCCCGAGGAGAGGCCGAGCTGTTCGGGCCCGACGCCGAAGAACAGGCCGAGGATCAGCGCGATGATTCCCGCGATGCCGCCGCCGATGGTCGCCCTGCCGCCGGGGACGCGGCTGCCGCGCACGTCCCGGACCTCGGACGTGTCCAGATCGGCGTCGTCGTCGAACTGCATGAGCCACCACCCTCGGCTGCGCGGGCGTGGCGCCGGCCCGCCGCCGGCGCCACCTGGCGCCGAGTATTGATCATTCCGTGGCGACTCGCCCCTTTTGCCGCGATCGCGTCCTGATGGGCCCGCCCAGGCCTTCCCGGGGGCCGTGGCCCCCGGCCCCAGCAGCGGCACAACCACTTGCACCGCCCGGTTAGACTGGCCTCCATGGCCATTCTCCTTGCGCATTAGACGGCGTCGAAGCTTCCGCGACCGTCCCTTCCGCCGTCCACCCGCCCTGGAGTCTGTCCGTGATCACCGCTTCCGGCATCGAGTTGCGCGCCGGCGCGCGCGTACTCATCGAGTCCGCTTCCTTCCGTATCGCCAAGGGCGACCGCATCGGCCTGGTCGGCCGCAACGGCGCCGGCAAGACCACGCTCACCAAGTGCCTCGCGGGTGAGGGCATCCCCGCGGCCGGCACCATCACCCGCTCCGGCGAGGTCGGATACCTCCCGCAGGACCCGCGCACCGGCGACCTCGACACTCTCGCCCGCGACCGGATCCTCTCCGCCCGCGACCTCGACTCCGTGCTGAAGAAGATGCGCGAGAACGAGGACCGGATGGCGAACGGCCAGGGAGCCACCCGCGAGAAGGCGATGAAGAAGTACGAGCGCCTGGAGACGGAGTTCCTCACCAAGGGCGGATACGCCGCCGAGGCCGAGGCCGCCACCATCGCCGCCGCGCTCGGGCTCCCCGACCGGGTGCTCGGCCAGCCCCTGCACACGCTCTCCGGTGGTCAGCGCCGCCGGGTCGAGCTCGCCCGCATCCTGTTCTCGGACGCCGACACCCTGCTCCTGGACGAGCCGACGAACCACCTCGACGCCGACTCCATCGTCTGGCTGCGCGACTACCTGAAGACCTACCGCGGCGGCTTCATCGTCATCTCCCACGACGTCGACCTGGTCGAGACGGTCGTGAACAAGGTCTTCTATCTGGACGCCAACCGCTCGAACATCGACGTCTACAACATGGGCTGGAAGCTGTACCAGCAGCAGCGCGAGGCCGACGAGAAGCGCCGTAAGCGCGAACGCCAGAACGCCGAGAAGAAGGCCGCGGCGCTCAACTCCCAGGCCGACAAGATGCGCGCCAAGGCCACCAAGACCGTCGCCGCGCAGAACATGGCCCGGCGCGCCGAGCGCCTGCTCTCGGGTCTGGACGACGTACGCATGGCCGACAAGGTCGCCAAGCTGCGCTTCCCCGACCCCGCCCCCTGCGGCAGGACCCCGCTCACCGCCGAGGGCCTGTCGAAGTCGTACGGATCGCTGGAGATCTTCACCGATGTCGACCTGGCGATCGACAAGGGCTCCCGGGTCGTCATCCTCGGTCTGAACGGTGCGGGCAAGACCACGCTGCTGCGGCTGCTGGCCGGGGTGGAGACGCCCGACACCGGCGAGGTCACCCCGGGCCACGGCCTCAAACTCGGCTACTACGCCCAGGAGCACGAGACGCTCGACCCGGACCGCACGGTCCTGGAGAACATGCGCTCCTCCGCGCCCGACCTCGATCTCGTCCAGGTGCGCAAGACGCTCGGCTCCTTCCTGTTCTCCGGGGACGACGTGGACAAGCCCGCCGGGGTCCTGTCCGGCGGTGAGAAGACCCGTCTCGCGCTGGCCACCCTCGTCGTCTCGTCCGCCAACGTCCTGCTCCTCGACGAGCCCACCAACAACCTCGACCCGGCCAGCCGCGAGGAGATCCTCGGCGCGCTGCGCACCTACAAGGGCGCGGTCATTCTCGTCACGCACGACGAGGGAGCGGTCGAGGCACTGGAGCCGGAGCGGATCATCCTGCTGCCGGACGGCGTCGAGGACCTGTGGGGCAAGGACTACGCGGACCTGGTCGCCCTCGCCTGACCGCCGCCGGGAGTCGCGCGGCCCCCGGTCCGGGGGCCTGCGGTGCACTGATCCACTCCGTATGGATCATTCGGCCGACACGTGATCCATCATCTGAGTGAGTGCGTCTCGTACTGCGGCGTGGCGCCGAGCGGATTGCCGCCGTCCGTGTCCCTGCCGGCGCGGGCTCCTGTCCACCCGTTCTGACCTGGCCGTTCTTCGGAAAGATCGGCCTGACGTGCGACTACGGGCACTCGGAATCATGGGCTCCGGTCGTGGCGACGGCCCCGCGCACCGCAAAGCTCGTCGTACGGACCTTGCCGAATGGGTGGCCAGGAAGCCCGCAAGGGGTGATCATGAGAAGTCCAGAGCGCACTTCCCATGAGGAGGCACGGGTGGCCGAGACTCTGAAGAAGGGCAGCCGGGTTACCGGCGCCGCGCGCGACAAGCTCGCGGCAGACCTGAAGAAGAAGTACGACTCCGGTGCGAGCATCCGGGCGCTGGCCGAAGAGACCGGCCGTTCCTATGGATTCGTCCACCGGATGCTCAGCGAGTCCGGAGTCACGCTGCGGGGACGCGGCGGAGCAACACGAGGCAAGAAGGCTTCGGCCTGACGACCTGGCTCCTTCGGTCCACCGGTTCCAGGCGGTGGCCACCCGGTCGGTCGGTTCTCCGACCGGGTGGTTACTGTGCAGTCGCTTAGCTAATCTGCACCTGACTGCACCTGAACCGGAGGCGCCCCCATGACTTCGCTCGACTCTGTGCTCGACAAGGATGGCGTACGGCTCACCGTCGAGGACGCTGTTGCCACGGTGACCCTGACCAACCCGGACAAGCGCAACGCCCAATCTCCCGCTCTGTGGCGGGCGTTGGCGCAGGCGGGTCGGTCACTGCCGGGCACTGCACGGATCGTGGTGCTGCGCGGCGAGGGCAAGTCCTTCTCCGCCGGACTCGACCGGCAGGCGTTCACGCCCGAGGGCTTCGAGGGTGAGCCGTCCTTCCTCGATCTGGCACGGGGCTCCGACGCGGAGCTCGATGCTGTCATCGCCGAGTACCAGGAGGCGTTCACCTGGTGGCGTCGCAGTGATGTCATCACGATCGCGGCCGTTCAGGGCCATGCGATCGGAGCGGGCTTCCAGCTCGCCCTCGCCTGCGATCTGCGGGTCGTGGCGCAGGACGTGCAGTTCGCCATGCGCGAGACCAGCCTCGGACTCGTCCCCGACCTCACCGGCACGCACCCTCTGGTGTCGCTCGTCGGGTACGCCCGCGCGCTCGAAATCTGCGCGACGGGCCGCTTCGTGCACGCCGAGGAGGCCGAGCGCACAGGGCTGGCCAACCTCGTCGTCCCGGGCGACGAACTCGACGGCGCCGTACGCGACCTGGCCTCCGCGCTGCTCGCCGCTCCGCGCGACGCCGTGATCGAGACGAAGGCGCTGCTCCAGGGCGTCCACGGCCGTTCCTACGAGGAGCAGCGCACCGCCGAGCGCGCGGCGCAGGCGCGCCGGCTGCGGGATCTCGCGGGTATCGGGGACTGACACCGGGCGGCCGGCCGTCCCCCGGGTGGGCGAGTCGGCCGCCGTGGGATTCCCGTACAGGTGCCGGCCTCGCCGCCTCCTCGGTCCGGCCCGTCAATCCCGGCCTGTACGGCCGTATCCCAGCCGTGGCGCACCGGCGCCGGTCGCTGTCGTGAGCTGGTGCATCTCCGGAGCAAAAGCGGGCATCCCGTCCTAATGTGGACATCGAAGCCCGCAATCGCCCGGAAAGGACACACGGCGATGACTGAAACCGCGCCGAGGAACCGGCCCGACACCCCCGGCAGAGATCTGTCCGGCTCGGGCGAAGAGCCGAGGAAGCCGTCGACGACCAAGCGTGGTTCCGGGGACCCCGCGTCCCGCGGACGCACCACGATCGCCGACGGAGTCGTCGAGAAGATCGCCGGACTCGCGGCCCGTGATGTCATCGGCGTCCACGCGATGGGCAGCGGGGCGTCCCGTACCTTCGGCGCCGTCCGCGACCGCGTACCGGGCAGCAGCCGCTCCAGCGCCAGCCGCGGGGTCAAGGCCGAGGTCGGCGAGGTGCAGACCGCGCTCGACCTGGACATCGTCGTGGACTACGGCGTCTCCATCGCCGACGTGGCCCGCGACGTCCGCGAGAACGTGGTCGCTGCCGTCGAGCGCATGACAGGTCTTGAGGTCGTCGAGGTCAACATCGCGGTCGGCGACGTGAAGCTGCCCGATGAAGAGGACGACGAGCCCGAGCCACGTATCCAGTAGAGGAGCTCACGATGAGCATGGCTGTGGTCGGCCTGATCGCCGGCATGGCGCTCGCCTTCGCCGGGTACTTCGGCGGATTCGGCGCGTTCCTGCTGGTCGCTGCCTTGGGGGCGGTCGGCTTTGTGGTGGGCCGGTTCCTCGAGGGTGACCTCGAACCCGGAGAGTTCTTCCGCAGTCGCGAGCGCGGCGACCGGCCCCGGTGACCGCCGTGGCCGCCGGTCCCGCCCCCGGAGACAGGGGAAGCGTCGCAGCCGGCGAGCGCGGGGCGACCGTCATCGCCGACCGGGTCGTGGCGAAGATCGCCGCGCGCGCGGCACGCGAGGCGCTCCACGCCGTCCCGGAAGGCGGCAGTCCGCCGCATGCCTCGGTCACGGTGCACCGTGACATCGCGCGCGTGCGGGTGACCCTGGAGCTCGACTACCCCTCCGACATCGGAGCGCAGTGCGGCGCCGTGCGTCGCCGGGTCGCGGAGCGGGTAGAGGCGTTGGCGGGGATGGACGTGCCCGAGGTCGCCGTGCTCGTCGAACGGCTGCACTCGGTGCACTCACGCTCGGCCGGGCAGGGGAGGATCAGATGAGTGAGCCGGTACCGCCTGCGGCACCCGTGCTCGACCTCGACCAGTCCGCCTCGGCCGCGGCCTACGACCGGTCCGGGGCACCAAAGGAGGGCGACGGCGGCAGGGCAGGGCGCTTCTGGTCCGTGCGCAGGGTGCCGGCGGCACTGCTGGCGCTCGCCGTGCTCGGCGGGGCGGGCGTCCTGCTGTACGACGTCGCCGCCGTCCGCGCGGGCCGTCCGGGTATGCAGTGGCGCCGCGTCACGGCGGAGCGCCTCGCTTCCTGGCAGGCCGACAACACCTGGGTGATGGTGGCCGCGTCCGTCGCGATGCTCCTCGGCCTCGTTCTCCTCGCCCTCGCCCTGAGCCCGGGCCTGCGGTGGCTGCTGCCGATGCGGCGGGAGGCTCCCTCCGTCCGTGCGGGCCTCGACCGGGAGGCGGCGGCCCTGGTGCTGCGCGACCGGGCCATGGAGGTGTCCGGGGTGCAGTCCGTACGGGTGCGGATGCGGCGCGGCAAGGTGTCCGTGCGGGCCCGCTCCCACTTCCGCGAACTCGACGACGTACGCCGGGACCTGGACGCCGCGGTGGGCTTCGGCATCACCGAACTCGGGCTCGCCAAGCCGCCGTCCCTGGCCGTGCACGTCGGCCGGCCGCCGGCGAAGAAGGGGTGAGACACCGTGCTCCGGATCGTCAACCGGGTCCTGATCGGCCTCGCCGGGCTGGTGCTGGTGTGCCTGGGCGGAGGGGTGCTCGCGGCAGCGGCGGGCCTCGCGGTGCCGTCCTGGTGGCCCTGGGACGGACCGCACGACGTACTGCTCAGCGACGCGGACCGGGAGCGGTGGCGGGGCGAGGGCTGGTGGTGGCCGGTGGTCATCGCCGTTCTCGCACTGCTGGTGCTTCTGGCGCTGTGGCACTTCATCGCCCAACTGCGCCGCAAGCGCCTGGCGGAGGTCCTCGTCGAGAGCGGTGACGGCGAGGGCGCGCTGCTGCGGGGCCGGGCGCTGGAGGGCGTCCTGGAGCGCGAGGCGGAGTCCCTGGACGGGGTGGCCCGCGCCCACATCATGCTCCGGGGCAGCCGTACGGCCCCGGCGACGCGGGTGGGCCTCCTCCTGGAGCCTCATGCGTCCCCCCGCGAGACGCTGGCGCGCCTCACGGACGAGGCGGTCACCCACGCACGCGAGTCGGCGGGACTGGAGTCGCTGCCGACGGAGGCTCACCTGCGCGCGGCGAAGCACAACCCGCGCAGGGTGTCCTGACGGCGGATCGGTCAGCGCGGGCGGTCAGAAGCCGTGGCGTGCGCCGCCGTCCACCGGGAGCATGACGCCCGTGAGATAGGACGCCGCGGGGGAGAGCAGGAACGCCGCCGTGCGGCCGAACTCCTCCGGGGTGCCGTAGCGCCGCAGCGGAATACGGGACTCGTTCGACGCGCGGGCCGCGTCCGCGTCCCCCGAGAGCGCGTCCAGCTCCCGCACCCGGTCCGTGTCGATACGCGCCGGGAGCAGGCCCACCACACGGATGCCCTGCGGGCCGAGCTCGTCGGCGAGGGACTTCGCGAAGCCGGCGAGCCCCGGGCGCAGCCCGTTCGAGATGGTCAGGCCGGGGATCGGCTCGTGGACCGAGCCGGACAGCACGAAGCCGATGACGCCGCCTTCGCCGAGTGCCGCCGCGGCGGTGCGCGCCATCCGCACCGCTCCGAGGAACACCGAATCGAACGCCGACTGCCACTGCTCGTCGGAGTTGTCCGCGGCGAACCCGGGCGGCGGCCCGCCGACGCTGATCAGCACCCCGTCGAAGCGTCCGAAGTGCGCCCGCGCGGCGGCGATCAGGCGCTCCGCGCCCGACGGTTCGGCGTTGTCCACCGAAACCCCGACGGCGTTCGCGCCGAGCTCGGCCGCGGCGTCCGCGACCGTCTTCTCGTCGCGCCCGGTGATGACGACCTTCGCCCCGTCGGCGACCAGCGCACGCGCGGACGCGTTCCCCAGCCCTCGCGAGGCACCCGTGACGATGTAGACGCGGTCCTTCAGTCCAAGATCCATGGGCCTATCCTGCATCCTCGTCCGCGCTCAGCGCGAGAGCCGTGTGCACCAGAGCGATATGGCTGAACGCCTGCGGGAAGTTCCCCAGCTGCCGCCCCGCGACCGGGTCGTACTCCTCGGCCAGCAGCCCCACGTCGTTGCGCAGCGAGAGGAGCCGCTCGAACAGCTCCCGCGCCTCCTTCCCCCGCCCCGTCATCCGCAGCGCGTTCGCCAGCCAGAACGAGCACGCCAGGAACGCCCCCTCGTCGCCCGGCAGCCCGTCGACGGTGCGGCCCTCCGTGCTGTAGCGCCGGACCAGACCGCCCTGCGTGCCGAGTTCGGCGCGGACCGCGTCCACCGTCCCGATCACCCGCGGGTCCTCGGGCGGCAGGAATCCCACCTGGGGGATGAGCAGCGTCGCGGCGTCGAGCTCCTTGGACCCGTAGTACTGCGTGAAGGTGTTCCGCTTCGGGTCGTACCCCTTCTCGCACACCTCCCGGTGCACCTCGTCCCGCATGGCGCGCCAGCGCGACACGTCACCACGCAGCGCCGGGTCCTGCTCCAGGGTCCGCACCGCGCGGTCCGCCGCCACCCACGCCATCACCTTGGAGTGCACGAAGTGGCGGCGCGGACCCCGTACTTCCCACAGGCCCTCGTCCGGCTCACGCCACTTCGACTCCAGGAAGCCGAGCAGGCTCAGCTGGAGGTACCACGCGTGATCCTCCGGCGCGAGGCCCGCCTCCCGTGCCAGGTACAGGGAGTCGATGACCTCGCCGTAGACATCCAGCTGGAGCTGGTCCACGGCGGCGTTGCCGATGCGCACCGGACGGGAGCCCGCGTATCCGGCCAGCCACGGCAGCTCCGTCTCGGGCAGCCGCCGCTCCCCGGACAGGCCGTACATGATCTGCAGGTCGGCCGGGTCACCCGCGACCGCCCGCAGCAGCCAGTCCCGCCAGGCTTCCGCCTCGTCCTGGTAGCCGGCCGCGATCATCGCGCCCAGGGTCAGGGTCGAGTCACGCAGCCAGCAGAAGCGGTAGTCCCAGTTGCGTACGCCGCCCAGTTCCTCCGGCAGCGAGGTGGTCGGGGCGGCGGCGATCCCCCCGGTCGGCGCGTACGTCAGCCCCTTCAGGGTGATGATGGAGCGGATGACGGCCTCGCGGTAGGGCCCCTTCACGTCGCACCGGTGGGCCCACTCCTCCCAGTCCGAGATGCAGGACTCCAGCGCCTCGTACGGGTCGACGAGGTCGGGCCGCGGCTGGTGCGAGGGATGCCAGGTGAGCACGAACGCCACCTTCTCGCCCTCGCGGACCGTGAAGGAGGAGACCGTGCTGTACTGCTGGCCCCACGTCTTGACCTCGGGTTCGCTCCGCAGCCACACCGAGTCCGGCCCCGCGATCGCGACCCGGTGGCCGTCCTCCCGCCGCATCCAGGGCACGATCGAGCCGTAGTCGAAGCGCAGCCGCAGCGTCGAGGTCATCTCGACCCGGCCGCTGACGCACTCCACGATGCGCATCACATCGGGGGTGGCGTCGCGCTGGGGCATGAAATCGATGATCTTGACCGTGCCGGTGCGCGTCTCCCACACCGACTCCAGGACGAGCGAGTCCCCGACATAGCCGCGCCGGGTGCAGGTGCCCGCGCCCTCGGGAGCCATCCGCCAATGGCCGTTGTCCTTGTCGCCGAGGATGGCGGCGAAGCATGCCGCGGAGTCGAAGCGGGGCAGACAGAGCCAGTCGATGGATCCGTCCGTGCCGACCAGGGCCGCGGTCTGCAGATCGCCGATGAGCGCGTAGTCCTCGATGCGTAGGGTCACGCAGTGGCGTGTTCCCTGCGCACGCGGCCGTTAAGCAGGCGCTATGGCCCTCCCCGAGGGACCGTCAGACGTTCGCGGGCGCCGGCTCCGGCGTGCTCCGTGCCGCCGCGGTCTGCCGGTCCCGCTTCTCCCTGCGGACGAGAATCACCCAGCCGACGGGTACCCCCGCGGCGAACAGCCACCACTGGACGGCGTACGCCATGTGCGTGCCGATCGACTCGTGGTCGGGTTCGGCGATCGGTTCGGGGCTGCTCCCGGCCGGCTCGGGCGCCGACTGCTCCAGATAGCCGCCGAGCACCGGCCTGCCCAGCGCCTTCGCCTGCTGCGCGCTGTTGATCAGCATGATCTGGCGCGGCGGCAGACCGGCGAGGTCCTTGATGCCGCTGTCCTTCGTCGTCTCGTCCGCCTTGAGCCGGCCGGTGATCGTCACCGTGCCCCTGGCGGCCGGCGGGACGGTCGGGAAGGCCTGCTGGTCGGCCGCGGTGGGGATCCAGCCGCGGTTGACGAGGACGGCCCGGCCGTCGGCGAGCACCAGAGGGGTGAGGACGTGGAAGCCGACCCGCTCGTCGGCATTCGTGCGGCGGCGGACGACGACCTCGTGCGCGGTGTCGTACGTGCCGGTGGCGGTGACGCGGCGCCAGTAGTCCGCGCGCGGAACGGTGTGCCCGGGGGAGGTGAGCGCGGTCACCGGGACCGGCTTCGCCTCCAGGTTCCGGGCGATCAGCGCGTTCTGCTCGACCCGCCGTTCATGGCGGTGCAACTGCCAGAAACCCAGCTCGACCATCGTGGGGATGAGAACGAGGCCGATGAGGGTGAGGATCACCCACTGCCGGGACAACAGGAAGCGGTACACGGCTTCGACCGTACCCGCTGCGGCGCGGCGCCCGGACGGTGGGTCCCCGTCCGGGCCGGCTCCGCCGGACCTCACACCTTGTCGACGATGCCCACCTGTCCCTCCGCCCGGGCGCAGTGCCCGCCGCAGTACCAGTGGCCCTCGACCTCGACGCCCTGGCCGATGATCTGGACCCGGCAGTGCTCACAGATGGGCGCCATGCGGTGAATGGCGCAGGAGAAGCAGTCGAAGACGTGCACCGCGCCCTGCGCGTGCACCTCGAAGGACATGCCGTAGTCGTTTCCGCAAACCTCGCAACGTGCCATGCGCCACAGGGTGCGGGGCACGGTCGCCGAAGCGTGGGCGGCACGCCCGGTCATCACCCGTCTGCCGGGTCCACATCCCGCAGCAACTGGGTGAACGCTGCCTCGTCGATCACCGGGGTGCCGTACGCCTTCGCCTTGACGGTCTTGGAGGTGGCCGAGTCCGGGTCGTTGCTCACCAGCAGACTGGTGAGCCGGGAGACGCTGGTGGCGATGTGGAGTCCCGCCTCGATCGCCCGGTCCTCCAGCAGTTCGCGCTCCACGGAGGTGTCGCCCGAGAACGCCACCCGCATACCCTGCTTGAGCGGCTTGTCCGCTTCGTACCGCCCGGGGTTGGGGTAGGGGCAGGCCGGGCGCCGCCGCGCGGGACGCCATGTGCCCCGCCCGTAGGGCGACTGTCCGTACGACGGCTGATGGCCGACGCGCGGGGTGACGGGGGAGTCCGACCACTCGGTCAGCGGACGGCATTCGAGCAGCGGCAGCCGCACCCCGTCCCGCGCCGCGGTGTGCAGACTCGGCCGGAACGCCTCGGCCAGCACCCGCGCGTCGTCGAGCGCATGGTGCGCCCGCTGCTGCACGACCCCGAAGTGCGCGGCGAGCGATGCCAGCTTGTGGTTGGGCAGCGGCAGCCGGAGCTCCTTGGCCAGGGCGATGGTGCACAGCCGCTGGCGGGTGGGCGCCGTCTCCCGCGCGCGGGCGTACTCCCGCGCGATCATCGACCAGTCGAAGATGGCGTTGTGCGCGACGAGCACCCGGCCGTCGAGCCGTTCGGAGAAGTCGGCGGCGATGTCCCCGAACAGCGGGGCGCCTTCGAGGACATCGCTCGTCAGTCCGTGGATCCACACCGGTCCCGGGTCACGCTCGGGGTTGACCAGGGTGTACCAGTGGTCCTCGACTTCGCCCCGGGCGTCGAGGCGGTACACGGCAGCGGAGATTATCCGGTCGTCGCGGGCGAGTCCGGTGGTCTCCACGTCGACGACCGCGTATCCCCGGGGATACGCGGCCGGCCACGGTGCCGCTGTCGAGATGTCGTCGAGCATGGTCACAGAGAATACGGGCCGGGACTGACAACACCTGCCCGGGCGTCACCTGACCGTGTACCAGCGGACGGCGCACCGGCCGGCGCCGGTCGCCCGGACGGGAGGCCCTAGTTCGGGTCCGCCTCGCGGGTCCGCGCCGGCGGCTCGAGGAGCGCGCTCACCAACGCCCGTACCGACGTCTCGAACAGCTTCTCCGGGTCCGCCGGCCGCGAGAGCGCCCTCGCCAGCGCCGGGTCGTGCTCCGCGGTCCGGGTGTCCCACAGCTCCCCGCGGGCGGGGGACTGCACGGGCGCGCGGTCGCGGTTGCGCTCGACGAGGACGAAGCCGACGACCTGGTACTGCACGGAGCGCACCACCTCCGCGGCCCGGGCACCGCGCAGCCCGGCCGCGTGCACCTCGTGGACGAGGGCCTGCTGCGCGGGCAGGAACATCCGGTCCGTGAGGCCGCGTTCATGCACCATCGCGATCAGATGGGGCCGCTCGCGCAGTTCGCGGTGAAGGCGGCGGGCGACGGAGACGATGCGCTGCGCGGGGGTGCGGCCGGCGGGCCGGATCGCTCCCATCTCGTGCACCGTCCGCTCGACCAGCGCGTCCAGAAGGGACTCGCGATTGCCCACGTGCCAGTAGATCGAGGTGACGGCGGTGCCGAGCTCGGCGGCGAGCTTGCGCATGGTGAGGGCCTGCGGGCCGAGCTGCCGGACGAGGGCGGCCGCCGCGTCGAGAACGTCGTCACGGGTTAGGGCGGTACGGGTCATGGTGCCCTCAATTCTCGTGCCTGCACGGCTCTTTACCCTTCATCGGCTCCGGTGTAACTGTGTTACAGCCCGCTCTGCGGCGGACCCCCGGAAAGGCACTCCCAGGAAGGGCGGTACGACATGACACGCGTACGGTACGGCGCGCGCTCGGCAGCGGAGATCTCCGCTGCCCGCGCGGCAGGAACCAAGCTCCCCGACATCTGGTCGACGGGTGTCGTCGCGGTGTGGGAGAGCGATCCGGACGCGGTGGCCGCCGTACTGCCGCCACCGCTGATGCCGGCCGAACGGCCGCTCGTACGAGCCGCCGTCAGCCGTGTGCAACTGCCCGGCTATCCGCTCGGCGCCGGTTCGGTCGCGGTCTCGGCCCTGCACGACGGACGGGAGGGCTGGTACCCGCTGGTCATGCCGATGACCCACGAACGCGCGCTGATCGGCGGCCGCGAGGTGTTCGGAGAGCCGAAGAAGCTGGGCGACGTCACCCTGGAGCGGGACGGACTCGTCGTCCGGGCCGCGCTCGCCCGGCACGGCATCGCCTTCGTGGAGGTGCGCGGCGCCGTCGCCGGACCGCTCCCGCTGCCGGAGCCGGCCGAGAAGCTCGACTTCTACTTCAAGTTCCTGCCCGCCGTGGACGGTTCGGGTTTCGACGCCGACCCCGTCCTCGTGCACTGCGTCCGCCACGAGAAGGTCCGCCGACTGGAGCGGCTCACCGGCGACGTGGTGCTCCGCGAGTCCATGTACGACCCCGTCGCCGACCTCCCCGTACGCCGCGTCGTCGAGCTGACCATCGGCGAGAAGACCAGCGACCAGAAGGGCACCGTCGCCGGGCGGGTGAGCGCGCGGGAGTTCCTGCCCTACCTCCACCAGCGCTACGACGACCCGCAGCAGATCCTGGACGGCCCGCCCGCAGGGAGCGTCCAGTGAAGCTCACCGAGGGACAGGTCGCCGTGGTCACCGGGGCCGCCAGTGGCATCGGACGCGCGATGGCACGGCGGTTCGCCGCCGAGGGCCTCGCGGTGGTCCTCGCCGACGTCGAGGAGAGCGCCCTGCGCGAGGCCGCCGACGAACTCACCGGCGACGGCGCGAAGGTGCTTGCCCGGGTCGTCGACGTCGCCGACCGCGACGCGGTGTTCGCGCTCGCCGACGCCGCCTACGAAGCCTTCGGCGCCGTGCATGTGCTCTGCAACAACGCCGGGGTCGGATCGGGCGCCGAGGGACGGATGTGGGAGCACGAGCCCAACGACTGGAAGTGGGCCTTCGCCGTCAACGTCTGGGGTGTCTTCCACGGCATCCAGGCCTTCGTGCCGCGGATGATCGCGAGCGGCCAGCCCGGCCACGTCGTCAACACCTCCTCCGGCGACGGGGGCATCGCCCCGCTGCCGACCGCTTCCGTCTACGCCGTCACCAAGGCGGCCGTCGTCACCATGACCGAGTCGCTGTACGCCCATCTGAAGGCGGAGAACGCCCGCGTCGGCGCCTCCGTCCTCTTCCCGGGCCCCCACATGCTCCGTACCGGACTGTGGGAGTCGCACCGCAACAGGCCCTCGCGCTATGCGAAGGAACGGCCCCGCAGGACCCCGTACCGCACCCTCGGCCAGTGGGAGGCGGCGATGAAGGAGGCCGGGCAGGACGTGGCCTTCACCCCGGTCGAGGACGTCGCCGCGTTCGTCGTCGAGGGCATCCGTGCCGGCCGTTTCTGGATGCTGCCGCCGGGCGAGCACAGCGACCGGCAGATCCGCGCCCGGTCGGCGTCGATGCTCGACCGGACCGACCCCTCCTACCTCGAGCGCTTCATCCTGGATTGAGGACGTGTCATGACGGACCGGAACGACCCGTACCTGATCATCTCCTCCGACTGCCACGCCGGACTGCCGACGGAGCGGTACCGGCCCTATCTGGACGCCCGGTTCCACCGCGCGTTCGACGAGTTCCTCGCGGGCCGGGACGCCCGGCGTGAGGAGATGACACGCCTCGGCGTGCGCAACGAGGACTTCGCCGCCCGGTGGTTCAGCGACAACGAGGAGGGCCTGAAGGGGGGTTGGGACTCGGATCAGCGCATCAAGGAACTCGACGGCGACGGAATCGCCGCCGAAGTGGTCTTCCCCGACGCGGACGCTGTCGACAGCGGCACCGCCGCGCCCTTCGGTGTCGGGCTCGGTCTCCGCGGCGACCAGGACCCGGACCTCGGGATGGCCGGGGCCCAGGCCCACAACCGGTGGCTCGCCGAGTTCGTCGGCGAACACCCCGAACGGCACTGCGGGGTGGCGCTGCTGCCCGTCACGGGCGAGGTCGGGCGCGTCGTCGCCGAGATCCACCGGGCCAGGGAGTCGGGCCTCGGCGCCCTGATGATCCCCTCGATGTGGATGGACAAGGCCCCCTACCACGACCGGCGGTACGACCCGGTCTGGGCGGCCGCCGAGGAGACGGGCATGCCCCTGGTCACCCACTCCGGCGCGGCACCGCGCCACGAGTACGGCGACCACCTCGGCATCTATGTCTCCGAGGTCACCTGGTGGCCGGCCCGCCCGCTGTGGTTCCTGCTCTGGTCCGGAGTCTTCGAACGCCACCCGGGGCTGCGGTTCGGCGTCGCCGAGTCCGGCTGCTGGTGGCTGCCGAACCTGCTGTGGTTCATGGACCGGCTCTACCTCGGGGCGCACGGCGGCAAGAAGCTCTCCCCGTTCGCCGAACTGCGGCGCCCGCCCAGCGAGTACCTCGACCGGCAGGTCTTCGTCTGCGCCACCAACACCAAGCGCCGCGAACTCGCGCAGCGGTACGAGATCGGCGTCGACAACATCCTGTGGGGCAGCGACTTCCCGCACCCCGAGGGCACCTGGCCGAAGACCCGCGAGTGGCTGAGGAACACCTTCCACGACATCCCCGTCGCGGAGACCCGCCGGATGCTGGGTCTGGCCGCCGCCGAGGTCTTCGGCTTCGACACCGCGAAACTGGAGCCTGTTGCCCGGCGTATCGGCCCCACCCCGGCAGAGCTCGGCCAGTTGGCCGACCAGCAGGCCGTGGAGGCCTCCTGGGCCGCGTCGCGCGAGGCCGGCCGGCACTGGCTGACCGGCCAGGACTTCCCCGTCCTGGGGGTGCGGGGATGAGCGCCCGCCGCTACACCGTCATCTCCGCCGACTGCCACGCGGGCGCCGATCTCCTGGACTACCGGCCGTACTTGGAGAAGCGCCACCACGACGACTTCGACGCCTGGGCCGCCACCTACGTCAATCCGTACGAGGACCTGCTCGCCGACACGGCCGACCGCAACTGGAACTCGGCGCGCAGGCTCACGGAACTGGAGGCGGACGGCATCGTCGCCGAGGTCGTCTACCCGAACACCATCCCGCCGTTCTTCCCCAGCGCCTCGCTGATGGCCCCGGCGCCCACCCGCGAGGAGTACGAACGACGCTGGGCCGGACTGCGCGCCCACAACCGCTGGCTCGCCGACTTCTGCGCCGAGGCCCCCGGACGCCGCGCCGGGGTCGCGCAGATCCTGCTGAACGACCCCGACGAGGCGGTGCGGGAGATCCGCCGCACCCGGCAGGCCGGTCTCACCGGCGGGATCCTGCTGCCCGGCACCCCGCCGGGCTCCGGACTGCCGGAGCTGTACTCGCAGACGTACGACCCGATCTGGGCGGTCTGCGACGAACTCGGCGTACCCGTCAACCATCACGGTGGATCGGCGTCCCCGCCGCTGGGCGAGGAACCGGCGGCCCGGGCGGTCTTCATGGTGGAGACGACCTGGTTCTCGCACCGGGCGCTGTGGCATCTGATCTTCGGCGGTGCCTTCCGCCGTCACCCGGGCCTCACCCTGGTGCTGACCGAGCAGGGCTCCGGCTGGATCCCGGGCGTGCTCGACATGCTCGACTACTACCACGGGAGGCTGGTCGCGGCGGCGGCCCGGACGGCGACGGCCGAGTCCAAGTTCGGCGCCGGGCTCGCCGCCGCGATGGGCCGGGGGCCGAGCGAGGTCTGGCGGGACAACTGCTTCGTCGGAGCCAGCTTCATGCGTCCCCACGAGGTGCCGCTGCGTGACCGGATCGGCCTCGACAAGATCATGTGGGGCTGCGACTACCCGCACGACGAAGGCACCACCCCCTACTCCCGCGAAGGCCTCCGCATCGCCTACGCGGGTCTGCCGCCCGAGGAGATCGCCGCGATGGCCGGGGGGAACGCCGCCCGGGTCTACGGCTTCGACCTCGGCCTGCTCGACCCGATCGCGGCGGGCGTCGGTCCGACGGTGGAGGAGATCGCCCGGCCGCTGGACGACGTCCCGCAGGGCGCCACCAGCCCCGCGTTCGCCCGGGGCGGGTCGGTGCGTGTGTGGTGACACCCGCGGTGGGAACCTCCCGGCATGAGTGGAGCGCCTCCCCGAACGCCGCATGACGAGCCCCACGGCCGAGCACTCGGCGCGCGGCTGAACTGGCTGCGGGCCGCGGTGCTCGGCGCCAACGACGGCATCGTCTCCACCGCCGGTCTCGTGGTGGGCGTCGCGGGTGCCACGTCCGACCGCGACGCCCTGCTGACCGCGGGCCTCGCCGGCCTGCTCGCCGGTTCGATGTCCATGGCCACCGGCGAGTACGTCTCCGTGTCCACCCAGCGGGACTCGGAGAAGGCGGCACTGACCCTGGAGAAGCGGGAACTGCGCGAGCAGCCGGACGCCGAACTCGAGGAACTGACCGGCCTGCTGACGGACCGGGGGCTGTCACGGGAGGTGGCCCGCGAGGCGGCCGTCCAGCTCACCGAGCGCGACGCGCTGCGCGCCCACGCGAGTGTGGAGCTCGGCATCGACCCGGACGATCTGGCCGACCCCTGGCGCGCGGCCCTCGCGAGCCTGCTCGCCTTCACGACCGGCGCGCTGCTGCCCCTGCTGGCGATCGTGCTGCCTCCGGATCAGCTCCGGCTGCCGGTGACCGTCGTCTCGGTCCTCCTGGCCCTCACGTTCACCGGCTGGTGGAGCGCCCGCCTCGGAGACGCCCCCGCCGGCCGGGCGGTGGTGCGCAACGTCGGCGGGGGAGCGGTGGCGATGGCGGTGACGTACGGAGCCGGATCACTGCTGGGCGCGGTGGGGGCCTGACGGGCGGTCCGCCGACGGGCCCGTCTGCCGGGATGCCCCGGGTATGCACACAGTCTGCTGACATCCCGTCTCGCATACTTGTCGGTAACACCATCTAGCCGTGCCCCTCACCGTGCCTCTACCGTGCACGCATGCCGCACCTGCCCGATGTCGTGCTGTGGTCGATACCCGCCTTCGTGCTGCTCACCGTCCTGGAGATGGTCAGCTACCGACTCCACCCCGACGACGACGCCGCCGGATACGAGTCCAAGGACGCCGCGACCAGTCTGGGGATGGGGCTCGGCAGCCTCGCCTTCGACTTCTTCTGGAAGATCCCGATCCTGGCGATCTACACGCTGGTGTACGAACTGACCCCGGCCCGTGTGCCCGTCCTGTGGTGGACCGTGCCGCTGATGCTGCTCGCCCAGGACTTCTTCTACTACTTCAACCACCGCGGGCACCACGTGGTCCGCATCCTGTGGGCCTGCCACGTGGTCCACCACTCCAGCCGGAAGTTCAACCTCAGCACGGCCCTGCGCCAGCCCTGGACGAGCCTGACCGTCTGGCCGTTCTATCTGCCGCTCGTCGCCTGCGGAGTGCATCCGGCCGCGCTCGCCTTCTGCTCGTCCGCCAGCCTGGTCTACCAGTTCTGGATCCACACGGAGCGGATCGACAAGCTGCCGCGGCCCTTCGAGTACGTCCTGAACACGCCCTCGCACCACCGGGTGCACCACGCCTCGCAGGGCGGCTACCTGGACCGCAACTTCGGCGGCATCCTCATCGTGTGGGACCGGCTCTTCGGCTCCTTCGCGCCGGAGACCGAGCGGCCCGTCTTCGGGCTCACCAAGAACATCGACACCTACAACCCGCTGCGGGTGGCCACCCATGAGTACGCGGCCATCGCCCGCGACGTACGGGCGGCGGCCACCTGGCGGGAGCGGGCCGGGCGGGTGTTCCGCGGACCCGGCTGGCAGCCGGCCGGCAGGGGAACCACCGCGTCGGAGACACCGGCACCGGCCCCGGAGAAGGTCGCCTGACGCGCACACCCCGGCCGGCGTCTCGGGGCCGTTCCCGCGGGCGTACCGTGAAGTCGGACGATCGTCCGATCCGACTGATCAGCAAGGACCCGCAGCATGCGCGCCACCGTCATCCACGCCCCGCACGACATCCGCGTGGAGGAGGTGCCCGATCCCGTGGTCCAGCAGCCCACCGACGTGGTCCTGCGAGTGCTGCGGGCCTGTATCTGCGGCAGCGACCTGTGGGCCTACCGCGGTGAGAGCGCCCGGCAGCCGGGGCAGCGCATCGGGCACGAGTTCCTCGGCGTCGTCGAGGAAGCGGGCGCCGAGGTCACCGGATTGAGGCCCGGCGATCTGGTCGTCGCGCCCTTCGTCTGGTCCGACGGCATCTGCGAGTACTGCGCAGCCGGCCTCCAGACCTCCTGCCCCCGAGGCGGCTTCTGGGGCTCCGTCGGCTCCGACGGCGGCCAGGGCGAGGCGGTCCGGGTGCCGTTCGCCGACGGGACCCTCGTCAAGCTTCCCCCCGAGGCCGCGTCCGACGACCGGCTGCTGACGGCGCTGCTCGCGCTGTCCGACGTCCTCGGCACCGGCCACCACGCCGCTGTCGGCGCCGGCGTGACCCGGGGCACCACGGTCGCCGTCGTGGGCGACGGCGCGGTCGGGCTCTGCGGTGTGCTGGCCGCCAAGCGGCTCGGTGCCGAGCGGATCATCGCGCTGGGCCGTCACGAAGCCCGCACCGACATCGCCCGTACCTTCGGCGCCACCGATGTCGTCGCCGAGCGCGGTGACGCGGCCGTCGAGGCCGTCCGCGAGCTGACCGGCGGCGGTGCCCACGCCGTGATCGAGGCCGTCGGTACCGAGCAGTCGATGCGTACGGCCGTCGGGATCACCCGCGACGGCGGCGCGATCGGCTATGTCGGCGTGCCGCACGGCAGCGGCACCGGCCTGGACCTGAGCGTGATGTTCGACCGCAACATCTCGCTGCGCGGTGGGGTCGCACCCGTGCGCGCCTACATCCCCGAGCTGCTGCCGGACGTCCTGGACGGCTCCGTCGACCCGTCGCCGGTCTTCGACCTGTCGGTCGGGCTCGACGGCGTTCCGGCCGGCTACCGGGCGATGGACGAGCGCACGGCGCTGAAGGTCCTCGTCAAGCCCTGACCCAGGGCCTGTCGTTGGGATCCTGCCGGAGAGACGACGAGACATACGGAGGGGCCGGACGCGGTGATCGCGTCCGGCCCCTCCTGCGGTGCGATTACCGGCGAACCGCGTCCAGGGCGTCGGCGACGCCCGTTCCGTAGAAGCCGTTGTCCCGCTTGCTGCCGACGCAGACCGCGTCGACGGTGCCGTTGCCGTCGATGTCGTACGGGTTCGTGCAGGCCGTGTCGTCGGCCTGCCCGTACAGCATCGCCTTCACGGCGGCCGCCGAAGCGTTCAGGTGCTTCGACTTGATGAGCGCGACGACGCCCGCGACGTGCGGCGAGGCCATCGACGTACCGGCCTTGTAGCCGTAGCCGCCGTTCGGCAGCGTCGACAGGATGCGGCCGTCGACGGCCGGAGCCTCGGGCTTCTGGTAGATCGTCGAGTCGCCGCCGGGGGCGGAGATGTCGATCACGCCGTTGCCGTAGTTGGAGTACGAGGCCTTCAGGTTCTTCGCACCGAGCGCGGAGACCGTGACGACCCCCGGGATCTGCGTGGGAATGTCCAGGCACTCACTCGGGTCGATGACGCGCGTGCCCGGGGTCGTGTCGTTCGGGCTCGTGGTGTCCGTGAGCTCGTCCGCCGCCAGGTCCATCCGCGAGTTGCCGGCCGCGGCGACGTTCACCGCGCCCTTGCGCTCGGCGTACTTGATGGCGCGCGCGTGGGCGTCGATCAGCGCCTTCTGGTCCGCGTCATTCTTGCAGTTGAACAGCCACGGGTCGGTGTAGTAGCTGTTGTTGGTCACGTCGACGCCGTGCTCGGCCGCCCACACGAAGCCGCAGACGACGGCCTCCGTGTAGAAGAAGCCCTCGGTGGTCGACACCTTGATGCCGGAGACCTTGACGCCCGGCGCGACACCGGTGACGCCGACGCCGTTCTTGGCCGCGGCTATCGTGCCCGCGACGTGTGTGCCGTGGTCGCTCTCGTTCGCGGCGGGCCGCCACGAACCGGGAGTCGTGTCGGGCTTGCCGGTGACACAGTTCGCCGAGGCGCGCGTGTCGAAGTTGGGCGCGAGGTCGGGGTGGGTGTCGTCCACGCCCGTGTCGATGACCGCGACCGTGACCTTCTTGCTGCCGAGCGACTTCTTGTGGGCCTGGTCGGCCTTGATGGCGGGCAGGTCCCACTGGAGCGGCTCGAGCGGGTCCTGGTCCGCGCCGGCCTTCGTGGCGGCGGCCTTGGCCTCGGCCGCGGTGAGCGGACGCTCCGACTCGATGGCCGTGTCGGTCGCGGCGGCGAGCGGCGCGGTACGCGTGGCACCGGCCGAGTCGACACCCCTGACCTTGCGGATCGTCTTGGCGAAGTCCGGGTTCTGCGAGTGGACGACAATGACGCCTATCTGGTCGTAGGCGATCACCACCGAGCCGCCGGCCTTGGCTATGGCCTTCTTCACCGACTTGGCGGTGCTGTGACCGCTCTTGACGTTCACCACGTACGACAGCTTCGGACCGTCGGTCGCCACCACCGCGGGCGTCTCGTCCGCCGGGGCTGCCGAGGCGGCTCCCGCGGGAAGGAAGCCGAGCGAGGCCGTGAGCGCCAGACCTGCGGGCAGGGCAATGGCGCGCCGCCGTCTGGATCCCAGATGAGCCATGGGTTCTCCACATCATCCGTGTCAACCGCCCAGACACCCGGTGCGCATGGGCGGGTACATGACCAGCGAAGCTATCGCCGATCTTGATCCTCATCAATGTGTTCGAGAAGAAAACCAAGAAGAAAAAGGCTGATGTTGAACCGGCCCGGCGTGCTCTCCGTGCCGTTGTCAGGGAGTGGAGCAACATCAAACCGTTCCCTGACAGCACGTTCTTTCTTGTCCATCCCCACCGCACCCGCTTCGCGAGGAGATTCCGTGGCATCCGATGCACCGCCGCCGAAGGGCGGTTCGGACGGCAGTCCCGCCCAGCCCACGACAGAGCAGTTCGTCGAGGTGCAGGAGAGTCCGGAATTCGGCGAACTGCGCCGCACCTACCGCTCCTTCGCCTTCCCCCTGACCATTGCCTTCATCAGCTGGTACCTGCTGTACGTGCTGCTCTCGAACTACGCGGGCGGCTTCATGGGCACCAAGCTCTTCGGCAACATCAACGTGGCCTTCGTCTTCGGCCTCGCCCAGTTCGCCACGACGTTCCTCATCGCCTGGCTCTACTCGCGTTTTGCCGCGGCGAAGCTCGACCCGAAGGGTGAGGCGATCAAGTCCCGTATGGAGGCAGAGCTGTGAGCAACACCCTCCAGCTGGCGGCGGACAGCGCGACCACCGAGCACCGGCCGCTGATCATCACTTTGTTCGCGCTCTTCGTGGTGGCGACCCTGGGCATCACCGTCTGGGCCGGCCGGCAGACCAAGAGTGCCTCCGACTTCTACGCGGGCGGCCGTCAGTTCACCGGTTTCCAGAACGGTCTGGCCATTTCCGGCGACTACATGTCGGCGGCCTCGTTCCTCGGTATCGCGGGTGCCATCGCCCTCTTCGGCTACGACGGCTTCCTGTACTCCATCGGCTTCCTGGTGGCCTGGCTGGTCGCGCTGCTGCTGGTCGCGGAACCGCTGCGCAACTCCGGCCGCTACACGATGGGCGACGTCCTCGCCTACCGGATGCGCCAGCGTCCGGTCCGTACCGCGGCGGGCACCTCCACCATCGTCGTCTCGATCTTCTATCTGCTCGCGCAGATGGCCGGCGCCGGTGTGCTCGTCTCCCTGCTGCTCGGCATCACCAGCGACGCCGGCAAGGTCGCGATCGTCGCCCTCGTCGGTCTGCTGATGATCGTGTACGTCACCATCGGCGGTATGAAGGGCACCACCTGGGTGCAGATGGTCAAGGCTGTCCTGCTCATCGCGGGCACCCTGCTCATCACCTTCCTGGTGCTGCTGAAGTTCAACTTCAACATCTCCGACCTGCTCGGCACCGCGGCCGAGAAGAGCGGCAAGGGCTCGGCGTTCCTGGAGCCCGGACTCAAGTACGGCGTGACCGAGACCTCGAAGCTGGACTTCATCTCCCTCGGCATCGCGCTCGTCCTCGGCACCGCCGGACTGCCGCACATCCTCATCCGCTTCTACACCGTCCCGACGGCCAAGGCCGCCCGTAAGTCGGTCATCTGGGCCATCGGCATCATCGGTGGCTTCTACCTGATGACCATCGCGCTCGGCTTCGGAGCGGCGGCACTCGTCGGGCCGGAGGAAATCACCGCGTCCAACAAGGCGGGCAACACGGCGGCGCCGCTGCTCGCCCTGCACATCGGCGGCGTCGATTCCGCCGGCGGCGCCATCCTGCTCGCGGTGATCTCCGCGGTCGCCTTCGCCACCATCCTCGCCGTGGTCGCGGGACTGACGCTCGCCTCGTCCTCGTCCTTCGCGCACGACATCTACGCCAACGTCATCCGCAAGGGACAGGCCACCGAGAAGGAGGAGGTCCGCGCGGCCCGCTGGGCGACGGTCGCCATCGGTGTCGTCTCCATCGGCCTCGGTGCGCTCGCCCGCGACCTCAACGTCGCCGGACTCGTCGCCCTCGCGTTCGCGGTCGCCGCGTCGGCGAACCTGCCCACGATCCTCTACAGCCTGTTCTGGAAGAGGTTCACCACCCAGGGCGCCCTGTGGTCCATCTACGGCGGTCTGACCGCCTCCGTGGTCCTGGTGCTCTTCTCGCCGGTCGTCTCCGGCAAGCCCACGTCGATGTTCAAGAACCTCGACTTCTACTGGTTCCCGCTGGAGAACCCCGGGCTCGTGTCCATCCCGCTGGGCTTCCTGCTCGGCTGGATCGGCTCGCTGCTCTCCAAGGAGGAGCCCGACAAGGGCAAGTACGCGGAGCTGGAGGTCAAGTCCCTCACCGGCACCGGAGCCCACTGATCCGGTTCTCCTGCGGACGGTTGTACGGGTCCACAGCGCGGCCGCGTCGTAGAGTCCTACGACGCGGCCGCGTCGTACCTCGTGACAATCGGGCCCCTACCGATGTCACAGGCCTGACGTAGGCTCGACAACAGAGAGATCCGCACAACAGATCCAGACAGATCCGTTCCGTTCCGGGGAGGGGGCCCACAGTGCTCATCGACACTTTTGACCGTGTGGCTACGGACCTGCGCGTTTCCCTGACCGACCGGTGCAATCTGCGATGCACCTACTGCATGCCCGAAGAGGGACTGCAGTGGCTGGCCAAGCCCGATCTGCTCAGCGACGACGAGATCGTCCGCCTCATCCGTATCGCCGTGACCACCCTCGGTATCACCGAGGTCAGGTTCACGGGCGGCGAGCCGCTGCTGCGGCCCGGCCTGGTCGGGATCGTGGAGCGCTGCGCGGCCCTGGAGCCCCGCCCCCGGATGTCGCTGACCACCAACGGCATCGGACTCAAGCGCACGGCGGCCGCGCTCAAGGCCGCGGGCCTGGACCGCGTCAACGTCTCGCTGGACACCCTGCGCCCCGACGTCTTCAAGACACTGACCCGCCGCGACCGGCACCGCGACGTCCTCGACGGCCTGGAGGCCGCCCGGGACGCGGGCCTGACCCCGGTCAAGGTGAACACGGTGCTCATGCCGGGCCTCAACGACGACGAGGCACCCGACCTCCTCGCCTGGGCCGTGGAGCACGACTACGAACTGCGCTTCATCGAGCAGATGCCGCTGGACGCCCAGCACGGCTGGAAGCGCGACGGCATGATCACCGCCGGTGACATCCTGGAGTCCCTGCGCACCCGCTTCACGCTCACCGCCGAGGACGACGGCGAGCGTGGCTCGGCGCCCGCGGAGCGCTGGCTGGTGGACGGCGGACCGCATCGCGTCGGCGTCATCGCCTCCGTCACCCGCCCCTTCTGCAGCGCCTGCGACCGCACCCGGCTCACCGCCGACGGCCAGGTCCGCACCTGTCTGTTCGCCCGTGAGGAGACGGACCTGCGGGCCGCCCTGCGCTCGGACGCGCCCGACGAGGAGGTCGCCCGGCTGTGGCGGCTGGCCATGTGGGGCAAGAAGGCCGGCTCGGGTCTCGACGACCCCTCGTTCCTCCAGCCCGACCGCCCCATGTCGGCGATCGGCGGCTGAGCCTCAGCGCTCGCCGGCCGCTCCGGCGTCCCTCTCCCACTCCTCGAGCGTCACGACATCCTTGAGGAAGCCGCGCAGGTCGAGGAAGTGGGACAGATGCTCACGGTGCTCGTCGCACGCGAGCCAGGTCTTACGGCGCTCCGGTGTGTGCAGCTTCGGGTTGTTCCACGCCAGCACCCACACCGCTGCCGTACGGCAGCCCTTGGCGGAACAGATCGGGGTCTCGTCACTCACCGGATCATTGTCCCCCATCATGCCCACCACAAAGGCGACGCCGAGCAGCCACGGGGGGAGCTGCCCGGCGTCGGTCCGTCGCTCCGACGGGGGATGCGGAGCGCGTACGAAGTATGTCACGGGTAACGGGGTGCGAGGCACCGGAACTTCATGATTGATCTGAGCTTTTCCTGAGCTTGGCAAGCCCGGGGAATTCAGCTCCGTTCGCGCTCCGGAGTCTCTTTCGCAAAGGGCCCCGCGCCGGCCTCGGATTCCGCCGAGGCACTCGTCGAGGAGGTTGTCGCGGGAGGCGGGAGCATCGGCCGCGACGGTGTGGGCACGTACGTCGACGGCATCGAAGGGGCGTTCTCCCGGCCCGCGTTGGCGATCACGACGGCCACATAGGGCAGGAGGATGCCGAGCACGAGGGCCACGATCGCCACATGACGTTCCACATTCCACAAGGTGGCGGCGAGAATCACGGAAATGGTCCGTACCGACATCGAGATCACATAACGCCGCTGCCGTCCGCGGACATCGTCGGCGAGACCCTGCCGGGCCCCGGTGATCCGGAAGACCTCTGCGTTCGTCTGCTTCCGCATCACGATCACCACCCGATTTCCCTGCCGGACGCTCCCTGGTCCTGACCAGGTCCACGGTACGCCGCCGTTCCGCCGGTTACGAGAGGGGGTCGGGTGGACGCGCGCGGGCCGTGACGGGGCCGTGGCACGGATGGCGCCGCCCGACATGCGCGGTATGTCCGATGGGCCGAGACTGGCGGCGTACCTGCTCGCAGAGCCTGACAAGGAGGCAGCCATGGGCTGGTTGTGGGCCATCATCGTCGGATTCGTGCTGGGCCTGATCGCCAAGGCGATCATCCCGGGCAAGCAGCACAGCCCGCTCTGGCTGACCACCATTTTCGGCATCATCGGCGCCCTGATCGGCAACGCCCTGGCGCGTGCCTTCGGCATCGCGGCCACCCCGGGCATCGACTGGGGCCGGCACGCGCTCCAGTTGGGAGCGGCGATCGTGATCGTCTTCCTCGGTGACATGGCGTACACCTCGGTACGCGGCAGCAAGAAGGAACGCGCCTGACCCGGAACGGGTCCCTCGGTACCTCGATCGCCGGCCGGGCTGCGGACAGCCCGGCCGGCGGCCGTGTCAGGCCGTGGCCACCTCGACGGCGGCGAGGTTCTTCTTGCCGCGGCGCAGGACGAGCCAGCGGCCGTGCAGCAGATCCTCCTGGCCGGGGACCGCGTCCTCGGCCGTGACCTTGGCGTTGTTCACGTAGGCCCCGCCCTCCTTCACGGTGCGGCGGGCGGCCGACTTGCTGGGGACGAGACCGACCTCGGCGAACAGATCGACGACCGGCGCCAGCGCGGCGACCCGGGCGTGCGGCAGCTCCGACAGAGCGGCACGCAGCGTCGGCTCGTCGAGCTCGGACAGATCGCCCTGTCCGAACAGCGCCTTGGAGGCGTTGACGACGGCGGCACACTCGTCGGCTCCGTGCACCAGCGTGGTCAGCTCCTCCGCGAGCGCGCGCTGGGCCGCGCGCGCCTGCGGACGCTCCTCCGTCAGCTTCTCCAGCTCCTCGATCTCCTCGTGGGACCGGAAGCTGAAGATCCGCAGGAACGTGGAGACATCACGGTCGTCCGCGTTCAGCCAGAACTGGTAGAAGGCGTACGGCGTGGTCCGCTCCGGGTCCAGCCAGACGGTGCCGGACTCCGTCTTGCCGAACTTGGTGCCGTCCGCCTTGGTGATCAGCGGGGTGGCCAGCGCGTGCACCACGGCCTGCGGCTCGACCCGGTGGATCAGATCCGTACCCGCGGTGAGGTTGCCCCACTGGTCGCTGCCGCCGGTCTGCAGCGTGCAGCCGTACCGCCGGTTCAGCTCCAGGAAGTCCATGCCCTGAAGGATCTGGTAGCTGAACTCGGTGTAGCTGATGCCCGCGTCCGAGTTCAGCCGCCGGGCGACCGCCTCCTTCGCGATCATCTTGTTGACCCGGAAGTACTTGCCCACGTCCCGCAGGAAGTCGATCGCCGACAGACCCGACGTCCAGTCCAGGTTGTTGACCATGGTCGCGGCGTACGGACCGTCGAAGTCGAGGAAGCGCTCGATCTGCGCCCGCAGCCGGTCCACCCAGCCCGCGACGACCTCCGGCGCGTTCAGCGTGCGCTCCGAGTTCGGCTTGGGGTCGCCGATCAGACCCGTCGCCCCGCCGACCAGACCCAGCGGGCGGTTCCCCGCCAGCTGGATCCGGCGCATCGTGAGGATCTGGACCAGATTGCCCAGATGCAGGCTGGGCGCGGTCGGGTCGAAGCCGCAATAGAACGTGACGGGACCGTCCGCGAACGCCTTGCGCAATGCGTCCTCGTCAGTGGACAGGGCGATCAGCCCGCGCCACTGCAGCTCGTCGACGATGTCCGTCACTTCTCTCGCGTCTCCTTCGGTGAGTGCGTCTGTCCCTACAGACGCCTCCGAGGTTATACGCCCTGGCTGACCGAACTCATATTGAAATCGGGGACCCGGAGCGCGGGCATCGCGGCCCGGGTGAACCAGTCGCCCCACTCGCGCGGCAGCGTCTTCTCCGTCCGGCCCGCCTCCGTCGTCCGCGAGAGCAGATCGACCGGCGACTCGTTGAAACGGAAGTTGTTCACCTCGCCGACCACCTCGCCGTTCTCGACGAGATAGACGCCGTCCCTGGTCAGCCCCGTGAGCAGCAGCGTCGCCGGGTCGACCTCACGGATGTACCACAGACAGGTCAGCAGCAGTCCGCGGGCGGTCGCCGCGACCATCTCGTCCAGCGACCGCTCGCCGCCGCCGTCGAGGATCAGGTTCCCGACGCCGGGCGCCACCGGCAGGCCCGTCAGGGCGGCACTGTGCCGCGTGGTCACCAGACGCTCCAGCTTGCCGTCGCGCACCCACTCCGTCGCCGGCAGCGGCAGACCGTTGTCGAAGACCGAGGCGTCGTCCCCCGAGGCGTGCGCGATCACGAACGGCGCCGACTCCAGGCCCGCCGCGTTCGGGTCGCTGCGCAGCGTCAGCGGGAGGGGGGAGAGCGTCTCGCCGACGCGGGTGCCGCCGCCGGGCTTGGAGAAGACCGTACGGCCCTCGGCCGCGTCCCGGGCCGTCGACGACCACAGCTGGTAGATCAGCAGGTCGGCCACCGCGGTGGGTGGCAGCAGGGTCTCGTAGCGCCCCGCGGGCAGCTCGATCCGGCGCTCGGCCCAGCCGAGGCGCTGTGCCAGCTCCTCGTCCATGGCCGCCGGGTCCACGTCCTTGAAGTCGCGCGTGGAACGGCCGGCCCACGCGGAGCGCGAGCGGTCCGGGGACTTGGCGTTGAGCTCCAGCGTGCCGTTCGGCTGGTCGTGCCGCAGCCGCAGACCGCTGGAGGTGCCGACATAGGTGCTGGTCAGCTCGTGATTCGCGAATCCGTACAGCTCCCGACCGCCGGCCCGGGCGCGGGCGAACGCCTCGCCCAGCGCGGGCGCGAAGTCCCCGAAGACGGCCGACGAGGTCTCCACGGGAGCGTCGGTGAAGTCGGGCGACGCTTCGACCCCGGAGACCAGCGGCTGGGCGTCCTCGGCCGGACCGGACGTGCGGGCGGCCTCCTCGGCGGCCCGGACGAGGGGTTCCAGGTCCTCGGCGGTGACGGCGGAGCGGGAGACGACACCGGAGGCGGTGCCTTCCTTGCCGTCGACGGTGGCGATCACCGTGAGGGTGCGGCCGCGGGTGACGCCGTTGGTGGTGAGGGCGTTGCCGGCCCACCGCAGATTGGCGGAGGACTGCTCGTCGGCGATGACGACGCAGCCGTCGGCGGTGGACAGCGCGAGAGCGCGCTCGACGATCTCGTGGGGCTTGGTGTGGCGATTCGTCGACATCAGCGTCCGGCCTCCTGCGTGGTGTTGAGACTGTGCGTGCCCGGGGTACGACGCCCAGGTCCCCGGCGGATCGTGTCGCGCCCGCTCATCGCCGGGCCTCCTGCGTCGTGTTCAGACTGTGCCTGCCCGGGGGACGACCCCCGGACCCCCGGCGGATCGTGCCGCGCCCGCTCATCGCCCCGCCTCCTGCGTCGTGTTCAGGATGTTCACACCGCGGAACAGGGCCGAGGGGCAGCCGTGGGAGACCGCGGCGACCTGGCCCGGCTGGGCCTTGCCGCAGTTGAAGGCGCCGCCCAGCACATACGTCTGCGGGCCGCCGACCTGCTCCATCGAGCCCCAGAACTCCGTCGTCGTCGCCTGGTAGGCGACATCGCGCAGCTGACCGGCCAGCCGGCCGTTCTCGATACGGAAGAACCGCTGACCCGTGAACTGGAAGTTGTAGCGCTGCATGTCGATCGACCACGAGCGGTCGCCCACGACATAGATCCCGCGCTCCACCCCGCCGATCAGATCCTCCGTCGACAGCCCGCCGGCCGCCGGCTGGAGCGAGACGTTCGCCATCCGCTGGACCGGCACATGCGCGGGGGAGTCCGCGTACGCACAGCCGTTGGAACGGCCGAGGTCCGTCAACTTCGCGATCCGGCGGTCCAGTTGGTAGCCCACCAGGGTGCCGTCCCTGACCAGGTCCCACGACTGCGCCTGTACGCCCTCGTCGTCGTACCCGATGGTGGCGAGTCCGTGCTCGGCGGTGCGGTCACCGGTCACGTTCATCACCGACGAGCCGTACGCCAGCTTGCCCAGCTTGTCGAAGGTGGCGAAGGAGGTCCCCGCGTACGCCGCCTCGTAGCCGAGCGCACGGTCCAGCTCGGTGGCGTGGCCGATCGACTCGTGGATGGTGAGCCAGAGGTTCGAGGGGTCCACCACGAGGTCGTAGCGGCCGCCCTGCACGCTGGGGGCGCGCATCTTCTCCGCGAGCAGTTCCGGGATCTGCTCCAGCTCGGAGTCCCAGTCCCAGCCCGTGCCGGTCAGATACTCCCAGCCGCGCCCCACGGGCGGCGCGATGGTCCGCATCGAGTCGAACTCACCGGTCGTCTCGTCCACCGCGACCGCGGTGAGCTGCGGATGCAGCCGCACCCGCTGCTGCGTGGTGACCGTGCCCGCGGTGTCGGCGTAGAACTTGTTCTCGTGCACGGTGAGCAGCGAGGCGTCCACGTGCGCCACGCCGTCCGCCCGCAGCAGGCGCCCGCTCCACTCGGCGAGCAGCGCCGTCTTCTCCTCGTCCGGTACCTCGAAGGGGTTGATCTCGTACGCCGAGATCCATGTCTTCTCCGCGTGCACCGGCTCGTCCGCCAGTTCCACACGCTCGTCGGAGCCGGCCGCCGCGATCACCCGCGCCGACAGCTTCGCCATCGCGACCGCCTGGCCCGCGACCCGGGCGGCCCCGTCCATGGTCATGTCGACGCCCGAGGCGAAGCCCCAGGCGCCGCCGTGCACCACCCGCACCGCGTACCCGAGGTCCGTGGTGTCCGATGAGCCGGCCGGCTTGGCGTCGCGCAGCCGCCACGCCGCGCTGCGTACGCGCTCGAAGCGGAAGTCGGCGTGGTCGGCGCCGAGCGCCCGCGCCCTGGCGAGCGCCGCGTCGGCGAGCGCCCGCAGCGGCAGTGCCGTGAAGGCTTCGTCGATGGTATGAGGCACGAAATGTCTCCTGTCGTCGAGACGGGTCGCCCCGATCATGTCGCGCCGGGGTGGCCGTTGCCCAGCGCCTTTCTGTAGGGACCCGACAGTGACTCGAACGAGGCGCTGTCAGGGCCCGATTCTCCGCGAAGGGGATGGGACCGATAGGTTTTCGCAGTACCAGACCGCTATCGAAAGGGTGATCCGTTGAGCCGCTCGGTTCTCGTCACCGGAGGAAACCGGGGCATCGGCCTCGCCATCGCCCGCGCGTTCGCCGATGCCGGCGACAAGGTCGCGATCACGTACCGCTCCGGCGATCCCGCCGCCCTGCAGAAGGACGGCTTCCTGGCCGTCAAGTGCGACATCACCGACGCCGAGCAGGTGGAGCAGGCCTACAAGGAGATCGAGGAGAAGCACGGTCCGGTGGAGGTGCTGGTGGCCAACGCCGGTGTCACCAGGGACCAGTTGCTGATGCGCATGTCCGAGGACGACTTCACGGCCGTCCTCGACACCAACCTCACCGGCACCTTCCGCGTCGTCAAGCGCGCCAACCGGGCCATGCTGCGCGCCAGGAAGGGCCGCGTCGTCCTGATCTCGTCGGTGGTCGGTCTGCTCGGCTCCGCGGGACAGGCCAACTACGCCGCCTCCAAGGCCGGCCTGGTCGGCTTCGCCCGGTCCCTGGCCCGCGAGCTCGGCTCGCGCAACATCACGTTCAACGTCGTCGCGCCCGGCTTCGTCGACACCGACATGACGCAGGCGCTCACGGACGACCAGCGCGCCGGCATCGTCTCGCAGGTGCCGCTCGGCCGTTATGCGAAGCCGGAAGAGGTCGCCGCCACGGTGCGCTTCCTCGCCTCCGACGACGCCTCGTACATCACTGGAGCCGTCATCCCCGTTGACGGCGGATTGGGCATGGGTCACTGATCACATGAGTGGAATCCTCGCCGGCAAGCGCATTCTCGTCACGGGCGTCCTCACGGACGGTTCCATCGCCTTCCACGCGGCCAAGGTGGCCCAGGAGGAGGGCGCGGAGGTCATCCTCACCGGATTCGGCCGCCTCACCCTCGTCGAGCGCATCGCGAAGCGGCTGCCCAAGCCCGCTCCGGTCATCGAGCTGGACGTCACCAACCAGGAGCACCTGGACGGTCTCGCCGACAAGATCCGTGAGCACTCCAGCGACGAGTCGGGCCTCGACGGCATCGTGCACTCGATCGCCTTCGGCCCGCAGGGCGCGTTCAACTTCCTCGAGGCGAGCTGGGACGACGTCTCGACCGCCGTCCAGGTCTCGGCGTACTCGTACAAGTCGCTGGCCATGGCCTGCCTGCCGCTGATGCAGCGCGGCGGCTCGATCGTCGGCCTCACCTTCGACGCGACGATCGCCTGGCCGAAGTACGACTGGATGGGCGTGGCGAAGGCGGCGCTGGAGTCCACGAACCGCTACCTGGCGCGTGACCTCGGCGCGCAGAACATCCGCTGCAACCTGGTCTCGGCGGGGCCCATCAAGTCGATGGCGGCGAAGTCGATCCCGGGCTTCGAGGAGCTCGCGGACGTCTGGAACCACCGCGCCCCGATCGGCTGGGACCTCTCGGACCCGGACCCGGCGGGCCGCGGTGTGGTGGGTCTGCTCTCGGACTTCTTCCCGCGGACGACGGGCGAGGTGGTGCATGTGGACGGCGGCGTCCACATGATGGGCGCGTAGGACGCCTTCGGCGTCGGCGTGCGGGTGGTTGCTTCCGCGGGCCGGCCGCTGTGAACGCCGGGCAGCCCGCGGGTGCGGGCTGCCCGGCGTTCGTTCGTTGCTGGCCCTGGCCCCCCGCGCCGTGCGGCTGCCGCGCTGTCCTCCGGCTGCCCCCGGTCAACGCTGTGCCCGCCCCTGTCGCCCTCGGCGGGATCGCTGTCCGTCGGTCCCGGCTTGCGTCGTCCGGGTGATGCTGTTCCGGCACCAGCACCCGCACCGGTCACCGTGGCAGGCCGCCTGTTGCCCCGGGCTGCGACCCCGCCGAAGCCGCCGCCGACCCGGCGCCGCCCCTGCGCCAGGCCCCTGTTCTCCCCCGCCCCGCTGCCCTCTCGCCCCTCACCCCTCGCGATCACAGCCCGTAGCCACGAGCACCGCACACCCGGTCGTCGCCCACCCCTTTCGCCCGTTCGGACCCCGACGCCGCGCGGTTTCGCCGCAGCACAGGGACTCTGGAGAAGCAATCCCCCTTGTGGTGCAGCCGCGGCGATTGCGCCGCCGTACGGCCGAGGAGGTCCTGCTCATGCGTACGAACTGGCGCTCAGCGCCCGTGCTTGCAGCGGTGACACTCCTCCTGTGGGTGACGCCGGACGCGTTCTCCCAGCCCCACCGCCCGATGCCCAAGCCGGCGCCCGCGCCTCCCGTGCCCGTCTACGCGGCCGACTGTCGCACCGTCGTCGAGGGCTCGCAGGCCACCGCCTTCTGCCACAACCCGTACCCCGCCGTCGACCGGGTCCGGTTGCACATCGAGTGCGAGCGCTGGTGGGACATCGACATCGACGGTTCTCCCGCCGACATCGCCCCCGCGGGCTACGTCGAGATCACCGACCGGTGCTGGAAGGAAGTCCGTTCCGCCTGGGTCAGCCATCAGCCGCAGGCCGCCCCCTGAGGCACAGGAACGGGTAGCGCGCCGCCTCCGCTGCCGCCGCGTCGCCGTCGCCCGCGCGGATCGCCTCGACGAGGCGGGCGTGGTCCATGTGGTTCTCCGGGCGCAGCTCACCGCCCACGTCGTCGCGCAGCCAGTCCCTGAGCAGATCGCCGAGGTCGGCGTACAGCTCACTGAGCACGTCGTTGTGCGAGGCGGCCACCACGGCCAGGTGGAATGTCGCGTCGACGGCGACGAACCGCTCCGCGTCGCCGGTCGCCCACGCCTCCTCGCGCCGGGCGAGCAGTGCGTCCAGCTGCTTCAGATCGCGTTCCGTACGGCGTTCCGCGGCCATCCGCGCCGCCGAGGACTCCAGCGTGGAGCGTACTTCCGCGATGTGCCGCGGGCTGGCGTCGGCGAAGCGCCGGTGCATCACGCCCGCCAGTTCGCTCGTCGCGAGCACGTAGGTGCCCGAACCCTGCCGGATGTCCAGCAGACCGTTGTGGGCGAGCGCGCGGACCGCCTCGCGGACGGTGTTGCGGGCGACGCCCAGCTGCTCGACGAGAGCCGGCTCCGTCGGAATCCGTGAACCGACCGGCCACTCGCCCGAGGTGATCTGATTCCGCAGCTGCGCGATCACCTGGTCGGTGAGCCCTGAGCGCCGGGGAGAGGTCAGCGACATCGTGCTCCTTGCTCGGAACCGGCTGCCCGGAACCGGTTGTCCGGGATTGGACAATCAATCATCCCATGATTCTATGATGGCCTCATGCCGGACGAGACACAGACCCAGACCCCGAGCGAGTCCCGGGCCCAGCCCCTGCCCCCGAGGCCCGCCGCCACGGACCGTACCGCCACGGCACCCGGGACCCGGCTGAGCGCCGTCTGGATCACCCGTCTCGTCATGGCCGCCATTGTCCTCGCGGCAGTCAACCTCCGTCCCGCCATCACCAGCCTCGGCGCGCTCCTGGAGGAGACGCGGGACGGCCTGCAGATGAGCGGCAGCGTCGCCGGTGTCCTCACCTCTGTACCGCCGCTCTGCTTCGCCGTCTTCGGGATCGCGGCGCCCCGTCTCGCCCGCCGTTTCGGACCCGGCGCCGTCGTCTGCGCCGGCATGGTCGCCATCGCCGCCGGGCTGCTGATCCGCCCGTTCGCCGGCGGTACGCCCGGCTTCCTGGCCGCCAGCGCGCTCGCCCTGATGGGCATCGCCGTCAGCAACGTCCTGATGCCGGTGATCGTCAAGCGGTACTTCCCCGACCGTGTCGGCTCCATGACCGGCCTCTACTCCATGGCCCTGGCGCTGGGCACCGCCGTGGCGGCGGCCGCGACCGTTCCGATGACCGAGGCGCTCGGCGGCAGTTGGCGTACCGGCCTCGCCGTCTGGGCCCTGGTGGCCGTCCTCGCCGTACTGCCCTGGGTCGCCCTGATCCGCGACCGCAGCCCCGCCGCCGAGAGCGAGCGGGCCGACGCCGCGGCCGGCTCCCGTCAGGCTCCCGCTCCGAAGATCACCCGCAGCCCCACCGCCTGGGCACTCGCCTGCTTCTTCGGGCTCCAGGCCACCGGCGCGTACATCACGATGGGCTGGATGCCGCAGATCTTCCGCGACGCGGGGGTCTCGGCCTCGACCGCCGGAGTGCTGCTCGCCGTCACCATGGTCATGGGCGTGCCGCTCGCGTTCGTCATCCCGCGGCTCGCCACCCGGATGAAGAACCAGGGACCGATCGTGGTCGCCCTGGGCCTGTGCGGACTGACCGGCTATGCGGGGCTGTTCTTCGCCCCGGCCGCCGGGGCCTGGGCCTGGGCGCTGCTGCTCGGGATATCCAACTGTGCCTTCCCGCTCGCCCTCACCATGATCGGCATGCGGTCCCGGACCGGCGCCGGCGTCGTACGGCTCTCCGCCTTCGCCCAGTCGACCGGCTATCTGATCTCGATCCCCGGCCCCCTGCTCGTCGGGGTGCTCTACCAGCACAGTGGCGGCTGGGGACTGCCGATCGCGCTGATGGCGGGGCTGCTCGTGCCGCAGATCGCGGTCGGTGTGCTGGCCGGCCGGGACCGGACGATCGAGGACGAAGCGGTCGTGCGAAACTGAACCCATGCCTGTGCTCGATCCGAACCCCCCGAACGGTCAGAAGAAGCTTCTCCTCGTCTTCGGCGCGATGCTCGCCGTGACCGTGGTGATCGGCATCATCGCCTCCATCGCCTCTCCCTGACACGGCCGTTGGCCTGCCGCGCGTCGATGGTGGTGCTAGCACCACCATCCCCTAGGGGGCCAGGGTCAGGGTGAAGTGGGTGGGTCACCGGATGGGCCGCCGGCGGCATGATCCGTAGGTTTGAGGTCATCAGCCACAGACCCCACGGAGGCGGCCATGCCGGCCCACACGCAGTCCCCGTCCCGGACCAAGGGCAGCGTCGACATCCGGCTTCCGTGGTGGGCCGTGGCGCTCCCGATGCTCGCCTTCGTCGTCCTGCTCGTCGTGATCGCCGATCCGGCGCAGGCACACGCCGCGAACGGTGACCCCGCGATGGGACGCATCCTCGAGCACATCCGGCACACACTCGCACGCTGACGGAATCACTCGTGGTGGGGCAGCCGGTCAACACCCTGCGCCCGTTGGCGCATTTCATGCGAAGCTGGAGTGCATGAGCGTCGCCACGTCGTCCGGAGGCACACCCCCCGGACCCCCCGAATCCCGCAGGATCGTGCTCCTCCGGCATGCGAAGGCCGACTGGCCGGAAGTGTCCGACCATGAGCGCCCGCTCGCCGACCGCGGCCGCATGGATGCCCCGGTGGCAGGCCGTAGGCTCGGCGAAACCGGAATCGCCTTCGACCTGGCTCTGTGCTCGACGGCGGCCAGAACCCGTGAGACGTGGAAGCTGGCGGTGCACGAGCTGCCGCACCGCCCGAAGACCGTGTACGAGGAGCGTCTGTACGACGCCTCGCTCGGTGACCTGATCGCGCTGCTGAACGAGACCGACGACTCGGTCAACGACCTGCTCGTCATCGGTCACAACCCCGGCGTGCACGCGCTCGCCGACGCCCTCGCCGGCAAGGCGGAAGGGGATGCGCTCGCCCGTATGACGCAGAGCGGTTTTCCGACATCGTCGTTCGCCGTCGTCGGGTTCACCGGCTCCTGGAAGTCCCTGGAGCACGGGGTCGGCACCCTGCTCGAGTACTGGGCGCCGCACGACTGAGCCGGGCGGCGACCACCGGCTGTCCGCGCCGGTGCCCGGCCGGGAGCGACGGAGGCCGGACCTCGGCCCTGGGGCCCATCGGGCTGAGCTGTGAACGAGAGGCCCCGGCACACCCGTGCCGGGGCCTCGGCCGTCTTTGGCCCGCTCACCTGCGCCGCAGCGTGTGCCGCCGACGCCCGCGGCTCAGTGCTCGGCGTTCGGCTCGTCCGCCGCCTCGACCTCTTCCCTGGTGATCCCCAGCAGATACAGGACCGTGTCAAGGAACGGCACATTGACCGCGGTGTGCGCGGCCTCGCGGACCATCGGCTTGGCGTTGAACGCGACCCCGAGCCCGGCCGCGTTGAGCATGTCCAGATCGTTGGCACCGTCGCCGATCGCCACCGTCTGCGCCAGCGGTACGCCGGCCTCCGCCGCGAACCTGCGCAGCAGCCGCGCCTTGCCCGCCCGGTCCACGATCTCGCCGATCACCTTGCCGGTGAGCTTCCCGTCGACGATCTCCAGCGTGTTGGCCGACGCGAAGTCCAGCCCCAGCCGCTCCTTGAGGTCGTCCGTGACCTGGGTGAACCCGCCGGAGACCACGCCCACTTGGAAGCCGAGCCGCTTGAGCGTACGGATCAGGGTGCGCGCGCCCGGCGTCAGCCGTACCTCCGCGCGCACCTTGTCCACGACCGAGGCGTCGAGCCCGGCCAGCAGCGCCACCCTCGCGTGCAGCGACTGCTCGAAGTCCAGCTCGCCCCGCATCGCCGCGGCGGTGACCTCGGTGACCTTGTCCTCGCAGCCCGCGTGCGCCGCGAACAGCTCGATGACCTCGTCCTGGATGAGCGTGGAGTCGACATCCATCACGACCAGGCGCTGGGCGCGGCGGTGCAGACCCGCCGACACCACCGCGACATCGATGCCGATACCCGCGGCCTCGGTCGCCAGGACCGTACGCAGGGCCTCGGTCTCCACACCGGAGACGGCGAACTCCACCGCGGTGACCGGGTACTTCGCGAGCCGGAAGATGCGGTCGATGTTTCCGCCGGTGGACGCGATCCTGGCCGCTATGGCCGCCGTCGACTCGGCGGTCAGCGGGTGCCCGAGCACGGTGACATGGGAACGGCCGCTGCCGCGCGGCCGGTTGTCACCGGTGCCCGAGATGATCTCGGCCTGAAGTCTCAGCGACTCGGCCCAGCTGTGGACGGTGGACCGCAGCTCGCCCTCCGAGGTGCCGCCCGCGGTCGGAGCGGTCACCAGCGCGCACAGCACGAGGCGGCCACGGGAGACGACCTGCTCGATGTCGACGACGTCGACGGAGAAGGCGGCGAGGGTGTCGAAGAGACCGGCCGTGATCCCGGGACGGTCCTTCCCGAAGATCTTGACGAGAAGGGTGCGTACGTCGGAAGTCTGCGAAGCGCTCATGGTGGTTCCACCGTATCGGGCCCGGACGACGGCGAGACGTCGCGTCCCGAGGAGCGGACACGCGTTTGACCCGGTGACCGGCTATCTGCCGGACTTCGGCGGCCTGGGCGGCGGCGGGCCGTCCTCCTGCTCGGGCGGGGGCCGGCGCCGCGGTGGCAGGGGAGGCATGGGCCCCGCGACCGTCGGCGCACCGTGGATCTCCGGCAGTCCACCACGGTCCCTCTCGCCGGCAGCCCCTTCCGCACGACCGCCGCGATCGTTCCTCGGAGAGGTGCCCGGGCGGGGCGGAGGGGCATCGCGGTCCCGCGGAGGGACATCGCCGTCCCACGATGGCGCCCCTCGGCTCCACGAATCCCGGTCCCGCGAATCCCGGTCCCGCGCAGCCCCGCCCTCCGCAGGCGCGTCGTGGACCTCGGGCGGCAGGCGCAGATACGGGTTGGTGTCGGGGTTCGGCGGCCGGTACGGGGAGGTCGGCCGGTACGGCCCGGGCCCCTCGCTCACCTCGCCCGCTGCGGCACCCTCTTCCCGCCGGCCGCCCCGGGTGACGTACACCAACAGGGCCCCCGCCCCGCCCGCCGCGGCTCCCCATGCCGCGCCCAGCACCAGCGCCCTGCCCGCCCGGCCGTGCAGCTCGATGCCCGCACCGAACGCGTCGAAGCCGAGGACCGACAGCGACGCGTCGGCGGACACGTCCGTCAGCCACACCAGCAGCGGCAGCGTCAGGGCGCCCACCACCGCGAGCCGCACCGCGCACCGGCCCGCGAAACCCGCCGCTCCCCGGCTGCCTGCCGGTGTCCGGGAAGCCGCCAACACCCCGGCGTACAGCATCATCACGGCCGTCGCCACCGCGAGCAGCCACACCCGCCCGTCCAGTTCGGCCAGCCTGCCCACGGTCGCCGGCTCGTCCGCCGAGATCCGCAGGAAGTCGTCCAGGGGATCCGGCAGCACCTTCGCCAGTTCACCCGTGGCCTTGCCGTCCCACGGCACGAACAGCCCCAGCGGGACGCCGAGCCACACCCCGTTGGGCGCCCCGAGCAGTGCCGCACCCGCGATCCGCTTCGGGTGGTCGTCGCCGACGGCCGCGTAGGCCGCCGCCGCGTACCCCGCGAGCACGGCGACCAGCATCACCGCGACCATCGCCGAGGCCGCGGGACGGATGTGCCGCCGTACCGCCTCCCACATCGCGCCGCTCGGCAGCGGGGCGCGCCGGCCGGCGAGCAGCGCGATGACCAGCACGCCGGTCACCCACAGCAGCGCCCCCGCCAGCGAGTCCGGGGTGTTCACGCTGAATCCGACGGCCGCCTCCGCGTCCACCAGGTCCCCGATGCGGTCCGGCAGCAGCCCCCCGATGTCACCGATGTCGCCGAGTCCCGGCACCTCGATTCCGCCGTCCCCGCCGGTACCCGGGATCGCGCCGTCGAGCCCCAGCTCCGCGCCGTCGATGGTGATGACGTCATGGCCCGCCCACGCGAGCCCGCCGACGGTCGCGACGAACAGGACGACCACACCGCCCGCGCGAGCGGCGAGTTCACCTCCCGAGATGTGCGGACCGGACCGCCGCAGAGAGCGTAGAAAGACGTACGCAAGGAGCAGCGCACCGAACAGTCCCACCCCAAGTGGCGTGAAGTCGACGGCCGTTTCGGCCTGGGCGCCGTCGAGTCCGAACGCGGACACATCACCGCTCGGCGTCACCGAGCCGTTCACGGCGAGCACCACGACGGCCGCCGTCATCGGGCCCAGCGAGGCCGCTGCGTCGGCGCCCAGCAGATGCAGGCCGAGCGCGGCCGCGCCCGCCATACCCACCAGGGCCCAGCTCACCGCGGCGATCGATGACAGCACCACATCGACCCAGGGCACCTTGCCGTTCTTGCCGGTCGCGCTCATCCCGGACCCCCCGATGCCTGCTGGGTTTGACCCAGTTGTCCCCAGTCCAGCATGATCCGTGCCGACTGATGGGTGCTTACCACTCTCCGGGGGTGTTTCTCCTCCGTCAACGGGCAACCGGGACGCGGTCTTCACAAGGCCCGACTTTCGGATACGGGACCGCGCCTGAAATAGTTCCCCACGATGTTCGCCATCCCTAGACTCCCTGTGATGGGGGTAACTCGGGGGACAACTAGTGGGGCATGGAGTGCCGGAACTCGTACTGGAATTGAATGGAAGGACCTGGACGCTCGATCCGTCCAGGTCGTACACCCTCGGACGTGATCCTCAGGGTGATCTGGTGATCGACGACGCCAGGGTCTCGTGGCGGCACGCCAGCATCAGCTGGGGCGGCCGCAGTTGGGTCATCGAAGACCACGGCAGCACCAACGGCACGTATGTACAGGGCCAGCGGATCCATCAGATGGAGGTCGCTCCCGGCTCGGCCGTGCACCTGGGCAACGCCACCGACGGACCGCGGCTGAATCTGTCCGGTGCGGCGGCGGGTGCCTACAGCGCACAAGGGGCGGCTCCTCAGCAGGCGGCAGCTCAGCAGGCTCCGGCCCAACAGCAGCCGCCGCAGCAGCAGTGGCAGCAGGCTCCGGCGCAGAATTGGCCCGAGCCGCAGCAGGCACAGGTCCCGCACCAGCCCGGTCCGGGCGGATCCGGCGGCGCGGCGGGGGCGCCACCGGTCTACGGCGACCGCAGCCCGACCACGTTCCACCAGCTCTCGCTCGGCCGCGTGATGCGTATCGGCCGTGCGCTGGAGAACGAACTGGTGGTCTCCGACCTCCAGGTCTCGCGCCACCACGCCGAGTTCAGCTCGCACCCGGACGGCCGCTTCGAGATCCGTGACCTCGGATCCCACAACGGTACGTACGTCAACGGACAGCCGATCGCCAAGTCCGGTACGGCCCTCATCGGCCCGAACGACATCGTCGGCGTCGGTCACTCGACGTTCCGTATCGTCGGCGGCCAGCTCGAGGAGTTCGTCGACACCGGCGAGGTCTCCTTCTCCGCCCGCCACCTCACGGTGACGGTCGAGGGCGGCAAGCAGATCCTGCGCGATGTGTCCTTCGGTGTGCCGGAGAAGTCGCTCATCGGTGTCATCGGCCCCTCGGGCTCGGGCAAGTCCACCCTGCTGAAGGCGCTCACCGGTTACCGGCCCGCCAACCAGGGCGATGTGCTCTACGACAACCGGAGCCTCTACAAGCAGTTCGCCGAGCTGCGCCAGCGCATCGGTCTGGTCCCGCAGGACGACATCCTGCACAAGGAGCTCACGGTCCGTAAGGCGCTCAGGTACGCGGCCAAGCTCCGCTTCCCGGGCGACACCGCGAACGCGGAGCGCGAAGCCCGTATCGACGAGGTGCTGCGCGAGCTCAAGCTCGACATCCACAAGGACAAGAAGATCACCTCGCTCTCCGGCGGCCAGCGCAAGCGCGTCTCGGTCGCTCTGGAGCTGCTGACGAAGCCGTCGCTGATCTTCCTGGACGAGCCGACCTCCGGTCTCGACCCGGGCATGGACCGCGATGTGATGCAGCTGTTGCGCGGCCTCGCCGACGACGGCCGCACCGTCCTCGTGGTCACCCACTCCGTAGCCGAGCTCCAGCTGTGCGACAAACTGCTCGTCATGGCTCCGGGCGGCTCCGTCGCGTACTTCGGTCCGCCGGAGGAAGCGCTCAACTTCTTCGGCTACAGCACCTGGGCCGATGTCTTCTCGGCGTTCGAGAACTACCGCGACTACGACTGGGCGGGCCGCTGGCGCGGTTCGCAGCACTACCAGATGTACGCGGCCGACATCGACGCCGTCGCCGCGCAGCCGGTGAACCTGGTGGCGCAGCAGAGCAAGCCGCCGAAGCCGCAGAGCTGGGGCTCCCAGCTGGTCACGCTGGTCCGCCGCTATGTGTCGGTGATCGCGTCCGACAAGGGCTTCATGGCGCTGATGCTGATCCTGCCGGCGGTGCTCGGCGCGGTCAGCCTGCTCATCGACCCGGACAAGGGTCTGCTGCCGAACGTGAACGCGCAGACCGGCCGGATCATCCCGAACGGCACGGCGACCACGGTCCTGCTGATCCTCGCGGTCGGCGCGTGTTTCGCGGGCGCCGCCAACTCGGTCCGTGAGCTGATCAAGGAGCGGGTGATCTACGAGCGCGAGCGCGCGACGGGTCTGTCGCGCTCCGCGTATCTGATGTCCAAGGTGATCGTGCTGGGCATGATCACGGTGCTCCAGGGTGCCCTGGTCGGCGCGATCGGCTTCTCCACCCGTGAGCTGCCCTCCGAGGGTCTGGTCATGGGCGGCGCGGTGATGCTCGAACTGTCCGTGCCGATCATGGCGCTCGGCTTCACCTCGATGATGTTCGGCCTGATCATCTCGGCGCTCGTGAAGACCGCCGAGAAGACCATGCCGCTGCTGGTCATGTTCGCGATCATCCAGGTCGTGTTCACCGGGTGTCTGTTCATCCTGCACGGCACCATCGGCGTCAACGAGTTCTCGTATCTGATGCCGTCGCGGTGGGCGGTCGCCGCCGCCGGGGCCACGCTGGACTTCAACAAGATCAGCCCGAACCCGGACGACCCGACCAGCACCGACCCGCTGTGGGACCACGAGGCAGCGGCCTGGGGCATGGACATGGCCGCCCTGCTCGCCCTCGGAGCCTTCTGCGGCTTCCTCGTCGCGCGCTTCCTGCGCCGGCACGAGCCCGAGGTCATGCGCAAGTAGGCAGAACCGCAAACGCGCCGGAGGGCGGCACCCCGCATGGGGTGCCGCCCTCCGGCGTGTGGGTCGTCAGCCTCAGTAGGCGCTGTTGACGTTGTCGATCGAGCCGTAGCGGTCGGCGGCGTAGTTGGCCGCGGCGACGATGTTGGCGACCGGGTCGTACTGGCTGTGCTTGGTGCCGGCGACGTGGTACGTGTCGAAGGTCGGCTTGATGACCTGGAGCAGGCCGATCGAGGGGACGCCGTTGATCGCGTTGATGTCCCAGTTGTTGATGGCGTTCGGGTTACCGCTGGACTCGCGGATGATGTTCTTGTGCAGACCCTGGTAGCTGCCCGGGATCTTGTGCTTCTTCATGATGTCGAGCGACTCGCGGATCCAGCCGTCCAGGTTGTTGGCGTAGACGGGCTTGCGAGCGGCGGCACGGCTGGCGGCCTGGTCAGCCGCCCGCTTCTTGGCGGCAGCCTCAGCGGCGGCCTTCTTCTTCGCGGCAGCGTCGGCAGCTGCCTTCTTCGTGGCGGCGGCCTCGGCGGCCGCCTTCTTCGCCGCGGCGTTGGCCGCGGCCTTCACCTTGGCCGCGGAAGCCGACTGGTCGGCGGCGTCGAGCGACAGGGTCTTCGGCGCGTCGAGGGTCATCGCCACCGGGGCGATCTTCTGCGCGGCCTGGGGCTCGGCGACGGCGACAGCGGCGTCGCTCTCGCCGGCCGGGGCGAGGGTAAGGGTCAGAGCGGCGACACCGGCGGCGGCGATACCGGCGATCGAGACCTTGCGGGTCTTGGTCATACGGGTGCTGAACGCAGACATATCGTCGAACCTCTTCGAGTAGCGGATGTCGCATCAGGCCGGAGCGGCGCTGCGCTCTACGGCGGGCGACGGCTGCAATTCTTAGCGCCAGCAAAAAGCCCTGGCAAAGGTGTGACGTACGATCCGCGATAGTGGATCAGGGGTCGGGCAAATCGCCCGTATGCCCATTCATCCCCTGATCAAGTGCCCTTTTTGTATCCACTAGTCTGCTTCGTAAGTGATCTGCGTCCTATGCGCGGGCTCACATGGGAGGGCAAACCGTTTCACCATCCGTTGCTTCAGCAATGCAAAGAGTGAGTGCTTTCCGCGGGCAGTAGGAGATGGATGTCGCCGAACTCGTGCCACAGATAGCGGCGTTCGAGTGCCTGTCCGTACGCCCGCCCCAGAGCCGCCCGCCCGGCGATGGCCTCCAGCATCAGCAGATGCGAGGCCTCGGGCTCGTGCAGCCCCGTCAGCAGCCCGTCGACGGCACGCACCCCCCGCTCGGGCGTGACCACGAGATCGGTCCAGCCCGACGCCGCCCGCACCACCCCGTCGGGGCCCGTCGCCGACTCCAGGGCCCGTACGGCGGTCGTGCCGACCGCGAGGATCCGTCCCCCGCCCGCCCGTGCCGCGTTCACCAGCCACGCCGTCGCCGCGGGTACCTCGAAGCGCTCCGGGTACGGCGGCTCGTGGGCCTCGGCGGAGGCCACCCCCGTGTGCAGGGTGAGGGGAGCGAACTGCACCCCCCGGCTCACCAGCTCCGCCACCAGACGCGGCGTGAAGGGCCGTGCGGCGCTCGGCATCTCCGCCGAGCCGGTGCCGTCGGGGGAGGGGAGCGCGAACACCGTCCGGTAAGCGGACAGCGGCTGGTCCCCGGCCGTGTATCCGTAGCGGATCGGCCGCCCGTGGCGGCGCAGCAGCCCCGGCACGGCCGTGGACACCGACGCCCACCACAGCCGCATGCCTCCGGGGGCCAGCGGCTCCTCCAGCACCAGATGCTCGCCCCCGGGCAATTTCACGCGCGCGCCCGCGGGCCCGCCCGCGCGCGGAAGAGTGCTGCCCCCGCCGTCGGGGGCCCGCAGCTCCACCGCCCACCGGCCGTCGTCCCCCCGCGTCGAGAAGTGGACGACGACCGCTTCGCCGCCGAGGCGGCCGTTGACGGCGGCCGGCAGCGTGGCGGAGGTGTTGACCACCAGCACGTCACCGGCCCGCAGCAGAGCGGGCAGATCCCGGAATGCGTGATGGGTCACCCGCGTTCCCCGCGAGACCATCAGACGTACGTCGTCCCGGCCCGAGCCGCGCACTTCGGCCGGCACCCTCGCGGAGAGCTCCTCCGGCACCCGCAGCGCGTCCAGCACGGCAACCCCTTCCCCTTCCGCGGCCCCACGGCCGCCCCTCACACGGACCCCAGCAGCGCCGACGCCCCGTACCGGCCGCTGACCGGACGCTCGTCCAGCAGCCGCAGGAACCCCGGGACCACCGAGACCGGATCCGGGCGCGGATCGTCGTCGTCCGGCACCGCGGCCGCGTACAGATCCGTCCGCATGTCACCCGGGTCAACGGCCCACACCCGCAACCCCGGCTCCTCGACCCCCAGAACCGCGGTGAGGTGGTCCAGCGCCGCCTTCGACGCCCCGTAGCCGCCCCAGGTCTCGTACGCCTCGGCCGCCGCGTCCGAACTCACCGCGATCACCGTCCCCGCGTCCGACGCCCGCAGCAGCGGCAGCGCCTCCCGGACGAGCCCCAGCGCGGCCACCACATTGGTCTCAAGGGCCGCCCGCAGCCCCTCCAGCGGCAGCGCCTCCAGCCGCACCAGCGGCTCCGCCCCCAGCGCACTGGCATTGCTCACCAGCAGATCGAGCCCGCCGAGCCCGCGGGCCGCGGCCACCAGCTCCGCGCGGTGCGCCGGATCGGTCACATCACCGGCCACCGCCACCACCCGCGTCCCGTGAGCGGCCACCCGCCGCGCGCTCTCCCTCAGTACGTCCTCGGTCCTCGCCCCCAGCACGAGGTCCCAGCCCCGCGCCGCGAGAGCCGCCGCCAGGGCGTGCCCCAGCCCCTTCGAAGCGCCCGTGATCACTGCTAGCGGCATGACGTCCATCCCCTTGTCCGCGTCGATGCCCTCACCGTAGGAACGCCACCTGCCCCACCACCTCGTGCGCGGGACCCCTTCCGGGCCGGTTCTTCGACCTAGGCCCCTCACCCCGTTTCCGCCGGAGGGGACCTAGGCCTCCGGGCCCGTGCGACTGCGTCCGCGGGCCGATACGGACCGTCACACCCCGCGGGTACGGTGAGCTCATGAGCCACCGACCACGCTCCGGCCTCGCGGCCGTGAGCACCGCGCTCCTCGCCATGAGCAGGCATCTCGAGGTCCGCGACGTGCTGAAGACGATCGTCGCCTCGGCGCGGGAGCTCCTCGACGCGGAGTACGCGGCCCTGGGCGTCCCGGACGATCACGGCGGCTTCGCGCAGTTCGTGGTCGACGGGGTCAGTGACGAACAGTGGAAGGCGATCGGACCGCTGCCCCGGCAGCACGGCATCCTCGCCGCCATGCTCCGCGACGCCAAGACCGAGCGGCTCGGGGATGTGCGCAAGGACCCCCGCTTCGAGGGCTGGCCCTCCGCCCACCCGGACATGTCCGACTTCCTCGGCCTGCCCGTGAAGGACGGTGACGAGACCATCGGCGCGCTCTTCCTCGCCAACAAGCGCTGCCCGAAGCCGGAGGGCGGCTGCGGATTCACCGAGGAGGACGAGGAACTGCTGGCGATCCTGGCCCAGCATGCTGCCATCGCCCTGACCAACGCCCGGCTCTACGAGCGGAGCCGCGAACTCACCATCGCCGAGGAGCGCTCGCGCCTCGCCCACGAACTGCACGACGCCGTCAGCCAGAAGCTCTTCTCCCTGCGGCTCACGGCTCAGGCCGCCGCCGCCCTGGTCGACCGCGATCCGGCACGCGCCAAGGGCGAGCTCCACCAGGTCGCCTCGCTGGCCGCCGAGGCCGCGGACGAACTGCGCGCGGCCGTCGTGGAGTTGCGCCCGGCGGCGCTGGACGAGGACGGGCTCGTCAACACGCTCCGTACGCAGATACAGGTCCTCGACCGGGCCCACAGCGCCCGGGTCACGTTCGACACCTGCGGGATCCGGGCTCTGCCCGCGGCCCAGGAGGAGGCCCTGCTGCGGGTCACCCAGGAGGCCCTGCACAACGCACTGCGGCACTCCGGGGGCGACCGGGTCGACGTGGTCCTGGCCCGCCGCGGCCAGGGCGCGGTCCTCAGCGTCACCGACAACGGCACGGGTTTCGAGCCCCGCACGGTCCGCAGGGCCGGCCGCCACCTGGGTCTCGTCTCGATGCGCGACAGGGCGGGCGGGGTCGGGGGAAAGCTCACGGTGCAGTCCGCGCCCGGCAAGGGCACGACGATCGAGATGGAGGTCCCCGGTGGCTGACAGGACTATTCGCGTGCTGCTGGTCGACGACCACCAGGTGGTCCGCCGCGGGCTGCGCACCTTCCTCGAGGTCCAGGACGACATCGAGGTGGTCGGTGAGGCGGGCGACGGGGACGAGGGTGTGGCCCGCGCGGAGGAACTGAAACCGGACGTCGTCCTGATGGACGTGAAGATGCCCGGCACCGACGGCATCGAGGCCCTGCGCAAGCTGCGCGACCTCTCCAACCCGGCCCGCGTGCTGATCGTCACCAGCTTCACCGAGCAGCGCACCGTGGTCCCCGCCCTGCGGGCCGGCGCCTCGGGCTACGTCTACAAGGACGTCGACCCGGAGGCCCTCGCCCGCGCCATCCGCTCCGTCCACGCGGGCCATGTGCTGCTCCAGCCCGAAGTCGCGGGCGCGCTGCTGTCCCAGGACGTGCCGGGCAACGGCACGGGCCGCGGAGGTTCGCTCACCGAGCGCGAGAAGGAGGTGCTCGGCCTGATCGCGGACGGCCGGTCCAACCGCGAGATCGCCCGCGCGCTCGTCCTGTCCGAGAAGACCGTCAAGACGCACGTCTCGAACATCCTGATGAAGCTGGACCTGGCGGACCGTACACAGGCGGCGCTGTGGGCCGTACGGCACGGATTGACCAGCTAATCGGATCGTCGCGCCCCGGTCCGAGATTCATACTGTCGGGTGTATGTCACCCGGACGGCGCATCCTGATCGTCCGTGAGGCGTTCTCCATGGCGTGCTGCGGCGGCCGGCCGCAGCGAATGTCCAGGAGGATTTTCGAAGTGATGAACCTGAAGAAGGCCGCTGTCCTGACCATCGTCGCCGGTGGCATCGTCGCCGCGGGCGCGGGGGCCGCGTCGGCGTCCGACGGCGGCGCGTACGCCGACGGCAAGGCCGTGGGCTCCCCGGGCGTCGCCTCGGGCAACCTGATCCAGGCCCCGATCCACATCCCGGTGAACGCGGTCGGCAACAGCGTCAACGTGATCGGCGTCCTGAACCCGGCCTTCGGCAACCTGGGTCTGAACGGCTGACACCCCTTCGCCGACGCCGGCGGGCTCACATGCCCGCCGGCGTCGGCGCGCCCGCGCCGTCCATTACGCGTGTACCGGCCCGGGCACCAGACCTCAGCCCCGCCATCGCCGGGGCACGTGGGCACCGAAATTCAGCCTCGCCATCGCCAGACCGTTGGGGCACGCCCTCCCGGCCTTCTCCATCGCCGGGGCGTCTTGGGCACCCCCTCTTGGCCGCGCCATCGCCGGGGCACGTGGGCACCGAAATTCAGCCTCGCCGGCGTTTGAGGCGCCGGGTCCGGGGCGGAGCCCCGCGAAGAACCCGGGCCGCACCACCCGCCCCACCCCAAGCCCCCCGCACAGGGGCCCGGGGCACCCGCCCCACCCCAAGCCCCCCGCACAGGGGCCCGGGGCACCCGCCCCGGCAAAGCCCCTACCGCTCCCGCTCCTCCACATACGCGTTGTACGCCGCCACCTGCGCCCGCCGCGCCACCCTCTCCACCGGCCGCAGCGCCTCCCCCCGCGCCGCCATCTCGGACGCGCTCACCGCACCCCCGTGCCCCTTCTCGTACGCCACCGAGACCAGCAGCGCGATCCGCTGAGCCAGCTCCAACACCCGCGCCGCCCGTGGCGGATACCCGGGCGCGAGCGTCTCCCCACCCCGGTCCGCCCGGGCCCGGTACGCGTCGATCGCCGCCTCGGCCACCGGTCCGGACGCCGCCACATCGAGCCGCGACAGCACCTCCGTCGCCTCCCGCAGCGCCTCCGCCAGCTCCCGCTCCGCCTCGCCGAGCGACGGCACGTCCGCGGGCGGTGCCTCCCGTACCTCCAGGCAGTGCCAGACGACCTCGACGTGCACATCGCCGGCCGGTCCCGCCTCGGACACCTCCGGCACGAGCCCGTACGCCGCGCCGTACCCGACGACGGCCTCCTCCGCGTCGAGCGCCCGCGCGTTGAAGGCGGGCGGTCCGCTGAGCCCCAGCGGATGCCCCGGCGCGGGCAGCGCGACCCGGAAGCCGGTCACCCCGAGCCCGCGCAGCCGCCCGAGCGCCAGCGTGAGCCCGACGGGCCCCGCCTCGCCCGGAAGCCCCTCCACGCGGTGCACCGCGTCCTCGCCGACGATCGCGAGAGCCGCGTCGTCCGGTGATACCTGTCCGGCCAACAGGGCGTTTCCCCATGCCGCCAGTCGTCCTGAGCGTGGTTCCGAAAGCATGGACCCAGCCTAGGGACCGGGCCGGGGGGCAGGGGTACCCGGCCGGTGGCGTAGGTTTTCCCTGGGAGCTGTGCCCACAGGTGCATAAAAGCCTCCTATGGCCTCAAGACGATTGCATGGGGAGACAACGCGCTCATGAGCGATGTACTGGAGCTGGTGGACGTATCCGTGGTCCGCGACGGACGCGCTCTGGTGGACGACGTCTCCTGGTCGGTCAAGGAGGGGGAGCGCTGGGTCATCCTCGGCCCCAACGGCGCCGGCAAGACGACCCTCCTGAACATCGCGTCCAGCTACCTCTTCCCGACCACCGGCACGGTCAGGATCCTCGACGAGCGCCTCGGCGGCGTGGACGTCTTCGAGCTCCGCCCCCGTATCGGCATGGCCGGCATCGCCATGGCCGAGAAGCTGCCCAAGCGGCAGACCGTGCTCCAGACGGTCCTCACGGCCGCGTACGGCATGACCGCCACCTGGCACGAGAACTACGACGCCGTCGACGAGGAGCGCGCCCGCGCCTTCCTCGACCGGCTCGGGATGACCGACTACCTGGAGCGCAGGTTCGGCACGCTCTCCGAGGGCGAGCGCAAGCGCACCATGATCGCCCGCGCGATGATGACCGACCCCGAGATGCTGCTCCTGGACGAGCCCGCCGCGGGACTGGACCTCGGCGGCCGTGAGGACCTGGTCCGCCGTCTCGGCCGCCTCGCCCGCGACCCGTACGCCCCCTCCATGATCATGGTCACACACCATGTCGAGGAGATCGCCCCCGGCTTCACCCACGTCCTGATGATCCGTCAGGGCAAGGTGCTGGCCGCCGGCCCCATGGAGACCGAGCTCACCTCCCGCAACCTCTCCCTCTGCTTCGGTCTCCCGCTGCTCGTCGAGCGCAACGGCGAACGCTGGACGGCCCAGGGCCTTCCGCTCGGCTGACGGCGCCGCCGGCGCTCCGTTCCGCGCGGCCCCGGTCCGACGGCACCGCCCGGGGGCCCACGCTCCACCGCGGCCCCTCCAACACCACAGCGGCGCCCGCCTGTCCGCTGCCGACCTGCCTCGCCCCCTGTCCTGAGCACGACCTGCCGATCTACCATGACCATGTGGAAATCGACGCGTGGGTGTGGTGGCTGATCGGTGCGGTCGGACTGGGCATTCCGCTGGTTCTGACGGCGATGCCCGAGTTCGGGATGCTGTCCGCCGGAGCGGTCGCCGCGGCCGTCGTCGCGGCACTCGGCGGCGGCACGGTCGCCCAAGTCCTCGTATTCGCCGTGGTGTCGGTGGCCCTCATCGCGGTCGTACGGCCGATCGCGAGCCGGCACCGGGCTCAACGCCCCCAGTTCGCCAGTGGAGTCGACGCACTGAAAGGCCGTCAGGCGGTTGTCCTGGAGCGAGTTGACGGCAATGGTGGCCGTATCAAGCTCGCCGGTGAGGTCTGGTCGGCACGTGCCCTCGACGCCGATATGAGTTTCGAGGCCGGCCAGCAGGTCGACGTCGTCGAGATCGACGGCGCGACCGCGGTCGTGATGTGACGGAACGAAGCCGAACGCCCAACACCCCAGGCGCAGTTCTGGGAAACTCGATCATCTGCACCATCCGGCAGCGAAGGGCACAGGGAACACGATGCAACCGATCATCATCGTCCTGATCATTCTGGTGGTGCTGGTCTTCATCGCCCTGATCAAGACGATCCAGGTCATCCCGCAGGCCAGCGCAGCCATCGTCGAACGCTTCGGGCGCTACACCCGCACCCTGAACGCGGGTCTCAACATCGTCGTCCCGTTCATCGACTCCATCCGCAACCGCATCGACCTCCGTGAACAGGTCGTGCCGTTCCCGCCCCAGCCGGTGATCACCCAGGACAACCTGGTGGTCAACATCGACACGGTCATCTATTACCAGGTCACCGACGCCCGGGCCGCGACCTACGAAGTCGCCAGCTACATCCAGGCCATCGAGCAGCTCACCGTCACCACCCTGCGCAACATCATCGGTGGCATGGACCTGGAGCGGACCCTGACCTCCCGCGAGGAGATCAACGCGGCCCTGCGCGGTGTGCTCGACGAGGCAACCGGCAAGTGGGGCATCCGCGTCAACCGCGTCGAGCTCAAGGCCATCGAGCCGCCCACCTCCATCCAGGACTCGATGGAGAAGCAGATGCGCGCCGACCGTGACAAGCGCGCCGCGATCCTCACCGCGGAAGGCATCCGCCAGTCGCAGATCCTCACCGCGGAAGGTGAGAAGCAGTCCGCGATCCTGCGCGCCGAAGGTGAGGCCAAGGCAGCCGCCCTGCGCGCCGAGGGCGAGGCGCAGGCCGTCCGCACGGTCTTCGAGGCGATCCACGCAGGCGACCCGGACCAGAAGCTGCTCTCCTACCAGTACCTCCAGATGCTCCCGAAGATCGCCGAGGGCGATGCCAACAAGCTCTGGATCGTGCCCAGCGAGATCGGCGACGCCCTCAAGGGCCTGTCCGGAGCCTTCGGAAACCTGGGCAGCGGCGGAGGCCCCGGATTCAACACCGGCAAGGAGCGGCGCGAAGAGCCGCCCGTGAGCTGACGCGCACCCCCGCTCGGACAGGGGCGGGGCATCGGGCATGATCGGTGCAACAGGCACCGATCAGCGAAGGGCACAGCGTGACCATCTGGGAGATGCTCGCCGTCTTCGCCGCGGGCATCGGCGCCGGCACCATCAACACCATCGTGGGCTCGGGCACGCTGATCACCTTCCCGGTGCTCCTCGCCACCGGCCTGCCGCCGGTCACCGCGACCGTCTCCAACGCCCTCGGCCTGATCCCCGGCTCCGTCAGCGGGGCCATCGGCTACCGCGCCGAACTCACCGGCCAGCGCAAGCGCGTCCTGCGGCTGAGCGTCGTGGCCGCGATCGGCGGCGTGAGCGGAGCCGTACTCCTGCTGACGCTGCCGTCCACGGCGTTCGAGACGATCGTGCCGGTCCTCGTGGGGATCGCCCTCGTCCTGGTCGTCCTCCAGCCCTGGATCGCCAAGGCCGTCCAGCGCCACCGCGAGCGCCACGGCACCCGCGCCCGCCCCGACGGCGGCCCGCTCCTGCTCACCGGACTGCTGCTCGCCAGCGTCTACGGCGGCTACTTCACCGCCGCCCAGGGGATCATCTACCTCTCCCTGATGGGCATGCTGCTCGACGACAGCCTCCAGCGCCTCAACGCCGTCAAGAACGTCCTCGCCGCCGTCGTCAACAGCGTCGCGGCGATCTTCTTCCTCTTCGTCGCCCACTTCGACTGGCAGGCCGTCCTGCTGATCGCCGTCGGCTCCGCCATCGGCGGCCAGCTCGGCGCCGGGATCGGCCGCAGGCTGCCCCCGGCCGCCGTCCGCGCCCTCATCGTCGTCGTCGGCAGCGCCGCCATCGTCCAGCTGGTGCTGCGCTGACACACCGGAGCCCGCCCCGGTCGTCCCGGGACGGGCTCCCACATCCTCGGCTGCCTACGCGGCAGGCTGAGCCGCCAGCCACTGCGGCAGCTCGGCGCGCTCACCGGCTCTCATGCCGAGCAGCATCGCGTCGGCCGGCGACGGAACGAACGGCTGGTGCAGCAGCGGCATCCCCGCCTGCTCCGGCGTACGGTCCGCCTTGCGGTGGTTGTCCTCGGAGCACGAGGCCACCGTGTTCAGCCAGCTGTCCGCACCACCGTGGGACCTCGGCACCACGTGGTCCACGGTCGTCGCCCGCCTTCCGCAGTACGCGCACCGGTGCTGGTCCCGTATCAGCACACCCCGTCTCGACCACGGTGCCTGTCTTCGGAAGGGCACCCGTACGTATCTGCAGAGCCTGATCACCCGGGGCACGGGGAGATCGACCGCGGCCGCGCGCACACGGAGTCCGGGGTGGGCCTGCTCGACGACGGCCTTGTCCTGGAGCACCAGCACGACCGCACGGTTGAGAGTCACCGTCGACAGCGGCTCGAAGCTCGCATTCAGTACCAGCGTGTCCCGCATCCCGCCCACCTCCCGTTCACCGGCCCGGCCCTGTTCGGCGGGCTCTGGGCTTGGATCAACTCTGGCCGGGCGCGCCGAGATGGACAACGCAATAAAAGATGCCCTGCCCTGATCTCTCCAAGACCAGGGCAGGGCAAACAACAAGCGAACGGTCAGTGCTCCGCGGGAGCCTCGTACTCACCGATCAGCTGTGCACGGGCAATCGTGTGGAACCGCAGATTGAATCCCACGACCGCGGGCGAGACATCCGCGTCCGGACCGAGCTTCTCGCTGTCCACGGCGTACACGGTGAACACATAGCGATGGCTCTCACCTGCCGGCGGAGCCGCGCCACCGAAGTCCCGCGACCCGTAGTCGTTGCGGACCTGAACGGCGCCGTCGGGCAGCCCCTCGAACTTCCCGCTGCCCGCACCCGCCGGCAGTTCCGTGACCGACGCCGGAATGTCGAAGACCACCCAGTGCCAGAAACCACTGCCCGTGGGCGCATCCGGATCGAAGCACGTCACGGCGAAGCTCTTGGTCTCCGCCGGGAAGCCCTCCCACCGCAGATGCGGCGAGGTGTTGCCCGCCGCGTGGACCTGGGCATCCTTCAGCACCGACCCCGGCTCGATGTCGTCGCTCACCAGCGTGAACGACGGCACCTCGGGATGAAAGTCGTGCGGAAGGGGTGCCCTCTTGAGCTCGGTCACGTCTGAACCTCCGATGCGGCTGTCCTGTTTGAAGCTCTGCCGATCCGACCCTAGAGCCAGTCGTCCGGATCAGCCCGGACGGCAGACCTGGGTCGTGTCCGCGACACCTCGCGGACACTCCCTAGAGCCAGTTGCGCCGACCACCGACATCGGCCAGCCACTGGTTGAGGTATGCACTCCAGTCCGTCGACTGGAAGTCGTGGTGCCCCACCTTGAACGCCTTGTACGAGTCGCTGCTCTCGCTGAACAGGCCCGGCTTCTTGTCCATCTCCAGGATGACGTCCATCTCGCGGTCGTCGGCGACGAAGGTGAGCTCGACCTGGTTCAGCCCGCGGTACTGCTGCGGCGGGAAGAACTCGATCTCCTGGTAGAACGGCAGGCGCTGACGCGTGCCCCGGATGTGCCCGCGCTCCATGTCCGCGCTCTTGAAGCGGAAGCCGAGCTGGATGAACGCGTCCATGATCGCCTGCTGCGCCGGCAGCGGGTGCACATTGATCGGGTCCAGGTCACCCGAGTCCACGGCGCGCGCGATCTCCAGCTCCGTGGTCACACCGATGTTCATCCCGCGCAGCTGCTGACCGGCGACGCTCGTCACCGGCGTCTCCCACGGAATCTCCAGCCCGAACGGCACCACATGCACCGCGCCGGCCTTCACCTCGAAGGCGCCACCGAGACGCTGCTTGGTGAACTCGATGTCCTGCTTGACCTCCTGGTCACCGCCCTCGACCTCGACGCGTGCCTGGAGTCCGACGGACAGCCCCTCGATCTGCTGGTCCACCGAACCGCCCTGGATACGCACCTCGCCCTGGACGACCCCGCCCGGTACGACGTTCTCCTCGGTGAGCACTGTCTCGACGGACGCGCCGCCGGCGCCCATGCTCGCGAGCAGCTTCTTGAAGCCCATGTCCACTCCTTCTAGGTCCTGACCCCTACATACGCGCCCACGACCGTAGCCGGTTCCCCGGGTACCCTCGGACGCCATGATCGAGAGCCCCGACCGTACGCCGTTGTCGCGGGAGTTCTTCGACCGCCCTGTACTGGAGGTCGCACCCGAACTCCTCGGCTGCACCCTCGCACGCCACCACGACGACGGCTCCATGGAACTGCGCATCACCGAAGTGGAGGCGTATGCGGGGGAGCTCGACCCCGGTTCCCACGCCTTCCGCGGACGCACCGCCCGCAACGACGTCATGTTCGGACCGCCCGGTCACGCGTACGTCTACTTCACCTACGGCATGTGGCACTGCCTCAACGTGGTGTGCGGCCCGGTCGGCCGCGCCGGCGGTGTCCTGCTGCGAGCCGGTGAGGTACTGGTAGGCGCGGAGCACGCCCGCAAACGTCGAATCTCGGCCCGTCATGACAGAGAACTGGCCAAGGGCCCGGCCCGTCTGGCTACGGCACTCGACGTCGACCGCACCCTCAACGGTGCGGACTTCTGCGCCGACGGCCACTCGCCCCTGACCCTGCTCCCCGGCATCGCCCCTGCCCCTGACCAGGTCCGCAACGGTCCGCGCACGGGCGTCGGCGGGGACGGAGCCCACCACCCGTGGCGTTTCTGGATCGAGGGCGACCCCACGGTGAGCCCTTACCGGGCACACACGCCGCGCCGCAGGGCAACTTGACTCGGCCTCCCGAGACGCCTAACGTAGCCCGAGCCGCTTGAGACAGGCCCTGCTGTTCAGCAACCTGAAGCGGCCACCCACTACAGACGACCAGCCCAGAACGGGTTCGATTTCGGCATGCCGAAATTCTGCCCCGGTGACTCGATTATGAGGAGCCAAGGGAATCGGCTAACGTAGTGAATGCGCCGAAAGGCAAAGGCCTTCCAACGGCCACTGGATCGAATTCCACACCGGAAACGGAACGGAAAAGAGTCTGGTAAAGTTGGAAACGAAGGGAAGCGCCCGGAGGGCCCGGAAACGGGAACAAAGGAAGCGTCCGTTCCTTGAGAACTCAACAGCGTGCCAAAAGTCAACGCCAGATATGTTGATACCCCGTCCATCTTCGGATGGCGAGGTTCCTTTGAAAGTCCTGCCGGCCCCTTGTGGATCGGTAGGCAATGACACAGCGAGGACGCTGTGAACAGTCGGTCTTATTCCGATCGACTGTTCCGCTCTTGTGGTGTTCATCCCGATTACGGGAAAACATTCATGGAGAGTTTGATCCTGGCTCAGGACGAACGCTGGCGGCGTGCTTAACACATGCAAGTCGAACGATGAAGCCCTTCGGGGTGGATTAGTGGCGAACGGGTGAGTAACACGTGGGCAATCTGCCCTTCACTCTGGGACAAGCCCTGGAAACGGGGTCTAATACCGGATAACACTCCTTCCTGCATGGGGAGGGGTTGAAAGCTCCGGCGGTGAAGGATGAGCCCGCGGCCTATCAGCTTGTTGGTGGGGTGATGGCCTACCAAGGCGACGACGGGTAGCCGGCCTGAGAGGGCGACCGGCCACACTGGGACTGAGACACGGCCCAGACTCCTACGGGAGGCAGCAGTGGGGAATATTGCACAATGGGCGAAAGCCTGATGCAGCGACGCCGCGTGAGGGATGACGGCCTTCGGGTTGTAAACCTCTTTCAGCAGGGAAGAAGCGAAAGTGACGGTACCTGCAGAAGAAGCGCCGGCTAACTACGTGCCAGCAGCCGCGGTAATACGTAGGGCGCAAGCGTTGTCCGGAATTATTGGGCGTAAAGAGCTCGTAGGCGGCTTGTCACGTCGGATGTGAAAGCCCGGGGCTTAACCCCGGGTCTGCATTCGATACGGGCTAGCTAGAGTGTGGTAGGGGAGATCGGAATTCCTGGTGTAGCGGTGAAATGCGCAGATATCAGGAGGAACACCGGTGGCGAAGGCGGATCTCTGGGCCATTACTGACGCTGAGGAGCGAAAGCGTGGGGAGCGAACAGGATTAGATACCCTGGTAGTCCACGCCGTAAACGTTGGGAACTAGGTGTTGGCGACATTCCACGTCGTCGGTGCCGCAGCTAACGCATTAAGTTCCCCGCCTGGGGAGTACGGCCGCAAGGCTAAAACTCAAAGGAATTGACGGGGGCCCGCACAAGCAGCGGAGCATGTGGCTTAATTCGACGCAACGCGAAGAACCTTACCAAGGCTTGACATCGCCCGGAAAGCATCAGAGATGGTGCCCCCCTTGTGGTCGGGTGACAGGTGGTGCATGGCTGTCGTCAGCTCGTGTCGTGAGATGTTGGGTTAAGTCCCGCAACGAGCGCAACCCTTGTTCTGTGTTGCCAGCATGCCCTTCGGGGTGATGGGGACTCACAGGAGACTGCCGGGGTCAACTCGGAGGAAGGTGGGGACGACGTCAAGTCATCATGCCCCTTATGTCTTGGGCTGCACACGTGCTACAATGGCCGGTACAATGAGCTGCGATGCCGCGAGGCGGAGCGAATCTCAAAAAGCCGGTCTCAGTTCGGATTGGGGTCTGCAACTCGACCCCATGAAGTCGGAGTTGCTAGTAATCGCAGATCAGCATTGCTGCGGTGAATACGTTCCCGGGCCTTGTACACACCGCCCGTCACGTCACGAAAGTCGGTAACACCCGAAGCCGGTGGCCCAACCCCTTGTGGGAGGGAGCTGTCGAAGGTGGGACTGGCGATTGGGACGAAGTCGTAACAAGGTAGCCGTACCGGAAGGTGCGGCTGGATCACCTCCTTTCTAAGGAGCACTTCTTACCGGATCTTCGGATCTGGTCAGAGGCCAGTACATCGGCGAATGTCCGGTGCTGGTTGCTCATGGGTGGAACGTTGACTATTCGGCACGATCGGTCATCCGGTTGTTAGTACTGCTCTTCGGAGTGTGGAACGCGGCGGAGGGTTGATTGTGCCGGGCGCGCTGTTGGGTGTCTGAGGGTGCGAGCGTGAGCTCGTCCTTCGCGATGCCGGCCCCAGTGAACTCGCTGTCTTCAGCGGGGTGGTGGGTGGCTGGTCGTTGCTTGAGAACTGCACAGTGGACGCGAGCATCTGTGGCCAAGTTTTTAAGGGCGCACGGTGGATGCCTTGGCACCAGGAACCGATGAAGGACGTGGGAGGCCACGATAGTCCCCGGGGAGTCGTCAACCAGGCTTTGATCCGGGGGTTTCCGAATGGGGAAACCCGGCAGTCGTCATGGGCTGTCACCCGCTGCTGAACACATAGGCAGTGTGGAGGGAACGAGGGGAAGTGAAACATCTCAGTACCCTCAGGAAGAGAAAACAACCGTGATTCCGGGAGTAGTGGCGAGCGAAACCGGATGAGGCCAAACCGTATGCGTGTGATACCCGGCAGGGGTTGCGCATGCGGGGTTGTGGGATCTCTTTATCATCGTCTGCCGGCGGTGAGACGAGTCAGAAACCGTATGGATAGGCGAAGGACATGCGAAAGGTCCGGCGTAGAGGGTAAGACCCCCGTAGCTGAAATTCATGCGGCTCGTTTAAGAGACACCCAAGTAGCACGGGGCCCGAGAAATCCCGTGTGAATCTGGCGGGACCACCCGTTAAGCCTAAATATTCCCTGGTGACCGATAGCGGATAGTACCGTGAGGGAATGGTGAAAAGTACCGCGGGAGCGGAGTGAAATAGTACCTGAAACCGTGTGCCTACAAGCCGTGGGAGCGTCGCTGATGGGTTTACCCATCAGTCGTGACTGCGTGCCTTTTGAAGAATGAGCCTGCGAGTTTGCGGTGTGTTGCGAGGTTAACCCGTGTGGGGAAGCCGTAGCGAAAGCGAGTCCGAATAGGGCGACATAGTAGCGCGCTCAAGACCCGAAGCGGAGTGATCTAGCCATGGGCAGGTTGAAGCGGCTGTAAGAGGTCGTGGAGGACCGAACCCACCAGGGTTGAAAACCTGGGGGATGACCTGTGGTTAGGGGTGAAAGGCCAATCAAACTCCGTGATAGCTGGTTCTCCCCGAAATGCATTTAGGTGCAGCGTCGTGTGTTTCTTGCCGGAGGTAGAGCACTGGATAGGCGATGGGCCCTACCGGGTTACTGACCTTAGCCAAACTCCGAATGCCGGTAAGTGAGAGCACGGCAGTGAGACTGTGGGGGATAAGCTCCATGGTCGAGAGGGAAACAGCCCAGAGCATCGACTAAGGCCCCTAAGCGTACGCTAAGTGGGAAAGGATGTGGAGTCGCAGAGACAACCAGGAGGTTGGCTTAGAAGCAGCCACCCTTGAAAGAGTGCGTAATAGCTCACTGGTCAAGTGATTCCGCGCCGACAATGTAGCGGGGCTCAAGCGTACCGCCGAAGTCGTGTCATTCCAGCATATAGGGCCAACGCCTGCTGGGATGGGTAGGGGAGCGTCGTGTGCCGGGTGAAGCCGCGCCGGAAGGCAGTGGTGGACGGTTCACGAGTGAGAATGCAGGCATGAGTAGCGATACACACGTGAGAAACGTGTGCGCCGATTGACTAAGGGTTCCTGGGTCAAGCTGATCTGCCCAGGGTAAGTCGGGACCTAAGGCGAGGCCGACAGGCGTAGTCGATGGACAACCGGTTGATATTCCGGTACCCGCTTTGAAACGCCCAATATCGAGCCCATTAATGCTAAGCCCGTGAAGCCGTTCCGGACCCTTCGGGGAATGGAAAGTGGTGGAGCCGGCGATCCAAGGTGGTAGTAGGTAAGCGATGGGGTGACGCAGGAAGGTAGTCCAGCCCGGGCGGTGGTTGTCCCGGGGTAAGGGTGTAGGCCGTGTGATAGGCAAATCCGTCACACATTAAGGCTGAGACCTGATGCCGAGCCGATTGTGGTGAAGTGGATGATCCTATGCTGTCGAGAAAAGCCTCTAGCGAGTTTCATGGCGGCCCGTACCCTAAACCGACTCAGGTGGTCAGGTAGAGAATACCGAGGCGTTCGGGTGAACTATGGTTAAGGAACTCGGCAAAATGCCCCCGTAACTTCGGGAGAAGGGGGGCCATCACTGGTGAGAGGACTTGCTCCTCGAGCTGGGGGTGGCCGCAGAGACCAGCGAGAAGCGACTGTTTACTAAAAACACAGGTCCGTGCGAAGCCGTAAGGCGATGTATACGGACTGACGCCTGCCCGGTGCTGGAACGTTAAGGGGACCGGTTAGTACGCTTTCGGGCGTGCGAAGCTGAGAACTTAAGCGCCAGTAAACGGCGGTGGTAACTATAACCATCCTAAGGTAGCGAAATTCCTTGTCGGGTAAGTTCCGACCTGCACGAATGGCGTAACGACTTCTCGACTGTCTCAACCATAGGCCCGGTGAAATTGCACTACGAGTAAAGATGCTCGTTTCGCGCAGCAGGACGGAAAGACCCCGGGACCTTTACTACAGTTTGATATTGGTGTTCGGTTCGGCTTGTGTAGGATAGGTGGGAGACTGTGAAGCGGCCACGCCAGTGGTTGTGGAGTCATCGTTGAAATACCACTCTGGTCGTGCTGGATGTCTAACCTGGGTCCGTGATCCGGATCAGGGACAGTGTCTGATGGGTAGTTTAACTGGGGCGGTTGCCTCCCAAAAAGTAACGGAGGCGCCCAAAGGTTCCCTCAGCCTGGTTGGCAATCAGGTGTTGAGTGTAAGTGCACAAGGGAGCTTGACTGTGAGACCGACGGGTCGAGCAGGGACGAAAGTCGGGACTAGTGATCCGGCGGTGGCTTGTGGAAGCGCCGTCGCTCAACGGATAAAAGGTACCCCGGGGATAACAGGCTGATCTTCCCCAAGAGTCCATATCGACGGGATGGTTTGGCACCTCGATGTCGGCTCGTCGCATCCTGGGGCTGGAGTCGGTCCCAAGGGTTGGGCTGTTCGCCCATTAAAGCGGTACGCGAGCTGGGTTTAGAACGTCGTGAGACAGTTCGGTCCCTATCCGCTGTGCGCGTAGGAATATTGAGAAGGGCTGTCCCTAGTACGAGAGGACCGGGACGGACGAACCTCTGGTGTGCCAGTTGTCCTGCCAAGGGCATGGCTGGTTGGCTACGTTCGGGAGGGATAACCGCTGAAAGCATCTAAGCGGGAAGCCTGCTTCGAGATGAGTATTCCCACCTCCTTGAGAGGGTAAGGCTCCCAGTAGACGACTGGGTTGATAGGCCGGATATGGAAGCCCAGTAATGGGTGGAGTTGACCGGTACTAATAGGCCGAGGGCTTGTCCTCAGTTGCTCGCGTCCACTGTGTGGTTCCCGGGTTGCGAACAGTCGCACCGGTTGAACCAAGTTTCACTACTTAATTGAAGAGTGTGCTTGTTCGCTAGAACCCGATAGGGTTTCGGTGGTCATAGCGTTAGGGAAACGCCCGGTTCCATTCCGAACCCGGAAGCTAAGCCTTTCAGCGCCGATGGTACTGCAGGGGGGACCCTGTGGGAGAGTAGGACGCCGCCGAACAATCTTTTAAGGACCCGTGGTCCAGCGTTCACGCTGGACCACGGGTCCTTTTTGTTTTGCCTATTTTTTCGAAGCGCGTCCGATGGCCGGCTGCGCGAGAATGACTGCAGTACCCGAAGACAGGAGTCACGCCGATGTCCACCAACTCTCCAGACGATCGTCCGGAGCGCGAGCCGCGTCGTAGGGACGGTGGTGACCGCGGCGGCTTCCGCGGCGGCCGTGACGACCGGGACCGTGGGCCGCGACGTGACGATGACCGCGGTGGAAACCGCGGACCTCGCCGTGATGACGACCGCGGCGGCCGTCCCAACTCCGGTGGTGGCGGCGGCTTCCGCCGTGACGACGACCGTGGTGGCCGCCCCAGCGGTGGTGGCTACGGGCGTCGTGACGACAGGCCGAGTGGGCCGCGCCGTGATGACGACCGCGGTGGTCGTCCGAGCTCCGGTGGCGGTGGCGGCTTCCGTCGCGACGACCGTTCCGGTGGCGGCTACGGCTCTCGTCCCAGCAGCAGCGGTGGCGGCTTCCGTCGCGATGACCGACGTGACGACCGTTCCGGCGGTGGCAGCGGCGGCGGTTATGGGCGTCGTGACGACGACCGTGGTGGTCGTCCCAGCTCCGGTGGTGGTGGCGGTGGGTTCCGTCGCGACGACCGACGTGACGACCGACGTGACGACCGACCCAGTGGGCCGCGTCGCGACGACGACCGTGGTGGGTACCGCGGGCAGCGTGACGACCGTGGGTCCCGACCGACCGGTGGCGGCTACGGTCCCCGCCGTGACGACCGTGGCGGGCGCCCGAGCAGCGGTGGTGGTGGCGGTGGGTTCCGTCGCGACGACCGACGTGATGACCGACGTGACGACCGCCCGAGCGGGCCGCGTCGCGACGACGACCGTGGTGGCTTCCGCGGGCAGCGTGACGACCGTGGGTCCCGACCGGCCGGCGGTGGTGGCTACGGGCGTCGTGATGACGACCGCGGTGGTCGCCCGAGCAGCGGTGGTGGTGGCGGTGGGTTCCGTCGCGACGACCGACGTGACGACCGTCCCAGCGGTGGTGGCTACGGACGTCGTGACGACCGCCCGAGCGGTCCCCGTCGTGACGACGACCGTGGGTCGTCTCGTCCCGGCGGTGGTGGCTACGGGCGTCGTGACGACGACCGCGGTGGCCGTCCCAGTTCCGGTGACCGCGGTGGGTTCCGCCGTGACGACGACCGTGGTGGCCGTCGTGACGACCGTCCCAGCGGTGGTGGCTACGGACGTCGTGACGACCGGCCGAGCGGCCCTCGTCGTGACGACGACCGTGGAGCCCGTCCCAGCCATGGCGGCGGTGGCGGTGGCTACGGACGCCGTGACGACCGACCCAGCGGCCCCCCGCGTCGTGACGACCGCGACCGTGGTGGATACCGCGGGCAGCGTGACGACCGGCGTGACGACCGCCGTGACGACCGGGGCGGGTACCGCGGCTCCCGTGACGACCGCGGTGGCTACGGCCGTCGCGACGACCGTGACCGGGACCGTGGCGACCGCGAGCCGATCAAGCGGCTCCCGATTCCCGACGACGTCACGGGCGACGAGATCGACAAGGACGTGCGTCAGGAGCTCCAGAGCCTGCCGAAGGGCCTGGCCGAGGACGTGGCGAGGAACCTCGTCATGGTCGCCAACCTGATCGACGAGGACCCCGAGCAGGCGTACGCCTACTCCAAGATCGCCCTGCGGCTCGCCTCCCGTGTCGCCGCCGTGCGTGAGGCCGCCGGCTTCGCCGCGTACGCGACGCAGAAGTACTCGGAGGCGCTTGCCGAGTTCCGTGCCGCCCGGCGGATGACCGGCAGTGTCGAGCTGTGGCCCGTCATGGCGGACTGCGAGCGCGGCCTGGGCCGGCCCGAGCGGGCCATGGCCATGGCCGGCGAGCCCGAGGTGCAGAAGCTCGACAAGGCCGGACAGGTCGAGATGCGGCTGGTCGCGGCCGGGGCGCGGCGGGACATGGGGCAGATCGATGCCGCCATCGTGACGCTGCAGAGCCCTGAGCTCGCCTCCAACTCCGTACAGCCCTGGACCGCGCGGCTTCGTTACGCCTACGCGGACGCGCTGCTGGCGGCCGGGCGTGAGGGCGAGGCGCGTGAGTGGTTCGCCAAGGCGCTGGAGGCGGACAAGGACGGCGCCACCGACGCCTCCGACCGGCTCGCCGAGCTGGACGGCGTGGAGTTCGTCGACGCGCATGACGAGCACGACGCGCAGGACGGCGATCACAGCGACCTGAGCGGCGCGACCGACGTGCGGGACGACGAGGCCGACGACGCCGACGAGGCCGACGAGGCCGACGACGCCGACGAGCAGGACGACCTGAGCGACGATGTCGTCGACGCGCAGGCCGATGAGGCCGCCGATGTCGATGTCGATGTCGATGTCGACACCGACACCGACACCGACGCCGAGGGTGACAAGTCCTCGTAGTCGTCAGCGATGGCAAAAGGGCGGCACCCCCCGTGGGTGCCGCCCTTTTTGCTGTCGTCTTCGTGTGACGTCACGCCGTATACGCGCGTCACTCCAGTGTCAGACTCCGCAGCACCAGGCCCGTGGCCGGCTTCGGACCGAACGACGTGGACTTGCGGGGCATCGTGACGCCCTCGCGGGCCAGGTCCCGTACGACCTCCTCGCGTACCGGATGCATCAACACGGCGGTGCTGTCGTGGCGTTCGGCCTGTACGACGGCCGCAGCCGTGTCGTGGATGTACGCGATGTGCTCCGGCGCGTCCGGGATGCTCCAGAGGTGGTCCAGCAGCGTGGAGTGCAGGACCGTCGCGTCCAGGGTGCGCCATGCCTCGGGGCGGTCCGCGCGGACCGTGCGGGACAGCAGCTCGGGATCGGGGCGGTCGACGAGATGGAACGAACCGTCGCCGGCGAGGAGGAAGGCGTTGCTCTCGGCCGCCGCCTCGGCCAGGGCCTCCGTCGCCTCGGCGAGCGGGACCTCCAGGCGCCGCACCCGGAAGGCGCCGTTCAGGGACGCCAGAGCCTTGTGGACCGGGAGCCGGTGCAGCAGCCGGTGGATGGCGCGTACGCGCAGGGGATAGCGGGCCGTGTCCACCAGCAGGACGAGGCCGTAGCTCCACGGGCTGGGAGCGTGGTGCTCGGAGTTCAGTTGCAGATAGGTCGCCCAGCGGTGGTGGCCGTCGGCGATCAGGGCCTGGCGGTCGCCCAGGTCGCTCCGGATCTCCTCGAGGTCGCCGGGGTCCGTGACGGACCACAGGCGGTGGCTGAAGCCGTCCTCCGTGGTCGTCGACAGCAGGGGGGAACCCAGGACGGTCCGTTCGATGACGGCCGTCGCGCCCGTCGCGTCGCCCATGCTCCGATAGGTGAGGAGCAGGGGCTCCAGGTTGGCGTCCGTGGTGCGCATCAGGTCCGTACGGTCCGCCACGATGTCCGGCATGACGTCCTCGTGGGGCAGGACGACCCCTTCGGACGGCTCGGACAGGGCGAGCGCGCCGATGATGCCGCGCTGGAGGATGTCGCCCTGGCGCTGCTCGTACACATAGAGCGCGGGCTCGGGGTCCGGGGCCAGGACGCCCTCGTCCAGCCAGCGGGACAGGGTCTGGGCGGCCAGCCGGTGGCGGGCGCCCGCGCTGTCCGCCTGCGGCAGGATGAGCCGGACGATGTTGTACGGGTCCGCGGACTCGAGATGGTGCAGTCCGTCGGGCCTGACGACCACGTCGTAGGGCGGCGAGGTCACGGCGGCCAGACTGCCGACCCGCTCGGGGACGTATCGCAGTCCACGGAAGGGGATCAGGCACAGACCGTCGTTGGCCGCGGGACCTTCGCTGTTCATTCGAGCATCGTATGTGCGTTGCCCGATGCGCGATGATCGGGGGAGTGACACGGACGAAGGAGCGGAAGCGAATGAGCCAGCCCAGCAGGACCCGGCCGAGCGGCAGTGTGACGGCGCTGAGCGAGGCGTACGACACCGCTCTGCTGGATCTGGACGGTGTCGTGTACGCGGGGGGCGCGGCCATCGGGCACGCCGTGGAATCGTTGCTGACCGCGCGGGACGGGGGCATGCATCTGGCGTATGTGACGAACAACGCGCTGCGCCCGCCGGAGGCGGTGGCCGAGCACATCACCGAGCTGGGTGTGCCGACGGCGGCCGACGATGTCATCAACTCCGCCCAGGCCGTCGCCCGGCTGATCTCCGAGCAGGTGCCGGCCGGGTCGCGGGTGCTGGTCGTCGGTGGTGAGGGGCTGCGCGTGGCGCTGCGCGAGCGCGGTCTGGAGCCGGTGGAGTCGGCGGAGGACGACCCGGCGGCGGTCGTACAGGGCTACGGCGGCCCCGACCTGGCCTGGGGCCGGTTCGCTGAGGCCTGCTACGCCATTGCGCGGGGTGTGCCGTGGTTCGCGTCCAACACCGACCTGACGATTCCGAGTGGACGCGGGATCGCGCCCGGCAATGGCGCGGCGGTCGAGGTCGTCCGGATTGCGACGGGTGCCGAGCCTCAGGTGGCGGGCAAGCCCCTGCCGCCGATGCACAAGGAGACGATCCTGCGGACGGGCGCGACCAAGCCCCTGGTGGTGGGTGACCGGCTGGACACGGACATCGAGGGTGCCCACAACGGCGGTGTGGACTCGCTGCTCGTGCTGACCGGGGTGACCGACGGTGCGCAGTTGCTGGCCGCGCCGCCGCAGCACCGGCCGACGTATGTGGACGCCGACCTGCGCGGGATGCTGACGGGGCAGCCCGAAGTCTCCGCGGACGGGGAGGGGTTCACCTGCGGCGGCTTCACCGCGTCCGTTCGGGACGAGGAGCTGGCGCTCGACGGCGAGGGTGAGCCGCTGGACGGGTTGCGGGCCCTGTGCGCGGCGGCGTGGACGCGGGCCGGGGACGGCACCTGCACGCTCGACGCGGGCAAGGCGCTGTCCCGGCTGGGTCTGTAGAGCCATCGCGGTTCGGTCCCCCGCCGAGCGTGGGCGGGGGAGTGCGCTCAGCTGCTGAGCTTCTTCGACGAGGTGATGGCGGCGGCGAGTTGCTCCAGGACCGGCGCGTAGCCGAGGTAGCTGTAGCGCTCTTCCATGGCCCAGGGCACGGTCTGGCCCGCCCTGACGGCGGGAAGCCGGGCCCAGGTGGGCTTCTTGGCGAGCTCCTTGGCGGGCAGGGCGCTGGAGCGGTTGTCGATCATGATGAGGTCGGCGTGGTACCTGCCGGCGTTCTCCCAGCTGAGGAACTCCCAGAAGCCCCACTCGTCACTCTTCTTGCCCTCGACGAACTCGATGCCGAGATCCCTGAAGTAGTTGAGGTCGCAGTAGGAGTCGGGCACGGCGACGTACATCTGCTCGGCGTCACCTGTCATGGCGAGGACCTTGAGGCCGCGCTTGGCCTCCGCGGCCTTCCGCAGGGTCGCCTCGGCCTTGTCGAAGCGCGCCCGGGCGTCGGTGACCTGCTGGGTCTTCAGGTCGGCGCCGAGCGCCGCGGCGAGGTCGGTGACCCGCTCGAGCGGTTCGCGCAGGGAGCGGTGGGCCCCGGCGATACCGACGGTCGGCGCCAGGGCCTCGATCTTCTTGCTGCTCTCCTCCGGCACGAACCACAGGGCGGGCGGCGGGAACATGTTGCTGATCAGCAGGTCGGGCCGGAGCGCCGCGTACTTCTCGACGTTGAACTCGCCCCAGGCCTCGCCGAGACTGGTCAGCTTCGCGGCATCGAGGTTGCCGGCCTGCGGGTTGGGCTTGCCGTTCACCGGCTTGCTGGGTCCGAAGACGCCGGTGCACTCGATGCCGTAGTCGTGGAGCGCGGCCGCGGTGCTGACAAAGGCGACAAGGTTCTTCGGCGTTTTGTCGGTCCTGACGACCTTTCCGCGGTCGTCCTTGAAGCTCCAGGGCCCGCCGTCCGCGGTTCCGCCTGCGGCGGGCTTCTTCTCGCTGCCTCCGCAGCCGGCGAGCAGGGCACCGAGGCCGAGGGCGCCGGTGGCGGTGAGCAGTCCGCGTCGGCTGAGGCCGCCGCTGGGCGCGGATGTCGCGGAATCGTACGGCTGGGCGGGTACGGAGCGGTTCGGCACAGGGAGTTCCCTCGTCGCAGAGCAAATGCGAGGGTAGGCTAACCTAACCACGTGTTGGTCGACAGTCCCCCCAAACAGAGCGCGGAACCGCAAACCGCCCCTGCGTCACGGAAGCGCCATCTCCTGCGCGCCACCGGGCTGCTGGTGGCCGTCGGTGTCCTGCTGCTGGTCTGCGTCGCGAGCATCGCCGTCGGTGCGAAGTCGATTCCGCTTGCCGACGTGTGGCACGGACTCTTCGACAATCAGGGCTCGGGCAACGATGTGATCGTGGCCGATGTGCGCGTACCGCGGACCCTGCTCGGTCTGATCGCGGGCGCCGCCCTCGGTCTCGCCGGCGCGGTGATGCAGGCACTCACCCGCAACCCGCTGGCGGAACCGGGACTGCTGGGGGTGAACGCGGGTGCCTCCGCCGCCGTCGTCTCCGCCATCAGCTTCCTCGGCGTCACCTCCCTCACCGGATATGTCTGGTTCGCGTTCCTCGGCGCCGGTGTGGTCTCCGTCCTCGTATACATCCTGGGCGGCAGCCGCAGCGCAACTCCCGTACGGCTCGCGCTCGCCGGAACCGCCGCCACCGCCGCGCTCTACGGCTACATCAACGCCGTACAGCTGCTGGACTCGGCCGCGCTCGAACGCCTGCGGTTCTGGACCGTGGGCTCGCTGGCCTCCGCCGACATGGAGACCATCGGCAAGGTCGCGCCGTTCATCGGCGTCGGTGTGCTGCTCGCCCTGCTGCTCGCCCGGCCGCTCAACGCCATGGAGATGGGCGACGACACCGCCCGCTCGCTCGGTGCGCACCTCAACCGCACACGCGCCCTGTCGATGCTGGCTGTGACCCTGCTGTGCGGGGCGGCGACCGCCGCCTGCGGCCCGATCATCTTCATCGGGCTGATGATTCCGCACCTCGTGCGCTCCATCACCGGCCCCGACATGCGATGGATCCTGCCCTACGCGACCGTCCTCGCCCCCGTACTGCTGCTCGGCGCCGACGTCGTCGGCCGGGTCGTCACCCGCCCCGCCGAACTCCAGGTGGGCATCGTCACCGCCCTGATCGGCGGACCGGTCTTCATCCACCTCGTACGCCGCAAGAGGATGGCCCAGCTGTGAAAGCGATACGCACCCCGGGCGGGCTCTCCGTCCGGACCGACCCGAGGGCCGTCGCGGTCGTCCTCGTTCTCACCGCGGTCACCCTCGGCGCGGGAATCGTCCTCATCGGCAGCGGAGACTTCCCGATCGCGCCCGGCGATGTCGTCGCCACGCTGCTCGGGAACGGCACGGCCGCGCAGGAGTTCATCGTCCAGGACCTGCGGCTGCCCCGCGCGCTCGTCGGACTCCTCGTCGGTGCCTCGCTCGCACTGAGCGGCGCGATCTTCCAGACCATCTCCCGCAATCCGCTCGGCAGTCCGGACGTCATCGGCTTCGGGCAGGGCGCGACCGTCGGGGCGCTCACCGTGATCGTCGTCTTCCACGGCAATGCTCTCGCCGTGGCGGGAGGCGCGATCGTCGGCGGACTGGTGACGGGAGTCGCCGTCTACCTGCTGGCGTGGAGGCGCGGCGTCCACGGCTACCGTCTCGTCCTCATCGGCATCGGCGTGGCCGCCATCCTCACGGCCGTCAACCACTACCTCGTCACCAAGGCGAGCCTCATCGACGCCACCCGGGCCACGCTGTGGATGACCGGCTCGCTCGACGGCCGTGACTGGGCCCAGTTCTGGCCGCTGCTGGCGGTCTTCGCTCTCCTCGCTCCGCTGGTGTTCGGGTACGGCCGGCCGCTGCGCCTGCTGGAGATGGGCGACGACGCCGCCTTCGCGCTGGGCGCCCCGGTCGAGCGCACGCGTCTCGTCCTGATGGGATCCGGTGTGCTGCTGATGGCGGTCGCCACCGCTGCCGCCGGCCCGATCGCCTTCGTCGCGCTGAGCGCGCCTCAGCTCGCCCGTCGGCTCACCCGCTCGCCCGGGCCCAACCTCGCCGCAGCCGCCGTGATGGGCGCCGCGCTGCTGCTCCTCGCCGACTGGACCGCGTCCACGGCGTTCGGCGACCGGCAACTGCCGGTCGGCGTGGTCACGGGTGTACTCGGCGGCTGCTATCTGCTGTGGCTGCTGGTCACCGAACGCAAGGCGGGACGCATATGAAGGACCGTTCGCCCGCGAGCACGCCCACGCAAGCCGGGGCGGGTACGAACCCCGTGACGCCCGTGAACCCCCGATCCAGGAGTACGACCACCATGCAGCGTCTCACCGCGGAATCGGTCACCCTCGGCTACGACCAGCGCGTCATCGCCGAAGACCTGTCGGTCGAGATCCCCGACAACTCCTTCACGGTCATCGTCGGACCGAACGCCTGCGGCAAGTCGACCTTGCTGCGTGCCCTCTCGCGCATGCTGAAGCCCTCGCGGGGGCGGGTCCTGCTCGACGGGCAGGTCATCCACTCCCTGCCGGCGAAGAAGGTCGCCAGGACCCTCGGACTGCTGCCGCAGTCCTCGATCGCGCCCGACGGGATCACGGTCGCCGACCTCGTCGCACGCGGCCGCTACCCGCACCAGGGCCTGCTGCGCCAGTGGTCGCCGGAGGACGAGCGCATCGTCCAGGAGTCGATGGACGCCACCGGTGTCGGTGAATTGGCAGAGCGCTATGTCGACGAACTGTCCGGCGGACAGCGCCAGCGCGTGTGGATCGCCATGGCACTCGCGCAGCAGACCCCGCTGCTCCTCCTCGACGAGCCGACGACGTTCCTCGACATCCAGCATCAGCTGGAGGTGCTCGACCTCTGCGCCGAGCTGCACGAGGAGCAGGGGCGCACACTGGTCGCCGTCCTGCACGACCTCAACCAGGCCGCCCGCTACGCCACCCATCTGATCGCCCTGCGCGAGGGCCGGGTCGTCGCCGAGGGAGCGCCCGGCGACATCGTCACGGCCGAGCTCGTCGAGCAGGTCTTCGGGGTACAGAGCCAGGTCATCGCCGATCCGGAGTCCGGGACACCGCTGGTGGTGCCCGCGGCCCGCAGGCGTGGCGCGGTTACAGCAGCGTCCTGAGGCGGATCAGATCCCGGAAGCCGGCCTCCAGCCTGACCCGGCCGGAGGCCCACGCCTTCGCGAAGTTCAGCTCGCCGTTCACCATCGCCACCAGGTCGTCCCCGGTCATCGCGAGACGGATCTGCGCCTTCTCGGGCGGGGGGCCGTCGACCGTGTCCACGACTTCGATCCGGCCGCCCTCCAGGCGGCCGGTGAACGTCACGTCCAGATCCCTGATGTGGCAGCTCAGGGAACGGTCGAGCGCGGCCGCGCTGCGCACATCACCGTCCGCCTGCGCCAGGTTGTCCGAGAGCTTCTTGAGTGCGCTGCGGCACTCCTCCGTCGTCGCCATCGTGATCGACGGTACCGCAGCGCTTCGCGGTAGCGTCTGGGCATGAGCGACTCGATGCCGGGCCCGCACGCCCGGATGATCCAGGAGCAGGGGAACGACGGCGCCCCACCGGCCCCGGGAGCCGCGGAGCAGGCCCCGGACATCTCCCTGGAGCAGGTACCGGAGCAGGAACCGGCGGTGACGGCCGGGCACGAGCGGGACATGCCGGCGGGGCACGCGCCCGAGCGGGAGCACGAGTCCGAGCGGGACGCCGCGCGCTCCGTGACCTCGGCGACCTCCGCGTACGAACCCGCCGCGCCCTCCCCACTCGGCGTCCAGCGCGTGCCCACCGGCAACGCCGAGGTGGACGCCCGGCTCGAGCGGCTCGGTGATGCCGACCACCTCCCGGCGGACGGACACCTCGCGGTGTACGAGGATGTACACCGAGGGCTGCGCGACGCGCTGACCGCGCTCGACGCACGCCCGGCGCCCGCACCTCAGGCGCCCCCGCCGTCACCCCCGTACAACTACAGGAGCTGAACCGAACGTGGCAGGAGTGGCCCGCCGCCGTCTCGACGCCGAGCTGGTACGCCGCAGCCTCGCGCGCTCTCGCGAGCACGCAAGCCAGCTGATCGCCGCGGGGCGGGTGACCGTCGGAGGCAATGTCGCGACGAAGCCCGCCACCCAGGTCGAGACGAGCGCCGCCGTCGTCGTGTCGGCGGACGACAACGACCCCGAATACGTTTCACGCGGTGGGCACAAACTCGCCGGGGCGCTGGCGGCCTTCGTGCCGCTGGGGCTGCGGATCGAGGGACGGCGGGCCCTGGACGCGGGAGCGTCGACCGGGGGATTCACCGACGTCCTGCTGCGCGCGGGCGCCCGCGAGGTGGTCGCGGTGGACGTCGGATACGGACAACTCGCCTGGTCTCTGCAGAGTGATGAACGCGTGAAGGTCAAAGACCGTACGAATGTGCGCGAGCTGACGCTCGGCACGATCGACGGTGAGGCGGTGGACCTGGTGGTGGGAGATCTCTCCTTCATTCCGCTGGGCCTCGTCCTGCCGGCACTCGTCCGGTGCACGGCCCCGGACGCCGATCTGGTGCTGATGGTCAAGCCGCAGTTCGAAGTCGGCAAGGAGCGCCTCGGCAGCGGAGGGGTCGTACGCAGCCCCGAACTGCGCAAGGAGGCGGTGAGGACCGTGGCCGGCAAGGCCGCGGGACTCGGTCTGGGCGTCCTGGGTGTCACCGCCAGCCCGCTGCCCGGACCCTCCGGGAACGTCGAATACTTTCTGTGGCTCAGGGCCGGCGCGCCCGAGCTCGATCCGGCGGACGTCGATCGTGCAGTTGCGGAGGGACCTCGTTGACCACACCAGCAGCGACTTCAGGACGCACCGTTTTCCTGCTCGCCCACACCGGCAGGCCTGCGGCGATCCGCAGCGCCGAACTCGTCGTGCAGGGGCTGATGCGCAACGGTCTCGGTGTGCGCGTGCTGCAGGCCGAGGCGGCCGATCTGCCACTGCCGCCGTCCGTCGAGACCGTCCCCGAAGCGACACCGGGCGTGCTCGACGGCTGTGAGCTGCTGATCGTGCTCGGCGGCGACGGGACGCTGCTGCGCGGCGCCGAGTTCGCCCGGGCCTCCGGCGTGCCGATGCTGGGCGTCAACCTGGGGCGCGTCGGGTTCCTGGCCGAGGCCGAGCGCGATGACCTGGACAAGGTCGTCGACCGCGTCGTCACCCGGGCCTACGAGGTCGAGGAGCGGATGACGATCGATGTGGTCGTGCACCGCAACGGCGACATCCTCCACGAGGACTGGGCGCTGAACGAGGCGGTCGTGCAGAAGGTCTCGCCCGACCGCATTCTGGAGGTCGTCCTGGAGATCGACGGCCGGCCGGTGACCGGGTTCGGCTGCGACGGCGTCGTCTGCGCCACCCCGACGGGCTCCACGGCGTACGCCTTCTCCGCCGGCGGCCCCGTGGTGTGGCCCGAGGTGGAGGCGCTGCTGATGGTGCCCATCAGCGCGCACGCCCTGTTCGCCAAGCCGCTCGTGACCTCGCCCACCTCCGTCCTCGCGGTGGAGGTGCAGGCGCACACCCCGCACGGCGTGCTGTGGTGCGACGGGCGACGGACCGTGGAACTGCCACCGGGGGCCCGGGTCGAAGTGCGGCGCGGAGCTGTTCCGGTCCGTCTGGCCCGGCTGCACCACGCGTCGTTCACGGACCGCCTGGTCGCCAAGTTCGCGCTGCCGGTGTCCGGTTGGCGTGGCGCGCCCCATTGACGCCCCCGTGACGACGGCCCCGGAACCGCCGCTCGCGGCCCGGGAGAGTGAATCCGACACCGGGGTCCGTCGCACGGGCGGCCCCGGACCTCGTAAGGTCGTGTCCGTGTTGGAGGAGATGCGGATACGGTCGCTCGGCGTCATCGACGACGCGGTCGTCGAGCTGTCACCCGGTTTCACCGCGGTGACCGGCGAGACGGGCGCGGGCAAGACCATGGTCGTCACCAGCCTGGGGCTGCTGCTCGGCGGTCGCGCCGACCCCGCCCTGGTGCGGATCGGCGCGAAGTCGGCGGTGGTGGAGGGGCGCATCGGCGTACCCGCCGGAGCCCCCGCCGCCGTACGGGCCGAGGAGGCCGGGGCGGAACTCGAGGACGGCACGCTGCTCATCAGCAGAACCGTGTCGGCGGAGGGACGGTCCCGCGCACACATCGGCGGCAGGTCCGTGCCGGTGGGTGTGCTGTCCGAGCTCGCCGACGAGCTGGTCGCCGTCCACGGGCAGACCGACCAGCAGGGGCTGCTGCGCCCGGCGCGGCAGCGCGAGGCGCTCGACCGGTACGCGGGCGGTGCCGTGTCCGGACCCCACACCAAGTACGCGGCCGCCTACCGCAGGCTGCGGTCCGTCGCCACCGAACTCGACGAGCTGACCACGCGCGCCCGCGAGCGTGCCCAGGAAGCCGATCTGCTGCGCTTCGGGCTGAACGAGATCGCCGGCGTGGAACCGCGCGCCGGCGAGGACGTGGAACTCGCCGCGGAGGCGGAGCGGCTGGGCCACGCGGAGGCGCTGGCGTCCGCCGCGTCCGTCGCGCACACCGCGCTCGCCGGCAATCCCGAGGACCCCGAGGGCGTCGACGCCACGACCCTCGTCGCGGGCGCCGGCCGTGCGCTGGACGCCGTACGCGCCCACGACCCGGCACTCGCCTCGCTCGCCGACCGGATGGGCGAGATCTCCATCCTGCTCGGCGATGTGGCCGGTGAGCTCGCCGGATACGCGGACAACCTGGACGCCGATCCGCTGCGGCTGGCCGCGGTGGAGGAACGCCGGGCCGCGCTGACCGGGCTGACGCGCAAGTACGGCGAGACCGGTGAAGGCATTGCCGCCGTGCTCGCCTGGTCCGAGGAGAGCGCCGGCCGGCTCACCGAGCTGGAGGGCGACGACGACCGGATCGGCGAGCTGACGGTCGAGCGGGACGCGCTGCGCGGCGAACTGTCGGGTCTGGCACAGGCCTTGACGGACGCGCGTACGGAGGCGGCGGCCCGGTTCGCCGAGGCCGTCACGGAGGAGCTGGCGTCCCTCGCCATGCCGCACGCACGCGTGTCCTTCGCGATCGGGCAGACCGAGGACCCGGAGGGCGTCGAGGTCGGCGGCCGGACGGTGGCCTACGGCCCGCACGGCGCCGACGAGGTGGAGCTGCTGCTCGCCCCGCATCCGGGCGCCCCGCCGCGGCCGATCGCCAAGGGCGCGTCCGGCGGTGAGCTCTCCCGGGTGATGCTCGCGGTCGAGGTGGTCTTCGCGGGCACGGACCCCGTGCCGACCTATCTCTTCGACGAGGTCGACGCGGGCGTGGGCGGCAAGGCGGCGGTCGAGATCGGCCGGCGTCTCGCGAAGCTCGCGAAGACGGCACAGGTCGTCGTGGTGACGCACCTGCCGCAGGTGGCGGCGTTCGCGGACCGGCAGCTGCTGGTGGAGAAGACGAACGACGGCTCGGTGACCCGCAGCGGTGTCACCGTCCTGGAGGGCGAGGACCGGGTCCGGGAGCTGTCGCGGATGCTGGCGGGCCAGGAGGACTCGGAGACGGCGCGGGCCCACGCGGAGGAGCTGCTCGCGACGGCGCGGGCGGACGGCTGACGCCCGGGCGACGGACATCCGGGCCGCCCGGCGATCGGGGACACGGCCGCAGGCCGGCCGGCGGTGCACCGAGGAGCGGCAGCTCGTCACCCGCCTGGGTGAAGACCATCGCGGGCCGCCGTGGTGCGACACGGGAACGACACCCGGACGGTGCCGGAACGTGCGTACGGGCTGGCATCCTTGGCGGGTGACACAGCTGCGTACGGTCCAGGTTCTGGGCGGCGGCAGCGCGGGCAGCAGCGCGCACGTCCGGTCGCTGGCCTCGGGGCTGGTGGCGCGGGGCGTACGGGTGACGGTGTGCGCGCCCGCCGGACTGGAGCACCTCTACGACTTCCCCGGCGCCGGGGCCCACTTCACACCGGTGCCGCGCCGCAGTGACCCCGCCGCCGTCGGGGCTCTGCGCGCCGCATGCGCGCGGGCCGATGTGGTGCATGCGCACGGGCTGCACGCGGCCGTACGCGCCTCGGTGGCCCTCAGCGGTCTGCGGGTGCCGCTCGTCGTCACCTGGCACAGCCGCCCGGACGCCGACGGACCGCGTGGGCCTTTGCTGCGCCTGCTGGAGCGAAGGGCCGCCCGCGCGGCGGCGGTTGTGCTCGGCACCTGTTCCGAACTGGTCGACCGGGCCCGTTGGCACGGCGCCCGGGACGCCCGCTTCGCGCCGGTCGCGGTGCCCGCCCCGCGTCGCGCCGAGAGCTCGGAGGGCAAGGCCCGGGCCGAACTGGGCGTGGTCTACCGGCCGTTGGTGATGGCCGTCGGCTCCCTGACTCCGCAGCGCGGGTACGGCACGCTGCTCGACGCGGCCGCGCGGTGGCGCACCCTCGATCCGCTGCCGCTGGTGGTGATCGCGGGGGAGGGACGCGAGCGGGCCGCGCTCCAGCGGCGTATCGAGGCGGAGGGTCTGCCGGTGCGGCTGGTGGGCCGGCGTGACGACATCGGCGATCTGATCTCCGCGGCGGACGTGGCGGTGCTCCCCAGCCGCTGGGAGGCACGTGCCCTGCTGGCCCAGGAAGCCCTGCGCGCGGGTGTGCCGCTGGTCGCGACAGCAGTCGGCGGTGTCCCGGAACTCGTCGGTGACGCGGCGGAACTGGTGCCCTACGGCGACGAGGACGCGCTCGCGGAGGCGGTGGCCCGGCTCCTGCGGGATCCCCTGCGGCGGGACGAGCTGGTGGCCGCGGGCCGCGCGCAGGCGGCGACCTGGCCGACCGAGGACGAGACGATCGCGCAGGTGCTGAGCGTGTACGACGAACTGACGGCGGGCCGGACGGGCTGATCCCCGCGGGAGCCGGGCCGAACCGCGAAGGTGCCGGGCTGAGCCCCGCGGGAGCGGGGCTGAACCGCGAGGGGGCCGGGCTGAGCCCCGCGGGAGCGGGGCTGAACCGCGAAGGTGCCGGGCTGAACGCCGGACGGGCCGGCTGAACCCCGAACGAGCCGGGAGCGCGGCCTGCCGCGCCACCGCCTCACCTCAGGGCAGATGCCGTCTCGCCCCCAGCGCCAGGCTCAGCGCCAGCACCGTCTGCGGGTCGTCCAGGTCCGTGCCCAGCAGCTCGGAGATGCGGGCCAGCCGGTTGTACAGCGTCTGACGGTTCAGATGCAGCTCACGTGCCGTCTCCGCCTTCCGGCCCGCATGCGCCAGAAACGTCTCCAGCGTCGGCAGCAACGGCGGGCGCGAGGTGGCGTCGTGGTCGCGCAGCGGGCCGATGGCGCGCTCCACGAACGCGGCCAGATCCGGATGGTCCCGCAGCCGCCACAGCAGCAGGTCGGTGTCCAGCCGGCGTGCGTCGTACCAGGGCCGGTCGCTCAGTCCCTGGGCGGCCGTCGCCGTCTCGGCCGCATGGCGCAGACCGGCCGACGCCGCGGCCCAGCCGCCCGCGACGCCCACGACCACGACCGGCGGGTGGCCGCCCGCGCGTTCGAGCCCGGCGCGTTCCACACCCGCCCGCAGTGCCACGGCCACCCGGTCCGCGACCGCCGTGCGTTCGGACTCGGTGCGCAGCCCCAGCAGCAGCGGCACCCGGCCCTCGACCGGCCGTACGCCCAGCAGGACGGGCACGCCCACCACGGACAGTTCCTCCAGCACGGCGCGGGCGAGCAGCGCCCAGTTGCCCGACGGCGACAGTTCGGGCGCCAGTCGCATCACGACCGGCAGCAGCGGTCCGTCGCCGGGCTTGAAGCCGAGTACCCGTGCCTGGGCCGGTGCGTCCTCCGCGGTGATGCGTCCCTCGGCGAGGTCGGTCAGGAAGTCGCCCCGGCCGCGCGCCGCGAGCTCCTCCTCCTGCCGGGCCTGCATCAGCACCACGGCCAGCAGCCCGGCGGCCCGTTCCGCCGCCATGCGGTGGACCGTCAGCAGCGGGGAGCCGACCGCCGGCACCACCAGCCGGGCCCGTACCGAGGCCGCGCCCTGACCTCCGCCGGGCACATCCACCAGGACCGTCCCGGCCGGCGGACTCTCGCGCACGGCAGGCTGTCCGCGCAGTCCTTCCCACACCTGGAGGGGTTCGGCGCCCGCCTGGCCGGACCCGGAGCCCGCCGCGTACAGCAGCTGACCGTCGGCCGTCTCCAGGAAGACCGGGTTGGCGGTGAAGTCCGCGAGGATGCGCAGCACCTGGGGCACGCCGCCGCCGCCGAGCAGCACCTCGGTGCACCGCCGGTGCACGTCCTCGGCCCGCCGCAGCAGCGCGTAGTGCCCGTTGACGATCTCGGTGTGGACCTCCTCCGTCACCGAGACGAAGGGGACCTCGCGGTGCAGCTGCACCAGGGGGAGCCCGGCCGCGCGGGCGGTGTCCACGATCGCGGCGGGCAGCCGGCTGAAGCGGGGCCCGAGCTCCACCACCAGCGCTGCGATGCCGCGGTCCGCCAGCTGCCGTACGAACGCGCGCTGCTCGGCGGGCCGGGTGCCCAGCCCGAGGCCCGTGGTGAGCAGCAGCTCGCCGCCCTTCAGCAGGGAGGCGATGTTCGGCACCTCGCCCGCGTGCACCCAGCGGACCGTCCGCTGAAGCCGTTCTGCCCCGGCGACGACCTCCGGAAGGCCGGAGCGCAGCGCCGGCAGCTCCAGCGCCCGGCGGACGGTGATGCCGCCCTGGGGCTCGCCTTGCGTCTCCACTGACGGTCGCCTCGCGCTTCACTCGGCAGTACGGGAGCTTCGGACGCTACCTGGCCGGGGGTTTGCCGCACATCACCCGGGTCCCGCAGTCCCGCAAGGGGCGCGGTCACACCGCGGGCTGAAGCGGCTTGATGTTGTGGTTGAGCCGGAACACGTTGTCGGGGTCGTACTCCGTCTTCACGGCCGCCAGCCGACGGTAGTTCTCCTCGCCGAAGGCGGCGAGGACCCTGTCCTCGCCCTCCAGCCCGATGAAGTTGAGGTAGACGGTGCCGATCGACCAGGGCCGCATGCCGGCGCGGACGTCACGGACCCACTCGACGGCCCGTTCGTCGTCCGCCGGACTCTCCCAGATCCCGAAGGGGTGCACCGCCCACGGCGCCGTGCGCCAGGGCAGGGGGTGGTCGCCGGGACCGGCGGCCACGGCACCGCCCATCGGGAACAGGATGTGCTGCGAGCTGGAGGGGACGGGCATGGTCCCGGCGCGGGCGGTGAAGGCGTCGACGGCCGCGTCCGGGAAGCCGGCCAGATACTCGGCGGACCAGTAGTTCCGCTGTCCGGGCGGGTCGTCGAGCATGCACTGGAGCTCCGCGTACGGGAGTTCGGCGATGAGTTCGGCCTCGCGGGGGAGCGCCAGCAGCGGCTCGGCCACATTGCGGGCCTCCATCTCGGTTCCCGCGTAGGTGATCAGCAGGATGCAGGTCAGCTTGCCGACGAGGTGGTCGGGCACGAACGGCTCGGGCGGTCCGGTGAGATAGAACAGGCCGCCGCCGAACTCGTCGGGCGCGGAGCTCAGGAAGTCCCGGTACGCGCGGGCGACTTGGAGTCCCTCCTCGGGCCGGAACAGCAGCATCATCATCGACATCGCCGGCAGGGGGTGCAGCTTCAGCGTGATGGCGGTCGCCACCCCGAAATTGCCCCCGCCGCCGTGCAGCGCCCAGAACAGCTCCGGATTCTCGTCCGCACTGGCGTGCACCGTGCTGCCGTCCGCCGTCACCAGTTCGACGGCGACGAGGTTGTCGCAGGCGAGCCCGAACTTCCGCTCCAGCCAGCCCGATCCGCCGCCGAGCGTGAAGCCGCCGACGCCGGTGGTGGAGGCCCGGCCGCCGGTGGTCGCCAGATCGTAGGGCTGGCAGGCCCGGTCGAGGTGGCTCATCGTGGCTCCGCCGCCGATGCGCGCCGTACGCTCCACCGGGTTGACGATCACGGTGTGCATCCGGCGCAGGTCCACGACGATCCCGTCGTCGTTGAGCGCCATGCCGGCGACGCTGTGCCCGCCGCCGCGTACGGCGATCTCGAGGTCGTTCTCGCGGCCGAAGCGGATGGCGCGGGCGACATCGGCCCCTGTCTCGCACTGCGCGATGACCGCCGGGTGCCGGTCGATCATTCCGTTGAAGACGGCGCGGGCCTCGTCGTACCCGGGATCACCGGGGGCGATGGCATCGCCGGTCAATTGCTGACGGAGGCCGCCCAGTGCCGCCTCCGCGATGGCGTGGGGCGCCATGGCAGGCCCCCTTCCGAGGGCTGATCAGGACCATTTCATCGTAGTCCCGTTCGGCGGAGCCCGATCGGTGAACGGGCTCCGCCGGTCCTGCCGGGGGCGGGGTCAGCCGCCGTACGCGCCGGAGGCCGTCAGCCGCAGCGCGGTGTCGATGAGGGGGACATGGCTGAAGGCCTGCGGGAAGTTGCCCACCTGCCGCTGGAGCTTGGGGTCCCACTCCTCGGCCAGCAGTCCCAGGTCGTTGCGGAGCGCGAGCAGCTTCTCGAAGAGCTTGCGCGCCTCGTCGACCCGCCCGATCATCGCGAGGTCGTCGGCGAGCCAGAACGAGCACGCGAGGAACGCTCCCTCGTCGCCCGCGAGACCGTCGACGCCCTCCTCCTCGCCCGCGGTCGGATAGCGCAGGACGAACCCGTCCTCCGTCGACAGCTCGCGCTGGATCGCCTCGATCGTGCCGATGACCCGCTTGTCGTCCGGCGGCAGGAAGCCCATCTGCGGAATGAGCAGCAGCGAGGCGTCGAGTTCCTTGGAGCCGTACGACTGCGTGAAGGTGTTCCGCTCCTGGTCGTAGCCCTTCTCGCAGACGTCGCGGTGGATGTCGTCCCGCAGGTCGCGCCACCGGTCCAGCGGGCCGTCCGCGTCGCCGGACTCGATCAGCTTGATGGTGCGGTCGACCGCGACCCAGGCCATGACCTTGGAGTGGACGAAGTGGCGGCGCGGTCCGCGCACCTCCCAGATGCCCTCGTCCGGCTGGTCCCAGTGCTTCTCCAGATAGCGGATCAGCTTGAGCTGGAGCAGGGAGGCGTAGTCGTTGCGCGCCAGACCCGTCATATGGGCCAGGTGCAGCGCCTCGGTGACCTCGCCGTACACATCGAGCTGGAGCTGATGGGCCGCGCCGTTGCCGACCCGGACCGGCTGGGAGTTCTCGTAGCCGGGCAGCCAGTCCAGTTCGGCCTCGCCCAGCTCACGTTCGCCGGCGATGCCGTACATGATCTGGAGGTTCTCCGGGTCGCCCGCGACGGCACGCAGCAGCCACTCGCGCCAGGCGCGGGCCTCCTCGCGATAGCCGGTGCGCAGCAGCGACGACAGGGTGATCGCCGCGTCGCGCAGCCAGGTGTAGCGGTAGTCCCAGTTCCGTACGCCGCCGATCTCCTCCGGCAGGGAGGTCGTCGGGGCGGCGACGATCCCGCCGGTCGGCGCGTAGGTCAGCGCCTTCAGCGTGATCAGCGAGCGGACGACGGCCTCGCGGTAGGGCCCGTGGTAGGTGCAGTGCTCGACCCACTCGCGCCAGAAGTCCTCCGTCGCCTCCAGCGAGCCCTCCGGGTCCGGCATCGCCGGCGGCGTGCGGTGCGAGGGCTGCCAGCTGATGGTGAACGCGATGCGCTCGCCCGGGGCGACGGTGAAGTCGGAGTACGTGGTGAGGTTCTTGCCGTATGTCTCGGTCGGGGAGTCGAGCCACACCGAGTCGGGTCCGGCGACCGCGACCGTGCGCCCGTCGACCTTGTGGACCCAGGGCACCACGCGTCCGTAGCTGAAACGCATCCGCAGCGCGGAGCGCATCGGCACCCGTCCGCTGACACCCTCGACGATCCGGATCAGCTGCGGGGCGCCGTCACGCGGCGGCATGAAATCCGTCACACGGACCGTGCCGCGTGGGGTGTCCCACTCCGATTCGAGGATCAGTGAGTCGCCCCGGTAGCGGCGGCGGTCGGCGGGCGGGGGGTCGGCATGTGCGGCGTGGGCCGGTCCCAGTCTCCAGAACCCGTGCTCCTCGGTCCCGAGCAGGCCGGCAAAAATGGCATGCGAGTCGAAGCGGGGGAGGCACAACCAGTCGGCGGTGCCGTCCCTGCAGACCAGTGCCGCGGTCTGCATGTCTCCGATGAGTGCGTAATCCTCGATGCGCCCGGCCACGTGTTTCTCCAGTCGAACGGCCACTTCGCCCCGGGGGGCGCTTACTGCGGTCAAGGGTCGTTGACGAGCAAGGTGTCCCGGGAATGGGTGTACCTCCCGGGCGCAGCTTTGGGGAAGGGCGGTAATCCTGTCGTTACCACGGCCACCCGCCGCCCACCACCACCCTGCTCGATGCGCTTCGCGCGTTCCCTCTGCATCGCTCGGCAGAGCGAGTGTCCGAGCAGGATACGACGCACCTCAATGATCCGCGCGACGGTCTTGGCAACGCGGGTCCGCCGAACGGGTGAGCCAAGGGTGAGTCGCTGGTGAGCGGGGTACGCGTGTGGCGGCGCGTGGCCGGAAGCAGCCTCCCCTGGTCGCTGATACCCTGGTACCCCGTGGACCGGTGGCCGTCCTGTGCAGAACGAAGGCCCCGAAACCGCAGCTGACGGCACCCCTGACCATCTGGAAGGGATGCCGGACACGCATCTCACCTCGCGACCACGGGAGCCCCCTCTTGGCGATGCCGCCCAAATCCATGACGACCAAGCACATCTTCGTCACCGGGGGTGTCGCCTCCTCCCTCGGCAAGGGCCTGACGGCCTCCAGCCTGGGTGCGCTGCTCAAGGCGCGGGGCCTGCGGGTCACGATGCAGAAGCTCGACCCGTACCTGAACGTCGACCCCGGCACGATGAACCCGTTCCAGCACGGTGAGGTGTTCGTCACCAACGACGGCGCCGAGACCGACCTGGATGTCGGCCACTACGAGCGCTTCCTCGACGTCGACCTCGACGGCTCGGCCAACGTCACCACCGGCCAGGTCTACTCGCAGGTCATCGCCAGGGAGCGGCGCGGCGAGTACCTCGGTGACACCGTGCAGGTCATCCCGCACATCACCAACGAGATCAAGCACCGCATCCGCCGCATGGCGACCGACGACGTCGACGTCGTCATCACCGAGGTCGGCGGCACGGTCGGCGACATCGAGTCGCTGCCGTTCCTGGAAACCGTCCGCCAGGTCCGCCACGAGGTCGGCCGGGACAACGTCTTCGTCGTACACATCTCGCTGCTGCCCTACATCGGCCCGTCCGGCGAGCTGAAGACCAAGCCGACCCAGCACTCCGTCGCCGCGCTGCGGAGCATCGGTATTCAGCCGGATGCGATCGTGCTCCGCGCCGACCGCGAGGTGCCGACCGCCATCAAGCGCAAGATCTCGCTGATGTGCGACGTCGACGAGGCCGCCGTGGTGGCCGCGATCGACGCCAAGTCGATCTACGACATCCCCAAGGTGCTGCACACCGAGGGCCTGGACGCCTACGTCGTCCGCAAGCTGGACCTGCCGTTCCGCGATGTCGACTGGACCACGTGGGACGACCTCCTGGACCGGGTGCACAACCCCGACCACGAGGTCACCATCGCGCTCGTCGGCAAGTACATCGACCTGCCCGACGCCTATCTCTCGGTGACCGAGGCGCTGCGCGCCGGCGGTTTCGCCAACAGGGCCCGTGTCAAGGTCAAGTGGGTCGCCTCCGACGACTGCAAGACCCCGGCGGACGCCGCACGGCAGCTCGGCGACGTCGACGGCATCCTGATCCCCGGCGGCTTCGGTGACCGCGGTGTGAACGGCAAGGTCGGCGCGATCACCTATGCCCGGGAGAACAAGGTCCCGCTGCTCGGCATCTGCCTCGGCCTCCAGTGCATCGTGATCGAGGCCGCGCGCCATCTCGCCGAGATCCCCGAGGCCAACTCCACCGAGTTCGACGCCGCCACCGCCCACCCGGTGATCTCCACCATGGAGGAGCAGCTGGCGTACGTGGAGGGCGCGGGCGACCTCGGTGGCACGATGCGCCTCGGTCTGTACCCGGCCAAGCTCGCCGAGGGCTCGATCGTGCGCGAGGTCTACGGCGACGAGCCCTACGTCGAGGAGCGTCACCGTCACCGCTACGAGGTGAACAACGCCTACCGCGCGGAGCTGGAGAAGAAGGCCGGCATCCTCTTCTCGGGCACGTCCCCCGACAACAAGCTCGTGGAGTACGTCGAGTACCCCCGTGATGTGCACCCCTACCTGGTGGCCACCCAGGCGCACCCGGAGCTCCGCTCGCGCCCGACCCGCCCGCACCCGCTGTTCGCGGGCCTGGTCAAGGCCGCGGTGGAGCGTACGCAGGGCGCGTAGTCGCAGGCGATACGGTGGACCGGGGTACGCATTCCTCACGGGATCCGTACCCCGGTTCCATCGGGGCACGTGGCCGCTCGCGGCCCGGCCCGGCGCGAGCACAGCGGGAGGACGGCGGCATGACGATCAAGGACACCCCCGAGGAGTGGCAGGTCGTCGCGACCGCGACCCCCTTCGAGGGCAAGAAGACCAGCGTCCGCGCGGACGACGTGGTCATGCCCGACGGCGCGGTGGCGCGCCGCGACTACCAGGTGCATCCGGGTTCCGTCGCGGTCCTCGCACTCGACCCCGATGACCGCGTGCTCGTCCTGCGCCAGTACCGGCACCCCGTGCGCCAGCGGCTCTGGGAGATCCCGGCCGGCCTGCTGGACGTGCCCGGTGAGAACCCGCTGCACGCCGCCCAGCGCGAGCTGTACGAAGAGGCGCACGTCAAGGCCGAGGACTGGCGGGTGCTGGTCGACGTCTACACCACGCCCGGCGGCTGCGACGAGGCCGTCCGCATCTTCCTGGCCCGTGACCTCTCGGCCGCCGAGGGCGAGCGCTTCGAGGTCGAGGCCGAAGAGGCCGACATGGAACTGGCCCGGGTGCCCGTGCAGGAACTCGTCCGCGACGTGCTCGCCGGCGATCTGCACAACAACTGCCTCGTGGTGGGCGTCCTTTCGCTGGTCGCCGCCCGCGACGGCGACGGCCTCGACTCGCTGCGTCCGGCCGAGGCTCCCTGGCCGGCCCGCCCCTTCGACGCCTGATCGTCAGTCAGTCTCACTGTCCGAATATCCCATTGATCCGATCGGGCGACCGGTCGGGCCTGCTCCACCCGGTTCGTCGCAGAGCGTGAACTAGGCTCGGAACGCCCGTGCGGAGCCCCTGCGGGCTCGGCTTGTGCGCGGACTGGACGGGAGCGTGGCCCGTGACGGATCAGGCGGTGGACTCGAGCGGACGGGCCGGCGCGGCCAGGGGCCAATTCTTCGGCAGGCAAAGGGAGTTGAAGGCCCTCAGGGCCGACATCGAACGCGCCGGACTGGACACCATCGCCGGTCGCAAATCTCCCCGCGCACGGGTTCTGCTGATCGCCGGCCGGCCAGGCTCCGGACGGACCGCGCTCGCCGAGGAGCTCATCGGCCGGCTGGCCGCGGCCTATCCCGACGGGGTGCTCCGCGCCCGGCTGACCGAACCCGGCGGACGGCGGGTCCCCACCGAGGAGACGGCCCGCGATCTGCTCGACACGCTCGGCGTCCCCTCGCCGCCCGGAGCCGACGAGGACGAACTGTCCGGCATGGTCCGCGACACGCTCGCGGACCGGCGGGTCGTCCTGCTGCTCGACGACGCCGCCGACGCCGAGCAGGTCGACCCGCTGCTGCCCGACAACTCCGACTGCCTCGCCGTGGCCGTCGCCGCGGGCCCGCTGACCGGCATTCCCGACGTACGGCCCTGCACGCTCGGCGGTATGGACGCCAAGGCGGCGATCGAGCTGCTCGGCTCCTTCACCGGATCGGTGCGGATCACCGTGGATCCGCAGGCCGCCGAGACCGTGGCGGAGGAGTGCGGTGGCCTGCCCGCGGGGCTCCTGCTGGTCGGAGGCTGGCTCGCCGCCCGGCCCAAGGCGTCGGTCGCCGACGCGACCAAGCAACTGCGGGCCGTGCCCGACGACGACGAACAGCCCCAGGGAGCCCGGCCGCTCTCCCGGGCCTTCCGGCTGGCCTACGGATCGCTGAGTCCGACGAACGCCCGGATGCTGCGGTTGCTGGCACTCGCGCCCGCCGGGGTCGCCGACGCGCACACCGCGTCCGCGCTGAGCGGGTGCGCGGTGGAGGACGCGCAGCGGGTGCTGGACGAGTTCGTGCAGCTGGGCCTGCTGCGCCTGGAGGGCAGCCGCCACCGGGTGCCCGGCTCGCTCGCGCCGCTGCTGCGGTCCCTGATGGAGTCGCAGGACAAGCCCGCCGAGGTGCAGCTGGCGCGGGCGCGGATGCTGGAGCGGACGGTCCGGCAGCTTCAGGCATGCCGTGCCGTCACCGAGCCCGAGGGTTCACCGGCACGCAAGATGCTGGCCGGGCTGCCGCGGGCGATGCGCTTCGCGAACCCGTCGGCCGCCGAGACGTGGCTGAGGTCCCGGCAGCCCGTGCTCATGGCCTCCGCTCGGCTCGCGGTGGAGGACGGCGGGCTGGACACGCTGGCGCGCAGACTGGTCGCCGCACTCGTCCGGGCGCTGGCGGCACATCGCGGCACCGAGGCCGCCGCCCCCGAGCTCTACGGCCTGCACCAGCTGGTGCTCGGGGTCGCCGAGCGGCGCGGGCTGCACCGGGAGCAGGCCGCCGCCCTGCTCAATCTGGGAGATCTGGACGCGCAGACCGGTCGCACCGCGGACGCGCTGGCCCGGTACCGGGCCGCTCTGGACGCCGGACGGGCCGCGAACGACATGTATGCGACCGGCCGCGCGATGGAATCCGTCGGCGGTGCCTACCAGGAGCTGGGGGACTGGCACCGGGCCGCCGACTGGTTCGGCCGGGCGCTCGCCCAGTGCCAGGGACGCGGGGAGCGCGCCGACGAGGCCCGGCTCTACGGCCGTCTCGGTGCGGTGCACTCCTACGCAGGCCTCTACGGCGAGGCGTTGCGCAACTGGCGCGCCTCGGTCGCGGGCTACCGCAAGGTGGGCGACCTCGCCTCCCAGGCGCGTTCGCTGAGCGAGGCGGCCCGCGTCCAGGAGTACGCGGGCCGGCCGGAGGAGTCCCTGCACACCTGCCGGCAGGCCGTGGAGTGGGCACGCCGGGCCGGGGACGACCGGCTCCAGGCAGCGCTGCAGCTCAGGCTGGCCGACACCCTCGACCGGCTGGGTGACCCGGCTGCGGCCCGTGTGCACCGCTCCACTGCCGAAATGTTGCTCAATCACGAGGGTTCTGCCTACGAAATCCGTAGTGCTTCGGCTCAAGATTAATGCTTTGTAAGGCTAGACAGGGAGAAGTCCTTCATTAGACTGGCTCCGCCGCGGTCGTTCTCGTGGTGTCTCTGGATGCCCCCGTGTGTCCGGGTAAGTATGGAAGTAAGCCCCTGTATCCCCTGAGTCAAGGACCGTGATCGACGTGAAGGTCGGCATCCCCCGCGAGGTCAAGAACAACGAGTTCCGGGTGGCCATCACCCCCGCCGGCGTGAATGAGCTGGTGCGCCACGGCCACGAGGTCGTCATCGAGCAGAACGCCGGTGCCGGCTCCTCGATCACGGACGTCGAGTTCGTCGCCGCCGGTGCGCAGATCCTGCCCACCGCCGACGAGGTCTGGGCCACCGCCGACCTGCTGCTGAAGGTCAAGGAGCCCATCGCGGAGGAGTACCACCGCCTGCGCAAGGACCAGACGCTCTTCACGTACCTGCACCTCGCCGCGTCCCGCGAGTGCACCGACGCGCTGCTGGAGTCCGGCACCACCGCCATCGCGTACGAGACGGTCGAGACCGCGAACCGCTCGCTGCCGCTGCTCGCGCCGATGTCCGAGGTCGCGGGCCGGATCGCTCCCCAGGTCGGCGCCTACCACCTGATGCGCCAGGTCGGCGGCCGCGGTGTGCTGCCCGGCGGTGTCCCGGGCGTCGCCGCCGGCAGGGCCGTCGTCATCGGCGGCGGTGTCTCCGGCTGGAGCGCCACCCAGATCGCGGTCGGTATGGGCTTCCACGTCACCCTGCTCGACCGGGACATCAACAAGCTCCGTGAGGCCGACAAGGTCTTCGGCACCAAGGTGCAGACGATCGTCTCCAACGCCTACGAACTGGAGAAGGCGGTCGTCGAGGCCGACCTCGTCATCGGTGCCGTTCTCATCCCCGGTGCCAAGGCGCCGAAGCTGGTCACCAACGAGCTCGTCGCCAAGATGAAGCCCGGAAGTGTCCTTGTCGACATTGCGATCGACCAGGGCGGCTGCTTCGAGGACTCCCACCCGACCACGCACGCCGAGCCGACCTTCCAGGTCCACAACTCGGTCTTCTACTGCGTCGCGAACATGCCGGGCGCCGTCCCGAACACCTCGACGTACGCCCTCACCAACGCCACGCTGCCCTACATCGTGGAGCTCGCGAACCGTGGCTGGGCCGAGGCGCTGCGCCGGGACTCGGCGCTCGCGCTGGGCCTCAACACCCATGATGGCCAGGTCGTTTACGGTCCGGTCGCCGAGGCGCACGGCCTCCAGAGCGTCGAGCTGAGCGCGCTTCTCGGCTGAGAGTCAACGCACGTCGTCAACATCACGCCACCGGCCGGATCTTGCAGAGCGAGGTCCGGCCGGATGCGTGTCCGAGGCCTTTGCGGCACTCGCTCAACTCGCGTCGAACGTAACCCTTTAACCGTTTCGCACACCCTCGAAACCAGAGCGCCGGGTTGCGGCGGAAGGTCTGAGCACCCTTGACAGAAGGGTGTTCCGTTGCCGACACATCGGGCCGGGTCCGGTTGATTGTGTTGCTGCGGAGCGGTGACACGCCATAGAGTCGCCAACCGTCGGCATGGTGCCACGCTGACCTATCGATAAGTTTCCTGGTCACGTCCAAGGAGGTAAGACGACTTGTGAATGAGTCGACATTTACTCCCGGGGGTGGTCAAGCAGGAACGCATCCCCTACGCCCCGCGGGCGTGGGGGTGCCACCAGTGCCGGGCCAGGGCCCGTCTTCCGGGCTCGAAGCTGTCGGCTCCGTCGCTGTCCGTACTTCCGCGACACACCAGGACTCCACGCACATGACGACAGCCCACACGATGAAGACGATGGACGGCCAACACGTGAACGCCATGGCCGGCAACGAGAGTGGCCGAGAGTCCACCCACTTCGCCGCCTACGAGGAAGTCCCTGAAGGGCACTTCTACGACCCCGACGCCGAGTACGAGCCCGATCCCGAGTACGCGGCCACCCTCGCCCCTGACGCCGCGCGTCAGCGCCGCGAGCGGATCGGCCCCACCGGGCGGCCACTGCCGTACTTCCCGATCCCGGGCCCGCTGACCGATCACGGCCCCGCGAAGATCATCGCGATGTGCAACCAGAAGGGCGGCGTCGGCAAGACCACGTCGACCATCAACCTGGGTGCCGCGCTCGCGGAGTACGGACGGCGCGTTCTGCTCGTCGACTTCGACCCGCAGGGAGCCCTGTCGGTCGGCCTCGGCGTCAACCCGATGGAGCTGGACCTCACCGTCTACAACCTGCTCATGGAGCGGGGTATGGCGGCGGACGAGGTGCTGCTGAAGACCGCGGTTCCCAACATGGACCTGCTGCCGAGCAACATCGATCTCTCGGCCGCGGAAGTGCAGTTGGTCAGCGAGGTCGCGCGCGAGTCGACGCTCCAGCGGGCGCTGAAGCCCCTGATGGCCGACTACGACTACATCGTGATCGACTGTCAGCCCTCGCTCGGTCTGCTCACCGTCAACGCGCTGACCGCCGCGCACAAGGTGATCGTGCCGCTCGAGTGCGAGTTCTTCGCGCTGCGCGGCGTGGCACTGCTGACCGAGACGATCGAGAAGGTCCAGGAGCGGCTCAACCCCGACCTGGAGCTCGACGGCATCCTCGCCACGATGTACGACTCCCGCACGGTGCACAGCCGTGAGGTGCTGGCGCGCGTGGTCGAGGCGTTCGACGACCACGTCTACCACACGGTCATCGGGCGCACCGTGCGCTTCCCGGAGACCACGGTCGCCGGCGAGCCGATCACCACGTACGCCTCCAACTCGGTCGGTGCGGCCGCCTACCGCCAGCTCGCCAGGGAGGTGCTCGCCCGGTGTCACGCCGAGTGAGTCTGCCCGGGGCCGACGAGCTGTTCCGTACGACCGGGGGCATGGCGCTGAACTCGTCCTCCCCGCGCAGGCAGGCGAACGGCGAACCGCGGGTGCCCGCACCGGCGGGGGAGAGCGACCCGGTGGAGACGGCGGACGCGTCCGCCTCACCGGCGTCGTCGGAGGAGCACTCGGCCGCGGAGTCCGACGCGGGCGACGAAGGACGGGCCCGGAGTACCGACGACGCCGAGGCCAAGCGCCGACCCCAGGAGGCCGCGGCCGGTGCGCAGCCCCGCCGCTCCCGGGGAGGCCGCGGTGCGAACCGCCGCCCGAGCGGACGCGAACGGCACGACGAGAAGATCACGGTCTATGTCTCGGCCGAGGAACTGATGGACCTCGAGCACGCGCGGCTGGTGCTGCGCGGCGAGCACGGCCTGGCCGTCGACCGCGGGCGGATCGTCCGCGAGGCGGTCGCGGTGGTGCTGGCGGATCTCGAGCAGCGGGGCGACGCGAGCATCCTCGTACGCCGGCTGCGCGGCCGCTGACGGTAGCCTCGCGCTGCCCCTGCCTGCTCCTTCCGCCCCTGGACCACGATGCCGCCGCCCGTTGATCCCGCCCGTTCGTCCCGCCGCGCGCTCGGCCGGGGCCCGGGGTCGACGCGTCCGCCGGGCGATACGGAGGCGGGGTCCTGGGGGCCGGCCGGCCCGCTGCCCGGCGATCCGGAGGCCGGGCCCGAAGCGGTTCCGGAGCCCGACACCGAGACATACGCGCCCGAGCCCGTTGCCGAAGCACCCGTCGCCCACGCGTCTGTTGCCGAGGCGCCTGTCGCCCCGGAGCGCGTGCCCGAGCCGGTGGCCGAGACCGTGCCGGTCGCGGAGCCCGAGCCGGCACCTGTCACCCCCGAGCGCGTGCCCGAGCCGGTGGCCGAGACCGTGTCGGTCGCGGAGCCCGTTGCCGAGGCCCCCGAGCCCGATGACGTGCCCGTCGCCCTGGACGCCTCCCTCGCGCCCCCGGCGTACCGGCCCGAGCCCGCGGCCACGGACGTGCTCCCGATCCCGCACAGCGCGCCCGGTGGCGTCCTGGGGGACGTCCTCGACGAGAGCGACGAGAGCGCGGCCCCGGACGGGGCCACGCCCGCGGTCCCGGCGCCCGTCGAGCCCCCCTCGCCCGACGGTCAGGAACCGGACCGGCCGGACCAGTCGGACCAGCCCCCAGAGCCCGAGCCCGACGACGGCCGGTTCAAGGTCCGGCTCGCGAACTTCGAGGGCCCCTTCGACCTTCTGCTCCAGCTGATCGCCAAGCACAAGCTCGATGTGACCGAGGTCGCCCTGTCCAAGGTCACCGACGAGTTCATGACGTACATCCGCGCCATGGGCAACGACTGGGACCTCGACCAGACCACGGAGTTCCTCGTGGTCGCCGCGACCCTGCTCGATCTCAAGGCCGCCCGTCTGCTCCCCTCCGCCGAGGTCGAGGACGAGGCCGATCTCGCGTTGCTCGAAGCGCGGGATCTGCTCTTCGCGCGGCTGCTCCAGTACCGCGCGTACAAGCAGATCGCCGAGATCTTCAACGTCCGGCTGGACGCCGAGTCCCGCCGGTACCCGCGGACCGTGGGGCTGGAGGCGCACCACGCCGAGCTGCTGCCCGACGTGGTCATCAGCATCGGCCCCGAGGGCTTCGCCAGGCTGGCCGTGAAAGCCATGCAGCCCAAGCCCCGGCCGCAGGTCTACGTCGACCACATCCACGCCCCGCTGGTCAGCGTGCGCGAGCAGGGTGAGATCGTCGTCGCCCTGCTCAAGGAGCGCGGGCAGGTCAGCTTCCGGGAGCTCGCGGACGACGCCGCGGACACCCTCACCGTCGTCGCCCGCTTCCTGGCCCTCCTCGAGCTCTACCGGGACAAGGCCGTCGTCCTCGACCAGGAGGACGCCCTCGGGGAGCTCCTGGTCACCTGGACCGGCGGTGACGCGGAGGCGACCGTCACCGACGAGTTCGACCGAGCACCCGAGATTCCTGAGGAGAAGGCGTGAGTGATCTCAAGCCCGCCCTCGAGGCCGTTCTGATGGTGGTGGACGAGCCCGCCACCGAGGAGCACCTCGCCAAGGTCCTGGAGCAGCCGCGCAGGGCGGTGGCGGACGCTCTGCGGGAGCTGGCCGACGAGTACACCGTCCAGGGCCGTGGCTTCGAGCTGAGGCTCGTGGCGGGCGGCTGGCGCTTCTATTCACGCGCGGAGCACGCCGACGCGGTGGAACGCTTCGTCCTGGACGGGCAGCACGCACGCCTCACCCAGGCGGCGCTGGAGACCCTCGCGGTCGTCGCGTACCGTCAGCCGGTCAGCCGTTCGCGGGTCTCCGCGGTGCGCGGAGTGAACTGCGACGGCGTCATGCGCACCCTCCTTCAGCGCGGTCTGGTCGAGGAGGCGGGCGCGGAACCCGAAACAGGTGCGATCCTGTACAGGACGACGAACTACTTTCTGGAGCGGATGGGCCTGCGCGGCCTGGACGAGCTCCCGGAGCTCGCGCCCTTCCTCCCCGAGGCCGAGGCGATCGAGGCCGAGACGCTGGAAGGGGTGCCGTCGTTCGATCCGGATGCTCCGGACACCGACGAAGACGACAAGACGACGGAACTTTGATGCGAAGCAGCGGCAACAACAGCAGCGGGCGCGGCAACTACCGGGGTGCCGGCAACAACCGCGACGACCAGCAGAAGCGCTCGGGCAAGCCCCGGCCCGAGGAGCGCCGCTACGACGTCGGTGGTTCCTCCGAGGCGCCGAAGAAGGGGCGGGGAGAGGGAGCCCGCGGCGGTGCCAAGGGCGGCCCGAAGCAGTCCCCCCAGCGAGGCCGCGGGCGGACCGCCCCCTCGCGTTCGCGTGAGTACGACGCCCGGACCGAGGAGCGCAACCGCGAGCGCTATGCGAACAAGCCCGAGGTGAAGACGCCCAAGACCTTCCCCGGCGCCGAGCAGGAGGGCGAGCGCCTGCAGAAGGTGCTGGCCAGGGCCGGTATGGGTTCGCGTCGTTCCTGCGAGGAGCTGATCGACTCCGGCCGGGTCGAGGTCAACGGCCAGGTCGTCGTCGAGCAGGGTGTCCGGGTCGACCCGGAGAAGGACGAGATCAAGGTCGACGGGCTGACCGTCGCGACCCAGTCGCACCTCTTCTTCGCGCTGAACAAGCCCGCGGGTGTCGTCTCCACGATGGAGGACCCCGACGGCCGTCAGTGCCTGGGCGACTACGTCACCAACCGCGAGACGCGGCTGTTCCACGTCGGGCGGCTGGACACCGAGACCGAGGGCATCATCCTGCTCACCAACCACGGTGAACTGGCCCACCGTCTCACCCACCCCAAGTACGGGGTGAAGAAGACCTACCTGGCCGCGATCCAGGGCCCGCTCCCGCGCGACCTCGGCAAGCGGCTCAAGGACGGCATCCCGCTGGAGGACGGCTACGCGCGCGCCGACCACTTCCGCGTGGTGGAGAACACCGGCAAGAACTACCTGGTCGAGGTGACCCTCCACGAGGGCCGCAAGCACATCGTCCGCCGGATGCTGTCCGAGGCCGGTTTCCCGGTCGAGCGGCTGGTGCGGACGTCGTTCGGGCCGATCGGTCTCGGCGACCAGAAGTCGGGCTGGCTGCGCCGTCTGACGAACACCGAGGTCGGCATGCTGATGAAGGAAGTCGGCCTCTAGAGGGTCCCGTTGCGCCGGATCCTACGGTTCCGGGACGCAACGCAGGCAGAGCCCGCGGCAGTTGATGCCGCGGGCTTTCGTCGTTCCCGGGGCCGCGCCTTGTGGGACCGCCCGTCTGCCTTTATAGTCAGAGTGACCATTAAGGAGGCGGGCGTGAGTCTCGCGGACATCGTCGAACCGTTGCAGCAGCCGCTGTTCACCCTTCTCGACACCCCGGTGAGCTGGACCGAGGTCCTCGGGTTCGGCAGCGGCGCGCTCTGCGTCTGGCTCGTCGCCCGTCAGCACCTCGCCAACTGGCCGATCGGCATCGCCAACAACCTCTTCTTCATCCTTCTCTTCGTCCAGGCCGGGCTGTACGCCGACGCCGGCCTTCAGATCGTCTTCATCACCCTCGCCGTGTACGGCTGGTGGACCTGGACCCACGGGGGTGGACCAGGCCGCGACGGCCTTCCGGTGCGGCGCACGAGCCGCACGGAATGGTCGTGGCTGTGCGCGGCGGGGGTGGTGGGGACCGCCGGGCTGACTCTCCTGCTCGCCCGCGCCACCGACTCGACCGTCCCCTTCTGGGACGCGCTGACCACCGCCCTGTCGCTGATGGCGACCTACGGGCAGTGCCGCAAGCGGGTCGAGTCGTGGTGGCTGTGGATCGCGGCCGACGTCGTCTACATCCCGCTGTACGCGTACAAGGAGCTGTATCTGACCTCGCTGCTCTACGTCGGGTTCATGACGCTCTGTGTGCTGGGACTGCGCAGTTGGTCGCGTGATCTCGCAGCCGTGCCCGGTGAGCCCGCCGGGGTACGGGCATGAGCCGGTACGGGCACGGCCTCGTCCTCGGGAAGTTCTATCCGCCGCACGCGGGCCACCACCATCTCGTGGCGACCGCGGCCGACCGGTGTGAGCGGCTCACCGTCCTGGTCTGCGCCTCCGCGGTCGAGTCGATCCCGCTCGCGGAGCGCCTGGCGTGGATGCGCGAAGTCCACCCGGACGTACGGGTCGTCGGCGCCGTCGACGACATCCCGGTGGATCTGAACGACCCGGACGTGTGGGAGGCGCACATGGCGGTCTTCCGCGCCGCCGTGCCCGAGCCGGTGGACGCGGTCTTCACCTCCGAGACGTACGGACAGGAACTGGGCCGCCGGTTCGGTGCCGAGGCGGTGTGCGTCGACCCCGACCGCACGCTCTTCCCGGTCTCCGGGACGGCTGTGCGCAAGGACCCCGTCGGCTCCTGGGACCTGCTGCGGGCCCCCGTCCGCGCGGCGCTCGCCCGCCGCGTCGTCGTGCTCGGCGCCGAGTCGACGGGCACCACGACGATGGCCCGCGCGCTCACGGACCACTACCGGCGGCGCGGCGGCGTCTGGTCCCGCACCCACTGTGTGCCGGAGTACGGGCGGGAGTTCAGCGAACGGAAGCTGGCCCGGCTGCGCTCGGTGCGGCCGGGGGCCGACTGGAGCGAGGTGTCCTTCTCGTCGGACGAGTTCCCGGTCATCGCCCGGCGGCAGACGGAGCTGGAGGAGGCGGCCGCCCGCGCCGGTTCGCCGGTGCTGTTCTGCGACACCGACGCCTTCGCCACCACGGTGTGGCACGAGCGCTACCTCGGCGGCAGCCACGACGAGGTGGCGCGGATCGCCGCACACGGCAGACAGCATCTGTGGCTGCTCACCGACCACGAAGGCGTGGACTTCGAGGACGACGGACTGCGCGACGGGGAACATCTGCGACCGTGGATGACCGGCCGCTTCGCCGACGAACTGGAGCGCACCGGCCGGCGTACCGTCCGTCTGCACGGCCCGCACGAGCAGCGGCTCGCCACCGCCGTGGCCGCCGTCGACGCCCTGCTCGACGAGGGCTGGGACCTCGCCGACCCACTCCCGGAGCGCCGCTGATGCAGGACTACGACCCGGGAGCCTTCCCTCCCTTCGCGGTCACCGTCGACCTCGCCGTCTGCACGGTCCGCGAGCAACGGCTGCATGTCCTGCTCGTGCGGCGCGGTGAGGACCCGTACCAGGGCGCCTGGGCCCTGCCCGGCGGCTTCGTGCGGCCCAGGGAGTCCGCCGAATGCGCCGCACGCCGCGAACTGGCCGAGGAGACCGGGCTGTCGCAGCGGACCGTCGAGCACCTGCACCTGGAGCAGTTGCGCACCTACAGCGATCCGGACCGCGACCCGCGGATGCGGGTGGTGTCCGTCGCCTACACGGCCCTGCTGCCCGACCTGCCGGAACCACGCGGCGGCGGGGACGCGGCCCATGCCCAGTGGATGCCGCTCGCGTCCGCGTCCCCGCTGGCCTTCGACCACGACCGGATCCTCGCCGACGCGTACGAACGCATCGGTGCCAAGCTCGAGTACACCTGCCTGGCCACCAGCTTCTGCCCGCCCGAGTTCACCCTCGGCGAGCTCCAGCAGGTGTACGAGACGGTCTGGGGCGTCGAGCTGGACCGGCCCAACTTCCGGCGGAAAGTCCTCACCACACCCGGCTTCGTCGAAGCCGTCGAGGGCGCGCCGCGCCGCACCGGCGGCCGGGGGAAACCCGCCGCGATCTACCGGGCCGGTGCCGCATCGGCCCTGCACCCTCCACTCCTGCGACCGGAAGGACGGCAGTCATGACCACGCTGAGGACCACGAGGACCGTCACCAAGCAGGCCGCGACCGGCTCGCTGATCGGACTGGCGATCGGGGACGCGCTCGGCTTCCCGACCGAGTTCAACGACGTACCGCAGATTCTTGCCAAGACCGGACCCTGGCGGGAGATGCAGCTGCCCGGGCCCGCGATCGTCACGGACGACACCCAGATGACCCTGGCCCTCGGCCGGGGCATACGCACCGCCATGGACCGCGGGGTGCTGGACGCCTCCCGTATGGCCGGGCCGGTGCGCAAGGAGTTCGTCGACTGGTACCACTCACCGGACAACAACCGCGCCCCCGGCCGCACCTGCCTCGTCGCCTGCGAGAAGCTCGACAGCGACCGTCCCTGGCAGGAGGCCAGCCAGATCGGCTCCAAGGGCTGCGGCGCCAACATGCGGGTCGCGCCGGTCGGTCTCGTACCCGGACTGAGTGAGGAACAGCGGGCGGGCGCCGCTCAGTTGCAGGCGGCGCTCACCCACGGCCACCCCACCGCGCTGGCGGCCTCCGACCTCACCGCCCGGGCCGTGCACCTGCTGGCGCAGGGCGGCGAACCGATGGGGCTGGTGGGCCAGCTCCGCTCGTACGCCTACGAGAGCCGCAGCCGCTATCACGAGCGCTGGCTCGGCAACCTCTGGACCTACTCCCACGACCCCACGCCCCAGGCCTTCATCGCCCGCGGCTGGGACGAGTGCCTCCAGGCGCTCGAACGGCTCGCCACCGCCTTGCGCACCACCAACCCGGAGACGGATCCGTGCCTGGCCACCGGGGACGGCTGGATCGCGGAAGAGGCCCTCACGACCGGGCTGCTGTGCTTCCTGCTCTTCCCGGACGAGCCGGCCACCGCGCTGCGCCGGGCCGCCTGCACGCGGGGCGACTCGGACTCCATCGCCTGCCTCGCCGGTGCCTTCGCGGGGGCGCACCTGGGCGCCGGGGCGTGGCCCAAGGAGTGGTCGGAGCGGATCGAGTACCGCAGCGACCTGATGTCCCTCGGAGCGCTCTGGGATTCTTGATCCATGACTGCCCCACTCGACATGGACCTCGGCCCCGTCGTCGCCGAACAGCCCGACCCCCTGCTCTTCGCCACCGTCTCGGGGGCCCACCTGTACGGATTCCCGTCCAAGGACTCGGACGTGGACCTGCGGGGCGTCCATCTTCTCCCGGTGGCGGAGCTCGTCGGGCTGCACGAGCCCGACGAGACCCGCTCCCTGATGTGGGACCGGGACGGGACCGAGATGGACCTGGTCACGCACGACCTGCGGAAGTTCGTCCGGCTCATGCTGCGCCGCAACGGCTATGTGCTGGAGCAGCTGCTGTCCCCGCTGGTCGTTCACACCGGAGCGGCCCACGGCGAGCTGGTGGCCCTCGCACCCGGTGTGCTCACCGTCCACCACGCCCACCACTACCGGGGTTTCGCGTCCACGCAGTGGCGGCTCTTCGAGAAGACCGGCGAACTCAAGCCGCTGCTCTACACCTTCCGCACCTTGCTGACCGGTATCCGTCTGATGCGCAGCGGCGAGGTGCAGGCGCATCTGCCCACGCTGCTCGACGAGGTGCCGGCTCCCGCCTACCTGCCCGACCTGATCGCGGCCAAGGCGGACGCCGAGCACGGTCTCGCCTCCGGCGTCGACAAGGACAGGGCCCGGGCGGACGTCGAAGCGCTGCACCTCGTCCTCGACGAGTCGCAGCAGACCTCACGGTTGCCCGACGAGGCCTCCGCCCACGCCGCCCTCGGCGCGCTCGTGGTCCGCGTCCGGCTGGAGGGCTGAGGCCCGCCGGACCCGTACGAGGAAGTCCTCGACGCGGGCGCGGTCCGGCTCCGGCGGCAGAGGCGTGCGGAGCGCCGCCTCATCGGCCTCGTCGGCCGTGCGGGCCATCCACGACGCGATCTCGGGCCAGCTGAACTCGCCGCGCTTGACGGCCAGCAGACGCTCCCGGTCCCCGCCCACGTCGAGGACGAGTTCCCCGGTGCGCAGCAGGTCCCGGCAGGACGCCAGCAGCCGCAGCAGATGCATCGCGTGCTTCCAGCGCGGTGCGCCGTACCGGCGGACGTCCGACTCCAGCTTCTTGTGCTGGCCCTCGGCGTAGCGCACGAACGTCCGGTGGACCTCGCGGGACAGGAACGCCTCGCGCAGGGCGAGCAGTTCACGGCCGGTGGCGTCGATGCGCTCGACGTGCGGGGAGTGCAGACACTCCAGGATGTTCGGGTTGGCACGCAGCGCCAGATCGCAGAAGCGCTCCAGCTCCCAGGAGAACTGCTCCTCGGCCGGGCCCTCGACGTGCGTCGGGGGCTTCTCGAAGCGCCAGTGGAGCGGGGTGGGTGCGACGAACACACCACGCACATCGGTGTCGCTGTCCTCCGTCGCCAGCCCAAAGGCGCGCGAACCCATGACACATGAGTAGATCGTGTGGTCGCGCACCAGCTCATGCGGGGTCATGCGGCACAGGCTACGTGAGCAGGATCGTCTCCCCGGAGACGGTGATCTGCTTGGGCGGCAGGGGCTTCGTGGCCGGACCCTTCGCCACCGACGCGTCCGCGACACGGAACCTGCTGCCGTGGCAGGGGCAGTCGATGGTGCCGTCGGCGACCTTGTCCACGGTGCAGCCCTGATGGGTGCAGATGGCGGAGAAGGCCTTGAACTGACCGGCCGTCGGCTGGGTGACCACGACCTTCTGGTCCGCGAACACCTTTCCGCCGCCCACCGGGATGTCGGTGGTCCGCGCCAGCTCCTCACCGGCCGGCGCCGAGCCCGCGGGCGATTCCTCGGTTGCGGTCGTCGCACCGGGAGAGGTCGGCTGCTCGGACGCGGCCGCGCCCTCGTCGCCGTTCTCGCCGCATCCCATCATCAGTGCCAGAGCACCTGCCGTGCCTGCGGTCAGCACCGTACGCCGTTGTGCGTCCATGGCTCGTCTCCCTCCGTTGTGCCCCCCGGCCGTGCGCCAGGAGCATCTTGGCCCTGAACGCCGCCGAGAAGAAGCAACCTGTCGGCGCGTACCCGATCACGCCTGTGCCGTACGCCCGACAGCCCAACGCGTACCGCCAGGGCGCCACCGAGGGTCACACCCAGGGGGTGAGTTCCCGCGCGTGGCCGTCCGTGTCGCGGCGTACGGCGAGCACCGCCGTGACCGCGGAGCGCTCGATCGGCCCGTACACATGCGGGAACAGCATGTCCTGCGAGCCTTCCCAGCGGACTTCGGCGCTGAGCTCCGCCTCGTCGATCTGGAGCACCAGCAGATCGGGCACGTCGCGGTAGAGGCCGTCAGCGATCGCGAGCGCTGCCGGGCCGTCGGGCGAGCAGTGCACAAAGCCCTCGGAGACCAGTGAGGCAGGGGCGTACGGACGGTCGACGTCCGTCGTCCATTCGTCCACGGGTACGACGTGAAAGAGCATGCGCCAGTTGTAGCGCAGCGCGGTGGTACCCGGTCCGTCGCGGGAGGGGTTCGAGTGGCGACCGCATGTGATCCGGGTGACATTGACCGGGCCTCACTTCTGCGGACCCTCACCGAACCTCACCGAAGGGCACAACCATGGCGGGTAACGACCTCGGCAGTCTTCTGGGCGGCCTCCTCGGCGGTGGTCAGCAGAGCGCCGGCTCCGGCGGCGCCGCGAACATCCTCGGCGCCCTGATCAGCGCACTCGGCAACAGGAACGGCGCTGCCGGCGGCAGCCCGCTCGGCGGGCTGGTGGACATGCTGACCAAGTCCGGCCTGGCCGACCACGCCCAGTCGTGGATCGGTACAGGGGCCAACCAGCCCGTCAGCGGCGTGCAGATCGCCGAGGCGGTGCCGGAGGCGACGTTGCAGAAGGTCGCCCAGGACGCCGGGGTCACACCGCAGCAGGCCGCCGACCAGATCGCCCAGGTGCTGCCGCAGACGGTGGACAAGCTCACCCCGGACGGAGCGGTGCCGCCCGCGGGCCAGTCCATCGAGGACCTCATCCGGCAGCAGCAGCTCTGACCGACGGCACCCGGCGGCGCCGGTGCTCGCGGCTCCGGCGCCCGGGACGTACCGGCGGCCCGTCTCGGAGAGCGGTCGTGGCGCTCCCGCGCCCGGCCGCGTGACTACGCTGAACGGAGCAGCGCCAAGGTGAGGAGCACGAGGTGGCGGTACGAGCGGTCCGCGGGGCGGTCCAGCTGGAACGGGACGACGCCGGACACATGGACGAGCAGGTCAGCCAGCTGCTCACCGCCGTGCTGGAGCGCAACGGGCTGGTCGCGGACGACCTGATCAGCGTCTGGTTCACCGCCACCCCCGATCTGCACAGCGACTTCCCGGCCGCCGCGGCGCGCAACCTCGGCATCGTGGACGTACCGCTGATCTGTGCGCAGGAACTGGACGTCGTCGGCGCGATGCCCCGCGTCGTACGGATACTGGCCCATGTCGAGTCACACCTCGACCGGTCCGAGATCGCCCACGTCTACCTCGGCACCGCCGCCGCCCTGCGCAAGGACATCGCCCAGTGAGAACCGCCGTCGTCATCGGAACCGGTCTGATCGGCACCTCGGCGGCGCTCGCGTTGGCGGGCCGCGGGATCGCTGTTCATCTCGTCGACCACGACCCGGAGCGTTCGCGTACGGCCGCCGCGCTCGGCGCCGGTACGGACGAGCCGCCCGAGGGACCGGTCGACCTCGCCATCGTCGCCGTGCCGCCCGCCCATGTCGCCGCCGCGCTGGCGGACGCCATGCGTGCCGGGACCGCCCGCGGCTATCTCGACGTGGCCAGCGTCAAGGGCGGACCGCGGCGCGAGCTGGAGGCCCTCGGTCTCGATCTCCGCTCGTACATCGGCTCCCACCCGATGTCGGGCAAGGAGCGCTCCGGTCCGCTCGCCGCCACCGCCGACCTCTTCGAGGGCCGGCCCTGGGTCCTCACGCCCACCCGCGACACCGACACCGAGGTCCTCAACCTCGCGCTCGAACTGGTCGCACTGTGCCGTGCCGTCCCCGTGGTGATGGACGCCGACGCCCACGACCGCGCCGTCGCGCTCGTCTCGCACACCCCCCAGCTGATCTCGTCGATGGTCGCCGCCCGCCTGGAGGAGGCCGACGAGACGGCCGTACGCCTGTGCGGTCAGGGCATCCGCGACGTCACACGGATCGCCGCGTCCGACCCCCGCATGTGGGTCGAGATCCTGTCCGCGAACCCGGGGCCCGTCGCCGATGTGCTCGCCGGGGTGGCCGCCGACCTGGACGAGACGGTCCAGGCCCTGCGCGCCCTGCAGTCGGCCGACGAGTCCAAGCGGCAGGTCGGCGTCGAGGGCATCGAGGACGTCCTGCTGCGGGGCAACGCGGGACGCGCCCGCGTCCCGGGCAAGCACGGCGCCGCACCGGCCTCGTACGAGGTCGTCGCCGTGCTGATCAGCGACGAGCCGGGCGAGCTGGCGCGGATCTTCGCGGACGCCGGCCGGGCCGGCGTCAACATCGAGGACGTCCGGATCGAGCACGCGACCGGTCAGCAGGCCGGCCTGGTGCAACTGATGGTGGTCCCGGCGGCGGCTCCCGTCCTGGCGGCCTCCCTGCGCGAACGCGGCTGGTCGATCCGGCCGTAGCGGGCTCCCCGAACCGGGTGATCCGGGCTCCGCCATCCGTGTGTCAGGACGGTGCCCGGCAATCGGTAACCTTGTTCGGGGCCCCTCGGCATTCCGCCGGCCCTCTCCGCAGACCAGGAAAGGTGTCCGACACCGTGGAATCCGTGATCGTCGCCATCGACGGCCCCGCCGGCACGGGCAAGTCGAGCACTTCCAGGGCGGTGGCCGCCGCGCTCGGGCTGAGCTACCTGGACACCGGTGCCCAGTACCGGGCGATCACCTGGTGGATGATCACCAATGGTGTCGACGTCGACGACCCCGCCGCGATCGCCATGGCCGCCGGCAAGCCCGCGATCGTCTCGGGGACCGACCCGGACGGCCCGACGATCACCGTCGACGGTGTGGACGCAGCGGCCCCCATCCGGACCCCGGAGGTCAGCGCCAGGGTGAGCGCGGTCAGCGCCGTCCCCGAGGTGCGGGCGAGGATCACCGAGCTCCAGCGTTCCATCGCCGCGTCCGCGACGGGCGGCATCGTCGTCGAGGGCCGCGACATCGGCACCACGGTCCTGCCGGACGCCGATCTGAAGATCTTCCTGACCGCGACGCCGGAGGTCCGTGCGGCCCGCCGCAGCGGCGAGCTCAAGGGCTCCGACGTGGCGGCCACCCGGGACGCCCTGATCAAGCGGGACGCGGCCGACTCCAGCCGCAAGACCTCCCCGCTCGCCAAGGCGGACGACGCCGTCGAGGTGGACACCAGCGAGCTGACCCTCCAGCAGGTCGTCGAATGTGTCGTCACCCTCGTCGAGGAGAAGCGGGCGGCCCGGTGACCCTGCCGTCCGAGCGGGGCGCCGCCGTCGGTCGCCGTATCGGGATCGGTCTGATGTACGGGCTGTGGAGGCCGCGGGTGCTCGGCGCCTGGCGGGTTCCCGCGACCGGGCCCGCCATCCTGGCCGTGAACCACTCGCACAACATCGACGGGCCGATGCTGATGGGCACCGCGCCCCGGCCCGTGCACTTCCTGATCAAGAAGGAGGCGTTCGTCGGTCCCCTCGACCCGTTCCTGCTGGGAATCGGTCAGCTGAAGGTGGACCGGTCGAGCGCCGACCGCACCGCGATATCCAACGCGCTCGGCGTGCTGGACACTGGGGGTGTCCTCGGCATCTTTCCCGAGGGCAGCCGCGGCGAAGGAGACTTCGCCTCGCTGCGCGCGGGGCTCGCCTACTTCGCCGTACGCTCGGGGGCTCCGATCGTCCCGGTCGCGGTGCTGGGAAGCAGTGAGCGCGGCGGACGGTTGATACGGCAGCTGCCCCCGCTGCGCAGCAAGGTGGACGTCGTGTTCGGGGACGCCTTCGAAGCGGGCGACGCCGGCGGGCGCCGTACCCGCAAGGCGCTGGACGAGGCCACCGTACGGATCCAGGAGCGGCTGACAGCCCACCTGGTGGATGCCAGGCGCCTCACCGGGCGCTAGGCCAGACTTGAGTAGTGGATCGCGCGATCCATCGATGAACGAGGAACGGACTTCATGAACGACCAGCACGACCACGGAGCGCTCGGCGATGCCGAGTACACGGAGTTCATGGAGCTCGCCGCGGAAGAGGGCTTCGACGTCGAGGACGTCGAAGGCGCCATCGAGGAGGCCGGGCACGGCCCGCTGCCCGTCCTCGCCGTCGTCGGCCGCCCCAATGTCGGCAAGTCGACCCTGGTGAACCGCATCATCGGCCGCCGTGAGGCCGTCGTCCAGGACAAGCCGGGCGTCACCCGCGACCGCGTCACCTACGAGGCCGAGTGGGCGGGCCGCCGCTTCAAGGTCGTCGACACCGGCGGCTGGGAGCAGGACGTCCTGGGGCTCGACGCCTCCGTCGCCGCCCAGGCCGAGTACGCGATCGAGGCGGCCGACGCGGTCGTCTTCGTGGTCGACTCCACCGTCGGCGCCACCGACACCGACGAGGCCGTCGTCAAGCTGCTGCGCCGGGCGGGCAAGCCCGTCGTGCTGTGTGCCAACAAGGTCGACGGACAGAGCGGCGAGGCGGACGCCACCGCGCTGTGGTCGCTCGGCCTCGGCCAGCCGCACCCGGTCTCCTCGCTGCACGGCCGCGGTACGGGCGACATGCTCGACGCCGTCCTCGAGGCCCTGCCCGAGGCACCGGCCCAGACCTTCGGCAACGCCGTCGGCGGCCCCCGCCGCATCGCCCTCATCGGCCGCCCGAACGTCGGAAAGTCCTCGCTGCTCAACAAGGTCGCCAACGAGGACCGGGTGGTCGTCAACGAGCTGGCGGGCACCACCCGCGACCCGGTCGACGAGCTGATCGAGCTCGGCGGCATCACCTGGAAGTTCATCGACACGGCCGGTATCCGCCGCCGCGTCCACCTCCAGGAGGGCGCGGACTACTACGCCTCCCTGCGGACCGCCGCCGCGGTCGAGAAGGCGGAGGTCGCCGTCGTCCTGATCGACTCGTCCGAGTCCATCAGCGTCCAGGACCAGCGCATCATCACCATGGCGGTCGAGGCCGGCCGTGCCATGGTCGTGGCGTTCAACAAGTGGGACACCCTCGACGAGGAGCGCCGCTACTACCTGGAGCGCGAGATCGAGACCGAGCTCGCCCAGATCGCCTGGGCGCCCCGGGTGAATGTCTCGGCCGTCACCGGCCGGCACATGGAGAAGCTGGTCCCGGCGATCGAGACCGCGCTCGCCGGCTGGGAGACGCGCGTCCCGACGGGACGGCTGAACTCCTTCCTCGGCGAGATCGTCGCCTCCCACCCGCACCCGATCCGCGGTGGCAAGCAGCCCCGCATCCTGTTCGGCACCCAGGCGGGCACCAAGCCGCCGCGGTTCGTCCTCTTCGCCTCCGGCTTCCTGGAGCACGGCTACCGCCGCTTCGTGGAGCGCAGGCTGCGGGAGGAGTTCGGCTTCGAGGGCACCCCGATCCACATCTCGGTGCGGGTGCGGGAGAAGCGCGGCCGCAAGAAGTGACGCGCTGACACGACAGGACAAGGGCGCTGCCCCCGACCGGTGAACGGTCGGGGGCAGCGCCCTTGTCGCGGCTGCGGCGTCAGATGCTCCGACGCGGGGCCGGCGGCAGCGCCGCCGGGTAGTTGTTGCCGCCGTGCACGCTGCTGACGGGATACGGCTGCCAGCCCGCGCCCGGGTGGACCGGCTGGGCGGCTGCCGCGAAGCCGGAACCGCGGCTGCTGCTGAGCCCCGTGCCGAACGCCTTGAAGCCGAGGTCCTCCTCGCCACTGCGGTCGCCGGGCAGGGTCCGGAACGACCTCCGGTACTCCGAGTACAGCGTGTCGTAGATGGGCGTGGGCGAACCGGATGCCTCGCGCGCGGGGCGCATGGCGGGGATCTGGCTCTGGTACGGCTGGCGGGAGGGGTCGTATGTGTGCACGTACCTGCAACGACCTACGACCCCGCCCGTCACGCGTCCGTGGTGCCCGGTCGGCGGTCCGCCGGGATCAGGTGCCCGCGAGCGGCATCGCGGCGGCCACCAGACGGCCGCCGGCCGCGGCCTTCTCCAGCGCCTCGCGCAGCAGGTCCTCACGCGGCTGCTGCCCGATCGAGCCGACCGGCGCGGCGAACACCAGCACCGTGTGCGACTTGTTGGCGGCCGCTCGCCAGCCGTCGGTCACCTGGAGCGGCTGGTGGGCCTGCCACCAGGCGACCGGGCTGCCGCCGCCGGTGCCGGGCTGGAGAACGGCGTGCAGCTGTCCCATGGCGATCAGCACGGACCAGCCGGCCAGCAGCCCGGGCCGGTGGTTCACGTCGGAGATCGGCACGAAGCCCTGCTCGATGAGCAGCGGCAGGAAGTCGTCGCCGCCGTTCCCCGTGGTGCCGGGGCGGGCGATCGGGGCGGTCGGCTCGACCACCAGGGCGGGGTGCAGCTCGCCGTCGATGAGCACCAGACCGCTGGTGATGCCCAGGACGGCCTGTCCCGGGGTGGTCTGCGGAGCGGGCTCCTCGGCGGTGATGGACCGCACGGCCCCCTGCAGTTGGTCCTCGGTGACCTGGACGACCTGTGAGGGGATGCAGGTGGCGTGGGCGAAGGCGAGTACGGCGGTCTCCTCACCCACGAACAGGACCGTGCTGGTGCGCTCCTGCTCGGAGTCGCCCGGGGTGCGGCAGGAGGTGCAGTCGTAGCTGCCCGGGGCGTTCTCGCCGGCGAGCAGCCGGTCGGCTTCTTCGTCGCCGATCTCGGCGCGTACGTCCTCGCTGACGTCGAGCATGCGCGGCACGGGTGGCTCCTCGGACTTGATCACGGATGCCGGGCGGGTCCCGGCTCATGAAGGGTTCAACGGGTTATCCGGGGCCGGGGTCACGCAAAGGAGGGACGTAATCGAACCGTCCGACGCGTGGGCGCCCAGGGGCGCGGGCATCCGGCGGACCGCTGCTGCCCGCCGGCCGAGGTCCGACCGGGTGGGCGTGGCGGCCTTCCGTGCGCGGCGGCGGTGGTCGGGGGAGCCGACTGCCTAGCGTGACCCCGATGCGGACAATTCATTCACTTTCGACCACTGTTGCAGCCCTGCTGCTGGCTCTCGTGCCCCAGGGCGGCGCCCAGGCGGCGACCTCGGACGCTTCGGCCGCAGCGGCGATTGAGGCGGCCCCGGCCACATCGGCAGCCACTCCTGCTTTCGCCTGCGCGGCGACCGGCTGGCCGTGGAACTGCGTCGCCGAGTGCGAGAGCGGCGGGAAGTGGAACACCAACACCGGCAACGGCTACTACGGCGGGCTCCAGTTCTGGCACCCGACGTGGAAGGCGTTCGGAGGCCTCGCGTACGCGCCGCGCGCCGACCTCGCGACCCGCGCCCAGCAGATCAAGGTCGCCGAAGAGGTGCTCCGCGTCCAGGGGTGGACGGCCTGGCCCGTCTGCTCGAAGCGGTACGGGCTCAAGGGCCGGGCCCACACCGTCCAGCCCGGGGACACCCTCTCCGCCATCGCCACGCGCTTTCGCGTGAAGGGCGGCTGGCAGGCGCTGTACACCGCCAACCGGACGGTCATCGGCAACTCTCCGGACCGCCTCACGGTCGGGATGATGCTGACCCTTCCCGGGTGAGGCGCGGGCTCGCCCTGAACGCCGCGGAGCCCTCCCGCAGTTGACGCACGCACCGCGCATGCGGACAGAAGCTGTCCGCATGCGCTGGCAGACTCACCCCCATGTTGGAGACCTCGGCACGACTGCTGCGCCTGCTGTCCCTGCTCCAGGCCCACCGCGAGTGGTCGGGCGCCGACCTGGCCGACCGGCTCGGCGTCACGCCGCGTACCGTCCGGCGCGACGTCGACCGGCTGCGGGAGCTCGGCTATCCCGTCAACGCCAGCCCCGGCACGGGCGGTGGCTATCAGCTCGGCGCGGGGGCCGAGCTGCCGCCGCTGCTGCTCGACGACGAGGAGGCGGTGGCGGTTGCCGTCGGGCTGCGCACCGCTGCGGGCAACGGTGTCGAGGGCATCGGCGAGACCTCGGTGCGCGCGCTGGCGAAGCTGGAACAGGTGCTGCCCAACCGGCTGCGCCGCCGCGTCGGCGCCCTCAACGCCTTCACCGTCCCGATGCTGCGCGCACCGGAGTCCCGGGTCGACGCCTCCGTCCTCACGGAACTCGCGAACGCCTGCCGGGACAGCGAACGGCTGCGCTTCGCGTACCGCGACCACAGCGGCTCCGTCAGCCGCCGCGCCGTCGAACCGCATCGCCTGGTGTGCACCGAGCGCCGCTGGTACCTCGTGGCCTGGGACCTGGAGCGCGGCGACTGGCGTACGTTCCGCGCGGACCGCATCACGCCCACGCCGCCGCACGGCCCCCGCTTCGCCCCGCGCACCCCGCCGGCCGAGGATCTGGCCGCGTACGTCTCCCGGGGCGTCTCGACCCGCGCCTACGCGGTGCAGGCCGTCGTCCGGCTGCACACGTCGGCGGAGGAGGCGGCCCGGATCATCGGTCCGTCCGACGGTGTTCTGGAGGCGGTGGACGCGACGAGCTGCCTGCTGCGCACCGGCGCGGCCGGCCTGGAGGTGATGGTGATCCATGTGCTGCTCCTGGGCGTCGACTTCGAGGTGGTCGAACCCGAGGAGCTGACGGAGCACATCAGGACGCTGCGGGACCGCCTCTCCCGGGCTCTGGGCCCAGCCGGCTGACGTCGTCGTGCGGGGCGTCCGGCGCGCTGTGACGCAGGGCCGCGTACTCGGGGTGGTGCAGATCGAAGGCCGGCGACTCGGAGACCGGCAGCCGGAACATCGTCATGCCGGGGGCGCGCATCCCGATGATGGTGGTGATGAAGTTGACCGCGCCGAGGATCGTGCCGAAGCCGGAGAGCGCCAGCCCCATGATCCACATGTCGGCGCCGATGCCCGGTGAGCGCTCCAGCGAGTTGAGCGGGGCATGGGCGAACCAGCCGAAGTCCGCCGGGCCGCTCGCAACAGGGACCCGAGCTGTACGCGGCTCGGATCTTCGCATCGGTGTCGGGCCGGGGGGCATGATGCTCGCGCCCGGCGGCGCTCCGACAGAGCGCGTCGCGGCCTCGCGCATGTACGGCCGGGCGGCGGGGTACGCGATCCGGCAGCGGGCCACAGGTCACGCGTACACGCTGGGGATTGTGTAAGGAAGCGGTGAATTCTTCACGGTCCGTCAATTCGTTCTCGGTGTTTGTCCCGGGTTATTCGACCCGGGAATTGAGCGTGTCCGAATGGCTGTCCGTAATTACTGCGGACGCCGTCCTGGACTGCCCGTTCGAGTGACAGGGTTTGGGCTGAACGCGTGTCGTGATCCTGTGACAGAAGCGTGACCGGTGGGGTACGTGGGGTGGCTATGGCGTGGTGCGCCCTCCGCTTCCGTCACCGTCCGCTGCCGCCTACGGTGGATGCCATGGCATCCATACCGAGCCCCTCAGCCCAGCCCGACGACGACGCCGACGCATATGTCGGCCTCTCGGCGGAGGACGCCGAACAGCAGGCCCGTGAGCGCGGCTGGACCACGGTCCGGGCGCTGCCGCCTGGGTCGATCATCACCATGGAGTACCTGGTGGGCCGGCTCAACTTCGAGGTGGAGGGCGGCACCGTCAAGCGCTGCTGGGTGGGCTGAGCGGCCCCTCGGGAACGCCTCAACTGCCGCACAGCGCGCGGAAGCCCGGCAAGGGCCCCCAGCGGGCCGGGGAAGCCCCCGCTGCCCGCAGGGGGCCCACGACGCCCCGTGACGCGGCCCATGCGGCCCGTGCGGCCGCGGAGTTGCCGTACGGCACCGAGACGCACGCCCTGAACCCGTCACGCCCTGGAGTGCGCCGGCCCACGCAAAAGGCCCCGACCGGATCGGTCGGGGCCTTCGCCGTGGACGACGAGCGGTGGTCCGGAAGCCGGATCAGCCGCCCGTGGCGTGCCGTGAGGTGGGCGGACGGCGGCTGCCCGAAGGCGTCACCGGTGTCCGCTCGGAACGCACGCTGTGCGGGTGCGGTCTCTGCGGGGTGTGGGTGAGCTGGGTACCCGGCCTGCTCGTGGGGGCCGACGGGCCGCCCACCGCGGCGACCGGTTCGCGGTCCGCGCCGTCCTGCCGGCCTCCACCGCGCTGGGGGAGTATCCCCGGCCGCGGGCCACCCGCCGCCACCGGCAGCGAGGGGGCGAGACGACGACGCGCGCGCCACTGCTCGCGGAGGTCGAGGATGAAGGCCTCCGCACGGCCGATCAGCGGCTCGCACCAGGGCAGCGCGAGCAGGATCAGCAGTCCGGCGGCCCAGCCGAGCAGGACATCGCTCAGCCAGTGCGTACCGAGGTACACCGTGGTCAGGCCGACACCGAGCGAGACGGTGGCGGAGAGCGCCGACAGATAGCGGCGGGCCCGCGGGGTCGTGGCCAGATACGCCAGGATTCCCCAGGTCACGACCGCGTTGGCGGTGTGGCCGGAAGGAAATATATCGCCGCCCGCGAAGAGCTCGGGGGATCCGATCTCTGTCGCGTAGTGAGGGCCGAGCCGGCCGAGTCCGATCTTGACGGCGCCCACCGTCACATTGAGCAGCAACAGCGAGACGCCCAGGGCGAGGAGGGGCCGCAGCGTGTGCTGGCGCCAGGAGCGCCAGCCCAGCCAGGCGGCGACCATCACGGCCGTGGGGCCGCGTTGGCCGAGGACCACGAAGTAGTCGAGAAAGGCGTGCAGCTCGGGCCACTGCTGGTAGGGCCGGAACAGCATGACTTTCCAGTCGATGATCACCAGCCAGCTCGACGCCAACACGGCGACGACGATGGCGAGATAGAACGCAGACGTCCCGCCGAAGAGGGCGAGACGGATGCGGCTCATCCGCGGGATCTCTATCTTCGGCGGTTCCGGCTCCCGGTCCAGGCGGGCGAAGATGTCGGTACGCACCCAATCGACGTTACAGCGAGTGAGTGTGCGACTAGGCTGATCCAGCGTCTTTGTGATGACGATGTGATGTGGAGTATGTCTCAGACTCCGGCTTTATTCCTGGCCAATTCGGAAATCCCGGAGGTCACACACGCTATTGCTCCCAAGGGCGTGTCGCGGCCCCATTCTGCCGGGCAAATTCTCGTTCATGACCTGCCCGTACGCATTTTTCCCCTCGTTCGGAAGAGGTCATGATCCATTTCCCCCGGGGGTGCGGGGCGTGGCGTACGCCACACGGCCACGGCCGAAGTGGTGAGAGATGGACCACGCGCCACCGGCCTGAACTCGCGTACGCTGACGGCTCACTCGCCTCGATGCCGGACCGCCTTGAGGGATCACCCCGTCCCCGGCTGGCCCGCCGAACGCGAGGGACTCACTGGGAGGTAGTACATGTCCGGGACGATCACGGCCGTGGCACGCCTGCGTGCCGCCGCCGGCGGTGCCAACCGCTGGGTCGTCCTCGTCGTCCTCTGTCTCAGCCTGCTGCTCGTCGCGCTGGACGCGACCGTCCTGCACGTCGCGGTGCCCGCCGTGACGGAGGATCTGCGCCCGAGCGGCGTGGAACTGCTGTGGATCGTCGACGCCTATCCCCTCATCTGCGCCGCACTGCTGATCCTCTTCGGCACCCTCGGCGACCGGATCGGCCGCCGCAGAGTGCTGCTGCTCGGCTATGCGATCTTCGGCCTCGCCTCCGCCGTCGCGGCCTTTGCCGCCACCCCGGACATACTCATCGCCGCACGCGCCCTGCTGGGTGTCGGCGGCGCGATGATCATGCCCGCGACGCTCTCGATACTCCGCGCCGTCTTCCCCGACCGGCGGGAACGGGCGATGGCGATCGGCATATGGACCGCGGTCGCCGCGGTCGGCGCCGCCACCGGACCGGTCCTCGGCGGCTTCCTCGTCGAGCACTTCTGGTGGGGCTCGGTCTTCCTGATCAACATCCCGCTGATGGCGCTGATCCTGCCCGTCGGCCGGCTGCTGCTGCCGGAGTCCCGGGGGAACTCGGACGGCCCTTGGGACGTGCTGGGCGCCCTGCTCGCCGCCGCCGGTGTGCTCGGCGTCGTCCTCGGCGTGAAGCGGCTCGGTGTCGGGCACGGCCTGCTCGACGCCCGGACGGTCGGTCCGCTGCTGATCGGCGCGGTGCTGCTGGCGCTCTTCGTCCGGCGGCAGCGGCGGCGCAAGCACCCGCTCATCGACATCCGGATGTTCGCCCGGGCCACCTTCTCCACCTCCGTCGGCTGCATCGTCCTGGCCATGCTGGCGCTGGTCGGGCTGGAACTGATAGCTGTCCAGTACCTCCAGCTGATCCTCGGGCTGAGCCCGCTGGAGACCGGGCTGCGGCTGCTGCCGCTCACCTTCGCGGCGATGGCCGCGGGCGCGACGGGCTCGTCCACCCTGCGCCGCATCGGCCCGCGCGCGATGGTCGGCTGGGGCTTCGTCCTCACCGCCGCCGCCGTCCTGCTGCTGGTGATGATGGGACAGCAGGACCGGCCCTGGCTGCTCACCACCGGATTCGTGCTGCTCGGCTTCGGCCTGCAGACCACGCTCTTCGCGGCGTACGAGTCGATGCTCAGCGAGGCGCCGCCGGAGCACGCGGGCGGGGCGGCCGCGATCGGCGAGACGTCCTACCAGCTGGGCGCAGGCATGGGCATCGCGCTGCTCGGCAGCATCATGAACGCGGCATACGCGCCCGCCTTCAGCTCACTGCCCGGGGTGCCGGCGTCCGCGAGCAATGCCGCCTCCCATTCGCTCGGTGAGGCGTACCAGGTGTCCGACCGGCTCGGCGGGGGCGCGGGGGAGACGCTGCGCGCGACCGCGCGGCACGCGTTCGTGGACGGTCTGCATGTCACGCTGCTGGTCAGCGCCGGTCTGCTGCTGCTGGGTGCGCTGGCAGCGCTCAAGCTGCCTCGGGTCATGGACTGCTCGACGGCCGAACAGTGTCCGCGTCCCCGGCGGCCGGACGTGTCGATCCCGGCGAGCCGTGAGCCCGTCGAGGCGACCGGGTCTGGACGCGCGGCACACTGAGTCGTACCGTCGGGCGAAGCTGGTAACTAACACTGCTAGTTTTCTTCTTCCGCTCTGTCAGCGCTGCCGGAGGCCCTGAATGTCCGCACCCGCGAAGCCGCGTTTCGATGCCGGTGATCCGCTCGGCATCGACGATCTGCTCGACCCCGAGGACCTCGCGGTCCGCGACACCGTCCGCAGCTGGGCCACCGACCGGGTCATGCCGCACATCGCCGACTGGTACGAGCGCGGCGAGCTGCCCGGTATCCGCGAGCTGGCCCGTGAGCTCGGCTCCATCGGCGCGCTCGGCATGTCGCTGAAGGGCTACGGCTGCGCGGGAGCGAGCGCGGTCCAGTACGGCCTCGCCTGCCTCGAACTGGAAGCTGCGGACTCCGGCATCCGCTCCCTGGTCTCCGTGCAGGGCTCGCTCGCCATGTATGCGATCCACCGGTTCGGCTCCGAGGAGCAGAAGCAGCGCTGGCTGCCCGGTATGGCGGCCGGCGAGATCATCGGCTGCTTCGGCCTGACCGAGCCCGACCACGGCTCCGACCCGGCGGGCATGCGCACCTACGCCAAGCGCGACGGCTCGGACTGGGTGCTCACCGGCCGCAAGATGTGGATCACCAACGGTTCGGTGGCCGGTGTCGCCGTCGTCTGGGCGCAGACCGACGACGGCATCCGCGGTTTCGCCGTGCCTACGGACGCCCCCGGATTCTCCGCCCCGGAGATCAAGCACAAGTGGTCGCTGCGCGCGAGCGTGACCAGCGAGCTGGTCCTCGACGAGGTGCGGCTGCCCGCCGACGCGGTCCTGCCGGAGGTCACCGGTCTGAAGGGCCCGCTGAGCTGCCTGACCCACGCGCGGTACGGAATCGTCTGGGGCTCCATGGGCGCCGCCCGCGCGAGCTTCGAGTCGGCGCTCCAGTACGCGCGTACGCGCGAGCAGTTCGGCCGCCCCATCGGCGGCTTCCAGCTCACCCAGGCCAAGCTCGCGGACATGGCCGTCGAGCTGCACAAGGGCATCCTGCTCGCCCACCATCTGGGGCGGCGCATGGACGCGGGAACGCTGCGCCCCGAGCAGGTCAGCTTCGGCAAGCTCAACAACGTGCGCGAGGCGATCGAGATCTGCCGCACCTCGCGCACCATCCTCGGTGCGAACGGGATCTCCCTGGAGTACCCGGTGATGCGGCACGCGACGAATCTCGAATCGGTGCTCACCTATGAGGGCACCGTCGAGATGCACCAGCTCGTGCTGGGCAAGGCGCTCACCGGCCTCGACGCCTTCCGGTGAGCCGGGACCCCGGGTCCCCGGACGCCGGTCGGGCCTGCCGGCCGGCGAACGCCTCGCTCAGCTCTGGTTGAAGAAGCCGTCCTGCGAGCGGCCCGGGGCCTCCCCGCTGACGACCTGGGTGTCCGACGGGCTCAGCAGGAAGACCCGGGTCGCCACGCGCTCGATGGAGCCGCGCAGGCCGAAGGTCAGTCCGGCGGCGAAGTCCACCACGCGCTTGGCGTCCGAGGGCTCCATGGACGTCAGGTTCACGATGACCGGGACACCGTCCCGGAACAGCTCACCGATACCGCGGGCGTCCCGGAAGCTGGAGGGCGACACCGTGGCGATCCGGCGTCCCTCCTCCTGGGCGGACTCGGAGGCGACGCGCACCCGCGGGTCGGTGACCCAGGCGTTCTCACCCGTCTCCGTACCCTCGGCGTACTCGTCGTCGTAGTAACGCTCGTCGCTGTCCTCGACGAGTCCCAGCCAGGCGCTCGCCTTGCGCACAGATCCCATGGACGCCTCCTTCCACTGCAGTCCGCTCACTGCGGTCTTCCGTCTTCCCTATCCCTATGGTCGTCCATAATGCGGATCGCGCGCCAAGTGGATAGTCGCCGCGCGAGGGATTCGTGACGGTACTGGCACAGAAGATGTGGCGATTCGTCAAGATTCCTCCTGTGTACGGGGCATGTTCGGCCCAAAATATGAAGTTCGGGCCAGATGGGTGACGTCGGGGACGTACGGGTGAACGGATCGCTCGATACGATGCGTGCCGCACTGTCGAACGGCTCTCGGGGGAACGTCGTGTTCGGAATCGTCAGGCCATGCAGCCACCGTCTCGGGGACGGGCTCAAGGCCGAGTGGATGGCCCATCTCTGCGGTCTGTGCCTGGCACTTCGTGCCGACCACGGCCAGTTCGCCCGGGTCGTGACCAACTACGACGGCCTGATCGTCTCGGTTCTGACGGAGGCTCAGGCCGAGCGCACCTCCGCGACACGGCGGACGGCGGGCCCCTGCCCGCTGCGCGCGATGCGCACCGCATCCGTGGCCAAGGGCGAGGGCGCACGCCTCGCGGCCGCCGTCTCGCTGGTCCTCGCCTCCGCCAAGGTGCGCGACCACGTCGCCGACCGGGACGGGATGTTGGCCCGCAGGCCGGTGGCCGCCGCCGCGCGCCGGGTCGCCACCGGCTGGGACCGGGCAGGCGCGCGTACCGGCGCGGCGCTCGGCTTCGACACGGCGGTCCTGGTCGACGCCGTCGACCGGCAGACGGGGATCGAGGCGCTCGCCGGTCCCGGAACCCCGCTGCTCACGGTCACCGAGCCGACGGAGACGGCGACGGCCGCCGCCTTCGCGCACACCGCGGTACTCGCCGGACGCCCGGAGAACGTGGCCCCGCTCGCCGAGGCCGGACGCCTCTTCGGACGCCTCGCGCATCTGCTGGATGCCGTCGAGGACAGGGAAGCTGACGCAGCGTCGGGTGCCTGGAACCCGCTCACCGCGACCGGCACCTCCCTCGCCGAGGCCCGCCGGCTCGCCGACGACGCGGTCCACGGCGTACGGCTCGCGCTGGCCGACGCCCGCTTCACGGACGACAAACTGGTGCATGTGCTGCTCGCCCACGAGCTGCGGACGTCGGTGAACCGGACCTTCGGCACGACGACCTGTTCGCACCAAGGACACGGCACGCCGCAGGGCCCGCAGAACCCCTACCAGGGCGGCGGTCAGGGCCCGTACGGCAACAACCCCTACGGCGGAAATCCTTACGGCGGCGGGAATCCGGGCGGCCCGGGTCACCCCGGCGGGCCCGGTGGTCTGCCGCCCCGGTTCGGCGGCGAACCGACCCCGCCCAAGCGGCGCGGTCTCCTCGCCGGTTGTGCGGTCTTCACCGGACTCTTCTGCACCTGTCAGATCTGCTGCGCCAAGGAGTACGAGGGGCCCTGGTCGCGCAAGAAGCGTGAGGGCTGCTGTCGTGACTGCGACTGTGACTGCTGCGACTGCTGCAGCTGTGACTGCTGAGGGCGCGACCTCCGCACGGAGCGCGACGGTTCCGTAGGGGTGCACGGCCGCAGGCGCTCGGTCCCGTACACCCGTCCAGGGCTCCCGAGCCGGTGTGAAAGGTTGACGGCATGAGCACGGACGCACAGCAAGCAGGTCGGGACGGGCACGAGCCGCAGAACTGGCAGAAGTGGCACGAACAGCGCGTCGGTTCCGTCTCCGCGCCGTACGGACCGCTCTCGCTCACCGGCACGCACTGGCTCGGCGACCACCCGGACGGGCGACTTCCGGCCGTCCCGGGAAGCTGGGTGCCGGACGGCGACGAGGTGGTGCTCACCGCCGGACCCGAGGACGTTCTGACCGTCGACAGCAAGCCCTTCACCGGCTCGATCCGCCTCACCGCCGACCACGCGCCCATCCCCGAGTCCCGGGTCGCGCACGGCCGGCGGCGTCTGGTCGTGCTGCGCCGCGAAGGGCTGTGGGCGGTACGCGACTTCGATCCGGACTCACCGGCGCGCCGGACGTTCGAGGGCATCGAGGCGACGGCGTACGACCCTCGCTGGGCCGTGCCGGGGACCTTCCGCGCCTACCCCGAAAGCCGCAGTGTGCGGGTGGAGAACGCCGACGGGCGGGAGCGCGGTCTCGGCCTCGGTGGCGAGATCACGTTCCCCCTCGACGGCGTGGAACACACCCTGCGGATGGCGGTCGAGCAGGACGGTTCGCTGTGGGCCGTCTTCGCCGACGCGACCAGCGGGAACGGTAGCTACCGCTTCCGCTTCCTGCGGCCGCCCGCGCCCGCGGCGGACGGCACGGTGACCGTCGACTTCAACCGGTCGCTGCTGCCCCCGTGCGCCTTCGCCGACCACTTCATCTGCCCCTTCCCGCCGCCCGGGAACACGCTCGCCGTGGAGATTGCCGCGGGGGAACGGAACCTCCGCGACCGCTGACCCGTCCTACCGGCCGGACGCATGTGCCGCAGCCCCGGAAGCCGATGACCGGCCTCAGCCCCCGGGGCCATGAGTCGTGTGCGCCTGCGGCGGCCGAAAGGCGCCCTTGCGCCGACAGTTGACGGCCCGAATACTCCCGAACAGCGCTTGTCAGGAGCACGGTATGTCCGTTAGTCGGACGGTGCTTCATGGCTGCGCCTCACGGGCCCCGAACCCCACAACGGGAGCCCCCGATTCCCCTCGGGAGGAACGACAAGTGAGGATCAAGCGCACCACCCCCCGCAGTACCACGGCGAGACGTACCCGCCTTCTCGCCGTCTCCACCGGTCTGGTCGCCGCCGCAGCACTGGCCGTCCCCGCGGCCAACGCCGACCAGTCCCAGACGTTCAGCGCAGCCGAGCTCACCTCCGCGAGCGACGCCGTCCTCGCAGCGGACGTGGCCGGCACCGCCTGGAACCTCGACCCTGCGACGAAGAGCCTCGTCGTCACGGCCGACAGCACCGTCTCCCAGGCCGAGATAGCGAAGATCAAGAAGGCTGCCGGCAGCAACGCCGACGCCCTCCGCATCGAGCGCACCCCCGGTGTCTTCTCCAAGCTGCTCGCCGGCGGCGACGCGATCTACGCCTCCAGCTGGCGCTGCTCAGCGGGCTTCAACGTCCGCAGCGGCAACACCTACTACTTCGTGACCGCCGGTCACTGCACCGACGGCGCGGGCACCTGGTACACCAACTCCGCCCGCACCACCACCATCGGCCCCACGGCCGGCTCCAGCTTCCCCGGGAACGACTACGGCCTGGTGCGTTACTCCAACACCTCGCTCGCCCACCCGGGCACCGTCGGCAGCGTCGACATCACCAGTGCCGCGAACGCCACGGTCGGCATGTCGGTGACCCGCCGCGGCTCCACCACGGGCACCCACAGCGGCAGCGTCACCGGTCTCAACGCCACGGTGAACTACGGCGGCGGCGATGTCGTCTACGGCATGATCCGCACCAACGTCTGTGCCGAACCCGGCGACAGCGGCGGCCCGCTCTACTCCGGCAGCAGGGCCATCGGCCTGACCTCCGGCGGCAGCGGCAACTGCTCCTCCGGCGGTACGACCTTCTTCCAGCCGGTCACCGAGGCGCTCAGCGCCTACGGAGTCAGCGTCTACTGACGCGCGGCGACTGAACCGTCCGGGTCGAGCCCTCGTCCGTATGAAGGACGGGGGCTCGACGCAGCTCTGTCATCTGAGACGATGTCAGGGCGTCGGGCGCGGGAGATACGGGGGTCGCGTGGCAGTGAAACGCATCGGAGTGACCGGCCACCGAGACATTCCCGCCGAGGCCCGGGACCACGTGCGCGCGGTGATGCGCGCCGCGCTCTGCGGACACGACGGTTCGATGGAGGCGCTCTCCAGCCTCGCCGTCGGCGCCGACCAGCTCTTCGCGGACGTCGCCCTCGACTGCGGCGCCGAACTGACCGTGGTCATCCCGAGCGGCGACTACGCGGACGGCTTCACCGACCCCGGCGAACTGGCGCGTTTCCAGCAGCTCCGCGGCCGCGCCGCGCGCGAGATCCAGCTCGCCTTCCCGCACTCGACGGACGAGGCCTACTACGCCGCCGGCGCCTACATCGCCGACAACTGCGACCGTCTGCTCGCCGTCTGGGACGGCTGTCCGGCCCGCGGCCTGGGAGGCACGGCGGACATCGTCAGCTACGCCCGCGACCGGGGAAAGCCGGTGACGGTGATCTGGCGCGAGGGCCTGCGGCGCAGCTGATCACGCCGAGGCCCCCGTGCGCGCTCGATGACGGACACTCAACTCCCGTGCCGTACCAGCCAGTCCGTGTGCTGGGGTGACACGATGCGTTCGGTCTCGTACACCGCGGACGGCCACTGGGCGTCGGTGACCGAGGTCTCCATCGCCGTGTGCATCGTGGCCAGGTCCTCCTCGACCAACGAGTGGGCCGCGATGAGGGGTTGATGACGGCGGATCTCGCTCCAGGCCAGACAGGCCGCCGCGGCCGCCGACAGCAGACCGCCCACATTGACCGACACGGCGAGCGAGAAGGTGTGCAGCAGGGCGAAGAACAGGGCCAGCAGCGTGAGCAGTCCGATCGACGCCGACCACAGCCGGGTCGCACGGCGTGAGATCTCGGCGCTGCGGTGGTACCAGTTGCGCTGCTCGATCAGCCGGTCCCGGACGTAGGTCTCCTTGCGTACGCTGTAGGGCTTGGCGCGGAGGCGTCGCATGGCCGGGGTGATGAGTTCGGCTGCCGCGAGGTCGCTGCCGCCCGTCCGCGGGTCCTCCCAGCCCACCTTCACCAGTTCCCGTAACCCCTCCTCCAGCCGGGCGACGAACAGCTCGTCGGCGTCGGTGGCCCGGGCGTCGAACGGGGTGCCGTGCACGGAGTACCGCCAGCACACCGATTTGATGAACTCAGCCGCGGAACGGTTGAGTTGCCATTGCGACTTTGCTCGACGGCGTGAGGAACGGTAGCCGAGCACGAGAACCCCCACGTACGCCAACGCGCTGAGCGCGCCGGGGAGTTGAAACGTGTCGCCGAGCTTCAGGGACGACGGCAGCGTCGCCACGGCGGCTCCCACGACCAGGAGCAGCAGCTGGTAGCGGGTGGAGCCGACAGCCTCGCGTTGCCTCGATATGGCTATGGCATCCGAATGATGGAAGAGATCGGGCAGATCGGTGTTACGGAACACCATGCTGTGCAGTGGGCCGGTAAACCCGGTCATACGCCCCCCTGTCTGCAGTTTTGCCTTCACTCTTTAGACGGAATCGCTCGTTCCGCCCTCTGCTGCGAGAATGTGATGCAACTCTTCTCTTCCGCGACCACAGCTTGAGTTGCTGAGGGTCGCCATGAGAGTAAAGTCGTGCCGCCGGCACTGCAATGGTGCGTGGTATCTGCGCTGTACACAACACAAGGACGGCCCCCATGACGATGCAGACCTCGCGGTCATTCGCTGCTGCGAAGAAGAACCGCATCCCGTTGGCACAGATCGATGTCCGTGGTGGGGATGCCGCCAAGAAGCTGGCGAGGGTCATGCCGGCCGCCGCTGACCGTACCGTGCGTATCTCTTCCTTCAACTCCGCGCTCTAGACTGGCGGAATGACTGGACCCCTGGTCCCATTCCGCGAGATCGTATTGAAGGTCCACAGCAGATGTGATCTTGCATGTGACCACTGTTATATCTACGAACACGCTGATCAGAGCTGGCGTACCCGCCCCAAGGCAATCTCTGACGAAGCCATTTCCTGGACAGCTCTGCGACTGGCCGAGCATGCCAAGAGTCATGCCCTGCCCTCCGTGTCAGTGATCCTGCACGGAGGGGAGCCTCTGCTCGCGGGGCCCGAACGACTGCGACGCATCTGCGAGGAGCTCACCGCCGCCCTCGACTCCGTCGCCTCTCTCGATCTGCGGATCCACACCAACGGCCTCCAGCTCAGCCACCGGTATCTCGACCTCTTCGACGCGTACGACGTCAAGGTGGGTATCTCCCTCGACGGCGACCGTCTCGCGAACGACCGCCACCGCCGCTTCGCGGACGGGCGCACCAGTCATCCCCTGGTCCTGCGGGCCGTCGATCTGCTCCGCGAAGAGCGCTACCGCCACCTCTACCTCGGTCTGCTGTGCACCGTCGACGTGGCCAACGACCCGGTCGCCGTCTACGACGCCCTCGCCGAGCTCGAACCCCCGCGTATCGACTTCCTGCTGCCGCACGCCACCTGGGACGACCCGCCGGCCCGCCCCGACGGATCGCCCACCGCCTACGCCGAGTGGCTGCTGAGGATCTACGACCGCTGGGACGGACAGGGCCGGAAGGTTCCCGTACGGCTCTTCGAGTCGGTGTTCTCCACCCTCGCCGGCGGCCCCAGCCTCACCGAGTCACTGGGCCTGGCCCCCACCGACCTCGTCGTCGTCGAGACCGACGGCACCCTGGAACAGGTCGACTCGCTCAAGAGCGCCTACGACGGCGCGGCGGCCACCGGATTCGACGTCTTCTCGCACGCGTTCGACGACGTCGCCGCCCACCCCGGTGTCCGGGCACGCCAGCTGGGCCTCGCCGGGGTGAGCGCCACCTGCCGCCGGTGCCCGGTCGTCCGCTCCTGCGGCGGCGGCCTCTACACCCACCGCTACAGCTCGCGGAACGACTTCGACAACACCTCCGTGTACTGCGCCGACCTCGAAGCGCTCATCCGCGGTATCGAGCAGCGCGCCGGCGCCGGGGCCGTGCCGGCCGCGGTCACCGAACCGGGCGCGCTGATGGCCGAGCACCAGGACGTGACGCGCACGCTTCTCGCCGAGCTCAACGAGGAGCTGGGCGGCCGCGGCGGCGAGGCCTGGGCCGAGGCATGGGAGTTGACCTGCGCCCTGGAGGGCCGGGGCGACCTGCTCGACGAGGTCTGCGGCCACCCGTACACCTACACCTGGCTCCAGGACACACTGGCCGCTCTGCGCGAGGAACGGCAGGGAGCACTCGCGCTCGCACTGCGGCTCCCGTCGTACCTTGCCGCCGCACTCGTCACCGGCCGGGACACCACACCGGTCCGGCTGCCGCACGAAGGCGGCAGGCTCCGGCTGCCCACTCTCGGTGAATTACGGTTGCGCGGCACGGCGGACGACGGCAGCGCCGAGGTGCGGGCCGTCGAAGAGGGCTTTCTGGTCGCCGTCGACGGCACGGAGCCACAGCTCGTCCGCCTCGACGGCCGGCACGGTGAGGGAAGCGACTGGCGGCCCGTGCGCACGCTCGGCGGCGACGGGGTCCCGCTCCTGCGGCTGGACGACATCGACCCGTACCGCGACTGCTTCGGCGCACCCGTACGGGGACGGCTCGACGCCCGCGAGACGGCCGTCTGGGACGAGCGGCTGACCGAGGCCTGGGCCGTGCTGGCCGATGCCGCGCCGCAGCAGGCCGCGGAGGCCGGCGAGTGTCTGAGCACGCTCACCCCGCTCCTCTCCGGCGAGGCGTCCCTGCGGGCCCACGGCTTCGGAGCGCTCGGCCTCGCCCTGCCGGAGACGGCCGGGGGACTGGCGGTCGCGCTGCTGCGCGGTTTCCGCCGGGCGAAGCTGCACGCGCTCCTGGAGGTCACCGATCTCCATGCACAGGACGGCTGGTGGAGCCATCCCGCGCCCTGGCAGGACGAGGAGGTCCCGGTGTCCGAGCTGCTCGCGGGCGCGTACGAGAGGGTGGGCCTCGCCCCCTTCGACCCCGAGGGGGCAGATCAGGCCATGCGCGCCCTCACCACCCTGGAGAGCGCACCGGAGCTCACGGTGAGCGGGCACCGGCTCCTCGACGAGCTGCGCAAGGAGTGCGGCCGTGGCTGATGCGGGGGACCGGACCTTCCTGACCCGCGCGGTGCGTGAGCTGGGCGTGGAGCAGGGCATGACGCTGCTGGTGCACGCCTCGCTGCACGCCACGGGACTGCACGCCGATGCCTTGCGCGACGCACTGCTGGAGGCCCTCGGGGAGGACGGCACGCTGGTGGTGCCCGCGTTCACCGCCGGGAACTCCGATACATCGCCGGCGTACCGCGCCCGGGTGCGGGGCATGACACCCGAGCAGTCGGCAGCCTTACGGGCGGACATGCCGGCCTTCGACCCGGTGCATACGCCGACCCAGGGGATGGGCCGGTTGGCCGAGGCGGTGCGGACCGCCGAAGGGGCCGTCCGCAGCGCCCATCCGCAGACCTCTTTCGCGGCAGTGGGACGGCGTGCCGGGGAATTGCTCGCCGGACATCCGCTGACCTCGCACCTCGGTGAGGACTCACCCCTCGGAGCGCTCTACCGCGCGGGGGCGCACGTTGTGATGATCAATGTGGATTTCGCGGTGTGCACTTCGTTCCATCTCGCCGAATACCGGACCGGAGCACCGCTGCGCACCTACCGTTGTGTGGTGCAGCGACCCGGCGGGGGTAAGGAATGGACGGAGTACACGGACGTCGAACTGGACGACAGTGATTTCGACGCGATCGGTGCCGCCTTCACCTGGGGTATGGAACAGAAAGGACAACTGGGCGGAAGACCTGCGCGGTTGTTCTCGATCAAGGACGCGGTCGACCACGCGGTGAGCTGGATGACCGAAAAGCGCTGTTGATTGACTGAACGTCCGGGGGTGGAGTGTGTCGGGCTCCGGAATGATTAATCAGTTCGCATCTCTCAGCGATGCCGGCAGTGGATGCGGGCGTTCACACAGGACGGGGGTCGTGTGTCGGAATCAGGGCAACGGGCGGCTGACCATCGGCCGTACTTCTTTCTGAGTTACGCGCATACGCCGCGGTACGGGGCAGGCGGCCCGGACCCCGACATGTGGGTGGAACGGCTTTTCCGTGACCTCTGTGGTCATGTCATGGCGATGACGGATCTGCCCGCCGGCGCCCCCGCGGGCTTCATGGACCGGGAGATCCGGTCCGGAGAGGGCTGGTCCGAGCGGCTCGGTGAGGTGCTCGCCACCTGCCGGGTGTTCGTGCCGCTGTTCTCGCCGCGGTACTTCGCCAGCGAGATGTGCGGCAAGGAGTGGTACGCCTTCGCCCAACGGGCCATCTATCACCAGGCCAAGAGCAACCGCTCCGCCGAGGCGATCGTGCCCGCGCTGTGGGTGCCGATGCCGCCGGAACAACTCCCCGGCCCCGCGGAGCGGTTGCAGTTCAACCACCGGGCCTTCGGCGACCGCTATGTCACCGACGGCCTCTACGGTCTGATCAAGCTGCGGATATTCGCCGAGGAGTACGAGGCGGCCGTCTACGAACTGGCCAAACGGATCGTCAGTGTCGCCGACACTACGCGCGTCGGTTCCGGCAGCCCCGTCGACTACCGCCATGCACCCAGCGCGTTCGGCAAACCCACCGGCGGCCCCCGCCCGATGCATCTGACGGTCGCCGCGCCCACGAGCCACGATCTGCCCGAGGGCAGGGCACCGGACTACTACGGCAAACAGTCGCAGGACTGGAACCCCTACCACCCGGACTCCGCACGACCACTGGCGTACATGGCCCAGGACCTGGTGCGCTCCCTCAACTACCAGGCCACCGTCTCGTCGTTCGACCACGAGACGCCACCGGACATCAGCCTGCCGCCCACCCGGCCGGAGATACTCCTGGTCGACCGCTGGGCGCTGGAGGACGACGAACGGTGCAGGCGGCTCGCGGCCTTCGACGCCCAGCCGCGGCCCTGGGTGAGCGTCGTCGTGCCGTGGAACCGCGAGGACCCGCAGAGCCGGATATCCGAAGCCGCGCTCGTCGAGAAGCTGGAGCGCACGATGCCGCACCAGATGCAGCAGGGCCGGGCCGCCTGCCGGGCGGCCGCCCGGGGTGTGTTCAGCATGGAGGCGTTCGGGCAGATCCTGCCGCAGGTCGTCGAATCGGCGGCCCAGGAGTATCTGCGGCACGCCGCGGTCTATCCACCCGCCCAGCCTCCCGGATCGGGCCGCACCGAACGGGTCAGACTCCGCGGGCCCATGGCCGAGCACGGCACCACCCAGTACGCCCCGAAGACGCGTGGAATCGTTCCCGATGCGGAGGACACGGATGACAGCCAGTCGTGACGGGCGCATCGTCACCTTCTATTCCTACAAAGGAGGTACGGGCCGCACGATGGCCCTGGCCAACACGGCCTGGATTCTCGCCGCGAACGGCAAGCGGGTGCTCGCCGTCGACTGGGACCTGGAGGCGCCGGGCCTGCACCGGTTCTTCCACCCCTTCCTCGACCCCTCCACGCTCGGCGCCACCACCGGCGTGATCGACCTGATCACCGAGTACGCCTGGGCCGCGATAACTCCCGACACCGGCCGCCGCGACGACTGGCACACGGACTACGCCCGGATCCAGCCGCACGCCGTCTCGCTCACCCCCGAGAGCCTCGGCTGGGAGTTCCCGGACGGCGGCACGCTCGACTTCGTCTCCGCCGGCAAGCAGAACCGCGAGTACTCGGCGACGGTCTCCACCTTCGACTGGGACAACTTCTACGACCGGCTCGGCGGCGGCCTGTTCTTCGACGCGCTGCGCGAGGACATGAAGGCCAACTACGACTACGTCCTCATCGACAGCCGTACCGGTCTGAGCGACATCGCCGACATCTGCACCGTCCATCTGCCCGACGTACTCGTCGACTGCTTCACCCTCAGCGACCAGTCCATCGACGGCGCGGCCTCGGTGGCCCGGCAGATCGACGAGCGGTACGGCGGCCGAGGCATCAAGATCTACCCGGTCCCGATGCGGATCGACGAGGGCGAGAAGGAGAAGGCGGACGCCGGACGCGCGCTCGCCCGGCTGAAGTTCGACCGCTTCCCCACCGGGCTCAACAGCGAGGAGTCCACCGCCTACTGGGGCGCGGTGGAGATCCCGTACCGGCCGTACTACGCGTACGAGGAGACGCTGGCCACCTTCGGCGACGAGGCGGGGCTCACCAACTCCCTGCTGTCCGCGTTCGAACGGCTCACCGCCGTCATCACCGAGCAGCAGATCACCTCGATGCCCACGGTCGGTGAGGATGCCAGGCTCCGCATCAGGGACGCCTTCACCCGGCGCCGGCCGGCCCTGCCCGCCGACCTCTTCCTGAGCTATGTCGCCGAGAACCGGATGTGGGCGGACTGGGTCGAGTACCGGCTCACCCGCGCCGGGTTCCGCGTCGTGCCGCGCGACGTCTCGGCCGAGCGCGATCCGGCCACCGATGACACGCACCCCGCCGAACAGGCCGCGCGCACCGTGGTCCTGCTGTCCAGCGCGTATCTGAAGTCCGCGCGGGCGGTGGAGGTCTGGCAGCGGTCCGCGGCCGAGGACCCCGGCGGCGGCCGGCACCATCTGCTGCCGGTCCGCGTGGGCGACGTGCGGCTCACCACGCCGTACATCGACCGCAACCCCGTGGACCTCTTCCGGCTCGACGAAGTGAACGCGACCACCGCGCTGTTGCGGGCACTCGACCGTCCCGTCCAGCTTCCCGACACCGGATCGCCGGGCCCGCGCTTCCCCGGCACCGTCCCGAAGATCTGGAACGCGCCGCCGCGCAACCCCGGATTCACCGGCCGCTCCGTCGTGCTGGAGCGGATGCGCGACCAGCTCGGCGGCGGCATGGCGGTGGCGGCCGTGCTGCCGCAGCCGCAGACGCTGTACGGACTCGGCGGCGTCGGCAAGACACAGGTGGCCCTCGAATACGTCCACCGCTTCATGGCCGACTACGACCTGGTCTGGTGGATCTCCGCCGAACAGAGCGACGACGTGATCGCCGGTCTCGCCGAACTCGCCGTACGGCTCGGCGCGCAGGGCGGCGAGGACATGGCGGCCGCCTCGCAGGAGGCCATCGACCTGCTGCGGCGCGGCGTGCCCTCGTCCCGCTGGCTGCTCGTCTTCGACAACGCCGACGACCCCGAGCAGCTCAAGCGGTTCTTCCCGCCGCAAGGGCCCGGGCACATCCTCGTCACCTCCAGGAACCAGACCTGGTCGCAGTACGGGGACGCGCTGCCCGTCGACGTCTTCCTGCGCGAGGAGTCCATCGAGCACCTCCAGCGGCGCGCCCGCGGACTGGGCATCGAGGAGGCCGACCAGGTCGCGACCGCGGTCGGAGACCTGCCGCTCGCCGTCGAGCAGGCCGCGGCCTGGATCGCGGAGACCGCCACCCCGGTCAGCGCCTATCTGGAACAGCTCAGGGAGCAGGCCGCGAGCGTGCTCGCGCTCAACCAGCCCGCCGGATACCCCGAGCCGGTCGCCGCGACCTGGAACGTCTCCATCGAGCGGCTCAAGGAGCGCTCACCGGCGGCGGTCCGTCTCCTCCAGCTCTGCGCCTTCTTCGCACCCGAGCCGATCTCCGCGAACCTCCTCTACAGCAAGGAGATGATCGAGGCGCTCAAGCCGTACGACGCCTCCCTCCAGGAGAAGCTGGTGCTCGGCCGGGTCATCCGGGAGATCGGGCGATTCGCGCTGGCCAAGGTCGACCAGGTCTCCAACAGCATCCAGGTGCACCGGCTGGTCCAGGCCGTCATCCGGGCACAGCTGACCGAGGAGGAGCAGCAGGACGCCCGGCACGCGGTCCACCGGGTCCTCGCGGGCGCCCGGCCCGACGACGACGAGCCGATCGACAACCCCGAGACCTGGGCCCGGTTCGCCACCATCTGGCCGCACCTCGGCCCCTCGGAGGCCCGGTACTGCAAGGAGCCGGAGACCCGCCGGCTGATCATCGACCGCGTGCGCTACCTCTGGAAGCGCGGCGACTGGATGACCGCCGCGACACTCGCCAACGACGTACGCGAGACCTGGCGCGACATGCTGGGCAACGACGACCTCCAGTACCTCTACCTCCGCTTCCACCTCTCCAACATCTACCGCTCCCAGGGGCGTTACGTGGAGGCCAAGGAGCTCGACGAGGTGACCCTGGAACGTCAGCAGGCCGTGCTCGGCGAGTCCCATCCGCACACCTATATGACCACCAGCGGCCTCGCGATGGACCTCGGCACCCTGGGCCAGTACGGCAGGGCCATGGAGCTGGCCACCGAGGCGCACGAGGGATTCAGCCAGATCTTCCACGAGTCCCACCCGCGGACGCTCGCGGCCGCCAACAACCTGGCGCTGAACCTGCGCATGGTCGGCCAGTACGCCCGCGCCCGTGAGATCGACCAGGACGTCTTCGACCGGCGCACCGAGGTGCTCGGCCCGGAGCATCCGTACACCCTGTCCTCGGCCATGAACCTCGCCCGGGACCTGCGGGAGATCGGCCGCTACGAGGACTCGGTCACCCTCCTCAGCCGGACCTACGAGCTGTACAAGGAACAGCTGGGCCGGACCTTCCCGGGCACCCTGGCGGCGGCCAAGTCCCTTGCGGTGTCGCTGCGCAGGGCCGGCCGGCTCGAGGACGCGCGGCGGCTGACCACGGCCACCCGCAACCGCTACCGCGCCCGGTACACCTCGGCCAACCCCGACTCGCTGGCCTGCGACCTGAACCTGGCCGCCGACCTGTTCGCCGCGGGGGAGCCCGTCGCGGCCAGGGATCTGGCGCAGGAGGTCGTCGACCAGTACCGGAAGGCGCCGGGGGAGAGGCACCCGTACACCCTCGCGGCCATCAACAACCTGGGCATCTTCCAGTGGGGCTGCGGCGATCCGGAGTCCGCGGAGCAGTTGCTGCTCAAGGTGACGAGGACGATGAGGGAGGTGCTGGGAGAGAGCCACCCGCACGCCCTCTACAGCACGATCAACCTCGCGAACGCGCTGGCGGACCTGGGTGGTCTGGAAGAGGCCCTGGAGATCGAACAGCGGACCGTGGCCCGGCTGCGGGACGTCCTGGGCGCCCACCATCCGGAGGTGCTGGGCGTCGCCTCCAACCTGGCGGTCACCCTCGGGATGCTCGGCCGCAAGGACGAGGCGATGCAGCTGCGGTCCGAGACGGTGGCGGAGCTCCAGAGGCTGCTGGGTGAGGAACACGCGCTGACGCGGATCGCGCGGGACGAACGCCGGGTGCACCGCGACCTGGAGCCGCTCGCCGTGTGACGGGTGAGCCGGTCCTCTCGTGCACCGGCAGGGCGGAGACCTCGCCCTGCCGGTGCACGAGTGCGGCCCGTCCCGAAGGAGTCCGTTCCCGTTCGGTGCGTTCTAGTTCAACAGCCAGGTCAGGATCCGGGGCAGCGCGTGCAGGGCGTCGAAGTGTGCCGCCGTCGGTTCCAGGACCGCCGTCGCACCGGGGATGCGCTGCGCGAGCCAGCGGGAGTGCCCCACCGGTGAGAACACGTCCTTCTCGCCGTGCCAGAGCATCACTTCGCCCTTGATGTCGGCCGGGTCGAACCCCCACGGGCTGCAGAAGGCCAGCGCGTCGTCGATCCAGCCGTACGCCGAGGCGCGCAGCGCCTCCTGGTAGTTGCGCAGCAGCATGGACCGCACTCCCGCGTCCGCCACGACCATCCGGTCCGAGTCGGTCAGCTCCCGGCGCAGATCGTCGAGGAGCCGGATCGGGTCCTTCCTGATCTCGGCGGACCGCAGGATGAACCGTGCCGTGAGCCCCGCGGGGTCGTCCGACGCAAAGGTGTACTCCAGGACGTTGGACGCCGCCATGCCCTCGAACCAGTCGAGCCCGTCGGCGTCCCGGGGCGCGAGGGTGACCAGCGCCGCGGTACGGGTGACCCGGTCCGGCATCAGCGCCGCGCAGGCAAGCGCGTGCGGCGCACCGCCCGACCGGCCCACGACGGCGAACCGCTCCAGCCCGAGTTCGTCGGCGATCGCCCGGACGTCCTCGGCGACATCGGCGACGGAGCGCCCGGCCAGCCGGTCCGAACCGCCGTAACCGGGACGGTCGTACGCGATCAGCTGGGTACGGCGCTGGTAGAGCACCATGCCGCGCGGGGCCGGGCCCAGCCGGCTGCCGGGTGTGCCGTGGAGCAGGAACACGGGCTGGCCGCGTGGATCCCCCAGCCGCTCCACCACCAGATGCCGCCCGTCCGACGCGCGCACCCGACGTCGCACCCCCGCCCCCTTCGTTCAGTGCCCGTACAAGAGTGTCCCGTACAAGCAAGGTGAGCCTTTGGCATTCCCCAACCGTTCGATGATTACCCATCAGAGCGTGTGACCGGGTCTCCCTTTGCGGCCAGGGGGGAGTTACCTTCGAAGAGGCACTGCATGCCGGTCCGCATCGCACCCCAGGGGGGCCCGTGATGATCGAGGCACTGATGACGGCCGGCGTGACCGTCGCGTCCGCGGGAGTCGTCTATGTGATGGCGGCCGCCCGGGTGGTCAAGCAGTACGAGCGCGGGGTGGTCTTCCGGCTCGGAAAGCTCAGGCCCTCCGTACGCGGCCCTGGATTCACCCTGATAGTCCCGGGCGTGGACCGGCTCCGTAAAGTCAATATGCAGATCGTGACGATGCCGGTTCCCGCGCAGGACGGCATCACCCGGGACAATGTGACGGTCCGGGTCGACGCGGTGATCTACTTCAAGGTGATCGATCCTTCCGACGCGGTGGTGCAGGTCGAGGACTACCGGTTCGCGGTCTCCCAGATGGCGCAGACATCCTTGCGCTCGATCATCGGCAAGAGCGATCTGGACGATTTGCTCTCGAACCGGGAGCAGTTGAACCAGGGGCTGGAGCTGATGATCGACAGCCCGGCGGTCGGCTGGGGTGTGCAGATCGACCGGGTGGAGATCAAGGACGTGTCGCTGCCCGAGACGATGAAACGGTCCATGGCACGGCAGGCGGAGGCCGACCGCGAGCGCCGGGCACGGGTCATCAACGCGGACGCGGAACTCCAGGCCTCGAAGAAGCTCGCCGAGGCGGCGGGCGAGATGTCGAAAGAACCCGCCGCGCTGCAACTGCGGCTGCTCCAGACCGTGGTGGCGGTCGCCGCGGAGAAGAACTCCACCCTGGTGCTGCCCTTCCCGGTGGAACTCCTGCGCTTCCTCGAACGCGCCCAGCAGCCGGCGCCTGCGCCCCCGGCCGAACCCGCTCCCGCTCCCGCGGCAGCCCCTGTTCCCGCGACTCCTCCTGCTCCCGCGAGCGCCCCTCCTCCTCCCGCCGTCGGTCCGGCCGCGGGCCCCGAGGGGTCGGAATCAGGACAGGACTAGTCCTCACCCATTGCCCATGGCGTGATTGCTCGCCGTACATGTGCTGTTCGCGAAACGGAATGACCAGGGTCGATGTTTGCTGTGAAGGCGTTGTGAACGCCTCCGCGTTGTCGTGTGCGCGTCCTGAAGTCGACCTTGTGTGCTACCGATTGGTATCGGAATAGTGGGCGCCCCATCCTCCGTGTTCCGACACCCCACATGTCGGGACGCGGCCCCCACAGGAGGTTGAAGTTGAAGCACCGACGCATTCCCAAGAGAAAAGCGGCGATAGCGGGCGGCGCCGTCGTCGCACTTGTTGGAGCGGGCCTCACCTTCCAGAGTGCGAACGCCAGTGACAACACCGAGCAGTTCACCGCGAAGAAGCTGTCGGCGACGGCGGCCGGAAACCTCGCCAACACGCTGAGCGTGAAGCTGGGCGGCGACGCGGCCGGCACGTACTACGACGCCGACGCCAAGACGCTCATCGTGAACGTCATCGACGACGCGGCCGCCAAGGCCGTGCGCGACGCGGGCGGCAAGGCACGCGTCGTGGAGAACACCCTCGCCGAGCTGAAGACCGCCCGGCAGACCCTCACCACCAAGGCGACCATTCCGGGCACCTCCTGGGCGGTCAACCCGGTCACCAACAAGGTCGTCGTCACCGCCGACCGTACGGTCAAGGGCGCGGCGCTGACCAAGCTGAACCAGGTCGTCAAGGGCCTGGGCGGCAAGGCGGAACTGAAGAAGACCGCCGGTGAGTTCAAGCCCTTCATCTCCGGCGGCGACGCCATCCACTCGGGCGGCGGACGCTGCTCGCTCGGCTTCAACGTCGTCAAGGACGGCGAGCCCCACTTCATCACCGCCGGACACTGCGGCCAGGCCGGCAGCCAGTGGTCCGACTCCGCGGGCGGCGCGCCGATCGGCGAGATGGTCGACTCGCAGTTCCCCGACAACGACTTCGCGCTCGTCAAGTACAGCGGCAGCACCGAGCACCCGAGCGAGGTGAACCTCTACAACGGCAGCTCGCAGGCCATCACCAAGGCGGGCGAGGCCACCGTCGGCATGCAGGTGCAGCGCAGCGGCTCCACCACCCAGGTGCACGACGGTGAGGTCACCGGCCTCGACGCCACCGTGAACTACGGCAACGGCGACATCGTCAACGGCCTCATCCAGACCACGGTCTGCGCCGAGCCCGGTGACAGTGGCGGCTCGCTCTTCGCGGGCGACACCGCCGTCGGTCTCACCTCGGGCGGCAGCGGTGACTGCTCCTCGGGCGGCGAGACCTTCTTCCAGCCGGTGCCCGAGGCCCTTCAGGCCTTCGGGGCCGAGATCGGCTGACGCACCACCCTGTGAGCCATGAGGCCCGGGTCACCCCTCAGGGGTGGCCCGGGCCTTGCTCATGCCGCTCGTGTTCCCCGCCTCGTCCGCCGGTCCGTCTCCCGCCGGTCCCTTCTTCCCCTTCGTCCGGGTGCGCGGCTGCTGTGTCTTTGGCTGCTCGCCGCGCAGGGCCTGCCGCGCGGCCCAGAGGACGGAGACCAGCGGTACCGCCACCACCGCACCCACCACTCCCGCCGCGATGGCCCCGCCGACGACCGAGAGTGCCACCACCACCGGGTGCAGCCGGACGGCCCAGCTCATCACCAGCGGGTGCAGCAGATGCCCCTCGATCTGACCGATGATCACGATCAGTGCGACGACGACGGCCGCGATCACCGGCCCTTCGGACGCCAGCGCCACCACCGCGGCGACGGCCAGCGCGATGGGGGAGCCGATCAGCGGAATGAAAGCGGCGAAGAATTCGAGCAGGGCCAGGGGCACGGCCAGCGGCACTCCGAGGGCGAACAGCGCCACGCCCACCAGGATGGCGTTGGTGGCCGCCACCAGCACGATGCCGTGTGTGTAACCGGTGAAGGTCCGCCAGCCCGCCCGGCCGGCCAGCGCCACCCGGTCCCGGGCCCCCGCCGGCAGCTGTGAGCAGAACCAGTTCCACTGCCGGTCGCCCGACTGGAGGAAGAAGATCGAGCAGAAGAGCGCGAGCGCCAGCACGGTGAGCACCTGCACCAGCCGTCCGGCGCCGCTGAGAGCGGTACTGATCAGGGTGGACCGGTGGCTGGACAGGAACTGCCCGATCCGGGACTGGAGATCGGTGAGCGCCTCGGGGTTCAGCCGGAACGGAGGCTGCTCCAGCCAGTGTTCGATCCTGCCGATCCCGGCGCCGAACTCCTCCTGGAGTACGGCGCGTTCACCGGCGACCGTCTCGCCGACGAAGGCCAGGACGCCGAGGAGGACGACGATGCTGCCGAGCAGGGACACGGCAACGGCGATCGCCCGCGGCATCCGGCGGGCCAGCAGATCGGTCATCGGGCGGAGCATCGCGGTGACGACCAGACCGAGGAAGACGGCCACGGCGATCTCGTGGAACCGCCCGAGGATCGAGAAGACGGCGTACACGAGCGCGCCGACCACGAGCACACGCCAGGAGTACGCGGCCGCGGCCCGCAGCGCGGGGGACACCGGTGGTCCGGAACTCCGGCCGGCTCTCCCGTTCCCGTCGGCAACGGCCGGTCCGCGGGAGGCCCGGCGAGCGGCGCGGATCCGCGGGCCCCGCTCTCCGGACGGCCGGGCGGGGGAGGGGGCCCCGGACTGTGGACCGTTGCCGGGCTGTGTGTCGCCGCGCTCTCGCGGTCCGAGTCGTCCGGGCATCGGCTCGCCTCAGCCCGTGCCGGGACGGCCCGCGGTGGCCGCCCTTTCGGCTCCGCCACCCCGGCGCCCATCGGCTCCGCCGCCCGCGGCCACTTCCGCCCCGGCCCCCATGCCGCCGGGGCGGAACACCGCGGCGGCGATCGTGAGCGCCGTGCCCGTCACCGCCCACACGCCGAGCACCAGCATCGGGACGCCCGCGCCGTTGCCCCTGAAGTACGCGATCGAGCGGGCGGCGTAGGTGCCGGCGCCCGGCGGCAGTGCGGGGCCGATGATCCGCCAGAACGGCGGCAGCAGCGGATGGGGATAGGCGCCGCCGGCACTCGGATTGCCGAGCACGACCACCAGCAGGATCGCGATGCCGATGCCGATGACGCCCACGAGGCCCTGGAGGGCGAGCGTGAGCGACCCGACCGCGAAGACCAGCAGCGTGCCGAGGCCCCACAGGGCAGGAAGACTGCCCGGCAGGGCGTCCAGCACGGGGCCCGCGATCACGGATCCCAGCAGGCCGGCGAGGATCGAGTACACCAGCAGGGCGCCCAGCCGGATCACGGCGCGGGATCCGTTGGCGGGCCGTGCGCCCGCACTGATCCCGAGGATCGCCGCGCACAGATAGCCGCCCACGCACCAGCCGACGACCAGGTAGAACGAGGAGAGCCCGCGGCCGTCGCCCGGGGTGCCGGGGACCACGTCCACCACCTTCAGGGTCCTTGGCTGCCCCTTCTCGGCCGCCGTGACGACCTCGGCGAGCGCCTGGGAGAGCGAGGCGCCGCCGCCGCTGGCGACCAGCAGCCGGGCGGTGCCGTCGGGGCCGAGGACGAGTGCGCCGTCGATGTCCCGGTTCCGGATCTGTTCGACCGCCGCCGCCTCGTTCCCGACCGGCCGGGGGTCGAGCGGCTCGTCCGGCAGGGTGGACAGCCGGTACAGGACCTCGTCGGAGACCTGGCTCGAGTGCGCGGTGACGGCCAGCGGGACCCTGTGCGGTGCGGGTGCGTGGAAGGCGCCGATGTACGACGTGATGAAGGCCAGCTGGATCGCCAGCACCCCGAGGACCAGGAGTGCGGCCCGTGCGCTCACCGCGTCCTTGAGCTCGCCGAGGAAACCTCCGCGAGGGTCGTCCGATGTGCGCGTCATGGCCTCCACGCTGGGTCTCGCCCGGTGTTCCCGCAGGTGGGGCGGGTCCGAATGGCTGATGCGCGCCATGTCGTACGTATGTTCGAAACTTGGTCTATGGTGGAGGAGGGGGAGGTGAGACGGACTGATCCAGGAGGTGCGGGTGCCCGGGTTCACGCATCTGCACACCGTTTCCGGGTTCTCCCTGCGGTACGGGGCATCGCATCCGGAGCGGCTGGCTGCGGGTGCCGCCGAGCGGGGTATGGACGCCCTTGCGCTGACCGACCGCGACACCGTCGCGGGCGCGGTCCGCTTCATCAAGGCCTGCGAGAAGGAGGGGGTCCGGCCGCTGTTCGGGGTGGACCTCGCGGTGGGGGAGCGGGCCCGGCAGGAGGGGCCGACCGGGCGCCGGCGTGCTCCCGTGCGCGGTGGTGCCTTTCTCGACGAGTCCGCTCCGCGGGCCGTCTTTCTGGCGCGGTCCCGCCGGGGCTGGGCCGAGCTGTGCCGACTGGTGACCGCCGCGCATGCGGCGGACGACGGTGTTCCGCTGCTGCCCTGGAACGACAGCCACGGCGACGGTCTGACCGTTCTGCTCGGGCCCGCGTCCGAGATCGGCCGGGCGCTCGCCGCGGGCCGCCCCGACCGGGCGGCCACGCTGCTCACACCCTGGCAGGAACGTTTCGGCAATGGGCTGCGCCTCGAAGTCGTCCACCACGGACTCCCGGGCACGGGCCCCGGCTCCCTGCGGCACGCCGCACGCACCCTCGGCTTCGCCGCCGAACACGGCGTACGGGCCGTGCTGACCAACGCCGTCCGCTACGCCGACCCCGGCCAGGGGCCGGTCGCCGACGTCCTCGACGCGGCCCGCCGCCTGGTGCCCATCGACCCGCGCAAAGGTCTCGACAGCGGGGAGCGCTGGCTCAAGGGTCCGGACGCGATGACCGCGCATGCCGAGCGGGTCGCCGAGGCCGCGGGCTTCCGCCGGGACACCGCGCACCGGCTGCTCGCCATGACCGAGGAGACGGCGGCCGCGTGCCTGGTCGACCCCGAGGACGACCTGGGGATCGGCGCCGTCCACTTCCCCGAACCGCATCTGGTCGGCGCCGGGCGGCGCTCCCCGCAACGGGTGCTGGCCTCCCGCGCCGCCGCCGGCATGGTGCTGCGCGGCTACGACAACCGCCGCGACTACTGGGAGCGCATGCACCACGAGCTCGACATCATCGCGTACCACGGCAACGCCACGTACTTCCTGACGGTCGCTCAGGTCGTTGACGACGTCAAGAAGATGGGCATCCGGGTCGCGGCACGCGGCTCCGGGGCGGGCTCCCTCGTCAACCATCTCCTCGGCATCGCGCACGCCGACCCCGTCGAACACGGCCTGCTGATGGAGCGCTTCCTCTCCACCCGGCGGCGGGTGCTGCCCGACATCGACATCGACGTGGAGTCCGCCCGCCGGATCGAGGTCTACCGCGCGATCATCGACCGCTTCGGCGAGGAGCGGGTCGCCACCGTCGCCATGCCCGAGACCTACCGGGTGCGCCATGCGGTACGTGACGTGGGTGCCGCGCTCTCCATGGACCCGGCCGAGATCGACCGCATCGCCAAGTCCTTTCCGCACATCCGCGCCCGGGACGCCCGCGCCGCCATGGAGGAACTGCCCGAACTGCGCGCCCTCGCCGCCGAGAAGGGGAAGCACGGCCGGATGTGGGAGCTGGTCGAGGCGCTGGACGCGCTGCCGCGGGGGATCGCCATGCACCCGTGCGGGGTGCTGCTCTCGGACGCCTCGCTCCTGACCCGTACCCCGGTGGTGCCCACCAGCGGGGAGGGCCTGCCCATGGCGCAGTTCGACAAGGACGACGTGGAGGAGCTCGGGCTGCTCAAACTCGACGTCCTCGGCGTGCGGATGCAGTCGGCGATGGCGCATGCGGTCGCCGAGGTGCGGCGGGCGACGGGGGAGGAGGTCGACATCGATGCCGTACCGCCGGGCGACCCGGACACCTACCGGCTGATCAAGTCCACCGAGACGCTGGGCTGTTTCCAGATCGAGTCGCCGGGCCAGCGGGATCTGATCGGCCGGCTCCAGCCGTCGACCTTCGACGACCTGGTGGTCGACATCTCGCTCTTCCGGCCGGGCCCGGTCGCGGCCGACATGGTGCGGCCGTTCATCGAGGCCCGGCACGGCCGGGCGCCTGTCCGCTATCCGCACAAGGATCTGGAGAGGCCACTGAAGGAGACCTACGGAGTCGTCGTCTTCCACGAGCAGATCATCGAGATGCTGGACATCATGACCGGCTGCGGGCGGGACGAGGCCGACCGGGTGCGGCGCGGGCTGTCCCACCCCGAGTCGCAGGGAGCGATCAAGGTCTGGTTCGCCCGGCAGGCGGCGGCCAGGGACTACACCCCCGACGTGATCGCCCGCACCTGGGAGATCATCGAGGCCTTCGGCTCGTACGGCTTCTGCAAGGCGCACGCGGTGGCCTTCGCCGTGCCGACCTATCAGTCGGCATGGCTCAAGGCGCACCACCCGGCGGCCTTCTTCGCCGGGCTGCTCACCCATGACCCGGGGATGTACCCGAAGCGGCTGCTGCTGGCGGACGCACGGCGGCGCGGAGTCCCCGTACTGCCGTTGGACGTGAACCGGTCGGCAGTCGCTCATCAAATCGAACTGGTGTCTGAAGAGGGGCGGGAGGCCTGGGGGTTGAGGCTCGCCCTCTCGGACGTCCATGGCATCAGCGAGGCCGAGGCGGAGCGCATCGCGAACGGCCGGCCCTACTCCTCACTGCTGGACTTCTGGCAGCGCGCCCGCCCGGGCCGCCCGGTCGCCGAACGGCTCGCCCAGGTCGGCGCGCTGGACGCCTTCGGCGCGAACCGGCGCGACCTGCTGCTGCATCTCGCCGAACTCCACCGCGGACAGCGCGGCAAGGGGTCCTACGGCAGTCAACTCCCGCTCGGGCAGGGGGAGAAGACCGCCCCCGTCGGGCTGCCCGACCTCGGTGACGCGGAACGCCTCAGTGCTGAGCTCGGCGTCCTCGGCATGGACGCCTCCCGGCATCTGATGGGTGATCACCACTCCTTCCTGAAGGAGCTGGGAGTGCTCTCGGCCCAGCAACTGCGCTCGGCGAAGCACGGGCAGACCGTGCTGGTCGCGGGCGCGAAGGCGGCCACCCAGACACCGCCGATCCGGTCCGGGCGCCGGGTCATCTTCAGCACGCTCGACGACGGCACCGGCCTGGTCGACCTCGCCTTCTTCGACGACAGTCACGCCGCATGCGCCTACACCGTCTTCCACTCCTGGCTGCTGCTGGTGCGCGGGGTGGTGCAGCGGCGCGGTCCGCGCAGCCTCAGCGTGGTCGGCGCGGCCGCCTGGAACCTCGCCGAACTGGCGGAACTGCGGCGCACGGGAGGGCTCGACGCGGTCGCGGCACGGCTGACCGCTCCCGTGGAGGGCGACGGGGCCCCCGCCGACAACGGGCGCCGGATCCAGCTGTCGACGGGCTACGAACTCAACCCCTGGGCGGACCTTCAGCCGCCCGGTGAGCAACAGGCGGCAACGGGGAGGAAGTTGTGGCACCAGAGTCCCGGGAGCGCCGGATGAACCAGAATCCCCCGAGCCCCGACCGGCCGGATGCAGGACGGGGAGCCGGAGCCGGCGGACTGTACGACCGTGCGGCGAGCGTCCTGCATGTGCGCTGCGCCCCGGCGCTTCCCGAGGACGAGTACCGGGCGGTGCTGGAGCTGCTGCGGGAGTTCTCTCCCGTCGTCCAGGCCATCCCGCCCTCGGCCGCGCTGGTGCAGGCCCGGGGAGCGCAGCGGTACTTCGGCGCGGACGCCGTGCGGATCGCGGAGATCGTGCGGTTGCGCGCGGTGGCCCGGCTGGGCACGGACGTACGGATCGGGGTGGCCGGCACCTGGGCGGTGGCGGCGATGGCCTCAGCCCGGGTACCGGAACCCGGCGGCATCGTGGCCGTGCCCGAGGGCGCGGTGGACGACTTCCTCGCGCCGCTGCCGGTGGAGGCGCTGCACGGCATCGGCTCCCGGCAGGCCGAGGCGCTGCACGCGTACGGCCTGCACACCGTCGGCGCACTGGCCGCCGTCCCGCAGGGCGTCGTCGAACGGATCCTGGGCCGGCGGGCGGGACGGCAGGCCGCGGAGCGCGCCCGCGGTGTCGACCCACGTCCCGTCACGCCCAAGGATCTGCCGCCCGCGGCCGCCGTCCGGCACCGGTTCACCGGGCACGAGCTCGACGGTGCCCTGGTCAGGGCCGCGCTTCTCGATCTGGTGGTACGGCTGGGCGCGACCCTGCGCGACCGCCGTCAGGCCGCCCGGGCGCTGTCCTTGAAGCTCCAGTTCGCCGGTGGCACGCACTGGGAGAAGACCCGGCGGCTCCCCGAGCCGTCCGGCCACGACGAGGATCTGCGGACCGCGGCGTACCGGATGATGGACGCCGCCGGACTCCAGCGGGCCCGGCTGACGGGCATGGTGCTGCGCGCCGAGGACCTCACCGCGGCCGAGCGGGTGTCCCGGCAGATCTCGCTCGACCCGGTGCGGGAATCCCGTCTCACGGCGGAGGTGGCTGTCGACCGGGCGAACGCGCGGTTCGGCGCCGGCACGGTGCGGCCGGCGGCCACGTTCCGCAGGGCGTCGTAGGGGCGAGCGGGGAGCGCGGGGCGTCGTAGCGGCGGGCCGGGAGCGCGGGGCGGAGCGGGTGCCGGCGGGCAACCTCCAGCGCTGACAGCGGACTTCTCCGCGCTGCCCGTGCCCACCGACCCGGACCCGGGCCCCGGGCGGCTCGAAGGTGCCGCCGGAGCGGATGGTGTACACCGCTGTGCCCGCCCGCCGTGCCGCGTGCCGCCGCTGACCGGCGGAGATCGCCTATTGACACAAGTTCAGTTTTTACCGACGCGTAACTTCCCAGTCGCGGTTACTCGTGCGTAGTTTTGTCGTGGGCACCACAAATCCAGCCATCGCTACTCCCTTGAGCCGCAAGGAGATTGCCCGATGCTGCCCTGGAAACGTGCACTGAGACCCCTTGCCGCCCTGCTGTTGGCCGCCGCCGTCAGCCTGACTCCCGCAGCCGCCGCTCACGCCGATTCGGTCACCGCCGACACCGCCACCGCATCGGCACCCCACAGCGGTTGGAACAACTACAGCTGCAAGCCCTCCGCCACCCATCCCCGCCCCGTCGTTCTCGTCCACGGAACCTTCGGGAACTCGATCGACAACTGGCTCAGCCTCGCTCCGTACCTGGTCAAGCGTGGCTACTGCGTCTTCTCACTCGACTACGGGCAGCTCCCCGGCGTGCCCTTCTTCCACGGCCTCGGCCCCATCGACAAGTCCGCGGAGCAACTCGACACCTATGTCGACAAGGTGCTCGCCGCGACCGGCGCGTCCGAGGCGGACCTCGTCGGCCACTCCCAGGGCGGCATGATGCCGCGCTACTACCTCAAGTTCCTCGGCGGCGCCGACAAGGTGAACGCCCTCGTCGGCCTGGCGCCCGACAATCACGGCACCACGCTGTCCGGCCTCACCGCGCTTCTGCCGTACTTCCCCGGAGCCGAGGACCTGCTCAGCGCCGCCACCCCGGGGCTCGCCGACCAGATCGTCGGCTCCGCCTTCCTGACCAAACTCAACGCGGGCGGCGACACCGTGCCCGGCGTGCGCTACACCGTCATCTCCACCCGCTACGACCAGGTGGTCACGCCCTACCGCTCGCAGTACCTGGACGGCCCGGGCGTCAAGAACGTCCTGGTCCAGGACCTGTGCCCGGTGAACCTGTCGGAGCATCTCGCCATCGGGCTGTTCGACCGGATCGCGTACCACGAGGTGGCCAACGCCCTTGACCCGGCGAACGCCCGACGCACGACCTGCGCGTCCGTCTTCAGCTGACACCGAAGAACGGACGCGCAGTTTCGCCACCCGGCGACGAGGGTTGCTCAGCGGCCGTGACGGCCGCCGGCCGTCGCCCTGCGCCGGGCCGTGCCGAACAGTGCGGCCGCACCGAGAGCGAGGGCGGCGGCACCCCCGATGGCGATGTACGGGGTGCTGCTGTCACCACCGGTCTCGGCGAGGTTCTCGCTGCCCGAGGTGCCCGGGGCAGCGGCGCTGTTCGGCTCGGGGGCGTTGTCCCCGGCCTGCTCGGCCTCCTCGCCGGCGGCCTGGTCCGCGGGCTTTTCGCCGGCCTCCTCGCCGGCCGCTTCCGTGCCCTTCTGCTCGGAGCCCTTGCCCGCCTCGTCGTGCCCGTCGCCGCCGTGACCGTTGTGGTCCACGGTCGACTGGTCGGCACCGTCGGCTATCTCCTCCTCGGAGGGCGCAGCGGCGGTCGGGGCGTTGCCCGCGCCACCGTTGTCCTGCCCGAACACCACGTCGGAACAGGTGTAGAAGGCCTCGGGGGAGTCCGAACGCTGCCAGATGGAGTAGACGAGGTGGCGGCCGGACTTGTTCGGGACGACACCGTCGAAGACGTACTCACCGTTGACCAGCTTCGGGTCGGTGACCTTCGCGAACGGCTTGGCCTCCAGGTCCGACCACTTCAGCGGCTTCGTCGGGTCGTACCCGTCCTTGGTCAGGTACAGCTCGAAGGAACCCTTGTGGGGCGCGGTCGCCTTGTAGTGGAAGGTGCGGTTGCCGGCCGACATCTTGCTGGAAGGCCAGTCACCACGGGGCAGATCGAGCCCCTTGTACTTGTCGCGGCCCGCGCTGCACAGCTTGCCGTCCGGGATCAACTGCTGGTGATTGCCCGCGGCGTTGGCGATGTTGACTTCGTTCCAGTCGTACAGGGGCTGCGTACCGCCGGCCGCGACCGCAGCCTTGCACGCCGCGGAGACCGGACTCTCCGGCCCCTCGGCGAAGCAGGCGGACACCCGGCTGACCGGGTCCGTCATCGAGCCGTGGGCGAAGGCCGGAGCGGCGGAAAGCCCGGCGATCACGATCGGCGCGACGCCGAGTGCGGCGAGCGTGGTGACCTTACGGCGAGCGGTCATGGTGACGTTCTCCTCAAGACGGACACATGGGGGGATCCCAGGGCGGGCCCGAACGGGCGGCACAACCCCCCGTGGCTCAGCGGCACCGACAGTCCGAACCAGCCCCGGCGATCAGCAAGCTAGCCCTTCGACGAGCCGAAATCGCCTGCTGGGAGGGGATGGAGGGCATCCTTATGCTCGCTTTAAGGGCGGGGTAAGGGGGAGCACAGGAAGGCTGCGGAGCGCGCATGGCCGAGCACCTGTTTCCTCCACACGCGCACGAGGTGTTCGTGCAGTTGCGTCCCTCAGGGCCGCTCGGGACGACAACAGGCTTCACGTCTGCGGACCGCGACGGCCGTACTACGCCGAGCGGACTGCTCTGCGCGGCGATCGGGTGACGTGGCCGTTCCTTCCGTAATCCGGCCACCCGGCCAGGCGTTCCCCGGTGAGCAGCCGCATAGGTGGTGCTTCGGCGTTCCTGCAGGGAAGCCCATCCACGTGGCGATTCACCGACGCAACAGGAGAATCAATGGCAAAGCAGCGGTTGAGGCGGCGGGTGGCCACATGGGCCGCAGTGATCGGAACGGGTGTCGTGCTGCCGTTCGCTTCGGGCGCGACGCCGGCGTTCGCCGCGCCGGTCCTCTCCCTCGAGAAGTTCCACTCGGGAGACTTCGCGCAGGGTGAGCAAGGCGAGTACCAGTTCCAGGTGACCAATCAGGGTTCGGACCCGACCACCGGCACGGTGACCCTCACGGACGTCGTGCCCGCAGGGCTCACCGTGGTCGGTACCTCGGGCCACGTCTCGTGGGACTGCACCGTCACCACAGCGTCCATCTCCTGCACAAACGACACTGCGGTGGGGCCGATCGAGAGCTACCCGGCCCTGACCCTGATCGTGCAGGTCGCCGAAGACGCCCCGTGCACCGTCACCAACAGCGCCACCATCTCCGGCGGTGGCAGTCTGGTCGACTCGGACAGTGACCCCACGACCATCACCGGCGGTGACTGCGACGACAACGGAGGCGGCGGCGGGGGTTCGATTCTGCCGATCAACCTCAACGGCGTCATCCCCCTGTTCAACAACATCAGCACCCAGAGCAACATCCACAGTCCGGGCGCCATCAACACCAGCACCCAGGACTTCGGGCTGAACGCGCCCTGAACCCGCGTGCGAGCGGTGCGGGCCACGTGCATGGCCCGCACCGCTCGCACATGGCGCCGGCCATGCGGCGTGACCAGCGGCCGTCGGCGGATCATGGGCGAGGGGATCCGGACAACCCGGTCCTCGTGCCCCGACACCCCGCGCGAGTGCCATCCCGCAGACGGTCCCGGCGTCCTAGGCTCGGGCAGCAGGAGTAGACGCCGAGCAGAAGGAGCCGTCCGTGGCCTTGAGCCGTGAAGAGCGTGAGCAGTTCCTCGCCGAGCCCCATGTCGCGGCGCTGGCCGTGGACGAGGGGGAGAAGGGGCGGGCGCCCCTGACCGTGCCGATCTGGTACCAGTACGCGCCCGGTGGTGACCTCTGGATCATGACGGGGCGCGACTCCCGGAAGGGGCGGGCCATCGCGCAGGCGGGGCGGTTCTGCCTGATGATCGACCGCTTGGAGCCCACCATCCGGTACGTCTCCGTCGAAGGGCCCGTCACCGAGACGATCCCCGCCACCCGGGAGCTTCTTCAGGAGATCTCGGCACGTTATCTGCCGGCCGACAAGGTTGACGCCTACGTCGACATGGCCTGGAAGAGCCACGGCGAGCAGGTGGTCATCCACATGCAGCCGCAGCGCTGGGTCAGCTCGGACCTCGGCGCACTCTGACCGATCGGGCGGAGGACCCTCGGGTCCCCCGTCGGCGGGATCGCCTGCCCGGGCGCGCATCGTCCGGGCGGGCGAGGTCCCGCGCAGAGTCCGCGCGGGCGACCGGCGCACGGTCCGGGCAGCGGCCCCGGCCTCAGCCGCCGGTCAGGCGGTACCGCCGTCCAAGCCTCAGCCGCCACTCCGCCTCAGCCGCCACTCCGCCTCAGCCGCCGGTCAGGCGGTACCGCCGCTCCGGGCGCCCCGTGCCGCCGTAGCGCAGCGTGACCTCGGCCCGGCCGACGGCGGCGAAGTACTCCAGATACCGGCGCGCGCTCACTCGCGACAGCGAGCCCGCCTCCGCGCACTCGGACGCCGACAGATCGCCCGCGTGCTCCCGCAGGATCCGCTCGACCAGTTCGGCGGTGTGCGGGGCCAGCCCTTTGGGCAGTTCGCGTGAACCGGGCGGCCGGGTGCCGAAGATCTGGTCGACGTCCTCCTGCCGCGCCTCGCCCAGCCGGTCGAAGCGGGACCGCAGCGATGCCACGTGCCGCAGCTGCTCCTGAAGTGCCGCCTGGTTGAACGGCTTGATCAGATAGTGCAGCGCCCCCGCGCGCAGCGCCGCCCGCACCAGACCGGCGTCCCGGGCGGCCGTGATGAACAGCGCGTCCACGTTTCCCCGCGTCTCGTCCCGTTCCTCGGCCGCCCGCAGCTCGCGCAGCACCGTGATCCCGTCCATGTCCGGGAGATAGATGTCGAGGAGCACGAGTTCGGGCCGCAGACGCTCGGCCGCGCGCAGCGCTTCGGCGCCGCTGTGGGCCACACCGACGACCGTGAAGCCTTCCGTCGCGGACACATAGCGGCTGTGCAGCTTGGCGACCATGAAGTCGTCGTCCACCACCAGCACGTTCATCACGCCGTCACGGTAGGACGTGACCACAAGGACCACAACGTCCGTTGATTGCGGAAGGGAGACAGCTTCTCAACGCGCAGGCAACATGTGGGCCACTTCACACTCCCACCACCGAGAGGCGGCTCCCGTGCGATTGCGCACTCCCCTCGCCCTGCTCGGGGCAGCGTTGCTGGTGCTCGTGGGGCCGCCGCTGCTCTCCGCCGGGAAGGGTTCCGACACCGGTACCCACATCCCGGGCCTGCGCTTCATGGTCCCGAACACACCCGGCGGCGGTTACGACATCACTGCCCGTACGGCGGCCAAGAACGCCGAGGACGCCGAACTCACCCACAATGTCGAGGTGTTCAACCTGCCCGGCGCGGGCGGCACGGTCGGACTGACCCGGCTCGTCGGCGAACGCGGCAACGGCAGGCTCGCCATGTCCATGGGCCTGGGCGTCGTCGGCGCCGTTCACACCAACAAGTCGCCCAAGACACTGGCCGACACCACCCCGATCGCCCGGCTCACCGAGGAGCCGGACATCGTCGTCGTCTCCAAGGACTCCCCGTACAAGACGATCCAGGATCTGCTCGCCGCCTGGAAGAAGAACCCGGGCAAACTGCCGGTCGGCGGGGGTTCGTCTCCCGGCGGACCCGACCATCTCGCGCCGATGCTGATGGCGCAGGCGGCCGGGATCGCGCCCCGGACCGTCAACTACGTCCCCTTCGACGGCGGCGGCGAACTGCTCGCCTCGATCCTCGGGAACAAGGTCGCCTTCGGCGTCTCGGGTGTCGGGGAGTACCTCGACCAGATCAAGGCCGGTGAGCTGCGGCTGCTCGCCGTCACCGGACCGAAGCGGGTCCCCGGACTGGACGCGCCCACGCTGCGCGAGGCCGGACTGGACACGGAGTTCACCAACTGGCGCGGCATCGTCGCCCCGCCCGGCCTGTCCGACGCCGAGCGCGACAAACTCGTCGCCCTGATCAGCGAACTCCACGACTCCGAGCAGTGGAAGGAGTCGATGAAGAAGAACGGCTGGGACGACGCGTTCCTCCCCGGGGAGAAGTTCGGCGACTTCCTCGACGCGCAGGACAAGAGCGTCGATTCGGTGCTGAAGGAGCTGGGACTGTGACCACCACGGACACCACACAGGCACCGGAGCCCCGCCGCTCCTGGCTGCGCGATCACTCCGAGCTGGGCGTCGGCGTCCTGCTGCTGGCCATCGGTGTGCTCGTCCTCACCGACGCGCTGACCATGGACGTCGACATCGCCCAGCGCGGACCCGTCGGACCCAAGACCGTGCCGCTCGTCGTCGGCATCGGCCTGGTGCTCGTCGCCGTACTGCTCACCGTCGACGTCCTGCGCGGCGGACGCGGGGAGGCGGAGGGCGGCGAGGACATCGATCTGAGCGAACCGAGCGACTGGCGCACGGTACTGCTGCTCGCGGGAGTCTTCCTCGCCTTCGCCGTGCTCATCGGGCCGATCGGCTTCCCCATAGCCGGAGCACTGCTGTTCTGGGGCGCCGCTTTCGCCCTCGGCAGCAGGCACCTCGACCGCGACCCGCTGATCGCCGCGGTCCTCTCCCTCCTCACGTACGTCGTGTTCAACAACATGCTCGGTGTCCCGCTGCCGGGCGGTCCGCTGATGGAGGTGCTGTAGATGGACTCCCTCAACTCGCTCCTCGACGGCTTCGGCACCGCGCTCACCCCGATCAATCTGCTCTGGGCCGCGATAGGCGTGCTGCTCGGCACCGCGATCGGAGTGCTGCCCGGCATCGGACCGGCGATGGCGGTGGCCCTGCTGCTGCCCGTGACGTACGGGCTGGAGCCCACCGGCGCGTTCATCATGTTCGCGGGCATCTACTACGGCGCGATGTTCGGTGGCTCCACCACCTCGATCCTGCTGAACACCCCCGGCGAGAGCGCCGCCGTCGTCGCCGCCATCGAAGGCAATCCGATGGCCAAGGCGGGCCGCGGCGCACAGGCACTGGCGGCAGCGGCCGTCGGCCACTTCGCCGGCGGCATGATCGGCACCATCCTGCTCGTCGTGCTCGCGCCGACCGTCGCCGAACTCGCGGTGGACATCGGCGCACCCGACTACTTCGCCATCATGGTGCTGGCGTTCATCGCGGTCACGTCCGTCCTCGGCTCCTCCCGCATCCGCGGTCTGGCCTCGCTGCTGATCGGCCTCACGCTCGGACTCGTCGGCCTGGACCAGATGACCGGACAGCAGCGGCTCACCTTCGGATCGCTCCAACTCGCCGACGGCATCGACGTCGTCATCGTCGCCGTCGGACTCTTCGCCATCGGCGAGGCCCTGTGGGTCGCCGCCCATCTGCGCCGCAGCAGCGGCGAACCCATCCCGGTCGGCCGGCCCTGGCTCGGCAGGTCGGACGTCCGGCGCACCTGGAAGTCATGGCTGCGCGGACCCGTCATCGGCTTCCCGTTCGGTGCGATCCCGGCCGGTGGAGCGGAGATCCCGACCTTCCTGTCGTACGTCACCGAGAAGCGGCTGTCCCGGCACAAGGAGGAGTTCGGCAAGGGCGCCATCGAAGGTGTCGCGGGGCCGGAGTCGGCGGCCTCGGCGTCGGCCGCGGGCACCCTGGTGTCGATGCTGACGCTGGGCCTGCCGACCACCGCGGTCGCCGCCGTGATGCTGGCCGCGTTCCAGCAGTACGGGATCCAGCCCGGCCCGCTGCTCTTCGAGCGTGAGCCCGACCTGGTGTGGGGTCTGATCGCCTCGCTCTTCGTCGGCATGGTGCTGCTGCTCGCGCTGAACCTGCCGCTGGCGCCCCTGTGGGCGAAGCTGCTGCGCATCCCGCGCCCGTACCTGTACGCCGGCATCCTGTTCTTCGCCGGTGTCGGCGCGTACGCGGTCGGCGGCGAGGCACTCGACCTGGTCATCCTGCTGATCATCGGCCTGATCGGCTTCGGGATGCGGCGGTACGGACTTCCCGTGCTGCCGGCGGTGATCGGTGTGATCCTCGGCCCGGCCGCCGAACAGCAACTGCGCCGCGCGCTCCAGATCAGCGACGGCAGCGTCACCGGCCTGGTCAACACGCCGTTCTCGGTGACGGTGTACGCCGTGATCGTGATCCTGCTGGCGTGGCCGCTGATCAGGAAGGTGATCCCCGGGCGCGGTCGCACGACGGCATGACGGAACGGATGCGCCCCGCCCCAGCCGTGTCGACGGTGGGGCGGGGCGCATCGCCGTTCACACCTCGCCGTACCGGGCCGACAGCTCGGCCAAAGCGCCCTGCCGCGCGAGGAGTTCGAGCTCGTCGAGCGCTCTGACGGCCTGCGCGGCGGCCTCCGGGTCGCTCTCGGTGAGCCCGCTCTCCGCGAACTCGTCCTCGTCCAGCCGCAGAATCGCCGATCCGTCGGCCGACACCCACAGGTCGAGATCCAGGTCCTCCACGCTCAGCTCGCCGCCCACGAGCCGTGCGGGCCTGGTCACATCGCAGTACCAGCCCTTGAACGCGCCGTCGCCGGTGCGGACCTCCTTCACCGCGTACCACCGGTCGCGCCAGTAGTGCTCGGTGAACACGTCGCCCGGCTCGAAGCGGATGAAGCCGAAGTCACGGACCCCGCTGGAAACGTAGTCGGCGCGGACCACGAGATGGGTGCCGTCGTCGGCGATCACGTCCGCCGGGTAGCGCATCTTGGTCGCACCCGCCTTGATGAGCCGTACCTCAACCGAGCCCTCGGACATGCCGTACCTCCGTCGCACAGATCTCATAGCCGAACCAGGTGTTGACCGCCAGCATCGGTCCGTTGCCGGCGTCGTTGCTGGTGAACGCCTCCGTGTAGCCCGCGGCCAGGGCCCTGCGCAGCGAATCGGACTTGGCGAGCTTGGCGAAACCGCGCCCGCGGTGGGCGCGCAGCGTGCCGGTCATGCCGGAGAGATAGCGCGTACCGCCGTCCGACTGGGCGGCGGTGAACGCGGCGACCTCGCCGTCCACCATCACGACCGTGCTGAGCTCGTGGTCCAGCAGCGGATGGTGCCAGGTGTGGTTGAGCCAGTCGTCGTAGTCGTCGAAGTCGACGGAGACGTCGCCCGGCTCGTCGGATGTCGTCTCCGCGTCGGCCCGGAACATCGGCCGCGGGTCGGCCGCGAAGTCCGCGACCGTACGCAGCTCGACGCCCGCCGGCAGCGGGGGCAGCGGCGGCAGTGTGCCGTTCGCCAGGTCCAGCCGCTGGAAGTGCGCCGAGCGGGACGGCCGGTAGCCCCGTTGCTCGGCGAAGGCGCGCGAGGCAGCTTCGTCGGCCACCCAGGCGTACACCGTGGCCGCGCCGACGCCGGCCAGATGCTCCTCGGCGGTGCGCAGCAGCAGGCCCCCGACGCCCTGACCACGGTGCCCGGGCAGGACCAGCGGCGCGACGGACGACACCCCCGGCTCCGTCGCGTCGTACGCCACGGCCGCCGAAGCCGTGCCGACGAGCTCGCCGTCCCGCTCGGCGACCAACAGCCGGTGATGCTTCGCGGGATTGGCCCTCTCCACGTCGAACACGACGGCCTCGGGTGTCGTCACCTCGTACGGCAGCACTCCACGCGCCACCCGGCACACCGCGGAGGCGTCCTCGCGGCGGAAATCACGGACGATCACAGTCATGGTCGCCGACGCTACGCGCGGACCCGGACGTGTCGCCTCCCCATTTCCGCCGGTGGGGGAGAATCGGAAGGGTGACCTTGAAGATCGCCATCGACGCGGACTCCGCGACCGCCCCGTACGAACAACTGCGCGCGCAGATCTCTGCCCGGGCCCGGTCCGGGCGGCTGCCCGTCGGGTACAAGCTGCCCACCGTGCGCGGGCTGGCGGAGGAGCTGGGGCTGGCGGCGAACACGGTCGCCAAGGCGTACCGCGCGCTGGAGGGGGACGGGGTGATCGAGACGCGCGGGCGGAACGGGACGTTCGTGGCGGCGGCGGGGGACGCCGCCGAGCGGCGGGCCGCCGTGGCGGCGGGGGAGTACGCGGCGGAGGCACGGCGCCTCGGACTCACGCGGGCCGCGGCGGAGGCCGCCGTCGCGGACGCACTGCGCGCGGCGTACGGCAACTGAGGACCGCGGCGGCGCGTCCGCAATGTCCGCGACGCCGGTCCGGCTACAGGTACAGCCCCGCGTCCACGCCCTGCTGGGTCGGAACCGACGCCGGGCTGTGACCGCGGCGCAGGGCGTACAGCTCGGCCAGGGTCGCGCCCTCGCGGCCCACGCCCTCTTCCGTGCCCAGCCAGTTCACCGCCTCCTTGCGGGTCAGCGAGCCCACCTCGATACGGGCCAGACACCGGCCCGGGCGGACCACCGCCGGGTGGAGGCGTTCCAGGTCCTCGTTGGTCGTCACTCCCACCAGGACGTTCCGGCCCTGTCCGAGCAGCCCATCCGTGAGGTTGAGCAGCCGGGACAATGCCTGGCCCGCCGTGTGCTTGGCCTCGCCGCGGATCAGCTCGTCGCAGTCCTCCAGGAGCAGCAGCCGCCAGCGTCCCTTGGCGGTGCCGTCGTCCTCGCCGATCGCGATGTCCATCAGATAGCCGACGTCGTTGAACAGCCGCTCCGGGTCCAGCACACAGTCGACCTGGCACCAGTCCCGCCAGGACCGGGCCAGCGTGCGCAGCGCGGACGTCTTGCCCGTGCCCGGCGGGCCGTGCAGCAGAAGCAGCCGGCCCGCGATGTCGTCGGGCGTGACCTTCATCAGCCGGTCCATCGCGTCGGCCACCGGCGCCGTGTAGTTGGACCGCACCTCGTCCCAGGTGCCGGCGGCGATCTGGCGGGTCGTGCGGTGCGGGCCGCGCCGCGGGGAGACGTACCAGAACCCCATCGTCACGTTCTCCGGCTGCGGCTCGGGCTCGTCCTCCGCGCCGTCCGTCGTCGCCTTGAGGATCTTCTCCGCCAGCTCTTCGCTGACCGCGGTCACCGTGACATCGGCCCCGCGGTTCCAGCGGGACACCAGCAGGGTCCAGCCCTCGCCCTCGGCGAGCACGGCACTGCGGTCGTCGTCGCGGGCCGAGCGCAGCACGGTGGCCGACGGCGGCAGGAGGGTGGCCCCGGACTTGACGCGGTCGATGGAGGAGCTGTGGGAGTGCGGCTGCTCGCCCGTCGCGAAACGGCCGAGGAACAGCGCGTCGACGACATCCGACGGCGAATCGCTGTCATCGACGTTGAGCCGGATCGGCAGTGCGTCTTGAGGCTGTGCGGACATGGGGCCCATGATCCGTCACCGAACCTGTCCGCGCACGGTGTTTTGACCGGTGGCGCGTCCCGGTGGGGCCGCGCCCGGTGGTGGCATCAGGTGCGGGCCTCCCGCAGCAGTGTCACGGCCCGGCGTGTCCTGCGCACGACGGCGTAGCCCTTGGTGAGGGCACGGTCCCTGGCGAAGTTCCTGGCGACGGCCCGCCCTTCGATCAACTGCTCGAACTCCGCGATGTCCGTGCTGCGCCGTACGGTCACGCGTTCCAGGGCGTACGGCCCCTGGGCGCGGCGGGCGAGTGCGTTGCCCACGGCGAGCGACTGGGTGAAGCCCACCTCCCGGACCGTCCGCCGTACCCGGCGGCTCGAGTAGCCGTACGGGTAGGCGAAGGAGACGGGCGGCTCGCCCAGTTCACCGGCGATGATGTCGCGGCACCGGACGGTCTCGTACCGCAGCCGCTCGTCGTCGAGCTGGTCCATCTGGGGATGGGTGTGGGTGTGGCCGCCGATCTCCGTGCCCGCGGCGGCCAGTTCACGCACCTGGTCCCAGTCGAGCATGGTGTCGAGCGCGCCGCCCTCGTCGTGTTCACCGCGCAGCCAGCCGGTCGAGACGAACAGCGTCGAGGTGAATCCGTGTCCGGCGAGGACGGGAAGGGCGTGCCGGTGCACGCCCTCGTAGCCGTCGTCGAAGGTGATCAGCACCGGCCGGTGCGGCAGCGGACGGCTGCCGCCCGACCGCCAGGCACCGGCCAGCTCCGACGTCGTCACCGGCGTGAACCCGCGCTTGTCGAGCAGGTCGAGCTGCTCGGCGAAGGCGTCGGGGGTGACCGAGAGACCGAGCGTCTCGTCGGCCGGCCGGTGCGCGACGGCGTGGTACATCAGGATGGGGACGGGCCGGTTCAACCGCTGTGACCTCCTGCCGTGGAGGCCGCGGAGGCTCTGGACACGGACGGCGCGGGTGACTCGGACGGTACGGGTGACTCGGACGGTACGGGCGCCGCGAGCGAAGCGTCCGGCACGGGTGACTCTCCCGGCACCGGCCCGCTCGACACGGGCGCGATCGGACCCGACGAGAAGGTGACTGTGCCGCGGCGGGCCCGGGCGCTGCCCACGGCATAGCCGCCGGCCGCCGCCGCGACACCGGCGACGATCGCGCCGGCCCGGCCCGCGCCACCCGGCCGGCCGAGCACGGCGTCCCGCAGTCCGCGCACCACTCCCGCGGGCAGAACCCGTGTGGTGTAACGGCGTTCGGACTCCAGTCCCTTGCCCGCGCCCACACTCCGGGCCACCAGCGCCTTGGAGAGCCCCTCGGCGTAGGAGCGGGTACGGAAGTAGGCGAATCGTTCGCGGACGGCGGGGACCTTGTGGTGGATCACCGCGCGGTCGTCGATGAGGAGGACCGCTTCCGGCAGCGCTTCGGCGAGCCGGATGCAGAGCTCGGTCTCCTCGCAGCCCAGCGGCCGTTTGTCGCCGTCGCGGCCGATTCCGGTGGCGAAGCCGCCGGAGGCGTCGAACGCGCCGCGCCGGAACGAGGCGTTGCCGCCCAGCACGTTGCGGACCCGCACCTTGCCCGGCGGCAGCCCGCGGTAGGTGCAGCCGACGACCCAGTCGAACTCCTCCGGGAACCACCGCGGCCTGCGTCCCGACGCCCAGGCGGCCGTGGTCCGGCCACCGACCGCCATGACCCGCGGGTCGTCGTACCCCTCGGCGAAGTACCGCAGCCAGTCGCGCTCGGCCACGGCGTCGTCGTCGAGGAAGGCGACGAACTCACCGCGGGCCACGGCGATGCCGGTGTTGCGGCCCGCGGAGAGGCCGCGGGGGCCCGCGTTGGCGAGCACCCGCACCTCCTCACCTTCCGCGGCGGACCCGCCGTGCGCGCCGAACTCCTTGTACTCCTCGGAGAGCCGGTCGAGCAGGGCGGGATTGTGGTCCACCACGAGCAGCGTCTCGAGAGCCGGCAGCGACTGCGTCCGCACCGAGTCGACGGCCGCGAGGATGTCCTCCCAGCGGTCCTCGGTGTAGACGCAGATCACCACCGAGAACCGACGGTCGCTCAAGACGTCTCTCCCCGGGGGACCGTCGCGTCGGGCGCCGCCGCGTGGCGGGTGCGCTGCGCGCGGCGCGCACCCTTCTCCTTGAGGATCACCTTGAGCACACGGAGGCCGTCCCGGACGGCGCGCAGATTGCTGACGCCGTGGATGCGCAGGTACTCGTGGCTGGGAACCTCCTGGACCCGCAGACCGGCCTTGACGACGCGGATGTTCATCAGGGTCTCGATCTCGAACCCGGTGCAGTCGAGGTCGATGTCGCCGAGGCAGTGTTTCCAGAAGGCGTTGTAGCCGTAGCAGAGGTCGGTGTATCTCGCCCCGAACTTGGCATTGACGACGGCGCACAGGATCCGGTTGCCGAGCTTGCGGATCGGTGTCATGTCGTCGGTGCCGCCGCCGTTGGCGAAACGCGAACCCTTGGCGAAGTCGGCTCCCGAGACGAGCGCCGAGACATAGGAGACGATCTCGTTTCCGTCGGCCGACCCGTCCGCGTCGACCATGACGATGATGTCGCCGGTGCAGGCGGCGAATCCGCTGATCAGGGCATCCCCTTTGCCCTTGCCGGCCTGTTTCACGACCTTGACGTCCGGCCACAGTTCGCGGGCGACCTCGACGGTGTTGTCACTGGAATTGCCGTCGACCAGCACGACTTCGTGAATCCAGTGCGGAAGTGTCTTGAAGACGTACGGCAGATTCTCCGCCTCGTTCATTGCGGGAATCACGACGCTGACCGGCGGTGTGATGGCGAGATGGGACGAGATCGGCCGGTAGACGGCAGATATGCGGCTCACTTCGTTCACCGACGGATCTTGCCCCGGAGCGGCCGGGTGCAGGACTGAGCTCATGATGCAGTTTTCCCTCTCCACCGGTGGACCGCCCGCCCCACGGGCGATCCGGATGAGTGTCCGGTTTGAAAGGGGGGTTTACTTCTCACCCGCCAATGCCGAATAACCCTCCGTACCTTTGGGTGAGTTGCAGAACATGGCCGCGCGGCAATACGACTCGGTTAAGAGCACGAAAACCGAGCACGGCACCCCCCTACCGCGCCTCCCGCTCCGAAGCCATCGCGACGCTTGAGCCCTCCCCTAGTGCCGCTTGCGTGATGGACCGTTGCGGGTGGATGTACGACGGTATTGATGAATAGGACTGTATGGCAAGACCTGGACCCCGGTCTCGCTTTTTTACTTTTTGGCACCGAATCGTATGGAGAACGCAGTGCTTCCTGATCGAATTTTCTTGATCGCTTTCAGGAATTGATCACTCGGTGTGCTTGACCCCGGATTCCGCATTCGGCGCGCGGGCGCCCACAGAAAGAGCAGGGCGGTGATCACCGCGACGGCGACGACCCCACCGCCGACGTCGAGGATGTGCAGGGACGAGGCCGGCAGGGCGGCGAGCAGGCCGATGCCGACGGCTCCGGCGGCGGCAACGGCCGCACGGACGGCGGGGTCGAACCCGGACAGTGCGGCGAACAGTCCGCAGGCGGGCCCCGCGAAGAGGAAGAAGAGCACGAACGGCGCGCGCAGCGGCGACTGGACGTCCGCGAGCGTCAGCACGACGCCCACACCCGACACGGCGAACGCCGCGCCGGCGAGCACCGGGAGAAGATCCGCCCCGGCCGGTGGTGGCTTGTTCTTGATGGTCTGCATGGCCGACTGGACCCCCCCAGGCGTCGGATGCGAGGCCCTCATGCTGACCAGCACGCATGGTGGCGTCAAGACGACCATAGGAATTTTTGGCATGGACACTTCCGGTGAAGTATGGGCCCTGCTACGAAAGTTGAGGCAGAGATCCTGCTAAAGGGAGGTTCCATGAAACTGTCCCGAATCGCGGCATTCTCATCCTCACTCCTCCTCGGCGCCGTTCTCGCTCTCACCGGAGCGGGCCAGGCGCAGGCCGACGACAGAGCCCTCGCCCTTGACTACGTGGCGCTGGGCGACTCCTACTCATCCGGACTCGGAGCCGGCAGCTACGACAGCGCCAGCGGCAACTGCAAGCGCAGCACCCGCGCCTACCCCAAGCTCTGGGCCGCCGCCCATTCACCCTCGTCGTTCGCGTTCACCGCTTGCTCGGGCGCTCGTACGGGTGATGTTCTCTCCGGTCAGCTCGCCCCCGTCAACTCCGCCACCGACCTGGTCTCCATCACCATCGGCGGCAACGACGCCGGCTTCTCCGACGTGATGACCACGTGCGTCCTCCAGTCGGAGGCCACCTGCATCAACCGCATCAACCAGGCACGCTCGTACGTCAACACGACCCTGCCCGGACAACTCGACTCCGTGTACACGGCCATCAGCTCCCGGGCCCCTTCGGCCCAGGTCGTCGTCCTCGGCTACCCCCGCTTCTACAAGCTGGGCGGCAGCTGCCTCGCCGGACTCAGCGAGAACGAACGGTCCGCGATCAACTCGGCCGCCGACTACCTCAACGCCGCCATCGCGAAGCGCGCTGCCGACCACGGCTACGACTTCGCCGATGTCGTCCCCGCCTTCACCGGGCACGAGATCTGCTCCGGCTCGGCGTGGCTGCACAGCGTGAACTGGCTCAACATCGGCGAGTCGTACCACCCCACCGCCGCCGGGCAGTCCGGCGGCTATCTGCCCAGCTTCACCTCTCGCGTGTGAGCCCGGTCCGTCCGACCGCGGCAGCAGCGCTGTCCACCGGGTCCACCGGGTCCGCCGTGTCCGCGCCGCCTCCGGTGTCGGGCGAGTAGGACTCCCCGTCCGGCGAAGAGTCCCCGCCCGACGGGGACTCCTCGTCGCAGGTGACCGAGAAGTCGACCCAACCGGACCGTGCCTCGACCGGTTTCCGGATCTCCACGCGGATCCGGTCGTGGTACGTGTCGCCCTCGGCGTAGTTCCGATAGTTCCGTTCGATGTGGTTGACCTCCCGCTGCTTTCCGTCCGCCGAGCCGAACCGCAGGGTCTTCCAGCCCGTGTCGGAACCCTTGCCGCTCTCGGTTGCCCAGCGGTACTCGACGGCGGCGGGCACCCGGCCGACCGTGATGGTCGCCCGGAAGGCCGGAGCCTCTGCTTCCGGCGGCGGGCAGGTGCCCTTGTAGCTGTCGTGCACGGTCCTGATGTGGACCGAGACGCTCTGCGGACGATCGTGCGTCGACGCGCCGTTGCCTCCCCTCGCACCGCCGTCACCGCCGCCGTCCGTCTCCGTGCCGGTGTCGCCACCGGTGTCGTCGGGCGAACTGCCGGTGCCCGCGGTACCCGCGGTCGCGGCGCCGGGAGTTGTGGTGCCGCCCCCGTCGTCGCCCGCGTTCGTGCCGTTGCCCTTGCCGTTCCCGACCAGCGCCCAGGCCAGGCCGCCGGCAGCGAGCAGCAGGACCGCGATGCCCGCGGCCAGCACCACCTTCGCCCGACGGGGATGGCCCTGCCGCGGAGCGGGAGTCGGCGCCGTGGTCCCCATGCCCGCCGTCGTCGTCGGCACCGGCCGTCCCGGTCCGGTGGGCGGGGGAGTGCCCGGCGACGTGGACGTCATCGTCGGGCTGTACGGACCGGACACCGGCGGTACGGACGTACGCGCCGTCCCGCCCGCGCCCACCACCCGCAGCATCCGCTCGGCCTCGTCCGCCGGGAGCCGGTCCGCCGGGTCCTTGCGCAGCAGCCCGGCGATCACCGGTGCCAGCTCACCGGCCCGGCGGGGCGGCGGCAACTCCTCGTCCACCACGGCCCGCAGCGTGCTCAGCGGAGTGTTCTGGCGGAACGGGGTGATGCCCTCGACCGCCGCGTACAGCAGGACGCCGAGGGACCAGAGGTCGGACTCGGGGCCTGGGTTGCGGCCGAGCGCCCGCTCGGGTGCGAGGAACTCGGGCGAGCCGATCAGCTCGCCCGTCATCGTGAGGTTGGAGGTGCCCTCGACCGTCGCGATACCGAAGTCGGTGAGCACCACCCGTCCGTCGTTGGCGACCAGGACGTTCCCCGGCTTCACATCACGGTGCAGCACCCCCGCCTCGTGCGCGGCACGCAGCGCGGCGAGCACCTCGGCGCCGACGTGGGCCGCACGCTGTGGGCTGAGCGGGCCCTCCGCATCCAGGACGTCGGACAGGGCGAGCCCGCGGACCAGTTCCATCACGATCCATGGGCGGCCGTCCTCGGTGGCCACGTCGTAGACGGTGACCACGTTGCGGTGCGAGATCCGGCCCGCGGCCCACGCCTCCCGCTCCAGGCGCTGGTAGAGCCGGCGTTCGTCCGCGGTGCCCAGACCGGCGGGCGCCCGCACCTCCTTGACCGCGACCTCGCGGGCCAGCACTTCGTCGCGGGCGCGCCACACCACACCCATGCCGCCTTCGCCCAGCGGGCTCAGCAGTCGGTAACGCCCGGCGATCAGTTGATTCTCGGGCACGCGAGCCCCCATCCGTTGCAGCACGGCATCTCGGTGGAAACCACTCAAAGCTAGCTCAACTCCAGGCTGCTGCGGCCCCCCTGAACACCAGTCCGCATCCCAGGACGAACACCACGCACGCCGTACCGAGGGGAGCGGCCCGATGGGCCAGGGCGAGGACCCTGCCGCCAGGGCGTCTGCGTTCCGCGAGACGCTTCGCCGCCCCCGCGCCGACGCGCACGACGAGGAATCCGGCGGCGGCCAGCGTCAGGGCGAGGCCCGCGCCATAGGCGAGGACGAGCAGGAAGCCGAACCAGGCATGGCCCAGGGCGGCCGCGCCGACGAGGACGACGACGGCGGAGGGGCTCGGCACCATGCCTCCGGCGAACCCGAGGAGCAGGGTGCCGCGCAGCCCGCGGCGCTTCTCGCCCGGCAGGCCGTGCGCGTGGTCATGGGAGTGGCTGTGGCTGTGATGTGCGTGGCCGTGTGAGTGCCCTGGGGAGTGCGCGTGCCCGTGGTCGTGGCCAGGTGCATCCGTGCCGCCGTGGTCATGCGCATGGCCGTGACCGTGGTGATGGTGATGGGGCGGTCCGCCACGGCGACGCCATGCCCGCAGGACGAGCGCGGCCCCGGCCAGCGCGACCAGCGCGCCGCTCGCCACACCCAGCCAGGCGACGACCGACGGCGCCGCCGCCGAGCCGGCCGCCACCAGCGCCCCCAGCGCGAACACCCCGAGGGTGTGGGTGACGGTGACCGAGATGCCGAGCGTGAGCACCTCACGTACCGAGTTGCGCCCGCCGGCCGCCGCCGCGGCGGCCATCAGCGTCTTGCCGTGGCCGGGAGCCAGCGCGTGCATCGCGCCCAGCGCGATCGCCGTCGCCAGAGCGAGGGCGGCGAACGGCAGGGTGAGATCGCGCCGCTCGACCAGCCCGGTCAGGGCCTGCGTCCACCGGTCCGCGCCCCGCGGCAGTACGGAGGCGGGGCCCGCGCCCCGCTCGTCGCCGTCGGCGGCCAGGGCGGGGCCACCGGGCACCACCCTGAGCGCGGCCTTCGTACGGTCCGGGGGAGACGCCAGCCGGTCCTCCGGGTACGTGGAGAGCCGCCGGGACAGCGACTCCCGCGGCGCGTCGGACTCCGCAAGGGTCATCCGGTCGCCGCGCGCCGTGACCTCCCGCCAGCCCGGCCCCCCGTCGCCGCCCGGGGCCCGGAAGGAGACGGCCGCTTCGCCGTCCGGCAGGGCGGCCGTCAGCTCGCACTCCAGCCGCAGCGTCGCCAGACCGGCCTGCCCGGGGCGTATTTCGGCGCGGCTCGCGCCGGCCCTGAGCGCCACCGCGCGGCCGTTCACCTCCGCGCGGCCCTCGCGCGCCGCGGTCGCACAGCGCGCATCCGCCCAGGCGGGAAGCTTCTCGGGCGTCCGCGCAGCCGGATCGATCTGGGCGGTCGGGATCTCCGCCAGGTCCTCGACGTGGTCGACCCTCAACTCACCCCGGGCGACCACCAGTCCGTCGTAACGGTTGACGGTGAAGTTGCCGAGCGGGTGGGCGGCTGCCGTCCCCGCGAAGACGAGGAACAGTCCGGCGACCAGCGTGCCGACGACGGCGATGCGCTTCCTCAGGGTCCGTGCGCTGCTCACCGTGCTCATGACGTCTCCTTGGCGCTGTTCTTCAGGGTGCGCCGGATCTCGGCCGGAGCGAGCGGCGAGAAACCGGGGTTGAGCGACAGGGCCCGGGTGAGGGAGCGGCGGGCGGGCGCCTTCGCACCGGCCGCCTGCTCGACCATCCCCAGGTGGTAGAGGAACACGGCGTTGCGGTAGCCGGTCGCCGTGGCCCTGCGGGCGTACGGCAGCGCGTCCTTCGCACGGCCGTTGCGGTACAGCGCCCAGCCGAGCGCGTCGGCCGTGTGCACGGTCCGGCGCCGCTGCCATTCGGCCTGCGCGGCCTTGAGGGCGACCGCCTTGTCACCGTGGTCGGCGGCGGCGAGCGCGGTGTCCAGATCCGGGTTCACCCCGCCCGCGCGGGCGAGCGACGTCCAGGTGCCGATCAGCGCGTACTGCCGGCGGGCCTCGGCGTCCTTCCCGGCGGCCTCGTACAGCTCGCCGAGCGCGACGAGTTGGCCGGGGAGCGGATAGCGGGCGACGATCGCCTCGTACTCACGGATCGCCTCGGCCGTCTTGCCCTGCGCCGCATGTGTCCGGGCCCGGCACTCCTGCGCCGCGATGTTCCTGGGCTGGGCGCGCAGCGCGGTGGCGCAGTGCTTCAGCGCGGTGTCGTACTGCCCCTGGGACCAGGTGAGCTGGCCGAGCGCGGTGGCGACGTAGGCGATGTCGCCGGGGGCGGTGGCGGACGTCATGGCCAGGGTCAGGACGCGGTTCGCGCCCTGGGTGTCGCCGCGCAGTTCGAGGACGTAGGCGAGACGCGTGAAGGCGGGTATGCCGGGACGCTTGAGGTCCGCCTCCTCGGCCGCCTTCAACGCCTGGTCGTAGCGGCCGAGTTCGACGAGCGCGTCGATGCGCACGGCCAGCGCCTGTTCGCTGTAGGGATTGACCGCCAGCGCCTGCCCGGCGTCCCGCAGCGCGCCGGTGAAGTCGTGCCGGGCCGCCGCCAGCGCGGCCCGGCCGGCGAGCGCCGCGTCATTGCCCTCGCGGCGCAGCTTCAGGGACCGTTCGAAGGCGTCGGCGGCGCGCGGGTAGCCGGCCGGGTCGCCGGAGGTCCGGGCCTCCTCGACGCGGGCCGAACCGAGCGTCGCCCAGCCCCGGTCGTCCTTGGGCCGGCTCTTCAGATGGGCTTCGAGGGCCCGTACGTCCGCCCCGATCACGGCGGCCCCGCCGAGAGGTGCCGCCGGCTCCTGCCCGTCGCCGCCCATCACGACGGCGCCCGCGCTGATCGCCAGCGCCACCCCGACGGCTCCCAGCCCGACGGCAAACCGCCGCCGGAGGCCGCCCCGGGGTGCCTGGGGGGCTTCGCTGGTCTGCTGAGACATCTTCGGTCCTCTCGGGGCCGGGCCCGGTGATGGGGGCCCTGATCTGATCGGTGGAGCGGACGGGGGCGGGGCACGGTGTGCCCGGCCCCCGTCTCGAAGGGCGGGTCGGGCCGCCTGGGGTCTTTCGTCCGGGTCAGGCCGGATCAGCGCGCGTGCCTGCCAGGGCACGCGAGCCCGGCAAGATCCAGACGAGAGGCCCTAGATGTAGCTCGTCGTCCGCCTGCGCCTGCGCCACCAGGTCAGGGCCGTGGCGATCAGCAGCACACCCGCCACGGCGCCGCCCGCGGAGGCGATCAGCAGGGTCCTGTTGTCGTCGGAGGAGGACGACAGGCCCGCTCCGCCGTTCAGCGCGTTGCGCGCCGTCGCGCCCTCGGCCGTGGGGCCGCGCGAGCCGGCGGTCGGCAGCGCGACGTAGGGGAAACTCGCCTCGAACTTCGCGTCGTTGGCGTCGACCGCGTCGCCCAGGTCGTTCTTCGAGCCGACGAGCTCGCCCTCGACCACCTGGAGCGCGATGTCCAGGACGTCGTCGGTCAGCCTGCGGCCGTTGGGGAAGCCGGCGTTGTCGCCGTCGAGTACGCCCAGCCTCTTCGGCTCGGCCGTGGGCTTGATGGACGTGTTCAGCCGCAGGGCCTCCGCGGGCTTCACCCCGGGCGGCTGGTTGAGGTCCTTCACACCGGTCAGGAAGACCGACACGAGGTCGTTGCGCGGCTCCGCCGGAGCCTTGATCTTGTAGATGCCCTCGATCAGCTTGGGCAGCTCCGGGTTGGTCACCGACGGCAGGAAGTCGGCGTCGTTCCACGGCGAGGACGCGTTGAACTTGTCCTTGTCCTTGAGGGGCAGGACGACCTCGTTGACCAGCGGCATCCCGAGTCGCGAGACCTGGGTCCAGTGGCCGCTCGCGCTCTTGCGCTGGGTCGTCGACCAGATGCCGACGACCGGCTGTTCGGCCGACTGCTGTATGTAGTGCGTCGGCACCTGGAGCGCGAGGGTGTTGACGTTGTAGCCCTTGAGCGTGTCGTTGCCGACCTCGGAGAGGTCACCGCCGTACAGCAGGTCGAAGACCCGCAGGTCCAGGAAGAACGGGTCGTCGGCCTGGCCGGCGAAGGTGGTGAGACCGCTCGGCAGTTGGTGCACCGCCTGCTTGCGCAGCACGCTGTAGTCCGGCATGGACGCCTTGCCCACGTTGGACGGCGCCACCGGGACATCGTCCGCGATCTTGTGGGTGGAGGCCACCTTCTGGTCCTTCAGACGCAGCAGGTCGATGTCGTACGTCTGTGTGAAGTTGAGGTCCGGGTCGTCGAGGCTGGTGACGGGACCGGTGTTGTAGAGGAACGTCTTGTCGTTCTTCAGGTGTTCCTTGAACGTCCAGCGGTAGAGCAGATCGCCCTGCGCGTCGCCGTTGCTGTCGATGTGGATGTCGTACTGGGCGTCGCTGGCGAACTTGTAGAAGTTCGGGCCGCCCGCCGGGTCCTCGAACGGCAGCCAGTTGGCCACCAGCGTCGTGGTGTCCGGCTTGTCCGGGCTGACGAAGGCGTACACGTCGGTGTTGTCGAACTGGGGCTGGCCCGAGATCAGCGGGGCCTCCCGGTGACTGGAGGCGCTGGCCGCCTCCGGCGTCAGTGCGGCCACGCCGCCGGCGGCGAGCGCCCCGGCAGCCAGAGCACCACAGGTGAGCGCGGCGAGACTCCTGCGCCCCCGGAAAGTTCCGGGCCCCCACCCGCTCCTGTTGATTGCGGTCATTGCGTCCGTCCGTTCTGAGCAACGAGGTTCGGTTGCCTTGCGCGTGCCATTCGGGGCCGCGCGACGGATGGATTGGTGGAGATTCGAAAGTGTCCAACTCGCCCTGGAAACTCATGGATTCGGTGAGTGGTCGTCAACTCGCGTACAGGTGTGGTGAATCCTGCGCCCGGGATACACGAGTGTGATGCCGGGGCGATAGGGTTAACCTGCCCGGGCCGGGTGCGTCGTACGGGTGGGGAGTGACATGGATCAGATAGCAGTGCGGAGCAGGGCACGAGTGCCTGCCATCACATGTGGGAGCAGCGCGACCAGTTCGCGTCTTGACCGGCATCTTTCGGTGCTGGGCGGCCCTGCCGTCCCGCAGCGCGAGACGGTCGAGGCGACCTCGCTGATGCGCGAGCTCACCACGCGTGATGTGGCGCACAGCCGCAGGAGCAAGAGCGCGCGTGTCTCGCTCTTCGCCCCCCTGCGCAGGCTGCGCCGCTCGCTGTTCGGCAGCCGGAGCTGATCCGGCCGCCTTCGCATCGCGACCCCGCGACCGCGCGCTCAGGCGACCACACCGTCCCGGCGCAGCGCTGCTGTCCCCTCGTCCGTCATTCCCAGGGACCTCAGCAGCGCGTCGGTGTGCTCGCCGAGCGCGGGGACCGCACCCATCCGTACCTCCGGTCCGCCCGGCAGGGTGATCGGCGGCAGCAGTGCCTTCAGCGGACCGACCGGTGAACCGACCTCCCGCCACCGGTCACGCGCCGCGAGCTGCGGATGTCCGGCCACATCCGTCACATCGTTGAGCCGCGCACAGGCGATGCCCGCGGCCTCCAGCCGGTCGACGGCCTCCTGGGTGCCCAGCTTCCCGAGCGCCAGGCCCACCGCCGCGTCCGTCCTCGCGCGATTCGCCGTACGGGCCGTGTTGGTGGCGAAGTGCGGATCGCTGCCGAGGCCGGGCAGTTCCAGCACCTGTTCGGCCAGTCGCCGCCATTCCCGGTCGTTCTGCACCGACAGCAGCACCTGCCCGCCGTCCGCGGTGGTGTAGGCGTCGTACGGTGCGATGACGGCGTGCGCGAGACCCGTGCGCGCCGGGGGCTGACCCCCGTGCATCCCGTAGTGCAGCGGATGTCCCATCCACTCGGCGAGCGACTCCAGCATCGAGATCTCCACCGGTCCGCCGCGGCCCGAGACACCCCGGCGCAGCAGCGCGGCCAGCACCCCGGAGAAGGCGTACATGGCAGCGGCGATGTCGGCCGCCGGAACACCGGCCTTCACCGGCCGCTCGGCGGTCCCGGTGACGGAGACCAGGCCGGCCTCGCACTGCACGAGCATGTCGTAGGCCCGTTTGTGGGCGTACGGGCCTTCGGCGCCGTAACCCGAGATGTCCACGGCGACCAGCCGGGGGTGCGCGGCGCACAGGGTGGCCGCGTCCAGACCGAGGCGGGCCGCCGCACCCTGGGCGAGGTTCTGCACGAACACGTCGGCGTCCGCGACGAGCCGCTGCACGATCTCCAGCCCGCGCGGGTCCTTGAGGTCGACGGCGATGGACTCCTTGCCGTAGTTGCACCACACGAAGTGCGAGGCGAGTCCGTGGGCGGCCGTGTCGTAGTCGCGGGCGAAGTCCCCGCCGTCCGGACGCTCGATCTTGATGACACGGGCGCCGAGATCGGCGAGCTGGCGGGTGGCGAACGGGGCCGATACGGCCTGCTCGACGGCGACGACGGTGACCCCGTCGAGCGGCAGTGGCTGAGTGCTCATGACAGCCGTACCTATCGCGTACGCAGGGCATCTGTCATCTCGACGGGCGGCCGTGCGCCGGCCCGAGAGGCGCGGGGTGCCCCGGTTGCCGCCCTCAGAGCAGGGCGAACTGGCCCTCCGGGCCTTCCTCGTGGTGGTCGAGTACGGAGGCGGGACGACGGGCCGTGTCCGGCGGCGGCAGCACGCTCCCGACGTCGGTGATCTCGGCTCCGGTCTTCAACTCGGCCCGCCGCTCGGTCAGTTCTCCGAAGAGGGCGAGGACGGTGATCAGCTCCAGCAGCTCCGAGGTCCACTCCTGCGGCCAGGCCCCGGGCCGGATCGCCTCCAGGGTGCCCGACTCGGGTTGGGTGGTCCGGCGTGCGAACCAGGCCTCCAGCACCCGGGTACCGGCCACGTGGACGTCCCAGGCGGCGGGCGGCACCGGGGAGATGCGTCCCTCGCCGACGCTCAGCACCTCCTCCTCGGCGTCGTACGCGATCGCGTCGGGGCGGGCGGGCACGGCGGCTCGGACGTAGGGGCGCCGCCCGCCGGGCAGCCGGGGCTTCGCGCCGCCGCGCGCGCCGCGGAGCTGGACGTCGAGCAGGGTCCGCCCCAGGTCCACGCCCGTGAGCCACACCTGGGGGTCGGCGGGCAGCGGGACGAGGCAGCCGGCGGGAGACGGCTCGGACGCCGCGGCGATCCAGGCGAGCACGTCCTCGGGGGCGACCGTCCGCCCGTAGTGGCTTTCCAGAAGGGGCAGCAGACCGGGCGCGAGATTGGGCTCGTCGCCGCCCGGACGTCGGTACAGCGGCCGGATGCGGCCGGGCCGTCCGGCGGGGGAGTACCCGTCGGGAAGCAGCGCGGACATCAGGACGGCGGGGCCGGCGGCGTCCCCGGTCCAGCCCTGTTCGACGGCGAAGATCTGCCGGTCGTCGGCGACCCGCCACAGTTCGGGGCGGGCGACATCGAGGAGACGGTGGTCGGGGATCAGCCACTGTTCGTCGAAGGCACCGTGCGCGATCCGCACCGGCTCGGGGCAGCGGCCGTCCTCACGGACGAACCGGCCCGTCCCGCCGGCCTGCCCGGGCAGCTGGCCCACCGCGGTCCGGGGGGTGCGGGCGCGGGTGCACCCGAACAGCGCGTCCTGCGCCGGCCCCTTTGCCCGCACCACCGCGTCCCAGCGCGCGGTCAGCGATACGGTGTCCGGCGCGATCACCCAGGAGCGTCCCGGCCGCAGGGGCCGCACGCCCCACGGCATGAGCGCATCGAGCATCGGCATGCGGACATCCTCCCCCTCGCCACGGGCTCGTACCGCCGGAATGTTAGTCATCCACACGCAGCAGGCCGACGTCAGTCCGCCTCGACCGTGACCGAGAAGGAGAACCGGTCGCCCCGGTAGTGGATCCGTGCGACGTCCACCACCCGGCCGTCGCCGTCGTACGTCACACCCGTGTAGTGCAGGATCGGACTCAGCAGCGGCACCTCCAGCAGCTCCGCCGTACGCGGGTCCGCCAGCCGGGCCTCCACGGTGTCCGTGATCCGGCTGATCCGCACACCGACCGCGTCCCGCAGCACCTTGGTCATCGGCCAGCGCTCCAGATCCGCGAGATCCAGCCCGGCCGCGATGTCCGGACGGACCGCGTTCTCCGCCCAGTTGGTCGGCTCGCCGCTCTCCCCGTCGCAGCGCAGCCTGCGGTACGTCACGACCTCGGCGATGTCCGGGAAGTACTCGGCCAGTTCGGCGGGCACCGGACCGGGACCGTGCCCGAGGATCGTCGTCCGCTCGCCCGACTGCTGGGCCACGATCGCGTCGATCGAGCCCAGCAGCCGGCGCGGCGCCCCCCGCCGGGCCCCCGGTTCGATGAAGGTGCCGCGCCGGCGGTGCCGGCTGATCAGCCCCTCCGCCTCCAGCTCCTTGAGCGCCTGCCGCATGGTCAGCACGCTCACGCCGTAGTGCGCGGCGAGCTGCTCCTCGGTGGGCAGCCGCAGCGACGCCTCGGGCGCCCGGCCGAGTATCGAGGCGCGCAGCGACTGCGAGACCTGGTACCACAGCGGCAGCTTGCGGTTCAGGACCAGCGAGTCGGGGGCGAAGGAGGTCACGGCATCTCCGTACTACGACCTGAAGTGGCGCTCAAGACCCTGCCACACGTTGTCGTAGCCCTTCTGCAGATGGTCCGCGCCCGCCGCCTGCTCCGTCGCGGTCACCGGCCAGCGCGTCTCGAACATGAACGCCAGCCCGTCGTCGATCTTCTGCGGCTTGAGCTCGGCCGCGCTCGCCCGGTCGAACGTGTCCCGGTCCGGCCCGTGCGCCGACATCATGTTGTGCAGCGAGCCGCCGCCGGGCACGAAGCCCTCCGCCTTCGCGTCGTACGCGCCCTCGATCAGGCCCATGTACTCGCTCATCACGTTGCGGTGGAAGTAGGGCGGCCGGAAGGTGTTCTCGCCGACCAGCCAGCGGGGTGCGAAGACCACGAAGTCGACGCCCGCCAGGCCCGGGGTGTCGGACGGCGAGGTCAGCACGGTGAAGATCGACGGGTCCGGGTGGTCGTAGCTGATGGTGCCGATGACGTTGAACCGGCGCAGGTCGTAGACGTACGGCAGGTGGTTGCCGTGCCAGGCGACCACGTCGAGCGGGGAGTGGTCGTACGTCGCCGCCCAGAGGTTGCCGCAGAACTTGTTGACCACCTCGACCGGGCGCTCCACGTCCTCGAAGGACGCCACCGGAGCCATGAAGTCACGGGCGTTGGCGAGGCCGTTGGCGCCGATCGGGCCGAGGTCGGGGAGCTGGAAGGGCTGACCGTAGTTCTCGCACACATAGCCGCGGGCGCTGTCGTCGAGCAGTTCCACGCGGAAACGGATGCCGCGCGGGATCAGGGCCACCTCGCCGGGGCGGGCCGCGAGCATGCCGAACTCCGTGACCAGCAGCAGGCCACCGTGCTCGGGGACGATCAGCAGCTCGCCGTCGGCGTCGCTGAACACCCGGTCCGTCATGGACGCGTTGGCGTGGTAGAGGTGCACGGCCATGCCGGTGCGCTGGGTGGTGTCGCCGTTCCCGCCGAGCGTCCACAGACCGGCCAGCCAGTCGGTTCCCGGCGCCGGCTCCGGCAGCGGGTTCCAGCGCAGCCGGTTGGGGTCGGGGACGGTCTCGGTGAACGGCGCGCTGCGCAGGCCGCCGTTGCCGACACGGACGAACGGCGGGTGAGCCGCCGAGGGACGGATGCGGTAGAGCCACGAGCGGCGGTTGTGGACACGCGGCTCGGTGAACGCCGAACCGCTCAGCTGCTCCGCGTACAGCCCGAGCGGGGCCCGCTGCGGTGAGTTGCGCCCGAGCGGAAGTGCGCCCGGCACGGCCTCCGAGCTGTGCTCGTTGCCGAACCCGGGGGAGTACCCCAGGGACTCGGCCGTCTTCCGCGCCTGCTCGATGCCGCTCATCGCCCGCTCCCGGTGCTGAAGGAATCCTGGAATCCTATGGACTACCGTAGGATTGCGGAGCGCCCCCGTCAACGGCATCCGGACGGCATGATGGAGCGCGTGTCCCACGCCCCCTTACGACGTGAGCCCGTGCAGCGGCGCAGCGCCGAGCGGCTCGCCCGGATTCTGGACGCCTGCGCCGAACTTCTCGACGAGACCGGATACGAGGAACTGTCCACGCGTGCGGTGGCGGTGAGGGCCGGGGTGCCGATCGGTTCGGTCTACCGGTTCTTCGGCAACAAGCGTGCTCTCGCCGACGCGCTGGCCGAACGCAATCTGGACAGATATACGGACCGCATCGCGGTCCGGCTCACCGGTCTCGCCGGAGGCGACTGGCGTGGACTGCTCGATGTGGTGCTCGGCGAGTACGTGGCGATGAAACGCACGGTCCCCGGCTTCTCGCTGATCGACTTCGGCAACCAGATCCCGGTGGGCTCCCCGGCGGCCGGCGCGAACCACCAGGTGGCCGACCGCCTGGTGGGGCTGCTGGCGGCGCAGGTGGGCCGGGAGCCGGACGAGGTGCTGCGGCGCGCCGCGCTGGTCGCGGTGGAGGCCGCGGATGCCCTGCTCCAACTGGCGTTCCGGGTGGACCCGTCGGGCGACGAGGCGATCGTGGGGGAGACGCGGGAGCTGCTGCGGTCGTATCTGGCGCGGGTACTGGACTGAGGTCCCTGCGGGTGCCGGCCTGACGCTTTCCGCAACCGGACCCCCGCAGGGACTCCCGCCCATGCATACCGGTCGGTATGCTCGGCCTGAACCGAGCGACACCGACGCCGCCCCGGGGAGGGCCCATGTCCCGCACAGCTGCCGCCCGTACCGCACCGACGGGCGGCGACGGAGCCGAACCGGCCGGAGAGACACGCACCGCCCTGCGGATCTGCCCGCTCTGCGAGGCCACCTGCGGTCTCACCCTCACCATCGAGGGCACCCGTGTCGTCTCCGCGCGCGGCGACCGCGACGACGTCTTCAGCCGCGGCTTCATCTGTCCGAAGGGCGCCTCCTTCGGAGAGCTCGACGCCGACCCCGACCGGCTGCGCACCCCGCTCGTCCGCAAGGACGGCGAACTGCGCGACGCCACCTGGGCCGAGGCCTTCGACGCGATCGCCGCCCGGGTCAGGCCGCTGATCGAGGAACACGGGGCGAACGCCGTCGGCGTGGTCCTCGGCAACCCGAATGTGCACACCATGGCCGGCGCGCTCTACCCGCCGGTGCTGCTGTCCGTACTGCGCAGCCGCAACCTCTTCACCGCCAGCACCCTCGACCAGATGCCCAAGCACGTCTCCAGCGGACTGCTGTTCGGGGACGCCGTCGCCATCCCCGTCCCCGACCTGGACCGTACCGACCATCTGCTGCTGCTCGGCGCCAACCCGCTGGAGTCCAACGGCAGCCTCTGCACCGCCGCCGACTTCCCCGGCAAGCTCAAGGCGCTGCGCAGGCGCGGCGGCACACTGACCGTCGTCGACCCCCGCCGTACGCGCACCGCCCAGCTCGCCGACCGCCATGTGCCCATCCGCCCCGGCACCGACGCCCTGCTGCTCGCCGCGCTCACCCACGTCCTCTTCGAGGAGCGGCTGACCGACCTCGGCCGGCTCGCCGACCACGTCGAGCACCTGCGCGACGTCGAGGCGGCCGTCGCGGAGTTCACCCCCGAAGCCGTCGCCGCCGCGTGCGACATGGACGCCGGCGAGATCCGCACGATCGCCCGCGAACTGGCGACCGCACCCACCGCCGCCGTCTACGGCCGCATCGGCAGCTGCACCGTGGAGTACGGCACCCTCGCCAACTGGCTGGTGGACGTGCTCAATGTGCTCACCGGCAATCTCGACCGCCCCGGCGGCGCGCTCTTCCCGCTCTCGGCCACGGCGCCCGCGCCCCGCCCCGCCGGTCCCGGCAGGGGCTTCGCGCTCGGTCGCTGGACGAGCCGGGTCAGTGAGCTGCCCGAGGCCAAGAGCGAACTGCCGATGGCCGTACTCGCGGAGGAGATCGACACCCCCGGCGAGGGCCGGATCCGCGCGCTGATCTCCATCGCCGCCAATCCCGTGCTCTCCGCGCCCGACGGCGACCGCCTCGACCGCGCGCTGGAACAGCTCGACTTCATGGTCAGTGTCGACCCCTATCTCAACGAGACCTCCCGGCACGCCGACGTGGTGCTGCCCCCGCCGCCGCCCTCCCAGAGCTCCCACTTCGACTTCGCCTTCAACGCCTTCGCGGTGCACAACCAGGCCCGCTACACCCCGGCCGCCGTGCCCCTGGAGGACGGCCGCATGGACGAGTGCGAGATCCACGCCCGCCTGGTCCTGGCCGTCGGCGGCATGCACGGCGCGCCCCCGGAGGCCGTCGACGACATGGTCATCGAGAAGGCCCTCTCCAAGGCCGTCGCCGAGGCGCACTCTCCCGTCCACGGCCAGGACGTCAAGGAGCTGACCGCTCAGCTGTCCGGCCGTACGGGACCCGAGCGCCGCCTCGACATGATGCTGCGCACCGGCCCGTACGACCTCACCCTCGACAAGCTCCTGGAGAACCCGCACGGCGTCGACCTCGGCCCCCTCCAGCCCCGCGTCCCCGAGGTGCTCAGGACCCGCAGCGGCCGGATCGAGCTGCTGCCCGGGCCGATCGCCGACGATCTGCCCAGGCTGCGCAGCGCCCTGGACGAGCGGCCCGAGGCCCTGGTGCTGGTCGGCCGCCGCCATCTGCGCTCCAACAACAGCTGGCTGCACAATGTGCCCGCACTCAACGGCGGCTCCAACCGCTGCACCCTCCAGATCCACCCCGACGACGCGGCCCGGCTCGGGCTCCACGACGGCGAGCAGGTGCGCATCGCGGCGGACGGTGGTCAGGTCGAGGCGCCCGTGGAGATCACCGACACGGTGCGCACCGGCGTGGTCAGCCTTCCGCACGGCTGGGGGCACAGCCGCCCGGGTGTGCGGATGTCGGTGGCCGCGTCCCGCCCCGGCGTCAATGTGAACCAGCTGCTCGACGGCTCGCGGCTGGACCCGCTGTCCGGCACCGCGGTGCTCAACGGATTCCCCGTGGAACTCAACGCAACTCGATGACCTGGGGTTTTGCTCGTATTGCTCACACGTCAACATCTTGTTAACGGCATTTGACGCCACCTAACGTCGTCCGGACCGCCGCACCGGTGGGAGTTCAAGGATGAACGTTAGGTGTCCCCCATGCTGACAATCCTCGGCTTCGCCATGATCGCGACCTTCCTGGTCCTGATCATGATGAAGAAGATGTCGCCGATCGCGGCTCTGGTCCTCATCCCCGCGCTCTTCTGCGTGATCGTCGGGAAGGGCGCGCACCTCGGGGACTACGTCCTCGAGGGCGTCGGCCAGCTCGCGCCCACCGCGGCGATGCTGATGTTCGCGATCGTCTACTTCGGCGTGATGATCGACGTCGGGCTCTTCGACCCGATCGTCCGTGCCATCCTGCGGTTCTGCAAGGCGGACCCCATGCGGATCGTGGTCGGCACGGCCGTGCTGGCGGCGATCGTGTCGCTGGACGGTGACGGCTCCACCACCTTCATGATCACGGTCTCGGCGATGTATCCGCTCTACAAGCGCCTCAAGATGAGCCTGGTCGTGCTGACGGGTGTCGCCGCCACCGCGAACGGCGTGATGAACACCCTTCCCTGGGGCGGCCCCACCGCCCGTGCGGCGACCGCCCTGAAGCTCGACGCCGCCGACATCTTCGTCCCGATGATCCCGGCGCTCGCCGTCGGACTGCTCTTCGTCTTCGTCCTCGCCTACGTCCTCGGCCGCCGTGAGCGCACGCGACTCGGCTACCTCTCCCTGGACGAGGTGCTGGTGACGGAGAACGAGACGGTACTGGTCGGCGCGGGTGGCACGGACGCGACCCGCACTCCGGGCGGCGCGGGCGCCGGTACGGCCGCGGGCCTCGGCGCCGGCGACGGGGACAGTGCCGCGGACAAGGCCGCCCACGATGTGGCGGACGACACCGACGACGAGAGCTTCCAGGGCCTCGACCCCCACCGGGAGACCCTGCGCCCCCGGCTCTACTGGTTCAACGCCGGTCTCACCGTGGCCCTTCTCGCTGCGATGATCATGGAGCTGCTGCCCATCCCGGTGCTGTTCCTCATCGGCGCGGCCCTCGCGCTGACCGTCAACTTCCCCAAGATGACGGAGCAGAAGGCCCGGATCGCCGCCCACGCCGACAACGTCCTCAACGTCTCCGGCATGGTCTTCGCCGCCGCCGTGTTCACCGGCGTCCTCACCGGCACCGGCATGGTCGAGCACATGGCGGACTGGCTCGTCGGCGCCATCCCCGAGGGCATGGGCCCGCACATGGGCATCGTCACCGGAGTGCTGAGCCTGCCGCTCACCTACTTCATGTCGAACGACGGCTTCTACTTCGGCGTCCTGCCGGTCCTCGCCGAAGCGGGCTCCGCCCACGGCGTCTCCTCGCTGGAGATCGCCCGCGCCTCCCTCGTCGGCCAGCCGCTGCACATGTCGAGCCCGCTCGTCCCCGCCGTCTACGTCCTGGTCGGCATGGCCAAGGTCGAGTTCGGCGACCACACCAAGTTCACGGTCAAGTGGGCAGCGCTCACCTGTCTGGTGGTGCTCGGCGCCGGAATCCTCTTCGGGATCATCTGACCGTGACCGGATCCCGGAGTTGGCTGCTGCGTCTCGTCATCGCCTTCGGCTTCGCGCAGGCGGCGGTGTCGATGGCGCGGCCCGCCGTCTCCTACCGGGCGCTGTCGCTCGGTGCGGACGAGCGCGCGGTCGGTGTGATCGCCGGCGTGTACGCGCTCCTCCCCCTGTTCGCCGCCGTACCGCTGGGGCGCAGGACGGACCACGGGCGGTGTGCACCCCTGCTGCCCGTCGGTGTCGTCCTGATCTCCGGCGGGTGTGCCTTCAGCGGTACGGCGGGCTCGCTCGCGGCGATGGCCGCGTGGAGCGGAGTGATGGGCCTCGGCCATCTCTGCTTCGTCATCGGCGCGCAGTCGATCGTCGCCCGCCAGTCCGCACCGGACGAACAGGACCGCAACTTCGGCCACTTCACCATCGGCGCCTCGTTCGGGCAGCTGGTGGGGCCCGTCGCCGCCGGGTTCCTCGTCTCGGGCGAGGACGGCGCCATGGGCCGTACGAGCGCGCTCGCCCTGGTCGTCTCGGCGGCCGTCGGCGCGGTGTCCCTCACCTCGCTGTGGCGCATCGAGCACCGTACGAGCGGAGCACCGGCCCGCGAACGCCCACAGAAGGTGCCCGTCCGCCGGATACTCGGCGCCCGGGGCGTGCCCGCCGGGATCTTCATCAGCCTCGCCGTGCTCTCCGCCACCGACATCCTCACCGCCTATCTCCCGGTGATCGGCGAGCAGCGCGGCATCGCACCCGCGACCGTCGGCCTGTTGCTGAGCCTGCGAGCGGCCACCACCATCGCCTGCCGTCTGGTGATGACCCCGATGATCCGGCTGCTCGGCCGCACGGCCCTGATGGCCGTGACCTGCCTGCTCGGTGCGCTGCTCTGCGGCGGTATCGCGCTGCCGGTCCCCGTCTGGGCGCTCGCGGTGATGCTCGCCGCCCTCGGCTTCTGCCTGGGCGTGGGGCAGCCGCTGTCCATGACGACGGTCGTACAGGCTGCCCCGGCCGGTGCGCGGTCAACCGCCCTCGCTCTGCGGCTGACCGGAAACCGCCTCGGCCAGGTCGCGGCTCCCGCCTCCGCCGGTGTGATCGCCGGGGTCGCGGGACCCGCCGCGCCGTTCGCGATGCTGGGCCTTCTGCTGCTGGTCGCGGCGGGGTTGGGGATGCGGACCCCGACTCCTCCCGGCGGTACGGGCGTTCGGCCCACCGGGGGAGGGACCCCCGCCTTCCCCGGCACCGTACAAAAACCTCAGCCCCAACATTCGCCCGAATCATTCCCTGACCGGGAGTAGTCGGCTAGTTTCGGCGTCCGCACCGCTCCTCCTCATCCCTGGGCGGAACCCCATGACGCGCGCCATTTCCCTGCACAGTGTCAGCAAGCGGTACGGACGGGGCGCCCGCGCCGTCGACCGTTTCAGCCTGGACATCGAGCCCGGCGAGTTCGTGGTCCTGCTCGGTCCGTCGGGCTGCGGCAAGTCGACCGTGCTCCGCATGATCGCGGGTCTGGAGGAGATCACCGAGGGCGAACTGCTGCTGGACGGCGAGCTCTCCAACCATGTGCCGCCCCGCGACCGGGCGATGGCAATGGTCTTCCAGAACTTCGCCCTCTATCCGAGCATGACCAACCGCGAGAACATCGGCTTCCCGCTGCGGCTGGAGAACCCCCGTCTGGACCGTGCGCCACGGGTCGAGGCCACCGCCCGGATGCTCGGCATCGAGGACGTCCTGGACCGCTATCCCAGTCAGCTCTCCGGCGGTGAACGGCAGCGGGTCGCCATGGGCCGGGCCATCTCGCGCAGGCCCTCCGTCTTCCTGATGGACGAGCCGCTGTCCAACCTCGACGCGAAACTGCGCAACCATCTGCGGGCCGAAATAGCCCAGCTCACCCGGGAGTTGGGGGTCACCACGGTCTATGTCACACACGACCAGGCCGAGGCGATGTCGCTGGGCGACCGGGTCGCCGTGATGCGCGGCGGTGTGCTCCAGCAGGTGAGCACCCCGCGCGAGACCTACGCCATGCCCGCCAATGTCTTCGTCGCGGCGTTCATCGGCACGCCCCGTATCAACCTCCTCCAGGCCGTCGTCTACGCGCCGCTCGACGGGCGGATGTCGATCAACCTCGGCAAGCAGCGGCTCCCGCTGCCCGAACCGCTCAGCGTGGACCACCAGTTGCTCCGGATCCAGCAGGGCCGCGACATCATCGTCGGACTGCGCTCCGAGTCCACCCGTATCGCGCCGCCCAGCCAGGCCCGCCCCGGCGAGGTCGCCCTGACCGGCATCGTCGAGCACATGGAGTACCAGGGGCACGAGGCGCTGGTGCACTTCAACACGGGGTCGCGGCCCGCCGTGGTCGCCGAGCTGGAGTCGCCCCGGCCGCGGCCCCCGGTGCGCCGGCGCAGGAGCAGGAGCGGCGGTCCGGGCGTGCTCACCCGGATCAGGGAGCGTGCGGTCGCGCAGGTCGCCGGTCCCGTAGTCGCGCTCGACGACCCGGAGCCCGTGCCGTTCGCGACGGAGCGCCCGGCCACCGCGCCGAGCGACCTCGTCGTACGGACGGGACCCGACGTACGGCTGCGGACCGGCGCCCAGGTGCCGCTCCTGGTGGACCTTGCGCATCTGTACGTCTTCGACCACCAGGGTCAGCGGATCTGCCCCGCGCCCCCGGACCTGCTCGGCCTGGACGCCTGACGCGGTACGCGGCGCCTGATCCGGCGCACTGCGCCTGATCCGGAGCATGGGCCCGACCCGGCACACCGCGCCTGACCCGGCACACCGGGCCTGCGTCAGCGGGTCGGCCCTGGCCCGATCGGCACGGTCGCCCCTGGCGTCAGAAAACTAACACCGCTAGTTTGGGTCGCACGACTGCCGGCAGGTTCTGGAGGAGTGCGATGAAGGCCCACGACGGGATGTACATCGGCGGCCGGTGGCGGCCCGCCGCCGGACAGGACACCATCCCGGTGGTGAATCCGGCGGACGAGCAGGTCATCGCCCATGTCCCGGCCGGTGGACCCGAGGACGTCGACGCCGCCGTACGGGCCGCCCGTGAGGCGTTCCCCGGCTGGGCCGCGACACCGCCCGCCGAGCGCGCGGCCGCGATCGGCGCCCTGCGCGACGCCCTGGTGGCCCGCCAGGAGGAGATCGCCGAGACCGTGACCGCCGAGCTCGGATCGCCGCTGGCACTCTCGCAGGCCGTCCACGCGAGCCTGCCGGTGATGGTTGCCGGCTCGTACGCCGAACTGGCCGCCTCGTACGCCTTCGAAGAGAAGATCGGCACCTCCACCGTCCTGCTGGAGCCCGTCGGTGTGGTCGGTGCGATCACGCCCTGGAACTATCCGCTGCACCAGGTCGTCGCCAAGGTGGCGCCGGCCCTCGCCGCGGGCTGCACCGTCGTCCTCAAGCCCGCCGAGGACACCCCGCTGACCGCCCAGCTCTTCGCCGACGCCGTGCACGAGGCCGGGCTGCCCGCCGGCGTCTTCAACCTGGTGACCGGCCTCGGCCCGGTGGCCGGACAGGCGCTCGCCGCGCACGAGGGCGTCGACCTCGTCTCCTTCACCGGCTCCACCGCGGTCGGCCGGCAGATCGGCGCGACCGCGGGGGCCGCCGTCAAGCGGGTCGCCCTGGAACTCGGCGGCAAGTCCGCCAATGTGATCCTGCCGGGAGCCGACCTCGCGAAGGCCGTCAACGTCGGCATCGCCAACGTCATGTCCAACTCCGGCCAGACCTGCAGCGCCTGGACCCGGATGCTGGTCCACCGGGACCAGTACGACGAGGCCGTCGCCCTCGCGGCCACCGCGGTCGCCAAGTACGTCCCCGGGGAGCGCGTCGGACCGCTCGTCAGCGCCAAGCAGCAGCAGCGCGTGCGCGGTTACATCGAGAAGGGCGTCGCCGAGGGGGCCCGGCTGGTCGCCGGCGGCCCCGACGCCCCGAAGGAGACCGGCTACTACGTCAGCCCCACCGTCTTCGCCGACGTCGCCCCCGAGATGACCATCGCGCAGGAGGAGATCTTCGGCCCGGTCGTCGCGCTGCTCAGGTACGAGGACGAGGACGACGCCCTGCGGATCGCCAACGGCACGGTCTACGGACTCGGGGGAGCGGTGTGGGCCGCGGACGACGCCACGGCCGTCGCCTTCGCCCGCCGGATGGACACCGGACAGGTCGACATCAACGGCGGACGCTTCAATCCCCTCGCGCCCTTCGGCGGGTACAAGCAGTCGGGCGTCGGGCGCGAGCTCGGTCCGCACGGTCTGTCGGAGTACCTCCAGACCAAGTCCCTCCAGTTCTGAGACGGAGATTCCCACCGTGGTCCGCGCCGCAGTACTGCCCGCCGTCGGCTCTCCTCTGGAGATCACCGACATCGAACTTCCCGAGCCCGGCCCCGGCCGGGTCAGGGTCCGTCTCACCGCCGCCGGGGTCTGCCACTCCGATCTGTCCCTGTCCGACGGCACGATGCGCGTGCCGGTACCCGCCGTCCTCGGCCACGAAGGGGCCGGGACGGTCGTCTCGGTCGGCGAGGGCGTCACCCATGTCGCTCCGGGGGACGGAGTCGTCCTCAACTGGGCGCCCTCCTGCGGCACCTGTCACCACTGCGGCATCGGCGAGGTGTGGCTGTGTGCCAACGCGCTCGCCGGAGCGGCGGACATCCACGCCCGCACGGCAGACGGCCGGGAGCTGCACCCCGGTCTCAACGTCGCCGCCTTCGCCGAGGAGACGGTGGTGGCCGCCGGCTGCGTCATCCCCGCCCCGGAGGGCATCCCCCTCACCGAGGCGGCCCTGCTGGGCTGCGCGGTCCTCACGGGCTGGGGCGCCGTGCACCACTCCGCCCGGGTGCGCGAGGGTGAGTCCGTGGCCGTCTTCGGCGCGGGCGGAGTGGGGCTCGCCACGCTCCAGTCGGCGCGGATCGCCGGGGCCTCCACCATCGTCGCCGTCGACGTCTCGCCCGAGAAGGAGCAACTGGCCCGGGACGCCGGTGCGACGGAGTTCGTCCTCGCGTCCGACACCACCGCGAAGGAGATCCGCAGACTCACGGGCGGTCAGGGCGCGGACGTCGCGATCGAGTGCGTCGGCCGGGCCACGACCATCCGTACGGCCTGGGAGTCCACCCGGCGCGGCGGCCGCACCACGGTCGTCGGCATCGGCGGCAAGGACCAGCAGGTGACCTTCAACGCCCTGGAGATCTTCCACTGGGGCCGGACCCTGTCGGGCTGTGTCTACGGCAACAGCGACCCCGCGCGGGATCTGCCGGTTCTGGCCGGGCACGCGCGGGCCGGCCGTCTCGACCTGGCCGGTCTGGTGACGGACCGGATCGGTCTCGAGGACATCGCGTCGGCCTTCGACAACATGCGGACGGGGCGCGGGGGCAGGGCGCTGATTCTGTTCGGTCAGGAGTGAGGATGCTCGTCCTGTCTCCGTAACCGGGCCGGGAAAAGCCCAGCTCGGCGGGTGTGTGCCCGCCGGGCGGTCCGGGCTGTCCAGGCTCCCCGCATGGCCGAAAAACAACTGCTGCGTACCCCGTTGACGCCATACCCACCGGTCGGTACGTTCCCCGCACTCCCCGTCCCCCGCACCACGGAGTGTGCACACATGGACACCGCACCCCCTTCCCCCCGGGCCGGAACCGCACCGGTGGACACCCCGGCGGCCCCCAACCGCCGCCGCGTCGCGACCGCGGCCGCCCTCGCCTCGGCCGTCGAGTGGTACGACTACTTCGTCTTCGGCATCGCCGCCGCCCTGGTGCTCGGCGATCTGTACTTCCCCTCCGGCAGCTCATCGGCGGGCGTGCTCGCCGCGTTCGCCACCTTCGCGGTCGGCTTCCTCGCCCGGCCGGTCGGCGGCATCATCGCGGGCCAGCTCGGCGACAAGCGCGGCCGCAAGCCGATGCTCGTCCTGGCCCTGACGCTGATGGGCACCGCCACCGCGGGCATCGGTCTGCTGCCGACGTACGAGACGATCGGCATCGCCGCCCCCGTACTCCTCGTGCTGCTGCGGGTCGTCCAGGGCATCGCCGTCGGCGCCCAGTGGGGCGGCGCGATGCTGATGGCCACCGAATACGCCCCCGAGGGCAAGCGCGGGCTCTACGGCAGCCTCGTCCAACTCGGTGTCCCCATCGGCGTGGTGAGCGCCAACACCGTGTTCCTCGTCGCAGGCGCCGTCACCAGCGACTCCACCTTCGCCGCCTGGGGATGGCGCGTCCCCTTCTTCGTCGGCTTCCTCGTCCTCGGCCTCGCCTGGTACATCCATACGCAGGTCGAGGAGACGCCCGAGTTCCGCGAGGCGGAGAAGGCACTCGCCGAGAAGGAGAAGGGCGAGGCCCGTTCACCGCTGCGCACCATCCTGCGCGAGCACCTCGGCACGGTGTTCCTGGCCGGTGGCTCGTTCGCGGTGAACACCGCGACCTTCTACATCATCATCACCGGTGTCCTCGACTACGCGACCCGCGAACTCGACATGAAGCGCAGCGCCGTGCTGGCGGTCTCCCTCTGCGTGAGCCTCACCCAACTGGTGCTGATCCCCGCGGCTGCGGCCCTGTCCGACCGCATCGGCCGGCTGCGGATCTACGCCGCCGGAGCGGTCGGCCTGCTGGTCTGGGCGGTCCCGATGTTCCTGCTGATCGACACCGAGTCGCTGCTCTGGCTCGCCGTCGGCACCTTCGTCACCAGCTGCTTCCTCAGCATCATGTACGGGCCGCAGGCGGCCCTGTTCGCCGAGCTGTTCACCGCCGAGATGCGCTACACCGGCGCCTCGCTCGGCTACCAGATCGCGGCGGTGTTCGGCGGCGGGCTCGCGCCGTTCATGATGGTGCTGCTGCTGGAGGCGACGGGAACGTCCATGGCGGTGTCCGCCTACATCATCGGACTCGCCGTCATCGCCCTCGTCTCCATCAGGATCCTGGCTTCGAGGGCGGCCGCTCGCGAGTAGGGGCTGTCGTTCGGATCGCGTCCGGGCGGCCGCCCACCACTTCCCCGGAGGGGGCGGCCGTCACCGCGCGGGCCCGGGAGCGCGAGACCGCGACGCCCGCGAGGCACAGCGCACCGCCCGCCATCGTCAGCCACCCCGGGATCTCGTCCAGCGCCAGCCACGACATCAGCACCACCAGGGCCGGTACGGCGTAGGTCGTCGCGCCCATGCGTCCCGCGGTCGTGCGGGCCAGGGCGTACGCCCAGGTCGTGAACGCCAGGGCGGTCGGGAAGACGCCCAGGTACACCATGTTCAGCGTCGCCGAGGCCGGCGCGCGGGCCGCCTGGTCGACCAGCTGCCCGATGAACGGCAGACACGCCACCGCCCCGACCAGACAGCCGAAGGTCGTCACCTGAAGGGCGCTCGCATGCGCCAGCGCCGGCTTCTGGGCGACGACCCCGCCCGCGTACCCGACCGCGGCCAGCAGACACAGCAGGACGCCCAGCGTGGAGGCGCTGCCCTCGCCGGACATCGACAGTCCCACCGTCACCGCTCCCGCGAAGGAGACGGCCATCCCCGCGAGCAGCCGCGGCGGCAGCGCCTCGCCCAGCAGCCTGGCGCCGAGGAGCGCGATGAGCACCGGCCCGATGTTCACCACCATCGCGGCCGTGCCCGCGTCGACCTCCTGCTCGCCCCAGTTGAGCACCACCATGTAGACGCCGAACCAGAGCAGCCCGGAGACGGCGATCCCCGGCCAGGCGGCCCGCGGCGGCAGTCCCTCCCGCCGTACGAGCAGCACGCAGCCGAGCGCGAGCGAACCGGCGAGGAGCCGCCCGAGCGCCAGCGCACCGGGGGAGTACGCCTCACCGGCGCTGCGGATCGACACGAACGCGGAGGCCCACAACACGACGGTGACACCCGCAGCGACGAGGGCGGGCCAGTGCGCGCGGCGAGAGGAGGGCGGGGAGGTGTCCACGGGGCTCATGCTCCGACCGTACGACTCCGACGGTTCGGCGTTCACCGCAATATCTCCGGCTCGATGCCGAGCAGCTCGGCGAACGCACGCTCGCCGTCCGCGGTCACTTTCACCGCGCGCTCCGACCCGATCCGTACGCACCAGCCGGAGTCCAGCGCGTGCCGGCACAGCGCGGCCCCGGCGACGCCCGCGAGATGCGGCTTGCGCTCGGTCCAGTCGAGGCACGACCGTACGAGCGGACGTCTGCCGCGCGGTTGCAGTCCGAGGCCCAACGCGCCGAACCAGCCGACCCCTTGAGGGGTGAGCGCGAAGCCGGTGTCCTGACGCAGCAGGCCGCGCGCGGTCATGGCCTCGGTGACCGCGATGCCCAGCCGCCCGGCGAGATGGTCGTAGCAGGTACGCCCGCGGGCCATCGCGCTCGCGGCGCCGGCGGCACGCAGGGTCCGCGGCGGCGGCCCGTTGCCGGGAGCGGTGTACCCGGCGAGCTCCTCGACCAGGTGCGCCACCCGGTCGTCGGAGAGCCGCACGTACCGGTGCCGACCCTGACGCTCCTCGGTGAGCAGCCCGCCCGCGACGAGCTTGCCGAGATGCTCGCTGGTGGTCGACGGCGCGACGCGGGCATGGCGGGCGAGTTCTCCCGCGGTCCAGGCGCGCCCGTCGAGCAGGGCGAGGAGGAAGGAGGCACGGGTCTCGTCGGCGAGCAGCGCGGCGAGGGCGGCGAGATCGCGGGAGGAGGTCATGTCCCCAGGATGCGCCGACCACGGTTCGGTGACGGCCGAAGGGTGCCGGCGGGCCGGCTACGTGACGGCCGAAAGGCGCCGGGGGCGCGGGTCCTGCTTCCCTCGTGGACCGGCTCGCGCTCCTCCGCGGGTCGTGCGTCCCCGGTGGACCGGCCCGTGAATCCTCCGCGGGTCGTGCGTCCCCGGTGGACCGGCTCGCGCATCCTCCGCGGACCGGCCCGCGCCGCCCGTTCCCGCGTCCTGTCAGGCGCGCACCATGGCCGCGTACTGCACCGCCAGGCCGTCGACGAGCGCCCGCAGCCCCGTCTCGAACGCGCCCTCGTCCACCTTCTGCTGCCGGTCGGCCAGCAGGTGGGCCTGGCCCAGATGCGGATAGTCGGCCGGGTCGTACGCCGTCTCGTCGTCCACGAAGCCGCGCGCGAACGACCCGAGGGCGGAGCCGGTGATGAAGTACCGCATCAGCGCCCCGATGTAGGTCGCCTGGGCCGGTGGCCAGCCCGAGCGGACCATCGCGCCGAACACCGCGTCCGCCACCCGCAGACCGGCCGGACGCCGTCCCGGTCCCCGGGCGAGCACCGGGACGATGTTCGGGTGCTCGGTGAGGGCCGCGCGGTAGGAGACGGCCCAGTCGTGCAGCGCCGTGCTCCAGTCGCGGCCGTCGCCCTCGTCGAACATCGACAGATCGACCTGGGCGCTGACCGCGTCGGCGACGGCGTCGAGGATCTCGTCCTTGTTGCGGAAGTGGTTGTAGAGCGACGGACCGCTGACACCGAGTTCGGCGGCGAGGCGCCGGGTGGAGACCGCCTCCAGGCCCTCGGCGTCCACGAGCACGCTCGCCGTCTCGACGATGCGTTCTCTGCTGAGGAGGGGCTTGCGCGGTCGGGCCATGCGGCACATAGTAGGGCCTGCCGACAAGAAACTAGCAGTGATAGTTAAAAGTGGGGTGTGGCGCATGGACCTGGAGCTGAGCGAGGAGCAGGCGGCGGTACGACAGCTGGCCGAGGACTTCGTGGCCCGTGATGTCACCCCCTACGCGGCCGAGTGGGACCGGGCCGAGAGCGTCGACCGGTCGATCGTGAAGAAGCTCGGCTCGCTGGGCTTCCTCGGTCTCACCGTCGATGAGGAGTACGGCGGCTCGGGCGGCGACCACTTCGCGTACTGCCTGGTCACCGAGGAGCTCGGGCGCGGGGACTCCTCGGTGCGCGGCATCGTCTCCGTCTCTCTGGGGCTGGTGGCCAAGACCATCGCGGCCTGGGGCGACGAGGAGCAGAAGCGCCGCTGGCTGCCCGGGCTCACCAGCGGCGACGCGCTCGGCTGCTTCGGGCTCACCGAACCCGGCACCGGTTCCGACGCCGGGAATCTCACCACGCGCGCCGTGCGCGACGGCGACGACTGGGTCGTCAGCGGTTCCAAGATGTTCATCACCAACGGCACCTGGGCCGATGTGGTGCTTCTCTTCGCCCGGACCAACGATGCTCCCGGACACCGCGGTGTCTCCGCCTTCCTGGTGCCGACGGACAGCCCGGGCCTGACCCGGCACACCGTCCACGGCAAGCTGGGGCTGCGCGGTCAGGCCACCGCCGAGCTCGTCCTCGACGCCGTACGGGTACCGGGGGACGCGCTGCTCGGCCCGGAGGGCAAGGGCTTCTCGATCGCCATGTCCGCCCTCGCCAAGGGCCGGATGTCGGTCGCGGCCGGATGTGTCGGTATCGGCCAGGCCGCACTGGACGCGGCCGTCGCCTACGCGGGCGAGCGGGAGCAGTTCGGCAAGTCGATCGCCTCGTACCAGCTGGTCCAGGAGCTGATCAGCGACATTGCCGTCGACGTGACGGCGGCCCGGATGCTGACCTGGCGCGTCGCCGACCTCGTCGACCGCGGCCGGGACTTCGCCACCGCCGCGTCCCAGGCCAAGCTCTTCGCCTCCGAGGCGGCCGTCCGCGCGGCCAACAACGCCTTGCAGGTGTACGGCGGTTACGGCTACATCGACGAGTACCCCGTCGGGAAGCTGGTCCGCGACGCCCGCGTGATGACGCTCTACGAGGGCACCAGTCAGATCCAGAAGCTGATCATCGGCCGTGCGCTGACCGGAGTCTCCGCGTTCTGACCCGCCCCGGGACGGCGGCGGGTTGAGTACACCGCTGAGTAGCAGCGCCCATGTGGCCCCGGCCGTCGGCCACGAAGCTGTGGCCCATGAGTGAGACACAGGTCAAGCAGCAGAACACCGCCGCGTACTACGGGCAGGCCGTCGCCTCCTTCGCCATCGCGCTCGGCGCCGTGGCGATCGGCATCTACACCATGGACGCCGACCGCTGGGTGCGCGCGTTCCTGGCCATCGCCGTCCTCTATCTCACGACGTCCGCCTTCACCCTGGCCAAGGTCGTCAGGGACCGTCAGGAGGCCGGGCAGATCGTCAGCCGTGTGGACCAGGCCCGGCTGGAGAAGCTGCTCGCCGAGCACGACCCGTTCCAGAAGCTGTGAGGGCCCTGGAGGCGGCGAAGGTCTAAGCGCTTGCTCACCCTCGGGGTATGGTGTTCCCGCTGCTGAGCGGAAGGGGCGAGCGATGAGTACGGCGGAGGACATGACCGGCGAGGACATGCCGTGGGGCGAGGTCGCGCCCGAAGCGGCGAGGAAGCTGCTGGTCGCCGCCGTCGAGGCCTTCGCCGAGCGTGGCTATCACGCGACGACGACGCGCGACATCGCCGGCCGCGCGGGCATGAGCCCCGCCGCGCTCTACATCCATTACAAGACCAAGGAAGAGCTGCTTCACCGGATCAGCCGAATCGGCCACGACCGGGCGCTGGAGGTGCTGTCCGCGGCGTCCGCGCGCGGCACCACCCCCGGTGAGCGGCTCGCCGCCGCCGTGAGCTCCTTCGTGCGCTGGCACGCCGGCCGCCACAACACCGCCCGGGTGGTGCAGTACGAGCTCGACGCCCTCTCCGAGGAGCACCGCACCGAGATCGTGGAGCTGCGCCGCCGCAGCGACGCGGTCGTACGCGAGATCCTGCACGACGGGGTGGCGGCGGGGGAGTTCGACGTCCCGGACGTGCCGGGCACCACGCTGGCGGTCCTGTCCCTGTGCATCGATGTCGCGCGGTGGTTCAACACCGGCGGGACCAGGACGCCCGAGGAGGTCGGCGATCTCTACGCCGACCTCGTCCTGCGCATGGTCTCCGCGCGCACGTAGCTCCGGATGCCCCGCGGCGCCAAGGCGCCACGGGGCGTCGAACCCCGCGGAACGTGACTCAGAAGAAGTAGCGGGACACCGACTCGGCGACGCACACCGGCTTGTCGCCGCCCTCGCGCTCGACCGTGACCAGGGCGGTCACCTGTACACCGCCGCCCGCCTCCTCGACGCTCTGCAGGACGGCCGTCGCGCGCAGACGCGAGCCCACCGGTACGGGAGCGGGGAAGCGGACCTTGTTGGTCCCGTAGTTGATGCCCATCTTCATGCCCTCGACGCGCAGCACCTGCGGCACGAGGGCCGGCAGCAGCGACAGGGTGAGATAGCCGTGCGCGATCGTCGTGCCGAAGGGGCCGCCCGCCGCGCGCTCGGGGTCCACATGGATCCACTGGTGGTCACCGGTCGCGTCGGCGAAGAGATCGATCCGCTTCTGGTCGACCTCCAGCCAGTCGCTGTGCCCCAGCTGCTCGCCGACGCCGGCGCGCAGCTCGTCGGGGGAGGTGAAGATCCTCGGCTCGGCCATGTCCCTGGTCCCTGCCTCTCACGCACGGAAACGATTGTCTAAGCGCTTGCTCAGCATGGTCGGGCGGGCGCGCTCCTGTCAACGATCGACGAGTAGCCTTCGGGGAGTGCCACAGATTCCCGAGAAGATTCATGAGCTCACGGTCGGCCAGTTGTCCGCGCGCAGCGGCGCTGCCGTGTCCGCCCTGCACTTCTACGAGTCCAAGGGCCTCATCAGCAGCCGCAGGACCACCGGCAATCAGCGCCGCTACAGCAGGGACGCGCTGCGCAGGGTCGCGTTCGTGCGGGCGGCGCAGCGCGTCGGCATCCCGCTCGCCACGATCAGGGACGCGCTCGCCGAACTGCCAGAGGAGCGCACGCCCGACCGCGAGGACTGGGCGCGGCTCTCCCGGGCCTGGCGGAGCGAACTGGACGAACGCATCCAGCAGTTGGGGCGGCTGCGCGACCACCTCACCGACTGCATCGGCTGCGGGTGTCTCTCGCTGGAGAACTGCGTCCTGTCCAACCCGGACGACGTCTTCGGCGAGCGCCTGACGGGTTCCCGGCTGCTCCCCGAGCGCAGCCGCGCGAAGGACAACGGCTGACCCGGCCGCGTTGCCGACCTGCTGGTGCTTCTGACACGCCCGCGTTCCAGACCTGCCCGTGCTCCTGACCTGGCGCCTTTTTGGGCCGGACACGGATGAGGGCGGGCCCGCACCCCCGTGTCGGGCCCGCCCTCACTCCGCCACCCCCCCAAGAGCGGCCGGTGCCTGTTACTCGTACTCCGTGCCGCCCTTGCGGGTCAGATACGCCGGGCTCACCGCCTTGGCGATCGCCCGGCCGCCCACCACGGGGCTGTAGCGCTCGGTCACCGGACGGATGACGACGCCCTCCCGCAGGTGCAGTTCGCGGCCGGAGACCGTTTCCCGGCCGCTCGCCAGCCCCAGGACCGTCTCGACGTCGTACGGACCCTCGTACAGCCGTGGCACCAGGGGCAGTTCACCGTCGAGCAGTGCGGCCGGGTCCAGCCAACGGACCTGGCCGTCGATCTGAGCCGACAGATCGAAGACCGCGTAACCGAGCGCCTCCGAACGGCCGTCGGCGCCGTAGGCGAGGTCCTGCACCCCCGCGCCGTACACCTCGCCGAAGATGCCGACGCGGGTCGCACCCAGCTTCTCGGCGATACGCGCGGCGACCGCGGGAACGTCGTGGCCGAGCACCGCGCGCCAGTACAGATTGCGCGGATCCTCCTTCAGCGCGAGGCCCTTGGACCCGAAGCCCTTGGAGGAGACCTGGACCCTGCCGTCCGCGGCCGCGTAGGTGACCAGGCAGGCCGTGCCGTGCAGCTTCTCGGTCAGGACGACCGGCTCGCCGGGCTCGAAGATCTCCGGGTACCGCTGGATGTTCTCGATGTCGACCCAGGGCAGCAGATCGGGAGCCCGTTCGACCTCGCCGTTCATGGTCGGCGGGATCGGCGGCGACCACTTGGTGATCGAGAGCCGCTCGGCGAAATCGGTCTCCTCCGCCACCGCTCGGCGCAGATCGACGTCGGCGAGCGCCCGCGGCACACACACGATGCCCTGCGACAGCTCACCGCGCAGACGCACCGCCTTGACACGGTCGGACGCCTTTCCGGCCAGCCTGCCGGTCAGCCCCAGCTCCTCGATCAAGGGCGCCGGGAGCACGGCCTGTTCCGGGATGTAGACGGCGATGTCACCACTGCGGTACGCACCCTTGGCGACGACGGCGCGGTACAGGCCCACCTGGGCCAGTTCGAGGGCGTCGGCGTTGGGATGCTCATGGATCGTCAGCAGTTCGGCGGTGACGCGCAGCGTCGACATGTCAGGCTCCTCGGTCGTGTCTCATCGCCTCCACTCTCCGGGGAGCAATTGCGGTGGGGCCAGTGATTTTGTGTCTGCTACGGTCGCCGGTTCACCCCGGGCTGCGGGCAGCATCCGGGCCGAAGGCCCGGGCGCAGGACACCAGTTGGGCATTGGACGCGGCCGCGCTGCCGTCGGGGAGCACCAGGACGTCCTCCAGGCCCACACGGGTGTCCAGGCCCAGCCCGCCCGCCAGCCGCAGCACCGGCCAGGCGCCGCCGTCCTCGCCGTGCAGCAGCACCGGCAGACCATGGGTGCCGTCCAGTTCGTCCAGAAGGGCGCCGGCCGTCGCGCGTGCCGTCGACGCGTCCGTGTCCGTCACCTCCGCGAGCACGCGCAGCACCCGCGGGGCCAGAGCGGACGAACGGAAGCGCGACGCTCCGGGCGTGCCGGACCAGATGCCCGCCTCCACGCCCACGCCGCGCTCCAGAAGCGCGGCCGCGACCTCCTCGGCGCCTTCCTCGTGCCAGTTCACCGAGGCGTGGTCGGGCAGCACCGTCCAGTCACGGATCCGCTGCACCCGGCGCGCCGGGTCCGGTTCCGCCCAGGCGCCCGTCGTCACGCCGACCGGCACGCCGACCACGGACCGGATCGCGGTGAGCACCTCGGCCACCACCCGGGGCGACATGGTGTCGTCGCCGCACGGCGTCTTCGGATGCACATGCACATCGGCCGCGCCCGCGGCGACGGCAAGGGCCGCGGACTCGGCCAGGGCGGCCGGGGTCAGCGGCACGGCGGCGCCGTCGGCTGCCGACCGGCTCCCGTTCAGACAGACCTGGATCATGCGGTCCATGGTGCCGGGCACCACTGACAACGACCCGCGGGGGCGGTACGACGCCGAAGCCCGCCCCCACGCCCCTCAGGCCACGGATGCCAGTTCCTGCCGTCCCGCCCGCTTGGCCGCCGCGACGGCATCGGACGTCAGAACGGGCTGCGGCACCACGATGCCGCAGCCCGCACACACCGGCCCGAACCACGGCTCGTTCGCCAGATCCTGCCGCCAGACGATATGGGTCTCCTCGCAGACCGGGCAGGCGGCACGGGGGCCGTCCTCCAGCGCCGAGATCAGCCGGCGGAGCACCTCGTCCAGGGGGGCCGAGGGATGGGCTCCCGGGCTGTCGCAGCGCGCCACCCCGTTCCCGCCCCAGGTCCGCCGGTGCCAGTCGTCGATGGCGGCCGGCCGCCGCAGTCCGTCGTGCTTCTCACGCTTCCTGCGGTCCGCGAAACCTTCCTCGTACGCGAGCCAGACCGCCCGCGCCTGTTCCAGTTCGTCGAGCGCGGCCACCAGCCGCGCCGGATCGGGCGCCCGGTCCTCGGGCTCGATACTGTGCCGTGCGCACAGGTGATCCCAGGTCGCCCGGTGCCCATAAGGGGCAAAACGCTCAAGGCACTTCCGCAGTGAGTAGCGCCGTAGCGCCAGATCACACCGCGTGTCGCGCACCTGTCTCGCAAGACTCCGGAAACCGGCCATCGCACTGCCACCTCCGTCGCTGGTACATCGGCGTTGAGGAATGGACGTACGAGTGCCCGATCCGGCTCCATCGAAAATCGAATGGCGGCCATCAGTGGGGCTTTCCCGACGGTTCCGGCCAGGGCCCCCGAGCGGCCCCGGCCTCCGCCCGACCCCTTCGTTGCCGCAGTCGACGCCGGGATCGAGGCGATCGGCGCGGGTCGGGGCGGTCGGAATCCCGGCTTGTTTTCTCCCCCTTCTGTGTTCGAGAACACGGCATCCGTCGTCTCAGCGTTCGAGACGGCCCGCCGCCAGGACCACCCCCGCCAGCTCCCGGTGGCAGATGTCGCTGTGCGCGCCCGACGGCGGTCCGCCGCGGCGCACGACGGCCGCCGTGTCCACACTCACGCAGCCGGAAGCGGGTACGCCCCGCGCCAGCGCCTCGTCCAGAGTGAGCCGGGCCGAGGACCGCACGCCCTGTATGCCGTCGTGCCCGAGCGCCCACCAGCGCTTGTCGAGACCGGCCACGGTCGCGTCGTCCCCGGCGAGGCGCGACGCCAGCGGATAGATCACCCCCAGAGCGCTGTCGTGCCGGGAGTAGCAGGCCACCACCGGACCGTCGACGCGCTCCTCCATGGTGCGCAGCGCACCCGAGTTCTGCGGCGCGTGCGGCAGGCTCGGGGCGAACGCGTAGTGGGAGAAGGCTCCTTGGAGGAGGGTCACCGACTTCACGTTGTCGGCGCCGTCGGGCAGGCCGCGCAGCGCGAACGCGACGAGCCGGGCGCCCTGGCTGTGACCGACGAGATGGACGCGCACCTCGGGGGAGGTGCGGGCGAGCTGTCCGAGCAGGGGCCCGAGCCCCAGCTCTCCCACGGTCCCCGCGCGCCGTTTCATGGCGTAGTACGTCGTCTGGCGCAGCAGCTCCTTCGCGCCCTTCCATACCTTCGTCAGCCCGCCCCCGAGGGCGAAGGTGGCGGCCGCGGCCTCCTTGTCCGCCACCAGCTCCGTCTCCTCCAGCGCCAGGGTGAACTGCCGGCACAGCGACAGCGCGTCCTCGTACAGCACGGCCGCGGGCCCTCGTTCGTCCTTCGGCAGGTCCTCCGTGAAGCCGGCCTCCAGTCCGCCGGCGGGCACCTCGGCCAACTGCCGTGCCAGCCTGCCGAACTCGGCGAAGGCGGCTTCCGACTCGGGCTGCTCGTCGAGGAGTTGCGCGAGGCGTGCCACGGTCGCCTCGTGCCCGGGGAAGAGACCGGTCAGGGCCTGCTGTGTCGCCGCGTCGAGCGCCACCGCACCCGGGCCGACCCGTCCCGGGACGGCCTCCACCGGTCCGGAGACGGTCTCCATCGGTCCCGCGACGGCCGACGGGCCGAAGTCGGGCACCGGCTCATCGGTGAACCTCATCGAGGGCCAGACGACCCCCGCGTACCCCAGCCGCGCCGAAGGGGCCGCGAGCTCCGGAAAGGGCGCGAAGAAGGCCGAACAGAGCCTGCGCGCCACGGACGGTGTGTTGTTCCAGCCGTGCGCCAACATCACCAGATCGGTGACGTTCATGGCCCTCAGCCGGTCGCGCTGTGCGGCGTCGACATCGCCGTCCTGGTCGAAGGTGATGTCCTGATACGGCCCCACGCTCATGTCCGGCATGACTGCCCCTCCCCGTTAAATCCGCTTCTGCCAGAAGCATCCTGCGCACGGGGAGGGACGGCCATACCCGGGACGCGGCCGACCGCACCTGAAAGCGGTCGATCGCCTGGAGTCTTCCGCTGCCGTGCCCGTCAGAGCAGGCCGGCCGCGGTCACCCGGTGGAGATGGATCAGCACATCGTACGAGCTGACGAGCCGCACCTGCTCCGGTTCCGCCGGCCAGGCGTTGCCGATGTTCCGGGTCGGGCGGGCGACGCCCAGCCAGGTCCGTGCCGCGGTCGGTGCGCTGCGCAGGTCGAGGTAGTAGTCCTTGACCGACACCCGTTCCAGGACGGCCTCGTTGCTGCCCGGAGCCGGCGGTCCCACCGAGAACGTCCGCATCGGCTCGGCGGGATCCGTGACGTCCAGCGCGTTGAACGACCCCTGCCCGAAGGTGAATCCGGCGCTGACGTAGTCCGTCCCCACCATGTCCCGCAGGAACGCGCCCTGAAGCTTCGGATACTGCGCCGGGTTGCTCGTCTCGTAGCCGACATGGCCGTTGTGCGCGGAGAGCACGATCCGGTGCCCGGTCCGGCGCTGCCACCACACGGTGTTCTCTGCCATGGTCCGGTCGCGGTAGAGCATGGCGTCCGCGATCTCCTTCTCGTCGAAGAAGTCGAACGTGTACTGGGTCCCGGTCTGCGCGATCGCCCGTGCGTGCTGAAGCATCCAGGCGTGCTGCTCCCGGTCCGGCCCCGGCTTCTGCCGCTCCAGGAGGGTCAGCGCCCGCCCCACGTCCGCGGCCATCGCCCTTCGCTCGGCGATGGGCCGGTGCAGATACGCCGTCATCGTCTCGTCCACCGAGGCCGTCGGCCGCGACGCCCGGTAGAGGCGGCTGATCTCCGGCAGCAGCGCCGGGTACCGCTTTGCGACCCAGCCCGTGACGGTGTCGAAGAGTTCCGGCCCCGCGTAGGCGGTGTCGTTGCCCATGAACTGCACGGGCCGCTGCGGATGCCGCACGTTGTACTGGCGCATCCACCGGATCAGGTCCAGGTACTCGCGGGTGTTCCACAGGGCGTAGGAGTTCTGGAACTCCTCCCGCATGATCCGCCGCGGATCGCCTTTGCCGTGCAGCACATACGCGTTGAGCCGCAGCCCGGTGCTCCAGGGGGCCTCCAGCGCGAAGGCCGTGAAGCCCTTGCGCTCCACGAGGTCCCGGAAGACGCGGTGCTTGGCCGTGAAGAACTCGGCGGAGTTGTGGGTGGCCTCGCCGACGCCCACGATCGTCGCGGTGCCGATCATGCGCTCCAGCGGCCGCAGATCGGACAGCGGGTGGGCCGCCCGGGCCAGCGCGGGCACGGGGTCCTGGGCGGCGGGCGAGGAGGCGGCGGGAGAGGTGGAGGGCTGTGCGCGTACGGGCCCGGCGACGACGAGCGAGCCGAGGGCGAGCACGAGCACCAGCACCTGCTGTAACCGGTGTCGGGTGGTTGCGTCCATGGATCAAGCCTGTCGGCGCATCGCGGGCCCGGACCACCCTGCGGGCACCCCTGTCGATGGTGGGGCCGGCCCCCGTACTGCCGGACCGGCCCTCCACTGCACGGAGATCTCGCGGCCGTATCCCGACTGCCGTGCTCAGTACCGCAGATACCTCTTGCGGACCGCCCGGAACGCCGCCAGCTCACCGCGCCAGGCGCCCACCACCTCGTCCGTCCCGGCCCCCGCGTCGATCAGCGTACGGACCTTGGTCGAGCCCGTGAGCTTGTCGATCCAGTTGTCGGGACGCCAGGCGAAGCCGCTCCAGCTCCGCTTCGCCGTCACCAGCAGACCGATACCGGTGCGCACGGGGTCGAACGACTCCCGGTCGTGGACGTGCAGTTGGACCCCGCCGATCGTCTTCCCCTGGAACTTGGAGAACGTCGGCGCGAAGTACGCCTCACGGAACCGCACACCGGGCAGGTCCAGACCGTTCGCCGCCTCGGCCCAGCCGCGGCCGATCCCCTCGGCGCCCAGCAGCTCGAACGGACGGGTCGTGCCGCGTCCCTCCGACAGGTTCGTGCCCTCGAAGAGGCAGGTGCCCGAGTACACCAGCGCGGTCTCGGGTGTGGGCATGTTGGGGCTCGGCGGCACCCACGGCAGCCCCGTCTCGTCGAAGAAGTCGGAGCGGTCCCAGCCGGACATCCGGACGATCCGCAGATCCACCGGCGTCTGAAGGAACTCGCCGTTGAACAGCAGCGCGAGCTCGGCCACCGTCATGCCGTGCGCCTGGGAGATCGGCTCGCGCCCGACGAAGGTCGCGAACGCCTTGTCCAGTACGGGGCCGAGCGCCGCCCGTCCCGTCACCGGGTTGGGCCGGTCCAGGACGACGAAGCGCTTGCCGGCGAGCGCGGCCGACTGCATGCAGTCGAACAGCGTCCAGATGTAGGTGTAGAACCGCGCGCCCGCGTCCTGGATGTCGAAGACGATCGTCTCCACACCCGAGGTGGTGAAGATGTCGGCCAGCGGCTGTCCGCTCTTGAGGTAGGTGTCGTAGACGGGCAGCCCGGTCGCCGGGTCGTCGTAGCGCCCTTCGGAGCCGCCGGCCTGGGCCGTGCCGCGGAAGCCGTGCTCGGGGCCGAAGACGGCGGTCAGGTCCACCCGGTCGTCCGCGTGCATCACATCGACGATGTGCCGTACGTCCGGCGTGATGCCGGTCGGATTGGTGACCACGCCGACCCGCTGCCCGGAGAGCATCGCGTAGCCGTCGGCGGCGAGCCGGTCGAAGCCGGTGCGGACCCGGTGCCGCGTCGAGCGGGCGGCGGCGGGAGCCGCACTCGCCGCCGGCCCGGTCGCGGCCAGCGCGCCGGCCGCTCCTGTCGCGGCCAGCAGTCCCCGTCTGGACAGGCTCATCGGGCCACCTCCGTGATCGCTGTCTGTCATGGCCACGCACGCTAGCGCGCGCCGGGGGCGCGTGGAACGACCCGCGCACCGCGCTTCGTGCTTCCTTCCCTGCGCCCTGCCTCTTTCGTGTGACATACCGACCGGTTAGTCTGCCGTGACGGACCGGAGCGTGGAGAGGCGGATTTCGATGAGTTCGGTGCAGGGCGCTGGAGTGGTGGTCACGGGCGCGGGCGGCGGTATCGGTGCCGCGCTGGCCCGCAGGTTCGCGGCCGAGGGCGCTCGCGTCGTCGTCAACGACATCGACGCGGTCAAGGCCAAGGCGGTCGCCGAGGAGATCGGTGCCACCGCCGTGCCGGGCGATGCCTCCGCGATCGTGGAAGCCGCCCGCGACGCGCTCGACGGCACGGTGGACGTCTACTGCGCCAACGCCGGACTCGCCTCGCCCGGTGACGCGTTCGCCGACGAGGCGGTCTGGGCGGCCGCCTGGGACGTGAACGTCATGGCGCACGTCCGCGCGGTCCGCACCCTGCTGCCCGACTGGCTGGAGCGCGGCACGGGCCGCTTCGTCTCCACCGTCTCCGCGGCGGGACTGCTGACCATGGTGGGCGCGGCCCCCTACAGCGTCTCCAAGCACGGCGCGTACGCCTTCGCCGAGTGGCTCTCGCTCACCTACCGCCACCGCGGACTGAAGGTGCACGCCATCTGCCCGCAGGGCGTACGGACGGACATGCTCACAGCGGCCGGATCGGCGGGCGAACTGGTGCTGGCCCCCAGCGCCATCGAACCCGAGGACGTCGCCGACGCGCTCTTCGACGGCATCGACAACGACCGCTTCCTGATCCTGCCGCACCCGGAGGTCGCCGAGTTCTACCAGGCCCGCGCCGCGACGCCCGAGCGCTGGCTCGGCGGGATGAACCACATCCAGCGGAAGTGGGAAGAGGCGGGCCGGTGACCTCTCTCTACGCCGCCAAGCCCTGGCTGGGCAGGCTCACCGAGGCCCAGCGCGCGAGCGTCACCCCGCCGGCGACCGTGGTGCACTCCTTCCGCGCCGCCGTCGAGCGGGCCCCCGAACACACCGCCCTCGCCTACTTCGACGGGCGGATCAGCTACCGCGAGACCGACGAGCTCTCGGACTCGGTGGCCGGTCATCTCGCCGCCCGCGGCGTCGGCCGCGGTGACCGTGTGGCGATCATGCTCCAGAACAGTCCGCAGTTCGTGATCGGACTTCTCGGCGCCTGGAAGGCGGGGGCCACCGTCGTCCCGCTCAACCCGATGTACAAGTCGGCCGAGGTCGGTCACGTTCTGAAGGACGCCGAGGTCGGCGCCCTGATCTGTTCGGACCGCGGCTGGGAGTCGTATCTGCGCGAGAGCGCCGCCGCCGCGTCCGTGGACGTCGTGCTCACCGCCTCGGAACTGGATCTCCAGACCCGCGACGACGAGCGCGTGCTCGGCTTCGCGCGGCTGGAGCGGCCGGCGGACACCGACGACCTGCTGGACGTCGCCCGGCAGGGCCTCGCGGCGCCCGAAGGCCGTGAACTCACCGCCGACGACACCGCGTTGATCAGCTACACCTCCGGCACCAGCGGCACCCCCAAGGGCGCCATGAACCTGCACGGGGGCATCACCTACAACGCCGAGCGCCAGCGCACCGGCCACCCCGTGCCCGAGGGCTCCTGCTACTTCGCGCTCGCGCCGCTGTTCCACATCACCGGCATGGTCTGCGAACTGGCCGCCTGCATCGCCAACGCGGGCACGCTCGCCCTCGCCTACCGCTTCGAGGCCGGTGTCGTGCTCGACGCCTTCGCCGAGCACCGTCCCGCGTACACCGTCGGACCCTCCACCGCCTTCATGGCCCTCGGCGCGCACCCCGCCGCGACCCGCGAGCACTTCGCGTCCTTCCAGGTGATCTCCTCCGGGGGCGCGCCGGTGCCGCCCGCGCTGGTGGAGAAGTTCCGCGCCGGCTTCGGCCCCTACATCCGCAACGGCTACGGCCTCACCGAGTGCACCGCGCCCTGTGCCTCGGTGCCGCCGGAGCGGGAGGCCCCCGTCGATCCTGCGTCCGGCACCCTGTCCGTCGGTGTGCCGGGACCGGACACCGTCGTCCGCATCCTCGACGACACGGGCGAGGAGGTGCCCTTCGGTGAGCAGGGCGAGATCGCGGTCAGCGGGCCCCAGGTGGTGCCGGGCTACTGGCGGCTGCCCGAGGCGTCCGCGGAGGCGTTCCCCGACGGCGAACTGCGCACCGGTGACATCGGCTTCATGGACGAGGACGGCTGGCTGTACGTCGTCGACCGCAAGAAGGACATGATCAACGCGTCCGGATTCAAGGTCTGGCCGCGCGAGGTCGAAGACGTGCTGTACACCCACCCGGCGGTGCGGGAGGCCGCGGTCGTCGGCATCCCCGACGAGTACCGGGGAGAAACGGTGAAGGCCTACGTCAGCCTGCGTCCGGGCGTCACCGTGAAGGGGGCGGAGATATCCGCCTACTGCGCCGAGCGGCTCGCCGCGTACAAATATCCACGCGAAGTGGAGATCCTGCCGGAGCTCCCGAAGACGACAAGTGGGAAGATCCTCCGGCGGGAGCTGCGTTTCCCCGGGTAAGTTACTGCTTGGTACTTGATCGAGAGGCGGGTGGCACCACATGGCCAGGACGACGGACGGGGACGACACCCCCGTACCGCAGCGGCTTCTGGCTGCCGCCACCCGTCTCTTCGCCGAGCGGGGCTACGACCGCACCTCGGTGCAGGAGATCGTCGAGGCGGCCGGCGTCACCAAGGGGGCGCTGTACCACTACTTCGGCTCCAAGGAGGACCTCCTCCAGGAGATCTACGCCCGGATGCTGCGCATCCAGCAGGAGCGCCTCGACGCCTACGCGGACGCGGACGAGCCGGTGGAGAAGCGACTGCGGGGCGCGGCGGCGGACGTGGTCGTCACGACCATCGACAACCTCGACGACGCGGACATCTTCTTCCGCTCGATGCACCATCTGAGCCCGGAGAAGCACAAGCAGGTGCGCGCGGAGCGCCGCCGCTACCACGAGCGGTTCCGGGCGCTGGTGGAGGAGGGGCAGCAGAGCGGTGTCTTCTCCTCGGCGACCCCGGCGGACCTGGTCGTGGACTACCACTTCGGCTCGGTCCACCATCTGTCGACGTGGTACCGCCCGGACGGCCCGCTGAGCCCGCACGAACTGGCGGACCATCTCGCGGACCTGCTGCTGCGGGCCCTGCGCCCCTAGGTCGGGTCCGCACAGTCTCGTCTGGTTCGCGACGCCCTGAACTCCCGCGTAGCCCTTCGGGCACGGGAGGTGCCCCCACGCTGCGTTGCCGATACGCCCGGGTAGCTCCGCTACGAGGGCGCACCGGCGCCTTGCGATCGCACGCACCGGACGCCGCGAACCCCGCCCTTCGGGCGGACGACGACACGTTCCGGACACTCCCTGGCCGCGGCGCCCGAGCAGACCACGATCCCGCTGCTCCGGCAGGCAGTCGCCGCCCTGCCGGAGCGTCACAGCCGGGTCATGGCAGGACCGCACCGACCGGCGACGGCACGCGGGTCCCGGGGCCGAAGCCCCGGGAAACCCGCGCCGGTCCGCCTACAGGTACTTCTTCAGCTCACGCCGCGCCAGCGACCGCTGGTGCACCTCGTCCGGACCGTCCGCCAGCTTCAGCGTCCGTGCCCCCGCCCACAGTTCGGCCAGCGGGAAGTCCTGGCTCACCCCGCCCGCGCCGTGCACCTGCACCGCCTTGTCGAGGATGTCCACCACCGCCCGAGGCGTCGCGATCTTGATCGCCTGGATCTCGGTGTGCGCCCCGCGGTTGCCGACCGTGTCCATCAGCCACGCGGTCTTCAGCACGAGCAGCCGCAGCTGCTCGACCGTCACCCGCGCGTCGGCGATCCAGTTCTGCACCACGCCCTGCTGCGCGATCGCCTTGCCGAAGGCCGTACGCGACACCGCACGCCGGCACATCAGCTCGATCGCCCGCTCGGCCATGCCGATCAGCCGCATGCAGTGGTGGATGCGGCCCGGGCCGAGCCGCGCCTGCGCGATCGCGAAGCCGCCGCCCTCCTCGCCGATGAGGTTGGTGGCGGGGACGCGGACGTCGTCGAAGACGACCTCGGCATGGCCACCGTGCGAGTGGTCCTCGTAGCCGTACACCTGCATGGCCCGGCGGATCTCCAGACCCGGGGTGTCACGCGGCACCAGGATCATCGACTGCTGGCGGCGGATGTCGTCGCCGTCCGGGTCGGTCTTGCCCATCACGATGAAGATCTTGCAGTCCGGGTTCATCGCCCCGGAGATGTACCACTTGCGGCCGTTCACGACGTAGTCGTCGCCGTCCCGGTCGATCCGCGTCTGGATGTTCGTGGCGTCCGACGAAGCGACCTCGGGCTCCGTCATCGCGAACGCCGAACGGATCTCACCGGCCAGCAGCGGGTCGAGCCACTGCTTCTTCTGCTGCTCGTTGCCGAACTGCGCGAGCACTTCCATGTTCCCGGTGTCGGGCGCGGCACAGTTCAGCGCCGTCGGGCCCAGGTGCGGGCTGCGGCCGGTGATCTCGGCGAGCGGGGCGTACTGGAGGTTCGTCAGCCCCGCGCCGTGCTCGGCGTCCGGCAGGAACAGATTCCACAGACCCTGCCTGCGGGCCTCGGCCTTCAGCTCCTCGACGATCGCCGGGGTGTCCCACGGCGACGCCAGCCGGTCGCGCTGCTCGTGCGCGACCGCCTCGGCCGGGTACACGTGCTCGTCCATGAAGGCGAGCAGCTGGGCCCGCAACTCCTCGGTGCGCGCGTCGAATGCGAAATCCATGGATGTACTCAGCCTTCCTGGAGGGTGGTGAGGCCGTGCTCGATGAAGACGGGAACGAGATCGCCGATCCGGTCGAAGCCGTCGCCGACGGTCTGCCCGAGGGTGTAGCGGTAGTGGATGCCCTCGAGGATCACGGCGAGCTTGAACCAGGCGAACGCCGTGTACCAGGAGATGGCGGAGGTGTCGCGCCCGGACCGGGTGGCGTACCGCTCGATCAGCTCGGACGTCGACGGGTGGCCGGCCGCGGCCGCGGTGGTGCTGATGGGGGCGTTCGGTACCTCGAGCTCGGCGCTGTACATGGCCAGCAGCCCGAGGTCGGTCAGCGGGTCGCCGAGGGTGGACATCTCCCAGTCCAGCACCGCCTTGATCCTGTCGTCCGCGCCGACGAGGACGTTGTCGAGGCGGTAGTCGCCGTGGATCACGGTGGGGGTGGGGGAGGCCGGCAGAGAGCGGCCGAGTGAGGCGTGCAGCTCGTCGATTCCGGCGAGGTCACGGTTGCGGGAGGCGTCGAGCTGCTTGCCCCAGCGCCGCAGCTGCCGGTCGAGGAAGCCTTCGGGGCGGCCGAAGTCGCCGAGGCCCACCGACTCCGGGTCCACGGCGTGCAGTTCGACGAGAGTGTCGAGCAGTCCGAGCACCGCGTTGCGGGTGCGCTCGGGCCCGATGGGGGCGAGCTGCTCGGCGGTGCGGTAGGGCGTGCCCTCCACGAACTCCATGACGTAGAACGGCGCACCGAGCACCGAGTCGTCCTCGCACAGCAGCACCGGCTCGGGCACCGGCACCGAGGTCGGGTGCAGTGCGCTGATCACCCGGTGCTCGCGCTTCATGTCGTGCGCCGTGGCCAGCACGTGCCCGAGCGGAGGCCTGCGCACCACCCACTGGCCGGTGCCGTCGGTGACGGAGTACGTGAGGTTGGAACGGCCGCCCTGGATCAGCCGTGCGCTGAGCGGTCCGTTCACCAGGCCCGGCCGCTCACGGTCGAGACAACCGCGCAGCTTCTCGGGATCGAGGCCTGGGGGGACTGAGCTCATCGGGGCACCTCCGGGGCACGGAACGGTCGCTGGAACGGGTCGCTCTTATGATGACCGACCAGTCGGTATGTCGTCCAGTGCGAGGGCGGACCGGGGCCGAGATCACACCCCCGGGAGGGCCCGGCGACGGCCACGGCCAGGAGGAATCCCGCGGCTTCCCGGCCTGGACGCGCGAAATCCCCGGGATCCGGCGGGTGTAGCGGCCGGATCCCGGGGATCGCTTCGTGCAGTCGTGGTTCCTGAGCTCGTACGAACGGCAGGCCCTAGTGGTCGTCCCAGTGCCCGTCGTGCGCCGCGTGCCGGTGTCCGTCGTGGACGTAGTCGACATGGTCGCCGTGCTCGACGGCCGGATGTCCGCAGGCGGGACCGTGGTCGTGCGCGTGACCGCTGTGCGCGGTGTGCTCACCCGGCTCGCACTCGTCCCAGTGGCCGGAGTGCTCGCGGTGGAGGTGCCCGTCATGTGCGTAGTCGACGTGATCGCCGTGCGGGACCTCGGTGTGGCCGCAGGCCGGGCCGTGCATGTGCTCGTGCGCGGAGTGTTCCGTGTGGACGGTCATGACCCATACCTTTTGGTGGTTTTCATGGCGTTCTGTCATACCCAGGCTAGTCGCCGAAGCCCTGCCCGGGCGGGGTGGACGCGCGGCGCCACGCCGGGCCCACGCTTGCGCCGGTGCCGGGGAGCGCCGAGGGTCGGACCATGAAGGCGATCAGTTACAGCAACTTCGGTGGCCCCGATGTCCTGGAGTACACGGAGCGCCCCGAGCCGAAGGTCGGACCGGACTCGGTCCTCGTCAAGGTGCGCGCCGCCGCCGTCAACCCCGTCGACCGGCACGCCCGCGAGGGGAACCTCGACAGCCTCCTCGACACCGTCTTCCCGGTGGTACCCGGCTGGGACGTCTCGGGGGTGGTGGTCCAACCCGGCTTCGCCGTCACCGAGTTCGCCGTCGGCGACGAGGTCATGGGGTACGTACGCGAGGACTTCCTCTCCCGCGGCACCTTCGCCGAGTACGTCGCCGCTCCCGTCCGCACCCTGGCCCGCAAGCCGCTGCGGCTGAGCTTCGAGGAGGCCGCCGGGCTGCCGCTCGCCGGTCTCACCGCCTACCAGGTGCTCCACAAGGCGCTGAAGATCGGCAGCTCGGACACCGTCCTGATCCATGCGGCGGCGGGCGGGGTGGGCTCCGTCGCGGTACAGCTCGCGAAGCACGCGGGCGCGCGCGTCATCGGTACGGCGAGCGAGCGCAACCACGACCACCTCAGGGAACTCGGCGCGGAACCGGTGACGTACGGCGAGGGTCTGGCCGACCGGGTGCGGGCGCTCGCACCCGACGGCGTCGAGGCCGTGTTCGACACCATCGGCGGCGACGCGCTCAAGGCCTCGGTCCAGGTCCTCGCGCCCGAAGGACGCCTCGCCTCCATCGCGGACGGCGAGGTGCTCGCACTCGGCGGCCGCTACTGCTGGGTGCGGCCGGACGCGGCGGACCTCGCGGCCCTCGGAGAACTCGCCCAACAGGGGGTGGTGAGCGTCCATGTGGACCGGACCTTCCCCCTGGAGCAGGCGGCGCAGGCGCACATCCTCAGCGCGGAGGGCCACACCCGCGGCAAGATCGTCGTGACCGTCGACTGGGACGCCTGACGATCGAAGCACCATCGCGGGGGCAGGGCAGGGCAGGGCAGGGCAGGGCAAGCGGCGCAGGGCTCATCGCGCGGCCCCGGTTCGGAGCACCGCGCGCGGGCAGCCCCGGGCTCATCGCGCGGTCCGCCCACACCACAGCAGGCCGCGCCTCGTCGCGAGACCCCGCTCAGATCACCACCGCGACGGCGAACGCGGCCAGGGCGACCGTGCACGCCACGGCGCCCAGCGCCCCCCGCGCCGACAGCACCGCAGGCCGGTGCGCGGCCCCCAGCACGCGCAGCCGGAGATGGGCCAGCCGCAGAAACACCAGCCACACCAGCACACTGAGCGCCACCGCGATCAGCCCTGCCGGGCCCGGGTCACCACCGGCCGCCTGCCGTGCCGCGAGGACCGCCGCCACCGTGAACGACAGGGTGGTCCGGCGCCACGCCAGCCGGGTCCGCTCGGGCTGCAACCCCGGATCGCGCTCCGGCACGGCGGTCAACTGCCGCCCTCCCAGCCGAGGAGCACCACGACGATCATGGCGACGGCGACGACCGCGATCACCAGGCTCAGCAGCGCCGGGAAGCGGGACACGGGCAGGTCCTCACCCCGCCGCATCGCTCGCTCGCAGCGGACCCAGTGGTTGACGGCCCGCAGCGCGCACAGCACCCCGGCGACCAGCAGCCCGATCGCCATGCCCGCCCGTACGCCCCACCGCAGATCGGGCAGGAACTGATCGACCGCGAATCCGCCGCCGATGAGCGCAAGAGCCGTACGGAGCCAGGCGAGGAAGGTCCGCTCGTTGGCGAGCGAGAACCGGTAGTCGGGGGTCTCGCCCTCCTCACGCGCCCGCTGAGGCGCAAACCACAGCCGCACACTCCGCACGAAATCGTCCACGTCCGGCACCTTACCCACGGGTTCGCACCCCCGCGGTCCCGCCTGCCTGCGGCCGGGCCGCGTCGGGCCGCCCCGCCGGCGGGCGCAGTCACCGCGACGAGTGCCGTCACGCCCCGCGGTGCGCCCGCAGCCGTCCGTACGCCGCCAGGCCGTCCGGCACCCACGGCCACTCGTCCAGTCGCCGCTCCAGCTCCGCCTCCGGCAGGAAGGCGTGCCACGCGACCTCCTCCTGCTGGGGATTCACCGGCAGTTCGCAGCGCACCTCGTACACGGCCGACCACCAGGTGCGGGGGCCGTCCTCGTACAGGAAGCGGAAGAGCGGTGTCGGGCGGGGGAGGCCGAAGATGCCCAGTTCCTCTTCCGCCTCGCGCAGCGCCGCGTCGTCGTACTCCTCGCCGGCCCCGACCACACCGCCCACGAACATGTCGTACAGCGAGGGGAAGACCAGCTTCGTCGGCGTCCTGCGGTGCACGAAGACTCGGTCCTGTGCGTCTCGCGCCTGGATGAACACACAGCGGTGGCGCAGGCCTCGCGCATAGGCGTCGCCGCGCCGGGCCTGCCCCACGACCCGGTCCGAGGCGTCGACGATGTCCAGGATCTCGTCAGCGGAACTCATCCGGCCATCCAACCACCGAGGCCGGGACGCCTCAGCTGTTGACTAGTTACTGGCCCGTACCGAAGATCGGACCACCGAACTCGCCCCGTACCGGCCGGACAAGGATGGAACCCATGGCGTACGACGCTGATGTGATCGTGATCGGGGCGGGGCTCGCCGGTCTGGTGGCCACCGCCGAACTCGTCGACGCCGGGCGCAAGGTGATCCTCCTCGACCAGGAGCCGGAGCAGTCCATCGGCGGTCAGGCGCACTGGTCCTTCGGCGGGCTGTTCTTCGTCGACTCGCCCGAGCAGCGCCGGATGCGGATCAGGGACAGCCGGGAACTGGCCTTCCAGGACTGGCTCGGCACCGCCGGCTTCGACCGCGACGACGACCGGTGGCCGCGCCAGTGGGCCGAGGCGTACGTCGACTTCGCGGCCGGCGAGAAGCGGTCCTGGCTGCACGCGCAGGGCATGCGCTTCTTCCCGGTGGTCGGCTGGGCGGAGCGCGGCGGCTACGACGCCACGGGGCACGGCAACTCCGTGCCCCGCTTCCACATCACCTGGGGGACCGGCCCGGGCGTCGTCGCCCCCTTCGAACGGCGGGTCAGGGAAGGCGTCGCCCGCGGTCTCGTGCAGCTGAGATTCCGCCACCGCGTCACCGGCCTGACCGGCAGTGACGGCACTCTCGACACCGTCAGCGGCGAGGTGCTGGAGCCGTCCGGCGCCGAGCGCGGCACGGCGAGCAGCCGCGAGGTCGCCGGAGCCTTCGAGTTCCGCGCGCAGGCGGTGATCGTCACCTCGGGCGGCATCGGCGGCAATCACGACCTCGTCCGCGCCCAGTGGCCGGACCGTCTCGGCACCCCGCCCGAGAAGATGCTCTCCGGCGTGCCCGCGCACGTCGACGGGCTGATGCTCGGCATCGCCGAGCGCGCGGGTGCGAGCCACATCAACCGTGACCGTATGTGGCACTACACCGAAGGCATCGAGAACTGGAACCCCATCTGGGCCAGGCACGGCATCCGCATCCTGCCCGGTCCGTCGTCCCTGTGGCTCGACGCGCGCGGCAAGCGGCTGCCCGTCCCGCTCTTCCCCGGCTTCGACACCCTCGGCACGCTCGAACACATCATGCACTCGGGCTACGGCTACACCTGGTTCGTGCTCGACCAGAAGATCATCGGCAAGGAGTTCGCGCTCTCGGGGTCCGAGCAGAACCCCGATCTGACCGGGAAGTCGGTCCGAGACGTGATCGGCCGTGCCCGCGCCGACGTCCCGGGCCCGGTGAAGGCGTTCATGGACAACGGCGTCGACTTCGTCGTCGAGAAGGACCTCAGCTCCCTCGTCCGCGGCATGAACGCCCTCACCAAGGAGCCGCTGATCGACGAGGCCGAGCTGCGCCGGGAGATCACCGCCAGGGACCGCGAGATCAGAAACCCCTTCACCAAGGACCTCCAGGTCACGGCCATCCGCGGCGCCCGCAAGTACCTCGGCGACAAGCTCATCCGTACGGCGGCCCCGCACCGCATCCTCGACCCGAAGGCCGGCCCGCTGATCGCGGTGCGGCTGAACATCCTCACCCGCAAGTCGCTCGGCGGCCTGGAGACGGATCTGTCCTCGCGGGTCCTGGCCCCCGGCGGCGAACCGCTGGCCGGGCTGTACGCGGCGGGCGAGGCGGCCGGCTTCGGCGGCGGCGGGGTGCACGGTTACCGGTCCCTGGAGGGCACCTTCCTCGGTGGCTGCATCTTCTCCGGCCGCGCCGCCGGCCGGGCCGCGGCGAAGGCGGTCGGCTGAACCACCGCGCCGGGCGCCGCGCACGGCCGCGCGGCGCCGCGCACGACCTCGGTACTGCCTTCTCTGCGGCCCGGCCTGCGCCCTCCGCCGAGAGCCCGCGTATGACGAAACCCTGACGGATCTCGGTTTTCCTGGCTTCCGCGCTCCCCAAGTGCTCGAATCGAAGGGTGAGAGACAAACACTCCGACACCGAGGGCAGCCCCGTCGGGCGACGCCTGGTGCTCGGCATGCTCGGGCTCGGTGCCGTCGGGGTCGCCACCGCGCCGTATCTCCAGCGCGGCCTCGAATCCTTCTTGGGCGCGGCCTCCGACAACGACCCCACCGGGCTCACGGGCCTGCTCCCCAACGGCGGGGGCTTCCGCTACTACTCGGTCGCCTCCTCCGTACCGCACAAGGACGAGCGGAACTACCGGCTGACGGTCGACGGGCTGGTTGACCGTCCGGGGACGTACACCCTCGACGCACTGCGCGGTCTGCCGCAGACCCGTGTGGTGCGTGACGTCCAGTGCGTCACCGGGTGGCGGGTCCCCGACACCGCCTTCTCCGGCGTCAGGCTCTCGCTGCTGCTGGACGCGGCGGGCGTACGGCCGGAGGGCAAGGCGATCCGTTTCACCTGCTTCGACGGCACGTACAGCGAGAGCCTCACGCTTCCGCAGGCCCGCCGGGACGATGTCCTGGTCGCCCTGCGGATGCAGGACAAGCCGGTCAGCCACTCCCACGGCGGCCCGGTCCGGCTGTATGTGGCGCCGATGTACTTCTACAAGTCGGCGAAATGGCTTTCCGGGATCTCGGTCACCTCCGACGTCCGGCCCGGCTACTGGGAGGAGCGGGGCTATGACGTCGACGCCTGGGTCGGCCGGTCCAACGGCCGCACCGACACACCCACCGTCTGAACGGCCCGCGATCGTACGGCGGTTCAGCCGCGCCGAGCGCTGGGTCCACCGCACCACCGCCGTGCTGACCCTGCTGTGTGTGGCGACGGCAGCCTGCCTCTACGTCCCGCAGCTGGCCGAACTCGTCGGCCGCCGCCATCTGGTGGTGACCGTCCACGAATGGTCGGGCATCCTCATCCCGGTGCCGCTTCTGCTGGGCCTCGCGTCGAAGGCGCTCCGCAAGGACCTCGGCCGGCTCAACCGCTTCGGGCCGCACGACCGGACCTGGCTGCGGGCGGTGCGCCGCCGCGACGCGCGTCCGGAGTCGCGGCCGGCGGCCAAGTTCAACGCCGGGCAGAAGATCTACGCCGCCTGGATCGCGGGTGCGGTGCTGATCATGGCCGGGACCGGCCTGATGATGTGGTTCACGCACCTCACCCCGCTGATGTGGCGTACGAGCGCCACCTTTGTGCATGACTGGCTGGCACTCGCCATCGGGTTCGTGCTGATCGGGCACATCGGGATGGCGTTCGCCGACCCGGAGGCACGCCGTGGCATGCGCACCGGGTCGGTCGAACGCCCCTGGGCCCGCCGGGAACACCCGCTGTGGGATCCGGACGACGACTGACCGCCGGTTCCTCGGGCGTCCCGCCGCAGATTCCCGCTAGAGAATCAGTGACAGCAGCAGGACGAAGCCGATGCCGACCACCGAGATGATGGTCTCCATCACCGACCAGGTCTTGATGGTCTGTCCCACGGTCATGCCGAAGTACTCCTTCACCAGCCAGAATCCGGCATCGTTGACATGGCTGAAGAAGAGCGAGCCCGCGCCGATCGCCAGCACCAGCAGGGCCGATTCGGTCGTCGACATGTCGGCGGCGAGCGGGGCCACCAGGCCGGCGGCGGAGATCGTCGCGACCGTGGCCGAGCCGGTGGCCAGCCGGATCGCCACCGCGATCAGCCAGGCGAGCAGGAGGGTCGGGATCGCCCAGTCCTTGGAGTAGTCCAGGATCATCTGGCCCACACCGACATCGATCAGCGTCTGCTTGAAACCGCCACCGGCGCCGACGATCAGCAGGATGCCCGCGATGGGGGCGAGCGACTTCTCGACCGTCGTCGAGATCCGCTCCTTGGTGAAGCCGGCCGCGCGGCCCAGCGTGAAGATGCCGACGATCACCGCGGCGAGCAGGGCGATCAGCGGCGAGCCGATGACGTCGGTGACCCGCTGGACAGCGTTGTCGGGGTCGTCGACGACGATCTCCACCAACGCCTTGACGAGCATCAGGACCACGGGCAGCAGCACGGTGGCCACGGTCGCGGCGAAGCCGGGGCGCCGCTCCAGGTCCTCGGAGGGACGGGTCGGGATCATCTTCTCGGGCGCCGGGATGTCGACCCAACGGGCCGCGTACCGCGAGAAGACGGGACCCGCGATGATCACCGTCGGGATGGCGACGAGCACGCCGAGCGCGAGGGTGACGCCCAGGTTGGCGCCGATCGCGTCGATGGCCACCAGGGGGCCGGGGTGCGGCGGGATCAGTCCGTGCATCACCGACAGACCGGCGAGCGCGGGAATGCCGATCCGCATCAGGGAGTAGTTGCCGCGCTTGGCGACGAGCAGAACGACCGGGATCAGCAGCACGATGCCGACCTCGAAGAACAGCGGCAGTCCGATCACCGAGGCGATCAGCACCATGGCCCAGGGCATCGCGCGCCCCTTGGCCTTGGCGAGGATCGTGTCGACGATCTGGTCCGCACCGCCCGAGTCGGCGAGCAGCTTGCCGAGGATCGCGCCGAGCGCGATGAGCACGCCGACCCCGGCGACCGTGGTGCCGAGGCCCGCGGTGAACGACAGGATCGTCTTTTCCAGCGGTGCGCCGGCGAACGATCCGAGCGCCAGCGATCCGATGGTCAGGGCCAGGAACGCGTGCAGTTTGTACTTGGTGATGAGCAGGACGATGACGGCGATGCCCGCGAGAACGGCTATGCCGAGCTGGGCATTGCCTGCCGATGTGATCGGTTCGATGGCGTCCGCTGCCAGCATCTCGACACTGAGACTGGTCACGGTGGGTCCTTACTGAAGGGAACGTCGGGGGACGGGGGTGGAGGGGACGGAAGGGACGGCGCTCACCCGTCGAGCAGGCGCCGGCTCATCGAGCGGGTGCTCACTCGCCGTGCCACGCACAGGCGTTGAACTCACGCGCCGTGCTTACGCGTCGTGCTTACGCGTCGTGCTCACGCGTCGAGCCGGCGCAGCGCGGCGACGGCCCGTTCGGTGATCTCCTCGGGGCTGCCGGACACATCGACGGAGACGCCCGCCTCGTCGTCCTCCAGCGGCTGGAGCGTGGCGAACTGCGAATCGAGCAGCTTCGTGGGCATGAAGTGCCCCTTGCGCTCGGTCATCCGCCGTTCGATCAACTCGCGGTCACCGGTGAGATGGAGGAAGACGGCGTCCGGGGCGACCGCGCGCAGACGGTCGCGGTAGGCGCGCTTGAGGGCGGAGCTGGACACGACTCCGCCCTTGCCCGCCCTGCTGAGCGCCCACTGACCGATCGCGTCGAGCCAGGGCCACCGGTCGGCGTCGTCCAGCGGTGTGCCGGCCGACATCTTGGCGATGTTGGCCGGGGGATGGAAGTCGTCGCCCTCGGCGTACGGAACGCCCAGAGCTTCGGCGACCAGCGGACCGATGGTGGTCTTCCCGGTCCCGGTCACTCCCATGACCACCACGACGTGGGGGGTGCTCATTGCCTGCCTCGCTGTCTTCGTCGACATCGGTCCGTGGCGCTACTGAAACCCATTAGGTACGACGTATTCAAGTGTGTGAGACATAAACGTCATACTTTTTCTTCCCGACCCCTGCCCCGTACGCTGAACCCATGACCACAGCGGGCCGGGGCCTCCACACACATGTTCTGGACGCCCTCGGCCTCGCGATCACAGCAGGCGAATACCCGCAGGGCAGCGTTTTGCGCACCGACGAGGTCGCTCAGCGCTTCGACGTCTCCCGTACGGTTGTCCGCGAAGTCGTCCGCGTCCTCGAATCCATGCACCTGGTGGAGTCCCGGCGCCGGGTCGGTGTGACCGTCCGACCCACCGAGGAGTGGAACGTCTATGACCCGCAGGTCATTCGCTGGCGGCTGGCCGGCGCCGACCGGCCGCGCCAGCTGCGCTCGCTGACCGTGCTCCGCTCCGCCGTCGAGCCGGTCGCCGCGGGCCTCGCCGCCCGCCATGCCACGCCCGCGCAGTGCGCCGCGCTCACCGAGTGCGCGCTCGGCATGGTCGCCACCTCCCGGGGCCATCAGCTCGAGGGCTATCTGCGGCACGACATCGCCTTCCACCGGATCGTTCTCGAAGCGTCGGGCAACGAGATGTTCGCGCGCCTCGGTGATGTCGTCGCCGAGGTGCTCGCGGGGCGTACGCACCACCACGTGATGTTCGACGACCCCGATCCGGCGGCCGTGACCCTGCATGTGCAGGTTGCCGAGGCCGTTCGCGAAGGCGACGCGGCGCGCGCCGAGGAGATCACCCGGGAGATCGCGATGGGCGCCCTGGCCGAGCTGGACGTGCTCGCCCCCTGAGGCCCCTCGGTAACACCGGGCCCTACGTCGAGTGACGATGACCTTGGTTTACCTTGCCGCAACCTCAGAAACACCTCAGATGTATCGCTTCGTGAGATAGACCACTGCCAAAATCCCAGGGTTGCCCTGATGATGTGCCGTCGGGCCCACGCCCAGGTGACGACCCCCACCGGCTACGGCCGGGACCGCACACCTCCCCCTCACGAAGGCGAATCCCCTCCATGAGTGACCGCATCACCGCGGCCGAGAAGCCCGCCGCCGGGGTACCGGCGACGAGCACCCCCCACGTGGACGCCGGCGACGCCGGTTACAGCAAGGACCTGAAGTCCCGCCACATCAACATGATCGCCATCGGCGGAGCGATAGGCACCGGTCTGTTCCTCGGAGCGGGCGGCAGAATGGCCGGAGCGGGCCCCTCGCTCGCCATCGCCTACGCGGTCTGCGGCGTGTTCGCCTTCTTCGTCGTCCGCGCGCTCGGTGAGCTCGTCCTCTACCGTCCCTCGTCCGGAGCCTTCGTCTCCTACGCCCGTGAGTTCATGGGCGAGAAGGGCGCCTTCGCGGCCGGCTGGCTGTACTTCCTCAACTGGTCCACCACCGCCATCGCCGACATCACCGCGGCCGCGACCTACGCCCACTTCTGGGCCATGTTCAGCGACGTCCCGCAGTGGGTGCTCGCACTGATCGCCCTGGCCGTCGTCCTCACGGCCAACCTCATCTCGGTGAAGTACTTCGGCGAGATGGAGTTCTGGTTCGCGATCATCAAGGTCGCCGCGCTCGTCGCCTTCATGCTCGTGGGCATCTACCTCGTGGTCACCCAGCACCCCATCGAGGGCCACACCCCCGGCTTCTCCACCATCTCCGGCGGCGGCGGCATCTTCCCCGTGGGCATGCTGCCGATGCTGCTGGTGATCCAGGGTGTCGTCTTCGCCTACGCCTCGGTCGAGCTCTGCGGCGTCGCCGCCGGCGAGACCGAGAACCCCGAGAAGATCATGCCCAAGGCGATCAACTCGATCATGTGGCGTGTGGGCCTGTTCTACGTCGGCTCCGTCGTGCTCCTCGCGCTGCTCCTGCCGTACACCGCGTACTCCGGCGACGAGAGCCCCTTCGTCACCGTCATGGACAAGCTCGGTGTGCCGGGCGCGGCCGGCGTGATGAACCTCGTCGTTCTCACCGCCGCCCTCTCCAGCCTCAACTCCGGGCTGTACTCCACCGGCCGCATCCTGCGCTCCATGGCGCTCTCGGGCTCCGCGCCCCGCTTCACCGGCCGGATGAACAAGGGTCAGGTCCCCTACGGCGGCATCCTGCTGACCGCCGGCTTCGGCGTGCTCGGCGTCGGCCTCAACTACCTCATGCCCGGGCAGGCCTTCGAGATCGTCCTGAACTTCGCCTCGATCGGCATCCTCGGCACCTGGGGCATGATCATGCTCTGCTCGCTGCTGTTCTGGCACCGCTCGCAGGACGGACGCGTCACCCGGCCGTCGTACCGGCTGCCCTGGGCCCCGTACACCCAGATCGTCACCCTGCTCTTCCTCGCCGGGGTGGCCGTCCTGATGTGGTGGGGCGGCGGCGTCGGCCGGACGACCGTGATGTTCCTGCCGCTGATCGCCGCGGCACTGGTCGGCGGCTGGTACGTGGTCCGCGGGCGGGTCAGCGCCCTCGCGGCCGAGCGCCAGGACGCCTGAGCCGAACACGCACACGAGGGGCCCTGCGGAAGATTTCCGCGGGGCCCCTCCTGCTCGTCGCCGAGCGCCGCCGTGACGGTCCATAGTGGGGGTCGACCGACGTGCGAAGAAGGGCAGGTTCTCGATGTCGCAGCAGGTGCAAGGTGTGATCGCACCCGGAAAGAACGAACCGGTGCGGGTGGAGACGATCGTCGTCCCGGACCCCGGTCCGGGCGAGGCCGTGGTGCAGGTGCAGGCGTGCGGGGTCTGCCACACCGATCTGCACTACAAGCAGGGCGGGATCAACGACGACTTCCCCTTCCTCCTCGGCCACGAGGCCGCGGGTGTCGTGGAAGCGGTCGGCCCGGACGTCACCGAGGTGTCGCCCGGCGACTTCGTCATCCTCAACTGGCGGGCCGTCTGCGGCCGCTGCCGCGCCTGTCGGCGGGGCCGTCCCTGGTACTGCTTCGACACCCACAACGCCCGCCAGAAGATGACCCTGACGGACGGCACCGAACTCTCCCCGGCCCTGGGCATCGGCGCGTTCGCCGAGAAGACCCTCGTCGCGGCAGGGCAGTGCACAAAGGTCGACCCGGCGGTCTCCGCGTCCGTCGCGGGACTCCTCGGCTGCGGAGTGATGGCCGGCATCGGCGCCGCCGTCAACACCGGCAACGTCGGCCGCGGTGACACCGTCGCCGTCATCGGCTGCGGCGGTGTGGGCGACGCGGCGGTCGTCGGCGCACGGCTCGCGGGCGCGGCCAGGATCATCGCCGTCGACATCGACGACCGCAAGCTCGAGACGGCGAAGAAGATGGGCGCGACCCACACGGTCAACTCCAGCTCCGCCGACGCCGTCGAGGCGATCCGCGAACTCACCGGCGGCTTCGGGGCCGATGTCGTCATCGAGGCGGTCGGCCGCCCGGAGACCTACCGACAGGCCTTCTATGCCCGCGATCTGGCCGGCACGGTCGTCCTCGTCGGCGTCCCCACCCCGGACATGAAGCTGGAACTGCCGCTCCTCGACGTCTTCGGCCGCGGCGGCGCCCTCAAGTCCTCCTGGTACGGCGACTGTCTGCCGTCCCGCGACTTCCCGATGCTGATCGATCTGCACCAGCAGGGCCGCATCGACCTCGGGGCGTTCGTCACCGAGACCATCGGGCTCGGTGACGTCGAGAAGGCCTTCGCCCGGATGCACGAGGGCGACGTGCTGCGTTCGGTGGTGCGGCTCTGATGACTTCTCCGAATGTCAGGATCGATCACCTCGTCACCTCCGGCACCTTCTCCCTCGACGGCGGCACCTGGGACGTCGACAACAACGTGTGGATCGTGGGCGACGAGTCCGAGGCCATCGTCATCGACGCCGCGCATGACGCCGCGGCGATCGAGGCGGCCCTCGGCGGCCGCACGCTCGTCGCCGTCGTCTGCACGCACGCCCACAACGACCACATCGACGCGGCCCCCGCGCTCGCCGCGGCCACGGGCGCGCCGATCCTGCTGCATCCCGACGACCTCCCGCTGTGGAAGCAGACGCATCCCGACCGCGCCCCCGACGGCGAACTGGCCGACGGCCTGACGCTCACCGTCGCGGGAGTGGAACTGACCGTGCTGCACACCCCGGGCCACGCCCCCGGCGCGGTCTGTCTGTACGCCCCCGAGCTGTCCACGGTCTTCACCGGGGACACCCTCTTCCAGGGCGGCCCCGGCGCCACCGGCCGGTCGTTCTCGCACTTCCCGACCATCGTCGAGTCGATCCGGCAGCGGCTGCTCACCCTGCCGCCGGACACGGTGGTCCGCACCGGCCACGGCGATCCGACGACCGTCGGCGAGGAGTCGCCGCATCTTCAGGAGTGGATTCAGCGGGGCCACTGAGCCAGCCGCAGCCCGCTCTCGAAGCGGAGCGGTTCACCGGTCACGGGGTCGGTGAACTCCAGCACCCGGGCGAGGAGCTGAAGGGGCTTGGCCCAGTCGTCCGGCCCCGGCTCCCGGACCACCGGGAAGAGCGGATCGTTCAGCAGCGGCAGCCCGAGCCGGTTCATATGGACCCGGAGCTGATGGGTGCGGCCGGTGGCCGGCAGCAGCCGGTACCGGCCGAGCCCTGCGCGGTGCTCCAGCAGCTCGATCCGGCTCTCGCTGTTCGGCTCGCCCGCCACCTCGCGGGCGGCCATCACCCCGTGGTCCTTCACGATCCGGCTGCGCACGGTGACCGGCAGCGTGACGGCCGGATCGTGGGCCGCCACCCCCTCGTACTCCTTGCGCACCCGCCGGTCACGGAACATCGTCTGATACGCGCCACGGTCCCCGGGCCGCACGACGAACAGCGCGAGGCCCGCGGTCAGCCGGTCCAGCCGATGGGCCGGCTGGAGCTGCGGCAGCCCGAGATCGCGCCGCAGCCGGGCGAGCGCGGTCTCGGTGACATGCCGGCCGCGCGGTGTGGTGGCGAGGAAGTGCGGCTTGTCGGCGACGACCAGGCGCTCGTCGCGGTGCACGATCCGCACCTCGAACGGGACGCGCTCCTCGGGCGCGAAGTCCCGGTGGAACCAGAGATACCGCCCCGGGGCGTACGGCTCCTCCGCGGCGACCGGCCCGTCCGTGCCGACGATGCGGCCCTCCCGGAACAGCGCGTCGACCTTCTCGGTCCCGACGGCGCCCGCGTACCGCGCCACGACGTGATCGCGGACCGTCTTCCAGGAGCCGTCCGGGTCGGCGGGCAGCCGCAGGCGCACCGGGTCGATCCCGTCCCGCTGGGGCAGCGGCGACGGCGGGGCCTTGTGTCTGCGTCTCACCCGGTGACTGTAAGCGCAGCCCGGCGTAGCGGGCCCGGGTGCCCGGGGGGAGCGCAAACAAAAAGATCCCCGCGGAGAGCCGCGGGGATCCTGCTGGTGTCCGAGGGGGGACTTGAACCCCCACGCCCGATAAAGGGCACTAGCACCTCAAGCTAGCGCGTCTGCCATTCCGCCACCCGGACAAGGTGTCTGCCGTCCGGCGCTGGGCCGTTCCGACGTGGAAAACCATAGCAAACATTCAGCTGTGCCCGATCACCCGCCCGGCCGTGTGAAAGCCGTGCGACGGCGGACGGCCGCCCTTGGGGTCCGGGGCCGCGCGCGGGAGGATGAGGGGGAACCACCAGCAGCGACAGTGGGAGGAATCAGCGTGAGCGAGTCGAATGCGGCCCGTACCGTCTCGGGCGAGGACGAGGTCGTCGACCTCTGCCGTGAGCTGATCCGGATCGACACCAGCAACTACGGGGACCACTCGGGCCCGGGGGAGCGGGCCGCGGCGGAGTACGTCGCGGAGAAGCTGGCCGAGGTCGGTCTCGAACCGCAGATCTTCGAGTCCCACCAGGGACGCGCCTCCACGGTGGCCCGGATCGAGGGGGAGGACCCGTCGAGGCCCGCGCTGCTCATCCACGGCCATCTCGACGTCGTCCCGGCCAATGCCGACGACTGGACCCACCACCCGTTCTCCGGTGAGATCGCGGACGGGTGCGTCTGGGGCCGCGGCGCGGTCGACATGAAGGACATGGACGCGATGACGCTCGCCGTCGTACGGGACAGGATGCGCAGCGGCCGCAAGCCCCCGCGCGACATCGTGCTGGCGTTCCTCGCCGACGAGGAGGCGGGCGGCACCTGGGGCGCGCGGCACCTCGTCGACAAGCACCCCGGGCTCTTCGACGGCGTCACGGAGGCCATCGGCGAGGTCGGCGGCTTCTCCTTCACCGTCAACGAGAACCTGCGGCTCTACCTCGTCGAGACGGCGCAGAAGGGCATGCACTGGATGCGCCTGACCGTGGACGGCACCGCCGGACACGGCTCGATGACCAACAAGGACAACGCCATCACCGAGCTGTGCGAGGCCGTCGGCCGGCTCGGCCGCCACACCTGGCCGGTACGGATGACCAAGACCGTCCGGGGCTTCCTCGACGAGCTCTCCGACGCGCTCGGCACCCCGCTGGACCCGGAGGACATGGACGCGACGCTCGCCAAGCTCGGCGGCATCGCCAAGATGATCGGCGCGACCCTGCGCAACTCCGCGGCACCCACCATGCTCGGCGCCGGCTACAAGGTGAACGTCATCCCCGGGCAGGCGACCGCCCATGTCGACGGACGCTTCCTGCCGGGTTACGAGGACGAGTTCCTGGCCGATCTCGACCGGCTGCTCGGCCCCCGCGTCCGGCGCGAGGACGTGCACGGGGACAAGGCGCTGGAGACGAGCTTCGACGGCGACCTCGTGGACGCGATGCAGGTCGCGCTGAAGGCGGAGGACCCGATCGCGCGCGCCGTCCCGTACATGCTCTCCGGCGGCACGGACGCCAAGTCCTTCGACGACCTCGGCATCCGCTGCTTCGGGTTCGCCCCGCTCAAGCTGCCGCCGGAGCTGGACTTCGCGGGCATGTTCCACGGGGTGGACGAGCGCGTCCCGGTGGACGGTCTGCAGTTCGGTGTGCGTGTGCTTGACCGTTTCATCGACCGGTGCTGAACCGGATCGGGTGAGGTCCGCTGAAACGAAACTCCAATAATCGTCAGTGCGTACGCACGCGACTGGAAAGAGTGAAAGGAGCATCGGGCTCGTAGCCCCGCCGGTTTCTCCTCGTTACAGGTGGTGCGGTCCGCGGCTGGGATCGCATTGCCAACAAGGAGGAATAATGATCAAGAAGGTCGTCGCTGCTGCGGCTGCCACTGGTGGTCTGGTGCTCGCTGGTGCGGGTATGGCCATGGCCGACTCGGGCGCGCAGGGTGCCGCTGTGCACTCTCCCGGCGTGCTGTCCGGCAACGTCATCCAGGTGCCTGTCCACGTGCCGGTGAACGTGTGCGGCAACACGGTCTCCGTGATCGGGCTCCTGAACCCTGCCTTTGGCAACACCTGCGTCAACGCTTGATGTTGTGACCCGACCCCTCGGGGTCGAGGTTCGAACCTGGGCGGTCCCGGAGTGCGCGCCATGCGCTCCGGGACCGCCCGGGTATTTCCGCCCCCGGGCACAGGGCTCGGGGGATTCCTGAAGAAGGCAGGATTCAACCTATGCGCCAGGTCACGCGCAAAGGCCTGATCACCATGGCGGCGGCGGGCGGAGTGCTCGCCCTCGGCGGCGGTTACGCGAACGCGGACGCAGGGGCCCACGGAGGCGCGTCGAATTCTCCGGGCGTCGGGTCCGGAAACGCGGTCCAGGTACCGGTCGACGTTCCCGTGAACGCCTGCGGCAATTCCGTCAATGCCGTCGGTCTGCTGAACCCGGTGTTCGGCAACAAATGCGCCAACAAGTCCGGGCCGGCCAAGTCCGAGCACGGCAAGGGATCGGGTCATGGCAAGGGCGGTGCCCACGCCACCGGCGGAGCCGACAACTCTCCCGGCGTCGCCTCCGGCAACCACATCTCCGCCCCGGTGCACATTCCCGTGAACGCCTGCGGGAACACCGTCACCATCGGCGGTCTGCTGAACCCGGCCCTGGGCAACGACTGCGCCAATGACAGCGAGGTCAGCACTCCGGGGAAGCCCGGGCCCGAGACGCCGGGCACCGTCGACCCGCCCGGTCAGCCCCGCACCCTGCCGCCGGCCGAGCCCGACGCGCCGGCGCCCACCGTGCGGAACGGTCCCGACGCGCAGACCCTCACCCCGGCAGGTGCGGAAGAGCTTGCGCAGACCGGCACCGACGCCATGGACCTGCTGATCCCGGCGGGCGCGGGCATGCTGCTGGCGGGAGTGGTGCTCTACCGCCGCGCCCGCTCCGCCGCATAGGCGCAGCACGCAGGAACAGCAGGAACGAACGACAGGAACGGCAGGAACGACAGAAAACGGAGCGGGTCTCGTCACGACGAGGCCCGCTCCGCGCTGTCACCAGGTGGCGCGCACCTGACGGATGATGCGCCGGCGCAGCCGCACCCTGCGACTGCCGTCCCGGTGCAGACTCAGTCGGTCCAACTCCCAGTGTCCGTACTCGGCATGGTCGGTGAGCAGACGGGCCGCCTCCTTGCGGGAGACCCCGCGCGGCACGTACACGTCGACAAATTCGTATTCCGGCATCGCATCTATTGTGCGGGCAGAGCCCCGGTACGGATAGCGTCTGCACTATGTCTGATGCTGCGCAGCCCACCGCTGACGAGGTACGAGCCGCCGCCGAGGCGGTCAAGGCCGCACTGGACCGTCACCTCGCGGCGGTCGAGAACCGCACGGGCGAGGACGATCCTGCCGTCTACACCGCGTTCAACGAGCTGGCCGCCGCAGCCGAGGCGTACGACGAGCGCCTCTACGACCGCTACGACGAGGTCACCCCCTTCGAGATCCCGGCCGCGGACGAGTCCCTGCCGCCGTACGCCGGTCCCGAGGAGCCGAACGCCCTCAGTGTGCTGATCCGCCGCGACTACGCGGTGGTGGAGCCGCAGCGGCTGCTCTCCCAGGCACAGCGCATCGCCGACGTCGACACCGACGAGGACCGCCCGGCGAACGTGCCGGTCGTCGGCACCAGCGTGCACGCGGCCCTCGGAGTGCTCTTCGGGGAGTACGAGCCGGACGAAATCGCCTCCCGGCACAAGGAGTTCGGCCTGGAGGAGGGCGACTCCACGCTGTGGGTGTCCGCGTCCGACGAGGTCCCCGAGCCCGGCGAATGGCTCACCGCCCCCTTCGAGCAGGCGCTTCCCGAGCGGATCGTGTGCCGGTTCGACGTCAGCTCGGTCTTCGACGAGGACGATCTGGGCGAAGAGCTGGAGGACCTCGACGAGGTGGAGCGCTGAGGCCACCGGCCCGGGCGCGTACGAGGCCCCCTGTCGCGGACGAGAAGGTCCTGCGGCAGGGGGCCTCGGCACGAGCGCTCAGGGAGTGGGGGCGAGCAGCCCTTCCAGCAGGGGCCGCAGCCGCGTCGTCCGCTCCTGTGTCGGGATCTCCGCCACCGCGCGCGGCAGCGCCTGGTCCACGCCGTGCACCACGGACAGATGGCGCTCGCCGCGGCTGAAGGCGGTGTAGACCCACGGCCTGCTCAGGCCCTGGGCGGCATCCCCGGGCAGCACCACGACGGCCGCGGGCCAGCGCATCCCGGTCGCCTGGTGCGCGGTCATCGCCCAGCCGTGGCGCACCGCTGACTCGACCTGCTCCTTCGGTACGACCACCGCCGCGCCCGCACAGTCGAGATGGAGCCCCTCGGTGTCCGCCGAGACCACCGTGCCCGGGCGGGTACGGCCGGGGGAGGGGACGTACGCGACGCGGTCACCGGGGTCGAAGCCGCCGAACCGTCCCGGGCCCGGGTTCAGCCGCTGCTTCAGCGCCGCGTTGAGCGCCCGGGTGCCCGCCGCGCCGCCGTGGCCCACCGTGATCACCTGGGTGTCGGCGGGTGGCACCCCGATGGCGCGCGGCACCGAGTCGGCGACGAGCTGCACGGTGCGGTGGACGGCCTCGCCGGCGTCGCGCACCGGCACGATGACCACCTCCTTGCCGGGCGCCTCCACCTGGCTCAGCTCGCCGATGCCGATGCCCGAGACCAGCTCCCCGATGGGGCCCGGGTCCGGGGTCCGCGAGGCGATCTGCGGGCAGACGCGGGCGGCGAGCAGATCACCGAACACCCGCCCGGCGCCCGCCGAAGCGAGCAGTCCGGGGTCCCCGCTGAGGACCAGCCGCCCGCCGTCCGGCATCGACTCGACCAGCATCGCCGCGGTCTCGACGTCCAGCTGCGGAGCGTCCAGAACGACCAGCAGGTCCAGGGCGAACGCGCCGTCCCGGTCGCGGCCCGGGCCCTCTGTCCCCGCGAGCAGCCCGGAGACGGTGACCGCTCCGCCGAGCCGTCGGCCGCCGTCCTCGCTGTGGACCGCGACCACGGCCCGCAGCCCGAGCGCCGTCGCCGCCTCGGCGAGCCCGGCCGGCTCGGCCCTGGACGCCTCGCCGCCGGTGTGGGTCACCAGACCGCCGGCCGCCACCGCCCGCACCAGATCCGTCGGCTCGGCCGCCTCCCACCGGGCGTCGGCGCCGGTCTTGGCCAGCCGGGCCAGGCTGTCCGCGAGACTTTCCTCCGCCAGTGCGTACCGGTCGAGGCCGAGCAGCACCGGCACGGTCTGCTCCGCGGCCTCATCGCCCGGCGCGGCCTCGGCCTCCGCCTCGCCGTCGGCCGTGCCCTCCTGCGGCAGGCCGTCCTGGAACACCAGGACCGCGCCCTCGGCGATGACCTGCTGGAGGGCCTCGTCGGGGTCGGGCACGGAACGCTCGGCCAGTGCGCTGCGCACCGCCGAGGACTCCAGCGCGGTGTGCCCCAGCAGCGCGGCCCGCTCCAGCTGCCAGGTGACGAGGGCGGCCGTCCGCCGCTCGTCGCCCGGGCCGCACTCGTCGCCGAGCAGCGCCCGCGCGAACCCGTCGGCCTGCTCGGGCCGTACGCCGGGGACCGACAGCAGCTGCCAGGGGTTCTCCCGCAGCATCCCGGCGGCCTGCTCCCCGAGCGAGTCCGCCACCTGTGCCGTGAGCGTCTCGGGCGCACCGCCCTCGACGAGCACGGACCTGACCGCCTCCACCGTCTCCGGTGCGGCGGCCCGGCGGCCGGTCTGCGGCCCCGGGACCTGCGGCCGGACCGGCTCGGTCGGGCCGGGGGCCGGGCGCCGGGGAGCCGTGGCGGCGGCGGAAGCCTCGCCGGAACGAGGGGAGTCGAAGAACGCGCCGCTCGGCTTCTCGCCGCTCTCCACGGCACGGACCGCCGCCAGCAGATCCGCCGTCTGACCGCTCAGCTTGGTGCCACTCTCGATGGGCCCTTCCTTCTCGGCCTTCCGCTGCTCGATGCGGGCCCGCAACTCCCGCTGTGCGGCGAGCTCGGCCTCGGCCTCGGACAGCTTGGCGGCCTCCTCGCCGTCGGTGGTGCCGGGGGCGCCGGTCTCGGCGGTACCCGATGCGGGCTGCCCGTCCTCGGACGCGCTCTCGGCCTCCGCCCCACCGTCCGCGGGCTCGCCGTCGGCAGTGGCGCCGTCCGCGGTCTCGCCGTCCGCAGCGGTGTCGTCCGCGGCCGTCTGGGCGGTGCGGTCCTCGGCCGGGGGCCCGGCCTGCTCCTCAGCGGCTGTGGGGGGCTGCGGCCCCTCGGAAGGCGCGGTCACAGCGTGCTCCAGTCCTGGTCGGGATAGCGGTGCACGGGCGCCGACACATCGTCGAGCGCCTGGCAGATCTCGTCAGGAAGCGTAAGCGTCTCCACTGACAATGCGGCCGTGAGCTGCTGCGCGTTGCGCGCGCCGATGATCGGGGCGACCACTCCCGGCCGGTCCCTCACCCACGCGAGCGCCACCTGGAGCGCCGTCACCGCCAGACCGTCGGCCGCCGTCACGACCGCGTCCACGATGCTGTCGGCCGCCTCGTCGAGATACGGCTCGACGAACGGCGCCAACTGCTCCGATGCGCCACGGGAGTCCGCGGGGGTCGCATGCCGGTACTTCCCGGTCAGCACGCCCCGGCCGAGCGGTGACGACGGCAGCAGCCCCACACCCAGGTCGAGCGCCGCCGGCAGAACCTCCCGTTCGACCCCTCGCTGCAGCAGTGAGTACTCCATCTGCGTGCTCGCCAGACGAGTCCTCATGCCCGGCGCCGACAGTTGCCAGGTCGCCGCCTTCGCCAGCTGCCAGCCGCAGAAGTTCGACACACCCGCGTACCGCGCCCGCCCGCTGCTCACCGCGATGTCCAGGGCCTGAAGCGTCTCGTCGAGCGGTGTTTGGGGGTCGAAGGCGTGTATCTGCCACAGGTCGACGTAGTCCGTGCCGAGCCGCTGGAGCGAGTCGTCCAGCGCCGCGAGCAGATGTCCGCGCGAGCCGTCGAAGCGGCGGTCCGGGTCGGGAACGCTCCCCGCCTTCGTCGCGATCACGAGATCGCGCCGGGGCACGAGCCGCTCGACCAACTGCCCCAGCAGATATTCGGCATCCCCGCCGCCGTACACATCGGCGGTGTCGACCAGCGTCCCGCCCGCCTCCCAGAACGCCTTCAACTGGTCGGCGGCGTCGTGCTCGTCGGTGTCCCGGCCCCAGGTGAGGGTGCCCAGCCCTATACGGGACACACGCAGGCCGGTCCGGCCGAGATGCCTCTGTTCCATGGGCGCTGAGATTACTGGCCATGGGCCCACCCTGAGAGAGCCTGTGGACAACCTCCCCCTGACGGATCGCGGGGACCCGCGCTAGAGTCCCCCGGAACAGGGACGTTACTGATCAGTAAGAGGGAGCGGTTATGCGGCTCGGCATCAACCTCGGCTACTGGGGCGCGGGGATGGACGGCGACAACCTCGCCGTCGCCAAGGAGGCCGACAGGCTCGGCTACGACGTCTGCTGGGCCGCCGAGGCGTACGGCTCTGACGCGCCCACGGTCCTCACCTGGGTCGCCGCCCAGACCGAGCGCATCGACGTCGGCTCCGCGATCATGCAGATCCCGGCCCGCCAGCCCGCCATGACGGCCATGACCGCCGCCACCCTCGACTCCCTCTCCGACGGCCGCTTCCGTCTCGGCCTCGGCGTCTCCGGCCCTCAGGTCTCCGAGGGCTGGTACGGCGTGAAGTTCGACAAGCCGCTGGCCCGCACCCGTGAGTACGTCGAGATCGTCCGCCGGGCCATGTCCCGCGAGCGTCTGTCCTTCGAGGGCGAGCACTGGACCCTGCCGCTGCCCGACGGACCGGGCAAGCCGATCAAGCTCACGGTCCACCCCAAGCGCGAGCACATCCCGCTCTACATCGCCGCGATCGGCCCCAAGAACCTGGAGCAGACCGGTGAGATCGCGGACGGCGCGCTGCTGATCTTCCCCTCCGCGGACCACCTCGAGGAGACGGCGATCCGCCATCTGCGCGCGGGCCGTGAGAAGGCCGGCAAGACCATGGAGGGCTTCGACGTCTGCCCGACCCTCCCGCTGGCGGTCGGCGACGACGTCAACGGCCTCGCCGACATGTTCCGTCCCTACACCGCGCTGTACGTCGGTGGCATGGGCAGCCGCAAGCAGAACTTCTACAACCAGCTCGCGCAGCGCATGGGCTACGAGAAGGAAGCCGCGGAGATCCAGGACAAGTACCTGTCCGGCGACAAGCAGGGCGCGGCCGCGGCCGTGCCGCACCAGCTGATCGACTCCACCACGCTGCTCGGGTCGGTGGAGCGGATCGCCGAGCGGATGCAGGCGTACAACGAGGCCGGCGTCACCACGCTGACCCTCGCACCGGCCGGCTTCACGCTCGACGAGCGGATCACCGCGCTCCGGGCGGGCACCGAGGCCCTGGAGCGCGCGGGCCTAGCCTAGGGCGTAGTCGCTTTGCAGGACCCAGGACCCAGAGGGCCCGGGAGAGAAGTTCTGCGGCCGTGGTGGGGGCTCGGGGGTCTTCCCCGCCACGGCCGTCGTACACACAACGCCGAACAGGCCGCCGTGGTTACTCCCTCTTCTTGCGGGCCCGCGTGTCCTCCGTTCGGCGCAGTTGCGCGACCTAGCTGTTGCCTCGCCTCCCGTACCGCATTTGACTCGTTCTTTGCGGACACCTTCAGGAGGTGGCAGTGATGCTCTCGGCTCGGAGCCTTTTCCAGGAAATCATCGACAACGACGACTCCTTCCAGCTCTTCTGCTCCATCGCCGCCAGCGGCGAGGCCCAGGGAGGCTGGGAGAACGCCCGTATCGCCGCCCTCGTACCCGACAGCATGCGTGCCCTCGCGCCGAAGATCGCCCGGCACGGCGCCGACGAGGACAAGCACGGCAGGATCTTCCGGGCCCTGCTGAAGAAGCGCGGGCTCGAAGCCGTCCCCGTCCCGCCCGAGACCGACTACACGATGCTGCTCGAACAGCGGGGCATCGGCCTCACCCACGAGAAGCTGCGCCGCGACGAGCCCCTTGACGAGGAGGACATCGTCGTCTACCTCTCGCACAGCCGGGTCACCGAGCAACGCGCGGCCGATCAGATGGAGATGCTGGTCAAGTACTTCGGGGACCATCCGGAGCTCGGCAAGGCGATCCGGATGATCTGCGATGACGAGGACAACCACCTGGCGTACTGTCACGAGGAACTGCTCCGCCTCGCCGCCGAGGGCCACGGCCGCACCATCCACGGCGTCCTGCGCCAGAGCGCCCTCGCCGAGATCGCGGTGTACCGCGACGTCAGCCTCGCCGTGATGGGGCACATGGGGCGGCTGCTGCACTGGCCCCGGGCCAAGTCCGCCGCGCTCGCCGCGGGCATCCACGGCATGTACGCCTACGAGCGGTTCGGCGGCTGGCACACCATGGTCAGCCTGCGGATGCCGACGCGACGGGGCGCTCTCGACGGACCGCCCACCGTCGCGCCCGCCTACTGACAGCCCTCCGCCCGCCGGGAGCACACACTCCGGGGACACACCTCGCCTGTCGAGCGCCGCTACAGCCAGCCGCGGCGCTTGAACAGCCGGAACAGCCCGACCACCGCGCCCGCCATCAGGGCGATGACGGCCGGATACCCCCAGGTCCAGCCCAGCTCCGGCATGTGCTCGAAGTTCATGCCGTAGATGCCCGCGACCATGGTGGGCACCGCCGCCATCGCCGCCCAGGCCGAGATCTTCCGCATGTCGTCGTTCTGGCGCACGCTGGTCTGCGCGAGATGGGCCGCCAGCACGTCCGACAGCAGCCGGTCGAGCCCCTCCACCTGCTCGTTGGCGCGCGTCAGATGGTCGCTGACGTCGCGGAAGAAGGGCTGCGAGCGTTTCTCCACGAAGGGCACCCCCGCGCTCGCCAGCCGGGCCATGGGCGCCGCCAGCGGCGCGGCCGCCCGCCGGAACTCCAGCACCTGACGCTTGAAGGTGTAGATCCGGGCCGCGGTCGGGGGAGAGATGGCCGATCCGGAGGACCCGGCCTCCTTGCCGGCCGGTTTGCCGGTCGGCGCGAAGACCTCGGTCTCCATCTCCTCCAGGTCCACCTGGAGCTCGGCGGCCACCTCGATGTAGTGGTCGACGACGGCGTCGCTGATGGCGTACAGCACCGCGGTGGGGCCGTGCTTCAGCACGTCGGGATCGGCCTCCAGCCGCTCCCGCACGTCGTGCAGCGGGGCGCCCTCGCCGTGCCGGACCGTCACCACGAACGAGTCGCCGATGAAGATCATGAGCTCGCTGGTGCCGACGGAGTCGCTCTCCGGCTCGTAGACCACCGGCTTGAGGACCATGAACAGCGAGTCGTCGTACACCTCGAGCTTGGGCCGCTGATGGGCCTTCAGCGCGTCCTCCACCGCCAGCGGATGCAGCCCGAACTCGCTGCTGACGAGGTCGAACTCCTCCTCCGTGGGCTCGTGCACGCCGATCCAGACAAAGGCGTCCCCGATGATCCGGGCCTCGTCCAGTGCGTCGGAGAAGTCCTTGGGGCCCTCGGTGCGGCGCCCTTCCCGGTAGATGGCGCAGTCCACGATCACGGCGCGTATTCTTCCGTGCGAGCCGCCCCGGCGCACCCTCTGGCCGCAGTCCGCCTAGGCTGGCGCTCATGGTCACGCTGATCCTCGTACGCCACGGCCGCTCCACCGCCAACACCGCTGGGGTGCTCGCCGGCTGGACCCCCGGCGTCCATCTCGACGAACGCGGCTCCGCGCAGGCGGCCGCGCTGCCCGCCCGTATCGCCGACGTACCGCTCGCCGCGGCCGTCAGCAGCCCCCTGGAACGCTGTGAGCAGACGCTCCGGCCGCTGCTGGACGCACGCCCCGGCCTCGAGCTCCGGACCGACGAGCGGATCGGCGAGTGCCACTACGGCGACTGGTCGGGCCGCAAGCTCAAGGAGCTCGCCGACGAGCCGCTCATGGAGGTCGTGCAACAGCACCCCTCGGCGGCGGTCTTTCCGGGCGGTGAGTCGATGCGGGCCATGCAGGCACGGGCCGTCGACGCGGTGCGCGACTGGAACGCGCGTGTCGCCGAGGCGCACGGCGAGGACGCCACCTATGTGATGTGCTCTCACGGAGACATCATCAAGGCGCTGGTCGCGGACGCGCTCGGCATGCATCTCGATCTTTTCCAGCGGATCCATGTGGAACCGTGTTCCGTGACAGCGATCCGTTACACCCGTACCAGGCCGTTTCTTCTGCGTCTCGGTGACACAGGCGATTTCGGCTCGCTGGCACCGCGCGGGAACGCCGGAGACGGGAGCGCGGTTGTAGGAGGCGGCGCGGGCGCCCCGTGATCGCCCGGAGCAGTAGGGTGGACGGGCCGAAAACCCGTGTGCCCGCGCACCGTCCGCCCACCCCGATCGTTTCCGAGTTCTCGAGGGAGACAGAACGTGTCCCGTCAGGTGTTCCTCTACGACCCGCCGGACCGGTTCGTGGCCGGTACGGTCGGGCTGCCTGGACGCCGTACGTTCTTCCTGCAGGCCTCGGCCGCAGGGCGCACCACGAGCGTGGCACTGGAGAAGACCCAGGTCGCCGCGCTCGCCGAGCGGATCGATGAGCTGCTCGACGAGGTCGTACGCCGTACCGGGGGCAATGCCCCGGTGCCGGCCATGGCCCCCGCGGACGTCTCGGACACCGCGCCGCTGGACGCCCCCGTCGAGGAGGAGTTCCGGGTCGGCACGATGGCGCTCGCCTGGGACGGCGAGGAACAGCGCATGATCGTCGAGGCCCAGGCGCTGGTCGAACTCGACGCGGACTCCGAGGAGGACCTCGCGGAGGCCGAGGAGCGGCTGCTCCAGGACGAGGAGAACGGTCCGCCGATGCTGCGCGTCCGGCTGTCCGGGGCGCAGGCCAGGGCCTTCGCCAAGCGCGCGCTGGACGTGGTGAACGCCGGCCGGCCGCCGTGCCCGCTGTGCAGTCTGCCGCTCGACCCGGAGGGACACGTATGTCCGCGCCAGAACGGATACCGCCGCGGAGCGTGACCGCACTCGACCTGCTCACCAAGGGTGAGCTGACCGTGCGCGGCCGGGTCCGTGAGGCGTCCAACGCGGTGCTGTTCTGCTCCGTCTCCTACGAGGGAGAAACGGCGTCCTGCGTCTACAAGCCGGTCGCCGGTGAGCGGCCCCTGTGGGATTTCCCCGACGGCACGCTGGCGCAGCGCGAGGTGGCCGCCTACGAGATCTCCCAGGCGCTGGGATGGACCCTCGTACCGCCCACGGTCCTGCGGGACGGCCCGTACGGGCAGGGCATGGTCCAGCTCTGGATCGAGGCGGACCCCGCCGCCGCCCTGCTCGCGCTCGTCGAGGAGGAGGAGCCGGGGGACGGCTGGAAGGCGGTCGGCTTCGCCGACGTCGGCGAGGGGCGCACCGCGCTGCTGGTCCACGCGGACGACGAGCGGCTGCGACGCCTGGCCGTGCTGGACGCGGTGATCAACAACGGGGACCGCAAGGGCGGGCATCTGCTGCCGACGGCCGACGGCGTGCTGTACGCGATCGACCACGGCGTCACGTTCAACGTGGACGACAAGCTGCGCACCCTGCTGTGGGGTTGGGCGGGCGAGCCCTTGGCGCCCGAGGCCCTGGAGGCCCTCACCGCCCTGGCACCCGCCCTGGCCGACGGGGGGCCGCTGGTCACCCGGCTGGCGGAACTGCTGACGGCGGCGGAGGTCGATTCCGTACGGGCGAGGGTGGCGGCTCTGATCGCGTCGGGCAGACATCCGGTGCCGTCGGGGGAGTGGCCTGCCATCCCGTGGCCGCCGGTCTGAGGCCGCCCACCAAGGCCGGCCGTCCGCGGCCGTGGTCCGCCGGGTCCTGAAGGACCGCGGGAACCGGTCGACCTGCGTGATCCGGTTCGTATGTGGAACTCCCGTCCGGTTAGGCTCATGACATGCATGCCTGGCCCGCTTCTGAGGTCCCCGCCCTGCCCGGCAAGGGCCGCGACCTCCGGATCCACGACTCCACGACCAGCGGTTTGGTGACTCTCACCCCCGGTCCCGTCGCCCGTATCTACGTCTGCGGCATCACGCCGTACGACGCGACCCACATCGGTCACGCGGCGACCTACAACGCGTTCGACCTCGTTCAGCGCGTGTGGCTCGACACCAAGCGGCAGGTTCACTACGTCCAGAACGTCACTGACGTGGACGACCCTCTCCTGGAGCGCGCCGTCCGCGACGGGCAGGACTGGACCGAGCTCGCCGAGCGCGAGACCGCGCTGTTCCGCGAGGACATGACCGCCCTGCGGATGCTTCCGCCGCGCCACTACGTCGGAGCCGTCGAGGCGATACCGGGCATCGTCCCGCTCGTCGAGCGTCTGCGCGACGCGGGCGCCGCCTACGAGCTCGAGGGCGACACCTACTTCTCGGTCGAGGCCGACCCGCACTTCGGCGAGGTGTCGCACCTCGACGCCGAAGCCATGCGGCTGCTCTCCGCGGAGCGCGGCGGCGACCCGGACCGCCCCGGTAAGAAGAACCCTCTCGACCCGATGCTGTGGATGGCCGCCCGTGAGGGCGAGCCGAGTTGGGACGGCGGCAGCCTCGGCCGCGGCCGGCCCGGCTGGCACATCGAGTGCGTCGCGATCGCCCTGGACCACCTCGGCATGGGCTTCGACGTGCAGGGCGGCGGTTCCGATCTCGCCTTCCCGCACCATGAGATGGGCGCCTCCCACGCCCAGGCGCTCACCGGCGAACACCCCTACGCCCAGGCCTATGTGCACGCGGGCATGGTGGCGCTCGACGGCGAGAAGATGTCGAAGTCCAAGGGCAACCTGGTCTTCGTCTCCAAGCTGCGCCGCGACGGTGTCGACCCGGCCGCCATACGGCTGGCCCTGCTCGCCCACCACTACCGCGCCGACTGGGAGTGGACCGACCAGGTCCTGCGGGACGCCGTGGAGCGGCTGGACCGCTGGCGGGCCGCCGTGTCCCGGCCCGACGGGCCGTCCGCGGACACGCTCGTCGAGGAGATCCGCGAGGCACTCGCCGACGACCTCGACGCCCCCGCCGCGCTGAGGGCCGTCGACCGCTGGGCCGAGCGTCAGCGCTCCGAGGGCGGTACGGACGAGGGCGCGCCCGGGCTCGTCTCCCGCACGGTCGACGCCCTGCTGGGCGTCGCGCTGTAGTACGGCGTTTCCGCCGCATCCGGCACTTCCGCCCCACGGGCGCGTTCAGGTCCCCGACCTGAACGCGCCCGTCCGCATTTCCGCCGCGCTCCTGCGTCGTGGGGCGGCTCTGTGCTGAGGTGGAGACCTCTGCAGAACACTTGTCGGAAGGACGCACGATGACCCGCTCCTTCGCACGAAGAAGAGTTCTCCGAACCGCAGCCGCGCTGGGTGGCGCGGCTCTCCTCAGCCCCCTCGCCGGCCCGGCCCGCGCCGCCGAACACGCCGGCCGGCCGTGGCCCGAGACCTTCCCCCTGCCGAACGGCTTCCGGCCCGAGGGCATCACGATCGGGGCCGGTCCGTATGCCTGGATCGGCTCCATCGCGACCGGTTCCGTCTACCGCGCCGACCTCGCCACCGGACGCGGACGGATCGTCAGCCAGGGCCTCGGCGCCGCGCATCCGGTGATCGGGCTCAAGATCGACCGACGGGAACGGCTGCTGTTCCTGTGCGGCGGTGTGAGCCGGGAGATCCGGATCGCCGACGCCCGCAGAGGGACGCTGCTCCGGACCTTCGGTGTCGGATCGGAGGGCACCATGGTCAACGATGTGGTGCTCACGCCGGGGGCGGCCTACTTCACCGATTCCTTCAAGCCGAATCTCTACCGGCTGCCGCTCGGCCCGCGCGACGAGCCGGGCGACGCGATCACCACGGTGCCGCTCGGCGGTGACTGGGTGCAGGGCACCGCGCTCACGGCCAACGGCATCTCCCGCACCCCGGACGGCCGGGCGCTGCTGATGGTCAATCAGGCGGTGGGCGGCGGCTCCCTGATGCGTGTCGACCCCCGCACGGGCGTGGCGCGCCGCGTGGACGTCGGCGGGATCCCGCTGCCCAACGCCGACGGGCTGTTGCTGCTCGGCCGCCTGCTCCACGTCGTACAGAACCGGCTGAACACGATCGCGGTCCTGAAGCTGAACGAGTCGGGGACCGGCGGCCGGGTGATCGCCAGGATCACCGACCCGGACTTCAAGGTCCCCACGACGGCTGCCGGGTGGCGCGACAGGATCTATCTGCCCAACGCCCGCTTCGACGTGGCCCAGCCGACCCCGGACACCACGTACGACGTGGTCGCGGTGGACCGGGTCGGACGTTGAGCGCGGAACGCTGAGCACGGAACGCTGAGCACGGAGCAGTGAACACGTCCGGGGCGGCGCTCGGTGAGCGCCGCCCCGGACCTCTGCCCTGGGTCGCCCAGGCCCGCGGGCCTGGGCGACGGCCCGCCGGTCAGTCCTCCGAGGACTCCGGCTCGTCGCCATCCGCGTCGGACTCGCCGGACGCCTCGCTCTCCGGCTCCGCGCGCGGGGGCTTCGGTGGCCGCGTACGCCCGCCCGGGTCGCGCAGGTAGGAACCGCTGTCTCCGCCCTCGGTCGCATGACCCGGACCGGCCCCGGGGCCGAGACCGCCCGGACCGCCGTCCCGTCGCCGCAGATACCGTTCGAATTCGCGGGCGATCGCCTCGCCGGACGCCTCGGGAAGCTCCGCGGTGTCGCGCGCCTCCTCCAGCGTCTGGACGTACTCCGCCACTTCGCTGTCCTCGGCGGCCAGTTGGTCCACACCGAGCTGCCAGGCCCGGGCGTCCTCGGCCAGTTCACCGAGCGGGATACGCAGACCGATCAGGTCCTCGAGCCGGTTGAGCAGGGCCAGCGTCGCCTTGGGGTTGGGCGGCTGCGACACGTAGTGCGGCACCGCGGCCCACAGGCTCACCGCCGGTACACCCGCGTGCGTGCACGCCTCCTGGAGGATGCCGACGATGCCGGTCGGTCCCTCGTACCTGGTCTCCTCCAGGTCCATGGTTCTGGCCAGGTCCGGGTCCGAGGTGATGCCGCTGACCGGCACCGGCCGGGTGTGCGGGGTGTCGCCGAGCAGCGCGCCCAGGATCACCACCATCTCGACGCCCAGCTCATGGGCGAAGCCCAGGATCTCGTTGCAGAACGAGCGCCAGCGCATGGACGGCTCGATGCCGCGGACCAGAACCAGGTCGCGCGGCTTGTCGCCGCCGATACGGACCACGGAGAGCCGGGTGGTGGGCCAGGTGATCTTCCGTACTCCGCCGTCCAGCCACACCGTGGGCCGGTTGACCTGGAAGTCGTAGTAGTCCTCGGCGTCGAGCGCCGCGAACACCTCGCCCTTCCATTCCCGGTCCAGATGTGCGACCGCGGTGGAGGCAGCGTCGCCGGCGTCGTTCCAGCCCTCGAACGCGGCCACCATGACCGGGTCGATCAGCTCGGGAACCGCCTCGAGCTCGATCACCCAGTGCCTCCTTCCGAAGTTCCCTTTCGTACGCCCCAACCTTACGGCTTACGAGGTCCCGGGCCGCAGCCCCCCGGCACGGGCGGGTGAACTTCGGCGCCCCGGGGCAACGGTTTGCCCGAAAGGGCGTCCGGCCCTCGATTCATCCGAGCTGTGTCCGAGAAATTTCGTCACGGGCCTGGACGGTGGCGCGTCGGCGACGCTATACATCGGATGACCAAGAGAGGTCCGATGTTCTTCCCCGGGGGTGCGTGCATGAGTCAGACCGTCACGGAGTTCGAGGTTCACGACATCCGCTTTCCCACCTCGGAACAGCTCGACGGCTCCGACGCCATGAACCCGGACCCCGACTACTCCGCTGCCTACCTGGTGATGCGCTCCGAGGACGGGTCGGAAGGGCACGGATTCTGCTTCACCATCGGCCGCGGCAACGATGTCACCGCCGCCGCCATCGAAGCCCTGCGCCCGTACGTGATCGGCCGGCCCGCGCCCCGTACCGCCTCCGACCTGGCGGATCTGCACATCGAACTGACCCACGACTCCCAACTGCGCTGGCTCGGCCCCGAGAAGGGCGTGATGCACATGGCGGCGGGAGCGGTCGTCAACGCCGCCTGGGACCTGGCGGCCAGGACCGCGGGCCTGCCGGTGTGGGAGTTCCTCGCCTCGATGACACCCGAGGAGCTCGTCTCCCTCGTCGACTTCCGCTATCTCACGGACGTCCTCACCCCCGACGAGGCGCTGGCCATCCTGCGCGCTGCCGAACCCGGCCGTGCCGAACGGACCGCGCGGCTGCGCCGCCAGGGCTACCCCGCGTACACCACCTCGCCCGGCTGGCTCGGCTACTCCGACGAGAAGCTCGTCCGCCTCGCCAAGGAAGCCGTCGCCGACGGCTTCGGCCAGATCAAGCTGAAGGTCGGCGGGGACCTGGAGGACGACATCCGGCGGCTGAAGCTCGCACGCGCCGCCGTCGGTCCCTCCGTCCGCATCGCCGTGGACGCCAACCAGCGCTGGGACGTCGCGGACGCGGTGCGCTGGATGACGGCGCTCGCGCCCTACGAGCCGCACTGGATCGAGGAACCCACCAGCCCCGACGACATCCTCGGCCACGCCGCCGTACGCGCCGGGCAGCCGGTCAAGGTCGCCACCGGCGAACACGTCGCCAACCGTGTGGTGTTCAAGCAACTGCTCCAGGCAGGGGCCGTCGACTTCGTCCAGATCGACGCGGCACGCGTCGCCGGAGTGAACGAGAACCTGGCGATCCTGCTGCTCGCGGCCAAGTACGGCGTCCCGGTCTGCCCGCACGCCGGCGGGGTGGGTCTGTGCGAACTCGTCCAGCACCTCGCGATGTTCGACTACGTCGCCGTCTCCGGCAGCTGGGAGGACCGCGTCATCGAGTACGTCGACCACCTCCACGAGCACTTCGCCGACCCCGCCCAGATCGACGCCGGACGCTATGTCGCACCGCGGGCCCCCGGGTTCTCCGCCCGCATGCTCCCTCAGTCCATGGCCGCCCACCGCTATCCGGAGGGGCCCGTCTGGCAGGCCCGCCGCACCATCGAGGAGGTCAACTCATGACGGTCGTCAGGGACTTCGAGGGGCTCTGCGCCCTGGTGACCGGCGGGGCGTCGGGCATCGGTGCGGCCGTGACAAGGCAACTGCTCACCCGGGGCGCGCGGGTGGCCGTGCTCGACCGTGACCTCGCGGGCACCCCCGACGGCGCTCTCGGCGTCACGGCGGACGTCACCGACGACGCGGCGGTGGGCGCCGCCGTCGACCGGGCGGCCGCCGAGTTCGGAGCCCTGCACACCGTCGTCTCCAACGCGGGCATCGGCGCCGTCGGTACGGTCGCCGACAACCCCGACGACGAGTGGCGGCGCGTCCTCGACATCAACGTGCTCGGCATGGTGCGCGTCGCCCGGCACGCCCTCCCGCATCTGCGCGCGGCAGCAGCAGCCCGCCCCGGCTGCGTCTCCCTCACCCACACCTGCTCCATCGCCGCCACCGCGGGCCTTCCCCAGCGGGCCCTCTACAGCGCCAGCAAGGGCGCGGTGCTCTCGCTCACCCTGGCCATGGCGGCCGACCACGTCCGCGAGGGCATCCGTGTCAACTGCGTGAACCCCGGCACGGCCGACACCCCCTGGATCGGCCGGCTGCTCGACCAGGCGGACGACCCGGCGGCGGAACGCGCCGCCCTGGAAGCCCGACAGCCCACCGGCCGGCTGGTCGCCGCCGACGAGGTGGCGGCCGCCATCGCCTATCTCGCGAGCCCCGCCGCGGCCGCCGTCACCGGCACGGCCCTGGCCGTCGACGGCGGGATGCAGGGCCTGCGCCTGCGCCCCGCGACCTGAGCACACAGCAGACCCGGAAACACCCCAGCACGCCCAGCACGCCCAGCACCACCTGAGCCGACACCACCGAAGGACGGGACCAATGAGAGTGCGTACGACAAGTGCCGCGGCCTGCGCGGTGCTGCTCGCCGTGACGGCCCTCGCGGGCTGCAACCGGGACTCCGGCAGCGGAGCCGCGGACGGCAAGGTGGGCATCGATCTGCCGCGCAGCGACAGCGACTTCTGGAACTCCTACCAGCAGTACGTCGAGAAGGGCGTGAAGGCCGGCGAGGTCGACGCGCTGTCCCTGACCAACTCGCAGAACGACATCGGCAAACTCGTCGCCAATGTCCAGACGTTCACCGACCAGGGCGCCAAGGCCGTCGTGATGGCGCCTCAGGACACCGGGGCGATAGCCGAGTCGCTGAGGACCCTGGAGGAGAAGAAGATCCCGGTCGTCAGCGTGGACACCCGGCCCGACAAGGGCAACGTCTACATGGTGGTGCGGGCCGACAACCGGGCGTACGGCGAGAAGGCCTGCCAGTACCTCGGTGAGCAGCTGAAGGGCAAGGGCAAGGTCGTCGAGTTCCAGGGCGACCTGTCCTCGATCAACGGGCGCGACCGCTCCGAGGCCTTCAAGTCCTGCATGGACACGAAGTTCCCCGGCATCAAGGTCTTCGAGCTCGCCACCGACTGGAAGGGCGACGTCGCCTCCGCCAAGCTCCAGTCCACCCTCGCCGCGCACCCCGACATCAACGGCATCTACATGCAGGCCGGCGGTGTCTTCCTGCAGCCCACGCTCGCGCTCCTGGAGCAGAAGAAGCTGCTGAAGCCGCCCGGCACGCCGGGCCACATCACGATCATCTCCAACGACGGCATCCCGGAAGAGCTGGACGCCATCAAGGCCGGGAAGATCGACGCGACCGTCTCCCAGCCCGCCGACCTGTACGCCAAGTACGCGCTCTTCTACGCCAAGGCCGCGCTGGACGGCAAGACCTTCAAGGAGGGTCCCACCGACCACGGCTCCACCATCATCAAGATCCCGGGCGGCTTCGAGGACCAGCTCCCCGCGCCACTGGTCACCAAGGACAACGTGGACGACCCCAAGCTGTGGGCCAACCAGCTGGAGAAGAAGAGCTAGTCATGCCACACGCCGCACACTCCGCACACGCACCCGCCGCAGTGCACGCGGAAGGGATCGTCAAGCGCTTCGGGCCCACCGTCGCGCTCGACGGCGTACGGCTCACCGTCGCGCCCGGCGAGTCCCACGCACTCGTCGGGCGCAACGGCGCGGGCAAGTCCACCCTCGTCAGCGTCCTCACCGGCCTGCACAAGCCCGACGCGGGATCCGTCACCTTCGACGGGGAGCCCGCACCCGCCTTCGGGGACACGGCGGCCTGGCAGTCCAAGGTCGCCTGCGTCTACCAGAAGTCGATGGTCGTGCCCGACCTGACCGTCGCCGAGAACCTCTTCCTCAACCGGTTCGACGCCGGCAGCCGCTTCATCAGCTGGCGGCAGCTGCGGCGGCGCGCCGAGGAACTGCTCGCCGGGTACGGCGTGAGCGTCGACCCGATGGCCCGGGCCAAGGATCTCGCCGTCGAGCAGCGGCAGTTCGTGGAAATCGCGAGAGCCCTCTCCTTCGGTGCCCGGCTGATCATCCTCGACGAGCCGACCGCGCAGCTGGACGCCCGCGGCATCCAGCGGCTGTTCGCCAAGCTGCGGGAGCTCCAGAGCCAGGGAGTGGCGTTCCTGTTCATCTCCCATCATCTGCAGGAGGTGTACGAACTGTGCACCACCGTCACCGTCTACCGCGACGCCCGCCATGTCGTCACCGCGCCGGTCGCCGAACTCGCCAAGGACGACCTCGTCGCCGCGATGACCGGCGACTCGATCAGCGGCACCTCGCAGTGGCATGCGCCCGTCGGGCCCGTGCGCACCGAGGAACCCGTGCTGCGTACCGAAGGGCTCACCCTGGAGGGCGAGTTCGAGCCGCTGGACCTCGAGGTGCGACCGGGTGAGGTGCTCGGTCTGGCGGGCGCCGCGGCCAGCGGCAACACCGCACTCGGCGAGATCCTCGTCGGTATGCGCAAGGCCAGTGGCGGGCGCATCACCGTACGCGGCCGTGAGGTGAAGCCCGGCAGCGTGCCGCACGCGCTCGACGCCGGGATCGGCTACATCCCCGAGGACCGTCATCGCCAGGGACTCGTCGTGGACCGCAGCGTCGCGGAGAACGCCACACTCACCGTCACCGACCAGCTCGGCCCGTGGGGCACCGTACTGCCCTCTCGTACAAGGGAATTCGCCCAGTCCATGATCGCCTCACTCGACATCAAGACACAGGGGCCGGAGCAGCCCGTCTCCGGGCTCTCCGGCGGCAACCAGCAGAAGGTGGTGGTGGCGAGGGCGCTGGCCCGCCGGCCCAGTGCGCTGGTCGCCCTGCGGCCCACCGCGGGCGTGGACGTGAAGTCCAAGGACGCGCTGCTCGGCGTGGTGCGCCGGGTGGCCGACGAAGGCAGCGCGGCCGTCATCATCTCGGACGAGCTGGACGATCTGCGGGTCTGCGACCGGGTGCTCGCCCTCTTTCACGGGCGGGTGGTCGCGACGTTCGGCAGCGGGTGGACGGACCGCGAACTGGTGGCCGCCATGGAAGGTGTGGGGGAGCAGGAATGACCGGGACGATGCGGCCGCTCACGGCCGAGGGGACGAAGAGCGACAGCCCGGCGAGCCGGCTGCGGCTGATCCGGTGGAGCGACTTCTCGCTCGTGCCGGTGATCCTGGTGCTGATGGTGATCGGGTTCATCGTCTCGCCGGTCTTCCTCACCTCCAACAACCTCATCAGCGTCGTCCAGCAGTCCTCCGAATTGAGCCTGCTGGTGCTCGGCCAGGCACTGATCCTCATCTGCGGCCGGATGGACCTCTCCCTGGAGTCCACGATCGGCATCGCTCCGGTCGTCGCCATGTGGCTGGTGCTGCCGAGCGAGGGCGGACGCTTCCTGGGGCTGGAACTGCTGCCCGTCTGGACGGCCATCCCCCTCTGTCTGCTGGTGGGCATGGCGATCGGCACGGTCAACGGCTTCCTGATGCTGAAGCTGCGGGTCAACGGCTTCATCGCCACCCTGGGCATGCTCACGATGCTCCGCGGCCTCCACATCGGTATCACCGAGGGCAAGTCGATCACCGACGTGCCGGAGTCCTTCCGCTACCTCGGCAAGACCGACTGGCTGGGCGCGCCCGCCGCGGTGTGGATCTGTCTGGCGCTGTTCGCGATCGGCGGTGCGGCACTGGCCTATCTGCGCCACGGACGCGCGCTGTACGCGATCGGCGGCAACCCGGAGGCGGCCCGGGCGGCGGGCATCCGGGTCGACCGGATCACCTGGATCGTGCTGGCGATCGGCGGTCTGCTGGCGGCCTTCGCGGGCATCCTCTACACCGGCCACTACGGCTCGGTCGCGGCCACCCAGGGCAACGGCTGGATCTTCCAGGTGTTCGCCGCGGCCGTGATCGGCGGGATCAGCCTCAAGGGCGGCCGCGGCACGCTCTTCGGGGCGCTCACCGGCGTACTGACGCTTCAACTCGTCGTCAATGTCATGACGCTGGGCGGGGTGCCCGCGCTGTGGAACCAGTTCCTGAACGGCGCGATCATCATCGTCGCGCTGGTGATCTCCCGTTTCGCGAGCGGTGAGAAGCAGGACTGAGGGCTGTCGTGGGGCGTGTCCGCCCGGGGCCGCGAGCAGGTACGGTTCGCCTGCCTCCGGCACCGGACGGATCTGATCGAAAGGGCGTCGGGCGGCGGTGACCTGCGGCAGGATGGAGCCGTGCCGAGCGAGTCGCAAGAGATCGAGCTGAGCGAACACGAACTGCGGGAGATCGCGGGCTACGCCGCCGACTGTGCGCGCAGGACGCTGTCGATCTTCGAGCAGAGCCTTCCCGCGGACACGCGCCCTCGGGAGGCCATCGACGCGGCACACGCCTTCGCCGCCGGCGGCCGGCGCACGGCCGCCCTGCGGCAGAGCGCGTGGGCGGCGTACAAGGCCGCGCAGGAAGCCGCTTCGCCGCCCGCGGCCGACGCGGCACGGGCGGCGAGCCACGCGGCGGCCGCCGCGTACCTGCATCCCAAGGCGAGCGCACATCAGGTGAAGCACGTCCTCGGTGCGGCAGCGCATGCGGCGCGAGCGGAGGAACTGGCCTCCGCGGAGGACCGGCGGGTGACCGCGGGGACCCTGGAATGGGCGCGCCATCACGCACCGGCGGCGGTCCCCGCCGTGCTCGGCCGGCTGCCTGCCGCGCCTCCCGGGGGAGGGCGCGTGGGGGAGTTCATCCGCGATCTCGACGCCGCTCTCCGCGCCTGAGGGAGCACGCGTACCAGGGGCCGTACCGGAATCCCTGAGTGAGACTCCTTGCTAGAGCGTCGACCGGAGCCACTGCTCCACGCTCGCGATGTGCACCGTCGCCCACGAGCGGGCGGCCTCGGCATCGCGGTCGCGGAGCGCGGAGAGGATCGCCCGGTGCTCGTGCAGGGTGCGGCTGACCGCGTCCTCCTGCGTCAGTCCGCGCCACACCCTGGCGCGCGTCGTCGGCCCGGACAGGCCGTCCAGCAGCGAGCAGAGCACGGAATTGCCCGAGGACTGCACGATGCCCCGGTGGAACTCCAGGTCGGTGGCGACCAGTTCCTCGACGGAGGGCTCGGGCCCCAGCTCGTCCAGCTGTGCGCTCAGCCGGTCCAGCTCGCTCTCACCGATGCGGCTCGCGGCCATCGCGGTGGCAGCGGGTTCCAGGATCCGGCGTACGGCGAGGAACTCCAGCACCGTGTCGTCGCGGTGGAAGTCCACCACGAAGCTCAGCGCCTCCAGCAGCAACTGCGGGTCCAGGCTGGTCACATAAGTGCCGTCGCCCTGGCGCACGTCCAGGATGCGGATCAGCGACAGCGCGCGCACGGCCTCACGCAGCGAATTGCGGGACAGGCCGAGTTCGGCGGCGAGTTCGCTCTCCTTGGGCAGGCGGTCGCCGGGGCGCAGAGCACCCGAGACGATCATTCCCTTGATCTTTTCGATCGCCTCGTCGGTGACTGCCACGACGGCCCCCTCGTCCCTTATTCATCGGATGTCTGAGCGTACAACGTGGGCGGCCCCCCGAGAGCCGCCCACGTCGGGGAAAACCGACCTGAGGTCAGGCCTTCCTGCCCAGTACGTCCTCGACCCTGGCGCGGATCTCGTCCGTCGCGAGGCCGCGGATCGTCAGCGTCGTACGGCGGCGCAGGACGTCGTCGGCGGTCTCGGCCCACTCCTGGTCGCGTGCGTAGGCGACCTGTGCCCAGATCTCGGGAGCGTCGGGGTGGATCCGCTCGGCGAGCGCCGGGTCGTCCTCGGCGAGCCGCGCGATGTCGAACGACAGCGAGCCGTAGTGCGTCGCGAGATGACGCGCGGTGTCCTCGGCGATCCGCGAGCCCGGGGTGTCGCCGCCGACGAGCAGCCGGTGGGCCACCGCGTTCGGGTTGGCGATGCCCGGCAGCGGCAGCTTCTTCGGCAGCCGCGAGATCGGCACCAGACCCTCGTCGTACTCGCCCAGCGGATGCCCGGGCAGGGCCGCCAGCTTGTTCATCACGGTGCGGCCGATGTGGCGGAAGGTCGTCCACTTGCCGCCGGCGACCGACAGCATGCCGCCGCTTCCCTCGGTGACCACCGTCTCGCGCTTGGCCTTCGAGGTGTCGCCGGGGCCGCCGGGGAGGACCCGCAGACCGGCGAAGGAGTAGGTGATCAGATCGCGGGACAGCTGCTGGTCGCGGATGGAGTACGCGGCCTCGTCCAGGATCTGGGCGGTGTCCTTCTCGTTGATCGCGACGTCCGCCGGGTCGCCCTCGTACTCCTCGTCGGTGGTGCCGAGCAGCAGCATGTCCTCCCAGGGGAGCGCGAAGGTGATGCGGTACTTGTCGATCGGGGTCGCCAGGGCCGCCTTCCACGGCGAGGTGCGCTTCAGCACCAGGTGCGCGCCCTTGGAGAGCCGGATGGAGGGAGCCGCGTTCGGGTCCTCCATCCTGCGCAGGTGGTCCACCCACGGTCCGGTCGCGTTGAGCACCAGGCGCGCGCTGACGCCGAACTCGGTGCCGTCGGTACGGTCCTTGAGCTCCGCGCCGGTGACCCGGCCCTTGGTGAAGCGCAGTCCGGTGACCTCGGCGTGGTTGAGCACGGTGGCACCCGACTGGACGGCCGCGCGGACCGTCATCAGTGCCATGCGCGAGTCGTTCATCTGGTCGTCGCCGTACACGGCCACGGCCTTGAGGTTCTCGGTGCGCAGCTCGGGCACGTCACGCTGCGCCCTGGCCGGGCCTATGACATGGCCGACGCCGTCACCGAAGGCGGAGAGCGCGGAGTACGCGAACACTCCCGCTCCCAGCTTCGCCGCGCCGTGCGGTCCGCCCTTGTAGACCGGCAGATAGAAGGTGAGCGGGTTGGCCAGGTGGGGGGCCACCTGGCGGGAGACCGCACGGCGCTCGAAGTGGTTCTCCGCCACCAGCTTCACCGCGCCGGTCTGCAGGTAGCGCAGACCGCCGTGGAGGAGCTTGGAGGAGGCGGAGGAGGTGGCGCCGGCGAAGTCGCCGGCGTCCACCAGAGCCACCCGCAGCCCGGATTGCGCGGCATGCCAGGCGGTGGAGATGCCCAGGATGCCGCCGCCGATCACCAGGAGGTCGTACGTCGCCTTGGAAAGCTGCTCCCGAGTCTCGGCACGGCCCGGCAGGGAACCGGCGGCCGGACGCGTCCCCGTGGCGGGGACGCTCTGCAGGGTGGTCATGATTTTTTACTCCTCGTCCTCGAGCCAGCCCATGGTCCGCTCGACGGCCTTGAGCCAGCTCTTGTACTCACGGTCCCGCTGGGTGGCGTCCATGCGGGGGGTCCACTCGGCGGCCCGGCGCCAGTTGGCGCGCAGAGCGTCGGTGTCGGGCCAGAAGCCGACGGCCAGGCCGGCGGCGTAGGCCGCGCCGAGGCAGGTCGTCTCGGCGACCATGGGGCGCACGACCGGTGCGTCCAGGAAGTCCGAGAGGGTCTGCATCAGCAGGTTGTTGGAGGTCATGCCGCCGTCGACCTTGAGTGCGGTCAGCTCGACGCCGGAGTCCTTGGTCATGGCGTCGCTGATCTCACGGGTCTGCCAGGCGGTGGCCTCGAGCACGGCGCGCGCGATGTGCGCCTTGGTGACATAGCGGGTGAGGCCGGCGATCACACCGCGGGCGTCGGGACGCCAGTACGGGGCGAACAGTCCGGAGAAGGCCGGCACGAAGTACGCGCCGCCGTTGTCCTCGACCGACAGGGCCAGCGTCTCGATCTCGGCCGCGGAGTTGATGAGGCCCATCTGGTCGCGCATCCACTGCACGAGCGAGCCGGTGACGGCGATGGAACCTTCGAGGGCGTAGACGGCCTTCTGTTCACCGATGCGGTAACCGACCGTCGTCAGCAGCCCGTTGTAGGAGTTGACGGGCGTCTCGCCGGTGTTCATCAGCATGAAGGTGCCGGTGCCGTACGTCGACTTGGCCTCGCCCTCGGCGAAACACGTCTGGCCGAACAGGGCCGCCTGCTGGTCGCCGAGCGCGGAGGCGACGGGTACGCCGGCCAGGGCGCCGCCCTTGGCACTGCCGTAGACCTCGGCGGAGGACCGGATCTCCGGCAGCACCGCGGCCGGGATCTCCATGGAGCTGAGGATCTTGTCGTCCCACTCCATGGTGTGCAGGTTCATCAGCATGGTGCGCGAGGCGTTGGTGACGTCCGTGACGTGCACACCGCCGTCCGTGCCGCCGGTGAGGTTCCAGATGACCCAGGAGTCCATGGTGCCGAAGAGGATGTCGCCGCGCTCTGCGCGCTCACGCAGGCCCTCGACGTTGTCCAGCAGCCAGCGGACCTTGGGGCCGGCGAAGTAGGAGGCCAGCGGCAGGCCCGTCTCACGGCGGAAGCGGTCCTGTCCCACGTTGCGGCCGAGCTCCTTGCAGAGCGCGTCGGTGCGGGTGTCCTGCCACACGAGGGCGTTGTGGACCGGCTCACCGGTGTTCTTGTCCCACAGCAGCGTGGTCTCACGCTGGTTGGTGATGCCGATCGCCTTGACGTCGGCCGCGGTGATGCCGGCCTTCGCGACGGCCGCGTCCACCACTTCCTGCACGTTGGTCCAGATCTCGGCGGCGTCGTGCTCCACCCAGCCCGGCTTCGGGAAGATCTGCTCGTGCTCCTTCTGGTCGACGGAGACGATGCGGCCGTCCTTGTCGAAGACGATGCAGCGGCTGGAAGTGGTGCCCTGGTCGATGGCCGCGATGAACGGGCCGGTGGTGTGTGCGTCGGTCACGGAGTGCTCCTGCGAGGTCGAAGGGACGGCTTAGGCGAACGCGAGCTGGTAGATACCCGCTGCGAGGGCACCACCCGCCAGCGGGCCGACGACGGGGATCCAGGCGTAGCCCCAGTCCGAGCCGCCCTTGTTGGGCAGCGGCAGCAGGGCGTGCACGATGCGCGGGCCCAGGTCACGGGCCGGGTTGATGGCGTAGCCGGTCGGGCCGCCGAGCGAGAGGCCGATGCCGACGACGACGAAGGCGGTGATCAGCGCGCCGATCACGCCGAGACCCTTGCCGCTGTCGTTGAGGCCCTGCGTCAGGACGGCGAGCACCAGCACGGTGGTGCCGATGATCTCGGTCGCCAGGTTCTGCCACACCACACGGACCTCGGGTCCGGTGGAGAAGACTCCGAGCACCGGGCCGGCCTTGGGCGCGGCCTTCTGGTCGACGAGGCCCTCTTCCTCGGGCTGGGCCGCGAGGATCTCCGGGTCGGTGAGGTGGGCGTGGAACTGTCCGTAGTAGGCGATCCAGACCAGCGCGGCACCGACCATGGCGCCGACCATCTGTCCGGCGAAGTAGACCGGGACGTTGCTCCAGTCCCCGTCCTTGATCGCGATACCGACCGTGACCGCCGGGTTGAGGTGGGCGCCGGAGAGCGTGCCCGTCATGTAGACCGCGGTCATGACCGCGAATCCCCACCCGAAGGTGATCGCCAGCCAGCCGGCGTTCTGCGCCTTCGAGCGCTTGAGTACGACAGCGGCGACCACGCCGCCACCGAGCAGGATGAGTACGGCGGTACCTATGAGCTCGCCGATGAAGATGTCGGAGCTGGACACCCGCGACTCCTTTGTCCTTCGTCCAGGGAAATGCGGACCTCGGGTCCCTCCGCGGTCCGCGCCCTCAGGTGAGAGCGTTTGTCGGCCCTGGCGCTGCCACACTCTAACGCGTATTGCCGTTAGGTGTTCGACAATGCCGACCGATGAACGGCAGTTTTGCCCTCCGGTTAACAGCGCGTCAAGGGGTGAGTGGCCGAAAACCGTATCGTTACCCTTGGTGCACTCAAATCGGTCAGAAACGCCCGGCGCCGAGGTCGCGTGACACCGAACGGGCGCAGTCCCGCACCGCCGCGATCAGCTCGGACCGCACCTCGTCGTCCTTGCACAGCCGCTCCACGGCGCCCGTGATGGCGATGGCCCCCACCGGCATGCGGCGGCGGTCGTGGATGGGGGCGGCGACCGAGGCGACGCCCTCCCAGGTCTCCTCCAGGTCGGCCGCCCAGCCGCGCGCCCGGGTGTGGTCCAGCACCGACTCGAATCCGGCCAGGTCGGTGACGGTCCGCGGGGTGAAGGCCTTGCGGTCCACCTCCAGAGCCTCCGAGTGCGCCACGGGGTCGTACGCCGACAGCACCTTGCCGAGCGCCGTCGAGTGCAGCGGCTGCATGGCCCCCACCTCCAGGACCTGGCGGCTGTCGTCCGGCCGGAAGACGTGGTGGACGATCAGCACACCGTGCTGGTGCACCACGCCGAGGTGGACGCTCTCGCCGCTGGACCGGGCCAGGTCGTCCGTCCACACGAGGGCCCGGGCCCGCAACTCGTGGACATCGAGATAGCTGTTCCCGAGCCGCAGCAGCTCGGCCCCCAGCTGGTAGCGGCCGGACGCCGGGTCCTGCTCGACGAAACCCTCGGCCTGGAGAGTCCGGAGGATGCCGTGCGCGGTGCCCTTGGCCAGTTCCAGCGAGGAGGCGATGTCCGACAGGCCCAGCCGGCGTTCCCCGCCGGCGAGCAGTCGCAGCATCGCCGCCGCACGCTCGAGCGACTGGATATTTTTCGCCATCGCCTCGTGCCCTTCTTCACAGCGGTTCGACAATGCTGAACACTATCGGTCGATGCCGACCTTGGTGACCGCCGAGTGAGTATCTCGTGGCCGACGGGATGCGGAAAGCCCCCGCGGCCCGACGACTCCGTCCGCGTCGTGGGACGCTCCCGCCCCGACGGGGCCCGCCCGGCTACTCTGAACTCCGTGCGCCCTCCACCGGGGGCGCAAAGCCGACAGCCGTCGCATCCCAGGGAGCTCATCCATGGCCTCGTCGCCGACCCCTTCCGCTGACAGCCGGACCCGAATCGAAGCCCTCCGCGAGGCCCTGGCCACGCGCGTCGTCGTCGCGGACGGCGCGATGGGCACGATGCTCCAGGCCCAGGACCCGACGCTCGAGGACTTCCAGGACCTCGAAGGCTGCAACGAGATCCTCAATGTGACGCGCCCGGACATCGTGCGAAGCGTCCATTCGGCCTACTTCGAGGTGGGCGTCGACTGCGTCGAGACGAACACCTTCGGCGCGAACCTCGCCGCGCTGGGCGAGTACGACATCCCCGAGCGGGTCCACGAGCTCTCCGAGTCCGGCGCCCGCATCGCACGCGAGGTCGCCGACGAGTTCACCGCCGCCACCGGACAGCAGCGCTGGGTGCTCGGCTCCATGGGCCCCGGCACCAAGCTGCCGACCCTGGGCCACGCCCCCTACACGAAGCTGCGCGACGCCTACCAGCAGAACGCCGAAGGCATGATCGCCGGAGGCGCGGACGCCCTCCTGGTGGAGACGACCCAGGACCTCCTCCAGACGAAGGCCTCCGTCATCGGCGCCCGCCGGGCCCTGGAGGCCACGGGCGCGAACCTTCCCCTCATCTGCTCCGTCACGGTCGAGACGACCGGCACCATGCTCCTCGGCTCGGAGATCGGTGCCGCGCTCACCGCGCTGGAGCCGCTCGGCATCGACATGATCGGCCTGAACTGCGCCACCGGGCCGGCCGAGATGAGCGAGCACCTGCGCTATCTCGCGCGCCACTCCCGTATCCCGCTCTCCTGCATGCCGAACGCCGGCCTGCCGGTCCTGGGCAAGGATGGCGCCCACTACCCGCTGTCGGCCGGTGAGCTCGCCGACGCACAGGAGACGTTCGTGCGCGAGTACGGCCTCTCCCTCGTCGGCGGCTGCTGCGGTACGACGCCGGAGCACCTGCGCCAGGTCGTCGAGCGCGTCCGCGACCTCACGCCGACCGTCCGCAGCCCGCGCCCGGAGCCGGGCGCCGCCTCCCTCTACCAGACGGTGCCGTTCCGTCAGGACACCGCGTACATGGCGATCGGCGAGCGCACGAACGCCAACGGATCGAAGAAGTTCCGCGATGCGATGCTGGACGCCCGCTGGGACGACTGCGTCGAGATGGCCCGGGACCAGATCCGCGAGGGCGCGCACATGCTGGACCTGTGCGTCGACTACGTCGGCCGCGACGGCGTCGCCGACATGGAGGAACTGGCGGGGCGCTTCGCCACCGCCTCCACCCTGCCGATCGTGCTCGACTCCACCGAAGTGCCGGTCATCCGGGCCGGACTGGAGAAGCTCGGCGGCCGCGCGGTCATCAACTCCGTCAACTACGAGGACGGTGACGGACCGGAGTCCCGCTTCGCGAAGGTCACCGCGCTGGCGCAGGAGCACGGCGCCGCCCTCATCGCCCTCACCATCGACGAGGAGGGCCAGGCCCGCACCGTCGAGCACAAGGTCGCCATCGCCGAGCGGCTCATCGAGGACCTCACGGGGAACTGGGGCATCCACGAGTCGGACATCCTCATCGACACCCTGACGTTCACCATCTGCACCGGTCAGGAGGAGTCCCGCAAGGACGGCATCGCCACCATCGAGGCCATCCGTGAACTCAAGCGCCGGCGCCCGGACGTGCAGACCACGCTGGGCCTGTCCAACATCTCCTTCGGCCTCAACCCGGCCGCCCGGATCCTGCTGAACTCCGTGTTCCTCGACGAGTGCGTCAAGGCGGGCCTGGACTCGGCGATCGTGCACGCGTCGAAGATCCTGCCCATCGCGCGCTTCGACGACGAACAGGTGCAGACCGCCCTCGACCTGATCCACGACCGCCGCGCCGAGGGCTACGACCCGCTGCAGAAGCTGATGGCCCTCTTCGAGGGCGTCAACACCAAGTCGATGAAGGCGGGCAAGACCGAGGAACTGCTCGCGCTGCCGCTGGACGAGCGGCTCAAGCGGCGCATCATCGACGGCGAGAAGAACGGCCTCGACGCGGACCTCGAGGAGGCGCTCCAGGACCGGCCCGCGCTGGACATCGTGAACGACACGCTGCTGGAGGGCATGAAGGTCGTCGGTGAACTCTTCGGCTCCGGACAGATGCAGCTGCCGTTCGTGCTCCAGTCCGCCGAGGTCATGAAGAACGCCGTCGCCTTCCTCGAACCCCACATGGAGAAGACGGACGACGACGGCAAGGGCACCATCGTGCTGGCCACCGTCCGCGGCGACGTCCACGACATCGGCAAGAACCTCGTCGACATCATCCTGTCGAACAACGGCTACAACGTCGTCAACCTCGGTATCAAGCAGCCGGTCTCGGCGATCCTGGAGGCGGCGGAGGAACACCGGGCCGACGTCATCGGCATGTCCGGCCTGCTGGTGAAGTCCACGGTGATCATGAAGGAGAACCTGGAGGAGCTCAACCAGCGCAAGATGGCCGCCGACTACCCGGTCATCCTCGGTGGCGCCGCCCTGACGCGGGCCTACGTCGAACAGGACCTCCACGAGATCTACGAGGGCGAAGTCCGCTACGCCCGCGACGCCTTCGAGGGCCTGCGGCTGATGGACGCCCTCATCGCGGTCAAGCGCGGAGTCCCGGGCGCCACGCTCCCCGACCTCAAGCAGCGCCGTGTGCGGGCCACCACGAACGCCGTCGTCGACGACCGCCCCGAGGAAGGGGCCGTACGCTCCGACGTCGCCGTCGACAACCCGGTCCCCGAACCGCCGTTCTGGGGCACGCGGGTGATCAAGGGCATCCAGCTGAAGGAGTACGCGTCCTGGCTGGACGAGGGCGCACTCTTCAAGGGCCAGTGGGGTCTCAAGGAGGCGCGCGCCGGTGACGGCCCCTCGTACCAGGAGCTGGTCGAGAGCGAGGGCCGGCCGCGGCTGCGGGGCTGGCTGGACCAGCTGCACACCCGCAACCTGCTGGAGGCGGCCGTCGTCTACGGCTACTTCCCCTGCGTCTCCAAGGGCGACGACCTGATCCTGCTGAACGAGGACGGCTCGGAACGCACCCGCTTCTCCTTCCCCCGCCAGCGCCGGGGCCGCCGCCTGTGTCTCGCGGACTTCTTCCGCCCGGAGGAGTCCGGCGAGCGGGACGTCGTCGGACTCCAGGTCGTCACCGTCGGATCGCGGATCGGTGAGGCGACGGCGGAGCTCTTCGAGTCGGACTCCTACCGCGACTACCTGGAGCTGCACGGACTGTCCGTCCAGCTCGCGGAGGCGCTGGCGGAGTACTGGCACGCCCGGGTCCGCACCGAGCTCGGTTTCGGCGGCGAGGACCCGGCGGAGGTGGAGGACATGTTCGCGCTGAAGTACCGCGGCGCGCGGTTCTCGCTCGGCTACGGAGCGTGCCCGGACCTCGAGGACCGGGCCAAGATCGCTCAGCTGCTCGAGCCCGAGCGGATCGGCGTCGAGCTCTCCGAGGAGTTCCAGCTGCACCCGGAGCAGTCCACGGACGCGATCGTCATCCACCACCCGGAGGCGAAGTACTTCAACGCGCGATAGAAATCGCGCAGCACTTCACCGCGCGTTGGACGTCCCTTCCGCGCATGTTCGCCGGACGAGTCGTACACTTATCGGTCCAGTGCAGGCCGGTCGTCTCTCCCCGCGGGAAAAGCCGCAGGGAAAGGTGGCCGGCCTTCTCGTCCCTCACGGAGGTGTGCCGATGACCAGCACGGTCCCCGCGTCCTTGACCCGTACGGCGGAAGGGTCTGCCCTTCAGGCCGTTCTCCTCGACATGGACGGCACCCTCGTGGACACCGAAGGCTTCTGGTGGGACGCGGAGGTGGAGGTCTTCGCGGATCTCGGTCACGAGCTCGACGAGGCATGGCGGGACGTGGTGGTCGGTGGCCCCATGACGCGCAGCGCCGGCTACCTCATCGAGGCGACGGGCGCCGACATCACCATGCCCGAGCTGACCGTGCTCCTGAACGACCGCTTCGAGGCCCGCATCGGCCGCGGTGTGCCGCTCATGCCGGGCGCGCAGCGGCTGCTCGCCGAACTGGCCGCACAAGGGGTGCCCACCGCGCTGGTCTCCGCCTCGCACCGGCGGATCATCGACCGCGTGCTGGCTTCCCTCGGGCCGAAGAACTTCGCGCTCTCCGTCGCCGGTGACGAGGTCCCGCGGACCAAGCCGCACCCCGATCCGTACCTCCTGGCCGCACGCGGCCTCGGTGCGGAGCCCGCGAGATGCGCCGTCATCGAGGACACCGCGACCGGTGTGGCCTCCGCGGAGGCGGCCGGCTGCCGGGTGGTCGCCGTACCGTCCGTGGCCCCCATCGCGCCCGCCGTGGGCAGGGTCGTCGTCCGCTCCCTGGAAGAAGTGGACCTTGGTTTTCTCCGCACACTCATCACCACAATGAACTGATGCGTGTACTGTCCGTATTCCTTGAAGCGTCTCGGAGTTTCCCCTGAATGCAACGGAAACTCCGAGTGGTGGAGGGCGGGGTTTTCGGTGATCGTTCCGGGCCTTTTCCGGGGCGATCCGATGGATTTCGTTGCGTGACGTTCGTCACTGTGAGTGCCCTGGATGGGGCGCTTCCGGACCCCCCGGTGGCCCCGCGGCAGCGGTCCGGCTGTGCCCTTGTGTCCGTATTGGTGGAGCGGTGTACGAAACATTCCGTGGTGTGACCATCCACTGACAGGCATAACCGATCACTCAGTGAATACGGCCCAACTCGGGCCCGGTCAAGCTTTCGTGGCGTTGCCGACTAATCTCTTCGCGAGTACTTCGCCGCAACCCCGATGCGCCCCGGCGGTCGCACAACCGCCGCGAACACAGGACCGATCGTCCTGTTTCCCGGACCGTTCGAAACCGCCCCGACCGGGCGGCCGCGGCGGAGTCTCCCGTACACACCGCTGTATCCCAGTGCCGGATGAGGGAGAACGTCCAGGATGAACCGCAAGACTTTGGTGCTGCCGGCCTTGGCCGGCATGCTCGCGCCCGTGCTCGTCGCCTGCGGCAGCACGGAGGGCGGCTCCGGTGGCGGTGACGCCATCGTCGTCGGCACCACGGACCAGTTCATCGCCACCGAGGACGCTCCTGCCCCGCTCGACCCGGCCTACGCCTACGACACCGGCGCCTGGAACGTCCTGCGCCAGACCGTCCAGACGCTGATGCACGCCCCGCGCGGCGGCGGCGAGCCCGTGCCGGACGCCGCCCGGTCGTGTTCCTTCACCGACAACGCGAGTGAGAGCTACCGCTGCAAGCTGCGCGACGGCCTCAAGTTCGCCGACGGCGCCGACGTCACGGCCGAGGACGTGAAGTTCTCCATCCAGCGCGTGCTCGACATCGACACCGACAACGGCACCGCGGCCCTGCTGAACAACATCGACACCATCGAGACCAACGGTGACGACGAGGTCGTCTTCCACCTCGCGACGCCGGACGCGACCTTCCCCTTCAAGCTCTCGACGCCGGCCGCGGCGATCATCAGCAAGAAGAACTACGAGGCCAAGAAGCTCCGCGAGGGCTTCCAGGTCGATGGTTCCGGGCCGTACACGATGAAGACCGAGACCGAGGGTGACAAGATCACCAAGGTCGTCTTCAGCAAGAACGACTCGTACAAGGGCGACATCAAGCTCCACAACGACAAGGTCGAGCTGCGGCTGTTCCCGGACGCCGAGGCGATGGGCAAGGCCCTCGAAGCCGGTGACATCGACGTCATGACCCGGGAGATGGCGCCGGACCAGATCAAGGAGATGACGGACAGCCCGAAGGAGGGCATCGAGCTCACCGAGATGCCCGGGCTCTCCATCCGCTACCTCGCCTTCAACACCAACGACCCGTCGGTGAAGGACAAGGCGGTCCGCCAGGCCATGGCCGCCGTCGTCGACCGCGGCCAGATCGCCGGCCAGGTCTACGGCGCCACCGCCGAGCCGCTCTACTCGCTCATCCCGAAGAGCATCGGCGCGCACACCAACTCGTTCTACAACAAGTACGGCGAGCCGAGCCGTGCGAACGCCTCCGAGATCCTGGACGAGGCCGGCATCAAGACTCCGGTGAAGCTCAAGCTCCACTACACGACCGACCACTACGGTGACGGCACCGCCAAGGAGTTCGAGGTCCTGCGTGACCAGCTGAACGGCAGCAAGCTGTTCTCGGTCACCATCGAGGGCACCGAGTGGAGCAAGTTCCGCCCCGCCCAGAAGCGCGGTGACTACCCCGTCTACGGCCTCGGCTGGTTCCCCGACTTCCCGGACCCGGACAACTACATCGCGCCGTTCCTCGACAAGGGCAACTTCCTCAACAGCCCGTACGTGAGCACCGTGGCCCGTGGGCTCATCCCGCAGTCGCGCCGCGAGGCCGACCGCACCGCGGCCTCGACCGCCTTCAACAAGATCCAGGACATCGTCGCCGACGACGTGCCCGTGCTGCCGCTGTGGCAGGGCAAGCAGTACGTCGCCGCCCGCACCGGCGTGACCGGTGTGGAGAGCCTGCTCAACGCCAGCTCCGACATGCAGCTGTGGGAGCTCGGCCGGGGCAGCGGCTCCTGACCCCCGCGGTATCCGGTGGAAACGAAAGGCGGCGGGCATCTGCCCGCCGCCTTTCGCATGTCCTGCCCCGCCCCGGTCGAGTACGCGCCCGACCGCAGCGGTGTGAGGGCCCCTACTGCGCGCCGGGACGCACGAGGCCGCTCTCGTACGCATAGACCGCGGCCTGCACCCGGTCGCGCAGGCTCAGCTTGGTGAGCACATGGCCCACATGCGTCTTGACGGTGGTCTCGCTCACGAACAGGTCCGCCGCGATCTCCGCGTTGGACAGGCCCCGCGCGACCAGCTTGAGGACCTCCACCTCGCGCTCGGTCAGCGTGTGCAGGGTGTCAGGCACCGCCTCCTCACCGGAGGGGAGATGGTCCGCGTACTTGTCGAGGAGCCTGCGGGTGATGCTCGGGGCCAGCATCGCCTCGCCCGCCGCCACCACCCGGATCGCCTGCACCAGCTCATTGGCGGGCGCGTCCTTCAGCAGGAAGCCGCTGGCGCCGGCCCGCAGCGCCTCCACCACGTACTCGTCGAGATCGAAGGTGGTCAGGACGAGCACCTTCGCCGGGCCGTCCCGCCCCGGACCGGTGATCTGCCGGGTCGCCTCGACCCCGTCCATCCGGGGCATCCGGATGTCCATCAGAACGACGTCGGGCTGCAGCGCCCGCACCTGGTCGAGCGCCTGAAGACCGTCCCCGGCCTCGCCGACGACCGCGATGTCCTGCTCGGCCTCCAGGATCATCCGGAAACCGGTACGCAGCAGCGGCTGGTCATCGACCAGCAGGACGCGGATAGCCACGGGAACTCCTCTACATTCGGTCCGGGCCCATTCTGCCCTGACCATCCTCCGGCGAGTCGGCCGGGGAAATGCTCAGCGGATATACCGGGGGAGTGCCGCCGAATTCCGGACACACCGCCTGGTGGTCGCACCAGCCGCACAGCTTCGTCGGCCGCGGCCGCCAGTCGCCCGTCTCCGTCGCGAGCCTGATCGCCTCCCACAGCGCCAGCAGCTTGCGCTCGATGCGCTCCAGATCCGCCGGGACCGGGTCGTAGGTGAGGACATCACCGCTGCCCAGATACACGAGCTGGAGCCGGCGGGGGACCACCTGCTTCAGCCGCCAGATCACCAGGGCGTAGAACTTCATCTGGAACAGCGCGCCCTCGCTGTACTCCGGGCGCGGGGCCTTGCCCGTCTTGTAGTCCACGATCCGCACCTCGCCGGTGGGCGCGACGTCCACGCGGTCGATGACACCGCGCAGCCGCAGCCCCGACTCCAGCTCGGTCTCGACGAACATCTCCCGCTCGGCCGGCTCCAGCCGCGTCGGGTCCTCCAGCGAGAACCACCGCTCCACCAGCGACTCGGCCTCGCCCAGCCAGCGCGACAACTGCTCGCCGCCCTCGTCCGCGTCGAACAGCTCGCTGAGCTCCGGCCGGTTCTCCAGGAGCCGGTCCCACTGTCCCGGGATCAATGCCTTCGCGCGCGGCGCGGTGCGCTCCGCGGCGGGCGCGTCGAAGAGACGCTCCAGGACCGCATGGACCAGGGTGCCCCGCGTGGCCGCCTCACTCGGCTTCTCGGGCAGCCTGTCGATCACCCGGAACCGGTACAGCAGGGGACACTGCATGAAGTCGCTCGCCCGCGAGGGCGACAGTGACGCGGGCTGCCGGGCCGGCATCGGCTCCTGACTCGTACTCATGACGCAGACCCTACGACCCGCCACTGACAGCGAGCGCAATACCATCGACCTCAGACCCTGAGCACTGCATGATCGAACGAACGATGCATCGGCAATCCCGCGACGAAGGGAACACGTGAACGAGGACGACACGGGCGACGAGCGCGGCCGCGCCCGGACGGACGGCGGGGGAGCCGGACCCGGTGGCGGCAAGCGGAAGCGCTCCGACGGCCCGGGCGGCGGAATCCTGATGGGCCGTCCCTTCGGTGTGCCGGTCTACGTCGCCCCCAGCTGGTTCATCGTGGCCGCCCTCATCACCTGGGTGTTCGGCGGCCAGCTCGACCGCGTGCTCCCCGAGCTCGGCGGCGCCCGCTATCTGGTCTCGCTCTTCTTCGCGGTCGCCTTCTACGCCTCCGTGCTCGTGCACGAACTGGCGCACACCGTCGCGGCGCTGCGCTTCAAGCTGCCGGTCCGCCGGATCCAGCTCCAGTTCTTCGGCGGGGTGTCGGAGATCGAGAAGGAATCGGAGACGCCGGGCCGGGAGTTCATCCTCGCCTTCGTCGGACCGCTGCTCTCCCTGGTCCTGGCGGCCGTCTTCTACCTGGGCATGTTCGCCGTCGACCCCGGCACGGTCCCCGGCGTCCTGCTCGCCGGGCTGATGATCTCCAACCTGATCGTCGCCGCCTTCAATCTGCTGCCCGGACTGCCGCTGGACGGCGGCCGGATGCTGCGGGCCGTCGTCTGGAAGATCACCGGCAAGCCGATGAGCGGCACCATCGCGGCCGCCTGGGTCGGCCGGGCGCTCGCCGTCGCCGTCCTCATCGGCCTCCCGCTGCTGACCCACACCGGCGCCCTCGGCAATGCCACCGAGGACATCGGCGGCATGGAGACCGTCACCGATGCGCTGCTCGCGGCGATCCTCGCGGCGATCATCTGGACCGGAGCGGGCAACAGCCTGCGCATGGCCCGGCTGCGCGAGCACCTGCCGGAGCTGGAGGCGCGCACCCTGACCAGGCGGGCCGTGCCGGTGGAGTCCACCACGCCGCTCTCCGAGGCGCTGCGCCGGGCCAACGAGGCCGGTGCCCGCGCCCTCGTCGTCGTGGACGGTCAAGGCGACCCGACCGGTCTGGTGCGGGAGGCCGCGATCGTGGGCGTCCCCGAGCACCGCCGGCCCTGGGTCGCGGTCAGCGGACTGGCCCAGGACCTCACGGAGGGCATGAGGATCCCCGCCGAACTGGCCGGCGAGGCACTCCTGGACCGCCTGCGCGCGACCCCCGCCACCGAGTACCTGGTGGTGGAGAAGAGCGGCGAGATCTACGGCGTCCTGTCCACGGCGGACGTCGAGCGCGCCTTCGTCGCCGCCATGGCCCGCCCCCAGAGCTAGGTCGTGTCCCCGGGGCCGGTCGCGCGACGACCCGTTCCGGCCACTCCCGGGGGCCGTCGGCGGCTCGCGGGTCCTGTCGATCTTCCGGCCGGGGGCCGGCAGCGCGCCCCCGCCCGTGGTCCCCGGGCCCTGTCGGGGCCGGTAGGCTGGTCACATGTCCGAACCGACCGGTGCCGCCCGCCGACGCGGGCCCTTCAAGGTCGGGGACCAGGTCCAGCTCACCGATCCCAAGGGACGCCACTACACGTTCACGCTCGAGGCCGGGAAGAACTTCCACACCCACAAGGGGTCCTTCCCGCACGACGAGCTGATCGGCGCTCCTGAGGGCAGTGTTGTCCGTACCACGGGAAACGTCGCCTACCTCGCGCTGCGCCCCCTGCTCCCCGACTACGTCCTGTCCATGCCCCGCGGCGCCGCCGTGGTCTACCCCAAGGACGCGGGGCAGATCCTGGCCTTCGCCGACATCTTCGCCGGCGCGCGCGTCGTCGAGGCCGGGGTGGGTTCCGGCTCGCTCAGCGCCTTCCTGCTGCGCGCCATCGGTGACCACGGCATGCTGCACTCCTACGAGCGCCGCGAGGACTTCGCCGAGATCGCCCAGCAGAACGTGGAGCGCTACTTCGGCGGTCCGCACCCTGCCTGGCAGCTCACCGTGGGCGATCTCCAGGACAATCTGACCGACGCCGACGTCGACCGCGTCATCCTGGACATGCTGGCCCCCTGGGAGTGCCTGGAGGCCGTCTCCAAGGCGCTCGTCCCGGGCGGCATTCTGTGCTGCTACGTGGCGACCACCACGCAGCTCGCGCGCACGGTGGAGTCCATCCGCGAGATCGGGTGCTTCGCCGAGCCGCAGCCCTGGGAGTCCATGATCCGCAACTGGCACGTCGAGGGTCTGGCCGTCCGCCCGGACCACCGGATGATCGGCCACACCGGCTTCCTGGTCACCGCGCGCCGCCTGGCCGACGGTGTCGAGCCCCCGATGCGCCGCCGCCGGCCCGCCAAGGGCGCATACGGCGACGACTACGAGGGTCCCAACAAGAGCTGAGGCTCGCGGCCGGCCGGGCACTCGCGGAGTGCCGGTTCCCGTACAACGTCAGGACGCCGTCGCCGAGTTCCCCGATCGCATTCGGGAACTCGGCGGCGGCGTCTTCGCGTTGCCGCCCCCGTTCCCGCACGATTTCTTGACCTGCGCGGCACGACCCCGCTGTTCCGCGCCACTGTGACCTATGGCACGATGCAGACCTCCCTCTCCCGCCGCCGACCCCTGGCCGGCTCCGCAGTCACAGGAGACTTCACGCGTGCAGACCTCCGCGGTCCCGGACCTCGCGCACACCCACGCCCGGCCGGTGCACTGGCTGGCCACCGCGACCGCGATGGCCGCGGTGGTCGCTGCCGCCGGACTCCTTCAGCCGAGGGCGGCGACCGCCTCGCCGCCGGGGCCCCGGACGAACTCGGGCACCGCCGTGGCCGCCGCTCCGGCGCCCGATCCGGCCGCGGTCGAGCTCCCGCTGCAATGCGGCTCCGTGAAGCCCCTGGTGACCGCGCGCGCCTCCGGCGACCTGGACGGCGACGGCAACCCCGAGACGGTGGTGGCGGCCCGCTGCGACGCGGGCTCCGGCACTCCGCCCAGCGGCGTCTACGTCCTGGCCGGGGCGAGGGATGCAGGCCCCAGGGTGGTGGCCACGCTCGTGGAGCCCGCCCAGAAGCTCAGCGTGGGGGACTTCGCGGTGCGTGACGGCGCGATCACGGCCACCCTGCTCGGCTACTCCTCGCCGGACGTGCCGAGCTGCTGCCCCGACGTGCAGGAGAAGGTCAAGTGGCAGTGGCAGGGCGGTAAGTTCGTTCGCTCCGCGCAGAACTCCGCAGCGGGTGCGTGAGCCGGCACGCTGAGTGCCCGCTACCGAGCAGCCGGTGGATGATCCGTCACGGTGCGTCGGGACCGTAGACCTCGACCCTGTCCGAAACGCGGCGTACATGGATGCAGTCGCCCGGGCACTCCTTGGCGGAGTCCACGATGTCGTTCAGCAGCGGCAGCGGTACGGGCGTTGTGGCGCCGGGGCTCTGCAGCAGCTCGTCGTCCCCGCTCTTCACATACGCGAGCCCGTCGATGTCGAGCTCGAAGACCTCCGGAGCGTACTGCGCGCAGATCCCGTCCCCGGTGCAGAGGTCCTGGTCGATCCAGACCTCCAGGGCGTCTGCGGTGCCTTCGGACGGAGCCTCGTGCTGCACGGTCATTTCTCCTGCCGTTTCCTTCGTCGGGTGTAGCAATGTGAAGCAAGTCGCGCCAGCCCTGACGGGTGTTGAACACTTCGACGATACCTCCGGCCGCTTTCCGATGTTGATGGGTGGGTATTCCCCTGGCGTGAGGGAGAGCGCAAGGGTGAAGATCGGACACACCCCTACCGTCTTTGTGATCTAGGGGTTTCAATCACCACCCGCCCAGGTAGGGTCAGGAAGCGTCCAGCTCCCCTTGGAGGAGGTGAGGACCGTGGCAGCCCACGACGACGACATCAACCGCGGCATCCGGCCGGGGCGAGGGTCTGAGGACCCCGCCGGCCAGGTTGCCTATCTCGAGCAGGAAATCGCCGTCCTGCGCCGCAAGCTCGCCGACTCTCCGCGTCATACGAGGATTCTCGAAGAGCGGATCGTCGAGTTGCAGACGAACCTGGCCGGCGTGTCCGCTCAGAACGAGCGGCTCGCCAACACGCTCCGTGAGGCCCGCGACCAGATCGTGGCCCTCAAGGAGGAGGTCGACCGGCTCGCGCAGCCGCCGGCCGGCTTCGGTGTCTTCCTGCAGGCCATCGAGGACGGCACGTGCGACATCTTCACCGGGGGCCGCAAGCTCCGGGTGAACGTCAGCCCCAGCGTCGAGCTCGACGAGCTCCGGCGCGGCCAGGAAGTCATGCTCAACGAAGCGCTCAATGTGGTCGAGGCCATGGAGTTCGAGCGCGCCGGGGACATCGTCACCCTCAAGGAGATCCTCGAGGACGGCGAGCGTGCCCTGGTGGTCGGGCACACCGACGAGGAACGGGTGGTGCGGCTCGCCGAGCCGCTGCTGGACATCACCATCCGCGCCGGTGACGCCCTCCTGCTCGAACCCCGCTCCGGCTACGTCTACGAAGTGGTTCCCAAGAGCGAGGTCGAAGAGCTCGTCCTCGAAGAGGTCCCGGACGTCGACTACGAGAAGATCGGCGGTCTGGGCGGCCAGATCGAGATGATCCGCGACGCGGTCGAGCTCCCGTACCTCTATCCGGACCTCTTCAAGGAGCACGAGCTGCGGCCGCCGAAGGGCATCCTGCTCTACGGCCCGCCCGGCTGCGGCAAGACGCTGATCGCCAAGGCCGTCGCCAACTCCCTTGCCAAGAAGGTCGCCGAGGTGACCGGCCAGCCCGCGGGGAAGAGCTACTTCCTCAACATCAAGGGCCCCGAGCTCCTCAACAAGTACGTGGGTGAGACCGAGCGGCACATCCGCCTCGTCTTCCAGCGTGCCCGTGAGAAGGCCAGCGAGGGCACCCCCGTCATCGTCTTCTTCGACGAGATGGAGTCCCTCTTCCGCACCCGTGGCTCCGGTGTCAGCTCGGACGTGGAGAACACCATCGTCCCGCAGCTGCTCGCCGAGATCGACGGTGTGGAGGGCCTGGAGAACGTCATCGTCATCGGCGCCTCCAACCGCGAGGACATGATCGACCCCGCGATCCTGCGCCCCGGCCGCCTCGATGTGAAGATCAAGATCGAGCGTCCGGACGCGGAGGCCGCGAAGGACATCTTCGCGAAGTACCTCACGTCCTCGCTGCCCCTGCACGCGGACGACCTCTCCGAGCACAGCGGGTCCAAGGACGCCGCGGCGCACGCGATGATCCAGTCGGTCGTCGAGCAGATGTACGCGGAGACCGAGGAGAACCGCTTCCTCGAGGTCACGTACGCCAACGGCGACAAGGAAGTCCTGTACTTCAAGGACTTCAACTCCGGCGCGATGATCCAGAACATCGTCGACCGGGCCAAGAAGATGGCCATCAAGGCCTTCCTCGACCAGAACCAGAAGGGCCTTCGGGTCTCCCACCTCCTCCAGGCCTGCGTGGACGAGTTCAAGGAGAACGAGGACCTGCCGAACACCACCAACCCGGACGACTGGGCCCGGATCTCCGGAAAGAAGGGCGAGCGGATCGTCTTCATCCGCACCCTTGTCACCGGGAAGCAAGGCGCGGACACCGGACGTTCCATCGACACGGTGGCGAACACCGGCCAGTACCTGTAGAAGGCAGACCGGCTGCGGATGCTGGAGGTCCCCCCGCCGAAGGCTGGGGGGACGGGCATCCGCAGCCGGTTGCTTTCGCGACAGGTTCGGCCACACCGGAGCAATGACGAAATTGATCTCCCCACCAGCGCAGAGGCGTTCTAGGCTCGTCGGTACCGCCGAGTCGCGCAGTGCGGGGACGGGCACCGCACACGCACCGGAGCTACAGCGGTACTTGAGCGCCGTTCCCGGAGGGGAGCGCCGCCGGGCAAGGAGGGCCGCATGACCGTACGGCGAGTAATGGGCATCGAGACGGAGTACGGCATCTCCGTTCCGGGCCACCCGAACGCCAATGCCATGCTCACCTCGTCCCAGATCGTCAACGCCTACGCGGCGGCGATGCACAGGGCGCGGCGCGCCCGCTGGGACTTCGAGGAGGAGAATCCGCTGCGGGACGCCCGCGGCTTCGACCTCGCCCGCGAGGCCGCCGACTCCAGCCAGCTCACCGACGAGGACATCGGCCTGGCCAATGTGATCCTTACGAACGGTGCACGGCTGTACGTCGACCATGCGCACCCCGAATACAGCTCGCCCGAGATCACCAATCCGCGTGATGCCGTCCTGTGGGACAAGGCCGGCGAGCGGATCATGGCCGAGGCCGCCGAGCGCGCGGCCCAGCTCCCCGGCGCCCAGCCGATCCATCTGTACAAGAACAACACCGACAACAAGGGCGCCTCCTACGGGACGCACGAGAACTACCTGATGAAGCGGGAGACCCCGTTCTCGGACATCGTGCGCCACCTGACGCCGTTCTTCGTCTCGCGCCAGGTCGTCACCGGCGCGGGCCGGGTCGGCATCGGCCAGGACGGTCACGAGCACGGCTTCCAGATCAGTCAGCGCGCGGACTACTTCGAGGTCGAGGTCGGCCTGGAGACCACGCTGAAGCGGCCCATCATCAACACACGCGACGAGCCCCACTCCGACGCCGAGAAGTACCGCCGCCTGCACGTGATCATCGGCGACGCGAACCTGTCGGAGATCTCGACGTATCTGAAGCTGGGCACCACGGCCCTGGTGCTCTCCATGATCGAGGACGGCTTCATCGCTGTCGACCTGGCGGTCGAGCAGCCGGTCCGCACCCTGCACCAGGTCTCGCACGACCCGACACTCAAGCGCCTGGTCACGCTGCGCAGCGGCCGGACACTCACCGCTGTGCAGCTCCAGATGGAGTACTTCGAGCTGGCCCGGAAGTACGTGGAGGAGCGCTTCGGGGCCGATGCCGACGAGCAGACCAAGGACGTCCTGATCCGCTGGGAGGACACCCTCAACCGGCTCGAGAACGACCCGATGAGCCTGTCCGGGGAGCTGGACTGGGTCGCCAAGAAGGAGCTCATGGAGGGCTACCGCCGGCGTGACAGCCTGGGCTGGGACGCGGCCCGGCTCCACCTCGTGGACCTCCAGTACGCCGACGTACGCCCCGACAAGGGCCTCTACAACCGGCTGGCGGCCCGCGGGAAGATGAAGCGCCTCCTCGACGAGCAGGACGTCGTACGGGCCGGGACGAAGCCTCCTGAGGACACCCGGGCCTATTTCCGCGGTCGCTGTCTGGAGCAGTACGCGGACGACGTCGCCGCGGCCTCCTGGGACTCGGTCATCTTCGACCTCCCCGGCCGTGACTCTCTGCAACGGGTACCCACGCTGGAACCGCTGCGGGGTACACGCAACCACGTCAAGGAGCTGCTGGACCGGTGCCGCACCGCGGAAGACCTGGTCCGGGTGCTGTCCGGAGGCTGAAATGGGTCGCGTAAGGGAATCATCGAGGTGGTCCCCGGACGTTGAGCAAAGTGCGGGGCCGATGTCGGACCCTGCTTGTAGGGTCTGATCTTGACCGAACGAACTCACGTCAGGGCAAACCGAGCGGGGTGAGGGACATGGCGACCAAGGACACCGGCGGCGGGCAGCAGAAGGCCACACGTTCGACGGAGGAGGTCGAGGAGCAGGCGCAGGACGCGCAGTCCTCGGAGGACCTCAAGGAGCGACAGGAGAAGCTGTCGGACGACGTCGACTCCGTCCTGGACGAGATCGACGACGTCCTCGAGGAGAACGCCGAGGACTTCGTGCGTTCCTTCGTCCAAAAGGGCGGAGAGTAACCGCGGTTGTCCGTCCTGGTGCTGTGGGCGAAAGCCGGTGGCACCGGGGCGGATGACCGGCGACGGCGCGGGTAATGTCCGTGCACAGTTCGAAAGATCGGCCCGCGCCCGACATGGCGGGCCGCCGCCAATCCGGAAGGAAACGCGTGGAAGCCAACCCTCGTAGCACCGGGCGTCTGCCGGCAGCCTTCCTGACGCCCGGGTCCTCCTCGTTCATGGACTTCCTGGGCTCGCACTCCCCGGAGATGCTTCCCGGGAAGCGCACCCTGCCGCCTCTGCAGGGCGCGATCGAGGCACCGCACGGCACGACCATCGTCGCGACCACGTTCCCCGGCGGTGTGGTGCTCGCCGGTGACCGGCGGGCCACGATGGGCAACATGATCGCGCAGCGCGACATCGAGAAGGTCTTCCCGGCCGACGAGTACTCGGCCGTGGGCATCGCCGGCACCGCCGGCCTCGCGGTGGAGATGGTCAAGCTCTTCCAGCTGGAGCTCGAGCACTTCGAGAAGGTGGAGGGCGCCCAGCTCTCCCTGGAGGGCAAGGCCAACCGGCTCTCCACCATGATCCGCAGCAACCTCGGCATGGCCATGCAGGGCCTCGCCGTGGTCCCGCTCTTCGCGGGGTACGACGTGGACCGCGAGAAGGGCCGCATCTTCTCCTACGACGTCACCGGCGGCCGCTCCGAGGAGCACGGCTTCGCCGCCACCGGCTCGGGCTCCATCTTCGCCCGCGGGGCGATGAAGAAGCTCTACCGCGACGATCTGACGGAGCAGCAGGCCACCACCCTGGTCATCCAGGCGCTCTACGACGCGGCGGACGACGACTCGGCGACCGGCGGACCCGATGTGGCCCGGCGGATCTACCCCATCGTCACCGTCATCACGGACGAGGGCTTCCGCAGGCTCGGGGACGACGAGTCCGCCGAGATCGCCCGCGCGATCCTGGAGCGCCGTCTGGAGCAGCCCGACGGCCCGCGCGCTGCGCTGCTCTGATGCTCCCCCAGCCACCGCAGGGCAGTGCCTTCACGCCAATGACAGAAAGGGACGGATAGCCGGTGTCGACGCCGTTCTATGTCTCACCCCAGCAGGCCATGGCCGACCGGGCGGAATACGCCCGCAAGGGCATCGCCCGTGGTCGCAGCCTCGTTGTGCTGCAGTACACCGACGGCATCGTCTTCGTCGGTGAGAACCCGTCCCGCGCGCTGCACAAGTTCAGCGAGATCTACGACCGGATCGGCTTCGCGGCCGCCGGCAAGTACAACGAGTACGAGAACCTCCGCATCGGCGGTGTGCGCTACGCCGACCTGCGCGGATACACCTACGACCGCGACGATGTGACGGCCCGCGGGCTGGCCAACGTCTATGCCCAGACGCTGGGCACCATCTTCTCCAGCGCGGCCGAGAAGCCCTACGAGGTGGAGCTGGTCGTCGCCGAGGTGGGCGCCACCGCGGACGGCGACCAGATCTACCGGCTGCCGCACGACGGTTCGATCGTGGACGAGCACGGCTCGGTCGCGGTCGGCGGCAGCGCCGAGCAGATCAGTACCTATCTCGACCAGCGGCACCGCGAGGGCATGTCCCTGGCGGAGGCGCTGAAGCTGGCCGTACAGGCCCTGTCCAACCAGACCAACGGCAACGACCGGGAGATCCCGGCGGAGCGCCTCGAAGTGGCGGTCCTGGACCGCACACGGCCGCAGCAGCGGAAGTTCAAGCGCATCGTCGGCCGGCAGCTGTCCCGGCTGCTGGAGGCGGACGGTGCCGCCTCCACCCCGACCGACGCACCGTCGGACGAGGAGTCCACGGAGGACGGCGAGGAGTAGCCCCCCGGCCGCTGCGGCGACACGACGACCGACTGCGCCCCGGACCGCCCGTGCGGACCGGGGCGCAGCCTTGCGCGGGGGTTGTGTCCCTCGTGCGCGGCTCTCCCGGCCACCCGGCTCAGACGGGTGAGGGGGCGTCGGCGGAGCGCGCGGTGGAGCCGCGGGTGACGAGTTCGACCGGCAGCCCGCCTTCCTCGGGCGGCTGTCCGGTGAGGAGGGCGAGCAGGGCGGACATACCGCGCTCGCCGACCCGTTCCGCGGGCAGCCGGACGGTGGTGAGCTCCGGCTCCACGGCGGTGGCGAGGGCGAGGTCGTCGAAGCCGGTGACCGAGACGTCCTCGGGCACCCGCAGCCCCAGCCGGCGCACGGCCTTGCAGGCTCCGGCGGCCAGGACGTCGTCGTCGCAGATCAGCGCGGTGGGGCGGGGCCCGGGGCCGATGAGGGCAGCTTCCGCGGCCTGACGGGCACCGCCGACGTCGAGCGGCGCGGGCACCGTGGTGACGACCGCGTCGGGGACGGCACCCAGCGCCTGCGCGAGGGCCGCTGCCCGTACGTCGAAGGTCCAGGACGACACGGCCGAGGCGAGGTGGACGAAGCGACGGTGACCGAGCGACAGCAGATGGTCCGTCACCTGCCGCATACCGTCGGCGATGTCCAGGTTCACATGGGCCGCCGCCCCGGGGTCGGACGGGTCGCTGTCCAGCATGACCAGCGGGAGGTCCGTGCCGCGGATCTCGGTGAGGGCTTCGGCGGCCATGGAGGAGGCGATCACGCCGTCCAGGGCCGCGCGGGCGGAGGCGAAGGGGTCCCTGGCGGGGCCGACGCCGTCGGGGGAGGGATAGAGGACCACACCGAAGCCGTGCTCGGCGGCCACGCGGGCGGCGCCGGTGTAGACCCGGGCGAAGAACTCGTTGGTGAGGGCGGGCACGACGAGCAGGGCGGTCCGGGTCCGCCCGAGCCGCAGATTCCGTGCGGCGAGATTGGGCCGGTATCCGAGTTCCCGGGCGACGTCCCGCACCGCGGCGGCGGTCCGCTCGGAGACCCGGCCCCGCCACTTGTCCCCGAGGACGAGCGACACGGTGGCCTGCGAGACCCCGGCGACGCGGGCGACGTCCCGGCTGGTGGGCCGTGCTCCGGCGCCGGGCTCCGCCTCGGGACCCGCGTTCGGGCCACTCGCCTCGGCATTCGCGGTCCGGGCCGTCGCCTGCGGGGGCGCCGCTGCCCCTGTGGACGCGGACGCCGTGGGGGCGGCTGTTCCCCCCGTCTCGCCCGTCGGCGACGAACCGCGGCGAGGGCCGCGCCCGTGGGGTCCGTCTGACATGGATCGCCGTCCTCGCACCGCTCGTCCGCCGGGTCCGCACCCGTCCGCGGGGGCGGAGCGGTAGACCCGCGGACTGTCGACATGGTACGTATGACGCCGTACGTTATACGTAAAACCTCGGCACTCGCCGAGAGGAGAGGAGCGGCACCATGGCCGCGGGAGCCACGGGCTACGCAGACATACTCAAGGCCCCGCACGCCGCCCGGCTGCTGGCCGGGACGCTCGTGGGGCGGCTGCCGAACGCCACCGCCCCCGTCGCCGTCGTGCTGTTCACCCGGGCCGAGGGCGGGAGCTACACCCTCGCCGGCGGGCTCGCCGCCGTGTACGGCATCGCCACCGCCATCGGCCAGCCGCTCCTCGGACGGGCCGTCGACCTGCACGGACAGCCGCGCGTCCAGCTGCCCGCGGCCGTCGTCTCCGCCCTCGGCATGGTCCTGCTGGCCCTCGCCGGGATCGGCTCCCTGCCGCTGGCCTACGCGGCCGTCGCCGTCGCCGGCCTCTTCACCCCGCCGCTCGAAGGCGGTCTGCGGGCGCTGTGGCCGGACGTGCTGGGCCGTGAGGACCGCGTGCATCGGGCGTACGCCATGGACGCCGTCGCCCAGGAGGTGATGTTCACCGTCGGCCCGCTGCTGGTCACGCTGCTCGTCGCCGTCTGGTCGGCCGGGGCGGGCCTCTTCGTCATCAACCTCATCGGTGTACTCGGGGCTCTCTCCGTCGTCCTGTCGGAGCCCTCCCGCACCTGGCGGTCGGCGCCCCGTGAGGCCCACTGGCTCGGCGCCCTGCGCTCGCCGGGGCTGCTGGCGCTGCTCGGGGCGTTCTTCTTCGTCGGCCTGGCTCTCGGCTCCATCACGGTCGCCGGAGTCGCCTACGCGGACGACCACGGCCAGGAGTCGGTCTACGGCTGGCTCATGGCCGCGCTCGGCCTCGGCGCGCTGATCGGCGGCACCGCCTACGGCGCACGCCAGTGGACCGGCGCCCCCGAGCGCCGGCTGCGGGTCATCGTCGCCCTGCTCGCGCTCGGCTACCTGCCGCTCGTGCTCACGCCCGGTGTCGTCGCCATGACGGCTCTGTGCGCTCTCGCCGGTGTCTTCCTCGCGCCCGCGATCGCGTGCGCCTTCATCGTCGTCGACCGGCACGCCCCGACCGGCACCGTCACCGAGGCGTTCTCCTGGCTGGTGACCACGTTCGGCGTCGGCGCGGCCGCCGGCACCGCGGTGGCGGGCCCGGCCGTCGAGCTCGGCGGAACGGCGTGGAGCTTCGCCGTCGCCGGGGCGGGCGGAATAGCCGCACTTCTCGTTCTGATGACCACTCAGCGGGTCCTCGCAGTTCCCGGGCGTACCAAGGAGATGGCGCGCTCATCGGAAAATGATCGAAACGGTGCTGCCGAACCCGGTTTCAGCTCAGGCCGTGAGGCGTAATGTTCAGACATGGACCGCCGCATTTTCGGGCTGGAGAACGAGTACGGCGTCACGTGCACGTTCAGGGGACAGCGCCGACTGTCACCTGACGAAGTGGCGCGCTACCTCTTCCGCCGTGTTGTCTCATGGGGCCGCAGCAGCAACGTCTTCCTGCGGAACGGCGCCCGCCTCTACCTCGACGTGGGTTCGCATCCGGAATACGCGACACCGGAATGCGACAACGTGACCGAACTGGTCACCCACGACAAGGCCGGCGAGCGCATTCTCGAAGGCCTGCTCGTCGACGCCGAACGCCGCCTGCACGAGGAGGGAATCGCGGGCGACGTCTATCTGTTCAAGAACAACACCGACTCGGCGGGAAACTCCTACGGATGCCACGAGAACTATCTCGTCGCACGCCACGGAGAGTTCTCCCGGCTCGCGGACATCCTCATCCCGTTCCTGGTCACCCGTCAGCTGCTGTGCGGCGCGGGCAAGGTACTCCAGACCCCGCGGGGCGCGGTCTACTGCGTCAGCCAGCGCGCCGAGCACATCTGGGAGGGTGTCAGCTCCGCGACCACCCGCTCCCGCCCGATCATCAACACCCGGGACGAACCGCACGCGGACGCCGAGCGTTACCGCCGGCTGCACGTCATCGTCGGTGACTCCAACATGTCCGAGACGACCATGCTGCTCAAGGTCGGCGCCACCGACCTCGTGCTGCGCATGATCGAGGCCGGCACCGTGATGCGCGACCTGACCCTGGAGAACCCGATCCGGGCGATCCGCGAGGTCAGCCATGACATCACCGGCCAGCGCAAGGTGCGCCTCGCCAGCGGACGCGAGGCCTCGGCCCTCGAGGTCCAGCGGGAGTACTACGAGAAGGCCGTGGACTTCGTCGACCGCCGCGGCATCCGCACCGGCACCGTCGAGCAGGTCCTGGAGCTGTGGGGCCGCACGCTGGACGCGATCGACGCGGAGGACCTCGACCGTATCGGCACCGAGATCGACTGGGTCATGAAGTACAAGCTCATCGAGCGGTACCGGGCCAAGCACAACATGACCATGTCGCACCCGCGTGTCGCGCAGATAGACCTCGCCTACCACGACATCCACCGTCGGCGAGGGCTGTACTACCTCCTGGAGAGGAAGGGCCAGGCGGCCCGGATCTGCAACGACCTGAAGATCTTCGAGGGCAAGTCCGTGCCCCCGCAGACCACCAGGGCGCGGCTGCGCGGCGACTTCATCCGCCGAGCTCAGGAGCAGCGACGGGACTTCACCGTCGACTGGGTGCACCTCAAGCTGAACGACCAGGCCCAGCGGACCGTACTGTGCAAGGACCCGTTCCGCTCGGTCGACGACCGGGTGGAAAAACTCATCGCGGGCATGTAGCCGCAAGTCGGCCGAACGCGACTCGGGCCCCGTACGTTCCTCGTGCGGGGCCCACGGCACGCCCTAGAGTGTCGGGGACCTACTGTGCCGTCTGAGATCTGAGGAACACGTGCGCCGACTTGCCGGCCTTCTTGTCGTCCCGCTGCTGCTGTTGTCGTCAGTGGCGTGCGGCAGCGATGACAAGGCCTCCGATTCCGCCTCGATGAAGAACGGACTGCCCGCGATCACCGCGGGGGAGAAGTTCGGGCAGAAGCCGACTCTCGCCAAGGGCGAGGGGGATCCGCCCAAGGAGCTGAAGGTCAATGTCATCAGCGAGGGCAAGGGCCAGAAGATCAAGAAGGGCGACGCGATCCAGGTCAACTACCTGGGCCAGTCGTGGGATTCCACCAAGCCCTTCGACAACAGCTTCGACCGTAAGCAGCCGTTCGATCTGACCCTCGGCGCCGGCCAGGTCATCAAGGGCTGGGACCAGGGCCTGGAGGGCCAGAAGGTCGGCAGCCGCGTCGAGCTGGGCATCCCGCCGGAGCTGGGCTACGGAGCGCAGGGCCAGGGCGACATCAAGCCCAACGCCACGCTCGTCTTCGTCGTCGACATCCTGAAGGCGACCACCATCCCGACCTCCGCCAAGGGCACCGAGGTCGCGCAGGACAACATCGATCTGCCGAAGGTGGGCACCAACACCGACGGCAAGGCCCCCACGGTGACGTTCCCGAAGCAGGCCGACCCCCCGAAGAAGCTCGTCTCGAACTACGTCCTGGAGGGCACGGGACCCGCGCTCACCGACAAGGACAGCGTCGTCGTCCAGTACCAGGCGTTCCTGTGGGCCGGCGGCAAGAAGTTCGACAGCACCTACGACACGGGCAAGACCCAGACCTTCCCACTCGGACAGGTCACCCTCAAGGGGCTCAAGGACGGTCTCATCGGCAAGAAGGTCGGCAGCCGCGTCCTGCTGGTCATCCCGCCGGACCAGGCCTTCGGCGCCAAGGAGCAGCAGGGCATCCCGAAGAACTCCACGCTGGTGTTCGCCGTGGACCTGCTGACGAAGGTGTAAGACTGTCCGGGTTGCCCCGTTCATCATTTAGAGGAGCAGTTCAGTGAGCATCGAGAAGCCCGAGATCGACTTCCCGGGTGGCGAGCCGCCGGCCGACCTGGAGATCAAGGAGATCTGGGAGGGCGACGGCCCGGTGGCCAAGGCGGGCGACACCGTCAAGGTCCACTACGTGGGTGTGGCCTTCTCCACCGGCGAGGAGTTCGACGCCTCCTGGAACCGCGGCACCCCGCTGCAGTTCCAGCTCGGTGTCGGTCAGGTCATCTCCGGCTGGGACCAGGGCGTGCAGGGCATGAAGGTCGGCGGCCGCCGCCAGCTCACCATCCCCGCGCACCTCGCCTACGGCGACCGCGGCGCCGGTGGCGGCGTCATCGCCCCGGGCGAGACGCTGATCTTCGTCTGCGACCTGGTCGGCGTCTGATCGTCTCCGGTCGAAAAGGGCCCATGCTCCCTGGGGGGCATGGGCCCTCGGCTTTCCCGCGACACCCCGGGGCGGTACGGTCGTCGCTGGGCGGAAGTGACTCGATCAGAAGAGGTGCAGGGCGTCGATGGCCATTGCCAAGGCGGAGCGGCTGATGAATCTGGCGCTGTGCCTGCTCGGAACCCGGCGCCCCCTCAGCAAACGCGAACTGCGCGGATCCATCGAGGCCTACCTCGAAGCGGGCTCCGACGACTCCTTCAACCGGATGTTCGAGCGCGACAAGGACGATCTGCGCGAACTCGGCCTGGTCATCGAGACGGTCGAGAACCTCGACGGTGACACCGGCTATCTCGCCCGCCGCGACAGCAACCGGCTGCCCGCCATCACGCTCGACGCCGAGGAAGCGGCCGCTCTCGGCCTCGCGGCCAAGGTCTGGCAGCAGGCCAGGCTCGCCGGAGCTGCCAGCGGCGCCCTCCAGAAACTGCGCGCGGCAGGCATGCCCGAGGCCGAGGACTCCTACGAGGCCCAGCACAGCGCGCTCGAGCCGCGCATCCCCGTGCACGAAGCCGCCTTCGAGCCGCTGATGCTCGCCTGCCGCCACCGCCGGCCCGTCGTCTTCGACTACCGCAAGGGCAACGCCGCCCGCCCCGAGCAGCGCCAGGTCGAACCCTGGACGCTCGAATGCTGGCGCGGCCACTGGTACCTGGCCGGCTGGGACCGGGACCGGGCCGCCGAGCGCGTCTTCCGGCTCTCCCGCATCACCGGCAAGGTCCGCTCGCGCGCCGGCTCCTTCACCGCGCCGGTCCCCGACGTCGTCACCGTCCGCGAGACGGTGGAGAGCTGGGCGGGGGAGACCGCGACCCGCACCGCCCGGATCCGGCTGCGCACCGGCTGCGGCTACCCGCTGCGCGCCAGGGCCGCGTCGGTGCGGGAACTGGGAGACGGCTGGGAAGAGTTGGAGATTCCGTACGGACACGGTCTGGATGCCTGGCTGGTGGAGTTCGGCCCGGATGTCGTCGTCCTGGAGCCCGCGGATCTGCGGGCCGACGTGGTGGAGCGGCTGCGCGCCGTGGCCAAGGGCTGAGGGGGACAGTTACGACCATGGCCGCCAACGCCATCGATCAGACCAGACGGATGCTCTCGCTGGTGACCTATCTGCGCGAGCGCCCCGGCGCCCGCGTCGGTGACGTCGCCCGCGCCTTCGGGATCACCGAGGACGAGCTGATCTCCGACCTCGACGTCCTGCCGATGTGCGGCACGAGCTTCCGGGGCGGTGACCTCCTCGACATCGACACCGACGGCGACCGCATCTGGTGGCACAACCCCGACGACGTCGCCGAGCCGCTGCGGCTCGCGGCCGACGAGGCGACCGCCCTGCTGGTGGCCGCGCGCGCCGTGGCCATGCTGCCCGGGCTGCGCGAGGGCGACCGCGAGGCCCTGATCCGGGCCACCGCCAAGCTGGAGGCGGCCGCGGGCGAGGTGGCCGGGGCGAGCTCCCGGCTGTCCGTGACCTTCGAGTCCGAGGGCGGGGTCTTCGCCGAGGTGGACCGGGCGATCTCGGAGCGCCGGCGGCTGTGGCTGCGGTACTACTCGCCCGCGCGCGACGAGCTCACCGAGCGCGAGGTCGACCCGATCCGGCTCTTCGCCGTCGGACACACCTACATGGAGGCCTGGTGCCGCCTCTCCGAGGCGCGCAGGACCTTCCGGCTCGACCGGGTCGCCGAGATCAAACTGCTCGACGCCCCGTCCGCGCCGCCCGAGATCGAACTACGGGATCTGTCGGAGGGGCTGGTCCAGCCCTCCGCCGACGATCCCGAGGTGGTCATCGAGGTGGGACCCGGCGGCCGCTGGGTGGCGGAGTACTACCCGCACGACAGCGCCGAAGAGCTCGCGGACGGTTGTCTGCGCATCACGCTGCGTACTCCGTCCCCGTCCTCTCTGCGCCGGCTGGCGCTGCGGCTCGGCCAGGACGGCCGGATCGTCGCGCCCCAGGACCTCGCGGACAGCGCGCGGCAGGCGGCGCGTGAGGCGCTCGCGGCCTACGACGGCCAGGAATAGGGAGATTCGCGGCACATGTCTGTGACGTCTGGGTTCGCTGCGTCGATGGCTCCGGTCCTCTTCAAGGCCGGCTGCCCCGACTGCCGAGCGCGCTTCGAGCTGTCCGCCGGGGCGCTGCGGCTCGCGATCGGCGGCAGCCACCGTACGACCTTCTACTCCTTCACCTGCCCCGAGTGCGGCTCCGCCGTCCGCAAGCCGGCGGGGGAGCGCATCGTCGAACTCCTCACCGGCGGCGGGGTGAGCACGCTGCGGCTCCACTCCACCGGCAACGTCTAGTGCCGCTCCCGGCACGCTTCGCCCTGTCGCGCCGCCCTGCACACACCGCACGACGCTCCTCAACGGGCAAACACTGCCGGTCGAGGCACTAGGCTCTGCGCATGTTCTGGCCCATGCTCGCCATCGCTCTCGGCTTCCTCGGGATCGCCGTTCTCGGCGTCCTCGCGATCCGGGTGTTCGTCGAGGCCCAGCGGCTCGGACACGAGGTCGCCCGCACCACGGAGCGGATCAACCGCGCCGCCGAGGACCTGGAGAAGGCGGCCGGCGAGATGGCCCGTACCGGCGAGACTTTGCGCTGAATCCCTGGTGAGGGCGGGGCTTCGGGGCCGCGGGACGCGGAGGTAGGCTTCTCCCAGCGGTCCAGTCGGCGAGGCACGGGCCGCAACGGCGAGTATGCACAGGCATTGCCCTGCGTTTACTCCCCCGGGTTACGATCGCTCACACAGCACGGCGGTCGGACGCCTGTCCGACCAGCAGGCCAGCCCCACCCCAGCCGCCTCGGTGAGAAGGTACACGCTTATGTTCGGACGGATCGGCGCTCCGGAGATCATCCTGATCCTCGTCGTCATCATCCTCCTGTTCGGCGCCAAGAAGCTTCCGGACATGGCCCGTTCGCTGGGCAAGTCCGCCCGCATCCTCAAGAGCGAGGCCAAGGCGATGAAGTCGGAGGGCGGTCAGCAGCCCGCGCCCGCCGACCCGCCGCAGCCCGGTACGCCGCAGGACCAGGCCAACCCGCGCACGATCAAGGCCGCTCCCGGCGATGTGACCAGCTCGCGTCCCGTGACCGAGCCGACGGACACCACCCAGCGCTGAGACAGAGCCGCCCAGGGCCCCGTCACCGGTGAGGGCCTGCCGCACGAGATGAGGACGTGGGTTGCTCAAGTCTGCCCGCAAGCAGGAGAGGGATCCCGAGGGGCGGATGCCCCTCGTGGAGCACCTGCGTGAGCTTCGGAACAGGCTCGCGAAGGGACTCCTGGCGATCGTGGCCATCACGGTCGTCGCCGCCTTCTTCTACAACGACATCATCAACTTCTTCACCAAGCCCGTTCTGGAGTCGGTGGGTTGCCCCAGCTCCTTCTCGGAGCTGGCGAAGAAGCCCGAGGACACCACGTGCGCGCAGATCACCATCAATGGCCTGCTGACGCCGTTCACCCTCGCGCTGAAGGTCTCCCTCATGGCGGGTGTGGTCCTCGCCTCGCCGATCTGGCTCTACCAGCTGTGGGCCTTCCTCGCGCCCGGCCTGCACAAGAGTGAGAAGAAGTACGCGCTGATCTTCGTCGGCGCCGGCTTCCCCCTCTTCCTGGGCGGCGGTTACTTCGCCTACCAGGTGCTGCCGACCACCGCGAAGGTGCTGATCGAGTTCACACCGTTCGGTGTGGACAACCTGCTGCCGCTGGACGATCTGCTCGACCTCGTGACCCGTATGGTGATCGTCTTCGGTCTCGCCTTCGAGCTGCCGCTGCTGCTGGTCCTGCTCAACCTCGGCGGGGTCATCACCGGCCGGCGGATGCTCGGCTGGTGGCGCGGCATGATCATGGGCATCACCGTCTTCGCCGCCCTGGCCACGCCCAGCACCGACCCGCTGACGATGATCGCGCTGGCGGCGCCGATCACCGTGCTGTACTTCGTCGCCACCGGCATCTCGCTGGTCAACGACCGCCGCCGGGCCATCCGGGACGCCAAGGGCCCCCGGGCCGACGAGGCCTCCGAGCTGGACCTCACGCCGGAGGAGATCGGCGAGATCGAGCCCGTCTCCGCGACGCGCGCCCTGCCGGAGCAGGCGACGGGCGAGGCGGACGGCGGACGCTCGCACCGGCTCAACGGATACGACGACATCACCTGAGACGCGGGATGTGCGAAGGGGCCGGACGGAATCTCCGTCCGGCCCCTTCGCACATCCCGGGCGGGGCGCTGGGCCGTGTCCGTACGGCGCCTTCGCCCGCCTGCAGCGCGTCCGGCGGGGTCGCGGGGGCGGACAATAAAGATCGCGGTGACTGTCAGAGCTGACGGGTAGGCTCGTGTACAAGATGACCGAGGACCTCTCTCCCGCTGAGCGCTACGCCGCCGCCCGCATCCGCGCCGTCGAGGAGGCCACTGCGCTGGCCCCCTTCCGCGAGATGTACGAATTCGATCTGGACCCGTTCCAGATCGAAGCCTGTCAGGCTCTGGAAGCGGGCAAGGGCGTGCTCGTCGCCGCACCCACCGGGTCCGGCAAGACCATCGTCGGCGAGTTCGCCGTCCACCTGGCCCTTCAGCAGGGCCGCAAATGCTTCTACACCACGCCCATCAAGGCGCTGTCCAACCAGAAGTACGCCGACCTGGCCAAGCGCTACGGCGCGGACAAGGTCGGCCTGCTGACCGGCGACAACAGCATCAACTCCGAGGCGCCGGTGGTCGTGATGACCACCGAGGTGCTGCGCAACATGCTGTACGCGGGCTCGCAGTCGCTGCTCGGCCTCGGCCATGTGGTGATGGACGAGGTCCACTACCTCTCCGACCGCTTCCGCGGCGCCGTGTGGGAGGAAGTGATCATCCACCTCCCCGAGTCGGTGACGCTCGTGTCGCTCTCCGCGACCGTCTCCAACGCGGAGGAGTTCGGTGACTGGCTGGACACCGTCCGTGGCGACACCGAAGTGATCGTCTCCGAGCACCGGCCCGTGCCGCTGTGGCAGCACGTCATGGCCGGCCGGCGGATGTACGACCTGTTCGAGGAGGAGAGCGACCACGGCGGCCGGGGGACCGGGCGGCGCGAGGTCAACCCCGACCTGGTGCGCCTGGCGCGGATGGAGAACCAGCGCACGTACAACCCGCGTGACCGGCGGCGCGGCAAGATGGTGCGCGAGGCCGACCGCGAGCGCGAGCGCCGTCAGCGCAGCCGGATCTGGACGCCCGGGCGTCCCGAGGTCATCGACCGGCTCGACGCGGAAGGGCTGCTGCCCGCGATCACCTTCATCTTCAGCCGGGCCGGCTGCGAGGCCGCCGTACAGCAATGCCTGTACGCAGGGCTGCGGTTGAACGACGACGAGGCGCGGGTGAGGGTGCGCGAGATCGTCGAGGAGCGGACCGGGTCGATCCCCACGGAGGATCTGCACGTCCTCGGGTACTACGAGTGGCTGGAGGGCCTGGAACGGGGCGTGGCCGCGCACCACGCCGGCATGCTGCCGACCTTCAAGGAAGTCGTCGAGGAACTCTTCGTCCGCGGCCTGGTCAAGGCCGTGTTCGCCACGGAGACGCTGGCGCTCGGCATCAACATGCCCGCGCGTTCCGTGGTGTTGGAGAAGCTCGTCAAGTGGAACGGCGAGCAGCACGCGGACATCACGCCCGGTGAGTACACCCAGTTGACGGGGCGCGCGGGGCGGCGCGGTATCGACGTCGAGGGCCACGCCGTGGTGCTGTGGCAGCGCGGCATGGACCCGGCCGCGCTCGCCGGTCTCGCCGGCACGCGGACCTACCCCCTGCGCTCCAGCTTCAGGCCGTCGTACAACATGGCGGTCAATCTGGTGCAGCAGTTCGGGCGGCACCGTTCGCGCGAGCTGCTGGAGACGTCGTTCGCGCAGTTCCAGGCGGACCGGTCCGTCGTCGGTATCTCGCGTCAGGTCCAGAAGAACGAAGAGGGCCTGGAGGGCTACCGCGCGGGCATGACCTGCCACCTCGGCGACTTCGAGGAGTACGCGCGGCTGCGCCGTGAACTCAAGGACCGCGAGAACGAGCTGGCGAAGCAGGGAGCGGCCCAGCGGCGGGCCGCGGCGGCGACCTCGCTGGAGAAGCTGAAGCCCGGCGACGTCATCCACGTCCCGACGGGCAAGTTCGCCGGTCTGGCGCTGGTGCTCGACCCCGGTATCCCGGCGGGACGGACCAACGGCCACCGCGGGTTCGAACAGCACGACGGCCCGCGGCCGTTGGTGCTGACCGCCGAGCGGCAGGTCAAGCGGCTGGCGTCGATGGACTTCCCGGTGCCGGTGGAGCCGCTGGAGCGGATGCGGATCCCGAAGTCGTTCAACGCGCGGTCACCGCAGTCGCGGCGCGACCTGGCGTCCGCGCTGCGCACCAAGGCGGGTCACATCGTCCCCGACCGGCACCGCAAGCAGCGGGCGACAGCGGCGGACGACCGCGAGATCGCCCGGCTGCGTTCGGAGTTGCGCGCGCACCCGTGCCACGGCTGCGACGAGCGCGAGGACCATGCGCGCTGGGCCGAGCGCTACCACCGGCTCCAGCGGGACACGCGTCAGCTGGAGCGGCGGATCGAGGGGCGGACGAACACCATCGCCCGCACTTTCGACCGGATCGTGGCGCTGCTGACCGAGATGGACTATCTGCGCGACGACGAGGTCACCGAACACGGCAAGCGTCTCGCCCGGCTCTACGGCGAGCTCGACCTGCTGGCGAGCGAGTGCTTGCGCGAGGGTGTGTGGGAGGGGCTCGACCCGGCCGAACTGGCCGCGTGCGTCTCGGCGTTGGTCTACGAGGCGCGTCAGTCGGACGACGCGGTGGCCCCGAAGGTCCCGGCGGGCAAGGCGAAGGTCGCGCTCGGCGAGATGGTGCACATCTGGGGCAGGCTCGACGCGCTCGAAGAGGACTTCAAGATCAACCAGACGGAGGGCGTGGGCCAGCGGGAACCGGACCTGGGCTTCGCCTGGGCGGCGTACCAGTGGGCGTCGGACAAGAGCCTGGACGAGGTGCTGCGCGAGGCGGACATGCCGGCGGGTGACTTCGTGCGGTGGACGAAGCAGGTGATCGACGTACTCGGTCAGATCGCGGCGGCGGCACCGAGGGAAGGCAGCACGGTCTCGAAGAACGCGCGCAAGGCGGTGGACGGGTTGCTGCGGGGGGTTGTTGCGTACAGCTCGGTCGGTTGAGCGGGCGTGGTGTGGAGCGGGTCCTCTTGGGCGGGTTTTTGTGGTGCGGCTGCGCTTGGTCCGGTGGGTGGGTGCGGGGGCCGGGTTCTCCGGAGGGGGGTGTCCGGACTGCTTTCTCACCGCGCTTCGCGCGAGTTGCTGAAGCTTTGACGTCCGGACACCCCCCTCCTGCGCCCCCGTCCCCCTCCCGCCCGTCAGCGATCCCCCGACCGGTCTGCCGACGGACTAGGGCTCGTGCTGCGGGGGTGCGGATACGGGTCCGGCGGGAGCGAGGGCTCGGGTTCAGGGACGGGGACGTGCAGGGGTCGTGTCCGGGACGTCAAAGCGCCCGCAACTCGCGCGAAGCGCGGTGAGGACCGCAGTCCCGGACATGACCCCGGAACGGCACCGGGACAGCAACCGAACAACCGGCCGCGCCACAACCACCTGAGGGCCCAGCCACAAGAACCCGCACCGAACAACCGGCTGAGCCACAAGCACCTCGGTCCGAGCCACATGGGCCCGAGCCACAAGAACCCCCACCGAACAAGGGCCCGAGCCACAAGACCCCGAGCCGGACAACCGGCCGCGCCACAACCACCTGAGGGCCCAGCCACAACAGATCGATCCCGACCAATCCGATACCCCTCCGGCACCGAATTCCCCCCTGAGGGACGGTGCCGGACGCCGTTCGGAGGGAGCGGGAATGACAGTGAACCGGTCTCGCACGGCCGTGGTGGGCAGCGGTGTCGCCCATCTGCGCGCGGCGGACGTCGTGCGGCGCTCCCTCGATGCGGCACCCGGCGACCGTCCGCGTCCTGCCGTGCACCGCGGGGCTCAACCCCGCCTGTTCTCACGCGAATTGCTCGTACAGCCTCGTCCCGTTCGTGTTCCTCAGGAGGGTGTGAAGTGACCGTGTCCGTGTCCTCAGCGTCCCCCGCGCGCCCGCGCACCGCCCCCGTCGATGCCCGGCGCTGGCCCGACGTGGCCGGCCTGCCCCGGACGTCCCCGCTGCGGACGGCGGTCGCCGAACGGCTCGTGCGTCGCGCGCTCGGCAGGCTGCCGTTGCGGGTGCGCCTCGGTGGCGGGGAACCGGTCGGGCGGGGTGGGCCGTTCATGGAGGTCCACGAGCCGCAGCGCTTCTTCCGGCGCATCGGGCACAGCGGCCTCATCGGTTTCGGTGAGTCGTACATGGCGGGCGAGTGGGAGGCCCGCGACCTCGTCGGCGTACTCACCGTGCTCGCCGAGAACGCCGCCTCGCTCGTGCCGGGAACGCTGCAACGGCTGCGTGACGCGTGGGCGATCCCGCAGCCGGCCGAGCACCGCAACACGGTCGAGGGCGCCCAGGCCAACGTCAGCCATCACTTCGATCTCTCCAACGAGTTGTTCGCGCTCTTCCTCGACGAGACCCTGTCGTACTCCTCCGCCCTCTTCCGCGGGTTCCCCGCCGAGCCGCAGTTGCTGGCCGCCGCGCAGCACCGCAGGATCGACCGGCTGCTCGACCGGGCGAACGTCACCGCCGGGACCCAGCTGCTGGAGATCGGCACGGGCTGGGGAGAGCTGGCGATCCGCGCGGCGCAGCGCGGGGCACGTGTGCTGACCGTGACGCTCTCACGGGAGCAGCAGGTGCTCGCCCGCCGGCGGATCCGCCGGGCCGGTCTCGAGGACCGGGTGACCGTCCTGCTGCGGGACTACCGCAACGTCCTCGGGCGTTACGACGCCATCGTGAGCGGGGAGACCGTCGAGGCGGTCGGCGCGGAGTTCTGGCCCGACTACTTCATGGCGCTGGACCGTCTGCTCGCGCCCGGCGGCCGGGTCGCCCTCCAGACCATCACCATGCCGCACGACCGGATGACCGCCTCCCGGAGCACGCACACCTGGATCCAGAAGTACATCTTCCCCGGCGGCATGGTGCCGTCGGCCGAGGCGATCGAGCAGGTCGTCGGCGGCTGCACCGCTCTGCGCGTGGCGGCGCGGGACAGCTTCGGACCGCACTACGCGGAAACCCTGCGGCTGTGGCGCGAACGCTTCACCGAGCGGGCCGCCGACGTCGGAGCCCTCGGCTTCGACGAGACCTTCCGCCGGATGTGGACCTTCTATCTCGCCTACTCCGAAGCGGGCTTCCGCTCCGGCTATCTGGACGTCCAGCAGCTGCTGCTGACCAAGGACGGGCCGGGTTCATGACCGGCCCGGCGCGGCCCCGGGGCTTCTGTCCGGCGCGGCCCCGGGGCTTCTGACAGCGCCCCGGGTCAGACCTGACCGCGGGCCTGCTCGCAGCGTGCCCGGCCCTCCTCCGGGTCCACCAGTGGCTCCGGGTAGTCGAGTCGGGCCCGCCGCAGATCGTCGAGAGCCCAGGGCCGGTGCACCTCGGGCCCGGCCAGCTCGGCGAGTTCGGGAACCCAGCGGCGCACATGGTCGCCGTGCGGGTCGAAGCGCTGCGCCGACGCGAGCGGATCGAGGACCCTGTCCGTCCGCGGATCCGTTCCGGTGCCCGCGGCCCCCTGCCAGTTGAGTTGGTTGTCGGCGATGTCCCCGTCGACCAGCAGGTCCAGGAAGTGACGCGCCCCGATGCGCCAGTCCACGTACAGCGTCTTCGTCAGGTAGTCCGCCGCGAGCAGCCGGGAGCGGTGGTGCATCCAACCCTCGTGCAGCAGCTGCCGCATGCCCGCGTCCACGACGGGGCAGCCGGTGCGCCCCTCCTTCCACGCGGTGACGTCCTTCTCGTCCCGGCGCCACCGGTCGCCGCGCGGACGGTAGTCGGCGTGGGCCGCGTCCGGGCGCGCCGCGAGGACCTGATGGTGGAAGTCCCGCCGTGCCAGCCGCCGTACGAACGCGTCCGCGCCCGGGCCGTCCACGCTGCGTGCCCGCCCCACCAGTTCGGCCGCGGACAGGGTGCCGAAATGCAGATGGGGCGAGAGCCGCGAGGTGGTGTCCCCGGACAGGTCGTCGTGCCGCTCCCCGTACGCCTCGGTGCCCGGGCCGCCGCGGTCGAGCCAGGCGGTCAGCCGCTGCCGTCCCTCGTGCTCACCGCCCCTGGCGACCGCGGGCGACACCCCGGTCACCGCGGTCCGCCGGGGCAGCGGATGGCCCGCCAGCTCGGGGACCGGCACGGCGCGGGGCGGTGCCACCACCTCGCGCAGGCCCGCCCGGGTCCAGCTGCCGAAGTACGGCTCGAACGCCGCGTAGTGGTTGCTGTCGGCGGGTGTCAGCTGCCCGGGTGGCACCGCGGTGGTGACCCCCTCGTGCACATGCAGGACGCATCGGACCGCCGTCAGCGCCGTGCGCAGCAGGTCCTCCCGGCGTTTGGCATAGGCGCTGACGCCGGCGGCGATGTGCACCGCGCGGGCGCCGCTCTCGGTGACGACCCGGCACACCTGCTCGGTGACATCGCCGATACGGATCACCAGGCGGCCCCCTCGCTCCCGCAGACCCGCGTCGAGCGAGGCGAGGCAATCCGCCAGAAAGGCACGGCGGTTGGGCACGGCGAACCCCGCCCGCTGCACCCCGCGGTCCACCACGAACAACGGCACCACCTCGTCCGCCCCGCGCACGGCGGCGCACAGCGCCGGCTGGTCGTGCACCCGCAGGTCGGAGGTGAAGAGCATGACCGCAACACTCATGAGCCGTCCTTCCTCAGGCAGGGAAGTTCATCAGAGCCACGGGGTCGCTGGTGGGCTTCGGCGAGCCGCCGGCCGGCTCGACGGTGACGCCCATGCCGGAGGCCGCGTTCACCGGACCGTCCATCAGGAGCGCGTTGTCGGCGGTGGCAGGGTCCATCAGTCCGGCCGGCCGCATGGTGCCGCCGTCGTTGAACCAGAGCTGGTAGACCTTGCCCGCCGGGGGCCTGGGCAGCCCCGAGACGAGGAAGGCAGCCTGGTTGCGGCTCTTGGAGACAACGATCGTGCCGCGGCCGCCGTCCTGGAGCTTGGTACTGCTGACCCGGGCGTCCGGCGCGGCGAGGACCGCGGCGAGCTCGGCCGTCTGCTGCTCCGCGCGATGCGCCGCCCGGCGGGCGTCCTGAGCCTCCTGGTGCTGCCAGAAAGAGACCCCGCCGAAGGCGGCGGCCGCCGCGAGACAGGCCGCCAGCACGAAGCGGGACAGCCCGCGGCTGCGGCGCCGGCCGGCGTGCAGCCGGGTGACGCGCGGCGGCTGCTGGCGTTCGGCGGATATCTTGCGCATCACCTGCTGTTTGAGCGCGGGTGGCGGGACCACGGCGGCGGCCATGCCCAATTTGCTGACCGTCGCGGCGAGTTCCCTCACCTCCTGTTCGCAGGACGGACAGTTCTCCATGTGCCGCTCGAACTCGGCGCGCTCGTCGGGCGCCAGCGCGTGCAGCACATAGGCGCCGGTCAGCGTGTGCAGATCAGCGGTGGTCATGCGCTCACCCCCAGGCAGTCGCGCAGCCGGATGAGCCCGTCGCGCAGTCTCGTCTTGACCGTGCCCAGCGGCACGGAGAGCAGTTCGGCCACTTCGCGGTAGGCCAGCCCCCGGTAGTACGCGAGGGTCACCGACTGGCGCTGGAGCTCGGTCAGTCCGCCGAGGCACCGCCGTACCTGCTCGCGTTCGAGCCGGGCCTCGACCTGCTCGGTGACCTCGTCGTACGCGGGTGTCCGCTCCAGCAGCGCGGCCCGCCGTTCGCGGTCCGTGGCCGCCTGCGCCGACCGGACGCGGTCCACCGCGCGCCGGTGCGCGAGCGTGAGGATCCAGGTCATGGCCGATCCGCGGGTCGGCTGGAAACGTGCCGCGGTGCGCCACACCTCGATCAGCACTTCCTGGGTCACCTCCTCCGACTGGGCCGGGTCCCGCAACACGGCCCGGACCAGGCCGAGTACCGGTCCGCACGCCGCGTCGTACACCCGCGAGAAGGCGTCCTGGTCACCGCGGGCCACCAGGGCGAGCAACTGTTGCAGATCTGGTCGCGCCGAGGCGGGACCGCCGATGCGTACGGCGTCGTTCACGCAGCTTCCTCCACTGTGCGGGCATCTCGTCCGGACAGAATCACCAGGCATTCGGTGCTGCTGGTGCTGCGGATTGGTCCGGGTTCGCAGATGGTTGCACGAGTGGGGTCCGGGCGGTCCCGCAGGTACCCGTCGGTGGGGGCGGTTCGGGCCGGGAGCCGGGCCAGGGCTCCTGACTAGCGCCCCTGAACGGACACCGGCCGGGTGGTCCGGTCGGCGCCGGCGGCCGCACGGGCGGCGGACCGCATCCGTACCGCGCGCAGCAGCAGGAAGGCGGGGAACGCGAGCGGGGAGAGCAGGATGGTGAAGACCAGCAGCGGGCTCATCACCAGAGGGCTGATCCCCAGCCGCCGTCCTTCGAGGTACATCCACTGGCCGAGCAGCAGGTCCCAGGCGATGACCTGCGCCCACACCGCGCCCGCGCCGCCCGCCAGTTCGGTCAGCTCGCGGAACCTGTCGATGTCCGGGCTGCTCACGGCCGTCCAGATCTCCGGGAAGACCGGGACGGCCATGGTCACGTAGACGACCAGCACCGGGAGGACGGTCAGCGGGGACGCGGCGACGCGGGCGGTGACGCGCCGGGTCGGCGCGAAGATCATCAGCAGCCACACCGGACTCGCCAGATAGAAGGAGAGCTGGAAGAGGAAGGCGGTCATGGTGCGAGCTCCTTTCCGGGTCCGAGGGGCCCGAGTCGCCGGGAACGTGGCTATGGATAGTGGAACTACCCACTATCGGATAGCCTCACTATCCATGACGTGCAGGTGCACCGGCAAGGGCGGAAGGATGAACACGTCGTGCGCATAGGGGAGTTGAGCCGCAGGACCGGCGTGCCGGTACCCACGATCAAGTACTACGTCCGGGAAGGGCTCCTGCCGGCCGGCCGGCTGACCAGCCCGAACCAGGCGGCATACGACGAGGTACACGAACGCCGACTGCGCCTGATCCGCGCCCTGTTGGATGTCGGTGGCCTCAAGGTGGCGGCGGTCGCGGACGTACTCGCCGCTGTCGACGACGGCGGCAGGTCGGTGCACAGTGTGCTGGGTGTGGCCGCGGATCTGATCGCCCCGCGGTACGCCGGGGGAGAGGCGGATGCCGAACGGGACGCCGCGCGCGTGCTGGTGCGGGAACTGATCGCCCGGCGCGGCTGGCTCGTCGAGGACGACTCCCCGGCCGCGGACGCGCTCGCGACGGCCCTGGCCGCGCTGGGGCGGGCCGGCCACGGGGACTTCGCCCAGGTGCTCGACACCTACGCGGACGCGGCGGAGAAGGTGGCACGGACGGACCTGGCGTATGTCGCGCGCCGGGCGGGCCGGGACGGTGTGGTGGAGAGCGCGGTCGTCGGCACGGTCCTCGGGGACGCGCTCCTGGCGTCACTGCGCAGGCTCGCGCACGCGGACGGTTCGGCGTGGGCGTACGTGAACGGCCAGGGTGGGGCGGCGAGGTCGACCGGGGTGGGATAGCCGCGCGAACAGGGCGCGGGGCTGAAGTGGGGGACCGGCGGAGGCGGTTGCCCGATTGACGTGCGGGTGCGGGTGCGGGTGCGGGTGCGGGGCGGCCGGCGGTCGCGGACCTGGACCGGGCGGGCGGTCGAGGCGCGAGCGCCCGGTGCTCGGGCGCGATGCGGGCTCGGCTCGGCCGCCGCGGGTGTCGACAGCGCGCGGGCGGTCGTTCGTCGAGGTGTGCACCTCGCGAGGACCGTCACGTCGGCACCCGCGTACGCGAGATGCTCGGCGAGGCGCCTCGCCCCCGGGTCACCCGGGCCGGGCCCGTGAGCAGGCCCGCTCGACCCCAGGCGCACGCCCCCGACGCGTCGTCAGGCCGCCGGTTCCTGCTCCCGCTCCACCTGCTCGTTCCACTCGCGCTTCACCGCGCGCCACGCCTCGTCGCTCTGGCCCAGTCGCCAGTAACCCGAGATCGACAGCTGTTCGCGCGGTACCTGCCGCTCCAGTCGCAGATGGCGGCGCAGTTCCTTCACGAAGCCCGCCTCGCCGTGGACGAACGCGCACATCGTGCCCTCGGGGAACTCCAGCGCGGTCACCGCCGCCACCAGCGCCTCGCCGACCGGCCGGCCCGAGCGGTACAGCCAGTGGATCTCCACGCCGTCGGGCGTGACGACCTTCTGCTCGTCCTCGGGGCCGTCGACCTCCACGAAGGCGTGCACCCGCGCACCCGTCGGCATGTTCTCCAGTGCCGCGGCGATCGCCGGCAGCGCGCTCTCGTCGCCCACCAGCAGATGCCAGTCCGCAGCCGGGTCGGGCGCGTATCCGCCGCCGGGGCCGAGGATGCGCAGGGTGTCACCCACGCGGGCCCTCGCCGCCCAGGGGCCGGCGAGGCCCTCGTCGCCGTGGACCACGAAGTCGATCGTCAGCTCGCCGCTGTCCCGGTCCCAACTCCGGACCGTGTACGTGCGGTTCGCGGGCCACTGATCGCGCGGGAACTCCGCACGGATCCGGTCCATGTCGAACGGCTCCGGGTAGCTGACGCCCTCGGGCGTGAACAGGAGCTTGACGTAGTGGTCGGTGAAGCCGTCGAGACCGAAGTCCGCCAGCCCTTCGCCTCCGAGGACGATGCGCACCATGTGCGGGGTGAGGTGCTCGGTGTGCACCACCCGCGACTCGTAGGCCTTCGGTGACGTGCGGGCCGGTCGTTCTGCCACGGCGGTCTCCCTGAACTCGTGCTGCTTAGGCTTGCCTAAGTTAACACCTCAGGCGCGAAGAGTGCCCAGCAAGCGCAGCAGCGCGCCGCCGAGTCCCCACTGTGCCGCGAGTTCGTTCAAGGTCTCAGGATGGCGCGGTTCCGTGGGCAGGGCGGGGTCGAAGGGGGGCAACGCCACGTCGGAGGCGACCCGGACGACCGTCGGCGCGACCGCCACGTAGTCCCGCGACTCGTCGAGCCGCTTGCGCTGCGACGGCGTGAGCTTCGCGGCCGGGTCATCGACGGCGGCCATGATTCCGGCCAGATCGCCGAAGGCGTCCAGTAGTTTGGCCGCGGTCTTCTCGCCGATCCCGGGCACGCCCGGCAGGCCGTCGCTCGGGTCGCCCCGCAGCAGCGCCAGATTCACGTACCCGGGGCCGTCCACGCCGTACCTCTCGCGCAGCCAGGCCTCGTCCGTCGTCTGGAGCGTCCCGACGCCCTTGAGCGGATACAGCACCCGTCGGCCGCGGGCGTCGTCGACCAGCTGGAACAGGTCACGGTCGCCGGTGACGATGTCCACCGGACCGGTGGCGCGCGCGGTGAGCGTGCCGATGACGTCGTCGGCCTCGTAGCCGTCGGCGCCGACCCGGGCGATGCCCAGCGCGTCCAGCACCGCCGCGATCACCGGAACCTGGGGAGACAGGGTGTCCGGGATCTCCTCCTCGTCCGGGTGGTTCCGCTCCGTCTCCACGGCGACGCGGTGCGCCTTGTACGACGGGATCAGGTCGACTCGCCACTGTGGCCGCCAGTCGTTGTCCCAGCAGGCCACCAGGTCGTCGGGATGGTGGTCCTGGACCAGCCGCGTGATGAATTCGAGCAGCCCGCGCACGGCGTTGACCGGGGTGCCGTCGGGAGCCCGCACGGAGTCGGGGACCCCGAAGTAGGCGCGGAAGTAGAGGGAAGCGGTGTCGAGGAGCATCAGGCGTCGCGTCACACCCCGATGATGCCGCACCCCACCGACAGCCACCTCTTCCCCGGCGAGCCCCATGGAGCGCCGGGTGCCACTCGGTGAACACCCCCCGGGTGGCCGGAAGGTGACCTGGGTCACTCTTTCGTTTGGCTTGTTCTCGCCAGGGAAGGCGCGGGCCCGGAGCGGACCCCGTGCATGTTTCAACAATTGCCTCGGGCAAGCGGGCCGACCCCGCGAAGCTCCACGGTCTGCCAGTCGGGGATGGCAGACCGTTTTCGGTTCGATCGGTGAGGTGTATGTGTCCAGGCTGCAAGCCGAGCACTTGTACAAAGTGTTCGGCAGACGACCCGACGAAGCGGTGAGCAGGCTCGAAGGCGGGGCCGGCCGCGACGAGCTCCGCAGCGATGGCACGACCGCAGCGGTGATCGACGCCTCGTTCGCCGTCGAACCGGGTCAGATCTTCGTTGTCATGGGCCTCTCCGGGTCCGGCAAGTCCACGCTGCTGCGCATGCTGAACGGGCTGCTCGACCCCACCGCCGGACGCGTCCTCTTCGACGGCCAGGACCTCACCGCCCTGAGCCCGCGCGATCTGCGCACCGTCCGCTCCACGAAGATCAGCATGGTCTTCCAGCACTTCGCGCTGTTCCCGCACCGCAGCGTTCTGGAGAACGCCGGCTACGGGCTCGAGGTCCAGGGCGTCGCCCGCCCGGAGCGCGACCGCCGAGCCGCCGAGGCGCTCGAGATGGTCGGCCTCGCCGGCTGGGAGAACTCCTGGCCCGACGAGCTGTCCGGCGGCATGCAGCAGCGTGTCGGCCTCGCCCGCGCGCTCGCCACCGACGCCGATCTCCTGCTGATGGACGAGTCCTTCAGCGCGCTCGACCCGCTGATCCGCCGCGACATGCAGGACCAGCTCCTGGAGCTCCAGAAGCGGCTCAAGAAGACCATCGTCTTCATCACCCACGACCTGAACGAGGCCATGCGCCTCGGCGACCGCATCGCCGTGATGCGCGACGGCGAGATCGTGCAGCTGGGCACCGCCGAGGACATCCTCGTCACGCCCGCCAACGACTACGTCGCCTCCTTCACCCAGGACGTCGACCGCTCCCGCGTCCTCACCGCCGGCGCGATCATGGCCGACCCGGAGACCGCGTACGGCAGCAGGACGGACAACGGCAAGGAGCTGAAGGGCGCACGCGACGTACTCGCCGCCGCCCCCGCCACCGTCTCCGCGGACACGCCGATCATCGAGCTGTTCACGCCCTGCTCCACCAGCGGTGTCGCTGTCGCCGTCGTCGACGACGAGGGCGAACTCATCGGCGTCGTGCCGCGTGCCCGGCTGCTCGCCGTCCTCGGCGAGCCCATGACCCCGGCACCGATACCGCCGCAGAGCGCGGCCCCCGCGAAGAGTCTCGCCACGTCCGGCGACGCCGACGCGGCCGACAAGGCGGTGGCCAGTGCCTAGGCTCCATCTCGGCGACTGGGTCGACAGCGGTGTCAACTGGCTCCAGTCCCACCTCTCCTGGCTGTTCGACGCCATCAGCTCGGTCGTCACCGGGATGTACGACGGCATCGACTCGGTGCTCTCCGCACCCGAACCGCTGCTGTTCGCGGGCATGCTCGCCGTCGTGGCCTGGTGGCTGCGCGGCCTGCTCGCCGGCGGGCTCGCCTTCGTGGGCTTCGCCCTCATCGACTCCATCGAGCTGTGGGACGACGCGATGTCGACCCTCTCGCTGGTGCTCGTCGCCACCATCGTCACGCTGGTGATCGCCGTCCCGCTCGGCATCTGGGCCTCGCGCTCCAAGACCGTCAGCGCCGTGACCCGGCCGGTCCTGGACTTCATGCAGACCATGCCGGCGATGGTGTACCTGATCCCCGGCATCATCTTCTTCGGCGTCGGCGTGGTGCCCGGCATCATCGCCACCATCGTCTTCGCGCTGCCGCCCGGCGTACGGATGACCGAGCTCGGCATCCGCCAGGTCGACGAGGAACTCGTCGAGGCCGCAGAGGCGTTCGGCACCACTCCGCGCAACACCCTGCTGCGCGTACAGCTGCCGCTCGCGCTGCCCACGATCATGGCCGGCATCAACCAGGTCATCATGCTGGGCCTGTCCATGGTCGTCATCGCGGGCATGGTCGGCGGCGGCGGGCTCGGCGGCGCCGTGTACCGCGCCATCGGCAACGTCGACATCGGCCTCGGCTTCGAGGCGGGCATCTCCATCGTCATCCTCGCCATGTACCTGGACCGGATCACCGGCGCGCTCGGCCGCCAGGTCTCGCCGCTGGGCCGTCGCGCGATCGCCCGGGCCAAGGCACTGACCGGCGGACCGAAGATCTGGGACCACCGCCCGCAGCCCGTCGTCGCGGTCGTCGGTGTCGTCGTCCTCGCGCTGGTCGCGGGCGGCATGGGCATGTTCGGCGGCACCAAGTCCGCCGACGCGTCCGACGCCTCGAACGTGGGTCAGGGCAAGAAGGTCTCCATCGGCTACATCCCCTGGGACGAGGGCATCGCCTCCACCTTCCTGTGGAAGGAGCTGCTGGAGCAGCGCGGCTACGAGGTCGACACCAAGCAGCTGGAGGCCGGATCGCTCTACACCGGCCTCGCCGGCGGCCAGATCGACTTCCAGACCGACTCCTGGCTGCCCGTCACCCACGCCCAGTACTGGAAGAAGTACCAGAGCAAGCTGGAGGACCTCGGCTCCTGGTACGGCCCCACCTCGCTGGAGCTGTCCGTGCCCTCCTATGTGAAGGGCATCGACTCGCTGGCGGACCTCAAGGGGAAGTCGGCACAGTTCAAGGGCCGGATCATCGGCATCGAGCCGAGCGCCGGGATGATGGGCCTGCTCAAGGACAAGGTGCTCAAGGAGTACGGCCTGGAGGGCGAGTACAAGGTCGTCGACGGTTCGACGCCCGGCATGCTCGCCGAGCTGAAGCGCGCGTACGAGAAGAAGGAACCGATCGTCACCACGCTGTGGTCGCCGCACTGGGCCTACAGCAGCTACGACCTGAAGAAGCTCAAGGACCCCAAGGTGTCGTGGGGCAAGGGCGACGGCGTGCACACGCTGGCGCGCAAGGGCTTCTCGGCGGACAACCCGCAGGTCGGCAAGTGGCTGAAGAGCTTCAAGATGACCGAGAAGCAGCTCACGGACCTCGAAGCGACGATCCAGAAGACCGGCAAGGGCAAGGAGCAGGACGCCGTACGCGACTGGCTGGCCAAGAACCCCGGGCTCGCCGACAAGTGGACCCCCGTCGCCAAGGCGGGCAAGGCCGCGAACGGCAAGGACGAGCGCGAACGCCCGCTGGAGGTCGCCTGGTTCCCGTGGGAGGAGGACATCGCCGCCACGTATCTGTGGAAGGCGGTCCTCGAGGAGCGCGGGTACACGATGAATCTCAAGCAGTTCGAGGTCGGTCCCATGTACACCGCGATGTCGCGCGGTCAGATCGACGTCCAGTTCGACGGCTGGCTGCCGAACACCCAGAAGAAGTACTGGGACAAGTACGGCGACAAACTCACCGACGTCGGCTCCTGGTACGGACCCACCTCACTGGAGATCGCGGTGCCCTCCTATGTGAAGGGTGTCGACTCGCTCGAGGATCTCAAGGGCCGCGGCGGAGAGTTCAAGGGCCGGATCGTCGGTATCGAGCCAGGCACCGAGACCATGAACATCCTCAAGAACAAGGTCCTGCCGGGCTACGGCATCGACGGTGAGTACAAGGTCGTCGACAGCTCCACCCCCGGCATGCTCGCCGAGCTGAAGCGGGCGTACGCCAAGAAGGAACCGATCGCGGTCATGCTGTGGACCCCGCACTGGGCCTACAGCGAGTACGGCCTCACCAAGCTGAAGGACCCCAAGAAGGCCTTCGGCACGGGGGACCGGATCCACACGGTGGCGAGCAAGGACTTCCCGAAGAACTATCCGCGGCTGACCGCCTGGCTCAAGAACTTCAAGCTCAGCGAGAAGCAGCTCGCCGGCCTGGAGAACGAGATCCAGAAGCACGGAACGGGACACGAGGAGGAGGCGGTGAAGGCCTGGATGAAGGAGAACCCGGGCATCGCCGACCGGATGGCGCCGCAGTAGCGGTCGCACACAGTGACGGCAGGGCTGCCTGCCGTACCCGGAGCGCAACGGGGTGGTTCTCGCCGGAGGCGGGGGCCGCCCCGTCCGGCTTTCCCCGCCGGCACCGGGCCCGTGACCTGATGCGGGAGCGGTCGGACCCCGAAGCTGCGTAAGGTGAAGACAGACGAGGGGAAGGGGAGCCCGGCAGATGGACGAGAAGGACGGCAAGGACCCGAAGGAGACCGAGCGTCTTCGAGTCGGCGCTGCCGTGCGCCGGCGCCGCCGTGCGCTCGACCTCACCCTTGCCACGGTCGCCGAGCGCAGCGGCCTGTCCATCCCCTTTCTCAGCCAGGTCGAGAACGAACGCGCCCGACCCAGCGTCCGCTCCCTCCAGCGGGTCGCCGACGCCCTGGAGACCACGACGAGCCGGCTGCTCGCCGCGTCCGACGCCGCCCGCACGGTCGCGGTCGTACGCGCCGACGAGGACGACGACGCACCGCCTGTGCCCAGAGCCCGGCGGCTCGTCCGCGGCCGGCACCAGCTCGAAGCCCTGGAGTTCACCGGGGAGCACGACACCGGCGGAGAGTTCCAGCACCGCAACGACGAGCTGATGTACATCGCCGACGGCGCGGTGGAGCTGGAGGCCGAGGGCCGCGCCTACCGCCTGGCCCGGGGCGACACCCTGTTCCTGTCCGGCGGGGTGCGGCACCGGTGGCGGGCGACCCTGCCCGAGACCCGCATTGTCGTGGTCACCGTCGCCGAGCACCTCGAGACGCCGGAACCGTAGGCCGGCAGGCTTCAGGAGCCCTCATGCGTGTGGTTTCCCTCGTGCCGTCGCTGACCGAGGCGGTGGCCGTCAGCGCGCCCGGGATGCTGGTCGGCGCCACGGACTGGTGCACACATCCCGCGGATCTCGACGTCCCGCGCATCGGCGGCACCAAGAACCCCGACGTCCCCGCGGTGATCGCCCTCCGCCCCGATCTGGTGATCGCCAACGAGGAGGAGAACCGGGAGCCCGACCTCGCCGCTCTGCGCGCCGCGGGGGTCGAGGTCCTGGTCACCGAGGTGCGCGACCTGGAGCAGGCTTTCGGCGAACTGAGGCGGGTCCTGGTGGCGGGCTGCGGCCTCGCCCCGCCGGCCTGGCTCGACGAGGCCCGCGAGGCCTGGTCGTTGGTCGAACCGCTGGACGAGCCGGGCCCGTTGCGCGCCGTCGTCCCCATCTGGCGGCGGCCCTGGATGGTGCTGGGCCGGGACACCTTCGCCGGCGACCTGCTGGCGAGGCTCGGCGTGACGCATGCCTACGCCGGGCACGCCGAGCGCTACCCCCGCATTCCCCTGGACGAACTGCGCGACACCGGGGCCCGGTTGGCGGTGCTCCCCGACGAGCCGTACCGTTTCACGGCCGAGGACGGACCCGAGGCGTTCCCCGACATGGCGGCGGCACTCGTCAGCGGCCGCCATCTGACCTGGTACGGGCCGTCGTTGGCGCAGGCGCCCGTGGTGCTCAGCGAGGCGCTGCGAGCAGCGCTCCGCTGAGCAGGCCGCGCACCGTGCGCACCCCCGCCATCACCCAGCCCGTGACCAGCAGCAGGTAGAGGCCGACGGCCAGCCACTTCAGCGCCGGCAGCCCGGTGTGGTGGGCGAGACTCGCCGCGCCCGTCACACAGGTGCCGACGGGGAAGGTGAAGGCCCACCAGCTCATCGAGAACGGCATGCCGTCCCGGGCGGCCCGCACCACCATGGCGCCGGCGAGCACCAGCCACATCAGCGCGAAGCCCATGACGGGCACGCCGTAGATCACGGCGAAGGCGACGAACCCCGCGGCGTACGGCGCCTGGATCGCGCCCGGGGCCACGTCCGCGAGTTTGCCGACCGCCGTCGTCGACTGGCCGAGCGGGCCGAGGACCAGGAAGAGCGTCGGGGTCAGCGCGAGGGGCAGGCGGCCGTGGTGGACCAGCCGGGAGAAGACCACCGGCAGGATCACCAGCGTGGCGATCAGGCTGATGCCGAACATCGCGTAACTGCCGAGCAGCAGCGCCTCGCGCCCGTGACCGGCGGGCAGATGCGGGACCAGCAGAGCGCCGAGGGACGCGGCGACCATGGGGGAGACGACGGGCAGGAGCCACACCGGTGAGGCCGTGCCCGGGGCCACGCGGTGGCGGACGACCATCAGATACGGGACGGCGACCGCCACGACGAGGCCGATGAGGGTACCGACACCGAAGAGGGCGAACGCGGCCGCGACCGCCGCCGGTTCGCCGATCACATCCCGGCCGACGGAGACCGTGCCGATGCCGACGGCCAGCAGCGCCATCGACAGACATCCGTAGAAGGGCGCGATCGCCGGGTCGAGCAGATGGGCGCGGGCCTGGTCGGGGTGGTGGAGCCAGTGCGCCCCGCGGGCGACGAGCACCACGATCAGCAGCACCGCGGACAGCGCCCATATCGCCTCGCAGACGGTCCGCAGGCCCGGGACGTCGTAGGGGAGCGCGACACCCGCGTTGGCGACGATGGCGGTGCCCATGACGCTCGCGTACCAGTTCGGGGCGAAGTGGCGCAGCGTCGGCAGCCGTACGGTCGTGAGCGAGGGGGTGGTCGCCTCGACGACGGAGCGAGGGCGGGGGTGTACGGCGGTGACCATGTCTCCACTGTCGTGTCGTGAGGCGCTCCCCACCAGGGACCTTCTCCCTATGGCCCCATAAGCTGGGTTTATGAGCAGGGGACCGAAGGGCGAGGACCAGGGCGAGCGCGTACCGCTGGCACACCGCGTGCCCGATCTCGGCGCGCTGGAACTGCTGCTGGCCGTCGCCCGGCACGGCAGTCTCGGCCGCGCTGCGCGCGAGCTCGGTATCACCCAGCCCGCCGCGAGCAGCCGGATCCGCTCCATGGAACGGCAGCTCGGAGTCGCCCTGGTGGACCGCTCGCCGCGCGGCTCCCGGCTCACCGACGCGGGGGCGCTGGTCACCGACTGGGCGCGGCGGGTCGTGGAGGCGGCGGAGGCGTTCGATGTGGGGACGCAGGCGCTGCGGGGGCGGCGCGACTCGCGCCTGCGGGTCGCGGCGTCGATGACCATCGCGGAGTATCTGCTGCCCGGCTGGCTCATCGCGCTGCGCTCGCAGCGGCCCGGGACGGCGGTCTCGCTGCTGGCGGGCAACTCCGCGACGGTGGCCCAGCAACTGCTCGCGGGCGACGCGGACCTCGGATTCGTGGAAGGCCTGTCGGTGCCGGAGGGGCTGGACGGCGCGGTGATCGGCCAGGACCGGCTGCTGGTCGTGGTGGCGCCGGGTCACCCCTGGGCGCGGCGCAAGCGCCCTCTGACGGCCGGCGAGCTGGCCTCGGAACCCCTGATCCTGCGGGAGCGCGGATCAGGTACCCGCCAGGTGCTCGACTCGGCGCTCACCGGCCACGGGGGCCTGGCGGAACCGCTGCTGGAACTGGCGTCGACGACGGCGGTGAAGGCGGCGGCGGTGAGCGGGGCGGGTCCCGCCGTGCTGAGCGAGCTGGCGGTGACCGAGGAAGTGGCCGCGCGGCGGCTGACGGAGGTCCCGGTGGAGGGTGTGAGCATGGACCGGTCGCTGCGGGCGGTCTGGCCGTCCTCCCACCGGCCCACCGGGCCGGCGAGAGAACTGCTGTCCCTGACGCAGGGCTGAGCGGCGGAGGTAACAGCCCCGGAGGCTGCTTGCGGCAGGTCCGGAGCCGTACGGGAGCCGCCGCCGCAGCCGAGCGCGGTCGGCCCGGGGGCGCCGGCCGCAGGCAGCCCGCGCTCCCCGAACGTCAGCCCGCCGAAGCCTCCACCAGCGCCCGCATCACCCGGACGTCCTCGCCCATCTCCGGGTGCCACTGCACCCCCAGCACCCACCCGTCCGCGGTCTCGACCGCCTCCACCGTCCCGTCGTCCGCGTGGGCGCCCGCCGTCAGGGCCGGGGCCAGGACGTCGAGCGACTGGTGGTGGTAGGTCGGGACCTTCGTCGCCTCCGGGGTGATGGAGGCGAACCGGGTGCCGGGGACCGGCCGGACCGTGTGGGTGCCGAAGACGCCCACACCGCCCACATGCCCGTCGAGGTGCTGCACCAGGGTTCCGCCGAGGGCCACGTTCAGCAGCTGCATCCCGCGGCAGATCCCCAGCAGCGGGGTGCCCGTGGCCAGCGCCGCGTGGATCAGGGCGAGCTCCCAGGCGTCCCGGTCCCGCGCGGGCGGCCCGGTGCGCGGGTCTGCCGGTGCGCCGTAGCGCGCGGGCTCCACGTCCGCACCGCCCGCGATCACCAGGCCGTCCAGCCGGGCCACGACCGCCTCGGCCGAGGCGGGGTCCTCGTCCGGCGGGAGCAGCGCCGCGAGCCCGCCCGCCGCCTGGACCATGCGGGGATACGCCGCCGGCAGCAGTGCCGCGGGCAGCTCCCACACCCCCCACGTCGCGGGGTTGAGGTAGGTGGTGACCCCGATGAGCGGCTTGGACACGGTGGCTCCGTTCGTTCCTGTCGCGTTACGTCACGTGCGTCACGTGCGTCACGTGCGTCACTTGCGTTCGAGTTCGGCCTCCGCCGCCGCCAGCGCCGCGAACTCCTCCTCCGGCGCCTTCGCGACCAGATGATGCCGAGAGTAGAACGCGAAGTAGGCGAGTGCGACGGCGTAGACGCCGAGCGCGATGTACGCCGCGTCCTTGTCCACCAGGAACGTCGCCACCAGCGCGGAGAGCGCGAGGACGAAGGCGACCGAGGAGGTGACGATGCCGCCGGGGGTGCGGTACGGGCGCGGAAGCTCCGGCTCGCGGCGCCGCAGCACGATGTGCGACAGGGCCATCAGCGCGTAGCTGATCGTTGCCCCGAAGACCGCGATGTTGAGCATCCGCGCGCCGTTGCCCGTGCCCGCCGCCAGGGCGAATCCGAGCGCGCCGGGGATCAGCAGGCCGAGGTAGGGCGACTTGCGACGGCTGGTGAGCGAGAGGAAGCGCGGGAGGTAGCCGGCCCGGGAGAGGGCGAAGAGCTGGCGGGAGCCCGCGTAGATCAGCGAGAAGAACGAGGCCACCAGGCCCGCGAGCCCCGCGTAGTTGACGAAGCGGCTCAGCGGCGTCGGGTCGCCGCTGCCCTCCAGGGCGACCACGAGCGGGTTGCCGGCGTCCTTCAGGGCGTCCGATCCGCTCGCGCCCGTCGCGGCGAAGAAGGTGAGCACGGCGAGCACCGCCAGGACGCCCATGGAGATGGCGAGGGCCTTCGGCATCGAGCGCACCGGGTCCTTCGCCTCCTCGGCGGCGAGCGGCACGCCCTCGACGCCCAGGAAGAACCACATGCCGAAGGGGAAGGCCGCCCAGATGCCCAGCAGGCCGAACGGCAGCCACGAGCTCGAGGCGAACGCGTCCGTGTCCACGGCGATGTTGTCGAGGCCGCCCGCCGAGAAGTCGGTGAACGCGCCGACCACGAAGATCAGCAGCGCCGCGACCGCGATGGCGGTGACGACCAGGCTGAAGCGCAGCGCCTCGCCGACTCCCCACAAGTGGATCCCGATGAAGATCACGAAGCAGGCGAGATAGACCGGCCAGCCCGATTCCAGGCCGAAGAGGTTGAGTGACTCGACATAGTCACCGATGAAGATCGATATCGCCGCCGGGGCGAGGATGTACTCGATCAGGATCGCCGTGCCGGTGAGGAAGCCGCCCCAGGTGCCGAGGGCGCGGCGGGCGAATCCGTAACCGCCGCCCGCCGTGGGCAGGATCGCCGACAGTTCGGCGAGGGCGAAGACGAGACAGGCGTACATCACGCCCATCAGCAGGGTGGCTATCGCGAGGCCGCCGAAGCCGCCCTTGGCGAGGCCGGTGTTCCAGCCGGCGAAGTCGCCGGAGACGACATAGGCCACGCCGAGTCCGGTGAGCAGCAGCCAGCCGGCGCTGCCCCGGCGCAGGGTGCGCCGCTGGAGATAGGCGTCGTCGGCGGAGGAAGTGGTGCGCGGGGTCGTGCCTTCGGCCATGAGTCGCTCCTGGCAGTCAAAGGTTTGTGCGGACACCTTTGCGGCAGCCATCCGGAATGCGCAACCCCTGTGCGTAAAGGTGAGGTTACGGATCGGCCCGCGCACCCCTTGGCGGACCGCCCCGCCGACCGGTCAGGGCAGAAAGCCGCGCAGCAGTGCCGCGGTGCCCTCGCAGTGCTCCCGCATCACCTCGCGAGCCGCGTCGGCGTCGCCGTCCAGTACCGCCTCGACCAGCGCGCTGTGCTGCTGCTGGGAGTGTTCGAGGTTGCGCACGAGCAGCGGAATGCAGTCGAGCAGATCGTTGAGAGTCGCCCGCACCGCGGCGTACCGGGCGGCCAGCGTCGGGGATCCGGACAGTTCCGCGAGGGTCAGATGCAGCAGCGTGTCCGCGCGCCGGTAGTCGGCAAGCGGGGCGTCGTGCGTGGACGACAGGGCGGTACGCAGCCGCTTCGCGCCCTGGTCGGTCAGCCCGTGGGCGGCGCACAGTCCCGCCGCGCCGACCTCCAGCACCTCACGGAAGCGCAGGGTGTCCTCGACGTCGACATCCGCCACGCGCCGGCGCAGCTCGTCCTCGCCGTGGGCGTCCGGCCGGTGCAGCACGAAGGTGCCGCCGTAGCGGCCGCGCCGGCTCTCCACCAGTCCCTGGTCGGCGAGGACCTTCAGCACCTCGCGCAGGGTGACCCGGCTGATGCCCATCCGCTCGGCGAGCTCACGCTCCGCGGGCAGCCGCTCGCCGCCGGGGACCAGCCCGAGGCGCAGCAGCTGGAGAATCTGCTCCAGTGCCTCCTCGAAGCCGTTGCCCGCGCGTACGGGGCGCAGCACGGGTGTCAGCCGGTCGGCCGCGTCGTTCGTCTTCGCCACGTCGCCGTTTCCTCTTCCCAGGCAATGGTCTTCGGTAATACCTTATGGCTTCCGGCTGACCCAAGGAGGCGTAATCCCGTGGCAGACCGCAAACCCCCGCTCGGGGTCGAGGAGCTTCGTGCCCTCGTCGCGAGCGGTGAGATCGACACCGTCGTCCTGGCCTTCCCCGACATGCAGGGGCGGCTCCAGGGCAAGCGGTTCGCCGCACCGTTCTTCCTCGACGAGGTTCTCGAACACGGCACCGAGGGCTGCAACTACCTCCTCGCCGTCGACACCGAGATGAACACCGTCGACGGCTACGAGATGTCCTCGTGGGAGCGCGGCTACGGCGACTTCGCCATGCACCCCGACCTCGCCACCCTGCGCCGCATCCCCTGGAACGAGGGCACGGCCCTCCTCGTCGCCGACCTCGCGTGGAACGACGGCTCGCCCGTCGTCGCCGCGCCCCGCCAGGTCCTGCGCCGTCAGCTGGAGCGCCTCGCCGAGCACGGGTTCACCGCCCACGCCGGCACGGAGCTCGAGTTCATCGTCTTCAAGGACACCTACGAGCAGGCCTGGGACCGCCACTACCGCGATCTCACCCCGGCCAACCAGTACAACATCGACTACTCCGTCCTCGGCACCGGACGGATCGAGCCGCTGCTGCGCCGCATCCGCAACGAGATGGCCGCGGCCGGACTGACCGTCGAGTCCGCCAAGGGCGAGTGCAACGCCGGCCAGCACGAGATCGCCTTCAAGTACGACGAAGCCCTGATCACCTGCGACCAGCACGCGGTCTACAAGACCGGCTCCAAGGAGATCGCCTCGCAGGAGGGCGTCTCGCTCACCTTCATGGCCAAGTACAACGAGCGCGAGGGCAACTCCTGCCACATCCACCTCTCGCTCCAGGACGAGAACGGCACCAACGTCATGGCGGGCGACGGACCCGGCGGCATGTCCCAGGTCATGCGCCACTTCCTCGCCGGACAACTGGCCGCCCTGCGCGAGTTCTCGCTGCTGTACGCGCCCAACATCAACTCCTACAAGCGGTTCCAGCCCGGCTCCTTCGCGCCGACCGCCGTCGCCTGGGGCTACGACAACCGCACCTGCGCGCTGCGCGTCGTCGGCCACGGCCGCTCCATGCGCTTCGAGAACCGGCTCCCGGGCGGTGACGTCAATCCCTACCTCGCCGTCGCCGGACTGGTCGCGGCCGGGCTGCACGGCATCGAGCAGAAGCTGGAGCTGCCCGAGGAGTGCACCGGCAACGCGTACACCGCCGGATACGAGCAGGTCCCCACCACCCTGCGGGAAGCCGCCGAGCTCTGGGAGAACAGCGCCATCGCCAAGGCCGCCTTCGGCGACGAAGTCGTCGCGCACTACCGCAACATGGCGCGGGTCGAACTCCAGGCGTTCGATGCCGCGGTGACCGACTGGGAGCTCCGCCGCTCCTTCGAACGTCTGTGAGGCACGTTGTGACGCACGCCCACCACGAGGTGGTCAACCCCGCCACGGGCGAGGTGATCGAGACCGTCCCGGCGACGAGCGCCGCCGAGGTCGACGCCGCCGTCGCCCGCGCCGCGAAGGCCCAGGAAGGCTGGGCGGCCGCCGCCCCCGCCGACCGGGCCCGACTGCTGCGCAGGTTCGCCGGCGTCGTGGACGAACACATCGAGGAACTGGCCCGCCTGGAGGTACGCGAGGCCGGCCACACCATCGGCAACGCCCGCTGGGAGGCCGGCAACGTCCGCGACCTCCTCGACTTCGCCGCCGGGGGAGTGGAACGCCTCACCGGGCGCCAGATCCCCGTTGCCGGCGGCCTCGACATCACCATCCTCGAACCCCTCGGCGTCATCGGCGTGATCGCGCCCTGGAACTTCCCCATGCCGATCGCCGCCTGGGGCACCGCCCCCGCGCTCGCCGCCGGGAACGCCGTCCTCCTCAAACCGGCCGAGACCACACCGCTGACCGCCCTGCGGCTGGCCGAACTCGCCCTGGAAGCGGGCCTGCCCGAGCATCTCTTCCAGGTGCTGCCGGGAGCGGGCGACGTGACGGGCAACGCACTCGTCGAGCACCCCGGCGTGGCCAAGATCGTGTTCACCGGCTCCACCCGGGTCGGCAAGAGCATCATGGCCACGAGCGCCCCGCTGGTGAAGCGGGTGACGCTCGAACTCGGCGGCAAGAGCCCCAACATCGTCTTCGCCGACTCCGATCTCCAGGCGGCCGCCGCGGCCACCCCGATGTCCTTCCTCGACAACAGCGGACAGGACTGCTGCGCCCGGACCCGCATCCTGGTGCAGCGCTCGGTGTACGACCGGTTCCTCGACCTGCTCGCCCCCGCGATCGAGTCCGTCGTCGTGGGCGACCCCGCCGACGAGAAGACCCAGATGGGTCCGCTGATCTCGCAGATCCAGCTGGACCGGGTGCGCTCCTACGTCCCGGACGACCTGCCCGGCATCCGGGGCAGCGCCCCCGACGGCCCCGGCTTCTGGTTCGCGCCCACCGTCCTCACCGACATCGCCCCCGACGCCCCGGCCGCCTGCGAGGAAGTCTTCGGACCCGTGGCCGCCGTCCTGCCCTTCGACGACGAGGCCGACGCGATCCGGCTCGCCAATGCCACCGACTACGGACTCTCCGGCTCGATCTGGACCCGCGACATCGGCCGCGCCCTGCGCGTCTCGCGGGCCGTCGCCGCCGGCAACCTCTCCGTCAACTCCCACAGCAGCGTCCGCTATTCGACCCCCTTCGGCGGCTACAAGCAGTCCGGCCTCGGCCGCGAACTCGGCCCCGACGCCCTGACCGCATTCACCGAGACCAAGAACGTCTTCATCAGCACGGAGGCCTGAGCACTCATGACCGACACCGCACACATCTGCCGCCGACTGGTGGGCCGTACCGCAGTCATCACCGGCGCCGGCAGCGGCATCGGCCTGGCGACGGCCCGCCGCCTCGCCTCCGAGGGCGCCAACGTCGTCTGCGGCGACATCGACGAGATCGCGGGCAAGGCCGCCGCCGACGAGGTCGGGGGCACCTTCGTCCAGGTCGACGTCACCGACGCCGAGCAGGTCGAGGCGCTGTTCAAGGCGGCGTTCGACACCTACGGCTCCGTCGACATCGCCTTCAACAACGCGGGGATCTCCCCGCCCGACGACGATTCGATCCTGACCACCGGACTGGATGCGTGGAAGCGCGTCCAGGACGTCAACCTCACCTCCGTGTTCCTGTGCTGCAAGGCCGCCATCCCCTACATGCAGCGCCAGGGCCGGGGCTCCATCATCAACACCGCCTCCTTCGTGGCGATCATGGGAGCGGCGACCTCGCAGATCTCGTACACCGCGTCCAAGGGCGGCGTACTCGCCATGACCCGCGAACTCGGCGTGCAGTTCGCCCGCGAGGGCATCCGGGTCAACGCCCTGTGCCCGGGACCCGTCAACACCCCGCTGCTCCAGGAGCTGTTCGCCAAGGACCCAGAGCGGGCGGCGCGCCGTCTGGTGCACATCCCGGCGGGCCGGTTCGCGGAGGCGGACGAGATCGCCTCCGCGGTGGCGTTCCTCGCCAGCGACGACTCGTCGTTCATCAACGCGACGGACTTCCTGGTGGACGGCGGAATCGCCGGGGCGTACGTCACACCCGTGTAGAACGCCCGAACGGGTCGCCCGGTGGAGGCCCTAGGCTGGCCGGATGAGCATGACGACCCCGGCCGGCTGGTACCCGGATCCGAGCGTTCCCGGCACCGAACGCTGGTGGGACGGGACCACCTGGACCGCGCACACCCGCGCGGTCCAGGTGCAGACCCCGGCCGCCGGGTTCGGTCCCCCCACCGTGCCGATGGCGCAGCCCGCCGCTCCGGGCGGCGGACCGAAGGGCAGGCTCGTGGCGTTCGCCGTCGCAGGCGTCGTCCTCGTGGCCGCCGTCGCGACCGCGGCCGTCCTGCTCGCACCCGGCGACGACGACAGCGGTACGGACGCGGCGCCGAGTGCCACCGCACCCGTCAGCACCTCCGCTGACCCGCAGGACACACCGTCCCCGACAGCGTCCGCCGACGACGCCGACGTGCTCACCGACCAGCTCAACGGGATCTCGATACCGATCCCCGAGGGCTGGGAGAAGTCCGACAGCACCCTCGACGACGGCGCGACCCTGCGCACGGAGCTGACGTACGAATGCCCGGCCGGCGGTTCGTCGCTCTGCCGGCACGGCCGGATCTCGTCCATCGCCTCCGGCGGGTCCTCCGCCACCACGCCCGAAGCCCTCGCCAAGGAGGACATCGTCACGGCGGCGGACAAGGCGTACGACGAGGACGTCCTCGGCAGCCGGATCTACGGCGGGATCACCTCCCACACCGTCCTCAAGTCCCAGTCCTTCGCCGTCGCCGGGCGCGCGGGCCATCTGGTGCGCTGGCGGGTCGTCACCGGCAAGGGCCCCGGCGGATACGTCCAGTCGCTCGTCTTCCCCTCGACCGTGGGCACCGAGGCCATGGTCATCGTCCGCTTCGCCTTCGACGCCGGTCCCGGTGCGCCGAAGCTCGCCGACATGGACAGGATCGCGGCGAGCATCCGGGCGGACGGTGACACGGCGAGCGGAGGCGTCGGCAGCAGTATCGGACCGAGCAACTGACCCTGCCCGTCGGCGGACTCGGTCCATGACGCGGTCCATGAGCGGAGTCTGTCCGCGAGCGGAGGGGCATCCGACGGGGCGGAGCCGGCGGTCAGAGGAAGCGGAGCCGGCCGTCAGAGGAAGGTGCGGCCCTCGCCCCGGTAGGTGGGCGCCGTCCCCGTGATCCGGTCCCCTTCGATCAGCTGAAGGGTGTCGAACCGCTCACACATCTCGCCCGCCTTGGCATGCCGGAACCACACCTTGTCGCCGATCAGCAGGTCGTCCGCGGGGGAGCCGAGCAGCGGGGTCTGCACCTCGCCGGCCGCCTCCTGCGGGTCGTAGCGCAGCCCTTCGGGCAGATAGGGGACCGGCAGACGGTCCGCCCCGGCGGCTCCGGACGCGGGGTAGCCGCCGCCGAGCACCGTCACCACACCCACTCCGGGCCGGCGCACCACGGGCTGGGCGAAGAGCGCGGCCGGACGGCCGGAGAAGGAGGTGTAGTTGTCGAACAGCCGCGGGACGTACAGCCCCGAGCCCGCCGCGATCTCGGTGACGCAGTCCTCTGCCGCGGTGTGCTGCACGCTGCCGGTACCGCCGCCGTTGACGAACTCCAGGTCCGGCGCCACCGCACGGACCGCCCGCACCACGGCCGCCCGCCGGGCCGCCAGTTCCCTGCGGGCCGTCGCCTGCATGAGCCTGATCGCCCGGGAACGCATCGGACGGCCGCCGATCGCATCACCGACACCGGCGATGTGCCCCTCGTACGCCATCAGTCCCACCAGCCGGAAACCCGGACGGCGGGCGATCGAGCGGGCCAGCTCGGCCAGTTGCGCCGGCTCCCGCAGTGGCGAACGGCGAGCACCCACACGGATCCGGCCCCCGAGCAGATGCAGCGCGGTGTCCAGTTCCAGACAGACCCGGATCTCTTCCCTGCCCCCGGCGCGGGAGGCCTCGATGAGGTCGAGCTGCGCCGCGTCGTCGATCATCACGGTCACGGCGGCGGCGAGCTTCGGGTCACCCGCGAGCTCGGCATAGCCCGCGCGGTCCGCCGACGGATAGGCCAGCAGGACATCGTCGAAACCGGCCCTGGCCAGCCACAGCGACTCGTCCAGCGTGAAGGACATGATCCCGGCGAAGCCGTCCCTCGCCAGCACCCGCTCCAGCAGTACCCGGCAGCGCACGGACTTGCTCGCGACGCGGACGGGCTTGCCGCCCGCTCTGCGCACCAGATCCCCGGCGTTGGCGTCGAAGGCGTCGAGATCGACGACGGCGAGCGGAGCGTCGAGATGGGCGGTGGCCCTGTCGTAGCGGGCCCGGTCAGCGGCGCGGGGAGTCATGGCCCGAGCTTGCCAGACCGGATTACCCCGGGGTAGGGGGACGTTTTGGGCAGATCCCCACGGAGGCGGGGTCTCGGTGCCGTGGGGGGTGTCTCAACCCGTAGAGTGACGCACACGCGGTGACGAACGGGCCTGCCCCGAGAGGCGATCCGTTGGTGTACGTGGACATGGACCCGGGGGGCCGTATGAGTACGGAGGCGCAACGCCCTCCCGGCCCCGAGGACCCGGACCGCCGGCCGGCGCCCCGCCACGAGGACGCCCCCCATTCCGCACGAATCCCCCCGGCGCAGCGCCCGCAGCGTCCGTCGGGTCTGCGCAATCTGCTGCCCCCGGAGCACGACCCCGGCACGCCGGCGCAGGGTGATCGCGTTCCGCCCGAGACGCAGGCGGCGCCCGCTCCGCCCGCCCGGGCGCCGGAACCGCGTCGTCCCGAGGGTGCCCCGCCCGCCCGGCGCCCGTCGCGGGACGGCGATCCGCGCCAGGCCTCCGTGCCGCCGCGCGGCGACGCACAGCCCGGTACGTCTGCGGCGGCCCGTCGCCCCGCGTCCGGTGACCGGCATGCGGTTCCGCCGATGCCCGACGGCCGTCCCGGCGCCCCGCACCGCCCCGAGAAGGCTCCGCACGGCCCTGAGAAGGCTCCGCACACGGCTCCGCACACGGCTCCGCGTGAGCCGCGTCCCGCTCGCCCGAATGGCGAACACCCCGGCGGTTCCGAGGGCGACCGCCGTGCGGTTCCGCCGCAAGCAGCGGAGCCGAACGCTCCGTCCGCCGGGTCCGCCGTGGCACGCCGCCCCGAGGCTCCCCCGCACGTGCCGCGTCCGGCAGAACGGCAGCCGCCCCGTCCCGGCAGCGAGCCGCGCCCCGCGTCGTCGGACCGGCGCCTTGCCCCGTCCGGCCCGGACGGCGTGCCCGCTTCCGCGCCTCGTGGTCCCGAGACCGCCGCCCGTGCGAACGGCGGGCAGGCCGCGGCCCGTCGCCCGGGCTCGCCCCCGACGACCACCGACCGCCACTCCGTACCGCCGCGGCCCGACGCACAGCCCGGGCGGCCCCCGGCGGCACGACGGCCGGAGTCCTCGCACAGCCCGCGCCCCGCGACCACCGACCGTCACCCGGTGACGCCCCGGGCCGACGTGCCGCCCCGCCGCCCGGGTGCGGACGCCGGGACGGACACGGACCGGCGCGGGCGGATCGGCCCGTGGCCCCAGGAGCCTCAGCGCGAGAGCGCGGCGCCGTTCGCCGCCCGGATCATGGAGCCCCCGGCCGCGCCGCCGCGGCCCGACACACCGCCCGTGGAGACCACCACCCGGCTGCGGCCCATCACCGCGCCCCGGTCCGCGCCCGCGGGCGGACCGCCGCCCGAGGCGCCGCCCCGGCCCGCCGCGCCGCCGCGGCGGAGGCCGGTCGGAGCCGTCGATCTCACTCCGCGTCCGGGCGCGACGCCGTCCGCGTACTCCTGGGTGCCGCCGGAGACGCCGAGCGAAATGACCACGCGGCTGCGTCCCGTACGCGCCCGCCGTCCGCTGCGCGCGATCGGTGCCATCGGCTGTGTCGTCCTCGGGCTCGGGCTCATCGGCGGTGCCGCCACCGGCAGCTGGCTCACCGGGGACTCGAGTGCCGATCCCGCGACGGACACCGCGTACGCGGATGCCCGCACGCTCTGGCACAGCGCCCCCGTGGACACGCTCTTCCCCCGGACGCTCACCGGCGACGGCGCGGGCCCCGGCGGCGCCGACCGGGTGTGGACACGGATAGCGGTCGCACCCGACAGCACCTGCGCGTCGTCGCTCGACCCCCTGCTCGTCACGACGCTGCGGCAGGTCGGCTGCGCACGCGTCCTGCGCGCGACGTACACCGACGCGACGGCCAGCAACGTCACCACCGTCGGGCTGGTCTTCACCGACGGTGACCCGGAGTCCGTCGCCGCGCTGAAGTCCCGCTTCGCGAAGGAAAGGCTCTCGGAGCGGCGCGATCTCATGCCCCGGGCCTTCCCGGCGAAGGGCACCGTCGCCGCCGGGTTCGGCGACCCGCAGCGTGCCAGCTGGACCGTGGACGTCCTCACCGAGGCGCCCGTGATCGTCTACGCCGTCTCCGGATTTGCCGACGGCCGCACCGTCGGTGACCCGCAGCCGGCCGCCGCCGCCAAGGCGAACGGGGCGACCTCCGCGCCCGCCCAGGCCGGCCTCGGCCACGAGGCCACCGGCCTTGCGCACGGCATCGGCGGCGCCCTGCGCCGGACCCTCAGCACGGCCACGGAGGCGCCGGAATGACCAGAACCCGCCGCGGCCACCGCGTCGCCGCCCTGTGCGCGGCCGTCGCCTTCACGCTCCTGCCGGCCGCGCCCGCGCACGCCGACGGCATCCGGACCCAGCAGTGGGGTCTGGAGGCCATGAACACCGACGAGGCCTGGCGCACCACCAAGGGCGACGGCGTCACGGTCGCCGTGCTCGACACCGGCGTCGACGACGAACACCCCGACCTCGCGGGCTCCGTCCTGCCGGGCAAGGACTTCATCGGCTTCGGCGCGGGCCGCGGTGACCGCGCCTGGGCACGCCACGGGACGGCGATGGCCGGCATCGTCGCGGCCCACGGCCACGGTCCGGGCCAGGAGGACGGGGTCATGGGCATCGCGCCCGAGGCGAAGATCCTTCCCGTACGCGTCATCCTCGAAGGCTCCGACGCCGCCCGCGAGAAGGCCCGCAAGTCCCGCGGCACCGCGCTCGCCCAGGGCATCCGCTGGGCCGCCGACCAGGGCGCCGACGTGATCAACATGTCGCTCGGCGACGACAGCGAGTCGGCGCACGCGGAAGCGGGCGAGGACGCCGCCGTCCAGTACGCCCTGGCCAAGGGCTCCGTGATCGTGGCGTCGGCCGGGAACGGCGGCGAGAAGGGCGACCACATCTCGTACCCCGCCGCCTACCCCGGCGTGATCGCCGTGACCGCCGTCGACCGCTTCGGCACCCACGCCGCCTTCTCCACCCGCCGCTGGTACGCCACCGTCAGCGCGCCCGGCGTCGACATCGTCATCCCGGACCCCGACCGGAAGTACTACCAGGGCTGGGGCACCAGCGCGGCCGCCGCGTTCGTCTCGGGTGCCGTCGCCCTCGTACGGTCGGCGCACCCCGGCCTGACGCCCGCCCAGATCAAGAAGCTCCTGGCCGACACCGCGCGCAACGGCCCCAAGGGCGGCCGCGACGACGCCCGGGGCCACGGCATGGTGGACCCGGCGGCCGCGATCAAGGCGGCGGCGAAGCTGCGTCCCGCGGATCCGAAGGCGGCGAAGGCGGGCTACGACAAGCAGTACTTCGGGGGCGGCCCCGACCCCGCGAAGGACAGCGCGGAACCGGCGGGCTGGCTCGCGCCGGTGGCCGGCGGCGTCGGGGCGCTGGTGCTCGCGGGTGCCGTCGTCCTGTGGCGCGGCGGCCGCGCCCCACGCAGCTGACGGTCACCCGTCCCGGCGCCCCCGGGTGCGCCCATGCCACGGTGCCGCCGGCCGCCGTCCCCTTTGGCTCCGACGGCCCAGCCGCGTGCCTCCGCGCCGACCGCCTCACATCGCGCCGACCGCCGCCCGCGCGGCCGACTCCACCACCGTGATGCCGGCCTCCTTGGTCGCGTGCCCCTCGGAGAGGACCGCGACCAGCAGGACCCGGCCGTCCACCGACACGCGTCCGATGCTGTTGACGTCCCAGAGCCCGGTCGCGGTCCGCGGCATCCAGCCGTTCTTCAGCGCCCAGCCGGTGCCCGCCGCCGACACCCCCCAGTCCTGGTCCGCGGCGATGTCCGCCATCAGCGTCTGTGCAGCGGAGCGCGAGGTCTCGTTCAGCTCCGAATCCGCGCCGAACACGGCCAGCAGCAGCACCAGTTGGTCCCGGGCCGTGGTCCGCGTCAGCCCCCAGGCGTCCGCGGCGGCCGTCTCGGTCAGGCCGAGCCGCGCGTGGGCCGCGTCGAGCCCTGCCGCCCCTCCGATGGCCGTGAAGAGCGCCGTTGCGGCGTCGTTGTCACTGAGCCGGATCATGGCGGCCGCCCGGGTCCGCTCCTCGGCGGTCAGCGTCCGTCCGGCGTCCTGGGCCCGGAGCAGCAGAGCCGCCAGGATGCCGACCTTGACGATGCTGGCGGTGTCGTACGCCTTGCTCCCGTAGACCGCCGTGTCCCCGCTCGCGGTGTCCAGCACCGCGGCCGACAGCGAGCCGCCGGCCCGTCCGTCGACCGGTTCCAGCGCCCTGGCCAGCGCCGCATCGAGATCCACCGCAGCCTCCGCCGTCCGAACCGTCCCCTGCGACGACGCAGCGGGCGAGGGCGACGATACGGCGGCGGACGGCACCGCGTCCGGTGTGCGCCCGAGGGAGTAGGTGCCCGCGGCGACGCAACTGCCCACCACGGCCGCCACTGTCACCGCAGTGAGGACGACCGGTCGGCGGGTGCGCGCAGCATGGCGGGGAGGCATGAGCCGGAAACTATGGACCGCACCTGGCAGACAGCTGTGTCCCGCCTACGGGTCCGGTGAGAAAGGGCCTGTGGCACCGGGGTTAGGCTCGGTGCGTGGAGCTCAAGAACATTCCCGACCCCGGTTTCTCCGACGACGACGGAAACGCCGATCCGGCCCTGGAGGCGGCGCTCGCCGCATGGGCCGAGGACCGGACCGCCGAGGGGCCGGTGCTTCAGGCTCTCAGGGGCGCCCGGCTCCTCGTCCCCGTCGTCGCCGTCCTCGGCGAGGTCGAGGAGGACGAGAACGGGCTGCGCCGCGAGAAGACCAGCGACATGGCCGTGCCGACACTGACCGCGGGGGAGCGCCGCGCACTGCCCGCCTTCACCTCGATCGGCTCGCTGGCCCGCTGGGACCCCACCGCCCGGCCCGTCGCCGTACCGCTGCACCAGGCACTTCAGGCGGCCGCCCACGAGAAGGCCGACACCCTGGTGCTCGACCTCGCCGGCCCGGTGCCGTACCAGCTGAGCGGCCGTGCGCTGCTGGCGCTGGCCGAGGGGCGTACCAGCGCGGACCCGCTCGACGATCCCGCCGTCACCGGCGCGGTCCGCGAGGTGGTCGCGGCCGAGCCCGCGGTGCTCCGCGCCCACCTCGGCCCCGGCACCGCCGACGGCACCCTGGCCCTGGTCCTCACCGAGGACGCGGTGCCCGCGGAGGCGGCGCGCCGGGTCGCCCAGGCGCTCGCCGCCCACGACGCACTGAGGGCCCGCCTGGTGCGGGGCCTCGACCTGGCACTGCTGCCGGCCGCGGCCACGCCACCCGGCGAGCCCCTGTTCGTGCGTGTCGGTTCGTCGGCCGGTCAGCCGTAGACCGGACCGGTGTACTTCTCGCCCGGGCCCTGGCCCGGCTCGTCGGGAACCAGCGAGGCCTCGCGGAACGCCAGCTGAAGCGACTTCAGCCCGTCCCGCAGCGGCGCCGCGTGGAAGGAGCTGATCTCGGTGGTGCTCGCGTCGAGCAGACCGGCCAGCGCGTGCACCAGCTTGCGCGCCTCGTCCAGGTCCTTGTGGTCGGCGTCGTCCTCCGTCAGGCCCAGCTTGACGGCGGCGGCGCTCATCAGGTTCACCGCGACCGTGACGATGACCTCGACGGCGGGGACCTCGGCGATGTCGCGGGTCATGGCGTCGAAGTCGGGGGACTCGGAAGGGGTGGTCGCGTCACTCATGTGCCACACGATATGCCCACCCCTCATCAGCCCTTCCCCCTCCCCGGGGCCTCACGGTCCCGGGGAGGGCGCGCGGGACGTGTTCCCGGCCACCGGTTAGCTCCTTCCGGCCAGAGCTGCTAACCTTGTGTGACGACCGGCCGGACACCTGTGTGCCCGGCCCACAAGTGGAGGCTCCGATCTCCCACCTGGCTGTCCCTCGGGACGGCGGGTCACCGGTCAGGCGGCGCCCATCGTTCCGTACGGACGATGGAGTCGCCCGATGTACGCCCCGCGGTCGACGCGGCGGTGTTCCGGTATTAGAGGAGCTCCCGCCTGTGTCCCGTCCGGGGCATTTTTCGCTTTCCGGTGCGGTTGGTCTCACTGAAAACAGACGTTACGCGGCTGTCTGCCAGACAGTCGTGTGGTGCTACCGAGGAGGATCCATCAGCGCCGAGCCCCGCATCAACGACCGGATTCGCGTTCCCGAAGTGCGACTTGTCGGTCCCAGCGGCGAGCAGGTCGGGATTGTTCCGCTTGCCAAGGCCCTTGAACTTGCGCAGGAGTACGACCTCGACCTGGTCGAGGTCGCGGCGACCGCCCGTCCGCCCGTGTGCAAGCTCATGGACTACGGGAAGTTCAAGTACGAGTCGGCCATGAAGGCCCGTGAGGCGCGCAAGAACCAGGCGCACACGGTCATCAAGGAGATGAAGCTCCGGCCGAAGATCGACCCGCACGACTACGACACCAAGAAGGGTCACGTCGTCCGGTTCCTCAAGCAGGGGGACAAGGTCAAGATCACGATCATGTTCCGTGGTCGTGAGCAGTCCCGACCCGAGCTTGGTTTCCGCCTGCTCCAGCGTCTCGCTTCCGATGTCGAGGACCTCGGATTCATCGAGTCGAACCCGAAGCAGGACGGCCGGAACATGATCATGGTTCTCGGCCCGCACAAGAAGAAGACCGAGGCCATGGCCGAGGCGCGTGAGGCCCAGGCCGCACGCAAGGCCGGCAGCGCCAAGGCTCACGCCGACGCACCTGCCGAGGCCGAAGCCGAGGCCGAGGCCGAGAGCCCCACCGAGACGCCTTCCGAGGCGTGACCCGCAGGGGTGCCACCCAGGCGCCCCGGGTTCGCTCGGACCAGTAACCACGACTGACGCTCCCGCACGCCGGTGTCCGCACCGGGGGAGCGCCACTGATGAGGAGAGAACGGCGCGATGCCGAAGAACAAGACGCACAGCGGTGCCAAGAAGCGCTTCAAGATCACCGGCTCCGGCAAGGTGCTCCGTGAGCGCGCCGGCAAGCGCCACCTGCTCGAGCACAAGCCGTCCACGCTGACGCGTCGCCTCTCCGGCAACGCGGAGATGGCTCCGGCCGACGCCAAGAAGATCAAGAAGCTTCTCGGCAAGTGACGTCCTCCGTCCCCGGTGACCGGGGACGGGACGCCGAGACCGGGACCTATTCGTTTCCGGGCTGGATGAGTCGAACTGTGAACCCCAGCCCCGCTACAAGGAGTTAACAAGTGGCACGCGTCAAGCGGGCAGTCAACGCCCACAAGAAGCGCCGGGCGATCCTCGAGGCGGCCTCCGGCTACCGCGGTCAGCGCTCGCGCCTGTACCGCAAGGCCAAGGAGCAGGTCACCCACTCCCTGGTCTACAACTACAACGACCGCAAGAAGCGCAAGGGCGACTTCCGTCAGCTGTGGATCCAGCGCATCAACGCCGCTGCCCGCCAGAACGGCATGACGTACAACCGCCTCATCCAGGGTCTGAAGGCCGCCAACATCGAGGTGGACCGCAAGATCCTCGCCGAGCTCGCGGTCAACGACGCCAACGCGTTCGCCGCGCTCGTCGAGGTCGCCCAGAAGGCGCTCCCGAGCGACGTCAACGCCCCGAAGGCTGCCGCCTGACCGGCGCGTCGTACCGGATGTGACGCGGACCCGCAGGCCCCTGTGGCCTGCGGGTCCGCGTGCGTCCGGCCCGCCGTCCGTACCGCCCTCCCGCGCACCCGAAGGTGAGTTAATGGCAGCCGCCCCCGAGTTGATCTCCCCGCGCTCGACGCGCGTCGCCGCCGCCCGGCGGCTGGCGAAGCGGAACTTCCGCGGCAAGGAGCGGCTGTTCCTCGCCGAGGGGCCGCAGGCCGTACGCGAGGCGGCCGCGCACCGCACGGGCGGGGAGCCCACCCTCGTCGAGCTGTTCACCACCCTCGACGCGGCCGAGCGGTACGCCGAGATCATCGGCGCGGCACGCGACGCCGGAGCCCGGGTGCACCTCGCCGACGAGTCGGTGATCGCCGACATCTCGACCACCGTCACCCCGCAGGGGCTCGTCGGTGTCTGCCGCTTCCTGGACTCGCCGTTCGAGGCGGTCCTCGCCGCGCGGCCCCGCCTGGTCGCGGTCCTCGCCCATGTGCGCGACCCCGGGAACGCCGGCACCGTCCTGCGCTGCGCGGACGCCGCCGGTGCCGACGCCGTCGTCCTCACCGACGCCTCCGTCGACCTCTACAACCCCAAGGCCGTCCGCGCGTCCGTCGGATCCCACTTCCATCTGCCCGTGGCAACCGGCGTTCCCGTCGAGCGTGCCGTCCAGGGACTGAAGGACGCGGGCGTACGCGTCCTCGCGGCCGACGGCGCCGGCGAGGACGACCTGGACCACGAACTCGACGCCGGAACCATGGGCGGACCCACTGCCTGGATCTTCGGCAACGAGGCCTGGGGGCTGCCCGAGGAGACCCGCGCGCTCGCCGACGCGGTCGTCCGGGTGCCCATCCACGGAAAGGCCGAGAGCCTGAACCTGGCGACCGCCGCGGCCGTATGTCTCTATGCCTCGGCGCGTGCCCAGCGCGCAGGCAGTACCCGCTGACCGGCGGTACTCGCTCAGGGGGTCCGCTCCGTCACCTTCAGCTAGTAGGGTGACGGGCTCGGGGACCCACTGCGCCGGCGGAGAGGTGGGGTACGGGGATATGGCTGTCGGGACGAGCGGGCCCGCGGAGACGCACGGGGCTCTGCGGGGTCCTTCCGACGGACCCGGGTGGTCCGGCATCGACCCCGACGATCTCGCCGACGGACTGGTCGTGGCCGACGAGACGGGCCGGGTGATCTGTTTCAACGACGCCGCCGTCAGGATCACCGCCGTGGCCCGGCGCGACGCCCTCGGACATCCCCTGGAGCAGGCGCTCCCGCTGGAGGACCTCAAGGGCCGCCGCTGGTGGACCCTGACCGATCCGTACGGCGGACTCGCCACCCGCGTCGGCCAGCCCGAGCGCAACCTCCTGCTGCCGGGCGGCCGTGAGGTACTGGTCTCCGCCCGGTACGTCCGCGAGCGCCCCACCGGGCCGATACGCCGGCTCGTCGTCAGCCTGCGCGGCACCGAGGCCCGCCGCCGCACCGAACGCAGCCACGCCGAGCTGATCGCCACGGTCGCCCACGAACTGCGCTCGCCGCTCACCTCTGTCAAGGGCTTCACGGCGACCCTGCTGGCCAAGTGGGAACGCTTCACCGACGATCAGAAGCGGCTGATGCTGGAGACCGTCGACGCCGACGCCAACCGGGTCACCCGCCTCATCGCCGAACTGCTCGACATCTCCCGTATCGACTCGGGACGCCTCGAGGTGCGCCGCCAGCCCGTCGACATGTCCGCGGCCGTCGGCCGCCACGTCCAGGCCCACATAGCCAGCGGCCAGAGCGCCGACCGGTTCCTGCTGCGCATCCGCCATGATCTTCCCGATCTGTGGGCGGACCCCGACAAGATCGACCAGGTGCTCGGCAACCTGCTCGAAAACGCGGTGCGCCACGGCGCCGGAACCGTCACCATCGAGGTGGCGCCGGCATCGGCGAAGGACGACGAGAAGGGAACGGCCGTCACCGTGAGCGACGAAGGCCCCGGCATCCCCGAGGAGTCGATGGGCCGTGTCTTCACCCGCTTCTGGCGGGGGAGCAAGCGCGGTGGGACGGGTCTGGGCCTCTACATCGTCAAGGGCATCGTCGAGGCGCACGGCGGCACGATCACGGTGGGCCGCGGTCCCGGCGGCGGTGCCGAGTTCCGATTTATTCTGCCCGTCGGCGCCCCCGCCTATCTGGCGTAGGCGCCCACGGGCTTCGCAGCGTCCAAGCGACCTTTAGACTCGGCTTTTGGCACCTTTGCGTCCTCATTCGTCGAGCAAGGCCGCGCCATCAGCCAATCGGAAGCACGGGAAGAGATGTCGGCACCGAACAAGTCGTACGACCCTGTCGAGGTCGAGGCACTGAAACCGGAAGAGATCGAGCGCATGCGGGACGAGGCGCTCGCCGCCTTCGCGGCCGCCGGCGACCTCGACGCGCTCGCCCACGCGAAGGTCGCGCACACCGGCGGTACCTCGCCGCTCGCGCTCGCCAACCGTGAGATCGGCGCGCTGCCCCCGCAGGCGAAGGCCGAAGCGGGCAAGCGCGTCGGCCAGGCACGCGGCGCCGTGAACAAGGCGCTCGCCGCCCGTCAGGGCGAGCTGGAGGCCGAGCGCGACACCCGCGTGCTGGTCGAGGAGGCGGTGGACGTCACGCTGCCGTACGACCGGATCCCGGCCGGCGCCCGCCACCCGCTCACCACACTCATGGAGCGCGTCGCGGACGTCTTCGTCTCCATGGGGTACGAGGTCGCCGAGGGCCCCGAGGCCGAGGCGGAGTGGTTCAACTTCGACGCCCTGAACTTCACGCCGGACCACCCGGCGCGGCAGATGCAGGACACCTTCTTCGTCCAGGGGCCCGAGGGCACCGACGGCGACGAGTCCGGCGTCGTGCTGCGTACGCACACCTCCCCGGTCCAGGCCCGCTCGCTGCTCGACCGGGAGCCGCCGGTCTACGTGGTCTGCCCCGGCCGGGTGTTCCGCACCGACGAGCTGGACGCCACCCACACCCCCGTCTTCCACCAGATCGAGCTGCTGGCCGTCGACGAGGGTCTGACCATGGCCGACCTCAAGGGCACCCTGGACCACATGGTCCAGGCGCTCTTCGGTGCGGGCATGAAGACCCGGCTGCGCCCGAACTACTTCCCCTTCACCGAGCCGTCCGCCGAGATGGACATGCTCTGCTACGTGTGCCGGGGCGAGTCCGTCGGCAACCCCGACCGGCCCTGCCGCACCTGCTCCAGCGAGGGCTGGATCGAGCTCGGCGGCTGCGGAATGGTCAACCCGAAGGTGCTCGTCGCCTGCGGTGTGGACCCGGAGAAGTACAGCGGATTCGCCTTCGGGTTCGGCATCGAACGGATGCTGATGTTCCGCCACAACGTCGAAGACATGCGAGACATGGTCGAGGGTGACGTCCGGTTCACCCGGCCGTTCGGGATGGAGATCTGATGCGGGTCCCGCTTTCATGGCTGCGGGAGTACGTCGACCTGCCGGCGACGGAGACCGGCCGTGACGTACAGACCAGGCTTGTCGCCGCCGGCCTCGAGGTCGAGACCGTCGAGCAGCTGGGCGCCGGGCTCAAGGGCCCGCTGGTGGTCGGCCGCGTCCTCACCATCGAGGAACTGACCGAGTTCAAGAAGCCGATCCGCCACTGCACGGTCGACGTCGGCCAGGCCAACGGGACCGGCGAGCCGCAGGAGATCATCTGCGGCGCCCGGAACTTCGCCGTCGGCGACAAGGTCGTCGTGGCCCTCCCCGGCGCCGTCCTGCCCGGCGACTTCCAGATCGCCGAGCGCAAGACGTACGGCCGGATGTCCCGCGGCATGATCTGCTCCAGCAGCGAGCTGGACATGGGCGACGACGGCACCAAGGGCATCATCGTGCTGCCGCCCGAGTACGAGGTCGGCATCGACGCCACCGAGCTGCTCGAGCTGTTCGACGAGGTCCTCGACATCGCCGTCACGCCCGACCGCGGCTACGCCCTGTCCCTGCGCGGCGTCGCCCGTGAGACCGCCACCGCGTACGGCCTGCCGCTGCGCGACCCGGCACTCCTGGACGTCCCCGGGCCGAACGCCTACGGCTACCCGGTCAACGTCTCCGACCCCATCGGCTGTGACCGCTTCACGGCGCGCACCGTCGTCGGGCTCGACCCCGAGGCACGGTCGCCGATCTGGCTCCAGCGCCGCCTCCAGAAGGCGGGCATGCGCCCGATCTCGCTCGCCGTCGACATCACCAACTACGTGATGCTGGAGCTCGGTCAGCCGCTGCACGCGTACGACCGCACCCGTCTCGACGGGCCGATCGGCGTGCGCCGGGCCGAGGCCGGCGAGAAGTTCACCACCCTCGACGGGGTGAACCGCGTCCTCGACGCGGGCGACCTCGTCATCACGGACAGCCGCGGCCCCATCGGTCTCGCGGGCGTGATGGGCGGAGCCAACACCGAGATCGCGGACGCGGAGACCCACCCGGAGACGGGCGAGGTCAAGGGCACGACCGAGGTCGTCATCGAGGCCGCGCACTTCGACCCGATCTCGATCGCCCGTACCGCCCGCAGGCACAAGCTGGCGTCCGAGGCGTCCCGGCGCTTCGAGCGCGGGGTCGACCCGGAGGCCGGCGCGGCCGCCGCGCAGCGCACCGTCGACCTGCTGGTGCTGCTCGCCGGCGGTACCGCGGAGGCCGGCGTCACCCACGTCGTCGCGCCGTCCGCGCCGCGTACGGTCACCATGCGCGCCGACCACCCCGACCGGGTGGCGGGCGTCGACTACGGCCGCGAGACCGTCGTCCGCCGCCTCCAGGAGGTCGGCTGCGACGTCTACGGCCAGGACGAGCTCGTCGTCACCGTCCCCTCGTGGCGGCCCGACCTCGCCGCACCCAACGACCTCGCCGAAGAGGTCATCCGGCTGGAGGGGTACGAGAACCTGCCCTCGACGCTGCCCAAGCCGCCGCCGGGACGCGGGCTCACCGAGCGCCAGCGGCTGCACCGCCGCCTCGGCCGTGCGCTGGCCGGCGCCGGCTATGTCGAGGCGCTGAACTACCCGTTCATCGGGGAGCAGGTCCTCGACCAGCTCGGTCTCGCGGCGGACGACCCGAAGCGGCGCCTGGTCACGCTCGTCAATCCGCTCTCCGACGAGGAGCCCGCGCTGCGCTCGACGCTGCTGCCCGGGCTGCTCGGCGCGCTGCGCCGCAACGACGGCCGCGGCAGCCACGACCTCGCGCTCTTCGAGACCGGTCTGGTCTTCCAGGCCGGTGAGACGCCCGGTGTCGCGCTGCGGCTGCCGGTGGACCGCAGGCCCACCGACGAGGAGATCGCCGAGCTGGACGCCGTGCTGCCCGCACAGCCGCGGCACGCGGCGGTCGTCCTCGCGGGCGCCCGCGAGCAGGCCGGCTGGTGGGGCAAGGGCCGTCCGGCCGAGTGGGCGGACGCGGTCGAGGCCGCCCGGTCCATCGCCGCCGAGGCCAGGACCGAACTGACCGTGCGCCAGGGCCAGTACGGCCCGTGGCACCCGGGCCGCTGCGCCGAGCTGGTCGTGGTGGTGGACGGCGAGGAGTGCATCGCGGGCCACGCCGGCGAGCTGCACCCGCGTGTCCTCAAGGCACTCGGACTGCCCGCCCGCACCTGCGCCATGGAGCTCGACCTGGACCTGGTCGAGCAGGCGTCCGCGGGCACGGTACCGGCTCCGCGGATCGCCACCTTCCCGGTCGCGACCCAGGACGTCGCCCTGGTCGTGGACGGGCAGGTCCCGGCCGCCGAGGTGGAGAAGGCGCTGACCGACGGCGCGGGCGAACTGCTGGAGTCCATCCGGCTGTTCGACGTCTTCACCGGCGAGCAGATCGGTGAGGGCAAGAAGTCGCTGGCGTACGCGCTGCGGTTCCGTGCGCCCGACCGGACGCTGACGGTCGAGGAGGCGTCGGCCGCGCGGGACGCGGCGGTGGCTCTGGCGTCGGAGCGTACGGGAGCGGTCCTGCGCGGAGCCTGACGCGCGTACCGGGGCCCGCTCCGGACGCCATGCACGACACTCGCGGGAAACCGTGAGGGACATGCCAACACCGGCGAGGCTGGGGAACCTGCCTCGCCGGTGTTGTCGTGGGTACGGCGTGCAGGCGCCGTACCCGGGCCGGAATCCTCCAATCGCTCGCCTTCTGCAACCAGTGCAGCGAAAGGCAACCAAGGGATTGCCGTGCGGCCGGCGCCGCCCGCCCTGCCGCGGAGTGTCGGGCAGATCAGCAGGGCAGACGACGCGAACGAGGACCGCCGCACTGTACGAGGGGGAGCCGGCGGTCCGGCCGCCTCCATGAGAGGCATTTCAGTCAACCGGCGCGAACCGTACGGCGGCAGAGCGCGCGTGGCACAGATCGGGGCACTCCGTTCACACCCCGTGCGAATCGTCCTCTACTAGGCTGGGCGCACCGAGCCAACGGAGGGGCCTCATGCAGCCCAATACCCTGCTCGACGCCCTGCTCGACGAGGCGGGCATCTCCCATGCGGGCCTCGCCGCACATGTGAACCAGGCCGGCCGTGCCCGGGGTCTCTCGCTCCGGTACGAACACACGGCCGTGGCACGGTGGTTGAAGGGACAGCGCCCGCGCGGCCAGGTTCCCGACCTGATCTGCGAGGTGCTCGCCGGCCGGTTGCACCGCGCCATCACGCTCGGCGACATCGGTCTCGGCGTCAACGGGGACTCGGTCATGCCCCCCGGCTCGCCGCTGTCCGGCTTCGTGGAGCGGGCCACCGCGCTGTGGCGCTGCGACGAACAGCAGCGGCGGCACATCATCGAGGCCCCGGCGGTCACCGGCACACCCGCCGTGATGCCGGTGTGGGAGTGGGAGAACCCTCCCGAGGACGCGGATGTGTCCCGCTCCGGGCAGACGCGCGTGAGCATGGCCGACATCACGATGCTGCGCGCCGCCCGCGCGCACTACGAGCTGATGTACCGCAGGGCGGGCGGCATCGCGACCCGCGCGCGCATCGTCGGATTCCTCAATGCCGAGACCGCGCCGTTGCTGCGCGGCGGCTACAGCGACGCGCTGGGCCGCCAGTTGCACCGTGCGACGGGCGGCCTGGTGGCGGTCGCCGGTATCTGTGCCTACGACTCGGACGCCCACGGTCTCGCGCAGCGCTACTTCCACCAGGCCCTGCGTTTGGCAAAGGCCAGTGGGGACAGGGGACTTGGCGCGTACGTGATAGCGCTGCTGGTCAACCAGTCGCTGTTCATGGCCGAGCACCGGCAGGCGGTGGCCTTCGCGGAGGCGGCACTGCGGTCCGCCGGTGACCGGATCACCCCTGCCCTGGCGGCCGATCTGTACGCGATGCAGGCCAAGGCGTACGCGCACCTCGGGGACGGAAGCAGTGCTCTTCGCTGCATACGGCGCGCCGAACTGGAGGCAGGGCGCATTCATCCGGGGCACGAGCCCGACGAGACCGGCTATGTGCAGCCCGGACTGGTCAACGTCCAGGTGGCCGAGGCCCTGCTCAGCCTCGGTGACCTCCAGGCGGCCCGTGAGCACGCCACGGCCGCCGTCGACACTCCCGCGCACGACCGTGGTCGGGTGCACCGGCTCGCCATGCTCTGTCAGATCGAGCTCCGCCAGGGCGAGGTCGACCGCGCGGCCCGCACGGCGGTGGAGATGGCGGAGCGGGCGCGGGGCATGGAGTCGCAGCGGCTGCGGGACCGGTTGCGCGCGGTGCGTGAGCATCTCGTCCTGAGCGACTGCGCCAACGCCGACGAGGCCGCCGAACTCATCGACGGGGCGCTGCGCGTTCCCCTCTGACCGAGCTCCTGCTGCGATATTGCCATCTACTTGTCGGAAGGTGGCAGAAAAGTGCAGTGGACGAACTTAAGCGAACAAACTGTGTATGAGAACCGTTGGTTCAGGGTCAACCTGGCCGACGTCGTTCTCCCCGACGGCCGGCATCTCGATCACTTCCTGATACGGCTGAGGCCGGTCGCCGTGGCGACGGTGGTCAACGCGGCCAACGAGGTGCTGATGCTCTGGCGGCACCGGTTCATCACCGACACCTGGGGCTGGGAGCTCGCCGCGGGGGTCGTCGAGGACGGCGAGGACGTCGAGACCGCGGCGGCCCGCGAGATGGAGGAGGAGACCGGGTGGCGTCCCGGCCCTCTTCAGCACCTCATGACCGTGGAGCCGTCGAACGGTCTCACCGACGCCCGGCACCATCTCTACTGGGCCGAGGACGCGACGTACACCGGTCACCCCGCGGACGACTTCGAGTCCTCGCGGCGCGAGTGGGTCCCGCTGAAGCTCGTGCCCGACATGGTCGCCCGCGGTGAGGTCCCCGCCGCCAACATGGCGGCCGGGCTGCTGATGCTCCACCATCTGCGGCTGGGCTGACGTTCCGCGGCCGCACTCGCCCACGACGGGCCCCGGCAGGCCTCGACGGGCTCGGGGAGCCGACGGCTGCCGACCCCCGCTCCCGGCGGCTTACCTAGCGGGCCAGCGCCTGCCAGACCGCCACCGCCAGCGCCCCGAGCGCCGTCAGTGCGGCCACGGCCGGCAACGGCCACCTGGCATGTTCCAACGCCCCGACGCGCGCGGCCAGATCGGTCAGCTCCCGGTCGATCTGGTCGTTGCGCTGCGCGAGCAGCGCCAGATGCCCGTCGATCCGGGCGAGGCCGACATCGAGGCTGCGGCGCAGTTCGGCGAACTCCTCGACGACCACTAAGTGATCTGGGTCGGTGGTCACGGATCGGCTCCTCTGCAGAAGGTGTACGGCGAACCCTTGGCTGAGCGGAACCGAGTCAACTCTCCGTGGTCACAGGGCGGGAGCGTGTGCGCACGGCATATGCGGGCACGCCCCTCACACTCCGTGTGAATCAGGAGTACGGGTAGAAGCCGGAGCCCGTCTTACGGCCGAGGCGCCCCGCGTCCACCATCCGCTGCAACAGCGGCGGTGCCGCGTACAGGGGCTCCTTGAACTCGGCGTACATCGAGTCGGCGACGGACGCGACGGTGTCCAGGCCGATCAGGTCGGAGAGCTTCAACGGGCCCATCGGGTGGGCGCAGCCCAGCTCCATGCCGTTGTCGATGTCCTCGCGGCTGGCGATGCCCGACTCGAACATCCGGATGGCGGAGAGCAGGTAGGGGATGAGCAGCGCGTTCACCACGAAGCCCGAGCGGTCCTGGGCGCGGATGGCGTGCTTGTCGAGCACCTGCTGGACCACGGCCTCGGAGCGCTTGATCGTCTCCTCGGAGGTGGTGAGCGCGGGGATCAGCTCGACCAGCTTCTGGACCGGCGCCGGGTTGAAGAAGTGGATGCCGATGACCTGGTCGGGCCGCGAGGTGGCGACGGCCAGCTTGACCAGCGGAATCGAGGAGGTGTTGGAGGCGAGGATCGCGTCCTGGCGGGTCACGACCTGGTCGAGGATCTGGAAGATCTCGGTCTTGACCTGCTCGTTCTCCACGACGGCCTCGATGACGAGGTCGCGGTCGGCGAACTCCCCGAGGTCGGTGGTGAAGCTCAGACGCTCCAGCGTGGCGTCCCGCTCCTCCTCGCTGATCTTGCCGCGTTCGGCGGCCTTCGACAGCGAGTTGTACAGCCGGGTACGACCGATCTCCAGGGCCTCGCCCGTGGTCTCGGCGACCTTCACCTCGAGCCCACTGCGGGCGCACACCTCCGCGATGCCTGCGCCCATCTGGCCACAGCCCACCACTCCGACGCGTGCAATGTCGGCCATTGAGTCCGTCACCTCGTGCCTTTCGCTGAATCAGTGCGGCGGGGCCCCCGCATGGTTCCGGTGCCCGCCTCGACGCCCCGACGTTACTCCGGATGCGGAGGTGCGTGACCGTCAGGGGCGGGCATGCTGTGCGGAAACGACCAGCGGCAACGACGACACCGAGGGCGACAAATGGGGCGTATCGGTAGAAGAGGTTTCGTGGCGGCGGCCGTGAGCGTGCTCGCCGCGATGGCGACGGCGGGCGACGCGGCAGCCTTTCCCCCGAGGCCCGGGCGCCCGCGGCCCCTCGCCGAGCCGGAGTTCCGGGGCACATGGCTGGCGACCGTCACCAACCGTGACTGGCCCTCACGTCCGGGCCTCACGGCGGTCCAACAGCGTGACGAACTTCTCGCCCACCTCGACACCGCGGTCGCCCGCAGGCTCAACACCGTCGTCTTCCAGGTCAGGCCGAGCGCGGATGCCCTGTGGCCGTCGCCGTACGAGCCCTGGTCGGTCTACCTCACGGGTGTCCAGGGCAAGGACCCCGGCTGGGACCCGCTCGGGACCGCCGTGCGCGAGGCCCACGCCCGCGGGCTCGAACTGCATGCCTGGTTCAACCCCTACCGTGTCGCGGTTCACACCGATCCCTCCCGGCTGGCCGCCGGCCACCCGGCCCGCGTCCACCCGGACTGGGTCCTCCCGTACGGCGGGAAGCTGTACTACAACCCCGGTATCCCCGAGGTCCGCGCCTTCGTCCAGGACGCGATGACCGACGCCGTGAAGCGCTACGCCGTCGACGCCGTCCACTTCGACGACTACTTCTATCCGTATCCGGTCGCCGACCAGGTCTTCGACGACGACGCGACCTACGCACGGTACGGGGCGGGCTTCCCGGACAAGGCCGCCTGGCGGCGCGACAACATCGACCGGCTCGTCAGGGAGATGTCAGCACGGATCAAGGAGACACGGCCGGGCGTCGGTTTCGGCATCAGCCCCTTCGCGGTGTGGCGCAACGGCGCCACCGACCCGCTGGGTTCGGACACCCGTGCCGGAGTGCAGACCTACGACGACCTCCACGCCGACACCCGCCGCTGGGTGAAGGAGGGCTGGATCGACTACATCTGCCCGCAGGTCTACTGGAACATCGGGTTCGCCGCCGCCGACTACGCGAAGCTGCTGCCCTGGTGGAACGACGTCGTCCAGGGCACCGGCGTCGATCTCGTGATCGGGGAGGCCCTCTACAAGGCGGGTGACCCGGCCCAGCCCGCGCCGTGGCAGGACCCCGCCGAGCTCTCGCGCCACCTCACGCTGGCGAAGATGTACAACGGGGTCCGCGGCCACTGCTTCTTCTCGGCCAAGGAAGTCATGACGGATCGGATCGGGGCGATGGCCAGGGTCGTGGCCGACCACTATCCGACCAGGGTGCTGCCGCCGCGCTGAGCGGCGGCCGCTCAGGCGTGCTCGTCCGGCTTGACGACAGTGTCGGGGCCCGGGGACATGAGCGCCTCGTGACCGTCGTCGTAGCGGACGCGGTAGGGCGGTGTGCCCTTCTGCCCCAGCACCTCGACGACCTCGGCGGTCCGGTCGTGCTGTCCCACGGTCCTGCCGTGCACGAGCAGCTTGTCGCCTACGTTGGCATGCATCGTGGTGACCTCCTCGCAGGGGTGGTCTCTGGTTCCGAGTCTACGGCCGGGTCCCGGAGTTGCACCCTCAGCTGCGGGCCCGCTGGGTCACGGCGATGCAGACGAGGACGGCGACCGCGGCCACGGGTGCGGCGGGGGAGATCTCCTCGCCCAGCAGGCCCACCGACCAGACGAGGGTGAGCAGCGGCTGCGCCAGCTGGATCTGGCTCGCCTTGGCGATACCGATCGAGGCCATGCCCCGGTACCAGACGTACAGGCCGAAGAACGTCGAACCGGCGGCGACCCACAGCAGACCGATCGCCCCGTGGGCCGTCATCCGCACCGGCTCGTGGGCGAGCGCGACGGCCGAGCCCGCCAGCGCCAGGGGCAGACAGAACACCAGGGCCCAGCCGACCACGTGCCAGCCGGGCATCTGCCGGGCGAGCCGGCCGCCCTCCGTGTATCCGGCGGCGCAGACCAGCAAAGCGCCGAACAGATACAGATCGCCGGTGTGCAGCGCTCCGCCGCTCTGCTGCACGGTGAACGCGATCACCACGGCGGCCCCGGCCAGAGCGGCCAGCCAGAAGGTGCGGGAGGGGCGGCGCCCGGTGCGGACCGCGGCGAAGGCGGCGGTGGTGAGCGGCAGCAGGCCCACCACGACGGCCGCATGGGACGTGGTGGAGGTCTGCAGGGCCAGCGTGGTCAGCAGCGGGAAGCCCACGACCACACCTCCCGCGACCACGGCCAGCGGGCCCCAGTGGCGGCGCTCGGGAAGCGGTACGCGCAGCGCCAGCAGAAAGGCTCCCGCGATCAGCGCGGCGAGCACGCTGCGCACCCCGACCAGCGACCAGGGGCCGAACGACTCGAGGCCCCAGGCCGTGGACGGAAAGGTGAGGGAGAAGGCGACGACGCCCAGCGCGGCGAGGAGGGTTCCGTTACCGACCGCTATCGGCATCGTGCGAGTAGCGCTATCCTGTGCTGTCATGCAAGAGCGTAGCAGTGTGGCGGAACTGGCGAATGTCCTGAAGCAGGAGCTCGACCGCTACTCGCCAGGTGGGAAGCTGCCATCGAGCCGGGCGCTCGTCGAGCGCTTCCGGGTCTCCCCGGTCACCGTCTCCCGCGCCCTCGCACAGCTCGCGGCCGAAGGGCTGGTCGTCACCCGCCCCGGCGCGGGGGCTTTCCGGACGGAGCCCCGGACGCACGCTCCCGCCCCCGGGGACACGTCCTGGCAGGAGGTCGCCCTCAGTGCCGACGCCGCGGCCGAGCTCGTCCCCCGTACCGTCGACGCCTCCGGGGTTCTCGCCACGCTCGCGGCACCGCCGCCGGGTGTCGTCGAGTTCAACGGGGGCTATCTGCATCCGTCGCTCCAGCCGGAGCGGGCGATGGCCGCCGCGCTGGCCCGCGCGGGACGCCGCCCGGGTGCCTGGAGCCGGCCGCCCGCCGACGGGCTGCCCGAGCTGCGCGAATGGTTCGCCCGCGGTCTCGGCGGCAGCATCGGGGCCGCGGACGTCCTGATCACCGCGGGCGGACAGTCCGCACTGACCACCGCGCTGCGGGCGCTGGCGCCGCCCGGAGCGCCCGTCCTCGTCGAATCGCCCACCTACCCGGGCATGCTGGCCATCGCGCGCGCGGCCGGGCTGCGGCCGGTTCCCGTGCCGGTGGACGCCCAGGGCGTGCGGCCGGACCTGCTCGCCGCGGCGTTCCGGGCCACCGGCGCCCGGCTCTTCATCTGCCAGCCGCTCTTCCAGAATCCGACCGGTGCCGTGCTGTCCGCCGAGCGCCGCCCCGATGTCCTGCGTATCGCGCGCGAGGCCGGAGCCTTCGTCGTCGAGGACGACTTCGCCCGCCGCATGGCCCACGACGACGCCGGTCCGCTGCCGAGCCCGCTCGCCGCCGACGACCACGACGGTGTCGTCGTCCACGTCAGCTCCTTGACCAAGGTGACTTCGGCCAGTCTCCGGGTGGGCATGCTGGCGGCCCGCGGGCCCGTGTCGGAACGTCTGCGGGCCATTCACGTCGTCGACACCTTCTTCGTGCCCCGCCCGCTCCAAGAAGCGGCTCTCGAACTGGTCGGAGCGCCCGCCTGGAGTCGTCATCTGCGCACGGTGGCCACCGAGTTGACGGCGCGCCGCGAGGCGATGGCCGTGGCCCTGAGGGCTGGACTGCCCGAATTGTCCCTGCCGCACATCCCTGCCGGCGGCTACCACCTCTGGCTGCGGCTGCCGGACGGCACGGACGAGTCCGCGCTGCTCTCCGCCGCCCTGCGCGCGGGTGTCGCGCTCGCGCCCGGCCGCCCCTACTTCTGTGCCGAACCCCCGGCCGGGTACCTCCGGTTGAGCTTCGCGGGGGTGGCGGGCACGTCGGAGATCGCCGAAGGAGTACGCCGGCTGCGCACCGCCTGCGACGAGCTGACCTGACCTTTCTTCATGCTGTGGGTAAAGGCGTGGGGTCGGCGGACGGCTGTCCATTTCCCCTCTTGACCTGCGCGGCTTTCCCGCTCACCATCTCGCCATGAGTGTTCGGATCACGCTGGTGGCAGCCGCCCGCAGCTCCGCCCTGCTCGCCGAGCGCTTCGACGACGACCGGCCGCTCGACCAAGCCGGCTGGCACGAGGTGCAGCTCGCCGCGCATGCCCTGATGCAGCTCAACGCCTCCGAGCTGCGGTACTGCTCGCCGACGGTCCGCAGCCGTGCGACGGCGCAGGCGCTCGGCTTCGCGCCCATGGCGCAGCCGGCCCTGCGCGACTGCGACATGGGCCGCTGGCGCGGATACACCCTCGCGGAAGTGACCGCCGTGGAACCCGGCGCCGTGGACGCGTGGCTCGGCGATCCGCGCTCCGCGCCGCACGGCGGCGAGTCCCTGCTCGCCTTCATCTCGCGGATAGGGGGCTGGCTGGACACCCGGCCGGCCGAGGACGGCGGCACGATCGTCGCCGTCGCCGAACCGTCGGTGGTCCGGGCGGCCCTGGTGTACGCCCTCCAGGCGCCGCCGACGTCGTACTGGAACGTGGAGGTTCGCTCGCTGTCGACGGTCACCCTGGCGGGCACCGCGGGCCGCTGGAGCCTGCGCCTCCAGACGGCGGCCTGAGCCCGGGGCGGGAATCGGCGGCCGGCCGAGCCGCGCGGGCCGAGCCGCGCGGGCCGAGCCGCGCGGGCCGAGTCGCCCGGGCCCGGTCGTTCTAGGCGGCCGTGCCGACCACGCGCTGCGGCGTGATCCGGATCTCTATGCGTACGACTTCCGGCGGCAGCTCCAGATACTCCTCGCCGGCGCCCTTCCCCTCGTACTCCTCGGCCAGGCGGGCGGCCAGCCGGCGCTCGGAGTCCACGGTGATCGTGGCGGTCCCGCGTACCTCCAGGTACCGCAGCGGGTCCTCGCGGTCGTAGACGGTCAGGCTGACCCGCGGATCGGCCGCGATGTTCCGGTCCTTGACGCGGCCGGCCTGGGAGGAGATGACCAGGTCGTCGCCGTCCCGGGCGACCCAGACGACCGAGGTCTGCGGGCTGCCGTCGGGCTGGACGGTGGCGAGCACCGCGGGGTTGGGGGCGTCGAGTATCGCGTGGGCGCTTGCGCTCAGGGAAGCGGACATGATCGTGAGCCTACTGATCACGGGCGCGGCGGCGAAGACCCGGCCGCGGCGAACCCGACGGACAGCGCCCCGCCGCGCTCAGGGCCTCAACCACCCGACACCGTCTCGCGGTTGCGCTCCAGCAGCGCGCGCTCCTTCGCGTTCTCCGTACGGGCGATGGCCTTCTCGTACGCCGCGCGGGCCTCGTCGTGGCGGCCCAGCCGGCGCAGCAGATCGGCGCGGATCGCGTGGTGGAGCCGGTGGCCGTCCAGATCCACGGCGTCGACGAGGGCCAGCGCCGTCTCCGGCCCCTCGACCTCGGCCACCGCGACCGCGCGGTTGAGCGCGACCACCGGATTGGGGGCCAGGGCCAGCAACTGGTCGTACAGCAGCACGATCTGCCGCCAGTCGGTGGCGGCCGGGACGGATGCGTCACTGTGCACCGCCTGGATCGCGGCCTGGATCTGGTACGGCCCCGGCCGGTCACGCCGCAGGCACTGGCGTACGAGCGCCTGGCCCTCGTCGATCAAGGCGCGGTCCCAGCTCTCGCGGTCCTGGTCGGCCAGCCGCACGAGATCCCCGGCCGGGGAAGTCCGGGCCGGACGGCGGGACTCGGTCAGCAGCATCAGCGCGAGCAGTCCCTTGACCTCCGGCTCGTCCGGCATCAGCTGTTCCAGCAGCCGGCCCAGCCGGATCGCCTCGGCGCACAGATCCTCGCGGACCAGGTGTTCGCCCGAACTGGCCGTGTATCCCTCGTTGAAGACGAGGTACACGACCGCCAGGACGGCCCGCAGCCGGTCCGGCAGGTCGGCGTCACGCGGCACACGGTAGGGAATGCCCGCGTCCCGGATCTTGCCCTTGGCGCGCACCAGGCGCTGTGCCATGGCCGATTCGGTGGCGAGGAACGCCGAGGCGATCTCGGCCGTGGTCAGTCCGCCCAGGAGCCGCAGCGTCAGCGCGACCCGGGACGCCGGTGCGAGCGCCGGGTGGCAGCAGGTGAAGATCAGGCGCAGCCGGTCGTCACGCACGGGACCCTCCTCGGCCGGTACCTCATGGGCGTGCAGCAGAGCTGCCTGGGCGTGCCGGTCCTCGCGCTGCGACTCGCGGCGGAGCCGGTCGATAGCGCGGTTGCGGGCGGTCGTGATGATCCACCCGGCCGGACTCGGCGGCAGCCCCGCGGCCGGCCAGCGCTGCACCGCGGTGGCGAACGCGTCCTGGACCGCCTCCTCGGCCACGTCGATGTCGCCGAAGATCCGGGCCAGGACGGCGACCGCGCGCCCGTACTCCTCGCGGAAGTGGCGCTCGATCACCGCCCCGGTCACCGCGGGCCCGCCGGCGGTCACGGGTGCCGCTCCCGGCACGCACGGCCCGGTCGAGGCACTAGGCACAGCTTCCGTGCTGGAGCGGACGGACCTCGATGGGAAGGGTGATCGCCCGGGCGAGCTTGCGGCCCCACTCCAAGGCGGCGTCGAGATCGGGGGCCTGGATGACCGTGAACCCGCCGATGTGCTCCTTGCCCTCGACGTACGGTCCGTCCGTCATGAGCAGGTCGTCGTCCTTCAGCCGTACCACCGTGGCGGTGCTCGGCGGGTACAGACCGCCGGAGAACACCCACGCCCCGGCTTCCCTGATCTCCGCGTTGACGGCTTCGAGATCCCGCATGATCGGTTCCAGGATCTCGGGGCCGGGCGGCTCTCCGTCGGGCTGGTAGATGCTGAGCAGGTACTGCTTCATGGTGTCTCTCCTCGGTGTGCGGTGGGCCGGCCGCCCGCCTCTCACCCTCTACACGAACGGCCTTCCGCCGTTTCGACATCTCACCGCGCCGGATCCGGAATCTTTTTCGCCCGGCGGTGGGCGGCCACCCGCTCGCGGGTCGCGCACCGCCGCGAGCAGTAGCGGCGGGCCGGCCCGCTTCCCTGCGTGAGGAAGACATTGCCGCAGGCGGGAGAGGCGCACACCCCGCCGGGCGGACGCTGCCGGTCCCAGACGATGACGGTCAGGGCGAGACAGGACGACGCCAGCAGCCACTCGCCCCAGGGGCCGTCGTCGTCGCGGTCCAGATGCGGATGCCAAGGGGAGCGGCCGCCGTGCGAGGTGAGGCGCAGCGCTCCGGTGCTCAGGGACAGCAGACGGTTGAGGCGGGCCGCGGCCTCGTCGGTTCCGTCGGCGGCGAAGACCTCCCGCACCTGAAGGGCGGCCGCTCGCATCTCCGCGACGTCCCTCCCGGAAAGCTCCACCGCGTCGCCCTCGCCGTGCGCGCGCAACACCGCGGACACGGACTGCGGTGAAACCCCCTCGTGCGACAGGGCATTGACGAGGGCGGCGGTCCGCAGGGCGACGGCCTGCACCGAATGCCGGGCCGACCAGTCGCTGTTCGTAGGCTCCACCCCTCGAAGGTAACGCACCTGGCGCAGGATTGAGTTACCTGCGTAACGTCCAGCGCATGCAAAAGCGTTACGCACTGTGGACGTACGCGGCGGGAGCGGCGGCCGCACGCACGGGCGACGAGATGTCCGGCCCCGCCCTGCTGCTCGCCGGTCTCGCGGTCACGGGGTCGGCCGCGTCGGCCGCGTCGCTGCTGGCGGGCATCACCATCGCGGCGGCGGTGGGCGGACCGCTGCTCGGCGTACTGCTGGACAGATCCGCCCGCCCCGGCCGACTGCTGGCGGCGGCCCTCGCCGGCTACGCCGCAGCCCTCGCCGTCGTCGCGCTGTGCCTCGGGACGCTGCCCATCGCCCTGACCGTGCTGATCGCGGCCGGCGCCGGGCTGCTGGGCCCGGCCCTCGGCGGCGGCTGGACCTCCCAGCTGCCGCGGGTCGTCGCCGCGGACGGCCTGCCCCGGGCGAACGCTCTCGACGCGATGACCTTCGATGCCGCGGGCCTGCTCGGGCCGGCCCTGGCCGGTGCGGTGGCCCACGCGGCCGGCGCACGCCCCTCAGTGGTGGCGTCCGCGGTACTGATCTGTCTGGCGCTGCCGGCGGCCCTTGCCCTGCCCGCGGCTCGTCGCCCGGACCGCGCACCCTCGACCACCACGATGGCCGCCGATCTCGCCGCCGGTTTCCGGGTGATCGCCCGGAGCCGGCCGCTGGCGCGGGCCACGGCGACCTCGGTGATCTCCTGCGCGGGTGCGGGGATGCTGGTGGCGTGTGCCCCGATGCTGGGGGAGCGGGCCTTCGGCGGGGCCGGCCAGGGCGCGTTCCTGCTGTCGGCTCTCGCCCTCTCCGCGCTCGCGGCGAACGCGCTGCTCGCCCGCAGGCCCGATCGGCTGCGAGCGGACACGGTCCTCGTCGCAAGCACGGTCGTCCTGGCTGTCGCTCTCACCCTTGCGGCGACGTGCCGGCCGGCGTTCTTCGTGGCCGCCGCCGTCCTGGCAGGCATCGGCGAAGGCCCGCAACTGACCGCCCTGTTCGCGATTCGCCACCGCGAGGCACCCGAGGTGCTGCGCGGGCAGATCTTCACCACGGGGGCGAGCCTCAAACTCACCGGCTTCGCCGTCGGCGCGGCACTCGCCGGGCCCCTCGCCACCTGGTCGCTCACCGGCGCGCTGCTCGCGGCAGCGGGCGTGCACCTCCTCGCGGGGGCCGCCTTCACCGGGTGGCCCGGCACCGCGCGTGTATCCCGTCCGTCCGTGACGTCCCGGTCTGCCGCCGGGCGGGCCCGGTCCCTGCCGTCCGGCACGGACCGGGCCCCGCAGCCGCCGACTACCAGGTCGCGCCGGCAGGCTGACGAGTCGTCACATTGAGCCGGTTGAAGAGGTTCGTCACGCCGATCATGAGGATGATCGATGCGAGCTGCTTCTCGTCGAAGTGGTCGGCGGCCGCGTCCCAGATCGCGTCCGGCACCGCGTCGGACGTGTCGCTGAGCCGCGTCACGGCCTCGGTCAGCGCCAGCGCCGCCCGCTCGTCGTCGGTGAAGAACGGCGCCTCCCGCCAGGCCGCCACGGCGTGCAGCCGCTCGTCCGTCTCGCCGTTCTTCTTGGCACTCGCCGCACCACCGACCACGCAGTAGCTGCACCCGTTGATCTGGCTGGCCCGCTGGTGGACGAGGTCGAGCGTGGTCTGCGGAACGCCCCCCTGCTGGGCGGCGCCGAGCAGATCGAGCATGGCGGGCAGCGCGGAGGGGATGACCTGGGCCGGGTTCTTCATACGTGCCTGCATCGTCGTTCTCCTCAGTAGGTGTCGTCACCGCACTGACGGATCCGGGAGCACGGATGTGACCGGTCCGGGAAAGGAACTTTCCGTGGTCGGAGAACGGGCTGCGGGCACAGAGGGTGACGGCGGGTCAGCGTGCGGTGGACGCGTCCGGGTCGGACGGTGTGTCCCGCCGCCTGCGCGTGACCAGCACGAGCCCCGCGCCGGTGAGCACGGCCGCGGCGGCGACGGCACCGAGCCCCGCGAGAGCCAGTGAGCGGGAACCGGTGTCGGCCAGCGCGGGCTTCCCCGCCGACGAGTCTGACGACGCCGACGCCGACGAGTCCGACGACGCCGACGCGGACGACGAGGAGCCGGCCGCGTCGCGGATGAGGTCGGTGACCGTATCGGGGTGGGAGATCATCGCGACGTGGGAGGAGTCGATCTCGACCGTGTGCGAGCCGGCGCGTTCGGCCTCGAACCGCTCCAGGTCGGGGGCGATGCTCTTGTCCTGCTTGGCGACCAGGGCCCATGACGGAATGGTCCGCCAGGCGGCGGCGAGGGCCTTGTCCGTGAACGCCGAAGCGGCGATGGGGCGTTGTGCCGCGCTCATCACCGCGGCGGTCTTCGCCGGGAGGTCGGCTGCGAACACGTCGTGGAACTTCGCGGGCTGGATGTACAGATCGGTGCCCTTGCCGCTCGTCGTCTCGAACGGCGTGGGACTCAGCGCGGAGTTCAGCTCGCTGCCCGGGAACTTGGCGGCCAGCTGTCCGAGGGCCTCGCCCTTGTCCGGCATGAAGGCGGAGACGTAGACCAGCGACTTCACGTTCGGGTTGCCGGCGGCCGCGCTGCTGATCACCGCGCCGCCGTAGGAGTGGCCGGCGAGCACGATCGGGCCCTTGATGTTCTTCAGGACACTGGCGATGTAGGTGGAGTCACTGGCCAGCCCGCGCAGGGGATTGGGCGGGGCGAGGACCGTGTAGCCGTCCCCCTGAAGACGTTCGATGACCCCGTTCCAGCCGGAGGCGTCGGCGAAGGCGCCGTGCACCAGGACCACGGTGGGTCTGGCACCTGCGTCCGTGTCACCGCCCGTCGTCCCGGCAGGGCCCGAGTCGGCGGAGGCCGGGACCGCGACGGTACAGAGCGCCACGGTGAGCACGGCTGCGGAGGCGTGCGGGAAGCGCCGGCGTATGAGGTCGGCGGTGGAAGGCATGGTCATGCTGTTCCCTCTTCTGCGCTACGGGTTGGCGGACCATCAGCGTTTCCGAGCACGGCCGAAGCGGCGCGGCCCGCGAGGCAAGCGGGTGAAGAGGGCCGCCCGTCCGGGTGACATCCGCGGCACATCCGCCGTCGGTGGGTAGCGGGGCGCCGTGGACAGTCCGGTGGGTGCCGCCGATCGGGTGGTCTCTGACCGCCCCCATCAGGGCTCGCCGGCCTGTGCCCGAGCGGGGTGGCACGGGCAACAGTGCCTAGTCGGCGGGGTCGGCGGCCCGGCGGGAAGACAACCGCGCCACCCCGGACACCGCCCGGCCCGTGGATGTCATGGAGGTGGGCGGGACGTAAGCCCGCTAGATTGCGCTTCGTGCGCCTTTGAGGAAATTTGCGGCCTGCTCAGGGGGTGCGGTCTGTGCATGGTGAAGGCTGCCGATTGAGTGGGAGTTCGTGTGGCTTCAGGGTCCGGGCCTGAGCTCGAAGTGCTGTCCAAGGACGACGACGCGTACGAGGACGAGCTGCCGCTGCGGCGCAAGCAGTCCGGCAGAGTGGTGGTGACGTGGCTGACCACCACCGACCACAAGACCATCGGCACGCTCTACCTGACCACGTCGTTCGTCTTCTTCCTGATCGGCGGGGTGATGGCGCTCTTCATGCGCGCCGAGCTGGCCCGGCCGGGCACGCAGATCATGTCGAACGAGCAGTTCAACCAGGCGTTCACGATGCACGGCACGATCATGCTGCTGATGTTCGCGACGCCGCTGTTCGCCGGTTTCACGAACTGGATCATGCCGCTGCAGATCGGCGCGCCCGACGTGGCGTTCCCGCGGCTGAACATGTTCGCGTACTGGCTGTACCTCTTCGGCTCGTCGATCGCGGTGGGCGGCTTCCTCACGCCGAACGGTGCCGCCGACTTCGGCTGGTTCGCCTACTCCCCGCTGTCGGACGCCGTCCGCTCGCCGGGTATCGGCGCAGACCTCTGGATCATGGGTCTGGCCTTCTCCGGCTTCGGCACGATCCTCGGCGCGGTCAACTTCATCACCACGATCATCTGTATGCGCGCACCCGGCATGACGATGTTCCGGATGCCGATCTTCACCTGGAACGTGCTGCTGACGGCTGTCCTCGTGCTGTTCGCCTTCCCGGTTCTCGCCGCCGCGCTCTTCGCGCTGGAGGCGGACCGCAAGTTCGGCGCCCACATCTTCGATTCGGCCAACGGCGGCGCGCTCCTGTGGCAACACCTCTTCTGGTTCTTCGGCCATCCAGAGGTGTACATCATCGCCTTGCCGTTCTTCGGCATCGTGACAGAGATCATTCCGGTCTTCAGCCGCAAGCCGATCTTCGGTTACATCGGTCTCGTCGGTGCGACGATCGCGATCGCCGGTCTGTCGGTGACGGTCTGGGCGCACCACATGTACGTGACAGGCGGGGTACTCCTACCGTTCTTCTCGTTCATGACGTTCCTCATCGCGGTGCCCACCGGTGTGAAGTTCTTCAACTGGATCGGCACGATGTGGAAGGGCTCCCTGTCCTTCGAGACACCGATGCTGTGGACCATCGGGTTTCTCGTGACCTTCCTGTTCGGTGGTCTGACCGGCGTCATCCTGGCCTCGCCGCCGATGGACTTCCACGTCTCCGACTCGTACTTCGTGGTGGCGCACTTCCACTACGTCGTCTTCGGCACGGTGGTGTTCGCGATGTTCGCCGGGTTCCACTTCTGGTGGCCGAAGTTCACGGGCAAGATGCTGGACGAGCGGCTCGGCAAGATGACCTTCTGGACGCTGTTCCTCGGCTTCCACGGCACGTTCCTGGTGCAGCACTGGCTGGGCGCCGAGGGCATGCCGCGGCGGTACGCGGACTATCTCGCCGTCGACGGCTTCACCGGGTTGAACACCATCTCCACGATCAGCTCGTTCGTCCTGGGCCTGTCGATCCTTCCCTTCCTCTACAACGTGTGGAAGACCTCCAAGTACGGCAAGAAGGTCCAGGTCGACGACCCGTGGGGCTACGGCCGCTCACTCGAATGGGCCACGTCCTGCCCGCCGCCCCGGCACAACTTCATCACCCTGCCGCGGATCCGTTCCGAATCCCCGGCCTTCGACCTCCACCACCCCGAGGTCGCCAGTCTCGATCCCGCACACGTCGAGGGCCGCCGGGACGTCATCGAGCCCGGGCAGGGCGCGGCGTCGCCGCTGGGAGACGACGACGGGAACGACAAGGGCCGGTCGTGACCGGCGGGCCGTCGTGGCAGCAGCCGTCGCTCGACATCGATGCCGGTATCTCGCAGGTGGAGGGCTACCTGCTGGCCCAGAGCCGGCTGCGGGAAGCAGCGGTGTCGGCCGAGATGTTCGCCGGACGCATGCCGTGGCTGACCACCGCCCAGTACGACGAGGTCGTGCGCCTGTACGCCGAGGAACACATCGAGGTGTCCCGGAAGGCGCTGGAAGCGATCACGGCGCGCGCCGGTGAGCTCCGCACGGAGTACAGCGAGCGGTACGACGCGCTGCGGCAGCGTCTGCTGTGCCGGGTGGTCGCCGTGCTCACCGGCCTGGCGGTTCTGTGGCTGTGCGTGGTGCTGCTGACCGTCCGTGGCTGAGGGGTTCGCGGTACCGGCGTACGGGGCTGAGGCGTTCGCAGTACGGGCGTACGGGCGGTGCTCTTCGGCGACGGACGGCCTAGGAACGGCGGCGTGGCTTGCCGCGCTTGCTGCCCTTGGCGCCGCCGGAACCGCTCCGCGGGCCCCTGCCCGTCGACGTACCGCCCGACTTTCCGCCGCCCGACCTGGCCGCGGGCTTGCGCCGTGCGTCTCCTGCCTCGGCGCGCTTGTTCTTCGGTTCCGCCGGTGTCTGAGGACGACCGCGCGAGCTGTTGACCGTCCGCCCGCGGACGATCCCGATGAAGTCCTCCACCAGATCGGTGGTCCGGTCCTCCGGCCAGGACAGCGCGATGCGCGACTCGGGCGTGCCGGACACCGGCCGGTATGTGAGGTCCTTGCGGTGGTGCAGGCGGGCCAGTGACTGGGGCACGACGAGCAGTCCCACGCCGGCCGCCACCAGCTCGATGGCGTCCGCCGTCGTCGCGGGGCGCTCGTACGCGGGCCGGCCGGGCGGCTGCTCCCAGTCGAGGGTGTCGTCGAGGGGGTGCAGCACGATCTCGTCGTCCAGATCCTCGGAGGACACCTCGTCGACGGCTGCCACGACGTGGTCCTTCGGGACCACGACCACGGTCGTCTCGGAGTAGAGGGGGATCGCGCTGAGGTCCGCTCCGTCGACCGGCAGCCGCACGAATCCGGCGTCCGCGCCGCCGTCGCGCAACACGTCGAAGGCCTCGGCGGGGGACACCGCGACGAGAGTCAGGGGGACGTCGGGCAGCCGCTCGTTCCAGATCCGCACCCACTTCGTGGGCGTCACTCCCGGGACATACGCCAGCCGGAACGAAGGGGATGCTTCCGAGCCTGTCACCGGGCCAGGCTACCGGTCGTGGTCGGAGGGGGCGCACACGCTCGATACCCTGGACACCATGACGTCGCACCAGACCACCCAGACGATGAAGCCCGCGACCGCGGCGAAGAAGCTGGGTGTGTACCTCGAGGCCACCCCCACCGAGTTCCAGGAGGGTGTCGTCTCGCGCACCGAGCTGAACGCCCTCCAGGCAGACCCGCCCGAGTGGCTGCAGGAGCTGCGACGCAACGGCCCGCACCCCCGGCCGGTGGTCGCGGCGAAGCTCGGCATCTCCATCGCGGGCCTCGCCCGCGGCGGAGTGACCGACGCGCTCACCACGGAGCAGATCGACGCGCTGAAGACGGACCTTCCCGAGTGGCTCCAGAAGGAACGTGCCACTCAGGCCGAGGTCCGCAAGGAAGCGGTGCGCATCAAGGAGAAGAACGCGGAGCGAGCCGAGCAGCCTCGCGGTCCGCGTTCCTGACCTTCTCCCCGCTCGGGCGATCGCCGGTCACACGGACCGGCGAGAGGAGCTGAGCCAGTCCTTGTAGTGGGTGGCGGCCAGACGGGCGCCGGGCCCCGGGACAAGAACGCCGTCGTCGGTGGCGGAGAACATGCCCGCCTGCTCGTCGGTGACGACGGTGCGCTCGTCCTGTCGGTCCGCCAGCGTGAGGCGGCCGAGCTCGTCCAGGGTGAAGACATCCGGCCCCGCGACATCGACCGAGCCGCCCAGCGGCGGGGCCGTGGCGACATCGGCGAGGGCGTCGACGACATCGGCCGTCGCGATGGGCTGGATACGGGTGGACGGCAGCCGGACGGTCTTGTCGTCGGAGGTCCACGACATGACCGCGTCCATGAACTCGAAGAACTGCGTCGCGCGCACGATCGAGTACGCCGTGGGGCCCTGTCGCAGCAGATCCTCCTGGAGCGTCTTCGCGCGGTAGTAGTCCAGCTGCGGCACCAGGTCGACGCCCACGATGGACAGGATCACCTGGTGACCGACGCCCGCGCGCTCGCCCGCGGCCAGCAGATTCCCCATGGTGGTGCGGAAGAAGTCCGGTGAGGCTTCGTCGAACGTGGGCGAGTTCGTCACGTTGACGACCGTGTCCGCACCCGCGAGCGCATCGTCGAGCCCCTCGCCGGTGAGCAGGTCGACGCCGGTCGACAGGGACGCGGGCGTCACCTCGTGTCCGGCGTCGCAGAGCGTGGAGATGAGCTGGGAGCCGATCAGCCCGGTGGCTCCGATGACGGTGATCTTCATGATGGTCCTTCCGTGAACAGGGTTCGCTGCACGCGCAAACTCGGATATCTGTTGTCCGAGATACTACTCGGATAGGCTTTGTCCGAGTCAACTGGAGGGTGCATGAAACTGTCCGGCGGCGTGGAGTGGGCGCTGCACTGCTGCGTGGTGCTGACCGCGGCAACCGAGCCGGTCCCGGCTGCCCGGCTGGCGGAGCTGCATGACGTCTCGCCCAGCTATCTGGCGAAGCAGATGCAGGCTCTGTCCCGGGCGGGTCTGGTGAAGTCCGTACAGGGCAAGACGGGTGGATACGTACTGACCAGAGCCGCCGGCGAGATCACGCTCCTGGACGTGGTGCAGGCGGTCGACGGGGCGAACCCGGCGTTCGTGTGCACGGAGATCCGTCAGCGGGGGCCCTTCGGGACGCCGCCGGAGGAGTGCGCGAAGGCGTGTCCCATCGCCCGCGCGATGGGTGCGGCGGATGCCGCTTGGCGGGCGTCATTGGCGAGTGTCTCGGTGGCCGATCTCGCGGGTTCGGTCGAGCAGGACAGCGGGCCCGAAGCGCTGCCGACGATCGGTGCGTGGCTCAACGCGGACAGGGGTGCCGACGGCTGAGGGGGTGGTCGACCCGGTGCTGCTCGGCCCGTGGTGTGGCTGGGGGCGGCGGCTGATCACCCAAAACCTTTGCATAAAGCTGCGGTGATACGTATAGTCATGCCATCGACGAGGAGGACCCGATGGCAGTACGCGCAGCAGTGGCCGGAGCGAGTGGATACGCGGGCGGGGAACTGCTGCGTCTCCTGCTCGGCCACCCGGACGTCGAGATCGGCGCGCTCACCGGGCACTCCAACGCAGGTCAGAAGCTCGGCGGACTCCAGCCTCACCTACTGCCCCTCGCCGGGCGGGTCCTGGAGCCCACCACCGCCGACGTGCTCGACGGACACGACGTCGTCTTTCTCGCCCTCCCGCACGGGCAGTCCGCCGAGGTCGCCGAGCAGCTCGGGGACGAGACTCTCGTCATCGACATGGGCGCCGACTTCCGGCTCGAGGACGCCGCCGACTGGGAGAAGTTCTACGGCTCACCGCACGCGGGGACCTGGCCCTACGGGCTTCCCGAGCTGCCGGGGGCACGCACCGCGCTGGCCGGTGCCCGTCGGATCGCGGTGCCCGGGTGTTATCCCACCGCCGTGTCGCTCGCGCTGTTCCCCGCGTACGCCGCGGGACTCGCCGAGCCCGAGGCCGTGATCACCGCGGCGTCCGGGACCTCCGGTGCCGGCAAGTCGCCCAAGGCGCACCTGCTGGGCTCCGAGGTGATGGGCTCCATGAGCCCGTACGGCGTCGGCGGCGGACACCGGCACACGCCCGAGATGATCCAAAACCTCAGCGCCGCCGCGGGCGAGCCGGTCACCGTCTCCTTCACCCCGACCCTGGCGCCGATGCCCCGCGGCATCCTCGCCACCTGCTCCGCCAAGGCGAAGCCGGGCACCACGGCCCATGACGTACGGACCGCCTACGAAAAGGCCCTGGCGGACGAGCCGTTCGTCCACCTCCTCCCCGAGGGGCAGTGGCCCGCCACCGCGTCGGTCTACGGGTCCAACGCCGTCCAGATCCAGGTCGCGTACGACGAGGCCGCCGGCCGTCTCATCGCGATCAGCGCCATCGACAACCTCACCAAGGGCACCGCTGGCGGTGCGGTGCAGAGCATGAACATCGCCCTCGGACTTCCCGAGGACACCGGTCTTTCCCTGACGGGAGTCGCTCCGTGAGCGGCAGACCCGCAGCCGTCCGGCTGCAGAGCGACCCGGCAGCCGCGTCCGCGTGCCGCACGGGCGGAGAAGCCAACGAGGAGAAGCAGTGAGCGTCACGGCAGCGAAGGGATTCACGGCGGCGGGCATCGCGGCCGGGATCAAGGAGAGCGGTAACCCGGATCTGGCCCTGGTGGTCAACAACGGGCCGCGTCGCGCCGCCGCGGGCGTCTTCACCTCCAACCGCGTCAAGGCCGCGCCCGTCCTGTGGTCCGAGCAGGTCCTCAAGGGCGGCGATGTCACCGCGGTCGTCCTCAACTCCGGTGGTGCCAACGCCTGTACGGGTCCGCAGGGCTTCCAGGACACCCACGCCACCGCGGAGAAGGTGGCCGATGTCCTCGGCCACAGCGCCGGTGAGGTCGCGGTGGCCTCCACCGGCCTGATCGGCCTGCTGCTGCCGATGGACAAGCTCCTTCCCGGCATCGAGAAGGCCGCGGCACAGCTCGGCGAGCACGGTGGCGAGAAGGCGGCCATCGCGATCAAGACGACCGACACCGTGCACAAGACGGCCGTGTACGAGGGCGAGGGCTGGAGCGTCGGCGGGATGGCGAAGGGTGCGGGCATGCTCGCCCCGGGGCTCGCCACCATGCTCGTGGTCCTGACCACCGACGCCGACCTCGACAGCTCCACACTCGACAAGGCGCTGCGCGAGGCGACCCGGCTCACCTTCGACCGGATCGACTCCGACGGCTGCATGTCCACCAACGACACCGTCCTGCTGCTGGCCTCCGGCGCGTCCGGGACGGCGCCGGAGTACGACGCGTTCGCCGAGGGTGTGCGCACGGTCTGCGGCGACCTCGCCCGTCAGCTCATCGGTGACGCCGAGGGTGCCTCCAAGGACATCCGCATCGAGGTCGTCGGTGCCGCCTCCGAGGACGACGCCGTCGAGGTCGGCCGGTCCATCGCCCGCAACAACCTGCTCAAGTGCGCCATTCACGGCGAGGACCCGAACTGGGGCCGTGTGCTCTCGGCGATCGGCACCACCCGCGCCGCGTTCGAGCCGGACCGGCTGAATGTCGCCATCAACGGCGTGTGGGTCTGCAAGAACGGCGGAGTCGGCGAGGACCGCGACCTCGTCGACATGCGCTACCGCGAGGTGCGGATCACCGCCGACCTCTCCGCCGGCTCCGAGTCCGCCGTCATCTGGGCCAACGACCTGACGGCCGACTACGTCCACGAGAACAGCGCGTACTCGTCATGAGCACCCGCAAGCACATCGCGCTGCCGAAGGCGCAGATCCTCATCGAGGCCCTGCCCTGGCTGACCCGGCACAACGGCAAGATCGTCGTCGTGAAGTTCGGCGGCAACGCGATGGTCGACGAGGACCTCAAGGCGGCCTTCGCCCAGGACGTCGTCTTTCTGCGGCAGGCCGGCCTCAAGCCGGTCGTCGTGCACGGCGGCGGCCCGCAGATCAACGCCCAGCTCGACCGGCACGGGCTGGTCAGCGAGTTCAAGGCGGGCCTGCGGGTCACCACGCCGGAGGCGATGGACGTCGTACGGATGGTCCTGTCCGGCCAGGTCCAGCGCGAGCTCGTCGGACTGCTGAACCAGCACGGCCCGCTCGCCGTCGGTCTGACCGGCGAGGACGCCCACACCATCACCGCCACCAAGCACCGGCCCACGATCGACGGCGAACTGGTCGACATCGGACGCGTCGGCGAGATCACCGCGATCGACACCGGCGCGATCGAGGCACTCCTCGCCGACGGCCGTATCCCGGTCGTCTCCTCGATCGCCCGCTCACAGGACGACGGACATGTCTACAACGTCAATGCTGATACGGCGGCTGCGGCACTCGCTGCGGCGCTGGGCGCCGAAACGCTGATGGTCCTCACCGACGTGGAGGGGCTCTACGAGGACTGGCCCAACAGCGACGAGGTGATCAGCAGACTCACCGCCGGCCAGCTGGAGAAGCTGCTGCCGGAGCTCGCGAGCGGCATGGTCCCCAAGATGGAGGGCTGTCTGTTCGCGGTACGCAACGGTGTCAACACCGCCCGCGTCATCGACGGCCGGGTGCCGCACTCGATCCTGCTGGAGATCTTCACCGACTCGGGCATCGGCACGATGGTCGTGCCCGACGGGCAGGGGGAACCATGACCAATCAGGAACTCGCCCAGCGGTGGCGGGACGTGATGACCGACAACTACGGCACGCCCCAGCTGTCGTTGGTCCGCGGTGAGGGTGCCACGGTCTGGGACGCCGATGGCACGGCGTACACCGACTTCGTCGGCGGCATCGCCGTCAACGCGCTCGGCCACGCGCACCCCGCCGTCGTGGAGGCCGTGACCCGGCAGATCGCCTCCCTCGGCCATGTCTCCAACCTCTACACCGCCGAGCCGCCGCTGGCGCTCGCCGAACGCCTCATCCAGCTCGTCGGGCGTCCCGGACGCGTCTTCTTCTGCAACTCCGGCGCCGAGGCCAACGAAGCCGCCTTCAAGATCGGCCGCCTGACGGGCCGTCAGCACATGGTGGCCACCGACGGCGGCTTCCACGGCCGGACCATGGGCTCCCTCGCCCTCACCGGTCAGCCGGGCAAGAGGGAGCCGTTCCTGCCGCTGCCGGGCGATGTCACCCACGTCCCGTACGGCGACGCGGACGCGCTGCGGGCCGCCGTCACCGAGGAGACCGCACTCGTCGTCATCGAGCCGATCCAGGGCGAGATCGGCGTGGTCGTACCGCCCAAGGGGTACCTGGAGGCCGCTCGGGAGATCACCCGGGCCACCGGCACGCTGCTCGTCCTCGACGAGGTCCAGACCGGCATCGGCCGCACCGGCCACTGGTTCGAGCACCAGGCCCACCAGGGCGTCGAACCGGACATCGTCACTCTGGCCAAGGGGCTCGGCGGAGGGCTGCCGCTCGGTGCGACCGTGGTCTTCGGTGAGGCCGCGGATCTGCTGAAGCCCGGTCACCACGGCACGACCTTCGGCGGGAACCCGGTGTCCTGCGCCGCGGGCCTGGCCGTACTGAACACACTGGCGGCCGACGGAGTCCTCGACGAGGTCAAGCGCCTCGGCGAGAGGATCCGCGACGGAATCGAGGGCTCCGCGGACCGGCCGGGCCACCCTCTGATCTCCCATGTCCGTGGTGCGGGCCTGTTGCTGGGTATCGTGCTCAACGAGCCCCTCGCGCCCCAGGTGCAGCAGGCGGCTCAGAGCGCCGGTTTCCTGGTGAACGCCCCGGCCCCCGATGTCGTACGGCTGATGCCGCCCCTGACCATCGCGGAGGCCGATGTGGACGCGTTCATCCGGGCGTTGCCCGGTGTTCTCGACGCAGCAGGCGGGGAAGGACGATCCGGAGAATGAGACGACGATGAGCGATGCGCAGGACACCGAACACGGCGGGCCGGCCGTGCCGCAGACCCGTACGGCCCGCCACCGCCGGATCGTGGACATCCTCAACCGGCAGCCGGTGCGCTCGCAGAGCCAGCTCGCCAAGCTCCTCGCCGACAACGGGCTGAGCGTCACCCAGGCGACGCTCTCCCGGGACCTCGACGAGCTCGGCGCCGTGAAGATCCGCAACACCGGCGGTGAGTTGATCTACGCGGTGCCCAGCGAGGGCGGCTACCGCACCCCGCACGTGCCGCTGGGAGAGTCGGCGAAGGAGGAGCGGATGCGCCGCCTCTCCGGTGAACTGCTCATCTCGGCGGAGGCATCGGCCAATCTCGTCGTCCTGCGCACCCCCCCCGGCGCGGCACAGTTCCTCGCGTCGGCCATCGACCAGGCCGAACTGCGCGACATCCTCGGCACGATCGCGGGTGACGACACCCTGCTGCTGATCAGCCGCGACCCGCTCGGCGGCCAGGCGCTCGCCGACCATCTGCTGCGCCTGGCCCAGAACGACCGCTGACGGGGGCCCGATCGGGCCGTCAGGCGGGCAACTGCGCGCAGTGGCGGGCGAATCCGCTGGTCTGCCAGGTGCTGCCGTCGGCGAGGACCGCGAACGCCTCGGTGCCCGCGAGGTCCTCCAGCCAGCCGCGGGCCCGGTCGCCCATCGCGTACGCGGCGGTCGCCCGGGCGTCCGCCTCCGTCAGTCCCGGGCAGACGACCGTCATCGAGGCGATGCCGTCGGCGGGGGGCCGGCGGGTGTGCGGGTCGAGGATGTGGCAGCCGCGCTCGGCCGGGCCCGAGGTGGCGACGGCCAGACCGTCCTCGGCCTCGATCACGGTGACGAGCTCGCCGGGGTGCAGCGGGTCCGACACCCCCACCCGCCAGGGGCCGCCGTGCAGTTGGATGTCACCGCCGCCGTTGAGGCAGACCGCGTCCGCGCCGGAGGAGGCGAGCATGCGGACCGCGCACTCCACCGCCCAGCCCTTGACCACGCCGGTCGGATCGAGGCCGCCGGCGTAGCGGGCGGTGAACCAGCCGTCGCTCTCGCGCTCGGCCTCCTCGCACAGCCGGAAGACCTCGGCGACCTCGGTGACACAGTCGTCGAGCGTGATCTCGCGCCGGGCCAGCCGGCTGATCTGGCTGTCTTCGCGGTACGTCGAGAAGATCTCGTCGACGCGGTGCAGACCGGCCACGGCGGCCGCGAGCCCGGCACGCACCCGCGGGGAGTCGGCGGCGGCCATCCGGACGTCGAACGAGAAGACCGTGCCCATCGAGTGCTCGACGTGACGCAGCCGCGTCCCGCCGGACATCACAGTCCCGCCTTGTCGAGGGCGCTCTGCAGGGACGTGATGTAGCCCTTGCTGGTGTAACTGGCGCCGGAGACGGCGTCGATGCCGGCGCTCTGCGCCGTGACCGCGGCCTGGTTGAGCTTGGGTACGGCATTGGCGGCGATCTGGCGGCTGTTGGCGTCGCTGTTCGGCGCCTTCACCGCGTCCGCCGCGGTGATCCTGCCACCGCTGACCGTGATCTTGACCTGCACCGGGCCGTACTGCGTGTCGGCGACGTCGCCGAGCACGGTCTTCGGCGCTGCGTCGCCGGCTCCCGCACCTGCGCCGGAGCCGCGATCCGCGCCCGCGCCGGGATCCGCACCGGCTCCCGGGTCCTTGCCGGCTCCCGGGTCCGCCGCGGGCGGCGGTGCCGCCGCCTCACCGCTCCCCGTGCCCCCCGACGCACCGGCGCCCGGGGCGGCCGCCCCCGCCTTGTCCAGGGCGCTCTGAAGGGACGTGATGTACCCCTCGCTCGTGTAGCTGGCGCCCGAGACGGTGTCGATGTCGGCGCTCTGCGCCGCCATCACCGCCTGGTTGAGCTTGGGGATGGCGTTGGCGGCGATCTTCCGGCTGTTGGCGTCGGCGTCGGGCGCTTTCACCGCCTGCGCGCCGGTGATTCTGCCGCCGCTGAGGGTCAGCTGGACCTGGACGTCGCCGTACTGCGTACCGGCGGCATCCCCGAGCACCGTCTGTCCGCCGGCGGCCGACGCCCCGTTGCCGGCCGACGCCGAGCCGCCCGGCGGTACCTGGGAACCGGCGGACGCCTCGGCCACCGTCGTACCCGGCTGCTTCAGTGCGAGCAGCAGCACGACGCCGGACGCCGTGGCGGCAATGCCGATCATGACCCGGCGCAGCGGGTGTTTCCTCTTCACGGACGGCCTCACATCTCGAAGGACTCGTGGTGGATGCGACGGGACGGCACTCCGGCTTCACGCAGTGCCTGGAAGGACTCCTCGGCGAGACCGGGCGGTCCGCAGAGGTACACGTCGTGACTGTCGATGTCGGGCAGGACTTCCTTCAGCCGCTCGGCGGTGATCTCGGGCCGGGCACCGTCCGGACCGTTCACGGCGTACATCAGCTGTGCGTCGCGGTTGCGGGCGATCTCCTTGAGCTCGCTCCACAGCGCCAGGTCCTGGGTCTTGCTGGCGCGGTAGAGCAGCGTCAGATCCCCCGGCCCGCCGGGCAGCGTCTCGAACAGCGCCCGCAGCGGGGTGATCCCGGCGCCGCCCGCGATCAGCAGCACCTTGTTGCGGCTGCGCCGGCCGGCGGTCATCGCGCCGTACGGACCCTCCGCCCAGACCCGGGTCCCCGGCTCCAGCCGGGACAGCGCCGTGCTGTGCTTGCCGACGGCCTTGACGGTGATCCTCATCAGATTGGGCCGGGGCGGGGCCGAGAGCGAGTACGGATTGGCGCTCCAGCGCAGGCCCTTGGTGAGGAAGCGCCAGCGGAAGAACTGCCCCGCCTCGGCGCCGAGCCGGTGCAGCCGGCGCCCGCTGATCAGTACGGAGACCACCCCGGGGGCCTCGTCCACGGTCGACTCGACCCGCATGCGGTGCCAGAGATTCAGCCGGACCGGCGCCAGCACGCGGTACCAGAGCAGCAGCGCGCCGACGGCCCCGTACAGGGCGTACCAGACGGTGCGGGCTGTGGAGTCGGCGACGAACTCGGCCCCGGTGGCGAGCTGGTGCCAGAAGGTCAGATACACCGCGACGTACGTCAGCAGATGCAGGTAGTACCAGGTCTCGTACGCCATCTTCCGCCGCACCATGCCGGCCGAGACGAAGCCGATGAACAGCAGGAGACCGGTGCCGATCGTCGCCTTGATCATCTCGGGGAAGTCGACGACGACGGTGACGGTCTGCTCGACCACACCGGTGTCGGCCTGCACGGAGTAGCCCCACACGGTCATCACGACATGGGTGACGATCAGGCAGATCGCATAGCGGCCGCTCATCGCGTGCCATCGCGTCACCCGGTCGGAACCCACCCGCCGCTCCAGCGCGGGAACGCGCGCCATCAGCAGGACCACCAGCGCGATCATGTATCCGCCCAGCAGACCGGTGATCCTGCCGGCCCCGACCAGCCACTCGGCGGTGTCCATGTGGACCACGGCCGTGTTCTGCCACCACAGGGACAGCACGGCCGCCGCCCCGACCCAGGCGATGGCCAACAACACCACCGCCGGGTCACGCTGGGGCCGGATCGCCCGCATGGTCTGGCGTCTGGCGGCCCGACCATTCTGCAACATCGTCACGACTGCTCCTCGGCTGCGCCTCGTTCGCGTACCTGGATACGGATGCGGAGCGGCGGGAGTTCAACCGGCGGGGTTCCGGGTTCTGCCGTGACGCGGGTGCGGGCGTCGGTAACGTGTGGGGCCGTGCGTCCGGTGGTGGTCCCGTTCTGCGGTCAGCGGCCACGAACGTCCGGACCGGGGCGCCGACCGGGCCGCCCGCGCCCCTGCCTTGAGGCGGTGTCCCGCCTCAGACGGTGTCCGTACGGGCCGCGAGAGGCAGCGGCAGCGCCGGCAGCCCGTCCAGGCTCACCCCCACGTGGTCCTTCTTCGCGCAGTACGCGGCGAACTCCTCGTCCGTCTTCCGGCCGAAGTGCTCCGCGTGCTGGGTGCGCTCCTCCCGGTAGTCCATGAAGGGCACCGCGAAGCCGCAGGCGTCGCTGATACGGCGGGCGTGGACGACCACGATCGCGCGGGCGGACGGCCCATCGACCTCCGTGAAGTGGCCGATGTACGCGGACCAGCGGGGATCGTCGCGGAACACGGCCTCCCCGGTGCCGTGCACCCGCAGCACCTTCGGCGGGCCGGAGAACGCGCACCACATCAGCGTGATCCGGCCGTTCCCCTCCTCCCGCAGATGGGCGACGGTCTCGGCGCCGCTGCCGCCGAAGTCCAGATAGGCGAGGGTCTGCTCGTCGATGACGACGAGGGTGCCGCTGCGCCCCTTGGGGGAGAGGTTGACGTGCCCGTCGGCGGCCAGGGGCGCCGTGGCGGTGAAGAACACCGGCTGCTGCTCGATGAAGGTGCGGATACGGCCGTCTATCCGTGCGTAGCGCTGTCCCATACGGGTGATTGTCCGCTGTGGTCGATCATCCTGTCCGGCCGTCTCATGCACCGGTACGCACCGCTGTGGGCGCCTTCGCCCCGGCCCCGCGGGGGCCGCGTTGACAAAACATACGGTGCCTTGCATACTTATGCCCATCACCGAATGCATCGTAAGGAGAAACCCGTGACCGAGCGCGTCGTACTCGCCTACTCAGGCGGTCTGGACACCTCCGTCGCCATCGGCTGGATCGCCGAGGAGACGGGCGCCGAGGTCATCGCCGTTGCCGTGGACGTCGGCCAGGGCGGCGAGGACCTGGACGTCATCCGCAAGCGCGCGCTCGCCTGCGGTGCTGTGGAAGCCGAGGTCGCCGACGCGAAGGACGAGTTCGCCGAGGAGTACTGCCTGCCGGCGATCAAGGCCAACGCCCTCTACATGGACCGCTACCCGCTGGTCTCCGCCCTCTCCCGGCCGACGATCGTCAAGCACCTCGTCGCCGCCGCCAAGAAGCACGGCGCCACCACGGTCGCCCACGGCTGCACCGGCAAGGGCAACGACCAGGTGCGGTTCGAGGCCGGCATCGTCGCCCTCGCCCCCGAGCTGAAGTGCATCGCCCCGGTCCGTGACTACGCGATGACCCGGGACAAGGCGATCGCCTTCTGCGAGGACAAGCAGCTCCCGATCGCGACCACCAAGAAGTCGCCGTACTCCATCGACCAGAACGTCTTCGGGCGGGCCGTCGAGACGGGCTTCCTGGAGGACATCTGGAACGGTCCGATCGAGGACATCTACGAGTACACCTCCAACCCCGCCGAGCAGCGCGAGGCCGACGAGGTCGTCATCTCCTTCAAGGAGGGCGTCCCGGTCGCGATCGACGGCAAGCCCGTCTCCGTCCTCCAGGCCATCCAGCAGCTCAACGAGCGGGCCGGCGGCCAGGGCATCGGCCGGATCGACATGGTCGAGGACCGGCTCGTGGGCATCAAGTCCCGTGAGGTGTACGAGGCCCCGGGCGCGATCGCGCTGATCACCGCGCACCAGGAGCTCGAGAACGTCACGGTCGAGCGTGAGCTGGCCCGGTACAAGCGGCAGGTCGAGCAGCGCTGGGGCGAGCTCGTCTACGACGGCCTGTGGTTCTCCCCCCTCAAGCGCGCCCTGGACGGCTTCATCAACGAGGCCAACCAGCACGTGACGGGCGACATCCGGATGACGCTGCACGGCGGCCGCGCCGTCGTCACCGGCCGGAAGTCCACGGAGTCGCTGTACGACTTCAACCTCGCCACCTACGACTCGGGCGACACGTTCGACCAGTCGAAGGCGCAGGGCTTCATCGAGCTCTTCGGACTCTCCGCGAAGATCGCAGCCAAGCGCGACCTCGCCTGATTCCCTGAATCCCCGTGCACGCGACATCTGCCTCCCCGTACCTCCGCGGCGGGGAGGCAGTGGTTCATCCATCCTCCTGAGGAGCTTCAGCTGTGAGCAGCAACAACGGTGACGTCCGGCTCTGGGGCGGCCGGTTCGCCGACGGCCCGGCAGAGGCGCTGGCGAAGCTGTCCGCGTCGGTGCACTTCGACTGGCGCCTCGCGCCCTACGACATCGCCGGCTCCCGCGCGCACGCCCGGGTGCTCCACAAGGCGGGGCTGCTCACCGAGGACGAGCTGACGCGCATGCTCGCGGGGCTCGACCAGCTGGAGACGGACGTCGCGGACGGGTCGTTCGTCGGCACCATCGCCGACGAGGACGTCCACACCGCGCTGGAGCGGGGCCTGCTGGAGCGGCTCGGCCCCGACCTCGGGGGCAAGCTGCGCGCCGGCCGTTCGCGCAACGACCAGGTCGCGACGCTGTTCCGGATGTATCTGCGCGACCACGCCCGGATCATCGGCGGCCTCGTCGCCGAACTCCAGGACGCGCTGGTGGGCCTCGCCGAGGCGCACCCCGACGTCGCGATGCCCGGCCGTACGCACCTTCAGCACGCCCAGCCCGTGCTGTTCGCCCACCATGTCCTCGCCCATGTGCAGTCGCTCTCCCGGGACGCGGAGAGGCTGCGGCAGTGGGACAAGCGGACGGCCGTGTCCCCGTACGGCTCGGGCGCGCTCGCCGGGTCCTCGCTCGGGCTCGACCCGGAGGCGGTGGCGAAGGACCTCGGCTTCGAGAACGGGTCGGCGGGCAACTCGATCGACGGCACGGCGTCGCGTGACTTCGTGGCGGAGTTCGCCTTCATCACCGCGATGATCGGCGTGAACCTCTCGCGCATCGCGGAAGAGATCATCATCTGGAACACGAAGGAGTTCTCCTTCGTCACGCTCCACGACGCCTTCTCCACCGGCTCGTCGATCATGCCGCAGAAGAAGAACCCGGACATCGCGGAGCTGGCGCGCGGCAAGTCGGGGCGTCTCATCGGCAACCTCACGGGCCTGCTGGCGACGCTCAAGGCGCTGCCGCTCGCGTACAACCGCGACCTCCAGGAGGACAAGGAGCCGGTCTTCGACTCCTGCGACCAGCTGGAGGTCCTGCTCCCCGCGTTCACCGGCATGATGGCCACGCTCACGGTGAACCGCGAGCGGATGGAGGAACTGGCCCCGGCGGGCTTCTCCCTGGCGACGGACATCGCGGAGTGGCTGGTCCGGCAGGGCGTGCCGTTCCGGGTGGCGCACGAGGTCGCGGGCGAGTGCGTGAAGGAGTGCGAGCAGCAGGGGATCGAACTGGACCAGCTGACCGACGACCAGTTCGCGAAGATCTCGGAGCATCTGACCCCCGAGGTGCGCGGTGTGCTGAACGTCCCCGGGGCGCTGGCGTCGAGGAACGGGCGCGGCGGTACGGCGCCGTCGGCGGTGGCCACGCAGCTGTCCGAGGTGAAGGCGGACCTGGTGATCCAGCACGCGTGGGCGCGGGCGAAGCGCTGACCACTGGCGTCGGGAGGCCGGCCGGACAGCCGGCCGCCCGACGCGCACGCGCCGGTCCGCGGTCAGTCGATCTGTTCGCAGATGTCGGTCCTCGTGCCGTGGACCATGGTGACCGTCTTGTGGCCGGTCGCGCTGATGTCCATGGTGTAGAGCCCGTCGACGACATACAGGCTGCGGGGCATATTGCCGCCCCCTTCGCCGACGCCGACCAGTACCGGGCCCAGGACGGACCAGAACTGGGAGCCGTCGGTGCGGTGGTCGACGAGGGCCGTGCCGCTCACGTCGGCGTCGTAGAAGTCACCGGTTCCGGTGTGCGTGACCCGGACGACCAGATCGCCCTTGTACGCCACCCGCTTCGGCGAGCCGTCCGGGTGCCGCTCGACAATCCGCCGGACCACCTCGTCGACCAGCGGTTCGCCGTGGACCGGGAAGTCGCAGCGCACGCCCGCGGCGAGATCGAAGGGCGGGGACGGCGCCGGCTCCCAGCCGGGGGCGGTCTCCGCCGCCGACGCGACCGCCGCCGGGCCCAGCAGCGTGGTGGCAAGTGCCGTCAACGCAAGGGCAGTTCGTCGCACGGCAACAGCAGTTCGCATGGTCACTCCGTGAGCTCGGTGAGATCCGCGAGGAAGCGGGATCGAGACCCGGCCACCATCTCCCCGGCCGCTGACCACACTCTCACCACCGTCGAAAGACGTCTGGGCGGCGCCGAACCGCCCGGCTAGGCTCAGCGGTTCATGGAGTTCCACCTGCTCGGGCCGTTCGAGGCCCACCACGAAGGCCGGCGGGTCCTGGTGGGCAGCCGTCGCCAGGAACGCTGTCTGCTGGCGATCCTGCTGCTGGAGGCGGGCGCCGTGGTGACCACCGACCGGCTCATCGACCTCCTGTGGGACGGTGGCGCGCCCGCGTCCGCACGCGGCACCGTGCACACCTACATCGGACGGCTGCGGGCCGCGCTCGCGCCGTACGGGCTGCGCCTCGAGACCCGTCACGACGGCTACGCCGTCGAGCCGGACACTCACGTCGTCGACGCGCGCGAGTTCGTCCTCCTCGTCCGCGAGGCCGCCGCCACGCGGGACCCCGCACAGCGGGTGCGTCTGCACGACCGGGCACTCGCGCTCTGGCGCGGCCCGCTGCTCGCCGACGTCGCCGGGCCCCGGCTGCGCGAGCGCATCGGCGGCTCGCTCGACGATCTGCGGCTGTCCGCACTGGAGCAGCGGGCCGAGGCCCAGCTCGCCATGGGGCTGCACGAGAGCGTCGTCGCCGATCTGGCGCTGCCGGCCCAGCAGCACCCGGATCGCGAACGGATCGTCGCCGCCCGGATGACCGCCCTGTACCGCGGCGGCCGCCAGGGCGATGCCCTGGCGCTGTACCGCGGCACCCGCCGGTTCCTGGTCGCCGAGCTCGGCGTCGAACCGGGCAGCGGGCTGCGCACCCTGCACGACCGAATGCTCCGGGCGGATCCCCGTCTGGACCGCCCGCCCGCGCCCGTCTACGCCGTACGCGTCGGTGAGGAATGGCTGCCGTGGAACACGAGCGGTCATCCGGCACTGGAGTTCTGCAACACCTACGCCGGCTGGGGCGGGCCGGAGCTTCCCGGCTCGGAGTGGCTGCGCGGCTACTCGACCCTCGCCGTCTGGGCCGGACATCTGGACCTGGCCGAGGACCGGTTCGTGTCCCGGCTGCTGGAACAGGCGCGCCGTCACCCGGCCGAGGCGGCCGCCGCGCTGGAGGAGGCACGGGACTTCCGCGGCCGGCTGTACACCTGCCTGACCGCGCCGGACGACGGGCGCGCCTTCACGGCGGTGGCCGCCGTGGCCGAGGAGGCGGCCAAGGCCTCGGTGTTCGTCCGGGGCGAGGACGGTCTGGGCCGCTGGCGGCTCCCTCCCGGCGCCGGGCTGCGCCTCCCGCTCTGGGCCGTCGCCCACAGCGCCGCCGAACTGCTCGCCGACCCCCGCCGGTTCCTGATCCGCGCCTGCCCCGGCGAAGAATGCGGCTGGCTCTTCCTCGACGAGAGCGGCCGCCGCCGGTGGTGCAGCCTCGGCACCTGCGGAAAGGGGCATCCGACCCGGGAATGAGACAATGGTGTCTCATATGGTTTATGCTTGTCTCATGACAGTGGATCGTGAGCAGGTACTGCGGACCGCCGCCGGCCTCCTCTCCCGCAAGGCGACGTCCACGATGGACGAGGTTGCCAGGGCCGCCGGCATCGGACGCGCCACCCTGCACCGGCACTTCGCCGGGCGGGAGGCGCTCGTGCGGGCGCTCGAGGACCTCGGAATCCGCGAGTTCGAGACGGCCCTCGACGCGGCCCGCCTCGCGGAGGGGCCGGCTCCCGACGCGCTGCGCCGGCTCATCGCCGCGACCGAGCCGAGTGCAGGACTGCTCGCCTTCCTCGTGACCGAGAACCAGCTGTTCGAGGGCGAGGAGATCAACCAGGGCTGGGCCCGGCTCGACGCCCGGGTCTCGGCGCTGTTCCGGCGCGGGCAGGACGAGGGCGACTTCCGCATCGACCTCACTCCTGCCTGGCTCACCGAGGCGCTGTACGGGCTGATCGGCTCGTGCGCCTGGGCCGTGCAGGACGGCCGGGTCGCGGGCAAGGACTACCAATTCATGATCGCCGAGCTGCTGCTCGGCGGCGCACGACGGAGCGTGGAGAAATGAGCACAACCGACCAGCGGGCGACGGCACACGAGACCGTGCGCGCACCCGGCCGGTGGCTCGCCCTGTCGGTCCTGGTCCTGGCGGTGCTGCTCGTGGCGGTCGACGCCACCGTGCTCGGCCTCGCGACCCCCTACCTCAGCGAGGACCTGAAGCCGTCCGGCACCCAGCTGCTGTGGATCGGCGACGTCTACTCGTTCGTCATCGCCGGCCTGCTCGTCTCCATGGGCAGCCTCGGCGACCGCATCGGCCGCAAGAAGCTGTTGCTGACCGGCGCGGTCGCGTTCGGCGCGGTGTCGGTGCTCAACGCCTATGCGTCCAGCCCCGAGATGATGATCCTGGCCCGCGCGCTCCTCGGCATCGCCGGTGCCACGCTGATGCCCTCCACGCTCGCACTGATCCGCAACATCTTCCACGACCCCAAGGAGCGCAGCGTCGCGGTCGGCATCTGGGGCGCCGCCGCGTCGGCGGGCGCCGCGGTCGGGCCCGTCGTCGGCGGATTCCTGCTGGAGCACTTCTGGTGGGGCTCGGTCTTCCTCATCAACCTGCCGGTCATGGCGGTGCTGGTGGTCGTCGGCATCAAGCTGCTCCCCGAGTCGCGCAACCCCGACCCCGGCCCCTGGGACCTCATCAGCGTCGCCCTCTCGCTGATCGGCATCGTCGCCGTCGTGTACGCCGTCAAGGAGGCGACCGTGCACGGCCTGCGCCCGGACACGTGCGGGGCCGCGGTGATCGGTATCGCCGCACTCGTCTGGTTCGTACGACGGCAGTTGACGCTGCCCTCGCCACTTCTGGACGTACGCCTGTTCCACCACAAGGGCTTCTCCGGCGCGGTACTGGCGGACCTGCTCACCATTCTCGGCCTGTCCGGCCTGGTGTTCTTCCTCTCGCAGTTCCTCCAGCTCGTCCAGGGGCGCTCGCCCCTGGAGGCCGGGCTCATCGAACTGCCGGCGGCGATCGGAGCGGTGGGCGCCGGCCTGCTCGCCGGCTGGGCGGCGCGCCGCGCTTCCGTGCGCAGCGCCGTCTCGGCGGGCCTGGCGGCCGTCGGTCTGGCCCTCGCGGCCTGCACGCTGCTGACGGCCGACACCTCCGCGCTGATGCTCGGGGTGGCCCTGTTCGTCGGCGGACTGGGTGCGGGACTCGCGTTCACCGTGACCGCGGACGTCATCCTGTCCACGGTGCCCAAGGAGCAGGCGGGCGCCGCGTCGGCCGTCTCCGAGACGGCGTACGAACTGGGCGCGGCGCTCGGCATCGCCCTGCTGGGCACCGTCGTGACCGGCGTCTACCGGGACTTCACCGTCCCGCAGGGCGTACCGGCCGGTGCGGCGGAAGCGGCCCGGGACTCGCTCGGCGGCGCCGTGGAGGTGGCCGAGGGGCTGCCCGCGCACCAGGGCGAGGCGCTGCTCGCCTCGGTGCAGAACGCGTTCACGGAGGGCTTCCACGTGGCGGGCGCGGTGGGCTCGGCCGTGCTGTTCGCGACGGCGCTCGCGGCGTGGTTCCTGCTGCGCGGCCAGCGCCTCGAAAGCGGCATCGAGCACTGACGCACGACGACTGCGTGCAGCACGGACGTACGGCGACGGGCCGGGACCCCCATCAGGTCCCGGCCCGTCGTCGTACGTCGTGCGGCAGTCGGCTCACCCGGTCAACGGCGCCCTGCCACCGTGCGGTTCGCAGCGCTCCCGGAAGCCTCGGCGCTCTTAGGCGGCCTTCGCCTTCGTGGCGTACATGTCCACGTACTCCTGGCCCGACAGCTCCATGACCTCGGTCATCACCGAGTCCGTCACCGCCCGCAGCACATAACGGTCGCGGTCCATGCCCTCGTACCGCGAGAACTCCATCGCCTCGCCGAAGCGGATCGTTACCCGGCCCGGACGCGGCAGGCCCGCGCCGCCCGGCTGGAGCTTGTCCGTGCCGATCACCGCGAACGGGACCACCGGCGCGCCGGTCATCAGCGTGAGCCGGGCGATGCCGGTGCGGCCCCGGTACAGCCGGCCGTCGGGGGAGCGGGTGCCCTCGGGGTAGATGCCGAAGACCCTGCCCTCCTCCAGTACACGCCGTCCCGTCATCAGTGCCGCCACTCCGCCGTTGGCGCCGTCGCGGTCGACGGGGATCATCCCGCAGCCCGTGAAGAACCAGGCCATGGCCCGGCCCTTGAGTCCCTTGCCCGTCACGTACTCGTCCTTGCCGATGAAGTACACCGGACGGGCGCACACCAACGGCAGGATCATCGAGTCGATGAACGTCAGGTGGTTCCCGGCGAGAATGACAGGACCGGTGCCCGGAATGTTCTCCGTGCCCTCCACCCGTGGACGGAACATCAGGCGCAGGAAGGGTCCTAGGACGGCCTTGATGAGCGACAAGCGGGACAACGGGTCCTCCGGTCTCAGGGACGGACGGTAGTGGACGGCCAAGTCTGTGCAGGTGAGGACGATACTCGCGGCTTGTCTCCACCGCACATCGGGTTCACGGAGCGGATACGCAGTGTTGACGTGTGTTTCCGGCGCGTTCGTCCAGGGTCTGCCGTATGTAAGGCGTAGCTGCCTACGATCGGGCGACTCGCGACAGGTGCGGGACATCACATGGAGGTACCTCGATGACGCAGGGTTCGGACGGAAGCCCGGCTCGCCGGACTGTTCTCGGAGCGGCGGTACTCGGCACGGCAGCCCTCGGTGTCGGCGCCACCGCCACGCCGTCCGGGGCCGCCGAACGGCACGGCGGTCACGGCGGATACAAGGACCTGCCGTACCCGACGGTCATCGCCCACCGCGGCGCCAGTGGTTACCGGCCCGAGCACACGCTCGGCTCGTACCAGCTGGCGCTCGACATGGGCGCGCACGTCATCGAGCAGGACCTGGTGCCCACCAAGGACGGTCATCTCGTATGCCGTCACGAGAACGACATCACGGGTACCACGGATGTGGCGAACCATCCCGAATTCGCCGCGCGGAAAACGACGAAGAGTGTCGACGGGGTGAGCCTCACGGGCTGGTTCACCGAGGACTTCACGCTCGCCGAGCTCAAGACGCTCCGTGCGAAGGAGCGGATCCCGGCCGTCCGGCAGGAGAACACGCTCTACGACGGCCGCTGGGCCGTGCCCACCTTCGAGGAGGTGCTGCGCTGGGCCGAGACCGAGGGCCGCCGTCGTGGCCGGCCGGTGTGGCTGCACGTCGAGACCAAGCACCCCACGTACTTCCGGGGCATCGGCCTCGGGCTGGAGGAGCGGCTCGCCAAGCTGCTGCGCCGCTACGGGCGTGACCGCCGCAACTCGCCCGTGTTCCTCCAGTCGTTCGAGCCGAGCAGCATGCAGCGGATGGCGAAGCTCGTCGACTCGCCGCGCGTGGTGCTGTTCGACGCCGCGAACACCCGCCCCTGGGACTTCGTGACGGCGGGGGACCCGCGCACGGTCGCCGATCTCGTCAAGCCCGAGGGCCTGAAGTGGATCGCGTCGTTCGCCCAGGGCATCGGCCCGTGGGTCGACCTCATCATCCCGAGGGACGCCAACGGCAAGCTCACGAAGACGACGACGCTGGTGCGGGACGCCCACGCCAAGGGCCTGATCCTCCACCCGTACACCATGCGGAACGAGAACAGCTTCCTGCCCGCCGACTTCCGGCGCGGCACCGACCCGAACGCCTACGGTGACGCGTTCGGTGCGTTCAAGGTCTACTTCGAGACCGGCATCGACGGCATCTTCACCGACAACGCCGACACCGGACTGCTGGCCGCCGCGGACTTCCGCGGCTGACCCGGGGAACCGGCCTGCCCCTGCGTACGGCGGGGGCAGGCCCTGTCCGTCCGTACGAGTGACTGTGCGCCGGCGGGGCAACCGTCGCCGCTCCGCGGCGCGTCCCGCCGGGCATGACGCTTCTCGATGACTCCGCGGCCCATGTCGTCAGCGCTCTGCGCCCGTTGGTGAGCGCGGAGGCGACGGCCGAGGCGCTCGGTGCGGCGATGGACGCGGGCGATCTGGAACAGGCCGTGTGGGTGCGGCTGTTCGAACTGCTCGACGGCGACGGACCACCGCCGGACGCGGCCCGCTGGGTCAGGTCCGCCGTACGGGCCGAGGCCCGGCGCGCCCGGCGGACGGCCGCACGGGAGCGTCCGTACGGCGCAGAGTTCTCGGCCGATCCGGCCGATCCGGCCGATCCGGCCGATCCGGCCGATCCGGCCGGCGGACCGGAACGGGCGGCGCTGCGCGCCGAACGCCGCCGCACTCTGCGGGCCGCCGTGGCCCGCACTCCTGGAAACTGCCCGCGACTGCTGACTGCGATGCTGTCGCCCGAGGACCCCACCTACCAGGAAATCGCAGGGGAGTTGGGTATCTCACAAGGAAGTCTGGGGCCGATGCGTTCCCGTTGCCTGGGATGCCTGCGCAGAATGCTCACGACAGAGGTTGCAGCTCCTGAACATGGGGGAAAGGAGCGGTAGACAACCGGCGGACAGGTGAGCGGGAGGCGTGCGCACATGGGCATGAGCGTGACCATCTCAGCGGCGAGAGCACAGGACGCGGAGCAGATCCTCAAGCTGCAGTATCTGTGCTACCAGGCCGAGGCCGAGCTCTACGGGGACTACGGCATCGAGCCTCTCACCCAGTCACTCGACGATCTGCGGGCCGAGATCGACCAGGGCCACGCTCTGGTGGCCAGGCTCGGTGACGAGGTGATCGCCTCCGTGCGCGGCCGGGTCGACGAGGAGGGGACGGCCCGGATCGCCAAACTCATCGTGCACCCGCGGATGCAGCGCCACGGTCTCGGCGGCCGGCTGCTCGACGCGATCGAGAAGGGCTTCGCCGCGGAACCCGCGGCCAAGCGCTTCCAGCTGTTCACCGGCCACCGCAGTGAGAGCAACCTGCGGCTCTACCGCAGCCGTGGATATGTACAGGTCTCCAGCGAGCAGGTGGGCCCGAGGCTCACGCTGGTCACGCTCCAGAAGGAAGCGGTGGCACGGGAGTTCGTCGCCAGCGCCTGATGCCCGGGCAGCCCGTCCGGGCCGTGTCCGCGGCGGACACTCCCTACACGGGCTGCCTGCGTGAGCGGCGCAGCCACAGCATTCCGGTGACCGGCAGCAGCACCGGGATGAAGAGATAGCCCATGCCGTACTCCGACCAGACGGTCGAGTCGGGGAAGGCGGACGGTTCCAGCACCGTCCAGGTACCGACGACCAGGACGCCCACGAGCTCGGCGGCGCAGCACACCAGCGCCGCCCTGCGGGCTCTCTCCCCGCCGCGGACCAGGGTGTAGGTGATGAACGCGTACACCACGGCGGCGACGGCGGAGAGCACATGCGCCAGCGGGGCGCTGCCGAAGTCGGTGAGGATCTGGTAGACCGAGCGCGACACCGCGCCGACCGACATCACTCCGTACAGCCACACCAGCAGCAGTCCGGGGCCCTGGACCAGCCTGGTCCGCTCCTGCCGGCCGTTCTTCTCGCCGGTGACGGGCTCGGCCATCGTCAGCCTCCCCAGATGTCGTAGAGCCGTACTTCGAGTACCGCGAGGACCACGGCCCCGGCCGCGACGGTCGCCGAGCCCCAGCGGGTCCGTTCCGTCAGTGACAGGAACCCGGCGGCCGGGACGGAGAGGAACGAGCCGATCAGATACGCGACGAAGATCGTGTTGCCCTCGTGCGCCTCCTGCCCGCGCGCCAGGAACACGATGCCCACCACCAGCTGCGCCAGCGCGAGGACGGTCACCACGGCCATGCCGATGAAGTGCCAGTCCTTGGTGGGCTGATCGCGATAGGCGGCGAAGCCGCACCAGGCGGCGAGAGCGAGCGCGGTCACGGCGACCGCGACCGTCAGGGCGTCAAGCATGGCGGAAGCGTATTACGGGCCAAAAGGCCCGACGCGAGCGGCCCCGGTGCGCCCCGTAGGGTCAAGGCCATGAAGATCCCCGCCGAAGCCCTGCTGTTCGACAACGACGGAACCCTCGTCTCCTCGATGGAGTCGGTGTACCGCTGCTGGACCCGTTGGGCGCAGGAGTACGGCATCACCGCGGAGGACTTCGCCCGCGTCGAGCTCCACGGCCGTCCCGCCGTGGAGATAGCCGCCGACCTGCTGCCCGCCGCCGTGGTCCCCGAGGCCGTGGCCCGTATCGAGCAGCTGGAGGTCGAGGACGTCGCCGGGGGAGTCGTGCTCCTGCCCGGCACCGCCGAACTCCTGGACAGCCTGCCCGCCGACCGCTGGGCCGTCGTCACCTCCGCGACGCGGCGGCTGGCCGAGGCCCGGCTCGAAGAGGTCGGCATCCGGCCCAAGAACCTCATCGCCGCGGACGACATCACCCGTGGCAAGCCCGACCCGGAACCCTTTCTGCTCGGCGCGCGCCGGCTCGGGGTGCGGCCGGAGGGCTGTGTGGTCTTCGAGGACGCCCCGGCGGGACTGACCGCGGGGCGGGCCGCCGGTATGCGAACCGTGGCCTTGACCACAACGCACGAGGCGACCGAGCTGCTGGCCGATGTCGTCGTCCGTGATCTGTCGGCGGTGTCTGCGCAGGTCAGCGGGGCCGGCCTGGAGATCATCGCAGCGGAGTGACCCCGTCCATTTTCCGTATCAAGGCTGTCCGCTATTCGGACAGCTGTGATCGTCCGGTGTGACGGTCTGGTTTACTTGCCGCCATGACCACGACGAGCAGCCGCACCCTTGCGACCGAGGCGATCACGACGCCCGGTGCTCGTTGTATGTGTCGAATGTGCGCCTTCTGAGGGCCCCTGCCGTTGTTTCGCGCCCCGAAGTGAGACCGCAGACGCCGCGTCCATAGCCATGGACCACGCCTGCCCCCGCGCACTTTTCCCGTTCCGTGCTCCGGAACGAATCCGTGCCGCTTTCCGAATGTGAATGCCCCGTGCCCGGCGACACCCCTGCCGTGCACTCGACAGTGACGGACATCCCTGTGATCACCACTACGGGCCTGACCAAGGTCTACCGCTCGCGAGGACGCGAGGTCACCGCCCTGGACGGCGTCGATCTCCACGTCGAGGAGGGCGAGGTGTACGGCGTCATCGGCCAGAGCGGCGCCGGCAAGTCCTCGCTCATCCGCTGCGTGAACCTCCTGGAGCGCCCCACCGCCGGCACCGTGACCGTGGCCGGCGAAGACCTCACCGCTCTCGCCGGCCGCGGACCGCGTGCGGGCAAGCAGCTGCGCGAAGCCCGCAGCCGTATCGGCATGGTCTTCCAGCACTTCAACCTGCTGTCCTCGCGCACCGTGCAGGACAACGTCGAACTGCCGCTGGAGATCCTCGGCATCTCCGGCCGGGAACGCTCCCGCAAGGCGCTCGAACTCCTCGACCTCGTCGGCCTCGCCGACAAGGCCAAGGCCTACCCGAGCCAGCTCTCCGGCGGTCAGAAGCAGCGGGTCGGCATCGCCCGGGCCCTCGCAGGCGACCCCAAGGTGCTGCTCTCGGACGAGGCCACCAGCGCGCTCGACCCGGAGACCACCCGCTCCATCCTCCATCTGCTGCGCGACCTCAACCGCCAGCTGGGCCTGACGGTCCTGCTCATCACACACGAGATGGACGTCGTCAAGACGGTCTGCGACTCTGCCGCCCTGATGGAACAGGGCCGCATCATCGAGTCCGGCACCGTCAGCGAGCTGCTCGCCACCCCGGGCTCCGAGCTGGCCGCCGCACTCTTCCCGGTCAGCGGCGACGCCTCGGGCCTCGACCGCACGGTCGTCGACGTCACCTTCCACGGCGAGGCGGCGACCCGACCGGTGATCTCGCAGCTCTCCCGCACGTACAACATCGACATCTCGATCCTCGGAGCCGCGATGGACACCGTCGCGGGCCGGCAGGTCGGCCGGATGCGGATCGAACTGCCCGGCCGGTTCGAGGAGAACGTCGTACCGATCGGATTCCTGCGCGAGCAGGGACTCCAGGTCGAGGTGGCCGACGAGGCCGTTGCGGGCGAACTTGTGAAGGACGGTGCCAAGTGACCTGGTCGGAGATGCAGCCCCTGCTGGAGCAGGCCTGTTGGGACACCCTCTACATGGTGGGCTGGTCCACCCTCATCGCCGTCGTCGGCGGACTGCCGCTCGGTGTCGTCCTCGTCCTCACGGACCGCGGCGGCCTGCTCAGCAGCTCCCTGCTGAACAAGGTGATCGGCCAGATCGTGAACGTCACGCGCTCGATGCCGTTCATCATCCTCATGGTCGCGCTGATGCCCTTCACCAAGGCGCTGACCGGCACCACCATCGGCCGGGAGGGCGCCATCGTGCCCCTGGCGATCGGTGCCATCCCGTTCTTCGCCCGGCTCGTGGAGACCGCCGTCCGCGAGGTCGACGGCGGGCTGGTCGAGGCCGTGCAGTCGATGGGCGGCAGCACCTGGACGGTTGTCCGCAAGGTGCTCGTGCCCGAGTCGCTGCCGTCGCTGATCTCCAGCGCCACCACGACGATCGTCGCGCTCATCGGCTACTCGGCGATGGCCGGAACGGTCGGCGCGGGCGGACTCGGCGACATCGCCATCCGCTACGGCTACCAGCGCTTCGAGACCGAACTGATGTGGATCACGGTGGCCATCCTCGCCGTCGTCATCTCCCTCATCCAGTTCGCCGGCGACTACGCGGCCCGCGGTCTGCACCAGCGCGGACGCGGCAGCTCGGCACCCCGGCTGCGGATCCTCAAGCCCGCCACCGCGGCCGCGGAACCCACCAAGACTTCCTGACCCCCTTGACCCCACCAGGGTCGTACCACCCATGGAGAAAGGCACTTTTCGTGCGTAACACCGCCAAGATCACCACCGCCGTCCTGGCCGCCGGAGCCCTCACCCTCGGGCTCTCCGGCTGCGGCTCCGACTCCGGTTCCTCCGCCGATGCCGACGCTCCGCTCGTCGTCGCCGCGAGCTCCGTCCCGCACGCCGAGATCCTGAACTACGTCAAGGACAACCTCGCGGCGAAGGACGGCCTCAAGCTGGAGGTCAAGGAGTTCACCGACTACGTGACGCCGAACACGGCCACCGAGAGCGGTGAGGTGGGTGCCAACTACTTCCAGCACAAGCCGTACCTCGACGACTTCAACAAGAAGAACGGCACGCACATCGTGCCCGTCGCCACGGTGCACCTGGAGCCCCTCGGCCTGTACTCCAACAAGGTCAAGAAGATCGCCGACCTGAAGAACGGCGCCACGGTCGCGCTGCCGAACGACACCACCAACGAGGCGCGCGCCCTGAAGCTGCTCGCCCTCAACGGCGTCATCAAGCTCAAGGCCGGCGCGGGCAACGACGCGACGCCCAAGGACATCGCCGAGAACCCCAAGAAGATCCAGTTCAAGGAGATCGAGGCCGCCCAGGTGCCGCGCTCGCTCGACGATGTCGACGCGGCCGTGATCAACGGGAACTACGCCGTCGAGTCCAAGCTCAGCCCCAAGGACGACTCCCTCGTCCTCGAGTCCGCCCAGGGCAACCCGTACGGCAACTTCCTCGCGGTCAAGAAGGGCAACGAGAAGGACCCGCGCGTGGTGAAGCTCGCCAAGCTGCTGAAGTCGCCCGAGGTGAAGAAGTTCATCGAGGACACGTACGAGGGCTCCGTCGTCCCCGCCGTCTGACCGGCCCGGACGACCACCACAGCCCGTACGACACGACAGGGAGCACACCATGCGCAAGCAGGCCGTCGCGGCCGTCGCCGCGACCGGGGCACTCGCCCTGGCGCTGACAGCGTGCGGTTCGGGAGCGGGCAAGGGCGGCGGTGACGCGAAGACCCTCGTCGTCGGGGCCACCGCCGTGCCGGCCGGTGAGGTACTCGACTTCATCGCCGGGGACCTCGCCGAGAAGGAGGGCCTGGACCTCCAGGTCAAGGAGTTCACGGACTACGTCCTGCCCAACACCGCACTCGCGGAAGGGCAGCTGGACGCGAACCTCTACCAGAACGCCCCGTTCCTGGAGAACTTCAACACGACGAAGGGCACCGACCTCGTCCCCGTCACCGAGGCCTACCTGCCTCCGATGGGGGTGTACGCCGAGAAGCTCGACGACATCGCCGAGCTGCCCGCGGGTGCGACCGTCGCCGTGCCGAACGAGACCACCAACGAGGGGCGGGCGCTTCTGCTGCTGGCCTCCCAGGGGGTCATCACGCTCAAGGAGGGGGCCGGCGTCACCGCCAGTCCCGCGGACATCACGTCCAACCCGAAGAAGCTGACGTTCAAGGAACTGGAGCCGGCGCAGCTGCCGCGTGTCCTCGGTGACGTGGACGCGGCGGTGATCAACAGCAACTACGCGCTCGACGCGGGGCTCGACCCCAAGAAGGACGCGGTGCTGCTGGAGAGCGCCGAGGGCAACAAGTACACCAACGTCCTTGCCGTGAAGAAGGGCGACGAGGACGATCCGCGGGTGAAGAAGCTCGTCACGCTGCTGCACTCGCCCGAGGTGAAGAAGTTCATCCAGGACACCTACAAGGGCTCCGTCCTGCCGGCCGCCGCGGGCTAGACCCCCGGGCCGGGCACGCGAGCCCGGCACGAGCCGAACGAGCGGCCCTGGGTCCCGGGCCGGGCACGCGAAGAGCCCGGCACGATCCGGAGCCGGGCTTCGGGCCGGCGCGGTCCCGCGGGCTCCGCACGTCCCTCACGGGCGTGCGGGGCCCGTCGGCATACCCGCCCGGTGCTCAAGTGCGGGACCCTGTGGTGCAGTTCCGGCGCGTCATGCTGCATGCTGGGCTTTTCAGCAGGCCCCTGGTTACGGAGCGCGCATGACTACCACCTTCCCGGACGTGTCCATCAGCACGGAGCGGTTGGTGCTGCGCCCCTTCGAAGAGGCCGACATCCCGGCGCTGACCGAGATGATGAACGACGAGATGGTCACGGCCTGGACTTCCGTGCCCCAGCCGTACACCACGACGGACGCCGAGCGCTGGGTGCGCAGGATCGCTCCTTCTGAACGTACACAGGGCCGCGGGATCGCCCTGGCCGTCACCGAATTCCTCACCCAGCGGCTCGTCGGCATGGTGCACCTGCGGAACACCGACTGGCGCACACTCGCCACCGAGGTCGCCTACGTCACCGCCCCCTGGGCGCGCGGCGAGGGCTACGCCACGGAATCCGTCCTGGCCATAGCCCAGTGGCTGTTCCGTGTGCAGCGCTTCGAGCGCATGGAACTGCGTACTCCCGCCGACAACACCGCCTCCCAGCAGGTCGCCCAGAAGATCGGCTGCATCAGCGAGGGTGTCCTGCGGAACGCCTGGATAGCGCGGACACAGACGGCCGACGGCGGCTGGGCCGACATCCGCACCGACCTGATCGTCTGGAGCCTGCTGTCCGAGGACCTCGAAGGAGTCACGGACCAGCTGGCGGACTCCGGCTACGCGTCGTTCACCGACTGGAACTGACCGCCGACTGGAACTGCCCGGGCCCCGGCTGATTCAGTAGGTGCGTACCCCAGGTAGCCTCGGCCTGCCCGTACGGGCACGCCCTGCACCACCTGCGACACCACCAGGGAGACTGACGACGATGGCCGACCGCGTCACGGTGATCGGCTGGGACGGTTCGCCCCTCACCGCCGCGGCCAGGTCCGCCCTCTCCGCCGCCACGCTGGTGGCCGGGGCGGCCCACCATCTCGCGCTCCCGGAGGTGCCACGGGACGCCGAGCGCATCCGGCTCGGCAGCGTCGACCTCGCCGCCCGGCGGATCGCGGTCCACCGCGGCAGCGCCGTCGTCCTCGCCGACGGCGACCCGGGCTTCTTCGGCGTCGTCCGCACCCTGCGGGCCCCCGAGCACGGCCTGGAGGTCGAGGTCGTGCCCGGCGTCTCCTCCGTCGCCACCGCCTTCGCCCGCGCCGGGATGCCCTGGGACGACGCCCAGGTGGTCGTCGCCCACCGCCGTACCCTGCGCCGCGCCGTCAACGTCTGCCGCGCACACACCAAGGTCGCCGTCCTCACCTCGCCGGGCGCGGGCCCCGCCGAGCTCGCCCTCCTGCTGGAAGGCGTCCACCGCACCTTCGTCATCTGCGAGGAGCTGGGCACCGACCGCGAGCAGGTCACCGTCCTCACCTCCGACAAGGCCGCCGACCATGTGTGGCGTGACCCCAATGTCGTGATCGTCATCGGCGGCACGGGCAGCACCACCGTCCAGGGCAGCGGCTGGATCGCGGGCCGCGAACCCGGCTACCCGTCCGGGACGCGCGGCTGGGCGCTGCCCACCGAGTCCTACGCGCAGGACGGCGACGACCGCGAGAGCGGAGGCGAGGGGGAGTCGGAGCAGCTCCGCGCCGCCCAACTGGCCCGCCTCGGGCCCCGTATCGGCGACCTCGTCTGGGACATCGGCTCCGGCAGCGGCGCCCTCGCCGCCGAGGCGGCCCGCTTCGGTGCCGCGGTGATCGCCGTCGACGCCGACGCGCGCAACTGCGCCCGTACCGACGCGGCCGCACGCCGCGCCGGCGTCCAGATGCAGATCGTGAACGCTCGGGCACCCCATGTGCTGGAGCGGCTGCCCGAACCCGATGTCGTCCGCATCGGGGGCGGCGGGGTCCCCGTCGTCACCGCCTGCGCCGACCGGCGGCCGGAACGCATCGTCACGCACGCGTCGACCCGCGACGAGGCCGAGGCGATCGGCGAGGCACTCGCCGCCGGCGGATACATCGTCGAATGCGCGCTCCTGCAGAGCGTCGAACTGGACCCCGACGGCTGGGCGGAGCGGGAGCGGTCCGTCGTCTTCCTGCTCTCCGGACGGCAGCCCGACCGCGCCCACTGACCCGCCGCCGAGGGCCGCGGGGTAGGCTGGCCGATCGTTGTACCGCGCCCGGCCGTTCGTCGCTTCGTTCGTCAATGTCCGGAAAGTGGGGTCGCTTTGGCTCCGGTATGTGGTACGTCGGAACCGGGGGACGCGCAACGTGGCGCAGCCCACAGCGGACCGTGCCGGATCTCCGTGCCATGGCCGCGAACGGCCGCGAGAATGCTGTGAGTCCGTGGGGCATCGTGCCGCGCGGCGCACCCGCTCGTTCTTGTTGACGGGCGTCAGGTGCGCGGCGCTGGGCGCCCCGGGCGACGGGGAAGGATCACAAGCGATGGGCGAGGGGTATGCATGACTGACACCGGCCAGATCCCGGGCGAGGGAATGCCCGAGAACGCGGGCGTGGTGGAGCAGCCGGGCATCCCCGGTGCGTACACCTTCCAGGACCCGTCCGAGACCCATTCCGAAGAGGACGATCTGCTGCTCATGCCGGGGGCGCAGGGCGCGTGGAGCGACCCGCAGTCCGTGCCGGCGCACCACGGCGCTACGGGCCATGTGCCGGCGCCGATGGCCGAGCAGTTCGCCGCCCCCGCGCACCGGATGACCCAGGCGCCCATGGCCGAGCACTACGCCTCCGACCAGCCGGTGGCCGAGTACGGCGCCCCGCAGGCGGCAGGCGGCTTCGCCGCTCCGACGGATCTGGGCAGCCCGGGCTTCGACGCCCCGGCGGATCTGGGATCCCCCGACTTCTCCGGCGCTCCCGACCACGCGGTGACGGGCATACAGCCCGCCGCCGGTCCGGGGCAGGGCCTCGGCCCGGTGGCCTCGGCGCAACAGTCCGCCCTCGCCGAGAACTTCCAGGCGGCGTTCGGGGGCGAGCCGGCCGCGGGCCTGTACGAGGCCGCGGAGAACGGACAGGCGAACGCTCAGCAGAACGCACAGGAGAGCACGCCTGAGGCGGCTCCCCACGAAGCCGCTTCCCATGAGGCCGCTGCCCGGACGGCGGTTCACGAAGCCGCGGCGCGTGCGGCCGTCGAGCACGAAACCGGTGCGCACGAGGCCGGAGGCCGTCACTCGGGCTCCGTCGACCTGCGAGGTGTCCGCATCCCGCCGTCGTCCGCCACACCGACACCTCCGCCGGCACGGCGTCCGTTGCACATGGGCCCGCCGATGCCCGACACCTCCGGCGGCGTCGTACGCTCCCTGGCCGACCGCGGTCCCGCGGGCACGCCTCCGCACCCCCTGACCGTGCAGAGCAACTCCGGACCGGCCACCACGGGTCCGGAGTACCTGGACATTCCGCGGGACGAGACCGGCGCTCCGCTGCCGGGTCCGCAGCTGGGGGAGATCCCGCCGCAGGCGGGGGCACCCTGGAACCCGCAGCCGCGGGCTCCCCAGCCCCAGGCCCCGCAGCTTCGGACCCCGGATCCGGTACCAGCAGAAACGGTCGTCCCGGAGCCCTCACCTGTCACAGCGGAGGCTTCCGTCACACCGGTCGCAATGGAAGCGCCGGTGACGGAGATGCCGGTGGCGGAAACGCCGGTACCGGAGCAGGAGACGGAGCAGCAGCCCGAGGTGCTGCCCGAAGCGCTGCCCCAGCCCGCGCCGGAGCAGTCGTCCGAGGGGCACTTCGTGCCGGTCGAGGGCTCGCTGCCCGACGATCAGCACCAGGCGCCCACGCCGGTCGCCGTCGTGCCCGAGCAGGCGGCCGAGCCGGAGCCGGTCGCGGCACCGGAGGCCGTTGACGAGGCGCAGGAGTCCGTCCCCGTGACGCCGGAGGCCGCCCAGGAGGCGCCGGAGGCCGGGACAGGGCTCGTGGCCGTACCCGCGCAGCCGGAACCCGTTGACGTGGTTCTGTCCGCCGAGCCGGTGGCGGAGACCGAGCACCGGGCCGAACCCGAGCTCGAAGCCGAACCCGAGCCCGAAGCCGTAGCCGTAGCCGAAGTCATGGTGCCCGCGCCGCGCGAGGCCTCGGAGCACGTCGTCGTCCAGCACGCGGAGGAGGTGACCGACGCCGCGCCGGAGCCCGAGCCCCTGCCGGAGCCGGACGCCGAGGCCGTACAGGAGTCCCAGCCCATGTCCGTCCAGGACCCCGCGGCCGAGCCCGTACCGGAGGAGACCCTTCCGGCCGCCGGGCCCGAACCGGTCGCCGCCGACAACGGGCCCGCGCCCGGATACGACGACGCCGAGCGCGAGGCCGTACTGCGCGTGATGCGCGAGCGCCGGGACATCCGCAACGGTTTCCGTTCCGACCCCATCCCGCACGAGGTGCTGCTGCGCGTCCTGGAGGCCGCGCACACCGCGCCCAGCGTGGGTCACTCGCAGCCGTGGGACTTCGTCGTCATCCGTTCCGCCGAGACCCGGCGTTCGATGCACGAACTCGCGCAGCGCCAGCGTGAGGCGTACGCCAAGTCGCTGCCGAAGGGCCGGGCCAAGCAGTTCAAGGAACTGAAGATCGAGGCGATCCTCGACACCCCGGTCAACATCGTCGTCACCGCCGACCCGACGCGCGGCGGCCGCCACACGCTCGGCCGTCACACGCAGCCGCAGATGGCGCCCTACTCCTCGGCCCTCGCGGTCGAGAACCTCTGGCTCGCGGCCCGCGCGGAAGGGCTCGGCGTCGGCTGGGTCAGCTTCTTCGACGAGCGCGAGATGGTGCGCGCGCTCGGGCTGCCCGAACACCTCGAAGTCGTGGCGTACCTGTGCGTCGGTTACGTCGACGAGTTCCCGGAGGAGCCCGAGCTGATGCAGGCGGGCTGGTCCAAGCGCCGGCCGCTGTCCTGGGTCGTCCACGAGGAGACGTACGGCCGCCGCGCCCTGCCCGGCGAGGACCCGCACGACCTGCTCCAGGAGACCGTCACCAACATCCGCCCGCTGGACGCCAAGGCGCTCGGCGAGGCGTGGGAGCGGCAGAAGCGCATGACGAAGCCGGCGGGCGCGCTCGGCATGCTGGAGATCATCTCCGCGCAGCTGAGCGGGCTCTCCCGGATGTGCCCGCCGCCGATCCCCGAGCCCGCGGCCGTCGCGATCTTCGCCGGCGACCACGGGGTGCACGCGCAGGGGGTCACGGCCTGGCCCCAGGAGGTGACCGGCCAGATGGTCGCGAACTTCCTCGGCGGGGGAGCGGTATGCAACGCCTTCGCCAACCAGGTCGGTGCCGAGGTCTGCGTCGTGGACGTCGGAGTCGCCTCCGACCTGCCCGCGACGCCCGGACTGCTGCCGCGCAAGGTGCGGGCCGGCACGGCGGACTTCACCACGGGCCCTGCGCTGACCCGCGAAGAGGTCCTCGCGGCGGTCGAGGTGGGCATCGAGACGGCCCGCGACCTGGTCGCGGCGGGCAACAAGGCGCTGCTGACGGGCGAGATGGGCATCGCCAACACGACGGTGTCGGCAGCGCTGATCTCCGTCTACACCGGCATCGACCCGGGCGAGATCACCGGCCGCGGCACGGGCATCAACGACGAGATGCACGCGCGCAAGGTCGACGTCGTCCGCCGCGCGCTGGACCTCCACGCGCCGGACCCCGCGGACCCGATCGGTGTCCTGTCCGCGGTCGGCGGCCTGGAGCACGCCGCTCTGGTCGGGTTCATCCTGGGCGGCGCGTCACTGCGTACGCCGGTGGTGCTGGACGGCGTCTCGGCGGGCGCGGCGGCGCTGGTCGCCCGCGCGGTCGCACCCGAGGCCCTGGCGGCCTGCATCGCGGGCCACCGCAGCGCGGAACCGGGCCACGTCGCAGCCCTCAACAAGCTGGGCCTGCGTCCCCTGGTCGACCTGGACCTCCGCCTCGGCGAGGGCACGGGCGCACTGCTGGCACTGCCGGTGGTGCAGAGCGCGGCGAGGGCGATGCACGAGGTGGCGACGTTCGACTCGGCGGGCGTGACGGAAAAGTAGCGGGAGCGGGCGGGGCCGGGCCCCTTGGGGCTGGGCCGGACCCGCGTGCCGACGCGAGCGGTGGGCGGCGGCCCGGCCTCCCGCGCGTGTGGGGCCGGCTGCCGGGTCGGACCCGTCTGCCGACGCAACGGCGCCGACGGTCCCGGCTTGCAAGGCGCCCATGCGCGAGGCCGGACGACCACCTGCGGGCGCGAAGGACCCGGCGGTTGGGGGCCGCTGCCCGGCGCGCAGCGGTCCGCCGGCTGCCTGCCGCGTCCGGGCGTCCGGCTGTCAGCCACCCCGGGACGCGGCCGACGTCACAGCCCACCCGCGCCGCCCGCTCGGGCACCCCCGCGCCGCCCCCGGATATCGTGGCCCCCACCAGCCGCTTCATCGTCGCAGCGGTCCGCACCTCCGTACGGTACGAGGAGTCCCCACCGCCATGGCCGAGCAAGCGCACGCGCCCGAGCACCCCGCCTACCCCGTCGGGCTCCGCCTCTCGGGGCGACGCGTCGTCGTCATCGGCGGCGGGCAGGTCGCCCAGCGCCGGCTCCCCGCGCTCATCGCCGCCGGTGCGGACATCCTGCTCGTCTCGCCCTCCGCTACGCCCTCCGTCGAGGCCATGTCCGCGTCCGGCGAGATCCGCTGGGAGCAGCGCCGGTACGCCGACGGGGATCTCTCCGACGCCTGGTACGTCCTCATCGCCACCGCCGACACCGAGGCCAACGCAGAGGCCTCCGCCGAGGCCGAGCGCACCCGCACCTGGTGCGTGCGGTCCGACGACGCCGGTGCCGCGACCGCCTGGACCCCCGCGACCGGACGGTCGGAGGGCGTGACGGTCGCCGTCCTCACCGGCCGTGACCCGCGCCGCTCAGCCGCCGTACGCGATGCCATCGTCGAAGGACTGCGCGACGGCACCCTCGCCGCCCCGCACCACCGCACCAGGACCCCGGGCGTGGCCCTCGTGGGCGGCGGCCCCGGCGACCCGGACCTCATCACCGTCCGCGGGCGCCGGCTTCTCGCCGAGGCCGATGTCGTCATCGCCGACCGTCTCGGCCCCCGCGACCTCCTCGACGAACTGCCGCCGCACGTAGAGGTGATCGACGCCGCGAAGATCCCCTACGGCCGCTACATGGCGCAGGAGGCCATCAACAACGCCCTGATCGAGCATGCCAAGGCGGGCAAGGCGGTCGTACGGCTCAAGGGTGGCGACCCCTTCGTGTTCGGCCGCGGCATGGAGGAGGCCGAGGCGCTCGCCCAGGCCGGCATCCCGTGCACCGTCGTCCCCGGGATCTCCAGCTCCATCAGCGTGCCCGGAGCCGTCGGCATCCCGGTCACCCACCGCGGTGTGGCCCACGAGTTCACCGTCGTCAGCGGCCATGTCGCCCCGGACGACGACCGTTCGCTGGTCGACTGGCCGGCACTCGCCAGGCTGCGCGGCACCCTCGTCGTCCTGATGGGCGTCGACAAGATCGGCGCGATCGCCCAGACGCTGGTCGCCAACGGCCGCGACCCGCACACCCCCGTCGCCCTGATCCAAGAGGGCACCACGGCCGCCGAACGCCGTGTCGACGCGAACCTCGCCACCGTCGCGGAGACGGTCGTCGCCGAGGACGTACGCCCGCCGGCCGTCATCGTCATCGGCGAGGTCGTCGCCGTCGGCCCGCGTAACCGCCAGTAACCGACTCCTGCCCAGGCGTTGGCACCACCACCAGGAGAAGGCAGTATCACCCTGTGGCCGATCTCATCACTGTCGAGGACCCCGACGACCCGCGTCTGCGCGACTACACGGGCCTGACCGACGTCGAGCTGCGACGCAAGCGCGAGCCCGCCGAAGGCCTGTTCATCGCCGAGGGCGAGAAGGTGATCAGGCGGGCCAAGGACGCCGGGTACGAGATGCGGTCCATGCTGCTGTCCGCCAAGTGGGTCGACGTCATGCGCGACGTCATCGACGAACTCCCCGCACCCGTCTACGCGGTCAGCCCCGAGCTCGCCGAACGCGTCACCGGCTACCACGTGCACCGCGGCGCTCTCGCGTCCATGCAGCGCAAGCCCCTCCCGACGGCCGACGAACTGCTCCGGACCACGCGCAGGGTCGTGGTGATGGAGTCCGTCAACGACCACACCAACATCGGCGCGATCTTCCGCAGCGCCGCCGCCCTCGGGATGGACGCGGTCCTGCTCTCACCGGACTGCGCGGATCCGCTCTACCGCCGGTCCGTGAAGGTCTCCATGGGCGCGGTCTTCTCCGTCCCGTACGCCCGTCTCGACGCCTGGCCCAAGGGACTTGACGCGGTACGGGAGGCGGGCTTCAAGCTCCTCGCCCTCACCCCCGACGAGAAGGCCGCGACGATCGACGAGGCCGCACCGCACCGGCTGGAGCGGGTGGCGCTGATGCTCGGGGCCGAGGGCGACGGCCTGTCCACCCAGGCGCTGGTCGCCGCGGACGAGTGGGTGCGCATCCCGATGGCCCACGGGGTCGACTCGCTGAACGTCGGCGCGGCCGCAGCGGTGGCCTTCTACGCGGTGGCGACGGGCCGACCGGGGGCCTGAACCACCCCCGGGGCCCGGGTCACAGCTGCTGGGCGGCGGCGATGCCCAGCGCGACGATCAGCGTCACGACGAAGAAGACGATGATCCGCTGCCGCAGCAGCCTCGGGTTGGCCGGCCGGCGCCCCGCCGATGTCGTCCGCACCCCGGGCCGGGTGCCCTGCCGCCCCTGAGGGCGGGAATTGCGCGGCTTCTGCGGGCGCGAACCCCCGGTGCGCGACGGCTGCGGCCGCGACCCCGAGGAACCCCCCGTACGCCGGTCCGGCCGGTCACCGCGCTCCAGCCGTTCGGGCCGCTCCATGCGCTCCGTACGCTCCAGCCGCTCCGGGTGGCGCGAGGTCGGCCGGTCCGCCTCGATGCGCTCGCGCTGGGCCGGGGGCCGCGCCTCCGGCAGCCCCTGGGCCTCCCGCGCCGCGATCTCCTTGAGCCGCATCGAGAGCTGCAGGGTGCTCGGGCGCTCCTCCGGGTCCTTGGCCAGACAGGCGCTCAGCAGCGGGGCGAGCGAGTCGGGTACGCCGTGCAGGTGCGGTTCCTCGTGCACCACGCGGTACAGCATCACCTCGGAACCGCCGTGCCCGAACGGCGAGTCCGCGGTCGCCGCGTACGCGAGGGTCGCCCCCAGCGCGAACACGTCCGTCGCCGGGGTGACCGCGACACCCCGCACCTGCTCGGGGGCGAGGAAGCCGGGAGAGCCGACCGCCGTACCGACGTGCGTCAGCGTGCTCGCGCCGGTCGCCCAGGCGATGCCGAAGTCGATGATGCGCGGGCCCTTGGGGGACAGCAGGATGTTCGACGGCTTCAGGTCCCGGTGCACGACACCGGCCTCGTGCACCGCCACCAGGCCCTCGGCGAGCGCCGCACCGACCGAGGCGACCTCGGAGGCCGGGAGGATGCCCTCCTCGGCGACCTTGTCGTGGAGCGAGGGACCGGGAACGTACTGCGTGGCGAACCACGGCCGCTCCGCCTCCAGATCGGCGGCCACCAGCCGCGCCGTACAGCCGCCGCGGATCCGCCGGGCGGCGGACACCTCACGGGCGAACCGCGATCTGAACTCCTGATCCTCCGCCAGATCCGGCCGGATCACTTTCAGCGCGACCCGCTGGCCCCGGCGGTCCGACCCGAGATAGACGACGCCCATCCCGCCCGCGCCGAGCCGCCGGTGAAGCCTGAACGAGCCGACGACACGCGGGTCCTCGCGCCGGAGCCGCATCATCGCCATGTCCGTCCCCTACCTACGGTGGGGGAGACCCCACCCCTGCCTGGCGGTGGGAGGAGCCCCACCTCTGCCCAGCGGTCGGGAGGCCCCGCCCCGCTGCCCGGTCGTCCGTCTGACGTGGCACAGCTTACGGATCCCCGCCCCGGTGCGCTCATAGGCCGCGCCCTCGCGGCCCGATCGATTGTCAGTGCCGGGTGGGAAACTTGAAGAGTGGTCAGGGGGCGCCGGATCCATGCCGCTTGGCCCGTGCGAGATCTCAACGGTCCGTCGCAGAAGGGGGATTGGATCAATGAAGGGTGACCGCGTGGAGATAGTGGTGGACGCGGGTGACACGACGCGGACGTACGAAGTCGTGGCAAGCCGGGCGGGTCGACGGGTGGAGACTGCGGTGCGCAGAGGTGTGGTGGAAGTGAGCGAAGTCACCCGCAACGGAACCGTGGTCCGGACGGCCCGCTTCATGGCCACCCGAGTGCTCGCTCTGGTGGAGCAGCCGGTCCCCCGGCAGGACGCCTCGGAGGGTCCCCTCCGGGAAGACCCCAAGGCCTAGGGCGGCATCTCCACCCTGGGGAGTACGCCGGGGGGTGACGGCTCATCCTCCGGGAGGCCCGGCAATCGGTACGCGGGCATGACGCCCGGGGCCTGCGAGATCCCTAATGTTGTTGTCAAGCGGCGGGTGCAGCACTCGTCCCCCGAGGTCAGACACCCGCCGCTGTTACAGACGACAGGAGAGGAACCATGGCGGACACGGCATCGCGGACCATGATCCGCACGCAGGGACGCAGGGCATACGCCGCGTTCGGCGGCCGCTCGTCCGGCCGGCGACACCCCTTGGTGGCGACGGCGATGGTTCTTCCTCTGGCGGCACTGCTGGTGGTCGCGTTCGGCGGCTGGGAAGCAGTGGTCACACAAGCGTCGTCCGTGGGCGTGATGCTGGGGCGCTGACCAGCGCCCCGGACCCGGAAGAGCGGTCCGGGTCGGGGACATCCGGCCAAAACCCCGTGGGGACGGGGGTGCGGCGGACGGCAGCAATGGCCGGTCAGCTGGGGAGCTGACCGGCCATCGCGCATTCTCCTGCGGGTCCTTGTGGTGCGGGTCCTCTTGTGCGGGTGCTTGTGGTGCGGGTCTTTGCGGTGCGGCTGCGCCCGGTGGGTGGTGGGTGCGGGGGCCGGGTTCTCCGGAGGGGGGTGTCCGGACTGCTTTCTCACCGCGCTTCGCGCGAGTTGCTGAAGCTTTGACGTCCGGACACCCCCCTCCTGCGCCCCCGTCCCCCTCCCGCCCGTCAGCGATCCCCCGACCGTTCGGGACGAGGCCCAGTGGACCGGTCACGATGGTGGCGGATACGGGTCCGGCGGGAGCGAGGGCTCGGGTTCAGGGACGGGGACGTGCAGGGGTCGTGTCCGGGACGTCAAAGCGCCCGCAACTCGCGCGAAGCGCGGTGAGGACCGCAGTCCCGGACATGACCCCGGAACGGCACCGGGACAGCAACCGAACAACCGGCCGCGCCACAACCACCCGCGGCCGCGCCACAAGGGCCCGGGCCGAACAACCGGCTGAGCCACAAGCACCCGAGCCACAAGGGCCCGCACCGAACCAGGGGCTGGAGCACACGCACCCGGGCCCGAGCCACAAGCGCCCGAGCCGAACAACCGGCTCAGCCACAAGAACCCGAGCCACAAGCACCCGCACCCGCACCCGCACCCGCACCCGTAGGGTGAACGCCCAGCGCACCCCCGGGGGAACCATGTCCGTCGTCAGCGAGCTCGCCCTCGCCGCCCGTACCGCCGCTCATCTCCCCGGCGCCCGCCGCCCCTGCCCCGCCTGCCGACGCGACGAGGCCGAGTCCGTCCTCGCGGACCGCGACGACGGTGCGGTCGTCCGGCACGGCGAGGCCGTCGCCAAGGCCCACGCCCCCGGTACGGACCCGAACGGCCACCACGCCCGCCTCGCCGTAGCGTCGCACCCCCTGCTCGCGGGGATCCTCCTGCCACCCCTCCCGCTGGACGCACCGGACGTGCGCGGCAGACCGGTCACCGCCTGGCCGTACGGCGCCCCCGTGGACCCGGAGGACCCCCACGCCGCCCCCTGGGAGGCGGCGGCGGTCCTTCTCGCGCGCCTGCACCGGGTGGACGTCGCAGCGCTCCCCGGCCCGCTGCCGCCCATGCGCGGCCCCGCCAAGGTCGCCCGGGCCATTGCCCGGATGGAGTCGGTGGCCGGGGAGCACCCCGCGACGGCTGTCGTCCGCCGCGCCTGGGACCGGCTGCCGGCCTGGGCCCGCGACGTGACCCCGTCCCCCCGCGGCGCGACGCCCTCACCCCACGGCGAGACCCCGTCCCCCCGCGACGCGCTCTGTCACGGCGATCTCCATCTCGGCCAGCTCGTCCGCCACCCCGCCCCGTCCGGCCCCTGGCTGCTGATAGACGTCGACGATCTCGGCGTGGGGGACCCCGCGTGGGATCTTGCCCGGCCCGCCGCCTGGTACGCCGCCGGCCTGCTGTCCCCGCAGATCTGGCAGCGCTTCCTCGGCGCGTACACGGCCGAACAGGGCCCGGCCGTCCCCGTGGACGGCGACCCGTGGCCCCAACTCGACATCCCCGCCCGGGCGCTCACCGTCCAGACGGCCGCGCTCTCGCTGGCCAGAGCGGTCGCGGATAAACGCGAAACGGACGAGGTCGATCAGATGATGATCGATGCGTGTGCGCGAATAGTCGACCTCCCGCCCGAGTTGGAGTTCGAGCCTCCGTCGTAGGCTGAACTCCTTGTCACCGGGCATGCATCCGGCGACGTCGACCGAACGGCGAGGAGCTGAAGCAGACCATGCAGTGTCCCAAGTGCCATGCAGCGATGCACACGTACAACCGCAACGGCGTCCAGATCGAGCAGTGCAGCGGATGCCGGGGAATCTTCCTCGACTACGGCGAGCTCGAGTCCCTCACGCGTCTCGAGTCCCAGTGGCAGCAGCAGGCCCCGCCCCCGCAGGGGTACCCGGCGGCCCCGGCCCCGCAGGCGTACCCCGCCCCTCCGGCGCCCGCCTGGGGCGCCCCGCATCACGGCGGGCACCACGGTGGTCATCACCGGCAGAAGGGCTTCGGCCGGATGCTGTTCTCCTCCTGATCGCTTTCGTGCCCTCGGCCGGTCTTCCCGTGCCGGCGGGCGCGGTGACGGGTGCGGCACCCGCGGGCCCGGGCTCCCCGTCCGGGCCCGCACCGCGTCCCGTGCATACCGTCGACAAAAAAGGTGCCCTCGGCATCTAGTCATGAGCATGATCGCTCTCTAGGGTGCGGCCATGACCTTCCTCGACAGGTCCCGTACCGTCGCACCCCCCGGCTGGAGCCGCTGGCTCGTTCCCCCCGCCGCTCTCTCGGTCCACCTCTCCATCGGACAGGCCTACGCCTGGAGCGTGTTCAAGCCCGCGCTCGAGTCGTCCCTCGATCTGTCCGGCACCGCCAGCGCCCTCCCCTTCCAACTCGGCATCGTGATGCTCGGCCTCTCCGCGGCCTTCGGCGGCACGCTCGTCGAACGCAATGGCCCGCGCTGGGCCATGTGCGTCTCCCTGATCTGCTTCTCCTCCGGCTTCCTGATAGCCGCCCTCGGTGCCGCCACCCGCCAGTACTGGCTTGTCGTCTTCGGCTACGGCTTCATCGGCGGCATCGGTCTCGGCATCGGCTACATCTCCCCGGTGTCGACGCTCATCAAGTGGTTCCCCGACCGCCCGGGCATGGCCACCGGCATCGCCATCATGGGCTTCGGCGGCGGCGCGCTGATCGCCTCGCCCTGGTCCACGCAGATGCTGGACTCCTTCGGCACGGACAACACCGGCATCGCCTCGGCGTTCCTCGTCCACGGCCTGGCGTACGCGGCGTTCATGTCGCTGGGCGTCATGCTCGTCCGCGTCCCGCCCGACGGCTGGAAACCGGACGGCTGGGAACCGAAGGAGCACTCCGGCACGTTGATCACCACGGCTCATGTGTCGGCCGACAACGCCCTGCGCACACCGCAGTTCTGGTGCCTGTGGGTCGTTCTGTGCATGAACGTCACCGCCGGCATCGGCATTCTGGAGAAGGCCGCGCCGATGATCGCGGACTTCTTCGCCGACACCCCGGCCGCCGTGACCGCCTCTGCCGCGGCCGGCTTCGTCGCCCTGCTCTCCCTCGCGAACATGACCGGCCGCATCCTGTGGTCCTCCACCTCGGACCTCATCGGCCGGAAGAACATCTACCGCGTCTACCTCGGCGTCGGCGCGCTGATGTACCTCGCCATCGTGCAGCTCGGCAACGACTCCAAGCCGCTCTTCGTCGTCTGCGCGCTGGTCATCCTGTCGTTCTACGGCGGCGGGTTCGCCACGATCCCCGCGTATCTGAAGGATCTCTTCGGCACGTATCAAGTGGGCGCCATCCACGGCCGGCTGCTCACCGCCTGGTCCACCGCGGGAGTCCTCGGGCCGCTGATCGTCAACTGGGTCGCGGACGCACAGGAGTCGGCGGGCCGCACCGGCCCCAGCCTCTACACGGCCTCGCTGTACATCATGATCGGGCTGCTGGCCGTCGGCTTCGTCGCCAACGAGCTCGTACGGCCGGTCGACGCGCGCTTCCACGAGCCGCGGAAGGAAGGGGCGGTCCATGAACAGCAGCAGGCGTAAGGCGCTCGGCGTCGCGGTCTGGCTCTGGGTCGCCGTGCCCTTCGGCTACGGCCTCTACGAGCTGATCCGCAAGGCCACCCAGCTCTTCACCGGGTAGCCGGCGGGGCGGACCCGCCGACGACAGAACCCCCGGCCGTCGAGACGGCCGGGGGTTCTGGCTGGTGCGCGATACTGGGATTGAACCAGTGACCTCTTCCGTGTCAGGGAAGCGCTCTCCCGCTGAGCTAATCGCGCGGGACGATCATGCGTGGTACTGCGTGCGCGATACTGGGATTGAACCAGTGACCTCTTCCGTGTCAGGGAAGCGCTCTCCCGCTGAGCTAATCGCGCGGGTCCCAAGTCTGAAGACCGGGAAGATCCTTACGGATCAGTGGACGATACTGGGATTGAACCAGTGACCTCTTCCGTGTCAGGGAAGCGCTCTCCCGCTGAGCTAATCGTCCTTGGAGGTGGAGACGGGATTTGAACCCGTGTAGACGGCTTTGCAGGCCGTTGCCTCGCCTCTCGGCCACTCCACCAGGAGTGCAGGGGCTTCGGGAAAGATCCCCCACTTCGAGCGGACGACGAGATTCGAACTCGCGACCCTCACCTTGGCAAGGTGATGCTCTACCAACTGAGCCACGTCCGCTTGTTTCCGGATCACTGAGGTGTCCCGGCGACGTGTTGAACTCTAGCGGATTCCTGGTCCAGCACAAAAACGCGTTTCCGCAGCGTGCTGACGTGTGTTCGGGCCGCAGCGGCACATCCGCACCGGTCATAGACTCGCAGACGTGCACGACCTCGCTCCTCTGGCCCGCTTCGGGCGACTCATCGCCACGGACCTCCGGGATGTCACCAGCGACCCCGAAGCCCTCGACTCCGCCGGCTTCTGGGCCGTCGTCGCGGACTTCGAGGGCGCTCTGACCTGCGCACGCTTCGGTGACGTACGGACGGAGCCGGTGCCCGCGCCGATCCCCGGGCGGTGGCGCGGTCCCGCCGCGGACGACTGGACCTCGTCGCTGGACCGCGCCGGATACACCGCCGGAGTCCGGCGCATCCGCGAGCACATCGCGGCCGGCGAGGTGTATCAGGCCAATCTCTGCCGGATCCTGTCGGCGCCGCTGCCCGACCCGGCCGCAGCCGACGTCGACGCCCTGACCGCACTCCTCGCGCGGGGCAACCCGGCTCCCTATGCGGGAACGATTCGGCTGCCCCGCCACGGCGTGGAGATCGCCACCGCGTCGCCCGAGCTCTATCTGCGGCGCGACGGCGCCGTGGTCGAGTCCGGGCCGATCAAGGGCACCGGCCGGACCCCGGAGGACCTGCTGGAGAAGGACCACGCCGAGAACGTCATGATCGTCGATCTCGTCCGCAACGACCTCGGCCGCGTCTGCGCCACCGGCACCGTGTCCGTCCCGGCGCTCTGCGAGATCGAGGCCCACCCGGGGCTCGTGCATCTCGTCTCGACCGTGCGCGGCGAGCTCGGGCCGAAGGACGGCTGGCAGGCGCTGCTGGAGGCGACCTTCCCGCCCGGCTCGGTGACCGGAGCCCCCAAGTCCAGTGCGCTGAAGATCATCGACGCGCTGGAGACCGCTCCGAGGGGGCCGTACTGCGGAGGGATCGGCTGGGTCGACGCCGACCGGGGAACCGGTGAGCTGGCCGTCGGCATACGGACGTTCTGGATCGACCGGACCCCGCCCGGCGGCCCGGTCCTGCGGTTCGGCACCGGAGCGGGGATCACCTGGGGTTCCGACCCCGAACGCGAGTGGGACGAGACCGAACTCAAGGCGTCGCGCCTGCTCGCGGTAGCGTCGGGGGCGTACGTGACCGGCGGAAGGACAGCGGGATGAAGCTCTGGGTCAACGGAGAACTGCGGGACGCCGACGAGGCACGGGTCTCGGTGTTCGACCATGGTCTGACCGTCGGCGACGGCATCTTCGAGACGGTCAAGGCCGTCCACGGGCAGCCCTTCGCGCTCACGCTCCACCTGGAGCGGATGAGCCGCTCCGCCGCCGGTCTCGGCCTCCCCGAGCCGGACCACGACGAGGTGCGCCGCGCCTGCACCGCCGTTCTGGACGCCAACCCGATGGAGCTCGGCCGGCTGCGCATCACCTACACCGGCGGCGTCTCCCCCCTCGGCTCCGACCGTGGCACCGCCGGCCCGACGCTGGTCGTCGCCCTCGGGGAGACCAAGCGCCGCAAGGACACGACCGCCGTGATCACCGTGCCCTGGACGCGCAACGAGCGCGGCGCGCTGACCGGCCTCAAGACCACCTCGTACGCGGAGAACGTCGTCGCGCTCGCCCGTGCGTCCGAGCACGGCGCGTCCGAGGCGCTGTTCGCCAACACGGTCGGACAGCTCTGCGAGGGCACGGGATCCAACGTCTTCGTCGTCGTCGACGGAGAGCTGCACACCCCGCCCGTGGCCTCCGGCTGTCTGGCGGGCATCACCCGCGCCCTGACGGTCGACTGGACCGGTGCCAAGGAGACGGATCTGCCGTTGGACGTGCTGGAGCGGGCCGAGGAGGTCTTCCTCACGTCCACGCTGCGCGACGTCCAGGCCGTTCACCGGGTCGACGGACGCGAGCTCACGGACGCCCCCGGCCCGGTCACCGCGGAGGCCATGCAGGTGTTCGCGGAACGTGCTGCGGCCGATCTCGATCCGAAGGCTCCGTAAAACCCCGTGACGGACGGCCGCCGGGCAGGTAGAACACCCGTGATGACCACCACCCTGCGGCCGACCGGGCCGTTGCAGCACGAGGCGGACGGCGCCCAGTCGCGGACCTTCGTGGTCTGCGTCAACAGCCGTCCTGTCGGCTCCGTCGAGATCGCCACCCTGCCCGCGCTCGGGCCGAGGGCGGGAACCGTCCGCTCGCTCGGCATCGACGATGCGGACCGGCGCCGCGGTCGCGGCACGGTCGCCGCGCTCGCCGCCGAGGAGGTCCTGCGCGGCTGGGGCTGCTCGCAGGTGACGGTGTCCGTACCGCCGGAGGCCGTCGAGGCCACCCGGCTGACCGCCGCCCTCGGCTACACCGAGCGCAGCCGCAACATGCTCAAGACCCTCGCCGCCGAGCCGCCCGCGCTCCCCGAGGGCGTCGAGGCACGGCCCATGACCGAGCCGGAGTTCCGTACCTGGTGGGACGTCCAGCACGAGGACTACGTCACCACCTGGTCGGAGCGCGGCCTGTCGGTCGCCGAGGCACGCGCCAAGGCCGACGCCGACCGGCACAGAAGCCTGCCCGAGGGCCTCGCCACACCGGGTGTGCGCCTGGAGGTGCTCGTCCGGCAGGGCGAGGTCGTCGGCCATCTGTTCGTCGGACGGCGCGAGGTGCGTCCCGGCGAGGAGGGCGCGTTCGTGTACGACGTGGCCGTGGCCGAGGCGCACCGCGGTCAGGGCCACGGACGTTCACTCATGCTGCGTGCCGAGCAGGGCGCGCTGGAGTCCGGCAAGCGGCTGCTCGGACTGCACGTCTTCGCCGGCAACGCCCCGGCGCTCGGTCTCTACACCTCGCTCGGCTACGAGACGACGGGCGTCAACTTCACCAAGCCGCTGCTGTAGCCGACTCGGACACTTCCTAGGCGGCGCCCGAGGATCCCTCGGCGAGGAGCCGGTCGACGATCTCCTCGACGCGTGCGCGCAGCCCCTCCTGGCTCTTGCCGCCGTCGAGCCGCTCGCCGCCGACGACATACGTCGGGGTGCCCGTCACGCCGATCGCCTTGCCCTCGGCCTGGTCGGCGTCGACGATCAGGATGTGCCGGCCGTCGATGAGCGCGGTGTCGAACTCCTCGGCGTTCAGGCCCAGTTCACGAGCGGTCTCGACCAGGAAGGCCTCACCCTCGCGGCCGAGGCGTCCGACGTGGGCGAGTACGGCCTCCGTGTACGGCCAGCCCTGCCCCTGCTCGGCGGCCTCCTCTGCGGCCTGGGCGGCGGCGAAGGCGTACGTGTGCTTCTCCAGGGGGAAGTGCCGCAGCCGCAGCTCGAGCCGGTCGCCGTAGCGCTCGCGCAGGGCCCGCAGATCATCGAGGGAGCTGCGGCAGTCGGGACACTGGAGCTCGCACCAGACGTCCAGGACGACGGGGCGGGCGGTGGTGGAGTCGCTCATGGGCCCAGTCTCCCAGCCCGCAGTGGCACCACCCAACCGGGACCTGGGGAGGAGCCCGTCCCGGAGATCTCCCTGAGGTCGCACCCGACCGTGGCCGCTTTGCCGCCGTGCGGTGCAGGATGGAGGGGGACGTAACCGCCCATGCCCGCCGAAGCCTGGAGGACCGGATGATTGCCGAGACCATTTGCTCCGCGGTGTCCGCGGCGGGCCTGGGCATCGCCGCCATCACGGCGTACCGCAAGCGATTCCTCGCGGCCACCAGGATCGCCGCCTACTCGCTGGTCCCCATCGGCCTGGTGCTGACCGGCGCCGTCGAGTGGGCCGTCGACACCGCCTTCAGCCTCACCGCCTGGATCGGCTTCGGACTGCTGGGCGCCGCCTGGCTGCTGTTCCTGACGAGCCGCGCGGTCGAACGGCGCTCGGGCGGCACCCGCAAGGAGCGCAAGGCGGCCAGGGCCGCGGCCCAGCGCGAGGCCGTCGCACCGGCGGCCTCCGCGCCCTCTCTCGGACAGGGCGCCACCCCGGCGGCCCCTCCCTCGGCGAAGAAGCCCAAGGAGGCCGCCGGCACCGGCGAGGACTTCAGCGACATCGAGGCGATCCTGAAGAAGCACGGCATCTGATTCCGTCGCCGCCCCGCGGGAACCGGGCGGACCACGGGATCGGGTCCCGCGGGAACAGGGACCGCGCCCTGTGAGGCCACGGGAACGGATGAACTCCCAAAGTCGCGGGGCGTGTTGCTCGATCACGGCGGCCCGCACTGCGTCATCATCACCCCGAGATGGTCGATACCTCCCGGGGCGAGGCCCCCGCACCGCCGCAAGAGCCGCGAGGCTGTCTCTTCGCGCTCTCCCAGCCGCCCCTGATGATCTTCCTGACGGTGATCGGCGTCCTGCTGCTCATGGCAGCCGTGCACGATCTGTTCCTCTTGTGAGCGCCCCGGGGTGAGAACCCGCATTCCCGCGCCGCGGGCCCGGGCCGGCGCGCCGTGGCTCAGCCCGCGGCTTCCTTGCGGCGGGCGCGGTACGCGGCCACATGCAGACGGTTCCCGCAGGTGCGGCTGTCGCAGTAGCGGCGGGAGCGGTTGCGCGAGAGGTCGACGAAGGCGCGCCCGCAGTCCGGGGCCTCGCAGCGCCGCAGCCGCTCCTGCTCGCCCGCGACCACGATGAAGGCCAGCGCCATCCCGCAGTCGGCGGCGAGGTGGTCGGCGATCGAGGCGCCGGGCGCGAAGTAGTGCACGTGCCAGTCGTAGCCGTCGTGGTCGGTCAGCTGCGGGGTGGTGCCCGCGGCGGCCACGAGCTCGTTGACCATCTCGGCCGCACTGCGGGCGTCGGTCGCCGCGAAGATCTCCGCGAACCGGCCGCGGACGTCCTGCACGCCCTTGAGGTCCCGGTGGCCCAGCTCACCCACGCCGCTGATGTCGTGCCCGCGCGCGAACTCGTACAGCGCGGCGACGTTCGCGAGCCCGTCCCCCTGGTCGGTCTCCGGTGCGGTGTTCACCAGATCGACGACGGTGTCGAGGGCGATCCTGGTGTCGTGGGGAATCAGCACGATTCGCTCCCTGGCCTGCTGCGGGCGGGTCCCCGCCGAATTGCGCTGACTCTAGCGGTTCGCGCCGGGAGCGCATCGGCGCCGTCACCGCGCTGGAATGCGCGGTGACGGCGCCGATGTCCGCCGTATGAGGTTGTCCGCGCGGCGCCGTCTCCCCGAGTAGGACGGCGCCGTGCAGCTCTCTGCCTGGCTCAGCTTTCGGCCAGGATGTGCGAGAGCTCCGTGTCGAGATCGAAGTGACGATGCTCGGTGCCGGGTGGCACGGCTGCGTCGGTCCGCTTCAGGAACGACTCCAGGGCCCGCGCCGGGGCCTCGAGCAGTGCTTCGCCCTCCGGGGAGCTCAGCGCGATGCAGACGACGCCCTGGCCATGACTGCGTGACGGCCAGACTCTGACGTCGCCCGTGCCGGTGGGCCGGTGCAGCCCCTCGGCGAGAAGGTCGCGGGCGAAGACCCACTCGACCGTCTCTTCGGCTCCGGTGTGGAAGGTGGCGTGCACGGCATAAGGATCGGCCGTGTCATACCGCAGGCCCGCGGGTACAGGCAGTGAAGACTCGCTCGATACAACGAGGCGCAGGTGCAGCTCGCAGCTGACCGTGGTGTTCATAAGCGCCAGGGCCTTTCGCTCAGTGTGCGCTCGGGGATTCGCACGTCGGCGAAATCGACATGCCACCTACGGTGCCGTTGTAAACCCCTCTGACCGTTTTGTGATCCTTCATGTCGCTCGTACGGCGGTGTATTACTTTGCGTCATACGGCCATTCCGGTGACGTCACCCGATCCGGTACGTTTGGGTCCATGAATGCGGAGAGTGACGAGCGGGGGAAGGTCACGGCAGTGGCCTCCAACCCCGTGACGGGGGACGTAACGGCGCCGGAGGGGGCCGAGCCGGAGCTCGGGTCCCGTGCGCCCCATTTCATCAAGCGGTCGAAGCCGCTGCACCTGAGCTGGCAGGTCGGTGTCTTCGTGGTCGGCCTCGCGGTCGTCGGCGCCGGCATCGTGATGCTGCCGCTGCCGGGACCCGGCTGGCTGGTGATCTTCGGCGGCATGGCGATCTGGGCGACCGAGTTCGTCTGGGCCCAGCTGGTGCTGCGCTGGACCAAGCGCAAGGTCACCGAGGCGGCACAGAGGGCGCTCGATCCCAAGGTCCGCCGGCGGAACATCATCCTCACCACGATCGGTCTGGTGATCATCGCGGTGCTGGTCGGGATCTACGTCTGGAAGTTCGGCTTCGAGATGCCGTGGAAGATCAAGGAGTGAGACGGAAAGGGTCGGGGACCCTCCCCCGGCGCGCGGCCGGGGGGACCCCTGCCATGGGGTAATGTTTGCGATGCGCCCGGGCGATTAGCTCAGTGGGAGAGCGCTTCGTTCACACCGAAGAGGTCACTGGTTCGAACCCAGTATCGCCCACCCCGACCGAAGGCCCCGAAGACCCAACAGGTCTTCGGGGCCTTCGGCGTTGCCGCCTCAGTGCATGCGGCCCAGGGACTCGCGCAGCCTGCGCGCGTCACGCAGCCGCTGCTCGTACGTGGCGCCCACGGCGAGGAGCAGAAGGCCCGCCAGCGCGGGCGGCAGCCAGCGCGGCAGCGCACCGACGACCTGGACGACGTAGGGCGCCAGCTCGTGCAGCGCGTCCAGGGCGAGGACCGCGCCGCCGAGCACCAGCAGCGCCTGGAGACGCAGCCGGGCGCCGGCCAGCGTGATCGCGAGCGCCACGGCGCCCAGCAGCAGCGGCCGCAGCCAGTGCTGGTCGCCCCAGGCGGCGACCAGGCTCGGCAGCAGCGTGACGGCCAGCCCGGGGCCGTACGCCGGCCACGAGGAGGCCTCCGGGTCGCGGCGCCGGCGCAGTACGCCGATGGCGAGCGCGGGGATCGTGACGGGCAGCGTGTACGCCTCCGGGGTGGAGACGCCCGACGCGGCCAGACGCACCCAGGTCGCCAGGACGAACAGCACCGTCGCGGTGGCGCCGGCCGCGATGCGGCGCTCGGGCCGCAGAGCTGTGCCGGCGGCGATGACACCGCAGAGCGCGAGTACCAGGGCGAGAGCCGGCCGGTCGCCGGCGGCGAGGGCGATCGCGAGGACGCCCGCCGCCGCTCCCGTGCACTCCAGGGGCAGGGTGACCGGGTGCGTGCCGAGCCGGGCGGCGAGCAGCGCGACGGCTGCGGGCACCACAAGGATCAGCAACGCTGCCTGATGGGGCGGGAGTTCGGCGGCTCCGGCGAGCGCGCCCAGCAGGGCGGTCGTGAACACGGCTGCCGCACAGGCCAGTACGGACCTGATCGCGGCGCCGGTCCGGGCGACGACCGCGGCCACGGTGAGCGCGGCGACGAGCGTGCCGAGCACGGTGAAGGTCGCCGGCCGGGTCGCGAGGGCCAATGCCGTGACGCCGGCCGCACCGGCGAGGCCGCAGGCGAGCGCGATGGCGGCGGTGGTGGGGGAGCGCCGGGCGGCGATCGCGAGCATGCCGAGCGTGACGGCGAGATGGACGGCCACGGCGAGGCCGTACCCCAGCCCGAAGGCGGGCGGCGCGACGACCAGGGCGGCCCAGCCGAGTGCCAGCGCTCCGCCGCGGGCCAGATCGCGGTGGGACGGCCGGGCCGCGGCGGGATTGCCGGTGCCGGGCACCCAGGCGCCCCACGGACCGGCGCCGGATGCGTCCTGCCCGCCCGCGGCCATGCCGGGACGGTCCGATGACGCGGGTCGGTCCGCGCCGCTGGCCTTGTCGTCGGCTCCGGACCGCACCTCGTCGGGAGCGGTGCCTGCCGCCGGACCGGCGGCGGAAGAGCCGGGCGCCGGGTGAGGGCGGGCCGAGGAGAGCGGTGCGTCCGGGGCACGCCCGTGCGCCGTCGCGGCAGCGGAGCCGGCCGGCGGCGCGGGAAGGTCCGGGCGACGCGAGAAGAGCACCAGCACGCCCGCGACCACGAGCAGGACGACCGGCGCGGACGTCAGACCCTCCGCGGGGACGTCCGCGCCCAGGGAGGCCCGGGCGTCCGACGGGGCGCCCGACCAGATGTCCGGCAGCACCGACAACGGGCCCGCCAGGGTGACCAGCAGCAGCGGCAGTGTGGCGAGGACGGCCAGGCCCTGGACCGCGGCCGACGCGTAGACGGGGCCCGGCACCAGACGTCGCGGCAGAGGCGAGCGGACGACGCCCAACAGGGCCACCGCGCACAGCAGATAGGTGAGAATGCCCCACCCCTCCACCTCCGCCGCAACCGCAGCCCGTACGACACCGCCCGCACCGGCGATCAGTGCGAGGCCGGCCACCACCGACGCGGCGACCGTGGCCGCGGGCACGCGCCACGCCGTGAACATCGCGACACCGGCCGCGGCCGTGAGCAGCGCGGCCGGCGGGAGGGCCGCGACCGGTCCGGAGGCCGTCACCGACTGTCCCAGGCCGAGCAGCAGCGCCCCGCCGCCCGTCACCGAGGCACCCACCAGGGCGATCCCGCGGATGGTGTCCCGCTTCACCCACACCGCGGCCGCGACATCGAGCGCGGCCGTTGCCAGCAGCGCCCACTGAATCGGCGGCGCGCCCGCCGATCCGGTCAGCGACCAGAGCGACAGCGGGAGTTGGGCGGTCACCGCGGCGACCGGAAGGGGTGTGCGCAGCCGGGGCAGTACGGAGGCGTACGCCGTCCAGGCGGCGGTGAGAACGGCCGCCGCCGCGGCCGAGTAGCCGAGCCCGTCCGTCTCCGGCAGTGCGACCGCGTGCAGTGCGTAGGCGTCCAGCACCATCAGCACCATCCCGAGCGCGGCCACCGACTCCGCGGTCGAGGTGAGGCCGCGGCGCACCAGCAGGGCCGGGGCGGCGAGCGCGGCCACGGTGACGACGCCGAGCACGGCCGACCGTCCGCCGATGCCCATGTGACCCCAGCTGACGAGCGTGAAGGCGATCGCCGCGATGGTCAGCAGAATGCCGCCCAACGTGAGCAGCAGATTCTGCACGTTCGGCGGTGACGTCTCGGCGGGTGGTGCGGCGAACCGCCGTCCGCCATGGGCCCATGCGCCCTGTGGCGGTGCGGCGACGGGCCGGATCAGGGTGAGCAGCCAGGCGCGGCGGGCCAGCAACTGGGCCCGGCGGGCGTCCAGTCGGGCCAGCTCGCGGTCGAGTATCGCCAGTTCCTCGGCGGGTGGCGGAACGTTGTCCATGTTCGGAGTGTGGCCCCGGCCACAGTGACGGACATGCGCGCGCGTACTCAGATCGCGTATGAGTACCGCTCCGGCCTGCTTCCCGGGGGCAGACTTGAGCCATGAACTGGTCTCACTACCGTTTTCGGAGCGTCTGGGATCTCGGGGCCGCGCCCGCGGCCGTGTTCGCGGTGCTCGAACGCGCCGAGGAGTACCCGCGCTGGTGGCCGCAGGTCCGCGAGGTGATCCCGCTCGACGAGGCGAGCGGTACCGCGCGCTTCCGCTCGTTCCTGCCGTACGACCTGTTCGTCACCGCCCGCGCCCTCCGGAGCGATCCGGCGGGGCTGGTGCTGGAGATCGGTCTGGAGGGCGACCTGGAGGGCTGGGTGCGCTGGACACTCGCCCCCCGCGGGGAGGGCACCCGCGTCGTCTACGAGCAGGAGGTGGAGGTACGGAAGCCGCTGATGAGGCGGCTGGCGCTGCTGTGCCGTCCGGTCTTCCGCGCCAACCACGCGGCGATGATGCGCGGTGGCCGCCGCGGACTGGCGGCGTACCTGCGGACCTGCTGAATGAGATTTGAAGGCAGGCGGCCGGGGCCTGTATGGTTCAGTCCGTTCCCGGGCGATTAGCTCAGTGGGAGAGCGCTTCGTTCACACCGAAGAGGTCACTGGTTCGAACCCAGTATCGCCCACCGGGATAGGCCGGTCCGTCATCGACGGACCGGCTTCTCTGTTGTACGGGGCCGTGCCCCGCGGGCGTACGCGTCAGGCGGCGGCGGGCAGTTCGGGCCGCAGCGGCCAGGCCGGGTCCACCAACTCCGGGGTGCCGCTGCGGGCGAACCACGCCTGAAGCCCCCGCGCCTGCGCCGCGTGCCACACCGCCTGGAGCGTGTGCAGCTCGGCCGCGGACAGCCGCTCCGTCCGGGTGGCGAAGCGGCGGCCCACCGCACGGGTCACCTCCATCGCCGCCAGGGCGTCGGCGGCCGCGTCGTGCGCCTCGTCGAGCACCACCTCGTACTGCGCGCACAGATCGGTCAGGGTGCGCTTGCCCTTGCGGTAGCGGTCCAGGTGTTTGTCCAGAACCCGCGGGTCGAGCACGCACAGCGGCTTGTTCTCCAGATAGCGGGCGAGCGACGAGGCGCGGTGCCGTCGCAGCTCACGGTCCAGCATGGTCAGATCGAACGGCGCGTTCATCACCACCAGCGGCCGGGACGCGGCGCACTGCTCGGCGAGGGTGCGGGCTATCTCCTCCATCACCGGTGCCGGCCAGCGGCCGTTGCGCTGAAGGTGGTCGTCGGTCAGACCGTGGATCTCGGTCGCCCCGGGCGGTACGGGAACGCCGGGGTTGACCAGCCAGCGGGTGACACGCGGTCGCCCGCCCGCCATGTCCTGCACGACGACCGCCGCCGACACGATGCGGTCCTCCTCTACGTCGACTCCGGTGGTTTCGGTGTCAAATGCGGCCAGCGGGCCGTCGAACCAGTGCGTCATCCCCGAACTCCTCGCACACGTCTGGCAGATGGAGAAAACCCCTGCCCGAATCCGTGATACCCGGGCCGTTTGCGCTGTACGCCGGGCGGTGACAACACAGATGACAGACAAAGAAGTTGACGCTCTGTCGTCTGGACTTCGATTCAGTACCGCCCGGAAGGCACGAAGAGCAATGGCTCTCCCGCAGCCCGAATTTGGGGGTACCTCCCGTGCCGAAAGTGTCGGGGGAGGGCTGCTGTCCCCACGGACGGCACCACTGCGCGGCTCACTCGCCACCACCGCCTGCATGGAGACCCTCCAGGTGGGCTATCTCCACGCCGTCGCGGCCGCGGCCGGATGCTCGCTCTCCCAGCCCTTTCCGGACAACGGCATCGACTGGCACGTCAGTCACAGCTCGGCCGGTCACACCGTCGACGACGAGGTGACGATAAAGGTGCAGTTGAAATGCACCTATCAGATCCCTCCGCATCCACCGGGTCCCGCTTTCTCCTTCACGCTCGACAACGACCATCTGGTGAAACTGGCCCGCACCCCGGTGTCCGTACACAAGATCCTCGTCGTGATGCTCGTTCCGCGGACCCAGGACGAATGGCTGCGCGCCAGTCATGACCGGCTCGATCTGCGCCACTGCTGCTACTGGACCAACCTGGCCGGCCACCCGGTGACGGGCAGGCGCAGGACCACAGTGCGGATCCCGACCTCACGGATCTTCGACGACCGTGCGCTCTGCGAGATCATGACGCGGGTCGGGGCGGGAGGGAGACCCTGATGCACCGGCCCTTCGACGAATCTGTACGCCCGCATCCGACCGCGGCGGTGCCAGGACCCTGGTACGGCGGCGAACCGGATCCCGCCCAGGTCGACCCCGTCGTCCTGGGCGCGCTGCTCGACCGGCACGGCTGGCGGCGCCGCGGGGGAGCGGCGGGCCGCTATGCCCGCTGGACACCGCCCGGTCCGGCCGTCGGCGGCACCAGTCTGCTCGTGCCCGAGAGCAGGTCCTTCCCCGACTGCGAGGACCTGCTGTCCGAGGCGCTCATCGCGCTCGCGCGCAGTGCCGCCCCCTCGGCCCGCGAGGTGCTGGTCGGTCTCACCCTGCCGAGCGACGAGGTCCGCTGGTGGCGCGATGTGCCGCAGGGGCCCTCGGGCGCCGCTGCCTGGACCGTGCAGGAGCAGATGCGCGCGGCCGCCCGGCAGATGCTGCTCGCGGGCGCTCTCGCGGCCCGCGGCCGGGCCGGTTACTACGGCGCGCGCCACCGCCGGCAGGCTCACGCCTCGCTCGAAGGCGTGCTGGTCGGGCCCGCTCCGGGCGGGCGCAGCCTCACCGCCTTCGTGCCCGTGGCCGGTGGCCGTGCCGTCGTGGTCCGCCTCCATCACGCCCTCCAGGCGGCCCGCGAGGCCACCGACTACCAACGGGCCACCGGCGGTATGGAGGCCTTCGACCAGGCGGTCGAGCTGGGTGTCAGCCGCGAGCTGACCGAGGCCGTCATCGCGCTCGTCCGCGGTTCGGAGGGGGCGCGGATCGAGCTGGCGTGGTCGCCCGCGGCCGGGGTGCCCGACGGGTGCGCGCCCGTCAGCGAGCCGGTGGAGTTCTCGCCCGGGGACCTGCCCGCCCTGCGGGAGGCGGGGGCCCGCTATCTCCAGGACGAGCCGTCGGTGCCGGTGCGGATCACGGGCACGGTGATCCGGATGCGCCGCTCGGGGCCGCGGGGTCCGGGGACCGTACGGCTGCGGGTGCTGGCCGGGGCGGAGGTTCCGCACATCCGGGTGGCGCTGGAGGAGGACGCGTACCGCACGGCCGGCCATGCCCATCTCGTCGGCCTGCCCATCCGGGTCGTCGGCCGGCTGGAGAGCCGGGGCGGTTTCCGCCGGCTCACGGACGCCACGAATGTGACGCCCGTCCAGGTCGACGACGCCGAGCGGGACCGGTTGATGAAGTCGCTCCACGAGAATCTGGACTTCTTCGAGGACGCCTGCGGCGCGGGCGAATGACGGGCGGGGCCTGAGAGCAGGGGGCCGCGGCGACGGTGGAACCGTTTAGCGGGCGGCCCCCTCGGCTCGGTACGATTCAGGCGCGCGCAGTGTCCACTGCCGCAGCCCCCTCAGTCAGGAGAGACCGGTGTCAGACGTCCGTGTGATCATCCAACGCGATTCCGAGCGGGAAGAGCGCGTGGTGACGACGGGCACTACGGCTGCCGAGCTCTTCACCGGTGAGCGCACCGTCGTCGCGGCGCGGGTCGCCGGTGAGCTGAAGGACCTCGCCTACGTGGTCAGGGACGGCGAGGAGGTCGAGCCCGTCGAGATCTCCTCCGAGGACGGTCTGAACATCCTGCGCCACTCCACCGCTCATGTCATGGCGCAGGCCGTGCAGGAGCTCTTCCCCGAGGCGAAGCTGGGCATCGGCCCGCCGGTCAGGGACGGTTTCTACTACGACTTCGACGTCGAGAGGCCCTTCACGCCCGACGACCTCAAGGCCGTCGAGAAGAAGATGCAGGAGATCCAGAAGCGCGGTCAGCGTTTCTCGCGGCGTGTGGTGAGCGACGAGGCGGCCCGCGAGGAGCTGGCCGGCGAGCCGTACAAGCTGGAGCTCATCGGGCTCAAGGGCTCGGCGTCCTCGGACGACGGCGCGGATGTCGAGGTCGGCGCCGGCGAGCTGACCATCTACGACAACCTCGACGCCAAGACCGGCGAGTTGTGCTGGAAGGACCTCTGCCGCGGTCCGCACCTGCCCACCACCCGCAACATCCCGGCGTTCAAGCTGATGCGCAACGCCGCCGCGTACTGGCGCGGCAGCGAGAAGAACCCGATGCTCCAGCGCATCTACGGCACCGCCTGGCCCTCCAAGGAGGAGCTGAAGGCGCACCTGGAGTTCCTCGCCGAGGCCGAGAAGCGCGACCACCGCAAGCTGGGCAGCGAGCTGGACCTGTTCTCCATCCCGGAGCAGATCGGCTCGGGCCTCGCGGTCTTCCACCCCAAGGGCGGCGTCATCCGCCGGGTCATGGAGGACTACTCGCGCCGCCGGCACGAGGAGGAGGGGTACGAGTTCGTCTACACCCCGCACGCCACCAAGGGGAAGCTGTTCGAGACCTCGGGCCACCTGGACTGGTACGCCGACGGCATGTACCCGCCCATGCAGCTCGACGAGGGCGTGGACTACTACCTCAAGCCCATGAACTGCCCCATGCACAACCTGATCTTCGACGCACGCGGCCGGTCCTACCGTGAACTGCCGCTGCGCCTCTTCGAGTTCGGCACCGTGTACCGCTACGAGAAGTCGGGCGTCGTGCACGGCCTCACCCGGGCCCGCGGCTTCACCCAGGACGACGCGCACATCTACTGCACCAGGGAGCAGATGGCGGACGAGCTCGACTCGACGCTGACCTTCGTGCTGAACCTGCTGCGCGACTACGGTCTGACCGACTTCTACCTCGAACTCTCCACCAAGGACCCGGAGAAGTTCGTCGGCTCCGACGAGGCGTGGGAGGAGGCCACCGAGACGCTGCGCAAGGTGGCCGAGAAGCAGGGTCTCCCGCTGGTCCCGGACCCGGGCGGCGCCGCCTTCTACGGTCCGAAGATCTCGGTCCAGACGAAGGACGCCATCGGCCGGACCTGGCAGATGTCGACCATCCAGCTCGACTTCAACCTGCCGGAGCGCTTCGACCTGGAGTACACCGGGCCGGACGGCACCAAGCAGCGTCCGGTCATGATCCACCGCGCGCTGTTCGGCAGCATCGAGCGCTTCTTCGCGGTGCTGCTCGAGCACTACGCGGGTGCGTTCCCGGCGTGGCTCGCTCCGGTCCAGGCGGTCGGCATCCCGGTCGGCGACGCCCACATCCCGTATCTCCAGGAGTTCGCCGCGGAGGCGAAGAAGAAGGGCCTGCGGGTCGAGGTGGACGCGTCCTCGGACCGGATGCAGAAGAAGATCAGGAACCAGCAGAAGCAGAAGGTCCCGTTCATGATCATCGTCGGTGACGACGACATGAACGCGAACACGGTCTCGTTCCGCTACCGCGACGGTTCGCAGGAGAACGGCATCCCGCGCGAGGAGGCCCTCGCGAAGCTGGTGCAGGTCGTCGAGGACCGCGTCCAGGTCTGACCGAAGGTCTACGGCCGCAGGCCGTCGGAAGCCCCCGGGGTGCCCCCCGGGGGCTTCTTCTCTTCGGGCCTCTGCTCTTCGTCCTGCGCGAACGTCTGCAGCAGCCAGGACGAGAACGACCCCGTCACCGCTCCCAGCAGCGCGACGCCGCCCACCATCATCCCCACCGCCACCACGCGCCCCCGCGGAGTCACCGGCGTCATGTCGCCGTAGCCGACCGTCGTCACGGTCGAGGAGGTCCACCAGATCGCGTCCCCGAAGGTCTTGATCGTCGCGTCCGGCGCGTTGTGCTCGTCGTGGTAGACGCTGAGCGCTCCCGCGAAGCCCAGCAGCAGCGTCGACAGCCCCGCGTACGCGATCACCCGGGCCTGCAGAGGCAGCCGGGCGTGGGTGTGGCGCCGCTGCACCGCCTCGTAGATCTTGACGATCCGCAGGGGCCGCAGCAGCGGCAGCACCACGACGATCGCGTCCATGAGGTGTCGGCGGACGAACGCGAGGCCCTCACCGCTCAGCACCCAGCGCACCGCGTAGTCCACGACGAACAGTGCCCACGAGGCATAGGTGACCGCCTCACAGAGGGCGTACCAGCCGGACGGGAGGTTCTCCGCGAGGACCCGGACCGTGAAGGAGGCGAGGAAGAGCGCCGAGGCGGCGAACATCGGGATCTCGATACGCCGCTGCCAGCGCTCCTGCGGGCTTTCGTCGGTCATCGCCCCAGCATCGCGGGGTGCGTCGTGGGCAGCCCCCGGCGACACGCCCCATACAGGCGAAGCCATATGCTGCACAGCATGACCAGTGAGCCGGAGCAGCAGATCGGAGTGGGGACGCCGGACGCGTTCCAGCGTCTGTGGACGCCCCACCGGATGGCGTACATCCAGGGCGAGAACAAGCCGACCGGCCCCGGCGCCGAGGACGGCTGTCCCTTCTGCGCCATTCCCGCGAAATCCGACGAGGACGGGCTGGTCATCGCCCGCGGCTCGCACGTCTACGCGGTGCTCAACCTCTACCCGTACAACGGCGGGCACCTGATGGTGGTGCCATTCCGCCATGTCGCGGACTACACGGAGCTGGACGACGCGGAGACCGCCGAACTGGCGGCGTTCACCAAGCGGGCCATGACCGCGCTGCGCAACGCTTCGGGCGCGCACGGCTTCAACATCGGCATGAACCAGGGCTCCGTCGCCGGCGCCGGGATCGCCGCGCATCTGCACCAGCACGTCGTGCCGCGGTGGGGCGGGGACACCAACTTCATGCCGGTCGTCGGACACACCAAGGTCCTGCCGCAGCTGCTCGCCGACACCCGCACGATGCTGGCGGAGGCCTGGCCCGCGTAAGGGCTGTACGACAGCCGCCGGGCCCTTCGCGAAGGGCCCGGCGTTCTGCTGTCCGCCGGCGTGCCGGGGCTGTCTGTCGTACGGGCGCTACGCGTCGTAGAGATCGGCCTTACGCGGCGTCGGGTCCTGGACGAAGCTGCTGACCACCATGGAGCGGTTCCCGAAGCGGTCGGTGTCCACGCCGTTCTCCTCCAGCACCCTGATCGCCGCCGCGTGCGCCACCCGCAGCACGGGGGTGGCGGCACGCATCGCGTCGTCGGCCATGAACCGGTGCCGCCAGGGCTGGTCCGCCCAGGCGTGCCGCAGTCCGAACGGCTCGGGGAGCACCAGCTTGCCGCCGAGGAAGTCGAGCAGCGGGGGGTACCAGGTGAAGGGTGCCCGCACCGCGAGGCGCACCACCTCACGGGTCTCGACCAGCGGAAGATGGCGGTCCACGGTCTCCCAGAAGCGGACCGTCTTGCTCACCGTCACGGTCTTGGGTGCGGGCTTGGTCGTGAACAGCGGGTGCACCGGCCCGAGAGCGTGACCGGTGACCTCGATACGCAGGGTCTCGTGGAGCACGGTGACCGTGATCATCATGGTGATCACCAACTGGCCGTCCCAGAGCGTGAACTGCACGCCCAGGTAGTGCCGGTTGCCACCGCCGAACTGCTGGTGGTTGCAGATGCGCTGTATCTCGTGGCCCTTGACCTGGAAGGCCTCCACGTCCTGGCCCTCCGGCCGCGCCACTTCCTTGGCGTTCTCGCCGACGGGGGAGACGATCCAGTGCTTGACCGACGGCTTGGGGAAGCCGCCCGAATTCAGCGGTCCGCGCTCCAGCATCTTCATCTTGTCGTGTATCGCGCGGACGACGTCCCAGCTGCGGAACTGGTTGATGTCCTTGCCCGGCTCCTTGGAGACCAGCTCCTCGGCCATCTGCCAGCTGCCCCACCGCGTGCCCATGCCGAGTATGCCCTTGGGGCCCGCGTAGAAGACCGAGTTGGACTGCTGCTCGGCGGTGAGCTTCTCCAGGCCTTGGCGCAGTTGCTCGCGCGCGGTCTCGTTCGGGTGTCCGGGGACGGCTTCGGGGACCTTGGCGCCGATGCCGCCGCCCGCGAGGAGCGCGTCCCAGCGGGCCCGCATGTCCTTGGCCGTCGCTTCGCAGACCCGCTTGGCGAGCATCCATCCCACGATGGGGGCGACGAGCATGACGCGCAGATACAGCGCCCAGAAGCCGCCGAAGGGCAGTTTGAACAGGAAGAGGGCGATCAGACCGCCGACGGCGACGAGCAGCAGGGTGCCGAGCGCCCCCGCGCTCTTGTTCTGGGCGCCCGCGAGGGTCCGGCGGAGCTGGAACACGGCCATCCACAGCAGTAGTCCGGGCAGGAAGACCAGCCCGAACAGCACGGTGATGCCGGTCAGTTTGGTGTCCCGCTCCTTGCGTATGCCGGTGGCCGCGAGGCAGTGCTCGACGACGGACTGCGGCTCGGTCCCGAAGGACTGGATCAGTGGCTTGCGGGCGCCCCCCAGCGTCCGTGTCTGCACGGCGCGCGAGAACGCCTCGCCCAGATTCGGCTCGAAGAGCGAGAACTTGCCCGGCTTCACGACGGACGTGTGCCATTCGTTGTTCGCCTTGAGGATCTCGGCCACCGGGCCGTCGCGGTACGCCGCCGAGGCGAGGGCATGCGTCGCCGCGGTCTGCCCGGCGGCGCCCGTGAGCGGCACCTGCGCCCCTGGACTGAAGTCGAAACCGTCGCTCGCCACTGCCGCCCCCTCGCCGCGCTGCATCCGCACTGCGGCCTGTTCCCAACTACCGTGCCCCGCACACCTGCTGAGCTGCGCAGCTCAGCGTATCGGGGGCGCACGGCATTCGTCACAGGACGGCCCGATGCCGTCCGCCGCACGGCCGCCGGCGGACGGCTCCGTCGCCTACGAGCCGTTCCCGCCCTGGCCACGCACCTTGTCGGCCACCTGCTGGGGCATTGGTTCGTGACGGGCGTACGCGCGGGAGAACTGACCCGTTCCGTGGGAGATCGAGCGCAGATCGACGGCGTACCGCCCGATCTCGATCTCGGGCACCTCGGCCCGCACCAACGTGCGTGATCCGCTGGTCTGTTCGGTGCCGACGACCCGGCCGCGCCGTCCCGACAGATCGCTCATCACCGGCCCGACGTACTCGTCCGACACCAGCACCTGCACCTCGGCCACCGGCTCCAGCAGATGGATGCGGACGTCCGCCGAGGCCTCGCGCAGCGCGAGCGCGCCCGCCGTCTGGAACGCCGCGTCGGAGGAGTCGACCGAGTGCGCCTTGCCGTCCCGCAGGGTGATCCGTACATCGACGAGCGGGTATCCGGCGGCGACGCCGCGCGCCGCCTGGGCGCGCACTCCCTTCTCCACGGACGGGATGAACTGCCGGGGGACCGCGCCGCCCACCACCTTGTCGACGAACTCGATGCCGGAACCGGCCGGCAGGGGCTCCACGTCGATCTCGCAGATCGCGTACTGGCCGTGTCCGCCGGACTGCTTCACATGCCGCCCGCGCCCGGTCGACTTCCCGCCGAACGTCTCGCGCAGCGACACCTGGTAGGGCACGACGTCGACCTGGACGCCGTAGCGGCTGCGCAGCCGTTCCAGGGCCACGTCCGCGTGCGCCTCGCCCAGACACCACAGCACGACCTGGTGCGTGGCCTGGTTCTGTTCCAGCCGCATCGTCGGGTCCTCGGCCACCAGCCGCGAGAGGCCCTGGGAGAGCTTGTCCTCGTCCGCCTTGCTGTGCGCCTGGATGGCCAGCGGCAGCAGCGGGTCGGGCATCGTCCACGGCTCCATCAGCAGCGGATCGTCCTTGGACGAGAGCGTGTCGCCGGTCTCCGCGCGGGAGAGCTTCGCGACGCAGGCGAGGTCTCCGGCGAAGACATGACCGAGTGGGCGCTGCTGTTTGCCGAAGGGCACGGAGAGCGCGCCGACGCGTTCGTCGACGTCGTGGTCCTCGTGCCCGCGGTCGGAGAGTCCGTGCCCCGACACATGCACCGTCTCGTCGGGCCGCAGGGTGCCGGAGAAGACACGGACGAGCGAGAGCCGGCCGACATACGGGTCGGACGCCGTCTTGACGACCTCGGCCACCAGCGGGCCGTCGGGGTCGCAGCTGATCTGCGGGCGGGGCGCGCCCGCAGGCGTGGTGACGGCCGGGGACTGCGGCTCCAGCGGGGTGGGGAAGCCGCCGGTGATCAGTTCGAGGAGTTCGACCGTGCCGAGACCCTGCTTGGCGCCGTCGGCCGCCGGGGCCGCGGCCAGGACCGGGTGGAAGATGCCGCGTGCGACGGCCTTCTCCAGATCGGTGATGAGGGTCTTGATGTCGATGTCCGCGCCCGTGAGGTAGCGGTCCATCAGGGTCTCGTCCTCGCTCTCGGCGATGATCCCCTCGATGAGCCGGTTGCGGGCCTCCTGAAGCAGCGGCGCCTGGTCCGGGTCCGGTGGCGTCTCTTTGCGCTCGCCGGAGGAGTAGTCGAAGATCTTCTGGGACAGCAGCCCGACCAGCCCGGTGACGGGTGCGTGACCATCGGGGTGCTGGGGCCCGTACTGCGGCAGATACAGGGGCAGTACGGCATCGGGGTCCTCGCCGCCGAAGATCTCTCCGCAGACCCGGGTCAGCTCCTCGAAGCCGGTCCGCGCCGTCTCCAGGTGGGTGACCACGATCGCGCGCGGCATGCCCACCGCGGCGCACTCCTCCCAGACCATGCGGGTCGCGCCCGCGATCGCCTCGGGTTCCTGGGCTGCCGAGACAACGAAAAGGGCCGCGTCCGCGGCTCGCAGACCGGCCCTGAGCTCCCCGACGAAGTCGGCGTATCCGGGAGTGTCCAGGAGATTGATCTTGTACCCGCCCCACTCGACGGGGACCAGTGACAGCTGTACGGAGCGTTGCTGCCGGTGTTCGATCTCGTCGTAGTCGGAGACGGTCCCGCCGTCCTCCACCCTTCCTGCCCGGTTGACCGCTCCCGCGGTGAGCGCGAGAGCCTCGATCAACGTCGTCTTTCCCGATCCGCTGTGGCCGACCAGCACCACGTTCCGTACGGATGAGGGCCGGTCGGCCGTCGCCGCCCTGCCGGCGGCTCCGGTGTGTCCACTCGCCTTGTCGCCCATGATTCTTGCCTCCCGATCGATTGCACGGTGAGGAGAGAGGGGCCGCGGGCGTACGAAGCCGTGACTGTGGCCTCCGGACGGCATCCAGGGGCAGCTCCGGCGGTGCCCGCAGTCGTCTTTCGAGCTTTCCACTCAGGTCACCATGCGTCCATACGTCATACGCCGCCGTGCGGGGCGGGTGCGCGGCGGTGGAGCGCTTCGGTCCTGGCTACGATGGGCCAGCCGGTGGCCAATGGGGCCGCCCGGCCACCGACCCTCGGGAAGGCCATGCTGAACAAGTACGCGCGTGCATTCTTCACGCGTGTCCTCACACCGTTCGCCGCATTTCTGCTCCGTCGAGGGGTGAGCCCCGATGCGGTGACGCTCGTCGGCACGGCCGGAGTGATGGCGGGTGCGCTGGTCTTCTTCCCGCGCGGCGAGTTCTTCTGGGGCACGATCGTCATCACGACGTTCGTGTTCTCGGACCTCGTCGACGGCAACATGGCCCGCCAGGCCGGTGTGTCGAGCCGCTGGGGAGCATTTCTGGACTCCACCCTCGACCGGGTCGCCGACAGCGCGATCTTCGGCGGCTTCGCGCTCTGGTACGCGGGCAGCGGCAACGACAACGTGCTCTGCGCCGTGGCGATCTTCTGTCTGGCGAGCGGCCAGGTCGTGTCGTACACCAAGGCACGTGGAGAATCGATCGGCCTGCCGGTCGCCGTCAACGGTCTGATCGAACGCGCCGAGCGGCTGGTGATCTCCCTGGTCGCGGCGGGACTCGCGGGTCTCCACGCCTTCGGCGTGCCCGGCATCGACATCCTGCTGCCGATCGCGCTGTGGATCGTGGCCGTCGGCAGCCTGGTGACCCTGGGGCAGCGGGTGGTCACGGTGCGCCGGGAATCCGCGGAGGCCGACGCCGCGGCGCGCGGAAGCGAGGCTGAGGCGACGTGATGCGCGACCGGCTGACCGACGGGCTCTACGGACTGGGCTGGAGCACCGTCAAGAAGCTGCCCGAGCCGGCGGCCGCCGCGCTCGGCAGGAACATCGCCGACATCGCCTGGAAGCGCCGCGGCAAGAGCGTGCTGAGGCTGGAGTCCAACCTCGCCCGCGTCGTCCCCGACGCGGATCCCGCGCGCCTCGCCGAGCTGTCGAAGGCCGGCATGCGCTCCTACATGCGGTACTGGATGGAGTCCTTCCGTCTGCCCACCTGGAGCGCCGACCGCGTCCGGGAAAGCGTCGAGATCCACGACATCGACCGTCTGATGGACGGCATCGCCTCGGGCCGCGGGGTGATCCTCGCGCTGCCGCACCTGGCGAACTGGGACCTCGCCGGGGTCTATCTCACCCGGGCGCTGGGCGTTCCCTTCACCACGGTCGCCGAGCGGCTGAAGCCGGAGACGCTGTACGACCGTTTCGTGGCCTACCGCGAGAGCCTCGGCATGGAGGTCCTGCCGCACGCCGGCGGCTCCGCGTTCGGCACCCTGGCCCGCCGGCTGCGGGCCGGAGGGCTGGTGTGCCTGGTCGCCGACCGCGACCTGTCGGCCAACGGCGTCGAGGTGAAGTACTTCGGCGAGACGGCCCGGATGCCGGCCGGACCCGCGATGCTCGCCCAGCAGACCGGGGCCCTGCTCCTCCCGGCCACGCTCTGGTTCGGCGACGCGCCGATGATGTACGGCCGCGTCCACCCGGCCATCGACGTACCCGAGACAGGTACCCGGGCCGAGAAGACGTCCTCCATGACACAGGCACTGGCGGACGCCTACGCCACCGGCATCGCCGACCACCCGGAGGACTGGCACATGCTGCAGCGGCTGTGGCTCGCCGATCTCGAGCCCCAGGAGGAGCGGACGTGAAGGTCGGCATCGTCTGCCCGTACTCCTGGGACGTACCGGGCGGCGTCCAATTCCACATCAGGGACCTGGCCGAACACCTGATCCGGCTCGGCCACGAGGTGTCGGTGCTGGCGCCGGCGGACGACGAGACACCCCTCCCGCCGTACGTGGTCTCCGCGGGACGGGCGGTGCCCGTCCCGTACAACGGCTCGGTGGCCCGGCTGAACTTCGGCTTCCTGTCGGCGGCGCGGGTGCGGCGCTGGCTGCACGACGGCACCTTCGACGTCATCCACATCCACGAGCCCGCGTCGCCGTCGCTGGGTCTGCTCAGCTGCTGGGCGGCGCAGGGGCCGATCGTGGCGACGTTCCACACCTCGAACCCGCGTTCGCGGGCGATGATCGCCGCGTATCCGATCCTCCAGCCCGCGCTGGAGAAGATCAACGCCCGGATCGCGGTCAGTGAATACGCCCGCAGGACTCTCGTCGAGCACCTCGGCGGCGACGCCGTCGTCATCCCCAACGGCGTGGACGTCGGCTTCTTCGAGGGCGCCGAGCCCAAGGCCGAGTGGCAGTCGGACAGCGCGCGCGACCCGGACGGCGGTGACGGGGGCCGGCGCGGCGGCACGATCGGCTTCATAGGGCGTATCGACGAGCCCCGCAAGGGTCTGCCGGTGCTGATGAAGGCGCTGCCGAAGATCCTCGCCGAGTGCCCGGACACCCGGCTCCTGGTGGCGGGCCGGGGCGACGAGGACGAGGCCGTCGCGTCCCTGCCGAAGGAGATGCGTGACCGCGTCGAGTTCCTCGGCATGGTCAGCGACGAGGACAAGGCGCGGCTGCTGCGCAGCGTCGACCTCTACATCGCGCCCAACACCGGCGGCGAGAGCTTCGGGATCATCCTCGTCGAAGCCATGTCGGCGGGCGCGCCGGTGCTCGCCAGCGACCTGGACGCCTTCGCCCAGGTCCTGGACCAGGGATCGGCGGGCGAGCTGTTCGCCAACGAGGACGCGGACGCGCTGGCGAGTGCCGCGGTCCGGCTGCTCGGCGACCCCGCGCGGCGGGCCGAGCTGCGGGAGCGGGGCAGCAAGCACGTACGCCGCTTCGACTGGTCGACGGTCGGCGCGGACATCCTCTCGGTCTACGAGACGGTGACGGACGGCGCCGCCTCGGTGGCGGCGGACGAACGGCCCGGCTTCCGCGCCCGTTTCGGCCTCGCGCGGGACTGAGCCCGCCTTCGAAGGGCTCCGCCGCCACGCTCCGGTGACGGCGGGCGCCCGGGCGCGGAACGCGCCGCGGGAGCCCTCGGACCGGGGCGGTAGCCTTGCCGCCCGTGACCGCAACCCTTATCTGGATCGTCGTCGGCCTCGTCCTGATCGGCCTGTATCTGAGCTGGACCGCCGGACGGCTGGACCGGCTGCACGCCCGTATCGACGCCGCCCGCGCCGCCCTCGACGCCCAGCTCGTACGCCGCGCTTCGGTCACCCAGGAACTGGCGACCTCCGGAGTGCTCGACCCGGCCGCGTCGATCGTCCTCTACGAGGCGGCGCACGCCGCCCGCCAGGCCGAGGAGGAGCAGCGCGAGGTCGCCGAGAGCGAGCTGAGCGCCGCACTGCGGGCCGTCTTCTCCGAGACCGTGCAGATCGAGGCGGTGCGTGAGGTGCCGGGTGGCGAGGACGCCACGCTGGAGCTGGCGCAGGCCGTGCGCCGGGTCCCCATGGCACGGCGGTTCCACAACGACGCGGTGCGTGCCGCACGCGCCCTGCGCCGTCACCGCACGGTCCGCTGGTTCCGGCTGGCCGGTCATGCGCCGTTCCCGCTGGCCTTCGAGATGGACGACGAGGCTCCGGTCGCGCTGGCGGACCGGCCGGGTACCTGACGTACCGGGCGTGGCGCGGTACTCGACGTACCCGTGGCGCGGTTGCCAGGCATGGCCGGGCACCTCACGTATCCAGGTGTGAAGGGGCCCTCCCCTTCACTCCAGCGGTGAAAACGATCCACCGGCTGTTCATTGGCCCTTGCAGTGGCCTGGTCGGTGAAGGTTCCATCAGTTACGCACCGACTGTCGTCACCGAGTGAGGTCCCTTCCGTGTCCAGTACGCTCCCCAGCACCCCGCAGTCCCCCGACTCCCCGGCCACCGGCACGGCCCGCGTCAAGCGCGGCATGGCCGAGCAGCTCAAGGGCGGCGTGATCATGGACGTGGTCAACGCCGAGCAGGCGAAGATCGCCGAGGACGCGGGCGCCGTGGCCGTCATGGCCCTGGAGCGCGTTCCGGCCGACATCCGCAAGGACGGCGGCGTGGCCCGGATGTCCGACCCGAACATGATCGAAGAGATCATCGAGGCCGTGTCCATCCCCGTCATGGCCAAGTCCCGCATCGGCCACTTCGTCGAGGCCCAGGTGCTCCAGTCCCTCGGCGTCGACTACATCGACGAGTCCGAGGTGCTGACCCCGGCCGACGAGGTCAACCACTCCGACAAGTGGGCCTTCACCACCCCCTTCGTGTGCGGTGCCACCAACCTGGGTGAGGCTCTGCGCCGTATCGCCGAGGGCGCGGCCATGATCCGCTCGAAGGGCGAGGCCGGCACGGGCAACGTCGTCGAGGCCGTCCGCCACCTGCGCCAGATCAAGAACGAGATCGCCCGGCTGCGCGGCTTCGACAACAACGAGCTCTACGCCGCCGCCAAGGACCTCCGCGCCCCCTACGAGCTGGTCAAGGAGGTCTCAGAGCTGGGCAAGCTGCCGGTGGTCCTCTTCTCGGCCGGCGGTGTGGCCACCCCCGCCGACGCCGCTCTCATGCGCCAGCTCGGCGCCGAGGGTGTCTTCGTGGGCTCGGGCATCTTCAAGTCCGGCGACCCGGCCAAGCGCGCCGCCGCCATCGTGAAGGCCACCACCTTCTACGACGACCCGAAGATCATCGCGGACTCCTCCCGCGACCTGGGCGAGGCCATGGTCGGCATCAACTGCGACACCCTGCCCGAGTCCGAGCGCTACGCCAACCGAGGCTGGTAATGACGTCGCCGGTCATCGGAGTCCTGGCTCTCCAGGGCGACGTACGGGAGCACCTGATCGCCCTGGCCTCGGCGGACGCCGTGGCCAGGCAGGTGCGGCGTCCCGAGGAACTCGCCGAGGTCGACGGCCTCGTCATCCCGGGCGGCGAGTCCACCACCATGTCCAAGCTCGCGGCGCTCTTCGGCATGACCGAGCCGCTGCGCGAGCGGGTGCGCTCCGGTATGCCCGTGTACGGCACCTGCGCGGGCCTGATCATGCTCGCCGACAAGATCCTCGACCCGCGCTCCGGCCAGGAGACGCTCGGCGGCATCGACATGATCGTCCGCCGCAACGCCTTCGGCCGGCAGAACGAGTCGTTCGAGGCCTCCGTGGAGCTGCGGGGAGTAGTGGACGGTCCGGTCGAAGGCGTCTTCATCCGGGCTCCGTGGGTGGAGTCGGTGGGCGCCGAGGTCGAGGTGCTGGCGGAGTACGACGGGCACATCGTCGCCGTGCGGCAGGGCAACGCGCTGGCGACGTCCTTCCATCCCGAACTCACCGGAGACCACCGGGTGCACGGCCTGTTTGTGGACATGGTGCGCGCTGCCTGGTGACGCCGTCCCGGTAGGATCTCTGCCGAACGCAGCAGCAATGGGTTACGCGAAGGAGACAGGCAGATGTCCGGCCACTCTAAATGGGCTACGACGAAGCACAAGAAGGCCGTGATCGATGCCAAGCGCGGCAAGCTCTTCGCGAAGCTGATCAAGAACATCGAGGTTGCGGCCCGTACGGGCGGTGCCGACGTCGACGGCAACCCGACCCTCTTCGACGCCATCCAGAAGGCCAAGAAGAGCTCGGTCCCGAACAAGAACATCGATTCCGCGGTCAAGCGCGGCGCGGGCCTCGAGGCCGGCGGCGCCGACTACGAGACGATCATGTACGAGGGCTACGGACCGAACGGCGTCGCGGTGCTCATCGAGTGCCTCACCGACAACCGCAACCGCGCGGCCTCCGACGTCCGTGTCGCCATGACCCGCAACGGCGGCTCGATGGCCGACCCCGGCTCGGTCTCCTACCTCTTCAACCGCAAGGGCGTCGTCATCGTCCCCAAGGGCGAGCTGAGCGAGGACGACGTCCTCGGCGCCGTCCTGGAGGCGGGCGCCGAAGAGGTCAACGACCTCGGTGAGTCCTTCGAGGTCATCAGCGAGGCCACCGACCTGGTCGCGGTGCGCACCGCGCTCCAGGAGGCCGGTATCGACTACGACTCGGCCGAGGCCAACTTCGTCCCGACCATGCAGGTCGAGCTGGAGGAAGAGGGCGCTCGCAAGATCTTCAAGCTGATCGACGCGCTGGAGGACAGCGACGACGTGCAGAACGTCTTCGCCAACTTCGACGTCTCGGACGAGGTCATGGAGAAGGTCGACGCCTGATCCGCTTCGTACGGCGGGCCGACGGGACACACCCGTCGGCCCGTCGTCGTTCCGGCGCGTTGTCGGTGCCGGCGGATAGCCTGCACGAACAGGGGGAACCTCCCGGCGCCTGCCGGGGGATGACGGAGGAGGACGGCGTGCGTGTGCTGGGGGTGGACCCGGGACTGACCCGGTGCGGTGTGGGGGTCGTCGAGGGAGTGGCGGGCCGTCAGCTGACCATGCTGGGCGTCGGAGTGGTGCGCACCCCCGCGGACGCCGAGCTCGGCCACCGCCTGGTCGCCGTCGAGCAGGGCATCGAGCAGTGGTTGGACGAGTACCGGCCCGAACGGGTCGCCGTGGAGCGGGTGTTCAGCCAGCACAACGTCCGCACCGTCATGGGCACCGCCCAGGCCAGCGCCGTCGCCATGCTCTGCGCGTCCCGCCGGGGCATCCCCGTCGTCCTGCACACCCCCAGCGAGGTGAAGGCCGCCGTCACCGGCAGTGGCCGGGCCGACAAGGCTCAGGTGGGCGCCATGGTCACCCGGCTGCTGCGGCTGGACGCCCCGCCGAAGCCCGCCGACGCGGCGGACGCCCTCGCCCTCGCCATCTGTCACATCTGGCGCGCACCCGCGCAGAACCGCCTGCAGCAGGCAGTCGCCCTGCACGCATCGAAAGGCCGTACCGCATGATCGCCTTTGTCAGCGGCCCGGTGGCCGCCCTCGCTCCCACCACCGCGGTCATCGAGGTCGGCGGCGTCGGCATGGCCCTCCAGTGCACGCCCAACACCCTGTCCGAGCTGCGCATCGGCCAGGAGGCCAAGCTCGCCACCTCCCTCGTCGTCCGGGAGGACTCGCTCACGCTGTACGGCTTCGTCGACGACGACGAGCGGCAGGTCTTCGAGCTGCTCCAGACGGCGAGCGGCGTCGGCCCACGGCTTGCCCAGGCGATGCTGGCCGTGCACGCCCCCGACGCCCTGCGGGTGGCGGTGGCGACCGGAGACGAGAAGGCGCTCACGGCCGTCCCCGGCATCGGCAAGAAAGGCGCGCAGAAGCTGCTGCTGGAGCTGAAGGACCGCCTCGGGGAGCCGCTCGGCGCGCACATCGGCAAGCAGGGCATCGGCACAGCGGTCTCCTCCTCCTGGCGCGACCAGCTGCACGGCGCGCTGATCGGACTGGGCTATGCCACCCGCGAGGCCGACGAGGCGGTGGCCGCGGTCGCGCCGCAGGCCGAGGCCTCGGCGGGCGAGCCGGTGGTGGGCCAGCTCCTCAAGGCCGCTCTCCAGTCGCTGAACCGCACGAGATGACCCGCGGGCGCGTCCGCGCGCCTGCCGGCCCCTGCCCCTCCCGCCCGTGCCGCAGGGCACGCCCAGGGACGGACGACCCCGACCACCCCGCGGCGCAACCGCCGCGACGACCTCGTGAGGCACCTCCGCAGTGAACTGGGACGACACCACCCCGGCCCCCGCCGACGAAGCGCCCTTTGCCGCCGACGGGCGGCTCGTCGGCCCCTCCGCCGACGGCGAGGACCAGGCCGTCGAGGCGGCACTGCGGCCGAAGTCTCTCGATGAGTTCGTGGGCCAGGAGCGGGTGCGCGAGCAGCTCGACCTGGTCCTCAAAGCCGCCCTCGCGCGCGGCGCCACCGCCGACCACGTCCTGCTCTCCGGTGCCCCCGGGCTCGGCAAGACCACCCTGTCCATGATCATCGCTGCCGAGATGAAGGCCCCGATCCGCATCACCTCGGGCCCCGCCATCCAGCACGCCGGCGACCTGGCAGCGATCCTCTCCTCCCTCCAGGAGGGCGAGGTCCTCTTCCTCGACGAGATCCACCGGATGTCGCGGCCCGCCGAGGAAATGCTCTACATGGCCATGGAGGACTTCCGCGTCGACGTCATCGTCGGCAAGGGACCCGGGGCCACCGCCATCCCGCTGGAGCTGCCGCCGTTCACCCTGGTCGGGGCCACCACCAGGGCCGGACTGCTGCCCCCGCCGCTGCGCGACCGGTTCGGCTTCACCGCGCACATGGAGTTCTACGACCCCGCCGAGCTGGAGCGCGTCATCCACCGCTCCGCCCAGCTCCTCGACCTGGAGATCGAGTCCGACGGCGCCGCCGAGATCGCCGGCCGCTCCCGTGGCACGCCCCGTATCGCCAACCGCCTGCTGCGCCGCGTGCGCGACTACGCGCAGGTCAAGGCGGACGGACTGATCACCCGGGACATCGCGGCCGCGGCACTCAAGGTGTACGAGGTGGACGCCCGCGGCCTCGACCGTCTGGACCGGGCGGTCCTCCAGGCGCTGCTCAAGCTGTTCGGCGGCGGCCCGGTGGGCCTCTCGACGCTCGCGGTGGCCGTGGGGGAGGAGCGGGAGACCGTGGAAGAGGTCGCCGAGCCCTTCCTCGTACGGGAGGGACTGCTGGCCCGGACCCCGCGCGGACGGGTCGCGACCCCCGCCGCCTGGGCCCATCTCGGCCTCGTTCCGCCGCAGCAGCCCCCCGGCGCAAGCGGACAACCGGGGCTGTTCGGGACGTGACGGCGCGGATACTCGCCGGGCAGGAACCACGGTGCGATGCTGGGCGTTGTTCCTTTGATGCGGACTCGCTTAGACTCCGCCGATGCCGCCCTTCCAGGTCGGCGTACCCACCCCCGTAGATAAGGCCGCCTCATCGGTGCGGTCGTGTGAAGGAAGTTTCTTCCCGTGAGTCTCGTGACCCTCCTCCCCTTCATCGTGCTCATCGGGGCCATGTTCCTGATGACCCGGTCCGCCAAGAAGAAGCAGCAGGCTGCTGCGCAGATGCGCAACCAGATGCAGCCCGGCACCGGTGTCCGGACGATCGGGGGGATGTACGCCACCGTCAAGGAGCTGCACGACGACGCCGTGCTGCTCGAAGTCGCTCCCGGCGTCCACGCCATGTATGCGAAGAACGCCATCGGCGCGGTCCTCGACGACGACGAGTACAACCGCATCGTGCACGGCGACGACGCTGCTCGGATCGACGACCCGATCGTGCCGGACGACGCGTCCTCGCTGACCGGCACGACCGAGTCCGACGACGCCAAGATCGACCTCGGCAAGAAGCCCGAGGCCGACGCGGCGGACGAGGCCGGCGCCAAGGATGCCGACGCCGACGCCACTGACACGGAGCCCAAGGACGGCAAGGCCGACGGCGAGAAGTAGTCATGATCGGGGATCGCGGGGGCACCGTCCGGTGCCCCGCGGTCCCCGGGTCGTGTTGACTTCTGCGGGGGCAGGTCCCCACAACACTTCGTGGCTGCCCCGGCGCACACCCGGCGCGGGGGCGGTTGGACAGGGAGAAACGAGAAGGTGGCAGCACCGAACAGGGGCCGAAGGCCCGCGGGGGCTCAGGGGAAGCCGGGGCGCGTCCTCGCTCTGATCCTGATCGCCATGGTCGCGCTGACCGGTGGGATGTTCTGGTCCGGGCACACCACGCCTCGCCTGGGCATCGACCTGGCCGGCGGTACGACGATCACGCTGGCCGCGAAGGCGGAGCCCGGCAAGGAAAGCGCGATCAACGAGACCAACATGAACACCGCGGTCGAGATCATCGAACGCCGTGTCAATGGTCTCGGTGTCTCGGAGGCCGAGGTTCAGACCCAGGGCCGCGAGAACATCATCGTCAACATCCCGAAGGGGACGAACTCCGAGCAGGCCCGTAAGCAGGTCGGTACCACCGCCCAGCTCTACTTCCGGCCCGTTCTGACCGTCGCCGCGGGTGGGCCGACCGCCCCGCAGCCCAAGCCCAAGCCCAGTCCGAGCGCCTCCGCGCCGGACAAGGCCACGGACAAGGGCGGCGCCGACAAGGCGACCTCCCCGTCGCCGAGCGCCACCCCGCAGGGCCGCGCCGTCACCGACGGGCTGAAGGCCCCGTCGCCGAAGCCCAGCGGCTCCGCCGCCGACAAGCCGGCCCCGACGCCGAGCACCCCGCCCGCCACCGCCGCGCTGGAGAAGAAGTTCACCGACCTGAACTGCCTCGACCAGACGGAGCGCGGCAACGTGGGCGAGGGCGTCAAGCCCGAGGACCCCACGGTCGCCTGTGGCAAGAACAGCGCCGGGCAGTGGGAGAAGTACGTCCTCGGCCCCGCCGAGGTGAGCGGTAAGGACGTCGACGACGCCAAGGGCCAGCTGGACCAGCAGCGCGGCATGTGGATCGTCACGATGGACTTCACCAGCGCCGGCTCGAAGAAGTTCCAGGCGATCACCAGCAAGCTCTCGCAGCAGCAGTCGCCGCAGAACCAGTTCGCGATCGTCCTCGACGGCGAGGTCGTCTCGGCCCCGCAGGTCAACCAGACGCTCAGCGCCAACGCCGAGATCTCCGGAAGCTTCGACCAGCAGTCGGCGCAGGACCTCGGCAACATCCTGTCCTACGGTGCGCTGCCCCTCAGCTTCGAGGAGCAGAGCGTCACCACCGTCAGCGCGGCGCTCGGCGGCGAGCAGCTCCAGGCCGGCCTCATCGCCGGTGCCATCGGCCTCGCGCTGGTCATCATCTACCTGGTGATCTACTACCGCGGTCTGTCCATGGTGGCGATCCTCAGCCTCCTGGTCTCGGCAGCCCTCACCTATTCGCTGATGGCCCTGCTCGGCCCGGCCATCGGGTTCGCGCTGAACCTGCCCGCGGTGTGTGGTGCGATCGTTGCCATCGGTATCACCGCCGACTCGTTCATCGTGTACTTCGAACGCATAAGGGACGAGATCCGCGAGGGCCGGACGCTGCGGCCCGCCGTGGAGCGCGCCTGGCCGCGTGCGCGGCGCACCATCCTGGTCTCCGACTTCGTGTCGTTCCTCGCCGCCGCGGTGCTCTTCGTGGTCACCGTCGGCAAGGTCCAGGGCTTCGCGTTCACCCTCGGTCTGACCACCCTGCTCGACGTGGTCGTGGTGTTCTTCTTCACCAAGCCGGTCATGACGCTCCTCGCCCGCACGAAGTTCTTCTCCGGCGGCGGCTCCTGGTCCGGGCTCGACCCGAAGCGCCTCGGTGCCAAGCCCCCGCTGCGCCGCACGCGCCGCACCTCCGCCCCCACCGACCCGAAGGAGGCGTGAGATGTCGCGTCTCGGCAATATCGGCGCCAGGCTCTACCGCGGCGAGGTCGGTTACGACTTCGTCGGCAAGCGGAAGATCTGGTACGGCCTCTCGATCCTGATCACCATCACGGCCATCGTCGGCCTGGCGGTGCAGGGTCTGAACATGGGCATCGAGTTCAAGGGCGGTGCCGTCTTCAACACCGCGAAGACGAACGTGTCCGTCGCGCAGGCTGAGGAGTTCGCGGAAACGGCCTCCGGCCATGACGCCATCGTCCAGCAGCTCGGCAACGACACCCTGCGGATCCAGGTCAGCGACCTGGACACCAAGCAGGCCGACGCGGTGGCCACCAAGCTCGCCGCCGATCTGGACATGAACAAGAACCAGATCGACCAGGAGCTCGTCGGTCCGAGCTGGGGCAAGCAGATCGCCAACAAGGCCTGGACCGGCCTCGGCGTCTTCATGATCCTCGTGGTGATCTATCTGGCGATCGCCTTCGAGTGGCGCATGGCCATCGCCGCCCTCATCGCGCTGATCCACGACATCACGATCACGGTGGGCATCTACGCCCTGGTCGGATTCGAGGTCACCCCGGGCACCGTGATCGGTCTGCTGACCATCCTCGGTTACTCGCTGTACGACACCGTGGTCGTCTTCGACAGCCTCAAGGAAGGCACGAAGGACATCACCAAGCAGACCCGGTGGACCTACAGCGAGATCGCCAACCGGTCCATCAACGGCACCCTGGTGCGGTCGATCAACACCACGGTCGTCGCGCTGCTGCCGGTCGCCGGTCTGCTCTTCATCGGCGGCGGCTTCCTGGGCGCCGGCATGCTCAACGACATCTCGCTGTCGCTCTTCGTCGGCCTCGCCGCCGGTGCGTACTCCTCGATCTTCATCGCCACGCCGCTCGTCGCCGACCTCAAGGAGCGCGAGCCGCAGATGAAGGCCCTGAAGAAGCGGGTCCTCGCCAAGCGCGCGGCCGCCGTGGCCAAGGGCGAGTCCCCGGACCAGGCCGAGGAGCCCCACGGGCCGTCGGACGAGGTACCGGGCGACGCCGCGACGGCGGGCGCCGTCGTCGGACCTCGGGGTCGTGGCCGCGGCCGCCCCTCGGGCAGGCGTCGATGACCGACGGCGTGCAGGAGCTGCTGCTGAGCCGTATCCGCGACGTACCCGACTACCCGAAGCCGGGCGTGGTGTTCAAGGACATCACGCCCCTGCTGGCGGACCCGAAGGCCTTCACGGCCCTCACCGACGTGCTCGCCGAAGGGTGCGCGCGGCACGGGGCCACCAAGGTCGTCGGACTGGAGGCGCGGGGGTTCATCCTCGGCGCCCCGGTCGCGGTCCGCGCGGGGCTGGGCTTCATCCCCGTACGCAAGGCGGGCAAGCTCCCCGGAGCGACGCTGTCGCAGGCGTACGAGCTGGAGTACGGCAGCGCCGAGATCGAGGTGCACGCCGAGGACCTGCAGACGGGCGACCGTGTGATGGTCATCGACGATGTGCTCGCCACCGGCGGTACCGCAGGGGCGGCGGTCGAACTGATCCGCCGCAGCGGGGCCGAGGTCGCGGGCATCGCGGTCCTGATGGAACTGGGTTTCCTCGGCGGCCGGGCCCGCCTGGAGCCCGCGCTGCGGGGAGCTCCGCTGGAGTCCCTGATCACCATCTGAAGCCGTACGGCCGTCCGTGGGCGTCCCGGGATCTCCCGGGGCGCCCACCGGTCTGTCACGGCCTCGTGAGCACCGGGACAGCGAGGTCGATACCATGGCTTCTCCGGACCTGACCGGGGGACCCGGAACCGCACGAGGAGCGCTCTTGCCAGACGAGGCCCAGCCCGCCGCCGCGCAGCCCGACCAGAAGGCCGACAAGGCCGCGGCAGCCCCTGGCACGCCCGAGACCCAGTCGGCCGACAAGAAGGCGAAGCCTGCTGCGCCCGAGGGAAGCGGGACGGGTGTCGCTCCGGTCGACGTCCGCCAGCCGGCGTCGGCCAAGGGCGCCGCCACCGGCGAGGCCCCGGCGAGTGCGAACGGCCCGGCCCCCGCGTCCGCTCCGAAGCCCCCGGCTCCCACGCCGGCCCCGGCCCCGAGGCCCACACCCGCTGCCGTGCCGCGCAGCGCCGGCTCCTCGAACCGGGTGCGCGCCCGTCTCGCCCGGCTCGGCGTGCAGCGCTCGTCGCCGTACAACCCCGTCCTGGAGCCGCTGCTGCGGATCGTGCGCAGCAACGACCCCAAGATCGAGACCGCCACGCTGCGCCAGATCGAGCGCGCCTACCAGGTCGCCGAGCGCTGGCACCGGGGCCAGAAGCGCAAGAGCGGCGACCCGTACATCACGCATCCGCTCGCCGTGACCACCATCCTCGCCGAGCTCGGCATGGACCCGGCGACCCTGATGGCGGGGCTGCTGCACGACACCGTCGAGGACACCGAGTACGGCCTGGACACCCTGCGCCGGGACTTCGGCGACCAGGTCGCCCTCCTCGTCGACGGTGTCACCAAGCTGGACAAGGTCAAGTTCGGCGAGGCCGCGCAGGCGGAGACCGTGCGCAAGATGGTCGTCGCCATGGCCAAGGACCCGCGCGTCCTGGTCATCAAGCTGGCCGACCGGCTGCACAACATGCGCACGATGCGCTATCTCAAGCGGGAGAAGCAGGAGAAGAAGGCCCGAGAGACCCTCGAGATCTATGCGCCCCTGGCCCACCGGCTGGGCATGAACACCATCAAGTGGGAGCTGGAGGACCTCGCTTTCGCGATCCTCTACCCCAAGATGTACGACGAGATCGTGCGGCTGGTGGCCGAGCGCGCCCCCAAGCGCGACGAGTACCTCGCCATAGTGACCGACGAGGTCCAGTCCGACCTGCGGGCCGCCCGCATCAAGGCCACCGTCACCGGCCGGCCCAAGCACTACTACAGCGTCTACCAGAAGATGATCGTCCGCGGCCGGGACTTCGCGGAGATCTACGACCTGGTCGGCATCCGCGTCCTCGTCGACACCGTCCGCGACTGCTACGCGGCGCTCGGCACCGTCCATGCGCGATGGAACCCGGTCCCCGGCCGGTTCAAGGACTACATCGCGATGCCGAAGTTCAACATGTACCAGTCACTGCACACCACGGTGATCGGTCCCAACGGCAAGCCCGTCGAGCTCCAGATCCGTACGTTCGACATGCACCGCCGTGCCGAGTACGGCATCGCCGCGCACTGGAAGTACAAGCAGGAGCCGTCCGCCGGGGCCTCCAAGGTGCGCACCGATGTGCCGAAGAAGGCCGGCAAGGACGACGCCGTCAACGACATGGCGTGGCTGCGCCAGCTGCTGGACTGGCAGAAGGAGACCGAGGACCCCTCGGAGTTCCTGGAGTCGCTGCGCTTCGACCTCTCGCGCAACGAGGTCTTCGTCTTCACGCCGAAGGGTGACGTCATAGCGCTGCCGGCCGGCGCCACACCCGTCGACTTCGCCTACGCCGTGCACACGGAAGTGGGCCACCGCACCATAGGAGCGCGGGTCAACGGGCGGCTCGTACCGCTCGAATCCACCCTGGACAACGGCGACCTGGTCGAGGTCTTCACCTCCAAGGCCGAAGGCGCGGGCCCCTCGCGCGACTGGCTCGGCTTCGTCAAGTCACCGCGGGCCCGCAACAAGATCCGTGCGTGGTTCTCCAAGGAGCGTCGCGACGAGGCGATCGAGCACGGCAAGGACGCCATCGCGCGGGCCATGCGCAAGCAGAACCTGCCGATCCAGCGCATCCTCACCGGTGACTCGCTCGTCACGCTCGCGCACGAGATGCGCTACCCCGACATCTCGTCGCTGTACGCGGCGATCGGCGAGGGCCATGTCGCCGCGCAGGGCGTCGTGCAGAAGCTCGTGCAGGCCCTCGGCGGCGAGGAGGCCGCGAACGAGGACCTCGCCGAGAGCACCCCGCCCTCGCACGGCCGCTCCAAGCGCCGCTCCAGCGCCGACCCGGGCGTGGTCGTCAAGGGCGTCGAGGACGTGTGGGTCAAGCTCGCCCGGTGCTGTACGCCCGTGCCCGGCGACCCGATCATCGGCTTCGTCACCCGCGGCAGTGGCGTATCGGTTCACCGCGCGGACTGCGTCAACGTCGACTCGCTGTCCCAGGAGCCGGAGCGCATCCTCGAGGTCGAGTGGGCGCCCACCCAGTCCTCGGTCTTCCTGGTCGCCATCCAGGTCGAGGCGCTGGACCGGTCCCGGCTGCTGTCGGACGTCACCCGGGTGCTGTCCGACCAGCACGTCAACATCCTCTCCGCGGCCGTCCAGACCTCCCGCGACCGGGTGGCGACCTCGCGCTTCACCTTCGAGATGGGCGACCCCAAGCATCTCGGGCACGTGCTGAAGGCGGTCCGCGGTGTGGAGGGCGTCTACGACGTGTACCGGGTGACCTCGGCCCGCCGCCCCTGACCGGATCCCCTGCCCGAGCAGCAGGGGACAGGACACACGAAAGGGCCTCCCGTACACCGCGTACGGGAGGCCCTTTCGATGTGCGGTGCGCTGTCAGCCGCCGAACTCCTCGAGGCCCTTCAGCGCCTGGTCCAGCAGGGCCTGCCGGCCCTCGAGCTCCTTCGCCAGCTTGTCCGCCCTGGCGTTGTTGCCCGCGGCGCGCGCCGTGTCGATCTGGCCGCGCAACTTGTCCACGGCCGCCTGGAGCTGTCCGGTCAGACCCGCGGCACGCGCACGCGCCTCCGGGTTCGTCCGGCGCCACTCGGTCTCCTCGGACTCCTGCAGGGCCCGCTCGACGGCGTGCATCCGGCCCTCGACCTTGGGACGGGCGTCCCGCGGCACATGGCCGACGGCCTCCCAGCGCTCGTTGATGGAGCGGAAGGTGGCACGCGCCGCCTTCAGGTCCTTAACCGGGACGAGCTTCTCCGCCTCGGCGGCGAGCTCCTCCTTGAGCTTGAGGTTCTCCGCCTGCTCGGCGTCCCGCTCGGCGAAGACCCCGCTGCGGGCCGCGAAGAAGATGTCCTGGGCGCCGCGGAAGCGGTTCCACAGGTCGTCCTCGGACTCGCGCTGGGCACGGCCCGCGGCCTTCCACTCCGCCATCAGCTCGCGGTAGCGGGCGGCCGTGACGCCCCAGTCGGTGGAGCCGGACAGCGACTCGGCCTCGGCGACCAGCCTCTCCTTGGTCTTCCGGGCCTCCTCGCGCTGCGCGTCCAGCGAGGCGAAGTGCGCCTTGCGGCGCTTGGAGAACGCCGACCGGGCGTGCGAGAAGCGGTGCCACAGCTCGTCGTCGGACTTCCGGTCGAGCCGCGGCAGGCCCTTCCAGGTGTCCACCAGCGCGCGCAGCCGCTCACCGGCCGCCCGCCACTGCTCGCTCTGCGCCAGCTCCTCGGCCTCGTTGACCAGGGCTTCCTTGGCGTGCCGTGCCTCGTCGCTCTGCTTGGCGCGCTGGACCTTGCGCTCCTCGCGGCGCTTCTCGACCGACTCCACCAGCGCGTCGAGGCGCTTGGCCAGCGCCTCGAGGTCGCCGACGGCGTGATGCTCGTCCACCTGCTGGCGCAGATGGTCGATGGCCTGCTGGGCATCCTTGGCCGAGAGATCGGTGGTCTTCACCCGACGCTCGAGAAGGCCGATCTCGACCACCAAGCCCTCGTACTTGCGCTCGAAATAGGCCAGAGCCTCTTCGGGAGTCCCGGCCTGCCACGATCCGACGACCTTCTCGCCGTCGGCTGTACGCACGTACACGGTGCCCGTCTCGTCGACACGGCCCCACGGGTCGCTGCTCACAGCGCCTCCTCCACCTGATGCCCGCGAGGGGGTTCGCCCCCCGGGCATCGTCCACAGTTTCCAGGGCGGGCATCGCCCGCCTTCCGCAGCGCGAAGCCGGCCGCGCTGCACAACGCCAATCTAGGCGACCGGCCGCCCGGCTGTCCGCACTCAGCGCGGCTGAAATTCCCCGCTCACGCCTTGGGGACGGCAGCCTTCTCAATGGTGACGGCCGTTTTCGGGGCACCGTCCCCGCCGCCGCCGGTGACTCCGGCCTTGGCCACCTTCTCGACGGCCTTGAGGCCTGCGGCGTCCATCTTTCCGAACGGTGTGTACGTCGGCGGCAGTTTGGTCGCCTTGTAGACGAGGAAGAACTGGCTGCCGCCGGAGTTCGGCTGACCGGTGTTGGCCATCGCCACCGTGCCGGCCGGATAGGTCACCGAGCCGTCGGCGGCCGCCTTGCCGAGCGCGGTCAGGTTCTCGTCGGGGATCGTGTACCCGGGCCCGCCGGTGCCGTCGCCCTTCGGGTCGCCGCACTGGAGCACGAAGATGCCCTGCGTGGTCAGCCGGTGGCACTTCGTGCCGTTGAAGAACCCCTTGTCCGCGAGCGCCTTGAACGAGTTCACGGTGCGCGGGGTCTTCGCCGCGTCCATCGCGATCTTGATGTCGCCCTGGTTCGTCGTCAGGTCCATCGAGTACTTCGCCGTCTTGTCGATCGACAGGGCGGGTTCGGGGCTCTTGGCCTCGGAGGGAGTGGGGGAAGCGCTGGGCGACGTGGTGCTGTCGTCGCCCGCGGTCTGCCCGTCGGCCTTGGTGTCGCCGTCGGACAGGCCCACCGAGGCGTAGGCGGCCGCACCCGCGGCGAGCACCACGGCCAGTGTGGCCGCGATGACCGTGTTGCGCTGCTTCCTCTTGCGTGACTGTGCCCGACGCTGCTGCTGGCGCTCGAACTTCTCCCTGGCGAGCTGCCGCCGCCGCTGATCGCTGCTGACCACCGGGTCTTCTCCTTGTAGTCGTACGTCTGATGCCGACCGGCCGAGTGTGCCCGTACCGTATACGGGTTGGCTGTGGGAGGAGCAGCGCCGGTAGGCTCTGATCTGCTGCATTTCGAGGCAGCGAGAACTCTCTCCACGACCACACTGAGGACGATCGTGCTTATTGCCGGGTTCCCCGCCGGGGCCTGGGGGACCAACTGTTACCTGGTCGCCCCCGCCGCCGGCGAGGAGTGCGTGATCATCGATCCGGGCCATCAGGCCGCCGAAGGTGTCGTCGAGGCGGTCGCGAAGCACCGGCTCAAGCCCGTCGCCGTCATCCTCACCCACGGCCACATCGACCATGTCGCCTCGGTCGTCCCGGTGTGCGGCGCGCACGACGTGCCCGCGTGGATCCATCCCTCCGACCGGTACATGATGAGCGACCCGGAGAAGGCGCTGGGCAGGTCGATCGGCATGCCGCTGATGGGCGAGCTGACCGTGGGAGAGCCGGACGACGTCAGGGAACTGACCGACGGCGCGAAGCTGCGCCTCGCCGGACTCGACTTCTCGGTCGCGCACGCGCCCGGCCATACCAAGGGGTCGGTGACCTTCGGCATGCCCGAGGCCGCGGACGTCCCGTCCGTGTTCTTCTCGGGAGACCTGCTGTTCGCCGGCTCCATCGGACGCACGGACCTGCCGGGAGGTGACATGGACGAGATGCTCGCGTCGCTGGCACGGGTGTGCCTGCCGCTCGACGACTCGACCGTGGTCCTGTCCGGACACGGCCCCCAGACGACCATCGGCCGTGAGCGCGCCACCAATCCCTATCTGCGGGAAGTGGCCGACGGCCTCGGGAGCCAGGCGGCTCCCCGACGAGGAATGTGACGAGAGAAGCTCCGTGAGCACTTTTCAGGCCCCGAAGGGCACGTACGACCTGATCCCGCCCCGGTCCGCGAAGTTCCTGGCGGTCCGCGAGGCGATCTCCGCACCGCTGAAGAATTCCGGCTACGGCTACATCGAGACACCCGGCTTCGAGAACGTCGAACTGTTCGCGCGCGGCGTCGGTGAGTCCACCGACATCGTGAGCAAGGAGATGTACGCCTTCGAGACCAAGGGCGGCACCAAGCTCGCCCTGCGCCCCGAGGGCACCGCCTCCGTGCTGCGCGCCGCCCTGGAGGCCAACCTCCACAAGGCCGGCAACCTCCCCGTCAAGCTCTGGTACTCCGGCTCGTACTACCGCTACGAGCGGCCGCAGGCGGGGCGCTACCGCCACTTCTCGCAGGTCGGTGCCGAGGCGATCGGCGCCGAGGACCCGGCGCTGGACGCCGAGCTGATCATCCTGGCCGACCAGGCGTACCGCACGCTCGGCCTGCGGGAGTTCCGCATCCTGCTCAACTCGCTCGGCGACAAGGAGTGCCGTCCGGTCTACCGCGACGCCCTCCAGGGCTTCCTGCGCGAGCTCGACCTCGACGAGGACACCCGGCGCCGGATCGAGATCAACCCGCTGCGGGTGCTCGACGACAAGCGCGCCGACGTCCAGAAGCAGCTCGTGGGTGCGCCGATGCTGCGGGACTACCTGTGCGACGCGTGCAAGGCGTACCACGAGGAGGTCCGCGAGCTGCTGACGGCGGCCGGTGTGGCCTTCGAGGACGACGAGAAGCTGGTCCGCGGCCTGGACTACTACACGCGCACCACCTTCGAGTTCGTCCACGACGGACTCGGCTCGCAGTCCGCGGTCGGCGGCGGCGGCCGCTACGACGGTCTCTCCGAGATGATCGGCGGCCCGGAACTGCCGTCCGTCGGCTGGGCGCTGGGCGTGGACCGTACGGTCCTGGCCCTGGAGGCGGAGGGCATCGAGCTCGAACTCCCCGCCAGTACCAGCGTGTTCGCCGTCCCGCTGGGCGAGGAGGCGCGGCGCGTGCTCTTCGGCATCGTCACCGAGCTGCGCAGGGAGGGCATCGCCACGGACTTCGCGTTCGGCGGGCGGGGCCTGAAGGGCGCGATGAAGAGCGCGAACCGCTCGGGCGCCCGGTACACGATCGTCGCGGGAGAGCGTGACCTCGGGGAAGGCGTGGTCCAGATCAAGAACATGGAGTCCGGCGAGCAGAGCGCCGTGGCGTTGGGCCTCGTCGTGGAGGAACTGCGCAGCCGCCTGTCCTCGTAGTCCCCATGGTTCGGGTGGAGGGGCGTCAACCCGGCGGGAGTTTTCTCCTCCTGCCGTGCGAGGCCGATTCGGACGGGTCGGCGGCGGTTTCCGGTCGTCGTGCCGACGCCGGAGACCGCCACGTCACCTCCCGTCGCCCGAGGCCGGAGCGCCCGGCGGCCCCGCGGAGCACCTTCCCGCGGCGTCGCCGCTGCGCCCGTGCTTATGTCCGGCGAACGGCGGGCACCGGCGCAGGTGCGGCAGAATGACCGTGCCCGAGCAGGCTACGAAGCGATGGAACGGCGATATGACGACTGCGGCGGTGGACGACGTGTCCTCGGACGAGCGAGCGGACGGCTCCACACGCCCGATCGGTGCGGGCCGGGGGTTCGGCTGGCTTCTGGTGATCACGGGTGCGGCGGGTCTGCTGGCTTCGTGGGTGATCACGATCGACAAGTTCAGGCTGCTGGAGGACCCGTCGTTCACGCCGGGGTGCAGTCTGAATCCGGTGGTGTCCTGCGGGAACATCATGAAGAGCGAGCAGGCGGCGGTGTTCGGGTTCCCGAATCCGATGCTGGGTCTGGTCGCGTACGGCATGGTGATCGCGATCGGTGCGGGGCTGCTGGCGGGTGCGCGGTACCGGCGGTGGTTCTGGCTGGGGCTGAACGCGGGCGCTCTGTTCGGGGTTGGGTTCTGTACGTGGCTGCAGTATCAGTCGCTGTACAACATCAACGCCCTGTGTCTGTGGTGCTCGTTGGCGTGGGCCGCGACGATCGTGATGTTCTGCTACGTCACCGTGCACAACGTCAGGCACCGGGTGATCAGGGTTCCCGAGGGGCTGCGCAGCGGTCTGCTGGAGTTCCACTGGATGCCGCCGGTGCTGTGGATCGGGATCATCGGCATGCTGATCCTCACCCGCTGGTGGGACTTCTGGACCAGCTGAGCGGGGCGGGGGAGCCGAGGAGCGTTGTCAGTGCGCTGACATAGGCTTCACCGCGTGGAGCCCGACCTCTTTACCGCAGCTGCCGAAGCACGCCAGGAGAAGGATCCGTCCAGCAGTCCGCTGGCGGTCCGGATGCGTCCGCGCGTTCTCGACGAAGTCGTCGGCCAGCAGCATCTGCTCAAGCCCGGATCGCCGCTGCGCCGCCTCGTCGGCGAGGGCGGCGGAGGTCCCGCGGGACCCGCGTCCGTCATCCTCTGGGGCCCGCCCGGCACCGGGAAGACGACCCTCGCCTATGTCGTCTCCAAGGCGACCAACAAGCGCTTCGTCGAGCTCTCGGCGATCACGGCGGGCGTCAAGGAGGTCCGGGCCGTCATCGACGGGGCCCGACGCGCGGCCGGCGGCTTCGGCAAGGAGACCGTCCTCTTCCTCGACGAGATCCACCGCTTCTCCAAGGCCCAGCAGGACTCCCTCCTGCCGGCCGTCGAGAACCGCTGGGTGACGCTGATCGCCGCCACCACCGAGAATCCGTACTTCTCGGTGATCTCCCCTCTGCTCTCCCGCTCGCTGCTGCTGACGCTGGAGTCGCTGACCGACGAGGACCTCACGGGACTGCTGCGCCGTGCGCTCACCGAGGAGCGCGGCCTCGGCGGGGCTGTCACGCTGCCCGCCGACTCCGAGGCACATCTGCTCCGCATCGCGGGCGGCGACGCCCGGCGGGCCCTGACCGCTCTGGAGGCCGCCGCGGGCGCCACCCTCGACAAGAGCGAGAAGGAGATCTCGCTCGAAACGGTGGAGGAGACGGTCGACCGTGCGGCGGTGAAGTACGACCGTGACGGCGACCAGCACTACGACGTGGCCAGCGCGCTGATCAAGTCCATCCGCGGCTCCGACGTCGACGCGGCCCTGCACTATCTGGCGCGGATGATCGAAGCGGGGGAGGACCCGCGCTTCATCGCGCGGCGGTTGATGATCTCGGCGAGTGAGGACATCGGCCTGGCGGACCCGACGGCCCTGCCGACCGCGGTCGCCGCGGCGCAGGCCGTGGCCATGATCGGCTTCCCGGAGGCCGCGCTCACCCTCAGCCATGTCACGATCGCGCTGGCGCTGGCCCCGAAGTCGAACACCGCCACGACGGCGATCGGTGCCGCGCTCGCCGATGTCCGGGCCGGTCTCGCCGGTCCGGTCCCGCCGCATCTGCGGGACGGCCACTACAAGGGCGCGGCCAAGCTCGGCCACGCCCAGGGGTATGTCTATCCGCACGATGTGCCCGGCGGGATCGCGGCCCAGCAGTACGCCCCGGACGCGGTGCACGGCAAGCGCTACTACGAGCCCACGCGTTACGGCGCCGAGGCGCGGTACGCGGACGTCGTGGAGAAGGTGCGTGAGCGGCTGCGCGGTGGCGCCGCCGGCGACTGACCGCCTGCTGCGCGTCGTGCAGTCAGGGCGCGGCGGCCTCGAAGAGCGTGTGCATCGCCCGGCGCAGCTCGGTGACGTCGCGGACGGGCTCGGGGAAGTCGAACCGCGCGTCGAAGCAGCGCTCGCCGACGAACCGCACCCGCAGCCCGAAGCGGTCCAGCGCCAGTGGCACCGCGCGCTGTCCGCCCCCGTCACTCCCCTCGGCCCGGTCGCCGAGCAGTGCGCACAGCCCCTGCACCTGCTCGCCGTGGACGGAGTGCAGATGCTGGAGCAGCTCCGTCTCGTACGACACCAGCGGGTCCACGCCGGCCCGGGCGAAGTCCTCCGGCTCCACGCTCGACACACCCCACAGATCGTCCACGCGCAGCTCGCCGACCTCCAGCCGCAGCATCATGGCGCCCGGTTCGGCGAGGCCGGGGACGCAGGTCAGCCAGCCGGTGACCCATGCGCGCCCGCGGATACGATGGGGGACCGAAACCGGGGCGACGTCCGTGATCTCCAGCACGGCGGACAGCTCGTCGTCCTGGGCGTGGGTCGCGGCCCGTACGGCCGGGGAGTCCGCGGGAAAGAGCAGGAAGACCTCACCGTCGGTGCCCACCACGCGTGCCTGCGGGGTCAGCTGCTCCGGCCGGGTGACGTCCACACCGGGAATGAGCAGTACCGCGGAGCATGTACTCTGTACGAGAGTTCGTGTGCGCTCGGCTGCTGACGGCATCCGAGTGATTTCAAGCCCGCTGGGACGCGGCTGACCATGAGCTGATCGGACCTCCGTCGCCTCGACGCTCTGAGCAGCGTCGGCTTCTTTTGTGCTGTCCGTGATGCGCTTGGTGTTCCCAGGGCGAGACATGCGATCTCCTTGAGTAAGGTGAGCCTAACCTAACCTACAACGGAGGTCTGGAGAACGTGCCTAACCAGTCGCGTCCCAAGGTCAAGAAGTCTCGCGCGCTCGGTATCGCGCTGACGCCGAAGGCTGTCAAGTACTTCGAAGCCCGCCCCTACCCGCCGGGCGAGCACGGCCGTGGGCGCAAGCAGAACTCGGACTACAAGGTCCGTCTGCTCGAGAAGCAGCGTCTGCGCGCCCAGTACGACATCAGCGAGCGCCAGATGGCCCGCGCCTACGACCGCGCGCGCAAGGCCGAGGGCAAGACCGGCGAGGCGCTGGTCATCGAGCTCGAGCGTCGTCTCGACGCCCTCGTGCTGCGTTCGGGCATCGCCCGGACCATCTACCAGGCCCGCCAGATGGTCGTCCACGGCCACATCGAGGTCAACGGTGGCAAGGTCGACAAGCCGTCCTTCCGCGTCCGTCCCGACGACGTCGTGATGGTCCGCGAGCGCTCCCGCGAGAAGAGCCTGTTCCAGGTCGCTCGTGAGGGTGGCTTCGCCGCCGACGGTGAGACCCCGCGCTACCTGCAGGTCAACCTGAAGGCCCTGGCGTTCCGCCTGGACCGCGACCCGCAGCGCAAGGAAGTTCCGGTCATCTGCGACGAGCAGCTGGTCGTCGAGTACTACGCCCGCTGATTCAGGGGCCCTCCCGGCGACAGCCGGGAGAGTGACTCACCACGCTTCAGCCCGCCGCTTCCCCGCCCTTTCCGGTGGGGGAGCCGGCGGGCTCTCGCGTTTCCACGGGCGTCGCCGTACGGATCGGACGGGGCCTGCCCGGTATGGCCGCCGGCGGGCGTTCCGGTGTGGCGAGGGCCCGCCGCACCGCCGCATCCAGCGACAGCTCACGGCCCTCCCGCGCACATGAGGCGTACCGCTCGGCCCCCAGCACCTTGCCCGCCTGCTGCTCGCACAGGGCCCGCGGCCCGCTGAAGTGGCCGGAGCCGAAGAGCGGCATCCCGACCGCACCCCACACCGGGGACGCGGCGCCCTGGAGCACGGCCGCCTCCGCCGGGTCCCCCTCGCCGGCCGTCACCAGCGCCAGCAGCTCGATCGCGAGTACCAGGCCCACCAGATCGTTGAACCGGTGGTCGATGACGACGGCGTCCTGGAGCAGGGTCCGCGCCCGGACGTGGTCGCCGCCCCTCCACGCCGCATAGGCCAGGACGTACAGCGCATAGGCGCGGGTCCACAGCTCGCCGCGCTCCTCGCAGATCTCCCGTACCTCCTCGCAGAGGCCGACCGCCTCCCCCAGGCGGTTCTGGAAGACGAGCGCCATGGCCAGCTCGACCTGTCCCATCAGCACATTGCTGTTGAGTTCGCCGAGGTCCCGGTAGGCCGCGAGGGCCGAGCGGATCAGCTCCTCGGCGCGCGGCATGTCGTCGGACAGCAGGGCCAGGCACCCCATGCGGTGGACGGCGTACGCCGCCGCCACCGGGTTGCCGGTGCGGCCCGCCTCCTCGCGGCACTCGTGCAGCGCGCCCGCGGCCGCCGCACTGTCGCCCTGGAGGATCGCCACATAGCCGAGCACCCACAGGGCCTTGAGCCGCGACTCCTCGTGGTCCCCGGCCTGTGCGAGCGCCCGGTCCAGCCAGTGCCTTCCCTCCGCGAGCCGGCCGCAGCCGGCCCAGTAGAACCACAGCGTGCCCGCCAGGTGGTGACCCAGATGCGTGTCCTCGGCGGACTCCAGGCACAGCTCCAGTGCGGCCCGCAGATTGGGCAGCGCGCTGTCGGTGCAGTCCGCCACCTCCGGCTGCCGCGGACTGAACCACTCCAGCTCGCACCAGGTGGCCAGTCCCACGTACCAGTCCCTGTGCCGCTTACGCATCCGCAAGGAGTCGCCGAGGGCCTCCAGCCACTCGGCGCCGTACGCGCGGACGGTGTCGAGCAGGCGGTAGCGCACGCCCGCGGGCGTCTCCTCACGGAAGACCACGGACTGCGCGAGCAGCCCGGAGAGCACGTCCAGCACCTGTTCGGCGGGGAGATCGGGGCCGCTGCAGACGTACTCCACGGCCTCCAGATCGAACTGGCCGGCGAACACCGACAGCCGCGCCCACAGCAGCCGCTCCTCGGGGGTGCACAGCTCATGGCTCCAGCCGACCGCCGTACGCAGCGTCTGATGGCGCGGCAGCGCGCCCCGGCTGCCACCGGTCAGCAGCAGGAAGCGGTCGTCCAGCCGCTGGAGCAGCTGGTCGAGGGAGAGCGCGGAGAGCCGGCCCGCCGCCAGTTCCAGCGCGAGGGGGATTCCGTCGAGACGGCGGCACAGCTCCCGTACCGCCCCCGTGTTCTCGTCGGACAGCCCGAAATGCGGCAGCACCGCCGTCGCGCGGTCCGCGAAGAGCCGCACCGCGTCGCTCTCCGTCAGCGGTGCCAGCGGGAAGACCACCTCGCCCGCCAGCCGCAGCGAACGGCGGCTCACCGCCAGGACCTGAAGACCGGGGGAGTGCCGCAGCAGATCCCGTACGAGCTCGGCGCCGTCGTCGACGAACTGCTCGAAGCCGTCCAGCACCAGAAGCAGCCGGCGCTCCGCGAGGTGGCCGAGGAGGACCTCGCGGGGCGGTCTGCTGGTGTGGTCGGTGATGCCGAGGGCGGTGACCAGCGCATGGGCGACCAGCGCGGGGTCGGACAGCGTGGACAGTTCGCACAGCCACACCCCGTCGCGGTGGCTGCCCTGCTCCCGCAGCCCGGCCGCGACACGGATCGCCAGCCGTGACTTCCCCACACCGCCCGCTCCGGCGACGGTGACCAGCCGGGCGCCGCTGTCGATCAGCCGGGCGAGCGCGCCCTGCTCGTCGGCCCGGCCCACGAACGGGGTCAGTTCCGCCGGGAGACGGCCCCGCGGCGGGGAGTGATCGTCGGGCGATGGGCCGTTGCGAGAGGTGCGCCGCATAGGACACGGAGCGTACCCGCGTGTAAGCACTCCGTACAATCTGCTTGCACAACTCCCTCCGGCCCCCTGGTAATGCGGTTCGGGGTGTGACCCTGGGCGCGATAGGGTCGGAGGACGTTTTCCGACGTGTTTTCAGCGACTAGCAGAGAGCGGTGCAGCGTGACCGGTGGAGAGGTTGCCGGGATCCTGGTGGCCGTCTTCTGGGCGATCCTGGTCTCCTTCCTCGCCGTGGTGCTGGTGAGGTTGGCCCAGACGCTCAAGGCGACCACCCGGCTCGTGGCGGACGTGACCGAGCAGGCAGTGCCGCTTCTGTCCGACGCCTCCGCGACGGTCCGCTCCGCGCAGACGCAGCTGGACCGGGTCGACGCGATCGCGACCGACGTTCAGGAAGTCACCTCCAACGCCTCCGCGCTCTCCACCACCGTCGCGTCCACCTTCGGCGGCCCGCTGGTCAAGGTCGCCGCCTTCGGCTACGGCGTGCGCCGGGCGATGAGCCGCAAGGGCGACGGCACGGCACCCGAGCCGTCCCGCCGGTCAGTGATCGTCGGCCGTACCGTGCCGGCCGCCCGGCGAAAGAAGCAGAGGGGCTGACGCACCATGTTCCGCCGCACGTTCTGGTTCACCGCCGGCGCCGCAGCCGGCGTCTGGGCCACCACCAAGGTCAACCGCAAGCTGAGGCAGCTGACCCCCGAGAGCCTCGCCGCCCAGGCGGCCAACAAGGCGATCGACGCGGGCCACAAGCTCAAGGACTTCGCACTCGACGTCAGGGCCGGAATGGTCCAGCGCGAGACCGAACTGGGCGAGGCGCTCGGCCTCGAGACGCCGCCCGGCGGCCCCGAACTGCCCGCGCAGCGCCGCCTCGCCGCCGTCGAGCCGCCGAGGCGCCCGTTCGACCAGCACGACAAGCGTTCCTATACATCGCACAACCGGAATGAGGACCACTGATGGAGTCGGCTGAAATCCGCCGCCGCTGGCTGAGCTTCTTCGAGGAGCGCGGGCACACCGTCGTGCCTTCGGCGTCGCTCATCGCGGACGACCCGACTCTGCTGCTGGTCCCCGCGGGCATGGTGCCCTTCAAGCCGTACTTCCTCGGCGAGGTCAAGCCGCCGTTCCCGCGCGCCTCCAGTGTGCAGAAGTGCGTGCGTACGCCGGACATCGAAGAGGTCGGCAAGACCACGCGGCACGGCACCTTCTTCCAGATGTGCGGCAACTTCTCCTTCGGCGACTACTTCAAGGAAGGCGCCATCAAGCTCGCCTGGGAGCTGCTGACCACCCCGGTGGCGCACGGCGGCTACGGGCTGGACCCGGAGAAGCTCTGGATCACGGTGTACGAGGAGGACGACGAGGCCGAGCGCATCTGGCGCGACGTCGTCGGTGTCCCCGCCGAGCGCATCCAGCGCCTGGGCAAGAAGGACAACTACTGGTCGATGGGGGTCCCCGGACCCTGCGGACCGTGCTCCGAGATCAACTACGACCGCGGCCCCGAGTTCGGCGAAGAGGGCGGCCCGGCCGTCAACGACGAGCGCTATGTGGAGATCTGGAACCTGGTCTTCATGCAGTACGAGCGCGGCGAGGGCACCGGCAAGGAGGACTTCGAGATCCTCGGTGACCTCCCGTCGAAGAACATCGACACGGGTCTCGGCCTCGAGCGTCTCGCCATGATCCTCCAGGGCGTACAGAACATGTACGAGACCGACACCCTGAAGGTCGTCATCGACAAGGCCACCGAGCTGACCGGCGTGCGCTACGGCGCCGAGCACGGCTCGGACGTCTCCCTGCGCGTGGTCGCCGACCACATGCGGACGTCCGTGATGCTGATCGGCGACGGCGTCACGCCCGGCAACGAGGGCCGCGGCTACGTGCTGCGCCGCATCATGCGCCGCGCCGTCCGCAATATGCGGCTCCTCGGCGCCACGGGCCCGGTCGTCGGTGAGCTCGTCGACACGGTCATCAAGACGATGGCCGAGCAGTACCCGGAGCTGGAGACCGACCGCAAGCGGATCGAGACCGTCGCCCTCGCCGAAGAGGCCGCCTTCCTCAAGGCCCTCAAGGGCGGCACCAACATCCTCGACACGGCCGTCACCGAGACCAAGTCCTCCGGCTCCACGGTCCTCGCCGGCGACAAGGCCTTCCTGCTCCACGACACCTGGGGCTTCCCGATCGACCTCACGCTCGAAATGGCCGCCGAGCAGGGCCTGTCGGTCGACGAGGACGGCTTCCGCCGTCTGATGCAGGAGCAGCGGGAGCGTGCCAAGGCCGACGCCAAGGCCAAGAAGATCGGCCACGCGGACGTCACGGCCTACCGCGAGATCGCCGACGGCTCCGGAGCCACCGAGTTCACCGGCTACACCAACACCGAGGGCGAGACCACGATCGTCGGTCTGCTCGTCAACGGCGTTCCCTCGCCGGCCGCTTCGGAGGGCGACGAGGTCGAGATCGTCCTCGACCGGACCCCGTTCTACGCCGAGGGCGGCGGCCAGCTCGCCGACCACGGCCGTATCAAGCTGCACAGCGGGGCCGTCGTCGTGGTCCGCGACGTGCAGCAGCCGGTTCCCGGCGTCACCGTGCACAAGGGTTCGGTCCAGGTCGGCGAGGTGACGGTGGGCGCCACTGCCTACGCCACCATCGACGTGCGCCGCCGCCGCGCCATCGCCCGCGCGCACAGTGCCACCCACCTCACGCACCAGGCGCTGCGCGACGCCCTCGGGCCCACGGCCGCCCAGGCCGGTTCGGAGAATTCGCCGGGTCGCTTCCGCTTCGACTTCGGCTCGCCCGCCGCCGTGCCCGGCACGGTGCTCACCGACGTCGAGCAGAAGATCAACGAAGTGCTCGCCCGTGAGCTCGACGTGCACGCCGAGGTCATGAGCATCGACGAGGCCAAGCGACAGGGTGCCATCGCCGAGTTCGGTGAGAAGTACGGCGAGCGTGTACGCGTCGTGACCATCGGCGACTTCTCCAAGGAACTGTGCGGTGGCACGCACGTGCACAACACCGCGCAGCTGGGCTTGGTGAAGTTGCTCGGCGAGTCCTCCATCGGCTCCGGCGTGCGCCGTATCGAAGCCCTCGTCGGCGTCGACGCGTACAACTTCCTCGCCAAGGAGCACACGGTCGTCGCCCAGCTCCAGGAGCTGGTCAAGGGCCGTTCCGAGGAGCTTCCCGAGAAGATCTCCGCCATGCTCGGCAAGCTGAAGGACGCCGAGAAGGAGATCGAGAAGTTCCGCGCGGAGAAGGTCCTCCAGGCCGCCGCCGGGCTCGTCGAGAGCGCCAGGGACGTACGCGGCGTGGCCCTCGTCACCGGTCAGGTGCCGGACGGCACCTCCGCGGACGACCTGCGCAAGCTGGTGCTCGACGTCCGGGGCCGTATCCAGGGCGACCGTCCCGCCGTCGTCGCTCTGTTCACCACCGCGAACGGTCGGCCGCTCACGGTCATCGCCACCAACGAGGCCGCCCGCGAGCGCGGCCTCAAGGCCGGAGACCTCGTGCGCACCGCTGCCAAGACGCTGGGCGGCGGAGGCGGCGGCAAGCCGGACGTCGCGCAGGGCGGCGGGCAGAACCCGGCCGCCGTCGGCGACGCCGTGGCCGCCGTCGAGCGCATGGTCGCCGAGACCGCGTGATGCGCCGGGGACGCCGTCTCGCGATCGACGTCGGGGACGCCCGTATCGGGGTCGCCTCGTGCGACCCCGACGGGGTCCTCGCGACGCCGGTGGAGACCGTGCCGGGACGGGACGTCCCGGCCGCCCACCGGCGGCTGCGGCAGCTCGTCGAGGAGTACGAACCGATCGAGGTCGTCGTGGGCCTGCCCCGCTCGCTCAACGGCGGGGAGGGGCCCGCCGCGGCCAAGATCCGGGTATTCGCCCAGGAGCTCGCTCGCGGGATCGCACCGCTTCCGGTGCGACTTGTGGACGAGAGGATGACCACATTGACGGCCAGTCAGGGGCTCCGCGCTTCGGGCGTGAAGTCCAAAAAGGGCCGCTCTGTCATCGACCAGGCTGCCGCTGTGGTGATTCTCCAGAACGCTCTGGAGTCCGAACGGGCGTCGGGAGCTGCTCCCGGCGAGTCCGTCGAAGTGGTTGTCTGATCGCGATACGGTAACGTTCCGCGCGATGCGGCGGTGTTCGAACAGCTGCCGCTCAGCAAAGAGGCGGGACGCGTCAAAGCCTGCCTCGCGGCCCTAGGGGATCGATGACTGATTATGGCCGGGGCCCCGGCTCCGAACCGTGGCATCCCGATGACCCTTTGTACGGCGACGCGGGATGGGAAGGGCAGCAGGCCGCGGCCGGTCAGGCCGCCTACGGCCAGCAGCCGCATCAGCAGTACGCGCAGCAGCAGCCGCAGCAGCACTACGGACCCCAGGACCCGTACCAGCAGCAGTACGCCCAGCAGCAGTACCCCCAGCAGCAGTACCAGCAGCAGGGGTACGACCAGCAGGCCTACGCGCAGCAGCAGTACGCCCAGCAGAACCAGCACCCGCAGCACCCGCAGAACCAGCACCCGCAGCATCAGCAGCAGCACAACGACGGCTGGGACACGGGTCAGCACGCGGCCATGCCCTACCCGGGCGACCCCGCCGACACCTACGGCGGTCCGCCCCCGGGTTACAACAGCCGCCAGGAGGCGGACTACTACGCGACCCCCGAGGCCTACCCTCCGCCGCAGCCCCCGGGCCGGCGGCAGGCCGAGCCGGAGCCCGCGCCCACCGAGTGGGAGACGGAGGCGGCGAAGGAGGGCGAAGAGACCCACCCCTTCTTCACCGGCGACGACGGCCGTGACGACGACGGGGAGTACGACGACGACCCCCGCGAGACGCGGCGCGGCGGCGGCAGCGAGCGCCGTGGGAAGACCAAGAAGAAGAGCCGTAACGGTTGTGCATGCCTGGTCGTCTCGCTCGTCCTCGTGGGCGGTCTCGGCGGCGTCGGCTACTTCGGCTACCAGTTCTGGCAGGGCCAGTTCGGCGCCGCGGCGGACTTCGAGGGCGAGGGCACCGGCTCCGTCGAGGTGGAGATCCCCAAGGGCGCCGGCGGGTACGAGATCGGCAGGATCCTCAAGGACAGCGGTGTCATCAAGAGCGTGGACGCGTTCGTGTCCGCGCAGGAGAAGAACCCCAAGGGCAAGACCATCCAGGACGGCAACTACGTCCTGAAGAAGGAGATGTCGGCGGCCAGCGTCGTCGAACTGATGCTCAGCCCGGGCAGCCGCAACAACCTGATCATCGCCGAGGGCCGGCGCAACGTCCTGGTCTACGCCGAGATCGACAAGCGCCTGGATCTCCCGGCGGGCACCACGAAGACGGTGGCCACGAAAGAGGCGAAGAACCTCGGGCTGCCCGAGTGGGCGCTCAACCGCCCCAAGGTCAAGGACCCGCTGGAAGGATTCCTCTTCCCTGCCAGCTACTCGGCGGCCAAGGGCAACAAGCCCGAGGCCGTGCTCCGCAAGATGGTGGCCCGCGCCAACGCGGAGTACGAGAAGGCCGGTCTGGAGGACAAGGCGAAGAGCCTCGGACTCGAGGGTCCGTGGGAGCTGCTGACGCTCGCCAGCCTGGTGCAGGTCGAGGGCAAGACGGACGACGACTTCCGCAAGATGTCCGAGGTCGTCTACAACCGCCTCAAGCCGACCAACACGGAGACCAACCAGGAGTTGCAGTTCGACTCGGCCTTCAACTACCTCAAGGGCGAGAGCAACATCGACATCTCCGAGCAGGAGATCAACACCAACCCGGACCCCTACAACACGTACACCAACAAGGGGCTCACGCCGGGGCCCATCAGCAACCCCGGCAACGCGGCGATCGCTGCGGCGCTGAATCCGACGAAGGAAGGCTGGATGTACTTCGTCGCGACCGACGGCAAGGACAAGACGGAATTCGCCAAGACCCACGCCGAGTTCCTGAAGCTCAAGGAAAAGTTCGATGCCCGCAACGACTGAGGCACGGCGTGCGGCGGTCCTCGGATCGCCCATCGCCCACTCGCTCTCCCCGGTGCTCCACCGTGCCGCGTACGCGGCGCTGGGCCTCACCCACTGGACGTACGACCGGTTCGAGGTGGACGAGGACGCGCTGCCGGACTTCGTGAAGGGGCTCGACGGCTCCTGGGCCGGCCTGTCGCTGACCATGCCGCTGAAGCGGGCGGTCATCCCCTTGCTGGACGGCATGAGCGACACCGCCGCGTCCGTGGAGGCCGTCAACACGGTCGTCCTCACCGCGGACGGCCGGCGGCTCGGTGACAACACCGACATTCCCGGCATGATCGCCGCCCTGCGGGAACGCGGCGTCGACAAGGTCGACTCCGCGGCCGTGCTCGGCGCCGGTGCGACGGCCTCCTCGGCCCTCGCCGCCCTCGCGCGCATCTGCACCGGACCCGTCACCGCGTACGTACGCAGCGCGGGCCGGGCGGCCGAGATGCGCGGCTGGGGCGAGCGGCTCGGTGTGGACGTCCGCATCGCCGACTGGGCGGAGGCGGACGCGGCACTCCAGGCGCCGCTCGTCATCGCCACCACCCCGGCCGGTGCCACCGACGACCTCGTGTCGGAGGTGCCCGACCGGCCCGGCACCCTCTTCGACGTGCTCTACGAGCCGTGGCCGACCGCCCTGGCCGCCGGATGGTCGGCGCGGGGCGGAGCGGTCGTCGGCGGCCTCGACCTCCTGGTGCACCAGGCGGTCCTCCAGGTCGAGCAGATGACGGGCCGCGCACCGGCGCCCCTGGCCGTGATGCGAGCCGCGGGCGAACGGGCGCTGGAAGCCCGCTAGGGCTTTGCGTTTGGATCAGGGGGCAGGCGGGTGCTCGAAGCCCGCTGGAGTTGCCGTCCCGGTCGAGGCCGGCCCCGCGAGGCGGTGCGGCGTTCTTCCCGGTGGTCCACGCGCCTGGCCGGGGCAAAGCCGCTGACACACGCTGATACGCGGCGTCCGACTGCTGGACCGGCGGCCGGGTCCCACGTCCGGACATGGGAGGATCGTGGGTAGGCGGGCCAGGGCCGCGCTGCCCCAGTTGTCGCTGGGACGTGTCCCGGGCCGCGCCGTCGCAGTCCCAGGCGCGAGCAGGAGGAGCACCGTTGAGCAGGTTGCGTTGGCTGACGGCGGGGGAGTCGCACGGACCCGCACTGGTGGCGACGCTGGAGGGTCTTCCCGCCGGTGTGCCGATCACCACGGACATGGTGGCGGACCACCTTGCCCGTCGGCGTCTCGGCTACGGACGCGGTGCGCGGATGAAGTTCGAGCGCGACGAGGTGACCTTCCTCGGCGGTGTGCGCCACGGGCTGACGATGGGCTCGCCGGTCGCGGTCATGGTCGGCAACACCGAGTGGCCGAAGTGGGAGAAGGTCATGGCGGCCGACCCCGTCGACCCCGACGAGCTGGCCGCGCTCGCCCGTAACGCGCCGCTGACCCGGCCCCGCCCGGGCCACGCCGACCTCGCGGGTATGCAGAAGTACGCCCTGGACGAGGCCCGCCCGATCCTGGAGCGCGCCAGCGCCCGGGAGACCGCCGCCCGGGTCGCGCTCGGCGCCGTCGCCCGCTCCTACCTCAAGGAGACGGCCGGCATCGAGATCGTCTCCCATGTGGTGGAGCTCGCCGGGGCCAAGGCTCCGTACGGCGTCGTCCCGACCCCGGCCGACGTGGAGAAGCTGGACGCCGACCCGGTCCGCTGCCTGGACGCGGACGCGTCGAAGGCGATGGTCGCGGAGATCGACCAGGCCCACAAGGACGGCGACACCCTCGGCGGAGTCGTCGAGGTGCTCGCCTACGACGTCCCGGTCGGCCTCGGCTCGCACGTGCACTGGGACCGGCGCCTCGACGCACGGCTCGCGGCCGCGCTCATGGGCATCCAGGCCATCAAGGGCGTCGAGGTCGGCGACGGCTTCGAACTGGCCCGGGTGCCGGGATCGAAGGCCCACGACGAGATCGTGCCCACCGCGGACGGGCTCCGTCGCTCGACGGGCCGCTCCGGCGGTACCGAGGGCGGCATGTCCACCGGTGAGCTGCTGCGGGTGCGCGCGGCCATGAAGCCGATCGCGACCGTCCCGCGTGCGCTGGCGACCGTCGACGTCGCCACCGGCGAGGTCGCGGCCGCCCACCACCAGCGCTCCGACGTCTGCGCCGTGCCCGCCGCCGGCATCGTCGCCGAGGCGATGGTGGCGCTGGTGCTCGCCGACGCGGTGGCCGAGAAGTTCGGCGGCGACAGCGTGAGCGAGACCAGCCGCAACGTGCGCTCGTACCTCGACAACCTGCACATCCGGTGAGCGCCCCGCTGATCGTCCTGGTCGGGCCCATGGGCTCCGGCAAGTCCACCGTCGGCGCGCTGCTCGCCGAGCAGCTGGGCGTGGCCTACCGGGACACCGACGCCGACATCGTCGCGTCCGAGGGACGGGAGATCTCGGACCTCTTCGTCGACGAGGGCGAACCCTACTTCCGTGAGCTGGAGCGCGCGGCCGTACGGAACGCGGTCGCCACCCACACCGGTGTGCTCTCCCTCGGCGGCGGCGCCGTCCTCGACGACGCGAGCCGCGAGCTGCTCGCCGGCCTGCCCGTCGTCTACCTCTCGATGGAGGTGGAGGAGGCGGTCCGGCGCGTGGGACTGAACCAGGCCCGGCCGCTCCTCGCCGTCAACCCCCGCAAGCAGTGGCGCGAGCTGATGGACGCCCGCCGTCATCTGTACACCGAGGTGGCCCGCGTGGTCGTGGCCACCGACGAACGCACCCCCGAAGAGGTCGCCGAGGCGGTCCTCGACGCTTTGGAGCTGAAGGACGTATGACCGATCAGTCCGTGACCCGTATCCAGGTCGGCGGTACGGAAGGCTCCGATCCGTACGAGGTCCTGGTGGGCCGTCAGCTGCTCGGTGAGCTCCCCGCGCTGATCGGGCGGGCGCAGCGTGTGGCCGTCCTGCACCCCGAGGCGCTCGCCGAGACGGGCGAGGCGATCCGCGAGGACCTGGCGTCCCAGGGATACGAGGCCATCGCGATCCAGCTGCCGAACGCCGAGGAGTCCAAGACCGTCGAGGTCGCCGCGTACTGCTGGAAGGCCCTCGGGCAGACCGGCTTCACCCGCAGCGACGTCGTCATCGGTGTCGGCGGCGGCGCCACCACCGACCTCGCGGGCTTCGTCGCGGCGACCTGGCTGCGCGGGGTGCGCTGGATCGCCCTGCCGACCACGGTGCTCGGCATGGTCGACGCGGCGGTCGGCGGCAAGACGGGTATCAACACCGCCGAGGGAAAGAACCTCGTCGGCGCCTTCCACCCGCCGGTCGGCGTCCTGTGCGACCTGGCCGCGCTCGACTCGCTGCCGGTCAACGACTACGTCAGCGGTCTGGCGGAGATCATCAAGGCCGGTTTCATCGCCGACCCGGCGATCCTGGAGCTCATCGAGGCCGACCCGGAGGGCGCGCGCTCGCCCGCCGGACAGCATGCCGCCGAGCTGATCGAACGGTCCATCCGGGTCAAGGCCGAGGTCGTCTCCAACGACCTCAAGGAGTCGGGTCTGCGCGAGATCCTCAACTACGGCCACACCCTCGCCCACGCCATCGAGAAGAACGAGCGCTACAAGTGGCGCCACGGTGCCGCGGTCTCGGTCGGCATGGTCTTCGCCGCCGAACTGGGCCGGCTGGCGGGGCGGCTCGACGACGCGACCGCCGACCGGCACCGTGCGGTCCTCGAGTCCGTGGGGCTGCCGCTGACCTACCGCGGCGACCAGTGGCCGAAGCTCCTGGAGACCATGAAGGTCGACAAGAAGTCCCGCGGCAACCTGCTGCGCTTCATCGTCCTCGACGGTCTTGCCAAGCCGACCGTGCTGGAGGGCCCGGACCCGGCGGTGCTGCTCGCCGCGTACGGCGAGGTGTCCGCGTGACCCGCCGGGTACTGGTGCTCAACGGACCCAACCTGGGGCGCCTCGGCTCCCGCGAGCCCGACGTCTACGGCGCCACCTCCTACGCCGGACTGGTGGAGGCCTGCCAGACGCTCGGCAAGGAACTCGGCTTCGACGTCGACGTACGCGAGACGAACGACGAGGGCGAGATGATCCGCTGGCTGCACGAAGCGGCGGACGGATCGATTCCGGTCGTTCTCAACCCCGGTGCCTTCACCCACTACTCGTACGGCATGCGGGACGCCGCAGCGCAGCGCACCGCTCCGCTGATCGAGGTGCACATCTCCAACCCCTACGCACGCGAGACATTTCGGCACACTTCGGTGGTGGCCGCCGTCGCCAGCGGTACGGTCGCCGGCTTCGGCATCGGCTCCTACCGGCTCGCCCTGCGCGCACTGGCGGAGGAAATCGCGGGCTGAACAGGGCACTTCGGGCCGATCCCGGCCGTTCACCCAGTGGCGGCCGGGACTTCGAGAACGTATTCCGGCGCCGCCGCGGGGTACGGTTCGGTAGCAACGGCGGCCGAGCTGCCGCCTGACCAGCGACAGTCGCACGAGACGGAGTGGCACCGGATGCAGCACGCAGTGGGGGGTCCGCTGCCGCCCCACCGGCCGGGGCACGGACCGGCCGGATGGACACACAGCGCCCAGCACCCCGGGCCGCCGCCGGGCCCTGTGCCCGGACACCCTTCCGCACCGCCGCAGGGTCCGCCGCCCGGACATCCGGCCGCACCGCCGCAGGGCCCGCCGCCCGCCGGACACGCTCCCCGGCCGCAGCAGCCCGCACACCCGGGACCGCCGCCCCCGCACACCGGGCAGCAGCCCCCGCAGGGCTGGACGGGACCGGGGCCCCAGCACCCCTCCGCGGCGCCGCCGTCCCGCGACACCACCGGGCACGTCCCGCTGCCGCCCGGCGGACCGGTTCCCATACCCGCGCCCCCGCAGAACGACGGCGGCACCGGCACGGCCACCCTCGCCGTCCTGCTCATCGGCCCGGCCGGAGCCGGCAAGACGACCGTGGCCCGCCACTGGGCGACCAGCCGACGCGTCCCCACGGCCCACATCAGCCTCGACGACGTCCGCGAATGGGTCTGCACGGGCTTCGCCGACCCCCAGTCCGGGTGGAACGACAGCTCCGAGGCCCAGTACCGCCTCGCCCGCCGCACCTGTGGCTTCGCCGCCCGCAACTTCCTGGCCAACGGGATCTCCTGCATCCTCGACGACGCCGTCTTCCCCGACCGCCCGGTCGTGGGACTCGGCGGCTGGAAGCGGCACGTCGGCCCCGGCCTGCTGCCCGTCGTGCTGCTCCCCGGCCTCGAGGTCGTGCTGGAGCGCAACGCCGAGCGCAGCGGGAACCGGCGGCTCTCCGACGAGGAGGTGGCGAGCATCCACGGCCGGATGGCCGGCTGGTACGGCTCGGGCCTGCCGATCATCGACAACTCCAAGTACGACGTGGAGACCACCGCCCGGGTCCTCGACGAGGTCCTCGCCCGCTCCATCGCGAGTCCGCCGGCCTGGTAGCCGCCCGCCGTGCGCCATGCCCCCGGTCGGACGCGCTGACCGGGCCGCCCCGCGCCCGCGCTCGTAGGCTCGGAAACATGTCAGAGGTGTATGGCGTCCGCCGCAGCCGGCTGCGCGACCGGTGCGCGGCCACCGGCAGCGACGGAGCCCTGGTCTCCCGTCCCGCGAACGTCCGCTATCTCGCGGGCGGAGCGCCTCCCGGGGCCGTTCTGCTGATGGGCCGGGCCGAGGACATCCTGCTCTGCCCCCGTGCGCTCACCGGCGACCCCGCCGACGGCCGCCCGGACGATCGGCTGCGGCTGTCCGTCCTGCCCACCTCCGCGGGTGACCCCGCGGTCGCCGCCGCCGAGCTGGCCCGGACGGAGGGCGTCGAATCCCTCGCCGTCGAGGAGCACCACCTGACCGTCGTCCGCCATCGCGCGCTGCGCTCGGTGGCGCCCCGGCTGCGCATCGCCGACCTGGGCCTCGCCGTCGAGCACCTGCGCATCGTCAAGGACGAGGAGGAGATCGCCTGCCTGCGCATCGCGGCGGAGATCACCGATCAGGCGCTGGGCGAGCTGCTGGAGTCCATCCTGGTCGGGCGCACCGAGCGGCATCTCGCCCTCGAACTGGAGCGGCGGCTCGTGGACCACGGCGCCGACGGCCCCGCGTTCGCCACCTCCGTCGCGACCGGACCGAACTCGGGCCGTGGCGGTCACCGCCCCACCGACCGCAGAGTCGAGGAGGGTGATTTCCTCTCCGTCTGCGTCGGTGCCAATTACCGCGGGTACCGCTGCGAGATCGGCCGCACCTTCGTGATCGGCACCTCGCCCGCGGACTGGCAGATCGAGCTGTACGACATCGTCTTCGCCGCTCAGCGGGCCGCTCGGGAGTCCCTTCTGCCCGGCGCCGCGTACCGCGAGGTCGACCACGCGGCCCGGCAGATCCTCAACGCCGCGGGCCACGGAGAGGGCCTCGCACAGCTCACCGGGCACGGTGTGGGGCTCGAAATCGAGGAGGACCCGCGGCTGGGCCCTGCCGCCATGGGTAAACTGGACGCTTGTGTGCCGGTCACCGTCGAACCGGGGGTCCACGTCCCCGGCCGGGGAGGTGTCCGGATCGATGACACGCTCGTCGTGCGCCAGGAGGCGGACGGCGGACCCGAGCTACTCACCATCACGACCAAGGAACTGCTCGCGCTCTAGCCTCGCGGCAGCGCGTTTCCTCGGTCGTCCACCAGCGTCAGTCCAGGAGATTCCGCAACCGTGGCTTCCACGAACGACCTCAAGAACGGCATGGTGCTCAAGCTCGACGGAGGCCAGCTCTGGTCCGTCGTCGAGTTCCAGCACGTCAAGCCCGGCAAGGGCCCTGCCTTCGTGCGCACCAAGCTCAAGAACGTGCTCTCCGGCAAGGTCGTCGACAAGACGTTCAACGCCGGCGTGAAGGTCGAGACGGCCACCGTCGACCGCCGCGACATGCAGTTCTCGTACATGGACGGCGAGTACTTCGTGTTCATGGACATGCAGACCTATGACCAGCTCATGGTCGACCGCAAGGCCGTCGGCGATTCCGCCAACTACCTGATCGAGGGCTTCACGGCCAGCGTCGCCCAGCACGAGGGCGAGGTGCTGTACGTCGAGCTGCCGGCCGCCGTCGAGCTGGTCATCCAGGAGACCGAGCCGGGCGTCCAGGGCGACCGCTCCACCGGCGGCACCAAGCCCGCCACCCTCGAGACGGGCTTCACCATCCAGGTCCCGCTCTTCATCACCACCGGTGAGAAGATCAAGGTCGACACCCGTTCCGGCGACTACCTCGGCCGGGTGAACAGCTAACCGTGGCTGCTCGCAACAAGGCCCGTAAGCGCGCCTTCCAGATCCTCTTCGAGGCCGACCAGCGCGGGGCGTCCGTGCAGACGGTCCTCGCGGACTGGGTCCGGCACGCACGGTCCGACGACCGGCAGCCGCCCGTCGGTGAGTACACCATGGAGCTGGTCGAGGGGTACGCGGAGTACGCGGACCGGATCGACGACCTCATCGCCACGTACGCGGTCGGCTGGACGATCGACCGGATGCCGGTCGTCGACCGGAACATCCTGCGGCTCGGCGCGTACGAGCTGGTGTGGGTGGACGAGACCCCGGACGCGGTGGTGATCGACGAGGCGGTGCAGCTCGCCAAGGAGTTCTCCACCGATGAGTCCCCTGCGTTCGTGAACGGCCTGCTGGGCCGCTTCAAGGACCTCAAGCCGAGCCTGCGCCGCTCGTAGCGCGCGGGACGGTTTCACCGGGCCCGGGACGGAAGACGAACGGTCTTCCGTCCCGGGCCCGGTGCATGTCCGGCCTCTCCGTGCCCGGGCTCCGCACGCACCACGACGGCGACCGAACGTACGTCCTGACGGGGCGACAGCAGCCTGTCGGGGCCCAAGCGTTGGCCAAAGCTCGGGAGCTGTCCGGGCTGCCGGGGACCCGGGAACCGGGCCGGATCCGACGGGTTGTCAGACCCGCGGATCCGGAGCGACACGTCGGACCGGGACCCCCGCGGGGGAGCGGGAGAAAAGCGTCGGAGGGCGAACCCGCGTACGACGGGTTCGCCCTCCGATGTGACGTTTCTCCTGAAGTGGGATCAGCCCTCTTCGTGGGTCACGGCACGGCGGGCATCGGCGTCCAGGACGCCCCAGCTGATCAGCTGCTCGGTCAGGACGGACGGCGACTGGTCGTAGATGACCGCCAGCGTGCGCAGGTCGTCCTGGCGGATCGACAGCACCTTGCCGTTGTAGTCGCCGCGCTGGGACTGGATCGTCGCTGCGTAGCGCTGCAGCGGGCCCGCCTTCTCCTGCGGGACGTGGGCGAGGCGCTCCAGGTCCAGCACGAGCTTCGGCGGCGGCTCGGCGGCTCCGCCGGGCGTGGTGCCGGGCAGCAGCTCCTGGACCGGAACGCCGTAGAAGTCGGCCAGCTCGGCGAGGCGCTGCACGGTCACGGCGCGGTCGCCGCGCTCGTAGGACCCGACCACGACGGCCTTCCAGCGGCCCTGGGACTTCTCTTCCACGCCGTGGAGGGACAGCCCCTGCTGCGTGCGGATGGCGCGGAGCTTGGCCCCGAGCTGCTTTGCGTATTCGCTGGACATATAGCTCCCCGGACGAAGTCTGGTAACTCACTGTGAGGTTACGCAGCGTTACTTGGATGCGTCAAGCCGAATGGGGCCGGACCGGTTGTTGACAGGGGCGCGACCAGCCGCCCCGCAAGGCCCTGATACGGTGGGTGGCGCAAATCCGACGTCCTTTAACGTCCGTCCCGTGAGGCGGAGAAGGAGGTCCGTTTCTTATGGACGCCAGTAGCTCCGATGTGGCACGCCCCGTTCTCGAGGCGCCCGACATCGCGCGGGTTCTGACCCGCATCGCCCACGAGATCGTCGAACGCGCCAAGGGCGCCGACGACGTGGTTCTTCTCGGCATTCCGACCCGCGGTGTGTTCCTCGCCCGCCGGCTCGCCGACAAGCTCGAGGAGATCACCGGCCGCAAGATGCCGGTCGGCTCGCTCGACATCACCATGTACCGCGACGACCTGCGGATGCGGCCCGCTCGCACGCTGGCCCGCACCGACATCCCCGGTGACGGTGTGGACGGCCGGCTCGTCGTCCTCGTCGACGATGTGCTCTTCTCCGGCCGCACCATCCGCGCCGCCCTCGACGCGCTCGGCGACATCGGCCGCCCGCGCGCCGTGCAGCTGGCGGTCCTGGTCGACCGCGGCCACCGCGAGCTGCCCATCCGTGCCGACTACGTCGGCAAGAACCTCCCCACGTCGTTGCGGGAGACGGTCAAGGTCCTGCTCGCCGAGGAAGACGGTCGCGACACCGTGCTCCTCGGTGTCCGCGAGGCCGCCCCGGCCGGCGAGCAGTAGCGCTTTCTCCGTACGGCCCAGGTGCCGTACGGACGCCTCTGCACGCCCGCAAGTCCACCGTGCCCCGCCCGGGTCACCCCCAGCCGGCACACCGACCGCCACACACCGGAGCACACCCAGATGAAGCGTCACCTCATCTCGGCCGCCGACCTCACCCGTGACGACGCCGTCCTGATCCTCGACACCGCCGAGGAGATGGCCCGGGTCGCGGACCGGCCGATCAAGAAGCTGCCCACCCTGCGCGGACGCACCGTCGTCAACCTGTTCTTCGAGGACTCGACCCGCACCCGGATCTCCTTCGAGGCCGCCGCCAAGAGGCTGTCCGCCGACGTCATCAACTTCTCCGCCAAGGGGTCGTCGGTCTCCAAGGGCGAATCGCTCAAGGACACCGCCCTGACCCTGGAGGCGATGGGCGCGGATGCCGTCGTCATCCGCCACCACGCCTCCGGCGCGCCCTACCGGCTGGCGAACTCCGGCTGGATCGACGGAGCCGTCGTCAACGCGGGCGACGGCACCCACGAGCACCCCACCCAGGCCCTGCTGGACGCCTTCACGATGCGCCGCCGCCTGGTCGGGCGGGACGCCGGCCTCGGCCGCGACCTGGAAGGGCGCCGGATCACCGTCGTCGGCGATGTGCTGCACAGCCGCGTCGCCCGCTCCAACGTCCTGCTGCTGAACACCCTGGGCGCCGAGGTCACCCTGGTCGCCCCGCCGACGCTCGTCCCGATCGGCGTCGAGAACTGGCCGTGCCAGGTGTCGTACAGCCTCGACGAGGTGCTGCCCAAGTCCGACGCCGTGATGATGCTGCGGGTGCAGCGCGAGCGGATGAACGCCGCGTTCTTCCCGACCGAGCGCGAGTACTCGCGCCGCTACGGCCTGGACGGCGACCGCATGGCGCGGATGCCGGAGCACGCCATCGTCATGCACCCCGGCCCGATGAACCGCGGCATGGAGATCACCGCCGAGGTCGCCGACTCCGACCGCTGCACCGCCGTCGAGCAGGTCGCCAACGGCGTCTCGATCCGGATGGCCGTCCTGTACCTGCTGCTGGGCGGTAATGAGCCCGCCGTCAGCCCCGCCCACTCCCGTACCGAGGAGAGCAAGTAACCATGAGCAAGATCCTTATCCGTGGCGCGAAGGTGCTGGGCGGCGAGCCGCAGGACGTCCTGATCGACGGCGAGACCATCGCGGCCGTCGGCGCCGGCCTGAGCGCCGAGGGCGCGACCGTGATCGAGGCCGAGGGCAGGATCCTGCTGCCGGGCCTCGTCGACCTGCACACCCATCTGCGCGAGCCCGGCCGCGAGGACTCCGAGACCGTCCTGACCGGCACCAAGGCCGCCGCCGTCGGCGGCTTCACCGCCGTCCACGCCATGGCCAACACCTTCCCGGTCGCCGACACCGCCGGCGTCGTCGAGCAGGTCTGGCGGCTCGGCAAGGAGTCGGGCTACTGCGACGTCCAGCCGGTCGGCGCCGTCACCGTGGGCCTGGAGGGCAAGCAGCTCGCCGAGCTCGGCGCGATGCACGACTCCGCCGCCGGGGTGAAGGTCTTCTCCGACGACGGAAAATGCGTCGACGACGCGGTGATCATGCGCCGTGCGCTGGAGTACGTGAAGGCCTTCGACGGCGTCGTCGCCCAGCACGCGCAGGAGCCCCGCCTGACCGAGGGCGCCCAGATGAACGAGGGCGTCGTCTCCGCAGAGCTCGGCCTCGGAGGCTGGCCCGCCGTCGCCGAGGAGTCGATCATCGCCCGCGATGTCCTCCTCGCCGCCCACGTCGGCTCCCGGGTGCACATCTGCCACCTCTCCACCGCCGGCTCCGTGGAGATCGTCCGCTGGGCCAAGTCCAAGGGCTGGGACGTCACCGCCGAGGTCACCCCGCACCACTTGCTGCTCACCGACGACCTGGTGCGCACCTACAACCCCGTCTACAAGGTCAACCCGCCGCTGCGCACCGAGGCCGACGTGATGGCCCTGCGCGAGGCGCTCGCCGACGGCACCATCGACTGCGTCGCCACCGACCACGCCCCGCACCCGCACGAGGACAAGGACTGCGAGTGGGGCGCGGCGGCCATGGGCATGGTCGGCCTGGAGACCGCGCTCTCCGTCGTCCAGGAGACGATGATCGAGACCGGCCTGACCGACTGGGCGGGTGTCGCCGACCGGATGTCCTTCCGGCCCGCGAAGATCGGCCGCCTGAAGGGCCACGGACGCCCCGTCTCGGCAGGTGAGCCCGCGAACCTCACGCTCGTCGATCCGGCATACCGTGGAGCGGTGGACCCCGCGGGCTTCGCGTCCCGCAGCCGCAACACGCCGTACGAGGGCCGTGAGCTGCCGGGACGCGTCACCCACACCTTCCTGCGGGGCCGCGCCACGGTCGTCGACGGGAAGCTCGCGTGACAACTCATCTCCACATCGCCGCCGCGAAGCAGTCCGCGGAGGTCACCGACTGGGCGGCCCGCGCGGGCTGGGTCGTCGGGCTGCTGCTCTTCATCGCCTTCGTCTACTGGCTGATGCGCCAGGGCTGGAAGTGGCGGGGCAGCCTGCAGTCCGGTCTGCCGGAGCTCCCCACCGCGCCGGACGCGCCCGGAGAGGCCAAGCTGACCATGACGGGCCGGTACCACGGCTCGACCACGGCCGGTCAGTGGCTCGACCGCATCGTGGCGCACGGTCTGGGCACCCGCAGCCGTGTGGAGCTCACCCTGACCGACGCGGGACTGGATGTCGTACGCCCCGGGGCCGCCGACTTCTTCGTCCCCGCGGCACAGCTGCGCGAGGCACGGCTCGACAAGGGGATCGCCGGCAAGGTGCTCGCCGAGGGCGGGCTGCTGATCGTCACCTGGCAGCACGGCGAGACGCTCATCGACTCGGGCTTCCGCTCGGACCACGCGGCCGAGCACACCGCCTGGGTCGAGGCCGTCAACTCCATGAACACGCACATCACGACGGAAGGCACCGCACGATGACGACCTCCACCCGGGGAACCGCGAAGGTTCCCGCCGTACTCGTCCTGGAGGACGGCCGCATCTTCCGCGGCCGCGCCTACGGGGCCGTGGGGGAGACCTTCGGCGAGGCGGTGTTCAACACCGGCATGACCGGTTACCAGGAGACGCTGACCGACCCCTCGTACCACCGCCAGGTCGTCGTGATGACCGCCCCGCACGTCGGCAACACCGGCGTCAACGACGAGGACGACGAGTCCCGCAAGATCTGGGTCGCCGGATACGTCGTACGCGACCCCGCCCGCGTCCGCTCCAACTGGCGCTCGCGGCGCACCCTCGACGACGAGCTCGTCGCCCAGGGCGTCGTCGGCATCAGCGACATCGACACCCGCGCCCTCACCCGCCATCTGCGCGAGCGCGGCGCGATGCGCGTCGGCATCTTCTCCGGGGAAGGGCTGGCCGACGACGGGACGCTGCTCACCCGCGTCCGGCAGGCCCCCGAGATGTCGGGCGCCGATCTGTCCGCCCAGGTGGCCACCACCGACGCCTACGTCGTCCCCGCCATCGGCACCAAGCGCTTCACCGTGGTCGCTCTCGACCTCGGCATCAAGGGCATGACCCCGCACCGGATGGCCGAGCGCGGTATCGAGGTGCACGTCCTGCCCGCCACCGCCACGGTCGACGAGGTGTACGCGGTCCGGCCCGACGGCGTCTTCCTGTCCAACGGCCCGGGCGACCCCGCCACCGCCGACCTGACCGTAGTCAAGGCAGTCCTGGAGCGCGGCACTCCGCTGTTCGGCATCTGCTTCGGCAACCAGCTCCTCGGCCGCTCGCTCGGCTTCGGCACCTACAAGCTGAAGTACGGCCACCGCGGCATCAACCAGCCCGTCCAGGACCGCTCCACGGGCAAGGTCGAGGTCACCGCGCACAACCACGGCTTCGCCGTCGACGCCCCGCTCGACCAGGTCTCCGAGACGCCCTACGGGCGCGCCGAGGTCTCCCACGTCTGTCTCAACGACAACGTGGTGGAGGGCCTGCGGCTGCTCGACCGCCCGGCCTTCAGCGTCCAGTACCACCCCGAGGCGGCCGCGGGCCCGCACGACGCCGCGTACCTCTTCGACCGCTTCGTATCCCTGATGGAGGGCCAGCGTGCCTAAGCGCTCCGACATCCAGTCCGTTCTGGTCATCGGCTCCGGCCCGATCGTCATCGGCCAGGCCGCGGAGTTCGACTACTCCGGCACCCAGGCCTGCCGCGTCCTCAAGTCCGAGGGCCTGCGCGTCATCCTGGTGAACTCCAACCCGGCGACGATCATGACCGACCCGGAGATCGCCGACGCCACCTACGTCGAGCCCATCACCCCCGAGTTCGTCGAGAAGATCATCGCCAAGGAGCGGCCCGACGCGCTGCTGCCCACCCTCGGCGGTCAGACCGCGCTCAACACCGCGATCTCCATGCACGAGCAGGGAGTGCTGGAGAAGTACGGCGTCGAGCTCATCGGCGCCAATGTCGAGGCGATCAACAAGGGCGAGGACCGTGACCTCTTCAAGGAGGTCGTCGAGGCCGTCCGGCAGAAGATCGGCCACGGCGAGTCCGCCCGCTCCGTCATCTGCCACTCCATGGACGACGTGATCAAGGGCGTCGACACCCTCGGCGGTTACCCCGTCGTCGTCCGTCCCTCCTTCACCATGGGCGGCGCCGGCTCCGGCTTCGCCCACGACGAGGGCGAACTGCGCCGTATCGCCGGCCAGGGGCTGACGCTCTCACCGACCACCGAGGTGCTCCTGGAGGAGTCCATCCTCGGCTGGAAGGAGTACGAGCTCGAGCTGATGCGCGACAAGAACGACAACGTCGTGGTCGTGTGCTCCATCGAGAACTTCGACCCCATGGGCGTGCACACCGGCGACTCGATCACCGTCGCCCCCGCGATGACCCTCACCGACCGCGAGTACCAGCGGCTGCGCGACATCGGCATCGCGATCATCCGCGAGGTCGGCGTCGACACCGGCGGCTGCAACATCCAGTTCGCCGTCAACCCCGACGACGGCCGGATCATCGTCATCGAGATGAACCCCCGCGTCTCCCGCTCCTCGGCGCTGGCGTCCAAGGCGACCGGCTTCCCGATCGCCAAGATCGCGGCCCGGCTCGCCGTCGGCTACACCCTCGACGAGATCCCGAACGACATCACCGAGAAGACCCCGGCGTCCTTCGAGCCCACGCTCGACTACGTCGTCGTCAAGGTGCCCCGCTTCGCCTTCGAGAAGTTCCCCTCCGCCGACGCCACCCTGACCACCACCATGAAGTCGGTGGGCGAGGCCATGGCGATCGGCCGGAACTTCACCGAGGCTCTGCAGAAGGCGCTGCGGTCCCTGGAGAAGAAGGGCTCGCAGTTCGCCTTCACCGGCGAGCCCGGTGACAAGGACGAGCTGCTGCGCGTCGCCGTCACCCCGACCGACGGCCGCATCAACACCGTCATGCAGGCCATCCGCGCGGGTGCCACCCCCGAGGAGGTCTTCGAGGCGACGAAGATCGACCCGTGGTTCGTCGACCAGCTGTTCCTGATCAAGGAGCACGCCGACGAGCTGGCCGCCGCCGAGAAGCTCGGCCCGGAGCTCCTCGCCGAGGCCAAGCGGCACGGCTTCTCCGACGCCCAGATCGCGGAGATCCGCGGGCTGCGCGAGGACGTCGTGCGCGAGGTCCGGCACGCGCTGGGCGTCCGGCCGGTCTACAAGACCGTCGACACCTGCGCCGCCGAGTTCGCCGCCAGGACCCCGTACTTCTACTCCTCGTACGACGAGGAGAGCGAGGTCGCCCCGCGCGAGAAGCCCGCCGTGATCATCCTCGGCTCCGGTCCGAACCGCATCGGTCAGGGCATCGAGTTCGACTACTCCTGCGTCCACGCCTCCTTCGCGCTCAGCGAGGCCGGCTACGAGACCGTGATGGTCAACTGCAACCCCGAGACGGTCTCCACCGACTACGACACCTCCGACCGGCTCTACTTCGAGCCGCTCACCCTGGAGGACGTACTGGAGATCGTGCACGCCGAGACACTCGCCGGCCCCATCGCCGGCGTCGTCGTCCAGCTCGGCGGCCAGACCCCGCTGGGTCTGGCCCAGGCGCTCAAGGACAACGGTGTGCCGGTCGTCGGCACCTCCCCGGAGGCGATCCACGCCGCCGAGGACCGCGGCGCGTTCGGCCGCGTCCTGAAGGAGGCCGGACTCCCCGCGCCCAAGCACGGCACCGCGACCACCTTCGCCGAGGCCAAGGCCATCGCCGACGAGATCGGCTACCCGGTCCTGGTGCGCCCGTCGTACGTGCTCGGCGGCCGCGGCATGGAGATCGTGTACGAGGAGAGCCGCCTCGAGACGTACATCGCCGAGTCCACCGAGATCAGCCCCACCCGGCCGGTCCTGGTCGACCGCTTCCTCGACGACGCCATCGAGATCGACGTCGACGCCCTCTACGACGGCACCGAGCTCTACCTCGGCGGCGTCATGGAGCACATCGAGGAGGCCGGCATCCACTCCGGCGACTCGGCGTGCGCGCTGCCCCCGATCACGCTCGGCGGCTTCGACATCAAGCGGCTGCGCGCCTCGACCGAGGCCATCGCCCGGGGCGTCGGCGTACGCGGACTGATCAACATCCAGTTCGCGCTGGCCGGCGACATCCTGTACGTCCTGGAGGCCAACCCGCGCGCCTCCCGCACCGTCCCCTTCACCTCGAAGGCGACCGCCGTGCCGCTGGCGAAGGCCGCCGCCCGTATCTCGCTGGGCGCGACCATCGCCGAACTGCGCGGCGAGGGCCTGCTCCCGGCCCGCGGCGACGGTGGCACGCTCCCCATGGACGCGCCGATCTCCGTCAAGGAGGCCGTGATGCCGTGGTCGCGCTTCCGCGACATCCACGGCCGCGGCGTCGACACCGTCCTCGGCCCGGAGATGCGCTCCACCGGTGAGGTCATGGGCATCGACACCGTATTCGGCACGGCGTACGCCAAGTCGCAGGCCGGTGCGTACGGTCCGCTGCCCACCAAGGGCCGCGCGTTCATCTCCGTCGCCAACCGCGACAAGCGCTCGATGATCTTCCCGGCCCGCGAGCTCGTCGCCCACGGCTTCGAGCTGCTCGCCACCTCCGGCACGGCCGAGGTGCTCAAGCGCAACGGCATCAACGCCACGATCGTGCGCAAGCACTCCGAGGGCGAAGGGCCGGACGGCGAGAAGACCATCGTCCAGCTGATCCACGACGGCCAGGTCGACCTCATCGTCAACACGCCCTACGGCACGGGCGGCCGTCTCGACGGCTACGACATCCGGACGGCAGCGGTGGCGCGCAGCGTGCCGTGTCTGACGACGGTCCAGGCGCTCGCCGCCGCCGTCCAGGGCATCGACGCGCTCAACCGCGGTGACGTGGGCGTCCGTTCCCTCCAGGAACACGCCGAACATCTGATCGCGGCCCGCGACTAGCCACCCACGAGGGGGACACCACACGGTGTCCCCCTCTTCATGAGGCCCCCGAGGACATCACCATGTACACGTTCTTCTTCCGTCTCGTCTTCCGGCGGATGGATCCGGAGCAGGCGCACCATCTGGCCTTCCGCTGGATCCGGCTGGCAGCCCGCGTCCCCGTCCTGCGCACCTTCGTCGCCGCTGTGCTCGCGCCCCGCCACAAGGAGTTGCGCACCGAGGCGCTCGGACTGCGCATGCACGGACCGTTCGGGCTCGCGGCGGGGTTCGACAAGAACGCCGTCGCCATCGACGGCATGTCGATGCTCGGCTTCGACCACATCGAGATCGGCACGGTCACGGCCCAGGCCCAGCCGGGCAACCCCAGGAAGCGCCTCTTCCGGCTCGTACCGGACCGCGCCCTGATCAACCGGATGGGGTTCAACAACGAGGGCTCGGCCGCCGTCGCCGAACGGCTCGCCGCGCGGAAGGCCGTCTTCCCGACCACCGTGGGCGTCAACATCGGCAAGACCAAGGCGGTCCCCGAGGAGGAGGCCGTGGGGGACTACGTGACCTCCACCGAGCGCCTGGCCCGCCACGCCGACTACCTCGTCGTGAACGTCTCCTCGCCGAACACCCCCGGCCTGCGCAATCTCCAGGCCACCGAGGCGCTGCGCCCGCTGCTGACCGCCGTGCGCGAGGCGGCCGACCGCACCGTCACCGACCGCCGTGTCCCGCTGCTCGTCAAGATCGCCCCGGATCTCGCGGACGAGGACGTCGACGCCGTCGCCGACCTCGCCGTGGAACTCGGCCTCGACGGCATCATCGCCACCAACACCACCATCGCCCGCGAGGGCCTCGGGCTCACCTCCGACCCGGCCCTGGTCAAGGAGACCGGCGGACTGTCCGGCGCCCCGGTCAAGGCGCGCTCGCTGGAGGTGCTGCGACGGCTGTACGCGCGCGTCGGCGACCGGATCACCCTGGTCGGAGTCGGCGGCATCGAGAACGCCGAGGACGCCTGGCAGCGCATCCTCGCCGGTGCCACGCTCGTCCAGGGCTACAGCGCCTTCATCTACGAGGGCCCCCTGTGGAGCCGCGCGATCCACAAGGGCCTGGCCGCCCGCCTGGCCACCAGCCCCTACGCCACCCTCGCCGAGGCCGTCGGCGCCGACACCCGAAAGGCGAACGCATGAGCCCCCTGGAACCCTTCGGCACCCGGCTGCGGACCGCGATGGACGAGCGCGGGCCGCTGTGCGTCGGTATCGACCCGCACGCGTCGCTGCTGAGCGAGTGGGGACTCGGCGACGACATCGCGGGCCTGGAGCGCTTCACCCGGACGGTCGTCGAGGCGCTGGGCGAGCACGTCGCCGTCTTCAAGCCGCAGAGCGCCTTCTTCGAACGCTTCGGCTCCCGGGGCATCGCCGTTCTGGAGCGCGCGGTGGTGGATCTGCGCGCGGCCGGCGCGCTGGTCGTGATGGACGCCAAGCGCGGCGACATCGGCTCCACCATGGCCGCGTACGCCGAGACCTTCCTGCGCAAGGGCGCGCCCTTGTTCTCCGACGCGCTGACGGTGTCCCCGTATCTCGGCTACGGCTCGCTGAAGCCGGCCGTCGATCTCGCCCGGGAGAGCGGGACCGGCCTGTTCGTCCTCGCCCTCACGTCCAACCCGGAGGGCGCGGAGGTCCAGCGCGCGGTGCGCGAGGACGGCCGCAGCATCGGCGCGACGATGCTCGCCCACCTGGCCGCCGAGAACGCCGGGCAGACCCCGATGGGCTCGTTCGGCGCCGTCGTCGGCGCGACGCTCGGTGATCTGTCGTCGTTCGACCTCGCCGTCAACGGTCCGTTGCTGGCCCCCGGAATCGGCGCACAGGGCGCCACGGCCGCCGATCTGCCGAAGGTCTTCGGCGCCGCGGTGCGCAATGTGGTGCCGAATGTGAGCCGGGGGGTGCTGCGGCACGGACCCGACCCGGCGGCGCTGCGCGCGTCGGCCGAACGCTTCGCGGACGAGGTCCGTTCGGCGGTTTCGGGGGTTTAGAACCGCTCCGGCGCGTCGACCTGCGACCTCATCGCCACTCCCGGCCGCGGCTTGTTGACAGATCTTTGGCCGAAATCAGGGGCGATATGCCCGAAAAGTCCTGGTCGATCGATGCTGACCAGGACTTTTCCGCTGTTCTCGCTGACTGGAGCGGTGATGGCCGCTAGTCTCCGTCGAAGAGTGAACGTGCAGTGCGTTGCTCGTTGCTCGCCTGGTGTGGGGCGACTAGGTTCCTCACCGGTCCGTATCCGACAGTTCGACATCCGAGGTGACGTAGGCGTGGCTCTTCCGCCCCTTACCCCTGAACAGCGCGCAGCCGCGCTCGAAAAGGCCGCCGCGGCTCGCCGGGAGCGGGCCGAGGTCAAAAATCGACTCAAGCACTCCGGTGCATCCCTCCATGAGGTCATCAAGCAGGGCCAGGAGAACGACGTCATCGGCAAGATGAAGGTCTCCGCCCTGCTCGAGTCCCTGCCCGGCGTCGGCAAGGTCCGCGCCAAGCAGATCATGGAGCGGCTCGGCATCTCCGAGAGCCGCCGTGTGCGCGGTCTCGGCTCCAACCAGATCGCCTCTCTCGAGCGCGAGTTCGGCGGCGGTGCCGCCTGACGTTTCCGGGCACCCCCGGGAACCTGGATAATCGCTGCATGGCAGCAGAGGTACGTCCGCGGCTGACCGTGCTCTCCGGCCCCTCCGGGGTCGGTAAGAGCACGGTCGTCGCGCATATGCGCAAGGTCCACCCCGAGGTCTGGCTCTCGGTGTCGGCGACCACCAGAAAGCCGCGTCCCGGCGAGCGTCACGGCGTTCAGTATTTCTTCGTCTCCGACGAGGAATTCGACAAGCTGATCGCCAACGGTGAGCTGCTCGAATGGGCCGAGTTCGCGGGCAACCGCTACGGCACGCCGCGCCATGCCGTGCACGACCGCCTGGAGGCGGGCGAGCCCGTGCTGCTGGAGATCGACCTCCAGGGCGCCCGGCAGGTGAAGGAGTCCATGCAGGACTCCCAACTGGTCTTTCTCGCCCCGCCCAGCTGGGACGAGCTGGTCCGCCGCCTCACCGGCCGCGGTACCGAGTCGACCGAGGTGATCGAGCGCCGGCTCACGGTCGCGAAGGTCGAGCTGGCCGCCGAGTCGGAGTTCGACACCACACTGGTCAACACCTCTGTCGAGGACGTGTCGCGCGAGCTGCTAGCCTTGATGGCGGTGTCTTCTTCGGATTCCGGGGAGTGAGTTCCGGATCCCAGCACCGTTTTCGCTTTTTCCCATCTGTCGGAAGGTAGAGCGTGTCCTCTTCCATTTCCACGCCCGAGGGCATCATCAACCCGCCGATCGACGAGCTGCTCGAGGCCACGGACTCGAAGTACAGCCTCGTGATCTACGCGGCGAAGCGCGCGCGTCAGATCAACGCGTACTACTCGCAGCTCGGCGAAGGCCTGCTCGAGTACGTCGGTCCGCTCGTTGACACCCACGTCCACGAGAAGCCGCTCTCGATCGCCCTGCGCGAGATCAACGCGGGTCTGCTGACCTCCGAGGCCATTGAGGGTCCGGCCCAGTAAGGCGTAGCGGTACTTTCATCCCAGGCCCGGCGGAACATCCGCCGGGCCTGTGGTGTGTCATGGGAGGGAAGCGAGCCGAGTGCGGGGAGACGCAGTGGACAAGCCGAAGGTCGTTCTGGGGGTCAGCGGTGGCATCGCCGCGTACAAGGCGTGCGAGCTGCTGCGGAGGCTGACCGAGTCGGGCCACGACGTCCGGGTGGTGCCGACCGCGTCCGCCCTGCACTTCGTCGGTGCGGCGACCTGGTCGGCGCTCTCCGGTCACCCCGTCTCGACCGAGGTCTGGTCCGACGTCCACGAGGTGCCGCACGTCCGCATCGGCCAGGGCGCCGACCTCGTCGTGGTGGCGCCGGCCACCGCCGACATGCTGGCCAAGGCCGCCCACGGGATCGCCGACGACCTCCTCACCAACACCCTCCTCACCGCTCGCTGTCCCGTGGTCTTCGCCCCCGCGATGCACACGGAGATGTGGGAGCACCCGGCGACCCAGGAGAACGTGGCGACGCTCCGGCGCCGCGGCGCCGTGGTCGTCGAGCCCGCGGTGGGACGGCTCACCGGGGTCGACACCGGCAAGGGCCGGCTGCCCGATCCGGGCGAGATCTTCGAGGTGTGCCGCCGGGTACTCGCCCGCGGCGCGGCCGAGCCGGATCTGGCCGGCCGCCATGTCGTCGTCAGCGCCGGCGGCACGCGCGAGCCGCTCGACCCGGTGCGGTACCTGGGCAACCGCTCCTCCGGTAAGCAGGGGTACGCCCTCGCCCGTACGGCCGCGGCCCGCGGTGCCCGGGTCACGCTCATCGAGGCCAACACCCACATGGCCGATCCCGCGGGGTGCGACGTCGTCCACGTCGGCACGGCCGTGCAGCTGCGGGAGGCGGTGATCAAGGCCGCGGCGGACGCCGACGCGGTCGTGATGGCCGCCGCGGTGGCCGATTTCCGGCCCGCCGCCTACGCCTCCGGAAAGATCAAGAAGAAGGACGGGCAGGAGCCGGCGCCGATCGCACTGGTCCGCAACCCCGACATCCTCGCGGAGATCTCCCACGAACGGGCTCGGGCCGATCAGGTGATTGTCGGCTTCGCCGCCGAGACCGACGACGTCCTCGCCAACGGCCGCGACAAGCTCCGCCGCAAGGGCTGCGACCTGCTCGTGGTCAACGAGGTCGGCGAGCGCAAGACCTTCGGCTCGGAGGAGAACGAGGCGGTGGTCCTCACCGCGGACGGCGGCGAGACACCCGTGCCGCACGGGCCCAAGGAGGCGCTCGCGGACACCGTCTGGGACCTGGTGGCCCCCAGGCTCGGGTGAATTCTTGATGGCGGATCGACAGATGGGCGAAAATCGGCCAAACCCGGCGTACCGACGGTGAAATCCGGCCCTCCTGCCGTTCCGCCACCCCTCCGCCGCAGGTGACAGTGGTCCCATCGGACTCCCACGGAGCGAGACAGGTGGACTGCCGGAGGAGGGCGACGGATAAACTGCCCATGGAACGTCGCGGGGCGCAGCCCCCTGCCGGTCCGCCAATGATCAGCCAGCAGCCGCTGCAACCCCAGGGAGCGATGTGTCCCGCCGTCTCTTCACCTCGGAGTCTGTGACCGAGGGTCACCCCGACAAGATCGCTGACCAGATCAGCGACACCATCCTCGACGCACTGCTGCGCGAGGACCCGACGTCCCGCGTCGCCGTGGAGACCCTGATCACCACCGGCCTGGTGCACGTCGCCGGCGAGGTGACCACCAAGGCCTACGCCGACATCCCCACGCTCGTGCGCAACAAGATCCTCGAGATCGGTTACGACTCCTCGAAGAAGGGCTTCGACGGCGCGTCCTGCGGAGTCTCGGTCTCCATCGGCGCGCAGTCGCCGGACATCGCGCAGGGTGTCGACACGGCGTACGAGAAGCGGGTCGAGGGCGATGAGGACGAGCTCGACAAGCAGGGCGCCGGCGACCAGGGCCTGATGTTCGGCTACGCCTGCGACGAGACGCCCGAGCTGATGCCGCTGCCGATCCACCTGGCGCACCGGCTCTCCCGCCGTCTCTCCGAGGTCCGTAAGAACGGGACGATCCCGTACCTGCGCCCCGACGGAAAGACGCAGGTCACCATCGAGTACGACGGCGACAAGGCGGTCCGTCTGGACACCGTCGTGGTCTCCTCGCAGCACGCGTCGGACATCGACCTGGACTCGCTGCTCGCTCCCGACATCCGTGAGTTCGTCGTCGAGCACGTGCTGAAGCAGCTCGTCGAGGACGGCATCAAGCTGGACACCGACGGCTACCGCCTGCTGGTCAACCCGACCGGCCGCTTCGAGATCGGCGGCCCGATGGGCGACGCCGGCCTCACCGGCCGCAAGATCATCATCGACACCTACGGCGGCATGGCCCGCCACGGCGGCGGTGCCTTCTCCGGCAAGGACCCGTCCAAGGTCGACCGCTCGGCCGCCTACGCGATGCGCTGGGTCGCGAAGAACGTCGTGGCCGCCGGCCTCGCCGCCCGCTGCGAGGTCCAGGTCGCCTACGCGATCGGCAAGGCCGAGCCCGTCGGTCTCTTCGTCGAGACCTTCGGCACCGCGACGGTCGACGTCGAGAAGATCGAGCAGTCCATCGGGGAGGTCTTCGACCTCCGTCCGGCCGCGATCATCCGCGACCTGGAGCTGCTGCGCCCGATCTACGCGCAGACGGCCGCCTACGGCCACTTCGGCCGCGAGCTCGCGGACTTCACCTGGGAGCGCACGGACCGCGTGGACGCGCTGCGTACGGCCGCGGGCCTGTAGCCCCGTACCTCCCGCACGGCCCGAGGCCCGGCACCCTTGAGGGGGTACCGGGCCTCGGCCGTGCTCCGGGGCCGCACCACGGCCCGGGCCCGCTGTCGGTGGCATCTGGTAGGAATTTGGCTGTGAGCAGCGACAACGAGCAGCCCGACGAGCCCGCCGCCGGTGGGCCGGAGCAGCTTGCGCTCATCCGGGAGACCGTCCGCAAGGCCAAGGTGCCCAAGGCCAAGCCGCGGACCTGGCGGGGTGCGGCGCTCGCCCGGGACCTGCCCGTGGCGCGGGTGATGGTCAACAAAGGCGTGCTGCACCTCGACCAGTACTTCGACTACGCCGTGCCCGAGGAGCTCGACGCCGACGCGCAGCCGGGGGTGCGGGTGCGTGTGCGCTTCGGCGCCGGGGGGCACCGGGTGCGCGACGGACGGCGCGAGGGCGGCGGTCTGATCGACGGCTTCCTCGTCGAGCGGCGTGCCGAGAGCGACTACGGCGGGGCGCTCGCCGCGCTCGCCTATGTCGTCTCGCCCGAGCCCGTGCTCGGCCCGCAGATGCTGGCCCTCGCACGTGCGGTCGCCGACCGGTACGCGGGGAGCCTCGCGGACGTCCTCCAACTCGCGATCCCGCCGAGGAACGGACGGGCCGAGTCCAAGCCGTCGCCCGACCCGCTGCCCGCGCCGCCGGTCCCCGAGCCCGGCAGCTGGACGCGGTACGGCCGGGGGCCCGCCTTCCTGGAGGCGCTGGCATCCGGAGGGACACCCCGGGCCGTGTGGACCGCGCTGCCCGGCCCTCGCTGGCCCGACGAGTTGGCGCGCGCCGTCGCCGCCACCCTCGCCTCGGGCAGGGGCGCCCTGGTGGTCGTGCCGGACGGGCGGCGTGCGGCGCGGGTCGACGCCGCGCTCACCGAGCTGCTGGGTGCCGGCCGGCATGCGCTGCTGACCGCCGAGTCGGGGCCCGAGAAGCGGTACCGCCAGTGGCTCGCCGTGCGCAGAGGCTCGGTGAAGGCCGTCGTCGGGACGCGGGCCGCGATGTTCGCCCCCGTGCAGGACCTCGGACTGGTCGCCGTCTGGGACGACGGCGACTCCAGCCACAGCGACGAGAACGCCCCCTTCCCGCACGTCCGAGAGGTACTGGAACTCCGCGCCACCCACGAGACCTGCGCGTTCCTGCTGGGCGGCACGAGCTGCACGGTGGAGGCGGCCCAGCTGGTCGAGAGCGGCTGGGCGCTGCCGCTGGCCGCCGACCGGGAGCAGGTGCGCACCGCCGCGCCACTGGTCCGTACGGTCGGCGACCAGGACCTGGCACGGGACGAGGCGGCCCGGGCCGCGCGGCTGCCCAGCGTGGCCTGGCAGGCCGTGCGGGAGGGGCTGAAGAGCGGACCGGTGCTGGTGCAGGTGCCCCGGCGCGGCTACGCGCCCCGCCTCGCCTGTGAGCGGTGCCGTACCCCGGCCCGGTGCCGGCACTGTGCGGGACCTCTCGAAGCACCGGACGCGCGTGATCTGACCTGCCGCTGGTGCGGGCGCGGTGCCACGGACTGGCACTGCGTGGCCTGCGGGGCTGCGCGGCTGCGGGCGAGTGTCGTCGGCGCACGGCGCACCGCCGAGGAGCTCGGCCGGGCCTTTCCCGCCGTCCCGGTGCGCACCTCGGGCCGCGACCATGTGCTGGACACCGTCCCGGCGCGGCCCGCGCTGGTGGTGAGCACCCCGGGTGCCGAGCCCGTCGCCGAGGGCGGCTACGCGGCGGCACTGCTGCTCGACGGCTGGGCGATGCTGGGGCGGCCCGATCTGCGCGCCGGCGAGGACGCGCTCAGACGCTGGATCGACGCGTCGTCCCTGGTGCGCGGCCAGAGCGAGGGCGGCACCGTGGTCGTCGTCGCCGAACCGACCCTGCGGCCCGTCCAGGCGCTCGTCCGCTGGGACCCCGTCGGTCATGCCCAGCGGGAACTGGCCGAGCGGGCCGAGCTCGGATTCCCGCCCGTGTCGCGGATGGCGGCCGTGACCGGCCGGGCGGATGTCGTGGCGGCCTTCATCTCGACGGCCGGACTCCCACCCGATGTGGAGGTGCTGGGCCCGGTACCGCTGCCTGTCGCGGACCCCGGCCGGCCGCGTCGGCCGGGCGATCCGCCGGTGGGGGAGAGCTGGGAGCGGGCGCTGCTGCGCGTTCCGCCGGGCAGCGGGGCGGCGCTCGCGGCTGCTCTGAAGGCGGCGCAGGCGGCCCGGATGGCACGCGGGGGTACGGACCAGGTCCGGATCAGGATCGACCCTCCGGACATCGGCTGAGGACCCGCCGCGGGGTGCTCGCTGCGTGGCGCGCCCGGTCCTCCACCGGCTGCGCACGTCCCACCGCCCCCCCCGTGGTCGTACGCGACGACAGACGGCTGCCCCCGTCCTCGCGGGCGGGGGCAGCAGCCGGGGGTGGAAGGTCAGCCGTTGCGCGGGCCGGGGAAGGCGCTCGGGCGGGCCTCCTCCCGGAGGGATTGGCTGGTGGCCGTCGGCTGCGGCGGCATGGTGCGGGCGGCGGGCACCGCGGGCAGCCCCGGCGCCGGCAGCCCCGGCGAGGGGATTCCCGTCGGCGGGAGCGTGCGCGTCGTCGTCTCCACGGCGTGGTCCCCGTCGACGGCCGCCTGCTGCGTGGCCCTGCGGGCGCCGTAACGGCGGTGGACGGCCTGCTTGGTGACCCCGAGCGCCGAACCGACCGCGTCCCACGAGAAGCCCAGCGAGCGGTCGAAGTCCACCGCCGCCGTCACCAGCGTCTCGACGCTGTCCCGCAGCTCCTGGGCGAGACGGACGGTCGGCGCGGGAGCCCTGCCGTAGACGACGAAGCCCGCGGAGGGGCCGGAGCGGCGGGGCCGGTAGACATTGCCCAGCTGCGCGGTGAGCGTGCGCAATGCGTCCACCTGCCGGCGGACCCGCTCGATGTCCCGCACCAACAGATGCAGACTTGCCCGGGCTTGGGCGTCGTGGGTTGCGTGGTCGGCCATTGGCAAGCCTCTCGAACCGGCGTTGAAAAGGGGGTGGGCCGCATCCTGGCGGCCCGTTTCGGTCAATCTCTCTTGACCAACGCGCCAGCGGGCGATGTGGTCACGCCTCGGGGGCGTGGACGCATATGCGTGGGGCGCGCGGCGGCCCGTACGCCCCCTGCGCCAGGGGCCCATAGACTGGTGTGCTGCTCGTCGACGCACGCGTCGCCGCCCCACCGCTCCATCCAGCCTGAGAGGCAGTCAGCCACCCCATGAAGCTCGTCTTCGCAGGCACCCCCGAGGTCGCCGTACCCGCTCTGGACGCCCTGATCGCCTCCGGGCGGCACGAGGTGGCCGCCGTCGTCACCCGGCCGGACGCGCCCGCGGGACGCGGACGGCACCTGGTCGCCAGTCCGGTCGCGCAGCGCGCCGAAGAGGCCGGGATCGAGGTGCTCAAGCCGGCCAAGCCGCGGGACGAGGACTTCCTGGCCCGGCTGCGGGAGATCGCGCCCGACTGCTGCCCCGTCGTCGCGTACGGCGCGCTGCTGCCGAAGGTCGCCCTCGACGTGCCCGCACGCGGCTGGGTGAACCTGCACTTCTCGCTGCTCCCGGCCTGGCGCGGCGCCGCGCCGGTGCAGCACGCCCTGCTCGCCGGGGACGACATGACGGGCGCCGCCACCTTCCTGATCGAGGAGGGCCTCGACTCGGGCCCGGTCTACGGCGTGATCACCGAGCAGGTGCGGTCCACCGACACCAGCGGCGATCTGCTCACCCGGCTCGCGTTCGCCGGTGCCGGACTGCTCTCGGCGACCATGGACGGCATCGAGGACGGCAGCCTGCACGCGGTGCCGCAGCCCGCGGAGGGCGTCTCGCTGGCGCCGAAGATCACCGTCGAGGACGCCCGCGTCGACTGGCGGGCCCCGGCCCTGCGGGTGGACCGCGTCATCCGCGCCTGCACCCCGGCGCCGGGCGCCTGGACGGAGTTCCGCGGCGAACGGCTCAAGATCGTGAACGCGCGGCCGGCCGCCGACCGCATGGACCTCACTCCCGGCGCACTCGCGGCCGGCAAGAACAACGTCCACGTCGGCACCGGGTCCCACGCGGTCGAGCTGCTCTGGGTCCAGCCGCAGGGCAAGAAGCCGATGCGCGCCGCCGACTGGGCCCGCGGGGTGCGGATCGCCCCCGGTGAGCGCGTCGGCGTCGCCGACGTAGGCTGAGGGGGTTGGACCCTTTCGATCGCGGAGCACCTTTGAACGAGCAGGCACGTCGCCGTACCCCCAAGCCCTACCGCCGCCCGAAGAAGGATCCGGTGCGGATCCTGGCCTTCGAGGCACTGCGGGCCGTCGACGAGCGGGACGCGTACGCCAACCTCGTCCTGCCGCCGCTGCTGAAGAAGGCCCGCGAGCAGGGCGACTTCGACGCGCGGGACGCGGCGCTGGCGACGGAGCTGGTGTACGGGACACTGCGCCGGCAGGGCACGTACGACGCGATCATCGCCACCTGTATCGACCGGCCGCTGCGTGAGGTCGATCCGCCGGTGCTCGATGTGCTGGCGCTCGGTGCCCATCAGCTGCTCGGCACCCGTATTCCGACGCACGCCGCGGTCTCGGCGAGCGTGGAGCTGGCGCGGGTGGTGCTCGGCGACGGGCGCGCCAGGTTCGTCAACGCCGTGCTGCGCAAGATCTCGCAGGACGACCTCGACACCTGGGTGGAGCGGGTCGCCCCGCCGTACGACGAGGACGCCGAGGACCATCTCGCCGTGGTGCACTCCCACCCGCGGTGGGTCGTCTCCGCACTGTGGGACTCCCTGGGCGGTGGCCGCGCCGGCATCGAGGACCTGCTGGAGGCCGACAACGAGCGTCCCGAGGTGACCCTCGTCGCCCGTCCCGGCCGCTCCACGACGGACGAGCTGCTGGCGGCGGTGGGCGAGGAATCAGCCCTGCCGGGCCGCTGGTCCCCGTATGCCGTACGGATGGCGGAGGGCGGCGAGCCGGGCGCGCTGGAGGCGGTACGCGAGGGCCGGGCGGGCGTGCAGGACGAGGGCAGCCAGCTCGTCGCGATCGCGCTGGCCGGTGCGCCGCTGGAGGGCGCCGACGAGCGCTGGCTCGACGCCTGCGCCGGTCCCGGTGGCAAGGCGGCCCTGCTGGCGGCGCTCGCGGCGCAGCGCGGTGCCTCGCTCCTGGCCGCCGAGAAGCAGCCGCACCGCGCGCGCCTGGTGGAGCGGGCGCTGGCGGGCAACCCCGGCCCGTACCAGGTCATCGCCGCGGACGGCACGCGCCCGCCGTGGCTGCCGGGCACGTTCGACCGGGTGCTCGTCGACGTCCCGTGCACCGGCCTCGGCGCCTTGCGCCGCCGCCCGGAGGCCCGCTGGCGCCGCCGTCCCGAGGACCTGGAGGGCTTCGCACCGCTCCAGCGCGCCCTGCTGCGCGAGGCGCTCAGCGCGGTCCGGGTCGGGGGAGTGGTGGGATACGCGACGTGTTCACCGCACCTCGCCGAGACGCGCGTGGTCGTCGACGACGTCCTCCGCGGCCGCGGAGGCGACCCGGTCGAGGCGGAACTCCTGGACGCGAGGCCCCTGATGCCGGACGTCCCGGCACTCGGCGACGGCCCGGACGTCCAGCTGTGGCCGCATCTGCACGGCACGGACGCGATGTATCTGGCACTGCTGAGGCGCACGGGGTGAGGAGTGTCGGGCCGACAGGCCCGAGGCTGCCCCGGCGGGTTCAGGGGCGGCCGCGAGGGACGCGTGTTCCGGCAGACAGACGCGGGCCCCTGCGCCCACGAGTGAGACCTTCGTCAGACCTTCGCCGGTTCCTCCGCCTTCGTCGGGGGCTCCTTCGGGTCCTCCTCGCGTGACATCGGGTGCGGCCACCACACCCTCGGGCCCGCGTCCAGGAACAGGGACGTGACCAGGACCGAGCGGACGACGAACGTGTCCAGCAGGACGCCGAGCGCCACCGCGAAGCCGATTTCGGCGAAGGCGACGATGGGGAGGGTGCCCAGCGCCGCGAACGTGCCCGCCAGAACCAGGCCCGCCGAGGTGATCACCGCGCCGGTGGCGGCGAGGCCCGTCACCACGCCCGCTCGTGTGCCCTGGCGGCCGGCCTCCTCGCGGATACGCGTGGACAGGAAGATGTTGTAGTCGATGCCCAGCGCGACCAGGAACACGAAGACGAACAGCGGGAAGTCCGTCGTCTCGCCCGCGAAGTCGAAGATGTAGCGGAACGCGAGCGCACTGAGCCCCAGCGCGGCGGCGAACGACAGCACCACCGTCGCGATCAGCAGCAGCGGCGCCACCAGGGCCCGCAGCAGGACCGTCAGTACCAGCAGGACGACCAGCAGGACCAGCGGGATGATCAGCAGGTTGTCGTGTCGGGTGGCGGTGTCCATGTCCAGCAGGGCAGCTGTGCCGCCGCCCACCTGCGCATCCGCGTCCGGGACCGCGTGGACCGCGTCCCGGACGCGTTCCACGGTGTCCTTCGCCGCCGCGCTGTCCGCGGGCGCGGTCATCGTCGCCTCGACGAGCACCCGCCCCTCGTGCACGGGCTTGGTGCCGGGCGGAACGGTGATCGAGGCGGGGACCACGCCGGGCGTGGACGCCACGGCCGCCCTCACCCGCCCGGCCTGTGCCGCGTCGCTGATGATGATCAGCGGGTCGCCGCTGCCCGCGGGGAAGTACTGCGCCTGGACCTCCTGTCCGACGATCGAGTCGGGCTTGTCCGTGAAGGAGTCCGCGTTGCTGATCCCCTCGGCGCGCAGCTGGGTCAGGCCGATCGAGAAGGCCACCAGAACGACCGCCGTGACGGCCCAGATCGCCCGCGGCCGCCGGGCGATCCACCGGCCCATCCGTGCCCACACTCCGGACTCCGTGGGCTCGGGTGAGCCGAAGTGCGGGATCACCGGCCAGAAGATCCAGCGGCCGAAGATGACGAGCAGGGCAGGGAACAGCGTGATCATGGCGATCAGCGCCACCGCCACCCCGATCGCTGCGACCGGGCCGAGGCCGCTGGTGGAGTTCATCTCGGCGAAGAGCAGGACCAGCATGCCGAGCACCACCGTGGCTCCGCTCGCCAGCACGGCCGGCCCCGCACGGTGCAGCGCGAGAGCCATCGCCTCGTGCCGGTCCTCGTGGCGGCGCAACTCCTCGCGGTAGCGCGCGATCAGCAAGAGGGCATAGTCCGTCCCGGCGCCGAAGACGAGGACCGTCAGAATGCCCGCGCTCTGCCCGTTGACGGTCAGACCGGCGTACTCCGCCAGCAGATAGATCAGTGCCTGCGCGGTGGAGAGCGACGCAACGGCCGCGATCACCGGCACCAGCAGCAGCGTGGGGCTGCGGTAGGTGATCAGCAGCATCACGATCACCACGGCGAGCGCCGAGACCAGCAGCGTCGAGTCGATGCCCTCGAAGGCCGCGGAGGAGTCGGCCGCCGTGCCGCCCGGACCCGTGACGTGCACCGCGAGGCCATCCGTCCCGGTCCCCGTCACCCCGCGGATCGAGTCCACGGCCGGGCCGATCCGCTCCCAGCCCTTCTCGTCCATGACGATGGGGACGAAGACCTGGGCCGCCCGCGGATCCGACGGCCGGTCCAGCACCGGACCGCGGACCTCGTCGCCCAGCACGCCGTGCGCGCTCAGCTGCTTCAGCTCGGCGACGTCCTCGGTGATACGCGCACGGTCGGCCGCCGTGAGGCCGCTCCCGCGGGCGTAGACGACGATGGCCGGAATGACCTCGGGCCTGAACTCCTCGGCCTCGTGCAGGACTTGAGTGGACTCCGCGCTGCCGGGCAGCCAGGACGCCGCGTCGTTGTCCTGGGCGTCGGTGAGTTTCTGCGCCAGGGGGAACGCCAGCACCATCACCGCCAGCCAGAGCACGACCACGATCCACTTGGCGCGTGGCCCGCAGACCAGGTGGGCGACGCCCCGGCGAGGCCGCATCCGTCCCGTGTTCCCGTCCGGCATGACGCCCCCATTGGCCTCGACCCTGGCCGAAAACGCCAGGATTGCACGGACTGTGCTGATCCCGGAGCCCTTTGGTCCGGACCGGAACCCGTACCGGGGAGGGGAAGACCCCCGGAACATGGCAGGCTTGGCCCATGGCCGTACAGATCAACCCCAGTATCCTCTCCGCCGACTTCTCCCGCCTGGCGGAAGAGGCCAGGGCCGTCGAGGGCGCCGACTGGCTCCATGTCGACGTGATGGACAACCACTTCGTGCCCAACCTGACGCTGGGTGTGCCGATCGTGGAATCCCTCAGCCGGGCGACGGACACCCCGCTGGACTGCCATCTGATGATCGACGACCCTGATCGGTGGGCGCCCCAGTACGTCGAGGCAGGGGCCGGATCCGTCACCTTCCACGTGGAGGCCGCCGCCGCACCGGTCCGGCTGGCCCGCGAGATCCGCGCCAAGGGGGCCCGCGCCTCGATGGCGCTCAAGCCGGCCACCCCGATCGAGCCGTACGAGGATCTGCTTCCCGAGCTCGACATGCTGCTGATCATGACCGTGGAGCCCGGCTTCGGCGGTCAGGCCTTCCTCGACATCATGCTGCCCAAGATCCGCCGCACCCGTGAGCTGATCTCCAAGCACGGCCTCGCCCTGTGGCTCCAGGTGGACGGCGGAGTCTCGGACGCCACGATCGAGCGGTGCGCCGAGGCGGGCGCGGACGTCTTCGTCGCGGGCTCCGCGGTCTACGGCGCCGAGGACCCGGCCCAGGCGGTGCGCGCCCTGCGTGCCAAGGGGGAGCAGAGCATCGCCTCGGCGAGCTGGGCTTGCAACCACTGAGCCACAAGCAAGTGAACTCGGCCCTTCGGGGCTGATCGACAACCGCCGGATCTGACAGGATTGCAGATCTGGAGTGCGAACAGCAGTGAGGAGATCGCGGTGTCTGCAAGGTCGGCGGGACGGTCTGCCCTGCGGATGGGACCCGCGGAGCTGGTGCAGGCGGCGGCCATGGCCCGCCGCTTCTACCTCGAGGGCAAGTCCAAGATCCAGATCGCGGAGGAGTTCGGCGTCAGCCGCTTCAAGGTGGCGCGCGTTCTGGAGACCGCCCTGGAACGCGATCTCGTCAGGATCGAGATCCGCGTCCCGGCGGAGCTGGACGCCGAGCGCTCCGACGCCCTCCGTGCCCATTTCGGACTGCGTCACGCGGTCGTGGTCGAATCGCCGGCCGAGGCCGCGGACGAGTCGCCGGACCCGGAGAACCTGGGCGAGGTGGCCGCCGACCTGCTCGGCGAACTGGTGAACGAGGGTGATGTGCTGGGTCTGGCCTGGGGCCGGTCCACCATCCACATGGCGGCCGCGCTGGACCGGCTGCCGCCCTGCACCGTCGTCCAGCTCACGGGCGTCTACGACGCGGGTACCGCCGAGCGCGGCTCGGTGGAGGCGGTCAGACGCGCGGCCCAGGTCTCCGGCGGCGACGCCCACCCCATCTACGCGCCGATGCTGCTGCCCGACGCCGCCACCGCGGCCGCGCTGCGCAACCAGACCGGTATCGCCCGCGCCTTCGAGTACTTCGACAAGGTCACCGTCGCGGCCGTCTCCATCGGGTCCTGGGAGCCGGGCATCTCGACGGTGTACGACATGCTCAGCGACGAGGAGCGCGCCCGGTACGCCTCCTTCGGTGTGGCCGCCGAGATGTCGGCGCACCTCTTCGACCGGGACGGCCGACGCGTCGGCCGTGACCTGGGCGAACGCTGCATCACCGTCGAGGCCGACCGGCTGCGCCGCATCCCCGAGGTGGTGGCCATCGCGGGCGGCCAGCGCAAGGCGGAGGCCATTGCGGCCGTCCTGCGCTCCGGCCTCGTCACCAGCCTCGTGACGGACACGGCGGCCGCCGACCACCTGCTCTCGGTCCAGGCGGGGCCACGCCCGGCGCTGGAGCGTGCGGACCCCGACGACTGACGGGTGCGGGCCGGGCGGACGGCCTTGGACGATCGCACGAGCCCACCCGTGCTGACCTGGAGGAATCGTCCGGGCCGTGCATGCGGGTGGGCATGGGACAATGAAGTACGTGCGATTTCCCCGGCTGAGATGACCGGGGGCCAACTCCGATCGACTGGGATGATCAGCACGTGCGTTTCCTCAATGATCTGAAGCCGCCGTACGACCTGACGTACGACGACGTGTTCATGGTGCCGAGCCGCTCGGCCGTGGGCTCCCGTCTGGGTGTGGACCTCTCGTCCCCCGACGGAAGCGGTACCACCATCCCGCTGGTCGTCGCCAATATGACCGCCATCGCGGGCCGCCGGATGGCGGAGACGCTCGCCCGCCGCGGCGGGCTCGTCGTCATCCCCCAGGACATTCCGATCGAGGTCGTCACCGAGGTCATCGGCTGGGTCAAGACGCGTCACCACGTCCTGGACACCCCGATCGTGCTCGCCCCCACGCAGACCGTCGCCGACGCGCTGGCCCTGCTGCCCAAGCGTGCCCACGACGCCGGCGTGGTCGTCGACGCCGACCACCGGCCCGTCGGAGTCGTCACCGACGCCGACCTGACCGGCGTCGACCGCTTCACCCAGCTCTCCGAGGTCATGTCCAAGGACCTGCTGCTGATCGACGCGGACATCGACCCCCGCGACGCCTTCAACACGCTGGACGCGGCCAACAGGCGCTACGCCCCTGCGGTCGACCGGAACGGCCGTCTCGTCGGCATCCTCACCCGTAAGGGCGCCCTGCGCGCGACGCTCTACAGCCCTGCCGTGGATGCCCAGGGCAGGCTGCGCATCGCCGCGGCCGTCGGCATCAACGGCAATGTCGCGGGCAAGGCCAAGCAGCTTCTCGACGCGGGCGTCGACACCCTCGTGGTCGACACGGCGCACGGCCACCAGGAATCGATGATCGCCGCGATCAAGGCGGTCCGCGGACTGGACCCGCACGTGCCCATCGTGGCGGGCAACATCGTCGCCGCCGAGGGTGTGCGCGACCTCGTCGAGGCCGGCGCCGACATCATCAAGGTCGGCGTGGGCCCCGGTGCCATGTGCACCACCCGCATGATGACCGGCGTGGGCCGGCCGCAGTTCTCGGCGGTGCTGGAGTGCGCGGCCGAGGCGAAGAAGTACGGCAAGCACGTCTGGGCCGACGGCGGTGTCCGCCACCCCCGCGATGTCGCCATGGCGCTCGCCGCGGGCGCGTCCAACGTCATGATCGGCTCGTGGTTCGCCGGTACGTACGAGTCCCCGGGCGACCTCCAGCAGACCGCCGACGGACGGCTCTACAAGGAGTCCTTCGGCATGGCGTCCGCGCGGGCCGTCCGCAACCGTACGAGTGAGGAATCCGCGTACGACCGGGCCCGCAAGGCGCTGTTCGAGGAGGGCATCTCCACCTCGCGCATGTTCCTCGACCCGACCCGTCCCGGCGTCGAGGACCTCATCGACTCGATCATCGCGGGCGTCCGCTCGTCCTGCACGTACGCCGGCGCCAACTCCCTGGAGGAGTTCGCCGAGCGGGCGATCGTCGGTGTGCAGAGCGCCGCGGGGTACGCCGAGGGCAAGCCGCTGCACGCCAGTTGGAGCTGAGCACCGCAGGGCCTGACAGCGCCTGATCCGAGCGACAGGATCTCGGGCGACGAGCCCTCGCCCGCACGGCCGTTCGTGTCCGGTCCCGGCATCGTCCGGGGCCGGACGTCTGCGTCTGCGCTTGCATCCGTGCCATCTGCCATCTGCCATCTGGCTATCCGGGTCGGCTCCGACAGGCCGCTCCCACCAGCCTTTTCCACGAGTTCGAAATTCAGAGGCATGTGTGGGAGGACTCGGGGTAGACGGGCCGTTGCACTGACCACGGAGCAGGGGAGGACTTAGTGTCCACGGCGAGTACGGTTGCGACCGAACGCACAGAGCCGGGAACACGGTGCCCGAGCCGCGAGCTCGAGCTTCCGGAGGTGCGGGACCCCAGGGCGGTCGCTCCCAAGGACGCACGGGAGATCTCCAAGGTCTTCTTCGTGCGCCTGTCCTCGCTGGAGGAAGGCACCCCCGACTACCAGTACGTGCGGAACACCCTCATCGAGCTGAACCTCGCTCTGGTGAAGTACGCGGCCGGCCGCTTCCGGAACCGGGCCGAGCAGATGGAGGACATCGTCCAGGTCGGGACGATCGGCCTGATCAAGGCGATCGACCGGTTCGAGCTGAGCCGCGAGGTGGAGTTCGCGACCTTCGCCGTCCCGTACATCGTCGGTGAGATCAAGCGGTTCTTCCGTGACACCAGCTGGGCGGTCCATGTGCCGCGGCGGCTCCAGGAGTTGCGGATAGATCTGGCGAAGGCGGCCGACGAGCTCTCGCAGCGGCTCGACCGGGCGCCGAGCACGGCGGAGCTCGCCGCGCACCTCGAGCTCGACGAGGAAGAGGTCATCGAGGGCATCGTCGCGAGCAACGGCTACACCGCCGGCTCCATCGACACGCCCATCGACGACGCCTCCGATCACGCGTCGGCACCGCTGTCCGACCGGCTCGGCGCACCGGACACCGATCTGGAGATCGCCGAGAACGTGCAGGCGCTCAAGCCGCTCATCCAGGAACTCGACGACCGGGACAGGCTGATCCTCGCCATGCGCTTCGGCCAGGAGCTGACGCAGGCGGAGATCGGTGCGGAGCTCGGCGTCTCGCAGATGCATGTGTCCCGGCTGCTGAACCGCATCACCTCGCGACTTCGCGAGGGCCTGCTCGCGGGAGCGTGAACTCCCGCCCTCACACTTCCCCCCACGGGAAGATCCCCCCACGGGACAGGCGGCGCCCCACCTGACAGGGGGCGCCGCCTCCTGTGATTCCGGGAGAGCGCGCCGTTGATGCGTGGGAGGGCGCCGTGGTTCGTGCGCGCCGTGTGCTGTCGTTCCTGCGTACCGCGTGACGATGCCGCCGCGGTGTGGCGAAGGGGGCCCGCGGGCCGGCACCTGCGGGCGGGCAGCGCGCTCGGCCCTTCCGGCCGCCGTCAGCAGGCAGACGCCGCCGCGGGGATCTTCCTCACCCACGTGGCCTGGACCCGCTTGCCGCAGGGCAGGGGGCTGATCTCCACCTTTCCGGCGAGCTGGTGCACCATGTGCCAGCCGAATCCGCCGCTGCCGCTGAAGTCCGGCTCGCGGGACACCGGGATCGCGGGACTGGAGTCGTCGATCTCGACGACCAGCGTGTCCTGGGCCGCCGCCAGATGGAGCCGCCACCAGCCGGCCGTGTGCTGCACCGCGTTGCTGACCAGCTCGGACACGACGAGCAGTACGGCGTCCAGGTCGGCCCACGGGCAGTGGCGCGCCAGGAAGTCCGCGGTCGCCCTGCGGGCCCGGGCGCTGTCGCTGGGGAGCGGGGGGTCGGCCACCACCCGCGGTTCAGTGTTCATCGCAGCTCGCGTACCCCGTCCCGGAGCATGTATTTGCGTCTGCACCTCATCAGTTCGGCCGCGCGGAGGGGAGGGCCTCGGCCACCGCGGCTGCCAGCACGGCATGTCCCTCGTCGTCGGGATGCACCCCGTCGGCCAGTTGCTCAGCCGCGAGCAGGTCGAGACCGGGAAGCAGGGCGAGCCAGTCGTCCGCGTCCTGGCCGTCACTGCCCTCCCTGCGGTCCGTGACGGCCTGTTCCATCGCCGTCCGCAGATCCGCGAGCGTGGCACCCAGCCGGTTCGGGGTGTTCTCCGCACCGGGGCGCAGGACGGGGGAGACCACCAGGAGGGGCGTGCGGGGGTGGCCCTGTCGTACGAGGGTGAGGAAGGTGCGGACCGTCTCGTACATCAGCGGCGCCGAACAGGGAGTGCTGGACCAGCAGTTGGTGCCGAAGGCGAGAGTGATGGCATCGGCGTCCAGCGACGCCAGCTGTTCCGCGAGGGCCGGCTCGCCGTGTGCGCACCCCGCGTATCCCAGGTTGACGGTGTCCAGGCCCAGCCGCCGACCGGCCGTGGCGGGCCAGGAATGGGCGGGACGGGTGGACCACCAGCCCTCGGTGATGGAGTCGCCGTGCACGAGCCAGCGGGGCTGCCGTGGGGCGGGCGCGATCGAGCCGCCGACCGCGCGCAGCCCGAGGATCTCGGGTGCCACGGACTCGGGCGGATGCACGGTGAAGGGCGCGGCGGAGCTGCCCGGCAGCGCCAGGGTGACCACCGACTCGGCGGCGGGCTCGGTGATCGTCTCCGAGACGCAGCGGCCGTCCTGCCACAGCGCGAAGCAGTGCGGGAGATCCCGCAGCGCGTCGCTCTCGCCCGGCGGTGAGGCGCGATAGCGGATCTCGACCGCGGCGGCGTCATCGGCCGTGAACTCCAGGCGCACGCCGATGGGCAGGGTGGCCCGCTCCCAGGCGTCCCAGGGCAGCCGGCGCGCGTCCGCAGGATCCGCACGCACCGGCCGTCCTCGGTCCAGCCAGGCCACTCCGCGCAGGAACGGATGAGGATCGAGCCAGGTCACCGGGGCCTCCAGGGGTCGGGTTGCGGGTCGCGGAGCGGTGCTTGCGCACCGCGCAACGGACTGACGGGGAGTCAGAAAATACCGTGCCTACTGAACGGTCGGTTACCCCCAGGAACGTTGCGTTGCGCATGCTGCGTCGCGTAACTTGACTGCCCCCTACTCGGGGGTAATCACCGCTGTTCAGTAGCTCTCTTGCCCAGGGGAGACCATGCGCCGGCGACTTCGCCGCCCCACGATCCGGGGACGGATCGTGACATTGACGGTCATACCCGTCATTGCTCTGATGTCCTTGTGGACCTTTGCCATGGTCTCCGTGACCGGTGATCTCCGAGCGCTCATACGGCTCCAGAGCGTGTACGAGAGCTTCGGTACGCCGGTCGACACCGCCGTGGGACAGATCCAGATCGAACGACGGCTCTCCGCCGCGTACTTGGGGGCGGGGCCGCAGGACGGCGCTGCCGCCGTCGCCGGTCTGACCCAGCAGCAGCGCTCCACAGACCGGGCCGTGCGCGCGATGCGCGAGGCGATCGGCGACCGGGAGCGGCGCGAGGACCTCTCCGCACGCCAGCGGGAGTCCCTGGACGCGATGACGGACGCGGCCGACGGTCTGGAGGCGCTGCGCGAGAAGGTCGTGGGCCGGACCATCTCCTGGGACCGCGCGATCGAGGAGTACACGACGATGGTGGAGCCCACCTTCGACGTGCAGTCCACGCTCACCGCGCTTCAGGCCGGCCAACTCGCCCGCGAGGCGCAGGTCGTCGTCGAACTCGTGCGGGTGCGGGAGTTCGTCTCCCGGCAGGACGCACTGGTGGCGGGCGCGCACGCCGCCGGGCGGCTGAGCGACGCGCAGTACGACACCCTCACCGCCACGATCGAGGACCGCCGGGTCTTCCACCGCACGTATGTGCCCGACCTCCCGGCCGACTCCCGGCAGCTCTTCGCCGGCTTCGAGCGCAGCGATGTCTACCGGGCCCTGGCCGCCCAGGAGGACACACTGCTGCGGGCCGGTCCCGCGGGTGCCGGCGAGGCGATGGCCGGCGACTCCTGGCGCGACACGACGGACCGCGCGGTCCAGCGGTACATGCTGCTGTGCACCGATGCGGCGATCAACGCGTCCGACCGGGGCCGCGCCTTCGCCTACCACGAGATGATCAAGGCGGCGGTCGTCGGTGTGGCGGGACTGGCCGCGGTCGGTCTGTCGATCTGGTTCTCGGTGGCCAGCGGCCGCCGCATCTCGCGCCGGCTGGAGGAACTGCGCGACGCCGCGGGCCTGTTGGCCACCCGCCAGCTGCCCGACGTGATGGAGCGGCTCGCCGCGGGCGAGGAGGTCGACGCGGCAGCCGCCGCTCCGCCCCTCGACTTCGGCGACCCGAAGCGCGGCCCGGACGAGATCGACGAGATCGACCAGGTGGGCCAGGCTCTCAACGCCGCGCGGCTGGCCGCCGTCGAGGCCGCCGTCAAGCAGTCCACGCTGCGCCGGGGCATCTTCGCCGTCCTGCTCAACATCGCCCGCCGCAACCAGGCGCTCGTGCACCGTCAGTCCAAGCTCGTCGACACCCTGGAGCGCCGCACCAGCGACCCCGACACACTCGACGACCTGTTCCGCATCGACCATCTGACCACCCGGATGCGCCGGCACGCGGAGGGCCTGATCATCCTCTCCGGCGCCGCCCCCGGCCGTCGATGGCGCCGGCCGGTGCCGGTCGTCGACATCGTGTCCGCGGCCGTCGGCGAGATCGAGGACTACGCGCGCGTCGTCGTACCGCCCATGCCCGCGGTCGGCATCACGGCCGACGCCGTGGCGGACGTGGTGCACCTCGTCGCCGAACTCGTCGAGAACGCCGCCGTGTACTCCCCGCCGCACACCCAGGTCACCATGCGCACCGGACGCGTCGGCAACGGCTTCGCGCTGGAGATCGACGACCGCGGACTCGGCATGGACCAGGCCGCGCTGGAGGAGGCCCAGCGGACGCTGGCCCGGCCCGGCGACTTCGATCCGGCGCAGGACGACCGCCTCGGGCTGTATGTCGTCGGCCGCCTGGCCGAACGGCACGGCATCGGTGTCACCCTCACCCGCTCCCCGTACGGCGGCACCACGGCCGTGGTCTTCCTGCCCACCGCGGTCCTCGCCGCCGTCGAGCAGCCGGGTAAGGCCGCCGCGGAGCGGGAGAGCGTGCCGCCGCCCCGGCCTCGGGCCGTACGGGCCGAGGCCTTGCGGCGCACGCTCGAACCCGTGCCCCTCATGCACGACCGTGCCACGGGTGACCCGGAACCCGCGCCGGAGAGGACGACGGCGACAACGGAGTCCGGAGCAAGGCCGGTGGCGGTATCGGACGGGACCGGCCCTGCCGCCGAGAAGGCGGCACCTGCGGCGGACGGGACTGTCACGGGCGCCGAGAAGGCGGCACCTGCGACGGACGGGACCGGCCCTGCCGCCGAGATGAACGTACCTGCGACGGAGGGGAACACCCCGTCCGGCGCCAGGCCGGCAACCGTACCGGACCCGACCGCCGGGCCGAGCGAGTCGGCGGCCCCCGCGGCCCCGCTGCAAGGGCTGCCCACCCGCGTGCGCCAGGCCTCCCTCGCGCCCCCGCTGCGTGACGCGCCGCGGTCCGCCGCCGGGGGCCCCGACCGCGAGGTGTCCGCCGAGGAGATGCGCTCGATCTTCGGATCCTTCCAGCGGGGGCTGGACCGCGGCCGTCGCGACGACAGCGTCGGTCCCGAGTCGCCGAGCACCGCACCGCAAGCCCGCACGACCGATGAAGGGACCGACGACGATGGCTGACGAAGGCACCGGAGAAAGTACCGGCCTGGGCTGGCTCCTCGACGACCTGGTGGCCAGGACCGGTCATGTGCAGCAGGCGGTGCTCCTCACGGCGGACGGGCTGGTCGGCAGCGCGTCCCGGGGCATGGTCAGGCGGGACATCGAGCATCTGTCCGCCGTCTGCGCGGGCTTCCACAGCCTGGCGAAGGAGGCGGGCGACCGGTTCGCGGCGGGCAGCGTACGGCAGACGATGGTGATGCTCGACAACGCCTTCCTCTTCATCACCCCGGCCGGTGACGGCAGCCGGCTGGCCGTCCTCTCCGACATCGAGACGGACGTCGGTCAGCTCGCCCACGAAATGGCACTGCTGGTCCGGCGCGTGGGACGGCACATGGCCGTGCCCACGCGCTCGGGCCCCGAGGACACCGGCACCTGAGTCCTCGTGAGCGACCACTGGTACGAGGACGAGTCCGGTCCCCTGGTACGGCCCTACACCGTCACCCGAGGGCGGACCCGGCCCGCGTCCGAGCAGAACATCGACCTGATGTCCCAGGTCACGGCCCTGGACCCGGACGGCGTCGACCTGCCGCTCGACCACGCCCGCAGCGCGCTGCTGGAGCTGGTGCGGCGCGAGCCCCGGCCGGTCGCCGAGATCGCCGCCGACGCCGATCTGCCGCTGACCGTCGTCCGTGTGCTGCTCGCCGACCTCGCCGAGGCCGGTCTCGTCAGGATCTCCGAGCCGGTGACGCCCCGGAACCTGCACGACCCGGTGCTGCTGCGTGAGATCGCCACCAGGCTGCGGGAGTTGTGACGCCTGCGTTCACCGCAGGACGACGTCCGCGTTCACCACGGCGTGCGGCGCGTTTCACCGGACCAGCGCTCCTGCGTTCACCGCGGCGGCGAGGCCCGCGGTCGGCGGAGCGCAATGTTTCCCCATACTCTCCGTCATCGCGCAATGATCGTCCGCCGATGCGCAACGACAGTGCATTTCCGGTTCCGAGCGCGGACTCATAGGCTCATCCCCCGTACCAGGAGTGGCGGTGACCGTCTGCTCGGCGGTCTCCCCCTCATGCGGACCCCTCCGTCATGTCCGTGGATCGTCGCAGGTCACCTGCCGCGATCCGCAGCGATGAAGGAGCACCCGCAGTGCTGGACCACGGCGCAGCCCCACCCTCGACCGAGCCACCGCAGGGCGGGCGCCCCGGCGCCGGCGCCCGGCTGATGCGGCGCAAGCCCGTCGAGCGCCTGGTTGCCGAGAGTGGCCAGGGTGAGGGCGGCTCGCTGCGCCGGTCGCTGTCCATGTGGCAGCTGACCATGATCAGCATCGGCGCCACATTGGGCACGGGCATCTTCGTCGTCCTCGGCGAAGCCGTCCCCGAGGCGGGCCCCGCCGTCACGGTCTCGTTCGTGATAGCAGGCCTCACCGCACTGTTCTCGGCGCTCTCCTACGCCGAACTCGCCGGCACGATCCCCGTCTCCGGTTCCTCCTACTCGTACACCTACGCCACGCTCGGCGAACTCGTCGCCTGGGTCTGCGGCTGGTGTCTGATCCTCGAGTACGGGGTGTCGGTCGCCGCGGTGGCCGTCGGCTGGGGCGAGTACCTCAACGAACTGCTCGACGGCACGATCGGCGTGACCATCCCGGACGTGCTCTCCGCACCGCCGGGCGACGGCGGCCTGTTCAATCTGCCCGCCCTCATCGTCGTGCTCCTGGCGATGGTCTTCCTGCTCGGCGGCGCCCGCGAGAGTGCCCGCGCCAACACGGTCATGGTCGTCGTGAAGATCGCCGCCCTGGTGCTCTTCTGCGCCGTCGGCGTCCAGGGCTTCCGGGCCGGCAACTACGAGAACTTCATGCCGCTGGGCATGGCGGGCGTCAGCGCCGCCGGTGCCTCGCTGTTCTTCTCCTACATCGGCTTCGACGCCGCCTCGACGGCCGGCGAGGAGGCGAAGAACCCGCAGCGCGACCTGCCGCGCGCGATCATGCTCTCGCTGCTCATTGTCACGGCCCTGTACGTGCTGGTCGCGGCCGTCGCCGTGGGCGCCCGGCCGTGGAAGGGTTTCGGCGAGTCGGAGGCCGCGCTCGCCGGCATCATGCGCGATGTGACGGGCCAGACGTTCTGGGCCGTCCTGCTCGCCGCCGGCGCCGTGATCGCCATTGCGAGCGTCGTCCTCACGGTGCTCTACGGACAGACCCGCATCCTGTTCGCGATGTCCCGCGACGGCCTTGTCCCCAAGGTCTTCTCCAAGGTGGACCGCAAGAGCGGCGTGCCTCGCGCCAACACCGTGATCGTCTCGGTGTTCTGCGGGGTGCTGGCGGCCGCCGTCCCGCTGGGCCAGCTCGCCGACGCGACCAGCATCGGCACGCTCTTCGCGTTCGCCCTGGTCAATGTGGCGGTCGTGGTGCTGCGCCGGACGCGCCCGGACATGGACCGCACGTTCCGGGTGCCGCTCTCGCCGCTCTTCCCGGTGGCGGGCTTCGCCTTCTGCGTCTGGATGATGTTCAGCCTCCCGGCCGTCACCTGGGCGGTCTTCGGAGTCTGGATGGCGGTCGGCCTCGTGTTCTACTTCGGTTACGGCATGCGCCGCTCCCGACTGGCCACCGCAGAGAAGTGACCCATTCGTAGTGCGACTCAACGATCTCGACGAACGCATCGTCCACGCCCTGGCGGAGGACGCCCGCCGCTCCTACGCCGACATCGGCGCGATGGTGGGCCTGTCCGCTCCCGCCGTGAAGCGGCGTGTGGACCGGCTGCGCGACGTGGGGGCCATCACCGGCTTCACCGTACGGGTGGACCCGGCGGCCCTCGGCTGGGAGACCGAAGGGTTCATCGAGATCTACTGCAGCCGCAACACCTCGCCCGAGGCCATCGAGCGCGGGCTGAAGCGGTACCCGGAGATCGCGTCCGCCTCCACCGTCACGGGGGACGCGGACGCGATCGTGCAGGTCTTCGCGGCCGACATGCGCCACTTCGAGCGGGTGCTGGAACGGATCGCGGGCGAGCCCTTCGTGGAGCGCACCAAGTCCGTTCTGGTGCTCTCGCCGCTGCTGCGGCGCTACTCGTCGGGCTCACCCGCCTGACACGCCGGGCCCCGACGCGTCAGAGCTTGGGGTTCCAGGGCACCACCCGGAAGTCGCCCGAGCCCCCGGTCACCTTCTCGAAGGGCGCGGAGCCCACGCATCTGGGCAGGTCCTTCGTCTCGACCGGGCTGCCCTGGGCGGCCCAGCTGTAGCCGAGCCGGTCCCCCCGACCGACGTCGTGGACGGTGATGCCGACCCGGGTGCCCTTGGCCCCCTCCAGGTCGGTGTCGGTGATGACACCGCTGACCACGGCCACCTTTCCGCCGGTGACCAGGCAGTCGACCCTGGCCTTCGCCCAGGCGCCCTTGCCGTTCAGATAGTGGCTCCAGCTGAAGGTGCCGGTGGCCTTGAGCGGGTCATCGGTGTTCTTCGCCGCCAGATGCGCGTCGAAGGTGAAGGTGATGTCGTCGCCGAGCGAGCGGTACAGCTTCGCGGAGCCGGTGAGGGCGGCGGCCTCCCGCTGCCCGCCGCCCCGCGAGCCGGGGTCGCCCGACGCCACGGCGGACCCGGTGGCCCCGGCGGTGATCAGCACGGCCGCGCCGATCGCGGCGACCTTCGTACGACGGTGGACAGGAGCCTTCATGGCGGTCCTTTCGGCAGATGAAGGGGACGACGACCACTCTTCCGGCGGCCCTCCAGACGCACATCGCGCCCGAGGCGGTGCCCGGCTCCGCCGTCCGGGCGGGGGAGTGCGGCGCGCCGTACGACCGCAGCCGTAGACCGCATCAGCGGCTGGTCTCACCCCACCTCCGGATGTCGCAGGTCACAGGGCGCAACGAATCGCCGCTCCCGGGACCGTCGGCGCAATGGATCGCTCATCAGCGCGCAACGGTCGCGCCTTGTCCCGGCCGGTGCCCGGCCCGTACCGTTTTGACGTCTCCTCCACCGCACTCCGTCCGAGGTCAGCCATGCCGCCGCTGCGCACCGCACTGCTCCAGAGTTCCGGCCGACCGGGCTCGGTCGCCGAGAATCTGAAGGCGCTCGACGAGGCCGCCGCGCGCGCCGCTGACGCCGGCGCCCGTCTGCTGGTGTGCCCGGAGCTGTTCCTGACCGGATACGCGATCGGGGACGAGCTGCCCGTGCTGGCGGAGCCCTCCGACGGCCCCGGTGCCACGGCCGTCGCCGAGATCGCCGTCCGCCACGGCATCGCGGTCGTGTACGGGTACCCCGAGCGCGACGGCGCCGCGTCCGGCGACCGGGCCGACGGCCCGGGCCGGATCTTCAACTCCGCCCAGTTGATCGGCCCCGACGGCAGCCGCCTGGCGAACTACCGCAAGACCCACCTCTTCGGCTGCTTCGAGCAGCAGTGGTTCACCCCCGGCGACCTGCCCGTCGTCCAGGCCGAGCTCGACGGCATCACGATCGGCATGCTGATCTGCTACGACGTGGAGTTCCCGGAGAACGTCCGCGCGCACGCCCTCGCCGGCACCGACCTCCTGCTGGTGCCCACCGCGCAGATGCACCCCTTCCAGTTCGTCGCCGAGTCGCTCGTACCGGTGCGGGCCTTCGAGAGCCAGATGTACATCGCCTACGTCAACAGGACGGGCCCCGAGGGGGAGTTCGAGTTCGTCGGGCTCAGCTGCCTCGCCGGCCCTGACGGCGCCGCCCGGGCCCGCGCGGGCCGGGGCGAGGAACTCGTGGTCGGCGACGTGGATCCCGCCTTCCTGAGCGCGTCGCGCGAGGCCAACCCGTATCTCCAGGACCGCCGCCCGGGCCTGTACACCTCACTGAACTGAGCCGCGGCGCTCCCCACGCCACGACGATCCGGGCCCGCCCGGCCTTCCCCGCCCCACCTTTTGTGCAAGGAGTCCGTACCCCATGACGTCCACGGTGCCCACCGCTGTCCAGCACACCGACGCTCAGCCGCCGATCACCATGTTCGGTCCGGACTTCCCGTACGCGTACGACGACTTCCTCGGCCACCCCGCGGGCCTCGGCCAGATACCCGCGACCGAGCACGGCACCGAGGTCGCCGTCATCGGCGGCGGGCTCTCCGGCATCGTCGCCGCCTACGAGCTCATGAAGATGGGCCTGAAGCCCGTCGTCTACGAGGCGGACCGGATCGGCGGCCGGCTGCGCACCGTCGGCTTCGACGGCTGCGACCCGGAGCTCACCGCAGAGATGGGCGCCATGCGTTTCCCGCCGTCCTCGACGGCCCTCCAGCACTACATCGACCTGGTCGGACTGGTCACCGAGCCGTTCCCGAACCCGCTGTCCGAGGCGACCCCCTCGACCGTGGTCGACCTCAAGGGCGAGTCCCACTACGCCGAGACCATCGACGACCTGCCGCAGGTCTACCGCGATGTGGCCGCCGCGTGGAACGCCTGCCTGGAGGAGGGCGCCGACTTCACCGACATGAACCGCGCCATGCGGGAGCGCGATGTCCCCCGTATCCGGGAGATCTGGGCGAAGCTCGTCGAGAAGCTCGACAACCAGACCTTCTACGGGTTCCTGTGCGACTCGGAGGCCTTCAAGTCCTTCCGGCACCGCGAGATCTTCGGCCAGGTCGGATTCGGCACCGGCGGCTGGGACACCGACTTCCCCAACTCCATCCTGGAGATCCTCCGCGTCGTCTACACCGAGGCGGACGACCACCACCGCGGGATCGTCGGCGGTTCGCAGCAGCTGCCGGTGCGCCTGTGGGAGCGCGAGCCGCAGAAGATCGTGCACTGGCCGCTGGGCACCTCGCTCGCCTCGCTGCACGACGGCGAGCCCCGGCCGGCCGTGACCCGGCTCAACCGCACGGCGGGCAACCGCATCACGGTCACCGACGCCTCCGGCGACATCCGCACCTTCCAGGCGGCGATCTTCACCGCTCAGTCCTGGCTGCTGCTCTCCAAGATCGACTGCGACGACTCGCTCTTCCCCATCGACCACTGGACGGCGATGGAGCGCACCCACTACATGGAGTCGTCCAAGCTCTTCGTCCCCGTCGACCGGCCGTTCTGGCTCGACAAGGACGAGACGACCGGCCGCGACACGATGTCGATGACGCTCACCGACCGGATGACGCGCGGCACGTATCTGCTGGACAACGGCCCCGACAAGCCGGCCGTCATCTGCCTCTCCTACACCTGGTGCGACGACAGCCTGAAGTGGCTGCCGCTGTCGGCGAACGAGCGCATGGAGGTCATGCTCAAGTCGCTCGGCGAGATCTACCCGAACGTCGACATCCGCAGCCACGTCATCGGCAACCCCGTCACCGTGTCCTGGGAGAACGAGCCGTACTTCATGGGCGCGTTCAAGGCGAACCTGCCCGGCCACTACCGCTACCAGCGCCGGCTGTTCACCCACTTCATGCAGGACTCGCTGCCCGCCGACAAGCGCGGCATCTTCCTCGCCGGTGACGACATCTCGTGGACCGCGGGCTGGGCGGAGGGTGCCGTGCAGACCGCGCTGAACGCGGTGTGGGGTGTGATGGCGCACCTCGGCGGCGCGACCGACGCGACCAACCCGGGCCCCGGCGACGTGTTCGACGAGATCGCTCCCGTCGAGCTGCCGGAGGACTGACCTCCCGGGGCCCCGGCCCCTCGGTCAGGACCAGGGCGTCAGCAGGCAGCGCCCGACCAGGCCGACGCCCGTGTCGAGTCGTTCGGTGAACTCGTCGGCCAGCTCCGGCAGGGTCCGCACACCCCACAGCAGCCGGGCCGCGGACCAGGCGCCGTCGCGCGCCCGGTCCAGGCTCCACGCGCCCAGCAGATGGGTGAGCGGATCCGCGATCTCCAGCAGATCGGGGCCCGGCATCAGGTCCTCCCTGATGCGCTCCTCCAGAAGCGTGAGGATGTCGCCGACCCGGTCGAACTCGCCCTCCAGATCGGCCGGTTCGCAGTCCAGCACCCGGCAGGTGTCGACCACGGCGAGCGCCAGGTCGTGCCCGATGTGCGCGTTGATCCCGGCGAGGGCGAACTGCACCGGGTGGATGCCGGGGTGGCGCCGGTACTGGAACAGCGGACGCCAGCACGCCGGCGGTCTCTCGCCCGCGGCCGCCGCGTCCACGGCCGTCAGATAGCGCCGGGCGAAGAGCACGTCCAGCGTGGCGGCGGCCCGCCGGTCGGGGAAGTCGCCCGCCGCGATGCGCCGGTCGATCTCCTCGGTGACCGCCAGATAGACGCGATTGAAGACCGCGACCCCGTCCGTCGCGGGCCAGATCGAGCGGAACGAAACCATCCGCTCCACCACCGAGTCGACCGGGGACGGGCGGCAGCCGGCCGGCGGTGCGAGCAGTTCCCTCTGCGCCATACCGGAAGCGTCCCAGCCGCCGGCCCACGGGCGCGGTGACCGGCCGGGACTTCCCCGAAACGAGGGAATACGCGGGTGGCTACGGCCGCTCGTCCGGGTGCTTGTCGGCCTCGTCGTACGTGGAGGTGCCCGAGTCCAGCAGGGGCTCCTGCTGCTTGAGATGGGCGGGGGCGAAGGCCCGCAGCAGGTGGTAGCCGGCGATGACCACGATGGTGCCGAGGGCGATGCCGCTGAGCTCGAAGGTGTCGGTGATCTTCAGGCTGACACCGCCGACGCCGATGATGATGCCCGCCGCCGCCGGTACGAGGTTCAGCGGATTGCGCATGTCCACCTTGGCGTTGATCCAGATCTGGGCGCCGAGCAGACCGATCATGCCGTAGAGGATCACGGTGATCCCGCCGAGGACGCCGCCGGGGATGGCGGCCACCACCGCGCCGAACTTCGGGCAGAGCCCGAACAGCAGGGCGAAGCAGGCCGCGGCCCAGTAGGCGGCGGTCGAGTAGACGCGGGTGGCCGCCATGACGCCGATGTTCTCGGAGTACGTCGTGTTCGGCGGGCCGCCGACGGCCGTCGACAGCATGGAGGCCGCGCCGTCCGCCGCGATCGCGGTGCCGAGCTTGTCGTCGAGCGGCTCACGGATCATCTCGCCGACGGCCTTGACGTGTCCGGCGTTCTCGGCGATCAGCGCGATGACGACCGGCAGGGCGACCAGGATCGCCGACCACTCGAAGCTCGGTGCGTGGAAGGACGGGAGGCCGACCCAGTCGGCCTTGCCCACGCCCGACAGGTCGAGCCGCCAGTGGTCGACGGCTTCGGCGCCGCCGGCGGGGGAGTGGATCCTGCCGAAGACCCGGTCGAGGACGAAGGACAGCACATAGCCGAAGACGAGCCCCAGGAAGATGGCGATCCGGGAGAAGAAGCCGCGCAGACACACCACGGCCAGCGCGGTGAACAGCATCGTCAGCAGGGCCGTCCACTGGTCCTGCGGCCAGTACGTCGTGGCGGTCACCGGCGCCAGGTTGAAGCCGATGAGCATGACGACAGCACCGGTCACGATCGGCGGCATCACGGTGTGGATGATGTGCGCCCCGAAGCGCTGCACCGCGAGGCCCGCGAGGAAGAGGGCCGCGCCGACGACGAAGACCGCACCGGTCACGGTGGCGCTGTCGCCGCCCGAGGCCCGGATGATGGCGGCCACGCCCACGAAGGAGAGCGAACAGCCCAGGTAGCTGGGCACCTTCCCGCGGGTCGCCAGCAGGAAGATCGCCGTCGCGATGCCGGACATCATGATCGCGAGGTTGGGGTCGAGCCCCATCAGGATCGGGGACACGAAGGACGCCCCGAACATCGCCACCACATGCTGGGCGCCGAGCCCCGCGGTGCGCGGCCAGGAGAGCCGCTCGTCGGGGCGTACGACGGCGCCCGGAGCGGGAGTCCGCCCGTCGCCGTGCAGGGTCCAGCGCACGCCGAGGTTCACGGGCCGCTCCACTTCAACAGTCGTTCGATGATCGGCGCAATCGTAGTGGCCGATCAGTGCCGCAGTCCCATCCGTGAATCGTGCGCGCGGCATTGTCACCCGTACCTGGTGGCCCTACGCTCGCACGGTCCCGTTCATGAATCTCGTTCACATATCTGATGGGAGCGCTTGATGACCGGAAGACCCCGACGCCGCTGGGCAGTTGTGCTCACCGCCCTCGCCGGCTGCGTCGCCGTCCTCGTACCGACCGCGTCCTCCCAGGCCGCCGCCACCGGCTCCCACCAGGTGCCGAAAACGGCGGTCATCGACGGCAAGCGGCTGGAGGAAGCCAGGAAGCGGCTGGAGCGCGGTGATCCGGCCCTCCGTCAGGCTGCCAGGGATCTGACCGTCCGCGCGGACGGCTGGCTCGGGCAGGGGCCCTGGACCGTGGTGGACAAGCCCAAGCCCGCCCCGAGCGGCGACGTCCACGACTATCTGAGCCAGGCGCCCTACTGGTGGCCCTCGCAGCCCAAGACCCCCGAGAATCCGTGGGGTTGCCCCTATGTCCAGCGGGACGGCGAACGCAATCCCGAGGTCGACACCGGCACCGACCGCCCCGACATCGGCAAGGTCGTCAACTCCACCACCACGCTCAGCCTCGCCTGGTACTACACCGGCAAGAAGAAGTACGCCGAGCACGCCTCGAAGATCCTGCGCACCTGGTTCGTGGACCCGGCCACCCGGATGAACCCCCACCTGAACCACGGGCAGTTCATCCCCTGCAAGTACGACGGCCGGGCGATCGGCATCATCGACTTCTCGCAGATGTACACCAGCGTGCTGGATGCCATCGCGATCCTCGACACCGGAGCTCCCGGCTGGTCCGGGAAGGACCGCTCCGGCATGCGCGCCTGGAACACCGCGTTCCTGGACTGGCTGGTGAACAGCCCGTTCGGCAAGGAGGAGGCGGCGGCCAAGAACAACCACGGCACCTTCCACGACATGCAGGTCGCCGCTCTCGCCGTCGCGACCGGGGACAAGGCGCTCGCCCGCCGGACCGTCCTCGAAGCGCGCGCCAAGCGCATCGACCCGCAGATAGCCGCCGACGGGAGCCAGCCGCAGGAGCTCGCCCGCACCCGCAGCTGGCACTACTCGACCTTCGACCTGGTCGCGTACACGCGCCTCGCGGACATCGGCGACAAGGTCGGCGTCGATCTGTGGGCGTACCGAGGACCGCAGGGGCAGAGCCTGTTCAAGGCCGTCGACTATCTGCTGCCCGCGGCGACCGGCGCGGCCCCGTGGCCGCATCCGGAGCTCGAGTTCTACCGGTACGCGGCGACCGACGTCGTGCACGCGGCGGCCGACGCGGGTGACCGCAGGGCCAAGGCGGCCGTCCCCCGTCTCCAGGCACCTCCCGGCGGAGATCTCTGGGCGCTGCGGCCCGCTGCGGAACAGCTCGACTCGATCGCCGGCTGACCGAGGCCGGGAAGCGGAAAGCCCCGGGCGTGCGCGGAGTCCGCCGGGTGCCATGAACGGCTCAGGGCCGGGCCTCAGGTCCGGGGCTCGGATACGGCCCGGTCCTGAGTCCCCGCCTTGGCCTGCTCCCGCCCGGCCGACCGCAGTACGCCGGCCCCCAGGGTCAGCCCGAACGCCAGGGCCGTCACCAGACAGAAGGAGACCACCAGGCTGGTGGCGTCGGCGACCGCGCCGATCGCCGAGGGCGCGATCAGGCCCGAGGTGTAGGTGATGGTCGCGACGCCCGCGATGGCCTGGCTGGGGTTGGGGCCGCTGCGTCCGGCCGCCGCGAAGGCGAGCGGGACGACGACGGCGACACCCAGTCCGATGAATCCGAAGCCGGTCATCGTCAGCGCCGGATGCGGTGCGAGGACGACCGTCAGTCCGCCCGCCGTCGCGAGGACTCCGCCCCAGCGCACCGTACGCACGGGGCCGAAACGGTCCACGATCCGGTCGCCCGCGAGCCGGGCGACCGCCATCGTCAGGGCGAAGGCCGTGGTCGACGCGGCCGCGAGTCCCGGCGATGTGTCCATCACGTCCCGCAGATAGACCGCCGACCAGTCCAGGCTCGCACCTTCCGCGAAGACCGCGCAGAAGCCGATCGCCCCGATCACGACGGCCGACTTGGGCGGCAGGGCGAAGCGCGGCGGCGGCTCCTCGTCCGGCGCGCTGCGCAGATCCAGTACGCCCTGGCAGGCGATCAGTCCGAGCACGGTCAGGGTCAGCGCCGCCAGGGTGTGGTGCAGGCGGGCGTCGCTGCCCAGATGGGCCGCGAGGGTGCCGCCGGCCGATCCGATCAGGGCGCCCGCGCTCCACATGCCGTGCAGTCCGGACATGATCGAGCGGTCGAGCCGGTTCTCGATCTCCACGCCGAGGGCGTTCATCGCCACGTCGGACATGCCCGCCGTCGCGCCGAACACGAACAGCGCCGCGCACAGACCGAGCAGATTGGGCGCCAGGGCCGGGAGCGTCAGGGCGAGGGTCCACAGGGCGAGCAGTCCGCGCAGCGCGTTGCGCGCGCCGAAGCGGTGGCTGACCGCGCCGGCGAGGGGCATCGCGACGGACGCGCCGAGGGCGGGGAAGGCGAGAGCCAGTCCCAGCTGTCCCGCGCTGACCGCGGCATGGTCCTGGATCCAGGGGATCCGGGTGGCGAAGCTGCCGGTGACCGCGCCGTGCACACAGAAGACCGCGGCGACGGCGAACCGTGCCCGCCGCAACTGCCGCTGTCCGTAGGCCGCTTCCTCCGCCATGACTCTGCTCCTCCCCGCGGTTGGTTCGCGTAAACTATCAGGAACCCTGCCTGATAAATAGTGGCCGGGTCAGATCTGGAAGGATCCAGGCATGCCCGCATCCCCGAGTACCGCCCGGGCCATCAACGACCGGGTCGCGCTTCAACTGCTCCAGCGCGAGGGCCCGTTGACGGCAGGGCAGCTCAAGGCCATGACCGGCCTGTCCCGGCCCACCGTCGCCGACCTGGTGGAACGGCTCCAGGGCTCCGGCCTGATCCAGGTCGTCGGAGAGTCGGGGGAGCAGCGGCGCGGGCCGAATGCCCGGGTGTACGGGATCGTCGCCGACCGCGCGCACCTCGCCGCACTCGACGTCCGTACCCAGGGGGTGACCCTCGTCGTCGCCGATCTGCTGGGTGTCACCCTCGCCGAGGCGTCGCTGCCCATCGGGGACGACACCGGCACCGAGCCCGCCGTCGAGCGGGCGGTCGCCCTCCTGGAACGGACGGTGCGCGAGGCGGGCGCGGCCCGGCTGCACAGCGTCGGCATCGGGGCGCCCGGCCTCATCGACCCGCTGAGCGGCGAACTGCGCGACACCTCCGGGCTGCCCGCCTGGCACCGCCGCCTGGTCGCCGCGCTCCAGGAGCGGCTGCCGGCCCGGGTCGTGGTGGAGAACGAGACCAATCTCGCCGCGCTCGCCGAACAACGGGCCGGCGCCGCGCGCGACCGCGACACCTTCGTCTATCTGTGGCTCGGCCACGGCGTCGGCGCCGCGCTCTTCCTGGACGGCAGGCTCCGCCGCGGAGCGTCGGGCGGCGCGGGCGAGATCGGCTTCCTGCCGGTGCCGGGCACGGCCGGGCTGCCGTCGGCGAACGACTGCGACGGCGGCTTCCACTCGCTGGCGGGCTCCGCCGCGATCTGTGAACTCGCCGAGAAGTACGGCATCCAGGCAGCTCCGGCGCCCGGTCCCGCGGCGGCTGCGCTGGTTGCCGCCGCGGTCGCCTCGGGCCACGCCGACTTCCTCGACGCACTGGCCCACCGCCTCTCGCTCGGTGCGGCCGCGGTCGCCTCGGTCCTCGATCCGGGCTGCGTCGTCCTGGGCGGCGAGGTCGGCCACGCCGGCGGTGAGGAGCTCGCCGTCCGGGTCGAAGCCAGGCTGGCGGCACTGACCCCGCTCCCGACCCAGGTCCGCGCGGGTGATCTGGGCGGCGACGCGGTGCTGCACGGTGCGCTGCTGACGGCCCGGGAGGCGGCCCAGGACGAGCTGTTCGCGCCGGGGGCATGAGGCGCGCAGGTGCGGGGCGCTCGGGCCCGGCTCCTCGGTGCGGGGCGCTCGGCGTGCGGGGCGCCGGCCCGGCGGTACCGGGACGCTCAGCGCGAAGGTGCTCAGCGTGCGGGGCGCTCGGCGCGTGGGGCCTTCCGCCTGAGAGCCGCGCGCCCGGCAGTACCGGGGCCCTCAGTCCTTCCGTCGCGCCAGGAACTCCTCGAACGTGACCCGCCCCACCGCCCGTTCCGGTGTCAGATGGCCGCCCGCGCGGAAGCCCGCGTACGCCTTGCCCGCGAGCCGCACCGGCACGATCCGGCGGCGGCGCCCGGTCGCCCGGAGGTAACCGCGCGCCAGATCGGCGAGCGGCCGGATCTGCGGGCCGCCCATGTCGGCGACCCGACCCGCGGGCGGTCCGAGGGCCAACTCGGCCAGCCGGTCGGCCACTTCGCCCGCGTCGACCGGCTGGACGCGCACACCCGACGGCAGCGGCAGCACGGGAAGCCTGGACGCGCCGGACAGCAGGCTCAGCACCAGCTCGTGGAACTGGGTCGTCCGCAGTACCGTCCACCCCGGGCCGCCGGACGCGTCCGACTGCTCGATCAGCCGCTCGGTCTCGCGCTTCACCCGGTAGTAGCCGAGTGGCACCCGGTCCACGCCGACGATGGAGATGTGGACCAGATGTCCGACGCCGGCCCGCCGGGCGGCCTCGACCAGCAGGGCCGCCGATCGGTCGTCGCCCCCGCGCGGGCTCGTCGCGCAGTGGACGATCGCGTCGACTCCCTCGACGGCCGCGTCCAGGCCCGTACCGTCGCGCAGATCCACGGCGTACGGGTGCGCATGGCGGCTGAGGACGCGGACTTCGTGCCCGTCGCGGCGCAGACGTGCGCTCACCAGAGTGCCCAGTGTTCCCGTGCCGCCCGTCACCAGGATCGAGGTCATGGCGCCCACCCTGCCAGGTCCGGCAGAAGCCCGACGGCGGCAAGGGCCGGGACTCCGCCGCCGGGCAGTCCACACCCCGCGCGCATGCCGAGGTGCGCCAGAGACTAAAAGGACTAGACCAGTCCGTCAATAGGTCTGAACCAATCGTGGGCCGAGGGGTGTTCGCCTCGCAGCCGGCCGTGCGCTCGCCCTCTTGCGCGGCATGCCTAGACTTGTGAGTCAGCACACATCTGTTCACTCGCATGGCCCACGCCCAGGCGTGGCAGAATTGCCCTGTATCAGCAGCAGCGCACTCCGGGGTCGGTGTAATTCCGAACCGGCGGTTACAGTCCGCGACCCGTCCGCATCCAGCGGCCGGTTGACCAGGTGAAATTCCTGGACCGACGGTTAAAGTCCGGATGGGAGGCAGTGCGCGGCGGGCGGCCCTACGCGGCATGCCGGCCGTAGTGGCTGGTCGTCTTCAGGACGACCGGCGTGCTCGGCCCAGGCGCAGCCGTACGGCGACGTCCCGCTTCTCTGTCGTTCGTCGACAGGCCCCGGAGTCCGTGCCCGAAGAGGCAGGAGGACCCGGTGGCCACCGCAGCCGACAGCACCGCCATGGGCCGAGCGATCATGCTCGCCGCCCGCGGACTCGGCTCCACCAGCCCCAACCCGGTCGTCGGGTGTGTCATCACCGATGCCTCCGGCCGGATCGTCGGCGAGGGCTACCACCAGCGCGCCGGCGGCCCGCACGCCGAAGTCCACGCCCTGCGCGACGCGGGCGAGGGGGCCCGTGGCGGCACCGCGTACGTCACCCTCGAACCCTGCAACCACACCGGTCGCACCGGCCCCTGTTCGCAGGCACTCGTCGACGCCGGGATCGGCCGTGTCGTGTACGCCGTCGCCGACCCCAACCCGCAGGCCACCGGCGGCGGTGAGACTCTGCGCGCCGCCGGAATCCCGGCGGAGGCCGGCCTGCTGGCCGAGGAGGCCGCGGCGGGCAACACCGCCTGGCTCACCGCCATGCGCCGCGGCCGCCCCTTCGTCCGGTGGAAGTACGCCGCCACCCTGGACGGCCGTATCGCCGCCGCCGACCGCACCAGCCGCTGGATCACCTCGCCCGAGGCCCGCGCCGACGTCCACCGGCTGCGCGCCGAGGCCGACGCGGTCGTGGTCGGCTCCGGCACAGCCCGCGCTGACGACCCGCACCTCGCGGTCCGCGGGATCGAGGGCGCCACCCAGCCCCTGCGGGTCGTTCTCGACACCGAGGCCACCGTGGTGAAGCCCGGCGCCCGGGTCCTCGACGACGCCGCGCCCACCCTGGTCGCGATCGCCGACGACGCGACCACCGATCTCCCCGATGTCGTACGGCTGCCGAGGGCCGGGCGCGGGCTGTCCGTGCCGGCCCTGCTGGCGGCCCTCCACGAACGCGGCGTCCGCTCCGTACTGCTCGAAGGCGGGCCCACCCTCGCCGGCGCCTTCGTCGCCGAAGGAGCGGTCGACGAGGTCGTCGGCTATCTCGCCCCCGTCCTCCTCGGTGCGGGCCCCGCGGCCCTCGCCGATGCCGGAATCTCCACTCTCCCCGAGGCGTTGCGCCTCGACGTGACGGAGGCCGTCCGTATCGGCCCCGATCTGCGTATCACTGCCACACCGAAGGAGCGCTGAGCGTGTTCACCGGAATCGTCGAAGAACTGGGTGAGGTCACCGCCGTCGAGAATCTCGGCGACTCCTCGCGTTTCCGACTGCGCGGACCCGTCGTCACCGACGGCGCCAAGCACGGCGACTCGATCGCCGTCAACGGCGTCTGCCTCACGGTGGTCGACACCGCCGACGGCGAGTTCACGGCCGACGTCATGGCCGAGACGCTCGACCGCTCCAGCCTCGGTGCGCTCCAGGCCGGTTCCCGCGTCAACCTCGAACGGCCCATGGCCGTCGGCGGGCGGCTCGGCGGGCACATCGTGCAGGGACATGTCGACAACGTCGGCACGGTCCTGGAGCGCAAGCCTTCCGAGAACTGGGAGATCGTCAAGATCTCGCTCCCCGCCGACCTCACGCGCTACGTCGTCGAGAAGGGCTCCATCACGGTCGACGGCGTCAGCCTCACCGTCGTCGACGCCGGACCCGACTACTTCACGATCAGCCTCATCCCCACCACCCTCGCCCTGACCACGCTCGGCATCAAGCAGAGCGGCGACCCGGTCAACCTCGAGGTCGACGTCATCGCCAAGTACGTCGAGCGGCTGCTCGGCGCCGGTAGCGAGGAGACAGCCCGGTGAGCGCTCTGTCCTGGCTCAACGCCGAGGCCTTCACGGCCTTCGACCAGCACATCCTGTGGTCGGACATGATCGGGAACTACGTCGGGCTGTTCGCCCTCGCGCTCGGCTGGCGACGCTCCATCTGGACCTGGCCGGCCCAGTTCGCCTCCGGTGTCATCCTCGTCGCGGCCTACGCCTCCGCCCAGCTCAGCGGCGGAGTCGGCAAGCAGCTCCTCGTCATCGGCGTGGCGCTGTGGGGCTGGCAGCAGTGGCGCCGCGGCAGGCAGCAGGCCCAGGACGGGTCCATCGCCGTCCGCTTCGCCACCTGGAAGGAGCGCGGCCTCCTCGCGGGCGGTGCCGTCGTCGGCACACTCGCCGTGGGCGGGCTGTTCACCCTCTACCCGTCGCTGTCGTGGAGCCCGTGGGCCGACGCGTACATCTTCGTCGGCACGCTCGTCGCGATGGTCGCCCAGGCCCGTGGGCTGGTCGAGTTCTGGTTCGCCTGGCTGCTCGTCGACCTCGTCGGCGTCCCGCTGGCCTTCAACAGCGGCCTGGCCTTCTCCGGCCTGGTCTACGTGGTCTACTTCGCGCTCGTCCTGTGGGGCATGCGCGACTGGTGGCTGCGCTCCCGTGGGAGCGTCAAGCCCGCTCTGGAAGGAGCAGCAGCATGACGGCACAGCCCACCTGGTACTCCACCGACAACGTCGAGGACTTCGCCCTCGACCCGGTGGAGCAGGCCATCCGTGACATCGCCGCCGGACGCCCCGTGGTGGTCGTCGACGACGAGGACCGCGAGAACGAGGGAGACCTCGTCATCGCCGCCGAGAAGGCCACCCCCGAGATCGTCGCCTTCATGATGAGCGAGTGCCGCGGCCTGATCTGCGCGCCGATGGAGAGTGACGAACTGGAGCGGCTGGAGCTGCCCCAGATGGTGGAGCACAACACCGAGTCCATGCAGACGGCGTTCACCGTCTCCGTCGACGCGAGCTCCGCCCACGGCGTCACCACCGGAATCTCGGCCGCCGACCGCGCCACCACGCTCCAGCTGCTGGCCGGCGGGCGCGCCGAAGCCTCCGACTTCGTGCGCCCCGGCCATGTCTTCCCGCTGCGGGCCAAGTCCGGCGGCGTACTGGTCCGCAACGGTCACACCGAGGCCGCCGTCGACCTCGCCCGGCTCGCCGGGCTGCGCCCCGCCGGGGCGATCGTCGAGATCGCCGGCGAGGACGGGGTGATGCTGCGGCTGCCCGAGCTGATCCCGTTCGCCCGCAAGCACGGCCTGACGATCATCTCCATCGAGGACCTGATCGCCTACCGGCGCTCCGCCGAGCCGACGGTCAAGCGCGAGGCCGCGGTCAACCTGCCCACCTCCTTCGGGCAGTTCACCGCCTACGGCTACCGCTCCACCGTCGACGGCATCGAGCACGTCGCGCTCGTCCACGGCGACATCGGCGACGGCGAGGACGTCCTCGTCCGGGTCCACTCCGAGTGCCTGACCGGCGACATCTTCCACTCGCTGCGCTGCGACTGCGGCCCCCAGCTCCAGGAGTCCATGGAGCACATCACCAAGAACGGCCGGGGCGTCGTCGTCTATCTGCGCGGCCACGAGGGCCGCGGCATCGGCCTGCTGTCCAAGCTGCGTGCGTACGAACTCCAGGAGCGCGGCCGCGACACGCTCGACGCCAACCTCGAACTGGGGCTGCCCGCGGACGCGCGCGACTACGCGGCGGGCGCCCAGATCCTCGAGGACCTCGGTGTCCGCAGCCTGCGGCTGATGACCAACAACCCCGACAAGATCAGCGCGCTGGTCCGGCACGGCCTCACCGTGCACGGCCGCGAGCCCATGCCCGTCCACGCGGGCGAGCACAACCTCCGGTATCTGCGCACCAAGCGGGACCGGATGGGACACGACCTGCCCCGGCTCGACGCCACCGGCGCGTCCGCCTGCGGCAACCAGTAAAACCAGTAAGCGTCAAGGAGAGACATGAGCGGCAAGGGTGCACCCGAACTGTCCGTACGCAACTGCGGCGACCTGCGGGTCGCGGTGATCGCGGCGCAGTGGCACGAGAAGGTCATGGACGGGCTGGTCGACGGCGCTCTGCGCGCACTGCACGAGCTGGGCATCGACGAGCCGACACTGCTGCGCGTCCCCGGCAGCTTCGAGCTTCCCGTGGTCGCCAAGGTGCTGGCCGGCCGGGGCTACGACGCGATCGTCGCGCTCGGCGTCGTCATCCGCGGTGGTACACCGCACTTCGAGTATGTGTGCCAGGGCGTCACCCAGGGGCTCACCCAGGTGTCGATCGACACCGGTGTCCCGATCGGATTCGGCGTACTGACCTGTGACAACGAGGAGCAGGCGCTGGACCGGGCCGGGATCGAGGGATCGCACGAGGACAAGGGGCACGAGGCCGTGACCGCCGCCGTGGCCACCGCGGCCACGCTCCGGACCGTCAGCGAACCCTGGCGCTGAGCGTCTCGCCGGAGCCCGTCGGCCGAGGCGCTGCGTGTCCGCCTTTCCGCACCCCTTACTCTGAGACCATCATGGCGAACAAAACCTTCGAAGAGCTCTTCGCCGAGCTGCAGCTCAAGGCGAAGAACGGCGACCCGGCCACCTCCCGCACCGCCGAACTGGTGGACAAGGGAGTGCATGCCATCGGCAAGAAGGTCGTCGAGGAAGCCGCCGAGGTGTGGATGGCCGCCGAGTACGAGGGCAAGGAAGCCGCCGCCGAGGAGATCTCGCAGCTGCTGTACCACGTCCAGGTGATGATGGTCGCGCGCGGGATCTCGCTCGACGACGTCTACGCCCACCTCTGAGCACACCCGTCAACGCAGAACACTCCCTACGCACGAAGGAAGCCCGACTCATGCTGCGCATCGCCGTCCCCAACAAGGGTTCACTGTCCGGACCTGCGTCGGCGATGCTCCATGAGGCCGGCTACCAGCAGCGCAAGGAGTCCAAGGAGCTCGTGCTCGTCGACCCCGAGAACGAGGTCGAGTTCTTCTATCTGCGGCCGCGCGACATCGCGATCTATGTGAGCTCCGGCCGGCTCGACATCGGCATCACGGGCCGCGATCTGCTGCTGGACTCCGGCGCCAGCGCCGAGGAGATCCTCCAGCTCGGCTTCGCCCGTTCCACCTTCCGTTACGCGACCAAGCCCGGCACCGCGTCCGGGGTCGGCGAGTTCGGCGGCATGACGGTCGCCACCTCCTACGAGGGCATCGTCGCCAAGCACCTCGCCGAGCACGGCATCGACGCCTCCGTCGTCCACCTCGACGGAGCGGTCGAGACGGCGATCGAGCTCGGCGTGGCCCAGGTCATCGCCGACGTCGTGGAGACCGGGACCTCGCTGCGCAACGCGGGCCTCGAAGTCATCGGCGAGCCGATCATGACCTCCGAGGCGGTCGTCATCCGGCGCACCGGCGCGGAGACCGACGACCCGAAGGTGCAGCAGTTCCTGCGCCGCCTCCAGGGCGTCCTGGTCGCGCGGAGCTACGTGATGATGGACTACGACTGCCGGGTCGAGCACCTGGAGCAGGCCGTGGCCCTCACCCCGGGCCTCGAGTCCCCGACCATCTCGCCGCTGCACCACGAGGGCTGGGTCGCCGTGCGCTCCATGGTCGCCGCCAAGGAGGCGCAGCGGATCATGGACGATCTCTACGACCTCGGCGCCCGCGCCATCCTCACCACCGCCATTCACGCCTGCCGGCTCTGAGGATGCCCGACACCATGCCCGCTTCCGCGCCCGAAGTCCCCGCGCTGCCGGTCACGTTCCGGCCCACACGCACCCGGTTCGTCCTGCTGACCGTGGGCGCGGTGATGTTCGTCGTCATCACCGCCGTCGCTCTGCTGCTGGAGAATCTCAGCGCGGGGGAGCGGAGCAGCTTCGTCTTCACCGCGGTCCTCTTCCTCGGTGTCCTGACGCTGCTGAGCCGGCCCAAGGTCGTCGCCGACACGAGCGGGGTCACCGTCGTCAACATCACCCGCACCAGGCGGCTGGAGTGGGCGGAGATCCTGCGTGTCAACCTCCGTCCGGGTGACCCCTGGGTCTTCCTCGATCTGAGTGACGGAACCAGCCTTCCTGTACTGGGCATCCAGCCCGGAATCGCCAAGCAGCACGCGATCCGTGACGCCCGCGCACTGCGGGCGCTGTCGGAGTCCCGCGGCAGCTCGGACGCTCACTGAGCGTTTCGAGCGGCGATGCCCCTGCCGCGTCCGCGGCTTGCTTGTCTACTCTGGTGACGGCGGCGCCAAGCGCGCCCCGTCCCGCCCACCCCCGGCCGCTCGCGGCCCGCGGGACTCTCCACCGACCCGAGGAGTGACTCCCTCCAGCAATGGACGGATCGTCCGGTAGTACCTGCGCCGCCCCCTCTCAGGAGGCGGCGGCATGATCATCCCCTTGTCGCTGCTCACCGCAGCCTTCCTTCTGATCCTCGCCAACGGCTTCTTCGTCGCGGCGGAGTTCGGTCTCGTCACCGTCGACCGGCCCGACGCCGAACGGGCCGCCGCCGAGGGCGACCGCCGGGCCGGCAACGTCGTCCGGGCGCTGCGCGAGCTGTCCTTCCAGCTGTCCGGCACCCAGCTCGGCATCACCATCACCTCGCTCGTCGTCGGCATGCTCGCCGAACCGGCGCTCGCCCAGCTGCTCCACGGGCCGCTGACGGCCACCGGGCTGCCCGCGGGGGCCGTCTCCGGAGCCGCGGTGGTGATCGGCATGCTGCTCGCGTCCGCCGTCCAGATGGTGATCGGCGAGCTGGTCCCGAAGAACTGGGCCGTGTCCCGGCCGCTCCAGGTCGCGCGGTTCGTCGCCGGCCCGCAGCATCTGTTCTCGACCCTCTTCCGCCCGGTCATCACCCTGCTCAACTCGGCCGCCAACCGTCTCGTACGGCTGTTCGGTGTCGAGCCGGCCGATGAGCTGGCGTCCGCGCGCACCCCCGGCGAGCTGATGTCCCTGGCCCGCCACTCGGCTCTGGCCGGCGCGCTGGAGCAGGACACCGCGGACCTGTTCGTCCGCACCCTCTCGCTCGGCCATCTCACGGCGCAGCATGTGATGACGCCGCGGGTGAAGATGAGCGCACTGCAGACGGACGCCACGGCGGCCGACGTCCTCAACCTCACCCGGGCGACCGGGCTTTCACGCTTCCCCGTCTACCGCGAGCGCATCGACGAGATCGTCGGCATGGTGCACCTGAAGGACGCCCTCGCCGTCCCCGCCGATCAGCGCACGCGCATCCCCGTCGACCAGGTGGCCGTCGCGCCGCTGCTGGTCCCCGAGACCCTGCCCGTCCAGCAGCTGCTGGAGCGGCTGCGCAGCGAGCAGCCGATCGCGGTGGTGGTCGACGAGTACGGCGGCACCGCCGGGGTCGTCACCCTGGAGGACATCGTCGAGGAGCTCGTCGGCGAGGTCCGCGACGAGCACGACGCCGAGGCCGACGCCCAGCCCGAACTCGCGCCGGTGGCCGCCGAGGACGGGCGGCCGGCCTGGGAGGCGGACGGTAGCTGCCGGGTCCTCACCCTGCGCCGCATAGGCCTCGATGTGCCCGACGGCCCGTACGAGACCGTGGCCGGACTCGTCGCGGATCTGCTGGGCCGCATCCCCGCCCCCGGTGACCGGGCGGAACTCCCCGGCTGGCGGCTCTCGGTGCGCCAGGTGGAGCGCTACCGCGCCGAGCGGGTGCGCCTCGTGCGAACCGCCGACGTCCCGGTGCTCACGGAGGCCGCGCGATGAGCGTTCTCCAACTCGCCTTCGCCGGCCTGCTGGTCCTCGCGAACGGGTTCTTCGTCGGGGCCGAGTTCGCGCTCGTGTCCGTCCGACGCAGCCAGGTCGAACCCCTCGCGGCGGAGGGCTCGGCCCGGGCCCGCCAGGTGCTGCACGGACTGGAGAATCTGCCGCAGATGATGGCGGCCGCGCAGTTCGGCATCACCATCTGCTCGCTGACCCTCGGCGCGGTCGCCGAGCCGACCGTCGCGCACCTGCTGGAGCCGGTCTTCCACGCGGCGCACGTCCCCGAGGGCCTGATCCATCCGCTCGGCTTCGTGATCGCGCTCGCCGTGGTCGTCTTCCTGCATCTCGTCATCGGCGAGATGGTCCCCAAGAACCTCGCCATGGCCGCACCGGAGAAGACCGCGCTCTGGCTCAGCCCGGGCCTCGTCGCCTTCGCCCGGCTGTGCCGTCCGGTCACCGCGGCACTCGGCGCCTGTGCCCGGCTGGTGCTGCGTGCCTTCCGGGTCGAGCCGAGGGACGAGGTGGAGTCCGTCTTCACCAGCGACCAGCTGGGCCAGCTGGTCGAGGACTCGGGGCAGGCCGGGCTGCTGGAGCCGGCCGAGCAGGAGCGGCTCGAGGACGCACTGGAACTGGGCTCCCGCCCGGTGAGCGACGTCCTGATCACCCGCGCCGCCCTCGTGACGGTCCCGCCGTCGGTCACCCCGCGCCGGATCGAGGAGCTGACCGTCCGCACCGGCTACTCCCGCTTCCCCGTGAGCGCCGAGGGGACGGGTCCGTACATGGGCTACCTCCATGTGAAGGACGTCCTCGACCTGGAGGACCGCGAACGGGCCGTGCCCCAGCACATCTGGCGGCCCATGGCGACACTGCGGTCCGAACTGCCGCTGGACGACGCCCTCACCGTGATGCGCCGGGCCGCCACCCATCTGGCGCAGGTCGCGGACGCGTCGGGACAGGTACTGGGGCTGGTCGCGCTGGAGGACGTGCTGGAGATGCTGGTCGGCGAGGTCCGCGACCCGTCCCACCGGATCACCGTCCCGTCCACGCCCCGGACCACGCCCCCGGCCCGGGACACGGCGCTGGTCGGCTGAGGCTCAGACCGGCGGAGGCTCCTGGGGGCCGCGGTCCCGCGGACCGCGGCCCGACAGGACCTCGCCGTACGCCTGCATGAGATCGGGCAGCCGCAGGGTGGCCAGATCCTCGCGGGTCGGTGTGCCGGGGTAGCCGGACAGCCGCAGATCGCGGTACGCGCAGCTCTTCTCGTACAGGGTGCGCAGAAAGCGCCCGTTGCCCAGCTCGTCGATCCAGCTCTGGTCGACCACATGGCCGCTGATGGACCGCAGCTCGTCGACGGCCTCCTCGTCCCACATGTCGCCGTTGTCGGCGGCCAGCACCTGGCCGATCGCCGTCAGCTCCAGCGGTCGGTACGAGGGGAAGTCGACGCGGGTGGTGAAGCGGGACGACAGCCCGGGGTTCGTGGCGAGCAGCCGGTCCATGCCCTCGGGATAGCCGGCCAGGATGACCACGAGATGGTCGCGGTTGTCCTCGGCCCGCTTCAGCAGCACCTGAAGAGCCTCGTCGCCGTACGCATCGCCCTTGCTGTAGCCGGAGTTGGACAGGCTGTACGCCTCGTCCACGAACAGCACACCGCCGAGCGCCGAGTCGATCAGCTCATTGGCCTTCACCGCCGTCTGGCCGAGGAACTCGCCCACCAGATCGGACCGTTGGGCCTCCACCAGATGATCACCGCCGAGCAGCCCCAGCGCGTAGAAGACCCGGCCGAGGATGCGGGCCACGGTGGTCTTGCCGGTACCGGAGGGACCCGAGAAGACGAAATGGCGCTTCGGCGGCTGTACGGGCAGCCCCTGGCCGGCCCGCAGCCTCGCCATCTTCAGCTGCGCCGACAAGGCGTTGACCTGCCGCTTCACCGGTTCCAGACCCACCATCCGGTCCAGCTCGGCGAGCGCGTCGGCGAGCAGGTCCGGGTCGGTGGGGCCGGCCGGGAAGAGCGGCGGCGCCGGCTGGGCGGGCACCGCCGCCCGGTGGCGGATGGTCTCGGGCGGTGCGGCGGGCACCGAGCCGGGCAGCTGGGTCTGTGGATCGATGCCGATACGGGCGTCGGCGGCCGGGGAGCCTTCGCCCTCGGCCTGCGCGTCCACCGCGTCCTGGCCGTAGCCGGCGAGGGAGACGGCGAGCCCGGCCGAGTCGTCGAAGCCGTCCATCCCGTCGTACTCGGCGATCGCGGCGAGCCGGGCCGAGGTGTCCATGAACGCGGGGTCGATCCGGTGCACCGCCCGGTACAGCGGCAGGGCGGCCGCGCTGCGCCCGGTGCCCTCGTGGGCGCGCGCCAGCCAGTACCGCAGCTCCTTGCGCTGCGGCTGCTCGCTGCGGCAGCGCATCAGCGCGGCCGACAGCAGCGGCTCGGCCTGTCCGTACATCTCCAGACGCACCCGGGCCATGCCGCCGAAGAGCCCTGCCTCGATGCCCAGCACCTGATCGTTGACGAGCGGCTCGGTGTGGCGTACGAGCTGCTCCCAGTCCTTGACCAGATAGGCGCGGCAGGCGTGCAGAAACCGGACCTGCGGATCGGCGTCGACCGGCGGCAGTCCCGCGAGCGCCCGGTCGAGCTCGGGCACATGGCGGCCGTCGAGCCAGTGGGAGGCGTGCGCCAGCAGGAGATCGCGCGGGCTCTCGAGCACGGGCTGGACCCACCAGCCCAGCCAGTACCAGGAGTTGAGCGTGCGGCGGTGCCGGGCGCGCTGCTCGCCGAAGCGTTCGCGGTTGCGGTACATGCGCAGCAACGCGGTCGTCGTGTCGACGCGCAGCGCATGGAGTCCGAGCCAGCCGTCGGCCATCCCGGGGTCGAGCCGCACGGCGCTGCGGAACTCCTCCTCCGCCTGGGGGTAGGCCCCCATGGTGTAGGCGTCCACGCCGCGCACCCAGGCGAGGTCGGCCGGGGCCGGTGCGCCCTGAGTGCCGATGTCCATCAGGTCCCCCACAAAGTGCACCTGTGCTGTGTTTTCCGGGGGGAGCCCCCCGGACCCCCGGCGCCGGGAGGACGACCGTGGGCAACGCACTGAACCGCCTTGCCGTGGACGGGAATTGACCCCACCGAGGTGCATCGTACCTGCGCAGAGGGGTTGCGCCTAAGGGCACCACAAATGATCCGTTGGCGGTGACCCAGGGTGAGCGAAGGGTGGGGTGTCGCGCCGGTGAAGTGGGGGAGAGGGCAGAACGAAGCCCCCGATCACGGGGGAACAACCGGGGGCTTCGCGTCTGCGGCGACTCCGGAAAGCCGCACATTGGAAACGTAAGACCTGTACGCCCCGTCGGTCAAGAAGAGTTGGGGCACTCTTGAGGCGGATTTCCGACTGCTCAGTATGGGGGTGAAATCCGGTGACCCTCTGTGATGATTCCGTTCAATCGTGCTGTCGCAGAAGGCCTCGGCAGCACCTCATATCCCTCGGAACACTCGCGTACCAGGGAATTCGCGAATGAATACGAGGGGTCGGCCAGGAAATGGCGAGTCTCCGCCATCGTCCAGTCGTCCCAGAAGGCCGAAAGCGCATCCCCGTCGCGCAGACGGCCCCGCTGCCAGGAGCCGTCGGCGTCCTTGTCCATCCAGAACAGCCATGCCAGATGCGGGCGCAGCGCCCGCCGGCCGGCGCCCACCCCCTCGACCAGCACCACGGGCGCCGGTGCGAGTGTCCGCGCCGAGGTGAAGCGGCGGTCGACCCAGTCGTACGGCTCGTAGCGCGCCTCCTCGCCCCGCGAGAGCGGGGCGACGACCTGGCCGAGCATCCGGTCCATCCAGTCGAAGAACTCCTCGTGGCTCGCCAGATCGTCGAGATGCAGCACCGGCACTCCGCCCCCGATGGCTTCCGCGAGCCGCGCGGCGAAGGTGCTCTTGCCCGATCCGGCGTGGCCGTCCACGGCGATCAGCCGTACCGGCCCGCAGGAAGGCGGAAGCGCCCGCAGGGCCAAAGACAGCTGTTCGAGATCGTCCATCCGATCACCCTACGAGGGCGCGGTGGAATGCCGCAGGTCACTCCCTCTGCACCGGTTCATAAAACTCCCAAAGGACAAGACCAATATTGGTGGCGCGACGCGATGCCGGGATGCTGGCAGAACTTGGCAGGGACCCGTAATAGTGGCCCCACTGCAGGCACCGACTTGGGAGTCCCATGGCCAGAGCCACTTCCCGCAGAACCGTGCTCGGCGCCGCGATCGCGGCAGCGGCGGGAGCGGGCGTACTGTCCTCGTCGGCCGTCGCGGCCACCGCACCGCAGGCGCGAAAAGGTGCCGCGCCCACCTCCTCGGCTCGGAAAGGTGCCGGAGCGATTCCGTTCGTCGACAACCGGTTCTGGTCGACCTACACCGACTGGCGCAGCGGTACGACCGCCGGCACCCGGGCGGTCGCCGGCAGCCGTCCCGGCGTCGTGATCGCCGCACCCGCCGGCCGCGTCGACTACACCGACCCGCACACCGGGAAGACCGCCGCCTGGGACTACGCCACCTGGACCTCGCCCGTCCACCGCACCCGGGTGCCCGCGACGGAGCTCGTCGCCTCCTGGAACGCGTACACCCCCGCAGGCACGTGGATCCAGGTCGACCTGCGCGGCCACTACTCCGACGGCACGGTCAGTCCCTGGTTCGTGATGGGCCGCTGGGCGGCGGGCGACGGCGACATCCGGCGGACCTCGGTCGACGGCCAGAGCGATGGCAAGGCCTCCATCTGGACCGACACCTTCTCGATCGACAACGCGGCGAGCGGTCTGCGCCTGGCGACCTACCAGCTGCGGCTGAGGCTCCACCGCAAGCCCGGCACCGGTCTGACGCCCACGGTCCGGCGGCTCGGTGCGATGGCGTCGGACGTTCCCGACCGGTTCACCGTCCCTGCCTCCGTCCCGAAGCTCGCACGCGAGCTGGCCGTGCCGCGCTACTCGCAGAACACGCACGTCGGCCAGTACCCCGAGTACGACAACGGCGGCGAGGCCTGGTGCAGCCCCACCTCCTCGCAGATGATCATCGAGTACTGGGGTCGGAAGCCGTCCCCGGCGGACCTCGCCTGGGTCAACCCGGCCTTCGACGATCCGCAGGTCTGCCACGCGGCCCGTTTCACCTTCGACCACCAGTACAACGGCTGCGGCAACTGGCCGTTCAACGCCGCGTACGCGGCGACCTACCCGGAGATGAACGCGGTCGTCACCCGGCTGTCCTCGCTCGCCGACCTGGAGACGCTGGTACGCGCGGGAATCCCGGCCATAACGTCGCAGTCGTTCCTCAAGGAGGAGCTGACGGGCGCGGGCTACGGCACCGCCGGTCATCTGATGACCGTGATCGGGTTCACAGCCGCGGGCGATGTGATCGCCAACGACCCCGCGTCGCCGGGCAACGCGGCCGTACGCAGGGTCTACCGCCGCCGCGAGTTCGAGAACATCTGGCTGCGGACGAAGCGGTACAACGCGAGCGGGAACGTGTCATCCGGCACAGGGGGCGTCTGCTACCTCTACTGGCCGGAGCGCCCCACGGCCGCTCAGCGCAAGGCTCTGGAGGCCTTCGGTATCCACTGAGGCGCGGACCGGGCCCCGGGGGCAGTGACGTACGTCTCTACCGTCGGGGCCCCGGTCTTTGGCACTGTGGTCGGGTCACCCGGGGGGACGTACACCCGTCAGCCGACCGAGCGAGATGCCCCATGACTTCTTCCGCGACCACCGCAGACCGCGTCCGGACCCGTACCGGCGGCCCCGACGAGGACTCGAACCTCCTCGAGCACGTTCTCGGCTGGACCCTCGTCGTCGTGTTCGCGATGCTCGTCACCCAGATCGGCCTGATCTAGCCGCTGCGCAGGTCTGCCATACTGCGGGAATCCTGTGGCAGTTGGAGACTAGGGCGCAATTTGAATAATAGTCAACAACGCGGTGCGACCGAACGATCCCAGGTACGCCGCGTTGAACTCATCGCAACCGGGCGGAAGTTGTTCGCCGACACGTCCTACGACGCGCTGTCGATGGACGACATCGCGAAACACGCCGGTGTCGCCAAGGGTTTGATCTACTACTACTTCAAGAGCAAACGCGGCTACTACCTCGCGATCATCGAGGACTCGGTGGCCGATCTCGTCTCCGGTGCGGCGAGCGACACCGAACTGCCGCGCGCCCAGCGGGTGCAGCGCACCGTCGAGGGCTATCTGCGCTACGCCCAGCACCACGAGGCCGCGTTCCGCACCATCGTCACCGGTGGCGTCGGGTTCGACACCGAGGTGCAGTCCATACGCGGGGCGGTGCGCGAGGAACTGATCGCGACCATCGCCGAGGGTGCGTACGGCAGACGCGACATTCCCATGATCGCCCGGCTCGCGCTGCTCGGCTGGCTCAGCAGCGTCGAGCAGATCACGCTCGACTGGCTCGCGCACCAGGAGCTGGAGCGGGAGATCGTCTGCGCTCTGCTGATGCGACAGCTCCGGGCCACCCTCGGCACCATCGAGGAGTTCGAGCCGAAGTGCCCGCAGCCGCCGCGCGAACACGTGCCGCCGCCGTATCCGCAGGACACCGCGGTCCAGGCCTGACCTGGGGCGTTCGGACCTGACGGCGCGGTTCCGGGCCCGACCCGGTGCGTCCGGAACATGTCAGCGGGGCGGGGAGCCCGACCGGCTCCCCGCCCCGCTGACCGTTGTCCTCCCCGGACTAGGTCCTGTCCGGGCGATCTTCGAGGATCAGCCGGTGGCGTCAGATGCGGTGCATCGCACGGCGGAGGATCGTCCTCGTACTGGGCGTACTCGGGCGACTCCGACAACACAGCGAGGTGCCGTAGCTGTCGTCACAGGCCCGACAAGATCGCCCGGACAGGACCTAGCTGATGGCCTTGATCAGTTCGCCGTTGGCGGTGTCACCGCTGAGCTCCCAGAAGAAGGTGCCTCCCAGGCCCTGCTGGTTCTTGTAGTTCATCTTGCCGGTGATGGTGGCGGGGGTGTCGTAGCTCCACCATTGGTTGCCGCAGTGCGCGTACGCGGTGCCGGCGACGGTGCCGTTGGCCGGGCACTTGGCCTTCAGTTCCTTGTAGTCGTCGATACCCGCTTCGTACTTGCCGGGCGCGGGTCCCGTCGCCGTGCCGCCGGGCGCCTTCTGGGTCACGCCCGTCCAGCCGCGTCCGTAGAAGCCGATGCCGAGCAGCAGCTTGGAGGCGGGAACGCCCAGCGCCTTCAGCTTCTGGATCGCCGCGTCACTGTTGAAGCCCTGCTGCGGAATGCCGCTGTAGGACGTGAGCGGTGAGTGCGGCGCGGTCGGGCCCTGCGCGGCCCAGGCGCCGAAGAAGTCGTACGTCATCGGGTTGTACCAGTCGACGTACTGCGCGGCTCCCGCATAGTTGGCCGCGTCGATCTTGCCGCCGGACGAGGCGTCCGCGGTGATGGCGGCGGTCACCAGGTTCGATCCGCCGAACTTGGTGCGCAGTGCCGACATCAGGTTCTTGAAGGACTCGCGCCCGCTGGTGTCGCACGAGAGACCGCAGGAGTTGGGGTACTCCCAGTCGATGTCGATGCCGTCGAAGACATCGGCCCAGCGGGGGTCCTCGACGAGCTTGTAGCAGGAGTCGGCGAAGGCCGCCGGGTTCGCGGCGGCCTGGCCGAAGCCGCCGGACCAGGTCCAGCCGCCGAAGGACCAGAGGATCTTCAGATTCGGGTGCAGCTTCTTGAGCTTGCGCAGCTGGTTGAAGCTGCCGCGCAGCGGCTGGTCCCAGGTGTCGGCGACGCCGTCCACGCTCTGGGCGGCGGTGTAGGACTTCTCGTAGTCGGCGAAGGCGTCGCCGACGGTGCACTTGCCGCCCTGGACGTTGCCGAAGGCGTAGTTGATATGGGTCAGCTTGCCGGCCGACCCCGACGTCTGGATGTTCTTGACGTGGTAGTTGCGGTCGTAGACGCCCCATTCGGTGAAGTACCCGATCACCTTGCTGCCGGCGGCGGCCGGGGCGGCGGCCGTCGTCGACGTCTTCTTCTCGGGGGCGCTCCCGCCCGCGGCAGCGGCGTGGGCACCCGTCAGCAGGGTCGCGCCGAGTGCGGCGGTACAGGCGGCGGCGATCAGTGCCCTCAGACGGGCACGGGGACGGTGTGGACCGGACATCTGGTCTCCTCGTGGGGGAGGCGAACACGTGGGGGGAGTGCTGTCGACCGATGGCTCTTTGACATGAACGCGGTACGCGTTGCAGGAACGCTAGAAGGACTAGACCATTGGGTCAATGGTTCGGACCAAGTTCCCGTGCAGGGGAGCGGGGGCCGGGCCGGACGGCTCCACCCGTGACGGACGTCCGCTGATCGGGCATACTCAACCCGCCACAGCCGCCGTCCAGCCCCATCCGTGACCCGGAAAGGCAGCATCGGCCTGGCAGGAAGACCCGGCGGCGCGCACACACCCTTCGCGCGCGACCGCCGTATCGCCCGACAGGGAGGAGAGCGCCGCAATGCCCGACCGCGCCCCGCAGCCGGTGGAACGTCAACTGCCCACCGAGGAGTCCAGGGATCTCATCGCCCTGGTGCGCGACATCATCGAGCGGGAGATCGCTCCACGGGCGGCCGAGGAGGAAGAGGCGGGACACTTCCCCCGTGAGCTCTTCACCCTGCTGTCCGAGTCAGGTCTGCTCGGCCTTCCCTACGACAGCGAGTACGGCGGCGGGGACCAGCCGTACGAGGTCTACCTCCAGGTACTGGAGGAACTCGCCGCCGCCCGGCTCACCGTGGGCCTCGGCGTCAGCGTCCACTCCCTCTCCTGCCACGCACTGGCCGGATACGGCAGCAAGCAGCAGCAGAGCGACCACCTGCCCGCCATGCTCGGCGGCGGACTGCTCGGCGCCTACTGCCTGTCGGAGCCCTCGTCCGGCTCGGACGCCGCATCCCTGCGCACCAAGGCCGTCCGCGACGGCGACGACTGGGTGATCACCGGCACGAAGGCCTGGATCACCCACGGCGGGATCGCCGACTTCTGCACCGTGCTCGCCCGCACCGGCGGCGAGGGCGCTCGCGGCATCACGGCCTTCCTGGTGCCAGGCGACGCCGAGGGCCTGAACGCGGCCGCGCCCGAGAAGAAGATGGGCATGAAGGGCTCGCCCACCGCCCAGATCAACTTCGACGGCGTCCGGGTCTCCGACGCCCGCCGGATCGGCGACGAGGGGCAGGGTTTCGCGATCGCGCTCTCGGCCCTGGACTCGGGCCGTCTCGGCATCGCCGCGTGCGCCATCGGTGTCGCGCAGGCCGCGCTGGAGGAGGCCGTCTCGTACGCCACCGGGCGTCTCCAGTTCGGCCGGCCCATCGCCGACTTCCAGGGGCTGCGCTTCATGCTGGCCGACATGGCCACCCGGATCGAAGCGGGCCGCTCGCTCTATCTGGCGGCTGCCCGGCTGCGGGACGCGGGACGCCCCTTCTCCCGTGAGGCCGCCATGGCGAAGCTCTTCTGCACGGACACGGCGATGAGCGTGACGACCGACGCCGTGCAGGTGCTGGGCGGCTACGGCTACACCCTGGACTTCCCCGTCGAGCGCTACATGCGCGAGGCCAAGGTCCTGCAGATCGTCGAGGGCACCAACCAGATCCAGCGCATGGTCATCGCGCGCCATCTGGCCGGTCCCGAGACCCGCTGAACCGACCGCGCCGCGGACCGCTCCCGGGGCGGGCCGCGGCGGCGTCGCGGACACTCCCCGGGCGGCGTCAGCGGATGGAGACGCTGTGGGCCATCTCCGTGGAGTGGGTCCGGCCCGGGTACACGATCGCGTCGACATTCCCCCGGCAGTCGAAACCGGTCCACACCGTGGCCGTCGCGTTGGTCCTGTTGGTGATCGAGGACGGGAACCAGGTGACCGGGTAACACCCGCTCGGATTCTCGTACGCGACCCGGTTGATGATCAACGTGCCCTGGGCCGCGTACGCGGAGTTCGGAATCGCGAGCGTCAGCGTCGCCGCCGTCGCGAGCGCACCGAGCACCGTGGCCGTCCGTCTGCGCGTCATGTGCCTGCTCCTTCCACCGGCAGCGGGCCGCGCCCGAAGCGGCCCGCGGGTGGTCCCACGTCAGCACGCGGGCGGGGAGCGGACGGACGGAGCGCACAGGCCCGAACCCGTCAAGTGCCGTGTTCACGCCACTGATTCACGACGGGCGCGGAGCGCGGAGCGAGCTCCGAGGCAACGTCCGTGTGTGGGAACGGAGTTCAGTACCCTCTCGCGGCCCGTGTGGGCTCTTGAAGGCCGACGGTGCGGCCGGCGGGACCCGGCCGTCCGGCGGCGCGCAGCCCGAACTGCCCGTCAGGGGCTGCGCGTTACGACTCCTGCCGGGGAAATCAGACGCGGCGGCGGCGCATCGACGGCATCCGCACCGGACGCGAGCCCGGGCCGCCGACGTGCGAGAAGGGCTGCATCCGCCAGTCCAGACCCTGAGGCAGCGTCAACAGCAGTGCGGTGTCCTGCTCCTGGACCTCCAGCGACTCGTCCGCGGCGCTCGCCTGCGAGGCGGGCCGGCCGGTGCCGGAGCACACGGTGAGACCGAACGGGTTCCACGGAGTCGGGCACAGCGCGTGCTCCGGAAGGACGTCCTCGTCGGCCAGCAATGCGATCGGCTGCACGCAGTCCGGGCAGATGACCCGGTACATCTCGTAGGTGTCGTACGCGTCCAGCTCGTCCATCTCGGCGGGCTCAGCCGGATCAACGGGCTCCGGTTCGGTACGGCCGGTGTTCTTGACACTCTGCATGGAGATCTCCCCCTCGGGTGGGCCGACCAGGCACGTGCGGCCTCGACCACAGCAAGCACTTCCCCACGCGCCCGGCAGGTAACCGTGCGGTCACGGCGGAGGCGCCGCCGGGACTGTGGTGTTCGTCACATGCCCCCCGCAGGTGCCCTCGCATGCCTCTTTCGGCTGTGCCGGAAGCCACCTGGGCAATTAGGTTGATCCGCATGGAGGAGCTGGATCGTCAGATCGTGGAGTTGCTCGTCAAGGACGGGCGGATGAGCTACACCGACCTGGGCAAGGCCACCGGCCTGTCCACATCGGCGGTGCACCAGCGCGTCCGCCGTCTCGAACAGCGCGGCGTCATCCGCGGATATGCGGCGGTCGTCGACCCCGAGTCGGTGGGGCTCCCGATCACCGCCTTCATCTCGGTCAAACCGTTCGACCCCAGCGCCCCCGACGACATCGCCGAACGGCTCGCGGACGTACCCGAGATCGAGGCCTGCCACAGCGTCGCCGGCGACGAGAACTACATCCTCAAGGTGCGTGTCTCCACCCCGCACGACCTCGAGCACCTGCTCGCCCGCATCCGCACCCTCTCCGGCGTCTCCACCCGCACCACGGTCGTCCTGTCGACCCCGTACGAGGCACGCCCGCCGCGTATCTAGGCTGGTCCCATGACCGAGAGCACCGCCCCCCGCGCCGAAGACCGCACCGTCCTGCTGCGCGGCGGAGAAGTCCACAGCCCCGCCGACCCCTTCGCCACCGCGATGGTCGTCGAGCGAGGCCACATCGCCTGGGTGGGCTCCGAGGGGGCGGCCGACGGCTTCGCCGACGGGGTCGACGAGATCGTCGACCTCGAAGGGGCCCTCGTCACCCCGGCGTTCACCGACGCCCATGTGCACACCACGGCCACCGGCCTTGCGCTCACCGGGCTCGACCTCTCCGGCGCGGCCACGCTCGCCGACGCCCTGCGTCTCGTACGCGAGCACAGTGCGGCACACCCCGGTGCGGCCGTCCTCCTCGGCCACGGCTGGGACAGCGCCCGCTGGCCCGAACGGCGTCACCCCTCCCGCGCCGAACTCGACGAGGCGGCCGGCGGCCGCCCGCTCTATCTGCCGCGTATCGACGTCCACTCCGCCGTGGTCACCACCGCGCTGCTCGATCTGGTCCCCTCGGTGACCGGTCTGTCCGGCTACCACCCGGGCGAACCGCTCACCGGCGCCGCCCACCACGCCGTGCGGGCCGCCGCCCACGCGGCCGTCGCTCCCGCCCAGCGCGAAGCCGCCCAGCGGGCCGCGCTGGACCACGCCGCGTCCCTCGGCATCGGCACCGTGCACGAGTGCGCCGGGCCCGACATCTCGGACGAGGACGACTTCACCGGTCTGCTCGCACTCGCCCGCGGCGGAGCAGTGCCGCGGGTCGTCGGCTACTGGGCCGAACGCGTGGCCGACGAGAAGGACGCCCTGCGCATCAGGGAACTCGGAGCGGCCGGGGCCGCCGGCGATCTGTTCGTCGACGGCTCCCTCGGCTCCCACACGGCCTGCCTCCACACCCCCTATGCCGACGCCGCCCACACCGGAACCGCGCACCTCGACGCCCAGGCCGTAGCCGCCCATGTCGCCGCCTGTACCGAGGCCGGGCTCCAGGCCGGCTTCCACGCCATCGGCGACGCCGCCCTCACCGCCGTCGTGGACGGCATCCGGGCCGTCGCCGACACGCTCGGCCTCGCCCGCGTCCGCGCCGCCAGGCACCGCGTCGAGCACGCCGAGATGCTGACCCCCGAAACCATCGCCGCCTTCGCCGAGTTCGGCCTCACCGCCTCCGTACAGCCCGCCTTCGACGCGGCCTGGGGCGGTGACGAGGGCATGTACGCCGAGCGACTCGGTGTGGAGCGGGCGCGCACCCTCAACCCGTACGCCGCCCTGCTGCGCGCGGGGGTCCCGCTCGCCCTCGGCTCCGACGCCCCCGTCACGCCGCTCGACCCCTGGGGCACCATCCGTGCCGCGGCCTTCCACCGCACCGCCGAGCACCGGGTGTCCGTACGGGCCGCCTTCACCGCCCACACCCGGGGCGGCTGGCGGGCCGTGGGGCGCGACGACGCGGGCGTCCTGGTCCCCGGGGCGCCGGCCGACTACGCCCTGTGGCACACGGACGAACTGATCGTGCAGGCGCCCGACGACCGGGTCGCCCGCTGGTCGACGGACCCGCGCTCCGGCACTCCCGGCCTGCCCGACCTCACCCCCGGCACCGAGCTGCCGGTCTGCCTGCGAACAGTGGTATCCGGACAAACGATCTTTGAGCGGCCGAAAGAGTGACGTCCGGACATTTCGTACCGCCGACCGGTGCTTGCGAGGTTCGGCCACGACCTGCGGATCTTCGGCTCCGACCTGCGGAATTGGGCAAATCGCGCAGATCGCACGACTGTTGACACGGAGCGCCCACCGGCCGGTAGGTTCGGCCGAGTCCACCACAGGACGTCCGACCGGAGAACTTCCCCGCAGTCGTCGAACGCCGCTGGGCCATGGGGCAGAGCACCGCACCGGTGCACTGCCACTGGGAGCCAGGTCCAGCGCCCGCGCCTCGGGGGCGAGGGAAGGTTTCAGCCGGCCGGCAGGTGCGACCCGGGTAGGGCCCGGCGTTCAGTAGACAACGGCTCTCGGTCGACCCGCAGCCAGCGGGTCCCAGGTCGGCCCGAAGGACGCCGGGCCCTGATCCGCACCCGCTGTCTCCCCCCGCCGCACGGCCCACGACACCCCAGGTCCGTGCCGCCGCAGGCTCCCGCCGCACGATCGCTATGGTGGGGCTCTGTGTACGGACATTAAGGGGCAGCAGTGAACGACGGCGCTGGGTCTACCCAAGGCGAAGCCCAGGGGAGGCGGTACGAACCGCTCGGCAGATCCTTGGTGATCATCCCGACCTACAACGAGGCCGAGAACATCAAGACGATCGTCTCCCGGGTGCGCGAGGCCGTGCCCGACGTGGACATCCTCGTCGCCGATGACAACAGCCCCGACGGCACCGGCAAGATCGCGGACGAGCTCTCGGGCCATGACGAGCAGGTGCATGTCCTGCACCGCAAGGGCAAGGAAGGCCTCGGCGCCGCCTACCTCGCCGGCTTCGCCTGGGGCATGGAGCACGACTACGGCGTGCTGATCGAGATGGACGCCGACGGCTCGCACCAGCCCGAGGAGCTGCCCCGACTGCTGACCGCCCTCAAGGGCGCCGACCTGGTGCTCGGTTCGCGCTGGGTTCCCGGCGGCCGGGTCGTCAACTGGCCCAAGTATCGCGAATTCCTGTCCCGCGGCGGCAGCACCTACTCACGCCTTCTCCTCGGCGTCCCGATCCGCGACGTCACGGGCGGCTTCCGCGCCTTCAGGGCCGAGACGCTGAAGGGTCTCGGACTGGGCGAGGTCGCCTCCCAGGGCTACTGCTTCCAGGTCGACCTCGCCCGCCGTGCGGTGGCCGAGGGCTACCACGTGGTCGAGGTGCCGATCACCTTCGTCGAGCGGGAGCTCGGCGACTCCAAGATGAACCGCGACATCGTCGTCGAGGCGCTGTGGCGCGTCACCGCGTGGGGCGTCGGCGACCGCGCGCATCGTCTCCTCGGCCGCAAATCCACGTAGCGGCGACGGGCCGATGACCCTCCCGTCCGGACCGCGATCTTCTTGATCACCCGCTTACGCCACTCCGGCGTGCTCCCAGGCACACTGGGAGCATGACGACCGGCGCAATGCCCCCGACAGCCCCCAAGCGCTCACGCGCCCGCAATCTGGTTCCCCTCGCCGTTGCCGCCTGGCTGGTGCTCGAGATCTGGCTGCTGACCCTGGTCGCCGGGGCGGCCGGGGGATGGACCGTCCTCGCCCTGCTGATCGGCGCCGCCATCGTCGGCGGCGCGGTGGTGAAGCGCGCCGGCCGGCGGGCCTTCCGCAATCTCACCGAGACCGTGCAGAGGCAGCAGAACGGCCAGGCGCCGCCCCCGGAGAGCGGCAGCACCGGCAACGGCTTCCTGATGCTCGGCGGACTGCTGATCATGCTGCCCGGCCTGATCTCCGACGTGGTGGGCCTCGCCCTGCTGGTGCCGCCCGTCCGTACCTACCTCGGGCGCCGCGCGGAGCGGTCCCTCGAGCGCCGTATGCGGGCGGCAGGGCCCGGCAGCCTGGGAGACGCCTTCCAGCAGGCCCGTATGCACCGCCCCGACGGCAAGATCGTGCAGGGTGAGGTCATCCGCCAGGACGCGGGGCATTCGGCGGGCGGACCCGAGGGCCAGGGTGACGAGGGCCCGAGGCCGCCGCTCACGCCCTGAGCGGTATCCGGTGGGTCGCGACGGGTACGCAAGCGGAGTGCGCGCGGCCCGGCGCGCACCCGCTCCGAGCCTGAGCCGCCCCACTCCGGACCCCGAACCGGCCGCCCCACCCCGAACACAGCAGAGCCGCGGGCCGTCTCACCTGGTCGGTGAAACGGCCCGCGGCTCTTGTCGTGCGTCATGCTGTTGTAGGTGGCGCCAGATGGTGCGATGCGGTGTACGCGGTCAGGCGGATCAGGCAGACTTCCGGCTGTCCCGCGGGTGCACGGCGATGTTCATGGCACCGGAGCGCAGGACGGCCAGCCTCTCGGCCAGCACCTCCTCCAACTCCTCGCGGGTACGCCGCTCCATGAGCATGTCCCAGTGCGTTCGCGCCGGCTTGCCCTTCTTCTCCTCGGGGCCATCCCCGTCGACCAGGAGTGCCTGGGCGCCGCACGCCTTGCACTCCCACTCCGGCGGAATTTCCGCCTCGACCGAGAACGGCATCTCAAACCGATGTCCGTTCTGGCATGCGTACTCCACCGCCTGGCGCGGGGCCAGATCGATGCCGCGGTCCGTCTCGTAGCTGGTAACCACGAGGCGCGTGCCGCGGAGAGCTCGCTCACTCATGAATCGTGCCTCCCGGGCTTGTCGCCCACAGGACAGGTGTCGCTGTCGTCGTCATCCGGTCAACGTCCGGTCGGCGGTAAAGATTCCCGTTCCGGGTCATGCGTCGCCCGTCGTGCCGCTGGTATCCCATTGGTTGGGGTACCCACCAGTGCCCGGTTTGTCACATCTGACAAGAAGTGTCACCCAGTGATTTCACTTCTTCAGCTCGCAGTAACGGTCCGCCTGGCAGGCCAAAGGCGTACACTACCGGCCTTTCACTTCAACGTCTAAATCCGGTCCGGCACGGGGTTGCCCGCGGCTGCCACCGCACGGCGTACGGGTACCCGGGCGAGCAGGACGAAACCCAGCCCGAAGAAGACCACCAAAGAGATGATCGCGTCCCGATAACTCCCGGTCAGCTGGTACGCGAGGCCGAAGACCAGCGGTCCGAGCCAGCTCAGGCCGCGGTCGCTCATCTCGTACGCCGAGAAGTACTCCGCCTCCTTGCCGCGGGGCACCAGGTGTGAGAAGAGCGACCTCGACAGGGCCTGGCTGCCGCCGAGAACGAGCCCGATCGCCGCGGCGAGCGCGAAGAACCACAGCGGAGCCCTGGCCGGAAGGAAGAACCCGGCCGCCAGGATCACGGTCCACACTCCGAGCGAACCGAGAATCGTCCGCTTGGCCCCGTGCGTTCTGGCCAGCCGTCCCATTCCGAGGGCACCCGCCACGGCCAGTACCTGTACCAGCAGAACCGCGACGATCAGTGTCGTCTGGTCGAGTTCCAGTTCTTCCGAACCGTAGATCGACGCCTGCGAGATGACCGTCTGGATGCCGTCGTTGTAGACGAGATACGCCAGCAGGAACGACATCGTCAGCGGATGCTGCCGCATGTCCTTGAGGGTCGCCACCAGCTGCCGCCAGCCCGATCCGACCGCGCCCTCGCCGCCCGGCGCGATCCGCCGGTCCCGCAGACGCCGGAGCGGAACCAGCGTGAAGGCGCCCCACCACACACCGGCCGACGCCAGGCAGATCCGTACCGCTGCGGATTCGGAGAGGCCGAACGACTCGTGGCCCGAGTAGACGATCAGATTGAGCACCAGGACCAGGGCGCCGGAGGTGTAGCCGAAGGCCCAGCCGCGCGACGAGACCGCGTCGCGTTCGTCCGGCTCGGCGATCTGCGGCAGATAGGCGTTGTAGAGGACCATCGAGACCGACAGCGAGGCGTTCGCGACGATCAGCAGAAACGCGCCCAGCAGATAGCGGTCGCCGCCCACGAGGAACATGGCCGTCGTGGCCGTCGCACCGACATACGCGGCCACGGCCAGCAGCGGCTTCTTGCGCCCCGTGCGGTCCGCCCACGCTCCGGCCATCGGCATCAGCAGCACGGCCAGCACCACGGACGCGGAGACCGCGTAGGCGAACACCGATCCGGCGCGTATCGGGATGCCGAGGGGATGCACGAAGCCGTCCGCGTCCGCCGCGGCCTTCGCCACCGACGTCAGATACGGGCCGAGGAAGACGGTGAGCACGCTCGTCGAGTAGACGGAGCACGCGAAGTCGTAGAAGTACCAGCCTCGTTGCTCGCGCCGGCGGTCGCCCGCCCCCGTCGCCTCCTGCGCGATGTCGGTCGTCACGCCCGCCCCCTCGCTCGTCCGTGGTGCAGACGCGCGGGTCAGACCCAGACTCCCCGGGCGGTCAGTACCGTGCGCAACGTCTCCAGATGATCGGTCATGATGCCATCCACTCCGAGGTCCAGGAGCGCTGCCATCCGATCCGCGTCGTTGATGGTCCACACGTGCACCTGAAGACCACGGTCGTGAGCCGACCGCACGAAGCGGCGGTCCACCACGCGCACCCCGCCCTGCGACTCCGGTACCTGCGCGCACACGGCGCCCATCCGTACCGCCGCCGGAATGCCGAACGACCGCAGCCGCAGGCCCACCACACCCCGCACGCCGTAGGACGTGGCGAGCCGCGGGCCCGCGAGGCGCATCGCCCGGGCCACCCGGCCCTCGGAGAACGAGCCGATGCAGACCCGGTCCCAGGCGCCGGCCCGGCGCACAAGATCCACCAGCGGCACCAGCGCGGGCTCCGCCTTGATGTCGATGTTCCAGCGGGCCTCGGGGAACTCCTCCAGCAGTTCCTCGAACAGCGGCAGCGGCTCCTTGCCGGCCACCCTCGCCTGCTGGATCTCGCTCCACGGCAGGTCCGCGATCCGGCCCTTCGCGTCCGTCAGCCGGTCCAGCGTCGAGTCGTGGAAGGCGACCAGCTTGCCGTCGGCCGTGGTGTGCACATCCGTCTCGAAGTAGCGGTAGCCGAGACCGGCCGCCCGACGGAACGCTGCGGTGGTGTTCTCGATCCCGTCCGCCGCACCCCCGCGATGGGCGAACGGCAGCACGGAGGGGTGGTCGAGATAGGGGTGGAGTACGCGGTTCACTTCCGCAGTATCGCCCGTCCGGGTGTCGAGCCGGCGACGACCGTGCTGCTTGCGTCCTGATCGGAGATGGCGAAGACGCGCAGGAACAACTGCGCGAGCGGGCCGATGGCCAGGGCGTAGGCGACGGTGCCGATGCCCACCGAGCCGCCCAGCACGAAGCCCGTCGCCACCACGGCCACCTCGATCGCCGTGCGCACCAGGCGGATCGAGCGACCCGTGAGCCGGTGCAGTCCGGTCATCAGACCGTCCCGCGGGCCCGGTCCGAACCGCGCCGCGATGTAGAGCCCGGTCGCCACCCCGTTGAGCACGATGCCCGCGATCAGGAGCGTGATCCGCAGGGGCAGGCCGTCGGCGTCCGGGACGAGCGTCAGCGTGCCGTCCATCGCCAGACCGACGACGAAGACGTTCGACACGGTGCCGAGGCCCGGCCGCTGCCGGATCGGGACCCAGAGCAGCAGCACCACGGCGCCGACGATGATCGAGACCACGCCCATGGTCAGACCGGTGCGCTCCGCCAGGCCCTGGTGCAGCACCCCCCAGGGTTCGAGCCCCAGCCCGGCGCGCACCAGCAGTGCCGCACTCACCCCGTAGAGGGTGAGACCGACGTACAGCTGCGACAGCCGGCGAGTGAGATGCGCGGACTTCCCCGACACGATGACGCCCCCTCTGGGATGGTGGACTGGCTCATGACACTCTGTGGCTATGCCACACCTGGCAACCATGGCCAATTCGATGAAGGTGGACTGACTTCCATGACGCAGTGGACCTCTGCGGTGGGCGCAGCCCAGCTCGCCCGGCAGCTCACCTCCCAGCAGCCGCGGCCCGCCGGCCCCGGGACCCGCAAGCCGCCGGCCTACCGGGCCCTCGCCGACGGTATCCGGCTGCTCGTCCTCGAAGGCAGGGTCCCCGTCGCCGCCCGCCTCCCCGCGGAGCGCGAACTCGCGCTGTCCCTCTCCGTCAGCCGCACCACGGTCGCCGCCGCCTACGAGGCGCTGCGCACCGAGGGCTTCCTCGAGTCCCGCAGAGGTGCGGGCAGCTGGACCGCCGTACCGGCAGGGAATCCGCTGCCCGCGCGAGGCCTGGAGCCGCTGCCGCCCGAGTCGCTCGGCTCCATGATCGACCTGGGCTGTGCGGCCCTGCCCGCGCCCGAGCCGTGGCTGACCCGGGGTGTCCAGGGAGCTCTGGAGGAACTGCCGCCGTACGCCCACACCCACGGCGACTACCCGGCGGGCCTCCCCGCCCTCCGGCAGATGCTCGCCGACCGCTACACCGAGCGCGGTATCCCGACCATGCCCGAACAAATCATGGTCACCACCGGGGCGATGGGCGCCATGGACGCCATCTGCCATCTGTTCGCCGGGCGCGGCGAGCGGGTCGCCGTCGAGTCACCCTCCTACGCCAACATCCTCCAGCTGATGCGCGAGGCCGGGGCGCGTCTGGTGCCGGTGGCGATGGAGGAGGGGCTGGGCGGCTGGGACCTGCCGCGGTGGCGGCAGGTGCTGCGGGACGCGGCGCCCCGGCTCGCCTATGTCGTGGCCGACTTCCACAACCCCACCGGCGCGCTCGCGGACGAGGACCAGCGCCGCCGGCTGGTCGACGCGGCCCGCTCCGCCGGCACGGTCCTCGTCGTCGACGAGACCATGTCCGAACTGCACCTGGACGACGGTGTCGACATGCCGCGGCCCGTCTGCGCCTTCGACCCGGCGGGCAGCACCGTGCTCACCGTCGGCTCGGCCAGCAAGGCCTTCTGGGCGGGCATGCGCATCGGCTGGGTGCGGGCCGCACCCGATGTGATCCGTTCGCTCGTCGCCGCTCGCGCTTACGCCGACCTGGGTACCCCGGTCCTGGAGCAGCTCGCCGTGAACTGGCTGATGCGCACCGGCGGCTGGGACCAGGCGGTCTCCATCCGGCGCGACCAGGCCCGGGAGAACCGCGACGCGCTGGTCACCGCCCTGCGCCGGGAACTGCCGGACTGGGAGTTCGCCGTCCCGAGCGGTGGTCTCACGCTCTGGGTGCGGACGGGCGGGCTGTCCGGCTCCCGGCTCGCCGAGGTCGGCGAGCGGGTCGGTGTACGCGTCCCCTCGGGGCCGCGCTTCGGAGTGGACGGGGCCTTCGAGGGCTTCGTCCGGCTGCCGTTCACGGTCGGCGGGCCGGTGGCCGACGAGGCGGCCGCGCGGCTGGCCGCTGCCGCGCGACTGGTGGAGGCGGGGGCGAAGGCGGGCACGGAAACGCCGCGCACCTTCGTCGCCTGACCTCTCCCGGCAGGCGGCCGTCCTCGCCGGGTCAGCCCTCGGCCGGTACCGGGTCGGGCGCCCCGGCCTCGGCCTTCTCCGCCTTCTTCAGCCGGTCCACCGGCTCCGCGGGCTCGTCCGGCGCCTGCCCGTCGATGTGCTCGGGCAGCAGCTCGAGCACGGCCTGGCGGTGTGTCTCGCTGGTCGCGTCGTCGTACGGGTCCGGGGTCGCCGGCACCTGGAGCCGCAGCACCGGGCCGGTGCCGAGGCGTGCGTAGCCGCGGCCGGGCGGGACGTCCGGCGTCGGCGTGGTGTGGGGCGTCTTCCCGAGCACGGCAGTGATCTGCTCCGGGGTCGCGGGGCCGAGCACGACGCGGCCGCGGGTGTGCGTCCGTACGGTCTCGGTCAGTGCGTCCAGGCTGTCGAACTGCTCCGCAACGACGACCGTGACCTGGGCGGCGCGGCCGTGCCGCAGCGGCACCTGGAGCAGCTGCTGGGGCTCGGTGTCCCCGTCGGCCGCGGCGAGGTGGCCGAAGATGCTGGGGCGGTCCACCAGGATCCACAGCGGCCGCTTGGTGTCCTCGGGGACGGACTGCCCGGCCTGTCGGGCGCGGTTCGCGGCGATCAGACGGCGCTCGGTCTCGTGCGCGGCCCACTCCAGGCTGGCGAGCGCCCCGGCCAGTCCGCACTCGACGGCCAGTACCCCGGAGCGTCCGGTCAGGCAGGCGTACTCGCCGGTGCCGCTGCCCTCGACGATCAGCACGTCGCCGTGCTGGAGCGCCTGGAGCGCGATGGACCGGAGAAGGGTCGTGGTGCCGCTGCCCGACTCGCCGACGACCAGCAGATGCGGCTCCGTGGAGCGGGGGCCCGTACGCCAGATCACCGGAGGCGCGTCCCGTGTCTCCTCGCCCTGGGCCACCGGCACGGTGCGCTGGACGGCGCCCTCGTCGGTGAAGCCCAGCACGGTCTCGCCGGGAACGGTGACGAAGCGCTGGGCGGCGATGGAGGTGGACAGGGCGGGCAGGACGGTCATGACGAGGCGGTTGCCCTCCTCGTCCCAGGTGAAGTGGTACTCGCGGCCGCGGCCGGACTTGGCGTGCAGCAGCTGCTCGATCCGGTCGCGGGACTCCGCCTCGCCGTCCGTGAAGTACGCCGGGTAGGCGATGTGCAGCCGGGTCGGTCGGCCGTCGTCGTCGAAGGCGTACTCGCTGAAGGCGCCTGACCAGTCGCCTCCGTGGGCGAAGAGCGGGGCCGGGTCGTCGGGGACCGAGAAGTAGGGCACCAGGGCTTCGTAGAGCGCCTTGAGCCGTCCGATCTCCGCCTCGTCGGGCCCCGTCTTCACCGGTTCGCGCACCCGTCCCTTCCAGGCGGCCGCGGCCATCACCGAGATGAGGGCCAGAAGCGGCCCGTACGGGATGAGCGCGACCACCAGGACGCCGCCCGCGACCAGGAACAGGGTGGGACCACGCCGTTCCTTGGGGGTGGCGGCCCACCGCTGCCGGGTCAGTCCGGCCAGCTTCCGCAGACCACGGGAGACCGTGATCAGTGGATGGAGTACGTCCGTGGCGTTGTCGGCGGCCGTGCGCGCGATCTCCCGGCTCCGGGCGATCTGCGCTGTTCCGCTGCTCAGAATGCGGGGGAGTGGTCGCCGGGCCACGTGGGTCTCCTGGGGGTGCTGAATGCGGATGTACCGAGGGGGGCGGGAGTGGTCAGAACTTGATCCCGCCCAGCAGGCTGGCGAGGCTCTGGCTGCCGGCCTTGATGCTGGGGGCGATGGCCGTGCCCGCAAGGAAGAAGCCGAAGAGCGTGCAGACGACGGCGTGGGACGCCTTGAGGCCGTCCTTCCTGAAGAACAGGAAGACGATGATGAGCAGCAGCACGACGCCTGAGATGGACAGGATCATGATGAGTTCTCCTGGGTGAGGGGACAGTCACCTTGAGTACTTCCAGCCTCACAGGAAGTATCTATGCGATAAAAGGTGCAAATGGGTGAAAATCCCAAGATTTCACTCCACTGGCGGACGTCGCGTCTCCGCTCGAGGGGCACACTCCGCGCTGGCACGGCACAGTGCCTCCCTCATGGGTGATCCATGCCTCGGGCAGGCCGCTCCGTCCCGGTCGCCGGGCAGTACTCTGACGATTCACTCGTACGGCTGTCCTTGCCGTGCGCCCCAGGTCAACGCAGTGAGAGGCGGTCCGTCCGATGAGCGAAGCCCCGGATCCCGAGGTGATCGAACTCGCGACCAAGGTCTTCGACCTGGCGCGACAGGGGGAGACCGAAACGCTCGCCGCGTACGTCGACGCCGGTGTGCCCGCGAATCTCACCAACGACCGCGGCGACACTCTCGTCATGCTCGCCGCCTATCACGGCCACGCCTCCGCCGTGGAGGCGCTGCTCGCCCGCGGCGCCGAGCCGGACCGTCCCAACGACCGCGGCCAGACCCCGCTCGCCGGTGCGGTCTTCAAGGGCGAGGACGATGTCATCCGCGTTCTGCTGGCCGGCGGAGCGGATCCTTCCGCCGGAACGCCCTCCGCCGTGGATACTGCGCAGATGTTTGGGAAGACAGAGCTCCTGGAGCTCTTCGGCGGCCGGTGACCGGCTGCCGGAAGGCCGCCGGGAGGGACGCCGTAAATGTGGTCGCGGTGGCGAAATGGGTGGGTCATCATGACGTCGGGCCCTACCCCGGACTTCATCCGGGAGTTCCCCTGGGGCCACCGACGAGAGGCAGGACGATGGTCTACACCAAGCGGAAGACGACGACGGGCGGCCCTACATGTTGCTGCGCGGCCTAGGCATCCCCTTGCCCGGATTTCCCCGGATCTCCCCGGTTGCGTCGACAGCTTGATGTGAGGCTCTCCCCATGTTCGATCCAGTCATAGCGCCGAGCGGCACCTTGCTCGGCCTGCTGCAGAGGGGCCGCGGCGACGGCACGCTGCACGCGCTCGCCGCGCCGCGCGCCGAAGCGCTCGCCGCCCTCAACCACTGCGTGCTCAACGACCCCCGTCACGACTGGCAGGTCGAGAACCGCTCCCTGTACTACGCCCGCCTCTACCTCGACCTCCACGGCGGTCTCGAGGAGATCGAGCGGCACCTGAGCGACATCGACGACCACCTCGACACCGACGAGGCCAGGACCGGCCTCGCGCTCGCGGTGCTCGGACATCTCGCCTCCTACGGCAGGACCGACGCCCTCGCGCTGTTGCGCGGCTATGCCGCGACCGGCGCCAACTGGGCGTGGGCCCTGGACGAACTCGCCCTGCGTGACGACGACGCCGGGCTGCGTGCCCTCGCGGCCCCCGTCCTCGCCCGCTTCCCGGCCACCCCCGAGGGCGAGGCCGACCTGGCCGCCGCCGTCCGCGACGCCTTCGAACCCCGGCCGTGGCGGCTGTGGGCGGACGACCGGCGCGAGAGCGTCGGCGCCCGGGTCCGCGCGGCCCGGGAGGCAGGCTCCTTCGACCGCTGGCAGCGCCAGATGCGACCGACCGGGCCCCGGCCCGGCTGGAGCGTCCAGGCCGTCTTCGACTGGGCCGACGAAGGCGTCGAGCGTGGCGCCGCACTGCACGTGCCGGCTGCCCGTTGTCTGTCCGCCGTGGCCGGGTCCGAGGACCGGCCCGCCATCCTCGCCGCCGCACGCGACGGGGCCGACGGCGCCCGCTGCGCGGCGCTGCACTACCTCGCCCAGTCACGTGACCCCGCCGTCCTCGACCTGATCGAGGCCGCCGTCGGCACCGGGTCGCGGACGGTCGCCGAGGCCGCCGTCGCCGCGTTCGAGCGGATGTGCGGCGACGAAGCCGTCGACCGGGCGCGCGGCTGGGTCCACCGGCCCGACGCCCTCGGCGCCTCGGCCGCCGGTGTCCTCGCCTGCCGCGGCACCGCCCAGGACGCCACGCTGGTCCTCGGCGCACTGCGGGAGACCGTGCGGGCCGACGGCCCGGACGCCCCGCTGCTGTGGACCCTCGTCGACGGGGCCGGGCGCCTCGGCATCGTCTGCGCCGCACCCGTCCTGCGCCACATCTACCGCGAGACCGCCTCCTCCTGCCTGCGCGGCAGGGCCGCCCGCGCCCTGGCCTGCACCGACGGCTCGTTCGCCACCGGATTCGCCGTGGAATGCCTGTGGGACTGCGAGGAGACCACCCGGGAAGTCGCGGCGCTGCACGCCGAGACCGGCGATGTCCGCGTGGCCGAGAGGCTGCGCCGGCTGGCCGCCGATCCGGCCGAGGAGGCCGAGGTACAAACGGCCGTACGGAGCAGAATCGGCCCGGACATGCCCGCCGTGTGACATTAGGGACGCTGCCACAAACGCTCATGGGACGTTCCACAAGCGGAAAGATCCACGTTGTCGCAGCCACCCCGGGCCAGACGACAACACGGGTATGCGAGTCGTCATCATCACCGAATCATTTCCGCCAGACGTCAATGGTGTGGCGCACTGCGCCCTGCAGACCGCCCGGCATCTCGCCGCGCGCGGCCATGACCCGCTCGTCATAGCCCCGGCGGTCGCCGGGGCGGACGGCTCCGACGAGAGCGCACCCTGCCCCGTGGTGCGCGTGCCCTCCCTGCCGCTGCCCGGCTATCCGCAGGTACGGGTGGCGCTTCCCAGCCGCAAGGTGGCGGCGACGATCGCCGCCCACCGGGCCGAACTGGTCCACCTGGCCAGCCCGTTCGTCCTCGGGGTACGCGGCATGGCCGCAGCGGCCAAGCTGGGGCTGCCGGCCGTCGCGGTCTACCAGACCGACCTCGCCGGCTATGCCCGTACCTACGTGGGCGCGGGCGAGAACGCCGCCTGGCGGCGCATCCGTACCGTGCACAGCGCGGCCGACCGCACCCTCGCCCCCTCCACCGCGGCCCTGCGGGACCTGGAGGAACACGGCGTCGAGAGGGTGCGGCTGTGGCCGCGCGGCGTGGACACCGCGCGTTTCCGGCCGGAACTGCGGGACGAGCAGCTGCGCCGCAGCCTCGCCCCGAACGGCGAGCTGATCGTCGGCTATGTGGGGCGCCTCGCCCCCGAGAAGCACGTCGAACTCCTCGCCGGCGCCTGCGCCACACCCGGTGTACGGGTGGTCGTCGTCGGCGACGGCCCGAGCGAGCCCTCCCTGCGCACCGCGCTGCCCGGAGCCGTCTTCCTCGGCCGCAGGACCGGCGCGGACCTCGCCCGGATCTTCGCCTCGCTGGACGTCTTCGCGCACACCGGACCGTACGAGACCTTCTGCCAGACCGTGCAGGAGGCCATGGCCAGCGGCGTTCCCGTCATCGCACCCGCCGCGGGCGGACCGCTCGACCTCGTGGACCACCTGCGCACCGGCCTGCTCGTCCAGCCGCGGGACGGCGAAGCGGTACGGACCGCCGTCGCCACCCTCGCCGCGGACCCGCAGCTGCGGGCCGCCTACGGCCGCGCCGGAAGGGCCGCCGTCGAAGGACGGACCTGGACCGTGATCGGCGACGCCCTGCTCGACCACTACGCCGAGGTCCTCGGCGCCCGGACGGCGGTGGCGGCATGAGCGGGCTGCGGATCGTACGACTGGCGAACTTCGTCACCCCCGCCTCCGGGGGCCTGCGCACGGCGCTGCGCGAACTCGGCCAGGGCTACCTCGCCGCCGGCCACGAGCCGGTGCTGATCGTGCCCGGCGATGTGGAGAGCGACCGGATGACCCCGCAGGGCCGGGTGATCACCCTGCCCGGGCCCGAGATACCGGGCACCGGCGGCTACCGCGTACTCGCCGCCAAGCGGCGCCTGCGGGAGGTCCTCGACAGCGTCGGACCCGACCGGCTGGAGGTCTCCGACCGCACCACCCTGCGGTGGACGGGCGAATGGGCACGACGCCACCGGGTCCACTCCGTGATGGTCTCCCACGAGACCGCGGACGGGGTGCTGCGCACCTGGGGACTGTCCGAAGGCGTCGCGGCCCGCGCCGCCGACCGGCTGAACCGCCGCAGCGCCTGGGCCTACTCGCGGATCGTGTGCACCACCGAGTGGGCGGAGCGCGAGTTCGTCCGCATCGGGGCACGCAACGTCGTCCGCGCGCCTCTCGGCGTCGACCTGGTCCACTGCCGTCCCGGGCGGCGCAGCACGGTCCTGCGGGCCGAGCACGCGGCCGGGGCCGAGGTGCTGCTGCTGCTCTGCTCCCGGCTCTCGGTGGAGAAGCGCCCCGGCATGGCACTGGACGCGCTCGCGGAACTGCGCCGGCGCGGAGCACGGGCCACGCTCGTCGTCGCCGGCGACGGCCCGCTGCGGACCTCCCTGATCCGCCGGGCACGGGCGGAGCGGCTGCCGGCGGAGTTCCTCGGGTACGTCGGGGACCGCGAGGCCGTGGCCGACCTCCAGGCGGCGGCGGACATCTGCCTCGCCCCCGGCCCCGCGGAGACCTTCGGGCTCTCCGCCCTGGAGGCACTGGCCTGCGGAACGCCCGTCGTCGCGAGCGCCTCCTCGGCCCTGCCCGAGGTGATCGGCGACGCGGGAGCGGCGGCCGAGGACACCCCGCGCGACTTCGCCCAGGCCGTACAGGGGCTGCTCGCCCGCCCGGAGCGGGAACGCCGCGAGGCGGCCAGGGCGCGCGCCGAGCTCTTCGACTGGCAGCGGTCGGTGACCGCCTTCCTCGACGCGCTGGAGGCCCCGGCCGTCCGGACGACCGGCCGGCCCGCACCGCACGTGCTCGGAGAGGGAGTGACGGTATGACGCCCTCGCCCGCCGGGGCGCTCGCCGACGAGTCGAAGGAGGATCCGTCGGCGGCCTGCCCGGACCCAGCAGCCACCCCGCATCCGACGGCCACCTCTGCGCATCCGACGGCGGCCACCGCGGACCTGACCGCGGCGGGGCGTACGGCGATCGTCGCGGGCGCGGAGGTCTACCCCGTACCGGACCTCGCCCCCGCACCCGAGCTGCCGGGCTCGGGCGTCATCGTCCGCCCGGCACCCCCGGCACCGGTCCGCCCGCTCACGGCGGTCCCCGGGCCGGGGAACGACATCCCGTCCGCACCGCCGCGCGCCCTGCGGTTCGCTGCCCTCGGCGACTCCCTCACGGAAGGCGTCGGCGACCGGGTCGGCGAGGGCTGGCGGGGCTGGGCCGCCCTCCTCGCGGCCGGGCTGGGGGACCGCTCGGCACCGGCCGAGTTCCGCAACTTCGCCGTCAGCGGCGCCCTCACCGAGGACGTCGCCGACCGGCAGGCACCCGAGGCGCTGGCGTTCCGGCCCGACATCGCCTCCGTGCTCGTCGGCGTCAACGACACCCTGCGCCGCACCTTCGACATCGAGGAGCTCACCCGCCGCCTCGACTCCGTCTTCGACCGGCTGACGGCACGGGGCACCGTCCTGCTGACCGCCTGCCTCCCCGACCCGGGGACCATGCTGGGGCTTCCGCTTCCGCTGGCCCGGCCGCTCGCCCGCCGCCAGCGCGCGGTCAACGCGGTCGTGCACGCCCTGTCCGCCCGCTACGACGCCGTCCATCTCCATGCGAGCGACGGCGCGTGGGTCCTCGACCGGTCCATGTGGAGCGCGGACCGGCTGCATCCGGGGGAGCGCGGCCATCGCATGATCGCGCTGCGCTTCCACGAACTGCTCGGGGCGTACGGGCTCGCCCGCGGTCAGGCGCCCGGCGCCGAACCGACCCAGCCCCCGCCGACCAGGGCGGCCTCCCTGCTGTGGCTCGCCACGGCGGGCACCGGCTGGGTGGCCCGGCGCTGCACCGATCTGCTGCCGCAGCTGACGCGACTCGCCGGTTCCGAAGTGCGCCACTGGGCGCGCGGCACCAGCGAACGCCTGGACCGGAGCGCGGAGCACGCACTCTCCGCCGCTCTCGCCGCCGTGTCCCTGGAGGTCCCGCTTGTCAGAATGGGGGAATGAGCGGGCGCTGGGAGTTCTGGATCGACCGTGGCGGCACCTTCACCGACGTCGTGGGCCGGCGCCCCGACGGCAGGCTGGTGACCCGGAAGCTGCTCTCGCACAACCCCGAGCGCTATCGGGACGCGGCCGTGGCGGGGATCCGGCTGTTGCTCGGCACCGGGCCTGACCAGCCCGTGCCGGCCGACCGCGTCGACAGCGTGAAGATGGGCACGACCGTCGCCACGAACGCCCTGCTGGAGCGCCGCGGTGAACCGACCGTCCTGGTCGTCACCGAGGGCTTTGGGGACGCCCTGCGCATCGCCTACCAGAACCGGCCGCGGATCTTCGACCGCAGGATCGTCCTGCCCGAGGCCGTGTACGAGAAGGTCATCGAGGTCCCCGAACGCGTCGACGCGCACGGGGAGATCATCCGGCCGCTCGATCTGGACGACGTCACCGAGCAGTTGACGGCGGCCCGCGCCGACGGCTTCCGCAGCGCGGCGATCGTGCTGATGCACGGCTACCGTCACCCCGGCCACGAGCAGCGCATCGCCGAAGCCGCACGCGAACTCGGCTACACCCAGATCAGCTGCTCCCACGAGGTCAGCCCGCTCATCAAGATCGTGCCGCGCGGCGACACGACCGTCGTGGACGCCTACCTCTCGCCCATCCTCCGGCGCTACGTCGACGAGGTCGCCTCCGAACTCGCCGACATCCGGCTGATGTTCATGCAGTCCAACGGCGGACTGCGCGAGGCCGCCCACTTCCGCGGCAAGGACGCCGTCCTGTCCGGACCGGCCGGCGGGGTCGTGGGCATGGCGCGCACCGCCCAACAGGCCGGTTTCGGACGGGTCATCGGCTTCGACATGGGCGGCACGTCCACCGATGTGTCCCACTACGCGGGGGAGTTCGAGCGCGAACTCGGCACCCAGGTCGCCGGCGTCCGGATGCGGGCGCCGATGATGAACATCCACACCGTCGCCGCCGGCGGCGGTTCCGTGCTCCACTTCGACGGCCGCCGGTACCGGGTCGGCCCCGACTCGGCGGGCGCGGACCCCGGACCTGCCTGTTACCGCCGCGGCGGGCCCCTCACGGTCACCGACGCCAATGTGATGCTCGGCCGGATCCAGCCCGACCACTTCCCCGCCGTCTTCGGGCCCGACGGCGACCGGCCGCTGGACGCCGATGTCGTACGGGAGCGGTTCACCGAACTCGCCGATGAGGTCCACCGGGAGAGCGGCGTCCGGCGCACCCCCGAGGAGGTCGCCGCAGGATTCCTCGAGATCGCCGTGCTGAACATGGCGAACGCGGTCAAGAAGATCTCCGTCCAGCGCGGCCACGACGTCACCGGCTACGCCCTCAACTCCTTCGGCGGCGCGGGCGGCCAGCACGCCTGTGCCGTCGCGGACGCCCTGGGCGTCGACACCGTGATCGTGCCACCGCTCGCGGGAGTGCTGTCCGCGTACGGCATCGGCCTGGCCGACGCGACCGCCATGCTGGAGCAGTCCGTGGAGGCGGAGCTGGACGAGGAGACCCGCGTGCGCGTCGGCGCCCTCTGCGACGAGCTGGCCGACCGCACCCGGGCCGAACTGCGCGACGACAATGTCCCGGACGACGCGATCACCACCCACGCACGCGTCCTGCTGCGCTACGCCGGCACGGACGCGAGCCTGCCCGTACCGCTGGACGGCGCGGCCGCCATGCGGGAGTCCTTCACCTCGGCCCACCGGGCCCGTTACGCCTTCACCATGGACAAGCCGCTCGTCGTCGAGGCGGTCTCCGTCGAGGCGGTGGGGACGGCGGGCGAGCACGGCGCTCATGTCGTCGAGGAGACCGAGGGCGGGGGCGAGTTCACGCCACGGGCCCGCGTGCCGATGTTCGTGGAGGGCGAGCGGCAGGAGGTGCCGCTGTACCGGCGCGGCGACCTCGGGCCCGGCGACACCGTAGACGGACCCGCGATCATCGCCGAGTCCGACGCCACCACGGTCGTCGACCCGGGCTGGCGGGCCGCGCCGGACGAGGGCGGTCATCTGCTCCTGACGCGCGTACGGCCCCGGCCCGGCAGGACCGCCGTCGGCACCGACGTCGACCCGGTGCTGCTGGAGGTCTTCAACAACCTCTTCATGGCCATCGCCGAGCAGATGGGGGTGCGCCTGGAGAACACCGCCCACTCCGTCAACATCAAGGAACGGCTGGACTTCTCGTGCGCCCTCTTCGACGCGGAGGGCAATCTGATCGCCAACGCGCCCCACATCCCCGTGCACCTCGGCTCGATGGGCGAGTCGATCAAGGAGGTGCTGCGCCGCAACGGGGACGGCCTGCGGCCGGGCGACGTCTACGCCATCAACGACCCGTACCACGGCGGCACGCATCTGCCCGATGTGACCGTGGTGACGCCCGTGTTCGACGGTGACGAGCTGCGCTTCCTCGTCGCCTCCCGCGGGCACCACGCGGAGATCGGCGGCATCACCCCCGGCTCGATGCCCGCCTTCAGCGAGACGATCGACCAGGAGGGCGTGCTCTTCGACAACTGGCTGCTCGTGCGCGACGGCGTGCTGCGCGAGGAGGAGACACGCGAGCTGTTGACCACGGCGGCGTACCCCTCCCGGGCACCCGACACCAACCTCGCCGACCTGCGCGCCCAGATCGCGGCGAACGAGAAGGGCATCGAGGAACTGCGCCGTATGGTCGACGAGTTCGGGCTCGACGTCGTCCAGGCCTATATGCGCCACGTCCGGGACAACGCCGAGGAATCGGTCCGCAGGATCGTGGCCGGACTCGAAGACGGTGAGTACTGCTACGAGACCGACGGCGGCGCGGTCATCCGTGTCGCACTGAGGGTGGACCGCGACGAACGCAGCGCCGTCATCGATTTCACCGGCACCTCGCCGCAGCAGCCGGGCAACGTCAACGCGCCCACCTCGGTGGTGATGGCGGCCGTGCTCTATGTCTTCCGCACGCTCGTCGCCGACGACATCCCGCTCAACAGCGGCTGTCTGGAGCCGCTGGAGGTCCGGGTGCCGGAAGGTTCCATGCTGGCGCCCGTCCACCCGGCGGCGACCGTCGCGGGCAATGTCGAGACCTCGCAGGCCGTCACCGGCGCGCTCTACGCGGCGCTCGGCGTCCAGGCGGAGGGCTCCGGCACGATGAACAACCTGACGTTCGGCAACGACCGGGTGCAGTACTACGAGACCGTGGCGAGCGGTTCGGGGGCGGGGGACGGGTTCGACGGCGCCGACGCCGTACAGACGCACATGACCAACTCGCGGCTCACCGACCCCGAGGTGCTGGAGTGGCGCTACCCGGTGCGGGTGGACGCCTTCGCGGTACGCGACGACAGTGCGGGCGACGGCCGGTGGCACGGCGGGCAGGGCGTCGAACGCAGGATCCGCTTCCTGGAGCCGATGACGGTGGCGCTGCTCACCGGGCACCGCCGCGTCGCGCCGTACGGCATGGCGGGCGGTGCGACGGGCGCGCTCGGCGAGAACCGCGTGGAGCACGCCGACGGGGGTGTGACGGAACTGAAGGGCGTCGACTCGGTGGACGTGGGGCCGGACGACGTCCTGGTGGTCAGGACGCCCGGCGGCGGTGGCTACGGCGAGCGGGTCTGAGGTCTGCCGCGTGTCCGCCGTCCGCTGATCCGGCTCGGTCAGCGGACGGGGACGAAACGGACCGGGGTGCCGGGTGCCGCCTGGGCCGCAGCGGGGAGGTCACGCCCGTCGACCACCGCCACCACCGGATAGCCCCCGGTGGTCGGATGATCGGCGAGAAAGACCACCGGGCAGCCGTCCGGCGGCACCTGGACCGCCCCCAGCACCATGCCCTCGCTGGGCAGTTCACCGGTCCGCGCCCGCTCCAGCGCCGGGCCTTCCGTCCGCAGCCCGATGCGGTTGCTCGACGCCGAGACCCGGTATCCGCCGGAGGCCAGCGTGCGCAGGGCCCCGTCCGTGAACCAGTCCGCGCGCGGACCCAGCCGTACGCGCAGGATCAGCTCCGCGGGCGGCGCGGGCCAGGGCACACCGCCGTCGAGCCGCGCCGGCTGCCCGGTGGGCCTGCCGAGCGGCAGCACCGCGCCGTCCGCGAGCGGCGCCGGTCCGAGACCGGACAGCAGGTCCGTGGAGCGGCTGCCCAGGACGGGCTCCACCGCGAACCCTCCGGCGACCGCCACATACGACCGGACGCCCCGCGCGGCCCAGCCGGCCTCGATGAGGGAGCCCGCGCCCACCCGGACCGGTGCTCCCCAGGCCACCGGCCGTCCGTCGACGGTGACCGGACAGGGCGCCCCGCCGACCGCCACGGTGACCGCGCAACGCGGCCGCAGCGCACAGCCGTTGAGCGTGGTCTCCAGGACCGCCGCCCCCTCCGCGTTGCCCACCAGACGGTTGACCGTCCGGGCGGCCGGCGGATCGAGCGCCCCGGACCGGGGCACACCGAGGTGGGCGTGCCCCGGGCGCCCCAGATCCTGCACGGTGCTCAGCGCCCCGGACCGTACGACGGCGATCGCTCGGTCGGTCATCGGCCCTCCGGGACGAAGCGCACCCGGGTCCCGGGGGAGAGAAGGGCGGCCGGCTCGCGGGCCGGGTCCCACAGCTCCAGAGCCGTGGAGCCGATCAGCTGCCAGCCGCCGGGGGAGGAGCGGGGATAGATCCCGGTGTACGGACCGGCGAGACCGAGGGAACCGGCGGGGACCGCGGTGCGCGGGGTCGCCCGGCGCGGCACGGCGTACTGCTGCGGAAGACCCGTGAGATAGCCGAACCCGGGGGCGAATCCGCAGAAGGCGACGCGGAATTCGGTCGCCGCGTGGATCTCCACCACCTGCGCCCGTGTCACCTGCCACAACGCGGCGACGTCGGCGAGATCGGGGCCGTCGTAGCGCACCGGCACCTCGATGGCGTCGTCCAGGCGCGCGCGAAGCGGGGGCACGTCCCACCCCGCGAGCTCCTCGGCCCAGTGCCCCGGGTCATCGAGCCCGTCCAGCAGAACGGTCCGGGCCGCCGGGACGATCTCCCGCACCGGCTGGAGCGTGCCCGCCGCCCGGCGGCGCAGCAGCTCGGCATGGAGCGCACCGGCCTCGTCGCCGTCCACGAGCTCGACGAGCAGGGCCCGGTCGCCGACCGGCAGCACCCTCATACGAACGCCTCCACGCGCACACCCGCGGCTTCCAACTGCCGCCGCACGCGCCGGGCGAGGGCGACGGCTCCGGGGGTGTCGCCGTGCAGGCACAGTGAACGCGCGCGGACGGGTACGGACTTGCCGCACCGCGCGGTGATCACCCCGAACCGGGCCATGCTGACGGACCGTTCGACCACGGCCGACGGATCGGTGAGGACCGCGCCCTCCTCCCTCCGGGGCACCAGCGTCCCCTCGGCGGTGTACGCGCGGTCGGCGAACGCCTCGGTGATCGCGGGCAGTCCGGCCTTCTCCGCCATGGTGTGCAGCTTCGAGCCGGGGAGCCCGAGCAGCGGCAGGCGCTCCCCCGACAGCAGGACGCCCTCGACGACGGCGGCCGCCTGCTCCTCGTCGTGCACGACACGGTTGTAGAGCGCGCCGTGCGGTTTGACGTACGAGACCCGGGAGCCGGCGGCGCGGGCGAAGATCTCCAACGCGCCGATCTGGTAGGCGATCTCGGCCGCCAACTCGTCCGGCGGCACGTCCATGGAACGCCGTCCGAAGCCGGCGAGATCGCGATAGGAGACCTGGGCGCCGATCCGCACCGACCGCTCGGCCGCGAGCGTGCAGACGCGGCGCATGGTGGACGCGTCCCCGGCATGGAAGCCGCAGGCGACATTGGCGCTGGTGACGACGGACAGCAGCTGTTCGTCGTCGGTGAGTTGCCAGCGGCCGAATCCTTCGCCGAGGTCGGCGTTGAGGTCGATCGACGCCCAGGTCATGTGCTCCTTCTTTCCTGCCTCTGCTCGGTTCACGCGGTCGGGCCGCGGGTTCAGGCCACGCGGTACTGCTCGTCGCGGACGTCCGTGATGAACATCCGGCCCGGTGCGTGGGTGATCGCGAACGGCGGCCGTGAGGCCATCACCGCCGCCTGCGGGGTGACACCGCAGGCCCAGAACACCGGGATGTCGCCCGGCTCCGGGACCACCGCGTCACCGAAATCGGGGCGGTCCAGGTCCTTGATGCCGAGCTCCGCCGGGTCTCCGCTGTGCACCGGGGCGCCGTGGACCGCGGGCATCGCCGCACTGGCGCTCACCGCCGCGGCGAGGTGCCCGGGCGGTACGGGACGCATGGAGACGACCATGGGTCCGTGCAGCCGTCCCGCGGGGTGGCAGAGCCGGTCGGTCACGTACATCGGGACGTTGCGGCCCTGCTCGACATGGCGCAACGGGACCCCGGCCGCCGACAGAGCCCACTCGAAGGTGAAGCTGCATCCGATGAGGAACGACACGAGGTCCTCGCGCCACCACTGGACGACATCGGTGGGCTCGTCGACGAGTTCGCCGTGCTCCCACACGCGGTAGCGCGGCAGATCCGTGCGCAGGTCCGCGTCCGGTGCGAGCGCGGTGGACCAGGAACCGGCGTCGGTCTCGTCGAGTACCGGACAGGGCTTCGGATTGTGCCGGCAGAACTCCCGCACATCGTGCGCCCAGTCGGCGGGGACCGCGATCAGATTGGCCTGTGCATGGCCGGGGACCATGCCCGCGGTCGGTCCGCTCAGCCCGGAACGGAACCGTGTGCGGGCCTCGGCCGGGCTCCACGCGCGCCCGTCGAGGGGCTCGGGGGGCGCGCTGTACGCCGTCACAGCAGCTCCCTGCCGCGCGTCTCCGGGAGGCCGAACAGCGCCACCACCGCCAGCGCGTAGCCCGCGGCGCCGAGGATGAGCGCGCCACCCACACCCCAGCTGTCGGACAGGAAGCCCACCAGCGTGGGCAGGAAGGCGCCGACCGCGCGGCCGCTGTTGTAGGTGAAGCCCTGGCCCGTGCCGCGTACGGCCGTCGGGTAGAGCTCGCTGAGGAAGGAGCCGAAGCCGCTGAAGATCGCGGACATGCAGAACCCGAGCGGGAAGCCGAGAACGAGCAGCAGGCCGTTCGCTCCGGAGGGAATGTTCGTGTAGGCGAGAATCCCGGCCGCCGAGAGGGCGGCGAAGAGCGTGATGTTGTTCTTGCGGCCGATGCGGTCCGTGAGATAGCCGCCGGTGAGATAGCCGAGGAAGGCGCCGGAGATCAGGAAGGCGAGATAGCCGCCGGTGCCGACGACCGTCAGCCCCCGCTCGGTCTTGAGATACGTGGGGACCCAGGTGGCGAGCGTGTAGTAGCCGCCCTGGACACCGGTCGACAGCAGCGTGGCGAAGAGTGTCGTCCGCAGCAGGTCGCCCTTGAAGATGGCCCCGAAGGAACCGCGCTCGGTGCTGGCGTTGCGCCGGGCGGCGGCTTCGGGAGCGTCTTTGACATGGCGCCGTACATAGATCACCAGCAGGGCGGGCAGCGCGCCCGTCCAGAACATCACGCGCCATGCGGTGTCCGCGTCGAGGAACGCGAAGACCAGGGTGTAGACGATCACGGCGAGCGCCCAGCCGGCCGCCCACGCGCTCTGGACGGCGCCGAGGGTACGGCCGCGGTGCTTGGGGGCGGCGTACTCGGCGACCAGGATCGCGCCGACCGCCCACTCGCCGCCGAAGCCGAGGCCCTGGAGGGCCCGGAAGACCATCAGTGTCTCGTAGTTGGGGGCGAAGCCGCAGGCCACGGTGAAGACCGCGTAGGTGATCACCGTGATCATCAGGGCCTTCACCCGGCCGATGCGGTCGGCCAGGATTCCGGCGAGCGCGCCGCCCACCGCGGAGACCACCAGGGTGACAGTGGTGAGAAGTCCGGTCTGTCCGTTGTCGAGGGCGAAGTACGCGGAGATCGCCACCATGCTCAGCGGCAGCGTGAAGTAGTCGTAGGAGTCGAGGGCGTATCCGCCGAACGCGCCGCCGAAGGCGCGGCGGCCGCCGGGGCCGAGCGCCCGCAGCCAGGCGAAGGCGCCGGTGTCCTCGGGGAGCTCGCCCTGCTTCGACTGTGCCTGGGTCGTACTCATCTGCACCTCGCAGAGGGGGAGAGGGTGCTGGCGACTGTGCGGTAGCGCCAAGGTAGGGGATTGTTGAACGATCCGACAAGAGTCATGTCGGGTCGTTCTTCCTTCTACGATGGAGCTCGCGCATCGCCGGGAGCCGCCGGCGACGGAGAGAGGGGTGTTGTGGGGACGACGGAGCCCGAGGTCGGCGGACTGGCGGACGACCGGCCGCTGTTGGGCCGCACCAGCACGGCCGAACGGGTCGCGGACATCCTGCGGACCCGGATCGCGGAGGGCTATTTCCCACCGGGGGAGCGGCTCTCGGAGGACAGCATCGGCAAGGCGCTCGGCGTATCGCGCAACACCCTGCGCGAGGCGTTCCGGCTGCTCACCCACGAACGGCTGCTCGTCCACGAGCTCAACCGCGGCGTCTTCGTGCGGATGCTCGCCGTCCAGGACGTCATGGACATCTACCGCACCCGCCTCCTCGTCGAGTGCGCCGTCGTGCACGGCCTCGGCGAGCCGCCGTACGCCGTCGAACGGCTCGAAGCCGCGGTCTCCGGCGGTGAACGGTCCGAGCGCGAAAGGGACTGGAAGGGCGTTTCCACCGCAAACATCCATTTCCACCGCGAACTGGTCGCTCTTGCCGGCAGTGCCCGCACCGACGAACTGATGCGCAGCGTGCTCGCCGAACTGCGGCTCGCCTTCCATGTGGTGGACGACCCCCGACGGCTGCATCAGCCCTACCTCGTCCGCAACCGCGCCATTCTCGACGCGCTCCAGGCCGGTGACCGCACCGCCGCCGAACGGCTGCTCACCGACTATCTCGAGGACTCCCGCACCCAGATGGTGGAGACCTATGCCGACCTCGTCGCGGACGAGGACGGCGAGGGAGCGTAGTCACGCCGGGCACAGGGCCGGGCGTCGCGGACCCGGCCCCCCGGACCGCGGCCCCGGTGCCGCGGTCGCTTCTGCGTCGTTTCGACCGTTGTCGGTGCGAGGACCTAATCTGTGCAGCGTGACTTCGCCTGCCTCGACGGAATTCGTTCCGCCCCAGCTCAGCGCGGCGCCGCGGCCCGCGCAGGGCCCGGCCGCCGACGAAGGGCTCGCGCGGCGGCTCCGTGCGCTCGCGTGCACCGCGCCGCTGCACGACCTGGACGCCCGCAAGGCGAATCTCGCGGGGGAGTACACGGTCTACGCGATGGCGGAGGTGGCGCTGTCCGCCATCGACCTCGTCACGCTCAACATGGACTTCGACACCGGCGCCGACCACGACCAGATCGTCGCCAGGCTGCTGCCGCGCATCGGCGCCCAGGCACCGCAGCGACCCGTCGCCGAGCATGAGCGCGTCGCGCGCTGGGTGCTGGAGAACCTGATCAACGTGGGCAGTGTGGACCGCGGTTTCCGCGCGGTCTACGGCACCTTCGGCACCGACGGCATCTACACCCGCCGCGACTACGACTTCAAACTCATCGAGGAAGTCCCGGGCCACGGCGGCAGCGTCTACCTCCGCACCACCGACGAAGCGGTCAACGTCCTGGTCGGCGCGCTCGACACCGACGTCACCAGCGCGCAGATCGCGGCGGAGGTCAAGCTCGAAGTCCTCATCAGCCGGGGCAGGCTCGCCGACGCCCAGCTCGCCGCCGAACAGGCGCGGTACCGCACCGTGCAGTACGCCGAGACCCTCCGCAGAACGCTGGACGCCACCCGCCGCAACGTCCGCGCGGTCGACTGGCTGAACGCCGTGCCCGACATGATCGCCGAAGCGCTGGACCACGTCGCCGACCGGTACCGCCACGAGAACGCGATCCTCACCAACATCCGCAAGGCACGCGACGAGGCCGAGGACCCGGAGCACAAGCGCCGCGCGGCCGAACTCGTCGACATCGTCAAGGACTGCATCCGCCGCCACACCCAGTTGCAGTCCCGACTCCTGGAGGCCGGGCCCCTGTTCCGTGCCGAACAGGACCGGCAGGCGTTCGCCCGTCCCACCGCGCGCACCGGACTCGATCTCTACGGACAGCTCGTCACCCCGGTGCTGCCGCTGCCGCTGCGGTCGGCGATCCGGGTCACGGACGCGTTCTTCGCCCGCGGCACCGGACTGCGCACCCCGTCCTCCGTACGGGTCGGCGACCTCGTCGAGATGCTGCTGACGCCGCCCCTGGAACGCGAGCACCTCGGCGCGGAGATGCCCGAGCCCGATCTGATCGCCACCCCGGACGACAGCCGCTTCAGCGAGGAACAGCTGGCGAGTGCGATGGAGCTGCTCGACCTGGAGCACGACGCGCCGCGCCGGCTGTCCGGCCTGCTCGCCGAGGCGCGCCGCCGCGATCCCGAACTGCCCTACCTGGTCGCGCTGCTGGCCATACACGCGGCGAGCCCCCCGGTCGGCACCGCCTACCGCCAGGGCGAGGAGCGGCTGTTGTTCGCGGTCGACGACGGCACCGAGCTGGACGACCCCGAGTTCGGCGGTGCGGACCTGATAGTGGGGACGGCACTGCTGGACGCGGCGGGTATGACGGCGGACCGCACGGAGGCGGCATGAGGACCCTCGCTCAGCCCTCTCCGGCCGCGTCCGGGGCGGCGCGAGGTCCCGTTCCGGCCGCGCCCGGGGCGGCGCGAGGTCCGGCTCTCCATGGAGGGGAGACCCCACCTGCGGGCCGGCGCCCCGGATCCGCTGCGGTATCCGCATCCGCATCCCGGCCCGCGACCACCACCACGATTGCGCAGGAGCACCAGTGACCGACAACCAGGCCGAGCAGCACGCATGGCGGGAGGCGGACGTCCACGAGACACCCGTCCCGGCCGCGCAGGCCACGGTCACCCCCGCCGACGCCGCCGACGCGGCACGTCTGGTCTCCTTCGGACTCCAGCCCAAGCTGCTGCCCGCGCGCGACGCCGAGTACGCCGAACTGCTGCGCCGCTACCGCGAGGAGGCCGCGTTCGCCCGCCTCGCCGACGCCGTCGCCACGGGCCTCGGTCTTGTCGTCCTCGAAGTCTCCCCGCGCGCCGGCATGGCGGTCACGGCCGGCGAGGACTCGGTGTTCGCCGTCCGCATGGGCGACTACGCCCGCCGCGCCACCGCCGACTCGGCGGACCGCTTCCTGCACGGTCTGGCCCATCTCGCCGTCGCCGCCATGGCGTTCCCGCGCCCCGAGGACCTCGCCGACGACGGATACATCGGCCGGATCACCGTCAACGGCGTCGACGCCTTCGTACGGCAGGCGTGCAGCCGTCTCGAGGAGCGCGCCGACGCCGAGGGCGAGAACACCGACCCGGCCACCGACGAGCCGGGTCTCGAGGCCGCCTGGCGCGTCTACGCCCGCCGCAGCGCCACCGGCGCCACCAAGGACGCACGACGACTCGCCGGATCCACCACCGGCATCATCGGCAAGGCCGTCGCCTTCCTCACCGACTCCGGCTTCCTCCAGCGCACGGGCGACGACGCCGGCGGCGCCTATCGCACCACCGCCCGGTACCAGTTGCAGGTCCGCGACCTGGCGGGCAGCGCGGCCATGGCCGAACTGCTCGAACTGGGCGTCGTCCCGGTCAGCGACGGCACCGCCACCCTCGTACCACCGCCCGACGCGGACGGGCTGGAGCTGGCCGCCGACGCCGGACTCCCCTTCCACACCTGACCCGTCGGCCCTCCACCACGGCCCCCGCCACCCGCCCCGCCCATCCGCCTGCCGACCACGAGAGTCCGCCATGTACGAGCTGTCCCGCGTTCGCCTCTACTCCATCGGGCCCGCCGGTGCGCGCTACGCCGACACCGTGCTGGATCTGCGCGGGGTCGGCGCGCCGGTGCCCCACCCCGCGCCGACGCAGGCCGAGTTCTTCGAGGAGGAGCCGGCCGGTCCGCCCCGCCGTCCGGCCCCCGCCGGCGTGCTCTTCCTGGAGAACGGCGGCGGCAAGTCCGTCCTGCTGAAGCTGATCTTCTCCGTGATGCTGCCCGGTCACCGCAACACGCTCGGCGGCGCGAGCTCAGGAGTCCTGCGCAAGTTCCTGCTCGCCGACGACTGCGGGCACGTCGCGCTGGAGTGGCAGCACACCCTCACGGGCGAGCTGATCGTGGTCGGCAAGGTGAGCGAGTGGCGGGGACGCCAGGTCTCCAACGACCCGAGGAAGTTCGCCGAGGCCTGGTACTCCTTCCGGCCCGGCCCGGGTCTCAGCCTCGACTCCCTGCCCGTCGCCGAGTCCTCGGTGGTACGCCCCCCGGTCGAAGGTGTCTCCGGCGCACAGGGCCGCCGTCGCACCATGAAGGGCTTCCGGGACGCGATCACGGAGGCGGCGAAGGTGTACCCGCACCTGGACGTCTACTGGGAGGAGATCCACGACCGCTGGAACGAGCACCTCGGCGAGGTGGGCCTCGATCCCGAACTGTTCCGCTACCAGCGGGAGATGAACGCGGACGAGGGCGAGGCCGCGGGCCTCTTCGCGGTCAAGAAGGACTCCGACTTCACGGACCTGCTGCTGCGGGCCGTCACCGACACCCGCGACACGGACGGCCTCGCCGACCTCGTCAGCAGCTTCGGCAACAAACTCGGCCGCCGGGCCGAGCTGACCGCCGAGCGCGACTTCACCGCCGGATCGGCCGACCTGCTCGGCCGGATCGTTGAGGCCGCCGAGGCGCGTACGCGAGCCCGCGAGATCCACACCGGAGCCGAGCGTCGCACGCGTACGCTCGCCCGCCGGCTCTCCGCACGGGCCGAGCTGGAGCGCGGCCGCACGGCGGAGCTGACCGAGCAGGTCACCGCCGCCGCGCACACGGTCACTGATGCTGAGCAGGCCCGCAGTCGCAGCTCCCTGATCGCGGCCGAACTGGCCTACCGGCACGCATCCTTGGCGCTGACCGTCGCCGAGAAGGGCGCGGCAGCCCAGCGGCGCGAGCTGATGGACGCCCGCACGCTGCACTCCGCATGGCAGGCGGCGGAGGCGGTGCTGCGCCACCGCGCCGCCTCCGACCGCTCGGCCCGTGTCGCCGTCGCCATCCGCGAGGCCGAACGCGACGCCGCCCCCGCGCTCGCCGCCCGCGCCAAGGCCGCCGCCGACCTCGTGCGGGCGCTGCACTCCGCGGCCGAAGCCGGCGAGCGGGTCGCCAACGAGGAGGAGGAGCGGTCGGCCGCCCTCCAGGAGACCGGCGAGGCCGCCCACCGCGACGCGACAGCGGCCGCGACCGAGGCGCAGCGCGCACGCAGCGAGATCGGCCACCTGAGGCAGCGGCTGAGCGAGGTCGAGCAGGAAACGGCCGAGGCGGTACGCGCGGGCTGGCTCGACGACACGGCCCCGGACGCCGACCCGGCGCGCGCCGCACTGGCGGCGAGCGACGCGGAGAAGACGGCGGTCGCGGGATGGGACACGGCCCGCGAGGCGGGACGCGCCACGGCGGACCGCGCACGGGAGGCGGCCGCGGCGGAGTCCCGCGCCGAACTGGCGGCGGCCCGGGCGTCGGACGCGGCCGAGGCCGCGGAGAACGCCTACGAGGCGGAGCGCCGCGCGGCGGACGCCATCGCGGAGGACGACCGCCTCGCGGAACTCCTCAGTCTGCCCCCGACGGCACAGGCCCCGGCCTCGGCCGCGACCGTGCCGTCGCCCCGCCGTGGCACGGCCGGCGCGGACGCCGGTCGCGGGGGAGCGCTTGCGCCGACCGAGCCGTACGGAGCGGGTTCGGGTCCCGATGAGGACGGCCCGGTCGACAACGCGGGTACGTCAGCACGCAGCGCAGGTGACGACACCGCGGGGGCGGACACCGCGTCGGAACCGGGCAGCGCCGAGGCGTCCTCGCAGGGTCCCGCCGGTCCCGTCACACGGACCGCCCGGCCCGCCGAAGGTCCCCTCACCACCGAGGAGTTGGACCGGTACGCCGACGAACTCCACGAACTGCTCGACCAGTACGTCGCCTCCGCCGAGCGCCAGCTCTTCGACCTGCGGACCGTCGCGGCCGACGACACCCGGATCCTCGGGGCGCTCGGCGACGGAGGCCTGCTGCCGCCCGGCCCCGACGTCCTCGCCACCGTCGAGTACCTGGGAGAGCACGGCGTTCCGGCTCTGCCCGGCTGGCGCTACCTCGCGCAGGCCGTCGACCCCGCCGACCACGCCGCCGTCCTCGCCGCGCGGCCCGAGCTCGTCGACGGAGTGGTGATCACCGATCCCGCTTCGCACGCCCGCGCCCGTGAGGTCCTCACCGGGGCCGCGCTGCTGCCCCGTTCCGCGGTCGCCGTCGGCACGGCCGCCGCGCTGCTCGCACCGGTGCCCGGACCCGGCACCGGCCAGGACGACGGCAGCGGTGTCTTCCTCGTACCGCCGAACCCCGCGATGCACGACGAGCACGCGGCCGACGAGGAGCGGCAGGCGCTGCGCGCACGGGCCGCCGCCCGGGACGAGGAGATCCGGGCGCTCGCCGCCCGGCTCGCAGCGGACCGGTCCCTCGCCGCCCGCATCGGATCGTGGCGCGCGGACTGCCCGCCGGGCATGCTCGCCGAGCTGGCGCAGGCCGCACACGCGGCCCGCGAGACCGCGGAAGAGGCGCAGGCCGAACTGTCGGAGGCGCGGACCGTCCGCGCCGAGGCGGACGAGGCGGCGGCCGATGCCGCGCGCGTCCGTGACGAACGCCAGGACACCGCCCAGCGCGCCCGCCGGGTCGCCGACGCCCTCGCCGGCCTCGCGTTCCGGCTGCGGGAGCGGGCCGGCTGGCAGGTGAAACTGCGCGAACTGGCCGACGAGGCCGCCGAGTCCGAGGCCAGGGCCGCCACCTGTCTGGAGCGCGCGAAGGCCGCGGACGAGGACCGCAGGGCCGCCCAGCGGGCCGGTGACGACGCCCGCCGTACGGCCCGCGCTCTGCGGGCCGAACGCGCCGAGATCGCGGGAGCACCCGAGAATCTGCCGGAGCCGGACGAGGACGCCGCGCGTGCCGCGCTCCCCGCCCTGCGCGAGGCCTACCGCGCCGCCTCCCAGCTGTACGAGAAGGTCGGCGTCGGCGCCGACCTGCGCGCCGAGCAGGCCCGGGCCGAGAGCGACGAGAGCGCCGCCCTCGCCGAGCTCGACCGGCTCACCAACAAGGTCCGCACCCGCGCCGCCCAGCTCCTGGAGGGCACGGACGGCGCCGACGGACCGTCCCGCCAGGCCGCGGCCGCCCGCGCCGAGTCGCTGGTGCAGATGCTGGAGTCACGGGCGACGGAGGCCAGCGAGAAACTGGGCCGGCTGCGCGGTGAGGCGGAACGACTGGCACCGGCCGACGGCGACGCCCACACCGAGCTCCCCGACGAGCTGGTCCCGGCCGACGCCGAACAGGCACAGACCCTGCTGCGTACCGCGACCGCCGAACTCGCCTCGCGTACGGACGCGTTGGAGACGGCCCGAGACGTGCATGCGAGCCTGCTCCAGGCCCACCGGGCGTCCGAGGACGCCAGGGGAGGCTTCGAGGAGGCCGCGGCCCTGCTGCGCGACCTGTTGCGTGAGCAGCACGACGAGGAGGGCGAGGAGACCCCCGAGCCGTACCCGGGCAGCCTGGCGGAGGCCCGCCAGTCCGCCGCCGAGACACGCCGCTCCCTGCGTTCCTGCGCCGCCGATCTGTCCGCCGCCGAGACCTCCGTCCGGGAGGCGAGCGACGTCCTCGTCCGGCACGCCAACTCCACGCGCTACGAGCAGGTGCGCACCCCCGCACGGCAGCAGATCCGGGAGCTGCCGGCCTCCGCGCTGCCGGAGCACGCGGCGAAGTGGGCGGAGGCGTTCGCGCCGCGCCTGCGGGTACTGACCGACGAGCTGGAGCAGTTGGAGCGCAACCGCGACACCATCGTCGACCGGCTGCGGGGCCTGGTGGAGTCGGCGCTGACGACGCTGCGCTCGGCCCAGCGGCTCTCCCGGCTGCCGGAGGGACTCGGCGAGTGGTCCGGCCAGGAGTTCCTGCGGATCCGCTTCGAGGAGCCGGACCAGGCGACGCTGGCCGAGCGGCTCGGAGAGGTCATCGACGAGGCGACCCGCGCGGCCGTGCGCAAGAACTCCTCGGCGGCCTACGGCGAGGGGCGCAGGGACGGTATGTCGCTGCTGCTGCGCGGAGTGCAGGCGGCGCTGGAGCCCAAGGGCATCGCCGTGGAGATCCTCAAGCCGGACGCCGTGCTGCGCGCCGAGCGGGTCCCGGTGGGTCAGATGGGGGATGTGTTCTCGGGCGGCCAGTTGCTCACGGCCGCCATCGCGCTCTACTGCACGATGGCCGCGCTGCGCAGCAACGACCGCGGCCGCGACCGGCACCGCCATGCGGGCACCCTGTTCCTCGACAACCCGATCGGCCGGGCGAACGCCACCTATCTGCTGGAGCTCCAGCGGGCGGTGTCCGATGCGCTCGGCGTTCAACTGCTGTATACGACCGGCCTGTTCGACACCACGGCACTCGCGGAGTTCCCGCTCGTCATCCGGCTGCGCAACGACGCCGATCTGCGGGCGGGGCTGAAGTACATCAGCGTCGAGGAGCACCTGCGGCCCGGTCTGCCCCAGCACGACCCGTCCGGCGAGACGGTCCACGGTGAGATCACCGCGACGAGGATGTACAAGCGCGCCGCGGTGGAGCAGGAACCCGAGACCACTGTCCCGCCCGGGAACCCCGCCTCGGCCGGGAACCCCGCCTCACCCGAGCACTCCGCCGCGAACCCTGCGCCCGCCGCGGCGGAGGCCGCCCGCTGACGGCGGCGGTCCCGACACCGCGCAGGGGCCCGGCTGTTCAGGCCTGGGACAGCCGGCCCCGGCTCTGCCGCCGTATACGCGCACTCTCGCGGGCGGACGCCTTGGCCGCCCGCCGCACCCGACGGCGCTCCCGTCGCAGTTGCCGCGCGCTGCTGCTCGGTGCGGAGATCACACCATGGCGTTGGTTCCACACCTGACGGGTCACCCAGACGTCCAGCACCGCCCAGGTCGCCACCACGGTGCTGGCGACAGAGCTGAGCACCATCGGAAATGCCAGCCATGAACCGGCAAGGGTGCAGAGGAAGGCGATCATCGCCTGAATCAATGTCAGGGACGTTATGAGTACCGCGCGGACCGCCGCTGTGCGAACCGGATCCGCCATACGCCGTCTTGCCACCGGCTCCTCGACCCAGAGTTGCGGCGAATCCTGCGCATGGCCCGTCGCTCGTACCGCTCCGCGACGCTCGTCCGTGTCCATGGAACTGTCACTCCCCACTTCTGTCCGGCTTCAGGGTGGCTGCCCGGATTCCGTTGCTTTACTCCGGCGCCGCGTCGTACACGGACGCAGCCGCACGTCGCGCGCGCCGACGGAGATGAACAACCGGTGCCGGCCGCGAACGGCCGGGCGCTGAACCGAATCCGCCGTCCGCCGATGCGGACGCGCCCCCGCGGGCCCCCGTACAGAAGGACGATTGACCAGGCGCGATGATTCCCGCAGAACGAAGAATTCCAGCCATCTCCCACGGTCCGAAACATGACGTGCCGCCAGGTGGGGCGGGACACGCGGGGAATGTCATCTCCTTGAATACCAGGACAACCCGTGATCAACGCATCGTGGGCAGGCTGAAAATCGTCCGGACGCACCTTCGAGTTGTCTGTGTGACAGTAGTAGGCTCGCGCCGTTTGTTGACGGATAACACCGCCTGCCGTGGGCGGGGTTGAGCAGGGGGAGGCCATGCGCTTTCGCGGGAAGTCCATCCGCCGGAAGATCGTGGCGTTGTTGATGGTGCCGCTCGTCTCCCTGACGGCTCTCTGGGGCTTCGCCACCGTACTGACCGGCCGGGAGGCGGACCAGCTTCTCGATGTCGGCTCGGTGGTCGAACAGGTCGGTCACCCGGTCGAGGACGCACTCGAGGTCATCCAGAAGGAACGCCGTCAGACGCTCGTCTATCTGGCGGACCGCCGTGCTTCCGACGCGCTGCCCGCACTCCGCGAGAGGCGCGCGGCCACCGACGCCGCCGTGGCCAAGATCAAGCAGAACGCGGAGAAGAAGGAAGTCCGCGAGGACATGCGGCCCGACGGCCGCACCAGGCTCTCTTCGCTGCTGGAAGGGCTCGACGGCCTCGCGGCCCTGCGCCGCTCCGTGGAGGCGGGCACCGTCTCGCGCGCCCAGGCCCTGGAGTTCTACAACCGCATCGTCGACCCCGGCTTCCGCTTCCTGACCACCCTGCACGCCCTCAACGACGTCGGCATGGAACGCCAGGGCCGCGCCCTGGTCGGCCTCGTCCGCGCGATGGAGATGCTGTCCCGTGAGGACGCTCTCATCGCCTCCGCCCTGACGACGGGCAAGGTCAGCGCCGACGAGATCCGCAAGCTCTCCGTCTTCGTGGCCAACCGCGAGCTCTACTACGACATCAACCTCGAGGTCCTGCCCGCGCAGGAACGCGGGATCTACGAGCAGTACTGGCGAAGCCCCGAGACCGCGGCCCTGCGCGACGCCGAGGAACGCCTCATCGCCGGCGGACCGCAGAAGAAGGCGACCGCCGCCGAGGCCGCCGACTGGCAGTCGGCCGCCACCCCCGTACTCGACGAACTCGCGCGTGAGGCCAATGCCGCCGGCGCGCGCTACCAGGACCGCGTCGACCCGGCCGCGTACAGCGTCTTCGTCCGCGCGGGCATCGCCGGCGTCCTGGGCTTCCTCGCCCTGCTGGTCTCGGTGATCGTCTCCGTGCGCATCGGCCGCGACCTCGTCCGTGACCTGTCCCGGCTGCGCAAGGAGGCCCATGAGGTCTCCGGCGTCCGTCTGCCGAGCGTCATGCGCAGGCTGGCGGCCGGCGAACACGTCGACGTCGAGACCGAGGCCCCGCGCCTCGAATACGACAAGGACGAGATCGGCCAGGCCGGCCAGGCGCTCAACACCCTCCAGCGCGCGGCCGTCGAGGCCGCCGTGCGCCAGGCGGACATGCGGCGCGGCGTCTCGGAGGTGTTCGTCAACCTCGCCCGTCGCAACCAGGTGCTCCTGCACCGCCAGCTCACGCTCCTCGACACCATGGAGCGCCGCACCGAGGACACCGAGGAACTCGCGGACCTGTTCCGCCTGGACCACCTCACGACCCGTATGCGCCGGCACGCCGAGGGTCTGGTGATCCTCTCCGGCGCCGCGCCCTCCCGGCAGTGGCGCAAGCCGATCCAGCTCATGGACGTCGTCCGCGCGGCGGTCGCCGAGGTCGAGGACTACGAGCGCATCGAGGTGCGCCGACTGCCCCGCATCGGCGTCGGCGGTCCCGCGGTCGCCGACCTCACCCACCTCATCGCCGAACTCCTGGAGAACGCCACGGTGTTCTCGCCGCCGCACACCGGCGTTCAGGTGCACGGCGAGCGCGTCGCCAACGGCTTCACCCTCGAAATCCACGACCGCGGACTCGGCATGGCGCCCGAGGTACTCCTCGACGCCAACCTCCGGCTCGCCGAGACCCCCGAGTTCGAGCTCTCCGACACCGACCGCCTCGGCCTGTTCGTCGTCAGCCGGCTCGCCCAGCGCCAGAACGTGCGGGTCTCCCTCCAGCCGTCGCCGTACGGCGGGACGACCGCCATCGTCTTCATCCCGGCGGCGCTGCTCACGGACGCCCCCGAGACGCAGGGCACCGGCTTCCGGCTCGACCGCAAGAGCGAGAGCGCGGCGGGCCGGCGCGGCAGCGACGGCAAACTGTCGGCGCTCTCCGGACCGGGCCGGGCGAACGGCTCGGCGCTGCTCGACGGACCCGTCGAACTGGAGGGCCCCGTCGACCCGTTGGGCTTCGAAGGCCGCCCCGCGGAACGGGACTCCGGTGCCTTCGCCGACCTCGGTGACTCCGAGAGCGAGCGCGGCGGCATCTTCCGGGCGAGGTCCCGCGACCGCCGGCGCCCGGTCCCCGAGGAACAGCACCAACAGGCGCTGGAGCCGGCGCCGGAACGGACGGTGGGACCCGTGTCGCTTCCCCGCCGCAAACCGCCGACGCTGGTCACCGACCACGGGCGCCGGGTCGACGAACCGGGCCGCTCGCACCCCGCCCCGGCCCCCGAGCCTTCGCGCAACGAGCCCATGCCCCCGCCCGCCCACGAGCTCCGGCCGGCATCCCCCGGACCGTGGTCGTCGCCCGCGCCTCAGGATGGGCCACCGGCCCCCGGGCTGATCGACGGCCTGCCGCGCCGGGTCCGCCAGGCGAGCCTCGCCCCGCAGCTCAGGGAGGGGTCGGGGCAGAGCCCGGCACCGGACGTGCGTGATGATGTCGAACGGGACGCGGAACAAGTACGCAACCGCATGGCTTCCATGCAACGAGGCTGGCAACGCGGCCGCCTCCAGAACGCAGACGAGGCCGACGAAGCCGGGCAGACCACCGGTACCGGCCGGCCGGCACCACGAAACACATCGGAGGGGGACGGTCGATGACCGCACCGCACACCGCAGCAGACGCCGTGGGCGGCCGCCCGGTCGCCAAGGGATCCGGCGAGCTCAACTGGCTTCTCGACGAGCTGGTGGACCGCGTCGGCAGCATCCGCAAGGCACTTGTGCTCTCCAGCGACGGTCTGGCGACCGGCACCTCGGGGGAGCTGACCCGGGAGGACAGCGAGCATCTGGCCGCCGTCGCCTCCGGATTCCACAGCCTCGCCAAGGGAGTCGGCCGCCACTTCGACGCCGGCAAGGTCCGCCAGACCGTGGTGGAGCTGGACGAGGCCTTCCTCTTCGTCACCGCCGCCGGTGACGGCAGCTGTCTGGCCGTCCTCGCCGACGCCGACTCCGATGTCGGCCTCGTGGCGTACGAGATGACCCTGATGGTCAAGCGGGTCGGAGTGCACCTCGCCACCGCGCCACGGTCCGGTCCGGCCGCCGGAGGGTGAGTGTCCCGGCATGAGTGACTCGACTCATAACGCCCAGCACCCTCACCACTACTTCGACGCCGAAGCGGGCCCCGTGGTCCGCCCGTACGCCATGACACGGGGCCGCACCAGCAGTGCGACCCGCCACCGGCTCGACCTGATCGCCCTGGTCGTTCCCGAGCCGGCGGCGGACCACCCCGGCCAGGACCAGTCCCTGTCCCCGGAACATGTCGAGATCGTCGAGCGCTGCGGCGACATGCCGCAGTCGATCGCCGAGCTCGCCGCCACCCTGGATCTCCCCGTCGGGGTGGTCCGGGTGCTGGTCGGCGACCTCGTCGAGGACGCTCTCGTGCATGTGACCCGTCCCGTTCCGCCGGCCGAACTGCCGGACGTGAGTATTCTCCGCGAGGTGATCAATGGTCTTCGGGCGCTCTAGCCGCCGGCAGCCTCCCGTCGAGCCGGTGACACTCAAAATCCTCGTCGCCGGCGGGTTCGGCGTCGGCAAGACGACTCTGGTGGGTGCGGTCAGTGAGATCAGACCGCTGCGCACCGAGGAGACGCTGAGCGAGGCGGGCCGGCCCGTGGACGACACCGCGGGCGTCGAGTCCAAGACGACCACCACGGTCGCCATGGACTTCGGCCGCATCACGCTCCGCGAGGACCTGGTGCTGTACCTCTTCGGTACGCCGGGCCAGGACCGCTTCTGGTTCCTGTGGGACGAGCTGGCCCAGGGTGCTCTCGGCGCCGTCGTGCTCGCCGACACCCGCAGGCTGGAGGACTCCTTCGCGGCCATCGACTACTTCGAACGCCGTGGCATCCCCTTCACGGTGGGCGTCAACTGCTTCGAGGGCGCGGGCCGTTTCCCCGGCGAGACCGTACGGGCCGCACTCGACCTCGACCCCGAGGTGCCCCTGATGATGTGCGACGCCCGCGACCGCGAGTCGGTCAAGATGGTGCTCGTGGCGGTGGTGGAACACGCACTGGCCCGCGCCGACCGGCAGCGCGAGCACGCCACGACCTGACCTGCGCAGCGGCAGGAGCACGCCCGGTAGCGAGAAGCACGGCCCGTACCCCCACCGACTGGGGTACGGGCCGTGGGCTTGTGCGCGGCCGCGGAGCGACCCGCGGCAGCCGGGGCCGGGGGCCTCAGGACCGGCCGCCGTCGTCCTCCCAGCCGAAACTCCGCTCCACCGCCTTGCGCCAGTTCGCGTACTCGCGTTCACGAACCGGGGCCTCCATCCGCGGCGACCACTCCACATCGCGCTGCCAGTGGGTCTTCAGCTCGTCGAGGTCCGCCCAGACGCCGGTGGCGAGACCGGCCGCGTAGGCGGCGCCCAGGCACGTCGTCTCGGACACCTTCGGCCGGATCACCGGCACGCCCAGGACGTCGGCCTGATGCTGCATCAGCAGATTGTTCGCCGTCATGCCGCCGTCCACCTTCAGGGTCGTGATCTGCACCCCGGAGTCCTGGTACATCGCGTCCACGACCTCACGCGTCTGCCAACTGGTCGCCTCCAGCACCGCGCGCGCCAGATGTGCCTTGGTGACATACCTCGTCAGACCGGTGATCACACCACGGGCGTCGGAGCGCCAGTACGGGGCGAAGAGGCCGGAGAAGGCGGGCACGATGTAGGCCCCGCCGTTGTCGTCCACACTCGCCGCCAGCGTCTCGATCTCGTCGGCGCTGCGGATGATGCCCAGTTGGTCGCGGAACCACTGCACCAGCGCGCCCGTGATCGCGATCGAGCCCTCCAGGCAGTACACCGGGTTCTCGTCACCGATCTTGTAGCCCAGGGTGGTGATGAGCCCGCTCTTGGACGGCACGGGACGGTTGCCGGTGTTCAGCAGCAGGAAGCTGCCGGTGCCGTAGGTGTTCTTGGCCGTTCCCGTGTCGTAGCAGGCCTGGCCGAAGATCGCGGCCTGCTGGTCGCCGAGAGCTGAGGCGACCGGCACCCCGGCCAGCTGGCCGACGGCGGTCCCGTAGACCTCCGAGGACGACCGGATCTCCGGAAGGACGGACTCGGGCACGTTCATGGCCGCGAGGATCGAGCTGTCCCACTGGAGGGTCTGCAGGTTCATCAGCATGGTGCGGGACGCGTTGGTCACGTCCGTGGCGTGGACGCCGCCCTCCGTGCCGCCGGTGAGGTTCCAGATCAGCCAGGAGTCGATGGTGCCGAAGGCGATCTCGCCGCGCTCGGCTCGGCTGCGCAGCCCGGGTACGTTGTCCAGCAGCCAGGCCGCCTTGGGACCGGAGAAGTAGCTGGCGAGCGGCAGCCCGGTCGCGTCCCGGAAGCGGTCCTGACCGTCCGTGGCGCCCAGTTCGTGGCACAGGGCGGACGTGCGGGTGTCCTGCCACACGATCGCGTTGTGGACCGGCTTGCCGGTCGCGCGGTCCCACAGGACCGTCGTCTCGCGCTGATTGGTGATGCCGAGAGCGCTGAGCTGGTCGGCCCGCAGCCCGGCCTTGGCGATCGCACCCGCGACCACCGCCTGCACCTTGGACCAGATCTCGGTCGCGTCGTGCTCCACCCAGCCCGGCTTGGGGAAGATCTGACGGTGCTCGCGCTGGTCGACGGCGACGATGGCACCGTCCTGGTTGAAGATGATGCAGCGGCTGGACGTGGTGCCCTGGTCGATTGCGGCGACGAACTTGTCCGTCATGACGTCCCCTTGTCGATGCGGCCCGGAGGCCTAGAAGGCTGCGTTGAAGATGAGGCCGGCCAACAGCCCGCCGATCACCGGCCCGACCACCGGCACCCAGGCGTAACCCCAGTCGGATGAGCCCTTGTTGGGGATCGGCAGGACGGCGTGGGTCAGCCGAGGTCCCAGGTCGCGCGCGGGGTTGATGGCGTAGCCGGTCGGCCCGCCGAGCGAGAGACCGATGCCGACGACCAGCAGGGACACCAGCAGGATCGAGATGCCGGATCCGTAGATGCCAGCGTCCTGCCCGGGGATCTGGCCGATGCCGATGCCGTCGTTCTTGCCGAAGGCGAGGATCGGCAGCACCAGCGCGGTGGTCGCGATGACCTCGGTCATGGTGTTGGCGACCGGGCTGCGGACCTCGGGGCCGGTCGAGAAGATCCCGAGCGTCGGCTGAGCCTTGTCCTCCTCGGCGTTGGCCCGGAACTGCGCGAAGTAGACGAGGTAGGCCAGTACGGCTCCGAGGACCGCGCCGACCATCTGCGCCAGGATGTAGAGCGGAACCTTGCCCCACTCCCCGGTGTCGACGGCCACGCCGAGCGTCACCGCGGGGTTGAGGTGGCCGCCCGACAGGGGAGCGGCGGTGTACGCACCCGCCAGCACTCCGAAACCCCAGCCGAAGGCGATGACGATCCAGCCGGCGGCCTTGGCCTTGGAGTGGTGGAGGGTGACGGCGGCGCAGACTCCCGCGCCGAACAGGATGAGTATCGCGGTGCCGATGACCTCACCGAGGAAAATGTCCCCATTGCTCATGGCGGCTCCTAGGCCCTCGCCCGGGGCCCGGCCCCGGTCCTCCGTGCAGGGTGCGTGCCATGGACTTCCATGGCTGGGGGAGCCGGAGGCAGGGAGATCTCGCCCCCGCCCGGCGTCCGTGACGAGCGTGGTGAGCGTGCCGAATTGCGGCGATGCCGACGAACAGGCAGTGTTCACCGACCGTGTAGGGGCGTCAAGGTGGTGGACAGCAAGGGCGGCTCCCGGGGCGGAAATTGACGCCTCTCCGGGATACGTACAGCGCCTCAGCGGACGGCGACGACCGCCGACCCGTGCCCGAACAGCCCCTGGTTCGCGGTGATTCCGGTACGCGCTCCGGGCACCTGGCGCTGCCCGGCCGTGCCCCGCAACTGCCAGGTCAGCTCACAGATCTGGGCGATGGCCTGGGCGGGCACCGCCTCGCCGAAGGACGCGAGCCCGCCGCTGACGTTGACCGGGACGCGTCCGCCGAGCGCCGTCGCCCCCTCCCGTACGAGTTTGGCGCCCTCGCCGGCGCCGCACAGCCCGATGTCCTCGTACCACTCCAGCTCCAAGGCCGTGGAGAGGTCGTACACCTCCGCCAGCGACAGGTCCTCCGGCCCGATGCCCGCCTCTTCGTACGCCGCCGCGGCGATGGACGCCCGGAACGAGTGCGGCGACGGCTCCACCGCCACGGCCGAGTCGGTCGCGATGTCGGGCAGATCGAGCACGGTCCTCGGGTAGGCGGGGGTGACCGTGGAGACCGCGCGGATACGAACGGGGTCGGCCGCCCCGTGCCGGCGCGCGAAGTCCATGCTCGACAGGACCAGCGCGGCCGCACCGTCCGACGTCGCGCAGATGTCGAGCAGCCGGAGCGGGTCGGCGACCACGGGGGAGGCGGCCACTTCCTCGGCCGAAACGGGCTTGCGGTAGCGGGCGTTGGGGTTGAGGGCTCCCGCCGAGGCGTTCTTGACCTTGACCAGGGCGAAGTCCTCGGGGGTGTCGCCGAGTACGGCCATGCGCCGCCGGGCGTAGAGCCCGAAGTAGGCGGGATTGGTCGCACCGAGCACCCGGAAGCGGAGCCAGTCCGGGTCGTCGGGGCGATCGCCGCCGGCGGGTGCGAAGAAGCCCTTGGGGGCCGAGTCCGCGCCGACCACCAGCACGACGTCGGCCATCCCCGCGAGGATCTGCGTACGAGCCGCGTCGACGGCCTGCGCTCCCGAGGCGCAGGCGGCGTACACACTGGTCACACGGGCCCCCTGCCAGCCCAGGGCCTGCGCGAACGTCGCCCCCGCCACATAGCCGGGATAACCGCAGCGCACGCTGTTCGCGCCGACCACCGACCGGATCTGCGGCCAGGCGATTTCGGCGTCGGCAAGGGCGGCCCTCGCGGCCACCGTCCCGTACTGCACGAAGCTGTGTCCCCACTTGCCCCAGGGATGCATGCCCGCCCCGAGAACCGCCACATCGCCGGTCATGACGACACCGCCACGGGCCGCCAGTGCCAGGTCGTCAGAACGGTGTCCGTCCCCGCGCCCTCGTCGAGCACACCGGGCACGACCTCGACCTCCATGCCGACCGCGAGGTCCGCGACGGAGACCTCTGGCACGGCCTGTCCGAGGACGACCATGCGCTCGGCGGCGAGTTCGACGGCGACGAGGGTGTAGGGCTCCCACTCCGTCCCGGGATCGGAGACGTAGGGCGCGGGCGGCCGGTAGCGGCCGTCGGTGTACGACCACACCCGCCCCCGCTTGGAGAGCGGCACCTCTGCCAACTCCCCGCCCGAGCAGGCGGGATTGCGGCAGAAGGCGTCCTCGCGGGGGAAGAAGACCGACGAGCATGCCGTGCACCGGGTGCCGAGCAGCCGGAAGTCCTCCTCACCGCTGTCGTGCGTGAACCATCCGGCGACCACGGGCGTGCGCGTCAAGGGTCCTCCCCGGCACGACAATCTGACGGAACGTCAGAAGTGTGCCACGACCTAGCGGTTCTCGGCGAGCCACTTGGCGGCGATCTCGGCCAGCTCCGCGTCCCGGCCCGCCAGCATCATCCTGATCATCTGGACGTCACCGCGCAGCGACCAGGCGGGATGCCCGAAGGTGGCCGGGTTGTTCTTCTCGATGAAGAAGTGCGCCGGCCAGGCCGTGCCGTAGCCGATCAGCGGGAGCGCCGCCGCATATCGCTTCCGCCCGCGGGCCAGCCCGTAGACGGTCACCGCCAGCCCCGTCAGCGTCCCGGTCAGATGCACCCACCGGGTCGCCGCCCTGGAGTGCATGGCGACGTAGTAGGGCCAGAATTCCTCGTACGAGTCAAAGGTCTGCTCTGCCATGTCCGCACCGTAATCCCTGGGAGGAGAACCGGAAACGGCTCCCGTGCGTCGGATAGCAGTGAACGGACCGGCCGGAGCCTACGGGGGTGGTCCCGGCCGGTCCGTTCGCACGCCGCCCGCGCCCGGACGGGTCAGCGCCCGGACGGCTCGGCTCGGCTCAGTGACCGGCGACCGACCTCCGGGCGACGGGGAAGTCGAAATACGTGGCCGGGAAGAGTTCGGGCTTGTAGGTGAAGTGCCACCACTCCTCGGCCAGGTTCACAAAGCCGAGACCGCTCAACGTCGACTTCAGCAGGTGCCGGTTCGCGCGCTGCTCGCCCTGAATGCGCGGGTCCTCGGTGTGCGACAGCGTGTCGAAGCAGTCGTACCCGGTCCCCATGTCCACGGAATTGTCCGGGAACCGCTCGGACGCCGGGGCATGACAGGGGACAAGGGGCTCGCCCGGCACATACGGCCTGGTGGGGCGCGCCGGCAGCTTCACGACGGTGAGATCGACCGTACTCCCGCGACTGTGCCCTGACTTCTCCGCGATATAGCCGTCCTCGAACAGCCTCGACTTGTCGACGTGGGGATAGAACTCCTTTTTCATCGCCTCGTCGTCCAGATCCTTCGCCCACTCCACGAAGTGGTCGACAGCCCGCTGGGGCCGATAACAGTCGTACACCTTCAGCGAATAGCCCCGGCGCAGGAGTTGCCGCTGCGCCTGGCGCAGGGCCTTGGCGGCCGGCCGCGTGAGAATGCACAACGGCTGCCGGTATCCGTCGATCCGCTCGCCCACGAAGTTGTGCGCGGTGGTGTAGCGCATCTCCTGAATGATCGTCGGGTCCACCGACCGCAGGGCCACGAACTCCTTCGGAGCCGTGGGCTCCGGGTCGGCCTGTGCGGAGGGAGCGGTGGCAGCGGCGAGGGAGACGAGGGCGGCACCGGTCGCGAGCAGGGTGCGGAGAGCGGAAGCACGTCGTGTCATGGGCACACCGTCTATCAGTTCCGGCCCTCATGGGAAAGGTGATCGGATACAGTCCGCGCGTGCCCAAGGACTCCTACTGCGGCAACTGCGGTGCGCCGTACGGCCCCGCCACCGGCTGGCCCCGCACCTGCCCCGCGTGCGGCGACATCGCCTACCGCAATCCGCTCCCCGTGGCTGTCGCCCTGCTCCCGGTCCGGGACGCGGACGGCACGGGACTCGTCGTCATCACCCGGACCGTCGAACCCCGGCGCGGCGGCATCGCGCTGCCCGGCGGATTCATCGACTTCGGCGAGGACTGGCAACAGGCCCTCGTCCGCGAACTGAAGGAGGAGACGGGCATCGAAGCGGCCCGCGACGAGGTACGCCTGGCCGACGCCATGAGCGCGCCCGGGGGCCATCTGCTGCTGTTCGGCCTGCTGCCGGAGCGGGCGGCGGCGGATCTCCCGCCGTCGGAGGCGACCGACGAGACCGAGGGCTGGCATCTGCTGCGCACCAAGGAGGAGCTGACGTTCCCGCTGCACACGACGGCGGCCAAGAACTGGTTCGACGGCGTCTACGGCTGATCATGCGCGCGGGCTGACCCGTTCCGGCTGACCCGTACGACCCGGGCCGACCGATGGGCGCTGCGGCCACGAGGGCCGCGAGCCGGCCTGCGGGGCGCGGCCGGCCGCCCACCCGGCCCGGCCCCTACCCCTTCGCCCCCAGCCCCCTCACCCGTACCCGCCACCGCGGCGGACCCGAGCCCTCCCCGTTGATCTGCTTCACGACCACCCGGCCGTCCACCAGCCGGGTCGTGTAGCGCTCCACCTCCGTGGCCTCGAAGCCGTCGCCGGAGTCCGGGACCACCAGACCACCGCCGCGGCGGCCCACCGCGGGGGCCCACACCTCCAGCTCCGTACTGCCGTCCCCACCCCGTACCGGAATCACCGAGCCGCCCCGCGCCAGGACGGGGACGCGTGACAGCGGCGCCTCGACCAGCACCTGCCCGGGGCCGTCGTACGCCCGGCCGGTCGCCGTGTCGTACCAGCGGCCGCGCGGCAACCGCACCGCACGGCGGTCGGCCCCCCGCTCCAGCACCGGAGCGACGAGCAGCGCGTCGCCGAGCAGGAACGTGTCCTCGCAGTCGCGCAGCGTCCTGTCCTCGGGGGAGTCCCACCACAGGGGTCGCACATACGGCGCCCCCGTCAGCCGCGCCAGCTGCGCGAGCGTGACGAAGTAGGGATGCAGGCGCTCGCGTTCCTCCAGCGCCGCCTTCGCGTGGGCGAGGACGGCGGGTCCGAACTCCCACGGCTCCCTGCGTCCGGCGTCGATCGCCGCATGCGTACGGAACAGCGGCAGATACGCGCCCAGCTGGAACCAGCGCAGATACAGCTCGGGCGAGGGAGCGCCGTCGAACCCGCCGATGTCCGGCCCCGAGTACGGCACTCCGCACAGCCCGAGTCCCAGCACCAGCGAGAGCGAGGCCCGTAGCCCCGGCCACCCCGTGGAGACATCGCCGGACCAGGTCCCGCCGTACCTCTGCATCCCCGCCCAGCCGGAGCGCGAGAAGAGGAACGGCCGCTCCGCCGGGCGCAGCTGCCGCAGCCCCTCGTATCCGGCGCGGGCCATGGTGAGCCCGTACAGATTGTGGGCCTCCCGGTGGTCGCCGCCCTGCCCGTCGAGCGCGTGCCGGGCCGACCGCGGCAGGGTCATGTCGCCGAACGGGGTGAAGGAGACCGGTTCGTTCATGTCGTGCCACACCCCCGAGAAGCCCTGTGCCAGACGCTCCTCGTACTGCTCGCCCCACCAGCGCCGGGCCCGCGGATCAGTGAAGTCGGGATAGACGCAGTCGCCGGGCCAGACCACACCGTGCACCTCGTCGCCCCGGCGGTCCTTGACGAACACATCCGCCGCCAGCCCGCTGGCGTACAGCGCGTTCCCCGGCTCGGCCTTCACCGCGGGATCGACGATCGAGACGAGCCGCACCCCGTCCTCGCGCAGGTCCTTCGCCAGCCCGGGCAGATCGGGGAACCGCTCGCGGTCGACAGTGAAGACCTGGCGGGCGTCGTAGTGGTCGATGTCGAGATGGATCGCGGACAGGGGCAGATCCCGGTCCCGATAGCCCGCCGCGATCCGCCGCACCTCCCGCTCACTGCCGAAACCCCAGCGGGCGTGCTGCGGCCCGAGCGCCCACGAGGGCGGCACGGCGGGTGCGCCCGTGAGGCGGGCCCAGCAGCTCAGTACGCGGGCGGGGGTACCGACCGCGACCCAGCAGCGCAACGGACCGCCGTCCATCCGCACCTCGCTGGTGCCCGGCCGGTCGTGCCCGGACCCCGCGCCCTCCTCGCCCTCGCGCAGCGTGACGCGGCCGTCCCAGGAGTTGTCGTGGAAAGCCAGATGGGTGCCGGCGTCCGCCACGACCAGCTGCACCGGCATGGTGACGTAGAGCGGATCGTCGCCGGGGCCGAAGGAACCCCCCGGGTCGGTGTTCCACAGACGGTAGGTGCCGTCCCGCAGCCGCGGCCCCGACGCCCGGCCGCCGAGCCCGAAGAAGCGGGCGTCCGCCGCCACTTCCGTCCGCTGCACCCAGCGCGCCGGACCGCCGTGCACCGGCTCCCACCAGCGCGGCGGAAGATCGCGGCGCAGGGCCACACCACCGGGAGTACGGATCTCCACCGCCCCGTTCCGGGACACCTCGACGGTCACGCGCTCCGACACCACCCGCCAGCCGCCGTCCTTGTCGGGCTCCAGCGAGGCTCTCGGATCCGGCTCGGGCGGCGCTCCGTCCAACGCGTACGACGGCTCCGGTTCCGCGCCGTCCCATCCATAGAAGACGGCACCGCCCGCGGTGACGCAGATCCGCAGCTCGGAACGGGCGAACCGGACGATCCCGCCTCCCGGCAGCGGCTCCGCACCGGCCACCGGACCGGGCACCCTGGCACGCTCCGCACCCCTCGCCGGCAGTTCCCGCGCGTCGGTACGCCGCTGCCGCCAGGCCGAGCGCACCGCGCGCAACCCCTGCACCGTTCCGAAGTTCCGCACCGAGCGCACCAGACCACGTCCGTCCATGCAGCTCAGCCTGCCATCCGGCGGGGCGTACGGGAGGTTTGTTCAACTCCCGTTCACCCATGGTGGGACCACATATTCCCCGGCCCGACCATGGGTGGCGAGCCCTGGTGCGAAAGACGATCACATGGCATCGTCCGTGTCAGCCGCGTTACGCGCACACCCCGCACGTGCGCGTGACCACGCAGACACCGCGTAGAGCCAGCCGGGAGCCGCCTCATGACCTCAGCAGCGAACCCTGCCCCCCTGTGGCAGCCGGACGCCGAACGTATCGCCGCCGCGAGGATCACCCGCTTCCAGAGCTGGGCCGCCGAGCACTACGGAGCCCCGGAGCAGGGCGGATACGCGGCGCTGCACCGCTGGTCGGTCGACGAGCTCGAAACGTTCTGGCGCGCGGTCGCCGACTGGTTCGACGTCCGGTTCTCCACCCCCTACGAGCGCGTGCTCGCCGATCCGGCCATGCCCGGCGCCCGGTGGTTCCCCGGCGCCACGCTCAACTACGCGGAACACGCCCTGCGTGCCGCCGAGGAACGCCCCCATGATCCGGCCCTGCTCCATGTGGACGAAACACATGAGCCGACTCCGGTCAGCTGGGCCGAGCTGCGCCGCCAGGTAGGCGCCCTCGCCGCCGAACTGCGCGCACTCGGCGTGCGCCCCGGGGACCGGATCAGCGGCTACCTCCCCAACATCCCGCAGGCCGTCACGGCACTGCTCGCCACCGCCGCCGTCGGCGCCGTGTGGACCTCCTGCGCCCCCGACTTCGGCGCCCGCAGCGTGCTCGACCGCTTCCAGCAGGTCGAGCCCGTCGTCCTGTTCACCGTCGACGGCTACCGCTACGGCGGCAAGGAGCACGACCGCAGGGAGACCGTCGCCGAACTGCGCGCCGAACTGCCCACGCTGCGCGCCGTGGTCCACATCCCCCTCCTCGGCACCGAGGCTCCCGACGGCGCAGTCGACTGGTCCGCCGTCACCTCCGGCGACACCGAGCCCGCGTTCGAGCAGGTCCCCTTCGACCACCCGCTGTGGGTGCTGTACTCCTCCGGCACCACCGGCCTGCCCAAGGCGATCGTCCAGTCCCAGGGCGGCATCCTGCTGGAGCACCTCAAGCAGCTGGGACTGCACTGCGACCTCGGCCCGGAGGACCGGTTCTTCTGGTACACCTCCACCGGCTGGATGATGTGGAACTTCCTCGTCTCCGGCCTGCTCACCGGCACGACGGTGATCCTGTACGACGGCAGCCCCGGCTATCCGGGCACCGGAGCCCAGTGGGGCATCGCCGAACGCACCGAGGCCACCTTCTTCGGAACCTCCGCCGCGTACGTCATGGCCTGCCGCAAGGCCGGCGTCCGCCCGTCCCGCGACCATGATCTGTCCCGCATCGCCTGCGTCGCCACCACCGGATCCCCGCTCCCGCCGGACGGTTTCCGCTGGCTGCACGACGAGGTGGCGGACGACCTCTGGATCGCCTCCGTCAGCGGCGGCACCGACGTCTGCAGCTGCTTCGCGGGCGCCGTCCCCACCCTGCCCGTCCACATCGGTGAGCTCCAGGCCGCCTGTCTCGGCACCGACCTCCAGTCCTGGGACCCGCACGGCAAGCCGGTCATCGGCGAGGTCGGCGAACTGGTCGTCACCAACCCGATGCCGTCGATGCCCATCCGCTTCTGGAACGACCCCGACGGAAGCCGCTACCGCGACAGCTACTTCGAGATGTTCCCCGGCGTCTGGCGGCACGGTGACTGGATCACCATCACCGACCGCGGCTCCGTCGTCATCCACGGTCGCTCCGACTCCACCCTGAACCGTCAGGGAGTACGCATGGGGTCCGCCGACATCTACGAAGCGGTCGAACGCCTCCCGGAGATCCGCGAATCCCTGGTCATCGGCCTGGAGGAGCCCGACGGCGGCTACTGGATGCCGCTGTTCGTCCACCTCGCCGACGGTGCCACGCTCGACGACGACCTGCGCGCCCGCATCACGCGGACGATCCGCGAGCAGCTCTCCCCGCGGCACGTCCCCGACGACATCATCGAGGTGCCCGGCGTCCCGCACACCCTGACCGGCAAGCGCATCGAGGTCCCCGTCAAGCGTCTGCTCCAGGGCACGGCCCTCGCCAAGGCGGTCAACCCCGGCTCGGTCGACAATCTGGAACTGCTGACGTTCTACGAGGAGCTCGCCCGCAGCCGTCCCTGACCGCCGCCGCCTCCCGTCCGGCCTCGGGACCGCCCATGACCCGGCGAACACCGAGGCCGGCCGCCTGTCCCGGCGTCTGCCGGCGTGCTCCGCTGCGGCGTTGTCAGTGCTGCTCGTTACGGTGAGTCACGACCAGTCGACAACCGTCAGGGGGAGAAATGACGCACGACAAGGCAGCCCGCAAACAGGCCGGGCGATCGAGGCGCAAGGGCCGTACCGGACCGCGGCCCTCGGGGGGCCGTCCCACGACCAGCACCACCCTCAGGCGCACCCTGCGCCGAGAAGTAGCCGGCACCGTCGGGGTGCTGACCGACGCGTACGACTTCGACGCGATGCGCGGGTACCGCACCTTCCCGTTCGATGACCACCGGGACTACCTCCAGCAGCTCGACGGGCTGCTCAAGACGCTCGCAAGCCGTCAACTGCACACCACCGTCGCCCTGTTCGACCCGGAGGACTTCGCGGAGTACTGCTCCGAGCACGGCCTCGACCCCGACACACCCACCAGCCGCAGCAGCTACACCGCGGCGATCACCACCCGCGGCAGTACCGTCACCTACGCCGGACAGCCACTCGACAGCCTGCTGCCCGAGCTCATCGACAAGGCGGTCCGCCAGGCCACCTGGGAGTACGCGACCCTGCTCCTCGCCGACCTCGGAGAGTGCGCCGACTGCGGCCAGGACGTCGGCCGGTCGGCCTTCGACCGCGCGTCCCGTCTTCTGATGCGCCTGCTCGAAGGGGCCGGAGAGGGCAGACACCACCTCGTGTGCAGCGTCCCCGCCCGGGACGAACAGCTCCTGGCCGTCCTGCACGCGGAAGGCAACGCGACCACGGCAGCGCGGGCCGCCGAACTGGACGCGGCCGAGGGCGCCGAGTTCGTCGCCGTCCTAGCGACCGCCATCGCCCTGGAAAGCCCAGGAGGCCTGGTGCTGCGCACCAGCACACCCGACGCACCGGACCGCCTTTGCGGCTGGCAGCTGCACGAGGGCCGCCTCCTCCCGCTGACCGCGGGCGAGGTGTTCAGCGCGTACTGCACGGACGCGGACACGGGCGAGCCCCTGTCACCCGAACCGGGCGTGGAGTACTGCGCCGGCTTCCCCGTCACGACCGACGACCCGGAAGCCCAGCACTGAACGGCGAAGGGGCTCCCGCCGTCACCGGCAGGAGCCCCTCGACCGATCCGTTCCCGCGGCTACTCGCCGGAGAGCACCGCCTGCGCCGCCAGGCGCGCCTCCTCGGCGGTGTCCGCGGCACGCGCCGCGGCCGCGGCCCGCTCGCACTGCGCGAGCGTGTACTTCGCCAGCGTCGAGCGGACGTAGGGAATCGACGCGGCGCCCATGGACAGCGACGTCACTCCCAGACCGGTGAGCACACAGGCGAGCAGCGGATCGGAGGCAGCCTCACCGCACACACCACAGCTCTTGCCCTCGGCCCGCGCGGCCTCGGCCGACAGCGCCACCAGGTCGAGCAGTGCCGGCTGCCACGGGTCCTGAAGCCGGGACACCGCACCCACCTGACGGTCGGCGGCGAAGGTGTACTGCGCCAGGTCGTTGGTGCCCAGCGACAGGAACTCCACCTCCTGGAGAATCGAGCGCGCCCGCAGAGCGGCGGACGGAATCTCCACCATCGCGCCGAACTTCGCCCGCAGCCCCGCCTCGCGGCACGCGTCCGCGAACGCCTTCGCGTCCGTACGGTCCGCCACCATCGGCGCCATGACCTCGAGATACACGGGCAGACCCTCAACGGCCTTCGACAGCGCCGTCAGCTGGGTCCGCAGCACCTCGGGGTGATCCAGCAGACTGCGCAGCCCGCGCACACCCAGCGCCGGATTCGGCTCGTCCGCCGGCGTCAGGAAGTCGAGCGGCTTGTCCGCGCCCGCGTCCAGCACCCGCACGACCACGCGGCCCTCGGGGAACGCCTCCAGCACCGCGCGGTACGCCTCGACCTGCTTCTCCTCGGACGGCGCCTGCTTGCTGTCGTCCAGGAACAGGAACTCCGTACGGAACAGACCGACGCCCTCGGCACCGGCCTCCACCGCCGCCGGGACATCCGCCGGACCGCCGACATTCGCCAGCAGCGGCACCTTGTGCCCGTCCGACGTCGCACCCGGTCCGGTCGACGCGGACAGAGCGGCCTTCCGCTCCGCGGCCGCCCGCTCCATCTGCGTGCGCTTCTCTTCGCTGGGCTCGACGAAGACCTCACCGGTGCTGCCATCGACGGCGATGACCGTGCCCTCGGCCAACTCGCCCGCCCCGGGCAGCGCCACCACGGCCGGCACACCGAGCGCCCGCGCCAGGATCGCGCTGTGACTTGTCGGCCCGCCCTCCTCGGTCACGAACCCGAGCACCAGCGCCGGGTCGAGCAGCGCCGTGTCCGCCGGCGCGAGGTCCCGGGCGATCAGGACATACGGCTCGTCGCTGTCGGGCACACCGGGCATCGGCACACCGAGCAGTCGCGCCACGATCCGGTTCCGTACGTCGTCCAGGTCGGCCACGCGGCCGGCCAGATACTCACCGGCACCCGCGAGCAGCGCCCGGTACGAGGCGAACGCGTCGTACACCCCGCGCTCGGCCGTGCTCCCGACAGCGATGCGCCGCTCCACATCGGCCATCAACTCGGGGTCCTGCGCCATCATCGCCTGCGCCTCGAGCACGTGCTGGGCTTCACCACCTGCCAGATTGCCCCGAGCGATCAGGTCAGCGGCCACAGCCTCCACGGCCTTGCGGGCGCGCCCCTGTTCGCGCTCCGCGTCCTGTGCCGGGATCTGCTTCGCCGGCGGCTCCAGCACCGCCGTACCCATGTGCCGTACTTCGCCGATCGCCACCCCGTGGCTCACGCCGACGCCTCGCAGCGTTGTCTCCATTTCACCGTCTCCGATTGAGCGACGGCCTGTGCCGCCGCGTTTGGATGTGCAACTCGCCGTCATCACGGCGTCGGCGTCACTGCCAGGTGAAGAGGGTGTCCCCGGACTTCACGTCGCCGTCCTCACGGAGTCCGGAGAGGGAGTCGGCCGTGGCCTCGAGCGCCACGACCGGACAGATGGCGGACTTGCCGGCCTCTTCGACGGCCGACGGGTTCCAGCGCACCACGGGCTGTCCCCGGCGAACGGTGTCGCCCTTGTTGACGAGCAGCTCGAAGCCCTCGCCGTTGAGCTGGACGGTGTCGATGCCCAGGTGTGTCAGCACACCGTGTCCCTCTTCGTCGACGACGACGAAGGCGTGGGGGTGGAGGGAGACAACGATGCCGTCGACGGGTGCGACCGCCTCGGAGGGCTCACGCACGGGGTCGATGGCGGTACCCGGACCGACCATGGCACCGGAGAACACCGGATCCGGCACCGCCGAGAGTCCGATGGCACGTCCGGAAAGAGGGGACGTCACTGTGGTCATGGAGCCTCCCAGGGGCGGAGATTCGTTACTGCGCCGTCACTGCCTGTCGAGGACGGCGCACTGTTCAGAAGGGTAAGTCATGAGAAGTCCTAGTTCCGCACGAGAGCTACCAGTTGGCGGACCTAGGGGTGCACCGGAAACGATTTGCCTCGCCTCCTGGCGACAGGTACTGTCGTACCCCTGCCTGGCCCCAACGCGACAGTGAGTCGGGGGTCGGCAGCGCCTATCAAGCCGAGATCCTAACTGGTCTAAACCTCTGCATGTCCGCAGGGCGGATGGTCAGGGAGACCGAAAAAGCCTGATAAGGTTTGGAAACACCGAAGGGAAGCGCCCGGAGGACCTTGAAGAAGGCCCAAAGGAAGCGTCCGTTCCTTGAGAACTCAACAGCGTGCCAAAAGTCAACGCCAGATATGTTGATACCCCGTCCATCTTCGGATGGCGAGGTTCCTTTGAAAGTCCTGCCGGCCCCTTTGTGGACCGGTAGGCAATGACACAGCGAGGACGCTGTGAACAGTCGGTCTTATTCCGATCGACTGTTCCGCTCTTGTGGTGTTCATCCCGATTACGGGAAAACATTCATGGAGAGTTTGATCCTGGCTCAGGACGAACGCTGGCGGCGTGCTTAACACATGCAAGTCGAACGATGAAGCCTTTCGGGGTGGATTAGTGGCGAACGGGTGAGTAACACGTGGGCAATCTGCCCTTCACTCTGGGACAAGCCCTGGAAACGGGGTCTAATACCGGATAACACTCCTTCCTGCATGGGGAGGGGTTGAAAGCTCCGGCGGTGAAGGATGAGCCCGCGGCCTATCAGCTTGTTGGTGGGGTGATGGCCTACCAAGGCGACGACGGGTAGCCGGCCTGAGAGGGCGACCGGCCACACTGGGACTGAGACACGGCCCAGACTCCTACGGGAGGCAGCAGTGGGGAATATTGCACAATGGGCGAAAGCCTGATGCAGCGACGCCGCGTGAGGGATGACGGCCTTCGGGTTGTAAACCTCTTTCAGCAGGGAAGAAGCGAAAGTGACGGTACCTGCAGAAGAAGCGCCGGCTAACTACGTGCCAGCAGCCGCGGTAATACGTAGGGCGCAAGCGTTGTCCGGAATTATTGGGCGTAAAGAGCTCGTAGGCGGCTTGTCACGTCGGATGTGAAAGCCCGGGGCTTAACCCCGGGTCTGCATTCGATACGGGCTAGCTAGAGTGTGGTAGGGGAGATCGGAATTCCTGGTGTAGCGGTGAAATGCGCAGATATCAGGAGGAACACCGGTGGCGAAGGCGGATCTCTGGGCCATTACTGACGCTGAGGAGCGAAAGCGTGGGGAGCGAACAGGATTAGATACCCTGGTAGTCCACGCCGTAAACGTTGGGAACTAGGTGTTGGCGACATTCCACGTCGTCGGTGCCGCAGCTAACGCATTAAGTTCCCCGCCTGGGGAGTACGGCCGCAAGGCTAAAACTCAAAGGAATTGACGGGGGCCCGCACAAGCAGCGGAGCATGTGGCTTAATTCGACGCAACGCGAAGAACCTTACCAAGGCTTGACATCGCCCGGAAAGCATCAGAGATGGTGCCCCCCTTGTGGTCGGGTGACAGGTGGTGCATGGCTGTCGTCAGCTCGTGTCGTGAGATGTTGGGTTAAGTCCCGCAACGAGCGCAACCCTTGTTCTGTGTTGCCAGCATGCCCTTCGGGGTGATGGGGACTCACAGGAGACTGCCGGGGTCAACTCGGAGGAAGGTGGGGACGACGTCAAGTCATCATGCCCCTTATGTCTTGGGCTGCACACGTGCTACAATGGCCGGTACAATGAGCTGCGATGCCGCGAGGCGGAGCGAATCTCAAAAAGCCGGTCTCAGTTCGGATTGGGGTCTGCAACTCGACCCCATGAAGTCGGAGTTGCTAGTAATCGCAGATCAGCATTGCTGCGGTGAATACGTTCCCGGGCCTTGTACACACCGCCCGTCACGTCACGAAAGTCGGTAACACCCGAAGCCGGTGGCCCAACCCCTTGTGGGAGGGAGCTGTCGAAGGTGGGACTGGCGATTGGGACGAAGTCGTAACAAGGTAGCCGTACCGGAAGGTGCGGCTGGATCACCTCCTTTCTAAGGAGCATCTAGATCTCGCAAGAGATCCAGAGCCACTACGTCGGCAAATGTTCGACGGTGGTCAGCTCATGGGTGGAACGTTGACTATTCGGCACGATCCGCAGGGATCACTAGTACTGCTCTTCGGAGTGTGGAACGTGACTCCAGGCTGGTCGTGCCGGGCGCGCTGTTGGGTGTCTGAGGGTGCGAGCGTGAGCTCGTCCTTCGCGATGCCGGCCCCAGTGAACTCGCCCTGTTGGGTGGGGTGGTGGGTGGCTGGTCGTTGCTTGAGAACTGCACAGTGGACGCGAGCATCTGTGGCCAAGTTTTTAAGGGCGCACGGTGGATGCCTTGGCACCAGGAACCGATGAAGGACGTGGGAGGCCACGATAGTCCCCGGGGAGTCGTCAACCAGGCTTTGATCCGGGGGTTTCCGAATGGGGAAACCCGGCAGTCGTCATGGGCTGTCACCCGCTGCTGAACACATAGGCAGTGTGGAGGGAACGAGGGGAAGTGAAACATCTCAGTACCCTCAGGAAGAGAAAACAACCGTGATTCCGGGAGTAGTGGCGAGCGAAACCGGATGAGGCCAAACCGTATGCGTGTGATACCCGGCAGGGGTTGCGCATGCGGGGTTGTGGGATCTCTTTATCATCGTCTGCCGGCGGTGAGACGAGTCAGAAACCGTATGGATAGGCGAAGGACATGCGAAAGGTCCGGCGTAGAGGGTAAGACCCCCGTAGCTGAAATTCATGCGGCTCGTTTAAGAGACACCCAAGTAGCACGGGGCCCGAGAAATCCCGTGTGAATCTGGCGGGACCACCCGTTAAGCCTAAATATTCCCTGGTGACCGATAGCGGATAGTACCGTGAGGGAATGGTGAAAAGTACCGCGGGAGCGGAGTGAAATAGTACCTGAAACCGTGTGCCTACAAGCCGTGGGAGCGTCGCGCAAGGAACTTGTTCCTTGCGTCGTGACTGCGTGCCTTTTGAAGAATGAGCCTGCGAGTTTGCGGTGTGTTGCGAGGTTAACCCGTGTGGGGAAGCCGTAGCGAAAGCGAGTCCGAATAGGGCGACATAGTAGCGCGCTCAAGACCCGAAGCGGAGTGATCTAGCCATGGGCAGGTTGAAGCGGCTGTAAGAGGTCGTGGAGGACCGAACCCACCAGGGTTGAAAACCTGGGGGATGACCTGTGGTTAGGGGTGAAAGGCCAATCAAACTCCGTGATAGCTGGTTCTCCCCGAAATGCATTTAGGTGCAGCGTCGTGTGTTTCTTGCCGGAGGTAGAGCACTGGATAGGCGATGGGCCCTACCGGGTTACTGACCTTAGCCAAACTCCGAATGCCGGTAAGTGAGAGCACGGCAGTGAGACTGTGGGGGATAAGCTCCATGGTCGAGAGGGAAACAGCCCAGAGCATCGACTAAGGCCCCTAAGCGTACGCTAAGTGGGAAAGGATGTGGAGTCGCAGAGACAACCAGGAGGTTGGCTTAGAAGCAGCCACCCTTGAAAGAGTGCGTAATAGCTCACTGGTCAAGTGATTCCGCGCCGACAATGTAGCGGGGCTCAAGCGTACCGCCGAAGTCGTGTCATTCGTACATATATCCCCAACGGGAGTACGGATGGGTAGGGGAGCGTCGTGTGCCGGGTGAAGCCGCGCCGGAAGGCAGTGGTGGACGGTTCACGAGTGAGAATGCAGGCATGAGTAGCGATACACACGTGAGAAACGTGTGCGCCGATTGACTAAGGGTTCCTGGGTCAAGCTGATCTGCCCAGGGTAAGTCGGGACCTAAGGCGAGGCCGACAGGCGTAGTCGATGGACAACCGGTTGATATTCCGGTACCCGCTTTGAAACGCCCAATATCGAGCCCATTAATGCTAAGCCCGTGAAGCCGTTCCGGACCCTTCGGGGAATGGAAAGTGGTGGAGCCGGCGATCCAAGGTGGTAGTAGGTAAGCGATGGGGTGACGCAGGAAGGTAGTCCAGCCCGGGCGGTGGTTGTCCCGGGGTAAGGGTGTAGGCCGTGTGATAGGCAAATCCGTCACACATGAAGGCTGAGACCTGATGCCGAGCCGATTGTGGTGAAGTGGATGATCCTATGCTGTCGAGAAAAGCCTCTAGCGAGTTTCATGGCGGCCCGTACCCTAAACCGACTCAGGTGGTCAGGTAGAGAATACCGAGGCGTTCGGGTGAACTATGGTTAAGGAACTCGGCAAAATGCCCCCGTAACTTCGGGAGAAGGGGGGCCATCACTGGTGAGAGGACTTGCTCCTCGAGCTGGGGGTGGCCGCAGAGACCAGCGAGAAGCGACTGTTTACTAAAAACACAGGTCCGTGCGAAGCCGTAAGGCGATGTATACGGACTGACGCCTGCCCGGTGCTGGAACGTTAAGGGGACCGGTTAGTACGCTTTCGGGCGTGCGAAGCTGAGAACTTAAGCGCCAGTAAACGGCGGTGGTAACTATAACCATCCTAAGGTAGCGAAATTCCTTGTCGGGTAAGTTCCGACCTGCACGAATGGCGTAACGACTTCTCGACTGTCTCAACCATAGGCCCGGTGAAATTGCACTACGAGTAAAGATGCTCGTTTCGCGCAGCAGGACGGAAAGACCCCGGGACCTTTACTACAGTTTGATATTGGTGTTCGGTTCGGCTTGTGTAGGATAGGTGGGAGACTGTGAAGCGGCCACGCCAGTGGTTGTGGAGTCATCGTTGAAATACCACTCTGGTCGTGCTGGATGTCTAACCTGGGTCCGTGATCCGGATCAGGGACAGTGTCTGATGGGTAGTTTAACTGGGGCGGTTGCCTCCCAAAAAGTAACGGAGGCGCCCAAAGGTTCCCTCAGCCTGGTTGGCAATCAGGTGTTGAGTGTAAGTGCACAAGGGAGCTTGACTGTGAGACCGACGGGTCGAGCAGGGACGAAAGTCGGGACTAGTGATCCGGCGGTGGCTTGTGGAAGCGCCGTCGCTCAACGGATAAAAGGTACCCCGGGGATAACAGGCTGATCTTCCCCAAGAGTCCATATCGACGGGATGGTTTGGCACCTCGATGTCGGCTCGTCGCATCCTGGGGCTGGAGTCGGTCCCAAGGGTTGGGCTGTTCGCCCATTAAAGCGGTACGCGAGCTGGGTTTAGAACGTCGTGAGACAGTTCGGTCCCTATCCGCTGTGCGCGTAGGAATATTGAGAAGGGCTGTCCCTAGTACGAGAGGACCGGGACGGACGAACCTCTGGTGTGCCAGTTGTCCTGCCAAGGGCATGGCTGGTTGGCTACGTTCGGGAGGGATAACCGCTGAAAGCATCTAAGCGGGAAGCCTGCTTCGAGATGAGTATTCCCACCTCCTTGAGAGGGTAAGGCTCCCAGTAGACGACTGGGTTGATAGGCCGGATATGGAAGCCCAGTAATGGGTGGAGTTGACCGGTACTAATAGGCCGAGGGCTTGTCCTCAGTTGCTCGCGTCCACTGTGTTAGTTCTGAAGTAACGAACTGTCGAACCCCCGTCTGTGTGGGTTCCGGGTCGATATCTTCATAGTGTTTCGGTGGTCATTGCGTTAGGGAAACGCCCGGTTACATTCCGAACCCGGAAGCTAAGCCTTTCAGCGCCGATGGTACTGCAGGGGGGACCCTGTGGGAGAGTAGGACGCCGCCGAACAATCATTGTGAGAAGGCCCCGCACCTCTGGTGCGGGGCCTTTCTGCGTTCCGGGACTTCTGCCGCTCACCCCTGTGCATCCGGCCATCCGGGCTGAGGGTAAGGTCAGGGAGCATCGTCGGCACGTTCCACACAGGAGGCCCCCGGGTGGAGGTCCAGGAGACCCGCGTTCAGACGGACCGGGTACTCACCATCCCCAACGTCCTCAGCATGGCGCGTCTTGCCGGTGTGCCGCTCTTCCTTTGGCTGATCCTCCGCCCCGAGTTCGGCGGACCCAAGAGTGACGGCTGGGCTTTGCTCGTCCTGATGCTGAGCGGCGTCAGCGACTATCTCGACGGGAAGCTCGCACGGCGGTGGAACCAGATCAGCAGTCTGGGGCGACTTCTCGACCCCGCTGCGGACCGGCTGTACATCCTGTCGACCCTTGTCGGCCTCACCTGGCGCGAGATCCTGCCACTGTGGCTGACCGCGGCGCTTTTGGCCCGGGAACTGATGCTCCTGGTGATGGTGGGAATCCTCCGCCGGCACGGTTATCCGCCTCCTCAGGTGAACTTCCTGGGCAAGGCGGCCACCTTCAACCTCATGTACGCGTTCCCGCTGCTGCTGCTCAGTGACGGCTCGGGGTGGCTTGCGTCACTCGGTGCTATTTTCGGATGGGCCTTCGCCGGATGGGGTACAACTCTGTATTGGTGGGCAGGGATCCTGTATGTGGTCCAGGTCCGCCGCCTCGTCAAGGCGGACGCAGTCGCCGATTGACCCGTCGATGCGGAGCCGTGCAGCGTTGCCGGCCGCGGATGACCCACGAGGGCCTCTTTGGACGGGTGGAGTCGGCCAGACCGTCATCTCGTCAAGGAGGACGCTTCCGACATGAAGGCCGTCGTGATGGCCGGTGGCGAAGGTACGCGACTTCGCCCCATGACCTCGAGCATGCCCAAGCCGCTTCTGCCGGTGGCAAACCGCCCCATCATGGAGCATGTGCTTCGGCTGCTCAAGCGGCATGGGCTCAATGAGACCGTCGTAACCGTGCAGTTTCTCGCTTCACTGGTAAGGAACTACTTCGGTGATGGCGAAGAGCTCGGAATGGAGCTCACCTATGCCAATGAGGAGAAGCCGCTCGGCACCGCGGGGAGTGTGAAGAATGCCGAGGAAGCGCTGAAGGACGACGCCTTCCTCGTCATTTCCGGTGACGCCCTCACCGATTTCGATCTGTCCGACCTGATCGCCTTCCACAAGGAGAAGGGCGCGATGGTCACGGTGTGTCTGACCCGTGTGCCGAATCCTCTGGAATTCGGTATCACCATCGTGGACGAGGAAGGAAAGGTCGAGCGCTTCCTGGAGAAGCCGACCTGGGGGCAGGTTTTCTCGGACACGGTGAACACGGGTATCTATGTGATGGAGCCCGAGGTCTTCGACTATGTCGAGGCCGATGTGTCCGTGGACTGGTCCGGCGATGTCTTCCCGCAGCTCATGAAGGAAGGCAAGCCCATCTACGGCTATATCGCCGAGGGCTACTGGGAGGACGTGGGCACGCACGAGAGCTATGTGAAGGCCCAGGCCGATGTCCTCGAAGGCAAGGTCGATGTCGACATCGACGGTTTCGAGATCTCGCCCGGCGTCTGGGTCGCGGAGGGCGCGGAGGTGCACCCGGACGCCGTTCTGCGCGGTCCCCTCTTCATCGGCGACTACGCCAAGGTCGAGGCCGGCGCGGAGATCCGCGAGCACACGGTCATCGGGTCCAACGTCGTCGTCAAGAGCGGTGCGTTCCTTCACAAGGCCGTCATCCACGACAACGTCTACATCGGCGAGCACTGCAATCTTCGTGGCTGTGTGATCGGTAAGAACACCGACATCATGCGCGCCGCCAGGATCGAGGACGGCGCGGTCATCGGGGACGAGTGCCTCGTCGGTGAAGAATCGATCGTTCAGGGCAATGTGCGGGTCTATCCGTTCAAGACCATCGAGGCCGGTGCGTTCGTCAACACCTCGGTCATCTGGGAGTCCCGCGGTCAGGCGCATCTCTTCGGCGCCAGAGGTGTCACCGGCATCCTGAATGTGGAGATCACCCCGGAGCTGGCCGTGCGGCTGGCCGGTGCGTACGCGACGACCCTGAAGAAGGGGTCCACCGTCACGACGGCACGTGACCACTCGCGTGGTGCCCGTGCGCTCAAGCGCGCCGTGATCTCGGCGCTTCAGGCGAGCGCCATCGACGTACGCGACCTGGAGAACGTGCCGTTGCCCGTCGCCCGTCAGCAGACGGCGCGCGGAAGCGCCGGCGGCATCATGATCCGTACGTCGCCGGGTGTACCGGACTCCGTCGACATCATGTTCTTCGACGAGCGTGGTGCCGACCTCTCGCAGGCCGGACAGCGGAAGCTGGACCGCGTGTACGCACGCCAGGAGTACCGGCGAGCCTTCCCCGGTGAGATCGGCGACCTGCACTTCCCTGCCAGCGTCTTCGACTCGTACACCGGGTCGCTGCTGCGCAATGTCGACATCACGGGGATCGCCGACTCCAACCTGAAGGTCGTCATCGACGCCTCCAACGGCAGCTCCGGACTCGTCCTTCCCAGCCTGCTGGGTCGGCTGGGTGTGGACGCGCTGACGATCAACCCCGGTCTCGACGAGTCCAGGCCGACCGAGTCGGCCGACACACGCCGGTCCGGGATGGTGCGCCTCGGCGAGATCGTGGCCTCCGCGCGGGCGGCCTTCGGGGTGCGCTTCGACCCGGTCGGTGAGCGGCTTTCCCTCGTGGACGAGCGCGGCCGCATCATCGAGGACGACCGGGCACTGCTGGTGATGCTCGATCTCGTCGCGGCGGAAAGGCGCAGCGGGCGGGTGGCCCTGCCGGTGACCACGACGAGGATCGCCGAGCAGGTGGCGGCGTACCACGGCACCCAGGTGGAGTGGACGACGACCTCGCCCGACGATCTGACGCGGGTCGGCCGCGAGGAGACGACGATCTTCGGTGGTGACGGCCGTGGTGGCTTCATCATTCCGGAGTTCAGCAGTGTCTTCGACGGCTCGGCGGCTCTGGTGCGGCTGGTGGGCCTCGTGGCCCGTACACAGCTCACGCTGAGCCAGATCGACGCCCGGATCCCGAAGGCGCATGTCCTCAAGCGCGACCTCGCGACGCCGTGGGCGGTGAAGGGGCTCGTCATGCGCCGGGTCGTCGAGGCCGCCGGCGACCGGCATGTGGACACCACCGACGGCGTGCGTGTCGTGGAGACGGACGGCCGCTGGGTCATGGTGCTGCCGGATCCCGCCGAGGCTGTCACTCATTTGTGGGCAGAAGGCCCCGATGACGCTTCGGCGCAGGCTCTGCTCGACGAGTGGTCCGCCGTGGTGGACAGCGCAGGTCAGTAGCGTGTGACCGCTGTGCCGGGAGTTGTCGCGCGACGGCTCCCGGCACACCGGTGGGGCCATTCGGCGGTAGCGGCTGCGACGTGCGACGATGTGCGGCATGTCGCAGCAGCCCCCCGTTCGGAGCACCGGCTCTCCACCGGCACGTCCCGATGCGTCCATGTCGCTGCTGACGAACGTGATGGAGCACAGTCTGGACGACGGGTACGCGGAGGCCTCGGCCCGCCGGGCGGCCGAGGGCGGCGGTCTGCCGCGTACGCTGCGTGCCAAGCTGGGACTGGCCGCCGGGCTCGTGCTCGCCGCCCTGGTCGTGACCGTGGGAGCCGCGAATGCGCGGATAGCGGCACCGGTGGTGGCCAAGGAGCGCGAGGAGCTCATCAACCGCATCGACGCGGAGACCTCGGACGCCGACGCGCTGGAGCGCAGCGTCGACAAGCTCCGTGACGACGTCGGAGACCGTCAGCGCAAGGCTCTGAAGACCCAGGGCGGCGACCAGGGTGATCTGGTCGCCCTGCTCGCGGGGGCCACCGAGGTCGAGGGGCCGGGCGTCAAGCTCGTCGTCGACGATGCCAAGGGCACCGAGCAGGGTGGTGACGGGCCGCGGGAGGACAGCGGTTTCAACGACACCGGCCGGGTGCGGGACCGCGACATGCAGCGGGTCGTGAACGGACTCTGGGAGTCCGGCGCCGAAGCGGTGGCGATCAACGGGCAGCGGCTGACGGCCCTGTCCGCCATCCGCGCCGCGGGCGACGCCATACTGGTCGACAACAGGCCGCTGGTTCCGCCGTACACGGTGCTCGCGGTGGGGGACGGGAAGAAGCTGAGCACGGCGTTCCAGGACAGTGCGGACGGACAGTATCTGCACGCGCTCCAGGAGAACTTCGGGATCCGTTCCAGCATCTCCACCGAGAGCACGGTGCGTCTTCCGGCTGCTCCGAGCTTGATCGTACGAACAGCAGAGCCGAACACCGCCGACGCCGGGACGGGCAGCGGGCAGGACACGGCTGACACAGGGAAGGGCACATCGTGATCGCCGTACTGGGCCTCGTCGTGGGAGTCGTGGTCGGACTGTTGGTCCGGCCCGAAGTGCCGGCGGTGGTCGAGCCCTATCTGCCGATCGCCGTCGTCGCCGCTCTGGACGCCGTGTTCGGTGGTCTGCGGGCCATGCTGGACGGCATCTTCGTCGACAAGGTCTTCGTCGTCTCCTTCCTGTCGAACGTCGTGGTCGCCGCACTGATCGTCTTCCTCGGCGACAAGCTGGGTGTCGGCGCGCAGCTCTCCACGGGTGTGGTCGTCGTGCTCGGTATCCGGATCTTCTCCAACGCTGCCGCGATCCGCCGGCATGTGTTCCGGGCGTGAGGCCGATGAACAGCGCAGAGAATCCGCAGGACCCGAACGCCCAGGACCCGAACGCCCAGGACCCGAACGCGCAGGACGGGATTGCGCAGGACGGGAACCCGAAGGGCGAGGGCGGCATCAGTGAGGGTGTGACAGAAGAGGGTCCGCGCAGCGAGCGGCCGAAGGCCGGGGCGCCGCGGGCCGAACTGCCGCCGGAGAAGGGCCCCCAGGGGGAAGCCCGCGACGAACGGACGGCGTCGGCCGAGGAGCCGACGGCGGCACCGGCGGGCGCGTCGATCCCGCCGGGCGGCGACGGGGCAGGTGAAGAGACCGGCAGGCAGCGGCTGTTGGCCGGGCTCTGGCCCCCGCGTATCAGCCGTGCCCAACTCACGGTCGCCGTCCTGCTGTTCGTCCTGGGGCTGGGCCTCGCCATCCAGGTGCGCTCCACCAGCGACAACAGTGCCCTGCGCGGAGCCCGTCAGGAGGACCTCGTCCGCATCCTCGACGAGCTCGACAACCGCACCCAGCGGCTGGAGGACGAGAAGCAGCGCCTGGAGGACCAGCGCGCCGAGCTGGAGAACAGTTCGGACCAGGCCGAAGAGGCGCGCAAGCAGACTCAGCAGAAGGAACAGCAGCTGGGCATCCTCGCCGGCACGGTCGCGGCGGAGGGCCCGGGCATCACCCTCACCATCCAGGACAAGTCCGGCACCGTGGAGTCGGACATGCTGCTGGACGCCATCCAGGAGCTGCGCGCGGCCGGTGCGGAGGCGATCCAGGTCAACGACATCAGGGTCGTTGCGGATACGCACTTCACGGGCACGGGCGGTGACATCGAGGTCGACGGGAAGCGCATCACCGCTCCGTACGTCTTCAAGGTCATCGGGAAGCCGCAGGATCTCGAGCCGGCCCTGAACATCCCCGGCGGTGTGGTGCAGACATTGGAGAAGGAGCAGGCCACCGCCACGGTGGTGCGCTCGCAGAAGATCGTCGTGGACGCCTTGCGACCCGCGAAGCGGCCTGACTACGCTCGGTCGTCGGACCAATGAGGCGGGGGCGCATGGGGTCCGGCGGACCGGGGCAAGAGGTTGCGGGGGGTCGGCACATCGAACGCGTGCGGTCTGGTGGAAACTGTCTGGTGGGTACGGACGTTGTGAGAATGTCCGGGTCGGCAGGTCTGATCATCGAGGGTTCGTCCTGCCCCACGGGCGGGTCTATTTCGGTCAAGGGGAATCGCCCGTGAAGTTGTTTGGGAAGTTGTTCGGCAAGAGCTCGCGCGAGGACGGCGGCAACGCCAGGCATCGCGCGCCGCGTCATGGCCAGGGTGAGGAGCAGGGCGGCGAGCGGCCGCTCTTCCGGGACGAGGTCTCCGGTCAGGGCGGTGACATTTCGGGCGGTCCGGGCGCGTCGTCTGTTGACCCTGCCGGTCCCGGCCGCATAGGTTTCGGGGAACCATCAACCTCAAGTACGGGTGGAGGGTTTGCCTCCGACCCGTATGCGACCAATCCCCACGCGGGGCAGCCGCGGCAGGAGGATCCGTCCATGTCGGCCTTGCCGGTTTGTACCAGGTGCGGTCACCGCAATGCCGAATCCAGTCGGTTCTGCTCCAACTGCGGCGCGCCGCTGCGCGGCGGTGCGCCCGCCGAGCGGCCGTCCGAGACGACGTCGACGATCTCCATCTCCGGCCTCGAGGCGTACGACTCCGAGGTGACGGGCCAGACACAGGTCCCGTCGCTGTCCCCGGAGGCCCAGGCGGCGGTCGACGCGCTGCCGCTCGGCTCCGCGCTGCTCGTGGTGCGCCGCGGACCGAACTCCGGAAGCCGCTTCCTGCTGGACGGTGAGCTGACCACGGCCGGCCGCCACCCGCAGAGCGACATCTTCCTCGACGACGTCACCGTGTCGCGGCGCCATGTGGAGTTCCGGCGCGGTCCCGACGGCAGCTTCACCGTGGGGGACGTCGGCAGTCTGAACGGCACCTACGTCAACCGTGAGCGGATCGACTCGGTCCTCCTGGCGAACGGTGACGAGGTCCAGATCGGCAAGTACCGACTGGTCTTCTACGCGAGCCAGAGGGGCCTGTAACCGTCCCCCGGACACGGTCCGGGGGGACCCCAGGAAGGCACATGCGAACACCGAAGGGCGGTGCCGGTCACGGCACCGCCGCTGCGGCCGAGCGGCTGATGAGCATCGGTACGGTGCTCAGCGGGCTGCGCGACGAGTTCCCCGAAGTCACGATCTCCAAGATCCGGTTCCTCGAGGCGGAAGGGCTCGTCGAGCCGCGGCGCACCCCGTCCGGGTACCGCAAGTTCAGTCCGGAGGACGTCGAGCGTCTGGCGCAGGTGCTGCGGATGCAGCGCGACCACTATCTGCCCCTGAAGGTCATCCGCGAGCATCTCGACGCCGTGGCCCGTGGTGAGCAGGTCCAGCTGCCCGCACAGAGCACGCCGCGGGAGCTCCTGGACGGCGGCACCTGGCAGGCCGACGCCGAGCGCCGTACCGCCGCCCGGGTGGGCCGTGCGGAGCTGCTGGCCGCCGCCGGGGTGGGCGAGGAGGAGCTGGCCGACTGGGAGTCGTACGGCCTGCTCGGACAGCACGAGGACGGTGGCTACGACGCCGAGTCGGTGACGGTTGCCAGGCTGGTGGCCGATCTGGGCAGATTCGGTCTGGAACCGCGTCATCTGCGGGCCATGAAGGCCGCCGCCGAACGAGAGGCCGGGTTGGTGGAACAGGTGGTGGCACCCTTGCGGCGGCACCGCAATCCGCAGACCAGGGCTCATGCCGAGGCCACCGTGAAAGAGCTCGCGTCCCTGTCCGTGCGGCTGCACGCGGCTCTGGTGCAGACGGCTCTCGGGGTGCGGCTCCACTGATCATGAACGTGCCCGACTACCCAAACCTGCCGAGCACGTCCTAGGGTTGCTGTGTGAACGAGCTCGACGTTGTGGGTGTCCGGGTTGAAATGCCCTCCAACCAACCGATCGTGCTCCTGCGTGAAGTGGGAGGCGATCGATACCTCCCCATTTGGATCGGTCCCGGGGAGGCGACCGCCATTGCCTTCGCACAGCAGGGCATGGCTCCCGCCAGGCCGCTGACCCATGACCTCTTCAAGGATGTGCTGGAGGCGGTGGGCCAGGAGCTCACCGAGGTCCGCATCACTGATCTGCGTGAAGGGGTCTTCTACGCGGAGCTGGTCTTCGCCAGCGGAGTCGAGGTGAGTGCGCGTCCGTCCGACGCCATAGCCCTCGCTCTGCGTACCGGTACGCCGATCTTCGGCAGCGACGGTGTGCTGGACGACGCGGGGATCGCGATCCCCGACGAGCAGGAGGACGAGGTGGAGAAGTTCCGCGAGTTCCTCGACCAGATCTCGCCGGAGGACTTCGGGACCAACAGCCAGTGACCGCCCAGCGGGGCGGCATCGGCACATTCGAGCAGCCTTTCCCCAAACCGGGGCACGGGAAACCACTCTCAGGGTGATTATCACTCGGCGTGCCGAGTGTGGCGATCGTTGACGCGCCCCTGGTGACTGCCTACCGTCGACATGGCAGGTCAAGGACGGAGGTCGGCGTGGACAGCAGCGGCGACGGTGCGGTGGGGGGCACCCCCGGACGAGGTCCGGGGGAGAGCGGGCCGTATCCGCTCCACGGGAGTGCGGCCGAACCATCCACGGAGACGGTCGGCTATCGCGGTCCCACCGCGTGTGCGGCAGCCGGCATCACCTATCGGCAACTCGACTACTGGGCCCGTACCGGCCTGGTCGAACCCAGTGTCCGTCCGGCGCACGGATCGGGGACCCAGCGCCTCTACAGCTTCCGTGACGTGGTCGTCCTCAAGATCGTGAAGCGTTTCCTGGACACCGGCGTGGCACTGCAGAACATCCGGACCGCGGTACAGCACCTGCGGGCGCGCGGCTTCGCCGATCTCGAGCGGATGACGCTGATGAGCGACGGCGCGACGGTCTACGAGTGTTCGTCGCCGGACGAGGTCGTCGATCTCCTCCAGGGCGGTCAGGGCGTCTTCGGGATCGCCGTCGGAGTCGTCTGGCGGGACGTCGAGGCCGCCCTGTCGCAGCTGCACGGCGAGCGGATCGACACCGGCGAGACCCTGGTCGGGCACAACCCGGCCGACGAGCTGGCCAGACGCCGACGCGACCGGGCGGTCTGAGCACACCGGGAAGCGGCCCCTTTGTCAGTGGCGTAGGGCAGCATCGGAGATGTGAGATCCGCGCCGACGATCCTGCATCTGGACATGGATGCCTTCTTCGCCGCCGCCGAGCAGGCGGCGAAGCCGAGTCTGCGCGGAAAGCCCGTGATCGTCGGCGGTCTCGGTCCGCGCGGAGTCGTCGCCACCTGTTCGTACGAGGCGAGACGCTTCGGGGTCCATTCGGCGATGCCGATGGCCCAGGCCCGACGGCTCGCACCGAACGCCGCGTATCTCGTGCCCCGCTTCTCGCTCTACCGCACGATCAGCGAGCAGGTCATGGAGCTGCTGGGGCGGCTGTCGCCGCTCGTGGAGCCGCTGAGCCTGGACGAGGCCTTTGTGGATCTGGAGGCGGGCGGTGCGGCGGACGACACCGCGTCCGCCCGGGCCACCGGTGAGCAGCTGCGTGCGGCCATCCGCGCCGGCACGGGACTGACCGGCTCGGTCGGCCTCGCCGGGTCCAAGATGCTCGCCAAGATCGCCTCGGAGCAGGCCAAGCCGGACGGCCTGGTGCTCATCGAGCCAGGCACGGAGCGTGAGCTGCTCGGGCCGATGTCCGTGCGCACGCTGCCGGGCGTGGGGCCGGCCACGGGAGAGCATCTGCGCAGGGCGGGCATGACCACGTGCGCGGATCTGGCCGAGGCGGGCGAGGACGAACTGGTGCGGCTGCTCGGCAAGGCGCACGGTGCGTCCCTGTTCCGCATGGCGCTCGGGCACGACGACCGGGCCGTCGTGGCCGAGCGGGACACCAAGTCCGTGTCGGTGGAGGACACCTTCGACGTCGATCTGCACGACCGCGTCCGGATCAGGGTCGAGGTGGAGCGGCTCGCCGACCGGTGCGTGCACCGGCTGAGGGCTTCGGGGCACTCGGGCCGCACCATCGTGCTGAAGGTCCGGCGCTTCGACTTCTCCACCCTCACCCGCTCCGAGACGCTCCGCGGGCCCACGGACGACCCCGCCGTCGTGCGGGAAGCGGCGGGGAGGCTGCTGGAGTCCGTCGACACCACGGGCGGGGTGCGGCTGCTCGGCGTGGGCGTGACGGGCCTTGCGGACTACACACAGGAGGATCTCTTCGCACAGGCCGCTGCCGCCGGTGAGAGCGCGGGAGAGCCGGCCGAGGGCGAGGCGGTTGATGCTGTGCTGCCGTACCGGGACGAGAAACCGCCGGAGCCGGAGCCCGCGGCGGCTCTCGCCGAGCGACGCTGGCCCGCGGGCCACGACGTACGGCATGCGCAGTTGGGGCCGGGGTGGGTGCAGGGGAGCGGGATCGGGCGGGTCACCGTCCGGTTCGAGGAACCGACCTCACCGCCGGGACGCGTCCGCACCTTCCGGGTCGACGACCCGGACCTGGAGCTGTCCGACCCGCTGCCACTGGTGACTCCCCCGAGGGGGATCAGTCCTCCTGGCCGGCGACACGGCCGAAGGAGCGGTCGCCGGACGAGGGCGCGGGGGTGTCCGGCGGAGTCGAGAGATCGAGCCCGTAGTGGTGGTAGAGCTGAAGCTCCTGCTCCGGCGAGAGATGGCGGCCCACTCCGAAATCGGGGGCGTCCTTGATCAACGCGCGTTCGTACGGCACCCGCAGTCCGTTGTCGACGAACTCGCTCGGCTCCAGAGGGACGAAAGCGTCCCTGCTGAAGAGCCCGGTGCGGACGGCCGCCCATTCGGGTACGCCGGTGGCATCGTCGAGATACACCTCGTCCACAGTCCCGATCTTGGCCCCGTTGCGGTCGAACGCCTTGCGGCCGATCAGGCTGCGCGGATCGATGTCGGTCTGCACGGTCCCTCCAAGAGGTCGCAACTGCTCCGTAAATGATACGAAAGTGCACATCGAGGGTGTCGGCCACTTGAGCGATCGACGAGAGGACGCGCTGGTACGCTGACTAACGGCTGCTGACCCCGTGCGGGAGAGTCCACCGGAAGCAACGGTGGCGCCGAAGGAGCAAATCCTCCCCGGAATCTCTCAGGCACCCTGTACCGCACGGACGAGGTCACTCTGGAAAGCAGGGCGGGCGTCGGACGGCATCCGCTCTCACCGACGGTGAAAGCCGGGTTCCCGCGTGGGGATCCGGTGAAGCTCTCAGGTTGAGATGACAGAGGGGGAGGCCGTCCGGGTACCCGCGCCGTGGTGCCCCTCGCAGGTCGCGTCAGACCAGGAGGCCTCCATCATGACCGCCAACCGCATTCCGCTCGCACAGCTGGAGCGAGGCACCCCCTTCGAGCAGCGCCACATCGGACCCGACGCCGAGGCGCAGGCCAAGATGCTGGCCCAGGTGGGATACGGCTCGCTCGACGAGCTCACCGCGGCCGCGGTTCCCGACGTCATCAAGAACGCCGAGGCGCTCGCGCTGCCCGAGGCGCGCACCGAGCCCGAGGTCCTTGCCGAGCTGCGGACCCTCGCCGACCGCAACACGGTCCTGGCGCCGATGATCGGCCTCGGCTACTACGGCACGTTCACGCCGCCGGTCATCCTGCGCAACGTCATGGAGAACCCGGCCTGGTACACCGCGTACACGCCGTACCAGCCCGAGATCTCCCAGGGCCGGCTCGAAGCCCTGCTGAACTTCCAGACCATGGTCGCCGAGCTGACGGGCCTGCCCACCTCGGGCGCCTCGCTGCTCGACGAGAGCACCGCCGCCGCCGAGGCCATGTCGCTCGCCCGCCGCGTGGGCAAGGTCAAGAACGGCGTGTTCCTCATCGACGCCGACGTCCTGCCGCAGACCCTCGCGGTGATCGAGACCCGCGCGGAACCGACCGGTGTCGAGGTCGTCACCGCCGACCTGCACGACGGCATTCCGGCCGAGATCGCCGAGCGGGGCGTCTTCGGCGTCCTGCTGCAGTACCCGGGCGCCTCGGGAGTCGTACGCGACATCAAGCCCGTGATCGAGCAGGCGCACGAGCTCGGTGCGATCGTCACCGTCTCCGCGGACCTGCTGGCGCTGACCCTGCTCACCTCGCCCGGTGACCTCGGCGCGGACATCGCGGTGGGCACCACGCAGCGCTTCGGCGTTCCGATGGGCTTCGGCGGACCGCACGCCGGTTACATGGCGGTGCGCGAGAAGTTCGCCCGCAGCCTGCCGGGACGGCTCGTCGGCGTCTCCGTGGACGCGGACGGCAACCGGGCCTACCGCCTCGCGCTGCAGACCCGCGAGCAGCACATCCGCCGGGAGAAGGCCACCAGCAACATCTGCACCGCGCAGGTGCTGCTCGCGGTCATGGCGGGCATGTACGCCGTCTACCACGGGCCCGAGGGCCTGCGGACGATCGCCCGGCGCACCCACCGCTACGCGACGCTGCTCGCCGAGGGCCTGCGGGCCGGCGGCGTGGAGGTCGTCCACGGCGCGTACTTCGACACGCTCACCGTCCGCGTGCCGGGCAAGGCGGCCGACGTGCTGCACGCCGCCCGTGAGGGCGGGGTGAACCTGCACCTCGTCGACGCCGACCACGTCTCCCTCGCCTGCGACGAGACCACGAACCGTGCGCAGCTGACCGCCGTGTGGGGCGCCTTCGGCGTCGACGCCGACATCGAGGCGCTGGACGCGGCCGTCGCGGACACCCTGCCGGACTCCCTGCTGCGCACCGACGAGTACCTCACGCACCCGGTCTTCCACCAGAACCGCTCCGAGACGGCGATGCTGCGCTACCTGCGCCGCCTCGCCGACCGTGACTACGCGCTGGACCGCGGCATGATCCCGCTCGGCTCCTGCACCATGAAGCTGAACGCGACCACCGAGATGGAGCCGGTGACCTGGCCCGAGTTCGGGCAGATGCACCCCTTCGCCCCCGTCGACCAGGCGGCCGGGTATCTGACGCTCATCCGCGAGCTGGAGGAGCGTCTCGCCGAGGTCACCGGCTACGACAGCGTCTCCATCCAGCCCAACGCGGGTTCGCAGGGTGAGCTGGCCGGACTGCTCGCGGTCCGCGCCTACCACCGCGCCAACGGCGACGACCAGCGCACCGTCTGCCTCATCCCGTCGTCCGCCCACGGCACCAACGCCGCGAGCGCCGTCATGGCCGGCATGAAGGTCGTCGTGGTCAAGACCGCCGACGACGGTGAGATCGACGTCGAGGACCTGCGCGCCAAGATCGAGCAGTACCGCGACGAGCTGTCGGTGCTGATGATCACCTACCCGTCCACGCACGGCGTCTTCGAGGAGCACGTCGCCGACATCTGCGCCCAGGTCCACGAGGCCGGCGGTCAGGTGTACGTCGACGGTGCCAACCTCAACGCGCTGGTCGGCCTCGCGAAGCCGGGCAAGTTCGGCGGCGACGTCTCGCACCTGAACCTGCACAAGACCTTCTGCATCCCGCACGGCGGCGGCGGTCCGGGCGTCGGCCCGGTCGGTGTGCGCGAGCACCTCGCCCCGTACCTGCCGAACCACCCGCTCCAGCCCACGGCAGGCCCGGAGACGGGCGTGGGACCGATCTCCGCCGCCCCGTGGGGCTCGGCGGGCATCCTGCCCATCTCCTGGGCGTATGTCCGGCTCATGGGCGGCGAGGGCCTCAAGCGGGCCACACAGGTCGCCGTGCTCGCGGCCAACTACATCGCCAAGCGACTGGAACCGCACTACCCGGTGCTCTACACCGGCCCGGCGGGCCTGGTGGCGCACGAGTGCATCGTGGACCTGCGGCCGCTGTCGAAGGCGACGGGCGTCAGCGTCGACGACATCGCCAAGCGTCTGATCGACTACGGCTTCCACGCGCCGACCATGTCGTTCCCGGTGGCGGGCACGCTGATGATCGAGCCCACCGAGAGCGAGGACCTGGGCGAGATCGACCGCTTCTGCGAGGCGATGATCGCCATTCGCGCGGAGATCGAGAAGGTCGCGTCGGGCGCCTGGCCCGCGGAGGACAACCCGCTGCGCAACGCCCCGCACACCGCGGACGCGCTGGGTGGTGCGTGGGAGCACTCCTACAGCCGTGAGGAGGCGGTCTTCCCGCCCGGCGTGAGCGCCGCGGACAAGTACTGGCCGCCGGTGCGACGGATCGACGGCGCGTTCGGCGACCGCAACCTCGTCTGCTCCTGCCCGCCGCTGGAGGAGTACGACAACTGACGGGCGACGCGTATGCGTCGGGGCCGGTACGGAGGATGAGTCTCCGGCCGGCCCCTTCTCGTACGGACGGCGCTCAGGCGGCCGTCATGACCTGGCGGTGCGGCGCGATGATCTGCCCGTCGGGCAGCAGCTCACCGGTGTCCTCGAAGAGGAGTACGCCGTTGCACAGCAGGCTCCAGCCCTGCTCCGGGTGGTGCGCCACCAGGCGCGCCGCTTCCCTGTCGGCAGAGTCGGATGTCGGGCAGGCTGGTTGGTGCTGGCACATGGGTGGGTTCTTTCGCTGCGGTGTGAGTGTCCTGCGGCTGGATGAAGTGTTCATGGCCGCCCCCCGTATCTGTCGGTCCGATCCCAGTGTTGCCCCACGGGCGTCAATCCGCAGGGATTTCGCGGCAGCTCTTCTTACTGGTTAATGACGTATCACCCGGGCGGACGGTTCAGCTCAACTGAGCTGTCCTTTCGGGTGGTTCAGGGGGGCCGGTTCGGGCTAGTCCGGTCGGGGCGGCAGTGCGCCCCGCGACCGGACGGTCACGGGGCGCGAACAGCGGTTTTTCAGGCCGGCGAGCCGAGCAGCGGCGCGGGGGTGAGCCGCAGGGTCATCACCGGAAGCAGATCGGCGACCCGGTGCGGCCGGTGGGCCGCGATGCCGGGAGGGGCCGGGGCGAGAGGGACCAGGACATCGGTCGGGAGAGGCATGCCCGTCGATGCGTCCGCGTCGGTGTCGCCGTGCAGCCACAGGGTGAGCATGTAGAGCTCGGGAATGGACAGGAGGCGGGGCTGGAAGGCGGTGATCATGGACTCCGCCTGCCGCAGCGCGCGTTCGGTGGAGGTGAGATAGGGGCCTTCGAAGAAGTGCGAGAAGGTCCAGCCGTCGGCGGTGAGTGTCGTCTCCGCGGCGGCCACACTTCTCTCTCCGCTGCGGATGAGGAAGCGCCAGCCGGTGAGGCGGGTGCACGGGCGGCCGGCGCTCGGCACGATCCGGTCCAGTACGTGGACGGGGAGCGGCGATTCGGGACTGACAGGTCCCTGGACGGACCTCAGTGCTGGTGTGCGGTCCTCACGGACGGCGGTAGGGGAACCGAGTGCCGCAAGGACGCTGCGGAGGGCAGGCGCGGGAGCCGGGGGGACATGCAGCGGCATGATGGGTCGCCTCTCACTTGGAGACACGGTGAAACGTGGGCAGGTGCGGACGGCACTGTCAGCGTGCGGGGTCAGAGGGGGGCCGGGACAGGCCGCCGGGCGCCAACTCTCTGCCTCGTTTGCGGAGTTTATACGACACGTGTTCTCACAATGTTTCCGCTAGTGCTCGCGCGTATTTCCCGCAAGGCAGGTTCAGGTCTTTTTCCTGCGGAGTTTCAGGGGGTTTTAGCCGGCGTGCAACGCCGCGGCCTGGGATTTCATCTACGGGCCGGTAGGCCGAAACCCGTCGGCGTTTTTCACCAGGGGGCCGGTGCTGGAAACTGCGTTCTGCATCATGCCGAGTGAATGTGCCGCTCGGGCGCGCATCCCACAGTAGCGGTCACCGGGCGTTCCCGCCGCGTTATAGATCAGCCTGCCGGGGCATTATCGTCCGTGACGCGAGCGACCAGAGCTGCGTGGAGCCCACTCGAGGAGGGACCCTTCGATGGGGGAGAAGGTCGTGGCAGGCGGTATCGCGCTGTCCGATCGGCAACGCCACCGCCGGAAGTTGCAGCAGTGCCTGGCGGGACTGGGGCGACTGCTGGACGAGAAGAGGTTCGACCGGCCCAAGAATCTCATGGGGCTGGAGATCGAGCTGAATCTCGCAGGTGCCGACGGGCTGCCTCGGATGATAAATGCGGAGGTTCTGGAACGCATCGCGAGCCAGGATTTCCAGACCGAGCTGGGAATGTTCAATCTGGAAGTGAACATTGTGCCGCACAGGCTCGGCGGTCAGGTGCTGGATCAGCTGGGGGAGGAGTTGCGCACCGGGCTCGGATATGCGGACCGGAAAGCGAACGAGGTCGGCGCGGGCATCGTGATGATCGGCATCCTGCCGACCCTCGCGCAGGACGACCTGGTGTCGGCGAACCTCTCCGACGTCGACCGCTACACGCTGCTGAACGACCAGATCGTCGCGGCCCGCGGTGAGGACTTCGCCCTGGACATCGACGGCGTCGAGCGGCTCACCTGCACCTCGGCGTCGATAGCCCCCGAAGCCGCCTGCACCTCGGTGCAGTTGCATCTTCAGGTGACGCCCAACCGCTTCGCCGATGTGTGGAACGCGGCGCAGGCGGTCGCCGGCGTACAGGTGGCGGTGGGGGCCAACTCCCCGTTCCTGTTCGGCAGGGAGCTGTGGCGCGAGTCGCGGCCCCCGCTGTTCCAGCAGGCAACCGACACCCGGCCGCCCGAGCTCCAGGCCCAGGGCGTACGGCCGCGGACCTGGTTCGGCGAACGGTGGGTGGATTCGGCGTACGAGCTCTTCGAGGAGAACCTGCGGTACTTCCCTCCGCTGCTGCCGATGTGCGACGACGAGGATCCGCTGCGGGTGATCGAGGACGGCGGCATCCCCGGGCTCCATGAACTCGTGCTGCACAACGGCACCGTGTACCGCTGGAACCGGCCGGTGTACGGCGTCGCCGACGGCGTGCCCCATCTGCGGGTCGAGAACCGGGTCCTGCCGGCGGGGCCCACGGTCACCGACGTGATCGCCAACGCCGCGTTCTACTACGGGCTGGTGCGCGCACTCGCCGAGGAGCCGCGTCCGGTCTGGAGCAGGCTGCCGTTCTCGGCCGCCGCGGAGAACTTCGACGCCGGGTGCCGGTACGGCATCGAGGCGGAACTCCAGTGGCCGCGTCCGGGCCGGGCGGGCGGCATCACCAAGGTGCCCGTCGCCAAGCTCGTGCGCGACGAACTGCTGCCGCTGGCCGCCGCCGGGCTCGACGCCTGGAACATCGAGCCGGCCGATCGCGACAGGTACCTCGGGGTGATCGAGGAGCGGTGCAAGCGGCGGATGAACGGCGCGTCCTGGCAGGCGGAGACGTACCACCGTGCGCTGGAGGCGGGCCTGGGCAGGGACGCGGCTCTCGCGGCCACCACACGTCGCTACTGCGAGCTGATGCGTGAGGGCGACCCGGTCCACACCTGGCCGGTCGGCTTCCCGGGGCCGCGGAACTGAGCGGGAACGGGCCGATGGCGCGAGACCTGCACACACCGAGACCTGCACACAGATCGGGCGCGCCCGACGCGGTCATGTGCGCCCCGCTCGCCGGGGCTGTCCGGCGGGTGATCGGTCGGGCCCCCGGTCCCGCCCGGCAACGGCCGGTCGGGACCTGCCTCCCTTCCCCGACCGTGCGTCGGGCAAGCTGTGACGTCTCAACCTGTGGTGTTGCTCCGGCGATGTCCGCCGGCGGCACGAGGATGGGGACGAGACGGGCTCGGTCTATGGGAGGCACGTGTGCAGGCGGATGCGGGACGCGTGGCTGATCCTCTCCCCGGGGAGGGCATGCCGCGGAAGATCTTGCGGTCCGAGATGCTCCTGGTGCTCGCGCTCTCGCTGGGCGCGAGCGGAGTGTCGGCGCTCATCAGCTTTATCGGGTCGCTGACGAAGCCGGGCGGGCTGAAGGACCAGGCGGCGACGCTGAACGGGTCGTACGCGCCGGGCCGGCCCTGGCTCGACCTCTCCTGGCAGCTGTTCGGCATCGCCTCCGCCCTGGTGCCGGTGCTGCTGGTGGCCCATCTGCTCCTGCGCGAGGGGGCCGGGATGCGGGCGATCGGCTTCGACCGGAGCCGGCCGTGGTCCGACCTCGGACGCGGCACGCTCGTCGCGGCGGGGATCGGCAGCGCCGGACTCGCCTTCTATCTGGCCGCGCGCGCGTCCGGGTTCAACCTCACCGTCGTGCCGGAATCGCTGCCCGACGTGTGGTGGAAGTACCCGGTCCTGATCCTGTCGGCGATCCAGAACTCCGTCGTGGAGGAAGTGATCGTCGTCGGGTATCTGCTCCGCAGGCTCGACCAGTTGGGCTGGACGCCGATGGCCGCGCTGGCGGCGAGCTCCGTGCTGCGCGGCTCGTACCACCTCTACCAGGGCATTGGCGGCTTCGTCGGCAACATGGTGATGGGCGTGGTCTTCGTCCTGCTGTACCGGCGCTGGGGACGGGTCGGGCCGCTCGTGGCCGCCCACGCACTGCTCGACATCGTGGCGTTCGTCGGATACGGGCTGCTCGCCGGGAAGGTGAGCTGGCTGCCCACGATGTGACGCGGTCGAGCGTGGTGACCAGGGGCGTACGGCACATGCCGTGCGCCCCTGTCTGTGCGCGGTCAGGGAGCGGTGAGCAGGTCGCCCTCGATGACGGTCACGGCGCTGCCGGTCAGCGCGGTGCGCTCGCCCCGCAGCGAGGTGCGGACCAGGCCGGAGCGGGCGGACGCCTGGAGCCCGGTCAGATCCGTACGCCCCAGACGTGCCGACCAGAAGGGTGCGAGGGCCGTGTGGGCGCTGCCCGTCACGGGGTCCTCGTCGATGCCGACCCGCGGGAAGAAGCACCGCGAGACGAAGTCGTAGCCGGAGGCCGGGTCGTCGGCGGCGGCCGTGGCGATGACACCGCGGTCGGAGATGTCGACGAGGGCCCGGTGGTCCGGGCGCAGGCCCCGCACGGTCTTCTCGTCGGCGACCTCGACGAGGAGATCGCCGATGTGCGGACCCGTGTCGTGCACCGAGAGCACCTCCGCTCCCAGCGCTCCGGCCAGGGAGGGCGGGATCTCGACAGCCGTCAGGGGGGAGGTCGGGAAGTCGAGCGTGATCGTGCCGTCGTCCCCGGCGGTGGCCGTGAGGATGCCGCAGCGCGCGGCGAACCGGACCGTGCCCATGCCGGCAGCAGTGGTCTGCAGAACATGGGCGGTGGCCAGCGTGGCGTGGCCGCACATGTCGACCTCCGTGGCCGGGGTGAACCAGCGCAGCGCCCAGTCGGCGTCCCCGCCGGGGGGCAGCGGGTGAGCGAAGGCGGTCTCCGAGAGATGGACCTCGGTGGCCACCTGCTGGAGCCAGGCATCGGCCGGGAAGCCGTCGGCGTCCAGCAGCAGGACTCCCGCGGGGTTGCCGGCGAAGGGGCGGTCGGTGAAGGCGTCGACGATTCGAATCCGCATGAGCCGACCGTAGGGGCCGCACAAAGCCGCAGGCCAAGGCCAATCCGGGATCGGCGGCCCCATGAGTGTTGTCATGCGAGCTATTCCGATATATCGTTGACGCATCGCGACAGATCAACGATGGAAGGGGCGTAGTCATGCGTTCATCAGGACACGAACACGGTCACCGTCAGGGACACTGCGGACCCGGCCATCAGGGTCGGGGCGACTTCGAAGGGCGCCGGGGAGCGTTCGGTCCGTTCGGACCGCCGTTCGGCGGCGGACCCTTCGGCGGCGGGCGCGGTCGTGGCGGCGGCAGGGGAAGGGCGCGGCGCGGTGACGTGCGTGCCTCGATCCTGGCGCTGCTGAAGGACCGCCCGATGCACGGTTACGAGATGATCCAGGAGATCGGCGAGCGCAGCGGCGGGGCGTGGAAGCCCAGTCCCGGCTCGGTCTACCCGACGCTCCAGCTGCTGGAGGACGAAGGCCTGATCACCAACCAGAGCGAGGGCGGCAAGAAGCTGTTCACGCTCACGGAATCGGGCCGTGCCGAGGCCGAGTCGGGGCCGGACGCCCCGTGGGAAGAGGCCGGGCGCACCGTCGACTGGGACACGGTCAACGAGATCCGGCAGGCCGGCTGGGGGCTGATGGAAGCCTTCGGGCAGGTCTGGAAGACCGGCAGCCCCGAGCAGCGGCAGAAGGCCGTCGAGGTCATCAACGAAGCCCGCAAGAAGCTCTATCTGATTCTCGCCGACGAGCACTGACCCGTGGACGAGTAGACCCGTGATGGACGGCAGGGCCCCGCGCATCCGCGCGGGGCCCTGTTCCTGTTCATGGGGCGGGTGGCAGTTGGGTGGGTGACGGGGGTGCCGGGGTGAGGTCAGGCGACCAGGCCGCCCAGCTTGCGCAGTGACTCGTTGAGGGCCGCCGTCGCCGAGTCCTTGAGCTTGCCGGCCATGAGCGAGACCGCCGCGCCCGTGAACTCGCCGTCGATCCGCACCAGCGTCGCGTCGCCCTCAGGGGTGAGCGAGTAGCGGTTGCCGACATTGACGCCCATCGGGCCCTTGCCCCTGATCCCGAGCAGCCTGCCGGACTCGAACTCGTCGACGGTCCAGGTCACTTCGGCGGGGAAGCCCATCAGCTTCATGTTCTCCTCGTAGGTGGCGCCGACTTCGAGAGTCGTCGGCCCGCCCTTGGGGAAGCTGGTGTGCGTGGCGTTCCACCGGCCGTACCCGGTGAAGTCCGTCAGCTCGGCCCAGACCTTCTCGGCCGGTGCCTCGATGCGTGCCTCGGCGCTGACTTCGGCCATACGACCACCCCTTCGTATCGGGTCACGGTGTCGCGGAACGTAGTCGCAGTGCCGCGAACATTCAATACTGATGAACAGTCAGTAATGGGCGGGGGAGTGCTCGTGTGGCCGGGCAAGGCGGCGCGCGAGAGTCGGGAAGAACTGTCTCGATCTCATCCGTAAGGAGGAGAAACCGTCCAGGTGTGCCCAACCTCCGTGGGATGTGCAAATGAGCCCCTCCGGGGACGCCGGGGCCCTCGGCGGCTGATGAGGTGGGAGATGTGCAGAGTCCTACCCCGCGGCTGCCGCAGCAGCCCGCCGCCACCCGCGCGGAGAACGACGCCCGACTGACCGTGGAACTCGCCTCGGTGCTCGCGAGTGCGCGCCGGCGGGCGCTGCGTGACGGAGACCGGCAGATCGACACCGCGCATCTGTTGCACTCCCTGCTCGAGGCCGACGCCGATGTCCGTGCAGCGTTCGGGCCCGGGCCTCAGGTGGCCAGGGTGCTCGGCTATCTCGTGCAGCGCAGCATCGGGTACGGGCTGCGCTGGCAGGGCTCGGTGGAGGACTCGGGCGCGGTGCCCGTCGTCCGCGCCCCGCAGGTGGACACCTCCGGATACTCGCCGTCGGCCGTCGCGGCGATCCAGGGTGCGCTGGAGGGGGCCGAGCGGCGCGGCGAGGCCCGTGCCGGGGGCGTCGATCTCCTGGCCGCTCTCGCCGCCGACGGGGAGTGCCGCGCCGTGGAGGTACTCGCCAGGGCAGGGGTGGACGCGGCGGAACTGGGCGGGCGGATCGAGGCCGGGCCGCCGGTGGGATCGGGGTCGCGTCTCGACATGTGCAACGGGGTCGACGGTCCTGACTCGCGCTGACATGATGTGCCGATGCAGGCGTCTTGGGGAAGGAACGCAGGCCTGGGACTCGCCCTGGGCTCGGCGTTCGCGTTCGGTGGATCGGGTGTCGCGGCCAAGCCGCTGATCGAGGCGGGTCTCGACCCGTTGCACGTGGTGTGGCTACGGGTGGCGGGCTCGGCGTTGATCATGCTGCCGGTGGCCTGGCGCCACCGCGACCTCGTACGCCGGAGGCCCGCCCTCCTCCTCGGCTTCGGGCTTCTCGCCGTCGCGGGCGTCCAGGCCTGCTACTTCGCCGCGATCTCCCGCATCCCCGTCGGTGTCGCGCTGCTCATCGAATATCTCGCGCCGGCCCTCGTGCTCGGCTGGGTCCGCTTCGTGCAGCGCCGGCCCGTCACCCGTGCCGCGGCCGTCGGGGTGGTCCTCGCCGTCGCCGGACTGGCGTGTGTCGTCGAGGTCTGGTCGGGACTGACCTTCGACGCACTCGGTCTGCTGCTGGCGCTGGGCGCCGCGTGCTGCCAGGTCGGCTACTTCGTCCTGTCCGACCACGGCGGTGACGGCGACAACGCCGCCGACCCGCTGGGAGTCATCGCGTACGGACTGCTCGTCGGCACCGCCGTGCTGACCGTCATCGCCCGGCCCTGGTCGATGGACTTCTCGCTGCTCGGCGGGAGCGCCTCCATGGGCGGGACCGCGGTCCCCGCCGGGCTGCTGCTCGCCTGGGTGGTGCTCGTCGCCACCGTCCTCGCGTACGTCACCGGTGTCGTCTCGGTGCGCAAGCTGTCGCCGCAGGTGGCGGGCGTGGTGGCCTGTCTGGAGGCGGTCATCGCCACCGTGCTCGCCTGGGTCCTCCTGCGGGAGCACCTGTCGGCGCCGCAGATCGTGGGCGGTGCCGTGGTGCTGATCGGGGCGTTCATCGCCCAGTCCCAGGCGCCGAAAGCCCCGTCCGGGCCCGTTGCCTCCGGGTCCGTGGTCGCGTCCGCAGCGGATGCGGGCGTCACGGACGAGGAGCGGTTGTCGGTCGAGAGGGCCGGAACGTAAGGTGGCGATCATGCACTTGACCGTCCTTCCGCCGCCTGCCGCATAACGCGGGCGGCCAGCCGTTGACGAAGACCGGGCTCGGGGTGTCCCCGAGCGGGTCGTCGCTGCCCGCGTGACGGAGCCGAGCGACCACCATCCCGTTCTTCACACGGAGAAGTCACGTGCCGAATCTTTCCTCCACGTCCGCTGTCGGCGTGTCCGCGCAAGCTGCCGTTCCGGTGCAGATCCCGCTGCCCGTGGGACGCAGCCTCCTCTACCTCGTCTTCGCCGGAGTCGCCTGGGGGACCGCCGGGGCGGCCGCCTCGCTGGTCTTCCGGCTGAGTGACCTCGGTCCTCTCTCGCTCTCCTTCTGGCGCTGCGCCGGGGGACTCGTCCTGCTGCTGGCTGCGCTCGCGCTGCGCGCCCGGCGGGGCTCGGTGGGCCATGCCGCCCATGCCGCCCGTGCCGCGCATGCCGCCGCCGAGCCGCGGCGGCGCCGGCTGGTGCGGATCCTCGGTACGGGGATCGGGCTCACCGTCTTCCAGAGCGCGTACTTCGCGGCCGTGCAGTCGACCGGCCTGGCCGTGGGCACGGTCGTCACCCTCGGCGCGGGACCCGTCCTCATCGCGGTGGGTGCGCGGCTGACCATGGGCGAGCGCCTCGGCCGGGGCGGCATCGTCGCCGTCACCGGCGCGCTCGCCGGACTGGCCGTCCTCGTCCTGGGCGGTGGGGGCGGCACGGTGCGGCCGGTCGGCGTCGCACTCGCCCTGCTGTCGGCGGCCGGATACGCGGCGATCACGCTCCTGACCCGGTGGCTGGGCCGGGACGGCGGCGGCGACTCGATGGCCACGACGGCGTGGGCGTTCGGTATCGGAGCGGTGGGGCTGCTGCCGATGGCCCTCGCCGAGGGCCTGTTGCCGCACACCGACGAACTGGGGCACGTCGTGTGGCTGCTGGCGTATGTCGCCGCCGTACCGACCGCGCTCGCGTACGCGCTCTACTTCGCGGGAGCCGCGGTCGTACGGGCGGCCACCGTGTCGGTGATCATGCTGCTGGAGCCGGTGAGCGCGGCGCTGATCGCGGTGACGCTGCTCGACGAACGGCTCACGGCGGCGACCGTGGTGGGCACGCTGCTCCTGCTCGCCGCGGTGGCGGGACTGGCCGTCGCGGAGACACGGCCGACGAGGCCGACGAAGCCGGCGAGGTCGGCGGCCTGACGTCGCGGGTGGCCGGGCCGGGGTCTCGAACCGGCCCGGCCCCTTGCCATCCGGGCCGGGCGCCGCGCCGGACCTGCCCGGGCCCGGGTTCGCGCCTCAGCGGGAGGCGATGTACTCCGGGAGCGCGATCGATGCGTCCAGGTCCGCGGCGGGGATCGCGGGCCCGTACGACGTGTGCAGCGGGAGGACCCCCGTCCAGTGCGGGAGTTCCGTGTCCTCCGGCTCGTCGTTCGGGCCGCCGGTGCGCACCTTCGCGGAGACCTCCGTCAGGTCCAGTCGCAGGACCGCCGTCGCCGCCAGCTCCTTCGGGTTGGCGGGCCGGGAGTCCTCGGCGCGGCCCGGCACGACCTGGTCGACCAGGGCGTCGAGGGCGGCACGCTTCTCGGCCGGGTCGGTCACCGGGTGGGCCGTCGCGTGGATCACGACCGAGCGGTAGTTGATTGAGTGGTGGAAGGCGGAGCGGGCGAGGACCAGTCCGTCGACGTGGGTGACCGTCAGACAGACCGGCAGGCCGGGGTCCGGTGCTCCCGCCATGCGCAGGGGGCGTGACCCCGTCGAGCCGTGGACGTACACATGGTCGTCGACACGGGCGAAGAGTGTCGGCAGCACGACGGGTGCGCCGTCCCGGACGAAGCCGAGATGGCAGAGGTAGGCCTCGTCGAGTATGGAATGAACCAGCTCGCGGTCGTACGAGGCGCGCTCCCGCGCACGGGTGGGGACGGTGCGTTCCGTCGCTTCGTAGACGTCCGGCATTGCGATCTCCATTGCACTAGTGCATAATACTGTTTGTGCTAGGAGAGTATCGGATCGAAGGTCGGCGTGCATCGGAGATTGCCGCCAGTGTCGAGCGTGCGGTCGGTGCGGGAGAGCTGGAGCCGGGGCAACTGCTGCCTCCCATGAGGGAGTTGGCGACCCGTCTCGAGGTGAACCCGAATACCGTCGCCGCCGCCTACCGGACGCTGCGCGAGCGCGGCGTCATCGAGACGGCGGGCCGCCGGGGGAGTCGGGTGCGTCCGCGCCCGGCGAGCACCTCGCGCGGATCGATCCGGGTCGACGCGCCGCCCGGCGTGCGCGATGTCGGCAAGGGGAACCCGGACCCCTCCCTGCTGCCTCCCCTGGGCGAGGCTCTCGCCGCGGCCGCCCGCCGCAACGAACGCGAGCCGGGGCTCTACGGACTGGAGCCCGTGGATGCCGAGTTCGGGGAGCTCGTCCGCGCCGGGCTGGACGCCGACGGGGTGCCGGACGGCCCGGTCGCCGTCACCTCCGGCGCACTCGACGCCATCGAGCGGGTCCTCGCGGCCCATCTGCGGCCCGGTGACGCCGTCGCCGTCGAGGACCCCGGCTGGGGAAGCCTGCTGGACCTGGTGACGGCGCTGGGGCTGAAGCCCGTGCCCGTGGCCCTGGACGACGACGGGCCGCTCACCGCCGAGGTGGAGCGGGCGCTGGAGGCCGGCGCCCGGGCGCTCGTCGTCACCGACCGCGCCCATAACCCCACCGGTGCCGCTGTCGGCGCCGCCCGCGCCGCCGAACTGCGGGCCGTCCTGGCCCGGTTCCCCCGGACCCTGCTCATCGAGGACGACCACGGCCACGCCATCGTCGATCTGCCGCTGCATCCCCTCGCCGGTGTCACGGACCACTGGGCGTTCGTGCGTTCCGTCGCCAAGGCGTACGGCCCGGATCTGAGGGTCGCGACACTGACCGGCGACACCGTCACCGTCGACCGCGTCTCGGGACGGCTGGGCCTGGGGCCCGGCTGGGTGAGCAGGTTGCTCCAGCGCGCGGTGGTCCATCTGTGGACCTCGGACGCGGTCGACGTGCCGGCGGTGGCGCAGTCCTACGGGAGGCGGCGTGATGCCCTCGTACGGGCGCTGGCGCGGCGCGGTGTCGAGGCGTACGGCCGCAGCGGCATGAATGTCTGGGTGCCGGTCGGCGACGAGACGGGCGCGGTGGCGCGGCTGCTGCACGCGGGATGGGCGGTCGCGCCGGGCGCGAGGTTCCGGATGTCGTCGCCGCCCGCGGTACGGATCACCGTCTCGGACCTCGATCCGGACGAGATCGAGGCGGTGGCCGAGGTGCTGGCGGCGACGGTCGGGCCGGCTCCCGCACGCAGCTACGGCTGAGGGGCGGGCGCCTTCGCGGCGGAGGGGGCGTCCGGCGGGCGCACGGCATCTTCGGCCTGCGTCGCGACCGGTGCGGCGGCAGCCGTGGCTGGTTCGCCTGCGGACTCCGGCTCGGCGGCGGACCCCTCCGTCCTCGGGCCGGCGACCATCGTCGCGGTCCTCGGCTTCGCCCGGCTCTGCGTGAGTGCCGCGCCGGCCAGCACGATCAGGGCGCCCACCGGTGTGTTCCAGCTCAGCTGCTCGCCGAGTACGAGGACGCCCGCCGCGGTGGCGATCACCGGAATGAAGTAGGTGACCATCTGGGCCGTCGTCGGACCGACCTCATGGACCAGGCCGTACTGCACCAGCAGGGCGAACCCGGTGCCGAGTGCGCCGAGCGCGACCACGGCCAGCAGCGGGACGACCGGGAACGACGTCGGCATCGTCGTGAACAGCGGTGTGACCACGGCGAGTTGAACCGTCGCCAGAAGCAACTGCGCGCCCATCAGGGAGAGGTTGGAGTGGCTGCTGCCCGCCAGGGTGCGGCGCACGTAGATCCAGCCGACCGGGTAGCTCAGCGATGCGAGCAGCGCCATCGCCGTACCGCCGACGTCGAGCCCCGAGAAGCCCTGCCACGCCCCGAGCACGGTCAGTACACCGAGGAAGCCGATGCCGAGGCCGGCCACCCGGCGCCGGGTCGGACGGTCCTCGGAGAGGGCGACCACGGACAGGACCATCCCCCACAGCGGCGAGGTGGCGTTGCAGATGCCGGCCAGGGTCGAGGGGATCGTGAGTTCGGAGTAGGCGAAGAGGGAGAAGGGCAGCGCGTTGAGCAGGAAGGCGGCCACCGTCAGATGGCCCCAGGTCCGGAGCGAACGCGGCATCCGCTGCCGGCGCACCGACATCGCCACGGCAAGGACCGCGGTGCCGAAGAAGAGCCTGCCCAGGGTCACCTGGAACGGTGCGTACGCCTCCGTGCCGACCTTGATCAGCAGAAAGCTGAAGCCCCAGACGGCGGAGAGTGCGGCGAAGCGGATACGCCAGTCGAGCCGGGGCGGCCGGGAGCGGCGCGGCGGGGGTCCGAGGAGGTCCGGGAGGAAGCGGCGGCGGTCATGACAGCCAGCTTCGTCGCCACAACCTCGTAGAACAAGCGAGAATTTGTTGCCGCATTCACTTAGCATTGCTTACATGTTGAATCTGGAGCGCCTGCGGACCCTGGATGCGCTGGCCCGCCACGGCTCGGTCAGCGGCGCGGCCGACGGACTGCACGTCACGACCTCCGCGGTCTCCCAGCAGATGGCCAAGCTGGAACGGGAGGTCGGCCAGCAACTGCTGGCGAAGAACGGGCGGGGTGTCCGGCTCACCGACGCCGGCCAGCTGCTCGCCGACCATGCCGCGCGCATCCTCTCCCAGGTCGAACTCGCCCAGTCCGACATCGAGGCGCGGCGCGGGCAGGTGGTCGGCGAGGTCCGGATCGGCGCCTTCCCGACGGCGGCCCGCGGACTGTTCCCCGCGGCGATCTCCACACTGCACCGGCAGCATCCCGAACTGGGCGTCCAGTCACGCGAGATGGAGCCGGAGCAGGCCATTCGGCACGTCATCAGGGGAGACCTCGACCTGGCCGTGGTGCTCGACTGGAGCAACAAGCGGCTGCCCGTGCCCGGCGGTCTTGCCCAGGCGCATCTTCTCGACGACGCGCCCGATGTGGCGATGCCCGCGGACCACGCGCTCGCCGGCCGCAGCGAGGTCGACCTCGCCGAGTTCGCCGAGGACGAGTGGGTGTCCTGGCCGGAGGGCGAGTTCTGCCACGAGTGGCTGGTCTTCACCCTGCGTTCGCACGGCATCGAACCGCGGATCTCGCACCTGGCGGGGGAGCACCACACCCAGCTCGCGCTGATCGCCGCGGGGCTCGGTGTCTGCGTCACCCCCCGGCTCGGCCGGGGCCCGGTGCCGGAAGGTGTCGCACTCGTTCCCGTACGGCAGCAGATGCAGCGCCATGTGTACGCGGTCTGGCGCACGGACGCGGACCGCCGCCCCTCGATCAGGGCGGCGGTGACGGCGCTGCGGGCCGCGGCCGCGGCCGCGACCGGGTCGGAGCGCTGACACCGCCCTCGAAGCCGGGCCCCGTCACCGCCGTCTTGCCGAACCCGGCACGCCGTCGCGTCAGAGTGCGGACATCTTCCTGAAGTCCCAGGACGCGACCGCGTCGGGCGTCAGCCGCAGCCAGGCGTGCCTGCCGTCGTGGGGCATCTCGTCGAGCCCGAAGTTCTTCCGCGTGAACAGCGCTTCGGGAACGTCCAGTTCGGGGCAGGGCTCACCCGTCCGCGGGGCCTCCCCGACGAACACCGCGCTGCCGGAGAGCTCCACGCCCCGCAGTTCGCCGTAGTCCTCGCCGTCGTCGACCACGACGGCGAGCCGGGGATCGCGGCGCAGATCGGCCCAGCGCCGGCTGCGGGTCAGGGAGTACAGCCACAGGGACGTGCCGTCCCAGGCGAACCACAGAGCGCTGACGTGCGGGTGGCCGTCGGCCGAGACGGTGGCCACGCGGCAGGTGCGCTGCTCGGCGAGAAACGCGTCCAGTTCACCGGCGCTCATCATGATCCGGCGGCCCCGGCGCTGTTCGACGGCCATGGCGGCCCCTCCCTGTAGCTGACGGTGTGTCAGAAATCATGAGGGCTCTTCCCTCTGCGCGCAATGGAGGCTACTGTCACGCGCCCGGTCCGGCCCGTGACACCCGGTCGGTCGGACCGCGACACCCGAGGGGGAGCCGTGTCGAGTGCCGACCAGCTCGCGGAACAGCTCGATCCGGTGACCACGGCGCTGCTCACCGTCGAATGCCAGCAGGGCGTGGTCGGCGACCACAGCGCCCTGCCCGAACTCGCCGCGCAGGCCCGGTCGTCGGGCGTACTCCAGCAGGTCGCCCGGCTCGTCGCCGGAGCGCACGAGGCGGGCGTCCAGGTGCTGCACGCGGTGGCGGAGCGCCGTCCCGACGGCCGCGGCGCCAACCACAACGCCCGCCTCTTCCGGGCGGCCGGGCGCCTTCCCGTCCAGCAGCACTCCGGCACGTCGGCGGTGCGCATCGCCCCGCCGATCGAGGTCGCGGACGAGGACCTCGTCGTACGCCGGCTGCACGGCCTGTCGCCCATCGCCGGTACGGACGTGGACGCGCTGCTGCGCAATCTCGGCTGCCGCACCGTCATCGTCGTCGGCGTCTCGGCGAACATCGCCGTGCCCAACGCCGTGTTCGACGCGGTGAATCTGGGCTACACGGCCGTCGTGGCCCGGGACGCCATCGCGGGGGTGCCCGCCGACTACACCCCCGCGATGATCCGCAACACACTCGCCCTCGTCGCCACGATCGCCACCACCGACGAGGTGCTGACCTGCTGGAAACGCCCGCGCCGCACCCGGCGGGACCGGACGGCGTCGGAGGCGGGCTGAGGCCGGGTCGTGTCTGCCAGATCCCTTCGCCTAGGCGAGCTTGATCGAGTTTCCGTCGACCGTGATGTCGGCCGGCGGCAGCGGCGTGGTGGCCGGCCCCGCCTTGACGCTGCCGTCGGTCGCGTCGAACTTGCTCTGGTGGCACGGACAGGTGATCACGCCGTCGGCGACATCCTTCACCGCACACCCCTGATGGGTGCACTTGGAGGAGAACGCCTTGAACTCGCCCGCCCTCGGCTGGGTGATCACCACGTCCCCGACGACCTTGCCACCGCCCTCGGGGATGTCGGCGGTCGTCGCGATCACCTTGCCGCCAGCGCCACCCGTGCCCCCGGTCCCGCCGTCGCCGGGCTGCTCGGACACGGAGCCCCCGCTGTCGTCCGAGCCTCCGCACGCGGTCAGCGCGACGGCGAGACCGGCTCCGCCCGCGGCGGCGACGACCGTCCGACGTGCGATGGTGCGGGACGGCCCCTGTGATCCGGTCATGACTGCTCCTTCTGTCTGTACGGTCCCTGTCGGCCAGACATCAGCCGGTTCCTCGTGATGGTGTACGGCCCTCTGTTCGGCAGCGTTCAGATTCTCAAACTTTCAAGGACTTTCTCAGGAAGTCGGCCTCCCACAGCAGCAGGCTGCTCGCCTGGTCCTGTTGCGTGACCATGTGGGTCGCCCCCGACAACGGGAGCACACTGTGGGGCCTCCCGGCCGCGAGCAGGGCCGATGAGAAGCGCAGCATGTGGGCGAGAACCACATTGTCGTCCGCCACCCCGTGCACCAGAAGCAGCGGCCGCCTCAGCTGATGGGCGAACGGGACGAGTGAGCTGCGCTCGTACGCCTCGGGGGTGACATCGGGGTGCCCGAGGAAGCGCTCCTCCCAGTGCGTGTCGTAGAGCCGCCGGTCGGCCGGGGCCGCGCCGGCGACGGCAGCGTGGAACACCTCGGGGTGGTGCAGTACCGCGCCGGCCGCCAGATAACCGCCGTAGGACCAGCCACGGATCGCGACCGCGTCCAGATCGAGGAAGGGATGCCGCTCCGCCGCCGCGTGCAGGGCGTCGATCTGGTCGTCGAGCGCGGGCGTCAACCGGTCTCCCCGGACCGCCTTCTCCCACTCCCTGCCCCGGCCGGGCGTGCCCCGGCCGTCCGTCACGAGCACCGCGAAGCCCTGCTCGGCGAACCACTGCGACACGGCCGTCCACCACCCTCCGGCCCGGACGACGATCTGCATGCCGGGGCCCGCGTACGGGTTGAGCAGCACCGGCAGCCGGCCCGAGCCCGGCTTGTACCAGGAGGGGAGGAAGAGCTGGCTCCGCAGGTCACGCCTGCCGAGCGAGAGGAACACCGGCCGGGGGGTGACCAGTGGTTGCTCGGCCAGTACGGCGATCCGCCCGGCGGGGCGGCCGCCCTCGAGGACGGTCACGGTGCGGCCCTCGTCCGTGACGCTGTCCAGGACCACGGTGTCCCCGCCGACGGAGGCGGTGTGGACACCGGCGGCTTCGCTGAGGCGAACGAAACCGGACGCCGGGCCCCAGCACCAGACATGGACTTCGGTGGGGTCTTCGTTCGCGGTGAACCACACCCGCTCGCCCACCGTGCCGACCACCTCGCGGACGTGCAGTCCGGCCGGGGAGGCCTCGTCGCCGATACGCAGTCCCCGCCTCCCGTCCGGGTGGTCGAAGGTGCGGACCGGTGTGCCCAGCGAGGTACGGCCGGGATCTCCCGGCACCAGGTCGACCCACGCCGGATCGCGCCGTGTGCGGAGGACCTCGGTCGCGCCCGACCGCGGGTCGACGGCCAGCAGCTGGGCGGTGCGCTGGTCGCGTGTCTGCACCTCGACCAGCGGACCGAGCGCGTCCCAGGAGACCGCGGCGACGTATTCGAAGGCGGTGTCGGTCCAGGTCCCCGGCTCGTGGGACTCCTGGTCCGCGGCGGCCGGCAGCCGCACGGCCGTGCGGCTGCCGGTGCCGTCGAGGCGCACGATGTGCAGGGACACCTCGGCGTTCGCCGTCCCCGCCGCCGGGTAGCGGACCGATCGCGGCTCCTTGGCCGGCTCGGACGGATCGCCGATGTACCAGCGCTGCACGCCGGAGTTGTCCACCCGGGCCACCAGCAGGGCGTCCGAGTCGGGTGACCACCAATGGCCCCGGGACCGCCCGATCGACTCGGCGGCCACATGGTCCGCGAGGCCCCAGGTCACCTCCGGATCCTCCGGGGCGGCGAGCAGCCGGTCCTCCGAGCCGTCGGTCCGCACGGCACGCAGTGCACCCCCGGTGACGTACGCGACGGCCGTGCCGTCCGGCGACGGGCGCGGGTCGACCACCGGGCCGGCCGTGGCGATCCGGCGGGGGGCGCCTCGGTCGGTCCGCACCACCCACAACTCACCACCGAGCGCGAAGGCGGCGAGCGTCCCCTCGGCATCGGTCGCGTAGGACACCACTCCCGAGGACGTCACCCGGGCGCGTTCCCTGCGGACCTTCTCGGCCTCGGGTTCGTCCTCCCGCCCGCCGAGCGCGGCCGGATCGGCGAGTACGCGCTCCCTGCCCGCCTCGTGCATCCACAGCCGGCTCACCGGGTCGTCTCCGGCCGTGCCGCGGACGAAGAGCACCCGCCGGCCGTCGGGCGAGACGGTGAAGAGCCGGGGGACACCGAGGGAGAAGCGGCGGGTACGGGCGAACTGGCGGGGGAAGCCGGGGGCTTCGATGTGATCACTCATGGGGCATCGTGCTCAGGTTCCGCAGCGGCCGAGCAAGCGAATAAGCTCGTGATCCTGTCCATGGCCCCGACGTACTGTGGGGCCATGCTCCCCGAAGTCACAGCGACCCGCTATGTCACGCCGCTGCGTGAGGGCGGCTCGCTCCCCGGCATCGTCGAGGCCGACGATCTCGGCACGTACGTCATGAAGTTCACCGGTGCAGGGCAGGGCCGCAAGACCCTGGTCGCCGAGGTCATCTGCGGCCGGCTGGGCCGCCGGCTCGGTCTGCGCGTGCCCGACCTGGTGACCATGCAGCTCGACCCGGTCATCGGTCTCGGCGAGCCCGACCAGGAGGTGCAGGAGCTGCTGAAGGCGAGCGGCGGACTGAACCTCGGCATGGACTTCCTGCCGGGCTCGATCGGCTTCGACCCGCTCGCCTACGAGGTGGACCCGGCCGAGGCCGGCAAGGTCGTCTGGTTCGACGCGCTGATCAACAACGTCGACCGCTCGTGGCGCAACCCCAACATGCTGGTGTGGCACGGGGATCTGTGGCTCATCGATCATGGAGCCACCATGATCTGGCACCACAACTGGCCCGGAGCCGCCGCTTCGGCCGCCAAGCCGTACGACGCGTCCGACCACGCGCTCGCGCCGTTCCGGCCGGACATCGCCGCCGCCGCGGCCGAGCTCGCTCCGCTCGTGACCAAGGAGCTGCTGACCGAGGCCGCCGCGGACGTTCCCGACGAGTGGCTGGTCGACGAACCCGGCTTCGAGACCACCGACGCCCTGCGGCGTGCCTATGTCGAGCCCCTGCTCGCCCGCGCGGCGACGATCCACGAGCGGATCACGCTGACCGCGCCGTCCAAGCCCCGGTCCTCCCAGGCCCCCGGCTGGCTGACCGGGCATCTGACTCCCTGGCCGCACCCGGCCGAGGCACAGAAGGCGGCGGGCGAATGAGCGAGCGTGAGGTCTTCGAGTACGCGGTGCTGCGGGTCGTGCCCCGTGTGGAGCGCGGTGAGTTCTTCAACGCGGGCGTGGTGGTCTACTGCCGGGCCCGGTCCTTCGTCGCCGCCCGTACGCACCTGGACGAGGTGAAGCTCAAGGCGCTGGACCCGCATGCCGATGTCACGGGAGTACGGGCCGCTCTGCACGCCGTCGAGGGCGTCTGCCGCGGCGGGGACGACGCGGGTCAGGCATCGCGCGACGACGCCGGCCGCCGGTTCCGCTGGCTGATCGCACCGCGCTCGACCGTCGTCCAGCCCGGCCCGGTGCACACCGGGCTGACCGCCGATCCGCAGGCCGAGGCCGAACGGTTGCTGGAGCTGCTCGTACGGTGAGTGACCCGGCGCACGCGGTGGGCCGTTGACACCGCGTGCCATGGCTTCTAGCGTCTCGTCTGCTGAAGGTACTAAGCGGTCGCTCATCCGTCGGGACGTACCGGATGAGCCGCATCCAAGGGCGAGGAGAACCAGCATGTCCACCACCGAGCAGCGCGTCGCTGTCGTGACCGGCGGGGCGCGCGGCATTGGCGCAGCCACCGCGGTCCGGCTGGCGGCCGAGGGCCGTGCCGTAGCCGTACTCGACCTCGACGAGGCGGCCTGCAAGGACACGGTCGAGAAGATCACCGCGGCGGGCGGCACGGCGCTCGCCGTCGGCTGCGACGTCTCCGACAGCGCTCAGGTGGAGGCCGCTGTGGGGCGCGTCGCCGCCGAGCTCGGCGCGCCGACGATCCTCGTGAACAACGCGGGCGTGCTCCGCGACAACCTGCTCTTCAAGATGAGCGAGTCCGACTGGGACACCGTGATGAACGTGCACCTCAAGGGCGCGTTCCTGATGGCCAAGGCGTGCCAGAAGCACATGGTCGACGCCGGGTTCGGCCGTATCGTCTCGCTGTCCTCCAGCTCGGCGCTCGGCAATCGCGGCCAGGCCAACTACTCCGCCGTCAAGGCCGGTCTCCAGGGCTTGACCAAGACCCTCGCCAAGGAGCTCGGCAAGTTCGGCATCACCGCCAACGCCGTCGCGCCCGGGTTCATCGTCACCGAGATGACGGCCCAGACGGCGGAGCGCGTCGGCATGGGCTTCGAGGAGTTCCAGGCCGCCGCCGCGACGCAGATCCCGGTCCAGCGCGTGGGGTACCCCGAGGACATCGCCGGCGCCATCGCCTTCTTCACGGGCGACGACGCCGGCTTTGTCTCCGGCCAGGTCCTGTACGTCGCCGGCGGACCGCTCAACTGAACCGGGAGACGACGAACATGACCGCAGAAGTACCTGACAGCGGAAAGGTCGCGCTGGTCACCGGCGCGAGCCGCGGCATCGGCTACGGAGTCGCCGAGGCGCTCGTCGCCCGCGGCGACCGGGTGTGCATCACCGGCCGTGGCGAGGACGCCCTCAAGGAGGCCGTGGAGAAGCTCGGCGCCGACCGGGTGATCGCCGTTCCGGGCAAGGCCCACGACGAGGCCCACCAGGCGGCCGCGGTGGAACGCACCATGGAGGCGTTCGGCCGGGTCGACTTCCTGGTGAACAATGCCGGCACCAACCCGGTCTTCGGACCGATGGCCGAGCTCGATCTGAACGTCGCGCGCAAGGTCTACGAGACCAACGTGATCTCGGCCCTCGGCTTCGCCCAGCAGACCTGGAAGGCGTGGCAGAAGGAGAACGGCGGTGCGATCGTGAACATCGCGTCCGTCGCCGGCATCTCGCCGTCGCCCTTCATCGGCGCGTACGGGATGAGCAAGGCGGCCATGGTCAATCTGACCCTCCAGCTGGCCCACGAGTTCGCCCCCGGCGTGCGGGTCAACGCGATCGCGCCCGCCGTGGTCAAGACGAAGTTCGCCGAGGCGCTGTACGAGGGCCGGGAGGCCGAGGCGGCAGCGGCCTACCCGCTGGCGCGGCTCGGCGTGCCCGAGGACATCGGCGGTGCCGCCGCGTTCCTCACGTCGGACCAGTCGGACTGGATCACGGGCCAGACTCTGGTCGTCGACGGCGGTATCTTCCTCAATGCAGGCGTGCACTGAGCGAACTGAGCCGTTTTGTTCATGAATGAACCAAGTGCCCTGCCGGGCTTTTAGGTTGACCCGGCAGGGCGCTGCGGTATGGTCGGCCGACCCATGGCTGAACGAGGAGCGTGCACGTGTTCTACCGGACCTGTCTGCAGGCCGCTGCAGCCCTAGCGTCCATATCTCTGCTGGCGGGATGCGGTCTGTTCTCCGATGCGGAAGCGGACGGCAAGCAGAAGATTTCAGTCGGTACGACGAGTGAGCCCACGACGCTCGATCCTGCCGCTGCCTGGGACGGTTCATGGGAGTTGTTCCGCAACGTCTTCCAGACGCTGGTCAGCTTCCCGACCGGCAGCACGACACCGCAGCCCGATGCGGCGAAGAAGTGCCAGTTCATGGATCCGGCGAACAAGGTCTTCGAGTGCGAGCTGCGCTCCGGGCTGAAGTTCTCCAACGGTGACACCCTCGACGCCGCCGCCGTGAAGCACTCGATCGACCGGATCCAGAAGATCGATGTGCAGGGTGGCCCCAACGGTCTGCTCGGTTCCCTCGACAAGGTCGAGACGTCCGGCGACCGTGTGGTGCGCTTCCGTCTGAAGTCCCCGGACGCCACGTTCCCGTTCATCCTCGCCACGCCCGCCATGTCGATCGTGCCGCCGAAGGAGTACCCGGCGGACAAGCTCCGCGAGGACGGCGGGCTGACCGGTTCCGGTCCCTACGTGCTGGACTCGTACAACAAGGGCGACAAGGCGGAGCTGACCCGCAACGACACCTACGAGGGCTTCGCCAAGCGCAAGAACGACGCCGTCACGATCCGTTACTTCGGCGACTCCGACGTGATGGTCAAGTCCCTCAAGAAGAAGGAGATCGACGCGATCTACCGCGGTCTGACCGCGCCCGAGGTCGTCGAACTCCAGCAGAAGCTCCCCGAGAACGATCACCTTCAGCTCGTCGAGACCGTCGGCGCCGACATCCGCTACCTGGTCTTCAACTCCAAGGACCCGATGGCGGGCAAGCTCCCCGTGCGGCGGGCGATCGCCCAGATCGTGGACCGCGGCGCGCTGGTCAACAAGGTCTACCAGGGCACCTCCGAGCCGCTGTACTCGATGGTTCCGAAGGGCATCGCGGGCCACACCACGGAGTACTTCGACCGCTTCGGCGACCCGAGCGTGGCCAAGGCCAAGGGCATCCTGGAGGACGCCGGCATCGACAAGCCGGTGCCGCTGACCTTCTGGTACACCACCGACCGTTACGGCTCGGCGACGGCGCTGGAGTTCCGCGAGCTCAAGAGGCAGCTGGACGCGTCCGGTCTCTTCAAGATCACGATCCAGGGCAAGTCGGAGAAGGAGTTCCAGCAGGGATACAAGTCCGGCTCCTACCCCGTCTTCGGCCGAGGCTGGTTCCCCGACTTCCCGGACCCGGACAACTTCATCGCGCCGTTCGTCGGCGAGAAGAACGTGCTGAGCACGCCGTACGAGAACAAGGAGATCACCGACACGCTGCTGCCCGCCTCCCGGCGGGAGAGCGACCGTGGCGCGGTGACGACCGAGTTCGAGCGGGCCCAGGAGATCCTCGTCGACGACGTCCGGCTGCTGCCGCTGTGGCAGGGCAAGCTGTACGTCGCGGCCAGCGAGGAGATCGGCGGCGGCGAGCTCGCCCTCGACCCGCAGACGGTCATGCAGATGTGGGAGCTGTACCGCAAGGCCAGCTGGTAGGACCCGTTGTCAGTGCCTCCGGGTAGGTTCTGTGGTCGGTAAGTGATCGCATCCCGGAGGTTGTTGACGTGACCGACACCGACATGCTGCCCGAGTCCTGGCGCGGCGTCCTCGGCGACGAGCTGCAGAAGCCGTACTTCAAGGAGCTCGTCGACTTCGTCGAGGACGAGCGCGCCAGGGGGCCGGTGTACCCGCCGCGCGAGGAGGTCTTCGCCGCGCTGGACGCCACGCCCTACGACCGGGTCAAGGTGCTGGTGCTCGGCCAGGATCCGTACCACGGCGAGGGGCAGGGGCACGGGCTCTGCTTCTCGGTGCGGCCGGGCGTCAAGACGCCGCCCTCGCTGCGGAACATCTACAAGGAGATGCAGGCCGAGCTCGGCCTCCCGATCCCGGACAACGGCTATCTGATGCCGTGGGCCGAGCAGGGCGTGCTGCTGCTCAACGCGGTGCTGACCGTCCGCGCCGGCGAGGCCAACTCCCACAAGGGCAAGGGGTGGGAGAAGGTGACGGACGCGGTGATCACCGCCGTGGCCTCCCGCCCGGACCCGGCCGTGTTCGTCCTGTGGGGGAACTACGCGCAGAAGAAGCTTCCGCTGATCGACGAGCAGCGGCATGTGGTGGTGAAGGGCGCCCACCCCTCACCGCTGTCGGCGAAGAGGTTCTTCGGATCCCGGCCCTTCACCCAGATCAACGAGGCCGTCGCCGCGCAGGGCCACGCGCCCATCGACTGGCGCATCCCCGACCTCGGCTGACCGTTCGCGCACCCGGCTGACAGGCACGGGCCACCTGCCCGAGCCTGTGCGGCATTGTCGGTGGCGGCGGCTAGCGTCGTGATCGTGGCGTCCGTGCCGACGGCCGGCGCCACGGTCGCACGTCGGGCGCACGGATGCGGGAGGCGGCAGTGGTGGAGCAGCAGGAGGCGTCGGAGGACGCCGTCATGACCCGGATCGGGCAGGCGATCATGCTGCTGCACGGCGGTGACCGCGAAGAGGCGCGCAATCGCTTCGGCACGCTGTGGGCGGAGATCGGCGACGCGGGGGAGCCCCTCCACCGCTGCACCCTCGCGCACTACATGGCGGACACCCAGGACGACCCGGTGGACGAGCTGGCGTGGGACCTGCGGGCGCTCGCGGCGGCGGAGGGGCTGAGCGAGCAGCGGACCGCCGCCCACCAGGCCGGGCTCGCGGTCCGGGCCTTCTACCCCTCGCTCCACCTCAACCTCGCCGCCGACTACGTGAAGCTGCACCGGCCGCAGGCGGCCCGGATCCATCTCGACCGGGCTCGCTCGGCGACGGACGCACTCGGCGACGACGGATACGGCCGAGGGGTCCGCGCGGCCATCGAACGCCTGGAGCTGAGGCTGCGCACCGACTGAGGCGTGGGTCCCGAGTCGGCAGGGCTCTGAGTCCGTGTCGGCGGGGGCCCGGGCCGGATCGGGACCCTGCGCCGTCGGGCAGGGGCTCAGGACCCGCAGGGCTCCATGCGGTGTCGGCGACGGCCCGGGTCGGAGTCTTCCGCCTGCCGGGCAGTGGCCCGGCTCAACGTCCGTACACATCCCGGCAGATGCGTGCCTGCGCGCTGTCCGGTCGCCAGCCCCCGTAGCCCTCGCTCAGCGCACAGACGTCGGGCCGCGACGTCGGCACGACGGGCAGCAGCGCCCGAGGCGTCGGAGATGTCGGCTCCGTCTGCCGCAGCGGGACGGGAGAGGGGTCGTGGCGGCGCGGTACGGCGGACTCGGACGGTGGCACCGCAGGGAGCGGGGGAGTCGTCTCCCGTGCTGCCGGCGGGGCCAGGGCCTCGCGCACGGGAGCCTGACCGACCCGGGGCTCCAGCACCTGCACCGGGCGGCTGCCGGCCGGTGCGGGGACCGGAGCGGACCCCGGGGCCACGGACACACAACCCGTCACGGACAGGCCCCACACGGCCAAGGCGGCCACCCCTGCCAGGACGTTCGCGGCGGTCGGTGGTCGCCGCTTCGATGATCGCTGCACGCGATCAACTGTGCTGGTCGCCGGGCCGGTTCACCGCCCGACCGCTCCACAATGGCCCTCACGGGTGACATCGGCCCCGGCCGCGGGCGGGTCATTCGCCCGTGGCGCCGTCGATCCGCTCCCGTACCAGGTCGGCGTGCCCGTTGTGGCGCGCGTACTCCTCGATCATGTGCGTCATGATCCACCGCAGGTTGAACGCCCTCCCGGAACGGGTGGTGCCGGCCGCGACATCGGCCAGCGAGCGGCCCGCGACCAGCTCGCGGGCACGCGCGATCTCCGTCTGCCATGCGGTGCGGGCGTCCGACCAGGTGTCCTGGTCCGTGACGTGGAAGTCCCCGTCCCGGTCCTCCTCGCAGTAGAGCGTGCGGACGTCCTCGCCCGCGAAGACGTCTCGGAACCAGCCGCGCTCGACCTCCGCCATGTGCCGTACGAGTCCCAGCAGCGATATCCCGGACGGTGGCACGGACCGCTCACGCAGCTGCTCGTCGGTGAGCCCCGCGCACTTCAACTCCAGCGTCTCGCGGTGGAACTCCAACCAGCCCGTCAGCATGGCCTGTTCGCCTGCGGTGGTGGACGGTTCGGTGCGCTCAGTCCTCGTCATGGCGATCATCCTGGAGGACCGGCCCGCCGCCCGCCAGGGCATTTTCGCCGAGCATCCCCCGCAGCAGCTCGGTGAACCCCGTGCGCAGCTCCGCCCGGTCGGGGACGGCCGCGTGGTACGACCCCACGGCGCAGGCGAACATCAGCCCCTCGCACCAGGCGACCAGGGACAGCGCATGGCGTTCCGGCTCCGGTGAACCGGCCGCTGTCATCAGGGCGTTCAGCATGGTCCGGAAGCGGCTGCCAGCCGCGTCGTAGTACGCACGCAGCTCCGGTCGGCGGGTGGCCTCCAGGGCGAGTTCGTAGCGGGCGACGAGCAGTTCGCGATGGCGCGTGAGATAGCGGTGCAGCGCGAGGGCCAGGGCGTCCGCCAGGCCCTCGCCGCTGTCGCCCGCGGCCGGCAGCTCGCCGGGTGTCAGAACGGCCGCCTCGCGGTCGGCCAGACGGCGTACCGCGGCCTCCAGAAGGGCCTGCCGGGTGCGGGCGTGATTGGACGTCGAGCCCTGAGGGAGGCCCGCGGTCTCGTCCACCGCCCGGTGGGTGAGGCCGCGCATGCCGCGCTCGGCGAGCAGTCCGAGCGCGGCGTCGGCGATCAGATCGGCGCGGGAGGTGCCGGGAGTGGTGCGTTCTGCCATGGGCCCAACCTACCGTCGCAACTACAGCTGTAGTACGCTCGGTGTGTCACTACAGATGTAGTGCGCCTGTGAGGAGGAGCCATGCCCGAGCCCCGAGCCGTCGTCATCGGCAGTGGCATCGGCGGCCTGACCGCCGCCGTGGCCCTGCACCGAAGCGGCTGGCAGGTCACCGTCCTGGAACAGGCCGCCTCCCTGGAGCCGGTCGGCGCCGGCATCGGGCTCGCCCCCAACGGCCAGCGTGCGCTCGACGTGATCGGCCTCGGCGACGACATCCGGGAGCTGTCCGCGTGGCAGGGCGACGGCGGCATGCGCACCCCGCGCGGCCGGTGGCTCGCCCGCACGAACAGCGCGGCCGCCGCCGAGCGCTTCGGCGGGCCCCTGGTCCTTCTCCACCGCGCCACCCTGGTCGACCGCATCGCCGCCCTGCTGCCCGCGGGCGCCGTGCACACCGCGAGCGCGGCCCGGCTCACCGACCCGGGCGCCGCGGACGGACGCCCGGCCCGTGTCACCACCGCGGACGCGGAGTTCGAGGCGGAACTCGTCGTCGGCGCCGACGGAATCCACTCGGCCGTCCGCACCGCGCTGTTCCCTGCCCATCAGGGTCCGGCCTACTCCGGATTCACCACCTGGCGCGTCGTGGTCCCGGGCCTCGGCAGGGCCTTCGCACCGCACGAGACCTGGGGCGCCGGCACCCTGTGGGGCACCCAGCCCCTCAAGGACGGCAGGATCTACGCCTACGCGGCGGCCGTCGCGCCCGCCGGCGACCGGGCGGAGGACGAGAAGGCCGAACTCCTGCGCCGGTTCGGGGACTGGCACGATCCGGTCCCGGCCGTCATCGCCGCCGCGGACCCGCGGCAGGTGCTGCGCAACGACGTCCACCACCTCATCGACCCCTTGCCCGCCTTCCACAGGGGCCGGACCGTCCTCGTCGGCGACTCCGCCCACGCCATGGCGCCCACCCTGGGCCAGGGCGGCAACCAGGCGATCGAGGACGGCATCGTCCTCGCCCATCACCTCGCCCCCGGAGCCGAGCTGGGCGCGGGCCTCGCCGCCTACAGCGCGGACCGGCTCCCGCGTACCACCGCCGTCGTCCGCAAGGCGGCCCGGGTCGCCCGGGCGATGTCGCTGACCAGCCGGCCGGCCGTCGCCGCGCGCAACACCCTGATGTCCGCGGTCTCCCGGCTCGGGCCGGGCGTGGTGCTGCGGACCTTCGACGGCATCGCCGACTGGCAGCCGCCCCGGCGCCCGTATGCTGACCAGGCACACGGGCGAGGACACAGCGTGAGGGAGGCCCCGTGAAGGTCGGCTGCATCGGACTCGGCGACATCGCGCAGAAGGCCTATCTGCCGGTGCTGGGCGCTCTTCCAGGCGTCGAACTGCATCTGCAGACCCGCACACCGGCCACCCTGGCCAGGGTCGCCGAGACGCACCGCATCCCCGCCGATCGGCGCCACACCGACCTCGGCCGGCTGCTGGACCAAGGCCTCGACGCCGCCTTCGTGCATGCGCCGACAGGGGCGCACGCGGAGATCGTCGGCCGTCTCCTCCAAGCGGGTGTGCCCACCTATGTCGACAAGCCTCTCGCGTACGAACTCGCCGACTCCGAACGGCTCGTGGACCTCTCCGAATCACGCGGCACCAGCCTGGCCGTCGGCTTCAACCGGCGGCTCGCGCCGGGATACGCCCAGTGCCTGGAGCACCCGCGCGACCTGATCCTGATGCAGAAGAACCGCGTCGGTCTCCCCGAGGACCCCCGCACCCTCGTGCTCGACGACTTCATCCATGTCGTCGACACCCTGCGCTTCCTCGCCCCCGGCACGATCGAGCACAGCGATGTGCGGGCCCGCATCGTCGACGGGCGGATGCACCACGTCGTCCTCCAGCTGTCCGGCGAGGGATTCACCGCCATCGGCACCATGAACCGGATGAGCGGCTCCGCCGAGGAGATCCTCGAGGTGTCCGGCCAGGACACCAAGCGCGAGGTGCGCAACCTCGCCGAAGTCGTCGACCACAAGGGGCAGCCCAGCGTGGGACGACGGGGCGACTGGGTGCCGGTGGCCCGCCAGCGCGGCATCGAGCAGTCGGTGACGTCGTTCCTCGAAGCGGTCCGCGCGGGCAAGTTCCTCAGTGCCCAGGACGCCCTGAGGACTCATGAACTGTGCGAACGCGTGGTGCTTCGGGCTCTCGAGCAGGCCGCCTGACGGCCCGCGCGCCCTCCGCCGCCAGCCACAGGGCCAGCACGGCGAGCGCGCCGTAGACCGCCCAGTCGCCGAACCGCACATACGCCGTCGTCCCGCGCGCCAGCGGTATGTCGTAGACCGCCGCCGTGCTCTCGTCCGTACCGAGCGGCTGCCCCACCCGGCCGCCCTGCGCGTCGTGGACCGCGCTGACACCGGTGAGCGTGGCGTGCACCATCGGCCGCCCGCTCTCCGCCGCCCGCAGGGCCGCCAGTGACGCGTGCTGCTCCGGCGCCCAGCTGTTCTGGAAGGACGACGTCGCCGACTGGGCGATGAGCACCTGGGCACCGTCCCGGGTGAGCCGGCGGCTCATGTCGGGGAACGCCGACTCGAAGCAGACCAGCGGACCGAGGCGCAGCCGGTCGGCACCGTCGCCCGGCAGCACCATCACCACGGGGCGCGTGCCGCGCAGCCGGTCCTCGCCGGCCGCCTTGCCCACCGAGGTCGCCCAGCCGAGCAGATCACGCGCCGGGATGTACTCACCGAACGGCACCAGACGCATCTTGTCGTAGCGGTCACCGGTCGGTCCCTGCGGACCGACCAGGACCGAGCTCTTGAAGATCCCGCTCTGCCCGGAGGCGTCCACGCGCCGGGCGTCGACATTGACCAGCAGATCGGCACCGACCGCACGCGAGAGGACCGCGAGACGCGCCGCCAGATCGGGGCGTTCGCGCAGGTCCGATCCCACACTGCTCTCGCCCCAGACGACCAGGTCGACGTCCTGGCCGGCCAGCTCACGGGTCAGCTGCTCGCTGCGCTCGAAGCGCTTGTCCTCGCCGCCGATGCCGTTGATCACCCCAGGCTGGACGACCGCGATCCGGGTCCGGCCCGACGACTCCGGTTGTGGTGCCCACATCCACGCCGCCGTGGTGGCGAGCGCACAGGCGACCGTGCCGCCCACCGCGGTGGTACGGGCCCTGGGCACCGCGATCAGTACGGTCACCGCGGTGTTCACCGCCAGCACGAGCAGGCTGACCAGCCACACGCCACCCACCGACGCCAGCCGCAGGGCGGGGGAGACTTCCCACTGGCTGGCGCCGAGCAGCCCCCACGGGCCGCCCAACCCCTCCCAGGAGCGGGCCAGTTCGATCATCAGCCACCCGGAGGGGACCACGGCGAGAGCCGCCGCGGCCCGTGCCGGTGACGGCATACCGCCGAGCAGGGAGCGAACGAGCCACCCCCAGGGCGCCCACAGCAGCCCCAGCAGTGCGGCCAGAACGACGATGAACACATGGAGGCTCGGCATGAGCCAGTGATGCACGGCGACCATGAAGCCCAGGCCGCCGAGCCAGCCCTCCAGCGCCGCCCGCCGCCCGGTCGCCGCCGTGCGCACCAGCAGCATCCACGGCACCAGCGCCACATAGGCGAACCACCAGAGCGACGGTTCGGGGAACGCGAGCGCCGGCAGGGCACCGGCCATGACGGCGGCGACCGCACGCCCGCGGGGGGTTGCGAGGAGCCGCCGGGCGCGCTGCCACCCCGCGTCGTCTCCGGTCCGTCGTCGGGGCTCGCTGCCCTCCCGCCGGCTCCGGCCGACCGGAATCCGCATGACGCGCCTCCTCGTCCTGCCTGGAAGGGACCGCCCCGACGGGCGGCGAGCCGTCCCTCTCCAGTGTGCGCGAGGGGGTCCCGCACCGACAGCGTGCCCTTTCTAGCTCACGGCAAGCGCTCCCGTGCCGCGCCGCCACTTCTCGGCGATCAGCACATGGTTGAGCCGCCAGCCCTCGTCCGTACGGAGTACGTGGAAGGTGTAGCGGCCGCCGGACACGAAGTCGTCGCCCGACTCCATCCGCATCGGATTCACATAGTCGGCCTGAAGCTCGGCGCCGTCACCCGGATAGCCCCCCAGATCCTGGATGTGCAGGCGCCGGTTGACGATCAGGTGCTGGCGTACGGGAAAGATGCGCATCGTCTCCGCCAGCCAGTCGGCGACCTCGGCGGCGGAGCCCTCGATCCCGCCGGAACTGCGGTAGTCGGCGCGCCCGTCCCCGGTGAACAAGGCCCGGTAGGCACTCCAGTCGGCGTCGTCCACGGCCACCGCGTAACCGGTGACCAGTTCGTCGATGGCGAGGCGGTCCATCATCGTCGCGAGATCCACGCGCTGCGTCATCGGGTCAGTCTCGGGCAGCCGGGGCCCCAGGCCAAGAGCCGCGCACGCTCATCACCCGCGTCTGTTCGGCAAACGGTGGATCTCCGCCGTCCGGAAGGCCGGCCCTAGGGCCGGACGGCCTTCAGGACCACGAACTTCGGGTCGCTCGCCACGACCTCGCAGTTGCCGAAGAGCCGCCGCAGCCGTACGTGGTACCCGAGGTGCCGGTTGCCGATCACCCACAGCTCGCCGCCGGGCCGCAGGACGCGGCGGGCGTCACCGAACATCCGGCGGGCCGTCGAGTCCGTCGTCGCCCGGTGCGAATGGAACGGCGGATTGTTCAGGACGAGATCGGCTGAGCCGTCCGCCAGCTCCGCCAGCCCGTCCCCCACGAGGAAGTCCGCCCTCGATGCGTCGGCGACGTTCTCGCGGTAGGTGGCCCGTGCGGAGTCCACCGCGGAGAAGGACTCGTCGGCGAAGGTCACCGAGGTCTCCGGCCCGGCGAGAGCCGCGGCGGTGCCGACCACGCCGTTGCCGCAGCCGAGGTCCACCACATGGGCGGGCCCGCTGCGCTCCGGCAGATGCCGCAGGAAGAACCGGGTGCCGATGTCGAGACGGTCGGCGCAGAAGATGCCCGCGTGGTTGGTGACGGACCGGCCTGCCAGCACACCGATGCCGTCGGGCAGGGCGTAGCGCACCGGCCAGGGGCTGGGTCCGGGGGCCAGCGCGGGGTCGGGCGTGCAGAAGATGAGCCGCGCCTTCTTCACCGCGAGCGAGGTCCGCGTCGGGCCGATGATCCGCTCGAACAGCCGCAGCGTCGAGGTGTGGATCTCGCTCACCATGCCGGTACCGATGACCAGGGTGCCGGCGTGCACGGCGGGCGCGAGCCGGTGCAGCTGGTCCTCCAGCAGCGCGAGGCTCTTGGGCACCCGGACGAGCAGGACGTCGATGCGCTCGGGCGGAGTGTCCCGGGCGGACAGCAGCCGCACGGAGGCGGCGTCGAGGCCGTTGCGCGCCAGATTCGCGCGGGTGGCCTCCTGGCCGAGGTACGAGTCGGTGATCTGTACGGGGCCGTGCGCGGCGAGTGAGACGGTCAGAGCACCCCACCGGTCGCCCACCACGACCACGGTGCCGGACAGGTCCGCCGGATCCTCGTCGTCGCTCCCCTCGAGCCTGCCCAACAGGTACTCGTCGGCGGCGTCCCATGCGCGGAGGGTGTCGCGGGGATCTTCGGGGAAGCGGGCGAGCCGGAGGTCGCCCCAGGACGTGGTCAGACGGTTCATCGTGCAGCCAGGCTAGCCGAGCGCGGGCACCTCATGATCCACGCGCCCGCTGCGGACGTCAGGCCGCTCGCCCCACACCTTCGAGAGCCGCGGCCGCCCACTTCACCACGAGCGCCTCGTACTCCGGGCGCCGGTCGTCGGGCAGCTGCCCGTCGGCCCACAGCTCTCGGATGCGGGCGTTCAACTCGGTGGCGGACAGGGCGGTCTCGGTCTCGGGTCGAAGGGTGGACATGGCGAACAGGCTACGACGGGCCCGAGCGGCGCGTCTTCCCTTCGGCGTGTGGCGTCAGTCGCCCGACTCGCCCGCGTGGGGGCTCAGAGTGTCCGTTCCGACCAGGATGAACAGGGCAATTCCCAGAATCACCCGGTAGATGACGAAGGGCATGAAGCTCTTGGTAGTGATGAACTTCATGAACCATGCGATGACCGCGTAGCCCACACCGAACGCGATGAACGTCGCGAAAATGGTGGGCCCCCAGGACACATGGCCCTCGCTCGCGTCCTTGAGCTCGTACGCGCCGGAAGCGAGGACGGCGGGGATGGCCAGCAGGAACGAGTAGCGGGCCGCGGCCTCGCGGGTGTAGCCCATCAGCAGACCGCCGCTGATGGTGGCGCCGGACCGGGAGACACCGGGGACGAGGGCCATCGCCTGGCAGATGCCGAAGATCAGACCGTCCTTGACGCTCAGTTCGCGCAGCGTCTTGCGCTCCCTGATGGCGCGGTGCTTGCCGCCCGTCTCGTCGCGGGCGGCGAGCCGGTCGGCGATGCCGAGGACGATGCCCATCACGATCAGCGTGGTGGCGATGAGGCGCAGATCACGGAACGGGCCCTCGATCTGGTCCTTGAGCGTGATGCCCAGCACGCCGATCGGGATCGAGCCGACGATCACCAGCCAGCCCATCTGGGCGTCGTGGTCGCTGCGCATCGCCTTGTCGGTCAGCGAGCGGAACCATGCCGAGACGATCCTCGCGATGTCCTTGCGGAAGTAGATCAGGACGGCCGCCTCGGTGCCGATCTGAGTGATCGCGGTGAATGCCGCACCCGGGTCGTGCCATCCGGCGAACGCCGCGGTGAGCCGCAGATGAGCGCTGGAGGAGATGGGCAGGAATTCGGTCAGCCCCTGGACGAGCCCGAGGATGAATGATTCGAACCAAGACATGGAAAACTACGCCGTCCAAGAAATGATCACGGTCAGGCGGCGCGTAGCGTTCTCGATCATGCGCCAGGTCTGAGGCAGCCTAGCGTCCCTCCACGGCGGGCTGTGCCTCGGGCCCTGGCAGGGCCCAGGCGCGAGCAGCGCCTCAGAGGGTCAACTGCTCGGCAGACGATGGCGCTTGCGCCAGGCGACGGCCGCGGCGCCGAGACCCGTGACCACGATGAAGCCCATCGCGATCAGGAACACCGGCGACGTCGGCGACCCGGCCCGGCTGCCCGCGACGACGTACGCCGCGGTGTTCGGGATCGAGCCCAGTCCGGTGGCCAGCAGGAACGGGACGTAGCCCATGCGGGAGACGGCCGCACAGTAGTTGGCCGCGGCGAAGGGCACACCGGGGAAGAGCCTGATCGCCAGCATCGAGCGGAAGCCGTGCGTACTGAGCTGGGTGTCCGCGGCCTTCAGCCAGCGGCCCTTCACCAGCGGACGCAGCGCGTCCTGTCCCAGCAGACGGCCGAGGGTGAAGGAGATGCCCGCACCGATCACCGTGCCGGCGATCGCCGAGACGAGACCGGCCTGTGAGCCGAACAGCGCGCCCGCCGCCAGGTTGAGCAACGGCCGCGGTACGAAAGCGGCGGTGCACGCGCCGTACGCCACACCGAACAGCATCACCGCGGCGGCGCCGCCGAGTTGGGCCGGGAAGCCGCCGGAGAGCAGTCTCTGCGGCTCGTACAGCAGGACCAGTGCCGCCGCGGTCGCCAGCATGAGGACCAGCAGCGACAGCCGCGACCACGGGGACAACAACACCCGGGTGCAGCGGACGGCGAGTGGGGAAGCGGGCCTGGGGACGGGCTCGAACATCCGGAGACAGTAACCGACATAGGGATGTGATCGCCGTAATCTGTGACGCATGACCCCCGCGGTACCACGCAGCGAGCTCGCCGACACGGTCATGGAACGACTGACCGCGCTGTACCCCACCGGGGCCGATCCGGTCCGGGCGGCGGGCGCCGCCGCGTACATGAAGGGGGTCGCGCCCTTCCTCGGGATCTACACCGCCGAGCGGCGCGTCATGTCCCGCACCGCGCTCGCAGGGCTGCCGGCGCCGGACGAGACCGACTGCACGGCGATCGCACTGCGCTGCTGGGCGCTGCCCGAGCGGGAGTACGCCTACTTCGCCGCCGACTATCTGCGCCGTCACGTCCGCCGCTGCTCCTCCGGCTTTCTGCCCGTCGTCCGCCGGCTCGTCACCACTGTCTCCTGGTGGGACACCGTCGACGCGCTCGCCGCACATGTCGTCGGACCGCTCGTCGCGGCCGACCCCGCGCTCAGGACCGACATGGACGCCTGGATCGACGACGACGATCTGTGGGTCGCCCGCACGGCGCTGCTCCATCAACTGCGCTACAAGGAGTCCACCGACACCGGGCGTCTCTTCGGGTACTGCCTGCGCCGCGGCGACCACCCCGACTTCTTCATCCGCAAGGCGATCGGCTGGTGCCTGCGGGAGTACGCCAAGACCGACCCCGACGCCGTACGGGACTTCGTCGGCTCCGCCCGGGACCGGCTCTCCCCGCTGTCGGTACGGGAAGCGCTGAAGAACCTGTGACCTGCTGATCTCCCTTCACGGAGAATCCGGACCCGCCGAACTCCCGTACACGGAAAACCATTCGACGCGGCGCGGGCCGTGGGCGAACATCGTCCTCATGTTCCGGTACGCCTTTCTCGCAGCGCCGTCCGCAGTCGCGGACGCGCCGAAGGCTGCCGCATTCCTCACGGCGGCGGCAGCCGCTGCCGCGGCGCCGTTCGGCGGCGCCCGAAGCTGACCCTTCCCGGAACGTCCGGCGGACCCCGCAGGGGGAGGGTCGGCAAGGCCCAGGGGTCCTCATCACGCTTCGCACTCCGAGGAAGTCCGAGGAAACAGCCATGCCCAAGACGGCATACGTACGCACCAAGCCGCATCTCAACATCGGCACCATGGGCCATGTCGACCACGGCAAGACCACGCTGACCGCCGCCATCACGAAAGTGCTCGCCGAGCGCTCCGGGAGCAGCACCTCCTACGTGTCCTTCGACCGCATCGACCGGGCGCCGGAGGAGGCGCAGCGGGGCATCACCATCAACATCGCGCACGTCGAGTACGAGACGGACACCCGGCACTACGCGCACGTGGACATGCCCGGGCACGCCGACTACGTCAAGAACATGGTCACGGGCGCCGCCCAGCTCGACGGGGCGATCCTGGTCGTCTCCGCGCTCGACGGGGTCATGCCGCAGACGGCCGAGCACGTCCTGCTCGCCCGTCAGGTCGGTGTCGACCACATCGTCGTCGCGCTGAACAAGGCCGACGCGGGTGACGACGAGCTGACCGACCTGGTCGAGCTGGAGGTCCGCGAGCTCCTCACCGCGCACGGCTACGGCGGCGAGGCCGCTCCCGTCGTCCGGGTCTCCGGGCTCAGGGCGCTGGAGGGCGACCCACGCTGGACCGCCGCCGTGGAGGCGTTGCTCGACGCCGTCGACACCTATGTGCCGATGCCCGTCAGGTACACCGACGCGCCGTTCCTGCTGCCGGTGGAGAACGTCCTGACCATCACCGGGCGCGGGACGGTCGTCACCGGCGCCGTCGAGCGGGGCACGGTACGCGTCGGCGACCGTGTGCAGGTGCTCGGCGCGGACACCGAGACGGTCGTCACCGGCCTGGAGACCTTCGGCAAGCCGATGGAGTCCGCCGAGGCGGGAGACAACGTCGCACTGCTGCTGCGCGGACTGCCGCGCGACGCGGTGCGCCGCGGCCATGTGGTGGCCGCGCCCGGCAGCGTCACTCCGAGCCGGCACTTCACCGCCCAGGTGTATGTGCTCTCGGCCAAGGAGGGCGGCCGCAGGACGGCGGTCTCCACCGGCTACCGGCCGCAGTTCTACATCCGCACCGCGGACGTCGTCGGGGACGTCGACCTCGGCGAGCGGGCCGTTGCGCAGCCCGGCGACACGGTCACCATGACCGTCGAGCTGGGACGTGACATCCCGTTGGAGGCCGGTCTCGGCTTCGCCATCCGCGAGGGCGGCCGCACGGTCGGCGCCGGCACGGTGACCGAGGTCGCCGGCGTGAAGGCTGCCGCCGCCGGGTGAGGCGCACGGCCGGTCCCCGTACGCACCGTACGAGGACCGGCCACCTGCGCCTACGCTGCTGCCACACACCTCGGCGGAAGGCGGCGGCGATGGGCGACACGGCCCTGGTGCTCGGCGGCGGCGGTCTCACCGGCATCGGCTGGGAGATCGGCATCCTGCACGGACTCGCGCGGGCGGGCGTGGATGTGACCGGCGCCGACACGGTGATCGGCACCTCGGCGGGCTCGGTCGTGGGCGCGCAGCTCGTCTCCGGGCTGCTGGAGCTCCCGGAGCTGTACGAGCGTCAACTCGCCTCCCCCGACGGGGAGATCACCGCGAGCATGGGGCCCGCGATGCTGGCCCGTTACGCCTGGACCGTGCTGCGGGCGCGCGACAGCACGGCGTACGGCATCCGCATGGGGAAGATGGCGATCAAGTCCGGGACGGACGGCGGGGCAGGGCGCCGGGAGGTCATCGCCCGGCGGCTGCTGTCGCACGAGTGGCCCGAGCAACGGCGGCTCGTGGTGACGGCCGTCGACGCCGCCACGGGCGAGTTCCGCCCCTTCGACCGGAACAGCGGGGTCGGACTCGTGGACGCGGTGGCCGCGAGCTGCGCGGTGCCGGGGGTCTGGCCGCCCATGGAGATCGACGGCCGGCTGTTCATCGACGGGGGAGTGCGGTCGTCCTCCAACGCGGATCTCGCCTCCGGGTACGGCAGGGTCGTCGTGGTGGCCCCGATGGCTATCGGCGGCGGACCGGTGCCGGCCGCCCGGGTGCAGGCCGCGCGACTGCGGGATGAAGGGGCCCGCGTCGCCGTCATCACCCCGGACCGGGCGGCGCGGAAGGCGTTCGGCCGCAATGTCCTGGACCCGGCCCGGCGGGCGCCCGCGGCACGGGCGGGACTCGCCCAGGCGGCGGCGCACGCCGACGAGGTCGCGGCGGTCTGGTCCGGCTGACGGCGGGACGCTCGGTGCGGGGCGGTTGCCGCAGCTCGGCACGGGCGGTTGCTTGCGGCGGGCGCGGCGCACAGCGGTGGCTTGCGGCGGGCGTGTGCTCGGCAACAGTTGCCTGCGGCCGGCGCGCTCGGACGGGTACGGGCGGGCGCTCCCCGGCCGTCCCCGCGCCTGCCGGCGCGAGCGGCCCGGGCACAATGTGACCGTGAACGAGCAGATACCGGTTGTCCGCGAGGTCGACCGGGGCACCGCCAGGCTCATGCCCGACATCGACCGCGAGCGGGCCTGGCTGCTCACCGTCGACGACGCTCCCCAGTCGTACGTCGACCTGGACGAGCCCACGCATCTGGAGTTCGAGTACACCAGGCGGCTCGCCCATGTCATCGACACCTGCGCCGACGAGGGTGCGCCACTCGATCTGCTGCACCTCGGCGGCGGAGCCCTCACTTTGCCGCGCTACGCCGCGGTGACCCGGCCCGGCTCACGGCAGGACGTGGTGGAGTTCGACCGCGGTCTGCTCGACCTGGTCGCGGAGCAACTGCCGCTGCCCGACGGCTCGGGCATCGCGCTGCACGCGGCGGACGCCCGCGCCTGGATCGACGCGGCGCCGGCGGACTCGGCCGACCTGCTGATCGCCGATGTCTTCGGCGGATCGCGGGTGCCGGCGCAAGTGACCTCGGTCGAGTACGCGCGAGCGGCCGAACGCGTCCTGAGGCCGGGCGGGATCTACGCGGCGAACCTCGCCGACAGCGCTCCGTTCGCGTTCCTGGGCTCCCAGTTGGCCACCTTCGCCGCGGTGTTCGCCGAACTCGCCGTGATTGCCGAACCGGCGGTGCTGCGCGGACGCCGCTTCGGCAACGTCCTGCTGCTCGCGTCCCACGCCCCGCTCGACACGGCAGCCCTCGCCCGCCGCACTTCGGCGGACCCGTTCCCCGCACGCGTCGAGGACGGCGCCCCGCTGCGGCGGCTCATGGGATCCGCGACGCCGGTGGCGGACGCCGATGCCCAGGCGTCACCCGAGCCGCCCGGCGGCGCCTTCAGCATCGGCTGAGGCCACCGGGAGGGGGCCGGGGCCCGCGGCGGCGACCTTCCCGGAGCGGCGGGCCAGATGCCGGACGTCCGGCACGAACAGCACGGCCGCGGTCACGAGGACCACGAGCGCCGAGCACCCCCACAGCGACGCGCTCCGCCCGAACACGCTCTCCGCGGGCCCGGCGAGCGCGGTCGCCAGCGGCAGCATGGCCACCGAGCCGAACCAGTCGTAGGCGCAGACCCGCGAGAGCATCTCCTCCGGGATCTCCTGGTGCAGCGCCGTCATCCACGCGACGCCGAACACCTCGATCGCCACCCCGCTCACCAGCATCACGGCGGCCAGTCCCGGGACCGGCAGCGGCACGGCGAGCGCGGCGGACGGCAGGGCGAGGGGGAAGACGCACAGCGTGCCCGCGAGCAGCAGCCGCCGCGGCTTCCACCGCATCATCAGCAGCGCACCGAGGAGGGTGCCCACACCGAAGGCCGCCAGCGCCATGCCCCAGGGTCCGGCGCCGCCCAACTCGTCCTCGGCCACCAGCGGTCCGAACACCGACTCGGCGGCGCCCACGACGGCGACGACCACCGTGAACTGCGCGACGATGCCCCACAGCCACGGCCTGCTGATGACTTCTTTCCAGCCGTCGCGCAGATCGGCGAGCAGCCCGCCGCCGGGCGCGCGCGGCGCGATGTGACCGACGTGGAGGAAGGCGCGCAGCCCGCCGGCGACCGCGAACGCCACCGCGTCCACCGCCAGCACCCAGCCGGGCCCCATCGCCGCGATCAGCGCGCCGCCGAGCGCCGCACCGCCGATCGAGGCACCGTGCATGGCCATCCGGAACACGGCGAAGGCCCGGCTCGCCTGCTCACCGCTGACGCTCGACATCAGCATGCCTTCGGCGGCCGGGTTGAAGAACGCCTGCCCGGTTCCGCAGAGCGCGGTCAGGAGCATCATCTGCCACAGCTGCGCGTCGCCGGCCAGCACCAGGACCGCGAAGACGCCCTGGGACACACAGTTCAGGGCGTTGGCGGCGACCATCACCCGGTGCCGCGGCACCCGGTCGGCGACCGCGCCGCCGATCAGCAGGAAGAGAACGAGCGGGAGCGTACGGGCAGCCGCGACCAGACCCACATCGCCCGCGTCGCCACCGGACTCCAGCACGGCGAACGCCGCCGCGATCAGTGCACCGTGGCTTCCCAGGTTGGTGACGATCGCGGCGGCGGTCAGCAGCGTGTAGTTGCGGCCGGCCCATTCGGGGCGGCGCGGGTGGCGGCGGGGCGGGGCTGCGGAGGAGGTCACCCACGGACTATCCCCGCAGGCCGCCCTGCTTGCCAAACCGGTTACGGCGTGGGCGTCGCCGCCAGCCGCACCGTGCTCAGGATCTGCTTGATGGTCGCGTCCGGGACCTCGTCCGGCACACCCTTGTTGGCGTACAGGACCCAGGACTTGAACTCACCCGCGGGGTCCTTGAAGGAGAAGGCGATCGACTTGCCGTCGGTCTCGCACTTGTTCTCCTTCTTCACCCCGATGGCGGTCGCCGTCGACACGCTGCCGGCCAGGCCCGACTTCGTCGTGTACGGGACGGCCTTGGTCACCTTCACCGTGCCCTTGGGCTCGGTCTGCGCGTAACCCGCCCAGACCCAGTTGCCGGCCTCGTTGTACGCGGCCGTCGCGGCGTCCTTGGCTCCCTTGCCGCCCTTGGTGCCCGTCGTGCTCAGACCCCAGTCCTCGAGCTTGCCGTCCTTGTCGGTGTCGAACGTGCACCACTTGGACTTGTAGTGGGCCGGAGCCGACATCGCGACGACGGGGGAGCCGTCGCCCTTCTTGTCGTCCTCGAAGCCGGTGCTGACGCCCGAACCGGCGACCTCCCACCCCGCCGGGACGTCGAACTGCGTGCCGTGCTTGGGGTTGGAGACGACCTTCCAGCCGGCGATCGTCGCCTTGCCGCCGTCACCGCCGCGCGGGTTCTCCGTGGGAGAGGCCGCGGGATCGCCGGTCGGCTGCTTCACCGTCGGCGTCTTCGAGGCCGTGGGCTTGCTGTCGACGGACGTGCTGTCGTCGTCCCCGAGCACGACGACACCCGTGATCACCGCAGCCGCGACGACGGCCGTGGCCGCGACGATCGCGACGATCGTCGTCTTCTTCTTGTCGTCCGGCGGCGTGGGGCCACCGGGCGGCTGCATCGGCACCCCGTACTGCGGCGCGGTCGGCTGCTGGTACGGGTTGGGCTGCTGGTACCCCGGCTGCTGGTACGGATTCGGCTGTTGGTACCCCGGCTGCTGGTACGGGTTCTGGTCCTGCGGGTTCTCGCCCCCGGGCGGCTGCTGTCCTGGCCACATGGCGAGTAACCATAGAGGTGCCGTGCCGCCGGGGCTACGTCCGCCCCCGCGCGGGGATGGCCAAGCGGCCCTACTCGTGGGTAACATCCAGGCATGAGCGCTGATCAGATGACAGTCGGCGAGATGCTCGCCGCCACGGTCCCCATGGCCCGGACGCTGAACCTGGAGTTCCTGGAGACCACCGCCGAGCGTGCCGTACTGCGCATGCCGGACCAGCCCGACTTCCACAACCACGTGGGCGGGCCGCACGCCGGAGCGATGTTCACGCTCGCCGAGTCCGCCAGCGGTGCCATCGTCATCGCCGCCTTCGGCGACCAGCTGAACCGTGCCGTACCGCTCGCCGTCAAGGCGGAGATCGGCTACAAGAAGCTGGCGATGGGCGTCGTCACCGCGACGGCCACCCTCGGCCGGCCCATCGCCGACGTCGTCGCCGAACTCGACGCGGGCGAGCGCCCGGAGTTCCCGGTGAACGTCGCCATCGAGCGCGCCGACGGCGCGGTCACCGGCGAGATGACCGTCGTCTGGACCCTGCGGCCCAACGCCTGACGGGCGGCCGGACCCCACTCCCGAAGCAGGTAGGCTGCCCGGCGTGCGCCACGGGGGCGCACGCCGGGCAGCGGTACTGCGCACACGGGAGGAACCGGCGTTGCACGTCCAGGAGTGGCTCGAGACCGTCCCCCCGCTCAGCATCTACCTGCTGGTCGGGGTGGTGATCGGGCTCGAGAGTCTCGGTATCCCGCTGCCGGGTGAGATCGTCCTCGTCAGTTCGGCGCTGCTCGCCTCCCAGCACGGTGACATCAACCCGTACATCCTGGGCGCGTGTGCGACGGCCGGCGCGATCATCGGCGACTCGATCGGGTACACGATCGGCCGCAAGGGCGGCAGGCCCCTGCTGGCCTGGCTCGGCGGGAAGTTCCCGAAACACTTCGGCCCCGCTCAGATCGCCATGGCGGAGCGGTCGTTCGAGAAGTGGGGCATGTGGGCCGTCTTCTTCGGACGCTTCGTCGCTCTGCTGCGGATCTTCGCCGGGCCCCTGGCGGGCGTGCTGCGCATGCCGTACTGGAAGTTCCTGATCGCCAACGTCTTCGGCGGCATCCTGTGGGCGGGCGGCACGACCGCCGTCATCTACTCGGTCGGTGTCGTCGCCGAGGCGTGGCTCAAGCGGTTCTCGTGGCTGGGGCTCGTCCTCGCGGTGCTGATCGGTGTGACCTCCATGCTCGTGCTCAAGAGCCGTGCGAAGAAGGCGGCGGCCGAGGCGGAAACGCGGACGGTCCTCGAACCCGAGCCGGTTCCCGCCGCCGACTGACCCGCGGCCCGGTCGTCGCGCAGCCGTACGGACCGTCCGGTGCGCCGTTCATGAAACGGTGCGCCGTTCATGAAACGAGGAGACAGCGATGGCGTCAGAGGCGCTGATCATGGGTGTGGGCGGCCGGGAGCCGAGCGTCGCACCGGAGGCTTTCACCGCTCCGACCTCGGTCGTCATCGGTGAGGTCACCCTCGCGCCGGGCGCCGGCGTCTGGTACCAGACGGTGCTGCGGGCGGACTGCGGGCCGATCGTCATCGGCGCCGACTCCAACATCCAGGACAACTGCACGGTCCACTCGGATCCCGGCTTCCCCGTGACGGTGGGGGAGCGCGTCTCGGTCGGCCACAACGCCGTCCTGCACGGCTGCACGGTCGAGGACGACGTGCTGGTGGGGATGGGGGCGACGGTCCTCAACGGTGCCCACATCGGCACCGGGTCCCTGGTGGCCGCGCACGCTCTCGTGCCGCAGGGGATGCGGGTCCCGCCCGGCTCGCTCGTCGCCGGGGTGCCCGCCAAGGTGCGGCGCGAGCTCACGGACGAGGAGCGCGAGGGCATCAAGCTGAACGCCGCCGTCTACCTGGACCTCGCCGACGCCCATCGTGAGGCGGCACGGAAGGTCTGACGGGCAGCCGTCGGCCGGCCCGCACCAGCCTGACCCGCAGCGTGAACCTTTGATTGCAGCCGTCGGCAGCCGGTGCGGAGGGTCTGACCTCTCCCGTCGCCCGGCTCGCGCCCGCGGTCCGCGTGGTCCTCGCTGCCCCGTGTGCGTCAGTGGCAGTCCGGCTCCACCGTCAGCCCGATCACCGTACGGAACTCCACGGGGGGCGACGGTTCGTCCTCCATCCGTGGGTGCAGGGTCACGGGCCGTGGCCCGCCCTGATGGGGTGGCATGACGATTTCAGCCGCGACCACGCTGCCCATCGGCAGCCGTCGCGTGACGGTCCTGGTGGCGAATGCGTCGACGAGCCGCAGACCCTGGCCGCAGTCCGCGTGAGCGTCCAGCGGTTCCTGGCGTCGTGCATGACGATGCTTCCACCGGCCGCCGTCCCTGACCTCCGTCACCAGCGTGTTGCCGCGGACCTTGATGGCCAGGGCGACCCAGGTGCTGCCACTGTGCAGCACCACATTGCTGACGAGCTCGGTGACGATCACCGAGAGCGCTTCGTGGAATTCGTCGTGCAACCGCCATCGACGGGCCACTGCGCGTGCGAAATGGCGCAGGGTGCGGGCGGCTTCCGGCGTCGCCGACATCGCACACTGGGCCAGACCCGAGGTTCCGCCGTACGGTCCGTGCCCGGACGACGAAAACTGGGAGGACTCCTCTGATGCGATCACGTCGGCTCCTTCTGCCCAGGTCGATGCCTGGGCCCGTGGGACTACGCTCACTGTCTCGGCAAGCCCGGCGCAATTGGGGAGACTGAAGTACGGATACCTAAAGAAATGAAATGCCCAGAAATGTCGAGGAGAGTGAGCCGGTGAGCACGCTCAGTGACGAAGTCTGGGAGCGATGGCTGCAACAGACGGTCGCCCACCCCGGCCGGCAGTCGGCGCTCCTGCTGCTGGAGGGGCGCGCGGGTACCGGCAAGAGCCGCCTGGTCGACCGGCTGCTGGACAGCGCCGAGGCCGGAGGGCGGCCCCGGGTCGTGCTGACGTTCACCTCCTCCGGCGTCGCGCTGACGCACCACCCGGCCCGGGTGCCCCGCACGGAACCGGGCGCCACCCCCGTACGTGAGCGCCCCGATCCGGTCGCCCTGCCGCCGCGGATCCACCCCGACGCCGCCGCACTCGCCGGGGATCTGGAACCCCTGTTGGAGTCCGGCGGTCCGGTCCTGCTGATCGCCGACGATGTGCACCGGGCGGACGGCGCGGGCAGGGACCTGCTGCGCGGACTGCTGGAGCAGCCCCCCGCCGGGCTCGCCACCGTCCTCACCTACCGCCCCGAGGAACTCGCCGAACCCGGACTCGTCCTCGGCCGCGCCGTCGCCTACCCGGCCCGGCTCACCGTCCTGCGCGTACGCCTGGAACCCCTGGACGCCGACGAGGTCCGCCGGCTGGTCGAGGACCGCCTCGGTCCCGAATGCTGCCCGCCCGAGCTCGTCGCCCGGATCCACGAGCGGTCCGCCGGAGTGCCTCAGGTCGTCGTCGATCTCGTGCGCCAGCTGGAGGACGCGTACGGGCCCCGGGAGCGCTACACGGCCAAGGACCTCGATGCCACCGGCCCGCCCGTACGACTGGCCGAGCTGGCCGTCGGCCGGCTGGCCGCACTGCCCGAGGAGCACCGGGCCGTGGCCCGCGCCGCCGCCGTCCTCGACGAGCCCAGCAGCGCGGCGGACCTGTACGCGGTGGCCGCGTTGCCCGGCGCGGCCGGCCGTGAGGCGCTCGTCGCCTCACTGCGCGGGGCGGTGCTGCTGGAGAACGACCGCGATCTGTACGGCTTCCCCTCGCCCCTCGCGGGCACCGCCGTCTACGGCGAGATGCCCGGCCCCCTGCGCCAGGACATGCACCGCAGGGCCGCCGACGTCCTCGCCCACCGTCATCCCGTGCCGTGGGCCCGGCTCGCGGCGCACCGGCACCGCGGCGGCCAGATACGCGGGTGGCTCAAGGCCGTCGAACACGCGGCCCAGCAGTGCGCCGAGGCAGGCGCCCACCAGACGGCGATCGACCTGCTGGAACAGGCTCTTTCGCACCCCGCGGTGCCGCGGGAGACCAGGGCCCGCCTCGCCCGCCTCCTCGCCCACAGCGCGGTGCTCGGACTGCACACCGACCAGACCGTCCAGGTGCTGCGCCAGATCCTCGACGAGCAGTCGCTGCCCCCGGCGGTCCGCGGGCAGATCCGGCTCGACCTCGGCCTGGTGCTCTACAACCAGGCCGGCCGCGGGCTCCAGGGCTGGGTGGAACTGGAGCAGGCGGTCGATGAGCTGGCCGAGCGGCCGGCCCTCGCCGCCCGCGCGATGTCGGCGCTCGCCATGCCGGTCATGTCGTCCGTACCGCTGGAACGCAATCTGCACTGGCTCGAGAAGGTGCAGAAGATGGCGGCCGGCAGCCACGACGACGAGGCGCGCACAGCGGTCGACGCCAACTGCATCGCGGTCCTCCTGGAGATCGGCGACCCCACGGCCTGGGACGTCCTGGAACGGCTGCGCGGCCAGACCGAGCAGTCGGACCGGCTGCCGCACGTGGCCCGCGGGCTGGTGAACGCCGCGGACGCCGCCCTGTGGCTCGGTCATCTCTCCCGCGTGGGAGAGCTGCTCGAAGAGGGTGTCGATGTCGCCGTCCGCGGCGGAGCCACCTACGTCGAACAGGACGGCCGCGGCACCGGACTGCTGCTGGACTGGGTGACGGGCACCTGGGACGGCCTCACCACCCGGGCCAGGGCCTTCGTGGCCGAGACCGGTGTCATGCCCGGGCCCGCCGCGGACGCGCGGATCGTCCTCGGCATGCTGGCCCTCGCACAGGGCGAATGGCAGCAGATGGCGGCCTGGCTCTCCGGAGAGGGGCATCCGCTGCCTGTCGGCTCACCGCTGCCGCATGTCGCGGCGGCGTCCGGCGCGCTCGTCCGTACCGCACTCGCCCGCGGCGATCTGGACAGCGCGGCGTCCGAGGCGGCCGACGCCTGGGACCGGCTGCGGGACAAGGGCGTCTGGGCGTGGGCGGCCGAACTGGCGCCCTGGGCGGTGGAGGCGACCGCCCGGGCCGGCCGCCGTCAGACGGCCGAGGCGATGACCGCGGAGTTCGAGGCGGGCCTGAAGGACACGGCTCTGCCGTCCCCGATGGCGGCACTGTCCTGGTGTCGCGGCATCCTGCTGGACACCGCCGGCCGGCCCGCTGAGGCGGTGCAGCACTTCCAGGACGCGACGGAGAGGTACGCCGCGATGCCCCGGCCGTACGCGGCGATCCTCACCGCCGAGGCGGCGGCCTCCTGCGTGCTCGCGGCGGCGGCCGAGGGCGGGGACAGCGACCCGGACGCGCTCGCGGCGGCGGTCGAGTCCCTGGCGTCCTGCGTGGAACGGCTGACCGACATGGGCGCCGGGTGGGACGCCGCACGGGTACGGGCCACGCTCCGCTCCCACCAGCCCGCGGCCGAGCAGCGTCCGCGCGGGCGGCCCAGCTACGGCGACCAGCTCTCTCCGCGCGAGCAGGAGGTCGTGGACCTGGCGTCGGCGGGCCTCACCAACCGAGAGATCGCGACCACACTGCACCTGTCGCCGCGCACGGTGGAGCAGCACGTGTCCCGGGCGCGCCGGAAGCTGGAGTCGCAGACCCGCCAGCAGCTCAGCCGCAACCGCGGCACACGGGGTTCATGAATTATTTGCGTATCCGTAGATCCGGTGCACGGATAGGCGCATCTCGGGATGTGGTCATAGCTTCCACTCACCGAAAGCGGAATGCACCGTTATCGAGTCTGCCCTCGCGGCGACCGGTGACCCGAGTGCCCGCCGTCGGTGCTGTGCCCGGGCGGCCGGACGGCCTGGCGAGTGTGCGCCGCATCCCCCACCACGGTGGCCCGCGCTCGCCGAGGCAGGGGGGCCCGGCCCCGGGCACGGTTGTCCGCCCCGGGCGCAGGATCAGGCCGCGCGCCGGAGAAGGGCACCAAGGCACCAGATTCGGCCAGGACCGGTCTGGTTCAGCTGACGGATGATCAATAGCCTTGTGTGAGTTGCCCGTTACTGCTCAAGGAGCGCCATGGCCACCGCACAACAGGTACCGGACATCCTGTCGCCGGAGTTTGCCGCGAACCCCTATCCGGCTTACCGCGCCATGCGTGAACACGCGCCCTTGATCTGGCACGAGGCCACCAACAGCTATCTCATCTCGCGCTACCGGGACGTCGAGCGGGCCTTCAAGGACAAGGACTCGCTCTACACCACCGACAATTACGCATGGCAGATCGAGCCGGTGCACGGCAAGACGATCCTCCAGCTCAGCGGGCGCGAACACGCCGTCCGCAGGGCGCTGGTGGCGCCGGCGTTCCGGGGCAGGGACCTCCAGGAGAAGTTCCTGCCGGTCATCGAGAGCAACGCCCGTGAACTGATCGACGGCATCCGGCACAAGGGCGAGGCCGACCTCGTCGACTCCTTCGCCACCCGTTTCCCGGTCAACGTCATCGCCGACATGCTCGGCCTCGACAAGGCGGACCACGCCCGGTTCCACGGCTGGTACACCACCGTCATCGCCTTCCTGGGCAACCTCGCGGGCGACCCCGACGTCACGGCGGCGGGGGAGCGCACCCGTATCGAGTTCGCCGAATACATGATCCCGATCATCCAGGAGCGCCGCGAGCACCTCGGCGACGACCTGCTGTCCTCGCTCTGCGCGGCCGAGGTCGACGGCGTACGGATGAGCGACGAGGACATCAAGGCCTTCTGCAGCCTGCTGCTCGCCGCCGGCGGTGAGACCACCGACAAGGCGATCGCCAGCATCTTCGCCAATCTGCTGGTCAACCCCGAACAGCTCGCCGCCGTACGGGAGGACCGCAGCCTGATCGACCGGGCCTTCGCCGAGACCCTCCGCTACACCCCGCCGGTCCACATGATCATGCGGCAGACGGCCACCGAGGTCACGGTCAGCGGCGGCACGATCCCCGCGGGGGCGACGGTCACCTGTCTGATCGGCGCGGCGAACCGGGACGCGGAGCGCTACAAGGACCCGGACCGTTTCGACATCTTCCGCGACGACCTCACCTCGACCACGGCGTTCTCCGCGGCCGCAGACCATCTGGCGTTCGCACTCGGCCGGCACTTCTGCGTCGGCGCGCTGCTCGCCAAGGCCGAGGTCGAGACCGGTGTCAACCAACTGCTCGACGCCATGCCGGACATGCGGCTCGCGGACGGCTTCGTCCCGTCCGAGCAGGGCGTGTTCACGCGCGGGCCGCAGTCGCTGCCCGTCCGCTTCACGCCCGTCGACGCCTGATCACAGCGGGGCCGGCCGGTGCGCCGGGGCCGCGGTTCCACCGCGGGCCCCGGCGCCGCCGCTCACTGCACGACCGGCGTGAACTGCACCGGCAGGGACGTCAGCCCCCGCATCCAGATGGAGGGCCGCCAGGTCAACTGCTCCGGCTCCACGGCCAGAACCACGTCCGGCAGCCGCTCCAGCAGCGTCTCGATCGCGGTACGCGCGATCACATCGGCCAGCAGGGGCGCCGGGTACGGGCAGCGGTGTTCACCGTTGCTGAAGGACAGATGCGAGGAGTTCTCGGCACCGATGTGACCCTCGGGCCAGATCTGCGGATCGGTGTTGGCCGCCGCGAGCCCCAGCACCACACAGTCGCCCGCCCGGATCTGCCGGCCGCCGAGCTGCGTGTCGCGCACCGCCCAGCGGCCGATGAAGTTCTGCGTGGGGGTGTCCAGCCAGAGCACCTCGTTGAGCGCCTGGCCGACGCTGAGACGGCCGCCGGAGACGTTCAGGGCGAACCGGTCGTCGGTCAGCAGCAGACGCAGCGTGTTGCAGATCCAGTTCGCCGTCGGCTGCTGGGCCGCGGCGATGATCGAGATCAGGTCCTGGACGATCTCCTCGTCCGTCAGCCCCGCCGGATGCCGGAGCATCCGCGAGGTGACATCCGGACCCGGTGTGCCGCGCTTGTCCTTGACCAGGCGCTGAATGCGTTCCTGTACGCGTACGTAAGCGGCCACCGGGTCGTCGCCCTCGGCCGCGTCCAGCGAGATCTGCAGATCGCGCACGAGGTCGTCGGTGTCGGAGCCCCGCGCCGGCATCCCGCACATCTGGACCGCGGCCCGCATCGGCAGTGCGTGGGCGTACGCGGACATCAGCTCGGCCTGCCCGCTGCCCGCGAAGCCGTCGATCAACTGGTCGGCGATCCGCGTGCTCCAGTGGGCCAGTTCGAACTGGTCGACCGACTCGAGCGCCTCGGTGATGACGCCCGCCCGCCGCTGGTGCTCGGCGCCCTCGGCGAACAGGACCGAGGGCTGATAGCCGACGAACGGCATCAGCGGCCAGTCGGCGGGGATGTTCTCCCACTGGTTCCAGCGCCGCGAGTCCCGGGCGAACAAGTCGTCGTGGCTGGTCACATAGGAGACTTCGGCGTAACCGAGCACCAGCCAGGCGGGGATGTCCCCGTCGAGCAGGATCGGGGCCACCGCGCCCTGCTCACGGCGCATCGAGCGGTACAGCTCGGAGGGGCTCTGCTGGTACTCCAGGCCGCTGAGGCGGATCGCCCCCGCATGAGCGGGGCAGCCCGGCGGCGGGGACGGCGCGGGTTCGGGTGCGGCGGGGTCGGTCATGGTGTCATCTCCCGTGCCATGGCCAGTTCATGAAGGTGGTCGACAAGGCTGATCAGGACGTGCTTGCCGGACGAGCGGACCCGGGCGTCGCAGTCGATCAGCGGCACATGCGGGGCGAGCGACAGCGCCTGGCGTATCTCGTCCAGCGAGAAGGCGGCCATGTCGTCGTCGAAGCGGTTGACCGCCACCACGAAGGGCGTCCGGTGGTGCTCGAGCCGGTCGATCGCGTACCAGGAGTCGCTCATGCGCCGGGTGTCGACCAGCACCACGGCACCCAGGGTGCCGGTGAAGAGCCGGTCCCACAGGAACCAGAAGCGCTCCTGGCCCGGTGCGCCGAACAAGTACAGGACCATACGGTCGTTGAGGCTGATCCGGCCGAAGTCGAAGGCGACGGTGGTGGTCGTCTTGGTGGCGAGACCGGCGGTCTCGTCGACGCCGACACCCGCCTGCGTCATGACTTCCTCGGTGTTCAGCGGACGGATCTCGCTGACCGACTTCACCAGGGTGGTCTTGCCGACCCCGAAACCACCCACGATCACGATCTTCAGCCCGGTCTCGGCCGAGTCGACGAGCGGGGTGCGGGCGGGCAGTTCAGAGGTTGCGGAGTCCATGGAGCACCTCCTTCAAGAGGGCCGAGTCGGGCAGATCGACGAGCGCGCGGGCGGCCCGCGGATGGCGGGCCGTGATACGCCCCGTCGCCAGCAGGTCGCCCAGCAGGATCCGTACGACCGTCACCGGCAGTTTCAGCTCCGCGGACAGCTCGACGACCGCGGTCGGGTGACGGCACAGGTCGAGGATCCGTACATGCTCCGACTGCATCCCGAGGGTCGGCTCGCACTCGCTGACGATCAGCGTCACCAGGTCGAACGCGTCGTCGTCGGCACGGCTGCGGCCCCCCGTGACCGTGTAGAGCCGGTCCGGATCACCCGTGTCGACGGGTTTGCGGGTCATGAGAGCGGACTCTCCGGGGTCGGCATCCGCGGCTCAGCCCGCAGATGCTCACCGATCTGCTCCACGAGATCCGTCATCTGGTGGCCCACCACGCCGGGATCGGCGCCGTCCTCCGCGACGACCGCCAGATGGGCGCCGTCGCCGGCCTCCACGATGAACAGCAATCCGCCGTGGAACTCGGTCATCGAGTGCCGTACGCCGCCGCTGCCGTTGCCGAATTCGACCGACGCCCCCTGGGCCAGCGCCTGGATGCCCGAGCAGATCGCGGCCAGCTGATCGGCCTGGTCGAGCGTCAGATGCCGGGTCCAGCACAGCTTGAGCCCGTCGCGGGAGAGCACCAGGGCGTGCCGGGTGCCCGGGGTGCGTTCGAGAAGGCTTTCCAGTAGCCAGGTCAGGCTGTTGTCAGTGGTCTGCATCGTCTGCGTGGGGCGGATGCGTCCCGGTGTTCCGGTCATCCGCCCGTGCCTCCTTCTCTCACGTCGTGTAACGGGGGTGGCGCCATGACCCGGGCGCCGGCGGGGCGGATCGCATCACTCCTCGGTGGGCCCTGCGGGCCGGTCCTCCTGTGCCTTGCGGGCGCGGTGGAAGGCGCCGAACTGCGCACCGGCGTCACGGCCCGGGTCGCGCGCGGTCCCGGTCTCGCGGTCGGTCGCCTGGTGCCCCTTGCCGGGACCGGCCGGTTCACGGCCGCGGTCGGCGGCGGCCATGGTGCGCCCCGGCGGCCGTACGGGCAGGCCGTTCGGCGTCGCCACGCGCGGTCCGCCCTGGGCCGGGAAGGGAGTGCCCGCGGCGGCCACGGTGCCGGGCGCGGCCGCACCCGAGCCGGAGGTCGTGGGTGCGTCGGGCGTCCGCTCCACCGTGTCGGGGGTGGCGCGGTGGATCGTCGTCTCCGGTACCGCGCTGCGCTGCTGGGCCATCAGCTGCGGCGGGAACAGCACCACGACGCCGGTGCCGCCACGGGAGGAGGGCCGGAAGTTGACGCTCATCCGGTACTTGGCGGCCAGCCGGCCCACCACCGCGAGCCCGAGGCGGGTGCCCTGAAGAGCCGCGAGGTCGGTGACCCGGCCGGACACGGCCTCCTCGGCCCGCCGCATGGCGGCGTCGGCCATCTTCAGCCCACTGTCCTCGATCGTGACGACCAGGCCGGCGGTGCGCTCCTCGACATAGACGTGGACCTCGTCGATGGGCGGCGAGAAGTTCGCCGCGTTGTCCATCAGTTCCGCCAGCAGATGCATGACGCCTTCGGCGGCGAAGCCGGCGACCGCCGCGGTGCTGGAGGAGTGCAGCCGCACCCGCTGATAGGCCGCGATCCGGCCCACCGCGCCGCGCAGGATGCTCTCCATACCGATCGGCTTGTTCCACGACCGACTCGACCGGCCGCCCATCAGGAGCGCGAGGCGGTCGGTCAGCAGACCGAGCTGCGAGGTGTTGTGGTCGAGCTTGAGCAGATCGCCGAACACCTCTTCGCCGTGACGATCCTGCATCTCCCGCAGGTCGGCGAGCATGCTCACGGCCTTGGCCTGCACCCGGCTCAGCGCCTTGGCGCTCGCGCCCTGGGCGGCAGCCGCACGCCGCTCACTGACGGCGAACTCCCGGACAACCGCGTCCAGGATCACCCGCAGCCGAGCGTCGGCGGGCTGCTCGAGCTCGCCGAGCACGGTGTCGGCCGAGGCGCCCCGGCGCAGATGCTCGAAGGCGGCGGGCAGCGTCACCGCTGTCAGCCGGTCCAGATCGTCGGCTGCCTGGGCCAACTGGCGTACCGCGGAGGCGCTGTTGGCGGCCGAGGTCTCCGCCCGGCGCTCACCGGCCCCGAGCTCGGTGGCGAACACCTGGAGCATGCGCCGCAGTTGGGGATCGGTCGGCGGTGGGGTGCCGGCGAGGGTGTCCTCGGAGTTCTCCCCGTCGCGCAAGCGCTTCACCACCGAGGGGAGCGTGACGTTCACCAGATGGGCGGACTCGGCGCCCGCCTGGGCCGCCTGGGCCTGGACCGCCCGCAGTTCACCGGCGGCGGCCATCGCCGTGGCGCGCAGCCGGCGTGAGCTCAGCGCGGTGACGACGACGGTGGCCGCCACCCACACCCAGGCGACGCCGACGGTCGCCGCGACCCAGTCCCTGGCCGCCTCGGGTGCCGCAGCGATCACCGCGCCGGCGGCCGCGCCGGCCACCACCACGGCGGCCAGCGGTACGACGAGGGGCAAGGGCCGTGGGGTTCGTATCCTGTGCGGTTTCCGAGCGACTGGCACTGACATTCCGCGATCCCTCGCTGCTTGAGTCCGGGGAAGAACAGACGAGGCCGACTGGCGCGCATCGGCCGACCACATGCCGTACAGGCACCGTAAGTTGACGGTGATCTTCCGTACGCATGTGGCGCTCATGCTAGTCACGCGCCGATGCCCGGGAGCACTGAGAAGCCGGACTGCCCACGGAACGGAGGACTTAGTCCCGAAGTCACTGTCAGGTCCAGGCGGACGTGGTAGACAGCGTTTTCCTCCCGGCAGCCCGTGTGTCGCCGGAAACGGTGCCCATGACCTCGGGGCCGCTGTTGCCTCTGTGCCGAATGGGGTGGCCGGGACCACGACATCGCCCGTCCGAGCGGTGCTTTCCAGCCAACCCGGCGCCGGGCGTACGGGCAGAACGGCCCCCAGGGCGCCCCGCCGCCTGACGCCGTGGGGCGAACATCACAGCGCGGTGCTCCGATCGGCCGCGATCGGGCCGACTACCGTGTGCGGGTGCCGAAGAACAGAAACACGTTCTCATCGCCCGCCGCCTGGTGGCGTGGCGTTCTCGCCCGTGCCCTCCACCGGGGCTGGCGCTGGGCACAGGACGCCGGTGCCGTCACCGCCGACCACCCCGGCCGGCTGCGCTTCCGCAGCATCGGCCACGGCACCCGGCTCGCCTTCCCGCAGGGCACCGTGTTCGGCGAGGCGTGGATCGAGCTCGGGGACCACTGCATCATCGGGGAGCAGGTCACCTTGACCGCGGGGATGATGCCGGACCTCGATCTGGGCACCGAGCCGATCCTGACCCTGGGCCACGGCGTGGTGCTCGGCCGCGGCAGCCATGTCATCGCCGACACGAGGGTGTCCATCGGCTCCGACACGTACTGCGGTCCGTACGTCTACATCACCTCGACCAACCACAGTTACGACGATCCGCACGAGCCGGTCGGGAAGCAGTGGCCCCGTACCGAGCCGGTGACCATCGGGCCGGGTTGCTGGCTGGGCACCGGCGCGGTGGTGCTGCCCGGCGCACGCCTCGGCCGCAATGTCGTGGTCGCCGCCGGGGCCGTCGTCCGCGGAGAGGTCCCCGACCACTCCGTGGTCGCCGGGGCGCCGGCCCGCGTGGTCAGGAGCTGGGACCCGGTCCTCGGCTGGCAGCCGCCCCTGCGGACGCCTGCGCCCGTGCCGATCCCGGACGGCGTCACGCCCGAGCAGTTGCTGGCGCTCGCCGAGCTGGACGAGAGCTGAGCTCGGCGAGGCCGTAGCCGCGCGGGAACCGACCTCGGCCGGAGGCCGGCAAGCGCGGGCCCCCGGACGAGTGCCCAGCTCAACCGGAGGCCGGCAAGCGCGGGCCCCCGGACGAGTGCCGAGCTCAACCGGAGGCCAGCAGGACCGTGCCCACCAGTGCGAGCCCGGCGCCCGCCGCCTGGACCATGCGCAGCCGTTCCCTGAGCAGGAGGAGCGCCGCCAGCACCGTGACCACCGGGTAGAGGTTCGCCAGCACGGCCGCCACGGTCACCGGGCCCGTCTGGGCGGCGATGGAGTACGTGCCGTTGGCCGCGACGTCGGCGAGACCGACGAAGGCGAGGGCGGGCAGCGAGGCCACGACGACCTTCATCCCGCCGTCCTCCGGCAGGGCCCGCCCGCCGCGCTTCACCGACGCGTACAGCGCCGCGCCGCCCACGGTCACGTTGGTGACGCGCTGCACGAACAGCGCCAGGAACAGGCCGGTGAGGGTGGTCGACGCCTCGGCGATGAGGGCCATGACCGCGCCGAACCCGAAGGCCGCCGTCAGGGTCAGCAGGATCGCCCGGCGCTGCACGGCTGCGCCCCGCAGCTCAGGACCGCCGGCCAGCACGATGCCGACCACCGCCACGCCGATACCGGCGAACTGGAGCAGCCCGGGCCGCTCGCCCAGCACGAGGCCGACGCCCACGGGCACGGCCACACCCAGCGAACCCAGCGGCGAGACCACACCCATGGGGCCGAGGGCGAGCGCCTTGTAGAAGGAGAGCATCGCCACCGGCCCGACGACGCCGGCGCCCACCGCGTACCAGAGCTGGTGGCCCGCCTCGTGCCACGCGCCCGTGGCGACGACGATCACGCCGAGGACCACGACCGCGATCGACTGCGAGACCACCACGACGGTGAGCGCGGGAGTCCGCCGGGTCAGCAGTCCGCCGCCGAAGTCCGCGAGACCCCACAGCACGCTGGTGGCCAGGGCGAACAGTGCGGTCATGAGGGCCTCGCAGTACAGTGCGGTGAACGTTTGGGTGCACCACACGGTAGTGCAAGATATTGAACTCTGTCATCCACGATAATGGACGGAACGTGTCGGATCTCGACCAGCTCACGCAGTCGCTCGCCCGCAACCTCAAACGCTGGCGCGGCGAGCGGAGGCTCACGCTCGACGCTCTCGCCGCTCGCGCGGGGGTCAGCCGCGGCATGATCATCCAGATCGAGCAGGCGCGCACCAATCCGAGCGTCGGGACCACGGTGAAGCTCGCCGACGCGCTCGGCGTCAGCATCACCACGCTCCTCGACTACGAGCAGGGGCCGCAGGTCCGCGTCGTCCCGCCGGACCAGGCCGTACGGATGTGGTCGACCTCCACCGGCAGCTTCACCACGTTGCTGGTCGGCACCGAGAAGCGCGGACCCCTGGAGCTGTGGGCCTGGGAGCTGATGCCCGGCGACCGCAGCGAGTCGGACGCGCACCCGGACGGGACGATCGAACTCCTCCACGTCACCGCGGGCGACCTCACCCTGCTGGTCGACGGCACCCCGCACACGGTGCCCGCCGGCTCCTCCGCCACGTTCGAGGCGAACGTCCCCCACGGGTACCGGAACGACGGCGCCGAGAAGGTCGTGATGACCATGGCCGTCTCCATCCCGCCCGTCCGCTGAGACGCCCGGCCGCCCCGCCGCGGACCGCTGCTACTTTTCCGCCCATGCGCGCCCCCATCGGAAACTTCCCCGACGCCCGCCCCGCACCCGACTGCCTCGACATCCTGACCGCTCCGGTCGCCGACGCCGTACGCGGCTGGCAGGGTGATGTCCCGGCGGACCAGCTGATCTATGTGGACACGGACCCGGAGATCGCGGACACGGCGGTGTTCGTGCAGCACTACGGACAAGAGCTGCTCGAACAGTCGGCGAACTGCGTGGTCGTCGCGGGCAGACGAGGCGGCGAGTCGACGCTGGCGGCGTGCGTCGTGCTGTCGAGCACGCGGGTCGATGTGAACGGCGTCGTCCGCAAGCAACTGGGCGCGCGCAAGGCGTCGTTCGCGTCGACGGAGACCGCGACGGGCGAGACGGGTATGGAGTACGGCGGCATCACCCCGATCGGACTCCCGGCGAGCTGGCCCCTGCTGGTGGACGCGGCGGTCGTCGACATCCCGTGGGTGCTGATCGGCAGCGGGCGCAGGCGCGGGAAGCTGATCGTGCCCGGGAAGGCCTTCGCGGGGTTGGCGGGGGTGGTGGTTCTTGCCGGGTTGGGGACCTGACCTTCAGGCTCCCGCAACCCGGCATCGGCATCGGCAACGCCCCCGGCCCGCCCCGCTCACCCCAGTCGCGGGATCTCGATCGCCGGGCAGCGATCCATCACCATGTCCAGGCCCGCCGCGCGCGTGCGCTCGTACGCCTCGGGGTCGATCACGCCCAGCTGGAACCAGACCGCCTTCGCGCCGGCCGCGACCGCCTCGTCCGCCACCGCGCCCGCCAGGTCCGAGTTGACGAAGACGTCGACCACGTCGACCTCGAAGGGGATGTCGGCGAGTGAGGCGTAGCCCAGTTCGCCGTGGACCGTCTCGGCCTTGGGGTGGACCGGCACGATGCGCTTGCCGAAGCGCTGGAGGACGTCGGCGACGCCGTACGCCGCCCGGGACGTGTTGGTGGACAGGCCCACCACCGCCCACGTGTCACCCGTCGAGGTCAGAATCCTGCGGATCGTCTCTGTGTCTGCGTCCATGAAACCGACAACCGGGGAGCCTCGCGGAGCATTCCCCTCCGGGCGCCGCATAGGGTGGCTGGATGCAGGAGCAGTACCGGACGGTCGCCCGCGAGGGTGTGCACGAGACAGAGATCAACCGATCGCGCTTCATCTGCGCGCTCGCACCCGCGGCGACCGAGGAGGAGGCACAGGCCTTCGTCGCCCGGGTCCGCAGGGAGCACCCGGCCGCCTCGCACAACTGCTTCGCGTATGTCATCGGGGCCGACGCCGCCGTCCAGAAGGCGGGTGACGACGGCGAGCCCGGCGGTACGGCCGGTGTCCCCATGCTCCAGATGCTGATGCGGCGTGATGTCCGCTATGCCGTCGCGGTCGTCACGCGGTACTACGGCGGTGTGAAGCTCGGCGCCGGCGGGCTGATCCGGGCGTACGGGGGAGCGGTCGGCGAAGCGCTCGACACGCTCGGGACTCTCACCCGGCAGCGCTTCCGGCTCGCCAGCGTCACCGTCGACCACCAGCGCGCGGGCAAGCTCGAGAACGATCTGCGGGCCACCGGACGTGATGTGCGCGAGGTGCGGTACGCGGAGGCCGTCACCTTCGAGATCGGTCTGCCCGACGCCGACGTCGAGGCGTTCCGCGGTTGGCTGGCGGACGCCACCGCGGGAACTGCGGTGCTGGAGTTGGGCGGTGAGGCGTATGGGGACGCCTGATTCCGCACGTGATGTCCGACCGCACCGTTACTCTCGGGGATCATGAGATTCCTGCATACGTCGGACTGGCACCTGGGGCGCTCGCTCCACCGGGTGAGCCTGCTCGACGCCCAGGCCGCGTTCCTCGACCACGTGGTGGCGACGGTTCGCGAACGCGACGTGGACGCGGTGCTGGTGGCGGGAGACGTGTACGACCGGGCGGTGCCGCCGCTCACCGCCGTCGAGCTGTTCGACGACGCGCTGCACCGGCTGGCGGCCGTCGGCGTGCCGACCGTCATGATCTCCGGGAACCATGATTCCGCGCGCCGTCTCGGGGTCGGGGCCGGGCTCATCGAGCGGGCCGGGATACATCTGCGGACCGACCCGGCGGGCTGTGACACCCCCGTGGTCCTCGCCGACGACCATGGCGAGGTCGCCTGCTATGGCCTGCCGTATCTGGAACCGGCCCTGGTGAAGGACGAGTTCAAGACCGACAAGACGCACCACGAGGCCGTCATCGGTGCGGCGATGGACCGGGTCAGGGCCGACCTCGCGACCCGTCCGGCCGGTACGCGCTCGCTCGTGCTGGCGCACGCGTTCGTCGCGGGCGGCCAGGAGAGCGACAGCGAACGGGACATCACCGTCGGCGGTGTCGCGGCGGTGCCGGCCGGAGTGTTCGACGGCGTCGACTATGTCGCGCTCGGGCATCTGCACGGCGCCCAGACCATCACCGAGCGCGTGCGCTACTCCGGTTCGCCGCTCGCCTACTCCTTCTCCGAGGCATCCCACCGCAAGACCATGTGGCTCCTCGACCTCGGCCCTGCCGGTGAGATCGACGCCGAGCGTGTCGACTGCCCGGTCCCGCGGCCCCTCGCGCGGTTGCGCGGACGGCTGGACGACCTGCTCGACGACCCGGCGCTCGCCGGCCACGAGCAGTCGTTCGTCGAGGCCACGCTCACCGACCCGGTGCGCCCGGCCGACCCGATGGCTCGCCTCGCCGAGCGCTTCCCGTACGCGTTGAGCCTCGTCTTCGAACCCGAGCGCGCCGAGGAGGACACCGTCACCTCGTACGCCGAGCGGCTGAAGGGACGCAGCGACCAGGAGATCGCGGAGGACTTCGTGGCCCATGTCCGGGGCAGCGGGCCCGACGAGCGCGAGCGCACGGTGCTGCGCGGAGCGTTCGACGACGTCCGTGTGGACCACAGTGTGCGCGAGGTGGCCGGGTGAGGCTGCACCGGCTGACCGTCACCGCCTTCGGCCCCTTCGGCGCCGACCAGGAGGTCGACTTCGACACCCTGTCCGCCGCCGGGATCTTCCTGCTCCACGGGCCGACCGGCGCAGGCAAGACCTCTGTGCTCGATGCCGTCTGCTTCGCGCTGTACGGCGCGGTGCCCGGGGCCCGGCAGAGCCCGGGGGCCTCGCTGCGCAGCGACCACGCCGTGGCGGGCACCTTCACCGAGGTCCTGCTCGAACTGACCGTCGGTGGGCGGCGGTTGGAGATCCGCCGCCGCCCGGCCCAGCTCCGGCCGAAGAGGAACGGGAAGGGGTTCACCACCGAGCGCGCACAGAGCTGGCTGCGTGAGTACGACGCCCAGAGCGGCGAGTGGCAGGCGCTGAGCCGCTCCCACCAGGAGATCGGCGAGGAGCTCACCCAGCTCGTCGGCATGAGCCGCGACCAGTTCTGCCAGGTGGTGCTGTTGCCGCAGGGCGACTTCGCCCGCTTCCTGCGCGCCGACGCCGAGGCCCGCGGCAAGCTGCTGGGCCGGCTCTTCGACACCCGCCGCTTCGCCGCCGTCGAGGACCGGCTCGCCGAACAGCGCCGCGCCGCGGAACAGCAGGTGAAGGCCGGGGACGAGCGACTGCTCGCGATCGCCCACAAGATGGAGCAGGAGGCAGGCGCCGCGGCGGGCGACTGGCCGCTGCCGCAGCAGCAGCCGGGAGACCCGGGCCTCGCCGGTGCCGTGCTGGACTGGGCGGCGGTCGCCCGCGCGGGGGCCAGGGAGCGCCAGGACATCGCCGACTGCGCGCTGTCCGCCGCGGAGAGCCGGCAGGCCGCCGCGCGCCACACGCTGGACGCCGAGCGTGAACTGCACCGGCTGCAGCAGCGGTACGACGACGCACAGCGCCGCCAGGAGGCCCTGGAAGCACGCCGACCGGAGCGCGAGGCGCTGCACACCCGTATGGAACGGGGCCGCAAGGCCGAACGCGTGACACCGGCACTGCGGCTGCGGGACGACGCCGAGCGCGAGCACGACAGCGCGAGCGAGGCGCGCGACCTGGCCCTGGCGGGCCTCCCGCCGGAGCTGCACGAGGCCGGCGCGGAGCAACTGTCCGAGCTGGAAAGGAAACTGCGCCAGGATCTCGGCGGCCTCGACGCCGCCCGCAGGGCCGAGCGGCGCAGCGAGGAGATCGGACGCGAGCGCGCGGACCTCGACCGCCAGGCCCGGGCCGACGACGACATCCTCCAGGACGCGGCGGCCTGGCTGTCCGGCTGGGAGTCGCTGCGCCGCGGTCACCAGGAGCACATCACGGCCGCCCAGGAGGCCGCCACGGCCGCCGAACACCTGGCGGGCCGGCTCGCCCCCGCGCGCCGCAGACTGCATGCCGCTCTCGAACGGGACCGGCTCGCCGCCCGTGCCGAAGGCGCAGCACAACGGCTGCGAACGGCACACGAGCGTGCCAACAGCGCCCGGGAGCGCTGGCTCGACCTCAAGGAACGCCGGCTGCGGGGCATCGCCGCGGAACTGGCCGCGGGGCTGCTGCCCGGCGAGCCCTGCGCCGTCTGCGGATCGCCGGACCATCCCGATCCGGCCCGCGCGGGCGAGGGGCACGTGGACCACTCGGCGGAGGAGTCCGCGTACGAGGGCTGCACCCGGGCGGATGAGGCGAAGGCGGACGCGGAACGCGAACTCGCGGTGGTGCGCGAGTCGCTGGCCGCGGCGCGGGAAGCGGCCCGGGAGGGGACGAGCGGGGCCGAGGGCACGGCGCCGGCCGGAGAGGCGGACAGAGCGCCCATCGGCGCGGCAACGGACGGCGGTACGTTCGCCGTCGATCCCGACGTGTCGGAACTGCGCACCCTGGTCGAAGAGTTGGACCACGACCATCAGCAGGCCCGCCGTCTCGCCTCCGGGATGCATGCCGCGCGCGAGGCACTCGACCACGCCGAGCGGGAACACCAGGAGCGTCTTGCGGCACAGCAGGAGGCCGGTCGGCGTGCCGCGGCGCGGACCTCGGGCCGCGAGGCGCTCGACCGCGAACAGGCGTCGCTGGCAGGGGAGTTGGTACGCGCGCGAGGCGGCGAGGCGAGTGTCGCCGCGCACGCGGATCTGCTGGAGCGGCGGGTCCGCCTGCTCACCACGGCCGCCGAGGCCGTCCGTGCCGTCGATCTCACGGCCCGGCGGCTGAAGGACGCCGACGACCGGCTGGCCGACGCCGCGTTCCGTGCGGGGTTCGACACGCCCAGGGCAGCCGCCGACGCGATGCTGAGCGACGCGGAGCATCGCGACCTCCAGCACCGTATCGACGACTGGCAGAGAGAGGCCGCCGCCGTCGCCGACCGGCTCGCCGAGCCGGAGACGCGCGACGCCGCCGGACGTCCGCCCGCCGACCCCGAGTCCGCCCGTGCCGCGCACGACACGGCCGAACGCGCCCTGCGTGACGCCACGTCCGTGCTCGCGGCCGCCCGAGGCCGGACCGCCGAACTCGGACGGCTCGCGCGCCAGGCCGCCACGGAAGTGCTCCGCCTCGGCCCGCTGCGCGAGGAGTACGACCGTGTGGCGCGGCTCGCCGGACTCACCGCGGGCACCTCCGCGGACAACGAGCGCAAGATGCGCCTGGAGTCGTACGTCCTCGCCGCCCGGCTCGAACAGGTCGCGGCGGCCGCCACCGCGCGCCTCCAGCGCATGTCGGCCGGTCGCTACACCCTGGTGCACTCCGACGCACGCGCCGGGGGCAGGCGTTCGGGACTCGGACTCCATGTCGTCGACGCCTGGACGGGCAGCGAACGCGACACGGCGACGCTCTCCGGCGGCGAGACGTTCTTCGCCTCGCTCGCCCTCGCTCTCGGCCTCGCCGACGTGGTCACCGACGAGGCGGGCGGCGTACAGCTGGACACCCTCTTCATCGACGAGGGCTTCGGCAGTCTGGACGAGCAGACCCTCGACGAGGTCATCGACGTGCTCGATTCGCTGCGCGAGCGGGACCGCAGCGTCGGCATCGTGAGCCATGTCCCGGATCTGCGCCGCCGCATCCCGACCCAGCTCGAAGTGGTCAAGGAGCGGAACGGATCCGTGGTGCGGCTGCGGACCGCCCCGCTCAGCGGCTGATCGCCCGGCGCGGCAGCGGGGAGGAGTAGACGATGCTCGTGGTGACCGAGCCCAGCGCGCCGATCTTGCCGGCGACGGATTCGAGATGGCTCATGGACCGGGCGGCGACCTTGAGTACAAAGCAGTCGTCGCCGGTCACATGGTGCGCTTCGAGGATCTCGGGCGTCGTCTCCAGCAGGTCGTGGAAGGGCTTGTAGTTGCCGTTCGGGTACCGCAGTCGTACGAAGGCGAGAATCGGCAGCCCGAGCCGCTCCTGGTCGACCACCGCGGTGTAGCCGGCGATGACGCCTGCCTCCTCCAGCCGCCGTACCCGCTCGGTCACGGCGCTCGCGGACATCGAGACGGTGCGGGCGAGCTCGGCGAAGCCGGCCCTGCCCTCGCTCTGCAGGGCCTGCAGAATGCGCCAGTCCGTGGCGTCCGGTGAATACGCGGTCATCCCCGAGAGATAACAGGGGAATCCCCGGCCGATCAAGAGCAGCCCGGGGAAATCTCCCTTCAGACCCGCGCCGGCCGCTCGTAGATTCTTGGTCATGACAACGACCCGGCTCACCGCGCACTCCGCCCCTTCGGGCCCCACCTTCTCCCATCCCGTCCTTCGGGTCCCGCCGGCGCCTCCTGCCGCTGCCGCCGCGTACTTCGGTGCCTCGCTCGCCTTCCACGCCGATGTCTCCGACGTCGCCTCGGCGCTCGCTGCCGGCGGCGACCCGGGATTCGTCGTCCTCGACTCGCGGTCCACCCAGTCCTGGGACCAGGGGCACGTCCCCGGAGCGGTCCACCTGCCGACCGCGCTGATCGCCGAGCAGGCCGGACAACTGCTCGACCCGGCGGTGCCGGTGGTCACCTACTGCTGGGGCCCCGGCTGCAACGGCGGAGTCCGTTCCGCGCTCGCACTCGCCGAACTCGGCTACCAGGTCAAGGAGATGCTCGGCGGCTTCGAGTACTGGGTGCGCGAGGGATTCGCGTACGAGACGTGGGAGGGCGGCGCGCAGCGCGCGGCCGACCCGCTGACCGCACCTGTCGGCGCGGACGCCTGCGGCTGCTGAACCGGCAGCGGGGGGACGCGGGTTGGACAGGGCCGTGGTCCGTGGCCGCGCGCCGGTCGCCATGGGTGTGACACGGGCGGTGCGATCGAGCAGGATGACCTGCCATGCCGAAGATCCCGAACCCCGATGCCGCGTCGCTGCGGCGTGATCCACTCCCGCTGCGCGGCCGAACCGCCCTTGTCACCGGTGCGAGTCGGCGCGGCGGCATCGGCTACGCGGTGGCCCGCCGTCTCGCCGCGTACGGCGCGAGTGTCCATCTCCACCACCATGTCCCGCACGACGCGGCCCAGCCGTGGGGTGCGGACCCCGACGGGCCCCGTGCGGTGGCCGAGGGGGTGCGTGACGCACTCGGCGACCCGTCCGCGGCCGTCTTCCACGGTCCCGGCGATCTGTCGGACCCGGCCGCACCGGCCGAACTCGTCACCACCGCCGCCGAAGCCCTCGGCGGCCGGCTCGACATCCTCGTCGCCAATCACGCCCTCAGCGGGGGCGACGGTCCTCTCGACACGATCGACGCCGGCATGCTCGACGCGCACTGGGCCGTCGACGCGCGCTCGGTGATCCTGCTGGTCCAGGCGTACGCCCGGCTGCGGGCCGCGCTGCCGGAGCGCACCCCCGGCGGCCGGGTGGTGATGATGACATCGGGCCAGGACATCGCCGGCGGGATGCCGCAGGAGATCGCCTACGCCCTGGCCAAGGGCGCGCTCGCATCGGCGACCCGGACGCTCGCCACGTCCCTCGCGGATCTCCTGGTGACCGTGAACACCGTCAATCCGGGGCCGGTGGACACGGACTACCTGGACGGCGAGGTGTACGAGGAGATCGCGGGGATGTTCCCGGCGGGCCGCTGGGGAATCCCGGACGACCCGGCGCGGCTGATCGCGTGGCTGGCGACGGACGAGGCGGAGTGGATCACCGGCGAGGTGATCAACTCGGAGGGCGGTTTCCGCCGTTGACGGCAGGCGGCTCGCGTCCCACTGCGGGACGCGAGCCACCGGGGGCGTATGGCGCCGGGCTGTGATTCCGGTGCAAGGTCGGCAGGGCAGGGCGCTCACGCGCCCGCCCTCACGCGCCCGCCCTCAGGCCGCAGCCCTCACAACTTCGACAGCTCGTCCACCAGATCGTCCAGCCCCAGCGAACCCTGCGACAGCGCCGCCATGTGCCAGGCCTTAGCGTCGAAGGACGCGCCGTGGTTCCGGCGCGCGTTCTCGCGACCCAGCAGCCAGGCCCGTTCGCCGAGCTTGTAGCCGATCGCCTGCGCGGGCATCGAGAGGTACCGCGTCAGCTCGCTCTCCACGAAGTCCGCCGGCCGGCCGCTGTGGTTGCCGAAGAACTCCTGCGCCAGTTCCGGCGTCCAGCGCTCGCCCGGATGGAACGGCGAGTCGGCAGGGATCTCCAGCTCCAGGTGCATGCCGATGTCCACGATCACCCGGCACGCGCGCATCATCTGGGCGTCGAGATAACCGAGCCGGCGCTCCGGGTCGGGCAGGAAGCCCAGTTCGTCCATCAGCCGTTCCGCGTACAGGGCCCAGCCCTCCGCGTTCGCGCTGACCATGCCGACCGTGGCCTGGTAGCGGGAGAGCTGGTCGGCGACATGCACCCACTGCGCGATCTGCAGATGGTGGCCGGGGACACCCTCGTGGTACCAGGTGGACACCAGGTCGTACACCGGGAAGCGTGTGGCGCCCATCGTCGGCAGCCAGGTCTGGCCGATCCGGGTGAAGTCCTCCGAGGGACCGGTGTAGTACGGCGCCGCCGCTCCGCCCGGGGGTGCGATCCGGGACTCCACCTCGCGCACCCGCTCGGCGAGTTCGAAGTGGGTGCCGTCCAGCGCCTCGATCGCTTCGTCCATCAGGTTCTGCAGCCAGACCCGGACCTCTTCGACGCCCTCGATGTGCTCGCCGTGCACGTCGAGGTGGGCCAGCGCCTCCCAAGGGCCCGCGCCGGGCAGGATCTTGGCGGCTTCCTTCTTCATCTCGGCCAGCAGACGGTGGTATTCGGACCAGCCGTACGCGTACGCCTCGTCCAGGTCGAGGTCCGTGCCGTTGAAGTAGCGGGACCAGCGGGCGTAGCGCTCGCGGCCCACGGTGTCCGGGGCGTCCGCGACAGCCGGGGCGTAGACGTCGCGCATCCAGTCCCGCAGCTCACCGAGGGCGGCGGTGGCCGTGCGGGCGGCGGCGTCGAGCTCGGCGCGCAGCGCGTCCGGGCCCTCCGCGACGATGTCCTCGAACCAGCTGCGGTCCGTGCCCAGCCATTCCGTCAGTTGACCGATATGGGTCGTGGTGGCCCGAGGGCCACCGAACAGCTTGCGTTCCAGGCCCAGTTCGAGCGATTCCCGGTAGCCGCCGAGGGCCTGCGGTACGGCCCGCAGCCGCTGGGCCACCGCTGCCCAGTCCTCGTCGGTCTGCGTCGGCGTCACCGTGAAGACCTCGCGCACCGCGTGCACCGGCGAGCGCATGTTGCTGACGGTCCGCAGCCCTTCCTCCGCATCGTGCACGGCCAGCTCGGCCGTCAGACGCTCTCGCAGCAGCCGTCCGCAACGCCGTTCCGCGTCCGCGGCGGCACCTGGCAGCTTCTCGGCCTCGTCGAGCCGGGCGAGGGTCTCCCTGGCGAGTTCGGCGAATCGCTCCTGACCTGCGGGTGAGTAGTCGGGGAGCAGTCCGGCGCTCTCCTTGACTCCCAGATAACTTCCGACGGTCGGATCGAGTTCGATGAGCGCGTCGACGTAGGCGTCGGCGACCTGGCGGGGCAGCGGATGGCTGAGGGTGACAGACATGCGCACATCCTCATACGAGTGAGGCCTCCGCGTCACCATCGTCCCGGCTCAGCGGCATGTCATCGGCCGGATCGCTCACTGTCCGGCCGGAGGCAGCAGGGGTCCGCAGTCCCACTGCTGGAATATCAACCGGGTCTCCACGCGGGCGACTTCCCGCTGTGAGGTGAACTCGTCGATGACCAGGCGCTGGAGGTCGGCCGTGTCCGTCACCGCCACATGCACCAGATAGTCGTCCGGACCGGTGAGATGGAACAGGGCCAGCGATTCCGGCAGGGCGCGGATGCGCTCCACGAACGGCCCGATCAGCTCGCGCCGGTGCGGGCGCACCTGCACCGACAGCAGGGCCTGGAGACCGCGGCCCAGCCGGGCCGGGTCGAGGGCCAGACGGTGACCGAGGATCACGCCGGAGCGGCGCAGCCGCGTCACCCGGTCCAGGCAGGTGGACGGCGCGACTCCGACCTCCGCCGCCAGATCGCGGTACGTGGTCCGGGCGTCGTTCTGCAGAAGGCGGAGGATCTGCAGGTCGACCGGGTCCAGAGCGACAGATTCGGCCATTCATCGAACGTAGCACGGCCATCCGACGCTACGTTCCGGTAGGTGTTCAGTCTGCGCTCATGGACAACGCAGCCTTCGCCGCCCCCGTACCCCGGGCGCTGGCCACCGAAGCAGTACACGCCGGACGCGAGGACCTCGCGGAGCTGGGTGTGCACGCACCGCCGCTGGACCTGTCGACCACGTATCCCTCCTACGACGCCGCGGCCGAGGCCGAGCGGATCGACGCCTTCGCCCTCACCGGCGGCCGGCCCGAGGGCCCGCCCGTCTACGGACGGCTCGACAACCCGACCACGGCCCGCTTCGAGACGGCCCTCGCCCGGCTCGAGGGCGCCGAGGCCGCGGTGGCCTTCGCCAGCGGGATGGCGGCACTCACCGCCGTACTGCTGGTGCGGGCGAGCATGGGCCTGCGTCATGTGGTCGCCGTCCGTCCCCTGTACGGATGCAGCGATCACCTGCTGGAGACGGGTCTGCTGGGCACCGAGGTGACCTGGACGGATCCGGCGGGGATCGCCGACGCCATACGCCCCGACACCGGTCTGGTCATGGTCGAGACGCCGGCCAACCCGACCCTCGCCGAGGTCGACATCGAGGCCGTACGCCATGCCTGCGGTTCGGTGCCGCTGCTTGTCGACAACACCTTCGCCACCCCCGTGCTCCAGCGCCCGATACGGCACGGCGCGCGGATCGTGCTGCACAGCGCCACCAAGTACCTGGGCGGTCACGGCGACGTGATGGGCGGGGTCGTGGCCTGCGACGAGGAGTTCGCCGGACGCCTGCGGCAGGTGCGCTTCGCGACCGGCGGTGTGCTGCATCCGATGGCGGGCTATCTGCTGCTGCGGGGTCTGTCCACCCTGCCGGTACGGGTCAGGGCGGCCTCCGCCTCGGCCGCCGACCTGGCGTGCCGGCTGGCCGCCGATCCGCGTATCGCGCGTGTGCACTACCCGCGGATCGGCGGGGCCATGGTCTCGTTCGAGGTCTACGGCGACGCGCACCGGGTGATCGCCGGCGTACGGCTGATCACCCCCGCCGTCAGCCTCGGCAGCGTCGACAGCCTGATCCAGCACCCGGCGTCCATCAGTCACCGCATCGTCGCGGAGGGCGACCGGCGCTCGGCCGGTGTCAGTGACCGGCTGCTGCGGCTGTCCGTCGGGCTGGAGGACGTCGAGGACCTCTGGCGGGATCTCGCCGAAGCGCTCAGCGCTCAGCCTGTTCGAACCAGGACCGGTGCTGTTCGGCAGATCCGTCCAGTCGGGCTGTGATCACCAGCGTGCCCTCCTCGATCTGGTAGTCGAGGGGCAGACCCAGGCCGCGCATCGCCGCCACCATGGCGGTGTTGGACGACTGGGTCACGGCGTACACACTGCTGCAGCGGGCCTCCCGGGCGAGGCCGACGAGCCGGCCGAGCAGCTCCGAGCCGATGCCGCGGCGCTGCCAGTCGTCCTCCACCAGCAGAGCGATCTCGGTCTCGTCCCCGTCCCACAGGAGATGGCCGAGGGCGACGAGCCGGCCGGAGGCCGTCTGGACGGCGAGTGTGCGCCCGAAGCGCGGGCTGAGCAGGTGGTTCAGATAGCGGTCGGCGTCGCCGACCGGCCCGTGGTAACGGTGGCCGAGCGTGCGCTGCGAGCACCGCTCGTGCATCGCCTTCGCCGCTTCGACGTCGCTCTGGTCGGCCCGGCGCACGGTGATCTCGTTGCCCTCGGGGAGGGTCAGGACGTCCTGGCTGCGCGGGATACGGGGGCCGAGCCGGGCGTCCAGCTCGACCAGGGCGCGCGCCCGGGCGAACTCGGTGGGGGTGAAGGGGAGATAGGGCCGCTCGACGGTGATCGCGCCTCCGTTCGGGTCGCGCAGCCGCATCACCGTGTCCTCCAGGACGCCTTCCACCGGCGGGAGATCGCCGGTGGGGCGGCCGGTGAGGGAGACGGCGGGCAGCGAGTGGATGGTGCACCGTCCGAGCAACTGCCGTAGTGCAAGGGGGAGTTCAGCCGCGTCCAGGGCGGTACGGGTGGCGAGGCCGAGCACCCGCGTCGGGGTGTCGACGAGGTCGTGGGCGTCCGCCCGCTCGATCCAGGTGCTGCTGCCGCCGGCCGCGGAGACGGCGTGGGTCAGCTGCCGGGCCTGGAGCGGGCCGGGGGCCCTGAGCAGGAACTCGTCCACGGTGCCTGCGGCGAGCGGGTGCGTCTGCAGGGTGAGGATGTCCACGCGCAGGGAGGCGAGGGCGGTGCACAGCGCGGCGAGACTGCCGGGCGCGTCCTCGACGGTGGTGCGCATGCGCCACAGCGTCGTCTCGTGCGGTGTGCCGTCGTCGGCACGCTCGGCGCCGGCCGCGCCCGTACCGCCGGCGGTATCGCTCGTGCCGGCCGGAGGAGCGTGGCCGTGGCGTCGTGCCCACCATGTGTGGAACGTGGCCGTGGCCACGAGGGCGACGGCGGAGGCGACGAGCAGGAACGGACCGTCGGGGCTGTGGCCGACCAGATTCGCGATGCCGTCGGCGACGGCCACCGCCGTGAACAGCGCGGCCAGTTCGACGAGATCCCGTCGCCAGTGGTGGGGGCGGCGGGCACTCTTCGCAGAAGTCACATCAGTCATGCCCTCACTGTGAACGTTCTGTGTTGCGTGATCGCGAACGTATTGTGACTGATGGGTTAAGCGCGGATCTGAACCGCTATAGGGCATTTTTGGCCGATTTTGGCGGGGAGTGATCGGTCGCCCGATGTATCGAGATCACCGGCCGGGACCCACAGCCCGGCGAGCTGCGACGATCTCCTCGCCCCGGCATCCCCAGCCCCCGCGAGTATCCCCCGGGGAGAACTCCACACCTCCGCGCGCATGACGGTTCCGCGTCACCTCGGCGCGTGACGCCGGGCGTACAGCAGAACCCGACCGCCCCGCACCCCTCGCGGAGGCGGACGGCCGGGCTCACGTCCGGGTGGATGCCCGGTCTTCTCCTGTCCTGCCTACTGTCCTACGCGGCCCGGCTGGAGCACCTTGCTGAACAGCACCGTCCCTCCTTCGGCCCGCAGCCGTACGGTCAACTCACCGCTGCCGCCGTCGATGTCGACCTCGCCGAAGTACTGCGAGGACTCCATCGGCGAGACGTTCGCCCGCTCGGGCGCGCGGACGAAGACCCGCTCGGGACCGAACGTGGCATCCAGAGCGTTGGCCGGGAAGCCGCCCGCCGCCAGCGGCCCCGAGACGAACTCCCAGAACGGGGCGAAGTCCTTGAAGGCGGCCCGCTCCGGCGTGTAGTGCTGGGCCGAGGTGTAGTGCACATCCGCGGTGAGCCACAGCGTTCCGGTGATCCGGCGGTGCTTGATGTGCCGCAGCAACTCCGCGATCTGCAGCTCGCGTCCGAGGGGCGCGCCGGGGTCGCCCTGCGCCACCGCCTCGAAGTTCGCCGCGCCGTCGGGCACCACCAGACCGAGCGGCATGTCGGACGCGATGACCTTCCACACCGCACGCGACCGCGACAACTCCCGCTTCAGCCAGGCAAGCTGCTCGGCGCCGAGGATGCCCTGTGTGTCGTCGGCCTGCCGGCCCGGCGAGTTGGCGTTGCGATACGAGCGCATGTCCAGGACGAACACGTCGAGCAGCGGCCCGTACCGCACCACCCGGTGCATCCGGCCCTCGCGCCCGCCCGACGGAAGGGTCGAGACCGGGAAGTACTCGCTGAACGCACGGGACGCACGCGCGGCCAGGACGTCCACGTTCTTCTCGGTGTAGCGGACGTCGTCGAGGATCTGGCCCGGGTACCAGTTGTTGCGCACCTCGTGGTCGTCCCACTGGACCACGGTCGGCACCTGCGCGTTGAAGCGGCGGACGTTCTCGTCGAGGAGGTTGTAGCGGAAGGTGCCGCGGTACTCCGCGAGCGTCTCGGCGACCTTCGCCTTCTCCTCGGTCATCAGGTTGCGCCACACACGGCCGTCCGGCAGCGTCACGCTCGGGACCAGCGGGCCGTCCGCGTACACCGTGTCACCGCTGCACAGGAAGAAGTCCGGATTGCGCCGGCGCATCTCCTCGTAGGCGCGGTAACCGCCGATGTCCACATTGATGCCCCAGCCCTGGCCCGCGATGTCGCCCGACCACAGAAAGCGGACGTCCTGACGGCGCCGGGCGGGTGCGGTACGGAACGTTCCGTACACCGGCTCGCCGGTACGACGGGGGTCGTCCGGGTCCGCGAGCGTGACCCGGTAGTGGATCTGCTCGCCCGCCGGCAGCCCGCGCAGCGACGCCGTACCGGTGAAGTCCGTGCCGGCCCCGAGCAGCGGGCCGTGCCACCGGTGCGTACGCCGGAAGGAGTCCGTCGCCGACGTCTCGACGATCATGCGGGCGGGCCGGTCCGAACGTGCCCACACCAGTCCCGACGACGTGGTGACATCGCCGGTCTGCACGCCCCAGGCCGCACGGGGACGGCCGGAGCGGGCCAGCGCGGGTGCCGCGCCCACCGCCGGAAGCGCGAGGGCCGCCGATGCGGCGACCGTGCCCCGCAGAACGGTACGGCGGTCGGGGGTTCTCCGCGGGCTGTGCGACATCGCTGGGCCTCCAGAACGGTTGGGGCAGGGGTGCGCCGGGTGTGCCGAGCCATGCCTAGCGCCCGGCTGCGGCGCGCACACGAACCGGAGGTGAACAACCGGCCTTCCGCACACCGGCCTTCCGCGCCCGGGCCTTTGGTTTGGTACACCGGCCTCCTGGCGCCGGCTCCCCTCGGCGGGTTCCGCGCCGGGCCCTTCGTGCACGGCCTCCCGCGCCCGGGCCCACCGCGCCGCCGGCCCACCGTCTTCTCCGGACCGGACCGGACCGGACCGGACCGGACCTTCGCCCACCGGTGAACGATCCCCGCCGGCACCCCCAACTCCCGCACGCCGCAGCCCCCGTGGCGCGGTGTCGGCGGCCGGCCTCGTCAGTGCGCCGCCGGGCCGCCCCCCTGCGTCTCGCGTGCCAGCAACCCGATCCCGCGCACGATGTCCGACGGCGTCAGATGCGCGTACCCGAGCACGAGCCGGACCGCCGAGTCCGCATACCGTGCCGTCCCGTGTTCGGCGAGCGCCCGCAGAACGATGCCCGCCCGCCGCGCCGACTCCAGGAACCGCGGCTCGGGACCGAACCTCCCGGGCAGACGCGCGATGGCATGGAGCCCGGCGGCTATCCCGCTCACCTCCGTGCCCGGGAAGTGCTCGTCGAGCGCGCCGACGAGCGCGTCGCGCCGCTCCCGGTAGGCCCGCTGGCAGCGTCGCAGTTGCCGGTCGTAGCCGCCGCCGTCGATGAAGTCGGCGAGCAGCGCCTGGTCGAGAGAGGGGTTGCCCAGATCCATGGTGCGCTTGCGTTCGACCACCTCGTCGGCGAGACGTTCGGGCACCAGCAGCCAGCCGAGGCGCAGCCCCGGGGCGAGCGATTTGCTCACCGAGCCGCTGTAGGCGACGCGTTCGGGGTCCAGGCCCTGGAGCGCGCCCACCGGCGCGCGGTCGTAGCGGAAGTCGCCGTCGTAGTCGTCTTCGACGACCAGTCCGTCCACCGACCGTGCCCAGTCGAGGAGTTCGGTGCGGCGCTGCGCGGAGTAGGCGATCCCGGAGGGGAACTGATGCGCCGGTGTCGTCACCACGGCCCGCACACCGGACCGGTGCAGCGGTTCCATGGCCAGTCCGTCGTCGTCCAGCGGGAGCGGTGTCTCGCCGAGACCCGCCGCGGCCAACAGCGGGCCGTGCTGCGGACTCCCCGGGTCCTCGACCCCGATCGTCCGCAGCCCGTGCCCGTGCAGCACGAAACCGAGCAGGGTCATGGCCTGGGCGACGCCCGAGCACACCACCAGCCGTTCGGGATCGGCGACGACACCGCGGCGCCGGACGAGCAGCGACGCGAGAGCGGTACGCAGCTCGGGCAGGCCGCGTGGATCCGGGTAGCCCAGCGCCCGATGGGGCAGCCGCGCCAGTACGGACTTGTGCGAGGCGGCCCACGCGGCGCCCGGGAAGAGCGAGAGGTCGGGGGTGCCGGGACGGAAGTCCACCCGGGCGCCGGACGCCCGCGGTGCGAGGTCCCGCGCCGCCCGGGCACCGGCCCGTGCCGCGTCCCCCACCCAGGTGCCCGCGCCCCGGTCGCTGCGCAGATAGCCCTCGGCGGTCAGCTGTTCGTACGCCTCGGTGACCAGGCCGCGGGACACCCCGAGGTCTGCGGCGAGTTCCCGGCTGGAGGGCAGCCGGGTACCGGCTGCCAGCCGGCCCGATCTGACCGACTCGCGCAGGGCCGACTGGAGGGCCCGGCCGCGCCGGCGGGCCGGTGCTCCGGCGGCCGGCAGCAGCAGTTCCCAGGCGGTCGTCCAGGACGGCCCGTCCTGCGGATTGGTCCCCGATGTCGTCATGGAAGTGGACCTTAAAGGGGACCGCGGGCGTCCATAGCGTCGTCCCCATGAACCGTATGAACACCCACACGCTGCACGGCGTGGGGCTCGTCTCCTTCGCCTACTGCCTGGTCGGCGCCTCCTTCACCGCCAACAGCGTCCTCGGCGACTACCCGTACGCCGGAGGTCAGGCCGTTCGCTATGCCCTGGCCTGCCTGCTTCTGCTGCCCCTGCTCGGCGGACGGGCCGCACTCGCCCCGCTGAAACTGCTCAGTCCGTCCCAGTGGGGCCGCATCGCCCTGCTCGCCGGAGTCGGCATGGTCGGGTTCAACCTGGCGATCCTGGCGGCGGAACGCACCGCCGAGCCCGCGGTCCCGGGCGTGTTCGTCGGCTGCGCGCCCGTCATCGTCGCCGTGCTCGTACCGCTCGCGGACGGCCGGCGGCCCACCCGGCCGGTCCTGTTCGGAGCGCTGCTCGTGGCGGCGGGGGCCTTCACGGTCCAGGGCTGGGGCCGCGCCGACGCCGCGGGCATCGGCTGGTCGGTGGCCGCGCTGGCGGGCGAGGTCGGGTTCGCCGTGCTGGCGGCGCCCGTGCTCCGGCCGCTCGGACCCAAACTGCTCACGGCGACCGTCTGCGGTGTCGCGGCCATCGAGTCCACGATCGTCGGACTCGTCGTGGACGGCGCCGCATTCGTGCGGACCCCGGAGCAGGGCGAGGCACTGGCGCTGCTGTGGCAGGCGGCCGTGGTGACCGTCATCGGCTTTGTGACCTGGTACAGGGGACTGCAGCGGATCGGCACCGAGCGGGCGACGCTCTTCACCGGCCTCATCCCCGTCGCCGCCGCCCTCACCGCGCCGCTCGTGGGCACCGGATCGTTCGGTCCCGCCCAGGCTGCGGGCGGAGTGCTGGTCGGAGCGGGCGCGGCGCTCGGCTCCGGCGTCTTCGGGCGCGGGTCAGCGGCTGCCGTCCAGCAGGACGCGGGCGACGAGAGCGGGGTCGTCGTTCATCGGCACGTGGCCGCATCCGGGCAGCCGGACGAGCCGGGCGCCGGGGATGGCCTGCTTGGCGCGGACACCCTGCCGGCGGAACAGCAGCCGGTCGCGGGTGCCCCAGGCGATGGTGACGGGCACATCGGGAATGTCGTCGGTGAACAGGACGTCGCGGCCGGCCAGGAGGGTCTCGTGGAAGCCGGTGGCACCCCGCAGCGCGAGGGTCTCCGCGACGACGGCCTCGGGTGAACGCCTGCCCGGCTTGGCGTAGATGGTGCTGGTGAGTGCCGCGCGTCCGGCGGCGCTGCGGGCGAGCCACTCGATCATCGGCAGGGACAACGACTGGGCGCCCAGCCGCATGGCCCGCAGTGTTCCGAAGGCGAAGAGCCGTTCCCCCTCCGTCCAGAAGCCGGCGGGGGAGAGGGCGGTGACGGAACGGACCAGCTTCTCGCGGCCCAACTCGAGGGCCAGCAGCCCGCCGAGGGAGTTGCCGGCGACATGGGGCCGCTCGATGTCCAGTGCCTCGCAGAGCGTGGCGAGCGCACCTCCGACGGCCGCCAGGTCGTACCGCACCCCGTCGGGCAGTGCCGGGGAGACACCGAAGCCGGGCAGGTCGACCGCGATGACCTCGCGCTCGGCCGCGAGAATCCCGATCACCGGGTCCCAGGCCTGGCGGTGATGCCCTATGCCGTGGAGCAGCAGCAGCGGTTCGCCCGAGCCCGCCCTCTCGTAGGAGACGGACAGCTCCCGGCTGCCCCGGGGTGACTCGACGGAGAACGAGATCTTCGCGACCATGCCCTGCTGCTCCTTGGTCTCGCCACGGCACCGATGTGTCGGACGGCGTACGCCCGTGGGACGGGCGGCCCGGCCGCTTGTCCGTAAGAATTACCGCTCAGTAGCTTCCAGTTCAAGAGGAACCGCCGGGCGGACGTGGATGTGCGGCGCGGCGCGCCCCCGCCGCCTGGACAGCGGATGCGCCGTCGGGTGGGATGGAAGCGTGGCGAGCGACACTGCGACCGACGTCTTCGAAGAGCACCGGCCCGTGCTGACCGGTGTGGCCTACCGCATGCTCGGCCGGGCGGCCGACGCCGAGGACGTGGTGCAGGACGCGTGGCTGCGGTGGACCGCGCAGGAGCGCGACGATGTGGCGGAGCCGCGCGGCTATCTCGTACGGATCACCACCCGGCTCGCGATCGACCGGCTGCGGCAGATCAGGGCGAGGGGCGAGGCGTACATCGGTCCGTGGCTCCCCGAGCCGATCGCCACGGACTTCGGCAGCACGGTCCCCGACACGGCCGAGCAGGCGGTTCTCGCCGAATCCGTCTCCCTCGCCGTGCTCGTGGTCCTGGAGTCGCTATCGCCGCTGGAGCGGGCGGTGTTCGTGCTCCGCGAGGCCTTCGGCTTTCCCTATGGCGAGATCGCGACCACGCTGGAGCGCTCCGAGGCGGCCGTGCGACAGCTCGCGGGCCGTGCGCGGCGGCATGTGGAGGAGCGCAAACCCCGCTACGACGTGGACCCCGGCGAACGGCGCGATCTCACCCAGCGCTTCCTCACCGCAGCGGCCGGCGGCGATCTGGACGCCCTGCTGGACCTCCTCGCCCCCGACGTCCGGATGATCAGCGACAGCGGAGGCAAGGCCAAGGCCCCGGTGCGGATCCTGGAGGGCGCGGACAAGGTGGGACGGTTCCTGTTCGCGGTGGCGAAGCAGCCGATCCCCGCGGCGGACTTCACGTTCCCCGAGATCAACGGCGCACCGGGGCTCGTGGTGTTCAGCGCCGGAAAGCCGGACACCGTCTTCCAGTTGGAGATCCGGGGCGGCCGCATCCAGTGCATCCACCTGATGCGCAACCCCGACAAACTCGGCGCGCTCCCCACCCTCTGACCTGCGAGCGGCCCCGCTCCGACCCTCTGTCCGAAAAGGGCAGGGGGTCTTTGCCGCGCGCGTTTCACTGGGATACGAACGCCCTGTGAACGCGCTGCGAACCCACTCGACCTCACAGCGTGACGAACGCAGGATTGGTCTTGACCAAGGTGGTGGGCCGTCCTATGGTCGCAGAGTTAGTGCAGGAACCTTTAATAAACAAGGGCGCGGAAAAGCCGCCGCTGACACGGCCATTGCGGAGGATCAGGGTGGGGACCACGCAGCTCGAATCAGTGCCGGAGCCGAAGTACTGGCACCTCAAGACCGTGATCGGTGAAGCGCTGGACTCGGACTTCGCGGTGGGCGAGATCCTGCCCAACGAACGAGATCTGGCCGCCCGCTTCGGAGTTGCCCGCGCGACCCTGCGCCAGGCACTCGAACAGCTCGAGCTCGAAGGACGACTCCAGCGCCGCCGCGGCGTCGGTACGACCGTCGCCCCTCCGCGCGTGGGCGTGGACGTCTCCACCACCGAGCACGCGTGGCCCGGATCGGCGCAGGACTCCTGGCAGTCGGTCGACTGCACCCAGGCTGTGCCGCCGGTCGCGGTCGCACGGTTCCTGGACACCGGCGCCGACGAGGAGACGTACGTCGTGCGCCGGCTGCGCGTCAGCCACGGACAACCGGTCGCGGCCGAGCTGCTCTACGTGCCGGCCGCATCCGTCGCCGAGCTCTCCGCCATCGACACGCCCTCGGGGCCGGCCCGTGCGCGTGCCGTCCTGCGGGAACTTCAGCGCCGCGAACTCGACGGCCAGGACCGCGCCGTGGAGCTCGGCTCGGCCCGCGCCGACGACGCCAAGGAGCTCGACCGGCTGCCGGGCGCGCCCGTGCTGATGGTCACCACCCGTTACTTCTCCGCCGGCAGGACAGCCGCGCTGTCGGTCGCCACCTACCGCGCCGACACCTGCAGGCTCACCTTCGGCGACTCGGGCGATGTCGAGATCAGGCACCACGACGAGGAACGCCGCGCCTCCTAGGACTCGACCGGGAACGCCGCGCTGCCCAGGACTCGACCGGGAGCGCCCGCGCCTCCCGGGCCCGATCTGGTACGCGCACCCCCGTCCCCGCACGGCCCGTCGCACGAGCTGAGGCTCAGCGGCGGGCCGTCACCGTTCCCTCCACGGCGAAGAGTTCCTCCTCGACGTGGTCGAGCGCCAGCCGCAGCGCGCCCGTCGCCACCGCCGCCTCACCGAGCAGGGACAGAGCGACCCGTGGCGGCCGCAGGCAGTACCGCGACAACTCGTCGCGCAGCGGGTCGAGTACACCGTCCAGACCGGCCGCCCAGCCGCCGATCACCACCAGTTCGGGATCCAGCGCCAGCACCAGGGCCGCCACATCGTGGACCAGACGCTGGATGAAACGCTCGACGGCCTCCTGCGCCCGTGAGTCGCCGCCCTTGGCGAGTGCGAAGACATCGGCCACCGCCTGCTCGTCCAGCGGATGCAGCGGTTCGTCCGTCGTCGACAGCAACCGCTCAGGGGTCACGTCCCGCCCGAGCAGATGCAGCGCGCCGATCTCCCCCGCCGCTCCGCCGAAGCCCCGGTGCAGCCGTCCGCCGATCAGCGAGCCGGCACCCGGGCTGAGCCCCGCGAGGACGAAGACAAGGTCGTCGGAGTCCCGTCCCGAGCCCTTCCAATGCTCCGCCACCGCGGCCGCGTTGGCGTCGTTCTCCACCAGCACCGGACAGCGGAACGAGCGCTGGAGCCGTTGCCCGAGCGCGAGCCCCGTCCAGCCCGGCAGCGCGGTCCCGAGCCGTACGGTCCCGTCGGCCTCCACGATCCCCGGTGAGCCCACTCCCACGGCCCGCAGGCTGTTACGGGCGATCCCGGCCCGGCGCAGGACATCGGCGACCACCAGCCGCACCCGCTCCAGCCGGTCGTCCGCGCAGGCGGTCTCCGACACCTCCCGGGACCCGGCCCCGATGATGCGGCCGTCCAGGCCGGACAGCAGGGCCGCGACCCGGTGCGGTCCGATCTCCACGCCCAGCAGATGGCCGGCCTCGGCGCGGAAGCGGAATCGCCTCGCGGGCCGTCCCTGGCGGCGGGCCGCACCCTCCTCGGCAACGGACTCGACGACCAGGCCGGCCTCGATGAGACCCTCGACCACGCCTTCGACGGTCGGCCGGGAGAGCCCGGTGATCCGCGTCAGGTCCGTGAGCGTGGGGGAGCCGGCGCCTCGTAGCGCATGCAGTACCACCGCGGAGTTGATCCGCCGCAGCAGCGACGGGTCTCCGCCGGTCAGCCGCCCCACTGTGTGTCCTCCCAGCTCGAGCGCGTGTTCTGCCGGATCGTACTCGCTGGCCGTACGACGTGCACGGTCGGTGCAAGGGGTGCAACGGTGGGTCGTCGCGCGCCCTGCCGCTCTCCTTGTCTGACGGACAGCCATATGTCAGTGCAGGCAGCTTTACTGGGGGCATGACCACGGCACGGCACCTCGAGACGATCGACCTGCTGCGCTCCCGGCAGTTCGCAGCGGAGCCCGGACCGTCGGATGTCGGCTCCGAGGGCCCGGGCTTTCACATAGCGGTGCTGGGCGGACATCCCGATCCGGGTGATCCGTACGCCGTCGCGGGACCCGACGCGGACCTCCGCGCGGAAGCGGAACAGCGCCGGGCGGAGCACGACGCCCTGCTGGAGGCGCTGGACCACCGCTGGGGCGATGCCTCGCTCTTCGACCTGACCGGCACCCAGCTGCGCGCCGCCCGGACCGGACCCGGCGAGGGGGGCATACCGGAGCCGTGGCTGCGCCTGAGCTCCACCGTCCCCTGGCTCCATCTCTGGCGCGTCGAAGGCCGGTGGATAGGCGTCGGCCTCTCCGAGTTCCAGCTCCTGGCCGTCGTCACCGCGAACGACCCGCCCTGAACGGCATCCGGGAAGACCGCGGCTCAGGAGCACTCCGCCGCCGCGCGCAGCCGGGCGTACTCCTCCGCCATCGTCTGCGCCGTCCAATGGGCGTTCAGTCCGCTCGGATTGGGCAGCGCCCAGATCCGTGTCCCGCCGATCGTGCGCTCCTGCGGACCGATCCGGGCCTTCCGGTCGCCGAAAGCCGTGCGGTAGGCCGTGACCCCGACCACCGCCAGCCACCTAGGCCGCAGCCGCTCCACCTTCGCGGCCAGCAAGCGCCCGCCCTCGCGGAACTCCTCGTCGCTCAGCTCGTCGGCCCGCGCGGTCGCCCGCGCCACCACATTCGTGATGCCGAGCCCGTAGGTGAGCAGCTCCCGCTGCTCGGAGGGCTTCAACTGGCGGGGTGTGAAGCCCGACCGATGCAGTACGGGCCAGAACCGGTTGCCGGGGCGGGCGAAGTGATGACCCGTCGCCGCCGACATCAGGCCCGGGTTGATCCCGCAGAACAGCACATGCAGACCGCCCGCCACCACATCGTCGATGACGCGGTCGCGGGCGGCCTCCAGTTCGTCGGGCGTCAGAGGATCGACCCCGGGGTGTAGCCCGCTGCCGCGGGGTGCTCCTTGACGACGGCCTCGATCCGGCCCACCACGGCGGCGACCTGGTCGGCGGCGGCACCGGTGAAGGACAGCTTGTCGGCCATCAGGGCGTCCAGCTGCCCGCGGTCCAGCGGGATGCGCTCATCGGCGGCCAGCGTGTCGAGCAGCTCGTTGCGCTCGGCGCCCTGTTCCCGCATCGCGAGCGCGGCGGCGACGGCGTTCTCCTTGATGGCCTCGTGCGCCACCTCGCGGCCGACCCCCGCCCGTACGGCGCCCATCAGCACCTTCGTGGTGGCGAGGAAGGGGAGGTAGCGGTCGAGCTCCCGGGCGACGACGGCGGGGAAGGCGCCGAACTCGTCCAGCACCGTCAGGAACGTCTCCAGCAGACCGTCGAACGCGAAGAACGCGTCGGGCAGGGCCACCCGGCGCACCACGGAGCACGAGACGTCGCCCTCGTTCCACTGGTCGCCCGCCAGCTCGCCCGTCATCGAGGCGTAGCCCCGCAGGATCACCATGAGGCCGTTCACGCGCTCGCAGGAGCGGGTGTTCATCTTGTGCGGCATCGCGGAGGAGCCGACCTGGCCCGGCTTGAAGCCCTCGGTGACCAGTTCGTGCCCGGCCATCAGCCGGATCGTCTTGGCGACGGACGACGGCGCTGCCGCCAGCTGGACCAGCGCGGAGACGACGTCGTAGTCGAGGGAACGGGGGTAGACCTGGCCGACCGAGGTGAAGGCGTGGGCGAAGCCCAGATGCCCGGCGATGCGCCCCTCCAGGTCCGCGAGCTTCGCCGCGTCCCCGCCGAGCAGGTCGAGCATGTCCTGAGCGGTGCCCACGGGCCCCTTGATCCCGCGCAGCGGGTAGCGGGCCAGCAGGTCCTCCAGCCGTCCGTACGCCACCAGCAACTCGTCGGCGGCGGTGGCGAACCGCTTCCCGAGCGTCGTGGCCTGGGCGGCGACATTGTGCGAGCGTCCGGCCATCACGAGCTCGGCGTACTCGGCGGAGAGCTTGCCGAGGCGGGCCAGTACCGCGACGGTACGGTCGCGCATCAGCTCCAGGGAGAGGCGGATCTGAAGCTGCTCGACGTTCTCGGTCAGATCGCGGGACGTCATGCCCTTGTGCACGTGCTCATGACCGGCGAGCGCGTTGAACTCCTCGATCCGGGCCTTCACATCGTGGCGCGTGATCTTCTCGCGCTCGGCGATGGAGGCCAGGTCGACCTGGTCGACGACCCGCTCGTAGTCGGTCAGGGCGCTGTCCGGCACCTCGATCCCGAGGTCCTTCTGCGCGCGCAGCACGGCCAGCCAGAGCTGCCGCTCCAGCTTCACCTTCTGCTCGGGGGACCACAGGACGGCGAGCTCCGCGGAGGCGTAGCGGCCGGCCAGGACGTTGGGGATACGAGGCTTTGCAGTCACGTGTACGGATTCTACTGGCGGTTTGTGCAGGCCAGTGTGCCGCCCCGGTTTGTGGCTTGCTACGAGAAATCGTCCGTGCGCGGGAGCTCGTACGGCAGCAGCTCCGGCCGCTTGGGCGCCAGGCCGTCGCCCGATGACCGGCCGGTGAGCCGGCGTCCGATCCACGGCCCCAGGTACTGGCGCGCGAACTGCACGTCGGCGACGCGGCGGGCCGTCCACCGCGCCTGCACGGCCGGTGGCAGCGGCGAGCGCCAGTCGTCCTCGGCGTCGAGGCCGAGGGTCTGCCAGACGGCCTCCGTCACCCGCCGGTGCCCCTCCGCCGTCAGATGCAGCCGGTCCACGTCCCACAGCCGCTGGTCGCCGAGCGCCCCGGAGCCGTAGAGGTCCACCACGAGAGCGCCGTGCCGGGCGCCCAGCTCGTCGATGAAGTCGAAGAGCTCCTCCATGCGGGGGCGGAAGCGCTCCATCACCGGTCCGTTGCGGCCCGGGCTGCGCATCAGCACCAGCTGACCGCAGGACGGCGTCAGCTTCTCCACGGCCTCTTCCAGCAGACCGCGGACGTGGCCCATGTCGCACTTGGGGCGCAGGGTGTCGTTCAGCCCGCCCACCAGCGTGACCAGATCGGGTCGCATGGCGGCGGCGACATCGACCTGCTCGTCGACGATCTGCTTGATGAGCTTTCCGCGGACCGCCAGGTTCGCGTAGCGGAACCCCTCGGTGCGGACGGCCAGCCGGCCGGCGAGCAGATCCGCCCAGCCCCGGTAGGTCCCGTCGGGCATCAGGTCGGACATGCCCTCGGTGAAGGAGTCGCCGAGCGCGACAAAGCTGGTGTAGTTGGCATGCATCTCCATGGCGGAAGGATCCTACCGCGCGGTAAGGTCCGTCGGTTCCGTACCGGGAGGGAGCCCTGTGAGCGACGCGCTGCTGAACGCGCTGACCGAAGCGCTGGCCGATCTGGTGACCTCGGTCGCCACCTGTGACGACGATGTGCTCGACCCCGACACCGCGGTGAAGTGGCTGGAGAACACCGGCTGTCTCCTGGGCCGGCTCTCACCCGCCGACCGCGGCGCGCTGTCGGTCCTGCTCCGGCAGACCGCCGCCCGCCGGCCGGACGGAGGGCTGCGCGACGACGTGCTGCGCATCTGCGAGGACTTCGGTATCGACGACGACCAGCACGAGCTCTACTGCGACGCGGTGGAGGACCTGGGGCGGCGCTTCGTCCAGGCCGTACGGGACGTGGACCCGGCGACGCCGGTGCCGACCTGCCCCGGCTGGACCTTCGCCGACCTCGTACGGCACCACGGCACCACCCACCGCTGGATGGAACACCTGGTGCGCACCCGCGCCGCCGAACGCGTCTGGTCGAAGGACGTGCCGCTGGACCTCCCGGACGACCCGGGCACGTACCCCCGGTGGCTGGCCCGCAGCGCCGAGGCCTCGGTCCGCACGATGCGAGGCGTCGACCCGGACACTCCGATGTGGTCGCACGGCGCCGACCAGCGGGTGCGGTTCTTCCCCCGCCGGCTGCTCTTCGAGGCGGTCGTCCACCTCGCGGACGCCGAACTCGCCCTGGGCCAGGAGCCGCGGATCGCCCCGGGCACGGCGGCCGACGGGATCGAGGAGTTCCTGGAGAACCTGCCCTGCTACCCGTGGCTCGCGGAACCCGTCGGCGTACTGCCTGAGGGTTCGCTGCGGTTGGTGGCCATGGACACGGGGGCGGGCTGGACCGTCTCGTTCGGCGGGGGCGGGTACCGCTGGACGGCCTCGGGCTCGGGTATCGGTCCCGGCCCGGCGGTCCCGCCCCGGGTCGCCGGGCCCGCGGCCTCGGCCCGCGTCCAGGGACCGGCGGGTGACCTGCTGCTTCTCCTGTACGGCCGGTACCGGTACGACGACCCGCGCTTCGGTGTGTCCGGCGAGCGCTCGGCGCTCGACGCGTGGGTCCGGGCGACGGCGTTCTAGGGCGGGCTCAGGTGGACGAGGCATCGTGGAGCGCATCCCTTCGCGCCCTGTTCGGGGAAGGCATGTTCGCGGCGGTGGGGGCGCGACGGCACAAGGACTGGAGGCGGGACGCGTTCGATGTCATGCGGCTGACGACGGACGACCCTCGTGGCTGGCCAAGGCTGGTCATGGCCCCCGGCGGGCGTCGTTACGGCACTGGCCCGGACAACCCGTTCACTGCCGTCACGCCGGCCGCCTACGCCTCCGTCTTTCCCGTGGCCAGGACGGGGGCCGAGCAGCTGCTGGTCTCCCTCTTGGGCGACTGGTTCCAGGTGGACGGTATTCCGGATTTCGCTGCGCGGGAGCGAGAGCTGATCTCCCACGCGCGTGGCGTCCTGGAACGGTTCGGGCGGGATGCTCTGTACTTCACGAACGTGTCGGCAGCGCTGGACGATCCCCACGCGGACATGTTCCGTCGTGAGGGTTCCTACGAGTGTTTCACCGAGCACGTGATGGACTGCGGTGTCATCGCTGTGTCCGCCGGGGAAGTCGGCGTCTTCTGGGGCTTCACGATCGATTGAGCCTCCGGCCGTGAGCCGCCCGGCGCAGGCGGCGGCCGGTCCCCGGTCGTGCGAAGACCGGACCGGCCGCCGTCAGCGGCTCGGTCCGGTCCCGCCGTCAGGCGGCAGACCCTAGTCCCGCCGGCCGACCAGCTCCCGCAGCACGTCCTCCATCGTCACCAGGCCCACCGGGGAGTCGTCCTCGTCCAGGACCGCCGCCAGGTGCGTACGGCTGCGGCGCATCGCGGTCAGTACGTCGTCCAGAGGTGTCGCCGCACGGACCCGAGCGATCGGCCGCAGCGCCGTGACCGGGAAGGGCTCGTCGCGCGGGGTCGCGTCCAGGGCGTCCTTCACATGGAGATAGCCGAGGATGCGGCGGGCGTCGACCACCGGGAAACGCGAGTACCCGGACTCGGCCGCCAGCCTCTCCAGCTGCTCGGGGGTGGTCCCCGCCTGCGCGTACACCACCTGCTCGACCGGCCTCACCACGTCCCGCACGGGACGGCGGCCCAGCTCCAGAGCGTCGCGCAGACGTTCCGCGGACCGGTCGTCGAGCAGGCCGGCCTCGCCGGCGTCCCGCACCATCCGGGCGAGTTCGTCGTCCGAGTAGGTCGCGGCCACCTCGTCCTTGACCTCGACCTTCAGCAGCTTGAGCAGGGCGTTGGCGCAGGCGTTGATCGTGAAGATCACCGGCCGCAGCGCCCGTGCGAGCGCCACCAGCGGCGGGCCGAGGAGCAGAGCGCTCCGGGTCGGCTCGGCCAGCGCGATGTTCTTCGGCACCATCTCGCCGAGGAGCATGTGGAGATACGTCGCCACGGCCAGGGCGATCACGAACGAGATCGGGTGCACCGCACCGTGCGGCACGCCGATCGCGTCGAACACCGGCTCCAGCAGATGCGCGATCGCGGGCTCGGCGACGATGCCGAGCACCAGGGTGCACAGCGTGATGCCGAGCTGGGCCGCCGCCAGCAGTGCCGACACATGTTCCAGGCCCCAGATGACGCTGCGGGCCCGCCGGTCGCCGGCCTCCGCGTGGGGCTCGATCTGACTGCGGCGCACCGAGATCAGCGCGAATTCGGCGCCGACGAAGAAGGCGTTGACCACCAGGGTCAGCAGACCGATGAGAAGTTGGATCGCGGTCATCGTCCGGCCTCCACGGGCTCGTCGGCCGAGGGGAGCGGAGCGTGCAGCAGCACCCTCGCGGCGCGCCGCCCGGAGGCGTCCAGGACATCGAGGCGCCAGCCTTCGAGGTCGATGCGGTCACCCTCGACGGGGATGCGTCCCAGCTCGGTGGCGATCAGACCCGCGAGCGTTTCGTACGGGCCTTCCGGCACCCGCAGGCCGATGCGCTCCAGCTGGTCCGTGCGTGCGGCGCCGTCGGCCGACCACAGGGTGCGGCCGTCGGCGTCCTGGCCGGCGGGTGCGAGGTCCGGCGTCTCGTGCGGATCGTGTTCGTCCCGCACTTCGCCGACGACCTCCTCGACGATGTCCTCCATCGTCACGACACCGGCCGTGCCGCCGTACTCGTCGATGACGACGGCCATCGTGGACTTGCCGGCCAGCCGGTCGAGGAGCCGGTCGACCGTGAGGGATTCCGGCACCAGCAGCGGCTCGCGCAGCAGTTCGGTGACGCCGCGGCGGGTCCGGTCGTCGGCCGGTACCGCCAGGACGTCCTTGATGTGGGCGATGCCGACGACGGTGTCGAGGCTGCCGCGGTAGACGGGGAAGCGGGAGAGCCCGGTCGCGCGGGTCGCGTTGGCGACGTCCTCGGCCGTGGCCTGCACCTCCAGCGCCGTGACCTGCACGCGCGGGGTCATCACGTTCTCCGCGGTGAGCTCGGCGAGCTTCAGGGTCCGGACGAACAGCTCGGCGGTGTCCGCCTCCAGCGCGCCCGCCTTGGCGGAGTGACGGGCCAGGGCGACCAGTTCCTGCGGGCTGCGGGCCGAGGCCAGCTCCTCGGTCGGCTCCATGCCGAGCCGGCGCAGGATGCGGTTGGCCGTGTTGTTGAGATGGCCGATCAGCGGCTTGAAGGCGGCGGTGAACACCCGCTGCGCGGGGGCGACCACCTTGGCCACGGCCAGCGGGGAGGAAATGGCCCAGTTCTTCGGGACCAGTTCGCCGACGACCATCAGCACGAGGGTGGACAGCGCGGTACCGAGGACGAGGGCCACCGAGGAGGCCATGGCGGGCGAGAGTCCGGCCGCTTCGACCGGACCGCGGATCAGCTTGGCGACCGAGGGCTCGGCCAGCATGCCGACGATCAGGTTGGTGACGGTGATGCCGAGCTGGGCGCCCGAGAGCTGGAAGGTCAGGCTGCGTACGGCCTTGAGGGCGCTCGCCGCGCCTCGTTCACCCCGCTCGACGGCCTTCTCGAGGTCGGCACGCTCGACCGTGGTGAGCGAGAACTCCGCCGCGACGAAGGCGCCGCAGGCCAGTGAGAGCAGCACGGCCACGAGGAGCAGGAGCACTTCCGTCATCGGGTCACCTCCGTCCCATGATCGGACAGCGGGAGGAGGAATGCGCGATGTCTGCTACTGGGAGGCTCGCCCATGGACGGACGCTCACACCTTTCGTACGGAGAGTGATGGTTCACCCATGGTAAAGGACCGGCAAAGTCAAACGGGACGGGAGGGGCGCGCGAACGGTTTCACCCAGCGCCGCCAGTGGTTCTCCTTCCGGTAACCGGCGGCCGCCCATGCTCCGTGTGCCTGTTCGTTGGCTTCCAAAACCATGGCATCGCCACGGCGTCCGCCGACGGCGGCGAACCGGCGCTCCGCCGCCTCCAGCAGAGCTCGCGAGACACCGCGTCTGCGGTGGGAGGGGAGGACGGCGAGCCGGTAGAGGGAACACCGCCATCCGTCGTAACCCGCGATCACGGAACCGACGAGCAGGCCGTCGGACTCGGCGAGGATCAATGCCTCGGGGTCGCGGGAGATCAGCCGGGTGACGCCGTCCACGTCGTCCGTGACGCTCGTCCCCTCGGCCGCCTCCTTCCAGAAGACCAGAACTCTCGTCGCCTCGTCCGGCCGGGCGGTCCGTATGCGCAGATCGATCACGGGCCGAGCCAAGCACGCGGGGGAGCGGGCCTGCCACCGGCTTTCAGGGTTCGAGACACCGCGCCGCGGCACGGTGCCCCGGGACGCGACGTCGACCGCCGCGTTGTTCACCCCTTGCGCAGTTCGTCCATCACCGGGGCGAACGTCTCCAGGTACGGATCGAGGACGGTGAAGTAGCTGAAGCCGTAGCGCTCACGCTGCTCGCGCAGCTGACCGGCGATCGCCTGGACCGTGCCGACGGCCAGCAGGGGCAGGTCCAGCACCTGCTCGACACTCAGATGCGGGACGCGGGGCAACAGCTCCTTCACCGCGGCCTCGCGGTCGTCGGTGACCGCGACGAGCTGGAGCAGCAGATTCAGCTCCTGCTCGTCGGACCGTCCGCCGGCCATCCCGCGGTACGCCGCGATCCGTCCGTCGACCTCCTCGGCGGTGAGCACTTGGAGCCCGTCCCCGCTGTCCCGGGCGCCGGTGAAGGCGACGATGTCGGCGTGCTCGGCGGCGAGTTGCAGGACCTTGTCCCCGTTCCCGCCGATCAGCAGCGGAGGACGGGGCTTGTGTGCCGTCTTCGGCAGATGTCCGTCGTCGCGGAGCAGCCGGTCCACCTCCTCGACCGTGTGACGCAGATGTGCGACCCGGCCGCCGGGGGTGCGGAACTCCAGCCCGGCGCGGTCGTGTTCCTCCTTCACATAGCCCGCGCCGATGCCGATCTCCAGCCGGCCGCCGGTGAGGGCATCGGATGTGGCGATCTCCCGGGCGAGCAGCGCGGGGTTCCAGAACGCGGCGTTGAGCACGAAGGTGCCGAGCCGAGGACGCTCGGTCACCTCGGCGGCGGCCATCAGCGCGGGAAACGGCGCCATCATGCCGACGTGGTCCGGCACCTGGATCACGTCGTAGCCGAGCTCCTCGGCCCGCCGGCACTTCCGGCGCCACTCGGGGCCGTCGGTGGGTGTCAGCATGTTCACCGCGAAGCGGAACGGCCTGGCCATGGACTCTCCCTCTCCTTCACATCGGCGGTCCGGTGAGACTCGGTCGGCTCTCGGCTCTCGGCTCTCGGCTGTCGGCTGTCGGCGGTTGGTTGGTCGGCGGTCGGTGCTGGGGCGCGGCGCGGCCTTCCGGGGCGCCGGGTCGCCCGGTGTCCCGGCCCGCGCTTCTCCTACTCGTGGGCGATCGCTGCCAGCACGTTCATCCGCGACGCGCGGAGCGCCGGCAGCACCGCCGCCGCGAGGCCGACGACCACCGAGCCCACCACCACCGCGATCACCGTGCCCCACGGCACGGCGAACGCGGTCAGGCCCTCCAGCGCCAGCACCTGCTGGACGGCCACTCCCCACACCATGCCCAGCGCCAGCCCCAGCAGTGCCCCGAAGACCGCGATCACCACGGACTCCAGCCGGATCATGCGCCGCAGCTGCACCCTGGAGAGGCCGATCGCGCGCAGCAGTCCGATCTCCCGTGTCCGTTCCACCACCGACAGGGCGAGGGTGTTGACGACCCCGAGCACCGCGATGACGATCGCCAGCCCGAGCAGCGCATAGACGAGGTAGAGCATCACGGCGATCTGCTGGCGGATCAGTTCCTTGTAGTCGGCCTGGTCGCGCACCTGCACTTGGGGATACGGGTCGAGCGCGGCTTCGAGACCGGTCCGCAGCTCGTCCGTGGCGCCGCTGTCGGCCGCGTTGACGAAGACCGCGGCATCCTGGCCGCCCGGCAGATACTTCTCGACGGTCGCCAGACCCATGAACAGAGCGCCTTCCATGCCCGGCCCGCCCGTCTGGTCCATGTCGGTGAGCGCCCCGACGGTCAGCCGGGCCTTCCGCCCGCCCGGGAACTCGGCCGGCAGCACCGACCCGATCCGCACCCGGTGTTCGGTGGCGTATGCGACGTCCATGGCGATGCTGTCGGCGGCCAGCGCGGTCGCGGTGCTTCCGCTCGCGTAGGTGATGTTGGCGGCCTCGTCCAGCTTCGGGTCGTACCCGGAGGCCGTCGACTCCACCCGCTTGCCGTCCGGCAGCGTCAGAGCGAGAGGCGCGAAGCGCTGACGTACGACCGTTCCGGCACCCTCGACGGCCTTCACCTTCTCGGTGATCTCCTGCGGGAAGGGCATGAAGTTGCTGTTCTGGACGACGAAGTCGGCGCCGAGCGTCTTGTCGATCTGGTTGTCGAACGACTCGGTCATCGAGGCGCTCGCGATCGAGAGTCCGCCGACCAGGGCCAGCCCCACCATCAACGCGGCGGCCGTCGCGCCCGTACGCCGTGGATTGCGCAGGGCGTTGCGCTGGCTCATCCGGCCCACCGAGCCGAAGACCTTGGGGAACGCCCCGCCCAGTACCCGGATCACGGGGCGTACGAGGAGCGGGCCCGCGACGATCGTGGCGATCAGCGTGAGCACCACGCCGAGTCCGAGCAGCATGGAGGCGGTCGCCGTCCGGTCGCTCGCCGCGCAGCCGGCGAGCGCGGCCGCACCCGCGGCGGCCATCAGGGACCCGGCGACGGCGCGGACCTTCAACGGCCGCCCCACACCCTGGACTTCGGCGTCGACGAGCGCCGCCATCGGGGAGACCCGGGCGGCCCGGCGGGCGGGCAGATACGCGGCGAGGAAGGTGACGCCCAGGCCCACGGCGTAGGCGGAGACGGGAGTCGCCGGTCCCACGACCATCTCGGCCGCGCTGAGGTTCATGCCGAACGCGCTCATCAGCCCGATGAGTCCGGCCGCCAGCCCGACCCCCGCGGCGAGGCCGAGCGTCGAGCCGACCAGCCCCAGGAGCACCGCCTCGGTCAGCACCGAACGGCGGACCTGGCGGCGGTCGGCCCCGAGCGCGCGGAGCAGCCCCAGTTCGCGAGTGCGCTGGGCGATCAGCATCGAGAAGGTGTTGACGATCAGGAAGATGCCCACCAGGACGGCGATGCCCGCGAAGCCCAGCATCACCCACTTGATCACGTCGAGGAATCCGCCGAGCTGCGCCGCGTCGGACTCCGCCTGTTCGTCGGCGGTCTTGAGGTCGTAGGCGTCACCGAGTTCGGCAGCGACCCGCTGCTTGAGCGTGTCGTCGCTGACGCCGTCGGCGGCGTCGACCGAGATGGAGGTGGCTTCGCCGGGCCTGCCCAGCACCTTGGTCTGGGCGGTCGGCGTGTCCAGGAAGACCAGCGCCGCACCGGGGTTGGTGGTCCGGAACGTCGCGATGCCGACGATCTCGACCCGGAAAGAACCGGGCTGGGCGAGGAGGGTGAGGGTGTCGCCGATGCCCAGCTTCGCCTTGTCGGCGGTGTTCCGGTCCAGCAGCGCCTCGCCCGGGCCGCGCGGCGCGTGTCCGCTGGTGAGCTTCACGGGACTGCGGTCGGTGACGTACCAGTTGGTGGCGATCGTGGGCGCGCCGCTGGTGGGCCCGACGGGCTCGTTGCGGTCGTCGACGACGGTGATGTTCTCGACGGCCGCGTCGACGTGGGTGCCGGCGACCCCGTCGAGGGCTCCCACACGTTGCGCGAGCGAGGCCGGCACGGTCCGTACGACCCCGGTCGGCAGACTCTCGCCGACATCTTCCCTCGGCGCGATCGTGACATCCGCGGACGTGGAGGCGAACAGGCGGTCGAAGGTGCGGGAGACGGTGTCCGAGAAGATCAGTGATCCGCTGACGAAGGCCACGGACAGCAGGATCGCGAGCATCGACAGCAGCAACCGGCCCTTGTGCGCGAAGAAGCTCCGCAGTGTCGCTCTGAGCACGGCGCGCCCTCAGTCCTTGGTCAAGGGGTCGGCCCCCGTGGCCGGTGGTTGCGTCCGGCCGCCGGAGAACAGGCGCATCCGCTCCAGTACGGCCTCGGCCGTCGGTTCCGGCATCGTGTCCACGATCTGCCCGTCCGCGAGGTAGAGCACCAGATCGGAGTGGCCCGCGGCGCCCGGGTCGTGCGTGACCATCACGACCGTCTGGTCCAGGTGGTCCACCGCCTCGCGCAGGAATCCGAGGACTTCGGCGCCGGCGCGTGAGTCGAGATTGCCGGTCGGTTCGTCGGCGAAGATCAGCTCCGGGCGGGATGCCAGGGCGCGCGCACAGGCCACCCGCTGCTGCTGTCCGCCCGACAGCTGCGCAGGCCGGTGCCGAAGCCGGTCGCGCAGTCCCAGGGTGTCGATGACCCGCTCCACCCACTCCTGGTCGGGCTTGCGCCCGGCGATGTCCATGGGGAGGGTGATGTTCTCGGCGGCGGTGAGCGTGGGCAGCAGATTGAACGCCTGGAACATGAAGCCGATCCGGTCCCGTCGAAGCCTGGTCAGTTCGCGGTCGTTGAGCCCCGTGATCTCCGTGTCCCCGAGCCACACCTGGCCCGCCGAGACGGTGTCGAGACCCGCGAGGCAGTGCATCAGCGTGGACTTGCCCGAACCGGACGGGCCCATCACCGCCGTGAACCGCCCGCGGGCGATGTCGACGTCGACGGCGTCCAGTGCGCGGACGCTCGTCTCCCCGCTCCCGTACGCCTTGGTCAGCGCCCGGGCCCGCGCGGCGAGCGGAACGCCCGCGGCCCGGCCGTGGGTGGGTGCAGTGGCAGGTGTGGACATGGCCGCCTCCTGGGTCGTGCCGCTCCGACTCGCTCCGGTGCCCTACAACGTGCTGAGATCTCAGGCTTCCTGAGACTCCTGAGATTAGGGAACGGCCGGTGGTGCCCGGTATCCGTCGCAGGGCCCGGTTCTCGGGGTTGATGTAAGGGGCAACCGAGTGGTGTACGAGGCGGTGTTCGCCCGGGGAGTCGGCGGGACGGAGCGCACGCGTCGACGCCATAGGCCGGATCAAGCCGTCATGCGGCGTCATGGGGACGGGAGTTGGGGACCCAGAGGTGAGCCGCTGCCCGCGATCAGCTCTCGGCGACCGGACGGTACGCCCTGCCGAGAACACACGGAGAACTCGGCATCTGCATTCCGCGCTCCGGCACCCGCAGCCGCCGGTGCTCGCCCAGCTCGAACCCGGCCGCCTCGATGGCCGCGAGCGTGTCCCGCGAGGTGTGACAGCCGCCGAACAGCAGCGGCCACACCGTACGGTCCACGAGCCGCTGGGCGCGCGTCATTCCCGTGGTCTCGGCGCGGCCGTGCTCGAAGAACCGCAGCTCACCCCCGGGCCGCAGCACCCGCCGGATCTCCGCCAGCGCCCGCGGCACGTCCCGTACGGAGCACAGCACCAGCGACACGACGGCCGCGTCGAACGCCTCGCTCTTCACCGGCAGCGCCTCGGCGGCACCCGGGACCACATCGACCGGGACGTCGGCGCGGCGCGCGGCCTCGACCGCGAGCGCGCGCAGGCTGCGCTCGGGCTCCAGGGCGACGACCTCGGAGACGGCGGAGGGATAGTGCGGGAAGTTCAGACCGTTGCCCGCACCGACCTCGATCACCCGGCCGGAGAGTCCGATCAGCAGCTCCCTGCGGTGCTGCGCGATGCTCTTGTCCGCGGCCACACTGAAGCGGGCGTAGAAACGGGCGAACAGAGGATGGTGGACGGCGTCCCGGGGCACTGCGCTGCTCCGCAAGGGCATGACGGTCTCCTCGGGGGGTTGGAGTGTCCGGGACGGCGGACGTTCACCGTCATTCTCCCCCCGGGGCGACGAAGCAGAACTCGTTGCCCTCCGGATCCGTCAGCACCTGGAACCGGCCGTGGTCGTCCGTCGTGAGCGGGCCCAGCCGTACGGCGCCGAGAGCCACCGCCCGTTCCGCCGCCCCGTCCACATCGCCGGCGTCGAGATCCAGATGGATCCGGTTCTTCGCGACCTTGCCCTCGGGCACACGCTGGAACGCGATCCGCACAGACCCGGGCGGATCGATGTACGACCACTCGGCGCTGCGGTCGACCGGCTCCCCGCCGAGGAGCGCGGCCCAGAAGCGGACCAGCCGGGCCGGATCGTGGCAGTCGAAGACGATCTCGTCGATACGCGCGCGCATCCCGTCAGCGTACGACCGAGCCGAACGCCTCCGCATCCCACGACCCGCCGAGCACCGGAGCGAGCCAACCTCCGGCGCGGGCCCGGAAGTCCGCGGGCGCGAGAGCCCCGGACCCTTCCGGTACGGCTCCGAGCAGCGGCGCTCCGGCGGCCTCGGGGAGGTCCGTCAGATTGCACCGCTCGGCCAGCCCGGGGTCCGCGGGCCAGCTGCCGACGACCACGCCGAGCTGCGCCAGCCCCCGCGCGCGGAGAGCCTCGCCGGTCAGCGTGGTGGCGTTGAGCGTGCCGAGCCCCGCCGTGGCGACGACCAGGACGGGAGCGGCCAGCAATCGGGCGGCGTCGGCGAGCGTCCCGCCGTCGTCGTCGAACCGGACGAGCAGCCCGCCCGCGCCCTCGACGAGGACGAGGTCGTACTCGGCGGTCAGCTTCTCCACGGCGTCGGCCACCTCCTGCGGCCGGACCGGCGCGGCCCCGGCCCGCCGGGCGGCGGTGGCGGGGGCGAGCGGCTCGGGGTACCGGGCCAGTTCCACCCCGAACACGTCGCCCGCCAGCCGCGCCACCTCGGCGAGGTCCCCGGGCTCGTCGCGCCCGACGCCGGTCTGCGCGGGCTTGACCACGGCCACCGTCCGGCCCTGCGCGAGCGCGAGCGCGGCCACGGCGCCGGTGACGACGGTCTTCCCGATCTCCGTCCCGGTTCCCGAGACGACGACGACTGCCATGGTGCTCCTACCGCCCATCTGTTCACCGGCGCCGAAGCGCCCCTCGTTCCTGTGCGCGATGCCGCCGCGCCTCGTGCCCGCGTTCGGACGGTGCGTCAGTCCGCAGGCCCGGCCCGCAGGAGTCCGCGGCCCCGGCCTGCGTCGGCCAGGGCCGCGGACGGCGCGTCACCCCGCGGCCGCGGCCGCGCACACCGCCTCGCACACCCGGGACAGATCCTCGTCCCCGGTCACATACGGCGGCATCGTGTAGATCAGGTCCCGGAACGGCCGGAGCCACACCCCGGCGCGCACCGCGGCCTGAGTCGCCGCGGCCATGTCCACGTCGTGGTCCAGCTGGACGACGCCGATCGCTCCCCGCACCCGGACGTCCTTCACCCCGGGCAGGTTCCGCGCCTCCGCGAGGCCGTCCCGCAGGCCCGTCTCCAGGCGTTTGATCTCCTGGGGCCAGTCCTGCGCCAGCAGCAGGTCGATGGAGGCGTTCGCCACCGACGCGGCCAGTGGATTGGCCATGAACGTCGGGCCGTGGGCCAGCACCGGCACCTCGCCGCGCGAGATCCCGTCCGCCACCCGCGAGGTGCACAACGTTGCCGCCATCGTCAGATAGCCGCCGGTCAGCGCCTTGCCCAGGCACATCACGTCCGGCGACACCCCGCCCTGCTCCGCGGCGAACAGGGTGCCGGTGCGCCCGAAGCCCGTGGCGATCTCGTCGAAGATCAGCAGCACACCGTGGGCGTCGCACGACTCCCGCAGCACCCGCAGATACGCGGGCGAGTGGAACCGCATGCCGCCCGCGCCCTGCACCACGGGCTCCACGATCACGGCCGCGAGCTCGTCGGCGTGCCGCGCGACCGCCTCCCGGAGATGATCCGCGTACACCTCGTCGAACTCGGCCGGCGGCGCGTCCGCGAAGACCTGCCGCGGCAGCACCCCCGACCACAACTCGTGCATCCCGCCATCGGGATCGCACACCGCCATGGGCTGCCAGGTGTCGCCGTGGTACCCGCCGCGCCAGGTGAGCAGCCGGCGCTTCTCCGGGCGGCCCGTGGAACGCCAGTACTGGAGGCACATCTTGACGGCGACCTCGACCGACACCGACCCGGAGTCGCACAGGAACACGTGCCGCAGCGGCTCGGGAGTGATCTCGACGAGCCGCGTTGCCAGCCGGACGGCGGGCTCGTGGGTGAGCCCGCCGAACATCACATGGCTCATGCGGTCCAGCTGATCGCGTGCCGCGTCGTTGAGGACGGGGTGGTTGTAGCCGTGGATGGCCGACCACCACGAGGACATCCCGTCGATCAACTCACGCTGCCCGTGGGCGGGTTCGGCGAGCCTCAGCCGTACCCCGGACGCGGAGTCCACGACCAGCGGGTCGCTGCGGCCCGGCATCGGGCCGTACGGATGCCAGACATGGGTCCGGTCCAGGGCGACCAACTCGGCGTGGGGCACTCGCTCAGGCACGGGGCGCCTCAGGCATTGGGAGCAAGGTCGGTGCCGGCGCCGCGGCGGCGCACGGAGACCAGATCCGTACGGGCGGCGTTGGCCTCCGCGCGGACCTCGGCGGGTGCTTCGGCCGGAGCGTCGGACGACTCGCCACCGCACACGGAACCGCAGCCGCCGCCCTGCCGGTGCTTCGGCAGTGTCGTCGTCTCCGCGCCCTCCACCTCGAACCCGGCGTCCGCGATCATGTCGAGGTCCGCCTGGCCCGCCTGGCCCTCACTGGTGAGGTAGTCACCGAGGAAGATCGAGTTCACCAGGTTCAGGGCGAGCGGCTGCATCGACCGCAGATGGACCTCACGGCCGCCCGCGAGGCGCACCTCGACGTCCGGGCAGACGAACCGCACCATGGCGAGAATCCGCAGACACCGCTGCGGGGTGAGGTTCCACTCCTTGGCCAGCGGCGTGCCCTCGAAGGGGATCAGGAAGTTCACCGGCACGGAGTCCGGGTCGAGCTCACGCAGTGAGAAGACCACGTCGACGAGATCGGTGTCGCTCTCGCCCATGCCCGCGATCAGACCGGAGCAGGCCGACAGGCCCGCGGCCTGCGCCTGGTGCACGGTGTCCACGCGGTCCGCGTAGGTGTGGGTGGTCGTGATGTCCCCGTACGTCCCTTCGGACGTATTGAGGTTGTGGTTGTACGCGTCGGCGCCGGCGTCCCGCAGCCGCTCGGCCTGTCCCTGGGAGAGCAGCCCGAGGCACGCGCAGACCTCGACGTCCTCGTTCTGCTCCTTGATGGCCTCGATGGTCTTCGAGACGCGGTCCACGTCCCGGTCCGTCGGGCCGCGGCCGCTCGCGACCAGGCAGACGCGCTTCGCGCCGCCCGCGACCCCCGCGGCCGCCGCCTCGGACGCCTCGTCGGGCTTCAGCCAGGTGTACTTGAGAATCTCAGCCTTGGACCCCAGCCGCTGGGAGCAGTAGGAGCAGTCCTCGGGACACAGCCCCGATTTGAGGTTCACCAGATAGTTCAGCTTCACCCGGCGCCCGAACCACTGACGGCGCACCTTGCCAGCCGCGGCCACCACTTCGAGCAGGTCGTCGTCGGAGGTCGCCAATACGGCGAGCGCCTCTTCACGGGTCGGCAGCTCGCGCCGCAGCCCCTTCTCCACCAGCGTGTTCAGCAGGTCCATGCGCCAGATCCTGACGTACGGCACACGTCCCGGCCAAGGCGGAACCCGACAACAGAGCCCGAATGAGGTGTGTGTATGGCCACATCGGTTCCGCGAGCCGGCCCGGTTAGGGTCTGTGCGCTGCCTACAAAAAGGACCGGACCACCATGACCCAGGATCCTTTCGACTGGATCGACGACGAGTCGCGCCGCCGTGCGAGCGCGGGGCTCGTACGGACGCTCCGGCCGCGCGACGCCGACTCCGAGCTGCTGGATCTTGCGGGCAATGACTACCTGGGTCTGACCCGCCGGCCGGAGATCACGGACGCGGCCGCCGAGGCGGCGCGGCGCTGGGGCGCCGGCGCGACCGGCTCCCGGCTCGTCACCGGCAGCACCGCGCTGCACGCCGAACTGGAACGGGAACTGGCCGCGTTCTGCGGATTCGAGGCCGCCCTCGTCCTGTCCTCCGGCTATGCGGCCAATCTCGCCGCGGTCACCGCGCTGAGCGATCGCGGGTCGCTGATCGTCTCCGACGCCGGCAACCACGCCTCGATCGTCGACGGCTGCCGGCTCTCCCGCGCGGAGACCGCGATCTCCCCGCACGCCGATGCCGAGGCGGTCCGCAAGACGCTCGACGCGCACCCCGGCCGGCGCGCCCTCGTCGTCACCGACTCCGTCTTCTCCGTCGACGGCGACGCCGCACCGCTGCCCGCTCTCGCGCAGGCGTGCCGGGACCACGGCGCCGCGCTGCTCGTGGACGACGCCCACGGCCTGGGCGTCCTCGGCGAGGGCGGCCGGGGAGCCACGGCGGCCGCCGGTCTCGCGGGCGACGGGGGAGTGGTCGCGATGCTGACCCTCTCCAAGTCGCTCGGCAGCCAGGGCGGCGCGGTCCTCGGCTCCGCGCGGGTCATCGACCACCTGGTCAACACCGCCCGGACGTTCATCTTCGACACCGGACTCGCGCCGGCGGCCGCCGGCGCCGCCCTGGCCGCCCTGCGGCTGCTGGGCCGCGAGCCGGAGCTCGCCGGGCGGGCGCGCGCGGTCGCGGGGACATTGCACCGGCGGCTGACGGCCCAGGGCCTGACCGCCGTACGCCCGGACGCCGCGGTGGTGTCGGTGCGGGCGCCCTCACCGGAGGCGGCGCTGCAGTGGGCCGCGGACTGCCGGGCGGCCGGTCTGGGCGTCGGCTGCTTCCGCCCGCCGTCGGTGCCGGACGGCATCTCGCGGCTGCGGCTGACGGCTCGCGCGGATCTCACGGACGAGCAGATCGCGTGGGCTGTCGCCACCATCGTGGAGACGGCTCCGGTCGGCTGACACCACCGAACGTCGCCCGTACCGGGTTCGCCGCGGCCGGTGCACTCCCGTTCGCCCCCCTCACGGCCCGCGGACGCGGTTCGACGGCCCCGCCGCGCCCGTGACCAGGGACGGGAGGGCGCGGCCCCATCCGTTTTCGCGTAGCAGAGTTCACCGCTTCGAGCGACAGATATCTACATATCTTGGTGGATCGCCACCTCTGGCACGGTGATGAGTGGCACTCTGGCGCGAAGCGCAATCCGCGGCCGTCCGCGCATCATCCGCCACGAGTTGGAGCCCGGCCGCGGTGGGAAAGGGACAGCGTCGCCATGGCCGACCTTCAGGAAGCCTCCGTCACTCTGCCGAGCGATCCCGCCTCGGTTTCCGCGGCCCGGAAATTCGTTACGGACATCCTCTCCGAGTGGGGTCTCCCGGTGGACGACGAGGCAGGCGACACGGTCCGGCTGATCGTCTCCGAACTGACCACGAACGCGGTCCAGCACACCTTCGGCCAGTCACCGACCTTCACGGTCGATCTGCGGCTGGAGCGGGACGAGGAACTGGTCATCGGTGTCACGGACAGCCACCCGCGCTGGCCGCAGCGACTGCCCGCCGCCGTACGGCAGGACAACGGCAGGGGCATGATCATCATCCGCAGTCTCACGGCGGAGTGCGGTGGCCGGCTCTCGGTGACCCCGACGGCGGAGGGCGGCAAGACGGTCTGGATCGCTCTGCCGTGGACGGCGCCGGTCCCCGGCTGAACGACGACCCCGTCCCGTGGGGTCTCCGGCGACGTGGTGCTGGAGCTGCCTCATCCCGTCGCGCGGCCGAACGCCCGGCGCAGCAGGGCCCGCAGGGAAGCAGCGCCGGACTCGACTCGTCCCCGCGGCGTGCCACCGAGATGGTCCGCCGGAACACCGTCGGCTCCAACGGCCGTACGCCCGGCGGCGTGACCGACATGGCGGCCACCATCTCCGGTACCACCGCCACCCCGAGCCCGAACCGACCAGAGCATCGACACCGGGCGCACCGGCGGGCCGGGACAACCGACCGCCGGTACACCCTCAGTGGCGCGCCGTCAGCCGACGCGCCCGTACCAGACGCTCTTGGTCCAGATCTTTTCGAGCTTCACCCAGGAACCGGTTTTGGGGGAGTGCCAGATCTTCCCGCTGCCGGCGTAGATACCCACGTGATAGACGCTGCTGCCGGAATGGAAGAAGACGAGGTCACCCACCTGCCGTGAAGAGGCCCTGATATGACGCGTCTTGTTGTATTGCTGCTGGGCCGTACGGGGGAGCTTCTTGCCCGCCTTCTTGTACGAATACAGCGTCAGGCCCGAGCAGTCGAAGCGGGAGGGGCCCATAGCGCCGTACTTGTACGGCGCGCCCTTCTTCGACGCGGCCACCTTCAACGCCTTGCCGGCGTGGGTGGTTGCTGCGTACGCCTCCGACGAGGCACCCGGCACGAGCATGGAGCCGCCGACGGCGGCCAGGGTCAGGGCCGATACGGCACCCGCCCGTGTCATCAAGAACGGGACATGCTTCTGCGCACTCATGCGCAACCCTTCGTCAGCCGCCTGTGAAGGATGACCTGTCGGGTTCGGGCGGACGAAGGTGCCCGGCTGCATAGTGCGGCTTCACCCCGAGGGACGGCCGGACTTTCCGGCTGCCCCGTGTTGCTCGGGTCCTCCACTCCTGCCGAAGCACTTCTGTCGACCAGACGTCCGGATCGGCGGCAGGACTCGGCGTCCGCCCGGACCGCCCCGCCGAGGTGACGGGGGCTTGTCGTCCCAGGGATCTTGACCCATGGCGTGCCGGATTTCCGAGCTGAAACGGCGATATGTGAGTTTCGCCACCACTCACCTGTTCGGGTGGACAGGGGTGCTTCGCGGCTCGCCGCGCGACGGCCGAGGACGCCCGCACCAGCACCGGAATGAGTCATTCCGCCAAATCGGTAGTCATGGTGCGCAAGTTGACCGTAGGCAAATATGGTGCAACGGCTGCACCGAATGGGGTACGAGATCTCGTACCCATTTGGCGGTTGACGGCGATCCGAGGGGCCGTCAGTTCTCCGTCGGAGGTGGCAAGGTCACCCGTCGCGTCCTCCGATCGCCGTCAAGAACCCGCAGCGCCTGGCCGAGAGTCGCCGGGTGCACCTCGCTCTCGCCGCGCAGGTGCATGAGCGTCAGGGCGTCCCGCAGGGCGCTCGCCCGGCCGACGAGCGCCTGGGCCGCGCGCAGTGCGCCGTACGTGTGGGTGGAGCGGGCCGGATTGATCCGCCCCAGCAGGTCCACGACGTCGAGATAGCTGTCGATCAGTTCGCCCTCGGCGCGTGTCAGCGCGGGCAGCGGTGGCAGTTCGGGCAGCAGCATGGCGCGCCCTCACCGTGAACCGGGCGCGGAGAGCGACGTCTTGCGGTTCCGGATGACGTGGTCCAGCAGTCCGTACCCCTTGGCTCCCTCGGCGTCGAAGATCTTGACGCGCTCCAGGTCGGCCGCGATCCGCTCGGCCGTCTGGCCGGTGTGTGCCACGAGCATCGCGGCCAGTTGGGCCCGCAGCCGCAGCAACTCCTGTGCCGCGATGTCGAGATCGGTCGGCTGTCCCCGCAACGGCTCCTCGGTCGCGGGCTGTTGCACGACGATCCGCGCACCCGGCAGTGCCATGCGCTTCCCGGGCGCGCCGGCGGCGAGCAGCAGCGCCGCCGTCGACGCGGCCTGGCCCAGGCAGGTCGTCTCCACGTCGCAGGTGACGACCTGCATCGTGTCGTAGATCGCGGCCATGGCGCTGAGCGAACCGCCGGGGGAGTTGATGTAGAGCGAGATGTCCCGGTCCGGGGCCGCGTACTCGAGGTGCAGGAGCTGGGCGATCACATCGTTGGCCGCGGTGTCGTCCACCTCGGTCCCGAGGAAGACGATCCGCTCCTCCAGCAACGTGGAGTACGGGTCGAGGGTGCGGGTCCCCGAGCTCGTGCGCTCGGTGAACTGCGGCAGGACATAGCGGGCGACCGGACGGTGCATGGCGAGCCTCTTCTCCATGGGTGCGTCTCCACCGTGCGCCTGGCACGGTTCTGTAAAAAATGTACAGGACGTACAGGCGGTTATGATGGGGAGCATGGCCTACGAGATTCCGGTGACGCAAGCCCGCGCAGAGCTCGCCGATCTGATCAACCGCGTCGTCTACGGGGGCGAACGAGTCGTCGTCACCCGGCACGGAAAGCCCCTTGTCGCGCTCGTCTCGGCCGCTGACCTGGAACGACTGGAGCAGGCTCAGGACGGCGCGGAGGAGCAGGTGGTCAGCTCGGTCTCGTCCGTCGGCTCCCTCTCGTCCGCTTCCGGCGAACGGGGGCGCTTCGGACTCACGGCGGAGCACCGCCGCCCCGACTCGCACGGCTGACACGCGCCGGCGTGCCCGGGCGTGCGGCCGGAGTGAAAGCAAAAGGCCGCGCGTCCCCGTCCGCTACAGCGGGGACGCGCGGCCGGTCGTAGGTCTCAGCCGACCGGTGCCGGCACCGGTCGCTGCGACTCCTGAGACACCGTGGCGGGCTGCGCGCTCCGCCCGCCCGCCAGCACCGCGGCCAGTCCGAGCGCTGCCCACAGCGAGAGCGTGAGGACCGCTCCGCCCGCTCCGTTGCCGCCGAAGTACGAGACCGAGCGCAGCAGTTGGGCACCCGCCCCCGGCGGGAGCCACTGGCCGATCATTCCGGCAGGGTCGGGCAGCAGTTCCGGCGCGCTCGCGGCTCCCGAGAACGGGTTGCCGATCAGGACCATCAGCAGACTGCCGACGGCGATGCCACGGGTGCCGAGCAGTGCGGCGAATCCCGCGACGGCACCGGCGATGGCCAGCACGGTCAGCCCGAGGACTCCCGCTTCGGCCCACCAGTTGCCGCTCAGCAGGCCGAGCCAGCTGTGGGTGAGAGCGGCGGCCGTGAGTCCGACCAGTGCTGCCGCGCCGGTCAGTGCGAGCGCCGCTCGGCTCCCGCGCAGTCCGAGCACCGTCACCATGACTCCTGCCGCCACGCCCGCCAGGGCCAGCGGCAGGATGCTCGACGCCAGGCCGCTGCCGCGCGGATCGCCGGCGGGCGCGGCCACCACATCGGTCACCTTCACCGGCTCACCGGACGGCGCCTGCGCCGTGACCGCTTCCCTGAGCAGTCCGGCGACCACGGGGCTCGCGGCGGATGCGGTCAGCAGGTGTGGCCCCTGAGGGGTGACGACCACCGCTCCGTATACAACCCGGTCCTCGATCGCCTCGCGGGCCGCGGCCTCATCGGTGTAGCGGTGCACCTCGAAGGCGTCCGGCCGCTGTTCCAGGCGCTGTTCGACCTGGGTGACCGCGGACGCCGGGCCGGCGACGCCGATGGGGAGATCCCGGGGAGCGGTCCGGGCGGCGGGCCAGGCGAAGGCCCACAGGGCCAGCGCGACCAGGGTGGGGACGAGGGCCATCACCGCGATGGCGCGATGGGTCGGCGTAGCGGACATCGTGCGCCTCGATTCAAAGAGAAGGATCGTTCGTTTTATTGGATGGCCTCACTGTCCCGCCGCGTGTCGCGCTTGTCAAGAATGAATGTTCGTTTTAAGTTTGAACCATGGCTCGCGTATCCCAGGAACACCTCGACGCCCGTCGCCGCCAGATCCTCGACGGCGCCGCGCGCTGCTTCGCCCGCAACGGCTTCCACGCCTCGTCGATGCAGGACGTCCTGCGTGAGGCGGATCTGTCGGCAGGCGCCGTGTACCGGTACTTCCGCAGCAAGGAGGAGCTCATCGCGGCCATCGCGAACGAGGCTTTCGCCGGGATCCGCGGGGCCTTCGAGGATGCCGCCCGCACCACTCCGCCCCCCACGCCCGACGTGCTGCTCGGCCGCGTGCTGCGCAGGATGCTCCAGGAGCAGGTGCCCGGGGAGGACCCGCAGGCTTTCGCCCGGCTCGTGGTCCAGGTGTGGACGGAGACACTGCGCGACGAACAGCTCGCCACCACGCTGGGGGAGGGCTACGGCGGCATGAGGCTCGCCTGGGCGAAGCTCGTCGACGCCTACCGGGACAACGGTCTGATGGCCGCCGACGTACCCGCCGACCATGTGGCGCGCACGCTCATCGCCACCGCCCAGGGGTTCATCGCCCAGCAGGCGCTCTTCGGCAACGTGGACGTCGAGGTCATCGAGGACGGGCTCCGCGGGCTCATGTCGATGAGCGAACCCGGGGCCAGTTAACGCGGTGGAAAAACGCGCGCCCTAACGTTCACCTCCCGGCAGTGGGACAGCACCGTGCAGGTCGGCACAGCGTGGGCGGCGGCGATGGGTCTCGCTGAGCCCGAACGGGGCCGGCACGGACGACAGCCACGGACGACAGGCACGGACGACAGTGAGGTGGACGCGTGCAACTCTCCCCGCACGAGCAGGAACGGCTGATGATCCATGTGGCGGCCGACGTCGCGGAGAAGCGCCGCGCCCGTGGGGTGCGGCTCAACCACCCCGAAGCCGTCGCCCTGATCACCTCACACATCCTCGAAGGCGCCCGGGACGGGCGGACCGTCGCCGAGCTGATGGCGTCGGGCCGGCAGGTCCTCGGCCGTGCCGACGTCATGGAGGGCATCCCGGAGATGATCCACGACGTCCAGGTCGAGGCGACCTTCCCGGACGGCACCAAGCTCGTCACCGTCCACGACCCGATCGTCCGAGGGGGAGGAGCCGATGATTCCCGGTGAGATCCTGTTCGCCGACGACCCCGTCCCCCTCAACGAGGGCCGCGAGGTCACACGCCTGACGGTGGTGAACGCCGCCGACCGGCCCGTCCAGGTCGGCTCCCACTACCACTTCGCCGAATCCAACCCCGGCCTGCACTTCGACCGCGCCGCGGCCCACGGCAAGCGGCTGCACATCGCGGCCGGCACCGCCGTGCGATTCGAGCCCGGCATCCCGGTGGACGTGGAACTGGTGCCCTTCACCGGACGCCGCGTCATCGCGGGGCTGCGCGGGGAGACGGGAGGCGCGCTCGATGCCTGAACTGCACCGTGCCCTCTACGCGGACCTCTTCGGGCCCACCACCGGTGACCGCATCCGGCTCGCCGACACCGATCTGCTCGTCGAGATCGAGGAGGACCGCTCCGGCGGCCCCGGACTCGCCGGTGACGAGGCCGTGTTCGGCGGCGGCAAGGTGATCCGGGAGTCGATGGGTCAGTCCCGTACGACACGCGCCGACGGAGCGCCCGACACCGTCGTCACCGGTGCCGTGATCATCGACCACTGGGGGATCGTCAAGGCCGACATCGGCATCCGGGACGGCCGGATCACCGGCATCGGCAAGGCCGGCAACCCGGACACCATGGACGGCGTCCACCCCGGCATCGTGATCGGCCCCGAGACCGAGGTCATCGCCGGCAACGGGAAGATCGTCACCGCCGGTGCGATCGACGCGCACGTCCACTTCATCTCGCCGACGCTCGTCGACCAGGCCCTCGCGACCGGGGTCACCACGCTCGTCGGCGGCGGCACCGGGCCCGCCGAAGGCACGAAGGCGACCACCATCACGCCCGGACCCTGGCACCTCGCCCGGATGTTCGAGGCCCTGGACGGTCTGCCCGTCAACATCGGTCTGCTCGGCAAGGGCAACACCATGTCCGGCGAGGCCATGCACTCCCAACTGCGCGGCGGAGCCCTGGGATTCAAGATCCACGAGGACTGGGGTGCCACGCCCGCGGTCATCGACGCCTGTCTGCGGGTCTGCGAGGAGAGCGGCGCACAGCTCGCCATCCACACCGACACCCTGAACGAGGCCGGGTTCGTCGGAGACACCCTCGCCGCCATCGCGGGCCGGACCATCCACGCGTACCACACGGAAGGTGCCGGCGGCGGGCACGCACCGGACATCATCACGGTGGTCGGTGAGCCCTACGTCCTGCCCAGCTCCACCAATCCGACCCGGCCGCACACCGTCAACACCATCGACGAACACCTCGACATGCTGATGGTCTGCCACCATCTCAACCCGTCGGTGCCCGAGGACCTCGCCTTCGCGGAGTCGCGGATCAGGCCCTCGACCATCGCGGCCGAGGACATCCTGCACGACCTCGGCGCCGTGTCGATCATCTCCTCCGACTCCCAGGCCATGGGCCGGATCGGGGAGGTCGTCCTGCGGACCTGGCAGACCGCGCATGTGATGAAGAAGCGCCGGGGCTCTCTGCCCGGGGACGGCCGCGCCGACAACCACAGAGTCCGTCGCTATGTCGCCAAATACACGATCAACCCGGCGGTCGCCCAGGGCATGGATCGCGAGATCGGCTCGGTCGAGACCGGGAAACTCGCCGACCTGGTGCTGTGGGACCCGGCCTTCTTCGGCGTCAAACCCCAGCTGGTGATCAAGGGCGGACAGATCGCCTACGCGCAGATGGGCGACGCCAACGCCTCCATCCCGACCCCGCAGCCGGTGCTGCCGCGACCGATGTTCGGTGCGCTGGGCCGGGCCGCCTCGACGGGCTCGCTCACCTTCGTGGCCCCGGCCGCGATCGAGGACGGACTGCCCGAACGCCTCGGGCTGTACAAGGAGTTCGTACCCATCACCAGTACCCGCGGTGTCACCAAGGCGGACATGCGGGAGAACGACGCCCTGCCCCGGGTCGATGTCGATCCGGACACCTTCACGGTGACGATCGACGGGGAGCCGGTCGAGCCCGCGCCCGCCGTCGAACTGCCCATGGCCCAGCGCTACTTCCTCTTCTGACCACCGATGACGACAGACGAGGTCCCGCAGACGACCGCCGACGGGCCGACACCGGCACGGACACGGACACGGACACGGACACGGACACAGACACGGACACGGACACAGACACCACCTGCGACGAGGAGCCGGTCATGAGCCGTGCCGCACTCCTCGTCCTCGCCGACGGCCGGTTCCCCGCCGGCGGGCATGCCCATTCCGGCGGCGCCGAAGCGGCCGTCAAGGCGGGCCGCATCCGTGATGCCCGGGATCTGGCGGAGTTCTGCCACGGCCGGCTCCGTACGACCGGACTCACCTCGGCCGCACTCGCTGCCGCGGCCGCCCTCGGCCTCGACCCTCTCGAACTCGACGAGGCCGCCGACGCCCGCACGCCGTCCCCCGCCCTGCGGGCGACGGCCCGCAGGCTCGGCCGGCAGATGATGCGCGCTGCCCGCGCCACCTGGCCCGGTCCGGAACTCGACGCGCTCGCTGCCGCTCTCCCGCGCGGTGCGCATCAGCCCGTCGTCATCGGGCTCACCGCCCGGGCCGCCGGGCTCGGCCCCGAGGACGCCGCGCACTGCGTCGCCTACGAGACGGTCAGCGGCCCCGCCACCGCGGCCGTACGCCTCCTGAGCCTGAACCCCTTCGACGCCACCGCCGTGCTGGCCCGCCTCGCGCCCGCGATGGACGAGGTCGCCGCGCAGGCGGCGGCAGCCGCCCGCAAGGGCATCGACGCCCTGCCCGCGGCCTCGGCGCCGCTGCTCGACATCACCGCCGAACAGCACGCGGCCTGGCCCGTACGCCTCTTCGCGTCCTGACACACCCTGGAGCCGCACCATGCACCTCGACCACACCCCCACCGGCCCCGCCGCCGTCAGCGCCGATGCTCTACGTCCCGATGGCACCCGGCGTGCCCTGCGCATCGGGCTCGGCGGACCCGTCGGCTCGGGCAAGACCGCGACCGTGGCCGCCCTGTGCCGTGCGCTGCGCGACCGGCTGTCCATCGCCGTCGTCACCAACGACATCTACACCCGTGAGGACGCCGCATTCCTGCTGCGCAACGCCGTACTGCCGCCGGAGCGCATCCAGGCGGTCGAGACCGGAGCCTGCCCGCACACCGCCATCCGCGACGACATCTCGGCGAATCTGGAAGCCGTGGAGGACCTGGAGGAGAGCGTCGGCCCTCTCGATCTGATCCTGGTCGAGTCCGGCGGCGACAACCTCACGGCCACGTTCTCCAAGGGGCTCGTGGACGCCCAGATCTTCGTGATCGACGTCGCGGGCGGTGACGACATTCCGCGCAAGGGCGGACCGGGCGTCACCACCGCCGATCTGCTCGTGGTCAACAAGACGGACCTCGCGCCGCACGTCGGCTCCGACCTCGGCCGGATGGCCACGGACGCCAAGGAACAGCGGGGTGAACTGCCGGTGGTCTTCACCTCGTTGAGGAGCGAGGAGGGCGTCGCCCCGGTCGCCGGCTGGGTGCGCGAGCAGCTCGCCGCCTGGACCGCATGAGCGTCCACGCCACCGCCCGCATCGTCGCCACCCGGGACGGGCTGCCGGTCCTGGCCGGTGCCGGGCCCCTCGCGCTGCGCCGGACCCGGCCGGCCCTGACGCAGTCCCGGGCGCACTCCCGCGTCACGGTCGTCGGTGCCATGAGCGCACCCCTCGGCGGCGACCGGCTCGCCGTCGAGGCCGACATCGGCGAAGGTGCCCGGCTCGACGTCGACTCGGCGGCCGCGACCATCGCCCTGCCCGGCCGCGGGAGTGAACAGGCCCACTACGACGTGCGGTTGACGGTCGGCGAGGACGCCGAGCTGCGCTGGCTCCCCGAACAGCTCATCTCGGTCCTGGGCAGCGACCTGCGGATGCACACACGCGTCGACCTCGCGTCCACCGCACGTCTGGTCCTTCGAGAGGAGCAGATCCTCGGCCGGCACGGCGAGGACCCAGGGACCCTGACCACCCGGCTGACCGTCCGCCGGTCCGGCCGCCCCCTGTTCGACCAGGAGCTCTCCTACGGCTCCGGCGCACCGGCCGGCTGGGACGGGGGAGCGGTTCTCGCCGGACACCGGGCCGTGGGCCAACTCCTCGCGGTACATCCGGAATGGAGCGACAAACCGTACGAAACACGTCTCTGTGGTGAGTCGGCCGTGCTGACCCCGCTCGCCGGTCCGGCCTTCCTCGTCACCGCCGTCGCCCCCGACGCCCGGCAACTGCGCCGGGTGCTCGACGACGTACTGCGCTCGGAACTGCCGTCCTGAGAAGGGCTGTTCGTCCGCCCCTTCGCGGGCGTACCGCTCAGCGGGACCGCGCATACCGGTTATTGGTTCGGTAAAGAAACACCAGTACGGCCTGTTCCCGGCAGCCCCACAGACGAAAGGATCCCCCGGAGAACTTCGACGACAGAAGGGGGAGTTCTACGTGAGACGCACAGCAGTGCTCGGCTCGGCCGGCACTCTGATGGCGGGCACCCTCATAATGGGCGCCGTCGTGGCTCCGGCGGCCAACGCCGACGGCCGCGGCGGTTCCGAGGCGCGTGGCGTTCAGCTTGCAGCCGAACGTGCCGCCAAGAAGGGCATCGACTGGGCGGACTGCCCCGCGGACTGGGCGATCGCCAAGCCCATCCAGTGCGGTTGGGTGACCGTCCCGCTCGACTACGCACGACCGAACGGCAAGCAGATCAAGCTCGCCGTCGACCGGATCGGCAACACCGGTTCGAAGGCGGACCGCCAGGGCGCGCTGATCTACAACCCCGGCGGCCCCGGCGGCTCCGGTCTGCGCTTCCCGACCCGGGTCACGGGCAAGAACCCGCTCTGGGCCAACACGGCCAAGGCGTACGACTTCGTGGGCTTCGACCCCCGCGGTGTGGGCCACTCGGCGCCGATCTCCTGCATCGACCCGCAGGAGTTCGTGAAGGCTCCGAAGGCCGACCCGGTGCCGGACAGCGAGGCCGACAAGCGTGCGCAGCGCAAGCTCGCCGCGGAGTACGCGGACGGCTGTGCCGAGCGCAGCGGCTGGATGCTGCCGCACATGACCACGCCGAACACCGCTCGCGACCTGGACGTGATCCGGGCCGCACTCGGTGAGAAGAAGCTCAACTTCCTGGGCGTCTCCTACGGCACCTACATCGGCGCGGTCTACGCGACGCTCTTCCCGGGCCATGTGCGCCGGATGATCGTCGACAGTGTGGTCAACCCGTCCCGGGAGAAGATCTGGTACCAGGCCAACCTGGACCAGGACGTCGCCTTCCAGACGCGCTGGAACGACTGGAAGGCATGGGTCGCCAAGAACGACGCCGTCTTCCACATCGGGAACACCCCCGAGAAGGTCGAGCAGCAGTGGGTGAAGCTGCGGGCCACCGCGAAGAAGGCCCCGCTCGGCGGGGTCGTCGGACCGGCGGAGCTGATCAGCTTCTTCCAGGGCGCGCCGTACTACGACTCCGCCTGGGTGCCCACCGCCCAGACCTGGAGCAAGTACATCGCCGGTGACACCCAGGCACTCGTCGACGCCGCGGCGCCGGACCTGTCCGACACCGCGGGCAACATCTCCGCGGAGAACGGCAACGCCGTCTACACGGCCGTCGAGTGCGCGGACGCCAAGTGGCCCACCAGTTGGCGCACGTGGGACCGGGACAACACCCGGCTCCACCGGGATCACCCCTTCATGACCTGGGCCAACGCCTGGATGAACCTCCCGTGCGCCACCTGGTCGTCCAAGCAGCAGACCCCGCTGAACGTGAAGTCGGGCAAGGGCCTGCCGCCGGTGCTGATCGTCCAGTCGACCCGTGACGCCGCCACTCCCTTCGAGGGCGCCGTCGAGCTGCACAAGCGGCTCAAGGGCTCGCGTCTGATCATCGAGAAGGACGCCGGCTCGCACGGTGTGACCGGACTGGTCAACCCCTGCATCAACCAGCGGGTGGACTCCTACCTGCTCAGCGGCAAGGTCGACAGCCGCGATGTGACGTGCACCCCGCACGCCACGCCGAAGCCGTAAGTCCCGGTTTCACGGAGGAGGGGCGGCCGTTCACGGCCGCCCCTCCTTCATGCCCGGCTCTTGGTCAGCCCGCGATGTCCGCCGTGCGAGGCTCGGCGACCACGGTGTAGTCGGCAGTGCGCAGCGCCAGCGAACGGTCCAGCCGTGCCGCGTTGAAGAAGATCTCCTCGTGCACCAGCAGAGCGGGGTCCACGACCAGTTCGAGTTCGGGGTCGAAGGAGAACGGCAGGATCGTGCCGCTCACACTGCCCGCGAGCCGCTCCGCCACCTCGGGCGTCGCGAACCCCGCGTACGTGCCGCCCAGCAGGCCCTTCACCGCACCGAGGTCGACCCGGCGGTCTCCCGGCACCACCGCCAGGACGTACCGCTTCTCCTTCTTGCCGATCTTCACCATCACCACGATGCACTTGGCGGCCTGCGCCAGAGTGTTCCCGCGCAGCGCGCTGACCGCCTCGGTAGCGCCCTGCTCCGCGTGCTCGATGATCCGGTACGCCGCGCCGCGCTCGTCCAGCAGCCCGATCAACTTGGCGTACATGCCGTGCTCTTCGCTCACTTCGATTCCCGTCCGCGCTCGGCCAGCCATGCGTCTTCCTCCGCGTAGGGGAAGAGGTCGACCTGCGGAGCGTACAGCTCGGCCATCCTCGGGAAGGCCTCGGTCCAGTCCCGGCCGTGCAACTGCCGGGCCAGCCACTCGACGGTCTCGGGCAGCGAGTCCTCGTAGGTGGTCACCGCCCGGTAGCCGAGCTCCCGTTCGGCCGCCGCCATGTCGTAGACGATCGGGTGCTCCACACTCCACGGCGTCACCCCGACATCGCCTCGTGGGCTCGCCCCGTCCACCAGCACGGTCTCGCTGCTCCGGCCGAGGACGGCGTCGACGGCCGCACCGATCTCCGCGACCGTCGGCGCCACGGGGTCACCGGCGTTCAGCACCCGCGACCCCGGCCGGAGGGCCGCCAGCCGGATCAGCTCCGCGAGGTTGGACACATGCACCGGATGGAAGCGGTCGCGGCCGCCGTGGGCCAGGATCCGCACCGGCCGGCCGTCCACCGCACGCTTCACGAAGTACAGCTCGCGCGGCGTGCGGCAGTGCGGACCGTGGATCGCCCCCGCACGCAGCAGCGTGGTCGCAGGACGGTCGCCGGCGGCCAGCAACTCCTGTTCCAGCGCCACCTTTCCGGTGCCGTACGTGGCGTCCCCGGGCGCCACGGTCCGCTGGGTCTCCGGGATCGGAACGGGATAGCGGGGAAAGCCGTCCGGCTCGCCCTGGGTGTCGAAACTGCGGCCCTGATCGTCCTCGTACACCGCGCCGCTGGAGATGACGACCGCCGAGCCGATCCGGTCGGCGAGAGAGCTCAACTGCCGTGCGTGGTCCGCTCCGTAGGCCACCATGTCGACCAGTACGTCACAGCCGTCGCCGAGCGCCGCCGCCAGCGCCGTGTCGTCCTCCCGGTCACAGACGACTGCCCGTACCTCCTGCGGCCAGCTCTCGTCCCTGCCACCGCGGCGGGAGAGCGCCCGCACCTCCCATCCGTCCGCGGCGAGCGCGCGCACCGCGGCCCGGCCCACCTGTCCCGTTGCTCCGACGACAACTGCGTTTCCCCTGGTCATGTCCAGCACGCTAAAGGCCCGGCCGAGGCCGGGCCCAGAAAATCAGCGGAGCGCAGATTCGCTCTCAGCGCCGCCGGCGCGGGAACTTCTTCGCCGGCTCCAGTTCCGCCTTCACATCGGCCGCGTACCGGTCGATGTACTCCTGGCCGGACAGTTCGAGGATCGCGTACATGATCTCGTCGGTGATGGCGCGGATCGCGGCCTTCTCGTTCTCCATCCCCTCGTAGCGGGAGAACTCCATCGGCTCGCCGAACCGCACGGTGACCTGCTTGATCTTCGGCAGCTTCTGCCCGGGAGGCTGGATCTCGAAGGTGCCCACCATCGCGCAGGGAACCACCGGCACGCCTGCCCGCAGAGCCATCACGGCGACGCCGACCTTGCCCTTGTAGAGCTTCCCGTCGTGCGAGCGGGTGCCCTCCGGGTAGATCCCGAGCAGCTCGCCCTTGCTCAGCACCCCGAGCCCCTCACGGATCGCGGCCTGCCCGGCCTCCTTGCCGGAGCGGTCGACCGGGATCTGACCCGCGCTGCGGAAGAACGCGGCGGTCAGCCGGCCCTTGAGGCCCGGACCGGTGAAGTACTCCGCCTTCGCCAGGAACGTGATGCGGCGCTTGATGATCGCCGGCATGAGGAAGTGGTCCGAGAACGACAGATGGTTTCCGGCGACGATCGCCGCGCCGTCCTCGGGGATGTGCTCAAGCCCCTCGATCCGGGGCCGGAACAGCAACCGCAGAAGCGGCCCCAGAATGACGTATTTGAGCACGTAATAGAACACTTCAGGGTGCTCCTCACTCGGTCCGGAATCAGGATCAGGGCCGCGTCGTCCCTGGTCAGTCGGTGTCTTGGGGACGGTCAGTTTATGTGCACGGCACGCTCCGCGTAACCGTGCCCGACGGGACGAGCCACTGCTCCGGTCGGGCGATGTGTTGCGGTTGTGACGACGTGAGGTCACTCTGGTCAGTGACCCAGAAGCGTCAGGTGCTCACTCTTCGCACTCGGGGGCCCGCATCCGAAGAGACAGCCCTGTTGCGGTGAGGAGCCACGGTCATGCACGTTCAGGCCGCCTGCCGATACACCTTGGAAGTGCAGGCAACCACAGAGCGGATCCCCCAGATCCGGCGCATTCTCGCGGCACATCTTCGGCACTGGAAGCTCGAAGCGCACATCACCCCCGTCTGTCGCGCGGTCGACGAACTGGTCGGCAACGTCGTCCAGCACGTCACGGGCGACAAGACCTGCGTGGTGGAACTGCGCTGGACCGGGCGGCATCTGATCGCGTCCGTGGCGGACAACGACAGTCATATGCCACGGCTGACCAGTTCCTGCCCGTCGAGGGGTGGTCTCGCGACCGTCGCCCTCCTCAGCGACAGCTGGGGCACGTGCGGTACGACGACCGGCAAGGTGATCTGGTTCAGCAGGCGGGTGACACAGGCCGAGCGCATGCTGCGGGCCACCCCCGCCCCCACGGCCCCGATGCCCGAGTTCAAGCCCCTCCCCGTGGACCCCGTCGTCCGGCGGGAGGCCGAGCCCGCAGCGCGGCACCGGGCCGAGGACACCGAACGCGTCCCGGTGGGTGTCGGCTGAGGCACCGGCCGGTTCGAGGCGGCGGCCCCGGGGCCGTACGGGCGATTTCTGTCGCCCGTACGCGCGACCGGGGCCGCGCGGCCGCTTGCCACCACGTCCGTCCAGGAGTGCTCTTGCCTCCGTCGGTCCGACCCTGCGTCGTTCCCCGAGCCCCAGGAGCCTTCGATGTACCGCAGTGTCACTCTTGCCGCAGCCGCCCTCATGACCCTTGCCGCCGTCGTGCCCGCGCAGGCCGCGGACGAAGAGCCCGTCGCCGGTGAGGGGCTGTTCCTGACCGTGTCCGGCAGCGAGAACACCTGGATGCGCGGGGTGATGCTGAAGTGCGCACCCGAGCCCGGTGGCCCGCACCCCGCAGCGGCGGACGCGTGCGCGGCGCTCACGAAGGCCGGCGGCGACCTCGACAAACTGCCCGCCGACCCGCACCCGTGCACCAAGAAGTTCGACCCGGTGACGGTCGAGGCCACGGGCAGCTGGCAGCAGCGCTCGATGAGCTGGCAGAAGACCTACGCCAACGCGTGCGCGCTCGACGCGGCGACCGGAGCGGTCTTCCGCTTCTGAACACCGCCCGGCAGCCGACCTGCCGGGCTCTGCCCGGCACCCCTGCCTGCTGCCGGGTGCCCGCCCGGTACGTCGTACCGGCCGAGCGCCCGCCGTCCGCCTGTGCCGCCGAGCGCCCGTGCTGTCAGCTGTTGCCGCGCGAGGCGATCACCCCGATCGTCAGCAGGCCGAGCACGACCCAGCCGAACCAGAGCCAGCCGTTGCTGCCGAGTGCTGCCGTATAGGCGGTCACGACCACCAGGGTCGAGACGGTGAGCACTCCCATCGCCTTCGTGGATCCGGACATGCGCGCCCTCCTCCGTGCGGCCACGGCCGCCCAGGCCCATGGTCACCCGCGAGGAGGACTTCGCGCTACTGCCCGTCCGCCGGCCGCGCTATCGGCTGCGTGCCTGGAGCGATGCGAGGTAGGCGTTGTACGCCTCGAGCTCCTTGTCGCCGTCCCGGTCCGCGGCCCGGTCGAGGCGCCTGGCCTGCCGCTGCTCGGAGCGGTACCACTGGAAGACCAGGGCGATCAGCACCAGCACGGACGGGATCTCGCTGAACGCCCAGGCGATGCCGCCCGCGGCGTTCTGGTCGGTGAGTGCGTCGATGCCGAGCGAGGCCGGCGGGTTCCGGTACGCGCCGATCATGGGCTCGGTCGCCATCATCAGCGCGATACCGAAGAACGCGTGGAACGGCATCCCGGCGAAGAGCTCCAGCATCCGCATCACATAGCCCGGCCGGTGCGGCCCGGGGTCCACGCCCATGATCGGCCAGAAGAAGACGAGGCCGACGGCGAGGAAGTGCACCATCATCGCGGCATGCCCCACGGTCGACCCCATCAGGAAGTCGAACAGCGGCGTGAAGTAGAGGCCGTAGAGGCTCGCGATGAACAGCGGGATGGTGAACGCCGGATGCGTCACGATCTTCATGTACCGGCTGTGCAGCAGCGCGAGCAGCACCTCGCGCGGACCCTTGCGGCCGCGGCCGGCGACCGGCAGCGCGCGCAGCGCCAGAGTGACCGGCGCCCCCAGCAGCAGCACGATGGGGGACAGCATGCTGATCACCATGTGCTGCACCATGTGCACGCTGAACATGACCATGCCGTAGTCGTTCAGCTTGGTGCACATCACCAGGGCCACGCTCAGCACGCCCACGGTGAACAGCACCGTGCGACTGACCGGCCAGCTGTCGCCGCGCCGGCGAAGCCGCAGCACCCCCCAGCCGTACAGCACCAGCGCCAGCACACAGCCCGTCAGGAAGAACGGGTCCGGGGAGAACTCCAGACCCCGCCCCAGCGTGAACGGCGGCAGATCCATCGTCATGCCGTGCCCGCTGTGATCCATCTGTGCACCCCTGTGCGTACCGATTCGTGCTTGTTGTCCGCACCAGAGTAGAACTGCCCCCGGCCGCGGTTGCGGCCGGGGGCAGTTCGCGGTCTCCCGGCTACCTCACAGGACGGTCTCGGCCTCGGCGTACCGCTCGTCCGGGACCGTCTTGAGCGTCTCGGTGGCCTCGGCCAGCGGCACCATCGTGATGTCCGTGCCGCGCAGTGCGGTCATCATGCCGAACTCACCGCGGTGCGCCGCCTCCACCGCGTGCCAGCCGAAGCGGGTCGCGAGCACACGGTCGTACGCCGTCGGGGTTCCGCCGCGCTGGACGTGACCCAGGATGACCGGGCGGGCCTCCTTGCCGAGCCGGTGCTCCAGCTCGATGGAGAGCTGCCGGGCGACGCCCGCGAAGCGCTCGTGCCCGTAGATGTCCTTGCCGCCCTCGTCCCACTGCATCGAGCCCTCGCGGGGCTTGGCGCCCTCCGCGGCGACGACGATGGCGAACCGCTTGCCCGCCTCGAAGCGTTCACCGACCCGCTTGGTGAGCTCTTCGATGTCGAACGGCCGCTCGGGGACGACGATGGCGTGGGCGCCGGCCGCCATGCCCGAGTGCAGCGCGATCCAGCCGGTGTGCCGGCCCATGACCTCGACGACCAGCACACGCTGGTGCGACTCGGCGGTGGTCTTCAGCCGGTCGAGGGCCTCGGTGGCCACCCCGACCGCCGTGTCGAAACCGAAGGTGACGTCGGTCGACGCGATGTCGTTGTCGATGGTCTTCGGCACGCCGACGATCGGCAGACCACCCTCGGAGAGGAGGTTGGCCGCCTTGAGTGTGCCCTCGCCGCCGATGGGGATGATCGCGTCGAGGCCGAGCTCGGCGACGTGTCCCTTGGCGCGTTCCACACCGTCACGCAGATGCGCCGGCTGGACACGGGAGGACCCGAGGATGGTTCCGCCGCGGGCCAGGATGCCGCCCACGGCGTCGAGGTCGAGCTTGCGGTAGTCGCACTCCAGAAGTCCCTTCCACCCGTCGTGGAAGCCGATGACCTCATCGCCGTGGTCGACGACGGCGCGGTGTACGACGGAGCGGATGACGGCGTTCAGGCCGGGGCAGTCGCCGCCGGAGGTGAGCACACCAATGCGCATTGCCCGAATTACCTTTGCAACGTGGGCGGACTCCCGGACCACGTCGTCCGGTCGGATCCCCGCCACCCTACCGGCGCGAGGCGGCGGGAACCGAACCGGGCGTCCGAGTGCTGGACGCCCGTCGCCGCGGACGCGCCGGACGTCAGGCTGCTGTCGGTCCGGCGCCCGGGGATGGCGCCGGACGCCCGGCTGTGCGCCGGTGCCGCCCGAGGTCAGGCGGGCTGGGTCGCGGTGGCGATGCGCTCGGCGCGCAGCGCCTCGTACCAGCGGTCGTCCGTCGGCGGCAGGGCGTTCACATCGAGGGCCAGCTTGAGCAGCAGGTCCGCGATCTGCGGGTTCCGCGCCATGACGGGGCCGTGCATATAGGTGCCGAACACGGTCTCGTTGTACGCGCCCTCGGTGCCGTCGCCGGTGCCGTTGCCCCGGCCGAGGATGGTGCGGGCGAACGGACGGGCCGAGGGGCCGAGGTGCGTGATGCCCTGGTGGTTCTCGAACCCGGTCAGCTGCGGAAGGCCCAACTGCGGGTCGATGTCGCCCAGTACGTCGCCGACGCACCGCTCGCCCTCGCCGCGCGTGGAGACCACGTCGAGCAGGCCGAGGCCCGGCTCGCGCTCACCGAGGTCGTTGATGAACTCGTGACCGAGGATCTGGTACCCGGCGCATACCGAGAAGATGATCGCGCCGTTGGAGGCGGCCCGGCTGAGCCCGCCGTCGCGGCGCAGCCGCTCCGCCGCGAGCCGCTGCGGCCGGTCCTCGCCGCCACCGATCAGGTAGATGTCACCGGAGGTGGGGATCGGCTGGTCGCTGCGCACGTCGATCCGCATCACGTCGAGGCGGCGCTGACGGGCCCGGCGCTCGACGACGAGGGCGTTGCCCTGGTCGCCGTAGGTGCTGAGCAGGTCCGGGTAGACCCAGACCAGACGCAGGCTGTTGTCGCTCATGCTCATGTCCTTTTCGCAGTCCCCGGTCAGTTCCCGACGCGGCGGCGCACGTCCTGGAAGGCGGTGTAGTTGGCGATCAGCTCGATCCGTCCCGGAGGGGCGAGCTGCACTGCCTCGTCGACCGTCTCGCAGACCCGGAAGTCCAGGTTCGCGACCTCCAGCCGTACGGCCAGGTCCAGCCGGCGGTCGCCGATGACGAAGATCGGGTGGCCGGCCAGCCGGGTGTAGTCGACGTCCCAGAGCCAGGAGGTGTCCGTGCCGTCGGCGCCGCGGGCGTTGACGGACAGGATGACCGGGGTCGGCGGCGGGTCGATCAGGGAGAACGTCTCGAGCCAGCCGGCCGGGTTCTTGGCGAGCAGCAGGCGCAGATCACGGCCCTGGAAGGAGACCACGTCATAGCGTCCGGCCACGGCCTGCACCGCGTACATGCGCTCCAGCGCGACCTGCGGCGGAACACCGAAGCAGGCGGCGACCGCGGCGGAGGTGGCGGCGTTGGCCTTGTTGGCGCGGCCGGGGAGCTGGAGGTGGATCGGCCAGGCCGAGCCGTGCGGGTCGAGTACGTGGTCGCCGCTGAGGACCCAGCTCGGGGCGGGGCGGCGGAAGCCGCACTCGCCGCAGAACCAGTCGTCGCCCGGGCGCTGCATCACACCGCCGCAGGACGGGCAGGACCAGGCGTCGTCCTTCCACTCCTGGCCGGCTGCGACCCACACCACGTTGGGGGACGAGGAGGCGGCCCACACGATCAGCGGGTCGTCCGCGTTGGCGATGACCATGGCCTTCGAGCCGGCAAGGCCCTCGCGCCACTTCTCGGCCAGCATCCGGGTCTCGGCGGCACGGTCGAGCTGGTCGCGCGAGAGGTTGAGCAGTGCGATCGCCTTCGGCGTCACATCGCGCGCGACGCCGGCGAGGTACTTCTCGTCGACCTCGATCACACCGAACTTGGCGTCGGAGCCACCGGCCAGGGCCGAGGTGATGCCGGCGGGCATGTTCGCACCCAGGGCGTTGGAGACGACCGGACCGCTGGCCCGCAGGGCCTCGGCGATCAGCCGGGTCGTGGTGGTCTTGCCGTTCGTCGCCGACACGAGGACGACGTCCAGATGCTGCGCGAGCCGCCCCAGCAGATCGGGGTCGAGCTTGAGCGCGACCCGGCCGCCGATCACCGATCCGCTGCCGCGTCCGGCGGCGCGCGACACCGCCGCTGCGGCCTTGCCTGCCGTCACGGCGAGCTTGGCGCGCGGCGTCAGGGGCTCCGAGTTGCCTGACATCGTCCTTGATCCTCCTTGCATCGGTCCGGCCCAGCCTATCCAGGTCCGGCCGCACGGCCCTACCTCGGCACCGCCCGAGACGTGGAGGTCACGGCTGAACGTACCCTTGCGGCCATGCGAAACCGGCCGATCCCCGGCAGTTCCGGACTCGTGAGGACCATGAGCCTCCTCGGCGATCCCGTGCTGCACGCCCCCTGCGAACCCGTCAGCGACTTCGGTCCCGGACTGAAGCAGCTCATCGAGGACATGTTCGCGACGATGTACGCGGCGCAGGGAGTGGGCCTGGCTGCCAACCAGGTGGGCGTCGGGCTGCGCGTGTTCGTCTACGACTGCCCGGACGACGAGGACGTGCGCCATCTCGGACACATCGTCAATCCGCGTCTGGTGGAGGCGGACGGGGTCACGGTCCGCGGCCCCGAGGGCTGTCTGTCGCTGCCGGGCCTCGAGGCGGGGACGCTGCGTCACGACCGTGCGGTGGTGGAGGGGACGACCGCGGACGGTGAGCAGGTGCGCGTCGAGGGGACCGGATTCTTCGCGCGCTGTCTGCTGCACGAATGCGATCACCTGGAGGGGATCGTGTACCCGGACCGGCTCACGGGCCGGCGCCGCGCGAAGGTGCTGCGGGCGGCGGCACGCGCGAAGTGGATGACGTAGAGCGGGTCCAGCCTCCGCCGCCGGCGGGAGCCGAACCGCGCGCCGCTGCTGTCCGGCGCCGCTGCCCCGGCCCCAACGAGAGGCGCTAGAAGCCGGGCCCGTCCTCGCGGTCCGGCACCTCGAACAGGCGGCCCCACAGCAGATCCGTCAAGCTGGTCACCAACTGGGCGCGTGAGCACGGGCGTTCACCGAGCCACCAGTCGCCGGCCGCGTGCATCATGCCGACCATCCCATGGCCCCACACCCGCGCGAGCTGCTCGCCGTCGGGCCCGAGGTCCACCCGCTCGTGGATCACCTTGGCGAGTTCCTCGCCGAGGCGACGCAGCAGCGGTGCCGAGTGGCGGCCGACGTCGAATCCGGCCTCCGGCTGGTGGGCGTCCTCGGCGGGATGCATGAGGAAGCGGTAGACCTGCGGTCGGGCCTCGATCGCGGCGAGGTAGGCGTCGAGCGTGGCCTCGACCCGCTCGCGCCGGTCGGCGGGCGCGTCGACGGCCACCCGCAGCGAGGCGAGCAGCGCGTCCGTGTGGCGCTTGGCGAGCGCGCGGTAGAGACCGCCCTTGTCACCGAAGTGCCGGTAGAGGATGGGCTTGGTGATGCCCGCCTCCGCCGCGATGGCGTTCATGGAGGCCTGGGGGCCGTCCCGGAGAACGACGCGGTCGGCCGCCTCCAGCAACTCGCGACGGCGCTGGTCGGCGGCCGGTCGGTCCTGGTCGGACGACTGGTGTGTGGTCTCCATATGGCTTTCTCCCCGCCGTGCGATTGCGTAACGCCTGCGCAAACTAACACCCTGCCCGCCCGTACAGGGGATCCGCCGGCATTCGGTTGACACGGGCTACTAACCGGTAACAGACTGCGGTTACCGCAAGTAACATGTACCAAGACACCGCAGTGCTGGAGGGGACATGGCCGAGTTCACGCTCGATCTCAACGACGACCAGAAGCAGGTCAGGGACTGGCTGAACGGCTTCGCCAAGGACGTGATGCGCCCGGCCGCCGCAGAGTGGGACGAGCGTGAGGAGACCCCCTGGCCGGTGATCCAGGAAGCCGCCAAGGTCGGAATCTACTCCCTCGACTTCTATGCGCAGCAGTACTTCGACCCGACCGGTCTCGGCATCCCGATGGCCATGGAGGAGCTCTTCTGGGGCGACGCCGGAATCGGTCTGTCCATTGTCGGTACGGGACTTGCGGCCGTCGGCGTCCTCGCGAACGGCACCGAGGAGCAGATCGGCACCTGGATTCCCCAGATGTACGGCGACGTCGACGATGTGAAGGTGGCGGCCTTCTGCTCCTCCGAGCCGGACGCGGGCTCGGACGTCGGCGCGATGCGGACCCGCGCGGTGTACGACGAGGCCAAGGACGAGTGGGTGCTGAACGGCACCAAGACCTGGGCGACCAACGGCGGTATCGCCAACGTCCATGTCGTGGTGGCCGTCGTCGACCCGGAGATCGGCTCCAAGGGCCACGCGTCCTTCATCGTGCCGCCGAACACCCGGGGGCTCTCCCAGGGCCAGAAGTTCAAGAAGCACGGCATCCGTGCCTCGCACACCGCCGAGGTCGTCCTCGAGGACGTCCGCGTACCGGGGTACTGCCTGCTCGGCGGCAAGGAGAAGCTGGACCAGCGCCTCGCCCGGGCCCGCGAGAGCGTGAAGGCCGGCGGCGAGAGGGTCAAGAACGCGGCCATGGCGACCTTCGAGGCCTCGCGCCCGGCCGTCGGCGCGATGGCGGTCGGCACCGCCCGTGCCGCGTACGAGGTGGCCCTCGACTACGCCAGGACGCGCAGCCAGTTCGGCCGCCCGATCATCGACAACCAGGGCATCGCCTTCCAGATCGCCGACATGCGTACCCAGATCGACGCGGCCCGGCTGCTGGTGTGGCGCGCCTCGTGGATGGGCGTGACGGGCAAGCCCTTCACCTCCGCCGAGGGTTCGATGTCCAAGCTGTACGCGAGCGAGGTGGCGAAGAAGGTCACGGCCCAGGCGGTCCAGATCCTCGGCGGCAACGGCTACACACGCGAGTACCCGGTCGAGCGCATGCACCGCGACGCGGCGATCTACACGATCTTCGAGGGCACGAGCGAGATCCAGCGACTGGTGATCGCCCGCACCCTGTCGGGCATGACCATCCGCTGATCACGGCCGGCGGGGCGGGCCCGAACGGCCCGCCCCCGCAGGCTCAGAGAAGCGCCTCGATCGCCGAGACCACCTCGGGGGAGTCCGGCTCGGTGCGCGGACGGATGCGCGCCACGACCGCGCCGTCCTTGCCGATCAGGAACTTCTCGAAGTTCCACTGCACGTCCCCGGCCTCGCCGTCCGCGTCCGCCGCCCTGGTGAGCTCGACGTACAGCGGGTGCCGCTGCGCGCCGTTCACCTCCACCTTCTCCAGCATCGGGAAGGTGACGCCGTACGTCGCCGAGCAGAAGGTCTGGATCTCCTCGGCATTGCCCGGCTCCTGGCCCGCGAACTGGTTGCAGGGCACCCCGAGGACGGTGAAGCCCTGCTCGCCGTACTGCTTCTGCAACTGCTCCAGACCGGCGTACTGCGGGGTGAGACCGCACTTGGACGCCACGTTCACCACCAGGACCGCCTGGCCCCGGTAGGCGGCGAGGGACGTCGGCTCACCGGTCAGGGTGTGCAGCGGGATGTCGTACAGCGATGTCATCTGATCTCCTCCATTGATTACGGCCGTGCCTCGATGCGGTCGGCTCAGCCGCCCAGCGGCCTGAACAGGCCTTCCTGCACGACCGATACGAGCAGGTGCCCCGACCGGTCGTAGATGCGTCCGCGGGCCAGGCCCCGCCCGCCCGTCGAGATCGGCGACTCCTGGTCGTACAGGAACCACTCGTCCGCACGGAACGGCCGGTGGAACCACATCGCGTGGTCCAGCGAGGCCATGTCGTAGCCGCGCTGCCCCCACAGCGGCTCCACCGGGATCCGGACCGCGTCCAGCAGGGTCATGTCGCTGGCGTACGTCAGCGCGCAGGTGTGCACCAGCGGGTCGTCGCCGAGAGGGCCCACCGCGCGCATCCACACCGCGCTGCGCGGATCCGACTCCTTCTCCTTGATCTCCTCGGGCGTCCAGCGCAGCCGGTCGACATAGCGGATGTCGAACGGCTGGCGGCGGGCCATCCGCTCCAGCGCCTCGGGAAGCGTTCCGAGGTGCTCGCGGATCTCCGTGGTGACCGTGGGCAGCGTCTCGGGGTCCGGGAAGTCGAGGCGGGGCGGCAGCTGGTGCTCGATGCTGCCTTCCTCCGGCCGGTGGAAGGACGCGGTCAGGTTGAAGATCGTCCGGCCCTGCTGGATCGCGGTGACCCGGCGGGTGGTGAACGACCTGCCGTCCCTGACCCGTTCTACCTGGTAGACGATCGGCACACCGGGACGGCCCGGCCGCAGGAAGTACGCGTGCAGGGAGTGCACCGGGCGCTCCCCGTCGGTGGTGCGGCCGGCCGCGACCAGCGCCTGGCCGGCGACCTGCCCGCCGAAGACCCTCTGCAGGGACTCGTTGGGGCTCAGGCCGCGGAAGATGTTGACCTCGATCTGCTCCAGGTCGAGCAGATCCACCAGGCGCTCCGCCGGGTTCGTCATCGGGTGTTCTCCTGTGTTCCTGTCATGAGCCGCATTCCTGTCGAGAGGCGCGTTCTCACAGCTGACCGACGGCGGTCACACGCACGACGGCCCGCGCCTGTTCGTCGGAGGCCGCGAGGTCGACCTCCGCGCTGATGCCCCAGTCATGGTCGCCGTTCGGATCGGCGAAGATCTGCCGGACGCGCCACAGACCGTGCGGCGCGTCCTCCTCGATGATCAGCAGCTTGGGACCGCGGGCGTCCGGGCCGGTCCCCAGCTCCTCGTACTCGTCCCAGTACGCGTCCATCGCCTCGCCCCAGGCGTCCGCGTCCCAGCCGGACTCCGCGTCAAGCTCGCCGAGATCGTTGACCCTGTCCAGCGCGGCCAGCTCCACCCGGCGGAACATCGCGTTGCGCACGAGCACCCGGAAGGCGCGCGCGTTGGCCGTGACCGGCTTGACCTGGTCGGCCCTCTCCTGAGCCTCCTCCGCGGTCTCCACCTCCGGATTGGCCAGCTGCTCCCACTCGTCCAGCAGGCTGGAGTCGACCTGGCGGACCATCTCGCCGAGCCAGGCGATCAGATCCTCCAGGTCCTCGGACTTGAGGTCGTCCGGGATGGTGTGCTCCAGCGCCTTGTACGCGCTCGCGAGATAGCGCAGCACGATGCCCTCGGTGCGCGCGAGTTCGTACCAGGAGGTGAACTCCGTGAAGGTCAGCGCCCGTTCGTACATGTCCCGGATCACGGATTTCGGCGAGACCGGGTGGTCGCCGACCCACGGGTGCGACTTCTTGTAGACGTTGTACGCGTGCCACAGCAGCTCTTCGAGAGGCTTCGGGTACGAGATGTCCTGGAGCCGCTCCATGCGCTCCTCGTACTCCACGCCGTCGGCCTTCATCTGTCCCACGGCCTCACCGCGCGCCTTGTTCTGCATCGCCGCGAGGATCTGGCGGGGGTCGTCGAGTGTCGACTCGACCACGGAGACCATGTCCAGGGCGTAGGACGGCGATTCGGGGTCGAGCAGGTCGAAGGCGGCCAGGGCGAACGTCGACAGTGGCTGGTTCAGCGCGAAGTCCTGCTGGAGGTCGACGGTGAGCCGGATGGTGCGGCCCTCGGCGTCGGGCGTGTCCAGCTGTTCCACCACTCCACCGTCCAGCAACGAGCGGTAGATGGCGATGGCCCGGCGGATGTGCCGCAGCTGTGCCTTGCGCGGCTCGTGGTTGTCCTCCAGCAGATGACGCATCGCGTCGAAGGCGTTCCCCGGCCGGGCGATCACCGAGAGCAGCATGATGTTGGTGACCCTGAAGCGCGAGGTCAGTGGCTCCGGCTCGGAGCCGATCAGCTTCTCGAACGTGGTGTCCGACCAGGCGACGAAGCCCTCCGGCGCCTTCTTCCTGACCACCTTGCGGCGCTTCTTCGGGTCGTCGCCCGCCTTCGCCAGCGCCTTCTCGTTCTCGATGACGTGCTCGGGAGCCTGGGCGACCACAAAGCCGGCGGTGTCGAAGCCGGCCCGTCCGGCGCGGCCGGCGATCTGGTGGAACTCACGTGCGCGCAGGGTGCGCACCCGGTTGCCGTCGTACTTGGTGAGCGCGGTGAACAGCACGGTGCGGATGGGCACGTTGACGCCCACTCCGAGGGTGTCCGTACCGCAGATGACCTTCAGCAGACCCGCCTGCGCCAGTTTCTCGACCAGCCGGCGGTACTTGGGCAGCATGCCGGCGTGGTGCACACCGATGCCGTGGCGCACGAAACGGGAGAGGTTCTGGCCGAACTTGGTGGTGAAGCGGAAGTTGCCGATGAGCTCGGCGATCTTGTCCTTCTCCTCGCGCGTGCACATGTTGATGCTCATCAGCGACTGCGCGCGTTCCACCGCCTGGGCCTGGGTGAAGTGCACGATGTAGACCGGTGCCTGCCGGGTCTCGAGCAGCTCGGTCAGGGTCTCGGTGATCGGCGTCGTCACGTACTCGTAGGAGAGCGGGACGGGTCGGGTCGCCGACCGGACGACCGCGGTCGGCCGGCCCGTGCGCCGGGTCAGGTCCTGCTCGAACATCGACACGTCGCCGAGCGTGGCCGACATGAGGACGAACTGGGCCTGCGGCAGCTCCAGCAGCGGGATCTGCCAGGCCCAGCCGCGGTCGGGCTCGGCGTAGAAGTGGAACTCGTCCATCACGACCTGGCCGATGTCGGCGTGCCTGCCGTCGCGCAGGGCGATCGAGGCGAGCACCTCGGCGGTGCAGCAGATGACGGGGGCGTCGGCGTTGACGGAGGCATCGCCGGTGAGCATGCCGACGTTCTCCGTGCCGAAGAGCTTGCACAGGTCGAAGAACTTCTCCGAGACCAGCGCCTTGATCGGCGCGGTGTAGAAGGTGACCTGGTCCTTCGCCAGCGCCGTGAAGTGCGCGCCCGCCGCGACAAGGCTCTTGCCCGAGCCGGTCGGGGTCGAAAGGATCACGTTCGCCCCGGAAACCACCTCGATCAGCGCTTCCTCCTGAGCCGGATAGAGCGTGATGCCCTGGCCCTCGGCCCATGAGGTGAAGGCCTCGAAGAGGGCATCGGGGTCGGCATCCGGCGGCAGCTGATCGATAAGGGTCACGCCCCCATCTTGCCTGCCTTCGGTCCGGATGAGGGAACCGGACGGTGGAGGGAAGATCACGAGCGATACGCTGACCCGTCAACTGGGCTTCAGCGCAAGCACCATGAGCTTCACCACGGGATCGACGGGGGCGGGAACGCACATGATGGGACCGGCGCATTCGCTGTCCGGGGCAGCTGCCTGGCTGGGCGTGGGCGCGGCGACGGCCGCCGCCGGGCACCCGATGCCGTGGCCGGTGCTCGTCGTCGGGGCGCTGATCTGCGCCGGCGCCGCACTGGCACCCGACCTGGACCACAAGGCGGCGACGATCTCGCGCGCCTTCGGCCCGATATCGCGCGCGCTCTGCGGAATCGTGGACAAGCTGTCGTACGCGGTCTACAAGGCGACCAAGAAGCCGGGGGACAAGCGCAGGACCGGCGGCCACCGCACCCTGACCCACACCTGGCTCTGGGCCGTGACGATCGGCGGCGGCACCTCCGCGCTGGCGATCGTCGGCGGCCGCTGGGCGGTGCTGGCGATTCTCTTCATCCACCTCGTACTGGCGGTGGAAGGGCTGCTCTGGCGGGCGGCACGCGTCTCCAGCGACGTCCTGGTGTGGCTGCTGGGCGCGACCAGCGCCTGGATCCTGGCGGGCGTCCTGGACCAGCCGGGCAACGGAGCCGACTGGCTGTTCACGGCGCCCGGCCAGGAGTACCTGTGGCTGGGGCTGCCCGTCGTGCTCGGCGCCCTGGTGCACGACATCGGTGACGCCCTGACCATCTCGGGCTGCCCGATCCTGTGGCCGATCCCCGTGGGCAACAAGCGCTGGTACCCGATCGGCCCGCCGAAGCCGATGCGGTTCCGCGCGGGCAGCTGGGTGGAGCTCAAGGTGCTGATGCCGGTCTTCATGCTGCTCGGGGGAGTGGGCGGCGCCGCGGCGCTCAACTACATCTGAGAGCTGCCCCGCGGCGCCCACCCCTTCCCTGTGCGGCGTCTCAGCCGTGCCAGGAACGCCACAGGGCCGCGTACGCCCCGTCCGCCGAGACCAGTTCGTCGTGGCTGCCCAGCTCGGTGATCCGGCCGTCCTCGACCACCGCGATCACATCCGCGTCGTGAGCGGTGTGCAGCCGGTGGGCGATCGCCACGACCGTACGGCCGTCCAGCACCCGCGCGAGCGAGCGCTCCAGATGACGGGCCGCACGCGGGTCGAGGAGCGAGGTCGCCTCGTCCAGCACCAGGGTGTGCGGGTCGGCCAGAACCAGCCGGGCCAGTGCGATCTGCTGAGCCTGTGCCGGCGTGAGCGCGAGACCGCCCGAGCCGACCTCCGTGTCCAGGCCCTCGTCGAGCGCCTGCGCCCAGCCGTCCGCGTCCACCGCGCCGAGCGCGGCCCACAGCTCCGCGTCCGCCGCTCCGGTACGGGCCAGCAGGAGGTTGTCCCTCAGCGAGCCGACGAAGACGTGGTGCTCCTGGTTGACCAGGGCCACATGCTCGCGGATCCGCTCGGCCGGCATCCGGGACAGCTCGGCGTCGCCGAGCGAGACCCGGCCCGCCCGCGGGGCATAGATGCCCGCCAGCAGCCGGCCCAGCGTCGACTTCCCGGCGCCGGACGGCCCGACCAGCGCCAGCCGGGTGCCGGGCGCGACCGACAGGGACACCTCGTGGAGGACGTCCACACCCTCGCGGTAACCGAAGTGCACCTCGTCCGCACGGACGTCCCGCCCGTCCGGCCGTACCTGTGCGTCGCCGGCGTCCGGCTCGATGTCGCGTACGCCGACGAGCCGGGCGATCGACACCTGGGCGACCTGGAGCTCGTCGTACCAGCGCAGGATCAGATTGACCGGATCGACCATCATCTGCGCCAGCAGGGCACCCGTCGTCAGCTGGCCCACGGAGATCCAGCCCTGGAGGACGAAGACGCCGCCGAGCAGCAGCACCGCGCCCAGGATGGTCACATGGGTCACGTTGATGACCGGGAAGAGCACCGACCGCAGATAGAGCGTGTAGCGCTCCCAGGCGGTCCACTCCTTGATCCGCTGCTCGGACAGGGAGACCCGGCGGCCCCCGAGCCGGTGCGCCTCCACCGTCCGGCCGGCGTCCACGGTCTCCGCGAGCACCGCGGCGACCGCCGCGTATCCGGCGGCCTCCGAGCGGTAGGCGGAGGGCGCCCGCCGGAAGTACCAGCGGCAGCCGATCACCAGGACCGGGAGGGCGACCAGCACGGCCAGCGCCAGCGGCGGCGCGGTCACGGTGAGCGCGCCGATGAGCAGTCCCGCCCAGACCACGCCGATCGCCAGCTGCGGCACCGCCTCGCGCATCGCGTTGGCCAGCCGGTCGATGTCGGTGGTGATACGGGACAGCAGATCACCGGTCCCGGCCCGCTCCAGCACACCCGGCGGCAGACCCACCGACCGTACGAGGAAGTCCTCGCGCAGGTCGGCCAGCATCTCCTCGCCGAGCATGGCGCCGCGCAGCCGCATCAGCCGGGTGAACACGGTCTGTACGACCAGAGCGATCGCGAACAGGGCCGCCGTGCGCTCCAGGTGCAGATCGCGCGCTCCGTCGGCGAGGTCCTCGACCAGTCCGCCGAGCAGGTAGGGGCCGACCATCGAGGCGATCACCGCGACGGCGTTGACGGAGACCAGCAGGACGAAGGCCCCGCGATGCCGCCGCAGCAGTTCGCGGACGTAGGTCCGTACCGTCGCCGGGGTGCCGACGGGCAGGGTCGCCGTCGACTCCGGGGCCGCCGGATCGTATGCCGGTGGTGCCACGCCGATCACGCCGACTCCTCCATCTCTTCCAGTTCCGCGAGCTCGTCGGTGGCCTGTGTGCCGCCGAGTTGCTCCTCCTCGGTCTCACGGGTCACGACCGCCCGGTACGCGACGCCGTGCAGCAGTTCGCGGTGGGTGCCGACGGCCGCGACCTTGCCGTCGTGCACGAACACCACCTGGTCGGCTCGGTCCAGCAGCAGCGGCGACGAGGCGAACACCACCGTGGTGCGGCCGGTGCGCAGCGTGCGGATCCCCTCGGCGATCCGCGCCTCCGTGTGCGAGTCCACGGCGGACGTCGGCTCGTCCAGGACGAGCACCTCGGGGTCGGTGACCAGCGACCGGGCCAGGGCGAGCCGCTGGCGCTGCCCGCCCGAGAGCGACCGGCCGCGTTCGGTGATCCGTGTCTCCATCGGATCGCCGTCGTCCTCCACGGACGCCTGCGCGAGCGCGTCCAGGACATCGGCGCACTGTGCGGCCGCGAGCGCGTCCTCGGCGGCCACCTGACCGGAGGCCGGTACGTCGAGCAGCTCCCGCAGCGTGCCGGAGAGCAGCACCGGGTCCTTGTCCTGGACGAGGACGGCGGTTCGTGAAGCGTCCAGCACCAGCTCGTCCAGCGGCACACCGCCCAGCAGCACGGAGGGCGTGCCGTCCGTCCCGCCGGCCGCGTGCCCGCCGAGCCGTTCCGCCAGCACGCCGGCCGCGTCGGGGTCCCCGCACACCACGGCCGTGAACCGGCCGGTCGGGGCGAGGACGCCGGTCGCGGGGTCGTACAGGTCACCGCTCGGGCTGCCGTACTCCACGCCGGACGGCTCCGTCGTACGCCGCAGCGCCAGCACCCGGGCAGCACGTTTCGCGGAGGGCCGCGAGAAGGAGTACGCCATGGCGATCTCCTCGAAGTGCCGCAGCGGGTACATCAGGAGCGTCACCGCGCTGAACGCGGTGACCAGCTCACCCACGCCGATCCGGCCGTCCTGGACCAGCCCCGCCCCGTACCGGACCACCGCGATCAGAAGCAGACCCGGAAGCAGGACCTGGATCGCCGAGATCAGCGCCCACATCCGGGCGCTGCGGACCGCCGCCCTGCGGACCTCCTGGGAGGCATCCCGGTAGCGGCCGAGGAACAGCTCCTCGCCGCCGATGCCGCGCAGGACGCGCAGACCGGCAACGGTGTCCGAGGCCAGCTCGGTGGCCCTGCCGGCCTTCTCCCGCTGGATGTCGGCGCGCCGGGTGGCGCGGGGGAGCAGTGGCAGCACCGCGAGCGCCAGCACCGGAACACCGATGGCGACGATCACGCCGAGCTCCGGCTCGTAGAGCAGCAGGCCGACGCAGACCAGGACCACGGTGAGGGCGGCCGCGGCGAAGCGGGAGACGGCTTCGACGAACCAGCCGATCTTCTCCACATCGCCGGTGGAGACCGCGACCACTTCGCCGGCTGCGACCCGGCGGGTCAGTGCCGAGCCCAGTTCCGCGGCCTTGCGGGCCAGCAGCTGCTGGACCCGGGCCGCGGCGGTGATCCAGTTGGTGACGGCGGCGCGGTGCAGCATGGTGTCGCCCACCGTGATCGCCACACCGCACAGGACGATCACCGCGCCGGAGAGCGCGAGCCCGCTGCCGGAGCGGTCCACGACCGCCTGCACGGCCCGGCCCACGCCCAGCGGCAGGCCCGCCACACCGCAGAAGTGCAGCAGTCCCCAGGCCAGTGCCTTGAGCTGGCCGTCCAGCTGATTGCGACCGAGCCAGAGCAGGAATCGCGGCCCCGACCTGGCATCAGGCGAGCCGGGGTCGGCGTACGGAAGATCGCGAATCTGCATGACGTCCCAGAGCTCGAAAGGGGTGGCGCAAACCGTGCAAGGTTCGCCTTTCGAAGGCCCCTTCCGCAATCGGTTTTTGGGCGTGACAAGGCAGAACGCGCCAATGTCCGGTCCATGGGCCTGGCGTGCCGGGGCGGTCGCCGGTTCACTCCTGAGGCATGAGACGACAGATCATGTCCATGCTCGCCGGGCTGGTTCTGGTGACCGGAACACTGCTCGGCGCGGGGCCCGCCGCGGCGGCCGCAGAACCGCCGGCTGCCGAACCGCCGGCCGAGTTCGGCAGCGACTGGCACGACCCCGTCACCGCCGCGCCGCCCGTCACCCGCCCGGACACCCGGTCGTGTGAGGTGACGGTGGCGCAGGCGCAGTTCCGCGACTTCACGCCGTACCGGGGGAGTTACACGCCTCCGACGGGCTGCGGTGACCGCTGGAGCAAGGTGGTGCTGCGGCTCGACGGGAACGTGAAGGGCCGCCAGTACGACCGTCTGGGCCATCTGGCCGTCGGGGGCGTGGAGATCCTGCGGACCTCGACACCGCAGCCCTCACCCGACGGAATCGCCTGGTCCGTGGAGAAGGACGTCACGCGCTACAGCGAGCTTCTGCGCGGCGCCCAGCCGGTCGAGATGCTGATCGGCAACGTCGTCGACGAGACGTACACCGGGATCATCGACGTCAAGGTCACGCTCACCTTCTACGCCGCCCACGGCGCGACCCGGCCCGCCGCCGTCCCCGACCGGGTGCTCGCCCTGAACGGCACGTCGCTCACCACGCCCCGCAACTCCGAGCGCATCGTGGCCGAGGTGTACGCCACGGGGTCCGGAGGTGGGTGCGAGGAGTACTGGTACCTCACCGTCCCGGACACGGCCCCGTACTCCTGCCAGGCCACCGACGGCCCCTACCGCGAGGTGCAGATCAGGGTCGACGGCCGGCTCGCGGGCATCGCCGCGCCCTTCCCGACGGTCTGGACCGGCGGCTGGTCCAACCCCTTTCTCTGGTACGTGATCCCGGGGCCGCGGGCGTTCGACATCAAGCCGGTCCCGTACGACCTCACCCCCTTCGCCGCCCTGCTCAACGACGGCTTGGAGCACCGCGTCGAGGTGTCCGTCGCCGGGGTCCCGGCGGGCCGGCCCGGATGGAGCACCCCGGCCAACGTGCTGGTGTGGCAGGACGAGGGCAGCACCGTGGTCACCGGCGGACTGACCCGCCACCACGAGAGCACCCTCGTCAACTCGGTGCGGCACACGCCCGGTCCGGAGCACCGCCTCGACACGAAGGGCGGCCAACGCCTCACCGTGAGCGGGTATCTCGACACCTCGCACGGTCGGGTCACGACCACTGTCAGCCGCGCGGTCGGGAACGTGTCCGTCCACCGCTGGACCGAGGACGAGAAGCTCGACGCGCTCAAGGGGACCTGGACGGACGACGAGACGGTCACGACCGGCGGGCGGGCCATCGCCACCCACCGCCGCTACACGATGGACGGCACCACCACACTCGGCGCCGGCGACCGGCTGCGGACCGTGCTCACGCTGGGGGACACGGCCGACACCGCCGAGGTGCGCGGCGGCCGGCGGCTCGCCTGGTCGCGCCTGGACGACCGGTACACCGGCGATGCGACGTACACGGCCAACGTGCCGCGCGATCAGCGGCACGCGGTGGGCCGCACCGCGGAGCGGTACCGGCTGCACGGCTCGGAGGGCTGCTACGACCGGAGCCTGACGACGGTTCAGGGCATGCTCACGCAGGACCGCCGGCGCTGCTGAGCACCCGACTGCCGACGCCGGCGCCGGTGCTGGTGTCGGCACCGACATCGAGGACGCGGACGGAGCGCGGGCCCGGTCAGTGCCGACCGGGCCCCGCGCGGCCCGGCTACGGCTTGTCCGAGTCCACGCCGGAGCGTTCCTTGCGCCACTCGCCGCGGGTGAAGTCGGGCATCTCCATCGGCGCACCCTTCGCCTTCACCGACGCATGACTGAGCGGGACGGGCGCCGTCCAGGTCGCCGCGTCGTAGACGTCGAAGTCCGGAACCAACCCGAGCTGCATGCACTGCATCACCCGGAAGATCATGATGTAGTCCATGCCGCCATGGCCGCCCGGCGGGTCGGAGTGCTCCTTCCACAGCCAGTGGTCCCACTCCGTGTACGCCTCGAAGTCGCCCCAGGCGTCGTCGGAGTGGTCGGGCTCGATGTAGATGCGCGCGGGGTAGTCCTCGAAGACGCCCTTGGTGCCGCCGAGGCTGTTGATCCGGCTGTAGGGGTGCGGAGTCGACACGTCGTGCTCCAGCCGGATGACCCGCCCCTTCGCGGTGCGGAGCATGCTGATCGTCCGGTCGCTCTCGATGTACGTCTCCTTCCAGCTCGGATCGCCCGGCGGCATGTGCGCCTTGCGGTACTCCGCCAGGCCCAGGGCCAGGGTGCCGAAACTGGAGATGCTCACCACACGGTCGCCGCGGTTGACGTCCAGGTAGTTGGCGACGGGGCCGAAGCCGTGATTGGGGTACAGATCTCCGCGCAGCCGGGTGTGCCACAGCCTGCGCCACGGGCCCTCGTAGTAGTCCGGATCGAACATCAGACCGCGCAGATCGTGGTTGTACGCCCCTGCTCCGTGCAGGAGTTCACCGAACTTGCCCGCGTGTGCCATCCGCAGCACCCGCATCTCGTTGCGGCCGTAGCAGCAGTTCTCCAGCTGCATGCAGTGCCGGCGGGTGCGCTCGGAGAGATCGACCAGCTCCCACAGTTCGTCCAGCCTCATAGCGATCGGACACTCCACGCCGACGTGTTTGCCGTTGAGGAGCGCGGTCTTCGCCATCTCGAAGTGGAGGTCCCACGGCGTCGCGACATAGACGAAGTCGATGTCGCCGCGCTTGCAGAGGTTCTCGTAGTCGTCGTCGCCCTTGGTGTAGACGGCCGGGGCGGCCTGCCCGGCGGCCACGACCTTGGCGGCCGCGCTCTCGGCCTTGGCCTTCACCGGGTCGCACACGGCGATCACCCGGACGCCGGGGACGGCGAGGAAGAGATCGATCATGCTGCCGCCGCGGTTGCCGAGGCCGATGATGCCGACGCGCACCGTCCCGCGGCGCTCGAAGGGCACCCCGGCCATGGTGCGGCCCTGCCGTGCGGGGGACGGCGCCTGCGGTGCGGTGGCGGATCTCGCGGTCTGGGCGGCGGCCGCGGTGCCGGTCCCCAGGGCGCTGAGGCCGAGGCCGGCGCCCGCGACGCCTGCCGTGGTCCGTAGAACAGAACGACGGCTCATCGAGCCGTCGTCGTCGCCGTCGTCATTGCGCTGGTCCGGTATCGCTGCGTCGGTCATCGAGCCTCCACGAAAGCTGGTGCGCGGCCGGGTCATGAACCTCGGCAAGGACCATGGGTGTTGAGGCTGGTGATGAGCAAGAGCCGCGTTTGGACTCTTGGGTGTCAACGCATGGACTCTTCGTCACGCGGCCGGCCGGAGGGGTCAGCAGCGGACGCCGGGACCGTCGACCAGGGTGGAGAGCAGCCCGCCGAACACCTCACGCTGTTCGGCGGTGAGCGGGGCCAGGATGTCCTCCGCGGCGGCGCGGCGCGCGGCCCGCAGGGCCCTCAGCGTGGCGCGGCCGGTGTCGGTGAGCTCGATGCGGATCACCCGGCGGTTACTGGGGTCGGGGGCGCGGCGGACGCAGCCGCTCGCCTCCAGCCCGTCCACCAGGCTCGTCACGGCCCGCGGGACCACTTCGAGGCGCGCCGCGATGTCGGCCATGCGTGGTGGGTCGTCGTAGTGCGCGAGGGTCCGCAGCAGGCGGGACTGGGCGGGGGTGATCGCGATGTCGGCCGACTCCAGCTGCCGCTTCTGGCTGCGATGCAGTCTCCGGGTCAGCCGCAACAGCTGCTCGGCCAGCAGGCCGTCGGGGTCGGGTGTGCTCATACGGGAACAATATCAGGACCAGGCTCATTGTGAATACAGGTAACAGTGAGCTAAGCTCTCAAAATCTCATCCTGTACGTCCGGACTCATCCCGTACGTGCGCTACATGCGGTCCGTGCGAACCCAGAGTCATCGAGCATCATCGACAGCTATCGACAGTCATAGAACCGGACATTTCGGCGAAACCCTCGAAGGAGCCCATGCACCCCGAAGCCACCCCGTGGAACGCCCACGCCAAGGAACCGGAACCGCCGAGGGCCGAGGTCCGCCGGATCCTCCGGCTCTTCCGTCCCTACCGCGGCCGCCTCGCGATCGTCGGACTGCTCGTCGGCGCCGCGTCGGCCGTCTCCGTCGCCTCGCCCTTCATGCTGCGCGAGATCCTCGACACCGCGATCCCGCAGGGCCGCACCGGCCTGCTCAGTCTGCTCGCCCTCGGCATGATCCTCACCGCGGTGATGACCAGCGTCTTCGGCGTCCTGCAGACACTCATCTCCACCACCGTCGGCCAGCGCGTGATGCACGACCTGCGCACCGCGGTCTACGCCCAGCTCCAGCGGATGCCGCTCGCCTTCTTCACCAGGACCCGCACCGGCGAGGTCCAGTCGCGGATCGCCAACGACATCGGCGGGATGCAGGCGACCGTGACCTCCACCGCCACCTCCCTGGTCTCCAACCTCACGGCCGTGGTCGCCACCGTCGTGGCGATGCTCGCGCTGGACTGGCGTCTCACCGTGGTCTCGCTGCTCCTGCTGCCGCTGTTCGTCTGGATCAGCCGCCGCGTGGGCAACGAACGCAAGCGCATCACCACCCAGCGCCAGAAACAGATGGCGGTGATGGCCGCGACCGTCACCGAGTCGCTCTCGGTCAGCGGCATCCTGCTCGGCCGCACCATGGGCCGGGCCGACTCGCTCACCCGGTCCTTCGCCGAGGAGTCCGAGCGCCTCGTCGACCTCGAAGTGCGCTCCAGCATGGCCGGCCGCTGGCGGATGTCGACCATCGGCATCGTCATGGCCGCGATGCCGGCCCTCATCTACTGGGCCGCCGGGTTCGCCCTCCAGAGCGGCGGTCCCACGATCTCCATCGGCACCCTCGTCGCCTTCGTCTCCCTTCAACAGGGTCTGTTCCGCCCGGCCGTGAGCCTGCTCTCCACCGGTGTGCAGATGCAGGCGTCGCTCGCGCTCTTCCAGCGCATCTTCGAGTACCTCGACCTGCCCGTCGAGATCACCGAACCGGAGAAGCCGGTACGGCTCGACACGATCCGCGGAGAAGTCCGCTTCGAGGACATCGACTTCGCCTACGAGGCCACCCAGGCGGAGCTCACCATCGACGGCGTCGATGTGACCGTGCCGGCCGGAGGGCGGCTCGCCGTCGTCGGACCCACCGGCTCCGGCAAGTCCACCCTGAGCTATCTCGTGCCCCGGCTGTACGACGTCACGGGAGGCAGGGTCACGATCGACGGAGTCGACGTCCGCGACCTGGACTTCGACACCCTCGCGCGCGCCGTCGGCGTGGTCTCCCAGGAGACCTATCTCTTCCATGCCTCCGTGGCCGAGAATCTGCGCTTCGCCAAGCCGGACGCGACGGACGCGGAGATCGAGGCGGCCGCCCGGGCCGCACAGATCCACGACCACATCGCCTCGCTGCCCGATGGGTACGACACCCTGGTCGGCGAGCGGGGATACCGGTTCTCCGGAGGCGAGAAGCAGCGCCTCGCCATCGCCCGCACGATCCTGCGTGACCCGCCCGTGCTCATCCTCGACGAGGCGACCAGCGCACTGGACACACGCACCGAGTACGCGGTGCAGGAGGCCATCGACGCACTGTCCGCGGGCCGCACGACCATCACCATCGCGCACCGCCTCTCCACCGTCCGGGACGCGGACGAGATCGTGGTCCTCGAAGCAGGACGCGTGGCCGAGCGCGGCAGCCACGACAAGCTGCTCGCTCTGGACGGCCGGTATGCCGCATTGGTGCGCAGGGACGCACAGTTGACCGTTCCCGTGATCGCCCCCTGAGTGACGAGGAGTCCGGTGGGTACGGCATGATCGCCGCCCATGAGAGCTCTCCTTGGCGTGGAACTGCCCGGCTACCGGCCTGTCGACCAGGACGTCTGGGCGAACGACGACGGCGACATGCTGTCGGTGCACTTCTTCGGGCTGACCCCGGATCTTCCCGCGTCGCTCGACGACGGTCCCGCTCTGCGGGCGGCGCTGACCCGGCTCACCGCGCAGGCGGGCGGAGGGCTGATCGAGGCCTCCGTGAAGTCGCTCGGCGGGCTGCCGGCGCTCAAGCAGATACTGAAGCTGCCGCTGCCGGGACAGCCCAGCGGGCAGGCCTTCATCGGCAGCTACACCGTGCCGCGGGCGACCTGCAGCACCGTGGTGAAGGTCCAGGCGCCCGAGCGAGGGATGACCGGGATGCGCGAGGCCATGGTGATGGCGCAGGTCGGCCACGACAACTACTTCCGGCCGCACCCCTACGCCCCGGAGGTGCAGGGCGGACTGCCCTTCCACGCCGCCGACCACGCCCAGTGGGACCAGCAGTTCCCGGACCACCCGCTGTCGCGGGTGCGTCGGGTACTCGACACACTTGCCGAAGCGGCCCAGGTGGCACCGGAGTTCGCGGCCCTGCCGCCCTTCACCCGCTGATGCGGCCGCCACTCCGTCCTGCACATCCGTGGCGACGGCCAACGACAGGTGTCGATCCGGTGTGCGGAGCGGGGCGGTGCGCCGGGCCGGCGGGCGGCCCGGGTTAGCGTGCGCCTATGAACGACGAGCCTTCGCCGCCGCCGTCCAGGCGCGGGCCGCGCCTGTCCCGCCGTGGCCGATGGGTCCTGATCGTGACCGCCGCCCTCGCCGTGGCGGCGGCCGCGGTGGTGGTCACGCTGCTGCTGTCCGGCAGGCCCGAGGATGAGCAGGACACCCTGCTCATCCCCGAGGGCCGGCGCACCGCGCAGATCTACGCCGCGGTCGACCAGGCCCTCGGGAAGGCACCCGGCACCACCCGTAAGGCCGTCGGCACGGCCCCGCTCGATCTGCCGGCCGAAGCCCGGGGCAACCCCGAGGGCTATCTCTTCCCTGCGACGTATCCGATCGACTCCGACACGACGGCGGCGAGCCTGCTCGCCTACATGGTGGACACGGCGAACAAGCGGTTCGGCGCCGCCGGAGTCCCGGCCGCTGCGCAGCGCAGTGGGCTGACGGACTATCAGACCGTGAACATCGCCAGCATTGTGCAGGCCGAAGCCGACACACCCGAGGACATGGCCAAGGTCGCACGGGTCGTCCACAACCGCCTCGCACGGCAGATGCCGCTCCAGATGGATTCGACGCTGAACTACGCGCTGAACCGCAGCACGCTGGACACCACGGCTGATGACACCAGGATCGACAGCCCGTACAACACCTATCAGCGCCAGGGGCTGCCCCCGACGCCCATCGGCAACCCGGGGGAGCATGCTCTGCGCGCCGCGGTCGAACCGGCGGCGGGGGACTGGCTCTACTTCGTCACCGTGGCCCCCGGCGACACCCGATTCACGGCGAACTACGAGGAACACCAGCGCAATGTACGGGAGTTCAACGCCAACCGTGCGAAGGATCGTTCCGGCTGAGGTGTGAGGGGCCACCCGCCCCGGCAGGCGCATGAGTGCGGTCCTCGGACCAGTGCCGGCCCTCGGGCCAGTGCCGGTCCTCAGATCAGGGTCGGTTCCTCAGACCAGGGCCGGTTCCCGCTCCAGCAGCCGCATGATCTCGTGCACGGCCGCCCGCCCCGCCCGGTTGGCGCCGATCGTCGACGCCGACGGCCCGTAGCCCACGAGGTGGATACGGCGGTCCCGGACGGCCCGCGTGCCGTCCATCCGGATGCCACCGCCCGGCTCGCGCAGCTTCAGGGGTGCGAGATGGTCGATCGCCGCGCGGAATCCGGTCGCCCAGAGGATCACGTCCGCATCCACCGCACGTCCGTCGTCCCAGGCGACGCCGTCCGGCGTGATCCGGTCGAACATCGGCAGCCGGTCGAGCACCCCGTCCTCGCGGGCGCGCCTGATCGCGTCGTTGAGCGGCAGTCCGGTCACCGAGACGACGCTCTGCGGCGGCAGCCCGAGGCGTACGCGTTCGTCGACCTCGGCCACGACCGCCCGGCCCACGTTCTCGTCGAAGGGCCCCTCGCGGAAGACCGGTGGCCGCCGGGTGACCCAGGTGGTGGCCGCCGCGTACGGGGCGATCTCCATCAGGTGCTGGGTCCCCGAGGCCCCGCCGCCCACGACGACCACCCGCTGCCCGGCGAACTCCTCCGGCCCGCGGTATCCGGCGGTGTGCAACTGCCGCCCGTGGAAGGTCTCCTGGCCCGGGTATCGCGGCCAGAAGGGCCGGTCCCAGGTGCCGGTCGCACTGATCAGCGCCCGCGCCGACCACGTCCCCTCCGAGGTCTCGACGCGCAGTCGTCCGTCGTCTGCCTCGCGCACCGCCATGACGTCGACGGGCCGGTGCACGCGCAGGTCGAAGCGCTCCTCGTAGGCGGTGAAGTAGGCCCCGATCACCTCCGACGAGGGCCGGTCGTCGTCCGCGCCGGTCAGTTCCATCCCGGGGAGTGAGTGCATGCCGTGGACCTTGCCGTAGGTCAGCGTCGGCCAGCGGAACTGCCAGGCGCCGCCCGGGTGCGGGGAGTGGTCGAGGACCACGAAGTCGCGGTCGGGGACCAGCCCGACACGGCGCAGATGGTAGGCGCCGGACAGTCCCGCCTGCCCGGCGCCTATGACGACCACGTCCGTGTTCCGCGTCGCGCCACGCGCCCCGAAGTTGTTCACGCTTCTACCAACTACGGAGGGTCCGCGGATCTTCCCGCCTGGACGCGTACGGGTGCGACCAGGCCCCCGGGGCCCCCATGAGCGACTGGGAGCCCCCGGGACCCAGGAGCGCCTAGAGGAAATTGACCCCCTGGGCCAGCGGCAGGCTGTCGGAGTAGTTCACCGTGTTGGTCGCCCGGCGCATGTACGCCCGCCAGGCGTCCGAGCCGGACTCGCGCCCGCCGCCCGTCTCCTTCTCGCCGCCGAACGCCCCGCCGATCTCGGCACCCGACGTGCCGATGTTGACATTGGCGATACCGCAGTCGGACCCGTCGGCGCCCAGGAAGCGCTCCGCCTCCCGCTGGTCCTGCGTGAAGATGCTCGACGACAGACCCTGCGGTACGCCGTTGTGCAGCGCGACCGCCTCCTCCAGCGTCCGGTAGGTCAGCACGTACAGGATCGGGGCGAAGGTCTCCCGTCGCACGACGTCGGTCTGCGCGGGCATCCGGACGACCGCGGGCCGCACATAGACCGCGTCCGGGGCCGACTCCGCCGCCAGCCGCTCGCCCCCGGTGAGGATCTTGCCGCCGTCCGCCTCCGCATCGGCGAGCGCCTGCCTCATGGCGTCGTGCGCAGAGCCGGAGATCAGCGGGCCCACCAGCGTGCCGTCCGCGAACGGATCACCGACCGGCAGCTGTCCGTACGCGTGGACGATCTTCTCGACCAGCCGGTCCGCGATGTCCTCGTGGACGATCAGGCGGCGCAGCGAGGTGCAGCGCTGCCCCGCCGTGCCGGCCGCGGAGAAGACGATGCCGCGGACCGAGAGGTCGAGGTCGGCAGAGGGGGTGACGACGGCCGCGTTGTTGCCGCCGAGCTCCAGCAGACAGCGGCCGAAACGGGCGGCCACGCGCGGTGCCACCTCCTTGCCCATCCGTACCGAACCGGTCGCGCTCACCAGCGCCCCCCGCTCGTCGTCGACCAGCCGCTCGCCGATGTCGCGGCCGCCGAGCAGGAGCCGGTGCAGGCCGGCAGGGGCACCCGTGTCGGCCGCGGCCCGCGCCAGGAGGGCGTCACAGGCCAGGGCGGTGAGCGGGGTGAGTTCGGAGGGTTTCCACACCACGGGGTCGCCGCAGACCAGGGCGACGGCGGTGTTCCAGGACCAGACGGCGACCGGGAAGTTGAAGGCGGAGATCACTCCGACGACGCCGAGCGGATGCCAGCTCTCCGAGAGACGGTGGCCGGGGCGCTCGGAGACCATGGTCCGCCCGTAGAGCTGCCGGGACAGACCGACCGCGAACTCGCAGATGTCGATCATCTCCTGCACTTCGCCGAGCGCCTCGGAGCGGATCTTCCCCGCTTCGACGGTGACCAGGTCGGCGAGGTGCTCCTTGTGCTCGGTGAGCAGCTCGCCCAGCCGCTTGACCAGGGCGCCGCGCCGGGGCGCGGGCACGGTGCGCCACTGCAGGAACGCCTCCGCGGCCGCTCCGATCGCCGCGTCCACCTCTGCGGGCCCGGTGGCGGGCAGGGTGAAGAGCGTGCCGCCGGTCAGCGGCGACCGCGCGACGACATCGCCGCCGTCCGCGGGCAGCTCGGCGCCACAGCGCCGCAGGCTCTCCCGGGCGAGCGAACGCAGCGCTTCGAGGTCCGGAAGGGGAATGTCGTTGCTGGTCACAGCGTGTCCTGTCACAGCGCGTCCTTGGGGAGTCCGATGGCCTCGCGGGCCTGGCGTAGTGAACGGTCCTGCTGAGCGGCGTAGAGGTCGAAGGGGTCGTGGACCGGGCGTTCCAGCACCTCCGAGAGCCACTGCTGGTCGTAGTGCGTGCCCATGGCGGAGCGGTCCCGGGTGCCCTCCTCGGTGAGGTTCGACTGGAAGATCCCGGCGGCCGACGCGGGCAGGAAGTCCTCGTAGACGATGGGCAGGGCGTTGAGCCAGCCGCCGTCGAGCAGACCGGGAAGGTCCTGCGGCGGCCGCTGCCCGTCGCGCGGCCGGCCGGCTGCCGGTTCGTAGCGGAAGAACCCCATCTCCCGGGTGGCCAGCTGACGTTCCGTACGGGGGAAACGCAGCGGCCATGCGGCGGCGGGGCCGCCGATCAGTTCGTCGTAGAGCGCCCGGCCCGCCCGCGTGAGCGCGATACCGCGGGCCTCGACCTCACCGAACCGCACCCGCAGGGCACCCTCGCCGATGCTGCCGTCCGCCTCCCGGAAACGCCGTGCCTCCGAGAGCGCCCGGAACGACGTCTGGCGCAGCAGGACGTCGGGACCGTCCCACCGCGGCGGCCCCTGGATCCGGTCGATCATCGTGATGCCGCGCTCTCCCATCCGCCGGTAGAGCTCGTCGATGTCGAGGACGCGCGGTGTGAGGTGGTTGATGTGCGTGCTCGCGACACCCCCGATGTCGGCGGCGACGGCCGAGATCCGCTCCAGCTCCGCGTACCAGGTCCGGTCCACGGGCTCCGGGGAGAGTTCGAAGGCGGCCACCGCCAGGGTGAGGAATCGCTCCGCCGCCGCCTCGTCGAGCTCCCCCTCCCGCTCCGCCTGTGCCGCCAGATGCAGCAGCTCCGGGGGGAAGAGCGCACGCCGGTCGAGGAACGACTCCAGCCGGCCTTCGAGGTCCGCGTCGAAGAACCGCCGGTCGGCGGTGGTGAGCATGGAGGTGAAGACGCGGAAGGGATTGCGTTCCAGCTCCTCGGCCTCGACGGGACGAAAGGCGGTGGAGACGACCGGCACCGAGCTGGCCGCGGCCTCGCGCAGATCGTAGAAGCCGACCGGCCGCATACCGAGCGCGGCGAAGATCTGGGCCGCCTGGCGCATCTCACGCGGGGTGCCGACGCGGATCGCACCGTGCCGCTCGGCCGTCACCCGCTCGATCCCGCCGAGGCGTCCCGCATCGCCGTGCTTGCCGATCACCTCGTCGTTGACCTGGGCCGACACCTCCAGGAGCGTCGTGTACGCGGGCACTTCGGCCCCGTACATGTCCGAGAGGCGTCGGGCGAACGCCGCCCGCAGCCGCCAGGTCGGGATCATGCGGTCCTCCTTCTCTGCAGTGTGCCTTCTCGGATTCATGGTTTCCCGGATCCACGGCTTCCCGGATGTCCGGCTCGGGCCTCTCGTGGCCCGGCCCTGCGGGTCAGATGATGTGGGCCTCGGGCCGGGCAGCGGCTGTGCTCCCTTCGAAACGGGTCGCGGACAGCGGACCGACATCGATGAACGGCGTCGCCTCCAGATACAGATCGCGCATGATCTCGCCGACCGCGGGGGCCTGGAGAAAACCGTGCCCGGAGAAGCCGGTGGCATACAGGAACCCGTCCACGTCGCGGGCCCGGCCGATCAGGGCATTGCAGTCGGGCGTCACCTCGTACAGCCCCGCCCAGCCGCTGCGGACCCCGAGCGAGGCGAGCGCCGGCGCCCGCCGCAGGGCCGCCTCCCGGAACGGCTCCAGCCATTCGACGCTGAACTCCCGTCCGAAGCCCGGCTTTTGACGCGGGTCGGAGAGCCCGAGGACCAGCCCGCCCGCGCCGTCGTCGTGGAAGTAGAGCGACGACGCGAAGTCCAGGGTGAACGGGATCCTCGGCGGACCGGGCCTGAGCGGGCCCGTCATCGCGATCTGGCGGCGCAACGGGACCACCGGCAGCGGCACCCCGGCCATCGCACCGACGGCCCCGGACCAGGCGCCCGCGGCGCACACGACGGTGCCGGTACGCACGGTCCCCGACGAGGTGTGCACCGCCCGCACCCCGCCGTCGCCGGTGGCGATGCCGGTGACCGCGCAGTGCGTACGGACCGTGGCACCGAGCCTGCGGGCCGCACGGAGGTACCCGCCGACCGCGGCACCCGGCAGCGCGCAGCCGTCGTCGGGGGAGTGGGCAGCGGCGACGATCGAGGACGGATCGATGTACGGGCACAGCTCGTGCGCCTCGCGCGGCGTGATGATCCGGCTGCGGACCCCCAGATCGTGCTGCACGGCCACGGCCCGCTCGAACGTCGCGACCTCCTCCCCCGTGCCCAGGAGGAAGAGATACCCGACGGTCCGCAGCCCGATGTCGGCGCCGGGCCGAGTGGCGAACTGTCGCCAGGCCTCCAGGCTGCGCTGCCCCAGCCCGATGTTCAGCGGGTCCGAGAACTGGGCGCGGATCCCGCCGATCGGCTTCCCCGACGATCCCGACGCCGGCTCGTCGCGCTCCACCACCAGGACGTCCCGGACGCCGGCCTCGGCCAGGTGGAAGGCGATGCTCGCTCCGATGACACCGCCGCCCACGATCACGACGTCCGCGGCCGGGGGGAGGGGCGCCGCGGGGAGGACGGACGCCGCGGGGAGGGGCGGGGAGCCCGCGCCCGGAGCGCTGTGGACCATGGAGCACCGTCCCGTCTGCTCGTGACGTCGCCGCGCCGGAAAGCCGTGTCAGGGGTGCATCCATGGTGGACACACCCGGCTCTTCGCGTCCATGGACCGTCTCACCACGGGCCGCCGCCGGGCCGGTTTCGCACCGCGGGTCGCCCGCGGAACGGCCGACACGGCGGCCTCCCCGGCCAGGGCCTGGCCGGGCCGGCGGCCGGCGGAGGGGGAAAATGGACTCATGCCCGCACCCTTCACCACCAAGGTCCTGAACCTCACCACCGGCTCCGACGAGACGGTGACCGATCTGACCGGCGCCTGCGAACAGTTTCTCCAGGAGGCGGCGAACGGCCGGGACGGACTGCTCCACGTCTTCGTCCCGCACGCGACGGCCGGTATCGCCGTGATCGAGACGGGCGCGGGCAGTGACGACGACCTGCTGGCCGCGCTGCACACCCTCCTCCCGGCCGACGACCGCTGGCAGCACCGCCACGGCAGCCCGGGCCACGGCCGCGATCACGTCCTGCCCGCCTTCGTCCCTCCGCACGCGACGCTGCCGGTGATCGGTGGCCGTCTCGAACTGGGCACCTGGCAGTCGGTCTGCCTGGTCGACACGAACAAGGACAACCCGCGCCGCACCGTGCGGCTCAGCTTCCTCGGTTGAGCGGCCCTCTCCGGACTGCCGTCCCGGTCAGCTCGCGGTCGTACGCTCCGGGTCGTCCGCCGTCGTGCCGACGCGCAGCCACCGGTAGCCGTACGGCCCCAGCTCCGTGCGCAGGCGGCCGTCGCGCGGGGTGGTGACCGCGGCGCCGGTCAGCAGATCGGTGAGCACCGTGCCCGGCTTCAGCTCGGGCGCCTTCGTCTCCGCGGTGACCGTACGGTCCGCGAAATTGTGCAGGGCCAGCACGGCGCCCTCGGGCAGCGAGCTGATGTGGGCGAGGACGGCGGGCGTAGGGGTGTCGAGCACCTTGTACGTCCCCCAGGCCAGTTCGGGCGCACCGCGGTAGCGCTCGATCAGCAGACGCATGCGTGCGAGCAGCGATCCGGCGTCGTGGGACTGGTCGTGCACGTTCACCCGCCCGGGGCCGAACTCGCCCTCGGACAGCGGGTTCGGGAACGCTCCGGCGTCCGCGGTGGAGAAGCCGGCGTCGTCGTCGGCGGTCCACTGCATCGGCCCGCGTACGGCCTGCCGGCCCTCCGCGGCGAGATTCTCGCCCATCCCGATCTCCTCCCCGTAGAAGAGGACGGGCGTACCGGGCAGGGTGAACAGCAGGCTGTAGGCGAGTTCCAGCCGCCGCCTGTCGCCGCCGACCATCGGGGGCAGCCTGCGGCGCAGACCGCGGTCGTAGAGCTGCATGTCCTTCTCGGGGCCGAACGCCTCGAAGACCTCGGCGCGTTCGTCGTCGCCGAGCTTGTCCAGGGTCAGCTCGTCGTGGTTGCGGACGAAGGTGGCCCAGTGGGCGTCGCGGGGAGCGGCGGGCCGCGTACGGAGGGCGTCGGCGAGCGGGGACGCGTCGCCGCGGGCCATCGAGAGGTACATCCGCTGCATGCCGATGAAGTCGAAGCACATCGTCAGTTCGTCGCCGCGGCCGGAACTCGGTTCGCCGAAGAACAACGCCGTCTCGTCGTAGGGGAGATTGACCTCGCCCAGCAGCACCGCGTCGCCGCAGCGGCGGCCGAGGAAGGCGCGCAGATCCGCGAGGTACTCGTGGGGGTCGGGCAGCCGGCCGGCGTCGTCCTGCCCGTCGGTCTCCAGCAGGAACGGCACCGCGTCGACCCGGAAGCCGGAAAGACCGAGCTGGGTCCAGAACCCCATGATGCGCCCTATCTCGTCCCGCACGGCAGGGTTGGTGATGTTGAGGTCGGGCTGCTGCTTGTAGAACCGGTGCAGGTAGTACTGGCCGGACGTCCGGTCGTACTCCCACAGGCTCTTCTCGGCGTCCGGGAAGACCACGCCGGACGGTCCGTCCTCGGGCGGCTCGTCGCGCCACACGTACCAGTCGCGGTGCGCCGCGTCGCGGCCCGAGCGGGCGTCCTCGAACCAGGGATGGTGCTCGGACGTGTGGTTGACCACCAGGTCGGCGATGACCCGGATCCCGCGGTCGCGGGCGGTGCGGACGAACTCGGTGAAGTCCCCGAGCGTGCCGAGGCGGGGATCGACTCCGTAGAAGTCGGTGATGTCGTAGCCGTCGTCGCGTTCGCGCGTCGGATAGAAGGGCATCAGCCACACACAGGTGACACCGAGGCGCACCAGATGGTCGATCCGCTGGGTGAGGCCCGCGAAGTCGCCGGTGCCGTCGCCGTTGCTGTCCTGGTACGTCTCGACGTCCAGGCAGTACACGACTGCGTTCTTCCACCAGAGGTCGGAGGTCCGGGTCAGCCTCATCGCACACGCTCCGCCGTGTAGGCCCGCGGGCGGGTCACGTCGAGCTGCGGCAGCACCTTGGCGCCGAACGCCTCGATGAAGGGCGCCTGTTCCTGCCCGACGTGGTGCAGCATCACCGCGTCGAAGCCGAGGTCGGCGTACTCCTGGAGCCATGCCGCGTGCCGGCCCAGGTCGGAGGAGACGTTGACGCAGTCCGCGACCTGCTCGGGGGTGACGTGCTCGCTGACACTGTCGAAGAGTTCGGCCGTCTCCAGGTCCCAACTGGCAGGTGGGCCATGGATGTTGGTACGCCACTGGTCGTGGGCGACGGCGAGAGCCGTGTCTCGGTCGGGGTCCCAGCTGAGATGGACCTGGAGGTGCAGCGGGCCGGTCCCGCCGGCGGAGCGGTAGGCGTCGATGATCCGCGTCAGCTGTTCGTGCGGGGCGTTCACGGTGATCAGGCCGTCGGCCCAGTCCGCGCACCAGCGTGCCGTCGCCTCGCTGCACGCGGCGCCGATCAGCGGCGGTGGGGTCGGGGGACGGGTCCACAGCCTCGCGCGGTCCACCGTCACCAGGCCCTCATGGCTGACCTCCTCGCCGCGCAGCAAGGCGCGGATGATGTCGACGCATTCGCGCAGCCGCGCGTTGCGTACGTCCTTGCGGGGCCACCGGTCGCCGGTGATGTGCTCGTTGGACGCCTCACCGCTGCCGAGAGCGGCCCAGAACCGTCCCGGGTACATGGCGGCGAGACTGCCCACCGCCTGCGCGACGATCGCCGGGTGGTAGCGCTGGCCCGGCGCGTTGACCACGCCGAACGGTATGCGGTCGGTCGCCTGCAACGCGGCGCCGAGCCACGACCAGGCGAAGCCGGATTCACCCTGCCGGGCGCTCCAGGGCGAGAAGTGGTCCGAGCACATGGCGGACGTGAAGCCCGCCTGTTCCGCGTGGACCACCGCGCTCAGCAGGTCGGCGGGCGGTACCTGTTCGTGCGAGGCATGAAATCCGTAGACGGTCATGAAGGGCGCCTACCCGACGATGCCGGGATCATCGGGACACGGCTCTCGCCGACGGCGGCGGACCCGGCGCGTCGGCTCGGGCGGCGCGGACTCTCCGTGCGCCGGGCCACGCGCCGGGAGGGGCCGCCGGAGCCGCGATGCTCGGCGAGGCGGCCTTCACCCTGTGACCTCAGGTGGTGCGGCGGTGGATGCGGGCCTCCCACGGGGCGAGGACGGCGTGGCCGGGCGGTGCGGGATCCGCCGCGTCGGTCGCTTCGCCGGCCGGGACATTGCCGAGGACGAGTTCGGCGTCCTGCCAGCCGTCCGGCAGCGGCACGGCGGAGCTCTCGGAGCTGAGGTTGGCGACCACGAGCAGCACGGTGCCGCCGTACCGCCGGGTGAAGGCGTAGACCCGTTCGTCGTCCGGCAGCAGCATCGTGAAGTCACCGTGCACGACGGCTGGTTCACCGTGCCGCAGCGCGATCAGCCGGCGGTAGTGGTGGTAGACGGAGGCGGGGTTCGCGCGGGCGGCCGCCGCGTTGACCTCGCCGTGGTCGGGGTTGACCGGCAGCCAGGGGGTGCCGGTGGTGAAACCGCCGTGCGGGGACGCGTCCCACTGCATGGGGGTACGGGCGTTGTCCCGGCCCATCGCCCGCAGACCCGGCAGGACGTCCTCGGGCTTCTCCCCGGCCCGGAGCGACTGCGCGTAGTGGTTGAGCGTCTCGATGTCCCGGAAGTCGTCGATCGTGTGGAACGGCGCGTTGGCCATGCCCAGTTCCTCGCCCTGGTAGATGTAGGGCGTTCCCCGGTGCAGATGCAGCACGGTGGCCAGTGCGGTCGCGGAGCGCACGCGGTGCCGGGGGCTGTCGTCGCCGAAGCGGGAGACCGCGCGGGGCTGGTCGTGGTTGTTCCAGTACAGGCTGTTCCAGCCGGTGTCCGCGAGCTCCGTCTGCCAGCGCCCGAGTGAGGCCTTGAGATCGGTCAGACGCAGGGGCCTCAGGTCGAACTTGTGGCGGCCGTGGTCGAGTCCGACATGCTCGAACTGGAACACCATGTCGACCTCGGCACGCGCCGGATCGGTGAACAGCCTGGCCTGCTCCACGGTCACGCCGGGCATCTCGCCCACCGTCAACAGCCGCCCCGGGTTCCGGGCGAAGACCTCGCGGTGCATCTCCTGGAGATGGTCGTGGATACGGGGACCACTGACGAAGTGGGGCGAGCCGTCGCCGAGGGGGCCGTCACCGGTCACGGCGCCGTCCGGCAGCGCGGGGTCCTTGGAGATGAAGTTGACGACGTCCATCCGGAAGCCGTCGACACCGCGGTCGAGCCACCAGCGCATCATCGCGTACACGGCCTGACGCAGTTGTGGATGCTCCCAGTTGAGGTCCGGCTGCTTGGGCGAGAAGAGATGGAGGTAGTACGCGTCGCTCGCGGGGTCGTGCGTCCAGGCGGGTCCGGAGAAGAAGGAACCCCAGTTGTTCGGCTCGCCGCCGTCGCGCGGAGGGCGCCACCAGTACCAGTCGCGCCGGGGGCTCCGCGGATCGCGGGACTCCTGGAACCAGGGGTGCTCGTCGGAGGTGTGGTTGACCACCAGATCCATCACCAGCTTCATCCCGCGCTCGTGCACGGCCGCCACAAGCCGGTCGAACGCCGCCAGATCGCCGAAGACCGGGTCGATGTCCTGGTAGTCGCTGATGTCGTAGCCGTTGTCGTCCTGCGGCGAGGGATAGACCGGCGACAGCCAGATGACGTCGACGCCCAGATCCGCGAGATGGTCCAGGCGCTGTGTGATGCCGGCGAGGTCACCGATGCCGTCGCCGTCGGAGTCCGCGAAGCTGCGCGGATAGATCTGGTAGACGACCGCGGACTTCCACCACGCGTCGCCCTTCTGCGGTACGCCGTCGGCTGTGATGACGTCCTCCCTGGTCCGGTGCGTATCCGATCGCGGGTCTTCTTCCCCCGCTCCTTCCCCCGCGACGGCGGTCCTACTGGCCGTCGTCGCGAAGGGTGCCGGAGGCCGGACGGCCGAAGCGCGGGCGTGCCCGCCCGTGCCGGGGGCAGGCGCTCATCATGGCCATTCTCAGGACAGCCGCACGCCCCCTGCTCGCCTCCGTCTTCGTCTCGGGAGGATTCCGTACGCTGCTCGACCCGCGCTCCGTGGCGCCGGCCGCCGCACCCGTGGCGCTGCCCGTCGCCGAGCGGGTGCCCCTGCTGCCGGAGGACACCGAGCGGCTGGTCCGGATCAACGGCGCCGTCCAGCTGGGAGCCGGCGTTCTGCTCGCGACCGGCCGTTTCCCGCGTGCCTCGGCCCTCGCCCTGGCCGCCTCGCTCGTGCCGACCACGCTGGCCGGACACGCCTGGTGGAAGACCGAGGACCCCGAGGAACGGGCGCGCCTGCGCACCCAGTTCACCAAGAACGTGTCCCTCTTCGGCGGTCTGCTGATCGCGGCGGCGGACACGCACGCGAAGCCGTCGCTGGCCTACCGCTCGCGCACCGCCGCCTCCGCCGGCCGACGCCGCACCCGTCGCGCCGGACGCGATCTGGGTGCGGCGATCTCCGGCGCGGCGCACGACGTACGGTCGGCGGCGGACACGGTACGCGACCGTCTGCCGGTGGGCTGAGCCGCACCGGCGCAGCGCACCGGCGCCGCGCACAAGCCGACGGCTGTCCCCCCGTGGACCGAGCCGCACCGCGCACCGCGCACGGGCGCGGCCCGGCGGCCCGTCAGGCGTCGATGATCACCGGGATGACGAGCGGCTTGCGGCGGTGGGTCCGGAACGCCCAGGATGCCACCGCGCGGCTGATGAGCTGCTCCAACTGAAGGGCGTCGCCGACGCCTTCCAGCGCGGCCTTCGCCAGAACCTTCTCGATCACCGGGACGACCGTCTCGAACGTCGAATCGTCATGGACGAATCCGCGGGCCAGGAAGTCCGGTGCCTCCGCCAGCGCTCCGGTGTCGGCGTCCACGATGGCGACGACGGTGACCACGCCTTCCTCGGCGAGGGTCACGCGGTCCTTGAGGGAGGCCTCGGTGGCGCCGCCGACGGCCATGCCGTCCACATAGACATTGCCCGCGGGCACCTTGCCGGTGATGGAGGCGCGTCCGTCGACGAGGTCCACGACGACGCCGTCCTCGGCGATGATCACGCGGTCGGGCTCGACGCCGGTACGGATGGCCAGGTCACCGTTGGCGCGCAGATGACGCCACTCGCCGTGGACCGGCATGACGTGACGCGGCTTCACGATGTTGTAGCAGTAGACGAGTTCGCCGGCGCTGGCGTGGCCGGAGACATGGACCTTGGCGTTGCCCTTGTGGACGACGTTGGCGCCCCACCGGGTCAGGCCGTTGATCACGCGGTAGATCGCGTTCTCGTTGCCCGGGATCAGTGAGCTGGCGAGGAGGACGGTGTCGCCCTCACCGATACGGATCATGTGGTCGCGGTTGGCCATCCGCGAGAGCGCGGCCATCGGCTCGCCCTGGGACCCGGTGCACACCAGGGTGATCTGGTGGTCCGGCAGTTTCTCCAGTTCCTTCAGACCCACGATCAGCCCCTGGGGAACCTTCAGATAGCCCAGATCGCGGGCGATACCCATGTTGCGGACCATCGACCGGCCCACGAAGGCGACCTTGCGGCCGTACTGGTGGGCGGCGTCCAGCACCTGCTGGATGCGGTGCACATGGCTGGCGAAGCTGGAGACGATGACGCGCCGTGGCGCCGTGCGCATCACCTGCTCGATGGCGGGGTTCAGGTCGCGTTCCGAGGTGGTGAAGCCGGGCACCTCGGCGTTGGTGGAGTCGGTGAGGAACAGGTCCACACCTTCCTCGCCGAGGCGGGCGAAGGCACGCAGGTCGGTGATCCGCTGGTCCAGCGGGAACTGGTCCATCTTGAAGTCACCGGTGTGCAGCACCATCCCGGCGCCGGTGCGGATCGCGATGGCGAGGCTGTCCGGGATGGAGTGGTTGACCGCGACGAACTCGCAGTCGAAGGGCCCGAACCCGCGGCGGTCGCCCTCCTTGACCCGCACCGAACGCGGCTTGATGCCGTGTTCCTTGAGCTTGGCCTCCAGGAACGCGAGCGTGAGCTTCGAGCCGACGACGGGAATGTCGCGCCGCTCGCGCAGCAGATACGGCACCGCGCCGATGTGGTCCTCGTGGCCGTGGGTCAGCACGATCGCCACGATGTCGTCCAGGCGGTCCCGGATCGAGGTGAAGTCGGGAAGGATCACGTCCACGCCCGGCTGGTGTTCCTCGGGGAACAGCACACCGCAGTCGACGACGAGCAGTTTGCCGTTGTGCTCGAAGACCGTCATGTTGCGGCCGATCTCGCCCAGGCCGCCCAGGGCGACGACCCTCAGCCCTCCCTTGGGCAGCGGCGGGGCGGCTTTCAGCTCTGGGTGCGGGTGGCTCATGCCTCGACGTTACCGGAGAGGCCCCTGGGGTGATCCTTTGGCATACCCCTCCCGTGGCTCCGGTCCGCCGGGTCCTCCGGACGGCCCCCGGGAAATCACCTGCCCGCGGCCGGACGGCGCCCCGGAGCGGCGGTGCTGTCGGGCGGCATCACCGCTCCGGATCGGGGATGCCGAACCGCGTCGCGGATCTACGGGGCGGTGATCCAGTCGTACGCCGCCCGTGCCGTGAACTCGCGCTGGCCGCCCGCGTACAGCAGCCCCGCCGCGCGGAACGCCGGGTCGTCGGCCGTCGCCGCCACGTACGGGATCGCGATGCACCGCATCCCCGCCGCGTGGGCGGCCGCCGCGCCCGGCGGGGCGTCCTCCAGCACGACGCAGTCGGCGGGCTCGGCGCCGAGGCGACGGGCCGCCTCCAGGAAGACGTCGGGTTCCGGCTTGCCGCGCTCGACCTCCTCGGCGGAGACGAGGGTGGTGAGGAAGGCGTCCAGGCCGGTGGCGGCGAGCACCGCCTCGATGGCGGCCCGGGACGAACCGGACGCCACGGCCATCGGCACCCCCTCGCCGTGCAGCAGTTCCACGAACCTGCGCATCTGCGGGTACACGTCCGTCGACGCGGCGGCGAGTGCGAGGTAGTGCCGGTTCTTGCCGGCCAGCAGTTCCTCGACGGGTGCGGAGATCGTGTACTCCTCGCGCAGCGCCTCCAGGGTCTCGCGCGTCCCAATGCCGATGAAGTCGGTGTGGCGCTCCCAGCCGAAGTCGGTCACGCCGTACTCGGCGAGCAGCCTGCGCCCTGCCTCGTAGTAGTTCGGCTCGCTGTCCACGAGTGTTCCGTCGAGGTCGAAGATGACCGAAGGGGTGCGCGGCTGGCTCATGCCCCCAGCATGCCAAGGCGGGGTTCAGCGGCCGCTGCCGGCTGCCCGCCCGACCGACTCGACCAGGGGCAGCAGCCGGTGCGCCACGCGCTCGCGCAGCGCCATCTCGGTGCGGGTGCGCACCACACCCGGCAGCTGGATCAGGCGCTGGATGACGTCCTCCAGATGGCCGTTGTCGCGGGCGGCGACCCGGGTCAGCAGATCCCCGCCGCCGGTGATCGAGAAGGCCTCGATGATCTCGGGGATGGCCGCCAGCGCGTCGCCGACCTCGTCCAGATGCCCCTGGGTGACCTCGATGTGGACGAAGGCCAGCACGGGATGGCCGAGAGCGGCGGGGGAGAGGTACGGCCCGGTTCCGGTGATCACTCCGTCGCGTTCGAGGCGGTCGATCCGGGCCTGCAAGGTGCCCCGCGCGATGCCCAGCAGGCGGGCGTACTCCCGCGCGCTGGTGCGCGGCTGCTCCATCAGCAGTCGCAGGATGCGGGTGTCGAGCGCGTCCACGGCCATGGTCCGTTGGCCTCCTGCTGGTCCGGATGTTCCACCGTCGACTGTACCAATGGCCCACCCTGGACCGATCGAGTTGAGCCACCGGCATCCGGAATGCTTTCCTCTGTTGAGAGAGGGCGCTGCGCAGCGCCGGACCGGCGCCGCCGCCGTTCCGGACCCGCGGCGCCTTTGCCATGTCTGCAGGGTGTGCTGAACAGCGAGGGGGCGGGACGACGATCGTGAGGAGCGTGACCGGCGTGAAGAGGATGTTCAGCGCCCCCGACCCGGGGCGCCTGCGGCTGCGTGTCTCCCTGCGGGCCGTGCTCGGCATCGGCCTCGCGGTCGCCGCCGCCGAAGTCGCCGGGCTCTCCCTCGTCGCCTCGATCACCGGCGGTCTCGCCGCCCTCCTCGCGCTGTTCACCGTCGGGGACGCGACCGTGCGCCGCCAGGCGGTCACCACCGCGCTGCTGCCCGCCGCGGGCTTCCCCGTACTCGCCCTCGCGACGACCCTGCACGGTGAGCCGCTGCTGCGGGCCGCCGCCTGGCTCGCGGTGGTCTTCTGCGGGGTCTACGCCCGGCGCTGGGGGCTGCGCGGACACGCGCTCGGCATCTTCGCGTTCATGATGTTCTTCGTCACCCAGTTCCTGCACGCGCTTCCGGCCCAGCTGCCGGAGCTGTACGCAGCGGTGGCACTGGCCCTCGCCGCCTCATCGGCGGTCCGCTTCGGCCTGTGGTGCATCGAACGGCGCACCCCGCCGCCCGCAGTCCCCGCACCGCTCCCCGGCACCGGACTCGCCCGCCCCACCACCCGCCAGGCCTTCCAGGCGACCTTTGCCTGCGCCGTGGCACTCGCCGTGGGCGAGGTCATCTCGCCCGACCGCTTCTACTGGGCCGTGGGAACCGCCTGGTGGATCTTCGTCAACACCGCGTCGCGCGGCGAAACCCTCGTCCGCGGCTTCCGCCGTGTCGTCGGAACGGTCACCGGCATCGCCGCGGGGCTGCTGATCGCGATCCCCATCGCCGGTGCCCCGCTGCCGACCGCCGCGCTCGTCGCCGTCTGCGTCTTCGGGATCTTCTACACCGCCGCGCCCTCCTACAGCTGGATGATGTTCTTCGTCACCGTCATGGCGGGCCTGCTCTACGGGCTCCTCGGCGTCCTCCACCCGGGCCTGCTGCTGCTCCGCTTCCAGGAGACGGCGGTCGGTGCGCTCGGCGCGGCCCTCGGTGTCGCCCTGATCCTGCCCGTCACCACGCACGGCGCGACCGACGCCTGGATCCGCCGCGCGCTGACCTGCGTCCACGGCTGCACCACCGCGGCCGCCCGCCGGCTGGCCGGGGACAGCACGGCCGACCCCGCGCCCCTCGCGGCGGAGCTGGAGTTGCTGCTCGGCCGGGTACGCCTCTCCCTGGCCCCGCTCGTCCACCCGCTGAGCCCGCTGCGGGCCCGCAAGACGCGGGCCCGTCAGGTCATCGTGCTGCTCGACGACTGCGCGCGGGAGGTGCGCGGGCTCGCCGCCGTCGCCGCGGAACCGGCCGGCCGCACGGCCTCGCACGACGCACGCCTGGCCACCGCCTGCCGGCGCGTCGAGACCGCCGTCCACGCGCTCGTGGCACCCGCGGCGGGCCGCACCGACGCCGGTGCCGCGGCTCTCGCGCCTCACGCTCACCTCGCGTCCGACGCGGCGCTCACGCACCTCCATGCACTGGAGCAGGCGCTCGGGGACCTCGCCGCGCCCCTGCACACATCCCCGCGCGCCCCGCTCGTGCCCGCCTGACCAGGGGCATGGACAGGAAGCACGTGAATGAGGCATTTTCTCCGCGCACACAGAGGGTGGATCAGCGTGTTCGTTGGGTAACCAGTGCGGCATCCACGAACGTCCTTCCAGGGCCCCGGGGGTACGCACCATGCGGAAGTCACTGCTCAGATCGCTGCGTAGGGCCCTCGTCCCGGAAGAGGCGCACGCCCCCGGCCGGCCGGAGCCGGTGACGGAAAGCCGCTGCCCCGTCACCGGCTCCGGCCGGCCGGGTGCCGTCACGCCCCACCGGGCCGGCGAACTGATCGAGGAGGCCGAGGACTTCGTCCGGCTCCATCACCGCGAGGAGTGTCCGGGAGTGGACCCGGCCGCCCGGATCGCCGCCGTACGGGCGGAGATCGACGCGACCGGCACCTACCGGCACACCGCCGACGAACTCGCCTACGGCGCCCGGGTCGCCTGGCGCAACAGCAACCGCTGCATCGGCCGCCTCTACTGGCGCTCCCTGCGCGTCCGCGACCGCCGCCAGGTCGAGGACGCCGAATCCGTCGCCCGCGAGGCGGCCCTGCATCTGCGGGAAGCGACCAACGGCGGCCACATCAGGCCTCTGATCACCGTGTTCGCCCCGGACACCCCCGACCGGCCCGGCCCACGGATCTGGAACGAACAGCTCGTGCGGTACGCGGGCTACCGCACCGGCGGGGGAGCCGTCGTCGGCGATCCGCGCAACGCCGGTCTCACCGAACTCGCCCTGCGCCTCGGCTGGCCGGGCGGGCCGGGCACACCCTTCGACGTCCTGCCGCTGGTCGTGGAGGACGCCGACCGCAAGCCGCGCCTGTTCGACCTGCCGCCGGACGCGGTGCTGGAGGTCGCGCTGCGCCACCCCGAGGACGACCGGTACGCCGCCCTCCGTCTGCGCTGGCACGCCGTCCCGGCGATCGCCAACATGTGCCTGGAGATCGGCGGGGTCTGCTACCCGGCGGCGCCGTTCAACGGCTGGTACATGGGCACCGAGATAGGCGCGCGCAATCTCGCCGACACCGACCGCTACGACCTGCTGCCGCGTGTCGCCGAACTCCTGGGGCTCGACACCACCACGGACCGCTCGCTCTGGAAGGACCGCGCGCTGGTCGAGCTGAACCGTGCCGTCCTGCACTCCTTCGACCGCGCCGGGGTCACGGTCACCGACCATCACACCGAATCGCGCCGCTTCCTCACCCACATCGACCGGGAGGAGAGCCGGGGGCGCGGGGTCGGCGCCGACTGGTCGTGGATCGTGCCGCCGATGTCGGGCTCGGCGACCCCCGTGTTCCACCGCACCTACGACCCGACCGAGTGGAGACCCGCCTACGTCCATCACCCGGAGGCCCGCGCTCGTGCGGCCGGGGTTTGGAACGGGTGACGACACTTGGTCTAGACCGCTGCTACCGTCGGCCGGGCCACCAACGATCAGCGGGGCAGGAGCGATCCGCGGGGCGCGAGAGATCCGTGGGAACAGTGGGAGGGAACGGCGTGGGCAACACGAACACCGGACGGGCATTCATCGGGTCCTTCACCTCCGCCGGCGGCCGGGGGATCATCGCCGCCGCCGTGGACGGGACGACCGGAGCCCTGACCGAGACGGGAGCCAGCGACGCCCTCGCGGACCCCTCGTATCTCACGCTGGCGACCGCCCCCGGCGGGCCCGTCCTCTATGCCGTCTCCGAGACCTCTGAAGGGGCCGTGGCGGCCTTCGACGTGCAGGGCTCGGCCCCCAGACCGATAGGCGGCCGAGTGCCCGTCTGCGGCGCCGGACCGACCCATCTCGCCTACAGCGACGGCCATCTGCTCACGGCCAACTACGGCTCCGGCAGCGTGAGCGTGCTCCCCGTCAAGACCGGCGGTGAGCCGGACGCGGCCAGCGGTGTGCTGCAGCACGAGGGAGCGGGGCCGCACCCGGACCGGCAACGCGGTCCGCACGCCCACCAGGTGCTGCCCGACCCCAGCGGACGCTGGGTCCTCGGCGTCGACCTCGGCACCGACGCCGTACGCGTCTTCGCACTCGACCGGGAGGCCGGCGAACTGACGCAGCACCGCGAAACGGCGCTGCGCCCCGGCACCGGACCCCGCCACCTGGCGTTCCACCCCGCCGGCAGGCACGCCTATGTGCTGAACGAGCTCGAACCGACGCTCACCGTCTGCCGCTGGGACGCGGACACCGGCGTGCTCGAACCGGTCGGCGAGACGCCCGTGCTGCCCGACGGCGCGGACGGGCCCGTCTACCCCTCCGAGGTGGTGGTCTCGCACGACGGCCGCCATCTGTGGGCCGCCAACCGCGGACACGACAGCATCGCCGTCCTCGCGCTCGACGAGAGCGGTGAACGGCCGGAGCTGGTCACGACCGTTCCGTGCGGCGGCCACTGGCCGCGCGACCTGGTCCTGGACCCGACCGGCCGCAGGCTCTACGCGGCCAACGAGCGCTCCGGCAACGTCACCTGGTTCGACATCGACCCCGACACCGGAGTGCCGCACCGGGCGGGCTCCCTGGACGCCCCCGCGGCCTCCTGCGTGGTCTTCGCCTGACGCACCCCCGGGGGCTCCCCGGCCCGCGGGACGGGCCCGCACCGAGCAAGCGGTGCGGGCCCGACGCAGTCGTGCGGTGTGCGTCAGTGAGCGGGCGAGCCCTGCGGCTGCGGGCTGATGCCCAGAGCGGCCGCGTACTGGGACAGCACCAGCTTGCCGATCGCCGGGTAGGCACCCAGCGGCTCGGACGCGGCGCAGCCGGCCTCCTTCACGGCGGCGTCGAGCAGACCCTCGGGGAGCTCGGGGCCGACGAGGTACGGCGCCAGGGCCAGCTGCGTCGAACCGGAACCGCGCAGCTGGTCACCGATCGCGGCGATGGCGCCCTCCTGGTCGAGGGCCGCGGCCATGACCGGCACCGCGAGCCGCGCGGCGAGCAGCATGCCGGTGATGCCGGCGGCCTGGACGGCCTCGTCACCGCCCACCGTGGCCAGGATGATGCCGTCGGCGGCCGTGGCGACGGTGAACAGCCGGGCGCGGTCGGCGCGGGCCAGACCCGCCTCGGAGAGCCGCACGTGCATCGCCTCGGCGAGCAGCGGGTGCGGACCGAGGACATCCGTCAGCTCGGCGGCGGCGCGGCTGTCCATGACGGCCTGGCGGATGCGCCGCATCAGGACGTTGTCCGGCCCTGCGAGCAGCGGCACCACGACGGCGGCGGGGCCCTCGGGCGCCGCCACTTCACGGCCGGCCGCTCTGGCGATCTCGTACCGCTCGGTCCGGCGCGCGGCGGTGTGGGCGAGCACGGTCGCCGGCGTGGGGTACTCGGAGTCGTCGCCGTCGAGGTAGCCGATGCCGGCCTCGAGGCCGGGAAGCTCGGACCGGGCGATGCTTATGACCTCTTCGGCCAGGCTCCGGGTGGAGGGCCCGGGAGCGCCGGGCACGGCGAGCACAAGCGCAGGCGCGCCCTCGGGAGCGGCCACGGGTTCCGGGCGGCGGTGCCGTCCGGACTGACGCGGTCGCGGGCTTCGTACAGGCAGGCCGGATGCCGGCCCAGTGGGGGAGCTCATGGCGCCGCATGCTACTGGTTTTGTGGGTGCGGCTGTTCGGGGAGGGGGCGGTCCCGCGTCGTCTGTCCGCATTTATCCGATGAGTTCGCGCTGTCTCATCTGCCCTGCTCTGCCGGGACGTACAGCAGCGTCGGATGACGGGGCAGCCGCAGCGCATCCTGCGCCAGTGCGGCGGCGATGAGCAGCGCGCCGTCGAGCGGATCTCCGGCCGCGGCGACCTGCCGGGCGGACGGAAGTTGGGAGGCGAGCTCGGCCCTCAGCGGTACGAGCAGGGGGTCACCCATCTTCAACAGGCCGCCCGTCAGCGCCACTTGAAGCGCCCCGGTCCCTACGCCGGCCGGCGGGCACACGGCCGACGCCGACTCCGCGATGTGCCCCGCGGCACGGGCGAGGATGTCGGCCGCCACCGCATCGCCGCCCGCGGCGCAGCGCGCCACCTCCGGCGCGAAGGAGGCCAGCACGGCAGGCCGGTCGGTACGCGGGTACAGCTTGGCCGGCAGTTCCTGCGCCGGACCGAACGCCGACTCCATCGCGGCGAGCAGCGCGGCGGAACCGCCGCGCCTCCCGTCGTGCGCCCGCAGCGCCGCGTCCAGCCCGGCGCGTCCGATCCAGGCTCCGCCGCCGCTGTCCCCGAGCAGATGACCCCAGCCGTCGGCACGCTGCCAGGCCGACAGATCCGTGCCGAGCGCGATCAGACCGGTGCCCGCGGCGACCACCGCTCCGGGACGCTGCCCCAGCGCCCCCGCATAGGCCGTGACCGCGTCAGCGGCGAGCGCGAGGCGGCCGACGCCCAGCGACTCGCCCAGCGCGGCGGGGAGCTCCGCGCGCAACTGCCCGCCGAGCGTCCCCATCCCGGCGGCACCGATCGCGACCGCGGACACGGCGCCGCCGCCGGCCTGGTCCAGCAGTGCACGCGCCATCGGCAGCAGCTGATCCAGCAGGTGCCCGGCGTCGATGCCCGAGCCGCCGGTACGCACCGGTTCCCGCGATGTGAGCGTCTCGGCACGCTGAGGTGCCGAGGCGTCGGCAAGGGCCACGCGCAGCCCGGAACCGCCGGAGTCCACGCCGAGGACCCGGCTCGCGGTCACGGAAGCTGCCAGTCGACGGGCTCCGCGCCCTGGCGTTGCAGGAGGTCGTTGGCCCGGCTGAACGGGCGCGAGCCGAAGAAGCCCCGGTCCGCCGACATGGGCGAGGGGTGCGAGGACTCGATCGCCGGAAGGTCACCGAGCAGCGGGCGCAGATTGCGGGCGTCACGCCCCCAGAGCACGGAGACCAGCGGCTTGCCACGCGCCACGAGCGCGCGGATCGCCTGTTCGGTCACCTCTTCCCAGCCCTTGCCGCGGTGGGCCGCCGGCTTGCGGGGTGCGGTGGTCAGCGCCCTGTTCAGCAGCAGCACCCCCTGGTGGGTCCAGGGCGTCAGATCGCCGTTGGAGGGCCGGGGATGCCCGAGGTCCGCGTGCATCTCCCGGAAGATGTTGTCCAGGCTGCCCGGCACCGGCCGCACCTCGGGCGCGACGGAGAAGCTCAGCCCCACCGCGTGCCCGGGTGTCGGATACGGGTCCTGACCGACGATCAGCACCCGGACGTCCTCGAACGGCTGCTGGAAGGCGCGCAGCACGTTCGGTCCGGCCGGCAGATAGGTGCGTCCGGCGGCGATCTCCGCGCGCAGGAAGTCGCCCATCGCGGCGATGCGTTCGGCCACCGGTTCGAGGGCGTCGGCCCACCCCGGCTCCACAATGTCCTTCAACGGTCGTGCCACGGAGCGTCACTCTACTGGTGCAGTGACCTTGACCCTCAACCCATGGCCGCAGCCCGTACGCAGAGCACGTCCGGCAGATGGGAGGCCAGCTGCTGCCAGCTGTCTCCGTCGTCCGCGCTGGCGTACACCTCGCCGTTGCGGTTGCCGAAGTAGATCCCGGCGGGATCGGCGTCGTCGGTGCACAGGGCGTCCCGGAGCACCGTGCCGTAGTGATCACCCTCGGGCAGTCCGGCCGACAGCGCCTCCCAACTGCCGCCCGCGTCGGTGGTGCGGTACACGCGGCACCGGCGGCCGGCGGGTACCCGGTCGGCGTCCGCGGTGATCGGGAAGACATAGGCGGTGTCGCGGCGGTGCGGGTGCGCGGCCACGGCGAAGCCGAAGTCCGAGGGCAGGCCCGCCCCGATGTCCGTCCACTTGGCGCCGGCGTCGTCGCTGCGGAAGACACCCCAGTGGTTCTGGAGATACAGCCGGTCCAGATCCCCGGCGTCCTGGGCGATCTTGTGGACGCACTGGCCGAACTCCGGGTCGGGGTCGGGCAGAAAGACCGCGGACACCCCCTTGTTGGACGGCGCCCAGCTCTCGCCGCCGTCCCGGGAACGGAACACGCCCGCCGTCGAGACGGCGACCATCACCGACTGCGGGTCGCGCCGGTCCGTCACCACGGTGTGCACGGCCTCACCGCCGCCGCCCGGAACCCACTGCGAACGGGTCGGGTGCTCCCACAGCGGCCGTACGAGGTCGAACGTCTCGCCGCCGTCATCCGAGCGGAACAGGGCGGCCGGCTCGGTGCCGGCGTAGACCACGTCCGGGGTGTCGGGGCCCGCGGGATGGAGCTGCCAGACCCGCTCCAGGGAGGCCCCGGTGTCCTTGGGGAACTTCACCGCCGGCTTGGCGGGCTCCACCCAGGTCTTCCCGAGGTCGTCGGAGTGGAAGACCGACGGTCCCCAGTGCGCGCTGTCCCCGCCGACGAGCAGCCGGGGCACGTCCCTGCGGGTGTCGATGCCGATCGAGTACACGGCCTGCGCGTTGAAGTGCGGGCCGTCGAAGTCCCATGATCCGCCGCTTCTGCGGCCGATGAAGAGTCCTTTGCGGGTGCCTACGGTGAGCAGTACGTCGGTCATGTTCGTGTGCCTCCAGGACGCCGTTGTCGCGGATATGGGCCAGTCTGCACCCGGCCACCGACAGTGGCCCGTAGGTCGCGGTCGGCCCTTGCGTACGTCATGGAGGTCAGACCGTTCCGGAAGGCGAAACTCATCGGCGCGCGGTGACAGCACGACAGGCGGGCGGGAGATACGACGCAGGCGGGGGAGACGACGAAGGAGCGGCACCCTCGTCAGGGCGCCGCTCCTTCGTGTCCGCTGTTGGTCGTACCGCCGGTTCAGACGGAGCGGAGGTACTGCTCCGGGACGCTGATCTCGCCGCCGAGCTCACGCGCGGCATGCCGGGCCCAGGACGGATTGCGCAGCAGCTCACGGCCGAGCAGGACGGCGTCCGCCTCCCCGTTCGCGATGATCTTCTCCGCCTGTTCGGCATCGGTGATCATGCCGACGGCGGCGACCGGGAGCCCGGTCTCGGCCCGCACCCGCGCGGCGAACGGCACCTGGTAGCCGGGGCCGGTCGGGATGGTCACACGCGGGGCGTTGCCGCCGGAGGAGACGTCCAGCAGATCGATGCCGTGTTCCTTGAGCAGCGCGGCGAAGCGGACGGTGTCGTCGGCCGTCCAGCCGCCTTCGTCCAGCCAGTCGGTGGCGGAGATGCGGAAGAAGAGCGGCAGCTCGTCGGGCCACACGGCCCGTACCGCGTCGACGACCCGGAGCGGGAAGCGGGTGCGGTTCTCGAAGGAGCCGCCGTACTCGTCCGTGCGGTGGTTGGTGTGCGGCGAGAGGAACTCGCCGATCAGATAGCCGTGTGCGCCGTGGATCTCGGCGATCTCGAAGCCGGCGTCCAGCGCTCGGCGGGCCGCGGCCGCGAACTGTCCGACGATCTCCTCGATCTCTGCCGTCGTCAGCTCGTCGGGGACCGCGTGGCCCTCGTCGAAGGGGAGCGGGCTGGGCGCGAGGGGCTGCCAGCCGTGGTCGTCTGCGCCCACCGGCCCGCCACCCTTCCAGGGGCGGTCCGTCGATGCCTTGCGTCCGGCGTGTGCCAGCTGGATGCCGATGGTGGTGCCCTGGCTCTTGACGAAGCGGGTGATCCGGCGGAACGCCTCGACCTGGGTGTCGTTCCAGATCCCGACGTCCGCGGGGCTGATCCGCCCTTCGGGGGCGACCGCCGTGGCCTCGACGAGGATCAGGCCGGTGCCACCCGTGGCGCGGGCCGCGTAGTGCGCGAAGTGCCAGTCGGTGGGGGCGCCGGCACCCGGTCCGCTCGCCTCTGCCGAGTACTGGCACATCGGCGCCATCCAGGCGCGGTTGGGGATGGTCAGCGATCGCAGGGTGTAAGGCTGGAACAGCGCGCTCACGACGGACTCCATTTCGGGCGGGGCCGGTGTACGGCGGGTGGCAGGGCGAGGACCGGGTACGGGTGCGACCGGGGTGCGGGTGCTCGGCAGTCCCGGCCCTCGACTCGTACGATACGCATCGTAGTACGGCGAGTGTCAAACTACGAGGGTTCTCGTACAATGAGAGCCCCGGACGAAGTGGAGCAGCCGTGACCACCGCGACAAGCCCCCGCGAGCTCGCTCACCCCACGCGTGACGAGATCCGGCTGGAAGGCGTGCTCCACGCGTTCTCCGACCCCATGCGGCTGCTCGTGCTGCGGGAGCTCGCGGCCACCGGCGAGGCGCTCTCCTGCTCCCATTTCGACCTGCCCGTCACCAAGTCGACGACCACCCACCACTTCCGCGTGCTGCGGGAGAGCGGTGTGATCCGGCAGATGTACCAGGGCACGGCGAAGCTCAACGGACTGCGTCGTGACGACCTCGACGCCCTGTTCCCGGGGCTGCTGGACAGCGTCCTCGCCGCGGCGGCCCGGCAGGCGGACCGCCTCGGCGATGCATAGCCTCAGCGCGCTGTGTCGCCGATCGCGGCGCCCAGAAGCCCGTCCCAGTCGGGGATCTTGACGGACCGTCGCCCGAGCGACCGGCCGAGCGCGGCCTCGGCCGCCTCGATGGCCTGCCAGCCCGTCCACTCGACGGGGTGGTGTCCCGCCGCCCGCAGTTCCGCCACCGGATCCGCCGCCACGGAGCGCAGTGCCAGCGCGGCACCGTCCTCCAGCAGCGAGGCGACCGTCTCCTTGGCGCACGGCCGGTTGGTGCCGATCACTCCGGTCGGTCCGCGCTTGATCCAGCCCGCCACGTACTCCCCGGGAGAGGGAACCCCGTCCCGCAGGACCCGCCCGGCCGTGTGCGGCACGGTCCCGAGCGCCGCGTCGAACGGCAGGCCGGGCAGCGGCACGCCCCGGTAGCCGACCGCCCGCAGCACCAGTTGTGCCTCGATCTCCTCGTACGTCCCGGTGCCCCGCACCGATCCTCCGGCGTCCGGAACCGTCCGCTCGAACCGTACGGCCGCGACGCGGCCGCCCTGCTCGACGAACTCCACCGGGCGCAGGAAGAACCGCAGATGGATCCGGCGGTCCAGGCCGCGCGGAGGCTGGGCCGCCCAGCCGCGTACGACGTCGACGTTGCGGCGGCCGACCGCGGGCAGTGCGGCCGCGAGGGTGCCCGAGGTGTCCGCGTACACGGGATCCAGTGCGAGGTCGGCCGGTTCGACGACGGCCTCCGCCGAGGGCAGCGAGGCGAGTTCGCGCAGTTCCTTGGTGGTGAACTTGGCCTGGGAGGGACCGCGTCTGCCGACCATGTGCACGTCGCGCACCCGGCTGAGCGCCAGTGCGCCGAGTGCGTCCTGGGGCACATCCGTCGGCCGCAGTTCGTCGGCTCCGCGCGCCAGGATGCGGGCCACGTCCACGGCCACATTGCCCACGCCGATCACGACGGCCGAGCGGGCGCCGAGCGCGAAGCTGTGGCGCGCGGCGTCGGGGTGCGCGCTGTACCAGGAGACGAAGTCGGTGGCCGAGTAGCTGCCGGGCAGATCCTCGCCGGGGATGTCGAGTCTGCGGTCCCGGGCGGCTCCCACGCAGTACACGACCGCGTGATAGAGCTCCAGCAGCCGCCCGGGAGTCAGCCCGTGCGCTCCCACCTCGATGTTTCCGACGAAGTCGATCCGCTCCTGTTCCAGCACACCGCGGAGGTTGTTCTGCAGGGACTTGATCTTCTCGTGGTCGGGCGCGACCCCGTAACGCACGAGTCCGTAGGGGCAGGGAAGCCGGTCCAGAACATGCACCCGCACATCCGGAACCTGGCTCTGCTGGACGAGATCCTGAGCGGCGTAGACCCCGCTGGGTCCCGATCCCACAACGGCGACGCGAAGCACAGCTGCGCTCCTTCCCGCAGGGAAACTCCAGCATCGCACCGGGGTACGGCGCTGGGGAGGTGTGACTCGGCGCCCTTTCGGTGGACGGGGCCCCCAACGGGGTGCTCTGCGCCGGCCCGGCGTGCGTGCCGTCGCAGATCGACCTTAATTGACTGGTTACGTGCTAATTGTGCAAGAAACTACGTTTCTTAACGCTAATGATCTGTATGACCTGCATCAGGTCCTGCCTTTTCCGCCGGTCTGGGAGATGCAGGGCCACGGCACCGTCACCACCGTGGAGTCCCTCCCCGCGTGCGAGCTCACGCAGCCCTGGTTCAACGTCCGGCTGACCTTCGCCGACGGAGCACGCATCGATGTGCTGGCCGTCGTCGACCAGGGGCGGATCGCGATCGAGGACATGCGCGCCGACCCGCCGCTGCCGCTGCGGACCTTCACCGTGCTCGCCGACCGGATCGAGGACCCTCTCGAGGACGCCTGCCGTACGGCCGCAGGCCAGGCGCCGCGCGCGGTGACCCCGCCCGCAGCACCCGACGCCGTCGATGACATGGGCGGGGAGAGTGCTCCGCCGCCGTCCCGTCGCCGGGCGCGTACCGCTCTGCCGCGCGGCGCGGCAGGCCGCCGGCTGGCCGCCGATGTCTACCGGAGCGCCCAGCGGGACGGCCGTGACCCCGTGCTCGCGGTGATGGGCGCGACCGGCCGCAGCCGACGCAAGGCCCTCCGCCTGATCGCCGGCGCCCGCGACGAAGGGCACCTGCCGCCGCGCCACAACCGCCGCTAGCGCCGCGCGGGCGCCGGCCGGTGTCACATCTTCCGCATCCGGCCGATCTCGCTCGTCTGCTGCGCGATCACGTCCGTCGCCATCTCCTCGATCAGCACGTTGTTGCCCTCCGTCAGGGCCTCCGTGGCCATCGTGATGGCTCCCTGATGGTGCGTCATCATCAGCTTCAGGAAGAGCTCGTCGAACGCTTTGCCCTTCGCGGCCCGCAACTGGGTCAGTTGCGGGGCGGTCGCCATGCCCGGCATCGGGGCCGCGCCGTGGTCGTGTCCGCTGTCGCCCTTCTTCCCGCCGTTGACTTTCAGCCAGCCCTGCATCGCGGCGATCTCGGGCTTCTGGGACGCCGAAATGCGCTCCGCCAGCCGCTTGACCTGCGTCGATTCCGCGCGGGTCGGCACCAGCGCCGTCATCGTCACCGCCTGTCCGTGGTGCGTGATCATCATGTGGGCGTAGGAGAAGTCGGCGGAGTTCGGCGAGTCGTCCGGGGCGGCCTTCCTGGCCTCCTCGGGGGAGAGTGTCTTCGCCGGTTCACCCGGCTTCCCCGGCGCGACCACCGAGGGGCCGCTGTCCCCCTTGGCCTTGGCCGGAGCGTCGCTGTCCGACTCGCAGGCGCCCAGGGCGAGTACGGCGGCGGCGACGGCCACCGCGACCACCGGTCTGCGGGAGCGTGAGGCCGGGCGGCGGTTCAACACGGAGACCTCCTGAGGCACTTGGGGTGTTCTATGACCGTCCTAGCACGCTTCGGAACCCTGTTGATCAGAAACTTTCATTACGTCTCTGTTGCCATCTGTTGAGATGTCCATGCAAGGGAAGATACTGCGGTGGTCCGTGAACCGTTCAACTAGGAACGGATACAAGGGAGGACGCAGTGACCCTGTTGCACACCACCCGAGTGCGGCGCAGACGTCTGGGCGTGGCGGCAGCCGCGGCCGGGCTCCTCGCCACGCTGCTGACGGCCGGACCCGCGGCCGCCACACCCGACCCCGGGGACAAGGCCGCCCACAAGGAGATCTCCTCGGGCCAGGCGGCGCAGGACCGCTCCGCCATGGCGAGTGGTGAGATACCCGGCGTGGACGAGATCGTCCACAGCGACAACATCGAGCACCTCACCAACGTCCCCAAGGACGCGCTCAAGGGCACCAATACGGACATCGCCTTCCAGGGCAAGTACGCCTACTCGGGCAACTACGACGGCTTCCGGATCTTCGACATCAGCAACCCGAAGGCGCCGAAGACGGTCGCTCAGGTGCTGTGTCCCGGCAGCCAGAACGACATCTCGGTCTCCGGGGACCTGCTGTTCCTCTCCACCGACTCCTCGCGCAGCGACAACTCGTGCAACAGCACGACGCAGCCCGCGACCGAGAAGTCGTCGTGGGAGGGCATGAAGATCTTCGACATCAGCGACAAGCGCAACCCCAAGTACATCGCCGCTGTCGAGACCGCGTGCGGCTCCCACACGCACACGCTGGTGCCCGAGCGCCGCGACGTCTACATCTACGTCTCGTCGTACTCGCCGAGCGCGGCCTTCCCGGACTGCCAGCCGCCGCACGACGGCATCTCCGTCATCAAGGTGCCGCGCAAGGCCCCGCAGCAGGCGAGGATCGTGAACTTCCCGGTGCTCTTCCCCGGTGAGGGTCCGGACGGCGGGGGCAACCCCGGTTCGCCCACCAACCCGGGCGTCTCCAAGACGACCGGCTGCCACGACATCACCGTGCTCCCCTCGAAGGACCTGGCCGCCGGCGCCTGCATGGGTGACGGCATCCTGTTCTCGATCAAGGACCCGGAGCGTCCGAAGGTCATCGACCGCGTCCAGGACAACGTGAACTTCGCGTTCTGGCACTCGGCGACCTTCAACCAGGACGCCGACAAGGTCGTCTTCACCGACGAGCTCGGCGGCGGCGGAGCGGCCACCTGCAACGAGGAGATCGGCCCGAACCGCGGCGCCGACGGCGTCTACGACCTCGTCGGCCGCGGCGACAAGCGCAAGCTCGTCTTCCGCAGCTACTTCAAGATCGACCGGCACCAGGCCGACGCCGAGGTCTGCGTGGCGCACAACGGCTCGATCATCCCGGTGAAGGGCCGCGACATCATGGTCCAGGCCTGGTACCAGGGCGGTATCTCGGTCTGGGACTTCACCAACTCGAGCAGGCCGAAGGAGATCGCCTTCTTCGAGCGTGGTCCCGTCACCCTCGACCAGGTCACCACGGCAGGTCCCTGGTCGGCGTACTACTACAACGGTTACATCTACTCGAACGACATCGCGAAGGGTCTCGACGTCCTGAAGCTCAACGACAGGCGTACGGACCCGGCGAAGCGGGTGCGGCTGCACGAGCTCAACGTGCAGACCCAGCCCGACTACTTCGACCGCGACTGACCCAGGACCTCCCTGGTGTCGTACGTCGTCCCGCCGGGCGGATCTCCGCCCGGCGGGACGCCGAGCTCCCAGTCCAGCCCGTAGCGCTGGAAGAGCTCCGCCCGCAGACGCGCGAGCGGCATCGGCGCGCCGGGCAGCAGGATCGCGAAGACCGCGCCCATCAGCAGGGCCCGCAGCAGCGGATAGTCCACCTCGGCCTGCTGGGAGCCGTACCGCTCCACGGTGGTCCGCAGCTGCAGCGCCAGCTCTTGCTGCTCGGGGCACTGCACAAAGCCCTCGGCCTGGAGCACGCCCGACATATGGGTCCGCATCAGGACCGGATGGTCGACGGCGAGCCCGAGTACGGCGTCGATCGCCCGCGCCAGCAGTTCGCGTCCGTCCTCGGTCCGCGGCTCCCGCTCCAGTGCCTCCCGGAGTGTGAGATGCATCAAACGGTGCACGGCCGACTGCAGAAGCTGCCGCTTCCCCGGAAAGTAGTACGAGACCAGACCGCGAGCGGAACCCGCCCGGTCGGCTATGTCGGCAAGGGTCGTGGCCTCGTAGCCACGCTCGTCGACCAGTTCCACGGTCGCCTGGAGGAGCCGCTCCCGGGAACGCCGACGAAGCTCTTCATTGACCGATGCGCTCCGCGGGGACATGCTGGACTCCTGCGTTGACTGGCTCTCAGCCAATATACTCAGCGTGTTCCGCTGTGCGGGCTTCAGGGCCTGGTCAGCGGGGTGCTGCCCGAACCGGGCGACGCGGGGGATCGTCCGGTTCGGGTGGCTTCGTCATGCCTTCAGTGTCTCTCGTCCGGCCGTTGTCCGGACGAATCGGGGCCCCGTGGTCCGCGCGGGCCGCCCGGTCCGCTCGGTCCGCTCGGTCCACGAGATCCAGCACTTTCCGCAGAGCGTCGGGCCGTTCCTCCACCGGCAGAGGATCCACGAAGTGGACGGCACATCCGAGATCCGCGGCGCCCCCGTCCGCGCGCCGGTCGTCCCCGACCATGAGTACGTCGCCCGGACGCAGGCCCAGCGCCTCGCAGGCCGCACGGAACAGCCGTGCATCGGGTTTCTGCACGCCGTGCTCGTAGGACAGCGCGTACGCGTCCACGAAGGCGTCCAGGCCATGGGCCCGCACGACCGGCCGCAGGTCCCAGCCGATGTTGCTCACCACCGCGATGCCGAGCCCCCGCTCCCGCAGTGCGCCCAGCACCTCGGCGGCGTCGGGGTAGGGGCGCCAGGCCGCGGGCTGCATGTGCCGTTCGTACAGCGCGTCGCAGAGGCGGGGATCCGGCAGTTCGACGCCGCGCGCCAGACCGGTGTACGCGGCGCGGTGGTGCTCCATGGACGCGTCGCGGGCCGCCCACACCTCCACGAGATGCGGCGGGATCACAGCCGGCTTAGGGCCTCCCGGCAGAGCGCCGGCCGCCGCGAGCTCGCCGGCAAGGTGTGAGAACCCGGGCTCGGGGAGTTCGGCGTCGCAGACCTCCAGGCTCGCCCGGAGCCAGTCGGACACCGACTCGCTGTGCAGCAGCGTTCCCGAGAAGTCGAACAGCACACCCTTGACCGGCATGACGACGATCCTCTCCGGCTCAGTGCTGCCGCGACAAGACCGTCCGTTCGTACGCCGTGACCGAAAACGCCACCCAGCCCGCCCCGAGCAGCCAGCCGCCCAGGACGTCGGTGGGCCAGTGGACGCCGAGATAGAGCCGGGTCAGGCCCACCCCGACCACCGAGAGCACGGCCACGACCACGGCCCACAGCCACCACTGCGCCTCCACCCCGTGGCGCCGCAGCAGCCAGAGCACCGTCACGCAGGTGACCATGGCCGTCATCGCGTGGCCCGACGGGAAGGCCGAGAAGTGGGCCGAGTCGACCGGATCGGGCCACTCCGGGCGCTCGCGGCCCACCGCGGACTTCAGACCCTGCTGGAGGAAGGTGCCGACCGCGCTCGTCGCCGCCACCCACACGGCGAGCAGGCGTTCGCTCCGCCACCACAGCCACACCACGGCCACGGCGATCAGCGCACGCATCGTCCAGGGGTCCCACACCCAGTCGCTCAGGACGCGGTTCACCCGGACGAGCCCTGGATCCTCGACGGCCCACACGTGCAGTCCGTCGGCGACGGAGCGGTCGAAGGCGATGAGCGGTGACCAGGCGATCGTGACCAGGAACAGCAGGACGGCGAAGAGCCCGACCAGCAGCGACCCGGTGCGCACCGGGCCGGCCGGCGGTCCGGCCTCCGGGGGAGTGGTCGGAGCGGGATGTGGCGAGTGCATGAGAGGGATCTTCCCCGCGAAAGGAGATCTACGGCTGACCCAGCGCACGAAGTGCGGGGACGAAGGCCACCAGCAGCGGTACCACCGGCACCAGCGCGGCCGCGGCGGTCAACCGCAGACGACGGCCCGCGGTGAGCCGCGGAACGGGCGCCAGCAGCCGGTTGACGCGCTGCGGCAGCTGGGCGTCCGGAGTGGGGCACGGACCGAACACCCCGCGATCCTCGTTCAGTTCCACCAGCGCCAGAGCGATCGTGAGCCGCCCGAAGCGGCGCGAGGCGACATCGTCGGCGGCCAGCTCCACCAGCCGGTGCATCTCGTCGCGGAACGCGGCGAACACCGGGATCTGCGGGAACCCGTTGGCGAGCGCCGAGGAGCAGTGCAGCAGCCAGTCGTGGCGTGCCTGGGCGTGACCCTGCTCGTGCGCCAGGACCGCGTCGAGCTGACGGCCCTTCAGCCGTCGCAACGCCGCGGTGGTGATGACCAGTTGAGGCGCGGCACCGGGCAGCCACCACGCGTCGGGGCGTGCCCCCTCCAGGACGACCAACGGCTCACTGCCCGGCTGCTCGCCCGGCATGAGGGGGGAGCGCACCAGCAGCTCGCTGCGCCGCTGCCTGCGGCGCAGCCGGGCCCGGCGGATCTCCCGGGTGAGCATGGCGGCGGTCCACAGGCCGCCGCAGGCCAGCACGACCGCGAGGACGGCCGACCACGGCCCGTTCGCCCCGAGGGCGTAGGCCTCCACGACCCCGTGCGGCGCGGGTGCGAAGACATGACCGCGGACGAGCTGCCAGGCCGCCGCCGCGCTGAAGGTCATCGACAGCGCGAACGACAACAGCACCGCCGCCACCACGCACTGCCACACCCACAGGGCCACCACCGGCTCGCGCTCCGGCCAGTCGGCACGCGACAGCAGTCGCGGAGCCGCCACGGCGGCCAGTGCGCCGAGCGTCAGCAGCACGAGGGAGACCAACATGCCGTCAGCCTATGAGCGCGCGGCTACTTGCGGGTATGACCCTGCGCGCCAAGTGATGTACGCCACGGTCTTCGCGACCGGTCTCGCGGCGGTCCGTCGGGGGCGTCAGAGGGTGAGCAGCATGGCGAGCATCGCGAGGCCCATCGCCAGTCTGCAGGCCGGAGCGAGCTCGGGCCGGGTGCCGAAGGAGAGCGTTCCGCTGACGCCCGCGGCAGCCGGGACGGGCACCAGCCGCACCCCCGAGCGCAGGACGTACGCCGCGTAGTACACGAGCAGCGCGCCGGTCAGCAGCGGTACGCCGGCCGGGGCGTGACCGGTGTGGGCGCCGCCTCCGGGGGCCATCGCCAACGCCATGTAGACCATCGCGAGCGAACCGACCGCGTGGTGCAGATGATGCCGACCACGGCGGGCCGGCCACAGGGCCGCGAGCGCCGCGGCGCCGAAGACGGCCGCGTACCCCGTCCAGGCCCACACCGGCAGCACGACCACGGCTGCCGGCAGCGCCATCGCCGCCATGCCGAAACCCATCAGCGCCTCTCCGCCGGCCGCCCTGCGCGCCTCGCCGGAGGTGCCGCGCATCCGCACCAGGCAGTACAGGCCGGTCGCTCCGCACAGCGCCATGAGCAGCCAGCCGGACATCGCGGGTCCGTGCACGGCGAACCTCCCCCATCGACGGATGTCGAGAGGTCGATGCCCGGCCACCACCGGGGGTACGCGAGCGCACGGGGGTGCACAGGGAGCACTGAGCGGCGTCCGGGCCCGCGCCCTCCGCCCGCGCGCCCCGCCCGCTCCCCGGCGGCCGGCTCAGGGGCGGTGACGCAGCGGATGATCGCCGGGCACCTCGACGACGGCGATCCGATGGCCGTCCGGGTCCGCGATCCACATCTCGATCAGCCCCCACGGCTCCTGCACGGGTGGCCGCAGCACCTCGACACCCTGCTCCGCCAGCTCCGCGTGGACGGCCGCCACGTCCTCGACCTGGAGCCACAGTTGGGGCCCGTTCGCGGCGGGAGGCTCGGAGCGGCCCGAGATCTCGAGGAAGCCGCCCCCGAGGAAGTAGACCGTGCCCCGCTCGGGACCGCTCCCGAACTCCCGGTAGACGGCGAGTCCGAGCTTTTGCCCGTAGAACTGCCGGGAGCGCTCGGGGTCGGTGGGACGCAGAAGGATCCGGCTGCTCAGCACATGCACCATGCCCGAACCCTAGATCGTGTCCGCGGGTACTCTCGTGGCACGCGCACGCTGTTGAGAACGGAGAGCGATCCATGGACACCGCGCCGCCCCGGGACTCCGGCGAGCTGACGTACCGCGACGCCGTCGCCGCCGACACACCGGCGCTGGTCGGGCTGATCGAGTCCGCCTACCGGGGTGACACGAGCCGGACCGGCTGGACGACCGAGGCGGACATTCTCGGCGGCCGGCGCACCGATCCCGAGGGCGTGCGCGAGGTCATCGAATCCCCCGGCAGCCGCCTCCTCGTCGTGGAGCGCGATGGTGAGCTGATCGCCTGCTGCCAGCTCGAACACCGAGGCGAGGCCGCCTACTTCGGCATGTTCGCCGTCCGCCCGAAGCTTCAGGGCGAGGGGCTGGGACGTCTGGTCATCGCCCAGGCGGAGCGCAGTGCACGTCAGATGTGGGGCGTGCGCGAGATGCACATGACGGTGATCTCGGTGCGGGACGAGCTGATCGCCTGGTACGAGCGGCGCGGCTACCGCCGTACGGGAGAGCTGACGCCCTTCCCGTACGGCGACGAGCGCTTCGGCATCCCGCAGCGCGAGGACCTGGTCTTCGAGCTGCTGGTGAAGGATCTGACGGCGTGATCCCCCACCGGCTCCGCACCGCAGCCGGGCCCTGACCGACCGACACGCCCTACGCGGTGAACCGCCCGGTGCGCCGGATCTCCGGGTAGTCGGTGGTCGCGCCGTCGAGTTCGAGGGCGCGAACCAGCCGCAGCTGGTCCTGGGTGTTGACCACCCAGCCGATCACCTGAAGCGCTTCGCCGTGGGCGTGCTCGACCGTCTCCAGGGTCAGCCGGCGGATGTTCAGGGCGAGGGCTCCCGCGCCCACGGCCTTGGCGCGGTCGACGATGTCGGCACCCCAGCGGCTCGCGATCAGCACCGTGCGGACACCCGGCACCAGCGAGGCGATCTCGGCCACCGCGTCGTCGTGGAAGGACGAGACGGTGACCCGGTGGACGAGGTCGCGCTTCCTCATCACCTCGGCGAGGGCGCGCGCCGCGGCGACGTCCTTGATCTCGGCCTGGAGCGGTGCGTGCACCGCGTCGAGGACCTCTTCGAAGACCGGCACCCGCTCGCCCTGGCCCGCGTCGAGCTCGCGCAGCTCCGCCAGGGTCTTGTCGGCAATGGGTCCCTTGCCGTCCGTCGTACGGTCCACGTCGGCGTCGTGCATGACGACGAGCGCGCCGTCCTTGCTCAGATGCAGATCCAGTTCGATGGCGTCCATCCCGGCCCGCTCGGCCCGGACGAAGGAACGCAGGGTGTTCTCCGGCTCGACGCCCATGACCCCGCGATGACCGATGGTGAGGAAAGTCAAGATTCTCTCGCTTCCGTCGACGGCGGCTCCCGCGCGGCGTGGCCTGACGACGCGGCGCGGCAAGGACGCAGCCTAGTAGCCGCAACCCCGGATGAAACCGCTCTCGCACGCGGTAACAGGGGTGATTGGCGCCGACTTCCGGCCACTCGGGCGCCTGTCGTGTCCCCCGCTCGTGGGCGCGTCCTGTACGGCTTGACGTCATGTCAGCCCTGCGCAAAATCCTGCGGGCCGCCGCGCCGGGAAGGAACGCTGGGGCCGACACACTGATCTCACGGACGAGGGAGACCCGGATGACCGTCGGGAGAGACCGGCTGAGGCCCGAGGTGAGGGAGTTCGTCGACATTCTGGCTGCCGTCTTCCCGGACGTCGGGGTGTCGGTGACCGATGCCGTGGAGGCGCGGCGGATCATGGACGCCTCCCTGTCGCCCTTCGGCCGGCCCAAGGTGGGCGGGGTGGCCGACCGGACGATCCCCGGCCCGCCCGGCGCCCCCGAGCTGTCGGTGCGCGTCTACCGTCCCCTTCCCGAAGCCGGACCCGGGCCCTGGCCGACGGCTGTCTTCTTCCACGGCGGCGGCTGGGTGCTCGGCGGGCTGAACAGCCACGACCGCCTGTGCCGCCAGCTCTGCCGGGACGCGGGGGCCGTCGTCGTCGCCGTCGACTACCGCCTCGCTCCCGAGGTGCGCTTCCCGGTCCCCATCGAGGACGCGTACGCCGCCGTGTGCTGGGCCGCGGACCACATCGGCGAGCTGGGAGGCGACCCGCGCGCCCTGGTCGTCGCGGGGGACAGCGCCGGCGGCAACCTCGCCACCTGCGCCATGCTCGTCGCTCGCGAGCGCGGCGGCCCGGACGTCGCGCTGCAGGTGCTGATCTATCCGGCGACCGACGCGGCTCTCGACACGGAGTCGCACCGCACCAACGCGGAGGGTTACTACCTCACCGCCGAGCATGTCCGCTGGTTCCGCGACCTCTACCTCGGGCCGGACGGTGACATCCATCACCCGCTGGCCTCCCCGCTGCACGCCGAGCTCGCCGGACTGCCTGCGGCGCACATCGTCACGGCCGGCTGCGACCCCGTCTGCGACGAGGGGCGGGCGTACGCGAAGCGGCTCGCCGAGGCGGGCGTACCGGTCACGGAAGCCCACTATCCGGGGATGTTCCATGGCTTCCTCGCGCTGAGCAATGTGGTCGACGAGGCGAAGGACGCGATGGCCGGTGTGGCAGAAGTCATTGCCTCGACCATGATCAACCGCAAACCTTCCGGTGATCATGAACGTGGGGAAGAATAATTTCGCTTCTGGCTACTTGTACCGGAGAACCGGGCATAGATACGGTGTCTTGACGCGAGGTTCTCCTGTGGAGGAAGTGACATGACGGAAATTCTTGTGCAGGACGCCGCACCTGCGCCCATATCCCCCGCCGACCGGGTCGTCGAGCACCCGGCCTGGACGAGGCTCAAGAATGCCGTCGAGGAGATCCGTCCCTGGCAGTCCAAGGACGGCTCCATCGACTTCGACGCCGAGGACGCCCCCGCGCGTGTCGACGCCGAAGCGGTGGTGGACCGCGTCATCGACGCGATCGGTGAACTGTCCCCGCTCCTGCCGCACGACGCGGAGTACCACCGCGCGCTCGTCGCCGACCTGCGCAAGTGGGCCGACGACGCCTTCGGCATACCCGACTTCCTGGACGCGCTGCTGGCCTTCCAGCCCGCCCGGGGCCGCGCCGACGGGCTCCAGCACCTCGTCGTCTTCCCGATGTACACGCAGAACGGCAACCCGGACCGCAACCTCGAAGCGGTCGTGCTGCGCATGGTGTGGCCCGAGTGGCTCGCCGAGCTTGAGCGCACCCGCTACGACAACCCCCTCTTCTGCGGCATCACCTTCGAGGACTTCACCGCGGGCTACGACACCAACTCCGCGGTGCTCTTCCCGGAGACGATCGCCGTGCGCGAGGCCCCCGAGCGCTTCACCTGGGGCGGCATCTTCTGCGACCGCGAGGCCGCGCGCTTCCGCGCCGTGACGAGTGAGGCGGTGCAGGTACTCGGTCTCGAACTCCCGGAGGACATCCAGGAGATGATCGGTGACCAGGAGCGCTGCCAGCAGGCCTTCGTGCTCTGGGACATGGTCCACGACCGCACCCACAGCCACGGCGACCTGCCCTTCGACCCCTTCATGATCAAGCAGCGCCAGCCGTTCTGGATGTACGGCCTCGAGGAGCTGCGCTGCGACCTCACCGCCTTCAAGGAGGCCGTGAAGCTCGATGCCGAGGGCCACTCCCACGGCCGCGACGTTCAGTACGCCGTGCTCTTCGACCGCATGTTCCGCTTCCCGGTCACCGGCGAGCGCGTGCGCAACTACGACGGCCTCGGCGGCCAGCTGCTCTTCTCCTACCTGCACAAGCACGACGTACTGCGGTGGACCGACAACACCCTGAAGATCGACTGGGAGCGGGCGCCGCAGGTCACGAACCAGCTGTGCGCCGAGATCGAGAAGCTCTACCGCGACGGCATCGACCGCCCCAAGCTGGTCCACTGGTTCGCCGCGTACGACCTGGTCTCCACCTACCTGGCCCCGCACCCCGGCTCGCGCTGGGCCAAGGGCCCGGACGCCCTCGACCTGTCACAGCCTCCCCGGAAACTCGTCGACGACGTGCTTCCCGACGAGTTTCCGCTCAGCATGTTCTTCGAGGCGCTCTCCAAGAAGCTGAAGACGGTGATCGCCTCCACGAAGGGCATCACCGCGGCGGGTACGGCAGCGGCCGACGGCGCGACGCCCTCCGGGGCAGCCGCATGAGCACGCGCACAAAGGAGACCACGACCATGAACTCAGGCTCGAACGCGCCGCTGGACGGCGCCGTGGTCGCGGTGGCGGGAGCGGCGGGCCCCGCGGGCCGCGCCACCCTGCTGCGCCTCGCCGAGGCGGGCGCGACGGTCGTCGCCTCGGACGCCGATCCCGAGCGGCTCGCCGAGGCGGTCGACGCCGCCCGGTACGCGCACGGCGGAGCGACCGTCACGGGGGACACGGTCGACCTGCTCGACCTGGACGCCGCGCGGGAGTGGGCCGACAAGACGGAGAAGGAGTTCGGCCGCATCGACGGCCTGGTCCATCTCGTCGGCGGCTGGCGCGGAAGCCCGTCCTTCGCGGAGACGAAGCTCGCGGACTGGACCCTGCTGGAGAAGCTGCTGATCCGCACCGTCCAGCACACCTCGCTCGCCTTCCACGACGGGCTGCTGCGCAGCGACCGGGGGCGCTTTCTGCTGATCAGCGCGGCCGGCGCGTCCAACCCGACCGCCGGCAACGCTGCCTACGCCGCGTCGAAGGCCGCGGCCGAGGCCTGGACGCTCGCCCTCGCCGACGCCTTCCGCAAGGCGGGGGGCGACGACGGCCCGAAGGCCGCGGCTGCGATCCTGGTCGTGAAGGCACTGGTGCACGACGCCATGCGCGCCGAGCGCCCGAATGCGAAGTTCGCGGGCTTCACGGACGTGACGGAACTGGCGGAAGCCATCGCCGGGGTCTGGGACCGGCCCGCCAGGGAAGCGAATGGACAGCGTCTGTGGCTGACCCCCAAACCGTGAAGGCCGCACCGACGGCGGCCCGCCGCCATCACGACCCCGAGGTGCGCGGCTTCGCGAGCGACAACTACGCGGGCGCCCACCCCGAGGTCCTGGCGGCGCTCACCCTCGCCAACGGCGGTCATCAGGTCGCCTACGGCGAGGACGAGTACACCGACCATCTCCAGCGCGTCATGCACAGCCACTTCGGGCCGACGGCCGAGGCCTTCCCGGTGTTCAACGGCACCGGCGCCAACGTCACGGCGCTCCAGGCGCTCACCGACCGGTGGGGCGCGGTGATCTGCGCCGAGTCCGCGCACATCAACGTGGACGAGGGCGGCGCACCGGAGCGGATGGGCGGCCTCAAGCTGCTCACCGTGCCGACCCCGGACGGCAAGCTCACCCCCGAGCTCATCGACCGGCAGGCCTGGGGCTGGGAGGACGAGCACCGGGCGATGCCGCAGGTCGTCTCGATCACCCAGAACACCGAGCTGGGCACGGTCTACACCCCGGCCGAGATCCGCGCGATCGTCGAGCACGCCCACGGGCACGGGATGAAGGTCCACCTCGACGGCGCCCGGATAGCCAACGCGGCGGCGTCCCTGGACGTCCCGATGCGTACGTTCACCAATGCCGTCGGCGTCGATGTGCTGTCCTACGGCGGCACGAAGAACGGCATGCTGTTCGGCGAGGCCGTGGTCGTGCTCAACCCGGACGCCGTCAGCCACATGAAGCATCTGCGCAAGATGTCCATGCAGCTCGCCTCCAAGATGCGTTTCGTCTCCGTACAGCTCGAGGCGCTGCTCGCGCGCGATCTGTGGCTGCGCAACGCCCGGCACTCCAACGCCATGGCGAAGCGGCTGGCCGACGGCGTACGCGGTGTCGACGGCGTCGAAATCCTGTACCCCGTGCAGGCCAACGCGGTCTTCGCGCGGCTGCCCAACGCGGTGACGGAGCGCTTGCAGAAGCGGTTCCGCTTCTACTTCTGGGACGAGGCCGCCGGCGATGTGCGCTGGATGTGCGCCTTCGACACCACGGAGCAGGACGTCGACGCCTTCGTCCAGGCGCTCAAGGAGGAGATGGCGGCGTAGCGCCGCGAGGGAGCAGCCGGGCATACGGGCCGGCCGGACACTGTCCGGCCGGCCCGCGGGCGCTGTGGCGCCGTGGATCCGCCGAAGAGTCCAATGGGATGGACTGTCCAGTACGGTACGATGTACCACGTCCCGCGGTGCCCGCCGTGCGCCACCCGTCCGCACCGGCCGGTCGAGCGCTCCGGCACCGTCTCCCCAGCGCACTGTGAGGCAGCCCGGCATGACGCTCTCGCTCACCGTCTCCGACGAGGTCAGGGACCTCGTCCCCGGATTCGTCCACCTGGCCGTCGAGGCACACGGCCTGGTCAACGGGCCGAGTACCGCTGAGAGTTCGGCACTGCTGGACGCCGCGGCCGCACGGCTCGCCGAGCGGCTGGACGGACGCGCCCCGCACGAGGACCCGCACATGGCCGCCTGGCGCGCGGCGTACACCGCTTTCGGCTCCAAGCCGTCCCGCACCCGCAACTCCGCCGAGGCGCTGGCCAGGAGGGCGCTCGCGGACGGCGGACTGCCGCGGATCAATGTGCTGGTCGACCTCTACAACGCCATCAGCGTGGCCCATCTGATTCCGGTCGGCGGCGAGGACCTGGACCGCATCCGGGGCGGGATGCACCTGGTGCGCGCCACCGGCAGCGAACCGTTCGTCACCGTCGCCGGCGGCGAGGAGACGGTGGAGCACCCGGACGCGGGCGAGGTCGTCTGGCGCGACGACGAAGGCGTCACCTGCCGGCGCTGGAACTGGCGCCAGGGGCCGCGCACCCGGCTCACCGAGGAGTCGGTGAACGCGGTCTTCCTGCTGGAGTCGCTGGCCCCCATGACGACCGGCGAGCTCGAGGCCGCGGGCACCGAACTCGCCGAGTCGCTGGAGAAGCTGAGCCCGGGCGCGCGCATCACGATCCGTCCGCCGCACTGAGGAGTGGGCGCACGGGCGGGCCTGCTGCCCGGTCGGGTGTGCGCGGCGCGGCCCGTCGAGGGGCGTGCCCGCCGACGGGCGTGACGTTTCAGCCGGCTTCGCGGACCTCGGCCGGAGTCGGCGCCGTACCCCCGAGGTGCGCGGGCACCCACCAGGTGTCGGACGCGTCCTTGGGGCGCACGGGATAGGCGCGCTGAGCCGCTTCGAGGAGCTCCTGCACGCGCTCGCGCAGCCGGCGGGTGATCGCACCCGCGTACTGGTCGGTGGGTGCCTCGACCGGCTCGCCCACCCGGATCGTGACGGGGATGTGGCTGCGGCGGAAGTTGCGCGGGCGGCCCTTGGTCCACACCCGCTGCGTGCCCCACAGCGCCATGGGGATGAGCGGCACGCCCGCCTCCTGCGCCAGCCGTGCGGCACCGGACTTGAACGACTTCAGCGTGAACGACTGCGAGATGGTGGCCTCGGGGAAGACGCCGATGATCTCGCCCGAGCGCAGGGATTCGAGGGCGTGCTCGTAGGCGGCCTCACCCTGCTTGCGGTCCACCGGGATGTGCTTCATGCCGCGCATCAGCGGGCCGGAGATCTTGTGCCGGAAGACGGAGTCCTTCGCCATGAAGCGCACGAGCCGCTTCTGCGGCAGCGCGGCGAGGCCGGTGAAGATGAAGTCCAGGTAGCTGATGTGGTTGCTGACGAGCACAGCACCGCCGGTGCGCGGGATGTTCTCCGAACCCTGAGTGTCGATCTTCAGGTCCAGCGCCTTGAACATGGTGCGAGCGGCGCCGATGACCGGCCGATAGACGAGCTCTGCCATCTGGAGAGGGCCCTTCTGTTGTGCCCGGGGAGGGTTCTCCCGGCGGAAGTTACGCAGCCGTAGGTTTTCGGCATTGCGCCGATCGTGCCCCATGGGCGGCGTGCTGGCCAGTCCTGGTGGCGGAGGTCGGCGAGATTCTTGTCACGTCCTTCCCGTCACATTATGGACGCCTTGGCGTCACCCGCCGCAGAAGCAGGTACATCTCGCAGCCGAGGCAATAGCCGAAGACGGCGTTGAGGAAGGCGGCGGCAAGAGCGCAGGCGGTCGCCGCGACGCCCAGCCATGCGGGTCCGGCGACGTAGCCGATCAGCCCGAGGAGCGCGAAGGCGAGCCCGACCCCCTGGGCGAACCGCGGCGCCGCCGGGGACTCCAGCTCGGCAGGCGGCCCGAGCCTCGGCCTGACGGCGGTGCGGAAGAGCCACCCGTACGGCGAGCGCGGCACTCCCAGCAGCGCACCCGCCGCGAAGCACAGGGCCTGCCAGGCGAGCAGGCCGCCGCTTGCGGTGATCAGTACGACGGCGAGTACGGCCGTGGTGACGGCGGCCCCGAAGCGCGGGCCCCTGACGTCGATGTCCATGCTGTTCAGGATCACGCACCGCACGGGCCCTGGAGCGGTGGGAATCTTTGCAGTCCTGTGAACGCTGGAGTTGAGGATGAGCGGACTTGTGGTGTGCGCGCTGGTGCTCGCGGCGGCGAGCGTGTTCGGGGTGTGGCACAGGAAGAACGGCGGGAGGCTGAAGGTGCGCGGTCGGGATGCGGGGAAGAGGCTGAGCCCGGCCGATCTGGGGGCGGAGCTGGGGCGACGGGCGACGCTCGTGCAGTTCTCCAGTGCTTTCTGCCAGCCGTGCCGGGCCACGCGGCGCACCCTCACCGATGTCGCGGGCATGATCGACGGCGTGACCCACGTCGAGATCGACGCTGAGGAGCGGCTGACGCTCGTCCGCGAGCTCGGCATCCTCAAGACACCGACCGTCCTGGTGCTCGACTCCACCGGACACATCGTCACCCGCGCCGCCGGTCAGCCCCGTAAGGCGGATGTGATCAACGCGCTCGGCCGGGCGGTGTGACGCACCGTGATCCGTCTCGCACCTTCTGGGCAGCACTTGACTGCACGTGCCACGCATCGCCAGGCTGACGCTGTGTCCGAAGAACCTTCCCTCCGTGGGCCGGCCCGCACTCCATGACCGCTACGCCTGATCTCGGTACTCCACGAGTGGCCTCGCCCGAGCTGCTCCGCGCCGTCTTCCGCCGCCACGCCGCCGGTGTGTCGGTGATCACCGCGCAGGACGAGAAGCCCGTCGGTTTCACCGCCACCTCCCTCAGCTCGGTCTCGGCCGACCCGCCGCTGATCTCCTTCGGGGTCGGGACGGCGTCCTCCAGCTGGCCGGTGATAGCCCGGGCGGAGCACGTCGGCGTCCACATCCTCGGCGAGCACCAGCAGGAGCTGGCCGCCACCTTCGCCCGCAGCGGAGCGGACCGCTTCGCCGCGCCCACCCGCTGGCGCAACGGCCCCGAGAACGTGCCCGTCATCGACGATGTGCCCGCCTGGATGGTCTGCCGGGTCGTCGCGCGCGTCCCGGCCGCGGACCATCACCTCGTCATCGCCCAGGTGGTGGCGGGGGATTCGACGGGAACGGCCGGCCCGCTCGTCTATCACCAAGGTCGCTTCAACGCCCTGCGGGACTGAGAGTTCCCGGTTACGCAGCGTTGGCAACGTCACAGTTCCAAGCGCTTGCTCACGGGGTACATGAGGGATGTACTGGTGAGTAATATTTCGCTCAGGGCACCGGTCGCCCCGACCGGAAACCCCGCCTTCAGGCGCCTATGCTGCCTGCATAAGGCAGGCCCCTGGCCCACGGCGCCGGGGACCCCACAGAAATGACCGATGTAGTAGGAGAGCCGGCGTGAGCTTGAGGATCGTTGTCTGTGTGAAGTACGTGCCCGACGCCACCGGCGACCGGCACTTCGCCGATGACCTGACCGTCGACCGTGACGACGTGGACGGTCTGCTGTCGGAGCTGGACGAGTACGCGGTCGAGCAGGCGCTGCAGATCGCCGACGAGGCGGACGACGCGGAGATCACCGTGCTGACCGTCGGCCCGGACGACGCCAAGGACGCGCTGCGCAAGGCGCTCTCGATGGGTGCGGACAAGGCCGTTCACGTCGAGGACGACGATCTGCACGGTTCCGACGTCATGGGCACCTCGCTGGTGCTGGCCAAGGCGATCGAGAAGACCGGTTACGACCTGGTCATCTGTGGCATGGCGTCCACGGACGGCACGATGGGCGTGCTCCCGGCGATCCTCGCCGAGCGTCTGGGCGTCCCCCAGGTCACGCTGCTCTCCGAGGTCTCGGTCGAGGACGGCACCGTCAAGGGCCGTCGCGACGGCGACTCGGCGTCCGAGCAGCTGGAGGCCTCCCTCCCGGCGCTGGTGTCGGTCACCGACCAGTCGGGCGAGGCGCGTTACCCGTCCTTCAAGGGCATCATGGCGGCCAAGAAGAAGCCGGTGGAGTCCCTGGACCTCGAGGACCTGGAGATCGACGCCGCCGAGGTCGGTCTCGAAGGCTCCTGGACCAAGGTCGACTCGGCCACGGAGCGCCCGGCGCGTACCGCGGGCACGATCGTCAAGGACGAGGGCGAGGGCGGCAAGCAGCTCGCGGAGTTCCTCGCGAGCCAGAAGTTCATCTGAGGCCGAGCGCCTCTCACCGCCCCCAGCTCTTTCGCATTCGCAGGAGATTGAAGTCCCATGACTGAAGTTCTCGTCTATGTCGACCACCTGGACGGTGCCGTCCGCAAGCCCACGCTGGAGCTGCTGACGCTGGCCCGCCGCATCGGCGACCCGGTCGCCGTCGCGCTCGGCGCCGGTGCCGAGTCCACCGCCGCCGCGCTGGCCGAGCACGGCGCGGTCAAGGTGCTGACCGCCGACGCTCCCGAGTTCGCCGACTACCTCGTCGTGCCGAAGGTGGACGCGCTCCAGGCCGCGTACGAGGCAGTGTCCGCCGGGGGCTCCCTGGCCGCCGTGCTCGTACCGTCCTCCGCCGAGGGCAAGGAGATCGCGGCCCGCCTCGCGGTCCGTATCGGCTCCGGCATCATCACCGACGCCGTCGACCTGGAGGCCGGCGACGAAGGCCCCATCGCCACGCAGTCCGCGTTCGCGGCGTCGTACACGACCAAGTCCCGTATCAGCAAGGGCACCCCGGTCATCACGGTCAAGCCGAACTCGGCCGCCGTCGAGGCCGCTCCCGCCGCCGGCACGGTCGAGGCCCTGTCCGTCTCCTTCTCCGAGGCGGCGACCGGCACCAAGGTCGTCTCGCGCACCCCGCGTGAGTCCACCGGCCGCCCCGAGCTGACCGAGGCCGCGATCGTGGTCTCCGGCGGACGCGGCGTCAACGGCGCCGAGAACTTCGCGATCATCGAGGCGCTCGCCGACTCGCTCGGCGCGGCCGTCGGCGCCTCCCGCGCCGCCGTCGACGCCGGCTGGTACCCGCACTCCAACCAGGTCGGCCAGACCGGCAAGTCGGTCTCGCCGCAGCTGTACATCGCGTCCGGCATCTCCGGTGCGATCCAGCACCGCGCCGGTATGCAGACGTCGAAGACCATCGTGGCCGTCAACAAGGACGCCGAGGCCCCGATCTTCGACCTCGTCGACTACGGCGTGGTCGGCGACCTCTTCGAGGTCGTCCCCCAGCTGACCGAACAGGTCACGACCCGCAAGGGCTGACCCGCACCGCTCTGAACGGCCGGGGCCGCACGGTGATTGCCACCGTGCGGCCCCGGCCGCGTTCGGGGGACCATTGACGCAGGTCGCGACCGCCTATTAACTTCACTATGCGGATTGTTGATTCCGTGAAGTGGAAAACAGGAGGGTGTGGGATGGGTCAGCAGGAGAAGGTGGCAACGAGCCTCGCCGGCGCGGTCAGCGAGGGCATCAGCGCTTCCCTCGCACCGGTGGACGCGGAGCTCGCCCGTCGCTACCCGGGAGACCCCGGCACCCGCCAGCCCGTTCACACCGTCTATGTACCGGGTGACGTCTTCGCCGCCGGCACCATCCGCTCCTGGGGAGACCAGGCGCTCGCGGCACTCGACGAACACGCCCCGGACGCCGCCTCCCTCGCCGCCGTTCTCGGTCTCTCGGACGCACTGGCCGAGCCCGTGTACCGGCGTGTACGGGCCAAGCTGGAGCGCGAGCCCATCGAGGACCTGCGCATCGACTTCGAGGACGGCTACAGCGGACAGGGCGAGGACGCCGACGCGGCCAGGGCCGCCCGTCTGGTGACCGAGGCCTACGCGCAGGGAACAGCCGCGCCGTACATGGGCATCCGTATGAAGTGCATGGAGGCGCCCGTACGCGACCGGGGCATCCGCACGCTCGACATCTTCCTGACCGGCCTCATGGAACACGGCGGCCTCCCGGGTGGACTCGTGCTGACCCTCCCCAAGGTCACCTACGCCGAGCAGGTCACCGCGATGGTCCGGCTGCTGGAGGAGTTCGAGAAGGCGCGCGGACTCGACGCCGGCCGGATCGGCTTCGAGATCCAGATCGAGACCAGCCAGTCCATCCTCGCCGCCGACGGCACCGCCGCCGTCGCCCGCATGATCGACGCCGCCGAGGGCCGCGCCACCGGGCTGCACTACGGCACCTTCGACTACAGCGCCTGCCTGGGCGTCAGCGCCGCCTACCAGGCGAGCGACCACCCCGCCGCCGACCATGCCAAGGCCGTCATGCAGGTCGCGGCCGCCGGCACCGGGGTACGCGTCTCGGACGGCTCCACCAATGTGCTCCCCGTCGGCCCCACCGAGCAGGTGCACGACGCCTGGCGGCTGCACTACGGACTGACCCGCCGGGCCCTGGCGCGCGCCTACTACCAGGGCTGGGACATGCATCCCGGCCATCTTCCGACCCGCTACGCCGCCGTGTTCGCCTTCTACCGCGAGGGCTTCGAGCAGGCGGCCGCCCGCCTCGCCGCCTACGCCAACCACGCGGGCGGCGATGTCATGGACGAGCCGGCCACCGCCAAGGCGCTCAGCTCCTACCTGCTGCGCGGCATCGACTGCGGGGCGCTGGACACCGCCGAGGTGGCCGACCTCACCGGTCTGACCCGCGCGGGTCTCGACAGCTTCGCGGCTCCGCGGCGAGGGGATCTCACCGCCACAGCCCAGTAACGGTGGCCAACTCCCGTCACTGCTGCCCCTGCTGCTCCGCCTAGTCTGTACCTGGAACGCGCACGCCCGCGCAGGCGGAATGCGCACAGACACGGAACAGGAACGGGGCAGCGGTGACGTCGGGGGAGAACGAGCGGCTGGCCGGCCGCTACCGGGTGATCGAACAACTGGGCCGCGGCGGCATGGGAGTCGTCTGGCGCGCCGTCGACGAGGTGCTGGGCCGCGAGGTGGCCGTCAAGGAACTGCGTACCTACTCCGACTCGTCCGGCCCCGAACTGGCCGACCTGCGGATCAGGATGCAGCGCGAAGCGCGGGCCGCCGCCCGCATACGCCACCCCTCCGTCATCGCCGTGCACGACGTCACCGACCACGACGGCCGCCCGGTCATCGTCATGGAGCTCATCGACGGCCCGTCCCTCGACGACGTGCTGAGCAGCCAGGGCGTGCTCGACCCGCGCGAGGCCGCCCGTATCGGGGCCAAGGTCATGGAGGCCCTCGGCGCCGCCCACCGTGTCGGCGTGCTCCACCGGGACGTCAAACCCGGCAACGTCCTGCTGGACCGGGGCGGAGCCTCCGGGGCCGACAGCCGCGTCGTGCTCACCGACTTCGGCATAGCCGCGATGGACGACCCGGGCGACGGCTCCACCACCCATCTGACCCGCAGCGGCGAACTGGTCGGCTCGCTCGACTACCTGGCACCCGAACGGGCGCAGGGTCAGGAGCCCGGTCCCGCCTCCGACATCTGGGCACTGGGCGCCACGCTGTACGCGGCGGTCGAGGGCGCGGCCCCGTTCCGGCGCACCTCCACCTGGTCGACGCTCAACGCCATCGTGGTGGAACCGCTGCCCGAGCCGCAGCGAGCCGGGGCGCTGGGCCCCGTGCTCCGGCAACTCCTGCACAAGGACCCCGCACAGCGCCCCGACGCGGACACCGCGGCCCGGCTGCTGGCCGCGGCCGCCGCCGACACCGCCACCGCCTCCACCGCGCCGCTGGGACCGCCGGCGCCCGGCCCGCAGGAGCCGGCGACCCGGGTGCCGACCGTACTCAACGCGGCACCGCACCGTCCCGAAGGATTCGGTCCGGCAGCCCCCGAACCGGTAGCCGCCGCACCGGCACCGGCCGTCCCCGCCGTCACGGCGCCGGTCGCCCCGCAGGGTTCCCGGCCCGCGCCGACGTCCCGCGGCCGCGGCCGGATGCTCATCGCCGCGGGCGTCGCTGCCGTCCTGCTCGCCGGCGGAGGCGTGACGTACGCCCTTGTCGACCGCGGCGGCTCCTCGACCGCCGAACTGGCGGGCGGCGAGGGCACGTCACCGTCCAAGGGCGCGGGCGACAAGACGGAAGCGGGCAGCGAGGTCGCACCCGGGGGGAAGAGCCCGAGCTCCGGGCCCTCCGAGCCGGACGCCGATACGTCCCCGTCGAAGTCCGCCAAGCCGCCGGCCGCCGGAACGAACGGCGCGGGCGAATCCACGGGCGGTTCGTCCGGCAAGGGAGGCGGTGCGGGAGCCGGCGACACCACCGGCGGCGCATCGGACACCTCGGGCGGCGGATCCGGCAGCGCGACCGGTGGCGGTGCGGCGACGGGCGGCGGCTCCGACCCGGATCCCGCGCCCGTCTGTCATGCGATCGGTGGCGGCAAGTACAACTGCAAGGTGTGGCGCACGGCCACCTCGTACACGGCGTCCGGCACCGAGAAGGGTGTGCTGAAGGCGGGCACCAACTACTTCTACTGCCAGCAGAACCTGGGCCGCCGCGAGACCCACGGGCAGTGGACCAACGTCTGGTGGGCCAAGACCGACGACGACAGCGGCAACACCGGAGTCTTCGTCAGCGACGTCAACATCCAGGGCGGCCACAACGACGAGCCGGTGCCCGGCCTGCCGGTCTGCTGACCCAGCGCAGGGCAGGGCAGGGCAGGGCGGGCGGCGGGCCCGCGGGTGTCTAGCGGTCGCCCGCGGGCGGCGGGATCTCACCGCTGCCCCGCGGGATCAGCACCGTCTCCAGGGCGACCTGGGCCGGCTCGTCGTCCGCGCCGTCGAGGCGCCGGAACAGCCGCTCCGCGGCCGTGCGTCCCAGTGAGGCCGCGTTCTGGGCTATCACCGTGATCCCGAGCAGATCCGCGAGCTCGATGTCGTCGAAGCCCACCAGGGCCACCTGCTGCTCCCGCTCCGCCAGCACCCGCACGGCGGTGACGGTCACCCGGTTGTTGCCGGCGAACAGCGCGGTGACCGGCTCGGGCCCGGACAGCATCCCGGTGACGGCCGAGCGCACCCGCTCGGGCGCCGTGGAACCGAGCGACACCCACGAGTCGTCCACGTCGAGCCCGGCGTCCTCCATGGCCGCGCGGTAGCCGCGCAGTCGCTCGACAGCCGTGTGGATCCGCGGCTGGTCGCCGATGAAGCCGATACGGCGGTGGCCGTGCGCGATCAGATGGGCGACGCCGGCCCGGGAGCCGCCGAAGCTGTCGGAGAGCACCACGTCCGCGTCGATCTGACCGGCCGGCCGGTCCACGAACACCGTGGCGATACCGGCCTTGATCTCCGGCTCCAGATAGCGGTGGTCGTGCCCGGCGGGGATCACGATGAGACCGTCGACCCGGCGGGCGCACAGTGCGAGCACCAGCTCCTGCTCGCGGTCGGGGTCCTCGGCGCTGGACCCGTTGATGAGCAGCGCGCCATGGGCCCGGGCGACCTCCTCGACCGCGCGGCTCAGCGGGCCGTAGAAGGGGTCGGCCAGATCCTCCAGCACCAGCCCGATCGAGGCGGTGCGCCCCTTGCGCAGCACCCGCGCGCTGTCGTTGCGGCGGAAGCCGAGGAACTCGATCGCCTCCTGCACCCGGCGTTCCGTGTCGGGTGTCACACCGGCCTCGCCGTTGACCACGCGGGAGACCGTCTTCAGACCGACTCCGGCACGTGCGGCGACGTCCTTCATGGTGGGACGATTCCCGTATCGGGGCTCGGGACCTCGCGTGCGCACGGGGGTGTGCGAGGGGCGGTCGGTATCGGCCACAGTGCGTAGTCCTGTCGTTGTGCGGCGTATGCGAAGCTGTACCGTCGAGCATAGGGCCTGGACAACGTTGTCAGGGGAATGGAGACTGGTTACCTAACCGCAGGTCCGACCAGTTTCCCGGGGGATCCCACACCAATGCATACCGACCTCGTCGCCGCGCTGGACATCGGCGGCACCAAGATCGCCGGCGCGTTGGTGGACGGCAGCGGCCGCATCGTTCAGCGGGCGCAGCGCCCCACACCGGCCACCGAGGGCGCCGAGACGGTGATGCACGCGGTCGAGGCGGTGCTCGCCGACCTGTCCGCCTCACCGCTGTGGGCCCAGGCATCGGCCGTCGGTATCGGCAGCGCGGGCCCGGTGGACGCCTCGGCCGGCACGGTCAGCCCGGTCAACGTCCCCGGCTGGCGCGACTTCCCCCTGGTCTCGCGCGTCCGGCAGGCATCCGGCGGGCTGCCCGTCGAACTCGTCGGTGACGGCGTCGCGATGACCGCCGCCGAACACTGGCAGGGCGCGGCCCGCGGTTACGACAACGCCCTGTGCATGGTCGTGTCGACCGGCGTCGGCGGCGGACTCGTCCTCGGCGGCAAGCTGCACCCCGGCCCCACCGGCAATGCCGGTCACATCGGCCACATCAGCGTCGATCTCGACGGGGACCTGTGCCCCTGCGGCGCCCGCGGCTGTGTGGAGCGGATCGCCAGCGGCCCGAACATCGCCCGGCGCGCGCTGGAAGGCGGCTGGCGGCCCGGACCCGACGGTGACACCTCGGCCGCCGCCGTGGCCGCGGCGGCCCGGGCCGGACACCCGGTCGCCACCGCCTCCTTCGACCGCGCCGCCCAGGCCCTCGCCGCAGGTATCGCCGCGACCGCGACGCTCGTGGAGATAGAGATAGCCGTGATCGGCGGGGGAGTGGCGGGCGCGGGGGACGTCCTGTTCACGCCGCTGCGCCGGGCCCTGCACGACTACGCCACGCTCTCCTTCGTCCAGCGCCTCCGTGTCGTCCCCGCCCTGACGGGCACGGACGCGGGCCTCGTGGGCGCCGCCGCTGCCGCCTCGCTCGCCCGGCACGGCGAGGCGGCAGCGGTCGTCAGCAGCCGATCCTGAGATCGCCCCAGTCGGCATGGTCGTAGCTGATGCCGTCCCCGCCGTCGGTGACCACCAGCCGGACGACCTCGGCGCCGCTCACGTCGGCCGAGATCGGCTGAGCGGGCATCGCTTGGGTCAGGACGCCGGTCGAGGTGACCTTCTCGCCATCCGCCCAGATCTCGAACGTCACCGTGCCGCGTGTTCCCGTCTCGTCGTCGAGCCCGACCTGCGCGGTGAGCGTGGAGCACCTCCCGCCCGTGTAGTACTCCACAGCACTCGCGGCGTGGACGCCGAGGCCCTTGGCGAACTCCTGGCCGCCGATCGTGATCGGCCCGCCGTCGCCCGCCTCACTCTCGCCGTTGCTCCGGTCCCTCTCGACCGGACCCCAGTCATTGGCGGCACTCAGCCAGCCCAGATCGCTCGGATACGACTCACCGGCCGGTGGCGCCACCACGACCTGGATCCGCGCCGGCACGGCGGAGGTGAGCCGCTGCCCGGTCGGCGAGCGGTAGGCGGCCGTGAGCGTCAGGTCGTACGCACCGGGGGGCGTGCCCGCGGGGATCGCCGTCTCCCAGGCGGTGGTGAGCTTCCTGCCGCTCGGGAGCGCGGCCGCGGTGGTCGGGGACGTGGGCCTGAGCTTCCAGCCCGCCGGGCCGGTCAGGGAGACGGACACCGCCAGTGCTGGTGTGCGGCCGAGATCGGTGACGGTGGTGGTGAGCGTGCCCGTCCGTCCGGCTTCCCTCATCAGGCCCTCGTCGGCGCTCACTTCGACGGCCGGCGGGAGCAGGGCCCACTTCCGGTCGACGAAGACACGCACCAGCACGGTGCCGTGCGCCGGAACCGTCGCGGCTATCGTCCCCGCGGTGTTGGTGTCGGAGTGCTTCCACAGGTCGCGCATCCGGTACGCGGGCGCGCTCGGGAGGCCGACGGCCTTCGCGGTGGTGGCGATCCGCTGCGGAGCGCCGCTCTCGTTGAACAGCGCGACCGTACGGCTGCCGTCCTGCATCTCCTTGGCCACGACCCACCGGCCGCCCGCGGAGGAGACCACGGCGCCCTGCTTGCCCAGCGGGTCCTGGTCGACGGCGATCACCTCACGGTTGCCGAGGATCTCGAAGGCGGAGGCCGGGGCCTTGCGCAGATCGGATCCGATGAGCAACGGGGCCGCCATGACCGACCACATGGAGAAGTGGGAGCGGTACTCGGTGTCCGTCATCCCGCCGTTGCCGACCTCGAGCATGTCGGGGTCGTTCCAGTGGCCGGGTCCCGCGTAGGGGGCGAGCGGCAGGTTCTGCTTCATGATGGACAGCATCGAGCCCCAGTGATCGCTGATGTCACCGGTGGTGCGCCAGAGTTGGCCGACGCCCTTGGCCCACTCCCACGGCTTGTTCTCGCCCCACTCGCAGATGCTGTAGACGATGGGGCGGCCGGTCGCCCGCAGGGCGTCGCGCATGGTGGTGTAGCGGAGCTTGGCGTCCACGCCCTGGTTGTTGCAGTTGTCGTACTTGAGGTAGTCGACGCCCCAGTCGGCGAACTGCTGGGCGTCGCTGTACTCGTGGCCCAGAGCGCCCGGGAACCCGGCGTCGTTGCAGGTCTTGGTCCCCGCGCTGGTGTAGATGCCGAACTTCAGTCCCTTGGAGTGCACGTAGTCGGCGACGGCCTTGATGCCGTTCGGGAAGCGCACGGGGTCGGGAACGAGTTTGCCTTCGGCGTTGCGCTGCGGCAGGGCCCAGCAGTCGTCGAGGTTGACGTATGCGTAGCCTGCGGCCTTGAGCCCCTTCTCGACGAAGAGGTCGGCGATCCCCTTGACCATCGACTCGTTGAACTCCGCCCGGCAGTGGGTGGAGTTCCAGTTGTTGAAGCCCATCGGCGGGGTGAGAGCCTGTGCGTCGTCGACCTGTGGAGCGGCGGGACGGGGTTCCGCCCCCGTGACCGGGGCGGCGGCCACGGCCGGGGTACCTAAGCCTCCGGCGCTGAGCAGCAGGGTGGCCAGCGCTCCGACGACTCGATGGCGGGTACTGCGGGTGGGAAGGTATCGCATCGTGACTTTCCTCCGTACTCGCACCTGTTTGAGGCGGCGTCATGTACGCGTAAGTGACGAGCGTTTACGGTAGGGCGTGTTGGAGTCTGTTGGAAGAGATGCGGTAACGGTTGCACGATCTCGCGTCAGAACCCTTGACGACACCCTTTCCTGGGAGTGAGATCCAATCCTCGCGTTGAGTTGTGTTGGGTTGCACCCCGAAGGAGGGGACATGGCGCAGTCATCGTTCAACAGTTCAGCGGCACCCGGGAGCGTGGCAGGACATCGGATGTCCCGGCGGAATCTGCTGCGCGGCGCCGCGGCGGGTGCGGGTGCGATCGCGCTGCCCTCGCTGCTCGCCGCGTGCGGCGGTGGTCCGGGCGGGGACGGCAAGACCGTCACCATGGGATCCAATTCGTCCGACCCCGTGCCGAAGAAGGCCTTCGCGGACGCGTTCGCCGCGTACGAGAAGCAGTCCAAGGAGAAGCGGAAGATCAAGGTCAACACCGTTGACCACAACACCTTCCAGGAGAACATCAACCGCTATCTGCAGGGCAAGCCGGACGATGTCTTCATGTGGTTCGCGGGCTACCGCATGCAGTTCTTCGCCAAGAAGGGCCTCCTGCACGACATCAGCGACAACTGGGAGGGCTACCAGGGCTTCTCGGCGGCGCTGAAGGCCCAGTCGACGGGCGAGGACGGCAAGCAGTACCTCACGCCGTACTACTACTACCCGTGGGCGGTCTTCCACCGTAAGAGCGTCTTCCAGCAGTTCGGCTACACGGCGCCCAAGACGCTCGACGAGTACATAGCCCTCGCCAAGCAGATGCAGAAGGACAAGCTCGTCCCCATCGCGTTCTGCGACAAGGACGGCTGGCCGGCGATGGGTACGTTCGACTACATCAACATGCGGACCAACGGCTACGAGTTCCACAAGAGCCTCATGGCCGGCAAGGAGGCGTGGACCGACAAGCGCGTCAAGGACGTCTTCGACACCTGGCGCAGCCTCCTTCCGTACTGCCAGCCCGCGGCCAACGGCCGCACCTGGCAGGAGGCCGCCACCAGCCTCCAGAAGAAGGAGACGGGCATGGCGGTGTTCGGACTCCCGCACCCCGGCGCCCAGTTCCCGAAGGCGGAGCAGGCCGACATCGACTTCTTCCCGTTCCCGGAGATCAACCCGGAGCACGGTCAGGACGCGGTCGAGGCGCCCATCGACGGCTTCCTGCTGGCGAAGAAGTCCAAGAACCTCAAGAACACCCAGACCATGGAGAGCGCGAAGGACCTGCTGAAGTGGCTGGCCACGGGCAAGGCCGAGGACATCTACCTCGCCAGTGACCCCAACAACATCGCCGTCAACGACCAGGCCGACATCTCCCGGTACACCGACATCCAGAAGAAGGCCGTCGAACTCGTCTCCGGCGCCAAGCAGATCTCGCAGTTCCTGGACCGCGACACCCGGCCCGACTTCTCCTCGACGGTGATGATCCCGGCCATCCAGACCTTCATCAACAAGCCGAAGGACGTGGACGGGTTGGTCAACAGCATCGAGCGGCAGAAGAAGAGCATTTTCGCCTCCGAAGGCTGACCCCCCACCATCTCTACTTGGAGCCATCACCCGTGCCGCTGAACACTCCGCGGCGCGCCGTACGACGAGGGCCGCGGCGCTTCACACGCCGCGACCTCGCCGTGATGGGCGTGCTACTGGGCATACCGATCCTGCTCGACGTGGCCATTGTCTGGGGGCCGACGCTGGCCTCCGTCGTGCTGTCCTTCACCAGCTGGGACGGCATCGGGGACATCTCCTGGGTCGGCACGAAGAACTACGAGAACCTCTTCACGAACTACCCCGCGTTCTGGCCGGCCGCGCGCCATAATCTGCTCTGGCTGGCCTTCCTCGGGCTGGTCGCCACCCCGTTCGGACTGCTGCTGGCCGTCCTCATCGACCGGGGGGTGCGGTTCAGCAGGTTCTACCAGTCCACGCTGTACATGCCGGTGGTGCTCTCGCTCGCCGTCGTCGGCTTCATCGCCCAACTGGTCTTCTCCCGCGACCAGGGCGCGCTCAACGCGATCCTCGCGAACACCGACAACCCGACGGACTGGCTCGGCGACCCGGACCTGAACATCTGGATGATCCTGCTGGCGGCGGCCTGGCGGCACACCGGCTACGTGATGATCCTGTATCTGGCCGGCCTGAAGGCGGTCGATCCCTCGCTCAAGGAGGCGGCGTCGATCGACGGTGCCGGTGAGGCGCAGACGTTCTTCCGCGTCGTCTTCCCGACGCTCCGACCCGTCAACGTGATCGTCGGCGTGATCACCGTGATCGAGGCCCTGCGCGCCTTCGACATCGTCTACGCCGTCAACAAGGGCCGCAACGGCCTGGAGCTGCTGTCCGTACTCGTCACCGACAACATCATCGGCGAGGCCAGCCGGATCGGGTTCGGCTCCGCCATCGCCGTGGTGCTGCTGCTGTTCTCCATGGGATTCGTTGTGACGTTCCTGGTCCAGGAGATCCGTGGGGAGAAGAACCGATGATCGACACCGCCCCTGCGCCCGCCACCGCCCGGACCGAGAGCGCCCCGCCCCGCAAGCGCCGGATCCGTCCGGGCCGGCTCGGCGTGCACGCGTTCCTGATGACGGTCTCACTGGCCTTCCTCGCGCCGCTGCTGCTCGCGGTCTACGCCTCACTGAGGCCGTACGACGAGACGTCGCAGCACGGGTACTTCTCGCTGCCGAAGAAGCTCTCGTTCGACTACTACCAACAGGCCTTCAGCGACTCGGGGATGACGAAGTACTTCATCAACACCCTGATCATCGCGGTGCCCGGAGTGATCGTCACGCTCTTCTTCGCCTCCTTCGTGGCCTTCGCCGTGGCGCGCCTGAACATGCGCGGCTCGATCGTGCTGCTGATGCTGTTCACCGCAGGCAATCTGCTGCCGCAGCAGGTCATCGTCACGCCGCTGTACGTGATGTTCAACCGCATCCCGCTGCCCTACTGGATGTCGGACTCGATGACGATGTTCGACTCGTATTGGGCCGTCGTCTCCGTCCAGGTCGGATTCCAGATCGGCTTCTGCGTCTTCGTCCTCGCGAACTTCATGCGCACGCTGCCGAAGGAGATCCTCGAGGCGGCGATCGTGGACGGGGCGAGTGTGTGGACGCAGTACTGGCGCGTCACGCTGCCGCTGTGCAGGCCGGCCCTCGCGGCCCTCGGCACGCTTCAGTTCACCTGGATGTACAACGACTTCCTGTGGGCGCTGGTCTTCATCTCCGACGGCGACAAGCTCCCGATCACCTCGGCGCTGAACAATCTGCGCGGTCAGTTCTTCACGGACTACAACCTGCTGGCCGCGGGCTCGGTGATCGTGGCGCTGCCCACGCTGATCGTCTTCCTGCTGCTCCAGCGGCACTTCATCGCGGGGCTGACGCTCGGGTCGAGCAAGGGCTGACCCGCCCGTCGGCCGACCCGCAGCCCGACGCCCCCGCCGGTGACGGTGGGGGCGTCCGTGTCCGTCCGCATCAGGGGCAGGATTCGGTCAGCTTGACCGCGCCGAAGTCGAGTTCGGTGCCGACGTCGACGGTCCTGCCCGCCCCGACGCTCTGCGAGCACACCTTCCAGTTCCGGTCGAAGACCTGCATCCGGCCGGCCCCGGTGCTGTCGTGGGACGTCAGGAAGAAGAAGCCCTCTGCCTGGGCGGAGTCCTGGGCCTCCTGGAGGCCCATGCCGACGAAGTCCAGGACCTTGGCCCGCTCTTCGGCGGGAGCCTTGCCGTCCGGGGGAGCGACGACGGCCTTGGGCGCCGTCGTCTTCGGTGCCACGGTCTTCGGCGCCGTGGTCTTCGTGGCGGGCGGCGCGGGCTCGGCGACCACCGGTTCCGCGGCCTTCGCCGTCACCGTGGCGGTCACCGTCGGTGCCGGATGCGCGGCGGTGGTGGTCGTCTTGGTCTCGCCGCCTGCCGAGCCGACGACGACGCCGAAGAAGAACAGCCCGACGGCGGACGGAATGATGACGCGCTTACGTGCCCAACCGGGCTTGGGAGTCGGCGCCACCGCCTGATACGGGGCGGTCGGCTGCTGGTTCCAGGTCATTGATCCCCCCAAGGATGCTTCGTGGAGACTTGACCGTACCGGTCCGGTTCGGACCGATGTGAAGCAGGGGTTCCGTTAGTGACGAACCTATGACGAATCGTCAGAGGGGAGGGAGGGTGCGGGTTTCGGGGCTGTTCGGGTTCGCGAAGGATCGGGCGTCGGACCGGTGCAGGACCACACATGCCCCCGTCCCGGTCCGGGACGGGGGCACAGGCAGTGCGTGGCTTTCCGAGGATGCCCGCCAGGGCACGCGCGTGGTCGGGCAGGCGCGAGCGGCGGCGCCGTTCTGGGCGGCCGCCTCAGGTCATCGCGTCCGCGGAGTGCTGGGTCACGATCACCAAGAACGCGTCCGACTCGAGGTCCATCACGACCTCGGCCGGCTGGCCCTCGTCCCGGCGCTGGCGGGCGAACTCCTCGGCCGGCCAGCTGCCTCGCGGGCCCCCGGCGGGGAACCACTCCAGTACCGTACGGCGCATCGCGCACCCCCTTTGTCTCAGCAGCTCCAACGACGCTCCGCCGCCCCATGTCACGGCCGGGCGCAGCTTTCGCTTCGTAGGGTGAGACGCGGGCCGCCCTCGTGCGGTGGCCGCGAATGGGCAACAGCACGGACACAGTTGCGTCCGCGATCAGGCTCCCGGTTCCCCCCACGGGTTTCCGTGGCAGGGTGTTGCGGGCAATCCACTGTGGGCTACGGAAGAGGGGGAACCGTGATCGTCTGGGTCAACGGTGCGTTCGGAGCGGGCAAGACCACCACCGCGCGCGAACTGATCGACCTGATCCCGAACAGCACGCTGTACGACCCCGAACTCACCGGCGGCGGACTCCACCGGCTTCTGCCGCCGAAGCGGCTCGCCGAGGTGAGCGACTACCAGGACCTGCCGATCTGGCGGCGGCTCGTCGTGGACACCGCGGCGGCTCTGCTCGCCGAGCTCGGCGGCGTTCTCGTGGTGCCCATGACGCTCCTGCGGCAGGAGTACCGCGACGAGATCTTCGGCGGCCTCGCGTCCCGTCGGATCCCGGTCCGGCATGTGCTTCTCCGCCCGGATGAAACGATCCTGCGCGAGCGAATAGCCACCCGCGAGGAGCCGGACACACCGGATGCCGAGCAGCGCGTCCGTCAGTGGGCTCTCGACCACATCGAGCCGTACCTCGCGGCCCTCGACTGGATCCGCGAGGACGCGCTGGTCGTCGACAACGGCAGCCTGGACCCCCGCAGCACGGCACAGCGGATCGCCGACGCGGTCAGCAGTGGTGAGGCCCCGGTCTGCGAGATCGTGCAGACCCCGGAACCGACGGCCGAGACGCTGGCCGCCGGTGTGCTGCTCTTCGACGAGGAGGACCGGGTGCTCCTCGTCGACCCCACCTACAAGCCGGGCTGGGAGTTCCCCGGCGGTGTCGTGGAGCGCGGCGAGGCTCCCGCGCAGGCCGGGATGCGCGAGGTCGAAGAGGAGCTCGGCATCCAACTCGACCGGGTGCCCAGCCTGCTGGTGGTCGACTGGGAGCCGCCGAGGCCGCCCGGATACGGCGGGCTGCGGCTGCTCTTCGACGGCGGACGGCTTCAGGGCCGCATTGCAGGACAGGTCCTGCTGCCCGGGTCGGAGCTGCGCGGCTGGCGGTTCGTGGGCGAACAGGAGGCCGCCCACCTGCTGCCGCCCACGCGCTACGAGCGGCTGCGCTGGGCCCTGCGGGCGCGTGAGCGGGGGACGGTGCTCAACCTGGAGGCCGGCGTTCCCGTCGGCTGATCTTCCGCACGGCGCCCGTGAGGCGGCACCGGAATGCGGCACCGGACTGTCGGGACGGACTGTCGGGACCGGGCGGCTTCGCGGAATACGGAAGCCGCCGGGTCCCGTGGGCTCAGCCCTGCTTGGACGCCGCGTAGTTGACGAGGAAGTGCGCCTCGGCGACGGACAGCCGCTCCAGTTCCTCGGGCGACACGGACTCGTTCACCGCGTGGATCTGCGCCTCCGGCTCGCTCAGTCCGATCAGCAGGATCTCCGACTCCGGATACAGCGCGGCGAGGGTGTTGCAGAGCGGGATGGAACCGCCCATGCCGGCGGTCTGCATCTCCTCACCCGGGTAGGCGAGCCGCATCGCGTCGGCCATCGCCGCGTACGCCGGGCTGGAGACGTCCGCCTGGAAGGCCTGGCCCTGACCGGTCTGCTCCACCGCGACCCGCGCACCCCACGGCGTGTGCGCTTCCAGATGCGCGGCCAGCAGCTTCGTCGCCTGCGCCGCGTCCTGGCCCGGCGGCACCCGCAGGCTGATCAGCGCGCGAGCGCCCGCCTGCACGGACGGCGTGGCGCCCACGACGGGCGGGCAGTCGATGCCGAGGACGGTGACGGCCGGGCGCGCCCAGATGCGGTCCGCGACCGATCCGGAACCGATCAGCCCGACGCCGTCCAGCACCTTGGCGTCCCGGCGGAAGTCGGCCTCCGGATACTGAAGCCCCTCCCACGTCGCCTCGCCGGCCAGACCGTCCACCGTCGTCGAGCCGTCCTCGGCGCGCAGCGAGTCCAGTACGCGGATGAGCGCGGCGAGCGCGTCCGGGGCGGCCCCGCCGAACTGGCCGGAGTGCAGATTGCCTTCCAGGGTGTCGACCTGGACGCGCACCAGGGTCATACCGCGCAGGGTGGCGGTCACCGTCGGCAGTCCCAGCCGGAAGTTGCCGGCGTCGCCGATGACGATGGTGTCGGCGCTCAGCAACTCGGGGTGAGCCTCGGCGTACTGCTCCAGCCCACCCGTGCCCTGCTCCTCCGAACCCTCGACGATCACCTTGATGTTCACCGGCACCCCGCCGTTCGCCTTGAGGGCGCGCAGGGCGAGGAGATGCATGATGAAGCCGCCCTTGCAGTCGGCGGCACCGCGGCCGAACCAGCGGCCGTCGCGCTCGGTCAGCTCGAAGGGCGGGGTCACCCACGCGTCGAGGTCCAGCGGCGGCTGTACGTCGTAGTGCGCGTACAGCAGGACGGTGGGCGCACCGGCCGGGCCGGGCAGGTACCCGTACACGGACTGGGTGCCGTCGGGGGTGTCGAGCACGGCGACGTCCTGGAAACCCTCGGACCGCAGGGCGTCGGCGCACCAGCTCGCCGCGGCCTCGCACCCGCTCCGGGGGAACTGCGCGGGATCCGCCACCGACGGGAAGGCCACCAGCTCCGTGAGCTCCGCCTTGGCGCGGGGCAGCAGGGAAGCGACGGTCTCGGCTATCGGATCGGCGGTCATGGGCACGCTCCTCGTGGGTGCGACGTTGTGTGCTGTGTGTACGGCAAATGCGTGGCCGATCCTCCCACAGCGGTGGTGGGGTGACCGCGCCGTAGGATGCCGTCGAGAGCATGGGGCACGCGTCGGATCGGGAGCAGAACCACATCGTGAGCAGCGAGAACGGTGTCACCGGGGCAGGGGAAGCACAGGAGCACGACGAGACGGTGTGGGACGTGGTCGTCGTCGGCGCCGGGCCCGCGGGGGCATCGGCGGCATACGCGGCGGCGGTGGCGGGCCGTCAGGTGCTGCTGCTGGAGAAGGCCGAACTGCCGCGCTACAAGACCTGCGGCGGCGGCATCATCGGCCCCTCGCGCGACAGCCTGCCGCCCGGCTTCGAGCTGCCTCTGCTCGACCGGGTGCACGCGGTCACCTTCTCGCTGAACGGCAAGCTGGCGCGTACACGCCGGTCCCGGAGGATGCTCTTCGGGCTGATCAACCGGCCGGAATTCGACGCCGGCCTGGTCGAGCAGGCGCAGAAGGCGGGCGCGGTGCTGCGCACGGGCGTCACGGTCTCCCGCGTCGAGCAGCACGGGCCCGCGGTCCCCGACCGGCGCACGGTCGCCGTGGTCACGTCGGACGGCGAGACCGTCCTGACCCGCGCCGTCGTGGGAGCCGACGGCAGCGCCAGCCGCATAGGGGCTCATGTCGGTGTGAAGCTCGACCAGGTGGATCTCGGCCTGGAGGCGGAGATCCCGGTCCCTGCGTCGGTGGCGGAGGACTGGGCGGGCCGGGTGCTCATCGACTGGGGCCCGATGCCGGGGAGCTACGGCTGGGTGTTCCCCAAGGGGGAGACGCTCACCGTCGGCGTGATCTCGGCCCGCGGCGAGGGCGCAGCGACCAAGCGCTATCTGGAGGACTTCATCGCCCGGCTGGGACTCGCCGGCTTCGAACCCTCGATCTCCTCCGGCCACCTCACCCGATGCCGCAGCGACGACTCACCGCTGTCCCGGGGACGGGTGCTGGTGTGCGGCGACGCGGCAGGGCTGCTGGAGCCGTGGACCCGCGAGGGGATCTCCTTCGCGCTGCGCTCGGGCCGGCTCGCGGGGGAGTGGGCGGTACGGATCTCGGAGGCCCACGACGCCGTGGACGCCCGCCGTCAGGCGCTGAACTACGCCTTCGCGATCAAGGCCGGTCTGGGTGTCGAGATGGGCGTCGGACGGCTCATGCTGAAGATCTTCGAGCGCCGTCCCGGGCTGCTGCACGCGGCCATCAGCGGCTTCCGTCCGGCGTGGAAGGCGTTCGCGGACATCACCCGCGGTTCGACGACGCTGGCCGGCATCGTGCGGACGAACGGGATGGCCCGGCGGGCGCTGGAGGCGCTGGACCGGCGCGGGGGCTGACGGCTCTGGGGTCGATGGGTTCTGGCGGTGCTGGGGCTGGGTTCCGTCGGTGGCACAGGCGGGTTCTGTGGGTGCCGCGGGCGGGTTGCGGCCAGGCCGGCGGGTTCCGATGGGGTCCAAGCCGCGCCGGCGCCAATGGTGCGCCGGAGGTCCGGTTCCGAGGGTGTCCGAGCGCGGGTGGTGACGGGCGCCCGAGCTCCGGTCCCGACGGGGGGCGCACCGGCTCAGTCGGTCACGGTGATCCGGAAGACCGGGTGCTTGTGGGCCGCGGCGAGCAGCTCCTCGTCCGTGGACTTGGCGTTCACGTCGCCGAAGAAGCGTCCGACCTCCCAGCCCCAGCGCTCGAGGTAGGTGCGGAGCAGGGTGGGCTTCTCCTCGTCGGCGAGCTCGACGGCGGTGAAGTGCTGGGTCTTGCGGCCGAGCTGGAGCCGGCCACCGCCTGCGGCCCGCAGATTGCGCACCCACTGCGAGTGGCCGCGGGCAGAGATCAGGTAGGGCCCGCCCTCGTAGGGGAGGGGGTTGACCGGGATGCTTCTCCATTCGCCGCTCGTCCGTCCGCGGACGGAGAGCTCCGCGGTGCCCATGAGGCTGATGCCCCGGCGGGCGAGCCAGGCGATCGAGCCGTTGATGATGTTGTCGAGGCGGCCGGGCTTGATGTAGTGCGACTGCGACATGACGGTCCTCGGGTTCGAGTCGTGTGTGGTGCTCGAATTGGAGAGCAGTGCTCTCGGTTAAGAGCAGTGTGCACCCCTGGCGTCCTCCAAAGCAAGAGCAGTGCTCTCGAAAGTGGCGACATCTCGCCGGCCAGATCAGCGCTCTCGGAATAGTGCGGTGCTCCGAAACATGAGAGACTGCGCACCATGACCGCGATCCGTGGGGCCAGGGAACGAGCCCGTATCGAAGTGACCGCCGCCATCAAGGACGAGGCCCGCAAGCAGCTCGCGGGCGAGGGCGCGTCGAAGCTGTCGCTGCGCGCCGTCGCCCGTGAGCTGGGCATGGTCTCCTCCGCCCTCTACCGGTACTTCCCGAGCCGCGACGATCTCCTGACCGCTCTGATCGTGGACGCCTACGACGCGATCGGTGCCGCCGCCGAGGCGGCGCTCGCCGGCGCCTCCGCCGCTGGTCCGGCCGACCACGTCGCCCGCTGGACCGCGGTCTGCTCCGCCATCCGTACCTGGGCGCTCGACCACCCCCACGAGTACGCCCTGATCTACGGCTCGCCGGTGCCCGGCTACAGCGCGCCCATGGACACCGTGGGACCCGCGTCCCGCGTCGGCCTCGCCCTGATCTCGGTCGCCCGTGACGCGCACCGCGCCGACGGTCTGGCACTCCCTCCGCTGGGGGAGGCGCTGCGCCCCGAGGCCGACCGGCTCACCGCCGACATCGCCCCGGATCTGCCGCCGCCCGTCGTCGTGGCCCTCGTCGCCTCATGGTCCCAGCTGTTCGGGCTCATTTCCTTCGAACTCTTCGGCCAGTTCAACCGGGTCGTCGAGGAACGTGACGTCTTCTTCGCCCACCAGGCGGCCCGCCTCGCCCACGAGGTCGGACTGCGGAGCCCGCGGATCTCCGGGGCCCGATCCTGACGCGGACGGGCCCGACGCCCGCCCCGGACCGGCCCGCAGCGAGCGCGCGCCCGGTGCCGGCCCCGTACAACCCCGCGCCCGGCCACGTACAACCCGCGCCCCCGCCCCTGCACCCCACCTCCCGTACTCCCCAGGGAGTACTCCTGATCGCCACGCCCGGCTGACGCCCCGCGGCCCGGTGCGCGTCTAGCGTGGCCGGTATGGATGAGCAGCACACGCGTGCCCGGGGCGGCGGTCCCCCCTGGGTGCGGCGTCCGGGGGGAGAACCGCCACCGCCGTTGCGTCTCTGGGAGGCGCGCCGCAACGCCCAGGTGATTCCCTGGCCGTCGACCCTGGCCCTCGCCGTCTTCGTGTTCGTCGGCTCGCGCTACGCCGCGATGGGCCAGCCGGACCGGGTGAGCCTCGACGTTCTCGCACGCGTACTCCTGCTCGCGGGCCCGGCCGTCCTGCTGCTCCGCAACCGGTGGCCCGTCGTCTCCGTCTTCGGCGTCTGCGCCGTCACCCTCGTCTACTTCGCCGCGGGCTATCCGTACGGCCCGGTCTTCATCTCCGTCGCGGTCGGTGCCTTCGCGGCGGTGACCTCCGGCCACCGGCGCGCGGCCTGGTGGGCCGTCGGGGGGCTGTGGGCCGGGCATCTGCTCGTCGCGCACTGGCTCTACCGGTATCTGCCCCCGGGTAAGGACGACGCGGCGCCGTGGGGGCAGGAACTGGTGATCGCCGCCTGGGTGGTGGCGATCCTCGCCGCCTCGGAACTCGTCCGCGTCCGGCGCGAGGTCTGGGCACGCGAGCGCGTGGAGCGGGCGGCCGCCGAGAAGCGCCGCGCCGACGAGGAGCGGCTGCGCATCGCCCGCGAACTGCACGACGTCCTCGCGCACTCGATCTCGGTCATCAACGTCCAGGCGGGCGTCGGTCTCGCGCTTCTCGACTCCGATCCCGAGCAGGCACGGACCGCGCTCACCACCATCAAGGCCGCGAGCAAGGAGGCGTTGGGCGAGGTCCGTCAGGTCCTGGACACGCTTCGTACGCCCGGAGACGCCCCTCGTGCACCGGCTCCGGGACTCGACCGCCTGCCCGAACTCGTCGACCAGGCCGCGAGCGCCGGCCTCACCGTGGAGATCGCGACGGAGGGGACGCCGATCCCGCTGTCGCCCGGCACCGATCTCGCGGCCTTCCGGATCGTTCAGGAAGCCCTCACCAATGTGGTGCGGCACTCCGGTTCGCGCGCCGCGCGGGTGCGGATCGCGTATGCGCCCGGCCGGCTCGACCTCCGCGTCGACGACGACGGACCGGCCACCGGCTCCGAGGCCGGCGGGAGCGGCAACGGGCTGGCCGGAATGCGGGAGCGGGCCGCCGCGCTGGGTGGCACGATCGAGGCGGGTCCGCGCGCCGACGGTGGCTTCCGCGTCCGGGCCGACCTTCCCGTGCAGCCGAAGGAGACGATGTGATCCGCGTACTGCTCGCCGATGACCAGCTGTTGGTCCGAGCGGGGTTCAGGGCCCTGCTGGACGCCCAGCAGGACATCGAGGTGGCCGGCGAGGCCGCCGACGGCGAGGAGGCGGTGCGGCTGGTGCGCGAACTGGCCCCGGACGTCGTCCTCATGGACATCCGGATGCCCCTGCTCGACGGGCTCGCGGCCACCCGCAGGATCACCGGCGACGAGCGGCTCCATGACGTGAAGGTCGTCATGCTGACCACCTTCGAGCTCGACGAGTACGTCTTCGAGGCGATCCGCGCCGGCGCCTCGGGCTTTCTGGTGAAGGACACCGAACCGGAGGAACTGCTGCGCGCGGTACGGGCGGTGGTGGGTGGCGACGCCCTGCTGTCGCCCGGGGTGACGCGGCGGCTGATCGCGGAGTTCGCCGCCCGTTCCAAGGAACCGAAGGATGCGGAGGGCCTCGGTGAACTCACCGAGCGGGAACGCGAGGTGATGGCCCTGGTCGGTATCGGCCTGTCGAATGAGGAGATCGCCCGCCGCCTGGTCGTCAGTCCCCTGACGGCAAAGACGCACGTCAGCCGCACGATGGTGAAGCTGGGGGCCCGCGACCGGGCTCAACTCGTCGTACTGGCCTACGAGTCGGGGTTGGTGCGGCCCGGCTGGCTGGGCTGAGCAGGCGCGGTCGAGAACCGCCACAGCACGGTCACCAGCCGGAGGACGAAGGCAACGGCGGCCGCAGCGGCGCCGGCGAGGAGCAGTCCGCGTTCGACGGCGTACGGCATCGTGAACATGGCCTTGGGTCCGGCGATCACGCCGAAGACCACTGCGGCGACGAGCACCGCACTCAGCAGCGCATAGCCGATCTCGACCGTGATCGCGTCGCGGTCCGCCTGTGTCCGCCGTCTCTTGTCCGGCACGCCTGCCCCCTCCGGCTTCCTGTTCCGAAGTGTCACAGGGCGGTGGCCGGCGGGCAAGGAGCCCGCCGGCCACCGTCTCCCCCCGTGGGAAGGGCGGCGCCGGTCGCCGCCGCCCCGGGAGCGTCCGCGGTTCCTCGCCGGACGCTCCCTGCGAGCGGGGTGCCGGTCAGTCGCCGACCGCCACCCGCTCGGGCTCTTTTCGGGGCACCGACGCGGCGACCAGTACGCCGCCGCCGGTGCGCCGGGTGCGCAGCCCGGTCAGCGTGATGAGCAGCCCGACCGCCGCGACGACGGTCACCACCGCGAGGCCGGGGCGGAAGCTGTCCAGCACCTGCTGGGGAGAGCCGCCGGTGTCGCCGGCGGTGATCACGGCGGTCACCACGGCGAGGAAGATGGCGCCGCCGACCTGGATCGACGTGTTGAGCAGACCGGAGACCATGCCCTGCTCGTGGTCCTCGACGCCGTTGGTGGCCTGGATGTTGAGCGAGGGGAAGACCAGCGCGCACGCCGCGCCGAGCAGCAGCATCGACGGCAGGATGACCGCCGCGTAGCTCGGTGCGAGGTCGATTCTGAGGAACAGGGCGTACGCGACGACCAGTAGTGCGAAGCCGAGGGCGATCACGCGCGGCGTGCCGAAGCGGTCCACGACCGAGCCGATCTTCGTCGAGGAGAGTGCCACGAGTGCCCCCGCGGGCAGGAAGGCCAGCGCGGTCTCCAGAGCGGACCAGCCGAGCAGGGACTGCATGTACTGGGTGACGAGGAACTGGAAACCGACGTACGAGCCGAAGAAGAAGGCCGCCCCGAGGTTCGCGCGGACCTGGCTGCCGGAGCGCAGTACGCCCAGCCGGATCAGGGGGTGGGAGCTGCGGCGCTCGATGGTGACGAACGCGGTGAGCAGGGCGGCCACGGCGAGGAAGGACAGCAGCGTACGGGCGGATGCCCAGCCCACCTCCGGTGCCTGGACGACGGTGAAGACGAGCAGGAGCATTGAGGCCGTGCCGGTGACGGCTCCGGGCAGGTCGTATCCCTTTCCGGAGTCCTCGCGGCTGCTGCGCGGGATGAGCTTGATGCCGGCGATCAGGGCGATCAGGGCGATGGGCGCGGGGAGCAGCATGGTGAGGCGCCAGCTGACCTCGGTGAGCAGGCCCGACAGTACGAGGCCCATGGAAAAGCCGGTGGCGGCGCAGGTGGTGTAGATGGCCAGCGCGCGGTTGCGCTGCGGGCCTTCCTTGAAGGTCGTGGTGATGATCGACAGTCCGGCGGGCGCGGTGAACGCGGCGCTCAGGCCCTTGATGAAACGGCTGGCGATCAGCAGCGGACCGGAGTCGACGAGCCCGCCGAGCAAAGAGGCGACGGCGAAGACGGCGAGGGCGATGAGGAAGACCCGGCGGCGGCCGAGGAGGTCGGCGGCGCGGCCGCCGAGAAGCAACAGGCCGCCGTAGCCGAGGATGTAGCCGCTGACGATCCACTGAAGGGTCGAGGTGGACAGATCGAGATCGGTGGCGATCGACGGCAGGGCGACGCCGACCATCGAGACATCGAGCGCGTCGAGGAACATCGCGGCGCAGAGCACGAGCAGTGTGCCCCACAGTCGAGGGCTCCAGCGCTCCTGCGCCGAGGGGACGTTGGGCGGAGAGATCATGCGCAGCACAGTACATGCACATGCATTCAATGCAAGTGCATTTAATTCCGATGCAACAAAATGGCGCTTTTCTGCTAGCGTGCGCTCATGGCAGCGAACAAGTCCGAGCGCGCACTCGTCGACGAGTGGCGCGATGTGCTGGCGCTGCACGCCCGGACGATCTGCGAGCTCGACCGCGAGCTCCATCAACACGGGCTCGGCGCTAGCGACTTCGAGGTCCTCGATGTACTCGCCGAGGAGTCGGCCGCCGACGGTGACTGTTCGTTCCGGGTACAGGAACTCGCGGCCCGTGTCCACCTCAGTCAGAGCGCGCTGTCACGCCTGGTGGCCCGCCTGGAGAAGGACGGGCTGGTCACCCGCGGTATGTGCAGCGAGGACCGCCGGGGTGTGCGGGTCGCGCTGACCGATGCGGGGCGGGCACGCCATGCCGAGGTCCAGCCGCTCCAACGCGCCGTGCTCTCCCGCATGCTGCCCGGCGCTCCTGCCTGAACCGGCGCCCCTGTCCGGGCCGGGCGCTCCTGCCTGAACCCGGCGACGCCTGCCCGGGCTGCCGTGCCACGGAGCCCGCCCCGCCCCGCCCGGACCTGCCTACGACCAGGTGACGGCCGACTTCTCCTGCCACTCCCGGGCGAGTTCCGTGTCGCCCGTGACCGTGACGGCACTCAGGGGCAGCCGGTTCCACAGTGTGAAGTAGAGCTGCTCGGCGGTGCCGATGAGCTCGCAGTCCGCGGCCACCTCGGCGATCGGTTCCGTACGCGGCGCGTCCGTCGAGATCCACATGGTCCACACGTCGTCCGTGTCGAGCGGCCGTACGCGCAGGGCGCGGGGCACCTCGGAGCGCAGCCGGCTCCTGGTGCGGCCGTGGAAGCCGCTGAGCAGTTCGGCGATGCCGTCGACGGCGAAGTCGGCAGGCACCGGGCCGGGCTTGCCGCTCAGCGCCGACTCGGCGTCGGCGCGGTGGATCGCCGTCTCGTGCGCCTGCCGCCGGGCCCAGAACGCGAGCGGAGACGGAGCGGGAAGGAAGGTCCAGCACCGCACATCGGCCGGCGACTCGGTCAGTGCCCCCACGAGGAGGCCGTGGCCCTCGCGGAACCACTCGATCAGTTCGTCGCCGTCGAGATCGTTCTCGGGTACGGCGGGACGGAACTCCTCATGGCCTTCCGCCACGAACGCGGTGGCCCAGCGGTGCACCATGCCGACGTGACGCAGCAGGTCGCGCATCTGCCAGCCCGGGCATGTGGGCACCGGCGTCGCCGGGTCCGTCCGGCCGGCCGCGGCGGCCAGCAACTGGCCCTCCCGTACGAGTGATGTGATCAGCTCGGCGGTCTCCATGCCGCAGATTGTGCCACTCGGTTCATGCCCGGTGGGGCTGTCGCGTCAGGCGACCGGCGTGAATGCGCCCCCTGTGCGCCCCCTTCAGGCGGGCCCCGGCGGTGTGCGCCGACGAGCGGTCAGGCGTCCTGCGGCGCGGTCGCGTTCCGGGCCGCCCAGCCGATCAGCGCCGCACCCGCGGCCAGTGCCGCGACCGTGGTGAGCGCGATGGGCAGGGAGAACCAGTCGGCGAGGAATCCGATCGCGGGCGGCCCCAGCAGCATGCCGCCGTATCCGAGCGTGGACGCGGCGGCGACCCCGCCGGGGCCGGCGAGTGCGCCCGCCCGGGCCACGGCCACCGGGAAGATGTTGGCCAACCCGAGGCCCGCCACCGCGAAGCCGAGCAGCGCGAGCCACACCGTCGGGGCGAGTGAGCCCAGCAGCATGCCGGCCGCTGCCGTCGTGCCGCCCGCGACCAGCGTGCGGGTCTGTCCGAGCCGTTCCAGCAGGGTCGTCCCGGTGAGGCGGCCGGCCGTCATCGCGAGGGCGAAGAGGGAGTATCCGATGGCGGCCACGCCCGGGTGGGCGTCCAGGTCCTGTTCCAGGTGGAGCGCGCCCCAGTCGGCCATCGCGCCCTCGCCGTACGCCGTGCACAGCGCGATCACGCCGAAGACCGCGACGAGCCTGCGGGTGCGGCCCGTGAGCCGGTGCGGCACCGGGTCCTGCTGGGCGCGCTCGGTGACCGGCGCCGTCCGGCCGAGCAGCACCCGGCCGACGACGGCCGTGACCAGCAGGCCGATGACGGCCAGGAGCAGCAGATGCACGGTGGGGGACAGACCGCCGGCCACCAGGGCTCCCAGCCCCGCACCGACCATGCCGCCGAGGCTGAACGCCGCGTGGAAGCTCGGCATCACCGGGCGCCGGAGCGCGGCGACCAGGTCGACCGCGGCGCTGTTCATCGCCACGTTGATCCCGCCGTACGCGGCGCCGAAGACCAGCAGGACAAGACCGAGGGCGAGCGTCGAGTGCGTCAGTGCGGGCAGCGCGATGCTGAGCGACATCAGTACGGCACTGGCGACGGTGACCGGATGGCTGCCGAAGCGGCGGCACAGCCGGCCGGTGAGGGTCATCGTCACGACCGCGCCCGCCGAGACGCCGAGCAGCGCGAGTCCGAGGTCGCTCGCGGATGCTCCGGTCTGCTGCTTGATCGCGGGGATGCGGACCACCCAGCCGGCGAAGAGGAAGCCGTCCAGGGCGAAGAACACGGTGAGGGCGGTGCGGAGGCGGGACAGGGAGAGTGGGGCGGTGTTTCCGCTCGGGCCCCCCGGTGCGGCCGTCCGTAGTTTGTTTAGGTGCGGCACAAACTCAGCATAGGGGTGGGGACCGATCCGGACAAGGCGGCTGCGCAACGGCTGGATCATGGGAGACTCGCCACCATGAACGGCAAGGCGACGAGCACCAGATCAAGGCTGGAGAGGGGCCGCAGCGCGCTCGGCCCCGCGCTGGAACTGGTGCACACCGGACGCGCGCCCACCCGCGCCGTGCTCACCGCCGAACTCGGGGTCACCCGTGCCACCGCCGGAGCGGTCGCCGCCGAGCTGGAGGCGCTGGGCCTGATCCGGGTGGACTCCCGCCCCGGCGCGGCCGCAGGATCGCAGGGCCGCCCATCCCACCGGCTCTCCGTCGACGACACGGGCCCGGTCGTCCTCGCCGCCCAGGTGCACGCCGACGGATTCCGTGCGGCTCTCGTGGCACTCGGCGGCCGGACCGTCGCCACCGCCCCCGGCTGTGTCACCGTCTCCGCCGACCCCGCCCAGGTGCTCGGAGAGGTCGTCGCCGCGGGCGCCGCGCTGTTGCGCGAGAGCGGCCGGCGCTGCGTGGGCGCGGGCCTCGCCGTACCGTCCGCCGTCGCCGAACCCGAGGGCACCGCCCTCAACCCGCTCCACCTCGCATGGCCCGCGGGCGCTCCGGTACGCGACATCTTCGCCGAGCGGGTACGGGCCGCGGGCATCGCGGGACCCGCCTTCACCGGCAACGACGTCAACCTCACCGCCCTCGCCGAACACCGGCACGGCGCGGGCCGCGGCGCGCAGCACCTGCTCTGCGTCGCCACCGGCCACCGCGGCGTCGGCGGCGCGCTGGTCCTCGACGGACGACTGCACACCGGCAGTGCGGGCCTCGCGCTGGAGGTCGGCCATCTGACGGTCAACCCCGAGGGCCGCGCCTGCCACTGCGGAAGCCGCGGCTGCCTCGACGTCGAGGCCGACCCCCTCGCCTTCCTCACCGCCGCGGGCCGCGACCCCGGCCCCGAGGTCTCCCTGCTGGAGCAGTCGAGGGAACTCCTGCGCACGGAGTATGCCGACCCCGGCGTACGAGCCGCCTGCGAGGAACTCATCGACCGTCTGGGCCTCGGTCTCGCCGGGCTCGTCAACATCCTCAACCCCGACCGCATCATCCTCGGCGGACTGCACCGCGAGCTGCTGGGAGCGGACCCCGAGCGGTTGCGGGCCGTCGTCGCCGACCGCAGTCTGTGGGGGCGCAGCGGCGGTGTGCCGATCCTCCCCTGCACGCTCGACCACAACAGCCTGGTCGGGGCGGCCGAACTGGCGTGGCAGCCGGTCCTGGACGACCCGCTCGGCGCACTGCTCTGACCTCGCCGTCCGGTACCGGCAGGACGGAAGCACGGGCACGCGTCCGGGGGTATCGGCGGGCACTTCTCCGGGGCATGCGCCGGTACTCGTACGGGGGCATGATGGACGCTTCGCGACGTATGAGCGGGTAGTCGACGACCTATGACCCACAAGCCCTCCGGTGCACAGCCCCCTGCGCACCGGTTCCAGCACCTGCGCGACAGGTTCATGGCCTCCTGGGCCGGCCTCGTGTGGTCGCGCGGTCGCGAGCTGGAGCTGATGCACCGGGCCATGGGATTCGCCGCGCTCGGCTTCCTCACCCTCGTGCCGCTGCTGATCGTGGTCGCGGCGGCCGACCCGGCGAGCGGCCAGGGCTTCGCCCGCTGGCTCGGGCAGGCGCTCGGCGTCTCCCCGGCCTCCGAGGACGAGGTCGGGCGGCTCTTCGGAGTGCCGGGTGCCGCGCTTCAGCGCACCACCGCCTTCGGTCTCGCGGCGCTCACCGTCTTCGGTCTGACCTTCGGCTCCGTGGTGCAGACCGGCTACGAGAAGGTGTGGGACCTGCCGACGGCCCGCTGGCACACCATGTGGCGCCACGTCGTCTTCCTCGCCCTGCTGATCTGCTTCCTGCTGGCCTTCGTCAACACGCCCAACCCCTTGAACTCCGCCCTCGGCGCCGCGATCGGTGTCCTGGCGGATCTGATCGGCACCTGCGCCTTCTTCTGGATCGCCCAACGTGTGCTCCTCGGCGGCCGGGTCCGCTGGTGCGCCCTGTTCCCCGGGGCGGCCGCCACGGCCCTCGGCCTGCTCGGGCTGCGGATCTTCTCGCAGCTCGTCTTCTCCCCGCTGATCGCGTCGAACACCGTGGTCTACGGCCCGATCGGGACCGTCCTCGTCATCCAGTCCTGGCTCGTCGGAGTCGGCGTGGTGGTCTACGGCGGCGCGATCATCGGGCGCATCATCCACGAGCGCCGCGTCCACCGCCGGATGGCGGAGGCGGACGAGGAATGACGCGGCCCCGGGCCGGGTGCGGCACGTCCCTGCGCCACCGGGGACCTGGCCCCTGACCCACGGCCGTACGGAACAGGGCGGCGCCTCACCCCGGACGCCTCACCCCCGCCGGGTGCGGGGAGCAGCCGTGAACGCCCTGCGTACTCCCCGGGTGGTACGCGCACTGCCGCTGGCCGTACGACGACGTCGGCCCCCTGCGGCGGGAGCCTCGGTAGCGACAAGGAATCACGCACCACCATCGCCACCGAGGAGCTGACCGAGATGAACACCCTGGCGCACGCAGGCGGGCCCGGCCCGTGGATGCTCTTCTTCCCGCTGATCTGGGCGGCCGTCGTCGTCGGCATCGTCACCCTGGCGCGCCGCACCGGATTCGGGCGCGGACGCCGCGGCCCCGGCCCCTGGAACCAGCGCCCCGCACACGGCGAGAACTCGCCGATCGCCCTGCTCGGCCGCCGGTTCGCCGCCGGCGAGATCGACGAGGACGAGTACTGGCGCCGGCTGTCCGTGCTCGACGAGCAGTTCGGCCGCGTCGGCAAGGACGGTGCGGTGTGAACACCACGACCGCGACCACCCCCCTGTCCGCGACCCGTACGCGAGCCGCGGCGCGTGTCGTCGACGCCGTGAAGGTCTACGGCAGGGGCGACACCGAGGTGAGGGCCCTGGACGGGGTGAGCGTCGACTTCCCGGCCGGCCGTTTCACCGCGATCATGGGGCCCTCGGGCTCCGGCAAGTCCACGCTGATGCACTGCGCGGCCGGGCTCGACACCCTGACCTCGGGCTCGGCCCTCATCGGCGACACCGACCTCAGCACACTCGACGACCGCAGGCTCACCCTGCTGCGCCGCGAGCGCATCGGCTTCGTCTTCCAGGCGTTCAACATGATCCCCACGCTCACCGTCACCGAGAACATCACCCTTCCCATGGACCTCGCCGGCGACCGGCCGGACCAGGAGTGGCTCGACGCGCTCATCGACACCGTGGGACTGCGCGACCGCCTCGGCCACCGCCCGGCCGAACTCTCCGGCGGCCAGCAGCAACGGGTCGCCGTGGCACGCGCCTTCGCCGGCCGGCCCGACGTCGTCTTCGCCGACGAGCCCACCGGCAACCTCGACTCCCGTTCGGGCGAAGAGGTACTGCGCCTGCTGGGCCGTGCGGTGCGCCGGACCGAGCGGACCGTGGTGATGGTGACCCACGACCCCGTCGCCGCCGCCCACGCCGACGAGGTTCTCTTTCTCGCCGACGGACGGCTCGTCGACCGGATGGAGGCCCCGACCGCCGAGCGTGTCCTGGACCGCCTGAAGGCGTTCGACCTGCGCGACCTCAACACCTCGGGGGAGGCGACAGCATGAGCAGCAGCCGCGCATCCCTGCGCCTCAGCCTCAGCTCACTGCGGGCCCACAAGCGGCGCTTCGCGGGAACGTTCACCGCCGTACTGCTCGGCGTGGCCTTCCTCACCGGCACCCTCGTCATGGGCGACACCCTGCGCGGCAGCTTCGACACGATGTTCGCCAGTGCCAACGGCGGCACCGACGCCGTCGTCCGTAGCTCCAACGTCGTCACCGTCCCCGGTGACGACCGGGGGACCCGGCAGAACGTGCCCACCGCCCTCGCCGCGCGCATCGAGGGGACTCCGGGCGTCGCCGCCGCGGAGCCCAGTATCCAGGGCGCGGGACAGCTCGTGGGAGCCGACGGCAAGCCGATCGGCGGGCAGGGCCCTCCGACGGTCGCCGGCAACTGGATCGCCGACACCGAACTCAACCCGTACCAGCTCGCCGAGGGCCGTGCCCCCGCCCGTGCCGGCGAGGTCGTCGTCAACCGCGGCGCCGCCGAGACGGGCGGGCTCGAGATCGGCGACCGTACCGTCCTGCGCACCCCCGATCCGGTGCGGGTCACCGTGGTGGGACTGGCCACCTTCGGCGGCGAGGACGGCATGGGGCAGGTGACCTTCACCGGTATGACCCGGGCCGACGCCGAGAAGTACCTCACCCCGAAGCCCGGTGAGGCGGCGTCCGTCCAGGTGCGGGCCGCACCCGGCACCGGTCAGCAGCAACTCGTCGACGCACTGGGGCCCGTGCTCCCCGCGGGGGTGGAGGCCATCACCGGACAGGCGTCCACCGAAGAGAACCAGGACATGATCTCCGGTCAGTTCCTGAGCCTGTTCACCACCTTGCTCCTGGTCTTCTCCGGCATCGTCCTGCTGGTCGCCACGTTCACCATCTACAACACCTTCGCCATCGTCATCGCCCAGCGCACCCGTGAGAACGCGCTGCTGCGTGCCCTCGGAGCCTCCCGCCGCCAGGTCGTCGGCTCGACCCTCGCCGAGGCCTGCGCCGTCGCGCTCGTCGCTTCCGGTGCCGGGCTGCTCGGCGGTATCGGTATCGCGGCCGGACTGCGGGCGCTGTTTCCGGTCATCGGATTCCCCTTCCCCGAGGGCGGCCTCGTGATCAGCGCTCTCTCGCTGCTGCTGCCGCTCGCCGTGGGGGTGCTCGTCTGCCTCGGCTCGGCACTGATGCCGGCCGTGGGCGCCGGACGCACCGCGCCGCTGGCAGCCCTGCGTGAGACGGCCGTCGACCAGTCGGCCGCCTCGGTGAAGCGTGCGTACACCGGCGGGGCCGTGGCGCTCGCCGCCCTCGCCGTCATCCTCGTCGGCGTGCTCGCGACCCCGTCCATCTGGCTTGCCGCCACCGGCGCGGTCCTCGCCCTCGCCGCCTTCGTGGTGCTGGGGCCGGTCGCGTCCTCGTACGCCGTACGGATCCTGGGCGGTCCGCTCGACCGGCTGCGCGGTGTCTCCGGCAGGCTGGCCAAGCGCAACGCCCTGCGCAGCCCGGGGCGTACGGCGGCGACCGCCACCGCCCTGATGATCGGCGTCGCGGTCGTCTCGCTCTTCACCGTCTTCGGCGCCTCGCTGAAGGCGACCATGGACCAGACGGTCTCCCGCTCCTTCGCGGGTGATGTCGCGGTCAGCGCACCCTCGTTCGGCGCGGGCGGCAGCGGGCTCAGCCCGAAGCTCGCCCCGGCCATCGCTGCGCAGCCCGAGGTGGAGACCGCCGTCGGTCTCGGCCAGGGCGTCGCCGAGGTCGACGGCGCGGGCCGTCAGCTGACGGTCACCGATCCGGTCGCCCTCGGCAGGGCGTTCGACCTCGGCACGGTCCGGGGCTCGCTCGACGAGCTCGGCAGCGACGGCATGGCCGTGGCGGCCACCGAGGCCGGGAAGCGGGGCTGGAAGCCGGGCTCGACGGCCGAAGTCACCTTCACGGACGGCACATCACAGACCTTCACCGTGCGCGCCGTGTACGAACAGGCGGAACTCGCGGGCGACTACGTCATCACCCGCGACGCCTGGGCCCCGCACCGCGGCCAGGATTCCGACACCCTGATCGCCGTCGGCTTCAAGGACGGTGTGCCGGCCGCGGACGGCACGGCAGCCGTCGAGAAGACCGCGTCCGCCTACGGAAACCCCGAGGTGCAGACCCGCGAGGAGTACGCGCAGTCCGCGGCGGGCGCCATCGACATGATGCTCACGCTGGTCTACGCGCTGCTCGCGCTGGCCGTGGTGATCGCGCTGCTGGGCATCGCCAACACGCTCACCCTCGCGATCCACGAACGCACCAGGGAACTGGGCCTGTTGCGGGCCGTCGGCCAGACGAGGAACCAGCTGCGTGCCATGGTGCGCTACGAGTCCGTGCTGGTCGCCGCGTTCGGCACGGCCGGCGGACTCGCACTCGGCGGACTGCTCGGCTGGGTGCTGGTCAAGGCGTCCGAAGGCACCGGAGAAGCGTCCTTCGCCTTCGCGGTGCCGCCCGTCCAGCTGCTGGTGGTGGCACTCGTCGGCCTGGTCGCCGGGGCGGTCGCGGGCTGGCGGCCCGCGCGCCGCGCCGCGCGCCTCGACGTGCTGCGGGCCATCGCGACGGAGTAGCACCGGACTTCGCCGGTGTCGCGGCAGGCCCGGTCCCCGACAGGCCTGTGAGCCCGTCGGGGACCGGCTGCCGCGACACCGGCAGGGACCGGTCAGCTGGACACCGTCGACGGCACCGCGGTGTGCTCGGGCACGACCGGCGGAGCCGCGGTGAACGGCCCCTCCGTGGTGGCCCCGTGCACGATCGGATGCACGGGCAGCGCAACGGCCGCCGACGGCGCCGAGAGCGTGAACCAGACGGCCTTGCCCAGGTCGCCCCGGGGATGCACACCCCAGCAGTCGCTCACGGCGGCTATCAGTCCGAGACCGCGCCCCGACGTGTCGAGAGCATCGCTGTCCCGCACGGTCGGCAGTCGCGGGTCGTTGTCCCGTACGGACACCGTGAGGCGGTCGAGCAGCAGCTCGATGTCCACGGTGCACATCTTGTCCGGCTCGGCATGCCGGTGGACGTTGGTCAGCAGTTCAGTGACGCCGAGCGCCGCCTGGTCGATCAGAGGATCGAGATGCCAGTAGCGCAGTTGCGCCGAAATGATTCTGCGGACCTGTCCGATCCGCGACGGCAGGGCTTGGAGCTCCACCGTGCAGTGCCTGCTTGGCTGGCTGATCACGGCTGCGACTCCCCGAATGAGGTCCGGAAGAGAACGGAGGATCGGATCCAGCAGTTGGCTGGCTGCTGATTTGTCCGGCGGGCTGGATCACAGCGTTACCGCCGGTGCACCCTGAGTGATGTGAGACCAGCGTGAACCAATGACGACGGTCCCGCAACCTGACAGCACCCGGGCGGGGAATCTCAGTCCCTGCGGCCGCCCGCGCCGCGCACCGCGTCCAGGAAACGCCCGGCCAGTGCCCGGGCTTCGGGCCGGTGATTGCGCTGACCCATGGTCAGCCGGTACCGCTTGCCGTTCACCGTGACCGCCGTGCTCGCCTCGTCGGCGAACCAGGGCCGGCCCGCGCTGACCGCGCGGACGGGGGCGCTGTCGATCACCCGGCCGTAACTCGTCAGCAAGGCCACCTTGCCGTCCTTGATCAAGACCTGTCCGGCCTTGGTGAGTGAGCGCGGCCATCGTTCGATCCGTACGCCCGTGGCCCGGAACTCGGGCTCCACCATCGCCATCGGCCCACCGCCCCCTTCGTCAGGTCATCTCCTGGCAGTCTGCACAACTCCGGCCGCGTGCACCAGTGCGTGTCCGCAGGTAGCGCACGTCCCGGCCCACAAGCGACCCCTATGGATGCCCAAAGTCAACGTTTGTGCAGGTGAGGGGCTTACTGTGGCAGGAGGGATGCAGTACTGGCCAAGGCGAGGGGCGACGCTCATGAGCACGGACGAGAAGCGTGTGACGGACGGGGCGACGGCGACCGCCGACGTCGACCGTAGCGACCCGCAGTACCGGGCCTGGCTGAAGGAGGCGGTCCGCAAGGTCCAGGCGGACGCCAACCGATCGGCGGACACCCACCTGCTGAGATTCCCGTTGCCCGAGGAGTGGGGCATCGACCTCTACCTCAAGGACGAGTCCACCCATCCCACCGGCAGCCTCAAGCACCGGCTGGCTCGTTCTCTCTTCCTCTACGGCCTCTGCAATGGCTGGATCCGGCCGGGCAAGCCCGTCATCGAGGCGTCCAGTGGCTCCACGGCCGTCTCCGAGGCGTACTTCGCCAAACTGATCGGCGTCCCCTTCGTCGCGGTGATGCCGCGCACCACCAGCACCGAGAAGATCCGGCTGATCGAGTTCCACGGCGGCCGGTGCCACTTCGTGGACGACTCCCGCAGGATGTACGAGGAGTCGGCGGCACTCGCCGAGCGGACCGGCGGCCACTACATGGACCAGTTCACCTACGCCGAGCGGGCCACCGACTGGCGCGGCAACAACAACATCGCCGAGTCGATCTACCAGCAACTGCGGCTGGAGCGGTACCCCTGCCCCACCTGGATCGTCGCCACGGCCGGCACGGGCGGTACATCGGCGACCGTGGCCCGCTACGTGCACTACATGCAGTACGACACCCGCATCTGTGTGCCCGACCCGGAGAACTCCTGTTTCTTCGAGGGGTGGACCGAGAGCGACCCGCAGGCCAGCACCGACTGCGGCTCCCGTATCGAGGGCATCGGCCGGCCGCGCATGGAGCCGAGCTTCGTGCCCGGAGCCATCGACCGGATGATGAAGGTGCCCGACGCGGCCAGCGTCGCGGCCGTACGGGCACTGGACGCGGCCATCGGGCGCAAGGCGGGCGGCTCCACCGGCACCGGCCTGTGGAGCGCGCTGAGGATCATCGCCCAGATGGTGGCGGACGGGCAGCGGGGGAGTGTTGTCACACTGCTCTGCGACCCGGGCGACCGTTATCTGGACAAGTACTACTCCGACGCGTGGCTGGCCGGACAGGGGCTGGACATCGCTCCGTACACCGCGACCCTGGAGCACTTCCTGTCGACCGGCGTCTGGCCCGACTGACGCGGCTCGCGCGTGCGGGTCAGGAGGTGGCGGACCGGGCGAGCCTGCGGTCCAGCCGGCGTATCGCCCGCCGGAAGGACGTGCCGAGGCCCGCTCTGCTCAGCCGCACCAGGACGCGCACCGGCGCCGGACCGTCCACGGCGAAGGTCCACCGCACCCGGCTGCCCTGTGCCGTCGGAGTGACCACCCATTCCTCCAACAGGGCCCGCAGACCGGGTGCGTTGGTGGTGTCCACCCGGTACGCGTAACGCTCATGGGGATCCGTCGCCATGACCGTCTCGCCGAAGAAGATGCCGCCCTTGAGCCGGACGTCCCGGCCCGCGCCGTCGCGGGTGGGGACGGCCGAGGACGCCGCGTCGAACCAGGCCGGCCAGTCCGTCACGTCCTCGGCGAGCGCCCGGTACACCGCCTCCGGGGAGGCGGAGACGTCGCCGGTGAAGACCAGTCGTACGGGGGCGGACTCGGCGAAGTCGAGTTCCACCGGGTGGAGTCGGCGGGGCATGGACCGTACCTCCGGTGCAGGGAGCGGGCCCCACACCGTAACTGACATCCTGTCAATTGTCCGCCCCTGCAGAGCGGTCGACGTCAGCCTCCGAGCGCGGAGAGGCCCTCCCCGCCCCGCATCCGGCCCGACAGCTTCACCTGAGCGTCCCGGGGCGCGGGCACCGCCAGCGTCGGACCCGCGGCGCCGGCCGTCACAGCGCCGGACGCGGAGATCCGTGTCACCGCCCGGCTGCCCGCCGCCAGCAGGAACCATCTGCCCGACGGCGACCGCCAGTGCGTGCCGGCCAGCACATGCTGCCCGAACCTGCTGCAGGCCGCCGAGTCCTTCGCCTCGGCCACCACTGCGCCCGGCGCGGTGACCGCCCCGGCCGGCGGCTGGAACTGCACCAGCACCCGGCCGCGCCCGCGCCAGGTGTCTGCGCGGGTGCACACCCAGGCCGCCCGTCCGCCCTTGTCGGGCAACTCCTGCTCGGCGTACGTCCAGTTGTTGACGGCCCGTACGCCCGACCCGCGCAGCGTGGCGAGCAGACAGGCGCCCCGCGCCCAGCCGGTCAGCGCGGGACCACCGGTCGCCTCGCGCGGCTGCCGCGCCGGAGCGCCGGACGACGGCGGCGGGGTGTGGGTGAGATGGACCGGAGCGAGATCCCCGAGGTCGGTCACGAGGAACGCGTGGTTCTCCACGATCCGCTCCGACGACCGCAGTTGCAGCACCGGCCACGACGAACACGAGCCGCCGGGCGCCGGGCTCGGCACCACCGCGGTGACCCCGTCGGCGGAGACTTCGAGATCCCGGGCCGGGCTGTCGGGCGCCAGCAGATCCCGCGTGGTGGTCTCCGCGATCCACGGCGCCAGCAGATAGCGGGCACCGGACGCGGTACGGTTCACGACCAGAGCCGCGGCGGTCGTCACATCGGCGTTGTCCGTACGGGCGAAGTCGAGCGCCGCGGGGCCGTCGCCGGACACCGGCTCGGCGTAGCGCACCACTCGCTCCCCCTCGTGCAGCAGCACCACCGCCGCTCCGTCCCAGTCGCCCGCGAACAGCAGCCGCGGTGGCTTCGCCGGGGGGACCTTGGCCGTGTCGGCGGTGGCCGAGACCCTCAGCTCCGTGTCCGGCCGGGCCCACGCGCGCAGCGCCCGCTCCAGCAGTGCTGTGTCGTTCACCCGGTCCCCGCGGGCCGGCCAGACCGAGAAGTCGATCCGGGAGGTGTCCGCCCACTCGTCGCGCGGGGCGTGTTCCAGCAACTCCGGGTCGAGCGCCCGGGCCAGGGCCACGTTTCCGGCGTCCATGGCCGTCACCGGGCCCGCGTCGCGGGCCGCCTCGTCGGACACCGTCACCACCGCGGCGGCGATCACGACGAACGCTGCGCCGGTGGCGATCGAACGGGCACGCTGCCGGCGGCGGAGCAGATCCGTGGGGCGCGTCTGGACGGCGCAGGGATCGAACTCCGCGCTGCGCAGGAGCGATTCGGTACGACCGTCCCCGGCACGCCGCAGCCGTGCGGCGGACCACAGCGCCTCCTCCGGATCGGCCGCCCCCGCCTCCTTCAGCAGTGCCAGGACCTCCTGGTCGGACAGGCCCTCCAGCACGGTCAGCGCGAACGCCGCACGCGCGGGTGCGGCCAGCGCCGACAGCGCCTGGTCGAGGGCGAGTTCCTCGGCGCCGCCGGCGCTCGGGAACAGCCGCAGACCCACCACGAGGGGCAGTCCGGGCCATCGCACCGCGGACCCCCCGGCGCGGGCGGGCCACCAACGCGGCCGCAGCTCGTGGCGCAGAGCGGCCCGCAGCACCCGGGTACGCACCCAGAGATAGGCGGACGCCTCCGTGCCGCGCTGAGAGGGAACCCGGGGCGTGCGCTGCGAGCGGTGGGCGCGGGGCAGTGCCCGCTGGACCGTGGAGTGCGCGACGAGAACCCGCCGGTGGCGGCCCAGCGACGCGGGCAGTGTCAGATAGGCGAGACGGACGAGCCGGGGATAGTGCTCGACGAGGGTTGCTTCCGCCTCGTCGATCCCGGGAAGCCCGGCAGCTACGGCGCCTGCGGGCGGCTGTTGGCGTGTCGGCATCGGTGCTGGGCCTTCCGGATGTGCTGATGCGCTCTCACTCGCCACGTCAAACGACTGAATCGTGCGACGGTCACACCGGCGTTCCTGGGCCTGGCCCCGCTCAGTGACCGCGCCCCCGCAACAGCCCGTCCAGCGCCCGGCCGAACACCACCCGACCCACCCTGACGACCAGCGGATCCAAGGCCCGCGGCAGCGGCCGGATCCGCAGCTCCTCGGTCCACACCACCACCGCCCCCGCGCCCTGCGGCTCCACCTCGATCTCCGCCCAGCCGGTGATCACCCGGCCCCGCTTCTCCAGCCGGCAGCGGGCCGTACCACCCGCACCCGGCGGGACCCAGCGCACGACCTCCATCGGATCGTCGAAGCCGACCCGTCCCACGCCGGAGCGCACGACGAACAGCGTGCCCTCGCCGGTGGGTACCCCGGAGACCGAGGACAGCCGGGTGAGCGGCACCTGGGCCGCATGGGAGCGCCAGTCGGTGACCCGGCTCCACGCCTCGTCCGCGCTCAGCGTCACCGCCCGCGTCAGCCGGAACGCCGTCACGTCGGTCAGCCGTCCTGTTCGTCCTGCCCGGAACTCTCCGGACCGCCCGCCACCACCAGACCCGGCAGATGCTCCGCGATCTCCTCGCGCGCCTCCGCGGACAGCCCGGCGTCCGTGACCAGCGTGTCGATCTCCGCAAGGGCGGCGAACGAACTCAGGCCCACCGTCCCCCACTTGGTGTGGTCGGCGACCACCACCACCCGCCGCGCGGCCTGTACGAAGCGGCGGTTGGTCTCTGCTTCCGCAAGGTTCGGCGTGGACAGACCCGCCTCCACCGAGATCCCGTGCACCCCGAGGAAGAGCACATCGAAGTGGAGCGAGCGGATCGCCTGGTCGGCGACGGGACCCACCAGCGAGTCCGACGGCGTACGCACACCACCGGTCAGGACCACGGTCGCGCTGCCCGGACGTGGACCGGCGGTCGCCCCCGAGCGCTGCGCGGCGTGGAACACGTCCGCCACACGCACCGAGTTGGTCACCACCGTCAGATCCGGCACGTCCAGCAGATGATGCGCCAGCGCGTACGTGGTGGTCCCGCCGGACAGGGCGATCGCGCTGCCGGGCACCGCCAGCTGCGCCGCCGCTCGCGCGATGTCCTCCTTGGCGCTCAGCTCCAGCGCCGACTTGGCCTCGAACCCCGGCTCGTGGGTGCTCGCCTCGACCACCGGCACCGCACCGCCGTGGACCTTCTCCACGACCCCCTGGCGGGCCAGCGCGTCCAGGTCCCGGCGCACGGTCATGTCGGAGACGTTGAGCTTGCGGGTGAGTTCGTTGACCCGCACCCCGCCGCGCCTGCGTACCTCGTCGAGGATCAGAGCACGCCGCTGCTCCGCGAGCAGGTTCTGGTTGTCCGTCACTGCCGGGGCCGGTCCTTCCACGTCGTCGTGAGCGTCCGAGGTCAAGGTTTCTCATCCTCGCACGGCTCGCACGCCCCGGGCTCGCGGAGATTCGGTGAGAGCGGTGCGGTGAACTGCTGAGATCCGGGATTCTGGGGCATGAACACTGCGCGGTCGCGCACGGATCGATCCTCCCACCGAGAGAGCGAGTCACAGAAGTGTCCCCTGCCACTCCGGTACCGCAGCACGGAGGGCCCGCGCTCGAACTGCTGGTCCACGGCGTCGGCGGTGCGACCCCGCAGGACATGCTCGGTGACCCCCGCACGGTGCGGGTCTCCGGCGACGAGAAAGCCGCCGTCTTCCGCCGCACCGAGGACGAGGAGGCGGAACACCGACCCGAGCTGTACGTCGACCGGCCCATCCCCGAGGCCTACTGCTGGTCCAACCTCACCTCGGGCAACAGCGCCCGGGCCCTGTGGCTTCTCCTGCTGCCGTTCATGGTCGTCAACCTCGCGCACTGGATGCGGCCGCGCGCCCGGGGCCGCCGGCGGACGACCCGGACGTACGGGGTCCTGGTGCGGCTCCTCGCCCTCAGCCTCACCGTGCTGCTCACCGCCGCCGCCTGCGAGGTGGCGCTCGACCTCGTCGCCTGGCAGTGCGCGGGCTCGGCCGCCTGCGCCGCCGACCGGTCCTGGCTGGGATTCATCTCGAGCGCCCAGGGCGGCTGGTGGTCGCAGCCCGGCCGCCGGCTCGCGCTCGCCTCCCTGCTCCCGGCCGCGCTGGTGGGCCTGCTCTGGTATCTGTCCAACCGCACCTGGAGCGCGTACGAGTCGCAGCGGCCGCCGAGCGGCCAGGACGTGGCGGAGGGCGAGGCCGGGCCGAAGGACGACGAGGCACACACCGCCGGCCCGGCCCTGCGTCCCGCGCTCGGCCGGCCCGGCTTCTGGTACGGACGCCGGCTCGTCGCCCGGCTGCGTGCCGCGCACACCGCGGCCGGTTTCCTCACCGTCTCCGCTGCCGTCGCCGGAGCCGCCGCCCGGCACGACCGGGGAGCCGGTAGCACCCCGCTCGCGGTCTGCGGATGGCTGATCGAGGCCGCACTCGCCATCGGGCTCCTGGCCGTGCTGCGGGTCGTCTTCCGCCGGGGCCGCAGCGAACGCCGGATGGACGCCCGGCTGGACCGCGTCACCGTCAGCGTGCTGCCCGGCGCGGCACTCGCCCTGTTCGCGCTCTCCCTGCTGTACGCCTGCTGGTCCCGGCCCGGGTGGACGTCGAGCGGCACCCTCCCCGGCGATGTCACCTTCGGGGTCATCACCGTCGCCCAGGGGGCACTGGTCGTCGCCCTCGCCGTCGCGGCCCGGGCCCTCCACCGGCACGCGCGCGACGCCCGGACCGTCCTGCACGGTCTCGGCGGCCCCGCCGTCGCGATGCTCGCCTGCGCGCTCGGCGGGGTGATGACCGGAGGTGTCGCCCAGAGGGTCGCCGACTGGCTGGACGGCCCGGGCACCCCCGGCATGCACGGCGAGGGCACCATCCCCGGACCTCCCGTCCTGCTCAGCTGGCAGGCGTCCGTCATCCCCGTGCTGCTGGTGCTCCTGCTCGTCCCGTCGGCCGTCCTCGGCGTCCGGACCTGGCTGACCGGCCGCCGCATCGCCGAGGGCGTCGAGTCGGAGTACGACGCGGACCGCCCCGACGCCGTACGGACGCGGCGGATCGCCGGCACCCGGGCCCGGGCAGGCCTCACCGACGACGCACCCTGGCTCGTCGGCATCGTCTCCGGCGCCACCCTGCTGCTCGGCGCCGGCGCAGTCGCCGGAGCGTGGGCGGGGGGAGCAGTGCCGGGCGAGGCGTTCGCCGGCAGCGGCGGGTTCGTCGAGTCCGTCGCCGACACCGCGCAGTCGCTGGGCTCCTGGCTGATCGGCTTCGGTTTCATACTGTTCGTGACCTGGGGGCGCCGGGCCTACCGCGACGCCTCCGCCCGGCGCACCATCGGCATCCTGTGGGACGTCGGCACCTTCTGGCCGCGCGCCGCACACCCCTTCGCGCCACCGTGCTACGCGGAGCGAGCCGTTCCCGACCTCACCTGGCGCATGTGCACCTGGACCGAACGGACCGGGGGCCGGCTCGTCATCTCCGGCCACTCCCAGGGCAGTGTGCTGGCAGCCTCGGCCGTCTGGCAGCTGCCGCCTCAGACCCGCCGCCGGGTCGCCCTGCTGACGTACGGATCCCCGTTGGAGCGGCTCTACGGCCGCTGGTTCCCCGCCTACTTCGGACCCGCGGCGCTGCGCGAGCTGCGCGGTGAACTGGACTGCTGGCGCAACCTCTGGCGGGTCACCGACCCGATCGGCGGGCCCGTCCGGGTGCCGGCCGAGGGCGACCACCCCGATGTCGACCGGGCAGCGCTCAAGGACCCGCTGATATACGGCCGTTCACGCCAGCACCCGTTGCCCGAACCGATTCTGGGCCACTCCGACTACCAGGCCGATCCGGCCTTCCGTACCGAGCGCCAGGAACTGCTCGACCGGATCGGCGCGGCCGTCCCCCGCCAGACTCAGGGCAGTTCGGGCAGGTCGTCCGGGTAGAGCAGGGTCAGGTCGTCGGTGTTCATCTCGGTGAGCTCGGCGACCCGGCCCGCGTGCCGCTCCACCATCGACTCGAACGTCTGCCGCGCGGTACGGCCGTTGCCGAACGCGGGGCCCTTGGGCAGCGCCGTGAAGTACTTCAGCAGAGCGTCGTCCGTGCCCTCCGCGAGCCGGTACTCGTGGTCCTCGGCCTGCTGCTCCACGATCCGCAGAAGCTCGTCGGCCTCGTAGTCCTGGAAGGTGATGGTCCGTGAGAAACGGGACGCCACACCGGGGTTGACCGACAGGAAGCGTTCCATCTCCGCGGTGTAGCCGGCGACGATGACCACCACCGCCTCCCGGTGGTCCTCCATCAGCTTCACCAGGGTGTCGATGGCCTCCTTGCCGAAGTCACGCCCCGAGTCCTCGGGGGACAGGGCGTACGCCTCGTCGATGAACAGGACCCCGCCGCGCGCCCGGTCGAACGCCTCCTGCGTACGGATCGCCGTGGAGCCGATGTGCTCACCGACCAGGTCCACCCGGGACACCTCGACGAGATGACCGCGCTCCAGCACACCCAACGAAGCCAGGATCTCGCCGTACAGCCGCGCCACGGTCGTCTTGCCGGTGCCGGGGGAGCCGGTGAACACCAGATGCCGGCGCACCGAGGCGGCCTTCAGCCCCGCCTCCTGGCGGCGCCTGCCCACCTCGATCATGTTGGTGAGCGTGCGGACCTCGCGCTTGACGCTGTCCAGGCCGACCAGCCCGTCCAGTTCGCCGAGCACGGCACCGGATGTGCGCACCGGCTCGGCCGGCGGCGCGGACTCCGTCGGCTGCGTGGGCTGTGCGGGGACCGCCCCGAGCAGACCGGCCGTCTGGGTCGCCGTCACCACGGCCGGAGTCGGCTCCGTCTGCGGCCGCACCGCGCTCTCGTCGCTCGTGCAGTCCTCGACGACCGGACCGTCCGGCTCCGCGAACTCGTAGCCCCCGCGCGCACACCGCTCCGTGCGGCAGCGGTTCAGCGTCGTGCGGCAGCCGCCCATCACATGGAAGCCGTACCCTCCGCTGCCCGTCACCCGGCAGCCGCGGAAGGTGCCCCGGCCCTCCGCCGAGACATAGAACCCCGCCTCGGCGGGCGAGGTGACCGTGCACCGCTCGATCAGCGGATCGGCGCCCTTGGTGACGATCACCCCGGTCTGTGCCGCGTCGATGGTGCAGCCGCTGAGCGTGCCGCCGCTGCCGTGGTCGCGGAACCATGCCCCGGTCGACACCTCGCGGATCCGGCAGTCGTCGAGCTGCGCGCTCGCCCCGTCGCTCACCGACACGGCGGTGTTCCGCACCTGGGTGAGATCGCTGTCGACGACGTCGACCCGCGAGCCGCGGTCCAGGACGAACAGAGCGTCCGGCACGTCGTGGACGCGGCACGACTCGAGGACGGCCGTGGCCCCGTCGCTGACCCACACGGCCGGATAGTCGCCCGTACTGTCGTGGATCTCGCACTGATTGGCGTCCACCCGGGTGCCCGGGTCCCAGACCGAGAGTCCGTTGCGCCCGAAGCGGCGCACCGTGGAACGGGTCAGGGTCAGCACCGAGCGGGACCGCAGATCGACCGCGTTCTCCGGGATGTCGTGGATGTCGCAGTCGGAGAGCGTGAGCACGGCATCGGTGTCCAGCGTGATGCCGTCGGCCGAGGTGCGGTGCACGCTGGAGTCGGTGAGATGGGCCGTGGCGCGCGAAGCGACCTGCACACCGCTGCCCTTGATCTCGTAGATCTCGCAGCCGATGGCCTCCAGACCGGTGCCCTCGCCGGTGACACTCAGGCCCGCGCCCGAGGCGTGATGGATGCGGCAGCGCTCCAGGCGTGGATGCGCGCCGCCACGGACGGAGACGCCCGACTGCCCGGCCGCCACCACCTCGCACTCCTCGAACACCCCGCCCGCGCCCTCCAGTACGGCGATGCCGATACCGGCCGGATTGTCCACCGTGCACCGGCGCACCGTGGGACGGGCCGCGCCGCGAACCTCCAGGCCCGCGGCCGAGCGCGTGACGATCCGCAGATCGATCAGCTCGGGTGTGCCGTCCTCCACCAGCAGCGCGGGCGCCGCCGAGTCCTGCCCCTCGACGTGCAGATCCTGAACCGTCGCCGAGGCGCGCACGGTCAGCGGCACTCCGTCGGCGGGCGCGATGCGCACCGAGCCGACCGCTCCTTCGGCACCGCGCAGGGTGACCGCCCGCTGGAGCACGAGATTCTCGCGGTACGTCCCCGGGGCCACGGTGAGGATGTCGCCGTCCGCCGCGGCCTCCAGGGCCGCGGCGAGAGAGGCGTACTCACCCGTGCGGCGCCGCCACCGTGATGTGCCGGTGTGCGTCACCTGGACCGTGCCCTGTGCCATGGTGTTGCTCTGCCCCCACCTCGTGACATTGCTCCGCCGCGCCCTGAAGAGGGGGGCGCCCCCCGGACCCCGCGAGGGGGTCGCACCACCGTAGCGCGCGGGACGGGCCGGAGTTGACGAGTCGGGAGGTCAGCTGCCCGCTCCGGCGCGGCCCCAGTCGGGACCGACGACGGCCCAGGCCCGGTCGAGCCGGGCGTATCGGCGCCGCAGGAGCCGCCAGGTGATCAGTCGTCTGGCGGATTCGATCACTCCCGCGCAGGCGAACGCCCCGACCACGCCCGCCAGTACGGCGTGCACCTGGGCCGTCTCCGCGTCCAGGGGCCGGCCGGCCGGGCGACCCCGGTCGTCGGTCCACAGGGTGAGCGTCTCGCCCGGCCTCGGGTCGGGGAGCGCGGTGGATATCCGGCCGGTGTGCTTGCTGCCGTCCGCCGCGGTCCAGCGGGCCACGACCGCCCGGCCCTTGTCGCGGGCGGCGGACTCGGGGTCGTACGTCGACGCCTTGGCCGGCGGGGCGTCACGGAGCACCGTCGCGGTGACCTGGTGGCGGCTCTCGGCTTGCGTCCGCGCCGACTGTCTCAACGACGCGTCGGCGAGCGATCCCGCGATCCAGCCGACCACCGGGGCCGCGGTGACGAGAAGCAGGGCGGCGACCAGTGCCACCCATGCCTCGGCGAGGTCGGTCGCCCGGCGCAGGGGATTGCGCCGCCAACGCCAGACTCCCGTGGCTGATCGCATGACCTGCACCCCCTTCCGCGTCCGTGATAGCCACCAACGGCACGGCATACGCACGGGATGCGCGAAGAGAGAGGAACATCACCCCTTCGCCGCGGCGCTCCCGTCGACTGCTCAACGCGCGTGCCACGGCACAGGGTTCCCACGGAACGGCTCTTCAGTACAGAAGGGCCGAGGACCGGACAGGGTGGTGCATCCACCGACGGTCCCCGGCGAGCCCCTGCGGCACGATGGCCGCCTCGCCGGGTGTGGACCCCGCCACCGATGTGACCGGGGTGGACGTGAGGACTACGGCGCGATCAGTACCCGCCGCCCTGGTACGGGCGGTTGTACGGGTCGTTGTAGACCGGCTGGGCCTGCACCGGCCTGGCCGCGGCGGGGCGCATCGCCTCGTACCCGCTCGGCACCGGACGCTGCTGCTGGGGCTGCTGCGGTCCCGGATAGCCGCGCGGCACGGACGGCTGCTGGGGGATGTACGCGGTCGCCTGCTGCAGAGGCATCGGCTGCTGCATCTGCTGCGGATAACCGTAGGACGGGGACGGAGCCGCCGGGAGGGCGGGCAGCGCCGAGGGGAGGGCCGGCAGATAGCTGCTCGGACCGTCGTACGCGGAGGGCACTCGGATCGGGGCGATCTGAGGCGTGCCCCGCTCTGCGACGAGGGAGTCGTAGATGGGGGTGTCGGGGAACGACGGAGCGGAGTAGTAACCGCCGCCGTAGGTGGAGCGGGGGGAGGTCATGGCCATAAGTTAAGCCCACGATGTGCTGGTTGGGGAGTCCGATAAGAGGGTTGTTTCGGGAGATGCGAGTGACCACGGATCCCCAATGCGAGCGAACCCGGGAAAATCGGTCGCGCGACAGGGCGCCGGCCTTATAAAGGGCAAGCTGAGAGCGGGTTACCCACGGGTCGGCACGGGCGCTGGAGGCCCTGTGAGGATTAGGTTGGCGCCCAGTGAACTTTTCCGGACACTCCGACTCGCGATGGGGGCGAGCATGTCCATGCTTAAAGGGGCCAATACTCCGGTGGCGGCGCAGCAGGTGCGCGTCGAATTGGGTTGGCGTTCAAGTCCTGGCGTACCGGATGTCGACGCCTCGGCGCTTCTTCTTGCCACCGGCTCGGGCAAGGTCCGCTCCGACGCGGACTTCGTCTTCTACAACCAGGCTTCGCACGCTTCGGGGGCGGTACGCCACGAGGGGAAGCAGAACGGGTCCGGTGGTGTGACGGACCTGATGTGGGTGGACCTGGGGCAGGTGGAGGGGGCGATCGAGAAGATCGTGCTGGCGGCCTCCGCGGACGGTGGCAGCTTCGGCCAGGTCCCCGGGCTCTACATCCGGGTGGTGGACGCGTCGAGCGGCGCGGAGATCGCGCGCTACGACAGCCAGGACGCGTCGGTCGAGACGGCCTTCGTGCTCGGTGAGTTCTACCGGCGTCAGGGGGCGTGGAAGTTCCGCGCGGTCGGTCAGGGTTACAGCACCGGACTCGCGGGTCTGGCCACGGACTTCGGCATCTCGGTCGACGAGCCGCAGGCGGCGCCGGCTCCCGCCCCGGTCACGCCTCCCCCCGCTCCTGTCGCGCCGGCGCCCGTCGCACCTCCGGCGCCGCCCACCCCGCCGGCCGCCCCGCAGCCGCCGGCTCCCGTACGGCTGACCAAGGTCACGCTGACGAAGGACGCCCCGTCCGTCTCGCTCACCAAGCAGGGCGGCACATCGGGTGCCATGCGGGTCAACCTCAGCTGGCAGGTGCGCAAGCAGTTCAAGGGGTGGGGAGCCAAGCTCGGCCGTGCCGTCGCCATGCACGGAGACCTCGACCTCGACCTGTGCGCGCTCTACGAACTCACCGACGGGCGCAAGGGAGTCGTACAGGCCCTCGGCAACGCCTTCGGCGCGCTGCACCAGCCTCCGTTCATCCATCTCGACGGCGACGACCGCACCGGCGGCACGTCCGGCGAGAACCTCACCATCAACCTGGACCACAAGGACCAGCTCCGCCGCGTCGTCATCTTCGTGACCATCTACGAGGGCGCCCGCAGCTTCGCCGACCTCGACGCGACGGTCACGCTCCAGCCGCAGCACGGAGCACCCATCGACTTCTCGCTCGGTGAGTGCACCGTTCCCTCCACCGTCTGCGCGCTCGCGCTGATCACCAACACGGGCTCGGACCTCGTCGTGCAGCGCGAGGCCCGCTTCCTCGTCCCGGAGCGCGGCGTCAGCCCGCAGCGCACCGTCGACTACACCTACGGGTGGGGCATGAACTGGACGCCCGGCCGCAAGTGACGGGGGCGACGGCCGGTTCGGCGGTCAGGACTCCGGTGTGGCACTGGGGCGTGCATAGGTACGCCCCTTCCACGCCGCACCCCGGCCACGGTAGTGCTGCACCGCCGAATCGACCGTCATCAGCAGATAGAGCAGTGCGGTGAAGGGCAGCAGCACGGCGAGCAGCGGCGTCTGCCGGTAGTAGCGCAGCATCGGCAGATACGTCGCCGCCATCACCGCCCAGGCCAGACCCCCGGCCCAGCCGGCCGCGGGGTCGTGCCCGAGGATCCCGGCGCACAGCGCGACCGGCGGCACGAGGTACACCAGCGTGAGCCCGACGACCGTGCCCGTCAGCAGCAGGGGACTGTGCAGGAGTTGTGCGTACGCGCTGCGCGACACCATCCGCCACAGATCCGCCAGGCGCGGATAGGGCCGCACGCTGTCCACCTTCTCGGCCAGCCCCAGCCAGATGCGCCCGCCGGAGCGCTGCACCGCGCGCGCCAGGGACACGTCGTCGATCACCGCATGCCGGATCGTGCCCGGTACGCCGGCACGCACGGCGGCCTCGGTGCGCAGGAGCACACAGCCGCCCGCCGCCGCCGCCGTGCGCGCACCGGGCCGGTTGATCCACCGGAACGGATAGAGCTGGGAGAAGAAGTAGACGAAGGCGGGGACCACGAGGCGTTCCCAGCCGGTCGCGATCCGCAGACGTGCCATCTGGGAGACGAGGTCGAGTCCGCCGGTGCGGGCCGCGGCCACCAACTCCCGCAGACTGTCCGGCGCGTGGGCGATGTCGGCGTCGGTGAGCAGCAGATACTCCGGCTCGTGCTCCCTCGCCAGGGCGATGCCGTGCTGCAGGGCCCACAGCTTCCCCGTCCACCCGGGCTCCGGTTCGCCGGGGGAGACGACGCGCAGCGGCAGCCCGCCGTACCGCTCGGCCAGAGCAAGCGCCACCTCTCCGGTGCCGTCCGTGCTTCCGTCGTCGACCAGAACGATCTCCGCGCGTCCCGGGTAGTCCTGGGCCAGCAGGGAGGGCAGGCTCGCGGGAAGGGATCCTGCCTCGTCGCGTGCGGGTACGACGACGGCGACATCCGGCCACACCGCGAGGTCCTCACGGTGCGGCAACCGCTGGTCCGTGACCCAGAAGAAGCCCTGGCCCAGCAGGAGCCATCCCCAGGCGGTCAGCGATCCGAGGGCGATCCAGGCAACGGCGCTCATGCGCCGCAGTCTGCCCCACCGGACCGGCCCCGCAAGGGCGGTCGACTATGGTGACCGGGTGAAGATCGCGCTCATGGACTCCGGAATCGGCCTCCTCCCGGCGGCCGCCGCGGTGCGCCGGCTGAGGCCGGACGCGGATCTCGTCCTCTCCTCGGACCCCGACAACATGCCATGGGGGCCGCGCACACCGGACGATGAGAACGAACGGGTGACCGCACGGGTGACCGAACGAGCGCTCACGGTCGCCCGTGCGGCCGTCGCCCATGCACCGGACGCCCTGATCATCGCCTGCAACACCGCATCCGTGCACGCGCTGCCCGCGCTGCGCGCCGAGCTGGAGCCGGCGATCCCCGTCATCGGTACGGTCCCGGCCATCAAGCCCGCGTCGGCGGGCGGGGGACCTGTCGCGATCTGGGCCACGCCGGCCACCACCGGTAGTCCCTACCAGCGCGCGCTCATCCGTGACTTCGCCGACTCCGTCGCGGTCACGGAGGTCCCGTGTCCCGGGCTCGCCGACGCGGTGCAGTGGGCCGACGAGGATGCCATCGACCGGGCGGTGGCCGCGGCGGCCGCTCTCACGCCACGCGATGTCCGGGCTGTCGTCCTCGGCTGCACACACTACGAACTGGTCGCCGAGCGCATCCGCGCCGCCGTGGGACGGTCCGTGCCCCTGCACGGCTCGGCCGACGCGGTCGCCGCGCAGGCGCTCCGGCGCCTCGGCGAGCTCCCGGCCCCCGACGCCGCCCCGAGCAGCCGGCTGACGGTGCTGCTCAGCGGCCGGGACGAGGTCCTGCCGGCCCAGGCGGCGCACTATGCGGAGGGCCGGCTGCTGCGGACAGTGAGCTCCGCGCACTGAACGTGAGATCCGCGCACTGGCGGTGAGCCCTGCCCGGCGGCGCGGCACGTCGGCGTGATCCTCGTGACGGACCCCATGCTGCGGCGGCAGTTGCTGGGTACTCTCCTTCCATGAAGGACCTCACCCGAGATTCTTGTGCGTCTGCGGAGCCCGTCCCCGCCGTGTGGACCGGCCGAGCGACGAACCGTATGCAGTGGCTGCTCGCCGCGGCGGGTGCCGCCTTTGTCGCGCTGGGTGTGGAGCTGGCGGTTGCCTCCCAGTGGACCTCCGGTATCGCCCCTCTGCTGATGTCGGTGATCGGCTGTGTCGCCGCCGGTCTGCTGATCCTGTACGGCACCCTCGCGTTCGTCCATGTGGCGGTGAAGGTGGACAGCGACGCCGTCGAGGTGCGCTGCGGTCACATGGGCCTGCCGCGTCGGCGGATTCCGCTGTCGCATGTCGTCGGCGCGGAAGTCGCCGCCAAGGTCACCCCGCGGCAGTGGGGCGGCTGGGGTTACCGCTGGCGCCCGGAGAAGGGCACCGCTGTGGTCGTACGGCGCGGTGAGGGAATCGTCGTCACTCTGGGCGACGGCAGAGTGTTCACGGTGACGGTCGACGACGCGGAAGCCGCTGTCCTGGCCATCCGTGACGGCCTGCGCCGGGGCACGGGCACGGCGGCCAAGGCCTGACGCTCCGCCTGTCGCTCGGCCGAGGTACGGGTGATGTGCGGGTGGTCTCCCGCGCCGACCGGCCTCCGACGTGTCCTTGACTGTCAGTGCGCGTCCGTCAGCGTGCGCGCACAGCCGCCGGGGCCGGGTCGTCGCCCGTCTCCGCCGGCTGACCGCCGGCCACCCGCGCGGTCGCCAACCCCGCCAGCAGCCCCGCACCGACCGTCACCGGCGCGAAGCTCAGTGCGTTGCCCAGGCTCGCCAGCGCCGCGAGGGCCGTGAGCGCCGCACCCGCGCTCAGGACCACCGGGGTGGAGCGGGGTGAACGCCACAGCCCGTACAGCATCCAGCCGAAGGCCGCCCCCAGCAGTACCACTCCCACCACGCCCTGCTCGGCGGCCTGTTGCAGCGAGGCGGAGTGCGGTTTGCCGTCCGAGCCCGCCACCTGCTGTGCCGTGGGACTGAGCAGGCCGAAGCGGTCCGGTCCGACTCCTCGCAGGGGGTCGTCCTCGGCGAGGTCGACCGCGTCGTGCCAGAGCGCGACCCGGTTCTGCGTGAGCTGTCCCTCCAGGGACACCGTGAGCCCGTCCGGCAGGGCGTCCTCCGCGACTCCCCACGATGTGGCGACCAGCAGGCCCGTCACCAGGGCAAGCGCTCCGAGAGGTGCTGTTCGGCGGTGCATACGCGCGGCCGCCAGCGAGCAGAGCAGCACACCGGTCGCGGCAGCGAATCCGGCCACCGATCCGAGCCACAGCGCGGTGCACGCGACCGCCAGCGCCAGTCCCCGAAGCGCCAGCCGCAGCACCGGAGGCCGGGCTGCGCAGGCTCCGCAGGAAGCGGCGCCCGCGGCCAGGACCAGCAGGGCGGCGGCCGCTCCGGTGTGCCCGGGCTGAAGGGGGTCGCCCGCGCCGGCGCCGGGTACGCCCTCCGGTGAGGCCATCGCCAGACCGAGGGCGGCGAGGGAGACGGCCGAAGCCGCGGCGACCGGCAGCAGCGTGCCGCAGATGCGGCCGAAGGCGTATCCGGCGGCGACGGCGAACACCGCCAGCAGCACGCCCTCCGGTCTGGCCTCGCGACCGGTCGCGCTGATCAGCGACCAGGCCGCGCACGCGCCGAGGACGACGACACCGGCGACATCGGTCGCGCCGCCGCGTTCGCGCGTCGCCGACCGGTCGTACGGTGCATGCATTCCGCCGACCCCCCGGACCCGTGGCAGCCCCCGCCGCAGCAGCCGACCGCGTCCGGCGGCACGGCTGGCGCACACGGTAACGGCAGAGACACGGTTTTGTGGATGCCTTGCGCAGGAACGTTGCTTCCGCTGCCGCGGGCGGTCGCCGGACCGGACTGCCGCCCGCACGGCCTGCCGCCGTAGACTCCGCCAGGTGAGCGCCACCGTCACCGCCCTCGACACTCCACCGTCCGCCCCCTCCGGGCTCCGGCCGCTGCTGCGCCGGATCGTCCGGCCCGGGGCCGCGGCTCTGGCCGGAGTGCTGCTCTTCCTGAGCTTCCCGCCCAGGCCCCTGTGGTGGCTGGCGCTTCCCGCCTTCGCCCTGCTCGGCTGGTCCCTGTACGGGCGCCGGCTGCGGCCCGCGTTCGGTCTCGGCTACCTGACCGGTCTCGGCTTCCTGCTGCCGCTGCTCAGCTGGACCGGCGAAGAGGTCGGCCCCCTGCCGTGGATCGCGCTGGCGGCGATCGAGGCGGTCTTCGTCGCGCTCGCCTGTATGGGCATGGCCGCGGTCAGCCGGCTACCGGCCTGGCCCGTGTGGAGCGCGGCGGTGTGGATCGCCGGTGAGGCGGCTCGCGCCCGAGTGCCGTTCGGGGGCTTCCCCTGGGGCAAGATCGCGTTCGGCCAGGCGGACAGCGTCTTCCTGCCGCTCGCCGCGGTGGGCGGCACACCGTTGCTCGGCTTCGCGGTGGCTCTGTGCGGTCTCGGGCTGTACGAGACGGTCAGGCGGGTGATCGACTTCCGGCGTACCGGAGCGCTGCCGCGCGGTCCCATGGCCGCCGCACTGCTCACCGTGCTCGTCCCGGTGACGGCGGCGCTCGCGGCGCTGCCGCTCGTCGACGACGCCGCCGAGGACGGCACCGCCACCGTGGCCGCGATCCAGGGCAATGTGCCCCGCCTCGGGCTCGACTTCAACTCCCAGCGGCGCGCGGTGCTCGACAACCATGTGCGGCGTACCGAGGAGCTCGCCGCGGAGGTCAAGGCCGGGAAGGTGGCCCAGCCCGACTTCGTGCTGTGGCCCGAGAACTCCTCCGACCTCGACCCGTACCGCAACGCCGACGCCCGTCTCGTCATCGACGAGGCCGTGAAGGCCATCGGGGTGCCGACGGTCGTCGGCGCGGTGGTCACCCCGGACACCGGAAAGCTCCGCAACACCCTGATCGAGTGGGATCCCGACCGCGGTCCGGTGAACACCTACGACAAGCGCCATGTGCAGCCGTTCGGCGAGTACATCCCGATGCGCTCCGTCGTGCGGCTGTTCAGCTCGGACGTGGACCGGGTCCGCCGCGACTTCGGCCCCGGCGACAAGGTCGGTGTCTTCGACCTGGCGGGCACGAAGGTCGGTCTCGTCACCTGCTTCGAGGCCGCGTTCGACGACGCGGCACGGGACACCGTCACGCACGGCGCCCAGCTCATCTCCGTGCCCAGCAACAACGCGACCTTCGGCCGCAGCGAGATGACGTATCAGCAGCTGGCCATGTCGCGAGTACGGGCCGTCGAACACGGTCGCTCCGTCGTCGTCCCCGTGACCAGCGGCGTCAGCGCGGTCATCATGCCGGACGGAAAGATCGTCCAGCGGACGGAGATGTTCACACCGGACGCTCTGGTCGCGAAGGTGCCGCTGCGTTCCTCGCTCACCCCGGCGACGCGCCTCGGGACCTGGCCCGAGATCGCGCTGCTGCTGATCGCGGCAGGCGGCGTCGGCGTGGTGTCCGTGCAGGGCGTACGGGGGCGGCGTGAGCGGGCGGCGGCGGGCGAGCCGGTCGCACCGGGCACCGGCGACGCCGGATAGCCCGGCTGCGCCCGGCGGGCCGTTAGGGTCGAAGCCATGGTTACCCCCGACTTCATCCGCGACATCCGGGCCACCGCCGGGAACCAGCTGCTTCTTCTGCCCGGCGTCAGCGCGATCGTCTTCGACGGCGAGGGGCGGGTGCTGCTGGGACGGCGCGCGGACAACGGCCGGTGGTCCGTCATCGGCGGGATCCCCGAGCCCGGCGAGGAGCCGGCCGCGACCGCCGTGCGCGAGGTGTACGAGGAGACCGCGGTGCGCTGTGTCGCCGAACGGGTCGTGCTCGTCCAGGCGCTGCCGGAGCCGGTCACCTATCCCAACGGGGACCGGTGCCAGTTCATGGACATCACCTTCCGCTGCCGGGCGGTGGGCGGCGTGGCCTGCGTCAACGACGACGAGTCGCTCGAGGTCGGCTGGTTCGCCGTGGATGCGCTGCCGGAGCTCAAGGAATTCGCGCACTTCCGGATCAAGCAGGCCCTGGCCGAGGGACCGGCATGGTTCCAACCTATGCATGACCAGTGAAGTATGGGTGGTGACCACATCGGTCGGGGAATGATCGCTGCCTAGGGTTCGCAGCATGACGTCCCCCACCACACCTGGCGTTCCTCCTCCCGTGGTCGACCTCGATCTCGGCGGCCGCACCGCACTCGTCACCGGGGCAGCGAGCGGCATCGGCCGCGCCTGCGCGCTGCGGCTCGCGGCCGCGGGGGCGAAGGTGAGGGCCGTCGACCGGGACGCCGACGGGCTGGAGACGCTCGCCGCGCTGGGCACGGAAGCCGGCGGAGCCGTCGAGCCCCAGGTCCTGGATCTCACCGACCTCGACGCGGCGGAGGCGGCGGCCGCAGGCGCAGACATCCTGGTCAACAACGCCGGTCTCCAGCTGGTCCGGCCCATCGAGGCCTTTCCGCCGGACGTCTTCCACACGGTGCTCACCGTGATGCTGGAGGCGCCGTTCCGGCTGATCAGAGGCGCCCTGCCGCACATGTACGCGCAGGGCTGGGGGCGCATCGTCAACATCTCCTCCGTCCACGGGCTGCGCGCCTCCGCCTTCAAGTCCGCGTATGTGGCGGCAAAACACGGTCTCGAAGGGCTCTCCAAAACGGCGGCCCTGGAAGGCGCCCCCCATGGTGTGACCTCGGTCTGTGTGAACCCCGGCTATGTGCGCACCCCGCTCGTCGAGCGGCAGATCGCCGATCAGGCGGCGGCCCACTCCCTGCCCGAGGACCAGGTGCTTGCCGACGTCCTGCTCAAGGACTCCGCCGTCAAGCGCCTGGTGGAGCCCGAGGAAGTGGCCGAGGCGGTGCTGTATCTCTGCACCCCGCAGGCCGCGTTCATCACCGGCACCTCGATCGCCCTCGACGGCGGCTGGACCGCGCACTGAGGGGTGACCCGGTTGTCCCCAACGGTCCACTCGTCCACAGGGCTGGTGCCACCTCCCGTACGGCAGGTAATCCTGTGTCCATGTCCCACGATCAAGCCGACTACCTGGAGCTCCTCGCACGCGGCGCCGCCGCGGAGGCGTACGACCGGCCGGCGCTGCTCGCCCGTGCGAGCGGCGCCGGACCGGAGACGCTCGCCGCCCTCGAACACGCCAAGCAGCTCGCGCTGCGGGTGCGCGCCGAGCTGGAGGGCCGGCGCCGACGCGAGGCCGAGCTCTCCGCGCTGTTCGAAACCGCCCACGACCTCGCCGGACTCCGCGACCTCGACGCCGTGCTCCGCGCGATCGTGCAGCGGGCCCGCTCGCTGCTCGGCACGGAAGTGGCCTACCTCAGCCTCAACGACCCATCGGCCGGCGACACCTATATGCGGGTCACGGAGGGGTCGGTCTCGGCCCGCTTCCAGCAGGTGCGGCTCGGTATGGGAGAGGGTCTCGGCGGTCTCGTCGCCCAGACCGCCCGCCCCTATGTCACCGACAGCTACTTCGACGACGCCCGCTTCGAGCACACACCGTCCATCGACACGGCCGTACGGGACGAAGGCCTCGTCGCGATCCTCGGTGTGCCGCTGATGCTCGGCAGCCAGGTCATCGGTGTGCTGTTCGCCGCCGACCGCCGGGCGAGAGTCTTCGAACGGGGACAGGTCGCGCTGCTGGCCTCCTTCGCCGCCCATGCGGCCGTCGCCATCGACACCGCGAATCTGCTCGCCGAGACCCGCACGGCTCTCGCCGAACTGGAGAAGGCCAACGAGATCATCCGGGACCACAGCGGCGTCATCGAGCGCGCGTCCGAGGTGCATGACCGGCTGACCGAGGTGGTGCTGCGCGGCGGCGGCGTCGACGATGTGGCCGCCGCCCTGTCCGAAGTCCTCGACGGTACGGTCCGGTTCACCGACAACCACCCCGACGCACCCGGCGCGGACGGGCGCGCGATACGACGGGGGCAGGAGTGGGTGGCGGCCGTCTCGGCCGGCGGTGAGGACCTCGGCGCCCTGGTGCTGCGCGGCCATGCCGATCTCGATCCCGTCGACCGGCGCACCCTGGAGCGCGGTGCGATGGTGACCTCCCTCCTGCTGCTCGCCCGCCGCTCGGCCCACGAGGCCGAACAGCGCGTACGGGGCGAGCTGCTCGACGACCTCCTCGACGCCCCGGACCGCGACCCCCGACTGCTGCGGGAGCGGGCGGCCCGGCTGGGGGCGGATCTCGACGTTCCCCATGTGGTGCTGGCCGCGCGGATGGAGGGACCGGACTCCGGCGTGCCCGAACACGAGAGCGCGGGCCGCGGCGCGAGTGCCCGGGGCGCCGGCGGCCCGGGTGCGGGCACCGCGGTGGAGCGCGAGAGCGCCGACCGCCAGCGGCTGTGGGCAGCCGCCTCGCATCTGGCGGCGACCCGCTCGGGCCTGGCCGCGGCGCGGGACGGGGGAGCGGTCCTGCTGCTGCCGCTCGGCCCCGACGACGACGCCTCCGAACTCGCCCGCCGCGCCGCCCGGCAACTGGGCGGTGCGCTGCGGGAGTCGGTCACCGTCGGGGCGTCCGCGCCGGTCGCCGTGCCGGCGGACGACCCGAGCCCGATATCCGGCGCGTACGACCAGGCGCGGCGCTGCCTCGACGCGCTGCGACTGCTCGGCCGGGCCGGCCAGGGTGCCGCGGCGCAGGACCTCGGCTTCCTGGGTCTGCTCCTCGCCGATCCCGGGGACATCGACGGATTCGTCGGTCGCACGATGGGCGAGGTTGTCGCCTACGACCGCCGGCGCGGCACCGATCTGGTGCGCACCATGGACGCGTACTTCGCGAGCGGGATGAGCCCGGCCCGTACGAAGGACGAGCTGCATGTCCATGTGAACACGGTGGCCCAGCGACTGGAGCGCATCGGGCGGCTCCTCGGTCCCGACTGGCAGTCGCCCGGCAGAGCGCTGGAGATCCAACTGGCGCTGCGGCTGCACGCGATGTCGGAGGCGGTGGCCCGCTAGCGGCGCTGCCGCGCGGATGGTGTGGTCCCGTTCGGGCCGGGGCCGGGCCGGGGGCCTGGGGGATGGCTGGGCTGACCGCCCGGCCGCGGGTCGGACTCGGCGCGCCGTGGCCTGCTGTCCGCCGGCCGCGTCCCCCGTCCGGGCCCGAGGCCGCTGCCCGCTGAGTGTGCGCCTACCTCGTGGGCCCGAGGCCGCTGCCTGCCGGAGGCGCCCGGCGGGTGGGAGCCGGCGCCATGCCTGCGCGCCGCTGGGAAGAGTCCCTGCCTGGGCCCGAGGCCGCTGCCCGATGCCCGCTGCCTGCGTCCCGCCGGCTCCGTGACCGTCGCCCGGCGAAGGCGCCACCACCCGAGCTCCGCCAACGCTGCCCGCCGAACACGCCGCCGCGCGGGCTCCGGGGAGAGCCCGCGCGGCGTGCAGGGCCGGGAGTGCCGGCCGTCGGTCTGTGGTGTCAGGCAGTGGTCCGCGCGTTCGCCGGGGTGCCGTCAGCGGGAGCCGCGGCCGGTCCGGCCGACTCCTTGAGGTCGCTGTCGCTGCCCCCGGGCCGCGCCGCGTCGACGTCCGCCAGGTCCCGGTGACGGGTCTCCTGGGCGCAGGCGATGGCCACGACAGTGATCAGCGCCGCGGCGATCACATACAGGGCGATCGGTGTCGACGAGTCGAAGTCGGCGAGCAGCGCGGTCGCGATGAGCGGGGCGGGCGCTCCGGCGGCGACCGAGGAGAACTGCGCGCCTATGGAGGCACCGGAGTAGCGCATGCGCGTCGCGAACATCTCGGAGAAGAAGGCCGCCTGGGGTGCGTACATCGCGCCGTGGAACACCAGCCCCACGGTGACGGCGAGCAGCAGGGACCCGAAGCTCGCTGTGTCGATGAGAGCGAAGAACGGGAACATCCACGCCCCGACCCCGATCGCGCCGATCAGATAGACCGGCCTGCGCCCGATGCGGTCCGACAGCGCGCCCCACAGGGGGATCACCGCGAAATGCACGGCGGAGGCGATGAGTACGGCGTTGAGCGCGGTCTGCTTGCTCAGGTCAACCGCTGTCGTGGCGTACACCAGGATGAACGCGGTGATCACGTAGTAGCTGATGTTCTCGGCCATGCGCGCGCCCATCGCCACCAGCACATCCCGCCAGTGGTGCCGCAGCACGGCGACGAGCGGCATCTTCTCGGCTCCCGCGTCACTCGCCTTGCGCTGCTCGGCATGGGCCAACGCGGCCTTGAACACCGGGGATTCATCGACAGAGAGACGAATCCACAAGCCGACGATCACCAGGACCCCGGAGAGCAGGAAGGGAATGCGCCAGCCCCACGACGTGAACGCCGCGTCCGACAGCAGCGCCGTGAGCGCGGACAGCACACCGGTCGCCAGCAACTGGCCTGCGGGCGCGCCCGTCTGCGGCCAGGACGCCCAGAAACCGCGGCGTTCGGCGTCGCCGTGTTCGGAGACCAGCAGTACGGCGCCGCCCCACTCACCGCCGAGCGCGAAGCCCTGCACCAGCCTCAGCACGGTGAGCAGTACGGGCGCCGCCGTGCCGATGGTGGCGTGCGTCGGCAGCAGCCCGATCGCGAAGGTCGCCCCGCCCATCAGCAGCAGGCTCAGCACCAGCAGCTTCTTGCGGCCGAGCCGGTCGCCGTAGTGGCCGAAGACCAGCGCGCCGAGTGGACGGGCCGCGAAGCCGACGGCGTAGGTGAGGAAGGAGAGCAGGGTGCCGACGAGCGGGTCGGAGCCCGGGAAGAACAGCTTGTTGAAGACGAGCGCGGCGGCGGATCCGTAGAGGAAGAAGTCGTACCACTCGATGGTGGTGCCGATGAGGCTCGCGGCGACGATGCGGCGCAGACGGGCTGGAGCTGGGGGAGCGGTTGCCGAGGCAGCCATGGTCACCACTTCCGGGCGGGGGACGGGGACGTTGCGATGTCGCCACACCGTAGAAACACGCAGGTCACCGGCACATGTGGTGGGACACCATACTTCAGCCGCCGGTGGTGAGTGGACCGCCCATGCGCCCGCGCTCGACCGTCGCCGAAGTCCGCGTTTCCGCAGGGTCGGGCTCCATCTTCTGCCGGTCGCTGTAAACGGACATATGGTTCATCTGTTGATGTGGCGACAAGCCTGGAAAGGGTTCACATGCGCCCCGCACTCAGCTCTGCTGCCCTGGCCCAGCTGCGTCAGCAGCGTCCCTATCCGGCAGTTACGGTTTTGATGCCCACGCACCGTCGCGAACCGGACAACGCCCAGGATCCCGTCCGGCTGCGCAATCTCATGGCCGCGGCCAAGGAACAGCTTCAGGCCGATCCCGCTGTCACCCGGGAGACCCGCAGCGAGGTCACCGAACAGCTGGACCGCGCACTGGGCGAAGTCGACCTGGCCCATGCCGAGGACGGACTCGTCGTCTTCGCCGCGCCGGGGGAGCACCAGGTCTGGTCGCTCGGCCGGACCGTTCCCGAGCGGGTGGTGCTCTCGGACACCTTCCTGACCCGAAATCTCGTCTCGGCGCATGCTGCCGAGCGGCCGTTCTGGGTGCTGGCCGTCTCGGCCGACCGCGCCAGTCTGTGGAGCGGCACGACGGACCGCGTCACCGAGGAGGAGGCCGGGGCGTTCCCGCTGACCCGCAGCCTTGAAGACCCGGACGCCGAGCGCAAGGAGCGGATCGGCGATCTGCCCAGCACCTTCAGCGACGAACTCACCCGTCAGTTCCTGCGCGACGCCGACTCCGCGATGAGCGCCGTCCTGGCGTCCCACCCCCGGCCGTTGTACGTGGCCGGAGAAGCGGCGGCGCTCGCCCTTCTCGGCGACGTCGGCGGTGTGGCCGCCAAGGCCGCGGCCCGCATCCCGCACGGAGGCCTCGCGAGGGGACCCGCCGACGCGGTGGGGCAGGCCGTGCGGCCGTTCGCCGAGGCCCGCGCCGAGCAGGACGTCGCCGATGTGCTGGCGGAGCTGGACCGGGCCCGCGGGCGCCGGGCGTTCGCCGCCGGCGTGGACGAGATCCGGCAGAACGTCGCGACGGGCCGGGTGGCACTCCTCGCGGTCGAGGAGAACTACCGGGAGACCGTGCGGGACACGGGGGAGCACCTCAATCCCGCGGAACCGGGCGATCTGGACGCCCTGGACGACATTGTCGACGACATCGTCGAACGGTCGCTGGACACCGGCGCCGAAGTGCGGTTCGTCCCCGACGGCACGCTGGCCGACGTCGGCGGAATCGCGAGCGCCCTGCGCTACTGAGCGCGAGAAGCAGGAAAGGACCTCCGATGAGCGCAGCATCCCCACGCCGGCCGAGCATGCGGCGGCCCGTCGCCGCGGCGGCGACCGTGGTCATGGTGGCGGTGGGCGTCACCGGGCTCGTCTCGTGCGGCGACGACTACAACGGCTCCACGAGCAGTTCGTATCCCAGTCCCCGCCCGACACCCCCGGAGACCGCCTCCTTCTCCGGTGACGTGCCGTCCGCCCTGGCCTCCGGCGCGGCCTCGGCCCGTGCGGCCGCCTCGGCCGCCGCCTCGTCGGCGTCCGCCGCGGCCTCCGCCCTCGAGTCGTCGATCTCGGCCGAGGTGGGGCGGGCGAACGAGGAAGCCGCCGACGAGCTCAAGGACGTGAAGGGCGGCGGCAACGCCAAGGCCGACGTCACGCTCCGCGGCAAGCCCGTGGCCGAGACCGGTGGTCTGCGCGCCGTCATCGTGAACATCACCAACAGCACGGACGAGGAGGCTTCGTACGCCGTGCAGGTCGACTTCAGGGACTCCTCCGGCAAGGTCGTGGAGAGCCGCGTTGTCGGCGCCCAGGACCTCGCGCCGGGCAAGAGCGCCCAGCCGCTGGCCATCAGCAGGAAGCCTGCCGATCTGAACCTCACTCCCACGGTGGCCAAGGCCCAGCGGTACTGAACGCCCATGCGGTGTCGGAGCCGACAACCCCGACAGCCCGTAGCTGCCGGAAGCTCCGTCAGCCCCAACTCTGCGTGTAGTGGCTGCGGAAGTCCCGGCGGTCCTGTGCCGACCAGATCGACCGGGTGGCGATCAGCCCGAGCAGGCTCACCGTGATGACGATCAACCCCGGTGCGACCGCCTCGGGTCCGAGGATGGTGGTGACCGTGCGTCCCTCGCCCCCGCCCGGGTTGAGGGGGGCGTTGCCGCCCGCCGTGTTCGGCGGCGGGAGGTCGGGGTTGAGCGGTGCCTGGGCCGCGCCGTTCGCGGCGGCGCCGCCACCGGTGAGACGTACGCCGAGGGCCGCCATCGCCTTGGTTGCCGGCTGGAAGTAGGTGACGCCGCCCCTGGTGCAGTCGCCGTTGCCGCCCGACGTCACGCCGAGCGCCAGACCCTCCGCGAACAACGGGCCCCCGCTGTCACCGGGTTCGGCGCACACCGTCGTCTTGATGAGGCCGACGACCGTTCCCTCGGGGTAGTTCACGGTCGCGTTCAGTCCGGTGACCTGTCCGGTGCGCAGCCCGGTCGTACTGCCGCTGCGGAACACCTGCTGGCCGACGAAGGGTTCGGCGGCCCCGTTGATCTGGACGGCCTGGCCGCCCCCGATGTTCACCACGTTGGGCCCACCGGGGATCTCGCCGTTCTGGTACTGCACCAGTGCGAAGTCGTTGCCGGGGAACCTGCTCACCGTCATGTTGCCCACCGGCTTGCTGCCGCTGTTGTCCTGGAACCAGGTGGTCCCCGCGGGACCGCAATGGCCCGCCGTGAGGACGAAGTTGGCCCGGCCGTCGGTGACGTTGAAGCCGGCGGAACAGCGGCCCTCGCCGGCGAGAATCGGCTCGGCGCCGTTGATCCTGGTGGTGAACGACCCGGCGGTGCGCTCCATCCGTACGGACGCGCCGATCTTCTCGGCGGCGGCGGACAGCCGGTCCCAGGCGGCCGCCGACACCGTGCTGTCGGCCTGCACCGACACCGTGTTGGTCGCGTAGTCCAGTGACCACGCGGTGCCGGGCACCCGTGGAGCCTGGCCCAACGCATCGGTGGCCGAGCGCAGTTGGCTCATGTTGTACCGCACGACCTTGGCACGCGCCCCCGCACGCTCGACCTCCTCGGCCGCCTCCTCGTCGGTCACCGCCACGACCTCGCGCCCGTCGTCGCCCATCCAGGTGCCCGCGGTGCGCGAGGTGCCGAGCTCCGACACGAGCCGGGTGCCCACGTCATTGGCCGGTGTCCCGCCCGCTCCCGGTCCGGGGGCCTCACCTGCCACGGCGTCCGTGACCATCAGCCCTCCGCAGAGCAGTCCTCCCACGGCGGCCAGCCGTGCGATCCGCTGCAGTCTGCGTCGTGCGTGCGTCATCCCTGGCCCCTTGGTCGTTGCGCGACGCCGCTCCGAACGCCGAGGGCACCCGGACATCAGGAGCCCTCCTTCCATACGTGGGAAGGCGGCCGACAGTTCACCGCGCCGCGGGTCGACGTGAAGCCGAGGCCGACGGAGGCCGGACGGCAGGAGGCAGTGACAACCCAAGGTTGACACTCCGCGGGGTGTCAACCTACGGTTGACACATGGAGAATCCCGGTCGCACGACCCATCCCGTACGGCTCGACGACCTCATCGAGGCCATCAAGAAGGTCCATTCCAACGAACTCGACCAGCTGTCGGACGCGGTCATCGCCGCCGATCACCTCGGTGACGTGGCCGACCATCTGATCGGTCACTTCGTGGACCAGGCCCGGCGTTCCGGTGCCTCGTGGACGGAGATCGGCAAGAGCATGGGTGTCACCCGCCAGGCGGCCCAGAAGCGATTCGTCCCGAAGGGCGGCGCCGAGTCGGATCTCGACCCCAGCCAGGGTTTCAGCAGGTTCACCGAGCGCGCCAAGAACTGCCTGATGGCGGCTCACAACGAGGCGCACGCCGCGGGGAACGACACGATCGGACCGGCGCACCTCGTCCTCGGGCTGCTCGCCGAGCCGGACGCGCTCGCCGCCCGTGCGATCCTCGCGCAGGGCGTCACGCTGGACACCGTCCGCCGGGTCGCGACCGCGGCACTGCCGCCCGCGGCCGGCGAGGTGCCCGACCTCGTCCCGTACGACGCGTCGTCGCGCAAGGTCCTGGAGCTGACCTTCCGTGAGGCGCTGCGTCTGGGCCACAACTACATCGGCACCGAGCACATGGTGCTTGCCCTGCTGGAGTTCGAGGACGGCGCGGGTGTGCTCACCACGTCAGGCGTCGACAAGGCCGCCGCCGAGGCCCACATCGCCGACGCCGTGGCGGCGATCATCGCCGCCCACCAGCAGGATTGAGACGTGTGCCCGACGGTCGGCGCGCGGGGCACACCACGAGGTCCTACACGGCGGAGCGCCTGCGCTGGGCGTGATTGCCCGCGAGAAGGGCCTCCGTGATGAGCCGAACGCCCCGCGCCAGCCGGTTCAGCTGCTCCAACTCGACGGCGTAGAGCCGGATGGTGCTCTCGATGATCTGGTCGGAGACCCCCAGCGTGGGCAGTTCGGCCCGGCAGGTCTGCAGGGCGACGCGTACGGTCCGCATCTCGTGCTGGAGCTGCAACTGCGCATGGCGGGCCAGCAGGATGTGATGGCGGGTCAGGGTCGAGTAGCCGGCGTAGCGGGCCGGCAGGAGATCGCGCAACCAGCGCGCCGCCGTGCGCTCCCAGTCGTGGTTGCCGGGGGTCTTGACCTGTACCGGCCAGTCCGAGTCGATCGGGGTGAAGGTCTGGGACATCGTCGTCGCTTCCGGATGGGGCGGATCGGCACAGGGTCGCTGGCCTGGGGAGTCTCTGGCGGCCCCGGCCCAGGGGTTGACCGGGGCCGCCGGGTGGGCACATCCGCAGGGGGCGGATGGTGCCCGGACGGAACACCGAGGGGCGGGACGCGAGGAGGAGAGCGTCATACCCCGGTGTCCGTGCTAGGGGGCTCGTACCGGATCGCCGTGGTCGCCCGTACCGATGACACCCGTGAGCCGGTCCGGCCCCGGCAGATCTCGGCGGAGTGCGCCGCATGCGGCGGGGCGTGGCGAGGTGTGCATGGGGCGGTGCCGACCTTCCTGGGCGACGGTGCGGGCCGGCCTGGGATCCGGAGGAACCCGGGGCCACCAGGGCAGTAAATATATATACCGTTGAGTAAGCAAGGGTATGAAAAATTTCATGCACGATGAGGCATGAAACGTCCCGATCGATTCCACCGGCGATGAGCCGGCGGATCAGTCCTCGAGGAAGAAATCGTGCTGTTCGGCGGCCTGCTCGTAGCTTTCGAGACGGCTCTGCGTGCGCTGCGGATCGGCGTCGGCCATCGCCTGGAGCAGGGCGGCGGACAGGACGCCCGGCGCCGCGTAGGAGTCGAAGACGAGCCGCGAGCCGGTGGCGGCGGTCAGGGCCACATCGGCCTCGTCCACGATCGGGCCGAGTGACAGGTCGGTGATCAGCGCGACGCGCAGCCCCGTGCTGCGGGCCGCGCGCATCGCCGCGAGCGTCTCGTTGGCATGCCGTGGCATCGCGAACGCCAGCACCCAGGTGCCGCCCGCGGCCCGTGACTGAAGGAGTGCGTCGTACGCGACGCTGCCGCCGCGGGTCACCGTGCGCACATCGGGATGGATCCGGCGCGCGGCATAGGCGAAGTACTCCGCGAGCGAGACGGAGATCCGCAGTCCGAGCACGGTGAGCGGAACCGACCGGGCGAGTTCACGGCCGACGTCCAGCACCTGGTCGGTGTCGGCCAGCACCCGGCGCAGATTCTCGAGGTTCTCGATCTCGGCATCCACGGCGGCCTGCAGTTCGTTGCGGCGGATCTGCTCGCGCGAGTCGGGCGAGCCCGCGACCGCACTGAGCGCGATGGGCTGAAGCGCCTCGCGGAGCGCGGGGTAGCCGCTGAAGCCGACCGAGGAGGCGAACCGGGTCACCGAGGGCTGGCTGACCCCCACCCGCTCCGCGAGGTCCGTGATCGACAGGAACGCGGCCTCGGTGAGGTGGTCGGTGATGTACTGCGCGATCCGCCGCTGTCCCGGCGAGAGCCGGTGGCCGCCGAAAAGGGCGAGAACCCTGTCCGTGGGGGCCGGCTCCGCGTCGGGAGCAAGTCTCCCCGGCGTGATCGCAGACGCCTGTGCGCGTGCCTGCTGCCCTGATGGCACCGGTGTCACTCCTTCTCGTCCCACTTTCGCTCAAGATAGCTCAGTCGTCCGGGTCGGCAGGGAGACTTCCGGCAGGTGTGGGACCCGTCGTCTCACATTCCGGATGCTTGCGTGGACGCGGGCTCCGTCGCCCGCAGCAGCATCGAGGCACCCTGCCGTGCCTGCCCGGCGGCGTCGGCAGAGCGGGTGATGGCCGCCGTGGCCATCGCGCCCTCGGCGAGCAGGACGAGCGGGCCGGCGAGTTCCGCGGGCCGGCCCGCGTCCTTCACCAGGCTCGCCACATAGGCCCCGAAGGCGCTCTTGTGGTGGCGGGCCGCCTCGGCGACGGCCGGGTCGACGGCGCCGAGCTCGCCGTAGGAGTTGATGAAGGCGCAGCCCCGGAAGTCCGGCTCCGCGAACCAGTCCCGCAGCCAGTCGTAGACGGCGAGGATGCGTTCCTCCCCGTCCGCCCGGCTGTCGGCGTACTCCATGACCTGCGTGCGCCAGCGGATGTCGCGCCGTTCGAGGTAGGCCCGCAGCAGCTCCGCCTTGGAGGGGAAGACCTGGTAGAGGCGCTTGAGGGAGACGCCGGACGCGGAACGGATCTCGTCCATGCCGACGGCCTGGACGCCTCGTTCGTAGAACAGCTCCTCGGCCGCGTCGAGCAGTTTCGTGCGCGCTTCCGTCAGGTCCATCGGTGCTCCAGTTGCGCGAGAATCATCGTTCTCCTAACCTACATCGCAGCGCGGAGAACGCACGTTCTCCGCTGGTGGAGCCCGCCCGGGGATTCACCTCCGGCACCGAAGGAGACGTCATGTCACTCCGTCCTCCCGTCCCGCCCTTCACCCGCGAGAGCGCCGTCGAAAAGGTCCGCCTCGCCGAGGACGGCTGGAACAGCCGCACGCCCGAAAAGGTCGCCCTCGCCTACACGGAGGACTCCCGCTGGCGCAACCGCGCCGAACGGTTCGCCGGACGCGACAGGATCGTCGCCTTCCTGACCCGCAAGTGGGACAGGGAGCTGGACTACCGCCTGATCAAGGAGCTGTGGGCGTACGACGGCGACCGTATCGCCGTGCGCTTCGCCTACGAATGGCACGACGACTCCGGCCAGTGGTACCGCTCGTACGGCAACGAGAACTGGGAGTTCGACGAGAGCGGTCTGATGCGGGTGCGGCACGCGAGCATCAACGACGCGCCGATCCAGGAGTCCGACCGCGCCTACCACTGGCCGCTCGGCCGCCGCCCCGACGACCACCCCGGACTCTCGGAGCTCGGATTCTGAGACGCCCGCCGGGACGCCGGCCGCGACCGTGGCGCACGATCTCTGTCGACAGAGATGCGCGATACGGCTGGGGGAGGGCATTCTTACTGTGTGACCTGGTACGCCGCGGCCGGGCACACTCCGCAGGATCGGCGCGGGGTCACGGCCGGGACAGGGAAGAGCGACCGCCGAGTTCCCGACGAACTGGAGCTGGTACTCGCTCAAGCCTCCGTGAGCGCCATCGAAGCGGTCGGGGGGTTCGCCGGTGGCGTCTATCTCCGGTCCGAATCCGAGGGACTCCTGAGGCTGGCCGTGCTCGCCGGGCTGCCGCAACGCCTGTTCAAGCCCTGGTGGCGCATGCATGTGAACAGGCCGTTCCCCGTCGCCGAGGCCTACAGATCGGGACGCGCCGTCCACCTGGCGGACGCCGAGGAAGCGATGCGGCGCTTCCCACAGCTCATGGCGGGCCTGCCCTTCCCCTTCGGATCGCTCTACGTTCCCGTCGTCGCCGACAGCGAGAGGTTCGGCGTCCTGGTGGTTCTGCGGCGCGCCACCGCCGGGCAGCCGGTCGACAACAGCGACCGCCACCGGATCCACAACGCCGCCCGGCGGCTCGGAGCCGCGCTCGCCGCACTGAGCGCCCGGGGCTCGCCCGTCGCCTGGGAGGGCGAACCGGTCCCCGTCCAGTTGCCCGCCCTCACCACACCCCCCGTACGGATCGGCCACTTCGAGTGGGAGCTGAGCAGCGGAACCGTCACGGCTGACGAGGACATGTGCACCATCCTCGGCGCCGATCCCCAGGGATTCCCGGGCACGATCGAGGCGCTGACCGAACGGCTGTCGCCGGAGGACATGTTCGGCCTGTGGGCCGTCGCGCGGCAGGCGCTCGACTCCAGCCGACCGGTGGCCCGGAGAATGCGGCTGCGCGGGCCCGACGGCCGGCCGCATCTGCTCGAGATCACGGGCCGCCGCGCCGGCCCGCCCGAGGCCGGACAGGCGGACCGTCTGACCGGGTTCCTGGTGGACCTCGGCACCGGGCCGATCATCTCCGAGGCGACGGAGCGGCTGCCCCGCGGGATCTTCTCGCTCGACCGGCTCGGGCGGATCACCTACCTCAACCAGCGCGCCGAGAAGATGTTCGAGCGCGGCGCGCCCGAACTGACCGGGCGCATCCTGTGGGACGTGGTGCCCTGGCTCGGCAACCCCGCCTACGAGGACCACTACCGGGCCGCGATGATGTCCCACACCGCCGTGCACTTCATGGCCCGGCGGACCGAGGACGAGTGGCTGTCCGTCTCCCTCTTCCCCGGCCATGACGGTCTGACCGCGAGCCTCACGCCCGCGGACGAGCCCTCGTACGCCCCGGGTTCGGTGATCACCCCCGGCGCCGGGCTCGGCTCACCGGCCGACCGCGCCTCGGCGCTCTACCGTCCGGTCGCCCTGGCCATCGCCCTGACCGAGGCCGTCACGGCACGTCAGGTATCCGCCGTGGTCACCGAGGAACTGCTCCCGGCCTTCGGCGGCCGGCAGCTGGCGATCTATCTGCTCAACGAGAGACACCTCTACCTGGCCTGGGAGACCGGCTTCCCGCAGGGGTTCCTGGACCGCTTCGACGGCGTGGCTCTCGACGCGCGGCTGCCCGGAGTCGAAACCCTGACCTCCGGACGCCCGATCTTCTTCGAGTCGATGGAGCATCTGGCAACCGCCTATCCCGGCATCCCCCTCGACGCCCATGTGGGCGCGCGGGCCTTCTTGCCGCTGATCGCCTCCGGTCGGCCGGTGGGCTCCTGCATCCTCGGCTTCGACCAGCCGCGCGGATTCAGCCCCGAGGAACGTACGGTGCTGACCGCGCTCGCCGGACTCATCGCCCAGGCGCTGGAGCGCGCCCAGCGCTACGACAGCGAGGCGGCGCTCGCCCGCGGACTGCAGGATGCCCTGCTGCCGCACCGGCTGCCCGTCCTGAGCAATGCCGCGACCGTGGGGCGCTACCTCCCCGGCACCCAGGGCATGGAGGTCGGCGGCGACTGGTACGACGTGGTCGAGCAAGGTGACAAGATCGCCCTGGTCATCGGCGACGTCCAGGGGCACGGGGTGTCCGCGGCGGCCACGATGGGTCAACTGCGCACCGCGCTGCGGGCGTTCGCGCTGGCCGGCCACGATCCGCAAGAGGTGGTGACCGGTACGAACCGGCTGCTCATCGACCTCGACCCGGGCCAGTTCGCCAGTTGCTGCTACATCGTCGTCGACCCGGCGACCGGCATCACGCGGGCCGTACGGGCCGGTCATCCGCAGCCGCTGCTGCGGCACCCCGACGGCAGGACCGACGTGCTCAACCTGGCGGGCGGAGTCGTTCTCGGCGTCGACCCCGCCGCCACCTATCCGGTCACCGAACTGCGTCTGGAGCCCGGCGCGGTGCTGGCGTTGTTCACCGACGGTCTCGTCGAGGAGCCGGGGCGCGACATCGACGTCGGTATCGACCGGCTGTGCGCCACGTTCGCCGAATGCGGATCGCTGACCCTGGCCGAGACGGCCGACCGCCTGATCCAGGAGGCCGGACAGGCGGCGGACCGGCCCGACGACATCGCGCTGCTGCTCGCCACCCGCTGGGCGTAGCGCCCCGTCGGCGGGGTCACCTTCCGCAACACCGGTCTCAGCCCGCGCCCGGCGCGGTCGCCGTGCTCTCCCGTTCCAGGAGCCGGGGGAGCGGTACCCGCACCGTCCGTGCCGCGCCCCCGTCCAGCAGGGCCGTCAGTTCCTCGGCGGCGAGCCGCCCGAAGGCGACCGTGTCCCGCGACAGCGCGGTCAGCCAGGGGTGGGCCATCCGGCACAGCACCGAGTCCTCCCACGAGACGATCGAGACGTCGCCGGGCACGTGGAGACCCAGACCGCTCGTCACGGCGGCGCCCGCGGCGGCCATCACGTCGTTGTCGTAGACGAGGGCGGTGGGCGGCGCCTCGCCCGTCAGCACCCGCCGGGTCACCGCGGCACCCTCGGTGTCGGAGTAGTCGGTGGTCACCGAACGGGCCTCGGCCAGGCCGCGCCGCTCGGCCTCCGCGCGGAGCGAGCGGATGCGCCGGTCGGTGTGGGCGAGCGAGGACAGACCCGCGATGTGCACGATCCGCCGGTGGCCGAGCTCGTGCAGCCGGCCGACGATCACGGCCATCGCGCCGGTGTCGTCGGCCCGCACCTGGGAGAGATTCGGGTGTCCGTCGGGCAGCCCGCCGATGACGACCCCGGGCAGTCCCAGTTCGTCCAGCAGCGCCGGGCGCGGGTCGTCCGTCCGCGGATCCACCACCAGCACACCGTCCACGCGGTGTTCGGCCCACCAGCGGCGGTAGACGGCGCATTCGTCCGCCACGTCCTCCACCACCTGGAACAGCAGACCGAGGTGACGCTCCGACAGCACTTCCTGGATGCCGGAGATCAACTGGAGGAAGAACGAGTCCACGCCGAGCGTCGTCGCGGGCCGTGCCACGACGAGCCCGACCGTCGCCGCGCCTTCGCCGGACAGCGCACGGGCGGCCGTACTCGGCCGCCAGCCCAGCTGCTCGGCGACCCGGCGCACCCGGTCGCGGGTGATCTCCGAGACCCCCGGCCGGTCGTTCAGCGCGAAGGACACAGCGCTCTCCGAGACACCGGCACGGCGGGCGATGTCCTTCATCGTGGGGCGACGCACCGGTGCCCGCCTGGACGGTGGACCCGCCGCCCCCGGCGGTGTTTCCGCTGCCACTGGGGCCCCTTTCACCCGTCGTACTAAAGCGCTTGAGCGCCTGTAGCCTAAAGCGCTTTAGTTGATCCCCGCAAGTGCTTGCTCGCGCGGCTCTGACCTGGACTAATGCAGAGCGGAACGCATTAGTTGGCGCGAATGTCTTGACTTCACGGGCAGTTCACTTGCAGGGTCTGGTCGCAGTGAACAGCCGGTGGCCGCAGCTCCGGCGTCCGCACGTCTGGTCCGAGCAAAGGAGCCGTTCACCGTGCGCATCAACCGCAGGGCATTCGCCGCTGCCGCCGTCATCGCCGTCGTCCTGCCGCTGAGTGCCTGCGGCGGCGCATCGGACACCGGTTCGTCCGACGCCTCCGGCAAGGTCGAGGGCCGGATCACCTTCCAGACCTGGAACCTCCAGGCCAACTTCAAGGACTACTTCAACGGCCTGATCGCCGACTTCGAGAAGCAGCACCCCGGTACCGACGTGAAGTGGGTCGACCGGCCGGCCGAGGGCTATGCCGACAAGATCAGCGCGGATGCCGCCGGAGGCACTCTGCCCGACGTCGTCAACGTCTCGCCGGACCTGGTCGCCCCGCTCGCCAAGGCCGGGCTCGCCCTCGACCTGGACAAGGCCGCCTCCCAGTACCGCAAGGAGTATCTGGAAGGCGCCTGGCAGAGCCATCGGATACCCGGCATGGAGGGCACCTTCGCCTTCCCCTGGTATCTCAACACCGGCCCGCTCTTCTACAACAAGCGGCTCCTCACCGAGGCGGGGCTCGACGCCGCACAGCCGCCGAAGACGTACGACCAGGTCTTCGCGGCCGGGCTCCAGCTGGCGCAGAAGAGCAAGGGGAAGATCGCCACCCTGGCCAATGTGCCCACCATCGAGGACTTCGGCCGCTACGACGTCCCGCTGATGAACAAGGAGGGCACCGGCTTCGCCTTCAATGACGCGAAGGGCGTCGAACTCCTCACCAAGTACAAGGAGTTGTACGACGCCAAGGCGCTTGATCCGCAGGCACTCACGGCCACGCCCGAGTCCGCGGGCCACAAGTTCCTGACCGAGTCGGTGGCCATGAACCCGGGCAGCGCGCTGGACCTCGGGAACTTCAAGAAGCAGGCGCCCGGTCTGTACAAGAACATCGGGATCACCGACCAGGTCAGCAGCACCGGCCACGCCAACATGTACGTCATGGGCGTGATGGTGAACTCCCGGTCGCAGCAGAAGCCCGCCGCCGTCGCCTTCGCGCACTTCGTGACCGACGCGACCCGCCAGATGGAGTTCGCCAAGAAGGTCGCCATCTTCCCGAGCACCGCGGGCTCCCTGGACGACCCGTACTTCACCAAGGAGGACGGCAGCGACGAGACCCGCGTCCGGGTCGCGGCCGCCAAGTCCCTGAAGACAGCGGTCAATTACACACCGGTGTTGTTCAGCGAGCAGATGAAGACCGAGCTGCGCAATGCGGTGGCGCGGGCGCTCCAGGGCAAGGAGAGCCCCGAGGAAGCGCTTGACAACGCTGTCAAGGCCTGCGACCGGCTGCTCCAGCAGAGCTGAGCCGGATCCGCCATGACCACCTCCACCGTTTCCTCCGCCGCGGCGAGCCCGCCGGAGCGTTTCGAGCCGAAAGGGGCGGCCCGCTCCGGCGGCCGCCGCCCCGGCAGCCCGATCAGGCGTCAACTGCCGACCAGTCCCTGGCTGTTCGCCGCACCGGGTCTGCTGATCGTCGGCGCGTTCAGCCTGTATCCCTTCATCAGCACGCTGGTGAACGCCTTCACCGACCGCCGCACCCTGATCCCCGGACAGTTCGTGGGCCTCGCCAACTTCGAGGAACTCCTCCACGACGACATGTTCTGGATCGGACTGCGCAACAGCACCCTGTACGTCCTCGGTGTGGTGCCCGCGCTGGTGATCCTGCCGCTGCTGCTCGCGATGCTCGTGCAGCGCCACATCCCCGGTATCACCTTCTTCCGGTCGGCCTTCTACACACCGGTGGTCGCCTCCATCGTGGTCGTCGGTCTGATCTGGGTGTGGATGCTGGACGACCGCGGGCTGATCAACGCCGTCCTGGAGGCGGTGGGCGTCGGCAAGGTCGGCTTCCTCAGCGACCAGTGGCTGCTGCTCGGCAGCGCCATGGCGGTGACGGTCTGGAAGGGCCTCGGCTACTACATGATCATTTATCTGGCCGCGCTGGCGAACGTGCCACGTGAACTCCACGAGGCCGCGGCCGTCGACGGGGCGGGCCCCGTCCGGCGCTTCGTCACCGTCACCGTGCCCGCCGTCCGCTCCACCATGGTCCTCGTCGGGGCCCTCTCCTCGGTCGCCGCCTTCAAGGTCTTCTCCGAGGTCTATCTGATGGCCGGCCCCAGCGGAGGGCCCGCGGGCGAGGACACCACGCTCGTCATGCTCGTCCAGCGCGTCGGCACCGGACTGTCCGGGCGCGTCGGCTACGCCTCCGCCATCTCGGTGGTCGTCTTCGTCGTCACCGTCGCCCTGATGCTGCTCGTGCTCCGCGCCGACCGCCGGGAGGACGCGTGAACGCGGTCAGGGTGACGGACGCCGAAGGCCGGCGGATCCCGGGCTGGCAGCTCGTCCTGCGCTACCTCCTGCTGCTCGCCGTACTGGCCCTGACCGTCGGGCCCTTCCTGTGGCAGCTGTCCACCTCGCTCAAGGGGCCGCACGAGGACATCTTCAGTTCCCCTCCGAAGTTCTTCCCCAGCGAGCCGACCCTCGACAACTACACGCGCGTCGCCGACACCATCCCGGTGTGGGACTACGCCCTCAACTCCCTGAAGGTCGCCGCGACCAATGTGGTCACCAACTGCGTCGGCGCGGCACTCGCGGGCTACGCGCTCGCCCGGATGCGCTACCGCGGACGCCGGGCCGCGACGCTCGCCTTCGTCCTCGCGATGCTCGTCCCCGTCGAGGGCATCATCATCGCCCAGTTCACCACCATGCGGGACCTCGGCCTGAACAACACCCTGATCGCGGTCCTGTTGCCGGGCTGCATCGGAGCGCTCAACGTCCTTCTGATGCGCAACGCCTTCCTGGGCCTCCCGCAGGAGGTGGAGGAGGCGGCCTATGTCGACGGCGCGAACGTGTGGCAGCGATTCCTGCGTATTGCCCTGCCCTCGGTCAAGGGCACCCTCGCGGTGGTCGCGATCTTCTCCTTCATGGGCGCCTGGGACGACTTCCTGTGGCCGCTCATCGTCCTCAGCGATCCGCAGAACTTCACGCTCACCATCGGCCTGAACTATCTGCACGGCACCTTCGCCAACGACGAACGCCTCGTCGCCGCCGGAACGATCATCGCCGTGCTGCCCCTGATCATCCTCTTCGCCTGTCTGCAGCGCTTCTTCTTCCGCGGTGTCGGTGAGGGGGCCGTCAAGGGCTGACCGCCCGGCCCCCCATCGCCGTCGCACCACAGAACGAGGACACCTCTCCCGTATGAGCTCTTCCGTGCCGCGCTTCGGCGCCAACTACACGCCCAGCCAGGGCTGGTTCCACCACTGGCTGGACTTCGACCTCGACGCCGTGCGCGCCGATCTCGACTCCATCGCCGGCCTCGGCCTGGACCACATCCGGGTCTTCCCGCTCTGGCCGCTGTTCCAGCCCAACCGCACGCTGATCCGCCCGCGCGCCGTCGAGCAGCTCGTCCAGCTCGCCGACGCGGCCGCCGAGCGCGGGCTCGACGTCAACGTGGACGGACTCCAGGGCCATCTGTCGAGCTTCGACTTCCTGCCCGCCTGGACCCAGACCTGGCACCGGCGCAACATCTTCACCGACCCGGACGTCGTCTCGGGGCAGGCGGAGTACCTGCGCACCCTCGCGGCAGCGCTCGCCGACCGGCCGAACTTCATCGGCATGACCATCGGCAACGAGATCAACCAGTTCTCCGGCGGGCCGCACCCCGACCCCGACCGTATCTCCCCTGCCCAGGCGGGCAGTTGGCTCACCCGACTGCTGGACGCGTGCGAGGCGGGTGCACCCGGCAGGCTCCATCTGCACGCCGAGTACGACGCGGCCTGGTACCGGGACGACCACCCGTTCACCCCCGCGCACGCCGCCCGCCTCGGCGCCATGACCGCCGTGCACTCCTGGGTCTTCAACGGCACGGCGCAGCGCCATGGCCCCACCGGCACCGCCACCGAGCACCACGCCGCCTACATGATCGAACTCTCCAAGGCCTGGGCACCGTCCCCGGACCGTCCCGTCTGGCTCCAGGAGGTCGGCGCCCCCGCCCCCCTCGTCCCCGCCGCCGACGCCGCCGCCTTCACCGAGGCCACCGTGGCGAACGCGCTGGACTGCCCGGACGTCTGGGGCGTGACCTGGTGGTGCTCCCACGACGTGTCCCGCTCGCTCGCCGACTTCCCCGAACTCGAGTACAGCCTCGGCCTGCTGACCAACGACCGGGAGGTCAAGCCCGCCGGCCGGGCCATCGCCCGGATCATCGAGGAATGGCGCGAGGGGAAGAAGCCGCCCGAGCCGCGCACCCTCGCCCTCGTCGTCGACGCGGGCGACGACGAGACCGCGCCCCGGCGCTCCGTGTGCGCACCCGGCGGCAGCGTGTTCGAGGCGTTCGCCCGGCTGACCGCCCAGGGCGCGCGCCCCACCACCGTTCTCGCGAGCCGCAGCGACGACCGGGACCATCTCGCCGCGCGCGGGATCACCGAGGTCGTCACCCCCGAGCGGGCCGGCTCATGACACGGCCCTCCGCCACAAGCACAGCACCGTAAGCCGTCCCCGAACGATACGGAGCACACCATGACCCCCCACCTCAGCAGACGAGCCCTCCTTCTGGCCTCCGCCGCCGCGGCCGTGGCGCCGGCCGTCCTGCCCGGTGCGGCCTCCGCCGCGACCAGGGCCGCCTCCGGCGCGCCGTACGCCGCGTACTGGTACCCGGACTCCTTTCCCGCCGGGACACCCGGCCCCGGCATCACCTGGCGGAGCCTCAAGGCCTGGCGCGCCGAGGACGACGCGGACCTGGCGTTCAACTCCGCGACCGTGCCCCTGGCGAGGCGCTTCACCCCGGTCCCGGTGAACACCACCGCCCGTGCCGGACAGGCGCGCATCCAGTCCCTGGTCTCCTTCGGCCCCACCGCCGGCAATCCGTCCCAAGGCGCCGCCACCGCCGACCACTACGCACTGACCCACTGGTCCTACCTCGACGAACTCGTCTTCTGGGGCGGCTCGTCCGGCGAGGGCCTGATCCTCGCGCCCAACGCGCCCGTCGTGGACGCCGCGCACCGCCACGGTGTCCCCGTGCTCGGCAGCGTGTTCCTCCCGCCCGTCGCCTACGGCGGGGATCTGCGCTGGACCCGGGACCTGGTCCAGAAGGACTCCTTCGGCCGCTTCCCGCTGGCCCAGCGCCTCGTCGCGGTCGCGGCCGCGTACGGCTTCGACGGCTGGTTCATCAACGCCGAGACCGGTGGCGGGGACGCTGCGCTGGCCGCCGACATGACCGGCTTCCTGAAGGAACTCACCGCGCTCGGCCGGCCGAAGGGCCTGCGGGTCTGCTGGTACGACTCGATGACCGTGAGTGGATCGGTCAGCTGGCAGGGGGCGCTGAACGACCGCAACAAGCCCTTCTTCCAGGCGGCCGACTCCATGTTCGTCGACTTCCGCTGGTCCCGCTCCACGCTGGCCGCGTGGGGTCGTACCGCAGAGCAACTGGGCCGCAGTCGCTACGAGTTGTGGGCCGGTGTCGACGTCGAGGCGAACGGCTGGAACCGGTCCGTCGACTGGGACGCCATCATCCCGGTGAACACACCGGACGTCGTCTCGCTGGGCTTCTACCGGCCGGAGTGGACCCGCAACCACCTGCCCGCGGGCCGCACCCCCGCACAGTTCCACGCCGCCGACGACCGGTTCTGGAGCGGGCAGTCCCTCGACCCGTCCCGGCCGACACCCGGCGACCCCTGGCGGGCCCCGGCGCTCGCCGTCGCCGACCGCTCCACCGTCGACACGCTGCCGTTCGCCACCGTCTTCAACACCGGCCACGGACTGCGCTGGTACGAGAGCGGAAAGGTGACGTCGGACGCGCCGTGGAACCACCTCGGAGTCCAGGACCGCATGCCCTCGCGGCAGTGGGTCGTGCGCACGACCGGCCAACGCCCCACGGTGGCCTACGACTTCTCCGACGCCTGGCACGGCGGCAGCAGCCTCCTCGTCGGCGGCACGCTCACCGCTCCCACCACCCTCGACCTGTACGCGTGCCGGCTGCCGTTCACCGCCGACACCGTGGTCGAACTCGTCCACCGCAGCGAGAGTGCCGGGGTCACCGTCGAACTGGCCCTCGCCACGGGCGAGCCCGCCGGACCCGGGCAGCCGCATCCGTACACCTATGTGCCGCTCGCCACCCCGGGCCGCGGCTGGACCACCACCACCGTGCGGCTGACCGGCCTGTCCGGGACGGTCCGCGCGCTGGGAGTCCGGCTGACCGGCACCAAAGGCCCGGTGACCTGGCGCCTCGGCTCCCTGGCCGTACGCGACAAGGCGGCACAGAACCCGTCGGCACCCGCCGGTCTGCGCATCACCGCGGCCGCGGGCGGCGATCTGCGCTTCGCCTGGCAGCCCGCCCCCGGAGCCGTGCGCCATTACGCCCTCCACCGGGTGCTGCCGGACGGGACACGGCGCTTCCTCGGGGCCACCTGTCAGCGGGCCCACTTCGTCCCGGGCCTGCGGCCCGAACAGGGCGAGAGCGCGGCGCGGTTCGAACTGCGCGCCGTGGGGGAGCTCTACACCGCGTCGACTCCCGTGACCGTCACCCACCCCTGGTAACCACCACCGCAACCCTCGGAGCCACCCCACATGCATGACGACCGCAGCCTCGTCGAATCCCGCCTCAGGAGGGTCCTCGACGAACGCATACGCCCCGCCGTCCACCCCCGGTCCGTGCCGCTGGACGTCGCGGTGTGGAACGCACCCGGCGAGCCCGTCCCGGTCGCCGAAGGACTCGCGGCCGAACCCGGGCCGATCAAGGTCGGCGACATGTGGGGTGCTCCCTGGGGGACCAGCTGGTTCCGGGTGACCGGCACCGTGCCCGAGGAGTGGGCCGGCCGGACCGTCGAGGCGCTGCTCGACCTCGGATTCGACGAGAACATGCCGGGCTTCCAGTGCGAGGGCCTCGTCTACCGGGCCGACGGCACCCCGGTGAAGGGCCTCAACCCGCGCAACCAGTGGGTCCGTATCGGCGCTCCGGTCCAGGGCGGTGAGGAGGTGCGGCTGCACATCGAGGCCGCGTCCAACCCCGTGATCCTCGATTACCACCCCTTCCTGCCGACGCAGCTCGGCGACAAGGAGACCGCGGGCAGCGAGCCGCAGTACCGGCTCGCACGCATGGACCTCGCCGTCTTCGACGAGACCGTGTGGAACCTCGTCCTGGACCTGGAGGTCCTCGGTGAGCTGATGCAGGAACTGTCCGCCGACAGCCAGCGCCGGCACTTGATCCTGCGCGCGGTCGGCCGGGCTCTGGACGCCGTCGACCTCCAGGACGTCAACGGCACGGCGGCAGATGCGCGGGCCTGCCTCGAAGAGGTCCTGTCCACGCCTGCCGAGCCGTCCGCCCACCGGATCAGCGCGGTGGGGCACGCCCACATCGACTCGGCCTGGCTGTGGCCGCTGCGCGAGACCGTGCGCAAGGTCGCCCGGACGACGTCCAACATGACGGCGCTGCTGGAGGACGAGCCCGACTTCGTCTTCGCGATGTCCCAGGCACAGCAGTTCGCCTGGATCAAGGAGCACCGCCCCGAGGTCTACGCCAAGGTCAAGGCCGCCGTCGCCGACGGGCGCTTCGTGCCGGCCGGCGGTATGTGGGTGGAGTCCGACACCAACATGCCCGGCTCGGAGGCGATGGCCCGGCAGTTCGTGCACGGAAAGCGCTTCTTCCTCGACGAGTTCGGCATCGAGAACGACGAGGCGTGGCTCCCCGACACGTTCGGCTTCGCCGCCGGACTGCCGCAGATCATCAAGGCCGCAGGCTCCAAGTGGCTGCTCACCCAGAAGATCTCGTGGTCGCAGACGAACAAGTTCCCCCACCACACCTTCCAGTGGGAGGGCATCGACGGCACCCGGATCTTCACGCACTTCCCGCCGGTCGACACCTACAACTGCTCCATGAAGGGCAGCGAGATCGCCCACGCGGCGCGCAACTTCAAGGACAAGGGAGTCGCACGCCACTCGCTCGCCCCGACCGGATGGGGCGACGGAGGCGGCGGCACCACCCGGGAGATGGTCGCCAAGGCCGCCCGGCTGCGCAGCCTCGAAGGGTCGGCGACGGTGAGCTGGGAGAGCCCGGCCGAGTTCTTCGCCAAGGCCGAGGCGGAGTACCCGCAGGCGCCCGTCTGGGTCGGCGAGCTCTATCTGGAGCTCCACCGGGCCACCCTGACCAGCCAGGCGAAGACCAAGCAGGGCAACCGCCGCAGCGAGCACCTGCTGCGGGAGGCCGAGCTGTGGGCCGCGACCGCTGCCGTACGGACCGGCTTCCCCTATCCCTACGAGGAGTTGGACCGGCTGTGGAAGACGGTGCTGCTGCACCAGTTCCACGACATCCTGCCCGGCTCCTCCATCGCCTGGGTGCACCGCGAGGCCGCCCGGACGTATGCGACCGTGGCCGGAGAGCTGGACGGCATCATCGACGCGGCCCAGCGTGCGCTCGCCGGTGATCCCGCCTCCGGCACCCGGCTGGTCTTCAACGGCGCACCGCACGAGCGGCACGGCGTACCCGCGGGAGGCGCGTCGCCCGCCACCGACGGCGGCGGCGCGTCGCTCACCCCGCGCGAGGGCGGCGGCTTCGTCCTCCACAACGGCCTGCTGGAAGTGGAGGTCGACGGCCGCGGCCTGGTGGTCTCCGCCTACGACATCGGGGCCGAGCGCGAGACGGTCGCACCGGGCATCGCCGCCGGCCTCCTGCAGATCCACCCCGACTTCCCGAACATGTGGGACGCGTGGGACGTCGACGCGTTCTACCGCAACACCGTCACCGATCTCACCGTCGCCGACGAGGTCACGGCCGTGAACTCCGAGAACGCGACCGCCGTACGCGTCGTCCGCAGCTTCGGCGACTCGAAGGTCACCCAGGTCCTGACGCTTTCCGCGGGAGCCAAACGCCTGGACATCGAGACCGAGGTCGACTGGCACGAGACGGAGAAGTTCCTCAAGCTGTCCTTCCCGCTGGACATCCACGCCGAGCGCTACGCCTCCGAGACGCAGTTCGGGCACTTCCACCGGGCCACCCACACCAACACCAGCTGGGAGGCGGCCAAGTTCGAGGCGTGCAACCACCGTTTCGTGCATCTGGAGGAGCCCGGCTGGGGTGTCGCGGTCGTCAACGACTCGACGTACGGCCATGACGTCACCCGTACCGTGCGCGACACCGACAGCGGCACGACGACCACGCTCCGGGTCTCCCTGCTCCGGGCCCCGCGCTTCCCCGACCCCGAGACCGACCAGGGCGTCCACCGGTTCCGGCACGCCCTCGTGCCGGGTGCGGACATCGCGGACGCGGTCCGCGAAGGCTTCCGTATCAACCTCCCCGAGCGCACCGTAACCGGTGACGGTGCGGTGGCCCCGCTGGTGACGGTCGATCAGGACGCGGTGATCGTCAGCGCGGTGAAGCTGGCGGACGACGGCAGCGGTGATGTGATCGTGCGGCTCTACGAATCGCGCGGCGGCCGCGTCCGCGTGCGTCTCGCGACGGAATTCGAGGCACTCGGGGTGGTCGCGACCGATCTGCTGGAGCGGCCCCTGGCCGACGTGCCGCAGCCCGAACTCGCCGATGGGACAGTCCGGTTGAGCCTGCGTCCCTTCGAGCTCGTCACCCTCCGGCTGGCCCGCCCGCAGCACTGACCGCGGCAGATACGGCAGCACGCCCCGCGCCGCGAGCGCGGGGCGTGCTGCCGCATGGGGCTACAGCGGTAGTGCGCAGACCGCTACCGGAAAGCGAAAGGGGCTTCCCGCGGGCCGCAGTTCTCCGGTCGCCTGATCGACATGGAACACGGACACCGTGCTGGAGCGCTGGTTGGCGGCGAACAGCAGGTTCTGCGACGGCGAGAGGGCGATGTGTCGTGGGTGGTCGCCGCCGACCGGGACGGTGTCGAGCAGCCGCAGCCGCGCTCCGCCGTCCTCCACGGCATAGCGGGTGAGGCTGTTGTGCCCACGGTTGGCGAGAAACGCGAACCGGCCGTCGCGGGTCACCGCGAGCTGCGCCGGATAGCTCGTTCCCGGGCCCGTCCCGGTGGGCTGCGGCGCGCCCGGGGTCAGGGTGCCCGTGGCCGGGTCGTAGGCGCAGACGGCCACCGTGTTGTCCAGCTCGTTGGCCAGGTACGCGTAGCGGCCCGAGGGATGGAAGGTGAGGTGGCGTGGCCCGGCGCCCGGTCGGACCGTCGCCCGTGACACCGCGGTGAGCGTGCCGCGCGCGGTGTCGAGCCGATAGGTGTAGACGGTGTCGGTGCCCAGATCGACGGCGAGGACATGACCGCCGTCCGGGCTGGTGACGATCTGGTGCGCGTGCGGTCCCGCCTGGCCGGGGCCGGGCGGCGGCGCGGAATGCGTCACGAGGGCCGTGCGTGCCCCCAGCGCGCCCGACGCCTCGATCGGGTGCACGGCGACGCTGCCGGACGTGTAGTTGGCGCTCAGCAGCCAGTTGCCGCCCGGATGCACGGACAGATGACAGGGGCCCGCGCCGCCGGTGGCGCGGCTGCCGAGGACCTGGTGCCGTCCGTCGGAGGAGAGCCGGACCGCGGTCACCGCGCCGTCCTGCCGCTCGTTCACCGTGTAGAGCGTGCCGCCGGAGGGGTGGAGTGCCAGGAACGACGGGTCGCCGACACCGGTGACGGTGCCGGTGGCGGTGATGTGCCCGGTCGTGTCGTCGTACGCCGCGAGACCGATGCCGGCGCCACCACCGGCGACGGAGGTGTAGGTGCCCAGAAAGAGACGGCGCGGCCCGCGGGGTGCGGCGTGCGCGGTCGCCGGTAAGGCGGCTGTGACCGCCGCGGCCACCACGGTCCCGAGGAACCTGCGCCGGCCCGGCGCTTCGGCCGGGGGCGCGGGACGGTCGGTGTCCGCCGGTGCTGCTCTGCTGCTCATGGGCTCTACCTCGGAAATCGGTCCGGGTGGTGCGAGGTGGGGGGCTGCGCCGGTGGTGCGGGGTCGGGGCGCGAGGGGACGGCCGGGGCGTGCGGCTCACGTCAAGGTGATCGCGTACACCTCGACCCGCGCATCGTCGGGGAGCGTCACCGAGCGGGGTGACCTGGTGCCGTCGAGCGCCGCGGAGTCGCCGAACAGCCGTACCGGCGGCCCGTCGACGCCCTGTCCGGCCTTGATCCGGTGCGGCATGTCGAGGACCACGGTGCTGCCGGCCGGCGCGGAGCCCGCCCAGTCGCCGATCGTCACCGGTACCTGTGCCGTACTGCCGTCGGTGTAGCGCACGGTCAGCGAAGTGGTCACCGGACCGTTGTGGGAGGCGGCCACCAGCCGCAGCGACGACCGGGCCCTGGAGGGCAGCAACAGCGTCTGGCCACGGGCCTCGACGAAGTTCGGCGCGGCCCCCGACGGGTCGGGCGCCCGGTATGTCGTGCCGCTCCAGGTGACCGGCCCGGCAGCGGGCAGCAGCCCGGCGTCGTAGCTCCAGCCGCCCCCGTCGAAGTCACCCTGGCCGGACTGGTCCGTCGTCGCCGTGCCGTCGTGGTTCAGCGCCGCGGTCAGATCCACCGCGCACGAGGGCTCACCCCCCGTCGCGCAGGACGCGGCCGGACGCACGTCGACCGTGGCGTCGCGGACGACCGTGGCCATGCCCGGCGCGGTGAGCGTGATCCGTACGGGATAGGAGCCCGTTGCCGTCCCGGCGGGCACACCGACCGCGATCGGGACCGTCTTCTGCACCGGCAGATGACGCGAGTCGAGCGTCAGCCGGGATGCCGCCTTCACGGACCACCCGGCGGGAGCCCGGACACCGACGGCCGCCCGGACGTCGCCCGGGGACTGTGCGAGGACATCCACCGCCAGATGCGCCGTCTGCCCACTGCTGCCGGCCGGTACGACGTCGGAGGCGGACCGCAGCGAGGCGTTCAGTTCGCGGCGGCGGTCGGCGCCGCCCCCGGCGTTGACGGACGGCGGTTCGGCGCCCGGGGCGGTGCCCCACGCGGACGGCGTCGTGCCGAGCCGGTGGTCGATACGGCCACCGTCCGCGATGGCGTCCCAGTCCAGCCAGGTCCGGTTGACCGGCGCGCCGTCGAGGGCCACGGTCTGCACATACCGGCGTTCGTCGCTCGCGCCGGGAGCGGTGATCCGCAGCGTGCCGCCCTGATGCCGGCCGTACCGGCCGACCGTCACCACCGCCGACTCGAACTGCGGGCTGGACAGGGCCAGCTGATCGGCGCCGCTCATCACCGGATACAGCCCGAGCGAGGAGAACACGTACCAGGCCGACATGGTGCCCAGGTCGTCGTTGCCCGTCATGCCGTCGGGCCCGGTGGTGAACAGCGTCATCGCTGCCCGGGTGACGGTGGCCGTCTTCGCGGGCGCGCCCGCCCACAGATACATGTACGGGGCGTGCAGATCGGGCTCGTTGTTGGGGTTGTAGGTCGGCTTGCCGTAGTAGTCGTACGGCTGCGAGATCCAGTCCTTGCGGGCGGTCCCGGCCGGGTCGGTCAGCAGCTTGTCATGGACGAAGAAGGCGTCCAGGCGCTTCTCCGTGGCCTTCCTGCCGCCCATGAGCCTGACCAGCCCGGCCGGGTCCTGGGGCACCAGCCACTGGTACTGATAAGCACCGCCCTCGTGGAACTGATGGCCCGCTTCCACCGGATCGTAGGGGGTCACCCAGGTGCCCTGCGACGTCCGGGGGCGGAACTGGCCGATGGAGGAGTCCCACAGATTGCGGTACCACTGCCCCCGCCCGGCGAACATCCGCGCGTCGGCGCCGTGTCCGAGCCCCTTCGCCATCAGGGCCAGCGAGGCGTCCGCCGCCGCGTATTCGAGCGTGGCCGACGCGGGGTGGTTGCAGTCATTGTCGCCGCCCTTGTCCGCGCAGTCCTTGCCGAGTCCGAGGCCGGACGGGATGTAGCCGCGTTCGCTGTAGAAGTCCACGCCCGAGCGGCCGTTGTAGGGGGAACCGGCGGGCGGGGTGGTGGTGGCGTTCTTCCGCAGCAGCGCGTACGCCTCCTTCTCGTGGCCGGAGAGGAGCCCTTTGGACCAGGCCTCGACGAGGAACGGTGTCACCGGATCGCCGGTCATGATGTTGGTCTCGCTGTTGGCGAGCGCCCACCGGGGGAGCCAGCCGCCGTCCCTGCCGATCGCGACGACGGACAGGGCGACATCGCGGGCCACCCCGGGTTGCAGAAGCTCCAGCAGCTGGTTCTGCGGCCGGTAGGTGTCCCACAGGGAGAAGTTCTGGTAGGGCGTGTAGCCGTCCGCCGTATGGGCCTTGCGGTCGAAGCCCACATAGCGGCCGTCCACGTCGCCGGCCACGTTCGGGTGCAACTGCGCGTGATAGAGCGCGGTGTAGAAGGCGCTCTGCCGCTCGCGCGAGCCGCCGCCGATCCGGACGGACCCCAGCTGCTTCTGCCAGGTGCTGTGCAGGGCGGCGCGCGTGGCGTCGAAGTCGTACGAGTCCTTCGTCTCCGCGGCCAGGTTCTTCCGGGCACCCTCGATCCCGGTGTACGACAGGCCGACCTTCACCACGACGTCCTTGTCGGCGCTCGCGTCGAAGGTCACCCAGGCGCCGTTGCCCCCCTCGCCCGCGGCGTCCCTGCCGCCCGGCGTGGGGGTCGACCCGCGCCAGGTGCCCTGCGCCCTGAACGGGCGGTCGAAGGTGGCGGTGAAGTAGACGGTGTGACGGTCCTTGCCCGCGCAGAAGTTGCCCGCGTCGACGCGCCCCTCGACCGTCCGGTCGCCGATCACATGGACCTCGGAGTCGTACACCTTCTGGTTGGCCCTGCCGGTGTTGAACAGCACGTTGGCATCGCCCGTGGACGGGAACGTGTAGCGCTGCCAGCCGGTCCGCGGGGTCGCGGTGAGCTCCGCGTCGATCCCGTACGACGTGAGGTTCACCCGGTAGTAGCCCGGCTCCGCCTGCTCGTCGTCGTGCGAGTACTCCGAGCGGTAGTCGTCGGGGTCCACGCTTCCGACAGCGCCCGTGGTCGGCATGATCGGCAGCTCACCGGCCACCCCGCAGCCCACGCCCGACAGATGGGTCTGGCTGAAGCCGTGGATCCTGTTCTGCTGGTAGTCGTAGCCGCCCTGGCCACCGGTGTCCGGGCTGACCTGCACCATGCCGAACGGCGCGCTCGCACCGGGAAAGGTGTTGCCGAAGTTCTGGGTGCCCACGAAGGGGTTGACGAGCGAGGCCGGGTCGTCCGCGACGGCCGGTGCCCCGGCGGCCACGGCCGAGCCCGCCGGGCCGGACAGTCCGCCGGCGAGCAGGACGGCCGCCAGCAACCGGGCGGTTCTCGTGCGTATCCGAACGGCCGACTCTCGCATCTGGGCGCCCCTTGCTGACAACGTTGTCCGATTCGGGTCCGGGAAAGCTTTCATGGTCGTCCGAAACCTGTCAATGGCCCGCTCACGCCCCGCCGTCGGCGAGCGGCCGGCTCTCGCCGGTCCGGCCCGGACGTGGACGGCGGGCCTCGGTCCCGGTCCCGCCGGGGACCGGGCGAAGGCTTGTCATCTCCAGTGCGGCGGCCACGAACTCCGCAAGCACCGGGCCGCATTCGACCGGCACAGCGGCATGCGAACCCGGCTCGGTGAAGGACCGGGCAGCCTCGACGAGCGGGACGGGCGAGGGGTGCGGCTCTCCGGCGGTGGCATGGCGGTGGGGGCTGCGCGCGGTCGTCGACTCCAGTGCCGCGAGAGCGGCTTCGCCGCATGCCTCGGCGGCGTCCAGCCACGGGCCGGTGTCGGCGAGGAAGGCGGGGTCCCGCAAGCGGTCGCGGAGCACCGCGGGCGCTTCATGGACCGCGCGGAGCGCTGTGCGGAGCGGAGCCGTGTGGCCGCTGCGGCGGAACTCCGATACGACGGCGGCGAGTTCACCGCCCCGGTGAACGGTCGTCCCGCCGGTGCGGTGGATATCGGCGAAGGCGCGCAGGGCGTCGGTGGCAGCTTCGTCCCCGCCGGTCAGTTCGTCGAGCGCGGCCGACCAGGACCGTTCGGGGTCGTAGTCCCCGTCGTTCCAGGCGTAGTCGGCGAATCCGGACAGGGCGATCCGCGATGCCCGGGGCGGTGGGACGGTGACCAGTCCGAGCGCCTCCTCGGCGAGACCCGGGCCGTGTCCCGCGTAGGGCCCGAGCGACAGCCCGCCCGGTGTGCCGCCCGCCGGATCCCAGTCCCGTACCAGCACTCGACGGCCGAAGACCTCGCGTGCGGTGGCCCGCCCGCTTCGGGAGGCCGACACCGCGCTCCCGGCACTCCACAGAACAGCGATGTCGGGATCGAGTTCCTGCGCGAGCCGTCGCAGATAGGCGTCCTGCCCCGGGCCTTCGTACGCGGTGGGCGCGATCTGCACGGGTGCCGCTCCGGGGTGCCCTGCGCATCCCGCGCTGAGGGCATTGGCCAGACGCGCCTGAGCGTGAGCCATGGCCCAGGGCTCCGTGCCCACCGCGCCGTCGCGCCGACCGCCGCCGAGGTCGTCGAAGGCCACGACAAAGCTGTGGACACCGATGTTCCTCAGGGCTGCGGCCTTCGCCGTCAGCTCGCCAAGGGCGCAGTGCCCCGGCCGGCCGGGGGAGAGGACGTAGCCGAACTCCACGTGGTGAGCCCTGGCGTGCCCCACCAGCTCCGCGATACGGGCGAGTTCGCCCGGTGGAAACGGCGAGCGCCCCTCGGGTCCCCGGCAGGGCGCGTCCGCGGGCGCGTAGTAGTACGCGTTCACCTTGTGCCCGCCCAGCCACGCCAGGTCGGCGAGGCGGCGCTGATGCGACCACGGTGAGCTCCGCGAGACATCGACAACTCCGCGCCGCGACAACGAGGGCCAGTCGCGGATCACCGTCCCCCGCAGCTTCGGCCCGTGCACCAGCCGGCGCAGCGTCTGGGCGGCGTAGTACGTGCCTGTGGGGTCCGCGCCGCTCAGCACGATGTGACGGCGACCGTCCCGGCCCGCGCCGACGGCGAGGACGTACCCCTCGGCGGCCATGGTCTCGGCGCCCTGGACCCCGAGTGCGCTCAGCACATCGGCCGTTGCCCCGTTCTCCTGGTGGCCGCCGACGTGGACGACGAACCGATCGCGTACGGGCGCGTGGTCGTCCGAGCGGCCGATGGCGCGGACGCCCGCGTCGTGGAGCACCTCCTCGACGACGGACAGGGCGCCGGCATCGGTCGACGCCCCGCGAACGACGGTCACCGCCGCCGGAAGGCGGACGGTCTCGGGACGCCTGTGCACCGAACGGGGCCGCGGGAACAGTCGCGGCGCGCGGTCTTCACGGCGGGCCGTGGCCCGTCCCGGGTTGTCGGCGGCTGCCGGGGCGGGTTCGAGGAGCGAGAGCATCAGGGCGACGGCCTGTGCGCCGAGGGAGCGCCGGTGGGGCCGGAGCGCCGCGAATGTGGTTCCCAGTGCCATCGCTGTGCCGCCTCCTCGTCGATGCCTTGATGCTGGAGGACTGGACCACTGGCTGACATCGTTGTCAAGGGGGTAGGGCGTTCTGATGTGTCCGCCCGCCGGCGACGCTCCGGAATGCCCTGGTCACACGGCGAAGGCCCCGCGTCCGCTGTAACTGCGGTACGCGGGGCGCCGGGGAATTGACCGGATGTCAGCCCTGCTGGAGGGTCAGATCGCCGCGCTGGGTGGTGAGGACGACGGGGATCGGGATGAAGCCGCGCGAGGTGTCCAGCGCGATGAGCGAGGCCTCGCCCTGCGCGGCCCCGGGCGCCAGCAGGCCCATGTGGTTGCCGGTGTTGCGCCACTCCCGCTCCTGGCCGTCGCAGATCGCCGTGGTGCTGCCGATGCCGACCTGGGTGCCGCCCTGGGTGGCCTTGGAGCTGATGACGATCGGGCTGGTGCGCAGTGACGAGCAGCGGTAGGTGCCGCTCAGCGTGAGCGTTCCGTCCTCCGCGATCAGGCCGATCCCGTCCACGGTGACGGTGTCGGGAGCGAATTGAGCACTCGCGCTGCCGGGCGTCAGGCCGGTCGCGAGGGCGGCAGCGATACAGACCGATGAAATGAGCGTTGCGCGTCGGGCAGTGATCATGCAGAACAAAACGACCGTCCACGGCCGAGGTGTCGCCACATCGCACGGACGAGCGAGCCCGTGCGGTTCTGACGAGGGCGTACGGCTCATTCGGGTGAGCGCGGAAGGCGTACCGGGAATGCCTCCGCATCCCATGAATGATGGAGGGTTCAACAAGTTCGGCCCCTCGGGTCACCCGTCGAGCGCGTTTCGCATATGCCAGCCGTCGGGCCTTCGGGGTGCGGTGGGAATGGCGACACGCCAGTTCCTCCGAACGAGTGTTTTCTCCATCACTTGATGGTGAGTAGGGTGTGGCCCGCTGTCGGTGATCTATCACGCGGGAGACCGGCTCAATTCGGCCTGGCCGGAATGTGTATGAGGGTGCGTCTGTCGTATGCGGGGGACGGAGGGGGATCGTGGCCGCTGGCTCGTTCGAGGGGCAGTACGTCTGGCATCCGGCGGCCGACGACCGTCAACTGGCCCGTGCCTGCGTCGATGTGAAAGCCGGCCGCTATCTCAGTGCCCACGAGGTGCTGGGGGACGCCCGCGACGATTTCGACGTACGCGCCCACCGTTCGCTGGTGCTGGCGTCCGAGGCGGCCGACTCGGACCTCGCCGAGCGCTGGCTCGCCGAGGAGCCCGGCCCCGAGTCGGCGCTGCTGTGGGCGCGTGTGGCGATGCTCCGCGCGCTGCGCTCGGCCGACGCGCAGGACCGGCGCACCGGAACCCTGGTGGGCATCGCGAACGGCGCCTGTGAGCGGGCCGCGCAGCTGCTGCCCGAGGACCCCACGCCCTGGGTGGCACAGCTGGCTCTGGCCCGTATCCGTCGGCCCCTCGACCCGGCCCCGCAGGGCCTGTTGACCGCTCCGCCCGGTCCCTGGCAGCTGTTCTCGCGTGTACTGCGGCTCGATCCCTGGAACCGCGAGGCCCATCACCGCTTCCTGTCCTTCTTCTTCACCCGGCACGGCGGCACGGCCAGTGCGCGCTGGGACGTCGCCTCGTTCCTCAGCCACCGCGCCCCGGCCGCGTCCCCGCTGCGGCTGCTGCCGCTGGTCGCCCTGGTCGAGGAGTACGACCCCGCCGCCCTGCTCGCCGACCGCACCTGGCGCCAGCCCCAGTGGCTGGCCACCTCGATGGGGCTCTACCACCACTGGTTCCCCCGCACGTCCGACTACCGGTTCACCCCGGTCCTGGACCTGTCGTATCTGGCGCACGCCCTCTACATGGCGAAGCGTGAATTCGAGGCACGGGAAGTCCTCACCGCGATGGGGCCCTACGCCTCGCGTATGCCCTGGAGTGTTTTCGGTGCGCCGGGCGAGCAATTGACCCGCGCGAGACGCACCTGCGGGCTCCCCGTCCCGAGCGCCGCCTGAATTCCTCCCGGCCGATCCCCTCTTTCGACTCCTTCTTCCAATCCCTCAGGGAAAGGACGCAGTTGTGTCCGAGCGTATGTCCGCACCCCGATTGAAGAACCGTCATCGCCATGACGGCGCCGTCGCTCTGGACGACGACGCGACCCTGCATGCGATGGGCTATCCGCGAAAGCTCACGCGGCGATTTCGCGCCTTCGACAATTTCGCCATCTCCTTCACCATCATCAACATCATCTCCGGAATCTTCTCGGCGTTCGGATTCGGCATGGGCGCCGGCGGCCCGCGGATTCTGGTCCTCGGCTGGATAGGCGTGTCCGTCATGGTGCTGTTCGTCGGCGCCGCGATGGGCGAGATCGCGTCCGCGTATCCGACGAGCGGGGCGCTGTACTTCTCGGCCGGCAAGCTCGCCAAACGGAACCGCGGTGCCTGGTCCTGGTACACCGGCTGGCTGAACTTCGTCGGGCAGGTCGGCGGCACCGCCGCCACGGGGTACGCGGCTGCCACCTTCATCCAGGCGTTCGTCGTCATGCAGTGGCCGGGCTACGAGATCACCGGGCAGCGAACGGTGCTCATCACCACCCTGATCGTGCTGCTCCAGGCGCTGGCGAACACCTACACCGTGCAACTCGTCGCCGCCCTGAACCGGATCTCCGTGTGGTGGCTGCTGATCGGCATGGTGGTCATCGTGGTGTGTCTCGCCTTCATACCGACGCACCATCAGTCGCCGTCGTTCATCACGCATTTCGTGAACAACACCGGCTTCAGCAACGGTCTGTACGCCGCAATGCTCGGCCTGTTGGTGACCAGTTGGACGTTCACCGGCTTCGACGGCAGTTTCCACATGTCGGAAGAGACGGTGAAGGCGACCGTCAACACCCCCAGGGGCATCATGCGGGCGATCGGATGCTCGGCGGTCGCCGGGCTCGTCCTCATGCTCGCCCTGGTGTACGCGATCCGCGATTATGCCGCTACAGCGAGTGCTTCCGCGCCGCCGGTGCAGATTCTCATCGACGGCCTCGGTGCGAGCACGGCGAAGCTGCTCCTGCTCATCGTGATCGGCGCCATGCTGTTCTGTGGGCTCGCCAACATGACCAGCAATACACGGCAGATCTTTGCCTTCTCCCGGGACGGCGCGATGCCCGGCTCGCAGCTGTGGCATTCGGTGTCCCTGCGGACCCGCACGCCCGTCAAGGCGGTTTGGCTGGCGGCCGCGTGTTCGCTCGTCCTGATCATTCCGGCGTGGTGGTCGCACACGGCGTTCACCGCGATTGTGAGCGTGAATGTGGTCGGGCTGTATCTCGCCTACGGCGTGCCCATCTTCCTGCGGCTGCGTCTGGGCGACGCGTTCGAGGCCGGCCCCTGGAGCCTCGGACGCTGGGGCAAGCCGGTGGCGCGGGTGGCCGTGACCTGGATCGTGTTCAGCAGCGTGCTGTTCATGCTCCCGCAGGTCTCCCCGATCACGGGGACGACCTTCAACTACGCCCCGATCGCCCTCGGGGTCGTCCTCCTGATCGCCACGGTCTGGTGGTTCGCCACCGCACGGCGTCGCTTCCAGGGCCCGGTCAGCTACGGCAGCCCGGACGAGGTGGCCGCCATGGACCTGATCTGACCAGGGCCCCCATCCGGCCGCCGGGCCGCACGGCCCACCCGTTCCCACGATCCGCCGAAGTACGGCACGAAAGGTGCGCAATCCCATGAACCCTCGCGACGAATCCCCCCAGCCGTCCTCGGCGGGCCCGGGCAGCACACCCGGCGCGGTATCCGGCACCGGTGAACTCACCATCACTGGCGCGTTGTTGGAGGACTGGCACCTGGTGGCCCGCTGGGCCGCCGACGAAGGGTGGAACCCGGGCAACGACGATGTCGCCTGCTACCACCCCACCGACCCGGCGGGCTTCTTCGTCGGCCGGGTCGGCGGCACGATCGTCTCCGCGGTCTCGATCGTCACCTACTCGGACCGCTACGCCTTCCTCGGCTACTACCTCGTGCACCCGCTGCACCGCCGGAAGGGCCTCGGCCTCGCGACCTGGCAGGCCGCCTTCCCGCACGCCGGCGACCGTGTCGTCGGCCTGGACGCGGTTCCCGCCCAGCAAGCCACCTACCGGCGCGCCGGCTTCACCGCGGTGGGCGAGAACATCCGGTACGGCGGCCGCCCCGCCCGGTCCGGGACCGCGGCACCGGGAGTGGTCTCCGTGGCCCCGGAGCACCTGGACGCGATCGCCGCGTACGACCGGGAGTGTTTCCCCGCCGACCGGCGGGACTTCGTCGCCCGCTGGCTGACCGCGGCCGGCCACCGGGCGTACACGCGGCTGAGGGACGGCCGGGTCACCGGCTACGGGGTGATCCGGCCCGCTCTCGAAGGCCACCGCATCGGCCCGCTGTTCGCCGACACCCCCGAGGACGCCGACGCACTCTTCGATGCCCTCACCGCACACCTCGGCCCGGACGAGGTGGTCGCCTTCGACGTACCCGAAGCCCGGAAGGATGCCGTCGCGCTCGCCGCGGCACGGGGCCTCGAACCCCGGTCGGTCACCGTCCGGATGTACAACGGGCCGGCGCCGGAAGTGGGGGCGGAGCGTACGTTCGGCGTCACCTCGCTGGAACTCGGCTGACCGGGATCGCCGAGGGCCTGGCCGCCCGCTCGGGCCTCACCGCTAACTGGCCGGTGCCGGGGACGGCGGTGCGGAGTCCGGTGCCGATGCGGTGTTGCCCGTGTCCCCCGAGTCGGACTGCGGCGGTGGGGGCGGGGGCGGCGGTGGCTCCGGGGACTGGGTGGGCGGAGGTTCCGGGCTCTGCGGTTGCGAGGGCGGAGGCTCGGAAGGTGAGTCCGGCGGGTTCGATGGCGGCGAACTGGGTGACGACGGCGGGCATTTCCCGCCCGGCGACGGACACGCGGACCCGGACGAGCCCGAGGGGGAGGTGCCCGGTGTGGGTGCCGAGGGGAGCGGCTTCTTCGGCGGTGCCGTCTTCTTGTCGCTGCCGCCGGTGCCGCCCGACGGGCGTTCGAACCAGTCGTCGTTCTCGCTGTCGAAGACCACGAACTCCTTGACCGGCTGCGGCGCGGGAGCGACGACCACTTCCTTTTCCGGACGGTACCCGGGCCAGGCGTCGCCCGTGCGCTTCGGTGTGCCCTTCAGCTCCTTGGGCTCCTGGAGCGGGTTGCCGCAGGCGCAGCGCACCGACGGGACACCGCGGTCGTCGATGAGGACGGCCGTGCCGGTCTGGAGCACCGCCTGGTAGCTGGTCGGTTTGCCGTCCCGGTAGCCGTGGTTGGTGACGCGGGTGTCCAGCCGCAGCTGGACGGGCGTCAGCGAGCGCAGATACGCGGGTACGGCGCCGGGTTCGACATCCACGACCGAGGCGAAGGCCTTGTTCTTGGCCGGATTGTCGGTCAGGTACGTGACCTGCTGCTCGACATCGCAGCTGGCGACCTTGCGGGTCCCGCCGTACAGACCGGGAGTTGAACCGACCACGCTCTGCGTCTGGTTCGCCGCCTGCGCCGTCTCGGTCGGCTGCGCCGACTCGTCGGCGGGCGCGTCCTCGCGTGCGGTGGAGGGGGTGTAGGGATCGGGGCCGGCGGTACCCGCGGCCTGGAGGAACACCTCGCTGCCGGAGCCCGAGCCGGAGCCTCCGTCGGGGCGGGTGAAGACGACGATCAGCGCCACGGCGGCCACCAGCGCGACGGCGATGGTGGCCACCTTCGGTACGGAGCGCCACCACGGGCGCTGCCCTCCGTCGCCGGGCCCTCCTGTGGGAGTGCCGGAGCCGCCCGTTCCGCCCGTTCCGCCGGGTCCGTCAGGTCCGCTCGGGCCACCGCCGCTCGACGGGCCGGGAGGCGGGCCGGGTGGCGGCGTCGTTCCTCCCTGCGACGGTCCGGACAGGGGGCCTGACGGTGGACCTGTGGGGCGTTCGGACGGTGGCTGTTCGGCGCTCACGGGCTCTTCTTCCCACGATGAGGACGTCAAGCGGAGTGGAGATGCACCACATATTCCGTTGAGGACACTTCATGGCACTTCACGACCATTGTGTGCTCCGTATCCGCACGGCTCGCAAGCTGACGCGGTCGGCCCTCCCGGCGGGCGGAGCGCCGCTCGGCTGCTTAGCGTGGCAGCGTGAGCCACCAGGAGATCCACGACCGCGACCGGCCCGCCCGTGCCTCGCACGGCTGGCTCCAAGCACTGGTGGCAGTGCTCGCCGGCGTGGTGGCCCTCCTCGTCACGGCCGCCCTGGGGCTGTGGGCCGCCGGCGCCGCCGAACTGCCCGGAGGCGCCTTCCCGTCCGTCGTCGCGGCGGTCGTCGTCATGGCGGTCGGCGGCTCCGTGGAGCTCTCCGGGGACGCCGGGCTCATCGCCGAGACCAGCGCGGGACTCACCGTCCTGCCCCTCTCGGTGACGCTGGCGGGCGCCGTGGTCATCGCCGAGGGCTTTCTGCGCCCTCTGCGGCACCGCGCCGTCGCGAGCGCCCGCGAGCTGGCCGGCTGGGCCGCACGGCTCGCCGTGCTGTGGGCGATCGCCCTGATCGCCCTCGCTGCCTTCGCCCGGCACTCCTTCGCCGTCTCACTGGGCGAAGGGACCGTCTCCGACATCGGTGACCTGCTCGACTCCGCCCCGCAGGTCGGGTTCCGCGCGAACATCCCCGTCACCGTCGTCCTGGGACTGGTGTGGCTCGCGGGCCTCCTCCTGCTGGCCGTACTCGTGTCGCGCAAGACCCCGCTGCCCGGCCGTCTGCTGCGTTTCCAGGAGTCGGTGCGCCCGGCGGCATTCGCCATGGTCGTCCTGCTGCTCGCCTACGTCGTCCTGGGCATCGTCGTGGGGCTCGTCGTCGCGGCGACCCGGGGCCACACCGCCGAGACGTTCGCGGTGATCCTGCTCGGGCTGCCCAACCTCGCCTGGATCGCCTTCACCGTCGGACTCGGCGCCACCTGGGACGGCAAGGTCGAGGGCCCCTTCGGGCTGCCCGTGCCACAGATTCTCGACGAAGTCCTGCGCACGCCGGGCGGCTCCACGGTCAACCTGAGTTCGCTCACCGAGCGGGACAGCCGCGCCTGGTGGCTGCTCGTCGTCGCCGCGGTACTCCTGCTGGCCGCGGCCTTCGTGATGGCCGTGCGCTCACCCGCCCGCGTACGGCCGTGGCAGCACGCCGTACACATGGCCGTCGCACTCGTCCTCACGGTGCTGACCGTCTGCCTCGTCGCCCGGCTGACCGCACACTACGGACTGTCACTGCTGGGCATCGGGGACATCGACGGAGGCCTCGGCGGTGAGGTGTTCCTGCGGCCGCGGCTGTGGTCCGCTCTGGGGCTCGCCGCCCTGTGGGGGCTGGTCACCGGCTTCCTCGGCAGTCTGCCGGCCCTGCGTGTCCACCGGCGCGGCGAGGTCGGGACGACCGACGTCGGATAACGGGACAGGCCCAGCCCGGCTGCCCTCACTGATCCGGCCTCAGGCCGGCAGCCCGGGGAACACCGGCATGGCCCAGCTCGGCGGCGGTGGTGGCGGGCCCGGGTCCACGGCCCCCGCGACCGCGGCCAGATCCCCGTGGGCCGGCGGATGCCCTGCCTGGGTCCCGCTCCTCGCCGCGGCCCGCAGCGACGCCACGAACTGGAGACAGGAGCCGTAACGGTCGTCCGGGCTCTTGGCCAGGGCCTTCGCCAGGACGCCGTCCACGGCGGCCGGCAGCCCGGCGCGCCTGGACGTCAGGGGCGGCGGCGGATCGAACTGATGGGCCCACAGCAGCGCCATGTCGTCGTCCCGCTGGAAGGGCGGCGCCCCGGCGAGGGTCTCGTAGACCACGCAGGCGAAGCTGTAGACGTCGCACCGGCCGTCGACGGGACGGCCGGAGATCTGCTCGGGCGCGACGTAGTCGAGCGTCCCCACGAACTGTCCGACCGAGGTGAACCCCGTCAGCGACAGCGACTTCTTCGTCAGCCCGAAGTCGGTGAGATAGACGTGCTCGGGGTGGTCGCTGTCCGTGCCCTCGGCGACCAGGATGTTGCCGGGCTTCACGTCACGGTGCACCAGGTCGTGGGCGTGTGCGGCGTCCAGGGCCGAGGCGACCTGCGCGGCGATCCGGCCCGCCGTGGCGAACGGCAGCGGTCCCTTGCGGTCGAGCAGGGCCCGCAGGTCCTGCCCGGCCACATAGCGCATCGCGATGTAGAGGATGCCTTCGGTCTCGCCCGCCTCGAAGACCGGGACGATGTGCGGATGGTCGATGGCCGCGGCCACCCGGGACTCATGGGTGAACCTCTGGCGGAAGGTGTCGTTGCGGGCGAGCTCCGGCGCGAGCAGTTTCAGCGCGACCGTACGGTCCAGCCGCAGATCCTTGGCGCGGTACACCACCGCCATCCCGCCGCGCCCGATCTCGTTCTCCAGGCGGTAGCCCGCGATCTGGCGTCCGACCAGGTCGGACGGCCTTCCGGTCGGCAGACCGGTGTCGCGCGGACTTCCCGCCATCATGTGTCACCCGGCCGGGCGGGCGGATCCGGATCGGCCTCGGCGGGCGGTACGCGGCGGGTCTCCTCCCCGTTCTGCGGGACCTGGTCCTGCGGGGCCTGCGGCTGTGCCTGCGTCGGCTCGACGGCCCGGGTGGCTTCCGGGGGCGCGGGCGCCGGGTTCACGACACGCGTGGGCTCCGGAGGCACCCGGGCGGGTTCGGCCGCTTCCGGCTGAGCCTGAGCGGGGGCCGGTCCGGCAGGCTTCGCCGCCTCCGGCCGGGCCTGCGCCGGAGGCGGTTCCGCGGCTTCCGGCCGGGCCTGCGCCGGAGCTGGTTCCGCGCCTTCCTGCCGCGCCTGCACCGGAGCCGGTCCCGCCGCCTCCGGCCGGGCCTCCGCCTGGTCCACCACCCGGGTGGGCTCCGGCGGTGCGGCGGCCCGAGCTGCCGGGCCGGCCGACTCCTCCGGCCCGGCAGCGGTCGCGAACGTGCTCAGCCGGGCGCCGTCGCAGTACACCCAGCGCTCGTGTTCGGAGTCGTACAGCCACACCGACTCCCCGTCCACCACCATGCCGACCCGCAGTCCCCGGGTCCGGCGGCGGAACGTCTCCCTGTCGGTCCGTCCGGTCGCCAGCTCCTCGGCCGCCCGCCGGTACGTACCGAGGGACTCCCCGGCCCGGGTCAGCAGCGGCCGCGGATCGGCCGTGCGGGTGAGGGGCTGCCCGGTGGCCGGAGGCTCCTGCGGTACGGAGACCAGCAGCCGGCCGTCCACCCAGGCCGACCAGCCGTTGGCGCACTCGATACGGCCCCAGTCGCCCCGCCGGTCGACCAGCCGCACCGGCAGCAGCGCGTCCAGCGGCGCCGTCGGCCGGGACACGTCCGGCTCCTCCCAGGCGGGCAGACCGTCCCGGGGGACGACATGTGTCGGACGGAAGTCCTCGATGGTCATGGTGGCTTCGCCCTACTTCCGCATGACGGCGGGCTCGTGGCGGCGCAGCAGCCGCAGGACGGCGTAGCCGAAGAGCACCGCGAGCACCAGCAGCATCCCCATGTTCAGCAGCCACACGCCCGCGGAGTGCTCGAACAGCGGGTCCGCCGTGAGATCGCCGGGCACGATCCGGGACAGGCCCACGGTGCCCGCCATCGCTCCCAGCGCCCAGCGCGAGGGGATGAACCAGGCCAGCTGCTCGATCACCGGCAGCCCGCTCAGCCTGAGCAGGGCTCCGCAGAACACGACCTGCACGATGGCGAGGAGCACCAGCAGCGGCATGGTGACCTCTTCCTTGCGGACCACGGCGGAGACGAGCAGGCCGAGCATCATGGCCGTGAACGACAGCAGCGCGACCGCGAGGGTGATCTCCACGAGGGGTGGCAGCAGCACCCCTTTGCCGCCGGGTGCGTTGGGGGCGACGCCGACCAGGCCGACCAGGGTCAGGACCACGGCCTGGAGCACGGTGACCGTGCCCAGCACGACGACCTTGGACATCAGATACGCGGATCTGGACAGGCCGACGGCTCGCTCCCGCCGGTAGATCACCCGTTCCTTGACCAGCTCGCGCACCGCGTTGGCGGCGCCGATCAGCACTCCGCCCACGCACAGGATGAGCAGCGCGTTCATCGCCGTCTCCTGGGTGAGACGGCTGCCAGCGAGTGCGCGGGCCATCGCGCCCATCACGAACGGCAGCGCGATCATGATCACCAGGAAGGTGCGGTCGGCGGCGAGCGCCGCCGCGTATCGGCGCACCAGTGTGTTCAGCTGCGATCCCCAGCTCTGGGCCTTGGGCGGCGGAGCGACGAAGGCGGCCGCCGACTCCTGTGGCTGGTGGGGCTGGGGGGAGGCGTTCGCGATGTACCGCCGCTGGAGCGGCGAGTCCCGGTAGGCACCGGCCCAGTCGCGGTCCCGGTCGTTCTCGAACGCCTCGAAGGCCTCCGGCCACTGCTGGAAGCCGAAGAACGGCAGTGCCTCGTCGGGCGGCCCGTAGTAGGCGATCCTGCCGCCGGGCGCGAGGACGAGCAGCCGGTCGCACACATCCAGACTGAGCACACTGTGCGTGACCACGACGACGGTGCGCCCGTCGTCGGCCAGGCCGCGGAGCATGTGCATCACCGAACGGTCCATACCGGGGTCCAGCCCGGAGGTCGGTTCGTCGAGGAAGAGCAGCGAGGGTTTGGTCATCAGCTCCAGCGCCACGCTCACCCGCTTGCGCTGGCCGCCGGACAGACTGTGGATCGGCTGGTCCGCACGCTCCTCCAGACCCAGCTCGCGCACCACTTCCTCCACCCGGGCCAGGCGCTCGGCCTTCCCGGTGTCCTGAGGGAAGCGCAGTTCGGCGGCGTAGCCGAGGGCCCGGCGCACGGTCAGCTGGGTGTGCAGGATGTCGTCCTGCGGCACGAGGCCGATGCGCTGGCGCAGCTCGGCGAAGTCCCGGTACAGATCGCGCCCGTCGTACAGGACGGTCCCCTCGTCGGCGGGCCGCAGGCCGGTGAGAGCGTTGAGCAGGGTGGACTTGCCGGCGCCGCTCGGGCCGACCACGCCGAGCAGGCACTTCTCGCCGACCGGGAACGAGACATGGTCGAGGAGCGTCTTGCGTCCGTGGTCCACGGTGACCGCGAGGTCCTGCACATCGAGGGAGACCTCGCCGGTGTCGACGTACTCCTGGAGCTGATCGCCCACCAGGCAGAACGCGGAGTGGCCGATGCCGACGATGTCACCGGAGGCGATCAGGGCGCTCTCGACCGGCTGGCCGTTGAGGAAGGTGCCGTTGTGGGAGCCGATGTCGACGATCTCGTAGGTGCCGTCGGAGTGCGCCCGCAGCTCGGCGTGGTGGCGTGAGACCACCAGATCATCGATGACCAGGTCGTTGTCGTCGCCCCGGCCGATGCGGACCGTGCGGGTCGGGAGCGGACGCACACTGGTCGGCTGCCGGAAGGTACCGGTCGCCCGGGGCATCGAGACCGCCGAGGGCCGCTCCCGCCCGCCGGACGCGGGCTCGGACACGGGTTCCGGCTCGGGCGGTGCCTGCCCGGTCAGTACGGCACGTGCACCGTCGACGGCATGGCCGAACCGCAGGACGCTGCCCGGTCCGACGTCCCCCTGCGCGTCGATGCGCCGGCCGTCGGCATAGGTCCCATTGGTGCTGCCCTCGTCCGCGACGGTCCAGTGGCCGTCGTCGGCGTGCAGCACCGCGTGGTGCCAGGACACCCGGTCGTCGTCCAGCACGATGTCGCTCAAGGGGTCGCGCCCGATGTGATAGTCCCGGCTCGGACTCATCACCGTGGAGCCCGCGTCTGTTTCGAGGACAAGTTCGGGCGCAGTCGGTGCTACGGGCCGCTCTCCCATGCTCGAATTCTAACTTTTCGTACCGATATGCGCCCAGGCAGTGGGCGGACGGGACTGGTGCAGCCGCGTGTGGCAGCGGCCGCGCGTCTCCAGCCCGGAGGGATCGTGACCGCCGCGCAGGGCCCGCTCGACGGCCCGGCGCTGTTCCGCCGGCCCGGTGAACAGACGCCGCGGGTAGGTCCGACCGGGATCCGCCCGGGTGACCAGGCCGTGGCGGGCCAGCCGGTCGGCCACCGGCCGGTACGAAACGGTGCGCGGCACGAACGCGCTCACCCACACCGGGACGTGCGCACAGCGCAGCAGTGTCTCGAAGCTGCGCCAGGTGACATGACCGATCCCTGCGGTGACGGTGGTCAGCCCGGTGGCGGCCATCGCACGCCGCAGATGTCTGCTGGGCGGACAGCACTCCAGATTCTCGGTGTACGTCTCGTCCAGCAGACCCACGGCCTGGGCGTACCGGACCGCGTTGCCCGCGATGTCGACCCCCACCACCGGGACCGCGTCCGATCTGCGCCGCAGGGCGAAGAACTCCCGGTCGCGCCGGACGAGTTCGGCGGAGGTCAGTGTCTGTGCATCCGGGCAGGTCCAGTGCTCGTACAACTCGGCAAGCGTCACATGGTGGTTGAGCAGTGCCGCGTTGATGCCGTACGAGCAGCACAGGTCGAGAACGGTGAACGGGCCTCCGCCGTGGGCCGACGCGCGCTCGGTGATCGTGGCGCGGACGACCCGCCGGGCGTGGTGCGGTGTCTCGTACGACAGCTGGGTGAGCCGGTGGACGTACGCGCGCGGATCGAGCCGGTCGTGGAGGTCGTCGAACCGGCTCCGGTCCAGGTCGATGCTGCTGCGTCCTCGGATCATGGCAGGCCTCCACAGCTCTCCACGGACTGGTGTCGGGTGCGGCGCGGATGAACCTCTATCGGAGGCGGGCCGCGGACCGGTAGACCGCACCGGCAGAACCGGCCATGCTCCCGGCACTGCTGACGCGTCGTCACCGCGGCACCGGTGGTTCCTTGGTTACCCTCGCACCGTCGAATCCCCGACGACGGAAGGCGATGTGCGTGACCATGCCCTCAGCTCAAGGCGCCCCGCACGGCGACGGCGCACCCACGACGGTCGCCGTGCTCGGCACCGGGATCATGGGTGCCGCCATGGCGCGGAACCTGCTCCGCGGCGGGCTGGCCGTCCGTGCCTGGAACCGCACCCGGGCGAAGGCGGAGGCCCTCGTCGCCGACGGGGCGTACTGCGCCGACTCGCCCGCCGACGCCGTCCGCGGCGCGGATGTGGTGCTCACCGTGCTCAACGACGGCCCGCGGGTGCTCGCGGCCATGCGGGAGGCGGCCGACGGCTTCGCCCCGGGCACGGTATGGGCCCAGTCGGCCACGGTCGGGGACGCCGCCACGGCGGAGCTGGCCGACTTCGCACGCGAGCACGGACTGACGTTCGTCGACGCCCCCGTACTCGGCACCAAGCAGCCCGCGGAAGCGGGCGAACTCATCGTGCTGGCGGCCGGCCCGGACAGCGCTCGGGCGGCGCTGGCTCCCGTCTTCGACGCCGTCGGGCGGCGCACCACCTGGGTCGGCGACGACGGCTCCGCCGGCGGTGCCAGCAAGCTCAAGCTGGTCCTGAACAGCTGGGTCGGCGCCCTCAACCACGCCGCTGCCGAGGCGAACGCCCTGGCCCACGGCCTCGGTGTCGATCCCCGGGCCTTCCTCGACAGCGTGTCCGGCGGCCCGCTGGACAACGGCTATCTGCGCCTGAAGACCGAGGCGATCCTGGCCGGCGACTTCACCCCCAGCTTCAGCGTCGACAACGCACTGAAGGACGCCCGCCTCATCGTGGAGGCGGGCGAGCGGCGCGGGGTCGCGCTGGATGTCGCCCGCGCCGGGGCGGAGCGCTTCGAGCGGCTGGTCGACCGGGGGCTGGGGGAGAAGGACATGGCCGCCAGCTACCTCGCCTCCTTCGACGACCCGGAGAACCCCCCGGCGCCGCGCACCGGGTGAGGCGCGCGGGAGCCGGGGCCCGTCCTGGTCCCTACCTGTCCCGGGTGGCGGAGGTACGGACGAGGACGAGCCGTGTCCCTCAGGCGCGGGCGAGCCGCAGCGTCAGGATCTGGAACGGCCGCAGGGTCAGCGTCACCGTGTCCCTGTCGCAGGACACCGCCTCATCGGCCAGGGGCCGCTCCAGCAGGTCGTTCACCTGCGCACCGGCGAGGGCGAATCCGGGGCGCAGCGTCGCCTGTGCGCGCCCGCCGAGGCTTTCGTAGAGCCGCACCACGACGTCGCCCGAGCGGTCGTCGGCGAGCTTGACCGCCTCCACGGTGACGGCCGGGTTGTCACTGGTCACCAGCGGAGCGACCGGGCCCGCCTCGGCCACCCGCAGCGGCAGATTGAGCGCGTATCCCTCCGCGATCGCGTCCTGCACCGTCGCCCCCGGCAGCAGGGCGTAGGTGAAGCGGTGGCGTCCCTGATCGGCTTCGGGGTCCGGGACCCGCGGCGCGCGGACCAGGCTGAGGCGGACCGTGGTCGTCGTGCCGCCGTCCTCGCGCGTGGTCCGTGAGACGTCGTGCCCGTACGTCGAGTCGTTGATGACGGCGACGCCGTAGCCGGGCTCCGCGACATGCACCCAGCGGTGCCCGTAGACCTCGAAACGGGCCGCCTCCCAGCTGGTGTTGGTGTGGGTGGGCCGGTGCACGTGCCCGAACTGGATCTCCGCCGTCGACCGGTCGGCACGGACGTCGACGGGGAAGGCCGCCTTGAGGATCTTCTCGGCCTCGTGCCAGTCGATGTCGGTCTCCACATCGATCCGCCGGCTGCCCGCCCGGACCGTCACCGTCTGGGTGATCCGGGAACCCTTGCCGAAGGCCCGCTCGATCCGTACCGCGCCGAGCAGCGGCCCCGACTCCACGACCGTGACCGACTCGGCGTCGAGCAGATCGGTGAAGCGGTTCCTGTAGTGCTTGTCGATGTCCCAGGCATCCCAGTAGTTGGGCAGATCGCTGTGCAGCCGCAGCAGATTGCCGGGACCGGCCAGCACCTCGCGGCCCGCCACCAGATCGCGTACGGAGGCGAGCGTGCCGTCGTCCGCGAACTCGACCCGCACCAGGCCGTTGTCGAGCACCCGGTCCGTCGTCGTGACCGGCCGGGGAGCCGTGCCCGTCCCGAGCGCGGCGCTTCCGCTGCCGGGCACCTCGGTGTACGTCAGGCCGCCGTCCGGGGTCCGCACCACCTCGGCGCGGTCCAGCGGGCTCGTGTTGAACACCTGCGGAGCGCCCTCGCCCAGCGCGGCCAGCGCCTGGGACGTCAGCGCTTCCAGCTCCCCGGCGACCCGCGCGTACTCCGCCTCCGCCTCGCGGTGCACCCAGGCGATCGACGAGCCGGGCAGGATGTCGTGGAACTGGTGCAGCAGGACGGTCTTCCACAGCCGGTCCAGCCACTCGTACGGATAGTCGTAGCCGGGGACCCGCAGGGCGGCGGCCGTCGCCCACAACTCCGCCTCGCGCAGTCGGTGTTCACTGCGCCGGTTGCCCTGCTTGGTGCGGGCCTGCGAGGTGTACGTGGCGCGGTGCAGCTCCAGATAGAGCTCGCCCGACCACACCGGCGCGTCCGGGTACTCGGCCCGGGCCGCCTCGAAGAAGGCGTCCGGGTGCTCGACGCGCACCTTGGCCGAACCCTCGAGGTCGGCGAGCCGCCGGGCGCGCTCCATCATCTCCCGGGTGGGACCGCCACCGCCGTCGCCGTGCCCGAACGGCGCGAGCGAGCGCGTACCGCCGCCCTTGTCCTGGTAGTTGCGGACCGCGTGCGCCATCTCCTTGCCGGAGAACTCGGCGTTGTAGGTGTCCACCGGCGGGAAGTGTGTGAAGATCCGCGAGCCGTCGATGCCCTCCCACCAGAAGGTGTGGTGGGGGAGTTTGTTGGTCTGGTTCCACGACAGCTTCTGGGTGAGGAACCACTCGTTGCCGGCGAGCTTCGCGAGCTGCGGGTAGGCCGCGTTGTACCCGAACGAGTCCGGCAGCCACACGCCCTTGGTCTCGATGCCGAAGTGCTCCATGAAGAACCGCTTGCCGTGGACGAGTTGGCGTGCGATGGCCTCACCACCGGGCAGATTGCCGTCCGACTCCACCCACATGCCGCCGACCGGAGCCCACTGCCCGTCGGCGACGGCCTTCTTGATGCGCTCCCACACCCGCGGGTAGTTCTCGCGCACCCAGGCGTACTGCTGTGCCTGGGAGCAGGCGAAGACGAACTCCTCGTACTCCTCCGCCAGCGCCGTCACATTGGAGAACGTGCGCGACGCCTTGCGCTTGGTCTCGCGGATCGGCCACAGCCAGGCGCTGTCGATATGGGCGTGGCCGACCGCCGACATGGTGTGCGCGCTCGCGTGCGCCGGCCGTGCGAGGACCGGCCGCAACAGCTCGCGTACGTCCGCCGCCGAGCCCGGGATGTCGTCCAGGTCCAGCGCGTCGAGCGCGCGGTCGAGTGCGTGCATGATCTCGTGGCGACGCGGTTCGTGGTCGCCGAGCTCCAGCATCAGCTCGCGCAGCACCTGGAGATCGAGGGAGAGGTGCCAGACGTTCTCGTCGAGTACGGCGAGGTCCGCGCGGGCGAAGGTGTAGAGCGGCGCACGGCCCGCGGTGGCCGGATCGCCGAGCGGGGTCGGGCCGCGGAAGTCGTTCGCCAGGATGTCCGGGTTGGAGGCGGCCTCGATGAGGTAGTCGACCCGTTCGCCGCCGGCGGCCGGGTGCGCGACCGGGACGTACTGGTTCTGCGGGTTGACCGCCTTGAGCGGGGTGCCGTCCACCGTGTGCACCAGCGCTTCCGCCTGGTTGCCCGGCCAGTCGCCGACGAAGCCCAGGTCGAAGACGGACTCGACCCGGCGGCCGGCCCACCGGGCCGGGACCTCGCCGCGCACCCGGAACCAGGTGGTGCCCCAGGGCGGACCCCACGGTGTGCCCGTCACGAACGGTTCGTACGACTGTGCCGCGGCCTCCTCGAACGGCACGGGCTCGCCCGGCGCCTCCCAGGCCTCGATCGCGAAGGGCACCGCGTCGGCATGGACGGCGGGCCGGATGCGCTGCTCCAGGATCCGCTCGACACGTTCCTCGATACGGCGGCGTTCGTCGTGCATGTACGGCTCCTACCTCAGATATGCGAGTGCGGGATGGGCGCCGGTGTATCCGTCGACGAGACGGCGGGCGACGGTCACGGAGTCGACCAGGGGGTGGAGGGCGAAGGCCTTGACGGCAGCCGCCCGTGACCCGCTGTCGGCCGCGGCCAGCACTTCACGTTCCACGGCCTTGACAGCGAGGACAAGACCCGCGGCGTGGGCGGGCAGCGGGCTGACCGAGACCGGATGCGCGCCGTTCGCGTCGACGAAGCAGGGGACTTCGACGACGGCGTCCGCGTCCAGCACGGACAGCGTCGTCCGGTTGCGGACGTTGAGGATCAGCGTGGTGCGCTGGTTGTGCGCGATGGCCCGCATCAGGGCGAGCGCCACCTGCTCGTAGCCGCCCGACTCGAGATCGCTCGCGTCCCGCTCACCGGCCCCGGCGGCCTCGCGGTTGTGCGCCATGTACGTCGCCTCGCGTTCGGCGCGCGTACGGTCCCAGGTCTCCAGCGCCGGGGCGTCCGGGCGCTCCATCTCCGCGTAGAAACGGGCCTGTTGCTCGTGCAGGAACGCACCGCGGGTCTGCTTCGCCTCCTGGTAGGCGCGCACCGCCTCGCGGTTGAAGTAGTAGTAGTGCAGATACTCGTTGGGGATCGCACCGAGGGACTGGAGCCAGTCGGGGCCGAAGAGCTTGCCCTCCTCGAAGGAGCCGAGCAGAGCGGTGTCGGCGAGCAGCCGGGGCAGCTCGTCGCGGCCCTCGATGCGCAGCCCGCGCAGCCACCCGAGATGGTTGAGGCCGACGTAGTCGATCCAGGCGGTGTCCGGGTCGGCGCCCAGGACGCGCGCCACCCGTCTGCCGAGGCCCACCGGTGAGTCGCAGATGCCGATGACCCGGTCGCCCAGATGACGGGCCATGGCCTCGGTGACCAGCCCCGCCGGGTTGGTGAAGTTGATGACCCAGGCGTCCGGCGCGAGCCTCGCCACCCGGCGTGCGATGTCGACGGCCACGGGAACCGTCCGCAGGCCGTACGCGATGCCGCCGGCGCCGACGGTCTCCTGGCCGAGCACTCCCTCGGCGAGAGCGATGCGCTCGTCGGCGGCGCGGCCCTCCAGACCGCCCACGCGGATGGCGGAGAAGACGAAGTCGGCCCCGCGCAGCGCCTCGTCGAGGTCCGTGGTGACGGTGACGCGGGGTGCGTCCGGCACCCCGGCCGCCTGGTCGGCCAGCACCCGCGCGATGGCGGTGAGTCTGCCCGCGTCCAGGTCGTGCAGGACGACGTCGGTGACCCGGCCCGCGGCATGGTCGCCGAGCAGGGCGCCGTGGACGAGCGGCAGCCGGAAGCCCCCACCGCCGAGGATCGTGAGCCTCATACCTCCATCACCTTCACTCCTGCCTCGTCGAAGGCGGCGCCGGTCGCCGGATCCGCGGGGGCGTTGGTCACCACGGTGTCGAGTGCGTCCGGGCCGCACACCCTGGCCATGCCCGTGCCCGGGAACTTGCCGGCGTCGGCGAGCAGGACCACCGCGTCGGCGGCCGCGATCATCGCCCGCTTCACCGGGACCTCGACCACCGTGGTGTCCATGACGTGACCGTTCGGGCGGATGCCGCTCGTGCCGAGGAAGAGCCAGTCCGCGTGCAGCTGGCGGAGATTGTCCTCGGTGAGGAAGCCGACCAGGGAGCGGTACTCCCGGCGGACCATGCCGCCGAGCAGTATCAGCTCGATGCCGGTGTCGTCGGCCAGCTCCTCGTACACCACCAGATTGCTGGTGATCACGGTGAGCCGGCGGCCGCGCAGCTGCCGGGCCAGCCGGTAGGCCGTGGTGCCGATGTCGAGGAGCACGGACTGCCCGTCCTCGATCAGCGCGGCGGCACGGACCGCTATGGCGTCCTTCTCGGGCACCCGGATCTCCGCGACCTCGGCGAAGGGCTGATCGCCCTCGTCCACTGCGGCTCCGCCGTGGACCCGGGTGAGCAGACCCTCCTCCTCCAGCTTGACCAGGTCCCGCCGGACGGTGGCGGCGCTCACACCCAGCTGCTCGGACAGGTCGGTTACGGCTGCGGGGCCGCCTGATCTCAAGGCCCGCAGGATGAGTTGATGTCGTCGCTCAGCCAGCACACCGGGCACGCTACTCGTCAATCTCAAGCATTTCCATGCATCTTCGTGCTCAACTCTTGCCAATTCTGCTCGTCGAGCGCACGATCCTGTGCACAGCTTGCAGGTCTTTGACGAGAGGGCGGGCACGTGGACGAGGAGCCGAGGGCCGATGTCCTCCTGACCGGCCTGCTCTTCCACGACATCGTGCTCACCGGTCTCGGCAAGCCGCCCACCCCGGGTGAGGAGATCTGGACCGGCGGCATGGGCTGCGGCCCGGGCGGGATCGCCAACCTCGCCGTGGCGGCCGCCCGCTACGGACTCACCACCTCGCTCGCCACCGTCTTCGGCGACGACCTGTACGGCAGGCAGCTCGAGGAGATCCTCGCCGGGCAGGAGGGCATCGACCTCACCCGCTCCCGTACGGCCGAGGGTTGGAACACACCGGTCACCGTCTCCCTCGCCCACGGCCACGACCGGGCCCTGGTCACCCACGGCACACCGCCTCCGTACACCCAGGACCAGCTGCTGCCCGACCCGCCGCCCGCCCGCACGGCCCTCGTCCACCTCGGCGCCGAACCCCAGGAGTGGCTCGGCAAGGCCGCCGCCTCCGGCACCCTGATCTTCGCCGACGTCGGCTGGGACCCCAGCGAACAGTGGTCCGGCGAGCTGCTGGAACAGCTCTCCCTCTGCCACGCCTTCCTGCCCAACGACACCGAGGCCATGCGCTACACCCGCACCGACAGCCCCGACGCCGCGCTCGGTGCGCTCGCCGACCTGACCCCCGTCGCCGTGATCACCCGCGGACGCGAGGGTGCGCTCGCCGTCGACCAGCTCACCGGGGAGTACGCAGAGGTCCCGGCCCTCGACATCGTTGCCATCGACGCCACCGGGGCCGGCGACGTGTTCGGGGCGAGCTTCGTCGCCGCGAGCCTCGGCGGCTGGCCTCTCGCCGACCGGCTGCGCTTCGCCACCCTCGCCGCCGGCCTCTCCGTCCAGCGCCGCACGGGCGCGCTCGCCGCTCCCGGCTGGCACGGCATCGCCCACTGGTGGCACACCACCGGCTCACAGACCCCCGGGCTCTCGCACGACTACGCCTTCCTGGCCGACCGGCTGCCCGCCGACCCCGGCCCGGCCCCGCACGAGGCGCCCGTCACCCCCCGCTGACCATCCGTCCGGACACACCGACCCCGAAAGGCGGTAGGAGCAGTGCACCTCTCCCGAAGAGGGCTGCTGCGCGCAGGGCTGGCCACCACGGCCGCCGCCGCGCTCGGCTCCACCGCGGCAGGCTGCGCCGTCCCCCGCGGCTCCACCGGCCGCACCATGACCCTCTGGTACTGGTCCGGGGGGCTGAGCGAGAAGGTCGTCGCCGACGCCGAGCGCCGCTTCACCGACGTGTCGCTGAGGCCCGTCCAGATCGGCGGCTACTACCGCTCCAAGCTGATGACCACGATGACCGGGCAGGCCTACATCCCCGACATCGCGGGCCTGCGGGGCGAGGACATGGCGTCCTACCTCCCGAACGCCGACCAGTTCGTGGACCTGCGCACCCTCGGTGCCGAGAAGTTCAAGGACCAGTACCTGCCCTGGAAATGGGACGCCGGCACCGCGCCCGACGGCAGCCTGATCGGTTTCCCGATCGACGCCGGTCCCGTCGGCCAGTTCTACCGCGCCGACACCTTCGAGGCGGCCGGACTGCCCACCGACCCCGCCGAGGTGTCCGCCCGGACCTCGACCTGGGAGGCGTACTTCGCGACGGGCGAGACGCTGCAGAAGAAGATCAAGGGCGCGTACTGGGTCGTCGACATCATCGCCGTCTACAACTACGCGATCGGCCAGGGCACCCGGCGCTTCGTCGACAAGAACCGCCACTTCATCGGAGACCAGGAACATGTCCGCCGCGCCTGGGACCTGGCGCTCGAAGCCCGCCGCCGCGGCCTCGTCTCCCCGATGCTCTCCGGCACCCCCGACGCGATCGCCGCCACCGAGAAGGGACTGCTGCCCGACCAGCTGGGCGCCTCCTGGGTCGGCGGTGACCTGAAACTCAACCTGCCGAAGACCAAGGGGACATGGCGCGTGGCGCAGATGCCCGGAGGGCCGGCCAACGACGGCGGCTCGTTCCTGTCGATCACCCAGGCGTGCCGCGAGCGCGAGCAGGCATTCGAGATCATCACCTGGCTCCTCGGGGCCGACAACCAGACGCGGGGCTTCGTCGACGCCGGTCTCTTCCCCTCGACCCCGGCGTCGTACCGGCAGAAGGCGATGCTCGACCCCGACCCCTTCTTCGGCGGCCAGCGCACGGTCGACGTCTTCGGACCGGCCGCCGAGAAGATCCCCGTCGCCTACAACAGCCCGTACGACGTGGCACTCGGCCAGCCCATCAAGGACGAACTGACCCGTGTCTCGCAGGCGGGCAAGGATCCGAAGCGGGCCTGGAAGGACGCCATGAAGACCTGCCGCCGCATAGCCGACCACCTGGGGGTGAGCGTGTGACCACCGCACCCGCCCTCGACCGGACGACCGCGAGCCGGCGTACCCCGCCCGAGCTGCCGCCGCGCTCCAAGGCCCGCTCGGTGCTCCGGCACTGGCGGCTCTACGCCGCGATATCGCCGTTCTATCTGATCTTCCTGGCGTTCGGCCTGATCCCCGTCGGCTTCTCGCTGTACCTCTCGTTCCACCGCTGGGACGGCCTCGGCTCCATGGAGTTCGCGGGCCTCGCCCAGTACCGCTATCTGCTCTCCGACACACAGTTCTGGAACGCGCTGGGCAACACCCTCGTGATCTGGGCGATGGCGACCTTCCCCATGCTCTTCCTGGCGCTGCTCGTCGCGGTGATGATCAACTCCGCGAAGCGGCTGACGAGCTTCTACCGCTTCGCGTTCTTCGTACCGAACGTCACCTCCGTCGTGGCCGTTGCCATCGTTTTCGGCTCGGTCTTCTCCACCAACTTCGGCCTCGTCAACGCCGTACTGCAGGGACTCGGCCTGGACCCGGTCGCCTGGCTCCAGACACCGTGGAGCATCAAGGTCTCCATCGCCGCCCTGATGAGCTGGCAGTGGGTCGGTTACAACGCGATCATCTTCCTCGCGGGCCTCCAGACCATCCCCGGCGAACTCTACGAGGCGGCCCGGGTCGACGGCGCGAGCCCCGTGCAGACCTTCTTCCGGATCACCGTCCCGCTGATGCGCCCCGTCATTCTCTTCACCCTCGTCGTCTCCACCATCACCGGTCTCCAGTCCTTCTCCGAGCCGCAGGTGCTGCTGTCCACGACGTCCAACACCTCGACGTTCGCGGGCGGTCCCGACAACGCGGGCCAGACGATGGTCCTCTACTTCTTCCAGCAGAGCTTCGACAACAACGACTTCGGCTACGGAGCCGCCGTGGCCTGGGGCATCTTCCTCGTCGTGGTCATCTTCTCGATCGTCAACTGGCGCCTGGTCGCGCGCAGGGAAAAGTAGGAGGGGCCCGCCGTGCACCGTGACAAGGCCGTCAAGGGCGCCCGTGCCTCGGGATTCGCCCTCCACGGATCACTCCTCCTCGGCGTGATCCTCTCGCTGCTGCCGTTCTACTGGGCGATCGTCATGTCGACGCACACGTCCAGCGAGATCTTCCAGTACCCGCCGAAGCTGCTGCCCGGTTCGCACTTCGGCGAGAACGTCCGCAACCTCTTCGACAACATCGACTTCTTCGGCTCGATGCTCAACTCGCTGATCGTCGCCGGGTCCGTGACCGTGCTGGTGCTGTTCTTCGACTCGCTGGCCGCCTTCGTCTTCGCGAAGTTCGCCTTCCCCGGCCGCCGGGCGCTGTTCGTGCTGATGATGGGCATCTTCATGGTGCCGGCCCAGCTCCAGGCCATCCCGCAGTTCGTCATCATGGCGAAGCTGGGCTGGATCGGGTCCCTGACCGCACTCGTCGTCCCCGCCGCCGCCAACGCCTTCGGCATCTTCTGGATGCGCCAGTACATGAAGGGAGCGATCCACGACGAACTGATGGACGCCTCCCGGCTCGACGGCTGCGGATTCCTGCGCCAGTACTGGCATGTGGCACTGCCGGTGGTACGGCCCGGACTCGCCTTCCTCGGCATCTTCACCTTCATGTCACAGTGGAACGACTACGCGTGGCCACTGATCTCCCTCATCAACCCCGACAACGTGACCCTCCAGGTCGCCCTGTCGCAGCTCAACAGCGTGCACGGGAACACCGACTACGGCATGGTCATGGCCGGCGCGGTCCTCGCACTGATCCCGCTGCTCGTCATCTTCCTGATCGGTGCCCGACAGATGATCGCCGACCTGGCCAAGGGAGCCATTCGCTGATGCTGCCGATCCGTCCCTGGGAATCGCCCGAGATCACCTCCTGGCGCCGGCTGCCGATGCACGCCGTGGACCGCCGCCCCGGCAGCATCGGCCTCGACGGCACCTGGCGCTTCCAACTGCTGCCCGCCCCCGACGCCCCGCTCGCCGACCACTGGTCGACCCTGGAGGTGCCCGGTGTCTGGACCATGCAGGACGCCGGCGCATCCGATCCGCCCCACTACACCAATGTGACGATGCCGTGGCCGCACCACCCGCCCGCATCGCCCGCGGCCAACCCCACCGGCGTCCACGAGCGCGACATCGACATTCCCGCCGACTGGGCGGGCCGCAGGATCGTGCTCCAGGTCGGCGCCGCCGAGAGCGTGCTGATCGTCGAGGTCGACGGGCAGGCCGTCGGCATCGGCAAGGACTCCCATCTGGCGAGCGAGTTCGACCTCACCGGCGTGGTGCGTCCCGGGGAGCGCAGCACCCTGCGCCTCACCGTCGTGAAGTGGTCCGACAGCTCCCACATCGAGGACCAGGACCAGTGGTGGCACGGCGGCATCACCCGCTCCGTCCTGCTCTACACCACCGATCCGCTGCACCTCGCCGATGTCGCCGTACGGGCCGGCCGCGACGGTGCGCTGCGGGTCGACTGCCAGGTGCGCCCGGCGGGCGGAGCGCTCCCGCCCGGCTGGTTCGTCAGCGGCGAGCTGGAGGGCTGGGGCGAACTCACCCAGGACGCCGCCTTCGACGCGGCGAACCAGGCCGACGAGCGCGTCTCGGAGTTCCTCGGCGAGGCCCGGCTGAGCGCCACGGTCACCGGCGTACGGCCGTGGTCGGCCGAGACGCCCCACCTGTACCGGCTGACCGTGCGGCTCCACCGGGCCGACGGCACGGTCGCCGACCGCTCGCGGCCCCGCATCGGCTTCCGCGACGTCGAGATCCGCGGCCGGGACCTGCTCGTCAACGGCGAGCGCGTGTTCATCCGCGGCGTCAACCGGCACGACTTCCATCCGCTCACCGGACGCACCCTCACCGTCGAGGAGATGCGCGCCGACCTGGCGACGGTGAAGCGCTTCGGCTTCAACGCCGTACGCACCTCCCACTACCCGAACGACCCCGCGCTGCTCGACCTCGCCGACGAACTCGGCCTGTACGTCGTGGACGAGGCCGACATCGAGAGCCACGACCACGCCCACGAGATCGCCGACGACCCGCGCTTTCTGCCCGCCTTCGTGGACCGTGTCTCGCGCATGGCGCTGCGCGACAGGAACCACCCGAGCGTCGTCGTCTGGTCCCTCGGCAACGAGAGCGACTACGGCGCCAACCACGACGCCGCCGCCGGCTGGCTGCGCCGCCACGACCCGACGCGCCCCCTCCAGTACGAGGGAGCAGCGAAGACGGACTGGTCGTCGACGCGGATCGCGAGCGACATCGTCTGCCCCATGTACGCCTCGCTCGACGAGATCGTCGCGCACGCGCGCTCCGGCACCCAGACCAAGCCGCTCATCCTGTGCGAGTACTCGCACGCCATGGGCAACAGCAACGGCACCCTCGCCGACCACTGGGCCGCCATCGAGACCACGCCCGGTCTCCAGGGCGGATTCATCTGGGAGCTGTGGGACCACGGCATCCTCCAGCGGCTGTCCGACGGCCGCCCCGCCGGACGGGCCGGAGCCGGCGCGTACGCGGACGGGGTGGCCGGCGAGGGCCACCGCTGGGCATACGGCGGTGACTTCGGCGACACCCCGAACGACGGCGCGTTCTGTGCGGACGGACTGCTCTTCCCCGACCGCACGCCGAAGCCGGCGATGTACGAGCACCGCGAACTGGCCGCGCCCGTACGGCTGTCGTACGACGGCCGCACGGTCACCGTCCACAACCATCAGCACTTCCGGGATCTCTCCTGGCTGACCGCGCAGTGGCTGCTGTCCTGCGAGGACGGGGGAGAGGTCACCGCCCCGGCCGCGCTGCCGGACCTGCCGCCCGGGGGCTGTGCCGAACTCCCTGTGCCGCCCGGGCTGACGTCCGCGCTGCCCGCTGACGGCGGGGAGACCTGGCTGACGCTGCGGGTCACCACGGCCGGGGACGAGACCTGGGCGGCGCGCGGCACCGAGATCTGCACCCCGCAGGTCCGGCTCCGTGAGCGCGAGACCGTACCGTTCGGCACCACCCCCGCGCCCGGTCGTGTCGAGGTCGACGCCGACGGACTTCTCCTGCACCCGCTGCTGACCGCACCGCCCGTCCTGAACCTGTGGCGCGCGCCGACCGACAACGATCTGCTCGGCGGAGCCGCGGACCTGTGGCGCGAACTCGGCCTGGACACCCTGGTCCGCAAGCCGCTGTCGGTGAGCCGTGAGGGCGCCGAGGTGTCGGTGCGCTCGGCGTACGACACCGGCGCCGGGACCGTCGTGCACGAGCAGGTCCTCACGCCGGTCCCGGACGGACTGCTCATCGAGGAGAGGGCGGTGCTGCCGGACGGCCTCTCCGACGTCGCCCGTGTGGGATCGGTCTTCGAGACGGTCGCGGGGCTGGACCGGATCGAGTGGTACGGGCACGGCCCGTGGGAGTCCTACCCCGACCGCTGCTCGGCGCCCGTCGGACGGTACGGCGCACGCGTCGACGCCCTGTTCACCCCGTATCTGCGGCCCCAGGAGAGCGGAGGCCGCCACGGCGTCCGCGGCCTCACCCTGCGGCCCGCTGACGGCGGGCCGGGCCTCGCGATCCGGCTGGACAGCCCACGGCAGGTAGCGGTGGGGCGTTACCGGGACCGGGACCTCGCCGACGCGGCCCACCACGACGAGCTCGTGTCGCGCCCGTGCCCCGTGGTCCGGATCGACGCGGCCCACCGCGGCCTCGGCACGGCCTCCTGCGGGCCCGACACCCTGCCGCCGTATCTCGTGGGGGCCGGTACCTACACCTGGTCGTGGGTACTGCGGTCGCTCTGACGCGCGCTCGTGCGGCGCGCCAGTCCGGGGTAGTCCACGACGAATCCGTCCGCGTCGAACTCCACGTCGCGGCGGAAGTCCTCCGAGACGAACCGGACGCGCGCGCCGTGCTCCGAGGCGCCGAGGTGGGTGTAGCTCTGCGGGGAGGCGTGCACGGTGAGATCGGGTACCGACACCCACGCCATCACCAGGCTCTGCTCACCCGCGGCGGTGTGCAGTCCATGGCGCAGCACCGGCATCGTGTTGGTGAGCGGGCACAGTGCCAGATCACAGTCGAGCGCGCCGTCGAGCCCGGGCAGCGGCTCCCCGTTCGCCTGCCACACGCCGTCGCCGTCTTGTCGCAGCCGCAGCGCACGCACCCCGGCGGCGGACTCGACCGTCACCCGCAGCTCGCGGGTCACGAGGCCGGCGTCGGTCTCCAGCTCGTACGAGACCCAGTACGGCTCGGGCGCCATGCCGACGGCGCGGCCCCGGGCCCGCAGACCCGAATGCCCGAGATCCACCCACGCCGTCTCGTATCCCCGGCTCGGGGTGACTTCCCACGTGAGAACGTGCGACGTGACCATGGACACAGATTAGGCACGTCGTGGGAGGTCCGGGCGCCGCCGCAGCGCCGATCTTTGTCTCAAACCCTTACGTATGGGCGGTTGGACTTGCGTTCGAGGGTGGCCCGCATGGTGGGATGAGCCGATGCGACCCCCCACACGCATATCGACGCATTCGCGAAATCCGTACGAGGAACTCGCCCAACTGGCAGATCCGGAGCCCGACTACACCGACTACGTTCCGAGGGATCCGCTGGAGCTCGGACTGCGGTCCGACACCGACGACGAGGACGACTGGCAGCCGCCCAACCACCGCGGCAGGAGCCGCTTCGCAGCGCTGCCCGCCCTGGTGAAGCTGGTCCTGGTCACGGGTCTGTTCGCCGTCTGCCTGCTGCTCGCCGACCGGCTCGCCGAGGCGTACGCGCAGAGCAAGGCCGCCGACAAGCTGCAGAATTCGCTCGGCCTCGCCACGCGGCCGGACGTGGACATCCACGGCTTCCCGTTCCTCACCCAGGTGCTCGACGACCGGGTCGACCGCGTCGACGTCACCGTCCCGGACGTTTCCGCGGACCGTGTCTCGCTCGCCGAGGTACGCGCCAGCGTGCGAGACGTCCGCATCGTCGGCGACGCGCCCACCTCCATCCAGGGTGCGGTCATCGGCCGCCTCGACGGAGAGGTCCTGCTCTCTTTCGACGATCTCAATCGCGAACTCGGAGCCTCCCAGGTGACGTTCACCGGGAGCGGCGACGACGCCGTCCGGGTCAACGGTGAACTCGCCGTCGCCGGGCAGGATCTGAACGTCCGGGCCCATGCCCGTCTCACCCGCGACAACGGCCGCGCCCTCACCACCACCATCGACGGCATGCAGCTCGACATCCCGGGCGTCGCCGTCTACCGGCCGGGCAAGGACCCCGAACACTCCGGCCTGCGGCTGCACCGCGAGACGGCCGACCTCATCAGCCGCGAGGCCGCACGCGCCAAGGCGCTGCTCTCCGTGCCGGCGATCGTCGAACGGCTCGGTGTCAGCGACGCGCAGGTGCGCCGGGCGCTGGCGAGCGAGAAGGAGCTGAACCGGCTGACGGGCGCCCCGAAGTTCGCCGAGCAGCTGATGAAGGTCAACCTCGTCGACGTGGTGGTCGCACACCCGGAGCTCCTGGAGAAGCTCGGCATCGACCCCGCGCTGGTCAAGGGCCTGCTCGCGCTCAAGCCGCCGGAGCTCTCGGAGCGGCTCTCCCTGTCCTTCGAACTGCCTGCGTCGCTGCGTGAGTTGCGTCTTCAGGACATCAGGGTGGAGAAGGAGGGCATCAAGGCCCGGGTGGTCGGCTCGGGCATCAAGGTCGGAGAAGCGGGCGGCGCGGAGGCGTCGGGGCGGTGAGGTGACGCGGCGGGAGGCGGGAGCCTCCTGCCGCAGGGCCATTGCTCCGGGTCGCCACCACCGCTGAGGGCCCGGCGACCGACACCCCCGCTCCGGCCCGGCGGCCGAGACCACGCCGCGTCCGCGACCCCCGCTCGGCGCGCGCAAGCGACGACGCCCGGCCCGCGCCGAAACGCCCTCTACGGCTGCGGCCGCCAGAACGCGTCCAGGATACGTTCCGCCGCCAGCGCCGCCGTCAACTGGCCTTCGCGAACCTGCTGTTCGAGGCCGGGAGCGAGGGCACGTACCTCGGGATGGGCGCGCAGTCGGTCGCGCAGCCCGTCGTGGACCATCGTCCACGCCCAGTCGATCTGCTGGGAACGCCGTTTGGCCGCGAGGCGCCCCGTCGAGTCCAGCAGCGAGCGGTGCTGCTCGATCCGCTCCCACACCGTGTCCAGGCCCGTGCCCTCACGAGCGCTGCAGAACAGCACCGGGGGAGTCCATGCCGCGTCGGCGGGGTGCATCAGCCGCAGTGCGCCCGCGAGTTCACGTGCCGCGGAGCGGGCGTCCCGCTCGTGGGGTCCGTCGGCCTTGTTCACCGTGATCACGTCGGCCAGCTCCAGTACACCCTTCTTGATGCCCTGGAGCTGGTCGCCGGTGCGGGCCAGGGTGAGCAGCAGGAAGGTGTCCACCATGTTGGCCACGGCCGTCTCCGACTGGCCCACGCCGACCGTCTCGACCAGCACCACGTCGTAGCCCGCCGCCTCCATCACGATCATGGTCTCGCGCGTCGCCTTGGCGACACCGCCGAGCGTGCCCGAGGTGGGGGAGGGGCGTACGAACGCCGCAGGGTCCGTCGACAGCCGCTCCATCCGCGTCTTGTCGCCGAGGATCGAGCCGCCCGTACGGCTGGACGACGGATCGACGGCGAGGACCGCGACCCGGTGGCCGAGCCCGGTCAGCAGCGTCCCGAGCGCGTCGATGAAGGTGGACTTGCCGACCCCGGGCACCCCGCTGATCCCCACCCGCCGGGCCGTGCCGGCGTACGGCAGCAGCTCGGTGAGCAGCTGTTGCGCCAGCGCCCGGTGATCGGCGCGGGTGGACTCCACGAGCGTGACGGCGCGCGCGATGTACGCCCGCGACCCCTCACGTACGCCCTTGACGTAACTGTCGATGTCGATCGTCGGTGGCATGAGCTCACAACTCGTGGCCGAGCGCGGCGCCCAGCGACTTCACCAGGTCCTGCGCGGCGTCGGGAATCACCGTGCCGGGCGGGAACACGGCTGCCGCGCCGGCCTCCAGCAGGGTCGGGATGTCCTGTGGAGGGATCACCCCGCCCACCACGATCATGATGTCCTCGCGGCCCTCGGCGGCCAGTTCCTCCCGCAGCGCGGGCACCAGCGTCAGATGGCCCGCGGCGAGCGAGGAGACGCCGACGATGTGGACGTCCGCCTCCACCGCCTGGCGGGCGACCTCGCCCGGCGTCTGGAACAGCGGGCCCACGTCGACGTCGAAGCCGAGGTCGGCGAAGGCCGTCGCGATCACCTTCTGGCCGCGGTCGTGCCCGTCCTGGCCCATCTTGGCCACCAGGATGCGCGGGCGACGGCCCTCGGCCTCCTCGAACTCCTCGACCAGCGTCCGGGTCCGCTCCACCGCCGGTGACGTCCCGGCCTCGTTTCGGTACACACCGGAGATCGTACGGATCTGCCCCGAGTGGCGCCCGTAGACCTTCTCCAGGGCGTCGGAGATCTCGCCGACGGTCGCCATGGCGCGCGCCGCGTCGACCGACAGGGCCAGCAGATTGCCCTCCAGGCCCGCGCCCGGCCCGGACTCGGCGGCCGCGGTGAGCGCCCGCAGCGCGTCCTGGCAGGCGCCCTCGTCGCGCTCCGCGCGCAGCCGCCGCAGCTTCTCCACCTGCTGGGTGCGCACCGAGGAGTTGTCGACCTTGAGGACGTCGATCTCCTCATCGGTCTCGACGCGGTACTTGTTGACGCCGATGACCGGCTGGCGTCCCGAGTCGATCCGGGCCTGCGTACGGGCGGCCGCCTCCTCGACGCGCAGCTTGGGGATGCCCGCGTCGATGGCCTGCGCCATGCCGCCGGCCGCCTCGACCTCCTCGATGTGCTGCCAGGCGCGCCGGGCGAGGTCGTGCGTGAGCTTCTCGACGTACGCGCTGCCGCCCCACGGGTCGATGACCCGGCAGGTCCCGGACTCCTGCTGGAGCAGGAGCTGGGTGTTACGGGCAATGCGCGCGGAGAAGTCCGTCGGCAGCGCCAGCGCCTCGTCGAGCGCGTTGGTGTGCAGCGACTGGGTGTGTCCCTGGGTGGCCGCCATGGCCTCCACACAGGTCCGCGTGACGTTGTTGAAGACGTCCTGTGCTGTCAGAGACCAGCCCGACGTCTGGCAATGGGTGCGCAGCGAGAGCGACTTGGCGTTCTTCGGGTCGAACGTCTTGACCAGCTTCGCCCACAGCAGGCGCGCCGCCCGCAGCTTGGCGACCTCCATGAAGAAGTTCATGCCGATCGCCCAGAAGAACGACAGCCGGGGAGCGAAGGCGTCGACGTCGAGACCCGCGCCGATGCCCGCCCGCAGGTACTCCATGCCGTCGGCGAGGGTGTACGCGAGCTCCAGGTCGGCCGTGGCCCCTGCCTCCTGGATGTGATAGCCGGAGATCGAGATGGAGTTGTACCGAGGCATCTTCTGCGAGGTGTACGCGAAGATGTCCGAGATGATCCGCATCGAGGGCCGGGGCGGATAGATGTAGGTGTTGCGGACCATGAACTCTTTGAGGATGTCGTTCTGAATGGTCCCGGCCAGCTTCTCGGGCGGTACGCCCTGTTCCTCGGCGGCCACGATGTAGAGCGCCAGAACGGGCAGCACGGCACCGTTCATGGTCATCGACACGCTCATCCTGTCCAGCGGGATGCCGTCGAACAACTGGCGCATGTCGTAGATCGAGTCGATGGCCACACCGGCCATGCCGACATCGCCCGTCACCCGGGGGTGGTCGCTGTCGTAGCCGCGGTGGGTCGGCAGGTCGAAGGCGACCGAGAGACCCTTCTGCCCGGCGGCGAGATTGCGCCGGTAGAAGGCGTTGGACTCCTCCGCGGTGGAGAACCCGGCGTACTGACGGATCGTCCACGGCTGGTTGACGTACATCGTCGGGTACGGGCCCCGCAGATACGGCGCGACGCCCGGGTAGGTGCCGAGGAAGTCCAGCCCCGCCAGATCCCCGCCGGTGTAGAGCGGCTTGACGGGAATGCCCTCGGGGGTGTCCCACACCAGGTCGGTGTCGCCCTTGCCGGTCGACTCCTTCACTGCCGTACGCCACTGGTCCTCGGAGACCTGCGATGTGCCGCCGGCCCCGAGTTCGATCTCCGTGAAGTCCGGGATCCGCATCACGCCACTCCGATCCGGTCGAGGACGGAGGTGAGGACGGCGACCGCGTCGCCGCCCGCGACGACGAACTCGTCGACTCCGGCCCGTTCGTACGTCTCACGCTGTTCGCCGGGACGTCCGGCGAGGAGGACAAGCCGCGCGCCGGCCGCCTTGAGCGCCTCGGCCACCGGCACCGCGTGCTCGGCGTAGAGGTTGTCGCTGGAGCAGACGCAGGCGATCTGCGCCCCGCTCGCGGTGAACGCCCCGGCGGCCGAGGCCGCGTCGACCGACACCGGGTCGTGCACCGGTTCGATGCCGCCGGCCTGGAAGAGGTTGGCGGCGAAGCTCACCCGCGCGGTGTGGGCGGCCGCCGGGCCGATGGCCGCGACGAAGACACGCGGCCGGGCGCCGGTGGCGGCCAGATGCGCGTCCGAGCGGGCCCGCAGCGCCTCGAACGCCTCGTCGCGGCGCACCGTGGGAAGTCCGCCGGAGGGCGCGGCGGGCGCCGGGTCGCGCTCCACCGGTGCCTGGGCGAGCAGCGGGAACTCGCTGACGCCCGTGACCGGTTCGCGGCGCCTGGCCAGCGAGGCGCTGCGGCTCTCCCAGGTCGCAGCGATGCGCTCGGCCACCAGGCCGGAGCGCAGCGCGGCGGGCAGCCCGCCGGCCCGCTCGATCTCCTGGAACCAGGCCCATGCGGCCTGCGCGACCTCGTCGGTGAGCTGCTCCACGTACCAGGAGCCGCCTGCCGGGTCGATCACGCGGCCCACGTGCGACTCCTCGACGAGGATGGTCGAGGTGTTGCGCGCGATACGGCGGGCGAACGCGTCGGGGAGGCCGAGCGCGTGGTCGAAGGGGAGCACGGTCACCGCGTCGGCACCGCCGACGCCGGCGGCGAGCGAGGCGACGGTGGTGCGCAGCATGTTCACCCACGGGTCGCGCCGGGTCATCATCACCGGCGACGTCACCGCGTGCTGGCGTTGCGCGCCCGCGGAACCGGCCCCGCAGGCCTCGGCGACGCGCGCCCACACCCGGCGCGCCGCGCGGAGCTTGGCGACGGTGAGGAACTGGTCGGCGGTGGCCGCGTACCGGAACTCCAGCTGACCGCAGGCGGCTTCGACGGAGAGCCCGGCGGCGGTGAGGTCCCGCAGCAGGGCGACACCGGTCGCCAGCGAGCAGCCGAGTTCCTGCGCGGCGGACGCGCCGGCCCCGTGGTACGGCAGCGCGTCGACGGTCAGGGCGCGCAGCCCCGGCCGGGAGGTGTGGCACAGCCGCGCGAGTTCGACGGCCGCGGCGGTGTGCCCGGCGAGGTCGTCGTACGCACCGGTGCGCGCGGCATGCCCGAGGGGGTCGGCGCCGAGGTTGCCCAGCGCTGCCTCGGGCGCGAGTCCGCGCTCTTCGTGGATGCGCAGCAACTCCCGCGCCGCCCCGTCGAATTCGGCGCCGGCGTCGAGTACGACGGGAGCGAGGTCGAGGTAGACGTCCTTCAGGGCCGTCGCCATGCCCGAGACCGGAACACCGGCCGGCCCGACGGTGAGCCAGAGAGAGGTGACCCCGTTCTCCAGGTCCGCGAGGACGGCCTCGTTCGTACGCTCCGGATCCGGGCGGTCGTGCCGCTGGCGCACGTCCCAGCCGGACACCGCGCCGCCCTCGGGCCTGCCGCCCCGGGTGAAGGGGGCGAAGCCGGGAAGGCCGGCGCTGTCGTACGCGCCGTCGCCCGCGGTGTACAGAGGCCGGGTGGAGATCCCGTCCTCGATGGCTGTGGACAGCGCGTCCTCTGCCGCCGTGTCCGCGGTGTCCTTGCCTGCCTTGCGCAGCACGCCGGCGACCAGTTGCTGCCACTGCTCGTGGGTGGCATCCGGGAATTCGGCGGCCAGTGAGAACCCGTCATCGGGGAGGACCGTCATGCTCAGATGCTAGGTCAAGCACACAACTGTGCAGCAGAGGAGAAGGCTGTGACCTTGCACTCTCCCGGTCGCTCTTGATCCTTCCCGGGCGATGCCCTATTTCCGCGGGCCGTTCGACGTGCGGGAACGTCCCCCGCGCGCGCCTCCTGTCACGGTCGCAGGCCGGCCGAGCCGGGGAAGGGGGGCGGCGCGCCGCGGACGGTGGACAGCCGGGTGCGCGGGTCCGGCGACGGCCGTAGCGTGGACGGCACAGTCACAGGAAGGCGGAAGCCCGCTATGACCGGTGAGATCTCCTTCTTCGAACTGGGCGTCGGCGACCCCGCCCAGGCCCGTGCGTTCTACGGCGGACTCTTCGGCTGGTCCTTCGAGGAGGGCACGACGGAGGGCGGCGGCTACGCCATCCGCACCCCGGACGTCCCGGGCGGTGTGCACGGCAGCGACCCCGGCGCCGGCCCGTACCTCTTCTTCCGCGTCGACGACATGCGGACCGCCCTGGCGAGGGTCGCCGAACTCGGGGGCAGCGTCGACGACTTCGATGTCGCCGGCGACGAGGAGACGGTCGCCCGCTTCGGCCGGTTCACGTTCTGCCACGACGACCAGGGCTCGCCCTTCGGGCTGCACGAACCCCCGAAGGGCGAGGTTTCCTGACCGACCCGTGGGGGACGGTGCTCTGCCGCCGGGGTCCGCCGGCGCGTCGCCCGCGTACGGCGGACACTCCACCAGAAGCGCCCCCGGCAGACCACCTCTCCGGAGGCGACGACGATCTCGGCGCGAATCGTGAGCCGCGCGTGGGCGCTCGCCCCGGACAGGACAGGACGGGACGGGACCGGCCGCGGCGCGAGCGACGGCCTGCTCAGCCGATCGGCACCGGCAGGGGCACCACGTCGTACGCGAGGTCGATGACCTGGCCGGTGGCCGGGTCGCCCAGCTCCACGCGCCAGCGGCCGGCGAACTGGTCGACGCCCTCGCGCATCGGGATCGTGCCCGAGATCAGCACCGTGCCGGGAATCAGATCGCCGCGTCCGCGCAGCACGTCCGCCCAGTAGGCCGGCGTCAGCAGCTCGGCCAGCGTCCCGTTCTGGATGAGGAGCTCGTCGCCGTCGTGGGTCACCCAGGCACGCAGGGTCAGCGTGTCGAGCCGGTCCTCGACGTCGGCCAGCCGCCAGGCGCGCCGGGCGAGGACGTCGGGGCCCGCGTTCTTGCTCCAGGCCACGCCGTGCACCTCGAGCTCGCGGTCGGTGTGGTCGCACGCGGCGGTCAGCAGCAGCTCACCGTCACGGTCGACGACGAGCGCCCACTCCGCCTCACCGGAGGTGCGCCCGTGCTGTGCGCCCACCTGTCCGGTCTGCTGGGCCAGGTAGGCGGAGACCGGGTACAGCGCCGGGGTCGTCGAGGGGGCGGGCACGCCCAGCTCGGCGAGCTCGGCCACATGGGCCGCCACGTCGTCCTGGCTGCGGCCGGCGTATCCGGCGTTCAGCACCTGGACGACGTCGACCTGCCGGGTCGATCCGTCGGGAAGTTCGAAGCTCAGCAGGGCCATGATTTCTCCGTACCGGGGGAAGCGAAGCGGATGAATGTGCGCCAAGGGGTTGCGCATACGACCTGTATACAAGAAGTATGCCGGAAGGTCGACATCACGCCCTCGCACAAGGACGGAAACCGTGAAGCGCACCAGCACCAGCATCGACAAGCCCCGGGGCGGCAGGTCGGCGGTCCGCCGCGCCTTCTTCGCCAGCCTCACCGGTACCGCCCTGGAGTGGTACGACTTCGCCATCTACTCCGCGGCGGCGGCCCTGGTCTTCGGCGACCTCTTCTTCCCGTCGGGTGACGCCACGACCGGGACGCTGCTGGCCTTCTCCACCTACGCGGTCGGCTATGTCTCCCGCCCGCTCGGCGGCTTCGTCTTCGGCCGGCTCGGAGACGTCATCGGCCGCAAGAAGGTCCTGATCGCGACCCTTGTCCTGATCGGCGCCGCGACCCTGCTGATCGGTCTTCTGCCGACGTACGCCACGATCGGCGTGACGGCCCCGATCGTGCTGGTGCTGCTGCGGTTCGCCCAGGGCGTCGGCGTCGGCGGCGAGTGGGGCGGCGCCGTACTGCTGTCCAGCGAGTTCGGCGATCCGCGCAAGCGCGGGTTCTACGCCTCGGCCGCCCAGATCGGCCCCCCGGCCGGAAACCTGCTGGCCAACGGTGTGCTCGCCGCCCTCGGTGTCCTGCTCACCGAGGACCAGTTCCTGTCCTGGGGCTGGCGCGTGGCCTTCCTGCTCTCCGGAGTCCTGGTCGGCTTCGGTCTGTGGATCCGGGCCAAGCTGGAGGAGACGCCGGTCTTCAAGGCGATGGAGGCCGAGCAGACCCGCCCGGAGGCGCCCATCAAGGAGGTCTTCGCGACCCATCCCCGCGCCCTGGCCGCGGCGATCCTCAGCCGCGTCGCCCCCGACGTGCTCTACGCGCTCTTCACCGTCTTCGTGCTGACCTACGCGACCGGAGAACTCGGCATGTCGCGCGGCTCGGCCCTCGCCGCCGTCCTCATCGGCTCCTCGCTCCAGGTCGCCCTGATCCCGCTCGCCGGAGCGCTCTCGGACCGCATCAACCGCCGTCTGGTGTACGGCGTGTCCGCCGCGGCCGCCGGTATCTGGCCGTTCCTCTTCTTCCCCATGATCGGCGGCGGCAGCTGGCCGCTGCTCGTGGTCGGAGTGGTCGTCGCGCTCGCGCTCCACTCACTCATGTACGGTCCGCAGGCGGCCTTCATCGCCGAGCAGTTCACCCCCCGCCTGCGCTACACCGGCTCGTCGCTCGCCTACACCCTCGCCGGCGTGATCGGCGGCGCCGTCGCGCCCCTGCTGTTCACCGCGCTGCTCGACGCCTACGACAGCTGGATCCCGCTGGCCCTGTACGTCGCGGTGACCGCCGCCGTCACCGTCACCGGACTCCTCCTCGGCCGCGACGGCACCGACGACGAGGACACACCGGTGACCACGGAGCACGCCGAACCGGCCATCGGCGCGCGGGCCACGACCACCGCCGGCTGACCTCAGCACCCCCCGGAAAGGACCCCATGCGCATCGCCCTGAGCCAGATCACCACCGGCCCCGACCCGGCACAGAACCTCGCCGTTCTGCGGGAACAGGCTCACCGCGCGGCGGAGTCCGGCGCACGTGTCGTCGTCTTCCCCGAGGCCGCGATGGCCTGCTTCGGAACCCGCCTCGGCCCGCTCGCCGAACCGCTCGACGGGCCGTGGGCCACCGAGGTCCGGCGGATCGCCGAGGAGGCCGGACTGGTGGTGGTCGCCGGGATGTTCACCCCGGCCGCCGACGGAAAGGTGACCAACACCCTGCTGGCCACCGGCGCCGGCGTCGAGGCCGCCTACGACAAGATCCACCTGTACGACGCCTTCGGCTTCGCCGAGTCCGACACTGTCGCCGCCGGATCGGAGGTGGTCACGATCGACATCGACGGCATCCGCGTCGGACTGGCCACCTGCTACGACGTCCGGTTCCCCGAACTGTTCCGGGCGCACGCCGACGCCGGAGCCGTACTCACCCTGCTGCCCGCGTCGTGGGGAGACGGCCCCGGCAAGCGCGACCAGTGGGAACTGCTCACCCGCGCCCGGGCGCTCGACGCCACCCTGTGGGTCGCAGCGGTGGGCCAGGCGGACCCGGTGGCGTCCGGCGCGACGGTGACCTCGAAGGCGCCGACCGGGATCGGCTACAGCGCGGTCGTCGGCCCGGACGGGACCGTACGGCAGCGGCTCGAGGCGGGACCGGGTCTGCTCGTGGCGGACATCGACCCCGACGAGGTCGCGGCGGTACGCCGGTCCATTCCGGTCCTGGCCAACCGCAGGCTGCGCGCTTAGGGCCGGCCCTGCGCGGTCGCCGCAGGCGGGAGCGGGGCCGGTCCTTCGGGATCAGGCCCCGCACGCACGACCTGGGTCGACACTCCCTAGCCCGCGAGAAGCACCTTGAGTGTCGTCTCCAGGTGGCTGTCGATCGCGGTGCACGCCGCTTCGGCGTCACCGGAGGCGATCGCCGAGAGGATCGCATGGTGCTCCTCCAGCACCGCCGCCTGGCGGCCGTGCTGGTTGAACAGGGCCACCACGCCCGCCCGGATCTGCCGGCTGCGCAGCCCGTCGTAGTGCCGGTCCAGCAGCGCGTTGCCCACCGCCGAGACGATCGTGGCGTGGAAGAGATGGTCCACGGCGATGAAGTCCCTGGCCTGGTCGGGCGTGCTCAACGTCCGCTGGCGCTCCAGGATTTCGGTCAGCTCCCGCATCGGCGTACCACCGCGCGAGATGAGCTGCTCGGCCGCGTACCGTTCGACGATCCCGCGCAGCTCCATCAGTTCGGTGATCTCACGACCCGTCAGCGGCACGACCTGTGCGCCGCGCTTGGGCACCAGGCGCACCAGGTCCTCGGCGGCGAGCAGCAGCAGCGCCTCCCGGATGGGAGTGCGGGAGACCCCGATGCGGTCGGCGAGGTCCTGCTCCGAGAGGAAGGTGCCCTGCATGTCGGGATCGGTGAGGACATGGTCCTTCAGATATGCGTACGCCTTGTCCCGGCCCGACGCCACGGCTACCCCCACTTGATTGCATACAACGGGTATACCGAAATTACCACGCGCTGGGTGGTTCGCGGGTACGAATCCGTGCGCCTCGGGTAACACCTACCCCATGTGCTGGAGTGCGACGGCGGACCTGGTGGCGGGCACCGGCATCGCCGCGATCGGCGTGCTCTGCGTGGCCGGGGTCCGCCGGGTCCGTGATCTGCCGCTGGCCGCGCTGCCCCTGCTCCTCGGGGCGCACCAGATCATCGAGTCACTCGTCTGGCGCAGCGGTGGCGGGTCGGGTGCGGCCACCGACGCCTGGGCCGCCATCGCTCTGCCGCTGCTGCCGCTGTGGGTCCCGCTCGGAGTCCTGCTCGCCGAGCCCGCCGAGGTGCGCAAGAGGCTCGTCGTCCCCCTCGCGGCCGGCCTCGCCACCGCCGCGGTTCTCTCCTTCTGCCTGGCCACGCGGACGGTCACCGCCGAGATCCGCGGCCACACCGTCGGCTATCTCCTCGATCTGCCGCGCTCGCCGCTGATCATCGCCGGCTATCTGCTGGCCACCGTCGGAGCGCTGCTCCTCGCCCGGGACCCGGCACTGCGGCTGCTCGGCATCGTGGCGGGGGTGGGCGCGGTGGTGTGCCTCCTGCTGTGGCGGGAGGAGTTCGTCTCCACCTGGTGTGCGCTGGCCGCCGTCGCCTCGGTCGTGCTGCTCGTCTGGGTACGGCGGCGGCCTCACCCGCCCGCGGCACCGCGCGTGGCGGTCTGAGAACCCCGTACGTCCGCGGCCCCGGCATCAAAGGCAGCGGCCTCGCCGTCGAGCGCGGGCACGGCGCCCGGCTCGTCGCTGCGGGCACGCAGGGTGAGCCGCCCCGACGTCTTCTGTGAGGGCAGGAACGCGGCCAGCACCAGCCCGGCGAGCACCGCGCCGGTGGCGATCAGGAACGAGATCCGGAAGCCGTTCATGCTCGGCACGAGCACATCACCCATCGGGACGGCGGTGTGCGCGAGCACCATGCCGATCACGGCGCTCGACACGGACGTGCCGATCGACCGCATCAGCGTGTTCAGGCCGTTCGCCGCGCCCGTCTCGGACGGATCGACCGCGCCGATGATCAGGGCGGGCAGGGAGGAGTACGCGAGACCGATGCCGGCGCCGAGCACGACGGAGATGACGACGGTCTGCCAGGCGGCACTCATCAGGCCGAGGCCGGCGCCGTAGCCGATCGCGATGATCAGCATGCCGAGCAGCAGGGTCGCCTTGGGCCCGCGACGGGCGGAGATCCGTGCGTAGAGGGGGGCGACGAACATCATCGTCAGACCCAGCGGCGCGACGCAGAGTCCGGCCACCACCATGGAGCGGCCGAGACCGTAGCCGGTCGACTCCGGCAGCTGGAGCAGTTGGGGAAGGACCAGCGAGACGGCGTAGAACGCGACGCCGACCATGATCGACGCCAGATTGGTGAGCAGGACCTCGCGACGAGCGGTGGTCCGCAGATCCACCAGCGGCGCGGAGCTGCGCAGCTCCCACACGCCCCAGGTGAGCAGCACGGCCACCGCGACGCCGAACAGACCCAGCGTCGTCGGGGAGCCCCAGCCCCAGTCGCCGCCCTTGGTGATCGGGAGCAGCAGGGAGACCAGGCCCGCGCTCAGCCCGAGGGCCCCCACCAGGTCGAAACCGCCCTTGGCGCGCAGCGAGGACTCCGGCACCACCAGCACGGTGAGCAGCATCGACAGCAGACCGAGGCCCGCCGAGGCGAAGAACAGCGTGTGCCAGTCGGTGTGCTCGGCGACGAGAGCCGCTGCGGGGAGGGCGAGACCGCCGCCCACGCCGATCGACGAGCTCATCAGGGCCATCGCCGAGCCGAGCCGCTCCCGCGGCAACTCGTCGCGCATGATGCCGATCCCCAGCGGTATCGCACCCATGGCGAAGCCCTGGAGGGCGCGGCCGACGATCATCGTCACCAGGTCGTCGGTGAAACCGCAGATCAGCGAGCCGACGACCATCACGGCGAGGCTGGCGAGCAGCATCCGTCGCTTGCCGTAGAGGTCACCGAGCCGTCCCATGATCGGGGTCGACACCGCCCCGGCCAGCAGGGTGGCCGTCATCACCCAGGTCGCGTTGGCAGGGCTGGTGCTCAGCAGGACCGGCAGATCCTTGATGACGGGCACGAGCAGGGTCTGCATGACCGCGACGGTGATGCCGGCGAACGCGAGAACGGGCACGACGCCACGGATGCCCCGCCCCCCTGTACCGGGCAGTCCTCCGCCCGGCTGTGCCCCGACCGGCTCTTCGGTTGTCGTGTGCGGCATGCGGGCGGCCTCCGGGGCTGAATGGGTCCGAACGGCTTGCGCCAGGTACGGGGGACAGCGGTGTTCGCCCGGCCCCTGCCGGGCGAACCTGGGGTGTGCACTGGTGAGCCAAGTATGTGCAGAGTGAACGTTTTCTTGTCCGGCCGTTATTCCGTGGGCATCCGGGTACCCGGCGGGCGCAGTGAGGTGCCGAGGACGAGAAGGAGTTGAGCACATGCGCAGGCCACCGCGACACCACGCGCCCGGGCCGGGCGGCGGGGACACGATGGAGGGGCAGCGCCGTGCGGTCCGGGTGACCGAGGGCCCGGAGTTCCTCACGTCCGTCGGCGGCACCGACCCGGGCACGGATGGAGCCGCTCGGGCACGCGAGACGCGTGATCGGTGTACCGCGGCCGCTGCCTGCTGCGAGCGGGCGATGCGGACCGTCCGGCAGGCCGCCGCCCGCTGACCGTGCGACAGGCCGGCTGCTGAGCCCGGCAGAAAGGAACGACCATGACGGACCGTCGGCAAGAGGATCCTGTGCAGAGCGATCACGAGCCCGACCAGCCCGTACCCCGCGACCCTCCCGACCAGCAGGACCTGGGCGGTGAGGACGCGCTGGACATCCCTCGCTCCTCATCCGATGAGACGGAGGACGAGGAGGGCGGCCGGAGCGGCAAGGGCGACGACGACAAGCCCGATCAGAGCCTGCCGGACGCGGACGAGTCGGGGGCGGGCCGGACCGGAGAGCCGCGCAGCGGCTCCGTTCACCCCGAGCAGCCGGTCCCCGACGAGCCATCCGGCTGACCCGGCTCGCACCCAGCGCCGAGACGGGCGAGCCTGGAGGGGCGCCACCCCTCCGGGCCCGCATCCACAGCCGCACCGGAGGAAGAGGAAAGCGAGAGGAATCCGATGGGCGTGTTCGAGCCGACCCGCAGCCGGGCCGTGTTCCGGCGGCTCACGGGATCGGATCCGCTCGGCAGAGGCCGGGCCCTGATCGAGGCTCCCGCCCGGTCGGCGCGCGACAGCGCCGCACTCCTCGTCCTCGGCGGCTCGGCCGGCGCGGGCCCCCTTTCGGGCAGCCGTCTCGCTCTCGGTGACCGCGACGGTCGACGGCTTCGGCCGGCACCGCCGGCGCCGCATCGCCCGCCCCGCGCAGCCGTGCCGCAGCAGCCGCCCACCGTCGGCGGCCTCACGCCATCCCGGCCCCACACGCTTCGGGTTCGCCGCCTCAGGCATCGCGCCCCCACCGATGAACCCCTACCCGGTCGGCCCTCGGCGGGCCGGCGCGAACACCGCACGGAGAGCGAGGAATCACGGTGAACAGTGCCGATCAGAGCACCACACCTGTCGTGGTGAGCATCACCGGATGCGCCAAGGAGGATGCCGACAAGGTCTTCCGGGCGCTGGGACAGTCGCACGCGTCCGATCGCGATGACGGGGACGCGCCCCAGTACGTGTCGGGCGATCACGCGACCGTGTGGACGGCGACCTTCGACGTCTCCGGTACGCACACGGCCTCCGGGCCCGTACAGCTGTCCGAGCCCGTCGAGGCCGAGATCCAGGGCGGCTACTGGGCCGTCGACCGGATCCAGGAGACCCTCGCCTCCGCCTTCACCGTGCAGGAGCAGGGCATGGCGGCGGGCGACCAGGAGAAGGACGTACAGCTGCGGCTGTCCAGCGGCGGCAGCTGACGGACGCCCCGCCGGGAGGCTGTCCGTCCGCAGTACCGGACGGCCCGAGGCGCGCCTGTGCCGAAGAACCGAGTTCGAGGAGGACAGTGCCCATGCCCATCGCCACGGTCGACCCGGCCACGGGTGAGACGCTCAGGACCTTCGACGCGCTCGGAGCCGATGAGATCGAACGGCGTCTCGCGCTCGCCAGGAGCGCTTTCGCCGAACACCGACTCACCGACTTCGGCCGCCGCGCGCAGCTCCTGGACCGAGCCGCCGATCTGCTCGGCGACGACGAGGAGGAGATCGCCCGCACGATGACCACCGAGATGGGCAAACCCATCGCGGCGGCCCGAGCCGAGGCGGCGAAGTGTGCCAAGGCGATGCGCTGGTACGCCTCCCACGCCGAGAAGCTCCTCGCCGACGAGCATCCCGACGCCGCCGATGTGCAGGACTCCGGCGCCTCCCGGGTCGTCGTCCGCTACCGGCCGCTCGGTGTCGTGCTCGCCGTCATGCCCTGGAACTTCCCGCTCTGGCAGGTCATGCGGTTCGCCGCCCCGGCTCTGATGGCCGGCAACGTCGGACTGCTCAAGCACGCCTCCAACGTCCCGCAGACCGCGCTGTACATGGAGGATCTCTTCCTCCGCGCGGGCTACCCCGAGGGGTGCTTCCAGACCCTGCTGGTCGGTTCCGGCGCCGTGGAGGGCATCCTGCGCGACAACCGGGTGGCCGCGGCGACGCTGACCGGCAGTGAGCCCGCAGGCCGCTCGGTGGCCGCCATCGCCGGCGACGAGGTGAAGAAGACCGTTCTGGAGCTCGGCGGCAGCGACCCGTTCATCGTGATGCCGTCCGCCGACATCGACCGTGCCGCGGCCACGGCCGTGACGGCCCGGGTGCAGAACAACGGGCAGTCCTGCATCGCCGCCAAGCGCTTCATCGTGCACACCGACGTCTACGACGCCTTCGTGGAACGCTTCACCGGCAGGATGCGCGAACTCACCGTCGGCAACCCGATGGACGAGTCCGTGCAGGTCGGCCCGCTCGCCACCGAGCAGGGGCGCGCCGACGTCGAGGAGCTCGTCGACGACGCGCTGGAGCGCGGCGCGACCGCGCTGTGCGGCGGTGGGCGCCCCAAGGGGCAGGACCGCGGCTGGTTCTACGAACCCACCGTCCTGGCGGATGTGACCGAGGAGATGCGCATCCACCGCGAGGAGGCGTTCGGCCCGGTGGCCACCGTCTACCGGGTGGCCGACGCGGAGGAAGCCGTCGCGCTCGCCAACGACACCCCGTTCGGCCTGAGTTCCAACGCCTGGACCCGGGACGCGAGCGATGTGCGCCGGTTCGAGCGGGACATCGAGGCGGGTGGCGTCTTCTTCAACGGCATGACCGCCTCCCACCCCGCACTGCCCTTCGGGGGTGCCAAGCGCTCCGGCTACGGCAGGGAGCTCTCCGACCACGGCATCCGCGAGTTCTGCAACATCACCACGATCTGGCACGGCGCAGCACCCGACCGCGCGAGCTGACGCCGACAGGAGCCCTCACCCATGGACGACGCCACCGCACCCGACCCGGAAGGCCTCGGCGACACGGAACTGGCTGCCCTGGACGCCCACTGGCGGGCAGCCAACTACCTCGCCGTCGGCCAGATCTACCTCATGGCCAACGCGCTGCTCACGGAGCCCCTGCGCCCCGAGCACATCAAGCCGCGGCTGCTCGGTCACTGGGGCACCTCACCCGGGCTGAACCTCGTCCACACCCACCTCAACCGGGTGATCAAGGCCCGCGGCCTGGACGCGCTCTGCGTCTGGGGCCCGGGCCACGGCGGTCCGGCCGTCCTCGCCAACTCGTGGCTGGAGGGCACCTACTCCGAGACGTACCCCGACGTGAGCCGTGACGCGGAAGGGATGGCACGGCTGTTCCGGCAGTTCTCCTTCCCCGGCGGGGTGCCCAGCCATGTCGCCCCCGAGACGCCGGGATCCATCCACGAGGGTGGCGAGCTCGGTTACTCGCTCACCCATGCCTACGGTGCGGCCTTCGACAATCCGCACCTGCTCGTGACGTGCGTGATCGGCGACGGAGAGGCGGAGACCGGGCCGCTCGCCGCGTCCTGGCACTCCAACAAGTTCCTCGACCCCGTCCACGACGGTGCCGTCCTCCCCGTCCTGCATCTCAACGGCTACAAGATCGCCAACCCCACCGTCCTCGCCCGGCTGCCGGAGGCCGAGCTGGACGAACTGCTGCGCGGCTACGGCCACGAACCCCTCCATGTCACCGGCGACGACCCCGCGACCGTGCACCGCGCCATGGCGGCGGCGATGGACAAGGCCCTGAACCGCATCGAGGAGATCCAGCGCACCGCCCGCAGGGACGGCGTGCGGGAGCGTCCCCACTGGCCGATGATCGTCCTGCGTACGCCCAAGGGCTGGACCGGACCCGCGGAAGTCGACGGCCTGCCGGTCGAGAACACCTGGCGCGCCCACCAAGTGCCGCTGTCCGGTGTCCGGGAGAACCCCGAGCATCTGCGGCACCTCGAACGCTGGCTGCGCTCCTACCGCCCCGAGGAGCTGTTCGACACCGGGGGCCGGCCCGTGCCGCAGGTCCTCGCCTGCGTCCCGGGCGGCGCGCGGCGGCTCGGCGCGACACCCCACGCCAACGGCGGACTCCTCGTCCGCGAACTGCCGTTGCCCGCCCTCGAAGAGCATGCCGTCGCCGTCGACAAGCGCGGCACCACGCTCCACGAGCCCACTCGGGTGCTCGGCACCCTGCTGGCCGATGTGATGCGGGCGACCGCCGAGCGACGGGACTTCCGCGTCGTCGGCCCCGACGAGACCGAGTCCAACCGTCTCGGCGCCCTGTACGACGTCACCGACAAGGCCTGGCAGGCCGAGGTGTACGCCACCGACGAGCATCTCGCCCGCGACGGGCGGGTGATGGAGGTGCTGTCCGAGCATCTGTGCCAGGGCTGGCTCGAGGGCTACCTGCTGACCGGCCGCCACGGCCTCTTCTCCAGCTACGAGGCCTTCGCCCACATCGTCGACTCCATGGTCAACCAGCACATCAAATGGCTCAGGACCTCCCGCAGACTGACCTGGCGCCGGCCCATCGCCTCGCTGAACTACCTGCTGACCTCGCACGTCTGGCGGCAGGACCACAACGGCTTCTCGCACCAGGACCCGGGCTTCGTCGACCACGTCCTCAACAAGAGCCCCGAAGTCGTGCGCGTCTACCTCCCGCCGGACGCCAACACCTTGCTGTCGGTGGCCGACCACGCCCTGCGCAGCCGGGAGTACGTCAACGTCATCGTCGCCGGCAAGCAGCCCACCTTCGACTGGCTCAGCCTGGAGGAGGCCCGCGCTCACTGCGCGCGCGGCGCCGGAGCGTGGCCGTGGGCGGGCACGGAGGACGGCACCCGCGAACCCGACGTGGTGCTCGCGTGTGCGGGCGACGTACCGACCCAGGAGACGCTGGCGGCGGCGGAACTGCTGCGCCGCCACGCCCCCGAGCTGTCCGTACGGGTGGTCAACGTCGTCGACATGGCACGGCTGATGCCGCACGAGGAACACCCGCACGGCATGACGGACCCCGAGTACGACGCCCTGTTCACCCGGGACCGGCCGGTCATCTTCGCGTACCACGGCTACCCCTGGCTGATCCACCGCCTCGCCTACCGCCGCGCGGGCCACGCCCACCTCCATGTCCGCGGCTACAAGGAGGAAGGCACCACCACCACGCCGTTCGACATGGTCGTCCGCAACGACCTGGACCGCTACCGGCTGGTGATGGACGTCGTGGACCGCGTGCCGGGGCTCTCCGTCCGGCTCATCGCGCTGCGCCAGGCGATGGCCGACGTGCGCAGCCGCCACCACGACTGGATCCGCGAGCACGGCACCGACCTGCCCGAGGTCGCCGACTGGACCTGGGGCAGCTCCGCGGCAGCCGAGGAGGTGCACGCCTGGCGGGGCGGTGAGTGACCGCCCCGCTGTTCGCGGGCATCGCTGACGGCAGCCGGCATCCGGGAGCGCCGCATCAGGAGCCCGGGCAGCTCCGAACGCATCAGGAGACCCGGGGTCACCCCGTCCGGCGCCGTGCCGCCGGAGCGGTGATGGCGCGGGACTGCACATGCTCGTACACCATGGTCGACTGCACGTCCGCGACCTCCCGGCGCTCGGTGAGCCGGTCGATGACGAAGGCGTACAGGCCGTTCACATCGGGGACGGCGACATGGATGAGGAAGTCGAACGGCCCCGATGTGACGAACAGGCCGATGGTCTCCGGCAGTTGGGCCGCCCATTCGCGGAACCCCTCGATGACCGGCCGGGACGGCGGTCTGATCCGGACCGAGATCAGGGCCTGCACCGGCCGTCCGACCGCCGACAGGTCGAGCGCCGCGTGGTATCCGCCGATGACGCCACGCTCGCGCAGCGACTTGACCCGTTCCAGGGAGGTGGAGGGGGATACACCGGTCTTGGCCGCCAGATCGCGGTTCGTCTGCCGTGCATCGTGCTGCAGCTCCCGCAGAAGAGCCCAGTCGAGCGCATCAAGTTCCATGAATACTCTCCTTTGCCTGATGACGTTCGGCAGGACTCCCTAGAGTACGGATGAGTGCCTAGCGTTTCACGGTATGACCGATCACCATGACGCGGCAGCCGCTCGGCTGCCCCGGACCGACGTCCGCACCGACATCCCGACCCGGCAGGCGCCGCTGAAATGGGTCGTCGTCGTCGACGAGGACCTTCCCGCCGGGAGGGCGGCGAACGCCGCGGCCTGTATGGCCGCGGCGGTGGGCAAGGCCCTGCCCGATCTCCTCGGCAGCGACGGCCACGACGGCTCCGGCACCCCGCACGCGGGTCTGCCCTGGGCGGGTTGCTCCGTGCTCGCCGCGGACGCCGCGACCGTCCGGGAACTGCGCGAGAAGGCCGTCGGTAAGGAGGGCTTCTTCGTCGCCGACATGCCCGAAGCCGCACAGACCTCACGCGTCTACGACGCGTACCTCGACCAGCTGGCCGGCACGAAGAGGGAGGACCTGACCTACCTCGCCGTCAGCTTCGTCGGGCCGCGCAACCAGGTCGGCAAGCTGGTCGGCAGACTGGCCCTGCTCTGAGCCCGTCGGGAACCGCGGTCAGCCGGCCACGTTCAGTACGAGCTTGCCGCGGGTGCGGCCCTGCTCGCCCCGGCGGTGCGCCTCGGCGGCCTCCGCCAGCGGCAGCACGTCCTCGACCTCCACCCGGACCGTGCCCTCGTCGATCAGTGCGGCGATGCGGGCGAGCGAGGGGCCGTCCGGCTCCACCAGGTACGGCTTCGCCACCAGGCCCCGGGCCTCGGCCGCGGCGACCAGTTCGGGGGAGACGCCCGACGGCACGGCGACCAGCGTCCCGCCGGGGCGCAGGGTCGCCAGCGACCGGGTGCTGGTCTCCTCCACGCCGTCGCCGATCAGATCGATGACGACGTCCACGTCCTTCACCGCGTCCTCGAACCGGACCGCGGTGTAGTCGACGAGCTCGTCCGCTCCGAGCGAGCGCAGCCACTCGTGCTTCGCCTCGCGCGCGGTGCCGATCACATACGCGCCGAGGTGCTTGGCGAACTGCACGGCGAAGTGGCCCACGCCGCCCGCCGCCGCGTGGATCAGCACCCGCTGCCCCGGCTCGACCCCCGCGGCGTCGACCAGCGCCTGCCAGGCGGTCAGCCCGGCCAGCGGCACGGCGGCCGCCAGGTCGTGGCCGATCGTCGACGGCTTGCGCACGAACTGCCGTGCCGGGGCCGTCACATACTCGGCGTACGCCCCGGCCTGGCGCGGGAACCACGGCATGCCGTACACCTCGTCGCCGACCTCCAGGGTGTGGACACCGAAGCCGACCGCCTCCACGACGCCCGAGACGTCCCATCCCAGGATGAACGGCGGCTCACCGAGGACGCCGGCCATGCCGCCGCCCTCCCGCGTCTTCCAGTCCACCGGGTTCACACCGGCCGCGTGCACGCGCACCAGGACCTCGGTGGGCAGAGGCTCCGGCCGTGCCACGTCGGCGAGGCGCAGAACATCCGGACCTCCGAAGGTGTCCTGGGTGATCGCGCGCATGGTCGGGCTGCTGGTCATGTACATCTCCTGCGAGAGGTTCCGGGGGTGCGGGCGCACGACCCCGGCGGGCTGATCGATAACACCGGAAAGCTACCCACGGGGTAGTGGTATCCCGCAAGGGCGTCTACTATCCCTCAGGAAGTATTGAGGTCACAGCCTTACCGAGGAGATTGTCCATGCCCATACCCTGCACCACGGGCCAGCATGCGGACCACGATGTGTACGCGTCCCTGTGTCCGTGCCGGGACATCCTGGACCTGCTCGCGGGCAAGTGGTCGGCCCTCGCGATCGGCGCCCTGGAGGAGGGCCCGCAGCGCTTCGGCGCACTGCAGCGGCGGCTCCAGGGAGTCAGCCCCAAGGTGCTGACCAACACCCTGCGGAAACTGGAGGCGAACGGCTTCGTCGAGCGGACCGTCTACCCGGCCGTACCGCTGCACGTCGAGTACGCCCTCACCCCGCTGGGCCGCGGTGTCGCCGAACCCATCGGTCAGCTGCGCAGCTGGGTGGAGTTGCACCTCCACGAGATCCGCGACACGGACTCCTGCGCCCCCGCCCCCGCCCCGGTCTGACGGGCCGGGGCGTCGACCGCCCTCCGCTTCAACGGCCCCCGGCCGTCGCGAACGGCACCTGGGAGAGCACCGGTGCGGCAGGTGCCTGCGGATGGGCCCACAGACCGCGCGACCGCAGACGCGGCAGCACCCCCTCGCCGAACCAGTAGGCCTCCTCCAAGTGCGGATAGCCGGACAGCACGAACTCCTCGATGCCGAGGGCCCGGTACTCCTCGATCCGGTCGGCGACCTCGTCATGGCTGCCGACCAGCGCCGTACCGGCACCACCGCGGACCAGACCGATACCCGCCCACAGGCCCGGCGAGATCTCCAGTTCGTCGCGTCGGCCGCCGTGCAGCGCGAGCATCCGCCGCTGTCCCTCCGACTCGCTGCGTGCCAGCCCGTCCTGAACGGCGCGCACGGTCGCCGGATCGAAACCGGCGAGAAGCCGGCCCGCCTCGGCCCAGGCCTGGTCCGAGGTGTCCCGGGTGATGACATGCAGCCTGATGCCGAATCGCACCGTGCGGCCCTCGCGTGCCGCGAGCCGCCGGATCCAGCCGATCTTCTCCGCCACCGCGGCAGGCGGCTCACCCCACGTCAGATACACATCCGCGTGGCGAGCGGCCACGGTGCCCGCGGTGGCCGACGAGCCGCCGAAGTACACGGGAGGGACGGGATCCGGCAGCTGGGCCAGCTTCGCGTCCGTCACCCGAAGGTGCTCGCCGTCCAGTGTGACCGACCTGCCGGCCCACAAGTCCCGCACGATGTGCAGGAATTCACCCGTGCGTGCGTAACGGGCGTCCTTGTCCAGATAGTCGCCGTACGCCCGCTGCTCATGGCTCTCCCCACCGGTCACGACATTGAGCAGCAGCCTGCCGCCCGACTGCCGTTGATAGGTGGAGGCCATCTGCGCGGCGAGCGTCGGGGAGACGAAGCCGGGACGGAAGGCGACCAGGAACTTCAGCCGCTCCGTCTCGCGGCTGATCATCGCCGTGGTGAGCCAGGCGTCCTCGCACCATGCGCCCGTCGGCGTCAGAGCGCCGGTGAAGCCGAGGTCCTCGGCGGCACGGGCGATCTGGGAGAGATAGCCGATCGTCGGTGGACGGTCGGCACTGGCGGCGCCGGCGGGCGCGCCGTGCCCGCCACCCACGACATGGCGGCTGTCGCCGCTGGTGGGCAGGAACCAGTGAAAGGTGAGGGACACGGGTCTCCGTTCGGTGTCGTCGTCGGGTCCTCGGTCGCAGGAGTCGTCAGCCGGCCGCCGCGAGCACGGCGGTCCGGCCGAGCGCCGACGAGAACTGGTCGACGACGTGGTCGAGCGCCTCGGACGCGTGCGGCGCGATGGCGAGTCCGCCGTCCTCCTGGACGGTGATGTCCTTGTCGAGCGTGAACCAGCCCTGGACGACATGGGCCGCGCCCATCGAACTCAGCACCGGCCGCAGGGCGTAGTCGATGGCCAGGACGTGTGCGGTGGTGCCGCCCGTCGCGAGGGGCAGCACGGTCTTGCCGGTGAGGGCGTACTGCGGCAGCAGATCGAGCAGCGCCTTGAGCACCCCCGAGTACGAGGCCTTGTAGACCGGTGTTCCGATGACCACTCCGTCGGCGCGCGCGAAGAGTTCGGCAGCCGCAACGATGGCCGGATGCTGGAAGTCGGCGCCCAACAGCGCCTCCGCCGGGACGGTGCGGACGTCGAGCGGGAGCACTTCATGGCCCTGGAGGGCCAGTCGTGCGTCCAGATGGCGCAGCAGACGGCCGGTGCGGGAGGTCGCGGAGGGACTGCCGGAGACGGACAGGACGGTGGCCATGGGAATTCCTTCGGGGAGTGGGTGAGCCGACTGCCGCTGCGTCATCTCGATGCATTCGTGCAGGCGGAACGAACATGGGGGACGGCCGAATTCAGGCGCGCAACCATGGGGGAACGGCGCGGAATTGTTCACGCGCCGGCAACAAAGGAAATCCCCGGACCCGGAACCCCCGAGGGGCCGGTGGTGCGGGGATTCGGCCCGTCAGCGGGCCGTGACGCAGCAACAAGAGGCGCTGGAGACACGGGCGAGGTCGACATGGCGTCGCCGTGTGAGATCCAGTCGCGTCTGCATGTCCACGATTGCAGCAAGGCGACGACGGCGAGTCAAGCAATCCGTGATCGGTCTCGTATACCGGACCGGCCGCCGCGAGCCCGTCCACGGGTGCCGGATGCCCGGGGAGTGTCGCGCACCACGCCCTCCGAACCGCACTTCCGGCACCACGGATCCGGCTCGGCGACTCGGCATTCGATCACCGCCGGATCCGGCTCACGGCGTTACCCGACGGCTTCCGGACCGAGTTCCATCAAGGTGCACCCAACGCGACAGATGTGTCGCAGGCGTGGGACCCACTCGGATGTACCGAGGTAGCGATCACTCCGCTGATCCGGGGCTCTTGCGCTGGTTGGCATGGAAGCGGGCCTTCTTCTGACGATTCCCGCACGTGTTCATGTCGCACCATTTGCGGGTGCGGCTCTGGCTGGTGTCGAAGAAGGCGGCCCGGCAGGTCGGCGACGCGCACAAGGCCAGTTTTCCGTCCCGTTCGCCTGCGATGATGCTGATCGCGTCGGCGGCGATCACGCTGAGGGCATCTTCCACGCAGGAAGCCGAGCTGAGCTGCCATCGCCGCTTGCCCTCGGGCGTCAGGATGGCCGCCGCCCGACCCTGAGCGCTGCACTCATTGATGACGTGGACCGCGGACGCAGGGAGAGCGTCCTGGATCGCGGTCGCTGTCGCGGCGGCGTGAATCGACTCCCTCAGTTCCCGAGCGAGGTCGAGCTGGGCGGTGGTGCAGGAGTCCACGGCGAGGCCGCTCACTGCCAGCCAGTCGACGAGTCGGTGCGGGGCCGGAATGCGCTCCACAGCGTCGCCATGACGCTCCGACAGAGTCCCGGTGAAGCTGGTGGCCAGCACGTTGCCGAGGCGGAAGTCAGGGAACTCAGGAGGCATGGAACCACCTTAGCCGGTTGCGCGCCGACATGAAGGCTTGGTAGAACCGTCTTAGCCGGTTCCAATCCACCGGAGCCGGTTCCGCGAAGGTCAGGAGGTGTCATGCCCCGTCTCACCAGCGACGTGCAAGCATTCGAAGCCCACGCAACTGACGCCGACCTCGACGATCTGCGCGCGCGATTGGCCGCGGCGCGGCTACCGGAGGCCGAGACGGTCCATCGCGCCGCGCCCGGCCCTCGCCGATGGGAACAGGGCGTTCCGCTCGCCGACCTCGTCGATGTCGTGAACTACTGGCGCACCGGCTACAACTGGCGGTCGTTCGAAGAGCGCCTCAACCGCATCGGCCAGTTCCGCACGACCATTGATGATCTGGGAATCCACTTCCTGCACCGCCGATCCGCGCGTGCGGACGCCACTCCTGTGATCCTGACGCACGGCTGGCCGGGCAGCATTGCCGAGTTCGTCGATGTCGTGGACGAGCTGGCAGATCCGGACGATGCAGACGCGCCGGCGTTCCACGTCGTGGTCCCGTCGCTACCGGGCTTCGGTTACAGCGACAAGCCGGCCACCACCGGGTGGGGAACCGAAAAGATCGCGGCCGCATGGGTGGAACTGATGGGAAGGCTCGGCTACAGCACGTTCGCAGCACACGGCGGCGACTGGGGAGGCAATATCACCACGGTTCTGGGCGGCAGGTTCCCGGCGCACGTGCTCGGCATCCACTCAACCTTCGCGGAAGCGCCACCCGGGTTGACGACGGACGGGCTGACGGCGACCGAGCGCAAATGGACCGAGGAAACCCGCGATTTCTGGTGCCGTCGCGCGGCGTACGCGAAGCAGCAGGCGACCCGACCGCAGACCATCGGCTACTCGCTCGTCGATTCACCGGTCGGGCTGCTTGCCTGGATCCTTGACAAGTTCGCCGACTGGTCGGACACCGAAGACAGCCCGTTCGAGAAGATTTCCATCGACAGCGTTCTGGACGACGTCACCCTGTACTGGCTGACGCGGACCGGCGCATCGGCGGCCCGCATCTACTACGAGAGCCACAACTCGCTGGACCCCGAACTTCGCGTCGACGTCCCGTCGGCAATCAGTATGTATCCCCGCGACATCGAGAAGTGTCCGCGCCCCTGGGCGCAGGAGCGGTACCGCCAGATCGTCCGATGGAGGTCGCCGGAAGCCGGGGGACATTTCCCTTCGCTGGAGGTTCCCGAGTATTTCGTCAAGGATCTGCAAGAGGGCCTCGCGGCAGTGCTGGCCGCTCGTCGCTGAACGCTGCTGGGTGCCGGCGCTTTGCGACCACTCCCTGAGCTTGTTCGTCAACCGGCTACCCCGTTCGATGCGCCGTTCGACGTCAGTCAGGCAGCGCCGCGGTGAGATCCACCTCGACGAGCTGTCCGGAAAAGCCCAGTTGGGCAACGCCCAGGAGCGTGCTGGCGGTGGTGAACGCCGGCCCCAGGGCAGACTCGGTGAGCCGACGCCATGCGGCTGCGAGAACGTTCCTCTCGTCGCTCCGCACGTAGACCACTGACCGCACCACGTGTTGCGGCAGGGCACTCGCCGCGGCCAGGGCAGTGAGCGCGTTCGCGACCACCTGGTCGACCTGCGTCTCGAGGGAACCGGCACCGACGAGGTCACCGTTCCGATCAAGCGGGCACTGTCCCGCCAGGTAGGCCGTGCGCCCTGCCGCTACCACCGTGATGTGGTGGTAGCCGGGCGTCTCATGCAGCTGCTCGGGGTTGATGCGGGTGATCTTCTCAGTCATGTCCGCGAGTCTGCCCAAGGGCTGTCCCGTCATCCCCGGTGGATCAGCGCGCGGCGTCAGATGCGGTGCATCGCAAGGCGAAGGGTCGTCCTCATACTGGGCGTATTCGGGCGATCCGACAAAGCAGCGAGGGGCCGTAGCTGTCGTCGTGCGCCCGCCGGGGATTACGGGACAGCCCTTGGCGTGTTGTCGGCACGCACCGCAATTTCCCCACCGGCAAGCGCTCCGCAGCAACCTGAGGTTGATGAACAAGCCAAGGGGGCTGTCCCGTAGCACCAGCCGCCGGAATCCGCATCCCGGCGGCCCGGCTGCGGGCCGGACGGCCAGGTGATAGGACGGTTCATGAGGGTCGGCAGTGGGCGGGACAGCAGCGGAGCACCTCCGGCGTCCCCTTCCCCTCCCGTTTCCCTCCGGTACCCAATGACCTGCCTGCACGGAGAGGCTCGCTCATGGCCGAGGAACAGTCCGCACCGCAGGGGACAACTGCGTCCGGGGCGACAAACGGCTCGTTCCCCGCGCGCGATCAGGAATTCGGGGCTGTTACCGACCTCCGGCGTACCGGCATCGACCCGAATTTCTGGTATCCGGTCGCCGTCTCGAAGAGTGTCCGGAAGAACAAGACCTTCGCGGCCACCTTCGCCGGTGAGCGGATCGCCCTCTATCGCGGCGCGAGCGGCAAGGTCTACGCGCTGGAGGACCGCTGTGCCCACCGCCAGGTGCCCCTGAGCATGGGCGTCGTGGAGGGCGAGGCCCTCCGCTGCTGCTATCACGCCTGGGCCTATCGCGGAAACGGCCGTATCTCGCAGATTCCCTATCTGCCCAAGGGCGTCGACCGGCCGCCCCGCGGTGTGCGGGCCTATCCGATCCGCGAAGCCTACGGCCTTGTCTTCGTCTTTCCCGGAGACCCGGAAAAGGCGGCCACGACAACGCTTCCCGAACTGCCGGAATTCGCCTCGGCCGGGCACAGGACCATGACGTTCTCGCGAACCGTGCAGTGCCACTACACGTTCATGCACGAGAACCTCCTCGACATGAACCACCAGTTCCTGCACCGGGGCGTCCTCGGCAGGATCCAGCCGCAGCTCCTCGGCTTCGACACCGGTCCGCGGTCGGTGGAGGCCCGGTATCTGTTCGTTCCCGCCGGGGGGAAGAAGGACCGCGGTGCCGGTCTGCTGTCCGCCGAGGGCATCGGCGGCGCCAACTCGCCCGATGTCGTCACCATCCGCACCGAGTACCCCTACCAGACCCTCCAGACGGTTCCGCAGAACGCCGAACTCCCCGCGTTCTCCCTCTGGGTGGCCTATGTACCGACGGACGTCGAGCAGCGCATCACCCACGTCTACGGCCTGCTGATGATCGCGAAGCCGCCGATCCCCGGAGCCCTTCATGCTGCCTGGCCCCTCATCCGCCGTTTCACGGAGCGGGTGTTCGCCCAGGACCGGATGGCGGTCGAGGCGGAGCAGCGGGCCTGGGACGAGCAGGGCGCGGACTGGAACCAGGAGGTCTTCCCCCTGATCCGCGACGTCCGCGACGTGCTGCGCACCAACGGTGTGCCCATCCGCCCCGAGTCCGCACTGTGCGGCGCCGCCGCGTTCTGCGGCAACGCGATGCTCAACGGCGCCGCACCGCACGTCGGTCGGAGCCACGCAGGCTGACCCCGACCGCGCGGCAGATGCTCAGTCGGCGCACTCCAGCGCCGTGAGGTCGATCGCATCGGCCATCGCCTGCATGCCCTTGTCGTTCGGATGCAGATGGTCGCCGCCGTCGAAGGTCGGCAGCAGCCTTTCCCCGTCGTACGGACTTCTCAGCGCCCGGTCGAAGTCGGCCACCGCGTCGAACAGGCCGCCTGCCCGGATGAAGCCGTTGACCTCCTTGCGGACGGCCTCCTCGGCGGGCCCCCATTCGGACCAGCCCTTGAACGGCAGCACCGTTGCGCCCACCACACAGGTGCCCGCCGCCCGGGCCCGGGCGGCGATCTCGCGGTAGCCGGAGATGAGATCGGCGGCCGTCACCCCGGAGTGGGCCTTGATGTCGTTGATCCCCTCGAAGACGACGACGGTCCGCACGCCCGCCTGCGACAGCACGTCCCGGTCGAGGCGGCGCAGGGCGCTCTGTCCGGCACCGTCCGCGAGGACCTTGTTGCCCGAGATCCCCTCGTTCGCCACGCCCCGCACGCTGCCCCCGGCGGCCTGGAGCCGGCCGGCCAGATAGTCGGGCCAGCGGCGGTTCCTGTCCACCGACGACTGCCAGCCGTCGGTGATCGAGTCCCCGAGGGTGACGACGGCACCCGTGCCGGGCGCCGACTCCACGGTGAGTGCGTCGAGATAGAGCCAGGAGCCGCTCTGCTCACCGAAGTTGTCCGCGCCGGTCTCGGCCGCGTGGTCGCCCGTGGCCGCGTACGACGTCTGCAGGGCCATGCCGTGGCCGGTCGCCGGACCGCCCGCGTCCCGGACGTACAGACTGATCGCCAGATCGCTCCGGGCCTTCACCTGCCCCGGCAGCGGGTCGCTGTTGCGGACCTCGCCGGGCGCGAGCGTCACGGACCGGGAGCCGCCGAAGGTCAGCCGCCGGTTGCTCCCGGGCACCAGCGCGGCTCCGTGCGCCGGGACGCCCGCGTAGGCGGCCCCGAAGGTCACCGGCCGGTCCCCGAACGCGTTGGACAGCCGGATCCGCAGCCCCCGTCCGCCCGTGCTGGTGTGGACGACGAGGCGGTGGCTGCGGTCGGCGACGGCGTCGCCCATCCGGTCCGCGCTCGCCGCCCAGGTCACGACCTGCGGGTGCGCGGCAGCCGGTGCCGCGGAAGGTACCGACGAGGCCTGTCCGGGCGGGCAGAGAGCGAGTGCCAGCGCGGGCCCGAGGAGCACGGCCCAGCGCCGGGGCCTCACCCGAAGTCCCGCAGGGTGACGGACTTCCCCGGCCGCAGCGTGACCGTACGGGACGAGCCCCGCCACGACACCGTGGTCGTCCGCCCGCCGACGCTGGTGAGCCGCGCCCGGTCGAGCGTGCCGTCACTCCAGTCGAGATCGACGACGAAGCCGCCCCGGACACCGACACCGGTCACGGACCCCGACGCGGCCCAGGCCCCGGGCAGCGCCGGCAGGAGTTCGACGTGGCCGGGACGCGCATACACGAGCATCTCCATCACGGCCGACGGCGTGCCGAAATTGGCGTCGATCTGGAAGATCCCGCGGCCCTTCTCGACCTCGTAGATGTCGAAGAGGTTCATGGCCGTGCCGTTGACGCCACCGGTGGACGGCCTGAGGTTGTTGGCGAACAACTGGTAGGCGTTCTCCGCCTTCTTCAGGCGCGCCCAGCACAGCGACCGCCAGGCGTTCGCCCAGCCGAAGCTCTCCGTGCCGCGTGCGGTGAGCAGGGCCGTCGCGCCGTCGAGGAGTTCACCGGACACGGCTCCCGGCCGGATACGGTCACCGGGGAACAACCCCATGAGCGGAGAGAGATGACGGTGCGTCGTCTCGCCGAGGTTGTCCGGCGACATCCACTCCTGGAGCCACCCGGTCTTCGCAGACACTTCCGGCAGATACAGCCGCTCCTGCATCGCCCCCACCGTCCGGCTGTAGGCGGCGTCCTTGCCCAGCACGGAACACGCCTGGCGGTACTGGTCGAACAGCGCCCACACCACCTCCTGCGCATAGGTGTTGCCCCGGGTGTCCTGCGGCCCGTGCTCCGGCGACCAGTCCCGGTCCGCCACCAGTACCTCGCGCGGTTCGCCCGTCTCCCGGTCGGTGACCGTCATCGGCACCAGCCGGGTCTCCCAGAACTCGCAGGCGCCCTTCAACAGCGGGTGGATGCGGGCCAGATACGCCCTGTCCAGCGTGTACTCGTAGTGCTCGAACAGCGAGATGCACAGCCAGGCGTTGCCGGGCGGATGCCACCACCACCCGAGGCCGCCGTGCACATTGGTCGAGTACGCAACGGTCCAGCCCGCGACCTTGCCGGAGGTGTTGCGGAAGCGGTTGCGCGGGTCGTTGAACAGCTCCCGGGTGAGCTTGCTCCACGACGGCAGCTGAGCCAGGCAGTAGTCCGCGAGGGCGTCGAAACAGCGCGAGAGTCCGGTGCGGTCGGCCATCCAGTAGTTCATCTGGATGTTGACGTCGCTGTGGTAATCGCCCATCCAGTCCGGGTCGTTGCCGTCCAGCCACAGGCCCTGGAGGTTGAGCGGAAGTCCGTCCCGCGATCCCGAGATCATGAGGTAGCGGCCGTACTGGACGTACAACGCCTCCAGTTCCGGGTCCGGTTCGGCGTTCTCCGTACGGGCCTTCAGCCGTTCCCAGGTGTCGAGACGCCGCTGCTCGTCCGTCGACTCCCCGAGGGAGAGACTCATCCGGTCGAACAGGGTCCGGTAGTCGGCCACATGGGTGTGCAGCAGCGCCACGGAGGGCTGCCGGGCGGCGGCCGCCACCTTCGTCCGGGCGAGTGCTGCCGGGTCCAGATCCGGATCGCGGTAGTCCTGGGCCGCGTCGGGCGCGTAGTTCGTACCGCCGGAGACGACGACCGTGAGCTCCGAGCAGCGGGAGAAGGTGATCCGACCGCCCTGCACCGAGACGGAGCCGCCCCGGCCGGTCGCGGTGACGGCCGCGCCGTAGCGCAGCCCGTTGTCGAACGCGTCGCCGAACCAGAGCGTGTCCCGTGAACCGTCCGCCTTCGTCGTCTCGCCGTGCGTGCCGTCGAGACCGATGGAGCCGGTGTACCGGCCGCCGCCGCGCTGGGTGAGGCGGATGACGATCACGTCGTCGGGGTGACTTGCGTAGATCTGGCGCTCGTACGTCACGCCCGCGCGGGTGTACTGGGCGCTGACCAGGCCCTGGCTGAGGTCGAGGCTGCGACGGTAGCCGGAGACACTCTGGAGTTCGTGGTCCGGTATGTCGATCGAGAGATGCGTGAGCTGGGTGAAGCTCCCGAAGTTCTCGCGCGCGTAGGGGAATTGGCCGTCCTGGTCGAGTGTGCCGTTCCGGTGTCCCGTCCACAGCGTGGCATCGGTGAGGTAGACCAGCTCGCGGCCGGGGTCGCTGCTCACGAGTGCGCCGATCCGGCCGTTGCCGACCGGGAGGGCCTGCTCGATCATCTTCCGCTCACCGGCCGGAGCGCGGTACCACATCCGGGTCGTCGCACCGGGGGGGAGCATCGGGGAGACGGCGGGCCGGACCGGGGCCGCGGTGGCGGTGAAGGCGGGGAGTCCGCCGAGAGCGGTCGCCGTACCGAGGGCGGTGGCGAGGGAGAGGAATCCCCGGCGGCTGGGCTGTGCGGGTCTGTGCGGGTGCTGGTCGTCCACGAGGCACTCCGGTGATCGGGGCATGACAGGGCGGGGGGTTGACGAGGAGGACCGCACGAGACGTGGGGCCTCGGGGGAGAGCGGGCGGCCGGGGGAGGTCAGGCGCCCCCGGCCGCCGGTTCAGGACCGCTGCTCCTGCGGGACGTCGATCCGGTCGATGTCGGGCGAGTAGCCGGAACCGCTGTCGAACGTGATCGTGTTGCTGCCGGCCTTCAGCGTGACGGGGACGCTGATCCTCTCGGCCGCGCCCCAGCCGCCGCTGGACGGGAAGTCCCAGGTGGCACCGGGCGCGCCGTTCGCGCCGACCCGGATCTGCCGCGGGTCTCCGGAGGTGTAGGAGACGTTGAGGACATAGGTGCCGGCCTTCTTGACGACGACCTCGTTGAAGCGGAGCGAGCCGCCGACGTACAGGTTGCCGACCTTCTTGCCGCCCGAGCACTCGTCGCAGCCGGCGACGGACGCGCTGCCGGCGAGCGTGTTGGCCGGGGCCTCCGCCTCGTAGGCCGTCATCGTCGGCGCGGGTCCGCCCGGCTGTACGACGAACAGCCGTGAGCCGTGGGCGGGTACGGCCTGGGTGATGCCGCCGTTGTACCGGCCGAGGTTCTCCTTGTTCCACACATCGCGCACGGAAGCCCGGCCGCCGAAGCCGAGGCTGGACCAGTCGGCCGTGACCGCGGCCGGTGTGTCACCCAGGTTGAACAGGGCGACCGTGTACGTCCCGTCCGGGTTCTTCGCGCCCCACACCTGACGGTCACCCGCGGTCAGCGGCCGGGCCGCCGGCGAGGCCTGCTGATTGAGCTTCAGCACCTCGCGGTTGGTGAGGAGGGAGAGGCCGTAGGAGTCCAGCCCGGTGATGTCATCACCCGTGTACAGCGGCGACTTGGAGATCGCCCACAGGGTCATGTAGCTCTGGCGCTCGGCCTTGGTCAGCCCGTCCATCGCACCGTTGCCGACGTTAAGGGAGTCCAGGTCGTTGAAGCCGCCGGGGCCCCCGTGCCGGGTCCAGGCCGGGGTGTCGCGCCACCGGTCCTCGACGGAGTTGTCCCAGGTCACCAGCGTGTTGCAGTAGCACTCGACATCGGTGTCGATACGCCAGCCGTTGGAGTGCTTCTTCCAGTCGGCTATGTAGTTGACGTCCAGCGACCACGAGAGTTCGAGGTGGATGGGGCGCCCGGCGGTGGCGATGGCCTGCTTCCACGCGGCGATGTCGGCACGGTTGTCGTAGTTGTCACCGCTCTTGAAAGAGCCGGGGCCGACGCCGTCGATCTTGAGAAAGTCGTAGCCCCAGTCGGCGAACAGCTGCGCCTGGGAGTCGATGTACTTCTGGGCGCAGGCCTGCGAGAAGTCGATCTTGTACGCACTGTCCCAGCCGTTCGTGGTGCGCAGATCGCTGTGGACGATGTCGCCGGTGGTGCAGCCGGGGGCGTTCCAGACGGGCACCTTGCCCTCGCCGTAGGCCTCCTTCTCCAGGCCGACCGGCAGATAGATGCCCGCCTTGAGGCCCTTGCGGTGCAGGCGGTCGGCCACCGCCTTCATCCCGCTCGGGAATCGCTCGGGGTCGGCCTGCTGCCGACCGTACGCGTCGAAGTGCGGCTTCCATTGCCAGTCGCGCCACCAGCCGGCGTCGATGTTGACGTACTCGTAGCCGTAGGGCTTGAGCTTGGCGGCCATGGCGTCCGCCTGCTTGAGCACGTTGGCCTCGGTCAGATAGCTGTAGTCACCCCGCGGGTTGAGGCCGGGGTACTTGCTGGACTGCATGGACCAGCTGGTCCATCCCATGTACGGCTTCTGCGCGAGGGCGTCCTGTGCGGGGGCTTCCTGCGTACGTGCATCCTGCGTCGCGGGCGCGGCGGGGATCGTGGCGGCCGCTCTCTGTGCCGATGCCGTGGGTCCGGTGGGGGGCGCGGCCGAGGTGAGGGCCGTGGCGACGGCGAGTGCCACGGCTCCTGAGGTGAACGCTGCGGGGGACAGCATGGGGCTCCTATCGGGGTTCGGATCCGATGAACGTCTGAATCGCGGCGGCCGCGGCCCCCCGGGCCCATTCCTCGAAGGGCAGCGGACGGGTCGTCACCTCGCACCGGGCGGCGGCCCCGAAGGCCGCCGCCCCGAAGGCGTCACGAATGTGCTCGGCGAACAGGTCGTACGCCGCGAGTCCCTCGCCCGAGATGATCACGCGCTCGGGTCCGAGCAGATTGACCACGGCCCCGATCGCCCGCCCGATCGCCTCACCGGCCCGGGCGTATGCCTCCCGGGCGCCCGCGGTGCCCGCATGGGCCAGTTGGAGGGCTTCGGCGGAGTCGGCCACCGGACGGCCGGTGTCCTCCCGGATGCGCCGCAGAATCGCGGAGTCCGAGGCGATCGCCTCGACGCAGCCGGTGTTGCCGCAGTGACAGAGGGGCCCCTGCGGGTCGATGGGGAGATGGCCGATCTCACCGGCCACACCGTGCGAGCCGGAGACCACACGGCCGTCGACCACGAGTCCGCAGCCGATACCGGCGCCGACCGTGACGACGGCGAAGTTCGCGCAGCCGACGCCCCCGCCGAACCACTGCTCGGCGATCGTCAGCGCGCGGACATCGTTGTCGACGGTCACCGGGAGCTTTGTCGCCGCCGACACCAGCTCGGCCAGCGCGATGTCGCGCCAGCCGAGGAAGGGGGAGTAGTGCACGACCCCGGCGGAGCGGTCGACGTCCCCGGACACGGCGACGCCGACCCCCTGCACCGCGACTCCGAGGCCCTGCGCCTCGGCGACCAACTCCTCGGTCAGCGCGGTGATGAGCCCGATGACATCGGCCGGCCGCTGCGTGGTGAACGGGGCGTGGCGCGCGGTCCTGATGCGACAGCACAGATCCGTCAGTACGGCGATGACCTCGTCGCCGGTCACCTTGACGCCGATGAACAGGGCCCGGCCGCCGTCGACCTGTACGGGATTGGCGGGGCGTCCGACCGACGCGCGCACGCCGTCGTCCTCGGTCTCGATCACATAGCCCGCCTCGATCAGCGGGCGGACCGCCTTGGTCACGGCGGCGGAGGAGAGTCCGGTGCGGCGGGCGAGTTCGACCCGGGTGAGCGGGCCCTGGGAGAGCACGGTGATGAAGATGGCGGAGGCGGCCGGGGTGGCCACCGGGAACGTCTCCACACGGTACGTCGACGGCATGGCGGGAAACGTAGGTGAGTTAATTTCCGCTGTCAATAAAAGAAACCGAAACCGTGGGAAGAGACGCCGCTGGGGCGGTGACGCCGTCAAATGCCTGGTCCAGCAGCAGAGTTGTCAGACGATTCCGGCGGCGGTGCCCGCGATGGGCGGAACCCTTCGATGTGTCTGCGATGCGCGCGGGCAGGCAAGGCCTGTGCGCGCGCCCGCGACGGGCGGGGGGTCCGACGGCCGGGTCGGTCAACGCCCCACCCCGCGCGGTCAGTTGCGCAGAGCCTCGTACGCCACGCCGGCGAGGACCAGGTCCTCCCACGCCATCCCGACGCTCTTGAACATGCGCGGCCGGGAGTCGTCGGGACGTGCCTCACCGCGCGCGAGCCCGGCGAAGGTCACGAGCTCGTCCGGATCCAGCGCTCCCGACTCGACCGCGAGCACGACATCGCCGGCCTCGCGGAGCGCGGCGGACCGCGCCTCCACCACCACGGTCGAGCGACGCACGGTCTCGTCGTCCACCTCGCGTGCGTCGCGCTCGTGGGACCCGACGGCGACGACCGTCGCCCGCGCGGGCAGTGCCGATCCGTCGAACAGGGGAGTACGAGCGGTGGTGCAGCAGGCCACCAGGTCCGCGTCCGCCACCGCGTCCGGGGTCCCGGCCTCGACGACCACGTCCGCTGCTGCCTCGTACTGCCCCAGGAAGCGCGCCAGCCGCTGCGGGTCGCGGCCGACGACCGTGATCTGCCGCAGCGGCCGGATCGCCCGCAGAGCCTCGACATGACTGTGCGCCTGGGGTCCGGTACCGAAGACGACCAGGCGTTCCGCGTCGGGCACGGCGAGCAGGTCCGCCGCGGCGGCCGACACCGCCGCGGTGCGTACGGCGGTCAGCGCGATCCCGTCGAGCACGGCGACCGGGCCGAGCGTCTCGGCATCGAGCAGCAGATAGCTGCCCTGGATGCGGGGGAGTCCGCGGTCCGGGTTGGCCGGTGCGACGGAGGCGATCTTGACGCCCGCATACCGTGCGGCGTGCGACGGCATCAGCAGCAGCTGTCCGTGCTCGACGGGGACCACGGACCGGGCGGGATCGGCCTCCGGGTCCAGTCCGTCGCGCAGAGCCTGCTGGAGGGCGGCGATCGCCGACGCCATGGGAAGTGCGGTGCGTACCGCGTGAGCGTCGAAGAAGGCGATCGTGCCGTCGTTCATCCGGTCCTCCGGGGGAGAGCTGCCCTGCCTGCGTGCCTGCGTGCCTGCGTGCCTGCGTGCGGCGCGGCGGACGCCGGAGCGGTCGGCCCCGGCGTCGCACCCGTCCTGACGCGGACAGTCTCGACCGTGTCGGGCTCCTTTCGCGACCGCACAGTCCTCAGGCGCGGTCGGGCCCCTGCTCCCGTACCTCCTCGACATGCCGGAGCGAGTCGCGCAGATCGGTCAGCCAGGTGTCCGCGTTGCGCTGGACCAGGCGGACGCACCAGGCGAGGGCATCGCTGCGGCTGCGGGCCACACCCGCGGCGATCAGTGTGTCCAGGAGCTGCCGCTCCGGCTGGCGCAGCCGGGTCATCGTCGGCGCGGAGACGGTGGTGAACATGGTCCGCAGGTCGCCGCACTCGACGCCCCACGAGACCTTGCGCCCGAACTTCCGCTCCGCCTGCCGTGCGACCTGCACCCGGTCGTCGCGGGTGCGCTCCCTGAACTCCGCGGCACGGCCTTCCTGCGCCGCTTCCCGTTCCGCGGGCGAGACATCGTCGGCGAGCTCCGGCTCGGGTGTCCGGCCGACGACGGTGATCTCCTCGCGGTCCACAGTCACTTCCAGGAGCTCGGTGAAGAGCCCGTCGGGCAGTCGCCCGGCGAACCAGCCCCGCAGCACCTGTTCCTGCTCTTGAGTGATCATGTAATTCAGATTACATCCGTGCTGAGGGGAGGGGGAGAGGGATCAGCCCAGGGCGTAACCGGCGCCGGGATGCCGGTGGATCACCGCCCGGCAACGGCTCGCGCACCCTGGCGGCCGGTCCTAAGGTGGCGACTGTGAGAGCGGAACGGCATATCTCTGCTGCCCCCGCCGCCGGGATGCCCGACACCCCGAGTCCCGTCGCGGCATCGAGCGGCGACGGCACGGCCGCGCCGGAACGGCCGGCGGCCGTGGTGAGAGGTGCGGCCCATGCGTGAGATCCTCCCGACGCTCCGTCAGTGGTACGAGGCCGGTGCCGGCTTCGGTCTCGCCACCGTCGTCGCCGTCAGCCGCAGCGCACCCCGGGGTCCCGGCGCGTCGATGGCGGTGGGACCGGACGACCAGGTCGTCGGCAGTGTCTCCGGGGGATGCGTCGAGGGCGCCGTCTTCGAACTGGCCAAGGAGGTCGCCGAAAGCGGCCTGACCCGCTTGGAGACCTTCGGATACACCGACGAGGACGCGTTCGCCGTGGGCCTCACCTGCGGAGGCGAGATCACCGTGCTCGTACGCCCGGTGTCGGCGGCCACCGACCCGTCCTTCGGTGAGGTCGCGGCATCGGTCGCCGACCACCGCCCCGTGGTGGTCGCCACCGTCGTCGACGGCCCCGCCGCACGTGGCGCAGCCCTGGCCGTCTGGCCGGACAGCGTGTCGGGCTCGCTGGGCTCCACGGGACTCGACGCCGCGGTCACCGACGACGCCCGCGGCGAACTGGCCCAGGGCGCGACCGGCCGACGCCACTACGGCCCGCACGGCGAGCGACGCGTGGACGACGTCACGGTCTTCCTGCACTCCTTCGCCCCACCACCCCGGATGCTGGTCTTCGGCGCCATCGACTTCGCGGCCGCGGTGGCGGGGATCGGAGCCTTTCTGGGCTACCGGGTCACGGTGTGCGACGCCCGCCCGGTCTTCGCGGACCCACGTCGCTTCCCCGACGGCGTCGAGGTCGTCGTCGACTGGCCGCACCGCTATCTGCGCACGACCGGGACGGACGACCGGACGGTGCTCTGCGTCCTGACCCACGACCCCAAGTTCGACGTACCGCTCCTGGAGGTCGCCCTGCGTTCACCGGCCTCGTACATCGGCGTCATGGGCAGCCGCCGCACGCACGAGGACCGTATGGCACGCCTGCGGGAGCGGGGCCTGACCGAGGACGAACTGGCCCGCCTCCACTCACCGATCGGCCTCGACCTCGGCGCCCGCACACCGGAGGAGGTGGCGGTCTCGGTCGCGGCGGAGATCGTCGCCCTGCGCTGGGGCGGCACGGGCACACCGCTGGCACGGACGGCGGGGGCGATTCACGGGGCGCGGACGCCGGGGCTGAAGTCGGTCTGAGGGGCAACGGCAGTGCGGCCGTTGGAGTGCCGCTCGGCAGGACAGGGTCACCCCCGGCGTACGCTGCCTCAGGCACCCGGCCGGCTGAAACCCGCCAGGCACCCCCGTACGAACGCATTGCGAAACGTCCCGGCCGGATCCAGCCTGTCCGCAAGCGCCGCGAAATCGCCCAAGTGCGGGTAGCGCGCCGGCAGTTCCGTCGGCGGTACGCCGAAGACCTTGCCCCAGTGCGGTCGCGGCGCGAAAGGCGACAGGCGTTCTTCGACCAGGGCGACCACCGGCAGGACCACCGCCGTGTCCGGGACCCAGGTGAAATGGAAGGCGACCGTGTCGCGGCCCTGCGCCGGGCTGAGCCACTGGGTGTCGGCGGCGACCGTGCGTACCTCGCAGATCTGGAGGACCGGGGCCAGCGCGGTGCGTACGGAGTCCAGCTCCCGCAGCGCGGCGAGTGCGTCGGACCGGGGAAGCAGGTACTCCGACTGGAGTTCGGCGCCGCTGCTCGGAGTGAACTCGGCGCGGAAATGCGGCAGTCGCTCGTGCCACGGCCCGGGTGCGCCCAGCTGCGGAGTGCAGTTGACCGCGGGCATGCCGGGGACGGGATGAAGGTGTTCCGTCGCCGCGGCTGCCGAAGAAACGCCCGGCACGTCGAGAGCCGGTCCGTCGGAGCGCCGTTTGAACCACGCCTGAGTGAAGCGTGACTCGCGCCAGTCGGTGAAGAGGCTCACGCTGTACGCCGCCGAGCTCACCGCCTCGAAGTCCAGCCCCGCCAGCGGCAGATCGGTGAAGACGTGCTGGCTCACTTCGAACTCCGGCTCCAGATCGAGCGTGAGCGCGGTGACGACGCCCAGGGCGCCCAGCGAGACCACAGCGCCGTCGAAACCGGCGTCGCCGCGGCGCATCACGAGCGAGGAGCCGTCGGCGGTGACCAGTTCCACGGCGCCCACCGCCGATGACAGCGGATGGTTGGCGTTGCCGGAACCGTGTGTGCCGGTCGCGACCGAGCCCGCCACCGAGATGTGCGGGAGCGAGGCCAGATTGGGCAGCGCCAGTCCGCGACCGTGGACGAGCCGCGTCAGTTCCGCGTACCGCACACCGCCCCCGACGCGCACCGTACGGGCCGCCGCGTCGACCTCCACGGAGGACGGGAACCGCGCGAGGGACAGCAGCGTCCCGCCCGGACCGTCGACGTCGGCGATCGTGTTGAACGAGTGTCCGCTGCCGAGGACCCGCACCTGGGTGCTGCCGGCGACCAGCGTGCGCAGCTCGTCGAGCGATTCGGGGGTGTGCAGCTGAGCCGTCGAAAAGGTGATGTTCCCTGCCCAGTTGGTCACACCCATGCCCGTAGTCCTCCCGGAAGCCCTTTTTCGTCAGTGCGCCGGCGGGCATGCTCCCATGCGGTCGTACGGCCGCGCTGCGACCGGGGTCTCTCCGGCGCCGACGTGTCCGCGCCGCCCTCCTCGGGCGTGCCGTTCTCTTCCGGCGCGCCGTCCTCCTCCGACGTGCCCTCCTACGCCGATGCGCCGCCCTGCTCGGGCATGCCGGTCTGGCCGTTGCGCCGCGTGACCATGGGGAGCGCACGCACCAGGTCGGCCGGGAGGGTGAGGCCTTCCTCGGAGGACGGATTGACGGCGAGCCACAGGTCGTCCGCCGGCCAGTTGGCGGCCAGGTCGACGACAGGGATGCGCACCGCGCTCTCGGGGTCTCCGCCGACCGCCAGCAGCGCGTCCTCCGTCGTGAAGACCGGGATGTACCGCGTGCCGTCCTGTTCGATCACCGGCAGCGCGATGGCACCCTCGGGACGTTCCTCCTCGCCTTCGGCCGGCGGCGCCTGCGGCAGCAGGGCCACGCTGTTCGCGAGATCGATGAGCGCGGCCTGCGTGTCCGCCGTGTCCGCCGCGGACGGGGTCTCCTCGGGGGAGGGTGTCGGGGGCCCGTGCTCGTCGGGGGTCGAGGGGGTCATGGCCAGTCCTCTCGTCGGCGTTGCGTAGCGCCCGTCCGCCGAATGCGGGTGGACGCGGGTTGCCTCTGTCGCCGCCGGATGCCGCCCAGCGGCGCAGGGCCGGGGCAAGCGTGGCAATACGTCAAGGCTAAGCCGCCGGGCGCCGAGTGCGAAGTCGACGATCACCGCGTCCGGTGGGCCAGGGCCCCGACCAACGGATCCCGGCGGTCGGCCCACTCGACAGCGCCTGCCCATGAGGCTCAGGCGGCCTCGTAGGGCCCCACCGGCTCACGACGGCCCGCGCACCGCCGCCCGGCGTACAGCCCATGCACCGACGCCCGGCGAGTGCGAGCGCCCCGGCGCGTCGATGGCCCGGTCCGGCCGCCGCAGGGCGGACGATCTGGGAGACGTCGTCCATACACAGGAGGCATTCTTCGTGGCCACCACACGCAACGCGCACACCGAGTGGGAAGGCGAACTGCTCAAGGGCTTCGGGGAGGTCACGTTCGACTCGTCGGGCATCGGCCACTTCCCCGTGAACTGGGCTTCTCGTGCCGAGGAGCCGCATGGGAAGACGAGCCCGGAGGAACTGATCGCCGCCGCTCACTCCAGCTGTTTCTCGATGGCCCTGTCGAACATCCTCACGAAGGCCGGTACGCCTCCGACGATGCTCACGACGAAGGCCGCGGTGACGTTCGAGCCGGGCCCCGGGATCACCGGCATCCACCTCACGGTGACGGGCCAGGTGCCGGGTACGGACGAGGCCGCCTTCAAGGCGGCGGCCGAGGACGCGAAGGCCAATTGCCCGGTCAGCAAGGCTCTCACCGGCACCAAGATCACGCTCACTGCCGCGCTCGACTGACGCTGCGATCCTGCGTGCGCCGCCGCCGCCCGCCCCCCGGGCGGCGGCCCGCCCCGGGGCCGTGGGAGCGCCGTCAGGGAACCCACTTGTACTTGCCGCCGCCGACCCATCTCACCTGGGCGGGGTCGTCCAGATCGATGTGCTTCAGCCCCGCGCTGTACGCCAGGTCGAGCAACTCCACGAGATCGCGGGCGATGCCGGCCAGTTCCCCGTTGATCTCGACGGAGCGGAACGGCGGGTCGCCCGGCATGACGGGGTGGACCACGATCGGCGGGGGCCAGGGGCTCCGCGCCTCATCCTCAGGGGTGGTCATCCTGACCGACCGGGACGATTGGGCATCACAGCTCCCTGATGCAACCGTGGTTCATCGGACGCAGGGTGCGCGTACGCAACGCAAGTGCGTGTATGAGGTCCATTTTAGAAGCGCCGCTGCTCACCGCACCTCGGGCGCGGGCGGAGCCTCCCGGAGCCGGTGCCCCCATCGGCCCGTCGGCGCGGATCAGTCCGGCGGCAGGCACAGGACCGGAATCCGCTGGACGGCGTTGTTGCCGAAGCCGCCGCGGTTCCACGGCTGCGTCAGCGGCTGGACATGGCCCTCGGCGTCGCCTGCGCGGACACTGAGCACATACCTGCCGGGTGCGGCGTTCCACCACGTACGCCAGCGCCGCCACGCCCAGGCGTGTTCGCCTGGAGGGTCGACTTCCGCCGCGCGCCAGCTTCGGCCGTCGTCGGTGCTCACCTCGACCGCGGTCACGGGTGCCCTGCCGGACCACGCCCGGCCCTCCAGGAGGACGCGACCGGGCCTCAGCACGCGCGCACGGGACATGAAATCCGGGAAACCCGGCGGGATCATCAGGGCCCGCGGGGCGATCCGCGTGACCGCCTCGCCGGGCTCGTCGGCCGACTGCCGGTAGCGGTAGGCCACCGCCTGCTGGAATCCCGTGAACGGCGTTGCGGTGACGTCGATGTCGCGCAGCCATTTCACCTGCGCCATGCCGTACCAGCCGGGCACCACCAGCCGCAGGGGGTAGCCGTGCTGCGGCGGCAGCGGGCAGCCGTTCATCTCGTAGGCCACCAGCACGTCGGGGTCGTCGCCGGTGGCCACCGCCAACGGCAGGCTCCGCTGGTAGTCCTGTTCCACACCCCGCTCGATGCCGTGGTCGGCGCCGGTGAACACCGCCTCCACGGCATCCGCCGCCGGTCCCGCCTCGGCCAGGAGCACCCGCAGCGGAACGCCCGTCCAGTCGGCGGTTCCGACCGCCTCGACCAGCCACGGCTGGCTGACCGGCCGGGGTGAGAGTCGGGCGCGACCGTTGCCGGCGCACTCCATCGTCACGCGGTGGGTGACGGCCGGGAAGGACCGCAGGGCGTCGGTGCCGAGGGTCAGCGGGGTGCGGACCAGCCCGTTCACGGTCAGCTCCCACCCCTCGGCAGCGGCGGCCGGAATGTCGTAGTGGGTCAGTACGTAGTGCAGTCCGGGCGGGGTCACGTCGTCGCGCATGGCTTCCAGCGGCAACCCGTGGTTCCGGGCCGCGAGCGCCAGTTCCTCCAGGCCGATGCCTTCGCCGGGCTCGGCCACCCGTGCCGGCCCGCTGGCCCGGCCGATGTGTCCGTCCATGACCCCATGGTGCTCTTCCACGGCAGGGCGGGCGCCTCGTGGGGCGGCGGGGTTTGCGGCGTTCCCCGGACGGCGGGACCCTGGATGTACGAGTCACGTGGACACCTGAGAGGCCCTGACCGCGCGTCGGTTGCGGGCCATGCGCCCGTCGGCGGGGACCACGACGGCGGGGCGTTCGGAAGCTGCGGCCGAAAGAGCCGAAAGAGCCGAAAGAGCCGAAAGAGCCGAAGGCCAGGCGGGTCACGGTCCGTGCCCCCGTCGGAGGAGATCGTGATGGACGACACCACTCTGGAAGCGATGCGGACAGCGCTGCGCGGTCCGGTCATCGGCCCGAAGGACCTGGACTACGCGCAGTCCTGCACGGTCTACAACGGGATGATCGACCGCCGGCCCGCGGCCATCGCCCGGTGCGCGGACGTGGCCGACGTCGTGGCCGCAGTCGGCTTCGTACGCGACCACGGTCTCGAGCTCGCCGTCAGAGGCGGCGGCCACAGCGGTCCCGGACTGTGTCTGGTGGACGACGGCGTCACCGTCGACCTGGCGCCCATACGCTGGACGCACATCGACCCCGGCACGCGGACCGCCCTGGTCGGCGGCGGCAGTCAGCTCGGCGACCTCGACCATGCCGGCCACGCCTTCGGTCTCGCCACGCCCTCGGGCATCAACTCGACGACCGGCGTCGGCGGACTCACCCTGGGCGGCGGCCATGGCCACCTCACCCGCAAATACGGCCTCACCATCGACAACCTGGTCTCCGCCGACGTCGTCCTCGCGGACGGCCGCCTCGTCACCGCGAGCGAGAGCGAGCACCCCGATCTGTTCTGGGCGTTGCGCGGCGGCGGCGGGAACTTCGGCATCGTCACCTCGTTCCGTTACCGGATGCACCCCGTCAGCACCGTGGGCGTCGCCATTACCGTGTGGCCCCTCGACCGCACCCGGGAGGTGCTCCGCTGGTACCGCGACTTCCTGCCGCAGGCCACCGACGACCTCAACGGCTTCTTCGCGCTGCTCTCGGTACCGCCCGGCCCGCCGTTCCCCGAGGAGCTCCACGGACAGAAGATGTGCGGCGTGGTGTGGTGCTGGACCGGCGACCCGGACCGCCTGGACGAGGTGCTCCGGCCCGTGAACGATGCCGGGGCCCCGGCCTTCCACTTCACGACGCCGATGCCCTACCCGGCGCTCCAGAGCATGTTCGACGACCTGCTTCCGAGCGGACTCCAGTGGTACTGGCGCGGCGCCTTCTTCGACCGCATCACCGACGAGGCCATCGACGTCCACCTCCACTACGGCGAGAACCTCCCCACCGCTCTGTCGACCATGCACCTGTATCCGGTCGACGGAGCCGCCGGCCGCGTCGGGAGGGACGACACCGCCTGGAGCCACCGGGACGCCATCTGGTCCGGTGTGATCGCGGGCATCGACCCCGACCCGGCCAATGCGGGGGCGCTCAAGCAGTGGTGCACCGCCTACGAGGAGGCACTCCGCCCGTATTCGATGGGCGGTTCCTATGTGAACTTCCTCGGTGAGGACGAGGGCCAGGACCGGGTCAGAGCCACGTACGGCGACCACTTCGACCGGCTGGCGGAGATCAAGCGGACCTACGACCCGCACAACCTCTTCCACGCCACCCAGAACATCCGGCCCGCGGAGCCGGCGGGCCGCTGACGGGCCCACGGGCCCGGATGTTCCGGGCTCCGCTCCCGTCACCGTCGTCAGGTGAACCACACGACCAGCACGGCCGCGACGACCGTGGCGGCGGCCACGCACAGGAAGGCCGTCCGGACGGGCGCCGCCAGGAGGTCGGCCACGGCCTTCCAGGACTCCGCATCCGGCGCGGGGACGGCGGGGACGTCTCCTCCGGCGGTACGCACGTCGCCGCCCTCGTCCTCTTCGCCGCGCGGCGGTGCGTCCGGCGGCCGGGTGACGGTCACGACCGAAACCCCGGCCACCGGCAACGGGTCACTCTCCCAAGGGCTCATGCCGAATCAACCGCCCAGCCGGCCCAAAGGGCCCGGCACGCGTCCGATCCGCAATCCCGCCGTCACCGAGCCGTTAGCCGATGTGGCGCCCGGGCTCAGTGGGGCAGGAACACGTGCCCTGCCGTCACGGCTGCTCGGGGGCGGAGAAGCGCAACACCGCCTGGCCCTTGAGGGCTTCGGTCATGTACGTCCGCCAGATCTCCGACGGGAACGAGGCGCCGTGGATCTTCGCCTGGCCACCCGTACCGAACATCTCCAGGAACGTGCCGTTCTGGTTCTTCTCGTTGTCGTCGCGGCGGTACATGTCGATCGCGGTCGACAGCTGCGGGGTGTAGCCCACGAACCAGGCGGACTTGTTGCCGTCGGTCGTACCGGTCTTGCCCGCGACCTCACGGCCCGGCAGCCGCGCGTTCCGGCCGGTGCCCTCTTCGTCCTCGACGACATCCCTGAGCACGTCGGTCACGGAGCCGGCGACCGCGGCGGGGAAGGCCTGCTGGGACTCGTCCTTGTGCGCGTAGACCACCCTGCCCTCCCGCTTCACCTTCGTGACGGAGTACGGCTCACGCTGCTTGCCCCCGTCCGCGAAGGTGCCGTAGGCACCGGCCATACGGATGGCGCTGGGGGAGGAGATGCCGAGCGAGAACGAGGGGACGTCCGACGAGTTGAGGGAGCTCTCGAGAAGGCCGGCGTCGACGGCGGCCCGGCGGACCGAGGGGATGCCGACGTCCATGCCCAGCTGTACGAACGGTGAGTTCGCCGAGCGGATCATGGCCTCACGCAGCGAGACGTTTCCGTACGACTCGTTGCCGTCGTTGGTCTGCAGCCACTCCTTGCCCTCGGCGGTCAGCCACACCGACCCGTCGTAGTTCTTGATCTTGAGCTTGTCCTGGCCGCTGTAGACGCTCGTGTCGGGATCGACGGGCGTGCGCTCGTTGCTGCCTTGGTCCGCGCCGCCCTGCGGGTCGCGCACACCGTCGCGCAGCGCCGCCGCCAGGACGAACGCCTTGAAGGTCGATCCGACCGGGACGCCGGTCGCGTCGGCGTTGTTGGTGAAGTGCTTGGTCGCGTCCTCGCCGCCGTAGACGGCGACGATCGCACCGGTCCGCGGGTCGACCGAGGCGCCGCCGAACTGGACGTGGGTGTCCGTCTTCGGCCGCTTGTCGGGCTTGATGCTGCCCGTGCGGACCTTCTTCACCGCTTGTTCGAGCTGCTGGACCTTCTTCTTGTCGAAGGTGGTGTGGATCTCGTAGCCACCGCGCGCCAGGTCGTCCGCGTCGAGGCCGAGCGTCCGGTCCTTGAGGACGTTCGCCTTGGCGAGATCGACGAGATAGCCGACCTGTCCGCCGAGCTTCGCCCCCTTGGAAGTGGACTGGGGCATCGGGAACGTGGGGTACTTCGCCCGCTCGGCAGCACTCAGATGCCCGTCCTTGACCATCTCGTTCATGACCCACTTCCAGCGGTCGGTCACCCGCGCCAGATTGGCCTGCGGTGTCGCCGTGGGGTCGATGTCCACGGAACCGGCCGGATCGAAGTACACCGCGCCCTTGAGCAGCGAAGCGAGGAAGGCGCACTCGCTGGGGTTGAGGTCCCTGGCATTCTTGCCGTAGTACGTGCGGGCCGCGGCCTGGATTCCATAGGAATTCCGCCCGTAGTAGGCGGAGTTGAGATAGCCGGCCATGATGTCCGACTTGTCCATGTCGGCGCCGACCTTGATGGAGACGAACAGCTCTTTGACCTTGCGGCTCACGCTCTTCGGCTGGTCGCCGAGCCGGCTGTTCTTCACGTACTGCTGGGTGATGGTGGAACCGCCCTGGGTCTCACTGCCCTTGGCCATGTTCACCACGGCGCGGCCGATCCCCATGGGGTCGATGCCCGCGTCGGTGCGGAACGTCTTGTTCTCCGCCGAGATCGCCGCGTTCTGCATGGCCACCGGGATCTCCCCGATGCCGATGATCTGGCGGTTGATCTCCCCACCGGTGGCGGCCATTTGCGTGCCGTCGGCCCAGTAGTAGACGTTGTTCTGCGCCTCGGCCGCCCTGGTCGGGTCGGGGACCTCCACCAGCGCGTAGGCGACGGTCGCGGCCCCCACCGTTGCGGTGACGACCGCGAAGGAGGTGCCGAGGACGAGCCGCCACGAGGGTATCCAGCGGCGCACCCCGCCCTTGCCGCGACGGGGGTAGTCGATCAGGCGCTTCTTGCCGGGATGTGCGTCCGTGACGCGGTCGGCCTTGCCGTCGCCGCCCTCGACGTCTCCTTGGCCACCGTCACCCTCGGCGTGGCCGCTGTCCGCCCCGTCCTCGGGGGCCGGTCCGGGACGACGGCGGTCGTCCGTGTTCTCGCCGTCGGGGGACTGGGGCCCTTCGGGACGGTTCTGGGTCATCGAACGGACACTCCTCCGGGAGGCGAATGTGAAAGCCGGCCGCGCAACTCCCGGCGCAACCATCGCGATTGCCGGAACGTTGGCATGGCGGCGCGGCACACAGTACACGCCGGTCAGGGGAGTGCCCGGAGGGTTTGCCGGGAGGCGGAACCGGCCGTGCCGGGGCGAGATATGAACCCTCGACGTGAACGCACGCTTCTTCGTGTGCTCGACGTGAACGCCGGAGGTTCCTCATCGCACCCGCCGCGGGCGGCCGCACATCACCCGGGCCGGCTGTTGTCCTTCAGGGTGCCCCACCCGTGCCAGCGGTCGATCTCGATCCACGCGCTGAACCGGCGGCGGTCCCGCTGCGGGTACGGCTTGCCGAGGTACTGCTGGGCCAGCCGGTCGATGTCGAGCAGCTCCTTGTCCTCGACGAGCTCGGCGACGCGGCCGATGATGCTGAGGTGGGTGTACCAGTTGCCCTCATCGAGCACGGTGAGCGAGACACGCGGGTCGTTCCGCACGTGCTCCAGGCGCTTGCGTCCCTCGTCCATGTTGATCAGCACCCGGCCGTCGTCCCACAGGTACCAGGTGGCCGTGGACACCGGCTGGCCGTCCGAACGCAGGGTCGTGACGACCGCCGGGTTGGCCTTCGTCAGCATGGCGACTGCTTCGTCGGGAAGCGGTGGCTTCGACATGGGACACCTTCCGTCACGCGTTGCTGGAGTCGTACGGACGGTCATCGACATCGGTCATCGACATGATCGTCCGAACCGGGCGTTTTGAGGCTTTTCGGCGGCAACGACCTTTCTACATGTTGCGCCGTCGCGCCACTGCATCCTTCTCACCCAGTGATACGCATCAGCGGGTGGCTTTGTTCGCGCAGGTGATACACACCGTGGCCGTCGGGCGCGCGGCGAGCCGCTCCGGAGCGATCGGGCCGCCACAGCGCTCGCAGACCCAGTAGGCGCCCGTGCGCACCCGCTCCGCGGCCCGGTCGAGGTCGTCCAGATCGGCCCGTGCCTGGCTGAGCATGTCCCGCAGCTGGGCACGCTCGAAGGCGACCGTGGCACCCTCCGGGTCGTGCTCGTCGTCGATGTTGGTCATGGTCGACGCCTCGACGACGCCGTCCCACAGGCGCGTCAGGGAGTCGATCAGCCGCTGACCACTGGCGCGGGCGTCGTCGATGCGCTCTGCCGCGGCCTTCCGCTGCGCGGGTGAGCTCGCGGCCGCTCCGGTCTCGTCGTCCATGCCGGAGCAGAACACACCGGATCAGCCGCTCATTCCGGTGCGTGCCATCCGTGCGATGTGCGGCAGCCGCCCGCCGTCGTCCTCGGCGCTCCAGAAGGTGTGCGGCCCGCTCACCGCTCAGGTGCGGTGCTCCGGCGCACACGGGCGAGGACGAGCACGGTGTCGTCACTCGGCGGATCGGGCAGCAGACGCGACAGCATGCGGTCCGCCATCGTTTCGAGCGGGTCCGCGACCTGGCTCAGTTCCGCGCAGACGGCCGCCAGGCCCTCTTCGATGTCGTGGCCACGGACCTCGACGAGCCCGTCGGTGTACAGGGCGAGAATCGCGCCGTCCGGGATATCGGTCTCGATCGTCCGGAACGGGTGACCGCCCACCCCCAGGGGCACGCCCAGGACCTCGCTGAGGGTCTCGACCGTGCCGTCGGGGTGCCGTACGAGGGGCGGCGGGTGGCCGGCATTGGCGATGCGGGCCCGCCCTGTCGCGGCGTCGTACGACACGTAGAGGCAGGTCGCCAGCTCGATACCCGCCTCCTGGGCGCAGGCGTCGAGTTCGGCGAGCAGGTCGGCCGGCTCGTGGTTGTGCCTGGCCAGTGCCTTGGCGGTGATGCGCAGCCGCCCCATGTCCGCGGCGGCCCGCACCCCGTGTCCCATCACGTCGCCGACCACCAGCGCGACGCGGTCGCCGGGCAGATCGATCACGTCGTACCAGTCGCCACCCACCTCGGTGACCTGGCTGCCGGGCACATAGCGGTGGGCGACCTGCACATGCGGGCTGGTCGCCAGCGCGCTGGGGAGCAGTGCGCGCTGGAGGGTGAGGGCGATGTCCTGCACCCGGCTGTAGAGACGCGCGTTGTCCAGGCAGAGAGCGGCCCGGGAGGACAGCTCGCCGGCCAGGCGGAGGTCCTCCTCGGTGAAGGCAGGCCGGGCCGCGGAGCGTCCGAACACGCTGATGCCCTGGACGGTGCCGCGGGCGATGAGCGGGGAGATGACGAGGCCGGTCAGGCCGCTGTCCTTCAGGAGCTGCGCGCGCGACTGGTGCATGACGGTCCGGGTCATGAACTCGTCGTCGACCGGGACGAAGAGGGGGCGGCCCGAACTCAGTGTCCGATGGATGGACGAATCCGGTGGGTAGGTCACCCGGTCCAGCCCGCCCACGAGCTCGCCGGCCGGTGGCGGCAGGACCGTGCCGGAGGCGATCCTCCTGGTGACGAGCGGCTGCTGCGGGTCGAACACCGCTCGCTCGTCCATCCACTCCACGACTTCCACCACGGCGGCGTCGCAGAAGTCGGGAATGGCGGCGGCGACCACCTCCCGGGCGGTGACATCCACATCCAGGGTGGTACCGATCCGCGCGGTGGCCCGGGCCAGCAGATCCAGGCGCCGGCGAGCGGCACTGGCCTCCATGATGGCCTGCTCCCGCTCGGTCACATCCACCATCAGGCCGCCCACCCCGGACCGTGTACCGACTGCGCCGCTGAGCGGGAAGAGGCTCACCGACCGCACCTGATCCAGGTCCGGGTGACCAGGAGTGCGCAGCCCCACGAGAACACCGGCGACAGCCCGTCCCTCTTCGGCGACCGAGCGCAGCATCCGCCGGTAGGCGCCACCGTCGGAGGTGATCATGATGTCTTCCATGGGCCGTCCGATGTGCTCCTCGATGGACACACCGTCCATGTCGGCGAGCGCCTGGTTGAGGTGGACGTACCGCAGCCGGTCGTCGAGCATGACCAGGCCGATGGGGGTTGTCTCGAAGAGGGAATCGAGAAACGCCAGGTTGGTCTTCACCCGATCGAGGACGTCGCTCCGGCTGGCCAGGGCCAGGACCATCGACCTGCTGTCGGTACCGACCACGCGGAAGGCCCGGAAACCGCAGTCGAAGACCTCGCCGTTCCGGTGCCGGGCCGGCAGCCGGCCGCGCCAGTAACCCAGCGTGCGGCCGTGTTCCGCCAGCTGGACCGACGGACCGGGGGAGTCGTCCGGGCCATCGGGAAAAAGTACGGCGGCGGCCTTGCCCAGCACCTCCGCGGAGTCATGCCCGAAGAGTCCCTCGGCGCCGGGGCCCCAGTAGCGGATGCGGTTGTCCTCGTCGATGCCGAGGACGGCCACGGGCACGTGTTCAAGAAGCGACCCGGGCTCCGACCAGAGCGGCCCAGGAGCCCGATCACCCTCCGAACGGTCTGACGCCACTGAGGTCGCCTTCCACCCGCGGCACACCACGTCTCGCCCGGTACCCCGACAGGCGGGTCGATGCGCCGAGCGTCTTCCTCCACCAGTGTGCCGACAACAGGGCGGCTCCGCCGTGTCAGGACGGACGCCCGGGGGAGCCGGGGCCGGTCTGCGGTGCGGTCGCGGGACCGGCGCCGGAGCCCTCCACGCCGCCAGGGGTGCCGTCCAGCGGGCCGTCGAGTCGCGGGGGCCGGGCCACGGTCACCGGACGTGGTCGGCGCGGGCCCCGGCCGGCCGGGGGCGAGGTAGGGAAGCGGTCGGGCGGGCCGTCGCCGCGGCCGAGTCGTACGGGCGGACGAACGGCGCGCTGATGACCGGCTGACCCATGAGCCTCGTGGGGGCAGCGACGCCCTACGCGAACAGCAGCCGGACGTCTCCGGCGCCGCGGGCGGAGGCCACGGTGTCCGCCTCGGCTTCCACGGCCTTGCGCACGGCAGCGGACAGTGGCCCGAACGGCGTGACCGTGAGGTCGAGCCTGCGGCCGGCGGCCTTGGCGCGCCATGTGCCGGTGATCTCCGAGCCGGTCAGGAGGACGCCCGGGCCGCCGATCGCCCGCCAGATCTCCTTCGCGCGGTCCTTGTCGGGCACCAGAAGACTCCGGTCCCTCGCCTGGAGGAACGGATCGCCGGGCGGCAGCAGGCGGACGAGCCCCCGGAACTTCTCCGCGAAATCCGACTCCGCCGATACCAAGGCGTCGAGACCGGGCCCGGGCAGCCAGGACGTCCGTCCCTCGACCTGGACCTCGGCGAGGTCGTCCGGCCACAGCGCCTTCACCACGGCCGGCTTCGTGCCGAGATACTTCGCCACCTCGGCAGGTGTCGCCGGACCGAGGTGGCGCAGGTACGCCCGCACCAGCCAGGCCGCGCCCGACGCCTCGACCGGCACCGGGAACCTCTGCTCCAGCGGAGCGAGAACGGTCCGGCCCCCTTCCACGCCCACCCCGGTCGCGCCGAAGAGCCCGGCCTGCTGGAAGAGCAGCCCTGAGATGTGCTGGGCACCGCACCGGTCGCACCAGTACGTCAGCGCCGGGGGCACGGCGGCGCCGACCGCGGTACTCACCTCACCCTTGGCCATCGGGGCGGTGACCGTGTCGCGGAACGCCTCGGCGGTGACGCGGAAAGCCTCGACCCCGAGCCGCGCCCCGTCCTTGATCACGGCGGTGTCGATCCGCGCCGTCGCGTCCGCGTCACCGACCGGCCAGAGTGCCGCGGCGAGGCGGGGAAGGCTCGCGCGCCGGTGCAGATGCGGCGCGCCACGGAACGACCACACGAGCTCCAGCCCCTCGGCGGACGCACCCCGAGCGGCGAGCGCCAACCTGGCAGAGCCGTAGGGAGTGTCCTGGACTCCGAGGTCGAGCACCCCCGGTGCGGCGGAGGACCGGTCGAAGCCGTGAGCCGCCACCCGATGGGCGAGCACCTGCTCCCGCCGGACCTCGATCCGCTGCGCGCTGCTCACGACGACGGCCCCCTTCGTACGTCCTCATCCGTACCGTATACGCGCTCCAGCAGAGGGGCAGGGCACCGCACGTAGGGAGATCGTCCGTGGAGATCATCCGATAACAAGCCCATTGGCCTCCTCGCCTCACCCCAGTGACGACAAGAAGGCGGCGACGGGGGAGGGCGGAACTGCGCGGCAACGCGCGCGCGTTGCCCGGCGAAGCACGGACTGACGGGCCGCCCGTACCGGCTTCCCGCTGCCACCCCTCGCGGAGCCGGCCCGTAGGATCCGGCGCATGGCCTCTCCGCGTATGCGCCACGCCGGTCGCGTGACCCTGATCGTCCTCGCCGCAGTCGCGGACGTCCTGTCAGCTGTCTTCAGCAGTCGCAGTAAGAGCGGCGGGTCCGCCGGTTCGGCCGACGACTGACACCGGGAATTCGGCTCCCGCCACCGAGGCTCATGACCGTTCGTGCCGTACCGCACGTGCTTGGATCTTCGGATGTCGGATCCCTTGCCCGAGGGACGACAGGAACCGAGAGCACGGGAACGGGACGTATGCGAACGTCGATGACCGCTGTGGCACTGCTCGTGGCTGTGGCGCTGACGGGCTGCGGAGGCGGCGGGACCACGCAGGACGAGAATCGCGGCAGGAGTGAGGCATCACGGAGTGCCTCGCCGTCGCCCGCCGAGGCGGGCGAGTCCCACGAGGTGACCCTGGCGGTCGAGGGGCTGGGCAAGGTGCCGGTCACCTACCGCGCCCACACCAGCGGTTCTGCCGAGCAGACCCTGCCGTGGCGGAAGACGGAGACCGTCCGGCTCTCCGCCGCGGAACAGAAGACGGGCTATCCGGTGTCGATCGTCCCGGGGGCCATCAAGTCCGTCGACGGCACGCAGAAGCCGGCCCCCTGCTTCATCACGGTCGACGGCAAGGCGGTCGCGGACAACGACGGCGGACAGGCCCTGAAAGGCTGCTCGTTCACGATCAGGTAGCGGGCGGTCCCGTATGCGAGCGGGCCGCCCCGGCCCGCTCGTCACGGTTCACTGCGCCCGCTCTGCCGTGAGGCTCCGACGGGGGAGCAGGAGCGGCGTGGCCAGCATGAGGAGGCCCGCGATCGCGAGTGCTGTGCGCGGCCCGGCGAGTCCGGCCAGCAGGCCCCACAGGGCGGTCATGGCCGCGATGGTGGCCTTGCTCGCGACCGACCAGGCGGACAGCGTGCGGGCGATGCGGTCCGTTGCGATGTGGTCGAGACGGTACGTGGCGAACACCGGGTTGAAGACGCCCATGCAGGTGATCAGCCCGAGCTCGACGGCCATGACGAGCAGGAGGCCGGCAGCGCCGGGGCCGATGAAGGCCAACCCGAGCAGCCAGCACGCCCGCAGCCACCCGGCGGTGAACAGGACCCTGTGCGACCCGTGCCGGGCGACGAGGCGGCGGGCCAGCCGTGAGCCGATCAGCCCGCCGATGCAGGGCGCGGCGAAGGCGAGGCCGTACTGCCAGGGTGCGAAGCCGAGTTGGCCGAGCATGAGGACGGCGAGCAGCGGTGAGGTCGCCATGATCAGGCCGTTGACGAGGACCGTGTTGAAGAACAGGGGACGAAGGGCCGGCTCGGCCAGGATGTGCCGCCATCCGCCGAGGACATCGCCGGCGCGTGGGCGGGCCCGCGCACCGGCGCCTGCGGGAGGTGCCTCCTTGCTGCCGATCGCGCGGATGCCCGCCGCCGACAGCAGGTGACTGACGGCGTCCGCGAGCACGGTCATCACGGGACCGAACAGCCCGATCGCTGCTCCGCCGACGGGCGGTCCGAGCATGGTGGCGGTCCATGTCGTGGCCTCGAACCGTCCGTTGGCGGCCAGGAGGTCCTGCGGCGGTACGAGGGACTTGAGGAATGCCCCACTGGCCGCCCCGAAGGTGATCTCGGCGGCGGAGACGACGACGGAGACGACGAGCAGCTGGGCGAAGGAGAGCAGGCCGAGGGCGTACGCGACGGGAATGCTGATCAACGCGGTGAAGCGGGCCAGGTCCATCGCGATCATGACGGGTCGCTTGCGGCGGAAGTCCACCCACGGCCCGAGCGGCAACGCGACGGCCGCGCCGACCGCCAGGCCCGCGGCGGCCAGCGCCGCGACCTCCGCCGCCCCGGCGTGCAGCACGAGGATCGCGATCAGGGGGAAGGCGCCGAACGCGAGCCGTGTGCCGAAGGTGCTGATCGCGTACGCGGACCACAGCCACGCGAACTCCCGGCCCAGCGACCGCTTGGCGCCCATGCCCAGCACACCCCTCGCTGCCGCTCCCTGACACCCTCGTTCGACCGGTCACATCAAAGCCACGAGCGGGTCCGGGGATCAAACAACCGCTCGGATCGTGAGACACAACCAGGAGTTGTACTCCCAGCGCACGGCCTAGGATGTGCGGCGTGGATCTCCAAGCGGTACGCACGTTCGTCGCCGTTGCGGACGCCGGGCAGTTCCAGGAAGCGGCCGCCGATCTGTCGATCACGCAGCAGGCCGTTTCCAAGCGCGTCGCGGCGCTGGAGAAGGCCCTGGGCGTCCGGCTGTTCACGCGTACGCCGCGTGGTGCCCGGCTGACCCTCGACGGGCAGGTCTTCCTGCCGCACGCCCGCGATCTCCTTCGTGCCGCAGAGAGGGCTGCTGCTTCCGTACGGCCCGGCAGTCGCGCGCTGCGTGTCGATGTGATCGGCCGACGGCTTGCGCCGGCGGGTCTGATGCGCGGCTTCCACCGTGCCCATCCGGGGATCGCGCTCGACGTGGTGACGCTCTTCGACGCCGGCGCGGCGATCGCCGCCGTCCGGTCCGGCGCGATCGACGCGTCGTTCCGCGCTGTCACCCTGCCCGCCCGGCAGCTTCCCGAAGGCGTGGAGACCGTCCGGGTCTTCGACGAGCCTCTGCATCTCCTCACCGGGCCGGGTCACGCGCTGGCCACCGCCCAGGCGGTCGCACCCGCACAGCTCGCCGGGCACAGGATCTGGATGCCCGGCATCGTCGCCGGTACCGAGTGGGCCGCCTACTACGAGGACCTCGCCGCCGCGTTCGGGCTCACCATCGAGGCGACCGGCCCCGATTTCGGCACCGAGCCCCTCCTCGACACGATCGCGGACTCCTCGGTGCTGGCGACCTTCGTGGGTGAACAGACCGAGTTCGTCCGGCCCGCCGGTGACGACCTGCGGCGCGTCTTCGTGCACGGACCCACGCCGGTCTATCCCCATTCACTGATCTGGCGCAGCGACAATCCGCATCCCGCGCTCACCGCACTCCGCGACCATCTCGGCTCCCTCCGGTCCGACCACCGCCGTGGCGAGACGTGGACACCGCAGTGGGCGCAGTGGGCGCGGTGATCCCGGGGTCGTCGCGGGCCGGTTCCACGAGGGCGGAAGACCGCTGCTCGGCCGCGAACTGCCGGGAGGGCCCGATCCTGGACAGAACGGGTCTTCCCGGTCAGGGTCGTCACTGTGAGCCCTCCCCTGCCCGGCCCGACACTGCGTCCCTACATGCCCGCGGACGAAGACGCCGTCCTCGCCCTGGTCGATGACGACCGCATGGGCGGTCAGCCGGCCTCGACCCCGGCGATGCTCGACGAGGCCCTCCAGGGCCGCTCGCCCGTCGACGCCGGGTGGTGGGCGGAGCTGGAACCCCCGGACGTCGTGGTGGCCGAGGACGCGGACGGAGTCGTCATGGGTGCGGTGTCGTACGCCCTGCGGCTCAAGGACGACACCGGCCAGTTGCTCTGGCTCCACTGCCGGGAGGACGCGCGGACGGCCGATGCGCTGATCCGCCATGCCCTTGCCGCCTTCGGGACGCGTGAGGCGCATGCTTTCAGCTTTGCGTCGGCTCTTTCGCTGGGCCTGGAGGCGCTGCCGGTCCTGCACCGTCCGGCGACTGCGGAGGCGCTTCGGCGGGCCGGGTTCACCGGGGAGCGGCTGTGGCGTTACATGCTGGCCGCGCTGCCCGTCGAGGGCATGCCGCGGTTGCCGGACGTGCGGGTGGGTCACGAGCCGGGGGATCGGCAGGCGTGGCGACTGGAGGCTCACCGGGACCGCCGGGTGGTGGCCGAGGCCGTCGTGGGTTCTCCCGTGCAGGGCACCGGTGTTCTCCGCTGGATCGGCGTCCTGCCCGACCTGCGCGGCCGGGGCCTGGGCCGCGCGATGCTCGGCAACGCTCTCGGTGTGCTGACCGAGTGCGGAGCCGACACGGTGGTCCTGTACGTGGACGACGACGCGGCGGCCGGGGACGAGCGGGACCGTACGGCGGCGATCTCGCTGTACGAGTCGGTGGGTTTCGCGGAGGTGGACCGCCTGTACTCCTATTCCCGTCCGCGTGGCCCCGGAAGCGGCGGGTTGCCCGCGCCCGAAGCGTCGTAGCCGCGCCCGCTTCCGGTCCGGACGCGGGTGCGGGTGCGAACGGTGTCGCTACCCGGGGAGTACCCGGACCTCGGCGCTCGGCATCGCGGCCCACCATCCCGCGTACCGCCGGTAGACCTGCCCTTCGCGGTCGGCCAGCAGCGCCACCAATCCCTTGGCCTCCGCGGCGAGTTCGTCCCAGACCGCGGCCGGCAGGGTGTGGAAGGCCGTCGCCTCGATGCCTCCCTCCACGGGACGCCACACACCGGCCACATAGCCGTCGACCAGCAGGGTGGGCAGGACGTCACCGTTCACCCGGATGACCAGGGGCCGGTATTGCGGCGGGATGACGCGGCTGCGGTCGGCGTACGCCAGCAGGATGCTGTCCCACATGGCCATCAGCCGGGGTGGTGCCGGTGTGTCGGCCGCCGGGCGCGGTGCGCCGGGGAGGTCGAACAGGGCCGTGCCGTCCGGCCCTTCCCACTTCTCCAGGGTGTCGGAGAGCGCGCCCACCGCCTGACGGGCCCTTGCGCGCTGAACCGTGGCGAACTGCGCGATGTCCGCCACCGACGCCGGCCCGAACCCTTCCAGATAGCGGCGGACCAGCGTCTGAAGCGAGGCGGCGGACGTGTCCGGGTCGAGCGCCGGCCGGGCTCCCGACGCGACGTACGACGGGCGGAGTCCGAACGACCACGGCCCTCCGGTGGGGGCGTGCACCAGGGGCGCGTACGACCGCAGTCCCCACCACGCGCCGGACTTCGGCGGCACCCCTGTCCGTGCTTCGAGCCAGGCTTCCATCTCGGCGGTCGTGCGCGGCCGGTCCGCGAACGTGAGCAGTTCCGGGACCAGCGCGTCCGCGTCGTCTGGGGACAATCCGCTCGCGGTGAAGCGGGAGTTGAGCCGGGCGGCACGCAGTGTCGGATGCATGGCCTCGCGGAACGACCGGTAGTCGTCCCGGTGGATGGCGTGCAGCGTGATCCGTACCAGCGTCGCCTTCACGATCGCCCGGTCACCGAAGGCGGCGTCGAGGTCGGCCGGGTCGAAACCGCTGAGCCGGTTCCACAACGCGAGATACGGCGATGCCGCGTGCTGGGCCTGGAGTGCGACGAGACGACGGACCGCGTCGACGGCACCCAACGGCTCCCTCCTCAGAAGCAGCTGTCTGCCGAGCGTGGACCGGTTGAGTTCCCGCGCAGTGATCCTCATACCGCGATTGTCCCGAACATGGTCAGCGGGCTCATGGACCGGTCCGGCTCCCGCATCCGTGAAGGTGGATGTGCGGGCGCCGTCGCCCCGTCACGTCGTGCCGCATGCGGGATGCTGCGGTTCCCCGCCGAGTGCCGCAGGTGTCATACCTGCCCGGTGCCCTGCTGCGAGCCGTCAGGACGGCCGTGCCAGTCGAGGCAGACGACCATGGCGTCGTCCTCGGATGGCCCGGGGCCGCGATGGCCGGCGAGCTCTTCCAGTACCGCCCGCGGCACCTGGGAAGGGGGCAGCAGCCGGGTGTCGCGCACGGCCCTGATCAGGGCGCGCTCGCTGTAGCGTTCGCCGCTCGGTGAGGGCACGTCGTAGACCCCGTCGCTGACGAAGAGGAGCCGGTCGCCCGGCTCGACCTGAAAATGCTGCGGTGTGTAGACCGTGTCCTCGAACATGCCGAGCGGCAGCTGCGCCTCCAGTTCCACCGGCTCGACGACACCCTGGCGCATGCGCCACACCCGCGGCGACCCGGCGTCGATGACCTCGGCCCTGCCCGTCGGCAGATGGAAGCGGAACAGCAGCATGGACAGGTACTGCCGGCCGGCGTAGTGGCCGTAGACCGCCTGGTCGGCCAGGGATGCCTGATCGGCGAGGCTCAGGCCGGCGCGGCGGGCGTTGCGCAGGGCGTTCACCGCCAGATTGGTGAGCAGCGCGGCCTCGATCCCCTCGCCCATGCCGTTGTTGGCGCTCAGCGTGAGGTGGTCGGCGGAGGTGGACCAGTCGAAGTTGTCCCCGTAGATGGCGTAGGCCGGCTCCAGCTGGGCGCCGATGCTGTATTCGGTGCGCGAGCAGGAGCGGCCCGGGAGCAGCTGCCACTGCATCTCGGCGGCCAGGGTGAGCCGCTCGGCCCGCCGGGCCAGCAGGAACAGGTCCGTGTCGCGCTCGGCCACCATGATCTCGTGAGCCAGGGCGTCGGCGATCTCCTGAAGCGCTTCGACGGTCGTGGGAGCGGGCTCCGTACCGGGAAGGGTCACGCTCAGCACCCCCAGGCGGTCACCGCGGACGCTCACCGGCAGGTGGACCGTCACGGTCGGAGCGCGGTTGCCGGTCTCGGCGACGATGTGCGGCTCCTGCGCTCCGAAGGCACGGCCGGCGGCGCTGGAGTTCAGGGGCAGGGGTGTGGTCGTGCGCGGCAGTTTGGCCACGGGCTGGAGCCTGGTCATGGCGTAGTCCGCCATGAGGAGGTCGACCGTCACCGCGTCGAAGCGCTCCTCGATCAGCGCGCGGGCGACATCGAACAGTGCGTGGGGAGCGGCGTCGCGGAGCTGACGCTCCACCCCGCCGGATCTGTCAGCCTTCACATGTCCCACTTCCGCGGAAAGAAGCCCATCCTACGACCGGGGGGCGGACCGGCCTTGCCAGGGCGATATGCCTCCGGGGAGTGTCACACGCGCCGGGCCCTGGGCCGGAGGTCCGGGGTTCCTCGCGGATGTCAGTGCCGGGGCCTATAAGTGGTGAGCATGACTCCTACTCCGATGCACTGGAAGCTCGTCGTCGACGCCGACGATCCGCACGCGCAGGCCGACTTCTGGGCGGCCGCGCTGCACTACACGGTCGAGGACCACAGCGTCCTCATCGACAAGCTCCTCGGCCTCGGCGCCATCCCGGCCGAGATCGTGGTCGACCGCCATGACCGGCACGGCTGGCGTGACGCGGCGGCCGTACGCCACCCCGAGGACCCGCACGACCCGGAGAGCGGCGCGGGCCTGGGCCGCCGGCTGCTCTTCAACCGCGTGCCGCAGCCCGAGAAGACGGCCAAGAACCGTCTCCACATCGACCTGCACGGCCCGGCCGGGGAGCGTGACAGCGAGGTGCAGCGCCTGCGGGCTCTCGGTGCCCAGGTTCAGACCCACATCAAGGAACCGTCGGGGGAGTGGGTGGTCATGACGGACCCGGAGGGCAACGAGTTCTGCGTGCACTGAGCCGTTGCGGCGCGACGCGGCGCCGAGGACACGTCGGCTTGAGGCGGCCGGATCGCTGCTCGGCCGATCCGCAGCGTCACGACGGGTTCGCAGCGGCCGGGGGTCACGGGGTTCCCGGCGGAGGTGGGGGAACATCGACCGTATCGCCGGCAGCCGGCTCCGGCCGGCGCGTGCCTCCGAGGTCCTCGAGGGACCGGTCCCGATGCAGCAGGCGGCTCATTCGTACCGTCTTTCGTACGGTCTGCAGGGAGCGCTACGGGGCGCGGTGATCACCCTCATGTGCATTCAGCTAAAAGTTGTCGAGCGGCAACAGTGTGGATGTGTGGCGAGTGGGCAGGCGGTCGGGAGACATGGCCCCCACCACGAGGTGAAGTTGTGACTTTCTCGACTCAGTTGACCGGCGCTGCGGCTCAGGACCTCGACGTTGCCGGGGCGTCTACGGACGTGACCGGCAGCGGAGCCGACGCTCTACCGTGGATCGAGGATGCGGGCAAGATCGCTCCCAAGGATGCCCGGCAGCTGTCGAAGCTGTTCTTCGACCAGCTCCAGGTGCTTGAGGAGGGCACTGCTGAGTACCAGTACGCGCGCAACACCCTGATCGAGATGAACCTCTCGCTCGTCAAGTTCGCGGTGCGCCGGTTCCGCAACCGCGGTGACGGCGAGATGGAGGACATCACCCAGGTCGGCACGATCGGCCTGATCAAGGCCATCGACCGGTTCGAGCTGTCCCGCGAGGTCGAGTTCTCGTCCTTCGCCATCCCCTACATCGTGGGGGAGATCAAGCGCTTCTTCCGCGACAGCACCTGGGCGGTGCATGTGCCGCGCCGCCTTCAGGAGCTCCGTGTCGAACTGGCCAAGGCCAAGGAGGAGCTCGCGAACCGGCTGGATCGCGACCCCACCGTCAAGGAGCTGGCCGACCACCTCGATCTCAGCGAGGAGGAGATCATCGAGGGCCTCGTCGCCGCCAACGGCTACATCGCGGACTCGATCGACACACCGACCGCAGGCGACGAGGACTCCAGCGACGGGGGCCGCACCGTCGTCGACAGTATCGGCGACGACGACCCCGCCATGGATTTGCTCGAGAACCTGCACTCCCTCGCTCCGCTGCTCGAACAGCTCGATGACCGGGAGCGCACCATCATCGAGATGCGCTTCGGCCGGGAGCTCACCCAGGCACGCATCGGCGAGGAGCTCGGCATCTCCCAGATGCATGTCTCGCGTCTTCTCGCCCGCACGCTGACGAAGCTCCGTACCGGGCTGCTCACCGGCTGACGGGCAGTCGTACGCACCGCGTCACCCCCCGCCGGCCGTCCGAAAGACACGCCTTGGTCGCACGAACTTGATCAGGTTGCTGGGCAGGCCGGTGGGGAGCGGTGTAGCGTCAGCGTCAGCTGTCGTGGTTCCAAGTATCCAACGTCCGTGAGCCCCGTGTTCACGGGCGTCTTGCTGTTCAGAGTGCCTGAGGACCAGGGCGATCACCTCCGGCTTCCGCAAGGTGCGGAGCCGACGTCAAGTCCTTGGAGGACAAATGGCCAGCGGTACGGTGAAGTGGTTCAACGCGGAGAAGGGCTTCGGCTTCATCGCCCAGGACGGTGGCGGCCCGGACGTCTTCGCCCACTACTCCAACATCAACGCGACGGGCTTCCGTGAGCTCCAGGAGGGCCAGCAGGTCTCCTTCGACATCACGCAGGGCCAGAAGGGCCCGCAGGCGGAGAACATCACCCCCGTCTGAGTCGCCTGAAGGTGCAAGAGGGTGCCCCGTTCCCGGCTGCCGGGGGCGGGGCACCGGTGTGTCGTGGGGGCAGCGCCCCCAGTCCTGGCCGGGCCCGGTGTCTCGCGCGGGGACTCCGGTACGTGAGAGGGCGTCAGCCCTGCGTGCCCCTGCCCGCTTTCTCCTTCGACCGGGGCGACCGGTTCTTCGACCGGTGATCCTTCTCCGGGCTGTGTCCGGGCGAGCCGTACTCCGGCGTACCGGAGGACGCGGGCGGCCGGACAGCGCCGGGCCCGCCAGGGAGCGAGGTGCGGGAGCCGACCACCGGCAGCTGTTCCGCGGGGACCACGCGACGGGTGGGGCCGGCGGCACCGGCCGAACCGCGGGGAGCGGCGGCCCGGCCCGCGGCGGCCGCCGTACCTCCGGGCTCGGGCGCGGGTGTGCCGGAGTACCCGGGCCGAGGCGCGGACTCGGGCTCCGGGGTGGGATCGGGCCGGGGGACGGCCGTCTGCTTTCGGCCTGCGTCCGAACCGTCGTCCGCGGCTGTGAGCGTGGTGCCGAGGACGGCCGCAAGGGCGGCCGCGCCGGCCATCATGAGGCGGCGGCTGCGCGTCGGCGCGGGCCCGGTGGAGGCATCGGTCCTGTCGGTCGGGACGCCGCCCCGGCGGCGGGGAAGAACATTCCGGTGGGCGCCCGAGCCGGGCGAGCGGACGGCGAACCTCCGTGGGGCGGGCGCGGCCTGGGGAGGGTCGACGCGCTGTGACGCCAGTGCCGCCGCGCACTCGTCCGCGTCCGGTCGTTCCGCGTCCTCCACGGAGGTCATGGCGGTCAGCAGGGACGCCATCGCGCCGGGGAGAGAAGGGGGCAGGGCGGGAGGCCGGTGCAGACGGGCTATCGCGGCTTCCAACGGGGTCCCCGTGTACTCGAGTTCGCCCTTGAGGCACTCCAGCAGCACCAGGCCCATGGCGTAGATGTCCGCCGCCGTTCCGGCGCCCTTGCCGAGCACCTGCTCCGGCGCGAGATAGGCCGCTGTGCCGATCAGGGCGCGCGGCTCGGTGTGCGTGGGGGTGTCGAGCATCCGGGATATGCCGAAGTCGGTCAGGTGCGGCTTGTCCTCGGCGTCGAGCAGGATGTTGCTGGGCTTGACGTCGCGGTGCACGATTCCGGCGGCGTGCACATGGGTCAACGCTCCCGCGAGCGCGGCTCCGAACCTGCATACCCAGGAAAGGGGACGCGGGCCGGAGGCGATGCGCCGCCGCAGGGTGACGCCCTGGACCAGCTCCATGACCAGGAAGTCGGAACCTTCATGGTGCCCGGTGTCGTAGACCGTGATCAGGCCGGGGTGCTGAAGGCGGGCCAGCAGGAGGGCTTCGTCGGCGAAGCGTTCCTCCATCTCCGGATCCGCCCCGGGACGGAACACCTTGACGGCCACCGGACGCCTCAGGCGCAGATCCAGACCCCGGTACACGTCGGCGGCCCCGCCCCGTCCGGCGAGGGCGTCGATCCGGTAGCGGCCGGCCAGCACGTTGGCTGTGAGCCCGGATTCCCACACGGACGGCGTGCGGCGGACCTTCATGAGGTCTCCCGAGTCTTCGACGGCGGCGGGCAGCGTCCTGCGACGCTCCATCCGTGTACCCACCACTTGGCCGGCCATCCCCGGCAACGGGCAACAGGCAACAGGCAACGGGCGCCGGAGCCCGGACCGCCGCTCGCCGGGGCCGTGCGTCCTCAGGCGCTGCGCGGCTTGCGTCCGCTCGTCTTCTTGGCAGCGGCCTTCTTCGTGGTGGTCTTCTTCGCCGCGGTCTTCTTGGCTGCCGTCTTCTTCGCGGCCCGCTTCTTCGAGGTGGGCATGTCGTGCACGGTGGCGTGCTCGCCGCTCTCCCCGCGGGACTCCTTCGCCGCCTGAACCGACGCGTTCAGTGCGGCCATCAGGTCGACGACCTCGCCCGCCGGCCGCGTTTCGTCCTCGGCCCGGGGCGGCGTCTTCCCCTCGGCCTTGGCGGCGATGACCTCCTCCAGGGCTTCGCGGTAGTGATCCCTGTAGCCGGAGATGTCGTCCTCGCTCATGGCCTCCATCAGCGCCACGGCGCCGTCGATCTCGCTGTCACCGACCTCGACGGGATCGGGGGCGAGCGTCTCGGGGGAGCGGATCTCGTCCGGCCACCGCATCGCGTGGAGAACGATCGCGTCGTCCTTCACCCGCAGCAGCCCCAGCCGCTCGCGGCCGTGCCACGCGAACTTCGCCACGGCCACCTTGCTGGACCGTTCCAGCGCCTTTCGGAGCAGCGTGTAGGGCTTCGCCGACACCGCTCCGCCGGCGGCCAGGTAGTAGCCGTTCGAGATACGGATGGGGTCGATGCTGTCCGCCGGCACGAACGCGACGATCTCGATCGCCTTCGCCGTCGGCAGCGGCATGTTCGCCAGGTCCTCGTCGGTGATCTCGATCAAGGTGTCCTTGGAGACCTCGAACGCCTTTCCGATCTCGTCGTCGCGCAGCTGCTTTCCGTCCAGCTCGCAGATCTTCCGGTACCGGATCCGCCCCATGTCGTCCAGGTGGTACTGGTGGAAGCTGATGTTGTGGCTCTCGGTCGCCGGCAGCACCTTGATGGGGATGGTGACCAGGCCGAACGAGATGGCTCCGGACCAGACGGGGCGGGGCATGACGAACCTCCGTGTGCAGCCCCGAGACCGTCAGCGTACGGCCGGGTCCGTGACGCGGCACCCCCGCAGCCGCCAGTCCGGGGACGGCCCGGCGGCCGCCTTTCCGCAGCGGACCGGCCGTGGCGTACGCACCGGGCTCGGGCCCTCGTGGCCGCGTCCCGGTCCACCGCGCCTGGCCCCACCCGTTGCCCCACCCGAGCGGGCCGCACGCTGCCGTCCCGGGCACGCCTCCGCCCTGCCTCACCGGGGCACGCCCCGCCCGTCGCCCGTCGCCCGTCGCCCGTCGCGTGTCTGGGTATCGCCGCTCCGGGCACTCGGCCTCCTATGAACACTCTCGCCGCCCCCCTTCGCGACAGCAGCATCCCTCTGATGACCAAGGGTTACGCCTGGTTGCCCGACCGCATGCGCAGCAGCGGGGGCTCCCCGGTGCAGACCCGGATCCTGGGCCGCCCGGCGACGGCCGTCCACGGACGGGAGGCCGTTCGCTTCTTCTACGACGACCAGCATGTGAGGCGCCGATCCGCGCTTCCCGGCCCCGTCCTCGACACACTGTTCGGCCGGGGCGCGGTGCACACACTCGACGGCCACCAGCACCTGGCGCGCAAGGCGCTCTTCATGTCCCTGCTCAAGAACCAGGGCGCCGTCGCCCGCCTGACGGAGCTGGTGGGAGCGGAGTGGGACGCGGCGGCGCGGGAATGGGCGATGCGCCCCGCCGTCGAACTGTTCACCGAGTCGAGCCGGGTGCTCACCCGCGCGGTGTGCGACTGGGCCGGGATTCCGCTCGGCGCCGCCGAGACCGCGGAGCTGGCCGACGACCTGGTGGCGATGGTCGACGGCTTCGCCGCGATCGGCCCCCGGCACCTCAAGGCCCGTGCCGCTCGCGCCAGGCGCGAGGTGTGGCTGGAGGCCCTGATCCGTACGGCGCGGGCGGACGCCGGTACGGACCCGGGCACCGACCGGGGCACGGAGTACCCCGCCGGCTCACCCCTGCGGGCGGTGGCGCTCCACCGGGACGACAGCGGCCGGCTGCTCGACTCGCACACCGCCGCCGTGGAGGTCCTCAACATCATTCGCCCCACGGTGGCCGTCGCCTGGTTCGTGACCTTCGCGGCTCACGCGCTCGAGCGGTGGCCGGGCGGACGGGACGCACTGCGCCGGGGTGACCCGGCGTACGCGGAAGCGTTCGCGCACGAGGTTCGGCGCTTCTACCCCTTCGTGCCGTTCGTGGGCGGCCTGGCAGCCGGAGAGCTGCGGTGGCAGGGCGTGGTCATTCCCGAAGGAAGCCTCGTGCTGCTGGACGTCTACGGTCACCAGCACGACCCCGACCTGTGGCCCCACCCGTACACCTTCCGCCCCGAGCGCTTCCTCGGCCGGAGCGTGGCGAGCGACGAGCTGATCCCGCAGGGCGGTGGAGATGCGGCCACCGGTCACCGGTGCCCCGGCGAGGACATCACCGTTGCCCTGCTCGCCTGCCTGTCCACGCGGCTGGCGGACATCAACTACCTGGTGCCGCCGCAGGACCTGTCGATCAGTCTGCGCCGGGTGCCGACGCGGCCGAGCAGCGGCTTCGTCATGTCGCTCCGGGTGCCCTCCGACGCCTGAGGGGGACGGGCGGCGGCGGATATGTGTCGCGCGCGCCTGCGCCCATCCCGCAGGCCCCGGGGGCGAGTTGCGCCTGTGCCGGTATCGGCGAGCGTCCCGCCGGACCTCTTCCCGGCCCGCGGCGCGCGCGAACAGATCGTGTGCGCGGCGCATCGGAGGGCACCCGGTGGACGAACGCGGAAAACCGGATCGTCAGGAAAGGACCCTCCATGTCGGCATCTCTGATCGAAGCCGTGGACGTCAACGCCCCCGTCTCCGTGAGCTGGGGTCTGTGGCAGGACGTGACCGAGTGGCCGCGCTTCCTCAGCCATGTCGAGCGGGTCGACCGGCTCGACGACCGGCGGTTCGCCTGGTGGCTCTCGCTGCCCGGTGCGGACAAGCAGTTCATCGCGGAGCTCACCGAAGTCGTGCCGGAGGACCGGATCGCGTGGAAGACGGTCGCCGGGGTGCACCACGCCGGCGTGGTCACCTTCCACCACCTCAGCGACACCACCAGCCGTGTGACCCTTCAGGTCGAGTACGAGCCCGACGGCTTCTTCGAACACCTCGGTGCGCTCACCAACCTCGACAAGACGCTCGCCAACTACGACTTGGGCGAGTTCCAGCGCATGGCCGAGGAGCTCGCCGGCCGGAGGGTCTGACGCGCGGACGTTGCGAAGACCCGCAGGAACAGAAGCGGCCGGCTGAACAGCGGCCGAATGAGGCCGTACGAACCGTGCCCTCCGCCGTCCCCGTACGGCGGAGGGCTTCGGCTCGCCCCCGACGCGCACGGAACACCGCAAGGGCCGCTGCGGTCCGTGCCTCTGCGAGGGCCAGGAATTGAGTTGCCGGGAGCGGATGCCGCTGACAAGGTCGTCGCCATGCCCACCCTCCCCGCGTACGACGGCACCGAACTCGCCTACCACGTGGTCGGCGACGGTCCTCCCGTGGTCTGCCTGCCCGGCGGACCGATGCAGGCGTCGGCCTACCTCGGTGACCTCGGCGGCCTGCCCGCGCACCGGCAGCTGATCCTGCCGGACCTCCGGGGGACCGGGGAGTCCGCGGTGCCGCAGAGCGCCGACTCCTACCGCTGCGACCGGCTGGTCGATGACGTCGAGGCGCTGCGCGAGCATCTCGGCCTCGACCGGATGGACCTGCTCGCCCACTCCGCGGGCACGAACCTCGCGGTGCTCTATGCGGCCCGTCACCCCGAGCGGGTCGGCAGGCTCGCGCTGATCACACCGAGCGCCACGGGCCTCGGTATCGCCGTCCCCGGAGAGGCCCGACGCGAGACCGCGCAACTGCGCAGCGAGGAGCCGTGGTTCCCGACCGCCTTCGCGGCCCTGGAGGCGATCACCTCGGGCAAGGCGACGGACGACAGTTGGCAGGCCATCGAGCCGTTCTTCTACGGCCGTTGGGACGACACCGCCCGCGCCCATCAGGCGGCGAAGGACGGTCAGAAGAACGAGGAGGCAGCGGCCGTCTTCGGCGCCGAGGGTGCCTTCGATCCGGATGCCACGCGTGCGGCGCTCGCGCGCTTCGGTGGGCCGGTGCTGGTGCTCGCGGGAGAGTTCGATCTGAACTCTCCTCCCGGACCGACGGCTGAGTTCGCGACGTTGTTCCCGGACGCCGCATACGTCGTCCAGGCTGGAGCCGGTCACTTTCCGTGGCTCGACGACCCGGACCGTTTCGTCGCGACCACCGCCCGCTTTCTCGGCCGGCAGTAGTGACCGGACCAGTCATGACCGACTCGACTGCGCGCCGGGACGATGCCGAGGTCGCGACGGCTGCGGCGCGTGCCGGTGCGGAGGTTGTGCTCGCCAGGTACGGGCGGCGGCTCTCCCGCATCGACAAAGGTGCCGGGGACTTCGCCACCGACGCCGATGTGGCGGCCGAGGAGGCGATCCTCGGCGTCATCCGCGCCGCCCGGCCCGACGATGCGGTGCACGGCGAGGAGGGCGGCCGACGGGGCCCGGCGGACGCGTCGCGCCAGTGGTTGGTGGATCCCCTGTGCGGGACGCTCAACTACGCGGTCGGCAACATGCTGGTCGCGGTGAACGTGGCGCTGCGCGACGGCCCGGCGGCGGTGGCCGATCCGTTCAGCGGCGAGGTCTTCTTCACCGACGGCACGACGGCGTGGGTGCGGCGCGACGGGGTGGACGAGCTGTTGGCACCCACGGCCGCCACCGGGTTGGTGGACGTGAACCTGGATCCGCCCTTTCCGAGCGCCCCCGGATTCAGGGCGGTGGACCTGCTCGCTCACCCGGATTTCGTCGCGGGGTTCCGACCGCGGGTGGTGTCGAGCACGCTGGCGCTTGCCTGGGTCGCGGCCGGCAAGCGCGCCGCGTACGTCACCGACGGCGGTGACCTGACCGAGAGCGTGCACTTCGCGGCCGGAATCGCCCTGTGCCGGGCCGCCGGCTGCGTCGTCACCGGAGTCGACGGCGCACTGATCGGACAGACCGGTTCGGCCGGCCAGGGAGGCCGCGGTCTCGTGGTGGCCTCGGACGCGGAGACGCACGGGCTGCTGCTGTCGATGATCCGCGGACAGCGCTAGGTCGTGTCCGCAAAGTCTCGTCTGGTTCGCGACGCCCTGCACTCCCCCGTAGCCCTTCGGGCACGGGAGGTGCCCCCATGCCGCGTTGCCGATACGCCCAAGTGGTTCCGCTACGAGGGCGCACCGGCGCCTTGCGATCGCACGCACCGGACGCCGCGACCCCCGCCCTCCGGGCGGACGACGATACTTTGCGGACACTCCCTGCTACGTGCCGCCACAGCTCGTCGCACGGGCGGCAGGTCCGCGTGGCCCCGGAGCCCACTGCCGGTGCCTCGGCATCCCCGACGGCACCGGCAGGCCCTCCGCACCGCCGTAACCCCTACTCGTACTCCACCGTCAGTGTGGCCCTCGTGTCCTTGTTGACGAACACATAGGCGTTCGACGTCTGGTTCGCCGCGAAACGCAGTCGCAGGTGTGTCACCCCCGTACGGTTCACCGCCGCAAGTCCCGCCGTCGACAGGTTCGTCGAGGATCTGGTGCCCGCGGTGAACGCGGTGACCTCCGCCGACCCCGGGGCCGTCGCGGTGGCCGACCAGTCCGCTGGTTCGACCGCGCAGGCGCCCAGGCAGCCATGGTGGACATCGACCAGCAGGCGGTTGCCCGTGGGGCTGGTCCACGGGGAACCGGAGCCGCTGCTGTGGGTGAGCGTCACGTGGGCGCGGGTGAGCTGTTTGCCGGCCGGGATGCGGGAGGTGTCGAAGGACAGCACGCTCCGGTTGTACTTGCCGTCGCTTCCGCGGCCCAGAGCGAGACCGTACGTGGTTTCCAGCGTGCCGACGGACGGGCCCGAGCCGTCCGCCGCGGCCTTGATGTAGCCGTCCTGCGCGTCCGTGCTCTCCAACGTCATCCGGTTCCCGGCCGGCGGCGGTGTGCCGTCGCCGCCGAGTGCCCTCACCATCGCCATGACGGTCTCGATCTGCTTGCCGCCGTGCCGGGCGTAGGCGGAGTCGCCCTGGTAACCCCACCAGTTCCAGCAGCCGTTGGGGTTGTCGAGCGTGGTGGTCGGGACGGCCTGCGGGTACAGCACGATCAGGTTGTTGGTGTCGGCGTACTCGTTGAGATACGCCTTGTCGATGAACTGGCTGCCGAAGCCCTGGTAGGAGTAACCCTGCTTGCAGCCGTGCAGCGCGACCACCAGTTTGCAGGCGGCGCCGTCCGCGCAGCTGTCGGGTACGTACACGAAGCCCTTCTCGTCCAGGGAGATCGACCGTGCCTGGCCACCGGGGGCGTACGCATTCTGGTCGAACTGGGTCAGGGTTCCGCCGGGTGTGCCCGCGGGGGCGGTGACGCTGCCGAGGAGATGGCCGAGCAGGTCGCGTTCCGCGTCGAAGCCGCAGTTGTTGATCCACGGATTCGCCGTGACCGTACAGGAGTTGGGGCCGAGCGGGCTGATCCACGCGTGGCCGGCCGCCGTGCTGTTGTTGTAGCGGACGCGCGCGCCGAACCGGCCGTAGTACTCGGACAGCGCGTCGGCCACCGGGCGCTTGACGGTGGTGTCACCCGATCCGCTGAAGACGTAGACCGGGTCTCCGGCGAGATGGGACACCGGGTCCACGAGTCCCTGCGCCGACCAGTCGCGTGTGGTCTGTTCGAGTGTGTCGAGCTGGAGATCCTGAAGGGTGTCCATGCAGGCCAGCAGGGCCTTGTTGAGGTCGTTCTGGGCGCAGTGGTTCGGGCCGGACGCGAATGCCGCCGAGCCGTCGAACGTGCCGGAGTACGCGACATGCAGCTGGGTGGCCATGTAGCCGCCGGACGAGATGCCGACGCTGTAGACATCGCTCACGTCGTGCGGCCGGAGCGCTCCCGGTACCGGCGCAGGGGCCGATGCGGGCGCAGATGCCGGTACCGGTACCGGGGCGGCGGCTGGCGCGGAGGTGGGGAACACGAGCGCCGCGACCATCAACACCATGAGCGCGGCGGGCCGGAGAAGACGGGCAGCGGGCGACGATCTCATGGACCCTCCCGGGTGAGGTGCGGCTCACGTCGGAATCCCGTCCGTGGATTCCGTGGATGCCGGGAGATTAGGAGCCCGTCACCGGGCCGGATATGTCGCTCGCACCTACAAAGCACCGAGGAGCCATGTGCCCACCGCGTGGACCATGACGACGAAGTGGCGCACCGGGCAAGTCACTTGGCGCCGCAGCGGGCGGCCGAGGCACCAGCGCCCCGGCCGCCGCCCTCAGCTCCTCACCACGCCCCGCGGCGTGGCCGCCCCTCCGGTGAGGCGGGGGTCCAGGAGTCGTCCCTCTCCTGCCGGGAGCGCGTGTTCGGGCCCGGAGATCGCACGGGCTCCGAGGGGCCCGCGGCCTGTCCGTCGGGGTCCAGTACGTCCGCGCCGTACAGGGCCTGCACCCAGTTGGCCTGGTACACGGTGTCGAGGTAGCGCTCGCCGAGGTCCGGGGCGACGGCCACGGCCGTGAGGTCGCGCGCGTCGTGCCGGGCCAGCCAGCCCATGGCGCCGCTGACCACCGTGCCCGTCGAGCCGCCGAACAGGAATCCGCGTTTGGCCAGGCGGCGGCACGCGCGAACGGTGTCGGCCTCCTCGACGCGGACCGCCTCGTCCACGAACGACTCGTCCAGCAGGGGCGGACGGACGCTCATGCCGAGGCCCGGGATCATCCGGCGCGCCGGAGGGCCGCCGAAGCTCACCGAGCCGACACTGTCCACGGCGACGATGTGCACCGGCCGGCGCGACTCGCGGAAATACCGTGCGCAGCCCATCAGGGTTCCCGTGGTGCCCGCGCCGACGAACAGGACGTCGAGCTTCGGGAAGGCGCGGGCGATGGCGGGGGCGGTCCGCTGATAGTGCGCCTTCCAGTTGGCCGGATTGGTGTACTGGCTCAGCCATACGTAGCGGTCGTCGGACGCACACATGGCGCGGACGTAGTCGAGGCGCGCGCCGAGGAGTCCGCCGTTGGACCGCTGGCCGGCGACGATGTGCACCTGGCTGCCCAGGGCCTCCATCATCAGCCTGGTCGCCAGATTGCAGCGGGAGTCCGTCACGCACAGAAACCGGTAGCCCTTGCTGGCGGCGATCATGCTCAGTGCGACGCCGAGGTTGCCGGACGAGGACTCGATCAGGATCGAGTCCGGCGTCAGGATGCCCTCCCGCTCCGCGGTCTCGACCATCTCGGTCGCCGCCTTGAGTTTGATCGAACCGGCGAAGTTGAAGCCCTCGCACTTGAGGAAGAGTGAGCGCCCGTAGATCGCTGAGAGGTCGACATAGAGCTCCTCCTCGTTGAAGGCCTGGGGTACGGAGATGACAGGCACGATGGCCTCCGTGTGGTGGGGGGCGCGGTGGGCTGCTCAGCCGTACCGGCGCAGTTCGTGGAAGAAACCGTCGGCGACCCGGAGTTCTCCGGTGCGGGCCACCTCGTCGTACACGTATTTGCCGACCGCCAGATCGAGTACTCCGAGGCCGAAGGGAGAGAACACGACGGGCCGGTCCGGCGGTACCGTGACCCGTCCGGCCATCACGTCGTCCAGCGTGCCGTGCACGAAGTCCCGGTTACCGGTGCGCTGTTCGGTCAGGTGCGGTGAGGTGCCGGCCCGCAGACAGTGCTCGATGTCGTCGACGATGTTCGTCGACGCGAGCAGGATCTCCGGGTCGAGGTCGCGCAGCGACACATGCAGGACCACGGGGTTGTGGTCGAACCACGACAGGTCGCTGACATGCGGCTGGCCCGCGACGGTCGCGAAGACCACCAGGTCGCTGAGCCGGATCAGGTCCTCGGCGCTGCTGTGCACGGTGACACGTCCGCCGCTGCCCGACTGTTCGAGGTAGACGCGGAAGCCCGCCGCACTGTCGGCCGACAGGTCGTGCACCCCGATCTCGTCGAACGACCAGCCGGTCCCCACCAGGAAGCTGTGGATGTACCGGGCGATCAGACCCGCCCCGAAGAAGCCGACGCGCAACGGACGCGGCCGGTCACGGGTGAGCCGGTCGGCGGCCGACGCGGCCGACGCGGCGGTCCGGGTGGCGCTGATGATCGAGCTCTCCAGACAGGCGAACGGATAGCCGGTGTCCGGGTCGTTGAGGATCAGCACGGCCGAGGCCCGGGGGATACCGGAGGCCACGTTCTGCGGGAAGCTGGAGATCCACTTCAGTCCGTCCACCCGATCCCGGCCGCCGATCGACGCGGGCAGCGCGATGATCCGGGAGGTGGGACGGTCGTGGAAACGGAGGAAGGACGACGGCGGGTTCACCGACTCGCCGGCCCCGTGCAGCCGGTACGTCCCCTCGACCACCTCCACGATCTCCTTTTCGCGTCCCTCCAGAGCGCGTTGGACCTGGTCGCCCGTGATCACGGCGAAGGACGGCGCGGAAAGCGGTTCTGGCATGGCGGGCTCCGTTGCGGGAGAGGGGGTGGTGGTCATCGGACAGCCGCTTCGACGGTCGGCGAACAGTCACCCAGGCGCACCGGGTCGGCCATCGCCACGACCACGTCCCGGGGCCCTTCGAAGGGCTCCCTGCTGTGCGCGGTACGGATGTTGTCGACGAGCAGCAGGTCACCGGCCAGCCAGGGCTGCCGGGCGGTGTGGGTCTCGTACACCGCGTTGATCAGCTGGACGGTGTCCTCGGTGAGGGGATCGCCGTTGCCGTAGCGGGTGTTGAACGGCAGACCGTCGGCGCCGTACTCGTCGATCAGGTACTCCCGCACCTCGGGGGCCGTCGTCCACTCGTTGAGGAACGCGATCTGGTTGAACCAGCAGCGCATGCCGGTGACCGGGTGACGCACCACGGCGCTGCGCAGCTGCCGGGTGCGCAGCCCGCCGTCGGGCTGCCAGGCGAACTCGATCGCGTTGGCGCGGCAGTAGTTCTCGACGGCGACGCGGTCCTCGGTGCCGAACGCCTCCGCGACGGAGGCCCCGATCTCGTCGTTGTAGCTGCGGGTGAGCAGCCATCCCTCGCGCTCGAACCGTTCGGTCAGGGCAGGGGGCAGGTCGTCGAGCACGGCAGCCGAGTCGGCGACCGCGGTGGCCCCGCCCTCGGTGGGTGCGGTCAGACACGCGAACATCATCAGGCCGGGGAACTCCTGTGTGTAGCTCAGCTCGTGATGCATGCACATCGGCTGGTTCGACGGCCAGGCCGTCGACGAGTAGACGCCGTCGGAGTAGGTCTCCCGCAGTGCGAAGGCCTCCTTGTCGGCCGCCGGCCCGGTGGCGAGCTGCCGGAGCACCGCGGCGACGTCGTCCGCGTCGCGCAGCCCGAGGCCGCGGACCAGGACCGCGCCGTGCTCGGCGACGGCGGCGCGCAGTGCGTCCCGCTGCTGGACCGGCCAGCTCATGGTGTCGGTGCCGGGTTCCAGTTCCAGCACGGGAGGCCGGCCTGGGCGCGATTCCAGGCCCGGCAGCGTGGTGGTGAGCGAGGAGGGCATGGTGGGCTTCCTTTCAGGCGGGGGGCCGGACGGATGCGGCGGAGGGTTGGTCGTGCCGGGAGACGGCACCGTCCTGTGGACCGTCCGGCACCGGCACAGGCCTCAGCAGTGGCGAGTTCCGTGGGGAGGGGGCGTCGGCGGTATCGGCGGCCGCGGCTCGTTCGTCGACGAGGGCGGCCAGGTCGGCGAGGACCGGGTGACGGGTGATGTCCTTGAGGGAGACGACGCGGTCCAGGGACACCACGAGCTTGACCGCCGTCAGCGAGGTGCCGCCGTGGTCGAAGAAGTGGTCGAGCCGGCCGACGCGCTCCTGCGGTACGCCGAGCACCGGGGCCCAGGCCGCGGCCAGCCGCTGTTCGGTCGGTGTCTGCGGTGCGCGGTCGCCGTTGTCGGTCGCCTCGGGCGGCCCGGCCGCGTCGAGCTGTTCGGCAAGGGCCGTCAGCGCCTTCTTGTCGATCTTGCCGTTGGCGGTCAGGGGCAGGCTCTCCTGCCAGTGGAAGGACGACGGAACCATGTACGGGGGCAGTGACCGGCTCAGCCGGTGGCGCAGGTCGTCGGCCTCCAGCGGGCCGGGGCCGGAGTAGAACGCCACCAGGTGCGCACTGCGGCCCGCGGATCGGGTGATGACGACCGCACCGTCGCGGACACCGGGTGCCCGCAGCAGGGTGTTCTCGATCTCGCCGATCTCGATCCGGAAGCCGCGGATCTTGACCTGACTGTCCCGGCGGCCGAGGAACTCCAGCTTTCCCCCGGGCAGCCAGCGGCCGTAGTCGCCGCCGCGGTGCAGCCGCAGGCCGGGACGGTGCGGATCCTCCATGAAGGCGGGCCGGGTGCGTTCCGGGTCGTTGATGTAGCCCCGGCCGACGCAGACGCCGGAGAAGACGATGGCGCCGGGAGCCCCCAGCGGCACCGGGGAGAGGTGCTCGTCGACGACGTAGATGTGCACGTTGTTGACGGGGCGGCCGAGCGGTACGCGGTCGGTGTCCGGCGCCCGGTCCATGACCTCGTGGTTGGTGTCGTCGGAGGTCTCGGTCAGTCCGTAGGCGTTGACCAGTGCGATCCCCGGCTGCGCGGCGAACCAGCGCTGGACGAGTTCCGTCTTCAGCGCCTCGCCGGTCACCGACACCCGTCGCAGGTCCGGGAGTTCGCGGGGGTGGCGCTCCAGAGCGGAGAGCACGGCGTCGAGGTAGGACGGCACGACCTGGAGCACGGCGACCCGGCCGTCGACGACGGTGTCGAGGAACTGCCGGGCGTCGAGGACCGCTTCCTGTCCGACGAGCAGGGTGCGCCCGCCGGCCAGCACGGGCGCCAGCAACTGCCACAGGGAGATGTCGAAGCACTGGGGCGCGGTCTGGGCGACGACATCTCCCTCGTCGATGCCCAGGTCGTCGATCTTGGCGTAGAGGTGGTTGAGCATGCCGGCGTGCTCGCACATCGCGCCCTTGGGTTCACCGGTGGATCCGGAGGTGAAGAAGACGTAGGCGAGCTGGTCGGGCGCGACGCGGACACCGGGGTCGGCGTCGGAGTGGTCCTCCGCGTAGGCGGCCTCGATGAGGAGCGTCTGAACTCCGGAGCGCGACTCTGCGGCCGCCGACCGGCCGGGCTGCGATGCGTCGGACCCCGCCTCCCGGGCCCCCGACTCTCGGCGCTGCGACTCCAGCGCCTCGTCGAGCGTCGCGGTGCTGCCGGGTTCGGTCAGGACGAGCCGGCATGCGGCGCGGTCGAGCATGGCGGCGATCCGGCCGGCGGGGAAGTGCGGTTCGACGGGCAGATAGACGCCGCCCGCCTTGAAGACGGCGATCACCGCCGCCATCCAGTCGAGATTGCGCTCGGTCACGACCGCGACGACGTCCTGGCGGCGCAGTCCGCGCGCCAGGAGGGCGCCCGCCAGGCGATTGGCGCGGGTGTTGAGTTCCTCGTACGTCCACTGCCGCTCGCCCTGTTCGGCGGCGACCGTGTCCGGACGGATCCGCACCTGCTCTTCGAACAGTTCGTGGAACCGGCGGTCCGGCAGCTCCCGGTGGGGTCCGGCGAGCCCGTCGAGCTGGAGATGGAGTTCCCCGGCGGACAGCAGGCTCTGCCGCCCGTGATCGGCGTTCGGATCGGCGGCGACGAGCGCGAGCGCGGTGAGGTGGTAGCCGGCGATCCTGGCGGCGCACTCGGCGTCCAGCACATCGGTCCGGTACATCAGCCGCAGGCCGCGACCGGCGCCGTGGTGGGGGAGTGCCACGCGCAGTACGGTGTCCCGCTCCCGGCCGTCGCCGTCGCCGTCGCCGTACGGATCGAAGAGGGTCTCGGGCAGCGGCTCAACCAGACCCAGCTCGCGCCTGAACTCGTCGACGGGGAAGTCCTGGTGCGCCAGCAGCTCCGTCTGCGCCCGGTCGGTGTCCTCGATCAGCGCACGCCAGGAGCCTGACGCGGTCGACAGCCGGCACGGCAGCGGCGTGCCGTCCGGCGTGCGGACGTACGTCGCGACCGCCTGCTCGCCGGACAGTGCCGCGAGCACCTTGGCGTGCGCGGCCAGCAGCACCGAACTCAGTGGCAGGCCCGCCTCGTCCGCCCACCGGCGCAGCGATGCCAGCAGCTCGTCCGGTACGGCCGTCCGGTACTCGGCGGTCCCCGGCACGCGGTCGCCCGACCAGCGGGGGATCGCGGTGAAGGTGCCGGCGGTGAGCACCCCGCGCCAGAACTCGGCGTCGGTCTGCGTGGACGTTGCCATCACTCCTACCTCCCCTGCTCGCCGGTGTCCCGGCCGACAGGCCGAGCCGGATTCCCGGTCCACCGGGCGTTCTGCGGGACTGCCTCGCCCTTCATGAGGAAGGAGTCGGGGGCCAGCTCCGCGCCGTCGCCCACCGTCACGCCGTAGTGGACGAAGGCGCCGACCCCGAGCGTGCAGCCGGCGCCGATGCTGCTGCGGTCGGACTTGAACGTGCCGTCCTCCTGGGAGTGGCACTGGAGGACGCTCCCCGCGTTGAGCGTGCAGTGGTCGCCGACGGCGACCAGGGGGCGCTCCGTGAACGAGCAGCCGTCGTCGAAGACCCTGCGGCCGAGCCGGACTCCCAGCAGCCGCCAGATCAGGTTCTTGTACGGGGTGCCGTTGTAGATGCGCAGCCAGGTCTCGTTGGGCACCTTCCAGTACCGCTCACGCCGCCAGAAGCGGCGGTCGTAGATCGAGCAGAACACCGGACTCAGCGGGTGCAGAGCGGTGACGGCCCGCTCGACCAGTACGTAGTACACGGCGCCGGACAGGAGGAGGAGGACGTTGCCCAGCGCGATCGACAGCGCGCCGAGCGATGTGTAGAGCTCCGCGGTCACCGCGACGAGGAGCGTGAACCAGGTGAAGTAGAACCACCGCACCAGCAGATACAGCACCATGGTGACGACGTTGTGCTTGCTCTTGGCGGCGAGGTTGGCGGGCAGCTCCTGTTCGTTCTTGAGCTGGTCGAACGTGCTGTCCCGGTGGACGGATCGGGGGATCTCGAAGCTGGGTGAGCCGAGCAGCCCGACGCCTTCGCGGACCGTTCCGTCGATGGGGACCATCACCTTCGTGGCGAGCAGGCAGTTGTCGCCGGTCCGGCCCCGTGACGGGTAGGCGATCCTGTTCCCGAGGAAGTTGTGGGGGCCGATCGAGGTGCGGGAGACGCTGAAGGATGTGTTCGAGAAGTCGGCGTTGACCATCGACAGGCCGTCGGCGATCATCGTCCCGGTTCCGACGGAACTCATGTACGGCGTTTCGTGCTTCACGTCCGTGCCGAAGTTCGATCCGGTCTGTTCGACCGGCGAGAGGCTGTACCCGAGCGTCCGCAGATAGTGGACGATGGCGGAGCTGTCGCCGAACAGCCGGGTCATGAATTTCCTGTTGGTGATGAGGACGATCGCCCGGTGCATCCCGTAGTGGATTCCGTACAGGGGATAGACGCGGCCAGGTGTCATCGCGCGGTTGAACAGCCGGGGCACCGTGGTCATGATCAGCAGGCCGACGGGTATGGCACCGAAGAAGAGGACGACAGAGGCCACCAGCGCCTCGACGTAGAACGTCCAGCTCGTCAGCGCCGCGGGCCCGGGCTCCAACGCCGCGGCGAACTGGGGCACCTCGGCGAACATCACGCCGACGACGCCCACCGCGAGCGGCATGTAGACGAGCAGCGCTGTCAGCAGTTGAAGGACGCTGTGCACGGCCCGTCGCAGGACACCGCAGCCGGCCGGTCCCACTCCACGGAAGTCCACCGCGCTGTCGGCCGGGACGGCGGGGGACCCGTGCCAGTGTTCTCCGGCTGGGACGGTCTGTCCGCTGTGCAGCGAGGAGGCGTGGGCCAGTTGGGCCCCGTCCTCCATGGAGCTCCCGATGTCGAGCACGGTCGCCTCGCTGACGGTCACGTCCCGCCCGAGTGTGACCGGGCCCGTCTGGATCCGGCCGGCGTGGGCCCGGTAGCAGGCGAAGAACGAGTCCTTGCGGATGACGGTTCCGTCGCCGACCGCGAAGAGGTCGGTGCACACCGGCATGTTCCGGGAGAAGATCACGACACCCCGGCCGACCTTCGCTCCCAGCAGCCGCAGATAGAAGGTGTAGAGCGGTGACCCGACGAACAGCACCAGCGGGTTCGCCCGCACCAGCGTCTTGACGAGCCAGAAGCGTACGTATCCCAGGCTCCAGACCCGGATCTCGCGCGGCTTCCACCGGCCGATGACCGTCCACTTCACCACGACCGGAAGGGCGCACAGCACCAGGAAGCCGACGGCGCCGAACACGACCGACCGCAGATAGACGTCGGCGACTCCCGACGCGGCGGAGATCCACTCGTAGCCCTGCGCGGTGATGTACGCGATGACGCAGGAGTAGCCGACGAACGCGAGCAGTTGCAGCGCGCCGCACAGGACGTACTCCCGCAGGCTCGTCCGGGCTGCCGGTAGGGGGGCAGGCGGTGGTTCGACGGGTGCGGAGGGCTGTGGTGCGTCGGTGAGCGCCGTGGCGAGGCTGTGGATCGTCGGATTCCGGTAGACGTCCTTCATGGAGACCGACGGCAGGTCCGCCCGCTTTCTGATGCGGGCGCAGAAGTGTGCCATCACCAGTGAGTCGGCGCCGAGTTCGTCGAAGAAGTGGCTGTCGGCCGACACCTCCGGGAGGCCCGCGACGTCGGCCAGCATCTCGGCGAGGATCTGCTCGGTTCCGACGGCGGACAGTTCGGCCGGCGCGGTGGGTGTCTGCCCGGCCGGGACTGCTGAAGTCTGTTCGCTGGGGACGGTGGCGGTGTCGTACCCGTTTTTCCGGACCACGGCGGATTTCGCCGTTCCGGGTGCCGGGCCGGGTGTCGGTCCGGGGGCCAGTGCTTCAACGGGCTTTCCCACCATGCGAGCTCCTCGGAAGGTCGTGACGGCCGGACCGCTACGGGCCCATGCGCCTGGCCCGGGCGTCGCCCCCGCGACGCGTTGAGCGTGCGATCCGTACGGCGGGTGGCGTATCGAGCACGGACGGCAAGCCGGTCGGCACTTCACCCGACCCGGTGCCCATGGGCTCGACGCCGGACTCTGCCGGACGTCTTGACCTGTATTCGACACGGGCAGTGGGACGGATTGGCCAAATCATCACTTGTCTCGCATATCGGTCTTGATCTCGAAGCGTGGACGGTGCGGGGCCGTCCCGGGGGTGGAGGCGGCGGGAAGCCTGTACCGTCCGCGCAGCGCCTGGACCCGGGGCGACGAGAGGTGCGCGGGCGTCCCTCAGTCCCGCCCGCGCAGCAGCAGGGTCTGGGTGACTGCCGCCGCGGCCAGGACGCCGGCCGTGACGAAGAAGCCCCCGGCGAAGGCCTCGCCCGGCAGCGGCGGCGGCCCCGAGTGGGCCCGCACGAGCATCGCCCCCACGAGCGCGGTGCCGAGCGTCCCGCCCACCTGGAGACAGGTCTCGAGCAGCCCCGACGCGCCGCCGCGCCGACCGGCCGGCGGGGCCGCCATCGCGACCGACATGGCCGGGTTGTAGACAAGCGGGATGGAGGTGCCCCACACCAGCAGCGCGGCACCGAACGGCACGTAGCTGTGACTGCCCACGGCCGCGCCCATGAGGGCGAAGCCGAGCGCTCCGCCCGCAGCACCCGCCACCGTCAGGCGGCGGGCGCCGAAGCGGCGGGACAGCGCCCCGGTGGCCGGCGCCAGAGCCACGGTGGGAGCCATCGCCGGAAGCATGGCGAGTCCGGCGACCGCGGGGCTGAGCCCCAGTGAGTCCTGCACATAGACGGCGCCGTAGACGACGGCGGCGAGAAAGCTGAACTGCGCGCAGAGCACCAGCACCGCCGAACCGAGAAACCGCCGGTCGGCGAGCAGGTCCAGATCCACCAGCGGCGCCCGGTTCCGCGTCTCGACACGGACGAAGGCGTACAGCAGCACCAGCCCGGCCGCGAGCAGGGTGAGGACGACGGTCGTGGGCAGGCCGGGGCCGCCGGACTCCATCACCGCGGTCACCACCAGGCCGAGGCCCGCGACCAGGGTCACCATGCCGCAGGTGTCGAAGCCGCTCCGCGACCGGGAGGGCGGCGTCCGGGGCACCGTTCGCCAGGCCAGGAGGAGGACGGCCGCCGCCGGAACGAGGTTCAGGAGGAAGACCGAACGCCACCCGAGATCCTCGGTGAGCACCCCGCCCACCAGCGGACCCGCGGCCAGGGCGACGGACGCGGTACCGACGTACATCCCGATCGCCCGTCCCAGACGCTCCGGCGGGAACGTGTTCGTGATGATCGCCATCGTCTGGGGCAGCATGGCGGCCGCGGCGGCCCCCTGAACAGCGCGTGCCGCCACCAGCGCTCCACCGCTCTCGGCGAACGCGCAGAACAGCGACGCGGCGGCGAAGCCCAGGGTGCCGAGCAGGAAGATCCGCCGCGACCCGAAGAGATCGCCGAACCGGCCCCCCGCGGCGGCGAGGGCGGCGAAAGCGAGGATGTACGCGTTGGGCACCCAGTGGGAGAGCGGGACGCTCATCCCGAGGTCGCCCCTGATCGTCGGAAGCGCCACGCCCACGACCGTCTCGTCCAGAAACGTCATGGCGAGGGCGAGACTCGTCGCCGCGAGCACCACGTGCTGCCGACGGCGGCCGGGCTCGGCCTCCCCCTGCTGTGGTGTGAGCGGCGGCGGATCCGGAACCATGGGCCGACTCTACGAAGACCGACCGCAATGCGCCGTATGTCCTGTAGGGGACGTCATGCCTGCGTGTGCCTATTGGTTCGTTTGCGGCACAGGCGCGGCGTGGTCATGCTGGACAGGACGCCTCAAGCGTCGGGCCCGCGCCGGGCGGACGCCATCCCTTTCGGAGCGGACCAGGAGGCCGACGTGGTCGTGACGGCCGGGCGCCGACGCCGGGACTTCGCGCTGCTGGCCGGAATCCTGGTCATCGTGCTCACCGGGGCGAACATCCCCGCCCCTCTCTACGTCGTCTACGAGTCCCTCTTCCACTTCCGGCCCGACCTCACGACACTGATCTTCGCCGTGTACGCCGTCGGCGTGCTGATGTCGCTCCTCTTCTTCGGCAGGGCGTCGGACCACCTGGGCAGACGGCCGGTGATCGGAGCCGCGCTGGCGCTGATGGCGGCGAGCGCGGCGGTGTTCCTGGCGGCCGAGAACGTCGCCATGCTCTGTCTGGCCCGCTGGGTCTCCGGTCTCGCCATCGGTCTCGTCGTGGCGCCCGCGACCGCGGGGCTCAGCGAGCTGGAGCCCACGGGGAACGCACGCAGGGCCGCGCTGACGGCGACCTGCGCGAGCATGCTGGGTCTCGGATTCGGCCCGCTGCTCTCCGGCATTCTGAGCGAGTACGCCCCGGCTCCCACCCGCCTGGTGTACGCGGTCTATCTGGGACTTCTCGCACTCGCGGCGCTCGCGCTCCTCCTGCTTCCCGAGACGGTGACCGGGCGGGAGCGGCGCTATGTGCCCCGTATCGACATCCGCCTCCCGGCCGCGGTCCGCACGGAGTTCCTCCCTGCGGCGATGGGGGTGTTCTCGGGCTTCTTCGTCCTGGGCCTCTTCGTCGGGCTGATCCCGTCCTTCCTCGGCAACGATCTGCACTGGACGAGCCACGCGCTCGGCGGAGCCGTCGTGTTCCTGCTCTTCGGCGTCGCCGCGGCGGCCGAACTCCGGGCACGCGAACTGCCCGACCGGCGCGCCCTCGGCCGGGGACTGCTGGTGCTGCCGGTGGGCCTCGTGGTGATCGTGCTCGCCTTCGCGCACGCCAGTCTGCCCGCCTTCCTCGTGGGCACGGTGCTGGGCGGCACCGCTGTGGGCCTGGTCTTCATCGGCGGCCAGGCGACCGTGAACCGCATCGCCCCCGCGGCAGCACGTGCCGGTGTGACCGCCGCACTGTTCACCGCCGCCTACACGGGCTTCTCCGTGCCGGTGGTCGTGGTGGGGGTGGCATCCGTGCAGGTGGGCACATTGCGCGCCACGACGGGGGCGACGATCGGCTTCGCGGTCATCTGCTCCATCGCCCTGTGGGTGCTCAGCCGGGCGGGCCGTCGTTCCTCACGGACAGGGTGAAGGCCGCCGCGCACGGAACCGGCCGCGCCTTCCCGCGACCGACCGGAAAGGCGGCCACACGCTGTGCCCCGACCGGGCGGGGTCGACGCAGAACGTCGCCCCGCCCGCCGACGAGCCCCTCGCGAGAGGCCGTGCACGGCGCGCTCATCCCCGAGCTGCGGTCACTGCCGGCCGTGCAAACCCCGCGTGCCCCCGGGGCGCGGCATCAGGCGCGGCCGATCAGGTGAATCCCGGAGGCCGCCTGCCACCTGGCGGACCGTGCCTACGCGGGAGGGGCGACCAGACTGTCCGCCTGGTTCGCCCTGCGCAGCGCATCGGCGATGAACCCGCGCGCTTTGAGATCCTCGACGAGCTCCCGGAGGAACTCGACGGTCTCGGTCCGCCGGGTGACGGTCGTGCCCACCGCCTGCTGGATCTGCATGAACCGGTCCTCGATCAGACGCACGTCGGGATGCGCGGCGACGAACTCGGTCATCGGCTGCCTGATGCCTGCCGCGACCTCCAGTCCCTCGCTGCGGAACGCGTCGGTCCCCTCGTCTGCGCGCACCACCGTCGCGTGCTGGAGCGTGCGGGAGAGGAAGAGGTCGTAGGCCGATCCCTTCTTCACTCCGATGCGCACACCGGGGCGGTCGATGTCGGCGGCCGAGGTGAAGGCCGAGTCGCGCGGGACGGCGTACACGCCCTCGATCACGACGTACGGGGCGGTGAAGGCCACTTCGGCCTCCCGTGCGGGATCGACGGCGAGGAAGCACAGGTCGGCGCGGCCCGAGGTCATCGCCTCGTACGACTTCCGCGCCGCGTCGAAGCAGAGGAGTTCCACCGCGACGCCCAGCCGCCTGCCGACCTCACGCGCGATGTCGACCGTGATGCCGGACGGCGCCTCCGGCGTGCCCTGGGCCAGTACCGGGTTGCCCAGATTGATCGAGGCCCGCAACACGCCACTCGGGGCCAGGTCCTCGGTGATGGCAGCAGTCGTGATCCTCATGAAGGGGAGTGTAGGTGCCGGACCGGCGCCACCGGCCGGGCGGACGGTCCTCCACCCCGACCGGACGATCACCGCGCTCCGGCAACGCTCCTGGACGCCCCAACTCCCCACCGCCACAAACACGGTGGGGGTCGGAACGGTGATTTTGACATAGCCTTGACAAATTACGATTGCGTTGCGAACATGCAAAACACTCGCACGAGGTAGACAAGAATCTTGCGATCCATGCAAGAACTCCGCAGGGCCGTATGCCCCTTGACGGTGGACGCATGCCGTCGCGCGCCTTGCCTGACGCACCCCCACCAGGTCAGGAAGGAACCTCCATGTCCTTACGCCGTCTTTCGGCATGGGCGGCACCACTCGCCGCCCTCGCGCTGGTGCTGTCCGGCGCACCCGTGACCGGCGCGGCTGCCGCAGCACCGGCCGCCATCCCGCCCTCCGACTACCAGCAGGTCCAACTCGCCTACGGGGCAGCCGAACTGGGCGAGGCGATGTCCCTCGCCGTCCTTCCGGACCGCTCCGTCCTGCACACCGCGCGCGACGGCACGGTCCGGTACACGGACCCCGCGGGCAACACCAAGGTCGCCGGCAAACTGGACGTCTACACCCATGACGAGGAAGGTCTCCAGGGCGTGGCGGCCGACCCCGGCTTCGCCGCCAACCGTCAGGTCTACCTCTACTACTCGCCCAAGCTGAGCACCCCCGCCGGCGACGCCCCGGTCACCGGCACCGCCGCCGACTTCGAGCGGTGGAAGGGACATCTGAATCTGTCCCGGTTCACGCTCAGGAGCGACGGCACACTCGACCCCGCCAGCGAGAAGGTCGTCCTCGAAGTCCCCAACGACCGTGGACAGTGCTGCCATGTCGGAGGTGACATCGACTTCGACGCTGCCGGGAACCTCTATCTGACCACCGGCGACGACACCAACCCGTTCGAGTCCAGCGGCTACAGCCCCATCGACGAACGGACCGACCGCAACCCGCAGTTCGACGCCCAGCGCTCCTCCGGGAACACCAACGACCTGCGTGGCAAGGTCCTGCGGATCACGCCGCAGCCCGACGGCAGTTACACCGTCCCGGCCGGCAACCTCTTCGCGCCCGGCACCGCCAGGACCCGGCCGGAGATCTACGCGATGGGATTCCGCAACCCGTTCCGGATGTCCGTCGACCGTGCCACCGGAGTCGTCTACCTCGGCGACTACGGCCCCGACGCCGGCGGTACCGACCCCAACCGGGGCCCCGGCGGCCAGGTGGAGTTCGACCGCATCACCGGTCCCGGCAACTACGGGTGGCCGTACTGCACCGGCACCAACACCGCCTCGGAGACGTACAACGAGTACACCTTCCCGAGCGGACCGGGCGCCGCCAAGTACAACTGCGCCGGCGGACCGGCCAACAACTCCTTCCGCAACACCGGACTCGCCACCCTCCCGGCTGCGAAGTCCAGTTGGATCAAGTACGGAGACGCGGGCTCCCCGCCCGAGTTCGGCAGCGGCTCCGAGTCGCCCATGGGTGGTGAGGTGTACCGGTACGACGCGGGCCTCAACTCCTCGGTGAAGTTCCCGCAGTCGCTCGACGGGCGCTACTTCGCCTCCGAGTACGGACGCCGCTGGATCAAGGCCGTGGAGGTCAAGTCCGACGGCTCGTACGGCCTGATCGAGGACTTCCCCTGGACCGGCACGCAGGTCATGGACTCCGACTTCGGACCCGACGGCGCCCTGTACGTCCTCGACTACGGCTCAGGCAGCGGCAATCAGGCGCTGTACCGCATCGAGTACATCGGCGGCAGCAACCGCAACCCCATCGCCAAGGCCGCCGTCGACAAGACATCCGGGCCCACACCGCTCACGGTCGCCTTCTCCTCGCAGGGCAGTTCCGACCCCGAGGGCAAAGCGCTGACGTACTCCTGGAACTTCGGTGACGGCACGACGTCGACGGCCGCCAACCCCAGCCACACGTACACGACGTCGGGTACCTACCGGCCGACGCTGACCGTACGCGACCCCGAGGGGCTGACCGGAACCGCGAGCCTCGTCGTCACGGCGGGCAACACCGCACCGACCGTCACGCTGACAACTCCCGCGGACGGAGCGCTGTTCTCCTTCGGCGACACCGTGCCCTTCGCCGTCACCGTCACCGATCCCGACGACGGGCCGGTCGACTGCGCCAAGGTGAAGGTCACCTATCTGCTCGGCCACGACAGCCACCGGCATCAGATCACCTCGAAGAACGGCTGCTCCGGTTCCATCGCCGTCCCGGCCGACGGCGAGCACGACAGCGCCGCCAACCTCTACGGCGTCTTCGACGCCGAGTACACCGACAACGGCGGACTGACCTCCCACAGCGTCCGCATCCTCCAGCCCAGGCATCGGCAGGCGGAGCACTTCAGTGCTCAGTCCGGTATCCAGACGGCGGACCACGGGGCCGCCGAGGGTGCCAAGACGGTCGGCTTCACCGACAACGGGGACTGGGTCTCCTTCCAGCCGTACGCGCTGTCGAACGCCAGGAGCGTGACGGCCCGGGTCTCCTCCGGCGGCGTCGGCGGAACCATCGACGTGAGGGCGGGCTCGCCGACCGGCACCCTGCTGGGCAGTATGGCCGTCGCGCCGACCGGTGGCTGGGAGAACTTCACCGACGTGTCGACGAACCTGGCGAACGCCCCTGCCGGCACGACCACCCTGTACTTCGTGTTCAAGGGAGTGACGGGCCAGGGGAACCTCTTCGACGTCGATGCGTTCACCTTCGTCACCGGCGCGCCCACCGGACCGAAGACCGTCGAAGGTGAGGCGTTCACCTCCGGGTCGGGCGTGCAGCCCGCGGCCCACGGCAACGCGAGCGGCGGCCAGACGCTCGGCTACATCGAGAACGGTGACTGGGCCGGCTACGCCTCCGTCGCCACGGCCGGCGCGAAGACCTTCTCCGCCAAGGTGTCGTCCGGCGGAGCCGGCGGCACCGTCGAGATCCGCGCCGGCTCCGCCACCGGCACCCTGCTCGGCACGGTCGCGGTCGCGCCGACCGGCGGCTGGGAGACCTTCACCACCGTCTCCACCACGCTCACCGCCACGGGCACCGGACCCCTGTTCCTCCGGTTCACCGGCGGGTCCGGCTCCCTCCTCGACATCGACACCTTCACCCTCGGCTGACGGGTGGAAGGAGACATCGTGAAACGCATCCACCGCACGCCCGGACGCCGCTCCCTGGCGTTACTCGCCACCCTGGCGCTCGGATTCGCCGGGGCAGTGACCATGCCCGCCACCGCGGCCGCGGCCGACTACGACGTGCTCGTGTTCTCCAAGACGGCCGGCTTCCGGCACGACTCCATCCCGGCCGGCATCGACGCCGTCCGCTCGCTCGGCACCGCCGACAACTTCTCCGTCACCGCCACCGAGGACAGTGCCGCCTTCACCGCCTCCAACCTCGCGGGCTACGAAGCCGTCGTCTTCCTCAACACGACGGGCGACGTGCTCGGCGACGCGCAGCAGAACGCGCTCCAGTCGTACGTCGACGGGGGCGGCGGCTTCCTCGGCGTCCACGCGGCCGCCGACACCGAGTACGGCTGGCCGCACTACGAACAGCTCGTCGGCGCCCGCTTCCAGAGCCATCCCGCGATCCAGCGGGCCACGGTGAGGACCGAGGACCGGTCGCATCCCGCGACCGCCCACCTCGGAGCCGACTGGAGCCGGACCGACGAGTGGTACAACTACCGCTCGAACCCCCGTGCCGGGGTCCGCGTCCTGCAGAGTCTCGACGAATCCTCCTACAGCGGCGGCGAGATGGGCGGGGACCACCCCATCACCTGGTGCCATCCGCAGGGTTCGGGACGCTCGTTCTACACCGGGCTCGGCCATACCGCCGAGTCGTACGCCGACCCCGCGTTCCGCTCGCTGCTGCTCGGCGGCATCCGCTACGCGGCAGGCACCGCCCCCGCCGACTGCAGCCCGCGGGGCGGTACCGGGCCGAAGACCGTCGAGGGGGAGTCCTACACCTCGGGGTCGGGCGTGCAGCCCGCGGCCCACGGCAACGCGAGCGGCGGCCAGACGCTCGGCTACATCGAGAACGGTGACTGGGCGGGCTACGCGTCTGTCGCCACGGCCGGCGCCCGGACCTTCACCGCGAAGGTCTCCTCGGCAGGAGCCGGCGGCACCGTCGAGCTACGGGCGGGGTCCGCGACGGGCACGCTGCTCGGCTCGGTGCGCGTCGCGCCGACCGGCGGCTGGGAGACCTTCACCACCGTCTCCACGACCCTCACCGCGACCGGCAGCGGACCCCTTTTCCTCCGCTTCACCGGCGGCTCGGGTGCCCTGTTCGACATCGACACCTTCACCCTCGCGACGGCGCCACCCGTGACCGAGGCCCTCTCGCAGAACGTGCACCTCTTCTACTACCCCTGGTACGGCACGCCCGCGGGCCAGGGAAGCTGGCGGCACTGGCAGCAGGGCGGCCGCACCCCGCCCGACGACATCGGCGCCGACCTCTACCCGGCCCTCGGGCCGTACGACTCCGGGGACACCGCCGGAGCGGTGGACCAGCACATGCGCTGGACGGCGCAGTCGGGTGCGGGCGTGCTCGTCTACAGCTGGTGGGGCCGCGGCGGTTACGAGGACGGCATCGCCCGCCGGGTCATGGATGCCGCCCAGCGACACGGGATCAAGGTGGCCTGGCACATCGAGCCGTACGCCGGGCGCACCGCGCAGTCCGTCGTCGACGACATCCGCTACCTGAACTCGACCTACGGCAGCCACCCCGCCTTCTACCGGGACGCCGCCCACGGCGACCGCTCGGCCTTCTACATCTTCGAGAACCTGCGGATCGCCGACTGGACGGCGCTCGACCAGGTCACGGCGAGCAGCATCGTTCTCGCCCAGACCACCGACACGACGAAGATCGCCCACTTCTCCGGTCTCTACACCTACGACGGCATCGCGGGGGCCACCGCCCCCGGCTGGAAGCAGGCCGGTGACTACGCCCGCGCGAACAACCTCATCTGGGCTCCCTCGGTCGCGCCCGGCTATGTCGACGACCGTGCCGTGCCCGGCAACACCACACCGACACTGGGCCGTTCGAACGGCGCCACCTACGACAAGGAGTGGAACAACGCGCTCGATCCGGCGATCGGCGGCTCCCCGGCATGGGTCTCCGTGACGTCCTTCAACGAGTGGCACGAGGGCAGCTCCATCGAGCCCGCCAAGGCCGACCCGCCTGCCGGGCACGGCTATCAGACCTACTCGGGCGCATACGGGAAGACCGGCGCCGCGGCCGAGACGGCATATCTCGACCGTACGAAGTACTGGGTCGGTGAGTTCGAGAAACAGCGAGTCGCGCGACGCCCCTGAGATGAGCCCGTCCGGTCCTGCCGCGGCGCCGGATTCCGTATCCGGCGCTGCGGTGCGCCTGTTGGTGCCGCGCTGTCCGGGGCCGGCCGGTCAGTGACCGATCGTGCTCTGTGGCAGGGGGAGCGGGAGATCGAGCGGGCGGGTGCGGGCGTCCGGGTCGATCCAGTTCACCGGCGGCGGGTCGAGAAAGGCTTCCGCGTGGGAGACGTGACCGCGCGCTCTGACCGACGCGGGCAGCGGATCACGGATGAGTGCGCCCTCCGGCAGCCCGCATTCGTGCAGTAACTCCGCGGTCTCGTGCACGAACATCACCGGCCCGCAGAGATAGACCGTCTCGTCGGCCCAGTCCCGGCGTTCCCGCAGATGTGTGTGCAGCCGTTCCGCGGCCCGCATCCGGCCCTCGCCGCGTTCCTGGTACCACCAATAGGCGCTCAGACAGGGGTGCTTGCGCAGGATGTCGTCGAGCGCGGCGCCGTCGTAGAAGTGCGCCTCGCCGCGCGCCACGACGTCGATACGGATACGGGGTGCGGGCCTGCGGGAGAGCAGTGCGTCCAGAACGGACTTGACCGGGGACCAGCCCGTGCCGGCGGCGACGAGGGTGACGGCGCCGGTGTCGGGCGGCGGGGTGAGCGCGGAACCCGAGGCGGCGCCGAGCCGCAGCACCTGGCCCGGCTCGGTCCGGTCGCACAGCACATTGCTGAGCTGTCCGTCCGGCACGCGGCCTACATGGAATTCGAGCACATGGCTGTCGCCCGGGCGTCCCGCGAGCGAGTAGGGCCGCCACACACCCGGCAGCTCCGGGTGTTCGATCGTCGCGTACTGGCCGGGGAGCCAGGGGTAGGGCTCGGACACGGAAGCGTGCACGACGGCCGTGTGATCGCCGTGGAGCCGGTGCGACAAGACGGTCGCCTCCCACCAGGCCGGCTCGCCGGTGACTGAGGACCGGCGCGCCCCGCCGGTCATGGCGCCGGCGGCGTAGTCGTAGACCCGTTGCCAGGACGCCTCGGTGCGACGGTCCCACGAACCCGGGCTGTGGTGGCCTATCGCGGCGACGAGGCTCTCGCCGACCGCCCGGTAGTCCTCGTCCAGAATCCCGAACTTGCGGTGGTCGCGGCCCAGGAGCTCCAGATGTGCGGGGAGTCCCGGGTGCCCGAGGTGCTCCACGACATGGACGAGGGCGGTGAACAGCCGGTCGTACTGGTCGTCCATGGCGGTTGGGAACAGCGGGCGCAGCTCGGGATGGTGGGTGAACAAATGTGCGTAGAAGTACCGGACCACATGAGCGGCCCGGCGTCGGACCCGCTCCAGACTGGCTCTGACCACATGAATGTCGTCATATATGTCGTCGTCCATGGAATTCCCCCGGGGCTGCACGTACGTGCGTCAGTTGAACGCGCGTCAAGTGCCGAGCCAGCGCACCGTATCAACTGGGGGGCGGATAAGGGCCGTTCGGAGCGGAATATGTTCTGAACAGGACAATATTGTGAGCGGTTCGGACAGGGCGGCCGTCTGCCGTTCGGATCGGCCCGGCGTGATCCGAACGACGGGACAGCCCTTAGAGCCCCTGCCAGGCGGGCTTGGCGGCGTAGGTCGCGCGGAAGTAGTCGCCGAGCTTCAGCCGGGACGCCGCCGCCTCGTCGACCACCACCGTGGCGTGCGGATGCAGTTGCAGGGCGGAGGCCGGGACCAGCGCGGACAGCGGGCCCTCGACGGCGAGCGCCACGGCGTCTGCCTTGGCCTCGCCGGTGGCCAGCAGGACCAGATGGCGGGCTTCCAGGATGGTGCCGATGCCCTGGGTGATCACGTGGTGCGGGACCTCGTCGAGACCGCTGAAGAACCGGGCGTTGTCCTGGCGGGTCTGCTGCGTGAGCGTCTTGATCCGGGTGCGCGAGGCGAGCGAGGAGCACGGCTCGTTGAAGCCGATGTGCCCGTCCGTGCCGATGCCGAGGAGCTGGAGATCGACTCCGCCCGCCTCGGCGAGCGCCCGGTCGTAGTCGGCGCAGGCGGCGGCGACATCCTCGGCGGTGCCGTCGGGGCCCATGAACGCCTCGTCGGTCAGTCCGAGCGGTTCGACGACCTCGCGCAGAACCACCGACCGGTACGACTCGGGGTGGCCGTACGGCAGGCCCACGTACTCGTCGAGCTGGCAGATCCGGGCCCGGGAGGTGTCCACCTCCCCGGCGCGCACCTTGGCGGCGAGGGCTTCGTAGACCGGCAGCGGGGTCGACCCCGTGGCGACCCCGAGCAGGGCGTCGGGCTTGCGTCGCAGCAGGTCGGCCATGGCTTCGGCGATGAGATCGCCGCCCGCGGCGGAATCCGGAACGATGACAACTTCCACGAAGATCCCTGTCTCTGAAGACATCACTGGTGTAGACCAATCTACCCGGTGAGCGGGGGTGCTGTCGCGCGAAGTCCTGCGGTACCTCCGGGGAACGCGGGATGGCCGGTCCGGAACACTCGTGGGCACGGCCGCGGATGTCCCGCCGTGCGGTCAGAACAGCGGCAGCTGGCCGGGGAAGGCGGGCACCACGGAGCCGTCGAGCGACGGTTGCACCGCCGGGTCGTACGGCGCCTGCCGCAGCGAGCCGGGGCAGGAGACCAACTCGGCGGCGGTGCGCGAGGCGGCGGGGTCGTGGCGGGCGAAACGGCCGCCGACGACGGCGATCTCGCGGCGGCAGACCGGGCACAGCCGGCGGGGAGCGGACATGCGTCCAGTCTGCCAGCACGGTCGGAGGAGGGGCGTTGCCGGACGCGCGCGACGTGCGGGTGGCTGCACGGGGGGACGCCCGCGCGGCCTGCCGGTGCCCGGCCCCGGACGCCCGCGAGCTGCCGGTGCCCGGCCCCGGACGCGCTGCCCGTTCCCGTACCCGGACGCCCGGCCCGCCGGTGCGGCGTATCCGGCCCGCCCGCTCTCCCATCCCCGCGCACCCGGCCCGCCCGCTCCCTCTTCCCCGCGCACCCGGCCCGCCCGCTCTCCCATCCCCGCGCACCCGGCCCGCCCGCTCCCTCTTCCCCGCGCACCCGGCCCGCCCGCTCTCCCATCCCCGCGCACCCGGCCCGCCCGCTCCCTCTTCCCCGCGCACCCGGCCCGCCCGCTCCCCCTTCCCCGCGCACCCGGCCCGCCCGCTCCCCTCCGCCGCGCGCCTCGCACCCGGCAGGCCATGGACCGACCGCACCGATCAACGGGGACAATGGGCCCGTGACCCACCGCTACCACGTGCTCGGCCCCACGCAGGTGCTGCGCCCGGACGGCACCGAGGCCCGGCTCGGCGGGGCGCGGCTCCGGGCGCTGCTCACCGCGCTCGCGGCCGGCGGCGGGCGTGCCGTCTCCCCGGCCGAGCTGAGCGCACAGCTGTGGGAGGACGACGAACAGCGGCCCGCCGACGCGCCGGCCGCCCTTCAGGCGCTGGTGGGACGGCTGCGCCGGACGCTGGGCGCCCCATCCGTGGATCTTCTCCCCGGCGGATACCGGCTCGCCGCCGTCCGGGACGACATCGACCTCTTCCGCTTCGAGCGGCTGGCCGCGCAGGGTGCGGCGGCGCTCGACGCCGGTCACGCCGAGGAGGCGGCCGCCGTGCTGGACGAGGCGCTCGCCCTGTGGCGCGGTCCGGCCCTCGCCGATCTGCCGGGCCGGGAGTCCGATCCGCTCGCGGTGCGGGCGGAACGTCGGCGGACGGAAGCGCGCCGCGCCAGGATCGCCGCCGACATCGCGCTCGGCCGCGCGGCAGCCGTTCTCCCCGAGCTCGCCGCGCTCGCCGCCGAGTCCCCGCTCGACGAGCCCCTCCAGGTGCTGCACATCCGAGCCCTCGCCGCGACGGGCCGCACGGCGCAGGCCCTTCAGGAGTACGAGGGCGTACGGGTGCGCATCGCGAAGCAGCTGGGCGCCGATCCGGGCCCCGAACTGCGCACTCTGCACAGCCGGTTGCTGTCCGGGGACGCCCGGCCGTCCCCGCCCGCGGCCACAGCCCGCCGGGGAAATCTCCCCGCCGGGCTCACCTCCTTCGTGGGCCGCACGAACGAACTCGCCGAACTGGCCGGGGCGTTGGAGGCCCGGCGACTGGTGACACTGACCGGCCCCGGCGGCGCGGGCAAGACCCGGCTCGCCCTGGAGGCCGCCCGCGCCGCCGCCGCGACCTGGCCCGACGGCGTGTGGGTGGCCGCGCTGGCCAGTGCGGGTGACGAGAGCACCGTCGCCGAAGCCGTGCTGACCGCACTCGGCGCCCGCGAGACCCAGGTCCGCGGGCCGTCCGCCGCCGAGAGTGTCGTCCGCGACCCGCTCACGCATCTGATCGAGCACTGCGCACGGCGGCGGATGCTGCTCGTCCTGGACAACTGTGAGCATGTGATCGGCGCCGCCGCCCGGCTGGCCGAAGCACTCCTCACCGGCTGCCCCGGCGTACGCGTCCTGGCCACCAGCCGCGAGCCGCTCGGCCTACCCGGAGAGACCGTGCAGGGCGTCGGGCCGCTGCCGCAGGACGTCGCTCTCGTCCTCCTCGGCGACCGCGGCGCGGCCGTGCGCGCGGGTTTCCGTACGGACGAGGACCCGGCGGCCTGCGCCGAGATCTGCCGACGGCTCGACGGCCTTCCACTTGCCCTCGAACTGGCCGCCGCCCGGCTGCGCGCCCTGACGCCGCGGCAGATCGCCGACCGGCTCGACGACCGGTTCCGCCTGCTCACCGGCGGAGGCCGCACGGTGCTGCCCCGTCAGCAGACGCTGCGTGCGGTTGTCGACTGGTCGTGGGACCTGCTGGACGCTCAGGAACGGACCGTACTGCGCAGGCTCGCCGTCTTCTCCGGTGGCTGCGCGCTGCCCCAGGCCGAGGAGGTGTGCGGTCCGTCCGCCCTCGACGGGCTGGCCGGCCTTGTCGACAAGTCGCTGGTGGTCGCCGTCCCGGACGGACCGGACGGGATGCGCTACCGACTGCTCGAGACCGTCGCCGAGTACGCGGGGGAGCGGCTCACCGAGGCCGGCGAACGCAGCGCCGTGGAACGGCGCCATCTGCGCACCTACCGGGAGCTGGCCCGCGCCGGCGAGCCGGAGCTGAGAGGTCCGGGGCAGGCCGACTGGCTGGACCGGTTCGAGGCCGAGCACGACAACGTACGCGCCGCCCTTCGCACCGCGGTGCGGCTGCACGACGAGCAGGAAGCGCTCTGCCTGGCGCTGTCGATGAGCTGGTTCTGGCAGCAGCGCGCCCACCAGGCCGACGCCCGCGCCTGGTCGGCCGCCGTGGCGGAGCTCGGACCCGACCCGTTCCGGGCACCGGTCCGGGCGGCGGAGCCCATGCCCGCACGCTGCACGGACCTCGCCCCGCCCTGGCCCGATGAGGTCCTGTGGGAGGCCCGGCGCGGCCTACGGCTGATGGTGATCGCGAGCGACGACCGGATCGGCACGGCCATGGACGATCCGGCGACCCAGGAGTATCTGCGCGCAGTGGTCGCCGCGTACCGGCCCGGCCTGCCGCAGCTGTGCCGCCAGCCGGCCACGATGTGGTTCTTCGCGCGTCTGATGACCGGTGAGTTCGCTGGGCTCGCCGAGACCTTCGACGCCATCGTCGCCGGAAGCGACGGGCAGGCCGAGGGCTGGGATCTGGCCCTTCTGCTGCTGATGCGGGCCAAGGTGATCGGACAGAACCCCGCCGACCCGGCACGGCCGGCCACGGACGCCGACCGCGCGCTGGCACTCTTCCGGCGGTCAGGGGACCAGTGGGGCATCGCCGAGTCGCTGTCGGCGCGGGGCGAGGAGTACGACAGACGGGGGAGGTACGAGGAGGCCGCCGCGGACTTCGAGGCGGCCATGCGCAGTTCCGCCCGTGTCGGGGCCGGCGCCCAGGTCCTCGTGCTCCGGTCCCGGCTCGCGGGCCTGGCGCTGAAGACCGCGGGGAACGACGAGGAGCGCGCCGACGCCGAGCGGCAGCTCCTCGAGGTGATCGACCGCTCCGAGGGCTTCACCGGGGAGGTGCTCAGCACCGCCCGTATGGCGCTGACCCGGTACTACGGCGCGATCGGCCGCACCGGACCCGCACGCGGTCAGCTGGAGGGGATGGAGCGGGAGCTGTCCGCCTCCGCGCCCGCGCTGTTCCGCGGCCTGCTCGTCGGTATGCACGGCTGGCTGGCCTGCGTCGACGGCGCGTACGCGCAGGCCAGGGACCGGATCAGGGACGCGGTGGGGCTACTGGACACCATGGCGCATCTCGTGGCCCCGCACCTGGTCGCCGATCAGTTCCTGTGCGCGGCCTGGGCGATGGCCCACCTCGACGCGGCCGAGGACGGAGCGCGGCTGCTCGGCGCCTACGACAGCACCGGCCGGCAGCCCGGCGGGTTCGGCTTCCAGCCCTTCGACGACCAGCACGAAGTGCGCCGGCTTGCCGAGAGCGACCTCAGAAGGGTGCTCGGCGACGAGCGCTACACACGGGCCCACCGCGCGGGCCGCGGACTGTCCGGGCAGGAGGCCTGCGTGCTGATCTGAGTCAGCGCACGTCGACGAGGCGGGCGAAGGCGACCACGTTGGCGTCGTAACCCGTCTTCGCGGAGTAGCCGCCACCGCAGGTGATCAGGCGGAGTTCCGGGTCCGGCCCGTCCCGGTAGACGCGGTCGGCGGGGAAGTCCTTCTTGGCGTACATCTCGACGCCGTAGACGGAGAAGACCGCGGTGCGTCCGTCCTCGCGGGCGACCTCGATCCGGTTGCCCGGCTCCAGCGAGCCGAGCAGATAGAACACCGCGGGGCCGGTGGCGTTGTCGACATGACCCACCATCACGGAGGTGCCGCGCTCGCCGGGGGAGGCGGCGCCCATGTACCAGCCGGTCAGGTTGTTGTCCGTCAGCGGCGGTGTCGCCACCCAGCCGTCGTCGTCGAGCCCGACACGGGTCACCGGGGCGTCGAGCCGCAGGGAGGACACGCTGATCCGCCTCGGCGGCGAGTGCGGCAGGGGACCGGGCGCGGGCGGCAGCGGTCCTGCGGCCCGGTGCGGGGCGGCGGCAGCGGCGACGGGGCGGGGTGGCCCCTCGGCGGTCTCCGTCGACCCGTTGCGCAGGAAGAACAGGCCGAGCAGCAGCACACACACGAGGGTGAACCACGAACTGCGCCGGGCGGTCGCGTGCACGGATGCGCCGCTCAGACGCCGTCCCCGGCACGCCGGCGCAGCATGACGACGCCGCCGCCGAGCGCACCCGCGACCAGCAGGGAACCCAGGGCGATCTGCGTCGGGCTGAGGCCGGAGAGACTGCCGCCCGACCCGGCCTGCACACCGCCGCCGGGCTTCGTCAGCCCGCTCGGGGCGTGCGTGGGACCGGTGTGCGTCCCGGCGGAGGGAGTCGTGTGGGGGACCCCGGCGGCGCCGACGCTGAGCGTCGTCGTGCCCTTCTCACCCTCGCAGTCGAAGGTGACGTCGTACTCGGCACCCGGCTTGGCGTCCTCGAAGACGGTCGCCGTGGCGGGCAGACCCTCGGAGAGCGTCACGGTGTCGAAGACACCCGACGAGGCGGTGACGGTGGGCGATTCGCACTCCGTGGCGTTGAGCGTCACGGTGCCGCCGGGCTCGACGTCCTCGGGGCTGACGGTGAAGCCGAACGAGGAGACGGTGCCCTCGTCCTCGGCGAGAGCGGCCGGGGCGCCGAGGGCCAGCGCGGCGGCGGTGCCGGCGAGGGCCAGGGACGCGACACGTAGGGCACGCATGGTCAGGTCTCCGTTGGTAGGAAATGCACCACAACGAGACCGACGCTAGGAGCGCCGTCCGGCCCCTGCCACTCCTGGGGGGCCGAACGGCCCCCACGCCCCCGGGCGTGGGGGCCGCGGCTCACACCTTCCGGTAGCCGTACGCCTCCGAGGCCGCGGCCTCCACCGCGTCCAGGTCGCCCCCCGCCGACGCGGTGACCACCGCGGCCACCGCCCCCTCGAGGAACGGCGCGTCGATCAGCCGCGTGGCGTCCGGGAGTTCGTCGCCCTCGGCGAGCAGGGCCTTCACCGTCAGGACGGCGCTGCCCAGATCGACGAGTACGGCCACCCCGGCGCCCTCGTCGACCGAGGCCGCCGCCTCGGCGATCAGTTCGGAGCTGGTGCCGAGACCGCCGTCGGGCGTGCCGCCGGCCGGAGCGACGGGCGCGGCCCGGCCGCCCGCCAGACCGGTGGCCAGGGCGGCGACGGCCGCCGCCACCTCCTTGCTGTGCGAGACGAGGACGACCCCGACCGTGCCCCCCTCGCTCATGCCGCCACCTCCGCGAGGGCCGCCAGCAGGAGCGCCGACGAGGTCGCCCCCGGATCCTGGTGCCCGATGCTGCGCTCACCCAGATAGCTGGCCCTGCCCTTGCGGGCCTGCAGGGGCACCGTGGCCAGGGCGCCCTCCCGCGCGGCGTCGCGGGCCGCGGCGAAGGACGCGGTCGTGTCGCCGAGCGCCGCGACCGCCGGTTCGAGCGCGTCCAGCATCGTCTTGTCGCCGGCCTTGGCACCACCGAGCTGCGCCACGGCTGCGACGCCTGCCCGCAGCGCCTCGGCCAGCTGTGCCGGAGTCACCTCGGCGTCATCGCCGAGGGCTTTGCCGGTGCGCCGCAGCAGCGTCCCGTACAGCGGCCCGGACGCGCCGCCCACGGTGGAGATCAACTGCCGCCCGGCCAGGGTCAGTACGGCTCCGGGCGTCTGCGGCGCGTCCTTGTTCAGCGTCGCGGTCACCGCCGTGAAACCGCGCTGGAGGTTGCTGCCGTGGTCGGCGTCGCCGATCGCCGAGTCCAGCTCCGTGAGATGCGCCGCCTCGCGGTCGACCAGTACCGCGACCGCGGTCAGCCAGCGGTGGAAGAAGTCGGCGTCGAGCACATGTACTCCCTGAGGTGAGTCGGTCCCGGTCGGTTCAACGGCCCCAGCGGAGCGCGGGGGTCTCCACCGGTGCGTCCCACAGCCGCAGCATGTCCTCGTCGACCTGGCACAGCGTCACCGAGCAGCCCGCCATGTCGAGCGAGGTCACGTAGTTCCCGACGAGCGTACGGGCGACGGACACACCGCGCTCCGCCAGCACGCGCTGGACCTCGGCGTTGAAGCCGTACAGCTCCAGCAGAGGCGTGCTGCCCATGCCGTTGACGAGCACCAGCACCGGACCCGTCGGCGGCCGGTCCACGAGAACGGCGTCGACGGCGAAGTCGGCGATCTCCCGCGAGGTCATCATCGGGCGCCGCTCACGGCCCGGCTCGCCGTGGATGCCGATGCCCAGTTCCAGCTCGCCCGAGGGGAGATCGAAGGTCGGGGAGCCCTTGGCGGGGGTGGTGACCGCGGTGAGCGCGACACCGAAGCTGCGGGAGTTCTCGTTGACCTGCCGGGCGATCGACTCCACCCGCTCCAGCGGCATCCCCGCCTCGGCGGCCGCCCCGGCGATCTTCTCGACGAAGAGGGTCGCGCCGGTACCGCGCCGGCCCGCCGTGAACAGGCTGTCGATCACCGCCACATCGTCGTTGACCAGGACCTTCGCCACCTGCACGCCTTCGTCCTCGGCAAGCTCGGCGGCCATGTCGAAGTTGAGCACGTCCCCGGTGTAGTTCTTCACGATGAACAGCACGCCCTGGCCGCTGTCGACCGCGGCTGCGGCGCGCGCCATCTGGTCCGGGACCGGGCTGGTGAAGACCTCCCCGGGACACGCTGCGGAGAGCATGCCGGGCCCGACGAATCCGCCGTGCAGCGGCTCGTGGCCGGACCCGCCTCCGGAGATCAGACCGACCTTTCCGGCGACCGGCGCGTCCCGCCGTACGATCACCCGGTTCTCGACGTCCACGCTCAGCTCGGGGTGCGCTGCCGCCATCCCGCGGAGGGCGTCCTCGACCACGGTCTCCGGGACATTGATGAGCATCCTCATGGGTTCCTCCTGATGACGCGGACGGCTGGGACTCTGTACAGAAACCCAGCACTGTCGGGCCCCGCCGTCAAGCGCGGGAACCTTCGCGGCGTGCCCGGCGATCCCGGTCATGGGTCCCGTCACACATACCCAGGATCGCGGCGGCGCGGGCGTTCGTCCAAGGGAAGGACCGCGGCGCGGCTCGCCGATCGGTCCGAGGCCCCGCGCGCTGCCCCCGGCGCGGAGCCCGGACTCACCTGTCTCCGCCCCTGTACGGCGCCTCAGTCGCCGCGCGCCTCGTCCACCAGCAAGCCCGCGAGCGCCGTGTCCGCCACGTCCTGGTGGACATCGCTCACCTGGCCCTCCCCCACCTCCACCACCCGCCAGACCCCGTCCGTGCGCAGGGCGAGGTCGGTGGTGACGAAACGGCAGCCGAGACGCCGCACCGCGGCCCGCACATGCCCCAGCTCGGGCTCCGGAGCATGCGGGGAGACGCTGTCGGGGTGCGCCGTCACCAGGCGGGGTTCGCCGTCCAGCCACCACACCCGCGCCTCGGTCGCGGTGGACCGGGGCGCCACGAACGACTCGTACGCGCGCAGGACGAGCCCTCCGGCCAGATCGTCGCCCTGGAGATCCATGAAGCGCCGCACGACCTGCGCCAGCCGGGCGGTGTCGGCGAGGTCGGGGACGAAGCACGCCTCGTCCCACTCGTGCTTGCGGGACTTCACGTAGTCCTTCACGATCCCCGGCCCGCCGGGCAGTTTCCCGGCAGCCGCGGCAAGGTCCTCCTGCGCCGGGACGCGGCCAGGCGTGGACGGGAGCCACACGCTCTCGGGGGTGATCCCGGAGAACGCGGCGTACCAGCCCGGCAGCTCATGGGCGGACCGGTACTGCCCGGGCGCGACGACCAGGCTGCCGCCTCGCAGGCGTAGGGCTTCCGCCAGTGACTCGTACCGGTCGGACGGCATCATCCAGCCCCGGTACCAGGCCGCGGCCGGCCCACGCGGGACTCTGGCGACCGCCTGTTCCATGTCGCCGCCGATCAGCGCGTCGTGGTCGATCAGCGCCACCTCGCCGCCGCGCTCACGGACCGCGCGCGCCTCCGCCGCGAAGTGCTCGTCCACGCGGCGGGGTGCGAGGACATCGCTGCAGTACAGGACCGCTCTTGCCATGGCGGCCACCCTATGGGGAACGCCTGATCGAGTCCGGGCGTTTTATGCTCGAAGTGGCGGCCACGCCGTGGCCGGCCCTCTACCGGATCCCCGGGAAGTTCATGCACCTGTCCCGAGCAGTCCCCGCAGCCCTCGCCGGCGCACTCGTCGTGGTGATCGCCGGCTGTTCGACGGGCGCCGCCGACACCTCCGACGCGCTGCGGACCGCGACCACCACGGCTCCCGCGGCCGCTGCCGCGTCCGAGCCCCCTGCGCCCGCCCCGGGCGCGGCGAAGGAGCCGGTGAAAGCGCCGGCGACGAGCTCTGCGTCGGCGGAGCCCGCCGACCGGACCACCCCGCGGACCGAGACCGCCCTGCTGTCCATCCCGGCGATCGGACTCGAGGACCTCCGTGTCGTGCCCTACGAAGGCACGACCGACGACTGGCCGGGCACCCGCATCCAGAACCGTGGCGTAGGCGCCAGCCCGTACGGCGAGAACGGCGGCGTCGGCCCCGGCGACATCGGAAACTACCTGGTCACCGCCCACCGGCTGTCCTCGGGCGGACCTCTGCGGGACCTTCCCTCGCTCAAGAACGGCGACTCGGTGATCGTCGAGGAGGACGGTCTCGTCTACGAGTACGAGATCACCGGCACCCGGCAGACGTCCTTCCGCTCGGACAGCTCCCTCGCCGCGCAGCGTGCCCCCGTTCCGGGGAAGCCGGGCGAGAAGCCCACACAGGCGATGATCACGGTCTCGACCTGTGCCACCCCCGAGGACGACGCCGCCGGCAACTTCTGGCGCGACGACCGGCACAACCCCGAGCACCGCATCGACAAGATCGGTGTGCTGAAGAAGGCACCCTCCCCGGCCGCGGGCAACTGACCCGGCAGCAAGCGGTCGGCTCAGGCCATCGCCGTCGTCAGCCGGCCGGCTTCACGGCCTTCGGCGCGCACCGCAGTTCGTTCCCGTGGACCGGTGCGCCCTCCACGCTGCTGCGGTCGTGGACGACCTTGATCACGGTCGACGCCCTGGCGCCGACCCGCACATCGAAGATCGGGCCCTGGCCGGGAAGGGCACGGAGCCGGGCTCCCGGGATCGCGGCGGCGAGCGAGGCCGCGTAGCGCTCCCGGTGAGGGTCGTACGTGATCACGGTCGGACCCGGCGGCCGCGGCCTTGCCGGTGCATTTTCGATGACGAAGCCGCTGGCCCGCAGAGCCCTCGCCACGGCGGGATCGTCGACCCGAGCGTGGATCGAGTCCGGTGCCATCTCGACGGGCGTGTCCGTACTGGGCCGGATGTGCGTGTCACCGACGATGGACCGGTCCTCGCGCAGTGCCGCCCACAGGGCCGCCGACCGGGGCTCGTCCCACAGCAGCGTCGAGCCCCATGCGGGCACCGGGTGGTCGAAGTCCGCGATCGGCACGGTCGCGAACTCCGTCTGCTCGGCCGTCAGCCGCCCGAGCGCGACTCCGAGATGCATCAGATCGTCGAGCCCGGTGTGCGCGTCGGTGCGGACCGCCTTCGTCAGCTCCAAGGCGGTGAGCACCGAGGACGCCGGGTTCGCGAAGGCCCCCTCGCCGCGCAGCCGGGTCACCATCTCGATCAGCAGACGCTGCTGGCGGCGTACCCGGCCGAGGTCGCCCGGCGGTGTGACGTGCCGGGCGCGGGCGTAGCGCAGAGCCCGGTTGCCGTCCACATGGTGGGTGCCCCTCGGGAGTCTCAGCCCGGAGCCGGTGTCCACCAGGGTCTTGTCCGTGCACACCGTGGCGCCGCCCAGCCGGTCCACGGTGTCGGCGAAGCCGGTGAAGTCGGTCTCCAGATAGTGGTCGATCCGCAGCCCGGTCGCCTTCTCCACCGTCCGTACGGCCAGGTCGCCGCCACCGTGCTGGAAGGCGCCGTTGATCTTCCCGGAGTGGCGGGGATGGTCGTGGTCGGCGAACTCGACGTACGAGTCGCGGGGGACGGACACCACGGTCGCCCGCCGCTCGTCCTCGGCGAGATGGACCACCATCATCACGTCCGTGCAGTTGCACTCCTTGCCGCCCACATGGAGGCGTTTGCGGTCCTCGGGGGAGATGCCGGTACGGCGGTCCAGCCCGACGACAAGGATGTTGGTGCCGTTGGCCTTGTCGCCGATGTCCCGGGGGATGGGGCGCCTTCGGCCGCAAGGAGGGAGCCACCCGACGCCAGGGCGGCGATCAGAACAGCCGTGACAGCGAAACTGCGCATGGATGACTCCTCCGGCACCGGGTCTCGGGTGGACCGATGAAAGGAAGAAATCATGAAGGTGGTGCAAAAGGTGCGTCGGCACGCCAGGAGCCGCCTGCCGGGCGCCGCGCAGGGGGCCGTCCGCCGTAACGGAGAACGGCCCCCTGCCCGGTGAAGAGCGGCCCCGAGCGGAAGAGCTCCGCGCAGAGGGGCCTGTGACAGCGGCTCAGGCGGTGAGGATCGCCGGGTCGCTGACGCCGGGGCTGCCGTTCTCGACATGACCGGCGAAGCGCCGCAGGAAGCCCGCGTCCTTGTCGGACACCACGCTCAGGTCGTACCAGCGCTTACCGGCCTTGAGGTCCACGACATGCACGACGCGTCCGCCGGCTCCCACGGTGAACGTCTGCTTCTTGCCGTCGTAGGCGTTCGTGACCGTCAGCCGGCAGGTCGTGCTGCCCGCGTTCGTCAGGGTGAGTTCGACGGAACCGGTACCCGCCACATGGCGGGCCGTCACCTCGGGGCCGGCCGTCGTGCCCGGCCCCTTGAAGCCGCGCACAAAGCCGTTCGGGCCGTACACGGTGAGGTCGTACGCGCCCTTGGAGTAGGAGGTGTTCCAGGTGTCGGAGACCTTCTGGCCCGCGGCCGTGGTGTACGTCCACGGCCCGTCGGTCCGGTTGCCGGCCGCCACCAGGAAGAAGGCACCCGCCGTCGCTCCACCGCTGAACGTCAGCGTGAAACGCCCGGTGGACGGCGTCGAGGCGCCGTCGACCAGCGGTGCGTACGGCAGCGGACGCGCCGGCCTCGACCCCTTCTCCTGCCGGGGCAGCACGGCCGTGGCGGGCGGCTTCGGCACATAGTCCGGGTGCCGGTCGTTGTCCGGCGGTTCGTAGGCGTCGGTGTCCGGGAGCCCGGCGGGATCGGTGTTGCGCAGGCCGAAGTCGAAGGCCGAGGTGAGGTCGCCGCAGATCGCGCGCCGCCACGGCGAGATGTTCGGCTCGGCCACGCCGAAGCGTGCCTCCATGAAACGGAGGATCGACGTGTGGTCGAACGTCTCCGAGCAGACGAACCCGCCCGTGCTCCACGGGGACACGACGAGCATCGGAACGCGCTGGCCGAGGCCGTAGGGACCGGCGGCGTAGCTGCCGTTGCCGGCGAACCGGTCGAGTGCGGTGTCCACCGTCGAGCGCCCCTGCGCGGCGGAGGCCGGCGGATAGGGCGGGGTCACATGGTCGAAGTACCCGTCGTTCTCGTCGTACGTGATGAACAGCGCGGTCCTGCTCCACACCTCCGGGTTGGAGGTGAGCGCGTCCAGGATCTGTGCGATGTACCAGGCGCCGTAGTTCGCGGGCCAGTTGGGGTGTTCGGTGAAGGCCTCGGGAGCGGCGATCCAGGAGATCTGCGGCAGCTTCCCGGCCTTGACGTCGGCCTTGAGGTGATCGAAGTAGCCGTCGCCGTTCTTGACGTCCGTTCCGGTACGGGCCTTGTCGAAGAGCGGGTCGCCGGGCTTGGCGTTGCGGTACTTGTTGAAGTAGAGCAGCGAGTTGTCGCCGTAGTTCCCGCGGTACGCGTCCTCGATCCAGCCCCAGGAACCGCCGGCGTCGAGGCCGTTGCCGATGTCCTGGTAGATCTTCCAGGAGACACCGGCCCGTTCGAGACGCTCGGGGTAGGTCGTCCAGTCGTAGCCGAGTTCGTCGTTGCCGAGGACCGGGCCGCCGCCCTTGCCGTCGTTGCCCGTGTGACCCGACCACATGTAGTAGCGGTTGGGGTCGGTGGCACCGATGAACGAGCAGTGGTAGGCGTCGCACACGGTGAAGGCGTCGGCCAGTGCGTAGTGGAACGGGATGTCCTGGCGGGTCAGATAGGCCATCGTCCCCGCGGACTTGGCGGGGATCCACTGGTCGTACTTGCCGTTGTTCCAGGCCTTGTGGCCGCCCGCCCAGTCGTGGTTGAGACCCGCGATGAACTGCATGCCGAGGTCTTCGGCGTCCGGGTGGTAGGGGAGCACGTCCTTCGTGCCGTTCGACTGGTGCCACACCGACTTGCCCGGGCCGGTGGTCACCGGACGGGGGTCGCCGAATCCCCGCACTCCCTTCAGCGCGCCGAAGTAGTGGTCGAAGGAACGGTTCTCCTGCATCAGGACGACGATGTGCTCGACGTCCTTGATGGTGCCGGAGCGGCGCCCGGCCGGGATGGCCGCCGCGCGGTCGATGCTGCTCGACAGTGCGGAGAAGCCCGCGGTCGCGCCGGCGATCTGGAGAAAACGGCGCCGATTGAGTTCAGGCATGAAGATGGGCCCTCTTGGAGTAGGGGGAAGGGTCTGGCGGAGTGTCCAAGAGGAGCGAAGGGAAGGGAAGGGACGCGGCGGTGTCAGGGGTGTGAAGGACCGCGGTACGGGCCGCGAACAGCCGTCCTGAGCCGCTGGTCAGGGAGGTGGGGGAGCGCGTCGCGGGGCCGGTCGCCCGGTCCGTTCGGGCCCGCGCGCGGCCTCCACGTGTGGGCGCGCAGGCGGGCGGTCCCACAGGCGCGGCGCGGGCAACGACAACGGGCCGACCGTCACACGGTCGGTCCGTCGCGCGGGACGTCGGGACGGTGGACCGGATGGTGCCGGCTCTGCCCGACCCCGTTCAGTACTTCGTCGGTCACGTGGCGGTGCCCCGTTCGGCCTCGACGATCGCCGTCAGCTCGTCCTTGCGCGTCTGGCGCGTACTGCGGCGCGGCTGCGGCGAGACGGCCAGCGAGAACGAATGACCGGCCGGGTCGGAGTAGATACGGACATCGCGCGGACCGCTGTTGTCCTTCGTGTCCACCGGCCTCGCCCCGAGACTCACGGCTTCACGCTCCGCCTCGTCCATGTCGCCGCGCTCCACGAGGATGCGCAGATGGGCCTGTTGGGAGTCCTCGGGCCGCGGCCAGCTCGGGGGTGCGTAGCCGAAGTCGCGGTGGATGGCCATGTGGACACCGTCGTGACCGACGATCTCCACGAAGTCGGGATCGGTCCCGACGTGAACCTCTGCGCCGAACAGGCCGGCGTAGAACTCCGCCAGTTCCATCGGTTCGGCGCAGTCCAGTACGAGCACGCTTGTCTTGTGGACTGTCATGCGCCTCGCGTACCCGCGGTCGTCGCGGACACACGGCGCGTGCACCGGACGGTCATTCCTTCGGCAGCCGGTTCTCGGCCCGGAGCATCCGGCTCTGCTGCTCCGGCACAGCGGTCAGCCCGATGATGTCGTTCCTGGCTCACACTCTGCGCGAGACAGACCCTAAGCCACCGTGTCGAGCAGATCCGCCGCACTCAGGGTGTTGATGACACGCTCCGCCGGAACGCCCGCGCGCTCCGCCCGGTCGCAGCCGAGGATCTGCCAGTCCAGCTGGCCCGGCGCGTGCGCGTCCGTGTCGATGGCGAACCGCACACCTGCCTCGACCGCGGTCCGCAGCAGACGCATCGGCGGATCCAGCCTCTCCGGCCTGCTGTTGATCTCCACGGCCGTATCGTGCGCGGCGCAGGCCTCGAAGACCGCGGTCTCGTCGAACCGGGACTCCGGCCGGCCCCGGCCGGTGACCAGCCGGCCCGTGCAGTGGCCGAGGACGTCGACCAGCGGATTCTGTACCGCCCTGATCATGCGCGGGGTCATCTTCGCGGGCTCCATCCGCAGTTCCGAGTGGACGGAGGCCACCACGAGATCGAGCCTGTCCAGCAACTCGTCCTCCTGGTCGAGCGAGCCGTCCAGCAGGATGTCGCACTCGATGCCCGTGAGAAGCCGGAAGGGCGCCCACTGCCGGTTCAGCTCGGCCACCACCTCCAGCTGCTCGCGCAGCCGCTCGGCGGACAGCCCCCGCGCCACCGTCAGCCGGGGCGAGTGGTCGGTGAGCACCACCCACTCGTGCCCCAGCGCGATCGCCGCCCGGCCCATCTCCTCGATGGAGCTGCCGCCGTCCGACCAGTCCGAGTGCACATGGCAGTCTCCGCGCAGCAGGGCCCGCAGCTCGCCGCCGCCGTCCGCGAGGGGCGCGGACGCCTCCTCCTCCAGGCGCTCCAGATAGGACGGCACCCCACCGGCGAGGGCCTCCCGGACGACCTTCGCGGTCTTCGGGCCGATGCCCTTGACCGCTTCCAGAGTCCCCGCCTCGGCCCGTTCGGTGATCTCTTTCCGCGGCATCGTCGCGAGGGCCGCCGCCGCGTTGCGGAAGGCACGGACCCGGTAGGTCTCCGCGAGCGAGCGCTCCAGCAGAAAAGCCACTCTGTCCAGCGCCTCCACCGGATCCATCACTGCTCCTTCCTGTGCGGCCGTCGTTGCCTCCACTCTCGCCCGCACCAGCGGTGACGGCATGCCGAAAGAACGCGACCGGTGCTTGTCCAGGGTTTGGACGGGCGCAGACGTGCAACACGCAGTCGGGAGGAGCCATGGCGAATTCAGCAGAGAACACAGACAACAAGAGCCGGAGCGAGGCTTCCAGGCCGGGCCCGATGGATGTGCTGCGCCAGGCATGCGCACAGCTGACGGAGCTCACCGGCCGGGAAGCCGAATCGGTCTCGTCGTTCGAGCGGACGGAGGACGGCTGGAAGCTGGAGGTGGAGGTGCTCGAAATGGAGCGCGTGCCCACCACGACCAGCCTTCTGGCCACCTACCAGGTGACGCTCGACGAACAGGGCGAGCTGAGCGGATACCGGCGCATACGCCGATACGAGCGCGGCAGGGCCGACCCCAAGTAGGCGGCCGCCGTGCATCACTTCATTGAGGAGGGCTGACGGCAATGACCGTTGTGCCGGCACAGCAGCAGCAGGGACGTGGCGGTGGCTCGAGTGGCCTCTACGACGTCCTGGAACTCATTCTCGACCGGGGGCTCGTCATCGACGCGTTCGTGAGGGTCTCCCTCGTCGGTATCGAGATTCTGAAGATCGACATACGTGTCGTGGTGGCCAGCGTGGACACGTATCTGCGCTTCGCCGAGGCGTGCAACCGCCTCGACCTGGAGTCCGGACCGCACAAGGACCCGGGTCTGCCCGAGCTGGTCGGCGAGATGACCGAGTCGGGTGCCCGCGGCAAGACCAAGGGCGCGCTCTCGGGTGCCGCACAGACGATCTCGGACTCCTTCCAGCAGGCACGTGACGAGGGCCAGACCGAGTCCAAGCCGCGCACGTCCCGTACCCGCCGCCCGGCGGCACGCAAGAAGGAGGAGGAGACGGAGTGAGTACCTATGTCTACGGCATAGCCAGGAGCTCGCACCCGAGCCTCCCGGACAAGGCGGACGGCATCGGTGACCCGCCGCGGCCCGTACGGGTCATCCGCCAGGGGCAGCTCGCCGCGCTGGTCAGCGACGCCCCCGACAACCTGAGGCCCAAGCGGCGCGATCTGCTGGCGCACCAGAACGTGCTGCGCCAGGCCGGTGAGGCCGGCTCCGTCCTCCCCTTGCGGTTCGGCGGAGTGTCACCCGACGACGAGACGCTCGCCGCCGTCCTCGCCGAGCGCGAGGAGCACTATCTGGAGCGCCTGGGCGCACTCGACGGCAAGGTCGAGTACAACGTGAAGGCCTCGCACGACGAGGAGTCCGTGCTGCACCGGGTACTCGCCGACGACGCCGAGCTGCGCTCCCTGGCCGAGGCGAACCGGGCCGCGGGCGGCGGCTCCCACGAGCAGAAGATCCAGCTCGGCGAGCGCATCGCGGCGGCCGTGCAGCATCGCGAGGCCCGCGACGGCGATCTGGTGCGGGCGACGCTGGAAGGCGTCTGTGAGGAGGCGAGCGCCGGGCCGCAGAGCGTCGGCTGGCTCGCGAACCTCTCCTTCCTGGTGAACCGCGAGCGCAGCGCCGACTTCGTGAACGCGGTCGACGCGCTCCGTGTGGATCAGCCGCACCTCGTCCTGACGGTCACCGGACCGCTTCCTCCCTACAGCTTCGTGGAGTGAGTCATGGGCCTCATCTCCGAACTGCTGCTCCTGCCCGCCGCCCCGGTGCGCGGCACCTTCTGGGTGCTGCAGCAGGTGGTGGACGAGGCCGAGCGGCAGTACTACGACCCTTCGGCCATTCAGAGCGAACTCGCCCGGCTGTCGGACCAACTGGACGCGGGCGAGATCGACGAAGCCGAATTCGACCGCCGGGAGGACGAGCTCCTCGACCGGCTCGAGACGATGCAGAACAGAGAGCAGGGATGATGAACAACAGGCTGGTTCTTGGCCTCGCGATGGGGGCGGGGTACGTGCTCGGGCGTACGAAGAAGGCGAAACTGGCGTTTGCCGTCGGCACGCTGGTGGCGGGCAAGCGACTCCAGCTGAGCCCCAAGGCCATCGGGGAGTTCGTCACTCATCAGCTGCAGAACAACCCGCAGTTCAAGGAGTTGGGCGATCAGCTGAGGCAGGACCTCGGCGGCGTGGGCAAGGCCGCGACCGGCGCGCTCGTCAACCGGCAGCTCGAAGGGTTCGCCGACCGGCTGCACGGCCGCACCCTGGGCGTCCAGGACCGGCTCCAGGGCGTCGTCCCCGGTCCCCGGGACGAGGACGAGGGACACGCAGAGGACGCAGAGGACGCAGAGGCGCGGGACAGCGCCGATGACGAGGACGGCGGCGACGAGGAAGAACGCCGCGAGCGCCGGGAGCCGCAGAAGAAGGCGGCCCCGCAGAAGAAGACCGCCGCACGACGGACGACGGCCAAGAAGACGGCCGCGCCCGCGCGGCGCGCCACGAAGAAGACGGCGTCCAAGACGACCGCCGCGAAGCGGGCCGCCTCGAAGGGAGGCCGGGACCGTGGCTGAGAAGACGTCGCCGCTGAGCGGGGACAACCCCGCTGTCCAGCGGGTGAAGGAAGAACTGCAGAGCTTCCTGGCGGCGCAGGCACAGCATGCGCTCATGTCCGCCGGCCGGAAGCTCGGCCAGAGCACCAACAAGCTCAACGACATCGCGGAAGGCAGAAGCCCCGGCTTCGCCAAGCTCGCGCTGGAAGGCGGCCGCAAGGCGATGGAGGGCAAGGGCCCGGTCCGCAGCGCGGTCGAGCTCGGCGCCTCCCACCTCAAGGACAAGGTCACTGGCGTGTTCAAGAACCTCGGCGGCAAGGGCAAGTCCAAGAGCGGCGGCGGCAACAAGCCGATCGTCATCATCGAGTCCATCGACGTCGGCGTATCCGTCCGTGACGCGTACGACCAGTGGACCCGTTACCAGGACTTCTCCACCTTCGCCAAGGGCGTCAAGAGCGCGACGGTGGCCGACGACACCTCGTCCGACTGGCAGCTGAAGGTGTTCTGGTCCAGCCGCAGCTGGAAGGCCCGGACGACCGAACAGGTGCCGGACAGCCGCATCCAGTGGACGTCCGAGGGCGCCAAGGGCAGCACCAAGGGCGTCGTCACCTTCCACTCGCTCGGCGAGAACCTGACCCGGGTGCTGCTGGTCATGGAGTACTACCCCAAGGGTCTCTTCGAGAAGACCGGCAACATCTGGCGCGCCCAGGGCCGCCGGGCCCGGCTCGACCTCAAGAACTTCGCCCGCCACATATCGATGCGCGGCGAGGCCGAGGACGGCTGGCGCGGTGAGATCCGGGACGGCGAGGTCGTCGTCAGCCACGACGACGCCGTCGCCGAGGAGCAGGAGCAGGAGGAGCAGGACCAGCGCGACGAGGCCGAGGGCGACGAGCCCGAGGAGGAGTACGCGGACGAGGACCTTCCGGAGGAGGAGGAAGAGGAGCCGGAAGAGGAGTACGTCTACGAGGGCGAGGACGAGGAGCCCGTGGACGAGGAGGAGCCGGCCGAGGAGGACGGGCTCCGCGAGGAAGAAGAGGAAGACGTCGAAGAGGACGCGGTGCGTGAACCGGCCGGGTCCGGAGGCCGTGGACGCCGATGACCACTGCAAGCAGGCTCCCTGATCCCTACGGCTCCGGCGGAGGCGCGAACCTCGCCGACATCCTCGAGCGCGTGCTCGACAAGGGGATCGTCATCGCCGGTGACATCCGTATCAATCTGCTCGACATCGAGCTGCTCACCATCAAGCTGCGGCTGATCGTCGCCTCCGTCGACAAGGCGAAGGAGATGGGCATCAACTGGTGGGAGGACGATCCCGGACTGTCCACCGGTGCCCGCCGCAACGAACTGGCCGCCGAGAACGAGCGGCTCCAGCGCCGTATCGCCGAGCTGGAAGAGGCGGCGCATCCGGCGGTGGACAGCGCCGAGACGAAGAAGGAGCGTAGGGAATCCGCATGAACGAACTGCGCTATGTGTACGCCGTGTCCCGGCCCTTCCAGGCCGCGCTCCCCAAGGACCTCCTGGGGGTGGCCGGGGCCCCGGTGTACGCGCTCGGCCACGGCGACCTCGTCGCCGTGGTGTCGGCGGTGTCGCCCGACGACTTCGACGAGGCTCCGCTCAAGGCGCATCTGGAGAACCTGGACTGGCTGAGCGACACCGCCCGGGCACACGAGTCCGTGGTCGCGGCCCTCGCCTCGGTCACCAGCCCGCTGCCGCTCCGGCTCGCGACCGTGTGCCGGGACGACGACGGGGTGCGGCGCCTGCTGGACTCCGGGCACGCCCGGTTCCTGCGCACCCTCGAGCGGCTCGACGGCCGGGTGGAGTGGGGCGTCAAGGTCTACGCCGAGGCGCCCGCGCAGTCGCCGGACTCGGCCGGGCCGGCCCCCGCGACCGGCCGCGACTATCTGCGCCGCCGGCTGCAGGAGCGCCGGACGAGCGAGCGGTCGTGGGAGTCGGCGGACGTGGTGTCGCGCCGGCTGCACGAGGAACTGGCCCGCCACGCGGAGGCGGTACGGCTGCACCGGCCGCAGCAGGCCCAGCTCTCCCAGGCGGCGGGCCACAACGTGCTCAACGCCGCCTACCTCGTACCGCGTGAGGAGAGTGCCGCCTTCGTCGAGACGGTGAACCGTCTGAAGCCCGAGGAGCCGGGGCTGAGCGCGGAGCTGACGGGTCCCTGGGTGCCGTACTCCTTCGCCGGCGACGAGGACGAGCAGTGACCGCCGGTGACGGGTCGCCCCTCGCGCAGCGTCAGGTCGCCCTGGTCGACCTGCTGGACAGGCTGCTCGCCGGCGGTGTCGTGATCAGCGGCGACATCACGCTGAGGATCGCGGACGTCGACCTCGTCCGCATCGATCTCAAGGCCCTCATCAGCTCGGTCACCGAGCAGGTGCGGTCGCCCTGGGAGGGAGCACCATGAGCGAAGAATCGCGGAAACTCGATCTCGACGCCGACACCGTCGAACGCGACCTGGCGAAACTCGTCCTGACCGTGGTGGAACTCCTCCGCCAGCTCATGGAGCGCCAGGCACTGCGCCGGGTCGACCAGGGAGACCTGAGCGAGGAGCAGGAGGAGCGGATCGGCCTGACGCTGATGCTCCTGGAGGACCGGATGGGCGTGCTGCGGGACGAGTTCGGGCTCAAGCCCAGCGACCTGAACATCGACCTCGGCCCGCTCGGCCCCCTGCTGCCCAGGTCGTGACCGCCGCCCGCCGCTCGGGTTCAAAGAGCCCCCGGCACCGTTCGCTCCGGAACCGATTCACCCGTCCGGACGCCCTTTCGCGGGGAAGGAAGGCTGCATGAAGGCACTCGTCGTCAACTGCACCCTCAAGCAGTCGCCCGACCCCTCCAACACGCATGCCCTCGCGGAGGTCGTCGGTCACCGCCTCATCGAGCTGGGGTGCGACGTCGAGTACGTCCGGGCGGTCGACCTGGACATCAGGCCCGGGGTCGTCTCGGACGCGGGGGACGGGGACGAGTGGCCCGCGGTGCACCGGAAGCTGCTCGGCGCACAGATCCTGATCCTGGCGTCGCCGACCTGGGTCGGCAGGCCCTCGTCCGTGGCGCAGCGCGTCCTGGAGCGGATGAGCGCGCTGATGTCCGAGCAGGACCACGAGGGGCGGCCGGTCGCCTACAACCGCGTCGCGGGCGTGGTGGTCACGGGCAGCGAGGACGGCGCGCACCATGTCATCAGCGAGATCACGGGCGCGCTCGGCGACATCGGCTACACGATCCCGGGTCAGTCCTGGACGTACTGGCATCTCGGCCCCGGACCGGGACCCGACTATCTCGACGACGAACGCGGGCACGAGTGGGCCCACCGGACCGGACGCACGATGGCGGCCAATCTGTACCGGACCGCCTACGCGCTGATCGCCCACCCGCTCGACGTACCCGAGCAGTAGACCTGCCGAGCAGCACCCCCGAGCGGAAGAAGGAGCAGACCATGGATCGCGCGGCGGTCTTCGACGTGGACGGCACCCTTGCCGACACCAACCACCTCCATGTGACGGCCTGGTGGGAGGCGTTCAGACAGTCCGGCCACCGGGTGGAGATGTGGGACATCCATCAAGCTCTGGGGCTGCCGAGCCGTCAACTGGTCGCCCGGCTGCTCGGGGACGACCGGGACACCGACGGGGACGACGCCGTCATCACCGCGCACAAGGTGCTCTACGCGACCTTCTTCGACCGCATCGCGCCGCTGGAAAGAGCGCCCGACCTGCTGCGGGAGCTCGCCGAGTCCGGGTGGAAGGTGGTGCTCGCCACCTCGGCGGCGGGGGACGAACTCGCGGCGCTGCGGCACGCGATCGACGCCGACGACGCCATCACCGCGACGACGAGCGCGGATGACGTCCAGCAGGGCAAGCCCGCCCCCGAACCGGTGGAACGCGCCCTGGAGCTCGCGGGGGTGTCCGCGGACCGTGCCGTGTTCATCGGCGACTCCGTGTGGGACATGAAGGCGGCCACAGCCGCGAACGTCGTCGGGGTGGGGCTGCTCAGCGGTGGCATCTCACGGGCGGATCTGGAGACGGCCGGCGCGAGGGCCGTCTACCGGAACCCCGCGGACCTGCTGGAACAGCTGGGCAGCAGCCCCATCGCGAACATCGAGCGGCGCCGGAGCAGCTGAGCGGGCCCTCGGCCCGGTGACCTGATGCCGCAGGCTCGCGACCTCTCCCTCGGCTGATCGCGGTGTCCTGGTGTCAGTACCCGCCTCGGCTGATCCCGGGCTTGAAGAGGGCGAAGAGGGCTGGGTCTCCTTGCCGCCTGCGCCTCAGGCCGCCTTGTGCCCCTGAAGCGGTTCGGTCGCCTCGCCGGAACCCTTCCGCACGCCGCGCAGGAACTCCTCGATCGCCTCGGTCGCGGACCACTCCGGCCGCCACCTCAGCTCTTCCCGCGCGCGGGTCGTGTCCAGCAGCGGCAGACGCAGCACCGCGTCGAACAGATGCGGTGACGCCGGCACGGCATGCAGCCCCCAGGCCGCCGCCAGTGCCGCGCGTACCGCCCGGCGGGGCAGCCGTACGATCCGGGCGTCCAGCAGTTCGGCCAGCACCTTCGCATCGACGGGCGGATCGGCGGCGAGATTGAACGCCCCGCGCACGTCGTTCAGCAGTGCCAGCCGGCAGGCCTCGGCGGCGTCGTCGGTGTGCATCACCTGGAATCGCAGTCCCTCCAGGTCCGGAACGAACGGCAGCAGGTCGGGCCGGATCAGCGGCCCCGGCAGATGGCGGCCGCCGAAGATGCGGCGCTGTTCGCTCGCCGCTGTCTCCTTGAAGAGGAACCCGGGCCGCATCCTGACGACCCGGATCTGCGGATGCTGCCGCTCATAGGTGTCCAGCACCCGCTCGAGGTAGGCCTTCTCCCGGCAGTACGCGGCGTCCGGCCACCCGTGCGTGGGCCAGGACTCGTCGACTCCCGGGGCGGTCTTCGGGCCGGGGGAGTATGCCCCCACCGATGAGGCGTGGACCAGGGCGGGCACGCCCGCGGCCACGACGGCGTCGAACACGGCGAGCGAGCCGAGGACGTTGCTCTGCCAGGTGACCACGGGGTCGTGTGTCGGCTGGAAGCGCCAGGCGAGATGGACGACCGCGTCGGCGTCGGCGAAATGGCGGCGCAGCGCGCCCGGTGCCGACGTCTCGGACAGGTCGACGGACGCCCAGGTGGTCCGGGGAGCGGTCATGTCGGGGATCCGGCGCGCCAGCCCGAGGACGGAGGCGATCCGTGGATCGGTGCCGAGGGCCCTCACCACACTGGTGCCGACGTTCCCGGTGGCTCCGGTGACCACCACCCGCAGTCCTGTTTCCGCGCTCATCAGGCACTCCGTACTGTTGGGGCGGTATCGGGGAGACAGGTGCTCCGCGCGCTCCGAGTCCCCCGCGCGCAGCCGGTGAAACGGGGCCATCCGGAGGATCGGCCGCTTGTAGGTTCATCCGAAAACCCGCCGCTCACCGTGACGGCGCCATCTCAACGGGCACCTCAGTCACATGAGGAACGCGAACGAGCCGCACCCGACGGACCGGCGGGACGACGAGGCGGCCGAGCGGCCGCGCCGTGTGACCGTGACCGAGAACGGCCCGGTGCTCGTCGAAGGTCCGGTCGAGGTCGTCCTCGACGACGGCACCACGGTGACGTCCGACCGGTTCACCGTCGCGCTGTGCACCTGTCGGCGCAGTCGGACCTACCCCTGGTGCGACACCAGCCACCGACGTCGCACCAAGCGGTGAGCGCGCCCGGTCCACGTGCCTGACATGCGCGAATCCGCACGAACGCCGGTCGTCGAACTCTTCCACCGGTACCGCGAGCCTGTCGTCGTCCAGACCGTCCGGTCGACCGCCGCCGCTACCATCGCCTACGTCGTCGCCCTCCAGCTGAGCAGCGAACCGGCCCCGCTCACCGCACCGCTGACGGCCCTTCTCGTCGTCCAGGTGACCCTGTACTCCACGCTGACCACCGGCGTCCGACGGGTGAACGCGGTCGTCGCGGGGGTGCTCCTCGCCATCGGCTTCAGCGTGCTCGTCGGCCTCAGCTGGTGGAGCCTGGGGCTGATCATCCTGGCGTCCCTGGTCGTCGGCCGGGTGGTCCGGGTGAGTGAATTCGTTCCCGAGGTGGCGATCAGCGCCATGCTCGTCCTCGGCGTGACCCAGGTGGCCGACACCGCCTGGGACCGCATCCTGGAAACGGTCATCGGCGCCGCCGTCGGGCTGGCCTTCAACGTGCTGTTCGTGCCACCGGTGTGGGTGGGCACGGCGGGGGAGTCCATCTCGGATCTGGCCCGGCGGATGCGGCAGCTGCTGCTGCGCCTCGGTGAGGAGCTGACCACCCCCACTCCCGTCGCGGCCGCCGCGGCCCGGCTCCACGAGGCGCGCCGGCTCGACCACGACATCGCCGACGTCGACGCCGCCCTGCGCCAGGCCGAGGACAGTCTCAGGCTCAACCCCCGGGTCAAGGAGGGCCTGCTGCACCGCGTCGTGCTGCGGACCGGACTCGACACCCTGGAGATCTGCGCCGTCGTCCTGCGCGTCCTCGCCAGGACCATGACCGACCTCGCCAAGGCACGGGACGAGGAGGACCTCTTTCCCCCCGAGGTGGGCCGCGAGCTGGAGGACCTGCTGGGGCATGCCGCCGACGCGCTCGTCAGCTTCGCCGTCCTCGTCACCACACAGACGAGCGAGGCCGCCGAAGCGGCGGAGAGCCGGCTGGCCGGTGACCTGGCGGCGGCCGCCACCCGTCGCGAACGCGCGGCTCAACTGCTCCTCCAGGGCGTGCAACGCCACCCGCGCCACTGGCAGCTCCACGGCGCACTCCTCACCGAGATCGACCGCATCCTCGATGAACTGGCCCCGGAACACCGCTCCCAGCGTCTGATGGAGGAGCTCGACCGCAGCGCACGTGAGCAGCGCGAGAAGTACCCGAGGATCGCCGCGGCCCGCGAGTGGGTCAAGGAACGGCGGCGCGAGCGCGCGGCGGCCCGCTGATCCGTGAGGGCCCGGTGAGGGCCCGGCCCACGGCCCGTGTGCGGCCCCGTTTACCGGGTTTGGCCCTCGGGTACCCGCATGCGGCGCCATGGGCGGTGACGGAAGGCCGCCCCCGAGGAGGCACTGCCCATGAGCTCTGGCGGAGAAGCGACCACCGGGACCATCACCACCAAGGTCCCCGCGAGACTGGACCGGCTGCCCTGGTCGCGCTGGCACTGGATGATCGTGATCGGCCTCGGCACCGTGTGGATCCTCGACGGTCTGGAAGTGACCGTCGTCGGCAATATCGCGAGCCGGCTCTCCGAGGACGGCAGCGGACTGCCCATCAGCGACGCCCAGGTCACCGGTATGGCCGCGGCCCTCTACGTGGCGGGCGCCTGTTCGGGCGCCCTCTTCTTCGGCTGGCTGACCGATCGCTACGGCCGCAAGAAGCTGTTCCTGATCACCCTGGCCGTCTACCTCGCGGCGACCGCGCTGACCGCCGTCTCGTTCTCCGTCTGGTGGTTCTTCCTCTTCCGCTTCCTGACCGGCTTCGGCATCGGCGGTGAGTACGCGGCCATCAACTCGGCCATCGACGAGCTGATCCCCAGCAAGTACCGCGGGCGCGTCGACCTGATCATCAACGGCAGTTACTGGCTCGGCGCCATGGGTGGCGCGCTGCTGTCGGTCCTCGCCCTGAACACCGACATCTTCCCCAAGGACCTCGGCTGGCGGCTGACGTTCGCCCTCGGGGTCGTCCTCGGCCTCGTCATCCTGCTCGTACGCCGCCATGTGCCGGAGAGCCCGCGCTGGATGTTCATCCACGGGCAGTCGAAGGATGCGGAGAAACTCGTCGACCAGGTCGAGCGCGAGATCGAGGAGGAGACCGGCCGGCCGCTGCCGGAGCCGGCGACCGAGATCACCATCGAACAGCGGCGCAGCGTCGGGTTCGTCGAGATCGGCAGAAGCGTTTTCCGCGACTATCCCCGGCGGGCGACCCTCGGCTTCGCGCTCTTCATCGGCCAGGCGTTCCTCTACAACGCGATCACCTTCGGTTTCGGCTCGATCCTGGTGAAGTTCTTCGACGTCTCCAGCAGCACGACCGGCTACTTCTTCGCCGTCATCGCCTTCGGCAACTTCCTCGGCCCGCTGCTGCTGGGCCGGCTGTTCGACACCTGGGGCCGGCGCCCGATGATCGCGGGCACGTACATCCTCTCCGGTGTCCTGCTGTTCGTCACGGCCTGGCTGTTCGGGGCCGGCTGGCTCAACGCGACGACGATGACCCTGTGCTGGTGCGTCGTGCTCTTCTTCGCGTCGGCCGGCGCCAGCTCGGCGTACCTCACGGTGAGTGAGATCTTCCCGATGGAGACCCGGGCCATGTCGATCGCGTTCTTCTACGCCATCGGCACGGCGGCCGGCGGTATCTCCGGCCCGCTGATCTTCGCCGAACTGACGGAGAGCGGAGTCGTCGCCGACGCTGTGCTCGCCTTCTGCATCGGAGCCGCGCTGATGGTGCTGGCGGGCCTGGTGGCCGTGTTCTTCGCCGTGGCCGCCGAACAGAAGTCCCTGGAGGACATCGCCACCCCGCTGTCCGCGGTGAAGGCCAAGGGCGGCGAGCTGCGGGGCAAGGCCGGCGACCTGCGGCCGAAGGAGCCCGGTGGACCTCCGAGTGCGCCGGCCGTGTGACCGCGCGTCAGGAGGCGGGTCCGGCGTGCGCTCCCGGGCCCGTACGCGGTCGGCGCGTTTTGAGGCAGCCGTGCCGGGCACTGTTGCGTACATCCGGGGAAGCACCGGGAGCGCTGTCCCACCGGTGACGGCGGGTGCGTTCTGCCGGTCTCGACGCGGCGCGCACGGTGCGGGTGCGCGGCCGGATTCGCGGCAGAAAGGCGGGAGAGCCCCATGGTCTCGGGAGTATCCGGGCAGCCACCGGGGGAGGGCGCGGCGGACGGACGCTTCGGCGTCGAGGTGCGCCCCGGCGGGACGACCGTGGTCGTGCTGCTCACGGGCGAACTCGACCACGACACCGCCGAGCCCCTGCGGGAGGCCCTTCAGCAGTGTCTGGAAACCGCTCCTGAGCGCGTCGTGGTGGACTGCGGGGATCTCCAGTTCTGCGACTCGACCGGCCTGAACGTCCTGCTCCGGGCGCGTCTGACGGCGCGCGAAGCGGGGAGCCGCTTGGAGCTCGCCGCACTCCGCCCCCCGGTGGCACGCATGTTCGACATCACCGGCGCCCATGCGGTGTTCCGGGTGTACGCCGGCCTGGACGAGGCTCTGGCGGACGACCGGCCGACCTAGCGGAGGATCTTATGGGTGCAAGCCTCCGTGGACAGGGGCAGACACGTCGTCTCGCGCTGTTCGGGACGAAGGGCGTGGTGAGCCGATGCCGCGACTTCACCGCCGAAGCCCTCGACGACTGGGGATGGACGCCCGCGGTGGGGGAGCGGGGAGCAGTGGTCGAGGATGTGCTGCTGCTCGTCTCCGAAATGGCCACCAATGCCTGTCTGCACGCCGGCGGGCCGACCGAGCTGGTGCTGCGCCACGGCCCCGACGGTCTGCGGATCGAGGTCGCCGACGCCAGCGCGCAGCCGCCGCATCCGCGGCCCAGGGAGGTGTCCCTGCCGGGTGGTCACGGGCTGATCGTGCTGGAGCGCCTGTCGCAGAGCTGGGGCTGGGCCCCGACGGACGGCGGAAAGATCGTCTGGGTCCAGGTCACGTCGCCGGACCGGCAGGCGGGGCCGCCGGATCGGTAGGGCCGTCGGCGGGAGGCTCGTCGCTCAGCAGCCCGGCGCGCAGCGCGGCGAGGATGCGGGCCAGCAGACGCGACACATGCATCTGCGAGAGGCCGAGCCGGTCGCCGATCTCCGACTGCGTCAGCTCGTCGCCGAAGCGCAGGGACAGCACGAGCCGGTCCCGCTCGTCCAGCGCGGCGATGAGCGGTTTCAGGGATTCCAGGGAGTCCACGATGTCGTAGGACCTGTCCTCGCAGCCGAGGCTGCGGGTGAGCGTTCCCACCGTGCCGTCGTCCTCGTTCGCCGGGACGTCCAGGGAGCGTGCGACATAGCCGTTCGACGCCCGCTCGCCCTCGACGATCTCCTCCTCGGTGACGTCGAGCCGCTCGGCGAGCTCGGCGGTCGTCGGGCGGCGCCCCAGGTCCTGTTCCATCACATCGACGGCCTTGGCCAGGTCGATCCGCAGCTCCTGGAGCCGGCGCGGCACTCTGACGGCCCAGCTGGTGTCCCGGAAGAAGCGCTTCATCTCGCCCACGATGGTCGGCAGGGCGAAGCACGCGAATTCCACGCCGCGGCCGGTGTCGAACCGGTTGATCGCCTTGATCAGCCCGATCGTGCCCACCTGGATGATGTCCTCCATGGGCTCCGCCCGGTTGCGGAACCGGGTCGCGGCGAACTTCACCAGGCTGAGATTGAGCTCCACGAGGGTGTTCCGGGCGTAGGCGTACTCCGCTGTTCCCTCGTCCAGCGTTGACATGCGCTCGAACAGTGCCGCCGAGAGTTCCTTGGCGTCCGTCGTGCTGAGGGAACCGGGCTCGGGGAGGTCCACGGTCGCCGGTACGGCGAGGGTGCTGGACATGCGGCTCCTTCGACGGGGCGGAGGCCGGCGCTGTCGGATACAGCGGGACCGTCGTCTGAGCTACCTGCTGAGAAACTCCTATTTTAGACGCTTCGCCATGTTTCGGTCGTGGTTCGTGCCTGAGCGGGCGCCCCACGGGACGGCACGGGCCGAGGCGCCGCCCGGAGGGGAACATCTGTACGCAGTTCCGGGTGTCGCGGGGATGGCGGCGTGCCACAGTGGAGTCGAAAACCGCCGTTCACCGCGGTCAACCCCAGGACAGTCCTCTCACGGCCGGGCCGGTGCGGCGCCGTGAATGACGACAGGCGAGGTCGACGATGGATGTGCCGGACCGGACGCCCGATCCGCGCCGGACACCCCCCGCTGCCCAGCTCAGCGAGGAGGGGCTGCGCAAGCTGCTTGCCGGGCTCACGGCCGTACGCGACGGCGATCTCTCCGCCCGGCTGCCCGACGACGCCGAGGGTCTCCTGGGCGAGATCGCGATCGTCTACAACGGCATGGTGGAGCAGCTCTCGCTGGTCACCTCCGAGGTCACCCGCGTCGCCAACGAGGTCGGGGGCCAGGGGCTGCTCGGCGGCCACGCGCGCGAGCCCCGCGTCAGCGGTGTCTGGAAGGAGCTGACGACCGGCGTCAACACCATGGCGGACAACCTCACCTCGCAGGTCCGCAACATCTCGCAGGTCGCCACCGCGGTCGCGCGCGGTGACCTCACCCAGAAGATCAGGGTCGACGCCCGCGGGGAGATCCTGGAACTCAAGGAGACCATCAACACGATGGTGGACCGGCTGTCCTCGTTCGCCGAGGAGGTCACCCGGGTCGCCCGCGAGGTGGGGACCGAGGGAAACCTGGGCGGTCAGGCGACCGTCCGCGGTGTGTCCGGGACCTGGAAGGACCTCACCGACAACGTCAACTCCATGGCGAACAACCTCACCAACCAGGTCCGCAACATCGCCCAGGTGACGACGGCGGTGGCACGCGGTGACCTGACCCGCAAGATCGACGTCGACGCCCGCGGGGAGATCCTGGAGCTCAAGACCACCATCAACACCATGGTCGAGCAGCTCTCCTCGTTCGCGGCCGAGGTCACCCGGGTGGCCCGCGAGGTCGGCCGGGAGGGCCGTCTCGGCGGCCAGGCCGAGGTCGAGGGTGTCTCCGGCACCTGGAAGCGTCTCACCGAGAACGTGAACGAGCTGGCCGGGAACCTCACCCGGCAGGTCCGTGCCATCGCCGAAGTGACCAGCGCAGTCGCCGAGGGCGACCTCACGCGGTCCATCACCGTCGTGGCGCCCGGCGAGGTCGGAGACCTCAAGGACAACATCAACGCCATGGTCGAGTCGTTGCGGCAGACCATCCGGGCCAACGAGGAACAGGACTGGCTGAAGACGAACCTGGCCCGCGTCTCCGGCCTGATGCAGGGCACCCGCAGCCTGCCCGCCATCGCCGAACTCATCATGGACGACGTACCGCCGCTGGTCTCCGCACAGTACGGCGGCTTCTTCCTCACCCACGAGAGCGACCGCGGTCCGGAACTTGTCATGACCGCCGCCTACGGCTCACCCGACGACCCCTCGTCCGGCCCGCGCCGCTTTCTGTTCGGGCAGTCCCTCGTCGGACAGGCCGCCCGCAGCCGGCGCACCATCGCCGTCGACGACGTTCCGTCCGGATACTCCACCATCGCGTCCGGCTCCGGCAGCATGGAGCCGAGCAGCCTCCTCGTCCTCCCCATCGTGGTCGAGGACCAGGTGCTGGGAGTCATCGAACTGGCGGCCCTGCGCCCTTTCACCCGCATCCACCGCGACTTCCTCGACCAGTTCATCGAGACCGTCGGGGTCAACGTCAGCTCGCTGATCGCCAACCTGCGCACCGACGAGCTGCTGGAGCAGTCCCAGCGGCTCACCGCCGAACTGAGTACCCGGTCCGCGGAGTTGCAGTCACGGCAGGAGGAACTCCAGCGCTCCAACGCGGCGTTCCGCGAGAAGGCGGCGCTGCTCGCCGACCGCAACCGTGACATCGAGCGCAAGAACCTGGAGATCGAGCAGGCCCGGCAGGAACTGGAGGACCGCGCGCAGCAGCTGTCGCGGACCTCGATGTACAAGTCCGAGTTCCTCGCCAATATGAGTCATGAGCTGCGGACACCGCTCAACAGCCTGCTGATCCTGGCCCAGTTGCTCGCCCAGAACCTGGAGGGCAACCTCACGGAGAAGCAGGTCGACTACGCCGAGGTCATCCACTCGGCCGGCTCCGACCTGCTCCAGCTGATCAACGACATCCTGGATCTCTCCAAGGTCGAGGCAGGAAAGATGGACGTCCACCCGGAGGCGTTCGAGCTGGCGCAGCTCCTCGACTACGTCGAGGCGACCTTCCGGCCGGTGGCCGGCGAGCGCGAGCTGGAGTTCCGGGTGACGGCCGCCGCGGACATACCGGCCCAGCTGACCACCGACGAGTCCCGGCTCCGCCAGGTGCTGCGCAATCTGCTGTCGAACGCGCTGAAGTTCACCGAGCGGGGCCGGGTCGAGCTGCGCATCGAGAACGCCGACGCCGACGAACTGCCGCTCGCCCTGCGCGACAGCGGGGCGACCCTGGCCTTCCGGGTCACCGATACCGGCATCGGTATCCCCGCGGACCGGCTGCAGACCGTCTTCGGCGCCTTCCAGCAGGGGGACGGCACCACGTCACGGCGGTACGGCGGCACCGGTCTAGGGCTCTCCATCAGCCGCGAGGTCGCCCAGCTCCTCGGCGGCACCATCACCGCCGAGAGCACCCTGGGAGAGGGCAGCCGCTTCACCCTCTATCTGCCGGTCCACGCCCTGGCCGCACCGCGGGTGCCCGTCACTGCGGAACGGGCACAAGCGCACGCCCGGGCCCTCCCGCGGACGGGCCGTCAGGCTTCGGGAGCCACGGTCCTGGTCGTCGACGACGACACCCGCAATGTCTTCGCCCTCACCGAAGTCCTGGAGCACGAGGGAATGCTGGTGCTCCAGGCGGCCGGCGGCGAGGAGGGGATCGAGGTACTGCAAGCCCATGAGGACGTCGATCTGATCGTGATGGACGTGATGATGGCCGGCATGGACGGCGTCGCCACCATGGGCGCCATCCGGCGGATCCCCCGGTTCGCCGAGGTGCCGATCATCGCGGTCACGGCCAAGGTCATGCCCGGTGACCGGGCCGAGGTGCTGGCCGCGGGAGCCAACGACTATGTGGCCAAGCCGGTGGACACGGACCATCTGATGACGAAGATCCGCAGCTGGCTGGCCCGGGACGGCCACGGCTCCGCGGAGTGAGCACCTTCGGCGGGACCGTCGGACGCATGTGCCGCTCCCGGCAGGATCCGAGCGACGCTCCTCAGCGGACCCGTACCGCGATCAGGCTCGTGTCGTCGTCGGTGTCGCCGGTCGCGGCGCCCAGCAGCCGGTCGACCTGGTCGTCGATCTCCCGGCCGGCCAGTTCCTCCGCCGTGCGCAGCAGCGCCTGGAGGCCTTCGTCGAGGGCGTCGTGCCGGCGCTCGATGAGACCGTCGGTGAACAGCAGCAGGGTGTCGCCCGGCTTCAGTTGGGTCGTGATCTCCTCGTACCGGGCGTCCGGAGTCGCCCCCAGAAGGATGTTCTTCGGCGGGGCCAGCAACCGCGCGTGCCCCTCGCGGAGCAGCAGCAGCGGCAGATGGCCGGCGCTCGCCCAGCGCAGGGTGCGGTCCGCCGGGTCGTAGAGCGCGCACACGGCGGTCGCGGTCGGGCGTCCCTGGGTATGGATCGTCACCTCGTTCAGCCAGGACATCAGACGTCCGGGCGTGTGACCGGTGAAGGCCAGACCGCGCAGCGCGTTGCGCAGGGCGACCATGCCGGTGGCGGAGTCGATGCCGTGCCCGGCGATGTCCCCCACGGCCACGAGGACCTTCCCGTCCGGCAGCGGCAGTACGTCGTACCAGTCGCCTCCGACGCGGTACTCCTGCACCGCGGGCCGGTAGCGGGCGGTGGCCTGGAGACCGGGCAGCACCTCCAGGGCGGGCATCTCCGGAACGATCGCCTGTTGCAGCTGGAGCGCGAGGCGATGACGCAGCGCCGCCTGCGCCTGGACGGCGGTCAGTTGGTCGAAGGTCGCCGACAGGGCCACCTCGGTGTGGAACTCGGCGGAGACGTCCTGGTAGATGCCGGAGATCCCGATGAGAGTCCTCTGGTCGAGCAGCGGTTCGGCGGTGATGCGCACATGCCGCTGCCGGCCGTCGTCCCGGACCACACGGATCACCGTGGCGGCGCCTCTGCGCCGCTGGGTGAGGTTCCGCAGCAGCTCGGTCAGGTCCTCGTCGTCCTCCGGATGGACCCGCTGGTACAGCTCCGTGAGCGGGATCGGCGGAGCGTCCCGGGGGGTGCCGAAGATGCCGTATGCCTGCTCGCCCCATGTGGACGTGCCGGTCAGCAGGTTGTCCTCGAACGGTGCGACGCCCTGGAGCCTGGCAACGGCACGCGTGGCCGCCGTGCCCCGGTCGGTGCTGGTGTGCCACAGGACGACGGTCCGCTCGGCCCCGGCGGGCAGCACCCGCACATCGAGCAGCGGAGCAGCCGCGTCGGCGTGGTCCACCGCGGGCAGCCTGGACACCCGCTGGAGCGACGAGGTGGAGTGCGCGAGCTCGGCCAGCCCGGCGAGCGGTGCGTGCAGCAGGGGAAGGGCCCTGCTCAGGAGCTGACCGGCGGTCTGTCCCGCGATGCCGAGGGCTTCCACGGCCGCCTGGTTGAGGTGCTCGACGGCAAGGGCACCCGTCTCCGGGTCGCGCATCAGCGTGAGCGCGGGGTGGGCCATCGCGTCGAGCAGCTCGTCCAGCGCCGGCAGCGGTGCGGGCTCCCACACGGGAGCCGTCAGGACCCGCGCGGCCACGTCCATCAGATCGGTGACCGCGCGGCGCACCGGCCCGTCGAGGTCGGCGCGGTCGGGCCAGACCGCAAGGGCCACCCCGACGGTCGTGCCGCGCAGCCGCAGGGGCAGCACCGCACGGGCCGCCTGCGGTGCCGGGCCCGGCAGCACGTCGTCGGGTGGCGGCCCCGCCGCGAGCCAGACCGGCGAGTCCTCCAGCAGAGCCGGCCGGAACGACGCGGGAAGCGACGGCGGGATCCACCGCCACTGCGACGCCTCGGTGGCCCCGACGCCGGCATGCCCGGCGAGCTGGAGACATCCTGAGCCGGTCCGCCGCCACAGCCACAGACTCTGCACGCCCAGATGCCTGAGCCCGCCGTCGAGGAGGGCGGCTGCGGCCTCCTCGACCGTATGGTGCGCCTCCGCGTCCGTCATCGCACGACGCATCCGGCGCGCCTCGTCGCCGCGCGGTCCCCGGTCGGCGTACGCGGCGGACGACGGGTTCGCCGTGGCCGGCGGGGGCGTGACCGCGACCGTACCGGCGACGCCGTTGACGACGTCGGCGGCGAAGTCCTCCGTGCTCAGGCCGGTTTCGGCGGCCATCCGGGCCAGCTGCTCGGCGGCCTCGGAGGGGGAGGTGGCCAGCCGGGTCACCAGCACTCCGGTCGCCAGGTCCAGCAGATGCCGTCGCACGAGCTCGGCCCGCAGATCCGCGTTCCGCGCGGACAGCTCGGCCACGGCCGCGGCCAGATCGTCCCGCTCCCGGCCTGCGCCGGAAGGATCCTGTGCGGACGTGCTCACGGACTCTCCCATCCCGGGCAGAGAGCTGCGACACCGTGTGATCGCACCCGATCCGGATTCTACGGGGACGGGCCCGGCGCGGCACTGCCTGCGAGGGCCCGACAGGAGGCCGGCCGGGCCGCCCTACCCGGTGCTGCCGTGCAGGGCCGCGATCGCGGCGCGCAGTGCGGTGCGTACGGCCGGGGGCGGCGGCGGCCCGTTGACGCTGTCCACGATGTGCCGTGCCACCTCGCGCAGCTTGACGTTGCTGTGCTGGGAGACGTCCACCAGCAGCTGCCAGGCCTGCTCCGGTGTGCAGGCCGCGGTGGCCATGACGATTCCTCGCGCCATGTCGATGACCGGGTGCGAGGCGAGTGCCTGCCGCAGTCCGTCGACCTCTTTGCGCAGCTCTTCGGACTCGGTCTCCGCACTCACGGCGCGGTACTGCTCCTCGTTCGAGGCAGCCCATGACGCGTCGGCGGCGTTCTCGGTGCCCGCCTGCTCGTCTCTCATCCCCGACATGCCCGCATTCCCTTCCGGCCAGGCCGAGCCGTCCCGCACGGTGGACGGCATCCTCGTTCCGCTCATTCCCCCGGCCGGAGCGGACACGCACACCGCGGGGTCCGTCCACTCCGACGGGTTTCGGTCCGCCGGACCGCGGTACCCCCCTCAGCACGTTCCCTTCGCGCGAGGAAGCGCAGGCGCCGGGCAGGTTGGACCCATCAGCTCCCGGCGCCGCTTCCCGTCTCGGTGCGGCTGGTGAGGGTGAAGAGGGCGCCGTCGGGGTCGCGGACCGCGGCCTCCCTGCCCTCGCGTGTCAGCCGCTCCGCCATCACGGTGCCGCCCTGGTCGCGTACGGCACGTGTCGTGGCGTCGAGGTCGGCGACGGGGAAGTGCACGTCCCAGCGGGGCCTGACGAGCGGGTCGGGTGCCGCCTCCACCGCGCCCGAGTTCAGCCGCGCCAGCACATGACCGTTGCTGAGGAGGACCACTTCGTCGTTCTCGTAGCTGACGTCGCAGCCGCCCGGGCTGTCGCCGGCCCAGTCCAGGACCTCGCCGTAGAAGATCGCGGCGTCGAAGGCGTCGCGGGTGCGCAGCAGCAGCCAGGCGGGCGCGTCCTTGTGGCCGGACTGCCAGTCGGGCAGCAGCGCACCCTCCCAGATGCCGAAGACGGCACCGTCGCGGTCGGCGGCGAGGGCTCCGCGACCGAGGGAGAAGGCGAGCGGGCCGACGGCGACGGTGCCGCTGCGCTCGCGGATGCGTGAGGCCGCCACGTCCGCGTCGGCGACGGCGAAGTACGGCGTCCAGGCGACGGCGACCTGAAGGCGGGGCGCCAGCGCGCCGATGCCGGCGACCGGCGTCCCGTCGGCGAAGGCGACACTGAACTCGTCACCGAGGGCCGCCCGGCGGAACTTCCAGCCGAGGACGGCACCGTAGAAGTCCTGGGAGGCGCGGAGGTCGCGGGCCATGAGGCTGACCCAGCAGGGTGCGCCGAGCATGTCCGCGCTCGACGCCGTGCCGGCGGCATGGGCAAATCTCTTCTTGTCCATCACAACACTCGTGTCCTGAGGTTACGCGGCGTCCTCGATGTGCCCCGGGACGTGCGGCCGCGGGCCAGGGGGCGGGTGCAGCCGGGATCCGGCTCCTCCTCATAGTCCCCTCAGCTCCGCGTCCCCGCGAGTCGCGCACCGGCTGCCGGGCCGGGAGCCCGGCAGCCGGGCAGCGGAGCGCTCAGGCGCGTTCCTCGTCCTGATACGGCCAGCGCAGCAGGGCGCCGAGCCCGCCGACGGGCACGCTGTGGCCGCCCACCGGCGGCACCCGAAGGACCTCCGCGTTCGTCACGACGGCCGAACGGATCAACGCGTCGTCCGCCCGCGCCGACGACGGGTGGACCTCACCCAGGTACTGCGATTCCGTACGCCGGACGGCCAGCTGGTCGGGGCCGTCGCCGACCCACACCTCGCGATTGCCGTCCGGGCCCTCGGGCCGTACGAACAGGGCCGCGATCCGGTGCTCACGCGCGGCCTCGACCAGCGCGGGCACCCCCTCCGCGGTGGCGTCCCGCGCGGACAGATAGCGGTCCAGCTCGTCGTCGGCCCGCTGGTGCAGCCGGTCCGCACGAGCCCGCTCCACGTCCTTGTCGAGCAGCCGGCTGCCGCCGTCCGAGCGGCTGCCGTGTTCCGTCTCGACGACATGGGCGTGCAGCCCCGCGGGGAGCTTGTGGTGCACGGCGCGCCGCTGCCGCAGGTCACCGGCGAGGACGACCAGATCGGCGTCGTGCCGGTCGCAGGCGCCGGCCACCGCGGCCGCGGTCGTGGCGGCGTTCTCGTCCCAGGTGTTCTCGACGCTCTGCTGGAAATGCTGCTCCGACCAGTCGGCGCTCGGGCTGCGGTGCAGCGGCCAGTCCCTGCCCTCGGCCCGTCCGGCGCTGCGGTGGCCGTGGGTGCTGCGGACCTCCAGATCCGCACCCTGGCGGTCGATGTAGGCCACGAGGCAGACCGGTTCCTGTTCGGCGAGGTCCAGCAGGGGTGCCACGCGGGGCACGGCCGACCAGGTGACGTCGTCGTTCCCGGGCGGCCGGGCGGTGAGCACGGGGTCCAGAACGACCTCCCCGCCCGCGGCGAAGACGGCACGACCGGCCTCGCCGGGCAGAGTCTCGGGCGCGATGAGCGCCTCGTACACGGCCTGGCCGGTCGCCTCGTCCGCGCCCTGTGCGCTCAGCTCGCGGCAGGCCGCGCGGGCCTGGAGCTCACGCCGGCCGGGGTGCGCCTCGTCGGCCCGGTCCGTGCCCAGATAGACACTGGCCCAGGGGCCGGGACGCTCATAGAGGGGCGCGAGAAATCCGAGTTGCATGGGCTACCTCCAAGAGGGCCGGATAGTGCGTCGGGGGCGGGTACCCGTCTGCACAGGAGCAACACGGAAACCGCTGTACGGAAGGAGCACGGCTGTCATGACGCAGGCCGAGAAGGAGCCCAGGGGCATCGACGCCGGCAGCCTCGGCGAGCACGAGCTCATCCGGGAGCTGGAGACCATCCACCGCAGCCGGCACGACACGCTGCTGCACGGCTCGCCCGCCGCGCTCTCCGCACACACCACCCGGATGGCGCAGTTGGAGGAGGAGTATCTGCGCCGCCACCCCGAGCGTTCGGTGTCACCGGGCCGGACCCGGGCGGGTGCGCGCGACCGGTCGGAGGCGGGACCCGACGCAGGGTGAGCTCGGGCGGTCATCTGCGGTCAGGGCATGGTCGGGCCGGCCGCGCTTCCCGCTGAACGGGAGCACGGCCGGCCGGTGGTGGCCCGTCCGGCGGCGGGCCGTGGTGTCCTGCACGGCGGCCGCCCAGTGGTGTCCTGCACGGCGGCCGCCCGCCGACGGTTCGTCAGCCTGCCGAGACCTTGGCGAACGCCTCGGTGAACGCGGCGTTGAACGCCTTCAGATCGTCCGGCTTGCGGCTCGTGATCAGGGTGTTCGGACCCGACGTGCAGACCTGCACCTGCTCGTCCACCCAGGTGGCGCCGGCGTTGCGCAGGTCCGTCTGCAGGCTCGGCCAGGACGTCACCGTCCGGCCGCCCACCACATCCGCCTCGATCAGGGTCCAGGGGGCGTGGCAGATGGCCGCCACAGGCTTGCCCGCGTCGAAGAACGCGCGGACGAAGGCGACCGCCTGCTCGTCCATGCGCAGGGCATCCGGATTCGCGACGCCGCCCGGCAGGACGAGTCCACCGAACTCGTCGACGGAGGCCTCGCCCACGACCTGGTCCACGGGGAACGTGTCCGCCTTGTCGAGATGGTTGAAGGCCTGGACGCGGCCGGACCGGGTCGAGACGAGCCTCGGGGTGTCGCCCGCGGCCTCGACGGCCTGCCACGGCTCCGTGAGTTCGACCTGCTCGATGCCTTCGGGCGCCACGAGAAATGCGATCTTCATGAGTGTCGCTCCTTCGATGAGGCGGCCGGGGAGCCGGTCAGGCCTTCCCCTCCGCCATGCTGATGTCCGCGAGTGCTGACTCCGGGTCCTGCGCCACGGCGAGATCGCCGATGCTCACCATCCCCAGGGGGCGGCCGTCCTCGACCACGGGCAGCCGCCGCACCGCATGCGTCCGCATGAGCCGGACGGCGGTCGAGACCTCCGCGTCGGGATCGATGCACACGGGATCCGCCGTGCACACGGACTCCGCGCTGACGGTCACCGGGTCGATCCCGTGCGCGACGGCGCGCACGGCGATGTCGCGATCGGTGACGACGCCGACGATCCGGTCGCCGTGGGCCACCAGGACGTCGCCCACGTTCAGGGTGCGCATCAGACGCGCCGCTTCGACGAGGGAGGCGTCCGGGCGGACAGCGGCCACGCCGGCGGTCATGACGTCCCGCACGAGTTGTGCCATGGCTCCTCGCTTTCTCCGCGGGTCCTGCTGGGGGCCGGCAGGGGACCGGACAGCGTCCGTCGCGCCCCGCAGTACCCGCCGTCGGCCGCTGTATGCCGCCAAGCGGGCGCGGGATCGGAGATCGACGCGATCGTGGACCGGGGGTTTGAGGGCGATCCGCGCGGAGACCCGCTGGACGGGCCGAGCGGCCGTGGGAAAAGGGATGAGGGGTGCTTCGGGTGCGGACGGCGGTCCGCACCCGAAGCCTTCCCGCACCCGTTCCCCGACCTGCCGGCCGACACAGCTCGGCAAGCCTTCCGCAAGCATGACGGGCCCCTCCGGGGGTACTCGCGGAAGACCAACCGTCCGTACAGGAAGGTGAGTCAGATGGGCCTAGGTGGGTGCATCATCCTCATCGCCGTCGGTGCGATCCTCACATTCGCCACCGACTGGGAGATGAAAGGCGCCAACCTCGATGTGATCGGCCTGATTCTGATGGCCGTCGGCATCATCGGGGTCGTCACGTTCAGCAGCATCGCGAGGCGCCGGCGCGTCGTCGTACCGCCGACCGCGCCCGTGGTGTCCGAGGAGCGCCGCCCGTACGAGTGACGGAACACGCGGCCGCCGGGTTTGGCGGGGGGTCTCACGGGCACTCGGGAGGCCGTTGACCAGTCCATACTCCAGCGCCGGAGTCGATCGTGAATCGTTCCCGTGTCGTCGTCGTAGGAGCCGGATTCGCCGGTTTCCAAGCCGCCCGCTCTCTCTCCCGGACCCTTCGGGGCGAGGCCGAGATCGTGCTGCTGAACCCCACCGACTACTTCCTGTATCTGCCGCTGCTGCCACAGGTCGCCGCGGGGATACTGGAACCGCGTCGGGTGACGGTCTCGCTGCCCGACACGCTGCCGGGGGTGCGGCTGGTCCTGGGCGAGGCGGACCGCGTCGATCTCGAGGGGCGTACGGTCCACTACACGGATCCCGAGGACGTCCGCGGCGAGCTGCGCTACGACCGCCTCGTCCTGGCCGTGGGAAGCGTGAACAAGCTGCTGCCCGTGCCCGGCGTAGCCGAGCACGCGCACGGTTTCCGGGGTCTCCCCGAGGCGCTGTACCTGCGCGACCACATCACGCGCCAGATCGAGCTGGCCGGCCCCGGTCCCTTCACCGAGGAGGACGTCGCACGGCGCACCTTCGTGGTCGTCGGCGCCGGATACACGGGCACCGAAGTCGCCGCGCAGGGACAGCTGTTCACCGACGCCCTCGCCCGCAAGCAGAGCGGGCAGGGGGTCGGCGGCCGGCCGCGCTGGATGCTCCTCGACATCGCCGACCGCGTCCTGCCCGAGCTCGACCGCAGGCTCTCCCGCACGGCGGACCGGGTGCTGCGCGAGCGGGGCGTCCAGGTATGCACCAACACCTCGGTCCGCGAGGCGACGCGCGACGGCGTGCAGCTGGACACCGGGGAGTTCGTCCCCACCCGGACACTCATCTGGTGCGTGGGCGTGCGCCCCGATCCGCTGGTGTCCGGCGTCGGACTGCCGGTGGAGCGCGGACGTCTGCTCGTGGAGCGCGATCTGGGAGTTCCGGGCCGTCCCGAGGTCTTCGCCTGCGGTGACGCCGCGGCGGTGCCCGACGTGACCAGGCCCGGCGAGTACACGCCGATGACGGCCCAGCACGCCTCGCGCCAGGGCAAGCTGGCGGGCCACAACGTCGCCGCCTCCCTCGGCCATGGTGAAAAGCGACCGTACGAACACCACGATCTGGGATTCCTCGTCGACCTCGGCGGCGTCAAGGCGGCCGCCAACCCACTGGGCATACCGCTGTCCGGGCCGCTCGCAGGAGCGGTCACCCGCGGCTACCACCTCGCCGCCATGCCGGGCAATCGCGTACGCGTCGCGGCCGACTGGCTGCTCGACGCCGCACTGCCGCGCCAGTCCGTCCAGTTGGGCCTCGTGCGCTCCTGGTCGGTCCCGCTGGACAGTGCCTCACCGGAGCTGGCAAGGGTCCCGGGCGGTTCCTCCAAGGAGCATTGAGATGCGAAACGACCAACTCGCAGAACTCGGGCAGCAGTTGCGGGTGGACGCCGTCCGCGCCGCCGACGCCGCGCAATCCGGTCACCCGACCTCCTCCATGTCGGCCGCCGATCTCGGTGCCGTACTGCTCGCCAACCATCTGCGCTACGACTTCGCGCAGCCCGACCATCCCGGCAACGACCGGCTGATCCTCTCCAAGGGGCACGCCTCACCGCTGCTGTACGCCATGTACCGCGCCGCGGGCGTCATCGACGACGAGGAACTGCTCACCTTCCGCCGGCTCGGCAGCCGCATGGAAGGACATCCGACACCCCGCCTGCCCTGGGTCGACGTGGCCACCGGATCGCTGGGCCAGGGGCTGCCCGTCGGCGTCGGCATGGCCCTCGCGGGCAAGCGGCTCGACCAGATCCCCTACCGCGTCTGGGTTCTGTCGGGCGACAGCGAGATGGCCGAGGGTTCGGTGTGGGAGGCCGTGGAGCACGCCGCCTACGAGCATCTCGACAACGTGACACTGATCATCGACGTCAACCGGCTGGGGCAGCGCGGGCCCACCCGCCACGAGTGGGACCTCGACGCCTACGCCCGCCGCCTGCACGCCTTCGGCTGGCACACCATCGAGATCGACGGCCACGACGTGGGCGCCATCGACTCGGCCTTCGCCGAGGCGGAGTCGACGCTCCAGAAGCCGACCGCGATCATCGCCCGGACCCACAAGGGACGCGGAGTCCACGACGTCGACGACCGTGAGGGCAAGCACGGCAAGCCCCTGCCCGACGCCGAGAAGGCCATCGAGGAGCTGGGCGGACCGCGCTTCATCACGGTGGACGTGGCGGCGCCGCCCGCGGCACGCGTCCTGTACGGATCACGCGGCGGCCGGGCGGAGATGCCGGCGTACGACGTCGGCACCTCGGTCGCCACCCGTGATGCCTTCGGGGACGCGCTCGCCGCACTCGGCTCCGTACGCCCGGAAGTCGTCGCGCTGGACGGGGAGGTGGCCGACTCGACCCGCACAGCCGCCTTCGCGAAGGAGCACCCCGACCGCTTCTTCGAGTGCTACATCGCCGAACAGCAGCTGGTCGCTGCGGCGGTGGGGATGCGCACCCGGGGCTACATCCCGTTCGCGTCCACCTTCGCCGCCTTCCTGACCCGGGCCTATGACTTCGTCCGGATGGCGGCGGTGTCCCACGCGCCGATCAATCTGGTCGGCTCGCACGCCGGCGTGGCGATCGGAGAGGACGGCCCCTCCCAGATGGGCCTCGAAGACCTGGCCATGTTCCGTGCGGTGTACGGCAGTACGGTGCTGTACCCGTGCGACGCCAACCAGACCGCCCGGCTGGTCGAGGCCATGGCCGACCTGCCCGGCATCGGCTATCTGCGTACCAGCAGGGGCGAGACACCGGTCCTGTACGGGCCCGACGAGGACTTCCCCGTCGGCGGCTCCCGGGTGCTGCGCTCCGGCGATCAGGACCGGGTCACCGTCGTCGCCGCCGGCGTCACCGTCCATGAGGCCCTGCGGGCCGCCGACCTGCTGGAGGCGCAGGGCATCGGCGTCCGGGTCATCGACCTGTACTCGGTCAAGCCGGTCGACGCCGCGACCCTCCAGGAGGCGGCCGACGCCACCGGCTGTCTCATGACGGTGGAGGACCACCGACCCCAGGGCGGTATCGGCGACGCCGTGGCTTCGGCCCTGTCGGACGGCCGCCCGCTGCCCCGCCTGATCCGGCTCGGCGTGCAGAACATGCCCGGATCCGCCACCTCCGCGGAGCAGCTGCATCTCTCGGGCATCGACGCCGAGTCCATCGCGGCCGCGGTGCAACTGCTGGTGGAGGAGGCCGTGGTGCGCTGACCACGCGCACCGCTGCCGTACGGGAAACGAGGGAGGCACGATGGGTACGAAGAGCGTGCGGGCCGGACAGCACACCGTGGAGATCCACCGGCCCGACAAGAAGCTCTTCCCCGACGACGGCCTCACCAAGGAGGACATCGTCGGCTACTACCGCAGCATCGCGCCCTTCATGGTCCCCCACCTGAAGGACAGGCCGCTGATGCTGGAGCGGCATCCCGACGGCATCGGCGGCCTGCGCTTCATGCAGAAGCAGACACCCGACACCTACCCGGAGTGGATCCACCGTGTGGAGGTGGACAAGGCCGACGGGACGGTGGTTCACCCGGTCTGCGACAGCACGGCCACCCTGCTCTTCCTCGCCGACCAGGCCACGCTCACGTTCCACCGCTGGCAGTCGAAGGTGAAGCGGCTGGAGCGGCCCGACCGGATGGTCTTCGATCTGGACCCCGCCGAGGACGACTTCGAGGCCGTACGCCGGGCGGCCCGGCAGCTCGGTGAGCTGCTCGACGAGCTCCGGCTGCCGTCGGCGCTGATGACGACCGGGTCCAGGGGACTGCATGTGATCGTGCCGCTGTCCGCAGACGCGGACTTCGACGAGACCCGCGCCTTCGCCCGTGACGTGGCGGAGAAACTCGCCGAGCGCGATCCGGACCGGCTGACCACCGCCGTACGGAAAAAGGCCCGGGAAGGCCGCCTCTATCTGGACATCCAGCGCAACGCCTATGCCCAGACGGCTGTTGCGCCCTACTCGATCCGAGCGAAGCCGGGCGCGCCCGTCGCCACCCCGATCACCTGGGAGCAGGTGAAGGACCCCGAACTGACCGCGCAGCGCTGGACGGTGACGGACGTTCTGGAACAGGCCCGGACCAAACCGTGGGAAGGGATTCTGTCGCGCGGCCGGTCGCTGGCGCCCGCTCGCAGGCGGCTCGATTCGCTCGGCTGAATATGCGGTGCGGCATTTTCCGGGGAGATGGCGATGCCCACCCGTCGACGTTTCTGTTTGAAGGGTGAAGGGAATCGACCCGGGAACGCCGCGTTTGATGCGATGCGACAGGGGCAGGCGCAGTTTGTGCTTCGGACCGGAGGCACGTCCGTGGAGCGGAATCACGCCCCCGGCGTGAGCGAGTCCAGCGGCCATGGACGCCATTCATCCCCGTTCGCACGGTAAGGGAGTGGCGCGCATCATGCGCACACACGCGAGCACGAAGCACATGCACAACGATGCCCCCGACACCGCGGCCGCATTCGACCGGCTCTCCAAACTCCCCGAAGGCCACGAGCGCGATATTCTGCGCCAGGAACTGGTGAACGCCTGGCTTCCCATGGCGGAACGCCTCGCCGGCCGGTTCAAGAACCGCGGCGAGACGCTGGAGGACCTGCGCCAGGTGGCGGCCCTCGGCCTCGTCAAGGCCATCGACCGGTACGACCCCGAACGCGGCTGCGCCTTCGTCAGCTACGCCGTGCCCACGATCACCGGAGAAGTGAAGCGGCACTTCCGGGACCACATGTGGTCACTGCACGTACCGCGGCGGGTCCAGGACCAGCGCAATCGCGTCCGGACCGCCCAGCACGAGCTCGCCCAGACCGTCTCGGGCCGCCCGCCGACCGAGGAGGAGATCGCGGCCAGGGCAGGGCTTTCGCTGGAGGAGACCAGAGCCGGACTGGAGGCCATCGGATCCTTCAGCACCCTCTCCCTCGACGCGGAGATCCCGGGTACCGAGCGGGGTTACACGATGGCCGACGCCATGGGCACCTCGGACCCGGCGCTCGACGTGGTCATCGACCGCGAGGCCGTCAAACCGAAACTGCGCCGTCTGCCCGAGAGGGAGCGGCGCATTCTCTATATGCGCTTCTTCCGGGACATGACGCAGAGCAGCATCGCCGAGGATCTCGGAATCTCCCAGATGCACGTGTCGAGGCTGATCAGCCATTCCTGCGACCGGCTGCGCAGAGAAATCATGCAGGACGCCGCATAGGGCCGGGCGTGCGGATCCATGACGGAACGGGAGGCTCCCGATGGCGCGGACAGAGGCCGACCGGGATCGCGGCCGTGAGGAGACGGAGGAGGAAAGGGCCGACCGGAAATGGTCCGATCTCCTCCAGGAACTGCGCGTCGCCCAGACCGGTGTACAGATCCTGTTCGGTTTTCTGCTGACCGTGGTCTTCCAGCCCCGGTTCACCGGTCTGTCGGAGACCGATCAGGACATCTATGTGGCGACCGTCATGCTGGGTGCGGCCACCACCGCGGCGCTCATAGGGCCCGTGTCCTTCCATCGTCTGCTGACCGGCAAGCGACTGAAGCCGCAGACGGTGGTGTGGGCCTCCCGCCTCACCGTCCTCGGGCTCGTCCTCCTGCTCTGCACCATGGCCTCCGCACTGCTGCTCATCCTGCGGGTGGCGCTGCACAACTCCCTGGCCATCTGGCTCGTGGTCGCGATGGTTCTCTGGTTCGTCATCTGCTGGTTCCTGCTGCCTGCCTGGGCCCGCATCCGGCACGCCGACGACGTGCAGTCCCAGCCGAACAAGCCGGAAGACTGATGCGACGACACGGCACAGGCACTGATCCGACGACGCTGCGGGGGCGTTGATCCGACCACCTCCGGTGCCGCGGGCGCCTCGGTCCTTTCAGGCCGCGGGCGCCTCCGTGATGTCCAGGAAGACATGGTCGGCCTGCGGCCAGGTGGCGGCGATCCTCCCCTTGATCCGCACACAGACGAGTTCGACCTCCTCGCTGTCGAACCCCGGTGTCAGATCGACCCGGGCGGCAACCAGGGTCGAGTCCATCCCGAGCCGCATGGTGAGCAGCTCTGCGACGTTGTCGATCTCGGGCTGGCCGTCGAGGAATTCCCTGAGGGACTCCCGCAGTTCGGGAGTCACCGCCTCGCCGATCAGCCGGTCACGGGCCTCGCGGCCGAGCCGGTAGGCGACGTACACCAGCAGCAGGCCGATGGCGAGGGAGGCGGACGCTTCCCAGACGACCTGACCGGTGATCATGTGCAGGCCCATTCCGGCCATCGCGAGCAGCACACCGAGCACGGCCGTACCGTCCTCCGCGATGACCGTGCGCAGGGCGGGATCGGCCGCCCCCTCCTTCTGCCTGCGCAACTGGTAGAGCGCGCGCACCAGTGAACTGCCCTCGGCGATCAGGGCGACGGCGAGGACCGCCAGCCCCGCGAGATAGCCGGCGTGCGACTCCTGCTGGTCCTCGCCGAGCGCGTGGACGCCCTGGTAGAAGGAGAAGCAGCCGCCCATCACGAAGATGCCGACGGCGGCCAGCAGTGACCAGAAGTAGCGCTCCTTGCCGTAGCCGAACGGATGCCTGGCGTCGGGCGAGCGGCGACTGCGGCGCAGTGCGACCAGCAGGAAGACTTCGTTGACGCTGTCCGCGACGGAGTGTGCCGCCTCGGAGAGCAGTGCGGGCGACGCCGTGACGAGCCCACCGACCGCTTTTGCGGCGGCGATCACCAGGTTGGCCGCGAGCGCGACCAGCACGGTGATCCGGGTCCTGGCGTCGGTTTGTCGGCGATCCACTGTCCTCACCGTATGTAGGGGGCCGGTTGAGCACCGGCCGTGCCGGGCGGCATGGACGAGTGCCGTGACCAGGTACCCCGGGACAATCTGCGCGAACTCCTGCGCGGCCGATCGCTTCACGTCAACTGCTGTGACAAGCCCGGGTAATAAGGAGGTTTAGAAACCGGATGAGGGGGGTGGGGTGGGTGCCCACAGTTGAGGTGGTGGCGGTACTGTGCGCGCACCGCCAGAAGGGTGGCGCGGCAACAGTGGAGGAATCAGTGACAACCAGCAACACATCGCGGCGGCGTTCCGGGGCCCTCATAGCGGCCGCGGCCGCCGGCGTCCTCGGCGTCGGCCTGGCCGCAGGACCGGCGTTCGCCCACACGCCGAAGTGGTCGGCGACCTGCACCGAGGTGAGCGTCGATCTGACCGCTTACGGCGCCAGGTCCGAGAACACCGTGACGATCACCGCGGACGGCAAGGACCTGCTGCCCACCGAGACGTTCCAGAACGAGTTCCACAAGAAGCTCGAGCTTCCGAAGCACGACAAGGAGCTCACCCTCCGACTCGTCGTGAAGGCGAGCGACGGCGAGAAGTTCTCGGTCGACGACACCAAGACGGCGCCGGTGTGCGAGGACGACGACAACCCGCCGCCGTCGGCGACGCCGTCGAACACCCCGAGTTCCTCCGCTCCGACCCCGTCCGAGGCGCCGAGCTCCACGCCGCCCACCTCCGACGCCCCGGTCCCCTCCAGCGCGCCGACCCCCAACGCGGGCAGCGACGACCTGGCCGAGACCGGCTCCTCCAGCTCCACCCCGCTGATCGCCGGCGCTGCCGCCGTGGTCATCGTCGCGGGCGGCGGCATCATGTGGGCCGCGCGCAAGCGCCGCAACACCGCCTGACACCGCACGCCGGCCCCGTGACGGGCCGGTGAGAGCGACCTGAGAAGCGGGCCGGACGTCACAGGACGTCCGGCCCGCCGTGTGGTGCGGAGCGTCAGGCCACGGCCGGGGTGTAGTGGGCGGCCTCGTCACCCTCGACGATCCGGCTCGCCGTGCCGTCGATGCCGACCGGAACGTCTCCCGCGACCGTCACCCGGTGCAGCAGGCGCGGCAGGTCGCCGTAGTCGTCCGGGGCGTAGTGCTGGGTGATGCGGTTGTCGAACAGGACCAGGTCGCCCGGAGCCCACGTCCAGCGCACCACGTTCTCCGGGCGGGTCACGTACGCCTGGAGGATCCGCAGGATGTCGCGGGACTCGGACGGCGACAGACCCACCAGGGACTGGGCGAACCCTCCGATGAACAGGCCCCGTTCGCCCGACTCGGGGTGGACGCGCACCACCGGGTGCTCGGTGCGGTACTTGGTGGACACGAACTGCCGCCGGTGCTCGGCCGCCTTCTCGGACTTCGGCGCCGCGTAGTCGTAGGCGTTGGTGTGCACGGCCCACAGCCGGTCGGCCAGCTCACGCAGCGCGTCGGGCAGATCCCGGTAGGCGGCTGCGGAGTTGGCGATCAGGGTGTTGCCGCCGTACGGAGGGACGACCAGGCTGCGCAGCGTGGACGCCTTCGGCGGGGTGCGGACGAAGGTGACATCGGTGTGCCACTGGTTGGCGCGGATGCCTTCGTCGCCGTCCACTGGGAGGATGTTCGGCCGGCCGTCGACGGACGGCACCGTCGGATGGGCGGTGGTCAGTTCGCCGAAGAGCGAGGCGAAGCGTATCTGGGCCGCGTCGTCGAGGTCCTGGTCACGGAAGAAGAGCGCTTTGTGCTCCAGGAGCGCCGCGTTGATCTCGGCGGTGATCGCGGGGTCGAGCTCCCCGGAGATGTCGACGCCGAGGATCTCCGCGCCGATGCGGCCGCCGATGCGGCGGATGTCGAAACCGGTGCTGCTCATGCGGATGCTGCCTTTCGGTAGGGCTTTTCGACAGGGCTTGGGCAGTGCTGTGGCAGGGCTGTGCAGTGGGCGGGAGGGGTCAGGAGGCGACAGCGGTCCGGCCCGCGGGGCGCTCCAGGCCGTAGTGGTCGCGCAGAGTGCGCCCGGTGTACTCGGTGCGGAACAGACCGCGGTCCTGAAGCAGCGGGACCACCTGGTCCACGAAGTCGTCGAGCCCTCCCGGGAGATACGGCGGCATGATGTTGAAGCCGTCCGCGGCGCCCTCGGTGAACCACGTCTCCAGCTGGTCCGCGATCTGCTCCGGCGTCCCGGCGAAGACGCGGTGGCCGCGACCGCCGCCCAGGCGGGCGATGAGCTGCCGGATGGTGAGCTCCTCGCGCCGGGCGAGCTCCGCCACCAGCGTGAAGCGGGACTTGTTGCCGTTGATGTCCTGCTCTTCCGGGAGGTCGGGCAGCGGGCCGTCCAGTGGCAGTCCGGTCAGATCGGTGCCGAGCATCCCCGACAGCTGCTGGAGCCCGTACGCGGGTACCTGTAGCTCCGTCAGTTCGTCTTCGAGTGCCAGCGCTTCGGCCTCCGTACCGCCGATGACCGGGCAGATGCCGGGCAGGATCTTGAGCTGCTGCGGTCCGCGGCCGTACTTCGCGAGCCGTGACTTCAGGTCTTTGTAGAAGGTCTGCCCGTCGGCCAGCGTCTGCTGGGCGGTGAAGACGGCCTCCGCGTACCGGGCCGCGAACTCCTTGCCGTCCTCGGACGATCCGGCCTGCACCAGCAGCGGATGGCCCTGGGGGGAGCGCTGGACATTGAGCGGTCCGTCGACCCGGAAGTGGGTACCGCGATGGCCGATGGCACTGACCGCACCCTCCTCGGAGTAGACCCCGCGCTCGCGGTCGATGACGGGCGCGTCGTCCCGCCAGCTGTCCCAGAGTTGTTTCGTCACATCGAGGAACTCGGAGGCACGCTCGTAGCGCAGCGCGTGCTCCGGATGCTCCGCGCGGCCGAAGTTCCTGGCCTCGGCGACATTGCCCGAGGTGACGATGTTCCAGCCGGCGCGGCCGCCGCTCAGATGGTCCAGCGAGGCGAACTTCCGTGCCACGTGGAAGGGTTCGTTGAAGGTGGTCGAGACGGTGGCGATCAGTCCGATGTGCTCGGTGGCGACGGCCAGCGCGGAGAGCAGGGTGAGCGGTTCGAAACCGCCGACCGCGTTGTAACGGGCGTTGCCCCACAGAGCGACGCCGTCCGCGAGGAACAGCGAGTCCAGCTTCCCGCGCTCGGCGGTGCGGGCCAGCTCCTGGAAGTAGGACAGATCGGTGATGCGCTCCGGATGGGTGCGCGGATGGCGCCAGGCGGCGTCGTGGTGGCCGGCGTTCATGAGGAACGCGTTGAGATGGAACTGACGGGGAGTCTCGGCTGGCATCTGCTGTTTCCTCTAGTTTCCGGTCGGGGTGCGCCAGGAGGTGAAGCGGCGCTCCAGGGCCACGAGCAGCTGGTTGAAGGCCACACCGATGGCGGAGATGGTGATGATCCCGGCGTACATCTCGGGGATCGCGAAGTTGAACTGGGAGGAGTTGACGAGGTAGCCGAGGCCGGCCTTGGCGCCCACCATCTCGGCGGCGACCAGGACGAGGATGGCGACCGCGCCGGCCAGCCGGATGCCCGTGAAGACGGTGGGCACCGAGGCGGGCAGGATGACCTTCTGGAAGATCTTCGGGGCGGGCAGGTCCATCGACCGGGCGAGCCGCAGAAGCGTCGGATCGACGCTGCGTACGGCGCTGATGGTGTTCAGCAGGATGGGCCAGGTGCACGCGTAGAGCACGATCGAGATCTTCGAGGTCTCCCCGATGCCGAGCAGCAGGACGAAGACCGGCAGCAGCGCCAGCGCTGCGGTGTTGCGGAACACCTCCAGCAGCGGTCCGAGGAGGTCGGCCAGCGGCCGGTACCAGCCGATGAGCAGTCCCAGCGGTACGGCGAGCGCCACCGCGAGCCCGAATCCGGACAGCGACCGCACCAAGCTGGCCTGGGCGTGCTGGGCGAGCAGACCGTCGGTCAGCAGTCCCCACCAGGCGACGGCGACCTCGGAGAAGGGCGGCAGGAACGTCCGGTCGACGAGACCGAGGCGTGGGGCGATCTCCCACAGGGCCAGGAGCGCGGCGACGGCGACCGTCCTGGTGGCCACGGTCAGCAGCACGCGCCCGGTGAAGCCGGCCACGCGGGGGAGTGTGCCCTTGCGGACGGGGGCCGCCGGCGTCGCATCCCCGCTCCGTGCCGGGACGGCCGTCTCGGGGACCTTCGTCGGAGCCTGCTCGGCAGTCGCCGTGGCGGCTTTCTCGGTGGTGATGCTCATGGTGTGACGGCCTCCCTCTCCTGCTGCTGGGCGCGGCTGACCTCGTCGCGCAGCAGGCTCCAGATCTGATGGCGGTGGTGCGCGAACGCGAGGCTGGAACGCGGATCGGCGGCGGCATCGCGGTCACCGAGGTCGATCGGTACGACCTCCTTGATCCGGCCGGGCCGGGAGGTGAGCACCGCGACGCGCTGCCCGAGGTGCACCGCCTCGTCGATGCCGTGCGTGATGAACACGATCGTCTTGCCGGTGCGCTGCCAGATCCGCAGCAGCTCGTCCTGGAGCGACTCGCGGGTCTGGGCGTCGAGCGCCGCGAACGGTTCGTCCATCAGCAGCACATCGGGGTCGTATGCAAGGCTGCGGGCGATCGCCACGCGCTGGCGCATACCGCCGGACAGCTCGTGCGGATGCCGGTCCTCGAAGCCGTCGAGACCGACCAGCGCGAGGTACTCCCGGGCCCGGGCGGCCCGCTCGCGGCGCGGCACCCGGGTCGCCTCCAGCCCGAACTCCACGTTGCCCTGAGCGGTCCGCCAGGGGAGCAGGGCGTACTGCTGGAAGACGATGCCGCGGTCGAGACCCGGTCCGGAGACCGGCCGGCCGTCCAGCAGGATGCGGCCCTCGGAGGGCTCGGCCAGTCCGCCGAGGAGATCGAGGAGTGTGGACTTCCCGCAGCCGCTCGGGCCCACCACCACCAGGAACTCGCCGGCGGCGATGTCGAGGTCGATACCGTCCAGAGCTGTCACCGGGGTCTGCTTTCCGCGTACGGGAAAGGTCTTGCCGACACCCTGGAAACTGATTTTCGCCGTCATCGGTCAGCTCCCCGTCTTCTTGCCCGCGTTGAACTCGTTGGTGTAGAGATCCGGCACCTTCACCCGGCCGGACTCGAGGTCGCCGCGCTCGGTGAGCCAGTCCGCCCAGTCCGACAGCTCCTTCTCCGCGATCCGGCCGCCGGGCGCGGACACGCCGTAGGAGCGCCAGTACTTGAGCGCGGCGTCGGTCTCGTTCCTCTTCCGCTGGGCGACGATCTCGGTCATCCTCGCGACGACCTCCTCGCGGGGTGTCGTACGGGACCAGTCCAGGGCCCTGCCCACCCCGGTGACGAAGGTCTTCGCCGTCTCGGGGTTCTGCTTGATGAAGCGCTCGGTGAAGACGTAGGTGCCGGCGCTGAAGGCACCGCGGAGGTCGAAGTCGCTGAACAGCTTGCGCACCCCGCCCGCCTCCAGGGCCTTGTCGCGCAGGATGCCGCCGAGGACACCCACGTCGATCTGCCGCTGGCGCAGCGACTGCTCGGTGTTGACGGGCGGTATGACGATGCGCTCGACCTGCTTGGCCTCGGCGCGGCTCAGCCCGTGCTTCTTGAGGTAGATGTCGAGCATCGCCTCGTGATGGGCGCCGAGGGTGTTCATTCCGACCTTTTTGCCGATGAGGTCGCGCGGGGAACGAATCGCGCTGTTCTCGGTGACGTAGAAGCCGCTGAAGGCGTATTTGTCGGAGCCGTAATAGCTGATGACCGCCTTGATGGGAGCCTTGCGGGACGCCAGTTTGACCACGGCCCCGTTGAACGCGCCGCCGAAGTCGGTCTGGCCCGAGGCGGCGGTCTGGATGTCCTGGGGCCCGCTGATGGTGTCGCCCACCCAGTCGAGTTTCAGATCGCCCAGATAGCCGAGTGATGCGGCGAGTTCGGGCGGGGTGACGGCGCCGGCCGAGCCCTGATAGCGGAGTGTCTTGGTATTACGGATGCCGCTGCCACTCGCGGTGCCGCACCCGGCGGCCGCGAGTGCGGAGATGCCGGAGAGCACGAGGAAGCTTCGCCTGGAGAAAGTCATGTCATTCCGTTTCGGGTACGCGAAGGTGCCTGAAAAGCGCGCGAGAAGGACGCAATGCATTCAGGAAAGAATCGGCGCAAGGCGGCAGGGAAATGCCGGGAAAGGTCCTGCCGGGTGTCATCACCGCGTGACGGGCGCGAAAGGTTTCAGGCCGTCAGAAGTCCACTGGAGGAGGGACGTGCGCGGGAAGAGAGGTCAGCTGGGCGTGTTTCAGCGGCCGGCGGCACAGAGTGCGCTGGCGTGCCGTCGAAGGTCGACGTGCAGGCGCGATACGAGAATGTCAGCTTGACTCACATCGGCGAGAATGGCAGCGATTTCAGGTCGCGTCAATGCGCTGTGGGAGTCGTCTCGCATGGTGAATTGTTACGGCATTCTTTCGCGAATGTGGCCCGGCCGGGGCCGTCAGGATCGCGAGGCGTCCACGATCATGACAGCGCCTGTTCTCCCGACGGTCCCTCAAGCCCTCTGGTGCAACGGCCCGAGCGCCGCGATGCTGTCCGCCGACAGCGCTTACTGCGCGCTCAACCAGCCGTGATCCAGGAGTAGTTGTGATCCCAGGCAGAGCAAGACGGGCCGTCGTGCTGATCGCGACGGCGTCCGCCCTGGCGGCGGGGGTCTCCCCGGCCGCCGCCGACTCGACCCCCGACCCCCGCCCGCGCGACGCGGCGGAAATGTTGCGTCCCGTTGCGCCGCCCCCTGCGAGCGGACCGCCCGGCAGCGCGAGATCCGTCGCCGACGGCGACGGCATCGAGACGGCGCGCAGCTCCCGGCCGATCGCTCCGGGCGTCCGGCTCACCTCGTACGACCGGCTCGAGTCCGACACATGGCTCCGGGTCGACGCGCTCTCCGTCGACCTCGACGACGGCCGGGTGCGGGCCGACTACCTGTCCTCGGGCAAGGTCTCCGAACGCTCCACGGTGTCCCGGCTCGCGGCCGCGCACGACGCGGGCCCCGGCCGGCGCACGGTCGCCGCGATCAACGCGGACTTCTTCGACATCAACCAGACCGGCGCCCCGCAGGGCCCCGGCATCAAGGACGGCAAGGTCACCCACTCGCCGGCCGACGGAGCCAACCGTGCCGTCGGCATCGGGCCGGAAGGCGCGGGACGCGTCCTCCAGCTCTACTTCGAGGGCACGCTCACCCTGCCCGGCGGGCAGCACCCGCTCGCGGCCTACAACGCCGCGAACGTCCCGCCCGGCGGCATCGGGGCCTACAACGCGGCATGGGGCAGCGCCGACCGTGCGCTGACCGTGGATGCGGCAACCCCCGTCGCCGAGGCGCTCGTACAGGACGGCAAGGTCGTCTCCGTCACCGACCGGCCGGGCAGCGGACCCGTCGCCGACGGCATCACCGTGCTCGTCGGGCGGGAGGCCGGCGCGACCGCGCTCGCCGCGCTGCGGCCCGGCGACCCGGTGTCGACGGAGTACCGGCCGCGCACCGACAGCGGCCCCGTCCCGCGCACCGCGGTCGGCGGCCGCGAACTCCTCGTCGTCGACGGCACACCGCAGAACCACGAGGGCGAGGGCAACAACATCGCCGCCCCCCGCACGGCCGTCGGCTTCTCCCAGGACGGCAGCGCCATGCAGGTCATCACCGTCGACGGACGGCAGACCGACAGCGGCGGAGTCACCCTCACCGAACTCGGTCTGATGATGAAGCGGGCCGGCGCCTACAGTGCGCTCAACCTCGACGGCGGCGGCTCGTCCACGCTGCTCGCCCGCGAACCCGGCAGCGACGCGCTCCAGGTGGAGAACAGTCCCTCCGACGGCAGCGAGCGGACCGTCCCCAACGGACTTGCGTTCACCGCGCCCGACGGCAGCGGCAGGCTCCGTGGCTTCTGGGTGGAGACCCGCACCCCGCCCGGCTCGGCGCCCACCGCCGACCCGGTCAGGGGCGGCCACCCGGAGCGGGTGTTCCCGGGGCTGACCCGCCGCCTGACCGCCGCCGGATACGACGAGAGCTACGGGCCGGCGGCCGGGGCACCCCGGTGGCGGTCGCTGCGGCCCTCCGTCGGCCGGGTCGACGAGCGAGGAATCTTCCACGCCCGCGGCAGCGGTACGGCCGTGATACGCGCCGAACGAGCCGGTGCGCAGGGCAGTGCGGAACTCACCGTGCTCGACGATCTCGCCCGTATCGAGCCGACCACCCGGCGCATCGGGCTCGCCGACGGCGACGCCACCGGAAGCTTCGGCATCGTCGGTCACGACGCACAGGGCAACAGTGCCCCCGTCGAACCCGCCGATGTGGAACTCACCTACGACCACACGAGGTTCGACGTCGAGGACGACGGCGCCGGTGCCTTCACGGTGACCTCCCGCACGGGTGGCGGCGCCGGGCAGATCACCGCCACGGCCGCGGGCGTCACCACATCCCTGGCCGTCAGTGTGGGCCTGGCCGAACAGCCGGTCTCCTCCTTCGACGACGCCGGCTCCTGGACCTTCACCCACGCCCGCGCGGCCGGCGCGGTCGCGGCCGTCCCCGACGGGCAGAGCGGCACCGGACTGGAACTCACCTACGACTTCACCCGCTCCACCGCCACACGAGCCGCCTACGCCAACCCGCCGCAGCCGATTCCCGTACCGGGGCGCCCGCAGTCCTTCACCCTGTGGATCGACGGAGACGGCAACGGCGCCTGGCCGACCCTGCATCTGAAGGACGCGGCGGGCTCGGACCAGTTGCTGCGAGGGCCGTACGTCGACTGGACCGGCTGGCGTCAGGTCACCTTCAGCGTGCCGGCGGGCGTCGCCATACCGTTGTCGGTGCACCGCTTCTACCTCGCGGAGACCGCCGCGGCCCGGCAGTACACCGGACGCGTCGTGATCGACGGACTGTCCGCGCAGGTCCCGCCCGACACCGCGCTGCCGGACCAGCCGCGTGGCGCCGATCCGCTGATCGACTCCGCTGCCGAGACCGGGGACCGGGACTGGCGGTTCGCCGTCATGTCCGACGCCCAGTTCGTCGCCCGCGACCCCGACAGCGCGATCGTCCGGCAGGCCCGGCGCACCCTGAGGGAGATCAAGGCGTCCGGGGCGGACTTCGTCGTCGTCAACGGCGACCTCGTGGACGAGGGATCACCAGCGGACCTGGCGTTCGCCCGGCAGGTGCTCACCGAGGAACTGGGCGGCGATCTGCCCTGGTACTACGTGCCCGGCAATCACGAGGTGATGGGCGGCAGAATCGACAACTTCATCGCCGAGTTCGGCCCCGCCCACCGCACCTTCGACCATCGCGGCACCCGCTTCCTGACGCTCGACACATCGAGCCTGACGCTGCGCGGGGGCGGCTTCGAGCAGATCAAGGCGGTACGCGCCCAGCTGGACGCGGCGGCGAAGGACCCGTCCGTGGGTTCGGTGATGGTCGTCGAGCATGTGCCGCCGCGCGATCCCACCGTGCAGAAGGGCAGTCAGCTCGGCGACCGCAAGGAAGCGGCGTTGATCGAGCGGTGGCTCGCGGACTTCCGCCGTACGACAGGAAAGGGCGCGGGGCTGATCGGCAGCCATGTGGGCGTCTTCCACGCCGAGCACGTGGACGGGGTCCCGTATCTCGTCAACGGCAACTCGGGGAAGGCACCGGCGGGCCCGGCCGGCGAGGGCGGCTTCACCGGATGGTCGCTCGTCGGGGTCGACGAGGTGAGCTCGGCCGAGCAGCTGATCGCCCGGCACCGTCCGTGGGAGGGGCGGCCGGACTGGGTGTCCGTCCAGACGCGGGCCCATGTCGACGCCCTCACTCTGGAGGCGCCCACATCGCTGCCTCCCGGGAACAGTGCGGACGTCCGGGCGACGATCGTGCAGGGCACGCGCACGGTCCCGGTCGCCTTCCCCGTCAGCGCGGACTGGACGGGATCGCTGAATCTGTACATCGGCGACCCCGACGACGCCCGCCGGCGGCACGCGGCGGCGTTCGACCCGGCGACGGGACGGCTCACGGCGCTCAGACCGGGCACGGTGACGCTCGCGGTGACCGTGGGCGGAAACACCCGGAGCGTGGAGCTGCGGATCGCCCGGCAGGCGGCGGGAGCACGGGCGTCGTAGCCGGAGGACGGCAGGCATGACCGCACGGCGGGCGGGGACGCGCGAACCCCGCGGACCCCGCTCGCCGTGCGGGAAGCCCCCGCAGCGGGCAGCCTTGGCCTGGGCCGTGTCCGGAATCGTCAGTCGATGTCGCCACTCCGGCCGTGAGTACGGGGGTTGCGACCGCGGCTCCGGCCCGGACGCGGGTCGCGCCGTCGCCGGCCCGCCCGGGACTCCGGTCAGCCCTTCGCCAGCCCGAGTTCGTCATTCCCCAGCGGCTCGAAGAACCGCTCCACGTCCTCGTCCGTCACCTGCGACAGCAGCGCCGGTGACCACTGCGGCCTGCGGTCCTTGTCGACGACCTGGGCACGCACGCCCTCGGCCAGATCCGGCCGGGAGAAGGCCGCCGACGACACCCGGAACTCCTGGTCCAGGACCGGTTCGAGCGCGCCGAGTGCCCGGGCCCGCTGCAGTGCCGCCAGGGTCACCTTCACCGCGGTGGGCGACCGCGTCAGGATCGTCTCGGCGGCTTCCTTCGCCGCCGGCTCGCCATACGCGACCAGCCGGTCGAGGACCTCCTCCACCGAGTCGCTCGCGTAGCAGGCGTCGATCCACCCGCGGTGCGCGGCCAGTTCACCCTCGGGGGCGGGTCCGGCGTAGGTGTGCAGCACGTCCGCCACCTCCAGCCGGGCGAGCGATGCGGTGAGCTCCGGCAGACGCCCGGACGGCACGAAGTGATCGGCGAGGCCGCACAGCAGCGCGTCGGCCGCTCCCACCGGAAGCCCGGTGAGCGCGAGATGGGTGCCGAGTTCGCCCGGCGCCCTGGCCAGCAGATGCGTACCGCCGACGTCGGGTACGAAGCCGATGCCGGTCTCGGGCATGGCGACCCTGGACCGCTCGGTGACGATCCGGACGTCGCCGTGCGCGGAGATGCCGACCCCGCCGCCCATGACGATGCCGTCCATCACGGCGACGTACGGCTTGGGGTAGCGCGCGATACGGGCGTTGAGCCGGTACTCGTCCCGCCAGAAGGCCGTGGCGGTCCGGTCTCCGGCGAGCGCCGCCGTGCGGATGGCCCGGATGTCGCCTCCCGCGCACAGCCCCCGCTCGCCCGCTCCGGCGATCACGACGACGCGCACGGCGTCGTCGTGCTCCCATGCGGTGAGCGCCTCGTCGACGGCGTGAACCATGGGATGGGTCAGGGCGTTGATCGCCCGGGGGCGATGGAGCGTGATGTACGCGGCGTGGCCCTCGGTGTGCAGGAGTACGGAGTCGTCGCGGGCCATCGGTAGGGTCCTTCCCGGGTGCGGATCTTCGGTCCCATCCTCGCGCACGCGACCCCGTGCACACGAAGCGGAAACCCTTCCCGGCAGTCCGACCAGTCGGTATGTTCGGTATCAGTCGGACACGGCAGGCCGGACCACCCGGCCGAGGCGATGGAGGGCCCATGTCTCAGAGCGCACCCACGATCGACGGACACTGCGACGACCGGTTCCGGTCGGTGCGCGAGGCCTTCGAGGAGAACTTCCGCGACCGGGGCGAGCTGGGGGCCGCCGTGTCCGTGATCCACGACGGCGAAACCGTGGTCGACCTGTGGGGCGGCTGGGCGGACGAGGCCCGCACCCGGCCCTGGGAGCGGGAGACCCTGGTCAACGTCTGGTCGACCACCAAGGGGGCCACCGCCCTGTGCGCCCATCTGCTCGCCGACCGCGGCGAGTTGGACCTGGACGCGCCCGTCGCCACGTACTGGCCCGAGTTCGCCGCGGCCGGCAAGGGCGGCATCCTCGTCCGCCATCTCCTCTCCCACCGCGCCGGACTCGCGGGACTGCGCGAACTGCACACCGTCGAGGACCTCTACGACTGGGAACTGACCTGCGACGCCCTCGCCGCCGAGGAGCCGTGGTGGGAGCCCGGCACGCAGTCCGGCTACCACGCCATGACGTACGGCTTCCTGGTCGGCGAGGTCGTCAGACGTGTCTGCGGGCTGCTCCCGGGGGAGTTGCTCCAGAAGGAGGTCACCGGACCGCTCGGCATCGACTTCACCATCGGGCTGCCGGAGAAGGAGGCGGGACGCGCCGCCGACCTGGTGCATCCTCCGGCCGCGCCGTCGAGCGAACAGGCCGCGATCTTCGCCCAGATGACTCCTGTCGCGCTGGCCGCGCTGGTCAACCCGATCGTCGGTGCGGCGGAGGCCAACACCCCCGCCTGGCGCGCGGCCCAGATCCCGGCGGCCAACGGACACGGCACGGCCCGTGGAGTCGCCGCCCTTTACGGGATCGTCGCCGGACGGGGTGAGCACGGCGGCCGGCGAATCCTGTCCCCGGAGGCCGCCGAACGGGTCCGCGAGGGCCAGGGCAGCTGTCGTGACCTGGTCCTCGGCAGGGGCTTCCAGCACGACACCGAAGTGGCGCTCGGCCTCTGGCTCAGCGGCGAGAACGGTTCGTACGGCCCCAACCCCCGTGCCGTCGGCCACGACGGCTTCGGCGGCTCGTGCGGTCTGGCCGATCCGGAGGCGGGTCTCAGTCTGGGGTATGTGATGAACCGTATGGGCCCGCACATCGCGGACGACCCCCGGAAGATGGCTCTGGTGACCGCCGCGTACGCGTCGCTGTAGGCGGGTTCGACGGCCGGGACCGGGCGGTTCGACGGCCGGGACCGGGAGGAATCCCGCCCCTCCGCCGGCCGTGGCCCTTCCGGATTCTTGCAACACGTTCTACCGTGTGCGCCGCGCCGTGACGGTCGCGAGACTCTGGAGGGGCCGTGCACCTCGAATACACGCCTGAACAGCAGCAGTTGCGCGCCGAACTGCGCATCTACTTCGCCCGGCTCGTGCCGGACAACGTGTACGCCCGCTACGCCGACCCCGGCGAGCAGAAGCGCTTCTACCGCGAGACCGTCCGCCGCCTCGGCACGGACGGCTGGCTCGGCGTCGGCTGGCCGACGGAGTACGGCGGGCGCGGGCTGAGCCCCATGGAGCAGTTCATCTTCTTCGACGAGGCGGCCCAGGCGGGCGTACCGCTGCCGCTGATGGCCCTGAACACGGTCGGTCCGACGATCATGCAGTTCGGCACCGAGGAGCAGAAGGCGTACTTCCTGCCGAAGATCCTCTCCGGCGAGATCGACTTCGCCATCGGCTACAGCGAACCCGACGCCGGCACCGACCTCGCCGCCCTCAAGACCCGCGCGGTGCGCGAGGGCGACGAGGACACCGGCCACTACACCGTCAACGGACAGAAGATCTGGACCACCAACGGCGACACGGCCGACTGGGTGTGGCTCGCCGTGCGCACCGACCCCGGCGCGCCGCCCCACAAGGGCATCACCATGCTCCTCGTGCCGACGTCCGACCCCGGCTACTCCTGCACCCTGATCAACACCCTGGCCTCCCACGACACGACGGCCAGCTACTACGAGAACATCCGGGTCCCCGCCTCCCGCCGCGTCGGCCAGGAGAACAAGGGCTGGCGGCTGATCACCAACCAGCTCAACCACGAACGCGTCACCCTGGCCGCCCACGGGACCATGGCGATCCGGGCACTCCACAACGTCCAGCGCTGGGCGGCCGACACCAAACTCGCCGACGGCCGCCGGGTCATCGACCTCGGCTGGGTCCGCGGCCGTCTGGCGCGCACCCACACCCGGCTGGACGCGATGAAACTGCTCAACTGGCAGATGGTGAACGCCGTCCAGCAGGGCACGCTCACCCCGCAGGACGCCTCAGCGGTCAAGGTCTTCGGCTCCGAGGCCCGCCGCGACGCCTACGCCTGGCTGATGGAAGTGGTGGGCGCGGCCGGCCCGCTCAAGGAGGGCTCGGCCGGCACGGTGCTCCACGGCGAGCTGGAGCGCGGATACCGGTCGGCCGTGATCTTCACCTTCGGCGGCGGGAACAACGAGATCCAGCGCGAGATCATCTCGTGGATCGGGCTGGGGATGCCGCGGGTGCGGCGATGACGAGCCACGTAACCGGGTTCGCCGGCCGGCATCAGGGAGTCTCAGCGACCTGACAACGGCGCAGGGTGCAGGAGACGTGGTCTGGCAGTGGCGCGCATCGTCTGCTGGGGCGCGAGTTGCATCGAGGCCCGCCGCGCGGAGTGGCGATGATCGATGAGTTTCGCCACGATCAGCAGTCAGTGAGGGAAAGCGGGCACAGTGGAAGGCCGAAGCCGGCCCACGGAACCTGCTGCCACCAGATCACGAGACACCCTGGAGACGTTCGATGCGCACCCTGATCAGCACTGCTTTCGTCTCGCTCGACGGCGTCGTGGAGGCCCCGGGCGGTGAGCCGGGTTACCGGAACTCGGGCTGGACCTTCAAGAACATGGAGTTCCTCCCGGAGGCGTACGACATCAAGGGCCGGGAGCAGCAGGAAGCCACCGCGATGCTGCTGGGGCGGACCAGCTACCAGGCGTTCAGCCCGGTCTGGCCGGGCATGGAGGACTTCTCCTCCTACAAGGAGATGCCGAAGTACGTCGTCTCCACCACCCTGACCGACGACGACCTGGCGTCGGACTGGGGCCGGACCACGATCCTGCGTTCGCTCGACGAGGTCGCCGCGCTGAAGGAGACCGAGGGCGGACCGATCATCATGCACGGCAGCGCCACCCTGAACCGGAACCTCTCGGACGCCGGCCTGATCGACCGTTACCACCTGCTTGTCTTCCCGCTCCTGCTCGGCGCGGGCAAGCGTCTGTTCAGCGATACCGACAAGGACATGCAGAAGCTGGAGCTCGTCGAGCACGAGGCCTACGCCAACGGTCTGCAGAAGAACGTCTTCGACGTCGTCCGCTGACAACTCCCGGGCGTGGTGCGCGAGTACGGCCAGGGGGCATCGGGCCGCGCCCGGGCACCTGAGGCACGTGGCGCGCCGCAGGTCCCCGGGCGACTCGGTGGTCAGCCGGTCACGGCCATGAGCTCGGGACCGTTCGTGAACCGGCCTCCGGTGTCGCTTTTCCTTCCTGCCCGTCCTTCGGGTGCGGTGAGGGGAAGGTCCGGTTCGCCGAGCAGTTTGATGAGCGAGGCGCGGGCGCGGGCCACCCGGGAACGGACGGTTCCCACCGGGCAGTTGAGGGCCAGGGCGGCCTCGGCGTAGGGCAGACCCAGGAGCTGCGTGAGGATGAAGGCCTCGCGGCGTTCGGCCGGGATCGTGGCCAGGAGCTCCGCGAGAGCGATGCCGTCCTCGAAGCCGGGGCTGTGCCGTGGCTGGGCCTGTTCCGCAGCGGTCTGCCAGTCGGTCCTGTCGGAGAGCCTCGGCCGGGCAGCCGCGTGACGCAGGCTGTCCACCACGGTGCGGCGAGCGATGGACAGCAGCCAGGTGCGGGCGGACGAACGGCCCTCGAAACGGTGGAGGCTGCCGAGCGCCCGGAGGAACACATCCTGCGTGAGATCGTCGGCTGCCTGGGGGTCGGCGCTGAGGTAGGCCACATAGCGCCAGACGTCGCGGTGCAGCGCGCGGACGAAGCGGTCGACCCGCGCCGGATCACCGTCGCGAGCGGAGAGTGCCAGGCGGGTCACGGCCGCGTCGTCTTCGGGGGTATGGCGCGGCGGCCTGGTTGCGACGGGAGGTTGCACGGGGTACGAGGCAGGGGTCATCGCCAGAAGTCCTCACGGGAAATCGGGTTCCGGCGTCGCGCCGAGGGGCGAGGCCGGTGAGGGGTACGGCCTGCCGGACGGCACGGCCGATGCCCGGTGCGCGTCGTGGAAGACTCCGCGGCACCGGGGAACCAGCTGTCACAGGACAGCGATCCCCGGTGGTGGACCCCGTGAGGTGATGGCGTGGGCGAGAAGGAGCCGTCGTGGCGCGTGGGTCCGCCTGCTCCGGCGTACGCGGATGCGTGTCCCGTGCACCGGCGCGGGCTGAGGGAGCATCAGCCGCAGGGGAGCGACCAGCCATCCGGCGAGCGAGCGCAGAACGCGGAACGCAGCCCGCTCTCCGTACGCGAGCCACAGACCGCAGAGCAATGACGCCAGCAGGTGAGCCGACAGCATTCCCGTCGGTGACATGTCACCCATGTCGTGCCCGCTCAACGCCGTCGTGCCGGTGGCGCCGTCCGCCACCCCGTGCAGGGCGTGATCGTGGACGTCCATGCCGTCATGGAGCATCGTCATGCCGGGCTGCTGAGCCGGGCCGCCATCGCCTACGCCCCGAAGGACCGCACCGGAGGCCGGTGCGGTGGATTCCCCCGTCCCGAGAGCCAGGGACCGGGCCCATTGCCGGGCCAACGAGCTGTCCGTCGGCGGCGACGGGTACACCATGGCCTGGGCCAGGGAGAAGCACGCGTGCATCCCCGCCTGAGCCACGACCGTCGCAGAGGTGACGACGAGAAGTCCGCGTTCGCGCCCGCCGAGGGCCCAGGCCGCGGCCGTCGTCACGCCGAACGCGGTGGACATCGCCCACCAGGGAACGGATGTCCCGGACATGAGGATGTGGCCGAAGGCAGCGAGCAGCACACAGACGGCGGCGAACACCGCGGCCCGTAACGCTCGACACCCCCGGCCTGACATCATGGCGGGCTCATCCTTGCATTCCCCCTCGTGGCCGGGCACCCGTCGGTACGGAATTCACCACGCGCCCCCTCATCCCGGGCCGGATGTGTGGCCCAGGCCACAACTACCCCGGGGAACCGAGGTGTTGGGCTGTCCGACTCCTGTTGCGGCGGGTCGGGACAGTCAGCGGCGGGAACGGAGACACGGTGGCGGCAGAGGGCACAGCGGCGACGGCGTCGGCACCGCTGCCGGACAAGCGGCAGGCCCCAGCACTCACTGCACTGCTGACCTGTGCCATGGCCTTCTCGATGCTCCAGTTGTTCCTGCTGGGCGCGCTCGGACCTCGGCTCGTGGACGAACTGGGGATATCGCCCACCGTGTTGGGCCTCACCACCACGATCGGGTTCGGGACGGCGGCCGTACTGTCCCCCATGGGCGGGCGCATCGTGGACCGGATCGGTCCGCGGCGCGCACTGGTCGTCCTGCTGGTGGTGTCCGCGGTCGCACTCGCCCTCATCGGCGCCGCGCCCGGCGCCGGTCTGCTGCTGGCAGCGGTCGCGCTGGGCGGTGTTCCCCAGGCGCTCGCCAACCCGGCCACGAACAAGGCCATTCTCGCGTCGGTCCCGCCCGCCCGGCGCGGCTCGGTGACAGGGACGAAGCAGTCCGGTGTCCAACTGGGGGCGTTCGCGGCCGGGTTGCCGCTCGCCGCCGTGGCCGGCGGCATCGGGTGGCGGGGCGCGGTGTGGACGGCCGCGGGCACCGCCCTGCTGACCGGGTTGTGGGCGCTGCGCACTCTTCCGTCCGACCCACCGCCGCCGGCCACCACCATGCGGCCGTCCCCGGTGCCACGTGGTTTCGTCGCCTGGCTGGCTGTCTTCTCACTGTTTCTGGGCAGCGGTATCGCTTCGGTGAACACCTACCTCGCGCTGTTCGGCGTACGGGAGTTGGAGATGGGCCCCGGCACGGCTGCCGCTCTGGTGGCCGTGCTCGGCGTGGCGGGGATCGTCGGCCGGGTGGGATGGTCGAGGGCGGCCCGGCCGGGGCGCGCCGAGTGGCTGCCGGGATGGCTTGCGGTGGGCGCCGTGGGCGCGGCCGCTCTCCTCGCTGCGGCGCTGTCGGCACCTCCTCTTGCCTGGGCCGCTGCCGTCGCCGTCGGGGTCTTCGCCGTGTCGGGCAACGCGGTCTCCATGGTGCTGGTCATGCAACGGGCCGCACCGGGCCGGGCGGGGCAGGACTCGGCGCTGGTCGCCGCGGGATTCTTCGCCGGGTTCGCCGTGGGGCCTTTGCTCTTCGGCCTGTTCGCGGAGGCGGGACGTTACGGCTTCGGCTGGATGCTGGTGGCAGGGGAATTCGCCGCCGCCGGTGCCGTCGCCTTCGCCTGGGCCGTACGGGACCGGCGAGGACGCGCGGGCCGGTCGTCGTGACGTCGGCGGACTGGGCCGGCGACGCCCTGAAGGCGGTGATCGAGCGCGTGACGGTCACCGAGTACGAGGTGGGCCCACGCTTTCCCCTGTTCGCCGACCCGGACAGCGGGCGGTGGACCACGACGGGGCGCGGGTCGTGGACGGGCGGATTCTGGGCCGGGCTGCTGTGGTTGCGGGCGCGGTGCACAGGCGCCGAGGCCGACCGGGCGGCAGCGTCCCGGTGCACCGCGCGCCTCGCGCCGTGGGCGGACGCCGACACCGCCACCCGGGGTCTGATCCTCTGGTACGGGACCGCCCTGGCCTCCCACGACGCGGACGCCACAGCGCTGCGTGAGCGGTCCGCGCGCACCTGCCTGGAGGCCATGGACCCCGAACTCGGCCTCGTCCCCTGGGGATCGGCGCTGGGAGGCCCTCGCCTCCTCGCCCGCGCGGACGGTGTGCCGGGAATGGTGCCCTTGCTGGCAGGGGCCGGGCCCGAGGGTGCCGCGGCAGCAGACGCACATCTGCACCGCCACGTCGAACTCTGCCTCGGAGACGGCAGCGAACACCGGCCCTGGACACAGCCCGCCTGGCGCTTCGACGCGGGGTCGGGATGGCAGCCCTGCGAGGACCCGCCCCAGGGCTGGAGCCGGGGCAGGGCGTGGCTGCTCCTGGCGGTCGCCGACGCCCTGCATCTCCCGACCCTCCCCGGACCGCGGGCCGAGGCTCTCGCGGGGGCGACCGAGCACCTGTTGCGGCACGGGGCCGCGCTGGACGGACCGCTCGTCCCGCATGCCGATGCGTCCCGTCCCGACGGCCCCCTCGACACGTCGGCCGCCGCGATCACCGCTGTCGCTCTGCTGAAACTCGCGCGTCTGCCGGGCCCGAGGGCGACGGAGTACGCGCACCGGGGCTCTGCGATCCTGAGCCGCCTGGTCGGCACCCATCTGTCCGGACCTCGCGCACACCGGCCCGCCGGCAGGTTGCTCGACGGCTGCTACGACGCCGGCCGGGGCACCGCCGTACGGCACGAACTGATCTGGGGCGACTTCTTCCTCGCCCTGGGGCTGGCCGCGCTCACCGGCTCGCTCGACATCACGGACGTGTAGGACTCGGCCCGCCGTACCCGCGCAGCACCCGCCGCGCCACAGCGGTGATGTGCAGCTCGTCCGGCCCGTCCAGGATGCGAGCGGCCCGGCCCGTGCGGAAGAGTGCGGGCAGTGCCGTGTCCGGGCCGAGGCCGGCGGCGCCATGGACCTGGATCGCCGCATCCGTGACCTGCTGGAGCATGCGGGCCGCCGCGACCTTGGCGAGGCCCACCTCGATGTGTGCGTCCTTCCCCGCGTCGATGAGAGCGACTGCCTCATGGACGAGAGGGCGCGTGGTACGCAGGGCGAGGAGGGCGTCGAACACCTGCTGCTGGACCAGCTGGTGGCCGGCGAGCGGGCCGCGGGATCCGCCGCGGGCGACCGCCCGCTCACACATCAGATCGAACGCCCGCTGGGCCTGGCCGAGCCAGCGCAGACACCGCAGGGTGCGGCCTCGCTGGAGGCGCTCACCGGCAATGGCGAGCGCCTGGCCGCGTGCACCGACGAGATGGTCGGCGGGTACGCCGACCTGGTCGAATTCGATCTCCCACTGGCCGGTCGCGCCGAGAACCGGGAGTTCGCGGACGACGCGGAAACCGGGGGAGTCGGTGGGCACCAGCAGCAGGGAGAGTCCCTCGCGGTCGCCGGTCTGCCCGTCGGTGCGGGCCAGCACGGTGACGAGGTCCGCGCCGGCGGCTCCGGAGGTGAACCACTTGCGCCCGGTGACGGCCCACCGGCCGTCCGGTTGCCGCACGGCACGGGTTCCGGTCATGAACGGGTCCGTGCCGGGAACCTCGGGCTCCGTCATCGCGTAGCAGGTCCGCGTCTCCCCGGCCACGAGCCGGCGCAGATACCGGTCACGGACACCGCTCTGCGCGTGCCGCTCCAGCATCGACACATCCAGCAGGGGAGCGGAGCCCAGTGCCGCGGGACCGTGGTCGCTCGCCCCCTCCGCCTCCGCCAGTTCGGCGTACTCGCCGAACGCGAGGCCGCGGCCGCCCAGATGCGCGGGCAACGGCAGCGCCCACAGCCCCTCCTGCTTCGCCCGGCCCTGCAACGCGCCCAAGGCCGCCACGGCATCGGGTCCGCCCGCGTCCAACACCGGTTCGTACGGAATCACGCGATCGCGGACGAACTCTCCGACGCGCTCACGCAACTCGGCCGTCCGCCCGCCCGGTTGGCCGTGCGGTGCGCCCTCACTGCCTCGACCTGCCATGCCTCTCCTCGAGTTGCCGGGAACTTGTGCGAACGGCTGTCCGACTGTCTCCACACGGAACTGGTCGGGCGCGGACGCTCCCGAGTTCCCGGGTTCCGGACGACCGGGCGCCGGCCACCGCCGCGCCAGGAGAGGAGAGGCATGGCATCACCCGTCACCACGCAGGCGGTCCGGCCACTCGACACGCTGCGTTTCGACATCTTGGGACCGCCGCAGCTCATGACCGTGGTCTCGGAGCATCTGCGCCTTCTCGGCGCGCAGGCGGCCGACACCGCGCCGGGGACCGGGCCGGCCGGCCGCGCGGTGCTGAGCGGAGAGGACTTCGCGCCCGTTCAGGCCCGCACGACGTGGGCCTCCCCCGGGACCGGGATCAACGACGAGGCCACCGTGCAGGCCGCCACCGGCATCATGACCGTGCACGGCCGCCGCGACGGCGACCCGCGTGGCCTGGGCGTCGACTATGCGTCCGTCGCCACCGGCGTGCTCACGGTGCAGGGCCTCCTCGCCGGGCTGCTGGCCCAGGCCCGCGGTGGCGATGCCCCTGCCGACGTCACCACCAGCGCGCAGCGTGCAGGGCTGCTCGCCGTCTCGCAGTACCTCGCCGCCTCCGGGGCCGACGAGGGCGAGGCAGCCGAACTTGCCCCCGGCGGGCCGCCGTTCGTCTCGTCCGAAGGCCTCCTTTTCGAACTGGAGACCCTGGACCCGGGTGCCTGGGCCGCGTTCTGGCGTGCTCTGGGCGCGCCGCCGGAGGCGATACGCGCCGGCTGGCGGCCCTTCCAGTTCCGGTACGCCACGGCCTGTGCTCCCTTCCCGCAGGTGCTGCACACCACGGCGCGGGCGCATCCCTGGCAGCGGATCCTCCAGGCCGCCTCCGTGTCGGGGGCCGAGGTCTGCGCCCTGCGCACGCTCGCCGAACGGGCGGTCGAGTACGAGGGCGCCCCGCCCTGGTCCGTGGACCTGCTCCGCCCCGGCCGCACCCACCCGGTGTCCGCCCCCTCGCCGGAACGCCCCCTCGCCGGTCTGACCGTGCTGGAGGCAGGACGCCGGATCCAGGCCCCGCTCGCCGCGCACCTGCTGGGACTGCTCGGCGCCGACGTGATCCGTATCGAGCCGCCGGGCGGTGATCCACTGCGGGGCATGCCGCCGGCGTGCTCCGGTGTCTCCGCCCGCTGGCTCGCGCTCAATCGCGGCAAGCAGGCTGCGGAGGTCGACATCAAGGCGCCCGCCGGACGCCGCCTGCTGCGGGAGATGGCGGCGGAAGCCGATGTGTTCCTGCACAACTGGGCCCCGGGCAAGGCCGCCGAACTCGGTCTGGACGCAGACGACTTCGCCTCCGTGAACCCCGCCCTGGTCTACGCGTACACCAGCGGCTGGGCCGGCCGGCTGTCCGATGCCCCCATGGGTACCGACTTCATGGTCCAGGCCCGTACCGGTGTCGGCGAGGCGGTCCGCCCGGACGGGGAGACCCCCGCGCCCTCCCTGATGACACTGCTCGACGTACTCGGCGGACTGCTCGGCACGGAAGCGGTGCTCGCAGGGCTGCTCCTGCGGGAACGCACCGGGCACGGTGTGCGCGTCGGCTCCTCGCTGCTCGGTGCGGCGGACACACTGACAACCCCCTTCCTGGGCCGGGCGGCTCGCGGCGAGGGCCCGAGACAGCCTGCCGGGTTCCGGCGTCCGCTGCCCACGGCCGACGGCTGGGTCGCGCCGAGCGACACGTGCGCGGCCGCGGCAGCCGCGTACGACCTGCGTGACCTTCCGACGGACGACGCGCTGCGGCAGCTGCGTGCGCACGGTCTCACCGCCACCCGTGTCACCACGGACCTGTCCGCACTGCACGACGACCCGCGCTTCGCCGGCTCGATCAGCCGCGACGCGCACGGTGCCCCCGCCGTTCCCGACCCCTGGAGCTTCACATGACCGTCGAACTGCACGACCTGCTGCCCGCCGAGCTGCGCCGGTCCTGGGTGGTCGACGGCACCTGCCCCGACCTGGACCTCTACAGCCTCTTCCGGGCCCGTCAGATCATGGACCTGCACCACACCGCGGTCCTCGATGCCAAGGGGAAACTCTGTTACACCGCGCTGGACCGCAAAGTGCGATGTCTGGCCACCGGCCTCAGAGACCTCGGCATACGCCCGGGTGACGTGGTCGGCGTCCAGCTCCCCAACCACCGCAACGCCGTCATCGCCGATCTGGCGCTCGCCGCCCTCGGCGCGGTCGCCCTGCCGTTCCCCGTCGGCCGCGGCAGCCTGGAGGCCGAGTGCCTGCTGCGCCGCGCCGAAGCGGTGGCCGTCATCGCGGCCACCGAGCACCGGGGCGCCCACCACGCGGCCGAACTGCACGCCCTGTCTCCCGTGCTGCCCGCCCTGCGGCACGTGATCGCCGCGGGGCCGGGCACCGCCCCTGAAGGAACGGTTCCGCTCGCCACGCTGCTGCGCGGCGACCCGAGCGGCTTCGTCCCCGCCCGGCCCGACCCCGACAGCGCGGCCCGCATCCTCGTGTCCTCCGGCTCGGAGGCCGAGCCCAAGATGGTGGCGTACTCGCACAACGCACTCGCGGGCGGACGCGGCAACTTCCTCGCCTCACTCATTCCCGACAGGACCCCGCCCCGCTGTCTGTTCCTGGTACCGCTCGCCTCCGCCTTCGGCTCCAACGGCACCGCGGTCACGCTCGCCCGGCACGGCGGAACGCTGATCCTCCTCGACCACTTCACCCCCGAAGCCGCCCTCGCGGCCGTGGCCGAACACGAGCCGACGCACATCCTCGGCGTGCCCACCATGGTGCGCATGATGCTCGAACGGCTCGACGCCACGAGCGAGAAGCCGGCCGCCGACAGGAAGCCGGTCACCGGCGAGCGTCAGCGTGAGACGCTCACCGCTCTGATCCTCGGTGGGGCGCCGCTCGACGAGCCCACCGCGGCTGCCGCGGCGCAGGCTTTCGGCTGCCACGTCGTCAACCTCTACGGCTCCGCCGACGGCGTCAACTGCCACACCGGGCTGGACAGTACGACCCCGCCCACCGACGATGCCGGTGTGGTCGCCGGCCGCCCCGACCCCCGGGTGGCCGAGATCCGTATCGCCGACACCGACACCCACGCCGAGGTACCGGACGGCGGTATCGGCGAGATCATCGCCCGCGGTCCGATGACCCCCCTCTGCTACGTCGGCGCCCCCGACCTCGACGCCCGCTACCGCACGCCCGACGGCTGGGTGCGCACCGGAGACCTCGGCTTCCTCGACGAGGACGGCACCCTGCACATCGTGGGACGGCTCAAGGACGTCGTCATCCGGGGCGGCGCCAACATCAGCCCGGCCGAAGTGGAGCGGGAGTTGCGCTCCCATCCCCACATACGGGACGTGGTGTGCGTCGGCGTTCCGGACCACCTGATGGGTGAGCGCCTCGCCGCGTGCGTCGTCCCCCGCTCCGGCGAGGTGCCCACGCTCGACTCGCTCGGACAGCATCTGACACAGCGGGGTCTGGAGCAGCGCAAGCACCCCGAACGGCTGCTGGTGGTCGCCGAGTTGCCGCTGACCCCGGCGGGCAAGTCCGACCGCGCCGCCCTGCGTGAGCACCTGGCGCAGGCCTCCGTCCACGAGGCACCCGCCGCGCCGTCACTCGCCCCGGCCGGCTGAGCCGGACTCCAGGCGCGGCGCGCGGCGCCCACGCCCATCCGTACGACGACCATCGGGACAGGAGAACCGAATGAACCGCAGGAAACTGCTCCGGGCCTCGACCGCGATCGGAGCCGCGGGTGCGATGGCGGGAGTCACCGCCGCACCTGCCGCACCTGCCGCGGCGGCGCCCGTCCAGCCCGTCCAGGAGACCGGTGGACCCCTGAGGGTGCACATCGTGATGTACGACGGTGTGGAGGAGCTCGACTTCGCCGCTCCCTACGAAGTCTTCTCCGCGGCCCGCTTCTTCACGGACCGCGAGATCGACGTCCGCTACGTCACCGCGTCCGGCCCCGGCGCCGTGCAGGCCGCCTACGGAACGAAGGTCCGCGTCGAACACGGCTGGGCCCCGCGCATCGCGGACGTCCTGGTCGTCCCCGGAGGCGGGTACGCACGTCACGAAGGCCCGGGCGTCCGGGCGGAGATCGCGCGCGGCACCCTCCCGCGCGCCCTGGCTTCGGCGGTGCGCCCCGGCCTCACCGTCAGCGCCGTGTGCACGGGCACCATGCTGCTGTCCGCAGCAGGACTGACGAAAAGCCGCCCGTGCACCACCCACCACAAGGCCCGGCCCGACCTCGAGCAGCAGGGAGGACTGCTGAAGATCGCACGCGTGGTGGACGACGGCGACCTGGTCACCGCCGGCGGCATCACGTCGGGCCTGGACCTCGCCCTGTGGCTCGTACGCCGTGAACTGGGCGCGGACGTGGCGACCGGCGTGGAGGTCATGCTCGAATACGAGGCCCGCGGCACGGTCTGGACCCCGCCCGCGCCCCGACCGCGGTAGTCGCGCGCGACCACAAGAGGCGGGAGGGCGGCACGCTGCCCTCCCGCCTCTGTACGGCCGACACGTGGGCCGGCCCGGCAACGCGCCGCTCAGGAGGCGCCCATGGCCTTCTTCAGCTCGGCCGCGGCATTGCTGTAGACGGGCAGCAGGTCGAGGTCGTCGCCCGGATAGTTGACGATCTTCACCTGCTTCGCGCCGGAGTCCGGCAGGACCGTCCCCGTCGACATGTGCGCGTTGTCCAGGACGAAGGCCGGCTTCTTCTCCGAGAGCTCCGCGAGCTGCGCCGGGGTCACGGCCTCCGGCCCGTAGGTCCCGACGGTGGTGGCACCCGCCAGCTCGGCCGACCAGCCCGTGAAGACCTGGCTGACGACGTTCGGGCTCTTCCCGCCGGGCCAGGCGGCCTTGAGGTCCTTCGCGAGCTGGGCGTACTCGGTGTCGAAGGCGGCCTTCCACGTCGCCGCGGCCTTGTCCGTGCCGAACAGCTTCGCCAGCTTGTCGACCTCCGCCTTCACCTTGTCGGCGTCGTTGTCCAGATTCACCTCGACCAGCTCGGCCTCGGAGCCGGCGGCTTCCTTGATCTTCTCGGCGTACGGCTCGAAGGGCGCGTACAGCACGAAGTCGGCCTCGGCCACGGCCGCCAGGACCGACGGCTTCGGGTCGTAATCGGGCGCGTGGTGCACGGACTTGGGGACGATGACCTTGATGTCCTCGGCGCCGGCGGCCTTGGCGAAGGCGCCTTCCCAGGTGGTGGTCACGACCACCGACGGCTTGCCCTTCCCCTTGGCCTTGCCGCTGTCGCTGCCCGCCGACGTGTCACTGTCGCCCCCGCAGCCGGTGACCAGGGCCAGTGCCGCGCTCAGTGCGACGAGGGAAGGGATACGGAGGCGGTTGCGCGCCATGAGGTGTTTCTCCGTTCGGGTACGAGATGGACGGCGAGGACCACGGCCCCCGCCGTCAGGACGAGGACCGGGCCGGGCGGCCAGTCCAGCCACAGGGCCACAAGGAACCCCGTCAGATTCACGACGATGCCGATGCCGACCGCCCACAGAGTGATCGACTTCAGCGAGCCGCCGAGGCGGCGTGCCGCGAGTGCGGGCAGGAGCGTGAGGGCGTCGACCAGCAGCGCGCCGGTCAGCTTGATCGCCCCGGCGACCGCGACCGCGACCAGGACCAGCAGGACGACGGTCAGCCCGCGAACCGGTACGCCCGAGCACTCGGCCAGTTCACGGTCGTACAGGAGCAGGCCCACGTCACGGCGACGCCACCAGAACAGACCGGGAACGACGACCGCCAGCACGGCGAGGACGACGAGATCCGCGGTGCCCACGGACAGGATGGAGCCCCACAACAGCGCGAACGCGCCGGAGGCGTTGACGCCCGAGACCGCGAGGACGAGCAGCGCTGCCGCGATGGCCAGACTCATCAACAACCCCATGGCCCCTGACAGGCCGTCGGGGGTACGGGCGAGCGGGGCCACGCCCGCGCCCGACAGAGCACACGCGACGAGCGCGCACAGCATCGGATCGAGCCCGGTCAGCAGGCCGACCGCGATCCCCAGCAGCGCCACGTGCATCATCGCGAACCGCACCGGCATGATGTCCAGGCCGACGATCACCACGCCGATCACGGGCAGGCCGATCGCCGCGAGCAGGAGGGCGAAGCCGGCCCGCTGGACGGGCAGGAGCTGGAGGAGGGCGCCCACATCGGCGGCAGCCAGAGTCACCGGACCTCCCGCAGCCGTCCGGCGGCCATGTCCAGCACCCGGTCGCACCGCTCGGCGAGCGTCCGGTCGTGGGTCACCACGAGCAGGGTGACGGGCAGCGCGGTGAGGACGTCGGCGGCCTCCTCCTGACCGGTGAAGTCGAGCGCCGCGGTGGGCTCGTCGGCGAGCAGCACCTGGGCACCCGCCGCGACACAGCCGATCGCCCGCGCGAGGTACATGCGCTGCAACTGGCCGCCGGAGAGGGTGTGCAACGGCCGTCCGGTCAGCGCCCCCACGCCGAGCCGCTCCGCGGCCTCCCCGGCTTCGGTGGGCGCCGCGCTGCTGGCCAGCAACTCCTCACCCAGGAGCGGAAACCGGCCCGCTGCCGGCTTCTGCGGAATCCAGGCGCAGACCCGCCGCCGCCAGGCCCACTCGGCCGATGTGCGCGTACCGCGGCCCCCGACCAGGATGGTGCCGGTCACCTTCCGGTGCAGACCCAGGACGGCGCGGAGCAGGGTGGTCTTTCCCGAGCCGTTGGTGCCGGTCAGCGCCACCCGCTCACCGGCCGCGATCTCCAGATCCACGGCGGCGACGGCGTCCACCCGGCCGTGACGGCACGCGACCTCCCGCATGCGCACATCCAGCCCACCCATCCCATGCCCCTCTTCGCTCCGGCTCCGAGCGGGAGAGGCCGGATGCTGCGCCCTCCCACGCGGCAGTAGTCGGACGGCGGGGCCGGGGAGTTCCCGGAAGTCGGGCGTCAGCTCTCGCCGTGGCCCAGGGGGTCCAACTGGGCCGCCGTCGCGTCGTCGGCGCTGGTGGACTCGCTCAGGACGCGCCGGCTCTCATCCGCGGCGAGTTGCTCGCGTGCGGCGGCCGTCGCATAGCGGAAGGCGTCCGCGCCGACGAGAAGACGCAAGGGCGGATCGTCCATGGCCACGACGTCGAGGAGAAGGCGGGCCACTTTCGCCGGGTCGCTGGCAGTCAGCGTGTCCGTGTTGTGCATGGCCGCCGAGGCGCCCACGGTGTCGGCGTACTCGGGCCGTATCGGTGCCACCTTCATGGACGACCCCGACCAGTCGGTCGCCATCCCGCCCGGCTCCAGCACGGTGACCTTGATGCCCAGCGGCGCGACCTCCTTGGCGAGGACCCAGGAGAAGCCGCCCACCGCCCACTTGGCGCTCTGGTACGCGGCAAGTCCCGGGGTCGCCAGGCGGCCGCCGACCGACGACACCTGGACGATGTGGCCCGATCGCTGCTCGCGCATGACCGGCAGCGCGGCCTGAGTAAGCCGCACGACGCCGAAGAGGTTGGTGTCCACCTGTGCCGAGAAGTCGTCGAAGTCGACATCCTCGACGGAGGCGATGTTGGCGTATCCGGCGTTGTTCACCAGCACATCGAGTCTGCCGAACCGGTCGAGGGCGGTGCGCACGGCAGCCTTCGCCTGGGCCGCGTCGGTGACGTCGAGAGGTGCGACCGCGATCCGGTCGCCGAACTCGGCCACCAGATCATCCAGAGCCCGCGGGTTGCGCAGGCCGGCCACGACCTGGTGGCCGGCCTGCGCCGCCGCGCGGACGATCTCGCGCCCCAGACCTCGGGAGGCTCCGCTGATGAGGAAGACGGACGGCATGGGACACACTCCAGCCCATCGTCAGGGCGGCAGGGCGGACACGTCCGACACGGGTGGTGCGATATCCCGCCCTCACCTGGTCCCGCTCGGGCGCGTGCCTGCCTCAGCCGCGCGCGAAGTCGAGGAGGTCGGCGTTGAACCGCTCGGCGTACTTGGGGACCATCGCCAGGCCGTGAGGTGCGCCCTCGTAGACCTTGTAGACCGCGTCCTTGACGATCTTGGACGACTTCTCGCCCGAGGCCACGATCGGAACGATCTGGTCGTCGTCGCCGTGGACGATCAGCGTGGGGACGTCGATCTTCTTGAGATCCTCGGTCGTGTCGGTCTCGGAGAACGCCTTCACACAGTCGTAGGCACCCTTGATACCCACCGTCATCGACCAGAGCCAGAACGCGTCACGGGTCCCCTGCGTCACGGTCGAGCCGTCACGGTTGGCGCCGAAGAAGGTGGCACTGAGATCCTTGTAGAACTGGGAGCGGTCCGTCGCCACACCCGCCCGGATCTCGTCGAAGACGTCGACCGGGAGGCCTTCGGGGTTCGCCTCCGTCTTGAGCATCAGCGGGGGGATCGCTCCGAGCAGCACCACCTTGGCGACGCGGCCCGTGCCGTGCCGGCCGACGTAGCGCGTGACCTCGCCGCCGCCGGTCGAATGGCCGACCAGGATGACGTTCTGCAGGTCCAGGCCCTCGATGACCGCCGCCAGGTCGTCGGCGTACGTGTCGAGGTTGTTCCCGTCCCAGGGCTGGCCGGAGCGTCCGCCGCCACGCCGGTCGTGAGCGATGGCACGGAAGCCGTTCTCCGCCATCAGCTTCAGCTGCGGGTCCCACGCATCGGCGGTGAGAGGCCAGCCGTGGGAGAAGACGACAGGCTGGCCCGCCCCCCAGTCCTTGTAGTAGATCTCTGTGCCGTCCTTGGCGGTGACGAAGGGCATGTCCGTTCCTTTCGCGCTGGTCCTGAACCCGGCGCTTCCGCGGAACTCGGCCCCCGGGCGGAACGCCGGATGTCACGCCGCGAACCAGCAGCAGACGTGCAAGGGAGCGACGGAGAGGAGGTCGGCAGCGAAGGGCGACCGGGATGGGCACGTCGTGCGAACAACGGTATCCGAGTGTCGGCGCCTCGTCGCGTCGAGCGGGCGCGCGTACGGCGCTGTGCCGGGCACAGCGCCGAACCGGCTGGCCGCTGGGCGACCACCGTCGCCCTACTTCTTCACCCGGTACCGCAAGTGGGTGACGCCGGTGCCTTCGACGACCGCGACGGGGCCCTCGAACTCCACCGGCGTGGCGCCGAGTTCGCCGAACAGCGTCTTCCCGCCGCCCAGGACGACCGGTACGAGCTCGACGCCGACCTCGTCGAGCAGCCCGGCCTCCAGGCACTGCCGCGCCATCTGCCCACCGTTGACGACGACGTTCTTGTCCCCTGCCACCTCCTTCGCCCTGGTCACCGCGGCCTCGATGCCCTCGGTGACGAAGACGAAGTTCTCGTCGTCCTCGGGGCGGTCGTCAGGGCGCTGGTGGGTGAGCACGACGGTGGTCACGTCCATCGGGTGGCGCCCGCCCCAGGCGTTCGTCATGTCGTAGAGGTACCGCCCGACGACGAGTGCACCGGTGCTCTCCCACTCCGGCTTGACCAGCCCCGCGCTCGCGGCGGAGACGCGGATCGGCGGCACATCGGGACTGGCGGACGGGATCTCGACGTCGCCGTTGCCGTACCACTGGAACAGCAGGTCGAAGCCGCTCTCTCCGGGGCCGGCGATGTAGCCGTCGAGGGACATCGTGGCGCCGGTGACGATCTTGCTCATGGCGTTGTCTCCTTCGGTGTCTGTGGCTCTCACGGACAGGTCGTAGCCAGGGCCCTCGTTTTCGACATCCTGCGCGAAAAAATCTTGGCGCGGTCGGACGCATCACCGGCGTGGCCGGCCGGCTACCGAACGCGCACGAGGCCATGGCCGTCCGCCGACCCGCCCCGTTCAGCTCGCGCAGAGTTCCGCGAAGCGACGTGTGCTGATGTTGCCCCCGGAGAGGATCAGGCCGACGCGGCCCGGCAGGCGGTCCACCGCACCTGCCAGCAGGGCCGCCAGGGCAGTCGCGCCGCTGGGTTCGAGGACGATCTTCAGGCGTTCGAAGGCGAACCGCATCGCCTCACGGATCTCGTCGTCGCTGACAAGGGCGATCCCGTCGACGAGGCGCCGGTTGACGGAGAACGTCAGCTCGCCCGGTGTCTCCGCCGCCTGGCCGTCGGCGATCGTGCGCGGTACGGGAACGGCGACCCGTGTGCCCGCCTCCAGGGACCGCTTGGTGTCGTCCCCGGCCTCCGGTTCGACCCCGATGACGCGGGTCCGTGGATGCACGCCCTTCGCCGCGGTCGCACTGCCCGCGATCAGTCCGCCGCCGCCGACCGGCACCACCAGGGCGCCGAGTTCGCCCACCTCGTCCATCAACTCCAGGGCTGCGGTGCCCTGTCCGGCGATGACATGGGGATGCTCGTAGGGCGGGACGAGCGCGAGGCCGCGCTCGGCGGCCAGGGCGTTGCCGATGGCGACCCGGTCGCCGGTGTAGCGGTCGTAGGTGACGATCTCCGCGCCGTAGCCGACGGCGGCGTCGGTCTTGGACTGAGGGGTGTCCTCCGGCATGAGGATCACCGCCGTGGTGCCCAATTCCCGCGCCGCGAGGGCGACCGCCTGGGCATGGTTGCCCGAGGAGTACGCGGCGATGCCGCGGGAGAGCTGATCGGGCGTCAGGCGCGAGGCGGCGTTGTACGCACCCCGGAACTTGAAGGCGCCGATGCGCTGGAAGTTCTCGCACTTGAGGAAGACCTCGGCGCCGACGAGCGCGTCCAGCGTCCGCGAGTGCACCACAGGGGTGCGGTGTGCGACGCCCTCGATACGAGCGGCGGCGTCCCGGACGTCGTCCAGAGTGACCGGCGGTTTGTTCACCGTCATGCTTGTCCTCCATGGGTAGTGGTGGGGGAACGGGACGACCGGGCCGGCTGGCGGCGACAGGAAGTGGCTGCCCAGAACCAGCCTGTCACTGTCGGCGAGCGACTTCGGCAACTGCTCGCGCGTACGCGGGGTGGGTGGCCGGGCGCGGCGATCCACCGAAGTCACAGGCGTTGAGGATCGCGATGGCGAAGGGGAGCCCGCAGGAGGGCTTCCGCGCAAAACGCCCACCGGGAAGCACATCTGCAGAACCTGGCCCGCGATACGCCAACCTCGTCTGTCCCAGGGCCATTCGGCCGTAGCCAAGTGATCAATGCGAAGGTAAAGTCCCCTGCGTGCTCGGCGCCCGGACCACACAGGTGCCGGACATGGTCGAGACCTCCGTGACCACGAGGGGCGCGACACAACAACCGGGGGAACGAGTCCGGGGGGACCTGTGACCGACATCAAGACCACGCGCCGAGCGAACGACAGCACATGGGCCCGGCCTCTGCTGGCGCTGGCCCCGCTGGCGCTGCTCAGGCTGCTGACCGAGCCGTCCACGCCGTGGCTCGCCCTGTCCTGGGCCCTGTGCGTGGCCTCCGCGCTGCTGCTGGCCGCCGGATGGGCCGCGGTGCGGCAGAACGGGATCCGGGGAAACACCGCTTGGGGCACCTGCGTTCTGGTCCACCTCGTGTGGGCCTGGCAGTTCGTCGCGCTCATCGCGGAGTAGGAAAGAAGCCGACAGGGTGGGGAGGAACGGCGGTTCCTCCCCACCCCGCACCGCCTCAGGAGGCGGGCAGTTCCGACCTCACCTCGCGTGCCGCGGCGACGAGGTTCTCGAGGGACGCACGGGTCTCCGGCCAGTCGCGCGTCTTGAGGCCGCAGTCGGGGTTGACCCACAGGCGCTCGGCCGGGATGGCCTGAAGGCCCTTGCGGAGCAGGTCTGCCGCCTCGGAGACACCGGGGATGCGCGGTGAGTGGATGTCGTACACACCGGGACCGGCTTCGCGCGGGTATCCGTGCTCGGCGAGTTCACGCGCCACCTGCATGTGCGAGCGAGCGGCCTCCAGGCTGATCACGTCGGCGTCGAGGTCGTCGATGGCCTGCACGATGTCGCCGAACTCGGCGTAGCACATATGGGTGTGGATCTGGGTGTCCGGACGCACGCCGCTGGTCGCCAGTCGGAAGGACTCCGTGGCCCAGGCCAGGTAGTCCGCATGGTCGGCCGAGCGCAGCGGAAGGGTCTCCCGCAGGGCCGGCTCGTCGACCTGGATCACCGAACTTCCCGCATTCTCCAGGTCGTTCACCTCGTCGCGGAGGGCGAGGGCGACCTGGCGCGCGGTGTCGCCGAGCGGCTGGTCGTCGCGGACGAAGGACCAGGCGAGCATCGTGACGGGGCCGGTGAGCATGCCCTTGACCGGACGGCCGGTCAGGGACTGCGCGTACGAGGTCCAGCGAACCGTCATCGGCTCGGGGCGGGAGATGTCGCCCGCGAGGATCGGCGGCCGGACGTAGCGCGTGCCGTAGGACTGGACCCAGCCGTGCTGGGTGGCGAGGTAGCCCGTGAGCTGCTCGGCGAAGTACTGCACCATGTCGTTGCGTTCGGGCTCGCCGTGGACCAGGACGTCGATGCCGGTCTTCTCCTGGAAGGCGATCACCTCCTGGATCTCGGCCTTGATCCGCTCCTCGTAGGCCGCGGTGTCGATCCGTCCGCGGCGCAGGTCGGCGCGTGCGGTGCGCAGTTCGGTGGTCTGCGGGAACGAGCCGATCGTGGTGGTGGGCAGCAGGGGCAGGCCGAGGTGGGCACGCTGCGCCACGGCGCGTTCGGCGTACGGCTGGGAGCGGCGCCCGTCGGTGTCCGTCACCCCGGCAACCCGGGCCCGCACCGCCGGGTCGCGCGTGAGGGCGGAACCGGCGCGGGAGGCGAGGTCGGCGCGGTTGGCGGCGAGTTCGGCCGCGATGGTGTCGGTTCCCTCGCCGAGACCCCGGGCCAGGGTGACGATCTCGGAGGTCTTCTGCCGGGCGAAGGCGAGCCACCGGTGGATCTGCGGGTCGATGTCGCGTTCCGCGGAACTGTCCAGCGGGACGTGCAGCAGCGAGCAGGAGGAGGCCACGTCGACCCGGTCGGCGAGGCCGAGCAGCGTGCCGAGGATCGTCAGCGACTTCTCGAAGTCGTTGATCCAGATGTTGCGCCCGTTGACGACGCCCGCGACCAGGCGCTTGCCGGGCAGTCCGCCGACGGCGGCCAGGGCATCGAGATTGGCCGCGGCGGCGTCGGTGAAGTCGAGTGCCAGGCCGTCCACGGGAGCCTTGGCGAGTACGGGCAGCGCCTCGCCGAGGCGGTCGAAGTACGAGGCCACCAGCAGCTTGGGCCGGTCGGTGAGGGTGCCGAGGTCGCGGTAGGCGCGTTCGGCGGCGTTCAGTTCGGCCGGCGTGCGGTCCTGGACCAGTGCGGGCTCGTCCAACTGCACCCAGTCCGCCCCGGCCGCCCGCAGATCGGCGAGCACCTCCGCGTACACCGGCAGCAGCCGGTCGAGCAGGGTCAGGGGGTCGAAACCGGGCGCCACGCCGGGGGCGGGCTTGGCCAGCAGAAGGTAGGTGATCGGGCCGACCAGCACCGGCCGGGCCGTGTGACCGAGGGCCAGCGCTTCCTTCAACTCGGTGACCTGCTTGGTGGAGTCGGCGGTGAAGACGGTGCCGGGACCCAGTTCCGGTACGAGGTAGTGGTAGTTGGTGTCGAACCACTTGGTCATCTCGAGCGGGGCGACGTCCTGGGTACCGCGCGACATGGCGAAGTACCCGGCCAGGGCGTCCGCCTCGACGGCGGCGCGGTGGCGGGAGGGGAGAGCGCCGACCATCACGCTCGTGTCGAGGACGTGGTCGTAGTACGAGAAGTCACCGGTCGGGACCTCGTGGATCCCGGCTTCGGCCAGTTGCTGCCAGTTCGAACGACGCAGGTCCCGGGCGGTCTCTTCCAGGGCCGCGGCGGAGACGCGGCCCTTCCAATAGCCCTCGATGGCCTTCTTCAGTTCACGGTTCGGCCCCTGACGGGGGTATCCGTGGACGGTGGACCGTGCTGCCGCGGCTGCGGGCTTCGCTGTCACTGAACTCTCCTTCGCGAGTTTCCTGTCACCCGGCGAAGGTGAAGGCGAAGGGAGCACAGACCGGACGGGGGAGCGATGCGTCGGTGACGCATGTGCCCGTCGGTATGTACGCCGACCCGCCCTCGAGGTCACCGGGATTTCCGCGCACGATCGGTCGTGCGCGGACAGCGGGCAGGTCTTCGGACTCACGGGCACGCCTGCCGGACATCTCCCGGCGGACACCTACTGGCCGTCGCTTCCCGGGCCCGTACCGGACCCAGTGCGTATGACGGCGGTCGTTCCCGCTCACCGCTGCGGGGCAGTCCCGGATTCCCACCGGGTTCCCTCTTGCGACGCACGTACCTGGCAGGCACGGCGAACCAGCTGCACCCACCAGCCTAGAGCCCCGCAGGCCACACCGACACCACCGCTCATCATCCGGACGGTGATGCACGGCATGCGGGCGGACGAGGTACCGCTGCCCGACGGCGCTGTTCGGGTGTCGGCCCGACGCCCCTACGAAGTCAGCCGGACCGTCGCCAGGATCTTCCGCACCGTCGCGTCCGGAACCTCGTCCGCCACACCCTTCGCGCCCACGAAGGTCCAGGAGACGAAGTCGCCGCCCGGGTCCTTGAAGGCGAAGGTGGTGACCTTGCCGTCGGTGTCGCACTTGCCCTTCTTCGGCGCCCCCGTGGACACGCCCGTCGCCAGGCTTCCCTTGATCCCGGAGGCGGTGGTGTACGGCTCCACCGCACCCGCCTTGATGCTCTTCTTGTCCGGCTGGGTGTACGCGCCGTACAGCCACAGGGACACACTGCTGCGCGCCGCGTCCTCGATGGTCTTGGCGCCGCTGTCCCCGCGGGTGCCCGCCGACGCGAGTGCCGTGTCCTCGGGAGAGCCGTCCATGGCGGCGTCGGACCGGCACCACTTCTCCTTGAGCATCGCGGGGCTCGACATCCCGATGAGGGGCTTCTCCTCCGGATCCCGGTCGTCGGCAACGTAGTTGACCCAGCCAGGACCCTTCAGACCCCACTGCGGGGGAACGTCGAAGGCGATGCCCCGCTTGGGATTCACCACCACCTTCCAGCCCGCGACGACCGGCTTCGGGCCGTCCGTGTCACGCGGGTTGTCGTCGGCCGGGCTGCCCGAAGCGGACGTCGTCGGGCCGGGATCCGCGGTCTTTCCCTCGTCCCCGCCCAGGACCACGAATCCGGTCACTCCGGCGGCGACGACCACGACGAGAGCGGCAGCGACAGCGATGACCGTGGACGTACGACGGCCGCCACGAGGAGGCGGCTGCGGCGCACCGGCCGGCATCGTCGGCGAGCCCGCCCACGGCTCCTGCTGCGGAGGCCCGTAGGGGCCCGTCTGCTGATACGGATTGTTCTGCCCCGCGTACGGGTTCTGGCCGTCCCCCGGCTGCTGTGACCACATGAAGGGCACCCTAGAGGTCGCCTCTGGCCGGCGGAGACTCAGGTGTCTCCGCTGTGACCTGAGGAATTGGTCGGCACAAGGCCGCGGCGTACGTCGCGGCTGTTGCTCGGGCGGGCGGTTCCAGGGCGCTGAAACCGCGCTGAAACCGTGCTGAACCCGCTCTGCCGCAAGCTCTGCGGCATGACATCGACATCGAACGGACTCGCCATCGCAGCCAAGGGGCTGCACAAGGCCTTCGGCGAGAAGAAGGTCCTCGACGGCATCGACCTGGCCGTGCCGCAGGGCACGATCTTCTCCCTCCTGGGCCCGAACGGCGCCGGCAAGACCACCGCCGTGAAGATCCTCTCCACGCTCATCGCGGCCGACAGCGGCGAACTGCACGTCGGCGGCCACGATCTGGCTGCCGAGCCGCAGGCGGTGCGGGCCGCGATCGGTGTCACCGGGCAGTTCTCCGCTGTCGACGGTCTGATCACCGGCGAGGAGAACATGCTCCTGATGGCGGACCTGCACCACCTCTCCCGCACCGAAGGACGGCGTACCGCAGCCGAGTTGCTGGAGCGATTCGACCTCACGGACGCGGCGAAGAAGCCCGCATCCACCTACTCCGGTGGCATGAAGCGCCGGCTCGACATCGCCATGACGCTGGTCGGTGACCCGCGGATCATCTTTCTGGACGAGCCGACCACCGGACTCGACCCGCGGGCCCGGCACAACATGTGGGGCATCATCCGTGAGTTGGTCTCCGGCGGCGTCACCGTCTTCCTCACCACGCAGTATCTGGAAGAGGCGGACGAACTCGCCGACCGCATCGCCGTCCTGAGCGACGGGAGGCTCGTCGCCGAAGGGAGCGCCGACGAGCTGAAGCGGCGCATCCCGGGCGGGCACGTCCGGATCCGCTTCACCGATCCGACTGCCTATCAGGCGGCCGCCGTCGCCCTGCGCGAGGTCACCCGCGACGACGAGTCGCTGTCGTTGCAGATCCCGAGCGACGGCAGCCAGCGTGAGCTGCGCTCGATTCTCGACTGGCTGGACTCCGCCGGAGTCGAGGCGGACGAGCTGACCGTGCACACCCCCGACCTCGACGACGTGTTCTTCGCCCTGACCGGCCCCACCGCCGGCCCCTCTGCCGGCTCCACCGCCGTCCCCAACCAGTCCAAGGAGACCGTCCGATGAGCGCCCTCTCTCTCGCCGTCCGTGACTCGAACACGATGCTGCGGCGCAACCTGCTCCACGCCCGGCGCTATCCGTCGCTGACCCTGAACCTGCTGCTCACGCCGGTCATGCTGCTGCTGCTGTTCGTCTACATCTTCGGCGAGGTGATGAGCGCGGGCATCGGCGGCGGCGGAGCCGACAGATCCGAGTACATCGCCTATGTCGTCCCGGGCATCCTGCTGATGACCATCGGCAGCACGGTCATCGGGGCGGCGGTGTCCGTCTCCACGGACATGTCCGAGGGGATCATCGCCCGCTTCCGCACGATGGCGATCCACCGGGGCTCGGTGCTGATCGGACATGTTGTCGGCAGCGTCCTGCAGTCGGTTGCCAGTGTGGTCCTCGTCGGCGCCGTGGCGGTGGCCATCGGCTTCCGCTCCACCGACGCCACCGCCCTGGAGTGGCTCGCGGCATTCGGACTGCTCGTGCTCTTCGCCCTGGCGCTCACCTGGATCGCCGTCGGGATGGGTATGGCCAGCCCGAACGCCGAGGCCGCCAGCAACAGCGCGATGCCGCTGATCCTGCTCCCGCTCATCTCCAGCGCGTTCACGCCGATCGACGCGATGCCGGGCTGGTTCCAGCCCATCGCCGAGTACCAGCCCTTCACCCCGGCCATCGAGACCCTGCGCGGTCTGCTGCTCGGCACCGAGATCGGCCACAACGGGTGGCTCGCCATCGCCTGGTCCATCGGCCTGGCCGCGCTCGGCTACCGCTGGTCGACCGCGTCGTTCAACCGCGACCCGAGATGAGCTCGCGGGCTGCTTCCCGCAGCTCGTCCCGCTCCAGGGCGGCGTACTCCGACACCGCGTCGGCGTACGCCGCCCCGGCGGCGTTCCCGGCGGCTTCGACCGCCTGCCGGGCCCGGGCCGCCGACATGCTCGGGAACTCACGGAACACCCGCAGTTGTTCGGCCAGCGCGATCATCCGTACGGCATCGGCATCGGCATCGGCATCGGCATCGCCGGAGGCGAGTCCCGCCATGCCAAGGGCATGCAGCACCGTCCCGAACAGAACGAGCTCCATGGGTGAGCCCGACGGACCGGCGAGCAGAGTCCGCAGCCCTCGGCGCAGCCGGCCGAGCGGCTCCGCGACCATCTCGAGACGGGCGGCGTGCGCATGCGCCGTCACCGCCGCCGACTGGATCTGCACCGCCCACGGGTCCAGCCAGAGGTCGCCGCTGTGCGTCGAGGAGGCCCCGGGCATCCGGTCCACGGCGGCGCGCCACAGGTCGAGCCCGACCTCCGTCAGTCCCCGGGCGAGCGCGATCTCGGCTCGCCCGCCGAGGCCGGGCCGGTAGAAGGCGTCCAGCTCAGGGGTGTTGTCGTTCTCCGTCTGCCGCAGCCAGTAGTCGGCCTCGTCGGGGTCCCCGCGCTGCAGGCAGGCGAGGACGAGACTCGTACGGATGAAGACGTAGTCGTGCCCGTCGCCGAGCCGCGGCACGACCTCGAGCGCCGCCTTGAGGTGCTCGTACGCCTCCTCGCCCCGCCCCGTCCGCAAGCACAGCTCGCTCAGCCGGGAGTGCCCCATGAGCTGCATGGACGGATTGTCGGCCGAAGCCAGCTCCGCGAGTATCCGGCGGGCCGAGGCGAGCGCGCGGTCGATGTCGTGCCCGAACTCCCAGACATAGGTGGCGATGCATTCGGCGACACCGGCGACCAGCGGCTGCTCGTCGTCGCAGAGCCCTCGCAGCACGTCGTAGTCGGGCGGAAGCATCTCGGGTATCGCGCTCAGCACGACCGCGATGGCGCGCAGCAGCGTGTCCGGCGGGGCCGGGGGCAGCCGCCTGAGGGTGACCAGCTGGCGTACGGCGGCCGGGCCGTGCCCCATGAACAGGGCCGCCGTGCACAACACCGCAGCGGCGCGGGCGACTTCGACATCTTCGGGCTCGGGGTAGTAGTGCGAGAGCGGCGGGCCGGTGTCCGCGGCGAGGGCGGAGAGGCGGTGGAAGCTGGAGTCGGTGGACCACAGGGCGGCGAGGACGGCGGTGAGGGCGGCGATGGTGGGGCGGTCCGTACGGTCCAGGGCGTGCCGCAGGGCCGGCACGAGGTTGTCCTGCTCGTCCCTGATCCGCTCCCAGGCGGCCCGCGGTTCCGCGCCGAAGAACCAGTCGTGGTAGGCGACCCCGAAGTCCCGTGCCCAGGCGAGGAATCGGCTGACGGCCTCCTCGTCCTCGCCCGCCTCCGCGCGCCGGGCCGCGCTGAACTCCCGTACGGTCTCCAGCATCCGGAACCGCACCCCGGCCGGGGTGTCGGCGACGGTGATCAGCGACTGGTCGGCCAGCTGCTCCAGCAGAAACAGCGCGTCATCGCCGAGCACATGCTCCGCCGCCTCGCCCGAGCAGCCGCCGGGGAAGACGGACAGCGTGCGCAGCGCCGCCCTTGCGTCCTCGGCGAGAAGGTTCCAGCTCCACTCCACGACCGCGTGCAGCGTGCGGTGACGCTCCGGCACGTCCCGCGCACCGCCGCGCAGTAGCGCGAACCGGTCGCCGAGGCGCCGGGCGATCTCCGGAACCGACAGGACCCGCACCCGTGCCGCGGCCAGCTCGACGGCGAGCGGTAGCCCGTCGAGATGGCCGCACAGCTCGGCCACCGCGTCCGGCGGCAGCTGCACCCCGCTCCTGGCGGCCCGGGCCCGCTGTGTGAACAGCTCGGCCGAGGTGTCGGGCCCGAGCTCCGGCAGTGCGTACACCGCCTCCGATGTGAGCCCCAGCGGGGCCCGGCTGGTGGCGAGCACCCGCACGTCGTCGGAGGAGGAGACCAGGGTCCGTACGAGGGCCGCTGCGCCCCGGACGACCTGCTCGCAGTTGTCGAGGACCAGCAGCGCGGGCCCGGAGCCCAGCGCGCCGAGGATGCCGGGCACCGGATCGGCGGGGGAGTGGCCGCTGATGGCGGCATGCCGCCCGTCGCCCGCGCCGAGCGCGGATGCCACCTCCGCGGCCACGTCCTCGTCCGCCGTGACACCGGCGAGCGGCACGAAATACACCACGCGCTGCTCGGCCCGGCGGCTGACGGCGTGCGCGAGCCGGGTCTTGCCGAGGCCGCCGGGGCCGACGACGGTGACGGCGCGGGAGAGGCGCAGCAGCCGCTCCACCGCCGCGATGTCCTCGTCCCTGCCGAGGAGCGGATTCGGCTCGTGGGGCACGCCGTGCCTGACCACCGGCGCCTCGCCGCGCAGCAGCTCCTGCTGGACGGCCTTGAGCCCGGCGCCCGGATCCGTGCCGAGCTCGTCGCGCAGCTCGCGGCGGTACGCCTCGTACCGCGTGAGCGCGGCGGACGGGCCCGCCTTCGCCGCTTCGCCGCGCAGCAGCTCGGCGAGCAGCTCCTCGTCGCGCGGATGCTCCGCGGCGGCAAGGGCCAGCGGACCCGCCGCCTCCGCGTGCCGGCCCAGCCGGGCGAGCGCGAGCGCCTGCGCGCGTATGAGCGCGCCGCGGACGGGAGCGCGCTCGGAGCGCAACGCGGCCACGGGGTCGTCGGTGTCGCCGGCCTCGTCGGGGGTGCCGCGCCACAGCGCGAGCCCGGCTTCTGCCGCGGCCAGCGATCCGGCGTGGTCCCCGGCCCTGGCCCGGTCCGCGCCCGCGGCGGCGTGCAACAGCAGGGCGGAACTGTCGACCTGATCCTCGGCCAGGGCGAGCCGGTATCCGGTCGGCGTGCTCGCCAGGACGTCGGCGCCCAGCTGCGTCCGCGCCCTCGACACGAGGACCTGCACCGCCTTCCCCGGCCGCTCCGGCAATTCGGCCGGCCACAGCCCCGCCACCAGCCGCTCGGTGCTGCATCCCGTACGCAGGTCGCCCGCGAGCAGCGCGAGCAGGCCGCGGAGCCGGGGCGCTGTGACCTCCTGTCCGCGATAGGCGACACGCGGCAGCAGGGTCAGGTCGGTGGTCACCGGTGCAGACTAGCCAACGCCCCTACCGACCGGATTCCGCCTGCCCGAAGTGACGGCGGGCCACCAGTGCGCGGCCGGCCCCCTGTTGGCGGCGAGGCAGCGGCCGCCGCGATGTCACGGAAACCACCTGGGCGCTACCGTCCGCGCACCGTGGCGATCGCCTCCTTCGCCGTCTTCTCGACCAGCGAGATCCCGGACTCCATCGACGCATGGCCGTCGGAGAGCACGGCGATCAGATATCTGCGTCCGTCGATCGTCACGCGTCCCACGCTGTTGATGTCCCACAAGCCGGTCTTGGTGCGCGGAAGCCAGCCGTTCTTCAGAGCCCAGCCGGAACCTGCCGCGGCCGACACGCCCCAGTCCTGTTCCGCCTCTGTCCGGCTCATCAGCCTCTGGATATACGCACGAGAGGGTTGGCTCAGCTCCGGAGGCGTACGGGAGGAGGCCGCCGCCGAGTCCTCCGCGAACGCCGCCCGCAACAGGATGAGCTGGTCCTCCGCCGTGGTCTGGGTGAGACCCCAGTGCATTCCCTTGCCGCCCTTGGTCGACGTCAGGCCCAGGCGCTTGTTCGCCGCGTCCAGGCCCTCGGCGCGGCCGATCTTCCGCCACAGGGCATCCGCCGAGTCGTTGTCACTGTGCTCGATCATCGCGGTCGCGTACGTGTGCTCCCGTATGGTCAGTTTCCGGTCCTCGTCCTGAACCTTCAGCAGCAGCGCCGCGAGAATGTTGACCTTGACCACGCTCGCGGTGTCGTACGTGGAGCCGTCGCCGTACACCTCGACGCCCCAGTCGTCGCCGTCCAGCGCGGCCACGCCGACGGACATCCGCGCCTTCGCGACGGGCAACACGGACGCGGGATTCGGGGCCCCCGCTACGGGGGCTGCAGGTGGGTCTGCGGGCAAGGGGGCGGCCGTGCAGGCGGCCCCCAGAAGGACGGTGCCGGCGAGCAACACCCAACGCCGTCTGAATCTCTGATAATGCGTTTTCATGCTTAATGCGTCGCACCATTGCGGGGCGTCGGCCCGGGTCGGCACTCTTATGGGCGCGAGAAAGCACCCGTTGGGCTCAGCGACTCGCCGACAGGCGCTCTCCGGTTCCCCGGGCGACGTGGTGTATCGCCCTCCTGCCCGGCGCTGAGATGTGCCGGGAGCCGGCCGGGCACGTGATTGCGTAACGCCTCATTTCGTCACGCCCCTTCGCACGGCCCGGAACCGTGTCCTGGCGACACGGCATCACCCCTGGTCAGCGACGTTCCGTGGGCACCTCCGTGTCACGCAACCAACCGTGCGGTGATGCCCCATGTGTGCGCGTACCCGTCGATCGCATGCTGTGCGCATCGCCGATCGGGAGGAGACAGGGAAGCCATGGGGGTCATCGCGATGGAATGTGCGGCGCCGGGGAGCTGGAAGGTCATGGGGTCCGCAGGAGCCTCCTGCGAGCGGGAGAGAACTCTGCGGACGCTCTACGACGAGCACGCGGCGGTGCTGCTCCGGTTCGTCATCCGCCTGGTCGGTGGGGACCGGCAGCAGGCGGAGGACATCGTGCAGGAGACCCTGCTGCGCGCGTGGGACAAGGAGGTGTTCGACGGCACGCGGCCCGTACGGCCCTGGCTGTACACGGTGGCCCGCCGGCTCGCGATCGAGACCTATCGAAGGCGCAAGGCGCGCCCCGAGGAAGTGGACGGCAACGGACTGGACGAGCACGTCGTGGCCGAGGCGGACCACATCGACGCCATGCTCTGCTCGGTGGTCCTCACCGATGCCCTGGACGCGCTGTCGGAGCGGCATCGCGAGGTGCTGCGGGAGACGTACTTCCGGCAGCGGACGGTCCACGAGGCCGCCGCGACGCTCGGCATTCCGCCGGGCACCGTCAAATCGCGCATCTACTACGCTCTGCGGGCCCTGCGGGTGGCGCTCGACGAGCGGGACGTGCGCATCAGGCGCTGAGGGACCGCTGCCCGGCTGGGCGGAGCGCTCCGGAACCGGCCCGCGAGAAGACCGGCCCCGGGACCGTCGGCAGATCGGCCCCGGAGCACCCCTGGGCGGATCTCAGCCCCGGGCGGAGTCCGGGGCCCCGGCACCCAGATGACGCGTGGCCCACGCGGCCAGTTGGGCACGCGACCGCAGGTCCAGACGGGCGCGGATGTTCTCCAGATGCGATTCCACCGTCCGTTGGGACACATGGATCCGCTGGGCGAGTTCACGGTTCGTCAGCCCCACCGCCACGAGCCGGGCGATCTCGCGCTCGCGGTCGGTCAGCGGCAGGGGGCCGTCGCCACGCTCCTGCCAGACGTCGTGCACCGCGTAGTCGAGGGCCTGAGGCAGACTCAGCGCACGTCCCTCCCGCTCGGCCTCCCGCGCGCCGGCCGGTGAGAGGCGGGCGCGGGCCTCGGCCAGGGCCTGCCGCAGCTCACGTTCCGTGGCCGGGTCGCTGTGCAGACGACGGGCCCGCCGCAGAGCCGATGCCACCGCACCGAGTCGCAGCGCGCGGCGGGGCTGCTCGCGCTGGGAAGCCGCCACCGCGAGGCTCTCCAGCGTGAGCACGCCGGTGACCGGGAGGATTCCGGAGTCGGCCGAGACCAGATAGGCCCGGAGTCCTTGGCGGAGATGCTGCTCCGCGGCCTTCGCGTCCTCGCGCGCCAGCGCGTGGGCGCCCGCCGTGTGCAGCCACTCCGGGGGCAGCGGGTGCGGGGAGTGCCTGCGGTAGAGAGGCAGACAGCTCTCCATCAGCTCGCCTGCCCGGTCCGTGTTGCCGCACTGCAGTGCCGTCCAGGCCAGATTGTGCAGACACACGGCGGTGTCCAGGGGGCGGCCGAGTGGCTCCACGATCTCCAGGCACCGCGCCGATGCGGCATAGGCGTCCGCGTTCCGGTCGCAGGACAGATGGACCCGGGCCAGCGTGCTCAGAGCCCGGACGAGCGGGATGGGGTGCCCCGACCCGAGGGCGATCCGGGTCGCCTCGGTCACCAGGGCCATGGCTTCCGGGTGATCTCCCTGACCCGCGGCCAGCGCGGCCGCCTGTTCGAGTGCCGCGGCCCGGGCCGGGTGCGCCGGGCCGGTGCTCTCCAGCGCGGTCCGCAGCAGCGCGCGGCCCTCGGCGGCCTGTCCATGGTGCCGCCAGCACCGGCCGAGGGCGGCAGCGAGCGGCAGATGACGGCTGTCGCCGACGCGTGCCGCCCAGTCCACGGTCGCGGTGAGGTTGGCGCGCTCGACGTCGAGCGGTTCGAGCTCCTCGTAGCAGTGCAGCATGTCGTCACCGACGATCGGTTCGGCGAGCCGCAGCAGATGGCTCGCCAGCCGGTCGAACGTGGCGTCCGTTTCGTCGGCCGTGTCCAGCCGTTCGCGTCCGTACATCCGGATGGACTCCAGCTGTCGGAAACGGTTCGCCGCCGACGCTCGTTGCGGCACGATCAGTGAGCGCGCTTCCAGATCGGCCAGCAGGTCGATCATGTCTTCCGCCAGGACGGTCCGCCCGTCGGCGCACGCGGCTGTCGCGGTGCTCAGGCCGAACCCGCCGACCAGCACCGACAGCCGCCGCATCGCCGCCTGTTCGTGCGCCTCCAGGAGGTCGTGGCTCCACTCGATGGTGGTTCGCAGGTCCCGGTGCCGGTCCGCCGCGGTCCGTGAGCCACGGGTGAGCAGACGGAAACGGTCGTCCAGACGGGAGTTGATCTCTGCCACTGTCAGCAACCGCACGCGCCGGGCCGCCAGCTCGATGGCCAGGGGTATGCCGTCCAGGCGGGTGCACAGGGCGGCCACGTCGTCCACGTTCTCGTCGGTGAGCTGGAAGTCGGGGGCGGCGGCGCGTGCTCGCTCCACGAACAGCCGTACGGCGGCCGAGGTGAGCAGGTGGGTACGCGTGAGGTTCTGGCGGGAGCCCGGCAGCGGCAGTTCGCCGACCCGTACGACGGTCTCACCGGGGACGTCCAGCGGTTCCCGGCTCGTCGTCAGCACCCGCAAGTGCGGGCAGCGGCTCAGCAGCGCCTCGGTCAGCCGAGCCGCCGGCAGGACGAGGTGTTCACAGTTGTCGAGGAGCAGCACGGCACGGTGCGGGGCGAGCGTGTCGGTGACCGTGTCGAGTATGGGTCTGCCGACCTCCTCGGAGATGCCCAGGCAGTCCGCGACGCTCTGGACGAGCAGCGCGCCGTCGGTGAGTGCGGCGAGTTCGACGAGCCACACGCCGTCCGGGAAGCGGGGCTGCATCCGCAGGCCCAGTTCCACGGCCAGTCGCGTCTTGCCGGCGCCGCCGGGGCCGGTGAGCGTCACCAGCCGGTGGCGGGTCAACAAGGCCTGAAGTTCGGCCAGTTCGGTATCGCGACCCACGAAACTGTCGAGTGGAAGGGGCAGTCGGCCCACTGTCCCGGCTGCGTGTGCGGCGGTGTGGGCCCGATCGGACGACCCTGTTCGTTGCGTGTCTGTTCCTACGCCTGCGGGCTCCGGTGAGGACTCCTGCTGCGGTGGTGGCGAAGGCGCCGAGGCGGCGTTCTTGTTCCGGTCCGCGGACGCCCGTTGCCGATAGGCGCGTTGCCGGCAGGCGCTGGAGCAGTATCTGGCAGGGCGGCCCACACGACCGCCGGCCTTGGTGGGCCCGACGTCCAAGCCCACTCCACAGATGGCGCAGTGACCGGTCGCGGACGGCACGGGCCCCTACTCTCCGTCAGGCGCTGTGTCGGACTGCAGGCACCGTTTCCAGCATCAACGCCCTTGCATTGGCTCATGGTTGTTCGAGCCGTCACTCTAGCGGGGGCGGGTCATGAGCGTAACGGCGCCTGCCGCGGCCCGGGCGGCGAGCCCGCGCCCGGCCGTCCCTCGACCGGGTCGGACCTCACCGCGACACACCGCGCTTCCGGCCCGCACCCGGAGTCGCCCCTGACCGTTCCCCTAGGTTTCCCTGATATGTGTCAGCTTCCTTTGACAGGTGTTCGAGAGGGGTGTCAGCTTTGAGTGACAGGTACGCAGGAGGGGAGCCCCGATGACCGGAGTCCCGGACCCGCAGCCGAGCGGGGACGAACTGCTGAAGATCCTCGGGGCGCTCGGAAATCCGCATCGCATGCGGATCATCGCCGCCCTCGTCGACGGAGGCCGTAACTACGTCAGCCGCCTCGCCCGGGAACTCGGCATCGGTCGCCCGCTCCTGCACATGCACCTGCAACGACTGGAGGCGGCGGGGCTCGTCACCGGCGAGCTGGAGCTGTCGGAGGGCGGAAAGGCCATGAAGTACTTCGAGGTCACGCCCTTCTGTTACGCACTGACCCCCGAGACCGTCGCCGAGGCGGCGCGGACGATCACCGAGGAAGCGAGAGAGACCGTGAAGGAGACTGCGCGATGAACGGAGCGGACTGGGCGGGAGTGGCCGGCGCCTCCGGTGTCTTCCTGTTTCTCATCGTGGTCGTGTGGCAGATCGCCGCGACCTGGCGGGCCCGCATGCTGGCCTCCCGAGAGCAGCAGTACAAGGAGCTCGCGGCCAAATACGCGCAACTCCTGGAAGACAACGTCGAGTTGCACCGCCGCACCCTCGACGAACTGACGCAGGCCCGCACCTCGATCACGTCGATGGAGAAGATGATGCGCGAGATCGAGTAGCGGTACGCAGGTGCGGTACGGCGGCGCGGCACGTCAGTCGGTACCGCAGCAGTGACACGGCCGGGAGCGGCAACTCCCGGCCGTGCCCATGGAGAACTCGTCCCAGGCACATCCCACCCGTACACCGCGGCAGGTCGGCACACCATCACGCCGCGGTGCGGGTCCTGTGCGCCCCGAGCCGGTCAGCGACCGGCAGCACTCCACACCCAGGAGACTACTCATGAAAGCGCTGTTCAAGCGGGTGGCGACCGCCCCCGGCGGCCGACGCACCAAGTGGCTCGTCCTCGCCGCGTGGCTGATCCTGGCCGTCGCGCTGGGCCCGCTGGCCGGCAAGCTCGGCGACGTCGAGGACACCGGGCCCAATGCCTTCCTGCCGCGCGGAGCCGAATCCGCCCAGGTCAACACCGAGCTGAAGAAGTTCCGTAACGACGCGCTGATGCCCGCCGTCATCGTCTACACCGGCACGGACAGGGCAGCGACCACCGCGAAGGCGACGGCCGACCGCAGTGCCTTCACCCGCCTCGCCGCGTCGGGCGAGCAGGTGCCTGTGCCCCTTCGGTCGCAGGACGGCGACGCACTGATGATCGTCGTTCCCCTCGACACCAAGGGCGAAGTCACCGACGCCGTCAAGGAGTTGCGGGACATCGCCGGCTCCAACGCGCCACCGGGCGTGGACATCGAGGTCGGCGGCCCCGCCGGCTCGCTCGTCGACCAGGTCGCCGTCTTCGACTCACTCGACTCCACCCTGATGATCGCCACCGGTCTCGTCGTCGCCGCCCTCCTGCTGATCACCTACCGCAGTCCTGTCCTGTGGCTCTTCCCGCTGATGTCGGTCGGCTTCGCCGCCGTCCTCACCCAGGTCTGCACGTATCTGCTCGCCAAGCACGCACAACTGCCCGTCGACCCGCAGAGCGCGGGCATCCTGATGGTCCTGGTCTTCGGCGTCGGAACCGACTACGCCCTGCTGCTCATCGCCCGATACCGCGAGGAACTCCACCGCCACGAGGACCGGCACCGGGCGATGACCATCGCGCTGCGCCGTTCCGGTCCGGCGATCCTCGCCTCCGCGGGCACCATCGCGGTCGGACTCGCCTGCCTCTCACTGGCCGACATCAACTCCTCGCGCTCCATGGGGTTGGTCGGAGCCGTCGGAGTGATCTGCGGATTCATCGCGATGATCACGGTTCTCCCGGCGCTGCTGGTGATCGCGGGCCGCTGGGTCTTCTGGCCGTTCGTCCCGCGGTTCGGCACGCCGGCCCGTAAGACCACCACCGTCTGGTCCCGTATCGGGTCCGCCGTCGCCCGGCGTCCGCGCTGGTCCTGGATGATGTCGGTCGCTGTCACCGGCGTCCTCGCGCTCAGCGCCTTCGGCATCAGCATGGGCCTCACGCAGTCCGAGATGTTCCAGGACAAGCCCGAGTCCGTCGTCGCCCAGGAAAGGATCTCCGCGCACTACCCTTCGGGCGCCTCCGACCCGGCGACGATCGTCACCGCCTCGGCCCAGGTGCCCGAGGTGAAGACCGCCGCTGCGGCGGTCGCGGGCGTCGCCCGCGTCGAGGACGGCGATCGCACCGCCGACGGCGAACTGACCACTCTTGCCGTGGTGTTGAAGGACACCCCGGACAGTCGGGCCGCCAAGAACACCATCGACGCCGTACGGGATGCCGTCCACCGCGTGTCCGGCGCCGACGCACTGGTCGGCGGCACCACCGCCCAGACCCTGGACACCCAGCGGGCCGCCGACCGTGACCTGCGGACCGTCATCCCCGTGGTGCTCCTCGTCGTACTCCTCGTCCTGGTCTGGTTGTTGCGTGCCATCGTCGCCGGGCTGCTGCTGCTCGCCACCGTGGTGCTCTCGTACTTCGCGGCGCTCGGCGCCTCGAACCTCGTCTTCGAGCACGTACTCGGCTTCGCCGGGGTCGACTGGTCCATTCCCCTGATGGGCTTCGTGTTCCTCGTCGCCCTCGGCATCGACTACAACATCTTCCTGATGCACCGGGTGAGGGAGGAATCCATCCGTCTCGGCCGCAGCCGCGGCGTACTGGAAGGCCTGACGAGCACCGGAGGCGTCATCACCTCCGCCGGCGTCGTCCTCGCCGCGACGTTCGCGGTCTTCGCGGGACTGCCGCTGGTGACCATGGCGCAGATGGGCGTCATCGTCGGGATCGGGGTTCTGCTCGACACCTTCCTCGTCCGCACGGTCCTGGTGCCGGCGCTGGCCCTCGACCTGGGCCGCTGGTTCTGGTGGCCGGGCCGCCTCTTCCGTGACCCGGACCCGGAGCCCGGGGAGGCCGCCACGCGGCAGGAGGCAGGGCTGACGCCGGAACCTGCCTGAACCCGAGGCAGGGCTGACGCCGGAACCTGCCTGAACCCGAGGCAGGAGAGCCGGCTACCGGGCCGTGGTCCGGTAGCCGGCTCTCTCGTCGGGGCTGCCGATCCATCCCCGCGTCTCGTCAGCGACGGATGTCCTCCACCTCCGCGAAACCGTTCGCCCGGTCCCACCGGAGCTGTGTCAGCCACTCGACGGACCTTCTGGTGAAGGTGAGTTGCTGGGCGTTCCCCGAGGCGGTGACCTTCTCCCAGCCGTCGAAGTTCGCCGTCACCTCGGTGTGCCATGCCGACCGGTTCTTCTCCCCGACCGCGGCGAGAGACTCGGTCGGCGGTTCCCCATCGGCGCAGTAGGGCCCCCAGTCGGCGATGACCGCCACCACACCGTCGAACGCCATGAGCTTCATGCTCCCGCACGGGTCCGCGGTGGTCCTGTGCACCACATGGGGCTTGCTCCATGCCGTGTCCCCGGGGTCGACGTGCTGCTCCATGAGTCCGCGGCCGGGGCTGTAGTACATGCCGACGCGTCGGCCTCCGTCCATCACGACCTGCTGGTCGAAGGGGGCATGCGACGGGGAGGTGGGAGAGGCCGGGGGGTCTTCCGCGTCTGCCACGGGCTCGCCGCCGCAGCCGGCCACCGCCAGCAGCGCCGCCGCCACACCCACGATGCGCCTACGCCCGCGTGCCCGCATGTACGTCACCTGACCTGCCCTGTCCGAGAGTCTCTGTGCGAAGGGAGCTTGCCCGTCACCTCGCCGGCGACACCGGCGTACGCCACCCGGCCGGGGCCGGGGCGGGGACACATGGTTCGCTTGGCGGAACCGGCAGCACGGGTTCAGTCGTGTACCGGACAGCGACGACGGGAGGTCGACGTTCCTGTTGATGCGGGGGAGCGGGAACTGCCGGTCGTTGTCGTCCGGACGCCGTGCACAGGTGACATGCGATACCTCAGGGGATCACCACATGCGTCGAGTCAGCCGATTCGCAGCGCCGCTCGCGGCCTTGCCCTTGCTCCTGACAGCTACCGCCTGTGCCGAGGAGGACGCGAAGCCACCGTCCCCCGAGGCCAGGCTGTGCGGTGTCACCATGGCGAGTTGGTGGTTCGACGCGACGGGCGCGGGCGATCTGTCGGGACGGCTGCGCGGCGGACTGCCGCTGCCGAAGCCCACGCAGACGGAGCACACCACTGCCACCGCGAGATGCTTGGTGTACTCGGGTGACGAGCAGGTCGGGCGGTTCCTGGCCGAGGTCCCGCCGGCCGACCGGGTCGTCAACGCCGCGGCACAGCTCGCCGAACGACCGGCGGACAGGCGCTTCACCGCTGCCGGAGGCAAGGGTGCCGTGGATCCGGATCAGGACGATGACGGCACGGAAGCCTGGTGGACCTGCAAGAGCGCTCTGCTCCATCTCGAGGTCCTTCGCCCGCGGGATGCCGACAAGCGCATCGAGCTGACCAAGGACCTCGCCGGCCGAGTCGCCGCTGTCGTCGGCTGCCCGGGGCCCGCTCCCGCGCGTGCTTCCGGCTGAGCCGGACCGGCCGTCGCCGGTCCGCCGCGGGTCCGCCACGGGTCAGGCGGCGGCCTTGCGCCGCTGAAGCAGCCGAGGGTGCAGGGCGAGCAGGATCGCGGCGACGCCGCCCCACAGGGTGAGTGTGATGAGAGGGCCCGACATGTGTGCGCCGTTGAAGTAGCTCAGGTCGTTGATGGCACGGACGGCGGCCCCGGGCGGCAGAAGCGCGGAGATGATCCGGGCGGGGGCGGGGAGCAGATCGGCTCCGATGACGGCACCACTGGTCGCATTGCCGACGGTGAGCAGCAGGAGCGTGGTGACCGGGAGTCCGACAGGCCCGAGAGCGGTGCCGAGGAACTTGGTGGTGAAGGCCGCGGCAGCTGCCAAGAGGGTGAGGGTGAGGATCAGCGGAAGCAGCGGGGCCGGAACTGCTCCCAGGACGGGGCCGGAGATGATCGCCGCGACGGTGCCGATGGCCGCGGAGGCGCCCGTCAGCAGCCAGAACCGGTGACGCAGACGGAGGACGCTGACGAGGCCGAGAGCGTTCGAGCCCAGCACGAAACCGGCGAGCGTCACACCGAAGGCCATGTAGAAGCCGGCCAGTCCCCGCGAATCGAAGTGCGCCAGCGGCACGACGTTCTCGGTGGTGACATGTGCGCCCGCGCCGTGGGCGTAGGCGTCGACGAGGCCGCTCACGGCCGAGGTCGTGGACGCTCCGGCCGCCCCGGCGACCTCCAGCCGCAGCTGGTCCGGGCCGTCGGCGCTGAGCACGGCGACGACGTCGTTGTGCACCAGTGCGCTCCGGGCCGCGTCGGCGTCCGTCGCAGCGTGGACCTCGACCGCGTCGCCGAGAGCCTGACGTATCTCGCCCGGCAGGTCGGACCCGGTGACAGCGATGGGGACCTGGTGGGGCTGGGGGTCGCGCTGGAGACCGACGTAGCACGCGATGAACGCCGCCACGACGATCAGTGCGATCACCGTCGGCTGGAGCCATGCCCTCACCGGCGGCCGACGGTTGCCCGAACTGAGCTTGGTCGACGTCTCGGCCACCGCGGGGGGCGTTTGATGACGCTCGGTTACGGATCCGGCGGGAACTGTCATGAAGGGCTCTCTCGTGAGGGTGGAGGAGACATGCGGACGGCAGGCGGAAGCGGCCGCACAGGGAAGATACGAGCATATGCTCCTATCTCTGAAATCGCAAAGGTGGGCGTCCCGTGTGGACCTGCCCGGGGTGCGTGCCTCGCAGCCCCGGACGGGCGGCCTTCCTCCATTAGGTGCATATACTCTTATTGTCTCGGCGAAGCTTCGGAGGAGATCATGGCCGCACAGACCGCCCCCGCCTGCAACAGCATGGCCTTGCGCAAGGCGGCCCGGTATCTCGGTGCGACGTACGACAAGGCCCTCGCCCCGGTCGGCCTTCGCTCCACGCAGTTCAGCATCCTCCAGAAGCTCAGCAACCAGGGCGAGACGACGATCACCCACCTCGCCGACATGATCGCCATGGACCGCACGACCCTGGCCACCAACCTCAAGCCGCTCGCCCGGGAAGGGCTGGTGACCGTCGAGCACTCGGCAGCCGACCGCCGGGCGCGCATCGTCGCGCTCACGCCGGACGGCAATGCCCGTCTGAAGGCAGCGCTACCGCTGTGGCGCGCCGTGCAGGTTCAGTTCGAGGACACCTTCGGCGCGGAGAAGGCCTCCCAGCTGCGCGCCCTGCTCGATGAGGTGCTCGACACGGGCTTCCAGCCCTGGGCCGAGTAACCGACAGGGCCAGGGGCTGTCGTTCGGATCTTGCCGGGCCCGGGAGCGGTCGGGGCGCGACACTGGGTTCCAGGAACAGGTGGCGGACCGAGGAGGCAGACCGATGGCTACGACCAGCGACAGCTCCGATGCCGTGCCGACCGTGCACCGTCGGTCCGAAGCGATCGACAGCGTGGTGTGGGAGCCGAGCGAGCGCTGGGTGCGGGCGACCAAGGGCGAGGTCACGGTCGTGGACAGCCGGCGACCGGTTCTTGTGTGGGAGCCCGGCCGCCCGGTGCCTCTTTACGCCTTTCCGGCCGAGGACGTCCGGACGGATCTGCTGCGCACGGTGGAGCGGCCGGCCAACTCGCGCCGTCATGCGGGTGCGACGGTCTTCTACGACCTCGTGCTCGCCGACCAGTCGGTCAAGGCGGCGGCCTGGACCTATCCCGGCGAGGAGCTGGCCGGACACATCAGCTTCGAATGGTTCGGCCGCGATGTTCTCGACCACTGGTACGAGGAGGACGAGGAGATCTTCGTGCACCCGCGCGACCCGCACAAGCGGGTGGACGCCCTGCCGAGCACTCGTCACGTCCAGGTCGAGATCGAGGGCACGACGGTGGCGGACACGCACACGCCGGTTCTGCTGTTCGAGACCCATCTGCCGGTCCGTTACTACTTCCCGCGGGATGACGTCCGCCTCGACCTGCTCACCCCGACCGATGCTCAGACCCGCTGCCCGTACAAGGGTGTGGCGACGGAGTACTGGTCCTGGGAGGGCGACGCCGACGTACTGCCGGACATCGCCTGGAGCTACCCGGACCCGCTGCGCCCCGTGGAGCTCATCAAGGACCGGGTGGCCTTCTACAACGAGTCGGTGGACATCGTCGTCGACGGAGAACGGCAGGAGCGCCCGGTCACGTTCTTCAGCAAGCGGTCGCGTTCCTGAATCCGCGCAGTCCGTTGCGGCATCGTCGAGGCGCAGGTACGCGGTGGCCGATACGCGCTCATGGCCATCACGCACCCATTACTGTCCTCAGCCATGACCGAGTCGACCTACCTGCACGCCACGCGCGTGGCCTACGACACCGTCGCCGTCGACTACGCCGAGATCGCGCCTCCCGCGTTCGAAGGCGACCTGTACGGCCGCGCGATGATCAGCGCATTCGCCGAACTCACGCGGGGCGCCGACAGCGGGCCCGTCGCTGATCTCGGGTGCGGGCCCGGGCATGTGACGGCGCATCTGCACTCACTCGGGGTGGATGCGTTCGGCATCGACCTGTCGCCGGAGACCGTCGCGGTTGCCCGTCGGATGCACCCGCACCTGACGTTCGACGAAGGGTCGATGACCGACCTGCATCTGGCCGACGGCGCTCTCGGCGGCATCCTCGCCTGGTACTCGATCGTTCACACCCCTCCGGAGCTGTTGCCGGTGGTGTTCGCCGAGTTCCACCGCGTCCTGGCCCCGGGCGGCCATCTGCTGGTCGGCTTCAAGGCTGGTGACAAACACCGCCACTTGGAGAACGCGTACGGTCACGAGCTCTCCCTCGATGTGTACTGGGTGTCTCCCGACCGCATCGCCGAGCTGCTGAGCCGGGCCGGGCTCGAGGTGGACGCCCGGATGATTCGCGAGCCCACCGAGCAGGAGAAGCCCCGGCAGGGCCGACAGGCATACCTCCTGGCTCGGAAGCCCTGAAGCCGGTCGATCCTCGACGGTGATCAGGCCTCGGTGAGGTGAAGCAGGTGTGGCATCAGCCGCCGGAGCCGGCCGCGCCCACGAAGAGGCAGAACGGGTGGCCCACCGGGTCGAGCAGCACCCGGACGTCTTCCTGGGGCTGGAGGTCTGCCAGGGTGGCGCCCAGGGCGCGGGCGTGTGCGACGGCCCAGGGCAGGTCGTCCACCTCGATGTCCAGGTGGATCATCATCTGCTGCCTGTCCGGTGTGGACGGCCACTGTGGGCGCACGAAGTGCGGCTCGGTCTGGAACGACAGGCCGGCGCCGCCTTCGGGTGGCGCGAGCATCACCCAGTCCGGCTGGTCCTCCCGTACCGGCCAGCCCAGCAAGCCCCGGTAGAACGCTGCCAACTCCCGTGCGTCGGGGGCGTCGAGCACCGTTGCGGCGAGTGTGCAGCGCGGTCGTGTCCCCATGGGTTCACGCTACCGGCGACCGCACTCGGAGGATCAGCAGACCTGTCGGCTCCGGGCGGCGTACCGGCGGGTAACGCCGTCGGTGGCGGGCCCGAGCGGCAGCTCCCGTCACTCCAGCGGGTAGTCCGGATACAGCCACCGCCGCAGTGCCCGGCTCATGAACGGCATGACCGCGTACGTCAGGAGCGGGGCCAGGATCACCGGGAAGACGAGGGTGCGGGCCAGGAGCGGCCAGGCGTGGAAGTACTCGGCGAACACCCCGTCGTACAGCAGCGCGAAGGGATAGACCGCGACGATCGTGACGAGCGACATCTTCCAGCGCGCCGGTGGCCGGGCCGGGCCGTTGGGGACGTTGAACCACGTCTCCAGCCCCGTGGTGGTCAGCTTCGGATGGGCCGAGCGGCCGAAGGGTTTGACGCGGTCCTGCCAGGAGGCCCGCTGGGGTGAGGTCATCCAGCGGTCCAGGCTCTCGGTGTCCGCGAACCGGACGACCGCGTGGTAGCGGTGGCTGTCGCCCTCGGGTCGCAGCCAGGTCACTCCGCGGTGGCCGGTGAACGAGGCTGCCTCCGCCTCGATCTCGTGGGCCCACTCCTCGAATTGCTCTTCCCTGCCGGGCACCACCTCCCAGGTGTAGACGACCGTCACCGCTTCTCGGGCTGCTTCTCGCACACTCTGGCTCATACCGCAAATCTTACGGTTGCGCAGGGTTTGTATGTGTATGAGCATGGAGGGGTGCTTTCTCTGGAGGTGCGCTATGTCCGCACGCGGCCCGGCCCTCACAGAACGAGGGGCAGCACTCGAGGAACGAGGTCCCGGTCCGGTCCGGGTCACCTTGTCGATCAACGGCACCGAGCACACTCTCGACATCGAGCCCCGCGTCAGTCTGTTGGACGCCCTTCGTGAGCGTCTCGACCTGACGGGCGCCAAGAAGGGTTGCGACCAGGGCACTTGTGGCGCATGCACGCTGTGGGTCGACGGAAAACGGGTGCTCGCCTGCCTCACCCTCGCCATGACCTGCGAGGGCCGTGAGGTGACCACCGTCGAGGGCCTGGCCGAAGAGGGCGAACTGCACGACATGCAGCAGGCCTTCATCGCCGAGGACGCGTTCCAGTGCGGCTTCTGCACCCCCGGCCAGATCATGTCCGCCGTGGCGCTGATGCAGGAGGGCCACGCCGGGGACGACGCCGAGATCAAGGAATGGATGAGCGGCAACATCTGCCGCTGCGCCGCCTATCCCCATATCCGGGCTGCGATCCGCTCCGTCCGCGACCAACCGTAGGGAGGCCCGACGTGCGGCCGATCACCTACCTCCGCGCGACCGACACGGCGACCGCCGTCGCCGCTGTGAGCAGCGATCCCACCAGCGACTTCCTCGCCGGCGGCACCACCGAGGTCGATCTGCTCCGCCAGAACGTGCTGAACCCCCGCCGGCTCGTGGACATCAACGAGCTTCCGCTGACCGGCATCGAGGGCACTGAGGAAGGCGGCCTGCGGATCGGCTCGCTGGCCCGGATGAGTGAGGTCGCCGCCGCTCCCGTCGTCCGTGAGCGCTTCCCGCTGATCGCCCAGGCCCTGGAGCTCGGTGCGTCCGCGCAGCTGCGCAACATGGCGTCCATGGGAGGCAACCTCCTCCAGCGCGTGCGGTGTTCGTACTTCCGCGACGCGCACTCCGCCTGCAACAAGCGCGAGCCCGGCACCGGCTGCTCGGCCATCGACGGCTTCAGCCGCGGTCACGCGGTGCTCGGCACCAGCGAGCACTGCATCGCCACCCACCCCTCGGACGTGGCCGTGGCCCTCATGGCGCTGGACACACGTGTGCACACGATGGGTCCGAGCGGCGAACGGGCTTATCCCATCAACGACTTCTTCCTCCTCCCCGGGGACTCGCCACACCGCGAGCACCCCCTGGAGCACGGTGAGCTGATCACGGAGATCGAGGTGGCCCCGACACCCCTCGCCCGGCGCTCCCTCTATCTGAAGGTCCGGGACCGCGAGTCGTACGAGTTCGCGCTCGTCTCGGTCGCGGCCGCGATGTCCGTCGCCGACGGCAGGATCGTGGACGTGCGGATGGCGCTGGGCGGTGTGGCCACCAAGCCCTGGCGGGCCGAGCGGGCCGAGGACTTCCTGATCGGCGCGACCATCATGCGGGACAACTTCGCCATGGCCGCCCGCGTGGAGATGGCCGCCGCCCGGCCGACGCCCATGAACGCCTTCAAGGTCGAACTCGCGCAGCGCGCGATCGTCCGCGCACTCGACATGCTCAGCAACGGAACGGGAACCGCGTCCGCGTCCGGAAGCGAGAGCGGGAGCCCGTCATGACCACGACCACCCCCTCTGCCATCGGACAGCCGCTCGACCGTGTGGACGGTCGCCCCAAAGTCACCGGAGGCGCCCGCTACTCCGCCGAGATCCCCATGCCGGACATGGCGTACGCGTACGTGGTCGGCTCCCGTGTCGCCGCGGGACGGGTCACGGGCATCGACGCCAGTGCCGCACAGGCCGAGGAGGGCGTACTCGCCGTCCTCACCCACCAGAACCTCCCGAAGATCGCCGAACAGCCGCCGCTCGTGCCCTCGCTCGGCGGCACGGCGGCACCCGCGCAGACCTTCTTCCCGATGCAGGACGACACCGTCCACTACGCGGGCCAGCAGATCGCGATCGTCATCGCCGACACGTGGGAACGCGCCCAGCACGCCGCGCAGCTGTTGAGCGTCTCCTACGAGGAGACCACCCCGGTCACCACCCTCGACCAGGGCCGGGACCAGGCGTACGAGCCCGAGAGGATCTTCGGCGGCTGGGTACCGGGCCGCCTCGAGCGCGGTGACGCGGAAGCCGGGCTGGCCGATGCCGACATTCGGGTGGAGGGCACGTTCACGTACGCCGCGAACAATCACAACCCCATCGAACCCTCCTGCACCACGGCCGAGTGGGAGGGCGACGAGCTGCTTCTGTACGACGCCACCCAGGGGGTCAATGCCACGCAGATGACCGTCTCCCGGCTGCTCGGCATCCCGATGTCGAAGATCCGCGTCATCGGCCACTACGTCGGCGGCAGTTTCGGCGCCAAGGCGATGATCCATGCCCACTCGGCGCTCGCCGCCATGGCGGCCCGCGAGGTCGGCAGGCCCGTCAAGCTCGCCCTGACCCGCGAGCAGATGTTCACCTCGGTGGGGCACCGTGAGGAGCAGGAGCAGCAGTTGGCGATCGGTGCGACGAGCGAGGGCCGGCTGACCGCGATCCGGCACCACAAACTGTCCCCGACCTCCCACTTCGACGACTGGGCAGAACCCTCGATCGGCATCTCCTCGCAGATCTACGCCTGCCCGAACTACGAGGGCGTCTACCGGTTGTTCCGGGCCAACACCATGACCCCCACGTTCATGCGGGCACCGGGTGAGGCGACCGGCATGTTCGCGCTCGAATGCTCGATGGACGAGCTCGCCCATGAACTCGGCCTCGACCCCATCGAACTGCGGCTGCGCAACCACTCCGACGTCGACGCGATGTCGGGGCTTCCCTGGTCCAGCAGTGGTCTGCGGGAGTGCTATGAGCGCGGAGCACAGCGCTTCGGCTGGCAGGGGCGCGATCCGCGGCCCGGCACACGCCGTGAGGGCAACTGGCTGATCGGTACGGGCATGGCCACCGCGGCGTACCCGGTGCCCCCGCTCCCCAATGCCCAGCGTGCCCGCGCGCGTCTGTACGCCGACGGGACCGCGGTCGTCCAGGCCGCAACCCCCGACTTCGGCACCGGCGTCGCCACGGTGATGGCCCAGGTCGCCGCGGACGGTCTCGGCATGCGTGTGGACCGCTGCCGTTTCGAGGACGGTGACACCGATCTGCCCAATATCAACGCGGCAGTCGGCTCCGCGGGCGCCGGCATGATCAGCGCGGCCGTGCACAGCGCGGCCACGGCCCTGCGCCAGCAGCTCATCCAACGGGCCGTCGGCGACTCCGGTTCGCCGCTGCATGGAACGGACCCGGTCGACGTGGTCGTGCAGGACGGCGTCATGACGGCCGGCACGTCATCCGACCCGTACACCGATCTGATGCAGCGCAACTTCCTGTCGGATGCCGAGGCTTCGGGCCAGTGGAGCCCGCCGCCCCCCGACGTCCCCTACGGAATGATGACCTTCGGCGCCCAGTTCGCCGAGGTCGCAGTGGACGCCGAACTCGGCCTGGTCCGGGTGCGGCGTATGACGGGTGCCTTCGCACCCGGCCGGGTGCTCAATGACAAGACGGCCCGCAGTCAGCTGATGGGCGGCATGCTGTGGGGTCTCGGGCAGGCGCTCCTGGAAGCCAACTACATGTCGCCGGACACCGGCCGCTGGGTCAACTCGAACCTCGGTGAGTACCTCGTGCCCGTCAACGCGGACGCGCCGGACGTCGACATCGAGCTGATCGAGATCGAGGACGGCATCGTCAACCCCCTGGGCGTGAAGGGAGTCGGCGAGATCGGCCAGGTCGGCGCGGCGGCTGCGATCGCCAACGCCGTTCACCACGCCACCGGACGCCGGATCCGCAAGCTGCCGATCACCATCGAGGACATGCTCTGAGCCTCGTGTGAGCAAGCAGTGATCAGCTCACGGCCGTCGCTTCGGGGGAGTTGGCCAGGCGGTCGAGCCATTCGGCCATGGGCGCCTGCTCACTGGCAGTCAGGACGTCAGGAGGGGTGGCGCTCAGCGTTTCGCGGCACGTCCGAAGGATCAGAACGGCCATGGAAACACCGGACCCCACGCTCGGAACGACCACCCTGACCGCCCTGCTGGAGAGCACGGAGGATGTCGCAGGAGCGGCACTGGCGGCCCTCCTGACCCGCTCCGCGGCCGGGTTCGCCCTCTGGGACACCGACCTGCGGTGCATCTGGGTGAACGACACCCTGGGCCAGTACGACGGAATCGCCCGGGAGTCCCGGTTGGGGCGCGGGCCCGGGGAGGCGCTGCCCGGCGACGCCGAAGAGCTCGCGACGGCGATGCGGCAGGTGCTGGCCACCGGCGCCGGTCTGACCGGCCGCGAGTACCGGGTACCTGCCGCGGCGGGCACGGTGCGCGACAGCGCCTACTCCGCCTCCTTCGTCCGTCTGGACGACGCCGACGGCCGGCCCCTGGGCGTGTGCCTGGTGGTCCTGGCCGTCCGCGACAGGCGGTGGGCCGGGGACCGCCTGGCCGTCGTGAGCGAGGCCGGTGCCCGCATCGGCACCACTCTGGACGTCATGCGTACGGCACAGGAGCTGGCCGACTTCACCGTTCCTCTCGTCGCCGACTACGTCACCGTCGACCTGACCGAGGCAGTGCAGCTGGGCGAGGAGCCGCTGGAACGGCTGGAGCCGTCCCAGGGGCGCATCCCCACCTTCCGGCGCGCGGGCAGGGCGTCCATCCACACCGGCGCCCCGGAGTCCCTGTGGACCCAGGGCGAGGTGGTCTACGTCCCCGAGGCGTCGCCGTTCATGCAGGTGCTGTCGACGGGAGGTCCGGTGCTGGAGCCGACCCTCGACACCTCAGCGGACTCCTGGCTGGCCAACGACCCGGCGCGGGCGGAGAAGATCCGCGCGTTCGGCATGCACTCCCTGATGGTCCTCCCGATCCGTGCGCGCGGCGTTCTGCTGGGTGTGGCCGTGTTCGTCCGGACGGACAACCCGATGCCCTTCGACGAAAGCGATCACCAGCTCGCCGCGGAGCTGGTGTCCCGGGCCGCGCTGAGTCTGGACAACGCCCGCCGCTACACCCGCGAGCGGGCCACCGCCCTCGCCCTCCAGCGCAGTCTGCTGCCGAGCTCCGTGAGCGGCGGAACCGCCATGGAGGTGGCGGCCCGCTATCTGCCGGCGGACGCGGCGGACGGCGTCCGCGGAGTCGGCGGCGACTGGTTCGACGTCATCGGGCTGCCCGGCGGCCGGGTGGCACTGGTCGTCGGCGACGTCGTCGGCCATGGCATCGACGCCGCCGCCACCATGGGCCGGCTGCGCACGGCGATCCGCACACTCGCCGACCTGGATCTGCCCCCGGGTGAACTGCTGACCAGGGTGGACCGGACGTTCATCGGACTCGTCGAGGACGAACCGGACTCCGACATGCCGCTGCCCTCCATGGGCGCCACCTGTGTGTACGCGGTCTACGACCCCGCCACACGACGCTGCACGGTGGCGCTGGCTGGGCATCCGCCGCCCGCCGTCGTCGACCCCGGGGGAAGCGTCGCCTTTGCCGATCTGCCGACCGGAACACCCCTCGGTCTGGGGATGCTGCCCTATGAGGCCGCAGAGCTGGACCTGCCTGCGGGAAGCCTCATCGCCCTCTACAGCGACGGACTGGTGGAGGACCGCCGCCAGGACATCGACGTCGGCATGGAACGGGTGCGCAACGCTCTCACCCGGACCGGCCTGTCCGTGGACGATCTCTGCTCGGTGGTGATCGACACACTCCCGACCGAGACCTCGTCCGACGACGTCACCCTGCTGCTGGCCCGCGCCCTGCCGTGATCCCGTCGTGGAGCGTCTGTGTGCGCTGCGCGCAGCGGCGCGGCCGGTCGGCAGGGGCGCGTCCGACGGAGCGCCCGCCCCGGCCGAGGCCGGAGCGGGCGCTGTGACATCGTGAGCCGCCTGGGCCCGCAGTGCCCTCTCAGTACAGCCGGGCGTACGCGCCCCAGCCCGTACCGATCGTCACCGTCGACCCGAAGCCGCCCGCGGCGTTGCCCTTGTTCCGCAGCAGACTGCCGTCCCCGTGCCGTGACACCAGGTCCGGGTAACCGTCCCGGGTCACGTCACCGACCACCATCATCTCCCGGCGTCCCGCGCCCCAGTCCTGGAGCAGCAGCTTGCGGGGCAGGAACTTCCCTTCCCCGAGGCCGTCGTAGCGCCAGACCTCGCCGCCGCTGTCCCGGGCCACCAGGTCCCCGATACCGTCACCGGTCAGATCGGCCGCGCCCATGATGGTGTAGCCGTTCCAGCCGGGTCCGATCAGGATCGGCCTGCCGTATCCCGTCACTCCCGCATTCCCCGGATACAGATAGAGACGTCCGGTGGATGCCTGACGGGCAATCAGATCCGGTGTGCGGAACGGGTCGTTGTCGGCAGCCGGCACGATCGCGTCGAATCCTCCCCAGCCCGCGCCGACCAGGGTCCGCGGAGTGTCGGGGGTGACCCGGGCCCCGCAGCCCGGGGCATACCGCCAGAGGTTGCCGTCCGGGGTACGGGCCACCACATCACCGCACCCGTCATTGGTCAGGTCACCCGCGGACACGAAGCGGGTGGTCGTGTCCCAGCCGGTGGAGGTCCATGAGCCGCTGTCGCGGGAGAGATGGTGGACGGCCAGCTTGCCGGCGGTCGTCATGGAGAACATCTCGCCGTACCCGTCGGCGTCGGTGTCCCGGAACGCACTGCGTCCGCCCGCCTCCCGGGTGTGTTCCAGCCCGCGACTCGTCAGCTCGTGCGTCCCCGTTCCGTCGCCCGAGTCGACGCCGAGCGTCCAGGTGTACGCCCCGCTGGGCACCGGTTGGTTGTCGGAGTCCTTTCCGTCCCAGCCGGCCTGCACCGAGGAGCCCTCCCTGTCCCGCCCACGGATCTCCCTCACCACGTTGCCGTACGGATCCTTGATGGTGACGGTCCAGGACGCCGCCGGACGGCTGAGCCGCCAGTCGCCCCGCCAGGGCCCGAACCCGGCTTCGGGGGCCAGGTCGGTCACCGTGACCGGCTGGCGCGGCACGGTCACCGGCCTGATGCGGATCCGTCCCTCGGTGTCGGTGAACGCCACATGGCCGCCGAACCGGTCGACGTCCCATGCTCCGGACGGTACGTCGGAGGCCAACGTCCGCTCCACGTACGGGAATCCACCGCCCTGGTGGAAGTCGACCAGCTCCAGCCGGCGCTCCGACGGCTCGTACCAGACCAGATAGCCGTCGCCCATCCGGACACCGTCCTGCGAAGGCACCGCGACGTTCTTCCGGGTCCCGAAGTCCCACACCCCGGCCTTGTCGACTCCCGGGCAACGCCAGTACAGCCACCGCCCCACCACCTGGAGCTCCTCGGCGGTGCAGCCCGTCCCGAGAGCGATGTCCCCGGACTTCGCGCCGGTCTTCAGGTCGTAGGACTGGACGGCGCCGGGCTGTTCGCCCCGGGTCCACACCTTGGTGGCCCACACGGACGCCGGACGGCCGTCGGCGATGTGCTGTGCGCCGGAATCGCCGTCGAGGTCTCCCACCCGGGTGTCGAAGCCGTCGAAGACGGCGACGTAACGGCCGGCCGCCGAGGTCAACCGGTCCTGCCGCCATTCGTTTTGGAGTGAGACCTGCTGCGGCGGGCGTGTGCCGCCGACGGAATGGTGGCTGCCCCACGGCTCCTGATAGCCGATCCGGCCGTCGCCGAGCCCCCACAGTCTCGAGTCGAGCTCCGAGCAGAAGGTGCCGGGGTCGTCCCGGCACGGATAGTCGTTCCAGAAGTTGTCGACGGCGAGGCGCCGGGGCCCGGCGGTGGGCGTACCGGTGACGGCGAGGTCGTACTCGTACAGGCTGCGCTTGGTCGCGTTGTCCGCGCGGCCGGTCACATGGAGCCGCCCACCGGCGAGAGCCAGTGCCTCGGGAGGGACGACGCGGCCGTCACGGACGCCCAGGGTGATGACGACATCCTCTGCCGTCCCGGAGGCGGCCGTCCCGGAGGCGGCCGTCCCGGCGGTGCCCGGCCCGGCGACCGCCGGGCCGGCCGACACCAGGGGGGTGCCCACCACGAGTGCGCAGGCAATGACAAAAGCGGTACGGGTTCTGTGTCCGGAGCTCTTCATCCCGATCCCCCATCGAGCGGTTCCGTCGTGTTGGTGCGTACGACACCGGGGACCGCTGATGGGTTGTACGCGACCCGGATCCGCATTGCCGTGCGGACTGAGGGCCGGGCCCGGCCGCCTGCCGACCGTGCAGACCGGCAGCCTTCGGCAGTGGAGCCCCGGTCCTCGGCCCGTGGTGAGATGCGGGGTCGCGTTCCGGGCACGTGTGGTGGCTACCGTTCGTTGGAAGGGGCAAGACGGTCGCTGCGACCCGTGTGCCCTGGGAAGGGCTGTGCTGTCCGGGGCGTGCGCGGCGGCCGATCCGCGCGCTCGGTGAGCGCGTCGAGACCCTCTGAACAGTCGGCCTGATCTGTGCCCGTGGACGGCGCCCTCCGACAGGGCCCTTTCCCCGGCAGTGACGGCCGACTTCGTACGGGGCGATTGGATCAAGGTCACTCCTGACCACTGCGGACGTCAGTGCCGGCCGCATCCGACACCCGTGAGGGAGCTCGTTTTCATGGATTCGCAGACCGTTCACCCTGCCCCGCCCGATATCCGACAGGGGACGGGGAGTGATTTCGCCCAGCTGTCCCGGAAGATCGCCGACGCAGGTCTGATGGGCCGCCGCCCGGGCTACTACGCGGCCCGGATCGCCTCGGTGGCCGCGCTGTACGTCGGCGGCTGGGTCGCGTTCGTTCTCGTCGGCGACAGCTGGTGGACGCTCGCGGTGGCGGCGTTCCTGGCCGTCGTCTTCGGTCAGGTCGCACTCCTCGCGCACGACGTGGCACACCGGCAGGTCTTCCGGCTCCGCAAAGCCAGCGAACGAACCGGCCGCATCGCCGGCAACGCCGGTATCGGCATGGGTTACGGGTGGTGGCAGGACAAGCACACACGCCACCACGCCAACCCCAATCACGAGGAGCTGGACCCCGACCTCATCCCCGACGTCCTGGTCTGGTCGAGGAACCAGGCGCACGCCTCAACGGGGCTGCCCCGTCTGCTCGGCCGGTACCAGGCGTTCCTGTTCTTCCCCCTCCTGACGCTTGAGGGCTTCAATCTGCACCTGTCCGGTGTGAGGTCGCTGGCAGACCGCTCGCTCAAGAACCGCGTGGCGGAAGGAAGCATGCTGTTCGCGCATTTCGCCGTCTACCTGGGTGCCCTGCTGCTGGTGCTGCCGCCCGGCATGGCCCTTGCTTTCCTCGCGGTTCACCAGTGCCTGTTCGGGGTCTATCTGGGCTCGATCTTCGCCCCCAACCACAAGGGCATGCCGATCCTGACCGGTGACGACCGCCCCGACTTCCTGCGGCGCCAGGTGCTCACCTCACGCAATGTCCGCGGCGGTTGGTTCACCGACGTCGCACTCGGCGGACTGAACTACCAGATCGAGCACCACCTGTTCCCGAGCATGCCCAGCCCGCATCTGCGCAAGGCGCAGGTCATCGTCCGCCGCCACTGCCAGGAGCTGGGAGTGGACTACCTGGAGACCAGCCTGATCACGTCCTACCGGCAGGCTCTCGCCAGCCTCCACCACGCCGGAGCCCCCATCCGGCAGCCTGTCCCCGCATAGTTCGGGGCACGGAGTCCGGTGGGCTCGCGGTCCTCGTCCCGCGCGGGCGACAGGGCCCTCCGCCGGTGGCAGTGAGTGACGGCGCCGGAATTGTGTGTCACCGGCGGCGGGGGCGTGGGAGTTCCTCCGGATGCGGCTGTCTCATTTGGGTACAGACTGGACAACGTGGGGCTGACAAGAAAGTCGGCGGCCCCGGTGCGATGTGCCTGCTGCGCGTGACAGTCGCCCGGGTCGCCTGATGCGAGGGTCACCGAGTTGCCTTCCCGCGCTGCCCCCTTCGAGAGACGGCAGTTGACGCGCCCGGGCGGCGAAGTCCCCCGCATTCCGGCGGCAATCCGCACCGTGCGAAAGCGCCGATGGAAGGTGATGGATTCATGGACAACCAGACCAAGGTGGCTCTGGCGGCGGCTGTTGCGGGCGGATACGTGCTGGGCCGGACGAAGAAGGGCAAGCTCGCGCTGACGGTGGCCACGTATCTGGCGGGCAGACGGTTCGGGCTGGAGCCTCGCCAACTGGCGGCTGAGGCCGTGAGTCGTCTGGGTCAGCTCCCGCAGGTCGCCGAGCTTCAGGAGCAGTTCAAGGGCGATGTCCTGGAGGCGGGGCGGAAGGCGGTTGCGGCCGTCGCCGATCGCGGTATGAGTTCCCTCGCCGACACTCTCCAGAGCCGCACGAGCGCACTCGGTGACAAGGTGCGGCTGCCGGAGGAGGACGAGGAGCCCGAGGACGAGGAGCCCGAGGACGAGGAGCCGGAGGACGAGGAGTGGGACGAGGACGAGGAACCGGAGGACGAGGAACCGGAGGACGAGGAACCGGAGGACGAGCTCGACGAGGAGCCTGACGAGGACGAAGAGCCTGACAAGGACGAGGAGCCCGATCGGCAGCCGTCTCGCCGTGCGAAGAAGTCGGCCCCGGCCAAGAAGTCGGCCCCGGCCAAGAAGTCGGCCCCGACCAAGAAGGCGGCGGCCAAGAAGTCGGCCCCGGCGAAGAAGTCGGCCCCGACCAAGAAGGCCCCCGCCAAGAAGACGGCGGCCAAAAAGACAGCGGCCAAGAAAGCCGCACCGGCCAAGAAAGCCGCGGCGAAGAAGTCCGCCCCGGCCAAGAAGGCATCCTCGCGTTCCGGGCGTCGGAGGTAGGCAGTCATGACGGGAAAGGCAGACGCGCGGTCGGGGACGGAGCAGTCGGGCATGGACCGGCTGCGTGAGGAATTGTCGGGGTACGCCAATGCGCAGATGGGGCGGCTTGCCGACAAGGCGGGGGACAAGCTCAAGGACGTCACAGGGCAGCTGACCGACGTGGCGGACAATCCCGGGTCGTTGCCTGCCATCGGCTCGAAAATCCTCGGGGGTGATTCTCCCCTCAAGGCCATCGTGTCCGGGAAGGCGAAGGGCGTCATGGATAAGGTCAAGGGAGCGTTCGGTGGCGGCAAGGGCAAAGGCAAGTCGAGCGGCAAGTCCATGAACATCATCGAAGTGCTCGATGTCGGAGTGCCCCTGCGCACGGCCTACGACTTCTGGACCCAGTACGACCAGTTCAGCAGCTTCATGAAGGGCGTCCAGAGCGTTTCGGCGGGTGATGAGGTGGAGAGCGACTGGAAGGTCAAGATCGCTCTGTCCAACCGCAGCTTCAAGTCGAAGGTCCAGGAGCAGATACCTGACGACCGCATCGCGTGGACATCCGAGGGCGCCAAGGGGAGCACCAAGGGTGTGGTCAGCTTCCATGAGCTGGCGCCCGCGCTGACGCGGATCGTCCTGGTCGTGGAGTACTACCCGTCGGGCTTCTTCGAGAAGACAGGCAATCTGTGGCGAGCCCAAGGGCGCCGTATCCGCCTGGACTTCAAGCACTTCCAGCGGTATGTGTCCCTCACTGACGAGGAGCCCGAGGGCTGGCGCGGGGAGATCCGCGACGGCGAAGTGGTCGTGTCCCATGAGGACGCCATTGCGGAGGAAGAAGACGCCGAAGACGCCGAAGACGCCGAGGCGGAAGACGAGTACGACGAGGACGCCGAGGACGCCGAATACGACGAGGACAGCGAGGACGCCGACGAGGACAGCGAGGACGCCGACGCGGAGTACGACGACGAAGCAGAGGAATGGGAGGACGAGGAGGACGCCGACGGTCGGTAGAAACCCGATCCGCCGGCGCCCGTTCGGAGCTCTCCGCTCTACTCGACGCGGTCGGTGCGGCCTTGATCGCCGTCGTCCTTGTCATCGCCGGGTATGTGGACGTCGTTGACGTTGATGTTGACCTCGACGACCTCCAGCCCGGTCATCTGCTCGACCGCGTCCACGACGTTGTTGCGGACCGCGCGGGACAGGTCGGGTATGGACGCGCCGTACTCGATGAGGATCTGGAGGTCCACGGCCGCCTGCTTCTGGCCGACCTCGACGGATACACCCTGTCCGGCACTGGCCGAGGCTCCGGGGATCCGCCCCTTCATCGCGCCGTACGCCCGTGACGCGCCGCCGCCCAGTGCGTACACGCCGGGTACCTCGCGGGTGGCGATTCCGGCGATCTTCTGGACCACGACGTCGGCGATGGTGGTACTGCCCTGCCCCTCTTCGGAGTTCTGGCCTCGCGATACCGCCGTGGGACCGGTGCCCTTGTCGGTGTCACCGGCGGCGAACGTGGAGTGATCGGCAATCTTCATGACGCCCTCCTCGGGCTCCGGACGTACGAGGCGGTGTCGCGCTCGTCGTACCGGTAGGACCCCTGGCAGGGCAGAACGTCACGATATTCGCGGACTCATCCTCGCTGTTCCTGATCCGCAGTGGTGAGGGCGGCGGCGTCGATGTCGGTGACGATCAGGCGTATTCGGGCGTCCTTCCACCTGGTCCCCTCCAGCACTGCGTGCAGGGCCGCCTCGGCCCTGCTGAGGACCTCGGGAAGAGGGAGGACGAGGGTGACAAGGCGGATCTCGACGACATCATCGCGGACGGCAACCGCCGACGCGTCGAGGTTCCACGGCACGCGTGAGCCGAAGGGGGTGGTGGAGGACGTCGCCGGGCGCAGGCCCGGAATCCCGGCAACGACGGCCAGGAGGGAACGTGTCAGGTCCGTACGAGGTGTCACCTCGTACCGGCCCCGTACGGCTCGATGTCGGTGATCGAGACCCCGACGGAGCGTGGGGTCAGGCCGGTGGCATCGCCGACCGCACGTGTGACCTCACGCTGAACTGCCCGCGCCACGGCCGCTGCCTGGTCCTGCCCCGAGGTGACGAGGTCGACGCAGACGCGCAGCACCGGTGGTTCAGCCGACCGGTCCACCCTCACGTGTACGCCCTCGGTCGGCGCGGGTGTCAGGCCGTTGATCTTCTGCCGGGCCGAGCGTGCCACCTGAGTGGCGAGGCCGGTGAGGCCGGGTTCGAGCCGCACCACACCGGCGACACCGCCCGCGGCATGAGCGGCGACCGCGGCGATCACCGGATCGGCCACCACCCACTGGGTGCGCGGCGCTCCGGTCCTGTCGTGGGGGAGGGGTGTTCCCATCGCGAGCACCTGTCCTTGTGCGTCGGCCGGTCTCAGAGACCGGGAGCCTCGTCCCGGTGGTGTTGTGCGTCGTAGAGGTCCTCCACCGTCAGGTCCACGTGCACGAGGGACACTCCGACGCGTGCCGCGGCGGCGGCCCGCACGCGCTCACGTACGTCGTCGACCGCCTCGGAGTGGAAGCCGCGATAGGCGACAGCGATGGTCAGTTGGACCCGTACGGCGCCATCCGTCCCGGTGGCGGTGATCCGGCAGTGCCGGGCGTGGACACCGTCGACGGAATCGGCGGCGGACCGCAGCACGGCGGCTACCGCCTGTTCGCTGACCCGGACCTCGCCGGGCTCCGTACTGGGCAGAACCAGCATGTGGTGGCGGACTCTCTCCGCCCGGACCGCGGACATGATCCGGGCGGTGAACCCGGCCGGCGGCTGGATCTCCTCCGCGGCGAGCTCGCCCGTCACCTCCCGCAGCACCGCCAGGCTCTCCCGGGCGGCAGCGCAGTACGCGCAACCGGGGTCGTGGCCGTCCGGCTCGTCGCCGCCCCTCGGCGAGGGCCGCTCCCACACCGTCTCGATGTCGCGGCCGCACGGGAGCGCGGAGCCCTGCGCGTCGTTCATTTCCATGGAGCCATCACCTCCGCCAGGTGGGCGCGGGCGCGTGCGATGCGTCCGCGTACCGCAGTCGGGGTCGTGCCCGTCGCTCTCGCGATCTCGTCGTAGGAGCGCCCGTGCACCTCCCGCAACAGCCAGCAGGCGCGCTGTTCAGCTGTCAGTTGCTGGAGGGCGCCGGAGAGCGCGACCAGTTGTTCACCGACCTGTGCCGACCGTTCCGGGGATCCGGCGGCGTCGCCGGATGCGCGAGCGTCCAGGTCCGTATCCGCCGTGGGCCTGCGCGCCCGGATGACATTTAGGCACCGGTTGGTCGTCATCCGGTAGAGCCAGCCCACGAACGCGGCACTCTCCCGCAGCCGGCCCAGTCGGCGCCAGGCGGTCAGGAAGACCTCCTGCACGACATCCTCGGCGTCGCCACGGCCGGCGAGCATGCGCAGCGCCAAGCGGTACATCGGGCCCTGATAGCGAAGCACCAGTACCTCGAAGGCCCTCACATCGCCGTCACGGGCGCGTACGACCAGGGTGGCATCGTCCAGATCCGCCTCGTGCGCGCCGAGTACGAGGGGCTGGGAGCCGGTGTCGGCCATCGATGTCACCTGCAACACCTTCCTGCGCCATCGCCCCCGCTTGCCGGGCACTGGAGAAGACACGACGACGGCGCTTTCGTCACGGCACATCACGTCGCGCCGCGCGTCCGCCTGCGTGCCGGTGCCGTCGTGCCGGCCGGTGACGATGTCCCTTCCACGGTAGGACCGCCCGGCCCGCCGAGCCACCGCCACAGGTGGACGGCCGACGGCCCGCTGTGCCGCGGTGGGGGAAAACCCCCAGCTCAAGACGGAGGTTTGCCACGGTCCGGTGACCGATCCGGGCTCCTGGCGTGGAGGACATGACATCCACATGCAGCAGGGGTCCGGCATGATCGAAGTGCGCTCCCTCACCAAGCGGTACGGCACGACGGTCGCTGTCGACGGTTTCAGCTTCGATGTGCGGCCGGGCGCCGTTACCGGATTCCTCCAACGTCCTCGCCGGTGTGGCGCTGGGGCAGTTGATCATCCTCGAGGCCGTCACCCCACTGGCGGGCGCGGGCAGCCGCCCGCAGGAACTGGGCTCCCTGACGAACCGCGAACGGGCCGGGCTCTCCCTGATGATGGCCGAGGGCAGATCCACCGCCGGTATCGCCCGGGCGCTCGTGGTCTCGGCCGGAACCGTGGAGAAGCATGTGGCGAGCATTTTTCGGGAAGTTGGGCCTGCCGCCTTCGGAGGACGACAACCGGCGGGTACCGGCGGTGCTGCGCTTTCCGTGTACGTGAGGGGCGGCCCGACCCGGAACGGTCACCTGAGGGCGACAGGGCCGGCGGCGGGCCACCCGAAAAGGCGCCCCTGGACGCACGTCGGCCCCGGTCACGGCCTGCGCGCGTCGCGCCGGTCACGGCCTGCGCGCGTCCCGCCGGCCATGCGCCACGCGTACGACGGGCGCCCGACAGCGAGGGACACCGCTTTCCCTTGGGTAGGGTGCCGTGCGACATCGGTGTTTTGTGTAGGGGGAATGCGTGATGAGTGGTCAGCAGCACGACCGGGGGAAGGCAGAGGTCTTTCAGCCGCTCGCGGGAGACGACCCGGCGACCATCGCCGGATACCGGCTGACCGCGAAGCTCGGTGCCGGAGGCATGGGCAAGGTCTACCTCTCGTACACGCCCGGCGGACGGCCGGTGGCCATCAAGGTGATCCGCCCGGAGTTCGGCGAGGACCCGGAGTTCCGCCGCCGTTTCGCGCAGGAGGTGAAGTCCGCGCAGCGCGTGCAGGGCCTGTTCACCGCTCCTGTGATCGACGCGGACACCGACGGTCCGCAGCCCTGGCTGGCGACGGCGTACGTCCCGGGTCCCTCGCTCGCCGACGCGGTCGCCCGGCACGGCGCGCTCCCGGTCGAGGCGGTGCTGCTGCTCGTCGCGGGCATCGCCGAGGCCCTGCACGTCATCCACGGCGCCGGCATCGTGCACCGCGACCTCAAGCCGTCCAACGTGCTGCTCGCGGCCGACGGACCGCGCGTCATCGACTTCGGCATCGCCTACGCGGCCGACGCGACGTCGCTGACCGGCAGCGGCGTCACGATCGGCACACCGTCGTTCATGGCCCCCGAACAGGCCGCGGGGCAGCGGGTCACGGCGGCGACCGACATCTTCGCGCTCGGTCAGGTCGCGGCGTATGCCGCGGCCGGTACCCCGGCCTTCGGCGAGGGCACGTCGCACGGCGTGCTGTACCGGATCGTCCACGAGGAGCCGGATCTCGGCGGAGTGCCGGACCGGTTGAGGGAACTCGTCACGCGCTGCCTGGCGAAGGACCCCGCGGCCAGGCCGTCGATCGCCGACATCATCGGACTCTGCCAGTCGGCGAACGCGGAGACGGTACTGCGGCGGCCCGAGGACTGGCTGCCCGCGGCCGTCAGCGCCGACATCACCGGACGTGCGGCGGCCCCGGCCCCGGCCCAGACACCGCCGCCGCCCTCCACCACCCCCTCGGCGGCGTACTCGCCCACCACCCCGGTGACGCCCGGCACCCCGCCTCCGGGCTACGGCCCGCCCGCCGCGCACGGGCCCTCCCCGCAGTACCCGCCCCCGCAGCACCACCAGCCCACCAACCCCGGCCATGCCCACGCCTACGCCCAGACCCAGGTACCTGCGAATCCGAACCCGCGCCCGTACCCGGCCCCGTACGTCGATCCCCATGCCCGGCGCGCCACCGGCGGTGGCGGCAAACGCGCGGCGCTCATCGCCCTGGCCGTCCTGCTGGTCTTCGGCGTCGGGGGCGGGACGGCGTACCTGGCGATGAAGGACGACGACACGTCGCGGGGGAGCGGTGCGTCCCAGGGCGGTTCCTCCTCGGACACCGGGGAGAGCGGTACCGGCGGCAAGGATGAGTCCGCCCCGAAGCCGGACCCGGCGCCGGCCCCGCCGAAGCCCGTGGACTACCCGGGCATCAACCTCACGGCCGGCTTCCATCTGACGCTCAGTGACGACGACGTCCGGCCGCAGGAGGGCGAGGACGGCGGCTACGAACTCTCCTACGACACCGGCGGTTACCTCGACGCGGAGAGCAACGAGGGCAATCTGGTCCTGCTCGACCCGGGCCAGCAGGGGTCCCTCGAAACGTGCCGCAAGGACACCCGGTTCACCAAGAACGTCTACGTGAACAGGCTGTCGAAGGGCCGTCAGATCTGCATCACGACCGGCACGGGTCACTTGGGCCTGCTGACGGTGCAGGGTTTCTCGGCCGAGGACTCACCGAGCAAGTACCTCACCCTGGACCTGACGGTGTGGCGGAACGCGGCGAGCGGGACCTCGGACGGCTGAGGACGGGCCGGAAGCCGCAGAACGGGGGCCGGCGGGTTTGCCGCGGCCCCCGTTCCGAGCGGGCCTGTTGACCGGCCGTCGTTCCGAGCGGGCCCCCGTTCCGAGCGCGACGGTCAGTGCTTGGGGTGGAAGTCCCCGGGCGGGGCCTCGCCCTGCTGCCGGCTGGTGCGGCGGCGCAGCTCAGTGGCCTTCTCCCGCAGGCGTCGGCGCACATGGGGGTCGGAGGACTGTTCCGCGGCCTGTTCCATCTTCTGCGCCTGCTGCTTCATGTCCTCGGCGGAGCCGTGTGACGGCCTTTCCGGGCTCATGGTCACTCCTTCGTGACGGAGGTGCGTTCCCCCATCAGCGAAACAGTGCCCAGGAGCGGGCGCACGTCGAACGGCTACCCATCGTCACGTGTGGTGGACGCCTGGTGAGTGCGGTGTGCCCGGGTGGCCCTGCCCACCGCTCCGCCGGTGACATCAGGCCGTGGGCTCGTCCGACGACCGGTTCCCCTCCAGCCAGGTCCCGATCACCGCGATGTCGCCGATCTTCGAGACGGGCACCCGCCGCGGATCGTCCTCCAGGACGACGAGGTCGGCGCGCTTGCCGGCGGTGATGCTGCCCGCGCTGTCCTCCCAGTGGCAGGCGTACGCGCCGTCCGAGGTGTAGGCCCGCAGCGCCTCGTCGATTCCGATGCCCTCGTCCGGGCCGACCAGCCGGCCCGACTCGGAGGCCCGCTCCACCATGAACTGGATGGCCCGCAGGGGCGCGCCGTCGGCGACAGGACGGTCCGAACTCCCCACCAGACGGACGCCGTTGTCGAGGAAGCCCCGGCCCCGGTAGAGCCAGGGTGCCCGCTCACGGCCCATGATCGCCGCGTAGTCGTCGCCGAAGTACCGCAGGAAGCTGGGCTGGACGACGGCGGTGGCCCCCACGGCGGCGAACCGGGCCAGCTGGTCCGGGCGGACGAGACCGGCGTGTTCGACGCGGTGCCGGGCCTCCGGGCGGTGGTGCAGTCGCTGCGCCTTCTCCAGGGCGCCCAGGGCGACATCGACCGCGCGGTCCCCGATGGCGTGCACGGCGAGCTGCCAGCCCGCGAGGTGGCCCTGGACGATGGTGTCCTCGAGCTGCTCGGCGGGCATCTGGAGCTGACCCGCCGACTGTGTGCCGTGGTACGGCTCGGTGAGTGCGGCGGTCCGCGCCATCATGCCGCCGTCGGTGAAGACCTTGAGGGCGCCGAGCGACAGGTGCCCGTCCCCGAAGCCGGTGCGCAGGCCGAGGCCGAAGGCGCGCGACGTCATGTCCTCCGGCGCGGCGTCGACGGGCTTCAGGGCGTCCGCGGCCACCATGAGCTGGAGCCGGATCGGCAACCGCCCTGTCTCGTGGGCGAGTTGGTAGGCGGCGGCTTCGACGGGGCTGTGGGCGAACAGCTCGCTGCCGATGCCGGCCTCGGCACACGCGGTGACCCCCTCGCGCCGGCACGTCCACCCGGCGGTCTCGATCGCGTCGACGAGTTCGGTCAGGGAATGCGGCGGCCGCAGCCGCAGGGCCGCGCCCATGGCCTCCTCGGCGAGGAAACCGTCCGTGTGCGGGACGCTCTGCGGGAGCAGGTCCAGGATCGCGGTGTTGACCAGGCACGCGTGTCCGGAGATGTGTCCGAGGTACACCTTGCGCCCCTGGCTCACGGTGTCCAGTTCCGCGGCGCCCAGGGGGCGGTCGAGGGTGCGCTGGTCGTAGCCGCCCAGGTCGACCCAGCTGCCGGGCGGCGCGTCGGCGACCGCCTGCGCGACGACGCCGAGGATGTCGTCGACGCAGCTACTGGGGGCGATGTCCGGTGTCCGCGCCTTCAGTCCTGTCCAGGCGAGGTGCACATGGCTGTCGATGAAGCCCGGCAGCACGGTCGCCCCGTCGAGGTCCACCACCTGCCGGGCGGGGAGTGCGGCCACCTCCTCGTCCAGGCCCACGATGCGTCCCCGCCAGATGCCGATCTCGCGGGCGGCGGGGCGTGCCGGGTCCATCGTGATGACACGTGCGTTGGTCAACCTGGTGCAGAGCACAAGCTGATCCTTTCCTGTGAACGGGTCGTCATCCCACTCCAGAATATGCTTAGGTGAGGCTAACCTAAGAAGGTGTTGCGAGTGGAAGAGCGACGAGTCGACCCCGCGAACCGGCTGGAGTCGTGGGCCGATGGTGTGGTGGCAGACCTCGACGCACAAGAGGACGTCGACAGGGCCCTGCTCCACGCACTGGGTGCGCGACCGAGTCTGCGCGAGGAGACCGCCGCGCGGATGGCCGACGCCGTACGGGCCGCCGCTCTCGGGCTGGGGCCGCCGGGGTGTGCGGTGGCGGCCGGTGTCTCCGAGCGGCTGCTGACCGCCTGGCAGGAGCACGACCCCACCTTCGCGGCCGCGATGGCTGCGGCGGCGACGATGGCCAGGGCGCGCGGACCGGTCCCGGGCGCGACCCTCAACGCGACAGCGCTGCGGGTCCTGTTGACGGCCATGCGCGGCGGCGCCCTGCACGGCCCGGCGGCCGCACTCGTCGGGATGTCCGGGCGCGCGTTCTACCGGCTGCGCAGAGAGCGACCCGAGGTCGGTGCGCTCGTGGCCGCCGCCCGGCGGGCGAGGCCGAAGAAGGCCGACCGGCGCAAGAGGCCCAAGTACGAGCAGCACTACCGGCTGGTGCGGATCGACGACCCCGACGGCGCGGCGCGGGCGGCTCAAGTGCCCCCGGAATCGGCGCACTCGGGGCCGGCTTGAGGCCGGTCGTCCACGCCGTCCCGCCGCCGGATCACGCTCCTGCCTCGATCGTCGACGAGGGGTGGCCCATCAGGTCGTGGTTAGTCTAGCCTTACCTAAGTTCTCGTGCTCGGTCCATGGGCACTGCCAAGCAGGTCCGGAGGAGTGCGGTGGGGGCAACAGACCTGTCGGGGCGGGATGTTCTGCGGAGCTCTGTCACGGGACAGCGCCGCGATGTGACGATCGGCGTGCTGCTCGGCGCGGGGCACCAGGCGGGTGAGGCACTGGTCCCCGTGCTCATCGGTGTCGTGATCGACCAGGGTGTCGCCAAGAGCGACACCGGCGGGCTGCTGCTGGGTATCGCGGCGCTGGCCGTCGTCTACGTGGGACTGTCGTTCAGTTTCCGGTTCGGCGCGCGCGCCGGTGAACGGGCGGCGGAGACCGCGGCCCACCGCCTCAGGACCCGGCTCGTCGGCCGGATCCTGGCACCGGAGGGCGGCGCGGACAGCGGTCGGCTTCCCGGAGAGCTGACGAACATCGCGACCGAGGACGCCAAGCGGGTCGGCGCCGTCAACATGGCCGTGATCGTCGCCGTCGCGGCGCTGACCGGACTCCTCGTCAGCGCGGTGGTCCTGGTGAGCATCTCGGTCCTGCTCGGACTCGTGGTGCTCCTCGGCACACCCCTTCTCCTGTGGCTCGGCCACCTGCTGAGCAAACCGCTGGAGCGCCGGAGCGAGGCCGAACAGGAGCGAGCGGCACAGGCGTCCGGCATCGCCGCGGACCTGGTGGCCGGGCTGCGGGTGCTCAAGGGCATCGGCGCCGAATCCGCCGCCGTCGCGCGCTACCGGCAGACCAGCAGTGAGTCCCTGTCTGCCACGCTCCGGGCCGCACGGGCGCGCGCATGGCAGAACGGCATCGTGCTCGCGCTCACCGGGGTGTTCATCGCCCTCGTCGCCCTCGTCGGCGGACGACTCGCGACACAGGGGGACATCAGCCTCGGCGAACTGGTCTCGGCGGTCGGCCTCGCGCTGTTCCTGCTCGGACCGCTCTCGGAATTCTCCTGGATCAACTCCGAGCTCGCGCAGGGCCGTGCCTCCGCCACGCGCATCGCCGGAGTGCTCGGCGCGGACAGTGCGGTACTCCCCGGTGCCGACCGGCTGCCGCAGCCCGTCCGGGGCGGCGTCCGCCTGCGCGGAGTCTCGTACGGCACACTCCGGGACCTCGATCTCGACATCGCACCCGGCGACATCGTCGGCGTGGTCGCCACCGACCCCGCCGACGCGACCGCGCTGCTGCTCTGCCTGGCCCGGCGCTCCGACCCCGACAGCGGCTCGGTCGAACTGGACGGCGTACCCATGACCACCCTCGATCCCGCGGACGTCCGCACCGCGATCCTCGTCGCGGAACACGACGCGGACCTCTTCGAAGGCACGCTCACCGGCAACGTCCGCGCCGCGGCGCCACCCGAGCACGACATCGGTCCCGCGCTCACCGCGTCGGGCGCCGACGAGGTGGCCGGGACGCTGCCCCAGGGCGGCGACACGATCGTGACGGAACGCGGGCGCTCACTGTCCGGCGGACAGCGCCAGCGCGTCGCGCTCGCACGCGCCCTGGCCGCCGACACACCCGTCCTGGTGGTGCACGACCCGGCCACGGCGGTCGACGCGGTCACCGAGGCCAGGATCGCGGCCGGCCTCAGGGACATCCGCCGCGATCGCACCACCGTCCTGGTGACCACCAGCCCGGCGCTGCTGTCCGTGACCGACCGGGTCGTCCTCATCGAGGACGGCCGGGTGGCGGGCTGCGCCGCCCACGCCGAACTCGTCCGTGACCGCATCTCCTACCGTTCGGCAGTTCTCTCATGACACAACAGCAGGCCGACGGGCAGGCCGCCACGCCCACCGACGCGAACACGGAACCCCAGCAGGCCTCCGCACCCACCGACGCGAACCCGGAGCGACAGACCGTGCAGGAGACCGCCGGCAGCGGCGAGCCCGTCCGGCAGCTGCTGCCGACGGCGACCGCGGCACGGACCCGCGCCGCCGTCGGTGAACTCGTGCGCCCCCACCGGCTCCTCGCGCTGTGCGGCTTCGCCGTCATGGTCGGCGCGACGGCCGTCGGACTGCTGATCCAGCCGCTGCTCGGGCGCGTCGTCGACCTGGCGGCGGACCACCGGCCGCCGGATGCGATCACCACGATCGTGGTGCTGCTCGCCGCCGTCGCCGTCGTCCAGGGACTCACCACCGGCCTCGGCCTCTCGCTGATCTCCCGGCTCGGCGAAACCGTCCTGGCCCGACTGCGCGAGCGGTTCGTCGAACGGGCCCTGGGTCTGCCCCTGGAGCAGGTGGAGAAAGCCGGCTCCGGCGATCTGACCGTACGGGTCACCGCCGACGTGTCCCTGATCGCCGACGCCGTCCGCAACGCCTTGCCGGAGCTGGCCCGTTCACTGCTCGCGATCATCCTGACCCTCGGCGCGCTCGCGGTGCTCGACTGGAGGTTCCTGCTCGCCGCGCTGCTCGCCGTCCCGGTCCAGGTGCACACGGCACGCTGGTACGTCCGAAGGGCCGTACCGCTCTACGCGGAACAGCGCATCGCCACCGGCGCCCAGCAGCAGCAACTGCTCGACACCATCGGCGGCAGCACGACCGTCAAGGCGTTCCGGCTGGAGGAGGAGCACAGCGAACGGGCCGCCGGGCGTTCCTGGTCCGTCGTCCAACTGACCATGCGCGGCGTCCAGCTCGTGCTGGGCTTCTACAGCCGTCTGCACGTCGGCGAGTTCATCGGGCTCGCCGCAGTCCTCGTCACCGGCTTCTGGCTGGTGCGCGACGGATCCGCGTCCCTCGGCACGGCGACCGCCGCCGCGCTGTACTTCCACAGCCTCTTCACCCCCATCAACTCCGCGCTCGTCCTCATCGACGACGCCCTGTCGGCCGCCGCGGGCCTCGCCCGGCTCGTCGGCGTGGCCGATCAGCCGCCCCCCGAGCAGCCCGCGCGGCCCTCGACCCCGCGCGACGCGTCCATCACCGTCACCGGCCTCTGCCATGCGTACGAGACCGGGCATCCCGTGCTGCACGACGTCGACCTGACCCTGCTGCCCGGGGAACGCGTCGCGCTCGTCGGGGCGAGCGGCGCCGGCAAGACCACCCTGGCCAAGATCATCGCGGGAGTGCACCGGCCCTCGGCCGGCACCGTGCAACTCGGCGGCGCCGCACTGCACGAACTCGGCCCGGCCGTCACCCGCCGTACGGTCGCTCTGATCACCCAGGAGACCCACGTCTTCGCCGGGACGCTCACGGACGACCTCCGGCTGGCCAAGCCCGGGGCGAGCGACGGTGAACTGCGCAGCGCACTGGACCGGGTCGACGCGCTGGGCTGGGCCGAAGCCCTTCCCGAAGGGCTCGCCACCGTGGTGGGCGAGGGCGGGCACCGGCTCAGCAGCGCACAGACACAGGCGCTCGCGCTCGCACGGCTGATCCTCGCGGACCCGCCCGTCGCGATCCTCGACGAGGCGACCGCCGAGGCCGGCAGCACCGGAGCCCGCGCACTGGAGAAGGCCGTCGCGCGCGCTGTCGACGGTCGTACGGCACTGATCGTGGCGCACCGCCTCACCCAGGCCGCGACCGCCGACCGCATCGTCGTCATGGACGGCGGACGCATCGTCGAGACCGGCACCCACGAGGAACTCCGCCGTACACAAGGACGCTACGCCGCCCTGTGGGAGGCGTGGTCGGACAGCCGCGATCGCGGCGTCTGAGGAAACACAGCCCCCCACACCCTCACCGCTCCACAGGAACCCGAACCGAAGGACCACCGATGGCCCGCTCCCTCAGAGCTCCACGGCTCGCCGCCGCGCTCGCCTCCGTTCTGCTTCTGCTCGGAACCGCCACCGCCTGCGGGGGCGACTCCGAGTCGGACACGTCCGCATCCACCGGCAAGGACGCGTCGGCCGGCAAGGCCTTCCCCGTGACGATCCCGCACAAGTACGGGAACACCACGATCAAGTCCGAGCCCCAGCGGATCGTCACGGTCGGACTCACCGACCAGGACGCCCTGTTGGCGCTCGGCAAGGTGCCGGTCGGCACCACCGAGTGGCTGGGCGGCTACAAGGGCGCCATCGGTCCCTGGGCCACGGACAAGCTGGCCGGCGGCGCCGCGCCGACGGTGCTGAAGGACACCGGCACCGGCCCGCAGGTCGAGAAGATCGCGGCCCTGAAGCCCGACCTGATCCTCGCCCTGTACGGCGGTCTCACCAAGGAGCAGTACGCGTCCCTGTCGAAGTTCGCCCCGGTCGTCGCGCAGCCGAAGGAGTACAACGACTTCGGCATCCCGTGGCAGGAGCTGACGAAGCGGGTCGGCACCGCGGTCGGCAAGCCCGCCGAGGCCACGAAGGCCGTCGCGGACGTCGAGGCGAAGATCGCCGCGGCCGCCTCGCAGCACCCCGAGTTCAAGGACGCCACCGCAGTGATGGCGACGCCGTACGAGGGCACCTTCGTCTTCGGCAGCCAGGACGCGCGCTCGCGCCTGCTCACCAACCTCGGGCTCAAGCTGCCGACCGGCCTGGACAAGGCGATCGGCGACAAGTTCGGCGCGAACATCAGCAAGGAGCGCATGGACCTGCTCGACCAGCAGGCCGTCGTGTGGATCGTCGGCGATGTCGCCAAGGACACCGCGAAGCTCCACAAGGACGCCTCGTACGGCGACCTGAAGGTGGTGAAGGAGGGCCGTGAGGTCTACATCCCGGAGACCAGCGACTACGGCAACGCGACGTCGTTCGTCTCCGTCCTGAGCCTGCCCTACGTCATGGAGCGGCTGGTCCCGCAGCTGGCGGCCGCGGTCGACGGCAAGCCGGCCACCAAGGTGGAGCAGCCCGCTTCCTGACCGGCCCGACCGGTCCGCATGTGAAGGAGCAGGGCCGCGAGATCACTCGCGGCCCGGCTCCTTCGTCGTCTTCCGGGTGGACCGCCGACCCTGTCGGCGGTCCACCCGGCGCGGTCAGCTGTCCATCGACTGCGCGAGGCTCCTCGGCCGCATGTCCGTCCAGTTGGTCTCGATGTACTCCAGGCACGCCTGCCGCGACGCCGGCCCGTGGGCGACGGTCCAGCCGGCCGGGACGTCCACGAAGTCCGGCCACAGGCTGTGCTGGTTCTCGTCGTTGACCAGCACCGAGTACACGCCCTCGGGGTTCTCGAACGGGTTGCTCATGGTGTCCTTCTCCTCGGTACGGATGTGTGGGTCCGGTCAGTTCTTCGGGGGTGCGGGCGTCGTGCGGGCCGCCCGGGCGAGCAACCCTTCGAGTGCCCGGAACCAGGTCTCGGCCAGGTCCTGGACGGTCTCCCGGGAGAGCGGCCCGTCCAGGTAGGACCAGTGGGCGGCCAGCACCGGCCCGTCCGCGCGGTCCTCGGTCACGACGTTGATGCTCAGTGCGTGGCCCTCGCGCATCGCGGGCTCCGGGCCGATGTCGGCCACGTCCTCCTCGGGGGCGTACGACCAGTCCACCGCCTCCGGGATGCCGAAGCGGCCCAGGTAGTTGAACTCGATCCTCGGCGCTTCCCGTTGTGCCAGTACCTCGCGGGTGTGCGGGTTGAGATGCCGCAGCAGACCGTAGCCGACGCCGTTCGCCGGCAGTGCGGCCAGATGCTCCCGTACGCGCGCCACCGCCTCCTCGGCGGCCGGGCCGCCCGCGAAGGCGTCGGCCAGGTCGACGGGGCCGGGGTCGAGACGGACGGGGAAGACACTGGTGAACCAGCCGACCGTGCGGGACAGGTCCGCACTGTCACCGGCGAGTTCCTCCTCGCGTCCGTGTCCTTCGAGGTCGACCAGCACCGAGGTGTCGCTGCCCCCGTGGCGACGGCGCCAGTCGGCGACCGCGAGCCCCAGGCCGGCCAGCAGCACATCGTTGACCGTCCCGCCGAAGGCCGCCGGGACGGTCGAGAGCAGCGGTGCTGTGCGCTCCGTCGGCATACGCAGGTCCAGCTCACGCATCGACGCGGTCGTGTCGCGCGCCCGGTCCAGCTCGCGCGCCAGCGGGAAGGGCTCCGTACCGCCGTCGAGGACCGCGGTCCAGACGGGCAGCTCGGCCTCCCGCGCCGGGTCCTTCGCCAGCTCGGACAGATGCCGCGACCAGCGTGCGAACGACGTGTCGACGGGCGCCAGTTGCGCCGGGCGGCCCGCCGCCACGTCGTGCCAGGCCGCTGCCAGGTCCGGCAGGAGCACCCGCCAGGAGACACCGTCCACGACCAGGTGGTGGGCCATCAGCAGAAGGCGGCCGGGCTCCGTGCCCGCGTCGAACCACACGGCCCTGACCATCTCGCCGGCGTCCGGGTCCAGCCGGGTCCGGGCGAGGTGCGCGTGCTCGGCGATGGTCGTCCGCAGCGTCCCGTCGTCCGCTCCGGCCACATCCACCCGCTCGATCCACGTGCCGGCGTCGAGAGCGCCCGCCGCCGGAACGTCCAGGCTCCAGCTCGTGGTGTCGTCGGTCGACGGCCGCACGAGCCGGGCCCGCAGCAGGTCGTGCCGGTCCGCCAGCGCCTGGAGCACCGTGGTCAGCGAGGACACGTCCAGCTCCGCGGGAGTGCGGACGAGCGCCGCCTGGTGGTAGCTCCCGAACGGGCCGCCGAGTTCGCGCAGCCAGTGCATGACGGGCGTCAGGGGCACACTGCCCGTGCCGTCGTCGCAGGCGGGCGTCCGCTCGCCCGCGCCGACGAGCTCGGCGACCGTGCTCAGCCCCGCCGCGGTGCGGTGCCGGAAGACCAGCCGCGGTGTGATCCGCACTCCCGCCGCGCGAGCCCTGCTGACCAGTTGCATGGCCACGATGCTGTCGCCGCCCAGAGAGAAGAAGTCGTCGTCGGCGCCCACTTGTTCGAGTCCCAGCACATCGGCGAAGACCGTGCACAGGACCTTCTCCAGCGGTGTCGCGGGCTGCCGCCCGGAGGACAGCGCGGAGAAGTCGGGTGCGGGCAACGCCCCCCGGTCGAGCTTCCCGTTGGGCAGCTTCGGCAGTTGTTCCAGAAGGACCGTCGCGGCCGGGACCATGTAGTCCGGCAGCGTCGCCGCGAGATGGCCGCGGAGCTGCCCCGGATCCGGTGACTGCCCGGCGGCCGGGACGACATAGGCCACCAACTGCTTGCGGGGACCGTCCTGACGTGCCGTCACCACAACGTGACCGACCGCCGGGTGGGCGGCGAGAGCGGACTCGATCTCGGCCAGTTCGATACGGAAGCCGCGGATCTTGACCTGATCGTCGGCGCGGCCGAGATAGTCGATCCGGCCCTCCGCCGTCCAGCGCGCCAGGTCGCCGGTGCGGTAGAGCCGCGAGCCCTGCCCCCCGAACGGGTCGGCGACGAACCGCTCGGCCGTGAGCGCCGGGCTGTCCAGATATCCGCGGGCCAGGCCGCCGCCCGCCAGATACAGCTCACCCGTGACTCCGGGCGGCACCGGCTGGAGCGAGGCGTCCAGAATGTACGCCCTGGTGCCGGCCACCGCCCGTCCCACGAGCGGCCGTTCGCTGTCCCGTACCCGCGCCACCAGGGCGTCGACGGTCGACTCGGTCGGCCCGTACAGATTGAACGCCTCGGTTCCGTCGAGGGCCGCGAGCTGCTGCCACAGCGCCGTGGGCACCGCCTCGCCGCCGACGCCGACGACCGCGAGCGGGCAGTGACCGTCCCGCAGCAGCCCGGTCTCCGCCATCTGCGCGAAGAACGACGGGGTGACCTCCAGGAAGTCGAAGCCGTGCCGGGTGACGTCGGCGGCGAGCAGCTCCGGGTCGCGGCGCGTCTCCTCGGACACCACATGGACGCAGTGCCCGTCGAGCAGCCACAACTGGGGCTGCCAGGAGGCGTCGAACGAGAACGACCAGGCGTGACCGGCCCGCAGATGGTCTCTGCCGGTGGCCGCGACCGCCGGTCGGTACAGCGTCTCGCGGTGGCTGTGGAAGAGGTTGCCGACGCTCTCGTGGGTGACCACCACGCCCTTGGGGCGGCCGGTGGAACCCGAGGTGTGGATGACGTACGCCGGATGGCCCGGCGCGAGAGGCGCCGTGCGTTCGGCGTCGGTCACGTCAGCCGTGTCCAGGGCGGCGGTGCGCTCCGCGGTCGCCGGATCGTCCACGATCAGCACGGGCACGTCCGTACCCGGCAGCTCACCCGCGAGCGCGCGGGTGGTCAGGAGCACGACCGGACGGGCGTCGTCGAGCATCTCCGTGGTGCGGCCATGGGGTGCCTCGGGATCGAGCGGCAGATAGCCCGCTCCCGCCTTGTGGACCGCGAGGATCGCCACCAGGGTGTGGGCCGTACGCGGCAGGGCCAGGGCCACGTACCGCTCCGGACCGGCACCGTGCGCCACGAGCAGCCGCGCCAGCCGGTTGGCCTCGGCGTTCGCCTGCGCGTAGGTGAGTTCCACCCCGTCGGAGGCGACCGCAGGCGCCTCGGGCGACAGCCGGACCTGCTCCTCGAAGAGCCGAGGCACCGTGGTCGGCAGCGCGGTGAGCGGCCGGTCGTTCCACTCGTGGAGGATGCGCCGGCGCTCGGCGTCTCCGAGCACGCCGATCCGTGCCACCGGGGTGTCCGGGTCGGCCGCCACGGCCCGCAGGATGCGCAGGAGCCGGTCGGCGAACGACCGGGCGGTCGCCTCGTCGAAGAGGTCGGCGCTGTACTCCAGCACGCCGTCGACCCCGGTCCCGTCGGCCCGTTCGACGAAGTCGAAGGACAGGTCGAACTTCGCCGTGGTCTGGCCGACGTCCACCCGTCGTGATCGCAGACCCGGCAGGGAGGCCTCGTCGCCGCCGGCTGCCAGATAGACGACCATCACCTGGAACAGCGGGTGGCGGGCGAGCGACCGCGCCGGATTGAGCACCTCCACCAGACGCTCGAACGGCACGTCCTGGTGGTCGAAGGCGGCCAGGTCGCCCTCCCTGACGCGGGCCAGCAGCTCCCGGAACGTCGGGTCGCCGGAGGTGTCCGTGCGCAGCACCAGCGTGTTGAGGAAGAAGCCGACCAGGTCGTCCAGCGCCGCGTCCGTGCGTCCCGAGATCGGGCTGCCGATGGGGATGTCGTGACCGGCACCCAGCCGGGTCAGCAGCGTGGCCACCGCCGCCTGAAGCAACATGAACATGCTGACGTCGCCGGCGCGTGCCACCCGCTTCAGTTCCGCGGTCAGTTCGGCGTCCAGCGAGAGATCGGCCGCGCCTCCCCGATAGCTCGACTCCTGCGGCCGCTGCCGGTCGGCCGGGAGCGCCAGCTCCTCCGGCACACCCGCCAATGCCTGCTTCCAGTAAGCGATCTGGCGGGACGTCGGACTGTCGGGGTCCTGCTCGTCGCCGAGCGACTCCAGGTGCCACAGCGTGTAGTCGGCGTACTGGACCGGCATCGGCTGCCAGTCGGGCGCAAGCCCGGCGCTGCGCGCCCCGTAGGCCCGCGCGAGGTCCCGGTTCAGGGGCAGCTCGGACCACTCGTCCCCGGCGATGTGATGCAGCAGGAGCAGCAGGGTGTACTCCTGCTCGCCGGTCCGGAACACATGGACCCGCAGCGGAGCCTCACGGTCCAGGGCGAATCCGTACGCCGCCGCCTGCGCCAGTCGCCCGGGCAGCGCGTCCTCGCTCGCGTCCTCGAACTCCACCGGCACGAGTGCCTCGTGCGCGTCGAGCACCAGCTGGTAGGGGCGCCCCCCCTCGTCGGGGAAGACCGTGCGCAGTGTCTCGTGCCGCTCGACGAGGTCCGCCACCGCGGCACGCAGCGCGGCCACGTCGAGCTGTCCCGTCAGACGCCACGCGGAGGGGATGTTGTACGTCGCACTGGGGCCCTCCACCTGGTAGAGCACCCACAGCCGGCGCTGCGCCGACGACAGGGGCAGCCGCTCCGGCCGGGAGGCACGTGCGGTCAGGGCAGGACGTGCCTCCTCCACCGCGCCCGACAGATGCTCGGCGAGCCGGCTCACAGTGGGCGCGTCGAAGACGGTCCGCAGCGACACCTCCGCCCCGAACACCGAACGGATCCTGGCGACCAGCCGCATGGCGAGCAAGGAGTGGCCGCCGAGTGCGAAGAAGTCGTCGTCGACGCCGACTCCCGGCAGTCCGAGGACGCCGGCGAACTCCGCACACAGCAGCTCCTCGCGCGGCGTGCGCGGCCGCCGCCCCGACGACAGCGCCGCAAGATCGGGCGCGGGCAGGGCAGCACGGTCCAGCTTGCCGCTGACGCCGAGAGGCAGCGCGTCCAGCACCACGAACGCCGCGGGGACCATGTGTCCGGGCAGTGCCTGCGCGAGGTGGGCGCGCAGCGCCGCGAGGCCGGGCGTGCGGCCGGGCGCGGGCACGACGTACCCGACGAGCCGGGGCACACCGGGGGAGTCCTCCCGTACGACCACGGCCGAGGCGGCGGTGTCCGGGTGGGTGTCGAGCACGGACTCGATCTCACCGAGCTCGATGCGGAAGCCGCGCAGCTTCACCTGGTCGTCGGTGCGGCCGAGGAACTCCACGGTCCCGTCGCTCCGTCGCCGGGCCCGGTCGCCCGTGCGGTACATACGCGTTCCGGGCGGACCGTACGGGTCCGCGGTGAAGCGCTCCGCGGTGAGTCCGGGCCGGCCGAGGTAGCCCCGCACCACGCCTTCGCCCGCGAGATACAGCTCACCCGCGACACCCACCGGCACATGCCGCAGCCGCTCGTCCAGGACATGGGCGCGGATGTTGCCCACCGGGGCCGCCCACGAACCGTCGGCGCCGCCGTGCCGGCCGTAGGCGTCGACGCTGCACTCGGTCGGCCCGTACAGGTCGTGGACCTGGACGCCGGGCAGGGAGCACAGCCGCTGCCACAGGGCGGCGGGGGTGGCCTCGCCGCCCACGGCGAGGGTGCGCGGCAGGTGCCGCTCCCCGGAGAGGAAGCCGTGGTGGGTGAGTTCGCGCAGATGGCTCGGGGTGAGGTCGACGTAGTCCAGCCGGGCCGCGTCGATCAGCGCGAGCAGAGCGGCCGGGTCGGCCATCGTCGGCTCGTCCGGCACATGCAGCTCGTGCCCGGCCAGCAGCCACAGCAGCGGCTCCCAGGAGCCGTCGAAGCTGAACGACGCGGCGTGCAGGGCACGCAGAGGGGCGCCGTCCGCCGCCCGTTCGGCGGGCTCGATGACGTCCCTGTACTGCGCCGCGAAGAAGTTGCTCAGACCGCGGTGGGTGCCCACGACGCCCTTGGGCCGGCCCGTGGAACCCGACGTGAAGATCACGTAGGCGGCGTTGTCCGGCTCCGGGCGGGGCACGGCGGCCGCGGTCGTGCCCTCGAAGGCGGCCGGGTCGTCCAGCAGCACCGCCGGACAGTCCGACCGGTCCGACAGGGAAAGCTCTCCCGCCGGCGCCGTCGTGGTGAGCACGCACAGCGGAGCCGTGTCCGCGAGCATCATCTCCAGCCGGTCCGAGGGATAGCCGGGGTCGAGCGGCAGATATGCGGCACCGGCGCCCAGCACACCGAGAATCGCCGGGACCATCTCCGCCCGGGGCAGCGCCAGGCCGATCACCGTCTCGGGGCCCGCTCCGCGCCGCAGCAGCAGTCGGGAGATCGCGTCCGCCCGTGCGGCCAGCTCACCGAAGGTCAGCCGCGAGGCACCGGACACCAGAGCGGTCGCGTCGGCGCGGCGGCGGGCCACGTCGGCGAACAACTCCGGCACGCTACGGGACTCCAGCGGCCGGGCGGAGTCGTTCCACACCGTCGTGGCCGCCGACTCCTCCTCGTCGGTGAGCACCGTCAGAGCGCCGACCGGCCGGCCCGGGTCGTGCGCGATCTGCTCCAGGAGGCCCACCAGCCGGTCGACGAGCCGGGCAGCCGTGCCCGGTTCGGTCAGATCCGTGGCGTACTCCAGCAGCAGAGCCATGTCGTGACCGGCGCCGTGGTCGACGAAGGTGAAGTCCAGGTCGAACTTGGCCGTACCGGTGTCCATGTCGAACCACTCGGTCGGCATGCCCAGCAGATCCGGGTCCCCGTCGGGGCGGTGGTGGTAGCCGAGCATGACCTGGAACAGCGGGTTGCGGTCGGCGACCCGGGCCGGGTTGACCGCCTCCACCACCCGGTCGAACGGCACGTCCTGGTGCTCGAAGGCGGCGAGCGCCGACTCCCGCACCCGGCCCAGGAGTTCGGCGAACGACGGGTCGCCGGACAGATCCGTGCGCAGGACCAGCGTGTTGACGAAGAAGCCGACCAGCTCGTCCACGGCACTGTCGGTACGCCCCGCGATCGGCGCTCCGAGCGGGATGTCGTCGCCGGCGCCCAGCCGGTGCAGCAGCACCGCCGTCGCCGCCTGGAACACCATGAACATGCTGCAGTTGTGGGCGGCGGCCAGATCGCGCAGCTCCGCGGCGGTCGCGTCGGGCAGTGTGGTGCGCACGACCGCGCCCCGGCCCTTCGTCCGGGCCGCACCCGGGCGGTCCAGCGGCAGGTCGAGCTCCTCCGGCAGGTCCCGCAGGGCCTCGGTCCAGTGGCCGAGCTGCCGCTCGCCCACCTCGGCCAGCAGCCGTTCCTGCCACAGCGTGTAGTCCGCGTACTGCACCGGCAGGGGCGCCCAGTCCGGAGCCGTCCCCGCGGCGCGCGCCGCGTACGCCGTGTTCAGATCGGCCAGGAACGGCCGGTCCGACCACTCGTCGGTGGTGATGTGGTGCAGCACCACGGCCACCACGTGGTCGGCCGGTCCCAGGCGCAGCACCTCGGCCCGGAGGGGCAGTTCGCTTCCGAGGTCGAACGGACGGCGCTGGGCCGCCTCGATCCGACCGGCGAGCGCGGCCTCGTCGCACTCGGACACGAGGAACTCCGGAACGGCCTCCTCGGCCGGGACGATGACCTGGTACGGCTCACCGTCGCGCTCCACGAAGCGGGTCCGCAGTGCCTCGTGGCGTCCCGCCACATCCCGCAGGGCCGCCCGCAGGGCGTCCGCGTCGAGTTCGCCGCGCAGCCGGAAGACCAGCGGGAAGTTGTACGCCACTCCGCCGCCGGTGATCCGCTCGACGAGCCACAGCCGGCGCTGCGTTGCGGAGAGCGGGATGCGCTCCGGGCGCTCGGCCGCCGTTTCCAGCGCGGGCCTGGCGGGCCGGCCCGTGTCCGCACGGCCGGCGAGCAGTTCGGGTGTCGGCGCCTCGAACAGGTCGCGGATGGCGAGTTCGGCGCCCAGTTCGGTACGGGCGCGGCTGATGAGCCGGGTCGCGAGCAGGGAATGGCCGCCCAGGTCGAAGAAGTTGTCCTCCGCGCCGGTCCGTGCCAGACCGAGCACCTCGGCGAACAGCCGGCAGAGCACCTCCTCGCCGGGGGTGCGCGGCCCGCGCCCGGTCGACAGGGCGGCCGCAGGTTCGGCGTCCGGCAGAGCCCGTACATCGAGCTTGCCGTTGTCGTTCATCGGCAGCCGCGGCAGGACGACGAAGGCGGCGGGAACCATGTAACCGGGCAGACGCCCGCCCAGGTCCTCACGCAGGCGGCGCACGAGAGCCCCGGTCCCGCGGGCCGTGGCCGGGGTGTTGGCGTGCACGGCCGTGCCGTCGGCCGACGGCAGCAGCAGTCCGGACGTGCGCCGGACCGCCCCGTCCCGCACGGCCGCCGACTCCCGCACGAACACCGCGTCGAAGCAGCCGAGTTCGCCGGACCAGGTCATCAGGACCCGGTAGCCGCGCTCGGCTCCGAGCAGGCGCAGGGTCTCGGTCTCCACGCCCTCGGGTGCGCCGCCGGGAAGCCGGCCGGCGTCCACCGCCCGCATGGCGGTGAGTTCGCCCGCGGTCCGCGCGTCGGGCACCCGGCGCACCCGCAGGAGCTGCGGACGGTGCTCGTCCAGCCGTGCCGTGAGCTCGTCGGCACCGCTCCAGTCCGACTCCGGAGCGTCGCCGAGGTGCAGCGCACGCGCGGTATCGGCGTACAGCACCACGTCGTAGCGGTAGCGGGTCAGTTCGTTGTGGTGACGGCCGGCCTTGGTGCGCAGCTCGACGCCGAAGCCGAGCGTGGTGAACCAGTCCGGGTCGACCAGGAGTTCCTTCTCCAGGGCGATGCCCCGGTCGACGGCCTTGCGGACGGTGTCCGGATCGGCGTCTGAGCCGGCCCGCGTGAGCTGGATCCCGGTCTGGAAGGGCCGTGCCAGTCGCAGATTGCGCACATCGCCGATGAACAGATGGCCACCGGGGGCGAGCAGACCCATCGCCCCGGTGACGACCTGGGCGAGGTGGTCGAGGCTCGGGAAGTACTGCACGACCGAGTTGATGACGATCGTGTCGAAGTGACCGACGGGCAGACCGTCCGTCACATCGGCGCTCTGGCAGCGCAGTTCGACCTTCCCGGCGAGTGAGGGGTCGCGCCGCAGGTCCTCGCCGATCTTGCGGATGACGGGCGCGGCGAAGTCGGTCGCCCAGTAGGACTCGGCGTCCGGAGCGAGCTGGGAGAGCAGCAGCCCGGATCCGACGCCGATCTCCAGGATGCGCTTCGGCCCCAGCTCGCGGATCCGCTCCACGGTGGCCGCGCGCCACTCGCGCATGTGCTCCACCGGAATGGGTGTTCCGTCGTACGAGCTGTCCCAGCCCGCGAAGTCCTCGGTGAAGACCGCGGTGCCGATCTCGCTGTACTCGGCGGAGTAGATCTCCTGCCACTCGCCGATCTGCTCCCGCTCGGCCGTCTCCCGTGCCTCGTCGTCCGGTTCGGCCGGCACGACGTAGGCCACGAGGCGCTGGGTGCCGGGTGCCGCCGTGTCGTCACGGGCGACGACGGCCGCCTGCACGACCTCCTGATGCTGGGCGAGGACCGTCTCGATCTCACCCAGCTCGACCCGGTGGCCGCGGATCTTGACCTGGTCGTCGGTACGGCCCAGGAAGTCGAGATTGCCGTCCGCCCGGCGGCGCACCAGATCGCCGGTCCGGTACATGCGCTCGCCGGGCAGACCGTACGGGTCGGCGACGAAGCGCCCGGCGGTGAGGCCGGGCCGGTCCAGATAGCCGCGGGCCAGCCCGACCCCGGCGATGTACAGCTCGCCGGGGACCCCGTCGGGGACGGGCCGCAGCCAGGCGTCCAGGATGCGGGCGCGCGTACTGCGGATGGGACGGCCCACCGTGGGCGTCGCGCTGTCGTGCGTACCGCCGCCGAGGGTGTTGATCGTGTACTCGGTCGGCCCGTACAGGTTGTAGCCGTAGGTGCCTTCCGTGTCCCGCAGGGCGTTCCACACGGTCTCCGTGACCGCCTCACCGCCGAGGAGGACGAGCGGCGGGCGGTGCCCCTCCAACAGCCCTTCCTCGATCAGTACATGGGCGTACGTCGGGGTGACGTTGACGACGTCGATGCGGTGCGTCTCGCAGTAGGCGACCAGGGCGATGGCGTCGCGCCGCAGTTCCTCGTCACAGATGTGCACCTCGTGGCCCTCGACGAGCCACAGCAGCTCCTCCCAGGACATGTCGAAGGCGAAGGAGACGGTGTGCGCGATGCGCAGCCTGCGTCCGCCGGCCGAGGCGATGGCCGGCGCGAAGATCTCCTTCTGGTGGTTGAGCTGCATGTTCGTCAGCCCGATGTAGGGCGTCACCACGCCCTTGGGGCGGCCGGTCGAGCCGGATGTGTAGATGACGTAAGCGGGGTGGTCCAGGCTGAAGCGGACCTCGACGCCTTCGGCGGAGCGGGCCGCCAGATCGGCGGCGGTGCCGGGGTCGTCCAGCAGTACCCGCGGCACGTCGCCGGTCAGGGTCCGGGAAACGCCCTCCGTCGTCAGCAGGAGCAGGGGATTCGCGTCCTGGAGCATCAGCGACAGCCGGTCCGCCGGGTGGTCCAGCTCCAGCGGCAGATAGGCCGCGCCGGTGCGCAGCACCGCGAACAGGGCCACCACCATGTCGACGGAACGCGGCAGACCCAGGGCCACGACCGTCTCGGGGCCGGCGCCGTGCGCCAGCAGCAGCCGCGCCATCCTGTTGCACCGGGCGTCGAGTTCGGCGTAGGTGAGCACCTGCTCGCCGAAGACGAGGGCGGTCTCGTCCGGGGTCCGGCCGGCCTGCGCGGCCAGCATGTCCGCGACGGTCTCGTGCGGAACCGGTTCACGTCCCGCCGCGTCCTCGCGGGCCAGTGTGGCGGCCTCGCCGGGCAGCAGCGCGTCGAGCGAGCCGACGGGTGCGGACGGGTCGGCGATCAGCCGGTCCAGCAGCAGGGCGAATCGGTCGAGCAGGATGCGGGCGGACGGGCCGTCGACGAGGTCGGGACGGTAGGCCAGGGTGACACGGACGCTCTCGCCGGGCGTGACGACCAGGTTGACGGGGTAGTGCGTGGCATCGACGTTGGCCACGGCCGTCGCACCGTGCCTGACACGCAGCTCCGCGAGGCGCTCGTCCGTGTCGGCGTTGCGGAGCACGAACAGCGTGTCGAAGAGCCGCCGGTGGCCCGTCTCGGCCTGGAGCACACCGAGCCCCAGGTACTCGTGCGGCATCAGCTCCAGACGCTCGCCCTGGATGCGGCGCAACAGGTTCAGGACGCTCTCGCACGGATCGAAGGCGATGCGTGCGGGCACGGTGTTGAGGAACATGCCGATGACGTTCTCGACGTCCGGCACCTCGCTGGGCCGCCCGGCGACGGTGGTCCCGAAGACGACGTCGGCACGGCCCGTGGCACTCGCGAGCGCCAGTCCCCAGGCCGCGTTGAGCACGGTGTTGAGGGTCAGTCCGTGACTCCGCGCGGTCTCCCGCAGCCGTTCGCCGGCTTCCGCGGTGAGCACGGTCTCCAGATGCTCGGGGATCACCGGTTCCAGACCGCGGTCGGCGGCGGACGGCACGAGGAGCGTCGGCTCCTCCAGACCGTCCAGCGCGCTGCGCCAGGCCGCTGTGGCCCGGCTGTCGTCCTGGTGCTCCAGCCAGGTCAGGTAGTTGCGGTAGGAGCCCGGTCGCGCCAGCGACGCCGGGTCGCCGTCGCTCTCGTACAGGGCGAAGAGCTGGTCGAGGAAGAGCCAGGCGGACCAGCCGTCCCACAGGATGAGGTGACGTCCGATGACGAGCCGGTCGCCGCGTTCGTCGCCGAGCCGCACCAGCAGCATGCGGAAGAGCAGAGGCCGTGCCAGATCGAAGCGCCGGGAGCGTTCCTCGTCCATCAACGCGCCGAGGCGGGCGTCCTGTTCGGCGGCCGGGAGCGAGGAGAGGTCGACCTCTTCGAGAGGGATGTGCGGGTCACGCACGATGAACTGGACGGGCTGGCGCAGCCCTTCGCTGGTGAACCCGGCGCGCAGGCTGGGGTTGCGGTCGAGCAGCACGCTCGCGGCCGTACGCAGCCGGTCGGCGTCGACGCGCTGCGTGAAGTCGAACGACTCGTGCACGGTGTAGACGTCCAGCGAGCCGTCGTCGTACGTCGAGTGGAAGAACAGGCCTTCCTGGAGCGGCGCGAGGGGCCACACGTCGTCGATCCGGCCCGGTGCGAGCCGCTCCACCCGGGACCGCTCCTCGGGGGTGAGGTCGACCGCGGCCTCGGCCGGTTCGGTCTCCCGGTCCTCGGTGACGGTCGCGGCGGCCGCGAGGGCGGCCGGGGTGCGGTGGTCGAAGATGTCGCGTGGATCGAGCGCCAGACCTGCGCGGCGGGCACGGCTGGACACGCCGATGGAGCTGATGCTGTCGCCGCCCAGCAGGAAGAAGTCGTCGTCGATGCTCACCTCCGGCAGCTTCAGCACCGCCGCGAAGATCTCGGTCAGTACCTGTTCCCGTGCGTCGCGCGGGGCGCGGGCGGCGGCGCGTACGGCATGGGGCTCGGGCAGTGCGGCCCGGTCCAGCTTGCCACTCGGGGTGAGCGGCAGGGCGTCGAGGACCACATAGGCACTCGGCACCATCGGCGCGGGCAGCACGGCGGTCAGGGCGTCGCGCAGGTCCACCGCCTCCGGGCGGGCCCCGCCGGCCGGTACGACATAGGCGACGAGCGCCTCGTCGCGGATGGTCACGGCGGCCTGGGCGACCGGTGCCGTGCCCACGAGGGCGGCCTCGATCTCGCCGAGCTCGATGCGGTTGCCGCGCAGTTTGACCTGGCGGTCGGTACGGCCCAGGTACTCGATCACCCCGTCGGCCCGGCGGCGCACGAGGTCCCCGGTGCGGTACATCCGGCCGCCCGCAGGTCCGTACGGGTCGGCGGTGAACCGTTCCGCGGTCAGCGCGGGACGGGCGTGGTAGCCGCGTGCCAGCTGGACACCGCAGAGGTAGAGCTCACCCGGGACACCGTCGGGAACGGGCCTCAGGCAGGCGTCGAGGACGCGCAGGCCGGTGTTCCACACCGGCCGCCCGATGGGCACGACCACGCCCTCGTCGCCGTCGTAGGTGTGGTGGGTGACGTCGACGGCGGCCTCGGTCGGCCCGTACAGGTTGTGCAGCGGCACCCCGGTGAGCGACTGCCAGCGCTGCGCGGCGGACACGGGCAGCGCCTCGCCGCTGCTGAAGGCGCGCCGCAACGACGCGGACCAGGCGGGGTCGCCGGTGATGTCGTCCGCCTGGAGGAAGGCCTCCAGCATGGACGGGACGAAGTGCAGAGTGGTGACCCGCCGTTCGCGGACCAGCGCGGCCAGATGGGCGGGGTCGCGGTGGCCGTCCGGGCGGGCCAGGACGACGGCCGCGCCGTGGAGCAGGGGCCAGAAGAACTCCCAGACGGAGACGTCGAAACTGGACGGCGTCTTCTGGAGCACCCGGTCGTCCGGCCGCAGACCGTAGGCGCCCTGCATCCAGGCGAGCCGGTTGACGATGGCGCGGTGGGTGACCGTGACGCCCTTGGGGCGGCCTGTGGACCCGGATGTGTAGATCAGATAGGCGGGGCTGTCGGGACCCGCGGCCCGGACGGCGACGGGTTCCGTCTCCGGTGTCGTCTCTCCGCCGAGGACGAGCACGGTGAGACCCTCGGCCCGCGGCAGCCGCTCGGCCGTCCCGGGCACCGTGACGGCGAGCGTCGTACCGGAGTCGGCCAGCATGTGGGCGACGCGCTCGGCCGGGTAGTCGGGGTCGACCGGCAGATAGGCGGCGCCGGACTTCAGCACGCCGAGCAGAGCCACCATCAGCTCGGCCGACCGCGGGACGGCGACGGCCACGAAGGACTCGGGTCCGGCGCCTCGCGCGCGCAGCCGGCGCGCCAGCGTCTCGGCCCTCGCGTCCAGTTCGGCGTACGTCAGCTCCTCGTCCTCGAAGACGACGGCCAGGGCGTCGGGAGTGCGCGCCACCTGCTCGGCGATGGCCGAGGCCAGGGTGGCGACCGGGACAGTCCGCTCGTCCCCGGCGGGCAGGGACCGCGCCCGCTCCTGCTCGGAGAGCAGCTCGACGGATGCCGCCACGGTGGAGGGGTCGGCGGCGACCGCCTCCAGGATCCTCGACAGCCGGTCGCCCAACGCGCGGACGGCTTCGCCGTCCAGCCGCGCGAGGTGGTGCTTCAGCCGCAGATCGAGCCGCCTGCCCGGCTTCACGATGAGCGCGAGGGGGTAGTGCACGGCGTCATGGAACGCGTGGCCCGTGATGCGCACCGTCCCGGAGGCGTCGCGCAGGTCCCCGTCGGCGGGGTAGTTCTCGAACACCACCAGGGTGTCGAAGAGTTCCGTGCCGCCGGCCGTCCCCGTCAGCCGCTGGATCTCGGCGAGCCCCAGGTGCTGATGGTCCATCAGGTGCGCTTGCTCGTCCTGGAGACGGGCGAGCAGCAGACCGAGTGACTCGCCGGCCTGCCAGCGGAACCGGGTGGGAAGGGTGTTGATGAACAGGCCCACCATGGACTCGACGCCGTCGACCTCGCTGTCCCGGCCCGAGACGGTGGTGCCGAACACCACGTCCTGGCTTCCGGTGAGCCTGCCGATCAGCAGCCCCCATGCGGCCTGGACCACGGTGCCGAGGGTGACACCATGTTCGCGGGCGCGTTCGGTCAGCCGCTTCGTGGTCCCTCCGGACAGCTCGACCCGGACCTGGCCGGGCACCGGGGCGGTGCCGTCCGCCGGTGTCCCGACCAGCCGTGTCGGCTCGTCGACACCGCCGAGCGCCGCGCGCCAGGCTCCGCGTGCCGCGTCGCGGTCCTGCCGGGCGAGCCGCGCCAGATGGTCGGCGTACGGGGTCACCGCGGGCAGCCCGGGGTCGGGTGTGCCGTAGTACGCCATGAGTTCGCGGTGCAGTACGGGCAACGACCAGCCGTCGGCCACGATGTGATGGAACGTCAGTACCAGTCGGCAGTGCTCCGCCCCGAGCCGCACCAGCGCGCAGCGCAGCAGCGGCGGCCGGGCCAGGTCGAACCGCCCGGCCCGCTCGTCCGCGGCGACCGCGTCGGCCAACGTCTGGCGTACGCCGCCGTCCTGCGCCGACAGGTCGACCTCGCGCCACGGCAGTTCGGCGTCGCGGGGCACGATCTGCACAGGGGTGCCGTCGGAACGGCGGCGGAATCCCGCGCGCAGCGGGGCATGCCGGTCGAGCAGTGCCTGGGCCGCCCGGCGCAGAGTCTCCCCGTCGACCGGACCCGACAGGTCGAGCACCTGCTGGACGACGTAGGCGTCGCTGTCGGCCGCGCCGATCAGGGAGTGGAAGTAGAAGCCCTCCTGGAGCGGGCTCAGGGGGAGCAGTTCCTGCACCGTGAGCGGTGCGCTGCCCTGGATCTCGGCGAGGTCCCCGGGAGCGAGTTCGATCAGCGGCGGGCCCGCGTCGTCGGCGGGAGCGGTGACGAGGTCGACGGCCACCTCCGCGAGCGCGGCCACGGTGCGGTGCCGGAAGACATCACGGGGGGTGAGCCGCAGACCCGCGCCCCTGGCGCGGATGAGCAGCTGGATGGCGGTGATGCTGTCCCCGCCGAGGGCGAGGAAGTCGTCGTCGACGGTGACCGCGCGCAGGCCCAGCACCTCGGCGTACAGGCGGCAGAGCAGTTCCTCGCGGGCGTTGCGCGGGGCGCGGCCCGAGCTGAGCGAGCCGTAGTCGGGCACGGGCAGGGCGTTGGCGTCCAGCTTGCCGCTGGGAGTGACCGGCAGCGCGTGGAGGGGGACGAAGGCGGACGGGACCATGTAGTCGGGCAGCCACTCGGTGGCGTGCCCGCGCAGGGTCCTCATCAGCGCGGTGACATCGCGGAACGGCACGGGCCGGTTGGCCCGGGGGAACCGGCCGCCGGGACGGTACAGCCCTTCGAGGGCGCCGGCCGCCCTCTCGTCGGTCGCGTCGGTGAAAACGGCGTCCAGCGAACCGTCGTCGGCGTGACCGTTCCAGGTGACGTCCACCCGGTGGCCGTGCTCGGCGGCGAGCGCAAGGAGTTCCTCGGGGTCCACGCCGACCGACGCGGGACGGCTGGTGTCCTCCAGCCTGCGCAGCGCCGACAGGTCGTCGGTGAGACGGGCGTTGGGTATCCCGGTCACGCGCAGCCGCCCGGGCCGCTCCGCCAGCAGGGCGGCCACCTCGGCCGTCCCGCCGGTCACGGACCAGTGGACCTCCCGCTCTGCGGGAGCCGGACGCGCGGTGCCGTCGCTCGGGCGCAGGACGACGTCGTAGCGGTAGCGGCTCAGCTCGTTGTGGTGGGCGGCCCGCTTGACCCGTATCTCGGCGTCGAAGCCGTCGAGCCCGGCGAAGTGGTCCGGGTCGAGCAGCAGTTCGCCTTCCCAGCGCACGGACCGCTCGACGGCGGTGCGCAGGGCGTTCTTGTCCGTCTCGCCGTCGCCGTCGGCACGCCGGCTCTCCACGGCGGCGCGCAGGGTGCGCAGCAGCCGCAGATTGCGGACGTCGCCGACGAACACCCTCCCGCCGGGCGCCAGCAGGGCCGACACCTTGCGCAGGACGTCCGTGAGGTAGGCGGAGCTCGGGAAGTACTGGGCCACGGAGTTGATGACGACGGTGTCGAAGAACCCTTCCGGCAGCCCGTCGGTGTCGTGCGCCGGCCGGGCGCTCAGTTCCACGCGGCCCGCCAGCTCGGGCACCGCGTCCACCTGCGTACGCAGCGCGCGCACCGCCTCGTGGGAGACGTCCGTGCCCCAGTAGGTCTCGCAGCCGGGCGCGATCCGGGACAGGAGAAGGCCGCTGCCGACGCCGATCTCCAGCACCCGGCGGGGGCTGCCGAGTTCGGCGATGCGGGCGATGGTCTCGTCCCGCCACTCCCGCATCTCGGCCACGGGGATCGGACGTCCGTCGTACATGCTGTTCCAGCCCGCGAAGTTCTCGCGGAAGCCCTCGGACCCGGCGGCGCTGTAGAGGAGTTCGTGCAGGTCCTTCCACTCCTCGACCTGCTCGCCCTCGTCGTGTCCGGGCCGTGCCTCCACGGAGGGCACGATGTAGGCGGCGAGCCGCCGGTCGCCCGGCCGGTCCTCTCGGGCGATCACCGTGACCTGGTCGACGGCGGGGTGGCGGCGCAGGACGGACTCGATCTCGCCCGGCTCGATACGGAAGCCCCGGATCTTGACCTGGGTGTCGGCGCGTCCGAGGAACTCCAGCCGTCCGTCGGCCTTCCAGCGGACCAGGTCGCCGGTGCGGTAGAGCCGCCCACCGGGGGTCTCCGCGTCACCGAAGGGGTCGGCGACGAACCGTTCGGCGGTGAGGTCGGGCCTGCCGAGGTAGCCGCGCGCCAGACCGTCCCCGGCCAGGTACAGCTCGCCGGCGACACCGGCGGGGACCGGCTGGAGACGGGCGTCCAGCACATAGGCGCGGGTGCCGGGGTCGGGGATGCCGATGGGGACGACGGAGCCGGCCGGGGTGTCGGGATCGCACAGCCCGAGGGTGGAGTTGGTGGTGGCTTCGGTCGGGCCGTAGGCGTTGAACATCATCCGGCCGCCGGCGTAGCGGCCGACCAGCTCGGGGGAGACCCGCTCGGTGCCGGCCAGCAGGGTCGCGGCCGGGGGCAGGAGGACGTCGTCCGGCATCGCCGCGAGCAGGGCGGGCGGCAGGATCATGAAGGTGATGCCGTTGGCGTCGGCGTAGTCCGCGAGGGGCGCGCCGGGCACCCGGCGTTCGGCGGGGACGATGACGAGACGGCCGCCGGACAGCAGACCGAGGCACAGGTCCCAGAAGGCCACGTCGAAGCTGGGCGAAGCGAACTGGAGGACGCGGCTGTGCGGACCGATGCCGAACCGCTCGCTCTGTGTCGCGACGAGCTTCGCCACACCGCTGTGCGCGAGGACGACGCCCTTGGGCCTGCCCGTCGAGCCCGAGGTGTAGATGACATACGCGGCGTTGAGGACGGTGAGAGCCCCACCGCGGTCCTCGTCGGTCGGATCGTGGACGGGCCGGTCCGCCAACTCCGCGGCGGTGGCGGGGGAGTCGAGCAGAAGCCGAGCCATCCCCTCGTGCTCGGGGACGTCCCTGGCGGTGTCCGCTGTCGTCACCAGGACCGCCGGTGCCGCGTCCCCCAGCATGTAGGCGATGCGGTCCGCCGGATAGTCGTGGTCGATCGGGAGGTACGCGGCCCCGGACTTGAGGACGGCGACCTCGGCGATGATCAGGTCGGCCGAGCGGGGGAGGGCCAGCGCGACGATGCGCTCAGGACCGGCACCGCGGGAGATCAGGGCGTGCGCGAGCCGGTTGGCGCGCTCGTCCAGCTCGGCGTAGGTGAGGCGTTCGTCCTCGAAGACGAGGGCGATGTCGCCGGGGCGGCGGCGTACCTGTTCCGCGAACATGGCGGGCCAGGTGGCGGACGGGACCGTGTGAGCGGTGGAGTTCCACTCCACGACCACGCGCCGGTACTCGTCCGGTGTCATCAGCGTCAGAGCGCCGACCGGGGTCTCGGGGCGCGCGGAACCGTCGGCCAGCAGGGTCGCGTAGTGGCCGAGAAGCCGGTCCACGGTCGACTCGTCGAAGAGGTCGGCACGGTAGTGCGCCCGCACCTCTCCCGGCAGCGCTTCCAGCACCAGATCGACCGGGCCCGGCGCGGCGGTGAACGGCCTGGCGGCGGTGGCGAAGGCGGTGTTGAAGAACAGCCCGCCGCCCCGGGTCGGTTCGGGTCGCAGCGCGTCGACCAGAGCCGACAGCTCGACCGGACGGGCCTCGGCCTCGTCGCGGGCCGCCGCCGTCCGGCGTACGAGATCGGCGAAGGCGGGCTCGCCCTCGCACGAGACGCGTACGGGCAGCGGTCCGTGCCCCACGGTGACGTCGGGGGCGCCGCCGTAGCGGTGCAGCAGGGCGACGAAGGCAGCCAGCAGCAGGTCGTCGGAGGCGTCGTGTCCGAGGGGAAGCGTCCGCACGCTGTGCCCGCCGGTCGGGGCCGGCGGATAGGGCCGGTCGGCCGGCAGCACCGTCTCCTGCGGGAGAGGTGTGAGCAACTGCTGCCAGTACGTCAGGACTTCTTCTGAACCGGACACAGTGGCCGAGCCTCCCCAGCAGTCGGTCCCGGCCCCCGGCCGGGGTCGGTCCGCGTCATACTAAGGTAAGCATTACCTAATTAGACAGGCTTTCATGCGGCAGTGGGCCGAGCGGCCGAGCAGCCCTTACATTTAAGGCCTGCCTAACCTAAGGATGGTCGCGTGGGGAGCACAGTGATCGGCGCCAGAAGGCCCCGCGGCATGCTCCTCATGGTGCTGCCCGCCACCGCCCTTGTGGCCCTGTGCGCCCTGTCGTTGGCCTTCGGCGCACTGAGCGTTCCCCTCGACCAGGTGTGGGACACCCTGGTCGGCCACGCCCCCAGCACCCGGATCGAGAACGTGGTCTGGTCCGTCCGCGTACCGAGGACGGCGCTCGGGCTCGCGGCCGGAGCGGCACTCGGCCTGTCGGGCGCGCTGATGCAGGCACTGACCCGCAACCCGCTCGCCGACCCAGGAGTGCTCGGCGTCAGCGCCGGAGCCGCGTTCGCCATCGTCTTCTCGGTCGGCGTCCTCGGACTTGGCTCCGTCTACGGCTACATCTGGTTCGCCTTCGCCGGAGCGATGGCCGCAAGCGTCCTGGTCTACCTCCTCGGCGGACTGGGCCGCTCGGGCACCACGCCCGTCAAACTCGCCCTCGCCGGCGTGGCCGTGACCTCGCTGCTGTTCTCGCTGACCAGCGCGATCGCCCTGACCGACCCGGACGCACTCAACCGCTACCGCTTCTGGTCCGCGGGATCGCTGGCCAACCAGAACGAGGAAGTCCTCGTGCGCGTCCTGCCGTTCCTCGCCGTCGGCGCCGTGCTCGCCCTGGCCTGCGCCCCCGCCCTCAACAGCATGGCGCTCGGCGACGACGTGGCCGCCTCGCTGGGGCTGCGGCTCGGCCTGACCCGGATCCAGGGCGTCCTCGCCGTCACGCTCCTCACCGGCGGCGCCGTCGCCGTCATCGGGCCGGTGGTGTTCGTCGGCCTCGTCGTCCCGCACATCGCCCGCGTCCTGGCCCAGTACGCCGGCGTGGGCCCCGACCACCGCTGGCTGCTGCCCCTGTCGGCGGCGCTCGCGCCCTGTCTGCTGCTCGCCGCCGACATCGTGGGACGCCTTCTCGCGCGGCCGACGGAGATCCAGGCCGGCATCCTCGTCGCCTTCATCGGCGGCCCCTTCTTCATCGCCATGGTGCGCCGTCGACGACTCGCGGAGCTGTGAGCATGACCGATCTGCTGTCCCGCGCCCCCGGCCGCATCACCTTCCGGCTCGGCGTCCCACCCGTCTCCGGAGTGCTGCGGCCACGCCTGATGTGGGTGAGCGGCGTACTCGCTGTCGCCACCTTGCTGGTGTTCTGCCTGGGCATGACGATCGGGGACATCCCGTACTCGTTCATGGACGTCGTGCGGGCCCTGCTCGGTACGGCGGATCCGGGCACCCAGCTCATCGTCCAGGAGCTGCGGCTGCCACGGGCCGTGGCCGGGCTGCTCGTCGGGTTCGCCTTCGGTGTCTCCGGAGCGCTGTTCCAGACCATGACGCTCAACCCGCTCGCCAGCCCGGACATGATCGGCATCACCCAGGGCGCGGGCGCCGCCGTGGTCGCCGGCATCGTGCTCGGCTGGGACGGAGGGCTGAGCACCCAGGCGCTCGGCCTGATCGGGGCGCTGACCGCGGCGCTGCTGGTGTATCTCCTCGCGTGGAAGCGTGGCACGACGGGCTACCGCATCGTGCTCGTCGGCATCGGCATCGCCTGGATCTGCACCAGCGCCACGGACTATCTGATGGCGCGCGGCGAGCGGTTCCAGGCGCAGGCCGCGCTCGGCTGGCTCGTCGGCAATCTCAACGGCCGCGGCTGGGACCAGGTCGGCCCGCTGGCCGCCGCCATGGCGGTGCTCGTCCCCATGGCGCTGGTGCTCGGCCGGCTGATGCGCACGCTCCAGCTCGGCGACGACGTCGCACGAGGACTGGGCACACGGGTGCAGCCGGTCCGACTGGCCGTCCTCCTCGCGGGAGTCGGACTGGTGGCGTTCGGCACCGCCGCGGCCGGCCCCGTCGCTTTCGTGGCGCTTGCCGCGCCCCAGATCGCCCAGCGTCTGGCGCGTACGGCCTGGCCGCCACCGGTGGCCTCGGGGCTCACCGGAGCGCTGGCCGTGCTCGTGTCGGACCTGATCGCACGGAAGCTGATCTCCGGTACGGAGCTTCCGGTCGGGATCGTCACGGGAGTGCTGGGCGCTCCCGTCCTGTTGTGGCTGCTCGTCCGTGCCAACCGCGCCGGCTCAGGAGGCTGAACACGTGTCATCGAAGTCTGTGGACCCCGCGGGCCCCGATCTGCGGGCCGAAGGCCTGCGGCTGGCGTACGAGAGCCGGGTCGTCGTCGACGGCCTCGATGTGGTGATACCGCCCGGCCGGGTCACGGCGATCGTCGGGGCGAACGCGTGCGGGAAGTCGACCCTGCTGCGGGCCCTGGCCCGGCTGCTGGCGCCGAAGGCCGGATCCGTCCATCTCGACGGCCGTGCGGTGCAGTCCATCCCCACCCGGGAACTGGCCCAGCGGCTCGGCATCCTGCCGCAGTCACCGGTCGCACCGGAGGGACTGACGGTCATCGACCTGGTGGGGCGGGGCCGTTCACCGCACCAGACCTGGTGGCGGCAGTGGACCCGGTCCGACGAGCAGGCCGTCCACGACGCCCTGCGCGCCACGTCGATGGCGGATCTCGCCGACCGTCCCGTCGACGAACTCTCCGGCGGGCAGCGCCAGCGCGCCTGGATCGCGATGGCGGTGGCGCAGGGGACGCCGGTGATGCTGCTCGACGAGCCGACGACGTATCTCGACCTCGCGCACCAGATCGATGTGCTGGACCTGGTCACCGACCTCAACCGGCATCAGAACCGCACGGTGGTCATGGTCCTCCACGATCTCAACCAGGCCTGCCGGTACGCCGATCACGTCATCGCCATGAAGAAGGGGCGGATCATGGCCGAGGGCGCACCGGGGGACGTCATCACCGCGACCACGGTCGAGGACGTCTTCGGGCTGCGCTGTCAGGTGGCCAGGGACCCGGTCAGCGGGACCCCGATGATCATTCCGATGGGGCGCCACCACGATGTCGTGGACGCGGTTCCCCGGGCCGATGCCGATGCCGATGCCGATGCGGTCGATGAGGCCGGCGCCGATGCCGATGCGGTCGCCGTCACCGGATCTGCCGGCTGACGCACGAGCGGCCGGGGAGACGAACGGCACGGCTTGACGAACGGTACGGGTTGACGAACGGCCCGGCGGGAACGGGTGGGTGCCCGCTCCCGCCGGGCCGATGACGTCAGGAGGTGCCCGTCACGGCCCTCCGGTCGTCACACCGGGAACATCACGGACGGTCCGTCAGATAGCCGCCCATCGTGCGGAAGTAGTCGGTGGCGGCGAGTTCGGTGCCGTCCTCGGTCCGCACCCGCTTCAGCAGGAGGCCGTGGTTGCGTCCGGTACGGGCGTCCGCGCCGGCGACGATGACGATGCCGTCGCCCTCGCGGATGAAGATCCGCCCGGGGGTGCCTCCGTAGCGTCCTTCCGACACTGCCGCGGAGACGACGCGCAGCCGCTGCCCGCGGTGGTGGGTGAAGGCGTTGGGGTAGGGGTCCGACTGCGCGCGGACGAACCTCTCCAGATCCTCCGCCGGCCAGGTCCAGTCGATCCTGCTGTCCTCCACGGAACGCTTGTGGAAGAAGGTGGACTTCGAGCGGTCCTGCGGCGTCCACACCGCCGTACCGGCGGCGATGTGGTCGAGCGCGTCGTGGACGATCGGTCCGATGAGGTCAACCGTCTTGCGGAACAGGTCCGTTGCGGTGTCCTCGGGTCCGACGGACACCGAACGCTGGAGCACGATGTCGCCCATGTCGAGCTCGCCGTCCATGCGATGGGCCGTGACACCCACCTCCGGCTCGCCGTTGATCAGCGCCCAGATCAGCGGCGAGAAGCCCGCGTACGTGGGCAGCAGCGAGTCGTGGACGTTGAGCGTGCCGTGCGGCGGCAGGTCGAAGATCTCCGGTGGCAGCCAGGTGCGCCAGTTGTTGGCCACGATGATGTCGGGCTCGACGTCCCTGAGAGCGCTGAGCAGTTCGTCGTCCCCGGGGCGGTTGCGCAGCAGGACCGGCACGCCGTGCTTCTCGGCCAGGTCCGCGACGGAGTCGTCCCAGATCTTCTCGTAGGCGTGCTCGCTCTTGGGATGGGTGACGACGAGGACCACTTCGTGTTCGGAATCCAGCAGAGCCTGCAGCGTGCGGTGGCCCCAGGTCTGATAGCCGAACATGACGACCCGCATGTGAATCCTCCTCAGACATTGCAAGGTAAGGCTAACCTTATCTAACATGTGCGTGCTTAGGGAGGCGATGACGCGGTGAACACACTGCAGAGTGGGCCGGGCACCATCCACGACGTTCTGGGCATTGGGTTCGGTCCGTCGAATCTTGCTCTCGCGATAGCGATCCAGGAGTACAACGCACAAGTTTCCGAAGAGGACAGGCTCGAGGCGACGTTCCTCGAGAAGCAGCCCCGGTTCGGCTGGCACCGGGGCATGCTCATCGACGACGCCACGATGCAGGTGTCGTTCCTCAAGGACCTGGTGACGATGCGTGACCCCACCAGTGACTTCAGCTTCCTGTGCTACCTGCGGGAGCGGGAGCGGTTGGTCGACTTCCTCAACCAGAAGACGCTCTTCCCGCTCCGCATCGAGTTCCACGACTACTTCGAGTGGGCCGCCGCCCGCGTCTCCGGCCTGGTGGAGTACGCGACGGAGGTCGTCTCGGTGAAGCCCGTGACCGAGGACGGCGAGGTCCGCTGGTTCGAGGTCACCGGCCGCAACCCGGCGGACCCGCAGCAGCCGATCGTGCGCAGGGCGCGCAATCTGGTCATCGCGACCGGCATGGAACCTCACCTTCCGCCGGGGACCGTGCTGTCCGACCGCGTCTGGCACAACAGCGAGTTGATGCCGCGTGTGGCCCAACTCGTCGGCGAGGGAACCCCCGTACGCCGGGCCGTGGTCCTCGGCGCCGGACAGAGCGCCGCCGAGGCGGTCGACTACCTTCACCGCAGCTTCCCGGCCGCCGAGATCTGCTCCGTCTTCGCCAAGTACGGCTACACCCCGGCCGACGACAGCCCGTTCGCCAACCGGATCTTCGACCCCGAGGCGGTCGACATCTACTACCAGGCGCCGCGGGACGTGAAGCAGGCGCTCTTCGACTACCACCGCGGGACCAACTACTCCGTCGTGGACATGGATCTCATCGAGGCCCTGTCCAGAACGATGTACCAGGAGAAGGTCCAGGGCCGCGAGCGGCTGCGGATGCTCAACGTCTCCCGCATCCGGGAGGTCGAGACGAGCGACGACCGGCTCGACATCACGGTGGAGTACCTGCCGACCGGCGACCGGGACGTGCTCACGGCCGACCTGCTCGTCCACGCGACGGGCTATCAACCGCGCGACATCGGCGAGCGGTTGGGGGACATCAGCAAGCTCTGCATGCGCGACGACGAGGACGCCCTCTTGGTGGGCAGGGACCACCGGGTCGCCACACTGCCGGGCGTCGCCTCCGACATCTACCTCCAGGGCGGCACGGAGCACACGCACGGCATCACGTCGACGCTGCTGTCGAACACGGCCGTACGCGCCGGAGAGATCCGTGCGTCACTCGTCGCCCGGCGCATGGCGAGGGGGCGGGTGGCGAACGGTATCGGCTGACGGAACGGGTTGCCGGCCTCGCATGCGGGGGGTCGGCGGATTCGTACGACATGTCAGACCGCCCGGTGCCGCAGTCCCACGACCTGTGCGGGGTCGCCGTCGACCACTGCCGGGCGAGGTACTGCCGAGGCCCGGACCGCGCGGAAGCGGGCCGGGCCTCTCGTGTCCCTCAGGCCGCCGGGAGCCGGGGCAGTTCCTTCGGGAAGGTCCGCGACTCCTGGCAGTCGACGGCCTTGTACGTGTGGCGAGCGAGCTGGTAGGCGAAGTCGGCGAGGGCCTGCCGCAACTCGTCCCCGTGGACGCGGGTCTCCCCGATGGTGCGGGCGTCGACGGTCAGCGCATAGGCTTCCCGCGCCTCGCCTCGCTTCTTGCCGGGCGGGGTGCAGGGGACATACACGTACGCGCGGTCCGGGTGCACCACGGCTCTGATGTCGCCGGACGACACCTCGACCGGGTCCACGACGTACCCCTGCTCCGCGTAGTAGTCACGCCACTCGCCGGGAGCTGAGTCACGGGACTGCACCTCTCCCGAGATGACGGAGCCACCGCTGGTGCGTACGTAACAGCCGAAGAAGAAGTTGCCGTCCGAACTGTTCAGCCTCCCCCGCTCCTCGGCCGAACGCGCCGAGGGCAGGGCACGCGCTGCCGTCTCCCGGTCCACCGCGCCGTCGCACGGCCGGTCCGGCAGCCGGTCGATACCTTTGGTGAAGATCTCCAGGTACCCGAACACCGCCGCGACCGCCAGCAGGCAGCCTATCCCTGCGATGGCGACGTTCTTCTTGCGACTTGTCTGCATGAGGCTTCCCACATCCACTCAGAAGTTACGCTGCCGGCCGGGCGTGGGAGTCCTCCAGCATGGTGTCGCTGTCATTCCAGCCCTCCTGAAGTGCCTGGCGGATCATGTTCCGCGTGGCATCTTCTGTCAATTCCTTGGAACCGTGCTCCTCGATGGCGTCGACGGCGCTCTGCTGCGTCTGCACGTTGGCCGATTCCAGGGAGTCGTTCAGCTTCCCTCCACTGTCGTAAAGGGCCTGGTCCAGCGCTCCGTCGATCTGCTGTGCGTCCATGAGGCGGTCGACGGACATACCGGCGATTCCGCCGAAGAAGCCGCTGACCGCGGCACCCGTCGCGGCCACTGCCGGCGCTGTTCCCACCAGGGCGACGGTACCCACGCCGACACCGGCGGACAGGAAGGACTTGACGACATCGCCCTTCGTCTTGAGGGCGGTGTTCGCGTCCTTCTCGGCCTCCAAGTCGCCGGCGATCTTGGCGTCCGCGACCGAGTGGCCGACGATGCCCTCGATGATGCCGGCGTTCTTGGAAATGGTCTTGACCGCGTCCTCCGTCTTGCCGTCGAACAGCTCCGGCTGGGCGATGTGCGCCTCCAGGGAGCTGGCCGTATAGACGCTCTCCCCGACGATGATCGCGGCGCGGCCCATGGGATCCCTGGCGGTCTCGTACAGGAACCGTGTGGTATCGAGTTTGTCGAGTCCACCGGGATCCTGGCTGTTGCTCCAGAAGATCGACTCGGCTCCCTGGCCGGCGATCGACCGGTTGATCTCCGGCATGTAGGCGGCCGCCATGTCGCCGAAGCTCTCACCCGTGGCCTTGTTCACCAGCTTGGCGCCGGTCTCCGGCTGTGCGACCGAGTGCATGACCTCCTTCATCAGCGCTACCTGTTCCTTGCTGTGCGGCCTGATGTCGGTCGCCTTCTCGCCGTCCCCGTAGCCCGTCACCGCCGCCTCGAGGGCGTGCGCCACCGCACCGTCGCGGTCGGTGTACCGCATGCTCTCCACCACGTGCTCGAAGGTCTTCTTGTCGTCGAAGGTCTCCAGTGCGGCCTCGGGGTTGTGCGACAGGGCCTTCATGAAGCCGACCATCGGGTCGCGGCCGTCGTCGTCGCCGAAGACGAGGTCCGTGACGTTTCCGGTCTTCCAGAGGTCGTTGGTGCCCATGCCGGTCTGGCCGGCCGGCGCCATGTCCATCTTCAGGAGCTTCTTGCCGTACGCGTCGAGGAACTCGGCGTCGTACTTGCCGTGGTGCATCAGGCTGCTCATGACCTGGTAACCCATGGCACCGTTCGGCCTCAGCGGGTCCGAGGGGTTGGAGCGGAAGGCTGTGGTCGCCTCGTCGAGGACCTTCTTCTTCCACTCCTGCATGCCGTCCGCGTCGGACAGCGTGGCCGTGGCGAGCGTCATGCTCAGGTCCTTCTGGATGCTCTGGAGCTGCTTGAGCTCCTCGCCCTTCGCGCCCGCGTGGATCTCGGCGAGGTCGTTCCAGAACTGCAAGGTCTCCTTGCCACCCAGCTTGGCGGCGAACTGGGCGGCGAAGAGCTCGTCGTCCTTGTACTTGGCCATCGTCCGCTGGAACTCGGCGAGCTCCTGGGGTGACATCTTCTTGGCGTCCTTCGCCAGCATCGCCATGGCGTCGGCCTTTTGCAGCGCGTCGGCGGCGGAGTCGCGGTCGGCATGCTTGACGCCGGAGAAGCCGTAGTCGGCCTGCTCGGCTATCGCCTTCAGGGCACGGGCCGCGGTGGAGTCGCTCGTCGTGGCCTGCCCGAGGAGTTCCTGGATCCTGTTCTTCAGGGCCTCGGCCTTCTCCTTGGTGCCAGGAGGTTCGGGGTGGATGGCCGCGACGACGCGGAAGCCGCCGCCCTGCTCGCCGTAGACCGAGAGCTTGTCCTTGTCGAAACCGTCGTCGAGGGCCTGCTTGAGCTTGTCCCGGTACCCGACGAGCTCGTCGTACGTGTCCTTGAGGATGTTGTGGATGGACGTCCCCTGGGTGAGAGCGTCCGAGAACTCACCGGCCGTCTTGGAGATGAACTCGCGCGAGACGGTGGCATTGACGCCGGCCCAGTTGGCCTTGTCGGCCTTGGCCTTCATGTCGTCGCGCGCCTGCTTCTCCAGGGTGGTCAGGCTCTTGACGACCTTGCCCCAGTCGCTGATCGCGGTGTTCAACAGCGAGAAGTTGGCGTGGCGGAGTGCTTCGAGGTCCATCAGCGCTTTGTTCCCTCGTCAAAACCCTTGTCGAGGGTGGCGATGCTGCTGACGATCGACGCGATGTAGGACTCGTCGCCCGCGTGAGCCTTCTTCGTGAAGTCCATGTGGTTGGAGATGTGGGCGCAGGCGTCGAGCAGGGTGGTCAGCGACTTCTCCCACCGCTCCTGGACGGTGTCCAGGGCGCCTCCGAGCTCGAACTCCTGTGTTTTGAGGTCCTTGGCGGCGGTCTGACTGCTGGACCAGGCGTCACGGCCGTAGCGACCGAGGTCTGTGAACAGCTTGAACGCGCTGTCGCCCACCGCAGCCAGGTCCTGCTGATCGACCTTGAGGTCGCCCTGCTGCCCGTCGCCGCCCTTGCCGCTCGGCACCCCGTTGAGTTGCATTCGTGACGAGCCACCGCTGTCGGCGCCGGCCTTCAGCCGCTCCCATTCGTCCCAGGCCATCTCGTGGTTTCCTTCCCCCGTGCGAACAAGCAACAGATCGACGTTCCACTCGGGAAGTCCGCAGGACGTCCCGGACACGTCAAAGGTCGACCCTAACAAGCCACGGGAACGGATGATCAAGCAGCCTTGCCCCCTTGATCGGCTCTCCCTTGCGGGCGGAGGCCGGGCCGAGGAGGCGGGTGCCCCGGAGGCAGGTCTCGGGTCGGTCCGGTGAGGATCTCGACGCGGCGGCGCGATGACAGGTCTTCGGCGACGGGCCGACCGGTTCGGCGGGAGTGAACGGGGCGCGACAGCGGAGAGCTCGGCTCAGGTCGACGTGGCGGGCGACGCCGACGCGGCTACTGCGAGGGGTGGGCCTTGATGCTCACCGCCGGTCCGCGGGAGTTGAGTGCGACGGCGGCGGCCGCGGCTCCGGTCACCTCGACATCCGCCACGTCAGGCTGCCCGGGTCCCGAGAACCGAAGGATGTCGCACCCGTCTCCCTGCGAAGCGACCAGCGTTCCACGGTCGCCGCCGAACACGGTGCTGACCTTGACGTGCGGCAGAACCTGATCGTTCTTGTCGATCGCGTGGAAGGACAGGGTCGGGATGACCGATCCCATCGTGTGGTCGGTGCACGAGACGAGCCGTGCGGAGCCATAGGCCGCGCCGGCGGGATCAGCGGTCCGCGATGTCCTCGCGCAGTCCGTCGGAGAATTCCCACCACGACATGGGAAGCCAGTCGCCGTCGACAAAGGCATCGACTGTCGCGCCGCGACCGCGGACAGTCACGGTCGTTCCGGGCGGGTACACGGTGCCGGAGAGCCCGGGTACGGGGACGAGCAGGGTTCCGAGTCGCTGTGCTGACACCTTGGGCCCTCCATCTCAATATCTCGGCAGAAATCCGATCGGGTACGCCGAGGCTACCGGCTTGTCCGATCGAGCAGTCCGGAGAATCATGAGAAATAGGTCACGTGGGGAAATCGGGGGGAAACCGAGAATCGGTCGAAGCGAGGTGGCAGCCATGAAGGCAGTCGTTTACCAGGGACCGTTCAGCGTAGCGGTCGAAGATGTTGAAAAGCCCAGTATTCAGCATCCCAACGATGTGATCGTCAGGATCACCTCCACCGCCATATGCGGCTCCGATCTGCACATGTACGAGGGCCGTACCGCTGCCGAGCCCGGCATCGTCTTCGGCCACGAGAACATGGGGATCATCGAGGACTGCGGTGCGGGCGTCACCTCTCTCGAGGAGGGCGACCGCGTGGTCATGCCCTTCAATGTCGCCTGCGGGTTCTGCACCAACTGCGTCGAGGGATACACCGGTTACTGTCTGACCGTCAATCCCGGTTTCGCGGGCGGCGCTTACGGATACGTCGCCATGGGCCCGTGGACGGGCGGCCAGGCGGAATACCTCCGCGTCCCCTACGCCGACTTCAACTGCCTGAAATTGCCGCCGGGTGAGGAGCACGAGCGCGACTTCATTCTGCTCGCCGACATCTTCCCCACCGGCTACCACGGCTGCGAACTCGCCCAGGTCCGTCCCGGCGAAAGTGTCGCTGTGTACGGCGGCGGTCCGGTCGGGCTCATGGCCGCCTATTCGGCCATGCTGCGCGGCGCGAAGAAGGTGTTCGTCGTGGACCGGGTCGCCGAACGCCTGGCGAAGGCCGAGGAGATAGGCGCGGTTCCGATCAACTTCGCCGAGGGCGACCCGGTCGAGCAGATCAAGGACCAGACCGGAGGTGTCGGCACGGACAAGGGCGTCGACGCCGTCGGCTACCAGGCGACGGCACAGGGCACGGACCGCGAGGAACCGGCGACGGTCCTGAACTCTCTCGTCGGCACGGTCCGGGCCACCGGAGCACTGGGAGTCCCGGGTCTCTACGTCCCGGCCGACCCCGGAGGCCCGGACGAGGAGGCCAAGAAGGGCATGCTCCTCGTGTCGGTCGGCAGGCTCTTCGAGAAGGGGCTGCGGATGGGTACGGGACAGTGCAACGTGAAGCGCTACAACCGGTTCCTGCGCGACATGATCATCGAGGGCAGGGCGGAGCCCAGCTTCGTCGTCTCCCACGAACTGCCCCTGGACCAGGCACCTTCGGCGTACGAGAAGTTCGACCAGCGGGTCGAGGGCTACACCAAGGTGGTGCTGCACCCGTAGACACAGCATCGCGGTCAGCGCGCGCAGGCGGATCGGCGCCCGTCGTCCCCGATCCGCCGCGCCCCCGGCATGGCCGGCCGCTCCGGCTGAGGCCGAAGCGCCGCGTCACGCGTCCAGTTGTCGGCGAATGAGCGTGTCGAGTCGCTGCCGCTGGACGAGGGATCCAGGCGGGCCGGGTTCCTGCTCACGCGGCGCGCGGCCGCCGCCGGTGACCTGCGCGAGCTGCCACGGATCTCCGACGCCGGGTACGACGAGGCCGGGAACGAGCTGAACCGGCGGCTGCGGGCGCCGGCCGACGGGCAGCGGGACAGAGGGGGCGCTGCGCGGTGCCTCGACGGACGACGCTCCCCCTTCGGTCTCCGCCCTCGCTCTCCGCGCATTCGGGACGGATGGACTCCCACGGTCACCTGCCGACGGCTAGGGTCGATCCGGTCCGTCGTAAGCGGCGCGGTTACAGGGGATGCTCATGGCACGAGAGTGCTGGTTCTGCGGGAGTGAAGCGACGGCACCGCAGCACGATCGTGTCATCGGGATGCACCGGGACGTCGACAGCAGTCCGACCTGGACCCTGGGTGTCCGCACCAGATGGCACAGGACCGGCATCCGTGTACCGCGCTGCGCACGCTGCCGTGATGGCCACCGGATCGAGCAGGCGACGATGGTGCTCGCCGTCGCCGCGGTGATCGCGTATTCCGCCAGTGGGCAACTGGACAGGCTCCTGGGCATCCTGCCGAGTACCTCGTCCGGCAGGGTCCTCTCGGCGGTGTGGGCAGTGGTGGCCTGTTTCCCCGCACTGGCCTGGATCGCCACCCGGCAGGCATGGTTGCCCTGGCAGCGCCTTGCACCTCGCCGTCTGCGCCACGCGCGCCGGCACCCGGGGGTCCAGGAACTCAGGGAGGACGGCTGGAAGTACAGGCCCGGGCCCTTCCCGTACTGGCAGAACCCCGAGGCCCCGGCCCTGGTGCGGCTGTCCGCGCCGCCCGCCGGCGCCCGGAAGGCGGCCGGCTGTGTCACCGCGGTGCTCGGTCTCGCCTCCGTGGTCGTGACCGTTGTTCTGTATCTGCGGGACAGCGAGCTGGCGGCGGTGTTCCTGGTGGCCGCCCTCGGTCTGTTCTTCCTCTCGTCGAAGATCAACCCCGAAGCGTGATCACGGACCGGCCACGCTGACCGCCGACGCCGACCGCTCTCGTTGCCGAGGCTGACGAGCACCCACGTCCGGGATGTAGTTGCGAGTCCATCGCAGCTGGTCAGAGGCCGTATGACGGCGGTAGCCGCAATGCCGCTCCTGTGCCACGGTGGCTGCATGGACGCCACGGAGGGGAACCGGCACCACCACGGACACCACGACCACGGCCATGCCGAGGCCGGGCATCGACATGAGCCACGTGCGTCCCGCCCCGCCCGGGTACGGCACCGGCTGGCTCACCTGGTCCGGCCGCACAGCCACGAGTCGGTGGACAAGGTCGACACAGCGATGGAGACCTCCCGCGAGGGCATGCGCACGCTGTGGCTCTCCCTCGCCGTCCTCGGCGCCACCACCCTCATCCAGGCGGTGATCGTCGCCCTGTCCGGGTCGGTCGCCCTGCTCGGTGACACGATCCACAACGCAACCGACGCGCTGACCGCGCTCCCGCTCGGCATCGCCTTCGTCCTCGGCCGGCGAGCGGCCAACCGCCGTTATCCGTACGGCTACGGCCGGGCCGAAGACCTCGCCGGCATCCTGATCGTGGCGGCCATCGCCGCCTCCGCCGCACTGGCCGCCTGTGCGGCCGTCGACCGGCTGCTGCACCCTCGCGACATCACCCACCTGTGGGCCGTGGCGGCGGCCGCGGTCGTCGGGTTCATCGGCAACGAGTGGGTGGCCCGCTATCGCATCCGCACCGGCCGGAGGATCGGCTCCGCCGCCCTGGTCGCCGACGGTCTGCACGCCCGTACCGACGGATTCACCTCACTGGCCGTGCTGTTGGGCGCGGGCGGTGCCGCCTTCGGCCTGCGTCTGGCGGACCCCGTCATCGGTCTGCTGATCACCGCCGCGATCCTGTTCGTCCTCAAGGATGCTGCCCGCGAGGTGTACCGGCGCCTGATGGACAGCGTCGATCCCCGTCTCATCGAGACCGCGGAGGCCGCGCTGCACGCGGTGGACGGCCTGCGAGGCGTCGGACCGGTGCGGATGCGATGGATCGGCCACACCCTGCGGGCGGAAGCCGACATCGTCGTCGACCCGCACCTGACCGTCGTCCAGGCTCACCGGCTGGCCGTCGCCGCGGAACACGCACTGATCCACGCGGTACCCCGGCTGACCGCCGCGACCGTCCACACCGACCACACGCCGGCGGACGGCGACCCGCACGAGCCCCTCGCACATCACACGGGCCGGGTGGATGTGGTCGCGGCGGACCGCGCTGGTGCCCCCTGAAGGCCCCGATGCTGCCTCAGCCGGTCGACGGCTCTTCCGGCTGTCGGGAGCCGGACGTCAGATCGGCTGCATCGACGACGTTCAACCCATGGTCCTGCGCCAGCTCGTGGATCCGCAGGAGTGCGGGCACCGCGCTCATCGCTCCACTCATGAGGATGATCACGTGGTCGGTCCCCACACTGAGCGGAGCCGCGAGCCAGGGCGGCCTCGGATCGTCGCTGTAGGGGAGGAACTCGGGGTACTGGGCCCGCAGTTGTTCGTAGAACGCCATGATCCGGTCGTCGAACTCACCCTCGTCATGGTTCTCGGCGAGGCACCTGCGGGCCACGCTCTCGATCACCTCGGGAGCGGCTTGCCGCGCCATGGCGAGGACGGCCAGTTCGACGGGCACGGCCTGTACCCCGTTCCGTTCCGTCTCCACGGTCCCCACCCGCAGGCCCACCAAGGCTCCGCCCACGCCGAGGACGATCAGGCCCAGGCCGCCGACGAGGCCGTAACGGCCGACGGCCGACGTCGTGCGCTCGAGCGAGGACTCGGGCTGTTCGTAGCCGTTGTCGCGGCTGATGGCCTTCACCTTCCGCTCGACGGTGCGCTGGTCGGACGCATTCAGTCCGCCGTCGAGGGCGAGTGACGAGGAAAGCTCCGTCACTTCGGTGACCTCTTGCTGCGAGAACTCGCCCGTGTCGTCGGACGCGTTGGGATGCGGAGGCAGTTTGCTGCACGCGAGCCGCTCACCGGTGGCGCGGCTGAGCGTGATTCCCGCGTCCTTGTCGCAGGTCTCCTCGGGCCGTGAGAACTCCACCGTGTACGGGGAGGAGGGCGACGCAACCATCAGGCTGACCAGACCGCTCGCCGCGCCGATCAGGAAGCAGGCTCCGCCGATCCATGCCAGGACGAGACAGAACCGTGAAAGAGACTCCCGCACGCTTCCCCCCAGACGAGACGCAGTAGCGCTCCAACAGGCTCGATCATCCAGGAGGGTCGACTGCGCGGCCACACCGCAGCGTGTCACGCGTGACAGAGCAGGTGACCTGACGGGCCGGGGTCACAGGACGTGACTGCCGGGCACCCGCGAGACGGCGCGCCCACGGCCCCTCGCGAAGCCCCCGCCCCGCGAGACGCCGTGGCGCGCACCCAACGTCACCCGGACGTCATTCCGCCTTCGCCTGCGCCGAGATGCCCCCGTCCACCGGCATCGCCGTCCCGGTCACGAAGGACGCCCGCCCGCTGCACAGCCACACCGCGGCCTCCGCTATCTCGCGCGGATCCGCCATGCGCTTCTGGATCTGCGGGGCGATGAACGCCTGCTCCAGGTGCGGGAATTGGCGTACGGCCTCATCGATCATCTCGCTGCGTGTGGTGCCGACCACGAGGGCGTTGACGCGGATGCCCTGCGCGCCGTACTCGGCCGCCGCCGCGCGTGTGATCCCGAGGATCGCGTGCTTGGCCGCCACGTACGGTACGGACGCCCCCGTCGCGTAACGCCCCGCGGTACTGCTGGTGTTGACGACCGAGCCGCCCCTGCCCGACGCCAGCATCACCGGCAGCTGGTGCTTCATGCAGTTCCACACCCCCCGGACGTTGACGTCCATCGTGCGGTCGAAGATCTCGTCATCGGTCTCGTGCAGCAGTGTCCCGACGGTGGCGTAGCCGGCGTTGTTGAAGGCGCAGTCGAGCCCGCCGAATTGTTCGACGGCCGCCTCCACCACCCGGCGGACGTCGCCGGAATCGGCCACGTCACCGGGAACGGCGAGTGCGCGACCGCCCTTGGCGGTGATCTCCTCGGCGATGGCACGCAGCTTCTCGGCACGGCGTGCCATCAGTACGACGGCGGCCCCCTCCTGCGCGAACAGATGCGCGGCGGCTGCGCCGATCCCGCTGGACGCGCCCGTGATCATCGCCACCTGGCCCGCGAGCATGCCCTGGTGGTTCCCCTGTGTGATCTCTTCTCCGGTCATCGGACGAGCATATGTAGATCACGGGTGGTGCCGCATCGGTGTTCGACCCGCCGACGTACTCCTCATCCCGGTCGCTCTGCCGCTACCGTCGTGGACAGAAGCGCACGTCGTGAACGCCGCATGGTCCCCACGAGAAATCCTGGTCACACATGAGCGATGCCGACCCGGGGCTGTTCGGGCCCGACTCCGTCACCTGGCACCTGCACGGCGACCCGATGATGTGGGTGGCGGGCGTCCGCGCCCTGTATCTCCAGGCGCTGCATCCCCGCGCCGTCCGCGGGGTCATGGAGAACTCCGACTTCCGCAAGGACGCCTGGGGCAGGCTCCTGCGTACCGCCGACTTCGTCGGCACCATCAGCTACGGCACCACCGAGGCGGCCGAGAAGGCGGGCGCCCGGGTGCGGCGGATCCACTCCCGGCTCACGGCCACGGACCCGGCCACCGGCGAGCGGTACGGCGTCGACGAACCGGACCTGCTGCTGTGGGTGCACTGCGCCGAGATCGACTCCTATCTCCAGGTCGCCCGCCGCTCCGGCCTTCCCCTCAGCGACGCCCAGGCCGACCGCTACATCGAGGAACACCGCGAGAGCGCACGCCTCGTCGGCCTCGACCCCGAGGCCGTACCCGCCACGACCGCCCGGCTCACCGAGTACTTCCGTACGACCCGGCCGCTGCTCGTGGCCGGGCCCGACGCACGGGACGTGGACGACTTCCTCCGGCGTCCGCCGACGCCCGCCCTGCTCGTGCCGGCGCGGGAACTTCTGTGGAGGCGCGTGGCGAACCTCGCGTACAACGCCCTGCCGCCGTTCGCCCACGAGCTGTACGGCCGTCCGGCGCCCCCGCCGCAGCGCGTCACCCGTCAGCTGGCCGCCACCGGGCGTCTGTTGCGCTGCATCCCCTCCCGTGTCCGCTGGCAGCTCCCGCCGGGGCACATCCTGAAAGCAATGGCCCGTCTCGGACCGGACACCCGCCCCGCCCCGTACAAACTCCGCAGACAGGAGGCCATACTGAACGGGCCGGGTGGGGCGCAGCAGAGCAACGGGGGCGACAGCACGCGATGGCGGAAACCAGGCTGATCCAAGGCCGCTACCGGCTGCTCGAACGCATCGGGCGCGGCGGCATGGGCGAGGTGTGGCGAGCCGTCGACGAGGCGCTCGGACGGCACGTCGCGGTCAAGTGCCTCAAGCCGATGGGTCCGCAGCATGACGCCGGCTTCGCCACGGTCCTGCGCGAACGCTTCCGCCGTGAGGCCCGGGTCGCGGCCGCCCTCCAGCACCGCGGGGTCACCGTCGTCCACGACTTCGGCGAGTACGACGGCGTGCTCTACCTGGTCATGGAGCTGCTGGAGGGCCGTAACCTCAGCCAGTTGCTGGAGGAGAACAGCCAGCGACCGCTGCCCGTACGGGATGTTCTCGACATCGCCGAGCAGGTCTCCGACGCCCTCGCGTACACGCACGGGCAGGGCATCGTCCACCGCGACCTGAAGCCCGCCAACATCATGCGGCTCACCGACGGCGCGGTGAAGATCTGCGACTTCGGTATCGCCCGGCTCGGCGAGGACATCGGGTTCACCTCCCGTCTCACCGGTACGGGCATCGCCATGGGCACGCCGCACTACATGTCGCCCGAGCAGATCAGCGGCGGCCATGTCGATCACCGCAGCGACCTGTACTCGCTCGGGTGCGTGCTCTACGAGATCGCCACCGGGGTGCCGCCGTTCGACCACGACGACGCGTGGGCCGTCCTGGTCGGCCACCGCGACACGACACCGGAGCCGCTGCGTACGCACCGGTCCGAGATCCCCGACTCCTTCCAGGAGATCGTGCTGGACCTGCTGGCCAAACCGCCCGAGGACCGGCCCACCGACGCCACGCACCTCACCCTCCGGATCGGCGCCGCGGCGCGCCCGGGTGTGGCGCTCTCCCCGCCGCCGCAGAGTCCGGCCGAGGGGCCGGCGCCCGCACCCCGTCTGCCGTCCTGGACCCGCGGGATGACCACCGGACACAAGGCGACCTCGACCTCGGTGATGCGGACCTCGCTGCCCGACCACACCGCCGGGCTGACGGGGGAGTGGACCACGCTCACCGACCCGTGGGGTGGTCCGGTGCTGCCGGTGTCCGCCGCACGCGAGCGGCCCACTCCGCCGCCCGAGCTGGTCGCCGTCCTGGCCGGCCGGCACAGCGCGGGCCTGAGCCTCGGCCGTCTCGGCCGCTGGGAGGAGGCGGGCGAGGTGCACCGCGCGGTCGCCGCCGAGCGGGAACACGCGCTGGGTCCCGACCATCCGGACACCCTCACCAGCCGCTACGAGGTCGCCTTCACACTCAGCAGGACCGGGCGGGGCGCGGACGCGCTGCGTGAGTTCGGCCGGGTGGCCGAGGGGCGCGAGCGGACCATGGGCGCGGATCATCCCGAGGCGCTGGCCGCGCGACAGGAGACGGCGTACGTCCTCGGGCAGCTGGGGCGCCACTTCGAGGCGCACGAGGTCTACGCCTCCGTGCTCGCCGCCCGCGAGCGCACCATGGGCCCCGACCATCCCGACACCCTGCGCTGCCGGCACAACCTCGCCTTCAACCTCAGCAGGCTGGGACGGCTGGAGGACTCGTTCCGGATGGCCCACGACGTCGCGGCGGCCCGCGCCCGGGTCCTCGGCGCCGACCACCCGGACACCCTGGTCACGCAGTACGAGGTCGCCTACGCGCTCGGTCGCCTGGGCCGCTGGTCGGAGGCGCTCCAGACGTACCGCGAGGTGGCGGCCGCGCGCTCCCGGGCGCTGGGCCCCGACCATCCCGACACCCTCGCCGCCCGCTACGAGGTCGGCATCAGCCTCGGCCGGCTCGGCCACAGCGCCGAGGCGCTGGAGCTCTACCGCTCGCTCGTCGCCGACCGCACCCGGATCCAGGGCCCCACCGACCCGGAAACACTGCGGGCCCGGCACGGTGTCGGGGTGAACCTGGGAAGGCTCGCCCGCTGGGAAGAGGCGCTCGCGGAGGCCGAGGAGGTCAGCGCGCTGCGCGAACGTGTCCTCGGCGCCGACCACCCCGACACCCTGGTCAGCCAGCGTGAAGTGGCCGTCGGCCTGGGCTGGCTCGGCCGGTGGACGGACGCACTCACCACCCACCGGCACGTCGCGACGGCCCGCGAAAGCGTCTTCGGCCCGGACCACCCCGACGCCCTGGCCAGCCGGAACGACGAGGCGCACTGCCTGGAGCAGCTCGGCCGCCAGGAGGAGGCGGTGGAGCTCTACCGCACGGTGGCCGCCCTCCGCGAACGCCGGGGCACGCACGGGCGGTAGGCGTTCGCAGGGCGCGCACCCACGGCCGTCAGCGACTGTCGTCCTGATCCGAACGAGTCGGCCCAGGTGTCCACAGGGCAGGCCCCCCACCCCCATCAGGGGATATCGTCCGCCCATGCCCGCACACACTGCGTACGACGTCGTGATCGTCGGCGGAGGCCACAACGGCCTCGTTGCCGCCGCCTACCTCGCCCGCGCCGGTCGCTCGGTCCTGGTACTGGAGCGCCGGGGGAACACCGGGGGAGCGGCCGTATCCACGCGGCCCTTCGCCGGGGTCGACGCGCGGCTCTCGCGCTACTCCTACCTCGTGTCGCTGCTGCCGGAGAAGATCGTGAGCGACCTCGGTCTGCGCTTCTCCGTGCGCAAGCGCACCGTCTCCTCGTACACCCCCAAGGGCACCGGCGGGCTCCTCGTCGGCGCAGGCCGGACCAGGGAGTCGTTCGCCGCGCTCACCGGCGGCGACGGCGAATACGCCGCCTGGGAGGACTTCTACGGCATGACCGCCCGCCTCGCCGAGCGGGTCTTCCCCACCCTCACGCAACCCCTGCCGACCCGGGACGCGCTGCGGGCCCGGATCGACGACGAGACCGCCTGGCGGATCCTCTTCGAGGAGCCCATCGGTGAGGCGATCGAGAAGCGCTTCAGCGACGACCTCGTCCGGGGTGTCGTCCTCACCGACGCCCTGATCGGGACGTTCGCCGACGCCCATGATCCGGGCCTCGCCCAGAACCGCTGCTTCCTGTACCACGTGATCGGCGGCGGGACAGGCGACTGGGACGTGCCCGTCGGCGGGATGGGCGCGCTGACCGACGCGCTGGCCGCGGCGGCCCGGGACGCCGGCGCGAAGATCGTGACCCTGCACGAGGCGACGCGCATCGAGACGGACGGCGAGCGCGCCGCCGTCACCTACCGCTCGCACGACGCCGAGGGAACGGTCGACGCGGGGCATGTGCTGGTGAACGCCTCACCGCGGGAGCTGGCGGCGCTGCTCGGCGATGAGGCACCCGAGCCGGCCGAGGGGGCGCAGCTCAAGGTCAACATGCTGCTGCGGAGGCTGCCGCGGCTGAAGGACCGCTCCGTCGACCCGCGCGACGCGTTCTCCGGGACGTTCCATGTCTCCGAGGGGTACGGCCAACTGGCCACCGCGTACCGGGAAGCGGCCTCGGGCAGGCTGCCCAGCGCGCCGCCGTCGGAGATCTACTGCCACTCCCTGACCGACCCCTCCATCCTCGGTCCCGAACTCGCCGCGCAGGGCTACCAGACGCTGACCCTGTTCGGACTGCACACGCCGGCCAGGCTGTTCGCCGCCGACAACGACGCCGCGCGCACGGAGCTGCTCGCCGCCACGATCGCCGAACTCGACACGTATCTCGACGAGCCCCTCGCCGGCTGTCTGGCGCTCGACGAGAACGGCGAGCCGTGCATCGAGGCGAAGACGCCGCTCGACCTGGACCGCGAACTGCTGCTCCCCGGCGGGAACATCTTCCACCGCGACCTGTCCTTCCCCTACGCCACCGAGTCGACCGGGCGGTGGGGCGTCGAGACGGCCCACGCCAACGTCCTGCTCTGCGGCGCGGGCGCGGTCCGTGGCGGAGGCGTCAGCGGAGTGCCCGGCCACAACGCCGCGATGGCGGTGCTGGGCCGGTGACGTCCCGTCAGTCGGCGGACATCGTCCAGCCGGTGGCCTCGATCCGGGTGGAGTCCCGGGGCCTGCGTTCGTCGAAGACGGTGCGGCCCCGGTCCGTGACCTTGATCGTGTCCACGTAGACGCCGCGGCCCACATAGAGCTGGTCGGTCGCGTATCGCCAGCGCAGCCGGACGGTGGTGCCGCGCCAGGCGGCGAGGTCCGCGGTCAGCCGGTGCCAGCGACGGCCCGACCAGCCGGTCGCGTTGCCCGCCGGATGCGCCTGGGGCGTCGCGCCGTCCCGTGCGGTCGTGAACGGCACCGGCTGCCAGCTCGCGCCGTCGTCCGACGACGCTTCGAGGAACAGGCCGTCCGAGCCCGGTTCGGTGTCCCACCACAGGGAGCAGCCGAGCCGGGCAGACCCGGCCCGAGAACCGGACGCGGACGAGAGCGCCAGCGCGGGCAGGGCGAGCGTGGCGGACGAGGCGGCGGCCATGCCCGCGAACCAGGCTCTGCGGCCGTGGTCGGGGCGTACGGCGACGGCACGGGCGAGATGGTTGGCCGCGGCGGCCCGCGGCGCGCTGCCGCTGCGCCAACTGCGCACCGGATGGACGGAGTTGCCGAGCACGATCAGGAAGGAGTCGGAGCCGGGGTCGAAGACCAGACTGGTGCCCGTGAATCCGGTGTGCCCGGCGGTGCGCGGGGTGGCCATGGCTCCCATGTACCAGTGCTGGTAGAGCTCGAACCCGAGGCCGTGCTCGTCGCCCGGGAAGGCGGTGTTGAAGTCGGTGAACATCAACTCGACGGAGGACGGGCGCAGGATGCGGGACCGTCCGTAGACACCGCCGTTGAGGAGCGTCCGGGCCAGGACCGCGAGGTCCCAGGCGCAGGAGAAGACGCCGGCGTGACCGGCGACGCCGCCGAAGCCGAAGGCGTTCTCGTCGTGCACCTCTCCCCACACGAGTCCGCGGTCCAGGCCCGACCAGGGCAGCCGGGCATCCTCGGTGGCGGCGATCTTGGGCCGCCAGGAGGCGGGCGGATTGAAACGCGTGCGGTGCATCCCGAGCGGAGCGGTGATCTCGTCCCGGAGCAGGACATCCAGTGCGCGACCGGTGATCTTCTCCAGGATCAGCTGGAGGGAGATCAGATTGAGATCGGAGTAGAGGTAGGCGGTGCCCGGCGGCGTGACCGGGACCTCGTTCCACAGCAGCCGGAGCTTGCCCTCACGGGTGGGCTCCTTGTAGAGCGGGATCCAGGCGCGCAGCCCCGAGGTGTGGGTGAGCAGCTGGCGGACGGTGATGTCCTGCTTCCCCCCGGCTCCGAAGTCCGGCAGATACGTGGCGACCGCCGCCTCCAGCCGCAGCGTGCCGCGCTCGATCTGCTGCACGGCGAGCAGGGAGGTGAACAGCTTGGACACGGACGCCAGATCGAAGACCGTGTCCTCGGCCATGGGGATCTGCCGCTCGGGCGGGAACTCCACTCCGGTGTCGGTCTTCTCGTCGTACGCCGCGTAGCGCACCGCCTTGCCGATCGGACGGTGCAGCGCCACGGTGCCACCGCGCCCGGCGAGCAGTACCGCTCCCGCGTACCAGGGGTGCTTCGGTGACGGGCCGAGGAACGTCTCCGCGTCGGTGACGAGTTGTTCCAGGTGGCGGGGGATCAGTCCGGCCTGCTCCGGGCTGCCGCGCCGCAGGGTCGGACGTCCGCCGGCCGGACTTCCGTCTTCGCCGGACGGTCCACCGCCCACGGCGGCTGCCGCGTCGGCGAACGGGATCGGCCCCAGCGCGAGCGCTCCGCCCAGGGCCAGCACTCCGCTGCCCAGTCTCCGTCGGCTGATCCCTCTGCCCTCCGCGCCCTGTGTCATCCGGAACCTACCCTCTCCTGAAAGTATCTTTCGGGATCACGATCAGCAGTGAAACTTTCTTGCGGGCCCCGGGCGGTGTCAACCACCTCAAAGAATCTGACACAGCATCAGAAAATCTCTTCCCTCGTCCGTCCGGCTGCGGCATCCTGCCGCCCATGGAGACGGAGCTGAGCAAGAGACTGGGGATCGAACACGCCATCTTCGGCTTCACGCCGTTCCCCGCGGTGGCCGCCGCCATCACCAGGGCCGGCGGCTTCGGCGTCCTCGGAGCCGTCCGCTACACCGCCCCCGACGACCTCAGACGCGATCTCGACTGGATGCAGGAGCACAGCGACGGCAAGCCGTACGGACTCGACGTCGTCATGCCCGCGAAGAAGGTCGAGGGCGTCACCGAGGCCGATGTCGAGGCGATGATCCCGGAGGGGCACCGGCAGTTCGTCCGCGACACCCTGGCCAAACACGGGGTGCCCCAACTCGCCGAGGGCGAGGCGGCGGGGTGGCGCATCACCGGATGGATGGAAGAAGTCGCCCGCACCCAGCTCGACGTCGCCTTCCAGTACCCGATCAGGCTGCTCGCCAACGCCCTCGGTTCCCCGCCGGGCGACGTCGTGAACCGCGCCCACGACCAGGATGTCCTGGTCGCCGCACTGGCCGGCAGCGCACACCACGCCGAGCGGCACGCCGAGGCGGGCATCGACATCGTGGTCGCCCAGGGCTACGAGGCGGGCGGGCACACCGGCGAGATCGCCTCCATGGTGCTCACTCCCGACGTGGTCGACGCCGTCGACCCGCTGCCCGTACTCGCCGCCGGCGGCATCGGCAGCGGTGAACAGATCGCCGCGGCACTCGCGCTCGGCGCACAGGGGGCCTGGCTCGGCTCGCTGTGGCTCACCACCACCGAGGCCGACCTCCACTCCCGCGCACTGACCGCCAAACTCCTCGCCGCGGGCTCCGGCGACACCGTGCGCTCGCGTGCCCTGACCGGCAAGCCCGCGCGCCAGCTGCGGACCGAATGGACCGACGCCTGGGACGGCCCGGACGGACCCGGCACCCTCCCGATGCCGCTCCAGGGCCTGCTCGTCGCCGAGGCGGTCTCCCGTATCCAGAAGCACGAGGTGGTGCCGCTGCTGGGCACACCGGTCGGTCAGATCGTCGGACGGATGACGTCCGAGCGTGCTGTGCAGACCGTCTTCGACGATCTGACCCGCGGTTTCGAACGGGCCGTGGACCGCATCAACCGCATTGCCGGAAGGAGTCAGTGATGCCCAACGGTTTCTGGGCCCAGGCGGCAGCCGACCCCGGCCGCACGATCCTGACCGCGCCCGACGGTACGACCTGGACCGCAGGGCGACTGCACGGCGTCGTCAACCGGCTCGTCCACGGGCTGCGTGCCGCGGGCCTCGAGCGCGGTGATGCTTTCGCCGTCGTGCTCCCCAACGGCGTCGAACTCCTCACCGCCTACCTCGCGGCATCCCAGGCCGGGTTGTATCTCGTCCCCGTCAACCATCACCTCGTCGGCCCCGAGATCGCCTGGATCGTCGCCGACTCCGGCGCCAAGGTCCTCATCGCGCACGAGCGGTTCGGCGACGCGGCGACGGCGGCGGCCGACGAGGCGAAACTGCCCGCGAGTCACCGGTACTCGGTCGGCTCCGTCGACGGCTTCCGTCCGTACGCCGAACTCCTCGACGGACAACCGGAGTCCGTACCCGAGGGACGCACGCTCGGCTGGGTGATGAACTACACCTCCGGCACCACCGGACGGCCGCGCGGCATCCGCCGGCCGCTGTCCGGGAAGCCCCCCGAGGAGACCTATCTCGGCGGGTTTCTCGGCATCTTCGGCATCAAGCCCTTCGACGGCAACGTCCACCTGGTCTGCTCCCCGCTGTACCACACGGCCGTGCTCCAGTTCGCGGGCGCGGCCCTGCACATCGGGCATCCGCTGGTCCTGATGGACAAGTGGACGCCGGAGGAGATGCTGCGGCTGATCGACCAACACCGGTGTACGCACACGCACATGGTGCCGACGCAGTTCCACCGGCTGCTCGCCCTGCCCGACGACGTCAAGGCGCGGTACGACGTGTCGTCGATGCGGCACGCGATCCACGGTGCGGCCCCCTGCCCCGACCATGTGAAGCGGGCGATGATCGACTGGTGGGGGACCTGCGTGGAGGAGTACTACGCGGCGAGCGAGGGAGGCGGCGCCTTCGCCACCGCCGAGGACTGGCTGAAGAAACCCGGCACCGTCGGCAAGGCCTGGCCCATCAGTGAACTCGCCGTCTTCGACGACGACGGCAACCGCCTGGCGCCCGGTGAACTGGGCACCGTCTACATGAAGATGTCCACCGGCGGCTTCAGCTACCACAAGGACGAGGCCAAGACGCGGAAGAACCGGATCGGCGACTTCTTCACCGTCGGCGACCTCGGCCTTCTCGACGAGGACGGTTACCTCTTCCTCCGTGACCGCAAGATCGACATGATCATCTCGGGCGGCGTCAACATCTACCCGGCCGAGATCGAATCCGCTCTGCTCACCCATCCGGCGGTCGCCGACGCGGCGGCCTTCGGGATACCGCACGCCGACTGGGGCGAAGAGGTCAAGGCCGTCGTCGAACCCGCCGACGGGCACGAGGCCGGCGACGCACTCGCCGCCGACATCCTCGACCACTGCGAGCAGCACCTCGCCGCATACAAGCGCCCGAAGACGGTGGACTTCATCGAGGTCATGCCGCGGGACCCGAACGGCAAGCTCTACAAGCGCAGGCTGCGTGAGCCGTACTGGGAGGGCCGCGAACGCGCCATGTGACGCACCGGGGTGGGTGGGCGGCGGGCAGGGCTTCCGGGCGTTCCCGCGAGCGCTGCCGCCCGGCATCGGCGCTCCGCCTGATGCCCGCTCGACGGGGTACCCGGTCGGCCCGTGGCCCCGTACGGGACCCGTACGAGAGGGAATCGCCCGGGAGCCGCGCCGGGACCCCGTTGGCGGAGCACCTCGCGCGTCCCGCCCGTGCCCCTGGCAGCGTGGCCGTCATGAAGACCGGCACCGCACCGCTCGCGGCTCAGTGGACCACCTGGGTGCCGGTCATCGCCGTGGTCGCGCTCGTGCTGGCCTGGGGCCGCGAGCTGCCCGGGTTCGTCGTCGCCCTCGTCGGGCTCTGTCTGGTGGGCGCCGTCCTCGCCGCCGTGCACCACGCCGAGGTCGTCGCGCACCGTGTCGGCGAACCCTTCGGCTCCCTGGTGCTCGCCGTGGCCGTCACCGTCATCGAGGTGGGACTGATCGTCACCCTCATGGCGGGCGGCGGGGACAAGGCGTCGACGTACGCCAGGGACACCGTCTTCGCCGCTGTCATGATCACCTGCAACGGCATCGTCGGACTGTGTGTGCTGGTCGGAGCCCTGCGCAACCGTGTCGTCGTCTTCAACGCCGAGGGCTCCGGCGGCGCCCTCGCGACCGTCTGCACCCTCGCGACGATGACCCTGGTGCTGCCCACGTTCACCACGAGTCAGCCGGGCCCGGAGTTCACCGGGGCGCAGCTGACCTTCGCCGCCGTCGCCTCGATCTGTCTGTACGGCATCTTCGTCGCCGTCCAGACCGTGCGGCACCGCGACTACTTCCTGCCCGTGGAACGCGACGGCCAGGAGCCCGCCGCCGACGAGCACGCGCCCCTGCCCACCGACAGAGAGACGACGGCGAGCCTGGGCCTGCTGGTGGTGGCGCTCGTCGCCGTCGTCGGAAACGCCAAGCTCGTCTCGCCGACCATCGAGGGCGCCGTGGAGTCGGCCGGACTGCCCACGGCGGTCGTCGGCGTCGTCATCGCCCTCATGGTGCTGGCGCCCGAGACTCTCGCCGCGGTCCGCGCCGCGCGCCGGAACCGGCTGCAGACCAGCCTCAACCTCGCCTACGGATCCGCCATCGCCAGCATCGGTCTGACCATTCCGGCCATCGCGCTCGCTTCGATCTGGCTGTCCGGGCCCCTGGTCCTCGGTGAGGACGCGACCCATATGGTGCTCCTCGTGCTCACCGCGGTGGTGAGCGCGCTGACCGTGGTGCCCGGACGAGCCACTCTGCTCCAGGGCGGCGTCCATCTGGCGCTGTTCGCCGCGTTCGTCTTCCTCTCCTTCAGCCCGTGATGCGTTCAGCGGTTGTCTCCGGGGACACGACCTGACGCTCGCGCACCCTCACGATCCTCAGCTGCGGCGAGCGCAGGATGTCCTTCTCGCAGAACCGGGACGTCACCCACCGCTCGCCCGAGAACAGCACGGTCTGGTCGCTGTAGTGCGGCGACGCCGGATTCGACGACTGGGAGTACGTCAGCAGGGTGCGGGCCACCGGACAGCGGCCGCCGTCCCAGCCGACCGCCTGGATGTGGCTGGACCCCGTCGAGACCTCCGTGTAGCCGCCGCCGGCCGCGTTCCACACCGGCTCGACCTTGTTCCACACGCCCAGCGCCTCCGTGCCGCCGTGGACCGGGATGCGCTTGCCGTTGCGCATGACGAACTGGTGGGCACCGAGCGGGGCGTCGAGCGGGATGCCCGCGGCCCGCAGCTCGGCCACGGCACCTGTCAGCGCCTTGGCGAAGCCGGGGGAGGCGGTGTTGAGCGTGTTCGGCGTGTTCACCGGATCGGCCGCGGAGAACGGCACCTTCCACTGTTCGGCGAGCGGCAGCGTGGCGAACGCGCGCCAGAAGCGGTCGAACAGCAGAGCGCCCCGGCTGGTCGTGTCGGCCCGGCGGTCCCATGCCGCGAGCGCCGCGCACGCCGCGGTGTCGCCCGGCAGTACAGCGGGGCAGGCCCGCGCGGCATCGGCGACCGCCAGATCGGCCGCGGGCACCCGGTTGGCGAACTGCTGCCGCTGGAGGTCGGCCACGGTCAGCCCACGCCGGTCGGCCATCGCCGCCACGTCCTGGATCGCGCCACGGGTGCGCAGCGAACGCGGCGTCGCGAGGTTCCCGAAGACCCGTTCGTAGCCGGTCAGCGGACGGTCGGCGTTGGCGAGCCAGGCGCTGTCGTTGGAGTTCTCCGCGTACGGGGCGTCCCGAAGCGTCGGCATCGTCGACGGTCCGAAGATGCCGGGCTGCACCGCGTCCTTGTCCGAGCCGATCGCGCAGTCTGTCCGTGAACCGTCGAGCACGGCCACACCCGAGGCCGGGTAGGTGACCTTGCCCAGCGGGGTGGAACAGCGCTGTGCGAGGTCGTCCGTGATCCGGGGCAGCACCTGGGACTGGGTGAACAGCGAGTGTCCCTGGGCGTCGGCGGCGATGGTGTTGATCCAGGGCAGCCCCTGCGTGCGCCGCAGGGCACGGACCATGTCGTCGGTCGAGCGGGCCTTGCCGAACGCGAGCGCGGTGTCGGACGCCCGCAGATTTGCGGCGTTGGGGTCGTTCAGCGCGTACGCGGTCGTCGCCGACCACGGCAGCGGCAGTGACGGACCGAGCGAGGTGACGACCGGTCCGTACCGCGTCCACCACTGCGTACGCGTCACGGGCTCTTTGCCCTTGACCTGGACGGTCACCGTCCGCTTCCGCATCCGCTCCGGACTGCCGTCCACCAGGTACGTCGTGGGATCGGCCGGGTCCAGGGCGAGCTGGTGCAGATTGAGCGTGACGCCGGTCGCGACGGTGTGGCTCCAGGCCACCTTGTCGTTGAAGCCGATGTTGACGACGGCCGTGCCGAGCAGGGAGGCGCCGGAGACGTTCAGCTCGCCGGGGATGGTCTGCTGAGACTGCCAGAAGCGGCGTCCGCCCTGCCAGGGGTAGTGCGGATTGCCCAGCAGCAGGCCCCGCCTGTTCGCGGTCGTGGCGCCGCTGAAGGCGACGGCGTTGGAGCCCATGGTGGCGCCGTCGGGGGAGAAGAGGTCGCGTGCTGCCTTCGCCGTCGCTGCGGCATCGGGGGCGGCGACCGGTGCCGCGCCCGGCGGCCGGGCCGCGGTGATGCCCTCGATGCCACGGCCCTGCCCGCCGAGCACCGAGACGGCGAAGCCGCGCCTGGCCACGTCCAGCGTGCTGACGGGCCGTACCCAGTCGGCGCCGCGGCAGGCCGGGTCGGTGATGCGGTTCTGCTTCAGCCAGGCGTTGTAGCCGGCCGCCCAGCCGCGCATCAGCTCCTTGACCTGACGGCCGGGGCCTGCGGGTGCCGGGGTGGCGAGCAGCTTCTCCACCGTGCGGGCGTCCCGCACACCGGCGAAGTAGAGGTCGCTGGAGAGGTTCTTCGTCGCGGACGACAGTGAGCCGTCCGGGGCCGCGTCGGGGCCGAAGTGGCGGGAGCGCTCACCGCGCACCGTCACGAAACCGTCCGCGAGGACGCACACCTGGTCGGCGGCCTGCGCCCAGCCGGTGCCGAAGCCGAGATCCGCGTAGTCCTTGGCCACGATGTGCGGAATGCCGTGCTCGGTGTAGCGGACGACGGCGGAGAGACCGCCGCCGGAGGGATGCCGGTCGTGACGGTCACCGGAATCGGCGACGGCGGCCGACGGCAGCGCGGCCGCCGCGGTCACGAGCGCGACACCGGCGAGTCCGAGGCGTCTCAGGCGGGTGCGGAAGAGCAACGTGCCTCCCAACAAGGTCAGTTCGAACTCCCGGCAAGGTCAGTTCGAAGCAGGATGGTCCATGCATTCAGTCGCGGCGCACGGTGTCAACATCCCGTTCGGTATCCGCGGACTTGACCGTCCATCGGGCACCGCACAGGATCGCGCCATGACAGCTGTACGCAGCAACACCGTCGACTCCGTCCTGCGGAGCAGCGCCCGGCGCACCCCCGACCGCACGGCCGTGCACTACGCGGACCGGACCTGGAGCTACGCGGAGCTGGACGCCGCGGTCACCACGGCGGCGGCCGTCCTGGCCGGCCATGGTCTGCGGCCCGGGGACCGGGTCGCCTCCTACGGCCACAACTCCGACGCGTACCTCATGGCCTTCCTGGCCTGCTCGCGGGCGGGTTTCGTGCACGTACCGGTCAACCAGAACCTCACCGGCGAGGATCTGGCGTACATCATCGAGCAGTCGGGCAGCGCCCTGGTGCTGGCGGACCCCGACCTGGCGCCCCGGCTCCCGGACGGACCCGCCGTCAGGTTCCTGCGCGACGCCGACGACTCGCTGCTGGCCGAGCTGTCCACGCCCCGCGACTTCACGCCCCAGCGGGAGCCGGAGACGGAGGACCTGGTCCAGCTGCTGTACACGTCCGGCACCACCGCGCTGCCCAAGGGCGCGATGATGACCCACCGGGCGCTGTCCCACGAGTACGTCAGCGCGATCGCGGCCCTCGATCTCAACGAGAACGACCGGCCGGTGCACTCGCTGCCGCTGTACCACTCCGCCCAGATGCATGTGTTCCTGCTGCCGTACCTCGCGGTCGGCGCGGAGAACATCATCCTGGACGGACCGGACGCCACCGCGATCTTCGACCTGGTGGAGGCCGGACGCGCGACCAGCCTCTTCGCTCCGCCGACCGTGTGGATCGCGCTGGCGAACCACCCGGACTTCGCCACCCGCGACCTCGGCGGGCTGCGCAAGGCGTTCTACGGCGCCTCGATCATGCCGGTGCCGGTCCTCGAACGGCTCCGGGAACGCCTGCCCGACCTCGGCTTCTTCAACTGCTTCGGCCAGAGCGAGATCGGCCCGCTCGCCACCGTTCTCGGCCCGACGGAACACGAGGGACGGATGGACTCCTGCGGCCGCCCCGTGCTGTTCGTGGACGCGAAGGTGGTCGACGAGGACGGCAAGGACGTCCCCGACGGCACGGCCGGCGAGGTCGTCTACCGGTCCCCGCAGCTGTGCGAGGGCTACTGGGACAAGCCGGAGGAGACGGCCGAGGCGTTCCGCGACGGCTGGTTCCGCTCGGGCGACCTCGCCGTACGCGACGCCGAGGGCTACTTCACGGTCGTCGACCGGGTGAAGGACGTCATCAACTCCGGTGGAGTGCTGGTGGCTTCACGGCAGGTCGAGGACGCGCTCTACACCCACCCGGCCGTCGCGGAGACGGCGGTCATCGGCCTGCCGGACGACCGCTGGATCGAGGCGGTCACGGCGGTGGTGGTGACCCGGGACGAGGTCACGGAGAGCGAACTCATCGACCATGCACGCGAGAAGCTCGCCCATTTCAAGGCCCCGAAGAAGGTCCTGTTCGTGGAGGAACTCCCCCGCAACGCGAGCGGAAAGATCCTCAAGCGCGAGCTGCGGGACCGGTTCGCCGAGTAGGCAGGCCGCGCGCTCCCGCTGCGAGTGCGCCGGTCACCCGTGCCGGTATGCCGGTCACACCCACGGCGGTGGCCCCTGCGGGAGCAGTTCGTGGACGTCCAGCAGCAGCGCCGCCTCCACGCCCAGTGCCGGACCGGCCGTCCTGGCCACCCAGGTCAGGAACGGTCGCGGCTCGAAGCCGTTCGCGCCGAGGCCCTTGGTGTACTCGGCGTGGGCGGCGAGTGAGGCGATGCCCCGCTCCAGCGGATCACCTGTCACATCCACACCGTGCGTGGGCTCGGCGGTTCCCGCGAAGCACACCAGCCGCACCCCGCCCCACGGCTCCAGGCCCTCGTCGGCGAGTTCGGGGAAGATCCAGCGGTTGCCCGCGTCCCTCGCGGCGTCGAGCGCGGCGAGGCCCACCACCCGGTGGTCGGCCTGGTTGGTGAGACCGCCGATCATCCGCACCGTGAACGCGCCCGACACGATGACCTCGGGCCGGTGCCTGCGGATCGCCCGTACGATGTCGCGGCGCAGCGCCGGGCCGTATTCGACGACGCCGTCGCGGTGGTCGAGGAACTCCACGACGTCCACGCCGACGGCGCGGGCGCCCGCGCGCTCCTCCGCCTCGCGCAGGGTGCCCGCCTGATCGGGGTGCATCCCGTCGATGCCGGCCTCTCCGCGCGTGGCCAGGAGGTAGCTGAAGCTCTTGCCCTGCGCGGTCCAGCGTGCGACCGCCGATGCCGTCCCGTACTCGATGTCGTCGGGGTGCGCCGCGATCGCCATGCCCCGCTGCCAGTCCTCGGGCAGCGGAGGCAGGGGCGCGGGTCCTCCGCCTGTGTCGCCGCCTGTGTCCTCGAAGGAGCTCATACGCTCATGATGGCCGTGCGGGGGCCTCGCGGCAGCCGCAAGGACAGAACCGGCGACAAGTGGTCAGCGGAGGTCGACGATGCGCTTGATCTTGCCGACCGAGCGCTCCAGCGTCTCCGGGTCCACGACGTCGACCGAGACCGACACCCCGATGCCGTCCTTCACGGCCGCGGCGATCGCCCGGCCCGCCTCCGCCCGCTGGTCGGGAGTCGCTCCGGCGCGGGCCTCCGCCCGGACGGTGAGCGCGTCCAGGCGCCCGTCGCGGGTCAGCCGCAGCTGGAAGTGCGGGGCGACATGCGGTGTCCGCAGCACGATCTCCTCGATCTGGGTGGGGAAGAGGTTCACCCCGCGGAGGATCACCATGTCGTCGCTGCGGCCGGTCACCTTCTCCATCCGCCGGAACACCCTGGCCGTGCCCGGCAGGAGCCGGGTCAGGTCCCGGGTCCGGTACCGGATCACGGGCATGGCCTCCTTGGTGAGCGAGGTGAAGACCAGTTCCCCCGGCTCGCCGTCCGGCAGCACCTCGCCGGTGAACGGGTCGACGACCTCCGGATAGAAGTGGTCCTCCCAGATGTGCAGGCCGTCCTTGGTCTCCACGCACTCCTGGGCCACACCCGGCCCCATGACCTCCGAGAGCCCGTATATGTCGACGGCGTCGATGGCGAAGCGCTCCTCGATCTCCCGCCGCATCTCCTCGGTCCACGGCTCGGCGCCGAAGATCCCCACCTTCAGGGAGGTCGTCCGCGGATCGACACCCTGCTTCTCGAACTCGTCGAGCAGGGTCAGCATGTAGGAGGGCGTCACCATGATGATCTCGGGGCGGAAGTCCTGGATCAGCTGCACCTGACGGGCGGTCATGCCGCCGGAGGCCGGGATGACGGTGCAGCCGAGGCGTTCGGCTCCGTAGTGCGCGCCGAGGCCGCCGGTGAACAGCCCGTACCCGTAGGCCACATGGACCTTGTGACCGGGCCGGCCGCCGGCCGCACGGATCGAGCGGGCCACCACATCGGCCCACGTGTCCAGATCGCGCTCGGTGTAGCCGACGACGGTCGGACGGCCGGTGGTGCCGCTGGAGGCGTGGATGCGCCGGACCTCGGACTGCTCCACCGCGAACATCCCGAACGGGTAGTTGTCCCGCAGATCGGTCTTGGCGGTGAAGGGGAAGCGGCCGAGATCGGCGAGGCTGTGGCAGTCCTCGGGGCGCAGACCTGCCTTGTCGAAGGAGCGGCGGTAGAAGTCCACATGGTCGTACGCATGACGCAGGGTCGCCCGCAGCCGTTCGAGCTGCAGCGCCTCGAGCTCCTCGCGGCTCAGCCGCTCCGCCGCGTCCAGCAGGTCCGTCATGCCGGATTCTCCCGTCCCAAATCGGACGACCGATCATTCGGTCGTGGTGCAACGAGATCAGTAATTCAGCCCTGCGGCCGGGCGTCAAGGGATGTGGATGGGCTCGTAGGGACGGCCGTGTTCGGGCCGTCCTGCGCCCCGGGCGGCTCGGCACGAGGCCAAGAGGAGGGGCGTCTGCGGGGTGATCGCCGCCGGAGGGGGGAGGATGCGGGAAGGAAGTTGAATCCCGCATGCATTTTGACGAAGGAGACCGCGATGCCGCAGCCCGAAGGCGCCGAACTGGAAGCCGTGCAGGCACGCCGGGAGCTGCTGAAGCAGCGGTATCTGCGCGCGCCGGAAGACCGGCCCCCGACGACGGTCCGCGGTATCCACCATGTGGCCTTCATCTGCCGCGATGTCGAGGAGACCATCCGCTTCTACCAGGAATTCCTGGGCTTCCCGCTGGTGGAGATCGTGGAGAACCGCGACTACCGCGGCTCGACGCACTTCTTCTTCGACCTCGGCCACGGGAATCTGCTGGGATTCTTCGACTTCCCCGGACACGACCACCCGCCCATCGAGGAGACGATCGGCGGCGTACAGCATCTGGCGCTGTCCGTGGACGCGGAACGGTTCGCCGCGGCACGCAAAAAGCTCGACGACGCTGGCGCCGAGTACCTCGGCCCGGACCGCGGGGTCGAGGACAGCCTCTACCTCCGGGACCCCAACGGCGTTCCCCTGGAGCTGTATCAGGAGCGGCTCGGCGTCTTCAACGGCGAGCGGATCCTCGGAGCAGACCCCTCCTGAGAGTGCTCGGAGGGCGAACAGGCCCTGTCTCCGGCCGCCTTCGTCCCGCAGGCGGCGAGCTGACCGAGTGGCTGCCCCGGCTGACGGACATGTCCCGGCGGGCGGAGCACCGCGTCCCGTTCAACAACTGCTGTGACGACGCGGCCGTCCGGGACGCCGAGTCCATCGAGCGACTTCTCGCCGGGGCGTCCTGAAGGAAGCGCCCCGGCGAGGCATCCGTGTGCGGGCGGTCACTGCCCGGCGGCCTCCGTCGCCACCGTGCGGGCCCAGCGGTAGTCCGCCTTGCCGCTCGGCGAACGCTGGATCTCCTTCGCGATCACCAGCTGGCGCGGAATCTTGTAGCCGGCCAACCGGGTGCGGCAGTGCGACTGGATCTCCTCCAGGCCGGGTTCCGCCGCTCCCTCGCGCACCTGCACCACCGCGGCCACATGGTTGCCCCAGGTGGCGTCCGGCACCCCGGCCACCAGCGCGTCGTACACATCGGGGTGGGACTTGAGCGCCTGCTCGACCTCTTCCGGATACACCTTCTCGCCACCGGTGTTGATGCACTGCGAGCCGCGGCCGAGGACGGTGACGATGCCTTCCTCGTCGACCGTCGCCATGTCGCCGAGCAGCACCCATCGCTCGTCGCCGCGCTGGAAGAAGGTCTCCGCGGTCTTCTTCGGGTCGTTGTAGTAGCCGAGGGGTACATGCCCGCGCTGGGCGATGCGGCCCGGCTCGCCCACCGCGACGGGTTCGTAACTCGCCGGGTCGACCACCTCCGTACGGGAGTTGACCCGCAGGCGGAAGCCCTTCTCGGGGCCGGAGTCCTCCGTCGCGGTGCCGTTGAACCCGGATTCGGACGAACCGAAGTTGTTCAGCAGCATCACGTTCGGCGCCAGCGCGGAGAACTGCGCTCGCACCGTCTCCGACATGATCGCGCCGGACGAGGAGACGCTGAACAACGCGGACAGGTCGGTGCCCTTCAGGGGCCCGTTCAGTGCGTCGATGAGCGGCCGCAGCATCGCGTCGCCGACCAGGGACACACTGGTGACCTTCTCCTTCTCGATCGTCCGGAGCACCTCCTCCGGCACGTACTTGCGGTGGACGACGATCCGCTGGCCGAAGTTGAAGCCGATGAACGCGGTGAGGGTGGACGTGCCGTGCATCAGCGGGGGAGTGGGGAAGAAGGTGATCCCCTCACCGCCCGCGGCCACCCGCTCGGCGAGCTCCGCGGGCGAGGAGACCGGCTCGCCGGTCGGCGCACCGCCGCCCAGGCCGGAGAAGAACAGATCCTCCTGACGCCACATCACCCCCTTGGGCATGCCGGTCGTGCCGCCGGTGTAGATGATGAACTGATCGTCGGCGGACCGCTGTTCGAAGCCTCGTCCGGGTGATGCGCCGGCCGTCGCCTCGGCGAAGGGAACGGCGTCCAGGGGCGGTGCGTCCGGCGGGGGCGTGCCCACCCGGACGAGATGCCGCAGCTTCTGTGTCTTCGGCAGCGCGGCCGCGACCCGCCGGGTGAACTCCGCGTCGAAGACCAGGGCCGCGAGGTCGGCGTCGCGGTAGAGGTAGACGAGTTCCTCTTCCACGTAGCGGTAGTTGACGTTGACCGGTACGACTCTCGCCTTGAGGCAGCCGAGCACGGTCTGCAGATACTCGATGCCGTTGTAGAGGTGCAGGCCGAGATGGTCGCCGGGTCCGATGCCCGCGCCGATCAGGTGGTGGGCGACACGGTTGGCCGCGGCGTCGAGCTCCGCGTAGGTGAGCCTGCGTTCGGAGCCGGTGCCGGGGTGGTCGATGTAGACAAGCGCCTCGCGGTCGGGGACCACGTCGACGACCGACTCGAACAGGTCGGCAAGGTTGTACTCCACCGTTCCTCCTGACCGCGGCGCATCCCCGGCGAACTCCGGCTCGGCGGTCATTAGAGCGCCGGGGGACACAACTGGGAAGGGGCGCCGCAGAAGAAATCTGACTGGGTGTCAGAAAACTATTGAACTGGGCCCCGGCCTACTGCAACCTGTTCCAGGTCGAGACGGGAGGTCCGCACATGGACGAACGAGGTGGAACCGAGCACCTCACCGTGCGGCGCGAAGGCGCCACACTCGTGCTCACCCTGAACAGGCCCGCGGCGAAGAACGCCCTCTCACTGCCGATGCTGGTCGGCCTTCACGACGGCTGGATCGAGGCCGACGAGGACGACTCCGTGCGCTCCGTCGTGCTCACCGGCGCCGGCGGAGCCTTCTGCGCCGGCATGGACCTCAAGGCACTCGCCGGCCGGGGGATGGACGGAGAGCAGTACCGCGACCGGATGAAGGCCGACCCGGATCTGCACTGGAAAGCCATGCTCCGCCACTACCGCCCCCGCAAACCGGTGATCGCCGCCGTCGAGGGCGCCTGTGTGGCCGGCGGCACCGAGATCCTTCAGGGCACCGACATCAGGGTCGCGGGCCGCAGCGCCACCTTCGGACTGTTCGAGGTGAAGCGAGGACTGTTCCCCATCGGCGGCTCGACCGTACGGCTCCAGCGCCAGATCCCGCGCACCCACGCCCTGGAAATGCTGCTGACCGGCCGGCCCTACAGCGCCGAGGAGGCGCAGGGGATCGGGCTCATCGGCCACGTCGTCCCCGACGGGACGGCGCTCGACAAGGCCCTCGCCGTCGCCGAGCGGATCAACGCCTGCGGTCCGCTCGCCGTCGAGGCGGTGAAGGCATCCGTCTACGAGACCGCCGAGATGACCGAGACCGAGGGACTCGCCGCTGAACTCAAACGCGGCTGGCCGGTCTTCGACACCGAGGACGCCAAGGAAGGCGCCCGCGCCTTCGCCGAGAAGCGCGACCCCGTCTACCGCCGCGCCTGACCCGAGGGAGAGACCCCGGATGCCCGAGCTGCTGAGCGCCCCGCTGGTCGTCGAGTTCCCTTTCACCCGCTCACTCGGCCCCGTACAGAGCGCCTTTCTCACCGGACTGCGCGAGCGGACGGTCCTCGGCGTACGGACGGAGGACGGCCGGGTGCTCGTACCGCCCGTCGAGTACGACCCGGTCACCGCCGAGGAGATCCGCGACCTGGTCGAGGTCGGCTCCTGCGGGACCGTCACCACCTGGGCCTGGAACCCGGCCCCCCGCCGCGGTCAGCCCCTGACGGAGCCGTTCGCCTGGGTGCTGGTGCGGCTCGACGGCGCAGACACCTCCCTCCTGCACGCCCTCGACGCACCCGGGCCCGAGGCCGTCCGCACCGGCATGCGGGTCCGCATCCGCTGGGCCGGGGAGCGGACCGGCGCGATCACCGACATCGCCTGCTTCGAGCCGTACGACGGCGAGCCCGAGGCCCACGGCACGGACCACACCGGGCAGTTCGACGACGCTGTCACCGGCATCGTGGCGCCCGCCCGGCTCGACTACGTCTACTCGCCCGGCCGTGCCCAGACCGCGCACATCGCCGCGCTCGCCGACCACCGGACCGTCGGTGAGCGCTGCCCGTCCTGCCACAAGGTCTATGTGCCGCCCCGCGGCGCCTGCCCCACCTGCGGCGTCGCCACCACGGACCGCGTCGAGGTCGGTCCCCGCGGCACGGTCACCACCTACTGCATCGTCAACATCAAGGCCAAGAACCTCGACATCGAGGTCCCGTACGTCTACGCCCACATCGCCCTCGACGGGGCCGACCTCGCTCTGCACGGGCGCATCGCCGGGATGCCCTACGACCAGGTGCGCATGGGGCTGCGGGTGGAGCCGGTGTGGAAACCGGGCGGCCGCCACCCCGACCACTACCGCCCCACCGGCGAACCCGACGCCGACTACGACACCTACAAGGAGCTGCTGTGACGCACGACGTGGCGATCGTCGCCTTCGCGCAGACGGACCACCGGCGCCGCAGCGACGACCTCTCCGAGGTCGAGATGCTGATGCCGGTCCTCCACGAGGTCCTCGCGCGGACCGGCCTGAAGACCGGTGACATCGGCTTCACCTGCTCGGGCTCCTCCGACTATCTCGCCGGACGGGCCTTCTCCTTCACCATGGCCCTCGACGGCGTCGGCGCCTGGCCGCCCATCTCCGAGTCCCATGTGGAGATGGACGGCGCCTGGGCGCTGTACGAGGCCTGGGTCAAGATCCTCACCGGAGAGGCCGACACCGCACTCGTCTACTCCTACGGCAAGTCGTCCCCCGGCCAGGTGCGGGACGTCCTCACCCGCCAGCTCGACCCCTACTACCTCGCCCCGCTCTGGCCCGACTCGGTGGCGCTCGCCGCACTCCAGGCGCAGGCGCTGATCGATGCCGGAGGCGCGGACGAGCCGGAGCTGGCAGCCGTCGCCGCCCGCAGCCGCGACGACGCCCGGACCAACCCGCACGCCCAGCTCACCGGATCGGTCCCGCAGGGCGAGTACATCGTCCAGCCGCTGCGGGCCGGGGACTGTTCCCCGATCGGGGACGGCGCCGCCGCCGTGATCCTCGCGGCCGGGGACCGTGCCCGCGACCTGTGCGAACGACCCGCCTGGATCCGGGGCATGGACCACCGGATCGAGGCCCACAGTCTCGGCGTACGCGATCTCACCGACTCGCCCTCCACCCGGCTCGCCGCACAGCGCGCCGGAGCCTTCGAGCGGCCGGTCGACACCGCCGAACTCCACGCACCGTTCAGTTCCCAGGAAATCGTCCTGCGGCGAGCCCTCGACCTCGACGACAGCGTGAGGGTCAACCCGTCCGGCGGAGCGCTCGCCGCCAACCCGGTCATGGCCGCCGGCCTCGTCCGGCTCGGCGAGGCCGCCGCCCGCATCCACCGCGGCGAGTCCGACCGGGCACTCGCCCACGCCACATCCGGCCCCTGCCTCCAGCAGAACCTGGTCGCCGTCCTGGAAGGGGAGGACCGTGCCTGACACCGCCCGAGGCAAGGAACCCGTCGCCGTCGTCGGCGTGGGCCAGACCAAGCATGTCGCCGCCCGTCGGGACGTCTCCATCGCCGGCCTGGTGCGCGAAGCCGCCCGCAGAGCGCTCGACGACGCCGAGCTGACCTGGGCGGACATCGACGCCGTGGTGATCGGCAAGGCCCCCGACTTCTTCGAGGGCGTCATGATGCCGGAGCTCTATCTCGCCGATGCGCTCGGCGCCGTCGGCAAACCGATGCTGCGGGTGCACACCGCGGGCTCGGTCGGTGGCTCCACCGCCCTCGTCGCCTCCAACCTGGTGGCCTCCCGGGTGCACGGGACGGTCCTGACCCTCGCCTTCGAGAAGCAGTCCGAGTCGAACGCCATGTGGGGCCTGTCCCTGCCGGTCCCCTTCCAGCAGCCGCTGCTCGCGGGAGCCGGCGGCTTCTTCGCCCCGCACGTACGCGCCTACATGCGGCGCACCGGAGCCCCCGACACGGTCGGCTCCCTGGTCGCCTACAAGGACCGCCGCAACGCGCTGAAGAATCCGTACGCCCATCTCCACGAGCACGACATCACGCTGGAGAAGGTCCAGGCCTCCCCGATGCTGTGGGACCCGATCCGCTACTCCGAGACCTGCCCCTCCTCCGACGGCGCCTGCGCGATGATCCTCACCGACCGGGCCGGGGCCGCGCGCGCCCCGAACCCGCCTGCCTGGGTGCACGGCGGCGCGATGCGCAGCGAACCGACGATGTTCGCCGGCAAGGACTTCGTCTCCCCGCAGGCCGGCAAGGACTGCGCCGCCGACGTCTACCGGCAGGCCGGCGTCACCGACCCGCGCCGGGAGATCGACGCCGTCGAGATGTACGTCCCCTTCTCCTGGTACGAACCGATGTGGCTGGAGAACCTGGGCTTCGCCGCCGAGGGCGAGGGCTGGAAACTGACCGAGTCCGGCGTCACCGAACTCGACGGGGACCTCCCCGTCAACCCGTCGGGCGGTGTGCTGTCCACCAATCCGATCGGCGCGTCCGGCATGATCCGCTTCGCCGAAGCCGCACTTCAGGTACGCGGCCGGGCGGGAGAGCACCAGGTCGAAGGAGCCCGCAGAGCGCTCGGGCACGCGTATGGCGGAGGGTCGCAGTTCTTCTCGATGTGGCTCGTCGGCGCGGAGCCGCCCCGCACCTGACGCGTACTTCCGGCCCCGGTGGCTCCCGGCCTTCTTCCGCGGCCTGTCGGTGACCGGGGACGATCGCTAGTCTGAGGCCGGAGACAATGCGGGAGGAGCACGGACGTGGCCGAGAGCACGACCACCACGCAGATGTTTTCGGGCTGGGACAAGCCTGAACTCGACCTCACCAACGCCGACTGGCAGTCCGGCAGTCAGGGAACGGGGGATGTCCAGATCGCCTTCGTGGAGGGCTTCATCGCGATGCGCAACGGCGGACGGCCGGAGAGCCCGTCCCTGATCTTCACACCGGCGGAATGGCGAGCCTTTGTGCTGAACGCCCGCGGTGGGGAGTTCGACCTCACCTGACGGCTTGCGCCGGCCCTTTCCCCACTCCCGCCCGCCCTCGATCCCGATCGCTGCCGCGGTGGTCCGACCGCCGCGGCCCGTAAGCGATGCCGCGCCGCCCCTCGGGTCGGCGTGCGATTCGGGACGAGGGCCGGGGAGGCGCCTGCTCCGGATCACCTGCCCGCCCGTGGACCCTGGCCGCCTGCTTGCGTTCTCCGGGCTGCGGTGCGGGCTGACTGATCCTGCCGCCGTGCGCGCGGCCTCACGTCCCGTACGGCTCGTCCGTATGACGCGTCACTCGCGCGCCGCGAGCGGTACGCCGCCGACGGAGCAACGGCCCCACCCGTACACACATACGGGCCTACACGTGTGAGTGAACGCTGCGGGGACTTCTCCCGTATGACTCTGCATGCCCCGCACGCCGGGGTGCGCAGCGTCCCGCGAGGATTCCGTTCCAACAGCGTGAGGATCAGCCATGAATGACGCCATCAACCCGTCTCTCCAAGCCCTCCCTGACGGGCAGGCCGAACTCCGCCTGGTGGTCCGCCTGCAATGGGAGGACGTCGCCGCGCTGGGTCAGGAAGCGGGTCGGCTGTCGGCCCAGATGCAGCGCCCCGTGAGCCTCGACGAAGCCGTCGGCCACCGGCTCCGCTCGCGGACGACAGCGAGCCATGCCAGGCCCGCGGCGACCCAGCAGGCCGCACCGTCGTCCGTCTCCTCGCTCACCGGACGATCACCCGGCGAACACGCACGGCAGGCGATAGAGAAGATCAACGGAACCGCCGGCCCCGGAATGAGCCCGACCCAGACCTCCGCCTAGGCCCTGTCCGGGCGATCTTGTCGGGCCTGTGACGACAGCTACGGCACCTCGCTGTGTTGTCGGAGTCGCCCGAGTACGCCCAGTACGAGGACGATCTCCCCCAGCCTCCGGCGGGGGTGCCCCCACCGCCGTGCGATGTACCGCATCCGACGCCGCAGGCTGATCCTCGAAGATCGCCCGGACAGGACCTAGTCCACGCGGTCCTGCGCCCACGGCGGCCGCTCGTCACCAGGCAGCGCCGGCCCACCGCACGCGGGCGTACCCATGTGCGGCGGGCCGGACCGCAGAACTCCCCACGTACCCACAACTCCCATTCCGGACACGCACGTTTCGCAAGGACAGGTCCCTGAGAGCGCGCGCGGGCGTACGCTGAGGTGCCTCAAGGACGTGTGTCCGGCGGCCCCTTCACCGCGCCGGGAGCACGCCCGGCCGTGGGGGTTACAGATGACGCGACGTGCCGGCGGGACAAGACGCCGACTCTTCGAGCGTGAGGCCGAACTGGCCGCCGTCGACGAAGCTCTCGACGAGCTCACCGGCTTCCGGACGGACGACCTCGACCCGCCCGAGCGGCCGCGCGGCGCGCTGCTCGCCTTCGCCGGCCCCGCGGGTCTCGGCAAGACGACGCTGCTCAACGAGGTGCGCCGACGGGCGGCCGCCAAGGGCTGCACCGTTCTCTCCGCGCGCGGCGGCGAGCAGGAGCAGCAGGTCGCCTTCCACGTCGCCCGCCAGCTGATCCAGCCGCAACTGGCCGGCACCTCCGAGGCCGCACTGCGCATGCAACTGGGCAGCTGGTACGCCATCGTGGGCCCCGCGCTCGGCCTGTGCACCGCGGACGCGGGCGCCCCGCCCGACCCGCAGGGCCTGCGCGACGGGCTCGACTGGGTCCTCACCCACCTCGCCGTGCAGCGCGCCCCGCTCGTCCTGGTCCTCGACGACGCCCACTGGGCCGACCCCGAGTCGCTGAGCTGGCTCGCCGCGTACGCACCCCGCGCGGAAGAACTGCCGATGCTGCTCGTCGTCGCCTACCGCCCCGACGAACTCCCCGACCACGCCCAGCAGTTCCGGGGAATCACCGGGAGGGCCGGACAACGCCCCATCGATCTCGCACCGCTGACCGCCCCCGCCGTGGGCCATCTCGTACGCGACCGGCTCGGCGCGCATGCCGACGACGCGTTCTGCCGCGAATGCTGGGCCGTCACCGCGGGCAACCCCTTCGAGGCCGTCGAACTCACCGCCAAGGTCAGCGACCGCGGCATCGAACCCCTCGAAGCCGGCGCTCACCTGCTGCGCGACCTCGCCGCCGCAGTCAAGGGCAGCGGGCTCGTCTCCCGGCTGGAGCGGCTCGGCACCTCCACCGTCCGCTTCGCCTGGGCCGGGGCCGTCCTCGGCACCGAGATCCAGCCGTCGCTCGCCGCGTCCGTCGCCGGCCTCGGCAGTGAGGCGGCGGCCGACGCCGCGGACCGGCTGCGCGACGCCCGTATCCTCACCGGCTCGGACACCCTCGAATTCGTCCACCCGCTGATCGCCACCGCCGTCTACCGGGCCATTCCCGACGCTGTGCGCGTCGCGCTGCACGGCCTGGCCGCCTGGGCGGTCGTCGACGCCGGGCTCGGCTCGTCCGCCGCCGCCCGCCACTTGATGGAGGCCCACCCCGACGGCGATCCCTGGGTGGTCCAGCAACTGCGCCGGGCAGCGGGCGAGACACTGCGCGCCGGTGCTCCGGACGCCGCCCGCCGCTTCCTCGCCCGCGCACTGCGTGAACCCCCCGCCTTCGACGACCGGGCCGCCGTCCTGTACGAACTGGGCTGCGCCTCCCTGCTCACGGAGCCCGCCACCACTGTCAACCATCTGCGGGCCGCACTCGAAGAACCCATCACGGACCCAGCCCTGCGTCAGGCCATCGTCTACCGCCTCTCCCAGGTCCTCGCCCACTCCGACCGCCTCGGTGAAGCCTGCGACACCCTCGCACGCGAGACCCGCCGCTCGACCGACCCGCGCACCCGGCTGCGCATGCAGTCCGAGAAGTTCATGTGGGACGCGTTCCGCGCGGACGAACCCGACTCTCCGGCCCGCTCGCGGCGGCTGGCCCGCCTCGCCGACCGCCTCTCCGGCACCGACCTCACCGAGCGGTACATCATCGGGCTGCGCGCCTGGGACGCCACGCTGCGCGCAGAACCCGCCTCCGTCGCGCTCCACCATGCCGAACGCGCCCTGGAGGGCGGCCTGAGCTGGGCCGTCGAGGACCGCGGCTTCGAAGTTCCGGTGCTCGTCGCCCTCGCCTTCCTCTACGCGGACCGGCCCGGCCGCGCCGAGGAACTGTTCGCGGCCGGTACGGCGGAGTTCGAGCGCCAGGGCTGGCGCGGCGCCCATCTCTCCTTCGCCTACACCCTGCTGGCGTACATCCGCTACCGGCGCGGACGGCTCGCCGAGGCCGAGGACTTCGTCCGGGCCGGACTGCGTCTCGCCGAGCGCGTGGGTCCCCGCACCCCGGCCGCGTGGTACGCCGTCGGCACCCTCATCGAGGTACTGCTGGCCCGCGGCCGCACCGACGAAGCGATCACCGTCGCACAGGACCACGGCTTCGGCGAGCCCTTCCCCGCGGCCGTCACCTTCCCCGACTCGCAGTCCGTGTACGGCGAACTGCTGCTCGCCCGTGGCCGCACCAAGGAGGCGGCGGTCGAGCTCGCCGCCGTGGGCCGCCGGCTCGACCCGCGCGGTATGCGCAACCCCGCCTGGTGCCCCTGGCAGCTCCATCTCGCCCTCGCCGAGGCCCACGACGCACCGGAGAGAGCGCGGGCCATCGCCCTCGACGCCGTCGAGCGCGCCCGCCGCTACGCCGCCGCCTCCGGCATCGGTCAGGCACTGCGGGTCGCCGCCGAGGTGTCCGACGGCAGCGAGCGCACCGCCTTCCTGCGGGAAGCCGTCACCTGCCTCGAACGCTCACCGGCCGCGTACGAACTGGCCCGCGCCCTCGTCGGCCTCGGCGCCCATCTGCGCCGCACCGGCCACCCGAAGGAGGCCGCGGAGTATCTCTACCGAGGACTGGAGGCCGCCGGTCAGTGCGACGCCGACGGGCTCGCGGACACCGCGCGCGACGAGCTCGCCGCCGCGGGGCTGCGCCCCCGACGGCTGCGCGCCATAGAGACGGACGCCCTCACCACCCGGGAGCGGACCGCGGCCCTGCTGACCGTGAAGGGGGATGACGCGGCCGCTGTGGCCGCCGCCCTGCACCTCGACGAACCCGCCGTGATCAAACTGCTCTCGGCCGTCTACCGCAAGGTCGGCACCGACGAGGCGGGACTCGCCGCGGCACTCGGCGAGGACACCGAAGAGGCGACGGTCGGCGGGCGCGGAAGGTGACCGAACAGTAGCCCGAAGGCACCCGGCCCCGGCTCTGGCGCACCCCCGCGGACACGTACCATGGCGGTATGTCCTTCCTCCGCCGCCGCAGCGCCGCCACTCCCGCGGGTCCGGACTTCGACGTCCTGGCCATGGACCCGGGAGACTGGCCCGGCAACCTCGGCGCGGGCCTCCTTCCCGCTCCCGACGGTTCCTGCCAGGGTGTCTTTCTGCGGTACGACCTGTTCGGCGGCCGCGGCCCGGCGATGATCATCGGCAATCTCCCGGAGGGCTCGCCCGCCCGAGAGGTCGACGAGGGACAGATCCCGTTCGAGGTGGCGCAGCTGCTGCTCGCCCTGGAGAACGAGGAGCCCGTCGAGGTCGTCGAGACCGAGGACCTGCCGGTGATGCAGGGGGACAATCTGCTGATCGTCCGCAGGCTGAAGCTCTCCGAGAGCCGTATCTCCTGTGTCCAGTTCGACCGCAGCGATAATGTGCTGGTCACCATCGCCAGCTGGGACCGTCCGATCACGGACGACCTGTACGCGCTGCTCAAGCCGCTGCCCGCGGAACTCTTCCAGCAGGGCTGACCCTCCGGCGCTCCTGCCGTTGCGGGGCCGCGAAACCCGTCCGGCTCCGCGGCCCGTGTCCGTCCGCCGCCGCTATCGCGTGAGCATCGCGGCCACCCGCATCGCCGAGGTGCCGAGCCCGGTCGGCTCCTTCAGCAGCGTCGTTCCCGCGCCCGTGCGCAGATCCTCCGCCTTGTAGCGGCGCACCCCCCGGTGCCAGTTGAGGATGCCCGCCAGCCAGTCCTCCAGCTCGTGCACATAGGTGTCGAGGGCGGCCCTTGCGTCCTCATCGAGTGCGAAGTCCTCGTACAGCAACGGCAGTTCCCGCTCCTTGACGTGCAGGAACTGGCGGAGCCGGCCGCGCATCAGGTCGTCGACGATGGAGACCGCGGTCGGATAGTCGCAGTCGAAGAACGTCTGCACCACCAGGACCGCGTTGTGCACCTCACCCTCGACCTCGATCTCCTTCTGGTAGGAGAAGAGATCGTTGATCAGAAAGGCGTAGTCCGCCGCGGCGTTCTCCAGGCTCCGCACCGTCCCGCTGCGCAGCACCTCCGGTGGCAACTCTCCCTCGTGCCGCAGCCGGCACAGACTCATCGTCAGGTCCGACCCGAAGGTCAGCCGCCGCATCTCGATGTAGTCGACCGGGTCGGGGACGCGGTGCTGCGCCTGGTTGTGCAGCTCCCACAACCAGCTCTCGATCATCACTTCGATCGCCCGGCGCAGCTTCACCCGGGCCCCGGCCTCCATGGGGCCGGTGGTGCGCTCCCACAGATCGGCGAGCGCCCGCTCCATCGGGCTGACGGCCAGGGCCGCGCCCGCGGCCGGTTCGTCGACGGGCATACAGGCAAGCAGCCGCTCGTTGCACAGTTTCGCCCCGACGAGATTGCGGGGGCGGCCGAAGACGAGAGGGTAGTAGTCATCGCCGTAGGTGCCCCAGGTCAGCCACTCGGCGCTGAGCTCCAGTTCCTCGGCCGTGGCGTCAGGGTCCAGGCCCGCCGAGCACAGCGCGAAGTCGAAGCCCCGCAGCATCGGCCCGTCCCAGATGTCCCCGAGCAGGCCCATGCGGTCCGCCCAGGCGACCGACTTGTCGAGCGCGTCCCGGTGGTGCGGACTGATCGAGAGAGGGAACGGCAGGTCGAAGTCGGGCAGCAGCGAGGGTCCGACCCGCTGGTGCGGAAGGTGGGCGCGGCCACGCAGCCGCGATGCCGCGGGACGGCCGAAAAGGGTCGTGATGTCGAGGGCCGAGGTGCCCAGGACCCCGCCGACGTGTGAAGGCGGCCCGGTGTTCACGCCCTCGTTCATATAGCGGCTGGAGCGCATGTGCCACTCATGACCACCGGACTGCCAGTCCTGAAGTCCCTTGGTGTACGCGGCGATCGCGGCGCAGTCGACCGGAGTCAGGCCCTTCTCCACGCAGAGGCCGGGGACTTCGGTCAGCGCGGTGTTCTCGAACTGCTGGACCCGGGAGGTCAGCAGGTCGTTGACCGCCTCGGCCGCCTCCTGCGTCGTACACCCCAGGAAGGTCTCCAGCACGAGCACGCCGTTGCTCAGCTCACCCTCGTCCTCCACCTCGCGCTGGTAGGAGAACAGGTCGTTGCGCAGATGGACACCGTCGGAGAACGCGTCCCGCAGCACCCGCAGCGGACGTGAGTCCGCAACGGCTTCGGGCACTTCGGCGCCCGCCGCGTACTCCACGAGCCCCGCCGACCAGGGTGCGCCGCCGACCTTGCGGCGCATCTCGATGTACTCGACGGGGTTGGAGATCCGCCCCTCGTTGATGTTGGTGAGCTCCCACATCGACTCGTTGAGAAGGTTCGCCGTGGACTCGGCGAACCTGGTCCGCCAGCCGTCGGACATGCTCGGCACGGTCCGCGCCCACAGATCGGCCAGTCCCGCCTCCACCGGGTTCTGCGGCTCCGGGACACCGGCCGTGGAGCCCATCGGCATGAAGGCCGGCAGGCGGTCCAGATACGCCTTGCCGCCCTCACGGTCCTGGCTGCGCTTGAAGACCTCGAGGAAGTGGTCGTCGAAGAAGAAGACCCACACATACCAGTCGGTCACCAGGGACAGCGCCTCGGCGTCGCAGTCGGGGTGCGTGTAGGCGCACAGCAGCGCGTAGTCGTGCGCGTCGAGATCGGCCTCCTCCCAGATGCCGGACCCCTCCAGCATCCCCATGCCGCGGGCCCACTCCCTGGTGTGCCGCCGTGCCTCCTCGACATGAGGGTTGAGCCGTGCCGGATACGGGACGTAGAAGTCCGGCAGTACGAAGGGCTGTGCCATCTGCGCGTGGGCCTTTCGGTGAGCATCCGCGCGAGCGCGGACCGGGTGGACGGGCGAGGCCTACCCGTCCCTCGGACGGCCCACGCACAACGACCCATTAGTCACACAAGCCCACAAAGTTGAGACGGTGCGCCACCGGACCCCTCGACCGGTGGCGCCCGCCGGCTACCTCAGGACGCGCACATCCGCGGCCTTCACGAAGGCCACCCGGTGCCCGAACTGGATCTCGTAGTAGAGCTCCTTGCCCCGCACGACGCGATGTCCCGCCGCATCGAAGGTCGTCGCGTACAGGTACTCGCCCGGGACCCGGTCGCCCGCCACGTACTTCTGCCCGGCGAGCAGCTTGTACGGCAGCGGCGACACCGGCTGCACCGGCACGCCCTCGGGATAGGCGGCCGCCTCCGGGTAGGCACGCCCGTACACGGGGATCTCCGCGAGGCCGGCCCTCGGGGTCAGCAGGGACTCCCGCGCGCCCACGGCGGTCGGCCGGCTGCTCGGATTGTGGAACCAGGCCTTCTGGCCGAGGTACCAGATGGCCGTCCACTCGCCGCGGCGCTCCGCCACGGCGTACTGCTGACCCGTCGAGGCCCGCGCACCCGTGTCGTTGACACCGGTGGTCGAGTCCTGCCCGCCGGGCCGCAGACCGATGTCCTTGACCAGCGGCGCGTCGTCCGCCGGGGCGGTGTGCAGCCGGACCGCACCCGAGCCGTGCGGTGCGCACGCCTCGGCGGGCTTCACACAGCCCGTGTAGAGGGGCTGGTTGCGGACGTAGTCGGGACGGATGGTCACCACGTCGCTGCGGGGACCGGCTCCCGGCACGAACGGGCGGCCCAGCAGGGTGAAGTAGTGCGCCCAGTCCCAGTACGGGCCCGGGTCGGTGTGCATTCCGGCGATCGTCGCCGTGGTGGTGCCCGGCACCGTGTCGTGCCCGAGGATGTGCTGCCGGTCCAGCGGGATGTCGTACCGCTGTGCCAGATACCGCACCAGCCGCGCCGAGGTGCGGTACATCGCTTCCGTGTACCAGGCGTCCGGCGAGACCAGGAAGCCCTCGTGCTCCAGGCCCACCGACTTCGCGTTCACGTACCAGTTGCCGGCGTGCCAGGCGACGTCCTTGAGCGGCACGTGCTGGGCGATGTGCCCGTCGGAGGACCGCAGGGTGTACTGCCACGACACATACGTCGGGTCCTGCACCAGCTTCAGGGTGGTGTCCCAGGAGCCCTCGGTGTCATGGACGACGATGTACTTCACCGACTGCGACGCGGGCCGGTTCGCGAGGTCGTGGTTGCCGTACTCGCCCTCGCCGAACTCCTCGTACGGCGCCGGGATCCACTCGCAGGCCACGGTCCGCGGGCACTCGGTCTTCCCCGCGTCCGCCGTGCGCAGCCCGAGCCGGGCCGTCTGCGCGGCGTCGGCGACCGCCGACGGGTCGGCCGCCAGAACGACGTGCTCGCCGCTGTCCGTGGTGCGGGACCGGCCGGTGCGGATCACGTCGAAGACGTCGCCCGCGTAGACCGTGGCGGTCGCCGTGTCGTCGGCGCCGGAGAAGCGGGCGACGGCGCCGAACCAGTCGGCGGGCCGGTCGCTCAGCGGACGGCCCAGCTTCTTCTGCGCGTCGGCGAGGAGGGCCGCGCCGCCGCGCACATTGGCCGCGGTGTTGTCGCGCAGTTGCGCCGCGCTGTAGCCCGACAGCTCCGCCGCGCGCTCCAGCGTCCGCAGCCGGGAAGGAAGTTCGGCGGGATCCGGCAGCGCGGCCTCGGCGGCCCGCAGGGTCCGACGGGCGTCGTCGCCGCGTGGGTCCTCGCTGCCGTGGGAGTGGTGCGGAGCCTCGGCCAGTGCCGTGCGGGCGTCCGTGAGATGCATCGGCCCGTAGCCGCCGGTGACACTCGCCGCGCCTCCGTGCGTGTCCCACCGGGACTGCAGGTACGACACGCCGAGCAGCACGCTCTGCGGCACGCGGTACTGGGCGGCAGCCGCGGCGAACTCCCGTTGCAGCGACCCGGTTCCGCCCTGCTCGGCGGTGGCGGACGGGCCGGCCGAGACCAGCGGCAGCAACAGGGCCGCGGACGCCACCGCGCCCCCTGCCCTCAGCATGCGACGGCGGGCGCTTCGCGGGCGCGCGGGGGCGGAACGTTGCAAGGCAGCCTCCAGGGGCGGATGGTGCGTGGCGGGGCCTGCGGGGTCGGTCTCGCCTACAGGGGTATCGGCTGCCGGACGATCCGTCAATCGCACCCAGGTGGAGGAAGTTTGCACGTCAGCGCAGGTTCCGGGGAGTTTCGCGGTGAGGGGCCGCGGGCCTGCGGTGCGTCAGTGGTGTGGACCAATTCCCGTCCATGGAACGGAGGTTGGCACCGGCAGCCCGACCCCCGGTTCCGGTCCCGGCGAGCGGCTCAGTTCACCTGAATGGCAAGCAGACAGGCGCCGTCGTGGGCCGAGCGGGTGTAGTCCGCGATGATCCGTTCGAGTATCTCGCCGGGGAGCGCCCGGCTTTCTCTCGGCGGCTCCGTGCGAGCCGGTCCATGCCCTCGGTGATGTCCTCGCCCCGTCGTTCCACGACACCGTCGCCGATCGCGACCAGCGCCTGGCCGGTCGGCCCAGAGTCGTCCGGACGGGTGGCGGGCTGTCGAGGACACCGGTCATCACCCGCACAGTGCGCTGCGCGCCCAGTGTGTCGGCACTGGGCGCGCAGCGCGCTTCCCCCTCTGTGGCGGCCGGTCAGCGAGTGCCGACCGCCGCACGCACGGCCCGACGGGCCAGTGCGCAGTCGTCGTGCAGCCGCCTGAGCAGCAGCCGCTGTTCCTCACCGGCCGACAGGCCGCCGGCGGCGGGTGCGGTGGCACCGGTGGCGGGAGTGGCCTCCCGCATGGTGCGCTGCACCGCTGTCTCGTAGGTGCGGATCTCCCGGGTCAGCACCAGCATCAGATTCACCAGGAAGGCGTCCCGGGACGCGGGCCCCTGCTGCTGGGCGAGCTGGCTGATCTGCCGCCTCGCCACCGGCGCGTCGCCGAGCACCGACCACAGGGTGGCCAGGTCGTACCCCGGCAGGTACCAGCCGGCGTGCTCCCAGTCGACCAGAACGGGACCCGTCGGCGACAGCAGGATGTTGGACAGTAAGGCGTCACCGTGGCAGAACTGGCCCATGCCCTGCTTGCCACCGGCGTGCGCCAGTCCGTGCAGCAGCTTCTGGAGGTCGCCGAGGTCACGGTCGGTGAACAAGCCCAGTTCGTGGTAGCGCGAGATACGGGACGCATAGTCGAGGGGGGCATCGAACATTCCGGCCGGCGGCCGCCAGGTGTTGAGCCGCGCGATCGCGCCGAGGGCGGCCCTCACATCGGCACGGGGCGGAGCCTCGGCCGGGTGGCGCGCGAGGGCCGCCGCCCGGCCCGGCATCCGCTCGATCACCAGGGTGCAGTTGTCGGGATCCGCGGCGACCAGCCGCGGGACCCGCACCGGTGGGCGGTGCCGGACGAAGGCGCGGTAGGCAGCTATTTCGTGCCGGAAACGTTCGGACCAGGCGGGTGAGTGGTCGAGCAGACACTTGGCCACCGCCGTCATCCGCCCCGTCGTACCGACGAGCAGGACCGAACGTCCGCTGCGGCGCAGCACCTGGACCGGATTGAACTCCGGGCAGATGCGGTGCACCGACGCGACAGCCATACGCAGCTGCGCGCCCTGAGAGCCGGACAAGTCGATCCTCCCGCTGAGGGGTTGACCGACCGCCCCCACCGGCCGTCGAGCCCGGCCGGCGTTGGTGGGGTCGAGATACGGTCCGGAGCCGACCGGTACGGCGGAGCGCTGCGGCCGCTGTGGGGCGGACACGGAGGACGATGCTGTGTACATGGGGGTGACAGATCCCTTCGTGCGCCGACAGTTTGCGTGCGCGGCCCCGCCCCGGCAGCCGGTCAACACCCTGGGGAGTGCGATCGGCTGCCGGGCCGGGGTGGCGCGTTCCTACGTCACACCAGCCCGCGGGTGGCACACCATCTGGCGCACCCTGGCGAACCCTGGCGAATAGTCGCCCCGCATCTGACAGGGGGTTACTGTCAACTCAGCCGAGAACCTGGGGGCTTGACGTGACCGGAGAACCCAACACCCGCCTCTGCGACCTGTTCCGCCTGGCCGGCTGGTCCAAAGGGGAACTCGCAAGACTCGTGAACCGGCAGGCGGCGGCCATGGGCCACCCGCAGCTGGCGACCGACACCTCGCGGGTGCGGCGCTGGATCGACATGGGGGAGACCCCGCGCGATCCCGTGCCACGCGTGCTGGCAGCTCTGTTCACCGAGCGACTCGGTCGTGTCGTGACCATCGAGGACCTCGGGTTCGTACGAAGCGGGCGAGCAGGAAAGCGGAAGGACGCTCAGGGAAGTGACACCAACCCTGACGGCCTCCCGTGGGCGCCCGAACGCACCGCTGCGGTCCTCACCGAATTCACGGGAATGGACCTCATGCTCAACCGACGCGGCCTGGTGGGCGCGGGCGCCGCGCTCGCCGCAGGCTCCGCACTCAGCAGCGCCATGCACGACTGGCTGCACACCGACCCCGCACTCGCCAAGGACGCACCACATTTCGAGAACGCCCTGCACGCCGACTCCGTCGGGTTCGACCGCTACGAGGCGGCGCCCATCGGATCGCAGGAGATCGAAGCCCTGGAACGTTCCGTCGAAGTGTTCCGTGCCTGGGACGCCGCCCGTGGCGGCGGCCTCCAGCGCAAGGCCGTGGTGGGCCAGCTGAACGAGGTGGGCGGCATGCTCGCCTACCGTCACCCGGACCATCTGCAGCGGCGCCTGTGGGGCGTCGCCGCCAACCTCGCCGTACTCGCCGGCTGGATGTCGCACGACGTCGGCCTCGAACCCACCGCCCAGAAGTACTTCGTCATCGCCGCGCACGCGGCACGCGAGGGCGGCGACCGCCCCCGGGCCGGCGAAGCGCTCTCCCGCGCCGCCCGGCAGATGGTCCATCTGGGCCGTCCCGACGACGCACTCGACCTGATGAAGCTCGCCAAGACCGGCTCGGGTGAACAGACCCTGCCACGCACCCGGGCGATGCTGCACACCATCGAGGCCTGGGCACAGGCCTCCATGGGCCGCGGCCAGGCCATGCGCCGCACCCTCGGCGAGGCCGAGGACCTGTTCGTCTCCGACAAGGGAGATGTGCCGCCGCCCAGTTGGATGCAGATGTTCGACGAGGCGGATCTGCACGGTATGGAGGCGCTCGCCTACCGCACGCTGGCCGAGCACGACCCGTCGGCCGCGAACATTGCGCAGAACCACGCACGGCAGGCCCTGCAACTGCGTGAGGGCGGACGGCAGCGGTCGAAGATCTTCGACTACATCTCCCTGGCCTCGGCCTGCTTCATCGCGGACGACCCCGAACAGGCCGACCGCTACGCGCGGCTGGCGCTCGTCTCGATAGGGGAGACCTCGTCGCACCGGACGTGGGACCGGCTGCGGGAGATGTACCGGCTCACCGGGCAGTACTCGGGCTACGCCAGGATCGAGGACCTGCGCCAGGAGATCCAGCAGGCCCTGCCCGCGGGTCCGTCGAAGAAGGCGAGGAGCACCGACATCTAGGCGCGGAGTGCGCTGAGCGCACGGAGAACCACCTTTGCGCCCGAGAACCAACCCGCGCCCGGGACCCACGTGCCCACATCCAGGACCCACGTGCCCCTACCCAGAACGCTCGCGCCCGCGCACAGAACCCCCGTGCGTCGGGCCCGGTGGACTGCAGGCCGCCTAGGCTCCGATCTTCACCACCATCACGCAGGCGTCGTCCTCACGCCTGCCCTCACCGGACACCTCGAGGACCGCCCGTACGCACTCCTGCGCGTCCCGGGCCGTGGCGAAACGTGGCGCCAGCGCCAGCAGTCGGCCGGTGTCGCTGTCCCCTGCGGCGCTGGTGCGCGTCAGACCGTCCGTGTGCAGCAACAACAGGTCGCCGGGGAGCAGGGGTACTTCGGCCTGCTCGTACGTGGCGCCGGAGGTGGCGCCGAGCAGCACACCCTCGGGGGGCGTGAGGACCTGCCCCGTCCCGTTGCGGAACAGCAGCGGGGCGGGGTGTCCCGCCTGCGCCCAGGAGAGCGTGCGGTTCGCCGGGTCGAAGCGGCAGCACACCGCGCTGCCCAGGGCCGGCTGGACGGAGGTCTCCAACAGCTGGTTGAGGTGCGCCATCAGCGGTCCGGGCTCGATACCCGCGACAGCCATGCCGCGCAGCGCGCCGAGCAGCATCGCCATGGCCGATGTCGCGCTCACACCGTGCCCGGTGAGGTCACCTACGCTCAACAGCGAACCACCATTGGGCAGTTGCAGGGCGTCGTACCAGTCACCGCCGATCAGGGCGCTGTTGGCGGACGGCAAATAGTGCGCGGCGACGTCGAGTTCGGTGGGGCCGTCGAGCGGGAACTGCAGCGAGCCCCGCCACGGCGGAAGCACCGCCTCCTGGAGTTCGACCGCGAGCCGGCGCTCGGTCTCCTCGAAATGCTGCTTGCGCTGCACATGGTCGCGGCTCTCGCGGAGAGCGCGCTCGCTGCGACGCAGTTCGCTCACGTCCCTGAGGACCGCCCACATGGAGGCGGTGGACCCTTCGGAGTCGAGGACCGGCTCGCCCATCATGTGCACCGTACGGACGCGGCCGTCGGCGCGGACCATGCGGAACTCGCCGTCGATGGGGCGCCCGTCGACCAGACAGTCCGTCACCATCGAGGTCAGCAGGGCCTGATCCTCCGCGAACACGATCGACGGCAGCTCGTCCAGGGTCATGGGACCGCTCTGCGGGGCGCGTCCGAGGATCTGATAGAGCTCGTCGGACCAGCTCACCTCGTCGGTGAGGAGGTTCCACTCGGCGCTGCCGACCCGGCTGAGGAGCGATCCGGTGCTCTGCGCGCTGTCGGCCTCGTACTCCGCGAGTTCGTCCTCGAAGAGACCGAGGGACTCGGCGGGCAGGCCTTCCTTCAGCTGTCCCAGATGGGTGCCGAGGTCGTCCAGGTGATGGACGGCGAGGTCGCACAGCGCCCGCTGCCAGCGGCCCTGGGGATCGTCCTCCTCCAGCACGGCGTCGCGGCGTACGGCATCGACGTCACCGCGCAGGCGGCGTGTCCGGGTGATCAGAGCATCGACGGTGCCACGCTCCGGCGGCTGTGGTGCGGGATGGTCCGCGAACACATGGGAGGGCATGACGTACTCCGATACAGGCGTGGCCACGGCCAGTCTGAAACACGGTCTGAACAATGGACCAGTTACGACTGTTGCACAGGGAGCGATGGCCTGTAAGGGATTTGGCAACACTCGATACGGTGGTGCCTCTGTCATATGCCACAGGCCGGGCAATTGGATGGCCCGGCCGGGGGTTGAGCGATGAGTTCAGGGGGCAGCAGGGGTCTAACCGATGGAGAGAGCATGCGGCAAAGTCGCCGCACGCGCCACAAGTTGGAGGTCCACCATGTGTACGCACCAGTCACAGGTGGAATCTTCTCGTCAACGGTCCTACGCGTACGAAGCCGTTGCGGCTTGAGAGGGTGAGTCCGATGGCCAAGGCCGCTCAGATCCGTATCCGAAAGCCCGCTCCGCAGAGGCCCGCCCGAGAGCTGGACCTGCGCACCCCGTCGGGCCGGGTGCTTCCGTACTGACAGGGCGCGTGCCAGGCACGCGCCCACGACGACCGTGGCCGCGACCGAGACGGCGAAGCCCAGCCAGGAAGCATCGAACCAGAGGCTGTTGAGCCGTCCCAGGCCGGTGAGATAACCGGCCCACAGCACCCCTCCCACCACCGACCAGGCCAGGTGGCGACGCCGTGACACCCCCGTGGTGCCCACGGCGACCGCCAGCACGGTGCGGCCGCCCGGCAGGAAGCGGGCGGCCACCGTCGTACGCCCCAGGCGGCCGGCGAGCGCCTTCTCCAGCCTGGCCGCCGCGGATGTCAGGGCCGGGCGTCTCAGCGGGCGGCTGCGGGCCAGCGTCACCACGAGCAGGTCCCCGAGCACGGAAGCGGCCGCCACCGGCACGGCGACGGTCAGCAGGCCGACCTCCTGGGTGGTCGCCCACAGGGAGGCGGCCAGCACGAGCGTGCCGCTCGGCATCACCGGCACCAGTGCGTCGAGGAAGACCGCGAGCAGGGCGACGGCGAGTATCAGCGGAGAACCCATGAGCTCGGCGGTCAGGTCGGACAGCATGCCGTTCAGCCTGGTGGGACGAACGCTCGACGGCAACTCCTTTTGTCACTCGGCGTGTTGATCCGGTCGCGGACTTCGCGAGGGGCGTTGTCAGTGGTGGGCGGCAGGATGGACACATGACGACGACCTCACCCGCCGCCCCTGCCGCGGCCGCATCGATCGCCGACTCCGCCGCGTATGCCGAGGCGGTCGAAACCGCCTCCCGCGCCGCCGCCGCGTACTACGCGACGGGGGAGAGCACCCTCGACGACGACGCGTACGACCGGCTCGCCCGCGGGATAGCCGCCTTCGAGGAGGCACATCCCGAGGAGGTCTCGGCGTCCTCGCCGACCGGCAAGGTGGCGGGCGGTGCGGCCGTGGGGGACGTGCCGCACACCGTGCCGATGCTGTCGCTGGACAACGTCTTCTCCGCCGAGCAGCTGGTGTCCTGGACCGCGTCGGTGGAGCGGCGCATCGGCAGACCCGTCGAGCAGTGGAGCGTCGAGCCGAAGCTGGACGGCCTCGCGGTGGCGGCGCGCTACGAGGAGGGCAGGCTCGTCCGGCTGATCACCCGCGGCGACGGCACCGCGGGCGAGGACGTCTCGCACGCGATCGGCACGATCACCGGCCTCCCCGACCGGCTCGCCGAGCCGGTCACCATCGAGGTGCGCGGTGAGGTCCTGATGACGAACGAGCAGTTCGAACAGGCCAACACCGTGCGTACGGCCCATGGCGGCGCCCCCTTCGCCAACCCGCGCAACGGCGCCGCGGGCACTCTCCGAGCCCGGGACCGGGCCTACCGCGTCGAGATGACCTTCTTCGGTTACGGGGCGCTGCCGATGCCGGGGACCGGCGCCGACCTCGCCGACCAGCTCGCGCAGTGGCCCCACAGCACCCTCATGTCCCACGTCGCCTCCCTGGGTGTGCACACCGCGGAGGACACCGCCGTCGCGCCGCGCACCCTGACGACGGCCGACGAGATCATGGCGAGGATCGAGGAGATCGCCGCCCTTCGCGCGGATCTGCCCTTCGGGATCGACGGCATCGTCATCAAGGCCGACCGGGCGGCCGACCAGGCAGCCGCCGGATCCGGCTCGCGGGCCCCGCGCTGGGCCATCGCCTACAAGCTCCCCGCCGTGGAGAAGGTCACCGTCCTGCTCGACGTCGAGTGGAACGTGGGGCGCACCGGGACCATCGCACCCCGCGCCGTCCTGGAGCCGGTGGAGATCGACGGCTCGACGGTCACCTACGCCACGCTGCACAACCCCGCCGACATCACCCGCCGTGACCTGCGCCTGGGCGACCGTGTGATGGTCTACAAGGCTGGCGACATCATTCCCCGGATCGAGGCGCCGGTCGTCCATCTGCGGACCGGTGAGGAGAAGGCGATCGTCTTTCCCGAGGTCTGCCCGCAGTGCGGCTCCGGTATCGACACCTCCGAGCAGCGCTGGCGCTGTGTGCGCGGACGCGACTGCCGGCTGGTGGCCTCCGTCTCGTACGCCGCGGGGCGCGACCAGCTCGACATCGAGGGACTCGGCGACACCCGGGTCGTCCAGCTCGTCGAGGCGGGCCTGGTGAGCGATGTCGCCGACCTGTTCACGCTGACCCGTGAGCAGCTGCTCGGCCTGGAGCGGATGGGCGAGACCAGTACGGACAACCTCCTCGCGGCCATCGAGACGGCCAGGTCCCGGCCCCTGTCGAGGGTGTTCTGCGCTCTTGGCGTGCGCGGTACCGGGCGCTCGATGTCGCGTCGGATCGCCCGGCACTTCGCGGCCATGGAGCACATACGCGCGGCGGGACCCGACGCGCTTCAGCAGGTCGACGGCATCGGGGTGGAGAAGGCGACGGTCGTCGTCGCCGAGCTCGAGGAGCTGGCTCCGCTGATCGACAAACTGATCGCCGCGGGGGTCAACATGACGGAGCCGGGTGCGGTCCCGCCGCCCGTCGGCGGTGACACGGACGGCGGAGAGTCCGCGGACGGCAGCGGGCCTGTCCCCGAAGCCCGTCCGCTGGACGGCATGGCCGTGGTGGTGACGGGTGCCATGACGGGCCCGCTGGAGAAGCTGTCCCGCAACCAGATGAACGAGCTCGTCGAGCGGGCCGGCGGCCGGTCCTCCTCCAGCGTCTCCGGGCGGACCTCGCTCCTGGTCGCGGGCGAGGGCGCGGGTTCCAAGCGGGACAAGGCGGAGAAGCTGGGCACGCGGATCGTCTCGCCGGAGGAGTTCGCCGGTCTTGTGTCCGGCTTCCTCGGGGAAGAGAGCTGAGTTCCTCGGCGAACAGGCGAACAGGCCAACAGGACTGAGGGGGCCGGCCGGGCGCGAGGGCTCAGCGGGCCGCTGCCCGAGCGGGACGGGCCGCCTGATCGGGCCCCTGATCCGGCTGCCCGAGCGAGCCGGCCGAACGCGCCGGGCCGGGCTGCCTGACCCGGCCGGCCGGGCCGCCTCCTGCCGGGTGGCACTTTTCCGGGTGTCGCCTGGCGGGAGGCAGTGCACGGCGGCAATAGGGCCGCTGTGCACTTACCCCGTGAGAAGTGGGCGCGTATCCAGGAAACAGAGGCTGCTGATCAGGTGCCTGGAGCAGGGCTGATCCCGAGGAGGGCTCATGGACGCCCCGACCGCCACGACGGCCGACACGGACCTCTTGGAAGAACCCCAGGAGGACCCGACCGTACACATTCTCTGGATCAACGCGGGCCTGAGTTGCGACGGGGACTCGGTGGCGTTGACCGCGGCGACCCAGCCGACGATCGAGGAACTGGCGCTGGGTGCCCTGCCCGGACTGCCCAAAGTGGCCGTCCACTGGCCGCTCATCGACTTCGAGTGCGGTCCCGTCCAGGGCGCCGACAACTTCATCGAGTGGTTCTTCAAGGCCGAGCGCGGTGAGCTGGATCCCTTCGTCCTGATCGTCGAGGGCTCGATCCCGAACGAGCGCATCAAGCCCGAGGGCTACTGGTGCGGTTTCGGCGACGACCCCGAGACGGGCCAGCCGATCACCACCAGCGAGTGGCTCGACCGGCTCACCCCCAAGGCCCTGGCCGTCGTCGCCATCGGCACCTGCGCCACCTACGGCGGTATCCACGCCATGGCCGGCAACCCGACGGGCGCGATGGGCGTGCCGGACTATCTCGGCTGGGAGTGGAAGTCCCAGGCGGGCATCCCCATCGTGTGCATCCCCGGCTGCCCGGTCCACCCCGACAACGCCTCCGAGACGCTGCTGTACCTGCTCTACCAGGCGGCGGGCGCCGCCCCCATGATCCCCTTGGACGAGGAGCTGCGGCCGACCTGGCTGTTCGGCGCCACCGTCCACGAGGGCTGCGACCGTGCCGGCTACTACGAGCAGGGACAGTTCGCCGAGGAGTACGGATCCCCCCAGTGCCTGGTCAAGCTCGGCTGCTGGGGCCCGGTCGTCAAGTGCAACGTGCCCAAGCGCGGCTGGATCAACGGAGTGGGCGGCTGCCCCAACGTCGGCGGCATCTGCATCGCCTGCACCATGCCGGGCTTCCCGGACAAGTTCATGCCCTTCATGGACGAGCCACCGGGCGGCCATGTGTCGACGGCGGCGAGCGGTATGTACGGCACGGTGATCCGACGGCTGCGGGGCATCACCGCGAGGACCGTCGACAAGGAACCGAAGTGGCGCACCAAGAGCGAGACGCTCAAGACCGGCTACCGGCCGCCATGGTGACCCGAGTTCCCCGCTGAGCAGGACACTCAACAGGAAGGTGGCGCGCACCATGGCGACGGCGACGAACAAGCCCGCCGGTGACGGCGACGGCCTCATGGAGATGTCGTGGGACCCGATCACCCGCATCGTGGGCAGCCTGGGTATCCACACGAAGATCGACTTCGCCGCGAAACGCGTTGCGGAGTGCTACAGCACCTCGTCCATCTTCCGCGGGTACAGCGTGTTCATGCGCGGCAAGGACCCGAGGGACGCGCACTTCATCACCAGCAGGATCTGCGGCATCTGCGGCGACAACCACGCCACGTGCTCGGTGTACGCGCAGAACATGGCCTACGGAGTGGCACCGCCGCACCTCGGCGAGTGGATCATGAACCTCGGCGAGGCCGCGGAGTACATGTTCGACCACAACATCTTCCAGGAGAACCTGGTCGGTGTGGACTACTGCGAAAAGATGGTCCGCGAGACCAACCCGGGTGTGCTCGAACTCGCCGAGCGTACGGAAGCACCGCACGCCGGTGACCACGGCTACCGCACCATCGCCGACATCATGCGCTCGCTGAACCCCCTGGAGGGCGAGTTCTACCGCGAGGCCCTCCAGGTCAGCCGCTACACGCGGGAGATGTTCTGCCTCATGGAGGGCCGCCATGTGCACCCCTCCACGCTCTACCCCGGAGGCGTCGGCACCGTAGCGACCATCCAGCTCTTCACCGACTATCTGACCCGGCTCACGCGCTACGTGGAGTTCATGAAGCGGGTCGTCCCGCTCCACGACGACCTCTTCGACTTCTTCTACGAGGCGCTGCCCGGATACGAGGAGGTCGGCAGGCGCCGTGTCCTGCTCGGCTGCTGGGGCGCGCTCAACGACCCGGAGTACTGCGACTTCACCTACGCCAACATGGCCGAGTGGGGCCGGCGGATGTTCGTCACCCCCGGTGTGATCGTGGACGGCAAGCTGGTCACCAACAACCTCGTCGACATCAACCTCGGCATCCGGATCCTGCTCGGCAGCTCGTACTACGAGGACTGGGCGGGCATGGAGAAGTTCGTCGAACGCGACCCGCTGGGCAACCCCGTCGACGAGCGGCACCCGTGGAACCAGCACACGATTCCCGCCCCGCAGAAGCGCGACTTCGACGACAAGTACAGCTGGGTCATGTCGCCGCGCTGGTTCGACGGCAAGGACCACCTCGCCCTGGACACCGGTGGCGGCCCCATCGCACGGCTGTGGTCCACGGCCCTGTCCGGGCTGGTCGACAACGGCTACGTCAAGGCCACCGGACACAGCGTCGAGATCAATCTGCCCCGGACCATGACCAAGCCGGAAATGGCGCTGGAGTGGAAGATCCCGGAGTGGAGCAACGCCCTCGAACGCAACCGGGCCCGCACCTACTTCCAGGCCTACGCGGCCGCCTCCGCCCTCCACTTCGCCGAGATGGCGATGGAGGAGGTACGCGCTGGACGCACCCAGACCTGGGAGAAGTTCGACGTGCCGGACGAGTCCATCGGCTGCGGGTTCACCGAGGCCGTCCGCGGTGTGCTGTCCCACCACATGGTGATCAGGGACGGCAAGATCGCGAACTACCACCCCTACCCGCCGACCCCGTGGAACGGGAGCGTCCGTGACGTCTACGGCACCCCCGGCCCGTACGAGGACGCGGTGCAGAACACACCGATCTTCGAGGAGAACCCCCCGGAGAACTTCAAGGGCATCGACATCATGCGTGCCGTCCGCAGCTTCGACCCGTGTCTGCCGTGCGGCGTGCACATGTACGTCGGAGGAGGCCGGACGGTCGAACAGACCCATCTGCCGACGGGACTGAGCGGACTGGCCTTCTGATCCTCAGGAGAGGGGCTTGCCGATGGCCGGACAGGACACGGGTGAGCGCATCGCCGCGCTGCTCGACGAGCTGGGGGAGAAGGCAGGACCCGAGGTACGCGACACGGCCGACGAACTGGTGCGGTGCGTCGTGGAGTTCTACGGCGAGGGGCTCGCCCGGACCGTGCGCCTGCTGCGCGCGGCACCGGGCGGGGCCGACCCGATCGACGTGCTGACGGCCGACGAACTCGTCAGCGATCTGCTGATCCTGCACGACCTGCATCCCGAGGACACCATGACCCGGGTGGGCCGGGCCCTCGACAAGGTCCGCCCCTATCTCGGCTCCCACGCGGGTGACGTCGAGGTCGCGGGCCTCGACACGGACCCGGCGGAGGGCCCCACGCTGCGGCTCCGCCTGCGCGGCAGCTGCGACGGCTGCCCCTCCTCCACCCAGACCGTGCGCTGGACCATCGAGGAGGCGGTCTCCCGGCTGGCGCCGGAGATCGCCCTCATCGAGGTCGAGGGCGTCGCCGAGGACACGCCCCAGGAGCAACCGCTGCTCCAGATCCTGCCCCACCGCCCGGACGACGGACCGGACGGGCCACCCGCCGGAGACGACGGGCGCGTGTCCGTCAACGGCGAAGGGGACCCGGCCCACTGGCACACCGTGGCCCGGCACACACTGCCCGCCCACGACCGCGACACCGGCGTCACCGATGTCGCGGGACACGCGTTGCTGCTCGTCCGCCTGCCGGGCAACCTGTACGCCTATCGCGACCACTGCCCCGGATGCGGCGGCAGCCTCCACGAGGCGCTGCTGGAGGCGGAGTTGCTGCGGTGCGCCCGGTGCGCCGCAACCTTCGACGTACGCCGGGCAGGGCGTGGCGAGCGCGGGCATCTGGAACCGGTACCACTCCTGGAGGAGGACGGATCGGTGCGGGTCGCGCTGCCCGGTGAGCTGCTGGGGGCGGGGCCATGAGCGCGGACGTACTGAAGCAGTTCACCCGGCGGCCCCCGCCGCCGGGGGAGCGCTGCGAGTTGTGCGGGGAGCCGCTGGCGTCGGAGCACCGGCATCTGGTGGACACCTCACGGCGTTCCCTGAAGTGCGCCTGCATGCCGTGCCACATGCTCTTCACCCGTCCCGGTGCCGGACAGGGCCGCTTCCGGGCCGTGCCCGACCGGTATCTGACCGACCCCGACTTCACGCTCGACGAATCCGGCTGGAACCGGCTCCAGATACCCGTCGGCCTCGCCTTCTTCTTCCGCAACTCCTCCCTCGACCGGCTGGCGGCCTTCTACCCGAGCCCGGCGGGCGCCACCGAGAGCGAGCTGGACCCCGAGACCTGGGACGCCGTTCTCGGGCGCACCCGGCTCGCGGAACTCCTCGAACCCGATGTGGAGGCGCTGTTGCTGCACCAGGAGCGCGGCTCCCCGGCGACCTGCACCCTCGTGCCGGTCGACGTCTGCTACGAGCTCGTCGGCCGGATGCGGCTCCACTGGAAGGGCTTCGACGGCGGGTCCGAGGCCCGCGAGGACCTCGCCGAGTTCTTCCGGCGCGTCACGGCCGCAGCCCGTCCGCTGGACGCCCGCCCCGAGCGCGGGCAGACCGCGGCCGAACGGGACCCCCAGCCCGCTCCGGAGCCGGGGGGCACCCCATGACCGACCTCCACTTCGAGTGCACCGGCGCCCGGCCCGAACCCTTCGGGGCGAGCCCCACCCTGCTGTTCGGGCTGCGGATCGAGGAGTCGGACCATCAGCCCGTCCACGCGATCGCGCTGCGCTGCCAGATCCGGATCGAGCCTGTCCGCCGGCAGTACGAGCCGGAGGAAGTGGGGATGCTGGGCGACCTGTTCGGCGAGCCGAGCCGCTGGAGCAGCACCCTCAAGCCGATGCAGTTCGCGCACTCCTCCATCACCGTGCCCGGTTTCACCGGCACGACGGACATCGATCTTCCGGTGCCCTGCACCTACGACACGGAGGTCGCTTCCGCGTCGTACTTCCGGGCCCTGTCCCGCGGCGAGATACCGCTGCTGTTCCTCTTCTCCGGCACGGTCTTCACCGGCAGGAACGGCTTCCGCGCCGAGCCCATCCCCTGGCACAAGGAGTCGAGCTATCTGATGCCCGTGGACGTGTGGCAGCAGATGATCGAGGAGTACTTCCCCAACTCGGGATGGCTGAGGCTGCGCAAGGACTGCCTCGAATCGCTCCGGCGCTACCGCTCGCAGCGAGCCCTGTCGTCGTGGGAGCAGGTCTTCCAGGAACTGCTCGCCACCGCCGGCGCGAAGGGGGGCGACTGAGATGAAGAACCCCGTCGAGGACGCCTTCGGGCAGGCCCGCGCGGTCGCGGACGCCGTCCTGTTCGAGGGCTATGTCCTCTACCCCTACCGTGCCTCTTCCGCCAAGAACCGGATGCGCTGGCAGTTCGGCGTCCTGGTGCCTCCCGCCTGGGCGGTCACCGGCGGCGAACACTCCGTACAGCGCACCGAATGCCTGCTGGAGCCGCGCGACGGCGAGCGGCTGCACGCGGAGTTGCGCTTCCTGCACGTCCGGCGGCGCACCGTCGAACAGCTCGGTGCGGACGGCGCCTACACCGAGGTGCCCGAACTGGAGCTGGCGGACCGGGTCGTCGTGCCCTGGGACGAGGGCGCCGAGGAACGTGTCCTCATCCATGCGCCCCTCATCGAGCTGACGGAGGATCAGGCGCATGCGCGCGCGGTCCGGTTCGACCTGCCGCCCGCCACCGCATACGAACCGGTGCTGGACGAGGACGGCACCACGCTGGGCCGGCTCGTCCGGCGTCGGGAGCGGCTGACCGGCGAACTGCGCCCGCAGATCGAGGAACTGCCCGGCCCCTACCGGGTCTCGCGGCTCACGGTGACCGTGCACAACACCACCGAGGACGCCGGTCCCGAGAGCGGCGGCCGGGAGGCGGCCCTCGCCCACAGCATGATCGGCACCCATCTGCTGCTCGGAGTGCCCGGCGGGCGCTTCCTCTCGATGACGGACCCGCCCGAATGGGCGCGCCCGGCCGTCGCCGACTGCCACAACGACCACACCTGGCCCGTCCTGGCCGGCATGGAGGGGCGCGAGGACATCATGCTCTCCTCGCCGATCATTCTGGAGGACCACCCCGTCCTCGCCGACGAGAGCCCGGGACCTCTCTACGACGCCACCGAGATCGACGAGATCCTCTCGCTGCGCACCGCCGCTCTCACCGAGCAGGAGAAGCGTGAGGCACGCGGCACGGACGTCCGCGCCTCCGAGGTCATCGATCTGGTCGACAGCATGCCGGAAGCGGTGATGGAACGGCTGCACGGGGCGATCCGCGGACTGCGCGAGGTGACGGGCGAGGAGCCGGCGGGCCGGGCAACCGCACCCGCGACCGGGCTGAGCCTGCCCGACGGCGCCGGACACCCCTGGTGGGACCCGGCGCAGGACGCCGAAGCGATGGACGTGCCCGCCACCGTCACCATCGACGGCGAGGCCGTGGGTGCGGGGAGCAGGGTCCTGCTCACCCCCGGCGCCCGGCGCTCCGACGCCCAGGACGCCTTTCTCTTCGGCCGGCACGCCACCGTCGAGGCGGTGGTCGGCGACCTGGACGGCGAGACCCACCTCGCGGTCGTGGTCGACGACGACCCGGGCACCGATGTACGCCGGCAACAGGGCCGCTTCCTCTACTTCAAGCCCGACGAGGTCGCCCCGCTGAAGGAGGAGCCATGACCGCAACGGAGACACCACGCCGTGTCCTCGTCGCCGGAGTGGGCAATGTCTTCCTCCAGGACGACGGATTCGGGGTGGAGACCGTCCGGTGGCTCGGCCGCGAGCCCTCCCGACTGCCGCCCGGCGTCGAGCTGATGGACGCCGGTATCCGCGGTGTGCACCTCGCCTATCGGCTGCTGGAGGGATATCGCACGCTCGTCCTCGTCGACATCGTCGACCGGGGCGGCGCCCCCGGCACGCTCTACACGATCGACGTCGGGCCCGAGCCGCCCGAGGCGCGCGAACCAGGGCCGCTCGACACCCACGCCATGGATCCCGCCACCGTGCTGGGCCTGCTGCACGATCTGCACGCGGGGGCGGGCGGCACCCTTCCCGACGAGGTCTACGTCGTCGGGTGCCAGCCACAGAACACGGACGAGGGCATGGGCCTGACTCCACCGGTCGCGGACGCCGTGGAGCCGGCCGCAGGGCTCGTGCTCGGCCTCGTGCGCCGCGCAACCTCCGTACCCCAAAGGAGCTGAACACGATGGAGGCACACATGGAATGGACCTGGGCCGGACTGGCGGTCGTGGGACTCGCGATGGTCTACGGCGCCGCCAGGGTCGTACCGGACGTACGTCGTTATCTGCGCATCCGGCGCATGTGATCCGGATGGTGCGGACCGGGGTCCGGGGCTTCCCCGCCCCCGCCCTCACCGCCCGCGACGTCCTCGAGCTGCACGTACCGCTCGAGGAAGAGGTGGAGGGTGCTGTGCAGCTCACCGAGGCGTACGAACCACAGGGCGAGGTCCATGGCGCCCTGCTGGGTGATGGCGTACACCCTGCGCGCGGGTCCGGTGGCCGAGGCGTGCCAGTGCGAGGAGACCTCCCCGCAGCTCTCCATGCCTCTCAGCAGCCGGTACACGTGCGCCGATTCGGCCTCGGCCCAGCCGAAAGCTCCCAGTCGCTGCACCAGCTCGTAGCCATGACCCCGACGTTCGGCGAGCAGCAGGAGCAGGACCGGGGTGAGCAGAGCCCGTCGCTCGACCTCGTGACCAGCCATCGTTCTTTCAGAGTAGCCAGGCAGGCCGGGTCCGCCCACCGGGACGGGCCGGACCGCGGTCCGGGCAGGTGAACGCCGTGCACGAACTCTCCATCGCGATGGCCGTCATCGACCAGGTGAGGGGTGCCGTCCCCGACGACCGGGTCGAATCGCTGACCCTGCGGATCGGCGAGCTCGTGGCGGTGGTCCCCGAGGCCCTGGACTTCTCCTTCGGACTGGCCGCCGAGGGCACTCTGCTCGCGGGCGCCCGGCTGGTGATCGAGACTGTTGACGGAGAGGCCCACTGCGACGGCTGCGGCCGGGACACACCGACCGGGATGCCCCCGGTGCTGTGGTGCGGCGACTGCGAGCGTCCGCTGACCCTGCTCGCCGGCCGGGAACTGGAGATCGTCCGGGTGGTCGTGGCCGACGAAGGTCCGGACGGGGCCGCGGTGGGGGACACCGCCCGGGACACGACGCGCGACGAGGAGACGAGCCATGTGCCGCACCGTTGACCTCCACCAGGCCGTGCTCGCGAAGAACGACGAGAACGCACTGGCCCTGAGGCGCTTTCTGGCGTCGCGCGAGACGGTCGCCGTGAACCTGATGTCCAGCCCCGGCAGCGGCAAGACCGCCCTGCTCGAACAGTTGCTGACCCGCGCGGTCGCGGCGGGCACACCGGCCGCTGCCGTCACCGCCGACCTGGCCACCGAGAACGACGCGACGCGGCTCGCCCGCTCCGGCGCCCCTGTGCAGCAGATCCTCACCGACGGCCTCTGCCACCTGGAGGCGGGGATGCTCCAGGGCCGGCTGGAGGACTGGCTGCCCGACGGCACTCGTCTGCTGTTCGTCGAGAATGTCGGCAACCTCGTCTGCCCCGCCTCCTACGACCTCGGCGAGACGCTGCGGATCGCGCTCGCCTCCGTGACCGAAGGTGAGGACAAGCCGGTCAAGTACCCGGCGGCCTTCGGTCTTGCCCAGCTCGTGGTGGTCACCAAGACCGACCTCGCGGATGCCGTGGGCTTCGCACGCGAGACGTTCCTCGGCGGAGTCCAGCAGGTCAACCCCGGTGTTCCGGTCCTCGAGACCTCCGCCCGCACCGGAGAGGGCATCGACGCCCTGCTCGCCCACATCCTGCGCAGCGCCGAGGGCGAGGAGACACACACCCCGGTGCTGGCGCGGCAGCACGAGAAGCATCTGCACAGCCATGCGAACGGCACGGTGCGGGAACCGGGGCCGGTGTCATGACCGGGGACCGGAGCCGGGAGCGCAGGCGGGTCACCGTCCGCGGTGTCGTGCAGGGCGTCGGCTTCCGGCCCTTCGTCTACACCCTCGCCGAAGAACTCGGCCTGACGGGATGGGTCACCAACAACGCGGACGGGGTCGTCGCCGAAGTGGAAGGCCCGGGGCGGGCCGTCGCGGACTTCTGCACGCGGATCGGGTCCGAGCCCCCACCGCTCGCCGTCGTCGAGTCCGTCGAGCACCGCGCCGTACCCGCACAGAGCGGTGACCACGGGTTCACCATCCGGCCCTCCGCCGGCGGACCCGGCCGCACCCTGGTCTCCCCGGACACCGCCACCTGCGACGACTGCCTGCGCGAGCTCGCCGATCCCGCCGACCGGCGCCACCGGCACCCGTTCATCACCTGCACGCACTGCGGTCCGCGCTTCACCGTGGTGACCTCGCTGCCGTACGACCGGGACCGGACCACCATGGCCGCGTTCCCGATGTGCGCCGACTGCCGGCGCGAGTACACCGCACCCGGCGACCGGCGGTTCCACGCGCAGCCCATCGCCTGCCCCATCTGCGGCCCCCGGCTCACCCTGCGCCGCGGCACCGCGGACACCGCTCCGCGCCAGGACGCCGCCGCGCTCGCCGAGGCCCGCAGCCTGCTCGCCCAAGGTGCCGTCCTGGCCGTGAAGGGTCTCGGCGGCTACCACCTGGCCTGCGACGCGAGCGATCCCACAGCTGTCAGGACCCTGCGCAAGCGCAAGAACCGCGGCGACAAACCCTTCGCCGTGCTGGCGGACTCCCTGGAAACGGTCGAGCGGCTCGCCCAGGTCGGCGAGGCGGAACGGGAGTTGCTCCTCGGGCCGCGCAAGCCCGTCGTACTGCTGCGGCGTCACCGGTCCGCGCCCACCGCCGACGTGGCGCCCGGTGTCGCACCGGGCAGCCCCGACCTCGGCGTGATGCTGCCGTACACCCCCCTGCACCGGCTGCTCCTCGGACTGCCCGGTGATCCGCCCGGTCCCACCGTCCTCGTCATGACCAGCGGGAACCGCGCAGGCGAGCCCATCGTCACCGACGACACCGAGGCACTCACCCGCCTCGACGGACTGGCCGACGCCTGGCTGATGCACGACCGCCCCATCCATGTGCCCTGCGACGACTCGGTCGTCCGGATCTGCGCCGGGGCCGAACTGCCGGTGCGCCGCTCACGCGGCTACGCCCCCTTCCCGGTCGCCCTGCCGGTGCCCGTCGTCCCCGCGCTCGCCGTGGGCGGCGACCTGAAGAACACCTTCTGCGCGGGCGACGACCGCTACGCCTGGATGTCCGCGCATGTCGGGGACATGGACGATCTGGCCACCCTGACCGCGTTCGAACGCGCCACCGCGCATCTGACGGACCTCACCTCCGTCTCCCCGCGGATGCTGATCGCCGACCGGCACCCCGGCTACCGCTCCACCCAGTGGGCGCGCCGCGCGGCCGAGACCTCCGGACTGCCCCTGCGTCAGGTCCAGCACCACCACGCCCACGTGGCCTCCGCGATGGCCGAACACGGCCTGGACGGCTCGGCACCGGTCATCGGGATCGCCTTCGACGGCACGGGCTACGGCGACGACGGAGCGGTCTGGGGCGGTGAGGTGCTCATCGCCGACTACGACGGATACCGGCGGTTCGCCCATCTGGCCTATGTGCCGCTGCCGGGCGGCGACGCGGCCGTCCGCAACCCCTACCGGATGGCCCTCTCCCACCTGCGGGCCGCGGGGCTGCCCTGGTCGGACGACCTGCCGTGCACCGCGGTCGCCACACCCGGGGAACGCAAGCTGCTCGACCGTCAGCTGGAGCGCGAACTCGCCTGTGTGCCCACGTCCAGCATGGGGCGCCTGTTCGACGCGGTGTCCTCGCTGGCAGGCGTCTGCCACCGGGTGGAGTACGAGGCGCAGGCCGCGATGGAACTGGAGAACGCCGCACTGTCCGATGTCACCGGCAGTGTCGGCGACGACGCGCGGAATGACGCGTACCGGTTCATCCTGAGAGCGGAGACCGAGGACCCCGCGGCTCCGCTGATCGCCGATCCGGCGCCGGTCCTCGCAGCCGCCGTCGCGGACATCCGCGCGGGGGCTCCGGCCGGGCCCGTGGCCCGTCGTTTCCACCAGGGCGTGATCGCCCTGGTCCAGGAGGTGTGTGAGGTGGCCCGACACCGTACGGGCATCGAAACGGTGGCTCTGAGCGGCGGGGTGTTCTGCAACGCCCTGCTGACCCAAGGCTGCTGCGACGTCCTGGAACGGGACGGCTTCACCGTGCTGCGGCACCGCCGGGTGCCGCCCAATGACGGCGGTCTGGCCCTCGGACAGCTGATCGTCGCCGCCCGAGCCGAGGAGTGAGGGAGGAACGCATCATGTGTCTGGCCGTACCCGGCAGAGTGCTGGAGATCGAGGAACGTGACGCGACGCGGATGGCCAAGGTGGACTTCGGCGGCGTCGTCAAGGACGTATGTCTGGAATACGTGCCGGACATGCAGGTCGGGGACTACGCGATCGTCCATGTGGGCTTCGCGCTGCAACGCCTGGACGAGGAATCGGCCAAGCAGACTCTCGAACTCTTCGAGAACCTTGGCGTGCTCGAGGAGGAGTTCGGCGACGCCTGGGGCAGGGCTGCCCGGGACGCGGGCGCGGAACGCCCCGCCGGCACCGAACTCCCCGGCGCCGGGGACACCCCCGTGGAACCCGTCGACAAGGAGGCGCGGTCATGAAGTATCTGGACGAGTTCAGCGACCCGGTCCTCGCCAAGCGGCTCTTCGACGACATCCGGGCCGTCACCACCCAGCCGTGGTCGCTCATGGAGGTCTGCGGCGGACAGACGCACTCGATCATCCGGCACGGCATCGACCAACTGCTCCCCGAGGAGATCCAGCTGATCCACGGGCCGGGCTGCCCCGTCTGCGTCACCCCGCTGGAGATCATCGACAAGGCCCTGGAGATCGCCTCCCGCCCGGACGTGATCTTCTGCTCCTTCGGCGACATGCTGCGCGTGCCCGGCAGCGGCCGCGATCTCTTCAAGGTCAAGAGCGAGGGCGCTGACGTACGCGTGGTGTACTCGCCCCTGGACTCGCTGCGGATCGCTCAGGAGAACCCGGACCGTCAGGTCGTCTTCTTCGGCATCGGCTTCGAGACCACGGCACCCCCGAACGCGATGACCGTCTACCAGGCCAAGAAGCTCGGCATCTCCAACTTCAGCCTGCTGGTCTCCCACGTCCGGGTACCCCCGGCCATCGACGCGATCATGAACTCCCCGGACTGCCGGGTGGAGGCATTCCTCGCCGCCGGCCATGTGTGCACCGTCATGGGCACCGGCGAGTACCCCGGTCTCGCCGAGAAGCACCGGGTGCCGATCGTGGTCACCGGTTTCGAGCCCCTGGACATCCTGGAGGGCATCCGCCGCGCCGTGCGGCAGCTGGAGGCCGGGCAGCACACGCTGGAGAACGCCTACCCACGCGCCGTGCAGGCCGGCGGCAGTCCTGCCGCCCAGGCCATGCTGGCCGACGTCTTCGAGGTCACCGACCGGGCGTGGCGCGGCATCGGCATGATTCCGCAGAGCGGCTGGCGCCTGTCGCCCAAGTACCGGGAGTACGACGCCGAATACCGCTTCTCGGTGACCGGCATCGACACCGAGGAGTCCACGGTCTGCCGCAGCGGCGAGGTGCTCCAGGGCCTCATCAAGCCGCACGAGTGCGCCGCCTTCGGCAAGGAGTGCACGCCGCGCAACCCGCTCGGCGCCACCATGGTCTCCAGCGAGGGCGCCTGCGCCGCGTACTACCTGTACCGGCGGCTGGAGGCACCGAACAAGGAGGCGAGTTCCGTTGGCTGACTCCGCTTCGGCACCCGTCGACTTCTCCGGGTGGACCTGCCCGGCGCCCCTGCGCGATCACGAGCGGATCGTGATGGGGCACGGCGGCGGCGGGACGCTCTCCGCCGAGCTGGTGGAGCATCTGTTCGCGCCGGCGTTCGGCAGCGACGTCCTCGCCGAACTGGGCGACTCCGCACACCTGACACTCGGCGGCGCCCGTCTCGCGTTCTCGACCGACTCGTTCGTGGTGCGGCCCCTGTTCTTCCCCGGCGGCAGCATCGGCGACCTCGCGGTCAACGGGACGGTCAACGACCTGGCGATGGTGGGAGCCGTGCCCGCCTACCTCTCCTGTGGATTCATCCTGGAGGAAGGCGTCGAACTCGCCCTCGTCGGGCGGGTGGCCGAAGCACTCGGAGAAGCAGCCAGGACGGCCGGGGTGGTCATCGCCACCGGGGACACGAAGGTCGTCGACGCCGGCCACGGTGACGGAATCTTCATCAACACCGCGGGCATCGGCCTGATCCCGGACGGCATCGACATCCGTCCGCAGCGCGCGGCGCCCGGCGATGTGGTCCTCGTCAGCGGACCGATCGGCGTGCACGGTGTGGCGATCATGAGCGTGCGCGAAGGGCTGGAGTTCGGCGTCGAGATCCAGAGCGACACCGCGTGCCTGGCCGGGCTGGTGGCGGACATGCTGGCGGTGTGCCCGGACATCCACGTCCTGCGCGATCCGACCCGCGGTGGTCTGGCCACCTCCCTCAACGAGATCGCGGCGGCCGCGGGCGTGGGCGTCACGCTCGACGAGCGGTCCCTGCCCGTGCCCGACACGGTCGCCAACGCCTGTGCCTTCCTCGGGCTCGACCCGCTGTACGTCGCCAACGAGGGCAAGCTCGTGGCGTTCGTGCCGCCGGACCACGCGGACGCCGTTCTCGCGGCCATGCGCGCCCACCCCCTGGGCAAGGAGTCCGTGTCGATCGGCCACTGCGTCGAGGAGCACGCGGGGATGGTGGTCGCGGCCACCGGTCTCGGCGGCACTCGCGTGGTCGACATGCCGCTCGGCGAGCAACTCCCGCGTATCTGCTGACGAACAGCCCGACCGCCGCCGCTGGTTCAGCGGCGGCGGTCGGGCATGTCACTGCCCCTGGAGCTTCGACCGGCGGCCGGCTACGTCACGGTCCGACGAGCGCCCAGCTGTCGAGCGTCTCTCGGCTGAGAAAGGCCAACTGCGCCCTCTTCTCCGGCTTGTCGATCTCGGGCCCGAGCACGAAGCCGGACCGGACCATGCGCGCGACGGCCTTCTCGTTGCGGGCGTCGGGCTCGACGACCACCCGCAGGACCTGCGGGTCCTTCAGGACGAATCCCACCAGCGCCGTCATCAGGGCACTGGTGAAGCCGCGCTGCGATGCGCCCGCGGCCGGAGGGCCGACCAGCAGATGGATGCCGAAGTCGCCGGGCTGCACGTCGTAGCACTCACCGACCGGGTCGGCGCCCGGCTCGTACGTCTGGAAGAGCGCGACCGGCTCGTCGTCGCGGTGGACGAGGTAGGCGTGGTGAGTGGCGAGCGAGTCCACGAACTCGTAGATCTCCTGCACCTGTTGGCGGGTGTGACCGGCCATGCCCCAGTACCGGGCGCGCGCCTCGGTGACCCAGCGGTGGACGAGAGCCGCGTCGGCGGCGGGGTCCAGCGGGACGACGCGGACCGTACCGAACCCGTCGACGGCGGCCTCGTGCACGGCCGTACGGGAGCGGGTGGCGTGTTCAGCGGGCATGTCTTCCTCGGTGAGTAGGTTCCAGTCGGTGATGACGGGGACGAAACCGCCGTGCAGCCACAGCGGCAGCTGGTCGCGCCGGTGCGGGTCGCCCGCGGCGCCGGAGGCGCCGAGCGGCACCACCCAGAGGCTGTCGTCGCGGCGGGCCAGGTCCCAGACGTAGCGCGCGGCGGGGCCGCGGGCGCTGAGGTCGCTGATGCCCGGGATGCTGGAGGTGGACAGCACACAGTCCTGGTCGCCGGAGAGCCCCGGCCACTCCTCCGGCTCGCCGTCCGGCTCTGCCTGCCAGGGCGCGAGCCGGTGCGTCTCGCCCCAGGTGGCAGCGGTCGGCGCGGCAGTGGCGGCCTCCTCCAGGGCCCTTCGTACGAGGTCCTGGCGGTCGAGTTCCGGCAGCGCGGAGGTCACGAGCAGCCCTTCCAGGGCGAAGGCGACCTTGGGGACCAGTGCCAGCCAGGGCCGCAGGGCCTCGGGGTAGGCGCCGGGGTCGACCTGCCCGGCGAGCTTCTCGAGCGCCGGGTGCTCCGCGACCAACCGCACCACGACGGAGCGCAGTCGGGCGTACGCCGCCGCGACCTCGCTGTCGGCGTCCATCCGCCGGTTCCAGCCGGCCAGCCGTTCCCGCAGACGGGCCGCCTCGGGGCTCAGCCCGTCGGCACCGGCGACGAGCCGCAACAGCGGCTTCGCCGAGTCCAGTTGGGTGTCCATATGGACGACGGCCATGCCCTCGGCGGTCCAGGAGTGCTGCTCGTGCAGCAGGGTGCGGATGCGCTCGGCCCGGTGCGGGGGAGCGAACTCGACACCGAGCGGGCCGGCGATGCTCCGCTCGTTGGCCATCACGGCGATACCGTCGACGGGCCGTCGCGGTGACTCGTGCCAGCCGTCCCAGTCGTGACCCGCCTCCCACGCGGGCACGACCCGCAGCATGTTGTCGGGGTGGCGCACCGGGACGCGTCCCGCCACGCGGTGCAGCACCCCGCCCTCGGTGTCGGCGGCCTGGACCACATTGACCGGCTCGGCCCACCGGTCGAAGGCCCGGTCCACATCGCCGACCGTGCGGGCCCGCAGCAGTGCGGGCAGTGCGTCGAACCCGAGCTCGCCGGTGACACGCGGCGGAATGCGCAGGCTGATCGACTCGGCCTCCCCGGGGCCGCCGATGATGACGGGGCCGCGTTCGGTCTCCACCACCTCCACGGTGACGGGGTCGGCGTCCGCCACCTCGATGGTCTCGCTGTGCACGGAGACGGAGCGCCAGCCGTCGGGGCCCAGCGCCTCCAACTCCCCGTCGCGGTCGCGGAATTGCTCGCGGTAGAGGTCCTGATAGTCGGCCATCGCATTGGTGATCGCCCAGGCGACCGAGCCGGCGTGGCCGAAGTGTGCGATGCCGGGGACTCCCGGCACGGCCAGTCCGACGACGTCGAACTCCGGGCAGGCGAGATGGATCTGCTGGTAGATGCCCGGGTCCTCGATGAACCGGTGCGGGTCGCCGGCGATGAGCGGGGCACCGCTCGCCGTACGGTCCGCATCGACGAGCCAGCCGTTGCTGCCCGCCTGGCCCATGCCGTCGGTGGCGAACAGATCGATCACGTCCTCGCCCAGCGCCCGGGCGACCTCCTCGCGCCACAGCTTGGTGGGGAAGCCCGCGAAGAGGATGTGCGTGCTCAGCCAGATGCCGAGCGGCACCCACGGCTGCCACGGTGTCGGTGCGAGACCTGTCGACGCGAACTGCGGCGCGCGCCCCGCTCCTTCGTCCAGGCCGGCGTTGACCCCGTCGACATAGCTGGTGATCCAGGCCGCCGTAGCGGGTTCCAGGCGCTCGAAACAGCGCCGCGCGGTGTCGTCGAGACGCGACTGCCGGGCGAACCGGTCCCAGCCGACGGCGCCACTTCCCAGGAAGGACGCGGAGGTGCCCTGCGCCCTGTGTCTCTCCACCTCGATCTGCCACGCCCGGTCGAGGGCGGCGTTGCGCCCCTGCGCCCAGGCGAGTTCGGCCGCGCTGCCGGCCCGCAGATGCGGGACCCCCCAGGCGTCGCGGTAATTCCTGATGTCCACTTTTCCCCGCCCTGTTGGCTCAATCCCCCGAGTGCTTAGGTTAGGCTGGCCTAAATTAGAGCACGGATGTTCGGGAGACAATCCCGGACCAAGGGGGAAGGAGCGGGCTGTGGGGCATGGCTGGGAGGGCGTCGTCCTCAAACTGATGCGAGGCAAGGACTTCGCATTCACCGTGACAGGAAGCGAGGACGTCACCGACCACTTCCGGCGGGTGCACTTCACCGACGGCGGCATGCTGGCCCAGACCGGGGTCCACCCCACCATGTGGGTCCGTGTGTGGTTCGACAACGCGGGAAAGCCGCATCAGCGCGCCTACACCCTGGTGGACGCCGACCCCGACGCGGGGACGTTCAGTCTCGAATTCGCCCTGCACGACGGCTGCGCCAGCGAGTGGGCGCGGAAGGCGCAGCCCGGCGACACCGTCGAGGCGACCCTCCAGGGGACGGGCTTCATCACGCCCGACCCGCTCCCCGCCAAGCTCCTCGTCGTCGGAGACCCCGCCTCGCTCCCCGCCATCAACTCCCTGCTCGCCGCGCTCCCCGCGGTGCCCGCGGTGATCTGGTTCGAGACGACGCACGACTCCGACAAGGAGCTGCCGCTGCGCCTGGACCCGGCTCTCCACGAACTGCGCCTGGTACCGCGCCGCGAGGCCGGCAACCACCTCGTCACCGAGGTGAAGGAGGCCCTGCCCGGTCTGCTGCGCGACAACCCAGGGGCGTACGTCTGGGTCGCCTGCGACACGGCGACGACCCGTTCGCTCGGCACCTTCGCGCGCAAGGACCTGGCCCTGCCGAAGGAGCAGGTCAACGCCCTCGGTTACTGGCGCGCGGCCTGATCACGACGGAGCGCCGCCGGGGCCGGCCGCCGCCGCCCGCCCCGGCCGGCGCCCGTCAGTACTCGACGAGACGCAGGTGCCGCCGCGCCGCACCCGATGGGCCGTAGGTCACCGCGCCACCGGCAGCGTGATACTGCTGACGCCGGTGCGTACGGTCATCCGGGTACCCGCGGGGTACCGCAGCGTGTAGTCGTGGTCGGTCGAGATCAGCACCACGCCCAGCCGGTGCCCCTTCTTGAACACATGGTCCTGGGGCTGCATCGCCCACTCCAGCCGGTACTCGCGCCCCTCGACCACCCGGTCCTCGCGGGAGAGCGAGTGACGGTTGCGGGCGTCCAGCCAGCCGCGCGAGACGATCTTGAAGTCGGTCGTCTCGGTGCGGTGTGCCGTGCGGTAGGCGCAGCCGGTGTCCCCGGGGATGCCCTCGCCGTAGCAGACGAGCTGCGACGTGTCGGCCACCGTGCCGGCCGTAGCCCGGGTGTCCCGGCCGTAGTCGACGAGCAGCGCCGTGACGTACGGCGATGTCCCGTCCAGCGAGGCACGCACCGACACCTCGGGCACACCGTTGACCCGCAGATCGCTCGGCAGCGGGCCGGTGGTGTAGGCGAGCCGGTTCGGGTCGGCGCTGTCGGGATCGGCAACCAGCGTCTCCGCCGGCAGGGTACGGCCCGAGTCCGTGAGTGACTGCTTCACCGGCACTCCCGGCAACGCCCCCAGTCCACGCGCACCCAGACGCAGCGTCAGATCGCGCGTGCCGCGGGCCGGCCAGTCGGACTGACGGCGCCAGCTGAAGTCCGCCTGCTCGACCTCGACCGGCGGCTCGTCGAGCGCGCCGTTGTCCAGGTCGTACAGCCAGTAGTCGAACCACTGGTGCAGCTGGCGAAGCCATTCCTCCATCCGCAGGGGCATCGGGTTGATGTGACCGGCCTGGTGCAGCCACATCTTGCGGGGCACGTCGTGCTTCTTCAGCGCCTGCCACAACTGGCCGAAGTGCTGCGTCTTCACGTTCCAGTCGTTGCCGCCGTGCACCGCGAAGACACCGGCGCGGATCCTGCCGACATCCCGCAGGTAGTCCCGCTCGGCCCAGAACCTGCTCCAGTCCCCGGTGACGCGGTCCTGCTCGGCGGTGAGGCGGTCCAGCACCGGCCGGCAGATCTCGCGGTCGGTGCGGCTGTAGACGCCCTTGGCGAGAACGTCGGTGTCCTCGCCCTGATAGCCGCCCGGAGCCACCACCCCGCCGCCCGCCCGGTAGTAGTCGTACCAGGAGGAGATCCCGGAGATCGGCACGATGGCCTTCAGACCTCTCACCCCCGTCCCGGCGACGGCGGTCGGCAGCGTCCCGTTGTACGAGATCCCCATCATGGCCGCGTTGCCCGTCGACCATGCGGCACCCACCGGCCGCCCGGTCGGATCCCAGCCCCTGGCGCGTCCGTTCAGCCAGTCCACGGCCGCCTTGGCGCCGAGCGTCTCATTACGTCCGCCGGAGGTCGGGCAGCCGGTCGAGTCACCGGTGCCGAGGCTGTCGACCTGCGCGACCGCGTACCCGCGCGGCAGGAAGTAGTTGTCGGTGTAGCCGGAGAACGGCACCGAAGGGCCGATGAGCCCCGGCAGCCGGGTCTGGCCGCCGAGCCGCCTGCCGTCGGGCAGACCGTCCTCGTCGAGATCCACCGGGTGGAACGGCACATCGTTGCCGCCGCCCCAGTACGGACTCGCCTCGATGATCGTGGCGACCCTCAGCCCGGCGTCCGTCTCCTTCGGGCGCAGGATCCGCATCCGGACCGTGTCCCGTCTGCCGTCGTGATCGCTGTCCGCCTCGGTCTCGACGTCGACGAGCTGCGAGACGGCGTCGGCGCGGGAGAAGGCGGGCTCGGTCCGGTTGCCGACGATCTTCAACGCCGGCTCGTCGTCCGCGTGCGCCACCGGCGCCGGGAGTGCGGTGAGCAGGGAGGCGGCGAGCGCGGTGACGCCGAGCCTGCGTGCCGAACGTAATGCGGTGTGTCTCGCCATCGTGTCTCCAGGGCCCGGAAGGTGACGATCACGCGGGGAGCGCGCGCACATTCCACCGCGTGCACGCGCCTCACGCCAGACACACTCCCGCCACTTCCAACCCTTGGCGCAAAGGGCCGCCCTCGGCTCCTTTTCCTCATGGATCACCGGCGGGCAATACTCGTTCCATGCAGTCGGACATGACAGGAGCCGGCCGGGGCGGGCGGCGGCAGGCCGCGCTGATCCGGCGGGCCACCGCCCGGGACGGGAAACGGCTCACCGCCCTGGTGCGAAAGTCACGCGCCTACGAGGGCCCCTACGCCCCGATGGTCTCCGGCTACCGGGTCGGCCCCGACTACATCGAGACCCACCGGGTCTTCGTCGCGGCCGACGAGACCGGCGCCGTGCTCGGCTTCTACGCGCTGCTCCTCGACCCGCCCGAACTGGACCTGATGTTCGTCGCGGACAGCGCGCAGGGCCGGGGCATCGGCCGGCTCCTCGTCGCCCACATGGTCGCCGAGGCGAAGGCCGCCGGGATCGAGGCCGTACGCGTCGTCGCCCATCCGCCCGCCGAAGGCTTCTATCTGAGTGTCGGTGCCCGGCGGACCGGCACGGTCCGCGCCCGTCCGCCCGCGGTGATGTGGGACCGGCCGGAGCTCGTCATCGACACGAACTGACCGCGCACCCCGCGCTGGACGACCACGACCTGTCCGTCCGCGATACGGCGCCGGTACCGCTTCCCGCGACCACCTTTCCGGCCATTCGACCGGCTCATGGGACCGGGCTGACGATCACGCAGAGCCGCAGGCCGGACACCGTGTCGGACCGGCCCGAACGCATGGTGGACAGCTCCCTCACCTACCGCCGCCGGTGCCTTACGATCGCGACGGACGGTCTCGTCGTGTCACCGCCCGCCCTGTACCCCATGGAGGTCAACCGTGTTCTGGACGGCCAGAGGACACCGCAGTCACCGCAGCAGCTTCCGCATCCGCGCCGCGGCCGGTACTGCCGCCGCGGGGATGTTCCTTGCCGTCGGCTGTTCCTCCGGCAGCGACGGTCCGGGAGAGGCCGCGGGCGGTGTGCCCGTCGTGGAGAAGGGCAAGCTGACCACCTGCACCCATCTGCCCTACCCGCCGTTCCAGTTCGAGAAGAACGGCAAGATCGTCGGCTTCGACGTCGCCCTGGTGGACCTGGCGGCGAAGAACCTCAAGGTCGAACAGAAGATCCTCGACACCCCGTTCGAGAACTTCAAGACCGGTGCCTTCCTCAACTCCGGCGAGTGCGACCTCGCGGCCGCCGGCATGACGATCACCGAGGAGCGCAAGAAGAACGTCGACTTCTCCGTTCCCTACTTCGACGCCACCCAGGCCCTCCTCGCCACCAAGAAGAGCGGTGTGACCTCGCTCGCCGACGTGAAGGCCAAGAACAAGAAGCTCGGCGCACAGGCGGAGACCACCGGCGAGAGCTACGCCAAGGAGCAGGGCTTCAACCCCGTCGCCTTCGAGAGCTCCGACGCCGTCCTCAACGGTCTGCGCACCGGCCAGGTCGACGCCGTCGTCATCGACTACCCCGTCGTCCAGGGCTGGCTCAAGGACAAGAAGAACGCCGCCGAGTTCGCCCTCGGGCAGAACATCGAGACCGGTGAGCAGTACGGCTTCACGGTGAAGAAGGGCAACGCCAAGCTCCTCGCCGCGCTCAACAAGGCGATCACCGACGCGCGCGCCGACGGCACGTACAACAAGCTCTACCAGCAGTGGATCGGTCCGCTGCCCAAGGCTTCGTCGTGACCTCTCGGCTGACCAAGCGGCAGCAACGCCGCATCTCGCAGGGCATCCAGTACGCGGTCTTCGTGGCGGTGCTGGTCCTGATCGGCGTCTTCGCCGACTGGGACCGGCTCCAGCAGCAGTTCGCGCAGACCGACCTGGCCTCGCGGCTCTTCCCCGACATCATCACCATCGCCCTGCGCAACACGGTGGTGTACACCCTCTCCGGGTTCATCTTCGGGCTGGTGCTCGGGCTGATCATCGCGCTGATGCGGCTGTCGTCGGTGGCGCCCTACCGGTGGTTCGCCGGCGTCTACATCGAGGTCTTCCGCGGCCTGCCCGCCCTGCTGATCTTCATCTTCGTGGGTGTGGCGATCCCGCTCGCGTTCCCGGGGGTGGAAATCCCCGGTGGTACGTACGGCAAGGTCGCGCTCGGCCTCGGTCTGGTCGCGGCGGCCTACATGGCGGAAACGATTCGGGCGGGTATCCAGGCGGTCCCCAAGGGACAGATGGAGGCCGCCCGGTCGCTGGGCTTCTCGCATGCCCGCGCCATGGTGTCGGTGATCATCCCGCAGGCCTTCCGCATCGTCATCCCGCCGCTCACCAACGAACTCGTCCTGCTGTTCAAGGACTCCTCGCTGGTGCTGTTCCTCGGCGTGACGCTGGACGAACGGGAGCTGACCAAGTTCGGCCGTGACCTCGCGAGCGAGACGGCCAACTCCACACCGATCCTGGTCGCGGGCATGTGCTACCTCCTCGTGACCGTGCCGCTGAGCTTCGTGGTGCGCCGCCTCGAAGCGCGCGCCGACAAGGCCAGGTGAGGACGAGATGCCGAAAAAGACGGAGACCGCGGAAACCATGGCCACCGACCGCCCGGAGATCGAGATCCGAGGGCTGCACAAGTCCTTCGGGGACAACCACGTCCTGCGGGGCATCGACCTGGAGATCGGCCGCGGCGAGGTGGTGTGTGTCATCGGCCCGTCCGGCTCGGGCAAGTCGACACTGCTGCGCTGTGTGAACCTTCTGGAGGAGCCGAACGAGGGCCAGGTCTTCGTCGGCGGCACCGAGGTCACCGACCTCGATGTCGACATCGACGCCGTGCGCCGGCGTATCGGCATGGTCTTCCAGCAGTTCAACCTGTTCCCGCACGTGAACGTCACCGAGAACCTCACCCTGCCCCAGCGCAGGGTGCTCCGCCGGGACAAGGCGCAGGCCGCGGCGGTCGCCCGGGAGAACCTGGCACGCGTCGGTCTCGCCGACAAGGCGGACGCCTACCCGGCGCAGTTGTCCGGCGGACAGCAGCAGCGGGTCGCGATCGCACGAGCCCTGTCGATGGGCCCCGCCGTGATGCTCTTCGACGAGCCGACCTCGGCGCTCGACCCCGAACTGGTCGGCGATGTGCTGTCGGTCATGCGGCTGCTCGCCGCCGAGGGCATGACGATGATGGTCGTCACCCATGAGATGAGCTTCGCCCGCGAGGTCGCCGACCGGGTCGTGTTCATGGACGAGGGAATGATCGTCGAGCAGGGACCGGCGGCGCAGGTCGTGGGCGACCCGCAGCACGAGCGGACAAGGAACTTCCTCAACCGCATCCTCGATCCGGCCGCTGCCGCCGCACCCGTGGCCGGATCGCAGGACCGGCTGCGGAAGTCGGTTGACGAGCCGTCCGAGGAGTGATGGGATCCCACGTCAGCGTCGCGGTGTACCCGGCAAAGAGACCGCCGTGGACATGGAGGCGCCGCACCATGGGACCCCAATGGACACCCCTGTCGAACCCGACGGCCGCATCACGGCCCTCGGCAATCAACTGATCGGCATTCATCTCGCGCTCCGCGAGGAACTCGAACAACTCCGCGAGGACGCCGACGCCTGGCTCGACGGCCGGGGCGAACGGCCGCGGGAGCTGCGGGCACACTGTCTGGCCTTCTGTTCGGCCCTCACCCGGCACCACACCGGTGAGGACGGCGGAGCCTTCCCGGCCCTGGCCCGGCAGCACCCCGAACTCCAACCCGTCATCGAGGAGTTGGAGCACGACCACCAGGCAGTCACCGCGATTCTGCGTGCGGTGGAGGAACTCGTCGCCGACGAGTCGGCACTCGACCCCGCGCGCGTACGGGCCGAGCTGGAGGGCCTCACCGCGTTGCTGGAGTCGCACTTCGTCTACGAGGAGAAACGGCTCGTGGCCGCGCTGAACGCGCTGCCCGCGGCAGCCGGGGACGCCGAGAGCCTGCTCGGCAGACCCGTCACCTGACCGTCCGGCCGCACGGCGGGCCGGGACGCCTGAGCACCGGGTCTGAGCTCCGGGCTTCGGGCTCCGGCCGCCCCGGCCCGCCGTGCGCTCCTCGGATCACGCGGGTCCCACGGGACAGCCCTTAGCGTGGACGTATGCGCCCGCACGACACCGCAGGTCCGCCGCCCGCACCCGACGACGGTGACTTCCCCGCCCGCCGCGCGCCGCTCTGTGTCGATGTCGCCGAGCTGGATTCCGTCGTCACCGAGTGCCGCGCCTGCCCGCGCCTCGTGGCCTGGCGCGAAGAGATCGCCGTGGTGAAGCGGGCGGCCTTCCGGGACCGGGAGTACTGGGGTCGTCCCGTGCCCGGCTTCGGCCCCACGGACGCGGCTCTGGGCGTCGTCGGACTCGCCCCCGCGGCCCACGGCGCCAACCGGACCGGCCGCATGTTCACCGGCGACCCCTCGGGAGACTTCCTCGTCAAGGCGCTGTACGAGGTCGGGCTCGCATCCCGGCCGACGTGCACCGACATCGATGACGGCCTGGAGCTGTACGGGGTACGGCTCACGGCGCCCGTCCGCTGCGCGCCGCCGCAGAACAAGCCCACCCCGGCCGAGCGGGACACCTGCCGCCCGTGGCTGGCACGGGAGATCGAGCTGCTCGGCCCCTCGCTGCGGGTGATCGTCGTACTCGGAGCATTCGGCTGGCAGGCGCTGCTGCCCGTCCTGCGTGACGCGGGTCGTCAACTCCCGCCCCGCCGACCGGTGTTCGGCCACGGTGCACACGTCGTTCTGCCCGCGGCCGGTGAGGCCAGCGATCTGCATCTGCTCGGCTGCTACCACCCGAGCCTGCGCAACACGTCCACGGGACGGCTCACTCAGCCGATGCTCGTGGAGGTCTTCGACCGCGCCGCGCACCTCGCCGGCCTGGATCGACGCGACGGATGAGCCCTTCCCCCTCATGGCGCGAGGCGGAACCTCACAGCGACCCCAGGTGCGGCAGGACGACATCCGGTGTGAGCGGCAGCTCCCGCAGCCGCACCCCGATGGCGTGATGGACGGCGTTGCCGATCGCCGCTGCCGTGCCGACGATGCCGATCTCCCCGATGCCCTTGCTGCCCATCGGGTTGAGGTGATCGTCCTCCTCGTCGATCCAGTGCGCCTCGATCTCCGGGACATCGGCGTTCGCCGGTACGTGGTACGACGCCAGGTCGCTCTCGGTGAAGTCGCCGAAGACCGGGTCGAGATGGCTGCCCTCCGTGAGCGCCATGCCGATGCCCATCGTCATCGCGCCGGTGAACTGGGAGCGGGCGGTACGGGCGTTGAGGATCCGGCCGGCCGCGAACATCCCGAGCAGCCGGCGCACGCGGACCTCGCCCGTCACCGTGTCGACCTGGACCTCCGCGAAGTGCGCGCCGAACGCGTGCCGTGAGTACGGCGATTCCTTCGCCATCTCCTCCTCCGTGTCGACGGTCACCGTCAGGCCCTGCGCCGGCAGCTCGTTCACCAGACCGTGCAGGCGCTCGACGAGGGTCCGGCAGGCCTTGTGCACCGACCAGCCCCAGGACGCCGTCCCCGAGGAGCCGCCCGCCAGCGGGGCATGGGGCAGGTCGCTGCTGCCGATGTCCACACGGACGGACTCCAGCGGTACCCCGAGCGCGTCCGCCGCGATCTGCGCGAGCACGGTACGGGCCCCGGTGCCGATGTCCGTCGCGTTGATGCGGATGCGGAACGTGCCGTCGGCCGCGGCATGCGCCGAGGCGCTGGAGGCGCTCACCTGTACCGGGTACATGGCGGCCGCGACCCCGGTGCCCAGCAGAAGGGTGCCCTCACGGCGGATGCCCGGCTGTGGGTCCCTGGGCTGCCAGCCGAAGAGCCGGGCCCCTTCGGCGAGGCACTCGGTGAGGTGACGGCTGCTGAAGGGGCGGCCGCTGTCGGGCTCCTCGTCCGGCTCGTTGCGCAGCCGCAGAAGCACCGGGTCCACACCGGCGGCCACGGCGAGTTCGTCCATGGCCGACTCCAGGGCGTACATGCCGGACGCCTCGCCGGGAGCCCGCATCCACGAGGGCGTGGGGACGTCCAGGGCGGTGACCCGGTGGCCGGTACGGCTGTTCGGCGAGGTGTACATGATGCGGGCGGGAACGGCCGCCTGCTCGACGAACTCCCTGATCGTGGACGTCTGCGTGACGACCTCGTGGGCGAGGGCCCTGATCACGCCGTCGGTGTCGGAGCCGATCCGCACCCGCTGGATCGTGGGAGCGCGATGGCCGACGACCGCTGCCATCTGGCGGCGGGGGAACACCACCTTGACGGGCAGCCCGGTGTGACGGGTGGCCATCGCGGCCAGCACCACCTGGGGCCTAGGGGTGCCCTTGGAACCGAAGCCGCCTCCGACGTGTTCGGAGAGCACGGTGATCTTCTCCTGCCGCAGCCCGAACATCGCGGCGAGGGTGTCGCGTACGGTGCTCGCGCCCTGGCTGCTGTCGTACACCGTCAGATGTCCGTCCAGCCACCACGCGGTCGCGGCATGCGGCTCCATGGGGTGGTTGTGCAGCGCGATCATGCTGTACGTCGCGTCGACCTGTACGGCCGCCGAGGCGAAGGCTCCGTCGAAGTCCCCGCGCTCTCGCAGGCCGGCTGCGCCGGCGTTGGCCTCCTCCGGTGTGTAGAGGCCCGGGTGGTCGGCCGTGAGCGTGACGTCGGGCTTCTCCTCGTCGTACTCCACCCTCAGCGCGCCGGCGGCCGCTTGGGAGTTCTCCGGGCTGTCGGCGACGACGAGTGCCACGTACCAGCCGCGGTGGGGAACGTCGGCGCTCTGGAGCACCGCGAGGTTGGCGTCGTCGGGCGGTTCCAGCCGGGGCGCGTTCTCGTGGGTGAGGACCTCGTGCACGCCCGGCAGCGCGAGCACCTCGTCCGTGTGGACGGCGGTGATCCGCCCCCGGCCGATGGAGGCCGGGACGGGCCAGGCATAGAGACAGCCCGGTGCGGTGTGCTCCGCCGCGTAGCGTGCGACGCCCGTGACCTTGTCGGCCGCCTCCCGGCGTACGGCCGGCGACCCCAGAACGCGCGGTGTCTGCGTCATGACGGGTCCTCGCTGTTCGGGTGCGGGGCGAGCGCGGTCAGCACGCTGACGGCGAGATTGCGGGCGAGCGGCACCTTGAATCCGTTGTCCCGCAGCGGCGAGGCGGCGGCCAGCTCGGCTTCCACGGCCCGGGCGAAGTTTTCCGGGGTCGCGGGCGCACCGTGCAGTGCCTCCTCGGCGACGCGAGCGCGCCAGGGGCGGTGGGCGAGCCCGCCGAACGCGAGGGCCGCGTATCGCACGTCGCCCTGTTCGAGCTCCAGCACGGCGGCGACGGACACGAGGGCGAAGGCGTAGGACGCCCGGTCGCGGGCCTTGCGGTACCGGGAGCGGACGCCGATGGGGCCGGGTGGCAGTTCCACGGCGGTGATCAGCTCACCCGGCCGGATGAGGGTGTCCTGCTCGGGGCGGTCGCCCGGGAGCCGGTGGAAGTCGGTCACGGGCAGGGCGCGCTCACCCTCCGGGCCGTACAGATGCACGGTGGCGTTCAGCGCGGACAGGGCCACGGCCATGTCCGACGGGTGGGTGGCGACGCAGTGTTCGGAGTGGCCGATGACGGCGAGGTCCCGGTGGGAGCCCTCCCGCGCGGGGCAGCCGCTGCCGGGGAGCCGCTTGTTGCAGGGCTTCGTCGTGTCCTGGAAGTACGGGCACCGTGTCCGCTGGAGCAGATTCCCGCCGGTGGTCGCCGTGTTGCGCAGCTGGCCGGACGCCCCGGCGAGCAGTGCCTGGGAGAGACAGGGGTAGCGCGACCGGACGCCGGGGTGGGCGGCGAGATCGCTGTTGCGCACGCCCGCTCCGATGTTCAGCCCTCCCTCCGCCGTGTCCGTGATCCGGTCGAACGGCAGCCGGCGGATGTCGATGAGCAGGTCCGGGGCGGCGACACCGAGCTTCATGAGGTCCACGAGATTGGTGCCGCCGGCGAGGTACTGCGCTCCGGCGCGGGAGGTGAAGGTGTCGATGGCGTGATCGGCGGTGGCCGCGCGGAGGTAGGCGAAGGGTTTCACCGCGCCACGTCCTCGATCGCCCGGACGATGGAGGGGTAGGCGCCGCAGCGGCACAGATTGCCGCTCATGCGCTCCCGGATCTCCATGGGGGTCAGCTCCGCCTCACCGCCGCCCGTGTACTCCGGCGGTGTCACATGGGAGGGGTGTCCCTCGGCCGCCTCGGTCAGCATGCCGACCGCGGAGCAGAGCTGGCCCGGTGTGCAGTAGCCGCACTGGAGGGCGTCCCGCGCGATGAACGCCTCCTGCAACGGGTGGAGCGACGCGCCGTCGGCGAGGCCTTCGACGGTGGTGATGTCCGCCCCGTCGTGGGCGACCGCGAGCATCAGACAGCTGTTGGCGCGACGGCCGTCGACGAGCACCGTGCAGGCGCCGCACTGTCCGTGGTCGCAGCCCTTCTTGGTACCCGTCAGATCCAGATGCTCCCGCAGCACGTCCAGGACGGTGGTCCTGTGGTCGAGCGTCAGAGGATGCTGGGTTCCGTTCACCCGGAGGGTGAGGGAGGAGCGGTGGGCGCCCACCGGGCGCTGGGTCACCGGGCCCTCCGGTCGGCTGGTTGGCTCCACGGCGCAGTGCCCTTCGGTCGCTCGTCCGGCGCTTTGCCTCTTTCCTACCAGTACGTGGCGTTTGGTGCGGCTCGGGAGGCCGGGACGTGCGTCGGGCCGGCGGCCCGCCTCGCGGCGGACCACCGGCCCTCGTCGTGCGTCGATCGGGTGCACCCGATCAGCGCCCCGATCACTGAGCGGATCGGCGCGTCGAACCGGTGTGTCAGAAGACGCTCACGCCATAGGCGCTCAGCGCCTCGGTGACCGGCTGGAAGAACGTGGTGCCACCGGAGCTGCAGTTGCCACTGCCGCCGGAGGTCAGACCGAGCGCGGTGGAACCGGCGAACAGGGAGCCGCCGCTGTCGCCGGGCTCGGCGCACACGTTGGTCTGGATCATGCCGTAGACGATGTCGCCACCGCCGTAGTTGACCGTCGCGTTGAGACCGGTCACCGTGCCGCCGCGCAGACCGGTGGTGCTGCCGCTGCGCTGCACCGCCTGGCCGACGGAGGCGTTGCCCGCGGACGTGATGTCGCGGTACGAGCCGTTGTAGAGGTAGACCCGGCCGTCGGCGGCCGACGCGTTCGCGTGCCGGATGATGCCGTAGTCATTGGTCGGGAAGCTGGATCCCGTCCGTGTGCCCAGCACCGTGGTGTTGGCCGAGTTGGTGTACCAGGTGCTGCCGATGTTGGTGCAGTGGCCCGCGGTGAGCGCGTAATAGGTGCTTCCGCTGCGGACGTTGAAGCCGAGGGAGCATCGCCCGCCGCCGGCGTAGATGGCCTGGCCTCCCGCGATGAGCTTGTTGAAGGTGCCCGGGGTGCGCTTGATCTCGAGGGTGCCGGCCTGCGCCCCGGCGGCCTTCTTGATCTGGGCGATCTCGGCGGCCGAGACGCTCTGGTCGGCCGTGACGACGAGCTTGCCCGTGGCCTTGTCCGTGTACCAGGCGGTGCCGGCGACGTCCGCGCCGAGCACGGCGTTGTTCGCCTGGGCGAGCTGGGCCGTCGTGGCTCGTGCGACGGTGCCCGTTTCGGCGACAGCGGTGGGGGCGGCAAGCGCGGAGACGGTCAGCAGTCCGGTGGCGACGGCGATCAGCCGGCCACGTCTGCCGACGCCGCCGAGGGGGGAGAAGCGCTTGATGTTCACTACATCCTCCGGTGGGGGATCCGGGGCCCGTTGGGTGGGCGGGCCCTTGAGCGCCGAACGGCCGGCTCGTCGACCGGGTGAACGGTCATGAGCCTGCCAAGCGGTGCGGTAGGAATCCTGTGCTCCGGATGGGATGGCGACAAGATCGCCTTTCGGCCGCTCTACGCGCGTCCGTCGTCCGTGCGAGGTGAATTGCGGGGCGGTGGCCGCTGGTTGGGCCGTGCGGGCGACAGTGGCGCGGGTGTCGCGAAGGGGTGCGGCGGCGCGAGCGACCCTTTGCTCACGTAGCGTCAGCTCACCCGCGCCGCAGATGTGACACAAGGTTTTCGAGTGGTACGCGCGGCGTGAACCGGAACCTCACGCACCGTTTCGGCTGTTCAGTGTCTGATCGGCAGCGGCAGCGCGCGCTCGCGGCCTCTCGGGTGATCTACGCGCATCGAACAGGCCCACCCGTGGCGGGTGCACACGGGCGCGAACCCTTCCGCGGGTGCCGTCGGGCGGGCCGGGCGGGGGCCGGACGGGTTGCGGCACCCCGCCGGCGACGCCGGCCGACTGGTCCGTGCGGGGCGGACGGATCGTGGGAGGCAGCCGTTATGGGCCCGATCGCCACCCTTGGGTCACCCTCCGCACGTGTCCGGAACTGGACGCGTCGATTCGGCTTTTCGCGGGAAGGGGTGCCCCGGACCGGACTACGCCGTCATTCCCGACGCGTCCATGAGGGCCTGTGCGGTGGTGAGTGTCAGTCCGTCGAGCTGCTCGGCGCCCACGCCGGCCCGTGCGCTCGCCCCGTCGAACAGCAGCGTCAACTGCCGTGCGAGCAGAGCCGGATCGCGGGCGCCGCCGTGCTGCGCCTCGAGGCGGAAGTACTCCGTGAGGGTCTGCTTCACCTCGCGGGCGACCTTGCTCGCCGGATGCTCCGGGTCCTTCAGTTCGACCTGTGCGGCGAGGAACGGGCAGCCCCGGAAGTCCGCGGTCAGGGCCTCCGCCTCCAGCCGCTCGAAGACATGGAGGATCCGGTCCCTCGGCGGCCGGGTGTCGTCCGACGCGGGGAAGAGCGCCGTGGCATACGCGGGGGCGCGCCGCTCCAGGCAGGCGGCGAGGACCGCGTCCTTGCTGTCGAACAGCTGGTACATCGAGCGCTTGGAGACCCCGGCGGCCTTGCACAGCGCTTCGACGCCGATGTTGACGCCCTGGAGGTAGAAGAGCTCGGCCGCTGCGTCGAGCAGCCGGTCGCGGGTGGGCGCCGTCGCTGTCGTGGTCATGCGACCGAGATTACCTCGCGGACTTGCCTGTGGAAAACGATCGGTTTACCGTGGTGGAAACCGATCGGTTTCCATGCCGTGCGAAACACCCTCTCGCGGCCCCACACGGAACGAGGAGAGATCACCATGCAGATCGAGGGCGCAGTAGCTCTGGTCACCGGAGGCAACCGCGGACTGGGCGACCAGTTCGTCAAGGCGCTCCTCGACCGCGGAGCGGCGAAGGTCTACGCGGCGGCCCGCAACCCGGACACCGTGACCACCCCGGGTGCGGTACCCCTCGCGCTCGACATCACGGATCCCGCATCCGTACGGGCGGCGGCCGAGCAGGCCCAGGACGTGACCCTCCTGATCAACAACGCGGGGATCTCCACCGGGACGGGCATCCTCGACGGCAGCACGGACGGGTTCCGGCGCGAGATGGACACCCACGTCTTCGGCACGCTGGACATGAGCAGGGCCTTCGCCCCCGTGCTCGCCCGCAACGGAGGCGGCGCGCTGCTCAATGTGCTGTCGGTGCTGTCCTGGTACGTGTTCCCGGACAATGCCGCGTACAGCGCGGCCAAGGCCGCCGAATGGGCCGTGACGAACGCCCTGCGGGTCCAGCTCGCCGGGCAGGGGACCCTGGTCACCGCGCTCCACGTGGGATACATGGACACCGACATGGCCGCGGCGGTCGAGGGGCCCAAGACCGACCCGGCCAAGGTCGCCCACGGGGCGCTCGACACCATCGAGGCCCGCCGGTTCGAATACCTCGCCGACGACATCAGCGCGCAGGTCAAGGCGGGCCTCGCCGCGGACCCCGCCGCGCTCTACCCGCAGGTGGCCGAGCTGCTGGCCTAGGTCGTCTCCGCAGGCCGGCGTTCTCCGTCAGGTCCGACGGATCGCGGTCTCGGGCGTCTCCGCGGCGCCCGGCAGCACCGAACTCCCGCGGCTCCCGGCAGCACCGAACTCCCGCGGCTCCCGTTCCCGGCGGGACAGCCCTCAGAGCAGCAGCCGCAGCCTGGCGTCCGCGACACCGAGACGTACGCTCTGGCCCCAGGTCAGCTCCAGGGCGTCGCTCTCGATGCCGTCACCGAAAACCACCAGGCGGTCGGACTCGACGACCAGTCGCAGCTGCTCGGCGCGTTCGAGGACGCCCTCGACCAGCGTGGTTCCGGTGGTGGGGGAGGGCCAGGCCTCGCGGACGAACCAGACGAGCCGGGGATCGGCGGGACCGGGCAGCGCCAGCCGGCTGGCGCGCTCCTGCCACAGGGAGCGCAGCCAGCCGGTCGATCCGGTGCCGGTGCCGACGAGAACACCCGACGAGGCCTGTGTCTCCGAAGCATCGTCGTCGGCGCCCGCATGCAGCCGGTAGCGGGCGCTCTGGTGGCCGGGCCGGCCGAGATAGATCTCGTTCAGTGCCCGCAGCCGCTCGGTGTTGTCGGCGACGGCCTCCACCATGGTGAGCTCGTCGAACGAGCCGCCCGTGCTCGTAGCCGCTCCGAGCAGTCGTCCGGTGTCCCGCGACCGGTGGCGCACCAGGACGCCCGGGTTGCGGCCCGGGTCCGTGTCGATCCCGATGACCGGCTGACCGGTCAGGTACTTCGCGGTGTTGGCCACCAGGCCGTCCGCCCCGACGACGACCACGACGTCCTCGGGGCCGAAGAGGAAGCGGTCGAGATCGGCTCGCTCCACGCGCGCCTGCCGCCAGTTCAACGGCACCGAAGCCGTCACCTCGGAGAGGATGCGCCGCGCGCGCCGATGGCGTTCGGCGACATCCTCGATGCTCCGCCCGCGTGAGGAGAGGAAGAAGCCCGCCTGCCCGTGCGTCCCGTGCAGGGCGAGCAACTCCTCGTACTCACTGGTGCGGTGCACCAGCACCGCCCGCGGGGCGAGACTCATTCCTCTTCCCCCTGCGGGCGGCCGAGCTTGGCGAGCAGCCCGGTCAGCACGTCCGGGGACACGGTGAGACTGTCGATCCGCGGCAGGTTCTCGGCCAGCCGGGCCCCCGTCAGTGCGTGCAGCGTGGACGCGTCGACCTCGGCGTGCACCCGTAGCCAGGCGGCCTGGGCGTGCGCCCGGGCGTCACCCACCTCGCGGGCGGCCTCGGCCTCTGCCGTGGCGAGCCGGACCGTACGAGCCGCTTCCGCCGCCGCCCGTACACCGTCGGCGGCGGCCGTCTCCTCGGCCTCGCGACGGGCGTTCGTACCGCGCTGCTCGACCAACTGCTCCTCCCTGCGGGCAAGTTCGATTTTGCTGGCGAGCTCGTTCTCCGCGATGGCGCGCTCGCGCTCCACGGCCACGGCCCGCCGCTCGTACGTCGCCCGGTCCGCCTCCTGCTGGATCTGTTCCCGAGCGGGCGTGCGCAGCGCCCGTTCCACCTCGGGCTCGGGCCGCAGGGCGACGACGCGGACGGCCACGACGGCGATGCCCGTGGCCGCCAGCCGGGGCTCCCCGGCCAGCCCGTCGCTCATCCGCTCCCGTACGGCAGCGACACCGTCCGTCAGGGCGGCGGCAAGAGGGGTGCGGGCCAGCACGTCGAGGGCGTGCTGCTGGGCGGTCTCGGTCAGCAGGGTGGAGATCTGCTCCAGCGGTGCGCCGCGCCAGACGCCGGTGTCGGGGTCGACGGAGAAGTCGAGCCGCGAGGCGGCGGTGGACGGTTCGCCGATCCGGTAGGTCACGGTGGCCTGCACGGTCACGTCCTGGAAGTCCGCGGTGCGGGCGTGGAAGGCCATGGACTCCTCCCGGTCGTCCACGGGAATCTCGCACAGCGCGGCGGTGAGCGCGCGGTACCAGAAGCTCAGGCCGGGTCCGTCGTGGACCAGCTTGCCCCGCCGGTGGTGGCGGACGTGAGCGGTGGGCGCGGAACGAAGGTGGCGCCATCCGAAGCGCCTGATGATGTCGGCCATGCCGGACCCCTTTTCGTCTCCTCGACGATATAGGCCCCGACGGGTTATCGTCAATAAGACGAAAGCGGGCGGGTGTCTGCACGACGCCCGCCCCTGTTGTGGCCTCCGACCGTCAACGCGCCCTCGGCTCGGGCTGGTTCGCGGTCCCCGGTGGTCACCCGTACCGATGTGCACCCCACAGCAAAGCGGCCGGCCCTCCGGGGGTCGGCCGCTCTGCTCGTGCTGATGGTCCGGTCAGGCCACCGGAACCGGGTACGTCGGGTACTCCACCCCGGAGACGTGCTGGACGACGCGGATGACCTGGCACGAGTAGCCGAACTCGTTGTCGTACCAGAGGTAGAGGATCGCGTCGTCGCCCTCGACCTTGACGGCGCCGGCGTCGACGATCGAGGCGTGGCGCGAGCCGATGAAGTCGCTGGAGACCGCGTCGGGAGCGCTGATGAAGTCGATCTGGCGTTTGAGCGGAGAGTTCAGCGAGACGTTGCGGAGGTGGTCGAGGACCTCCTCGCGGGTGGTCTCGCGCGCGAGCCGCAGATTCAGGATCGCGATCGAGACGTTCGGCACCGGGACGCGGATCGAGCTGCCGGTGATCCTCGCCTTGAGGTCGGGCAGCGCCTTGGCGACGGCGGAGGCGGCACCGGTCTCGGTGATGACCATGTTGAGCGGCGCGGAGCGGCCACGGCGGTCGGCCGCATGGTAATTGTCCAGCAGGTTCTGGTCGTTGGTGAACGAGTGGACGGTCTCCACGTGACCGCGCAGGACGCCGTACTCGTCGGCCATCGCCTTGAGCGGCGGGACGATCGCGTTGGTGGTGCAGGACGCGCAGGACAGGATCTGCTCGTCCGGCTTGATCGTGTCGTGGTTCACGCCGTGCACGATGTTGGGGACGTCACCCTTGCCCGGGGCGGTCAGGACGACCTTGTCGATACCGGGGCGCAGGTGCTTCGACAGACCCTCGCGGTCGCGCCACTTGCCGGTGTTGTCGATGAGGATGGCGTCCTTGATGCCGTACGCCGTGTAGTCGACCTCCGACGGGTCGCCCGCGTAGATGACCTTGATCTCGTTGCCGTTGGCGTTGATCGTGCTGTTCGACTCGTCGACCGTGATCGTGCCCTGGAACTGGCCGTGGATGGAGTCGCGGCGCAGCAGCGAGGCGCGCTTGACGATGTCCTGGTCGCCACCCTGGCGGACGACGATGGCCCGCAGTCGCAGGCCGTTGCCGGAGCCGGCCTTCTCGATGAGGAGGCGGGCGACGAGACGGCCGATGCGGCCGAAGCCGTAGAGGACGACATCGCGCGGCTCGCGGCGCTGGATCTTGTCGGCACCCGTGGCGCCGGCGACGGCTTCGGCGGTGAACTCCTCCACCGAGAGGCCGCGGTCGTCGGTCCGGTAGGTCTCGGCGAGCAGGCCGATGTCGATCTGCGACGGACCGAGGTCGAGCGTGGTCAGGGCCTGCAGGAACGGAAGTGTGTCGGTGACCGAGAGTTCCACTCCGGCGATCTGCCGGGCGAAGCGGTGGGTCTTGAGGATGCTGACCACCGACTTGTTCACCAAGGAGCGGCTGTGAAGGAGGACCGTGACGTCCCGCTCCCGGTGCAGCTTCCCGATGACGGGGATCATCGACTCCGCGATCTCCTCGCGGTTCTTCCAGTTGGTGAACGAGTCGTCATTGACAGTCACAGGTTTATCTTTCGAGCTAGGCGGTGCTCATATGCTAACCCGCCCTTGTTCTGATCATGCAGGCGGTGTCGACGGGCCGAGAACGGCGCCTCCTTTGCCTGGCCCCTATGGCAGGCTGCGCCGCATGTCAGGAGATCCGTACGACGGCCACAACCCCCTGCTCGTACTGCTGCTGGCCCTGGCGGGCCTCCTCGTCACGCCCTGGGTCGGCGTCCGGGCGGTGGTGTTGCTGATCCGCTCGGCTGCCAACCGGTCTGCGCGTACCGGCGCCAAGGGGATCGCCGTTCTGGCCTGGGCGGGCGCGGTCGGCATGTACACCTGGGGCGTGCTGCACCTCGCCTTCCTGGACGAAAGCGGACAATCCATTGCGTGTCGGGAGGCGGTGGGGAAGGAGAACGCCCAGCACGTCGAGGGCTACGAACCGTCGTTCGTCCCCCTGCACTTCGGGTGCCGCGTCGACGGCGGTCGGATCCACGAAGGGGCTGTGCCCGCCTATGTGAACCCCGCGGCAGTCATCTTCGGTGTGAGTGCCATTGCCCTGACCATCGCCGTGCGCTCCCACCCCGAGCGGGCGGACGCTGCTGCGAGCAGCGAGCCCTCGTCAACCTGAGGTGGAGCGCTGGTGGTTACCGCGTCCGACGGCGGACCAGTACGCGGGTGGTGCTGCCGTCATCCTCCTCGACGTCCCTGACATGCTCGAAGCCGATCCGGGCCAGCAGAGTCAGCGATGCCTCGTTCGCTGCGGCCACGGTGGCGAACACCTCGTCCAGTCCCAGGGTGTTGAAGCCGTGGGCGACGAGCGCCTCGGCCAGCTCGGTCCCCAGTCCGGAGCCCCAAGCCGTCGGCGCGAGCGCGTAGATGATCTCGTGGCCTCCGACGGCCTCCGTCGGCTTGGTCTCGGCATGTCCGACCAGGAGCCCGTCGCGACGAACGGCCCAGACGTCGAACAGGCCCTGGGCGTAGACCTTCGTGAAGATCCGCCCGAACAGCGCGCGGTCCGCCGCTTCGGGAGCCGGGCCGTCACCCATCCACTGTGACACCTTGGTGTCCTGGAAGAGAGCGACGAAGTCCTCTTCGTCCTCGGGGGTGTACGGCTCCAGGACGAGCCGCTCGGTGCGCAGAGTCGGGTTCACGGGTGGCGACGCTACCCACGCGAAATCGATGTCGGCAAACCCCTTTTGCCCGCGTGCACATGGTCCCTGCGAGAACCGACCGGAACCTGTACCGGCCGGACGCCGTCCGGCCGGGCAGCCGGTGTCCGCAGGTTGCAGTCGACCGGGAGTCCGGTGCCATGCTGGCCGAACAACGACACAGCGAGGTGAGGGCGCACCATGCGGTTCCGTATCACCGTCGAGACCGACGACCCCGACGGTCCGGAAGAGACCGTGGCCCTTTGCACGGACGCGGAGGCGTACTACGTCGACCTGCCCCGTCCTGCTCGCCACCGCTACGAGCTTCGCGGGTGCTTGCCGAAGGGCAGACTCGCCGGGGCCGTTGCAGCGGCGCTCGACGGCGGCTCGGCTCCCCTCGGAGGGCTGACACTGCACGCTCTGGACCGGCACGGAGTGCCGGTGGAGCCGGCCTGGGACGTGTGGTGCCTGGCGGACGTACGGATTCTGGGCGGTGGGCCGGCGGGAGCGCATGCCGCTCCGGTCGACATCACGCTCGAGGCCGTCATGGGCGGCCACGCCGGGGAGGACGCCGACGAGCAACCGGAAGTCCCCGAGGTGCCCCCGCTGTTCAGCGGATTCGCTCTGACGGGCACCGGCGAGGAGGACTTCGGCGTCTGCAGGCAGGTGGCTCTGATCGGCAAGGAACCCGAACCCGACGTCGAAGCCCCGCGGCTTCTGGGATGTGAGCTCCGGGGGCCGTTGTCGGCCGCATGGGAATCGGGAGAGGACCGGTTCGAGCTGGGCGGTGTGTATCTGTCGTCCCTGGACCGCTCCGGCGTGGTCATCGACGAGCACTGGACCTGTCTGCACGTCGAGTCATGGGCTCCCTCTCGGGCGGGCGCAGGTCGCGTGGACCTCACCCTCGACATGTCGTGCAACGACTTCAGGTCCTCAGCTGCCGGCACGGTCCACGAGATGTGGTGGGACGGACCGCCCCGGGAGCCCAATCTCTGGGCCCCGCTCAGCAGCTTCGAGCGCGGCGCCTGGTCGAACGCCACGCAGAACAACCGGGCCGCGCGTCCCACACCCGGCGCTCCAGTCCACGCCACACACCACCTGGACGGGAGATACATCACCGACGCGCAGGGTTTCGCCCTCGCCCTCGGCGAGGCCGTCAACGGCCCGGGCGGCTACTTCGGCTCCTGCTTCGGAACCATCGAGTACGCACTCGGCGACGACTGCGGCGCCCGGCCCCCGTTCACCCTGGTGTGGCACGACCACCATGTGGCCCGCGCATGCCTCGGTCGCACCCCGCTCACGTACGACGCGTCACCCTCCTTCGCCGAGATCCTGGCGTTCTTCGCACAGCACAAGGTGGACGTCGTCCTGGCGTGACACGCCACCATCCGGCAGACGGCAGACGGCAGACGGCAGACGGCGGACGGCGGACGGCGGACGGCGGACGGCGGACGGCGGACGGCCCGAGGGGCCGATACTGCTGCGTTTGCCTCACATACGCGGTGCGGGGCGTGTGACGGACCGGCGGCGGGTACTACGGACCGCATGATCGCCCCGCCGATTGCGGGTCCAGCGGCGGGGCGGCCCTATCGGTACACGGCGAAGTGTGGGTGACAGACGATGCGCGTGGTGTTCCTGCTGTCTCTGGGTGTCGTCTTCGGCGGCCTGATCTATTTCCTCGGGGTGGCTCTGCTGTAGCCATGACCGGGCCCGGCACGGTGACCGCATGCGGAGCGGTCGCACGTGTCCTCCTGAGAAGCGGGCGAATGTCGTCCCGCGCAGACGGGCGTAGTGTCCCCTTATGGGTGAGGTTCGGTGCGGTTGGTGCCGCGCACGCGCGATCGGACGGACGCGGGTGTTGCGCCCGGTCGGCCCGCGGGAGGCCGGATGAGCCGGAAACCGTCCCGCCCCACGACGACCGTGGACTCCGGGGGTCAGCTGCTGGACACCGCTCTGATCGATGTGGTGCGACAGGCCGGTGCGTCCCGAGGGATGTTCTACGTGCTGTCGCCGGCGGGGGAGGCGCTGTGGCTGGTGGTGGTCACCGGCACCCCGCGCGAGATCGCCGCTCCGTGGACACGGGTGGGGCTGACCGATCCGATTCCGGTGGCGGACGCGGTGCGGGAACGGCGTCTGGTCTGGGTCGGTGGCATGGAGGACGCGGCGCGCCGGTACCCGCGGCTGTCCCTGGTGCTGCCGTACGACTTCGCCCTGGCGGCCGCCCCGGTCACGTCGAACGGCACGGTCCGGGGCGCGCTGGTCCTGCTGTGGCCCGGTTTGCATGCGCCCGGTATGAGCCCGGCCGAGCGCGACGCCATGGAGGAGGGCTGCCGGCGCCTGGGGCGCATCCTCCAGGTGGCCGCCGACGAGGGAGCCTCACTGCCGCCGAACCGGCCCCGCGTCCTGGCCCCTCTGGCACTGGGGCAGGCGACGGCGACGGCGGCATTCATCGACCGGCTGCCGGGCGGGTCATGCGCCTTGGACCTGGGCGGCCGGATCACCTTCATCACCCCTGACGCGGCCGAACTCCTCGGCGCCGACGCGGCCGACCTGCTGGGCGCCCGGCCCTGGGAAGCCCTGCCGTGGATGGACGTGCCCGAAGTCGAGGACCGCTACCGGGCCGCGCTGGTCAGCGAGCAGCCCACGTCGTTCACCGCCGTGCGGCCGCCGGACACGTGGCTGGCGTTCGAGCTGTACCCGGATCCCTCCGGCATCAGTGTCCGCATCACCCCGAGCCGCCCCGCCGAGAGCAACGCCGCAGCTCAGCCCGTGCGCGGCGCGGGGCCGAGCCGTGCCACCATGCTCTACCACCTGATGCACATGGCCGCCACGCTCACCGAGGCCATCGGCGTCCAGGACGTCGTCGACCAGGCCGCCGACCAGCTCATGCCGGCGCTCGGCGCCCAGGCCATGGCCATGATGACCGCGGAGGAGGGGCGCCTGAAGATCGTCGGCCATCGCGGCTACAGCGCCGCGCTCATCGAGCGCTTCGACCTCATCCCCCTGACGGCGGACACTCCCGCAGCCCATGTCCTCGCCACCGGCGCTCCGAGCTTCTTCGCCTCCTTCGCCGACCTGAAGCGCTCCTACGCCGCGGCGGTCCATCAGGACGACATGGCCTCGTGGGCCTTTCTGCCGCTGATCGCCTCCAACCGCACCATCGGCACACTCGTTCTCGCCTACGCCCGGCCCCGCGCCTTCCCCCCTGCCGAACGTGCGGTCCTCACCTCCCTGGCAGGTCTGATCGGCCAAGCCACCGACCGGGCCCGGCTCTACGACACCAAACACCGCGTCGCCCGGCGCCTCCAGGACGCGCTGCTGCCCGACGCCCTTCCTCACGTCCCGGGCCTCAGTGTGGTGGCCCGCTATCTGCCCGCCGGACACGGCATGGACGTCGGTGGTGACTTCTACGACCTGATCCGGCTGGACCGCACGACCGCCGCAGCGGCCATCGGCGATGTCCAGGGCCACAACATCGACGCCGCCGCCCTGATGGGGCAGGTCCGCACCGCCGTCCACGCCCATTCCACGATCGGCGCACCACCCGGCGATGTCCTGAGTCGGACGAACCGTCTGCTCATCGACCTCGACCCAGGCCTGTTCACCAGCTGTCTGTACGCGCACCTGGACCTCGGACGCCAGGCCGCCTGCCTGGCCACGGCCGGCCACCCCAGACCACTGCTGCGTCACGCCGACGGCCGCACGCATGTACTGCATGTCCCGCCCGGGCTGCTGCTCGGCATCGACGCGGCAGCGGAGTACACGGCTCTCGAAATCCCGCTGCCACCCGGCAGTGTGCTCGTCCTGTACACCGACGGACTCATCGAATCCCCCGGGGTGGACCCCGACGACGCCGTCGCCGTACTCGCCCGGCTCGTCGAAGACGCGGACCCCGACGATCTGGAAGCCCTGGCGGACACGCTGATCGAGCACGCCCCCGGCCATGGCGACGACATCGCCCTGCTGCTCATCAGCCCGCAGCGGAGCGGGAGGTGACCGGAATCCAGGGGCCGGTGGCTGTACCGATTCTGTCCCGGAGCAAGCCGGGAGGCCGCCGGTGCCGGTGAGCGGGTGTGACAACCCGGGTCCCGGCCGGTCGCGTTGAACGGTCCGGCGCTTTCGTCCGTACTGAGTGGTGCGCGCCGTGCCAGTCGCCGTCCCAGTGCTCCCGACACAAGAGCAGTTCGTTCGTCATGCCGAACCGGGAGGCACCCATGCCATCGAATCGACGCGCCCCATCTGCCCTGCCCCTGCGCACGATCGGGATCATCATCGCCGCGTGCGCGGTCGTCGCCACGCTGCTGATCGTCACGCGAGGCGGCGACGAGGAAGCGGCCGCCGATCCGGTCTCCGCGGGAGTGCCGCAGCATGCCGGCGCCCACGACGCCGGTGCCGACGCGGCTGTCGATGCGGCAGCACCGGAAGGACAGTCCCTCACCGAGGTGGACAAGACGTTCCTGGTCAAGGTGCGTCAGGCGGGCCTGTGGGAGATCCCGGCCGGGAAGCTGGCACAGACGCGTGCATCGAGCGAGTCCGTGAAACGGGCCGGACTCCACCTCATCGACGGCCACAGCAAACTCGATCAGCTGGTCCGCGAGGACGCCCGGATCCTCGGCGTCGCCCTGCCCAATGAGGCCACAGCCGAACAGCAGGGATTCGTGAAGCAGATGGAGAACGCCCAAGGGGCGGAGTTCGACCGGATCTTCGCCAACCTGCTGCGCGCCTCGCACGGAAAGATCTTCGCCACGATCGCCGAAGTCCGGGCGGGTACGCAGAACGACCTCATCCGCCGCCACGCGCGTCAGGCCAACCAGACCGTCCTGGACCATCTCGAAGTTCTCGAGGACACCGGGTTCGTCGACAGTGCGACGTTCCAGGAGGTCGAGACGGCTGTGAAGCCGAAGTAGCGCCCAGTCGTGCCGATCGCACCCCGTGGTGGCTTCGCCCAGCCCTCTGGACCAATCCATTGCACTGTGCAAAGCTCCCGGGTGAGGAGGGCCCGGCATCGAGCCGGCCCCTGCCCGGGAGCACGGCACTGGCACGGTGACGCCGCTCGAAACGGCAGGGGGTTCGACGACGGATCTCTCCTTGCCGCATGGTCGGCGGCGCGGGCCGCGGCCGGAGGTGCCGGCGCCTTTGGCGTCCTCGCTGTGACTGCTGCTCGGTGGCCGGTCCGTAAGCTCCACCCCATGACCGGATCCGCAGCCGAGAGTCTCCATGCATGCCGGACGAACCTCGGCCCCGCGCCACGCACGTTCGACTTCGGCGACAAGCGCCGTTATCTGCGGATCCCTCTTCCCGAATGGATCGCGGCCGCGGAGCCCCTGCGGGAGATTCTGTGGCAGCAGAACACCCTGCTCCGGGAAGGGCGGTTGGTCTGGGCTTCTTTGGTGCAGGCGGACGAGCGGCTCTTCCTGCCCGGCGTTCACGACCACCCGTCGACGGTGATCTACAGTCCGGACGCCGCCGCCTTCGACGAGCACCCCGACCGTCTGCGCGCCATGGCCCATGCTCTGAAGGCCGTGAAAAGCGCCGGTCACGAGGATCCAGAACGGGGTGCCTTCGCTGCGATGCTCGCCGACGAGACGCACTACCTGCCGAGGGTGCGCGTGCCGAAGGGTCTGGCGGGCGACGACGAGGTCTACTGCACCCACATCATCGTCTGCCGCCGCCACCTGCCCGACGGCGTCCTCCGTAACGCGCTCTTCCCATTGATCATCCACCCGGACCTCACGCCGAGGGCGATGATGCTGCCGAGCCGTTACTGGCCCCCGGAACTCGCCGGCTGAGGTCGGGATGATCGACGCCCGCGAGTCCTCGTCAGGTGGTGAAGCGGCGGCGCGAGGCCTCGATGTGGCCGAGGTAGCGGTGGGTCCAGTCGCACATGCCGTCGATCGTCACCCGCAGGGCCTGGCCCGGCTCGGTGAGGGTGTACTCGACCCGCGGCGGAACGACGGGGTGCACCGTCCGCTCGACCAGGCCGTTGCGCTCCAGCATGCGCAGGTTCTGGGTGAGCATCTTGTGGCTGATGCCCTCGATCTCGTTCCGTATCTCGCCGAAGCGCAGGGTGTGCGCCCCCAGGGCCTCGATGATCAGGAGCGCCCACTTGTTGGCGACGTCCGAGAAGATCTCCCGCGCCAGCGAATCCGCACGCCTCAGGTCCGCTTCGTCGGGCGAGCCGCTGAACTGCTTGGTCACCATCAGGTTCCCCAGTCACCGAAAAGTGCGTTCTTCCACGTCAGCGGTCACTCTCCTACAGTTCCTGAGTAACCACAAGAGACCGGGATCGCCCCGGTCCGGTGACAGCGGGCCCCTGGGCCCGTCATGACAAGGAGGCGGGCAGCATGGCCATCACCCTGGTGAACCCCAGCGGATTGCCGGAGATCGATGCCTACCGGCAGGTGTCGATCGCGACCGGGTCGAAGCTGGTCTTCATCGCCGGGCAGGTCGCCTGGGACGCCGAGGGGACGACGGTCGGCGAAGGCGATCTCGCCGCTCAGGTCGAGCAGTGCTACCTCAACGTCGGCACCGCGCTGGCCGCGGCCGGTGGGTCCTTCGACGACGTGGCGAAACTGACCGTCTACGTCGTCGACTGGACCCCCGACAAGATGCCCCTGTTCCTGGAAGGCGTGGCCCGGGCGGCCGCGAAGCTCGGGGGCACCCCGGTGCCGCCGGGCACGCTGCTGGGAGTCGCGGCACTGGACGTACCCGAGCATCTCGTCGAGATCGAAGCCACCGCGGTCATCGACTGAACAGGCCTTCCCCACGCGGAGGTTGCCAGTGGTGCTCGAGACCGCGGAGCTTCGGACACCCTCGCGCCGGCACTATCGGTCGCCCTGCACTATCGGTCGCCGGCCCGAGCGGGCTCACCCAGCCCCGGGGCCGGACCCGATGTGCGTGACCCGTGCCCATGCGGGTGGCGAGTTCGGCACATAGTCCGGGTCGTCCTCGTCCCAGGTCGCGCGCGTCTGCCGAGGGAACAGACCCACCACCGTCCGGCACGGTGGTCGCCTGTCCGGCCAGGGCGTCTGGCCGTCGGTGAGGGCCACGACGACGTCCGGCCGGGGCTGCGTGCGGAGTGCCTTGGCGAAGCCCGTACGCAGATCCGTACCGCCACCGCCCATGAGCGGAATTCCCTCGGCGCGGCACAGCGAGTGCGCGAACTCGGCCGCCGCGTCGCACGGCACGACGGTGACCAGGTCGCGGCGGCCGCCCACGGCGCGGGAGATCGCGGCAACTTCGAGGAGCGCGCTGCCGAGTTCGGCGTCGCTGACCGACCCGGACGTGTCGATGACCACGGCGACCCGGGGCGGCACCCGCCGCAGGCTCGGCAGAACGGCGCCCGGCACCCCGGCCGAACGCCGCGACGGCCGGCCGTAGGTGTAGTCCTCGCCCGCACCGGCGGCGGAGGCCGCCGAGCGGACCGCCGCCCCCAGCAACTCCCGCCACGGCTGCGGCGGGTGGAAGGCTTCCTCCGCCCACCGCCGCCACCCCCGGGGCGCGCTCCCCGGACGGGCGGTGATGCCCTGCGCCACCCGGAACCGGACCGCGTCCCGTTCCTGGTCGCTGAGGCCGTGCGCGCCGTCCGGTCCCCGTTCCCACTCCCGTGACAGTCCGTCGGCGCCACTGCCGCAATCCAGCCAGGTCATGCTCTGCGTACGCGGCCCGAGCCCGAACTGACGCAGATAGTCCTCCATCAACTCCCCCTCGGGGAGCCCCAGGAGCGCCGGATCGACCGCGCCGTCGGGCCGGACCAGCCCGTCACCGAACGCGTCGTCGTTGATCTCGCAGTCCGCGGCGATGTTCATCCGAAGCCGTTCCCCCGGACCGGTCAGCCCGCGCTCCTTGGCGACCCGGTCGCTGCGGCCGTGATGGTCGCGCAGCAGGTGCGACACCTCGTGCACCCACACCCCGGCCAGTTCCTCCACCGGCGTCCGGGCCACGAAGCCCGGTGAGACATAGCACCGCCAGTGCCGGTCCACGGCCATCGTGGGTACCATCCGCGACTCCACGGTGTGCAGGGCGAAGAGCGCGGTCGCCAGGTACGGCCGGGCCCGGGCGGCCTGTAGCCGGGCGGCGAACAGTTTGTCGAGGTCCAGGGTCCCCGGTGCGTCCGGCATCATCGTCCGGCCTGCGTGGCGACCGCGGCACGGGCCGCCGCCTTGTCGGCTCGCCGGGACAGGGACACCACACCGGCGAGCCCTTCGATCGATGTCGGTACGTCCCAGTCCTCGCGGCGCAGCGAGGCGAGGGTGGTCGCGGGGACCACGACCAGATCCGGGGCTCCCGTCTCCAGCGCTCGTACCAGCAGTGCCCAGGCCGCGTCCCAACGGGACTTCTCCGGCCGGGTGCGGACCGCCTGCACGACACCGTCGAGCACGGCCTGGCGCAGATCTCCCCGGTCGGGCAGGACCGCACCCGCGGGGTCGGCGAGCAGCGCCTCGGGATCGGGGAGGTCCATGCGGTCGAGACCGGCCAGCAGTTCCAGCCCAGGACCGTCGCCCACGGTGCCCCTGACCAGCAGGGAGAGTACTTCCCGGGAGGAGCCGGCCGCGGTCGCGAAGGCGATCAGACACAGTGTCATGTCCCAGCTCCGCGGTGACGGCCACGGCCCGCCCCGGCGCATCTCGTTGCTGGGCAGCCGGTGCACGAGACTCGGGCGGGCGGCGAGCAGCCCGCACACCGCGCGGCGGGCGAAGTCCACGGCGTCCGGCAATTTCGCCGGGTCGAGCTGCGGCAGTGTGGCCCGCGGCCACGTCCCACCGAGGCCGCGTACCACCACCTCATGGTCGTGGGTCCACTGAAGATGGACGAAACGGTTGGCCAGCGGCGGACTCAGCTCCCAGCCGTCGGCAGCCGAGGACCGAGGGTTGGCGGCGGCCACGATCCGTACACCGGGCGGCAGTTGGAGTGAGCCGATCCGCCGCTCCAGCACAAGACGAAGCAGCGCGGCCTGAACGGCCGGTGGCGCCGTGGACAGTTCGTCCAGGAACAGCAGCCCCTTGCCGGCCCGCACGAGTCGCACCGCCCAGTCCGGCGGGGCCATCGGGACACCCTGTTCCGCCGGATCGTCCCCGACGATGGGCAGACCCGAGAAGTCGGACGGCTCGTGCACACTGGCGATCACTGTGGTCAGCGGAAGGTCCAGGGCCGCGGCGAGTTGTGTCAGGGCCGCGGTCTTGCCGATCCCCGGCTCACCCCACAGGACGACGGGCAGGTCGGCGGCGACGGCCAGCGTGAGTGCCTCCAGTTGTGTGTCGGGACGCGGTTCGGTGGTGGCATCGCGCAGCAGCGTCAGCAACGCACCGGCGACGTCGAGCTGGGAAGCGTGGGCGGGGTCGTCGGGGAGTGTGCCGGTGGAGGCAGCGGCGAACGGGGTGTATGTGGGCATGTCTGATCACCTTTGGGGTTCGTGAGGGTGGCGAGTGGGTGCGGAGGACCGAGGTCCCCGGGTCAGCGTGCGGTGGTGTGGCGCGGGCGGGAGCGCAGGTCACGGGGACGACAGGGGCCCGGGCGGAGGCGGTCGGGCCCGGGGCCGACCAGGCCTGCCCGGTAGAGCCCGTAGGCGATCCGGCGCCGCGCGGCCGCCTCCAGCGCGTCCCGTAGAGCGCCGTCACGCAGCACGGCCTCGGAGCCCAGGAGGCCCTCGACGACGGCCAGTGCACCGGAGGTGTCACCGTGCTCCAGACGTTCACGCACGCCGACGAGACAGTCCGGCCGACGATGTGCCTGGTCGATGAACTGCAGGCAGGGAAGGGGAGTACCGGTCAGTGCGACCAGCAGTTCTTCCCGCCGGATCTCGGCAGGGTCGTGATCCAGGGGCACGAGGAACCCGTCGACCAGACCGACCCGGTGCCGAACTCCCCGGCACTCCACGAGGTGTGGTTCTCCCGCCCCGGTGGGTACGGGGGAGCCGGCGGCCGGTGCGTGGTCGGGTACGAGTGCCGAGGCGACCAGGGGGTGCAGCCCGCCGGCCTCGATCGAACCGGTGCGGATCAGGTCCAGATCGGGCAGCACCCAGGTCGCCGCGTCGGGCAGGACGGGCAGGGTGGCGATGCTCCCGTCCGTGGGCGCCGGCGTGATCCGCAGGGCGGGCGGTCGGAGGCCGTCCCTGTCCGCGGCCGGCTCCAACAGCAGCCTGCGCCGTCCTCCGAACCGCACGGCGACGGTGCCGTCCGTCCGCCCCTCGGCGCGGAGCAGGATCGCCGCCTCGTCCGCCCACCGGTCAACGGCACACCGGAGCTCCCGGGGCACCAATCCCAGCGGATCCGGGTCCGGGTCCGGGTCCGGGTCCGGGGGAGGGGAGGCGGCGGACAGCGCACCTGCGCCGGACCGGACCCGCAGCGCATCGCTCCTGCGCGCGTCCCAGAGATGACGGTGCAGGTCGAGGCGGAACCGCCGGTCGGGATGGGGGTGCGGGTGTCGTCGGGCGCCGGGCTCGGCATGGGATCCGTCCCACAGCGCGAGGCTGATCCGCTGACCGCCGTCCGCCCAGGCAGGCGGAGTACGGACCACCAGGTGCACAGGCGATCCGTCGTCCCGCCCGGCAGCGTCGTACCGGGCGAGGGCAATGGTCAGACCTGGGCGCAGCAGTCCGTCGGGAGCGACCCTCGGCATGTGCCAGCGCAGCAAGTCGGGGGCCAGATGGCGGAGATCGGCCCGGATCCGGGTCGCGAGGTCGCGGCCATGAGTGCGGGCCACGGAGCGCAGATCGAGGTCGACATCGATGCCTGCGGCGGCGCATGCGCCTGCCCAGTCCCCGGCATGGCGGCGGGCGGTCGCAGTCTCGATCATGGACGGCGGCACGGCGTAGGCACGCACGCGCAGCCAGAAGGAAAGGCGGGAATCCCCGTTCGCGATCTGAGTGAGCATCAGCACTCACCTTGCGCGGACGGGACCCCCAATCTGTGAACAGAATGAGTGATCATCGTCGGCGAGCATAGCGCGCCGGACCGCGATCTGCCAGGTTCCGCGGGCGGGGCCGAGCCTCCGCCGGTCCGTAGGCTGCTGCACGGAGGAAGGGGAGTGGCATGGCGCCGGACCGTGACGACTCGAAGCTTGCGGTCCTCAACCGCCTGATCATCCGCACTGTTTGCCTGGCGATCGGCGTATGGGTGATCACCATTCTCGTCGGGACGGTGCTCTTCGTGTGGTGGTGACCTGATGGCGACGCGACGTGCCTGCGACGGCACGCTGGTTGGACTGCTGAGTCGGCCGGCCCGAGTAGTTGCGGGATGCCGGCCAGATGATGAGGTCACTGGCGATCCCGCCGATTTGTGTGTCGGTTTCGACGCTGTGTTCGCGGCGTGTGCTGTCGCGCAGGACGATTTCGTACCCGCCCTCGTCGAGGACGGCCACCGAGGCGAACCAGGCGGGGTCGTCCTCGTGGGGTTGGACGACGATGAACGTGTTGTCCGAGTCGTTGAGTTCGTTGATGAGGTCGAACAGTGCGTCCTCGGACGGGTCGTCGATGTGGTGCCCGTTCTCGCTGTCGGAGTAGTAGTAGGTTGCCGCCACGATCCGTTCTCCCCTGGTGCCGAGGTGGTGCCACGTTGCCGCAGGTCGGCTTGCCTAGACGCGCCGCGCCGCAACCACCGCTGAACTGACCGGTGTTGTCAGTACCTCCGTGGCGTCCAGCGCAGGATGTGTGAGGTAGAACAGGCGGAGCTCATCCACGTCACCCTCGAAACGCGGTGGCCAATGGGACGACGGGGTGAAGTCGTCCAGGACGAGCAGGCCACCGGGAGCGAGCATCTCGACGACCCGCCGTGGGTCGTCCCGCTTGCCGCCGCCGTCGCAGAAGAAGACGTCGAACGGGGCGTGCTGCTCCAGCAAGCGCCAGTCCCCGGTGAGCACGCTGACGCGCGTGTCGTCCGCGAAGACACCGGCCGCTCGACGGGCCAGCTCCTCGTCCCGCTCCACGGTGACCAGGCGCGCGTCCGCGCCCAGGCCACTGTGCAGCCAGGCGGTGCCCACTCCCGAGCCGGTGCCGCTCTCGGCAATGACCCCGTTGGGTTTCGCAGCAGCGGTCAGCCTCAGCAACCTGCCCACTTCACGAAGGCAACTCTTCTTGAATCCCGTCTCGGAGGCGACACGCTCTGCGGCCACCACGCGAGACGGGACCGCACGTTCTGCCATGGTCACGCCCCCTTCATCGTGAACGGGACGCTATCCGTCACCGGGAGCGTCCGTAGGGACTTTCAGCCGTCAGGCACCGTCGAACCCTTCCCGGTCGAAGCATTAGGGTCGCCCGGATGACCGAGGCGATGAGTGATCCACTGGAAGGATGCGGGTACGAGCACGTGAGGCGGCCCGCCCGTATGCGGCTGCCCGCGCCGCGGGCGCTCGGCGCGTGGGTGGCGAGTGGCAGAGGGGAGGAGACGACGCATGGCCGAGCAGCCGGGCCGCGACTGGACGGCCATGACGCGCGCGGACTTCGACCCTGACGTTCCTCTGCAGCTGGCAGTGCCCACGGGTCCTGCGGCCATTCCGGCCGAGCCCGACGCGTGCGGTACGGCCCCGCTGTTCGGCGACGAGTCACCCGTCCGTCGAGCCCCGCGCACGGTCCGGCGCCGGGCGGTGCGCATCGATCAGGACGGCCTCTTCTGAGTGCATGCTGACGATCGCGGTGTTGACGGTCTCCGGACGGTCGAGCCGCCAACTGCACAGGAATCGCAGCACAGTTCGTCGAGACGGCGGCCCCGGGGCCGGTTGTGCACACCTCGAAGGGAAGCGGCGCGACCGATCGCGAAAACCCCGTTGCCCGGTCCCCGGGTGCCCGCGTACCTTCGTCCGCATGGGAACTCTGTGATCGCCCCGCGCACGACCGCGTCGAGCTCTGCTCCGCGGTCGCGGCGTTGATTCGTCCTCGAATCCGTTCTACCGGCATCGGCCGAGAACTGGGGCTTTCGCATGCGTGCGCCACATCCCTCATCCCTCTCACAGCTTTCCCTGCGCGGTGTCTCCCGGCGGTACGACGACCGCACCGTGCTCGATCAGGTTTCGTTCAGCCTCGCCCCCGGTGAGAAGGCCGGCGTCGTCGGTGACAACGGGGCCGGCAAATCCACCTTGCTGAACCTTCTCGCCGGCAGGGAGCAACCCGACGCGGGGGAGGTGACCGTGACCGCGCCCGGCGGGACCGGGTACCTCGCCCAGAGCCTCGGCCTCCCCCGGAAGCCACCGTCCAGGACGCCGTCGACCTGGCGCTCGCGGAGCTGCGTGCACTCGAAGCGGCTCTGCGACAGGCCGAACGCGCCCTCGCGCAGGCCCCCGTGGACGCGGATCCGGCCGAGCGCCTCGCTGAGTACGCGCGGCTGACCGACCAGTACGAGGCCCGCGACGGTTACGGCGCCGACACCCGCGTGGATGCCGCGTTGCACGGGCTCGGTCTGCCGGGGCTCGCCCGGGACCGGCAGCTCGGCACCTTGTCGGGCGGTGAGCGGTCGCGGCTGGCGCTGGCCGCGACCCTGGCGTCCCGGCCCGAGCTCCTGCTGCTCGACGAGCCGACCAACGACCTGGACGACCGGGCCGTCGGATGGCTGGAGGAGCATCTGCGGACCCACCGCGGAACCGTCGTCGCGGTCACGCACGACCGCGTGTTCCTGGAACGGCTCACCACCACGGTTGTGGAGGTCGACGGCGGCCGCGTTTCCCGACACGGCAACGGCTACGCCGGCTACCTCGCCGCCAAGGCCGCCGAACGCCGCCGACGGCAGCAGCAGTACGACGAGTGGCGTGCTGAGCTCGACCGGAGCCGCCGGCTGGCCGAGTCCAACGTCGCGCGCCTGGGCAGCATCCCGCGCAAGATACCGAAGGCCATTTTCGGTTCCCCCGCGTTCCGCGCACGGGGGCGGGCCCACGGCGCGATGAGCCGTATCCGCAACGCCAAGGAAAGGGTCGAGCGGCTCACCGCGCACCCAGTGGCACCTCCGCCGGACCCGTTGTCGTTCACGGCCCGCCTCGCCACCGACAGCGGACCGGGCGAGGCGCCTGCGGCGAGGCTCGACGGTGTCGTGGTGGACGACCGGCTGTCGGTGCCCGAACTGCGGATCGGCCCGGCGGAGCGGCTGTTGGTCACCGGCCCCAACGGAGCCGGTAAGAGCACCTTGTTGCGGGTCCTGGCCGGGGAACTGGCTCCGGACGCGGGCACCGTGGTGGTTCCCGGGCGAGTGGGCCACCTGCGGCAGGAGGAAACGCCGTGGCCGTCGGCACTGACCGTCCTGGAGGCGTTCGCACAAGGCCGCCCCGGTGACCGGGACGAACACGCGGACCGGCTGCTGTCGCTCGGTCTGTTCGCACCGGAGGCGTTGCGGCTGCGCGTCGGGGAGCTGTCGTACGGCCAGCGGCGCCGCATCGAGCTGGCACGGCTGGTCAGCGAGCCGGTGGACCTGGTTCTGCTGGACGAGCCCACCAACCATCTCTCACCGGCGCTCGTGGAGGAACTGGAGTCGGCGCTGACCGGTTACGAGGGTGCGCTGGTGCTGGTCACCCACGACCGCCGGATGCGGTCGCGCTTCACCGGCCCGCGGCTGGAGTTGCGCGAGGGGGCGGTGGCCGGAGGACGGTGAAACGAGGGGACTGCCGTGCGTGTTTCGGTGCTGGGGCGCACGGCGGTCACCGCGTCTCCCGGGGGGTGGAGCGGGCTGTCGTCGATCCCCACGCCCGAGGTGTGCCGGGCCGTTGGAGAGCGGCTTCTCGCACCGGCCGGCCCTCGGACGGCAGTGGTCCCCGAGACGGAAAATGCCTGGTCAAGCACTCGTCTGCCGGTGCTCCGCTTGACACGGGGTGTCACGGTGGCAGGCTTGAGGCAGCGCCTGCTGCTGGAAATCCGGCGTGTTGTGCGGCCGACGCCGATGAGTCATGCCGGTACGTACAAGCCGGTACGTACGTCGCCCGCGGGTGGTCCAAGGAGATCTGCCGAGGAGGTGCCACGATGACTGACGTGTTCCGTGTCTGCAGTCACCTCGACCAGGTCCGGCCCGTGGTCACACCCGACAGCCCGGATTCCTGCAGGGAATGCGTCGCCGAAGGTGGCACATGGGTGCACCTGCGGGAGTGCCAGATGTGCGGGCACGTGGCCTGCTGTGACTCCTCGCCCGCCCGCCATGCCACCGCGCACAATGCCGCCACCGGCCACCCGTTGATCCGCTCGTACGAACCGGGCGAGACCTGGTGGTGGTGCTACGAGGACCAGGTGGTCTTCGACGTCGAGGGTGAGGGCCCGGCCCGAGCGGCCTAGACCTGGCCCGGTCGGTCCGGCAGTCCCCACGAGCGTGCGCGACGGGCGACGCGATCGTCGGTGACACACCTCTGAAGCTCAAGGAGCTGTCATGCAGGAAGACAAGCACCCGGCCTACCGTCCTGTGGTGTTCCGAGACCGTGCGGCGGGGTACGCCTTCCTCACGCGGTCCACGGCTACGAGCGATCAAGAGATCACCTGGGACGACGGCGAGACGTACCCGGTGGTGGACGTCGAGATCTCCTCGGAGAGCCACCCCTTCTACACCGGCAAGGCGCGGACGGTCGACTCCGAGGGGCGCATCGCCCAGTTCGAGCGTCGTTTCGGGAGCACCCCTGAGTCCGGCGGCGAGGGCCGTGCGTGAGGCGAGCGCGTGCCCGCAGCGCTGGGCCGTGTGAGTCACGTTTGATCTTGTGGGGCCGGCGGGCGCAGCCGAAGCGGCCTGATTCCGGACAGGGCCTTCCCGGTCCAGCGGCCATGTCCTGGCCGCCCTCCACGGCGGGGTGACACCGGACACGGGGCACCACGACTTGATAGGCAAGTGAATAGTTGCCTATCATGTGGGCGTGGCCGACGACCTTTTCAAAGCCCTGGCCGATCCCACCCGACGCACCATCCTCGACGAGCTCACGGAGAAGTCCGGACAGACCCTGTTCGAGATCTGCTCGCGACTGAGCATGAAGCATCAGCTCGCGATCTCACGCCAGGGGGTCTCCCAGCACCTCGCCGTGCTGGAGGCCGCCGGGCTCGTCGAGACCAGGCGGGAAGGCCGCTACAAGTTCCACGACCTGAACACAGCCCCACTTCGGCACATCGCCGAGCGATGGCTCGTGCCCGACACATCCGGACCGGAAGAGAGCACTCCATGAAGATCCGTATGACCAGCGTCTTCGTCGACGATCAGGCCAAGGCCCTGCGCTTCTACACCGAGATCCTCGGCTTCGTGAAGAAGCACGACGTCCCGGTGGGGGAGAAGGACCGGTGGCTGACCGTCGTCTCGGCCGACGAGCCGGGCGGCACCGAACTCCTCCTGGAGCCCGCCGGCCACCCGATCGTCAAGACCTACCGCGACACGCTCGTCGGCGACGGCATCCCGCTCGCCCAGTTCGCCGTCGAGGACGTGACGGCGGAGTACGAGCGACTGCGCGGCCTCGGCGTCCGCTTCACCCAGGAGCCCCTGGAGATGGGGCCCGTCACCACCGCCGTCTTCGACGACACCTGCGGCAACCTCATCCAGATCGCGACCCAGCCGCAGTAGACGGTCGGCCACGCGGGCCCGCCCGCGGCGGCGAGGGGTGGACCCGCGCCGGAATGCACCCGCGCCGGAATGCACCCGCGCCGGGAATGCATCCGCGCCGGGGATGCGACTCCGACGGCGCTGCTCAGTCCGTGAAGAGCGCGGCGATCCGGGGCAGTCGGGCGGCGATCCGGCCGTGGTCGTCGAAGTCGACATCCCAAGCGGGGTCGAGCTGGGGGTAGTTGATGCTGAAGGAGCCGCCGGGCAGCTGTGTTCCGGTGGCCTTCTCGTAGGCGTCCCAGGCGATGCTCAGGGTCCGTTCCCCTTCCAGATCCATGCCGACTCTCGCTGCCGCGCGGACGGCGGGCAGGTCGGCCAGACGGTCGGCATCGTCGACGACCTGCTCGAAGGTGGTACGGCCCTGGGTGATCAGCCAGCCGCGGAAGTACTCGAAACCGTCGTCCGAACATCCGCCGTTGATGAGATAGGCGGCAGCCCAGAGGGGCGCCTTGTACGACGCGGCCATCACGTCCCACAGGATCTGCTGGGCATCGAGGACCTGCTGGGGCTCGCGGGCGGCGAGCAGAGCCGTGGCCTGGCGGGCGATGTCCTCCGCATCGGTCGAATCCGCGGCCCGGCCGCGAGCTTGTTCCATGAGGTTCCAGAACTCTTCGGTGTCCATGGCGGCACAGCCTGGCACCCGGGTATGACAACCGACGGAAACCCGCCGTTCCGTGCACCCCGGAATATGCGGCAGCCGGAGGTGTTGAAAGCTACAACTCCCTTACGGCAAGGGGCTGTACGGCGACAGGAGGACGTGTGGCGGAGCGTAGACCGGGGTCACGTACCCGGCCGGACCGGATATCTTTCCTCGGCACCCTGCCCGTCGCGGCCACCGCGCTCACCGGCACCGTCGCGGTGTACATGGCTCTGGTGGCCTTCGGGAACATCACCGACTTCGACACCAATCGGCAGTTCGTCCAGCATGTGCTGGCCATGGACACCACGTTCAAGGACGAGGACGTCATGTGGCGGGCGATCGAGTCCCGCACGCTGAGCGACATCGCGTACGTCGGGATCATCGCCTGGGAAACGGTCGCCGCGGTCGTCCTCGTCGCGGCCACCTGGTGGTGGGTGAAAGGCCTCGCGCGAGGGGAGTTCGCCCGGGCGCGCCGGGCGGCCACTCTGGGCCTGACCATGATGCTGCTGCTCTTCGGACTCGGGTTCATCGGCATCGGCGGTGAGTGGTTCCAGATGTGGCAGTCGTCCGACTGGAACGGTCTGGACGCCGCGAGTCGCAATGTGATGCTCGCTGCCTTCGTCCTCGTCGTGATCCATCTGCCCGCGGTGCGCGGTCGGGACGACAAGGCGGCGGTCGTGGGCCCGGAGAGGTGAGTACGGCTCGGTGAGCCCGCCGGCGCCGGGCAGGTGCCGCAGGGCTGCCCGGCTGCACCGCTGCAGCGTGGTCGGCGCCGGAGATGTGACGGAGGCCCGTCACATCTCCGAGAGCGCTCCCACTTCGTCCGCGCGCCCACCTGACCCCATGCACCAGGCCTCGCTCGCCCCCCCGCCCGGCCGGATCGACAGACCCAGCTGTGTCAGGTTCATTGACAGAAGATGAACGCGGCCGGATTCTGAGAGCGCTCTCACCCTTCAGGCACCGTCCATTCCCTCCCCTCTGGCGCCCCACAGGCCGCGTGGGCGCCGCACTTCCCGTCCCTCGGGATTCACCCCCACAAGGAGGAAAGAGCGTGTTCCGCTTACCGAAAGTGCTCGCGTCCGTGGTGTCGGCTTTGGTCGTCGCCACGGGTCTGACGGTCCTCGGTCCGTCGACATCCGCGGAGGCCGTGCCGGCGACCATTCCGCTCACGATCAAGAACAGCTCGGGGCGCAGCGAACCCGTCTACATCTACAACCTGGGCACCGAACTCTCGTCGGGCCGGCAGGGCTGGGCCGACGCCAACGGCACGTTCCACCCCTGGCCGGCGGGAGGCAATCCGCCGACGCCCGCCCCCGACGCCTCGATCGCGGGACCGGCCAACGGGCAGACCAGGACGATCCGGATGCCCAAGTTCTCGGGCCGCGTCTACTTCTCCATCGGCCAGAAGATCGTCTTCAAGGTCACCACCGGCGGTCTGGTGCAGCCCGCCGTGCAGAATCCGTCCGACCCCAACCGCAACATCCTGTTCAACTGGTCCGAGTACACGCTGAACGACGCCGGTCTGTGGATCAACAGCACCCAGGTCGACATGTTCTCGGCTCCGTACGCGGTGGGCGTCAAGCTCGCCAACGGCACGGTCAAGAACACCGGCAGGCTCAAGCCGGGCGGGTACAACGCCGTCTTCAACCAGCTGCGTTCGGCGGGCTGGGGCGGGCTGATCCAGAACCGCCCCGACGGCACTCCGCTGCGTGCTCTGTCACCCGGTCACGGCATCGAGGCGGGTGGCCTCTCCGCCGGCGTCATGAACGACTACATCAACCGGGTCTGGAGCAGGTACAGCTCCTCCACGCTCACCGTGACGCCGTTCGCGAACCAGCCGAACACCAAGTACTACGGCAGGGTCTCGGGCAACGTCATGAACTTCACCAACGGCTCGGGAGCTGTGGTGACGAGCTTCCAGAAGCCCGACTCCGACAGTGTCTTCGGCTGTTACAAGCTCCTCGACGCGCCGAACGACCTGGTCCGCGGCCCGATCTCGCGCACCCTGTGCGCGGGCTACAACCGCTCGACGCTGCTGACCAACCCCAACCAGCCCGACCCCAACAACGCCAACTTCTACCGGGACGCGGTCACCAACCACTACTCGCGCATCATCCACGGGCAGATGGTCGACGGTAAGGCGTACGGTTTCGCCTTCGACGACGTGGGCGCTCATGAGTCCCTGGTGCACGACGGCAACCCGCAAGAGGCCTTCATGACACTGGAACCGTTCAACTAGGCCCTGACCTACCGCTGGGCCCTGTCCGGAGAACGGCCGGACAGGGCCTGCCGGCCCGTCCGCCGCTGTCGTACCCCGGTTCTATGGTGGATCTCCCGATGGACCAGGACACCTACGGACGGGGCGAACGGCATGACGGACTTCACGGGACGCTGGACACTGCTCGGCGCGGTCTCGCACGACCCCGACGTGGCGTACGAGTCGGAGGACGAGATCAGGATGGACGCGGTGATCGGCGGCACCCGGCTGGACCTGGAACTGCTCCTGCACAAGTGGCTCGCGGGCGAGACGTTCGACGCGGAACCGCCCCTGGGGCCGGCGTCGGGACTGACCCTGGACATCGGTGACGACGACACCTTCACGGAGTCGGGCACGGCCGAGGTGGAGTGGTTCTGCGAGGAGGGTGTCCTCGAACCCAAGGCCCTGCCGTTCGACGGCCGGATCGTCACCACCCCGGCCGGGAGCCACCTCCTGCTGCACGGCGCTGGGACCGAGCCGGCCTCCGCCGACGGCCACCGGTACGGCGACGTCCGGCTGCGGCTGGACGACGGTGACACACAGATCACCGACACCGTCGTACTGGACGGAGACCGGCTGCGGCGGACGGTGTCCGTGGTGACCGACGAGATGTACCTCAGCCGCGTGCGGTACGAATACGGGCGCGCCTGACCCCGCAATCCGCCTGCCCCCTGCGATCCGCCGAGTCCGAGTCCGAATCCGGAACCCGCGATCCGCGCGCCGGGTCTCTGCCGCCTTCCGTCACGGGCAGCTGTACGCGAACCGGACGTCTGCCGTCCGCGGGGACGGTGAGACGATCCGCAGTTCCGCCCGGGCGCGGTACTCCCCGGACCCGTGGAACGTCCACAGCAGATGCAGACGCGCCCGCTCCTGGCCGCGCGTCAGCTTCTCGGTCAGCAGACCCGATGTGGTGCCGTCGCTCCTGGCCCAGCGGTAGGTGAGGGTGCCCGGCCGGCCGTTGGTGTCCACCACGCCCACCACATCGGCCGTGCCGTCGCAGCCGGGACCCTCGGTGACCGTACGGACGGACACGTCCTGCACGGCGAGACCGGGCCCGAAGCGCTGCCAGGCGAGGAAGGCGAGGACCGCCAGCAGCACCACACCCGCCAGGGTGTACCGGCGGAGGCCGCCGCGACGGGGTTTCTCGGGAGGCCGGCCGTCCTCGGGCCGTCCCGCCAGGGTGCCGCCGTGCCAGACCGCGGCCGTGGAGTTGTGGGCGACGCGGTCGCGGGCGAGCGCCGTCACGCCCGGCCCGAAGCGCAGGACCTCCCCCTCCACCCGGTCCGGCTCCGCGTCCGGCCGCACGCGCTGGACCAGGGTCGCCCTCTCGGTGGCGGTCTCGGGTTCGGGTTCGGGTTCTGGACGTTCGAACCACTGGCTGCCGAGCGCGGTCGCGCTGTACTCGTCACCGCCGTCGTCGTGGCCTCGTCCGACCTCGGAGTGGTCACGGCTGCCCTCGGAGCCGGGTCCGCCGTCGTGGTCACGGAGATCGTGGGTCCGGTCGTCGCTCATGAGATCGTGCACCGCCGGATGAAGACCTGCTGGGAGGAACTGCCGGAGGCGGCTGCCGGGTTGGTCGACGCCCGCACGCCCCAGTAGCAGCCCTTCCCCTGGAAGGTGTGGTCCAGCGCCAGCGTGTACTGCGTCGCGCCGCTGCGCTCGAAGGTCTGCGACCCGTCCGGGACGCCGAGTTGCCCTTGGGCATCTCCGGTGAACCAGGTGATGACGACGGTGACGGGCCCCGTTCCGTCGGTGGCGACGTCCACCGACGCGACGCCGCCCGTGGTCGACACCTGGCGCAGGCCGGTGACGGAGACGGACTTGACCCTCAGCGGAGCTGTGGTGGGCTCCGACGGTGTGGGTGCGGCAGTCGTGGGGTCCGCCGTCGGTGGGGTCGGGGGAGTGGTGGGCGGGTCGACCACCGGTGTGGGCGTGGCGGTTCCGCCGCTCGCGGTGTCGGTCGGGGACGGGGAGTCCGTGGCGGACGGTGAGGCGGATGCGGAGAGGGAGGGGCTCGCCGAGGGGGACGGGTCCTGGCTCGGCCAGACGGTCGTGCCGGGCCGGGCACTGGTGGTGGCGAGACTCTGGGCCGTCAGCTGCGGGACGCCGCCGCCCGTGGCATCCGCGGCCACCACGACGAGTACCGCGATGACGATGGCAGCGACACCGGTCAGGATGCCCCGGAGGCCGGGCTTCCAGCTGCCGCCGCGTCCTGCGCCGAGCGCCGTCGTGGCCACCGCGGTCGTTCCCGCCGACTGCCCGCCGGCGGAGGGGAACAGCAGCGGCAGGAGGGCCGCCAGCGCGGCGAGCCGGCGCTGGCCCCGCTCCTCCCAGTCCGCGCCGTACGCGGCCAGGGCGACGTCCTCCAGCTCGTTGACGAACGCCGCCGCGTTCTCGGGGCGTTCCTCCGGGGTCTTCGCCAGTCCGCGCCGGATCAGCGGCCGTACCGGCTCGGGGGCTTCGTCGTCGGGGACCGGCGCGCCGATGTGCTGGAGGGCCAGTTCGGCGAAGTTCTCGCCGGTGAACGGCTTGTGTCCGGTCAGGCATTCGTAGAAGGTCGCGGTCGCCGCGTAGACGTCGGCGGCCGGTGACGCGGGTTCCCCGTTCCACTGCTCCGGCGCCATGTACGCGGGAGTGCCGGCCACCCCGGGGGTGGTCCCACGGCCCGCCGCGATACCGAAGTCGACCAGCTTGGACGAACCGTCCGCGGCGACCAGGACGTTCTCCGGTTTGTAGTCGCGGTGGACGACGCCCGCCCGGTGGGCCGCGGCCAGCCCCAGCAGGGAGCCCTTGAGGACCACCAGTGCGGCCTCGGGCCCGGTGGCGCCCTCGCGGAGCAGCAGCGTGCGCAGGGCGACACCGTCGACGAGCTCCATCACGATGGCGGCGCCGTGCGGGGCTTCGACGTACTCGTACAGACCGACGACGTACGGCGAGTCGAGACCGCCGAGCAGCCGGGCCTCGGAGCGGAAGTCCTGGACGAAGGCGGTGTCCGTCCGCAGCGTCTCGCTGAGGTACTTGACGGCCACCGGAACGCCCGTCCCGTCATGGACGGCCAGGACGACGCGCCCGCTGGCGCCGGAACCCAGCTCACGGCTCTCCGTGTACCCGGGCACTGTCCACGCGTTCATCCGTCCCCCTTGCCGCAAGCGCTCCCGCCGGATGTCCGGGGCGTGGTCGCACCGAACGCGACCGCCGCACGGTAGCCCACTTGCTCTCCTCAGGGCAGACACAATTCCGTCACGACCGGTTCCCGCGCCCCGGGGCCGGGGGACAGCTCCCTGCCGACCAGCCCCTCCCGTCCTCGCCTGTCGGACGGCCGTCAGCGCCTAGGCGGTCCGGTAACGCAGCAACAGCACACCGGAGTTGAACGGACGTGTCTCCACCAGGCGCAGTCGCGGGACCTTCTCGGCGTCCTCGAAGAGACGCTGCCCGTGGCCGATGACGACCGGGTACACGAAAAGCCGGTACTCGTCGACGAGTCCGGTCCCGACGAGGTCACGCACCAGGGTCATGCTGCCGGTGGTGACGATGTCCTTGCCCGGTGCGGACTTCAGCGCCTCCACCTCCTCCGCGAGACCGCCGCGCAGAACGCTGGTGTTGTCCCACTCGGGATCGTCCAGGGTGCCGGACAGCACGTACTTGGACACCGAGTTGAGGTAGTCCGACACGCCTGTCGTGTCATCGGTCCGCCGGGGCCAGAAGCCGCGCATCTCCTCGAAGGTCACCCGCCCGACGAGCAGCGCGTCGGCGGCCGCCATCTGGGTGCCGAGTGCTGCCTCGATGTCGGACTGGTCCGCCTCAGCGTCGACCCCGGCCGGGCCGAACCAGCCCTCTGCCGCGTCGATGACTCCGTCGAGCGTGATGTTCTCGGTGATGATCAGATCGCGCATGTCCGAGCTCCAGACGTCGGTTCGGTCTTCTTCATCGGACTGCCGCCGTGCGCCGGACTCATCGGGTTGCCGGACTCATCGGGTTGTGGCGTCCGGGATGCATTCGCGCTCCGTGCGAGGCACGGTGGAGGCATGCCTCCTCACCCACCGGTCATCGTTCACCCTCCGTCGCCCAGCGGCGGCCGTAGAGTGACCATCCACGGACAGATCGCCGGCCTCGCGCACGGCCGCGGCGACCTCGCGGAACTGCTGCGCAAGGAACTCGGTGCCCAGGACGAGGTGATCGATCTGTCCGACACGGATCTGATCGAGTGGCGTGGCGGCGGAGTCGACGACTGGCCGCATCCCTGAGGAGCGAGCCGCATCGGGAAAGCAAGCCGCATCGGGCAAGAGGAAGCCCCGGCTGGAGGGGGGAATCCAGCCGGGGCGGTACGAGGTGGACACGGAGGGCGGTCGCCTCGCGGCGAAAGGCTCCATGGGGCTTCAGCCGAACGATCTTCCCCAGGGGCTATAGGTAGGGCCCGGGGACACTGTCCCCTCCGCAGCCACATACCGCTCAACGGGCGACCGGCCCCCGTTGTTCCGGTATTCACCGTTCCGGCATGTGATGTGCCTCATGCCGACCACAGCCGTGGCGCCAGGAGTCGTCACGCAGGTGCGAGCCGGCCCTGGGCCCGACCGCGTCGGTCACCACGGCCGGTTCGGGGAGTTCCGCCCGATCCATGGCCGCGACGCCGGCGGCCTCAGTGGAGGGCGCCCGCTCCCGTGCTCGCGGCGCGGGCCTGCGCATCATCGTCGTGGACGGCCAGGTGGTAGACGGCGAACGCCCTGCCGATCACCGGCTGGGCGACATTGCGCACCCGTACACCGCCGCTGGTCATCCCGTGCTCGGCGCCGTGATGCGCGTGCCCGTGCACGGCGAGGTCGGCCCCCGCCGCGTCCATCGCCTCCGCCAGCAGATAGCTGCCGAGGAAGGGGAAGATCTCCAGCGGCTCGCCCGCCAGCGTGTCCGCCACCGGCGCGTAGTGCGTCAGCGCGATCCGGACGGTGCAGCCGCGCTCCTTCAGATCCTCCAGGGAGCGCCGCAGTTCCTCCGAGCACCGTTTCGTCAGGCGGATGAAGTTCTTCATCTCGGGTTCGCCGAAATCGCCGCCCTCGCGTCCCGCGAAGCCCCCGCCGAAGCCCTTGGTCCCGGCGATTCCGACCCGTACGCCGCCGATGTCGAGCACCGTGCCGTCGCCTTCCAGCACGGTGACGCCGGCCTCGCCGAGCAGCTGCGCGATCTCGGTCTGGAGATCGCTGTGGTAGTCGTGATTGCCCAGCACGGCGACCACCGGCACGTCGAGGCCGGCCACCTCCCTGGCCACGACCGCGGCCTCGTCGAGCGTCCCGTGCCGTGTCAGGTCCCCGGCGAGAAGCAGCAGATCCGCGCACTCGCCCAGCGTCTCGAAGGCGGGGCGGAGCACGCCGGCACTGTCCGGGGCCATATGGATGTCGCCGACTGCTGCTACGCGGATCACGCCAGCTCCTCGGGGTGGTCGGGGGCGGTGGCGCACACCACCACCAGGTCCTCACGGACGGGCAGCCCCGAGAGCTCGTCCTCGGCGATACGCAGAATCTCGTCGCGGCAGGCGGCGCTCGGCACGCTGCCGGACAGCAGGACGCTGTCACCGCGCATCTCGATCCGCACGCCCATCTCCGCGGCGGATCCCTTCGCCAGGCGCTCGCGCAGATGGGCGATGCGGTACTCGGCGGTATCCGTGTGGCTCATGCGTCCTCGTCCCCCTGCTCGGTGTCCGTACCCCGCTCGTCGATGATCTCCAGACGCTCCAGGAGGTAGAGGAAGGCGTCGGGCATCGGGGCGTCCTCGTAGTCCCCGCGCAGCCGGTCCCAGTCGATCTTCTCCCGCAGCGTCCGGGCGATCGGCAGGACGGCGCCGAAGTCGCAGTGGTGCTCCGAGAACGCGGCCATCAGGCTGCTCACCAGGTCGGTCGGGGAGAGGACCGGCATCCGGACCGAGTCCACCGGCAGGATCTCCGCCCGGTCCAGCAGCTCGTGCGTCACGGGCCGCTGAGCGAGCTCGAAGATCAGGTCGATCTCCTCGCCATGGCTGCGCGCCTTGATCAGCCAGTCCTCGGGAGGCGTGCGGACCTCGACGCCTGCGGCCTCCAGCTCCTGGGTCACCGCCTCGGCGTCCTCGCGCAGGATGCAGAAGTCCACGTCGTGCTGGAAGCTCGCGGGCACCCCGTGCGCGTAGGCGGCGACGCTGCCCACGAGGGCGAAGGGGTGTCCGCCGCTCTTGAGCCGGGCGGCGACGTGCTTGGTGGCCTCCAGGATGGCCTGCGTACGGTCCGGCGGCAGGGGCCATGGACTGCTCCGCCGGCCGGCGCCCTGGGCGGCTTCGGCGGGGAGACCGGTCGCCGGGCTGCCGACGGCCAGGTGCAGGCCGGCCGGCTCCGCGCGGTCGCCCAGCTGCGTGGCGTCCTGAGAGTGCTTGCTCACGAGTGCACCGTCCTCCTCGTTGGCCGGCGGGGAACTGTCGGCCCCCCGGCCTGTGGCGTGGTCCCTCTTCACTCCGTGCCCATTTCCCGGCGTTCATCATCGCTCCAGGCCCGGGTGTCACGGGGCTGGACGTACGGTTCCTCGTCCGCGGGGTGCCCGCCGACGATGGCCCGCTCCCGCGCCATTTCGGCGTCGAACTCCAGGCCGAGCAGGATCGCCAGATTGGTGATCCACAGCCACACCAGAAAGATGATCACGCCGGCGAGGGTGCCGTAGGTCTTGTTGTAGGAGGCGAAGTTCGCCACGTAGAGGGCGAAGCCGGCGGACGCCGCGATCCAGATCAGCAGGGCCAGGAAACTGCCGGGGGTGACCCACTTGAAACCGCGCCCCTTCGCGTTCGGGGAGGCCCAGTACAGGATCGCGATCATGATCGTGACGAGCAGGACCAGGACGGGCCATTTCGCGATGGACCACACCGTCAGCGCGGTGTCCCCGATGCCGAGGGCGCTGCCCACCTGCCGGGCGATTCCGCCCGTGAACACGACGATCAGCGCGCTGGCGCAGGCCAGGACCATCAGCACCACCGTGATGACGAGGCGCAGGGGAGTGACCTTCCAGACCGGGCGGCCCTCGGGGATGTCGTAGACGGCGTTGGAGCTGCGGATGAACGCCGCCACATAGCCCGAGGCCGACCACAGCGCCACCAGCAGACCGACGATCGCCAGGACCGATCCGGTGCCACTACTGGCCTGGAGCTGCTCGACGGCGTTGGAGATGATCTGGCGCGCCGATCCGGGCGTGAGCTTCTCGAGATTGTCGAGAATCGACTGCGTGGTGGACTTCCCCGCGACGCCGAGCAGTGACACGAGCACCAGCAGCGCCGGGAACAGCGCGAGCACTCCGTAGTACGTGAGCGCGGCGGCCCGGTCCGCGAGTTCGTCGTCCTTGAACTCCGCGGCCGTCCGGCGCAGCACCGCCCACCACGACTTCCTGGGCAGCTCCGCCGGAGTGTCCGGGGCCTCCTCGGACTCGCCCGGAGGCGGGTTCCCGGTCTGCGCCGAGGGGTCCTCGGCGTGTGCCGGAGGCTGTTCCTTGGTGTGCCAGATACGTGCCATGCCGTTACGGGTAACCGCAAAACCGCTGAAGTCACCTGCCCGGCAGAAGTCCCGCCGTGAGGCGGCCGTGCCGTTGCCCGGCGGGCCCGCAGCCGCTCCTCCGGGCGGACGACGACACTGTGCGGACACTCCCTAGGGGGCGCCGTCCTCCTCGTCGGGAATCGTGTGCATCGCGGCTTCCTCCGCGGACGCCGCGCCACCGTCGATGCCGACGTCCCGCGCGGTCACATCGTTGTGCTGACGGGACGCGTAGCCGTCCTGGGTCAGCCTGCCCGAGCGGGCGTCTCCCGCTTCGTCGTCGAGGGGCTCGCCCTCGCCGCGGGGCAGATCGCCGATCCCGTCGCCCGGCTCCGGCTCGACGTCCGGGGTCTCCTGGGCGAGCCGCTGATCGAGGGACTCACCCTCCCGCTGTTCCTCGCCGGTGGTGCCGTACTTCCCCACACCCAACGGGCGCTCGGGCGGTGAGTAGCCTTCCTCGACGATGTCGTCCAGATCCCGCTCGCCGATCGCGTTCTCCAGGTCGAGATCGTCGGTCGGACGGTTCTGGCTCTCCGTCGCGTCGGGCTGGTACACGTCGTCGCCGCGTGCATCGTCGGACATGTCACGCTCCTCGTCTCCCGTGAGATCGGCCCCGTGGTGGGCGGGCACAACTCAGTGCACGTGCCGCACGGACGTGCGTACGCGCAAAGTCGCACATTCCGGGTGCCCGAAGAGAAGCGGGTAAACCTCTGGGGCTGCTGGGAAGTCCCGGCGCCATGAGGACGGCGTCCTCGGCCGCGGGGGCCTGCTCGGGCCGAAGCCGCAGGGCCGCCGGTCAGGACGACGGGATCCTGGTGAAGCGTCCGGCGATGCGCAGATCGGCCTCGATCCGGGCGGCCGCCGACCGCAGCGCGGGCAGCACCTCCGCCAGGCACTGGTCCACGGTGCGGCGACTGCTGTGCATGGCGACGTTCACGGCTCCGACCGCCCTTCCACCGAGATCTCGCACCGGCACGGCCAGAGAGCGCAGGCCCTCTTCGAGTTCCTCGTCCACCACTGCGTAGCCGTCCTGCGCCACCTGTGCGAGAACGGCGTCGAGCCGCTCCCGGTCGGTGACGGTCCGGGAGGTCAGTGCGTGCAGTTCCGTTCGTGCCAGCAGCGCGGCGCGCTCGCGCGCCGGCAGGTCGGCCAGCAGGACACGCCCCATGGATGCCGCGTACGCCGGAAATCTCGTGCCGATCCCGATGTTGACGCTCATGATGCGGCCGGTCGCGACCCGGGCCGTGTACTGGATGGCATCGCCGTCGAGCACCGCCAGGGACGCCGAGTCGTGCACCTCCTGTACGAGGGCGGCCAGATGCGGCGAGGCGATGTCCGGCAGCGTGATGCGCGACAGCGGCGGATACCCGAGCGTCAGCACCTTCGGGGTGAGGCGGAAGGTCCGCTCGCCTGCTTCGACATGTCCGAGGTGCTCGAGGGTGATCAGCGCGCGGCGGGCGGTGGCGCGCGCGAGTCCGGTGGCCTGGGCGACCGCGGCGAGCGTGAGCTCCGCGCGTCCCTCGCCGAAGGCGGTGACCACGGTCAGCCCGCGGGCCAGCGATTCCACGAACTCGGCGCCGAGTTCCTGCTTGGAGGCGCCGGTCCAGGCGGCGAGCCCGCCCGCCCGGGTCTCGGTCGCCACCGGGCTCGTCCTCAGCCGCTCCTCCATCGCGGCCACGGCGTCCCGCGCCCGCGGCAGCAGCGACTCGCGCATCGAAGCCTCGGTGTGACGGCTGGTGTGGCTCACCACGCCGACGGCGCAGACCACCCGGCCGTCGGGGGAGCGGACCGGCAGGGCGAGCGTGATCAGGCCCGGTTCGACGAGCTGGTCGTCCAGGGCCCAGCCCTGTATGCGGGCCTGTGCGGCACGCTGCTCGAAGCCGGGACCCTCCTCGGCGGGGTCCGTGGGTGGCAGGACGGGCAGGACGGCGTGGCCCTGCGGGTCGGCGCCGCGCCGTGCGCGCCAGTGCGACCACTCCTCCTCGCTCCAGGATGCGGCGAACACCGCTCCCTGCGCGGTCCGTTCGGCCGGCAGCAGGTCTCCGATGCCGAAGGTGAGCGACATGGCACGCCGCCGCCTCGTCCGGTGGACGAAGCGGATGCCGTCACCGTCGGGCACGGCCAGCGAGACGGACTCGTCGAGTGCGTCGGCGAGCTGTTCCGCGAGCGGGCCGAGCGGGCCGGGCAGCCGGATCGCGGCGAGGTAGGCGTTGCCGAGCTCCATCAGCCGGGGCGCGAGGACGGCGGTGTGTCCGTCGAGCCGGAGGTGGCCCATGCGCGCCAGGGTCGCGGTGATCCGGTCGACGGTGGAGCGGGCGAGTCCGGTGGAGCGTACGAGCTCGCTGACGGTGGCCCGACCGCCCGCCTCGCTGATGTCCTCGAGGACGGCGATACCGCGCATCAGCGGGCCCACGGCCTCGCGGGGCGCCGCGTCGGAGATCGGGATCGTGACGGCCATCGGCCCTCCGTACGGTCGTCCTGCGTCGATGTCCTGGAGCCCGGGCTCGGCCCGCAGCCGCCCCGTGGGGCCGTTGACATCGCGTGGCCGGTGAACGCACACTCGGCGGAGTGAAAAATGAACTGTAGTTCATCTGGCGAACCACTGTATCCCTGTCGGTGCTTCCGCCCCACGACAAGGAACCTCCGCGATGGACAAGGTCAAGCAGAGCGCCGCCGACGCGGTCGGTGACATCGGGGACCACGCCTCCCTGGCGGTCGGCGGCTTCGGCCTCAGCGGGGTGCCGAACACACTGATCGCGGCGGTCCTCGCCCGCGGGGTCCGCGGACTGCGGGTCGTCTCCAACAACTGTGGCGTCGACGGCGCGGGCCTCGGCACCCTGCTCGCCGCCGGCCGCATCGCCCGCGTCACCGGCTCGTACATCGGGGACAACAAGGAGTTCGCCCGGCAGTACCTCGGGGGAGAGCTGGAGGTCGAGCTCGTACCGCAGGGCACGCTCGCCGAACGGCTGCGGGCCGGCGGGTGCGGCATCCCCGCCTTCTTCACCCCCGCAGGTGTCGGCACCCAGGTCGCGGACGGCGGGCTGCCCCTGCGGTACGCCGCCGCCGGGGCGGACGCAGGCGCGGGCAGCGTGGCCGTGCCGAGCCCCGCCAAGGAAGTGCGCGTGTTCGACGGACGGGAGCACGTCCTCGAGTACGGCATCACCACCGACTTCGCGCTCGTCCGGGCCGCGAAGGGGGACCGCTACGGCAATCTCGTCTTCAACAAGGCCGCGCGCAACTTCAACCCGCTCGCCGCGATGGCCGGGCGGGTGACCGTCGCCGAGGTCGAAGAGCTGGTGGAACCGGGCGAGTTGGACCCCGACGCCGTGCACCTCCCCGGCGTGTTCGTGCAGCGGGTGGTCGTGCTCGACGCCGAGCAGGCCGCCGACAAGCAGATCGAGAAGAGGACGGTACGCACCTGATGGCGTGGACGCGGAACGAGATGGCGGCCCGCGCGGCCGCCGAGCTGACCGACGGCTCGTACGTCAATCTCGGCATCGGACTGCCCACGCTCGTCCCCGGCTTCCTGCCCGAGGGTGTCGATGTGGTTCTCCACTCCGAGAACGGCATCCTCGGCGTCGGGCCCTATCCGACCGACGACGAGGTCGACGCCGACCTCATCAACGCGGGCAAGGAAACCGTCACCGTCCGGCCCGGAGCCGCCTGTTTCGACTCCGCCCTCTCCTTCGGCATGATCCGCGGAGGTCACATCGACACCGCCGTCCTCGGCGCCATGCAGGTCTCCGCCACCGGTGACCTCGCCAACTGGTCCGTCCCCGGAAGGATGATCAAGGGCATGGGCGGCGCCATGGACCTGGTCCACGGAGCCCGCCGGGTCATCGTCCTCACCGAGCACACCGCCCGGGACGGCTCCCCGAAGATCGTCCGGGAGTGCACGCTCCCGCTCACCGGCACGTCGTGCGTGCACCGGGTCATCACCGACCTCGCCGTCCTCGACGTCACCGAGGACGGGCTGCTGCTCGTCGAGACCGCGCCGGGCGTCACCCCCGACGAGGTCCGGGCGAGGACCGCAGCGCCCGTCCTCATGCCTGGTCCCCACCCCCTGACACCCCTTCACGCCCGCACCCAGGAGCTGACATGACCGACCGCCTCCGTGATGTCTACGTCGTGGACGCCGTCCGCACGCCCATCGGCAAGTACGGCGGCGCGCTGTCCGGCGTCCGGCCCGACGACCTCGCGGCCGGCGTCCTCGGCGCCCTTGTCTCCCGTACGCCCGACCTCGACCCGGCGCGGATCGACGACGTCGTCTTCGGGAACGCCAACGGGGCCGGGGAGGACAACCGGGACGTCGCACGCATGGCCGTGCTGCTGGCCGGACTGCCCGTCACCGTGCCGGGTGCCACGGTCAACCGGCTCTGCGGTTCCGGTATGGAAGCCGTCATCCAGGCCGCCCGTGCCATCGCCGTGGGAGACGCGTCCATCGCCGTCGCGGGCGGTGTCGAGTCCATGAGCCGCGCGCCCTGGGTCGTGCCCAAGCCCGAACGCGCCTTCCCCGCGGGCCACCAGGAGATGTTCTCGACCACGCTCGGCTGGCGGATGGTCAACCCGAGGATGCCCAAGGAGTGGACGGTCGCCCTGGGCGAAGGCGCCGAACTGGTCGCCGACCGCTACGGCATCGGCCGTGAGGCACAGGACGCCTTCGCGCTCGCCAGCCACCAGAAGGCCGCCCGTGCCTGGGACGCGGGGCTGTACGACTCCGAGGTCGTCCCCGTCGACGGCGCCGACCTGGCCCGCGACGAGTGCATCCGCGACAACACCTCCACCGAGGCACTCGCCAAGCTCAAGCCCGTCTTCCGCCAGGGCGGCACGGTCACGGCGGGCAACTCCTCACCGCTCAACGACGGCGCCGCCGCTCTGCTCCTCACCGACGAGGACGGTCTGCGCGCCACCGGCCGGGAACCGCTGGCCCGCATCGGCGCCACGGCCGTGACCGGCATCGAGCCGCAGTACTTCGGCGCCGGGCCGGTCGAGGCGGTCCAGCGCGCACTCAAGAAGGCGGGTCGCGGGGTCGGCGACCTCAGCACCCTCGAACTCAACGAGGCGTTCGCGGCCCAGGCGCTCGCGTGTGTCGGTCAATGGCCCGGACTCGACCCTGCCGTGATCAATCCGCGCGGTGGCGCCATCTCCATCGGCCACCCGCTGGGCGCGTCGGGCGCCCGGATCACCGGAGCCGTGGCGCACCAGCTCGCCGCGGCGGGCTCCGGCACGGGCATCGCGGCTCTGTGCATCGGCGTGGGCCAGGGTCTGGCTCTCGTCCTGGAGAGGTGACCGTGACGGGGGCGGCGGGCCCCGGTGAGCTGTCCGTGACCCGGCCCGCGGTTACCGGGAGCTGACCGGCGCCGGGATCGCCGGCGCCATCTGCCCCGTCCGAGGAGCCTCATCCAGGCAGGAGGACCGCTGATGGACACCACCGTCGGCATCGTCGGGGGCGGCCCGGCCGGGCTGTTGCTCGCCCGGCTGCTGCGCAACGCCGGCATCGCGAGCGTGACCCTGGAGTCCCGCGACCGTGGGTACGTGGAGAGCCGCCAGGGCGCGGGCATCCTGGAACAGGGCACAGTGGACGCCCTGCGCTCCGCCGGGGTCGGCGAGCGCATGGACCGCGAGGGAATGACCCACGACGGTATCGAGCTGCGTTTCGACCGGCGTGCCCACCGGCTCGACCTCGCCGCGCTCACCGGCGGCCGGAGTGTGATGGTGTACCCGCAGGCCGAAGTGGTGAAGGACCTGATTGCCCGCCAACTGAGCCAGGGTGACCCGCTGTTGTTCGACGCGGAGGTGTTCGCGGTGGAGGGCGCCGACACGGACCGGCCCGTCGTCCGCTTCGTCCACGAGGGACGGGAACAGACCCTGTCCTGCGACTGTGTCGTGGGCTGCGACGGCTTCCGCGGAGTGACCCGCAGTGCGGTCCCCGAGTCGGTCCGGACGACGTACGAGCGGGTCCACCCGTACTCCTGGCTGGGCATTCTCGCCGAGGCGCCGCCCGTGTACGACGAGTTGATCTACGCCCACTCCGATCGCGGGTTCGCCCTGGCCGGCATGCGGTCCGCCATGGTCAGCAGTCTCTGTCTCCAGGTGCCGAACGGCACCGATCCCGCCGACTGGCCCGACGACCGGGTCTGGGACGAACTGAACGCCCGGTTCGCCCTCGACAGCGACCCCGGATGGAAGCTCCGACGAGGACCCGTCGTCGCCAAGACCGTGCTGCCGATGCGCAGTTCGGTGACCGAGCCGATGCGGTACGGCCGTGTGTTCCTGGCCGGGGACGCCGCCCATGTCGTGTCACCGACGGGGGCGAAGGGCCTCGATCTCGCGGCATCCGACGTGATCACCCTCGCCCGCGCCCTGATCCACGAACAGAACACCGGATCGGCGGAGCTCCTCGACGCCTACTCCGACACGTGCCTGCGGCGGGTCTGGCGCGCGGAGCACTTCTCGTACTCCATGACGACCATGCTCCACACCGATCCGGCCCGATCCGCCTTCGACACCCGTCTGCAACTGGCCCAGCTGCACCGCCTGGCGACCTCGCGGCACGCGGCGGCGGAACTGGCGGACAACTACACGGGGCTGCCCATCGGCTGAGGCGGCAGGAGTGCGGACTGGGTGGTGGCCCCGGGAACGGGGGCCACCACCCAGTCCGCGGTAGCGGGTCTCCGAGCGGGCGGGCTGCCGCACCCACCGGTCAGGACGCGGTGGGACGACGGTGCGTCAGCCGGATCGTCAGCACCGGGATGATCACGGCCGCGGCGACCAGGTGCGACAGGGCCAGGACGATCTGGGTCGAGAGCGACGTGTGCGGAGCCATGAACGGCGGTGCGAGGGACAGTACGGTCATCGCGACGGTCGTGATGGCGAAGGTACGGGCCGGACGCTTCGCGAAGCGGGCCAGCACCACCGCGAGGACGATGCCGACGACGGACCAGAACAGCACACCGAACGCGAAACCGAGGGGCGGGATCGCCGCCGCCGCATCCGCGCCGGGATTCGCCGCCTCCATCGGGACGCCCGCGCCGCGGGCGACGGTGGCGAAGACTTCCGTCGTGATCGCCCCCGCGACGGCGGCGACGACACCGGCCCGCCACACGGGCTGCGCGATCACAGCGGCACGGAACACGCGGGCCGAGCGGGAGGTACGGGGTTCGGTGGTGAGGGTCGTGGTGGTCATGATGCTGCCTCCTGGCGCATGGCGGGTTGCATGTGTCATCGAGGCAGACGGGACCGTGGCCGTGAACTCATCGGTTCCGGCAGAGTTTTCTCCGAGGTGTCGAGATCGCCGGAGCCGGCACTGTCGGACCCCGGTGACAGACTCGTATGCACCACAGAACGGAACGCAGAACGAAACGCAGAACGAAACACAGAACGGCCGCCGCGGTCCGATGAGTTCTCGTTGCCGGCCCGGTCGTATCCGGTGACACAAACAAGACGTACGGAGCGCAGCATCCTTGATGAGAGACCCGGACTCGACACGAGACCGGACGCGATGAGAGACAGACCCGGAGATTCAGGAATCGGAGACATGAGATGTGCACACACCGGCCCACCTGCCCGACCGCCGCCCACCCCGACCGGGACGCCGCGCGAATCGTCGCCGCCCACCCCGAGCAGGGCTGGAGCCTCCTGTGCAACGGCACGGTCGTCTTCGACGACACCGGCGAGCTGCTGCCGGACGGCGAGATCATCCCGCCGCACCGGCCCCTCGCCACCACCCCGCCTTCCCGTGGGCAGTTGACCGTCGCCGCCTGATCCGCCCGTCAGGACCCCGGCCACCGATCACGTGAAGTGATCCGTCGCCCTCGCGTACCACCCGCTGACCCGGACTGCCGCCGGCGCCACAGCCGGCCGGCCTCGCCCCTCGTGTTCCCGCTCGTCCGACTCCGTCCGACGGTGTTTCCGTCCGTCGTGCGCACGGGCGCCCCCGCACCACCGGTTTGGCCGCTGCAATCCGGGCAACCCGGCGTTCGAACGGCGTCCAGCAAGCGAATTCACCGAGTTGGGCACATGACACGTGAACCGGGAAGGCAGCCATGTCCACAGTCCTGACCATCGTCGCACTGGTCGCGGTACTTGCGATCGTCGTCGCCGCGGTGTTCTACCTCGGCCCGGGCAAGGGAGGCGGACGGGGGCTCAAGCGCCGGTTCGGTCCCGAGTACGACCGGGTTCTCGCCCGCCACGACGGAGACACCAAGGCCACGGAACACGAACTGAACGAACGCGTCAAGCGGCACGGTGACCTGAGGCCGAAGCCCCTCGCCAACGAGGCGCGCGAGCAGTATGTCGCACAGTGGGCCGGTCTCCAGGAGCAGTTCGTCGACTCCCCGGCCCAGGCCGTGGCCGACGCGGACAAGCTCGTCGCCCGTCTGGCACGGGACCGGGGCTTCCCCGAGGCCTCGCAACACGACGAGCACCTGGACGCCCTCTCCGTGCACCACGCCCAACACGTCGGCGGCTACCGCCGTATGCACCTGGCCACCCGCGCCAAGTCGAGCACGGAGGAGCTGCGCGAAGCGATGGTCGAGGCCCGCGCGCTCTTCGAGGCCCTGGTCACGGCCGGGCCCGAGGACACCCGCACCACCCGCGAGCGTCCAGTCGAGAGCGGCCGCCGCGGCCACCTGCTGAAGCCGAAGGGGAGTGGCGTGTGATGGCGTACGAAAGGGAGAAGGTCCCGGCACCGAAGCGCATCGGTACCCCCGACCCGGTGGAGACGGCGAAGCCGCCCGCGTCCCGGGAACGGTCCGAGTCCGGCGAACCGGTGGAGACGGCAAGCCCTGTCGGCTCCGCCCGACCGGTCGAGCCCCGCGAGCCCGCCGAGCCGGCGACGTTCGTCGAGCCCACCACCGCGACCGGCACCCGTGAGCCGGCCCGCTCGGTGGCGGCGGGCGACACCGCCCGGCAGACCGAGACCACGGAAGCGCCCAGGACTCCGGAGTCCCACGACACCCCGGTTCCGCACAGTGCTCCGGCCGGCTCCGCGCACTCCGAGCCGCAGGAGCACAAGACCCCCGGTCACCTGATCGCACAGGACGAGCGCGAGAAGCTGGCCCGGCGCCTGCACGACTCCCTCAGCGGGTTCGTCGACGCCCCGCGGCACGCCGTCGAGGACGCGGCCTCGGTCATGGACGACGCCGCACAGAAGATCACGGCCGCGCTCACCGAGCAGCGCCGCGCCCTTCGCGCCGACTGGCACGGCGAGGGGAAGGGCGGCCCGAGGGAGGCGGACACCGAGGATCTGCGCCTCGCGCTGCGCTCCTACCGCGAGATGACGGAACGCCTGCTCCGTCTGTAGAGCGTGACCGAGAGCTGTCGACGGCCGTCGAGGACATCGACGGACATCGACGGACATCGACGGATGAGGCCCGGCCGCCGGCCGGGCCTCATCCGTGTGCGCGGATCCACTGCCCGGCATCCCGGTAGGCGCAGGCTTCACGCGGATGCGGGCGGGCTCGCCGTCCGGCGCCCGAGCGTGTCGACCGCCGCGATCACCCGGTCCCAGAACAACTCGCTCTCCAGGTGCACGGCGACCCGCGCGTTCACCGGCCGGTCCAGATACTGGTGGAGATCCACCACCGTCGCCCCGCGCGTGTACCGGCCGTGCAGTTCGACCGCGACATGCGCGTCGACGCACTGCACGATCGCGGGGTCGATGACCCGTGCCACCGCCACCGGATCATGCACCGGCGGCGAGGTGAAACCCCACAGCCGCTGGTACGTGGAGGCGAAGTAGGTCATCAACTCCACGCACATGTGCCCCAGTTCCGTGCCCAGGCCGTCGAACCGCGCCAGTACGTCGGGGGTTGCCGGCGCCTGGTGCGTGACGTTGAGGCCGCACATCGTGACCGGCACACCGCTGCGGAACACGATGTCCGCGGCTTCGGGGTCGACATGGATGTTGAACTCGGCGGCCGGGGTCCGGTTGCCGCGCTCCGTGGAGCCGCCCATCAGCACGATCTCGCGGATACGGGCCGCCGCATCGGGATACCGGGTGAGCAGGAGGGCGACGTTCGTCAACGGCGCCGTCGGCACCAGGGTCACCGGCTCCGGATGCTCGGTCAGGATCCGGTACATCAGCTCCACGGCGTGCTCGGGAACCGTGTCCACCGTCGGGTCCCCGAACCGGGGGCCGTCCATGCCCGAGTCGCCATGGACGTCCTCCGCCACGAGAAGGGGCTGTACGAGCGGCTGTGCGCACCCCGCCGCGATGGGAACGTCGGTGATGCCGGCGACCGTACAGACACGGCGCGCGTTGAGTGTGGTCTTCTCCACCGTCTGATTGCCGGCCACGGTCGTGATGGCCAGCAGATCGATCGCCGGGTCTCCCGCGGCGAGCAGGATGGCGATGGCGTCGTCGTGTCCGGGATCGCAGTCGATGATGATCGGAACGGGCGGCACGGTGCTCCTCGTCGTCAGAATCGGCAGCGTGTTCAGTGTGCCCCTCGACCCGTCCCCCGGGGCGGACATCAGACCTGACGCCGGCCGGCCAGGCTCCGGAAGAACGCCCGTACGTCGCCGACCAGCAGATCCGGCACCTCCATCGCCGGAAAATGCCCTCCGCGGTCGAACTCCGTCCAGCGCACGAAGGTGTTCGTCCGCTCCCCGATGTGGCGCAGTGGAATGAAGTTGTCCATCGGGAAGACGGCGAGCGCGGTCGGCGCGTCCGACGGCTCCGGCGGCATGCCCCAATAGGCCGCGTGTGCACGCTCGTAGTAGATACGGGCGGACGATCCGGCCGTACGCGTCAGCCAGTACAGCATCACGTTGGTGAGGAGGTGGTCACGGTCGACTGCGCCCTCGGGGCGTTCGCGCCTGTCCGTCCACTCGTGGAACTTCTCCGCGATCCAGGCAAGCTGGCCGACCGGGGAGTCCGTCAGTCCGTACGCCAGGGTCTGCGGCCGTGTCGCCTGGATGTCGGCGTAGCCCTGGCGCTCGCGGATCCACACCTTGTTGCGCTCCCAGGAGGCGTGCGTCCGCTCGCGCTCCGCGGGGCTCAGTGCGTCCAGCACCTCGGCGCCCGGCTCCTCGGGCGCGGCCGCACCCGGCAGGAGGTTGAGGTGGACACCGATGACCCGGTCGCGGTGGATGCGGCCGAGCTCCCGGGCGATGGCCGCACCCCAGTCGCCGCCCTGTGTGCCGTACCGCTCGTAGCCCAGTCGCGCCATCAGCTCGCCGAAGGCGGCGGCCACTCGCTGGAACTCCCAGCCGCGCTCCTTCGTCGGCCCGGACAGTCCGAAGCCGGGGATGCTGGGCATCACCAGATGGAAGGCGTCGGCCGGGTCGCCACCGTGCGCACGCGGATCGGTCAACGGGCCGGCGACGGCGGCGAACTCCACGACGGAGCCCGGCCAGCCGTGTGTGACGATCAGAGGTGTCGCGTCCGGCTCCGGGGACCGGAGATGGGCGAAGTGGATGGTCGCCCCGTCGATGGTCGTGGTGAACTGCGGCCACGCATTGAGTCCGGCCTCCGCCGCACGCCAGTCGTACTCGTGCCGCCAGTACCTGACGAGCTCCCGCAGGTGACCGAGCGGGACACCGTAGTCCCAGCCCGCCCCGGGCAGTTCGTCCGGCCAGCGGGTGCGGTCCAGACGTTCGTGCAGGTCGTCGAGCTCGCTCTGCGGGATGTCGATACGGAAGGGGCGGATGCTGTCGTCGTTCGAGGTCGTCACGGCGACGGATGCTATCTCTGTGCCGCGGCGGTCTGTCGACGCATTTTCAGCACCCTCCCGCGGGCGGCACTCCAGGTCGGGCGGCGATCCGGGCCTGTCGGCCGCTCGGGGCCGGCCGGAGCCGGGGTCGTGACGGCACCTCGGAGGCGCGAGGCGGTCGGCACCTGGTTGGCGGCGGACCTCGGGGAGCGGCGCGGACGGCTACCGGCGGCCGCACCGGGGCTCATTCGGGGGTCTGCGCCGCCGGCCGTTCGGCCGCCTCCCTCGCCGCCGATGCCTCGCGGCGCGCCGACTTCGCGGCCTGCTCGGCCGCCTTCGCGGTGTCACGTGCGGTCCGTGCCTTCGCGCGGGCGTCCTTCTGTTGCTGCTGGGCGGCCTTGAGCTCCCGTGCCAGCTCCGACACCCGCTCCTCGGCCTGGTCCCGCGCGCTGTCCGCCCGATCCCTCTCCGATTCGGCCTCCTGCTGCTCCGCCTCCAGAGCACTCGCCTTCTCTTCTGCGGCTTCGGCGGTCTCGGCCGCCTTGCGGGCACGGTGGACCTGCTTGCGCAGTTCCCGCTCTTCGGCCCGCGACTGCGTATGCGCGCGGGGCTGCGTCCGCTTCTCGGGCGTCGCCGAGCGGCCCGGCGGCGTGGCCGGTGTCTCCCGGGGAGGCACCGTGGTCTGCACCGCCCCGGCGAAACCCACGGGCGCACTCAGCGGCCTGGCAAGACGGCCCGCTGCCCATTCCTCGGCCGCCCGAGGATCGGCGAGCACGGCATGCAGCGTGTCCTCGATCTCGTGCTGTGCTGCCTCGCCGACCGACTGGCCGGCCGCCTCCGCTAGCGTCCGCGCCTCCCGGGCCAGTGCACCGACGAGAGCGTGCTGCTGTCGGCCGAGATCCCTCAGCTGCCCACCGTCGAGCTGCTGATGGGCCTGGCGTAGTCCTTCCCCCAGGCTGATCAGCGGCTGTACCTTCTCCGGCTGTTGTCGTACGAGAAGGTTGCTGGCCCAGGCCGACAGCGTCGGACGCCGCAGCTCCTTGATCCGTGCCGCCAGTTCCCGGTCGCCCGCTGTGCGGGCCCGGGCCGCGCGCTCATTGCGCGCGGCCGTGAAGTCCTGGGGCAGCAGCTGGTACAGCTCGTCGGTCACGCTTTCCAGATCCACGGTCCTCCAGCGGGCGCTGCCCCCGTGATCGATTCTCCCACCGCCGGACCGGCGTCGCTTCTGGAGCCCGGCCGGGACGGGGGCACAGGGGAGGGGGCGGCGAGCGCGACCGACGGGGCTCCGGGGAGTGAACTGCCTCTCCCCGGAGCCCCAAAGCCCAAAGCCAAAGCCCCAAAGCCAAAGCCCCAAAGCCAAAGCCCCAAAGCCAAAGCCCCAAAGCCGGGGCCCCGGCGGAGCTCCGTCTCGCGGCCAGGGCGGTTCAGCCGACCTTTGTGGGCTCCTGCTCCGGTGCCGTGGCCGCTGGCTCCTCCGCTGCGGCCTTCCGCCGCCTGCGGCCCGGCAGGACGAACAGCACCAGCAGCGTGCCCGCGCCCATCGTGATGCCGCCGATCAGGCTGGTGCTCGACACCGCTTGAGCGAACGCCTGGTGGACGGCGCCCAGGAGCGCCTGAGCCTGCTGAGGCCCGACGGCCGGGTCCTGGGCGAGACGCTCGGCGACGGCGAGTCCTCCGCCGACGGAGTCCGTCGCGGTGTCGAGGGCCGCGGCGGGCAGCCGGCTGCCGACCAGGTCGGTCAGTTCGTTGCGGTAGGTGGTCCCGAGCAGCGAGCCGAGGACGGCGATTCCCAGTGATCCGCCGAGTTCGAGTGCGGTGTCGTTGGCACCGCCGCCGACGCCCAGTTCGTTCTCCGGGAACGTCGACATGATGGTGTCGGTCGCGGGGGACACGCTCAGCCCGATCGCAACACCCAGCAGCACCAGGGGCCCGACGAAGTCCGTGTACGTGGAGTCCGTGTCGATCAGCGTCAGCAGAAGGACGCCGACGGTGCCGATGACCATGCCGGCCACCACGGTTGTCTTCATGCCCAGCTTGGGTGTGAGGCGTCCGGTGAGAGCGGCACCCACGAACACCGCGCCGGCGAGCGGCAGAAGACGTACGCCGGTGTCCAGCGCGCCGTAGCCGAGCACGAACTGCAGGTGCTGCGTGGCGTAGAAGATCGAGCCGAAGGTGCCGAAGAAGAAGAACAGCACGGCGAGCATGGAGCCGCTGAAGGAGCGGATCCTGAACTTGCGTACGTCCAGCATGGGCTGCGGGTGACGCAGCTCCCACAGGACGAAGAGCAGCAGGCCCACGGCGGCGACCACCGCGGCGGCGACGGGACCGGTGCCCCAGCCGAAGTGGGGGCCTTCGATGATCGCGTAGACGAGTGCGGCGATCGAGACGATGGACAGCAGTCCGCCACCGAAGTCGAGCCTGCCCATGCCCTCCGCCTTCGACGGCGGGATCAGTGTCAGGGTCCCGATGAGGGTGAGGATCACGATGGGGACGTTGATCAGGAAGGTGGAGCCCCAGGCGTGGTTCTCCAGCAGCCAGCCGGCGACCAGCGGGCCCACAGCGATCGCCAGGCCCGATGTGGCGGTCCAGGCGGTGATGGCGCGGCCGCGCTCCTTGCGGGGGAACGTCGCCACGAGCAGGGACAGCGTGGCCGGCATGATCACGGCCGCGCCCACACCCATGATCCCGCGGGCGGCGATGACCAGCCCCGTCTCATCGACCAGACTTCCCATGACCGATCCCGCACCGAAGATCAGCAGACCGACGACGAGTGCGCCCCGGCGGCTGTACTTGTCGCCTATCGCGCCGAGAACCAGCATCAGGGCCGCGTACGGGACGGTGTAGCCGTCGATCACCCATTGCAGGTCACTGCTGCTCAGGCCCAGGTCACGGGTCATGTCCGGGGCCGCGACGATCAGTGACGTATTGGCCATCACGATGATCAGCAGGCTGAGACACAGCACCAGCAGCGCCCACCAGCGCCGCGCATAGGGCGTGTCCATCCTGTCGACCGGCGTCTTCGCGAGGAGAGGCATCGTCTGGTCTTTCGGGGGAGGGGATGAGGGGAGCACGGTTATTTGCACGCTCATGTGCAGAGTAGTTACTTGCACAGCCGTGTGCAAATTGGCTGCCCGGGCGAGGTGGCGCGCCTGCGCCGGAGCGGGGGTGGACGATGCTGCGCATGCCGAAGAGCGGCTGGTTGCAGCCGTACGGCGTGGGTGAAAGGCCCTGAGAGGCTGGGTGAAAGGCCCTGAGAGGGTGGGTGAAAGGCCCCGAGAGGGGTGGGTGGATCAGAGAGTGTCGTCGGGCTCGATGACGACGTCGATCGACTCCGACAACTCACGCACCACGGCCTCGGCCCGCTCCGTCGGCACACCGGCGGCGATCAGTGTGGTGACCGCGGTGGCTTCCGCGTTGTCCTTCCAGGCCTGCGTGTTGACGCTCTCCAGCAGGGACAGCGTCAGGGCTTCCAGCGCGGCGCTGAGTACGTCCGGCGGCACATGGGCGTGGAAGGTGCCCGCGGCCTGGCCCCGGTCGAGGATGCCGGTCACTTCCCGGCGTGCGGGCGCCAGTACGTCGGTGACGCGTTCCATGCCGAGATCGCGTCGTGCGAGCGAGAGCAGCATGCGGTAGCGGTCGCCGATGGGCCACATGGTCAGGACGAAACGCGCGAAGGCCCGTTCCGGGTCCTCGGACGGAGCGGTCGCGACGTCGACCGCGGTTCGCAGCACGCCCGCCGCCTCGTCGGCGAGAGCGTCGAGCAATGCGGTGCGGCCGGCGAAGTGACCGTAGACGGTACGTCGTACGACACCTGCGGCCCGGGCGATCTCCTCGAGGGTGGTGTCCGGGTTGAACGCCAACTCGCGGCGTGCGACAGCCAGAATCCGCGCCCGGTTCGAGCGGGAATTGCTTCGTTGCGGCTCGCGAGCGGCGGACTTGGTCACGGTGGTACCCCGGGGGACGGGCGTCCTCGGACGGGAGGACGCGGTCGGTGTCACCATGCTTGCACAGCCCTGGGCAGACACCCTCGCACCCGTCGGTACCACGGCTCGTCGGTGGTGCACCACGAGCGCCCGCACCCGGCGGCCCGGCCCCCCGGCCGGGCTCGCCTTCGTCCATGGGTGGCGCCCTTACTGTACCTCGGCACAGTAGGAACGGGGCAGGTCGTGCGGGGGTTTCCGGCGGTAAACGGAGCGCGCGCGACCGTCGTTCGCGAAGCCGCACACCGTCGTCGTCGCCCTCACCTCACCGATCGCGCCATCGCGAACGCAACCACGACGTACGGCACGGCGAACAGCGCGAACAACGCGCCGTGACCGGTGTATTGGGACGCCGTGCCGTAAGCCGCGTACATCAGCAGCGTCGACACACTCGTGCCCAGACCCGCCAGCGATGTCACCGTCGCGCGGCTCGGCCCGGTGATGGCCGCCTGCAACCGGGCGTCGGCGACCACGTCGGCCATCTGGAACACCAGAAAGGCCGACGCGAGAAGCAGGAAGCCGAACGGACTGCCGGACAGCGCGCCCACCGCCATGACCAGTCCGGCGACCGCGACGGCCGCGCCCATCGTCCGCGCCGCCATACGTTCGGCGCGTGCCGCCAGCAGACTGCCGAGGGTCACACCGACCCAGACGGCCAGGACGAGAAAGGGCACGTCCCGCGTCGATGCCCCGGTCTCCATGGCCAGCAGCGGCACATACTCGTCCAGCGCACCCCACACCGTGGTCAGGAGGATCGCCATCAGCAGAGCGTTGCGTACGGCCCTGCTCCCGCGGACCTCGGACAGACCCGTTTTGAGTGTCGCTGCGTAACCCCCGTCCGGGGCGTCGTCGTCCTGCCCCGCCGAGTTGTCCGACCGGTGCTCGGGCAGAAGGGCCGCCGCAGCCGCGCACAGCACACACGCCACGACACTGGCCGTACCCAGCACCGCATAGCCGCCGAGTGCGAACAGCGGGCCCGCTGCCGCGGTGGCCACCGCCGTGGCGGCCATGCTCACCGCCCCCGCGCGGCCCATGAGCCCGCCGTAGCGCGACGCGGCACCGAGCCGGTCGAGCTCCTCGTAGACGAGGGCCTCCTGCGCACCGGAACGCAGCGCACCGCCCGTGCCCCAGAGGACGAAGCCGACGGCAAAGGCCCCGTACGACGGGGCCACGACCCACAGGGCGAAGCCGGCGGCGGACAGCAGCGGCCCGATGATCAGCAGCAGTCGGCGTGAGACCACGTCGGCCCACACGCCCGAAGGCACTTCGAGCAGCAGTCCGGTCACCGACCAGATGGCGAAGAGGGAAGAGATCTCCGCGGTGCTCAGGCCGTGTTCGGCGAAGAGCAGTGCGTAGACCGGGTAGAGCAGGATCAGATCCTCGAAGCCGGCGGACACGAGGAGCGTCCGCTCCAGCCGCCGGATCTGCGGGCCGGGCACGCGGGTGCGTGCGGGCACGCCTGAGGTGGGAAAGAGCATCGAAGGTCCTTCTGCGAGCGGAACGGATGACGGCGTCGGCGCTCGTCCCGTGGGCGGCGCTCGACAGCCCGTTCCGTGCGGACCTTCAGTGGTGGATCAATGTCGTCGTCGGTTCATGCCCTCAGTGTACGAAGGCGGCCGACGCGCGGCACGGGAATTCTTCCCGGCGCGACGGGCGTGCGGCCGGGCGCGGCGGGGGCGTGCACACACGCCCCCGGACCCGGGCTGTCCGGGTGCCCGACTGCTTCACGCAGTGCGCCCCGGGCCCCGGACAGCATCCTCAGCCGGGCCAGGTGCCCGTCAGCCGGTGGGTGGCGGTCGCTCCACTGCGGTCCACCGCGGCCTTCACGACGGCGAAGATCGCGCCCTGCAGTGCGGCGGCGATCAGTACCTCGCGCCATGAACGGTCCTGGTCCGTGGCGTCGGGGGCGTCGTCCTGATGCCCGATGACCTTCCACGCCTGCTTGAACGCGGCGCCCGCGATCATGCCGCTCACGGCACCCAGAGCCATGCCGACCGGCTTGTAGGCGATCTTCGACGCCTTCATCAGCGCTTCCTGCCACGGCGCTTGACGGCAACCAGCACCAGCGCGCCCGCGGCGGCGGTGAGCAGCAGCGGCCCCTTGCGGCGTCGCGCGACGTCGCCGGCCTGGCTCGCCTTGTCGGTCACCGCGTCCGGCGTCTTCTCCTGGAAGGTGTGCGCCACGGTGGCCACGGTCTCCGCGATCTGCGCCTTGGCCTGAGCGGCCTTCTCGCGCACCTGCTCGGGCGTCTTCTCCTGAGCGATGTGCGCCACGCGGGCCGCGGTCTCCTGCACCTGGGCCTTGCCCTGTGCGGCTGCGTCCTGGACCTGCGTCTTCGCCTTGGCGGCCTTCTCCTGCGCCTGCCCCTTCACATCTGCCTTTCCGGCCAGCTTCTCCACGGTGATGCCCAGTTCCTCACGAGTGCCTTCCACCTGCCGGCGCAACTCGTCGGGGGTGGGGGAGTTTTTCGGCCCGGTCTTGCCACTCATCGGTGTGCCCTCTCCTTGATCTCGGCCACATCGGCCTTGACACTGTCGATCGCCCGCTCGGGGGTGGGCGGTGTGGCCATACCGACCTGCTTCTTGCCCATCGCCGCGAGAATCGCCGCGATGACGAACAGCACGCCGGTGATGATCAATGCGGCCGCCCACAGGGGCAGGACCAGCACCAACGCGGCGATGGCGGTGGCAGCGAGGGCCTGAAGCCCGATGAACGCCACGATGCCGGCACCACCGAACATGCCGCCGCCCTTGCCGAACCGCTTGCCCTTCTGCGTCATCTCGGCCTGCGCCAGCCGGAGCTCCTCGCGGACGAGCTGCGACAACTGCTGCGACGCCTGGGAGACCAAGTCGCCCACTGATTCCTTGGATTCGCCGTGCTCTACGCGGCGCTCAGAGATGGTCACCGCTGCTCACCTTCCCTCCTCGCTTCGTCGGCGGGGTGTGCTGTGCGGTCGTCGTACCGAGGTTTCGCGCCCGGCCGGGCGCTGAAGCGCGGTTCATGACCCCACCGCTGCTTCGCTGCGGGTACCCAGGGCGAGGAGACCCATCCCTCGGGAGGACCGACGGCCTGAACGGAGCTGCCGTGACACCTTCCCGGTGCCGCGGCAGCTCTGTGTACGCCGCGCGTGACGCACGGTCGCGGAGTCCTCGTTCCCCGAACACGCGATCCGGCCGGCGAAGGGCGCTCAACGCATGGCCCCGCGTCTACCTGTGGCGTCGAGCGCGCGGTTCAACCCTCGTTCTGTGAAAGTCTGTTGGGGCCCGTGTTCGGTACCCGTGTGGAATGCATGGGTTTCGCAGGGGTACGCGGCTGACGACCGGGACGTCGTGTCCCCGAAGACGGAGCATGACGGAGAAGGAGACCTGCCGTGCTGATGGCCCACCCCGCGGTACTACGGAACCTCATCGAGCAGTACGAGACGCTGAAGGTCCTGCATGCCGAGGCCGGAAGCGCGGAGGTCCGGCGCCGCATGGACGATGTCGCCTACACCCTGTGCGTCTCCACCGGTACGCGTGACGTGGACGCCGCACTCATCGCCGCGCGCCACCGGCTCCCGGGCGCCCGCCCGCAGGACGACTCCCTGCTCAGCGTCTGAAGCATGTCGCCCGGCGTCTGACCTACGTCCCGGGCCGCGGGCCGGGACAGCACCACCCGCCGGACAGTGCGCCGTGGAACGCCGTGGAACGACGATCTACACGTCGTTCCACGGCGCATACGCGTCCTGGCCGCCCATGCCGGGCTGCTCGCTCTGCTGCTGGAGCCGGCGGGCCTTGTCCTCCAGCCGTTGCCGCAGTTCGGGATCGGTGGTGCGGGCAGCGGCCGCCGACAGTTCGAGGGCCTTCTCCCGCAGCTGGCGGGCACGGCCACCGGATTCCTTCGCCACGCTCATGGTCGGCCTCCCTCAACTCGTGCAGTCGGATGAGATCAGCGAAACAGCGAGCCTGCGGCTGCGCATCTCCAACTGTCACTCTCCGCCGTCTGTGCAGCTCACGACCGCGCTCGGCACGGGAGCACCACAGCGCGCGGGGGCGAAGGGCCGCCTGCCCTTCGCCCCCGCGCGCTGGGGGACGTATCCGTCGGTCCGTTCAGATGCCCTGTTCCGCGTCGAGTTCCTGGTAGTAGCGGCCGACCGAGGACAGATACGCCATGTCGCCGGTCTCGCTGTCCCGGGAGAACTGGGGCGCGCTCTTGATCTCGTCCCTGGTGCGCCCCAGGAAGACCTTCTGCGCCTCGACGTCGATGCGGGTCACCAGGCCCGCAGGGATCAGCACACTCTTGCCGAACACCCACACCCCCGTGTCGACGACCAGATGCTGCACACCCGTGTCGTCCTGCTGCCTGTCCACGTGTCCGACCACTCCGTCGGACGTCTCGACGACAAAACCTGTGAGGGACAGACCTGTTGAATATCCGTCGGCTGCCGAATAGCTCCAGATGCTGTTCACTGCCATCTCCTGTCCCTGTTCCTGGAGGAAAAGCGGCCGGGGAGCGCGCTGGAGGAGACCAATCCTGTACGCGCGCCCCGGCCCGCAGACCCCGGCTACCCCGTCGCGGGAAGCGCACGCTCCCCGATCACCGGGCAGGCCGGCGGCAGCGGAAGATCTCAGCCGACCCTCGTGTACGTCACGTCGAAGTCCGGCGTCCAGGTCTCGCCGTCACGCGATCCCTCCCAGCCGCCCCTGATCGTGCCGCCCCCGTCATCGATGGTGGCGGTGAATCTCTGGTGGAAGCCGGGCGCTGCCCGCCACTGCTTCCACACACCGTCGTGCACGCTCGTCCGGTAGACGCGGGCGACACCCCGGCCATCGGCATACAGCGTCGTGAACTCGTCGGCCGTGTCGTCGTAGCCGGTCAGCGTGACGGTGGGGAACGGCAGATGCGGACCCCACTCGGCGGGAACGGCCGAATCCGGCCCCACGTCCGCGCGTTGCACGAGAACGACCCCGCCCTCCAGCCAGGAGAACTCGGTCCGCACCGGCCCGGCCCGGTGTCCGAGGGCCCACATGTCCCATGCGCCCACGAGCACGTCCAGGCGGCGCAGCGCGGAATGAGGTGTCGGTTGCCGCATCGGGCCTCTCCTCGTCTCGGGATCGGTACCTGTGAGATCAGTACCCACGAGTGGAGACCGGACCGGACGGCCGGACTCATCGCTGTCACGCGTCCCGTACCGAAACGTCCCGGTGCCGATGCGCCTCGCTGGTGAAGCGTTCCGGCGCGGATGCGTCTCTGTTCCGAGGGCCCGCCGCTCGCGCCGCGGGCCCGGTGCCCGAAGGATGTCAGCAGGTGCGTCCGGTGTAGAACGCGCCGTCGATCTTGCCGGCGGATCCGAGCCAGGTGGTTCCGGGCGCCACACAGCGCTCGTAGTTGGGCCCGAAGACCTCCACCTCGACGATCACGCGGGAACCGTCGCTCGTGCAGTGCTGGTAGTAGGCGTCGCTGGACGTCTCATAGAAACCGCAGGGGTTCATGAGGGCCGTTCCCGCGGCAGGGGCCGCGGGGGCCGCCGACGCGGTGGTGGCTCCGAGGACGAGGGCAACGGCACCGATGACGACCGACAGGGAACGGCGCATGGCCATGGAAATCTCCTACTCGAAAAGGTGATGCCCGCAGCCGAAGGGCTCGGGTCCACAGAGAGGATCCATGATCACGAACGGTGTGCTGTTCGAACTCCCCCGAACGGCGGCAGGAGTTCACACCGTCGGGTGCCCTACGCCTTCGGCGGCGCGTTCATCTGCTCGCCCGGTGACAGCGCGACCTCCGCCCACACCTGCTTGCCGCCGGCGAACGGTACCGAACCCCACGCCGTGGACAGCGCCTCGACGATGAGCAGTCCGCGACCGCCCGTCGCGTCCAGGTCCAGCGTCGTCGGCCGGGCGGGGGAGCGGGGCGAGGAGTCGTTGACGGCGATCCTCAGCCGGTCCTGAGCGAGCGTCAGATCGAGCCGCACCTGTCCCTGGGTGTGCGCGATCGCGTTGGTGACCAGCTCCGAGACGATGAGGAGAGCAACGTCCATCTCGTCCACCGCCTCCCAGCCGCGCAGGGTCCGGGCGGTGAAGCGGCGGGCGTGCACGATCGCGTCGGGGAGCCTCCACACGGTCCAGCGCGCCCGCTTCGGCCGGACGAGCATGCCGTCGTACCGCAGGAGCAGCACGGCCACATCGTCGTCACGCCGGTCGACGTTTCCGAGGAGGTCGTCGGCCGTGCGACCCGTGTCGGACGGATCCGCGGCGCTGAGCAGTGAACGGAGGCGGTTCATACCGTCCTCGAGCGGCAGGTTCGCCGACTCGACCAGCCCGTCCGTGACCAGTGTCAGCACCGTGCCCGGCGTCAACCCCGCCTCGGTCATCGGGAACTGAGCATCCGTCATCACACCCAGTGGTGGGCCGCCCTGGACGTTCAGTTCGTCGGTGGAACCGTCCGGGTGCCGCAGCAGCGGCTGAAGATGGCCCGCCCGTACGAAGAGGGCGATGCCCTCCTCCATGTCCAGGTCCACATAGCAGCAGGTCGCGAAGAGATCGGTCTCCATGCCGATGAGCAGCCGGTTCGCGTGGCTGACCACGACGTCGGGCGGATGCCCTTCCACCGCGTACGCCCTGATGGCCGTGCGCATCTGTCCCATGATGGTGGCGGCCTCGGCACTGTGCCCCTGGACATCACCGATGACGAGCGCGACATGGCTGTCCGGGAGCGGAATGACGTCGTACCAGTCGCCGCCCACTTCGAGTCCGACCGTCGCGGGCAGGTAGCGGGCCACGGCCTTGCCGCCGGGCAGCACCGGAAGTTTGCGGGGCAGCAGACTGCGCTGCAGCGTTCTGGCCAGCTCGTGCCGGGCATCCAGCGCATGGGCGCGCATCAGGGCCTGGCCGACCAGACTGGCGGTCGCCGTCAGCAGGGACCGTTCCTCCGGGCCGAACCGGTGCTCCTGGTCCCAGCCCACCAGGCAGGCTCCGACCATCCTGCCGTCGGCCAGCAGCGGCAGCACGGCGAGACCGCCGGGTCCGATGTTCGCGAGCCCGGGTTCCAGATCGGCGCCGGGCAGCCACACGGAGACCGTGCCCTCGCGCAGCGCGCTCCGGAGGGTGGGCAAGGCGCTGCTCGCCGCGTCGGGCCACTCGGACCGCCACTCGGATCTCCACACCTCCGGCCAGGCGTCGGGATCGGGCGGGTCGAGGATGGTGACGACCAGGCGGTCGGCCTCCAGCTCCGCCACGGCGACCCGGCTGGCGTCGAGCGGTACCCGCAGGGCCGCGACCACGACCTCGCTGACATCGCGGACGGTCGTGGCGCCGGCGAGCTTGGCGGACAGCCGCTGCACACGGGACACCTCGTCGGCGTTGGGCCGCAGATAGGAGGCGTCGGCGACGACACCCAGCATGCGCTCCGGCTTGCCCTCGGGGGAGAGCAGCATTCGGCACCTCAGGCCGAGCCAGCGGAGTTCGCCATTGGGCCGGCGGATGCGGAAGGCCAGTTGGTGGTCCGTGGACGACGACCGACCCGGCTCCACGATCGACATGAGCGCGGGCACATCGTCCGGGACGGCGCAGGCGAGGAGTGTCTCCGCGCGCCCGTCGAAGTCCTCGGCAGCGACGCCGAGCAGGTCCAGGACCTGGTCGTCGGCCTTCATGTCGCCTGTCTTGAGCACCAGCGTGAAGGCGCCGCTGCGGGGTGGGAACAGCCCGGCACCCCGGCGCGGACGGACCTGCGGCTGCCGCTTCACGACCTGTGTGTCGAGCGCCTCGATCCCCGCCGCGACCTGATCGGCGTACAGCTCCAGCAGATGCCGGCAGTCCGTGTCGAAGCCCTCCGCGGAGGTACCCACGACGACGAGGCAGCCGAGCTTGCTGGTGTGCCCGCCCAGCGGCAGGGCGCCCAGCGACGTAGTGCTCGGCCAGGCCTTGACGCATTCCGCGAGGACGGTGTCCGGACCGGGCGTCGCGTCGCCCGCGCGTGCGTACTCCGTCAGCTGCGCCGGGCCGAGCCACCGGATGCGGTCGTCGCGGAAGGCGTCGGCGACCGGCGACCGGCCGGAGAGGAAGAAGGCCTCAGGCAGTGAGCAGATATTGTCGGGGCCTTCGACCACGTCGGCCAGGTCGAGCCGGTCGTCTTCCCCCGAGTAGAGATAAACAGCTGCGAACTCGGCCCCGCAGAAAGCAAAACCCTGCCTTGTCAAGGCTGCATCGCCTCCCAGGAAGCCGTGGCCGCGCCAAAGGTTCGTGGCGTAGAGATACCCGTTTGGCCGAGATCGAGCCCTCGCCGTGAGCGCCTCACTCTATGCCGCGATGTCCGTGCCGGAAGGGCCGAACGAGCAGCTCTGTGATGACCGGTCATCAGAATATGACCTCTGTGGTCGGAAACGGACAGTGAGGCCGGACAGGTGTGCGACGTTCAGGGGGTGAGAGCGTCGCTTCTCCATTGCTGTGTCGCGTCGGACGACGGCTGGGCCGCCGGTTTGAGAACCACCGCGGTGTACGCCGTCCGGTCGACGGGGACCACCGCGAGTCCCTGTTCTTCGCGGGGTACGAGCAGGCCGTCGGGCGAGAGATCGAAAGGTGAGGCCGGTTCGTCGCCGGTCTGCGTGCTGCACGGCGAGAGCTGGAGCCGGAAAGAGGTCCGGTGGAACGCCAGGCACAGGTCGTCCGTCCCGGCGTTGCGCAGCAGGCCGGCCGCGTCGAACTGCCAGCGCTGCGTGGGCTGCGTCGAGCAGGGCGCGGTGACGGCCGTGGCCCCGGATGTCGCGGGGGAACGCGCGTCGAGGCACAGACTGGTCGCGGCGTTGCGGAAGCGTGCCGACGGAGCGGCGGAGGGACCGGCCGCCGGGGCCGTCGAGGAGGGGGGCGCGGACGGAGCCGGGGAGGCCGAGGACGGTGAGTCGGCCGGGAAGAGGAAGAAGCCGGCCGCGAGAACCGCGATGACAACGTTTCCGGCGACCACGAGCGTGAGGACCGGACGCTGCCGGGCCTGCCGCAGGACGAGTCGCGGTTGCGAGGCGGGTGTCCGGTGCCTGCCGTGCTCCGGGAGCGGATCGCCGGCGGGGACGGCTCCACCGGTGCTGCCGGAGCCGGCCTGCCGGGCGGCCAGATAGGCGTCCGCGCCGAATTCCAGCACCGCCCCGGCGAGGAGGCGGCGCAGCCGGTCACCGGAGTGGTCGAGCTGATCCGCGGCCCGGCGGCAGAAGGCGCAGCTGTCCAGATGCTCCTGGAGGTCGGCCATCATCGGCACCCCGGGACGGCTCGTGTAGACGTCGAGGAGCCGGTTGTACCTGCGGCAGTAGTCACCGCCCAGATTGAGATGGGCCTGCTGGCACGCCGTGCGCAGGAGCACCCGGTCGCGCTGGAGTTCCACCCGGGCCGCGGCCGGGTTCGGGCTGCCGATGACGGCGGACGTGCCGATGTCCTCGGCCTCCACCTCCGCGTGCCACAGACGTGCCTGCGCTCGTTCCGGCAGCGCGTTGAACGCACGTCGCACGAGGTTGGTGTGCTCCGGACGGGACTGCGCCCCCGTCCTGTCGCCGTGCAGCTCTCGCAGACCCGGCTGGAGGGTGAATCTGCGTTCGTCGCCGCTCCATTCCCTGGCCGTCTGGAGGACGGCGGTCAGCAGCCGGATGCGCCACGGACTGGCGGGAGACGGGGCATCGGAGCCGGGGGTGCCGAGGGCACCGGGGGAGAGGTCGCCGATGGTGCGGAGGAATGCGCCGCCGGCGAGTTTCTTCGCGCTCTCGGGAGAAACAGTGCAGATGTACGCGTAGTCGAGAACTGCCCGCCAATGGTGGGCCAGCAGACTCGAGACGGATATCGCATTCGTCTGCACCTTTTCCGAGCCAAGGGAGTGATTCCCGTCCGGAATCGGAGATTCGCCCCCGGAGGAGGCGGATGGCCGCGGAAATTCTTTCACCCTTGCGCCCCCATTGGTCTGTACTATTGCCCGGTGCGGCGGAAAGCAGCGGACCGGCCTGGGTGGGGCCTTGGTCGGGGATGGGCTGCTCCGTCGTCCGAGCTGCACGTACTGCGTGGCTCGTGGGCACAGAGTGCACTACATCGCGCGCCTGGGCAATCCCGACCTTGACGTCGCGCCGGAATTGTGGTGTTCGCGGCTGCATCCCTTTTGTCGAGCTGACCCGGGAGTAGTGATTCGTGGTCCGATGTTTGGGTGTACCTGGCTTGTTGAGGACGAAACTATCGAGTTCTGTGAATTGCCTCACCGGTAAAGATCCGGCCACCATTGGCGATGATTGTCACATGCAGATAAGTGCCTCATCGAGATGCGTGGATGTTCCTGTCACTCGTGCGAGTGAACAATGAGGCGCAGGGATGCGATTGAGGGCTCATCCGAGCTATAGGGCCAGGTGCCCGGAGCGCGGTCGGTGTGCCCCTCGACACAAGCCCCCGGAGAGCGAGGGCTTCTGACGGGCTGTCATCGCTCGGCGGCTGATCCTGCCCAGGTCGGAGGACTGCGCCGCGCCGATGAGCACGCGGGGAATTTCCGCGCGACCCTGCTCCACCGCCCGATCCGCCGCTCGCGGGCCCGTACTCACAGCACAAGCCTCCCCACCTCGCGCCGCCGCCGGGGCAGTCGGTGAGCCGGACGGGCGAAACCGGTCCGGGCAACAGAACCATTGCGCTTGTGCCGGTCTCGGTCAGGGCGGATTCTGGAGGCAATGAATCGGGCTGGTGTGGCGCCATGAGCGATGGGAATGCGACGAAGAGTCCCGACTTCCGTGGTCCGCTCGACGTCACCCGAGCTGCCACGGCGGTTCTCGATGCCCAGGACACCGTCGTCGGATGGAGCCGCGCCGCCGAGGAGCTTCTGGGATACACCCAGGACGAGATCATCGGCCGGCCGCTGGACACCTTTCTGCCGCCCCGGCACCCCGCCGAGGTCCCTGCGACCGGGTCCGGACCCGGTCCCGGCACACCCAGCGGCACCGAGATCCGTATCGCCCGGCACCGCGACGGCCGCAGCCTGATGGTCGCCACCGCCGTCTGCACACTGCCCGGTGGCGGCCCGGCGGCCCGCGTGCTGGTCGCGACCGAGCTGGAGCGCCTCAGGCTCTGGGAGTCCCGCCTGGCGCTGCTCGAGGGTCTCGCCACCCAGTCGCCGGTGGGCCTCGGCATCTACGACACGGAGCTGCGCCTGACATGGTGCAACGCCGCCTACGAACGCGAGATCGGACTGCCGTTCGCCGAGTTCCGCGGCCTGCGGGCCGATGAGCTGTACTCGGAGGGCAGGTTCATCACCGAGGGCGATCCGCACACCCTCGACGAGGTCATGCACCACGTCCTCGACACCGGTGAACCCATCCTCGACCTCCACTTCCGTGGCCGGCCGCCCAGCGACCCCGGCCAGGAGCACCTCTGGTCCTGCTCGTACTACCGGCTCCAGGATGCGGACGGGCATGTCTTCGGCGTCTGTGAGGACGCCTTCGACATCTCCGACCGCTACGAGGCGCAGCAGCGGCTGGCGCTGCTCGTGGAGGCCGGGCGCAGCATCGGAACCGTGCTCGACGTCGTCCGCACCGCCGAGGAGGTCACCGAGGTGGCGGTGCCGGAATTCGCCGACACCGTCACCGTCGATCTCACGTCCGGCGTCCTGGAGGGCGAGGAGCTGGGTCCGGGCGGTCCGGCGGGCACCGCTCTCGTACGGGTCGCCGCCCGGCCCGAGCCGGCCTTCGGCCCCGACGGCCCGGCCCGGACGAAACCGCCGGCCCCGGTCGAGTATCCGACCGGTTCGCTCCAGGACCGCAGTCTCTCCTCCGGCGGACTGGTGCTCGAGGACAACACCCTGGTCGTGCCGCTGCGGGCCGGGGGAGCGTGCTCGGTCTGGTGACCTTTGCCCGCCAGTCGCCCTCGGCGGCCTTCGACCGCGGCGAAGTCGCCCTGGCGGACGAGCTCGCGGCCCGTACGGCCGTGTCCATCGACAACGCCCGGCGCTTCACCCGGGAACGCAGGGCTTCCCTCGCCCTCCAGCGGCAGCTGCTGCCACAGCATCTGCCGCGGCAGTCCGCCGTCGACCTGGCGTACCGCTACCTGCCCACCGACGACGTGACCGGAGTCGGCGGCGACTGGTTCGATGTGATCGCCCTGTCCGGCAGCCGGGTCGGACTGGTGGTCGGTGACGTGGTCGGGCACGGCCTCCAGGCGGCGGCCACCATGGGGCGCCTGCGGACGACGGTGCGTGCGCTCGCCCAACTGGACCTGACACCGGACGAGTTGCTCACCCGGGTCGACGATCTGGTGGGTCAGTCGGCCGACGAGCCGTCCGCGAACGCCGGCGCGCAGGACCCTCCGCACGACGACGCCACGGGAGCGACCTGCCTCTACGCGGTCTACGACCCGGTCACCCGGTGCTGCACCATGGCCCGGGCGGGACATCTGCCGCCCGCGATCGTGGAGCCCGACGGCCGTGTGTCGTTTCCCGCGCTGCCGGCCGGACCGCCGCTGGGTCTCGGCGGCCTGCCGTTCGAGTCCATCGACATCGAACTCCCGGTGGGCAGCCTGCTGGCGCTGTTCACGGACGGTCTGATCGAGTCACGCGACCGCGACATCGACCAGGGTCTGGACGCTCTGGGGAGGGTGCTCGGCGAACGACGGGGGAGTCTCGAAGAGCTCTGCGACCGCACCCTGGCCGAGCTCCTGCCGGGCGGTACGACGGCCGACGACACCGCGCTGCTGCTCGTCCGCACCCGTGAACTCGACCCCGGGAAGGTCGTCGACTGGGAACTCCCGGCGGAGGCGGTCGCGGTGGGCCACGCCCGGGGGCTCGCCGCCGAACAGCTCCACGAATGGGGCCTGGACGACCTGGTGTTCTCGACCGAGCTCGTCGTCAGCGAATTGGTCACCAATGCAATCAGACATGCCGAGGGGCCGCTGCACCTGCGGCTCATCCTCGATCGCTCGCTGTTGTGCGAGGTCGCCGACACGGGCCACACCTCGCCCCATCTGCGGCACAGCGCCGAGGACGACGAAGGCGGGCGCGGACTGTTCATCGTCGCCCAGCTCGTCCACCGGTGGGGCACGCGTTACACCCCGTCCGGCAAGACGATCTGGACGGAGCAGCCCTTCCCGTCCGAGGGCTGACACCGCGTCGTACGGCGTGTGGCGGGTGGCACGAGAGGACCGTGAGCAGGGTGGGCACCGGCCGGCGGGAGCGGTGCCGCAAAGTGCCCGCGGTGCGCGACTGCCTCCGCCCTTCGGGGGAACCCGGAGCCCGTGAAGACACTTACTCGAGCTCCTGAGAAGCAGCACCCCACGGGGCGCTCGCCGGTGCCGTGGTGGGTGAAGGTACCCGTCGCCCTGCTGGTCGTCCTGGTCCTGTTCGTGCTCGCCGGACGCTTCAGCCTGGTGCCCGGCCTCGATGACGTCTTCGGTGAGGAGACCAAGGACCGTTCGGGTCCTGCCGTACTCAAATCCATTCAGGACATGAACCGTTACGAGGGCGCCGCCGGCAACTTCCAGATCGTCGTCGACCTGGAGAAGGACGCCAAGTTCCTGCCGGACGCCATCCGGGGCACCCGCACCCTGTACGTCGGCGCGGGCACGGTGAGCGCGTACGTCGATCTGAACCGGCTCGGCGACAAGAGCGTGACCGTCAACGAGGACCGCACCGAGGCCACGCTGCGGCTGCCGCATGCCCGGCTCGGTACCCCGGCCCTGAACGCGGACCGTTCGTACGCGGTCTCCAAGCAGCGCGGACTCCTCGACAGGCTCGGAGATCTCTTCTCCGACAATCCTGCCGACGAGCGGGCCGTGCACCGGCTCGCCGCCCAGCGCATCGGCGAGGCAGCCAAGGAAAGCGAGCTGAACGTACGCGCCGAGAAGAACACCACGGCCATGCTTCAGGGTCTGCTGCGTTCCCTCGGCTTCCGCCAGGTGACCGTGACCTACGCCTGACGCACCACCCGATCCTGCCGCTGCCCGGCGCGCCAAGGCGCCGGGCAGCGGAGCGTTCAACACTCCCTGGGCGGGGGAGTGTCGAACCTTCTGTCACCGCATCCGGCAGTACTGCCGGGCGAGCGCGTGGAACGACTCCTTCGGCTCCCAGTGCCAGCCGGATGCCGGGTCGTCGGGCCTGTCCCTGATCGCCTTGACGATGCTGTACGAGGCCATGTCGAGGTCGTAGCGCGGCTCCGGCCGGTGCGGGGCGTCGGGGGTCACGAAGGTGTACGCCATCGCCGCGTACAGGCTCATCGACTCGAAGACGTCCAGGACATCGGTGAGATACGCGGCCTGGGTCCGCTCGCTGCGGACGAGGTCACCGCGGATCTCGGGCGGGTCCTTGCTGTAGTCGACGGCGTTCCAGCCCATGCCGCCCTGCTCCGGAGCGCCCAGGAAGGTGCAGCTGCCGAACTCCAGCATCGCCAGAGGTTTACCCCATCGCAGGTACTGGGTGATCTCCCGGACGTGGTCGGCGCGGCGGGGGTGGGAGGAGTAGTAGTCGATGCCGACGATGTCGAAGAGGTTCCAGTCGACCTGCTCGTCCTGAGCCGCCGCGTACGTCAGCCGGCCGCGGAAGACGGACCTGCCGACGGCGGCCGCGCGTGCGGTGAAGGCATGCAGCCGCCGTGCCATGAGCTCGGGGTCGACGTTTCCGCTCAGCAGGTTCTCGATCCGTTCCACGGCATTGTCGCCGGGCACGATTCCCGGGACGAACAGCACGAACTCGCAGCCCACACTGAGGTGGATCCGCGCGCCCTGCCGACGCAGACGCTCGGCGTACCTGCCCGCCTCCGCCACATGCTCCAGGATGTCGGCCTCGGGCCGGTCTCCCAGGGTCGGTTGGAGCCAGACGTGCAGCCCGCGTTCGACGGCCTCGGTGGCGGTCGAGGTGAGCCGGTCGATGCCGTCGCCCCCGATCAGCACCGAGCCGGCGTGCAGGTCGTTCTTGATCGCCCGCATGTCGTGCCGCATCCGCGCGGTACTCCAGGTGGTTCCCGGGGTCTCGCCTTCACCGACCTCGTAGCAGACGCCCCGGTGGGTCAGGCCGCGTCTTCTGTTGTGTTCGGTGCCGGCCTCCGGCGCCGCCGCGGCTGTTCCCGCCGTCGGGAGCAGTCCGGCCGCCGCGATCCCCGCGGCCCCCGCCCCGGCCAGAAACCGAGCCCGGCTCATCCCCTTGTCACGCACCGTGTCTCCCCGCCTCTTCGTCCACCGGTCACGACGCCAACGGTCGGGTGACGTCGTCGTTTCCGAGTCTGATCGGGGTGACGGCGTCCGGCGTCCGGCGAAGGTCTCTGCGGCGGCGCCGGAGGGATGAACTGCGGTGTGCACACAGCGACTTCGGTCGCGGGGAAGCAGGCCCTACGGCGTGATCCGAGGGCCGGGAGGAAGGAGGGCTTGTGGCGCTAGGTGGACCGGCCGGGCGAGACGATCTCGTCCAGCACCTTCCGGACGGTCTCGAAGGCCGATCCGAACACCTCCGCGCGACGCGCCCCGTCCGGATCATCGGCCTGCATCTCGCCGGTCCGTGCCTTCCACGACTCCTCTTCACGGCCCGCCCAGTCACGCGCCCGCTGGATTCGCCGCAACAGCTCGTCTGAGTCCACAACGTCCATAGGCCACGCCTACCCACTCGCGGCGTCCGTGTGCGGTGGGATGTCACATCGGTGCTCGGCCCCCGGCGTCCGGCGGCACTGCCGACGACTGCCGGGCGTTGCGTGCGAGGCGGCCGGCGCCCGGTGTCAGGCGACGGTGGACGGCACGGACACGCTGGTCAGGCGCTCGGCCTCGGCCCACAGGCGGGCGTTGGCCGCGGGGTCCAGGGCCCGCCGGGTCACCCGTGCCGTGCCGGTCGGGCCGACGAGCCCGAACCGGGCGCTGGGACCGTAGTAGCCGTTCGCCACGGCTTCCGGACTGGTCGCCGCGTACAGCAGCGGTTCGGCGCCCTGCTCGACACCTTGCTTGGGCAGGAAGTCGATGGCACTCACCAGTGCGTGCAGCCGGGAGGGCTTGCCGCGGCCGAGGCTCGCGCCCGCGGTCTGGAGGTTGGTCGTGGTGTACCCGGGGTGGGCGGCGGTGCTCAGCAGGTTCCAGCCGCGCTCGGCGGCGACCGCGGTCAGCTGCTGGGCCATGATCAGGTCGGCCAGCTTGGACTGGGCGTAGGCGAGATTGGGGCTGTAGCGGCGGTTCTCCCACTGGAGATCGCCGAAGTGGATCCGGCCGTAGTTGGCCGTGCCGCTGCTCATGGTGGCCACGCGCGGAGCCGGGGCGGCGAGCAGCAGCGGAAGGAGCCGGAGGGTCAGGGCGAAGGGGCCGAGGAAGTTGCTCCCCAGCTGCAGTTCGAAGCCGTCGGCGGTGGTCATACGGGTGGGCGGCGCCATGACGCCCGCGTTGTTGACCAGCAGGTCGAGGGGTGTGCCGTCGGCGATGAGCCCGTCGGCGAACTCCTTCACCGAGTCCAGGTCGGCCAGGTCGATGCGGCGTACTTCGAGCTGGGCGTGCGGGTGCCGGGCCATGATCTCGTCGCGGGCCTGCTCGCCCTTGGAGAGGGTGCGGACGGCGAGGACGACACGGGCTCCGGCGTCGGCGAGACGGCGTGCGGTCTCCTTGCCCGTTCCGCTGTTGGCGCCGGTGACGACGGCGAACTTCCCGGTCTGGTCGGGGACGGCATACATGGGGGCTCCTGGGGTGGGCAGATGTGCCGACGGTTAGCAGACCGCCGGTCTGTTGCATTTCGAAGTTAGCAGACCGCTGGTCCGATAACAAGAGACCGGGGGTCTGTAGCATGTGGTCATGGCAACGACATTCCAGCGCGCACGCAACGAGGAGCAGCGCGCCCAGCGCCGCAAGGCGATCCTGGACACGGCGGCCGCCATGCTCACCGAGATGCCGGTGGCGCAGGTGAGCCTGAACGAACTGAGCCGACGCGTCGGTCTGGCGAAGTCGAACGTGCTGCGCTACTTCGAGTCCCGGGAGGCCGTTCTCCTCGAACTGCTGGACGCCGCGTGCCAGGAGTTGGTGGAGCACCTGCGCACCACACTGCCGGAGGCTCTCGACGCTGCCGCACCCGTCACCGGACGCGCCGACCGGGTCGCCGCCGTCATCGCGTCCGCGCTGGCCGAGCGCCCGGTGCTGTGCGACCTGATCGGTGCTCAGGCCGCGGTGCTGGAGCGCAATGTCTCCCCGCAGGTCGCCGCGGAGTACAAGCGCTCGGCCATCGCCGGCGCGATGGCCATGGCCGAACTGGTGCGCACCCACCTGCCCGAACTCGGCGAACACGACGCCCTGCGCTTCACCGGCGGCATGATCATGGTGACCGGTGCCGTCTGGACGCACGCCCATCCGTCGGCCGCCATGCTGGCGGCCTACGAGGCGGACCCTGCCCTCGCGGCCATGCGCCTCGACTTCCCGTCCACGCTGCGCCAGACGCTCGAAGTGCTGCTGTCGGGACTGCTGGCACGAGCCGCCGGCTGACCCGGAACCCCGCGCACCGGCCTCCGCGCGTCAGGCGGACCGGCGCCGCTGGAAGGCGGGCAGGGTAGAGGGATGAGACTGCTGCTGACCGCCGACACCCACGTCCCGAGGCGCGCCCGGCATCTCCCCGCCGAGTTGCTGGAGCGGATCGACGAGGCGGATGTGGTGCTCCACGCGGGTGACTGGGTCGACAGCGCGACACTCGACCTGCTGGAGGCCCGCTCGTCACGGCTCCTCGCGGTGTACGGCAACAATGACGGCCCCGCACTGCGGGCGCGTCTGCCGGAAGTGGCGCGGGCCGAGCTCGGCGGGCTGCGCTTCGGCGTGATCCACGAGACCGGCCAGGCCAAGGGGCGGGAGCAGCGGTGTGCGGAGCGGTTTCCCGACCTCGACGTGCTGGTGTTCGGGCACAGTCACATCCCCTGGGACACGACCGCTCCGGGCGGACTTCGGCTGCTGAACCCCGGCTCGCCGACCGACCGGCGGCGTCAGCCGTACCGCACCTTCATGACCGTGGACGTGGCCGAGGGGCGGCTGTCCGGTATTCGCCTGCACCGTCTCTGACCTGCGCAACCGGATCGGGGGTGCGGGCAGGCCGCGTGCGGGCCCCGGCGCGGGGCGCGCTCCGGGGGATGGGTAGTTTGGAGCTCAACCAAACTCCGCGGGATGCCCGGAGTCCGGTGTCGACCACACTCCCCGGGAGATGCCCGTGTCCGTCCGTCCGCGACTGCTCTTCGTCACCGACCTCGCCTATCCGGCACGGGGCCGCCGCTATTGCGACGAGGACATCTTCCTGACCTCCCGGCTGCGCGAGGACTTCGACCTCGCCCTGTGTCACCCGCGGGAGGCGCTCGCGCTGATGGACGGCTTCGACGCGGTCGTGGTCCGCAACAGCGGCCCTGTGCTGCACTACCAGGACGCCTACGACGCCTTTCGCGACCGGGCCACGGCGTGGGGAATCCCCGTCTACAACCCGCTCTCCGGCAGGGGGGACATGGCCGGCAAGCAATATCTGCTGGATCTGACCGCCGACGGCCACCCCGTCATACCCACCGTCGACCGGCTCGCGGACCTCGACGTCCTGCCGGCGGCGCAGCAGTACGCGGTCAAGCCCAAGGCCGGCGCGGACTCGATCGGCCTGGAGTTCGTCACCCGCGAGCGCTTGTCGCATCTCACCTACGGTGATGTGCTCGTCCAGCCGCGGATCGACTTCCGCTACGAGGTGTCCTTCTACTTCGTCGACGATGCCTTCCAGTACGCCTTGTACGCCCCCGATCCCGAGCGGCGGTGGGTGCTCGAACCGTACGAGCCGACCGGAGCGGATCTCGACTTCGCCCGGCGATTCATCGACTGGAACACCATCGCGTCGGGCATCCAGCGGGTCGACGCATGCCGCGCCCCCGACGGCGAACTGCTGCTCGTCGAGCTGGAGGACCTCAACCCGTATCTGTCGCTGGACCTGGTGGCCGACGAGACCCGTCAGCACTTCGTCGCGGCGATGAAGGCGTCGATCCACCGCTTCCTCGACATGGCCGGGCGGCTCTGAGCTCAGGAGCTCTGAGCTCCGGGCCTCGGTGCGAGCAGGTCGTCCACTTCGGTGGCGAAGAGCAGGGCGGGGTCGAAGTCCATCCCGGCGAACTGGCCCGCGAGTTCCAGTGACAGGACGCCGTGCAGACGGGTCCAGAACGTCAGGAACCGATGGAGGGTCTCCGGCGGGGCGGGGTGCCCGGCGGCCCAGCCCCGGTGGTCCGCCAGATGGCCGGCGAACGGTGTCGGTGTGCCGCCCGGAGCGAGCGCCGCACACGCGTCGACCAGAGTCGTCATGATCTCGGTGGAGATCGCGGTGATGTCCTCGGGTGCGTGGTAGCCGGGGATGGGGGTGCCGTAGATGAGGAAGTACCGCTGCGGGTCCGCCATCGCCCAGCCGCGCAGGGTGTGTGCCAGCCCGGCCAGGTCGGCGCCGGTGTCGGAAGCCGAGCGGAGGGTGTCGGCGAGGCTTCGGTACGCCTCCCGGACGAGCTCGGTGATCAGGTCGTCGCGGCCGGCGAAATAGCGGTAGAGCGCCGGTCCGCTCATGCCCATCTGCTTGGCGATCGCGTTGAGGGAGAGCGCGGACGCTCCCGCCGTGGCGATCTGCTCCCAGGCGCGTTCCGTGATCTCCGCGCGCACCTGGGCCCGATAGCGCTCCCGCGGTGTGTTCGCGCCCGTTGTCGCCATGGCCTGTCACCGTCCCGACCTATCGGTCTACAGCCTCAAAATTTCGTTAGAGGTTATCACGCAACCCATTGACCGGCCGCTCCGTAGGGAGTTATAACTTCTAACGAACACATGAGCTTCTAGCGGAGCGCGGCTGCGGAGGCAGTTGCGTCACACGCTCAACCGGCAGTGCTCACCCCTTCCGACAGAGGAGAACTCCATGTCCGGCCTCCGTAGCACCAGCAGTCGCGCCGCCCTCTACGCCGTCCCGCTCGTCCTCGGCCTCCTCGGCGCAGCGGCAGCGCCCGCCGGGGCCGCCGCCTCCCATGCCCCCCACTCGGACAGGCCCGTCACCTGCCGCGGAAAGGGCGTCGACCCCGACGCCCTCGTCCGTCACCGGACCGAGGTCGTGATCAACGCCCCGTTGCGCACGATCTGGAGCCTTCAGACCGACGTGGAGCGCTGGCCGTCCTGGCAGACCCCCGTCGAGTCCGTGGACCGCCTCGACCACGGCCCGTTCCGCAAGGGTTCGGCATTCCGGTGGACGACCCCGATCCCTCCCAACCCCGCAACTCCCGCCACCAGCCTGGACATCACCTCGACCGTCCGGCAGATCAAGCACCACTCGTGCATCCGGTGGACAGGGCCCGCGGTCGGTGAAGGCCTGCGCATCGACGGCGTTCATGTGTGGACCTTCACCAAGGTCAAGGGCGGCGTTCGCGTGAGCACCGACGAGACCCACACCGGCGCCCAGGTCGAAGCGGACGTCCCCACGGCGACGAAGCTTCTCGGCGCGGGCCTCGAAGCCTGGCTGCGCGAACTGAAGTCCGCCGCCGAAGCCGACGCCCACAACCGGCCGCACTGACCCGCGAGTCGGGCCCGCGCCGGCATCGCGGCTGGGCGCGGGTGCTCCGGCTCAGGCGCCTGCCAACGCGGCGTTCGCGCGCTCCGTGACCAGAGACAGCACTCGTCCCGCGATCGCGAGGTCCTCTGCCGGAATGCCGCCGTACAGCCGGGCGGCGATCTCGGCGCTCTCGGCGGAGGTGGTGTCGAACAACTCCCGTCCGGCGTCCGTGAGTCGCACCTGGGATGCTTCGGCCGGGTCCTCTTCCAGCAGCTTCGCGGCCGTCATCTCCTCGATCACGCCGTGCGTGACCGACTCGTCGGTCTTCAGCGAGCCGGTGACGTCGGCGACGAGCCGGTCACGGCCGGCGGACTCGCCCGCGGCCACGAGGGCGCGGAGCGTGACGCTTTGGTGGAACGTGACGCCGTGGCGCGCCAGTGCGCCCTCCAGGAGGGCGCGCCCGGCGTAGTGCGCCAGGGCTATGACCCGGGCGTTGGCCGCGGGTGCCGTGGTGGTGGTCATGACTGCTCCTTCTCGTTCTCCGTGTGCGGATCAAGAGGTGCGTCGAGCAGGATGGCCAGCTCACGGGTGAACTGCCGTGTACGCGCGCTGTTCTGGCCCCCGAGCGGCTCCAGCAACTGGTCGAGCAGACCCTGGACCACCGTGATCGCGCGGCGCGTGACGTCGAGCCCCTGCTCGGTGAGCGACAGTTGCATGGCGCGCGGGTCGTTCGGGTCCCGGGTGCGGGCGACGAGCCCGGAAGCCTCCAGTGCGCGGGCGAGCTTGGACACGTACAGCGGTTCGAGCCCGGTGTGGTCGGCGAGTCCGCGCTGACTGGGCGTCAGTCCGGACCGCCGCATGCCGTACAGCGACGCCATCAGCGCGTACTGCGCGTGGGTCAGGCCCAGCGGCGCGACCGCCCGGTCGACGGCCACCCGCCACTTCATCGACAGGCGCCAGACGAGAAACCCCGCCGTGGCGTTCTCCGTTGCTGAACTCACGAGCAATACCGTACATGGCTACTATTTTCTGGCGGGCAGGAACCTGCGGGGGACGGTCCGGGGTGTCGCAGACGAAGAACCGCCTCCCCGGGCGGTGGGGAGGCGGTTCGATCGGGGGGTGGCGCGGGTCGGCGGGCCCTGCGGTGGACGGCCGCGAGGACACCTTCACTATGACGCAGCGGAGCCGTTCAGGTCTAGACCAACCGTTCGGTCAACTCGGCTGTTCACGGGTGGAGTTCCGGGCGTAATCGCCGGAACTCCTCGGTGACCGTTGCGCCGCGGCGCGCAAATCTGCCGTGCGCCTGTCATGGACCTGGTGATGTGCCTCGGCTACGCTCCGCCGGGGAGCGATTGAGAGCGCTCCCAAAGCTGTGCTGTTCCACCCCCACCTCGTTGGAACAACCGAAGGGCAACGCCTTGAGACGCACAACAGTTCTGCGCACCGGCATGTCCGCACTTCTCGTCCTGGGCGCCTGGGCCGGCGCCGGACTCGCCCCGGCATCCGCCGCAGCACCCGCCCCCACCGCCGAACCGCAGGCGTCCGCCGGCCTGCTGGATGCCATGGAGAGGGACCTCGGCCTGACGAAGGACCAGGCCCGGTCCCGCCTCGCGGCGGAGCGGGCCGCCACCGCCATCGAGAGCACGGCGCGCCGCGCGGCGGGCCCCGCCTTCGGCGGTGCCTGGTTCGACGCCGGCACCGGCAAGCTCGGTGTCGCCATCACCGACCGCGCCAAGGCCGGCGCCGTCCGGGCCACCGGCGCGTCGGTTCGGCTCGTGACGTACGACGCCGCCCGGCTCGATGCCGTGAAGAAGAAGATCGACGGCTTCAAAGCCCCTGCCGGCGTGAGCAGTTGGCATGTGGATCCGCGTATCAACCGCGTCGTGGTGAACGTCGTTGCCGATCAGCAGACCGACAACGATGTCAAGGCCTTCCTCGCCCGTGCACGCCAGGCAGGCCCCGTCCAGGTCCAGAAGACGGCCGAGGCGCCCAAGACCTTTGCCGCAGGCACCGTTGGCGGCGACCCGTACTACACCGGAAACGTCCGCTGCTCCATCGGCTTCTCCGTCCACGGCGGCTTCGTGACCGCCGGGCACTGCGGTGGTGGGGGTGCGGCGGTCCGGGGCTGGGACGGCTCGCACATCGGAAACTTCCAGGGATCGTCCTTCCCCGGTGACGACTACGCCTGGGTCAGTGTCGGCAGCGGCTGGTGGACCGTTCCCGTGGTCCTCGGCTGGGGCACGGTGCCGGACCAGTTGGTCCGCGGCTCCGCCGAGGCTCCCATAGGGGCTTCGATCTGCCGGTCCGGTTCCACCACGCACTGGCACTGCGGTGCGGTCCTCGCGAAGAACGAGACCGTGAACTACAGCCAGGGCGCCGTCCATCAGATGACGAAGACGAGCGTGTGCGCCGAACCCGGCGACTCGGGCGGCTCCTTCATCAGCGGCGACCAGGCGCAGGGCGTCACCTCCGGCGGCTGGGGCAACTGCAGCGGCGGAGGCCAGACCTGGCACCAGCCGATCAACGAGATCCTCGGCCGGTACGGGCTGCGGCTCCACACGGCCTGACGCGCCGACCAGGCGGCCGGTGCGGCACTTCCTCCCGGTGCCGTGCCGGCCGCCGCCTTCGAGGGCGCGCGTACCTCCTTGCCCCGTGTTCCGACCCTGGTCCCGCGTGCACCGACCGGCCGGGTCGGGCCGGGCGCGGTTCGGCCCTCGCGTCCCGGTCGCCGCTCCGGAGCGGAAAGATGGGACTCATGGCCTTCCATGAGCTCCATCGCCGCGAACTGCCGCTGGTCCTGCCCAATGCCTGGGACGTGCCCTCGGCGCTGGCCTTCCTCGACGCAGGCTTCGAAGCCATCGGTACGACCAGCCTCGGCGTGGCCGCCGGCATGGGCCGCCCCGACGGCGGGCGTGCGACCAGGGAGGCGAACATCCTCCTCGCCCGCGCGCTGTCGCGGTTGCCGTGCTTCATCAGTGTGGACATCGAAGACGGCTACGCGGACGAACCGGACGCCGTCGCCGACTACACGGCCGAGCTGGATGCGGCGGGCATCAACATCGAGGACAGTTCCGCCGAGCGGCTCATCGGGCCGGAGGTCCACGCCGCGAAGGTCGAGGCCGTCAAGCTCCGCCGCCCGGACCTCTTCGTCAACGCCCGCGTCGACACCTACTGGCTTCGGCAGGAGGCGACCGTCGACGCCACCCTCGACCGCGCCGCGCTCTATGTGGAAGCCGGCGCGGACGGGATCTTCGTACCCGGTGTGTCGGAGCCGGCCGTGCTCCGCGAGCTGGCCCGCAGCATCCCGGTGCCGCTGAACGTGCTCGCGGTCCCGGGCCTGTCGCCCGCCGACCTGGCGGCCCTGGGCGTCCGCCGGGTGAGTACGGGCTCGCTGCCCTACCGTGCCGCCATCCATGCCGCAGCCGAGGCGGCGCGTGCCGTACGCGAGGGCCGCGCGCTGCCCGAGGCGACGCCCTACCCGCAGGTGCAGGCCGGACTCGAGGGATTCCAGCGGCAGGCCCGCTGACGGATCCTCTCGCCGTAAGTCCCCGGGCCGGGCCGCCGGTCGTTCTGTGCGGGATTCCGGTTCTCCGGCGCGCAGTCGGATTTCCCGTGCTCGGACGGTGGTTCGGCGCATCATTTCCGTGCCCGATGCTTCCGCTATGTCAGTAAGTGTCCAGGGCCTTCGTGGAGAGATGTCTGCGTTCACTTAACTAACGGACAAAACCTGTTGCCATCTCGTTAATATTGCACTTCTTGACGCATTTGTCGGAGCGGAGTTGACTTCCAGCCACCTCGGTCGCAAGGAAGCGGCCTGTCAGGGAGGTTGATTTCCACAGATGAACGCACATTTGCGTCGCACCGCCATAGCCATCACTGTTTCCGCGATGGCCGTGTCCCTCGCTGCCTGTGGCAGCGAAGAGGGCACGGGCGTGAGAACCAGCGACGACATCACCGTCGGCCTGCTCCTTCCGGAGAACGAGGCGGCGCGCTACGAGAAGTTCGACAAGCCCGTCATCGAGAAGAAGGTCAGCCAGCTGACCAATGACAAGGGCAAGGTCGTCTACGCCAACGCCAAACAGGACGCGGCTCTCCAGGCGCAACAGGTCGACACCATGATCGAGAGCAAGGTCGACGTCATGATCATCGACGCCGTCGACTCCAAGGGCATCGCGAGCGCGGTGCAGAAGGCGAAAGACGCCGACATTCCGGTCGTCGCCTTCGACCGCCTCGCCGAGGGGCCGATCGACGCCTACACCTCCTTCGACAACGAAGAGGTCGGCCATGTCCAGGGGAAGGCGCTCCTCGAAGCGCTGGGGGACAAGGCCAAGTCTTCGAAGATCGTGATGATGAACGGCGCGGTCACCGACCCGAACGCCGCCATGTTCAAGAAGGGCGCGCACTCCGAGCTCGACGGCAAGGTGGAGATCGGCAGGGAGTACGACACCAAGGAGTGGAAGCCGGAGAACGCCAACGCGAACATGCAGGAGGCGATCGTGAGCCTGACCGGTGACAACATCGCCGGTGTCTACTCCGCCAACGACGGCATGGCGGGCGGCATCATCGCCGCCCTGAAGAAGGCCGGCGTCTCCCCGCTCCCGCCGGTCACCGGCCAGGACGCGGAACTCGCTGCCGTACAGCGCATCGTCGCCGGCGAGCAGTTCATGAGTGTCTACAAGCCCAACGCGCCGGAGGCGAGTGCCGCCGCGGAGATGGCCATCCTGCTGGCCAGGGGTATCGGACTCGGTGCCATGGCCCAGGCGGACATCGACAGCCCGACCACCAAGGGCATTCCGTCGGTACTGGTGCCGGTGGTCTCGCTGACCAAGGAGAACATCAAGGACACCGTCGTCAAGGACGGTGTCTACACGGTCGAGGAGATCTGCACCGCGAAGTACAAGGCCGACTGTGAGGAGATCGGCCTGACGTCGTAGCGAGGGTCCCTCCGGGCACCGTCTCGACGCGTCTTCGGGCACCGCTTCATCGCGCCGCGCATCGGCGACCCCGCACCACCTGCGGGGTTGCCGATGCGCTCCCTTGTGCACCGGTCGTGCTCCCGGCGTGCCCCCGCGCGCCCGTTCTTTCGGCTCCGATGTGGGCACTCGGGTGAGGGTGGGGCGGCGGCCGGCTGATCGGCCGCGGTAGTCGGTGAGTTGAAGGGGTGGACATGATCCGGGTCATCGTCGCGTACGACGCGCAGCTGATGAGATCTGCTCTCGTGGAACTGCTGCGTTCCGATGGCGCGCTTGACGTCTCGGCTGCATCCTGCCTTCCGGGGAGGCAGGAACGGGGGGCGTTGTCGCCCGATGTGTGTGTTGCCGACGCGGACTCCCTGGAGGCGTCGGTGCGGGGGAGCCGCGCAGCACTCTCCGACGCCCGTTCGGAGGCCGCGTTACTGGTGCTGGCCACACCGGAGAAGCCCGGAGTACTGCGCAAGGCGTTCAACGCCGGCGCGCTGGGCTATGTCGACAAGGATTGTTCGCCCTGTCGATTACTCGAGGCCATTCACACCGTTGCCAAAGGCGAGCGATTCATCGACGAATCGCTCGCTTTCGGGTTTCTCCAGGCCGCGGAGATGCCTCTGACTCCCCGTGAACTCAGTGTGCTGTCGCTCGCTGCCGAAGGTGCGACGATCGCCGAGGTCGCCGGTGACCTGCATCTGTCGCAGGGCACGATCCGCAACTACATGGCCAGCGTCATCCGCAAGATAGGGGCCCGCAACCGCGTCGACGCGATCCGGATCGCCCAGGGCGCCGGCTGGACGTAGAGACACCCGACACAGACACGAGGGGCCGGCAGGGGGCCGCTCAGCGGTCCTCCTGCCAGTGGCCCACCAGATCCCGGTAGAGCTCCGAGCGGGTCAGGAGCTCAGCGTGGCTCCCGAACTCCGCGCGCGTGCCGTCGAGGACGAGCACCCGGTCCGCCCGCAGCGCGGACGACAGGCGGTGGGCCACGACGATCAGGGTTCCCGGCCGCCGGGCGAGCGCCCGCTCCGCATGGGCCTCCGCGGCGGGGTCCAGGTGGCAGGTGGCCTCGTCGAGCAGAAGCAGCGGCGCCGGAGACAGGTAAGCGCGCCCGAGGCACAGCAGCTGCCGCTCTCCCTGTGACAGCGCGGAGGGTGTCACGTCGGCGTCGATCCCGCCGAGGCGCCGGACCAGCGGCCCGAGACACAGTGCATCGGCGGCCGCCTCGATGTCCTCGGTCGGCGCGCCGGGACGAAAAGCGGTGAGGTTCTCGCGCACCGTGCCGGTGAAGACGTACGCCTCCTGGGGGGTCAACACCCGCAGCGGCGCCAGCTCGTCGGCCGGGCGCCCCGTGACCGGGCGGCCCGCCAGGTGGACCGTGCCCCGGTCCGGTAGCAGCATGCCGGCCACCACGCCTGCGAGCGTGGACTTCCCGATGCCGCTCGGCCCCACGACCGCGATGTGCTCCCCGGTCCGGACGGACAGATCGAGCCCGTCGAGGACGGGCCGGGCCCGCGGCCCGTACGCCAGGCGAACGGACCGGATGCCGACGGCTGTTGCCGAGTCGGACGGCTTCACCGGGGTGTCGGCCACGGGCCCGACGGAGGACGCGATCTCGGACGTGTCCCGGACGAACCGGTCGAGAACCACCACGAGCCGGGTGCCCGCCGCACCGAGCGCCGTCATGAGTGTGTGCAGCGCCGGCAACAACGCCTGGACCAGATAGGTGAGCGCACCGATCAGCGCGCCCGCCGTCACGTTCCGGCTCAGCAGCCACGGGGTGGCCACCAGCAGCAGAATGACGGGCAGTTGGCCGCCGACACCCAGCGCCAGCGTCCGTACCGCGGCCCAGCGGGCCAGCGAACGGGACGCTTCCTCGGCGTCCGTGATCAGCCGCGCGCCCCGGCGTTCCGCCTCGTTCCGGGTCCCGCAGGCCACGATGTCGCGCAGCGCGGCACGGACGGTCCCGCTGTGCTGCGTGAGCGCTTCGTCGGCGTCGAGGAACCGGTTCTGGGCCGCGGCCATCGGCCGCAGAGTGGCGGCGAACAGCGCCAGGCCGAGGACCAGGGGCGGCAGGACGACGAGCAGGAACTCGGGCGCCAGCGTGAGCAGGCCGGCCAGCGCGCCCGCGGCGGTGAAGGCGAACGACCGCAGGGTGAGCACCAGTCCGGCGAAGCTGTCGCGGGCGATCTCGGTCTGCTGTGTGAGCCGGGACACCGCTGTGCCGTCTGCGCGACCCGGTGCGGCGACCGCGCTGCGCAGCGACCGCGAGACGGCCCGCGTCACCAGGGCGTCGCGGAGGGGCTCGACGAGATGCGTCAGCTGGGCGAAGACGCCGAGGACGACCGGCGCGGCCACGAGGATGGACACCGCGGCGGCCGACAGCCACAGCAGACCGGCCTTCGTGTCACCCGCGAGAAAGCCGCGGTCCAGAGCCTGGGCGATGCAGTAGCCGCCCAGAAAGGTCTGTGCGGACTCGACGAGGGACCAGCCTGCCAGAGCGGCCAGAGCCTTCTTGCGAGTCGCGAGGAAGCGGCGGGCGGGAGGGAGCAGACGTCGTAGCGCACCGGGCGCGATGCTGTCGCGCGGCTTGTGGATCCCGGCGGCCGTCATCGGGCGGCCCGTCCTGCTGCCGGACCACCCGCCGCGTCCGCCGACACCGGGGCCCGTGGCACCTGCTTCGGTGTGGGAGCCGGTTGCGCCGGCGCCTCTGTGGGCACGTCGGATGCGGCGAACACCGAACGGTAGGCGGGGTCCTGCCACAGATCACGGTGCCGCCCCACGGCCCGTACCCGGCCGTCCTCCAGCCAGACCACCAGGTCCGCCCGGCTCGCCGAGGAGATCCGGTGCGCGACCACCAGCCGGGTGCCCGGCCGTACCTCCTGGGCGAGGGCGCGGTCCACCTGCCGTTCGGTGGCGGTGTCCAGACTGGACGTGGCGTCGTCGAGAATGAGCAGCCGGCCCGCGTGCGCGAACGCGCGGGCCAGCCCGAGGCGTTGCAGTTCCCCTCCCGACAGAGGTGCGCCGACGACGGGCGACTCGTAGCGCTCGGGGAGGAGTTGGACGAAGCCGTCGGCGCCCGCCGCCCGTGCGGCGGTACGGATCTCGTTCGCCGAGGCACGACGGGCCCCCGACGCGATGGCGTCGGCCACCGTTCCCGCCAGGAAGACCGGCCGTTCGAAGGCGTACGCCACCTCCTGGCGCAACCGGTCGCGTGCCAGGGAATGCAGTGGTACGCCGTCGAGCAGGACGCAGCCCTCGTCCGGTTCGGTGAGGAGTCCGGCGACGGCCGCCAGAGTCGACTTGCCGGCTCCGGAGCGGCCCACCACGGCCGCGGTCGTCCCGCCGGGCACCACCAGGTGCACATCGGTGAGCACCGTGCGTCCCTCCCGGACGACGGTGACTCCGCGCATCTCGACCGTGCCGCTGCCCTCGTGCGGCAGTGTTCCCTCTCCGTGCCGAACGGCCGGCAGGTCCTGGAGCACGGCGAGGCGGGCGGCGGCGCTGCGGCCCCGGACGATCGCACCGAGGAGCCCGGCCAGGGCTCCCATGCCCGCCGCCAGGGCGGCGTACCGGGACGCGGCGAGCAGTTCGCCGACACTGATGGCCCCGGCGGCGAGCCGTACTCCGCCGACACCCAGAACAGCGGTCGTCAGCAAGGGCAGCAGCACCTGACTGTTCGCGACCGCCCTGCCGTGGATCCGCCACATGCGCCGTCCCTCACGGTCCAGGCCTGCCAAGGGCTGGAGAATGCGGGCCCGTTCCCGGTCCTCGGTGCCCGCAGCGGCGATGGTGCGCGCCCCGTCGAGCGCTTCCAGGAGCCGGGACGCGATGTCCGACTGGATCTGCTGGTACCGGCCCACGGTGTCCGAGGAGTTGCGGGCGAAAGCGCGCAACACGACGACCAGCAGGGGCAGTCCGGCGAGGAAGGCGAGAGCGACCCAGACGTCGATGAACAGCAGGGCGATCACGGCACCGGCCGGGCCGAGCAGGGACGCGGTCAGCGCGGCGGCCGCCGCGGGCACCGTCCCGGCCTCGGTCGCGTTGACCGACAGACGTGTCGCGACATCCCCCGGGGGGAGCGGGGACGCCCGGTCCGGTGACGTCGCCAGAAGCCGCCCGAGGGCGCCGGTCCGCAGCCAGGCGGTCGACCGGGCATTGGTGACACCGGTCAACAGGGCGACGGCTGTGTCCAGGAGCACTTCGGCAGTGAGGAGCGCGGCGCTGAGCACGACCCAGGACGTGGCATCGCTGTGCCGGTCGAGGAGGAGGTCCAGCGTGTGTCCGAAAACGGCGGGCGACGCGACGGCCGCGCCGGCGGATGCGACGGAGCAGAGCAGAATCGCCGCGGTACGGGTGGCGCTGCTCCGGACCGCGGCACGCAGCAGGCTGTGCGCGCCGCCGGTGGGCACCCTGCCACCGGCGTCGGTGCCGCTGGGGCGGGGGCGCTTGTAGGCCATCGCGGGGGCTCCTCTGTGGCCGGCCGCGGGCCACGGCCTCGTGCGGGTCGGTGAACGGCGGCCGTCCCGGGCGGCGAACCGCCCGGGACGGGACGGGCCCCGGTCGGCGGCGTGGTGCCACCGACCGGGGCCCGGCGACCTCAGTTACAGGTCGTGATGCTCAGGCTGCTGTCGCCGCAGAGCAGCAGGCTGGCACGGCTTCCGCCGGTCTCGACGTCGCCGATCGCCTCTTCCTTCGGGGTCTCCATCGACTGCAGGTCGAGAAGGTTCATGATCTTTCCTCTCATTCGGGGACGGTGGTGCTCAAGGACGGCCCGGAGTCGGGCCGGTTCTGGGGCCGCCGGAGCGGCGGGAGGAACGGCAGATGAGCGTGGTGGTCGCCCTGTGCCGCGGCGATCGCGAGCAGACAGCCCGCGGTGCCGGTCGACAGGTCCATCGAGAGACGCATCATCTGCTCGCCGGGGAAGGCCAGGTGGCCCTGGTACGTCAGGGCGTGCCAGGCGAGGGCGTCGATCTGCCGGCGGACGTCGGCCGGCTTTGTGCCGGGTCCGCCCGTGGTCGTACGGCTCAGATGGAGAACCATGCCGGCGGCGCCCCGGAACAGTCCGGGCTGGGCGTAGAAGGTCGCCTGCGCGGCGCGGACGATCTCGCCCCGGGCGCGCTCGAAATCGGCGTCCGGGCGGTGGGCCAGGTAGTCGTCGAGCACCATGCCGATGCCGACACTGCCAGCGCCCAGGTACGGCATGGTGCGCCAGCCCTCGTCGACCTGGAGGGTGCCGCCCGCGCCGTGCACGCAGCGGGCGAGGTCACGGCGCAGAGCTTCCGCTGCCAGATCGAGGAGGGTGCTGTCGCCGGAGCGCTCGTACAGCCGCAGGAACAACAGGGCGGTACCCGACGCTCCGTGCAGCAGCCCGGCACGCGATCCGTCGCGGGCCGTGTGGCTGCCTGCGTTCTGGCCGGGCCCTCCGGTCAGGGAGCGGGCGGCGAGCTCCGCACACCGCAGCGCCGCCGTACGAAGGTCCGTGTGGCCCGTCGCTGCGGAGAGGGCGTCGAAGGCGAGGCCCAGTCCGGCCAGGCCGCTGTGGAGGTCCGGCGCGAGCTCTTCCCAGGGCTGGCCCAGGGCGAGTTCGGCGAGCGACAGCGCGTGTTCGGTGTGACCGAGACGTTGCAGGGTCCAGGCGACGCCGGCGAGGCCGTCGTAGAAGCCGACGGGTGTTCCCGAGGGCACTTCCTTGCTCCGCAGCAGTAACCATTCCTCTGCCGCGGGGCAGCGGTCCGCTCCGCTCGCGTCCAGCGCGTACAGCACGCCGGCCGCTCCGTAGCCGAAGGTCAGACCGCCGCCCGCGGTAGCGAACTGGGCGATGTCACCGGGGAAGACACGGTCCTCCCGCTCCGGTGACGCGGAGGCCAGGACGGCACGGACCAGGGAGTCGCGGCTGTGCGGCCAGTCGGCGGGGGAGACGGGCAGGTAGCTTCCGGAGTCCGGGGAGCCGGCGGCGCCCGCTTCCGGTGCACTGCCCGGGTCCCGCAGGATCTCCCGCACGGCGTCGTCCAGAAGGGCCCGGTCCACCGGGAACTGACGGGCGATGATGTCGGCGAGGTGCGTGGCCTTCGCGCGGTCGACGGCGAAGAGGCTGGTCAGCGGGATGAAGAGCGCGAGCCGCAGACACGCCAGGGCGTAGCGGTCCACGTCGAACCCGCGACGGCCGGCCGGAGCGACGAAGGCCGGATGCGCCACCGTCTGGCGGCCGCCCTGACCCTTCTGGTGCGCGGCCTCGAAGTCGAGGAGGACGACGGACGACTCGTCCTCGGAGACCATGATGTTGAACAGATGCAGATCGTTGAAGACCACACCGCGCGCGTGCACCGCCTCCATGGCCTGCTCCACCAGCCCGTGGATGCGCAGCGCCCACGCCGTGTACTCCGCGAGGCGATCCGGCCCCGGATCGGCGTCGATCAGCGGGTGACGCCGGGCGAAGAACGAGTTGAGCGGCTTGCCCTCGATGTACTCCAGAACGAGGAAATGATGGTCGCCGAGCACGAAGGCATCGCGGACCTCGGGCGTGCAGGCCAGGCCCGACAGTCGCTCCAGCGCGGTCCGTTCGCGGTGCAGACGCGCCACGGCGTCGGCGCCGTCGGCGGCCAGTCCGGCATGCGGCCGCGCTTCCTTCAGGACCACTTTCTCGCCGGTGCGGTTGTCACGGGCGGCGTACACACCACCGCCGTTGGAGAAGTGCAGCGCCTTCTCGACGGTGTACGGCATGGCGTCGACCGTGACCGCGGAGCGCGCGTCGAGGTGAGGCTTCAGAAAGTCGGGTGGCGTGACCCATGCGGGTATCTGGAACACCGGGCCCCGCAGGTCCGGCACCAGTTCACCGTCGGCGTTCGCGACGGCGGGGCGCAGCTCGCCGTGCTCGTCGTAACAGTGTCGCCTGGTGAAACTGCCGTAGCGCAGGTGGACGGGCCCGTCGCCCCAGCGGATGTCGCTGAGGATGTACGGTCCGGCCTCGCCGGCCAGGAGAGCGGCGAGCTCCTCCGCGATGACGCCGCACTGCTCGTCGTCGGCCGGATAGACGGTGATGAACTTGCCGCTGCCGGCCCGGTCCGCGTACTTGGCGTTGCGGTTGTGCAGCAGATACCGGCTCGGCATGAACTTGAAGGCGATGTCCCGTGCGACGCAGTAGGACCACACGCGGGTGAGGACCGATTCGGCGTTGTCGAGACAGGCGGAGACGTGGATCTTCCAGCCCTGGGCGGGCAGATCGGTGTCGACCGGGCGGAGCGCGAGCCAGTCGCCGGACCGGTTGCGTTGCCAGCCGGCGGGGACGGGGCGGCGCGCGGGCTCGTACAGGGAGGTGCGTCCGGCGTCGTCGGTGAGCGACAGCCGGTGCGGCGCGTCGTAGAAGTGCCGGTCTGCGTCGCAGAAGACGGCGTACCCCTTGTTCACGCGAACTCCCTCGGTCGATGACGGGACCGACGCTGTCACGCGGTGGAGAGGCTCCGACAGTCACGGCTGTCACCTTCGACCTGTGCAGAACGCACAGGTAACAACCGCTCTGCCGGTCACCGGGATGTTTTACGTTTCGTCCATCTCTGGATAAAGTGTCCATCACCATGTGGCAGGACCGGCGGGAGGAGACCTGGTGGAAGACCGGCGCGAACCTGAGGACCCGCACGGCGGCGAAGCGCGAGACGGACGCGAAGACCGGTCCGGGCACGCTCCGCACCTGGTCGACGAGCGTTCCGGCAGGACGTACGCGCTGGACGCCCGCCGCTGGCGCGGTGACGACGGCGCGCCGTTGAGCGTCTCACCGCTGCCGGGTCTCACTCCGGCCGACATCGACAGCGGTACGCGTTCCCTCTGGCGCTACCGCGCTGCGCTGCCGTCGGCCGTCGGCCGTCCGGTCACCCTGGGGGAGGGCAGCACCCCGTTGCTCGACAGGGAGTGGGACGGTGCACGCGTCGGCTTCAAACTGGAGTGGTTCAACCCCACCGGCAGTTTCAAGGACCGTGGCAGCAGCGTCATGATCTCGGCGCTGGCAGCGACCGGGGTGCGCGAGGTGATCGAGGACAGCTCGGGCAACGGTGGCTCGTCGGTCGCCGCCTACTGTGCCGCGGCCGGTGTCGGAGCCACGATCCTCGTGCCGGAGGGGACCTCACCGGCGAAGATGCTGCAGACCCGGGCATTCGGCGCCACCATCGAGCCCGTCCCCGGTGGGCGGGACGCCACCGCCGCCGAGGCCCTGCGCCGCTCGGCCCGCACGTGCTACGCCGGGCACAACTGGAACCCCTTCTTCCTCCAGGGCACCAAGACCCTTGCCTACGAGCTGTGGGAAGACCTCGGCTTCGCCGCCCCGGACGCGGTGGTCACCGTGGCAGGAGCGGGCAGCCTCGTGCTCGGTCTCGATCGGGGATTCTCCGAGCTGATGACAGCAGGTCAGATCACCAGGCGGCCACGGCTGTTGGTGGCGCAGCCCGCCGCGTGCGCTCCGATCCACGCCGCGTTCCACGGCGCCCCGGCACCCTCGTTCGGCCCGACGATCGCCGAGGGCACCGCCATCCGTACCCCTGTCCGGCTGCCCGAGGTGGTGGCCGCCGTCCGCCGGTCCGGCGGAGACATGGCGGCGATTCCCGAGGCGGCCATCGCCGGCGGCGTCCGCCGACTCGCCGCCACCGGGTTGTATGCCGAGCCCACCAGTGCGACCGCCGCCGCGGCCATTGACGTCTTCCGCGAGCGGGGCGCCATCCGCGAAGGGGAAACGACGGTGGTGGTGCTGACCGGTTCCGGGCTCAAGGCGGCGACCGCGATGGGGAATCTGTTCCCGGAAGGCACCGTCGCGTGAGCGCCGCGTCCGAGGGGCACGAGCGCGCGGAGGACGAACTGCTCCTGCGCGAGGGGGAGAAGATTGTCGTCGCACTGGGGCGGATGTTCCCGGGGCTCTGCGAGGTCGTCCTGCACGACCTGCGCGATCCGGACCATGCCGTCCGGGCGATCGAGAACAACCTCTCCGGCCGCACCGTGGGCGACCCGGCGACCGAACTCGGCCTCGCCCGGATCGCGGATCCCGACTACCCGAGCGTTCTTCAGAATTACCCCAATCGCTTTCCCGACGGCCGTCCCGCGAAGAGCACCTCCATCGGTCTGAAGAACAGCCGGGGCGACTATGTGGCGGCCATCTGCCTCAATCTGGATGTCTCCCTCTTCGCCACGGCGGCCCGGAGTCTCGCCGGACTCGTGCGAACCGAGGAGCCCGATGTATCGCTGGAGGAAACACTCCGGGCCCGCAGCAGCGGCGAACTGCGCGCGGCTGTCGAGGAGTTCTCCGCCGCGCGGGGGCAGACCCCGCGGAGCCTCGATGCCGCATCCCGGCGTGAATTGGTGCGTTCACTCAAGGAGCGCGGCTTTCTTCAGGTGAAGCATTCGGTGCAGGCACTCACGGACCTCCTGGGCGTCTCCCGGGCGACGGTCTACAACTACCTTCGCTAGATCGTCCCGAGGGCCGGTGACGACGCGGGACCACCCGCAGACCGTCCAGATGATGCGTAGACACCGCTTGAGGGCCCAAAGCGGTCATATCGTCATCCTTTCAGGAGGGAAACGGGCATTCCGGGCATGTGGCATGTCCGAAAAGTCATTGCATGGGTAATTATTCGCCATGCGGCACAATGTCTGAATTGGGGGAACCGGGGGCGATTTACTTTCTTTCGTGCGCCCTCGCGGACCGCCCGGCTTCGCAATTGGTTGCAGTGAAATGGGTCACTCCGCGGGGAAATCGCGATCAATGCCCGTCGGCCCAGATCCGTTCTGCGTAAAGAAAGTTGAACCTCCCGCCCGATGCGGCCCGGCGTTATTTACCCCCATTGGATCATCCCGGGGGTTTACGTCGTGAATTCAGGGCTTGTTCCGTCCCGCCCGACTCGCTTAACGTCACCGTCAATCCGGGTGGAACGCCGAATCCTGCCGCCACCCGTAAACCACGACCACTCACCCATGGCAGGAGCGGGGGAACCAGGTAAGCCGCCGATCCGCAATCCGGAACGGCTCGGGGTCAAGTCGCATTCAACCGCGGCCGGACATCTCCAGTCCGCACCCGACAGCTCACCTCGCAGGCGACGGAGAGGAATGCGTCATGCCTGCAAAGGGTAAGCACCGCCGTCCCAAGACCAGTTCCCTGACCCGGGGCATTGTCGCCGCGGGTACGGGCGGGGCCGCTCTGGTCCTCCCGGTGATCGGGGCGACCACCGCCGGCGCCGCCCCGGCGACGACGCACCCGTCCCTGGGTCACCAGGCCGTGGCCCCCGCCGCGCCGGCTCCCGCGAAGAAGGCCCCCACGACCTACTCGGTCGCTGCCGGTGATTCCCTGTCCTCGATCGCGGACCAGCTCGCCGTGAGCGGCGGCTGGAAGAAGCTCTACCAGGACAACCGCAGGGCCATCGGCGCGGACCCGGCGCTCATCCACCCCGGCCTGAAGCTCTCCGTCGGCAAGAAGGCCACGGGGGTCACCCCCGCCCCGGCCAGGACCTCCACCGAGCGGGCCGACCGCTCCGAGCGGACATCGACGCCGGCCGTCGAGACCGTCGCGAAGGCCGCACCGGCCGCGAAGGCCGCACCGGTCAAGAGCTACACCAACGACCTGGACGGCTGGATCAAGGAGTCGCTGGACGTCATGGCCCAGCACGGCATCCCCGGCACGTACGAGGGCATCCACCGCAACATCATGCGCGAGTCCTCGGGCAACCCGCTGGCCATCAACAACTGGGACTCCAACGCCGCGGCCGGAACCCCGTCCAAGGGTCTGCTCCAGGTCATCCAGCCGACGTTCCTGGCCTACCACGTGCCCGGCACGGCGATGGACAGCTACGACCCCGTCGCCAACATCACCGCCGCGTGCAACTACGCCGCGGACCGGTACGGCTCGATCGACAACGTGAACGGTCCCTACTGAGCCGCTGCCCACTGAGCCAGGGCCTGACACAGCACGGCCCAACAGCGCCGAGGCGCCGGTCCCACCTGACGGGGGACCGGCGCCTCGGCGCTTTCGCGAACCTCAGAGTTTCTCGAGGGGATTCGCCAGGGGTTTCTCGAGTGACCGCCGGCGTCGGGCGGAGCCCCGCACGGGCCCCCTCGCCGCGGTCGCCGCGGAGTGCAGGGCCCGCAGTGCCAGCAGGAGCACTCCTATGTCGTCGAGATAGACCGGGTCGGGAAGCAGGTCGACCGGGCTGACGGCGTAGACGAGCGAGCCCCAGAAGAGCGCCTTGTCCTTGAGCGGCACCCCGGCCTCGCGCAGTACGGCGCGCGCCTTCACCACCCTGACCGCGAGCACCACGGTCACCACCAGCATGGCCAGAACCGCAGTCGCTGCGACGATCAGAGTGACCGTCAGTTCGGTACTCATCGTGCGGTCTCCTCGGAGTGGAGGTCGGTCCGTCTCTCCCCGTGTTCCCTCCACAGAGGTGTCCAAGGGCATACGGAGCCAGTTGTCCCTCGAACCGGTGACCCCCACCTCTCAGGAGCCTTGATCTCCTGCGCGACCTCAGTCTCAGGTCCCCGATACCACGACCCCACCCCATCGGGTTCGCCGACCGACGTCGGCGGTCCGTCAGAAACCGAAGGTCACCGCGACGGCAGCACATCATGGGTGCGGACGTACGGTGGGGGGATGAACGCAGACCCGCTGCCGCCGATCGTGGTGGTTCTCCCGGACGGACAGGAGGTCCGCGGTCTGGTGCACTCCCGGCTCCAGACCTCACGCGGATGGATGTACCAGGTCGGTGTGCCCATGTGGCAGACGACGGCCGAGGAGTGGGTGGAACCGGCCGAGTTGGTGCTGTGGGTGCCCGCCGAATACGTCCGGCCGATGCAGGGTGTCCCGTACGAGGACATCCCCACCCAGCAGGTGGAACCTGTGCCCGCACCCGCACCCGCAACTGCCGCTGCGGTTGCGCCCGCTGCCGCGGCACCCGCACCCGAGCCGGACGATGTGCTCGTCCCCGCGGCAACCCCCGCCGTGGAGGCGGGTGAGTCGCGACGGGCCTGGCGCATCGAGCGGTTGCCGCGGGAGCGCGGCCGCCCCGGCTGGAACGTGGTGCACGTGCACGACTGCGAGGACGCGGACGACGGCGATGTACTCGACCTCGACCAGACCCTGATGGTGCTCCGGCGCCCGGGCACCAGGGCGTGCGCGAAATGCGGCGCCGCCGAAACACTCACCCCGTTGCAGTGAGACCGGCACAGTGACCGAGGCGCGTCGAAACTGCCCGAAGTCTTCGAACATCATGTCTCGTTGTGAGTGTGAGCAGCGTCGATACCTGCCCGGACGTTCAGTGGAGCGTTGTTTGTAGGTAGCATCCCGCACCACAACTGGTATGCGAGGAAAGTGAGCTGTCATGCCGGAGCACAACCCCAACCACCTCCAGTCCCACTACGCCCAGCAGGTTGCCGCCGACCTGGAGAGCAACGCCTCCGAGCAGGAGCGCATCAGGTCCGAGGCGGCAGCGTTGCAGGCACAGTTGGAGACATTGCAGAAGGACCACGAACTGCTGGTGAGCATGCAGGCCGCCCTGGGCGGCACACCGGCGAAGAGCACCAAGGCGACCAAGGACGCCAAGCCGGCGAAGACCGCCACGGCCGCCAAGGGCGCGACCGTCCCGAAGGCGCGCCGTGCGAGCGGATCCGCAACCACCGCCGCCGCAACCACCGCCAAGGGCAAGAGCAAGGCCGCCAAGAAGCCGGCTGCGACCACCACAGCGCCCAAGACCACCACCGCGCCCAAGGCCACCTCCACGCCCCTGCGGGAGCTCGCGGTCGGCATCCTGGGACGGCGCCAGGAGCCCTGGTCCGCGGCCGAGGTCACCCAGGAGCTGGCACGGCTCCACCCCGACCGCCCGCTGACCGTGCAGTTGGTGCGCAACGCCCTCGAAGCGTCCGTCGCCAAGAACCAGAGCGAGCGCTCCAAGCAGCAGAACTCGGTGTACTACACGGCTGTCGACAAGAAGGCCGCCGCGGACGAGCCGGCGGTTGCGGCGAGCACGCCGGACGCCTGACACCGGCTGCGCGACACCCCTCGGACACTCCCCGGGCGGGTCCGAAGGACACACCCCCTCCCGGGGGTCAGGAGACTTCCTTGATGACGGCGTTTCCCGCGGCCGCGGCTCGCGCGTAGAAGCCACGCACGATGTCCACGCCGGCGGCCAGGGAACCGTCCTCGACGACGCTCTCCGTCCGAAGGGTGCCGTCAGGCTGCCGGATGTCCGTGCTGAACGAGTAGAAGGTGGCCTTCTCCAGGAGATCGCCACGACAGGCGATCAGCGTCGGGGCATCGAGGCCCCGAAGGAAGGAGTGGACGGCTCTCACCTGGTCCGGCATGAGCAACAACGGGTTGTAGAGCCGCCCTTGGTTGCCTCCACGCTCCGCGAGGACGAGTCCGCCCATCACCACGTCACGGGCGGGCGCCGGTGCCGAGGTGAGCAGCTCACCGTCCTCGTCGAAGCTCTCGGCGCCGGTGAGCAGTACATGGAGGGCGTCCCAGTTGCGGCGGACCTCGCTGGTCTCCTCGATCACCCTCGGGTAGGCCGTCCCGTCCTCGTCGTCCTCGAACACGACGTCGTTCCAGGCGAGCCGCAGCCTCTCCCGTCCGGCCGACGGGCCCTCCGGGTGCTCCAGGAGCTCTTCGATCTGCGCTGCGTCGTGCCGTGTGAGCGTCAGCCATAGGGACATCCCGCCACCCTACGGAGTGCGGCCCGCCCGCACGATCACCGGCCGTCGGTGTTCTGTGCGGCGGCGAGCTCGCGCACCGTTGCCATGTCGCTGAACGGCACCAACTGCTCGCCGACGATCTGGTACGGCTCGCTGCCCTTGCCCGCGACGAGAACGATGTCGTGCGGTCCGGCGGCGGCGAGAGCGATGTCGATGGCCTGACGGCGGTCCGCGCATCGTTTGAACCGGCCGTCCGCGGCCAGCAGACCGGGAGTGATCTGGTCGAGGATGGCCTCGGGATCCTCGTTGCGCGGGTTGTCGGAGGTGAGGACGACCAGATCGGAGAGTTCCCCGGCGATCTCGCCCATCTGTGCGCGCTTGGTGGTGTCCCTGTCGCCGCCGCAGCCGAAGACGGTGATGACGTCTCCTTCGGCGAACTCCCGGATGGCGGTGAGGACTTTCTCGAGCGAGTCGGGGGAGTGTGCGTAGTCCACGATCACGGCGGTGCCGGACGGGGTCTGGTACCGCTCGAAGCGGCCGGGGACCGGTGGCATCAGGCCGAGCGCGGCGATGAGCCCTGGCAGGTCGTGCCCCAACAGGTGGCAGGCCGCGACGGTGGCCAGTGCGTTCGACACCGAGAACCGACCCGGTACCGGAACGGCCGCCGGGTAGTGGCGTCCGGCGTGATGCAGGGTGAAGCGTGTGCCGAACGCGTCCATGCTGAGATCGCTCGCCCGGTAATCGGCCTCGCTGTCGATGGCGTAGGTCGTCACCGCATCCGGCATCATCGCGCTGATGCCCGCGCCCACCGGGTCGCCCGCGTTCACCACGGCGCGCCGGCACAGCCCCTGGAACAGGCGCAGTTTGGCGTCCCGGTAGTTCTCCATCGTGCCGTGGTCGTCCAGGTGGTCCTGGGTGAGGTTGGTGAAGATGCCGACGTCGATGAAGGCGTTGTCGACGCGGTGGTTCAGCAGGCCCATCGAGGTGGCCTCCAGGACGACCGTGCTCACCGAGCGGTCGCGCATATGGCCCAGCAGGTACTGGAAGTCGGGGGACTCCGGGGTGGTGAGGACGGATCTGGGCATGGGGATCAGCTCGTCGCCGATCCGGCTGCCGGCGGTTCCGATGACACCCACCCGGGCCTCTTCGGAGATCCGCAGCACGGACTCGACCATGTACGACACCGAGGTCTTCCCGTTGGTGCCGGTCACGGCGATCATGTCCATCTGCCGTCCGGGCTCGCCGTAGAACCGGGAGGTGACGACCGCGGCGGCCGTGCGCGCGTCAGGGACCCGCACCACGCACACGGCGGCTCCCGCCCGCGCCGTCGGCGGGAGCGCGGGGGAGGAGGCGTCGACGAGTACGGCGACGGCGCCGCGCGCCAGGGCTGGGACGACGGCCTCGGGACCGCCCTCGCGATGACCGGGAACCGCGATGAACAGGGATCCGGGAGACACGCGATCGGCGTCGAAGCACGTTCCGGCGGTGATCACCGTGTCGGGATCGCCCGCGAGGACCTCGTGCTCGTGCCCGGCCAGCAGTTCGCTCAACTTCACAGGGATCCTCTCGGAGGTGCGGACAGTCCGGGGTGTGCCGTCGCCGACTGGGGCGACGGCACGTCGAACGGCCGCGGGAGTGGTGCAGGGGAGTGCGCGGTGGAGAGGTGCGGGCCGCGGAGGCGGGACCGTCACCGGTCGAGCGGGGAGCACGAGGGCAGGCGCCCGTTCCGCGCCCCACAGGGGTCGGGCCGCAGGCGGGGGCCGGTGCCCGGACGAAGCCCGGTCAGGACATGGCTAGCCGTGGCCGTGCAGCGCGCGGCAATGGATCCGCGGCGCGAAGGGGCGCATCGCGGACGGGGCCCTTCGCAGGCACTCCCTCATCGCGTCTGTGCAACCCATGGGGGGAGTGTACGTGGCACAGAGCACACCGGAATCCACTCGGCGGCGTCCTGGCAGCGGACCGCGGTCACACCTCGGTGGTCACACGCGGGTGGTCACACGCCGGCAGTCACACCTCGGCGGTCACACGCGGGCAGTCACACCTCGGTGGTCGCACGTGGTCGATCACACGCAGGCGGTCTCATACCCGGCGCCGTTCCCCGGCGCATGCATCGCGAGCAGAGCCCGATGCCGCCGGCGGGCCCTGCTCTCACCCTGATGTCACCGTCCTACCGCGAAGACACTCCCTCGGCCATCGCCAGCAGTTCCTGGAGCCGCAAGCCGCGCGCCGCGTTCAAGGGGTGATCGGTACCCGAGCGGACAGCGGCCGCGAACTCGCGGCGCAGCACCGGCCAGCACTCGTCGTGGTCCATGTCCGCCGTGTCGTAGACGAGTTCGTCGCCCGGCCCGAACAACTCGATCCGCGTCCGGGCGCGTTCCAGCTTCACCGAACCGGACAGCGATGCCTGGCTGACGGCTCCGTCGGCGTGCTCACAGGTCAGCTCGATCCAGCGGCGGGGGTCACCGCTGCTGCGGATCGAGGTGATGGGGCCGACGGCGACGTCGAGCAGGTCGAGCAGATGCGGACCGAGGTCGAGCAGGGCGCCGTGTTCGAGGCGCCAGGAGGTGGCGAAGTCCCCGCCGAGGAACGCGCCGTGGAGGTAGCAGGACCGCGCTCCGCTCACCGTCAGGCCTGCCGCGCGGGCGAGGAAGTCCCGGGTGCGGGGGTGGTAGCGCTTGGTCAGGACGAGCTGGGTCACGACCCGGTGTTCGGCGACGGCGTCGGCGACCCTGCGGGCGGATGCGAGGTCCGGGCCGAGCGGCTTCTCCAGCAGCATCGGCCGGCCCGCCTTCGCGGCCCGTACGGCGAGTTCCGCCTGCACCGCCGGGGGGACGGCGAAGGCGACCGCCTCACACTGCTCCAGCAGTTCGTCGAAGGACGCGGCGACCTTGGCGCCGTAAGGAGCCGCCGTCTCCTGGGCCGCCTCCGGGCGCCGTGCCCAGACCGCTGTCAGTGTCGTCTCGGGTCCGGCGGCGAGCATCCGGGCATGCATCGCCCTGGCCCAGGGCCCGGCGCCGACCAGTCCGACCCGCACGGGAGCCGGGAGGGAGTCGTCCGAAGGTGAGGCGTGCTGCACGGGTGCTCCTGGGAGGAAAGCGCGAAAAGCGTGGGGGAGGTGGTCAGGAGGGCGAGCCGGTCGCTGCCTGGAGGCGCGCGTCGGCCAGTTCGGGGGCGTACAGGTGCTCCACCACCATCGCGGCCGCTCCGCTGAGGGCCGCGTATTCGCCGAGCCGGGAGGTGACCACGTTGAGGTGGGCGGTGGTGCGGGGCATGGCCCGCTGGTAGAGGAGTTCCCTGACGCCGGTGAGGAACGGGGTGCTGGCCAGGTCCCCGGCGAGTACGAGGACGCCCGGGTTGAGGAGGGTCACAACGGTCACCAGCACCTCACCGACGCGTTGCCCCGCCTCACGCGCCAGCCGTACGGCATCGGGCTGCCCGGCGGCGAGATGGGTGCGCACGTCGGACCCGGAGGAGGTGGGGACACCCGCCGCGGCCAGTTGCCCGGCGATGGCCCGGCCGCTGGCCACGGCGGCGAGGCAGCCGTAGGACCCGCACATGCACAGCGCGTCGGAGCGGTCGTGCAGCCGGATGTGGCCGATGTCGCCCGCGCCGCCGTCGATGCCCCGGTAGGGCTCACCGCCGACGACGACTCCGGCACCGATACCGGTGGAGACCTTGACGAGGACGAACGCCGAGCAGTCCGGGTAGTGGTGGCGCTGTTCGGCGTACGCCATGAGGTTGGCGTCGTTGTCGACGAGGACCGGGACGGGTGCCGCCGCCGAATTCACCTGCCGGGCGTACGCCTCCTGCATCCGTGACCGGATCGGGTACTCGTCCCACCCCGGCATGATCGGGGGCTGTACGACCCGCCCGGTGTCCCAGTCGACCGGACCGGGTACCGACAGCCCGATCCCGCACACCGCACTCGCCTCGACGGCAGCCCGGGCGAGCAGGTCAGGGAACCAGGAGGCGACGGTGTCCAGGACCAGATCGGGGCCGTCGGCGATGAGCAGTTGCGCGGTGTGCTCGGCCAGGATCCGCCCCGAGAGGTCGATGACGGCGGCCCGCCCGTGCCGGGTCTCCAGGTCGACGGCGAGCACCACGGCGTGCGTGGAGTCGAACTCCAGCCGTACCGAGGGGCGTCCGCCGGTCGATGTCCCTGTGGTGTTCGACAGCCAGCCCGCGTCGAAGAGCTGGTCGAGGCGGTGGCCCACGGTGGAACGGGAGAGCCCCGTGGCGAGTTGGAGCTCGCCCCGTGTGGTGGCCTGTCCGCTGCGGATCAGTTGCAGCAGATGGCCTGCACTCGCCTGGTTCGCCGGCATGGTTCTCGACTCCTAGCTCTTGTCCGCGCCGCTGGTCAGACCCTCGGTCAGCAAACGTTCCGCGGCGAAGAACAACAGCACCACGGGAATGGTCAACACGACGGAGCCTGCCATGAGGACGGTCTTCGGGACCTCGATTCCGTTGGCGAGCTGCTGAAGACCGAGGGAAACCGTCCAGGCGTCGGGGTCCGCGGCCAGGAAGAGGAGCGCGAAGAGGAACTCGTTCCACGCGATCATGAAGACATACAGCCCGGTCGCCATCAGCGACGGCAGCGCCAGCGGAAGGATCACCTTGCGCAGTGCCTGGAAGCGGGTGCAGCCGTCGAGCGCCGCAGCCTCCTCGATGCTGTACGGGATGGTGACGAAGTAGTTCTTCATCATGTAGATCGACACGGGCACCGTCTGGGCGATGTAGACGATGGCGAGGCCCAGCAGGCTCCCGGACAGCCCGACCTTGGCGAACATCACGAAGAGCGGTACGGCCAGCAGGGTCGCCGGGAAGAGGTAGACGGCGAGGAAGATCGCGCCGACCTGCCTGCTGCCGAAGAACTTCAGCCGGCTGATCGCATAGGCGCCGGGCACGGCGGCGGCGAGGGTGAGCAGCACCGTTCCGAGGGAGACCGCCGCCGAGTTCCCGAGCAGGCGCAGGAACCCCTGGCCACCCTCCGAGGTCGGCCGCAGCACCGCGCGGTAGGTGTCGAGTGTGAAGTCCGTCGCCGACACCCACAGGGAGCCGGGGTCCAGCAGCAGTGCGTCGATCGGCTTCACCGACAGCAGGAGCATGTAGTAGAAGGGCACGATGGTGATGACGGCCAGGAAGGCGATGGTCACCCACCGCAGCACTCCGAACAGTCTCTCCTCGAACTGGGTACGGGTCATGACCCCTCCTCCTGGACCCTCTTGGCGAAGAACATGAAGTAGATGCCGAGCAGGACGACCAGCACGCCGGCCAGGATCAGGGCCTGTGCGGCGGCCGCGCCGACGTCGTAGCGGGCGGTGAGAAAGTCGTAGACACGCACGGCCACGACATCGGTGCCGGAGCCGCCGCCGGTGAGCAGGTAGACGTCGTCGAACTTGTTGAACGTCATGATGAAGCGCAGGACGCACAGCAGTGCCATGACGGGCATCAGCTGCGGCAGCAGTATGTGGCGGAACCGCTGTGTCGGGGTGGCGCCGTCCACCCGGGCGGCTTCCTCGAGGCTCTCCGGGACGGCTTGCAGCCTGGCCAGGAGGAACAGGAAGGCGAAGGGGAAGTACCGCCATATCTCGAAGACGATGACGGTCAGCAGCGCGAGGGGGATGTCGAAGTGCGCGCCGAGGACGTTCACCTCGTACGAGCGGGTGGACAGGAACGCGATCGGGTCGTCCCAGCCGAGGAGCTTCGAGCCCCACTCGTTGACGATGCCGTACTGCGGGCTGAGCGCCACCTCCCAGGCGAAGGCGACGGCGACGACGGGTGCGACGTACGGCAGCAGCATCGAGCCGCGCAGCACGCCTCGGCCGCGGAAGGGCTTGCGCAGGGCCAGCGCCGCGATCAGGCCGAGCAGGACGGATCCGGCGGTGGCTCCCACGGTGTAGATCAGTGTGGTGCTGAGGCTGGACCAGAATCCGGTGGAGCCGAAGACCTTGCTGAAGTTGTCCAGGGACCAGTTCCCGAACAGGCTCATGCCCTGGATGTCGACGAGCCTGGCGTTCTGGAAGGCCAGCAGGACGGTCCACAGGATCGGGATGATGACGACGACCAGGACGACCAGGAAGGTCGGGGTGACGAAGGCCAGTCCGGCCCGGTTCTGGCGTTGTCCGGAGGTCAGATGGCGGCGCTTCGGTGCGCCGGGTGGTGCAGTGGTCATGGCAATCCTCGACGGGGCGGCAGGGGCCGCGGTTACTGGAGGGACTTCTGCAGGGCGGAGACTTCCTCGTCCGCCTCGCGGGCGGCCTCGCCCGGCGAGATCTGGCCGCTCGTCATGGCGCCGAGCGCCTTGGGAACGGGCAGTTCGCCGTTGGTGGCGCCGACCAGGGCGCCCTGGCCCTCGGTGATGCCCCAGCGCTTCATGTTGCCGACGCCCTGGGTCAGTTGGTCCAGCAGCGCCGCGGAGTACACCTCGTTCATGGGCTTGCGGGTGTCGACGCCGACCTCGCTGTCACGCCAGGCGCGCTCGTAGCGGTCCGGGTCGTCGGCGGTGCCCGGGCGGACGGGGATCTTGCCCTCGGGCGCCATGCCGATCCAGTCCTCGTAGCCGCTGTTCATCATGTACTCGACGAACTTCTTGGACGCCGCTGTCTCCGCGGTCCGGGTGACCGCCCAGGACGTGACCTCGCCGAACTGGGCGGGCTCGGCGCCGTCGGGCCCCTTGAGCGCCGTGACGATGCCGCTGTTGCCGGAAAGGAAGTCCTTGTCCTTCTTGCACGCGGAGCAGCTGGGCAGTGCGTCGTTGCGCAGTCCCGCCAGCTCGTCGAGCAGGAAGGAGGACCAGACGATCATCGATGAGGTGCCCGAGAAGTAGCTGGCCCGGGTGGAGTCGACGGACTGGGTGCCGGGGGCTCCGTAGGTGCGGCCGAGCTTGTCGTACAGATCGAAGGAGGTCTTGCAGGCCGGTGAGTCGAGCCGCACCTCTCCCTGCTCGTCGACGAGACGGCAGCCGTTGGCGAGGGCGAGGTTCTCGAAGCTCTGCTGGGTGAAGACATCGCCCGGGTCGGTGGCGACCGAGATGCCGTCACGGCCCTTGGTGTCGAGTCCCTTGGCGGCCTGGAGCAGCTTCGCGTACGTGTCGGGGACCGGCAGTCCGGCCTGGGCGAGCAGGTCCTTGCGGTAGACGAGGAGCTGCAGCCAGGCGTCGGAGGGGACGGCCAGTTGCGTGCTGCCCTCCGAGGTGAGCCGCAGGGCGTTCGCGTTGAACGTCTTCGTGCCGAGGCTGTCGACGATCTCGCGGCTGACCTGCGTGTTCAGCAGTTTGTTGCTGTACATCTGCCAGACCTGGCCCATGGGGACCGCGCCGATGACATCGGGCAGCTTGCCGGCGGCGGCCGCCGACATGATCAGCTGGGGCAGCTGGCCCTCGTCCACACCGACGAGGTCGACCTTGATGCCGGTCTGCTTCTCGAACCGGTCGATGATCTTGTTGGTCGCCGCCATCCGCGGAGGAAGGTTCTCCTGGGACCACACGGTGATCCTGTTGTCCGGCCGGGCCGCGCCGCCGGGGTCGGCGCAGCCGGCCAGGCCGCCGAGGCCCACGATCGCGGCCAGGCCCGCCGCCGTCGCCTTTGACCGACGGATCCACTTGAGCATGTGATGTCCTCACCGTGCTTATGTCGAGTTCGAAAGCATCTCAGCATCACTTTTGCGTGTTGACAAGACATAAGCCTGGGATATCTTCGACCTAAGTGGAGAGTCCAACCCCCTCGGAGCCCCTCGTGGAACGTGTTGTCCAGTTCACCGGCCCCCGCCAGGTCGACGTCGCCGAGCACGCCAGTGCCGCGCTGCCGCCCGGCCATCTACGGGTCCGCACCCGCTACTCCGGCATCTCGGCCGGCACCGAACTCACGGCCTACCGGGGCACGAACCCCTACCTCACCCGCACCTGGGACCCCGAGGCGCGCCTCTTCCGCGACGGCGCGGCCGGGATCGAATACCCCGTCGCGGGCTGGGGCTACTCCGAGGTCGGCGAGGTCACCGAGGTCTCGCCCGAGCTCGTCGGCACTCCCGGCATGCCCGTCGCCGGTGACCTGGTCTGGGGCATCTGGGGCCACCGCAGCGAAGGCATCGTCCCCGCCGAGCGCATGCGCGGCCACACCCTGCCCGACGGGCTGGACCCCCTGGCCGGCGCGTTCGCCCGCGTCGGTGCCATCGCCTACAACGCGGTCCTCTCCAGCGACATCCACCTCGGCGAGGACGTCGCCGTCTTCGGCCAGGGCGTCATCGGACTGCTCGCCACCCGCCTCGCGCATCTGAACGGCGCACGCGTCACCGCGGTCGACGCGCTCGACAGCCGGCTCGCCACCGCCAAGGAGTACGGAGCGGTCCACACGCTCAACGCCCGTACCGACGCCGTCGCCGAGCGCATCCGCGAAGCCACCGGCGGCCGCGGCGCCGACACCGCGATCGAGATCAGTGGCGTCTACCCCGCCCTCCACGAGGCCCTGCGGTCCGTCGCCGTCGACGGCCGTGTCGTCGCCTCCGGCTTCTACCAGGGAGACGGTGCGGGACTGAGGCTCGGCGACGAGTTCCACCACAACCGCGTCCAGCTGATCTGCTCCCAGATCGGCGGCGTACCACCGCAGTTGTCCGCCCGCTGGAGCGTCGAGCGCCTGCAGCAGACCTTCCTCGCCCTGGTCGCCTCCGGGCAGGTCGACGTCCGGTCCCTCGTCAGCCATGTCGTGCCCGTCGAGGAAGCCGCCGACGCCTATCACCTGCTCGACGAGCGACCCGCCGAAGCGCTCCAGGTCGTCCTGGCATTCTGAAAGGCCATCCACCCATGCTCAAGACCGCTTGCCAGGAACAACTGCTGCCCGGCGACACCCTCCAGGAGAAGTGGGACGTCGCCCAGGCCGCGGGCTACGACGCGATCGAACTGCGCGGCAAGGGGGACCGCCACTTCGAGGGCCGGCTCCCCGAACTGCGCGCCGCCCTCAAGGACGGCGTCGTGATGCCCACGGTGTGCGTCGACATGCTGCACTTCTTCGGGGCGTTCGACGCGGACCTTCGCCGCGACGCGATCGACCAGATGAAGTCCCAGCTGTCCGTCATCGGCGAACTGGGCGGCACGGGAGCCCAGACGCCCGCCTCGTACGGCATGTTCTCCCGCCGGCTGCCCCCCTTCGAACCGCCCCGCGGCGAGGACGAGGAGCGCACCGTCCTGCTCGAAGGCCTCACCGAACTGGGCGAGCACGCCCGGCGCGAGGGCGTGAGCCTCTACCTCGAACCCCTCAACCGGTACGAGGACCACATGGTCAACCGCCTCGAGCAGGCCGTGGAACTGATCCGCACCGTCGGCCTGGACTCGGTGAAGATCGGCATCGACAGCTACCACATGAACATCGAGGAGGCGGACCCCGCCGCCTCGATCCTCGCGGCCGCGCCGTACATCGGACACGCCCAGGTCAGCGACTCCAACCGGTTCCAGCCCGGCGCCGGACACCTCGACTGGCCGGCCTGGCTCTCCGCGCTGCACGCCATCGGCTACGGCGGGTACCTCGCCGCCGAATGCCGTCTCACCGGCGACCCGGTCGCCGCGGTCCGTTCCATTCCCGGCTTCCTGCGCAGGTCGGGAGCATGACGATCACCCTCCCCGACGCCCCGAGCGCCGTCCGCGACCACCGAAGCGTGGAGAGGGCGGCCGCCCGGGTGCTGCTGACCAACTGGACCGGCGCGTCCACCGTGCCGTCCCACACCCTCTATCCGCACCAGTGGAGCTGGGACTCCGCCTTCATCGCCATCGGGCTGCGCCACCTCTCACCGCGCCGCGCACAGCGCGAACTGGAGACCCTGCTCGGCGGCCAGTGGGCCGACGGACGCATTCCCCACATCGTGTTCAACCCGGCGGTGCCGCTCGACGCCTACTTCCCGAGCCCCGACTTCTGGCAGTCGACCTCCGCGGGCAGGGCAGCGGGTGCACCGGCCGGCATCGAGACCTCCGGGATCGTCCAGCCGCCCGTCCACGCACTCGCGGCCGCGCTCGTCCATGAGAGCGATCCCGAGACCTCCCGGCGGCGCGGCTTCCTCGAACGGCTCTACCCACGGCTCGTCGCCTGGCACCACTACCTCACCCGCCACCGGGACTTCGGCGGCCGGGGACTGGCTGCCGTCCTGCACCCGTGGGAGCCGGGCATGGACAACAGCCCCTGCTGGGACGAGCCCCTGGCCCGCGTCGAGCCCGCCCCCGCCGCCTCGTTCCGCCGCGCCGACCTCACCCACGGCGACGCCGCCGACCGGCCCACCGACCTGGACTACGGACGCTATGTCCGCCTGGCCGGCGACTACCGCGACCACGGATACCGCGACGCCGGCACCGAGCACTCCTTCGTCGTCGAGGACCCCGGGTTCAACGCCCTGCTGATCCTGTCCGAGTACGCGCTCGCCGACATCGCCCAGGCCCTGGGACACGACGCCGAGTCCCACCGGGCCCAGGCCCGCCGTCTGACGGACGCCCTGGTGGACCGGTTGTGGGACGACGACGCCGGCCTCTTCCTCTGCCACGACGTACGAGCCGGGCGGGCCATCGAGGAGAAGAGCGTCACGGGCCTCCTGCCGCTCGCCGTTCCCGGCCTCCCCGACGGCATCGCCCGGACCCTGCTGCGTACCGCGGCCGGTGAGCACTTCGGACTGGGCTCGACCACCGCCCTCACCCCCAGCTACGACCTGCGCGGCCACTCCTTCGATCCCTCGCGTTACTGGCGCGGGCCCGCCTGGTTCAACATCAACTGGGTGCTGGAACGCGGACTCCGTCACTACGGCACAGCGGACTGTGCCGACACCCTGCGGCAGTCCGTCCTCGCGGCCGGTGCGGAGTCCGGCTTCGCCGAGTACGTCGACCCGTACACCGGCCAGGCGCGGGGGACCACCGACTTCAGCTGGACCGCCGCCGTCGTCCTCGACCTGCTGGCCGACGTCCATCGCGGGGGAGGGACACGATGACGGCACCTCAGCTGCTCGTGCACGCCGGCACGTTCGCCGCACTCAGCGGCGGCGGGGACATCTCCGGCACCCGCGGCACCTCACCCGACGGACTGTTCGTCCGCGACGCCCGCCATCTCAGCCACTGGCGCCTCACGGTGGACGGCACCGAGCCGACCGTCCTCGTGCCGGCGTACGGTGACGGGGGAGCCGCCGCCGTGCTCACCGCGGCCGCGACCCGCGACGAACCGTCGCCGTGGACACTGCACCGCCGACAGGCCCTGTTCCACGGCCGGCTGACCGAGAACCTGCGGCTCGGCAACAACACCGCACGCGAGATCACGGTCATCGTCGCCATCGATGCCGACGCGGACTTCGCCGACCAGTTCGAACTGCGCAGCGACCGCCGGATCTACGACAAGGCCGGCGCCCACATCACCGTTTCGGACTCGGTGGACGGCACCCGCTTCGCCTACCACCGCGAGGAGTGGCAGGCGGACACCACGGTCACCGCCGACCCGGAGCCCGCGGTGACCCCGGCATCCCGGGGAACGCTCAGAACCCTTGCCTGGCGCGTCCGGCTCTCCCCGCACGGCACTGCGGAGATCACCGTCAGGGTCACCGCCCTTGCGGGTGGAGCCGACCCGAGCCCCGTCGGGCCGCCCGACGTCCGCTCGGTCCTGGCGCTGATCCGGCGCGAGAGGGACGACTTCACCGACGAGCCCCCGCTTCCGGTACGGGACGTCTCCGACGAGCTCGTCCGTGCCTGCGAGCAGGGCCTGCGCGACCTCGCCCGGCTGCGCGTCCCAGCCGTCGGACCGGACGGCGAGGACCTGCTGGTACCCGGCGCCGGCGTGCCGTGGTTCCTCACCCTCTTCGGCCGCGACTCGCTGCTGACCTCGCACTTCGCGCTGCCCTACCGGCCGGAGCTCGCGGAGGCCACCCTGGGCGCCCTCGCGGCCACCCAGGCGACCGCATACGACCCGGCACGCATCGCCCAGCCAGGGAAGATCGTGCACGAGATCCGCCACGGCGAACTGGCCCACTTCCGTCAGGTGCCCTACGGCCGCTACTACGGATCGGTCGACAGCACCCCCCTGTTCCTCACCCTGCTCGGCGCCCACGCCGAACAGACCGGCGACCCCTCCCTCGCCCGACGGCTCGAGTCCCACGCCCGCGCCGCCATCGGCTGGATGTTCGCCGACGGCGGCCTCGACGAGCGCGGCTACCTCACCTACGAGGCCGACACCCACGGTCTGCTCAACCAGAACTGGAAGGACTCCGAGGGAGCGGTCTGCTTCACCGACGGCACCCAGGCGACGGGCAGCATCGCCGTGGCCGAGGCGCAGGGCTACGCCTACGACGCACTGCGCCGATCGGCACAGCTCGCCCGTACCGTCTGGGACGACCCCGCGTGGGCGGACGAGCTCGACGCCCACGCCAAAGCCCTGCGCGAGCGCTTCCACACCGACTTCTGGATGCCGGAGCAGCACTTCTACGCCCTCGCCCTCGACGGCGCGGGACGCCAGGTCGACGCGCTCGCCTCGGACGCCGGCCATCTGCTGTGGTCCGGCATCCTCGACGACGTCCACGCACAAGCCGTAGGCCGACGGCTGCTGGAGCCCGACTTCTTCACCGGCTGGGGCATCCGTACGCTCGCCGCGGGCCAGGCCCCCCACCACCCGCTGTCGTACCACCGCGGCAGCATCTGGCCGCACGACAACGCCGTGATCACCCTCGGCCTGGCCCGCCACGGCCTGCACGCCGAGGCCGCCACCCTGACCGCCGCGCTCGTCGAGGCCGCGGCCCGCCACGGCGACCGACTGCCGGAAGTGATCGCCGGCAACACCCGGCAGGAGGACGAGGGACCCGTCCCCTACCCCCATGCGTGCTCCCCCCAGGCGTGGGCGGCGGCGACCCCCCTCGCCCTGCTCACGGCGGCGGGAGCACGGGCGGAAACCTGACCTTCCGCCCCGCGTCTGCCGGAGCCCCACCGGGCTCCGGCAGACGTGTTTCCCACGCCGCCAAAGGGGCGAACGTCCCACGATTTCTCCGCCGAACGGGCAGAGATCACCGCATCCGAACCCGGTCTCCCGACCGAAGAGTGGATGTCCGGTGACAACTCCCCGTTGAACAAAGGCGGCGTGCATGCTCGGTACGCAGGTGATGCAGAACGGCACGGGCATCCTCACCGGCCGCCCGCAGACCGGCACCCCACCGACAGCAGGCCCGCACGTCGACCGGGACGTCACCGCCGCCGTCGAGCAGGTCCTCGGCCGGTACGTACGCGAGCGGGTGCACGAGGCTTCCCGCGTCGACGCACGGTTCGCCGCCGATGTCGCCGAGCAGCTCGCCCAGTTCGTCATACGCGGTGGCAAACGGCTGCGGGCGGGCTTCCTGTGGTGGGGCCTGCGGGCCGCCGGAGGCACCACCGACGGCGAGGAGGCGGACGCGGCACTACGGCTCGGAGCCGCCATCGAACTGATCCAGGGCTGCGCCCTCGTCCATGACGACGTCATGGACGAGTCACCCGTGCGCCGTGGAGCACCCGCCGTGCACGCCGCCTTCGCCCAGGCCCACACCACGCAGGGAATGCGCGGATCGAGCGCCGCCTTCGGGACCGCTGCCGCGATCCTCGCCGGAGACCTGGCGCTGTCCTGGGCCGACGATCTGATGACCTCCACCGCGCTGATGTCCCCTCAGGGCGCGCGCGTCCACCGGGAGTGGCAGGCGATGCGCACGGAGCTCGTCGCCGGCCAGTACCTCGACATGCACGCCCAGGCCACTGGATCCTCCTCGGTGGTGGAAGCCGTACGCATCGCGGGCCTCAAGAGCGCGCTGTACACGGTCGAGCGTCCGCTGGCGCTCGGCGCCGCCCTGGCAGGGGCCGACGAACGCACCACCGACGCGCTGCGGTCCGCCGGCCGCTGCGCGGGCATCGCCTTCCAGCTCCGCGACGACCTCGTCGGCGCCTTCGGTGACCCCACGAGCTCCGGCAAACCCTCGGGCGACGACCTGCGCGAGGGCAAGGCCACCTACCTCCGCGCCGTGGCCGTGCATCTGGCCGCCGCCGGCGGCTGCCAGGACGTCACCGACGCGCTGAAACCCGTGGACGAGGGGCGCTCACTCACCGACGACGAGGTGGACCGGCTGCGGCAGGCCATCGAATCGACCGGCGCCCCCGCCGTCGTCGAGGAGAAGATCGACCGCCTCGTGGAGCTGAGTGTCCGCCACCTCGAGTCCCTGGACAGCGAGGCGTACATCGTCGGCGAACTCACCCGCCTCGTGTGCAGGGCCGCGGGCGTACAGCCGAACCGGACCGGAGAGCGGCCATGAAGACCGTACCCGGGCCCACGGACCATGTGGTTGTCGTCGGAGCCGGTCTGGCGGGGCTGGCGGCGTCGCTGCATCTGCTCGGCGCGGGCCGCAACGTGACCGTGGTGGAACGGGCGCCCGAGCCGGGCGGCCGGGCGGGACGGGCCGACATGGGCGGCTATGCGATCGACACCGGCCCGACCGTGCTCACCATGCCGCACCTCGCCGACGAAGCCTTCGCCGCCGTGGGGGACTCGCTCGCCCGCCGGGTCGAGCTGATCGAGCTGCACCCCGCCTACCGGGCGCAGTTCGCCGACGGCTCCGCGCTCGACGTGCACACCGGCGCCGAGGCGATGGAGGAAGAGATCCGCCGCTTCGCCGGGCCCGTCGAGGCAGAGGGTTACCGGCGGCTGCGGACCTGGCTCCAGGCCCTCTACCGGGCCCAGATGCGCCGCTTCATCGACACCAACTTCGACTCGCCCCTGCAACTGCTCCACCCCGACCTGGCCCGGCTCGCCGCACTGGGCGGCTTCGGTCGGCTGGACGCCCGGATCGGCCGCTTCATCTCCGACCCGCGCCTGCGCCGGGTGTTCTCCTTCCAGGCCCTGTACGCGGGCGTACCACCGGCCCGCGCCCTCGCCGCGTACGCCGTGATCGCCTACATGGACACCGTGGCGGGTGTCTACTTCCCCCGAGGCGGGATGCACGCACTGCCGCGTGCCATGGCCGACAGCGCCCGCGACGCGGGGGCGGAGTTCCGGTACGGCACCGAGGTGACCGCCCTGCACAGGTTCGGCGGGCGCATCCGCACCGTCGAGCTCTCCACCGGCGAACAGCTCGCCTGCGACGCCGTCGTCCTCACCCCCGACCTGCCCGTCACCTACCGGCTGCTCGGCCGCGAGCCACAGCGGGCCGTGCCCCTCCGGCACTCGCCCTCCGCCGTCGTCCTGCACGCCGGCACCGACCGCACCTGGTCCCAACTGGGCCACCACACCCTGTCGTTCGGCGGCGCGTGGGAGCGCACCTTCGACGAGATCACCCGCACCGGCCGTCTGATGTCGGACCCCTCCCTGCTGATCACCCGGCCGACGGCACACGATCCGCTGCTCGCCCCCGAGGGAAAACACCTGCACTACGTGCTCGCTCCCTGCCCCAACACCCGGACGGGACCGGGCGTCCGGGAATGGCACGACCTCGCCCCCCGCTACCGCGACAGCCTGGTCGCCGAGCTGGAGCGGCGCGGACTGCACGGATTCGGCGAATCGATCGAACACGAACGCCTGGTCACCCCGGTCGACTGGACCGAGCAGGGGCACGCGGCCGGAACGCCCTTCTCCGCGGCCCACACCTTCGCCCAGACCGGCCCGTTCCGGCCGCGGAACCTCGTCCGCGGCATCGACAACGCCGTGCTCGCCGGCTGTGGCACCACACCGGGCGTCGGCGTCCCCACCGTCCTCATCTCCGGCAAGCTGGCCGCCGCCCGCATCACCGGACAGGGCCGCCCGCCGCGGCGAGCCACCCACATCTCCCCGCACATGTCCGACGTCCCCCTGCCCAGCCGGTGAAAGGCACAGCCGATGACCGCACGTGAACTCGACGCGGCAGGCATCACCGACGCCCGCCTGCGCTCCGCCTACACCCGGTGCCGCCACCTCAACGCCCGGCACGGCAAGACCTACTTCCTGGCCACCCGGCTCCTTCCGGTGGACCGGCGCAGTGCCGTGCACGCGCTGTACGGCTTCGCCCGCTGGGCCGACGACATCGTCGACGACCTCGCCGCAGAGCTCACGCCCGAGGAGCGCGACCGCGCCCTCACCCGTCTCGACCGGCAGCTGGACGAAGGGCTGAGAGACGGTCGCAGCGACGAGCCGGTGGTGCAGGCGGTGGCGGACACCGCTCGCCGCTACGCCATTGATCCCGTGCTCTTCCACGACTTCATGGCATCCATGCGCAGTGACCTCCATGTCACCCGCTACCCCACCTACGCCGACCTCCGCACCTATATGCACGGCTCGGCGGCCGTGATCGGTCTGCAGATGCTGCCCGTCCTCGGGACCGTCGTACCGCGCGCGGAGGCCGAGCCGCACGCGGCCGCCCTCGGCGTCGCCTTCCAGCTCACCAACTTCCTGCGGGACGTGGGGGAGGACCTGGACCGCGGCCGGGTGTATCTCCCCGAGGATCTGCTCGCCGCGCACGGCGTGGACCGCCAACTCCTTCGGTGGAGCCGCGACTGTGGGGCCACGGATCCGCGGATCAGGGCGGCGTTCGAGGAGGCCGCACAGCTCACCCGCGGCGTCTACCGGGAAGCGGAACCGGGACTCGACATGCTGGACCGGCGGGTACGCCCCTGTATGCGCACGGCCTTCACGCTGTACGGCGGAATCCTCGACGCGATCGCCGAGGACGACTACCGCGTGCTGCACGGCCGCTCCGTGGTGCCCCGCAGGCGCCGGGCGGCCGTGGCACTGACCGCCCTCGCCGGGATCGCCGGCGCCCGGGCCCGCGCGCGGGTCACCCGGACACCCGCGGGTGTGCGGCCCCGCGCCGCCGCCCCTGTCACGGCGTCGGGCCCCGGCACGGACGCCGGACGAGAGGTGCGTCCCCGGTGAAGGACCACACCGGCCGGCGGCGCCGGTCCCTTCCGCTGCGGATGCGGCCCCGCGTCTCGTGGGCGAAACAACAGCCGACCTGGCAGGCGGCCCGCCCCGCGCTGATCGCGGGCGCACTCAAACGCGCCGCGGCGCGGCCCTCCGGCAACTGGTACGTCATCGGTGCTTCGCGCGACATCGGCTCCGGCCCCCGGCCGTTCGGACGGACCGTGGGCGGCGTGGAGATCGTCGCGTGGCGCACCGAGACCGGCGAACTCAGGGCGGGCCCGGGCGCCTGCCCGCACCTCGGTGCTCCGCTGCGCGACAGCCGGGTCGTCTGCGGCACGGTGGTCTGCCACTGGCACGGTCTGTCCCTGGACGGGGGCCCGTTCGCCGGCTGGGAGCCGTTTCCGGCGCACGACGACGGAGTGCTGGCCTGGGTCCGCCTCGACGCGCTCGGCGGGGAGACGCCGCTCGACCGGCCCGTCGTACCGCGGCGGCCGGAACGGGGGGCCGTGGACGCGGTGTTCACCACGGTGGGGCGCTGCGAGCCCGAGGACATCGTCGCCAACAGGCTCGACCCCTGGCACGGCTCGTGGTTCCACCCGTACTCGTTCGTCGATCTGATGGTGGTGAGCGTCCCGGAAGGGCCGCAGGGCGACGACGAGGCGGACACGGACGATGGCTTCGTCGTCGATGTGTCCTTCAAGGTGGCCGGACGCCTGGTGGTGCCGGTGCGGGCCGCGTTCACCGCGCCCGAACCCCGGACCGTGGTCATGCACATCACCGGCGGCGAGGGAGTCGGGTCCGTCGTCGAGACGCACGCCACCCCGCTGGGGACCGACGGCCGCGGCGTACCCCGGACGGCCGTGGTCGAGGCCGTCGTCGCCACCTCGGACCGTCCCGGATTCGTCGGCGCACGCGCTGTAGCTCCCGCACTGCGGCCGCTGATGCGCTGGGCTGCCGGGCGGTTGTGGCGTGACGATCTCGCCTACGCGGAGCGGCGCCGGCAGTTGCGCAGCTCCGGCCGCTTCCCCGGCTGACCCTGCGATGCAGGACTCACAACAGCCCCGCGGACTCCTGGCCGCCGGCGGTTCGCGGCGGTCAGGAGAACGGGTCAGGAACGGCTCAGGGACGCCAGCGTCCGCAAGGCCCGGGACCGGCCCTCGCGCGGCACCGTCCACAGCGGATGACCCCGTACGCCCCACCGCCTCAACAGGGCGTTGGCCGCGAGGAAGCCGGTGGTGGCTGCCCGTTCCATCAGGGCCACCGGCAGATCCGTACGCACGATGTCTCCCGCCATCACCAGGGAGGGATGGGGTGTACGCACGGCCGGGCGTGTGAGATACCCGCCGACCGGGAACATCGGACAGTCCGCCCGCCACTCGTGGCGGGCGTCGACGAGCTCGGCCTCGCGCGTCTCCGGGTAGACCTCGTACAGCTGACGGAGCAACCGCTCCTGCATCCGCAGCCGGTCCGTCCCCTCGTCGACGGCGTATCCGTGCAACTCCACCACGCTGCCGCCGGTGCGACCGGCCCAGCGGGCGGCTTCGCCCTCCCAGCGGTCGAGCACACTCACGTTGTCGAGCCCGTCGAAGCCGCTGGTGCCCAGGAACCCCGCCCGGTCCGCGGCGACGGGCCGGTCGAGCCAGAGGCGCGAGACGACGAAGGGCGGGGCGCTGCGCAGCCGTTCGACGTTCTCCCGCCAGGCGGTGTCGCACAGGTGCGGCGATTCGGAGACGACTGTCCGCAGACCGCGCACGTCCAGCGCGAGGACGACCGCGTCGTACCGTTCGATGGGCCCGTCGGTGTCGAGGAGGAAGGTGTCGTCGGTGTCCGGTCGCAGCGACCGCACGGCCGTGCCCGTCCGCACCTCGGCCCCGAGACCCCCGAGATAGCGCTCCAGAGGGTTCCACAGCGCCTGCGGGAACGGTTCCCGGGGGACGTCGAAGAGCAGCCCCTCCGCGGAACCGAGGAAGTAGATGTGGAACATCACCAGCAGCTCGGCGGCGGAGAGTTCGCGCGGATCGGCGAAGAAGCTCCGGGAGAAGACCTCGAACGCAAGATGGCGCGCGGCCTCGGGGAACCGGATGGAGCCGAGGAAGTCCGATGCGCTGACCTCGTCGTAGCGCTCATAGACGTCCGGAACCCGCACATCCAGCAGGGGCAGGGCCGCGACCGGGTCCATGCCGGCCAGATCCCGCCAGCCGAAGGTCGGACTCAGGGCGACGAAACCCAGTGCGCTCCACGGCGGGGTGCGTGGGACCCGGGCGAAGCTGTCGGTGGTTCCGCTGCGGTGGCGCAGCGGGTAGTCCGGCAGGGGTGAGAGTTCCGAGAGACCGGGGTCCGCACGGCGCAACAGTCCGCGCAGGTTGTAGTACTGACGGAAGAACGCATGGAAGCCGCGGCTCATCGTCGCCGTGGACCCGTCGGCCAGTTCCACCGGCCAGCCGGCGAGCCGTCCGCCCAGAACGGCCTCCCGCTCGAACAGCGTCACCCGCACCCCGCGCTCGGCGAGAGCCGTCGCCGCCGCGAGGCCCGCGATGCCACCCCCGACCACCGCCGTGCGCGGTGCGTCCGTCGCACATCGCTCCCGTCCCTGGGCGGGCATGAGGACGTGCGCCCTGCGGTCCCTGCCCCGGCGGGCGGGACGGACGTCCGCCGCGCTCACGACGTGGACCGCCGCTCACCCGATGCGCCGCGCCGGGCGAGGAACGTCTGGAGGATCCCGGTCTGCCAGCCCGGCATCGGGAGAGCCCGCGCCTCGTGGAAGCCCCCGCGGACCAGCCGGTCGACGAACTGCGGTGCCCGGTCGAAGGCGAGCACGCTCCGCCACAGATAGCGGTAGAGATCGCGGTCGCCCATGAGGGTTCCCGCGGGAACGATGACGCCGCGGCACACCGCCGTCCACAGGGCGTGGTGCACCGGCGAGCCGCTGAGGCTGTATTCGTGCACGGCCAGTCGTCCGCCCGGCCTCAGCAGTGCGTGCACCCGGTCCAGTACGGCGTCCGGGCGTGCCACATTGCGGAAGAGATAGGCGGCGAAGACGGCGTCGAACGGCCCCTGGACTCCCGCACGCGCGACCTCTTCCACCGGTGCGTGCACCCATCGCACGTGCCCGGCCCACGACTTCGCGGCGGCTCGTTCCAGCATCCCCGCGGAGGCGTCGATGGCCGTGATCTCGGCCCCCGGCGCCACCCGCAGGAGCGCCGCGGTCGATGCGCCCGTGCCGCAGCCGATGTCGAGCACGCGCAGGCCCTCGCCGCCGTCGGGCAGGCGGAGACGGCGTGCGGAGCGCCTCAGGTCGGCGTGGTAGCCCGGGTTCATCGAGACGAGTCGGTCGTAGCCGGCCGCGGCATGGTCGAAGGCCCGGGTGAGATCCCGGTCCCGCAGAAGGGTCATCAGCTGCTCATTTCACGGGGGAGGAGGGTCATCGGGGAGAAGCGCGGGCCGCCGGGGGAGGAACGGCAGCTCCAGCGCGGTGCGCAGCATGGGCCACATGGGTACGGCGAAGCCGATCCGGAGATCCTCGAAGAGGCCGGTGCGGCCGTCGAGGAAGCGCAGCAGCCGTTCGGGTGGGGTGCGGCGAAAGAGCGTGGAGAAGAACTGCGACCCGTCGAGACGACCGGTGTCGAGCGCTCGGAGCATCACCGCGTCCATGGCCATCGCCCTGCGGGACCACGGGGCGGGCACGGCGTCTCCCCGCCCCGCGCGCAGCGCGGCCGCGATGCCCCGTGTCTGCCGCCGTGAAGCCGAGAAGGTGTATCCGGTCGCCGGCCGGGTGGCGCCTGAGGCGGCTCCGATACGGAAGACACCTGCCCCGGCCTGCCGGGGGAAGCGGGCGTCGGTCATCGGGATCACCCCCTGTTCGGCATCCCTGATCTCCAGCTCGCCGAGCTTCAGCACGTCGGCCGTGTAGTGCCGCAGAGCCCGGTCGTACGACTCACGCGACAGCGGGGCGCGCGAGAACCGGGTGTACTCCACCAGGGCGTCGCGGGGGCCGAGGGGCAGCACATAGCCGAAGGCGAGCCCATGGGGTGGCTGGGGCACGCGGAAGTCCATCAGGTCGGCGACCTCGGGATCGAACACCGGCTGCCGGGTCCGCACGAACCAGCCGCGGAAGTGCTGGAGCAGGGTGGTGCGCGCCGGCGGCAGCGAGGGCAGAGGCCGGGAGTCGTAGACGATGCGGCCGCGCACGTGCGCGGGCCGTCCGTCGGCGGTGGTGCACCGGACCTCGGAGCCGTCCGCGGTGGCACGTACCTCGTGTGCGGTGGCCCGCAGCAGACGGACGTGCTCCAGGCCGGAGAGCCGTGTGTGCACGAGACGTTCGAAGCCGGCGGACCGGATCATCTTGTAGCGCAGGGGGCCGAGGTCGCCGTCGAACACGTGTCCGTCGGATCCGTGTACGCGCAGGCGGCGCCACGACGCGGTCACCGCGTCGTCGAACTCACCGGCCGCCTCCTCCCAGAAGCACCACGTGCGCTCGGCGGGGCGCAGCCGGCCTTCGGGTGCCTCCACGAGCGCGACGGACAACCGGTCCGAGCCGCCTGAAAGGCAGCCCGCGTCGTCCGAGGCCGCGAGGGCGTGGGCCAGCGACAGGCCCGAGGCGCCACCACCGATGATCACGACATCGGCGTCCGTCTCCCGCACGCTCAAGCCCGCTCCTTCACTGCCCTCTCCTGCACGAATCGCCGCACAACCGCCCGGCGGTGTCGGCCTCCGGGACCATCAGAGCAACCGCGGCGCCGAATTCCACACGACACCCCGCATGGGGGCTTCCGCGCATGAGAGGGATTCCCGTGGGGAGGTGCTCTTGGATGCACCCGTTCGGATGGGGGCTCCTCCACGGGCGGCGACAGCGCAGCAGGCCGCCGAAGCATGAGCCTCGTACGGCAGTGCCGGAGCGGCTCCGGACAGCTGCCCGGTCGAGTGGGCCGCGTATCAGGCCGTGGGCACCTTGATGACTCCGAGGGGCGCGGAAGTGGGCTGCGGGGAGCCGCCGGCCGGCTCGACGGTGATCGCCACAGCCGTCGCCCCGGCCACCGGCCCGTCGAGAAGCACCAGTTGCTGACCCTCGGTACCGCCGATCAGCCCGGCCGACCTCGTGGCTCCCGTCCCGGCGAACCATGCCTCGTACACCTTGCTCGCGGGCAGCTCGGCCAGACCCGCCACGATCAGAGCCGCGCGGTCCTTGCTGGGGGCGTACGCGACCGTTCCCGTGGACCCGTCGTCCCATTCCCGTGTCTGGAGCCTGACGTCGGGTGCGGCGAGCACATCCGCCACGCCCGCTTCCCGCTGCTCGGTCCGGCTGACCGACGCTCTGGCGTCCTCGGCCTCCTGGTACTGCCACAGGGCGATCCCGCCGCCTGCCACAGCGAGTGCCAGGCACGCCGCGAGAACGAGCCGGGACACCTGCACGGTCCGCCTGACGCGCAACGTCGGGGGGAGCAGTCCCTCCTGACGGGTGTCCGCCACCCGGCGCATGACCCGGTCGCGCATCTCGGCCGGAGGGGTGACGGTCAGCGCCGACCCGAGGCGCGCCGCCGTCGCCTTCAGTTCGGCGACTTCCTCCCGGCACGCCTCGCAGGCCGCCACATGGGCCTCGAATGCCGCGCGCTCGTCGGGGGAAAGCGCGTGCAGGACGTAGGCGCCGGAAGCCATGTGCAGATCGGCGCCGGTCATCTCGACACCCCGAGGCAGTCCCTGAGGCGGATCAGCCCGTCGCGAAGGCGTGTCTTGACGGTGCCCAGCGGGAGGGACAGCGCTTCCGCCACTTCCTTGTGCGTCAGGCCCTGGTAGTAGGCGAGTGTCACCGCCTGTCGTTGCATGTCCGTGAGCAGGCGTACGCACCTGCGGACCTGCTGCCATTCCAGCTGTGTCTCGACACGCTCGGTCACCTCGTCGAACGGCCGGGTCCGCTCCAGCAGCGCAGCCTTCTGCTCGCGCTCGTTCCTGGCCTCGGCGGACCGGATCCGGTCCACCGCCCGGTGATGGGCGAGTGTCATGATCCATGTCTTTGCGCTGCCCTCCTCGGGCCGGAAGCGAGCCGCCGTGGCCCACACTTCGACCAGTACGTCCTGGGCCACTTCCTCGGACTGCGCCGTGTCGCGCAGGATGCGGCGCACCAGCCCCAGGACGGGGCCACTGGCCGCGTCGTACACGCCCGTGAAGGCGTCCTCGTCGCCCTGCGCGGTCCTGAGCAGCAGTTTGTCCAGGTCGTCCTCGCTGTGCGGAGGTCCGATCTCGGGTCCATGACTGACGGAAGGCACCAGGATCCCTCGCTGCCGGGTCAGGGGCACTGCGCGCGCGTGACGGGTGGTCGCGCACGTGCGGAGCCACTTATCCATCTCAACATCGCTCGGCGCCCGCCGCACGTCACGCCCGGCCCGGTCACGCGGCCACGGGCCGGCAGGCCTCCCCGCACCGGGCCTTTCGCGCCGACCCGGCCCGAAAAGTACATTGGTGCTGTCCTCGGCGGACCCCGCCGGGGGCGGACGCGGCCAGGGAGCAGGACATGAACAGTGTCGACGCACTGGTGGATGCCTTCGGACGGGTCCAGGAGGCGGTGCACGGAGCGGTGGACGGTCTGTCCGCCGAGCAGCTCAACGCACGGATCGACCAGGATGCGAACTCCATCGCCTGGCTGGTGTGGCACCTGACACGCGTTCAGGACGATCATGTCGCCGACGCCGCCGACCTCGAACAGGTGTGGCACACCGGATGGGCGGACCGGTTCGAGCTGCCCTTCGGCCCGGGCGCGACGGGGTACGGCCACAGCAGCAAGCAGGTGGCGGCCGTCCGCGTGGACTCTCCCGACCTGCTGCTCGGGTACCACGATGCCGTCGTCGAGCAGACGCTGCGTTACGTCAAGGGACTCGACGACGAGGCGCTCGACCGCGTGGTGGACGAGGCCTGGAGTCCGCCGGTCACGCTGGGGGTCCGCCTGGTCAGCGTCATCGCCGACGACCTCCAGCACGCAGGCCAGGCCGCTTTCGTACGGGGCGTGGTCCGACGGCGGTGAGCCGCGCAGGCCCGGCACCGGGCCCGCCCGTCCGGCATGGCCGCCGTCGCCCCGGACACACGGTCAGGGACATCGGCGGCGACGGAGGGGCGTAGACCGTGTTCGAAGGATTCACACTGGCGCACCGCGAGGGAGAGGGCGTTCGTCTGCGAGTGCGCCACGGCGGCGACGGCCCGGCCGTCCTGCTGCTGCACGGCCACCCCCGGACGCACGCCACATGGCACCGGGTCGCGCCGATGCTGGCAGCGGCGGGCCATACGGTCGTCTGCCCGGACCTGCGGGGCTACGGCGGGTCCTCGAAACCGGTCACGGACCCGGAGCATCTGCCGTACGCGAAGCGGGCCATGGCGAGCGACTGTCTGAAACTGATGCGCTCGCTCGGTCACGAACAGTTCGCTGTTGTCGGTCACGACCGCGGGGCCTACGTCGCCACCCGCCTCGCGCTGGACCACCCCGAGGCGGTCCGTTCGCTGACCGTGCTGGACGCCGTCCCGATCGGGGAGGCACTGAACCGCTGTGACGCCCGCTTCGCGGCGAGCTGGTGGCACTGGTTCTTCCTCGGACAGACCGACAAGCCGGCCGAACGGATCATCAACGCCGATCCCGACGCCTGGTACCGGGCCGATCCGCAGACTATGGGGGCGGAGGCCTACGAGGACTACCGGCGGGCGATCCACGACCCGGCCACGGTGCACGCCATGTGCGAGGACTACCGCGCGGGCCTGGGCGTGGACCGGCGCCACGACGAGGAGGACCGGCGCGCGGGCCGCCGCATCCGCTGCCCGCTCCAGGTCCTCTGGGCCACGGGCGACGACATGGTCGATCTGTACGGCGATGTGCTCTCCGTGTGGCAGGACTGGGCGGGTGCCGGGCTGGAGGGTGCCCCCCTCACGTCCGGCCATCACATCGCCGAGGAGGCGCCCGGTGAACTCGTGGCCGCCTTGCGGGACTTCTGGAACGGCGGACGCCCCGAGTTCCGCCAGGGCGGCAAGCGGTAGGGCCCAGCGGTCGGAGCCGGTCGGGCACAGCGATCGGGGCAGGGTTCCGCACCGGATCCGGTGCGGAACCCTGCCCCGATCGCGGGCCGTGGGCCCGGTGTTGCCGGTCAGTGCCGGCCGGAGCCTCCGGTCGTCTTGCGCCACCCGAAGGGACCCGGCAGGTTCATGGACGTCGTACGACGACCGGTGCTGCTGCGGGTGTGGCGCGGGCCGTTCTTGCCGCCCGTGGTGATCGACCAGGACTTGCGGTTGATGTTCAGCGTCACGCCCGGCAGGATCCTGAAACTCTTGCGGAAGGTGAGCGGCATGGTGCCTCCTCGGTTCGGAAGGCCGGTTGCCTTGTGGCTGCGACCAGTTGGCCATCGTGTTGCCCGCGAAGGGAATTCCATGTCCTGAGGTTTTCTGCTCCTGCCGTGCGCGCCCGCGGCACGGCGGTCCGGGCGGCCACTACGCTCCGCGGCATGTCCTTGGAGTGGGAGCAGCTGGTGGTGGACGCCGTCGACCCGGTCGCACTGGGTAACTGGTGGGCCGGTGCGCTCGGATGGGTCGTGCTCAACGACGCTCACGACGAGTTCGAGATCCGCCCGGCGCCGGACCGTCTGCCCGGACTGATCTTCGAGCCCGTGCGGGAATTGAAGGCGGGGAAGAACCGGCTGCATCTCGACTTCCGGCCGGACGACCAGGACGCCGAGGTCGCGCGACTGCTGGCGCTCGGGGCGCGCCATGCCGACGTCGGCCAGGGAGACGTGCCCTGGGTCGTCATGGCGGACCCCGAGGGCAACGAGTTCTGCGTCCTCGCCCCGCGTCGCACTCCATGACCGCGCCTTCCGGCAGGGGCAGGCGGCGCCAGGGGGCATCCTCCGGCCGACGGGCCGCGGGCGCTTCGTCGCCGCCCGGCGCTCTCCCCACACGACTTACCCACGGAAACACCTTTCCCTGCTGATCCGCCTGCATCACTATGGGCTCTTGTTTCCTGCAGGTAACACCGACGCGTTTCTCCGTGACTGCGGACCAGTCGGTGGTGCGTACTGAACGAGGAGTCAACAGGGTGCCAGAGCTCCACCAGGTCGGTCCCGACCCCGCCGACCACATGCCGGCCTACGCCGCCCTGTCGGACGCGGAGCTGACCGAACGCATACGCGCCGGCGCCCCGCCCGCCTTTCCGGCCACCCAGGAACTCAAGCGCCGCCACCTTCCGGCCGTGCTCGCCTACGCCCGGCTCTGCGGGCGCGACCAGGTCGCCGGCAACCAACTGGCCGTCCAGGCCTTCGACCTCGCGGCCCAGGAGGCGATCCGAGGCATCGAGCCACGCGGGAACTGGCGTCACCACCTGCTGATGCTTGTTCAGCGAGTGGGCCGGACCTGGGCCGAGGGCAACCGCCGCGACCGGCTCGAACCCGACTTCGCCGCATGGGCCGACGAGTCCGCCGATCGCGCCGAGTGGAGTCTGCCGGAGTCCCAGCGACTCCCGTTCGAGATGTCGTCCGCGATGCTCGCCGGCTTCTACGGGCTGCCCGAGCTGACGCGGGGCATCCTCTGGTACACCGTGGTCGACCGCGAACCGGACGACACCGCAGCGACCTACCTCGGCGTCCGGCCCGACATCGTGTCCGAGCAGCGGACCAAGGCACAGGACGCCATGCGCCAGGCCTACATCAAGGCCTACCTGGCACGGGCCGACGACAAGAGGTGCGCCGGCTTCCAGCGCATCATCGAGGCCTCGGTGCGGCCGGGGGACCGGCGGCGCAGCGACGACCTGACGAACCACCTGGCCGAATGCACCGGTTGCACCCGGCTGATGGCGAACCTCGCCCGTATGACCGCCAACCCCCGCGGTGTGTTCGCCGAAGGACTGCTCCAGTGGGGCGGGGCGGCGTACGCGGCTCGCCGCCCTGTGCGGGCGCTGCTCGACGCCGTGCCCGCCCAGCCGGAGCGGTCGCCGGCGGCGAGCCACCGGTCGGCGCCCGCCGCCTCGGAACCCCGGAAGGGCGCTCGGCTGCCAACCCGGCCCGTCGTTCTCGCCGCCGTGGCGGTGGCGGCCGCCGTGATCGCCGGCACCGTGCTGGCGACCACCTCGGGGGACACCTCGGGACCTGTGGCGAGCGACCGCCCGACACAGCCGCCGCAGCCTGCCTGGCCCCCCGCGTCGGCGTCCGCGCCCGCACCGTCTCCGTCACCGAGCCCCACCCGGGAGGCGTCGAAGCCGCCCACACCCCGGCCGACGCCCACGGCGTCCGCTCCCAAGCCCCCGGCGCCCCCGCCCTCCAAGGCGGTTCCGCCTCCGCCTGCGCCGATCGTGCCGGGCGGTGGCTACACCCGGGTCGTCAACGCCGGTTCGGGGCTCTGCCTGGACATCGAGGACGGCGTGATGGAGAACCGGACCGATGTCATCACGGCCCGCTGCAACGGCGCCGAGACCCAGCAGTGGAGTCTGGAACCGGGTGGCCTGCTGCGCAGCAACGCCGACCCCGACTTCTGTCTGGACTCACGCGGCGACACCGACCGCGGCGTGGGCATCTGGTCCTGTTCGTCCGCCGACGGCAAGAACGGCAGGAACCTCCGGTTCACCGTCGACGCGTCCGGAGCCGTACGGCCCTACATCGCCCTGGACTTCGCGCTCGAACCGTCGGGCGGGTCGGAGGGCAGTTCACTCGGCTTCGACCCGGCGGACGGGGACAGCGACCAGCGCTGGACCGCCGGTACCTGACTCGTCGCCGGTGCAGCCGGCGCCGAACCGGGTCAGGGCACGACGTCGCGATCTGCCGACGACCGTGACCGGAGTCGGTGGACCGGCCGCGTCAGGACGCCCCCTCGCTCGTTGAACGAGGTGGCGGACAGCATCCTCGGCGTGAGCACCCGGCATGCGCTGTTGCTGTCGGAAATGAGGCAGCATGACTGACCAGGCGTTGTCGGTGTTCGGCCGGATCAGGCAACGGCTCACCGGGGCCGTCCCGGGGCCGCGACGCCCGCGTGGCCGGCTGGTGTTCACCGCCGACTTCTCGTCGACGGACCAGTGGGTCGCGGGCCGCTCCTGGGCCTATCCGAACGGCGGCCCCACCAACCCCGGAGACCACAAACTCGACCACCTGGTGTCCGACCCCGCCTACTCCCGCCGCGGCGTGTTCCGTGCGACGCCGGGCCCCGACGGGACGTGGTACGCGGGACTGCTCACCACCGAGGGCAGCCGGGACGACTTCATGGTGCGTACGGGCGATGTGCTCGAAGCCCGGGTACGCCTGCCCCGCGAGGTGGGGGCGTGGCCCGCGATCTGGACCTGGTGGGAGGGCGGCAACGAGATCGATGCCTTCGAGTACCACCCCGACAACCCCGACCTGCTGGAACTCTCCAACCACATGAGCGGCGCGGGCCATTACCACCGGGATCCCGCCATCCGTCCCGGCGCATGGGTGAACCTCCGCGTCGAACTCGGCGCCCGGTCCGTCGTCTGGTGGGTGAACGGCGTCCGGGCCTTCACCGACGACGCCGGCCTCGACAGTGACTGGCGCGCGCACCTCATCGTGAACCTCTCCGTCGCCGACGGCACCTACCACCCCGCGCCGGAACCCGGCCGGACGTCCCTGTCGTACGAGGTGCGGCGGCTGCGCGTCCACCGCCCCTGAAGCCCCCGGGCACGGCCACCATGCGGGCCCGGCCACGCGGGCCCGGCCCGCACCGAGTACCGACAGCCCCGTCGCGCCTGCGGACTCAGCTGTTCCGCAGGCTGCGGCGATAGGACGCGAGCGCCGTCAGGACGAAGATCAACGGCAGGCCGACACCCATGACCGCCCATGGGCTCAGCACGGATTCCAGCCCTTCCGGCAGGTCGGCGAAGAGGGGCACCAGCATGATGACGACGAGCGGGAGGAATCCCAGCATGGCCCACGACATACCGGACAGGAGCGCGGCCTGCCGGGCGTTGCGGCGGTCGATGCGTACGGCGGCCTGCGGGTCGGGTGCCCAGTCGTCCCCGCGCAGTTCCGTCCAGATGTCCAGCAGCAGCGCCATCTCCCGCTCCATGGACACGTGCTGGTCGTCGACGTAGGGCAGTTGGAGTTTCCTGCCGTCCCGTCCGTAGACGAAGGTGATGTAGTTCGGAGCGGCGCTCTGCATGGCCGCGGCAGGGTTGAGTTCCGCGCGGATGTCCTGGATGTCCTCCCAGGCCACCCTGCGGCGCCGGAAGAATCCCCGGACCCCGATGGCCTTGATGTCGGCTGTCGTGGCACTGCGCCGGGAGCCGTACACCAGCCAGCCGAACAGGGCCACGACGGCCAGCGAGACGACGGTCCTGATGCCCGTCGGTATCTCCTCGATCGTCAGCAGGGGCAGCAGCGCCGCCGGTGTCGCGAGCAGGATCATGGTGATCAACAAGCGCAGACGTCCGGAGCTCATCCGGTATTCGAGCGGCAGTCTCTCGTAGCTCACGCCCTACCCCCGCAGTCGCATTCGTGCCGCATTGGGACTGGCAGTGTAGGGATGCAGGACCGGCGCGGCCAGAGCGTCAACGAGCAGGCGAGGCAGGTGAGTTGGGAGTGGCTGCCGATTCCCGCGGCGGCCGGAGGGCCGGTCGCGCGGGCGGCTTCATCGCCCATCGGATGGCCGAGGTGAGGGCGTGTCCGGCGGGCCGGACGAAGGCCGTCTCGATGTTGGGCAGATGGGGAAGTCCCAGCAGCTCGCGCGCCCACGGGGGAAGGGTGGAGACCGCGTTGGCGGCCAGGACGGCGTACGGACCGCGGGCGACCCACGGCAGGGGCGGGTGCCGCAGGACGAACCGCGCCGCTTCGCGGGCCTCCCGGGTCGCGCGGAGCTCCGGCCGGGACGCGGCCAGTTGTTCGGCGAGACCGGCACGGTCCAGCGGCGGGTCGGGAATGCCGAGGGCGCGGGCCACGCGTGCGGTGTCGGCCACGTAGGCGTCGCACCCCGCTCCGTCCAGGGGCCGTCGCCCGTACCGCTGATGGGCACGCAGGAAACTGTCGACCTCGGCGACGTGCACCCAGGCGAGCAGATGCGGATCGGCGGCGTGGTACGGCTCACCGGCGGCCGTCGTCCCCGTCACGCGGCTGTGCACCGCCCGTACGCGGTCGACAGCGCTCTGGGCGTCGTCGGCCGTGCCGTAGGTCGTCACCGCGAGGAAGGTGCTGGTGCGCTGGAGTCGGCCCCAGGGATCGCCGCGGTAGCCGGAGTGGGCTGCCACCGCGGCCATGGCCAGCGGATGCAGGGACTGGAGCAACAGCGCCCTGAGTCCGCCGATGAACATCGACGCGTCGCCGTGGACGATCCGGATGGGCCGCTCCGGACCGAACCAGCGGGGTCCCGGCGCGCCGTGGATACGCGCACGGTTGTCGGGACCCGCGGGGCCTGCGACGCGGGTGAACAGGCTGCTGCCCAGGCGCTCGCGCAGGCCGGAGACCCGGGGCACGGGGATGTTCACCCCTCAAGTATCCACCCGGACAGCCGGACGCCCGGATCCGCGCGATCCGGTCCGTCCGTGGGGGCGCCGGCCGCAGAAGGATGACATGACTGCAACCGCCCAGGGGTATGGCTGTTCTCGGCTCCCCCGAAGGAGCTGAGGCGGTCCGTGACCCGGTCCGCCTCGGGCATGGACACAGAAGGACACACACCAGTATGGCCAGTGGCACAGTGAAGTGGTTCAACTCCGAGAAGGGCTTCGGCTTCATCTCCCAGGAGGGCGGTGGACCGGACGTCTTCGCGCACTACTCCGAGATCCAGGGGAACGGCTACCGCGAACTGACCGAGGGCGAGCAGGTCACCTTCGACATCGGGCAGGGCCAGAAGGGTCCGCAGGCGCAGAACATCGTCCGGGGCTGAGCGGCACCTCTCGCCGCGGGGCTGCATCCGTACGGTTCGCAGCCCCGCATCCCGTCCCCCCGCCTGTATCCCGTCGACCCCGCATCCCGTCGGTCCGGGCGCCGCGGTGGCCCGACGAGGTGGCGGCCGAAGACTTGCGGGCGTCACGGGCGTCGGAAGGATGGGGTGTGCAAGACCGCCGAGGCTGGGCAGCCGACGATAAGACCTGCCGGGCGGAGAAAGGACGGGCATCGTGGCACGATCGCGGATTCTTGTGGTGGGGGCCGGCTTCGCCGGTGTCGAGTGCGTACGTCGGCTGGAACGCAAGCTCTCCCCGGCGGACGTCGAGATCTCCCTGGTCACGCCGTTCTCCTACCAGCTCTACCTTCCGCTGCTGCCCCAGGTGGCCGCGGGTGTGCTGACGCCCCAGTCCGTCGCCGTCTCTCTGCGCCGCAGCGCCAAGCACCGGACGCCGATCATCCCGGGCGGCGCCGTCGGTGTGGACACCAAGGCGAAGGTCTGCGTGATCCGCAAGATCACGGACGAGATCGTGAATCAGCCGTACGACCACATCGTGCTGGCTCCCGGCAGCATCACCCGGACGTTCGACATCCCCGGACTCGTGGAACACGGGCGCGGGATGAAGACGCTCGCCGAAGCCGCCTACATCCGTGACCATGTGATCGCCCAGCTCGACCTGGCCGATGCCAGCCACGACGAGGCGGAGCGCGCCTCCCGGCTCCAGTTCGTCGTCGTCGGCGGCGGATACGCCGGCACCGAGACGGCCGCGTGCCTTCAGCGGCTCACCGAGAACGCCGTGAAACGGTATCCGCGTCTGAACCCGGAACAGATCAAGTGGCACCTGATCGACATCGCCCCCAAGCTGATGCCCGAACTCGGCGACAAGCTCGGCCTCGCGGCGCTGGAGATCCTGCGCAAGCGCGGCATCGAGGTGTCGCTCGGGGTGTCGGTCGCCGACGTCGGTCCGGAGAAGGTGACGCTCACCGACGGACGCGTGCTGCCGTGCCGCACGCTCATCTGGACGGCCGGGGTCGCCGCCAGCCCGCTCGTCGGCACCCTGGACGCGGAGACCGCCCGGGGACGGCTCGTGGTGCGCCCCGACATGACCGTCCCGAACGCCGACGGCGTCTTCGCGCTCGGCGACGCCGCCGCGGTGCCGGACCTCGCCAAGGGCGACGACGCGGTCTGCCCGCCCACCGCCCAACACGCCCTGCGGCAGGGCCGCAAGGTCGCCGACAACCTCATCGCCCAGCTCCAGGGCCGGCCTCTGGAGCCCTACGTCCACAAGGACCTGGGCCTCGTCGTGGACCTCGGCGGCAAGGACGCCGTCTCGAAGCCGTTCGGCATCGAGCTGCGGGGACTGCCCGCGCAGATCGTGGCGCGCGGCTATCACTGGTCGGCCCTGAGGACGCAGGTAGCCAAGACCCGGGTGATGACCAACTGGCTCCTCAACGCCGTCGCCGGCGACGACTTCGTCCGTACCGGCTTCCAGATGCGCAGCCCGTCCACCCTGCGGGACTTCGAGCACACGGACGCCTATCTGACGCCCGAGCAGGTGCGGGAGCACACGGCCTCGCTGCGCGCGCGAGCCTGAGACGAGCGGGGTCAGGGCCTGACCGCGGGCCGGACGGCCGGTCCCGCGGCGGTCCGGCCCGCGGCCGTGCGCGCGCAGCCTCAGGTGACCAACTGCCCGATGCCCAGCATGTTCCCCTCGCTGTCGCGGAACCACGCGCCCCGTTCGCCGCGGGCCCCCTTGCTCGGGTAGTTCCCCTCGATGTCGGCGATGGCGCCCCGCGTGCGCAGCCCCGGCAGGTCGACCTCCTCGAACACCACGCCGCGCCGCTGCAGTTCGGCGACGACGGACTCGATGTCGTCGACCTCCCAGCCCATCTGGGTGAAGGTCCCCGGCGACCCGCCGGCGGAGAGGAACAGGGCGAAATCCACGCCCCCGCACCGGTACAGCAGGCCGCCCGGACGCTCGTCGACCGGCTCCAGGCCGAGCTTCTGCGCGTAGAACAGCCGCGCTCGGTCCAGATCCTGGGCGGGCAGCCGGGTGGCCACGCGCGAGCGGCCCAGCATGCTCGTGTCGTCTGCGTTCATGTCTCCACTGTGCACGCCGAGCAGGCCCGGCGCCGGGATGAGCGAGGGCAACGCGGGTACCCGGTCGTCATGGATACGAGGATGCACACGAGCAGGCAGGACGTTCCCGGCACCTGGGCGCTGATGACCGCGGTCGCTGTCGCCACGATCATCACGGCACTCCTCATCGTGATCATCTAGGGCCTGTCGTCGGATCGGGCCCTGAGGACGCGCCCGGCCATTCCTCCGTCCGCACGCGCCGCTCGACGTCTGCGCAGACCGGCAGGGACGGCCGGCGGCGCACGGGCCTGCCGACCCGACGTGCCTCACCGGATGACGCCAGAACTTCGGGCTCCCGGCCATGAGGAAAACTGTCGTGGCGACGGTAGACATGCTCTTGGTCGAGGACTACAGTCTCCCCTGAGACCACAAAGTGAGTGAGGCGCGGCAGACACGAACTGCCGCGCAGCAAGACTCATGCAGGAGTGGCACGGCAGTGGAGTGATGGGGCCGGACGCAGGAGTGGGTCCCATGGCTGACTGCCGGACCAGGTGGCCCGAGGGGCCATGCAGTACCCCAGTACCGAAGAAGGATCAGAAAGAGGCAAGGAGGCAGACGCCATCAGGATCCCCCGGGCGGACTTCGAAGCGCCCGGGTACCGCAGGCCCCGGATTGGAAGGTGGTCCCCGGTCACGCATATGCGATCCCCGCAGGCCCGTCCTGAAGGACTGGTACGCGGAAACAGAGAGCCGGTGCTGTAACAGACCGGCAGATGGTGTTGAAAACCCCTCGGGGCCTGGGTGCCACTCGGTACCCGGGCCCCTCGACGCGTTCCGATGGATGAGGTGTCAGTGACCGCAGAAAACATTCCCAGCACGCACGACCGTCTCGACGACGATGACTATCCCGCGTACACCATGGGCCGAGCCGCCGAAATGATCGGGACGACTCCCGCCTTCCTCCGGGCCATCGGTGAGGCCCGTCTCATCACGCCCCTGCGTTCCGAGGGCGGCCACCGGCGGTACTCCCGCTACCAGTTGCGTATTGCCGCGCGGGCGCGCGAGCTCGTGGACCAGGGGACGCCGGTCGAGGCAGCCTGCCGCATCATCATCCTCGAGGATCAGCTCGAAGAAGCCATGCGTATCAACGAAGAACTGCGCCGCCCCGCTGCCGGATCCCATCCGAAGGCCGACGCCTGACCGGTGGCCTGCCGCTGTTCCGTTGTGCCGGGGAGCAGGCGCGCCTTCGCGCGCCTGACCCGTCGGCCGTCGGCCGACGAGGCAGGCCCGGACCGGTCAGCCGTCCCGTCCGCGGCCACTGTCACCAGGACGCTTCCGGGACCGCCGGGACCGGTGGCGGTAGGCGAGTACGACGAGCACGATCACGCCGGCGAGCAGCAGAAACTTCACTTGTGTCGTCTCCCGGTTCGTGTCGCTGTCAGAACGGCATCTTGCGACGCGCGCGACGGCCGGCGGAGCCGCTCTTTCCGACAGCCCGCGAGCTGCTGTGGAACGGCTTGCTGAAGAGCCGCCCGAGCGGACCGGGAGCCTTGCCGCCCGCGCGTGCCCCCATACCGAGCGAACGCTGCGTACCGCGCTCGGGGTGCCGTGAGAGGCGCGGCAGGAGGAAGGCGAGTACGGCGAGTACGACGCACAGGGCGATGACGCCTGCGATGATCATGACGGATTCCTTTCGAAGGTGCGGTGTCTGCCGCGTGCCCGTCATGCATGCATCTACGCCCGTCGGCGTGTGTGGGGTCTGTCGCCCTGGCCTGCGGACTTGCGTCCGTCTCCGCCGCGTGGCCCTCGGATGACTTCCGCACCGGCCCATGCCGGAATCCCGTGATCGGTGCGGTGTGCCCTCGGTCCGCCCCTGTGCCCGGACACCGCCGGGCACAGGGGTGCTGTCAGTTGTCCGAGTAGCTGAAGTCCCCGACCGTCCAGGCACTGACGTCCTTGATGGCGATGCGGTACATGCCACCGGTTTCCGGAATTCCGAGCGTGCCCTGAAGGATCCGGGCGACGTGGAAGTGCAGATGCGTCGGCGGCTGCCCCTCCTCGCGACGGTGGGCGGCGACGTCGGTCTTCATGAAGATGCTGGAGAACGGCCCCAGCCGGTCCGAGTCCTTGAGGACCTCGGCGACTCGCTGCCTCCACACGGATTCAGGAGCCAGGCGACCGGTGATGACAGCGCCGTGCACGACCACGGTCAGGGACATCTGATTGGTTTGCTCCGACTCCACCATCGCGGCGACATCGACGAGCAGATCATCAGGCTTCGACATGGGCAGCGATTCTACTGTGCGGGAGTGCCGAGAAGCGCTGAGGCGTTCTCGACCGGAGTCAGCGCGACGGCCGGCTCTTCAACGGGGACGGCGCGGCAGGTGAAGCCCAGGCGGACCAGGGCCCGGGTCACTTCGGCGGCGGTGAAGTCGCGGCGGTCCTGCCGGGTGATGACTTCACCGACCTGCTTGACGGGGTAGTGCCGTCGGCCGATGATCACGGACTCTCCCGTGATGGGTTCGGGCTTGATGCCCTTCATCGCGTCCTGGACTTCGTTCTTGAAGAGGTCGAACGGGAAACGGGCGATGACGCAGCGCATGATGCCTCACAGGTCGAGGGGAAGGCAGGGCCGGGGTGCGGTCCGCGGGATGGAGTACACGGTACGGGCGATGGCCGGTGGCCGGGTGCGACTGTGCACCGGCAGGCGCCGTGGAGACGGTGACTTCGCGTGAAGCCGCGTCGACGGAGCCTGCCGGTACGGGTGGTTCATGAACCGGACAGGTCCTCGTGAACCGGAGTCGTGTCCCTGGGGCGTGTCCGCAAAGACACTGCCTAGGCGGCCGCGCCGCGGACCGGCCGCTGCGAACTGCCGGACGCCGTCCGGGAAGTGCTGCCCGCACGGCGTGCCTGGGCGGGCCGGCTGCGCCTGCCGCGCGAGGAGGAGGACGCACCGCGCTTGGCACGCTCCGCCGCCGGTGCGGCGATGGTGACCGGGACACCCGACGGGGCCTGCGCGCCGGTGATACGGCTCAGCTCGGCCTCACCGGAGCGGACCTGCGCGGTCTGCGGGGTGATGCCGGCGTCCGCCATCAGCCGCATCATGTCGCGCCGTTGGTTGGGCAGAACCAGCGTGACGACACTGCCGGACTCACCCGCTCGGGCGGTGCGCCCACCGCGGTGGAGGTAGTCCTTGTGGTCACTCGGCGGGTCCACGTTGACGACCAGGTCGAGATTGTCGACGTGGATGCCGCGCGCCGCCACGTTCGTGGCGACGAGCACCGTGACGTGCCCCTCCTTGAACTGGGCGAGGGTGCGCGTGCGTTGCGGCTGGGACTTGCCGCCGTGCAGGGCCGCCGCCCGGACACCGCTGTTCAGTAGATGCTTCGTGAGCCCGTCCACGGCGTGCTTGGTGTCCAGGAACATGATCACCCGGCCGTCGCGCGCGGCGATCTCGGTGGTCGTCGCGTACTTGTCGGTGACGTGGACGTGCAGCACGTGGTGCTCCATCGTCGTCACCGCGCCCGCCGAGGGGTCGACCGAATGGACGACCGGGTCGTGCAGGTAGCGGCGCACCAGACGGTCCACATTGCGGTCCAGGGTGGCCGAGAACAGCATCCGCTGGCCCTCGGGGCGCACCTGGTCGAGCAGTGCGGTGACCTGCGGCATGAAGCCCATGTCGGCCATCTGGTCCGCCTCGTCGAGAACGGTGATGCCGACCCGCTCCAGCGAGCAGTCGCCGCGGTCGATCAGGTCCTTGAGACGTCCGGGGGTCGCGACGACCACCTCGGCACCGCCGCGCAGCGCGCCGGCCTGACGGCCGATCGACATCCCGCCGACCACGGTCGCCAGCCGCAGCTTCAGCGACCGGGCGTAGGGGGTGAGTGCGTCGGTGACCTGCTGGGCGAGTTCCCGCGTGGGAACGAGGACCAGAGCCAGCGGCCGGCGCGGCTCGGCGCGCTGACCTTCGGTACGGGCCAGCAGGGCCAGGCCGAAGGCCAGCGTCTTACCGGAGCCGGTGCGCCCGCGGCCCAGTACGTCGCGTCCGGCAAGGGAGTTGGGCAGGGTGGCGGCCTGGATCGGGAACGGCACGCTCATGCCTTCCGCGGTCAGCGCGGCCATCAGGGGAGCCGGCATGTCCAGGTCGGAGAAGGCCGCGGCCGGGGGCAGCGCCGGGGTGATGGTCACCGGGAGAGCGAACTCGCCCTGGAGTGCGGCCGGTCGGCGTCCGTAGCCGCCGGAGCGGTTGGGGGCGCCGGAGCGGTTGGGAGCACCCGAGCGGCCGCCGGGCTGGGAGCGGTAGCCGCCCCTGCCGGAGCCGCCGCTGGTGCGGGAGTAGCGGTCGTTCGTGCGAGTCGTGCGGTTCATGAAGAACCTTCCTCGATGCGGTACGTATCGAGGAATTCCGGCAGCGGCATGCCGCACGGAGATTCGCAGGAACGGACCGGAAAAAGATGGAGCGAAACAGGGGGAATACGGCTGCCTCGTCTGTCTGCGGGAGGCGAGAATTCGCCTGAAGGCAGGGAAAGTGCGGGCTGAACGGACCCGGTCGGGCCTTATCGCCATGGAGGGGCGCGTTCACCCGTTGCGGGCTGCCGGGGGCCGGATCGGCCCCGCATGGCGCCCGCGTGCAGATGCTGCGAAAAGCAACGAGCTGGGGCCCGCACCCCAAGGTGCGGGCCCCAGCTGCGTCGTACGTGTCAGCGTCAGGCGGGAACGATGTTCTCGGCCTGCGGGCCCTTCTGGCCCTGCGTGACGTCGAAGTTCACCTTCTGGCCTTCCTGAAGCTCACGGAAGCCCTGGGTGGCGATGTTCGAGTAGTGGGCGAAGACGTCAGCGCCGCCACCGTCCTGCTCGATGAAACCGAAACCCTTTTCCGCGTTGAACCACTTCACGGTGCCACTGGCCATGTCATATCTCCTTCGGGGCGTTGCCCAGAGGGCCGCACTGTGCGGACCTCGAGTCGCCGTGATGATTGCCCCGTTCCGGAGGACCGGAAATGCAAAAGTGCTCTCGCCGGTTCAGAAAACCGCTGAGGGCACTTGAAGTCTTTGGGAACCACAACTGCAACTGAGATCAACATTAGCACGGTGGCGCCGACGGTGCTCGTGACGTTGCTTGTCGCCGGGAAATGGCGGCCAAAATTATTGCGGCCGTGGAGGCTAATTCTCCAGTTGCCGTAGGAGAAATATTTCCAGGGCCTGGACAGGCGCCGGCCGGCCGGGGGCGTGGGCTCGCTCCTCGGAGCCCCGGTACGGCCCGGCCCGCGGCGAAGACCACCCGAAGTGCCGAACATACGGCGATGGCGGCAGGGGACACGTGAGGGGTGAGTGACGAACGGAACGACGGCCCCGACGCGGCGCACCGGCGCCCGATGGGCGTGAGTGACAAGACGGTCGAGGCGCTGGGTGCCTTGTCCAAGGCCCTGGAGACCACGGAGCGGGCGCGCGGGCATCTGTACGGATTCCATCAGCTGACCGGCTCGGCGGACCTGCAGCTCGACGACGCCGTCCGTCTCCTGCGCGAAGCCGGCCACGATCGCCTGGCCGACCTCGTCGAGCGGGAGATCCTGGGCCGCAACGTCATCCCCGGCCAGTGGACCTTCCAGATCGTGGAGGCCTACAACGAGACCTACTACCGGCCGTTCCAGGACGTCGAGCGTCAGGTGTGCGATCAGCTCGCCGAGGGCCGTGACCATCTGTACGAGGCCGAGATGAAGGAGGCCCGCCGGACCCGGCGGCACCCTGATCACACGGCGCTGCCGCCCGGTGTCTGACGGGAGCCGGGCCGAACGGGAATCAGCGCGGGCGCCGGGGGAGGAGGTCCGGGCGGGCGCTTGAAGGGCAGCTCGGGCGGCGCAGGGCCGGGCCCCCGTCGAGGCGCCCGACGGGGGCCGGTCCCCGACGAGGCTCAGCCCCGGACGAGACGGCGTACGTTCTCGATGTCACCGCAGTCCGACGCCAGCCGGTCGGCCCTCGCCTTCAGGAACGCCCTGCCGAGTTCGGTGCGGCGCTCGTCGGCCACGTTCTCCCGGGCGTCGTTCAGCAGCGTGCGCTCCTCCTCGTCGAGGTGGTGCGCGACGGCCTCGGACAGCTCCTCCAGCTTCTCGTCCCACTCCTCGCCGCCCGTGTCCTCGACCTCCATCAGGTGCAGCAGCGCCTCATGGCCCTCGTCGTGCTCCTCCGAGCCGTGCTCGACCTCGTCGTTGTCGATGTCCTTGTACCGCTTCAGTGCCGGGTAGACCTCGGACTCCTCCGCCTCGGCATGCGCGACGAGGAGTGCGGAGAACTCCCGCAGCGCCTTCGCGCGGTCCTCGTCGACACTGCGCATCCGGCGGAACAGGTCCTCCATGCTCCGGTGGTCCTCGAGGATCAGTTCCACCACGTCGTCAGAAGCCATGACGGCCACTCCTCTCCTGCGCGCCGTCGGCCCGGACTCGTGGCCGGGCCCGGCGCCACCATCGATGTGCCGACCGTGTTCCCCGCGACGGGACTGGCACTCCGGGTGATCGGGCCGACCATCCGTTCGGCGAGGGCTCCGGCTCCGGCTCCGGCTCCGGCGTCAGGCCTCGTGGCCCGCCATGACGCGTACGGTCCGCAGCCGGGTGTCGGCGGCGTCGGGCACGTTCATGCCCGCGTCGATGCCGGTGCGCAGGTAGCGCAGCACGGGCCGGGTGAGCCGCTCGCCCGGCAGTACAGCAGGGATGCCCGGCGGGTACGGCGTGAGCATCTCCGCCGCCACCCGGCCCTCCGCCGCGTCGAGGGCGACGTCCTCGGTGCGGGCGAAGAAGGCATCACGGGGCAGACGCGCCTGCTCCATGCGCAGCTCACCGGGCTCGGGAACGGCCACGCGGGGCGCGGGCCGCAACGCCGGTGCGTGCCGGACGAGATCGGCCAGTGCGTCCAGCAGGGACCGGGCGGTGGACTCGTCGTCCGCGTGGGTGAGCTGGGCACTGATGCGGCGGTGATCGACCACGTGCATGTCCAGGTGGTGGTGCTCACGAAGCCAGTCGGCGGCCCGGTATCCGGTGGTGTCCAATGCCTGGAGGTCGATGACCACCGGCAGGGGATCGAACTCGACGGCCAGGCCGGGGCCGCAGAAGTCACGCTCGTCGTTGACGTGGAGTCCGTCGATGCGCTCGATCGCCCCCCGGACCTCCGCGGTGAGGTCCAGCGCCTTCGACAGCAGAGCCGTGCCGTGCAGGGCCATCTGGCGCCGCCAGCCGTCGATGCCCGCGTAGAGCAGCACCGACGGGCTCGTGGTGCCCAGCAGATCGGCCCGGGAAGCGAGGTCGGCCGGATCGATCAGGTCGCCCTGAAGATGGAACACCGAACCCTGTTCCAGCCCGCTGCCCATCTTGTGGATGCTGGTGACGCAGATGTCCGCGCCGGCGTCCATCGCCCACGACGGCAGGTCGTGGTGGAAGGGAAGATGCGCTCCCCACGCCTCGTCGACGACGAGCGGCCGGGACCTGCGGTGACACACCTCCGCGATGGCGCGCAGGTCGCCCGCGGCGCCGTACGGCGTGGGGCTGGTGACCAGGGCTCCGCGGGCATCGGGATGCTCCTGGAACGCCTTCTCGAAGGCCTCCGCGGACGGGGGATGGGCGAGGTGCCGCACCGGGTCCCACTGGGGCTCCACCCAGACGGGCTCGATACCGCACAGGATCAGGCCGGAGACGACGGACTTGTGGGCGTCGCGTCCGACGAGGAGCTTCTCGTGCGGCGAGGCGACCGTCAGCATGGCGGCCTTCACGGAGAGGGAGCTGCCGCAGGTGGAGAAGAACGTGTGGTCCGCGTGCACGGCGTCGGCCATCAGCCACTCGGCCCGCTGGAGGACGGAGCCCCGCATCCGCCGGTCGTCCAGGCCGCCGCTGGCCAGCACGTCGCCGAAGAAGACCGCGTCGCCCAGGACGCGGCGCACCTCGGGGTCCGCGCCGCGGGCCTGCTTGTGACCGGGTGGCGTGAACGCCAGCTCATCGGTCTCGTGGTACCTCGCCAGTGCTTCCAGGACCGGTGCCTGCCGGTGATCTACAGCCATACCTCGACCTGTTCCCGCAGCGGCAACGAGCACGCGCACGACCCCTGCATGATCATGACGGAAGTGGAACCATGGGCACCATGACCACCACGGAGCGCCTGGGTAACCGTGCCGTCATCGTGATCGACATGATCAACACCTACGATCACCGCGATGCCGATCTGCTCATCCCGTCCGCCGAGCAGGCGGTCCCCGCGGTGGTGCGACTGATCGAACGCGCCCGGGAGCACAAGGTCCCGGTCATCTACGTCAACGACAACTTCGGGCAGTGGCGCTCCCACCACGGCGAGCTCCTCGAAACGGCTCTGTCGGGCCCCCACGCGGACCTGGTCGAACCACTGAAACCCGATGCCGAGTCGCTGTTCGTCGTCAAAGCACGTCACTCGATCTTCTTCGAGACTCCGCTGTCCTACCTGCTCGGTCAGCTCGGCGTCGACCACATCGTCCTGTGCGGTCAGGTCACCGAGCAGTGCGTGCTGTACTCGGCCCTGGACGCCCACATCCGGCATCTGCGGGTGACGGTGCCGGACGACGCCGTCGCGCACATCCATGCCGATCTGGCCGAAGCGGCGCTGCGGATGATGGACCGCAATATGAACGTGGAGATCTGCGGTACGGACAGCATCGAGTTCTGAGGGGGCGTGGGCGCCTCAGCCGACGACGAGCGACTCGCCCTCGGGGCAGGCGCCGGGGAGTTGGCGGCGGGCCGCGATGAGCGCGGCCGTCACATCGCGGGTGCCGGTGGACACGCACAGGGTGTAGGCGATGTCGTCCATCCGCTGCCGGACCCGGGCGCTGCCGGTCTCGGCGTGCAGCTTCCTCAGCGTTTCGTACCGGTCGATCAGGTTCTTCAGAACCGCAGGGTGAGCCATCAGCACGGCAGGTCTCCTTGTCCGCCACAAACGCCCAATTGCCCCTGATAGTGGACCGGCTGCCCGATACCTGCATCTCCATGCCCCGTACACCTATGGGGGTGCGGCGGTCTGGGTGGATTCCCTTGGGCTCGGTGGCCCGGAACGTCAGGGCGAGCCGGGCACGAGCGGCACCCGGACCTTGATCCTCTTGCCGAAAGGTTCCCGCTGCACCTGAAAGCCCTCGGACAGCGCCATGACGATCTCGAGGCCGTGCTGCCCGACACGGGTGGGCTCGGGGCCTCGCACGAGCGGCAGTGCGGGGCTGGAGTCCGACACGGTGATCTCCAGTATCCGTCCGGCGAACTCCAGGCTCAGCGAGGACGGGCCGGGCGCGTACTTGCAGGCGTTGGTGATCAGCTCGCTGACGACCAGCTGGACGGCGCCGACGGCGTCACGCGCGACGGCGATGCCGTGCCGGACCTGGAGCCGGGTCAGGAAGTGAGCCGCGAAGTGCCGGGCTGCTGCGATGGAGCCCGGTGCGCCGTCGTACGCGGCGCCGGCCCAGGCGGCGGGTTTGTGGGCGACGGCGTCCGTCGCGCTGCCATCGGCCCCCGTATCCATCATTCACGGCCCCTGTGTCCCACACCATGTCCCACAACATTCACGCCACACATACCTGTGGCGGCCTCTACCCGCCTTCCACTGTCGCACTCCCCGCAGGGCTGTGAGATCTGGTTGCGCAATCCCGTGAGCCCGCCGGGCCGCGTGGCCGCGGTGCCCGCTAGCGCGTGGTGGCCTCGTCCACCGACGGCCGGAGATGGAGGACCCCGTCGGCGCCGGTCAGGTCGAGAAGGCGCTCCAGTTGCGGGCCCGGGGCCGCGATGCGCAGGTCGGTGGCCTGGTGGATGCGCAGGAGCAGGTTGAGGAAGGTGGAGTCGGCGAAGGTGATGCCGGAGGCGTCCAGGACGACCGTGGCGTGCGTTTCGGCTGCCTGGGTGAGGGCTTTCGTGAGCGGCGGGAGATTGTTGAGATCGACCTCGCCCCGGGCGGCGACGACCCAGACGTCGCCGACGGCGTACTGCTTGGCGAGGGGTCCCGTGGAGGCCCATCTGTTGCCGGACGGCAACTCTTCACTTGTCATGGCGCCCATCGAAGCGAATATGCCAGTCGATCCGCAAGGACATGAGGGGACGAGATCACCGAATGACAGAACACGACGGAAGGAAGCCCGTTCCGGCCGGCCCCCGGTCTCCTACCCATCGCAGTTGAGTACGCGTACTCATCAAGGGCACCTCGTTCACGGACAGACTGACCGGACCGACGAGAAAGGCTCTTGAGGATGCAGAAGTACCGACGACTCCGTTACTCCTCCCTTGCCGCGGCGGGGGTGGCCGCGGCCTTCCTGGTCAGCGGCTGCACGATGGAGGACGCCATCTGCAGCAACGGCGAGTACCCGGTCAAGGCCGTCGGGGGCACCACCGGCAGCGCCTGCGTCCCCGACGACGAGGAACCGCCCAAGGGATACGTCCGCTACCCGAAGGGCAAGGTCCCCGAGCACGTCGACGACAAGTGGGACAAGTACTGGAGCACGGTCGTCGTCGACGAGAACGGGAACGTCACCAAGGACTGACGGCGCCCCCGCCGCTTCAGCTGACCGGCTGCGCCTCGGCCGCGCCGGGGCGGTCGAACTGGGTCCGGTACAGCTGCTCGTAGCGGCCGCCCTCAGCCAGCAGCTCGCTGTGGGTGCCCCGTTCGACGACCCTGCCCTCCTCGACGACGAGGATCAGATCGGCCGCCCGTACGGTGGAGAGCCGGTGGGCGATCACGACGGCGGTACGCCCCTCCAGCGCCTCCGCCAGCGCTTCCTGGACGGCTGCTTCCGAGGTGGAGTCGAGATGCGCGGTCGCCTCGTCGAGGATGACGACCCGCTGACGGGCCAGCAGGAGCCGGGCGATCGTGAGCCGTTGACGTTCTCCGCCGGAGAGGCGGTAGCCACGCTCGCCCACGACGGTGTCCAGACCGTCGGGCAGTGAGGCCACGAGTCCGTCGAGACGCGAACGCCGCAGCGCGTCCCAGATGTCGTCCTCGGTGGCGTCCGGCCGGGCGAGCAGCAGGTTGGCCCGGACGGACTCGTGGAAGAGGTGGCCGTCCTGGGTGACCATGCCGATCGTGTCGCGGATCGAGTCCGCGGTCAGGTCGCGCACATCGACGCCGTTCAGCCGCACCGAGCCCGCGTCCGCGTCGTAGAGCCTCGGCAGGAGCTGAGCGATCGTCGACTTGCCCGCGCCGGACGAGCCGACCAGCGCAATCATTCGTCCGGGCTCCGCACGGAACGAGATGTCGTGCAGCACCTCCGTGCCACCGCGGGAGTCGAGCGTGGCCACCTCTTCGAGCGAGGCGAGGGAGACCTTGTCCGCGGAGGGGTAGCCGAAGCGCACGCCGTCGAACTCCACCGACACGGGCCCGTCCGGTACGCGGCGGGCGTCCGGCTTCTCGGCGATCAGCGGTTTCAGATCGAGGACCTCGAAGACCCGCTCGAAGCTGACCAGGGCGCTCATCACCTCCACCCGGGCGCCGGCCAGTGCGGTCAGCGGGGCGTAGAGGCGGGTGAGGAGCAGTGCGAGGGCGACCACGGCGCCCGGCTCCAGGGTGCCGCGGAGCGCGTAGTAGCCGCCGAGGCCGTAGACCAGGGCGAGCGCCAGGGCGGACACCAGGGTGAGTGCGGTGATGAAGACGGACTGGGACATGGCGGTACGGATGCCGATGTCCCGCACCCGGCGGGCGCGGGCGGCGAACTCGGCCGACTCGTCGGCGGGCCGGCCGAACAGCTTGACCAGCGTCGCGCCGGGGGCGGAGAAACGCTCGGTCATCTGGGTCCCCATGGCGGCGTTGTGCTGCGCGGCCTCACGCTGGAGCCGGGCCATCCGGGCACCCATACGGCGGGCGGGGACGACGAACACCGGCAGCAGAACGAGCGCGAGGAGGGTGATCTGCCAGGAGATGCTCACCATCACGGCGAGGGTGAGCAACAGGGTCACGAGGTTGGAGACCACACCGGAAAGCGTGTTGCTGAACGCCCGCTGCGCCCCGATGACGTCGTTGTTGAGTCTGCTGACGAGTGCGCCGGTGCGGGTCCGGGTGAAGAACGCGACCGGCATCCGCTGGACGTGGTCGAAGACCGCCGTACGGAGATCGAGGATCAGGCCTTCGCCGAGCGTGGCCGACAGACGGCGGGTGAGCAGACCGAGTCCCGCCTCCGCGACCGCGATGACGGCGATGAGCAGCGCGAGGCGGGTCACCGTGCCCGAGTCACGGCCCTTGACGATCGCGTCCACGACCCGCCCCGCGAGCACCGGCGTGGCGACGGCGAGCAGGGCGGTGATCACGCTCAGCAGCAGGAACCGGTAGAGCTCGCCGCGATGGGGCCGGGCGAATGCGCCGATGCGGCGCAGGGTGGCCCGGGAGAAGGGCCTCCTGTCCTCCTGGGCGTTCATCGCGCTGTGCAGCGATGTCCACGCGGTGACTTCCATGTCCATGGGTGGTGCCTCCGGAGAGTGTGGGCCGGCGCTCGGATCCCGTCGGCCGGCATGGCCCGGGGCGCACAGACAAAGCTAGAACCTCAACCAAACTTGAGGTCAACTGCATCGAGAGTCGGGTGCTCGGGCCGCGGTCGGGGTGCGGTGGAACGCGTCGGGTGCACGGTGGCCACCGTAGGGGTCGGCGCGACACCTCGTGGTGCGTTCCGGCCCGGCCGCCGCCGACCGCGTCGGGTGCCCGGGGGAGGGCTACAGTCGTGAAGAGGGCGACCGCGATCTCCCTCATGACGAGTCACTCCGAGGAGCACACGATGCCGGATGACATTCTTCAGACGATCGACGCCCTAGTCGCGGAGGAGCACCAGCTCCGCTCCCAGGCGCCCGGCTCGGGTCTGGACGCCGCCGAGCGGGCCAGGCTGGAGCAGCTGGAACAGCGCCTCGATCAGTGCTGGGACCTGCTCCGCCAGCGCCGTGCGCGCGTCGAGGCGGGCGAGGACCCGGCGGACGCCCAGGCCCGCCCGATCGACGAGGTCGAGTCGTACCAGCAGTAGCGAGGACATGGCGAGCCGGCCCGGCGGCAGTGGGTCCCGGACTGCATCTGCTCCCACGTGCCGCACGCGGGAGCAGATGCGATCGCCTACTGCGCGGGGCGGATTCGATACGTCGTGCCCGTCTCCGCCGTGAAGGCCGTGACACCGGACTCCGGACGTGTGACCGGCACCTGTACGCCCGTGGACGTCGTCACCGTCACGGCGCGCGCTGTACGCAGTCGCGCGGGCCCGCTCGTCCGCGCATGCAGCACCGCCTCGGTCAGTACGCCGCCCGCCCAGGTCACATCGGCCTCGAAGCCGCCGCGCGCCAACAGTCCCCGGACACTGCCGTTCGGCAGGCCGGGCGGCAGCGCGGGCAGCAGATGCAGCTCGTCGTGCTGGCTCTGCACGAGCCATTCCGTGATCCCGGCCGTGGCACCGAAGTTGCCGTCGATCTGGAACGGCGGATGGAGATCGAACAGGTTGGGTGCCGTCCGCTCGGGTGTGAGCAGGTCGGACAGCAACTGGTGGGAACGCTCGCCCTCCTGGAGTCGTGCCCAGAAGTTGATCTTCCAGGCGAGCGACCAGCCGGTGCCCGCGTCCCCGCGCTGCACCAGGGTCGTCCGGGCGGCGGCGAACAGGTCGGGCGTACGGGTGCGGCTGATCTGGTTGCTCGGATGCAGCCCGTACAGATGGGAGATGTGCCGGTGCTGCCGCTCGGGGGCGCCGTCGTCCCAGTCCTGCTGCCACTCCTGGAGCTGTCCCTGTGCGCCGATCCTCATCGTGGCGAGCCGGGCCCGCGCCGACCGGACCCGGGTGCGGAAGTCGGCGTCGACACCGAGGACTTCGGCGGCACCGGTGACGGCGTCGAACAGGTCGCGCAGAATCTGGTTGTCCATCGTCGGCCCGGCGCACAGCGATCCGCCGGCTCCGCTGTGGTGTGCGTTCTCGGGTGACACGGACGGGCAGGTGACCAGCGCGCCCGTCGTCGGATCGGTGACCAGCGCGCCCAGGAAGAACTGCGCCGCGCCTTTGAGTACGGGGTAACGACGCCCCAGCGCTGCCGCGTCGCGGGTGTAGCGGTAGTGCTCCCAGATCGCGAGGGACATCCAGGCGCCGCCGGTCGGCCACATGCCCCAGAAGGCACCGTCCACCGGAGCCGTGCCACGCCAGGCATCGGTGTTGTGGTGGGTGACCCAGCCGTCCACGCCGTAGTGCGTCCGCGCGGTGGACCGCCCGGCCACGGCCAGCTCGTCGAGCATCGCGAAGACGGGGTCCCAGCACTCCAGGAGGTTGGCCGGACCCGCGGGCCAGTAGTTCATCTCGGTGTTGATGTTGATCGTGTACTTGGATCCCCAGGGCGGACCGACCAGGTTGTTCCACAAGCCCTGCAGATTGGCGGGCTGAGTGCCGGGCCGGGAGCACGCGATCAGCAGGTAGCGGCCGAACTGGAAGTGGAGCTCGACCAGTTGGGGATCATCTCCGGCGGCGAAGCGGGCGACGCGCTCGTCCGTGGGCAGGTTCGCCGCCTCACTCGTCCCCACGTCCAGCGAGGTGCGGCGGAACAGGGTGCGGTGATCCTCGACGTGCCGGGTCCGCAGCTCCGCGTACGGGCGGTTCGCCGCCGCGTTCAGACGGGACGCGGCGACGGCCGCGGCGTCACCGCCGGCGTTCTCCCACGAGACGTACGACGTTCCCACCGACACGAGGACCGTGGCGGCGTTCGCTCCGCGTACCGTGACCGTTCCGCCGACGCTGGACGCGGTCCCGCCCTCGGCCAGAACCCGTACGAGGGCGCGGAACCGCACCGTGCCGCTCACTCCGCCCGCGTCGTCACCCGTCCCGTCCAGCGCGGCGGTCAGCGGGTCCGGAGAGGACAGGGCGAAGCGCATGGGGCTCTCGAAACCCGCCGTGAAGGTCAGCGAGCCGGGGCGTGAGGCGGTCAGCCGGACGGCGATCACCTGGTCGGGGTGGCTGGCGAATGCCTCACGGGTCCAGGTGACACCGTCACGGACGTACGAGGTCGTGGTGACCGCCGAGTCCAGGTCCAGCGCGCGGCGGTAGCCGGACACGATCCCTGCCACCGGCAGCCCCAACCGCAGGCTGCCGACCGTCTGGTAGTGCAACTGGCTGCCGGGCAGGCCGAGGAAGTCGGAGTTGACGAGCCGTTCGGCCTCCGCCCAGTTGCCGTCGAAGACCAGCTGTTTGATGCGGGGGAGCGCGGCGAACGCCTTGGGATTGTCGTACTCGTGCGGGCCTCCGGCCCAGACGGTGTCGTCGCTCAGCTGAAGTTCTTCGTTGTCGGTGCCGCCGTACACCATGGCGCCCAGTCGGCCGTTGCCGATCGGCAACGCTTGCAGCCACTCGGTGGCCGGGGTGGGGTACCAGAGCGTCAACGGCCGTGCGTATGGGGCCGGTTGCGGGGTGAGAGGTGCTGACTGCGCGGAGGCGCTCTGTTCCGTGAGGCCCGTCGCGGCGACGCCCGCGGTGGCGGAGGCGGTGAGGGCCATGAACGTTCTGCGTCCGATGTCGGAGGTCACTACGGCTCCAGAAGTGGGGGTGTGGAGAGCCGTCGATGGCAGGTCGCGTCGCTGATTGCCCGGGCGTGTTGTTCGCTCGGGGGAGGGGCACGAGCATCCCCAGAAGGGGGAACGGCCCACCGGCTTCGGCTCGGGCGCGCGCCGTCGCGCCCACGGACACGGGACGGGAGAAGGGCGCGCGGGCCCCGGGAACTCATGTCCCGTACATGCCATGGACGGTACCGGCGGGCCGGGGATTTGCACAGTGGGCTGACAAATCCCGGGGCGGGTGGCGTTGTCCTCTACGCGGGGTCGGGTCGGCGCGTGTCTCAGGGCGCCTTACTGCCCTGTCGGCCTGCCGACGGGTGCTTCCGGGCGTAGTGCCGGCGTGCGCGGTCCCTGTTCCCGCAGTCGCCGGAGCTGCACCAGCGGCGTGTGCCCGCGCGGCTGCGGTCCAGGAAGAACCAGCCGCAGCCGGGGCCCGCGCAGCGGTGGATGCGGTGCAGATCGTCGCTTGCCAGTAGTTGTTCGGCTTGCAGGGCCAGCGTGCCCCGGAGTGTGGCGAGGCCGGGCGGGGCGGGTTGCCAGCGCAGTGGAAGGGTGGGGGGCAGCGCGGCCTTGGCTCTGGCCTCGACCAGGGCGCGGCGTACGGAATCCCATGCGGGCTGTGGCAGCGGCCGGTCATCGACGAGGGCGTCGAGGACGGCCCACAGGGCCTCGCGCAGCTCGACCAGGGCGAGCCGCGCCGGCTCGTCCGCGTCCCGCCCGGAGGCCGCTCCGGACCGGAGCGCTCCGGCCGCGACACCCCAACGGGCCCAGGCGTCCGCACTGTTCACACGATCCGCTCGGCGTGCCTCGTCGTGGCGCCAGGAGACCGTGTTGACGAAATCGAGCACCGGGTGTCCGCCGATCATGGCGACGTCGGCAGTGGCCGCAGGATCTTCCTCACTCACAGGACCAGCCTACCTCTCTAACGGCCGTAGGTGCCTTATGGGTGTTAGTCTGAAGGTATGATCGCTGCACGGTTCAGGGAAGGCATGGCCGTCGGATCAGGGCTCGCCATGGCGGCGTTCGCGCTCGCCGTGAGCTTCGGCGCCCTGTCGCAGACCCAGGACTGGGGCACGGTCGCCCCGATCGTGTGCTCGGTGATCGTCTTCTCCGGCTCGGCGCAGTTCGCCCTGCTCGCGACGCTGGGTGCGGGCGGCGGAGTCGTGACGGCCGTTGCCGCCGCGGCCCTCATCAACAGCAGGTTCCTGCCCATGGGCATCGCCGTGGCCGGTGATCTGCGGGGCGGGCCGGTGCGCCGATCGCTGGAGGGCCAGACCGTGGTCGACGGTTCCTGGGTCGCCGCGCACCGCGGCGGCGGCCGATTCGACCGTGACCTGCTCCTCGGCGCGACCGCGGTCCAGTGGCCGGCGTGGATCGGCGGAACCGTGGTGGGTGTCGTACTGGCGCCGGACGCGGATCTCCTCCACACGCTCGGTCTGGACGTGCTCACCCCGGCGTTCTTCGTCGCGCTCCTGCTCGACGAGGTGCGCAAGGAGCGAGCGAACCGTGCCGCGGCCGTGCTCGGGGCCGTCGTCGCCGGTGTTCTGGTGATCTTCCTGCCGACAGGACCCGCCTTGATCGGGTCGGCGTCGGCCGCTCTGATCGCCCTGTTCGTACCGCGGAAGCAGTCGGGGAGCGGGGCCGGCACACCGGCCGAGGCTGAGCCTGAGGATGTCGCGGAAGCCGAGGCCGAGACAGGGTCCGCCGAGACGGACTCGGCCGAGACGGAGGACGCAGCGCGATGACCATGACCACCCTCTGGATCGCCATAGCCGCGACAGCCCTGGTGAGCTTCGCCTTCAAGGCCGTCGGCCCCGTCGTCCTGGGTGGCCGGGAGCTGCCCGACCGTGCGCGGTCCGTCATCGCGCTGCTCGCGCCCGCATTGCTGGCGGGCTTCGTTCTGGTGGAGACGGTCGGCCCCGGCTGGCGCGACCTGGATCTCACGCTGCTCGCGGGTCTCGGGGTCGCGCTCGGGCTGCGACTGCTGCGCGTGCCGCTCGTCGCCTCACTGCTCGCAGCGGTCGTGGTGACGGCACTGCTCAGGCTGTGGGTCTGAGCCGCTGCCGCTGTTGTTCGGCGGAGACGGCTCGCGGTCGCCGACATCGCCGGGCTTCTGCAACAGTCGTTCGCGCCACGGCTGTTGCACAGCAAGGGCGCACGCGACGCCCGGTCGAGAGAGATGGTGTCACGGCCGTACCGGCCCGGGGGGCAGGGGGCGCTACGCCCCCTGCCCTGGACCTGTGCCGGGCGAAGGTCAGAGCGTCCCGGACTCGGTGATGGCGATGCTCGCGGAGGTCCGCCCGTTCTGCGAACCGAGGCCCTCGATCTTCGTCACGAGGTCCTGGCCCGAGGTGACCTCGCCGAACACGACGTGCTTGCCGTCCAGCCACGGGGTGGGGATCGTCGTGATGAAGAACTGCGAGCCGTTGCTGTTCGGACCCGAGTTCGCCATCGACAGCAGGAACGGCCTGTCGTGCTTGAGCTGGAAGTTCTCGTCCTCGAACTTCGCGCCGTAGATGCTGCGGCCGCCCGTGCCGTTGCCCGCGGTGAAGTCGCCACCCTGGAGCATGAACTGAGGAATGACCCGGTGGAAGGGTGCGCCCTTGTAGCCGTAGCCGTGCTCACCGGTGGCGAGCGCGCGGAAGTTCTCCGCGGTCCTGGGCACCACGTCGTCGAACAGATCGAACTCGATCCGGCCGGCGGGTGCGTCATTGATGCTGATGTCGAAGTACACCTTGATCGTCATAGTCCTCATCCTGACATCTCGACCGCGCCGGTCGACAATTCATCGACACAGGGTGGCGCGGCGGCTGCGGTGTGTGCCCGGCCGGGCGCCGATCCAGCCTACGCGCGGGCTCGCGCCCCCGCGCGTAGGCTGAAAAGTATGGACCCACGACAGCACAGCATCGGTTCGGGGTTCGGAGCACTCAGCACCACGGATGACGTCCTGGCCGGCATCGACCTCACCGGGAAACTGGCCGTCGTGACCGGCGGCTATTCGGGAATCGGTCTGGAGACCGTGCGTGCCCTGACCGGCGCCGGCGCCCATGCGGTGGTACCCGCACGACGTGTCGCCCGCGCGGAGGAGGCGCTCGAGGGAATCGCCGGCGTGGAAGTGGGCGAACTGGACCTCGCCGACCAGGAGAGCGTACGGACGTACGCCGAGCGCTTCATCGCCACCGGCCGCAGCATCGACCTGATGATCAACAACGCCGGAATCATGGCGGCCCCCGAGGCGCGTGTCGGCCCCGGCTGGGAGTCCCAGTTCGCGACCAACCACCTGGGCCACTTCGCCCTGGTCAACCGACTGTGGCCGGCCATCGCGCAGGGCGGCGGTCGCGTGGTCTCGGTGTCCTCCAGGGGCCACCAGTTCTCCGGAATCCGCTGGGACGACATCCCGTTCGAGCGGGGCTACGACAAGTGGCAGGCGTACGGGCAGGCGAAGACGGCCAACGTGCTGTTCGCCGTGCAGCTCGACGCCCTGGGCCAGGGTTCCGGAGTGCGGGCGTTCTCCGTGCATCCGGGCGGCATCTTGACCTCCCTCGTCCGCCACATCCCGCGGGAGGAGATGATCGCCGCCGGCTGGGTGGACACCGAGGGCAACGTCACGATGGAGGGCCTCAAGACCCCGACGCAGGGCGCCGCGACGCAGGTGTGGGCGGCGACGTCTGCGCAACTGGACGGGATGGGCGGCCTCTACTGCGAGGACTGCGATGTCGCCGAACCGGCCGCGGACGACGCCGTGATGACCAGTGGGGTCAAGGCGTATGCGACCGATCCCGAGGAAGCGGCGCGGCTGTGGGTGCTGTCGGCCGAACTCACGGGCGTCGATGCGTTCGCGGCCACCGCCTGACACGGTCGACCCCGACGAATGGCGCCCGCCCGGCACGGCCGAGCCCGACGAACAGAGAGAGCCCTCAGCCGTCGGCGTCGCTGACGCGTACGAGGAACGAGTCGGTGTCGAGGTCCATCACACGGTGGCGGCGACGCCCCGCTGCTGTTGCTCGGCGGCGAACTCCTCGGCGTCCCACGACCCGCGGGGAGACCCGGCGGGGAAGATTTCGAGAACTGTCTCGCTCATGACGTGTCCCTCCGCCATCCGACTGCGTTCGCATCCCGTTCCCTTCGCTTGTTGCCTGTCGTCGGACATCCATGCCACCGGCCGCACCCGGCAACGACCGAGGCCCCGACCCGGTGGTGCCGGGGCCCGTCCTGCGGACCCTGGCTCCTCGGATCGGGGCCTGGAGGCCCTGCTCCCGGCCTGCCCTATCCGGCGGCGTCGAGGTGGGCGAAGACGACCACGTTCTCCGTGTAGTCCTTGACCTTGTGGTCGTAGTCGCCGCCGCAGGTGATCAGCCGCAACTGGGCGTCCGGAGCGTCGGCGTAGACACGGTCGTTGGGGAAGTTGGCCTTGCTGAAGCTCTCCACCGAGTCGACAAGGAAGTACGCGGTGGTGCCGTCCTTGCGCTTGATGTCGATCTTCGTGCCCGGAAGCACCGTACTGAGCTGCGCGAACACGGCGGGGCCCGTCTTGGTGTCCACATGACCGGCGACGATCGCCGTCCCGCGCGCCCCGGGGGCGACGCCGTCCTTGAACCAGCCGACCAGATTGTCGTCGGCGGCAGGGGGAGCGTCGAGCTGGCCGGACTTCCCGATGGCCAGCCCGGTGAAGGGCGCGTCGACGCCGATCGCGGGGATCGACAGCCGCGTCGGCGCGGACGGTGGCATCGCCGGCTTCTCTTCCGCAGCGGCGTCCTGTTCGGGAGCCTGTGCGACCACGGGCGGGACGGCACTTGTCGTGCCCTGTGTCATGCCCTGGGCGGTGGTCTGCGCCGAGGTGTCGAAGGAGCCGGTGATCAGGACCAGGCCGAGCCCGATCGCGGCAGCCGGCCACATCAGCCGGCGGACGACGCTGCGTGACGCGCGATCGGACCAGGACGAACCCTCAACCGGGGACAACTGACCGGCCATGACGGAGCGCCTTTCCTTGTGCGGCGGACGTTCTGAACGCTGATACGAAGACGAGCGGGTGATGCGGGAGACGGTGGTACGAGAGAGGTGACGGTGAAACGGGATACGGCGCTGCCGTGACCGCCTTTCCAGCCGGCCACGGCAGCGCAGTACTTCATGTGCGAGTCATACCATCAGGCGGCGTTGGCGCCGATCGAGCCACGGCGACGCAGCATGTACGCGCCGGCACCGAGACCACCGAGGAGCAGGACCGTGCCCGCGGCCGCGGCACTGCCGGAGACCGCGAGGCCGCCACCGCCGGTGTGCACGCCACCCTGCGGCTTGTCGTGCTTCCACGACTTGTCCTCGTCGCTCTTGCTGTAGCCGCTGTCCTTGTCCTCGTCCTTGTCCTTGTCCTTCTCCCAGTCGTCGTTCGACACCGTGGCGAGTGCGCCGCCGCCGGTGTGGACGCCGCCCTTCGGCTTGTCGTGCTTGCCGGAGTCGTCGTCGTCGTGCTTGGAGGAGGAGTCGTAGTCCTTGTCCTTGTCCTTGTCCTTCTCCTCGTCCTTGTTCTTGTCCTTGTCCTTCTCCCAGTCGTCGTTCGACACCGTGGCGAGTGCGCCGCCGCCGGTGTGGACGCCGCCCTTCGGCTTGTCGTGCTTGCCGGAGTCGTCGTCGTGCTTGGAGGAGGAGTCGTAGTCCTTGTCCTTGTCCTTGTCCTTCTCCTCGTCCTTGTTCTTGTCCTTGTCCTTCTCCCAGTCGTCGTTCGACACCGTGGCGAGTGCGCCGCCGCCGGTGTGGACGCCGCCCTTCGGCTTGTCGTGCTTGCCGGAGTCCTCGTCGTCGTGCTTGGACGAGTCGTCGTGGTGGTCGCTGCTCGAGGAGGAGCCCTTGTCCTTCTCCCAGTCGTCGCCGAACGTCATGGCGTACGCGGACGGCGCCGAGATCGAGAGGGCCGCTGTGACAGCGGCCGAGGCGAGCAGAATGCGGGCAGAGCGCATGAGAGGGTCCTTCCGCCGCAACTACGTAGGCTGACACAGCGTCCGCTCAGGGGTCCGCAGTAGCGACATGATCTACCGTCAGACGAATGCGGCATTCCCACCACTGGAGAGGTCGGTTCGGGAGCCGCTTCTTGACCCCTTCGAGTGGAGTGGGCCGGATCTTCACCCGGTGGGCGGCACGCCACGCCGAGGGCATGTTTCGCCGTTCGTGACGTCCTACGGGGCGCTGCCCCCATTTCGGTGCCCTTCAGCGGCGAGCTCCCGCCCCGAACCCCGTCCTCAGTCGCGCAGCAGGCGCCGCGCCGTGAGGGCCAGCGTGAACTCGACGACATCGGCAGGGCGGGTGAGGGACCGTCCGGTGAGCTGCTCGCAGCGGCGGAGCCGGTTGAGCACGGTGTTGCGGTGGCAGTAGAGCCGGGCGCCCGCCCGCTGGGCCGACCCCTCGCAGTCGAGCCAGACGGCGAGTGTGTCCAGCAGCAGGTCGCGGTCGGACGGGTCGAGCCGCAGCAGGGGACCGAGGACACGGTCGGCGAGCGCCGTGCCGAGCGCCGGGCTCGAGACGACCAGAGCCGCCGGCAGATGTTCGTCGAGCAGTACGGTGCCGCCGCTCGCGGGACAGGCGCGCAACGCGGTCTGAGCGAGACGGCGGGCGTCACCAACGGCGGCCAGGCCGTCGACGGCCGAACTGATACCGATGCGGGCGCCGGGCGGGCCGGTCATGTCCTCTGCCAGCCGTGCGAGACCGTCGTCGCCGATGAGCACGATCCCGTGCTCGGCGTCCGCGCCGGTGTGCCACACCATCCGCGTGCCAGGAGCCCGGGCCGCCGGCCGCGCCCCCGCGTAGGCGGCGCTCTGCCCGCCGTCGATCAGGACGACCGCGTATCTGCCGTCCTCCGGGAGACCGAGGGCGTCGGCCACCTCCGGCAGGTCGCCGATGCGGGTGGTGCCGTCGAGCAGCGCCGCCGTCATCACCCGCAAGCGGTTCTCACGCCGCCAGGTCAGCCGGCGCTCCACCTGCCGGTAGGCCTCGGCGACCAGGGCGCAGTGTTCATCGACGAAGTTCCAGACGTCGGCCGCCACATGCACGAGCAGCCGGACGTCGTCGGGACAGTGACGGGTCGTCTCGTCGACGAGTCCCTGCCAGACCATGCCGCCGCCGAGCCGGAAGGCGTGCAGCAACGCGTCCAGGGGCAGGCCCTGTTCTGCACGGGCCGCGCCGATCTTCCGGGAGCAGCGGTGGGCCGCTTCCCGGTTCTCCCGCGGGTCGAGCAGTGAATGGACACTGTGCCGCAGCGACCGGTGGGTCTCCTGCCACACGTCGGCGGCGTCCGCCTCGATCGCCGCCCGGTAGGCGGGCTCCTGCTCCCGCAGCGCGGCCAGCAACTGGTCGGTGAGTTCCGGCAGGCCGTCCAGCAGCACCCGGGCGGCGCGGTGGAGCACGTCGCGTGCCTCCTTGTCGACCTGCGATCGGACCCGGACCGTGCCTCGCGCGGCCGCGGTCGGAACTGCCGTGGGTACCTGGATCCGGGTTCGTACGATGTGCTGCATCGCGGCCCTCCGCCAAGGTCGACTCCGCCCGGTACACGCAGCGGAACCGCTCCGCGGCCGGGACGTTCGTTGAGTCCGAAGAATGGCATACCGTCCGGTCGGTCCCTAGGGGTCCGGACGATTCTTTTCCGCCTGGTCCACGAGCCGGGACAGCTCGACACGGGATCGGACCCCCAGGAGAGCGAAGACATTGCGCAGATGGTGGTCCACCGTGCGCGGGCTGAGCGAGAGCTGGAGGGCCACCTCACGGTTGGTCGCGCCGTCCGCGACACACCGGGCGATCCGCAGCTGCTGCGGTGTCAGACACGCCAGGGGGCCGGGCCGCTGTTCCCGCGCCCCCGCGCCGCCGGTCGCCCGCAGCTCCGCCCGCGTCTGCTCGGCCCAGACCAGGGCACCGGACCGTTCGAAGGCGAACAGCGCGTCCCTGAGCCGGCCCCTGGCCTCCCGCAGCCGTCGCCGTCGCCGCAGCCACTTCCCGTACAGCAGCAGGGTGCGGGCGCGTTCGAAGTCGCCGCCCGCCAGTTCGTGCCGGACCAGGGCGTGCTCGTACAGAGCCTCGGTCTCCTGCGCCGAAGCCAGCAGGGCGCGGCAGCGCGAGAGTTGGGCGGGTGCCTGCGGATCCGCTCCCTGGGCCGCCCACACGGCGAACTCCTCGACCGCCGTGGCGGTGTCCTCCGGCTCTCCGGCGAGCACGGCGGCCTCGACGTAGCAGGGCACCGCGAGCATGCGTACGGCGAAATGACCGCGCCGGTGGCCCGGCCGCACCAGCGGACCCAGCCGGGCGGCCGCGTCGGCGGCCCTGCCGCGTCCCAGGTCGGCTCGCGCGCGAGCCCATTCGGCGAGCGTGGCGGCCTGAGCGAGTCCGTGCGGGCCGGCGATGGCCAGGGCAGCTTCGGCATGTGCGGTGACCGCTTCGCCGGCCCCCTCGACCGATGCGGCCAGGGCCAGGATGGCGTGGTGATGGGCGACGGAGTTGCGCCGGCCGGTGCGGTGGGCGGCGCGCAGCCCCTCCTCGGCATGGGCCCGCGCGCGGGCGTGCCGCCCGGCACGCAGCTCGGCGTAGGCAAGATGTTCGAGGATCTGCGGCACCAGAGGCACGAGGTTGCGTGCCCGCGCCGCCGCCAGAGCGCGGGCGTTGACATGGCACGCCGCGGCGATGTTGCCGAGGACGAGGGCCGCGACACCGGCCCGTACGAGTCGGGCCGGGTCGTGATCGGTGGCGGCCCGGTCGAGTACGCGCCGCAGAGGCCGACGCGCTTCGTCGAGCCGTGCGCCGAGCGCGTGCAGCATGCCCGCGCGGTAGTCGTGGAACAGGTCGCCGTCGCCCCCGGGCCTTGCCGCCCCGTCGCCGGGCGGCCAGGCTGCCGGCGTGCGGAACTCCGTCGGCGAGCGCTCCCCGGTGGAGCTCTCCTCGCCGGGTGCGGACGCCGTCCGAGCGGCGCCGCCCAGCGCGACGAGGCAGGCCGGGACGTCACCCGCCGACCACGCCGCCTCGGTCGCGCCGAGCCTCGCCGTCAGCATGCGTTCCTGGTCGTACGGGCCGAGCAGAGCGGCGGCCAGCATCAGGATCTCGTATGCGTCCCCCACCGGACCGTCGTGCAATGCCAGGGTGCCGCGCACCAGTTCGGCGCAGCCCCGCACGGCGTCGTGCGCCGACTCCTGCCGGCCCGCCGCGAGCAGATCGCGGGCTCTGCCCGGATCTCCGGCGAACCACGCATGCTCGGCGGCGGCGGTCAGCCGGGACGTCCGGGCACTGCCAGGAGGCGTGAGGCGGGCCGCGCGGCCGAAGGCGACGGACCGTTCGAGGGGCGTCGCCCGTACATCGGGGGAGTCGGCGGCGGCCGCGAGACAGGCCGCGAGAGCGGGGTCGGGCCCGTCGGCGGCCAGGGCCCGGTGCAGCAGACGCGACAGCCGGTGGCGTTCGCCGCCGAGCACGGCCGCCAGCAGGCGATGTGCGGCGCGCCGCCGGGAGAGGGCCGCACCGCTGAGCACGGCACGAAGCAGCAGGGGGTCGTCGAACCGGATCCGGTTCCCGGCGCTGCGTGTCACACCGGCCGCCTCGGCGGCATCCAGGGCCGCGGGGTCGAACCCGGCAGCCCGGGCCGCTCGCATCAGCAGCGTCGCATCCGCCCCGGCGCCGTCCGGATTCTGCTCCTGCGCGGCGGCGACCAGAAGAAGCAACTGCCGTGTCGCAACCGGCAGTTCCTCCAGTCTGCTGCCGACAACGCGCAGAAGCGCGGCCCCGTCGGCGAGCGGCCTCGGTAACGGCGCGTGCCCCGCGAGCTGAGCAGCGGAGAGTCGCCGGACGACGGCGATGAGCAGGGCCGGGTTGCCGATCGCCTCGTGCAGTACCGCCTCCCGTACGTTCGGGTCGGCAGGATCGCCGGTCAGTTCCTCCGCCAGCTCGTCCACCAGGGTCGCCGCTGGGTCCTCCGCCAGGGGACCGAGGCGTACGACCGGCAGACCCGCGAAGTCCGCGGCGTCCGCCCGGTGTGCGGCCACCGACATCAGCAGCCCGACGCCCGGGAGCGAACCGGCGCGCCGGGCGGTATATCCCAGAGCCGCGCGCGACGCGGCGTCCCACAGATGTGCGTCGTCGACGCAGACGAGGAGGGTTTCACGGGCGTGTCCGCGCCGCAGGGCCTCGAGGAGCCCGGTGGGCGAGGTGCACGCGGGCGGGACCTCGCCCGGTGGGTCCGGTACCGGGGGAGCGCCGGTCAGGAGCGAGTTCACCCCGCTGTACGGGAGGTCGCGCTCGGCCCGCGCCGCCCGGACGTGCAGTACCGTCCCGGCATCACTGTCGCGAACAGCCTGCTCCAGCAGGGCAGTTCGCCCGAGACCCGGTTCCGCGGCAAGCACCAGCGCGGCGCCTCGCCCGGACCGGACCCGGTCCGCCAGTGCGGCCAGGGCCGCCAGTTCGGTGGTGCGGCCGTAGAGCCGCAGAGAGTGTCGTGCGGGCGTCCTTCCGGTCACACGGTCACGTTACGGCCGTGTCTCCACGGGCGGAAACCGCGGGTCCGCGGGCCACTCGCCCCCACTTCGGCCCTCTGAGCTGCAAGAACAGTACGCCGGGACGATATCGGCCGGCTCCATCGGTGGGGCGGCTCCCAAGGATGTCGCGCCACGGCTGTGCGGCGGCACAGGCCGGTGGCGGCCGAGGAACGCGGCCGCCACCGGTGGTGTCCGTCAGGAGGTGTGCGGGCAGTTGCCGCGGTACTCCTCGATGGTCAGGCTCGGACGGGGGAGCGGGCACAGGAACTGCTCGAAGCGGGTGTCATTGTCGATGAAGCGCTTGAGCCACGAAATGCTGTACTTCGCGATCGTCGTGTTCGACGAGTTCGGCGTGAAGTGAGAGGCGTTGTTCAGCTCCAGGTACGCCTTGTCGAGCGAGGACGGCAGGGACGTGTAGAACGGCTCGGAGTGCGAGGAGACCGGGGCGATCGTGTCGCCGTCCGCTCCCACGACGAGCGTGGGCGTCCTGAGCTCGGGCCAGGACTTGTCGAGGTTCCAGCCGGTGAGCGGTATCGCGGCCTGGAGCGACGGCCGGCTCTTGGCCGCCTCCAGCGTGCCGCCGCCGCCCATCGAGTGGCCCATGACGCCGAGTCTGCTGCTGTCGATCCGGGTGCGCACGGTGCTGCGCTGGGTCAGGTGGTCGAGGGCCGCGAGGAGTTGCCGGCCGCGGCTGTCGGGCTGGTCGAGGGTCGTCAGGGTGTCGATGGTGAAGACGACGAAGCCCTGGGAGGCAAGGCGCGGGCCCAGCCAGGCGATGGACGACTGGCTTGCGGTGTAGCCGGGCGAGATGGCGATGGCGCCGAACGTCCCGTCGGCGGTGGACGTCGGGTAGTAGATGGTGCCGCCGCCGAATCCGCTGACGCTCAGCGACGACACGGTGGTCTGCGACACGGCGTACGAACCGCGTGATGCCTCGATGCTCGCCGTGGTGGGGGCGGGACCGCGTTCGTAGGGGTTGTCGGCGGCCTGCGCGCCCGGGGTCAGGGCGGTGCCGATTCCTACGGCGACCAGGGCGGCCAGGGCGGCCGTCCACCGACGGGAGCGGGGCCTGCCGTCCTGGTGGGGCGCCCCGGACGGGGCGCGGTCGAGGTGCGGGTGGGGGGTGGCGCGGTTGCTCTGCTGCACGACGGAGTCGTCCTCTCGGTCGTGGCGACCGCTCAGACGGACCTCTCCGGCACCCGGCGCCGGGCCGGGTGCGGCTGCCGGTGGGTCCGCGTGGCATCGCCGTATTCGCTGGCGGTGCCACTGTCACGGCGCCTCCACCCGTGCGGCATCGGTGTAATCACCGGTCTTGGCATCCTCGGACGCGTGCCGCTCCGGGACCTGCCGGGAGGCGGACGCGCCCACCGCATGCGGCGCCGTGCCGCCGGAGACGAGGGACGGCGCGCAGCAGACTCGCGCCGGAGCGGAAACGACCGGGGGATCAGCCGCCGGGGCGCGGCTGATCCCGCACGGACGTCAGCTGTTCAGGGCCGCGGACACCACCGAACGGGCCTCCTCCTGGACACGGGCGAGGTGGTCCGGGCCGAGGAACGACTCGGCGTACACCTTGTAGACGTCCTCCGTGCCCGAAGGGCGGGCGGCGAACCAGGCGTTCTCCGTGGTCACCTTGATGCCGCCGATCGCAGCGCCGTTGCCGGGCGCCTCGGTCAGCACGGCGGTGATCGGCTCGCCGGCGAGCGAGTCCGCGGTCACCTGCTCGGGCGACAGACGGCCCAGCACCGCCTTCTCCTCCCGGGTCGCGGGTGCGTCCACCCGCGCGTAGGCCGGTTCACCGAACCGCTCCGTCAGCGCGGCGTAGTGCTCGCTCGGCGAACGGCCCGTCACGGCCAGGATCTCGGACGCCAGCAGGGCCAGGATGATGCCGTCCTTGTCGGTGGTCCACACCGACCCGTCGCGGCGCAGGAAGGAAGCGCCCGCGGATTCCTCGCCGCCGAAGCCGATGGTGCCGTCGGCCAGTCCGTCGACGAACCACTTGAATCCGACGGGTACTTCGACCAGTTCGCGGCCGAGTTCGGCGGCCACGCGGTCGATCATGCTCGACGACACCAGCGTCTTGCCCACGCCCGCGCCGGCCGGCCACTGCTCGCGATGGGCGTAGAGGTACGAGATCGCCGTGGCGAGGTAGTGGTTGGGGTTCATCAGCCCGCCGTCCGGGGTGACGATGCCGTGCCGGTCGGCATCGGCGTCGTTGCCCGTCGCGATCCCGAACCGGTCGCGTTCCTCGATCAGCGACGCCATCGCGTACGGCGACGAGCAGTCCATCCGGATCTTGCCGTCCCAGTCCAGCGTCATGAACCGCCAGGTGGGATCCGTCCGCGGATTGATGACCGTCAGATCGAGTCGGTGCTCCTCGGCGATGCGGCCCCAGTAGGCGACCGACGCGCCGCCGAGGGGGTCGGCACCGATGTGCACCCCCGCGGCGCGGACGGCGTCCAGATCGACCACCGACGGAAGATCGCGCACATAGGACCCGAGGAAGTCGTACCGTCCCGTCGTCCGGGCCGCCAGCGCCCGGGCGTAGGGAATCCTGCGGACGTCCTTCAGGCCTCCCGTGATGATCTCGTTGGCGCGCTCCTGGATCCATCCGGTCGCCTCGGAGCCGGCCGGACCACCGTTGGGCGGGTTGTACTTGAAGCCGCCGTCCGCCGGCGGATTGTGCGAGGGCGTGACCACCACACCGTCGGCGATCTTGGAGGTGCGTCCCGCGTTGTGCGCCAGAATCGCGTGCGACACCGCGGGGGTGGGGGTGTAGCCGTCCGCGGTGTCGATGAGCACGGTCACGTCGTTGGCCGCGAAGACCTCGATCGCGGTCACCCGCGCCGGTTCCGACAGCGCGTGGGTGTCCGTGCCGAGGAACAGCGGCCCGTCGATCCCCTGCCGGGCCCGGTACTCGCAGATCGCCTGGCTCGTCGCGGCGATGTGGTCCTCGTTGAACGCGGTCGCCAGGGAGGACCCGCGGTGCCCCGACGTCCCGAAGGCGACCCGCTGCGCCGGATCGGCCGGATCGGGATGCAGGGCGTAATAGGCGGTCACCAGCCGGGCCACGTCGATGAGATCCTCCGGCCGCGCCGGCTGTCCCGCGCGCTCGTTCGGCATTCGCCCACTCCTCCATGTCGACCGGTGTCCTACCGGGCCATGATCGCGCGCGGAGGGCGATTCCTCCGGCTGCGGCTCGGCCCGGTCCTTCATGTGGGGCATGCCCAGCGCGGGCCCGGACATCCGTTCCGCACGACGATTCCGGCGCACGGGCAGGCCCGTCGCACCGTCCGTCGCCGGTGGAAGATGTGCGAGCGCCGTGTGAGGCCGCGGCCCCACGCGGTATGCACCTTCTATGCAGACCTTCCTGCCCCATCCCGGATTCCCGGAATCCGCCGAGGCTCTCGACCAGCGGCGCCTCGGCAAACAGCGCGTCGAGGCGCTCCAGGTCCTGCGCGGGCTCACCGTGCCGGGCTACGGATGGCGGCACCACCCTGCCGTGCGCATGTGGAGGGGGTACGAGGAGGCGCTCGTCCGCTACGGACTTCAGGTGTGCCGTGTGTGGACCGACGGGGGACGTGACGACACCTGTGCCGTCACCATGGTCGACGACTTCCACGCCCTGCGCCCGGATGCCGCCGTACGCTCCCAGGAGCAGCTCGCCTCGGACGGCGATCTCCCGCCCTGGCTGGGGGATGCGGCGTTCCACCGCAGCCATCGGTCGGCGCTGGTGCGCAAGGACCCCGACTTCTACCGTGCACTGTTCCCCGACGTGCCGGACGACCTCCCGTACGTATGGCCGCGCTCGGACCGCGACCCGGAAGCGGACGGCCGGGCTTCGCGCTGAGGGCCGGCCCGTCCCCCCGCGACGGCGTCAGAGCGCCGGGAAGTCCGGGCCCGTCCCGAGTACAGAGGCGGCCGCTCCCCAGATCGTCGCCTGTGCGCTGTCCAGATCGACCTTCGGGTCCCCCAGCATCAGCCGGATGCCGAAACCGTCGCACAGCGCGAGCAACAGGGTGCTCGTCGCATCGATGTCGCAGTCGGTGAACTCTCCGGAGTCGATACCGCGCTTGATCGCCTGGCCGACCCAGGTGTGCAGCTGGTCGTAGAGATCGACGGCGAGGTGCTGCGCCGTCTCGTCCCGCAGCGCCCTCACCCACAGCTCCTGCCACAGCCGCCAGTCCTGCCGCAGCTCGGGATCCGTCGGGAGCAGGCTGTGCAGAATCCGCGCCAGCACGACCGAGGCGGGCACCGAATCGGCGTCCCGCTCCAGCTCGGTGCCCGTCTGGGCGAAGGAGTGCGTCATCGCTTCCGTGAACAGCTTCTCGCGGTTCTCGAAGTGGTAGTGCAGCAGTGCCGTCGAGACACCCGCGTGCTCGGCGACCATGCGCATCCGGATCTTCTCGAAACCGACCTCGGCGATCACTTCGCACGCCGCGGCGAGGATCCGCTCACGTGTTTCCCGCGTGCGTTCTGCCATGGCCACGTTGCTGCTCCCCGCGTCGTCCGGTGCCGGTCCCGGCGGGCCGCCCGACGGCCGCGCCGGCTTCCATCTTCGCGTACGGCCGGGCACGACCGCCCGGGGCCGGGCCGTCATGGACGGTACGTGTGGAAGCCCCTGCCCGACTTACGGCCGAGCAGGCCCGCCTCGACCATCCGGGCCAGCAGCGGGGGCGGTGCGTACAGCGGCTCCCGGAACTCGTCGTACATCGACTCCGCGATGGCCTGCGTGGTGTCCAGCCCGATGAGGTCGGTCAACGCGAGCGGGCCGAGGGGATGGGCGCAGCCCAGCGTCATGCCCCGGTCGATGTCCTCGGCCGACGCCGTGCCCGACTCCACCATGCGCACGGCGGCCAGCAGATACGGGACGAGCAGGGCGTTGACGATGAATCCGGCCCGGTCCCTCGCCCGGACGACCTGTTTGCCGAGCACCTCCGAGACGAATTCCTGCGCACGCAGCGCGGTGCTCTCGGCCGTCAGGAGGGACGGCACCAGCTCCACCAGCGGCAGCACCGGAACCGGGTTGAAGAAGTGCAGGCCGACCACGTGCTCCGGGCGTTCGGTGGCCGCGGCGAGCCGGATGACCGGGATGGAGGACGTGTTGGTCGCCAGGATCGCGTCCTTGCGCAGCACGGTCGCGTCGAGCCGTGCGAACACCGCCAGCTTGGCGGCCTCGTCCTCGGCCACCGCTTCCACCACCAGGTCCCGGTCCGCCAGCCGGTCCAGGTCCGCGGTCGTGGTGATGTGCGCCAGCGCCGTGTCCCGGCCCTCGGCGTCGATCTTTCCGGCGGCCAGGGCCCGGTCCAGCGAGGCGGTGATGCGCCGTCGCCCGGCGTCGGCGGCCGCATCGTCCGACTCGACCACGACGACGTCCCGCCCGGCGCGTGCGCACACCTCGGCGATACCGGAGCCCATCAGACCGCAGCCGACGATCCCGACCCGCTCGATGCCGTCCATCTGTCCTCACTTCTCTCGGGGTGCGGAGGGAGGTCCCGAGCCGGCGGCCACGGGACCTCCCCGGGCCGTCAGGCGGACGGGATCTGGAGAACGCCCGTGCCGCGCTTGATGAGTTCGCCCGCGATGATCAGGCGCTGGATCTCGGAGGTGCCTTCCCAGATGCGGTCGACGCGCAGTTCGCGGTAGAGGCGTTCGACGGGGTAGGAGCGGTCGTAGCCGCGTCCGCCGAAGATCTGGACGCACCGGTCGATGACGCGTCCCGCCGCCTCACTCGCCGACAGCTTGGCGATGGCCGCCTTGGCGTGCAGGGTCTTGCGGTCCGCCAGCCCCTGGTCCACCTCCCAGGCCACCTGGTGCGTGTAGGCGCGATTGACGGCGATGTCGACGGCGCAGTCGGCGAGCATGCCCTGGATGAGCTGGAAGTCGGCGATGCGGGAGCCGAACTGGCGGCGTTCGACGGCCCAGTCCCGGGCCAGTTCGAGCGCACGTTCCGCCGCTCCCGTCGTCCGCGCCGCGATCATCAGCCGCTCCTCGGTGAACCAGGACCGGGTGATGTCGTACCCCTCGCCGATGCCACCGAGCACGGCGTCCTCGGGGACCCGGACATCGGTGAAGGTGAACTCGGGGTGCTCGTAGACGAAGGTGTGCATGAAGCGCGGTACCCGCGTCATCTCGACGCCCGGAGTCTCCTTGTCGACGAGGAAGAGCGTCGGAGCGCCGTCCTCGCCGGCCGCGGCCAGCACGATGATGAAGTCGGCGTGGTCGCCCACCGTGACGAACCACTTCTCGCCGTTCAGCACCCAGCCGTCCGCGGTGCGCGTCGCCGTCGTCTTGAGGTTCTGCGGATCCGACCCGGCCTCCGGCTCCGTCACCGCGTAGCAGTCGCGGCGCTGTCCCCGGATGACCGGCACGAGGTAGCGCTCGCGCTGCTCGGGCGTGCAGAAACGCAGCGCGTTGGCAGGGCGCCACACCATGTCCCACAAAGCGCCGGTGAGCCGGCCGAGCTCCTCCTGCACGGTGGCCTGCTCCAGGATCGAGAGCCCGGCCCCGCCCCACTGGGTCGGCATGTTGACCGCCTGAAGCCCGCAGTCCAGCACGGCGTCGCGGATCTCCGCGTGGGCCTGCGCGGGCAGGCCGTTGTTCTCCTCGCAGTCGAGCTCGTACGTCATGATGAACTCGGTGAGCCCTCGTGCGGAGCTCCTGAGCTCCTCCTGACGGGCGGTGAGACGGAAGTCCATGGTGTTCCTCTGTGTTCGGCGGTCGGTGCGTACGCGGGCAGAAGCAGGGGGCGTCAGTGCAGGGGCAGGGCGAGTGCCTGGGTACCGCGCTTGATCAGCTCGTTGGCGATGATGAGGCGCTGGATCTCGGAGGTGCCTTCCCAGATGCGGTCGACGCGCAGTTCGCGGTAGAGGCGTTCGACGGGGTAGGAGCGGTCGTAGCCGCGTCCGCCGAAGATCTGGACGCACCGGTCGATGACGCGTCCCGCCGCCTCGCTCGCCGCGAGTTTCGCCGTCGACGCCTTCGCGTGCAGCGTCTTGCGGTCGGTGAGCGGCTGGTCGGCCTCCCAGGCCACCTGGTGGGTGTACGCACGGCAGACCGCGATGTCGACGGCGCAGTCGGCGAGCATGCCTTGGATCAGCTGGAAGTCGGCGATGCGGGAGCCGAACTGGCGGCGTTCGACGGCCCAGTCCCGGGCCAGTTCGAGCGCACGCTCCGCCGCGCCCGTCGTACGCGCCGCGATCATCAGCCGCTCGTCGGTGAACCACTCCTTGGTCAGGTCGTAGCCGTTGCCCACCCCGCCGAGCACGTCCTCGTCCGGGACGAACACATCGGTGAAGACGAACTCGGGGTGCCCGTTGACCGCGGAGTGCATGAAGCGGGGCACCCGTGTCATCTTCACCCCCGGCGCCTGCTTGTCCACGAAGAAGAGGGTGGGCGCACGGTCGGGGCCCGCGTCCGCCTGCACCAACAGGAAGTCCGCGATGTCGCCGCAGGTCACGAACCACTTCTCACCGTTGAGCAACCAGCCGCCGTCGGTGCGGTCGGCGGTGCTGGTGCCCGAGCCCGGGTCCGACCCGGCTCCCGGTTCGGTCACCGCGAACGCGTCGAAGCGCTCACCACGGATCACGGGGAGCAGATACTTCTCCCGCTGTGCCTCGGTGCCGTACGCGAGGACGTTGGCGGGCCGCCAGGGAATGTCCCAGAGGCAGTTGGTGACCTTTCCGAACTCCTCCTCGACGATGACCTGATCGAGCAGGGACAGTCCCGCACCGCCCCATTCGGCGGGCATGTTGATCGCGTAGACGCCGGCGTCGATGGCGGCACGGGTCAGTTCGCGGACGGTCTCGGCGGGCAGCGGCCCGCCGGCCCGCTCGGACTGGTCCTCGTACCGCATCAGCAGCCGAGAGTAGGCGGCGGACCGGGCCTTGAGGTCGGCCTGCTCGGGGGTGTAGCGGAACTCCATGGTGGTGTCCTCCGGGAGGGGTGGGGTGCGGGAGGTCAGGCGAGTACGGCTCGCGCGTCGAGGGCGAGTACGCCGTCCGGGCGGACCAACAAGGGGTTGACCTCGAGTTCGGCGATCTCGGGGTGGGCGGCGGCGACGGTGGTGATCCGCTCGATGACGGTTGCGGCCGCGGCGATGTCGACGGCCGGCCGGCCGCGGACTCCCGAGAGCAGCGCGGCCGTCCTGAGGCTGCGCAGCAGCGCGGTGGCGCGTTCCGCGGGCACCGGTGCCAGGGAGAAGGCGACGTCATGGAAGGTCTCGGTGAGGATGCCGCCGAGCCCCACCATCGCGACGGGACCGAACCGGGGGTCGCGGTTGACGCCCACGATCAGTTCGACGCCGTCCGAGAGATCGGCCATCGCCTCGACCGAGTAGGCGGCGGCGCCCAGCCTGGCGTCCATCTCCCGGAACGCGGCGAGCAGCGCGGCCTTGTCGGGGAGCCGCAGTGCCACACCGCCCGCGTCGGACTTGTGCAGGACGTGCAACGCCTTCAGGACGTACGGACCCGGGAACGCGTCGGCCGCCGCGAGGAGCTGGTGCTCGTCCGTGATCTCGCGCGATGCGGGGAACGGCACCCCGGCTGCACCGAGAAGGGACCGGATGCCGTAATACCCGGCATCCGCCAGGGGCGGCGCGGCCGGCGGCAGCGGTGCCACACCGGGTGGGCCGCCGGCGGGGCGCACGGTCGTCGCCGCCAGCGCGCGGGCGGCGTCCTCCGTGGCGGCGAAGACCGGTATCCCGGCCTCGGCCAGTGTCCGGCAGCTTGGTGACTGCGGATACATCGACTGGACGACCAGGGGCTTGGGGTTCGTCCGCCAGCGGCTGACGATCTCGTGCGCCGCCTGGGCCTCACCGGCCCCGAGCGCGGCGCCCCCGCCACCGAGTCCGCCGCCGGAGGCCGCATAGCCGCCGAAGTACCCGGTCAGCAGGACGGTGTCGACCTCGTCGGCAGCGAGGAGCCCGCCGACGGTCGTGGCGTACGAGAGAGGGTTCTGCTCGCCCATTCCGGCCAGGTCGACCGGGTTGCCCACGGCCGACTGCTCCCACAGCAGCTCCTTGAGCTGTTCCTGTGTGGTGTCGGTCAGCTCGGGGACGTCGAGTCCCGATGCCTCGGCGGCGTCGGCGGCGATGACACCGTGGCCGCCACCGTCGGTGAGGACGGCGGTGCGCACACCCCTGCCGCGGGAGTTGGAGTGCAGCGCTGCCAGGACCACGGTCATCTCCCGTGGTGTGGTGACCAGTTGGACCCCGGCGTCCCGGCAGGCGGCGGCCACCACGTCCGACGACGAGGTCAGGGCGCCGGTGTGCGACTGCGCGCTGCGGGCGGACGCGGTGCCGCGGCCCGCGGTGAGCAGGACGACGGGCTTGCCCGCCGCCGCTGCCGCCCGGGCGAAGGCGCGGCCGTCGCCGAAGTCCTCCGCGTACACGCCGATGGCCGATGTGGCGTCGTGCCGTGCGCAGTCCTCGACCAGGTCGACCAGCGTGACATCGGCCTGGTTGCCCAGCGAGACGAAGCGGGAGAAGCCCAGTCCGTGCGGGGCGCACCGGATCTGGAGCTCCAGTGCGAGGTTGCCGCTCTGGCTCAGCAGGGCGATCCCGCCGGTGGCGAAGCTGTCGGAGGCCAGGTACAGCTCGGTCGTGTTGTCCGCGATCCCCAGGCAGTTGGGCCCGACGAGCACGGCTCCCGCTTCGCGCACACGGGCGGCGACGGCCTGTTGGCGCGCGAGGCCGGCGGGGCCGGTTTCGGCGAATCCCGCGGTGATGCCGACGATGGCGCGGGCCCCGCAGGCGAGTGCGTCGTCGACGGCGGCCTCGAAGCCTGGGCCGGGTACGGAGATCACCACCAGGTCGACGGGTTCGCCGATCTCGAACAGGCTGGTAGCCGCCTTGCGGCCGAGGACGGTGCCGCCGCGGCGGTTGACGAGATGGACCGGTCGCCTGTCGGCGGCGCGCAGTGCCTGTGCGGCGACCGAGTGGCCGTATTTCGCCGGATCGTCGCTGGCGCCGACGACTGCGACGGACTTGGGGTCGAAGAGTGCGCTCAGATCACGTGCCATGTCACTTCTCCAGGCGAAGGGCGGCGTTGGGACAGGCCTCGGCGCAGACGCGGGCGGCATCTTCGCGACCGGAGGGCACCGGGACGGCGATGACCGCGGCGTAGCCCCACTCGTCGAGCTCGACGAGGTCGGCGGCTTCTTCCTGGCAGAGCCCGTAGCCCTGGCAGAGCGTGGAGTCGAGGAGGAGTTTCACGGTGTTCCTTTCAGTGCGGGCACGGGCGTGGCGGGGGAGGGGGAGATCTCCGGTACGGGCACCGAGAGACCGCGGCCGCGGGGGGCGGCGGCGCAGGACGGGCAGGGGGAGTCGAGATGGGCCCGCGTGATGTCGGGGAAGGTGCGCAGGAGGCTGCCCGCGTTACCGGCGGCCGCGTCGAGCAGGCCGCACGCTCCGCGTCCCGGCAGTCCCTCCGACCAGCGGAGCAGCTTGGCGAGGGCGTCGGGAGCCGCCGTGCCGAGGTGCAGCGTGTGCAGGGTGTCGCGGATCGAGCCGGTACCGGCCACGCAGACGCCGCACTGCCGGGCGCTCTCGGCCGCGAGGTGGTCCACGGCATCGGAAGCGACGGACACCGGGCACTCACCGGCGCCGAGGAAGCGGATCGCGCCGCAGCCCACTGCGGTCCGCGCGGCGCTGAGTGCTTCGGGTTCCAGGGGCAGATCGAGGCAAGCGGCGCCGATCAGGCCGCCGAAGAGTCCGCCCATCAGTGCCCCCGGCGGCTCGTGCGTGCCCTGGAGGGTGGCGAGGCTGCGGAGGCTGACGCCGTAGGGGACCTCGGCGAGCACGCCGTCGCCGCCGCCGGAGAGCGTCACGAGGGTGGAGCCTGCCGTGCGGCGTCGCACGTCGGGCCGTGAGGCGATGAGCGCGATCCGGGCGAGGGTCTCGACATTGGAGACCAGGGTCGGCCGGTCGTCGACGCCCCGCTCGAAGGGGCGCGGCGGCTTCGCGGTGGGCAGGGCGGGGCCGCCGTTGATCCTGCGGACGACCGCGCTCTCCTCGCCGGCGACATAGGTGTGCGGGGTCTCGACGATCTCGATGGGCAGGGGCTGCTCATGCTCGGCGAGGGCACGCCGCACGGCGTTCCCTGCCGCGGGGTCGGAGAGGTAGACGCAGCCGCGGGTGGCCCCGGTGATGGCGGCGGCGTGGGCCAGACCGTCCAGTACGAGATGGGGCCGGGCGCGCAGCAGCCAGCGGTCCTTGACCGAGCCGGGTTCACCTTCTTCGCCGTTGGCGACCACGACCGGGGTCGCGCCGCCGTCCCGGACAGCGCGGAGCTTCACGGCGGCCGGAAAGCCGGCGCCGCCGCGGCCGCGGAGACCCGAGTCGGCGATGTGCTCCAGCAGCCGCTCCGGGTGGGCGAGCTCCCGATAGCCGCCCGCGGACAGGTAGTCGTGGACGCCCTCGGCGGTATGGGGCTCTGTTCCGAGCACGGTGCCCGAAAGCTCCGCCATCAGGGAGAGGATGGTCGTCGCTGTCATGCGCGTCCCCTTGCTGTGCCGTGCGTGGTCTCCGCGCCGGCGACGGACGCCGGTATGCCGGTGCCGGGGCGGTCGGTCCCGGCCGTGGTGCCGGTCCGCAGGGCCCGTACCGCTTCCTCGAGCGCATGGCGGTCCGCGGCCGTGCTGTCGTAGCCGGGACCGGGGAGACCGATGAGCATGTGGTGGTGGTCGAGTACGACCTCGCCCGCGAGCAGTGCCGCACGCCGGTCGCCCGGCCGGGAGCCGTCGGCGACGGCGGTCACCAGATGGGTGACTTCGGCCAGGTAGCGCAGCCAGCTGCGGCGGGTACCGCGCAGGATCAGGCGCTGCACCCTGCGGTGCTCGGCGTCCGCCAGCTCCGGCGGTACGGCGGCCGTATCGCGCCGGGGAGCGCGCAGGGCAGCCACGCTGCGGGGCAGTTCCCGTTCGGGTTCGGGGGTGAGCCCGAGCCAGACCAGACTCCGACGACCGCTCATGCGTGCCTCCGGGGGAGAGGGAAGGGAAGCCGGCCCGGCGTGACCGGGCGGCGGGGAGCCTCGGGGACGAGGTGCTGTCCGTGAGGCTCGGTGCAGGGCGAGAACGCCGTGCGACTCCGGTGGTAGGGGCCCGGTGTGCCACCGGGCGGTCGCTGCGAGGGCCGGTGACATGCCGGACCCGGCGACACCGACTAAACTAACTAATCAATTAGTCAGTCCGCAAGCCTTGACTTTGCGGAAACCCGCCAGCAACCTGACTGACCAATTAGTTAGTGCGGTTCCGGCGTCCCCCGCCCCGGCCCACTGACCGCCTGTGGGCCGCCTCAACACCGATCGCCGCACCTGTGGCATGGAGGAGACAGCCGATGCAGCCCGATATTCCCGTCACCATGGCACCGCCGACCCGCCCGACTCAGGAAAGCCCGGGTCAGGCGTTGTCGGCCCGCTACTACACCGATCCCGACACGGCAGCCGCCGAGACCCGGAACATCTTCGCCAGGTCCTGGCAGCTGGCGTGTCATGAATCCGATCTGCCCGGCCCGGGCGCCCGTCTCGCCGCGTCCGTCGCCGGACGCGAAGTCCTCGTGGTGAGGACCGAGGACGGCTCTCTCGCCGCCCATCTCAACGTGTGCAGGCACCGCGGAACGCGGCTGGTCACGGCCCCCGAGCCCAGTGGCAAGGCCATCCGCTGCCCGTACCACGGCTGGACCTACAAGCTCGACGGACGCCTCGTCGGAGCCCCCGAGGCACGGCAGATCCCGTGCCTGGACAAGCCGAAACTCGGCCTCCACTCCGTGGCTGTCGAGTCCTTCCTCGGGTTCGTCTTCGTCAACCTCGACCGGGACGCCGTACCGCTGGCCAAACAGTGCGCCGGACTTGCCGAAGCGGTCGGCCACTACGCCGGCACCGATCTGGTGCCCGTGGGCCGCAGCCGGATCCATGATCTGGAAGGCGCCGAGGTCCAGAACGCCAACTGGAAGGTGGCCGTCGACAACTACCTGGAGGGCTACCACGTACCCGTGGCCCACCCGGGCCTGATGCGCCTCCTCGACTACCAGGGCTACACCTGCGAGATCGAGGACTCGTACGCACTCTTTGCCTCACCGCTGCGCGACAAGCCGTCCTCGAACTGGGCGGAACGCCTCTACCAGCGGATCGCCGCCCCGATGCCCGGTCTCGCCGAGGCCGACCGCAGGGTGTGGCGGTACGCCGTGATCTACCCCAACACACTCATCGACTTCTACCCCGACCATGTGCTTGCCTGGACCGCGATCCCCACGGCGGTGGACCAGGTGGCCGTGCCCGGCGCCTTCTACACCCGCCGGGGCACCGGACTGCGCACCCGCCTCGCCCGGCGGCTCAACATCCACATCGGCTGGATCACCAACGACGAGGACGCCGAGCTGGTGGCCAGGGTGCAGAAGGGACTGACCACGCCGGGCTTCGAGCCCGGACCGCTGTCCCGCCGCGAGGCGGCGGTCGGCTGGTTCGCCGGGCGCGTCCGCGAAGACCTCGACGGCAGCACCGACGACCGGGTCGACGGCGCCGCCGGCCCGGACACCCCCCGCAGCGCTCCGACGCCCTGAGCCGACACCGGCGGCCAGGCTGGAGAAACCGGAACCGCGGCGGCGGTGCACCCCACACCGTCCGGCGGCTCCCAGGTCGAGCACGGAGTCAGGCATCCGTGCGTCCGTGACCGCGCCCTGAGCACTGTTCGTCCGTCCACGGACCCCCACGGAGAGGACCGTAGATGTCCCCCGAGGCACTCCCACCGTCCCGCCGCTCCTTCCTCCGCACCAGCACCGGCGCGGCTCTCGGTCTGGGACTCGGTGCAGCGACAGCCGGCTGCGGCTTCCTGCCCGAGGATCCGAACGCCCACGGCGATCCCGACGCCCCGATCGATGTGCGCGTCGACGGGAACCTGATCTATTTCAACTGGGCCGACTTCGTCGATCCGGCCGTCTTCAAAGGGTTCGAGAAGGAGTACGGCGTCAAGGTCATCCAGTCGAACTTCGACTCGATGGAGGGCATGGCCGCCAAGCTCAACGCGGGAAACCGCTACGACCTGATCTTCCCGACGGCCAAGTGGGCCCAGCGTTTGACCGAGGGCCGCCGGCTGCGCCGGATCGACCACACCCGGCTCAAGAACGCCGAGTCCGTCTTCGGCACGTACGACTACTTCGCCGACCCCTGGTACGACGCGCGCTCGGCCCACACCGTCCCCTTCACCATGTACAAGACCGGGATCGGCTGGCGGAAGGACCGTGTCGGCGAGCTCACCGGCTCCTGGGACGACCTGTGGCACCGGCGCGCCAAAGGCAAGGTCTTCGTGCTGGACGACCGTGACGAGGTCCTCGGCCTGGGCGCGCTCAAGCTCGGGCTCGACGTCAGCACCGCCGACGAGAAGGACCTGGACCGCATCACGGACACCCTTCAATCGCTCCGGCCCCATCTGCGCGGCTTCTCCAGCGACAGCTACAACAACCTGCTCAACGGCAACGCGGTGATGACCCAGGCGTGGAGCGGCGACATGGCGGCCATGCTCGGGCAGGCCAAGGACCCGTCCGTCCTGGGCTTCGAGGTCGCGAAGGAAGGCGCCCCCGTCAACTCCGACTGTTACGCCATCCCCTCCGACGCACGGCACCCCGGCACGGCGATGCTCTTCATCGACTACATGCTCCGCCCGGAGAACGTGAAGAGAAACATCGAGTACATCGGCTACCCGATGCCGGTCGGCGGCAGCGAGGACACCTACGCCGCCCTGGTGGAGCCCTTCCCGCAGTGCCTGGTCGGCGCAGACGACCTCAAGGACGAACTCTTCTTCCGCAACGGCAGCTCGAAGGGCGAACGCGCCCGCGACACCGCCTGGACCCATGTGAAGGCCGGCTGACATGGCACTACGCACCCGTCCCGACGGCGGGAAACCCCTGGACCCCCCCGACCACGGGAAGCCCGCTTCCCCTGTCGACGGCGCGGAGCCCCGGTCCCGTCCCGACCGCGGGAAGTCCCGGTCCCGCCCCGGTCCCTCCGCCGCCGGCGCCCGGCTGTGGACCTGGCTGATGATTCCCGGCACCCTCTGGATGACCGGCTTCCTCATCGCCTCGCTCGTGCTGGTCGCCGCGCTCGCGTTCGGCACCACCGATCCGCTCGGCAACCCGCAGTTCGGTCTCAACTTCGACAACATCGCGGCGATGGCCGACCCTGCCTACCGTGCCGTGCTGCTCCGCTCCCTCGGCTACGCACTGCTCACCTGCGCGATCTGCCTCCTGGTGGCCTACCCCGTCGCCTACGCCATCGCCCTGCACGGAGGCCGGTACAAGAACCTCCTGATCGCCGCCATCGTCGTGCCCTTCTTCGCCAACTACCTGGTGCGGATGTACGGCTGGTCCGTGGTCCTGTCCGACGACGGACCGCTGCTGCGGACACTGCGCGCCATGGGCCTTGCGGACGGGGACACCAAGATCCTCCAGACGGGCCCCGGAGTCGTCGCCGGACTCGTTTACGGATTCATCGTCTTCATGATCATTCCGCTGTACGCGGCGCTGGAGCGCATGGACGTCTCCCTCATCGAAGCGGGACGCGACCTGTACGGCGGGCCCTTGAGGACCTTCTTCTTCGTCACCCTGCCCGCCACCCGGCAAGGGGCGGCAGCCGGCTGCGTCCTTGTCTTCCTGCCCGCCATGGGCGACTTCGTGAGCGCCCAACTGATGGGAGGGCCCGACCAGATCATGATCGGCAACCTGATCCAGGACAAGTTCTTCCAGGGCCAGAACTGGCCGCTCGGCTCGGCACTCACCATGCTGATGATGGCGGTCCTGTTCGTCGGGATGATCGGCTACCTGCGCCGCACCCGCAAGGACGAGGCGGAGGCAGTCCGATGACGTTGCGTCCCGCCCTCCACCCCGTGCGCCGGCCGGGCCCCCGCACCGGGGCCGACACCACGCCGCGCGGCGCAGGCAAGTCCGCCGGCTCCCGTCAGGGCCATGCTTCCCGTACCCGACACCGCCGAGGCACCGACCGCAGGCCCCGCTTCGCGATCGCCGTCACGGCGCTGTTCTTCCTCCTCCTCTACCTCCCCATCGGCGTCGTCGTCCTCTTCTCCTTCAACTCCCAGAAGTCCCTGACCGTCTTCGAGGACTTCAGCCTCCGCTGGTACTCGGCCTTCTTCCGGGACGACGTCCTGCTGTCGTCGCTCGGGATGAGCCTTCAGGTGGCCCTGGTCGCGATGGTGGGATCGCTGATCCTCGGCGTCGCCCTGGCCCTCGGTCTGGTCCGCTGCCGCAGCCGGCTCGGCTCCCTCGCCGGACTGGTCATGCTCGTCCCGCTGATCACCCCGGAGATCGTGACCGGTGTCGCGGCCATGCTGCTCTTCAAGGGCATGGGCATCACCCTCTCCACCGGCACCGTGATGCTCGCGGAGATCACCTTCTCCATCTCCTATGTGACGGTGATCCTCCGCTCCCGGATCGCGGCACTCAACCCGGAGGTGGAGGAAGCCGCGATGGACCTCGGAGCCACCCGCTGGCAGTCGCTCCGGCTGGTCACACTGCCCGCCCTGCTCCCCAGCATCCTGGCCTCGGCGGTCCTCATCTTCGCCCTCGTCTTCGACGACTTCGTCCTCGCCTACTTCACCACCGGCGTGGAGCCGCAGCCGCTGTCCGTACGCATCTACTCGGCGATCCGGTTCGGTGTGCAGCCCACCATCAACGCCGTCGGGACCCTGATGCTGGCCGGCTCCGTCGGCCTCATCGTCCTGGCGCTGACGATCCCGCGCCTGTTCGGCCGCCGCGGCGGCCTCGATCTGCTCTCCGGGAAGTGACAGCCGTGACCACCACGACCTCCGCGGACACCTCGCCCGCAGTCCGCCTCGACGGCGTCAGCAAGAGCTACGCAGGCTCCTTCGCCGTACACGAACTCTCCCTCGACATCGGGGCCGGCGAGTTCTTCTCGCTCCTCGGACCCTCCGGCTGCGGCAAGACCACCTCGCTGCGGATGATCGGCGGCTTCACCGATCCCACCGACGGCACCATCCTGCTCGGCGGTGAGGACGTCACCTGCCTCCCGCCCAACCAGCGCAACGTCAACACCGTCTTCCAGAGCTACGCGCTCTTCGACCATCTCTCGGTCGCCGACAACGTGGCCTTCGGCCTCAAGCGCAAGGGCGTCGGCCGGAAGGAGATCCGCGAGCGCGTCGGCAACATGCTCGACCGTGTGCAGCTCGGCTCCCTCGCCGACCGCAAACCCCGCACCCTCTCCGGCGGTCAGCGCCAGCGCGTCGCCCTGGCCCGTGCCCTCGTCAACCGCCCCCAGGTGCTGCTGCTCGACGAGCCGCTGGCGGCGCTCGACCTCAAACTCCGCCGCCGGATGCAGGTCGAGCTCAAGCAGATCCAGCGCGAGATCGGCATCACCTTCGTCTTCGTCACCCACGACCAGGACGAGGCGCTGACCATGTCCGACCGGGTGGCCGTGATGAACGAAGGCCATGTCGAGCAGTGCGGCACCCCCGAGGACGTCTACGAACACCCGGCCAGCACCTTCGTCGCCTCCTTCATGGGCACGTCCAACCTGGTGCCCGGCACCTACCGTTCCGGATCCGTGGTCGTGGCCGACGGCCCGTCGCTGCCCGTCGGCAGCCGCAGCGGAGTCACCGAGGGCAGCAACGTCAGCCTCTCCATCCGGCCCGAGAAGATCTGGCTCTCCGACTTCACCCCCGACATGGCCATGGTGAACGGCGTCATCCGGGAAACCGTGTACTCCGGCCCCACCACCACCTACCTCATCGAACTCGCCCCCGGCATCACCGTCTCCGTCCTGGAGCAGAACACCGACCGCTCCCGTATGGAGGACCGCTGGAGCGGCGGCGAGAGCGTCGAGATCGGCTGGAAGCCCGAGCACTGTCTTGTGCTGGACGGGCACGCCGGACGCGAGAACACCGCCCCGAGGGAGCGCGTATGAACCCCGACGTCATCGTCCTGGGCGCCGGGCTCTCCGGACTCGCCGCGGCTCGTGACCTGGCGGCCGGCGGAGCGGACGTCCTCGTCGTCGAGGCACGCGACCGCGTCGGCGGCCGGGTGGAACAGACCCGCCTTCCCGACGGCCGGCTGGTCCAGCTCGGCGGCGAAGTGGTCGGCCGCGCCCACACCGCGTACCTCGCCCTCGCCGCGGAACTCGGTCTCACCCTCACCCCCAGCTATGTCGCCGAGCCGGGGGCGATGGCCCGCGCCACACCGGAAGGCATCTCCGCGGGCGACCCGCCGCACTGGTTCACCGGCGGGGACGACGCCTGCCACCGCCGGGTCACCGCCGCCTTCACCGCCCTCGCCCGCACCGTCGACCCCGACGACCCGTGGTCCCACCCCGAAGCCGCCGCGCTGGACCGGCTGTCCGTCGCGGACTGGCTGCGCGGCGAAGGGGCCTCCCCGGGAGTCGTACGTCTGTGGGAGATCGGCCAACTCGCCCTCGCCAGCGGCTCCTACGAAAGGACCTCGCTGCTCGCCGCGCTGCGCAAGAACGCCGCGGTTCCCGGCAGCGGGGACGGCGACCACTACGACTACGAGGACTGGGAAGGACTGCGCGTCGCCGAAGGGTCGGCGACGGTGGCGCTGCGCATGGCGGAGGCACTGGGGGAGCGGGTACGGCTCGGTGCTCCGGTCGCGTCCGTCACCGTGGAACCGGGCAGGGTCGAGGTCGGTCTCGCCGGCGGGGAAACCCTCACCGCCGGAGCCGTCGTCAGCGCACTCCCTGTCGGTCCGCTCCGATCGGTCGCTGTCTCGGGTGTCTCCGACGAACGCCTGGCCTCGCTCCATCGTCAGCGTCAGGCGGTGGCCGCCAAGTTCACCGCCGCGTACGACAAGCCCTTCTGGCGCAGCCGCCACCTCAACGGGCTGTCCGAGTGCGAAGGAGTCCTCGGCAGCACCTGGCCGCAGAGCGAGGGAATCCTCTCCGCCCTGATTCCCCCGGAGCGCTACGGCGTCCTGCTCGGCATGCCCTCGCACACCCGCGAGCGTGAACTGCTCGGCGACATCGCACGCCTCTACGGCGACGACGCCCACCAGCCCGTCGCCGCGTACCTGCGGCTGTGGGGCACCGACCCGTGGACCCAGGGCTATGTCACGCAGTGGACACCCGGCGATGTCACGGGCGTCGGCCCCCTGCACGCGACCCACGAACCGCCGTTCTACGTCTGCGGCTCCGACCAGTGGGTCGCCGGCTACATGGAAGGCGCGGTCCGCACCGGCCGTGCGGCGGCGAAGGAGGCACTGCGGCGTGGCTGAGACCGAGAAGGACTCCGTGATCCTCAACCACATCGGGGGCGCCGACCTGCCTGCCGCGTCCGGCGAGGTGACACATCTCGTCGACCCCGCCAGTGGCGAGACACATCGCAGCGCCCCGCGCTCCGGACCGGCCGATGTCCAGGCGGCCTGTGCCGCGGCGGCAGCGGCGTACGAGACCTGGTCACTGACCACCCCGGGTGAACGGCAGCGGGCCCTGTTGCGCATCGCCGACGAGGTGGAGGCACACGCGGACGACCTGGTGGCGGCCGAAGTGGGGGACACGGGCAAGCCAGCCGGGCTGTTCCGCGACGACGAACTCCCGGCGATCGTCGATGCGTTCCGCTTCTTCGCCGGAGCCGCGCGCGCTCTGCCGGGCGCCGCGGCGGGGGAGTACACCGAGGGCCGCACCTCGCTGCTGCGCCGCGAACCGATCGGTGTCTGCGCCCAGATCACTCCGTGGAACTACCCCCTGATGATGGCCGCGTGGAAGATCGCCCCGGCTCTGGCGGCGGGCAACACCACCGTGCTCAAGCCCGCCGACACCACGCCCTCGTCCGTCGCGCTGCTGGCACGGATCGCCGCCGGACACCTGCCGCCGGGCGCGCTGAACGTCCTGTGCGGCGACCGGGACACCGGCCGGGCCCTCGTCTCCCATCCCGAGGTCCGGATGATCGCGGTCACGGGCAGCGTCCGCGCGGGGCAGGAGATCGCCGCGGCTGCCGCCGCCGACCTCAAACGCGTCCACCTGGAGCTCGGCGGCAACGCCCCCGTCATCGTGCACGACGACGTGGACATCGAGTCCACCGCCGCGGAGCTCGCCACGGTCGCGTACTACAACGCGGGCCAGGACTGCACGGCACCGACACGGCTCCTCGTGCACACGCGGGTGTACGACGCGTTCGTGGCCGCCCTCGCGGCGCACGCCGCGAAGCAGCGCCCGGGAGCCGACTTCGGACCGCTCAACAGCGCCGGTCAACTCGCCTCCGTGCAACGGCTGCTGAACGCACTCCCTGCCGACGCCGAGATCGTCACCGGCGGCTCACGCCTCCGGCGCCCCGGCCACTTCCTCGAAGCCACCGTGATCGCCGGGGTCCGCCAGAGCGACGAGATCGTGCAGGAGGAGATCTTCGGGCCGGTCGTCACCGTGCAGCGCTTCACCGACGAGGACGAGGCACTTCGCCTGGCCAACGACGTACGGTTCGGACTCGCCGCCAGTGTCTGGACCGCCGACCACGAGCGCGCCATGCGGGCAACCCGGGCCCTGCACACGGGGATCGTATGGGTGAACACCCATGGCACGACGGTCTCCGAGATGCCGCACGGCGGAGTCAAGCACTCCGGGTACGGCAGCGATCTGTCGATGTCCGGCCTGCTGGACTACACCCAGGGCAAGCACGTGATGCTGTGACGGGGCTCGGGCCGGGGCACTCAGCCCGTGCTCCGGGCCTGCGCTGAGCGGGCGCCGACATCGCGGTGCTTGCGTTGCGGTGCTTGCGCAGCAGTGCTGACGTCGCGGTGCTCAGGCCCGGCCGAAGAACTGCTCGAGCACGACGGCCACCCCGTCGTCCGCGTTCGACGCGGTGCGCCGCCCCACGGCCGCCAGCACCGCCGGGTGGGCATTGGCCATCGCGTAGCCGGTGCCCGCCCACTGGAGGATCGCCAGGTCGTTCGGCATGTCACCGAAGGCGATGACGTCGCTCGCGTCGATACCACGGACGGCACACAGCGCGGACAGGGTGCTCGCCTTGCTCACGCCGGGTGCGCTGATCTCCAGCAGACCGCGGCCGCCCGAGTGCGTGAACTGCGCCACCCCGCCCGCCGACTCCTCCGCCGCGGCCAGCAGAAAGTCGGCGTCGAGCTGCGCCGACCAGGCGAGCAGCTTGGTGACGGGCATCTCGGTCAGCCACAGGTCCACCAGGGACGCCACCGCCACCTCGAACTCCGCGGCCCCTTCGAAGCGCAGCCCGAACCCCGGCTCGTACAGCATCTGGTGTCCGGTCTCCAGGGCGAAGCCCAGCCCGGGAGCGGCCGCCGCCAGAGCCGTGGCCACCTGGCGGGCGGTGGGCAGCGGCAGGGCCCGCGTCTCCACGACGATCCGTGAGGCGACGTCGTAGACGAGCGCTCCATTGCTGCACACCGCTGTGCCGACCAGGCCGGTCGCGGCCGTGAGCATGTCGACGAAACGGGGCGGCCGGGCCGTGACGAAGACGACCTCCGTACCGGCGGAGACGGCGGCCCGCAGGGCGCTCAGCGTGCGCGGCGACAGGACGCCGCCGGGGCCCAGCAGCGTGCCGTCGAGGTCGGTGGCGATCAGCCGAGGACGGTTCATCGCCCGATGCTACCGAGCCGCCCGTCCTGGCTCACCCTCTTACACTCCGTGACCGGTCACCTCTGCGGACAGGGGAACTCCTTGCCTTTCGGGCCCCACGTCCGGCGTTCGTCGCCGCGCGTCACCGTGCCGCACAGCAGCTCCGTCGCCGGCTGCCCGTTGCTGCCCCGCAGCACCGCGAGCAGCTTGTCCTCCGTCACCCGTCCGCCGCCCGCCGCGCCGTGGGCGTCTATCCGGCCGGTCGCGCCGTCGAAACCGCCGCCGCCCAGGCCCTGGTAGAGCACGCCTTGCAGCAGTCCGCGGTCGAGGCGGTCGTCGTGACTGCCGGTGGTGCGCCACGCCTGGTCGATGCCTTCGGCGAGATAGCGCAGCGCGTCCCAGGCGAGCGCGACATGGCCGTCCTCGCGCATCGCCTTGGTGCTGGGCGTGCGGTCGGTGCTGTACGCGCGGTCGTACGCGGTGAGGAAGGTCGCGGCCTCCGGGCTCTGCTTCGCCAGCGTGGGTGCGTAGCCGTGCGATGCGTAGAAGAGGGTGAGGCCTGTGAAGTCGTCCCAGGGGCGCTGCTGTTCGGTGAGGGCATTGGTGACGTCGTCACCGCCGAGCACGCTGATCTTCGGGCAGTCGCCGGAGAAGCGGGAGATCTCCGCGAGGAACAGCTGGAACTGACTGGCGCGCGCCGACCACACCACCGCCGTCCGCGGTTCCTTCTGGACCGCGCGGCAGACCTCGCGGGCCAGGTCCTCCACGGTGGGCACCGGCCGGCCGCTCACCGCGCCCGGTACGGGCTCCGGTTCCGGAGCGTCGTTCGGTGTGTAGAGGAGCACGTCGGTGCGCGCCGGGCCGTAGGAGGAACGGAAGGAGGCGGCGAGGCTGTTGCTGTACGCGTCGGTCGCGTCCGCGACGAGGCTGACCCTCAGAGCCGTCTGTCCGCCCGTCATGGCGGCGCTCGTCGCGAAGACGGCCATCAGTTCCGCCGCCCGGGAATCGGTGGGAGCCGTCTGGTAGTAGTGCTCGCCCTGGCGCAGGAGTTCGTCGGCCGTGCCCGACGTGCCGACCATCGGGATGCCGGCCTTGTCGAGAACGCGTATCGCGTCGTACGTCTTGCGACGGCTCTGCCCGAAGCCGACGACGCCCGCGATCGAGGGGTCTCGCGCCGCGAGTTCCGCGATCCGCTCGGCGACGGCAGGCGCGTCCTTGAACCGGTCACCGGCGTTGGCGGCGAGCACCCGCAGCGGTACGCGTTCGCCCGACCGCAACGCCTGGGCGTTGATGTGCTGTTGTGCCAGCGCGATTCCGCGCAGCTCGGCCAGGGTGCCGCCGCGCACGGGGTCCTCGGCGTCCTTGCCGCCGGTGAGCGGACCGAAGTAGACGACGGTACGGCGGCCGGGACGGCGGTCGTCGGCCCGCCTGCCCGCGAGCTCGGTGTCGACCTCCCCGTTCTGCCGCTCGATCTGCTGCAGCACGGCCCGTACGGCCTGCTCGCTGGGCCCCCTGCCGAAGCCCGCCGCCCCCTCGGCGACACCGACGCACTGCCCGTCCGTGCCGAGGAACGTGGAGCCCTGGCACGGATCGTCGTTGTTGCCGCCCCGTACGTCCGGTACGAGGATCAGAGCCGCCGCGACCGCGAGCGCCACGGTGCCGACTCCGAGTACGCCGACCACCTCCGCTCCCGGGCCCCAGCGCGGCGACGGTGTCACCAGCGTCGGCCAGCGGCCCAGCCAGTAGACCGCCGCCTGATCGTGCTCGGGGACCTCCGTCACCGGGACGACGATGCCCGTCGGCTGTCCCGGCGTCATCCCGCGGCGCTCGATGTTGATCAGCTCCGCGCCGGCGTGCGCGAGACCTGTGGCGTCGATGTCCGGGATCCGCGACGCGAGCGAGCGCACGCCGCCCGCGACGGCGAACACCGAGGTGCAGCGCAGGTCCTCCATCGCGGAGCGCAGCTCCCGCAGGAAACGCTGGACGCGTGAGTCGGCGGGTCCCGCCTCGTCGAAGAGCAGCACGAAACGGGTGGTACGCCTGCGCCGCCAGGGGTTGAGCATCCGGGACCGGCACGCCTGGTCGAGATCGGCGAGCAGGGCGTGCATCAGCACCCGGTCCATCCGCTCGGGATCCGTGGCCGGTTCACCGTGCACGAGGTCGAGGGCGGAGCGGAAGAAGTCGGTGGGCGGGCTGCCGTGCTGGCGCCGTACCCACTCCGCGTACCAGCTGCGGCTGCGGGCCCGGCCGAGCATGCGGCGGTTGGCGCGCCAGCTGTAGAGGGCGCGCGGCAGCCGCTGGAAGAGCGGGCCGGCGATGAAGTTCCACAGGAGTTCGAGGAGGGTGCCGCCACTCGCCTGGTCACGGCCGCCGAGCCACCACAGAGTCTGCGCGGTGCGGGACCAGTTGCGGTGCTCCGCGTAGCAGTGGTTGCGCAGTTCGGCGTGGCGCCGCTCCATCAGGCCCTCGATGGCCGGGGCGGTCACCACGGAACGGAGCAACCGGTAGCTGTGCAGCCGCAGTTCGCCGGTGCCGGGCGGCATCGTCTCGGCGAGCTGAAGGGTCAGATGCTCGAAGAGTTCGAGCGGCGGCGGGTCGGCCCCGTCCGGGATCTGCGGAATGTACGCGTGCGGTGCGAGGACTTCGCTGCGGCCCCGCATCCGGGACCGCAGCCCGGCGACGATCCGTCGCCCGGCACTTCCGTCGCCCGGCTCGCTGAGCAGGACGACCGGTACTCTGCTGCGGCTGCGCCGCGGCTGCACCACCAGCTTGTCGAAGGCGTCGATGAAGCGTTCGACGCCCGGATAGGCCGGAATGCGGTTCTGTGGATCCCCCGTCGACATGAGCAGGCCCCTCTCCCGTTCCCCTGAGGAACATGAGTCATTCCCGCTGACTGCCGTATGAAAGCACGGAGTTGGATCACAGCGTGGGACAACTCCGAGCCAAGTCCGAACCCATTCCTGGGCACGGCCGGGAGGTTTGCCTCAGAGCGTCTCGGCCAGGGAGTCCGCCAGTCGCCGGCGCGCCGCCCTGGTGGCGGGGAGCGCCGCTGCCGCGACGGCACCGAGCACCGCCCCGGCGGCCACCGAGGCGATCAGCAGTGCGGGCGGGGTATGGGCGATACCCGCACCCATACCGCTGGAGCGCCCCTGGATGTCGACCAGCCAGCTGCCCGACAGCACCCCGAGCCCGGTACCCAGCGCGGCAGCCAGCAGCGCGGTGAATCCGGCGGCCGTCACGATGGCGGCGCTGATCTGGCGCGGAGTGAGCCCGATCGCCTTGAGCGCCAGCAGATCGCGGCCGCGGTCGCGTACACCCGTGCCGATGACCGTCAGCAGCTCGGTGAGGCCGATCAGCGCCAGCACACCGATCAGCGTTGCGATCACCCCCCGCGCCGGCTCCAGCCGGTCCGCCGGATTCGGTGTCTCGCGGATCTCCAGGGCCCCGCCGGCCGCTGCGGCGAGCGCGTCGCTCACGGCACGCGGGTCGGCGCCGGGGCGCAGAACGAGATGGTAGAAGTCGGGCCGCAGTGCGGGATCGCGTTCCGCCAGGGTGTCCACCGTCGTCGAGATCACCCGGCCGCCCGCCTCGGGTTCGATGCTCCGCCCGACGATGTGCAGAATCTGCGGCCGCCCCTCGACGGTCATGCGTACCCAGTCACCGACCCGGACGTCCAGCAGATCGAGCAGTCCCTGTCCGGCGACGGCCTCGTCGGGCCCGTCGGCAGCCCGTCCCTCGACCACCGTGAAGGGATAGGGCGACGTGGCGGTGCCGAGACCGCGCAGGGTGATGGTGCCGGTCTGCCCAGGTACGAGGGCCGCGACCTCCACTCCGGGATGGACGGCGGCGACGGCCGGCGGCGCGGTCAGCGCCCGGTCGAGCTGCTGCCCGGACGGGCTGCCGGGCTGCTCGGCCCGTACGGTCAGCGCCGCGGGAACGCCCATGTCGGCGGGGCGGCTGCGGAACACGTCCAGCGTGGACCAGGCGACCAGGGCCACCGTGATCAGCAGCAGCGGGAGCGCGAGGCGGGCCACCGTCAGCAGCGTGCGCGCTCGCCGGGGGAACGCGGCCCGCCACCCGAGCACCAGCGCGGGCGGTACCCGCAGGCCGAGAGCCCGTCGGCCGAGACCGGTCATGGGCGAGGCGGACGGAAGCGCGGACCGTGCCATCGGTACCGGCGGGACCCGTCCCGCCCGCCAGGCGGCGAGCGTCGTGGCGGCGGCGATCAGCAGGACCGCGCCGCTCGGGACCCCGATCATCAGGGCCGTGTGCCCGGGCAGGTCCTGCCAGACCCCGGCCGCCTCACCGATGCGGCCGGGTATCCGGGAGCCCAGGACGGCGATCGCGGCGGTGCCCAGAGCGACACCGAGCAGGGCGAACGCGAGGTGCTGGAGGAGGAAGCCGCGGACCACCTGGCCCGGGGTGAAACCGATCGCCTTGAGGATGGAGATGTCCCGCAGCTGCCCCCGGATCCGTGCGCCGATCGCTCCGGACGCGGCGAGAGCGGCGGCCAGCAGAGCGCCCAGGCCGAACACCGCGAACAACTGCCCGAGCAGCCGGTCGTCGCTGCCGGCCTCGGCCCGTGCCTGCTGCCACTTCGTCACTTCGGCGACCCGGTCCGCGCCGAGCAGCGTCACCGCCTGCTGGACGGTGAAGTCGAGATCGGCGGGGTCGTTCAGCCGCAGTCCCACGCTCTGCGAGGAGCTGCGCGGGGCGACCTGGTCGAGCGTGCCGGGCAGCACCCAGCCGATGCCGGGCTCGCCGCCGGGCCGGTAGTGAGGCTCCGCGGCCTCGGCCACGCCGGCGACCCGCAGGGTGTGCGAAGCGCCGTCCGGTCCCTTCACGGTCAGGCTGTCACCCGGCTCCGCCCACAGGACACGGGCGACGGAACTCTCCAGCACCACACCGCCCGCGCCGGCGTCCAGCCAGTTGCCTTCGGTGACCAGCGGCCGGGCGACGTCGGGCGGCCGGGTCCCGGTCGCGCGCAGGGACACACTCGCCCGTACGCCTCGGGACTCCAGCGTCGCCTTCCCGGTGCGGTACGGGCCCGAGACGCCGGCGACCCCTTCGAGATCGGACAGTCCGGACAGCGCGTCGGTGTCCGCCGCGGCCCGGGTGTGGAGCCAGACATGGGCTCCGTCGGACTGGGTGAAGATCCGCTGCCAGGGGTTGGCCGCATAGCTGAAGAGGGCCACGGCGAGCAGGAGCGAACCGATGATCCCGGCGCTGGCGAGCACGACGAAGACCGACTGCCCGCGATGGGCCCGCAGATCGGCGTGCGCCCAGCGAAGTGTGGCCCGCACGCTCACTCCTTCAGTTCGAGCACACCGGAGACTCCGGCTCCCGTGGCGCGGGACCCCGCCCCGAGTGCCGCGTCGTCGGCTATTCGCCCGTCGAAGAAGCTGATGACGCGGTCGGCCGCGCTGGCCATCCGGGCGTCATGGGTGACCAGCAGAATCGTCTGGCCACGCTGGTGGAAGCGGGAGAGCAGCCGCAGCACCTCGCGGGTGCCCTTGCTGTCCAGGCTGCCCGCCGGTTCGTCGGCGAGCAGCAGTGCCGGATGGTTCACCAGTGCCCGGGCCAGCGCCACACGCTGCTGCTCACCGCCGGACAGTTCGCCGGGCATGGAGCGTTCCCGGCCTTCGAGGCCGAGTTCGCTGAGCAGTTCCGCCCGGCTCTCCCGGGCCGCCCTGGGCGAGGCGCCCGCGAGAAGCGCGGGCAGTTCCACGTTGTCGGCGACCGTGAGATCGGAGACCAGATTGAAGAACTGGAAGACGATGCCGATGCTGCGCCGGCGCAGCATCGCCCAGCGGGCCTCGCGATAGCCGTCGACCTGGCGTCCGTCGAGCCAGAGACTTCCGCTGTCGGGCCGCTGAAGTCCGCCGAGGAGATGGAGCAGCGTGGACTTGCCGGCGCCGGAGGGCCCGGTGACGGCGACGAACTCTCCGGGCTGGACCACCAGATCCACCCCGCGCACGGCCGGCACCGGGGCGCCTTCGCCGTGGTGGGTCTTGGTCAGGCCCTCGGCGCGCACGATCGGTACGACGCCCCGCTCGCCGGGCGTTGTGCCCGGCTCGGCGGGAGTGGCGTCGTCGCTCATTCCAGCTCCTCCTGACAGCGTTCGAGCCAGTCGAGGTCGGCCTGCAGATGCAGCATCGCGCCTTCGATCAGCAGCTGGGAGATCCGGTTGTCCCGGTCCTCGGCCGCCGCGAGCTTCGACAGGTCCCGCATGGTGTTCAGATACTGCCGACGCTGTTTGTTGATCAGCACGACCGGGTCGGCCAGTCCGGACTCCGGGGCGAGGGCGACCTTCATGAAGAACTCGTCCCGGACCCTCGGCTCGTCGGTGGTCTCCTCGAACCAGGCCAGTACGGCCTCGTGCCCGGCGTCGGTGAGCCGGTAGGTGCGCTTGTTGGGCCTGCCGGCCTGTTCGACGTCCTCGCCGGCGATCAGACCGGCCTTTTCCAGCCGCCCCAGAGTGACATAGATCTGGCCGACATTCGGCTGAGGGTACGCGGCGCCCAGGAGCTTCTCAAGGTCCTGCTTGAGCTCGTAACCGTGCGCAGGTCCACGGGTGAGGAGAGCCAGGAGCGGCAGCCGCACGCGCTCCCTCCCTCCGAGGTCCGTAGTCTCTTGTTGCTCGGACGCGGGGTGTGGTTCGTGCCACCCGCCTTCTCTGCCTGGACGTCTAGTATCGCCCATGCCTAACGGGTATACATAGGCCACATTGAACGGCGTCGTGGCCGGATCGGTGTACCGGGAGGAACCTATGCGGTGGATGCATGCCGCGGGTAGGGGGCTCCTCGTACTCGCGGTACTGCTCGCGGGCTACGCGGGCTTCGGCAGCCGGGCGGGCCCGCCCGGTGACGGCCGCGGTCCCATGACGCTCGTGACGGCCGGCGATCTGACCGAGTACCTCGGTCCGCTGCTCGACGACTGGAACAGCGGACATCCGCAGGAACAGGTGACTCTGGTCGAGCTGCCGGACTCGGCGGACGAGACCCGGGCACAGATGACGAGCGAACTGCGCTCCGGCAGTGACCGTTTCGACGTGCTGAACATCGATGTCGCGTGGACCTCGGAGTTCGCCGCGGCGGGCTGGATCTCCCCGCTGGAGCGCGACCGGTTCCCCCTGGACAGTTTCCTGGCGCCGGTCGTGGACACGGCCACCTTCGACAGCCGCCTGTACGCGGTGCCCTATGTCACCAATGCCGGATTGCTGTACTACCGCAAGGACATCCTGGAGAAGGCGGGCGAACAGCCGCCCCGCACCTGGGCGGAGCTCGCCCGGCAGGCCAGGACCCTCGCCCCCCGCTACGGCCTGGACGGCTATGCGGGCCAGTTCCTGCCGTACGAGGGGCTGACGGTGAACGCCACCGAGGCGGTCCACTCGGCGGGCGGTTCGATCCTCCGTGACGACGGTGCCCGGGTCACGGTGGACTCGGCGGCGGCCCGGGACGGGCTGGAGTTCCTGGCGAGCGGGGTGCGGGAGGGGTGGATCTCCCCCGAGGCCCGCGACTACAAGGAGGAGGAGTCCCGGCAGGCCTTCCAGGACGGCCGGCTGCTCTTCCTGCGGAACTGGCCGTATGTCCATTCGGAGGCCAACGCCCCCGGGTCGAAGGTCGCGGGCAAGTTCGGTGCGGTGCCTCTGCCGGGTCCGGACGGTCCCGGTACCAGCGTGCTCGGCGGCTCCAATCTGGCCGTGAGCAGTCACTCGCGCCATCCGGAGTCCGCCGCCGATCTGATCGCCTATCTGACCAGCGAGCGTGTGCAGCGGCAGGTGCTGACGGAGGGCTCGCTGCCGCCGGTGCGCGCGGACCTGTACGAGGATCCCGGGCTGATCCGGGCGTACCCGTATCTGCCCACGCTGCGGCAGAGCGTGCTGGCGGCCGAGCCGCGTCCCAAGAGTCCGCGGTACGACCAGGTGAGCCTGGCGGTGCAGGCCGTCGTGCAGGACGTCATGGCGCTGCGGCAGACGCCCGGGCAGGCCACGGTGCGGCTGTCCCGCGAACTGGGTTCCATCGCCCGCAGACAGTGACCCCTTCTGCTCCCTCTGAACGGCTTGCTACTTACATGTTAAGTAGCAAGCCGTTCTTTGTAATGTGGAGATAGTCGGGCATACCCGGGCTGGTTTAGGCGACTTCGTTGACACCCTGCCGTCATCGCTACTTAACATGCAGGCATCACAGCGCACCCGATCCGGGGCGCACTCGCATCCAGCAGGAACAGGTCGACGCGAGATGCTCACAACCCTTACGGCCGCCCCAGGCCGCTCCTCCCGCACGACCGCCGCATGGTGGCGCGACGCGGTGATCTACCAGGTCTACGTCCGCAGCTTCCTCGACAGCACCGGGGACGGCATCGGCGACCTCGCCGGCGTCCGCGCCGGACTGCCGTACCTGCGCAAGCTCGGCGTCGACGGCATCTGGCTCAGCCCGTTCTACCCCTCACCGCAGCACGACCACGGATACGACGTTGCCGACTACCGCGAGGTCGACCCGGTCTACGGCGACCTCGCCGAATTCGACCTGCTGATGGGCGACGCCCGCAGGCTCGGGCTCAAGCTCCTGCTCGACATCGTCCCCAACCACTGCTCCAGCGAGCACCCGTGGTTCCGCGAAGCCCTCGCCGCCGGACCCGGCAGCCCGGCCCGCAGTCGCTTCCACTTCGCTGACGGGCGCGGTCCCCGGGGCGAGGAGCCCCCCAACAACTGGCGCGCGATGTTCGGCGGCCCCGCCTGGAGCCGGATCACCGAGCCCGACGGCACCCCGGGACAGTGGTACCTGCACCTGTTCACTCCGCAGCAGCCCGATCTGAACTGGCGCAACCCCGAAGTCGGCGACTCCTTCGAGGACGTACTCCGCTTCTGGCTCGACCGGGGCGTCGACGGCTTCCGGATCGACGTCGCCGCCGGCCTGTACAAGCACCCCGAACTCCCCGACTCCGCCGACCCCGAGGCGGACGAACGCTCTCGCGACTCGGTCAACCCGCTCGCCTGGAACCAGCCCGAGGTCCACCAGGTGTGGCGCCGCTGGCGATCGGTGTGCGAGGAGTACGCAGCCCGCGACGGCAACGAGCGGCTGCTCGTCGGCGAGGTCTCCGTGCCGACGGCACGCGAACACGCCGAGTACGTACGGCCCGACGAACTCCACCAGGCGTTCTTCTTCGACCTCCTCAGCGCCCCGTGGGACGCCCGCGCGTTCCGGGAGACCATCACCGAGGCGATACGCGACATCGCCGGCACCGGTTCCACCGTCACCTGGGTCCTCAACAACCACGACCAGGTGCGCACGGTCACCCGGTACGCCGGTGAGCCCGGAGTCGAGGGCAGCGGACTCGGCGCCGCCCGCGCCCGCGCCGCCGCCCTGCTGATGCTGGCACTGCCCGGAGCCGCGTACGTCTACCAGGGCGAGGAGCTCGGCCTCCCCGAAGTCCTGGACCTGCCGGACGAAGTGCTCACCGACCCGATCTTCCACCGCACCGGCAGCCGGGCACGCATCCGCGACGGCTGCCGCGTCCCGCTGCCCTGGTCGGGCCACGCCTCCCCGTTCGGCTTCAGCCAGGGCGAGGCCGGTGCCCGGCCGTGGCTGCCGCAGCCCGAGTGGTTCGCGGCGCATGCCACCGACCGGGCACTGGCCGACACCCGCTCCTTCTGGCACCTCTACCGCGAAGGGCTCCAACTGAGGCGGAGCCTGCCCCAGTTGGGCGAAGGCTCGCTTCGCTGGCTGGACACGCCGCCGCAGGTGCTGGCCATGGTCCGCGGCGACGGACTGATCTGCGCCGTCAACTTCGGCACCGACCCCGTGCCCGCGCCGGTGCCCGGCACTCCGCTCCTGTCGAGCGGCCCCTGCCCCGACGGCATGCTCCCCGGGGCGACCGCCGCCTGGTGGACGGGCGACTGCCCCACCGCCTGAAGTCTCTCTTCCTCACCCACCCTCGGAAGGAACCACCATGCGACGACCCTCGATCAACCGGCGTACAGCGGCGGCCGCTTCGGCCGCACTCACCCTCGCCGTCGGCGCCACGGCCTGCGGCGGCACCACCGGACCGGCGAGCGGCGGCAAGCCCCTCGACGGCCAGACCGTGACGGTCGCCGGTGTGTGGACCGGCAGCGAGCAGAAGAACTTCCGCAAGGTGCTCGACGCCTTCACCGAGGAGACCGGCGCCAAGACGGTCTTCGAGCCCACCGGTGACAACGTCTCCACCTACGTCGGCAGCAAGATCGAGGGCGGCAGGGCCCCGGACGTCGCCATGGTCCCGCAGGTGGGCGTGCTCCAGCAGTTCGCGAAGGAGGGCTGGCTCGCACCGCTGTCGAAGAAGGCGACGACGACCGCCTCCGCCAACCTCGCCTCGGTCTGGAAGGAGTACGGGACCGTCGACAAGACCTACTACGGCCTCTACTTCAAGGCCGCGCACAAGTCGACCGTCTGGTACAGCCCGAGCGCCTTCGAGCAGGCCGGCGTCGCGGAGCCCAAGAGCTACACGGAGATGGTGAAGACCGGTCGCACGATCGCCGACTCCGGACTCCCCGGCTTCTCCGTCGCCGGCGAGGACGGCTGGACCCTCACCGACTGGTTCGAGAACATCTACCTCTCCCAGGCCGGACCCGAGAAGTACGACCAGCTCGCCGCCCACACCCTGCCCTGGACCGACGCCAGTGTCGTCAAGGCACTCACCACGCTCGGCGAGGTGTTCAAGGACAAGCAGCTCGTCGCCGGAGGCGCGGCCGGCGCGCTGCGCACCGACTTCCCCGGCTCCGTCGAGCAGGTCTTCGGCCCCGAGCCGAAGGCGGGCATGGTCTACGAGGGCGACTTCGTCGGCGGCATGGCCAAGGACGACTTCGGCAAGAAGCTCGGCGAAGACGCCAAGTTCTTCCCGTTTCCCGCCGTCGACAGCGGCAAAGCGCCCGTGGTCAGTGGCGGTGACGCCGCCGTCGTGCTCAAGGACGGCAAGAACCAGAAGGCGGCGCACCAGCTGCTGGAGTTCCTGGCGACTCCCGAAGCGGCTTCCGTGTGGGCCGGCGCCGGCGGCTTCCTGTCGCCCAACAAGGACGTCGACTTCGCCTCGTACGGAGACGACACGACACGCGCCACGGCCAAGTCGCTTATCCAGGCCGGTGACTCGGTCCGCTTCGACATGTCCGACCAGGCCCCGGCCGCATTCGGCGGGACCAAGGGAACAGGGGAGTGGAAGCTCCTCCAGGACTTCCTGCGCGACCCCTCCGACCCCAAGGCCACCGCGGCCCGGCTCGAAGCCGCGGCCGCCAAGGCGTACAAGGGCTGAGGCAGCGATCATGGCTGTTCTCGCATCCGCCCGCGCCGCGAACCCGCGGCGCCGCGCCCAGCTCAAGAAGCGCAACATCGCGGTGGTGTTCGTCCTCCCCGCCCTGCTGCTGCTCGGTGCCCTCGTCGTCTACCCGGTGCTGTTCTCCGCCGGCCGCAGCCTCTTCGACGCCAGTGGTGACCGCTTCGTCGGCGGTCAGAACTACGCCGAGATATTCAGCGACCCGGCCACCCTCAAGGCCATCCGCAACAGCACCATCTGGGTCGTCGTCGCCCCGGTGCTGCTGACCGGCCTCGGACTCGTCCTCGCCGTGCTCACCGAGAAGGTGCGCTGGGCAACCGCCTTCAAGCTCGTCCTCTTCCTGCCGATGGCGGTGTCGTTCCTCGCGGCCGGCATCATCTTCCGCCTCGCCTACGAGGAGGACCCGAACAAGGGCGTGCTCAACGCCGTCGCCGTCGGCGTCCACGATGCCTTCGACGACCGGTCCGCCTATCCGACGGCCCGGGCCCGGCAAGGGTTCGGCCTCGCCGCCGACAAGGGCGGCTCGTACCGTACGGCTGACGCGGTCGCCCCCGGCACGTCCGTCAGCCTCGGCTTCGTCGGTGTCGCACCCGACAAGATGCCCGCCGAGGCGCAGCCCGCACGGGCCGCCGGCTCCGCGGCACCGGCCGCGGACGCACTCAGCGGTGTGGTCTACCACGACTTCACGCCCGGAGGCGGCGGGAGTCCCGGCAAGGTGGACCCGGCCGAGAAGGGCCTGCCGGGCATGACGGTCGAGGCCGTACGGGACGGAAAGGTGGCCGCGAAGTCCACCACCGCCGCCGACGGGTCCTTCACCTTCACGGGCCTGAAGGACGGTGCGTACACCGTCCGTCTCCCGGCGGAGAACTTCGCCGCCCCCTACCAGGGCATCTCCTGGCTCGGGCCCGCACTGGTCACCCCGGCGATCATCGGCGCCTATCTGTGGATCTGGACCGGCTTCTCGATGGTGCTGATCGGCGCGGGACTTGCCGCGCTTCCACGGGACGCCCTGGAGGCGGCCCGGATGGACGGCGCCAACGAGTGGCAGATCTTCCGCAGGATCACGGTCCCGCTGCTCGCCCCGGTTCTCACGGTCGTCTTCGTGACCCTGGTCATCAACGTGATGAAGGTCTTCGACCTCGTCTACATCATCGCGCCGGGACCCGTGCAGGAAGAGGCCAACGTGCTGGCGACCCGGATGTGGCTGGTGTCCTTCGGCGGCGGCAACAACCAGGGACTCGGCAGCGCCATCAGCGTCCTCCTTCTGCTGCTGGTCGTCCCCGCCATGATCTTCAACGTCCGGCGCTTCCGAAGGAGCGGAGCATGAGCGGCCACAGCACCATCGAGCGCCGGCCGTCCCCGCCGCCGGCCAAGACCCCGGCCCCCGAGCCCACTCGGGCCCCAGCCCCTCGCCGGCGCCGTATCGGCAGGCTCACCGGGCTGCTGGGCAACGGAGCCGTCCAGGCGATCCTGATCGTCGTCGCACTCGTGTGGATCACCCCGCTGGCCGGGCTGTTCCTGTCGTCGATGCGATCCGACGGTGACAACGCGGCGAAGGGCTGGTGGACGGCGCTGACCGACCCCGGTCAGCTGTCCCTGGACAACTACACCGCCCTGTTCGCGGACTCCGGGATCACACAGGCCTTCTGGAACACCGTGCTGATCTCGGTGCCGACCACCGTACTGGTCGTCGTCATCGCCGCACTGGCCGGATACGCCTTCGCCTGGCTGGAGTTCCCCGGCCGCAACGCGATCTTCCTGGTCGTCGTCGGGCTCCTCGTCGTGCCGGTCCAGATCGGACTGCTGCCGGTCGCCAAGCTGTTCGGCACGATCGGACTCTTCGGCACGATCCCGGGCGTGATCCTCTTCCACGTCGCCTACGGTCTCCCGTTCGCCATCTTCCTGCTGCGCAACTACTTCGCGGAGATCCCCCGCGAAATGCTGGAAGCGGCGCGAATGGACGGCGGCAGCGAGTGGCGGATCTTCACCCGCCTGATCCTGCCGCTCGGCCGGCCGGCCCTGGCCAGTCTGGCCATCTTCCAGTTCCTCTGGGTCTGGAACGACATGCTGGTGGCGCTGCTCTTCGCGGACAGCGAGTCCCAGCCGCTGACGGTCGCCCTCCAGTCCGAGATGCGGCAGTTCGGCAGCAACATCGGCGTCCTGGCCCCGGGAGCCTTCCTCTCGCTCGTGGTCCCGCTGGTGGTGTTCTTCGCCTTCCAGCGGCACTTCGTCCAGGGCGTGATGGCGGGCTCGGTCAAGTAGCAGAAAGCGGCCCCACCGGCAGGGGGGGAGCCGGTGGGGCCGCGGAGCCCGAGCGGCCAGGGGGGAGAGGCCGCGAGCTCGGGTCGACAGTCCGTCTGCCCCCTCTTCGGTACCTGATACCTCTCGGGCGCGATTTTTCTGAAGAAGTTTCTGCGGGCTCGGGCTCGGGGCCGGTCCGGGGCCGAGATTGTCCCCTGCGCCCCGACGCCGCGTTCGTGTGACCACCGATGGAGACCACCCGATCTTTGTGGCTTCTGCCAGTACGGGCCCGCTGTCGCGTATGGAGAGACTGCCGGGTGTCCGGGGCGCGGACATCACAACGGGAGGAGTGCGCGGTGAGTGCACAGCAGACGTACGACGAGATCGGTGAGGCGTTCGAGGGCTTCAAGGCTCTGCCGCTGGCCCAGTATGTGGAAGCGCCCAGCTTCCTCGGCATGGTCGGGGACGTCACCGGACAGAAGGTGATCGACCTGGCCTGCGGTACCGGCTTCTACAGCCGTGAGCTGAAGCGGCGCGGCGCGGCCGACGTCCTCGGCGTCGACATCTCCGGCGAGATGATCCGTGCCGCGGAAGGGATCGAGCAGGCCCACCCGCTGGGTGTGCGCTACGAGGTCGGAGATGTGGCCGACCTGTCGCCGGCGGGGGAGCGGTTCGATCTGGCGACCGCGGTGATGCTGCTCAACTACGCGGAGACCGTCGACGCATTCGAGCACCTGTGCCGCACGGTGCACGAGAGCCTGCGGAGCGGCGGCGAGTTCCTCATGCTCCACCAGACGCCGGACTACGACTTTTCCGGGCCGTCGCCGCGCCCGTACGGGTTCCTCACCGAGCTGACGGGCGAAGAGACCGGCATCGGACCCCGGGTGAAGATCACCGCGTTGCTGGAGGAGGCGCCGATCTCGTTCACCGCAGGGCTGGCGCGCCGCGAGGTGTTCGAGACGTGCCTGGCCAAGGTGGGGTTCAGCGAGATCACGTGGGTCCCGACCACGGTGTCGGCGGCCGGGATCGCCGCGTACGGTGACGCGTTCTGGGCTGACTACCGGGCCAATCCCGCGTTCGAGATGCTGCGCTGCCGCGCCTGAGGGCCGATCGGACGCCGCGGTGGCCCGGCCTCTGGAGTCTGCCCCCTCTCAGGGTCAGGCCGCCGAGGGGCCGGAGCCTGTGGCGAGCGGTGCAAGGGCGGCCCGGGCGGCGCACCCACAGTGAGCTGCGGCGGCGGCCTCCGACGGACCGATAGTTGCCTTCCCGGATCGTCACCTGTCAGAATGGTGACATGTTGCACGCCTTCCCCGCCGAAAGCCCGGCACTCGACTTCGCCGGGACGCTGCGGGTTCGCCGGGGCCCGCATACGCGGGAGATGTTCGATTCACCGAAGAGTCTTGCCCTGTGGTTCCTCGAATGCGGCATCACGGACAGTGAGCTCGCCTGCGAACCGTCCGACCTTGTCGAGGCGGTGGAACTGCGGGAGGCGATCTACCCACTGGTGCGGGCGAAGATCGCCGGTGAGAGCTATGACGAGAAGGCCCTGTCCCTCGTCAATGACGTGGCGAGTCGACCCGCACCCGTCCCCCAGCTCACGGCGACCGGCCGGCGGATCGAAGCCACCGTCCAGCAGGCGCTGTCGCACGTCGCCCGCGACGCGGTCACTGTCCTGAGCGGGCCGGAAGTGCCATTGCTCAAGGAATGTGCGAACCCTGAGTGCACCCAGTTCTACATCGACCGGTCGCGAGGGGCGCGCCGCGCCTGGTGCAAGATGGACCCCTGCGGCAACAAGATCAAGGCGGCTGCCTACCGGGCGCGCAAGCGTGCCGTCCAGGCCTAGTCGCAGTCCGGACATGATGATGGGGCGGTCGCGAGGCGACCGCCCCTCTGTGCGGTCCGGGCGGCGGGCGGGCTGAACCCACTCGGCAACCGGGCGCCGCCTGAGCCACGCACGATCTCCTGCGCGTCCGAGCCGGCCCGCGATGGATTGGCGCGCCCTTCGGTCGAAGGTGCGTCCGCCGCCGAGGGGTCCGGTCGCCCGCGACCTGAAACCCCAGGCGATCTGCCTCTCGTGTCGTCGGCGGCGCTTGCCGTCCCCGGATCGGCGCCTCTTTGCGTCCGTTTCCCCACCTCTCATCACCTCCTTGACGGGTGACGCTTAACGATGCAACTATGTCGTCACCGCTTGAACGGGTGACGCGCTACTGGGTGCCCCCGCCAGGCAGGTCCGCCGAAGTGCGGGTTCCGCTACACCCCACCCCCATGGAGAAGGACAGTCATGTCTCACAGCTACACCGCCCACGTAAAGGTCACCGGCGAGGGTCGCAACGGAGGACGCGCGCAGTCCGACGACGGTCTCCTGTCGACCGACCTGTCGCTGCCCAAGGAGCTCGGTGGGGCCGGCACGGCCACGAACCCCGAGCAGCTCTTCGCTGCCGGCTGGGCGGCCTGCTTCCTCGGTGCCGTCCGGATCGCCGCGGGGGAGCGCAAGATCCGGCTCACCAGCACGGAGATCGACACCGACATGAGCCTGAACGGTGGCGCCGACGGCTTCTCCCTCTCGGCCGTCCTCAACCTCCAGGTCGGAGGCGTCAGCCAGAACGAGGCGGACGAGCTCGCCCACGCAGCACACCAGATCTGCCCCTACTCCAAGGCGATCCGCGGCAACATCCCCGTCACCATCAACGCCCGCGCCGTCTGACCCACTTCGGCCGGCTCCCTTGCCGTCCCGCGGGCCGCAGGTCCCGAGCCCTGACGCCAACCAGGGCACGGGACCAGTGCCCTGCTTGGCCGGTGAACGGCCGACCGCGCCGGCGGGGTCAGGGTGGGGCGCCCGGAATTTGTCACCATCGTCATCCGTTGAGCGGGTGACTCACCAAGAGGCATGCGCTTCTACCCCTCTTGCAGAGGGCGGAACGACTGCCAAGGAGTGCGGCGTGAAAACCGTGCTGAGGAGGCGTTGAAATGGATCAGGGACGCAAGCCTGTCGACGCGGCGCAGGTACAGCGCAGCCTCCGGTTCTCGAAGCTGCCGGAGCCCATTCGGCTGGAGGACACCGTCGAAGAGCGCCCGGCCGGCACGCACGACTCGGTGAGCGGCGCGTACAACGCCGACTGGTGGCTCATACGCATGGGCGGCATCTGAGTCGTACCCCCCTGGTTGGCCGTGGGCTCACGTGATGGGCGCTCGCGACGACGCCGTGGCGCTCCGGCCGGCCCGACACTTCCCTCAGAGAGGCCCCTGTGAAGCCAAGGAAGATCCTCATCCGACTGACGTCTATCGCTGCTGCCGGTGCGGTCGCGGTGGGGTGTTTTCTCCACGTGTTCTAGCCGGGGCGACCGCGCGCGCTCCCCCGTCGATGGGGGAGAGACTGGAGAGGGGAGAGGGGGCCGCGTTCCCGCACCACGAAGGAGTCTGCGCGATGGCTGCCGAGAACCTCGTCCTCATCACAGGCGCCGGAGGCGTGGGCCGCAACGTCCTCGAGAAGCTGCGCTCCCAGGACGTACCGGTGCGCGTGATGGTCCGCCGGGACGACGACCGCGCGGCCCAGTTGCGTGCGTCCGGGGCGGAAGTGGTTCTCGGTGACCTCACGAAACCCGAGACCGTCGCCGCCGCCCTCCAGGGCGCTCGGAGCATGTACTTCGCCATGCCCGTCTCGCCGGACCACCTTCTCGCGGCGACCATCGTGGCGAGCGTGGCGCTGGAGTACGGAGACCTGGACGCCCTCATCGGCATGTCGCAGATGACCGTCTCGCAGATGACCGCCACCAGCGCCGGGGAGTCGCACCAACAGCGGCTGCACTGGCTCGCCGAGCAGGTGATGAACTGGTCCGGCCTGCCGGTTGTGCACATCAGGCCGACGTCGTTCCTGGACAACCCGCTGTTCACCACCCTGCCCGCGCGCACCATCCGCGAGAACGGGACGATCGTGCTGCCGTTCGGCGCCGGACGCACCTCGCCGATCGCCGTGGACGACGTCGCCAGGGTGGTCGCGACGGTCCTCGCCAAACCGCTCCCGCACGTCGGGCACGTCTACGAGCTGACCGGGCCCCGGACGGTCGACATGACGGAGATGGCCGAGGCTTTCTCCACGTCCCTGGGCCGTCCGGTGGCGTACGTGGACATGCCGCTCGACCGGTGGCGCCGCGAGGTGCTCGCCACGGTCGGTCTGCCGCCGCACATCGAGGAGCACATCGTCACCATGTGCCGCCTGCACCAGCAGAACCGCTACGACCGCGCCTCGGGAGACGTCGAACGCCTGACGGGTGTCCCCGCCCGAACGGTCGAGGAGTTCGTGGCGGAACGCAAGGACTTCTACCTGGGCTGACCCGGCCCCTCCTGCGCGCCGGGCATGCCCGGCCCGCATGCCCCCAGCGTCGGGCCCCGTGCGCTCCGGCCCTTGTTGCCCACCCGTACATCCCCGCCTAGAGCCAGCCCCGACGGGCCGCGTGCCAGGCGAGCTGCATGCGCGTCCCGGCGCCGACGAGAGCCATCATGTGCTGGATCCGGCGTTGCACGGTGCGGCGGCTCAGGCCCATCTGACTGGCGATCGCCTTGTCGGCGATGCCGGCCACCAGGAGGGACAGCACCCTGCGGTCGGTCTCGCGCAGGACCTCCGTGTTCTCGGTGTCGTCCGGCCCGACGATGGTGCCCGATGCGCTGACGTGCAGGGGCACGGCGTCCTCCCAGTAGCGCTCGAAGAGTGCGGTGAGGGCTTCCAGCAGACTGCTGTCACGCAGCAGTGCGGTCGTGGGTTCACCGGGACTGCCGTACGGGCCGCCCGGCACCAACGGGCAGATGGCCGTCTCCCGGTCGGCGACGGCAAGTCGCAGGGGGAGATGTGGCACGGAACGGGCGAGTTCACCGGCACGCACCCCGGAGATAACGTTGTCGACGGCCCCGTCGTCGTCGAAGAAGGCCCGCTCGTACAGGACCCGGTAGCGGACCCCGCGCGCCAGTGCGTCGAACTCCGCGCGATTGCTTCCCGAGGGCATGGCCACGTACTGGGCCTTGCAGAACCAGAGCATCTCGTGACGTGCGTTGTCCTGCAGCCGGCGCAGATGCTGGCGCAGTGCCTCGGCCCCGGTGATGACCTCGATGACATGGCCGGCGTCCTGCCGCCGGGTGCTGCGATAGCTCTCCAGGAGGTCGGCGATGGCGGCCCGGCTCTGTTCGAGGGCGTCCGCACGGCGTTGCAGATGCGGCAGCAGTGCCACGTCCGGAGGCGCGGCGGTGAAGTGGGGAGGGCTCTCGTCACCGGAGATGACGAGCCCTTTGGCGGTGAGCGCCGCGAGGACGCCCTCGACCTGTTCCCGCCCGAGACCGGTCTTCGCGGCGATCTCGTCGGCCGAGGCCTTGGGGGTGATGACCAGAAGCCGGTAGACGGTCTCTTCGACCGACGTGAGGCCAGCCGCCTCCAGCATGCCGGGTCTCCAGGGCTGAGGGGTTCGCACACGACCGAGGGCGAACCAGAAGGTGAGCTTGAAATTTGGACTATAACCGAGTGAGGTGTCGCGCACCGATGACGACGACGATCTTTTCGTCTCCTCGCGGACGAGGCCGGCCCTGTCGTCATGCACGCGCCCGAGAGCGCCGAGCGGCGGACGCCGGGGCCCCACTCCCCGACATCCGCCGCGGTCCGCGAGGATGTGCTTACGTCACCGTCACCGAGCGGCGGGGTGCAGGTAGGCGCGGTCCACCGTCTGGCGGACGCTGTTGCCGGCCGCGTCCTTCGCGGTCACCCGCACCGTGACGTACGCGTCGGTGTGCACCCGGTCCGGCCGCTTCACCGTGGCCGTGAAGCCGTCGCCCTTGCGGGCAGTGGTGGCGGTGGTCCAGGTCCGGCCTCCGTCGTAGGACGTCTCGACCTTCACCGACGTACCCCGCGGCGCCTGCATGCCGTCCTGCATCCGGACGTTGATCCCGAGGGCGTGGGTACGGCCCGGAGCCACCGCGTTGAACAGGTCGGTCGCCACGGAGTAGTCGACCTGGAGCAGGGGCAGCCGCGTCGGACCGGCGGCCGTGCCCGAACGGAACGTCCACGACGTACGCGTGCCCGTGCCGAAACGCCAGTCGTCCGAGGTCCGGGCGGTCGTCAGGTCGAGCCGGTACTCGGCATCGCCCGCGGGCACCTCGATGTCGCCCCAGGCGCCGTTGTCGGACTCCTCGATCAGCTGCCCGTTGCGGTACAGGACCGCGTGCGACGTGTCGGCGAGGTCATTCGCCGCCCGTCCGCCACCCACACCGCCGCCGGGGAAGGCAGGAGCCTCGGCGAACCCGTAGTGACCGGCGGTGGAATCGGTGAACTCCGGGATGAAGACGGACAGGGTGTCACCTGTGCGCACCGAGGCCCGACCTGCTCCGCGGGGGATCGAGGGCCGGGCCGGAGCTCCGAACCAGCGCTCCGACACCTTCTCGCCGGGCCGGTAGGTACGCGGCAGGTTCATCATTCCGGCGGTCAGCGGGCGGTCGGGGGAGTCGATGACGTTGTGGTGGACGACCTGGTCCCAGAGGGTGTCGCCGCCGCTCACGTACTCGACGCGCTCGCGGCCGACCGGCGTGTACCGGTTGGAGACGTCCCAGGCGGTGTTCTGGTACGGACGCCATCCGAACCGCTGCTCGCTCGTCCAGGACGAGGCACCCGTCTGCGTGTAGGCACTGCGGATGACGGCGCTCTCCCGCTCGGAGACGGTGTGAACGAGCTTGTCGGGCACGTGTCCCTTGGACACCTGCATGACGTCGTAGAGGTAGGGGCTGTGCACCGTGCCCGAGAACGCCACCGCGGCGCCCTTCTTCGCACGCTCCAGCAGCTCCGAACCCTGCGCGAAGGAGACCCGCATGGTGGGTACGGCCATGCGCTCGGTGCCGGGGCGCCAGCGCGTCCAGTGGAGTATCCCCTCGGGCCAGGAGACCATCAGCGCCTTGGCACCTGCGGACTTCGCGGCACGAGCCAGCGCCCAGGTGTCGTCCGAGGGATCCACGCGGACGACAGCCAGCTTCCCGCGGACATGGCGGAAGTCGGGGGCGGTCCCGGTGCCGGCGCTCACGGCACTCAGCCGTGCACCCCGGTCGCCGAAGACGGGCGAGTCCTGCTCGTAGTACGGGACGAGCGGCCGGGACATGCCGGGAACCCTGGCCTCCAGCTGAGGCGCGGTCAACTGCCAGCGGGAGCTGAACTCGAACGCGCCCTCGGTGACCGGGGCGGTGCGGCTGACGTAGACGCGCTTGACCGAGTCGAACATCTGGAGGCCCCAGCTCCTCCTCTCACCCTCGACCTCTCGGTAGTACTGGGTGCTCAGGAAGCCGCGCTGCTCGGCGGGGCGCGGGGTCCGGATCGTCACCTCGGTGACGTCGGAGGCGTCGAACGCCACCGTCGTGTCCTTGGTGACCTTGACCTCGGGGACGATGAGTTCGCCCGCCTCACCACCGTTCTCGTTCTCCGAGAAGAAGCCGCCCTGGAGGAGGTACGTGCCCTCCTCGACGACGGCGACACCCTTCTCCAGATCCGTGTAACTCACGTACCCGGTGGGGCCCCAGATGTTCGGAAGGCCGTTGCTGCCCGAGGGCCGGCCCTGGCGGTCGCGCGGGACCACGGTGAGCACGTGCTGCCGGCCGCTGACCTGGAGGGAGACAGTGGTGTGGGCCTGGACAACGCCGTCCGAGGACTTCGCCGTGACATAGCCGTAGTACTTCCCGCGGCTCACGCCGGCCGCGTCGAGGTGCAGCGGCACCTCCGCCTCGGCGCCGGGGGCGAGCGTCAGCGAGGTCGAACCGAGGCGCACCGCGCCCGCGGCGGGGACCTGACCGCCATCGGTGGCCAGGCTGACGCCGAGGTCGAGCGTGAGGGGGCGACTGCCATTGTTGGCATAGCGCACACCGAGCGTCTGCGTCTGCCCCTTCCTCTCGCCGGCCCGGACCGGGGCGAAGGCGAGGGAACCGGAGGCCGTCAGCGGCCCCATGGCCGTCGCGAGGTCGATGCGTCCGCCGCCCTGCTGGGTCACCTTGGTGCCCGACACCGTCTTCGAGGTGCTGATGAGGGCGTCCTTGAGCTGCTGGGCACTCCAGTTGGGGTGCTGCTGCGCCAGGATCGCCGCGGCACCGGCGACGTGCGGAGTGGCCATCGATGTGCCGGACGCCGCGACGTAGTTGGCATTGACCGGTGTGCCCATGGTGGTGCCGGCCGCACGGGCGGCCACGATGCCGACGCCCGGCGCGGTGACGTCGGGTTTGACCGCCCCGTCGCCGAGCCGGGGTCCGCGGCTGGAGAAGCCGGCGAGGGAGTCGTCGCGGTCGACGGCGCCCACGGTCAGTGCGGCGTCGGCCGTACCCGGGGAGCCGATGGTGGACTGGCCGTTGGCGCCGTCGTTGCCGGCGGCGATGACGAACAGTGAGTCCGTCGACGCCGTCAGCGCGTTGACGGCCTGGCTCATGGGGTCGGTGCCGTCGGTCGGCCCGCCCCCGAGGCTCATGTTGATCACCTTGGCGTCCTGGGCGGCCGCCCATTCCATGCCCTCGATGACCGAGGACTCGGTCCCGTACCCGTTGTCGTCGAGCACCTTGCCGACGAGCAGCTCGGCCTCTGCCGCGACACCGCGCATGGACCCGCCGGACGCGGCACCCGTACCGCCGACGGTCGCGGCGACATGCGTGCCGTGGCCGAAGCGGTCGCCGGTGCTGCCGCTGTTGGAGAAGTCCTTGGCCTGCGCGATGCGTCCGGACAGGTCCGGGTGCTTGTCATCGACGCCGGTGTCGAGGACCGCCACCTTGACGCCCTTGCCGTGGTAGCCGGCCTTCCATGCGGCGGGCGCGTTGATCTGACCGGTGCTGCGGTCCAGTACGGCCCTGACCTTGCCGTCCAGCGAGATGCGCGGAGTGACGGCGGCGCGGGCGGCGTCGGAGCCCGCGGCGGACGCCAGGGTGTCCCAGAAGCGGCCGAGTTCGCCCGCCGCGACCCTCATGGACCGGGCGTTGATGCTGTCCAGGTCGTAGACGGGCGTCTTGGTGGCCCGGAAGGTCATCAGCCGGTCGGCGGCGACCGCGGTGCCCCGTGTCCGCCGCGCGTCCTTGGCCGCGGCCGGTGACGACTCAGACGAGACGATCAGCGGAAGCGAGGAGGAGTGCTTCTCGTCGAGGCCGGCCGCGATCAGCGCCGTGACGTCGAACAGGCGGCGGTCCAGCGTGCCGGCGGTCACCAACGACTGGGCGTCGGAGGGGATGACGGTCAGGGCCTTGTCGTCGCCCTCCTCCGTACGGAAGGAGATGCGCTCGCGCCCCGGTCCGGGCCGGACCGACGCGACGTGTCTGCCTCCCGGCACCGACGTCACGATCACCCGGTCACCGGTGATCAGCCGCACGGTGGCGGAGGCCTCGCGGTCGGCGATCGGCGAGGGACCGTCCGGCGGCGTTCCGGCGGAGGCGGTCGTCACGCCTCCGACGGTGACCATCAGTACGGTCGATATCGCCGCTGATCGACGAATCCATCTCATCAGGCAAACACCTTTCGAGCGGGTGGTGGTCAGGTGATGAACGTCAGAATCCGCCGAGGTCACGGGGCATGTCACTGACATCACGTGGCACAGATGCGACATGTCACAAAGGCGACGACCGCGTGCCCCTCAGGCGTGGCCGTCCCATCGGCGCGCCGCGGTGGCCGTCCGGCCGGCTCTGCTTCGCCCGGACCGGTCGCGCCGCGCCGACCGTCACGAAGTCGTGCGGGGGATCGGCGAACTGCGGGTGGCGCGAGGGCTGTCGCCGCAGGTCCGCCAAGATCGCCCGGAGAGGCGCAGAGGTTCCTATGCTTCCGGAATGGAACAGAGCGAGGTCCTCAAGCGTGTGATCGGCATCCTCACCCAGATGACCGACTGGCGGCGCATCCTCGAGGAGGACGAGGAGCGCGACATCGGGAGCGACCCGAGTGTCATCACCGCACTGCTCAGCGAAACGCTGCCCAGGATCCGCATCCCGGAGGACGCGACGCACGAGGAGATCGCGAACATCGTGGCCGAGAAGGTCGGTGGAGCGATCCACCAACTCGTCGGAGCCTTCACCCTGGCCTTCGTGGAACTGGCCCAGGTACACGATTCCGGACGGGACAACATGACGACGAACGACGTCCTGCGCGAACTGGCGCTCCGCGCCGAGCACCTCAACTCCAACGGGAACTCCGACGCCGACGGAGACTCAGGCCGGGACTCCGACTCAGATCCGGATTCCTAGGGACACGACCCAGGAACATGGCCCAGGTGCGCGACCTGGCTCGGCCGCTGATACGCGAACTGGAACGTACGTTCCTCCGGACGGAGGAAAATGCTGCACAATGCAACCTCATGAGGGGGAGCAGCGGGCCCGAACCGCCGTACGGCGACAGCGGCAGGCCGTCGCCCGAGGGCGACGAGCGGCCTCGCTGGCGTCTGGTGCTGATGACCGCGGTGCTGGTACCGGCCGTCGGAGCCGCGGGAGGAGCCGCGGGGCCGCTGTTCCAGAGCAGCGCACCCGCCTTTCAGTGGCTGCCGCTCCTCATGGTGGCCTGCCTCTTCGTCGTCCCGTTCATCCTGCTGGCGCTCGGGTTCATCTGGGCGGTCAACAAATTCTCGGACGCCCTGTACCGGGCCAGGGAACGACGCTTCGACCGTGTCTCGTCCGACAGGGCCCACGAGCGGTTCCGATAGCCGGTGGCTTCGTGCCCGACGCGGGAGCGTGTGACGGCCGGACGGGCGCAGGGCTGCGGGGACCAGGTCCCCGCAGCTTCACCCGCGCCCGTCCGGCCCGCTCCGGTCGGCTTCAGTCGTCTTCCGGCATGGGCGCCGGCCGGGCGTCCTTCATCCGTTCCGGCGTCCAGTAGTCCCGTACCTCGTCCACCTCGTCCACCTCATCCGGGTTCGGGAGCACATCGCTACGGGTGCTCCCGGAGTCCGGCTCGGTGCCGGGAGGCGGGGCCCCGGCGGCGGAGCGCCACGCGGCCACCGCCACGACAGCGGCGAGCAGGACGGCTGCGGTTGCCCATCGGCTGACGGTCCTGCGACGCATGGAAACGCTCCTTGCCCGGCCGAGCCCTGTCGGGGTGTCAGGTGACGCTGCCCTGGGCGTCGAACATGGCCTTGACCGAGTCGTCGAAGTACGAGCTCCGGTTCCAGCCTCCGGTGGCGAGCGTACTCATCGCCCCGTTGACCTGTCCCAGCCCGTTGGCGTCGTTGAACCCCCGCAGCCAGGGCCCTCCGCTCGACCCGCCGCCGAAGTCGCACCGGAGCTCGAGCCGGCCGTCGCCGACCGCTCGCGTGGTGCCGGTACAGGCCCACTGGAGCTGGCCGTTGTCGCGGTTGCCCGGGTATCCCATGACCGTCATGGCCTGCTCGCGCGAGTAGTTCCAGCTCAGACCGTGACCGCCGGTGACGTTGACGATCTTGCTGCCGTTGAGGGGCCATGTGGTCACCATGGCCACGTCACGGCCCTTGTCGCTGCTGCTGATCCAGGAGTTGAAGGTACGGAACTGCTTGGCCGCGAAGGTACCGAAGGGGCGGGCGCCCGAACGGAAGCGCGGTGCGTAGGTCCAGTTGGTCATCCAGGTACCGCCGCTGCCGCCGTGCACGCAGTGCCCGGCCGTGATGAGCATCTGCTTGGAGCTGCTGTTGAGGGCACTGGCCGAGCAGGTGTAGTTGAGTCCGTTGCCGGGGTTGGTGAAGAACACCTTGCCGACCGCCGCCGATTCGGTCACCAGCGGCCCGAGGGTGTCCGTGCGCCCAGCGGCCGACGGCGTGGACCCCGGACGTCCGGTGGGTCCGGGCTTGCTCTGTGCCGTAGCGGGCGATGACTGCGGTCCGTCGAGCGGGATGGCCGTTCTCATCCGCTCGGGTGTCCAGTAGCGGGCCAGCGCCGCGGCGTCGGCCGTGGAGTCGACCGCCGCACCACCGGCGAGGCGGGGTGTGTGCCCGGTGGTGGCCGCGGTCGCGCCGGGAACGGCTGCTTCGGATCGGGGCCCGGCCTGGGCGGCGGGTCCCGCGACGGCGGGGCCCGCCCCGACCAAGGCCAGCATCGCTGCGGTGGCCAGCGGCAGGAGTGCGTGTCCGAGACTGCGCACGAGAGGTACCCCTCACGGTCGATGGGCGCACGCAGTACGGCAGTTCGCCGCGGTGGGTGCAGTGGAAGCGACCGTAGGTGTGGCATGTGCCGCCGTGACAGTCCGAAATGAGTCCCTCCGCTCGCCATCGGGCGGGAAGCGTGTTTTCGCATGAGAAGAGCAGTCGTACCCCCTACGCCCCCGGTCGATTCAGCCGGCGTACGCCGGAGCGGGGTAGGCGCGGGTGTGTGCGCTCCCCGGCCCGGGCCATCGGTCCTGTCCTCGTACAGGCCTCGTACGGGCGTATGGCCCGGCCGGGCCGGTCCTCCTCGACCCGGCCGTCCGGCCCCATCCCCACCCGGTTCCGTTTCCTCCCCGTCGGGAACCCGTCCACCGGCCCGACGGCACCCGTCCGGCAGACTGAAGCCCTATGGCCGATCACCCCGCGATTCAGCACGCCGTTCCGTACCACGCCCAATGGGCCTCACCCGACCTGGTGCCCGCCATCATTTCCGGGGCCATGGACGCCACCGATGATCCGCTGTGGCCCAAGTACGGGGCGGAGAGCGCGGAGGAGTACGCCTGGTGGTCCTGGCGGCTGTGCGGAGTGGCCTGCCTGCGTATGGCACTCGAATTCTGGCAGGGCACCGCGCCCACTCCGATGGCCCTCGCCGCCGAATGTGTCGAAGCCGGCGCGTACGTCCGGCGCGATGACGGCCTGGACGGGCTGATCTACGCACCCTTCGCCGCCTACGCCGAACGCCGGTGGGGCCTCTACGCGGAGTCCCGCCCCGGCCTGCCCGCCACCGACATCCCTGAGCTGGTCGCCGCCGGACGGCTGCTGATGCTGTCCGTGCACCCGTCGATCCGCGAGCTGGACGCGTCGCCCCCGCGCCGAGGCGGCCATCTGGTACTCGCCGTCGGCGTCACCGGTGAGCACCTTCTCATCCACAATCCGTCGGGCTTCCCCGGCGGGTCCCAGCAGTTCGCCCGAGTGCCGTGGGCGGTGCTGGACCGGTACTACGCCGGGCGTGGCGTGGTGCTGGGCCGCGAACCGTGAGCGGGTGGGACTGGGGGCTCCCTGCCCTCTGCTGCGCGCCGACTCGCCGGTCCCCCTGAGCCGTATGCCCGTCCGTAGATAGGATTCGCAGTGCGGATATACGGGGCGATTGCGGGAGGTTACGGTGTCGGAGAGCGAGCGGACCGGGAGCGTGCGGGAGTGGCTGCGCGGCCTGGAGGTCTTTGCCGGACCACTGCCGGAGTTCGACCCCGCGAACGCGCCGGGTGAGCCGGTGGAACTGTTCCTGTGGTGGCTGGCGGAGGCGGTCGAGGCCGGCGTACCGGAACCCCACGCCATGACCCTGTCCACGGTCGACGCGCTCGGGGAGCCCAACGCCCGGATGCTGATCCTGAAGAACGTGGACGCGGTGGAGGGGTGGCAGTTCGCCGCACATGCCGAGAGCCCCAAGGGGCGACAGCTGACGGACCGTCCTTCCGCCGCGCTGACGTTCTACTGGCCGGGGCAGGGGCGCCAGGTCCGGGTGAGGGGTGCGGTCGCCCCCGAGTCGGCCGACCGCAGCGCCGCCGACTGTCTCGCCCGGTCGGACACGGCGCGGGCGGAGGCCCTGCTCGGCTGCCAGAGCAGGCACCTCAGCAGCCTCGAAGAACGGGACCTGGCCGTGAAGGAGTCGCTGGCCCGTATCGAGAGGGAACCGGGGCTGGTCGCCGAGTCGTGGACCCTCTACACGCTCGTGCCCACCGAGATCGAGTTCTGGCAGGCCGACGCGAGCCGGATCCATACGCGTGTGCGTTACGAACGGGACGAGCCGGACAGCATCTGGCAGCAGCATCTGCTCTGGCCGTAACTGGCACCTACAGGACGCAGCAGTCGCTGCAGTCGTAGCAGGACGTGCCAGGCCGTCGAAGGGGCGCGCCGTGCCTGTGCGGGCGGCCGCGCCGTGTCGTACGGCGTCGGCCGGGCAGGGCGAGGGGGCCGGAGCGAGGAGTGACCCGTCACCTCACCGGGTGAGGGCCCTCCCGCCGCTCCGCCACAGCCCCGGGGCCGGTCGTCCGGCCCCTGACGGGCAGACGGCAGGCCCTAGTGGGCGGCCGCCGCCGATCGACGCCTGGCGTTCCGGCGCTTGAGTGCCCGGCGCTCGTCCTCGCCGAGCCCGCCCCACACTCCGGAGTCCTGGCCGTGTTCCATGGCCCACTCCAGGCACTGCTGCTGTACGGGGCACCGGTTGCAGACCGCCTTGGCCTCGGCTACCTGAAGCAGGGCCGGGCCGGTGTTGCCGACGGGGAAGAACAGGTCGGGGTCTTCGTCGAGGCATGCCGCTGTCTGACGCCAGTTCTCGTACTCCACGGAGAGTGCCTCCTCCATTCGCAGACGTGATGTTGCCGGGCTCTCCTTCGGGTCACCGACGATCGGCCGCTGAAACTACCGATGCGTCTGCGATTCGGGCCGATGCCCATCTGCCCCGCCCGGCGTCGGGGGGCGGTCGCCATCATGGGCCGACAAGCGGAGGCCGGCCAACCACCTGTCCGACAAGGGTACTTGTGTGATCGAACTCTTCCCATGCAGGTCCGAGATCTGACATGTTTCGTTCACCTTTCCCGACCCGCCCGGCCGACGCCACCAGCGTCCCGGGCCCACGGAGGATGTCTTGCTTACCCTCATATCCAGCCGCCTGAGACGCTCGGTCGTGGCCGTGGCCGCTCTCGGTGCGACCGCAGCGTTCATGCACCCCGCCGGCGCGGCTCCCGTAGCCGCGAACGCGTCAGGGAGCACCGCGGCTCTCTCGGCCCCCTCCTCGACGGCCGTATGGGCCGCCGGTACCCGGGCGTACCTGGTCATCGGCGCGCCGGGCGACACCTCGGCCCTGCGGACCGCGGTCACGAACAACGGCGGCACGGTCTTCGCGTACTACGACGCGATCGGTGTCGTCGTGGCGCACTCGACGTCCACCTCCTTCGCCGCCACCATGCGCGGCGTGAGCGGCGTCCAGCAGGTGGGTGCCACCCGGACCTCGGACGTTCCCGCGGACGCGTACAGCCCCGCGCTGCCGGCCACTCCGGCGCAGACCCCGACCACGCTCACCGAGTCGAACCGCTGGGACATGACCCAGATCAAGGCCGACAAGGCCTGGGCCGTCAGCACCGGTTCCGCCGGCGTCAAGGTCGGCGTCCTCGACACGGGCGTCGACGACCTGCACCAGGACATCGCGCCCAACTTCAACGCCGCCGACTCCGCCTCCTGTGCCTACGGCAAGGCGGACACCCGGACCGGCGCCTGGCGCGACGTCGGCACGCACGGTACGCACGTGGCGGGCACGATCGCGGCCGCGAAGAACGGCAAGGGCGTCATCGGCGTGGCCCCGGGCGTGAAGATCTCCTCCGTCCGGATCGCCGAGCCGAGCACCAGCATGTTCTTCGCCGAGAACACCATCTGCGGATTCGTGTGGGCCGGTGACCACGGCTTCAAGGTCACCAACAACAGCTACTACACCGATCCGTGGATGTTCAACTGCCCGGACAACGCCGACCAGGCGGCGATCATCGAGGGCGTCAGGCGCGCGCAGGAGTACGCGGAGAACAAGGGCTCACTTCAGGTCGCGGCCGCGGGCAACTCCAACTACGACCTCGCCAACAAGCGGACCGACACGTCGAGCCCGAACGACTCGACCCCGGTCACCCGCACCATCACCAACGCGTGCATCGACATCCCCACCGAACTGCCCGGTGTGGTGACGGTGGCGGCCATGGGCAACGGCAGCGTCAAGGCGTCGTACTCCAACCTCGGCCGGAACATCATCGATGTCGCGGCCCCCGGTGGCGACGGCGCCTCCGGCGTCTACTCGACGCTGCCCGGCGGCAAGTACGGCAACATGAACGGCACGTCGATGGCCTCGCCCCACGTGGCGGGCGTCGCGGCGCTGCTGGCGAGCTCCGCCCCCGGCTCCACCCCGGCGGATCTGCGCGCCAGGCTGGCCACGCAGGCGACGGACATCGCCTGCCCGTCCGACAGCCGCTGCACGGGCACGACCGCCAACAACGCCTTCTTCGGTGAGGGGCAGGTCGACGCCCTGAAGGCCGTCGGCGGCACGCCGCCGCCCGGGAAGCACTTCGAGAACACCACGGACGTAGCCATCGCCGACAACGGCACGGTGGACTCCTCGCTGCCGGTGACCGGCGTCAGCGGGAACGCCCCGGCCACGCTGCAGGTCGGTGTGGACATCAAGCACACCTACCGCGGCGACCTCGTGCTGTCCCTCGTGGCGCCCGACGGCACCGTCTACACGCTGGAGGACTTCCCGAACAGCGACAGCGCCGACAACGTCGCCAAGACCTACACGGTGAACGCGTCGTCGGAGGTGGCCGCCGGTACCTGGAAGCTGCGCGTTCGTGACGTGGCCTCGCAGGACACCGGAAAGATCGACGCCTGGAACCTGACCTTCTAGCACGCGGAGCCGTCCCGGCACGGCAAAAGGTCCCGGGCAGAGGCTGTTCGCCACTGCCCGGGACCCACGGCAAAGCCGGCCCGGTGGTACGCACGGGGGGAACGGACCACCGGGCCGGACATCATCAGTATAGCGTTCAACTACCACTGCTCGCACACTGCGGTTCGAGCCCTCAGCCACCCGTGATCCACCGCAGAACCGTGCTGAAGGCGGAGTCCTCCAGAGCGCACAGCGCGTCGATGGCGGCGAAGTCGCCGGGGCAGGGTGCGACCCCCGCCGTGGTGAGAGCCGTCTGCACGTCCAGCCGCCGCTGGTCGCCGACCGGCAGGGTGTACGGGATGCGTTCCCTCGGGTCCGGGGCCGGCAGGAGGTAGTCGCCGGCCGAGTCCGTGAGGGTGTCCACCGTCCGCCCACCGAGGTACCAGGCGCCGGGGAAGCGGTACGGGTCGATCTCCTGCGACGTCTGCGGCGCTGCCGTCTCCGTGGTGTGCCAGCTGTGCATGAGAGCCTCCTGTGATGTGCGTGTCACTGAGTGTCAGGAGGCGTAACTCCCGCAGCGGGTTGCAGGGGCCGGGCTTTATCAGCCGGACGCCCTAATCGGCATCTCGTCATAGGTCAGGGCCATTTGTGTGACCCCGAGGTATGTGGAAGTGAAACATTCCGCACCGCCGACCGCGTCTTCCCCAACAGGAGTCACATGTCTCTCATGTGCTCAGCGTTCTCTGAGGGGGAGAGTTGCACAGAAGACACAGCGGACCGAGTACCGTCGTCGCGGCCGTGGCGCTTGCGTGTGTCGCCGGGCTGGTCACCGCCGTACCGGCCGCCGCCGGCCCGGCCTCCGGACCGCCGGCGCCGGGCAGTTCGGGCGCCCGCGCGGACACCGCCGTGGCACGGTGGATCACCTTGGTCACGGGCGACTCGGTGGGTGTCGACGCGGCGGGCGAACCCGTACGGATCGTGCCCGGCAAGGGGCGGGACGGCATACCGATCAGGATCGAACGGACGAAGGGTCGCACCCTTGTGCTGCCGCAGGACGCACGGCAGTTGGTCCGTTCGGGGCGCGTCGACGAGCGGCTCTTCGACGTCGGCGAACTCAACACGTCGCAGTACCGGGGGAGTGAGCGGTCCGGGCTGCCGCTGATCCTCACCTACGGAGGCCAGGGCACCACGTCAGGGGAGCGGACGGCCAAGGGGCTGAAGAGCGCACTGCGCGAGGACGGCGCGGCCACGGTCCGCCGTACCTTCCCGCGGATCGACGCGGACGCGGTCACCGTCCCCGCACCGTCCGCGGGCAGCGTGTGGAAGACCCTGACCCGGGCGTCCGCGACCGGCGCCGGCCAACGCAGCGCAGCACCCGGCCTCGAACGGATCTGGCTCGACGGCGTCCGGAAGGCCGACCTGGACCGGAGCGTTCCGCAGATCGGCGCCCCCGCCGCATGGGCAGCGGGCTACGACGGCGAGGGTGTCCGGATAGCCGTCCTGGACAGCGGAGTCGACGAAACGCATCCCGATCTCCAGGGCCGGCAGGTGGCCGAGGCGAACTTCTCCTGGGCCGCGGACACCAAGGACCGCCTCGGGCACGGCACCCATGTGGCCTCCATCGCCTCCGGCACGGGCGCCAAGTCCGCGGAGAAGTTCCGGGGTGTGGCACCGGGTTCGCGCATTCTCGACGCCAAGGTGCTCGACGACGACGGCTACGGCAGCGACTCCGCCGTCATCGCCGGTATGGAATGGGCCGCCTCCCGGAACGCCGACATCGTGAACCTCAGCCTCGGCGGCCCGGACCGCCCCGGCGTCGACCCCGTGGAGGAGACCGTCAACCGGCTCTCCGCCGAACGCGGCGTCCTCTTCGTGGCCGCCGCGGGCAACTCCGGCCCGGGCGTGGGCACTCTGGAATCCCCGGGCAGCGCGGACGCCGCGCTCGCCGTGGGGTCGGTCGACACGAGCGAGGTGATCGCGCCGTCGTCCGGCCGCGGGCCGCGCGCCGGCGGCGGAGCCGTCAAGCCCGACGTCACCGCGCCCGGAGTGGAGATCACCGCCGCCTCCGCGCCGGGCAGCAGGATCGCGGGCGAGGTCGGGGAGCAGCCGCCCGGCTACGTCACCATCTCGGGGACGTCCATGGCCACCCCGCACGTCGCGGGAGCCGCCGCGCTCCTCAAGCAGCAGCATCCGCAGTGGACGAACACGGAACTCAAGGCCGCGCTGGTCGCCGGTGCGCGGCCCGGTGGCGCGGGGGCCTTCGCGGAGGGCAGCGGCCGTGTCGATGTGGCGGCGGCCATGGCGGTGTCGGTCGTCGCCGAGCCGACATCCGTCGGCTTCGCCCGCCAGGTCTACCCGCACGCCGACGACAAGCCGGAGACCAGAAAGCTCACCTACCGCAACCTGGGCGGCGAGCCGATGACGCTCGACCTCTCGGTGACCGCCGTCGGACCCGACGGGAAGCCGGGGCCCGCGGGCATGTTCACTCTCGGCGCGGAGCGGCTGACCGTGCCGGCGGGCGGCACGGCCGCGGTCGACCTGACGGCCGACACCCGGCCGGGCGGCGAGGTGAACGGCATGTACAGCGCGACGGTGACGGCTCAGGGCGCGGGCCGGACCGTACGCACCGTGGCGGCCCTCGAGCGCGAGGTGGAGACCTACGACGTGACGGTCCGCCACCTCGACCGCGCGGGGGAGCCGGCGAAGGAGTACTGGCCCTCGCTGAACCGGCTCTCCGGGCTCGGCGCACCGGGAACGGACTACGCGTCCGCAGGCGCGGGCGGCACCTACACGGCGCGGCTGCCGAAAGGCGTCTACTACCTCGACGCGCTGATCTTCGAGGAGGACGAGGGCAGGAGCCGGATCTCGGCACCCCACTTCGAGGTCACCAAGGACACGACGGTCACCCTGGACGCCCGTACCGCGAAGCCGATCAGCATCACCGGTCCGGACCCCGCTGCCGAGCGGGTGTTCGCCGAGACCTTCATCGAACTCGACACCCCTGACTACGGATTCTCGGCCGGTATGACCGGACCCTCGTTCGAGACCATGCGGACGGCACAGCTGGGACCGGACTTCTCGACGGACGGCACCCTGTTCCAGCAGTTCAACGCATTCGACCGGCGGGGCACGAACGAGTACCGCCTCGCCTACGGCAGCAAGGTGACACGGCTGGCCACCGGCTTCGAACGGCAGGCCGAACGGGAGGAGCTCGCCAGGGTCGGCCTGCGGCTCGGTGCCACGGTCGGCGGCAAGCAGGGAGCCCTTGTGGCGACGCCGTTCATCGACGGCAGCTTCGGCTCCATCTTCAGCCCGTCCGTGACCCGGCCGCTTCCGGCGGCGGCCACGTTGTTCCTCAGCGCCGCGGCCGGCACCACCTGGTCCATCGGGCTGGACCAGTGGGACGACACCGGTTCCTCTCCGGAGATCTCGCACGGGACGGGGATCAAGCGGTACGAGGCGGGACGGGCGTACCGCAACGACCTCGGCATCGGCGTGTTCGGCCCCGGCCTCGGCACGTCGCAGGGGGTGGTCCGCCACGGTGACACCATCACGGGCTGCCTGGACCTGTTCCGGGACGGCACGGGCAACTGGAGCTTCTCGGACACCGACACCCTCTCGACGGCGCTGTATCGGGGCGGCGTCGAGGTCGACGGTTCCGGGGACATGCTGAACTGCTGGCAGGGCGTCACCGTCCCGGCGGACACGGGCACGTTCCGGCTGACCGCAACGGCCGTACGAGGTGGCGGCTCCAGCGCCGCGACCGAGGTCAGCGCCGCATGGACGTTCACCTCCGGGCACACCGCCACCGAGCAGTCCCTGCCGGTCTCCGTCGTCCGTTTCACGCCGCGCCTCGCGGCGGACTCCACCGCCCCGGCAGGAGCCCTGATGCGGGTACCGGTGAGCGTCCAGGGCGCCGCCGCGGGCAAGAACCTCGCCTCGCTCGTCGTGCACGTCAGTCACGACGGCAAGACCTGGAAGAAGGCCGCGGTCGTGGGCGGCGGGGTGATCGTGCGCAACCCGCAGGCGGGACAGGCGATTTCGTTCCGCGCGGTTGTCGCCGACAAGCAGGGCAACACCCTCACCCAGACGATCCGGGACGCCTACCGGGGGAAGTAGCCGCGATCGGCACGTTCCCCCGACACGGGGAGGAGGCCGGCCTCACGGCCCAGGGAACACAGAGGAGCGGCCCGGCGGACATCCGCCGGGCCGCTCTCCTCTGTGCGGGACGCGCCCGTGACAGGCTTCAGGCCTGCGAAGGAAGCCGGCCGGGGAGCGCATCGTCTTCCTCCAGCTCCGGAAGTTCGATGAGGTAATGCGGCTCACGGAACAGATCCGTGTAACCCGCGGCAGCTGTGGTGCTGCGCGTCGGCTCGTCGCCGTCGCGCCGGGGCGCATCAGTGGTCATGCAGGCCTTCCGAGGATGATTGCGACGCGGCGTGGTCGTTCCGCCGACGCTTGTGGGTGCCGGCCCGCACCACCACCGCCGTGACGAGGCGCTGTGAGTACGAAGCCCGACGAATCATATGCCCGTTCGACGGGAGGAACTGACGCGCAACGCGTGCACCGCAGCAGGATCTTGTGCCCCTGTGCGGCCCCCGTGGCCGATCGGTCTGGCGAAGCCTGTCGCGGATGTCAGCCGGACGTCTTCTCCAGGAGAGCGATGATGTCATGGGTGGTCCCGGTCTCGCCCAGGAGCGGGAAGATGCGCTCGACGCTGTTGCGGTGCGCGTCGGCATCGGTGTCCGACATGGCGTCCGTGGCGAGGGTGACGTGGTAGCCGTGCTCGTAGGCGGCTCGGGCGGTGGTCTCCACGCCGATGCTGGTGGAGATGCCCGCCAGCACGATCTGCGTGACACCGCGGCGCCGCAGCTGCACATCGAGGTCGGTGCCGTGGAAGGCACCCCAGTTGTGCTTGGTCACGGGAATTTGGCTGCCGCCCGCGAGTTCCTCCACGATCACGTCCCACCCCTCGGGCATGGCGCCGCGCGGGCCGGCTTCGGTGCGGCCGGGCAGGGCGTCCGCCCCGTCGGCGGCGAAGCTGACGCGGACCAGGACCACGGGGGAGCGGTGGGCACGGAAGGCGTCCGCGAGCCGCGCGGCGCGCGCGACCACGTCGGCACCGGAGTGCGGGGCGACGGGCCTGCCGACGATGCCCTGCTGAAGGTCGATCACCACCAGCGCGGTGGTGGGGTCCAGGGTGGTGAGGGCCATGAGCGTGCTCTTTCTGGGCGGGGGGGAAGGGGCGCGGTCCCGGTGCGGGCGGGAAGGCCGGGGCGCCGGGCCCGGGGCGGTCAGGCGGCGAATTCCGTGAGGTCGATGGCGTAGACGGTCAGTGCATGGCCGTACACCGGGTGGGTCGTCTCACGTTCCGGTTCCATGCCGAGCTTGCGCATCACGTTCTGCGACGCTTCGTTCCCGGGCCGGGTGATGCTGATGACCCGGTCCAGACCGCGGTCCTGCAGCGCGAACTCCAAGGTGGCGTGGGCGGCTTCGGACGCATAACCCTGGCCCCAGAACTGCTGACCGAGCCGCCAGCCGATCTCCACGGCCGGCAGCACCTCCGGCAGGAACTCGGGCACGGACAGCCCGACGAAGCCGATCAGCTCGCCCGAGGCCAGCAGTTCGACGGCGAAGAGACCGAAGCCCTCCTCGTCCCACTCCTCCTCCCACCGCTCGATGTCGTCCGCGGTGGCCTCCAGATCACGGACCGAACCGTCGCGGATCCATTCCATGACGCGTGGATCCGCGTTGATGTCCGCCATGGGCACGAGGTCGTCGTCGTGCCAGCGGCGGAGGATGAGGCGGGGTGTGCGGATCTCGATCATGGGGCCCATCCTGGCCGAAGCCGTGCGTTCAGTGGTAACCGGAGTACGTCCGGCATGCATACCACCCGGTGGTCGACGGACGTGGAGGCGTCAGAGCGTCGTGATCAGACCGCCGTCGATCGTGAAGTCGGCGCCGGTGACATTGGCCGTACGGTCGCTGGCCAGCAGCAGCACCAGATCGGCCACTTCCTGCGGGCGGGTGAAGCGCCCGGTGGCCGACTGCGCCGCCGCCTGCCGTGTCACGTCGTCGGGCGTGGCGCCGCTGGACTCCGCGACGGTCGCCGCGACGCCGTCCTCGCCGAGCCACAGTGCCGTCTCCACGGGGCCGGGACTGACCGTGTTGACGCGAACCCCGCGGGACGCGACCTCCTTGGACAGGGCTTTGCAGAAGTTGGACAGCGCCGCCTTGCTCGCGCAGTAGTCGACGATGGCCGGATCCGGCAGGAAGGCGTTGACCGAACTGACGGTCACGACGGAACCGCCACCGCGGTCGATCAGATGCGGCAGAGCCGCCCGCGTGGTGCGCACCGCGCTCAGGAAGTTGATCGTCAGCGACTCCGTCCAGTCCTCGTCGGTCACGGAGACGAAGCCGCCGGACCGCGGGCGCACCGCACCGACGTTGTTGACGACGATGTCCACCCCGCCGAAGTAGTCGACCGCCTCGCCCACCAGCCCGCCGGGTCCCTCCGTCGTCGTGAGGTCCACAAGTACCGGCCGGACCTGAGGGCCGGCCGCGAGGTCGGCGAGGGAGTCCGTGAGGGTACGGGCGCCTGCGACCACTTTCACGCCCTCGGCCACCAGCCCCTGGGTCACCGCCAGCCCGATGCCCTTGCTCGCGCCGGTGACCACGGCGACTTTGCCTGCCAGATGCAGCTCCATGGGGACTCCCTGGATCGCGGGTACCGGGCGGCCCGGGGCGCGGACGTCCGGTACCACCGATTTTCCCTCATCGGAGGGCCGTCGGCAGATGCGCAGGTCCGCGGTACCCGGTGGGAGCCACCCGCGGCGCCGCAGCGTCCCCCGCCACTGCGTTCCTGCGGCAACTGCCGACAGTCGACTCTGCGAGCAGGTAATCTGATCTTGTAAATGTCGAGACGGCGGCTGGAAAATGCTGTGCGTTCTCCACCCCACGTCCAGAGATCGGGCTCGCCTCCGTTCCCAGCCAGGAGGGCGTCGTATGGGGCGCGCCGAGAATCCCATCGCGCCGTGCACCACATCGCTGCACGCCCTTGCCAGCTGGCTGCGACAGCGCCGGGCGGACGCCCAGGTGAGCTACACGGAACTGGCCCAGCGCACGCACTTCAGCAAGGCCACGCTCAGCCGGGCCGTATCGGGCCGGACGGTGCCCCGGCTCGTGGTCGTCAAAGCACTCGCCGAGGTCTGCGGGGCGGACCCGGCGGAGGCGGAACGCCTGTGGAAGGGCGCGCGTTACGACGCCCGCAACACCTGGCCCGGCCACGGCGCGAGCCGCCTCCGGATCGACTACGTCACCACGTTCGCCGGACTGCACCTCGCCCTGCTGGAGCTGTACCGCAGAGACGGCAGCCGCCCCTACCGGGAGTTGGAGAGACAGGCCGGCCGCCACGGCCAGCTGCCGCACGCCACGATCGGCCGGGTCCTCACCCAACGGGCCCACCCGCGACGCGAGTTCGTCCTGGCCTTCATCCAGACCTGCGGCGTCACGGACGAGGACGACCTCGAGGTGTGGGGACGGGCGTGGGACCGGGCGCAGGCCGCGCACATCCTGTCGTCCCCGCCCCCTCGGCGGAAGAGCAGACCGGGCCACCGGCCGACGCGGGACCAGCGCAACGCCTGCCGCCATCCCTGACGGGGGAGGGCCGGCGACCCGGCGACCCGGCGGGCACTCGGCCCGGCCCTGTCCGAACGACGCCTCCTAGACGTCGATGCCCGTCACCGCGGCCGGGCCGAGCGGTGCGTCGTCCTCGGTGAAGCCGGCGCGGCTGAGCGCTGCCGCGGCGGCCTCCTTGGCCTGCGCCTCCGCGCTGCCGCTGTCGTCGGCCTCCACCTCGAGACGGATGCTGAACGTGCTGTTCTCGTTGACCGTCAGAATGTCGAGATCCTCCAGGCGTCCCAGCGACGTCTGCTGCGGATCGGCGGGACGCAGCGTCTCCTCGACCTCGGCCCTGGCCCCGTCGCTCAGCTCGCGCAGGAATGTGCCCGGGATGGTGATGACGTACGTGGTCATGCAATCCTCCTCGCTCGAACGGACTGGCGTACCAACACGATGTGCGCTGCGGCCTTGCACAAGGACCTGCCCTCGATCCGGATCTTCGAACGCGGTCCGGGGGATCTGCGGGCACCGGCTCAGTGACCCGCGAGGAGCTTCACGCCCACGACTCCCACCCCGATCGCGGTGTCCAGGAGCCCCGAGACGAGGGCGCTCAGCGGGCCGTTGCCCATCCGCAGTCCCGTCCGCCAGCCCCACAGGAACAGGGTCGCGATCTCCACGCCGGCGCTGATCAGCAGGGCGGTGTCCAGCTCCATGACGCCCAGGGCCGACATGCCGATCAGCACCAGCGGCCCCACCGCGCAGAGCAGCAGCGGGCTCGAGATGTGCAGCGCCGTCCGGATCTCCGTCCAGGTCGCCCCGCGACCGCTCATGGCGCGGTGCGACTGCTCGTCGGCGACCAGGGTGGCCAGCCAGATCCCGAGCGCGGTCACCGCGACGGTGATCGCGGACTCGCTGTGGCCGGGTGTGTCCGCCGCGGCGAGGGTCACGATCACGGCGGCCAGGGTGATGGTGGCGTAGATCCGTTCCTTGAGCCGTGCGGCCGCGGGGTCGCCCGCGCGGGCGGCGGTGATGCCGGTGGCGCCGGTGATGCGATCGCCCGCGGACGGGTGCGGGGGGTCGCTGGACATGCGGGCGCCCTTCCGTCGTGGTCCCTGGATGCCCGTTTCGGGCGGGTACGCACCAGAAGGTAGCCGACCGGACATACGGAACCGGGCAGCGTGCCGCGGACTGTCGCGGAGGACCGCAGCACACTGCCCGGGCCACCGGGCCGTACCCGCTAGGACGTCGTGATCTGGTACGCCTTGCGCAGCGTCTCGTGCACGGTCCACGTCGTCCGGTCGCCCTCACGCAGGACGCAGGCGTCGCCCGGCCCCACGTCGAACGTGGGTCCGTCCTGGACGGCGATGGTGGCGCGGCCGCTGACGACCACGAACAGTTCGTCCGCCTCGGTGTCCGTGACGACGCCGGGCGTGATCTGCCAGATCCCGCGGGTGTTCCTGCCGTCCTCCGACTCCCACAGAACCTTCCCCGACACCTCAGGCGTGCCCTGCACGATCTGCGAGGGATCCAGGGGGTCGGGCTCCAGGTCGGCGTCGGGGATGTGCACGGCGAAACTGCTGAACGTGGTCATGGAGGTGACGCTAGGCAGGACGAGGTGCTGTGCGGCAGAGACACACTGCCGCACGCTCCGACCGGCGGAAAGACAGGGTGACGAGGGCACCGGTCATAAAGGGGCGGCGAGGCTCCGGGGCTACCGACGACAATGGGCGGGCAAGGACGTTCGATCAACGGGAGGACCGCAGCGGATGCCGGGGCACCCGGAGGACATGAGGAGATTCCGACTGGCCGTCGTCGAGTGTGCGGCCGGGGGCGACCGGGCCTCCGAGGCCGAAGCCGTCGCCCAGCGGCTCGCCGTCGGTGTGCGGACCGTCGTCCTGGTCGAGGGGGACAGCGACCGGATCGCGCTCGAAGTCCTGGCCGCCCGGTACGGCAGACGGCTCGACGCGGAGGGGATCTCCGTCGTGCCGCTCGGAGGTGCCACCAGCATCGGGCGGTTCCTGAAGATGTTCGGCCCGCAGGGGATCGACGTCCGGCTGGCCGGTCTCTGCGACGCCGGCGAGGAGGACTTCTTCCAGCAGCGGCTGGAGGCTGCGGGCGTCGGCACGGCCCGCAGCCGTGACGAGATGGAGCAACTGGGCTTCTACGTCTGCGTGGCCGACCTGGAGGACGAGCTGATCCGCGCCCTCGGAGCGGACGAGGTGCAGGAAGTGGTCGAGGCCCAGGGTGAGTTGCGCTCGTTCCGCATCTTTCAGAAACAGCCCGCGCAGCGTGAGCGGACCGTGGAGCGGCAACTGCTGCGGTTCATGGGGACGCACGCCGGCCGCAAGGCGCACTACGCACGCTCGCTCGTCGAGGTGCTCGAGCCCGGACAGGTGCCGCGGCCACTGGACCGGCTCCTGGCAGCCATCTGACCTCACCCGCCCCGCCGCGCCGCCGCGCACGGCGGGCGTCGTCGGGAGGCTCAGCCCTCCTGGGCCGTGACCCGCTTGCTCTTGATCGCGTCGAGAAGTGCCTGGTGATCGCGTTCGTTCTGATCCGCGTACGCCTCGGCGAAGAGCGCCAGCGAGCGGTCGAAGATGTCGCTGCTGCCCAGGTAGGCGGCGATGGCGATCCGGTCGCCCGAGCGCGCGTGCGCGCGGGCGAGGGTCCCCCCGCACAGTTCGGCGAACAGATTCATGCCACGGGGCACCATCAACGACGGTTCGGGAACGCCCTTCCAGTCCCGCAGTTGGCGAACGTAGAAGTCCCGCTCCCAGCCGTCGATTCCGTGCACCCGCTCCCAGCCCAGGAAGATGTCGCTCGCCGCCTGCATCAGACGCTGGCCCGCCACCACCCGCTCTCCCTCCGTGGAGAGCCTGTTGCTGCCGAGGTGCGGGGCCAGTGCGGACGTATCGGCCTCCTTGGCCTGGAGGATCAGGGGGTCCTGCCCGTCCCGTCCGAGCAGCAGCACGATCCAGCAACGGGTACCGACGCTGCCGACCCCCACGACCTTGCGCGCCACATCAACCGGAGTGAACCCTTCCAGCAGGTGCCGGCGGTCCGACTGAAGACTCTTCGCGTAGCGGTTGATCAGACCGGCGAGCTTCTCTTCCAGGTCCACCCGTTCCAAGTCCGGCAGGAGGTGGGCCGCGGGAGTGATGACCGGCGGATTCGCGACGATCCGCCGCTCGCCGTCGATGATCCGCGTGAGCTTGTTGAAGGCCTGGAGGCTGTCGCGGCCGCGGGCCTTCGTCAGCGCGCGGGTCAGCTGCTTGCGGCCCCGCTTGTGCAGCCGGCCCGATGCCATGACAGACATCTGGTCGGCGTCGGACTTGGCGTACCAGACGTCGAGGGTGCGCATCTTCGCGAAACCCTGCATGTGCTCGCGGTAGGACCGCGCCGCGGACCGGACGATCATGGCGCGCTCCGCGTCCGAGAACCCGTTCTCCCGGCCCGCGATCGCGAGACTGGCGCCGAGACGCTTCACGTCCCACTCCCACGGTCCGGGCAGGGTCTCGTCGAAGTCATTGATGTCGAACAGCAGATTGCGTTCGGGAGAGGCGAGCAGACGGAAATTCATCATGTGGGCGTCGCCGCACAGCTGGGCGCGCAGACCCGAGTCGATGGTCGTCGCCAGATCGCCCGCCATGACCGCGGCGGCACCCCGGTAGAAGCGGAAGGGTGATTCCGACATCCGTCCGTAGCGGATCGGGACGAGTTCCGGCACGCGCCGTGCGGACTGCTTGTCGATGACGCTGATCGGGTCGGGCCGATGCCGCGACGGCATGAACTCGGCGTGGCCGGACCGGGGAGCCCGCGCCCGTGCGGCGCGCCCGCGGGCCGCTCGCTCGCTGGGCGACAGCTGTAGTTCCTGCAAGGCCGTCAACGGCTTCCGCTTCATCGCGCAACCTCCTGAACAGAGCACGCACACGGCACAGCCTTCTGTGGGCGGGCTCCGCGCCGTGCCCGGGCGCAAGCGGTGCGTGCGGCCCGCGCACACGGAGCGACGGCCCACGGCCGACCGGGGCACCTCTCCAGCAAACCGCACATCAGCACGAAGGGCACCTGGGCCACGGAGCCGCGCACCGGCCGGGGCGGTACGGGCGTCCGACCGCACGCGCACCGGCCCGGGCGGCACCGGTGACCGATGGCCCGGGCACCCGTCCGGCCCAACCCGGCGCGCGCCCCGCGTCACCGGCGACGAGGGTGAGCTCATGGCAGACACACGTGAGCGGCGTACGAAGTCGTCGTCCGCGGCCGGTTCCTCCAAGGACCGGTCGGTACGAGGCGCGGAGGATGCCGCCCGGAGCGCCTGCCGGACGCTGACCGGGCTGATCGACCACCCCTCGGAAGGTGTGTCGGCCGTGAGCCGCACCGACGACGGCTGGGTGGTCAACGTCGATGTGCTGGAGGTGGCGCGGATCCCCGACACCACCAGCCTGCTCGCCACCTACGAGGTGGAACTCGACAACGAGGGCGGACTGGTCTCGTACCGCCGCATCAGCCGGTACCGCAGGGGATCAGCCGACAGCTGACCTTCGGCTGCCCGGATCACCCGAGAGGATCGCCCGTCCATGACCACTTACAGCGACGAGGTCGTGTGCGCACCGCGCGCCGGCACGCTCTACGACGTCCTGGAACTCATCCTCGACCGCGGCATGGTCATCGACATCTTCGTCCGCGTCTCGCTGGTCGGCATCGAGATCCTGAAGATCGACGCCCGGATCGTCGTGGCGAGCGTCGACACCTACCTGCGATTCGCCGAAGCCTGCAACCGCCTGGACCTGGAGCACGACTCCCGCAGCACGACAGTGCCCGAGCTCTTCGGCGGGGGCATGGCCGGCCGGGTCGGCAAGGCCGGCGCGAAGCGGACCGCGCGGTCCCTCGGCGAGAAGGTCAAGGGCGCCCTCGGTCACGGCGACGACGATGACGATGACGACGACTACGAGCAGGAAGAGGAGCGCGAGTCGCGCGCACCGCGCCAGCGCCCCTCCTCGCGTACGCGGGAGAGCGGCTCCCGCGAACGCAGCACTTCGTCCCGCACCCGGCGCCGTACCGAGGAGGACTGATCGTGGCCGTCGACCCCCGACCGGAACACGGCATCTACGTGTACGCGTTCGTACGTGACGGCATGCCGTCCCCCGCGGCCGACGGCGTGGGCGGAGCGGCTGTGCGGCTCGTACCGGCGGGCGACCTCGCCGCCGCCGTCTCCGACGCGCCCGCCGGTCTGCGCGCCCGGCGCCGCGACCTGATGGCCCACCAGAATGTCCTGGGCGAGCTGGCAGCCGCCGGGCCGGTCCTGCCGATGAGGTTCGGCGTGATCGCGGCCGACGAACCCGCCGTGCACGAAGGCCTCATGACACGGCACGCCGAGTGCGTCGAGCAACTGGCCGCACTCGAAGGCCGGACGGAGATGAACGTGAAGGGCGGTGTGGTGCCCGACTCGTTCGACGATCTCGTACGCAGCGACACCCGGCTCCGCGCACTCGCCCTCAAGGCGCGGCGCAGCCCCGACTACCAGACGAACGTGGAGCTCGGTGAGGCCATTGCCGCGGGTGTGCGGCGGCGCGCGGAGCGGGCGGCCGAGGACGTACTCGCGCGGCTCGGCGCCCTGGCCGAGAGGACGGCGGGCGCGGACCTGGCCGGCGACACGGTCCTCAACATGTCGTACCTGATTCCGGCGGACGCCGTTCCGGAGTTCAGCGCGGCGGTCACCGAAGCGGCGCGGCGCCACCAGGGCCACCTCGCACTGAGCCTCACCGGCCCGCTGCCCTGCTACAGCTTCGTGACCGACGACGCCGTCCCGGCGAGGGCCTGAGGGATGGGACTGCTGACCGAAGTACTGCTGCTGCCCCTGGCACCCGTACGCGGGGTGCTGTGGGTGGCGCAGTGCGTCTCGGACGAGGCCGAGCGCCAGCTCCACTCACCCGACGCCGTTCGCCGGCAACTCGTCGAACTCAACCGCGCCCTGACCGAGGGCGAGATCGACGAGGCGACATTCGAGCGCGAGGAGGAACGTCTCCTCGATCTTCTGGAGCGACGTCAGGCCGATCGCCCCATGAGGCCCGCCCACCCCACGACGCACCCCCTGGCTTTCGGCCATCCACCGTCCGCAGCCCAGCACAGCCCGGGAGCGAGCCGATGAACGAGAGCAGCGAGCGTATGACGAGGACTGCCGCCCCCGGAACGACGACGAGGGGCATGAGGACGCGGAAGACACGGCGGACGAGGCCCGCCGCCCGAGGCGGCGCGTGATGGCGACAGGCATGGAGACATGGGACGCGGCCCCGCGGTCCGTCCAACAGGGCACGACCACCACCAACCTCGCCGACCTCCTGGAGAGGGTGCTCGACAAGGGCATCGTCATCGCCGGAGACATCAAGATCGATCTGTTGGACATCGAACTCCTGACGATCCGCCTGCGGCTTTTCGTCGCCTCCGTCGACACCGCGAAGAAGGCCGGCATCGACTGGTGGGAGACGGACCCCGCGCTCTCCTCCAAAGCGGCCAGGAGCGCCCTGGCCGAGGAGAACGAACAACTGCGGGCGAGACTCCGGGAACTGGAACCGGCCGACGACGCCGACGAGCGTCCCGCGCTGAGAAGGACGGGCCGATGAGCGACCTGTGGGGCCCGGGCACCGCCGCGTCGCCCGGACTCCGAGCGGACGGACCCGCTCCGGAGACTGCTCCGGAGGCCGCTCCGGAGACCGGGCAGGCGACCTACGTCTTCGCGGTGTGCCGGCCCGCCGCGGGAGACGTCCCCGCCGCCCGCGGCCACGCCGAGGGCGGCCCCCTGCGGACCCTGGGACTCGGGCGCCTCGCGCTCCTCGTCCAGAGCGTGCCCGCGGACGCCTTCTCCGAGGACGAACTGCGCCGCCGCCTCGGTGACCGTGCCGAGCTGGAACGCTGCGCCCGGGATCATCACGCCGCTGTCGAGGCGGCCCGTGCGTCGGGCCCGGTCATTCCGTTCCCCCTCGCGACGCTCTACCGCAGCGACCGCAGGGCCGTCGAAGCGCTCCGCGCCGGCGAACCGCGTTTCAGCGCCCTGCTCGACCGCCTGACCGGGCATGTCGAGTGGGCGGTGAAGGTCCACCTCGCGCGGCCCACCGCCGATCCGGAGCCCGCCGAAGCGACAGCCCGGCCGGCCCCGACCGGTCAGGGATCGCCGGGGCCGGGATCGTCGCGTGAGGGAACCGGCCGGGCCTACCTCAGTCGCGTGAGCGGACGCAGGAGGCAGGCGGACGAGGAGCGCCAGGCCGCATTCCGCGCGGCCGCACAGGTCGACGAAGCCGTTCGGCGGCATGCCACGGCCGCCGTACGCCACCGCCTGCACAGCGCCGAACTCACCGGCAGCAACAAGGCGCAGGTTCTCAACGCCGCCTACCTCATTGCCGAAGAGGCCTACCCCGCTTTCGTACGGACGGTGGCGGATCTGCGGGGGACTCCCGCCCTGTCGGGCATCGAGATCGACGTGACAGGCCCATGGGCCCCGTACTCCTTTGCCGAACTCGGGGACTACGCGCCGGGGCAGCCGGGCGCGGGGGCGACGGATCCGGCCGAACGCGCTTCCGCGTCGCGATCGGAGGGGAACGCGCGATGACGGAACGAGTCCTGCCGACGGTCGGCTACGCCGACCAGCCGCACCCCGTCCCCTGGGAAGGCCCGGAGACGCTCAGCCCTATCGGCGTCCCTCTGGTCGACCTTCTCGACCGCGTACTGGCCACCGGTGTCGTCGTGAGCGGCGACCTCGTTCTCGCTCTCGCCGACGTGCCGCTGGTCCGTATCTCGCTCCATGCCCTGCTCTCGTCGGTCAACGACCGTGTGCCGGCGCCCTGGCCCGACAGCGGCCCCCTGTGACGGCGGAGCGAGGGTCGGGCGTCCGGACGGCATCACTGGGGCCGGAACCGCGGCTCGACCTCGATCCCGAGCATGCGGCACGCGACCTGGCCGGCCTCGTCCTCACCGTGGTCGAACTCCTGCGCCAGCTCATGGAGCGCCAGGCCGTGCGTCGCTTCGACGACCAGAGCCTCACGCCGGAGCAGGAGGAACGTATGGGCACCGCGCTGATGCTGCTCGACGAACGCATGGACGACCTCTGTGCGCGCCACGGCCTCAAGCGATCGGACCTCAACCTCGACCTCGGTCCGCTGGGGTCTCTGCTGCCCGACGCGGGTCATCCGTAGGGCGACCGGGACGGCCGCGTCGTCTGCCCTGGCCGGGTCACAGCCAGTGGCTCTTCTGCATCACATCCCGGCCGGGCAGTTCGTTGACCTCTCGCCACGCCTGTATCTGGAGGGGCTCGATACGGAAGTACTGGTAGGGCGTGGCCAGTTCCCTGGGGTCGAACCCGGTCTTCGCGGCGAACGCGTCGCCGAGATCCCCGCCCGGCGTCCCCGTCTCCTCCCCGACCTCGATCGGTACGGCAGATCCTTCGACGAGCACCACATCGCGTGTGCCGCCCAACGCGAGCCGCACCTTGCCGCCGGCCAGCAGGTTGCGGCTGGTCGGGGAGGTACGGACGGTGGAAATGACCAAGGCGGCGCCGTCCCAGAGGAACGACAGGGGCACCAGGTAGGGGTTGCCGTCCCCGTCCGCGGTCGACACCCAGGCGTCGACATCGGCTTCGAATCGTGTGCGCACATCGTGCTGGCGCTCGGCGAGGCTGCGCGGCGGCGGGAGGGTCATGAGAGCAGACTCCTTCGTTGATCGACGAACGTTGGTGGGGCTACAAGCGGTTCGGGGACGAGCTGCCGACGACGAGGTCGTCATACGGATCAACAGACTGTGCCACGCGTTGAGTTGGCCCTCTCGACCGGGCCCCGGGAGCAACGCGGCGCTGAGGGTTCAGTCGCTGCCGCCACCACCGCCTCCGCACGAGTGGTGCCCGCCCGAAGCAGCGCTGCCGCCCGTGTCGTGGTCCGAGTCCGGTCCGGTGTCGTCAAGTGCCCTGCCCATCCGGACCAGTCGCTTGCCGAGCCCGGACGGCTGGGACGACGCTTCCCCGACGGCCCGTCGCACTCGCCTGTCCGGTACGACGGCGGGCCCGTCGAACACACAGTGGGGGAGCACTCCTTCATGACGTGCCTCCTCCAGGCTCCGCCGCCCGGTCCCGGTGGGGCGACGCCCCGACCGCGCGAGCAGACCGTACGCAACGAGTCGCGAACCGATCTCCTCCACCTCGGGCGCGGCTCTCAGCGCCGCGAACACGGCTGCCGTGCTCCTGCCACGGGGGCAGAGAGCAAGCAGTGCCCGCTCGACCCGGTGACCGCCCGCCTGTTCGTCGACGGCACGCACCCGCGTTGCCCGCAGGGTGACGGCGCCCCGTTCGCTGAGTGCGACGAGCGCGACCTCGACCACCCGCCGCGGCCCGCCGGCCAGGTAGGCGATGTCGTACACATCGAGTGTCTGCGGCGCCGTCGTGGCGGGTCGCCGAAAGAGAGTCCGCATGGCAATGCCCCCTGCCCTGCCCGGAAGTTTCCCGTTTCCGCTGTGATGTCCTGCGAGGGATCGGCCAACCCTCAAGGGCACAGGTTCAGAGGAAAACTTGAGCTCTCGGTTCGGTGGCGTGGCCCTGACCCCGCCGGTCCGCGGAATGGCCCACACCGGGGCAGTTGTCAGACCCTCGCATTACGTTGGCCCCATGGCTGACTTCGTATTGGTGCCGGGCGCATGGCTCGGATCGTGGGCGTGGGACGACGTGGTGCCGGAGCTGCGTACGGCGGGGCATGGCGCCCACCCGCTGACGCTCTCCGGACTCGCCGAGAAGCAGGGTGTGCGGGCGGGGCAGCAAGCCCATGTCCAGGACATCGTCGATGAGGTGGACCGCCTGGATCTGCGCGACGTGATTCTTGTGGGCCACAGTTACTCGGGCATTCCGGTCGGTCAGGCGGCCGAGCGCATCGGTGACCGCCTGAGGCGTGTGGTCTTCGTCGACTCGAACGTCCCGGCCGACGGCGGATCCTTCGCCTCCAGCTGGTGGCAGGGACAATCGGCGTTCGAGGCATCGATCGCGGAGCACGGAGGGTTCTGGGCCCTGCCGACCGCGGCCGACTGCGAAGGCCAAGGGCTCACGGACGAACAGATCGCCCGGTTCGTGGACCGCGCCACACCACACCCCGGCGCCACGCTGACCGAGCCCGCGGTACTCACGCGTCCGCTCGGTGAGCTTCCGGCGACCTACATCAAATGCCTGCTCGACGGTCCCGAGCCGAGCGACGACGTGGCCAAGCTGCTCACCGGTGAGCGGTGGCGGCTGGTCGAGATGAACACCGGCCACTGGCCGATGTTCTCCCAGCCGCACGAGCTGGCGGAGATCCTGCTCGGAGCGGCCGAGGGGGCCTGACGCAGAGGGGGCGGCGCACCCGATCGGCTCCACCCGCCCCCACGTCCCGCGCTACGGCCGTCCGTTCCGGCGGAACAGCGCCGTCCAGAGGAAGGGTTCGCCGAAGCAGGGGGACTGCGCCGGTTCGTCGTGCATCCGGCGCAGTTCGACCTCCTCCAGGTCGGAGAAGACCCACCGGAGGGACTCCGGTGTATAGGCGAGACCGCCGTGGAGGCGGGTCTGGCGGTAGAACTCCTGATCGCCGAGCTCGGACCCCATCCCACCGGCCGCGAAACAGGTCAGGGCGAAGTGTCCGCCGGGAGCCAGGCATCGGTCGAGGAGTGCGAGGTAGCTGATGCGTCGGTGCGGTGGCAGATGGTGGAAGCAGCCGGAGTCGTGGATCAGGTCGTAGGGACCGTTCAGTGCGGTGCCGGTGAGGGCGAAGGCGTCACCGCGGTGGAAGCGGATCCCGGCGCCCGCCTCGCGGGCGCGGTCCTGGGCCCAGGCGATGGCCGCGGGGGAGAGGTCCACGGCATCCACCTCGAAGCCCAGCGAGGCAAGATGCAGCGCATTACGCCCCGGCCCGCACCCCAGATCGAGGGCGCGCCCGGGAGTGATCAGACCGCGGTCGAGATACGAGACGAGATTCTCGTCCGGCTTGTCCACGAAGAACGGCACCGGCTTGGAGCGGTCGGCGTAGAAAGCGTCCCACCACGACCCTGCGTCGGCAGTCCACCGGTCGGCGTCCGGCGCGAAGAGGCCGTCCAGAAGCCTCAGTACGTCCTCGGTCGTGCGGATGTTCCGGTCCATCCGGCCCCCTTTCGCCCGATGGAAAGCGTAGGCTTCGAAGAAGCAAAACCCCAGCTCAGATGGCGTGCGCGGATGCCGCCACCGGCTCCGTCAGGGACTCCCGGTCGTACGAGAAGGCCGCCACCCGCGAGGGGTGTCGATGCGTCACCCAGGCCCCGGCTGAGGGCCACGCAGGGCCGTTCCCCGGCGGCCGCGACATGCCCGCTTCCAGCGCGACGGGGTTGCGCCTCTGGCCCGCAGCGACACCCGGCAAACGGGGCCGTCGCCCACGGCGCGGCGAGCCGTCGGACTTCGCGTCCGACAGGCCCACCGTGCCGGGGAGACCGGAAACCCGACGCCTCAGAGAGTCGCGCTCGCGTGGTCGTGCGGGGCGTGCATCTCTTCCTTCCAAGCCGTCGAGTTGGTCGGCGGTGTCACCGTCCAGTCCGGATGGCCGGGCATGCGCGGCGTCTTCGTGCCGTACAGCCACTCATGGAGGAAGCCGGACAGGTCCTGGCCCGACACCTGGGAGGCCACGGCGATGTAGTCGGCCGTGGAGGCGCTGGAGTTGCGGTACTTGTGGAGGAAGCTGTGCTCGATCCGGCGGAAGGTGTCGTCGCCGACGAGGGTCCACAGGGCGTAGAGAACGAGCACGCCGCCCGTGTACCGCTGACTGTGGAAGAGGTTCGCGGCGGTCGGTGCCGCGACGGGGCCGGCGTCCTTGCGCCACTGGTCACCGCGGGAGTAGACGTCCTTCATCCGGGCTTCCATGCTGGTCAGTCCCAGTGAGTCGGGCCAGCCGCGCTCGTACCGGTAGAGCAGACCGTAGTAGTCGGCATGCCCTTCGTTGATCCACAGATCGGACCAGGTGGCGGGTGCCACCAGGTTGCCGAACCAGGAGTGGACCAGTTCGTGCATCATGTGCGAGCCGATCAGCTTCTCCTCCTGGAGGAGGTAGTTCGGCTTGTAGATGGTGAGCGTCTGGGTCTCCAGACCGGTGAAGTCGAACGCGTCGGGTGCGTCCGTGTTGGCCGGCAGGATGCCGTACGCCTCGAAGGGGTATCGGCCCAGTCGCTGCTCGACCCAAGTCAGTTGAGCCGGTGTGAGAGCGAGAGCCGGTTCGAGGGCGGCGGCGCGAGCGGTCGGGACGACGTCCCGCAGACGCATGCCGCTCGGTCCCTGCCGCTCGACTATTCGGTAGTCGCCCACCGTGACCTGCACGACTTCGGTGGCTATCGGGTCGCGCGAGCGGTAGGCAAACGTTGTCATGCCGTCGACGGTTCTGGTGGAGACGAGCGAACCGGTTGCGACGCCCTGCAGGCCTTCGGGGACCGTCACCTTGAAGGTGAAGTTCGCCTTGTCGCTCGGATGGTCGTTGCACGGGAAGACCGTGCGCGCCAGATCCGGCTGACAGGCGACGGCGAATCCGTCTGGCGTCGGCACCCAGCCGTTGTAGGGAGGCTTGATCTTGCGCGGGTCGGCGACATAGTCGACACGTATGACGAACTTCCTGTGCTTGCGTACGCAGGCCGCCGGTGTGACGACCAGCTTCTCGGCCGCCTGCTCGAACGTCGCCTTGCGGTGGTCCAGCCATACGCCCTGGACGACCGGACCGAGCAGATCCAGCGAGAAGCGCGAGAGATCCTGTGTGGCGCGGGCCGTGATGGTCACGGACGCATCGACCAACTGGGTGTCGGCACGGTAGGTGAAGTCGAGCAGGTAGTCCGAGACCCGGTATCCGGTGTTGCCGAGTACGGGGTAGACCGGGTCGCCCAGGCTGTCGCCGCCGGGCGTCCCACCACCGTGGGAGCCCTGCGCTCGCGCGGTCGGGGAGAGAGTTAAGGCAGCAGCTGTGCCGAGAAGCGCGGCCGCCGGGGCCGTCACTCGGGTGCGGTTTCGCATGCGTCTCTTTCGTTGTGGTCCGTGGGGCCAGAGGTGTCGGGCATGAGAGGGGACGCGGTCGGTCGCGCCACGGTTCTCGGCACCGGTGTTGGTTGTACGGCGACTGGCCGATGCACCGCATACCACCGTGAGGCCGGTGGGTTGGGAGCATGATCGGCACGGAGGCGGGTGAGCGCAACCCGGGCGGGGTGCGGGTGGCCTGGCGACCGGTCATGTATCGCCCGTGGGCGGACGTGTGGCCGCCCGGTCACGGCACCGGTCGACGTACGCGGCCCGTGCCGGCCCTCCCCGGATGCTCAATCGACAAGCAGTGCCGCGAGACGCTGCGCCGTCTTCTGTCCGGCGCGCTGCTTGATCAGACCCTCCTTGGCGGCGGCTCGCAGCTTCACGGCGCAGCCCTCGCCCCCCGGCAGTGCGTCGACGAAGACCGTGACCACGACAGGGTTCATGCCGCCGAACCCGCCACCCGTGACCACCCGTACCGCCATGGCGTCCGCGCGGAGTTCCGTGCCGGGGACCGCGTGGTCGAATCTCGGGCCCGCCTGGTCCAGGACGCGGACGACTCTTCCCAGGGCTTCCGCGAACGGCAGAGGCAGGATCAGGTCGATCTCGTGGACGTTCTTCTTCATCCGGCGGGCGATGCGCCCCGTCATTCCTCCTGCCGCGCCCACGGAGGACGCCACGGCGGCGAGTTGGCGGGCGAGGATCTCGTCCTCGCCCAGGTCCATGCCGTCCATGCTGCCCTCCCGTACGGCACGATCGTGCCCCGCCCGTGTGATCTCTCGTCGAGCCCGAACACTACGAGCGGTCAACCGGGTCCGCAACGCTCTCCTAGGGCGGCGGCCGCCGCGGCCCGTTCGTCGTACCCCCGGGGCGCCGACTTCGCCCGGACGCCGGGATGAGCGGTGCGCACTAGTCCCGCGGCGCGCATTCCCCCCGCCGTGTGCGATGAGTTTCGCGACTGCCGTCGGTCTGCCTCTCGAACACCGGAGATCATCATCTGACGGAGGCACAGACCATGGCGAAGTTCGAGACTGTCGAGGCATACGTGGAGTCCCTCGACGCGCCGCTGCGAGACATCGCCGAGCACGCACGGAAGACCGTCGATGCGGCCCTCATCGGCGTCTAAGCCGCCATGTGGCACGGACATCCCGTGTGGAGCCTGGGCGAAGCACCGGGAAAGCAGCCGGTCGCGCTGATCAAGGCGTACGGCTCGTACGTGACCTTCGCCCTGTGGCGCGGGCAGTCCGTGACGGACCCTTCCGGCCGGCTGGAGGCGGCATCGCGGGAGATGGCTCAGGTCAAGCTCCGCTCGGTGGCAGACATCGACGCCGACCTGTTCACCGGTTGGCTTCACCAGGCGCGCGACCTGGAGGCCTGATCCCGGCCCGGCCCGGCTCCGCACCGCGCACCGGGGAGCCTGCGGTGCGGCGGCGCCGCAGGCCCTCGCAACCAGGTGAACGGTTGCAGACGACTCAGGTGTGTTCACCCGTGACCGGGTAGATGGCATGCATGACCTTCCAGCACCCCTCCGACCGGGACGGCGACCGCCGGGGCTGGTTCTCCCGTCTCGCGGAGAACGCCTCGAACTTCACCAGTTCTCCGGCGTTCTTCGGCTTCTGCCTGGTCCTCGTGGCCGTGGTCATCACCACCCATGCCCTCAAGCTGCCGCTCGAATGGCTGATGCTCACCGGCGAGACGATGACCGCCGTCACGCTGCTCCTCCTCGCTCTGCTCAAGAACTCCGAACGACGAGCCGAGCACGCGATCCAGCGGAAGCTGGACGCCATCGCGGCGGCGTTGCTGGAGGTCCAGGAGCGCGAGCCGGGCGAAGCGGTCCGGAGCCTGCAGGAGGCCATCCGGATGGAAGAGGAGACCTGAGGAGCGCGGTCGCCGGCACGGGTCCCCGTGAGGCAGCCCCGGCAGGTGCCACATCCACAGGCCTGTCGACCTTCGTTGCGCAGCCCCTCCTGCTACTCCTTTTCGACCGCCGTGACGTAGTGGTCCCGGTGCCCCTTCGCATCCAGAAGTTCCTTGAGTTGATGCACGGTGCTTGCATTCAGGGTCTCGATTTCCGCCCTGTGGTCCGCGAGCTCCTCGGCGACCTCGTCGAGCGTGATGGCCACCTTCTCGTCCTTTTCGTGAGCCTCCCAATCGGTGAGCCTGATGCGCGTCACCTCGCCCTTGAGACCCAGCGTGTCCTCCACACCCGAGATGATCAGGTAGTAGTTCTTCTGGAGGATCGTGTGCTCTGCGATCATCTGGACGGCGCTCTGGGGCGACAGGATTGCTGTGATCGAATTGGCGGCGAAGTTGAAGAACTTCAGCCTCCTCTTGCCCTTCGGATTGGGCCGGGCGAACGACGGATTGAGCGTTCCCTGAGCCCACCCCATGTCGAGGGGGTTGAGGGCGCTCTTGACCTTGGGTGAGCCGTGATCGCCGCGGAGGTGCAGATACTGCCCGTACTGCAGATGAATGGGCTTGTCCGCGTACATGTTCACGAGTTTGTGGTTCTTGTGCCGCATGAGGTACACGATGAACCGGTCGAACGGCTTGTGACTGTGCAGGATGAAGCGGTTGCTTGCTCCCGATCCCTCGTCCTGTCCGCTGACCGTGTGCAACAGCGGGGCGTCGTCCTTGTCGACGTCGATGACTTGCACCTGATTGGCGGGCTCGGGACTGGTGGCCATGGCGAGGGCTCCCTTCGGACGATCGTGAGTGCGCGGCTCTGTCGCTGAGGCACGCATATGTGTGGAATCGAGAATTCGAGGATTGCACGTGCCCAAAGGGTGGGCAACGGTCCGAACAGCCCACAAAACATGGCGTGTTCATCGAGCCGGCAACTGACGTCCGGCCCTTCACTCGCGCATCGCTTTCCTCGTGGCGAAGCGTCACCGCAGCGCTCACGCAGGCCGAGCCGATCGGTGTCGCGGCCGAGAGCGTCCAGGGCGACGCCCTCGCGGCACCACGACCACAAGGGGACCGGCCGCGTCGCAACTGTGCCATGTCACAAGTGCGTCGGCGCCGGCCCATTGAGCATGGCCGGAGGCGGCCGGACGATCAGGTCTTCCACCTCGCAGATTCTGAGGAGTCGCCTTGCGCATGGTTCCCTTCCCCAGACCCGGGCTGATCGCGCTCGGCGTGGTCACCGCCCTGGCGGTCGGGGGCATACCGGCCGCCACCGCCGTATCCGCGCACCCGGCCGGTGTCGCGTCGTCCGCCGGGGCCGCACAACGGTCACCCGGCAAGGACAGCACGCACACGGTCACGCTGATCACGGGCGACAAGGTCACGATCGGTACCGCCGCCGACGGCACCGTCATCCGGTCCTTCGAGGGCGCGGGCCCGGCCACCACCGGGTACCACCGCGCCGTCATCGACGGTGCGACGTACGTCTATCCCGACTCGGTCCTGCCGTACATCAGCGCCGGCAACCTCGACAAGCGGCTGTTCAACGTGACGCAGCTGATCGCCGACGGCTTCGACGACGCGCACGCCGACCGGCTGCCGCTCATCGTGAACTACACCGACGCCGCGGCCAAGACCCGGACCCTGCCCAAGGTTGCCGGTTCGAGCGTCGTCCGCCGGCTGGACAGCGTGCAGGGCGCCTCCGTCGCACAGAATCGCGACAAGGCCACGGCCTTCTGGTCTGCCCTCACCGGCAACGCGGCCTCGGTGTCCGCTCGTTCGGCGAAGCCGGCGTTCGCCAGCGGCATCGCCCGGGTGTGGCTGGACGGCAAGGTGAAGGCCGACCTGTCCGAATCGACCGCGCAGATCGGCGCGCAGCAGGTCTGGGAGGAGGGCAACACCGGCAAGGCCGTCAAGGTGGCGGTCCTCGACACCGGCGTGGACCCCGAACACCCTGACCTTGCCGAACAGATCGACGCCGGCGTCAACTTCGTCCCGTACGAGCAGGACTTCCTCGACTACCACGGTCATGGCACGCACGTCGCCTCGACCATCGCCGGCACCGGAAGCGCCTCCGAAGGCAAGGAGCGGGGAGTCGCCCCCGGCGCCCGGCTGCGGATCGGCAAGGTGCTCGACAACGAGGGCCGTGGCCAGGAATCCTGGATCATCGCGGGTATGGAATGGGCCGCCCGCGACCAGCAGGCCAAGATCATCAACATGAGCCTGGGCGGCGCGGGAGACCACACCGACCCGATGAGCGCGGCTGTCGACCGGCTCAGCCGTGAGACGGGCGCACTGTTCGTCGTCGCGTCGGGCAACGGCGGCCCGCGGACCATCAGCAGCCCCGGTGCCGCGGACTCCGCGCTGACCGTGGGCGCCGTCGACTCCGCGGACCGGCTCGCCGAGTTCTCCAGCCAGGGGCCGCGTGACGGCGACGCCGGTGTGAAGCCGGAAATCACCGCTCCCGGTGTGGACATCCTCGCGGCCCGCACCCACTACAAGCGCGGCGGCTCGGGCCACTACACCACGATGACCGGTACGTCGATGGCGACACCGCACGTCGCCGGTGCCGCCGCGCTGTTGGCCGCCGCGCACCCGGACTGGACCGGGGCGCGGCTCAAGGAGGCACTGGTCAGCAGCGCGAAGGCCACCCCCTCCTACTCGCCGTACGAGGCGGGCGCCGGGCGGCTCGACGCCGCCGCGGCGGTGCACGCCACGGTCTTCGCGACCGTCAGCGCACACTCCGGTTTCCACACCTGGCCTCCGAAGCCAGGAGAGACCGACGTCCGGAAGGTGACGTACACCAACGTCGGCGACGCCCCGGTCGCCCTCGATCTGGCGGTCGATGCCGGCACCACCCCGGCGGGGATGTACCGCCTCTCCGACAGCCGGGTCACCGTTCCTGCCCACGGCATCACCACGGTCTCCGTGACCGCGGACCTGGAACGGCTGCCGGCCGACCAGCCGGTCAGCGGCATGGTCACCGCCACGGACAGCGCAGGAAAGGTCCGTGCCCGCACCCTGATCGGTGGAGCGAGAGAGGGAGTGCGGCGCACTCTGACCGTCGTCGCCAAGGACCGGGCGGGCAAGCCGCTGACCGGCCGAGTCCACGTCATCTCCGAGCGCCTCGTCACGACCATGGACGTCGCGAACGGCACCGGCACGATGCGGCTGCCCGAAGGCAGTTACAGCGGATGGATCCACGCCGACGTCCAGGGGGCGAACGGGCCCCACTCACTGGGCATGGCGGTACTCGGCTTCAACGACGTGCAGCTCGATCAGGACCGTACCGTCACCCTGGACGGCCGCAAGGCGCGTCAGATCCTCGCGCGCGCACCGAAGCAGACCACGGCCGTCGCACCGCGCCTGGACGTCGAACGCTCCTTCGCCCGCACTCTGTTCGCGTCGTCCATGCTGCCCAACCCGTCCTACGACAGCATCTGGGCTCTGCCGACCGGCAAGAAGGTCACGGAGGGCAGGTTCGAGTTCGGTGCCCGCTTCCGCCTCGAGCAGCCTGCGCTGACCGTGGGCACCGGGGCGCAGACCTACGCCGACCCGCTGGTCAAGCGTGCGGCCAAGCCGCTCCCGGCCGGCACCAGGACACTCAAGGCTGTCTTCGCCGGCGAGGGTTCTGCGGGGCAGTTGGCCCGGCACGACGTGCGCGGACTGGCCGTCGTGGTGCGGCGCAGCGACACCGTCGCCATCCGGGAGCAGGCGGAAGCCGCCGCCGCGGCGGGCGCGAGCCTTCTCCTGGTCGTCAACGACGGCATCGGCCGCCTTCAGCCCTGGGACGAGCATGCGTACAGCCCCGAGAGCCCGGCCCCACTGACCGTGGCGACGCTCGACGCCGACCAGGGCGCAGACCTGATCAACCGGCTGCGACGCGGCGGAGCCGTACTGAAGGTCGCCTCGCACCCCACCACCGAGTACCTCTACGACGTGGTGCACCACTGGTCCGCAGCCGTGCCGGCGGAGCCGACCTGGCGTGTGCAGCCGGGCGGACTGGCCCGGGCGGACGTCTCCTTCCGCAACCACCGGCCCGGCAAGGCGAACGAGTTCCGGTACGACGCCTGGCAGGGCTGGACCGCCGGTAACCAGCTCATCGCTCCCGCCCAGGGCGAGCGGACCGACTGGGTCACCGCCGACGCCGACTGGGTGGAGGCGGCGAACATCGCCGGTGAGACCGGGCAGCGGTCGATCGACCTTCTGCGCTACGCACCCGGGAAGACCGGCAAGGTCAGCTGGTTCGGTCCGATCCAGCGGCCCCGGATGGCTCCGGGCACCTTCCAGCCGGTTCGCTACCTCGACACGATGTACGTGCCCGCGCCGGGCTGGGGCGACTCCGGTGCCGGCCATGTCGGAGACGCCTACGCGAACTTCGGCGTGGCCAACCGGGTGTCGCTCCATCAGGGCGACCGCGAGCTCACCTGGAGCAACGCCGAGCGGCTGACCTCTCCGCAACTCGCCGCAGAGCGCCTGCCCTACCGGCTGGTGGTCGACAACAACCGCGGCGCCTGGGAACACCCCTACTCGACACGCACGCTGACCGAGTGGAACTTCACCTCGGCGGCGACCGGCCCCGAGTCGACCGCGTCACTGCCGCTGATCCAGCTCGACTACGGCGTGGACACCGACAAGGCCGGCCGTGCGGACCGGCGTGCCGGGCTGACGGTGACCGCATCTCATCTGCCGGGCACGACGGCCGCCATCTCAAAGCCCGTCGTCGAGGTCTCCTACGACGACGGGGCGACCTGGCACCGGTCCGATCTCGGCCGTGACGGTGACGGATGGCGGACGAGCCTCAAGGCCCCGACGAAGGCCGGCTTCGTGAGCCTGCGGGTCACCGGACGGGACAGCGCCGACAACACCGTGTCGCAGACGATCACCCGGGCTTTCGGCCTGCGCTGATACCTCACGACAACGCGCACACGGGCGGGACCGCAGCCGGCGGCCCCGCCCGCCGCCGTCGGCACGGCGGCGATCCGGTCCTCACGTCCCACCGGAGAACCCGGTCCACTGCGCGACCGGCGCACCACGGGTCCAGCCGCCGGGGAGGGCACGCTGCGCCGGCCGATCGGCTGCCGCTCCCGCGCTGCGGGGAACCGTCCGAGGCCGGCCTACGCGGGTAGGGATTTCTCTCCCTGGTACAGCTCGGTGTGCTCGAAGTGCGGGAGTGTGGCGGGGCGGCCGCGCTGGAAGCCGGTACTGACGAAATCGTCTCCGGTGGTGGCGTTCAGTGCCCAGTTCGCCGCCACGCGGGCTCGGGCAGTGAGGGTGGGCAGAGCGAACAGGTGGTAGCCGCGAGCGACCGCCTGCGCCGGCAGGCCGGACAGCTCGATGCCGAGCGGCCGCGAGACCGCGTAGGCGTCACCGAGGTCGACGACAAGGCCCAAGTCCCGGTGGTAGTAGGGCTTCATGGGGCGGCCGCGCAGGGTGGCCGCGATGTTCCGGGCCACGGCCTTGCCCTGGCGCTGCGAGTGCTGGGCGGTCGGTGGCGTGATGAAGCCCTCGCCCCGGGCCAGGTCCGGCACCGCCGCGGCATCCCCGACGGCGAAGACACCGGGTGCTCCCGGTACGTCCATCTGCGGCGTGGTGGCGAGCCGACCTCCGACCAGGTCCGCTTCGACGGTCTTCACGAGCGGACTCGCGGCGACTCCCGCTGTCCACACCAGCGTCCTGGTGGGCAGGGTGCGTCCGTCCGTGAGTTCGACGGAACGCGGGGTCAGCCGGGTGACGCTGGTCTCCAGGGAGATCTCGATGCCGCGCTTGCGCAGCGCCTGGATCGCCTTGTCGCCGAGGTGCTCGCCGATCTCCGGGAGGAGCCGCGGGGCGATGTCCACCAGGTGCCAGCTGAGCTGCGAGGGATCGAGTCGCGGGAACCTGTTCACCGCCGCCTGGGTGAGCAGGTGCAGGGCGGCGGCCGTCTCGGTGCCGGCATAGCCGCCGCCGACCACGACGAACCGCAGCCGTTCGGCACGCTCCTGGGGGTCGGTGGCGATCGCCGCGGCATCGAGCTGCCCGATCACGTGGTCGCGCAGGTAGGCCGCCTGGGCCAGCGTCTTCATCCCGAGGGCGTACTCGCTCACGCCGGGGATGCCGAGGAGCCGGGTCGTGCTGCCGGCGGCGAGCAGCAGGATGTCGTAGTGCAGATCGCGCTGCGGCCCCTCGGCTGTGAGCACGCTCACGCGCCGTTGCCCGGGGTCCACTCCGACGGCGATACCGGGGATGTACCGGCTCCGGCGCAGTCGCCGGCGCAGGGAGACCGCGACGGACTGCGGGGTCAGCAGTCCCGAGGCCACGTGCGGCAGGAGCGGCAGATAGAGCTGGTAGTCGTCCGGTGAGACCAGGACCAGTTCCGCTTCTCCAGGGCGCAGGATCTTCTCCAGACGGCGCAGGCATTCCACGCCCGCGAACCCACCTCCGACCACCAGGACGCGGGGAAGGGGCATGACGGACCTCCTGTCCGTACGTGAGGAGACGCCCTTTCATGGTCACCCCGCGAGCACGTGCCCGCACGATCTGCGGTGTGTGCCCGCGCCGCCACGGTCGTGCGAGTGGCAGCGGCCGTACAGGACCGCCGTCGCACACTCCCTCCGCAGGCTGGTTCGCCGAAATTGGTCATCGAATGACTGTGAGTCACCCGGCAGACACCTGGGGTGATTGGCATACTCCGTGTCGATAGGACCACATGTGCCGCATTTGTGTGGCGACGTCTACCGGATGGATGAAGACGGAACTATGGACACTGGGGCGCCGGCGAGCCGGGGGCGTGCACATCGTGGAGAGAAGCTCGCCGACTGGGCTGACGGGCGGGTGGGTGTTTTCGGCCTGGCGAAGGCCAATATGCGCAAGATCTTTCCCGACCACTGGTCCTTCATGCTGGGGGAGATCTGCCTCTACAGCTTTGTCGTCATCATCCTCACCGGGATCTATCTGACGATGTTCTTCCACCCGTCGATGAACGAGGTGGAGTACCACGGCAGCTACATCCCCATGCAGGGCATCCTGATGAGCGAGGCGTACGCCTCCACACTTGCCATCAGTTTCGACGTCCGCGGTGGTCTGCTCATCCGTCAGATCCACCATTGGGCCGCGGTCATCTTCATCGCCGGCATGTTCGTGCACATGATGCGCGTCTTCTTCAACGGCGCGTTCCGCAAACCGCGCGAGATCAACTGGCTGCTCGGCTTCCTGCTGCTCGTCCTTGGAATGTTCACCGGCTTCACCGGCTACTCGCTGCCGGACGACCTGCTCTCGGGCACCGGTGTGCGCCTCACCCAGGGCCTGATCCTGGCGGTACCGCTGGTCGGCACGTACCTGTCGATGTTCCTGTTCGGCGGTGAATACCCCGGGACGGACATCGTGTCGAGGTTCTACTCCATTCACATCCTCCTGCTGCCCGGCATCATGGTGGGCCTGCTGGTGGGGCACCTGATCCTGCTCTTCTTCCATAAGCACACGCAGTACGCGGGGGCCGGCAGGAAGAACCAGAACATCGTGGGCATGCCGTTCTTCCCGATCTATCTGGCCAAAGCAGGAGGCTTCTTCTTCCTGGTCTTCGGTGTCATCGCGATTCTCGCCGCCATCGCGACCATCAACCCGATCTGGACCATCGGCCCGTACCGGCCGGATCAGGCGGGGGCGGGTGCTCAGCCCGACTGGTACATGGGCTTCGCCGAGGGTCTCGTGCGGGCGATGCCCGGCTGGGAGATCGACTTCTGGGGTCACACCCTGGCTCTGGGAGTCCTCATTCCGCTGGTGGTGTTCGGTCTGTACCTCGCCGTGATCGCGGTCTATCCGTTCATCGAATCCTGGATCACCGGTGACGATCGCGAGCACCACATCCTCGACCGGCCGCGCAATGTCCCGACCCGCACCGCCCTCGGAGTCGCCTGGTCCGTCGGCTACATCGTGATGCTCATCGGAGGGGGCAACGACATCGTCGCGACCCACTTCGATCTGTCGATCAACCACGTCACCTGGTTCGTCCGCTTCGCTCTCTTCGCCGGCCCCGTCGTCGCATTCATCGTCACCAAGCGGATCTGCCTCGGCCTTCAGCGACGTGACAGGGACAAGGTGCTGCACGGACGGGAATCAGGTGTCATCACACGTCTTCCGCACGGCGAGTTCGTCGAGATTCACGAGCCGGTTTCCCAGGGCCAGTTGTACCTGCTCACCGCGCATGAGCAGTACGAGTCCGGGGAGGTCGCGCCGAGCGTCGGAACCGGCCAGGAGGGACGCGAACCCACGCGTGCCGAGAGGCTGCGTGCCATGCTCAGAAGGGGCTATTTCGGCAAGAACAACCAGGTCCCGAAGGTGACCGTCGAGGAGTTCGAGGACAGCAACCGTAGCCATTCCTAGCGTGGAGGTGTGCGGGCCCACTCCTGGCGTGGAGCAGTTGCAGGCCCGCCCGCGGAAGCGCTTCCTGGAGATGGGCCCGAATCCGGGGTGGACCAGAGAGGTGGAGAGATGAAGATCGCCGTCATCGGAGGAACCGGCCTGATCGGGTCGCAGGTCGTGAAGAACCTGAATGCCCAAGGCCACGAGGCGACACCGTGCTCCCCGTCGACGGGAGTCGACATCATCACCGGTGAGGGCCTGGACGATGCCGTCGCCGGCACCGATGTGGTCGTGAACCTGGCGAACTCTCCCACGTTCGACGCCGCCTCGCTCGACTTCTTCCGTACCTCCATGGGCAACCTCCTCGCGGCGAGCGACAAGGCGCACGTCCGGCACTTCGTCATCCTCTCCATCATCGGCGTCGACCACGTACCGGACATGGACTACTACCGGGCGAAGGTGCTTCAGGAAGACCTGCTCAAGGACGGGCCCATTCCGTACTCCATCGTGCGCGCCACCCAGTTCATGGAGTTCATGGACACGGTCATCTCGGCCTCGACCGAGGGGGACACGGTCCGCCTCTCCCGCACGCCCATTCAGCCCATCGCGGCCGCGGACGTCGCCGCGGCCGTCAGCGAGGTCGCTGTCGGTGACCCTCTGAACGGCGTCCTCAAGATCGCAGGACCCGACATCTACGCCCTCGACGAGCTCGGCCGGCTCACCCTCACCACCAAAGGGGACGCGCGCTCCGTCGTCACCGACGACGGTGCGGGCATGTTCGTCGCCATCCCGGGAGATGTCCTCACGGATCGCAGCGCCCGCCTCGCGCCCACCCACTACACCGACTGGCTCGCCTGACCGGGAACGCGGCGTCATGAACGTCCTGGCTTACCCGTCTCCGCTGTGGGCCGGTTCCAGGAGCGGAGCTTGTCCGGGTTGAGGGTGACCCATGCTTGTACGACATGCGGGCCGGCGATGTCGAGAATGATCACGGCGGCGACTCGGTGGTCGTAGCGCGCGACGATGCCGGTACTGCCGTTGACGGAGTGGGTGTGGAGCGTGGTGCCCGGGCGCGGGGCGAGCAGGGTCAGCAGGCTGTGGGCGACCTCCAGGTGGCCGTGGACGGGCTCGGTCAGAGCGCGGACCTTGCCGCCGCCGTCGAAGACCGCTGTGACGTCGTGTGCCAGCAGGGATGCCAGCAGAGGTGCGTCCCCCGTGGCACAGGCCAGTCGGACCGTACGGACCACGGCGTCGTGCTGTTGCGGTGTGGCGGGACGCGAGCGCCGAGCCCGCAGACTGCGGCGTGCGTGGCCTGCGAGTTCGGTGCAGTCCGGATCCGCCTGTCCCTCGGCGACCGCGACGGGAGCCGTCCGGAACGGGTCATCGAGCACGAACGCCGACGCATCGGCCGAGCAGATACTGCCCACGAGCCGCGCGAGCCAGGACCGTGGGGTGGCGATCCGTGCCCGCGCCGGATCGGGCAGCTCGTACCACTGCCGGTAGGTCTCGGCGATGACACTCTCCGCCTCGGCGCCGGTGCCGGTGCCCAGAATCGAACAGGCGACCTTCAGGAGATGCCGCCGCTCGTCGAGCAGCTCTGCGATCGAGGCCGAATCACTGGCCTTGTCCATACGGCGACCTCCCACTCATATGGCACCGCACAGAACGGACGATCGCCTCGATCGTCCTGCGCCCTTGCTCATGAAGACCGGACAGACGCAGTTGTTGTGACACGGGGCAGTGGCGATGTCGCAGCAGTCACCGGTGGCGACCGCGGGCGCGGACCCGCGGTCGCCGGACCGGACGGTGCAGGGCGGCAGCCGGCGCGCTACTCCACGAGCTTTCCCTCGCTGGAGACCTCCTGCATGTACGCGGAGATCTCTTCCGGAACAGGGGCGATGCTCTCGTGAGTGATTCCCGTCGTCGGCGACCAGACGAGATTGACCTGCAAGGCCTGATCCATGTCCGGATAGTCGCTGCGGTTGTGGCAGCCGCGGGACTCGCGGCGCTCGATCGCCGCTTCGAGCGTCGCTCGGGCGGCAAGGGCGGCGGACTTGAGGTCGAAGGCGTGCGCGAGGTCCTGGAAGCCGGCGATGTCGGGGTGGACCCCGACGGTCTTCATGCGGTCCTCGATGCCGGCGAGCTCCGCCAGACCGGCGCGCAGCCCTTCCTCGTCGCGGACGACGCCCGCGTGCTCGGTCATGGTGTTGCGGATGGCGCGCTGCAGGGCACGGACGTTCTCCGGGCCGTCCGCGGCGAGCAGGTCGTCGATCTCGCGACGGGCCTCGGCCACCGCGGCCGCCGAGCGCGGCTGTGCGGTCAGTGCCTGGGAGTAGGCGGCTGCGGCCTGCCCCGTGATGCGACCGAAGACCAGCAGCTCGATGAGGCTGTTGCCGCCGAGGCGATTGGCGCCGTGCAGGCCGCTGGAGGCCTCGCCGATGGCGTAGAGCCCGCGCACGTCGGTGCTGTGGTCCTCGGGCCTGACCCACACCCCGCCCATCGAGTAGTGCGCGGTCGGCGCTATCTCGATCGGATCGCGGGTGATGTCGAGCATCTGGAGATCCAGAAGCGTCTGGTAGACCCGTGGCAGACGGTTCATGATCGTCTGTCGCGGCAGATGGGACACGTCGAGCCACACACCACCCTTGGGCGTGCCGCGGCCTTCCTTGATCTCCGTGTAGGAGGCGAGGGCCACACGGTCGCGCGTGGACAGCTCCATGCGCTCGGGGTCGTAGCGGGCCATGAAACGCTCACCGAGGGCGTTGCGCAGGATGCCGCCCTCACCGCGGGCCGCCTCGCTGACCAGGGTGCCGGCCGCGTTCTCGGGCTCGATGATTCCCGAGGGGTGGAACTGCACCAGCTCCGGGTCGCGCAGACGCGCGCCGGCCTCCACCGCCAGCCGGAACGAGTCGCCGGTGTTCTCGTCGCGCCGTGATGACGTCCGTCGCCAGATACGGGTATGGCCGCCCGCCGCCAGAATGACGGCGTCGGCGTGGATGAGGTAGCGCGTCCCGTCGTTGAGGTCGAAGCCGTAGGCCCCGAACACCGCACCGTCGTGCACCAGGAGCCGGGTGATGTAGACGCTGTCGAGCACAGGTATGTTCAACTGGCCGGCGCGCCTGACGAGCGTGCGCTGGATTTCCAGGCCGGTGTAGTCACCGGCGAAGGCGGTACGCCGGAATGTGTGCGCGCCGAAGAAGCGCTGGGAAATACGGCCGTCGTCCTCCCTGGCGAAGGCCATGCCGTAGCGCTCCAGGTCGTCGATGCCCAGAGCGGCGCCCTGAGTGACGATCTCGACGGTGTGGGGATCGGCGAGCAGATAACTCTCCTTGAGAGTGTCCGCGGCATGCTGTTGCCAGCTGTCCCCGGGGTCCATGGTGGCGAGGGCGGCATTGATACCGCCCGCCGCCAGGGCCGTGTGCGCGTCCTCCTTGGGGCGCTTTCCGACGGCGAGCACGTCCATTCCTGCTTCGGCCAGCTCGATGGCCGCCCGTAGTCCCGCGCCGCCCGTTCCGATCACCAACACCATGGTCGCAAGACGTTGTTCGGTGATAGCCACGTTCGCTCCGATCATTGGGTACGTCACTGAGTACGACCGGTTGATCCCGCTGTTTGTGACACCGTGCCGATGACTCAGTGCCTCAGGGCGCCCACGAGCAGGCAGGGGCTGTGTGGTCGCGGCCGGTCGCGGCACGGTGTGCCGGCGTCGCGTGACGGACAGCGCGCACGGCCCCACGCCCATGCCTACTGCTGCTGGGCGGCCCAGTCGGCGAAGCGGATCTCGCCGATACGGGCGTCGGCGCCGGGGAGCAGCGTGGTCTCCTGGAGCTGCGCCCCGTAGTACGGGGCCTCGGGGTCCGACACGACCGTGCGGGGATCGTTCGTGGCTGCCAGACGCATGCGGATCAGCTCGTCCAGCTGGAACGTCTCGGCGCCGGCCACCTCGACCACACCGTTGAGCGGTTCGCCGACCGCGGAGCGCCCCACGGCGGCCGCGACGTCGTCGGAGCAGATGGGCTGGATCTTGACCGGCGCCAGGTGCACGGTGTTGTCGTCCTTGGTCGCCGCTGCCGTGATGCCCTTCATGAACTCGAAGAACTGCGTGGAATGGACGATGGAGTAAGGAACTCCGGAATCCTTGATCAGCTCCTCCTGCGCCTGCTTGGCACGGAAGTAGCCGCTCTGCTGGAGACGGTCGGTGCCCACGACGGACAGCGCGACATGATGGCTGACGCCGGCCTCCTTCTCGGCCGCGAGGAGGTTCGTGGTGGAGGTGCGGAAGAACGTCATCACGTCGTCGTCCGCGAAGGAGGGGGAGTTGGAGACGTCCACGACGACGGCGGCGTCTTCGAGGACCTCGGCCACGCCCTCGCCCGTCAGTGTGTTCACACCACTGTCGGGGGAGGCCGGTACCGCCTCGTGGCCGTGTTCGGCGAGCCTGCTCACCAGCTTCGAACCGATGAGGCCGGTTCCTCCTATGACGACAACCTTCATGATGGGGATCCTCTCGGGGTCACGTCGGCGCTGGAGCGTGGTAGCTGCGCCGATCGATGGTGTCTGTACTGACAAGGACAAGGCGGCGACGGAGTGTGTGACGCACCGCTCCGGATCCCGTCCACCTGGACGGGGTGGCCAGGTCTCTCGTACTGCGCGACCGCACGGCGACCTCCCGGGCGCGAGCCGGCTCGGTCCTGTCAGGGCAGGAAGCTGTCCAAGGGCACGTCGGGATCGGCGAGAGCGGCGTCGTCGACGTCGGCCCGGGACTGGATCAGGGCGCGGATCGGGCCGATGACGTCCCACACGTTGACCGCCATCCCGGCGAGCACCTGGTGTCGTGACATCCAGAAGGCGACGAACTTCCGGTTCTCCTTGTCGCCGCGGAAGACGACCCGGTCGTAGCCGCCTTGGTGGACGTAGCCGGTGTACTCCATGCCCAGGTCGTACTGATCGGTGTAGAAGTACGGCAGCCGCTCGTACGCGACGTCCTCGCCGAGCATGTTCCGCGCGGCCGTGGCCGGTTGGTTCTGTGCGTTGGCCCAGTGCTCGACGCGGATGTGGCGTTGCAGCCACGGGTGGAAGGCGTTGGCCACATCGCCGGCGGCCCACACGTCGGGTGCCGACGTCCGAAGGTGCCGGTCGGTGAGGATGCCGTTGTCGACCTCGATGTCGGCCTGCTGGGCGAGCTCGACGTTGGGGGTGATGCCCACGCCGACGACCACGGCATCGGCGGGCAGCAGCCGGCCGTCGGCGAGCTGCACACCGCTGACCCGGCCCTCGGTCCCGACCAGGCGCTCGACCTCGACCCCGGGAAGCAGGGAGACCCCGCGTTCGGTGTGGAGACCTGCGAACACCTCGGCCGCCTCCCGCCCGAGTACCTTGATCAGGGGCAGCTCCCCGTGCCCGAGTACGGTCACCTCCGCTCCGGCGATGCGTGCGGCGGCGGCGGTCTCCAGGCCGATCCAGCCGTCGCCGATCACCACGATCCTGGAACCTGCGGTGAAGGCGGCCTTGAGGCGCTCGCTGTCCCCCACGCGACGCAGGTAGTGCACATGGCCCAGGTCCGCCCCGGGAATGGTCAGGCGGCGGGGGGAGGAGCCGGTGGCCAGCAGAAGCTTGGCGTACGGCATCCGGCGGCCGCCGTCGAGCACCACTTCCTTCGATTCCAGGTCCAGGGAGATCACGGTCGTGCTCAGCAGCAGTTCGACGTCGTGCTCGGGGTACCAGTCCGCGGAGTGCACGAAGATCGAGTCACGCTCCTCCTTGCCGAGCAGATAGCCCTTGGACAGCGGCGGCCGGATGTAGGGCCGTTCATCCTCGGATCCGATGATGAGGACGGGGCCGTCGTGGCCGTGCTTGCGCAGGGCGGCCGCTGCTTTGCCCGCGGCCAGACCGCCGCCGACGATCACGCAACCGGTCGCAGGAGACACGATGTTCCTCGCCTTTCGATCGGGGTTCAGGCGGCGAGCGACGTGACGTAGGGCGCCAGCTTGGCCGGACTCATCACCCACATGATCCGCTCGACGCCGTGGGCCGACACGTCGATGGACAGCAGTGCGACCGCCTTGCCGCCGGAGGTGACCAGGACGGCGGGTCGGCCGTTGGCCTCGACCCACCTGCTGTCCGACCCCGGCCAGAAGCGCGGGGCGAATGCCTTGAGGTACTTGGAGACGTGCTCACGCCCCACGACCGGGATCTTCGACGCTCCTCGCGCGCCGCCTCCGTCGGCGTAGCTGACGACGTCCTCGGAGAGGATGTGCTCGAGCGTGGCCAGATCACCCGTCTGTGCCGCGGTGAGGAACCCCTCGAGCAGGCGGCGGTGTTCGGCCGGGTCGACCGGCTCTCTGCGTTCGGTGGCCAGGTGTTTGCGTGCCCGGCTCACCAGCTGGCGGGTGTTGGCCTCGCTGGTGTCCAGGATGTCCGCGATCTGCGCATAGGGGTAGTCGAACGCTTCCCGCAGGACATAGGCGGCCCGCTCCACCGGGTTCAGTTTCTCGAGGACGAGGAGGACCGCCATCTCGACCGCCTCGGCGCGTTCCGCGCCGACTGTCGGGTCCCGGCTGGTGTCGACCGGCTCGGGGAGCCATGGGCCTATGTACGCTTCCCGTCGCACTCGGGCGGACTGGGCCACGTTGATCGCGAGCCGAGTGGTGACGGTCGTCAGGAAGGCCTTCGGTTCCACGATGTCCCGACGGTCGGTGTTCTGCCACCGCAGCCAGGCTTCCTGGAGGATGTCTTCGGCCTCCACGGAACTGCCGAGTACGCGGTAGGCGACACCGAACAACTGGGGACGGGCCTCCATGAACTCCCGGGTCGCTCTCTCGAGCGAATCGGTGTCGTTTTCCGGGTGCATGGCGGCCCCTTTCCGCAGGCTCATCCTACAACTGTTGGTGGCAGCACGCTTCTCGGCCCGGGGGCATTCGCACTGCCTCTGACCTGGGTCTATTGCCTCTCGGACACCTGCTGCGGGACACGTCCGACGCTGCTGCGCCGGGTGTGCGTACCTACCCGCGGCCCCTGAATCCGCGGGAAGCCACCCGAGGAGACGCACGTCACATCGTGGGGTTGTCACGGTTGCCGGGAGAGCCCGGTCAGTTCGGTGTAACTGCCTCTGCATCGAAGGGATCCCACCATGGAATCGCGCGTCAACTACTTCGGTAACGCCCTTGCGGGCAAGGTCATGAAGCACCTCAACTCGGCCAACAAGGTGGTGGCCGACTCGACCCTGCCGGTCACCACCCAGGAACTGGTGAAGATCCGGGCCAGTCAGATCAACGGCTGCGGTTTCTGCACGGACATGCACACCAAGGACGCCATCGAGGCCGGTGAGACGCAGCAGCGTCTGAACCTGGTGGCGGCCTGGCGCGAGGCCAAGGTCTTCACCGACGCCGAGCGCGCCGCCCTGGAGATCGCCGAGCAGGGCACCCGCATCGCGGACGCCGCGGGCGGTGTTCCGGACGAGGTCTGGGAGAAGGCCGCCAAGCACTTCGACGAGGACGAACTCGCCGCGCTGATCTCGCTGATCGCGATCATCAACGCCTACAACCGCATCAACGTCATCAACCAGCAGCCTGCCGGGGACTACAGGCCCGGCATGTTCGGCTGAGGCGATCCGGCCGAGCCGGACCCCACCGCCCGTCTCCCCGTCGCCCCCTGCGACGGGAGACGGGCTATCGGCGTCCACCAGCGTCCATCGAACTAGGCCCTGGGCTCGTCGAAAAGGACGTCGACGGCGCGGGCCAGCAACGTCATCAGTTCCTCGAAGTCGAGCGAGGCGAGAGGTTCCATCGGGCAGACGTACCGCAGCATGACGAGGCCGGCCAGATGCGCGGACACCAGGGACGGGAACTCCGGTGTCCGTTCGGTCATTTCGGGGGCGAGCCGGGCGAGACATGATGCGAGGGCCGCCTCGATGCGGTCGTGGAACTCCTTGGCGACCGGCTCGTTTGCCAAGCCGGACCGGAAGACGGCGACCAGCGCCGTGCGGGTCGACTCGTTCTCCCAGTAGGAGAGGAACGTCCGGGCGATCCACTCACCCCGGTTCGTCAGTTCTGCCGCTTCCTTGTCCGTCAGAGAGCCGAAGAGGGTGGACAGATCGATCCGCGAGGAAACGGCGTGCTGGAAGAGGCCGCCCTTGTTGTCGAAGAAGTGGTGGATCAACGCCGGGTCCACGTCTGCCTGTTCGGCGATCCCGCGCAGTGTGGCGCCCGAATAGCCCTTGGCGGCGAAGAGTTCGAGCGCGGCCGTGAGGATCAGGGCCCGGGTGTTGCTGCGTCCCGGACGGCGGCCTCCGCCCGGGCGCCCTGCATCGCGCACTCCGGTCGAGGCGTTCATGACGACGAGCGCTCCATGGCCGGGCTCGCGCCGTCGCGGGCGCGGATGATCGCGATCACGGTGTCGGCCGTGCGGTCGAGGTGGCTGCGGCCGTCGGGCAACCGGGCCGTCGTGCTGATGTAGCTGCGCGGCCCGACGTGTGTGGCGGGGTCGAGGCGGTGCAGGGTGATCTTCCCGGCGCGGCGGGCCCGGTTCCATGCGCTCCAACGGAACAGCCGCCAGCGCTGAGGAAAGATCCAGGTACCGACCCGAGCGATCCGGTCGCTCGCACTGCCGAGCTGATGCAGATGCTCGGCACCGCTGAGGTCGTTGGCGCCGTTGTGGAACCCGCCGAGCGTGATCAGCAGGAGCGGGCAGCGCAGCCGGCTGTGCAGTTCGTCGACCGCGCCGCCGGCGACCTGGGCACCGCCGCTGTAACTGAGCAGCACGACGGGGACACCGCTGTCGGGGCGGTAGCCGGCGAGCGTGAGCTGCGCGGAGATCTGGCCGCCGACGGCCCGGTTGTACAACGGGCGGTACCGCTGGTCGGCGGCGACGAAGATCTGCATGACGTTGTGCAGGAACAGCAGCAGCTGGATACGGCGGCGCAGCCACGCCCACACCGGTCGGTCGGCCAGCGGGTCGGCCAGTGGCGAGTAGGGCTGTACCTGTCCCAGAACCCGCAGTTCCGGGGCTCTGGAGAGGAGGGCTTTGACCAGCTGGCCGCCGTCCCGGCTGTCGCGAACGCGGCGTTTGCCGATGCCGTCCAGGTAGACGAGGTAGGCGCGCGGGGGACTGTCGGGGGCCGCGCCGCGGGCGTACGGCATGCCCTCCGGGAGCTGGGTGGTGGGAGCCCGCCAGCCGGCGCCGTAGGCCAGTACCTCGTAGCGGGCCAGCAGTGCTTCGGCGAGGAGCGCGGGCCCGATCGCGAAGACCCAGAGCAGGAAACCGTTCATGCGACCGGCTCCCGTGCCTCGGCGGCGCTGATCCTCACGACGAGACGCCGGACGGCCTCGACGGCGACACCGAGCCCCGTGCCGGCGAGGGCCACGCATCCGGCGGCGCCCCACCAGCCCACGTCGGTGGCCGCGGCGAGCGGGCCGACCAGCCCGGCTCCGACTCCGACGAAGAGCAGCAGGTGGAGGAGGGGGCCGAGCAACGGGAAGGCAAGGACGGCGGCGAGCATCAGCGGGGCGACGAGCTCCGGTGTCCAGACCAGCCCGGCACCTGTCGGCGGCGAGGGCAGCACCAGCCCGGCCAGGGTCCACGTGGTCAGCGGCCACAACGCGAACACGGCGCCCTCGACGAGGCCGCCGGCACAGAGCAGCCCGGCCACCCGGGTCCGCGACATGCCCGGTCGGCGCACCGCCAGAGGCAGGATGCGCCCGGCGGCCTCCGACATCCCGGCGAGCAGCAACAGAACGACGAGTGCCATGGCTCAGCCTCGCTGTGACGGTTCGACGGGATCCGGGTGACCTGCCGCGCCGGCCGCGCGCAGATACTCTTCGAGCTCGTCGGCGGCGCGCCGGTAGCCACCCGCCTGGTGCTGGGCGCCCCGCAGCGTGGCTGCCGCCGCCCGGAACCGGGGGGAGTGGAGCAAACGCTCGGCCAGAGCGTGGACAGACTGCTCGGTCACGTCCTGGGTGCGGATCGACAGGCCGGCGCCGAGTTCTTCGACGCGCCGGGCCACCATCGGCTGGTCGGCACCTTGGGGGACCACCAGCATGGGAACACCGGCGTACATGGCCTCGTTGACGCTGTTCATCCCGCCATGGGTGACGAACAGCGCTGCGTTGGCCAGCACTTCCGGCTGGGGGACGAAGCGGCGGGCGAGCACATTGCCCGGCAACGGACCCAGCGCGGTGGGATCGGTCTGCCCGGTGGAGACGATGACACTGGCGCCCAGTGAGGCGAGTCCGGCGGCGAAGCTGCGCAGCAGGTGGGGGTCGGCGTTGAACACCGTGCCGAGGGACGCGTACAGCACCGGTTTCCGCAGTCGGTCGGCCGGGAACGACGGGTCGGCCGGGCGGGCGCCGATGCTCGGTCCCACGAACCGGTAGGACTGGTCGAATTCCTCGGCGGCGGGCTGGAACGCCCGCGAGGTGTAGACCAGGTTGAGCGGCTGGCGGATGTTCCCCATGTCCAGCAGGGGGAGCCCGCTCGTGTCGTACCGGCGGTGCAGCCCCCAGCGCGACCTCAGGTAGCCCCGGAGGCTGCCCGGTCGCCTCGCCGCCGCGGCCATCAGCTCCCACGAGCCACCGGTCGGGCTGGGCACATGGCGGTTGAACGCGAAGGTGGTGAACGACGATGCCGCAGGCACCTCGAGCTCGCGGGCGGCGACCGCTCCCCAGGGACAGGCGCTGTCGTGAACGATCAGGTCGGGCCGAATGCGGCGCAGGTCGGTGAGCACCGCAGGCAGCAAGTGAGCGGCCGTGCCCGCAAGCCCTTCCATCAACGTGATCGGTGTCGGCGGATCGGGGAGCGGCTGGTCGCCCCCGGGGTAGAGGTACACCGTCGCGCCGAGAGCCTCGATCTCCTCACGGAACGCGGGCGAGGTGTGATAGGTGACGGTGTGGCCGCGCCGGACAAGTTCGGCCACCACCGGCAACGTCGGGTTGACGCGCCCGTGCATGGCGATGTTGAGGAACGCGATGGTACTCACAGGGCAACTCCCGACAGTGAGGATGTCGATGCCTCGCCCAAGCCGGCAGTTGCCGCAGGGGCGTCGGCTCGATACAGGCCCGGCCCGGTGACGCGCAGCTCGTCGAGGAAGCGTCCCGCCGTACGGGAAGCAGTGCTGATCAGCCGCTGAGAATGGCCGAAGTCCCACGGCGCGGGCCAGGCCTCGATGCCGGTCGGCAGCACGACGGTCGGGATGTGCCGGGCCACTTCGTGCAGATCACGCTCGACCTGATGGCGCATCAGCAGCAGCCCGGCCCTGGAGGCGATCGCTCCCGCTCGCCGGCGCGGGACCGTAGGGCTCAAGGGTGAGCTCTCCGGTCCGGTCGACACCACCACGACGCTGGCAGCCCCGGCCTGCAGCGCGGCCAGGACGGGGACGTAGGCGATGACTCCTCCGTCGACGAGCGTCCTGCCCTCCCGGTCGACCGGGGGCAGAATCCCGGGAATGGCGGCGCTGGCCAGCAACGCGGACTCGAGGTCTCCGTGGTCGAGCAACACCTGAGCACCGGTGACCAGATCCATGGCCACCGCGGTGAACGGGACCGCCAGCTCCTCGATCCGGGACGGCAGCCCTGACCGGGCGATCAGTCGGCGCAGGCCGCGATCGGTGAAGAGGCTGGCCCGTGAGGTCGGGTTGCCGAGGGGATACACCTCACGGCGGCACAACCGGGTCCAGACGTGGTCGAGCCACGGTGCGGCCCTGTCGGGCCGGGCAGCCGCGATGGCGCCGTTGAGGGCGCCCACCGAAGTGCCGACGATCATGTCCGGAACGAATCCGCGCTCCTCCAGCGCGCGTCCGATACCGACGTGCGCCGCCCCGAGGACCCCACCCGCGCCCACTGCCACGGCTACCGGACGGGGAAGGGTGCGCAAGCCGGCCGATGTGGGGTCGTCGGGCGGCTCACTCGACGGCGGGGGATCCGTCCCCTTCTCGCCCGTCATGGTTCGGCGCCTCTCGCGGCCACGACCACTCGTCGAGTCGCCCCCGCCGGAGCCCGAGCGAGCCCACGCGGCCGGCTTCCGGCCACCAGCAATCTTCATGATCAACTTTCTCACCACCGCGGAATCGGATGTGGTCTCTCAACCAGGTCCGGGCGGCAACCCGATCTGTGACACCAGCCTGTCCATGCGTCGGGTGAAGCCGCCCCTGAGCCTTGCGGCAAGACGCGGCAACGGTCGGCCGCGAGGTGTGTGCGGCGTCGCGGGATCCGTGATGTCGGTCGCCGGACCGCGAACCACCGGGCCCGAGCCGGTCGCCGCCGCCCTCGCGGGGGTGTGAACGGGCCCTGCTGCGTCCATGGCGTCGACGAACGTCACCGTCTCGCCGAGCGGCGCCCTGCCCGTACGGGGGTGGTCGACCGCCGCGTCTTCGAACCCGATCGACATGCCGCAGAAGAGCATCAGGTCGTCCGGGGGTGAGATGACCTTCGCGACGGTCGCGTGGTACTTCGCCCATGCCATCTGCGCACAACTGTGCAGTCCTTCGGCGCGGAGCAGCACCATGACGGTCTGCAGAAACATGCCGACGTCGGACCACTGCGGGCGGCCCAGGCTGCGGTCGATGTAGCAGAACAGGGCAGCAGGCGCGCCGAAACACTTCCAATTCGCCGCAGCGGCCCGCTGGCGCGTCTCCAGGTCCTCGCGCTGAACACCGAGTGCGCCGTAACGCTGCTCGCCGAATGCGGATCGGCGTTCGCGGTACGGGGACTTCAGTGTCGGCGGGTACTGCTCGTACTCCGGCTCGTCCCAGGGGTCGCCCCCCTTCATGCGCTCGTCCACGAGGTTCTTCAGCTCGGACAGCGGCTCGTCGGTCAGGACGTAGGCGCGCCACGGCTGGATGTTCGATGCGGACGGCGCCGAGGCCGCGGCCGTCAGTACGCGTTCGAGCGTCTCTCTCGGGACATGCCGGTCGGTGAATGCACGAACAGCGCGTCGGCTCGTCACCGCTTCATAGACGTCCAAACCAGGCGCCTCCGATCTTGTTCTACGTCTCCGGCTTCGTTGCAGTCGCGATGGTATCATTCGATACCATCGCGAGTGCAACCACTCCCGATGCCTGTTCAAGCCCCTGGTTCACTGCCCCGGGGCCGCTCTTTGGAGGAAACCCATGGCCACGCTGCTGCACATCGATTCGTCCGTGCTCCCCGGCAAGGCGTCCGCCTCTCGTGCCGTCGCGGACGCCTTCCGCGCGGCATGGGAGGAGCAGCACCCGCAGGGCACGGTGATCTACCGCGACGTCGCCGCCAACCCCGTGCCGCACATCACGGCCGACGCCCACACCGCCGGCTTCACCGACCCGTCCGACCGCACCCCGGAGCAGTCCGCCGCGTTCGCCGCGCGCGTGAAGCTCATCGAGGAGCTGGAGCAGGCGGACGCCGTTCTGATCGGCGCCCCGATGTACAACTTCTCGATCCCGTCGACCCTCAAGGCGTGGCTGGACAACGTGATCCTGCCCGGCCGCACCGCGGGCGAGAACCCTTCCGCCAAGGGCACCCCGGTCACCGTGGTCGCCAGCCGGGGCGGCTCCTACGCGCCCGGCACCCCCCGCGAGGGCTGCGAGTTCGTCCAGACCTACCTGGGGGTCCTCCTCAGGGAAAGCCTCGGCCTGGAGCCGGAATTCATCGTCCCGGAACTCACCATGGCTCCCCGGAACCCGGCCATGTCGGACCTGATCCCCCTCTACCGTGCCTCTCGCGAGCGCTCCTTCGCGGACGCGACCACCAAGGCCAAGGAGCTCGCCGAGCGCTTCGCCGTGTGAACCCGGGCGGTGGGCGCCGTGTGACGTTCTGCCTCAGGGCGTCACACGGCGTCCGACGCAATGTTTGCGTGAGTTCCGGCGCTTACGCCTCGCCGTCGGCGGGATGGGCGAAACGGGTCAGTAGATCCATCAGCTTCTCGGGCTCGCCGGGCTCCAGGTCGGCAATGAGGCGCTCCCGCAACGGGGCCGCCGCCGCATGAGCTGCATCGAAGAGCTCGACACCCTGAGGCGTGATCTCCACCGCCCGCGCCCGCCGGTCGCCGGGAACGGCCTTGCGTACGGCCAGACCTCGGCGCTCCAGATCGTCCACCACTCGCATGATGCCCGCCTTGTCCGTCCCCGTCGCCACCGCCAAGTCCCGCTGTACGGTGGCACCGCGGTCGACGAGCACGATCAGTACGGCGAAGTGACGCAGCTCGATGCCGAGCGGGCGGAGCGCCTCCGTCATGACCGTGGCCGCGCGCCAGTGTGCCCGGCGCAACAGCAGGCCCAGAGCAAAGGGAGAGGCATCGCCGGGGCGGTCGGTTGCACGCGAGGCGGTGGTTTCGTCAGGAGCGTCGGCGGACATGAGGGCATTTTAGCAGATATCGTTTCATGTGAAACGGTATCGATCGAAATGAAGTACCCCGGCCGTCCCCGCCTGCCGACCACGCAGTGAGCGGGCCGCGCAGGAACGCGGCGAGCGCCCCGGGACAGGCGTACACATTCAACCAACCAGGTCCTGTTCCGCCCAGACGACCTTGCCGTCCGGTATCGAGCGGAAGCCCCATCTGCGGGACAGCTGGGTGACCATGCAGAGGCCGCGGCCGTTCTCGTCGCCGGTGCGCGCGCGACGCAGGCGCGGGGAGCAGAGGTCGTTGTCGGACACTTCGCAGGTCAGCACCTGGTGTCGGATCAGGCGCAGTCGGACCGGACCGTCGCTGTGACGGACGGCGTTGGTGACCAGTTCACTGACGATGACCGTCGTGGAGTCCTCAAGGCCCTCCAGTCCCCATTCGGTCAGCTGACGGGCAGCCATGTGCCGGGCGGTGCGGACAGCGGTTCGGTCGTTCGGCAGCGTCCAGGACGCGACGTGGGCCGGGCTGAGTGAACGGGTCCTCACGACGAGCAGGGTGGCGTCGTCGCGCGGTCCCTGGCACGGGAGGGTGTCCATCGCGCCGGTGCACAGGTCCTCCAGGGATCGGCCTGGCTCTGCCAAGGCCTGTCCCAGGCGCTGCATTCCCACGTCGATGTCGTCGTCACGGGTCTCGATCAGGCCGTCGGTGTAGAGGGCGAGGAGACTCCCCTCGGGAAGTTCGAGCTCCACGGCCTCGAAAGGGACGCCGAACCCCGTGCCGAGTGGGGTTCCGGTGGGAAGTTCGAGGAAGGTGGCGCGGCCCTGCGGGTCGACGATCGCGGGGGGAGGGTGCCCGGCCCCTGCGACGGTGCACTTCCGGGTGACGGGGTCGTACACGGCATAGACGCATGTGGCGCCCACGACCGCGGGGGTCGCGTCCAAGGCATCCGCGTCCTCCTCCGCCAGTCGCTGGACCGTGTCATCGAGGTGGGTCAGCAGTTCGTCGGGTGGAAGGTCCATGTCGGCCAGTGTGTGGACGGCGGTGCGGAGCCTGCCCATGGTCGCGGCGGCCTTGATGCCGTGCCCCACCACATCACCCACGACGAGGGCCACCCTGGCGCCGGACAGGGGGATCACGTCGAACCAGTCCCCTCCGACGCCGTGGTCGATGTCGGCGGGCAGGTAGCGCGAGGCCGCCTCGACCGCGAGACCGGTTCCCAGACTGTGCGGAAGCAGGTGGCGTTGGAGCGCGAGGGCCACGGACTGTTCGCGCGCGTACTGGCGTGCGATGTCCAACGACATCGCGGCACGGCTGACGAGTTCTTCGGCAAGGAGCAGGTCGACCTCCTGGAACGGCGCGGGGTTCCCGGTACGGACGAACAACGCCACGCCCAGCAGGGCGTGCCGGACGCGGATGGGTACGACCATCAGGGAATGCATGCCGCTCTCATGGATCTTCTGCGCCCGGACCGGGTCCTGGTCGATCCACGTACCGGGACCGGTGTCCACGATCGGCTCCAGGTGGGAGGTGCCGGTGTGCAGGACGTAGGCGAGGGGGGAAGCGGACGGCACAGGGACGGCCTCACCACGCCCCCACGAGGATTCAGGGGCCCCCTGATGGATCGAGGCCACACCGGCGCGCCGGAACGCGGGGAGGCGCTCGCCCACCGGTCCGAAGTGGATCGGGGGCCCTTCGCCGAACGGGACGGACTGCTCCAGATCGACGGCGGCGTAGTCGGCGAACAGCGTCACGGCAAGGTCCGCCAGTTCCTGGCTGGTCTGCATCACGTCCAGGGTTCTGCCGAGGCGCGTACCGGCCTGGCCGAGGACGGCGAGGCGCTCGCGCACCCGTCGGGTCTCGGTGAGATCAACGGTGATGGTGCACACCCCGACCGCTTGGCCGTCGGCGCCCTGGAGGCAGAACGACGAAGCAGTGAAGGTGTGATCCTCAAGCGGACCTGCCGTGAGCCACGTCCGGTACTCGTGGACCTTGGTCGTACCGCTCTCGAGTACGTGCCGCATCACGGCCTCGAGCGCTTCGGGCTTGTCACCGGGCAGCGCGTCGGTGAAGCGACGCCCGAGCCGTCGGTCACGGGAAATGCCGTCGTGGCTTTCCATCGTGTCGTTCACCCAGGTGCAGCGCAGCTGCACGTCGCGAACGGAGATGCCGATCGGAGCGCGGATGAGAAGCGACTCCCGTGCAGATCCGCTCATGGCTCGGCCGGCGAGCGGGCCGACGTCGCTCACGGACAGGAGCCACCGGACCGATCCGCCGTACCCGCACACTTTCGACATCCGTAGGTTGATGTCGAGCATGTGGCCGTTTCGGTGGCGCACCGCGGTCGTGCCCGGCCAGCCGTTCTGCGTACGGCACCGCTCGACGAACGCCGATATCGTCGGCGCTTCCTCGGCGTCCGGCAGCACGAGCGAGGCAGACCCGCCCACAGCGTCCCCGGCGGAGTAGCCGAGCAGCAGCTCGGCGACCTGCGTCCACGCGACCACCTTCCCCCGCTCGTCGACCATCGCGATCGCCGACTCGGAGGTCTCGCGCGGGTGCGCCTCTCTGTGGCCGAGTGTCACCTCGTCAGTCATGGTCATCGAGCTGTTGTCCTCAGATCGGTGGGGAGGGGGTCGTACGGGTGCCGAGATCCGATGCGTGGAGGGTTGCGGCTCCCAGGAACCACGGCAGGGTGGATGTCTGGAGCAACCCTCGTCGCTGGTCTCGAACCCGACGCGGACGCGGACGCGGCCGTCGGGCCGATGCGATGCGAACTTTCGTGGCATTGACCGGATGGCGCTCTGACCTGTGACACCGCTCGTCGAGCCGGAGGCGTGTTCGAGACCGGCCTGCCGACCCGCTCGGATTTTTTGTTCCTGTGGTGTCACACCCCGGTGGCCGGCTCGGTCGTAGTGACGAAACGGCCTTTCCGGCTGTACCACTGCTGAAGATGTCCATGAGGCAGATTCCCGTGGTTTCTCGCGTGGGTGAGCTGAGAAACGGCACGGAATTCCGCCGACCGGATCGCATGCGGCGGTGAGTCAACTGCCGGACGTGGGCGCCGAGATGGCGCAGGCCTGGAAACCCGCTGGTGCGCCCCGTTGTGCGCGCACTCTCTCATGCATGTGAAGGGATCAACCATGAACGAACAAACGCCGACCGTTGTTCTTGTGCACGGCGCATTCGCAGAATCCTCCAGCTGGAACGGCGTCGTGGAGAGGCTCCAGTCGCACGACTACTCGGTCGTGGCCGCCGCCAACCCCCTGCGCGGACTGGCGAGCGACGCCGAGTACGTGAGGCAGGTCGTCGCCTCCATCGAAGGCCCCGTGGTCCTCGTCGGCCACTCGTACGGCGGCGCCGTCATCAGCAGCGCCGCGCAGGGCCTCGACAACGTCAAGGCGCTCGTGTTCGTCGCGGCGTTCATGCCCGAGAAGGGCGAGAGCGCCCTGGACATCGCGGGCATGTTCCCCGGCAGCACCCTGGGTGAGGCGCTCCGACCGGTGCCGATCACGCTTCCCGACGGCAGCCGGACCGTGGACCTCTACATCGAGAAGAGCCGGTTTCCCCACCAGTTCGCCGCCGACGTTCCCAAGGAGACGGCGGCGATCATGGCCGCCACCCAGCGTCCCGTGACCAACGCGGCCCTGGCCGAGGCCGCCTCCGCCGCGGCGTGGAAGGAGATACCGTCCTGGGTCCTCGTGGCCACGGAGGACCTGAACATCCCGCCGCAGGTGCAGACCTTCATGGCCGAGCGCGCCGACGCGACGTCGGTCTCCGTGGCCGCCTCCCACGCCGTGTGCGTGTCGCGCCCGGTAGACGTTGCGCGCCTGATCAACGAGGCGGCGCAGGCGATCACCTGAGCGCTGGTCAGCCAGGGGGCCGGTCACCGACCACGGCCCCGCGGGAGGAGCGGCCGATTGCCGACGCGATCGGCCGCTCCGGACGTCTGGGGAGACGGGACGGGCGGCATGGACGGCCCAACGATGTGATCCGACGTCGGAGCTCCGACCGCCCCGAAGCGACAGCTCCGCCGCCGCAGGCTGCCTCCGACGGCGACGCACCGGACGCCCGCACCGCGCCGTGGCCGTGCTTGACCTTGTCACGATGACAAGGTCTTCACTGGGGCCAAGGAGGTGGTTCCGGTGGCCATACCGAAACAGGACACGAACACGTCGCGAGGTCTCCAGGCGCTGGAGAACAGCAACTCGTCGGTACGGCTGCGGGCCGTGATGGCGGTGGGCACGAGTCCGGACGACGAGTTCATCGACGTACTCATCGCACGGTGCGCGGTCGAGCCCGAGTTCTCTGTGCGTGAAATGCTCACGTGGGCCCTGACCCGCCACCCGTCATCAACGACTGTCCCGAAGCTCATCGATGCACTCGGCTCGGAGCGTGCGCAGGCGCGCAGTCAGGCATTGCACACGTTGTCCAAGGTGGGGGACCGGCAGGCGTACTCCGCGATCACACGGGCGCTCCTGACCGACGCCGACGACGAGGTGGCGCGCAGTGCATGGCGGGCAGCCATCGCGCTCGTCCCCGAGGGTGAAGGACCGTCTCTGGCCGAGGTGCTGGCCACACAGCTCGGGCGCGGTGAGCGGGAGACGCAGCTCAGTCTCAGCCGGGCGATGATCGCGCTCGGTGAGACGGCCGAGCCGGCGCTGCGCACAGCGATGATGGATGCCGACCCCCATGTGCGTCAGCACGCGATCGCCACGGAACGGCTGTTGCGCAACCCGGATGCCGGATTCGAGTTCGCGATCGAGGAGGCGAAGCGCATCGTAGCTCTGGGAACGAACAGCCAGGACGGGTGACAGGCAGTGTTGATCGGTGATGTGGCACGACGGTCCGGGGTCAGCGCCCGCATGCTCAGGCACTACGACTCTCTCGGTCTGGTGCGGCCCACGGAGCGTACCGAGGCCGGCTACCGGGAGTACTCCGGCGAGGACATCCGGCGGATCTTCCACATCGAGAGCCTGCGGTCACTGGGACTGTCACTGCGCGAAGTCCGCAGCGCACTGGATGATCCCGGCTTCCAGCCCGCGGAGCTCGTCGACGACCTCATCCGCCAGACGCGGGAACGCATTGCCGGTGAGACGGCGTTGCTCACGCGGCTGTGTCGGATCGGTGCCGCGGAACCCGCCGAATGGGAGGACGTCCTGCAGACCGTCGCACTGCTTCAGGCCCTGGGGTCGGAAAGCGCGGGGAAGCGTCAGCGCGCGGCCCTGTCCTCGGTGGACGAGGTATCCGTGCCGGTGGAGGCGCTGGTCGAGGCGGTGTTGAGCGAGACGGACCCGAACGTCGCCGGAGCCCTTCGATGGGCTCTGGCGCAATCGGGGGACAGCGTTGTGGCCCTCCTGGCGGAGGGCCTGGACTCACCGGTCGCCGACGTACGAAAGCGTGCCGTGCAGTCCATCGCCGAGTTTCCGGACGATGACGCGAGCGCAACGCTGCGGGAGGCCCTCATGAACTCCGACATCGTGGTCCGCAGGTATGCCGCTCTGGCGCTCGGAGCACGAGGGGTGGCCGAGGCGGTCCCGACGCTCATCGACATGATCATCGCGGGGGTGCACGACGTCGAAGCCGCCGATGCACTCAGCACGTTGGCGAGTCGCCCTGCGTCGGCCGAGCAGATCGCTTCCGGGCTCGTCGGCCGTCTCGCCCCAGGGGCCCTGGAACCGGCTGCACGCCGACGCCTGACACAGGCGCTCGCGGACATCCCGGGGACCACGACGTCACGTGCCCTCGTCGATCTGTCCCAGGACGAGGACCGTGCCGTGGCGCTCACCGCCACCTATCTGCTCACGCTGCGCAGCGCCCCGTAGCGGTCCGGCCCCGCGGGTCAGAAGACCGAGAGCCCGGTCAGGGTCGTGAAGCGGTCCAGCGCCGCGACACCCGCGACCGAGTTGCCGCGTGCGTCCAGGCCGGGGCTCCACACACAGAGTGTGCAGTGCCCCGGTACGACGGCGACGATCCCGCCGCCGACTCCGCTCTTGCCCGGCAGCCCCACCCGGTACGCGAACTCACCGGCTGCGTCGTAGGTGCCGCACGTGAGCATCACCGCGTTGATCTGCTTGGCCTCGCTGCGGGTGAGCAGCCGGGTGTTGTCGGCGCGCAGGCCGTGCCGGGCGAGGAAACGGCAGGCGAGCGCCAGATCGCCGCAGCTCATCTCGATCGAGCACTGCCGGAAGTAGTGTTCGAGGAGCGTGGGGACGGGGTTGGCGATGTTGCCGTAACTGGCCATGAAGTGGGCCAGCGCGGCGTTGCGGTCGCCGAATTCCGACTCGGACCGGGCGACCTGTGCGTCGAACCCCAGCCGCGGGTTGCCGCTCTCCTGTCGCAGGAAGCCGAGGAGTTCGTTGCTCGCGTCCCCGTTCAGGGTCAGCAACTGATCGGTGACCACGAGGGCGCCGGCGTTGATGAACGGATTGCGCGGGATGCCGTTCTCGTACTCCAGCTGGACCAGTGAGTTGAACGGGTTGCCCGAGGGCTCGCGGCCGACGCGCGCCCAGAGACCGTCCCCGCCCTGGGCGAGTGCCAGCGCCAGGGTGAAGACCTTGGTGATCGACTGGGTGGAGAAGGGCCGCTGCCAGTCCCCGATGCCGTGCACGGTGCCGTCCACCTCGGCGATGGCCATACCGAACAGGCTCGGGTCGACACTGGCCAGAACCGGGATGTACTCGGCGGGCCGCCCGCCGCCGACCTGCGGTGCGATGTCCTGAACGATCTGCTCCAGGACGGCTTGATAGTCCATGCGGGGCGCCCTATCGCGGCCTGGCGGCCCGGTGGGGCGCCGCCGCTCTGGGCATGCCGGTGACGCGGGGGAGGGGTTCGGTTTCGCTGAGGAGAGGCACGCGCACATTGTGCACCGCGGGGGTGCGACGGGGCGCAGACGCCCGGCAGGGACGAGAGCCTGTGCCGTTGTGCGCCGGGGCCGGTCGCCGCAGCCGGCGACCCGTACTGCCGGCCCTATGCCTCGGCGTAGCGCTGTGTCTCCCTGCTCCAGGCGTTGTTGCCGCTGATCCAGGACCGGAGGGTCGAGAGGTGGCGAGCGAGGTGCGGTGCTTGTTCGGGGAGTCCGTAGCACTGGCCTCGCACAGGGCGGCATTGATCGACTTCCAGGCTGTCGCCGGCACGGGGCGGTGACCCTTCGCCCACATGTGCTCATGGGAGCGGGGGCACACCCCGTCCTACAGTGATGTGCAGTCCGCCACCCTCCGGGGCGGTTGCCGACAGTTCATGGTCCGGTTCGCCGTGGGGAAGGGGCTGCACATGGCCAGCGCGTTTCAGGAGCGCAAGCTCAAGGGGATGTTCGCTGCATTCGACGCGGACGGCGACGGCTTTCTGCGCGAGGAGGACTTCACGGCCCTCGTCGCCCGTTGGAGCAGGCTGCCGGGCGTGGACCCCGGGACGGACCTGCAAGCAAGGGTGACGACGCTGCTCATGGGATGGTGGGCGGCGCTGCGGGAAACGGGCGACAGGAACGGGGACGGCGCGGTCGACATGGACGACCTGCTCTCGCTCGTCGACCAACTGCCCGCCATGGCCGGGGACGTCACCGCGACCGCCGACACCGTCTTCGACGCGGTGGACGCCGATGGCGACGGTCGGATCTGCGCCGAAGAACATCGCCGGCTCGTCGAGACCTGGACCGGTCGGCCTCTGGACGCAAGCGGTGTCTTCGAGTTGCTCGACCTGAACCGTGACGGCCACCTCAGCCGCGAGGAGTTCGCGCTGTTGTGGCGCCAGTACTGGATGAGCGACGACCCGGGGGAGCCGGGCAACTGGCTCTGTGGCCGCTTCGCGACCGGGTAGTCGGCAGGTCTCGCGGCGGAGCGGCTGCGACGGCGTCGTCCGTTCCACCATCCGCCCGGCACGGGGTCAGTGCTCGGTCATGACCCGGGAGACGTGGTACTGGCGGATCCGCCAGGTCCCGCCGTCCCGCTGGAGGGTCAGCGACATGTGCACCGGGGCCTCCCAGCCGTCGTCACCGCGGAAGGTGACATCCGCGAACCCTCCGGCCACCTGATCGCCGATCTCGTAGGTGTGGAGGATCGTCACGTCAGCGCTGCGGTCGCGCGCGACGGCCTCGTAGTAGCCCCGTACGGACTCGCGGCCGGAGAGGACTTCAGGTCCGAAACCCTGGAAGAGGGCGTCGGAGGTGAACAGGTCGGCCATGGCGGCCGGCTGGTGGCCGTCAAAGGCCGACTTCCACCGCTTCAGCACCTCGTGCATCGGGTTGCTCATCGTGGTGGCTCCTGTCTCTCGTGGGGCGGGTGATTCACGTGCTATCGGGTGACGACTCTCCGCAGCCGAAAGGGCTCTCTGCGTTAATAGTCGACCGGTCTATTAAAACTAGACGAGCGGTCGTATACTTGCAAGCATGGGACGCACGAGCGACGCCAAAGAGAAGATCATCAGTGCCGCGCAGACACTCATCGAGCTGCGTGGATACTCGGCGTTGGGCGTGGCCGAGATCTGCAAGACGGCCGGAGTGCCCAAGGGCAGCTTCTACTACTTCTTCGAGTCCAAAGAGGCTCTCGCGCTGGCGGTCATCGACGAGCACTGGGCCGCTCAGCAGCGCGACTGGACCCGCATCCTGAACAGTGATGCGGAACCCCTTCAGCGGCTGCGCCGGCTCTTCCAGGAGACCGAGGCCGCTCAGCTCGCCGGTCAGCAGACCTGCGGCACCGTCTCGGGATGCCTCTTCGGGAACCTCACCCTCGAGATGAGCAACCAGACCGAGGCCATTCGCAAGCGTCTGCAGGAGATCTTCGACGCCCAGGTCGACATGGTCGAGACGGTTGTCGCCGAGGCTCTTGAGAGGGGAGAGGTCGCCGTCGCCGACTCCCGTGACGCTGCGCGGTCCGTTGTCGCGCAGCTCGAGGGGCAGGTGCTGTTCGCGAAGCTCTACAACAACACCTCCCAGCTGAGTGTCCTCTGGGCGAACTGCCTGGCGCTGCTGGGTGCTCGGGTCCCGCAGGAGGAAGCAGCCCGCGCGTGATCCCTGCGGGCTCGGCGCCGATCGGAGCCGAACCGCAGCGCTTCCCTGCCCTGCCCCTGGCTCAGTGCCCGGCGCTCTGGCCGCCGTCGACGTGCAGGATCTCGCCGGTGACGAACGGAGCGTTCTCCAGGTAGACCACGGCGTCGGCGATGTCGCTGACTTCGCCCATGCGCCCCACGGGGTGCATGGCGGCGAGTGTCTCGTGGGTGCTCTCGGGGTGCATGGGAGTCTTGATGGTGCCCAGAGCGACCGCGTTGGACCGGATGCCGCGGCCGGCGTACTCGATGGCGAGCGACTTGGTCGCGGACTGCAGGCCGCCCTTGGTCAGTGAGGCGAGTACGGAGGGCACGTTCGAGTTCGCGTGGTCGACGAGGCTGGTCGTGATCTGCACGATGTGGCCGCCCCCCTGCTGGAGCATGTGCGGGATCGCGAGCTGGCTGATCCGGAAGAACCCCGCCAGGTTCAGCCCGAGCACCGTGTCGTAGTCCTCCTCGGTGTAGTCGGTGAAGGGCTTGGCTATGAAGACGCCGGCGTTGTTGATCAGGGTGTCGATGCGGCGGAACCGGGCCACGCCCTCGGTGATGACGCGCTCGGCCGTGGCGCGATCGGAGATGTCGCCCTGGACGGTGACAACACCCGGATCGTCGGACTCGGCGATGCTGCGTGAGGTGGCCACGACCGAGTAGCCGAGCTTGCGGTACGCGGTCACCAGACCGGCTCCGATGCCCTGCGATGCGCCGGTGATGACGGCGACCTTCTGAGGCTGTGCGCTCATGATCAGTTTCTCCGATGTGGTTGTTGTCTTCCGGTCCAGAGGTATTGTCGACCGGTCGTCTATGCGAAAGTAGATGACCGGTCGACAAAAGTCAAAGAGTAGGATGGTGGCCTTGGGACGGCGGTGTCGGTCAGATCGGTCCCGTGCGCATTCCGGTGGGCGGTGATGCCCGTCAGTACGTCTCGCGAGTGCAGCCACTGGCACCGGCGGGCGGCCCGTTCGACGGGTCGCACCGCGGAAACACCGGGATGCCGCTCCCTGCGACGGTCGGGTCGGGCGGCCGTCCTCGCAGTGGTGGAGCCCGTTCCTCACACCGCTCGATCGCGCCACGGTCGTCCCAGGTGTACGCGGAATCCCGCGACGCCTCCCGCAGAGCAGGAGAAGAAGACATGAACGAGTTCCTGGTCGAGCTCACCACCCGTATCCCCGAGGGCACAGCCCCGGCCGAGGTCGATCGTCGGCGCGCCGAGGAATCCGTGCGTGCCCGGGAGCTTGCCGCCGCCGGACACCTGGTACGGCTGTGGCGCCCGGTCGGTGAGCTGCGCAGCGTCGGCCTGTGGCGAGCCGCCGACGAGGCCGAGCTGCGCGAGAAGGTTCTCGGCTCCTTGCCGCTCTGGCCGTGGATGACTCCGGTGATCACTGCGGTGATGTCCCACCCGAACGACCCGGGCACGTCCGATCCTGCGCCGTAGAACGCACCTGCTCTACGCGCTGAGGTGAGCCTTGCGCTTCCGTCCGCATCAGCCGGGTGATGAGGGCCGTGCGGAACGGGCGAACCGGCGAGCCTTCTCGGTACGCGTGGTGGGGCCCAGCCGTAGGTCAGGTGGGGCCGAAAAGGGCCTTGGACGGTCGACCGACCGTCCAAGGCCCTCCCTGTGAGCACTTGTTGCGGCAATGCCCCCGTCAGCCGGCGGGGTGGGTGAGAGGGGTGGCGGGCTGGGTGTGCTGGGGGGTGTTGAAGGCTTGCGTGAGGGTGGGGAGGTGGGGGACGAGTGCCGTGTGGAGGGCGTTGAGGGTGTGGGGGAGTTGGTCGAGGTGTTCGGGGGTGAGGTGGTTGTGCGCCAGGAGGTCGCCGGTGTGGGGGCGGAGCTGGTTGAGGATGAACAGCTGGTGGAGGGTGGTGAGGAGGTGGTGGGTGGTCGGGTGGGTGGTGCGGGTGGCGGCGGCGTGGAGGGCTTCTCCGGCGTGGCGTTGGGTGTGGGTTTCGATCATCGTCAGCGCGGGTGTGCTGGTGGTGTTCCAGCGGGCAAGGGGGTTGCCGCGGGGGCTCGTGCGGGCGGCGGTACGGGCGCGCTGGGTCCAGAGGATCTGTGCGTGGGCGAGAAGGTTGTGGAGGAAGGTGGGGTCGGTGAGCTGTTGGTGGGCGACGGTGGGGTCGGTCGCCTGAGTGGGGTCGATGGCGGGGGTGACGGCGGTGGGCTGCGGTGTGGGGTGGAAGAGGGTCTCGGCGGCGGCCTTGGTCCAGATGACGAGGTTGTCGCCTTCGGCGGTGATGGTGCCTTCGATATTGGTGTGCAAGTCGGCGAGGCGGTTGTGGGCGAAGAGGCCCTGGGCGCCGCAGCGTTCACGGGCCTCGGTGATGATGTCGCGGGCCTGCCAGGTGGCCCAGGCCTTGGTGAGGGCGACGAGCCGTTCGGTGTCGGGGTCGTCAGGGGTGCGGGTGTGGGCGGTGAGTGACTCACGGTGAAGAAAAGTCATCGCATAGGTGGTGGCGAGGGCATCGGTGAGGCGGCCGCTGTGCGTGCGGTGGGCGGCCAGGGGAACGCGTTCGCCGGCTTTCGGGCCGCTGATGTGGCGGGTGTGGGCGTGGCGGACGGCGATGTCGAGGGCGGTGCGCGCGGCACCGATGGCGGCGGCGCTCATGCAGAGTTTGCCGGTGGTGACGCGCGCGATGGAGTGGAGGAGACGCTTGCGTCGGCTCGTGACGTTGCTGCTGAGGGTGTTGTCGGGCGTCAGGTGGCCGTGGGGGGCCTGGAGAAGGGCGGTACGGGGGAGCGGGACATGGTCGAAGGAGGTGATGCAGTGGTCGACCGGGCTGCCGAGGCGTTCGGGAAGGAGGGCGACGGTAATGCCGGGGAGGTGGCCGGCGGCATCGCTGAGGGGGACGAGAAAGAGATAGACACCATGGTCGGTCTCGCCGGTGATGAGGCGGGCAGCGACAAGGGCGGTCTTGGGGCCGCCGGTGGTGCTGGTGTTGGGCATGAACTTGCGGGCACCGGGGGTGGGGGTGTGGAGGTCGAAGCCGCCGGTTGCCGCGTCGAGGGTGGCAGTGGTCTCGAGTGCCGTGACGTCGTTGCCGTGATCGAGCTCCGTGCACAGGAAGGTGCCGGTGTGCTGGAGTGAGGTGTAAGGGGTGAGGTCGCGGGTGTGACCGTCGTGGTCGAGGATGCTGCCCAGGAACAAGTTGTAGTGGATGCCGCTGATGGTGCACAGGCCGCTGTCGGTGAAGCCGGTCCACTCGTGCAGGGCGGCCAGGCGGCGGGGGTCGTGGGCAAGGGCCTCGGGGTCGCCGGCGACCTCGTTGACCAACCGCAGTCGCTGATAGGACAGTTCGGTGCGTTCCTGGGGGGTGAGGCCGGTGCGGTAGGCGAAGGCCTCACTGTCCACCAGGGCGCGCCACGGTTCGTGGACGGTGTCACCGTCCTTCTCGTCGAAGAGGAGGTGGGCCAGTTCACCGGCGGCCAGTGCGGCCGCCACCGACCCGGCCGGATCCTCCCCGCTTTCCGACCCCCGCTCCCGCACACCGGTCGGGACCGCCGCTCGTGCCGCCTCCTGCACCGACGGCTCGTGCACCCCCCGGTCCTGTGCGGTGCCTGTCTGTGTGGAGCTCTGTGCGGTGCGGCTTTGCGCGGTGCGGGGCGACTCCTGTACCAGGCCCGGTTCCTGTGCGGTGGCTCTCTTCGCCGCCCGAATCAACTCCTTTGCCCTGCAAGGCTCCTGCGTGCGGTTCTGGGCTGTCGGGTTCTTCCCGACAGCGGTCGGCTGCTGCACCGATGCGGGTTCCTGAGAGGCGCGAGCGCGCTGCTGGACCTTGCGCGTGGGCTCCTGGATCGCACGGTCATGGACGGCGCGGTCCTGCACGGTGAAGGTCAGCTCCGGCACTGCCCGCTCCCCCCGCTCCTGTACGGCGGGGCGGGTGGGCGTGGTGGCGGGCTTGACGGGTGCGGGCTGAGCCGTGGCGGCTACGGCCGTGGATGAGGCGGTGGTGGCTGTTTTGGCGTCTTGGTCGGTGGTGGGCTTTTCCTTGTGGAACGTGAGCACTGTCATGCTCAGCACCTTCTCCCCCGTGAATGGCCCTATAAGGGTGGGCCTCAGGCCACACAAGATACGTACCAACCGGTTTCTAATTCAAGGCCCGTTGACGGGTTCTTGACGCCCCGCCAGGTCGGGTGGAGGCGGAGCGCGATCGTCCGGCGGAGGGCGGTGGATGGTGGACCCAAGGGCTCTGACGTGCAATTTTGATGAGTAGAGCAGGGTCCGCTGTGGGGGACAGAGGGGTCGACTGGGTCTCTAAAAATACCGATGCCCCGGTTTTATGTGGAGGCGGAACCGTCGGTTTCTGAGGCCCTCAAGGGCCTGCTCGCGTGCTTCCGGGTACGGAGAGCATCGGTTGTTCGCCCTCTTGCCTACGGAGCGTCACTGGGTGGTAGCATACGAACCCTACGGTTTCTTTTCTGGTAGGGGGTACGGGAGGTGTGTGGTGGCGCAGCAGGAGCGAGCGATCCGGACGCGGGAGAAGATTCTTGTCGCCGCGGCTGAGGTGTTCGACGAGGTGGGGTACGACGGCGCGACCATCTCGGAGATTCTGAAGCGGTCGGGCGTGACGAAGGGGGCCCTGTACTTCCACTTCACGTCGAAGGACGAGCTGGCGCAGGCGGTGCTGACGAATCAGTTGGCGTCGGTTCCGCCGGTGCCACGGCAGGAGTTGACGCTGCAAGAAGGGCTGGACGAGGCCCTGCTGCTGGCGTACATGCTCGGCAAGGGCGATCCGATGGTGCGGGGCAGCGTACGGCTGACGGTTGATCAGGGTGCCCCGCAGGACGGACTGGACCGGCGGGTGCCGATGCAGGGATGGATCGATCACAATGCGGAGCTGCTCCAACGGGCGAAGGACGGTGGAGAGTTGCTGCCGCATGTGGATGTGGCGGCGGCGGCCCGGATGTTCGTGGGAGCGTTCACCGGCGTGCAGATCCTGTCGAAGATCATGACCGGCCATGCGGACATGTCGGAGCGGGTGACCGACCTGCAGCAGCACCTGATGGCGGCGATCGCGGTGCCGGGGGTGCTGGTGCGGCTGGACTTCGCACCGGACCGGGGGGCACGGGTGTATGAGGCGGCGATGCGGCAGCGGTGGGCGCAGCCCGCGTCGGCCTGACCTTACTGGTTGTTCTCCGACCCCATACGTGGTCAGGCCCTTTGTCGGCCCTGGCGTCTGCGGCTGCCCGGTCTCACCGGGCGGGGCGACGCCAGGGCCGCCCCCTTTTCTTCTACGGCGCTGTGGCACTGTGGCCCCTGAGGTCGTCGACCAGCACCTTCATCCCGTACCGGCTGGGTGCTTCGCCGAGTACGCGACCTTTGGTCTTCCTGCGCGGCGAGGGCCGCGCTTCTGCGCATTGCTGTGAGGTTGCGGGCTGGGGAGCGGTTCGTGGCGGAAATGTCGGGCCGAGTTCTGCCTTGCGCCGCCGATTGTAGGAAGGGGTCGGCCTGCCGCAACCTCCGGCCGTATGCGGAAGGTGGCATCTCTGTTTCGCGTGAGGGTTTGTAGCGGGGTGTGAGGGGCTTGTGGGGCGGGGCTTGTGCGGGGAAGCTGGATCGGACGCGTGTGCGGACCGAGTGAACTCGGTTACTGCTCAAGGGCGTTGACCCACACGCGGGAAACGGGGTCGACAGGGGGATGGGAGTGGGGCGGGCGGGGGCTCGGCCCTGGTGAATCCGTGATCTCGGCGCGGCAATGCGGCAGGACCATGCGCTGTCGTGCGGGGACCGGCACGGGCCGGGATGGTTTCGGAGGCTGGGAGCGAGATCGCAGCGCTGATGCGCGGTGGCCTGGGGCGGCGGGGTTGCGGCGTCGACCGGCGGGCCGGAAGTGCGGTCCGTAGCCCTGGTCGTGCAGGGTGCGCCGGTCGGACGGGAGCCGTGTCGTGGGCGCGGCAGGGCGACAAGCGTCGGAGTCCTGGGCGGGAACGGGGACTATGCGCCGGTGAGGCGGTGGCGCGGTACTCGGTACAGGGACTCGTGGTCGGGCTGCACGAGGGTCCGCACGAGCAGGGCGCGGCGTTTGCAGGCCGGGGCCGGCGGTCAGGGCTGCGTGCCCGCGACGGCGCACGAATTGTGTGCGTTCGGTAGGTCCGGCTGTATCTGACGAATTCTGACGAACGAGGGAGAGCGTTGATGGAAGCGACTTCTTGCCCATATGCGTTGGATGTTTCGGGGCGTGATCTGAACGGTGAAGCCGCGCGGTTGCGGGAGCAGGGCCCGGCCGTCCAGGTGGAGCTGCCGGGTGGTGTCGTGGCGTGGGCGGTGGTGCGTCAGGACTGTGTGGAACGGTTGTTGATCGATCCGCGGGTGTCGAAGGATGCGCGGCAGCACTGGCCGGCGTTCCGGGAGGGGCGGATCACGGCGGAGTGGCCGTTGTATCCGTGGGTCGCGAACGAGAACATGCTGTTCGCCTACGGGGAGCAGCACACGCGCTTGCGGCGGTTGGTGGCGGGGGCGTTCACACTTCGGCGCAGTGAGGCATTGCGGCCGCGGGTGGAAGCGATCACTGCCGAACTGGTGGACGATCTCGCGGCGGTACCGGCGGGTGAGGTGGTGGATCTGCGGGCGTCGTTCGCGGAGTTGCTGCCGATGCGAGTGATCTGTGAGCTGTTCGGGGTGGAGCAGGGTGAGGCGACGAGCGCCCTGTGCGCGGCGATGCACACCGTCTTCAGCACCACGGTCAGTGCGCAAGAAATGGAGGCCGCCAGTTTGCAGTCGTTCGGGCTGCTGTCGGACCTGGTCGCGGCGAAGCGGAAGCAGCCGGGCGACGATCTGACGTCGTCGCTGATCGAGGTGCACGACCAGGGCGGCGGCTTGTCCGAGCAGGAGCTGCTGGGCACGTTGTATCTGATGCTGGCCGGTGGGCAGGACACCACCTGCACCCTGATCACCAACGCGGTCGGTGCGCTGCTGGCCAACCCGGACCAGCTGACTCATGTGCGGGAGGGCCGGGCCGGCTGGGAGGACGTGGTCGACGAGACGATGCGGATGCACACCCCCGGCGCCTACTCACCTATGCGGTTCGCGGTGGAAGATATTGATCTTGATGGTGTTCTGATTCCCCAGGGTGACCCCATTCTGGTCAACTTCGCCGCCGGCGGGCGCGACCCGGGACGGCACGGTGAGCAGGCAGGGGAGTTCGACCTGCTGCGCACCGGCCGTGACCTGTTGGGCTTCGGGCATGGTGTGCACCGCTGTATGGGGGTGCCGTTGGCGACCATCGAGGCGACGACTGCTTTTGCGGCGCTGTTCGACCGATTCCCTGACGTGGCGCTCGCCGTCCCGGTCGGTGAGCTGCGGCCGATGGAGACGTTCCTGATGAATGGTTACGGTTCGCTGCCTGTTGTGCTGCGGCCTGTTGTGGCCTGATCTGCCGCCCGGCCGGGCTGGGTGCCGTTGAACTCCGCAAGCCTGCTCCAGGCTTGCGGAGTTCGTCGTTCCGGATGCGGGACGGATCTGCCTCGCGTGTGGGGTGTTGTGGGTCTCGCGCGCCCTGTACTAGAAACCGCCTTAGCGGTTTGTTATTGTATGAGGCATGGAGAATGGTCTGTGGGGTGCGCGTTCGTGCCCGTGCCTGGGTGTGTGCTCGTCGCTGGTCGGGTCTTGTGGCCGATGGGGAAGCGGGTGCGGGGTGCTTGTGGCTGTGCCGGTCGCCGGCGTGGCCCGTTGCCCGTCCCTTAGTTCCTGTCGCGTTGCCGGGGTGCGTTGATGGTTGTGCAGGAGCGCGCGGTGCGTACGCGCAACGCCTTGATCGTGTCTGCTGCGGAGTTGTTCGACCGTGACGGTTTCGAGGTGGCGTCGTTGTCCATGATCAGCGCTCGGGCGGGGGTGAGCAGTGGGGCGTTGCACTTCCATTTCTCCAGCAAAGCGGCGTTGGCGGATGCGGTGGGTCAGGAGGCGGCGCAACGCCTGGAGATGATCATCCGTCAGCGAGGGGACGGTGGGTTGCAGGTGCTGATCGATGCCACTCATGCGCTGGTGCGGGCCCTGGATCGTGATGCGGTGCTGCGGGCGGGGTTCGGTCTGAGTGACCGTGCGGAGCACGACCAGGTGGGTGCGGGCCTGCGTCGTGTCTGGCAGGAGTGGGTGGAGGGCGTTCTGGTGCGGGCCGAGGGGGAGGGTGTGCTGGCCGGCGGGCCGTCGGTGCGCGACGCGGTCACGGCGGTGGTGGCGGTCACCGCGGGCCTGGAGACCCTGGGCCGTCAGGATGCGAGCTGGCTCTCGCAGACCCCTCTCACCCGGTTCTGGGGACTGCTGCTGCCCCGTCTCGCCGCCGCTTCGTGCCTCGAGACCCTGGTGGCCTCCGGCACCTGCACCCCCGCGGTCACCGCGACGGCCTCCGCCCAGCAGTGAGCGCGGCCGCCGCGTGCGGACAGTGGCCCGAACTCCCGTCGCCCGGCGGCCTTGCCTGTTGCCGGTCGTCCGGAGGCTGTGACGGCGACGCTGCTATGACGGGCCGCGGGCCGCACGCCTGCTGACGCTTGTCGGACCCGTACTGGACACCTTGCGCGTGCCAGTCTGTGCCCCGCTGTGCTGGTCGCCGTGCCCCCGGCCGGCTCCCTTGCACGTATCGCCCGCCCCGCCATCGCGCACGGCCTCATCCTCCGGTGGTGTCCCCTCGCGGCCCACCGGCGCCGGTGGGCCGCGAGGGGCGTCGCGCACGTCCGGCGTGGCATGGCCTGCGGCGATCGACACGTCTGCGGGCGGCGTCTGTTCACTGCGGGTGGGGTGGGCGCGGGGTGTGGGTGCCGGCGGGTTGGAGAGTGGGGAGGGTGGTGGGGGTGGCCAGGCAGCGCAGGGCGAGTTCCCACCAGTTGGTGAGGGTTTCGTGGGACAGCCAGGTGGCGTCGTGTCGGGCGAGGGTTTCGAGGCCGGTGGTGGCTGCGACGATGGAGGCAGCCGTCTCGTGGGGGATTGCCGCTTCGGTGAGCAGGTCGGCGCGGGCTGCTTCGGTGAGCTGTTGCTGGACGTACGTCTGCCACTGGCCGCAGAGGTCCTGCCCGCCGCGGTGGGCGATGGTGCGCGTCTGTTCGCAGCTGAGCCGGTAGCCGGCGCGGGCGACGACATCGGTGCGCAGCTGCTCGGCGAGGGCGTGCGAGGCATCGGTGAGCCGCTGCAGTGCGTTCACGCCGGGCCGGCGGGCGGCCGCTCCGGCCGCCCGCCGCAGCCGCATGCCCGCCGATGCCTGTACTGCGCGGGCCAGGGCTGCCTTGTTCTCGAAGTGGAAGTGCAGCGCGCCGGGGCTGACCCCGGCATCCGCGCTGATCTGCGCCAGGCGTGCCTGGACGTACCCGTGCTGCTGGAAGGCCTCCGCCGCGGAGTGGACCAGTGCCCGACGGGTGCGCACGGCGCGTTCCTGTTGCTTCACCGCTGACTCCTCGCGACTCGGGACGCCTATATTAAACCATCCCAGCGGTTTGCTTCTAGGGCTGCCACGGATCGCCTGACGAGCCTTCGTCTGCCCCGCCACGCTCCGCCGGCCGGCCCATTTCCCTTCCCTGCGCTGCTGTTCGGGCGGGGTGTCGCCATCCGCAGGGGTGCTCGGCGGATGCAGGGGTGCTCGAGAGCGGCCGGGAGATGAATGGAAACAGCACGAACGGTCGGGGATTGACAAACCGCCCGTCCCGTTTTTTACTCGTGGTGCCGAGAGACAGGCTCTGCCGCAGCCCTCGGACGACCGGCGTGGCTACTCATGCGCGACATACACGGACAGGGGATACGGCGTGGATATCGAGGTATTGGGCGGGCTGGCCGTCACGGAGAACGGGGTCCCGGTGACGCCGACGGCCCCGAAACCGCGTCAGGTGCTGGCTCTGCTGGCCCTGCACGCCGACCAGGTGGTGCCGGTGGCGATGCTGATCGAGGAACTGTGGGGCGAGCGGCCGCCGCGCAGCGCACGGACCACGTTGCAGACCTACATCCTGCAGTTGCGAGAGCTGATCGCCGGCGCGCTGGCACACGATCCGCAGGGGAGTGTGCCGCGGACGGCGAAGGATGTGCTGCGCACCCTGCCCGGCGGCTACTTCCTGCAGACCTCGGGGGGTGCCAGTGATGTCCGTGAGTTCGAGCGGCTGGCCGGGATGGGCTACCGGGCCATGGATGCCGACGACTTCGCGGGCGCGGCGCGTCGGCTGCGGGAGGCGCTGACGCTGTGGAGCGGTGCCGCGCTGGTCGACATCCAGCCCGGCCCTCAGCTGGAGATGGAGATCCGCCGGCTCGAGGAGAGCCGGCTGTGCGCGCTCTATCAGCGCATCGAGGCGGACCTGCGGCTCGGCCGGCACCGTGAACTCGTGGGCGAACTCACCGTCCTCGTCAGCCGATACCGCACCCACGAGAACCTGCACGGCCAGTTCATGCTCGCCCTGCACCGCTCCGGACGCCGCGGTGAGGCGCTCGATGTCTACCAGCGGCTGCGCACCAGCCTGGTCCGCGACCTCGGCCTGGAACCCTCCGTGGCCCTGCGTCGGCTCCAGCGTTCCATCCTCATGACCGGCCCCGACACCCTCCTTGCGGAGACGTCCGCACCCGCCGCCCAGCGCCTCACCCGCACCGGGTGACCCCCGGGCCCGGCCAGGTCCCTTCCTGCCCAGGCCCCGGCCGGCCCCGGCACCCCTGCCGCGCCTTCCGTCCTCACGTCGTGCACCCCCCACGGGCCCCAACCCGGCCCGCTCTCCAGGGCCCTGCACCCCCGGGCCACACACCGGCAGCTCCCATCCCACGGGCTGCACCGGCCGACCAGCGCACCCGCCACGGCACGCTTCGGGCCCGCCGCGAAGAGACCCTTCGCGGCGGGCCCGCTGCATTCCCCGGTCCGGCCTCGGAGGAGCCTGCCGCACGGCACGGGCCCCACGGCGGTCCCCGGTCCACCGGGCGACCGCCGGGGGTCTGCGGCCTGATGGACGGCCTGATGGAAGGCGTCGACACCCTCGGCAGGTCCGGCGTGGCGGTCCGCGGCCCCGGGATGTGGCAACCGGCGGAATGGGCCCGCGGCCGCACCCTAGCTCTGTTGGTGCCTCAACTCCTGCATCCGGGGGAGCTGTTGCATCACACATCGCGGACCGGCCCGCGGAACACCGCAACCGACACCGGTTCATGCCCGCCGGGGTGCGGACGCCCGCCGCCTCCTGTGCGGCTGCCCGGTCACGCGCGCTCAGCGCCCTCGTACGGGTGGTCCCGGCCACAACCGTGTCGGCGCGCGGCGAGGGCGCTGGATACAGCTCACCCGGTTCCTGCCGCGCCTCGCGGTGGTGGTTCCTGCCAGGTCCCTGCCGGTGCCGGTCGCCGGCTCTTCTCACCCGGCCCATGGGGCGGTGCTCGGGTGTCGGCTCGCCCGGTCGTGCAGGCGATCGGGCGACCCTGACTGCCCCCGCTCTTGGGTGACGGTGTGGGCCGGAGGTCAGGAGGCGCGGTGCTGGTGGGCGGTGAGGGTTTCGAAGCGGTCGAGCAGGGCGCGTTGTTGGCGGTCGAGATCGTCGATGCGCTGCTGGAGGCGGGCGATCTCGCCGTCCAGGTGCGGCTGTTGAGGCCCGGCACCCGCACTGGTGCCGGTGCCGTGGGGGGTGGACAGGCCGGGGGACTGGTGGAGGATGGCCTGCATCCGGGCGTGGAGTGCGGGGCCGGGTTCGATGCCCAGGCCGCTCACCAGGCAGCGGCGTGCGCGTTCGTAGACGCCCAGGGCTTCGGCCTGCCGGCCGCTGCGGTAGAGGGCGACCATCAGCAGGTCGTAGAAGCGTTCCCGCAGGGGGTGGCCGGCCGTGAGCCGTTCCAGCTCGCCGGTGATCTCGCTGTGCCGGGCGCAGCGCAGCCGCAACTCGTACAGGGCTTCCAAGGTGGCGAGTCGTTGCTCCTCCAGCCGGTCGGCCTCCATGCTGCCGATCGGCCCGTACCGGCTGTCCTGCAGGGCGGGGCCGCGCCACAGGGACAGCGCCTGGTGCAGGAGGTCCCCGGCGCGGTGCGGGTCGCCGGCCGCCGACCGGCTCTGTGCGCAGAGCAGGTCGAAGTGCTGGACGTCGGTGGTGGCCCGGCCCAGGCTCAGCAGATACCCGGCCGGCAGGGTCGTGATCCTTGCTCGCCTCTCCTCGCCGGGGACGCGGTCCGTACTGGGCGGTCCGGGCAGTAGCCGGCGTAGGCGGGCAACATGGGCCTGTAGGGCGTTGGGGGCGTTCGCGGGGGGCTCGGTGCCCCACAGTTCTTCCACGAGCCTGTCCGTGCAGAGCAGTTCACCGGCGTGCGAGACGAACGCGCACAGCAGGGCCCGCTGTTTGGAGCCCGCGGGTACGACGCTGGTGCCCGTGGGCCCGTCGTGGATGTCCACCGGCCCCAGCAGCCGGAACACCACCCCCGCAGCCCGCTCCGCACCGCGGGTCTCCGCTCCCGGCCAGGTCTGCGGCTCCGCTCCTGTCTCCCCGGCGGTGGCGCGGGCCGGGCGGGTCATCGCAGGATCCCGGGTGCGGGCGGGGCGGGGAGGCTGAGGGCGTGGCGGAGGTCCCGGGTGATCTGTGCGGTCAGTGCGGTGGGGTCGTTCTGGAAGTAGAAGTGGCCGCCGTCGAACAGGTGCAGGCCGAGGAAGTGCCGGGACCGGGCGGCCCAGCCGGTGAGCCGCTCGGGCGGTGAGGTCGTGTCGCGGGTGCCGCCGTACACCGAGAGCGGTACCGGCAGCGGTGCGGCGGCCGGGTCGGGGCGCCAGGTTTCCGCCACCCGCAGGTCGGCGCGGATGGCGGGGGCGAACAGGGCCCACAGTTCGGCGTCGTCGAGGACGGCGGGCGGCGTGCCGCCCATGGAGAGCAGTTCGCGGCGCAGTGCCTCATCGTCGAGGAGGTGGCGGCCGGCGGCCTCGCCGCCGGGGTGGGGCGCGGCGCGCGCCGACAGGCCCACCCAACGGGGCAGGGTGCGGCCCTCGGCGAGCAGCCGACGGGTCAGCTCATAGGCGACGACGCCGCCCATGCTGTGCCCGAACAGGGCGAAGGGGCTGGTGAGTTCGGGCCCCAGCTCGTCCAGGAAGTGGTCCACCAGCGCCGCGGTGTCGGCGACCGGCGGGCGCGCGTCGAGCGGTCCGCGGCCGGGTGCGTCGGGGATGCGGACCTGCCAGCCGGCCGGGAAGTGGGCCGGCCAGTCGCGGTACATCAGATGCGAACCACCCGCGTGGTGGAACACGAACAGGCGCAGGCGCATGTCTCACTCCGTCGACGCTGTGGGTCAGGGCAGTTGGACGATAGCCGCTGCCCGCACGCAGTGCCGACCTGCGCGAGTCGCTTTCGAGGGGCCGTGAACCCATTCTCCAGCCCGCCGCGCCAGGCCTCCATGAGGCCCCTGTTCTCGCCTTCTGCGGGCGCGGCGCAATCCGGCCGTGGTGATCTCCGCAGTCTCTGGAGGGCCGCTCGAATGCGGGTCCAGAGACCGGGGGACAGGGCCCGCTGCGAGCTAGCGTCGTATCGGCCGAAGGATTCGAGCCACCCAGGAACTCGACCGGTAGGGGGAGAAACCGTGGAGATTCAGGTTCTGGGTCCGTTGCGCGTCGACGTCAACGGGCTCTCGATCGTTCCGACCGCGGGCAAGCCGCGGCAGCTGCTCGCCCTGTTCGCCTTCAATCCGGGCCGGATCGTGCCCGTGCACACGCTGATGGAAGAGCTCTGGAGAACGGAGCTGCCCCAGAGCGCCCTGACCACCCTGCAGACCTATGTCCTGCAACTGCGCCGCCGGCTGGGGACCGCGATGGGTCCCGATGCCCCCGGAGCGGCCAAGGAGGTCCTGGCCACCCGGCACGGCGGCTATCTGCTGCAGATCCCGCCGCAGGCGGTCGACGTGCACCGCTACGAGCATCTGGTGACCGGAGGCCAACAGGCCTTCGAACTGGGCGAGGACGACCGTGCGGCGAGCCTCCTGCGCGCCGCGCTCGACCTGTGGCAGGGCCCGGCTCTGGTGGATGTGCGGGCAGGTTCGGTCCTCGCGATCGAGGTCATGCGGCTGGAGGAGAGCCGGCTGGTGACCGTCGAACGGAGGATCGACGCCGACCTGCGCCTGGGCCGGCACGGTGAACTCATCGCCGAGCTACGTGACCTGATCACCCGTCACCCACGGCACGAGGGACTGCACTCCCAGGCCATGGTGGCGCTGTACCGGTCGGGCCGGCAGGCCACCGCACTGGACGTGTACCGCAGCCTGCGCGCCCGCTTGATCGAGGAACTGGGCGTCGAGCCCTCTCCGCAGCTCCAGCGGCTGCACCAGGCGATGCTCACGGTCGACCCGGCACTCGACCAGGTCAGCTCACCGCGGCGCACCTCCACCTACGGCCTCTACGCCGCCTGATCCCCGCGTCCGGCCTCTGCCGGCCACGGACCGGCCGCCCGCCTGCCGGAGCGCCCGGCCGGCGCCCGGAGGCCAGGGGGACCGGGCGGGGCGCGTCAGGTGTGGTCGTCGTCGCGGGTCAGGAGCCGGTGCCGGATGCGCCAGGTGTTGCCGGAGCGGACCAGGACGTCCTGCATCGCGCACACGTGCAGCCTGCCCGCCCTGTAGGCGAGCGCGCTGCAGCGGGTGGACAGGGTCCCGTCCGGCTGCGGATGGACCTCGAGCATGCCGATCCAGCGCCGGGTGCGGGCACCGGCCGTATCCCGGCCCGCCGGACCGGACGCCCGGGCGGCGAGGCGGGATCGACCGCGTACCGGCCGGCCGGGCAGCGGGGCCACCAGGACGGCGTCCTCGGTGAACGTCTGCGCCCAGCGTTCGCCGTCCTGGGCGTCGGCGAGCTGCAACTGGTGCGCGTAGAACTGCTGGACCTGCGCATACAGCAGGCCGAACTCCGCCGTCCGCGCGGCGGGTCGGGTACGGATCTCGGTGGGCATGGTGCCTGCCTTTCCTCTTCCCCTCCCGGGGTGTTCACGGAGACAGGGCGAGTGTGCGGCGCCCGGGTCGAGCACTCTTCGAGGACTCCTCGAGCGCACCGGTCGACGGTGAAAGGCGCCGGGCGGGACCGCGGTCGCCGGCCCAACAGCCGTGAGGAGAACGTGATGTCAGGTGAGCGCGTGCACCGTGCAGGGCATTCGGTCGAGGTGGCGTCACCGGCCGAAGCCGTCTACCAGTTGATCGCCGACGCGGTGCAGTGGCCGCTGCTGTTCCCCGCCACCGTCCACGTCGAGCCGCTGGACGCCGACGGACGCTCCCAGCGGCTGCGCCTGTGGGAACGGGCCGACGGCCGCGTCGGCTGCCGGCTGTCCCACCGGGTGCTGGACCCCCACCGGCGCCGGATCACCTTCCGCCGTCTCGACCCGCCTGCCCCGGCCGGCAGCATGACCGGGATCTGGGGCGTGCAGGAACGGGACGGCGGCGGCAGCCTGCTGACCCTGCTGCACGAGTTCACCCTCCCCGGCGACCGGCCCGACGAAGCCGCCCGCATCGCCCGCGCCACCGGTGAGGCCACCCGCACCGCCCTGGCCCGCCTGAAGCACCTCGCCGAACACGCAGGCACCCGCAGTGCGCTGCAGCTGGCCTTCGAGGACTCGTTGCGCGTCAACGGCCCCCCGGAGCTGGTGTACGACTTCCTGTACCGGGTCGGCGACTGGCCTGGTCTGGTTCCCCATGTGGAACGACTGGAGTGGGTGGAACAGGCGCCGGGCGTACAGGTGATGTCGATGGACACCCGCGCCGCGGGCGGAACGGTGTCCACCACCGAGTCGGTACGGATGTGCTTCCCGCACGCCGGCCGGATCGTGCACAAACAGACCGCCCCCGCGGCCCTGGTCGCCGCCCACACGGGGGAGTGGTCGGTCCTGCCCGACGAGCGGGGGGTCACGGTCGTCGCCGAACAGCGGATGCTGCTGTGCGAACAGGCCGTACGCGACCTGCCGGGCGACGGCCCGGCCGCGAGTATCGCCCTCGCCCGCCGCCGGGTCCGCGAAGCAGTCGGCCGCCGGTCCACCGCCACCCTGCAACTCGCCAAACGGCACGCGGAGTCCGCAGTCCGCATGCTGTGACCCTCCCAGGCCGCGGGCCCCGGCCCCCGGGCATCAGCAGCGTCCTGGGGGTGGGGTGCGGCGGCCCGCCCCGGTATGTCCTGCCCCCGGCGGGCGGGCGGACCGGCGCGGGACCGGGACCGGCGGCTAGTGGGCGGGTTCGGGTTCGGGTTCGATGCCGGCGCGCAGCAGGCCGTAGCTGTAGGCGTCCTGAAGTGCCTGCAGGGAGGCGGCGATGATGTTGTCGGCGACGCCGACGGTGGTCCAGGCGCTGGTGCTGTCGGCGGTGGAGATCAGGACCCGGGTCCGGGATTCGGTGGTGTGCTCGCCGGCCAGAATGCGGACCGTGTAGTCGACGAGCTCCATCTTGGCGAGTTCGGGGTACGGGCCTTCCAGGGCCCGGCGCAGGGCCCGGTCCAGGGCGTTGACGGGGCCGTTGCCGTCGGCGGTGGCGACGATCCGCTCGCCCTTGGCCCACAGTTTCACGGTCGTCTCGTTGGCGTGGGTGCCGTCGGGGCGGTCCTCGGTGATGGCCCGCCAGGACTCGATGCGGAGGTAGCGGCGCGGGCGGCCCTCGGCCTCGGCGCGCAGCAGCAGTTCGAAGGAGGCGTCGGCGGCCTCGTAGGTGTAGCCGGCCAGTTCGCGTTCCTTGACCCGCTCCACGACTCGGCCGATCAGCGCGCGGTCGCCGCCGAGCTCGACACCGAGCTCCTTGCCCTTCAGCTCGATGGAGGCACGGCCCGCCATGTCGGAGACGAGCATCCGCATGGTGTTGCCGACCTGCTCCGGGGCGATGTGCTGGTACAGGTCCGGATCGACCTTGATCGCGGAGGCGTGCAGACCGGCCTTGTGCGCGAACGCGGACACTCCCACGTAGGGCTGATGTGTGGAGGGCGTGAGGTTGACGACCTCCGCGATCGCGTGCGAGATCCGGGTCATCTCCGCCAGCGCACCCTCGGGCAGCACGCTCTTGCCGTACTTGAGTTCCAGCGCGGCGACGACGGGGAACAGGTTGGCGTTGCCGACCCGCTCGCCGTAGCCGTTGGCGGTGCACTGGACGTGGGTCGCACCGGCGTCGACGGCGGCGAGGGTGTTCGCCACGGCACACCCGGTGTCGTCCTGGGCGTGGATGCCGAGCCGGGCGCCGGTGTCGGCGACGACGGTGGAGACGACGGCCTGGATCTGGGCGGGCAGCATGCCGCCGTTGGTGTCGCACAGGACCACCACATCGGCGCCCGCCTTTGACGCGGTCCGCACGACGGACTTCGCATAAGCGGGGTTCGCGCGATAACCGTCGAAGAAGTGCTCACAGTCCACGAACACCCGCCGGCCCTGCCCGCGCAGGAAGGAGACGGTGTCGCGGACCATCTCCAGGTTCTCCTCCAGGGTGGTGCGCAGGGCCAGTTCCACATGCCGGTCGTGCGCCTTCGCGACCAGGCACACCACCGGCGCGCCGGAGTCGACAAGTGCCTTGACCTGCACGTCGGTTGCGGCTTGCGTGCCGGGGCGGCGAGTGGCACCGAACGCGACCAGCTGCGCGTGCCGGAAGGTGATCTCCTGCTGCGCGCGGGCGAAGAACTCGGTGTCACGGGGGTTGGCACCCGGCCAGCCGCCCTCGATGAAGCCCACGCCGAACTCGTCCAGGTGCCGGGCGATCGTCAGCTTGTCCGTGACGGTGAGGTTGATGCCCTCACGCTGCGCGCCGTCGCGCAGGGTCGTGTCGAAGACATGGAAGGCGTCATCGACGGAAGCGGCGTCGGCCTGCTTCCCCAATCTGGGTACTTCCATGGCGAGCTCCTCGTGCTCGTGTCCACTTCTGCCTCTTGGCACGCTACGCAGACACAGGGCATGGGCCCCGCTCCCTCCACCCGCCGTGGACGGGACCTCCAAGGGACCTGATGACACCTTCGAGCCCGCGCCGCCTGGCTTGAACCGCCGCCCACGTGGCTCGAACACCCTCCCACCTGGCCGGAAGGCAGGGGCTCCCTGGCCGGAATCCCCCGCTCCCTTCAGACCGTCGGCCCGTCGGCCCGTCGGCCGCCCGGCCTGTCGGCCCGCCTCGGCCGGCGGAACGCGTTCCCGCGGGGCCCGGCCCGCCGCGTCCACCCACCGCCCCTTGTGCTCCTGACCCGGTCCCGTCCGCTCCTGCCCGTCGGTTCGGTCGGGGCACGAGTGCCGTGTCGGCCCGGTGTCAGGGCTGTGTCGGCGAGTCCGCACATACTCGTTCAGCGCTTCCACCGAGGGAGGAGGGCGGGGTCTTCTCCGGCGCGTCCCCGAAGAGACGATGAGCAACAGCCCCTTCGCACGCGGAACGCGGAACGAACCGACGGCCGTCGTCGTGGACTTCGGCCCGGCCCCCAACCCCGGGCTGCCCGCCCTGGAGGTGTACGGCGCGGTGGACGGCGCCCGTGTCCAGGACGCCCTGGACGGCATCGCGCTGCGCGATCCGGCCGCCGCGGCCTGGTGCCCGGTGCTCACCGCCCACGGCCCGGAGCACCACAGCCTGCGTTTCACTTCCGGTGCGGGCGCCGCACCCCGTGACTTCCCGCTCGGTCTGCTGGCCGATCTGCTCACCCGCCCCGCCACGGTCGGCGTGCCGCCGGCCCGCCGTATCGCCTCCACACCGCTCCAGCGCGAGCTGCTCGCCGACGCCGATGCCCACCCCGGCACCGGACGCCAGGTGGAGCAACTCGCCTGGGACTGGCACGGGCCGCTGGATTCCGAACGGTTCACGTCCGCCTGGCAGTCCGTCGTGGCCCGTGAGAGCGTGCTGCGCACCGCCTTCGACGACGGCCCCGAGCCCGCCACCGTGATCCACGACCGTATCGATGCCGAGGTTCAGCGGCTGCCCTGCACCCCCGCCGCCTGGCCCGCACTTCTCGAAAGCGACCGACGCCGCGGCCTGGACCCGCGCCGTCCTGGACCGCTGCGCATCACCGTCCTGGACACGCAGGCGACTCCGGCCGCCATCGGGCCCAGCCGGCTGCTCCTCACCTACCATCACGCCCTGCTCGACGCGTTCAGCGTGCGCCTGCTGCTGCGCGAGATCTGCCGGGCCTATCTCGCCGACGGCCGACTGCCGGGCGGGCAACGCCGCCCCGACATGGGCGACTACCTGCGTTGGCTCACCGGCCAGGACACCGCCCCCGCTGACGAGTTCTTCACCCGCAGCCTGCCCGGCGGCGATGGTCCCGTGGACGGGCGGGAGCTCATCCCCCATGCCCCACAACCTGCTGCCGGTGCAGACGGGTTCACCGGCGATGTGGCCGAACCGGCCGCCGAAGCCAAGGGGTTCACCGGACGGCCGGTCGCCGGACCGGGCACGCAGCCACTGGCCGTCGGGCTGAGCACGCCGGCAGGGGAAGCGGACGTGCCCGCCGGGGAGATGAGCGCCGTCGGAGGGGAGGCGTGGGACGACTGCGGCTGTGTCCGGTTCGGGCTCACCCTGAGTGAAAGCGGAGCGCTGGCCGCCTGGGCCGGCATCTGGGGGGTCACCGAGAGCACGGTGCTGCAGGCCGTGTGGGCGCTGCTGCTGTACCGCGCGGGCGGAGAGGCAGGCGCTGCGCCGGTACGGTTCAGCACCACCGTATCGGGCCGCGGTATCGGCCTGGAGGGAGTGGAACGCCTGCCCGGTGCGCTGAGCGGCCCGCAGCCGCTGTCGGTGAGGGTCGACCCGCGGGCCACTGTGCCCGCGCTGCTGGCCGAACTGCGCGACCGCGCACTGGACATGGCCGGGTACGAATGGGTGTCGGCGGGCCAGATCCACGCATGGACCGGGCAGCCGCCGGCGGCCGGGAGCCTCCTCACCTTCGAGACCCACCCGCCGCTCGGGAGCACGCTGGAGAGCGAACTCGCCGCCCTGGGAATCCGGGTGGAGCCCGTACCGCCGCCGGCCGGCCACCGCGGCTTCCCGCTTGCGCTGACCGCCCACCACGACGCAGCACGGCGCCTGGTGATGACCGCCTCCTACAGCCGGGCACCGCTCGCCGCCGCCGAGACCCTCGCCCGGCACACCCGTCTGCTCCTGTGCGAACTTCCCCACCGGGCGGGGGAGTCCACCACCGTCGCCCAGGTTCTCCAACTGCTTCCCAACGCCGGCACTCCATCCGGAGCCCTGCCGGCGGAGACCGGCAGCAGCACGCACACCCCCGCCGCCGGGCCGGCGCTGGTGGTGCTCCGGCGTGCCCGGCACCCCGGTGCGGGCACCGTTGCCCTGATGCAGGCGCAGGGCAGGCCGGAGGTGTTCCACGACCGGCTCGCGCACGCCTACCCCGGACCCGAGGAACTCATCCTGCTGGCCCCCGCGTCCGGCGGGCCGCCTGCCTGGGCGACCGCCCTCGCCGCACGGACCCGGGCCGGCACCCCGCTCGTCCTGGGCGCCCTGTCCGGGCAGGGAATCGTCGCCTGCGAGACCGCCCGCCTGGCCGCCGCGCACGGGGCGCGGCCCCGTGTCGTGATCCTGACCGACGACACCGGCGACACCGTCCGGCTCGCCCGCAGCCTCCACACCGCCACCCGACACCGCATCTGACCCGCCACCACCCGCCCGCCCGTGGACCTTTGGCGGGCGGGCGCATGAGTGGGAGTCGAGAAGGCCTCGAGTGTCGGGCGCGATCGTGGGGACATGCCCGAGGCGACGACTCAGCAGCGCACGGCACGACTCCTCGCCCTGGCCCGGGCGGAGGCCCTGCGGATGTCCGGCTCCGGCCCGGCGGGCGATGCGGGAGCGGTGACCGCCGCCGCGCTGCGTACGCACGCCGCCCTGTGCGCACGGCTGGGCCACAGCGTGCCCGTCACCGCTCTCTCCGCACGCCACGGGACGCGGGGCCTGGCCACCTTCCTGGCCGTCTACGCCGCCGCCGGCCAACAGGCGGCCACACCGGAGCGGCCCGGCCATCAGGCGGCCACACCGGACCGGCACACCGCGTCGGACGGGACCATCCGGGTGGAAGGAGGGCCTGTCGCCTCGGCTCACCTCCCGGTCCCACGGTGACGACCTGACGGCGGGCGACTCCTGGGGCCGATGACCGCCACCGGTCGGGAGGGTGCTCGAGCCGCGCTCGGCCACCGGTCGGGTCCGTCCGCCGCGGCCTACGCTGACCGCACCCTTTCCAGCAGCGCCCGTTCGGCGTCCCACCGCCGGGTGCCGAGCGATCCGCCCCCGCGGACCACTCCGGCTCCTTTCCCGCACCGGGCGCCGGGGGTCAGCGGCGGGCCGCGGTGATGCGGACGTTGCAGAGGATCCGGTCCTCCAGCGCGTGCGCGAGGATCCCCAGCCCTCGTTCGTAGCGGGTCACCACGTCCTCGCCCGCCAGGACCACGGCCACGTCCCGGCAGCGGGCCAGACGCTGGAGCCAGGCCCGGCAGGCCCGCGCGTACGACGCGTGCTCGTCCACGATCTCGAGGACGTCGAACGATCCGCCGGCGCCCTGCACCACTTCGCACAGGCGGGGGATGTGGCCTGTGGGGAAGGGAGATCCGGCGCTGCGCAGGAACGCGAGATCCGCCACTGGCCGGAGGCCGTCCGCCCGTGGCACCTGTGCGGTGAGGATGTGCAGGACCAGCCGTGCCCCGGGCCGCAGCGCCGCGCCCAATGAAGTGAAGAACGCGCGGTAGCGGGCAGCGCGTTCGTCTCGTGCCGACCCGGCGGGAACCACCTGTTCGAGCGTGTTGATGCCGAACGCCGCGTCGTAGGGACCGTCGGGGACGTGGTCCTGCCAGGTCTCGACCCGTGCCGAGATCCGCGGGTTGCCGAAGCCGGTGACGAACCGCTCCTGGATACGGCTGTGCGTCAGGCCCACGGCGTGTTCGACACCGTGGACGACGGTGAGCCGGTTGAGCAGGGTGCCCCAGCCGCAGCCGAGGTCCAGTACGCGCCGGGCTCCGGTGGCGCCGGCGAGTTCGACGAACCGGTCGAGCTTGCGTTCCTGCGCCTCGTCCAGCGTCTCGGCCAGGTCCTCGCCGTCCTCCCAGTAGCCGCCCGAGCTCACCATCGTCTCGCCCAGGAGCAGCCGGTGGAAGGCATCACCGGCCCCGGGAGGGTGCTCCGCGGTGTGGCCGCGGCGCACCGGCCTGCCGGGCACCGTCGTCATGTCCGTCCCCCAACTCTCCTGAGCGGTCTGTCGGGAGTCAACGAAACCGCGCCGCTCGCAACAGCGGCGCAACACGCGCCCCGGCCACGGCCGCCCGCGGGGCGGCGCACGCCCCGCCCCCGGCGGACGGGGCGAGGAGGCTCGGGACGCGCGCAGGTGGCTCGGGGCTGCCGGCTGCACGGCGCGGATGTGGCCCGTGGCGAGTGTCCCCGGCCTTCCGCGCTGGTGGGCCGCGGGCTGTCAGGCCGCCCGCCGGGGCGGGCTGCCCGGCGGGCGGGGCAGTGCCTCGAACGCGCCCAGCAGGACCGGGTCCAGCACCGTACTGCCTGCCCGGCAGGCTGTGGGCCGCCGCCGTGGCACGGCCGGCCGGCCGGAGCGCAGCAACTCCAGGTACGCGGCTTGCGTTTCGGCCGCGGGGTCGATGCCCAGTTCTTCGGCCAGGACCTCCCGCAGGCGGTGGTAGGCGCGCAGGGCGTCCGCCCGGTTGCCCGCAGCGGCGTGTGCCGTCATCCGGCAGCGGTGGGCACTCTCCCGCAGCGGCGCATGGCGCACTGCCTCCTCGGCGTACCGCAGCGCGGGATGCTCCTCGCCCAGCCCGACGGCCGACAGGCTCGCCAACTCCAGTGCGCGCAGCCGCAGATCCTCCAGTCGCTCGCGCACCCCGCCCGCCCATTCGCCCTCCTGTGCGGGCAGGAACGACCCGCGCAACTGGGCAACGGCGCCCGCCGAGAGCCGCTGCGCCATCGCATGCCCGCCGGCCGCCAGCGCCGCCTCCGCCTGCGCGACCGCCTGTTCGGCGGCCTCCACGTCGACGGCCGCGCCCTCCGGCAGCCGCAGCAGGTAGCGGCCGCTCTGCGACACCAATGGCGTTTCGCCCGGTCGCTGCAGCGGGCTCGCCAGATGCGCACGCACCCGGCTGACCACCCCCCGCAGCGCCGAGGCCCAGGTGTCGGGCAGGCCCTCGGGCCACAGGGTGTCGGCGAGATGCTCGCGCACGGTGCCCGACTCCCGCTCCAGAACCAGCCGCGCCAGTACCGCCTGCGCCTGGCCTCCGGACACGTGCAGCGGGGCAAGACCCTCGTGCTCGATGGTGACGAGACCTATGAGTCTGATCAGCAACTCCGACTCCCCCTGTCAGCCGCGGCGAGGGGATCCGCCCCCACCGCAGTCCCGGGACGCGCTCTTGCGTCCCTTGTCATTGAAATGACGACGGCTCGGACGCGGCTTGAGAACCGGATGAGGCGCCCGTACCGCCCTCTCCCCGCGCCCCACCCCCGACCCCGCACGCCCTGAGGACCCCCGTACCACCGGGTGTCGCGCCACCCCGCGGGCGTACTGCCGGCGCCGTACCGCCCTGCGGCCGCATCCCCAGAGGTGCCCGGCTCGAGATGTGCTCGAGGACCCGCCCACGCCCGCCTCAGGAACCGCGAACGGCCCTGATCCGCCAGCTACGTTGCCGGAGCACCGACCCCCACTCCGACGGGCTCGTGGAGGCTCACCCCATGACGGCAACGACGCGGACCACCGCCCTGATCACCGGCGCGACGGGCGGCATCGGCCTGAGCGTCGCCCGCGATCTGGGCCACCGAGGCCACCGCGTCTTCATCTGCGCGCGCACCGGAGAGCAGGTCGACCAGGCGGTCGAGGACCTGCGCGGCGAAGGCATCGACGCCCACGGCACCGACGCCGACGTCCGCTCGCGGCAGTCGGTCACCGAACTGGTGGCCGCCGCGGCGGCGTTCGGCCCGCTCGGGATCCTGGTGAACAACGCCGGCCGCAGCGGCGGCGGCCCGACCGCCGACCTCGCCGACGAACTCTGGTACGACGTCGTCGACACCAACCTCAACGGTGTCTTCCTGGTGACCAGCGAAGTTCTCAGAAACGGCGGCATGACCGGAACCGGGCACGGGCGGATCATCAACATCGCCTCCACCGCCGGTAAACAGGGCGTCCTGCTCGGTGCCCCGTACTCCGCCTCCAAACACGGCGTCGTCGGCTTCACCAAGGCCCTGGGCAAGGAACTGGCCCCGCACGGCATCACCGTCAACGCGGTCTGCCCCGGCTACGTCGAGACCCCGATGGCCGAACGGGTCCGTCAGGGCTACGCCGCGGCCTGGGAGACGACCGAGGAGTTCGTCCAGCAGCAGTTCGAGGCCCGCATCCCGCTCGGCCGCTACGCCACCCCGCAGGAAGTCGCGGGCCTGGTCGGCTATCTGACCACGGACAGCGCCGCGTCGATCACCGCCCAGGCACTGAACGTCTGCGGCGGACTCGGCGCCTTCTGACCCCCACCACCCCACCACGGTTGTCGACCACCCGACGACCGGTCACCCCTGTTGACCACCTGCCGTCACAGCGGCCGGCCCAGAGCACCCGTCCCAACGGCGGGGGCGAGAAACCAGACTGAGGATGGGAAAGCATGCCTACCTTCGAGACCCCGAAGCCGATCACCGCCACCGTCCACCTGGAGTCCGGCACTGTCCGGATCATCGCCTCGCAGCGCACCGACACGGTGGTGGAGGTCCACCCCGCCTCTGCCGCCGAGGCCGATGTGCAGGCGGCGCAGCAGACCCGGGCAGGCTGCACGAGCGGCAAGCTGATGGTCAAGACGCCCAAGGGGCGGGTGCTGAACGGCGCTCCGGGCAGGGTGCGGGTGGAGATCGCGCTCCCGCAGGGCTCCCGGCTCAACGCGACCGCCGCGCGCGGCTCCGTCACCTGCGCGGGGGCGATGGGGGAGTGCGGTGTGACGGTCCAGGACGGCGACATTCGCATCGAGCAGGCCGGCGCGGTGCAACTGCGCACCCACAACGGCGACATCACCGTGGTCCGCACCGGGGACGCCGAGATCGCCACCGGCAGCGGCGAACTGCGGATCGGTGCCGTCGTCGGCACCGCCGTGATCAAGAATTCCGACGGCCTCACCCAGCTGGACGAGATCACCGGCGAGGCGCAGCTGAAGACCGGCGAGGGCACCGTCTCCATCGGCATCGCCCGCGCCGCCGTCACCGCCACCTGCGCGACCGGGGACATCTGCATCGACGAGGCCCACGGCCGGGTCGACCTGCGCACCCGGGTCGGGAACATCCAGGTCGGCATCCCCGAGGGCACCGCCGCCTGGCTCGACGCCGACGCGCAGGCCGGCACGATCCACCGGATGCTGGACACCGCCGACGGGACGGGGGAGAGCGGCGCGAGCGTCGACGTCCGTGTCCGCACCAGCAGCGGCGACATCGTGGTCCACCGCGCCCAGCGCGCTCCCCTCGCCCGGCCCGGCCTCTGACCGGCCGTCACCCGGGCCGGAAGGCTGGGGCCGAGCAGCCGCAGCCGCACATCGCGACTGCGGACGGCCACCACACGGCGACCCGCAGGGGCCGTCCGGGCACCCGCCCGGACGGCCCTCGCGCCGTTTCCGCCCCGTGCAGTCACCATGCGGCCCGCCTCAGCTCGAAAGCGGCTCGAAAGACACTCGAAAACAACTCGGACCGGACTCGGACCGGACTCGGAAAACATCGGTGGCCATCACCGAAATTCTCCGGCAATCGGACACATCGAGCATCCCCACAGGTCAGCAACCGGGTCACGAACGAAAAGCAGCCCAGTGCCGCCGCGAGAATGTTCCTTGCCTCCCCGGACACTCGCTCATAACATCGGGAAGCCATTCCTGTGCACCGTGCCCCTGCGGCACGCACGGCACCACGGAAATCGTCCGAACGGCGAATTCCGCTTTCCCGTCCGCGCATTTCGCCGGACGTTTTCCCGATTCTGTCGAGGGGTCATGACGACACACATACGCCAGCGCTCCGGCCTGGTTCTCGAAAGCCCGTTCATCTGGCGTGCGCGCCGCCCCGGCAGCCGGCACCGGCTGTTCTGCTTCCCGCACGCCGGCGGCGGCGCGAGCGCGTTCGCCGACTGGGTGCCCGCCCTGCCCGCCGACATCGAGGTGGTGGCCGTGCAGCTGCCCGGCCGCCAGAACCGCATCCTGGAGGACCCGGCCACCGAGGTCGGCCCGCTGGTCCGGGACGTGACCGAGGCCCTCGGCCCGCTCCTCACCGGCTCGTTCTCCTTCTTCGGCCACTCCTGCGGTGCCCTGCTGGCATACGAGGTGGCCCAGCTCCTCCAGGCCCAGGGCGGCCCCCGCCCGGACCGCCTGTTCCTGTCCGCGCAGCCCTCACCCGCCGCGGCCGCGCTCCGCCCCAAGATCCACAACCTGTCGGAGGAGGAGTTCCGCGCCGAGGTCATGCGCCTCGGCGGCTTCGACGAGGAGGTCGCCGTGGACGAGGACGCCATGGACGCCCTCATCCCGACCGTGCTTGCCGACTTCGCCCTGTGGGAGCAGCACACCATGACGATGGGGCCGCTGCTGCAGAGCCCCATCACCGTGATGGTCGGCGAGACGGACGTCCGCGCTCCGCTGGAGACCATCGAAGGCTGGGGCGACCACACCGCCGCCGGGTTCGAGCAACGCATCTTCCCCGGCGGCCACTTCTACCTCTTCGACGCCGGCACGGACGCGGAGGTCTTCGCGTTCCTCGCCGAGGCGGTACTGGCTCACTAGGCCGTGTCCGCACCCCTCCCGTCCGGCCCGCCCGTCGCATCCGCGGCGGGCGCCGCCGTATCCGCCGCAGCTCAGCCGCCGCGCCCGGCTGCACCTGCGCCGGCTGCACTCGCCGCGGCTCCTGCGCCGCCCGCCACGCCGCACCCGCCCATCGGTCGCCGCCGACCCGCGGGCGCCGTCATTTCCCGGCAGTCCGGGAAATCTGCCATCCCGCCTTCCGCAGCAGGCTCCAGGGAGCCTCCAGAGGTTTTGTATCAGCCATCTCCCGGGCTGGTTTAGGCTTCGGTCAGGCTTACGAATTACGGGGAGAGGGCCCTTTGTCCGGCCCTTCGTCCGAGCGGTTCTGCCGCATGTTCTTCGACAGCATGGCTCCGCTGAATGATCCATGCCCTTTTCGCTGACGTCTCACCATTCTGGGGGAAGTGCCTTGTGTTCTTTTGGGCAGATGTTGTGGCCGGGTGAGCTCAATGACACGGAGGTTCCGGTGACGGTTGAGACGTTCACCGCATTGTTCGGGCGGCAGGTCGCCGCCGCCCCGGACGCAGTCGCGGTGGTGTTCGGCGACGAGCAGCTGACGTACCGGGAGCTGGACGCCCGCGCCGACGCGCTGGCGGCCTCGCTCACGGCACGCGGGGTGGGCCCCGAGTCGGTGGTGGGCGTCGCGCTGCGCCGCTCGTCCGCCTGGTGCGTGACGGTGCTGGCGGTGCTGAAGACGGGTGGCGCGTACCTGCCGATGGACGCGGCCTACCCGGCCGAGCGGCTCGCCTACATGGTGCAGGACTCGGCCGCGGCCCTGGTCCTCGCCGACGCGGCGACCGCGGACCGACTGCCCGACCTGCCGGCCCCCGTGCTGCGTCCGGAGGACCTGCCCGCCGGCCCGGACGCCCCGGCCGCCGGGCCGGCGGCGGGCCCGGTGTCGCCGCTCAACACCGCCTACGTCATCTACACCTCGGGCTCCACCGGCCGGCCCAAGGGGGTGGCGGTCACCCACACCGGGTTCGCGTCCCTGCTGGCCACGCAGACCGAGCGCCTGAAGGTCACGGCCGGCAGCCGGGTGCTGCAGTTCGCCTCGCCCAGCTTCGACGCCTCCGTATGGGAACTGTGCATGGCGCTGCTGTCGGGCGCCACGCTGGTCATCGCCGACAAGGACCGCCTCGCACCGGGCAGCCCGGTGGCCGAGACGATCGCCGAGTACGGCGTCACCCATGCGACGCTGCCGCCGCCGGTCCTCACGGCGATACGGCCCGGCTCCCTCACGAGCGTCGAGACCCTCGTCGTCGCCGGTGACGCCACCTCGCCGGAGCTGGCGGCCACCTGGTCACCCGGCCGCCGCATGATCAACGCGTACGGGCCCACCGAGACCACCGTCTGCGCCACCATGAGCGGCCCGCTGCCCGGCGACGGACACGTCCCGCCGATCGGCACCGCCATCGACGGCGCCCGCGTCCATGTCCTGGACAACGCGCTGCGGCCGGTGGAGACCGGGGTGACAGGCGAACTGTATGTGTCGGGCGCCGCGCTGGCGCGTGGCTATCTGGGCCGCCCGGACCTGACCTCGGTGCGGTTCGTGGCCTGCCCGTTCGGCCGGGACGGCGAGCGGATGTACCGCACCGGCGACCTCGCCGAGTGGACCCCCGACGGCGACCTGATCTTCCACGGGCGGGCCGACACCCAGGTCAAGATCCGCGGCTTCCGCATCGAACCCCATGAGATCGAGGCCGCCCTGGAGACGCACCCCGGCGTCGCGCACGCCGCGGTCCTGCCGCACACCGGCCGCGGCGGCCAGAAGCAACTCGTCGGCTACGTCGTCCCCGTCACCACCACCGGCACCCACACCGGCAGCGACAAGGGCGCGTACGGGGCCATCGCGCTGAGTGCCGGATTCTCGGTGGGGGAGCTGCGCCCCTTCCTCGCGCAGCGCCTGCCGGACCACATGATCCCCGCGACGTTCACCGTCCTGGACGCCCTGCCGCTGACCCCCAACGGCAAACTCGACAAGAAGGCGCTGCCGGAGCCGGAGTTCCGGGGCGCCGCCTACCGGGCGCCGCGCACCGGGCCCGAGGAGATCCTCGCCGCCCTGTTCGCCGAACTCCTGGGCCTGGACCGGGTCGGCATCGACGACGACTTCTTCGCCATCGGCGGCGACAGCATCCAGTCGATCCAGGTGGTCACCCGCGCCCGGGCACACGGCCTCGAACTCAGCTCGCGGGAAATCTTCGAGCGGCGCACGGTCGCCGAACTGGCCGCGGCCGCCGCAGCCAAGGAGCAGGCCGGCACCGCACCCGCCGTCCTGGAGGAACTCGACGGTGGCGGCTGCGGCTGGATGCCGCTGCTGCCGGTCGCTCAGTGGATCCGCGACTGGGGGCCGGGCTTCGACCGGTTCCTCCAGGCGATGGTGCTCGACCTGCCCGCCGGCATCGATCACGACGGCCTGGCCGCGACACTGGCCGCCGTCGTCGACCGTCATGACCTGCTGCGCTGCCGCCTGACCGGCGGTGACGAGCCGGGCCTGCACGTCGCCGAGCCGGGCTCGGTGGACATCTCCGCGCTGATCCACCGCGTGGACCGGGACGGCGACATCGACCAGGACGCCTGGCGCAGCACCCTGTTGGCCGAACTGGACGCCGCCGCCGCACGGCTCGACCCGGCAGCCGGGGTGGTGGCCCAGTTCGTGTGGTTCGACGCCGGCCCCACCCGGCCGGGGCGGCTCCTGGTGGCCCTGCACCACCTCGTCGTCGACGGAGTGTCGTGGCGGATCCTGATGCCCGACCTCGCCGCCGCGTGGCAACAGGTCCGCGCCGGGCACTCGCCGCGGTTGCCCGTGGCCGGCACCTCGGTGCGGCGCTGGGCGCACGCCTTGGCCGAGGAGGCCGCAGCACCCGCCCGGGTGGCCGAACTGGCGTTGTGGCGCTCGATCGTGGAGGGCCCCGACCCCGTCCTCGGCGTACGGCACCTCGATCCGGCGCTCGACGTGGTCGCCACCGTCCACACCACCCACCTGGAACTGCCCGTCCCGGTCACCGAGGCCCTGCTGACCGCGGTGCCGGCAGCCTTCCGCGGCGGCGTCAACGACGGACTGCTCGCCGGCCTCGCCCTCGCGCTGGCCCGCTGGCGCGAGCGCCGCGGTGTCGCGGAGTCCTCCGCCCTGATCCGTCTCGAAGGACACGGCCGGGAGGAGAGCGCCGCACCCGGCGCCGACCTGTCGGCCACGGTGGGCTGGTTCACCAGCGTCTTCCCGGTCCGGCTCGACGTCGCCGGCGCCGACCTCGACGACGCGTTCGCCGGCGGCCCGACCGCCGGCGCCGTCCTCAAGGCCGTCAAGGAACAGCTCCTGGCTGTGCCCGACAAGGGCATCGGCTACGGCCTGCTGCGGCATCTGAACCCGGAGACCGCCGAGATCCTGCGCCACCACGGGCCGGGGCAGGTCGGTTTCAACTACCTGGGCCGCTTCTCCGCGGCCGCCGACATGCCCGAGCACCTGCGCGGCCTCGGTTTCACCCAGGCGCCGGTGGCGGAACTCGCCGAACTCGACGCCGGACAGGACCCGCGGATGCCCGCCCCGGCCGCCCTCGACATCAACGCCACCGTCACCGACACCCCGGGCGGCCCCCGGCTGAACGCCGCCTTCGCCGCCCCCGCCGGCATCCTGACCCCCGCCGAGGTACAGGAACTGGCGGACCTGTGGGCCGCCGCCCTGACGGCACTGGCAGCGCACGCCACCCGAGCGGGTGCAGGTGGCCTGACCCCCTCCGACGTGCCGCTGGTCCGTGTCGCCCAGAGCGACATCGACGCCTGGGAGCAGCGGTATGAGGGCCTGGCGGACATCTGGCCGGCCACGCCCCTGCAGTCCGGCCTGCTCTTCCACTCGCAGCTCAACGACTCCGCCTTCGACGCCTACCAGGTGCAGTACGCGCTGCACCTCTCCGGCCCCGTGGACGCGGACCGGATGCGCGCCGCCGGCCAGGCCCTGCTGGAGCGGCACCCCAGCCTGCGGGCCGCGTTCGTGCCCGACTCCGACGGCACCCTGACCCAGCTCATCGTGGACGGCATCACACTGCCCTGGCAGCACCTCGACCTCAGCACCCTGGGGGAGGAGGAACGCGACCAGGCGTTCGAGGACTTCCTCGCCGGCGACCTGCGCGCCCACTTCGACGCCAGTGCCCCGCCCATGCTGCGGCTGACCCTGGTCACCATGGGCCCGCAGAGGTACGAACTCGTCCTGACCGCCCATCACGTCCTGTTCGACGGCTGGTCGGTGCCGGTGCTGATGCAGGACCTCCTCAAGCTCTACGGCTCCGCGGGCGACCCCTCCGTCCTGCCGCCGGCACCCAGCTACCGCGACTTCGTCCAGTGGCTGTCCCACCAGGACGCCGACGCCTCCGCCCGGGTGTGGTCCGCCGAACTCGACGGTGTCGACGAGCGCACCCTCCTCGCCCCCGCCGGCCACGACAGTCCGGGCCCCGAAGGGGGCACTGGGATCGGACAGATCGACGTCACCCTCAGCGCCGGCGAGGCACGCGAACTGGCCCGCCGCGCCGCCGACCTCGGCGTCACCCTCAACACCGTCGTCCAGAGCGCCTGGGCGATCCTGCTGAACCAACTGACCGGCCGCACCGACGTCGTCTTCGCGTCCACCGTGTCGGGCCGCCCGCCGGCCGTCCCGGGCGTCGACTCGATCGTCGGCATGTTCCTGAACACCCTGCCCGTGCGGGTGACCACCGCCCCCGGCCACACCCTCGCCGACCTCCTGACCACCGTGCAGGACCGGCAGGCCGCGCTGATGGACCACCACCACTACGGGCTCACCGAGATCTACGAAGCGACGGGCCTGGACGCCCTGTTCGACACCATCATCGGGTTCGAGTCCTTCCCCCTGGACCGGGCCGGCATCGCCGAGGCGTGCGAGGCGGCCGGCATCTCCGTCACCGGCATCCGCTCCTTCACCGCCAGCCACTACCCGGTGACCCTGCTGGTCTTCATCGAGTCCGACGGCCTGCGGCTGACCGTGCAGTACCAGCGGCACGCCCTCGAGGAGAGCACGGCCCGGGCGATCGCCACCCGCTACGGGCGCATCGTGCGCCGGCTGGCGGCCGATCCCGCCCAGCGGGTCGGCACCGTCGATGTCCTGGACGACGCCGAACGCCACCGGCTGCTCGTCGAGTTCAACGACACCGCCGCAGCCGTCCCCGAAGCCACCCTCACCGATCTGTTCGAGCACCAGGCCGTCACCACCCCTGACCGGCCGGCCCTCGTCGTCGGCGACGTGACCCTCACCTACCGGGACCTGAACAGCCGGGCGAACCGGCTCGCCGCCGAACTGATCCGCCACCACGTCGGCCCCGAGACGGTGGTGGCAGCCGCCCTGACGCACCCGGCGGACCAGGTGGCCGCGCTCCTCGCGGTCCTGAAGGCCGGCGGCGGACATCTGCCGCTGGATCCCACCACCCCCTCCCACCACCACAGCGCCCTGATCGCCGACGCCGCCCCCCACCTCCTGCTCACCGACAGCGACACCGGCACCGTCGTGCCGGACAGCGCTGTAGCCGGTCTCGACGCCACCCCTCACCTCACCGGCCCGGACGACACCGCAGGCCCGGGCGATCCGGGCGACGGGGACCGGACACGGCCGCTGCACCCCGACCACCTGGCCTGGCTGACCTACACCGTCGGATATCCGGGCGGGCCACGGGGCGTGAGCCTCACCCACCGCAATCTCGCCGACCGCATTCCCGCACTGGCCGCGCACCTGACCGGCGCCCCGGGCACACCGGTGCGCATCCCCGTGGCCGGCACCCTGCCGGTGCCGGTGCTGCTGACCGTGCTCTGCACCGGCGGCACCGCCGAACTCCTGCCGCAGTCGCAGGACCTCGCCGGCCCCGCTACCCGCGGCGGTGGTGTCATCAGCACGGTCCCGTCCCACTTCGCCGCTCTCCTCGACCAGTTGGAGGGCGACCTCCACGCCGAGACGGTGCTCTTCGACGGCGAACCGCTGCCGCCGGCCCTCCTTCAGCGGGTCCACAAGACGATCCCCGGCGTGCAGGTGGTGAGCACCTACCGTCCCGCCGAGACCGGCTACGCCGTCGCCTCCGCGGCCCCTGAGGCAGCCGCCACCGGCGCCGGCCCGGTTCTCGGCCGGCCGCTGGCGAACGTGCGCACCTACGTCCTGGGCAGCGGACTGACCCCGGTGCCGCCCGGCGCGGTCGGCGAACTGTACGTCGCCGGCAGCGCACCGGCCCGCGGTTACCATCGCCGCCCCGGCCTGACCGCCGGCCACTTCGTCGCCGACCCGTTCGGCCCGCCCGGCACGCGGATGTACCGCACCGGCGACCTCGCCCGCATCGGCGCCGACGGCCGGCTCGAGTACGCCGGACGCGCCGACACCCAGGTCATCATCGGCGGGCAGCGCATCGAACCCGCCGAAGCCGCGGCCGCACTGGCCGAACACCCCGCTGTCGGCCAGGTGGTGGTCCTCGCCCGCGACACCGACGACGGGGTCGGCCGGCAACTGGTGGGCTATGTCGTGCCCGCCGGGAGCGCCGGCGCCGACACCGGCGACCTGGCCGACTTCGCCGCCGGCCGGCTGCCCGCCGAGCTGGTGCCCGCCGCCTTCGTCGTCCTCGACGACCTGCCGCTGACCCCCGGCGGACGGCTCGACACCGCCGCCCTGCCCGAACCCGGCCACACCGGCCCCGCCTACCAGGCTCCCCGCGACCCGCAGGAAGAGAGCCTGTGCGAGCTGTTCGCCGACGTCCTGGGCGTCGAACGGGTCGGCATCACCGACGACTTCTTCGAACTGGGCGGCAACTCCCTCTCGGCGACCCGCCTGACCAGCCGTATCCGTAAGACGCTCGGTGTCAGCGTGACCATCCGGGCCATTTTCGAACACCGCACCATCGCGGAACTGTCGCGCACGGTGAAGGACGCGAACACCTCGAGTCGCCCCCGTCTGCGCAAGATGAACAGGAGTGGACAGTAAATGATCCCGTTGTCTTTCGCGCAGCGCCGACTGTGGTTCATCGAGCAGTTCGAGGGCCCCTCGGCCACCTACAACGTGCCGTTCCTGGTCCGCCTGACCGGCCCGCTGGACGTGCACGCACTACAGGCGGCGGTACGTGACATCGTGGTGCGGCACGAGAGCCTGCGCAGCCTGATCGTCGCGGACGCCGACGGCGTACCCGCCCAGCAGGTGGTGCCCGCCGACGACCTGGCCCTGGACATCCCGCTGGTCGACGTCGACCCCGGCGAGCTGGACGACGCAGTGGACCGGGCCGGCCGGCACCCCATCGACCTCGCCACCCGGATCCCGGTCCGCGCCACCCTCTTCCGCGCCGGCGAAGAGGACCACGTCCTGGTCCTGCTGATCCACCACATCGCCAGCGACGGCGAGTCGGTCGTGCCCCTCGCCCGCGACCTCGACCTCGCCTACCGGGCCCGGATCGCCGGACGCGCCCCCGGCTACGACGAACTGCCGGTTCAGTACATCGACTACACCCTGTGGCAGCGCGAGGTCCTCGGCGACGAGGATGACCCGGACAGCGTCCTGTCGAAGCAGATCCGCTACTGGAGCCAGGAACTGGCCGGCACCCCGCAGCCGCTGCGGCTGCCCACCGACCGGCCCCGCCCGCCCGTCGCCGGCCACCGCGGCGACATCGTCGAATTCCCCATCACCCCCGACCTGCTCGCCGCCGTCGAACACCTCGCCCTGGAGCGGGACGTGTCGGTGCCGATGGTGATGCAGACCGCGCTGGCCGTCCTGCTCCAGCAGCTCGGCGCCGGCGACGACATCCCGATGGGCAACACGATCGCCGGCCGCACCGACGACGAACTCCAGGACCTGATCGGCTTCTTCGTCAACACCTGGGTGCTGCGCACCGACCTGTCCGGCAACCCCACCTTCGACGACCTCATCCGGCAGGTGCAGCACAAGGCGCTGGCCGCGTACGACAACCAGGACGCCCCCTTCGACCGGCTGGTGGAGGAGCTCAACCCGGAGCGCTCCACCGCCTACCACTCCCTGTTCCAGGTGATGTTCACCTGGGAGAACGAACGCTGGATCGACCTCGACCTGCCCGGCGGCCTGCACGCCCGCCTGGAGGTGGAGGCCACCTCGTCCGCCAAGTTCGACCTGGAGTTCAACTACTTCGCCGACCCCACCAAGCCCGGCATGCTCGTCTACATCGAGTACGCCACCGACCTGTTCGACCACGCCACCGTCGAGGCCATCGCCGCCCGCTATCTGCGCGTCGTCGAGCAACTGGTCGCCGACCCGGCCATGCCGGTCGCCCAGGTCGACGTGCTGGAGCCGGCCGAACGGCACCAGGTGCTGCACCACGTCAACGACACCACCCGCCCCACCCCCGACGTGACGATCCCCGGCCTGGTCGAGCAGCAGACGGCGCTGACCCCCGACGCCGTCGCCGTCGTCTTCGACAACACCTCGCTGACCTACCGCGAACTCGACGCCCGCGCCAACCGGCTCGCCCGCGACCTGGTGGCCCGCGGGGTGGGCCCGGAGACGGTGGTCGCCCTGTCGCTGCCGCGCTCCGCCGACCTCGTCATCGCCCTCCTCGCGGTCCTCAAAGCCGGCGGCGCCTACCTGCCCATCGACCCCAAGTACCCCAGCAGCCGTCTGGACTTCATCTTCTCCGACGCCCGCCCCACCCTGCTGCTCACCGACCACGCCACGGTCGCCATCCTGCCCGCCGGCGACACACCCACCCTGTTCCTCGACGACCTCGACCTCACCGCACCCGACACCGGCGGGGACGGTGCGCCGCTGACCGACCGCGACCGGATCGCCCCGCTGCGCCCCGACCACCTCGCCTACGTGATGTACACCTCCGGCTCCACCGGCACCCCCAAGGGGGTGGCCATCACCCACCACACCGTCGTCAACGGCGTGATGCGCCTGGCGTCCGCCGTGGGCGTCACCTCGCAGACCTGGCTGCTGGCCGGCACCTCCATCAACTTCGACGTGTCCGTGTTCGAACTGTTCACCGCCCTGTCCACCGGCGGCACCCTCGAAGTCGCCCGCGACGTCCTGGTCATCGGCGAACGCGGCGGCTGGAGCGGCGGCGTCATCAGCACCGTCCCGTCGGTGTTCGTCGAGCTCCTGGACCAGGTCGGCAGCGAGATCCACGCCGAGACGGTCGTGTTCGCCGGCGAGGCGCTGCCCGCCGCCCTGGTGCAGCGGGTCCGCGACACCATCCCCGGCATCCGGGTCGTCAACGCCTACGGACAGACCGAATCCTTCTACGCCACGACCTACGCCCTGCCCGGCGAGGCGCCCTGGCCGCACACCGGCAGCGCCCCGATCGGCAGCCCGCTGGGCAACATGCGCACCTACGTCCTGGGCCCCGGTCTCCAGCCCCTCGCCCCCGGCGTGGTGGGTGAACTGTATGTCGCGGGACTCGTCGCCCGCGGATACCACCACCGCCCCGGCCTGACCGCCGAGCGGTTCGTCGCCGACCCCTACGGCCCGCCCGGTGCCCGCATGTACCGCACCGGCGACCTGGCGCGCTGGAACAGCGCCGGGCAGCTGGAGTACGCCGGCCGTGACGACGCCCAGGTCAAGATCCGCGGCTTCCGTATCGAACCCGGCGAGATCGAAGCCGCGCTGACCGCGCACCCCAAGGTCACCCAGGCAGTGGTGACCATCCACGAGGGCCGTGGCGGCGGCAAACAGCTCATCGGCTACATCGTCCCCGTCCCGGACCCGGACAGCGGCCCCGTCAGCGTGGAGAGCCTCGGCGACCTCGACATCGACATCACCGCCGGCGTCTCCTCCCGCGACCTGCGCAAGTTCGTCGCAGGCCGGCTGCCGGAGTTCATGGTCCCCTCGGTGTTCGTCATGCTCGACAAGCTGCCGCTGACCCCCAACGGCAAGCTCGACCGCAAGGCGCTGCCCGAGCCGGAGTTCACCGGCGGCGCCTACCGCGCGCCGCGCACCGACCACGAGCACGCCCTTGCCGCCATCTACGCCGAGGTCCTGGGCCTGGACCAGGTCGGCATCGACGACGACTTCTTCGCCATCGGCGGCGACAGCATCCGCTCCATCCAGGTCGTCTCCCGCGCCAAGGCGCAGGGCATCGAGGTGAGCGCCCGTCAGATCTTCGAAAGCCGCACCGTCGCCGAGCTCGCCGAACTGGCCCGCGGCGGCCCGGCGAGCGCCCCGGTGGTGCTGGACGAACTCGACGGCGGCGGCGTCGGCTTCATGCCGCTGCTGCCGGTCGGCCACTGGCTGAGGGAACTGGGCGGTGGCATCAACCGGTTCTCCATGTCCCTGGTGGCCGACCTGCCGACCGGCATCGACGCATCGCAGCTCGCCGCGACCATCGGCGCGGTCTGGGACCGGCACGACATCCTGCGCTCCCGCCTGGTGACCGGCGACGAAACCGGGCTGCGCGTCGCCGAGCCGGGCACGCTGGACGTGCCGGCACTCATCCACCGCGTCGCCTGCGACGGCCCCTTCGGCGAGGAGTGGCAGCAGCAGGCCGCCGCCGAACTGGACGCCGCCACCGGCCGCCTGGACCCGGCGGCCGGAACCATGGCCCAGTTCGTCTGGTTCGATGCCGGCCCCACCACGCCGGGACGGCTGCTGCTGGTCCTGCACCACTTCGTCATCGACGGCGTGTCCTGGCGCATCCTGCTCCCGGACCTCGCCGCCGCCTTCGAACAGGTCAAGGCCGGCCGCACCCCGCAGCTGCCCCCCACCACCACCACCTCCGCACGGCGCTGGGCCCATGCCCTCACCGAGGTGGCCGGCTCACCCGAGCGGACGGCCGAACTCGACCTGTGGCGCAGCACTGTGGCCGGCGGCGACCCGCTCCTCGGCAGCCGCCCGCTGGACCCCCGTACCGACGTCGTCTCCCGCTCCGGACATCTGTGGGTACGGCTGCCGGAGACGGTCACCGAAGCCCTCCTCAACACCCTGCCCGCGACCTTCCGCGCCGGCGTCAACGACGGTCTGCTCACCGCGCTGGCCATGGCCGTCACCCGCTGGCGCGCCGCCCGCGGCACCGATGAGCCGTCCACCCTGATCCGCCTGGAGGGACACGGCCGCGAGGAGGACACCGTCCCCGGCGCCGACCTGTCGGACACCGTGGGCTGGTTCACCACCATGTTCCCCGTCCGCCTCGACCTGGCCGGCATCGACCTCGACGACGCTTTCGCCGGCGGACCCGCCGCCGGCGCCGCGCTGAAGGCCGTCAAGGAACAGCTCCTCGCCGTCCCCGACAAGGGCATCGGCTACGGCCTGCTGCGCTATCTCAACCCTGAGACCGCCGCCGAACTGGCCGCGTATCCCACCGGCCAGATCGGCTTCAACTACCTGGGCCGCTACTCCGCCACCGATATGCCCGACCACCTGCACGGCCTGGGCTTCACCCAGGCCGAGGGCACCACCGAACTGGTCGCCGACCCGGACGCGGACATGCCCGCCCTGTCCACCCTGGACCTGAACGCCCTGGTCACCGACGGCCCGGACGGCCCCCGGCTCAACGCCCGCCTCGGTTACGCCACCGGCGTCCTCGACGAGGACGACGCCCGCGCCATCGCCGAGCACTGGCAGGACGCCCTCGAAGCGCTCGCCCACCACGTCACCCGTTCCGGCGCCGGTGGCCTGACGCCCTCCGACGTGCCGCTGGTGAAGGTCACCCAGCACGAGATCGACCAGTGGGAGCAGCACTATCCCGCCCTGGCCGACGTATGGCCGCTGACCGCGACCCAGTCCGGACTGCTGTTCCACACCCTCCTCGTGGACACCGCGTTCGACGCCTACCAGATGCAGATGGTCTTCCACCTCTCCGGCCGCGTCGACGCCACCCGTATGCGCACCGCCGGACAGGCGCTCCTGGACCGTCACGCCGGCCTGCGGACCGCGTTCGTCACCGACACCGCCGGCGACTCGGTACAGATCGTCCTGGACCACGTCGACCTGCCTTTCCGCCACGTCGACTTCAGCCGCCTGGACGACGACGCACGCATGGCGGCCCTCACGTCACTGCTCGCCGAGGACCACGCCACCCACTTCGACCCCCGCACATCCCCCATGCTGCGGATGACGCTGGTCACCATGGGCGCTGACCGGGCCGAGCTGGTGTTCACCGCCAACCATGTCCTGTTCGACGGCTGGTCGGTACCGCTGCTGCTGGAGGACCTGCTGCGGCTGTACGCCTCCGCCGGCGACGCCTCCGTCCTGCCCCGGGTCCGCGGCTACCGCGACTTCCTGGTGTGGCTCGACCAGCAGGACCGCGAGGAGGCAGCCCGCACCTGGGCCGCCGAACTCGCCGGCATCGACGAGCCCACCCTGATCGTGCCGCACCCCCGGGCCGGGGCGGCGCCGACCGGCATCGGCCAGGTCGACGTCCCCCTGAGCGCCGAGACGGCTGCCGACCTCGCACGCCGCGCCTCCGAACTGGGCGTTACCCTCAACACCGTCGTCCAGGCGGCCTGGGGACTGGCGCTGAGCAGCCTGACCGGCCGCCGCGACGTGGTGTTCGGCACCACCGTCTCCGGCCGCCCGCCGCAGGTGCCGGGCGTCGACGCCATGGTCGGACTGTTCATCAACACCTTGCCCGTCCGGGTCGACTGCACCCCCGCCGACACTCTGCGGGAGGTCCTCACCGGCCTGCAGAACCGGCAGGGCGCCCTGCTGGACCACCAGCACTACGGCCTGGCCGAGATCCACCACGCCACCGGCCTGAAGGCCCTCTTCGACACCATCGTCGTCTTCGACTCCTACCCGGTCGACCGGGCCGGCATCACCGACGCCTACGCGGCGGCGGGTATCGCCGTCACCGGCATCAGCCCGATGAGCGGCACCCACTACCCGATGATCGTGACCGCCACCGCCGAACCGCGGCTGCGGGTGGCCCTGGAGTACCAGCACCACCTCTTCGACGCCCCCACCGTCGAGACCATCGCCGCCCGCCTGCAGCGGATCCTTCAGCACCTCGCCGACGACCCGCAGACCCGCGTCGCCCAGGTCGACGTCCTCACTCCGGCCGAACGCCACCACCTGCTGACCGAACTGAGCGACACCACCGCCCCGGCGCCCGACCTGACGCTGCCCGCCCTGTTCGCCGAGCAGGCGGCCCGCACCCCGGACGCTGTCGCCGTCCACTGCGACGGGCAGGACCTGACGTACCGCGCGCTCGACGCCCGCGCCGAGCGCCTGGCCCGCGAACTCACCCGCCGCGGCGCCGGCCCCGAATCCGTCATCGGCCTGGCGCTGCCCCGCACCGCCGACCTGGTCGTGGCCATGCTCGGCATTCTCAAGTCCGGCGCCGGCTACCTGCCCATCGACCCCAAGTACCCCAGCCACCGACTCCAGTTCATCCTCTCCCAGGCCCGACCGCAGCTCATCGTCACCGACGCCGCGACGGCCGGTGTCCTGGCGGCCGGTGACGTCCCGCACCTGTACCTCGACGACCTCGACCTCGACCATGACTCCGGGCCGGACAGCGCCGGCCGGCCGGCGCCCCACCCGCAGAACCTGGCGTACGTCATGTACACCTCCGGCTCGACGGGCACCCCCAAGGGTGTCGTGATCAGCCACGCCACCGTCGTCAACGGGATCACCCAGCTCGCCGCCCGCGTCGGCGCCGGCGAAGGTTCCCGGATCCTGGCCGGCACCTCCGTCAACTTCGACGTGTCGGTGTTCGAGATCTTCACCGCGCTGACCTGCGGCGGCAGCATCGACATGGTCCGCGACGCCCTTGTCCTCGGCGAACGTGCCACCTGGTCGGGCGGTGTGATCAGTACCGTCCCGTCGGTCTTCGCCGAACTCGTCGACCAGCTCGGCGACACCATCCACGCCGACACCCTGGTCTTCGCCGGTGAGGCACTGCCCGCCGCCCTGGTGCATCGCATCCGCCAGGCCCTGCCCGGCGTGCGCGTGGTCAACGCCTACGGGCAGACCGAATCGTTCTACGCCACCACCTCCACCGGCTCCGACACCGTGCCCGGCAGCACTCCGATCGGCAGCCCGCTGGGCAACATGCGCACCTACGTCCTGGGCCCCGGTCTCCAGCCGCTGCCGCCGGGCGTGGTGGGGGAGCTCTATGTCGCAGGCCACCTCGCCCGCGGCTACCACGACCAGCCCGCCCTGACCGCCGGACGCTTCGTCGCCGACCCCTACGGACCGCCGGGCGCACGGATGTACCGCACCGGCGATCTGGCCCGCTGGAACGACGACGGGCAGCTGGAGTACGCCGGCCGCGGGGACACCCAGGTCAAGATCCGCGGCTTCCGTATCGAACCCGGTGAGATCGAAGCGGCTCTGACCGCGCACCCCGGCGTCGCCCGGGCGGCGGTCGTCGCCCGCGAGGCCGGCACCACCACCGGCCGGCAGCTGGTGGGCTATGCCGTTCCCGCCGACACCGCGGCCGGGGGGCTCGACATCGACGAACTGCGCAAGTTCGTCGCCGCCCAGCTGCCCGAATTCATGGTCCCCGCCGCGTTCATGGTCCTCGAGCGTCTCCCGCTGTCCCCGAACGGCAAACTGGACCGGCAGGCCCTGCCCGCCCCGGAGTTCGCCGGCCACACCTACCGGGCACCGCGCACCGCGCAGGAGGAGTTCCTGTGCACCCTGTTCGCGGATGTCCTCGGCCTGGAACGGGTCGGCATCGACGACAACTTCTTCACCCTCGGCGGCCACTCCCTGCTCGCGACCCGGCTGGTCAGCCGGATCCGTACCGGGCTGGACATCGAGGTCCCCATCCGGGCGGTGTTCGACTCGCCGACCGTCGTGGAACTGACCGGCCGTCTGTCCCCGGGAACACGGGTGCGCCCGCAGCTGACCAGGGCGGCCCAACGGCCGGAGCGGATACCGCTGTCGTTCGCGCAGCGCCGGCTGTGGTTCATCGACCGCTTCGAAGGCCCCTCCGCCACCTACAACGCCCCCTTCCCGCTGCGGCTGACCGGCACCCTGGACATCCCCGCGCTCGAGGCGGCCGTCGGCGACGTCGTCGCCCGGCACGAGAGCCTGCGCACCCTGATCGTCGAGGACAGCGACGGCGTACCGCACCAGCACGTCCTCGCCGCCGGCCGAGCAGCCGCCATGCTGGACCTGCCGGTCGTCACCACCGACGAAGCGGGCCTGCCCGACGCCCTCGCCGAGGCCGTGGCGCATCCCTTCGCCCTGGCCACCGACCTGCCGGTGCGGGCGACGCTGCTGCGGACCGGCGAGCAGGACCACGTCCTGGTGCTGCTGATCCACCACATCGCCAGCGACGGCGAGTCGATGGCCCCCCTCGCCCGGGACCTCGGCGCCGCCTACACCGCCCGCCTCGAGAACCAGGGCCCGCAGTGGGACGAACTGGCCGTCCAGTACGTCGACTACACCCTGTGGCAGCGCGAGGTCCTCGGTGACGAGGACGACCCGGACAGTGCTCTGTCCGCGCAGGTCCGCTACTGGCGCGAGGAGCTCACCGGGGTGCCGCAGCCGCTGCAGCTGCCCACCGACCGCCCTCGCCCGCCGGCGGCCAGCCACCGCGGCGACACGGTCGAGTTCGCCCTCGCCCCCGAGGTGGCCGCCGCCGTCGAGGACGTCGCCCGCGCCCACGGCGTCACCGTGTCGATGGTGCTGCAGTCCGCTCTTGCGGTGCTTCTGCACGGCCTCGGCGGAGGCGACGACGTGACCATCGGATCCCCGATCGCCAACCGCACCGACGACGGCCTCGCCGACCTGATCGGCTTCTTCGTCAACACCTGGGTGCTGCGCGCCGACCTGTCCGGCAACCCGGCCTTCGACACCCTGCTCGACCAGGTCCGCAACAAGTCCCTGGCTGCCTACGACAACCAGGACGTGCCGTTCGAGCGCCTGGTGGAGGAGCTCAACCCGGAGCGCTCCACCGCCTACTCGCCGCTGTTCCAGGTGATGTTCGCCTGGCAGAACTTCGCCCGCAAGGACTTCGCCCTGCCCGGCCTGCGGGTGGAGTTCGAACGGGTACGCAACGAGTCCGCCAAGTTCGACCTGTTCTTCAACATGGCCGACCTGCCCGGCATGGGCGTCGTGGGCCATCTCGAGTACGCCACGGACCTGTTCGACCGGCAGACCGCCGAGGCCATAGCCGACCGCTTCACCCGCCTGGTGGGGCAGCTGACCGCCGACCCGCGGACGCGCGTCAGCACCGTCGAACTGGCCTGCCCGGCCGAGCGGGAGCAGGTCCTGCACCACTTCAACGACACCACCCGCCCCACCACCGACCTCACCGTCCCCGCCCTGGTGGAGCAGCAGGCCGCGCAGAGGCCCGACGCCGTCGCCGTCGTCTTCGACGACACCTCGCTGACCTATCGCGACCTCGACACCCGCGCGAACCGTCTCGCCCGCGACCTGGTGGCCCGCGGGGTCGGACCCGAGTCGCTGGTCGCCGTCTGCCTGCCGCGCTCCGCGGACCTCGTCGTCGCCCTGCTCGCGGTCCTGAAAGCCGGAGCCGCCTATCTGCCCATCGACCCCAAATACCCCAGCGCCCGCCTGGACTTCATCCTCGCCGACGCCCGCCCCACCCTGCTGCTCGCCGACACCGCGACCGTCGGCATCCTGCCCGCCGGGGACACACCGACCCTGCTCCTCGACGACCCCGCCCGCACCCCTGCCGATGGCGGTTCGCCGAACGGGCCGCGGCCCGACCAGGCGGCGTACGTGATGTACACCTCCGGCTCCACCGGCACCCCCAAGGGTGTCGTGATCAGTCACCGCACCGTCGTCAACGCGGTGACGAGCCTGGCGTCCGCGGCGGCCATCACCCGCGCCACCCGCACGCTCGCCGGCACCTCCGTCAACTTCGACGTGTCGGTGTTCGAACTGTTCACCACGCTGTCCGCCGGCGGCACCGTCGACATCGCCCGCGACGTCCTGGTCATCGGTGAACGCGGCGGCTGGAGCGGCGGCGTGATCAGCACCGTCCCGTCGGTGTTCGCCGAACTCCTCGACCAGACACCCGGCACCATCCACGCCGAGACGGTCGTCTTCGCCGGCGAGGCGCTGCCCGCCGCCCTGGTGCAGCGGGTCCGCGACACCATCCCCGGGGTGCGGGTGGTCAACGCCTACGGGCAGACCGAATCGTTCTACGCCAGCAGCTTCCCGCTGCCCGCCACCGCCGGCACCGCGCCCGGCAACGCCCCGATCGGCAGCCCGATCGGCAACATGCGCGCCTACGTCCTGGGCCCCGGCCTCCAGCCGCTGCCACCGGGCGTGGTGGGTGAGCTGTATGTCGCGGGTCATCTCGCCCGCGGCTATCACCGGCGTCCCGGCCTGACCGCCGAGCGCTTCGTGGCCGACCCCTACGGGCCGCCCGGCTCGCGGATGTACCGCACGGGCGACCTGGCGCGCTGGAACAGCGCCGGGCAGCTGGAGTACGTGGGCCGTGGCGACGCCCAGGTCAAGATCCGCGGGTTCCGTATCGAACCCGGCGAGGTCGAGGCCGCGCTGACCGCGCACCCCGAGGTGGTGCAGGCCGTCGCGGTCGTGCGTGACGGGCCGGGCGGCGGCAAGCAGCTCGTCGGCTACGTCGTGCCGGCCGGCGCCGCGTCCGAGCACAGCGTGGACGGCCTCGGCGACCTTGAGGTGGACATGACCGCCGGCCTGTCCGCGCGGGACCTGCGCCGCTTCGTCGCGGCCCGGCTGCCGGAGTTCATGGTGCCCTCCGCGTTCGTCGTCCTGGACCGCCTCCCGCTGGCCCCCAACGGCAAGCTCGACCACAAGGCGCTGCCCGCCCCGGAGTTCACCGCCACCACCTACCGGGCCCCGAGCACCGCTGTGGAGGAGACCCTCGCCGCCGTCTACGCCGACGTGCTGGGTCTGGAACGGGTCGGACTCGACGACGACTTCTTCGCCGTCGGCGGCGACAGCATCCGCTCCATCCAGGTCGTCACCCGCGCCCGCGCCCAGGGCATCGAGGTGACCCCGCGGCAGATCTTCGAGCAGCGCACCGTCGCTGACCTCGCCGGCGTCGCCACCAGCGGCATCGGTGACCGCCCGGTCCTCGAGGAGTTCGAGGGCGGCGGGGTGGGCCTCATGCCGCTGCTGCCGATCGGCCGCTACATGCTCGAACTCGGCGACAGCTTCGACCGGTTCTCCATGTCGGTGGCGCTGGAACTGCCCGAGCACATCGACGCGCAGCAGCTGACCGCGACCCTCACCGCTGCCCTGGACCGGCACGACATCCTGCGCTCGCGACTGCTGCGTGAGGACGGCGGCGCCCTGCACGTCGAGGCGCCCGGCACCCTCGACGCCGCGTCCCTGCTGCGCCGCGTGGTCTGCGACGGCACCTGGAGCGACTGGCCGGAGCGGGCCGCGGCCGAACTGGACGCCGCCACCGGCCGCCTGGACCCGGCCGCCGGAACGATGGCCCAGTTCGTCTGGTTCGACACCGGCACCACCGCCCCGGGCCGGCTGCTGATCGCCCTGCACCACCTCGCCGTCGACGGCGTGTCCTGGCGCATCCTGCTCCCGGACCTGGCCGCCGCCTGGCAGCAGATCCGTGACGGCCAGGCCCCCCGCCTGCCCGAGGTCGCCACCTCCCTGCGGCGCTGGACGCATGCCCTGGCCGAGGAGGCCACCAGCCCCGCCCGCGTCGCCGAGACGGAGCTGTGGCGCACCACGCTGGAAGGCCCGGACCCCCTCCTGGGGTCACGGCCGCTGGACCCGGCCGTCGATGTGCTCTCCACGGTCGAGCACCTGGAGCTCCAGCTGCCCGCGGAGGTGACCGAGGCACTGCTGACCTCTCTGCCCGCCGCCTTCCACGGCGGCGTCAACGACGGCCTGCTGGCCGCCCTCGCCCTCGCGCTCGCCGCATGGCGCCGCTCCCGGGGTGTGACCGAACCGTCCGCGCTGATCCGCCTGGAGGGACACGGCCGCGAACAGGACGTCGTGCCCGGCGCCGACCTGTCCCGCACCATGGGCTGGTTCACCAGCATGTTCCCCGTCCGCCTGGACACCGCCGGCTGCGACCTGGACGACGCACTCGCCGGCGGCCCGGCCGCCGGCCGGCTCCTGAAAGCGGTCAAGGAACAGCTGCGGGCCGTCCCCGACAAGGGCATCGGCTACGGCCTGCTGCGCTATCTCAACCCCGACACCGCCGCCGAACTGGACCGGTACCCCGCCGGCCAGATCGGCTTCAACTACCTCGGCCAGTTCTCCTCCGCGGACATGCCCGACGAACTGCGCGGGCTCGGCTTCACCCAACTGCCCGCCCTGGACGCGACCCTGGACGCCGACATGCCCGCCATGTCGACCGTGGAGATCAATGCCGCCGTCCTGGACAGCGGTGACGGCGCCCGCCTCGGCGCCGTGATCGGCTTCCCCACCGGCGTCCTCACCCGCCCCGACGTCCAGGAACTGGCCGACCTGTGGACCAGGGCGCTCACCGCGCTGGCCGGCCACGCCACCACCCCCGGCGCCGGCGGTCTGACCCCCAGTGATCTGCCGCTGGTCCGCGTCACCCAGAGCGACATCGAAGCCTGGGAACAGCGCTACCCCCAGCCGGCGGACGTCTGGCCGCTGACCCCGCTCCAGTCCGGGCTGCTGTTCCAGTCCACCTTCCTCGACGACACCGCGTTCGACGCCTACCAGATGCAGATCGTCTTCCACATCGCCGGACACGCGGACGCGGACCGGATGCACGCCGCCGGACAGGCCCTCCTGGAGCGCCACGCCGGCTTGCGTACGGCGGTCGTCACCGACTCCGACGGCCAGCAGGTCCAGCTCGTCCTGGACAACGTGGAGGTGCCCTGGCGCCACATCGATCTCAGCAGTCTCGGCGAGCAGGCCCGCGAGGAGGCCTTCGAGCAACTCCTCGAACAGGACCACCACGAGCACTTCGACCCGGGCACGGCGCCCCTGCTGCGCCTGACCCTGGTCACGATGGGGGAGGACCGCGCCGAACTGGTGCTGACCGCCCACCACATGCTCTTCGACGGCTGGTCGTTCCCGCTGCTGATGCAGGACCTGCTGCGCCTGTACGGCGCGGCGGGCGATGCCTCCGCCCTGCCGCGGGTCCGCGGCTTCCGCGACTTCCTGGTCTGGCTGGACCAGCAGGACCACGCGGAGACCGCCCGCGCCTGGGCGGCCGAGGTCGCCGGAGCCGAGCCCACCCTGCTGGCCCCCGGCGTCCGTGGCGCCGGTGACAGCGAGGGTGTCGGACAGATCGACATCCCGCTGCCGCTGGAGGACGCCCGGGCCCTGAACCGGCGCGCCTCCGAACTCGGCGTCACCGTCAACACCCTGCTGCAGGGCGCCTGGGGCGTTCTGCTCGGCGAACTCACCGGCCGCTCCGACGTGGTCTTCGGCGCCACCGTCTCCGGCCGTCCGCCTGCCCTGGGCGGCGTCGACTCGATCATCGGCCTGTTCATCAACACCCTCCCGGTCCGCGTCACCCACCGGCCCCAGGACTCGCTCGCCGACCTGGTGACGGGCCTGCAGAAGCGGCAGGCGGCCCTGCTCGACCACCACTACTACGGGCTGAGCGACATCCAGCAGGCCGCCGGACACCCCAGCCTGTTCGACACCCTGGTCGTCTTCGAGTCCTTCCCCGTCGACAAGGAAGGCCTCAGCGACGCCAACACCGCCGCGGGGATCGCCTTCACCGGCATCCGCCCCTACTCCGGCACGCACTACCCGCTGGCGCTGATGGCCGGCGCCGAACCGCACCTGATGATGGTCCTGCAGTACCAGCAGGGGGCCTTCGACCGCGGGGCGGCGGAAGGCATCGCGGCCCGCCTCAGCCGCATCCTGCGGCAGATCGCGGCCGACCCGACCGTCCCGGCCGGGCGCGTCGACATCCTGCACACGAGCGAACATGCCCGGCTGCGCGAGGTGAACGACACCGCCGCCGACACCCCCGACGCGCACCTTGCCGCCCTGGTGGAGAGCCAGAGCGCCCGTACCCCGGACGCGATCGCGGTGGAACACGAAGGCCGCACCCTGACCTACCGTCAGCTCAACGCGGACGCCAACCGCCTGGCGAGAGAACTCGTCGGCCGCGGCGTCGGCCCCGAGTCACTGGTCGCCGTCTGCCTGCCGCGTTCCGCGGATCTGGTCGTCGCCCTCCTCGCGGTCCTGAAGGCCGGCGGCGCCTACCTGCCCGTCGACCCCACCTACCCCGGCCACCGACTCGCGGCCGTCCTCGGCGAGGCCCGCCCCGCCCTGATCCTCACCGACACGGCCACCGAAGCGGTGCTGCCGCCCACCGACAGCCCCCGCCTCCACCTGGACACCCTCACCCTCACCGAGCGGTCCGGCACCGACCTCTCCGACCGCGACCGCACCGCCCCGCTGCACCCCGACCACCTCGCCTACGTGATGTACACCTCCGGCTCCACCGGCACCCCCAAGGGCGTGGCCCTGACCCACCGCACCGTCGTCAACGGCGTCCTGCGGCTGGCGCCCCAGGTGGACATGGGACCGGGCCGGCGGATGCCGGCCGGCACCTCCGTCAACTTCGACGTGTCGGTGTTCGAGATGTTCACCACCCTCACCAGCGGCGGCACCCTGGACGTGGTCCGCGACGTCCTGGTCCTCGGCGAGCGGGACGCCCTGCCCGGCCATGTGATCAGCACCGTGCCCTCCGCGTTCGCCGAACTCGCCGGGCAGCTCGCCCACCACACCACCCACCCCGACACCCTCGTCTTCGCGGGCGAGGCCCTGCCCACCGCCGTACTCCAGCAGGCCCGCGACACCTTCCCGGGCGTGCGCATCGTCAACGCCTACGGGCAGAGCGAATCGTTCTACGCCACCACCCACACGCTCACCGGCGACGCCCCGGCCCCGGACACCGGCAGCGCCCCGATCGGCGCCCCGATCGGCAACATGCGCACCCACGTCCTGGGTCCCGCCCTCCAGCCGGTCGCACCCGGCGTGGTCGGCGAACTGTACGTCGCAGGGCACCTGGCGCGCGGCTACCACCAGCGGCCCGCCCTGACCGCCGGACGCTTCGTCGCCGACCCGTTCGGCCCGCCCGGCTCGCGGATGTACCGCACCGGCGACCTGGCCCGCTGGAACGACGACGGGCAGCTGGAGTACGTGGGCCGCGACGACGCCCAGGTCAAGATCCGCGGCTTCCGTATCGAGCCCGGCGAGATCGAAGCGGCCCTGACCGCGCACCCCGACCTCGCCCAGGCGGTGGTGACCCTCCACGAGAGCCGCGGCGGCAAGCAGCTCGTCGCCTACGTGGTGCCCCGGCACGCCGACGGCCCCACCGCCGACGAGCTGCGCGACCACCTCACGGCGCAACTTCCGCCGTACATGCTGCCCGCGGCGTTCGTGACCCTCGAACGCCTCCCGCTGGCCCCCAACGGCAAACTCGACCACCGTGCCCTGCCCGACCCGCAGTTCAGCGCCGCCGCCCACCGCGCCCCGCGCACCCCCCGCGAAGAGGTCCTGTGCGGCCTGTTCGCCGAAGTGCTCGGCCTCCCGCGGGTCGGCATCGACGACGACTTCTTCACCCTGGGCGGCCACTCCCTGCTCGCCAGCCGGCTCCTCAACCGGATCCGCACCCTGCTCGGCGTCGCCATCCCCATCCGGGTCATGTTCCAGTCGCCCACCGTCGCCCAGCTCGACACCTACCTGACCTCCGGCACCGAGTCGTCCGAACACACCGACCCGTTCGGTGTCGTCCTGCCACTGAAGACCAGCGGCACGGCAGCCCCCCTGTGGTTCATCCACCCCGGAGTGGGTCTGTCCTGGGCCTACATGGGCTTCGCCGGCCACCTGGACGAGGACCGGCCCGGCTACGCCGTCCAGGCCCGCGGCTTCGACGGCAGTCCACTGCCGCAGTCCGTCGAGGAGATGATCACCGACTACGTCCAGCAGATCCTCAAGGTCCAGCCCGACGGCCCCTACCACCTGGCCGGCCTGTCCCTGGGCGGCACCCTCGCCCAGGCCATGGCCGCCGAACTCCAGCGCCAGGGCCACCAGGTGGCCACGCTCGCCCTGCTGGACTGCGTCCCCGCCTCCTGGTTCACCCACCACGACAGCGTCGACGCCTCCGAGGTACGGGAGTTCTTCGGCGAACGCCTCCCCGCGCTGGCCGAAGGCGCCGAGGGCGACCGGGAATCCCTCATCGACAACGCGTCCGCCATCATGCTCCACCACCTGAGCCTGATGAAGGACTTCACCTCACCCGTCTTCGACGGCGACGCCCTGTTCTTCAACGCGACGCTGAACCCGGACGACTCCTATCTCGCCCACTGGCGGCCCCACATCACCGGCGCCATCCAGGAGTGGAACATCCACTCCACCCACCTCGGGATGAACATGCCCGGGCCCGCGGCCGAGATATCCCAGGCCATCAACCGGCACCTCGACGACCACGGCAGCAACTTCTCGGGAGCATCTCTTGTATGACGTCATAGTGGTGGGAGCACGCGCCGCCGGAGCACCGGCCGCCATGCTGCTCGCACGCGCCGGATACCGGGTGCTCATCCTCGAGCGGGCCCGGTTCCCCAAGGACACCCTGTCCACCCTCTACATCCACCAGCCCGGGGTCGCCCGGCTCGCCGAGTGGGGCGTCCTGCCCGCCGTCGCCGGCACCGGCGCCCCCGCCCTGGACGCCGTCCAGTACACCATCGGCGACGTCCGCATGGAGGGCTGCTCCTGGCCCGCGGACGGCCACCACGCCGCCTACGCGCCCCGCCGTCACCTCCTGGACGCGATCCTCGCCGAAGCCGCCGTGCAGGCGGGCGCCGAGTTCCGCGACAACTGCTCGGTCAGCGACCTCGTCTTCGAGGACGACCGGGTGGTGGGCGTGCGGATCGGCTCCGCCCGCGGCGGCAACAGCACCGTCGAGCGCGCCCGCCTGGTCATCGGCGCCGACGGCATGCGCTCCACCGTGGCCGCCAAGGCAGATGCCCCGCTCCTGATCGAGAACCCTGCCCTCACCTGCGCCTACTACAGCTACTGGTCCGGCCTCCCGGCCCGCTTCCGGCTCTACGAGGCCCCCGGGAGCTGGGTCGGCACCGTGCCCACCAACGACGGTGCCACCCTGGTCGCGGGCTACTTTCCCCAGGACCGGTTCCACGACGTCCGCGGTGACGCACTGAACGCCCTGCTGGCCTGCGTGGAGTCGACCGCCCCCGAGGTCCGCGAGCAGATGGCCGCGGGCGAGCGCCTGGAGCGCGTCCATGGCACCGGCGACCAGCGCAACTTCTTCCGGCAGGCCACCGGACCCGGCTGGGTCCTCGTCGGCGACGCCGGCCACCACAAGGACTCGATCACCGCCCGCGGCATCACCGACGGCTTCTACCAGGCCCAGCTGCTCGCGGACTGCATCGGCGACGGGCTGCAGGACCCGGCCCGGCTGCAGGCGGCTCTCGAACAGTTCGCGACCGAACGCCTCGAAGAACTGATGCCGCACTACCGCAGCACCCTCAAGACCGGCCGTCTCGCCGCCCCCGACCACCAGATCGCCCTGCTGCGCGCGATATCCACCAGCCCGGAACTCAGCGCCCGCTACTTCTCCACGATGTCGGGCGTCTGCCCGCTCGACGAATTCCTCACCCCCGAACTCCTCGACCTCATGGCGGACCAGGTGGCCGCATAGCTTCCCTCGCCCCCGGAACGACCTCCACCCATCGACGAGAGCCACCCGAACCACGCGAAGGGAACGACGAGATGACCGACCTGACGACGGGCCCCGCCACCCTGCTCGACGACCAGCCGCACCCCCGCCCCGGCCCGCCCGAGGCGGCACCGGCCGTGCTGCCGATGTCGCTGGGCCAGGAGGAGCTGTACCGGCGGCCACCGCAGGCGGCCGAGCCGCCCGTGGTCCTCGGCTTGCGCCTCGACGGTGAGGTGCACCGCCCCGCGCTCATCCAGGCCGTGCGGCAGTTGGTGGCCCGGCACGAACCGCTGCGCACCACCTACCACACAGTGGACGGCGTTCCCGGACTGCAGGTGTGGCCCGCCGGCCTCGTCGCACCCGTCGAGCCGGAGTTCGCCGATCTCACCGGCTCCGACGCGACGGGGCTGGAGGAGCGGGTACGGGAGCTGGTCACGGCACCGTTCGACCTCGCGGCCGGCCCGGTGCTGCGGGTCCTGCACGCCCAGGTCGCCGCCGGTGAACATGTCCTCGTGCTGTGCCTGCACCCCCTTGCCGCGGACCGCGCGTCGAAGGACCTCCTCGCAGCCGACCTGGCCGAGCTGTACACGGCGGCGCTGACCGGCCGGACGGCCCGGCCCGCACCCACCGGCCGCTACCGTGACCACGCGGCCTGGCAGCGTAAACGCTTCACCGACGCCAAGATCTCTGCCCGGCTCGACTGCTGGCGCGGGAGGCTCGCCGACCTGCCCACGCTGCGCCTGCCCACCGACCGGCCCCGGCCGGCCGCCCGCACCACCCCCGGAGCCCGGCACGACTTCCGTGTGCCCGCCCCCATCGCCCACGCCCTGACAGGACTTGCCCGCGAGCAGGGCGGCACCCTGTTCGACGGCCTTCTCGCCGCATGCCAGGTCCTCTTCTCCCGCTACAGCCAGCAGCAGGACCTGGCGCTCGGCACCCTTGCCCCCGGCCGTCCCCACCCCCACCTGCACGACGTGGTCGGCCACTTCGCCAACCCCCTGGTCCTGCGGCAGACGGTGCACCCGGACACCCCCTTCGCCGACCTGGTCGCCGACAGCGCCCGCACCGTCCAGGACGCCCTCTCGCACCAGGACGTGCCCTACGGCCGTCTCGTCTCCGAACTCTCCGAAGGCCCTGAGACGGCGGGCCGCCCACTGGTGCAGGCCATGGTGCTGCTGCGCGAGACGCCCCCCGCGTACACCCTGCCCGGCGCGCGCGTCAGCGAGTTCCACCCCTCCTGGCCCGCCCCCGTCCACGACATCACCGTCGAGTTCACCCCCACCCCCGCCGGCGACCTGACCGGTGTCCTGGAGTACGACACCGCCCTGTTCGACGCCGCCACCGTCGAACGCTGGGCGGGGCACCTGGGCGTCCTGCTCGGCGCCGTGGTCGCCGACCCCGCACAGCCCGTCGGTGACCTGCCTCTGCTGGACGCCGAGGAGCACCGACTGGTGAGCAGCGACTGGGCGGTCAACGAGCGGGACTTCCCCGCCCACCGTGGCGTGCACGACCTCGTCGGCGACCAGGTACGCGCCCGGCCGGACGCGGTCGCCGTCGTCCACGGCACCGCCACCACCACGTACGCCGAACTCGACGAACGGGCCAACCGGCTGGCCCACCTGCTGCTGGACGGCGGGGTGCGGCCGGGATCCTTCGTCGCCGTGTGCCTGCCACGCGGCCCCGAACTGTTCGCCGCCCTCCTCGGCGTCCTGCGCGCCGGCTGCGCCTACCTGCCGCTGGACCCCGACTACCCCGGCGACCGGCTGAGCTTCATGCTCGAAGACGCCCGGGCGGCGGTGTGCCTGACCGAGCGGCACCTGACCGGCAAGCTCCCCGACACCGACATCACCACCATCTGCCTGGACGAACAGCACGAGGCGCTGGCCGCGCAGCCCGTGCACGCGCCGCACGTCAGCGTCTCGCCGCGGGATGCCGCCTACGTGATCTACACCTCCGGATCCACCGGCACCCCCAAGGGCACGGTGATCGAACACCGGTCGATCACCCGCCTGGTGTGCAACGCCGACTACGTCGCGCTGCGCGAGGACGACGTCGTCGCCCAGGGCGCGGACGCCACCTTCGACGCGGCGACCTTCGAGATCTGGGCACCGCTGGTCACCGGCGCCCGCCTGGTCGTCATCGACAAGCACACCCTGCTCGACCCGGGCGCTCTGATGCTCGCCCTGACCCGGCACGAGATCACCACTCTGTTCCTGACGACTGCCGTCTTCAACCAGGTCGTCGCGGCCGACCCGAGCGCCTTCGCCACCCTGCGGCACGTCCTGTTCGGCGGTGAGGCCGTCAACTCCGCCCGGGTCGCGCAGGTCCTGGCGGCCCGCCCGCCGCAGCGGCTGCTGCACGTATACGGCCCCACCGAGACCACCACGTTCGCCACCTGGCACGAGGTCCGCGAGGCCGACGGCACCACCCCCGTGCCGATCGGCGGCCCTCTCGCCAACACGGCCGTCCATGTCCTGGACGAACGGCTGAACCCGGTGCCCATCGGCGTCGTCGGCGAGCTGTACATCGCCGGCCCCGGCGTCGCCCGCGGCTATCTGGGCCGTCCGGAACTGACCGCCGAACGCTTCCTGGACAACCCGTTCGCCGCCGTACCGGGCGACCGCATGTACCGCTCCGGGGACCTGGTGCGCTGGACGGCGCAGGGCACCATCGAATACGTCGGCCGGGTGGACCACCAGGTCAAGGTCCGCGGGTACCGCATCGAACCCGGCGAGATCGAACTGGTCCTGGTCCAGCACCCGGACATCGAGGCCGCGTTCGTCATCGCCCTCCAGGACGGCGACCACAAGCGCCTCGTCGGCTACGTACGGCCCGCCGCCGGACGCCGGGTGGAGACCACCGAGCTGCGCCAGTTCGTCTCCGACCGGCTGCCGGAGTTCATGGTGCCGTCCGCCGTTGTCGCCCTCGACGCCTTTCCCCTCACCCCCAACGGCAAGATCGACCGCAAGGCGCTGCCGGCGCCCGTGCACACCGCGGACCCCGACAGCGGCCCCGCACCGCGCACCGACACCGAGCGGGTCCTCGCCGCGATCTGGGCCGACGTCCTGGGTGTCGAGCAGGTCGGCATCGGCGAGAACTTCTACGAACTGGGCGGCGACTCGATCCTGGGCATCACAGTGGTCGCACAGGCACGCAAGGCCGGACTGACGATCTCGGCCAAGGACGTCTTCCGGCGTCAGACGATCGCCGAACTCGCCGCCGCGGTCACCGAGTCCTAGCGCCCACACCCCCCCCAGAAGAGCCCTGCGGCCCGCCGGAACTCCCGGCGGGCCGCAGGGCACTGCCACGCGCCCCCGCAGCGCAGGGCACTGCCACGCCCCCACACCCGCAGGGAATTGCCACACCCCGCCCCCCTGGACGGCGGGGCAACGCGCAAGGGCCCGGCCGCAGTTGCGGCCGGGCCCTATCGCTTTCGCGTCCACGCCAGGTCAGATACGGCCCCGGCCCAGCTCCAGCAGCGTCAACGCCAGTGTGGTGCCGGGCTTGCCCAGGGCCTCGTTGTAGCGGGACAGGATCTGCGTCTCGCGCGAGAGGTTCACCCGGCGGCCGCCCGACGCGATCCGCGCCTCCTGGATCATGGCCGAGTAGGCGATCCGCTCACGGATCAGACCGATGATGCGGTTGTCGAGCGCGTCGATCCGCTCGCGGGCACCGCCGATGAGCGATGCCGCCTGCTCGGTGCGGGCGCCGGTCTTCTCCGTGGACGCCTGCGCATGGGTGATGGTCATCTTCGGGCCTCTTCTCGATGGCGGGGGAGCGGCACCCTGCACAGCCGCCCCGCAAGGGCCGGATGGCACGGTGCCCGACGGTCTGCCGCATGCACCCGGCGGATGCCCGCGGCGCCGGCGAGTGCGGCGAACCGTCACCCACGAGGAAACCCCTCCACCCGCAACACGTGCGCAACACGGCGCCCGCGCCGCCGTGTTGCGCCCCCCTTGCGCGGCTCGGTGTTCGATTCCTTACGTCAGTGAGGGATGCCCCCGCGCGCGAGCAACGCGCCCGGCGGGGGCGCCCCTTCCAGCCGGCCGGTGGCCGCCAGCACGTGGGAGGTTTTGTGGTCGAGGCGAACGGGGGGAGTGGTCGACGGGTGTGGACAGGACAGCCAGGCACCGCACGACGTGACGGTGACCGGCACCGCGCCGCATCCGACCACCGCTGCCGCACCTCTGAACAACCCCGCCCGTCCGGGAACGGACGGCGACGCCCGCACGCGTTCACGCTCCATCAGGAGGCACGATGACCACCCCCAGCACCCCGGGCCTCGACGTCGCGAACGTCGCCCCGTTCCGCCGCCGCCCGCAGGCGCTGCCCCCGCAGCGCCGCAGCGGCGAGGAGCCGCGCCGCGGTCAGGTCCTCACCACCAAGGTGGCCCTGCAGATACCGGCCGCCATGACCTACGAGGACTGGGAGCAGGCCGGCCGCCAGCTCTCCGGCATCGTCGACTCCTCCTCCTGGTGGCTCGGTGACTGGCTGGTCTACGGCAAGGACCACTACACCGACCGCTACCAGCGCGGCATCCGCACCGCCGGGCTGCAGTACCAGACCCTGCGCAACTACGCCTGGGTGGCCCGCCGGTTCCCCACCGGCCGGCGCCGGGCCGCCCTGACGTTCCAGCACCACGCCGAGATCGCGTCCCTGCCCGTCGACGAGCAGGAGATCTGGCTCGACCGCGCCGAGCAGAACACCTGGACCACCAAACAGCTCCGCACCGCCCTGCGCATCGCCCGCGGCGGCGACCAGCCCCGCAGCGTGCAGCCACTCGAGACGACCCGCCGTCTCGCCCTGCCCGGCAGCCGCATGCAGTGGTGGCACAAGGCGGCCGAACAGTCCGGACTGGGCCTGGAACAGTGGGTCCTGCAAACCCTCGACAGCGCCGCGGGGCGCGCCCTGGAAGCACCCGAGGACCGGGGCCGGCTGGCCCGGGAAGCCGGCCTCAGCGCCTGACCCCTCCTCACCCGGCCGCAGGGCCCGCACCCGTCCCCGGGTGCGGGCCCTGCCGCTACCTCCGCCTCCCGCCGCCGCGGCGGCGGGGCCGGCTCAGGTCCGTGCACACGGCAGCTCGCTCATCAGCTTCGCCGTTGCCTGGTGCCGGCCGCACTCCCGGTCCGCGAACGAGCGCTGCACCCGGTCCCGCACCTCACTCGCCTGCTCCTGGCTGAGCTTGAACATGCCGTCCGCACGCACCACCCGGACCCGGAACGCGCCCACCGCGGGCGCCAGTTTGTGGAAGTAGCCGATGGACTCCGACATGTCCCAGCCGTTACCGAAGTCGCCCTCGAAGGCCCGTACGGTGGACTGCACCACCTCGAGCGTCTCCTCCCGTGACTCCAGCTTCTCCATCACACCGTGCACATGCACCGAGGTGAAGTTCCACGTCGGCGCGGCCGGCGTCGTCCCGTACACGGTCGGCGAGACATAGGCGTGCGGACCGGTGAACACCAGCAGCACCGGACTTCCCGTGCCCAGCGCCGCCCAGTGCGGATTCGCCCGGTTCATATGGCCCAGCAGCGTCGTACCCGACAGGTCCTCCGGCCATTCCCCGCCGGTCTCCGGATTCGGAATGACCGGCAGATGCGTCGCGAACGGCGCACCGGGTGAATCCCCGTCGGCCACGCTGTTGCTCGTCATCAATGCCATCGGATTGTTGCGGATCACCTCGGTCATCCACGACCGGTGCGGTTCTCGGTATTGACGGGGAACGAACATCTGACATCCACCCTTTCGGTGATTCGTCGCGGATTCATCGCGAGGAGGGGTCAAGTCACCGACGCTACCGGTGCATTGAGCAGAACTGTCAATTGAATCCGCGACCCGGACACCGATGTACTGTCGACAGGACGGAAGAATCTGGCACGACGGCCGGAACTCTTGCACACCGTGTCCGGCCGCTCTACGTTGGATTCACGGTGTTCTTCTGCCCCATCGCGAACTCCCGGATCCACCGGTTGAGATTCCGAGACCACCGACCGTGAACTCGACGACAGTCGACGCCTTTCCTGATCAGGGGCCTTGTGGGTACAACAATCGACCCGCCGCAGAACGGCGGGGCCCTGTCACAGCTACACAAGCGGGAGAATTCTCTATGAGTACTCGTGCACACGAGGTATACGACGTGGTCGGCATCGGGTTCGGCCCGTCGAATCTGTCGCTCGCCATCTCCCTGGACGAACACCGGGAGAATGTGCCGGCGCACCCGGCCACCGCCGTGTTCTTCGAGCGGCAGCCCGCGTTCGGCTGGCACCGCAACATGCTGCTGCCGTCGGCGACCATGCAGATCTCGTTCCTGAAGGACCTGGCCACCTTCCGCAATCCGGTGTCCCGCTTCGGCTACGTGTCGTATCTGCACGAGTCGGGCCGGCTGGCCCGGTTCGTCAACAACATGGACTTCTTCCCGACCCGGCTGGAGTTCCACCAGTACCTGGAGTGGGCGGCGGCAGGCTTCACCGACCGCGTCCACTACGGCCACGACGTCACCTCGGTGCGCCTCGCGCCGGACGGCGCGGACGGCCGGCCCGGCCACCTCGTCGTCGAAGCCCGCGACACCACCACCGGCGCCGTGCGCCAGGTCCTCACCCGCAACGTCGCCATTTCCACCGGACTCGTCCCGCGCATGCCCGACGGTATGGAACGCGACGAACGCGTCTGGCACAGCTCGGAGTTCCTGGCGAAGTACCGCCGGATGAATCCCCGCGACCTCACCAGCGTCGCGGTCGTCGGCGCCGGCCAGAGCGCGGCCGAGATCACCCGCTTCCTCTACGACAGCCTCCCGCACGCCCAGGTGTCGGCGATCTTCCCGTCGTACGGATACTCCATCGCCGACGACACCCCGTTCGCGAACCAGATCTTCGACCCGGCCGCCGTCGACGACTACTACTACGGCACCGACCAGGCACGGGAGTCGTTCTGGCGCTACCACAAGAACACCAACTACTCCGTGGTCGACGCCGACGTCATCCGCGACCTGTACCGGCGCTCCTACGCCGAGGACGTCGACGGCACCCAGCGCCTGCACTTCCTCAACATGACCCGGGTCAGGGAGGTCAAGCGGGCCGGCGACGAGACACGCGTCCTGCTGGACACCCTGCTGGACGGCCACACCCAGGAACTCGACGTCGACGCGATCGTCTTCGCCACCGGCTACGACTCCATGGAACCCAGCCGCCTCCTGGGCGAGCTCGACCGCTACTGCCTGCGGGATGCGGCCGGCCGCCACCGCGTCGAACGCGACAACCGCCTTCTCGCCCCCGAACTGCCCTTCGGCATCTACATCCAGGGCGGCACCGAGCACACCCACGGACTGTCCTCCGCGCTGCTGTCGAACATCGCCGTGCGCAGCGGCGAGATCGCCGACTCCGTCCTCGCCACACGCCCCGCCCCGGAGCCTGCGGCCCGACGCGAGCACGCCGCGGCCGCCCGATGAGGCGCCGCAGACACACGAACGGCCCGCCAGCAGCGCTGACGAGCCGTTCGCCGGTCCTGTGGCCGAAGCCGGGCCGCCGCGGGCAGCCCCCTACCCGGCCATCGCCTCCCGCAGGCTCCTGGGCCGCAGATCGGTCCAGTTCTGCTCGATGAACTCCAGGCACTGCGCGTGACCGTCCTCACCGAACACCACCCGCCAGCCGGCGGGAACCTCGATGAACGACGGCCACAGGGAATGCTGTTCCTCCTCGTTCACGAGAACAAGGAACCGGCCGTCCGCGTCGTCGAACAGATTGCTGCTCATCGTCCACTCCAATTCAAGCCGTTCACGAGCGGCTTCCCGGTGGGAAGCCCGCCCCATGATCCGAGCACGGTGCGGGATGGACAGTCTCACCATCCCGCATTCCAAGGGTATTTCGGCCTGTCAGAGCCTTGGTTGAGATACCGTGGACTCCTCCAGGGCCGGTCGGTCCTTCCATCCTTGTCACCGGTTCGCCGGCGGTCAAAGGGCACGTGTTCCCCGGACCGGGACCCGCCCGCCGTCCTGCGGACAGGACGGCCGGCACCGAAGGACCAGAATGGCACGAAGTGTGTCTCCGGCCGCTGGACGGACGGTCAAGTTCCGGCTGAGAGCGGCCGCAACAGCGCCCGCCGGCAGCGGATGAGAGAAATGCGGAAAGCCTCTCCGGGCGGGCGGAAAGAAGAGCCCGCCGGTGTACGGCGGACCGTGCCGAGAGGCCCCGGCTCCCCCTTTTCGGGGAATAGCCGCCGCGTATCAGACGCGGCCGGCAACCCCCTTCTCGTTCCGGGGGAGTCGCTCTCGCCCCCCATGTCACCAACATCTTTTCCACCATAGGAGATTCGCCATGAGCGTCACGGCAGCGCAGGGCTTCTCGGCCGCAGGCGTCGCAGCCGGAATCAAACACAGCGGCAACCCGGACCTGGCCCTGGTGGTCAACAACGGTCCGCGCACGGCCGCCGCGGGCGTCTTCACGTCCAACCGGGTGCAGGCCGCGCCCGTGCAGTGGAGCAAACAGGTTCTCAGCCGCGGGGCGGTGAGCGCCGTCGTCCTCAACTCCGGTGGTGCCAACGCCTGCACCGGCCCCGAAGGTTTCGACGACACCCACGCCACCGCCGCGCACACCGCCCGCGTCCTCGGTCACCGCGCCGACGAGATCGCGGTCGCCTCCACCGGTCTCATCGGCGTGAGACTGCCGATGGACAAGCTGCTGCCGGGCATCGAGACGGCCGCCGCCGCGCTCGCCGCCGACGGCGGCGAACAGGCCGCCGTCGCCATCAAGACCACCGACACGGTGCACAAGACGGCCGTGTACGAGGGCGAGGGCTGGAGCGTCGGCGGGATGGCGAAGGGGGCGGGCATGCTCGCCCCGGGGCTCGCCACGATGCTCGTGGTGCTCACCACCGACGCCGACCTCGACAGCCCCGCCCTGGATGCGGCGCTGCGGGACGCGACCCGGCTCACCTTCGACCGGATCGACTCCGACGGCTGCATGTCCACCAACGACACCGTGCTGCTGCTGGCCTCCGGCGCCTCCACCGTCGTGCCCGCGGCCGGCGTGTTCGCCGACGCGGTCCGCACGGTCTGCGACGACCTCGCCCGCCAGCTCATCGGCGACGCCGAGGGCGCCTCCAAGGACATCCGCATCGAGGTCGTCGGTGCCGCCTCCGAGGACGACGCCGTCGAGGTGGCCCGCACCATCGCCCGCAACAACCTCCTCAAGTGCGCCCTGCACGGCGAGGACCCGAACTGGGGCCGTGTGCTCGCGGCGATCGGCACCACCCGCGCCGCATTCGAGCCGGACCGGCTGAACGTCGCCTTCAACGGCGTGTGGCTGTGCAAGGACGGCGCCATCGGCGCCGACCGCGCGGCGGTCGACCTGCGCGGCCGGGAGATCCGCATCACCGCCGACCTCGCCACCGGTCCCGCCTCGGCGGTCGTCTGGGCGAACGACCTGACCGCCGAGTACGTCCACGAGAACAGCGCGTACTCGTCATGAAGACTTTCCAGCACCCCGCCCTCGCCAAGGCCGAGTCCGTCCTGGAGATGCTGCCCTGGCTCATCCGCCACCGCGGGCAGATCGCCGTCATCAAGTTCGGCGGCAACGCCATGGTCGACGACGAGCTCAAGGCCGCCTTCGCCCACGACATCGTCTTCCTCCACCACGCCGGCCTCAAGCCCGTCGTCGTCCACGGCGGCGGCCCGCAGATCAGCGCCGAACTCGACCGGCGCGGCCTGGTCAGCGAATTCCGGGCCGGCCTGCGGGTGACCACCCCCGAGGCGATGGACGTCGTGCGCATGGTCCTCGCCGGCCAGGTCCAGCGTGAACTCGTGGGCCTGCTCAACCAGCACGGCCCGCTCGCCGTCGGTCTCACCGGCGAGGACGCCCACACCATCACCGCCTCCCGGCACTGGCCCGAGATCGACGGTGAGCTGGTCGACATCGGCCGCGTCGGCGAGATCACCGGCGTCGACACCGGCGCCATCGAGGCACTCCTCGCCGACGGCCGTATCCCGGTCATTTCCTCGATCGCCCACTCCCAGGACGACGGACATGTCTACAACGTCAATGCTGATACGGCGGCTGCGGCACTCGCTGCGGCGCTGGGCGCCCAGACCCTGATGTTCCTCACCGACGTCGAAGGGCTCTACGCCGACTGGCCCAACAGCCGCGAGGTCATCGGCCAGCTCACCGCCGGCCGGCTGGAGAAGATGCTGCCCGGCCTGGCCGGCGGCATGGTGCCCAAAATGGCCGGCTGCCTGCACGCGGTCCGCAACGGCGTCGATGACGCCCGTGTCATCGACGGCCGCATCCAGCACGCGGTGCTGCTGGAGATGTTCACCGACGAGGGATTCGGCACGGTCGTCGTGCCGGACGAGGAAGAGGGAACCCCATGAGCGAGCCCGGCAGTACGGAGCTCATCCAGCGCTGGCGGACATCGCTGATGGGCAACTACGGAACTCCGCGCCTGGCACTCGTCCGCGGCGAGGGCACCGCCGTGTGGGACGCGGACGGGAAGAAGTACCTCGACTTCGTCGGCGGCATCGCCGTCAACTCCCTGGGCACCGCGCACCCTGCCGTCGTCGGCGCCGTCCGCGACCAGATCGGCCGCCTCGGCCACGTCTCCAACCTGTTCATCGCCCGTGAACCGGTCCTGCTCGCCGAACGGCTCCTCGCCCTGACCGGACGGGAGGGCCGGGTCTTCTTCTGCAACTCAGGCACCGAGGCCAACGAAGCCGCCCTCAAGATCGGCCGCCTGACGGGCCGCCCGCACACGGTCGCCGCCGCCGGCGGCTTTCACGGCCGTACCCTGGGCGCCCTGTCGGTGACCGGCCAGCCTGCCAAACGGACCCCCTTCGGCCCCTATCCGGCCGACGTCACCTTCGTCCCCTACGGCGACCCCGACGCGTTACGACGGGCCGTCACCAAGGACACCGCCCTGCTGGTCATCGAACCGATCCAGGGCGAGAACGGCGTCGTCGTCCCACCGCCCGGCTACCTGGCCGCCGCCCGCGACATCACCCGCGCCACCGGCACGCTGCTCGTCCTCGACGAGGTCCAGACCGGCATCGGCCGCACCGGCCACTGGTTCGAGCACCAGGCCCACCACGGCGTCGAACCGGACATCATCACCCTCGCCAAGGGCCTCGGCGGCGGACTGCCCATCGGTGCCACCCTCGCCTTCGGCCCCGCAGCCGACCTGCTGGGACCCGGCTCGCACGGCACCACCTTCGGCGGCAACCCGGTCGCCTGCGCCGCCGCCCTCGCCGTCCTGGACACCATCGCCGGCGACAACCTCCTGCCGCACGTCGTACGACAGGGCGAGACACTGCGCCGCGGCATCGAAGTCCTCGCCCACCCCTTGGTCGCCGGCGTCCGCGGAGCGGGACTGCTGCGCGCGATCGTGCTCACCGAGCCGCTCGCCGTGGCGGTGCAGCAGGCGGCCGAGGCCGCGGGCCTGCTGGTGAACGCCGTCGCCCCACAGGTGATCCGCCTCGCCCCGCCGCTGACCGTCACCGACCAGGAGATCGCCGCATTCCTGCACACCCTGCCCCGGGCCCTGGACCAGGTCCACGCCCGGTGGCAGCAGACGACCGGGGCCGCGGCGCCGGTCGCCGGGCAGCTCGCCCACCGGTGAGAGCCGTGCACAGCACCACGCAAGGTGGCCGTCGCGGACGGGCACCACACCAGTCCCGCAACGGGGGAGAAGTCATGACCGTACGAGCAGCAGTGGCAGGAGCAAGCGGATACGCCGGGGGAGAAGTGCTGCGTCTGCTCCTGGCGCATCCCGAGGTCGAGATCGGCGCCCTGACCGGCAACGCCAACGCCGGCCAGGACCTGGGAGCGCTTCAGCCGCACCTGTCGCCGCTGGCCGGCCGTGTCCTGGCGGAGACCACCGCCGAGGTTCTGGCGGGACACGACGTGGTCTTCCTGGCCCTGCCGCACGGCCAGTCCGCCGCCATCGCCCGGCAGTTGGACCCCGGCGTCCTGGTCGTCGACATGGGCGCCGACTTCCGGCTGGACAGCGCCGACGACTGGGAGGCGTTCTACGGCACACCGCACGCCGGGACCTGGCCCTACGGTCTGCCCGAACTCCCCGGCGCCCGCGCCGCGCTGGCCGGCACCCGGCGCGTCGCGGTCCCCGGCTGCTACCCCACCGCCGTCGCGCTCGCCCTGTTCCCGGCGTACGTCGGCCGGCTCGCCGAGGCCGACGCGGTGGTCGTCGCCGCGTCCGGGACCTCCGGGGCGGGCAGGGCCGCCAAAGCGCATCTGCTGGGGTCCGAGGTGATGGGCTCGATGAGCCCGTACGGCGTCGGTGGCGGCCATCGGCACACCCCGGAGATGTCCCAGAACCTCAGCGCCGCGGCGGGTGAGAAGGTCACCGTCTCCTTCACCCCCACTCTGGCGCCGATGCCCCGCGGCATTCTGGCCACCTGCTCGGTGCGGGCGAAGGCGGGCGTGACGCAGGAGACCGTACGGGCTGCCTACGAGAAGGCGTACGCGGACGAGCCGTTCGTGCACCTGCTGCCCGAGGGGCAATGGCCGGCGACCGCGGCCGTGTACGGCTCCAACACCGTGCAGGTGCAGGTCGCCTACGACGAGAACGCACAACGGATCACCACGGTCAGCGCCATCGACAACCTCACCAAAGGCACCGCCGGCGGTGCGGTGCAGTCGATGAACATCGCCCTCGGCCTGCCCGAGGAGACCGGCCTGCCGCTCACCGGAGTGGCGCCCTGACCTCCGCCCCCTGCGGGCGCCTCTCAACAGCTTCCGAGCCTCCAAGGTGCCCCGGCCCGGGGCGGCTCGGGCCGAACGCCGCCGCGTGCGGCCTCCCACAACGCGCCGTCATCCACGACGCAGTACCAAGGTGCCCGGCCACGAGCCGGGGCGCCGCAGCACGGCACCCCACCCACGGCGTGCCGCACGCGTGGCAGGCCGGCATCCGGATCGCACCACGGACCGGGTCGTCCTCCACCGCCGCAGTAGCCGTCGCCGGGCCCGGCTCGCAGGACCGGCCCCGGCGACGGCTGCAGGCCGTCCCGTCCCGGTCGGGTCACCCCGACCTCAGGGCGGGCCCCACAACAGCCGTCCACTGTGTGGTAGTTCGCACAGCGTTCGGAGTCTCACGACGGATGGCCGGAAGGGGACTGGCGGCTAGCTAAAAAACCGCGACGCTGGTTTTATATGTCTCAAGTTCCCCCCTGCGCGCGGCTCTTCGGCCGCACGGCCACACTGTTCGAGAGGTTTCCTGATGGAACGTCATCCGCGACGCTGGCTCATCCTGATCGTGCTCTGCCTCAGCACGCTGGTGCTGGTCATCGACAACATGGTGCTCACGGTGGCGGTTCCGCCCCTGGCGGAGGACCTGTCGGCGAGTGCCCAGGACATTCAGTGGATCATCGAGTCCTACATGCTGGTCTTCGCCGGCCTGCTGCTCTCCGCGGGCAGCCTGTCCGACCGGTACGGCCGCCGGAAGATCATGATCATCGGCCTGGCGGCCTTCGGCGCCGCATCGGTGCTGGCCACCTGGGCCGACAGTCCCGAACAGCTCATCCTCGCCCGGGTGTTGATGGGTGTGGGCGGTGCGCTGGTGATGCCGAGCACCCTGTCCATCCTCATCACCGTCTTCGACGACGAGGAGCGGCCCAAGGCGATCGCCGCCTGGAGCGCGGTGGCCATGGTCGGCCTGGTCGGCGGCCCGGTCCTCGGCGGTGTGCTGATCGCCCACTTCTGGTGGGGCGCCGTCTTCCTGATCAACATCCCGATCGCGGTACTCGCCATCATTGCGGCCCTGATCCTGATGGAGGAGTCCAAGGGGCCCTGGCGCAAGGCCGACCCGGTCGGCATGGTGCTCTCCATGGTCGGCATGGCCGCACTGGTCTGGACGATCAACGAACTGCCCAAGGACGGACTCGGCCACACGAGCACGCAGGCCTCGCTCGCACTGGCCGTCCTCGGTCTGGGGGCGTTCGCGATCTGGGAGAGCCGCGTCGAGTCGCCGATGGTCCCGCTGAGCCTGTTCCGCAACCGGATCTTCACCGGCGCCAGCTTCTCCCTGGTCCTGCTGACCTTCGCCAACGGCGGACTGATGCTGGTCCTCACTCAGTACCTGCAGTACGTCCTCGAATACACGCCCACCGAGACGGGCCTGGCCTTCACCCCGCTGGCGGTGGCGACCCTGGCCTTCAACGGCGTCGGGGCCGGCCTGATCCCCAAGACCGGCAACCGGCCCGTCGCGGTGGCCGGACTGCTCCTGATCGCAGCCGGGTTCGGCGTGCTGTCCACCCTCGCGGTCGGTGACGGCTGGGGACCGCTGATCACCGCCATGGTGCTGATGGGCGCGGGCAGCGGCCTGGCGATGCCCGCCGTCATCGCGGCCCTGATGGGTGCGGTGCCGGAGGAGCACGCCGGCGTCGGATCCGCCCTCAACGACACCATCCAGCAGGCCGGTGCCGCGCTCGGTGTGGCGGTGCTGGGCGCCGTCCTGTCGGGCACCTACACCGCCGCGATGCCGGGCTCGGCGCCCGGGCCCGCCAAGGACTCGATCGTCGACGCGCTCGCCATCGCCGCCCGCGACGGCAACACCACCCTGCTCGACCAGACCCGCGACGCCTTCTCCGACGCCATGTCCGCCAGTTTCCTGTCCGGCGCGGCCGGCGTCGTCGGCGCCGCCGTACTCGCCCTGTTCCTCATCAGGGGAGGCAAGGCGGCCGCCGCCGACACCGGGGCCGGTGCGCAGCCGGCCGGTACGGGGGAGGAGAGCGTGCAGAAGGAGGCGGCGGACAGCACGGCCGGCCGCTGACCGCCGCGGCCGCTCGCACGTATCACGGCTCGAATGGACGCTCCGTCACCGTGCCTGAATCTGTGACACACCGTCACCGAGTCTGAAACCCGGCCCGGTTCCGCCTCCCGCGGAGCCGGGCCGGCGGCCTGCCACGCCTTCCCGGACCGGATTCCGGAGGCGCGCTCGAGGCTCGCTGGAGGTCGCCTGGAGGCAGGCTCTCGGCGCTTGAAGCGCCCGGCACTCCCGCCCTACCCTGAGCGAAACCGCTTACGCGGTTTGTTCGCGTGTGCCCTGCCCGCATGTCCGACCCGCGCCGTCATCGTCCTCGTCCGTGTTCATGTCGTGTTCGTGTGCCTCGTGACGTGCGTGTCCGCGGGTTCGTGTGCCGCGCCGCGTTCCGTCTCCGTGCGTCCCCGCCGATCCCCATGGGAGTCCTTTCGCCGTGGCTACCTTCCTGTACAAACTGGGCCGTTTCGCCTTCCGGCGGCGCGGCCTGACCGCGCTGCTGTGGGTGTTGGTCTTCGGCGGGGCGGGCTTTGCGGCCTCCACCGCCCCACCGCCTCCCGCCGACACGTTCTCGATGCCGGGCACCGAGTCGCAGAAGGCCTTCGACCTGCTGGAGGACTCTTTCCCGGCCGCTTCCGCCGACGGTGCCTCCGCCCGGGTCGTCGTCCGCGCACCGGACGGCGGGAAGATTTCTGCCCCCGAGCACAAGGCCCGCGTCACCGCACTCGTCGCCGACCTGTCCAAGAGCCCGCAAGTGGCCCGCGTCAGCGACCCGTTCGCGGCGAACGCCGTGAGCAAGGACGGCACCACCGCCTACACCGTCGTCACCTACAAGGTCGCCGCCCCTGAACTGACCGATGCGGCGCACGATGCGCTCACCCGGGCGACCGGCACGGCCCGCACCGCCGGTTTGAGTGTCGAGGCCGGCGGTGACGCGGTCGCCGTGGACGCCACGATGAGCGGCACCGGGGAGAAGATCGGCATCGCCGTCTCCGCCGTCGTCCTGCTGATCACCTTCGGCTCCGTGATCGCCGCCGGCATGCCGCTGCTCACCGCCCTCATCGGCGTCGGCGTCGGCATCTCCGGCATCACCGCCCTCGGCACCACCCTGGGCCTGTCGAGCACGACCTCCACCCTGGCGCTGATGCTGGGACTCGCGGTCGGCATCGACTATGCGCTGTTCATCGTCTCCCGCTACCGCGCCGAGATCGCCGAGGGGCACGAGCGCCAGGAAGCCGCGGGCCGCGCCACCGGCACCGCCGGCTCGGCCGTCGTCTTCGCCGGTCTCACCGTCATCGTCGCCCTCGCCGGCCTGACCGTTGTGAACATCCCGATGCTCACCAAGATGGGCCTGGCCGCGGCCGGCACGGTCGCCGTCGCCGTCCTCATCGCCGTCACCCTCGTGCCCGCCCTGCTCGGCTTCGCCCCGGTCAAGGTGCTGCGCCGCCGTGACCGGCGACAGCACTACGGCAAGCCGCTCTCGGCCCGCAAGCAGCGCAAGGCCGCCAAGAGGGCCGCGAAAGCCAAGCCCAACCTCGGTGCCCGCTGGGCGGGTTACGTGCTGCGCCACCCCGTGGCGGTGCTGCTCGTCGGGGTGGTGGGACTCGGCGCCGCCGCGGTGCCGGCCGCGAGCCTGGAGCTCGGACTGCCCGGCGAGGGCACGATGGCTCCCGACACCACCCAGCGCAAGGCCTACGACATCCTCTCGGAGTCCTTCGGCGACGGCTTCAACGGCCCGCTCACGCTCACCGTCACCGCGAAGGACGCCGCCCCCGCGGCCGAGGACGTGAGCCGGAAGCTGGCCGGTGAGGAGGGGGTTGCCTCGATCTCCCCGGCCGCAGTCAATGAGGCCGGCGACACCGCCATCCTCAACCTCATTCCCGACACCGGGCCGGGCGACGGCCGCACCGAGGACCTGGTCCGCTCGATCCGTGACGCCGCCGGCGGCCTGGAGACCGACACCGGCGCCGAGATCCTGGTGACCGGCCAGACCGCGATGTTCATCGACTTCTCCCAGACCCTCGACGACGCCCTGCTGCCCTACCTCGCCCTGGTGGTGGGCCTGGCGTTCCTGCTGCTGATGGTGGTCTTTCGCTCCGTCCTCGTCCCGCTGAAGGCGGCGCTCGGCTTCCTGCTGTCGGTGAGCGCGGCACTGGGCGCGGTCGTCGCCGTCTTCCAGTGGGGTTGGCTCGCCGACGTCTTCGGTGTCGATCAGCCCGGCCCGGTGATGAGCACCATGCCGATCTTCATGATCGGAGTGGTCTTCGGCCTGGCGATGGACTACGAGGTCTTCCTGGTGACCCGGATGCGTGAGGCGTACGTCCACGGGGCGCGCCCCGACGAGGCGGTCGTGACCGGCTTCCGGTACGGCGGGCGGGTGGTGGCTGCCGCCGCGATCATCATGGCGAGCGTCTTCTCCGGCTTCATCATGGAGGAGAACGACCTGATCAAGATGATCGGCTTCGGTCTGGCGATCGCCGTCCTCTTCGACGCCTTCATCGTCCGGATGGCGATCGTGCCCGCCCTGTTCGCCCTGCTCGGCAAGGCTGCCTGGTGGCTGCCCCGCTGGCTGGACTGGCTGCTGCCGAACGTGGACGTCGAGGGCGGGAAGCTGAGCCGCACCCCGCAGGCCCGGCGCGTGGCCTTCCCGCGCCGGGAACGCGAGCTCGTCGACTGAGACCCCTGCGCCCCCACTGTCTGCGGCCCGGCGGCCGGTGAGCCGCCGGGCCGCAGGCATGCAGGGGCACGTTCCAGTCCGTACAGCGTGCGCTCTTGCGTACATTGTACGTCATGGCATACGGTGTTCGTCAGGCCGGTGCGCTGCCGTCCCCCGTCGGCGCACCGGCCTGCTCGTGCTCCCGTTCCGCGGCGTCTGCTGGATCCGTATCGCCGGCATCGCCCTCGTCGAGGAGGGTGAGGGCGCCGGCGGGGCACAGGCCGGCCGCCAGACGCACCGCGGGCCGCTGCCCGGCCGGAACACGGGCGGTCAGCAGGACGACCCGGCCGTCCCCGGGATCCTGGTCGAACACCTCCGGCGCACTCAGTGCGCACATTCCGGCACCCTGGCAGCGTTCGCGGTCGATGCCGATCCGCATCGCGCTCACTGCCCGTCCCAGGCGACGGGCAGCCGGTGCACCCCGTGGATGTTCATGCCGGTGCGCAGCGGCACGTCCTGTGGCGGGACGGCGAGCCGCAGTGCGGGGAAGCGGGTGAACAGGGCCGGCAGGGCCACCCGCAGCTCCACGCGGGCCAGTTGCTGGCCCAGGCACTGGTGGATGCCGTGCCCGAAGGCGAGATGGCCGGTGGCTTTGCGGCGCAGGTCGAGGGTGTCGGGGTCGGCGAACTTCGCCGGGTCACGGTTGGCGGCCTGCACCGAGACGGTGACCGAGTCGCCGGCGCTGATCAGCCGGCCCTCCAGCTCGACGTCCTCCAGCGCCGCCCGCACGCCGGTGTGGGCGATGCTCAGATAGCGCAGCAGTTCCTCGACCGCCGTCTCGGCCAGGGCGGGGTCGGTGCGCAGCGCGTCGGCCTGCGCGGGGTGGCTCAGCAGCGCGAAGGCGCCGAGCCCGATCATGTTGGCGGTGGTGTCCAGGCCGGCGGCGAGCAGGAAGCCGCCGATGCCGGCGAGTTCGGCGTCGCTGAGGTCGCTGTTCGTCAGATCGCTGAGCAGGTCGTCGGTGGGCCGGGCCCGCTTGGCCGCCACCAGCTCGCGCATCGTGTCCTGCAGCGCGGTGCAGGCGGCGAACTGCTCCTCCTCGGTGACCTCCAGGCCGCTCACCGCGGCGGCCAGGGTCTGGAACGCCGCACGGTCCGCGTCCGGCACGCCGAGCAGCTCGCAGATCATCAGAGCCGGGACGGGGTGCGCATACGCCTGCACCAGGTCCACCGGCCCGCCATGGCGTTCCATCGCGTCGAGATGGTCGGTGGTGATCTCCTCGACGCGTGCGGTGAGTGCGCGCATCCGCCGGACGGTGAACCGGCCGGCGAGCAGCCGGCGGTAGCGGGTGTGCTCGGGCGGGTCGATCCCGGTCAGGTCCCCGACCGGCGCGGGCGGCAGCTCGCTGACACCCGCGCCGGGGAAGGGGTAGTGCAGGAGCTCGTAGCGGGAACTGAAGCGGGGGTCGGCGGCTAACGCGCGGACCGCCGAGTGGCCTGTGGCCAGCCAGCCGATGTGCCCGTCGGGGTAGCGCATCGGGCGCAGCGGGTCCTGTTCGCGGAGCCGCGCCAGTTCGCCGGGCGGGTCGAAGGGGCAGCCCGCCGGGCGGTCGATGGGCAGCTGGACCGGCTCGGCGGCGGGAGCCGCGTCCGTTTCCCGGGAGTTCGGCAGGTGTCGCATGGTGTCCTCCGGTGCAGCGTGAGGTGACGGTGCACCGTGCGGTGCACCGCGGTCGGAACAGTGCGGTCGGATGGGGCGTAGCCGGGGAGCAGGCATGGCTGTCCCGTCCCCCGGCATGAGCGGGTGGTGTCGCAGGTGGTGTGAGGTGGCGACGTGAATGAGCTGAGGCGGCGGCGGTCCGCCTGATCGCAGTCGGCCCTAGCGGACCCGGCTCGTGCAGTCCGGCCGCCCCAGGTGCCGGTCGAGTCCGGCCGGCCGACCGGACTCGGGACCCGTCAGGGCGCCGGCAACGGCTCGCACCAGCCACGCATTGACGGAGAGGCCTTCCTGCCCCGCCGCGCCTTCTATTCGGTCCTTCAGCTGGGCGGGCAGGCGGAAGTTGATCCGCGCCGTAGCCCCGTCCTCCGCGTCCGCCGGAGCGGGCGTCGGCGCCGTGCGCACTCCGGGCTCGTGCTGATGCAGGTCTTGGTGTATCTCGTGGGCGGGTGGCGCGGTCACCACGAACTCGGGGTCGAGCCCCCGCAGCCGTACGTCGACCGAGCCCGGCGCCAGGTCACGGGTGACCTCGGCCATGGCGGCGGACAGGGCGTTCAGAAGGGTGAGGCGGGTGGCCGACTCCAGCGGTGCGGTGAGCCGTTCCGCCACGGCCCGGACGTCGTCGCCGCCGGCCTCGACGGTGACCGCGAGCTCGTGGCGGAGGTGGTCGACGTAGGGCGTGAGATCCATAACGCCATAGTGGCACCACTATGGCGTCATGGCAAGCGTGTCATGGCGTCGTTGTGGTGCCGCGGTGCCTTATGGCTGGATCGGGTACGGCACAGGGCCGGGGGAGAGGCGGTACCTGTGCGGCTGCGCACCCGGAGTCGTAACGCCCGGTGCTGCTACCGGAGTTGACGCGTTGACGATTGCCCGACCTGCCCTGCCTCGGCCTGGGTCACGGAACCGGGGGTCCGGGTGCTGGTCCGGTGGGTTCTCGGCCGGGTCAGGCGGCGGTGCCTTGGGGGAAGTGGCGGGCGGCGCCGCCGATGGCGAGGCCTGTGTCGGGTGTGGCGGTCAGTGGGGTGCCGGTGATGTGGAGGAGCCGGGTCAGGTGGTCGGGGATGTTGCGCACGGTGAGGTGGGTGCCGCGGCGGGCGGCGGAGTTTTTCGCGGCGACGAGTGCGCCGATGCCGGAGCAGTCGCAGAACGCGAGGTCTGTGAGGTCGATGACGACGTGGCGGTATGCGGTGACTGCTGCGGCGAGTGCCGCGCGGATGTCTCCGACGGTGGAGATGTCCAGCTCTCCGGTCAGTTTCATTACGGCGTGCCCCGGGCCCGGCCCGGCAGTCGTCGTGATGTCCATGTGACTGCCTCCCGCATGTGCGCCGTGGGGTGGCGCGTGACAGCCGTCGTCCAAGGCCGTGGCCTGTGTCGGACGACCGCTCGACATTCCGACGTGGCATCCATACAAACCGGGCCAGAAGTGATTTGTCCAGAGGTGACGGGCCGGTGCTGTCCGGGGGGTCGATATTGGCATCCGGTGCCGGTCAGCTCTCGGTTCCGGCACCGGATGCCAGGCTGTGTGGGGTGCGGGTGACGTGTGCCCCGGCTGCGTCGGCGAGGTGGGCGAACGCCACGGCGTCACGGACCGCGGCCCCTCCCGGTCGTGGCGGGTCAGTGGCCGGGCGGGTCGCCGGTCACGTCGTCTTCGTCGACGTCCACGCCCCTCACCGAACTCGCCCAGTACGGCGCCTCGCCCCAGGCCGGTCCTCAGCCGACCAGGCGGCGGCGCCACTCCAGGGGCGTGACGGTGATGGCCCGGCCGGGGTCACGGTCCCAGTCGGCCCGGAGACCGGCCGCTTCCAGTGCGGCCACGACCTCGTGGCCGATGGTTGCGGTGGTCTCGGCCGAGCCGTCGAAGCCTCCGTAAAGGAGCATCAGACCGTGACCCGCAGCCGCGGAGTCGGTGCACTGGGAGTGGAAATAGACGAAGCCGCGGGCGTCGGGCCCGCCTTCGGCGCCGATCTCGGATTGGCCGCAGCTGCGGCAGCAGGTGAAGTTCTCGCGGGCGGTGATACCGACGTCCTGGAGGCCGGTGAACGCGCGGGTGAGCCGTTCCGGGTCCGTCTCGCCCTGCCATTCGCTCTGCTCCGCGACGCGCTCCAGCCACATCCGGTCAGCCAGCGCCTCCGCCTGCTCCCGCGATACCGGCCGCCGGTCAGCGGTGACCAGGTACTCCTCGGCGAGCTCAGCCAGTTCGGCGCGGTCGGCGTAACCGCCGACCAGTACCTCGCGGATGCGCTTCTCCAACTCCGAGCGCTCGTCGTCGTCGAGGTCGAGCGGTGGGACGTTGCGGGCGGTGGGGCCCATGTCCAGCAGCGACCAGGCCAGATCCGTGCCCCAACCGGAGTCCCGCCGGGCCCAGCCGGTCATCGCCGCAATCACGGCCTCGGAATCGTCGACCAACACCTGGAAGTGCCGGTCGGCGGCACCGTCGCGGTGCTCCAGCGTGTAGTCCCCGCCGGCCTCGTGCCAGACCTGAGCGAAGACGTCGGGCAGGTCGGGTATCCGATGGGCCACCAGGAACCGGTCACCATCACCGCCGATGCGCCGGACCAGCCCGGCCAACTCCTCGGCGGACACACGAACGCGCCGATCCCCGTCCTCCGACTTCACCACGATCTCGAGCATGCGCCGACTCTGGCACACCCCTGTGACAGCAGAGACGGTGCCCCAACGTCATTCCGGTCCCAGTCGCAGCCCGCCGACGGCTCGTTCGAGTTCCGCGACGCGATCGGCGAGGGTGACGGCATCGAAACCGCTGGCTTCGCGCAACAGGAGCTCGATCTGGGTCAGTTGTTCGCCGATCCCGGCCAGCCTTGCCTCGGTCCGTTCAGTCGCGGCAGGCGGTGATGGCGTTCCCTTCTCGCGGCGTTGGGCGGTGCCTTCGGCCGCCTCCGTACGGCCGCTGAGGGCGGTGACGGCCCTGGCCTCGGCGAAGAGATGCCGCAACTGCTCGGCCTGGGCGGCCAATTGGCGGTTCTTCCGAAACAGGTCGAGGAAGACGCAGATCTTGGTACGCAGCAGCCACGGGTCGAAGGGCTTCGTGAGGAAGTCTGCTGCGCCGACCGAATACCCGCGGTAGGCATAGTCCGTCTCGACCTCGGTGCCGGTCAGGAGGATGATCGGCACGTCTTTGGTCTGGTCCAGACGCTTGATGTTCGCGGCGGTCTCGAAGCCGTCCATGCCGGGCATCAGGACGTCGAGCAGTACCACGGCGAACTCCTGCCGCAGCATGGCTTTCAGGGCTTCCTCGCCGGAGTGGGCGCGCACCAATTCCTGATGGAGCGGTCCGAGCAGGGCTTCGAGCGCGACGAGGTTCGCCTCGATGTCGTCGACGATGAGGATGCTGCACTTCTCGGGCGTGTGTGTGCTCATGGCTTCTGCCTCGACGTGTCTTCGTCGGCGACGTCCGGCGCCTGCACGGGCCGCGGCCCGGCGGGGCGCCCCTGCGGGTCGAGCAGATCACAGGCCACGGACAGCAGGTGGTCCACGTCCACGGGTTTCGGAATGTACTCCGAGGCGCCCGCTTCGAGCGCCTTCTCCCGGTCGCCCGGCATGGCCTTGGCGGTCAGCGCGATGATCGGCAGGTCGGAGAGGTGGGGCGAATCCCGCACAGCGCCGATCGTCTCGTACCCGTCCATCTCGGGCATCATGATGTCCATCAGGACCAGAGAGATGGCAGGAACACGGTCCAGCATCTCCAGACCTTCGCGTCCGTTCTCGGCGTACTTGACGGTGATGCCCACGCGGCCCAGTACATGCATGAGCGCGAAGACGGCACGGATGTCGTCGTCCACCATGAGAATCGTGCGCCCGGCCAGCACTCTGTGCGGCCGGCCGGTGATCCACTCCTTGAGCCGCGTTGTCTCCGGCCAGCTCGATGTGTCCCTGCCGGTGGCCGCTGCCGCCATGTCGGCGGGGAGCTCGGGGGTGCTTGTCGGGCGGGGCGCCGGGGGAGCGGCAAGCGGACCCGCCGGCAGCAGGGGGACCGTCGACGGCGTGTTCTCCGCCCTGGGGCCCGCAGGGATCGCCGGGGTTTCGGTCATGGGCGCAGACGCCTCGGTGTGGTGCGCGGGCACGTACAGCGTGAACCGGGAGCCGACGCCGGGTTCGCTGTCCGCGACGATCCGGCCTCCCAGCATGCTGGCGATCTCCCGGCTGATGGAGAGCCCCAGCCCGGTGCCGCCGTACTTGCGGCTGGTGGTGCCGTCGGTCTGCTGGAACGCCTCGAAGATGACGCCCAGCTTCTCCCGCGGGATGCCGATGCCGGTGTCCTCGACGCAGAACGCGAGGATCGGCTCGCTCGTCGGCATCGCCGTCCCCTCGATCTCCTGGTCCGCTGCGCGCTCGACCCGTAGCACCACGCTGCCCGACGAGGTGAACTTCACCGCGTTCGACAGCAGGTTCCGAAGAATCTGCTGGAGCCGCTGCTCGTCGGAGTACAGCTCGCTGGGCACGCCCTCCCCGACCGTGACATCGAAGGACAGTCCACGCTCGCCCGCGAGGGGCCGGAACATGGCATGCATGTAGTTGAGCAGCTTGGACAGTGGGAGTTTCCTCGGATGGACGTCCATGCGGCCCGCCTCGATCTTCGACAGATCCAGGATGTCGTTGATCAGCTGGAGCAGGTCCGATCCCGAGCGGTGAATGGTCGCCGCGAAGTCCACCTCCTGTTCGGCGAGGTTCCCGTCCGGATTGTCGGCCAGTAGCCGCGCCAGGATCAGCAGTGAGTTGAGCGGGGTGCGCAGCTCGTGCGACATGTTGGCCAGGAACTCGGACTTGTACTGGGACGAGCTGGCCAGCAGAGTGGCCTTGTCCTCCAGTTCCGCGTTGGAGCGCCGCAGTTCCGCGGTGAGTCGCTGGGACTCGGAGAGCAGGGCCTCGGTGCGCGCGTTGGAGAGAATCGTGTTGATCGAGACGCCGATGGTGTTCACGAACTGGTCGATGAAGGCCAGATGGACCTCGTTGAACCTGCTGAACGAAGCGAGTTCGATGACACCGAGCACCTTGCCCTCGAACAGGATGGGGAAAATGACGATGCTGGTCGGCGGTGCCGAGCCGAGCCCGGACTCGATGCTGATGTACCCAGCCGGAACCGCATCGACGAGAACGCGCTTCTTCTCCAGGGCCGCCTGGGCGATCAGCCCTCGAACCGGCTTGCTGGTGTCGTTGTTCGGGCTGTTGTCCGGGCCCTCGGCGCAGCCGTAGCCGGCGATGAATTGCAGGCCCCGGCCGGGTTCGGCACCGGCCTCGGCCATGAAGAACGCTCCGAACTGCGCGTTGACCAGTGGGGTGAGCTCACGCAGGATCAGGTCCGCCACCTCGACCAGGTCGCGGTGGCCCTGCATCAGGCCGGCGATACGGGTGAGGTTCGACTCGAGCCAGTCCTTGGCCCGGGTGGTCTCGCGGAGGGTGGAGACCATGAGATTGACGTTGTTCTTCAGCTCGTTGACCTCGCCGCTGGCCTCGACGGCGATGGAGCCGGTCAGGTCGCCCTGGGCCACCGAGCTGGCGACTTCGGCGATCGCGCGCACCTGGGTGGTCAGGTTGAGGGCGAGTTCGTTGACGCTCGTGGTCAGCCGCTTCCAGGTGCCGTAGACGCCCTCGACCCGTGCCTGGCCGCCCAGTTGTCCCTCGCTGCCGACTTCGCGGGCCACACGCGTGACCTCGGCGGAGAACGAGGACAGCGTGTCGACCATGGTGTTGATGGTCGTCTTGAGTTCGAGTATCTCGCCGCGTGCGTCCACGTCGATCTTCTTCGACAGGTCGCCCTGGGCGACGGCGGTGGCGACCTGGGCGATGTTGCGGACCTGGGAGGTGAGGTTGTCGGCCATGAAGTTGACGTTGTCGGTGAGGTCCTTCCAGACGCCGGAGACGCCGCCGACCTGGGCACGTCCGCCGAGTTGCCCGTCGGTGCCGACTTCGCGGGCCACGCGTGTCACCTCGTCGGCGAACGCCCGCAGCTGGTCGACCATCGTGTTGACGGTGTCCTTGAGTTCGAGGATCTCGCCGCGTGCGTCCACGGTGATCTTCTTCGAGAGATCCCCGTCGGCGACGGCGGTGGTGACCTGGGCGATGTTGCGGACCTGGCTGGTGAGGTTGGACGCCATGAAGTTGACGTTGTCGGTGAGGTCTTTCCAGACACCCGAGACGTCCCGGACGTGTGCCTGGCCGCCGAGTTGTCCTTCGGTGCCGACTTCGCGGGCCACGCGTGTCACTTCGTCGGCGAAGGCGGACAGTTGGTCGACCATGGTGTTGATCGTCGACTTCAGTTCCAGGATCTCGCCCTTCGCCTCCACGGTGATCGTCTTGCCGAGATCGCCGGTGGCGACGGCGGTGGCGACCTGGGCGATGTTGCGGACCTGACTGGTGAGGTTGTCGGCCATGAAGTTGACGTTGTCGGTGAGGTCCTTCCAGACGCCGGAGACGCCGCGGACCTGGGCGCGTCCGCCGAGTTGTCCTTCGGTGCCGACTTCGCGGGCCACGCGTGTCACTTCGTCGGCGAAGGCGGACAGCTGGTCGACCATCGTGTTGATCGTCGACTTCAGCTCCAGGATTTCGCCCTTCGCGCTCACGGTGATCTTCTGACTCAGGTCGCCGGTGGCCACGGCGGTGGTGACCTGGGCGATGTTGCGGACCTGGCTGGTGAGGTTGGACGCCATGAAGTTGACGTTGTCGGTGAGGTCCCGCCAGACGCCGGATACGTCCCCGACGTGTGCCTGGCCGCCGAGTTGTCCTTCGGTGCCGACCTCGCGGGCCACGCGTGTCACCTCGTCGGCGAACGCCCGCAGCTGGTCGACCATCGTGTTCACCGTGAGCTTGAGTTCCAGCACCTCACCGGTGGCCTCCACCGTCACGTGCTGCGTGAGGTCGCCTCGTGCCACCGCTGTCGTGACGACGGCGATGTCCCGGACCTGGGACGTCAGCCGGGACGCCATCGTGTTGACCGCCTCGATCACCAGACGCCAGTCGCCGGACAGGCCGCGGGCGTGGGCGCGCCCGCCCAGCCGGCCTTCGGTGCCGACCTCGCGGGCCACCCGCGTCACTTCGCCGGTGAACAGTGACAGCTGGTCGACCGTGCGGTTCACGCAGAGCGCCAGCCGCCGCAGATCGCCCCGGAGCTGGCGGCTGCCGTCGTGCAGGTCGACGCGCTGCGTCAGCTCCCCGTCCGCCACTGCGTCCAGGACGCGCGTGGCGTTCGACACCGGAGCCACCAGGGCTTCGAGCAGCGTGTTCGCCGAGTCCACGCCCGTCACCCACGAACCCTGCCCCGGGCTCGCCGAGAGCCGTTCGTCCAGCCTGCCGTGCCGTACGACCTCGCGGCGGACCCGCTGCAGTTCGCCGATCAGATGCTCGTTGCGCACGGCGATCTGATTGAACATGCCGGCGATCTCCGTCAGGATCCCCTCCTCCGCCCTGTCCACGCGGGCGGTGAAGTCTCCGTCGCGCAGTGATTGCAGAGCGTTGAGCAGGGGGCGCAAATCGCTGCCGCGCACCCACGTGGGGTCCGACGGCGCGGAGGGCGGTGCATGTTTCGTGGGCTCGGCCAGACGTGAGGGGTCCGCTGACTCGGTCGGGTCAGCGGCCGCGGAAGGGGGGTCGGCAGAATCCGGGTCGAGCGCCATGACGTTCCACCCCTATCGCCTATATGGGTAGATACGTCACACTATAAGTGTTTGGTGAAGAACCTGAAGCAAGATCGCTGAGGACCTGAATGGCCACTCTGTCTCCTTGGTCGGCTCTTCCTCCTGGCTCGGCCCTGATCTCGCCCCCTGACAGGTACCTGTCGCGGACGACGCTCCAGGCGAGCCAGCGGGCGGCCTCCGAGGCGCGCGCGTTCGTGCGCGCGACCCTCGCCGAGCAGGCCGCGGCGTTCGTGGCCGGGTCGAAGGTGATCACCCAGGAGTTCGAAGAGGTCAGCGGGGATGCCGAGCTCCTGGTCAGCGAGCTGACCACCAATGCCGTCATGCACGCCGGTACGGACATCCACATCATTTGCGCTTTGGAACGGGGCCGGAGCCATTCGCGCACGCAGGCGGAGCCCGGTCCCGTGGCACACGCGGAGGACGCGGACGCACCCGTCGCCGTGATCATCGAGGTTGCCGACCACCACCCCACCCGGGCGCTGCGCGTCCACGAGGACATGCCCGGCCGCCAGTGCCTCGGGCTGCGGATCGTGGGCGCGCTGGCCACGTCATGGGGGGTGACCTACGACCACGACCAGAAGTCTGTGTGGTTCCGCCTGGAGGCCTCGGGGCAGGAGCGGCGGCCCTCCGAGCCCGCGGCATCGCCACGGGGCGTTCCGCGGGCCTCCGGGGCGTCGACAGCGCCCGGCGCCGGTGACGGTCTCATCGCGGAGTGGCCCGGCCAGGCGGGTCCCACCTTCCTCGCCGAGGGCAGCGAGCTTCTCGCGGGCCAGCTCGACGAGGATCTCGTCGCCGCACTCGCAGGACAACTGCTGGTGCCCCGGCTTGCCGACTGGTGCGGGGTATGGCTGGCCGAGGACGGCGGCGGTATGCGGCTGTCCCAGGTCTGGCACGCCGAAGAATGGCGCATCGACGCGCTGCGGCAGGAGCTGGTGAGAGAAGTGCCGCCCGGCATTCTCAGTACGGCGAGCATCCCCTGGCCATGGCCGGAGACCGCCGGGGACGCGGGCAGCCGGGGCTCGGCACTGGCGTTCCCCTTGGTTGCCGGCGGCGACTGCCAGGGCGTGCTCCTCCTGGGCAGGTCCGGGCAGCTCCGTATGACCGACAGCCTGGCGAACGTGGTGCAGGACGTGGTGCGGCGCATCGCGCAGTCATTGGTCACCGCCCGCCGGTACACCCGGCAGAAGACGATCAGCCGGGCCCTCCAGCGCAATCAGCTGCCCGAATTCCTGGCCACCATCCCGGGCGTCGACACGGCGATCGTCTACGAGCCGCACGGTGAGGGTCAGACCGTCGGCGGCGACTTCTACGACCTGTTCCCGTTGAGGGAACACTGTTGGGGTTTCCTGCTCGGCGACGTGCAGGGCAAGGACCCCGAGGCGATGTCGGTCACCGGCCTCGCCCGTTACCTGGTCAGACTGCTGGCACGCGAGGGCCACGGCGTCGAGTCGGTGCTGCGAAGGCTGAACGCCGCCTTGGCGGAGGAGAGCGAAGAAGCCGTGGCGAACGGCGGCGAACGCGCCCGCCCGCGCCTCTTGAGCATGCTGTACGGAGAGCTGCAACTCGGCCTCGGCACCGCCGGACCCCGCTGCACGATCGCCAGCGCCGGGCATCCGTTGCCGCTGCGCCTCCTGACCGATGGCTCGGTGGTCGCAGCGGCGGAGCCGCAGATGCTGCTCGGTATCGACAACGGCGCGGACTTCGAAGCCCGCTCCTTCAGCCTCGCCCCCGGAGAGACGCTGCTGTGCGTGACCGACGGTGTCACGGAGCGCCGATGCGGTCATCGGCAGCTGGATGACCGGGACGGCCTGTCGGCGGTGCTCCGGGAATGCACCGGGCTGGGCGCGAAGGCCGTGGCCGAGCACATCCGCCGGACGGTGCACGGTTTCGGTCCCGGTCCCGTCGAGGACGACCTCTCGGTGCTGGTGTTGCAGGCACTGCCCGTCGCGGGTGCGCTCACCGGGGAGCGCCGACCGGCTCGCTGAGCGGCCGCAGGAGTCGGCGAGCAGCACTCCGGGCGCCGTGGGCGGGCCGCGCGGCCGGCCTGGCAGTGCCTCTCGCAGGGCAACGCCGCCGGCCTCTGGCTCGCCATGGGATCCGCATCCGGTGACCGCCCTCCCCACCCGCGGCGATCCGGCCCCTCACGCCTTCCCCGGTGTCCTTGCCGCTGTCATCGAGCGCCCGAGGGGCCGGGGGAGGGAGCGAGTCGGCCATGCGTGCTTCGCCCTTTCCGACCGCGACACGGGTGTCGTCGCACGCATCGGCACCGGCGCGAACGGTGCCGACCGTCGTCCACCGGCGAACGGGGGCGGGAACGTCGTGGCGACGTCCGCTACCGTCTCGGTCCCGCGATCGCGTAGGCCGCGGTGCCGGCGACCGCGAGAACCACGGCCGTCCAGGTGCCCGTCGTCGTGCCGGGCGGCAGCAGCATCCAGCCCGCCACCTCCAACGGAGGACTCGTCGGGGAGGGGGCGAAGAGCGAGAACGACATCCAGCCGATCGGCAGCGTCCACGCCAACTGCGCCCCGCATACCGCCGCTCCGAGGGCGACAAGGCCCATCATCCCTGCGCTGTCGCGGACGATGAACGCGGTCGTGGCCACGTCGTCGCCGATACTCTGCACCGCCAACAGCACCGCGCAGACGACCGTGCCGATCAGCAGGACGTGCGCCGCCCTGCGGGGTACCCATCGGATGGCTGCCGTTCGGTCGAGCGCAGGGTCCTGTCCGCCGAGTCCCATCGAGGCGGCCGTCGCGCCCGCCGTGAGGGCGAGCACGGACAACTGCGGATCACCGGGGCCCCCGCTGCCGTTCTGCGCGAGGGCCACCACCGTCAGTGCGCTGAGCAGCACCGCGGCGAGCGACGCAGGCACCTGTCGCGAGCGCGCGTACAGCGTCAGCCACCTCACTGGGACGCACCGCCGTTCAGCGCGGAGAACCCATCGTCCTTGCACGAGAGCGCGGCGGCGTGCATCGCCTTGATCCGCGAGAGCTGTTCGGCACGCGGCAGCGCCGTGAGCTTCTTCCAGACGGGTTCGGCCAGTTCGAGCTGGTCCGCAACAGAGTGGACGGTGCCGACGAGCGGCTTGAGGCCCCCGAGGACCCAGCCCGCCGCGATGCTCTGCGTGGCGATCTCGTACATCTGGCCGCTCTCCCTGTCGCTGCGCGCGTTGCAATGCGGTGCCATGCCCTGGGCGAGCAGGGCCCGGGTCAGGTCCTCTCCCGTCGCGGTGGCGATCATCCCGTCGTCGAAGTCGACGAGCACGGCCGTGCGGGACCGTTCCGGCGTGCCGCCCTGCTCCCGTGGGGCGGTGCTCTCACGGATGGAGTCCGGCGCCTGGCCGCCCAAGGTGTCCCGGAGCAGGCGCAGCGTCTTCTTCCCGGGACCCGCGAGGTCGGCGAGTCGTGCCTGGTGCGTCGTCGTCACGCACACCGGGCCGTCGCACACCATCGCCGCTGCCGCTTCGTCGACGACGTACGTCCGGCGAGGATCGGAGGGGAGGACGAGCAGGGCGATCGCGGCTCCCGCCAGGACGGGGGACAGGGCGAGCAGCCGGGTGCGCGGGGTCGCGGCGACGAGCAGCGCAAAGCCCGTTGCGGCCAGGCCGAGCAGCCACACCGTCTGCCCGACGTGTACGGAGGGGGACAGCGTGAGGAGCACTTCGCGCACCTGCGCGACCGAAGGCGACAGCAGCGAGAGGCGGTTCGGCACGGCCGGCTCCGGCACGGCCGGTTCACTCGCCGCGCGCAGGACGTTGGTGAACACAAACGCACCCACAGCCATCACCGGCGGGGTGAGCGCGGACGGCAGGGCGCGCCCGACCCCCATGCCCAGCAGGGCCCCCGCGACGAGGGAGAGCACCCCCACCAGCGAGATCGGCAGCCATCCGAGGTGCGCGTACTCGGCGTCGGCCAGCACCTGGGCCGCGCCCAGGAGCACGAGGAACACGAAGGCCGAGGCGGTGGTGAGTGCCGTCGCGCCCGCCAGGGTGGCGGCACGGTGCTGGGCGGGCCGCGGCGTGCTGGCCAGCAGTTCGGCCATCCTGGACCGGTGGTCACGCAGCCCCTGGAGTGCCCCCAGCCCGACGACGAGCGGCCACAGCAGGACGAGCAGAGAACGGGTCCACATGGCCATGGACGTCCACTGGGCCGTCCACCGCACGCTGCCGTTCCACCACAGTCCGGGAAGCAAGTACAGGAACGACAGCGCGCCCGCCAGGATCACCACACCGGCCCAGGGGGCGACCGAGCGCCTCAACTCGGTACGCAGACCACGGGTGTTCACCAGGCGTTCCTTCCCTGCGCGGGGTTGAGCAGCATCGCCGAGTAGCCGCGCTCGAGCGGACTGTCGCCCACGTGCTCGGGACCGCCGACCGAGGCCAGTTCGTCCGGTGGCCCCTGGAAGACCAGCCGTCCCTCGGCGAACAGCACCACATCGGTGCAGGCGGCGGCGACATCCTCCACCAAGTGGGTGGAGACCACCACGCAGGTGTCCTTGCCCAACTCCTGCAGCAACTCGCGAAAGCGCAACCGCTGCGCCGGGTCCAGGCCGACGGTCGGTTCGTCCAGGAGCAGGATCGTGGGGTCGTTGACGATGGCCTGGGCGATGCCGACGCGTCGCACCATGCCGCCCGACAGGGCCTTCATCCGGTCGTCGGCGCGGTCCGCCATACCGACGCGTTCCACGGCTCGCTGCACCGCTGCGGGGATGTCCGCCTTGGGCACCTCCTTCAGCCAGGCCATGTACTCGACGAACTCGCGCACGGTGAAACGCTTGTAGTAGCCGAACTCCTGTGGCAGGTAGCCGATCCGGCGACGCAGCGCACGGTGCTCGCCCACGCCGCCCACGGGCTCGCCGAGCATTTCCAGGGTGCCCTCGGTGGGACGCAGGACTGTGGCCAGTGCCCGGATGAGGGTGGTCTTGCCCGCCCCGTTGGGTCCGAGGAGGCCGTGCACACCGGTTCCCAGCGACAGGTCGAGCCCGTCGACGGCCATCCGCTTTCTGCCGACTCGGACCTTCAGCCCGGTCGCCTGGATCTCCCAGGCGTAGGCAGTCGGTGCGATCTCGGCCGCGCTCACCGCGCGCATCATGTGGTGTTCCTTCCCGATGGTCAACGATGGGCTCCCAGCACGGAGTAGGCGCCCCGGCGGGCGACAACGATTCCGATGCCGAGCGCGAGGATCAGCGCCCATACGGGCAGACCGGCTGTCTGCAGGGCGACGGCGGTTCGGCTGGCGGCCAGCGTCGGCGCCACGATCACGGCGGCCCACACACCGACCAGCCCGATGGCGGCGCGGGTCACTCCGACGATGCCGCCGAGCGCCAGGGTCGCGGAGGTGAAGGCCAGGCAGGGCAGCAGCCACTGCGCGGCCATCACTCCCGTCACCCATCCACTCACCAGCAGGGCGGGGACGACGACGGCGAGCACGGATGCGGTGCGCCGCAGCACCAGATAGAGCCCGGCTCTGGGGACAGAGGCCGTCAGTTCGTACGCCGGGTCGAGGCCGTGCGACCACGACGCCGCCACCCCGAGTACGGGCAGGACCGGGGCGAGCAGCAGCACGAACGACACGTCGCCGGGGCCGGTGCCGACCACGTCGAGCAGCAGCGCGATGAGCGTCACGCTGACGGCCATGGCCAGCCACGGCATCATCGCGGGTGTCACCCACCTCGACAGCCACGCCGGCCAGGGTCGTTGATGCGGTACCGCGGCGTCCAGGTGGGGTTCGAGGCCGGACCACACGGTGTCGACCAGCGCCGCGACGGCGGGGCCCTCGGCCCTGACGGAGGCCGACAGCCGGTCACGGCACAGTCCGCACGCTTCCAGATGGGCCTCCAGGGCCCACAACTCGTCGGCGGCGATGTCCGTGTCGCCGCGCGCATAGCGGTCGATGTTCTGCATCGACGCGTGTTCCACACTCATGACAGCGCCTCCCGCATCGCGATCCGGGCCCGGCGGGCACGGGTCTTGACCGTCCCCTCGGGCAGTCCGAGCAGGACCGCGGTCTCCCGGACGGACAGCCCGTCGAGCACCATGGCCTGCAGTACTTGTCTGAGCTCCGGCGCGAGGCGTCGCAATGCGTCTCCGACGTCACCTCCGACGGTTGCCGCGAGCGCCTCCTCCTCCGCGGCGGGCGCCAGTGGCTGTGAGGCCGCCGCAGGCGGCGGCTCCGCATGGTGGGCCCTGCGCCGGAAAGCGTCGACGAGGCGGCGTGCCGCGATCGTCCACAGCCATCCGACCGCCGTCCCGCCGGCCACCGTCCCGGCGAACGCGTCCGCCGCCCGCCACACCGCGAGATACGTCTCCTGCATCACCTCGGCGACGATCTGCTCGTCCGCGCAACGGCGGCGCAGCCGCACCGCCATCCACGGCGCGGTGCGCCGGTACAGCTCTTCGAACGCGGCGCGGTCGCCCTTGGCCACCAGCCGGATGAGACGCTCCTCATCCAACTCGCCCGCTACCTTCCTGACTGATCTCACACCTGCTAGACGCCCGGCACGCACCGCAGGTTTTCTCATCGTCGTGACCCCTGTCACACCCCGGGATGAAGGCCTCGGTATTGCGATGCGGCGTCGACGCGGTCCCCGGGGCAGGGTAGTTGGCGAAGGCGGTGTGCTCGAGGTGACCGCGATGGATGGGGAACCCGGCTCGGTCGAGCCGGCCGGACGGACTGTGTCCGCGGTGGAGGTGGGGTTCTGACCGTCCCGAACTCCCTTGCAGGCCGGCCCTGTTCGGGCATGGGAGGTCCCCACCGCCGTCCGCGGGCTCGTGGACCGCGCCCTCTGCGCCGGCGTCGGATGACGCGGCTCAGTCACCCGGCGCCCTGCCGGGCCGGGCACCGCCGGCGGTCTCGCCACCGCCGTCGCGCACCCGCGGGCAACCCTGTTCCCAACTGCCAGGGCCAGTCACAGCGGCTCTGGCTGAGGGGCGTCGGTGACCGACGGGGGCGTACGGCAGAATCACGCTGTGATGTCCATCGGGGTCCTGGCCGAGTTGCAAGCCGGCATGGCAGAGCTGTCCACGCCCACGCGGGTGTACATCGCGGCCGGGCGGTTCACCGAGCCGGATCCCGACCTGCCGGAGCTGGCGGCCCGGATCCGCACGCTGCTGTTGGCGGTTGCGGCGGACGAGGCCTGGCAGCGCTACCTGCCCGGGTACAACGCGCCGTCCGTGCCTGAGATCTGCGCCGCTCTGGAGCCGATGGAGACGCACGAGGCCGCCTCGTTCCTGGCTCAGGTTGCGGCCGTCGACCTGGTCTGGCGGAGCCACCGGCACCTGCCGCTCGAGACCGCCGAGCGCGCGGCAGACCGGGTGGTGTCCACGCTCGGATCGGAGGCCAGTTGGTGGACGAACCACGATGTCGAGTGCGGGGCAGTGAATGGACTCACCCCACTGTTCGACAGTCTGCTCGCAGGTACCGATGGTGAGCACTTCGCGCTGGCCCTGCAGATCGCCGACGACTGAGTGCCCAGCCGGCCTTCAGGAGAGGCGGGGAATCTCCTTGGCCGGACGGCCGAGTGTCGGTTCTGAAGGGAGGCGTTCGTCGTAGGGTGAGAGGCGGCCGAGGGAGGCCAACGGCCGAGGGAGCCATGTATGACGCGGTACCTGATCTCGTTCGACGACGGCGCGATGGCGTTCCCCGAGGAGGAGTTGCCCGAGGTTGCCGAGGCATCGCACGAGGTGGTGCGTCAGGCTCAGGAAGCCGGTGTGTGGGTTTTCGGTGGTGGACTCGAAAGGCAGCAGGCGAACGTCGTGGCCACCGACGGGACCGTCACCAACGGGCCGTACCCGGAGACCAAGGCGGTGCTCGGCGGGTTCTCCATCATCGATGTGCCCTCACGTGAGGACGCGCTGGAGTGGGCTGCCAAGATCGCTGCCGCGTGCCGCTGTGCGCAAGAGGTCCGGGAGATCATGCCCGACGTGTCCGTCTGAACGAAGACGAGCCGCAGCGGCTGGGGCAGTACCCGCAGGCGCCCCCGAAGCAGAGGCCACCCGCGGGTCGCACGTGCGGGTCAGTCGGGGGCGGGGTAGTAGGCGCCGGCCTGGGCGTCGGCGAAGAGCGTGAACTGTACCTGCGGCTCGGCGTTGGCGGCGTCAAGCTCCACGGGCTCCGCGTTGACAAGGACGTAGTCGCCGTAGTCCTCGAAGTCACCCGGCGTGTCGGCTACGCCGACGTGAATCGGTGTCTCGTCAGGAACATCCGCGAGAACCTCACGCAGGCGCCCGACGGTCCACACCTGCGGCGCGTGATCGAACATGTCAGCCATGCGGTGAGAGTAGAACCAGGGCCCTCGGGATCGTGTACGCCGCGCCGTGCGCCGGGAACCGAGGCCCGCAGGGGTTCCCTTCGGATCGGACCGTGCTTCAGTTGTCGAACTGGCCGGCAGCGGCTGCGAGCAGGGTGTAGACGTTTCCGTACGCTGCATACTTCTCCATCGTCCGGCGCCGACGAGGTCGGGGGCGGAACTGCTGTGAGCCGTTGCCTGGTCGAAGTCTTCGATGTAGCGCCGGCTCTGGTCGAGAATGCGTCGAGCGTGGTCGTCGGGTGCGTCCGGGTCCTTGTGGCCGGTGATGATCTTTTCCGGTCGCAGGGAGGCCAGAGCGTCGAGCGTGGCGAGCCACTCGGTCCGGGTTTCCGGTGTGGAGCGCCACAGCCACATGTGGATGTTGTTGTAGGTGACGTCGCCGGAGACGACGGTGGCCAGGTCGGGAACGTGGACCACGCTGTTGATGACGCCGTCGCTCCGTCCGAGGGCAAGCAGCCGCACGATGTGGCGGTCGATCTCGAGTTCGTCGGACGTCAGGGCCGTGGGAATGGCTGCCTTCTCGTCGAACTGCCCACCGAGCCATATTGCGGCGCCGTCCAGCCGGGCGGGTTCGGAATCGGCTTGTAGCCACTGTTGAACACATCGATGGACAAGGGCATCGTGTCCTCCTCGCGCGAGATGACGCCGGTGCGGCCTTGCCGGACCGGTACACCTGGCTTCTTTGAGTTTCGGTGGCGTTGGTGGCCGACGCGCTTCGGCAGCCGTGGGCGAGGGCCCTCATGGACGAAACCGTTCACTAAAACGAACGCAGAGTTTACTGCCTGCCGCGTGTTCGGTATAGTGAACGCATGGTTCATCTCGGGAGGGTCTACGCGTCAACGGACGGGTCAGCACCCACCTCGATCACCGAAACGCACAGGAGCCTTTCATGACGCCCCCGCCTTCCGGCCGCCTGCCGGTGAGCAGCACCGCAGCCGCGGTCGGCGCGAAGATCCGCCTGCGCCGCCAACAGCGCGGTATGAGCGCCGCGGAGATGGCGCGGCGCGCCGGACTGAGCAAGGCCACGCTGTCGCAGCTGGAGGCCGGCAACGGCAATCCGACGATCGACACTCTGGATGCGATCGCGATCGCCCTGCGCATTCCGATCGCCGACCTGTTGGCCCGTGATGCCGACACCGGGCCTGTTTTCCGGCCGGCCACGGACATGGAGCCCGGAGAGGTCTCCCGGGAACTGCTGCGCCGCATCAGCAGCGGCAACAGCCTGGAGATCTGGCGCCTGCGCATTCCTCCGGAGACGGAGCTACCCGGCGTCCCGCACGCCACCGGCACCATCGAGCATCTGCTGATCGCCACCGGCCGTGTCACCGCCGGCCCCGTCGACGCCCCGCAGGAACTGGCCCCCGGGGACATGCTCGCTTTCGCCGGGGACGCGCCGCACTTCTACCGCACCGGGGTCGAGGAAGTGGACATCACCGTCGTCTTCGCCTCCCCCATCAGCACCTGAGACCAAGGAAGACCCCTCATGAGCACCACCCTCGCCACCACCCCCTCCGGTCGTGCCTTCATCAGCGACAACATGGCCGGAGCATCCCCGCAGATAGCCCGCGCCGTCAGCGACGCGGCCGCCGGGCAGGTCCTTCCCTACGGCAACGACCCCTTCACCGACAGCGCCCGCCGCAAGCTCGGCGAGATCTTCGAGCGGGATGTCGATGTCTTCCCGGTCTCCACCGGGTCCGCCGCCAACGGCCTGAGCCTGGCCGCGCTCACCCCGCCGTGGGGCAGCGTGCTCTCTCACCCCGACAGCCACATCAACCACGACGAATGCGGCGCTCCGGAGTTCTTCACCAACGGTGCGAAGCTCGTCGGCGTCCCAGGGCCGGACAGCAAGATCGACCCCGCATTGCTGGAGGTGGCGGTGCGCCGCCGGGCCGGTGACGTGCACAGCGTTCAGCCGTCCGCGGTGAGCCTCAGCCAGGCCACCGAGAGCGGCAGCGTCTACACCCTGGACGAGATCCGCCGCCTGTCCGCCATCGCCAAGGACGCGGGACTGCGCGTCCACATGGACGGTGCGCGCTTCGCCAACGCCCTGGACCATCTCGGCGCCACCCCCGCCGAGATGACCTGGAAGGCCGGTGTCGACGTCCTGTCCTTCGGCGCCACCAAGAACGGCGCGATGACCGCCGACGCCATCGTGTCCTTCGACCCCGCACTCGCCACCGAGCTCGCCTTCCGCGCCAAGCGCGCCGGCCAGCTCACCTCCAAGATGCGTTTCCACACGGCCCAGATCGACGCGTATCTCACCGACGGACTGTGGCTGCGCAACGCCCGCCAGGCCAACGCGATGGCCACCCGGCTCGGCGACGGCCTCAAGGCCATCCCCGGCACCGGCCTGCTGGCCACGCCGCAGTCCAACATTCTCTTCTGCCGCCTGCCCCAGCAGGTCACCGAAGGACTCCTCGCGGAGGGCTACGCCTTCTACCACGACCGCTGGGAGGCGGGGATCGTCCGGTTCGTCACCGCCTTCTCTCACAGCGCCGACGACATCGACCAGCTCCTCGACGCGGTGCGCCGCCACAGCCACTGAGCTCGCGGCCGGCGAAACGCCTCGGTGGTACGGAGGCAGGCGACCGGGTCCACCGATCAAAGTGCCTGCTGCGACAAATCCGCAGGCAGGGGGGCTTGATCACGCAAGCACGACGCAGGGATGTGTCGCCGACCGTACGGGCAGGTCACCGCCGCGGCACTGTCATGTGCATCCGCAGGTTGCCGCCGCCGCCGGGGGGGCGTCCCATGGAGGTAGGAACGAGCCCGGCGGCAGCGGGCCCGCACGTGCTACCGCGGCCAGACCGGGCGGATGCAGCCCCGACCGTGCACACACGGCGCCTTGCGGGTCGGCTGTGTGTGTGCCATCCGGTCCATGAGATGCCCTGACTCCCGGTCGGCCGGGGGTGGGGCGAGAGGGAGCCAAGTGTGTCCAGCTCCGACATTTTCATCGGCGAGCTCATAGGCACCGCCGTACTCATCCTGCTCGGTGGCGGCGTGGTCGCCGCTGTCGTACTCAAGCGCTCGAAGGCACAGGGTGCCGGCTGGGTGGCAATCACCTTCGGGTGGGGATTCGCGGTCATGACCGCGGTCTACATGGTGGGCTCGCTCTCCGGCGCGCACCTCAACCCGGCGGTCACGCTCGGTATCGCGATCGCGAACGATGACTGGAGCAACATCTGGGTCTACTTCGCGGGGCAGATAGTGGGCGCCATGATCGGTGCCGCGCTCGTCTGGATCGCCTACTACGGACAGTTCCATGCCCACCTCACGGACCGCGAGATCCTCGCGGCCCAACCGGAGGTGGAAGGGCTGGTCGACCAGAAGGCAGCGCCCAAGGCCGGCCCGGTTCTGGGAATCTTCTCCACCGGTCCTGAGATCCGTGTGGTGTGGCAGAACCTGGCGACCGAGATCATCGGCACCACCGTGCTGGTGCTCGCCGTCCTGACCCAGGGCCTCAACGACAGCGGCAAAGGTCTGAGCATCCTCGGCGGGCTGATCGTCGCCTTCGTCGTTGTCAGTATCGGCCTCTCGCTCGGCGGCCCGACCGGCTACGCCATCAACCCCGCCCGTGACCTGGGCCCGCGCATCGTGCACGCCCTGCTGCCGCTGCCCAACAAGGGCGGCTCGGACTGGACCTACGCCTGGATCCCTGTGATCGGTCCGCTGGCAGGTGGCGCGCTGGCGGCGGGTATCTACCAGCTCGCGTTCACCTGAGGCGTCCTACGACCTCGCAGGAGCACTCCGGTGACCGACGCACACACCAGCGGCCCCTTCTCCCCGCCCACATCGGGACGGGCAGGGGACCAGGGGCCGCAGGTGTGTGCGCCGGTGACACCGCGCGCAACGTGCGCTCTCCCTGCGGCTGCCTGATCAGGCCGACCCATCAAGGCAAGGTGCAGACCTCATGACGACCCCCATGACCAGCACACGGCTGAGCCGCGTCGAGACCCGTGAGCGGCTGTCCATGGCGACGTACGACCTCCTGGTGATCGGCGGCGGCATTCTGGGCATCTCCACCGCCTGGCATGCCGCGCAATCCGGGCTGCGGGTGGCTCTGGTGGACGCCGGCGACTTCGCCGGCGCCACCTCCTCCGCCTCCTCCAAGCTCCTCCACGGCGGTCTGCGCTACCTGCAGACCGGCGCGGTGAAGCTGGTGGCGGAGAACCACTTCGAGCGCCGTGCGGTCTCCCGCCAGGTGGCCCCCCACCTGGCCAACCCGCTCACCTTCTACCTGCCCATCTACAAAGGCGGACCGCACGGCGCGGCGAAGCTGGGAGCGGGAGTGTTCGCGTACTCCGCGCTCTCCGCCTTCGGTGACGGCGTCGGCCACCTGCTGAGCCCGGAGAAGGCGGTCCACTCAGTGCCGGAGCTGCGCACCGAGAACCTCCAGACCGTGGCCGTGTACGGCGACGACCAGATGAACGACTCGCGCATGGCACTGATGACGGTTCGCGCCGCTGCCGAGTCGGGTGCCACCGTGCTCAACCACGCCGAACTGCAAGGGCTGCGCTTCACCGGAGGCCGGGTCACCGGCGCGGAGCTCAAGGACCGTATCGACGGCACCGAGTTCGGTGTCGATGCGCGTCTGGTGCTCAACGCGACCGGACCGTGGGTGGACCACCTGCGCAGGATGGAGAACCCGAACGCGGCTCCCTCCATCCGGCTCTCCAAGGGCGCCCATCTGGTGCTGAAGCGCACCTCGCTGTGGAGGGCGGCCCTGGCGACCCCGATCGACAAGTACCGCATCACCTTCGCCCTCCCCTGGGAGGACATGCTGCTGCTCGGCACCACCGACGAGGAGTTCGTGGGCGACCCGGCGGACGTCGCGGTCAATGAGAACGACACCGCCCAGATCCTGGACGAGGCCGCGTACTCCATCCGCGACCAGCAGTTGTCCCGCGATCTGATCACCTACTCCTTCGCCGGTCTGCGGGTCCTCCCCGGCGGCCCCGGCGACACCTCGACAGCGAAGCGCGAGACGGTGGTCACCGAGGGAAGCGGCGGCATGCTGTCGGTCGCCGGCGGCAAGTGGACGACCTTCCGCCACATCGGCCGCACTGTGTTGCAGAAGCTGGAGTCGCTGCCCGGCCACCCGCTGGGAGAGGGGTACGAGCCGGTCTCCCGGCTCCCGAAGGGACTGCCGCTGCCGGGTATCGCCAACCCGCGGGCCGTCACCCGCGGGCTGCTCACCGACAACACGGCCCAGGGCCCGCAGATGGCCGCCGACACTGCCCGGCACCTGGCGACCCACTACGGAACCCTCGCCTACGAGATTGCCTGTCTCGCTCACCGGGATCCCGCCCTGGCCGAACGCATTCACCCCGACGCCCCCGAGATCTGGGCGCAGGTCGTCTATGCCCGCGATCACGAATGGGCCGAGACCGCCGACGACGTATTGCGACGCCGTACGACTCTCACCATCCGCGGTCTCGCGACGGACGAGATCCGCGCCAGGGTCGAGGCAATCCTCGCGGAGACGGCTCCCTGACGGACCTCGTGCGGTTCCGGCGCCTCGGCCCGTGCGCCGGCCACACCATGCCGGGGTCGACAGATACGCCTGGTTGCCGAGCAGATCGATGAGGTGAGCGCCGCATCGGATTTCCAGGTCGCCTTCCTGCTGCCAACCCGCCGGCGGACAGGGCGGCGACGCGCAGCCCCGGGGCCCGCGGTCGTGTCGTGGAGGGATGCCGTGACCACAGGCCTTATCGTCCCTTGAGGGTCGGCCGGTGCTCGCGCACTCCCCGGGCGTGGACTGCCGAGACACCGCGTATGCGGCCCCTGCGTCACAGCCAACACCGCCGCAGCCAGGTCCGGAGAGCGCAGGACCGTGTCCCTGATGGAGTGTCATGACCTCAGCCGGTTCCGGGGAGCAGCCATCGCTCGTACGCGCCTCTGCTGTAGCGCGTCACGGAAAGCTCTGGCTGGTGCCGACCATCTTGTGTGCGCTGGTGGCCGTGTGCCTGACGCTGCTCTACATGGGCGGCATCCTCGACCCGAACGGGAACCTGCGCCAATTGCCGATCGCCCTGGTCAACACGGATCAGGGCCCGATGCAGCCGGGGCAGCACCAGACCGTGGGCACCCAGGTGAGCCGGGCGGTTGTCGCCAAGACCCCAGCGGACACCGTGAGGTGGCGCCACCTCAGCCGAGCCCAGATGCAGGATCAAATGGCGTCGGGCAAGATCTACGGCGCCCTGGTCATCCCGCCCGACTTCACCACCTCGGTGACAGCGCTGACGACCCCGCGGGCCACGGCACGGCCCGCGCTCACCGTCCTGACCAACCCCGGGCTGGGCAGCCTCGGCTCTGCCCTGGCCACCCGGATCGCTCAGAACGCGGCTCACCAGGCATCCCTGGAGATCGGCCGGCAGCTGACGGCCCAGGCTCCCGCCCAGGGCGCCGACACCACGACCCGGGCGCTCCTGGGCGACCCGATCACCGTCACCACTCAGGTGGGCCACCCCATCGGCAAGCACAGTGGCCTCGGCCTGACTGCCTTCTACTACACCCTGCTCCTGGTGCTCATCGCGTTCGTCGGCGGCAACATCATCAACAGCGGCGTCGATGCGGGGCTGGGCTACACCGACAACGAAATCGGGCCGTGGCACACCCGGCACCCGACGGTGCCGATCAGCCGCACGCAGACGCTGCTGCTGAAGATGGTCATGACGGTGGGAATCACTGTGCTCACCACCAGTCTGCTGATGATCGCCGCGATCGCGATCCTGGGCATGGACGCCTCGCACCTGCCGCTGCTGTGGATCTTCTCCTTCTGCGCGAGTCTGGCCGTGGGCCTGGGAGTTCAGGCCATCAACGCCGCCTTCGGCGGGATCGGCCAAGTGGTATCCATGTTTGTGTTCATCGCCCTGGCCCTGCCGTCCTCGGGGGCGACGATTCCCCTCCAGGCCGTTCCCGACTTCTACCGCTTCCTGGCGCTGTTCGAACCGATGCGGCAACTGAGCGACGGAGTACGGGCCATCCTCTACTTCGACGCCCGGGCCGATGCCGGGCTGATGCGAGGGTGGGGCATGATCGCGATCGGCGTCGCTCTGGCCCTGGTCTTCGGGTTCGCCATGACGCTCTACTACGACCGCAAGGGGCTGCACCGCCTGGGTCCGCTGCGTGCCGAAACGAGCCGGCAGGCACCGTGATTGCATCGACAGCCGCACGACTGCCCTCGTTCTTCTGGTCGGCCACCCCGAGCCGGCAGTGGCGATCGTCAAGTCCGTCTGCCGCGACCCACGCCTCGCCGAGATCCGACGTCCGGACCGAGCTCAACCCCGGGCCCTCGGTGACCATCCCGGGCGCGACGTCTCCGGGTTCCCTTCGGCTACCGCTTGACGCGGCCGCGGACGGCGAGGAGGGCGAGACCGAGCAGGACCGGTTCCGAGAGCCGAGAGGCCATCTCGGTGTATGTACCGATGGTGGTCAGCCCCTGGCCGCTGCTGCGGAACACCACGGAGTTGATGACCACGCGCAGTGACTTGTCGAACCGTTCGGTCGTCAGCCGCTTCCGGTACGGCTCATCGGGATTCGCCGGATCCGGCGTATCGGTCCTCAAGGTGATGCTTCGGCCGGTGAGGGTGCCGGTACTCTCAGGCTTCGGGTCGTCCTTCGGCAGGCCCCACAGCATCATCACGGACACGGTGGCGATCATGGCCACCAGGAGCCATCCGAGGGCGCGCGAGGCCCGCAGACCGTACCCCGACACCGCCCAGTACAGAGCAAGCAGGCCCCGCTCGGCACGCGGAGTGGCCGGGTCGTGGCGGCGCATCTCCATCTCGCCGTAGTAGAAGTCGGCGGCGCCCGGCTCGTTCTTGCCGTCTTCGAATGCTTTGCGCAGTTGCCGGTACACCGCGGCGAGTGCACCCGGGTCCAGTGCGCTCTCCCCGTCCGCAGGTGTCCAGCCGTCCGCGGCGGTGTCGTGGGCGGCACGCCAGTGATGTTCTTCGGCCAGTGTCTTGCGCGGCGTCCAGCGCACCGGCCACGGGCCGCGCCGCCGTACCCCGGAAGGGGCGGTGGCCAGGACGCACCGTCCCTCCATCCGCAACTGGTCGAGGTGGACGGCCCCGGCGAAGCGGCAGTCGGTGAGGTCGACATCGGTGAGCACCAGATGCGCGGCGTCAACGCCGCGCAATGAGTGGACGCGCACGCGGGGGTCCGTCAGGCCATGTCCGGCGACGTCCTCGTCGATCACGACGAAGGGCCAGGACTGGGCAGCGATACTCACCGGGTACTCCAGGACCGCATCGCTCAGATCCACACCCGCGTACCGCAGGCGCAGTGCCGCGGTGGAGGCCCAGCGAGTCCGGCGGCAGACCAGGCCTGCGGTCGCTGCCTCGATCGTTACGGCGACGTCGAACACAGCCTCGGACAGGACCAGTTCTCCCACGCACACGAACGGTCCCATGACGGCAGCGCGTGCAAAAGCAGCCCTGTTGAAGTGGGCATTCCTGTGGAACTGCGCCCCGAAGAACCTTGCGTCACCGCCGAACTTCGCCCCGTTGAACCGGGCATCGAGGCCGAACTTCGCCTGGTTGAACTCCGCGTCGCCGCCGAACTCCACCCAACGGAACCTGGCTTGCTCATGGAATGTCGCCCCGTCGAACCACGCGTCGCGGCCGAACGTTGCCCTGGGGAACCCCGCGTCGCCGGCGAACTCCGTTCCGCCGAACCCTGCGGTGCCCTCGAACTGTGCGCCGTCGAATCTGGCGTCACCGGTGAACTTTGCCCCGTTGAACCGGGCTTCGTCGCCGAATTCCACCCCGTCGAACCTCGCCTCACCGGCGAACTCCGCCCGGCTGAAGGACACTTTGCCGGTGCGGGACCGGTCTGTCGCAGGGTCGTGCAGCCGGGCGAGAAGCTCGGTCAGCAGCTCCTCACTCAACGAAGTGCCACGGTGATCGAGGTCGGCACCGGGCAGCAGACCTGCCAGGTGGGCGGCGCGGTCGGTGGTGCTCAGATGGGCCAGACACTCGGCATACGGGTCGACCCGGCGGCCGCGGCAGCCCACGGCGTCGGCTGACGGATCGGAGCCGTGCCCGCAGCAGGGCCAGTCAGGAGCGCTCAGGGGCGACGCGGCGGGGGCGTTGGCGGTCACGCCCGATAGTACGTCGGATGACGGGCGGTGGAAGTCCAACACCGAGCACGACAAGGGGGAGTGCACCGCCGCCGAGGTCAAGGTGTTTCCCTGCCGCTCCCACCTGATGCGCGGTCGACCGTCATCCAGCCGTCCGCCTGCCGTGAGGCGGGGGATGACGCGTCCGTCGTCCCCCGCCCCCGGTCCTCGGCTACGCGTACAGCTCGATCACATCGGCCTGGTCGTTGGCGGACACCAGGGCCTCGTACCTCCCGCCCGGCCCGCCGAAGATCCACTCCAGGCCGCCGAGGTCGGAGTCCCAGTTCCTGCCGACGATCCAGGCGCCGCCGGTCTGCGCGTTGTAGTAGGAGCTGACCTTGTCCTGCCAGCTGGAGCCGTCAGGCATCGTGTAGTTGGACAGCGTGTAGGAGCCGTAGTAGTAGAAGTCCAGGCGGTAGCCGGTCGCGTCGCGGTGCTGCCACACACAGGCGTAGCCGGTCCGGCAGTCGCCCGTGCCGTCGGCCGCCGCTCGGGTGGACGGTACGACCGTCATCTCCACGCCCGGCGCCAGCCGCACCCGGTCCTTCCCGACGCGCTCGGCACCCTCGTTGTGCTGCAGCAGCCCCTCGATCTGCCGCTCCAGTCTGGTGTCCGCCGTCCGGGCCGGCGAGGCGGAATCGGCCGGCGCGGCGGCCGACGGGGTGGCCAGAGCCGTGGTGAGCACGGATGTGGCGACCAGTGCGAGGGCGAGCGAGGTACGGCGCGTGCTCAGCGAACTCAGCAGCTTCAGTGGATTCATGCGTCTCTCCCGTTGGTGTGTAGGCGGAACCGGTGCTCCTGCGACGCCCTCTTCATCAGCGGCGTCACCATCCGGTGCCGCTCGGAGCGGTCAGTTGCTATACGCGCGAAACGGGGGCCAGGTTGCACAGGAGTCGCGCGCCCGACGAGGGCGACCGGGTCGGCGTTCCGTACCGGAGTCGGCGAGATGTTCCTGCCGGGGCGGCGTTTCCTGTTCGCTGTGGTGGCGGGCAAGGGGTCGATCGCTGGATTCGAGGTATCCATGATCGGAACGACGAGTATATTCCGCTAACATGTTCGAGCTCATAATGATCGTCGTGAAATAAGACAAAGCGGCTGAAAAATTGATAACTAACCTAACGCGAGGACTTTCGCGCGCAGGCGGCAGCTCTCGCTCGGCTGCGTGGCGTCAACCGACCATCGTGCTGTGGGTCGCGGTGAGTGTGGTGGGCCTCGGATTCCTCGTGGCGCTGGAGATCGCCGCGCGCCGGTACGGCGAGCCGGGGCCGATCACGGACCAGGCGCGCGAGGTCGTATTCGCCCCCAAGTCGGGGACGGTGCTGTACGTCAGCATGGCGTTGATGATGGTGGTCCTCACCTGGCGGCAGCGATTCATCGCGATAGGCGCCGCGATCGGCATCGACATCGTCTTCTGGCTCGTGCGGTGGGCTGCCGGTGCCGAGATGATGTACGGCAACGGAGCACTGTGGGTGACGTTGGCCTGTGGCGTCATCGCCCTCACGCGCCGCACCGGCCAGGACCGCGTCCTGCTCCTGAAAGGTGTCGGACTCGCCCTGCTGCTGGTGGCCGGCCGCAAGACCGGCTACACCTGGCTGCTGATCACGTCGAAGACCCGCCCGAAGGTGCTCGACCCGTACGTGGCAACCGCCGATCACGCATTGGGCAACCCCTCATGGCTGGCGGGCCGCATTGTCGCGGCCACCGGCACGGTGGGCGAACACGTCCTCGACTTCGTCTACATCCAGCTCGCGGTGGCCGCGGTCCTCGTCGCGCTGTACCAGCTGCGCAATGTGGCGGCCGAGGGCCGCTTCCCGGGCCACCATCTGGTGCGCACCTTCCTCGTCATCGGCTTGCTCGGGCCGGGCATTTACATGATCTACCCGGTGGTCGGGCCCGTCTTCGCCTACGGTGCCGACGGGGGTGCCTGGGCGGTTGCCAACCTGTGGCCGGACATACCGCCGCCGGTCGGAATCCCGCGCCCGATACCCTTCGACGAGATCACCCCCCGGAATTGCATGCCCAGTCTGCACACGGCGTGGGCTACCGCGATCTTCATCCATTCCCTCAAGGGCCCCCCGATTCTGCGCTTTGCGGGCGGCTTCTGGCTGATCGCCACACTCGGCGCAACGCTGGGCTTCGGGTACCACTACGGCGCGGACATCGTCGCCGGTGTGGTGTTCACCGTCACCATCGAGGCGGCGCTGCGCTCGCTCGACCGGGGCTGGGACCGACGGGGAATCCAACTCGTCGTCTACGGCGCAGCGGTATTCACCGCACTCCTGGCGTCGTATCGCTATCTGCCGATGGAAATGGCCGCACGTCCGTGGCTGTTCGGCCCGCTGATCATTGCGGCGATGGCCTCCGTGATCTACGGCTACGTACGGACCACCCAGCTGTGGGATCGGAAACCCGAGCCGGTGCATCTGCCCCAACCGCGACGCGAACAGCAGCCCGAACTGGTCTGAGCCGCGCTGCACCGGGTTGCAGGGCCTCGACGGGCGGTTCCTCGAACACCGGCAGGAGCCGCTCGGCGACGTCAGGCCGCGCGGCCCCTCCGGAGGAGTCAGCCGATCACGGCGGCTCGCCAGGTTTCGTCGTCGGCGTCCAGGAGCGCGGCGACGACTTCGGGGTCCGGCAGCGGGCCGTGGTCAGCCGCGACTCTCAGCGCCGAGGCCGCGGTCAGATGGCCGAGGCGCAGGGCGCGGTCCACGGGCAGCTGCCGCAGCAGGCCGCTGAGGAACCCGGCGGCGAAGGCATCGCCCGCGCCGACGGGTTCGGCGACGCGCACCTTCAAGGCGGGCACGCTGTGCGCGGCGGCTCCCACGAAGGCGGTGGCTTCGCGGTCGCCGTCCTTCACCACGAGGATCTGCGGACCGGACAGGAGTTCACGAATCCCGTGGGCGTCGGTGATTCCGTCACCCCACAGGGCCTGCGCCTCGTCGAGGCCGACGAGGACGATGTCGGCCCGGTCGGCGAGCGGTCGCAGGACGTCGCCGGCGGGGCGGCCGGTCCACAGGGCGGGGCGGTAGTTGACGTCGAAGCTGACCGGGCAGGGGCGATCGGGGCGCAGTGCCCGCTCGACGAGGGCGTGGCAGCCGGGGGAGAGGGCCGGGGTGATGCCGCTGAGATGGAGGAGCGCGGCGCCCGCCACGGCTGGGTCGTCGAGGAGCTCGGGGGTGAGGGCCGAGGCGGCGGATCCACGGCGGTGGTAGTGGACGCGCGTGCCGTTCGCACCCGGGTCCTTCAGGAGCAGTCCGGTGGGCCGGTCCGGGTCGGTGCGGACGCCGTCGACGTCGACTCCGCCCGCGGCGATCCGGTCGCGGACGCGCCGGCCGAAGGGGTCGTCGCCGACCGCGGAGAGCCAGTGCGTGGGGATGCCGTGGTCGGCGAGGTAGAGGGCGACGTTCGACTCGGCGCCCGCGATGTCGACCCGCAGCAGGTCGGCGTCGTCGAGCGGCCCGAGGGGCTCGGGGGCGAGGGCGGCCATGGTCTCGCCGACGCAGACGACGGGGCCGGGGCGCAGGTGCCGGGGGGTGCTCATGGTGGGTCCTACGGTGAGTCGGGACGGACTGCGGTATCGCCGGCGGCGTCGGGGTCCGCGGGGGCCGGGCCCTTGGTGCGCTCCGGGCGGTACGGCGCTGCCGGCGTCCCGGGTACGTCGACGCGGAACGCGAAGACGGCGCCGTCCAGCGGGCCCGGCCGGGACAGGCCGATGCGGGCGCTGGTGACGAGGAGGGTGCGGCCGTCGGGACCGCCGAGGCAGAGCCCGGCGGGCTGGGCGGCAGGCAGTTCGACGATCCGGTCGAGGGTGCCGTCGGGGTGATAGCGGTGGGCCTGGCCGGCGCCCCAGACCGCGATCCAGAGGCCGCCCTCCGCGTCGGTCGTCATACCGTCGGGACTGCCCGTGGAGAAGGTGATGTGGGGGACCGGCTCGCCCACGTCGCCGGTGACCGGGTCGACGGGGTAGCGCCGGACGAGCCCTCGGGCGCTGTCGGCGAGGTACATGACGGTGCCGTCCGCGGTGAAGGCCGGGCCGTTGGGCACGGTGATGTCCCGCAGGATCCGGGTGACGCGCCCGTCGCGGTCCATGCGGTAGAGGGAGCCCGCGTCCTCGGTCGCCTCGTACGCCATGCTGCCCGCCCAGAAACGGCCCTGCGGGTCGGCGACGCCGTCGTTCATCCGCATCGGCCCGGGTGCGTCGTCCTCGGGGCGCGCGATCCAGTCGACCCGGCCGGCGGGGTCGATGCGGCAGATGCCGGTGCCGGCCGCCGCGATCCAGTGACCGGGCCGGTCCTCGATCGGGGCCACTGCCCCCAGTGGGCAGGGGAGTTGGGTGATGCGGGCGAGCGGTGCGGCGGGACGGCCGGGGGCGGACAGGAGACGGCCGGAGAGGATGTCCGTCAGCACCGCGCGGCCGTCCGCCCACCGGATGCCCTCGCCGAGTTCGAGGCGGTCGGTCCCGATGACCGTGGGCATGGTCATGGCCGGACCTCCGTGCGCACGACGTCCAGAAACGCGCGGGCCCGCTGGCGCAGGGCGGTGAGACTGCCGCCCGAGGCCGCGTCGCCGACCAGGGGCGAGCCGACACCGACGGCTGTGGCACCGCTGCCCAGATAGTCGGCGGCTGCCTGGGCGTCCACTCCACCGACGGGTACGAACGGCAGGCCGGGGAAGGGGCCGCGCAGGTCCCGGAGATAGCCCGGGCCTCCGGCGCTGCCGGCAGGGAAGAGTTTGAAGACCGCGGCACCCAGGCGTTGCGCCTGGAGGACGTCGGTGGGGGTCATCACGCCCGCGAGCACCGGGAGTCCGAGCTCCAGGCCGGTGGCTATGCCGTCGCTGACCGCCGGGGTGACGAGGAAGGCGGCTCCGGCTCTCTGAGCGGCGCGGGCCTCGTCGGAGGTCAGGACGGTACCGGCGCCGAGGGCTGCGTCAGGGCCCAGTGCGGCACGGGCCCGGGCTATGACGTCGAGCGCGTCACGTCCGCTGAGGGAGACCTCGACGAGGGAGACGCCTTCCTCGACGAGGGTGAGCACGGTGGTCAGCGCGGCGTCCGGATCGCTGCCGCGGACGATGGCGAGCAGCCGGTGGGCGCGCAGCGCGGCGAGCAGGTCCATCGGGGATCCCTTCTGGTGGTGGGTGTCAGGCGCGACGGGTGGCGGTGACGGTGAGCCGCCAGGTGACCTCCCCGGTCGCGGGCACGACGGCGGTGTCGCCGTCGTCCCCCGTCGCCCGGTCGAAGACGCGGCCGAGCATGGGCTCGACGCCGATCGACCGGTACGGCGCGTGCTCGGGGAAGCCGCGGAGGTTGCGCCACAGGGCGACGGAGTGCGGCTGTCCGTCGGCCTCGACGGACAGGTGGAGGGAGTCCGGGCCGTCGTGCACGGACACCTGCGAGGTGAGGACGACTGCTCCGACCGCGCTCCCGTCGTCCGGGCCGAGCCGGTCCAGCGGGATGCCGTCGACGGTGGGCCAGGCGCCGGTGACCCAGCGGTCGCCCTCGTCCGGGTAGAGCCGAGTGACCGCGGGGCCCTCGATGCCGACCCGGGCGGACGGAGAGAGATCCAGCAGGGCGTGGGCGGCCCATACGAAGCGGTAGCCGGGTTCGGCGGTGAGCGTGTAGTCGGCGACGGCTGTCCCCGCGTCGTCGCGGATACGGCGGGTCAGGCGGAAGTCCGAGCACTCCACGAGGTCCACCTCCCCGTCCCGCCGCCACCGCCGCGACCAGGCGTCCCCGTGGTCCGGCAGTCCGCGCACGGTGGGCGCGCACTCCTCCAGGCCCCCGGCGTCGGCGAAAACGTCACCGGGGGAGACGTGCGCGCGGCGCGGCTCGTCGCGGTGCCAGAGCCATTCGCGGTCGCCGGCGGTCAGCGAGGTCCAACGGCCGCCCAGCTCCGGGTCGGTGACCACGGACACCGGCAGCCGGCTCCCGGTCACCATTCGGCGAAGGAGCCGTCGGCGTGCCGCCAGACGGGGTTGCGCCAGGCGTGGCCGGACCGGTCGGCCGCGCGCACCGCGTCCTCGTCGACGGCAATGCCGAGTCCCGGCACTCCGGTGCGATGCGCCTGGCCGTCGACGAAGCGGAAGGGCTCGGTGTCGACGAGGTAGGACAGCAGGTCGGCGTCCTTGTTGTAGTGGATGCCCCGGCTCTGCTCCTGGATCAGGAAGTTGGGCGTGGCGAAGGCGACTTGCAGGCTGGCGGCCAGTGCGATGGGGCCGAGCGGGCAGTGCGGCGCCAGATGAGCCCCGAAGGTCTCGGCGAGTGACGCGATCCGGGTGACCTCCGAGATCCCGCCGGCGTGCGACAGGTCCGGCTGGGCCACGGCGACGCCGGCGGTCAGGGTCGGAAGGAAGTCGGCGCGCCCGTAGAGCCGTTCACCGGTGGCGAGCGGCACCGACGAGGCGGCGACGAGGCCCGGCAGCAGGTGCGCCTGCTCGGGCAGGACGGGCTCCTCCACGAACAGCGGGTGCAGGGGGGCTATCGCCTGGAGCACGCGCCGCGCGTTGGCGGCGCCGAAGCGGCCGTGGAAATCGACGGCGACGTCCCGGTGAGGACCCAGGGCCTCGCGGGCCGCCGCCACGCGGTCGACGACGGCAGCCGTCTCGGCGGGGCTTCCGATCGGCGGGGTGCGTCCGGCGGCGTTCATCTTGACGGCGGTGAAGCCGGCCTCCACCTGGGCGGTCACCTCCTCCTTGATCCGGTCGGGCTCGTCGCCGCCGACCCAGGCGTACACCCGTACCGTGTCGCGGACCGGTCCGCCGAGCAGCGTGTGCACCGGCACCCCGAGTGCGCGGCCGGCGATGTCCCACAGCGCCTGGTCGATGCCGGCGACGGCGCTGGAGAGGACCGGGCCGCCGCGGTAGAAGCCGCCCTTGCTCAGCACCTGCCAGTGGTCCTGGATGCGCAACGGGTCCTGGCCCACCAGGTATTCGGCCAGCACCTCCACGGCCGACCGGACCACCTCGGCCCTGCCCTCCACCACCGGCTCGCCCCAGCCGACGACGCCGTCGTCGGTCTCGATCCGGCAGAACAGCCACCGGGGCGGGACGAGAAAGGTCTCGACGCGCGCGATCTTCACTGTGCCTGGCCGTCCTTCTTCTCGGAGGAACCGTCCGCCTTCTCGGATGAACCGTCCGCGTCGTCGGACGCGAGCGGGCCGCTGACCTTGTCGAGATCGCGCGTCGCCTGGTCGAGCAGGGCGCGCATGGCGTGTTCCGCGGCGTCGGGGTCACGGTCGCGCACGGCGTCGAGGACGGCACGGTGGCTGGGTACCGGGTCCTCGCTGTGCGGAGCGCTGTGCACGAGCTGGTCGCGCTGAGCGAGGCCCGACTCGATGACCATCTCCATGCGTTCCAGCAGTTCGTTGTGGGTGGCAGCGAGCAGCGCCCGGTGGAAGGCGAGGTCGGCCTCGACGGCGTGACTCGCGCCGCCCTCCTGACCCATCGCGCTCAGGGCCGTCTCCAGCGCCTCGAGGTCGGTGTCGGTACGCCGGTCCGCCGCGAGGCGCACGGCCGCGGGTTCGATGATGCCGCGGACCTCGCCGAGGCTGCGGAGCAGCGCGGGGTCGGCACCGGAGCCGCTGTTCTCGGAGAACTGCCAGCGCAGCACGTCGGCGTCGAGGAGGTTCCAGTCGGAGCGGGGCCTGACGAACGTGCCGCGCTTCTGCCGGGCGTCGACCATGCCCTTGGCCGCGAGTACCTTCAGGGACTCGCGCAGCGCCGTCAGGCTGACGTCCAACTCGCTCTGCAGCGCCGCCATGTCGAGCGTCGCTCCTTCGGGGATCTCGCCGGTGAGCACCCGTCGGGCGAGGGTCTCCACCGTCTGGCCGTGCACTCCGCGGCGTGCGTATGGCGTCATGTCTATGCCCTTCTTGCTGTTCGATCGGTGGCCGGGACGGTCGTTCTGTCAGGCCGAGGCCTTCGAGACGCTCCAGCCGCCGTCCACGAGCAGGCTCGATCCGGTGATGTAGGAGGCTTCGTCGGCGGCGAGGAAGGCGACGGCGGCGGCGACCTCCTCGGGGGTGCCGAAACGGCGGGCCGCGGTGCCCGCGACGCTGAGCTCGCGGTCGGCCTGCGGCACCCGGTCCCACGCGGCGGTCAGGATCGGCCCCGGCAGTACCGCGTTGACCCGGACGTCCGGGCCGTACTCGACGGCGAGTTGACCGCACAGCGACAGCAGGGCGCCCTTGCTCGCCGCGTACGCCGGATGGCCGGGGATGCCGCGGTGCGCGTGCACGGAGGACACGAGCACCACGGCCCCGGAGTTCGCGCGCAGATCCGGCAGCGCCGCCCTGACTCCGAGGAAGGCACCGGTGAGGTTGACCGAGAGCTGCCGCTCCCAGGAGGCGAGACTGGTCTCGTGGGCCGGTGCGACGGCCACCGTGTACGCGTTGCTGACCAGGACGCCCACGGGACCGAAGCCGTGCGCGGTGGTGATCACCCGCTGCCAGTCGTCCTCGCTCGCGACGTCGGCGGCGACGAAGACGGCCCGGGCCCCGTCCTTGCGCAGCCGCTCGGCGGTCTCCTCGCCGCGCTCGGCGGCGATGTCGACGAGGACGACGGCCGCGCCCTCCGCGGCGAGGCGAGCCGCGGCGGCCGCGCCGATGCCCGACGCGGCGCCCGTGACGACGGCGACGCGGTTGGTGAAACGGGCGGCTGGATTCATGGGGTGGATCTTCTCCTGTTCGTGAGGCCGGTGGGGCGCAGACTGTCCGATGTCGTCACTGACGGGCCAGCACCGTCAGCTCCGCGTCGTGTTCGCGGCTCCAGGTGAACGGCAGCCCCGAGTGCAGCAGATACGCCCCGCTGTAGCGGGTTCCGGTGTCGGTGTCGATGTATACGGATTCCGGGGCGAGGGCCCGCAGGCGGAGCCGGGCGGGCCGTCCGGACAGCAGGGGTGCGCCGTCCAGCGGTCCGGTGTTCCATGCCGTCACCACCACACGGGCACCGCCGCGTTCCTCGAACTGGACGCCGCACGTCGGGTCGGCGGGGGTGCCCAGCAGATGGACCTCGCCGTGGTGGACGACGTCCCGGATCTCCTTGTAGCGGGCGATCCACCGCGTGGCCTCGGCACGCTGCTCCGGTGCCCAGTGGCGGATGTCGGCGCCGACACCGAGCACGCCCGCCATGGAGTTGACGAAGCGGAAGGCGAGCGAGCGCGGCCGGGGGTCGAAGATGCCCGGGGCGTCGGTGACCCAGGAACTCATGGTGTGCGGGGCATGCGCGTGGAGATAGCCGTACTGGATGCGCAGCCGGTCCATGGGCGCGGTGTTGTCGCTGGGCCACACCACGTCGGTGCGGGCGATGGTGGCGTGCTCGACGCGGGCGCCGCCGCCGGCGCAGCCCTCGATCGTGACGTGCGGGTGGGCGCAGCGCAGGTGGTCCAGAACGCGGAGGTAGCCGGCGACGTGCGCGGCGTCGAGGTCCTGCCGCTCCGGGTCGTGGCCGGCCGGATGTCCGGGGCGGCCGCGTTCGGTGGGCGGCCGGTTCATGTCCCACTTCAGATACCTGATGGCGTGAGAGCCGAGCAGCCGGTCGAGCGTGCTGATGACGAAGTCCTGGACGTCTTCACGGCCGAGGTCGAGCAGGAGTTGGTTGCGCACGAGTGTGGCCGGGCGGCCGTCGATCCGGTACACCCACTCCGGGTGCTCGGCGTACAGCTTCGAGCGGGGACTGATGCCCTCGGGTTCGACCCACAGACCGAAGTCCATGCCGAGGGCCCCGACCTGATCGATGAAGCGGTCGAATCCACCGGGAAATGCGGCCGGGTCGGGGTCCCAGTCACCGAGCCCGCCGGTGTCGTCGTGCCGCCCGGTGAACCAGCCGTCGTCGACGACGAAGAGTTCGGCGCCCAGCTGTGCGGCTGTCCTGGCCAGCTCCAGCTGTTCGTCTGCGTCGACGTCGAAGCCGGTGGCCTCCCAGGAGTTGTAGAGGACCTTGCGGGGCCGGTCGATGCGCTCGCCGGTCAGCTGCCGCTCGTAGCGGTGCCAGACGCGAGCCAGTCCGTCGAGACCGTCCGGGCTGAAGGCACAGGCCAGGCGTGGTGTGACGAGGGTGGTGCCGGGGGTGAGTCGCACGGCGCCCTCGTGCGGTACGCGGCCGGCGCGGACGCGCAGTGCACCGCCGGGCTCGGCGTCGGCGGTGATGCGCCAATTGCCGGACCACTCCAGGGCGATGCCGTAGGTGGGGGTGGTTCCCTCGGCGGGAGCGTCGGCGGACTGGATCGCGAGCCAGGGGTGGTAGGCGTGGCCCGCCGAACCCTGGGTGCTTTCCATCTCGAAGCGCCCACGGTCCAGTTGCAGGTGATGGAGTTGGAACTCCTGCGACCACTGGCCGGCCAAGTACGTCAGCCGAGCGCCGCCCTGGACAGGCACATTGACGGCGGCGGAGTCGAAGCGTTCCAGTCGCACCTCGTCCTCACCGGTGCAGGTGAGCTCCGTCCAGCGCAGGACGACGTCGGTACCGGGCACCGTCTCGTAGTACAGCGTGGTGCGCAGCCCGAGGAGTTCGTCGGCGAACTCCAGGCGCAGTGTGTGGTCGCCGTCCTGGGTGGCGCCGTCGAAGTGCCACCAGCTGCCGCGGTCGCCGCCGGGACGGGAGGCGATCAGGTCGGCACCGGTGAACGGCCGCAGCCCGTACGGGATGTACTCGGCCGGGGCGGCGTCGGCGGGGGTGATGAAGTGGGTGCGACGCGACCCGTCCATGGGCGACGGCCCGGCCTCGGCACCGTGCGGCCCCCAGGCGGCGAGTTCGGCCCAGCGTCCGTCGTTGCCGAGAGTGACGGCGTAGGTGGTCGTGTCGGTGCGCAGCAGCCACCGGTCGGGCGTGGTCACTTCACGGCTCCGAGGTTCAGTCCGGCCACGAAGTGGCGCTGGAAGCGGAGGAAGACGGCCACCGTCGGGGCGGCGGCGATCACCGAACCGGCGGCGATGACGTTCCACATGGACACGTACTGGCCCTGCAGTCCGATCAGCGAGGCGGTGATGGGCATCTGGCTGTCGGTGCGCAGCACCGTGATGGCCCAGAGCAGATCGTTGAAGATCCAGGTGAACGACAGGGCGGTCAGGGCGGCCAGTGCCGGGCGGGCCAGGGGCAGGATGATCCGCCAGTAGATCTGCCAGGGGCTCGCGCCGTCGATGACGGCGGCCTGCTGGATCTCGGTGGGGATCGCCCGCATGAAGCCGTGCAGGACGAAGACGTAGAAGCCGACGCCGAAGCCGACCTGAACCCCGATCAGCGCGTACAACTGGTCGTAGATTCCCAGCACTTCGCTCAGCTTGGAGACGGGGATCAGCAGGATCTGCGGGGGCAGCAGGTTGCCGGCGAGCATCAGCAGCAGGAGGACGCGCCGGAACGGCAGGTCGTAGCGGCTGAGCGCGAAGGCCGCCATGGAGGCGAGGCCGAGCGAGAGCAGTACGGTGGGAATCGAGACGATCATGCTGTTGATGAGCGCCTGCTGCTGACCGCCGTCCACCCACGCCTGGCGGAAGCCGTCGAGGGTGAACGAGTGGGGCCAACTGCCGACCCCGTGGGCGGCGATGTCGTCGAAGGTGCGGGTGCTCGTGACCAGGACGAGGGCGATCGGCAGCAGCCACAGCGCTGACAGCAGGCCCGCCGTGAGGTGGAAGCCGGTGGTGCGCAGGGCACGGCCGCGGACGACGGGCCGGCGGGGAGCAGGCTGCGGGGCCGTGTGCGCCGTGCCGGGCGCGTTGCCCGAGTCCTTGCCGACGGGTGCGGAGGCATGGGTGGCGGTCATCAGTCGGCCTCCCGGAAGGCGCGCACGAGGTAGCTCGCGATGACACCGAAGGCGAGCACGAAGATGACGACGGCGAGCGCGGAGCCGTATCCCAGACGCAGCGACTGGAACGCGGTGGAGAACATGTAGGTGCTCAGCAGTTCGGAGGAGTGGTAGGGACCGCCGCGGGTGAGCGCCCAGACGACGTCGAACGAGCGCAGCGAGTCGATGACGATGACCGACAGGACGACCGCGTTCACGCTGCGCAGCTGCGGCAGGGTGATGTGACGGAACTGCTGAATGCGGCTCGCACCGTCGACCTTGGATGCCTCGTACAGGACGGGATCGATTCCCTTGAGGCCGGCGAGGTAGAGCACCATGACGTAGCCGACCTGGCGCCACAGGGCGGGCACGATCACCGCGTAGAAGGCGGTGTCCTGGTCGGCGAGCCAGGCGTGCCGCCAACTGTCGAGGCCGACCGCCGACAGCACGTTGTTGATCAGGCCGTCCGGCTGGTACATGGCCTGCCACACCAGCGCGGTGGCGACCAGCGAGAAGACGACCGGCAGGAAGAGCGCCGCCCGGTAGAACCCGATGCCGCGCCGCTCCTGCTGGAGCAGCAGCGCGGCACCGAGGCCGAGGGCGGCGGAGAGTCCGCCGAAGAGCAGCAGCCACAGGACCGTGTTGATCGCGGCGGTACGGAAGACCGCGTCGTGCGCCATCTCGCTGAAATTGCCGAGGCCGACGAACGCGGGGGCCGACAGGCCGTCCCACGAGGTCAGCGACAGGTAGAAGCCCTGGATGGCGGGCCAGAAGACCCAGAAGGCCTCGACGAGCAGCGGGAGGAGAACGAAGGCCAGGACCACCGGGGGCACGCGCGTGGCCCTGGACCGTCGTGTGGAGCCGATCAGCGCCATGGTCACTGGTTCCAGATCTTCTGTGCGCTGCGCTGCCACGTGGTGAGGATGGAGCCGATCTGCTTGGGTTTGGCCAGGTAGTGCACGAGCGCGGTGTCCGCGGACGGCTGGAGGGCGTCGCTGGAGTCGCGGTTGAAGAACTGGGTGAGGTCGGTGGCGCTCTCGATGAGCTTGCGGCCCTTGAGCACCAGTGGTGTGCCCGAGTCCTTGGCGTCGGGGTGGGTGGGCAGCGTGGTGCCCGAGCCGCTCTTGAGGTAGAGCTCCTGCGACTCGGCGGTGGCCAGGTAGCGCAGCAGTTCCTTGACACCGTCGGCGCGCTTCGTGCGGGCGCTGGCGAAGAAGCCGTCGGTGGGCGCCTCTTCGGCGACCGGGATCTTCGGGTCGATGATGGGGAACTGGAAGAAGTCCAGGTCGTCCAGGGCGTCCTTGGGGGCCGCGTCGGCGAAGAAGGTGCCGATCAGCATCATGCCCGTACGGCCCTGGAGGAGGGCGGTGGTGGCGTCCTGGAAGGGGATCGCCGTGCCGTTCGGGTCGAAGAACGGGCGCGCCTCGTCCCAGCGGTCGAAGACCCTGCGGACCTCCGGGTCGTCGAAGCGGTGCTTGCCGGCGAGGAGTTCACGGTGGTACGTGGCGCCGTTGACACGGATGTTGAGGTAATCGAACCAGGAGGAGGCGACCCAGGGGGTGTCGCCGCCGGCGCCGAGGCCGATGGGGGCGACGCCCTTGCTCTTGAGCTTGTCGCACAGGTCGAGGAACTCGTCCCAGGTCTTGGGCTCCTGAACACCCCACTTGGCGAAGTTGGACTTCCGGTAGAACATGCCCCACCAGTAGTAGCTGGTGGGCACGAAGACCTTCGTGCCGCTGGAGGCGGAGGTGCAGAGCTTCTTCAGCGCGTCGGAGTAGCCGGCGAGCTCGGGCTTCTCCCAGATGTCGTCGAGGTCCAGGAGCAGGTCCTTCTTCGCGTACGACTCGGCGACGGAGCCGGGGTACCAGGTGTAGACGTCCGGCGGGTTGGCCGAGGTCAGATAGGTCGGCAGCTGCGTGCGGAAGGTCTCCGAAGCGACGGTGTTGAGCTGCGCCCTGGTGTCCCCGCGCTTGGCGAAGGCGGCGACGCTCGCCTGTATCGCGCTCTTGGCCTGCGGGGAGGAGAGGTTGGACTGCAGGGTCACCGGGCCGCCGGACTTTCCTCCGGAGGCGGACGGGCTCTGGGTGACGCAGCTGCTGAGCAGTGCGCCGGCGCCGACTGCGCCTGTTCCTACGAGGAATCGGCGGCGGGTGGCGTTGAAGGCGGTCATCTGTGCACTCCCTTGGTGCCCACGGAACGGAACTTGAGGCCCCCTGACGGCCCGGCTCCGGGCGCGGCAGGCACAGCTTGGCGCAGTGCCGGAAGGACCGTCAAGATTAATTACTAATTTATTGTCCAGAGGCTGTGCCCCAGGGCCGGAGAAGGCCCCGGGGCACAGCTGTCACGGAGCGGCGATACCGGACCGAGCGTGGTGCGGCGGAACGGATCGACGCAGGTGGTGCCGGGTGGAGCGGGTCGGTGCGGGCTCAGAGCCCGCTCTGGTGGACGCGCCCGTCCACGCCGCGGAAGGCGGCCAGAACCTCGCCATCGGGCCCGGCCACGGCACCGAGTGCACCGTCGAAGGCACCGCTGACGAAGTCGTCGTTCTTGCTCCAGCCCGCCCAGCTGCCGGAAGCGGTCCAACTGCGGGTCCAGAGCGTGTAGTCACCGGCGCGGGCGTACAGATGCACTGTCCCGCCGGAAGCCACCAGCGTCGGACTGCCACTGACCGTGCCGCCGAGGGCCGCCCAGTCCGACCAGGTGCCGGAGGCGTCACGGGTCCGCGTCCAGACCGAGTCGTCGGGAGTGCGCACGGCCACGTGCAGCCTGCCGTCGTCGTCCACGACGCCCGACGGACGGCCGTAGAACGCCTTGTCCTGCGGGGCACCCAGCGGGGACCAGCCGGCGGCCGGGCCGCGTGACGACAACGTGCCGTCCGCACCTCGGGCGAAGAGCGTCCAGTCGTCCGGACCCGCGAAGGCCACGGTCGGTGCGTCCGTCAACGTGCCGCCCAAGGACTGCCAGCGACCCCAGTGCCCGTTCGTGAAGACGCGCCGGTAGGCGCTGTTGTCGGTGCCCCGCACGAAGACGTCGATCCGTCCGCCGGCGGAGGCGTACGCGGCGGGCTGGCCGAGGATACGGCCGTGCGTCGGGCCACCCAGCTCGGTGGTCCGGGCCTTGGACCAGTCACCGCCCAGGGCGGTCTGAGCGCGCAGGCTCCCGTCCGTGCCACGGGTGAAGGCGGTCAGGGTGTCGCCCTCGCGCGTCAGGGCCGGGCTCGCCGATGAGTGGCCGGGCAACTGCGTGCCCGGGGCGTCGTCGGTGCCGGTCAGCTTGAGGAACGCGGTGCCATGGGCGGGGACACGCACGGTGTACGAACCGGTGAAGGTGCCGCGCGATGTGCGGGCCCGCAGGTCGCGGACGGCGACCTTGCCCGCCAGGCCGGCGTCCGCGAAGGTCACGGTGCGGTCCTGTGCCTGATCGGAGCGGTTGAGCAGGACGACCGCCCGCTTGCCCGCGCCCTGGAGGACCTTGCTGTAGACGTCGCCCACGGAGTCGGAGGCCACGCGGGCGCCCTGGATACCCAGCCGGTCCTGGTTGACGGCGATGATCTCGGGGTTGCGCAGGGTGTCGAGCATGGACCGCGACAGGGTGCGCGGATCACTGCCGAGCACCAGCGGCGAGGCCATCTCGGCCCACATCACGAACTGGGTGGTGGACTCCTCCTGGTTGAGCTCGTATCCACCGTCGGCGAGCTTACGCATCGGGATGAGGTAGTCCGGGTCGTTCCAGCGACCGGGACCCTGAGCCTCGGGGTGCCAGGCGTTGGCATCCATGTTGCGCAGGATGTTCGGCCACTCGCCCGCCGTCGGGGTACCCCAGGCGATGTCGGTACCGGTGCGCCAGGAGTCGGCGGTCGTCGGACCGTAGACGTAGGTGTTGTGCGCGTCCTGCTCGGGGGTGTGCGGCATGCCCCAGTCGTCGGTGAGCGGGTTGCACAGGTTGAGCAGCATCTTCCGTCCGGACTTGGCGACGGCGTCGCTGAACTCCTTGAAGGCCGGGCCCGGGTCGAGCCCGGCGCCGATGCCGCAGAGGAAGTCCACCTTGATGGCATCCACCTTCCAGCCGGCGAACTGGCGGGCGTCCTGCGCGTAGTGGCCGCGGCTGCCGAGCCCGCACCACTTGCCGCCGTCGTACTCGCCCGCGTCGGTGTAGATGCCGGCCTTGAGACCGCGCTGGTGAAGGTACGTCACGAGTGCGGGGATACCGGAGGGGAAGCGCGTGGGGTGGGCCACGAGCCGGCCCGTCTCCGGGTCGCGCGGCTGGTCGGCCTGCCAACCGCCGTCCAGCCACACGATGTTGTAGCCGCTGTCGCGCAACCCGCTGGTGACGAGGTGGTCGGCGACCTTTCTGACCTGGTCCTCCGTCGGGGCGCCGAGCCCGTAGTAGGTGTTCCATCCCATGTACGGCGTGGGGGCGAGTCCGCTGTCGTAGAACTGCGGCGCACCCTGGTCGTCCGCGGCGTGTGCCGCCGGAACGGCCGATCCGACCAGTACCACGGCGCCGAGCGCCGCCACGGTCCGCCGCACACGCACCATCTCTGCACGATGCGAAGCCACTGAAGTCTCCCGAGAGTTGGGGGTATCGGGCACCCCGCTCGGGTCGTACCGAGGGCCGGTGCCAGGCGGAAACTGTGCCCAGGCCCCTGATGCCTGTCAATATTAATTGCTAATTAACTTAAAAACTGGATCGCGGAGTGACGTAGTCACCGCTCACGGGAGGTACTCGGCTGCCCCGCCACCTGTTCAGGATTGGGGCACGGTGGGCCACGCCACCCGCCCCGCCACTGATCCGGACCGCAGAACGCCGTCGAGTCAATGCGCCAGACGGGGCACTTCGGCAGCGTGGTCGGACGCAGCGGGCCGCAGTGGTGCAGTGGCTCGGTAGGTTCCCGATCAGGTGCCTGTCGGCTGGATGCCCATGGGCAGCCATCGTGACAGCCCAAATGCGCGACCCGAGGCGAGGAGAGCGGCATGTCCCGACCCATCACCGTTGGAGTGGACGGCTCCGAAGGAAGTGTCGCGGCGGTGGACTGGGCCGCCGACGAGGCGGCACTGCGCGGGACCGCCCTGCGGCTGGTGTACGGCACGCGCTGGGCGCAGCACCAGTTGGGGGCAATGAAGGTGTCGCACGAGGACCGTCGCACCGAGGCGGAAGGAGTTCTCGCCACGACCGAGGAGCGTATCCGGGCCCGGATGCCGGACCTCGCCATGACCGCGGAGAGGATCGAGGACGCCCCGACACAAGTGCTCCTGGCTGCCGCCTCGGAGGCGGAGTGGCTGGTCGTGGGGTCCCACGGGCTCGGCGGCGTCCGCGGCTTCATCGTCGGTTCGGTGGGGCAGGAGGTCGTCGCGGATGCGAAGCGCCCCGTGGTGTTGGTGCGCCCGGGGTACGGCGAGGGTGAGTCCGGGGCCGCTGACGGAAGCAATCACCAGAAGGTGGTTCTCGGCCTCGATGTGAGTGAGGTGAAGAGTGAACTCCTGGACTTCGCTTTCGACTTCGCCGGGCGGCACGGCGTCCCACTGGAGATCGTCCACACGTGGCACTCCCCGTTCCGCCACCATCGCGGAGCAGCTGACGAGGCCGAGATGGCGTCGGCGCTCACGAGCGCGGTGAGCCCGTTCCGGGAGACGTACCCGGCAGTGGAAGTAGCCGAGGTGTCCGCTTCCGGGCGGGCCGCCGAGCACCTTGTCACGGCTGCCTCGGACGCGCGACTCGTGGTCGTCGGCCGGCGCAGGGCGGCCAAGGGCTCCCACATCGGATCGGTCACCCACGCCGTGATCCACCACGCCTCCTGCCCTGTGGCCGTCGTGCCGCACGCCTGACGGAGGATCACTCGCCCCTGCCCCAACGCACCTGGTTCGGTCGCCTGGGTGACAGAAGCCCCGCCGCTGAACGCCGGGCTCACATCCAGAGGCAGCCCGCCTCGATCCAGCATGCATGTCCTTCCCCTGCCTTCACCGATCCGCGTCCCGTCGGCGAAGGCCCTCGAGGATGACGTTCATCAGGGGCCTTGCCGTCGATTCCCATGCATCCCGGTCCAGTCGGCTCAGGTAGGCGATGAGCAGGAGCACCCCGGGCGCGTCCACGTCGGTGCGGAGGGAACCGGTCGCTTTTCCGGCGTTGAGCAGATGGCCGAGGGCGCTCTCGATGGGGTTCTGGCTGTGGGCCACCAGGTCCTGCCACGCCGCCGGCTCGAGCGCTGCCAGGACGCCGCGCTTGATCTCGGCGTAGTCGATCACTCGGTCGAGCCAGTGACGCAGGGCTTCCACGGGCTCGTGTTCCGCCAGCAGCGCGGAGGCGGCGGTCACGAGTTCTTCGACGTCGCGTCGGTAGACCTCGGCGAGGAGCGCCTCGCGGTTGGGAAAGTTCCGGTAGAGCGTTCCCTGTCCTACACCCGCGCGCTTGGCGATCTCGTTGAGGTGGACGTGGCTGGACTCGGCGAGTGCCGCGCGCGCGGCCTCCACGATGCGAGTCCGGTTCTGCACAGCATCCGGGCGTCGTGCCGGCGTGCTCATGGGCGTCTCCTGATGTCCGCCTCTGACAAATGGACACGTGTCCGGTAGGCTGATCCGTATACCGGACACGTGTCCACTTTACGGGAGGTGCAGTCATGCTTTCTCTTCACGACAAGACCGTCGCCATCACAGGAGCGAGCGGAGGCATCGGTGAGGCCACGGCCCGTCTGCTCGCCGAGCGCGGCGCCGCGGTCGTCCTCGCGGCGCGTCGCAGCGAGCGCATCGACGCCATAGCGCAGAACATCCGGGAGGAGGGGGGACGTGCTGCCACGTGCGTCGTCGACGTCACCAGCGCCGAGGATCTGCAGCGCCTCGTGGCGACCACCGTCGATCAGTACGGCCGTATCGATGTGCTGGTGAACAACGCCGGCATCGCCCCGATCAGTCCGCTGGCCGACCTCGACACCGAAGGCTGGTCGGCCATGATCGATGTCAACCTTCGCGGCATGCTCAACGGCATAGCCGCCGTGTTGCCCGTCTTCCGAGAGCAGGGGTCGGGCCACCTGGTGAGCATCGTCTCCGTGGCCGGCCTGACCGTGTCCCCTTCGATGGCCGTGTACGCGGCGACCAAGAACGCGGTGCGCACCGTGCATGAGGGTCTGCGCAGGGAGTCCACCGACGGCGTGGTGCGCACGACAGCCATCTCACCGGGCTACATCCGCACCGATCTCGCCGACTCCATGGGAGACCCGCACCTCCGCGAGCAGACGCGAAAGAACATGGATGCGGTGGGCATCCCGCCGGCAGCTGTTGCCCGCGCGGTGGCGTTCGCCATCGAGCAACCTCACGACGTCGAGATCGGCGAGATCAACGTTCGTCCCACTGTCCAGGCATGACACATCGGATGAGGTTGTGACCGGCCTGCGGACCGTATCCGACTGTAGTGTCGACACACATGACAGCAGAGTCACCGGCGCAGACCGTGCAACGTTTGTTCCCGCTGCTCGCCGAGGGGAAGAGTGCGGAGGCGGCGGCGCTGTTCGCCGATTCCGTGTCCTTCTCCATCCCGCACCCGCCGGGTATTCCGTGGGTACCCGAGGTCGACTCGCGGGAGGGCATGCGGACCTTCTTCGACCTGCTGCAAACCCATGTGGAGGCGAAGGAGTTCGAGCTTCGCCACATCATCGCAGCGGGCGACGACGTGGTGCTCATCGGGCACATGGTCTCCGAGGTCAGGGCGACGGGCCGGGACATCGACACGGCGTTCGCCCTGCACACCACGGTCCAGGACGGGCGGATTACCCGCTACCACCTCTACGAGGACTCGTACGCCGTGGCCAAGGCCTCCCTCGTCGACTAGAGGGCGATACACCCCCTCCGAAGAGGGCGCCGTCCGGGCGCCGGGTGCGGGACGGCGTACTCGCGCTCCATAATCCAGCTCTCAGGCGCCGGAACACGAGGCTGTTCCGGCGCCTGTGAGGGGTCATCAGGGTCACCTTGTGGACGAGGCGGCTTCCGCTGCCACGGGCGGCTCCGGTTGGTCCTTGCGCCGGCTGAGGTCTCCGGGCCACCAGGCCTTCGGTCCGATGTCCCGGACCAGCGCGGGGACCAGGAGGGATCTGACGACGAGGGTGTCGAGCAGTACGCCGAAGGCGACGATGAACGCGATCTGGACGAGGAAGGCGAGCGGGATGACGCCGAGGGCCGCGAACGTGGCCGCGAGGACGACTCCTGCCGAGGTGATGACCCCTCCGGTGGCCGTCAGTCCGCGCAGTACGCCTTCCCGGGTGCCATGACGGAGCGACTCCTCGCGCACCCGTGACATCAGGAAGATGTTGTAGTCCACGCCGAGCGCGACGAGGAAGACGAAGCCGTACAGCGGCACCGAAGCGTCGGTTCCCGAGAAGCCGAGCACCCCCTGGAAGACGAGCGCCGAAACGCCCAGTGTGGCAAGGAAGTTGAGCGCCACGGTTGCCACCAGGAGTACGGGCATGAGCAGCGATCGCAGCAGGCCGACGAGGATCAGCAGGATGATCGCGAGCACGACGGGCACGATCACCATCCGGTCCCGTGCGGACGTCTCCTGTGTGTCGTACCGCTGGGCGGTGTACCCGCCGACGAGCGCAGCGGATCCGGGTACGGCGTGCACGGCTTCGCGCAGCTGGGACACGGCGCGCTGTGCGGCGTCGCTGTCGGCTGCCTCTTCGAGCGTCGCGTTGACGAGCACCTTGCCGTCCACGACCAGCGGCTCTCCCCGGCCGGGACGTCCGGAGGCGGTGACCGGCGCGACGGAGGCGATGCCCTCCGTCCGCTGCGCTGTCTGGACGGTCTCACCCAGCCGGTCGGCGTCGGTGATGATCACGGCGGGGTTGCCGGACCCGCCGGGGAAGTGCTTGCTCAGCGTGCTCTGAGCGGCCACCGAGGGCGCGTCATTGACGAAGATTTCGTCGAGGGGGACGCCCTTGGAATTCAGCGTGGGTGCGAACGCGGCGCAGGCGAGCAGGCCGGCGAGCGTCACGGCCCAGACCGTGCGTGGGGCTCTGTCGACGAGTGCCGCGATCCGGTGCCAGACGCCCTTGCTTCCCTGGGCGGCGCTGCCCGTGTCCGCAGGCTTGGGGCGCGCCGGCCAGTAGGCGCTGCGGCCGAGGAGAACGAGTACGGCGGGGAGGAAGGTGAGGGAGCTCAGTACGGCGCAGACGATGCCGATGGCGCCGACCGGTCCGAGGGCGCGGTTGTTCGTGAGATCGCTCAGGAGCAGCGCGATCAGGCCGAGGGCGACGGTGGCGGCGCTGGCGACGATCGGACCGGCCGACTGCCGCAGTGCGGCACGCATGGACGTCATCCGGTCACCGTGCCGGGCGAGTTCTTCGCGGAAGCGGGCGGTGAGCAGCAGGGCGTAGTCCGTGGCCGCTCCGATGACGAGGATGGAGAGAATGCCCTGGACCTGGCCGTCGACGCGGACGACGTCGCGGTCGGCGAGCGCGTAGACCACTGCGCACGCCAGGGCGAGTGCGAGGACCGCGCTGATGATGATGACCAGCGGCAGGAGCACACTGCGGTAGACGAGCAGCAGAATGATCAGCACGGTGACCAGTGCGACGCCGAGGAGCAGGCCGTCGATCCCGGCGAACGCGTCGGACAGATCGGCCTGGCTCGCCGCGGGCCCGGCCATCTGCACCGTGGTGCCAGGCACGGTGGACGCTGCCTCCTCCACCTCGTCGAGTACGACAGGGAGTTCCTCGCCGAGGTCGGGCTGGACCTGGACGATGCCCTGGAGGGCTTGCCCGTCCTTCGAGAGCAGGGCGGGGGAGGAGCGTCCGGCGGTGCCGGACGCACCGTCGAGATTCGCGAGGGCCTTGGTGGCGGCAGCGCGCTGCTCTGCGTTCACCCGCCCACCGTCCTCCGCGGTCCAGACGACGATGGCGGGGAGTGTCTCGTCCTCCGGGAATGCTTTCTGAGCCTCGATGACCTCGGTGGATTCCGCGTTCTGCGGGAGGAAGGCGGCCTGATCGTTGGTCGCGACGTCACCGAGCTTGCCCGCGTACGGGCCCAGCCCTCCGCCCACGCCGAGCCAGGCGGCGAGCAGGACGACAGGCACGAGCCGGCGTACGAGCCGGGTGGAGCTGAGCATGGCACTCCCAGGTGCGGACGGCGAAGATCCTTCAACCGTAATGTATCTCAATCATCAAGATATATTTCGGCGGTGAACCCATGACAGGGAAAGGGCTCGCCACAGAGTTCCGTCGGCAGGGCCGATCCGGATGCGTTGCCGGTGCGCTTCTTCGGCCGGCAGCTCCAACTGCCCCGCAGAGCCGAGGTCAGTGGGGTCAGTGCCTCTTGTTCAGGCTTTCGAGCTCGTCGCTCACGGCGCCGAGGAGGCGCAGGGCGCTGAGCAGCTCGTCGGGGGTGAAGCCTTCCTGGGCCCGCGCGGTCGCCTCGGCCAGTGGCAGGAAGTGCGCCCGCGCCGTCGTTCGTGCTTCAGGCAGGTAGTGCAGATGCACGACGCGCCGGTCCGGACTCTCCCGGACCCGGCGAATGTGGCCGGCCCGCTCCAGCCGGTCGAGGCAAGCGGTCACCGCACCGGAGGTGAGGCCGAGGTGCTCGCCCAGGCGACCGGGAGTCAGCGGAGACTGCGCGTCCATGATCGCGCCCAGTGCCTGGACGTCCGTGGCGTGCAGGCCCTGATGCGCGGCGAACTCGTGGGCGAACCTGTTGATCTCGCCTGTCAGGCGCCGCAGTTGAACCGCGAATGCCTGAAGCTCGAAACCTTGGACGCCCTGCTCGCCGGCCGGTGCCGCCTTCTTCCGTGTCGCTGCCACGTGGCCAGCCTATATACCGGACGGTCACTGCCGACCCGGGCTTGTTCCACCGGCCGGTTGATGTGCGGCGCTCGTGCTCGGCGTCCTGCGCGCCGAGCGGCCCCCCTCACCCTGAACCGGCCTCAAGCCTTCAACGCCCTCAAGCCTTCAACGCTCTCACCCGCGGCATGTCGCTGCCCGACGTCTTCACCGGATGGAGAGCCCGGCGCAGTGGTTCGCGAGCCCGACGCGGGCCAGGGCTGTGGCCCCGCGCGGACGTCAGCCCGGCCGCGTCGACCAAGGCGGCACAGCGCCTCACGTCCATCATGTGAGACCTCGGGCGAGACTGCGGAACGCGCTCTTGACGTGGCACGAAGGCTGCCTGAAACTCCAGAGCAGAGTTCCCTAGTGAATGGGTGGGAAAAAGATGGAGCGTCCGGGGTCGCCCGCCAACCGCGCGATGCGCGCCGGCCGGACGGCTTTCCTCCTGACCTCCCGCCGCCACATCGATCTCCTGCGTGTCTGCAGCGCGGCGGGCGCTCTGCGCTGAACCGGCGCGGTACCCGTCTGGTACCGCAAAGCTGCCGCGTACGGGTACGCGCCGACGTCGCGCGCCCATCACCCCCGTATGCGCCGCCCGTCGCAACCTCTGAGAATCAGCCGCCGGACCTGGCCCCAGGGAGAAACATGCCTGCCGTACCCCTGACCACCGTGCCGTCCCCCGCCTCCCCGCCGTCGTTCCGAGGCCGGATCGGCTGTGACGCCGGCAGTGGCTACTACGCTGCTGAGCGCCGCTACCGCCTCCACCTCTCGCTGTCCTGCTCCCACTGTCTGCGGATCGCTGTCGCGCACAGCCTCCTCGGTCTGGAAGAGACGGTCCCCGTGGTGCTGTTGCCGGCCGTTCCCGACAGGCCCCACGGCGGACACTCCGCCCTGCACCCCTTGTACGAGGCCAGTTCGCACGGGCATCCCGGACCCGCCGTCGCACCGGTGTTGAGCGACACCTGGACGGGACGGATCGTCAGCACGCACACCCCGGACATCCTGCGCGACCTGGCTCGGCGCTTCGGCGGTGACGAGCCCGACCGGCCCACGCTCTACCCGCACGACACCGAGGCGGAGATCGAGGCCCTCGAAAGTCTCTGTGAGGACCGCATCAACGAAGCCGCCCAGCGTGCCGGGCAGGTTGAAGCCGACGCCACCGCGCGTCGGACCGCCCTGGGTTCCCTGCTCCGCTTCCTGGGGTCACTCGAGTGGCGGCTCGCCCACCAGGACTTCATCCTGGGCGACCGCCTGACCGCCGGCGACGTGCATCTGTGGGTGACCCTCGTGCAGTTGGACACCGTGCACCGACATCACCTGGATGCCGCGGCCGTGCAGCGCATCGCCGACCATCCGCACCTGTGGGCCTACGCACGACGGCTGGCCGCCCACCCCGCCTTCGGCCGGCACCTCGACCTGGACGGCATCGCCCGCAGGCACCATGCCCGCTGCCGAGGACTGGAGGCCGCAGGGGCGGCCGTGCAGATCCTGGACTGGGCGGTACACATCGCGGACGGTCCCGCTCAGCCCTCCCACGGGAGTCCGGACGGTTTCATGAAACCGCAATACGCTCTCCACCTTCGCCCGTCCGGCTCCGCCTAGCCTGCGATGACATGGGCTTCCCTGCCCGAGCACGGCAGGCCACTGAACAAGCAGGCCAAGCGGCCGAACGAGCGGAGGTGACGGTGTTGTCCCCCGTTTCGCGCATGCTCGTCCCGGCTGTCGGGGTCCTCGTCGCGCGCGGCTGTGTCCGCCTGTACTCCCGGCCCCACATCGATCTGCAACGGGTGGCCGGCGCCCTGTGTTGTTGCTGACCTGTTCCCGCCCTTGAGCCGGACGGGCGCACCGACCAGGTGCGGGGCCGGCTGGACGCCGTGCTCGTCTCTCGACGGGACTTCCCCGACCCGCCGTTTCCCTGGGGTCCGGTCGTCGCCGGGCCCGAACTCGGCCCTGGGCCGGTATCCGTGTCCGCATCGGCACTCGCGCCCACCGACCGCTGAGGAGCAACACCCGACCATGGCCGGCATCCCTCTCGCAGTTCTCGACCTCGTCCCGATCTCGTCCGGCTCCACCGCCGCGGCAGCACTGCGCAACACCATCGATCTCGCCCAGCAGGCCGAGCGGTTCGGCTACGCCCGCTACTGGTTTGCCGAGCACCACCTCAACCCGGGCGTCGCCGGGACCTCGCCCGCCGTCGTCCTGGCCCTGACCGCTTCCGCGACCTCCACGATCAGGATCGGCTCCGGCGCCGTACAGCTCGGTCACCGCACCGCTCTTTCCACCGTCGAGGAGTTCGGACTGATCGACGCCCTTCACCCCGGGCGACTCGACCTGGGCCTCGGCCGCTCAGGCGGACGTCCCTCCGGGCAGACGGCAGGTCCTCGTACGACCACGATCCCCGTCCTCGACGGCCGCGCTCCCAACGGGCTGAAGATCCCGCCACGCTTCTCCTTCGAGCACCTGATCGGCTCACCCCGTTTCCTGCTTCAGCAGCAGCTCCTGCACCAGCCCGGCGCCCGCCCCCAGGACTACGGTGAGCAGGTCGACGACATACTCGCGCTCCTGCGCGGCGAGTACCGTTCCGCGGACGGGATCGAAGCACACGCGATCCCCGGCGAGGGCGCTGATGTGCAGGTGTGGATCCTCGGCAGCAGCGGCGGAGAGAGTGCCGACGTCGCAGGGCGCAACGGCTTGCGTTTCGCGGCCAATTACCACGTCAGCCCGGCCACTGTGCTGGAGGCGGCGGACGGCTACCGTGCCGCATTCCAGCCGTCGGACCACCTCGACAAACCCTTTGTCAGCGTCTCCGCCGACGTTGTCGTCGCCGAGGACGAGCAAACCGCTCGCGAACTGGCCACCGGCTATGGGCCGTGGGTTCGCAGCATCCGCACGGCCGAGGGTGCCATTCCCTATCCGACCCCGGAGCAGGCCCGTGCTCAGGCTTGGAGCGAAGCGGACCGGGCACTCGTCGCCGACCGTGTCGACACCCAGTTCGTCGGCTCCCCGGGACGCGTCGCCGACCGACTCGAACAGCTCCAGGAAGCCACCGGCGCCGACGAGCTGATCATCACCACCATCACCCACGACCACGCCGACCGGGTGCGTTCCTACCGACTCCTCGCGGAGGAGTGGCAACGCCGTTGAGCCGTACGGGGCTCGACGTGGCCGCTCTCGAGATCAGGAGGACCCAGAGAGCCTGAGCGGTGGCCCGAGCCGGTCGACGTCGTCGCGGCCGCCCTACCGGGCCAGAGTGCGGAGGCCCGCATGGCCTCCGCACCAACGGTCCTACTGGCCGGTCCTGGGCAGGCCGGGCGGGTTGATCTCCGACGTCGTCACGCCCTCGCTCGACAGGCCCCAGCGCTTCAGCACCGCGGCGTATGTGCCGTTGCCGATGACCTTGTTGAGTGCGGCGGCCAGTGGCTCGGCCAGGCCCCGGTCCTTCTTGGCCGTGGCCGCGATCAGGCCCTGGAGCGTGGCGCCGGCGCCGGAGTAGGTGCCGGCGATCTCGGTCTTGCCGGCCGACGAGACATGGTATGCGGCGGTCGGGTTGGGCCCGAGGAACAGCTCGATGCGCCCGGACTCGAGGGCGAGGTAGGTATCGGACGGCGCCTTGTAGTACTTGATGTCCACCGGCTCGAGGCCCGCCCGCTCCGCCTGCTTGCTCCAATCCACCAGAATCTTCTCCTGGTTGGTGCCGCTGTCCACGGCGACCGTCTTCCCCGCGACGTCCTTGTAGTCGGCGATCTTGAGTCCGCTGCCCTTCTTCGCCTCGAAGGCGAGATCGTCCTTGCGGTACGTGGCGAAGTCGTACTTCTCCTTGCGCTCCTCGGTGACCGTGACGTTGCTGAAGGCCACGTCGTACTTGGCGCTGTCCAGGCCGACGAAGATGTTCTCCCAGGAGACCGGGGTGTAGTCGGGCTTGAGACCGAGGACGTTCGAGACCAGATGGGCGATGTCGATCTCCACGCCGATACGGGTCTTGTCGTCGGTCGCGTAGAAGCCAAGTGGTGGCGAACTGTCGGCGGATCCGACGATCCTCAGCGTGCCTCTCTTGCGGATCTCCCCGGGCACCTGTGCCGCTATGGCGTCGACCTTGTCCGTGGTGACGCGCTTCTGGTCCGGGCTGTTGTTGATCTTCGTGGTGGTACTGCCCGACGCGTCGCCAGGGTTCGCGACGTCGGTCGTACCGCCGTCGGTGGGGTTGGCGCAGGCGCTGAGGACGAGTGCGGCGGCGAGTCCGATGACGGCCGCGGCGGAACGGCGAGTGGGCACGGGGTTCTCCTTGAGGGAAAGCGGGACGGGGTGGAGGTCGGTCAGAGGACCTTGGAGAGGAAGGTGCGGGTGCGCGCGTGCTGCGGGTCGTCCAGGACGGCCGCGGGCGGCCCCTGTTCCACAACGACTCCGCCGTCCATGAACACCACGGTGTCGGCGACCTCGCGGGCGAAGCCGATCTCATGGGACACGACGATCATGGTGGTGCCGGTGCGGGCCAGGTCCTTGATGACGTCGAGGACTTCGCCGACCAGCTCCGGGTCGAGCGCCGATGTGGGCTCGTCGAAGAGCAGCACCTTGGGTTCGAGGGCGAGCGCACGGGCGATGGCCACCCGCTGTTGCTGCCCTCCGGACAACTGCCGCGGGTAGGTCTCGGCCTTGTCGGACAGCCCGACCCGCTCCAGCAGACGGCCGGCGGTCTTCTCCGCTTCCCTGCGCGGGCGGCGCAGTGCGGAGACCGGGGCCTCCACGATGTTGTCCAGCACGGTGAGGTGGGGGAAGAGATGGAAGTTCTGGAAGACGAACCCGATGTGGGTGCGCTGCTGCAGAACGTCCTTCTCCTTGAGCTCGTGCAGCTTGCCGCCCGAGCGGCGGTAGCCGATGAGCTCACCGTCGATGCTGATCCAGCCGCGGTTGACCTTCTCCAGGTGGTTGATGGTGCGCAGCAGGGTGGACTTGCCCGAGCCGGAGGGCCCGAGGATCACGGTGACCTCGCCCGTGCGGACCAGCAGGTCGACGCCGCGCAGCACTTCCAGCGGTCCGAAGCTCTTGTGGACGCCGCGGACGTCGACCATCACGTCGCTCATGGGTTCTCCTTCGTGGTACGGAGCCCGGCGAGACCCGCCCGGCCCACGGGCACGCGTCCGTCACGCTGTGCGGCAGCCGCGCGCAGGTTCCGTACGAAGCGCCGGGCGCGCTGCAACGGGGTCGGCGGCGGGGTGCGGTTGGCACCGCGGGCGTAGCGGCGCTCCACGTAGTACTGGGCGACGGAGAGCACCGAGGTGAGGACCACGTACCAGGCCGTGGCGACCATCAGCAGGGGAATCACCCGTCCGTTGCGGCCGTAGACCACCTGCACCTGGTAGAAGAGCTCGCCGATGGCCATGACGTACACCACCGAGGTGCCCTTGAGCAGGCCGATGATCTCGTTGCCCGCCGTGGGCAGGATGGCGCGCATGGCCTGCGGCAGGACGATCCGCCGGATCTGACGCAGCCGGGGAATACCGAGCGAGGCGGCGGCCTCCAGCTGTCCGTGATCGACCGAGATGACGCCTCCGCGGACTATCTCGGCCGCGTACGCGGCCTGATGGAGCGACAGTCCGATCAGGGCGGCGCCGATCGTCCCGATCAGGCTGTTGCTGTCCACGGACCAGAAGACCGGGCCGAAGGGGATGCCGACGCCCAACTCCTCGTACAGGGCGCCCAGGTTGAACCAGAACACCAGCTGGACGATCATCGGGATGGACCGGAAGATCCAGACGTAGGTCCAGGCCACGGTCTGCAGTACCGGGCTGCGCGACAGCCGCATGAAGGCCAGCACGGTGCCGAGGACGAAGCCGAGCACCGTGGCGTAGGCGGTGAGCTGGAGGGTCACCAGCACTGCCTGGACGATGGTCTCGGACAGGACGTAGTCGCTGAAGACGCCCCACTCCCAGACCGGGTTGGTGACCAGGCCGTGCACGAACTGGGCGGTCAGTACGGTCACGGCGGCGGCCGCGGCCCACCGGGCGTAGTGGCGGGCGGATACGACCTTCAGCGAGGCCGGGTCGTCGGAGGCGGGCGGGGCTTGGTGGCCGGCGCCTGCGCCGGTGATGGCCGCGCCGGGGGGCGCGGGGTCGGTGGTGAGTCCCATCGTCGTTTCCTGCTCAACTCTCAGCGGTGCTCGGGCGGGTTGATCCGCGACGCATCGATCGCGGAGGCAGTGGTACCCCACTTCTGCAGGATCCGGGTGTAGGTGCCGTCCTTGATCAACTGGTTGACCGCGGCCTGGAAGGCGGGGGTGAGCGGGGAACCCTTCTTGAAGGCGAAGCCGACGTCGAGGCGGTGGTACTCGCCGAGGAAGGTGGTCCGCGCCTCGGGCTGCGCGGCCTGGTGGCGCAGGCCGTTGATGGTGGACATGACGACGTCGATCCGGCCCTGCTGGAGGGCGGTGGTGACGGCTCCGTTCTCGGAGAAGACCTTGACGTCGTAGGGCTTCTCGCCGGCCTTCGCGAGGGCCGTACGTCGCGCACGGGTGGTCCGGGGGAGGCTCACAGCTCGGAGGCCTTTCCGGTGCGCCGCTCGGCGGTGAGGGACTTCCCGGCGGCGGTGGGGGAGCTCCGGACAGCTGTGACCGGCTGCTCGCCCGCGCCGAGGCGCGTCGGGGCGACGGCGAGGTGCTTTTCGAAGGGGAGCGGGCCGATGGTCTCCGGGTCGGCCTGCGTGTCGAACAGCGGTGTGTAGCCGGCGGCCAGGTAGAGGCCGCGGGCCTCGGGCTGGCGTGGCCCGGTGGTCAGATGGATCCTCCGGTAGCCGCGGTCGCCCGCCTCGCGCTCCAACTCGGCGACGACTCTGCGGGCCAGGCCCCGTCGGCGGTGGGCCGAGTGTGTCCACACTCGCTTCAGCTCGGCCGTCGTCCCGTCGTAACGGCGGAAGGCGCCGCCCGCGACGGGCTCCCCCTGTTCCACGAGCAGGAGAAGGACGCCACCGTGCGCAGAGGTGAACTCCTCATCGGGGTAGCGGGCGAGTTCGGCGTGCGCATCACGGCCGTAGCGAGCCGTGTACTCGTCGCCGAGCTCGCGCAGCAGGGGTCTGACACGCGGGTCGGAGACCGGGACGCGGATGACCGTGAGCCCGGGGAGGGGCGTGTGGGCGGTGGAGCTCATTCACCCACCGCCGCGAGGGTCTGCGGGCCGCGTGCCGCACGCTCGGCGTCGCGTTTGGCGACCTCCTCGCGGACGAGGGGGATCACGTGTCGGCCGAAGTCGACGGCATCGCCCAGCAGGTCGTAGCCGCGGGCGGAGAGAATGTCGACGCCGAGGTCGTAGTAGTCGAGGAGCGCCTGGGCGACGGTTTCCGGGGTGCCGACCAGAGCGTTGGAGTTGCCCGCGCCGCCGGTCGCCGCGGCGGTCGGGGTCCACAGCGCACGGTCGTAGCGTTCACCCGCCTCGGCGATGGCGATCAGCCGCTGAGAGCCGGCGTTCTCCGGGGCTCGGCTGTGGTGGTGGCGTACGAGGCCGCTCTCGCGTCGCTGCCTGATCGCCTCGACGGTGCGATGGGCCTTCTCCCAGGCCAACTCCTCGGTCGGGGCGATGATCGGGCGGAACGCGACCTGGATGCGCGGCACTTCGGTGCGGCCCGCTGCCTTCGCGGCCGCCTTCACCGCCTCGATCTGCTCGGCGGTCTTCTCCAGCGGCTCACCCCACAGGCAGTAGATGTCGGCCTCGGCGCCTCCGGCCGCGTACGCGGCAGGTGAGGATCCGCCGAAGGAGACGTTCGGGTGCGGCTGCTGGACGGGGAAGACGTCGCTGACGAAGTCGTGGAAGCGGTAGTGCTCGCCCTCGTGGTCGAAGGGTTCGTGTGTGGTCCAGATCTTCTTGACGATGCGGATGTACTCGCGGGTGCGGGCGTAGCGCTCGTCCTTGGTGAGTGTGTCGCCCTCGCGGCCCTGCTCGTGGTCGTTGCCGCCGGTGATGAAATGGACCGCCAGCCTGCCCTCGCTGATCCGGTCGAGAGTGGCGAAGGTCTTGGCGGCGAAGGTGGGGTACGAGACGTTGGGCCGGTGGGCGAGCAGGATCTGGAGGCGGTCCAGTCTGCTCGCTATGTACGCGGCCGCGGGGGAGGGGTCCGGGGACCCGGAGCCGTAGGCGAACAGCACCCGGTCCCAGCCGTGGTCCTCGTGAGCGCGGGCCAGCCGGAGCGTGTACTCCTTGTCGAAGGCGGCGCCGGAGCGCGCGGTGGTTTCGGAGCCGTCGTTGGTGGCGGCTATGCCGAGGAATTCCACGGGCATGGAAGTGGCCTTTCGAAGGGGCGGCGATCGCGCGGGGGCGCACCCGAAGCCGAACGGTGCCGGGTGGCACCGCGCATGAGGGGTCGTCAGAGATGCGCGTGAGAGGTGTCTGGGGAACTGCCGCCGACAGCTACGGGCGTGACGATGCCGGCGTCGGCAGATGCAGGAGAGAAGGCAGCGCGTGTCCGGGCTCGCGGCACCATGTCCGGAAGCGGACCGACGTCCGCGCGGAGCAGTGAGGCGATGGAGCAACTCGGCCCGCGACGGGGGTCACCGAGGGAGGGAAGGGCCGGTCAGACAGCCCGCTGCCGAGTCAGCCGCAACACGCTGCGGACCACACCCGACCGAAGTCGATGTGGTCGCGCGAGACCAAGCGCTGCTGGGCGTTCATGCGACCAATTGAGCAGTACGGGATGCTCCCCGTCAAGGAGCGGACCGGATGCCGGACGCCCTCGGCCTCTGGTTTCACACGTGGTTGACACAGCAGCACCACCGGCACATACGATCGAAGGCGGATCGGCCCCGCCGTGTGCGGAAGCCGCTCCGGCCGCGTTGAGGGACGCGGCGAGCGTGACGACACCGGTCCCGGCCGCACCGAGCCAGGGCAGCGTCTGGGGCGCTGCTTTGCGTGTGCCGCCGGGTGGACACATCCACGCCCGCGATCCCTTCCAGGAGAGCCTCCTGATGGTCACGTCTTTCGATGTCACCGACCCCGCCACGGCACCCGATGCCGGTTCCGACTCTGGCGAGAAGAATCGGGAGGCGCCCGGCCCACCCGGGCCGGACCCGGGCACGGACGCCGGTCCGGACCTGCCGCCGATCGTGCCGCGCCGGCACGTAGGCCGCCTGCTCGCCGCCGCCGCGGCGCTGCTGGCCTTCCTTACGGTGCCGAGTTCCGTCATCCGCAACGACGCCTTCCAATGGGACGTCGTCCTGCGGTACTTCACCACGTCCGCCGTACTCGACGGCCTGCTGCTGACACTGTGGCTGACCGCCGCGGTGATGGTGCTCGGCTTTGCGCTCGGCACCGCACTGGCCGTGATGCGGCTCTCGGCCAACCCGGTGCTGCGTACGCCGAGTTGGGGGTATGTGTGGATCTTCCGGTCCACGCCTCTGCTGGTGCAGTTGCTGTTCTGGTTCAACGTCGGCGCTCTGTATCCGACGCTCGGGCTCGGCGTCCCGTACGGGCCGCAACTCGTCACCGAGCCCCGCGTCGGCCACGGCCGTTCGGCCGTCGTCGGTGCGGGACGTCGTGGGACCACGCGTAGCCGTCGCCGAAGTGGAGAGTCAGAGCCGCCCTCTGCCGTAACCGGCGGTCACGATGCGGCGTCCGTGGTTTCGTCGGGGAGGAAGAGATCCTCGATCGGTTCGCCGAATACGGCGGCGATCTTGAATGCGAGTGGCAAGCTCGGGTCGTAGCGGCCGGTTTCGATGGCGTAGATCGTTTGCCGGGAGACGTCGAGGCGGTCGGCGAGGTCGGTCTGGCTCCAACGGCGCGCCGCCCGCAGTTCCCTGAGTCGGTTCCTCATCGGGTCCGCGGGGTCTTGAACAGCAGGGCCGCGATCCAGATCAGGATGCTTCCGATGAAGCTGATCTGGATCAACTGCCGCAGGTCGCCCACCCCGACGGCCTGGAGCAGTCCGACGGCGTAGATTGCCATGGTCAGCACGCCGAACCCGATGGCCAGGGCTTCCAGTTGGCAGCGACGCTGGTACTCGTCGGCGCGGCGCAGGCCCCTGACCACGGCCCGGACGATCCACAGCCCCGGGGCGAGGTTCAGCAGCGACCAGAACACTTCCCATGAGCCCGCCGCACCGAAGAGCCCGAGCTCTGAGATCAGGCTGAGCAGCACAAGGGCGACGACCGCCGGCAACCAGTCGACGAACAGGGCGCGGGCGCGGACCGTGTCGCTTCGGCTATCGCGGTTCTCCGGCGATTTCTCCATGGGAAGAACGTAAAGGTAGCTTGTCGTCATGTCAACCTTCCTTGTCAAAAGGACAAGGTTGGTTGACGTTCTAGCGCCATCCCAGCCAAGACGTCACAAGGCGCGGTGCCACGTTCGCCCAGCGTTGCGGTGGTACTGAGGGGGAGCGGCCGGGAGCTGATCACCGAGGACGCGTCCACCGATCCCGGGATCACGGATGTGCCTGACAGGGGTGGGCACAGGTCCGACATGACGGGTGTCGAGAGGGGAACTAGTCTGTTGTCGTGGGGTGGTGTGGAGAATTCTGCCGAGTTCCTGCCCTCGGATCCTGGCCGCCCCCGAGCCTCGAATCCGCCCCTGAGGTGTGGCTGCATCGGGCGGTTTGGCCACGCTCCGGGGAAGAGGCGTTGTCCGGCGATCGTGAGACGCACCTCAGTGATCCCCGACGGGTTGGAACCACGAGGATGAACGAGTGCACCGCGTCGCACCACGGCAAGGAGCCCTCCCATGCCCGCAGGAATTGAACCGTTCACATTCGACTTCCCGGATGCGGAGCTGGAGGACCTCCGTGCACGTATCCAGGCGGCGCGCTGGCCGGACAGGGAGACGGTGGGCGATCAGTCGCAGGGCACACAACTCGCCACGATTCAGCAACTCGCGCGCTACTGGGCAGCCGACTACGACTGGCGCAACGTCGAGGCGAAGCTGAAGGCTCAGCCGCACTTCACGACCGAGATCGACGGGCTGGACATTCGCTTCATCCATGTCCGCTCGAAGCATGAGAATGCTCTGCCGCTCATCCTCACCCACGGATGGCCCGGCTCGATCATCCAGACACTGAACATCATCGGGCCTCTCACCGATCCCACGGCCCATGGCGGGGACGCGTCGGATGCCTTCCACCTGGTGCTTCCGTCGATACCCGGCTACGGGTTCTCGGGGAAGCCGACATCGACCGGTTGGGGGCCCGAGCGCATTGCGCGCGCCTGGGCAGTACTGATGGAACGCCTGGGGTACGCCCACTACACGGCGCAGGGAGGCGACTGGGGCGCGATCATCACGGACCTGATGGGTGCGCAGGCCCCTCCGGGACTGGCCGGCATACACACCAACTTGGCGGGCGCAGTCCCTTCCGACATCGACCGGGCTCTCGCGGCCGGCAAGCCGCTTCCGACCGGTATCCCGGATCCCTCAGCGGACGAGCAGCGAGCAATCGATCAGCTGATCTTCCTGTACTCGCATGCCTACTACGCCTACACCATGGCGACGCTCCCGCAGTCGCTGACCGCACTGGCAGACTCGCCCGTGGGGCTGGCGGCCTTCATGCTCGACCCCGGCGTGGAGCTGATCACCCGGGCCTACGGCGGAGAGTCCGACATCCTGACGCGGGACGATGTGCTGGACAACATCACGTTCTATTGGCTGACGAACACGGCCATCTCCGCAGCTCGTCTCTACGCGGAAAACACATCCCCTTTCCTCGCGGTCAAGGGCGTTGACCTCCCGGCTGCGGTGAGTGTCTTTCCCAACGAGCTCTACACGCCTCCGAAGAGCTGGGCGCAGCAGGCCTACCCCAACCTCGTCCACTACAACAAGCTCCCGAAAGGCGGGCACTTTCCGGCCTGGGAACAACCGGAACTCTTCGTCGGCGAGGTACGCACCGGCCTTCGTCCGCTTCGCGCGACGGCCGCAGGAACTGCTCGATCTTGAGGCTTTCGTCATGGCGAACAATGTGGGTCGAAGGTGACCGTGTTCTTCGTGCGGTAGCTCACATTCGCATGCCCTGGTTGAGAGGTGATGACGCTGAGAAGAGTTGGGCGCGTGAGGTGACGCCCAGCTTGGTGAAGAGGTTACCGATATGCCATTCGACCGTGCGTGGGCTGATGAACAGTTTACCGGCGATCTCGCTGTTGGTGTGCCCGGCTTTGACGAGTCGAGCGATTTGTGTCTCCTGACCGGTCAACGTGACCTCAGTGCCAACCGCCCGCTTGCGTGCGTGTTCTCCGGTCGACTTGAGTTCTCTGTGGGCGCGGTCGGCGAAACCGGCTGCTCCCATTCGACTGAAATTCTCGTAGGCGAAGCGGAGGTGTGTGCGACTTTCCTGGCGACGGTTTTCGCGACGCAACCACTCGCCGTAGAGCAAGTGAGCACGATCCAGGTGCACGGCGATCCGGCAGCGTCCGAGACGCTCGATCGCCTCCTGGTAGAGATCATCCGCAGCCTGGCCAGTGCTCAGCAGGGCGCGGGAACAGGCCTGCGCGCCCAGTGCCCACTCGGTGCCGCTGGCGTTCGTGCGGGCGGTGAGCTTTTCCAGCGCCTCTGCGGCGACCCCCGGCTGCCCGCTGCGGGCGGCAGCCTCGATCAGTTCGATCAGAGCCCACCCGAAGAATCCGAGGTCTTCGTACTGGCATGCGCTTGTCGCGGCTTCCAGCGCGGTGTCATATTGGCCAGTGCCGTTGTACAGCAAAGCTGTCGAGTATTTTGCCAGACCGAGAATGCGGCCCTCGCCTCGGTCATGCGCCTCTCGGATGCTGGAGTTGATGAGCTCCAGCATGGTGGACTCCTGTGCCCTCCAGGCGCCGAGCACAAGCAACGTGTACAACATGGGTGGGCTGTTCGTCGCCTCCGAGATTGTTTTCGCCTCGTCGATCTCGGATTCCGCAAGACCGAATTCTCCGGCATGCACATGGAAGCAAGCCTGGTAGTTCAGAGCCATGGGGAGAACGGAAAGAGCTCCCGCATCGCGGGCGATTTCGACGGAGCTGTCCGCCATCTCGCACCACGCGCCGTCGTCCCACAGTTCCGGGGCGAAAGGCTCGGGCGTCAAAGGGCAACCCAGCCACAGCCAGCGACTACCCTCCAGCACGCCCTCCTTCTGCTCCTGCTGGACGATGCGCAGCGCATGCCAGAGAGCGTCGACGCTGGCGGAGAAGCCATCAATGATCAGAGAGGCAATGCTGTCCAGGAGGACATCAACTGTCCGCACCTTCTGCGGCGTCAGTTCAGCGCGGGCCGCCGCGGCAACTTCATGATGCGTGGGCTGCTCGGTGAGCCGGCCGGCGAAGACCGCTGCGCCGGCGGCTTCCAGCAGAGTGTCACGAGCAAGGTCGGGGTCGAGGGGCGCCAGGCGGTGTGCGGCGTCGAGAAGCAGACGGGGGGCGTCGCTGCCCCGGATCTGGGAGAACACCAGGCTCGCTCGCAACCGCTCGAGGCGAGCGCGCTGCAGGGCGTCCAGAGGACCGGCCTCGGCGATCGCCAGCATGTCGTACGCCTGGTTGGGCCCGCCCGCGTCGATCCCGGCCTGTGCGGCGGCCAGCGCGCGAGTGACGCGCCGTCCGGGGTCGGATGTCATTTCGGTTGATCGCCGAAGGAACGAGGCTGCTGCCGCAGCACCTCCCCTGCCTTGAGCCCGGCCGGCCGACTCTTCCAAGTCGGTGGCAATGCTTTCGTCCGGCCACGCGGCGGCGCGCGCTCGATGCCACGCCCTGCGGTCCGGGTCATGGGCGTCCGTGGCCTGTGCCAGAGCCCGATGGGCCGTCCTGCGATCCTGTGCGGACATCCTTTGGTAAATGGCCGAGCGGACCAAGGGATGGCGGAAACGCACCCTGGTCCGGAAGTCGACCAGCTCGGCGGCGTCCGCCGGCGCTGCGGCGTCGACCGGTATGTTCTGCAAGCCGATCGCGCGAAACAACAGGCACACGTCTCCGGTGGGCTCCGCGGCGGCGGTCTGCAGAAGGCGCTGGCTGTCCTCTGGAAGTGATCGGAACTGCTGGTGAAACGCGTTCTCGAGGTAGCTTGTCAGCGGGCGGCTGCCGGGAAGCCAGAAGCCTCCCGCCAGCTCAGCGGGCGCCAGAGCGTGCGGGAGGTACAGCAAGGCCATGGGGTTGCCGCGAGCCTCGGCAACGATCCGGTCCCGTACCAGGGGGTCGAGGCGCACGCTCACGGCAGCGGCGAGCAAGGCGCGAGCATCGGGTTCGCTCAGCCCCTTGACCACCATCTCCGGCAGACCGGCCAGATCGCGGTCGGAAGGCGCTCGAAGAGCGAAGATCAAAGCTACGGGCTCTGCTTTCAAGCGCCTGGCGACGAAGGACAGCACTTCTATGGAACCCTCGTCGATCCATTGAGCATCATCGATGAGACACACCAGCGGGTGGTCCTCAGTGATGCTGGCGAGGAGACCGAGCACGGCCAGTCCGACCAGGAACCGACTAGGGGCCTTGCCCTCCCGCAGTCCGAAGGCGACAGACAGGGCCTCGCTCTGTGGGTCAGGCAGCTCGTGCAGTCTCCCCAGCATGGGCGCACACACCAGCTGGAGGGTGGCGAACGGAAGTTCCATCTCTGATTCGATGCCGGCGACGTCGATCGTCCGGAACCCCACGGCCCGGCCGGCCGCGTACTCCAGCAGGGCGGTCTTGCCGATGCCGGCCTCACCGCGAAGAACCAGCACTGCACTGTTTCCGGCCCGAGCTGTATCCAGTACCTGATCCAGCGCGGTGAGCTGGTCGATCCGACCCCACAGCCCGCCCTGTGATCGGGCGGCGAACTTGGTCATAGGAAGCGATCTTCCCGATCGGTTGGCGCGTTCCTGAGCGCTGCTCGCCTGAGGCTTTGCGGCGCCTTCAGTCGCGATAACGCAACGCAAGACCACCAAATTTACCATGTTTGTTCGGTTTTGCTCATGCCGGGGCGGCCCGGAGCCCGGACCGCGTTCCGTGATGAGCGGCTCTCTGCCAAGGGTCGATGCGGTGTGCACGGCAGCCCGCGTAGAGCCCGTACTCACCCCGGGCAAACCCCGGGGTGATGCCCGTGCGTCCCCGGGGGCGATGAGCACACGCCCCGGGTGAGACTCGGGACCTCATCGAGTAAGTACCTCTGACGGGAGGAATTCCCCATGTCTGTCACTTCTGAAAGGACGGCGGTCCGGCCGTTCACGGTGGATTTTCCGGAGGCGGACGTCGCTGACCTGCGCAAGCGCATCGCAGCCACACGCTGGCCCGAGAAGGAGACTGTCACCGATCAGTCGCAGGGCCCTCAGCTCGCGACTGTTCAGGAAATCGTCCGCTACTGGGGCGAGGACTACGACTTCGGCAGGGTCAAGGCGAAGGTGGGTGCCTATCCGAATTTCGTCACCGAGATCGACGGCCTGGACATTCACTTCATTCATGTGCGTTCGTCGCATGAGGGTGCTCTGCCGATCCTCATTACGCACGGGTGGCCCGGATCGGTCGTCGAACAGCTGAAGATCATCGAGCCGCTCACGGACCCGACAGCGCACGGTGGCAGTGCGTCGGATGCCTTCGACGTGGTGATTCCGTCGATGCCGGGATACGGCTTCTCCGGCAAGCCGACCGCCAAGGGCTGGGGGCCGGACCGTATCGCACGCGCCTGGGCCGAGCTGATGAAGCGGCTCGGCTACACACGGTATGTGGCGCAGGGCGGCGACTGGGGTGCCGTCGTCACCGACGTCATGGCTCTGCAGGCGCCTGAGGGATTGGTCGGCATCCACACCAACATGCCGGGCGTAGTCCCCCCTGCGATCGACCAGGCGCTCGCCACCAGCCAGCCGCTGCCGCCCGACCTCCCGGAGCTCACGGAGGAGGAGCAGCGCGCAGTCGGCCAGCTGACCTTTGTGTATGCGCACGTCTTCTACGCGTACATCATGGCTTCACGTCCCCAGGTTCTGACCGGCCTCGCGGATTCTCCCTCGTTCCTGGCTGCCTTCATGGCCGACCACGACCGAGACAGCCTGGCGATGATCACCCGCTCATTCGCCGGTGAGCCTGAAGGCCTGACGCGAGACGACTTCCTCGACAACGTCACGCTCTTCTGGCTGACGAACACCGGGGTCTCGTCGGGCCGTCTCTACGCGGAGAACACGTTCCCCTTCTTCGGCGCGAAGGGAATCACCCTTCCGGTCGCCGTGAGCGTCTTCCCCGAGGAGCTGTACCAGTCCCCTCGCACCTGGGCAGAGCAGGCCTACCCGAACCTCATCCACTACAACCGGCTTCCCAAGGGCGGACACTTCGCGGCCTGGGAACAGCCGGAGCTGTTCGTGAACGAGCTGCGCACCGGGCTCCGGTCACTTCGCAGCTGACGGCCTACGCGCTCAAGGCGGGCACTGCGGCCGAGTAGATCGCATCCGATCCACTCGGCCGCACACGTCACGGGAATCAACTGCCGGGCATTGGCCGAAGGCCCGACGAACAGCGGCGCGTTGCCGAATACGCCATCGCAAGCGCCCGACCGGAGCCTCGAACGTCGACTCCGGTCTTTGTGAGGGATGGAGATTCATGTCGTACGACATCCAGAAGACGGACGAGCAGTGGCGCGCGGAGTTGAAGCCTGAGGAGTACAGGGTCCTGCGCCGCGCGCACACCGAGACGCCCTTCACGGGCGAGTACACCGACACCAAGACGGAGGGCGTCTACTCGTGCCGCGCCTGCGGTGCCGAACTCTTCACCTCCAAGGAGAAGTTCGACTCCCGGTGCGGCTGGCCCTCCTTCTTCGACCCGAAGGATTCCGACGCCGTCGAGCTGGCCGAGGACCGGTCGTACGGCATGGTGCAGACCGAGGTCCGGTGCGCCCGCTGCGGATCTCACCTTGGGCATGTGTTCGAGGGGGAGGGGTTTCCGACCCCGACCGACCAGCGGTACTGCATCAACAGCATCTCTCTGCGCCTGAAGCCCGATGGTGCTGATGTGGGGCCCCTCGCGGACCCCGCCGAACGGAGCGGCTGACGACCTTTCACCCACCTGAGGCGTCAGAACCTGGCCCAACTCTGCACTCATTGAGCTCGAAGATCGCGGGAGTATGACTGGCTTCGGCTGACACGATGAGGCAGCCTCTGACAGGCGAATGACCGGCAAACGCTCAATCGGGCACCACGGCCCGACGGTAGCCAACCCGCGAGTAGACCCGGAGACCGATCGTCGAGTCAGATGTTCTCAACGGCGATGCCGCAGCTCGGCGGCGGCGGCGGAGCCGCACGCAGAACTCTGCACAACAGGTACGCGACGCGAGCCATTTGGGATTCAGGGTCAGCACGACGGCGCCAGGCCGAGGGTGCGTCGTGGAGCACCTGGCTGACTCGGTGCCCCCGGGAGGGCACCGAGGCTGACGACGAGGGAGAACCGTCGGTGAACCAGCGGCATGTCCCCCATGAGGCGACGGCCATCCACGCTTACGGGCACACGGCGTCGGGTGAGGACTTCATCGTGGCACCGGCACCGCGGCGGGAACACTCCGGAGGGCCCCCTCGTTTACGTCAGGCCACTGCTGCGAACCGTGAACCGAGGGACTGTCTTGCCCGATACCTCGTCCGTCATCACCGTGCCTCCTCTCCCGTCGCTTGCCGCCCAGGCGGAACGGCTGATCGAGCTTGGGGTGCACGAGCTCGCGGGGATACCCGCCGACGAGATGCGCACGTTCGCCGAGGACGCCGGCAGCCGAGACGGCGATGCACTGCTCGCCGTCCACCCGGACCACGCGCCCACCTCCGCCCTTGCACCGCTGCTCCGCCGCGACGGCAAGCCCGGCTTCGTCGTCACCGACATGCCCGACGTCGACCGCTTCACCCCCTGCACCGTCGAGCTGCCCGGCGCTTCTCTCTACCTCGTCACGGGCCTCGACCGCGGCGACCACATGGCCAACTGGAGCCCCGAGGAGGCACTGCCCGCCCTCACCAAGGACGACCGCACCCCGCTGCTGCTCACCGAAGGCATCCACTGGGTGCTCCAGCAACCGGCGGTGCTCGAGCGCAACCGCTGCTTCATGACCATCGGCTCCCGGCTGCGCAAGCCCAACGGCGCCCTGGATGCCCGCACTCCGGCGATCTGGATCAGCAACGGCACGGGGCGAGACGGCCGCGAGCGGCGCAACGCCCCGAAGGTCGGCTGGTGCTGGTGGGGCAACCGTCACACCTGGCTGGGCTTCGCCTCCGCTACGGGCCGCAGGGTCCAGTAGTACGTGCTGACGCAGCTGTGCGCCTGCCTTGCAGCCCGGACCGCGCTGCATTGCGGATCAAGGCCGGACCAGATGGCGCAGCGCACGCTTGGCCAACGGCGCGTAGACCGCGACGACGAAGAGGGGGCCTTCGATGTGCAGCTCTGTTGTGGTCGCCGAGCCCTCGCACGGGCGCACCGCGTGCCACAACTGCATGCGGACCGGCCCAGTCTGTACCCGCCAGCTCCACGTGCGATCTTCGTGGTCGACGGCCGTTACCACGAACCGCACTGCCGGCCCCGCCCAGGGAAGCAACCGGCCCCGCATTCCGGCGCGCAGTTCTGGTTCTGTGTCAACGGACCGGATCTGCGGCGCCCAGGTCGGCCACAGAGCCGGCTGGACGTAGCGCTGCCATACGGTGTCCGGTGGTGCGGCCCCCCGCGCCCGCAAAGTGAGCTTCACCCGTCCAAGGTGCCTGTGAGCCGGAGCGTGCGCCACTGGAGCAGCCGCAACCTCACAGAGCCCGAGCCCGCAGCGGGATCGCGGGAAGCTCGGCTCCTGTGGTGATAGCCCGCCAGGAAAGGCTCACGGTCCGTTACGAGGCCGCTGTGCTCGTGGCCAATGCCGCCCGCTCGGATTCGGCCAGCAGGATGCAGAACTCATTGCCTTCCGGGTCGGCGAGAACGACCCAGCCCCAGCCGTCGGGCTTGCGGCGATCGGCGACCAGCGAGGCGCCCAGCTTCAACAGCCGTTCAACCTCTGCGTCCCGTGAGGTGTCCGGGCGCAGGCACAGATGGAGTCTGTTCTTGGCCGACTTCGGCTCCGGAACCTCGTTGAAGTGCAAGGCGGGACCCCCGGGCAGCATGATCTCCGTCTCGTCGTGACCCGGTTCGTCCTCGGGGTCCAAGGGGTGTCCGGTCACATCGCTCCAGAACCGCGCCAGCCGGTAGGCGTTCGCACAGTCGATCGCTACGTTCGTCACCATGGAAGGCATGCGCGCGATCATGTCGGATCGGTGCCCCGTCCGCCATCGGATTTCGTGGCGCCTCGATGCCGGACGCCGCCGCCCTCGCATCTTCTGAGGATCAGCCAGGACTTTCCTGCGAGTCCATGACCTGTGTCGTGAATGCTGCGGCTCCCAGCGTGAGAACGCCATCGGACAGCGGTGTGCAGCGCACGCCGCCCTTACCTCTCAGTGCCCGCTGGGCGCCGTCTCCGATGGTGGCATTCATCCAGGCACACGGCCGCGCCGCGCTGTTGACTGCCAGCAGGACCGGGCCGCTGCCGCTGTCCAATGAGACCGTCGAACCCACATAGGCGTCGATGTCCACCCCTCGGAGGAGCACGTTCCGACGCGTCTGCCGAAGGTCGACCGTCGCATTGATATCTGTCGGAAGATTCTCCACTGCCATGAGGGTGACAGCGGCGCGGCGGTGCGCCGGATGACCGAAGTACCGGTCGCCGACGATCCCCAGATTCCGTCGTACGGTGACAGCCTCGACCAGATCGTCTTCGTGTGCCGCAGCCGGGCCGTCGGCCGGCCGTCCCATATAGCGATGGGTCGGTGACAACAGAAGCTGAACCACTTCCACCATGGTCATGCGGTTCACTTTACGGTGGGTCGAAGACCCCGGCACGAACTGCCGCTTCTACGTGACACTCTCCGCGGCCGGGTCCTGATCGGCCGGAACAACTGTCGGGGAGAGCCCCCGCCCGGGGAGAGCCCTCGCCCGGTGGCGGGCGAGGGCGGCGACCGCGGAACCGACAGCGGTGGCTGACGGTCAGCGCGCAGAGAATCTGTGCACCGTCGTGGAGCGGTAGGTGTCGCCGGGCCGCAGGACCGTGGACGGGAAGGACGGCTGGTTGGGGGAGTCCGGGAAGTGCTGGGTCTCCAGACACAGGGCGTCGCCCTGGCGGTGGATGGTGCCGCCCGAGCCGACCAGTGTTCCGTCCAGGAAGTTGCCGGAGTAGAACTGCAGGCCGGGCTCGGTCGTCGCGATGTCCAGGACACGGCCCGAGGCCGGGTCGCGCAGCGTGGCGATCTGCTGGGGCGCGTTCGTGCTGCCCTTGTCCAGAACCCAGTTGTGGTCGTAGCCCTGGCCGTACAGCAGCTGCTGGTGCGCTGCCCGGATGTCCTCACCGACGGTCTTGGGCCGGCGGTAGTCGAAGGGCGTGCCCGCGACCCTCGCCAGTTCGCCGGTGGGGATGAGCCCGGAGTCGACCGGCGTGTACCGGGAGGCGCCGATGCTCAGCTCGTGGTCGTAGACCGATCCGCCGTCCTCTCCCGCCAGGTTCCAGTAGACGTGGCTGGTGAGGTTGACGACCGTGGTCTTGTCGGTGGTGGCCGCGTAGTCGACGCGCCAATCGCCCCGCCGGGTCAGGGTGTACGTCGCCTTGACCCTGAGGGTTCCGGGGTAGCCCATCTCTCCGTCGACGCTGGTGTAGTGGAGAATTAGGCCGATGTCGGAGCCGGAGGTGAAGCTCTCGACGTCCCATACGCGCTTGTCGAAGCCCTTGGACCCGCCGTGCAGGCTGTTCTCGCCGTCGTTGACGGACACCTGGTACGCCTTGCCGTCCAGGGTGAACTTTCCCCTGGCGATGCGGTTGCCGTAACGGCCGATGAGTGCGCCGAAGTACGGGCTGGAGGCGACGTACTCCTCGAGGGAATCGAAGCCCAGCGAGACGTTCTTGTACCGGCCGTGCCGGTCGGGTATCTCCAGGGACTGCACGATGCCGCCGTACGACAGCACTTTCAGCCGGGTGCCGCCGTTGGCCAGTGACCAGCGGTAGACCTTTGTACCGTCGGCGAGCTTGCCGAACAGCTCCCTCTCGGGCTGTCCGCCCTCCGAACCGTGGGGGTGGGCGTGTGCGGTTGTGGTTGTGGTGCCGATCGTGGTCGCGGCGAGTCCCGCGGCGGCCGCTGCCATCACCGTGCGTCTACTCGTCTTCATCTGCGGCTCCGGTAAGGGTTGGATACTTCCTGGGAGTTCTACGAACCGACCTTGCGCTTGTTCCACACGTCGAAGCCGACCGCCGCGAGCAGGACCAGGCCCTTGATGACCTGCTGCCAGTCCGTGCCGACGCCGACGAGGTTCATGCCGTTGTTGAGCACACCGAGGACCAGGCCGCCGATGATCGCGCCCAGGACGGTGCCGACGCCGCCGCTCATGGAGGCGCCGCCGATGAACGCGGCGGCGATCGCCTCGAGCTCGAAGTTGGTGCCGGCCTTGGGGGAGGCGGCATTGAAGCGGGCCGCGAAGATCAGGCCGGCGAGGGCGGCCAGCATGCCCATGTTCAGGAAGACCAGGAAGGTGACCTTCTTGTCCCTGACGCCGGAGAGCTTGGCCGCGGGCAGGTTTCCGCCGATCGCGTAGACATGGCGTCCGACGACGGCGTTGCGCATCACGTAGCCGAAGCCGACGACCAGGACGGCCAGGATCAGCAGCACCACGGGCGCGCCCTTGTAGCTGGCGAGCATCAGGGTCACCGTCAGCGCGGCGGCGACCAGGGCGATCAGCTTGAGCGCGAACAGTTTCGCGGGCGGCACATCCAGCGCGAACTCCTGCTGCCGCCTTCGGTCGCGCACTTCTTGAATGATGACGAACGTGATCAGGACGAAGCCGAGCAGCAGGGTGAGATTGTGGTAGTTGCTGTCCGGGCCGACCTCCGGCAGGAAGCCGTTGGCGATGGTCTGCAGTCCCTTGGGGAAGGGGCCGAGGGTCTGGCCCTTGAGGACGATCTCGGTGACGCCGCGGAAAAGCAGCATCCCTGCCAACGTGACGATGAAGGAGGGTATCCCCAGATACGCGATGAAGAAGCCCTGCATCGCGCCCGCGGCCGCCCCGAGGACCAGGCACAGGACGACCGCGATCGGCCAGGCGACGTGGTGCTGCACCATCAGTACGGCCGCGACCGCGCCCACGCAGGCGGTGAGCGAGCCGACCGACAGGTCGATGTGGCCCGAGATGATGACGAGCATCATGCCGATCGCGAGGATCAGGATGTAGCTGTTCTGCAGCACCAGGTTGGAGACATTGCGCGGCAGCAGCAGGTCGCCGCCCGTCCACACCGTGAACAGCGCCACGATCAGGCCGAGCGCGATCAGCATGCCGTACTGCCGCATATTGCGGCGCAGCCCTTCGAGGACCAGACCGAGCAGGCCGCCGCCTGCCGTATTGCCGCGATTCTTGCCGTCACCGGACGGGAGCGGGGCGTCCGCCGGCGACTCGGCCGTCAGATTCGTACTCATCCTGCTACCTCTTGTCCTTCGTCATCCGACGCATCAGCAATTCCTGCGTGGCCTCCGCCCGCGGCAGCTCACCGGTCAGCCGGCCGGCGGACATCGTGTAGATGCGGTCGCACATGCCGAGCAGTTCGGGGAGTTCCGAGGAGATGAAGACGACGGCTTTGCCCTGGGCGGCGAGCTTGTCGATCACCGTGTAGATCTCGTATTTGGCGCCCACGTCGATGCCGCGGGTGGGCTCATCGAGGATCAGTACGTCCGGACCCGCGAAGATCCATTTGCTGAGGACGACCTTTTGCTGATTGCCGCCCGACAGCTTTCCGACCGACTCGGCGACCGTCGGCGCCTTGATGTTCATGCTCTTGCGGTAGCCCTCGGCGACCTGCCGCTCCGCGTGCTCGTCGACGATGCCGCGGCGCGCGACCTTGCCGAGCGCGCTGAGCGAGATGTTGCGGGCGATCGTGTCGATGAGGTTGAGCCCGTAGTGCTTGCGGTCCTCGGTGACATAGGCGATCCCGTGCCGGACCGCCTCGGAGACGGTCTTGGTGCGGATCTCTCTGCCGTCCTTGAGGACCGTGCCGCCCGCGTAGCGCCCGTACGTGCGGCCGAAGACGCTCATCGCGAGTTCGGTGCGGCCCGCCCCCATGAGGCCGGCGATTCCTACGATCTCGCCGCGGCGCACATTCAGCGTGACGTTGTCGACGACCTTGCGGTGCCGGTCGATCGGGTGATGCACCGTCCAGCCTCGGATCTCCAGGGCCGGTGACGCGCCCTGCTCGGGCTGGTGCGGGGTACGTTCGGGGAAGCGGTGGTCGAGGTCGCGGCCGACCATGCCGCTGATGATCCGCTCCTCGGTGGTCTCCGTCGCCTTCACGTCCAGCGTCTCGATGGAGCGTCCGTCGCGGATGATGGTCACGGAGTCGGCGACCCGTGCGATCTCGTTCAGCTTGTGCGAGATGATGATCGAGGCGATGCCGTGGTTCTTCAACTCCAGGATGAGATCGAGGAGTTTGCCGCTGTCCTCGTCGTTCAGCGCCGCCGTCGGCTCATCGAGGATCAGCAGTTTCACCCTCTTGGAGAGCGCCTTCGCGATCTCCACGAGCTGCTGCTTGCCCACGCCGATGTCGGCGACCCGGGTCTGTGGGTTCTCGTCGAGGCCGACCCGGCGCAGCAGTTCGGAGGCGTGCCGCAGTGTCTCCTCCCAGCTGATCACGCCGTGGGTGGCGTGCTCGTTGCCGAGGAAGATGTTCTCCGCGATGGAGAGATAGGGCACCAGTGCGAGTTCCTGGTGGATGATGACGATGCCGCGTTGCTCGCTCGCCCTGATGTCCTTGAACCGGCACGGCTCGCCCTGAAAGAGGATGTCTCCTTCGTAGGTGCCGTGCGGATGGACGCCGGAGAGGACTTTCACGAGGGTCGACTTGCCGGCGCCGTTCTCCCCGCAGATGGCATGGACCTCGCCCGGGCGGACGGTCAGGGTGACGTCCGAGAGCGCCCTGACTCCGGGAAAGGTCTTGATGATCGAGCGCATTTCCAGGACGGGTCCCGCCATGGTCGTGCCTTTCGCTGTCGCTGATGGGGGTGTCGCTGATGGGGGCTCTCCCCGGCTCGGGCACGAAGTCCGGAGCGCGGGGAAGGCCGGCTGCGGCGGCTACTTGAGGTCGCTCTCCTTGTAGTAGCCGGTGTCGATCAGCTCCTTGGTGTAGTTCTTCTTGTCGACGCTGACCGGGTTGAGCAGATAGGCGGGGACGACCTTCGCGCCGTTGTTGTACGACGTGGTGTCGTTGGTCTCGGGCTTGTCGCCCTTGAGTGCGGCGTCGACCATGCCGGTGGCGACCTTGGCGAGCTGGCGCAGGTCCTTGTAGACGGTCTGCCGCTGCTCGCCCGCGATGATCGACTTCACGGAGGCGACCTCGGCGTCCTGGCCGGTGACGACCGGCCACGGCTTGGTCTTGGTGCCGTAGCTGTCGCCGCGGAGCGCGGAGAGAATACCGATGGAGATGCCGTCGTACGGCGAGAGCACCGCGTCCACGCGCTGGGAGCCGCCGTACGAGGAGGTCAGCAGGTCGTCCATGCGCCGCTGGGCCGTGCCGCCGTCCCAGCGCAGAGTGGTGACCTGGTTGAGCTTGGTCTGCCGGGACTGGACGACGAGCTGCTTCTTGTCGATGTAGGGCTGCAGTACCTTCATCGCGCCGCTGAAGAAGTACCGTGTGTTGTTGTCGTCGTTGGAGCCGGCGAACAACTCGATGTTGAACGGGCCCTTTTCGCCCTTGTCCAGGCCGAGTTGCTCGATGATGTACGTGCCCTGCAGCCTGCCGACCTTCTCGTTGTCGAAGGACGCGTAGTAGTCGACGTGCTCCGAGTTGAGAATCAGGCGGTCGTAGGAGATCACGGGGATCTTGGCGTCGGCGGCCTGCTGGAGCACGTTGTCCAGGGACTTGTTGTCGATGGCCGCGATGACCAGGGCGTCCACGCCCTGCGTGATCATGTTCTCGATCTGTGAGACCTGCTGGTCCGGGTCGTCCTCGCCGAAGACCAGCTTCGTCTTGTATCCCTTGGCCTTGAGGTCCTTGATGACGTTGTTGCCGTCGGAGATCCAGCGCTCGGACGACTTGGTCGGCATCGCGATGCCGATCGTGGCGTCCTTGGGGTCCTTCTTCTCCTCGCTGCCGCCCGAGCTGTCCTGGCCGCAGGCGGTGAGCGAGAGGCTGAGGGCGAAGCAGGCTGCGGTGGTTGCCGCGGTACGTATACGCATGATCAGGAGTCCTTCTCGGTCGCGTCGCCTGGAACGTTGTCAACGGGGGTGGTCGTGCTGAAGCGGTTCAGCGTGCCGTGCAGGCGGGAGCCGAGCGGTGACATGCCACCGTCCGCTCCGTGCCGGGCCAGCAGATCGAGGGCAAGGCGGCCACGGCGGACGCGCTCGCGGGCGGTGTCGAGCGTGAGGTCGCGCAGATGTGCCCCGTAGGGGTAGATCCCGGACGTCTTCGACAGACCGAACTTCAGATACAGCGGTGCGCCGCGCCGGATCAGCTCGGCGATCTCGTACATCCGCACATAGCCGCCCAGGTCGTCCGGCGCCTCGACGTACAGGTCCATGGGTGCGGCGGAAACTCGGCGGATCTCGGTGAGGTGGGCGAGCGTGAGGTCGGAGGGGACGTTGAGCGAGTCCGCGCCGAGCCGCTCGTACACGGCGTACGAGGCGGGGTTGACGGGTCCGATCAGTGCGGAGACCTTGAGCGTGGTGTCGCGCGGAATGACGCCCGCAAGGCGTGCCCGGTGCAGCGTCCAGAGCACGCCCTCGTCCGCCACGAGCAGGCAGGTGACGCCCAACTCCGTTGCGCGTACGGCGTCTTCGACACAGCCGGCGAGGGCGTCGTGCCCGCGGGCGCGCAGCCCGGCGCCGCGTGAGTCGGTGCGGACGGAGGCGCCGGTGTCCCAAGTGCCGCGGGGGCCGGTGAACAGGCAGAGCTCGATGTTGCGCTCGCCGGTCCCCTCGACCATCTCGGTGATCTCACTGTCGGACAGCATCCAGACGCCGCTGCCCTGGCTGATCCGGTGGATCGGGACGTCGAGGCGTGAACTTTCCTTGAGGACGACGGACAGTGCCTCGGGGCCTTCCACCGAGGGGATCTCGGTACGCCAGGTGCCGCCGTCGGGGAAGGAGTGGGCAGAGGTGTCGGCCGGGTCCAGGGCGGGCACGGCGTGGCCGATGTCGGCCAGGGCGTCGGCGCCTGGGCGACGGGGTGAGGACGGGGCGTTCACGGGGCTCCCATGTTCGAGATATCGGACGACGTTCGAGTTGATGGGCGTGCGGCGGCAAGGGGCGAGTCAGGCGGCTGCGTACCGCCGTACGGTCCGGGGTCGGTTCTTCGAGGGGCACCCGTTCGGGTGGCGCGAACTCAGGGGCGGAGCAGCACCTTCCCGGTCTTCGGGTCGGAGCCGCCGACCAGTGCGATGGCCTCGTCGAACCGCTCCAGCGGGAACTCGTGGGTGATCAGTGGTGCGGGATCGAGCAGTCCGAGGCCGAAGGCCCGTACCGCGTCGGACCAGGCGGACGAGGAGGCCCCGAAGACGCTGCGGATCTCCAGTTGGCTCAGCGAGAGATGTACCGGGTCGATACCGGTGGCTCCCGGAGCGAACATCCCGGTGAGCACCACCCGGCCGCCCCGGCGTGCGAGGAGGCAGGACGAAGCGGCCGTGGTGGGCGCCCCCGCGGTCTCGACCACCAGGTCGAAGCGGCCCTGCGCCGCGGCCTCGGCAGCACCCGGCGGCAGGCTCTCGGTCGCCCCGAACTGCCGTGCCTGCTCGCCGCGTTCGGTCCGTGGATCGATCACCGTCAACTCGGCGGGCGAGCAGGCGGCAAGGAGCTGGACCGCGAGCAGCCCGAGGGTACCCGCGCCGACGACGGCGATCCGCTCGCCAGGGGCCGGGCGCCCGGCCCGCACCGCCGCGGCGATCACCGCTGCGGGCTCGAGGAGGGCTGCGGCCCGTAGATCGGCGTCGTCGTCGAGCAGGTGCAGCAGGCGGGCGGGCACGGTGCACCAGTCGGCGAACGCGCCCGGTTCGGTGAATCCGGTCTCGGCGTACCCGCCGGTGCACAGGCTCGTTTCTCCGCACCGGCAGCGCGCGCAGACCCCACATGCCCGGAACCCTTCGGCCACCGTCTTGCGGCCGACGAGTGTGGGGTTGACGCCCTCGCCGACCGCCTCGACGGTCCCGGACCACTCGTGCCCGGGGATCACGGGATAGCTGACATAGGCGGCGTCACGGTGCCCGTCGTAGACCTCGCGGTCGCTCATACAGACGCCCGCGGCGGCGACCCGAACCAGGACCTCGCCGGGTCCGGGCACCGGCAACTCGCCCTGTATCAGACAGTGTTCACCTGGCCGCTCAATGACCAGGGAACGGTTGACCCCGTCAGGGGAGCGGTCGGTCCCGCGGTCGCCCCCGGCGGGCAGGGGGCTCGTTTCGCTCATGGCGCGGCTCACCGGGGCGCCCTCTGCTCCCAGCCTTCGGCCCACAGGTCGAAGCGGGCCTTCTGCTGCGGGAACTCGGCCGCCGCGTCCACATCCAGCTCGACACCGAGCCCAGGCGCGTGCGAGACCTCGAAGCTGCCGGTCGCCGGGTCGACCTGGGGTGCCCCCTTGACCACCTTCTTGATCTCCGCGTCCGCGAAGTCGTTGAAGTGTTCCAGGATCTTGAAGTTCGGTGTGCAGGCCGCCAGTTGGAGCGAGGCCGCGGTGAGTACCGAGCCGCCGACGTTGTGCGGGGCGACCAGCATGTAGTGCGTCTCGGCGGTCGCCGCCAGCTTGCGAGTCTCCAGGATGCCGCCGATGTGCCCGAGGTCCGGCTGGATGATGTCGGCGGCCTGGGATTCGAAGAGCTCCCGGAACTCGATCCGGTCATGGATCCGTTCACCGGTCGCGACCGGGATGTCCACCTTCGCGGCGACCTTCTCCAGGGCCTTCAGGTTCTCCGGCGGGACCGGCTCCTCGAGCCAGGCCGGCTTGAACGGCGCCAGCTCGCGGGCGAGCCGCACCGCCGTCGAGGGGCTGAACCGCCCGTGCATCTCCAGCATCAGCTCGGCGTCGGGCCCGATGGCGTCGCGTACCGCCTCGATCAGCGACACGGCGTACAGGCTCTGCTCGTGGTCCAGCTCGAAGTGCCCGGTCCCGAACGGGTCGATCTTCAGCGCACGGTAGCCGCGCGCCACGACCTCCTGGGCCGCCTTGTGGTAGGCCTCCGGGGTGCGCTCGGTCGTGTACCAGCCGTTGGCGTACGCCTTGACCCTGTCGGTCACCTGACCGCCGAGCAGCTGCCAGACCGGTACGCCGAGGGCCTTGCCCTTGATGTCCCAGCACGCCATCTCGACAACCGCGATCCCGGACATGACGATCTCGCCGGCGCGGCCGTAGTCGCCGTACTTCATGCGACGCACGAGATCTTCCACGGCGAACGGGTCCGAACCGGCGATGTGGTTCGCCTCCGCCTCGCGGAGATAGCCGATCAGTGCGTCCGTCCGGCCGAGCATGCGGGTCTCGCCGACCCCGGTGAGGCCCTCGTCGGTGTGCACGAGAACGTAGGTGAGATTGCGCCAGGGCGTCCCGACGACATGAGTACTGATTCCCGTGATGCGCACGGCAGTTGCCCCTCGAGTCCGGATCTCGGTTGTTCGAAATTTCGTCACACGTTCGAAATGTTGGCGTGACCGTAGACAAGCCCTCGCGGCAGTGTCAATGGACTGCGCAAGGGACATGCCCGCAGGATCATCGGCGAGCGAACAGGCATGACCATTGCCCGGCGAACGGAGCTGTGCCTAACCTGTGTTCGGAATACCGAGCAGTGGCCGAAGTTTCGAACAGCAGGGATGGGTGAGGGACATGGGACGTCTTGTCCCCGCGGTGACCAGGGCGCTGGACGTACTCGAACTGTTCCTGGACGGCGACGGAACGCTCACCTCGCCCGACATCACCCGCAAGCTCCAGCTGCCCCGCACCACGGTGCACGAGCTGGTCACGACGTTGGTGGCCCGCTCCTATCTGGTTGTCGTGCCCGGGCAGCCGGGCCGTTACCGCCTCGGGGTGCGCAGCTACCAGCTGGGCAGCCGGTACGCGGAACAGCTCGACCTCGCCGCCGAAGGCCGGCGGGTGGCCAGTGAGGTCGCGGGGACCTGCGACGAGACGGTCCATGTGGCGATCCTCGAGAATCTGGACGTCATCTACATCGCCAAGGTCGACTCGACCCACGCCGTCCGCATGGTCTCGGCCGCGGGACGCAGGCTCCCGGCACACTGCACCTCCGTCGGCAAGATGCTCCTCGCCGCGCTCCCGACCGACGAGCTGAATCTCCGGATCGATGAAGCGGGCGAACTGGCCGCGATGACCCACAACAGCATCACCGATCCCGATGAACTGCGCGCCGTCCTCGCCGAGACCCGCCGTCGCGGCATCGCCGTCGAACACCGGGAGTCGAATCCGGACGTGAGCTGCGTGGCCGCCCCCGTGCGCGACAGCTCTGGCCGCACTGTCGCCGCCCTCTCCATCTCGGTCCCCATGATCCGCTGGTCTCAGGAGCGTGAAGCCGACCTTGCCGAGCTGGCGGTCAAGGGAGCGGAGGACCTGTCCACGAGCCTCGGCTATCGGGTCGGCCCCCGGTGACGACTGTCGAGGTCGCGGTCAGGGAATCGGCAGCACTGGGCGAGGGCCCCACCTGGGACCCGGCGACCGGGCGGCTGATCTGGGTGGACATCCTGGGCTCGCGCATCCACACGTACGAGCCGGGCAGCAACTGCCGCACGGTGCTGGCCACCGAACAGCACGTGGGCGCGGCCAAGCCGTGCAAGGACGATGGCCTCGTGGTCAACCTCCGCGACGGTGTGGCGCTGTACGGCGCCGACGGCGCGTTCTCCTGGCTCGTGCGCGACCCCGTACCCGGTCGCCGCGGCAACGATGCGGCCGTCGCACCGGACGGCTCCCTGTGGGCCGGCACCATGCGCTATGACGAGCGGACCGGCGGTGGCAACCTCTGCCGCGTCACCCCCGACGGCACCACCACCGAGCTCTTCTCCGCCGTGTCTGTCAGCAACGGCACCGGCTGGAGTCCCGACGGGAGCCTCGTCTACTACATCGACAGCCCCACTCGTCGCATCGACGTCTGCCGGTTGGACGGGCAACTCCCCGTCGACCGACGCCCCTTGGCCACCATCGAGGAAGGCGCCGGTTTCCCGGACGGCCTGACCGTCGACGCCGACGGCTGCGTGTGGGTCGCCCTGTGGGACGGCGCCCAACTGCGCCGCTACACCCCGGCCGGCGACCTCGACCGCACCCTCGACCTCCCCGTCCGCCGCCCCACGGCCTGCACCTTCGGCGGCCCGAGCCTGCGCGACCTCTACATCACCACGGCTCGCACCGGCCTGGCCCGGCCGCACCCACTGTCGGGCTCGCTCCTGGTGCTGCCGGACGCCGGCGAGGGGCTGCCCGGAGTCGCCTTCGGGAGCTGACCGGCCGCGCCGCGCCATCCTGCCGTCCGACCTGAGTAGCTGGAGGCTGAGGCTGGGGCGCTCCTGCTCCGTCACTCGGTGTTGTCGGTCCGTCTCTTCGGCCTTTGTGCGTCGATATGGCGTGCATCATTCTCCTGGTGTTCCAGGTCGGTCATGCGCGATCATGATCGGAATGGACGCTCGTTTCCTTGGCATCGCTGATCTGGTTGAAGTCCCGTCCGTGGCGGTCGTGGTCGACGTCATGCGTGCTTTCACCGTGGCTGCCTGGGCTTTTGGCCAGGGGGCGGAAAGGATCGTTCTCGCAGAGTCGCTGGACGAGGCCCTGGCGCTGAAGGCTCATCACCCGGATTGGGCTGCGCTCAAAGACGGTCCGTCCGAGCCGGGGTTCGACATGGTCAACTCACCGGGGCTGCTGCAGTCCGTTGACCTTGGTGGACGGACTGTTGTGCAGAAGACCACGGCGGGGACGGTCGGTGCCCTCGCGGTCAAGGAGGCGTCGCTGGTGTTGTGTGCCAGTTTCGTGGTGGCGGAGGCAACGGCTCGGGTCTTGCGAGCGCGAGGGAGTGACGGTGTCACGTTCGTGGTCACCGGCGAGGATGGGCAGGCCGACGAGGATCTGGCGTGTGCTCAATACATCGCTGGGAGGGCCACCGAGGCCGGGACGGATGCTGCTGCGTTCCTCCGCCGCGCCGGCGCGTCGCGCGCCGCTGCTGAGCTGGCGGAGGGTGTGCGTCAAGGAGTCCACCCTGATGACGTCGCGCTCTGCCTTGAGCTCGATCGGTTCCCCTTTGCCATGAGGGCGGCCCTGGAGGACTCGCTCATGGTTCTCCGTCCGTGCGCCGTGCCTTCGCTGACCGACGAGGTTTCGATCTGATCGCCGGCGGGAGGGACTCTCGCCATGCGAGCGCCGGCAACCGGCCGGGGGTTCGGCCGGGGGCGCGTCACTCGCTGATCAGGACGATCTTCGCCGGATCGTGCTGCGCGAGCGGGACCGTCCTGGCGCGCATCGACCGATCGGCCTCACGCAGTGTCATTTCTGACTGTTACGTCTGCTGCTCTGCGTATGCCTGTGAGGTGTGCCGACGCCTTGGCCGTCTTGGGGCCGCCCCCTTCGTTGTCGGCGGTGGCTGAAGAGGAGGCGGGCTCGGGGTCCAGGGCGTCGCGGACGGCGGTCAGGATGTCCTCGGTGTCGGCACCGAGCGCTCGGGCGGCGGAGCTGAAGTCCCGGGCAAGGGTGACGAGTTGGTCGGCATCGTGTGCGTGCGGCCCGGACGGGAGCGCTGCGACCCGGGTGCCCGCGCCACGGCGGGTGCGGATCAGCCTGGCGGCTTCCAGCTCTCGGTAGGCGCGGGCCACGGTGCCCGGTGCCAGGCCGAGGTCGGTGGCGAGCTGACGCACGGTCGGCAGGCGTTCGCCCTCGGCCAGCCGGCCGGTGCGGATCAGCGCGGCCAGTTGGGCGCGGACCTGCTCGTAGGGCGGTACCTGGCTGGTGGTGTCGACGCGGACGGCGGGGTCACTCATCCTCGAAAGTCCCATCGTCGGCTGTGTTGTCTTCGACCGCCCGGGGTGCCACGACGGTGACGAGGGACCAGTAGAAGGTGAACAGGCCCAGCATGCCCAGGGGACAGATCACTGCGATGGTGGCGACGCCCAGCGGGCCGGCGCAAGCCTTCTCCGTGAGTGCGACGAAGATCATCAGCACGACGAGCAGCACCTGGCTCGACACCAGCAGTCCCCAGGCTCCGGTGATCGCCCACGCGCGGTCGCGGCGCTGCTGGTCGTCGCCCGGGCCGTGGGCGATACGGCGCAAGGCCCAGACGCAGACGGGGGTTCCGACCGCGAGGGCGGCGATCATCGGGCCGCTGTAGTACAAGCCGGGCCAGGGACCGAGGGATGCGGGCATCCCTTCGCAGGTGACGGTGAGGACACGCCCCGCTCTGCCAATGCGGTCGGGGCCGGAGGAGGCCGTGACCGCACCGATGACCAGCAGGGTGACGAGGGTTGCCGCCTGGAGAAGAAGCAAGGGCGCCATGCGGGGCGGCACTTGGTGCCGGACCAGGCGCGGGGCGAGACTCGCGGTACGTACCGCTTCCTGGGGACGCAGGGTCAGGGCGTCGCCGAGCAGGACACCGCCCACCGCGCACAGGCCGAAAGCGGTGACGGCGAACACGAGAGGCATCGTGATGTCGCCGCTCTCCATCGTGACCAACTGCTGTGCGATCACGATACCGATGGCCAGACCGGACCAGCGGGCGTAGTGCTCGGCGTGGTCGAGGAGTTGGGACTGGAGCGGGACAGTGTCGAGCATATGGAGATCCCCCCAGATCGTTTTGTATCAAGCGGTGGGTACAAGATGCCCTGGTCGCCATCTTGTGTCAAACCATCGATACAAAGCGACGCGTAGGGAAACGGCCCCTGGCGCAAGGGAGTTCCTCCGCAGCGGCCCGCAGCAGTACCAGCTCGACAGCATCCCCATGCGTAGCAGCGCCAGGATCCGCCTGATCGCGGCCGACGCTGCTCCCATCGCCGTGCATCGGGTGCGGGACGTCGAGGCTTTCCGGCCGTGGGGACCGGCCCAGCCGGCCGACTTCTTCACGCAACGGGTTCAGCCCGTACGGCGTCGCGTACTCCTCGATCTTCCTCGACGGGAGCCGGCGGGACGGGCTGCTGTGGGAGCGGATGCTCGGCGACTGGGACTGTGGGGGGTGGTGAGTGCACCGGCGAGCGTGGCAGTGCCCAGGGCGCACGAGGGAATCCGGCCGCTTCGGTCTCCCTGACCTGGACCGTGACTCGCGGACGTTGCCCTCGATGACGGCGATATCGCGAAGCGCTCGGTCGACCACCTTGGCCATGCGAGGAGCTCGGGTTCCAACGAGTGAATCCACCCGTACTGCGATAGCGGCAGACGTCATGGCGGGAAGGCCATTGCACACCTCACAAGCGACGGGCAGGAAGCATCCCCATGCCGAAGTTTCTCATCCAGGCCACGTACACGCCCGAAGGCGCCCAGGGGGTGCTCGATGAGGGCGCGAGCGGCCGGCGCGCCGCCGTCGACCAGGTCGTCACCGAACTCGGCGGGCAGGTCGAAGCCATGTACTTCGCCTTCGGGGACGACGACATCGTGCTCATCGTCGACTTCCCGGACCCGGTCTCCATGGCCGCAGTCAGCCTCACCGTCAAGGCCAGCGGAGCCCTCCATACCCGGGCCATCCCTCTGCTCACCCTCGACGAGATCGATGAGGCCGCCCGGCGGCAGGTCGCCTTTCGCGCCCCTGGTGCGTGAACCCTGGGGATTGCCGATCGGGATGGGTAGCCCAGCACCCCGAGGTCTCCACCACGCCGGTCGGGGCTGCGGTTTGATCGATCCGGCGACGTCGAAGCCTTCGCACCTGAGGGGGCAGACGCCGTCGGCACATCGACGTCGGACGGGTGGGGCAGGGAAGTCGTGGCACGCGAGGGCGATCCAGCGGGCCGTCGGCTCCGAATAACCTATGTGGAGGAATCCCGAACGTCGTCTTCCGCCCCGGTGGGATGCGGTCACCGTGCCTTCTCGCTGCGGCCGACGCGATGAGGGGAATCTCTGACCGGTGGCCGGCCGGCAAACGCTCACTCGGGCATCACGGCCCGACGGTATCCAACCCGCGAGTAGACCCGGGCTCAGTCCTCGACTCAGACTTCCCCCAGGAGAACCGCAGCTTCGTGGCGTGAGCCGTGCCTCAGCCGTGCGGGACTGTGTACCAGGTACGCGCTGAACGCTGTACGACACCGGTTCGGACACCCTGTTCAACCAGGCAACAGGGTGTCCGAACCGGTGTTCTGCTGATCATCAGCAGGCCGCTGATGGGGAGTGGGGACCGCAGAAAGCGCCCTGGGAGCCGGCTGCTTCCTGCGGTCCCTTGCCCGGGCACCTTTCCCGTTGAGATACCCGGCACCGTGGCGGGGGGCTGCCTCCACCGTCACGGCCCGGCCGCAGGACGTGCCGCTCGCACATCCCGCCACCACACAAGGTTCGGAGCAGCGGCGTTCAAGGATTGCCATCCGACCGAACATCACCCCGTCGGCGTAGCCGCAAGCCGTACGGCTTGCCGGCACCTCCCTGGGCGGCCTGCGGCTACCGCGCCGCATCGGCGGGCCCACCGCTGATGATCTCCAGTCGGCCGAGCGACGCACCCATCCGCTCGCCGTCCGGCTCCGAATGGTCCCTGTGAGGACGACCAGGACGACCATCGACCGAGGTGGACCCGCCACCTTGCACGCCCTGCTGTCCGGTCGCGCGGATCCTGCGTCATCCCAAGCCCCCCACGAACAGAACCCCGAGGGGTGGTTGCAGCAATGGCTACCGATATGCGAGGGAGTGGACCATCGTGTCTCCCGCAATAGGCGATCCTGTCGAGACCTTCACCCTGCCGGGCGGCGTCCTCGTAGGAGACGCATTCCTGCGGCAGGACTTTTCCCTGTCGTGTCAGCGAGAGCAGCCGCTCGTCCTGGCCTTCTACCCCGCGGACGACAGCGGTGTGTCCGCGAGGCAGCTGTGTTCCTACTCCAGCGGACTCGAGGAATTCATCGACTGCGGGGCGCAGGTGTGGGCGCTCAGTCCACAGAGCGTCGACAGCCACGAGGAGTTCGCCAGGAAACACGGCCTGAGGATGCCACTGCTGTCCGACAGCGACCGCACTGTGGCCCGGACGTTCGGCATCGCTGCCCCGTGGATCGGACTTCGACGGTCTGTCTTCCTCATCGAGCCCGACGCCACCCTCGGCTGGAAACACGTCTCCTTGCTCGGAACGTCTTTTCAGGAGAGGCGCACGATCACACGGCACCTCACGGAACTGAACGATGCCTGGGCGGCGTGATCATGTGCTCGACCACGCTCAATGCCGGTCCTGGCCGCGGCCGCGCGTACAACTGCAGAGGCGAGCCGGCCGAGCATCCGAGGGTCCGCTGGATCCCGGTCACAGGCGGACGACGATCAAGGCGGTGTCGTCGGTGAGGCCGGCCGGAGGGATCAGGTCGGTCAAGAGGGCGTCGCTGAGCCTCTCGGGGTCGGCGATGCGGTGACGGGCGAGGGAGTCGGCAAGGCGCTGGAGGCCGGTGCCGATGTCTTCTCGGCGGCGTTCGATGAGGCCGTCGGTGTAGAGGACGAGGACGGAGCCGTCGGCGAACGTGGTCTGGGCCTGGGGTCTGGGGACGTGCTCGGGGCGGGCACCGAGAGGGGGGTCGGTGGCTTGGTCGAGGAAGGTGACGGTGCCCTGGGGGTCGCATACTGCTGGTGGGGGATGGCCGGCGCTGCTGTACGTGAGGGTGCGGCGGGTCCAGTCGATGTAGACGGACGCGGCGGTCGTGGATTCCGCGCCGTCGACGTACCGGGCGTACAGGCCGAGGACCTCCAGGGCTTCGGCCGGTCCACCGGCGACGCGGGAAGCGGCGGACAGGGCGCTGCGTAGCTGGCCCATGACTCCGGCGGCTCGAAGGCCGTGGCCGACGACGTCTCCGACGGCGACGGCCGTGCGGCTTCTCTCGGGCAGGTCGACGAGGTCGTACCAGTCGCCGCACACATTGAGGGCCCCTGTGGCCGGCTGGTAGCGCACGGCCGCTCGGTGGTGGCCGAGGGGGCGCGGCGCGGGCAGCATCGCCTGCTGGAGGTGGAGGGCGACCTCGCGTTCGCGGGCGTGGGCCTGGCGCAGGCGTTTGTTGAGTTCCTGCAGCTCCCGGGCGCGGGTGTAGAGCTCGGCCTCGAGGACTTGGGTGTGGCCCCCGCCCTCGCGGTTGCCACGGGCTTTGATGAGTTCGGTGACCTCCTCGACGCGGTGCACGATCAGTGTCACGGTGCCGTCCGGCGCGAGGACGGGGACGTTGACGGGACTCCAGTACCGCTCCTGCCACACGCCGGGCTGTTCGGAGTCCGCCACGTCGTAGCGCTGCAGGGCCATGGTGTCGCGCTCCCCGGTGGCAGCTACGCTTCGCAGCGAGGCATGCAGGTTGCGCACACCTGTTGCGCCGGGGTCGCCGGGGTTGTCGGGGAAGACATCGAATACGTAGCGGCCGATGAGCTGGTCACGGGTGCGGCCGGACATGGAGAGGTACGCCTCGTTGACGTCTGCGTACACCAGCTCCGGCGTCAGCAGTGCGACCGCGCCCGGCAGGGCCTGGAAAACGGCCTGGAAGTCGATGACGGGTCCGTTCACGATCCACCTGCCCGCACGCCCGGCCAACCTGTCAGATCTTGGCTTTCCACGATGCCACGCCCTGCGTGCTGCGGAGCGCTGGGATGCGCCGGCGTGGTCCGTTTGGCCCCTTGCCGGACCTGGTCGGACCGGCCCGGACAGCGGCGCCGCTCAACAGGGTCCTCGCGCCCAGTGATCTCTGCCGGAAGCCGGGCCGAGCGCCGCGCGGCAGGGCTGCGTACCTTCGTAAGCAGGACGAGGGAAGGAGTTCCGCATGACGCAGAAGCAGCCGAAGACCGAGCTCGACGCCCGCTACAGCTCCGCGCTCAACCCGCGCCCCGGTACGGAGAACGTCACGGCGACCGATTGGGGCGAGGCCCAGCGCCGGCTGCAGGATGCCGAAGTCTTCTGGATCACCACGGTCCGGCCGGACGGCCGGTTGCACGTCACGCCGCTGATCGCCGCCTGGCACGACGGTGCGCTGTATTTCAGCGTCGGGCCGGGCGAGCAGAAGGCGAAGAACCTGGCCGGCAATGACCACTGCGCACTCACCACAGGGCACAACTCATTCTCCGAAGGCCTCGACGTCGTGATCGAGGGCCCGGCGGAGCGGGTGACGGAGCCGGCGCGGCGAGACGAGGTCATCGCCGCGTTCGAGGCGCAGTACGGGGACCGCATCACCTCGCCGGAGGGGATCTTCTACGGCTTCGGCGACAGCATCCGCACGGGCCACGACCTGCTGTTTGCGGTGACGCCCGGCACGGCGTACAGCTTCGGGCACGACGGTCAGGTGTTCAGCCACACCCGCTACACGTTCTAGGCGGGCCCGCACACAAGGCCGCCGCCGCGCGGTGGTGTCACCCGGGCGTGCGACTGTCGCGGCTGCCTCGCATCCGCTGCCAACTGCGGGGCAAGCCCTGGAGTTTGCTACAAGCGGCGGGGGCGCCACGCGTCATGGGGCCGATCGCCCGTCGGGGAGGTGCTCGACGTGCAGATCCAGCCGGTGTCTTCAGGCGAGGATCTTCAGCATTCGCTCCGCCAGAACTCCTGCGGAGTGGGGGTTCTGCCCGGTGACCAGGTTGCGGTCCTCCACCATGTACGGCTCCCAGATCGGTCCACGGCTGTACTCGACGCCGACCTTTTCCTTCAGCTCCGTCTCCAGCAGCCAAGGCGCCCTGGAAGCCAGTCCGACGGCCTCTTCCTCTTCATTGGTGAAGCCCGTGACCTTGTAGCCCTTGAAGGGCGACACACCGTGGATCCTGGTGGACAGCAGTGCGGCGGGAGCGTGGCACACGATGAAGAGCGGATTGCCCGAGGCGAGCTGCGCTGTCAGCAGCCGTCCGGCGTCCGCGTCGAAGGCGAGGTCCGACATCGGGCCATGACCGCCCGGCAGATAGACCGCGTCGTAGTCCTCGAGGCGTACGTCCGACAGCTTGATCGGCCGACGCATCACCTCGGCGTCGCGAATGATGGCCTCCAGGTCCAGGGCTCCCTGCTCACCGCCTGCCATCGACGGGCGCAGGCTCATCATGTCGACGTTCGGCGTCGTTCCGCCCGGTGTCGCAACCACGACCTCGTGGCCGGCATCCGTGACGGCCTTGTAAGGGTTGGCGAACTCCTCGGCCCAGTAACCGGTTGCGTACCGCGTGCCGTCCTTGAGCACCCAGTACGTCGCTCCACTCACTATGAACAAGATCTTCGCCATCACGCACGCGCCTCCACTCGATCAGGTTTGTCGCACATGCATCCTTTTAGCCTAGGTGCCTGCTCGACCAGACGCATGTGGCCCTCCGGCGGCCACGGCATGGCTGGGCGAGGCGCCCGAGCACTACCTGAGGCTCGCTGCTTCCATCTTTTCCAGGACGCGGACGGTGACTACCGCAAAGAGAACGTGCGGGATGATGTCTGAGACCCAGTCCGAGGGTGCCCAGGTCCGTGGATCCGAGATCCCCAGCAGCATGATCGGCGCATTGGTGACAGTCAGGGCAAAGAGAGACGCAAAGGCATAGCGAGAAGCCTGTGTCGGGGGCCAACCAGCAGCCTGTGCCACTGACAGGGCAACCCCCATACCCAGCCCCACGGTGTATCCGGTCAACGGGGCGAGGCCCGCGATCCGGTTCTCCCGGACCTGATCGTCCCCGGGGATTCGGACACGGAGCTTCTCGGCAAGGGTGCGCACGGTGATCTCGGGTGTCTCACTGACGGGCCGACCTCGAAGCGCGATGTCGGCATAACCCGCAATATTGAGTGCGGTCGTACCGGCGAGTCCCGCAACAGCGCCGTGAAAGAGCGGCCGTAGAACTCTGATCATGTGCTGGCCTCCTGCTGAGCAATCAATCTCGAGTCGGTGACCTGTACCCCGAGGCTGCCCTTCAAGAGTCCCCTTTTCGTGGGGGTCCCCGCAGGGCAGATCGAGTCAGTGAAGGACGGCAGGTTCACCGGTAGGCGCGGCGACTGAGCCATGATTCTTTCGGTTGCGGCCGTCATCGTCCGGGCTGTCGCTCGCGGACCTCTTGAAGCAGCCACCCATTGCCGTCCGGGTCGCTGAACGTTGCGTACGACTGGTAGCTGAGGCCATGCGGGTGTGGGCCGTTCACCTGCTCTTGGGTGCCGGTCTCGTAGACGCGGTGAAAGACCTCGCTGACCTTGGCGCCCTGGCTGATCAGTCGGGCGCGGGCCTGGTCGAGGTCTTGCACCACGAGGTATGTGCCCTGGGAAGAGCCTGCTGCCGCAGAAGTGACTCCGCGGCCGAACTGGATCGAGCATCCCGACCCCGGAGGCGTCAGCTGTACGATCCGGAATTCCGGGCCCGCCTCGAAGTCCGCATCGAGCCTCCACCCCAAGCCCTGGTAGAAGCTCAGGGCACGATCGACGTCAGCCACCGGCATCACGACGGCCTCAATATTCATGGCCATGGTCGGCTCTACTTCGACTTTCGTTGCACCGTCCTGCTTTGCGGTGCCCATAACGACCTCCTATGCCGCCTTCCGGCTGGGAGCATGGCCGCTGAACGCCCGCAACGGGCGGAACATCGTCAGACCAGGGGATGCGCAGGTAGTTGATCACGCCTGCCGGCGCCCGCTCCTCCGGCTACCTGGACGCGAGTGCAAGCCTCGGCGCCATGCTCGCGGAACGTGATCTCCAGCCTACGCTTGCGGACCGTGAGCTGCTCGCTCACCAGCTGACGTAGGCGGGAGTCGCTCTCTCACCCCGACGGGAAACCCGTGCGGGGCGGTCGGCTTCTACCGTGCTCCGATTCAGACGGCGCGTTTCCTAAGCGACCGTGAGCACGATCTTGCCCTGGATATGCCCCTGGGCGGCTCGCTCGTGCGCCGCTCGGGCTTCCGCGAGCGGGAAGGTGCTGTCGATCGCGACGCGGATCTTTCCCGCGTCGGCCAGGCTCCCCAGTTCGGTGAGTTGCGCGCCGCTCGAGCGGACCGTCACGGCCGTGACCGTGACACCCAGCTTCGCGTTCTCCTCGTCGTCGAACTGGCCGAAGTACACCGGGTAGAGGGACCCGCCGCGTTTGAGGGTGCGCAGGAAGCGCCTGCTGTGGGGACCCCCGACGGCGTCCAGGACCAGGTCGATGTCGCGGACGACCTCCTCGGGCCGCTCCTTGGTGTAGTCGATGAACTCGTCGGCGCCGAGCTCGCGCAGGAACGTCTCGTGGGCGCCGGAGGCCACGGCGATGACGCGGGCCCCCTTCCACTTGGCCAGCTGGAGAGCAAGGTGCCCCACGCCTCCGGCTGCGCCGTTGATCAGCACCGTGCTCTCGCTGTCGAGTGCCACTGGGCGGTGCTGGGCCTCCTGGAACGGCGAGGGGTGATCGTGCCCGAGTTCGATCAAGAACTGCCAGGCCGTCAAGCCGGACATGACCAGGCCGGCGGCCTGCACGTGGTCGATTCCGGCCGGCTTGCGGGCGAGGTCGGACGCCGGCGCGGTGACGTACTCGGCGTACGCGCTGCTCTGGAGAACGGTGGGGAAGCGCAGCAGGCCGATTACCTCATCCCCGACCGCGAAACCGCTGACATCCGCGGCGACGGATTCCACGACGCCTGAGACGTCGGTCCCGGGAATCAGGGGGAGCTGGAACGAGGGCCTGAGCTCGGGAGGGATGTCGGGCATTCCCTCACGTGCGTACCAGTCAGGAGGGTTGATGCCCACCGCGTGCACGCGCACGAGCACCTCACCCGGCCCCGGCTCGGGAACCGGCACCTCCTCGAGACGCAGCACCTCAGGGCCGCCGAACTCGTGCAGCCGGATCGCTTCCATGGTCCGCTTCGGCACCGGTCTCTCTCCTGTTTCTCTCGCGGGGTAAACTAAGTGAATCAATGGTCCGTTTTACCGGACCACTGATCCGAATATATGGACCACTGATCCGGAAGTCAAGGGGGGCAGATGCGTGCCGACGCGAGGAAGAACCGCGACCACCTGCTCGCAGTAGCGGGCACCGCCATCACCGAGCAGGGCGTCGACGTGGCAATGCGCGACATCGCGCGCAGGGCCGATGTCGGGCTCGCGACGCTCCTGCGTCACTTCCCGACGCGCGAGGCGCTGCTCGACGCCCTGCTCCGCACGAGCTTCGACGAACTGTCGGCGAAGGCAGGTGCGCTCGAGACGTCGAGCTCGCCCGAGGACGCTCTCGTTTCCTGGCTGCGCGACTGCGTCGCGTGGACAACCGAGTACCGGGGCGTGACCGTGCTGATGGCAGCCGCCATCGAGGACACAGAATCCGCACTCCACGCTTCGTGCGTCACCCTGCGCGCAGCCGGTGCGCGGCTCCTCACCCGCGCCCAGGCCGCGGGCTCGGCGCGGAACGATATCGATGGCACGGACTTGTTCGCGCTGGTGGCCATGCTCGCGTGGCTCGGCGATCAACCCTCGCTCAAGCCGCGCGCCGATCGACTCTTCGATGTCGTCGCGGGCGCGATTCTGACCAGCGCGGGGAGTAAGTAGCCGAGGAGACGCCCCCGGGCTCGGGGATCCGTCTCGTCTGCGGAACAGCGAATCTCTGTCGCGGCGCTCCCGGGCGCAAGGAGTGTGCGGGCGCCCGCGCCGGCGGCAAGGATGCTGCGCGGATCGCGGCCGAGCCCCAGCGGCCGGCTGTCGTGTTTACGTGGTCGGGGGCGCCGCATGCCGGTGGAGCATGCTCTTGCCTCGTACGTCCCTCAGTGCGCGGTGACGGTCAATCACTCCCCGAGCCGGACGGCCGGCTCGGGGGGATTGCCGCCTCGATGTGGGCGAGTTGAGCGGCGAGGATCTCTTCGAAGGCGGCCTGGCGGTCTGCCCCGAGGGGGCGGACGTCGCGGGCGAAGTGGGCGAGAGCGGGGAAGCGTTCGGGGTCGGCGCCGAGTACGGCGACGCGGAACAGCTCCTGGCCCTGTTCGTACTCTTCCGGGGTGATCGTGCTGACCCCGGCCTCGGAGGCGATCAGCGCGGCGATGAGGACAGCGATCCGGTGGTAGCGGGCGGGAATTTCCTCGTCGGGCAGTCCGGATGCTCGCAGGGCCTGCAGCACTTCTTCCATGACCAGTCGGGAACCGGTGCCGCTCGACGCGTAGCGACCCCAGACCGCGGCGAGCTGGGGCTGTTGACCGAAGGCCTCTCTCACGCGCAGGGCCAGGGCCGTGATGCGCTGCTTCCAGTCGCCCTCGGGGTGGTAGCCGTCCATGGCGGCCAGGAGGATCCGGTCGGCCACCGCGCGCAGCAGTTCGGTCTTGCTGCGGAAGTGTCGATAGAGGCTGGAGGAATCAGTCCCGAGCACGGCGCCGAGCTTGCGCACGCTGAACGACTCGGCGTCGCTCGTGCGCAGCAACTCCGTTGCCGCTTCCAGGATCTCCTCGGTCGACCAGCGCCTTCGACCTGCCATGTCGCTCCTCTCGCAGGGGTTCAGCCTAGTCCATGCACTTGGTGTTGCACGCACCGCGTGCATAATGGGCGCATGGGCGTGCCGAGTGGCCCGGCAGCAGGCGGGCCGGCATGCCGATCGCGCTCCGGCACCGGGTCGGACGGTCGTCGGGGAGCTCGCTCCGGGCATACGAAAGGAACTCATGTCGTGAGGAACACGCTGGATTCCGCACAGCTGAACGCCGCTGTGGAAAACGTCCACCGCGCCGGGATGCACGGCTTGTTCGCCGAGGTACGCGATGGCGACAAGACCTGGCGCGGCGCCGCGGGGGTCGCCGATGTCGACACCCGTCGCCCCGTCACCGCCGACATGCGACACCGTGTCGGCAGCATCACCAAGACCTTCACCGCCGCTGCCGTACTGCAGCAGGTCGAGAGCGGTCGGGTCGGTCTCGATACGCCGATCGGCCGGTACCTTCCGAAGCTGGTTCCCGGAGAACGCGGTGACGCGATCACGGTCCGGATGTTGATCAACCACACCAGCGGCCTCGCGGAGTACCTCCCGTATGCCTATCCCTCCCTCAAGGCGTTCCCCGTCCTCGCGGACACCGGACCGCAGAGCATGGACGACAACCGGCTCACGCGGTTTCACCCCACGGAACTGATCGAGATGGGGGTATCCGCACCTGCCGTTGGTGCTCCGGGTGGCACTCCGGGCGTGTACTCCAACACCAACTACCTGCTGCTCGGCGAACTCCTGGAACAGGTGACCGGCACCACGGCCGAGCGGTACATCACCCGGAACGTCATCGGGCGCGCCGGGCTCGATGACACCGGACTTCCCGCCGATCCGTACGTCAACGGGCCGCACTCGCTGATGTACGAGGCGTGGTTCGGCATGATCGACCCGCCGCGCGACTACAGCGTCTACGACATGTCCTGGGTGGGGCCGGCGGGCTCGCTGATATCGACCGTCGCGGACCTCAACCGCTTCTTCGGCTTGCTGCTCGCCGGCGAGATAGTCAGCCGGTCGTCGCTGGAGCAGATGCAACGCACCGTCCCGGTCGTGTCCCAGGAGGGAGAGGTGATCGACTACGGCCTCGGCCTGCACCCGATGGAGGCTCCCGGTCAGGGCACCTTCTGGGGCCATGGCGGCACGGTCTGGGGTGCTGGAGCGCTGTCGATGGCCAGTGCCGACGGCAAGCGGCAGATGTCCGTCGCGGTGAACCTGCAGAGGTGGAACAGGCTCGACTCCGCGGGCAAGCCGCAGCCCCATCCCATCGATGAGGCGCTTGCGGCCCTCCACCGCGTGGCAATGTACGGCTGATCGGGCGGAGTTGCCCTGGCGCGTGGCGTGTACCGTTCCAGACGCCGGGCTTCATGCTGACGGTCCGTCACGGGTCACTCCTCTGGGCGTGCGATAGGTTGCCCGCCATGACTGGACTCGGACCCGTCGCCTGGCCGCCTGCCTCGATCAGGACCGAACGCCTCGTGCTCCGCGAGTCCGAGGCTCGCGATCGTGCGGCGTTCATCGACTTGTTCGCATCGCCAGAGGTCGGCATCCACATCGGTGGACCCCGACCGCGCCATGAGCTGGAACGCGCAGTGCCCGAGGTGCCCGGACGGCGCTCCGGCCATTTCGTGATCGATCTCGACGGAGCCATGATCGGCATGGTCACGCTCGATCGACGCGATGCAGAGCGGCCGGGTCACGTCCGCCCGGATGCCGCGGAGGCCGAGCTCGGGTACATGTTCCTGCCGGAAGCGTGGGGATGCGGATACGCCGCCGAGGCGTGCGCAGCGGCGCTCGACTGGTGTGCCGACGTACTCCCCGGCGAACCGGTGGTGCTCTGCACCCAGAGCGTCAACGACCGTTCGATGCGCCTCGCGGCGAAACTGGGGTTCACCGAGGTGGAGCGGTTCGAGGAGTACGGCGCCGAGCAGTGGTTCGGCGTGTGTGGTCCCCGGCCACGCCGTCCGGATGAGCGGGCCCGCTGCTTCGGCTCGTGACGGCCATCACGACCCCGCCCGACCGCCGTCGGGCGGGGCCGTGATGGGCGCCACGAAACAAGGCGACGCGACAGGAACGTCGACGGACCGTCATCACCGGACCGTCCGATGACCTGTCGGCCGGCCCGGCGAGCCGGAAGGGCCACCGGACCGGCCGCGCCTCACGCGTCCGTCGTGATACCCGGGAGCGTCCCGGTCCTCGCGACATCGGCATACCACCGGGCGCTCGCCTTCGGAATGCGCCTGCCCGTCGCGTAGTCGACGTAGACCGCGCCGAAGCGCTTGCTGTAGCCGTAGCCCCATTCGAAGTTGTCGAGCAGGGACCACAGGAAGTAGCCGCGGACGTCCACACCCGACTCGATCGCGCTGTGCACGGCGGCCAAGTGCCCGTGCAGATATGCGATCCGGTCAGGGTCGAGGACTTGTCCGGCGGGGTCGACGTAGTCGTCGAAGGCCGCGCCGTTCTCGGTGATCACCAGGGGAAGCCGCGGGAACTCCGCTCCGACGCGAAGCAGCAGATCGGTCAGGCCACTCGGGTCGACCGCCCATCCCATGGCGGTGGTGGGACCGGGTGGGAGGTGGAAGGACACATCATCGGCCCCGGGCCAGGGGCTGTGCGCGCTCTTGCCGTGCCCGTCGGAGCGATGGCTCCCGTCGGCGGCGCCGCCGGAAACCAGCGTGGGCGTGTAGTAGTTGACGCCCAGGAAGTCGAGCGGCTGGTGGATCTCCGCCGTGTCGCCCTCGCGGACGAACGACCAGTCGGTCAGTCGGGCCGTGTCCCGGAACAGCTCGGTGGGGTAGCTGCCTTCGAGCATGGGGCCGGTGAACACGCCGTTGGCCAGTGTGTCGATGCGGCGGGCGGCATCGACGTCCTCGGCACTCTCGGTGAGAGGGCGTACATGGTGGAGGTTGAGGGTGACGGCGATGCGGGCATCTCCGGGGAGGTTCGCGCGCAGCGCCTGAACCGCTCTGCCGTGGCCGAAGTTGAGGTGATGGGCCGCTCGCAACGCGGCAACGGGATCGGTACGGCCGGGCGCGTGCACCCCCGAGGCGTACCCGAGGAAGGCGCTGCACCAGGGCTCGTTGAGCGTGGTCCAGGTGCGCACCTTGTCACCCAGAGCCTCGGCGGCGAGAGCCGCGTACTCGCCGAAGCGCTCGGCGGTGGCGCGTTCCGGCCAGCCTCCGGCGTCCTCGAGTTCCTGGGGCAGGTCCCAGTGGTAGAGGGTGGCGAGGGGCTCGATGCCGTGCTTCAGCAGTTCGTCCGTGAGCCGCCGGTAGAAGTCCAGGCCCTTCTGGACGGCCGGACCCCGTCCGGTGGGCTGGATGCGGGGCCAGGCCAGCGAGAACCGGTAGGCGTTCACCCCGAGGTCGGCCATGATCGCGACGTCCTCACGCCAGCGGTGGTAGTGGTCGGTGGCGATGTCACCGGTGTCGCCGTTGCGGACCCTGCCCGGGGTACGGGAGTAGGTGTCCCAGATGGAGGGGGTGCGGCCGTCCAGGCCGGCGGCGCCTTCGATCTGGTACGCGGCGGTCGCCGTACCCCAGGTGAATCCCTGGGGGAAGATGCGGTCCTCGTCACTTCGGGACGTGGGCGCGAGGTGTCGGGCAGCGGTGTCCACAAGGGTCCTTCCAGGAGAGCGGTCGTTCAGGTGCGGGGGATCGGTGAAAGGGGCGGGCGCACTCAGCCCTTGACCGCTCCCTGCATGATGCCGCCGACGATCTGGCGGCCGAAGACGATGAACATCGCCAGCAGTGGGAGCGTGCCGAGCAGGGCGCCGGCCATGATGAGTGACTGGTCGCGGACGTAACCCGCGCTGAGCTGGGTGAGCGCGACGGGAACCGTCGGATTGCTCATGTCGAGCACGATGAACGGCCAGAAGAAGTCGTTCCACGCGTGCACGAACGTGATCATGAAGAGCACCGCCATCGCCGGCCTGGCGACGGGCAGGACGATGCTCCAGAAGATGCGGAGTGAGTGTGCGCCGTCCACCCGGCCCGCCTCGACGAGTTCGTCCGGCAGCGCTTCGGCGAGGTACTGGCGCATGAAGAAAACGCCGACGGCACTGACGAGCGTGGGGAAGATGACCGCGGGCAGCCGCTGCCCCCAGCCGAGATCCGTCATCATCATGAACAGGGGAACGACACCGAGTTGGGGCGGCACCATCATCGTCCCGATGACGAGCATGAGCAGGATGTTGCGCCCCTTGAAACGCAGTTTGGCGAAGGCGAAGCCGGCCAGTGTCGCGAACAGAACCGTCGACAGTGCGATGACGCCCGCCACGATGAAACTGTTCAGCATGGCTTTGCCGAGCGCGGCGTCCTGCCACGCCTTGCCGAGGTTCTCCAGGAGGTGCGGACCTGGCAGGAACGGTGGCGGGGACTGGGTGACCCGAGTGTTGTCGCTCGAAGCCGCCACCATCGTCCAGTAGAGGGGAAAGAGCGACACGAGGGCGGCAATGCCGAGCAGGATGTAGGTGACAGGCCCCGCGTGGTGCTGCCGGCCCGCCTTCGGTGAGAGCAGACGCCGTCGCGGCCGGGAAGCGGCGGGGACGGATTGCGGGCGGACGTCCGGGTGGGCCCGGAGGCTCTGGGTGGTCATGGCTGGGAGCTCCTGATCAGGGCCTGCGGGATGCGATGCGCTTGACGACGCGCTGGATGACGAAGACGAGGATCAGCACCAGGAACATCGCCCAGGCGACGGTCGCCGCACGCCCCATCTGGTAGTTCTTCCACCCCTCCTCGTAGAGGAGCAGGCCGAGGGTCTGGTACTGGTTGTCCGCTCCGCCGGTGATGCCGTTCGGGCCCTGACCGAAGATGAGGGGCTCACCGAAGAGCTGGGTGGCGCCGATCGTGGAGAGCACGATGGTGAAGATGACGGTGGAGCGGATCCCGGGAATGGTCACCTTGAGGAACTGCTGCCAGCGGGAGGCTCCGTCGATGGCCGCCGCCTCGTAACGCTCGCGCGGCACGGCCTGCATCGCTGCGAGGTACAGGAGTGCGTTGTAGCCCGTCCAGCGCCAGATCACGATGGTGGAGATGGCCGTCTGGGCGGCCCACTTGTTGTTCTCCCAGTCGATGTTGTCGATCCCCACCACGCTGAGCAGCCAGTTGATCATGCCGAAGTCGCGTTCGAAGAGCATGGTGAAGACAAGCGCCGCGGCGCCCACCGAGGTGGCGTAGGGCGTCAGGGCCGCCACACGGAAGAACGTGGAGCCACGCAGCCGGTAGTTGAGCAGATGGGCCAGCCCCAGGGCCATCAGGAGCTGGGGCACGGTGGAGATGACGCCGATGGTGAAGGTGTTGAACAGCGCGTTCCAGAAGCGCTCGTCCTCCCACAGCGCGACGTAGTTGTCGAACGCCACCCACTCCATCAGGTCCAGCGTGGCCAGTTCGACCCGGTGGAGGGAGATCCAGCCCGTGTAGACGAGGGGGTAGAAACTGAAGGCCGCGAACACGGCGAAGAAGGGTGCGATGAAGGCGTAGGGCGCGCCACGCAGGTCGAGCCGGTGGAGCAGCATGCTGCGGCGGGGCCGGTCACGGTCGTTGCGAGTACGGAGGTCGGGGGAGAGGCCGTTCGAACTCTGAGGACTGTGAGCGGGTTCGTCGGCCGGCGCGGTCGGGGTGGAAGTGGCCACCGGGGATCCTTACGTGGGACGGGGATGGACCGGGGCCCGGCGACCACATGGGCGTGGTCGCCGGGGCGGGGTCAGGTCATCCGGCGGCCTTCTTGATGCGCTCGTCGGTGGTCTTCCACGCCGTGTCGGGGCTCTGGTTCTGTGCCTCGATCAGGGTCAGGCCCTGCGAGAAGATGTCCTTGATCGTGCCGTCCTTGCGGCCGAGGATCTGCTCGTCGGGGATCTCCTCGGCGGCGGCACCGAAGATCTTGCCGATCGGCGCCTCGCTGAAGTACGCGGACGTGGCGTTCGCGACCTGTGGTGCGGCGAGCGCCTGCTGCGAGGAGGGGAAGTTGCCGATCTTCTCGAAGACATGGGCCTGCTGTTCCGGTGCCGTGAGCCAGGCGACGAGCTTCTTCGCCTCCTCCTTCACCGGGCTCTTGTCCATGACACCGAGGAACGAGCCGCCCCAGTTGGCTCCCTTCGGGGCCTTCGCGACGTCCCACTTGCCCTTGTTCTTCGGACCCGCCTTCTCACTGATGTGGCCGAGCATCCAGGCAGGGCACACGGTGGTGGCGAAGGTGCTGTTGGCCAGGGCCGGGTCCCAACCGGGCTGGAACTGCCGGAGTTTGGCGGTGAGTCCCGAGGTGGCCGCCTGCGAGGCCAGTGCCCACGCATCGGTGACGACGGGGTTGTCCTGGTAGACGAGCTTGCCGTCCTTGTCGTAGAACTGCTGGGAGTTGCCGTAGATCATGGCGTTGAACAGGCCGCTGGAGCTGTCCATGAAGGCGACCTTGCCGCCCTTGAATCCAGCCTTGAAGGTCTTGCCGGCCGCCACGTACTTCGACCAGTCGCCCTCCCACAGCGCGGCGACCTTCTCGCGATCGGTGGGCAGGCCCGCCTGCTGGAAGAGATCCTTGCGGTAGCAGACCGCCATCGGGCCGATGTCCGTGCCGAGCCCGATGACCTTGTCGTCCTTGGTGGTGACCTGGCTCAGCTTCCAGGGCAGGAAGTGGTCGACACCGGCGACGTCCCCCAGGTCGACGAACTTGGCGGCCTGGGTGTCGACGAGCTCCTTGGCCCGGCCGATCTCTATGCCCTGGATGTCCTTCAGGCTGCTGCCCGCCGCGAGATGGGTCTGCAACGCGGTGTAGTACGTCTGCTCGTCGCCGGCCACCTCGGCCTTGATGGTGACGTTCGGGTGCTCCTTCATGTACCGGTCGAGGAGCCCGGTCTCCTTGTAGCCCATGACGCCGAACAGGCCCATGGTGATGGTGACCTTGCCGTCCTTGACGCCTCCGCCGGTCCCGCCGGTGTCGCTGCCTCCGCAGGCAGCGACCAGTCCGAGTGCGGCCACGGCCGCGACAGCGGCTATGCCTCTTGTACGCAGCAGTTTCTGAGCCCTGCTCATTTCGCCCTCCCAGCGGCGGCACCGACGTCGGAGCACCAGCGCGTCGGTCCTGCCTGTGCGGCTCGATCATCGAGTGGGAACGTTCCCAATGGACGGTGGGAACGTTCCCACCGGGTTGCGCGAAGCCTGACCGCCCTGCGGTCGCTGTGTCAAGAACTTGAATCGACTCTGTTGCCGGCAGGTGTCGCGGTCCACTGTTCGTGGAAGCGTCGGGGCCGCTGATCCTTCTGGCACAATGCGCTGGTGAACGGCGTGCCGATGCCGACCCACGAGGAGGGGCCATGGGGGAAAGACGGCGACCGACCATCAAGACCGTGGCCGCGCGTGCCGGGGTCGGGCGTACTACCGTCTCGCGGGTCATCAACGGCTCGACCCTCGTCAGCGACGAGGCCAAGGCCGCCGTTCTGGCAGCCATCGCCGAACTCGGCTACGTACCCAACTCGGTGGCACGTGGGCTGGTGACCAGCAGGACCAACTCGATCGCGCTGGTGATTCCCGAGTCGGAGAGCCGGCTCGGCTCGGAGCCGTACTTCGCCGCCGTCATCCGAGGTGTGAGCACCGGCCTCGCCGACACGCGAACGCAGCTCCAACTGGTGCTCGTACGCGACAAAGGCGAGCGTGACCAGCTCACGGACTCCGTCGCGGAGCGGCGCGTGGACGGTGTGCTGCTGGTGTCGGTGCACGAGCACGACCCGCTGCCGAGTCTGCTCGAAGGCCTCGGGTTGCCCACGGTCCTCGCCGGCCGGCGCTCGGCTGCCGAGTCCCTGAGCCATGCCTACTCCGACAACCTCGGCGGCGCCGCGGTGGCGGTGCGGCATCTGCTGGCGCGCGGCCGGACCGCGATCGCGACCATCGCGGGTCCGCTGGACATGGATGTCGGCCGCGCGCGGCTACAGGGCTGGCGGGATGCGCTGGCGGAAGTGGGCCGCGGCGTGGACGAACGCCTGGTCGCCGCAGCCGACTTCACGGAAGAGGGCGGACGACGGGCCATGCGTTCGCTTCTTGAACGGGCACCCGAACTCGATGCCGTCTTCGTCGCCTCGGACGTGATGGCTGCGGGGGCGATGCTGGAACTGCACAGCCAAGGGCGACGCATCCCGGACGACGTGGCCGTGGTCGGCTTCGACGACTCCTTCATCGCCCGCCACACCGATCCTCCGCTGACCAGTGTGCGTCAGCCGGTCGAGGAGATCGGGTCCACCATCGCCCGCATCCTGCTCGCCGAGATCGCCGACGCCGACGCGCCCCGAGAGCAGGTCATGCTCCCGACCGAACTCATCGTCCGCAGTTCGTCCTGACGGAGAGTGAGAAGCGCGGGGTCGGGGGCAGGCTTTCGCGAGCGCGAAGGGTTGCCCGCCCGGCTCAGTCCGTGCGTCTCTTCGGCGTGGCCCCGAGCGCACTGTCGCTGCCGGGCTTGTCCGACCGCCTGCTGTTCCCGGACGCCGATGCCGCTCCCACGGCCTTCGCTTCAGGTGAGCTCGGACCTACGCGACCGTGCCGGGTCGGCCGGCACCGTAGTCACCGACGGCGAACCGGCTTGCCCTGATACTGAACCCCCGCTCTCGGAGCGGAGGTTCAGGTACAGCAGCAGCGGGACGGGCGGCGGCCAGGAGCCGCACGTCCAGCTGCCGAGCTCCGCCGAGACGGCTCAGCGAAGCAGCGCTCCACGCAATGTGAGGCCGTGCCGTGTGCGCAGCCGTCGCAGCTCCCACATCGCCACGGCGGTGACGGACAGCGGGGCCCCCAGGGTGAATGCCAACCACACTCCGAACGGCACCCCGTCGTACGCGCCACGGAATGCGTCGAAGAGGGAGACCTCCCATACGAGCAGCGTCGCGAGAAGCGGCGGAACCGTCTCGTGGAGGTCTGCCGTGCGAAAGACGTGCACGAGTGACTGCGCGATGCCGTAGAGACCGAAGGGGGCGAGCCACAGCATGAAGGCGCCCAGGGCGAACAGCAGCACCACGCGCCCTGCCGACGCCGTCCAGTTCGTCTCCTCGTCCACGTAGCCCAGCCCTGTGATGAGTCTCGGTACGGCGAGCGTGACGAACAGCGCGAGCAGCGCCCCGGCGGGTTTGGCGACGCGGCGCAGGAACAGGCCCCGGTTGGGTGGGCGGGCCGCAGCGATGAAGACGGCGACGGCGACCGGGAACGTCACCGCAAGCACGATGAGGGTCGTACGGATCTGGCCGAAGCGGTCGTCCACCACGGCGTCGGCGTCCGACGCCAGCCCGTAGGACAGGAGCATCCACGTGATGGCGACCAGACCGATGATCGTCCGCAGGACCTGCACCCTCTTCACCGCCGGGTCGTGCACACGGTCGGGCCGGGACGGCGTGAACACCGCACGCCCCACAGCGATCGGGTTGAAGAGACGTCCGAAGGTCAGCCGGCGCGCCGGCAACGGCGGCCGCGGACCCGGCGGAGGCACGGGCGGCACTGGTTGCGGCGGTCGTCCTCCTCCGTAGGGATTCCACGGCGCCCCGGCCCCGCCCCCGCTTCCACTCATCCCCGTGTCCTTCCTGTCGCCGCGCCCAGAGGTCTCCAGGAGAATACGCAGATCTCAGCGTGCGAGGGCAGTGCGGCCCGCGCGGTCGCGCAGTTCGACGGCCGGCGGTCTCGCCGTTGGCATCGGAGACGACGAACTCGCCGTCGGTCATGAAGCGATGGTGCCGGTCACAGCCCTCAACGAGGGGCCGTGACCAGCACTGTTGCCATGGACCCTAGACGGGGGCATCGAGTGGGTTGGCGGCCATTCTCTCGGCGAGTCCCGATCGCACTGCTCCGGCTGCGGAGCTGTCGGGTTTGCGTGCGGCCTGGGCCTGGAAGCACGCCAGGAACTGCTCCGAGAGGTCCAGTCTGGGGTGGCGTTCCAGCACCTCGGCCCGGAAGGCGGCCGGGTAGTCGTCCGCCTCCTTGCCGATGACCTCGGTGGCGGTGGCGCGGGCCAGCAGGTGTCCCTCGGGGTCCGTGGACACCTCCACCTGCGGCCACATATGGCGGACGATCACGTCCGACAGGTGTTCGCGGCGCTGTGCGGGCCATCCGGCGCCGGCCGCGAATACCTGGGCTACGTGGCTGCCCGCCTCCTCGAACGCGACGGTGTGGCTGTCGAAGGCCGGCACCAGTCCGATGTCGTGGAAGAGCGCCGCCACGTAGAGGAGTTCCGGGTCGAAGGCGATACCCTCCGCCGCGCCGCGGGCGGCCGCCCACACGTACGCACGCAGTGAGTGGTTGAGCAGTGCGGGGGAGTGGTAGGCGGTCGCCACCTCCAGGGCAGCGGCCGAGGTCACGCTGTCGGGCATGGGGAGCGCGTCGAGCGACATACGGGTCACTGTGGGCCTGCCTCTGTGGAGCTGTCCGACACGATGCGGATGATGGTCTTGCCGGACCTGCCGCGGCCGGGCTCGAAAACCGAAGGCGTTTCCGCGAGCGAACGTACCTCCCCGACGATCGGCTTGATTCGCCCGTCTCTCAGCCGCTGAGCGAGATCGCTGAGCCGAGCCCGGTCGGGTTCGACGACGAAGAAGACGGCCCGTCCGTCCTCGGGCTTGACGGTGGGCGGGGCGGCAACGGTGACGAGGGTGCCACCGGCCCGGACGAGGGCGGCCGAGCGGTCGAGGATCTCACCGCCGATGACGTCGAAGAGAACATCGACGCTTCCGGCGTCCTCCAGCCGGTCCGCGTCGAGGTCCACAAAGACGTCGGCGCCCAAACCGAGAGCGATGCCCCGGTCGGCGGACCGGCCGGTGGCGATGACGCGCGCCCCCACCTCGCGGGCGAGTTGGACCGCGATCGACCCGACGCTGCCGGCGGCGCCGTGGATCAGGACCGTCTGCCCCGCCGTCAGTCGCCCGTGGTCGAACAGGCCTTGCCATGCGGTCAGCCCCGACACCGGCAGCGCGGCGGCCACGGTGTGGTCGATGTCCGAGGGAAGCGGGGCCAGGTTGCGAGCCTCTACCGCGGTGTACTCGGCCAGCGATCCGTCACGGGTCCAGTCGGCCAGTCCGAAGACGCGCTGGCCGACAGTGAGACCCGTGGTGCCGAACCCCAGCTCGGCGACCACTCCCGAGAGCTCGTGACCGGGCACACTCGGAGTCCGGTCGCGGCCGGCGCGGTCGGTCCAGGTCCCGGGCCAGGCGAGTTCCCCGCGGGTGAAGCCGGCGGCGTGCACGCGCACGACGACGTCGTTCCCGGCAGCGTGGGGATGGGGCAGTTCCGTCAGGGCGAGTCCACGGGCACCGGCTTCACGGTCGCGGACGGTGATGGCTTGCATAAGTCCTCTGAAGAGCGAGCAGGGCGATCATGTACACGGTGCCCGCTCGGGTCGGCAGGGCACGCGGTGCGTCGTGATCTCGACCGTATGCTCCAGTGGCTCCATCGGGGTGGGCCACTTCCGAGGCAATGGGATGAGCCACTTTCGCGTCCTGACGGTGGTTCCGGCCCTGTGTTGCCCCCGTAGATACTGACGGTCATGGAAAGCACTGCGGCGAGGGGGGAACGGGATGATTTCTGAGCCGGAGGTGGCGGGGGAGTTCAGTGGGGCTGAGCCCCGTGAGGTGATCGGCGACTTCGACCAGGAGCCGGCGGGAAGACGTGGGCCGCGGTCCCCGTGGGTGTGGGGGCTGGGAGGGGTGGTCGTGGCATCCGCTCTGTGGGCGGCGGCGTTGCCCCTGCTCGGGGTGTTCGACCGGAAGCCGGACATGCGCGGGTACGAGCTGGACCGAGACCTCTGTCGCTCCCTGCAACTGCGGTCGATCGGCGGGGCGATCGCTCCGCGAGAGCCCACCCCCATGGCCGACTCAGGGCTGTTGAAGCATCCTGCACTCGACCAGATCCAGTGCCTCATTTCTCTTGGATCACCGACGAACGGGAAGGAGGGGGGAGATGGGTGGGCCATCCACTACAGCGTCGGACTCGAAGTAGCACTGCACAAGAAGGCTGACCCTGCCGTGGAGTTCGAAGCGCGGCGACGAGTGACTGATCTGGGCGTTGTTCCTGAAGAACTGGTAGAGACGATTCCGGACCTCGGCGACGAGGCGTACCTGGTGACTGCGGATGCCGGAAGTTCAGAGCTGAGGGTGATGGAGGGCGGAGCGATCCTCTCGCTGCACCTCTCTGCCTCCACGCAATACCAGAGTGCCGACGACGCCAATGAGGTTGTCGGTGAGGGGCCGGACATCCCCGATGTGTCGCAGTACAGGTCGGCCTTGATCGGCGACATGCGTGACCTGATGTCGAGGCTCAAGAAATGAGGTCGAGGTACAACCGCTGCGAGCATGTACCGGTGTCTGCTCTCGCAGCTCCCGCTCGGCCGAAGCCGGAATGTCAGGGGCGGATCCCCTGACGAGGCCGGGGCGTACGGCATCCCGATACTCGATTGACCGCGCCCGGCCGAGCTGGCTGAATGCGGGGCATGGCTGACATTCGTGGCACCTACGACGATCTGTTGTCTGCGGTACCCGGCAAACTTGCCGCACTGCTCGATGCCGGTGACGTGGGTGGCTCTGTGGCCGTCTTCGTCGACGGTGAACCCGTCGTCGACGTCTGGGGCGGATACGCGGACGCCGAGCAGACGGTGCCGTGGGGGCGGGACACGATCACGAATGTCTGGTCCGTGACGAAGACGATGACAGCGCTGTGTGCACTGATCCTGGCCGACCGGGGCGAACTCGACCTGGACGCACCGATCGCCCGGTACTGGCCCGAGTTCGCTGCTGCGGGCAAGGACGGGGTGCTGGTCCGCCACGTGCTCTCGCACACCGCGGGCCTGCCCGAATGGGACGTGCCGGTGACGCTCGACGACTTCTGCGACTGGCCCTCCGCCACTGCGTTGCTCGCTGCGCAGGCCCCGCGGTGGGTTCCGGGGACCGATGGCGGATATCACTCGCTCACGCAGGGATTCATCCTCGGCGAGGTGCTGCGCCGGATCACCGGCCGCACTGTCGGGGAGTTCTTTGCCCTGGAGGTGAGCGGGCCGTTGGGCGCGGACTTCCACATCGGCCTGTCCGCCGAGCACGACGACCGGGTTGCCCGCGTGGTCCCGCCGCCCGGTAAGGGTGAGGACTATGCCGCGAGCGCGCCGGGGCCTGATGCCGAGCCCGCCTCCGGCACGGGGGTCCGCGTCAAGGATGGCAACAGCGTGGCGTGGCGCCGCGCGCAGATTCCCGCGGCGAGCGGATTCGGCAACGCCCGCTCGGTCGCTCTCATCCAGTCGGTGATGGCGTGCGCGGGGGCGGTGAAGGGCGTGCGCCTTCTGTCGGAGGCAGGTGCCGGGCGCGCCCGGGAGGAGCAGTTCGAGGGTGAGGACCGCGTCCTGGGCATGCCGATGCGCTGGGGCCTCGGCTACGGCCTTTTCGGCACGACCTACGGCTGGGGTGGCTGGGGCGGCTCCCTGCTCATGATCGACCCCGACTCCCGCATGGTGGTGGCCTATGTGACGAACCAGGTGCGCGAACCCGCGGATGAGACCCGAGGTCTCGATCTCGTCATATCTGCGTACGAGGGCCTTCAGGGCCTGCGCCGCTGACGGGCGAGTGGGGGCGCCGGTCCCGCTGGGCCGCTGAAGAGCAGTGGTCGACGCCGACTGCGACGCCGCGCCGGGGTCCACCGTGTCCAGCAGGTGGGTTGGCTGGGCCGCCGGCCCGCGGCGTCGGCGGCCTCATCGGCACGTTTGAGCCCGCCGGGGCCCTGACGTCGTCGGGTACGCGGGGCTTCACCCGTGGGCATGCGATACCGCCATCAGTGCTGCGTGGAGCGGGGCCGGCGGCGGCGTCAGCGGCTGAAGGTGCCCAGCCCGTTGGCGTCCAGATGTTCGATGGTGACGCTCTCGGCCTTGCCGGAGCGCAGATGGAAAGTGACGCCGGACAGTCCGACGGCGTTCTCGCCCTGCGTCTGATAGCTGAAGGTGTCACCCGTGTAGTGCCGCAGGCTGAACGACATCTCTTGCGGGCCCAGTGTCATGGTCAGATTGCCGCTGTTGTCCCCGGTGACGGTGACCGGCCCGTAGTAGTCGTTCGCATAGGTGCCGGTGTAGGCGTCCTTGGCCTTGGCGGGTGTGGCGTTGGGCGGCGGCTCGGCGTAGTTCGTGGGGGAGGCGCCCGTGTAGGCGGCGGCCTGCACCACTTTCCTGTAGAAGGGGAGCCAGTCGACCGTCTGCCGCCCATTGCGGGCGATGTCGAGGAATGCTGCGGCTACCGCCTCGGGCACGCCGATGGGTTGTCCGTTCGTCAGTACCACGATGCCGAGCTGTTCGCTGGGCAGCAGGGTGACCTCCGTGGCGGCGCCCAGGTCGAAGGCGCCTGAATGGCTCAGTCGCAGCCCTCCGGCGCCTTCGTAACCGACATTCCAGCCCAGCCCGTAAAGGCCCGGTGCACCTGCCGGGGCAAGGGGGGCCATGGAGACCGCGTGCGGGATGCGGGTCTGATCCAGTGCTGCCGAGTCGACCAGTTGCTTCCCGTCGAACTGACCGTTGGCCAGTTGCAGACGCATCCACGTGGCGAGGTCGTCGACGGTCGAACTCGCACCTCCCGCAGGCGCCTGCCGGTCGGCGTTCTCCGTGGTGGAGGGCTTCCAGCGGCCGTTGACCTCGACGTGGGCCGACGCCTTGTCGGCGGCCTTGTCGTAGTCGGCGCGCTGGTAGCTGGAGTTCTGCATTCCCAAGGGCTTGAACAGTGTGTCGGCTGCCAGCTGCGGCCAGCTGGTCTTCGCTGCGGCGGCCACCGCTTCCCCCGCCTCGGTCAGGCCGTAGTTGGTGTAGGCGTAGCTTGCGCGGAACGGGGTCAGCGGCTCCAGCCGCAGATGCCGCAGGATGTAGTCGCGCTGGTAGCCAAGATCTTCCAGAAGGTCGCCGGCATGGTCGGGCAGTCCGCTGCGGTGCGAGAACAGGTCCGCGACCGTCACGTTCGCGCTCACGTACGGGTTTTTGAGCGCGAAGCCCGGATCATGGGTGACCACCGGGTCGTCCCAGCCGACGACTTTGTGCCCGACGGCCCGGGCGACGATGGTGGACGACAGAGGCTTGGACAACGACGCGAGCTGGAACACGGTTGCGGGATCGACCTTGGCGTTCTTGCCCAGCTGGCGGACGCCGAAGCCCTTCGCGTACACGACCTTGTCCCGGTGGACGACCGCCACTGCGACTCCGGGGACCCCGGTCTGCCGCATCGCGTTCTCCACCAGGCCGTCGAGTCGGCTCAGCGCGCCCTCCACCTGCGCCTGCGTCATTTGAGGCGGCGGCTGCTTCGGCGGCGCGGGGGCGAGGGACGGGCTGGCGGACGGACTGCCGGTAGCGCTGTCCATGGTGACGCAGCCCGGTAGGCCAACCGCGAGCACACCGAGGCACACCACTGTTGCGCCCACCCGGGCTTGCCGGTGGAGCACTCTCCTGCGACTCCGCATGGCCATGCTCCGCTCCCTCATTCCCACGGCCTCGGATGCCTCGGAGGGGGCGCGCGGCGATGTCACCGTCGACCTCCGAGGACACACCGGCGCCCGCTCCATACTCGCCACGGCAGCGGCCCCCGGCACTCGGGCATCGCCAAGTGGGTGAGAGGCACAAACCTGCGGGCGGTGCCCGGCTCAGCACGGCGGGGGAGGGCAGCGGCCGCGGATGGAGCAGTGGCCTCCCGCAACCCGACATCGTGGAGTGGGAATTCGCGGAGGACACGCCGGGGCGACGTCGTCGCCTGCCGGTCAGGTGCGAAGAGGCTCAGCCCAGCCGTTTCGCACCGCATGGGCCCCGAGCTGCATACGGGATCGGACTCCGGCCATGTCCATGAGGTGGCGCAGGCGCCGGTGCAGCGTGCGCGGTGACAGACCGAGTTGTGTCGCGGCCGTCAGGTCCGTCAGACCGGCCAGAAGCAGGGCGAGAATCCTGCGGTCGAGCTCGCTCGGGCCCGGCGGACCGAACGTGACGGTTGGCTCGGAGCCGACTCCCGTGCCCGACAGCTCAAGCGGGTGGGCGGAGCGCCACACGGTCTCGAACAGTGCGTCCAGCGCGTCCAACAGGCCACTGCGGTGCAGCAGTACAGCGCCGGGCTCCCCGGCCGGTGTGACCGCGAGCGGGACCAGGCCGAGGTCGGCGTCGGCCAGCACGAGCTTCATCGGCAGGTGGTCGGCGACACGTAGGTGCACGCCATTGCGCAGGGACTCGATCGCGTCGGTGATGATGCCCGGCTCTGCCAGTACGGCGCGATCCAGCACCGCTCGGAAGAGCACTCCGCGGCCGAGGGCCATGGGCTCGGCCGTGTTCTCGTCGGGAGGCAGGGCGACGAACGGCGCGGTGATGAAGGAGCGGACCTGAGTGCCGGCCGCCTGCTGCACCTGGAGGAAGCGATGGCGGATGGCGTCGACGCCCGTGACGACCTCGATCAGGTCGGTGATGCTGCTTCCGGTCATCGCAGCTCGGTGTTCCTCGGCGAAGGTCACGAGTGCCTGCTCGGCCGTACGCAGGCCGTCCCGGCGCTGGCTGATGAGCGCGCCGAGCGCCATTGCCGGCGGTGCGGCGGTGAACCGCTCATCCGAGGACCGGGTCGCCAGCCCCCACTCGACCAGGCGGGACAGGGCCTTGTCGACAGAGGCCTGCGCCAGCACGAGCAGGTCCGAGAGAAGGACAGCGGGGGAGTTCGGTCTTCCGAGCAGCTCCCGGTAGACACGCTCGTCGTCGGGTTCGAGACCCAGAACATCCAGCATCGGCGACCGACTCTCTTCCGCTTGCCGCAGCGGGGAGAGTATGCGCCACGGCGGCAGATCCTGAATAGTCCCTGCTGGGAGCAGGTGCGAGGGGAAAGGCCCCGGGGAGTTGCCTCCCCGGGGCCCGAGGGTGGGGCTCATCGCAGGCCGTACGCCCGGATGATCTCGTTCCTGACGCTGTAGCCGCTGTCCGTCGCGGCGCTCGCACGGACCGAGACGAAGCCACCGGGCTTCTTGGCCGTCCTGAACTCCCCCGTCCAGGAACCGTGGGCGCCCTTGACCAGGTGCACCCGCTGCCAGGTGGCGCCGTCGTCGTACGAGATGTCCAGCTTCACCGTGGTGACTCTGCCCGGTACCGTGCCGAGGTCCGTCGACACGGGCTTGAGCGCGATCTTCTGGGTCGCGTTGGCTCTGACGTCGCCGTGCAGGTCCGATTCCAGCCGGTAGTCCAGGTTCAGCGCCGAGAACGGCTCAAAGGAGTCCGAATCGACGGTGTCGGAGACGAATGTCCACTCGGTGTGGGTGCGCGTCGACAGCCGGAAGACGTCACCGGGCCGCGCGACGTCCAGTACGGCGCGGTAGGGCAGTTTGCCCGGCGGCACCTCCTTCCACTGCATGTCTCCACTGACCGGGTTGTCGTGGATCAGCCTGTCGCCCTGGAAGACCTTCAGGTGGGAAGGTGTCTCACCCCACGGCAGGTATCCGCCCAGCCGCATGGTGTCGGCGGCTGAGGCCCACGCCTGCACGTTCCAGGTCATGTAGTTCTGCCAACGGGAGTTGTACACCCCGAAGGACTCGCTCTGGCCGGGTCGGGTCACCGGCGCGAACCAGTCCAGCCGGGTGGTGCTGCGCTCGGCGTACGTGTTGTCACCCGAGACCATCGACCACGGCAGCTCTCCGTCGACTCCCTGCGTGTGGAACTCTCTCCAGACCTGACGAGGAGTCACCCACTCGGTGCGGGTCCCGGGGTGCCTCTCGAGCTCGGGGAGGTTGAACGACGGGCTGAGGGTGAAGTCGGACCGGTAGCCCTCCGCCAAGCGGCCACCCGCGGCCGCGTAGTAGCGGGCATCGATCCGCGCAAGGTCACTCTTGGTGGGCTTGTAGACCAGGTCCCGGTCCGGCACGTGTCCGGGGTAGTCCCGGGTCAGGTCGTACACGTACGGCGTGTACGCGGTCTGCTTCACGGTTAGCTCGAGCATGCCGGTCTTGGCCATCGCCACAAGGGTCTTGCCCGCGTCGCGGTGCACGGTGGCGACGGGGATGGCCGACTCTCCGACGTACTCCATCAGGGCACCGACACCGTCGTTGACCACGATCAGCGCCTTCGCACCGGCCGCGACCGCGGCCTCGGCACGCTCCTGCGGCGAGACCTCGTCGCTGCGCTCGACGACGACGACCTTGTTCCTGGCCCCGGTCTTCTCGTACCTGGCCGCTGAGCCGTCGCCCGCGTAGAAGGCGTCGAGCCTGGCCGTGGCGGTGCCCAGTGCACTGCCCGCCTGCACCCGTGCGTCGAACCGGAGCCGATCGCCCAGCGTGCTCAGGGCGAGCTGCGGTTCGCCCTTGCGCCAGCGCGTGGTCAGGATGAACTCGCCCTGCTTCATGGGCTCCGTCGGCGCGACATAGATGTCGTCGTAGGTCGGCGGCAGCACATACGCGCTGCGGTAGTCCATGTACGGGTCGAGGCCCTTGTAGTGCACGTTGAAGTCAACCTTGCGCTGGCGGTCCTCGGTGCGCTGCGGCGCCTCGGTCTGCAGCAGACGTGCCTTGCTCGCGTCCAGCACCACGTCGGCGGAGCCGTCTCGGAGCACGGTCTCCGGGTCGACCAGTACGGCCAGACCGGAGCGGTCCGCCTTCTCGCCGGACACGTCGATGTATCCCGCGACGGTGTAGAGGCCGGGTGCCATACGCATGGTGGTCGAGCCGTCGACGTAGACCGACCACGGCCAGACGTCACCGGCCAGGTTGATGCCGACCCAGCCGGCGGCGGGCTTTCCGTCCCGGCCGACCAGCTTGATGTTCAGGTCGTAACGCTCCTCCTCCTTGAGCAGCGCCACGGACGTGCGGGTCACCGGCTTTCCGGTGGCGGCGTCGGTGGCGGTCACGTAACCGACGTGCCGGCCTGCCGAGGCGGTCTGCGGGTCACCGGTGACCGGGACGGCTGCCGTGCCGCCCGCCGGCACGGTCACCGTGGTGGTGCTCAGCGTGAACGGGCCACCGGTGCCGGTCAGGGCCAGGTTCAGCGTGACGTCGGCGGAGCCGGTGTTGGTGAAGGTCAGGTCCTTCGTCACGGCGATGTCGCTCGGCTGGTGCGGCCAGGTGTAGTTGCCGAAGAAGAGCGATCCGGAGCTGCGGACCGTGCTGCGCACGGCGGCGGCGACGTCTACGCGGCCCGTGCCGACCTCGTACGGCGAGTACCCGTCGGCGAGGCCCTTCGCGGTGCTCATGAGATGTTCCTTGAGCTGCGCGCCGGTCCAGTCCGGGTGCTGCTGGGCGAGGATCGCCGCAGCGCCCGCAACATGCGGCGTGGCCATCGAGGTGCCGCTGATGGTGCGGTAGAAGCCCTGACCGCCATCGGTCATCTCTTGCGAGCGGGCTGCGGTGATGTCCACGCCGGGGGCTGCGATGTCCGGCTTCATGCCGCCGGAGTGGGCCAGCGGTCCGGTGCTGGAGAAGGAAGCGAGCTGGTCCTGCTTGTCCGTGGCTGCCACGGTCAGCGCCGAGGCGGCAGCGCCGGGGGCTGAGACGGTCTCCGGGCCGGCGTTGCCGGCGGCGATGACGAACAGCGTGCCGTATTGCGCGGACAGCGCGTCGACCGTCTGCGACATCGGGTCGCTGCCGTCGGTCGGATAGGAGTCCCCGAGGCTCATGTTGACGATGTCCGCGCCGGACTCGGCGGCCCACTGCATGCCGGCCATGACCCACGAGTCCTGGCCGTAGCCCTCCTCGCCGCCGAGCACCTTTCCGACGAACAGGTCGGCGCCGGGGGCGACGCCCTTGTTGTCGCCCCTGGAGGCGGCTCCTGAACCGACGATCGTGCCGGCCACATGCGTGCCGTGCCCGTTGATGTCGGTGACGGACTCTTCCGGGACGAAACTGGCCGTGCCGTCGATCAGGCCGGCGAAGTCGGGGTGGTTGACGTCGATACCGGTGTCGAGCACCGCGACCTTGACGCCCTTGCCGGTGTAGCCGGCCGCCCAGGCTTCGGTCGCGCCGATCAGCGGCACGCTCTCCTTGAGGTTCGCTTTCACGCGCCCGTCGAGCCAGAGCCTTTCGACACCCGCGCCCAGCGTGGCGCTTCCCTGCGGCGCGACGGAGGTCCAGAAGGTACGGGCCTGCCGCTTCTCCGTGCTGAGCACCGCACCTCGGATGCCCTTGAGCTTGCGGGTCAGCTTGCTGCCCCGGGGAGCCGTCGGCCAGGCGGCCGTGCGGGACTTCGGCTCGGCGTACGTGGCGATCAGCGGTACCGCGGCCGACTTGGCGTCGTCGTACCCCATCTCGATCAGGTCGGTGACGTTGAACAGCCGCCGGTCCAGCTTGTCCGATCCCATGAGCGGCGCAGCCTCGTCGGGGATGACGAACAAGTCACCTTTGATCTCCTGGAACTTCACGCCGCCGACGGCGCTGTCCGGACGGTCGACGTCGGCGATCTGCTTGCCGTCGGCCGCTGTGGTGACCGTGACGACGTCGCCGGTGACAAGGGTGACCTTGTGGGTCGCCGAGGGCTTGGCGGGAACGGGGGGCTTGGTCGGTGCGGCTTGTGCGGGTGACTGCAGAACGGCGAGACCCGACGCCAGAAGAGGCACCGCAAGGGCCGCCGCGATCAGTTGCCGGCGCCTGCGTCGGAAGGCGGAAGCATGAGAGGGGGAGTACATGCCATGGGTCTATCGACCGGTGACTGACCTCGTGAAGACCTCTTGATGGCAAGTCCTCGCCATGGCAGATGCTTGCCAGCCGTGAACCCGCGACTCCGCCGTACGCGGGTCCAGGCTTGCGCCTCGGCATGTCCACCGACGAAGGGCCCAGCGGGTGTGATGCGGTGCCGGCGGTGTGTCATCTACCCAGAGGCGATCAGCAGGGGACTGACGGAGAGGGCTTGGTCGACGTCGAGTGCACGGGCCATCCGGGCCTGCTCGGACGCCGCTTCGCGCTCGTCGCCTCCCCCGACACCCTGTTTCCCGACGTCATCCCTTGAGGCCGCCCCGACCCCCGTGCGCCTCATGCACCGGCCGTAAGCTCGGGACATGGTGGGTATGCAGTCGGACGGATCCGCGCGAGGACCAGGCCGGCCACGGGAGGAACGGGTCACCGGAGCCGTTCTCAGCGCGGTCGTGGACATGGTCCACGAACAGGGGATCGCGGCGGTCACGATGGACGCCGTCGCGGCACGGGCCGGAGTGAGCAAGCCCGCCATCTACCGACGGTGGCCCACAAAGCAGGATCTGATCATCGCCGCCGCGGAAACCCGCATCGGCATCCTGTCGGTGCCCGACCTGGGCGACTTCCGGGCGGAGCTCCGCTTCGTACTCACCGCCCGGCTGGAGGCCTACCGGCTGCCGGGTACGGACCGGCTGATCGCGGGCCTCATCGGGGCGGCGGCCGAGACGGGGGCGGTGCGCGGCCAGTACGCGGAGTACACCGAGCGGATCACCAGTGAAACGAGACGCATCCTCGAACGCGGGATCGCCCGCGGTGACGTGAGCCCGGACACCGATGTCCGGGCCGCCGCCACGTTGGTGGCCGCACCGCTGATCTTCCGGCTGATCGGCGAGCAGGAGATGCCTGACGCCCGTTTCGTGGACAACCTGGTCGACCTGGTCACCCGCGCTGTCGGCCCCACCGGCTGACGAACACCGCAACGGCGGCCGTCCCGGCTTCACTATTTTCGTTCTGTCAGGCCTCTTGTCTCACGCCGCCCTAATAACGATACTCCGAGTAACGAATTTCGCCTCGTACCCGGAGGACCCATGGACGCCGTCGTCACCACCCCCGCCCCCGCACTCGACAAGCCGCTGATGCACTACGGGAAGCGCACGCTCGACCGCATCGCTCCGGACGCGGCCCAGCCCGACTACCGCCTCCTGGACGTCTCCCCTCTCACCCCGCACATCGGCGCCGAGATCGAAGGCGTCGACCTCTCGCGCCCGATCGGCGAGGAACTCGCGGAAGAGCTCCGGCAGGCCCTGCTGGAGTGGAAGGTGATCTTCTTCCGAGACCAGCACGCCTTCTCCCCGCAGTCTCAGCTCGCGTTCTCCGGTCTGTGGGGCGAGCCGGAACCGAACCCCTTCTTCCCCAAGGGCGACACCGCTGGAGTCTCCCGACTGGCCAAGGACGCCATGGCCATGGGCACCGAGAACATCTGGCACAGCGACCACTCGTTCATGGCAGCGCCGGCACTCGGCTCCGTCCTGCGCGCCGTCGAGGTCCCGTCCGCCGGCGGCGACACCATGTGGGCGGACATGGCGGCCGCCTACGACAACCTCACCGACTCCATGAAGGCCCGGATCGCGGGCCTCGCCGCCGTGCACGACTGGGTGCCCAGCTGGGGATCGCTGATGACCGAGGCACAGCTCACCGCGCATCGCGAGAACCTGCCGGCCGTCGAGCACCCGGTGGTCGTCCGCCACCCGCGTACCGGCCGCAAGCTGCTCTACGTCAACGAGCCCTTCGCCACCCGCATCGTCGGCCTGTCGGACATGGAGAGCCGCGAACTGCTCGACGAGCTCGTCCTCCAGTCCCGTATTCCCGAGTACCAGGTGCGCTTCCGCTGGCAGCCGGGCTCCGTCGCGATCTGGGACAACATCGCCACCCAGCACTACGCGATCAACGACTACTTCCCGCAGCGCCGTGTCATGGAGCGCATCGCCATCGCCGGCGTCCCGCTCTCCTGAACGAGCTCCCCGCCCCTCACCGACCAGTCTCCGCGGAGCCCTTGTGACCGACACCGATGTCGCACCCGCTGTGCCCGCCGGCACCTCGAAGACAACGACCAGCGCACGACGCCGCGCCTGGACCGTCACCGCGCTCCTCGTCGTCTTCATGATGATCAATTTCGCCGACAAGTCCGTGCTCGGTCTGGCCGCGGAGGAGATCCGAGAGGACCTCGGCCTGACCGCATCGGCCTTCGGACTCGCCAGCAGCGCCTTCTTCCTGCTCTTCTCGATCTCCGGCGCCGCGGTCGGGCTGCTCGCGGACCGTGTACGGCCCAAGTGGTTGCTTCTCGCGATGGCTGTTCTCTGGTCCGTGTCCCAGGCACCGCTCGCGGTCGGGGGAGGGCTCGCGGTGCTCATCACCTCACGCGTTCTCCTCGGCGCTGCCGAGGGGCCGGCCTTCCCCGTCGCCCAACAGGCCACCCTTTCCTGGTTCCCCGACCACCGACGCAACCTGCCCGGAGCTTTGATCGTCCTCGGCATCACCCTGGGAGTCCTGGTTGCTGCTCCTGTCCTGACATGGGTGATCCAGAACCACGGCTGGCGCTCGGCCGTCGCAGCAGTGGCGCTCGTCGGCGTCGTGTGGGCGCTGCTGTGGGTCCGCCTCGGCGGGGAGGGACCGTATGCGACCGCGCCGACCCGCTCCGGTGATGTGAGGAGTGAGGGGACGTCGGCGGCCGACGCCACGACAGGACCGGCCCCGCGGAGGACGCCGTACCGGCGCATTCTCGCGACCCGTACCTGGATCGGCGCCACGGCCGCCTACTTCGGCACCTACTGGGTCATCGCCTTCGCCCTCGTCTGGCTCCCCTCGTATCTGCAGGACGCGCTGGGCTATTCCTCGGCCGGATCGACCCAGGTATTGATGCTCGTCTGGGGGCTGGGCGGTGTGGTCGTGCTCGGACAGGCGGGTCTGACCGGATGGCTGCTACGCCGAGGGACCGCGAGTCGGTGGGCCCGCGGCGGGGTGGGGGGCGTTCTTCTGCTCATCGGCGCCGCGGCGTGCCTCGCACTGCCGTTGGCCCCGGCCGGTGCCGTGACCGGCGTGCTCCTGGTCGCGGGATTCGGGCTCGCCGGGGCGATGAGCAGCGTTGCCGTCACCACGGTCACGGAACTGGCTCCGGCCGATCGCCGCGGCGGTGCTCTGGGCATCATGAACGCCGTGGTCACCACGGCGGGTCTGGTCGCCCCGACGCTGATCGGCCACCTCGTGGACACCCATGGCGCGGAGGGCTACCGGTACGCGGTCCTCATCACTGGCGCCGTGCTCCTGTTGAGCGGAGTCGCCGCGCTCACGCTGATCGACCCGGATCGCGACGCCCGCCTGCTGTCCGCGTGACCACGCTCGGGCCCGCTCGTCCCGCAGCCGATCGAGCAGGCCCGCCCTTCCTGTCCCACCTGCCGCAAGGATCGACGTTGAACACCAGCGCCCTCGACACCTCCCTCCTCGACCGAACGGTGGCCGACCTACGCGCCGGAGCCGCGTCCTGGTCCTCCACCCCGCTGTCCGAACGCATCGCCCTCCTTGAGCGGCTGCAGACGCGCGTCATCTCCCGTGCGGCCGAGATGGCCGACGCAGGCAGCCGGGCCAAGGGGTACGGACCGGACTCCCCTTGCGCGGCAGAGGACTGGATCGGCGGCCCCTGGGCCCTGGTCCAGAATGCGTCGGCGTTGCTGCACGTCCTTCGGCGGATCGCCGCGGGCAAGGACCCGCTGGACGACAAGTCGGTTCGTGAGGAGAACGGCCGCACGCGAGTCGACGTCTTTCCCGCCACCGGCTGGGACACCGTGCTCTTCAACGGATTCGCGGCCCAGGTGTGGATGCGCCCCGGCGTCAGCGCGAAGCAGGCACTGGCGTGCGCCGCAGGCGAGTACCGGGGCAGGCAGGCAGACCCGGCCGTCGCCCTGGTACTCGGCGCCGGCAACGTCGCCGCCATCACCGCGCTCGACATCCTGCACAAGCTCTACGCCGAAGGCCAGGTCGTCATCGCCAAGATGAACCCGGTCAACGCCTATATGCGCCCCCACTTCGCGTACGTCTTCGCAGAGTTCGTCGAGCGGGGCTGGCTGCGATTCGTCGACGGCGGCGCTGCCGAAGGCGGCTACCTCTCCCGCCACCCAGGCGTCGACACCATTCATGTCACCGGCAGCGACCGCACCCACGACGCCATCGTCTGGGGGACCGACGAAGACGCCGAGCAACGCCGCCGTGACGACCTCCCGCTGACCACCAAGCCCTTCAGCACCGAACTGGGCGGCGTCAGCCCCTGCATCGTGACACCAGGAGTGTGGAGCGCCGCCGACTTCCGCTTCCAGGCCGAGCACATCGTCACCAGCAAGATGAACAACTCCGGCCACAACTGCATCGCCAGCCAGATCCTGATCCTGCCACGGGACTGGGAAGGTACCGAGCGACTGCTGGACGAGATTCGCGAGGTGTTGCGCAAACTGCCCACGCGCGCCGACTACTACCCAGGCGCCGCCGACCGCCTCGCCTCGGTACGAGAGGCCCATCCGACAGCGGAGGCCCACGGCGACGGCTGCGCACTGCTCGTACCCGACATCACCGACCACGACGACCCCCTCATCACTGAAGAGGTCTTCGGCAGCGCCTTGGGCGTCGTACGCCTGCCCGGCGCGACTCCGGACGCGTTCCTGCGCAACGCGGTCGACTACGCCAACGACACACTGCCCGGCACCCTCGGCGCAACCCTGGTCGTCCACCCGGGAACCGAGAGGGCTCACCGGGATGCCGTACTCTCGGCCATCGCCGATCTGCGCTACGGCACGCTGGGCGTCAACTGCTGGTCGGGCGTGGGCTTCCTGCTCGGCTTCACCCCCTGGGGAGCCTTCCCCGGTCACACCCGCCAGGACATCGGCAGCGGCACCGGTTTCGTGCACAACGCGTTCATGCTCGAAGGCATCGAGAAGACCGTCCTGCGCGCCCCGTTCACGCCCGCCCCACGCGCTCTGTTCACGCGCGATCCGTCACTGTCCCCGCGCCCCCCGTATTTCGTCACCCACCGCACGGCCCGGACCACGGTGGAGCGCCTCACTCGCTTCACGGCGGCACCGAGCCTGACGAGGCTGCCCGCACTGTTCGCTGCCGCACTGCGGGGCTGACGGCCCGACCGTCCGCACCCAGCCCACCCGCCGCATCCCCAACGGAGACCTCATGCTCAATCTTGCCGCCATGCTGGAGAACAGCGCCCGTGCCGTGCCGGACCGTACGGCGATGGTGCTGGGCGTCCAGCGAATGACCTACGCAGAGTTGGACGCAGCCGCCCGCCGCGTAGCCGGCCTCCTTCACTCGCGGGGCATCGGCCCGGGCGACAAGGTCGCGCTGTCGTGCCCGAACGTCCCGTGGTTCCCGGTCGTCTACTACGGCATCCTCAAGGCGGGCGCCGTGGTCGTCCCTCTCAACGTGCTGCTCAAGGGCCGTGAGATCGCCTACCATCTGGCCGACTCCCAGGCCAAGGCGTACTTCTGTTTCGAGGGCGGCGCCGAGCTCCCGCTCGGGCAGGAGGGCTGGTCCGGCTTCGGCGAGACTCCGGGGTGCGAGCACTTCTTCCTGATGACGGCCGACACCTCCGGGAACTCCCCGATCGAGGGCGCCGAGAGCCTGACGGCGGCGCTGGCCGGTCAGAACGCGGACTTCGTGACGGTGGCCACGGAGCCCGGAGACACCGCGGTCATCCTCTATACGTCCGGCACCACCGGTCGTCCGAAAGGCGCCGAGCTCACTCACTCCAACGTGATGCTGAACGTACTGACCTGCCACAAACTGTTCGGTGAGGTCGAGCACGACGTGCACCTGATCGCGCTGCCCCTGTTCCACTCCTTCGGCCAGGTCGTGCAGATGAACGCCGGGCTCGCATCGGGGGCGACTCTGGTGTTGTTGCCGCGATTCGACGCCGCGGCGGCCCTCGCCCTCATGCAACGCCACGCCGTCACCTTCTTCGCGGGCGTCCCCACCATGTTCTGGGCCCTCCTCGAAGCGGACGCCTCCGACGTGGACCTGCCCCGGATCGCCAAGAACCTGCGCATGGCCGGGTCGGGAGGCTCCGCCCTCCCCGTGGAGATCCACCGCCGTTTCGGCGAGCGGTTCGGCGTCACGATCCTGGAGGGGTACGGCCTCTCGGAGACCAGCCCGGTCACCACCTTCTCGCCGCGAGGGGAGCCGGTGCGCCCCGGCTCCATCGGTCGCGCGGTCTGGGGCGTGGAGGTGGATCTGGTGAGCGAGGACTGGACATCGGTCCAAGGCGACGACGCGATCGGCGAGATCGCCATCCGCGGGCACAACGTCATGAAGGGCTACTTCAACCGGCCCGGCGCGACTGACGAGGTGATGCGCGACGGCTGGTTCCGCACCGGTGACCTGGCCCGCCGCGACTGCGACGGATGGTTCTACATCGTCGATCGCGCAAAGGACATGATCATCCGTGGTGGCTTCAACGTCTATCCGCGTGAGGTCGAGGAGGTCCTGCTCACGCACCCCGCCGTCAGCATGGTGGCCGTGGTCGGCGTGCCGGACGAGCGGCACGGCGAGGAGATCAAGGCTTGCGTGGTGCTCGCTCCGGGCGCGGCGCTCTCCGAGGACGAGCTGATCGGCTGGTGCAAGGAGCGGATGGCGGGCTACAAGTACCCCCGTCTCGCGGCATTCGTCGATGCCCTGCCCACCAACGCGACGGGCAAGATCCTCAAGCGCGAACTCCGGGAGGCGGGCGCGGCGGACGCCCGCACCGTTTTCCCGTACGGCTCCTAGGGTGCCGTCGGAGGAGGCAGCGCTTGTTGCGGCTGCAGGGTCTTGCTGTTGTCGCTGAAGCGGATCCCCGATCCTGAGCCCAGCCGGCCGCTGGATGTGTGTGGCGTACTCCGGAGGAGGCGGGACCGCCGGCAGACGGGGCCGCCCCCTCCGGAGCCGCGGTGTGCGCCGCGCCGATCGGCTGCGCTCCGTCAGATGCGGTCGGCCGCGATCAGGAGGTACTGGAAGGAGCCGTCCTTGTAGGAGTTGATGAACGCCTCTTCGATGCCGGTGACCAGCCGGGACGTGGCCCGCAGTTCCCAGTAGGGCAAGGTCGCGGGGGTCAGGTCGATGACGGCCTGCGGTACGAGGCGGTTGTCGGCCATCGCGCGCAGGTACTCCCGGCGGGAGTGGATGTTGCACTCGAAGTGTGCGTTGATCTGGGACACCCACTTGGAGGGCTGGCCGTATCGCGGGTTCCAGCAGCCGGTGATGGTCACATAGCGGCCGCCCACCTCCAGGACGCGGGAGTGTTCGGCGAAGAGGTCGTGCAGGTCGACATACATGCTGGACTCGTTGTTCCAGGAGGCAGCGGCCCGACCGGTCTCGAACGGCGTGTTGAGCATGTTGCAGACACGGGCGTGGACATGGTCCTCGACGCCGAGTTCTCGGGCGCGCCGGTTGGCGAACTCGGCCTGCTTGGCGGACAGGGTGACGCCTTCGACCGTGCATCCGAAGCGCTGGTGGGCCATGACCATCGAGCCGCCGCGGCCGCAGCCGGCGTCCACAAGGGTGTCGTCGCGCCCGATGGTGCCGAGGTGGTCGAGGAGGAGTTCGGCCTGTGCCGATTCCAGCCGGTGGAGCTCTGCGATCAGCCTCTTCTCGTACGCACTGTCATCGGCGTCGCCGAGGGCACCGTGGTCGATGTCACCGATGCCGTAGTGGTGGTGGTAGAGGCCGTCGACATCGCCGAGGCGCAGGTTCACCGGCCTGGCCTCGTGGTCCCAGTAGCGGGCGATGTCCCCCTGGTAGGGAGTCGTCGGGGCCGGGATGAATGCGGAGGGTGCGGCGGAGGCCTCGGTGGTGGTGAGTTCGGCGCTCGTCATGTGAATTCCATCCTTACCAAAAGTCGGGCAGGCTGTAGCGGTAGGTGTTGGTCTGGTGCCAGTAGTGGTTGCCGTCCACCCATGCGGCGACTCCCCGCAGGAAGCGCTGGACGCCTGGGACGGGGCAGGCCGCGGAGAGAGCGGCGGCGTCGTCCTCGAAGGCGTGCATCAGGTCGTTGTGGACCTCCACCGCCTTGAGGTACGCGTCCTGTTCTGACGCGCCTTCGCGTTCGGCGATCACCACGGGCAGGTTCAAGTGCTTTCCGGGGGCAGCGAGTTCCTTGGTGTAGGAGTACAGGTCGTTGACGATGGTGGTGGCGTTCCCGGCGAGCGCGATGACGCGCTGCATGGCGGGCTGCGCGTGGAGGTCCGCCGGCAGCTCATAGCCGCCCACGGTGTCCGTGATGGTGGGGCAGGGGCGGAAGTTGTTGAACTGCCGCATCGCCAGGTACTCCCACACCTGGGGCACATGGTCGGTCTGACTCCAGGCCGCCTCGGCGAGGTACCCGAGATGCAGGCGTGCCATGTCGTGCCGGTAGCGGTCGGCCTGGGAGGGGGTGGACTGCTGGACGAAGTACTCCATGGCCGAGCGGTACGCACGGCGCGGGGCGTCCGAGTGGAGGGACTGAGCCCACTGTGGCTCGTACTCCTGCGTGGTGTGGAGGTGATCGAGGGCGGTGTGCGCCAGCAGGAGCCGTCCGCCGAGGCCGATGGGCGAACCACCGTGGTCCTCGCAGTAGCAGTCGTCCACCGCGTTCTCGGCGACCATCAGCCGGGTGGCGATCATCAGGTGGTCGACGGTCGGTGCGTCCGGATGGCAGGCCACCATGTAGCGGCCCACCGAGAATCCGTCGAATTGGTCCTCCCACTCATCCGGGTACAGGTCGACTTCGTCCAGCGCCCAGGCCTTGATCCGTGCGCTGACTTCCTCCACCCGTGCCGGGTCGGGTTCCGGTACGGGGTGGTGGTAGAGGCCGGGGATCGGGTGGCCCACCACGGGGGCGTCGGGCTCGGGGGACTGCGGCGGACTCTCACGCGGGGTCAGATACAGGCCCGCTGTGCCCAGACCACTGGGACCGCGCAGGACCCTTGCCAAGGCGGACGGGACAGCCGGGACAGCCGGGTCAGGCAGTTCCGGCGGGACGGGAGGGCAGGCGACTTCGGCGGCAGAGGCCCGTGCGGTGTCGACGACGGGGGCCCCGAAGCGGGCCGCAGCAGCAGGCAGGCTCGACTGCACGGTGGAAGGCCCGGGATCGGACATCCAATGCTCCTTGATGAGGCGGGTGGCTGTCCCCGGTTCCGGGTGGTCCCGGCCGGCCGGGGGTCCGGACCGGGCCTAGGCGCGCCGACGGGCGATCTGCACGTTCTCCAGGACGCCGAGCGCGTCAGGCACCAGGACGGCGGCGGAATAGTAGGTGGTGACCAGGTAGGAGATGATCGACCGTTCGTCGAGGCCCATGAAGCGCACCGACAGGCCGGGCTCGTACTCTTCCGGCAGACCGGTCTGGCGGAGGCCGATGACCCCCTGGTTCTCCTCGCCGGTTCGCATGCAGAGGATCGAGCTGGTGTTCTCCTTGGTGATGGGGATCTTGCCGCACGGCAGAATCGGAACTCCGCGCCAGGCCGGGACCTGCTGTCCGCCGAGGTCGACGTGGTCCGGGTAGAGCCCGCGTGCGTTGAACTCTCGCCCCATCGCGGCAATCGTCCGAGGGTGGGCGAGAAAGAACTTGGAGCCCCGGCGACGGCACAACAGCTCGTCGAGGTCGTCCGGAGTGGGCGGCCCTGAATGGGTCTGGATGCGCTGCTTGAAGGAGGCGTTGTGGAGCAGACCGAACTCGCGGTTGTTGACCAGCTCGAACTCCTGCCGCTCGCGCAGCGCTTCGATGGTGAGCCTCAGCTGCTCCTCGGTCTGGTTCATCGGCTCGTTGTAGAGGTCGGCGACCCTGGTGTGGACCCGCAGCACCGTTTGCGCGATGGAGAGTTCGTACTCGCGCGGGTGGGGCTCGTAATCGACGTAGGTGCCGGGCAGTTCGGGTTCGCCGGTGTGGCCGGCCGACATCGCGATCTCGGCCTCGCCGTGCCGGTTCTGTCGCTGCTGCGGCAGTGCACTGAATTCGCGTACGTGGGCCTGGAGGCCGGGTGCCGCGGACAGCACGGCGGCGAACTCGGCGCGGGACAGGGTGAGCAGGGTCCCGGCGGTCTCGGCGGTGGCGGTGAAGTCCCACGTGGCTTCAGCGGCCAAAAGGGCGTGCTCACCGAACCGGTCGCCGTCGGCGAGCACGGCGACGGCGATGTCGTCGCCGTACTTGCCCACGGAGGTCTGCCTGATCCTGCCGTGGGCGATGAGGTGGATCTGCTCGGCAGGAGCGCCGCGCTCGGCAAGCACCTCGCCGGCGCGGAAGTCGCGCTGGGTGCACCGCCCGGCGAGCGTGGTGAGGACCTCGTCGTCCTCGAAGCCGCGCAGCAGGGCCAGTTCCCTCAGCTCGCGCGGGATCACCCGGACGTGGGCGCCGTCCTGTACGAACTCGACACGGCCGTCGCCGACGGTGTAGCTGAGCCGGCGGTTCACCCGGTAGGTACCACCCTTGGTCTCCACCCAGGGGAGCATCCGCAGCAGCCAGCGGGAGGTGATCTCCTGCATCTGCGGGGCGGACTTGGTCGTGGTGGCGAGGTTGCGGGCGGCTGCCGTGCTGAGACTGGACTGCGGGGGCGGCTCCAGTTCGGCTTCCGGGCTGGTCTCAACGGTCATCGGGCGAGGACTCCTTCGTCAGGGCGGCGACCGGCATGCCTGCGCGTTGCCGGTGAAGGGGAAAAGGCAGTGAATATGCGGATTCGGTCCGGATCCCGGTACACCGTAGTGGCCGTGGCACCCCGTCTGACCTGGAAAGCCGTCGGGATTACTTCGATGCAGTGGCAATGCGGTGCACGACGTTTGCCCGACGACCGACGAGATCCGGTCACATGCAAGATTTTTCCGGGCCGGTGAATCGGAGGCGTGCTGGCCGAGCGCAGGGGAACGGGGCGCCCACGGTGGCGGGGTGTACGGGGTGCATTCAACCCCGATTGACGGCCGGTGCTCGACGCCATCCGGACAGGACGAGCCCGGGAGGGGGCCGCCGCGACCTGTTCGCTGACGGAGGATGCGTGGATGCCGATCCGACCACGCTCCTCGGCCCTGAACTGTCCTGGCCGTGGCGGGCACTTGGAAGGGAGGCCCCCCGCTGGGCGACCAGTCCTTCACCCGGGGTCACAGCGGGGATGAGGCCGCTCGGGGCGAGCTCTTGGAGCGGGCGCGCCGCGCTGACCGTGCCTCAGCCCGCTTCCGTGTGTGCAGAGTTACCCAGCAGCCGAGTGCGATCGTGGTGACAGTCCAAGCCGCGAACCACAGCGACAGCCACCAGCGCGGATCGGGGCGGAGATGCGCTTCCGTGGCGGCCAGAGAGACGGCGACGGACAGGCCGCAGCACAGGAACAATGCTGCCCAGACCACAGCGAGACGCCTCCTGTGCTCGCCTGCCTCGCGTTGCACATCGCGCTTGCCCATGGTTCCCCCTGATGACGCGTCGAACAGCCGGGCCGACGTCCGCCGCGCCAGGCCAGGCCTTGGCGTCGCGGCTGTCTGGAAGGCGAGTGCTCGGCAGACCGTGTTCCACGCACTGGGTGAATGTGACCGCAGTCACATGTGTATCGGGGTGGGGCGGCGCTGCTCCGTTCCGCTCCTGCCGGCTTCACCGGGTGCAGGTAGCCGGCGGTGCGCCTGATCGACCAATCGGGGGGTGAGGGTGGAGCGGGAGGTGTGGGTTCCGCCCGGCAGGGCGGGACACCTCTACGCTCGCGGGTGATCGAGGAGGTCAGATGCGGGACGTGTACGGCCGTGGCATCCGTATCGCAGTACTTGCCGTGTCGAGTGTGCTTGCGCTCGTTGCCTGCGGCTCCTCGGAGCCGGAAGAGGTGGCCACGACGTCGCCCGCAACGGCGGTCGCTCCCAGCGGGACATCGTCGTCGCCGTCGACTGCTCGGCCGACCGACTCGGAAGCGCCGGTCCCTCCGCCGCCACTTCCCCCGACGGACACCGGGGCCGATGTTCCTGACGACCCCACCTTTGCGCCTCCAACCCCTTCCGAGCCTCCGGACCCCGAGGTGCCCCCGGCGCCCGAGGAGCCTCCGTTGCCCAACGGCACGTGAGCGACGATTCTGAGCTCCGGCCGCCTGAGCCGGAGACGGTGAAGCAGCAGGGCTGGGTCGATCTGAACGGCACCTCGGGGCTCTTCAAGGTCGTGATTGCGCAGGCATCGTTCATCGCTGCGCTGATGTTCTACCTCGGTGCGATCTACAGCAGCAGCTACTACGGCTACTTCCATCTCTCGCTGTCGACGCTCAATTTCGGCTTCAGCCAACTGGTACTGCAGAGCCTGCATCTGCTGAAGCTCGAAGCATTGGTCGTGATCGTGATCCTGCTGATCGCCGCCGGTGCTCCATGGGTGCGTACGCACACGCCGCCTTCCGGGCACGTCACGCACTGCGTCTCGCGTGCGAGTGCAGCGGCGGCACGCTTTCACCTGCTGATCACAGTGGCAGGGCTGGTTCTGCTCATCATGTGGCCGTACATCCAGCCCTATGGCTGGGTCGCGCCTCTCACCATCGCGTGCGGTCTCCTCGTGGGCCAGTGCCGAGACGCCCGCGGCCACCGGCCGGAAGGATTCCGGCGTAGGGCGGTGCCGATCTTCGGCGCGGGAGTCTTCCTGTTCTGGACGCTCACCCAGGTCGCGTTGCAGCAGGGAGAACAAGACGCACAGATGCGCGCACGGCATGTCAACAGGTGGACGGGCGTACTGGTCCTCAGCACCACCCCGCTGAGCCTGCCGACGGACTCGGTTCCCAAAGAGGTTCTCCCCGGACATGTGCTCCATCGCTACCGCTACAGCGACCTGCGACTGCTCGCCGAGAGAGACGGACGCTACTTCGTCGTTCCCCGCACATGGAATGCCAGGACGGACGCCATCTACATCATCCGCGAAAGCGACAGCATCTGGATGGCTCTGACCCCTGGCACGCTGCAACCTCATTGATCCGCCTCTGCACCATGAGGCGCCCCGCAGTTCGCCAGGCAACTGCCTCGGACAGGCGGTGGCGGCGCTTGGACCACCAACGGCTGCATACGAATGGGCTGGTGGCCAGGCCTCGTTGCTGGTCCACGAGTCCCTGGAGCGGCGAGGCGTGCTCTTCACCGGGTTTGCCACCGGACGGCCGGGTACGCAGCCTCGCAAGGTACCTATTAGGTACCATGGCAGCATGCCGTCCTTGAGCATCACCTTCGCCAACGAGCAACTCGAGGCGGTCCGCGCTGCCGTGGCGGCCGAGTTCACGTCGCTTGAGCAGTACCGTCCACGACCTGCCCCTGAGCGGACAGCGGCGCCCGCAGTTCGTCCGCTGTGCCAACTCCAGGGGTGCGGTTCTGAGTTCGACGACGCCTTCCCCGACCGGATTCCGTCCGCCACCTGCCGTGGGGCGGACGCCGCCTGATGGTCCTCTACATCGACGTCCCCTGGCTGCTGGATGTCCAGGAACAGGCTGTCCCTGAGGACGTGAGTGTCGCCGACTACTCCGCCCTCGTCGCCGCTGTCGCCCGCCACAGGACTCGCATTCCCCGCCCCGCCGCCGCCGACCCCGACCCCGCCTGGCGCGCCGCAGCCCTGCTGCACACCCTCGTCCTGCTCCAGCCGCTGCCCTGCCGCAACAGCCTCTATGCCTGTCAGGTCGCCGCCGCCTACATGCACGTCTCCGGCGAGGGCATCGATCCCCCCTACGGCGCGATGACCGGCCTGGTCCGCGACGTCCAAGCCGGAAAGGCAGACGTCTACCACGTAGCCGACCGCCTCCGCGACTGGCGCATCTGACCGCCGGGCACCAGCTTCAGGCGGAACGGTGACCGGGACACCATGTGCTGGGACCGAGGTGAGCGCGCCGGCCGGGTGTCGGAGTCGTACGGGCGCGCGCATCGGGACCGCACCGGCATCGTGCCAAGCAGGTCGGCGTCCTCCTGCGCCGCGCGCGCCCGCGTACGCCGACCAGGCGTCTCGTCACGGACGTTTGCCCGCGGAGGGCAAGGGAAAGGTCGAGTCCGACGTACGGTCGACCGACCGGCTGAGCCTCACCCGGCGGGGGCCGGTTCTCCTCGATGCCATGACCGAACGGGAGCCCGCCGATGCGCCTCTACGCCCAGACACCAGCACGTCGGAACCGTCAGCTGCTCGCTGACCTGATCGCCCTCGTCCTGATGGCTGCCGCAGTCAAGTTCGCCCTGGCCGTCCACAAAGCGATCATGCAGCTGGTCGAGCCGGGGCGGAAGGTCGAGAGTTCTGGCGACAACCTCGCCGGCGAACTCGACAACGCAGGCGACGCGGCCTCGAACGTGCCGCTTGTCGGCGACCTGCTGAAGAAGCCGCTCCAGTCCGCAGCTGATGCCAGTACCGGTTTCGCCGACGCCGGACAGTCGCTTCAGGACGCTGTCAGCCAGGTCGCGACGTTGACGACCACGGGTCTGATCGTCATTCCCGTGGTCTTCGTACTGCTGCTCTGGCTCCCGCCACGCCTGCGCTGGATGCGGCGCAGCGGCGATCTTCGACGACTCCTCGACGCACCGGGAGGCGCCGATCTGCTCGCACTGCGCGCCCTCACGGGCCCGCCTGGCGATCTTGCCAGGCTCCAAGCCCCTCCGGGCGGTCTCGCCGACGCTTGGCGCCGCGGGGACCGGGAAGTCATCGCCGACCTGTCGGAGGTCGCACTGAGGCGGGCCGGCTTGCGGCCCTGACCGGGGGAAGCCGGGAGGTAGGCACCCCTTCTCGGCCCCGTACGGTTCTCGCGCCCCGGGCATCGTCACGTCGTCCCGCCGCAGGTGGCGTGGCGTTGCCGCGGACGGGCGGCTCGCCGGATGTCGTCGAGTGCTTCCTCGTCGCGCCATACCGGCAGCAGGCCTTCACCCCAGGCGTCCAGCGAGCGGCTATAGCCCGATTTCCTCAGTGATGCTAGAAAGGACGCGTGATCAGGCGTTTTGATCGATTCCGCGGGGTGACGGCTCAACCACGGATCGACAAGCGCCAAAGGAGTGTCGCCGGTCAGGTGTTCCTCCTGCAGGTGGTGGTTGTGGTCCTGCTCGTGCTGGGGGCGGTCCTGGCGCTGCTTCTCCAGTCCCGGCACGACGGCGACCGGGAGGCCAGGACGCGATCGATCGCAGTGGCGGAGACCTTTGCTCAGACACCCGGTCTGCTCGCGGCTCTGGAGTCGCCCGATCCGGCCCGGGTGCTCCAGCCGATCACCGAGGAGACCCGTAAAGCCGCGGGCGTGGACTTCATCGTCGTGATGGACACCAAGGGCATCCGCTACACCCATCCACAGCCGGAACGGATCGGCAAGCGTTTCGTGGGCACGATCGAACCCTCGCTGGCGGGAGAGGTCATCGTCGAAAGCGTCGACGGACCCCTCGGCCAGGAGGTGCAGGCCGTGGTCCCCGTCACCGCGCCCAACGGCTCCGTCGTGGGCCTGGTCTCCGCGGGCCTCACCGTCGAGAGCGTCACCGGTGCGGTGTACCAGCAGCTGCCGGTCATCCTCGGCGCCGGCGCCGCGGCCCTCGCGCTGGCCATGGCCGGTACGGCACTGGCGGCGAGACGGCTGAAACGGCAGACCCATCTGCTCGGCCCGGCCGAGCTGGCCCGGATGTACGAGCACCACGATGCGGTGCTGCACGCCGTGCGTGAAGGTGTCGTGATCATCGGCGACGACGGACGCCTCGTACTGGCCAACGACGAGGCCAGACGGCTGCTGGAACTGGATCCCGACTGTGAGGGGCAGCGCGTCGCCGATCTGCCCGGTCTCGATGCCGCGACGGCCGACCTGCTGGCCTCCGGACGTGCGGCCACGGACGAAGTCCAAGCGGCCGCGGACCGGCTGCTGGTCGTCAACCAGCGCCCGACGCACGGGTCAGCCGGCCCGACGGGTGCCGTGGCCACCATTCGCGACTCCACCGAGCTCCAGGCGCTGACGGGCCGCGCGGAGATCGCCCGTACACGGCTCAAGCTGCTGTACGACGCCGGCGTCGGCATCGGCAGCACACTCGACGTCAGGCGTACCGCCCAGGAGCTGGCCGATGTCGCGGTCCCCCGCTTCGCCGACTTCGTCACCGTGGACATTGCCGATCCCGTCCTGCACGGGGAGGAGCCGAACGGCGGGGGAACCATGCGCCGCACCGGCGTGAGCGGCATCCGTGACGATCATCCCCTCTATCCCCTGGACCGACTGATCATGTTCGTGCCCTCGACGCCGCAGGCCCGCGGGCTGGGCAGTGGACGGGCGGAGGTGGTGACCGATCTGTCCCAGGCGCCGGGCTGGCAGGCCCAGGACCCGGCGCGGGCGAAGGAGATCGTCGAGTACGGCATCCATTCGCTGATCACGGTGCCACTCCAGGCCAGGGGGGTGGTCCTCGGCGTGGCCAACTTCTGGCGCTCGCAGAAGCCCGGCGCCTTCGAGGAGGAGGATCTCTCCCTGGCCGAGGAACTGGTCGCCCGCGCCGCGGTGTCCGTGGACAACGCGCGCCGCTACACGCGCGAGCACGCCTTGGCCGTGACGCTCCAGCGCAGTCTGCTTCCCCGCACCCTGCCTGAGCAGAGCGCAGTGGAGGTCGCGCACCGCTATCTGCCGGCACAGTCAGGGGTGGGCGGCGACTGGTTCGATGTCATCCCGCTGCCCGGAAGCCGGGTGGCGCTGGTGGTCGGCGATGTCGTCGGCCATGGTCTGCACGCCGCGGCCACGATGGGGCGACTGCGCACCGCGGTGCACAACTTCTCCACGCTCGACCTGCCGCCCGAGGAGATCCTCGGCCATCTCGACGATCTTGTCGGGGGCATCGACCAGGACGAGTCGAACTGTGACGGCGGCCAGGAGATGACGGGCGCGACCTGTCTCTACGCGATCTACGACCCGGTCTCACGGCGCTGCACCATGGCCCGTGCCGGGCATCTGCCACCCGCGGTGGTACGCCCGGACGGCACCGTCGAATTTCCTGACCTTCCGGCCGGGCCGCCGCTGGGACTCGGCGGTATGCCGTTCGAGGCCGCCGAGTTGGAGCTGGCCGAGGGGACCCAGCTCGTTCTCTACACGGACGGGCTGATCGAGGAGCGCGGCCGTGACATCGACGTCGGTATCGAGGAACTGCGTCGCGTCCTGGCACATCCCGGGCGGCCGCCGGAGGAGAGCTGCCAGGCGGTGCTGAGCGCGCTGCTGCCCGCCCGCCCCAAGGACGATGTGGCGCTCCTGATTGCCCGCGCGCGGGTGTTCGGGCCGGACCGGGTCGCCGAGTGGGATGTGCCGCGCGAGCCGAGCGCGGTGGCGGGGACGCGGGCGGCGGCCGCAGCGCAGCTGGACGAGTGGGGGCTGTCCGAGCTGGCGTTCAGCACCGAGCTCATCCTCAGCGAGCTGGTCACCAACGCCATCCGTTATGGCTCCGGAGCAATCCGGGTCCGGCTGGTGAACGATCACGGCCTGACCTGCGAGGTGGCCGACGGCAGCAGCACGTCGCCGCATCTGCGGTACGCCGCGACGATGGACGAGGGAGGCCGCGGGCTGTTTCTCGTGGCCAAGATGGCCGAACGCTGGGGCACCCGTTATACGGCCGAGGGCAAGATCATCTGGGCTCAGCAGGCCCTGCCGGGGCCGAACGGCGACGGCGAGGCGCTGCTCGACCTGTTCGACACCGAGATCATGTGACGGGGAGACCCGCGCAGGGAGGTTCTCGGGAAAGGGGGAGGCAGGCGTGGGGGAGGAGTGCGCGGGCCGGCGGTGCTCCCGTGGGTAGGGCAGCCGACGCGCCATGCTGTTCGCTCCGGACGGCGGCCGCTGTCCGTCGGCCGCCGTCCCTCGAAAATGATCACCGCCTCTCCGGCGGTGACGTGGTGGGCCTCCGGCGAGGTGAGTGACGGTGGACGGCCCGGTGGCGATGGGCGGGCACGTCGGTGTCGGTGCTGTCTCGCCGGCGTTCCGCGGTGCCGCCTATCGGGCGGTGCCGAAGTCCTGCGTCCAGTAGTCGTCGGGCTGCGCGTGGCCGACACCGATCTCCTTGAACGCGCAGTTGAGGATGTTGCGCTTGTGGCCGGGGCTGGACATCCAGCCCGCCATGACGCTCTCGGGGGTGTTGTAGCCGTAGGCGACGTTCTCGCCGTAGGTGCTCCACTGGTAGCCGGCACGCGTGATCCGCTGACCCGGCTCCGATCCGTCGGAGCCCGTGTGGGACATGTTCCGGTGGGCCGCCATGTCCTTGCTGTGATCCTGCGCGGCCTTGGCCAGCTTCGCGTTCGACTTCACCGGGGCGCATCCCGCCTTGCTGCGCTCACTGTTGACGAGTGCGACGACGCGGGCGACGTCGCCGGACGCAGGCGCGGCGGGCTTCGGCGCCGCGGGCTTCGGCGCGGCGGGCTTCGGGGCGGCGGGCTTGGGTGCCGTCGGCTTCGGCGTGGCGGGCTTGGGTGCCGCGGGCTTCGGCGCGGTCGGCTTCCCGGTGCCAGGTGTCGTCGTGGGCGTCTGCGCGTCGGGGCGGGTCGGCTTCCGGTCCCATGTGTCCCTGTCCCACCGCTGGTCGGTCTCGTCCCCCTGCCACTGCTGCTCGGCGTGTGCATTCTTCCAACGGCCGTGGGACCGGCTGTCCTGGGTCCCGTCCGGATCCATACAAGCCATGGCGACAGAGGGCACACCCACGGCCGCCATGGCGACGGCAGCGATGGTGATCTTCCGGTAGTGCTTCGTCCTGCGGTGCTTGCTCATGTGTGACCTCACTCGGCATCGCGGAGCGCCACCGAAAGCGGTTGGCCCGGTCCGTTCTGTGGGTGACCTGTGGTGGCGCCTTTGCGGGCAGCCATTGTTAGGACCGCTGGACGCGGAGGGCAACGAGCAGCGACTACGGCACACGATCGTAGGTTCGGATCGCCCTTGCCAAGAGCGTGCGGGCGTGTATGCGGAACGTCCCACGCTCATTGACGCCCCATCAAAAGAGCCTGTGCGCCCGACAGGCGGTCGTATACGCGGCGAGGGCCGAAAGCTGCCCAGCACCGTATGAGGCGTGATCACACCGAGATGGACAAATATCCTTATGTCACCAGGCGGGGCCGCTACCACTGGCCCCTTTGATGCCGAAATGGCTGTGGCAGATGTCACGGAACCATTCCTTCCGTTTCATCTCCGGCCGCGAGTCCGAGACCAATCCGCGCCACTCCCGGCGTGCGACATCGACATCGACAACGGTCCGGCGCTCCGGGGGAGATGATGCGCAAGTAGTGTGAATTCGGGCAGCAGGTGCCGGATGGTGTGTGCGGCGCGAAATGCAGCGATTCCAGGGCATCTTCGCCGGAGGTTCGCAACCATCGCATGTGTGGTCATCAGGGCTTCGCCGGAGGCGATGTTGTCGTGCCGTACCGACGAAGTGCGCGATGGATGAGCGATTGATAGAGGGGTTGGATGTGCGATCGGGGTAGGGTTCTGCATCGGAGGTGACCTCTGTGCCCACGGAGCATGAGCTGTTCAGTGCCGTCGATGCGCTGCTGGAACACGTTGCGCAGGATGACTTGCCACCACGCGCGGAGCGCCGGCGTCTGCGTGAGGCGGCAGGGCTGAGTCAGGCCCAGATCGCCCAGGCACTGGACACGCGCCGGGAAGCGGTGGGCAATTGGGAGAGGGAGAACGGGAACATCGAGCCGCGGCCGCCGAAGCGGGCCGCGTATGCCCGGCTCCTCGAAGGTCTTGCCGCACGCTTCCCCGCTGAATCCCCCGAAACACCCTCTGCTCAGGATTCCACGGTCCAGGAAGCGATCGCCGGCCCGCCTCCCTCTGCTGCCGTCGACGAGCAGGCGGTACCGGCACCCGCACCGACCCCCGTTGCCACCCCGGCCCGTACTCATCGCACGAGGCCGTCGTCGAGGCGCCCGGGCGCGGAGAGGGCCGCAGCCAAGCCGCCTGCCTCGGCATCGGTCTCTGCCGACCCGCGGTTCGAGTACGGTCCGCTCGCGGTCGTCGACGTCGAGGAGGGGCAGGCGTTCGCGTACTGCATCGGCGGTCTGGTCCTCGACGTGCCCGCCACCTCGCTCCCGGCACTGGTCGAATGGACCCTTGCCGAGGCGAGACTGGGACAGCCGAAGCTGTCCGGGCCCGGTAAGGATGCCGACCCCCTGATCGTGCTCACCGAAGCCGCCTGCGAGCGCTACGGCCTCCCCACGCAACTCAGCGACGAGGAGCGCCATTCCGGTCGTCTGCCCGAGGGCCACAAGGTCGTCAAGCACCTGACGCGGGCGGAATGGCAGCTGACCAAGCGCGGGTTCGGGCCGTGGGCACGGATCTACCGTCCGGCGCTGGGCTCGGAGCGGCAGTGTGTGCAGCTGTGCATCCCGTCGTGGGGCGCGCTCGACACCCGCCACTGGCTGGACGCGTCGTACCTTCCGCCTGCCGACCTAGCCCGGCTGCTCGGCACCTACGCGACCCGGGTGATGACGCCGCGCGGCTCCACCGCGGTCACGGGCCTGGAGCTGATGACCGCCCTGCATCCGCCGACCCGGGCGTCCGAGCCGGACGCGAGCGGCAAGCGCCACAGCGAACACAACCCCGGCTCTCTCGGGAAAGATCCGGTGGACTGCGCACCGTGCGAGGCTCCTGACGGGCATCCCCTGCTCGCCGGGCTGCCGCGCTTCCATAAGCGGGGGCCGGCCGAAGTGCTGGCGGAGGAGGCGTACGACTGGGCGCGCCCGCTCACCGATGACGAGTGCACGAAGCGGCATCTGGTGGGCATCGACGTGAACATGGCCTTCGCCGCCGGCGCGAACGGCACCATCGTCGGCCTCGGTGCCCCCACCCACGTCACGAACCCGGTCTTCGATCCGAAGCTTCCCGGTGCGTGGCTGGTCGACCTCTCCCACGTCGACCTGTCACGAGTGAAGTCCGGCAAGGAGTGGGTGGAGCTGGACAGTGACCTGCTGCCGAGCCCGTTCACGCCGAAGGGCGAGCGGCCAGAGGGGCCGGCCTGGTACGCGACACCGACCGTGGCGTATGCAGTCGAGCTCGGCTACGACGTCGCCCCGACCGAGGCCTACCTCCGCTGGGACAACGGTCGCTACCTGGACGGCTGGTACAACCGGCTCCGCGACGCCTACATCGCGACGATGGCCGACCTCGGCGTCACCGGCGACCTCACGCCGGAAGACTTCCTCACTGCCATGGACGGATACCGCAACAACGACCCCCAACTCGCGATCGTCGTCTCCGCGATCAAGGCGACGGTGAAGGGCGGCATCGGCAAACTGCGCGAGAGGCCGCGCGGCGAGGGCTGGAAGCCCGGCCAGCCCTGGCGCGCACTGGCCCGGCCGACATGGCGCCCGGACATTCGCGCCGCGGTCATCTCCAAGACCCGTATCAACATGCACCGCAAGATGCTCAAGCACGCCGCGTTCACCGGCCAGTACCCGGTCGCGGTCCTGTCCGACTGCGCCGTCTACGCCGCCGACGGCCCCAGTCCGCTCGACTTCCTGCCCTACCGGGAAGGCAAACCGCTGCCGGGCGGGTTCCGCCTCGGCGTCTCGCCAGGGATGGTCAAGCACGAGGGCACCCAGAGCGTGCTGTGGGGCGAAGGGGTACGCGAGGAACACGGTCCGGACCTCAACCTGGCCCGCTTCATCAAGGACGGCAGCATCATCCAGACGGACACGGGGGAGTAGCCGGTCATGCCCACGTTCGGAGACGGGCTCGAGCAGGCGGTCCAGAAGGCGTTCACCCGCCCCATCCCCAAGTCCGCCGGAGCGCAGATGCGCTACCTGGTCAAGCAGTACAAGAGCACCAAGCAGGTCGCCCAGATGCTGCGGATCTCCCAGCGCACGGTCGAACGCTATGTCAAGGACCAGATCAAAAAGCCTCGGCGCGACCTCGCCCAGCGACTGGAGAGGGAGGTCCGGAAGCGGTGGCAGCCGCAGATCCGCCAGCGAGCCAAGGAGACAGCGGCCACCAGCGAAGGCATCGTCATCGACTTCCGCGCCCGCCTCGGCTACACCGCCCCCATCGGCTCCACCGACCAGGACCGGATCCGCCACCTCACCGTCGCGCTCCCGCCGCAGTACGCCGCCCGCCTCTTCACCGCCCAGGAACAGGGGGCAACGGAGCGGCAGTTGCAGGAGATCGCCGCCGACGCGCTCAAGGAGGTCTACTTCCAGGACGGCGGCCGCCGCGCCGGCAGCCTGGAAGAAGTCCGCTTCACCGACATCGAGCACATCGAGTTCGAACTGTAGGAACCGTCCCTACGCGGCAGGGCATCACACCAAATCAGATGCGCTCTCCTGGGCGGGATCCTTGGATGCCGGGTGATCCGGGCCGCCGGCCGGGGCGGCGGCCCGCAGCGCCGCTTCGACGCGGCGGTTGCTGGTCATGGATGCCGTGACGGCCGTCATCGCCAGGAGGAGGCCGGAGGCGGCATAGAGCGGGGTGCGGATGTCGTACGTGGTGGCCAGCCAGCCACCGAGGAACGCCCCGATGGGGGCGGCGCACATGGCCAGCATGCGGGAGGTGGAGGCGACCCGGCCCATCAGGTGGGCGGGGACGATCGCCTGTCGGAGGGAGGGCGCGAGCACCATTGTGGCGCCCATGCCGGCCCCGCAGACGGCGAGCGCCAGCCCGGCCACGTACGGGTTCGGGGCAGCGGCCAGGCCCAGGATGGCAAGCCCTTCGACGGCGGCCGTGCAGGTCAGTGCGGTGCCGGTGCCGAGTCGTCGGCCAAGGTAGGAGGCGATGCCTGCACCGAGCAGACCGCCGGTGGCCTCCGCCGTGAGGAGCAGGCCGAAGCCGAAGGTGTCGATGCCGAGGCGGTCGTGCGCGAAGAGGGCGAGGACGGTCTCCACCGCGAGGAAGGCGATATTCCCGACCGCCGGTCGGAGCGCGAGCCCGAGCAGCAACCGGTCCCGGAAGACGTACGAGGCCCCGGCCCGCGCCTGCCGAAGCAGCGACTCGCGGACCTCCGGCACGGGGCGGGGCATGGCGGGCAGCGTACGGACGAGCAGTGCGGAGAGCAGGAACGACACCGCGTCGGCGAGCAGCGGAACCGCCCGCCCGAGCGTGAGCAGCGCACTGCCCGCAGGCGGCCCCGCGAAACCGGACATGGCGGTCTGGGCGCCGCGCAGGCGGGAGTTGGCACGCTCCAGGAGGGCGGGGTCGCGGCGGAGCAGATCCGGCAGGAAGGCCGTGGCGGCCGTATCGAAGAAGAGTCCGCCGAGGCCGAGCAGGAAGGCGACGGCCGCGAGCAGCGGAATGCTCAGCACGTCGAGCACGGCCGCCGCCGCCGGTATCGCGAGCAGCACCGCACGCGCCGCGTCCGCGACCCACATCGTGCGCCGACGGTCCCAGCGGTCCACCAGCGCACCGCCGAGTACCCCGAAGAGCAGCCACGGCAGCGTCCCGGCGGCCGTGACGACGGCGAGCGCCATCGGATCCCGCGTCAACGTCAACGCGATCAGCGGCAGCGCGGCATGCGACACCCCGTCACCGAGCGAGGACACCGTCTGCGCCGTCCACAGCCGTCCGAACCCGGCCGGCAACTTCCGAACGCCTGACGTCACTTGGTGCCCCCCTCGGCCTGATCGCGCCGTGCCGGGTGGAACAGTGCGAAGACGAGTGACGCATCCGGCAGCGACGGATCGGACAGCTCCCGGTACTCGTCCGCCAGCGCCTCAAGTCGCGCCCCCAGCTCCGCGAACTGCTCGTCAGTGAGCCGCAGATGCGCCATCCGCACGTGCCGCTCGCCGTCCGCCGGTGCTGCCTCCAGGTCCGCCACCGCATGCCGCATCAGCAGATCCGGCCCTCCCTCGCCCGGATCCGGCAGCTCGATCGACCGTGCGGCCATCGCGTAGTACCGCTCGGTGACGCCCCGGACCTTCCGCGTCCGCACCACCTTCACCAGGCCGGCCCGCTCCAGCAGCCGCACGTGATAGCTGGAACTCCCCTTGGCGAGCCCCACCCGCTCGGCGATCTGCGTGATCGTCGCCGGCTCGAAGCGGAGCACGGCCATGATCCGGTGGCGCGTGAGATTGGAGACGGCGCGTAACTGCTCGTCCGTGGTGACGTGGAACGTCTCGGGAAGATCGTCGGTAGGCATGCGAGCAATGGTCAACGATTCTTGACCATTGCGCAAGGGGGTTCGCACGGACTTGCAGAATCTGCTGTCCGGCGCGCGAGACCTTGTGTCAAAGCCCCCCACGCCCGCTGTCGATCCGGGGAGTTGTGGCAAGACCACCGTTTCCTGAGGATCGCTCCGTCCGGGCCGCCCAGCCCCCTCGGAGCCTTCACCATGCCCTCGCTGCCGCCCGCGCCCGCGGCCGGGTCGGCGGACGCCCCGGCGTCGCCGCGCAGGAGATCATCCGGGCCGCTCGATGACCTGGACAGTCCGGCCAGGTCAGCACGTCGCTGGAGACCGCCTACGCCGCAACGGACGGCAACTGATCACCACGTCATACAGGCCCTACGGGACAGCCCTTAGTTGAGGCGGGCCAGCAGGTGGGCGTCGAGGAAGCCCCGCTCGGAAGCCGGGTCGTGGAGCAGTCGTGCGAACGTGACGAGCCCGGCCCCGGCCAGCAACTCGGCGAATCGGTCCACCGGCCAGCTGTAGGCGGGCGTCACCTTGTGGTCGAAGCGGACCGGCTCCGGTCCGTCGGTGGCGAAGAACGAGACCAGGAGCAGGCCCCCTGGTGCCAGCGCACGTACCTGCTCGGCGAGCAGCGCGGGCAATTCCTCGGGCGGAGTGTGGATCATGGAGTAGTGGGCCAGCACGCCGCCGAGCGTGCCGTCCTCGACCGGCAGGGCCTCCATCCGTGCCTCGTCGAACCGCAGCGCCGGGAGAGCCCGCCGGGCATGGTCGATCATGGCGGGGGAGATGTCGAGCCCGAAGGCGTCCAGACCCAGGTCGTGCAGCATCGCCGTCAGATGTCCGGGCCCGCACCCGACATCGGCAGCCCGCAGATTCCCCGTCCCCCGCACCAACTCGGCGAAGGTGCCGATCATGGCCCGGGCGAACGGCCGCGTCTCCAGCCGATTTGCGAACAGCGACGCATAGAGCTCGACGACCCCGTCGTAAGCGGCCCTGGTCTCGTCCTGGTGTTCCACCACGGGGAAGAAGCTAACACCCGCGCAGTTCGCAGCCGTTCGCAGACCCTGTACCGACAGCTCGCTGCGGTCGGACCATCGGCTCGAGCCCGGGCCGGCGAGTCGCCTACGGGCCGGGGGTCCGGCCCGCGCATTCGGGGTAGCGCTCGTCGACGGAGCAGCGGGCGTAGTCGTCCGAGCGTGCCGGGAACTCGACTGCCTGCCCGGCGGTGTTGACGATGGTGATGTGAGGCCCGTCGTGGCGGTCGTCCATGTGTGCGATGACGCCGTATGGCTCGCCCCGGTCGACACGGTCGGCGCTCTGCGCCGGCGGGGCGGCGGTGCCGCAACCCGAGACCAGGAGGGTGGTCGCGGCGAGCGCGACGTACGACTTCTTCACGGCTGCTCCGGGGCGGGTTCTGCGCTGGTGCGGGCGGTGAACACCGGTCGGTGCCCGTTGAGTTCAACGGTTCCGGGCCCTTTGAGGCACGGTTCAGCCGGTGGAGCGACGCCAGTTGGGGTCCCGGAGCACCGGGTGCGGCCCTGTCGACCGGTGAGATACCCGCCCACCTGCGGGCAGCCCCCGGCGGGCTGACTCACGGCGACTACGTGGACGTGCCGTTTGTCGAGACGCGCGACGCGCGACGCGCTGAGGTGAGCGGCCGAGGGGACGGACAGCGGCGGGTCAGGAGGAATCCGGTCAGCGCGGCGGCGAGGCCGGCCAGCCCGGCCGCCGCGAAGCCGCCCGCCGGCACGGAGACGTCGATCGCCACCCCGACGACCGGGGACCCGAGCGCGAAACCCGCACTCTGCGCCGAGGATTGCAGTCCTGTCGCCTCACCCCGCACGCCGGCCGGCGCCAGTCGGCTCACCGCGTCGGCCACAGCGGAAAGCGTCGGCGCGGCGAGAAATCCGGTGCCGACAACGGCCGCACACAACCATGGCCAGTCGCGGGCAAGCCCTGCGGGAATCGTCACGAGCCCGAGCAAGCCGAGCAGCAACCATGTGGGCAGCGACCGGGACAGTGCGCCGTAGATCAGCCCGCCGATGACAGAGGTCAGGCCGAGCACAGCAACGACCACGGCGGCCCAGGACACCTGGCCTGCTTCGTCGAGCGTGGCGACGATGGCGAGGTCGACTCCGCTGAGCAGCGTCGTCGTACCGAACGCCATGGCCAGTACGGCGATCATGCCGACGCCCAGCCACTCCCGTCGCGGGGGCCGTTCGGCCGAGCCGGCATCCGCCTCGTCCTCGGCACGCAGCGGCGGGTTGAGCAAGGCGATCCCGGTTCCGCCGGCCACGATCGCGGCGCCGAGCCCCCATGCCAGCACGCCGGGGGACACCTTGGCGGCGCACAGGATCACGACCGCCGGCCCCACCATGTACGACAGTTCGCCCTGCACCGATTCCAGCGCGAACGCGGCCCGGCGCTGTTCCGCCGTCGTCACCGCGGCGATCGCCTGTCTGGTCACGGGCGGCGCCGGCACCATCAGCAGCCCCGCCGCGAATGCCGCACCCAGGAGAGCTCTGTACGGCAGGATCGGCACACCCAGCCAGAACACGGCCTGCGCAACGACGGTTGTCAGCAGCACCGTACGCAGGCCCCGCCGATCGATCATGCGGCCGAGCAGCGGCCCGCCCAGCGCCAGCCCGGTGGTCAGAGCCGCCGCGACACCGCCGGCTGCCACGTAGCTCAAGTTCAGGCCCAGTACGACATGCATCGTCAGTGCCATCACAGCAGCCGTGATCGCGGTACGGGCGACAAAGGAAACGCCCAACAGCGATGCCAGCCCAGGCACAGCGAGTATCTGTCGGTATCCGGTCACCCGACTGACGCTAGATTCTCGCGCGGGCCATAGGTAGTGGTTCATTTGCTGGCGCTGACATAATCAATTGTTATGGCCAGGGATCTTGAAACCTCATTGCTGCGGTCCTTCGTCGCCATCGTGCGGGCCGGCAGCATCAGCCGCGCCGCGACCACGCTCGGACATACTCAGCCCGCGCTCAGCCAGCAGGTGCGCAAGCTCGAGAGGGCCATCGGCCGCCCACTGCTTCACCGATCACCGTCCGGGGTCTCGCTGACCCGGGCGGGCGAGGAGCTCCTGCCGTACGCCGAACGCATCCTCTCGCTCTCCGCGCAGGCACTTGCCGAAACCGGGCGCACGCTCACCGGCCGCTGCGGCGTCGGGTTGCTCGAAGACCTGGCCGCGTCCCAGCTTCCGCAGGCCCTCGCCGACCTTGCCCGGCTGCACCCCGGCGCAACCCTGGAGGTGCTCAGCATGTCCAACGCCGCGATGCAGGAGGCGTACGACGCGGGCCGCGTCCAACTCGTGCTCAACGAGGTGCCGGCCGTACCCGGACCGCCGCGCTGGACGGTACGCCGCCCTTTGGTCTGGGCGATCGGACAGGGCGTGGACGTGACTGCCGATCCGCTGCCCGTGGTGCTGTTCTCCAACACCTGCTCGTGGCGTACGTCCGTGCTGGAAACCCTGGAACGCGCCGATCGGCCCTGGCGGGTGGCGTTCGAGAGCAACAGCCTGGTCGGTGTGCTCGCCGCGGTGCGGGCGGGACTCGGCGTCGCGGCGCTCATGCCCACGAACCTCGAACCGGCCATGGCATGCCACGACACGGACGCCCTGCCTGCCCTCCCGGACGTCGAGCTCGGCCTCGCACGGCACCCACGATCCGAAGCCGATCCGCTGATCGATGCCGTTGAGACCGCGCTACGACGCATGATCTGAGCTGTGCGGCCGGCTGAGGCGGGTGCTGCCTGCCTCCGGTACCGCGACCACCTGGAAGTCAGCAGGCGCAGACTCCCGCCGGCCTGTCCGTTCGTGTCGCTTCCCGGATCCGCCCGTCCGCTCCGCCGTTCCAGGCGGGCGTTCCGGGGAGGAGCCATCTTCCCAGCTCACTGCACGTTCCAGCGTTCCACCTTCCCCGATTGTCCCGGTCGGCTGGCCTGTGATCACCCGGTCCCCGCAAGCTGTGGACAGCGCAACCGCTTCGGTGGGGCCACCTGCGAAGACGCGTCTGCGCCACCGATGTTGGCGCGGACGCCGTACTGATCGCCTGCATCTCAGTTCAGGTCCCAGTGAGTAGCGGTCACCGACGCGACCACCGGATCTTGCCGACGGCACCGCCGCCGGCGAAGCCGAGCATCCGGCGCCATACGTGACGTCTCACCAGGGATGAATCAAGGGGGAATGGTTTTGAATGTATTGAGACATGCTCGACAGATATCTCTGATCGCCGTCCTGGCGATCACGGCAGGTCTCCTGTCGCTGATGTCACCCACCACCGCCCGTGCCGACGACCGGCCACTGACGACCACGCCGATTGTCACCTGGAACATGGACGGCCAGGGCGACGGCAGTAAGTGGGCTTCGCTCAGGCAGTTCATGTCCGGCGGCGCACAGATCGCGCTTCTTCAGGAGACGGGATCGACACCACCTGGCAGCGCCATTTCACAAGCGGCCTATGTGACGGCAGACGGGGACCGGATCACCCAGGGAACATGGAACCCGGGAACTCGTTCCCGGGTCGAGGGGCCGTACGACGTCTACTATCTGCAGACCGATCAGAACCCGACGAATGGCGGCCGGGTCAACTCGCTGATCGTGACGAACGGGACGCCTGACGAGCTGCGGGTTGTTCCGGGCCAGGGAGGGCGCGCCGCGCTCGGCGCCCGGTTCGGCGACCACTGGTACTTCACGTGGCACGCAAGCTCGCGCGGCGGCAGTCCCAATGACTCGTCGGCGATGATCACTCAGATCCGTGACTCCGTGCGCACCTGGGGCGGGGTGGACGCCAACGGAAACAGCCGACACCGCTTTACCGTCGGCGCGGACTTCAACCGCATTCCGGCGAATCTGACGAACGAGACCGCTTTCCCTGCCGGTGTCCACCTCTACAACCCCGGGCTCCCCACGCGATGGCCGACCCGGCGGGAGTACGACTACTTCGTCTCGTCGTCGGTGGTGCAGGACCCCGCCGTCACACGCATATCGATCCCCCGTACCCAGTCGGACCACGATGCGACGTGGATGGGCGCGATCCGCGGATCGGCCGACATGGCGAAACTGCCGGGATTCGAACTGGCGGTGGCCGGGGACTCCATCAGTGAAGGGTTCCGGAGCCTGGACGGAAACGGGTACCGGGACGATCTCCACCGCGGCCTGATGGACCTGATCAGTGCGGCGTGGTGGCCGATCTCCTTCCCCAAACGGTCTCTGGACATGGTGGGGTCGCGCCGGAACGGAAACATGCCCGACCCTGAGCACGAAGCCGTGAGCGGTAACCGCATCGAGCAGGTCGCCGAGCGGCTGGCGACGTCGCTGCCCGGGCTCCGGCCGAACGTCGTGACGCTCATGGCAGGGACCAACAACGTGGCGCGTGACAACGAGCCGGGTGAGGTGGCCGCTCCCCGATTGAGTGCTCTCATCGACCAGATCCTGGGCGACGTACCGGGCGTGACAGTCGTGGTGGCGACGGCGGTCCGCGTGAAGTCGGACGCAGGCGACCAGGCTCGGACAGACGACTACAACAACCGGGTCCGTTCGCTGGTGGAGTCGAAGCGAAGCTCCGGCAAGAAGGTCGTACTGGCCGAGATGGACGGCTTCCTCGAGGCGAGCGACATGTACGACGACCTGCATCCCAACGATGCCGGTTACGCCAAGATCGGCAAAGCGTTCGTCGGCGGCATCGCCACAGCGCTGCTCCACGACCTGATCACCGCCCCGTCCGGCCGCGCTCCGGCCTCCTGCACCGACGAACAGCGCCGGTGGGAGGTGCGGAAGAAGTTCGCGGCCGGTGTCGGTCGGCCCGAGCGCAACGTCTGGTTCGCCGACATGGACGGTGACGGCCGCGACGACTACCTGTCGATCGGTGAAGGCGGTTCGGTCGATGTCTGGTACAACCGGGGCGGTGACAAGGACGGTGAGCCGGGATGGCAGCCGGGAGGACGGATCGCCAAGGGCGTCGGCCTGGACCCGTACAAGCAGAGACTCGAATTCGGCGACGTGGCCGGCGACGGCAGGGATGACTATCTGGTCGTCGACATGGCCACCGGGGCGGTGGACGCCTACATCAACGAGGGCGGCGACCGGCCGGACGGCACCCCGGGATGGTCGGTGCGCAAGGGTTTCGCCAAGGGCACGGCCGAGGCTGCTCACGGCGTTGTGATCTTCGGCAACGTGGCCGGTAGCGACAAGGACGACTACGTGGTGGTCAACTTCAGCCCCACCAGGGGTGTCCTGTTCGCCTGGGAGAACACCGGCGGTGACCGGGGTGACTCGGCGGGCTGGGTACCGCGAGGGAAGATCGCCCAGGGCGTGACCCGCGACTTCGGCAACCAGTTCCGGCTGCAGAACCACGACTGCGACGGGAAGGACGACTACTGGATGCTGCAGGACAACGGCGCGGTCGACGTCTGGATGAACAAGGGCGGAGACAAGCCGGACGGCACGCCGGGATGGGCGCCGCGCGGCCGGACCGCCTCGGGTGTCGCCGGCGCCAGGCACGTCCGATTCGGCGACGTGGACGGAGACGGTCGCGACGACTACCTGGTCGTCGGTAGCGACGGCTCGGTCGATGCGTACCTCAACCGAGGCGGGGACCCCGCCTAGGAGCCTGATCACGTAGGCTGCCCGGCCGCATCGGCCGGGCAGCCTTGCAATTCGGCAGGCCCAGCCGGCGGCTCGGCGGCAAGCTCGGCGGGTCACGCCTCATGACGGGGCTTGGCCGGGCAGGCGGACTGAGCGTTGCTGGAGGTCTGTAGCGTCGGTCATGGCTTCGGCGTCGCGTACCCCTGCAAGGCGTGCGAAGGCGAGCACGTAATCACGAGCGTGCGCCTGTACGTCCCGGAGGTCGGCTCGGCACTCCTCAGCTTGGGCCCACTCCGACTCGGGGCGGTCCGGGTGGGCAAGCTCGAATGTACGAAGCCGTGGATGCCACTTTGTGAGGAGTGGGCGCAGTTCCAGGTTGAGGAAGCTTACGGCCAGGTATTCGACAGTGAGTCCGCCTGTTGCATGGGTCGAAGGACGGCTTACCTTGAGAATGTCTCGCGTGGTGGCAAAGAGTCCGTGCAATGACGTCAATGCCTCCCGCAGGAGCCCTTCGTCGTCCTCCAGGCGTTGAACCGAAACGCGTGTGACGGACTCGACGAACAACTGCCATGCAACCTGCCGTGCGTCATTATTGACGACGAAAGTCAACTCACTCAACTGGGGAACGGTAACGCGCACTTCCGTGAGGCGCCCGGCCCTCCGGTAGGCGTCCAGGCCGACGGCTACCAGGACGCCGGCCAGCCCTCCAGTGATCGCGAAGAGGTACGTGCCCCCCGTGCGGCTGATGGCGTAGACGCAGATGCCGACCACCGCTCCCAGGACCATCGACAGCACGGCGCGAACACCGAGGCTTCCTAAGATCCGACCCGCCCGACCTGCTCTCATGCCTCCCGGACCCCGTTCCCCTAGACGTGCTCCTTCGGCGGACTGTATCCGGTGCTGCACCTCAAGCGCATCCCCATGAAGCCGTCGCCACACGCAACTTGACTCCCCATCAGCGGCACTTCGCTCAATCACCTGTGACCGGGTCATCACACGCTGTACCTTTCATGCGCCGGGGTGAGGTCCGTACATGTCAGGCATGTGGGGGCAGGGGAGCGGGGGCACAATTGACACAGAGACAAAACGGCGATTTCCTGTACGACGCGTTCATCTCGTACAGTCACTCGCTCGACGACAAGGCGGCCGGCACGTTCCAACGAGGCATCGAACACTTCGGCCGCCCCTGGTACAGGTCTCGCGAACTCCGCGTATTCCGCGACACCGAGAACCTGTCCGCCAGTCCCGGACTGTGGCTCGACATCCAACGAGCATTGGAAGGCTCCGCGTGGCTGATCCTCATGGCCTCGCCTGCGGCCGCCACGTCGCCCTGGGTCCGAAAGGAGATCGAGTGGTGGCTGGAAAACCGGGGCAGCGACAGGATTCTGATCGCGTGGACCGACGGCACCATTGCCTGGGACGAGACCGCGAAAACCTTCAAGTGGCCCGATTCGGACGCCCTGCCAGAGGCAGAACTATGCCGAGCATTTCCCGCGGAGCCTCGCTGGGTGAATCTGAGGTGGCTGAGGGAGCACCACGATGTGCCCCTCAGCGATCCGCGCCTCCTCTCCGGCGTTGCCGAGTTCGTCGCGCCGATCCGCGGAAAATCCAAGGACGAGCTGATCGGCGACCACCTGCGGCGCCGTCGCATGACCAGGAGAGTGGTAGGAGCGGTCATCACCGGACTGGTGACCCTGCTGTGCGGTGCCATCCTCATGGGCGTCCTGGCTGTGCAGCAGCGGGACACGGCGAGCCGGCGGCAGTTGACCGCCACCTCACGTCAGCTCGTCGCCGAGGCGACATCCATCCAGAACACCCAGCCCGAGCTGGCGCGACAGCTTCTGGTCCAGGCGTATCGAATGTCTCCGACCGCGCAAGCCGCCGGCGCACTGATCGGCAGTACGGCCATACCGCGAGTCATCCAGACGGGTAGCCCCGCCCGCGGAATCTCCTTCGACCCGCGAGGGCGGATTCTGGCGTCGGCGACCAACAAGGGGGTGGTGCTCTACGACACCCCGACCGCAAAGGTCTTGGTGCGGCTGGAGCAAACGGAGTACACGACGGCTCTCGCCTTCAACCGCGACGGCAAACTGCTGGCAGTCGGGGACAAGGACGGTCTCGTCCAACTGTGGAACGTGGCATCGCCCGCCGATCCGCACCTTCTGGGTACGGCCACCACCACAGGTGACTCCATCATGGGCCTGGCCTTCAGCAACCAGGCTCCGCTGCTCGTCGTCGGGATAGATGCGGCCCAGACCGGAGTGATCGACATCCGCGATGCTCGCCGGCCGCGGCTGATCGAGTCAATGCCACCCATCGCGCTTGCCGGACTGTCAGAGGGACTGGCAGTGAGCACGGACGGCAAGACCGCTGCAGCGTCGGGTGAAGAGGGAACGGTCAGAATGATGAGTCTGTCCGCCTCCGGGCGGCTGACGGTTCTCAAGACCCTGAAGAGTCCATCGTCCGTGCTGGCTTTCAGCCCGAAGGGCAACTTCCTTGCGGCGGCCGGAAGCGACTACACGGGCAGGCTGTGGGACACAACCGATCCTTCGCGCCCGAAGCAACTCACGGTGCTGAACGGCCAGTCGCTGGGATTTGACGCGCTCGCCTTCTCCGCCGACGGTGACACACTGGCCACGGGGGCGGGAGACAACACGATTCAGCTCTGGGACATCTCCGACCCCGTTCGCCCCAGGCAGGGCTCGCTACTGACGGGGCACACGTACTCCGTCACCTCGCTTGCCTTCGCGCCCGACAGGGGGACCCTCGCCTCAGCCGGTGCCGATGGGGCCACACGAGCGGAGAAGGGCGCAGACAGTACGAACGGAACGCTCCGGCTGTGGAACGTCGACGGAGCTCAGAGCTCTTCGGCCCGAACCTCTGTTCCCTCGGGCCATATCTCGCCTCAAGCATTCGACCCCAAGGGCCAGATACTCACAGGAGGTTCCCCGTCCACTCTCTGGTGGGTTGCACGAGGGAGTCAACCGCGCCGCCTGGCCACGCTGCCCACGTTCAATCAGGGAGGCCAGTGGGTCTCGTACAGCCCTGATGGTCGCACGCTCGCAGCGGGCTCCCCCCTCACCCTCTGGGACGCGGACGACCCGCTACGGCCCACAAAGAGGCCGGGCGGGCGCCCCATGACCGACGGATCCCAGGTGGTCATCTTCAATTCCGCCGGTTCTCTCGCGGCGGCCGGGGACGGAAACGGCGGTATTCAACTGTGGGAACTGCAAAAGAGGTCGCCGGTCGCTCGTGCCAAACTTCCGAGTTCCGGACATGGTGATCTTGCCTTCCTGGCCGACGGATCAGCTTTGGCCGTGGCTACGCCGGACGACGACGCGGTACAGATCTGGGATGTCACCGAACCGTCGAAGCCCACATTGACCGGAACGATCAAACAGGGTCCCGCGCGGTTGTCTGCGTTGGCCGCGAGTCGTGACGGCTCCACACTCCTTACGGGCAACTCCTATGGACAGGTCACACTTTGGGACGTGCGAGACCCACGGAACGTAGTCCGCAGGGGATCCGCCGAACGGCATGCAGGTTCGGTCGCCGGCGTCGCGATCCATCCAGAGGGAAGAATCGCCGCAAGCACAGACGACGAAGGTTCCATGCGTATCTGGGACATCACCGATCCCGCTCAGCCCAGGGAAACCGCTGCGTTGACACTCAGCGGCCCGTTAGGGGCGACAGGCCTGGCCTTCAGTCCTGACGGCAGCACGCTCGCAGCAGCGGGGACAGACCGCACCCTGTTGTGGGACATGGACCTCACCGGAATTCAGCAGCGTCTCTGCTCCGAATCTCAGCGCATCACGCGCAGTCAATGGGCCCAATACCTTCCTGACCGAGCCTACGACCCCCCGTGTGCCGGCAAATGAAACCATGAGTAGGGAGGCATGATGGGTCAGCGATACTTCCGCACATGTGCTGCAGTGTTCATCGCTGCTGCGTGTGCAGCATGCACGGCTCCGAGTGGCGGACCGCGCGTCGCCCCCGCACAGACAATCGACGCGCGGCCCCCCGAGCAGCAACCCTCACCGTCGCACACCGAGGCGGCTCAACTCGGTTCCGCACCCCAAGACCTGCGGGATGTCGACTGGACCCGGGTGACCATTCCCGGACGGTTCTGCGATATCCCCGGTGTTGTGAAGCTCAGCGAAGAGGAAGGGGGAGCAACGTCGAACACATGGGGCAAGGTGCACGTCGGACGACTTCCAGAAGTCGTATACGGGAACGTTGCAGGCAACGCATCGGACGAAGCGGCGATCACTGTGGGGTGTGACAACGGAGGTGGCACGGCAGCCGGAAATCTTGCCTTTGCCGTGATCGTCATGAGTGGAAGAGAGGGCCGACTGACGGCGTTGGGCACGCTCTCGACCCAGTACAACCCGACGGGGGTCGAGCATCCCACATTGATCGCCGCTGCCGCCCTGGTGCCGGGCAAGGTCACGGTTGAGGAGTCCTGGTTTCGCCCGAGCGACGCGAACTGTTGCCCGTCGGGCAAGGCCGAAACGATCTGGACGCTTCAAGCTGACGGATCTCTGTCACCTGGACCGGTTCGGATCACCTCATAGGACTCCTGGGCTAACCTGCGGGTGTGACCACCGGACATGAAGGCCCAGAAGCCGAGAGGTGGTTGGCGGACACCCGGGCGTCCTACGATGCCGACGCCACCAGCTACGCGGACGAGGTGCGCAACCTCCTGGCCGAACTGCCCGCCGAGCAGGAGGTCATGGCGCTGTTCGCCGAGTGGGTGCGGGCGAACGGCGGCGGGCCCGTCGCGGACGTGGGCTGCGGGCCCGGGAGGATCACCGCCCACTTGAGGAGTCTGGGTGTGGACGCCTTCGGTATCGATCTGTCGCCCCGGATGATCGAGGTGGCGCGGCGTGAGCATCCCGGTCTGCCGTTCGAGGTGGGGTCGATGACGCAACTCGACCTGGCGGATGGCGCGTTGGCCGCCCTGATCGCCTGGTACTCGATCATTCACGTCCCCGATGACGCGATCGGCGCGGTCCTTGCCGGCTTCCGTCGGGTGCTGCGGCCCGGCGGTCTGCTGCTGCTGGGTTTTCATGTCGGCGACGCGTCACGGCCGAAGCCGCAGGAGGACGGTGAGAGCTGGCCGGAGTCCTACGTCCGTCGTCGCCCGCCGAGCCAAGTGGCTGCCTGGCTCGACGAGGCCGGCTTCACCGTCGAGGCCCACCCCACGCTCACGTCCGCCGCGCGCACGCTCGGCGGAGTGCTGCTGGCGCGCCGCTAGGTGATGCTGGGCCCCGGGGCTCGACGTGGCGAAGCCGCTGACAGATGAGTTCACGGCCGGGATCGCTGGTCTCGACAGAAGCTTCGTCGTGCTTGGCCATCCGTCCGGGATCGACCTGTCCAACCCGCGCTTGAGCCTTCTGATCCGACAGCTCACCGACCACCGCCCGCCCGGCCGGCACCCGCCGGCGACGGCTGTCGTGCTTCGATCCTCGCCGGCTGCGGTCGACGGATGAGCGGCCGCCGATGCGACTCGACGGGCCTGATGGGGACCTGGAGAGCGGCGGGGGTAGAGGTTCCTCCGAGCGCGTGTGGGTTCCGGATCGGCTGGAGACGGGCGACTGAGGGGACGCGCAGTGGGCCGCACGGTGGAAGGCAGCGCGCCGATGTGTTGTCTGCCCGGTCCGCGTGGTGGGCGTATCGACGTCGCGCCCCACGTAACCTCTTCCTGTGCCAGCTTCCCGCCTGCATCGCGTCGCCGTCCTTGTGCTCGAGGGTGCGAAGCCGCTCGATGTCGGAATTCCCGCACAGGTCTTCACGACCCGCGCGAGCATGCCGTACGAGGTGCGGGTGTGCGGGGCGACGCCCGGTCTCGTGGCAGGCGGCGACGGCCTCGCGTACTACGTCGCCCACGGCCTCGACGCACTTGCGTGGGCCGACATCGTCTTCATCCCCGGCTACCGGGTCCCGGACCGCGACGACCCGCCGCAGGCCGTCGTCGACGCACTGATCACCGCCCACGACCGGGGTGCGCGACTCGCCGCCATTTCGACGGGCGCCTTCGCGCTCGCCGCCACCGGCCTGCTCGACGGCAGGCGTGCCACGACGCACTGGCACTACACACGGGCACTCGCGGCCAGGTATCCGCTCGTCCAGGTCGACGAGAACGTGCTGTTCGTCGACGAGGGCAGCGTGCTCACCTCGGCCGGCGCGGCCTCCGGTATCGACCTGTGCCTGCACATCCTGCGTGGCGACCTCGGAGTGGCCGCGTCCAACCACGCGGCCCGGCGTCTGGTTGCGGCCCCCTACCGAAGCGGCGGCCAGGCCCAGTACGTGCCGCGCAGCGTCCCCGAGCCGCTCGGTGAGCGGTTCGCCGCCACCCGCGAGTGGGCGTTGCACCGGCTCGGCGAGCCCCTCACCCTCGACACACTGGCGCGGCAGGCCGAGGTCTCGCCGCGCACGTTCTCCCGGCGCTTCGTCGAGGAGACCGGCTACACGCCGATGCAGTGGGTGATGCGCGCCCGCGTCGACCTGGCCCGCGAACTGCTCGAGCGTTCGCAGCGCAGCGTCGAACAGATCGCCGCCGATGCCGGGCTCGGCACCGGCGCGAACCTGCGCCTGCACTTCCAGCGCATCCTCGGCACCACGCCGAGCGAGTACCGGAGCACCTTCACACGGGGCGAGTGACCCGGCCGCCACCGGGTGGCGGGATCCTTTTGAACCATGGCGATCCCGCCACTGTCAGCGGCGCGAGCCGCGGGCGACCCTGGTGGCGAAGGGAAGGGACATCACTCATGACTCGCATCGCCATCAACGGATTCGGCCGCATCGGACGCAATGTGCTCCGCGCACTGCTGGAGCGCGACAGCGCTCTCGAGATCGTCGCCGTCAACGACCTCACGGAGCCGGCCGCTCTCGCCCGGCTGCTCGCCTACGACAGCACCGCCGGCCGGCTCGGGCGGCCGGTGACCGTCGACGGGGACGTCCTCGTCGTCGACGGCCGTCGAATCAGGGTGCTGGCCGAGCGCGAACCGGCGCAGCTGCCGTGGGCCGAACTCGGCGTCGACATCGTCCTGGAAGCCACCGGCCGCTTCACCTCGGCCAAGGCCGCCCGCGCCCACCTCGACGCGGGCGCGAAGAAGGTACTTGTCGGCGCACCGTCGGACGGCGCTGATGTCACGCTCGCGTTCGGGGTCAACACCGACGTCTACGACCCGGCCGTACACACGATCGTCTCGAACGCCTCCTGCACCACCAACGCGCTCGCCCCGCTGGCCAAGGTGCTCGATGACCTCGCCGGTATCGAGCACGGGTTCATGACGACGGTTCACGCCTACACGCAGGAGCAGAACCTGCAGGACGGTCCGCACCGCGACGCCCGCCGCGCCCGGGCCGCCGGCGTCAACATCGTGCCGACCACGACCGGCGCCGCCAAGGCGATCGGACTGGTGCTGCCGAACCTCGAGGGCAAGCTGTCGGGCGACTCGATCCGCGTACCGGTGCCGGTGGGCTCGATCGTCGAGCTCAACACGACCGTCGCCCGCGACGTGACGCGCGACGACGTGCTGGCGGCGTATCGCGCCGCAGCGGAGGGGCCGCTCGCCGGCATCCTCGAGTACTCGGACGACGCGCTCGTCTCCTCCGACATCGTGGGCAATCCCGCCTCGTCGATCTTCGACTCGGCGCTCACCCGCGTCGACGGCCGCCACGTCAAGGTGGTCGCGTGGTACGACAACGAGTGGGGCTTCTCGAACCGCGTGATCGACACGCTCGAGTTCCTCGCCACCCGCTGACAGTCCAGGGACACCACTCGAATCCGTCGGCTACGGACGGGCTACGGGGACCGTTGACAGGAACGGTCCGGCCGCGTTCGGCCGCGGACGGATCAAGCGTCAGACCTTGACTGCTTCTGCGATCTGCCCGGCGGCCTGGGCAGGTGTGAGGTGGGTGGTGTCCACGACCTCGGCCTCTCCGTGCAGCCACGTGCGGGCCGCCTCGGCGTACGGCTCGAGGTAGGTGAGGCGAAAGGGGGAAGGGCCAAGAAGGGTGTCTCCCACGATGCGCCTGCGGAGCGTGTCCTGGTCGGCGTGGAGAACGAAGTGCCGTACCGGAATGGCATGCTGGGCAAGGCCTGTGCTGATCTCGCGCCAGTACTGCTCGACCAGCACAGTCATGGGCATCACCAGAGTGCCGCCGGTGTAGTCGAGCACGTGGCGGGCGGTCTCGACGACGAGAGGCCGCCACGGTGGCCAGTGCTGGAAATTGTCCGTCCCGGGCAGCCCCGGGGTGATGTCCATGAGCGTCTCGCCAACCTTCTCGGCGTCGAACACTCTCGAATCCGGGATCAGCTGCTGCACGAGCGCACTGGTCGTCGTCTTGCCTGCGCCGTGGGTGCCGTTGAGCCATACGATCATGGGAGCCGAGGTTACTGAACGTGAACCGGTGATGTCGGCAGTCCTGCAGTTCGGAAGCTGATGGACACGGTCGCAAGGCGCCAGTGCTCGCGGCAGGACGCTGCCTCGTGGTGGGATGCGCCGCATGAGCGACCCACTTCTACGCGTCATCGAGCGGTACTACGCCACCGTGCCCCTGCTGTTCGCCGACGTCGAAGAGTTCGGCCCGTTGCGCCTGTTTGTCCGCAAGGAACCAGGAACCCCGTACTACGGCGGTCCGAGCCACGCTCAGCCCACCCCCGAGAGCTCCGAGGGCGTCACCGCCGCCGACATCGCCCGGGTGCGCGCCCGGCAGCGCGAACTCGGCGTGCCGGAAGCCTTCGAGTGGCTCGCTGAGGCAGAGCCGTTGCTCCGCGCCCGTATGGAGGCCGTCGGCCTCCCGGTGGAAGAGCGGCCGTTGATGGCCCTCGACCCGCGCCACCCGGTGCCCGCGCAGCCCTTGCCGGACGGCGTCACGATCCGCGCATTGACGGCCGACGACCCGGCCCTGCCCGCGGTTCTCGCCCTTCCCCGCCTTGCCTTTGCCGAGGCGGGCGCCGCGTTGGCATCGGCGGGCCGCGAGGAACTTGCGGTCGTGGCCGAGGAACTGGCCGCGGACGGCACGGTCGCAACGGCCCGCCCAGCCATCCGCGCCGGGCACAAGGCACTCATCGCTGCCCTCGCGTCGGACGGCACCCCGCTCGCTGCCGGCCACTACCACCCGGCGAACGGCACCACCGAGATCGGCGGCATCGGCACCCTGCCCACCGCTCGCCGACAGGGCCTGGCCGCAGCTGTCACGGCGGCCCTGGCCGGTCACGCCCGCGACCACGAAGTGCACACCGTCTTTCTCGCCTATGCGGAGGACGGCGTCGCTCGTATCTACCGCCGCTTGGGCTTCCGCCCTGCCGGCATCACGCTGCTGATCGCCAATCAACCTGCACGGTCGTAGAGGTGCGGCCCGTCATGATGGGAAGGCCGGTCTGCCAGGTTCTGATGACATGTCAGGGAGACCCGGCAGGGCTGGAACCTGGCGACCATGGCGGGCGGATCCTTCTGGGGAAATGAGCGGCAGAGTCCGCCTGCTATGGTGCGCCGATGTCAGCGATCAAGAAGTTCCAAGTCACCTTTGACTGCGCAGAACCTGAGCGCCTCGCTCGCTTCTGGTGCGAGGTGTTGGGGTACGTCGTACCGCCGCCGCCAGAGGGATTTTCCACGTGGGACGATTTCAACCTTTCGCAGCCACCTGAGCAGCGGGATTCTTGGTTCGCCTGCATAGATCCCTCAGGCGTGGGCCCGCGACTGTACTTCCAGCGCATCCCCGAAGGCAAGATCGTCAAGAACCGGGTGCATCTCGACGTCCGGGTCGGCACCGGGCTCGTGGGGGACGAGCGCCTCGCCACGCTCGAAGCAGAGTGCGCACGACTGGTCGCGCTCGGTGCCACCCACGTGCAAACGCTGTATGCCGATGAGGAAAACGAGTCGTGCATCCCCATGCTGGACATCGAGGGCAACGAATTCTGTATCGACTGAGCATTCTCCGAGCCGGGGAGGCGGGGAGCCGCCTCTCCTGGACCTCTCCGGTCTCGTAGTCCCCTGTCACCGCGCCCTTCGCTGGTGTGGGCGAAGCGGCCCCCGCTGTTGTTCAATGAGGTTGTGCCGTCAGGGATCTCGGGGCCCCTCGCACGGGTCCGACTACAGCCCCGGTGCTGCGCCGGGGATTGCTGAGAGAGTCGTATGGACTCCACACATCTCCCCTCGTCCTCGTCGGCGTTCGACCAGGTCAGCCGAGCGCTGGGGCGCTACATCCCGCGCGGTGGAGCGGCCGCCGATCCCGCCGACGCGCAGGGGGACCGTGCCACGCGCCAGCCCGTGCCCGACCACCTGGCAGCCGGCCATCAGGAGCAGATTCTCGGCGCGGTCAACCTGAACCAGGACTTGATGATCACCCGCTGCAATCTGGACGCCCCCGTGTTCGCGGGTCTGGACGCCGCAGCCGGGAAGCCATTCGTCGATCTTTTGCCCCCCTGGGATGTACCGACGGTCACGCGACGGATGCGCCAGGTCATGGAGACCGGTCAGGCGCACGTCGCCCGAATCCAGCGCATGCGCCGCCGCGACGGGTCGGAGCTGGTGGTCTCCCTGAGCATCCTGCCTGCTGCGGCGCCGGAAGAGGGCCTGACCGTCTCCATCATCGCCATGGCCAAGAGGCTGCACCTGTACGCGGCCGAGACCGCCATCGGCACGTCGCTGGACATCGGTGAGACCGCCCAGTCCCTGGCGGAGTCCCTGCTGGCCTGGGGAGACGTGGCCGCCGTCGACCTCGACTTCGCCGTGTGGACGGGTGAGGGAGTCACCGGCCAGGTGCAGAGGCGCATCCGACTGCGGCGGGCAGCCCTGGTGCCGGACCGGGCATGGCCCGAGGGCTACGTGACACCGGGCGACGACCTCCCCAGCGACGCCAGCCGCCTGCTGGCGCAAGCGGTGCTGCGGAACGATGCTCCGCAGACCATCGTCATCCCCGACCGGGAGGCCGTCGAGCGGGTGCTCCAGAGCCCACGAGTGGTGCGTGCCCTCGTGCCCGTTGACCGGTCGGCGGGTGTGGCCTGCATACCGCTGGTTCTGGACGGCGTGCCGCCCGTCGTCCTGGGCGTGGCGGAAGTCTGGCGGCGGGCCGACAACCCCTTCCGCGACAGCGAGCTGCTCGACCTGCAGGAACTGGTGGCCAGGACCGCCCATCACGTCGATCTGGCTCGTCAGCACCAGCGAGAGCACACGCAGGTGCTGGCACTGCAGCGCCGACTCCTGCCACGGACCGGCGGCGACACCATCGCGATCGCCAGCGTCTACCAGCCCGCCACCCCCGACAGCGCGGGCGTCGGCGGCGACTGGGTGAACAGCTTTCCACTGCCGGACGGCCGGACCGCACTGGTCGTCGGTGACGTCGTCGGTCACGGCCTGGGAGCTGCAGCAACCATGGGCCAGCTGAGTATGGAGGCCCGCGCGCTGCTGTCCGCGGGGCTCGCGCCCGACGAGGTACTGGAACACCTGGACGAGACCGTGACGCTGCTGGACGACGCGGAGTCCGGGCTGGCGGCCGGGTACAGCGCCCTCGGCTCGACCTGCTGCATCGCCCTCTACGACCCGGTCAGCCACCACGTGGCGCTGTCCAGCGCCGGCCACCTTCCCCCGGTCCTTGTCACCCCGGACGGGCACGCGGGACCGCTCGCGCTGCGCCCTCACCCCGGCCTGGGCGCAGAGTTCGCGCTGCGGGAACCGTTCGACGTGCACACCTTCGTCGCCCCTCCGGGCTCCCTGCTCGCGCTCTACACCGACGGCCTGGTCGAGGATCCCGCCCTGTCGATCGACGAGGGCATCGACAGGCTGGCGGATGTCGTGTCCACGGTGCACCCCTGGGATGCCCTGCAGCAGGCGGCACGGCACGTCGTCTCCGCGCTGGCTCCCGTGCGCCAGCGCGATGATGTGACCCTGCTGCTCGCGCGGATGATCGGCTACCGCGAGGGGGACACGGCGACCTGGCGGCTGCCTGCTCGCTTGGACGCCCCCGCTCGCGCACGAGCGCAGGTCTTCGCGCGGCTGAGACAATGGCGCACCAGGGCCGACACCCGGGACGACATGGTGCTGCTGGTCAGCGAGCTGGTCACGAACGCGGTCCGCTTCGCCACCGGTCCCATCACGGTACGGCTGATCAGGTCCGGCAACGGCCTGCTGTGCGAGGTGGGCGACACCGGCAACGGCAGGCCACGCCTGCGGCGGGGCGACCTGCTCCGGGACAGCGGTCGTGGCCTGAGTGTCGTGCACAGGCTCACGACCCGGTGGGGGGTGCGGTGGACGGACACCGGGAAGGTTGTCTGGGCGGAAGTCGCGAAGTGACGCTGCTCTGCGCCGGGGACCCGGCCTGCGTACGGGAGCGCGGAGTGGGTTCTTCCGGTGTGGGTGGCGCGGCTTCGTACTACAGCCACTGTCCTTCCAGGGCGGTGGCGGTCAGGCCGGGCGCCGCCGCGAACAGAACGGCGCGGTTGCCGGGCTTCTGCTGCCCGGCGTCATGCGCCCGCCGCAGGATGTCGAACACGGCGGCGCCTCCGCGGTTGCCGCTGGTGTAGCTGTCCCGGCTGTAGTCGAGCAGCCCCGCAGGCCACGCGTCGGGCATCGTCTGCTCCATGTACTCCAGGACCCTGGTCCCCCCGGGGTGGGCGAGCAGCACGTCGGGGTGCCAGGCGTCGGGGGAGTCCTGGTACCGGATGCGCAGCCAGTCCCACATTGCCGTGACGGTCTCCTGTACGGCGCGCGGCCCGCGCCGGTCCATCACGAAGTGGGTGCCGTCCGCCCGTGTCTCCAAGCGGTGCAGGTCCTGGGTGCCGGGCAGGGTGTGGTGCCAGGCGGCGTCAAGCCGCAGCATCGATTCGGGCCTCGGGCGGCCCGTGACCACCACGGCGACCGCCGTGTCCGCGAACAGCAACCGGACTATCAGAGACTCAAGGGTGTCGTCTGCGGGCTGGTAGGTCGTGCTCAGCGCCTCCGCGATGACGACCAGGACCACCCGATCGGGGTCTGCGGCCACGAGATCCGCCGCGAGCGCCAGGGAGCGGGTCCCCGCGACACAGGCCCACTGCGTGGCCGGCAGCAACATCACATCGCTGCGGAGCGGAAGCTTGTTGGCCAGGGCTATGTCCAGTCCGGGCAGCGCCGGGGTGGTGGAGTGACTGGTGATCAGACAGTCGACGTCCGAGACGTCCAGCCCGGCTGACTGCAGGGCCCCCCGCGCCGCACGCTCCCCGTAGGACTGCACGGCCTCCCAGGCCGGCGCCGTGCGCTCCTGAACGGTCTGCGGCGCGGGAACGGTCTCAAGGGCGGCGACCACGCGGTCCACGTCCTGCTGGGTGAACCCGTCGCGTGTCAGCGCCTCTTGAGTCGGCTCGATGCCGATGGTCCGCAGTCCGCTGCCGTTGCCGGGCGCGACGGTGGTCTCCAGCGGCAGCATCCACCCGCGAGTCTCGATGCCCGTACTGGCCGCGATGCCGTCGATCCGCGGCGCCCACGCCGCGTGCGGGTGCCGGTCGCCGACCTCCGCCACGATCTGGCTGGTCTTCACGGCGTGCTCGCCGTGTATCACGGCGGGAGGGCAGAGGTATGCGGCCATGATGGAGCACCTTCCAAGGGGAAACAGGGAAACGGGAAACGAGGGAACACAGGAGGGGCGACGGGGATGGATGGACACGCAAGTGCTGTGTCATGGACCGATGTGGTCCTTCGAGCCCAAGAGGATGGAGATGGGCTCCACTTCGGGAGTCCGTGTCTGCTCCGAGCATGGAGCCAAACGGACATTTGCGCTGTGATGTAGACAACGTAGGCGCCGACTGAAATGTGTGACACGGCACACACCGCTGAAGCGTGAGCGCTCTCGGAGCGGTTCGGTGCTTCCCTGATGCGCCGTCAGCCAGGGAGCTGCCTTGGTCACTGCCGCTGCAGCGAGCCCGCCGGCAACGCGGTGAGCTCACCCGTGTCCGCGGCCGGGGCGTGGTACAGCATGCGCGCGACCTGCACCGGCTTCAGGTGGAGGGCCTGCAACAGCAGCGCGCGACGGGCGGCCGTTGGCAGGATCACGCCCGCCCCGGCCGAACCGCCGCAATCCGCAGGGCTGTTCCGTGCTGCGGGACGATTCCGGCCAGCCCAAAGACATGGGTCCCGTCTCCGAGGACGGGCTGCTGCCCTTCACACGGACGGGTTGCTGACGACCCGGGCCCACACATGTCACACCACACATGAGTAGAGTCCGCCCCCAACACCCCCGCGCAACCGAGGAGCCCTCACATGCCCGCGCAGGAGACCACCACCCTCAAGACCGCATACGCCGACAAGGTCGCCGCCGACCTCGCCGACAACACCGCCGAGCAGGAACGCATCCGCGCCGAGCTCGAAGATCTGCAAGCGCAACTCGCCGGCCTGGAAGCCGACCACGCCCTGCTCGAGGACATGAGCGCCGCCCTCGGCAACACCACGGCCACAGTGCCCCACCCCCGGCGTGGCACGAAGAAGACCGCGACCGCAGCCGGGAAGAAGACCACCGCCAAGGAGACCGAGGCGAAGAAGACAGCTACGGCAGCGAAGACCACGACGGCACCAACAGCCAAGCCGGACGCGAAGAAGACCTCGGCGAAGAAGACCCTGGTCAAGAAGACGCCGGTGGCAGCGAAGAAGACCACGGCCAAGGCGAGCGAGGACAAGGGACCGGCGCTGACCGAACTCATCCACACTCACCTGACCGGCCAGAGCGAGCCGCGTACGGCGCAGGAGATTGCGAAGTCTCTTGCCGAGGCGCACCCGGGCCGGAACGTGAACGTCAACCTGGTGCGCACGACGACCGAGCGTCTGGTGGGCCGCAGCCGTGTGGAGCGGGTCAAGGAGGGCTCGACCGTCTACTACACCGCCGGTGTCGGTGTCGCTGCCGATGCTCAGAAGGCGACGGCGGCAGCGGCCTCCTGACCGCAACACGCGCTCGCGTAACTCCCGTACGAGCGACAGGGCCCAGCAGTGATGTCACTCCTGGGCCCTGTCGTTTGACCAGCGGCGCCGACTGCCGCCGCGTGGAGCGCCTCGGCGCTGTGCGCGGCGGGCCTGTCCGGGCGCACGGCGCCGGCGCTCGTCTCCATCGGTGGGGCTGGGGGAGGAGAACCCGACTGCCAGGGTCGTCCCGGCCGGTGCGGGCGGGGCCGGGATACGCGGCCCGGCCGGTTCACCGTGCCCGGGCAGGTGGCTGCCCGGTGGCAGGAGGAACAGGCGGAGCAAGGGATCTCCGTACCCGAGTGGACCGCCTTCCTCAACCTCCCGCAGATTGATGCCGCCTCCTCCCTCAGTCGCGACCCGCCCTGTGCGGCAGGGATCCCGCCTGCCCCAGGCAACGCCCATCCCCTTCCCGCACTCTTTCGTCCCGAGAGCCAACCTCAACTCTTCGGGAAGGTACGCACCTTGGGTACGAGACACGTGCGCCACGCACGACACGCCGCGCTCGCCCTCACCGTCATCGGGGCCGTCATCGCCCCCGCCGCGCCGGCGTTCGCCGCCGGGCCGCCGCAGGTGGATCTGCGGGCGGATGTGAACCGGGACGGGCAGGTCGACATCACCGGGGGCACCGACACCGCCGGTGAGGACACATGGACGGCGGACAGGGGAGCCGTCTTCCTCCCCAATGTCGACGACGACACCAAGCGGTGCCCGACCAAGGCGCCGAACGGCAAGCCGCTCTCGGACGCCAGGCTCGCCGCCTGCAACGACGCGGCCGACAACATCATCAACGGCGCCACCGACCTCACCGACCTCGCCCGGGTGCGGTCCGTGCCCATGGCCGAGGTGCCCGCCGGTGCGGTCGGGACCGTGCAGGTCAACGGGGGCCGCAGAGCGCGGGTCTTCGTCAAGCGCCCCACCGGGTGGGCCATGGTCACCCCCGCCACCCGGCTCACCGCCGCCGAGCTGCGTGCCGGCGTCGAGTTCGGGGTGGAGAGCAATGACGTCATACGCGACACCAAAGTCTGGGACGGGCGGGCCGTCATACGCCTGACCGTGACCGCCGACGGCAGGAGCACGGCGGACGACATCACCCTGCGCGTCGCCCCGCTGCTCACCCACCACCATCTGCAGAATGCACAGCAGTTGATGGTCACCAAGATCGGTGGCAGCGACGACTGGGCCCGCCGTCAGCAGGCCTTCGTCAAGGGGCTCGCGACCGAGGCCAAGTCCGCCGGGATCAACACGCCGTTGGTGACCTTCGACAAGTACTCCGACATCTGGGCGCAGGACTTCGTCGAGCCCGGATACGTGAGCATGGCCGGGTCCGGCGGACGCCGTCAGGTCATGCGTGTCATGCTGCGCAGCGCCCAGCCGGACCGGGTGGCCGGCCGCGAGCTGTTCGAGAAGATGCGCGGCAACGGTGTCGGCGTGGTCCAGGTGTCCGGGGTGCGCGACTCGGAGGAGTGGACGCTCAACTCCATGGGGAACCTGGAGACCATCCCGCCGTACGCTCACAACGGCCGCAGCTTCCCCGCCGGGCGGATCATCCAGGGCGAGCGCAAGGACAGCGGTTCGAAGCCCGCGCTGGCGATGCGCACCCTGCTGAAGTCCCAGGGCCTCCAGGACCCGCTGCTGCTGGACACGTCGTGGCTGCATGTGGGACACGTGGACGAGTTCGTGCAGTTCCTGCCCGCCGACACCCCGCGTGGCTGGAAGATCGGAATCGCCGATCCGGAGGCCGGGCTGCGGCTGCTACGCGAGGCGCAGAGAGCCGGGCACGGGGCAACGCGCATGTTCTCGGTGCCCGACAGCGAGGAGATGCTCGCCCCCAAGGAGACCATCGCCCAGGCACTCGCCTCGAAGTACCTGGTGAAGGACAACACGCTGGCCGCGGCGCGGATCGCCGCGAACCTGGAGATCCTCAAGCGCGAGACCGGAGTGAGGGACGCCGAGGTCGTCCGCGTGCCCGCGCTCTACACCCGCGGCAACGGGGGCCCGCGGGGCGAGAGCATGATGCCGCGGCTGAAGCGGATGGGCGCGGGCGAGATGCCGGAGTCCGTGCGCGAGTACGGACAGCAGAAGGAGCTCGGACGCCACAAGGAGGCGAAGCCCTCGAAGGACGCGCGGGGCGCGGCCGGGGAGACCGTCATGACCAGCGCGTACGTGCCGGGTGCGGTCAACGGCATCCTGCTCGGCCCGGACCGGTATCTTGCGCCGAAGCAGTGGGGGCCGGTCATCGGTGGGAAGGACATCTTCACTGCCGCCGTGACGGCCGCGTACACGCAGGCGGGCATGAAGGTGTCGTACATCGACGACTGGTACACGTACCACCTCGGCGCGGGCGAGGTGCACTGCGGGACGAACACGCTGCGGGACGCGTCGGCCGCCTGGTGGAAGGCGTCGTAGACAGAGCCGGCGTGGACGGCTCGTCGTCCTGGGCCATGTGAAAACCGGAGCCCGCCCCGCCCCGCTCACGCTGACCGGTGCGGGGCGGGCCTCCGGGTGAGGTGGATCGGCCCGGGCTGCAGGCTGACCCGCGGGGTGCGCTGGTCGTACTACGACGAGCGCCCGGTCACCCCCACCGCGCCCGATCGCGTTCGAGAGTTGTCCGCGAACTCCCCCGGAATTGTCCGTGCTTGGTAACGGACGCATCCATGGACCTGCCTGTCTCGTCCTGCAGGGCGGTCGCAAAGTGACCGCGGATCGGCGAGGACTTGGCGAAGGGGGCGGACATGGCGCAGCACGGCGGCGGGCGGGGCTGGTACGGCAAGGCGATGGGGGCGGCGCTCGGGGTGACGCTGCTCGCCACCGGTGGGTCGGTGTGGACCGCGCAGGCCGGTGCCGTGGACTCGTCATCGAGGGCGCCCGCACCGGCCACGCGGGGAGGCGACATCAAGCCGGTCGCGGCGACCATTGCGCACGCTTCGGAAGCGGGGGCGCGCGGCGTCAACATCACCATCGACGACGGCCCCGACCCCGTGTGGACCCCTCAAGTGCTGGACGTGCTGCGGGAGTACGGGGTGAAAGCCACGTTCTGCATGGTGGGGACGCAGGCGCAGGCCCACCCGGACCTCGTGAAGAAGGTGGTCGCGGCCGGGCACCGGCTGTGCGACCACTCGGTGTCGCACAACACCGCCATGGACAAGGATTCCCAGACCTACCAGTCGCAGCAGATCCTCGACGCCGAGCGCATGATCACCAAGGCGTCCGGGGGCGTACGGCCGATGTACTACCGGGCGCCCGGTGGGGCTTTCACTCCGTACAGCCGCAAGCTCGCTGCTTCCCGGGGCATGCGCCCGCTGGGCTGGAACGTGGATACCAAGGACTTCGAGCGTCCGGGCACGGACGTCATCGTCGCCACCGTCGAGCGGGAGCTGCCGGGCGGACCGACACTGCTCTTCCATGACGCGGGCGGCGACCGTTCCCAGACCGTCGAGGCCCTGCGCCGGCTCCTCCCGCGACTCAAGGAGCAGGGCTACTCTTTCGGCTTTCCCGTGCGCTGAGTCGCGGCCCTGGGATCGGGTCGTGAAGCAGTCCACCAGGCGCGCGTGACCTCCGCATTTACCGAGAGCGAATCACCCCCGATTTGCGACCCGCATGCGCAGGATACAGAATTAAGTAGAAGCCTGGGTGGATAATGGTTCACTTTCAGGTCTGGGCAGCCGAGGGTGGAGCGATTGACGATTCCCATGCCAACCCTTGCAGTAAGGCGGACGTCGTGCAGGAAGATTTTTATCCCCTTGAAGCCACCGGGGTACTCCTCATTGACACGGTTAACGAAGTATTTGCAGAAAAGGGAAAAGGGTACCCGCAGTACAAAGAAGAATTCGCGAGAATTGGTGTAGTGGAGAATCTGAAACACCTTCTGGCGGGGGCGCGAAGGTATGGTCTACACATCTTCTTTTCCGGCATGTCCTACAGTGACGATGAGTACAGCAACTGGCGACACAAGTCGGGCATACATCAGGCAATGTTCGAGAATAGGCTCTTCGAGCAGGGGACGTGGGCGGTGCAGTTTCACCCCGATTTCGAGCCCGGCCCTGGAGAAGTGGCACTTGCGCCGCACAAGAACATTGATGTTTTCATGACAACAGACCTGGATGCCCAGCTGAAAAGGCGAGGCGTGGAATACCTTGCTGTTGCCGGAATGATCGGCTCAATGTGTGTTGAATCGACAGGTCGCGGCGCAATGGAACGCGGATACCACGTCACGATGCTGAGAGACGCCACGGCCTCTCACAGCGGTAAGGAAGAGTACGACAGCATGGTCGGGCGGTACCCGTTGTTCGCCCACGCCGTGCTCACTGTGGATGAGTACCTTGCCGCAGTCGAGAGAACCAACGGAGCCAGGTAGGCCGAACAGGTCCTGTGCCAACCGTCCGAACGATCTACAACGCCGAGGACCGCGGCCACGCTGCGCAGGCCGTCAAGACCTTCGCCGAGCTCTACGGCGCGAAGGTCCCCCAGGCCGGCGCGAAGATCACCGATTACCAGGTTGAACGCTTTGAAATGATCGCAGCGTGACAACTAACGCCCACGAACGATCTGACATGCCTCAACGCGAAGTCCGCATCCCTGCTCCCGACGGCGGTGGGCTTTGGGCTGAGCGCAACGGCACCGGAAGCCCGGTCGTGCTCCTGCACGGCGCCGGCATGGACTCCCGCCTATGGGATGCCGTCGTTCCGGAACTGGCCCGCCATCACGACGTGATCCGCTACGACGCCCGTGGGCTGGGACGCTCCACACCTCCAGGCAAGCCGTTCAGCGACGTGGAGGATCTGTGCGCCGTCCTTGACCACTTCGGCCTTCGTCACGCCGCGCTGGTCGGGTTGAGCATGGGCGGGGAGACCGCGCTGGACTTCGCCCTCGCCCACCCGGAGCGCGTCACCGCACTGGCCCTGATCGGTGCCTCGGTCAGCGGTCACGTTTGGCCGCAGAGTCCCGAGTTGTCGGCCTACGCCACGGCCCGGCGCGAGCGTCAGACGGCCACCCTGGCCGAGCTGGAACTGACGATCTGGGCAGCTATGGGCCGTACGGCTGCCGGAGGAGAGCTCATCGAGACGATGGTCAACTCCAACGCCGAGCGGCGAGTTGTGAGCGAACAGCACTGCGTTGTCTCCACGGGCCGTGATGCCGAACCACACCTCGGAGACATCGCCGCGCCGACGCTGGTCATCCACGGCGACCACGACCACCCAGAGATTGCGGTGATCGCCGAACGACTTGTCACCGACATCCCACGGGCCTGGGGCGAGACGATCCCGGACGCTGACCACTACCTGCCGCTGCGTACACCCGAACGTCTCACCGAGCTACTGCTGTCGCACCTGCCCTGACACGCGGACGATCAACTGTCCACACCTCGCGGCAGAGACAGCCCGGTGGCCGACCTCAGGTGGGCTTGCGCCACACGGAGATGTGCTTCGCGGAGTCCTGGGCGAACGGCGCCCCGTCCCAGTCCGCGACGCGACGTTCCAGCTCGAGCCCGGCGATCCGTGCCATCAGGTCGAGCTCTGCCGGCCAGGCGTACCGGTGCCGGGAATTGCCGCGACGGTAGTGGCCGTTGTCGCCGTCGCGGGTGAAATGGTGCGAGACAAGAATCTGCTCGACCAGGTCGAAGGTGTCGAAGCCGAGATGCTGCTCGGAGACGTCGAACGGCACCGCGAACTGGCCGGGCGGCAGGAACCGCAGCGGTGGCACGCCCAGCTCGATGACGAATCGGCCGCCGGGCTCCAGATGACGTGCGGCGTTGCGGAAGCACTCGACCTGCTCGTCCTGCGTGAGCAGGTTCGAGATGGTGTTGTAGACGAGATAGACCAGGGTGAACTCGCCAGGGACGACGGTGGTGGCCATATCCCCGATGGTGACCGGGAGCGTGCTCTCGTCGACCTTGCGCCGCAGGACCGCTGCCATGTGTTCGGACAGCTCGATGCCCACGACCGGCACGCCGCGTTCCCGGAGCGGGACGCCCACTCGCCCGGTTCCGATGGCGAACTCCAGCGCCCGGCCGTTTCCGGCGAGTTCGGCGAGAAAGGCGAGAGTCGGTCCGAGAACGGCGGCCGAGGACATGTCGCTCTCTTCGGCGTCGTAGCGGTCGGCGGTCGCACGGGTCCACAGTTCACTGCTCGTCACGGACGGCCACTTTGCCGGGCGTCGAGGGGCGCTGTCGACGTATTTACCCTCCACCGGCTCCGAGGGCACAGGTCGGGGCCGGCCGGTACAAGACCTAACGGGTACCGTCCGGCTCGCGGCTCGCGGCTCGCGGCGCAAGGGCGCGGCCATGGTGCAGTCGTTCTGCCGCCCCAACTGCTCCCCGCCGGCGCGAAGATCTCGGTGCTCCAGGAGGCGGCTGCGGGATTACGTGGTCGACTTGCCCGCTCGGCCGGCTTCTGCTCGCAACGTACGAGCTCGCTCGGCCGGGTCGTAGTTCGGACCGACGCCCTCGATCAGCACCAGGTCGCCCTCTATGTGGTCGGTACGCAAACGCAGGATGGCGCGGTATGCGGGGGAGTCGTACCAGGAACGGGCTTCGGCGAGGCTGGGGAACTCGATCAGCACCATGCTGCCGGGCCACGTACCCTCGACGACGTCGACCGGCGGACCGTGGATGACGAAGCGGCCGGCGAAGGGGTCGAGGGTTGTCTGGATGCGCTCCAGGTACTCGATGATGTCGGGGTGATTCCGGCGGCTGCGAAGATGAGCGAAGCCGTAAGCAGGCATCACGGCGCTCCGTTCGTTCCGGGGACATGAGCGATGACCCGGAACGTAGCTGAGGGTGGTTGGCCAGGGCGATTACCTCTGGGGTAATCGCCGGGCGCCACATGGGGGACACGCACCAGTGGCGCCGCCCGCCCCGCCGTTCTGCCTCTCCCTGGATGTGTGCCGGAGTCCGGCTCTCGTGAACGAAGCCACTTCTCGGCTTCGCCGGCACAACGGCCGCCTCGTCTGTCAGGCGCCGGACGAGCCGGCTAGCGCGCCACGCGGTAGTGGAGGTAGACGAATTTCGAGCTGAAGGTGCGGGTCTCGACAAGTTCGAGATCCACCCGGCGTTCGCCTTGGGGGAAGAACGGAATGCCGCCGCCGACCAGTACGGGGTGGACCATGGCCTGGTACTCGTCGATCAGACCCGCCGCGGCAGCCTCGGCGGCGAGAGTCGCGCCGCCGATCGCGATGTCGCCCTCACCCGGCTCTGCTCGCAACCGCTCGATCTCCTCCGCCAGACTGCCGGAGGCCAGGCGGGCATGGCCCTGAACCGCCGACAGCGTGCGGGAGAACACCACCTTGGGGAGCGGATTCCAGAGCGCGGTCCACTCACGATCCGCGTCGTCGAGCGATGGATCCTGGTCGGCGGTCTCCCAGTACAGCATCGTCTCGTACAGCCGTCGTCCCAGCAGGTGGACGTCGATGTGTCGAATCTCGTCGATCCAGAAGCGAAATACTTCTTCGTTGGGAGCTGTCCAGTTGAAGCTGCCGTCCGGCCCGACGATGTAGCCGTCGAGTGAGACGTTCATCGAGTAGGTCACCTTGCGCATCGGAATTCCTCCTCGGGAACGGGTTCGACAGTATGACCGCCGGACGCCGCAGGAGTCATCGCGGCTCGCGGGCCCCCCTGAGCCGAGGCAGCCGGACCTTCGGTGAGCGTCGATGTGCGAGGGGATGCGCTGCGCGCTTCGGCGAGTAGGGGCAGAGGCTGGGTTGCCGGGGCTTCGTGGCCTGACCAGGTGGTGGGCTTCCTGAGTCGTTGCCGATCGACGTGCACGATGAAGGCGGGGGCGACGCCTACGCCGGCGTGTGCGCGGGTGCCGTCTCCTCCGAACGCGATCAGCGTGAGCAGGACCTGTCCCGGGCGTGGTTCGTGGATGCGCCGGGCAGCGCGGTGAGCGGCTCACGGAATTGCCGTATCCGCCCCGGTAGTTGGGCGCCGGCAACACGGAACCGGCCGGGCAGGCTCCACCTGACCCGGCCGGTTCCGTATGGTCAGCTGTGCGCGTGGCCGGCGGCGACGAGGCGGCGTTGCTCGAGGACGGCCGCTACCGCATAGCCGCCGCCACCGGCGACGGCCAGCACCCAGAAGAGGCCGGGAGTGCCGAGGAAGAGCGCGACGGTGGAGACCAGGGCGAGCCAGGTGCCGAGGCTGTAGTGCAGCACGTTCCGGCGCGCGGCGCCTTCCCCGAGGTAGAGCAGGCCCACGACGAGGCCGGCGCCTGTGGGCCAGAGCGTGGTCTGCAGTTCGGGCATGTCCAGGGAGGTGGTGAGGCCGGTGATGGCAAGGAAGAGGGCGGCGAAGCCACTCACCCAGGACAGGCCGAGGAGCCTGGAGGAGCGGAGGCCGGACGCATCGGCCCCGCGCTGGGCACGGACAGCGGCGATGGTGGCGTGGACGGTGCCGGCGGTGAGGCCGATGCCGAGGAGGACCGTCGGCAGCCATCCCGGCATGTCGACCAGTGGGTCGGCGCCCTGGGAAAGGGCCGAGGTGCCGTGCCCGAAGACGTACGCGAATCCGAAGCTGACGTAGGCGGCGCGGTTGTCGACCTCGCCGGTGTGGGCGCTGACGTCGGTCGTGGTGGTGGCGATCGGCGCGGTGGGAGCGGCGACGGTCATGGCTGGTACCTCCGGTGGGTGCGCTCAGCATCGACTTGGGCATCAAGACTGAGGAGAGTTCGGGGTGCCGCTCGCTCGCGCCTGCGGTAGCAGGACGCGAGGGTGGTGGGGGAGGGTGACGCGAACCGGGACTGCTCAGAGGCTGCGTGAAGGGCGGACCTCAAACGGCGCCGAGGCGGGCCAGGGTGACGACGACCCTCTGGGCGATGTCGGCGGGCCAACGGAAGGTGGCGGCGACGGCGCGTTGGTGGGCAAGCCCGTGCAGCCCCAGCCACAACGCGAGTGCGTCGGCGGCAGGGTCGCTGCTCGTGCACTGGCCCGCGGCGGCGCAGGCGGTCAGGGCGGCTGTGAGGATCCGCATCACCTCCCCTCCTGCATTGACCGGGTCATCAGGGGTGACCTCGCCGTCCACGGCAGCGATCGGCCTGCCGAGTCCGGCGAACATGAGGCGATACCGCCCGGGATGGCGGTGGGCGAAGTCCAGATAGGTCCGGCAGACGGTGTGCAGCCGCTGCCTGGCGTCGCCGCCGGCCTCGTCGGCGGTACGGAGCCGGTGGGACAGTCCGGCGACGGCCTGTCCCGCGACGGCGAGCACCAAGGCCTGCCGGTCGGGGAAGTGTGGGTAGATCGAGGTGGTGGCGATCCCTGCCCGCCGGGCCACGGCACGCAAGGTCACCGCCCTGCCGTCGCCGCCGGAGTCGAGCAACTCGGCCGCGGCGGTCAGGATCTCCCCGCGCAGTAGGTGACCCTCGCCGCGGCGGTTCCCGTGGGTGCGAGGATGATCCGCTGTTGCGGTCAATGCCCGGCCACGTCCGGGATGATGACGATCTTGCCGGCGACGGTGCGCGATTCGGCGAGCGCCAGCGCCGAACCGGCATCGGCCAGCGGGAACTCCGCCGCGATCTGCGGGGTGAGCACGCCCCTGGCGAGCAGCTGGAGCACCTGGGTGAGGTCCTCGCTCAGCCGGGCCCGGAAGGCGTCCAGGCGACGCTTTCCCGCCCAGAAGTTGTAGAAGTGCGCGTTCTTGCCGTTGGGCAGGTGGTTCCACATGGCCAGCCGCGCGAAGGACTTCAGCACGGGCAACCGAGAGTTGCCGCTCTCGTCCTTCGTGGCCGCGGTGCCGTAGGAGACCAGCGTCCCGCCGCGGCGCAGCAGCCGCCACGACTCCTCCAGGCCGGCGCCGCCGACGTGGTCGAACACCGCGTCGACACCGTCCGGCGCGATCTCGCGGATGCGCTGGTACATGTCCGGGTCGCGATAGTCGACCGGGATCGCGCCGAGCTCGTGCACGGTCTCGTGGTGACGCGCGGACGCCGTGCCGATCACCCGGATGCCGGCATGCCGGGCCAGTTGCACGAGCGTGGAACCGACGCCGCCGTTGGCGCCCAGCACCACGATCGTCGCGCCGGAGCGCACCTTGGCGGTGCGGTGCAGCATCTGCCAGGCCGTGATGCCGTTGACGAGCATGGTCTCCGCTGCGGCGGCGCCGACCTCGTCCGGCACGGGCACCAGATCCGCGGCGTCGACCAGCAGAGAACTGGCCCAGCCTCCCACCTTGGTCACCGCGGCGAAGCGGCGTCCGATCATCGCGGCATCCACCTCCGGGCCGACGGCGGTCACGGTGCCGACCACGTCGTAACCGGGCACGAAGGGGAAGGGCGGCTGGTCGTAGTACTTGCCGCGGCGCATCTGCTGCTCGGCGAAGGAGACGCCGGTCGCATCCATCCGCAGAACGGCTTTCCCCGCAGCCGGGGCCGGGAGCTCGCGGGTGCGGACCTCCAGCCCGCTCGGCTCGACCTTCCCGGGCAGGAGGACCTCGGTGACGGTGGTGGTGAGGGCGCTGTTGCTCATGGTGGACTCCACATCTCGCCGTGTTTGCTTACAGCCGTAAGACTACGCATGAGAGGTTACGCAGGGCAAGAGGCAACAGCTGTAAGGTTTGTTCTGTAAGATGACGGGATGGAAGAAGACAGCACGGCGACGACCGCTCCGACGCCCGCCCGCACGCGCAACCGGCGGGGGGAGGGTGCCCGTCTGCGGGAGGACATCGTGGCCGCAGCCGTCGAACTGCTCGAGGAGACCGGCGACGAAAGCGCCATCACGCTGCGCTCCGTCGCCCGTCGGGTCGGGATCGCCGCCCCGTCGATCTACCGCCACTTCCCGGACCAGCCGGCCATCATGCTGGCCGTTGCGCAGCAGGCTTTCGCCGAGTTGGAAGCCCAACTGCGCGCCGCGCTGGACGCCGCCGACGACGATCCGCGGCAGCGGCTGTTCGCCGTCTGCAACGCCTACCTGACCTTCGCGGAGGACCATCCGGGGCGCTACCGCACCATGTTCGGTGGACTGTGGATGCCCGATCTGAGCGAGGGCACCCTGACCGACACCGACATCTCCTCCCTCGGCGATGCCAACCTGGCGCTGCTCCGCGGTGCCCTCGGTGACTGCGTTGCCGCGGGCCGCGCCACGAGCACCGACCTGGTCGCCGACTCCGTGGCGTTGTGGCTGGGCCTGCACGGGCTCGCCCACCAGCGGTCGGTGACTGTCGCCTTCCCGTGGCCGCCCGACATCGCCGAACGCATCATCACGACGCTCGCGCACCTGCACGGCGAGTGAGGCGTACGACCGTCCCGCTCGCCGGCTCGCCGGAGGCGACGGGCTCACGATGCCGATACATCACGAGCCCACCGGGCGCTGCGAGTTCCCGATGGGCGGGCAGTGGATGTGGGCAGGGCCCTGGCGCTCACACCTGGTCACCGCGGGTGGGCACCGGGATCGTGGTGAAGCGGTGGCGGACGCCCAGAGGGCGCCGCGGACCTTTCGCGGTCCACGACGCTCACCGGGCACCCGTACGACGGCGGCCCACCAGGGCGCTTCCTGCGAGTACCAGGCCGATGGCGAGGACCTTGGCGGCCTGGTAGTAGCCGGTTGCCAGGTTCTCCGGGGTGCCGGGCAGCCGGAGGAAGACCCACGCTGCCGAGAGAATCCCGAAGGCGATCAATCCGACGGCCCCCCACGTTCCGAGGTCCGCCCACCAGGGCCCCGGGCCGTAACTCCGCTCGTCGGTCTGCTCGGCGTCCGTGTCGGTCAACGGTCTCTTCTCCCGTGCGTGTAGTGATGATCGAGAGAGAAGACGCAGGCTCGGTAGGGGAGGTTCACCGGCCGGATCGTTGATCAGGTCGATGTTCGGGTCCCGGGCCACTTTGCAGAGCGACGCCTGCCGAACGGGTCGGCGTGGAAGGGCATGGCCCCGAGCTGGGGTGTCAGTTCTGGCAGGTGCAGCCTGTCGCGGCCTGTGCCTCGGTGACGGTCAGGGCTGAATCGGCGGAGCTCTCGGCCGGGGTGCAGCAGGCGTTGACGCCGCAGCATGCGTCGGCCGACTCCGCGGTCTTCGAGGAGGCCTCGGTGGTCAGCGGCTTGGTGGCACGGACGATGGCGGAGTGCATGCCATCCGCGACGGAATGGGTCGCGGTGATCTCGACGTCGGCGAACCCGGCGGCTTCCAGGCCCGCGCGGTATTCGGCGAAGGTGAGCGCGCCGGCGATGCAGCCGACGTAGTCTCCGCGCTCGGCCCGCTGGTCCGGGGTGAGGTCGTCGTCGGCGACGACGTCGGTGACGCCGATCCGGCCGCCGGGCTTCAGGGCACGGAAGGTCTCGGCGAACACTGCCGGCTTGTCGGTGGACAGATTGATCACGCAGTTGGAGATCACCACGTCGATGGTGTTCGCGGGCAGCGGGATGGCCTCGATGGTGCCCTTGAGGAACTCCACGTTCGTCGCACCGGCCTTCTTCGCGTTGGCCAGGGCGAGTTCGAGCATCTCGTCGGTCATGTCCAGGCCGTAGGCCTTGCCGGTGGGGCCGACGCGGCGGGCGGAGAGCAGGACATCGATGCCTCCGCCGGAGCCGAGGTCGAGGACGCGCTCACCGGTTCGGAGTTCCGCGACGGCGAGGGGATTGCCGCAGCCGAGGGAGGCGGCGACGGCCTCGACGGGCAGGGCGTCGCGCTCGTCGGCGGCGTAGAGGGTGGAACCGAAGTTCTCGTCGACCTCGACCGGCTCGGGCCCGCAGCATGCGGTACCGCCTTCGGTGACCTGAACGGCCGCCGCGGCGTAGCGCTGCCGGACGGTCTCACGCAGGTCGGTGGACTGTTCACTCATGACGCACTCCTGGATGACGAGGCATGGCGGTGCCCTGGAACGGCTTGTATTGACGTTCGTTGATGCAAGCTTGCGCCTTGAATCGAAAGACGTCAACATAGAGGCATGTCGAATCAAGAGCTTGAGGTGATCGGCCAGGACGCTGGTTGCTGCGAGTCTCTGGCGGCCGCGCCGCTGGACGAGGAGCGCGCCGGTGAGCTGGCGAAGGTGTTCAAGGCGCTGGGCGACCCGGTGAGGCTGCGGCTGCTGTCGATGATCGCCTCACGCGGGGAGAACGGCGAGGTGTGTGTCTGTGAGCTGACGCCGGCCTTCGAGCTGTCCCAGCCGACGATCTCGCACCACCTCAAGCTGCTGAGGCAGGCCGGTCTCATCGACTGCGAGCGCCGCGGTACATGGGTGTACTACTGGGTGCTGCCCGGCGTCCTGGATCAGCTCGCCTCGTTCCTGGTGACGCCGCAGAGCGCCGGAGTCACCGCGTGAGCGTCGCACTCGGTCGCCGCGTGGCCGCGGAGGCCCTGGGGACCGGCCTGCTGGTAGCGGTCGTCGTCGGGTCGGGCATCCAGGCCGCGGAACTGTCGCACGACGTCGGCGTGCAGCTGCTCGCCAACTCGCTCGCCACCGTCTTCGGCCTGGCCGTGCTGATCATCCTGCTCGGGCCGGTCTCGGGCGCGCACTTCAACCCCGCTGTCACCCTCGCCGCCTGGCTCGCCGGCCGCCGCGACCGCACCGGCCCGCCTCTGCGGGAAGTCGCCGCGTACATTCCCGCTCAGGTGGCCGGGGCGATCGGCGGCGCGGTCCTGGCCAACGCCATGTTCGCCGAGCCGCTCGTGAAGATCTCCACCCACGACCGGTCGGCCGGGCACCTGTGGCTGGGTGAAGTCGTCGCCACCGCCTGGCTGATCCTGCTCATCTTCGGCCTGGAGCGCATCGGGCGCGCCGCCCTGGCCCCAGCCGCCGTGGCCACCTCCATCGGGGCCGCCTACTGGTTCACCTCGTCCACCTCCTTCGCGAACCCTGCGGTGACGGTCGGCCGCGCTTTCACCGACACCTTCGCCGGGATCGCCCCTGCCTCCCTCGCCCCGTTCATCGCGGCCCAGCTGCTCGGCGCCGCGCTCGGGCTGGGTGCCGTGGCGGTGGCGTACGGACGTCCTGCCCGCACGGCGAACGTCGCGGTCCCGCACGGCCAACCCGAACTCGCCTCCTCCTGACCACCCCTTCCGCCTGCAAGGACACCTGACATGAGCCCTGCCGCTCCGCGCCCCTCGGTGCTGTTCGTCTGCGTCCACAACGCAGGCCGCTCCCAAATGGCCGCCGCCTTCCTCACCCACCTCGCCGACGATCAGGTCGAGGTGCGCTCGGCCGGATCGGCGCCCGCCGACTCCGTGAACCCGGCCGCCGTGGCAGCCATGGCCGAGGCCGGCATCGACATCACCGCCGAGACCCCGAAGATCCTCACCACCGAGGCGGTCCAGGCATCGGACGTGGTGATCACCATGGGCTGCGGGGACACCTGCCCGGTCTTCCCCGGCAAGCGGTACCTCGACTGGCAGCTCGACGACCCGGCCGGCCAGGGCGTCGATGCGGTCCGCCCGATCCGGGACGAGATCGAACAGCGCGTGCGCGGCCTGCTCGCCGAACTCGGAATCCCGGCCACGGCGTAACCACCGCCCCGGCTACCTGAGGCCCTTCCGGTAGAGCAGCGAAGTACAGCCACCCTCGCGACCGAGGTCGGCTCCTCATGGCTGCCGGGCAACCACCCCACAAGCCGAAGTGACCTCAGCGACCGCTACGCCGGTAGTTCGCATCGAGAGTCCGTGCCCGATCTGTGCCCTGGCTTCGTGCATGTATGGGACCAGCGTTTGTCTGGACAGAACGTGGTGAGCGAACGGTAGTGCGCCTGCTCGACCAGGCGTACGCCCGGACAACCGAGCCCGGACAAGAAGCCCTGTACGAAGGGGATTCGGCCATTCCCAGACGTCGCCATGCACCCGTCGACACCCTTCGGGCGGGCGGAGTACGTCGTGGGGCCGGCCCTGCGTGTGTTCGTCGGCGCGCCGACGGCCGCTCTCCTGCCGGGAGATGAGTCGTGCAGGGCGTCCCGTCGTGGCGATGCGAGTAGTGATGACTCAAGACGCGGGCGCCGCCGCGGTGATGTTGTTGTCCACGGGCCCGCGGCCAGGTGCCGGGACTTTTCCCAGGCGGCCGGAGGCGGCCGATGCGGACCGGGAACAGCTCGGCCGACGGGGGACGACACCAAGCGCGAGCGCTGGTGGGGTGAGAGGAGCTGCGGTGCAGACAGGGAAGACGAATCTCGGGCCGGAAGGGTGCGCCGAGGTCGACCACGCTCTGTCCTTCGCGCAGGACCGCATGTGGTTCCTGGACCGGCTGGAGGGCGGGCGAAGCACCGCGTACGTGGCGACCCCCATGTGGCACGTGCACGGCCCGCTCGACCGGGAACGCCTGGAGTTCGCCCTGTCCCGCCTCGTGGCCCGTCACCAGTCGCTGCGGATGAGGTTCGTCGAGCGCGACGGCACCCCTCGCGTCCTCGTCGCCGACCGTCTCGACGCCCGGATCGACTGGCGTGACGCCGCCACCGCTGCCGAGGTGGAAACGGAAGCCGCGGCCGAGGCCGGCGAACCGTTCGACCTGACCACAGGTCCGCTGTTCCGCGTCGTGGTGTGGCGGCTGAGCGACACCGAGCACGTGCTGCTGGCGGCCATGCATCACATCGTCTCCGACGGCTGGTCGATTTCCCTCTTCGTCCGCGACCTCGGCGCGCTCTACGACGGAGACACCCTGCCCGAGCTGAGCCTCCCCTACACGGAGTTCGCCGATTGGCAGCGGCGTGAGCTCGGTGGGGATGGTGTTGCGGGGGAGTTGGGGTATTGGCGGGAGCGGTTGTCGGGGTTGCCGGTGTTGGAGTTGCCGGTTGATCGTGCGCGTCCGGTGCAGCCGTCGTGGGTGGGTGGGACGAAGGAGTTCTCTCTTGATCCGGAGTTGGTTGCAGGGTTGGAGCGGTTGGGGCGGGAGCACAATGCGACGTTGTACATGACGTTGCTGGCTGCGTTTCAGGTGTTGGTGGGTCAGTGGAGCGGGCAGTGTGATTTCGGGGTGGGGACGCCGGTTGCCGGTCGTGGTCGTCCTGAGGTCGAGGGTGTGATCGGGCTGTTCGTGAACACCCTGGTCATGCGTGCCGATCTGGCCGGAGACCCCACCTTCGTCGAACTGCTCGCCCGAGTCCGTGACCACACACTCGACGCACTCGACCACCAGGACGTGCCCTACGAGCAGGTCGTCCGGGAACTGCGACCGGAGCGCTCCGACACCGACTCGCTGATCGACACCTGGTTCGCGATGCAGAACGTCCCGGACGACCAGGGCATCGGAACGCTCCGATTCACCGACTACGAGACCGACCGCCCCCGGGCCCTGTTCGCGGTGTCGCTGTTCGCTCAGCCGCGCGACGACGAGATGGCGATGACTCTCGTCTATCGGACTGATGTGTTCGATGAGGTGTCGATCGGTCGGTTGGTGGAGCGGTGTCGGGTGTTGTTGGCGCGGGTGGTGGGTTCGCCGGGTGTTCGGGTGAGTGGTTTGGGTTTGCCGGCGGGTGAGTTGGGTGTGTTGCGTCGTTGGGGTGCGGGTGAGGTGTCGTCGGGTCTGTCGGGGGATCCGGTGGTGTTGTTCGAGGAGCGGGTGGGGTGTGTTCCTGAGGGGGTGGCGGTTGTTGCGGGTGATGTGGTGGTGTCGTATGCGGAGTTGAATGCGCGGGCGAACCGGGTGGCTTGGTGGTTGCTGGGTCGGGGTGTGCGGGCTGAGGTGCCGGTGGGGGTGCGGCTGCGGCGGGGTGTGGACATGCTCGTTGCGGTGTTGGGTGTGTTGAAGGCCGGTGGTGTGTATGTGCCGTTGGATCCGGCGTGGCCTGCGGAGCGGGTGGAGTTCGTCCGTTCGGATGTGGGTGCTGGTGTGGTGTTGGAGGGTCCGTTGCCGGACGGGGGTCGGGATGATGATCCTGGGGTTGCGGTGGTGGATGGTCAGTTGGCGTATGTGATTTATACGTCGGGTTCGACGGGGCGGCCGAAGGGTGTGGGGGTGTCTCGTGGGTCGATGGCGGGGCATGTGTCGCGGATGCGGCGTCGGTTCGGTCTGGGTGCGTCGGATCGGGTTCTGCAGTTTGCGGCGTTGGCGTTCGATGCGTCGGTGGAGCAGATTTTCCCGGCGTTGACGTGCGGGGCCGCGCTGGTGCTCCCGGAGCACGGTCTTGTCGCTCCCTCCCAGCTCCTCACCGACCTCGACCAGTACCGCGTCACCGTCGCCAATCTGCCTCCGGCGTACTTCGGAGAGCTGGTCGACCGGCTGGCCGAACGGGAGGGGAACGCACTGGGCGCGCTCCGGCTGATGATCCTCGGCGGTGACGTACTGCGCCCGGCCGAGGCGCGGACGTGGTCGGACCGCTACCCCGATGTTCCTCTGCTGAACGTCTACGGTCCGACGGAGGCGACGGTTTCGTCGACGGTGTTCGATGTTCCGGCGGGGGTGGGGTGCGGGAGCGGTGTGCCGATCGGGCGTGCGGTGGGGGATCGCTGTCTGTATGTGCTGGACGAGCGGTTGTCCGAGGTGCCGGTGGGTGCGGTCGGTGAGTTGTTCATCGGTGGCGGTCAGTTGGCGCGTGGGTATGTGGGTCGCGCGGGGTTGACGGCGGACCGGTTCGTGCCGGATCCGTTCGGTGGTGAGGCGGGGGGCCGGCTGTACCGGACGGGGGATCTGGTGCGGTGGCGTGAGGGGTTCCTGGACTTCTGCGGTCGTACGGACGGCCAGGTGAAGGTGCGTGGTTTCCGGGTCGAGGTGGGTGAGGTGGAGTCCCGGTTGCGGGAGCATCCGCTGGTCCGTGACGCGGTTGTGGTGGTGTGGCAGGACCGTCTGGTCGCTTATGTGGCCGGGCAGCAGGGCGTGGTGACGGATCAGGTGCGGGAGTGGCTGGGGGAGCGACTGCCGGAGTACATGGTGCCGGCGGTGCTGATCCTGCTGGACGAGCTGCCGCGCACGGTGGGCGGCAAGGTCGACCGTGACCGGCTTCCCGACCCCGACGGGCACCGTCCGACGCTGTCCGGGGAGTACGTCGGCCCGCGCAACCCGACCGAACAGGCCATTGCCGACGTCTGGAAGGAAGTCCTCCAGGTCGACCGGATCGGCATCCACGACAACTTCTTCGACCTCGGCGGCCACTCCCTCCTCGTGACGCTCGCCGTGGCACGCCTGGGCAAGGCGCTGGAACGGCCCGTCGACATGCGCGACTTCTTCGAGCACCCGACGATCGCCGAGTTCGTCGCCGCCCTGCCGCCGGCGCCGTCCAGGCCGGTGCCGCGGATCGGCAAGGTGGTCCGCAGCGGGGACTTCCCGCTCTCCTTCGCCCAGGAAGGTCTCTGGTTCCTCAACCGGCTCGACCCCGATGCCCCGGACTACATGGCCGCCCTGGCCTGGCGGGTCGACGGAGGCCTCGACCGGGAACGCCTCGACCGAGCGCTACGACAGCTCGTCGACCGGCACGAGTCACTGCGCACCACCTTCCCGTTGGTCGACGCGCAGCCCGTGCAGCGCGTGACCACCGGGATGGAGGCCGCAGCAGCCTGGTACGACCTGCGCGCTGTGTCCGATCCGCTCGATGCGGCGATCAGGCACGCCGGCGAGGAACTGCACCGGCCGTTCGACCTGGCCACCGGCTCGCTGTTCCGGGCCATGGTCTGGCAGCTCGACGCCACCGATCACCTACTGGTACTGGCGATGCATCACATCGTCTCCGACGGCTGGTCGATGGGCGTGCTCGTCCGCGAGCTGGGTGATCTGTACGCCGGCGAAAGCCTGCCCGATCTGCCGGTGCAGTACGCCGACTACGCCGATTGGCAGCGGCGTGAGCTCGGTGGGGATGGTGTTGCGGGGGAGTTGGGGTATTGGCGGGAGCGGTTGTCGGGGTTGCCGGTGTTGGAGTTGCCGGTTGATCGTGCGCGTCCGGTGCAGCCGTCGTGGGTGGGTGGGACGAAGGAGTTCTCTCTTGATCCGGAGTTGGTTGCAGGGTTGGAGCGGTTGGGGCGGGAGCACAATGCGACGTTGTACATGACGTTGCTGGCTGCGTTTCAGGTGTTGGTGGGTCAGTGGAGCGGGCAGTGTGATTTCGGGGTGGGGACGCCGGTTGCCGGTCGTGGTCGTCCTGAGGTCGAGGGTGTGATCGGGCTGTTCGTGAACACCCTGGTCATGCGTGCCGATCTGGCCGGAGACCCCACCTTCACCGAGCTGCTCGCCCGGGTCCGTGACCACATGCTCGACGCACTCGACCACCAGGACGTGCCCTTCGAAAGGGTGGTGGAGGAACTCCGGCCGGACCGCGACCCCAGCCGCTCGCCGCTGTTCCAGACCATGTTCGACCTCGAGGTCCGCTCCATCGCGGCGCCGCGACTGGGCGCCGCGACGTTGCACCCCGCAGACATTCCCTTCGACGTCACCAAGTACGACCTGATGTTCACCTTCACCACCGACCCGGGTGCCGCCGGCGGCTTCGTGCAGTACCGGACTGATGTGTTCGATGAGGTGTCGATCGGTCGGTTGGTGGAGCGGTGTCGGGTGTTGTTGGCGCGGGTGGTGGGTTCGCCGGGTGTTCGGGTGAGTGGTTTGGGTTTGCCGGCGGGTGAGTTGGGTGTGTTGCGTCGTTGGGGTGCGGGTGAGGTGTCGTCGGGTCTGTCGGGGGATCCGGTGGTGTTGTTCGAGGAGCGGGTGGGGTGTGTTCCTGAGGGGGTGGCGGTTGTTGCGGGTGATGTGGTGGTGTCGTATGCGGAGTTGAATGCGCGGGCGAACCGGGTTGCTTGGTGGTTGCTGGGTCGGGGTGTGCGGGCTGAGGTGCCGGTGGGGGTGCGGCTGCGGCGGGGTGTGGACATGCTCGTTGCGGTGTTGGGTGTGTTGAAGGCCGGTGGTGTGTATGTGCCGTTGGATCCGGCGTGGCCTGCGGAGCGGGTGGAGTTCGTCCGTTCGGATGTGGGTGCTGGTGTGGTGTTGGAGGGTCCGTTGCCGGACGGGGGCCGGGATGATGATCCTGGGGTTGCGGTGGTGGATGGTCAGTTGGCGTATGTGATCTATACGTCGGGTTCGACGGGGCGGCCGAAGGGTGTGGGGGTGTCCCGGGGGTCGATGGCGGGGCATGTGTCGCGGATGCGGCGTCGGTTCGGTCTTGGTGCGGCGGATCGGGTTCTGCAGTTTGCGGCGTTGGCGTTCGATGCGTCGGTGGAGCAGATTTTCCCGGCGTTGACGTGCGGGGCCGCGCTGGTGCTCCCGGAGCACGGCCTCGTCGCTCCCTCCCAGCTCCTCACCGACCTCGACCAGTACCGCGTCACGGTGATGGAGGTGGTTCCCGGGTATCTCACCGAACTGATCGCCGAACTCTCCGCGGCCGGCACCACCCACCCCGCCTGGAGCCCCGACCGGCTGCGGCTGCTCGTCCTCGGCGGTGACACCGTCCGGCCGGCCGACCTCGCCTGGTGGACCTCGCACTTCCCCGACATGGCCGTGGTCAATACCTACGGTCCGACGGAGGCGACGATTTCGTCGACGGTGTTCGATGTGCCGGCGGGGGTGGGGTGCGGGGGCAGTGTGCCGATCGGGCGTGCGGTGGGGGATCGCTGTCTGTATGTGCTGGACGAGCGGTTGTCCGAGGTGCCGGTGGGTGCTGTGGGTGAGTTGTTCATCGGTGGCGGTCAGTTGGCGCGTGGGTATGTGGGTCGCGCGGGGTTGACGGCGGACCGGTTCGTGCCGGATCCGTTCGGTGGTGAGGCGGGGGCCGGCTGTACCGGACGGGGGATCTGGTGCGGTGGCGTGAGGGGTTCCTGGACTTCTGCGGCCGTACCGATGGCCAGGTGAAGGTGCGTGGTTTCCGGGTCGAGGTGGGTGAGGTGGAGTCCCGGTTGCGGGAGCATCCGCTGGTCCGTGACGCGGTTGTGGTGGTGTGGCAGGACCGTCTGGTCGCTTATGTGGCCGGGCAGCGGGGCGTGGTGACGGATCAGGTGCGGGAGTGGCTGGGGGAGCGACTGCCGGAGTACATGGTGCCGGCGGTGCTGATCCTGCTGGACGAGCTGCCGCGGACGGTGGGCGGCAAGGTCGACCGTGACCGGCTTCCCGACCCCGACGGGCACCGCCCGGCCCTGTCCGGGGAGTATGTCGGCCCGCGCAACCCGACCGAACAGGCCATCGCCGACGTCTGGAAGGAAGTCCTCCAGGTCGACCGGATCGGCATCCACGACAACTTCTTCGACCTCGGCGGCCACTCCCTCCTCGCCACCCGGGTCGTCATCCGACTACGAGCGGCATTCGGCTGCGACATCGGCGTGCGGACCCTCTTCGAGCGGCCGACCGTGACCCGGCTCGCCGCCGCGGTCGAGGAACAGCTGATGCGGGAGATCGCAGGGATGACCGGCGAGGACGTCGAGCAGGCACTGAAGGAGCAGCAGGCATGAGCACGATGCACGGGCTGGTCGAGGCCCAGGTCAGACGTACCCCTGACGGAATTGCCCTGGAGTTCGACGGCGAGGAACTGACCTATCGGGAGCTGGAGCGGCGGGCCAACCGGCTCGCCCACGCGCTGCGCCGGCACGGCGCCGGACCGGAGACCGTCGTCGCCGTCGGCGCCCAGCGCTCCCTTGACCTGGTCGTCTCCCTGCTGGGCATCCTCAAGAGCGGCGCCGCGTATCTGCCGCTGGACCTCGAACTGCCCACCGAGCGCCTGGCCTACATGGTCGGGCAGGCCGGCGCGGTCGCGCTCGTCCGCGGCCCCGGCATGGACTGCGATCTCGGCCGGCCCGGACTGCCCGAGGTGACCCTGGCCGGCACTGCCGGCGAGTCCGACGAGCCCTGTGGCGTCGTCGTCGACGGGCGCAACGCCGCCTACGTCATGTACACCTCCGGGTCCACCGGCCGGCCCAAGGGAGTGGTGGCCGAGCACCGGGGTGTCTGCAACCGCCTGGTCTGGGGCCAGCACGAGTACGGCATGACGTCCGACGAGCGCGTGCTCCAGAAGACCCCGTACGCCTTCGACGTCTCGGTGTGGGAGCTGTTCTGGCCGCTCACCGTCGGCGCCCGTCTGGTCATCGCCAAACCCGGCGGACACCGCGACAGTGGCTACCTCGTCGAGCTGATCCAGCGGCGCGAGATCACCACCGTCCACTTCATCCCCACCATGCTCGCCCTGTTCATCGGCGAGCGAGGTGTGGAGGGATGCCGCAGCGTCCATCGCATCATGACCAGCGGCGAGGCGCTCCCCACCGACCTGCAGAACCGGGTGCTGCGCGTCCTGTCCCACGTCGAACTGCACAACCTCTACGGCCCGACCGAGGCGTCCATCGAAGTGAGTGCCTGGCAGTGCAGGCCCGACTGGCCCGGCGCCAACGTGCCGATCGGCGCGGCAGTGGCCAACACGCAGCTCTACATCCTCGACGACGACCTGCGCCCGGCGCCGGGAGACGGACCCGGGGAGCTGTACCTCGCGGGAGTGCAGCTCGCCCGCGGCTACTCCGGGCAGCCGGGGCTCACCGCGGAACGCTTCCTGCCCGACCCTTACGGTCAGCCCGGCGCACGGATGTATCGCAGCGGCGACCTGGCCGGCTGGCACCGCCCTGGCGTGGTCGACTACCTCGGCCGGGTCGACGAGCAGCTGAAGCTCGCCGGCAACCGGGTCGAGCTCGGCGAGATCCAGGCCGTGCTCAACGAACTGCCCGGCGTGCGTGCCGGTGTGGTGGTGGCCGCCGGCTCGGCCGCCGAACAACGGCTCGTCGCCTACGTCGTCGGAGCCGATCTCGACATCGCCGTACTGCGCGAGCAGTTGGCCGGTCTGCTGCCCGCCTACATGGTGCCGTCCACCTTCGTGGAGCTGGCCGAGCTGCCGCTGACCTCCAGCGGAAAGCTGGACCGCAAGGCCCTGCCGGCCCCGGACCGCCCCGACCTGGCCACCCCGTACCGGGCTCCCGAGACCCCCGTCCAGGAGAAGCTGGCAGCCGTGTGGGCATCGGTCTTCGGTGTCGCGAGGATCGGTGTCGACGACGCGTTCCTCGCACTCGGCGGCCACTCCTTGCTCGCCGTGCGGCTCATCTCCCGGCTGCGCGAGGAGGCGGGTGTCGACATCTCGATGCGCGCCCTGTTCGCCGGACTCACCATCGCCGAACTCGCCGACACGGTCACCGTGGAACCCGACGGCAACGCCGCCCCGGCACCCGCCCTCACCCGGGGAGGCGACGACGAGCCCGTCGTCCCTTCTTTCGGGCAGGAACGGCTCCTGTTCCTCGAGCAGATGAACCCGGACAGCTCCACCTACGCCATCCCCGTCGCCTGGCGGATGGACGGCCGGCTCGACGAAGGCGTCCTGCGCCGCGCCCTGGAACGACTGGCCGCACGGCACGACGCCCTGCGCACCCGCTTCCCGGGCGTCGACCGCGCACCCGTCGTCGCGCCCGAACCCCTGGTGGACCTGCGCCGCGTCGACGCCGGCGAATGGAACGACGACCTCGCCTTCGCCGAGATCCGCCGCCCGTTCGACCTGGCTGCCGGGCCCGTCTGGCGGGCCGTCCTGATCAGGCTCCCCGGGCACGACGTGCTGCTGCTGGTGCTGCACCACATCGTCGCCGACGGCTGGTCCCTGGGCGTCATCGCCCGCGAGCTGGGCGACCTGTACGCAGGCGTCACCCCGCCGGCGCCGCCCGTGCGGTACGCCGACTTCGCCCGTTGGCAGCGCGCCGCCCTCACCCCGGACCGGCTGGCCGGCGAACTGGAGTGGTGGCGCACCACCCTGGCCGGGGGTCCCGCCCTGGAGCTCCCCACCGACCGGCCACGGCCGATGGTGCTCGGCACCGAAGGCGCCACCCACCGGTTCGAGCTGCCGCAGGAGGCTCTGCGCACGCTGACCCGGCGTGCGCGGACCGACGCCGCCACCTTGCACACCGTGCTGCTGACGGCGTTTCAGGTCCTGCTCGGCCGGTGGAGCGGGCAGACCGACTTCGTCGTGGGCACGCCGGTCGCCGGCCGCTCGACATCCGAGGTGGAGAACGTCGTCGGCTTCTTCGTCAACACCCTTGCGGTGCGGGCCGATCTCAGCGGCGACCCCACCTTCGCCGAGCTGCTCGGCCGGGTCAGGGAGGCCACCCTCGGGGGATACGAGCACCAAGACGTGCCGTTCGAACGGGTGGTGGAGGAACTGCGCCCGGAGCGGGACCTCAGCCGCACGCCCGTGTTCCAGACCATGTTCGCGCTGCGGGACACCTCCGCCACGGCCCTGCGAGTGCCCGGGATGCCGGCCGAGGAGATCCCGCTCGGCTGGCGGACCGCGAAATTCGACCTCACCCTCTTCGTCGATCAGGCCGCCGACGGCTCCTGCACGGGCCTGATCGAGTACGCCACCTGCCTGTTCGACCCGGCGACGGTGGAGCGGATCGCCGACGGGTACCGCCGGCTGCTGCTCACCCTCGCCGAGGACGCCGAGGGCCGGCTGGACGACTGGGACGTCCTGGACGCCGACGCCCGCGTCCGCCTCGTCGAGCTGGGCACCGCTCCCACGCCGGCGATCCCTGCGCGCGCCCTGCACCAGCTCGTCGCCGACCAGGCGGCCGACCGGGGTGACGAGCCGGCCGTGGTGGACGGCGCATCCGTCTGGACCTATGCCCAACTGGACCGGCGGGCCAATCGGCTGGCCCGGCACCTGCTCGGTCTCGGCGTGGGTCCGGAGACCGTGGTGGCGGTCAGCCTGCCCCGCTGCGCGGACCTCGTCCTCGCCCAGCTCGCGGTGCTGAAGGCCGGCGGCGCCTATGTGCCGCTCGACGCGGACCAGCCCGCCGAGCGCAGCCGGCACATGCTCGACGACACCGCCGCCACGCTGCTCATCACCTCCGCCGGCCACCTGTCGGCGGACGGCCTGGGCCTGAGGGTCGTCGATCTTGCCGCGGACGCCGTCGAGATCGGCCGGCTGCCGGACACCGCACCCGAGGTGAGCGTCTCCCCGGACAGCCTCGGCTACGTCGTCTACACCTCCGGTTCCACCGGGCGGCCCAAGGGCATCGGCATCACCCACCGCGGGCTGGTCCGTACCGTCCACGAGGGCGGCTACCTCACCCTCGGGCCGGACGACCGCGTGGCGTTCGCAGCCAGTCCCGTCTTCGACGCTGCCACCTTCGAGGTGTGGGCCACCCTGGTTGCCGGAGCGACCCTGGTGGTCACCCCGCCGGATGTCGCGCTGTCGCCCGCAGCCCTTGCGGCGCACCTCACCCGGCACCGGGTCACCACCCTGTTCCTCACCACCGCGCTGTTCAACCAGGTCGTCCAGGAGCGGCCCGGCGCTCTCGGCGGACTGCGGCACGTGCTCTTCGGCGGCGAGGCCGCCGACCCGCACACCGTGGACGCCCTGCTCGCCCACGGCGGGCCCGGCCGACTGCTGCACATGTACGGCCCGGCCGAGTCGACCACCTTCGGCACCTGGCACGAGGTCACGGCACCGGCCGCCGCCGCGTCCGTGCCGATCGGCCGCCCCATGAACAACACCACCGCGTACGTGGTCGACGAGCGGCTGCGTCCGGTCCCCGTCGGTGTCGTCGGAGAACTGCTCCTCGGCGGCTCCGGACTGGCCCGCGGGTACCTCGGCGCGGCACACCGCACCGCCGACCGGTTCCTGCCCGACCCGTTCGGCCCGCCCGGCGGCCGGGTCTACCGCACCGGCGACCTGGTGCGGTGGACGGCACAAGGCCGCCTGGAATTCGTCGGCCGCGCCGACGGGCAGGTCAAGGTACGCGGCTTCCGGGTCGAGCCGGGCGAGATCGAGACCGCGATACGGCGGCACCCGGCCGTGCGGGACACCGTCGTGGTGGCCCGTCCCGACCGCAGCGGCGCCCTCAGCCTCTGCGCGTACGTCGTGGCCGATCCCGCCGAACTGGGTGATCTGCGCGGGTTCATCGGCGAGAGCCTGCCGGCGTTCCTGGTACCGGCCGCCGTGGTCGTGCTCGACGAACTGCCGCTGACCCGCAACGGCAAGGTGGACCGGGCCGCGCTGCCGGAACCGGCGTACGCCCCGACCACCGGACGGCGGGAGCCGGCCTGTGAGCTGGAACGGCAACTCGCCGAGGCATGGACGGAGGTCCTCGGTACAGCCGAGCCCGGCATGGACGACGACTTCTTCGCCCTCGGGGGGCACTCGCTGCTGGCCATCAAGTTGGTCGGCGCGGTCGCCGAGCGTACTGGCCGGGAGATGACCTTCCGCGACCTGTTCACCGCCCGCACCATCGCGGGCCTGGCCCGCCTCCTCGCCGACGCCGAACAGGTCGGCGCCCCCATTGTCCGGGGCGCCGGCACCACGGGACTGCCGGTCTCCTTCGGGCAGGAGCGGCTGGTGTTCCTGGACTGCCTCGAGGGTGCCGGCCCGGCGTACACGATTCCGGTCGCCTGGCGCCTGAGCGGACCGCTGGACCGCGACCGGCTGTCCGCCGCGTTCGACGCCCTGGTCGCGCGGCACGAGGTGCTGCGCACCCGGTTCACGCTGGTGGACGGCGTGGCGTTGCAGGACATCGTCCCCGACTGGGAGGGAGTCACCTGGCGCGAGGCGGGTACGGTCACCGACGCCGTCAGGGCGGTCAGGGACGAAGCGCGCGAGCCGTTCGATCTCACCACCGGGCCGCTGTTCCGGGCCGTGGTGTGGCACGCCGGCGACAACGAGCACGTGCTGCTGATGGCCATGCACCACGCCGTGTCCGACGGCTGGTCCATGGGTCTGCTGATCCGCGAGCTGGAGGCCTGCTACGACGGCGTCGAGCCGTCCCGTCCGCCGGTGCGCTACGCCGACTTCGCGGTGTGGCAACGCGGCCGGCTCACCGGGGAACGGCTGGCGGGGGAGCTGACGCACTGGCGGCAGCGGCTGGCCGGCCTGCCGACGCTCGAGCTGCCCACCGACCGTCCCCGCCCCACCCGCCGCAACGGGTCCGGAGGCTCGGTGGAGTTCACGGTCGACGCGGAACTGGTCGCCGGACTGGAACGGCTGAGCCGGGAGCACGGCGCGACACTGTTCATGACCCTGCTCGCCGCCTATCAGGTGCTGCTCGGCCGGTGGAGCGGGCAGAGCGACTTCGGCGTCGGCACCCCCGTCGCCGGCCGCGGCAGGCCCGAGGTCCGCGATGTCGTCGGGTTCTTCCTCAACACCGTGGTGCTGCGGGCCGACGTGAGCGGTGATCCCTCGTTCACCGAGTTGCTCGGCCGGGTCCGCGGCGACGCTCTCAGCGCCTATGAGCACCAGGAGATGCCGTTCGGTCGTCTGGTGGAGGAGCTGCGCCCGGAGCGGGACCTCAGCCGCTCCCCGCTGTTCCAGGCCATGTTCAGCTTCAACGACTGGAGCCTGGACACTCTGCGGCTGGGCCCGGCCGCGGGTACGGCGGTCCCCGTCGACCGGGGGGCGGCCAAGCTCGACCTCACCCTGGAACTGGTGCAACGCCCCGACGGGCTGGCCGGCGCGATCGACTACACCACCGACATCTTCGACACCGCCACGATCCGGCGGATGGCCGAGGCGTTCAGTCTGCTGCTGCGCGCCGTTGTGGCCGATCCCGCGGCACGCACCGGTGACCTGCCGCTGGCCCCGCCGGCCGCGGCGCCCGGGGTCGTGACACCGCGTCCCGCCGTGCCCCGGCCGCTGCTGGAACGGATCGCCGACCAGGTCCGGGACACCCCCGACGCGACGGCTGTGATCTGCGGCGATGGTGAGGTCACCTACGCCGAGTTGGACCGGCGGGCCAACCAGCTCGCCCACCACCTCATCGGCCGGGGCGTGGGTCCGGAGACCCGGGTCGGACTGCGCCTGCCCCGCGGGATCGACACCGTGGTGGGCGTGCTCGGCATCTGGAAGGCCGGCGGAGCGTTCGTCGGACTCGACCCCGACCTGCCCGCACGCCGCCTCGCGCGGATCGGCGCCGATGCCGGAGCCCGGCTGGTCGTCGACGAGGACATGATCACCGATCCGGCGCTCGGCCGGTGTCCGACCACTGCGCCGGCGCTGTCCTGCGACCCGGGCACCCTCGCGTATGTCGTCTACACCTCCGGTTCGACCGGACAACCGAAGGGTGTCCTGGTCGAGTTCGCCGGCCTCACCGGCCACCTCGACACCGTTCTCGACCACTACGAGCTGGGCCAGGACGATGTCGTGCTCCAGCGTGCATCGGCGTCCTTCGACGCGTTTCTGCGGGACTGCATCGGCCCGCTGACCGTCGGCGCGACCGTGCTGATGGCCGGGCAGCCCGACCTGTCCACCCTCGCCACCGACCTGACCGGCCGGCCCGCGCCGACGGCCGTCCTCAGCATGGTGCCGTCCCTGCTGCACCAGCTTCTCGACGGCGGCGACCTCACCGCCGCGAGCCTGCCGGAGCTGCGGCTGCTGGTGCTCAGCGGCGAGCCCTGCACCCCGGCACTGCTGGCCCGCCTGCATGCGGCGCTGCCGGGGCTGCGCAGGGTGGTCAACCAGTACGGCCCGACCGAGTGCACCCTCACCACCACATGGGAAGACCTGGATCCGGCGGTGCGGGAGGAGACGGTGTCCATCGGGCGGCCCATGCCGACCACCACCGTGCACGTGCTCGACGAGGCACTGCGACCCGTGCCGGTCGGGGTGTTCGGGGAACTGCACATCGGCGGCGCCGGAGTGACCCGCGGCTACCGCAACCAGGCCGGCACGACCGCGCGGTCCTTCGTACCCGACCCGTCCGGCCCGCCCGGAGCCCGGATGTACCGGACCGGCGACGCCGCCCGCCGACTGGCCGACGGGACACTGGAGTTCCGCGGCCGACTGGACCGCCAGGTGAAGGTCCGAGGCGTGCGGATCGAACCGGGCGAAGTGGAAGCGTGTCTCGCCACGCATCCCGCCGTGGGTTCGGCGGCCGTGGTCGCGCGCCCCGACGGCCCGAACGGCTGGAAACTCAGCGGCTATGCGCAGCGTTCCCCCGGGGCCGCCGTATCGGTGGCCGAGCTGCGGACGCACCTGGAGTCCCGTCTGCCGTACGCGATGATCCCCACGGAACTGCTGGTCCTGGACTGCCTGCCGCTGCTCGCCAACGGCAAGGTCGACCGGCACGCGCTGCCGGAGATCACCGCCACCGCCCCGGAGAGCGACTCCGGGCATGTCGCACCGCGCACCGCCGTCGAGAAGATCATCGCCGAGGTGTGGGCGGAGCTGCTCGACCGGCCCGACGTCGGCGTCGAGGACGACTTCTTTGCCCTGGGCGGCCACTCGCTGACCGCGCTGAGAGTCATCTCCCGTCTGCGGTCCCGGCTCGACACCGCGGTCACCCTCCGCGCCTTCTTCGAGGCCCGGACCATCACCAGACTTGCCCAGAAACTGAAGGAGACGCCGTGAACGGCCTCACACCCATGCAGCTGGAGCTGCTCCACCAGCGGCTGGCGGGGCGCGCGGAGAACCGCACGGCTCCGGACGGGATCACCCGCTCCACCGGCACCAGCGACCTTCCGGTGTCGTTCGGGCAGGAGCGCCTGGTCTTCCTCGACCGGCTGGAAGGGCCCGGCCCGGCGTACACGATTCCGGTGGCCTGGCGTCTGACCGGGCCGCTGGACCGCGGCCGGCTCTCCGCCGCGTTCGACGCCCTGGTGGAGCGGCACGAGACCCTGCGTACCCGCTTCACCGTCGTCGACGGCGTGGTGAGCCGGCACGTCGACCCGGCGTGGGACGGCGTGGACTGGCGCGAAGCCGGCACCGTCGAGGACATCACCCTGGCGGCGGACGCAGTGGCCCGCGAGCCGTTCGACCTGGCGGCCGGCCCGGTGTTCCGGGTGACGGTGTGGCGCCTTGGCGCCACCGACCATGTGGTCCTCCTGACGATGCATCACATCGTCGCCGACGGCTGGTCGATGGGCGTGCTGGTGCGCGACCTGGAAGCCCTCTACGGCGGCGGAACCCTGCCGGAACTGCCGGTCGGATACGCCGACTTCGCCGCCTGGCAGCGCCGCGAGCTCGCCGGGGACCGGGCGGCCGGGGAGCTGGGCTACTGGCGGAACCGGCTGGCGGGGCTGCCGCCGCTGGAGCTTCCCAGCGACCGCGTCCGCCCCGGCAGGCGCGACACCGCCGGCGCCATCTGCGAGTTCGCGCTGGAGCCCGAGACGGTCTTCGGCCTGGAGCGCCTCGGCCGCGAGCACAACGCGACGCTGTACATGACGCTCCTGGCCGCATTCGAGGTGCTGCTGGGCCGGTGGAGCGGGCAGACCGACTTCGGTGTCGGCACCCCGGTGGCCGGACGGAGCCGGCCCGAGGTCGAGAACCTGATCGGCTTCTTCGTCAACACCGTGGTCATGCGGGCCGACCTGGCCGAGAACCCGACCTTCGCCGATCTGCTCGCCCGGGTCCGCGACGACGCCCTCGGCGCGTACGAGCATCAGGACGTCCCGTTCGAGCGGATCGTCGACGAGGTCAGCCCCGACCGGGACCTCCACCGCACCCCGCTGTTCCAGGCCATGTTCAGTCTGGACGACGACGCCGATGACCGGCCGGTCCGCCTCGGCGAGGTCACCGGCATCCGGTTCGAACTCGACGTGGACGCTGTCAAATTCGACCTGATCCTGCAGACCGCCCGGCGCCCCGAGGGTCTCGCCGCCGCGTTCTTCCACCGCTCCGATCTGTGGCGCCCGGAGACCGTGCGCCGCTGGGCGGACCAGTACACGCGCCTCCTGCAGTTGGTCCTCGCCCACCCGGACACGCCCCTGTCCGACCTGGAACTGCTGCCGGACCCCGAGCGCCGTCAACTCGCCGCATGGGCCGCCCCGCTGCGCTCGTACGACTGCGAAGACCTGCTCCACGAGCGGTTCGAGCGGCACGCCGCCGTCCGGCCGGACGCCGTCGCGGTGGTCGCCGGGGAGGAGCGGCTCGACTACGCCGGCCTGAACCGGCGGGCCAACCAGCTCGCCCACCGGCTGCGCGCCGCCGGAGTCGGCCCCGAGTCGGTGGTCGGGCTCTGCGTCAACCGGGACCTCGACCTGGCCGTCGGCATCCTCGGCATCCTCAAGGCCGGAGGCGCGTATCTGCCGCTGGACCCGGAACACCCGCGGGACAGGCTGGAGTACATGGTCGCCGACGCCGGCCCCCGGCTCGCCGTCGTCTCCCCGGGCCTTGCCGAACAGGTGCCCGTGAACGTCGGTCAACTGCGGTTGGACGACCCGGCGTTGGCCAGAGAACCGGTGGAGGACCCGCCATCGGCCGGCAGCGCCGACTCGCTCGCGTACATCATCTACACCTCCGGATCCACCGGCCGCCCCAAGGGCGTCTGCATCCCGCACCGGCAGGTGGTCCGGCTCCTCGACTCCTGCGAGGACGCCCTTGATCTGCCGGAGGCCGGGGTGTGGAGTCTGTTCCACTCGTACGCCTTCGACTTCTCCGTCTGGGAGCTGTGGGGAGCCCTGACCCGAGGCGGCAGCGTCGTCCTGGTCGACAAGGCCACGGCCCGCGACCCGGAGAGGTTCGCCGCGCTGCTCGGGGCCGAGAGGGTGTCGGTGCTCAGCCAGACTCCCGGAGCGTTCCGCAACCTGCGCGCGGCCCTCGGCGAACGGCGGCCCGCCGACCTGGGTGTGCGGACCGTGGTGCTCGGCGGGGAGAAGCTCGACCTGCCCGAACTCGACGGATGGCTCGACGGACCCGGTGCCGGTGTGCGGCTGGTCAACATGTACGGCATCACCGAAACCACGGTGCACGTCACCCACCACACGGTGACCGCCGCCGACCTCACCGGCGAGGCCGTCTCGCCGATCGGCCGGGCGCTGGGTGACCTGACGATCCACGTCCTGGACCGTCACATGCGGCCCGTCCCGGCCGGTGTCATCGGCGAGATGTACGTCGGCGGCGCCGGGACGGCCCGCGGCTACCTCGGCCGGCCCGGGCTGACGGCCGACCGGCTGGTTCCCGATCCGTTCGGCGACCGGCCGGGTGCCCGGCTCTACCGCACCGGAGACCGGGCCCGTCATCTGCCCGACGGTCGTCTGGAGTACCGGGGCCGCGCCGACGACCAGGTGAAGATCCGCGGACACCGGATCGAGCTGGGCGAAGTGGAGGCGGCGCTGCTGCGCCACCCCGCTGTCGACCAGGCCGCCGTGGTGGCCCACGGTTCCCGCACCGGCGAGTACCGGCTCCACGCGTACCTGGTCGTCGAGGGTGCGCCGGCCCGCGACGACCTGCGGCAGTGGCTGCTCGGCCAACTGCCCGAGCCGATGGTGCCGGCCTCGTTCACCGTGCTGCCGGCGCTGCCGCTGACCGCCAACGGCAAGGTCGACCGCAAGGGGCTGCCGGCTGTCGACGGCGCCACCCTGACCTCCGCCGGACGCCACGTCCCGCCGGCGACCCCCACCGAGCGCGCGCTGGCGGAGGTGTGGTGCGACGCGCTCGGCATCCAGAGACCCGGCGTCACCGACCGGTTCTTCGACCTCGGCGGTGACTCCATCCTGGCCCTGCGCGTGGTGGGGCTGGCCGAGCGGCGCGGGCTGACCGTGGCGCTGCGCGACGTCTTCGCCCACCAGGCGCTCGGTGAGCTGGCCCGGGCCGTGGACCAGGCCGCCGACCAGCGGGGCACCCCTGGGCACGCCGTGCCCGTGGAGCGGTTCGCCATGGTGGCGCCGGGTGACCGGGACCGGCTGCCCGGAGGGCTGGAGGACGCCTACCCGCTGACCCGGATGCAGCAGGGCATGCTCTACGAGCTGCTGGCCGACGCCGGCAAGGGCGCGTACCACAACGTGACCAGCTTCCGGGTCCAGGAACCGGCCGGGTTCGACGCCGAGGTGATGCAGCGTGCTGCCGACGCGGTGGTCCGCCGGTACGAGATCCTGCGCACCGGTTTCGACTGGAGCAGCTACGACGAGCCGCTGCAACTGGTGCACCCGGACGCCGACCTCCCGGTCGGTGTGGACGACCTGAGAGGGCTGGACGACGCCACCCAGGCCGACCGGGTCCGGGGATATCTGAACGCGGAGGCGGGGCGCTGGTTCGAGCTGTCCGTCCCCCCGCTGATCCGGCTGCATGTGCACGTGCTCAACGACGCCGAGTACCGGCTCACCATCACCGACTGCCACGCCGTCCTGGACGGCTGGAGCCTCACCTCCCTCATCGCCGAGCTGATCGACCGGCACCGGCGGGAGCGCACCGGTGCGGCCGCAGCGCCGGCCGGTGCCCCGGTGCCCCGCTTCGCCGAGTACGTGGTACTCGAACGGGAAGCCGTGGCCGACCCTGCGGCGCACGCCTTCTGGGACGCCATGGTGGAGTCGTTCCCGCCGGTACGGCTCCCGCGCTCGGCCGGCGGAGACCAGGCGGACAAGTCCACCTGTGAGGCGCTGAGAAGCTACGGCCACCTGCACGCGGGCATCGACGCTCTCGCCGCCCGGGCCGGGGTACCCCGCAAGACGGTGCTGTTCACCGCCTATTACCACCTGATGGGGCAGCTTGCCGACGGCGACTCCTACTCGACCGGGTTCGCCACCAACGGGCGTCCGGAGCGGGCCGGGTCGGAGGGGATGCGCGGCGTCTTCCTCAACGTGGTGCCGTTCGGCGTGCGTTCCCCCGCCACCAGCTGGGTGGATCTGCTGCGGGACGTCTTCGCCGCGGAACAGGAGGTCATCCCGCACCGCCGCTTCCCGCTGGCCGAGATGCAGCGCGGCCAGTGGGCCGGTGAGGTGCTCGTCGACACCGCCTTCAACTACGTGCATTTCCACGGCCTGGACAGCGAGCACAAGCAGGAGATCGAGGAGATAGCCCGCACCAACTTCGGACTCATGGTGACCACCGGTCCCGGGGGCGTTTCGTTCGAGTCCGACGCCGGCCGCATGTCGCAGGGCGAGGTCGAACGGCTCGCCGACGCGTACTGCGCGCTGCTCACCGCGATGGTCGATGACCCGGAGGGCGTTCCCGGCATCCCGGTCGAGGCGATGGCTCCCCGTTCGGGGGAGAGCGCCGACCGGGACCGTGACGAGCGCAGCGTGGTGGCCGTCTTCGAGGCCCAGGTGGCCGCCCACCCGGACGGGGTGGCCGTTGCCACCGCTGACGGCGAGTTGACCTACGCCCAGCTCAACGCACAGGTCAACCGCGTCGCCCACCATCTGCGCAGACACGGTGCCGGACCTGAGGCGGTCGTCGGGCTGTGCGCGGAGCGTTCCATCGAGCTCGTCGTGGGCTTGCTCGGCATCCTCAAGGCCGGGGCGGCCTACCTGCCCATGGACCCGCGCGACCCGGGCCGCCGCCTGGACCGGCTCATCCGCGACACCGGCGCGGACCTGGTGCTCGCCCAGCCCGCATGGCGCCACGTCGTGCCCGAGCGGGCCGGCACCGTCATCACCCTCGCCGGCGGGAGCTTCGACGGCGAGCCGACGACCGACCCGGACCGCGGCCCGGACACCGACAACCTGGCCTGTGTGCTCTACACCTCGGGCTCCACCGGTCTGCCCAAGGGGATAGCCCTGCCGCAACGGGCCATCGTCGACACCCTGGTGGATCAGCGGGACATCGCCCTCGACACCGCCGATACGGTCCTGCACCTGAGCAGCTTCAACTGGGATGCGGCCATCTTCGAGATCTTCGGGCCACTGCTGACCGGCGGAACCTGTGCCGTCTACCCGGCGGAACCCATCACGCCGGCCGGTATCGTCGCCGCGATCCGCCGGCACGGCGTCACCACGGCATTCCTCACCACCACACTGTTCAACCTCGTGGTCGAGGAGGGACTGGAGGAGCTGGGAGGACTGCGGCAGATCTTCTTCGGGGGCGAGGCGGCGTCGCCGACACACGTTCGCGAGCTGCGGACCCGCTGGTCGGACATGCGCATCGCCAACGGCTACGGCCCGGTGGAATGCACCTTTGTCGCCACCACCCACCCGGTGCGCACCGTCCCTGCGGACGCGGTCAGCGTCCCGATCGGCCGGCCGCTGGACCGCACCACCGTCCTGGTACTCGACGACGAGCTCCACCCCGTCCCGGCCGGCGTCGCCGGGGAGCTCTGCATCGGCGGTGACTCGCTCGCCCGCGGCTACGCCGGGCAGGCCGGGCTGACCGCGGACCGCTTCGTTCCCGACCCCCGCGGCGGCGGACGGCGGCTCTACCGCACCGGCGACCGAGGACGTTGGCGGGCGGACGGCACCCTGGAGTTCGGCGGACGCCTCGACGGCCAGGTGAAGATCCGGGGCCGCCGGATCGAGCTCGGGGAGATCGAGGCGGTGCTGTCGTCGCGGCCCGACGTGGCGGTCGCGGCTGCGGTCGCCCACACCGACGAGCCGGGTGACGCGCGGCTCGTGGCCTACCTGGTTCCGGCGGCCGGCGTCGCCGCACCCACCGCCGACGAGCTGCGCCGCTGGCTGCGCGACCGTCTCCCGGCCTACCTGGTGCCGACGGTGTTCGTGCCGATGGCCGAACTGCCGGTGACGGCCAACGGCAAGCTCGACCGGGCGGCCCTGCCGGCACCGACCGGGCCCGCTGTCACGGACCGCCCGTACGTGGGGCCGCGTACCGACACCGAAGAGAGGCTGGCCAAGCTCTGGGCCGAGACGCTGCGACAGAACCGGGTCGGCGTGCACGACGACTTCTTCGAACTCGGCGGCAGCTCGCTCGCCGTCGTCAGGGTCGCCGCCCGCGCCTGCGACCTCGGGCTGCCGGTGGGCGTCGCCGACCTCCTGGAGCACCCCACCGTGGCGTCGCTCGCCGCCGCGATCGCCACCCGGGAACCAGCCGGCGAAGGAGCCGCGCTGCGCCGGGAAGGCGATGTGCTCGTCGTGCTGCGCGAGGGCACGCAACGTCCGCTGTTCTGCGTGCACCCGAGCGGCGGCAGCGTCGCCTGGTACCTCCCGCTGGCCAAGGCACTCCCGCCCGGGCGGCCCGTGATCGGGCTGCAGGCCCGGGGCATCGACGGCGGCGTCGACGCCCAGTCGATGCAGGGCCTGGCCGAGGACTACGTGCGGCGTATGCGGGCCCATCAGCCGGAGGGGCCGTACGCGCTGTTCGGCTGGTCCATGGGCGGCAACATCGCCCAGGAGATGGCGATTCAGCTCACCGCGCAGGGCGAGCAGGTGGACACCCTGCTGCTGCTGGAGCCGGCCGTGCCGGACGAGGCCGGGATGTTCGCCGTCACCGAGGCGCTCGAGCTGCTCGACCGGGCCGTCGCCATGCGCGAGGCGATCCGTGAACTCTCCCCGGGCACCCCGGCCCGGCTCAGCCAGGAGCGGGAGCTGGTGACCACGCTGCTGGCCGCCGGCGTCAACAGTGCGGAGGCCGATCTGGGCGCCGACTGGCCGGTGGCGATGTGGACGGCACTGCTGCGCGCCGCCTCCACCTACCGCCCCGATCCGTACTACGGGCCGGTGCACCTGCTGGTCACCGCCGAGGCGGCGGACGCCGGGCCCGGACGCCCGTCCGTGGTCGCGGGCGAGAGCTATCCGGCCTACGAGCGGCGGTGCCGCGAGCTGTTCCCGGAGGGCCTCACCCTCCACCACCTGCCCGGCACCCACCGGAGCATGGTCGCCGATCCCGAGGTCGCGGCTGTCGCCGCCCTCGCCGCCGAGTTGATGGAGCGCAGGGCATGACCACCACCGGTCAGGTCACCGACCGTTACCTGCTGGACGACGAGATCGTCGCCGATCCGTTCCCCTACTTCGCGCACCTGCGCACCACCGCACCCGTGCACTGGAGCCCGGTCCACCGGGCCTGGCTGGTGACCGGATACGACGAGGCGACCGCCTGCTTCAGCGACCCCGCGGTATCCGCCGACCGGATATCCCCGATGCTGGCCCAGACACCGCTGCACCTGCTCAGCCCGGAGGCGTCCCGCGCCTTTGGGATCATGGCCGGCTGGATGGTCTTCGTCGACCCGCCCGAGCACCGCCGGCTGCGCAGCGTCTTCCGCGGCGCGTTCGGCCCCCGGCAGATCCGCCGCAACCGGCCGATGGTGCAGGAGGCGGTGGCCCGGCTGACGGCCCGGGCCCGTGAGGGCCGCGACGTCACCGATCTGGTGGCCGACTTCGCCCGGCCTCTGCCGGCGACCGTGGCGGCGGCCTGGATGGGGGTACCGGCGGAGGACACCGAGCGGTTCCAGCGCTGGGCGATCCAGGTCGGTGACCTGGCCCTCGGCTCGGTGCAGTCCGCGGAGGAGCACGAGAGTTCCCAACAGGCGCTGCTGGATCTCTTCGACTATCTGCGGCGGCTGGTCCGTCGGCGGCGGGACGACCCGCAGGCCGACCTGATCAGCGCGGCGCTGGAGAGTGGTCTGGTCGGTGACTCCGTCAGTGAGGACGAGTTCGTCGCGATGCTCACCCATGTCGCGTTCGCCGGCGGGGAGACCACCAGCAACCTGATCGCCGTCGGGGTGTGGAACCTGCTGCGCCGGCCCGACCAGCTCGATCTGCTGCGCGCCGAGCCCGAGTTGGCGGCCGGTGCCGTGGAGGAGCTGCTGCGTTTCGACGGGCCGTCGAAGATGTCCGTCCGGCAGGTGAAGACCGATCTCTCGCTGGGCGAGCGGCTGTTGCGGGCGGGAGACCGGCTCTACCTGGTCACCGCGGCGGCCAACCGGGACCCGTCCCGGTTTCACCGCCCCGACGAACTGGACCTGCGCCGGCACCCGAATCCGCACCTCGGATTCGGGCAAGGAGCGCACTTCTGCCTGGGAGCGCCGCTGGCCCGGCTGGTGGCCGGGGCAGCGCTCACCGATCTCCTGGCCGCCGCGCCGGACCTGGCGCTCGCCGGCGCCCGGGCGAACTGGCAGTCGTCGCTCCTCAACCGGAGCCTCCAATCGCTGCCGGTGCGGCTCACGTAGCGGCTTCGGCCACCCCCCATCCAGGACCGGCCCCGCGGCCGGGATCCTCCATCCGTCACCGGACATCAGCCGGGACGACCACCCCAGAAGCACGAACGAGGAGAACCGACATGTCTGTCGACGAGGACAACCGCAGCTACCGGGTCGTGGTGAACCACGAGGAGCGGTACTCGGTCTGGTTCGCCGGGCGTGAGCTGCCGGCCGGCTGGACGGCCACCGGATTCGAGGGGTCCAAGAGCGAGTGCCTGACCCACATCGACGAGGTGTGGACGGACATGCGGCCGCTCAGCCTGCGCCTGCGGATGGCCGCCTCCGAGCAGTGACACAACGGCGTCCGGGCGGGTGGCCGGCGCTCGGCCGGGCCACTCGCCCGCGATCCACCGGCCGGTGGTGCCGGCCGCCCGGCATCCCTGTGCCGAAGCAACCATGAGAAGAACAGCACACAGAGTGAGGCAGCGGGTAATGAGGGTTTTTTCTCACGGGCGTCTGGAGCGACTCGCCCGCGATCGAGGCATGCCCGAGGAGTACCTGCACGATCTGCGGGTGGTCTCGTCGGTGTTGCCGTTCAAGGTCAACGAGTACGTCGTGGACGAGCTCATCGACTGGTCCGCCGCTCCGGACGACCCGATCTTCCGGCTCACCTTCCCGCATCGGGACATGCTGCCGCCGGACATCTTCGACAGCATGTCGGCGCTGCACCTGGGCGCCGCTTCCCCCGACGTGATCCGCAAGGCCGCCCGGGAGGTCCATGGCCGGCTCAACCCCAACCCGGGCGCCCAACTGGACACGAACGTACCGACACACCGCGGAGAGCCGCTGGGGGGCGTCCAGCACAAGTACGCGGAGACGGTCCTGGTCTTCCCCTCCCAGGGGCAGACCTGCCACTCCTATTGCGGCTACTGCTTCCGCTGGCCCCAGTTCGTGGGCAACGCCGACATCCGGCAGGCCGCGTCGGATGTCGACCGGGTCGTCTCGTACCTGGCCGCCACCCCGTCGGTCACCGATGTCCTCTTCACCGGCGGTGACCCCATGATCATGCGTTCCACCGTGCTGGAACGGTGGATCGAGCCGCTGCTCGCCCCGGCCCTGGAGCGGATTCGTACGATCCGCTTCGGCACGAAGGCCCTCTCCTACTGGCCGGCCCGCTTCACCACGGACCGTGACGCCGACGATGTGCTGCGGCTGTTCGACCGTGCGGTGGCCCGCGGCCGGCACGTGGCCGTGATGGCCCACTTCTCCCACCCGCGCGAGCTGGAGAGCCCGGTGGTGCGGGAAGCGATCCGCCGCATACAGGCCACCGGTGCCGTGATCCGGGCCCAGGCACCACTCATCGCCCATGTCAACGACCGGCCCGAGGACTGGGCCACGCTCTGGCAGAAGCTGGTCGAACTCGGGGTCGTGCCCTACTACATGTTCGTCGAACGCGACACGGGCGCCCGCAGCTACTTCGGTCTGCCACTGGCCCGGGCGGTGCAGATCTACACGGACGCCATCCGGAGCGTGTCCGGTCTGGCCCGGACCGCCCGGGGACCCGTGATGTCGGCCGGCCCCGGCAAGGTGCTCATCGACGGCGTCTCGGACATCGGCGGCACCGAGGTGTTCACCCTGCGGATGCTGCAGGCCCGCGATGCCCGCCTGGTGGGCCGGCAGTTCCTGGCCCACCACGACCCGGCCGCCGAATGGCTGGACGACCTGCGGCCCGCGCTCGGCTCGTGGTGGCCGCAATGAGGCGCGCCGCCGTCCCTTCCCGGTGGCGCCGCACCCGGCCGGAGCCCCAACCCCCGCACGACCTGGAGGACATGATGGGGCCGACCGGTACGAACGCCGCCCGCACGGAGAGCGGGCGACCACCGAGCCTGTGGCGCAACCGTGACTTCAATCTGCTCTGGGCCGGCCAGTGCCTCTCAGACCTGGGCAGCGCCATGGCCAATCTGGCCCTGCCCCTGCTCGTACTCCAGTTGACCGGATCCCCGGCACAAGCGGGTCTCGTCGGCACAACCGGCCTGCTGGTCACCCTGGTCTGCCGGCTTCCCGCCGGGGTCCTCGCCGACCGCCTCGACCGGCGCCGGCTGATGATCGTCTGCGACGTGCTGCGCATCGCCGCGTACACGGTCCTCGGATGCGCGGTCGTGGCGGGCACCGCGAGTCTCGTGATGGTTCTGGTCGTCGTGATCGCCGGAGCCGCGGCCAACGCCCTGTTCAGCACCGCCGAGCATGCCGCGATACGCAATCTGGTCCCTTCCGACCAGCTCTCCACCGCGGTCGCTCGCAACGAGGCGCGGTCCTACGGCACTTCGCTGGCCGGCCCGCCGATCGGAGGGCTGCTGTTCGGACTGGGCAGGTCGCTGCCGTTCCTCGGTAACGCGCTCAGTCATCTGCTGTCGCTGGCGGCCGTCCTGGTCATCCGCCGGCCCCTGCAGCAGCCTCGCAAGGAGCCGCCCACGTCGGGTGGCGCGGCGGGGCTCGAGGGCCTGCGGTTCGTGCTGGGCAACCCGTTCCTGCGCGCCCTGCTGATGATCGCGGCCCCGCTCAACATGGCCTTCACCGGCATGATCTTCGCGATCGTCGTCTCCTTGCAGCGCTCCGGCACCTCCGCGTTCCTGGTGGGCCTGGCCAGTATGATCTTCGGCCTGGGCGGGTTCCTGGGCGCCTTCGCCGCCCCGGTCATCCAGAAGTGGCTGCGTCTGCCGCGACTCATCCTGGTGCTGGCATGGGCCACCGCCGGACTGATAGCGGTCAGCGCCCTGTTCTCCACCAGCGTGCTGGCGGCGGTGCCGCTGGCCGCGGCGGTCTTCCTCGGACCCACCTGCAACGCCGCCCTCTTCGGATACCAGGCGGCCATCACCCCGGACCATCTCCAGGGCCGAGTGGTCAGTGTGATCTTCCTGGCCGCCACCTCGGCGGCAGCCCTCGCACCCGGGCTGGCGGGCCTGCTCCTGGCGCACTTCAGCAGCGGGGCGGCGATGCTCGTCTTCTCCCTGCTGGTGGCCGTCGCCGCAGTCACCGCCACCTTCAGCAGCGGCATCAGGTCGATGTCCACCGCGCCGTGAGGCGCGGTCCCGCATCGACACCCGGTCTTCGGCGAATCCCGCGCCCCTCTGTCCTGCGTACCGCGGAGCCCCGCCGTGCGAAGCGCGCCTGTACCGCCCCTGGTCGGCCCGACCACGGCGGGCCGCCCTCCTCCCTTCCGAATGGAGCCCCATGAACACCGTCACGCCCGACCGCGCCGCCGAAGGCGGCACCACCGGCCGGACCGCGACACCGCGCCACTACCTGATGTGCGCTCCGACCCACTTCACGGTCAGCTACGCGATCAACCCGTGGATGGAACCCTCCAAGCCGGTCGACACCGCGCTCGCGGTTGTCCAGTGGGAACGGCTGCGCGCTCTCTACGAGCGGCTGGGCCACCGCGTGGATCTCATCGAGCCCGTCGCCGGCCTGCCCGACATGGTCTACGCGGCCAACGGCGCCACCGTCGTCGACGGCAAGGTACTCGGCGCGCGGTTCCGCAACGCCGAGCGAGCGGCCGAAGGTCCGGCGTACCTGGACTGGTTCCGGGCCGCCGGCTACACCGCGGTCCACGACCCCGAGCAGGTGAACGAGGGGGAGGGCGACTTCCTCCTCACCGACAGCTTCATCCTCGCCGGACAGGGCTTCCGCACCAGTCCGGAAGCCCATGCCGAGGCCCAGAAGTTCTTCGGCAGACCGGTGATCGGTCTGGAACTCGTCGACCCGGCCTACTACCACCTGGACACGGCTCTGTCCGTGCTCGCCGGCGACGAGGTCATGTACTACCCGGAGGCGTTCTCGGCAGACAGCAGGGCCGTGCTGGAGCGCCTCTTCCCCTACGCGCTGCTGGCCACGGCCGAGGACGCCTCGGTCCTGGGCCTCAACGCGGTCAGTGACGGGCGGCATGTGGTCCTGCCGCAGGCCGCGACCCAACTGGCCGAGCAGCTGTCGGCCCGCGGGTTCGAGCCCCTGGGCGTGGATCTGTCCGAACTGCTCAAGGGCGGCGGCAGCGTCAAGTGCTGCACGCTGACGCTGCGGGAGTGACCCGGGCAGCCGGCCGAGTTCGGTCCGCCTCCGCGGCGGCCCGGGCTCCGCGGCGGCCTCCCGCCGCACGGTCCCGGGCCGGGTGAATCGTCGTCACTCTCAGGAGCGGTGAGGGGAATCCATGGACGACCCGGAGCCACCGGGAGAGACATCGACCTCGGCCAGGGCTGCCAGCGCGACGCGCAGTTGGGTACGCGAATCGATACCGAGCTTCGCGTACGCGTGCAGCAGATGGTTGTCGACCGTCCGGATCGAGACCATCAGCCGGCTCGCGATCTCCTGACTGGCGAGGCCCTCCGCCGCCAGCGCGGCGATCTCGGACTCCCGGCGCGTCAACGGGCGGACCGCGCCGACGCCCAGCGCCGGGGTCCGTGCGCCGCCGCACCGAGCGAGCGACTGCCCGGCCAGGATCGCCGCCGCGGCGGCCGAGCGGGTGTCTCCCTCCCGTTCAGCGGCTCGCGACGCCTCGCGCGCGGTCTCGGCGGCCAGCAGATCCGCGCCGGCCAGCCGGCAGAGATCCGCCGCGTCGCGCAACGACCGCGCCGAACCCGCCGCGTGGGCCGCGGCGGCCGCAGCCCGCGCTCGCGCCAACGGGCTGTCGCTGATCCGGGCCAGTTCGCTCAGACGCTCGTGCACCCCGGCTGCTCCGCCCAGCCGGGCGACATCGCTGAGCAGCCAGCCTTCGTAGGCGTGCATGCCCACTTCACCGGCCTGCCGCGCCGCGTCCGTCAGCAGCCTCCTGGCGCGTGTGAGGTCTCCGTCCGCCGCCGCGGCCCAGGCAGCGGCCAGCTCCATGGAGAATTTCGCCGACTGCTGCAGGTCCGCCGGTGCCCGGCCGATGGTCTCGAACATCGCCCGCGCGTCCGCGGCCGACCCCGCCTGGGCGTGCACCACGGCCATTCCGGCACAACTGATCACCAGCGGTCGGGGGTAGTTGTTCGCCCTGGCGAGCGAAATGGCCTCGCCGTACCAGTCGCGAGCCCTTTCCAGCCGCCCGGCCATCAGCTCGCACCGCCCCAGGTGCGCAGCGATCCAGGCCTGGAGATACACCGCCTGGGCTCCCACCGCGCCGGTGTAGGCCTCTTCGCCCACAGCCCGTGCCTCGTCCGGGCGGCCCGCCTCGGTGAGGGCGACCACACGGTAGATGGCGGGGCCGCTGCAGTGTGCGGACGGGTCGGATCGTCCGCCCTCGCCCGCGGCGTCCGTCATCTCCTCGTGGACCCGCCTGCTCAGCTCCACCGCTTCGCGGGTCCGTCCCAGATACGCAAGGGCGAGGGACTTCTGCAACTGGCCCCACATGCGCAGCCGTGGGACCTGCACCTGTTCGGCGTCCTCGAGCAGCGGCAGTACCCGGCGTATGTCGCCGCAGTACATGAGGTAGCCGGCCTCATTGATCCGCAGGACCCGGCGAGCGCCCGGGCCGAGTCCGGCACCGGCGGACGTGTTCACCTCGAGGGTGCGCTGTGCGTCGCCGAAGCCCCAGAAGAGATTCTGGGTGCGTTCCATGACCGCGGTCAGCAACTCCGTGTCCCCGACGGCCTTTTCCTGTGCCCTGGCCAGACAGTGCTCCGCTCGCTCCCAGTCACCGGTGTGGTGGTAGGCCTCCCCGCGCATGAGCCATACGCCGAAGGGAGCCGACGCGCCGTCGGACACCGAGACCTGGGACGGGCCCGAGAGAAGCTCGAGCACGGTGGGGAAGTCGCGTACGTGGCGAGCCATGGCAGCGGCGGACATCAGCAACTCGGGGTCGACGGGGAGACCGGCGGCCAACTGCCAGGAAGCCAGCCTCAACGCGTCCTCGCGGCGGCGTACTCCGTGGGATCGCAGGGTCGCCACCTGCGCGGTGTAGATGGCCCGGCGCCGCTCCGGTGGGATGCGCTGACGCAGCACATCGCCGTACAACGGATGGACCAGCGTGCAGTACGTGCGCCTGCCTGTGGCATGGATCTGGATCAGCCCATGCCTCTCCAGCCATTCGACGTCGCCGGGATCGGTGGCCACCGAGCGCAATGATGCCAGGGGGACCGGCTCGCAGAGCGCCACCAGTTCCATGATGTCCTCACGAGGACCGGACAGCCCTTCGAGGCGTCGGCGGATGATCGACGACAGTCGCTTCGTCCCGCCGGGCCGGCCATTGAGATGCCACAAGCCGTCCCCCAGTGTCAGGGTGCCGTCGCCGACAGCTCCGCTGACCAGCTCGTAGAGAAAGAGTGCGTTTCCGCGGGACGAACTCACCAGGGTCTCGAGAGCGGCGTGTTCGATCGGGTGCCTGAGGCAGCGGCGCAGGAGGTTCCGGACCTGTGCGCGGGTGAAGGGGTGCACGGCGATACGGCGGGTGGAGTCGCTGCGGTCGATCGATTCGACCGCGTCGGACGGCGGTGCGCCGTCGCGGACCGTGGCGATCAGGAAGACTGCCCGGGCCCACAGCAGATGGCCGAGCAGGACGGCCGATGCGCTGTCCAGCAGATGCAGGTCGTCGACGAGCAGCACGGCCCGCCGGCCGGCTCCCTGAGAGCCGTCGTTGTGCCCCGGGTGCAGGCCGAAGGTCCGGGCCGCGGCGTGGAACGCGGTGACGGCGTCGTCCGAGACGGCGTCGGAAGGCAGCAGGTGTGCCAGCGCCCCGAGCGGCAAGGTGGCCGCCGAGGCGGTGGCGACGGCCCGCTCGACCCGGTGGCCGTTCCGCGCGGCGAGACTCAGGCACTCCTCGGCGATGCGGCTCTTGCCCACGCCTGCCTCGCCGTGAATGAGCACCGCAGTGGTGGCAGGACTCTCCAGACAGGTGGCGAAGGCGTCGAGTTCGGTCTGCCTGGCGGTGAAGGGCCACCGTTCGCGCACGGGCGATGCCGGTTCCGAGGTGCGGCCGGACGGGAAATCCGGCCGCCCGACGGGAAGGGCAGAGAACCGGTTGGACTTCACGCACTACTCCCTATCGTCCGGACACACGATCCGGAGAAGCTGACGATGCGGCCGGGAGACCACTGCCAGCATGGACGTTTGATCGCCCATCGCGCATGAGTCGTGCCTACTCATACCCTCGTCCGGTGGGCGGCCGACGACGTTCGACAGGCTGCCTCCTGCGGTCCCGCGGACCGTCCATGCGCTTCTCGTGGGGCACGGGTTCGGGGCACAGTGCCTGACCGAGCACCCGGCGATCGCGAACGCCGACCTTCGCGTAGACGCGGTGCAGGTGATTTCCCACCGTGCGCACCGACAGGGCGAGTTGGTCCGCGATCTGCGCGTTGCCCAGGCCCCCCGCCGCCAGCAGCGCGATCTCCATCTCCCGATCGGTCAGATTGTCCCGGACACCCTGCGGTGCAAGCCCAGGCGTACGGGCCCCGCACAGCGGCGCGAGCCGCTCGGCCCGTGCTCGGCAGGAGGCTGCCGTTCGTCGTGATCCGTTGCGGCTGTGGGCCCCGGCCGCTGCCGTCCATGTCTCGGCCGCCATCAGCCGCGCGCCCATGACGTCCGCCTCCTCGGCACACCGCTCCAGCTCGGCGCCGGCGTGCGCGGCCAGCGCACCGGCCGTACGGGCACGGAGCGCGATCAGGGGGTTTTGACAGCGGATCGCGAGTTCGGTCAGCTGCGGGTGGACGCCGTGGGCGTCACCCAAGCGGGCGACGTCGTACAGGAGATGGGACGCGAGGGCCACCAGCCCGGTCCGAAGGGCTGTCCGCGCACCGTCGCTCAGCAGTGCGCGCGCATCGCCGTAGCGTCCCAGGGCAGCGGCCCGCCATCCTTCGACGAGCCGGCATTCGGGACGTCGGTCGTGGTCGGGGAGCATCCGGTCGGCCTCGGCCCAGGCGTCGTCCGAAGCGGCCCGGTCACCGGTCACCGCGCAGACGAGAGCCCGCCCTGCCTGCCCCCACCAGAGACCGGACAGGAAGCCCTGGTCCCGTGAGGTGGAGACGACCGAGGCGAACCAGTACCGCGCGCGGGCCATGTCACCCTGGAGGTAGGCGATCCAGGCGAGGTCCGTGGCGGCACGGATCTGGGCCGTCCCCGCGCGCGTGTCCACCGCATGGTCGTACGCCTGGTGGGCCAGGTCCTCCGCCTCGTCGAGCCGCCCGGCCTCCGCGAGCGTCCGGGCCCGGGCGCTGCGCAGCATGGCGGGGTGTGCCACGCTGGCCGCGCGGGCGCACTCGGGCCGTTCGGCGTGCTGATCGGCGGCGGCCAGGGCGTCGTCCGGGTGCCCGGACTCGGACAGGCAGTAGACGCTCGGAACGGCGGCCATCATCGCGGCCCGCCGACTCCCGTCCGCCGCCGCCTCCTTCAGGAGCGCGCGGGCCCGGCCGACGTCACCGACAAGGGTCCACAGGGCTGCTTCGTTGGCCTTGAGGACGGCGGCGCTGTCGCCGTGGGGCGTACCACTGAGTTCCCGCTGGTTGATGGCGAATGCCTCGCCGATCCGCAGGAGGCCCTGGGCCAGATTCTGGGTGCGCAGCACGACGCCGAGCAGTCGCTCGTCGGGTGTGGTGGCCAGCTCCAGCGCGCGCGCCAACGCGTCCTCCGCCTGGTCGGGGCAGCCGCACGCGTGCTGGAACTCCCCGAGCAGCAGGTACGACTGTGCGTCGGGACGGACGTCGACCAGGGCAGTGACGAGGCGCAGCGCGGCGCGGAAGTCGTGTGCGTCACGGGCGAGTTCGACGGCTTGCAGGAGGTCTTCCGGCTGGACGCCGACCGCGGCGTCCAGCCGCCAGAGCGTCGACCGCAGCAGCTCCGCACCGGTCGGACCGTTGCCGCTGGGGACAGCGGCGAGCTCGGCTCGCGCCAGCAGCATCCTGCGTTTCCGGTGCAACGTGGCGGTGGTTCGCAGTACTTCGCCGTGGAGCGGATCGGTCAGGTCGGCCAGCGCCTGCGGACCTTCTCCCTGAATGCGCAGCAGTCCGGCTTCCCGCAGCGTTTCGAGCACGTCCGGCGGGAAGAGCGCCGGCCGATCCGGCCCGCACAGGGAGAGATGCTCCAGCACGGCGTGGCTCGGTGGTGCGAGTGCCGCCAGACGGAACCGTACGAGTTCCACGAGGCGCGGCGGCGGAGCGAGCGGGGTGGTGATCCGCCACAGGCCTGTCTCGCGTACCAACTGCCCTCCGTTCAGGGCTCCGCTGACAAGTTCCCTGAGGTAGAGGGGCCTTCCCCCGCTGACACGGTGGAGCTGTCGTGCAGTGCGCCGCTCCACCGGACCGTCGAGGACGCGTTCGAGCAGGGTCTGCACAACGGTCCAGGAGAGCGGTTCGAGAGGTACGAGGTTCAGGTTCCCGGCGAGGTGGGCGCTCGCGGACTCCTGTCGGCACTCCGGTGTGGCCGTGGCGATGAGCAGGAACTCACCTGCTGTCAGGAGCGGTTGGAGAAGTCCGACCGACTCGTCGTCCAGCAGGTGAATGTCGTCCAGGAGGAGCACCGGCCGGCGCCGTACATGGCCTTGGGCCGTCCGGGGCCGGTCGGTGCGGAGTGTGAGGCGGCCGTGCAGGCCGGGAGAGAGCAACGGAGCCAGTGCACCGAGCGCCACGGAGCGTGAGGCGTGGGTCGCTGCGGCCCGGATGACCGGGTGTCCGCGTTTCCGGGCCGATTCCCACACCTCGTGCCCGAGTCGGGTGGCCCCGGCACCGGCCGGGCCGCGGATGATGACGCCGCGACTGCCTGGAGCGGTCAGGAGGTCTGTGGCGTCCGCCAGTTCGACCGTCCTGCCGATCAGCGGCCACGGCAGTACGAGGGGGGATGTGGTCATGTGCATTCTCCAGGGAGCGGCATGGGTGCGCGACGGGTGAGGTGCGTGTCGCGTGCCGTCCGGCGTGCGTGAGGGGTGGCGAGAGGAAGTGCGCAGAGCGGCGCTGGGTGCTGAGAACCAGGATTTCTCAGCGTTCGACCCGGGCACGTGGCGCGGAGACCGCTGCGGCGGTCGGTGGCGGGAGTGGGCCGGGTCCGGAAGCCGGATAAGGGGCTAGATCCAGCCGATCGCGTACCGGAATGCGATCGACTGGAGAGCGGGCGCACGCCAGGGGCGGGTCGCCGCGAGGTGTCCCCGTGTGTCCGCTGCCAGGTGGAGGCTCGAGCGCAAGGACATGATCAGCTCCTCTGCACCATGGTGGCTCAGTGGTCCAGCCACTGGATGGTCGAATCCAGTCATTCACACATGTGCGTGAACCGTCAAGATTGCGGACACGAGGGCATGGTGCTGCAGAGCTTGTTGATCGTTTGACCATCAGGTGCGGTCTCTTCGCAACCGGCGCCTGCCGCAAGCGAGTTGGATGAGCAGGTGCGGAACTCTCCCTGAGTGCCACCATGGTGAAGGTGTTTGCGGTGGGCGAGCCGGACGGAGTGGCCTCTTGATCGCAAGCAGCCGGTGCCGCCGCCTCGGCAGGGCCGGGACCCATGGCGCTGGACGTCTCCACAGGTCGTGCTGAGAAGATCAGTGGCGTACGGTCCGAGCCACCGGGACATCGTGGCCGGCCGGTGGAACGAAGGAATGAGGACAGAGGTGTCAGTGGAACCGATCTCCCGGGAATCTGCGGTCGACCAGCTCGAGCGACGTCTGCAGGAGGACATACTCGGAGGCCGGTACGCCGTGGGCACCCTCCTTCCTCCGGAACGTGAACTGGCCGCCCGGTACGGCGTGAACCGGAACACGCTCAAGCATGCGTTCGTGCGACTCGTCCAGGTCGGTCTCGTGGAGACCCGCCACGGTGTGGGCACGCGTGTCCGGGACTTTCACCGGCTGGGCAGTGCGGATCTGCTTCCGGCCCTCGTCGTCGCGTATCCGGCATGGCTGGCCGAGGTCTTCGAGGTCCGGCAGAGCGTGGGCGCGCTGATCGCGGTCCGGGCGGCGACGGAGTCCTCCGCGGAGGATCACGCGAACCTGCGGCGGCAGGTGCAGGCGGTCGGTGCGGCGCAGTCCGTGGACGACACACAGCTCGCCGACGCCGAGTTCCACCGCCTGCTGGCCGTGGCCTCCCGCAACCGGGTCTACACCCTGCTGACGAACACGCTGCTGAACGCGTACCTGCCGTTGCGCGCTGCTCTCTCGAAGCCCTTCCAGGACGCGAAGGTGGCTGCGGCACGGCTGGAGCCTCTCGCGGAGGCCGTGTGTACGCGCGACACCCAGGCCGCCCGCGAAGCGTCCGAGGCCTATATGGCGGAGACCGAACGCTTGATGACTGCCGGCCTGACGTAGCCGTCGTGAACGAGGAGGGTGCGGAGCAAGCCTCCCAAGAGCATCCCGCGGCCGAGGAACAGTCGCCGTGCGATACTCGCCCGCATGGATTTTCGGCTGGGCCGGCGTCACGCTGTCGTGCCGGTCATGAGTGCCGGCGTGCTCCTGGCGGGCATGAACGGCTCGACGGCCGCTCCCGTTCCGGCAGTTGCGCCCGTGACGCTCACCATCGGTGCCCCCGCGACGTACGTCATGTACTCCGCGGACGAGGGTGCGAAGGCGCTCAACAACAGTTTCACCGTGCCAGTGGGCGTCACCGGGAAGGGAGGTGCGGAAGCCAGGAACATCAAGCTCACCATTGACGTGTCGGCGCTGTCGGGTACGGCACGGCTCGGCAAGTCCAACTGCCAGCGGCACAACCAGGTGTTCACCTGTGACTACGGCTCCCCGAACGACGGCGAGAGCATGACGCCGTTCACCATCAGTGGTGTCGACGGAGTGAAGCCGGGCGACGGCGGCACCATCAGGTACACCGCCTCCGCCGACAATGCGTCCGCCGTCACCGCTACGACCCGGATGCAGGTCGGCGGTCCGCTGCTGGACCTGCGCGAGCACCCGCCGGTCCACGGAGTGCGTCCCGGCGGAACGGTGCGCATCACCCCGGCCTTCGCCAACCACAGCCGGTACGCCGCGGACAAAGGCGTGTCGATGAAGATCCACTCGTCCCACCGGGGCCTCACCTTTGCCCGGGAGCACGACAACTGCTTTTACAACTCCGGTGCGCCCGACGCTCGTTCGGACTCCGCCTGGTGCGTCTTCCCCGAACCGGTCGCACCGGGAACGGCCTACGCGCTCAGCACGCCCCTCGCCGCCACGGCCGGCACCAGCGTCCTGGCCGACGCGCTGGTGTACGAGGTGTCGTCCCAGCCGGCGAGGGATGCCGACCACACCGTGCGTGGCAAGGGCGCCCCCCTCACGCTGACGCGCGTCGCCGACGAAGGATTCGGCGTGCAGCGCTCCCCGAACCGTGTTGTCGAGGTGCGCACCACCCAGCAGGCCGACTACCGACCGGTCACGGGGACAGTTACCGGAAGGGTCGGCGACACCGTCCGGGTCGCCCTCGGCGTACACAACCAGGGCCCGGGCGATCCCGGCGATGAGCCCGGCCGTTTCGAGGTGATCCCGCCCGAGGGCACGACAGTCACGTCCGTTCCCTACGTGAGTGACGACAACGGACCCGACTGGGTCTGCGACAGGCCCAAGAATCCGTCCAGGGCGTTCATCTGCGATCTCGGCACGGACTCCTTCGGATGGCTCGCGCCGGGACGGGAAACCACCATCGAATTCCACATCCGGATCGACAAGAGGGTGGCCGGTGCCCGTGGCCGGATCCGGGCCGTGGGTGCCTTCGACCGCACGCACACGAACGACACGGCGGCCATCCTGGTAGACGCGAAACCGGCACCTCCGCGGTCGCCCCTGATCTGGGTCGCGGCGGCGGGCACGGTGGTCGTCGCGGGGGCCGCATGGCTCCTGATCCGCCGACGAATCCGGCGCTCATAGGCCGTGTTCGGCCAGTCGCCGCTGACCGGGTGATGCCGGGCCGGCTCCCCCTTGATCAGAGCGGTCCCAGTCCTTCAGCCGCCCCCAAAGGGCAGCATTGGCGGCAGCGCGTGGCTTCCCAGGTGTCGGCCGCGGAGAGACCGGCGGGGGACAGTCCGTCCGCGCCGTCTACCAGCGCAAGGACCGGCGAGGGGAAGCCCGGCTGGTGTCCGGGGGCGGATGCCGGGCCGCGCGTTGATCCAAAAGTTGTCTGAACCACTCGGCTCGATGTCTCTGTGCCGTCTTCCACGGTTCACCGCAAACCGATGGGATGCGCATGGCTGGTTCAACAGGGGAGGCGTCAGTGAATCTTGTCGTGAACGGTGACGCGGAGAGCGGGCCCGGAGGGTCCGCGGAGCCCGTTCAGGGGGTGACGGGGTGGGTCGTGCGTGAAGGGGCGCCCGCGCTCATCGCCTACGACCTCGGGGGCGGGTACCCGATGCCGTCCGACCCCGGGCCTGCCGGCCGGGGAAGCCGCTTCTTCTCCGGCGGGAACAGCCCGCGTACCGCCCTCGTCCAAGACATCGCCCTGCCCAGCCGGGGCGCCACGGGGCGGGCGGCCGTCGACGCCGGCCGGGTCCGCTACACCCTCGCCGGATGGCTCGGCGGATACGCGGCGCAGGAGGACGGCGCACGGCTGTCCGTGGAGTTCCGGGACGCCAAGGGCACCCCCGTCGCCCTGTCCGTCCTCGGTCCCGTGACCGTCGCCGAGCGCGGGTCCCGTACCGCACTCCTGAAGCGCACCGCGTCCGCGACGGTGCCGCCCGGCGCACGCACCGCACGTGTGCTGCTCGTCTTCACCCGCAACGGCGGCGGCACGTCCAACGACGGCTACGCCGACGCCGTATCGCTCACCTTGACCGCCACGGCGCAGGCTCACGGGGGACAGAAATGACCACGCTCAACCGACGGGATCTGCTCAAGGCCGCCGGCGCCGCCGGCGCCTTCAATCTCGCCTGGCCGCTGAGTGCCGGCCTCTCGCCGGCCCAGGCCCGTGAGGCCGCCGAAGTGCTCGGCGCCGACTACGATCCCCCGCCGTTCACCCTCGGCGTCGCGTCCGGCGACCCACAGCCCAGCAGCGTCGTGCTGTGGACCCGGCTCGCGCCGGAACCCCTCGCCGCCGAGCAGCGGTTGCCCGAGATCGTCGAGGTCGACTGGGTCATGGCCACCGACCCGCAGCTCCGGCGTGTCGTCGCCCGCGGCACGGCCCCCGCTTCCGAGACGCTCGGCCACAGCGTCCACGTCCCGGTCTCCGGGCTCCGAGCGGGCACCCGTTACTGGTATGCCTTCAAGGCCCTCGGCAAGACGAGCCGGGTGGGCAGGACCAGGACCGCGCCCGTCGGCCCCATCTCCTCCGTGCGCTTCGCGGCCGCCAACTGCCAGGCGTTCCACGACGGTTTCTACGCCGCTCATCGCGCAATCGCCCGCGAGAACGTCGACTTCGTCGTCCACCTGGGCGACTACATCTACGAGCACGGCCAGGAAGGTGGCGTCCCCGCCGAACACGTCCGCGACCACGAAGGCCCGGAGATCTTCACCATCGCCGACTACCGCCGCCGCCACGCCCTCTACAAGGGGGACCGCTCCCTGCGCGAGGCCCATGCTGCCCATCCTTGGTTCCTCACCTGGGACGACCACGAGGTCGCCAATGACTACGCCGGCACCGGCGGCGACGCCCCGTTCATGCAGCGCCGTGCGGCCGCGTACCAGGCCTGGTACGAGAACATGCCGCACCGTGACGCGGGCAATTCCGCCCTGCCCGACCCCGAGATCCACCGGGTCCGCCGCTGGGGCAATCTGCTGGAGCTGACGGTCCTCGACCTGCGCTCGTACCGCTCGGAAAGGAACCTCGCGGACGGCACGATCCTGGGCGCGGGCCAGAAGGCGTGGCTGAAGCGGGGGGTCGACCGGGCGCCCGACACCTGGCACGTCTGGGCCAACTCGATCATGCTGAGCCAGTTGCGCGGCCGTCCGGGCGGCTCGTACATGTTCACCGACCAATGGGACGGCTACCTCGCCGAGCGCAAGGAGGTCCTGAACCACGTTCACAGCAGTGGCATGGAGGACTTCGTCGTCATCACCGGCGACTGGCACTCGGCATTCGTCGATGACGTCCGGCCCGACTTCGACGATACGTCCTCGCCGGTGATCGGTACGGAGTTCACCGCCCACTCCGTGACCTCGGGTGCGTACTCCCCGGACTGGAACGCGGCCAACGGCCCACTCATGGGCGCGGCGAATCCCCATCTGAAGTACTTCGAGGGCAACCGCTACGGCTACGACGTCTACGAGGTCACCCCGAAGCGCTTCAGCTCCCATATGCGGGTTGTCGCCGACCGTCGCGACCCGGCCTCGCCGGTCACGACGCTGACCACGTTCCATGTGGACCGCGGGAAGGTCGGTTCGTACGAGGACCTGGCCACGAAGAACTCGCCCGCCCAGTGGCGCAGGGACTCCTGACGCAGGGCGCACCGGTGGGCGGTTCCGGTGCGCATCGGGCCCTGGCGGACTTGCACGCCGTGCATACGGACCAGCCCCCTCTCTGGCAGCAAGGGAGGGGGCACCCCCGCCACCTGACAGGGGGGCGTCGATCAGCGATCGTCCTGGATCCCGACCCGGGGGCCAGTACGAAGTGATGCGATGCGCTGCGCCGACGTCCGGTGGCCATCCGGTCGGGACGGTGCCTCATGCCAGCGCATTCACTGCGGCTGCGAAGACGCGTGGCAGACGTTCGGCCGTGGGCACGATGTGCGGTGCGAGCGCGGGTTGTTGTCGGGCCCGCACCAAGAGTTCCGTCAGCAGGCGGTGGCGGCGGGTCGCGGTTTTCCAGTCGGTCTCGTAGCGCCATGGTGTGCCTCGGCGCACGTTGTGGACCAGGGCTTCGGCGCCGGCGAAGGCGAGGGAAATGCCTTCGCCGGTGAGCGCGTCGACGTATCCGGCGGCGTCGCCCACGAGCAGGACCCGGCCCCGGAATCGGGCGCGGGCCGTTTGGCGGAGCGGCCCTGCGCCTCGCACCCCGGTCGCGGCCGCTTCAGCAGGGAGGCGGGCGGCGAGCTCGGGGAAGTGCGCCAGTTGGGTGTCGAAGGGGGCGCGATGGGCGGTCAGCAGGGCGACGCCCACGAGTTCGGGGCCGAGCGGGGTGACGTACGCCTCCGCATGCAGCCCCCAGTGCACCTCGACATACGCGGACCAGGGCGGCACAGCATAGTGACGGCGGAGCCCGTACCGTGGTGTGCCGGAGGGTTGCACTCCCAGGCCGACGGAGCGGCGCACCGGTGAGTGCAGTCCGTCGGCGCCCACCAGCCACTTGGCGCGCAGACCCGTGCCGGGGACGGAAACACCTGTGGAGTCCTGTTGTACGTCCTCCACTCGCACGGGCAGTACCGGCACACCCTCCTTGAGAACGGCCCGGTGCAGGGCGCTGTGCAGGCTGGTGCGGCGCACACCGAGGCCGGGGCCTTGGCGGAACGATGCCTGAACCTGACGTGGGCCCTGGACATAGCGGATGCCGGTGATCGTGTGGCCGGCGACCTGCAGACCGAGGGCGGTGAGGGCGTGGACGGCGCCGGGCATGAGTCCCTCACCGCACGCTTTGTCGACCGGCGCCTGACGTGGCTCTGCGACGACGGTGTCGAGACCGGCGCGCGCGGCGTAGAGGGCGGTCGCCAGTCCTGCCGGCCCGCCTCCCGCGATCAGCAGGTCGTGGCCGCCGTTCACGCGGGCAACGCCTGTGCGAGGGCCGTGTTCTCGCAGCGGAGACGCACCGTGAGCAGCATGGCGTTGGCCAGAGTGAACACTGTCGCGGTCAGCCAAGCGGAGTGAACCAGGGGCAGGGCGGCGATCTCCACCACGACGGCGACGTAGTTGGGGTGACGGAGGAAGCGGTAGGGTCCGGCGCTGATCAGCCGCGCTCCGGGAACGACGATGACGCGTGTGTTCCAGTACGGCCCGAGTGTGGTGATGCACCACCAGCGCAGTGCCTGGGCCAGCATGGCCAGCGTCAGCATGGCCCATCCCAGTGCGGGCAGGAACGGGCGGTGGGCGACCATGGGTTCGAGGAGACAGCACACGAGCAGGCCCGTGTGCAGCGCGACCATGACCGGGTAGTGACCGCGGCCGTACTCCACACCGGCGCGAGCCAGGGTCCATTCCCCGTTGCGCCGGGCGACGAAGAGTTCGGCGACACGTTCGACGGCGACGGCCAGGACGAGAAGCGTGAACCAGTTCATCTGGCCGCTCACCAGCGCAGCAGGACGAGTTCGGAGCAGAACCCGGGCCCCATCGCCATCAGCAGGCCCCAGGCACCGGGCTCTGGCCGACGGAACTGCCAGGTGTTCTGCAGGATGTGCAGCACGGAGACGGACGACATGTTCCCTGCTGTCGCGAGTGAGTGCCACGCGCTGTCCAGGGCGTCGTCGGGCAGGCCGAGGGTGTCGGTCACCGCGGCGAGCACCTTGGGACCTCCCGGATGGCACACCCAGGTCTCGATGTCGTCGATGGTGAGGTCGTGTTCACCCAGGAACGCGCGCAGGTGCAGGCCGAAGTGGTCCCGCACGATGCCAGGGACACCGGCGTCGATCACGACGCGGAACCCGCTGGCGCCGATGTCCCATCCCAGGAGCTGTTCCGTGTCCGGATACAGGCGGCTGCACGTCGCGACCACTGAGGGTCCGGCTCTGCCCGGCTCGCTGGCGGCGCCGTTGGCGCAATTGCTTCCGCGTGCAATGAGCGCTGCCGCGCCGTCGCCGAACAAGGCGCCGGCGATGAGGTTGGCGGGGGAGTGGTCACGCTGCTGGAGCGTCAGCGAGCACAGCTCGACGGTGAGGAGTACGGCGGTGTCGTCGGGATGGCCGCGCAGGTAGTCGTGCACCCGGGACAGCCCGGCTGCCCCCGCAACGCACCCCAGCCCGAACACCGGCAGCCGCTTGATGTCGGGCCGCAGCCCCACACGTCCGGCGAGACGGGCATCGAGTGACGGGGCGCCGATGCCGGTGATGGAGGCGCATACCAGCAGGTCGACGTCGGCCGGCTCGAGTCCTGCATCCTGTAGTGCGCCGGTGAGGGCTTCCTCCCCCAGTTCGAGGCCCGCGGCCATCCAGGCGTCGTTGCACTGACCGAAATCGCGGAGGTCGGAGTATCGCTCGATCGGCAGGGTGAGGTGGCGCGTGCGGACGCCGGCGGACGCGTGCAGGCGACGCAGCACAGCGCGGTCGGCCCCCGGGGGCAGGCACAGGTCACCGATCGGTTCGGTGAGGTCGTCCTGCGCGTAGCGGTGCGGCGGCAGTGCGGTGCGCACGGCGGCGATCTTGGTGGCCTTGGGGGGCGTGGTCGGCCGGGGCGGCGCGGTACGGGCGGAGAAGGCATCAGCACCGGTGATGACGGGGACACGCATGTCGGTAATGCCTTCCTCGGGGTACATGACTTATACCTGCACTCGTGTCTCTACACCCGTCCGAGGCCCTTGCCTCCACGACACACCGCATCCCGGCGCTGCTGCGCTCCTGCCACCTGGAGCCGGCGCTGGCCGTGACCGTCTTCGTGACCGCGCTGGCGCTGGCCTCCGGGCGCGGGTTGGTCGGTTCGGCGGCGGTGGCAGCAGCGGTACTGGCTGGTCAGCTCTCGGTCGGCTGGTGCAATGACGCGGTCGACGCACGACGCGACACACTCTGCAGTCGCCGTGACAAGCCGATGGCCTCCGGTGAACTGCCGAGCCGCGTGGTGGCCGTTGCGGCCGGCACGGCGCTGGGGCTGTGCGTGCCGCTGTCCCTGCTGAGCGGCGCGGCCGCGGGCTCGGCGCATCTGGTCGGCACCGCCGCAGGCTGGGCGTACAACCTGCGGCTGAAGAACACCGTGCTCTCCCCGCTGCCTTACGCCGTGGGCTTCGGCTCACTGCCCGCCTTCGTCACCCTTGGTCTGCCGTCGTCTTCCTGGCCGGCCTGGTGGGCTTTGGTGGCCGGCGCACTTCTCGGCGTGGGCGCGCACCTGGTGAACGTCCTCCCGGACATCGAGGACGATCTCGCGACCGGCGTGCGCGGACTGCCGCAGAGGATGGGGCGGGCAGCCTGCCGGTGGCTGAGCCCGCTTGTGATGCTGGCGGCTGTCAGCGTGCTCGTGGCAGGGCCGCCCGGGCCGCCGGCGGCTGTGGACTGGATGCTGGCGACGGCTGCCGTGGTCATCGCCGTGTCCGGCACGGCCGCGCCGTCGGGAACGCGGAGCCGGTGGCCGTTCCGGGCGGCGATCGTGGTCGCCGGCATCGCTGTGGCACAGCTCCTGCTGCGAGGGGCGGACATGGTCTGAACAGAACCGCACCGCAGCCTGAGCGCACGACATTCCGCCCGTCGGTCGACCTGGGCCTCTCGTCTCGCCGGCGGCAAGGGGCTGCGGAAGGCCAGTGGTGGTCGCCGACCGGCAGAGCGGACAGCCCGTGCGGACGCTCGCCGGAGCGAAGGCGGTCAAGGGCCAGGCGGTACGTAGGACCATTGACCCCAGGGCGCAGCGGGCCGGTATTGGTACTGCTGGCGAAAACGGCACCGCAGCACAATCGTGTTGACCGCCCCCGGCAGGCAGTGCTTGAGTCGGCGCGTGGAGAGCATTTCTGCCAACCGGCAGTTCTGGAACCGGATCAGCAGCGCCTACCAGCAGGAGCACGACCCGCAGATCGGCGCAACGCCCCGGCTGTGGGGCACGTACGCCATCCCCGACGCGCACCTGCACGCCCTGGGCGACGTCACCGGCAAGCGCGTCCTCGAACTCGGCTGCGGCGCCGGCCAGTGGTCCAGGGCGCTCGCCGCTGAGGGCGCCACCGTGGTCGGGCTCGACCTGTCCGAAGCCCAGCTCGCCGCGGCGGCTCGCGCGATGGGAGCGGCCCGCTACCCGCTGGTGCAAGGCGCCGCCGAACACCTCCCGTTCGCCGCCGACAGCTTCGACCTGGTGTTCTGTGACTACGGCGGGCTCAGCTGGGCGCCCCCGCACCTGGCCGTCCCGCAGGCCGCACGCATCCTGCGCCGCGGGGGGCGCCTGGTGTTCAACGTCGCCAGCCCATGGTTCGAAGCCTGCTACGACGAAGCCGCCAGCCGCGTCACCACGACGCTGCACCAGGACTACTTCGGGCTGGACACCATCGCCGAAGACCAGGACGCGGTCAGCTATCAGCTCACCTACGGCGACTGGATCAAGGTCCTGCGCGGCGCAGGTCTCGTCATCGACGACCTCATCGAGCCGCGGCCCGAACCCGGAACAGCCAACGGCTACAACCAAACCGACCCGCCTGACTGGGCACACCGCTGGCCGGCAGAAATGCTCTGGGTAACCCACAAGCCGTAAGCACCGCCGGACCGAGACGTGAAGGTATCCCCTCCCCGGTTGGCCCTGGAAGATCCTGTCCCACGTGCCATCCGCCGACCAGCGTTGGTGCCGCTCATACACGGTCTTCCACGGACCGAAACGCGCAGGCAGATCCCGCCAGATCCCGCCAGGGCACACCCGTGTGTTGTCGGTACAGGATCCCGTTGATGATGCTGCGATGACTGGCCCACCGGCCGCCGCGCAGCCCTGATTTCGGCAGGTGCGGCTTCAGCCGGACCCACTCCTCATTCGTGAGATCTCCCGTCCCGCGACCGTGCCAACGAAACGCCCCCCCCACAGTCACAAGATCCGCCGGACAGGCCCTCGTGCGAAGCTGTCGGTAAGGGCGCACTCGGCGCGGCGTTACGCCGTCGGCTGGAAGATGCCGATGACGGGTGCGGAGGTCGAGGTCCGGGTGGCATCGATGAACCATTCCCGCCCCAGGATCACTCCGAAGACGGGGGACGGTAGCCGAATGAGCGCCTTCATGACCGGGGCCAGTCGACCGGTACCCGATACCTGGGATCGGTGTGCGGCGAGTGCTCGTTGCTTTTGGCGGGCGAAGCGGCGTGCGTCGACCTTGTGCGTGATGGTCGAGCGCGCGCTGTAGGCGGTGCGGGGAGCCACAGCGTCGTGGCGCAGGGGGATCCTCAATCGATCCACCAGCTTGAGCGCTCGGGCGATGAGGTCGCGCGGAAGGGTGGCCTCAAGTACCTGATGCACCCCGGCGAGGGCGGCAGCGCGTCTGCCGACCTCGTGGACCCTGACGTGGTCCCGGTGGCCGTAACCACCGTTGGCGTCGTAGCTGAGGAGCACATCAGCGGTCTCCTCCTTGAGGATGGCGGCCAGTCGCTCTGCGGCTTCCTCGGGGTCGGCCCGTACGAAACGCGCCCGGTCCGGCGGATCGGGATAGAGCACCTTGCCGTTGCCGCTGTCGGCATATCCGAGGTGAACAACGCGGGCAGCTCCCAGGACGGCCGCACTCGCGCGCAGTTCACCCATGCGCGGCGACTCTCCTTCTGCCGCGGGTCCCATCAGACCGTCGGTGGCGACGACGATCACCACGCGATGCCCCTCGGCGGCAACGCGCGCAAGCGTGCCGCCCGTCATGAGCACCTCGTCGTCGGGGTGCGCATGGAAAGCGAGAACGGTTGCCATAGAGCCTCATCCTGCACCAGACGGGACCTGTCCCGCTGAACCACGGCAGCCGGTCCGCTGCCACCACTGCGCTCAGGACTTGATCCATCCCAAGAGGCGCCCGCTCCGGAGGGCGACTCCGCGCACGTGAACCCGTCTGGTCTGGATATCTGTCTCCCAGGTGAGAACGGTTTCGGAACTTCCCCACGCCCGGACGGCCAGAGCGTTGATGCGGGCTTCAACGACACGCAAGTGACGACCTATCCGCTGGATGGCCAGATTGATGCCACGCAGCCACACGACGGCAAGGAGGAGCAGGAGAACGGCGACGTACATGCTCGGACCATCGAAGGTGAACTTGTTCGCCACCACCAGCACCGCGGAGACGACACCAGCGAATCCGATCATCTGCATGCGTGCTGCGACGCGTTGGGTGACCTCTTCACGCAGGGCCCGGTACTCCTCGAGCAGGACCATGATCTCCTGCTCGCACCGATGCCGGGAGAGTTGCGCAGCGGTGTCCGAGGGATCCGTCCGGCCTGCCGATTCCATCTGTCCCCCCAAAAGGTTCAAGCCGGCCCCGCGGAAGCGGACAACCGCACCGCTCAGGGAGAGTCGCTACGGGCATCCGTCAGGACCAGGATGCTTGCAGGCGGGCCTCAGCCGGCAGGGCGTGCGGGGGGCGCATAGGGGCCCGATCGAAGGCGTGTTGCGCAGCACGGTGAGGAGGCCGTCCTCCTCGGTGGCCAGGACCCGGACTCGAACTGGGCCGGCCAGGAGGACTGGAAGGAATGGTGTGCACCACTCGGGGACTGAGTGCCCACCGTCCCAGCAGTCGACTCGGTTGCTGGGACAGCGGGCTGCCCTCTTGCGGGCGCAATGGTCTCTCACATGGCGCAGGGCTGCAGTGCAGGCAGGGGGTTCGTCTCGTTGTAGATGTCCTTGTCGCTCATCCACCCCCACTCGCCGTTGTCGGCCTGGGTGTAGATCCAGCGGTAGGGATGGGGGGCGCCGGCTCCCGAACCGTTGTTATAGATCGGGTGGTTGCAGTCGCTTCGCCCGTTGAACCAGCTGGTTGTGGTGTTCATTCGGCCGACCAGCCGCTTGGTGGTGCCGTCGACGCCTTCCCAGCGGTAGACCCCGGCACCCCCCACGTTGTTGCACCACCATTTCGTTCCGCTCTTCCAGCAGCCGGGAGCGGCCTGGGCGGTGGTGGCGGGGATGACGGCGATGCCCGCCCCGAGGGCGAGGACCGCCAGGACGGATTTGATCTTGGAAACTCTCATGCCCGGAGCTTGGCAGCTCGGCGTCCTGAAGGGACCCTGAGGCGACTCAGGGTGCCCGGGCCACGGTGGTGCGACGAGGCCGGTACCCGGTGGCGCAACTGCCCTGCCCTGCGCCCCCACAGGTGCGGGCCGGACGCTCACGCGGGTTTTGAGTACGCCAGTGCTCCGTCGTGTCAACCTGACGGTGCCAAGGGTGGCCAGAGGCCCAGTCGGCACTAGGGTGCCGCGTGGAACGGGCGGGCGAGCGGCTTCGGAAAGGCAGACATTCAATGCACGTCAGTGGGGGATCCCCAGCCGCGCAAGCTCCCATGGCGGTTGCAACTCAAGCCGGCAGGCAGCTTGGCATCCTGCCTCGGCTGGTGACGGTGAATGGCGTGCTGTGGCTGCTTCTGCTGCCCACCGCCGCTGTGCTGGTGGGTGACGGAATCTCCACGTCGTCCTCCGATGAACAGGTGGGCCTGTTCATCGGCCTTGTCGTTTTCCTCGGAGGCGCTGCCCTGGTCAATGCTCTGTTGTCGCTGGTGATGGGCAGAGCGCTTGCCCGGGTCGAAGGACCGAAGGCGGCACGCGGGTTCGCGGCGGGTGGGCTGCTGCAGTTCACCGCGGCGGTGAGTGGCACTGTCACGTTCGGCCGGTGGGACGCCTGGACCGAGGAATCCATGTGGTGGACGGTCAGTGGGCTGGGTGTCGTGTGGCTGGCCTACGGATACGGCCACCTCCAGCAAGCACGCGCTGCCCGTCGCATTGCCCCACGAGCGTGGATGGTCCACGCCTGGGCCGCCTTCGGTGGGCTCTTCTGGCTGCCAGTGCTCGGCTTCGAGCTCGACCTCGACGACTACGGGCCCGCCGGTATCGTGCTGGGGATCGTGCAGGCTGTATGTGGACTGGCATTCCCGATGGTCGTGGGGATCGTCTGGCTGCGCTACGCGGCCGGCCTGCGCCGACTCGTGAGAAACGGTCCCACCCCCATCCAGTAGCTCCGGCCGACAAGCCAGGGCCGGCCCAGGGCGTCACGGAATGCCCCAGGCAGCTTGAACGTGCTGTGCCCACCGTGTTCGAGGAGTGATGGCATCACGGCTCAGGGAGGTGCCAAACCCTTGCGGGGTTTCGAATCGCGCTGTGATCTCATTTCCCCTCCGCGGCCTGACCGCACGGTCGTGCGTTAGAGTTCCCATCGCAGGTGGGGGAGTGCCTGCCGTGAGAATGCGCGGGAGGGGCTCATGCGTTCTGTACTCGTGCAACCGCCTTCAAGACACGGTGAAAGTAGCGTTCTTGAATTGGCGCCTGGACAGTCCTTGCGCTTCGGGCGAGGTGTCGACGGAGGGAACCGAAGCGGCACTGAGAAGCCCGCGCTGGACGTCTTCTTGGACCACGATTCGGTACCGCGGCTCGCCGGACAGATCACCGCAGCCGACACCTTCTGGACGCTCACCAATTTCAGCCGCGAGTCCACGTATGTCGTCGAGAACCCGGAAGGCGGCGGCGAGTTCATCAAGGTGCCGCCGCTGCGACATGCCGCGCCCGTACCCTTCGAGATATCGCGCGTCGTGCTGCCCACGGCACCAGAACTCCTCTCCTTCCATGTATACGCGCCGATGCACAACTTCGTTGAGGAATGCAGTCTTGAATCGTTGAGCGGTGAAATGACGCTGTCGTCCTACCCGTTGGACACCTCCGCCAAATACTTTCTGGTCCTCGTGGCTCTGTGTGAGCCGCGACTACGCGATGAATGCCATGTCGAAGTGCCCGGAGTGGAAGCCGTGGTAGAGCGACTGCGGACACTGCCTGCGTGTCGCACCATCAACACCGGCGCGGTGAACTTCCATATCGACTACCTCGCGCGGAACAAGCTCCGGATCAAGCCGACGCGCCGGGACAACCGGCCGGACCGCTTCAATGCCAAACGGGACATGCTGGTCTCGGTCGCCCTCCGGTTCAACCTCGTCCGAGAGGAACACCTGGCGTTGCTGCCCAGCCGTGTTCCGCGCTCGTCCGCGAGTTGACGGTCGTGGCCGGCGGACAGTGGCCCACGGTGGTCGAGCCAGGGTATCGAGTGGGGGACTGGGTCATTGAGGAGGGGATCGCCGCCGGCAGCTGGGGCAGCGTCTACGCCGCCCGCTACTCACCACGCCGCCCGATCCGTGAAGGGGCCGATGACGAGGCGTTCAGGCCGCAGTCGGCCGCTCTGAAGTTCCTCCCCACGGGAACGCTGACCACTCGTCACCTCCAACACCTGGAGGACATGGTCAGCAGAGAGTTGCGAGTCCACGAGTCCCTCACGCACCCGCGGCTGATCCGCACATTCCAGTCGCTGGTCATCGATGACCCGGCACGCCCACGCCTCGACGGGGCTGTCGTGGTTGTCATGGAACGTGCGGCCGACTCTCTGGCGAATCTGCTCCACCGATGCGGAACGGCACCACTGACGAACGGCGCAGGCCTGCTCGAGCAGATCTGCGAAGGCTTGACGCACATGCACGGCGCCGGCTGGGTGCACGGGGATCTCAAACCCCAGAACGTGCTGGTCATGGAGGATGGCTCCGCGAGGCTCGCCGACTTCGGTCTCGCAGCAGAACTCGACGGTACTCACGCCTATCTGCCACCGGCAGGCTCCCCGGACTATGTCCCACCCGAGCGTTGGACCGAGGAGTTGGGCGAGCACGGTACCGCCGTTCGCACGACAGCGGACATCTGGGCCTTCGGTGTCACCGCCCACCAAGTGCTGTCCGGCCGGATGCCGTTCCCCGGCGCGACAGGGGCCGCCCGCGCAGCGGCGGCGGCCGCCTATGCGTCGGGGGCCGGTGAACTGAGGCTCGCCCACAGCCTCTCCGAGGGCTGGCGCGCTCTCATCGAGGACTGCCTCCAGCCGGACCACGAACGACGTGCCCGGCATGACGCCGCCTCATTGCTCGCACGCGTTGCTGTTCTGAAGACGGGTGCGGACGAGGATGAGAACCTTGGTGTACGTCCACAGCGCAGAGCTCAGAGGTCTGCCCCCAGACGCCTGCTGCTCGGGATCGCTGGGCTGATCACAGCCGGCCTCGTCGCGGCGGCCGCAGTCCTCGCCGCCGATTCAGGCCAGGATCGCAGCGACACGTCACCGCCGATACCCACGGAATACCGGCCCGACCTACTGCGCACCGGAACAGGCATACCGCCGATGTACCGGAAGCTGATCGTGCAGGCCGGCACCGCGTGCGATGCCGAAGGTGTCAGCCCGGCACTGATCGCCGCCATGCTCAAGGTCGAGAGCAACTTTGATCCAGCCCTGCGTGATCCGGCCAAGGACGAATTCGGCATCGCCCGCTGGACGCCTCGCGTGCTTCAGTTCCACGCCCCCAACAGCCCACCGGACGCAGCATTCTCACCCGCCGTGGCCATTCCCGCAGTCGGGAGGATGCTGTGCTGGCTCTCCCCACGCCTGCAAGGCGACTTCAAAGACGACCGCGCGTTGGTGCTGGCGGCTGCCTACCGCACTTCTGCCACGACGGTGAACAACGCCGATGGCATCCCGGCACTTCAGCGCACCTACGTGGAGAAGGTGAAGCTGTATATGGGGCGCTACACGCCCGCGAAGCCGTCGTAGCGATCCGTCGGCGGCGCTGTCTGCCGTCAGCCCTTCAAGAACCTCGAGCGACCCAGCCATGGCAGTGGAGCGTGTGCCGGCCAGGCCGCCGCCGACCTGGGCGGCCCGAGTCTGGATCCCGGGGTTGAGGGGCGCGAGTCCCGGCTTCTTACGCGTGGGGTCCTTCGCCGGACAAGATCGTGTGGGCTCGCGTCAAAGGAGTGGGTCCTCGGTAACGCGGGCCAGCAGCGCGCGGGCTTCTCGAATGCGGGGGTGTTGGGGATGGAGGAACTGTTCGCAGGCACTCAGCGCGTGACGGGCTGTGGCTTCCGCCTCGGCGCGTCGGCCCAGACCGTGCAGGGTTGTGGCCGTGACCATGTCCTGAATTCCACTGAGACGGCGGTGGCCGCCGCCCGGCACACGACCCTGTAGGCGCCCGAAGCTTCAACATGAGCGGTGGCCAGGCCCATGCAGGCGTGGGCCGGGCGAAGCGGATCGTCGGCTCTCGGGATCACCGGCTGGGCCGGCCAGGATGCCTGTTCAGGTTGAGTCCACGTCGGCGAAGAACAGGTGGTGGTCCGAGTGCGAGGTGGGATGCACACGGTGCTCACGTGGGGCGATGCCCCGCAGGAAGATGTAGTCGAACTTGGACTGCCAGTCGGTCGTCGGCTTGCAGGTGCCGATGGACGAGGGATGGCACCGAGGGTCTGCATCCGCGGCCAGTGCCCATATCCGGGCGAGTTCGGGAGCGCCCGGCACGGCGTTGAAGTCGCCGATGACGATCGCGCGGTCGTGCTGGGCGACTTCGGCGGCGAGCACGCGGGTCTGCTCTGCTCGGACTGCTTCCTGGCGTCGTTGGGCGAGGTGTGTATTGAAGACCCGGACATGCCTGCCGCCGACCAGGGTGGTGACTGCCATGTATCCCCGGTCTTCGGATCCTCCATCGGGGTATTCCACGTGGTGGCGGTCTGTCATCGGTGCCGCTGAGAGGATCGCCTGGCCGAAAGCCCCCGGACTCCACGGCATTCCCCCGCAGCGGTTCCAGTTCCGAAGAACCATCCCGTACTCGACGTGGTAGACCAGCCCGTGAAGCCTCTTCAGATTGTCGCGGATCCTCTCGACGTCACGGACGCAAGCTTCTTGAAAGCCGATGACCTGGGGCGCATGCGTGGCGATCTCCGCCGCCCGGTCGACGTTGCTCTCCTCGCAGGGGTTGCAGATGTTCCACGTCATGACCCGGTTCGGTACGACATCCTTGGCGGCTTCGACGGGCAGTGACCTGGCGAAGAGGCCACCGCTTGGTGCACTGGGGCCGACAAGCACCACGCAGGCCACGATCACGGCGCCCGCGAACAGCCGCCTGCCTCTTCCGAGCACCATCGCCTCCTTCGAGTGGAAACGCATGGCCTCTGACGTCTCCATCCACGAGGTTATGGGACGGGGAGTGTCAACAGCATCTCCGGTGTGCGGGTCTCGCTACGCGCTTCGGAGCAAGCCACCTCGACCACGTCGACCTGGATCGTGCCGCAGCACCTACGCACCGGTTGCTGTGCCTCCCGTGCGGAGCCAATGACCATCCACCCCAGGAACATGACACATTAGGGCTTTTTGATCTTGTCGCCGCCTGTACAAGGTGCCCCCGTGCCCGGCGCCCGTCAGGACCGGTTCAGGCGCTCTCGATCTTTCCGTCGCCCGGTGCTGAATCCGGGCCGCGGACTCGCCGCCCCGCGAGCGGGCCAGGCCCTTGAGCAGCTCGGCCAGGTCGACTTCCGTCCTGGAGCAGAGCAGTTTCATGCCCTGAGTCCCATTGTCGGTGAACTGGCGGGAGAGGGGGCTCGCCCCGTCCGTGTCGAGATGACGGTCAGTTCCGTCGAACGAGCTCAGCGGGGCTCGGCGGCCTCGGCGACGACCTGGGGGAGCGCCGCGACGAGCGTCTGGAGGACCGCCGCGTCCCCCGTAGTGTGCGAAGGCGTCGGCCTTCTTCGGCATGGCCTCGGCCTCGGCGGAGATCGCGCAGCTCACCGCGCCCTGAGTGCGCGACCTTCAGCGCCCGGAACGACGAGACCTCCGAGGCCGGGTTCCTTGACTCGAATGCTCGTCTTCAACTGGTCGCTGGCTACTGCCTGTGGCGCGGCCACGCACGGAATGCGCGTGCTGCGGCTACGCCGGCTGATGGGTTCCATGCCGTGGGTGTGGTGGGTTGGGGACCGATGACGGCGGTCAGCAGGTCCTCTGTGACCAGGCAGTCCGCTGCGACGAGCGCTTCGATCGCCGCCGTCGGCGGTGGTGCCTGCATGCCCGGTGAGTCCTTGGTGTACTCGGTGACGAATTCCACCGTCATCTCCGGGCTGAGCGCGGGCAGTCCCACGCTGGCGAAGCCGTCGTCGGGCTCGTACTGTGCGCACTGCCAGCGCCCGTCCTCGTAGCCGTAGACGAAGCCCACCCACTGCCCGGCTTCCTGTACGGCCCGTAGCGGCGGCTCCCACCAGGCGGGCGCGCCGGCCAGGAGGTCCGTCTCCTGCTGTTGGAAGTACTCGGCGGCGGGGCCGTAGTACGTGTTGGTGTACTCGTGGTCGTGGCCGACGAGTAGGGCCCGCCCGTCCTCGAAGTGGTGCAGGTCGAGCCAGTTGCCGCCACCGTCGTCGTAGTGCCAGCGGGCGTCGTCGGCGCGGCAGCCGTCTCCCCAGCCGCGTGCCGCGAGTACGGCGGCGAGGGCGGCCCAGCGGGGACGGAGTTGGGCAGGGGTGGGGATGTCCAGCGTGATGAGAGCCATGCGGCACACCCTTGCACGCGGTACTGACAAGGCACGGTCGGCAGGCGCGGGGCCAAGATCCCATCGCATGACACTGTCCCTCTGCCATGAGCCGGTTGGTCTTGACTGCACGCGGAGGACGGGAGGAAAGGGGGAGATCGGGTTCCCCTTCCCCGCGGCTCGTGCGGGTGGGACGGCGGCTCAGCCGGTGATCTGCCGGGGCGATCCCTCGCCGATGGTGATCTTGCGGTGGCTTGGCGCGTTAGGCGATCGGGATCCGCAGCGTCAGGACGCCCGCGTCGTAGTCGGCCGTGATGCGCTCGGTGTCGAGGGTGTCGGCCGGCACGAGCCGGCGGGAGAAGACACGGCACACGATCCGTATGGGCCGGGACTGCGGCCAGGGCCACTTCTGTCTGGGCAGCAATGCGGGCTGCTGGTAGTGGCCCAGCCTCACCTGCCAAGAATGCGAATGTTGTCGCCCCGCCGCCCGTCGCTGTCCAGACAGATATCGAACAGCACCTTCTGGCCTGCTATTAGCTCGCATTCTTCCTGCACCGCACGAGCTTCTACGTGCACCTCGCCTTCGAATCCGTAGGGCTGAATCACCCCCACACCCCGCCGGACATCAAACCACAGAACTTTACCCAGGGGCATCGGATGGCACCTCGCACTGAGAGGCATATGATGACAAGGGATGCCTGTTCAGGTGCCCCTTTATGAACGCCAGAACAGGGGTTCCGTGACTCAGGTCCGACCAGGGCAATTGTGCATCAGACTCCTGCACCAAGTGCATGGGATTCTTTGCTCTATCCGACCGAGCCGGGTTTGCGGTGGTGCCACCAATGCTGCGACCTTGACCCTCGTGCAGCACGATCGAGTGCACCCTCAATGGCCGCTGCGGGGAAAAGGGTGCCCGCATCATCGGGCGGAGTGAGCCACAGTAGCGGGCCGCCTTTTCGGTATGGAGACGGCACGGCGATCCAGGAGCCCACGGTTAGGTGCCTCACTCCCGCTCCGGCCCAGCGTGTCAGCGGTTGGAGCGGCAGGAGTAGCGTAATCCGACCCCGGAGGCGGTCGAGCATGGCGGGGCCCGTTGCGCTGTGCGGCATGCCAGTCAGTTCGTCCAGCACGGCGCGAGCGAGGGCCTTGGGAAGGATTGCAGCGTCCCACATTCTTCCGGTAGCCAATAGAGCCATCCCGTGTTCTCCCGCGCGCCATTCGCGTCTGCAGGCGGCCGGATCATCGGCGGCAGCCGAAAGCCAGAATTCTGCCTTGTGCTTCCGCATTGAAAAGTCCTTCCGGAGGCAACTTCACGGCTTGAGTTTCAGACTCTGCAGCAGATGAGCCCTGGTCAGGAAGGGTGGCGAACCCTGGCGAATGGAATGACTCAGCAACCCCTATTATCGTATGTGTCCGCCGGTAGTAGTAGATAGGGGCTTCGTTCGAATGGGAGTACCGCTCGCGGCGTCGAGCGAGTCTGAAGAGATGCCTATGCGTGCGTTCGGGTGGTGCTGCGCCGGTGCGGGAACCGCAGGTCCTCACCATGGCTTCCTGACCTCCGACAGCCCCTTCCGGCAAACAGGAGGTTCTCGTGGAATCCTGGAACTGCTCTCCCCGGGCGGCGACGGTCTCGCACATCGATGTTGACCCGTACCTGTTCCCGGGTGCTGATGCCTTCCATGTCGAGCCGCCAGGCATCTCGCTGCGCGAGTCAGGTGACACGGACTGGTCGCCGATCGATCCATGCGAGCAACTGCTGGCGGACTCGCTGGCGCCCGATCCGCGCGACCGGGTGGCACGCCCGGTGCGGGCGCCGGAGCGCCGTCGCCTGGAACTGCATGCGACGCTGACTGTGGCAGGCGTCGCGCCGGCCCCCGGGGACCTGCGGGCCATCGACGCACTGTCTCTGCTCGACGACGAAACGAACCTGACACTTCAGCGATGGATCACCGACTCTCGCTGAAGCTGATTCCTTGGCGAGGCCCGGCCGGGCACCTGACCAGCCGCTTCGCTGTGGACGGCACCCTCACTGCCTCGCGCATCGCGAGCTGGATTTCCCGCACGTCCGCTGATCTCAAACGCTCGACACCGCCCACCTGTCTTTCTCGTATTCCTGCTCACGCCTGGCGGCGCACCTGGCATTTCTGCGGATGTCGCGGACGGCGCACGGCGGAGTCACTGAGGTTTCCGCCGTGCGCCGTCATCCTTTGTGAGGCTTCAATGCAGTGTTCTGACCAGCCCTCGTGTCCCTTGGGCACCGCGCTTGCACCCGAAATGCGCGGGGTGTTCACCAAGTTCAACCGTAAGGGCCTGGCGAGCTGTACAAGGTCTCGGGGCTGTCGGGGACAGGGGTGTATTGCATGGAGCCGTGCCGGCGGTGGCGGCCTGCCCGGCTCGCGTCGTACGCCGGTACATTCGGCATCAGTCGCCCTTCGGCGGCAAGCATCTGTGCTCGCAAAAGCAGGTCTTTGGAGTTCATGCCGAGTTCTTCCGCCACGGTCTGAAGATCAAGGCCGGATTGGCAGCTCCACTGCAATACGGAGTCCATCCCGGGCGTCCAGGACACCGGGGCATCCGAAATGCCACTCTCCACCACGGGCGGATGGGCAGGCGTTACTGCTTCCGGGCGCGGATGGGGCACATGGGCGGGCACTGGATCGGCATGCGGCTCCCATACGGGATCCGGGACGGGTTCAACCAGCGGGGCAGGCATTTCTGCCAGAGGACTGAGCAAGTGCTCGGCGACAGCCCGGGCATCCTCCTTGCCAACCGTGCGACGTGCGACGCGCACCTCGCGTTCGTTCAACCCCATCAGGTCGGCCACCGCCCCGTCGCTGCCGACAGTCACGGCAAACGCGGCCAATGCCCGCGTCCGGCTGGCCAACGCCTCATCCATCACCGCCTGCGCCTCGCGCACTCGATCATTCGTACTGCAGAACGCCTCAGCCAGAAGCGTGTTGCGTTCCCATAGTTCACGTGGCTCCACGCAGACACCAACGTTTCTGCACCGCCTGAGATACCCCATCGCGGCCATATCACTCAAAGTGCTCATTTGCAGCCCTGGACAGCAGCTGATCATCACAACCGATCGTCAGCCCAACCCGGTGCCACGCTGCCATACGGACTACCGCCCAGCCTCGGCTCCTCCTCGACCACAGTGTTGCGCCGCTGGCGCCGACCACCACGCCCCAGTGGCGACCCTTGCCCGTGTCGATGCCGACAGGGGGCAGGCAGGGGACATAGCCGCTTTCGGCGCTTCGCATCAACTTCTCCTGCACTACATCGAATAGGAGTCAGATGATCGACTACGTGAATCCGGCTGCTTCGTAGGGCAAGTTGGCCGCTGTCCGGTCCCGCTCGCTTCCGGGTGGGGCGTCGTCGTCCACTAGAGAATCGCTCCCCTCGCCCCCAGCCCGGCAAGAGTGTCCAGTGCCGATCCGAGCATGACCTCGTCCCCACGCCGTCGGTTCCACGCTGATCCGACACAGGACACCGATGCACCACCGAAAGGCCGACAACGGCCTCGGCAACGAGAGTTCCGTCTTGGCGGGCTTCCAGGCGACGCGTGTCGTCGACTCGAGTAGAGGAATCAGCTGTGTGACGTCGTGCCGGTTGCCACGGGTCGGGGAGGCCGCCAACGGAGTGCCATGGCGGTCGACGATCACATGGTGCTGGGATCCGGGGCGGCCGTCGGCCGACAGGCGAAGGGCCGACGTGAGCCCTCTTTCAACGCCCTGACGTGGGAGCCGTCAATCGCCGAATCGTCCATGTCCAGGCAGGCCCACTGTCTGAAGCTTGGCCAGCGGCACTCGTGCAGGTGGGGCCAGACGCCAGCTCGCGTCTGCCTCGGTTTCTGTCAGGACGGCGGCACCTACTGGGACCACGTGGTGCAGGACGGTCAGGTGTGCCGGCGGGAGGAGCCGCCAACCGTGATCACGGGGGAGGGGTAATGGGAATGGGAAGGGGGAACGGGTCGTTATGCTGGTTGCTATCCGTAGGACGTAGATCGAGGAGTCATAGACGTGGTGGGTGACGACGACATTTCCGGGTGAGATCCGGATCTGACGGCCACCGGCCGGCGCTCAGGAGCGCTGCCGAAGTGGTCCGTTTCGTCGTACCCCTTTCCCACGTCTGCCCAGGGCAGAGGTCAACGCTCTGCCCGCTGCTTCTCCGAGGTCATTTCCATGTCCGACGCTGCCGTCGTCTGCTCGAACGTCTCCTTCGCCTGGCCCGACGACACCCCCGTCTTCCACGACCTGTCATTCACCGTGCCGCCCGGTCGTACGGGCCTGGTCGCGCCCAACGGCTCCGGCAAGAGCACTCTGCTCAAGCTGATCGCCGGTGAGCTGAAGCCCGCCACTGGCTCGGTGTCGGTGAACGGCGTGCTCGGCTACCTCCCGCAGACCCTGCCCCTGACCAGCGACCTCACCGTCGCCGAAGTACTCGGTGTCGCCGCGGTGATCCGCGCCCTGGACGCGGTCGAGTCCGGCGATGTCGACGAGAAGAACTTCGCCACCATCGGTGACGACTGGGACATCGAGGAGCGCACTCGCGCCCAGCTCGACCGTCTGGGCCTGGCCGGCCTCACCCTGGACCGCAGTCTGAGCACGCTCAGCGGTGGCCAGGTGGTCTCCCTCGGCCTCGCCGCCCAGTTGCTCAAGCGCCCCGACATCCTCCTGCTCGACGAGCCGACCAACAACCTCGACCGCCAAGCCCGGCACAAGCTCTACGACGTGCTGTCGGACTTCAACGGCAGTCTGCTCCTGGTCAGCCATGACCGCGCACTCCTCGACCGCATGGACCGCATCGCCGCACTCGGCAGCGACGAACTACGTCTGTACGGCGGCAATTTCACCGAGTACGAGGAGGCCGTCCGCGCCGAGCAGGAAGTCGCCGAGAAGAACGTCCGCAACGCCGAGCAGGAATTGAAGCGGGAGAAGCGGGAGCTGCAGCAGGCCCGCGAGCGCGCCGAGCGCCGGGCGAGCAACGCCGCCAAGAACCTGAAGAACGCCGGTCTGCCCAAGATCTTCGCCGGCAACATGAAGCGCGGCGCTCAGGAGGCCGCGGGCAGGTCCGGCACGATGCACGCGTCCCGGGTCAGCGATGCCAAGGCCCGCCTCGACGAGGCCGGGCAGGCGCTGCGCGAGGAGCAGCGGCTCACGCTGGAGCTGCCCGACACCCAGGTGCCCGCCGGCCGCAACCTGTTCCTCGGCGAGGGCATGCAGGTCCGCCTCGGCGACAAGGACGTGTTCGCGGCGAGCGGCGTCGACCTGAGCGTCCGGGGCCCCGAGCGCATCGCGCTGACCGGACCCAACGGCGCCGGCAAGACCACCCTGCTGCAGCTGGTCACCGGCGGTCTCGTCCCCAAGAGCGGGGACATCAAGCGCAACGACGGGAGGATCGCCTACCTGTCGCAGCGCCTGGACCTGCTGGACCTGGACCGCACCGTGGCGGAGAACTTCGCCGCGTTCGCGCCGGAGCGTCCCGAGGCGGAGCGGATGAACCTGCTCGCCCGGTTCCTCTTCAGGGGCGCGCGGGCCCATCTGCCGGTGAGGGTGCTCTCCGGCGGCGAGCGCCTGCGCGCCACCCTGGCCTGTGTGCTGTGCGCCGAGCCGGCCCCGCATCTGCTGCTGCTCGACGAGCCCACGAACAACCTCGACCTCATCAGCGCGGGCCAGCTGGAGAGCGCGCTCAACTCCTACCAGGGCGCCTTCATGGTGGTCAGCCACGACGAGCGGTTCCTCGCCAAGATCGGGATCAGCCGCTGGCTGCGGCTGGCCGACGGGGTACTGCAGGAAACGGGGGAACCCGAGGTGTGAGCCGCCGACGTATGACGTGGGCCGCCTCCGAGGCCGTGCGCCCGGCGGGTCGACCACCGATCACGCCGGGACGGTACCCCGTGCCCCAACCCGGTCTGTCGGCCTCGGCGGACGCCGCGTCCCGGACGGTGTCTCGGTCACCGCCGCCCCTGGTCACCCCATGGGCCTGATCGGGGAAAACCGTGTCGGCAACGCCACCCTGCTGCGGCGGATCGGCAGAGCAAGGTGCCGGGCTCTCCGATATGTCCTTCCGGGATCGCGCCGCCGGGTTCCACGCGGATTCGAGGGTGGGCCCCATCTCTTTGGTGAAGGGAAGTGCGGCTGCGCTCCCAGCCCTGCCGGTGCAGTTGGTAGTGAGCGAGCCGGTGACCAAGGCCCGCACATACGCGCCGGGACCGTGCCTGCTGGATCTGGCGATCGGCGAGGGTGCTGTCCGGGTGAGCGTGTGGGACAGCAGCACCACGCTGCCGTCGGCGGTGGCGACCGGACCCGGACTGCGTCGGTCGGCACGGCCTGGAGATCGTGACGACGGTGTGCCAGAGCTTCTGCGTTCAGCGGGAACCTGTGGGGGCCGGGCTCGCCATCCGCTCGTCAGTGGATGCCTGGGTCAACGAGCTGGTTCTACTCGGGGTCGGGTGTGGTGGCGATGAGGATCTGTGCGGCCTCGGTGATGTTGTCTGCGCGGACGGCGCGGGCCATCGCTTCGCGGGCGGTGTCGGCGGTGGTGTCCGGGGGAACCACGAGCAGGGCGAAGTGGTCGTTGTGGCCGCGGGTGATGAGGATGGTGTCGTCGCCGACCGGGTCGGAGTCGAGGTGGACGACCTGGTCGTCGATGACCAGGCGGGTGGGGAGGCCGTTCCAGGCGGATGCGTCCACGCCGACCCGTGTGATGGGCCCGAGGTACTCGGTCAACGTGCTGATCAGCGCGGGCAGTTCGGTCTTGATGTCGCGTGTACGGGGCCACCACGCACCGTCCAGGAGGCCCTCCCGGGACCGAGTGGTCTCCAGTCGAAGCAGGGCCGTACCCGGGTTGACCGCCTGGTGGATCGCATCCGGAAGGAGCAGTGGGGGTCTGGGGGGAATCTCGGAGTCAGCCATGTGATCCGCCCGTCTACGGAGTACGGCCGTGCCTCGTCCCAGGCCGGCACCGTTGCCCGGCCGTCGACGTACGCGAGCCCGCCGTCGTTTCACGGTACTCCCGCCGCTCGCCGCTCTCCATGGCGTCACCGTCGAAATACCTGGTCACACCGGTCATTTCCCATCGATCAGGCGTACAGTGAGAGCACCGGGAGTACTTCGCGCACCGGCTTTCACGCGGGTGTCATTTCCGGCGATCGCCTAAAAACCGGGCTGCCGACGGGCGGCCCGGGGGCAGGTCCGCATGATGACCACGACACTCGATCGGACCGCGCCCCGCGATCTCGCCGCAGAGTTCCCGGCCCGCTTGTCTCTCACCCCGAAGACCACACTCGCCGGCCAGCTGGACGGGGCCTGGTGGCCACACTCCCGCGACCTCGCAGCCGAGCTTCCACCACTCGCCGCTGCCCTGGCCGAGCCCTGGGGCCGCGTCACCCGCGTCACGGTGAGCCCAGTCCGCTGGCCGGTTGTCCCGCACACGGTTGCTGTGGACGGGCGTTTGCTGCACGTGGGCTGGTTCACCGAGCAGGATCCCGACAAGCTGATTCTGTTCTCGTACTCCGTCGGCCGCTGGGATCTCCTCGTCATCCCGCCCGAGACTGTACCCGCAGCTGCGGCCCGCCTGATGGCCGCCGCAGCGATCCCGGGCGGCGTCCTCACTGCCGGCGTCCTGATGGCCAACGAAGCCGGCATCGGCCGCGGCATCCGGGACGCCGTGCGCGGGGAAGCCACCTGGGAGAGTGAAGGCGGGGCCTGCATGTCCCCCTTCGGGGACGCGATGGGCAGACGCGTCGTCCCGCCCGGAAGCACCTGGAGGTGAGGGACATGGAGACCATCGTCTTCATCGGGCTGATCATCCTCGCGATCACCGCTGGAGTGTGCTGGATACACCTGCTGAACGCCCAGCACGACGCGCGGATCGCGGCTTACCACTTCAGTGACCCCCTGCCGAGACCTCCCGGTCTGCCGGACGACACCGGTCGTCGAGCCCACCGCACGGATGCCGGCCGGTGAGGAACAGACCTTCCTCCGACCGGGGGCAGCGGCCGGGGCGCGATGGTGCCCCCGGTCGCCGGCTTCTCGCCCACCCTGAAGGGGACACGCCCACGTGAAGTACATCGAGACCCAGACACTGCCATCGCTCGGGCACGCCGAGGTACGGATCATCGCGCACACGCCCGAAGTCGCCCGAGCGGTCGCGGAAGCCCTTCGCGGCTGCTTCGCCGGCGCGGAACAGCGCAGCTATCCCGGCCTCGACGGCGACACCCGCCTCCACCTCACTGTGGACACGGCAACCCCCGCCGGCCCTGCCCGCTCCTGGCTGGCCGCCAGCCGGACCCCCGTCGGCGCCGGCGCCCACTCCGACGAAACCTGAGTGCCCCGACGTAGCTCGGCAACGATCTGCTCGCAGCGGCACTGGCTCGAAGCCAGACCGCGGAGGGGCTGCGGCGTACCTGGTTTCGGTAGACCGGGATTGGACGCTGTGCCCGGGGTGCAGTGTCGTTTCAGCGGTCAATCCGCCTCTCGCTCGGGGGGAACTCCGTGTCGGGGGCCTGTTCCTGAGGGTGCGTCGGCCGGGTACAACCGATCCGCGATGATCATGATGCAGGCCGCGACTGCGGCCGCCGCAGCTCTCGCCCAGTCCCCGCCCGCCACCGCCGCCCGGCGATCGTTGTGGTCGCCCCCCCCGCAACGGGCACATCCTGGCCGCGGCGAACAATCCGCCCTCTGCTCAGGGCGCGTTGCCCGAAGCGCTGACGTACCCGCCGCAGCGCCCCCGGACGGTCTATTTGGGACTGCAAGGAGTCAGTGTGACGGCCGCGTGGGTCGGCGACGATACGACGGTTGGTGATACGCCGGGGCGTGAGAGCGAGCCACAAGGTCCGATCGCTGCGACCGGCCCATGGGGCTGAGTGGGCTCAGCTCGTTTTCCGCGCACCAGGGGCGAAGGGCGAGAGCGGTCGGGCTTGCAGAGCGTGGACGGACCAGTCGAGCACCGGCTGAAGGCTCTCCGGACCGGGCCAGCCGTTGATCACCGCGAGCAGCGAGAAGTACCGCTCTCTGCGCGGGTCGTTCATACGTTCCAGCCGGGTCAGGAGCTGCCCCCGGGACTCGGCATCGTCCCGGGATTCGAGAAGAGGCGTGCAGCGGGTCATCAGGGCCGAGACGATCGGATCGGCCTGGGGTGAGGCCGGTTCGATGCCGGCTGCCACGGCCGGGGCGATCTGGTCGCGGACGATCGCAGCCAAGTCCCTGTGCGGGCTGGGTGGAGTGTCCGCGATGTGCCCGGCCGCCTGGTCCTCGACCAGGTGTCGCACATAGGTACGGAATTCCGGGTCTTCGGTCAGTTCGGCCAGTTCCACCCACGCTTGGACCTGTTCCGCATCGGGGTCTTCCGGCAGGTACGGAGTCATCGAGCGCATGGGCCCCGCGAACACGGAGCCGGTTCCCACGCCGCCGAAGGCGGCGTCGAGGAAGTCACCGACCAGCCGTCGGCGCTCCGTTTCGGAGAGCTTGGCCAGTTTGTGCATCAGATTCGTCTCCTCGGGGGTGGCCTCACGCCTCGCCACAGCAGTCAGCACTGCGCGCCGCAGCCGCAGGATCCGGATCTGCACGTCCAGCGCCTCGGCATGCGCCGCGGCAACTGCCGACAGCGTGAGTTCGCGGTCCATGACCTTTCGGATGGCAGCAAGTTCCAGTCCCAGGTCACGCAGGGTTCGGACAAGGTCCAGGCGCGCGACGGCGCCGTTGTCGTAGAGGCGGTAGCCGGCCGGACTGCGGTCCGTGGGCGGTACGAGCCCGCAGTCGGAGTAGAACCGGATGGTCTTGACCGTGGCACCGGTTCGCCGGGCCAGCTCGCCGATCGAGTAGAGCGTGTGGCCGTTCATGTCCCCACCTTCAGGTCTCCCCCTGCTGGAGACTCAAGTACCCCCCACGTGTGCCGGGCGAAGCCACCGCGGGGCACACGACCCTGTGAGCGCCCAAAGCGCCAACACGATTGGTGGAGTGCAGCATCGACCGGCTCAAGCGACACCCGGCCGTCGTCACGAGTCCGTCAACTGCTGGGCGACAGACGGGTACCGGGCGCTGTCGCCCGCATCAATACACCCGAGCGCCCGTTCCAGGAGCTGCAGAACTTCCGAGGCATGGGTCAGTACGGCCGTGTACGCCTGGGCGTGGGGTTCATGACGCTGTTCTCAGTACGGTCGATGATCGGCCGGCCGCGGCGTCACGCCCATTCAGGCCGTCTGAACCGGCTGCTCCCTTTCCGTGTTGCCTACGTGTTGAGCACCGCCCACTCCAGTCCGAGGGCGGCGAGTTGCTGGAATTGGTCCAGCGGGGCGCCCCTGGACCGGCGGCTGTGCAGGCTCCGCTGAGCAGCGCGCAGAAGGTAGGTGAAGCCGTTGTCATGGCGGGTTGTGTGCCGCAGGATCCTGGAATGGCCCACTGGGAGATCATTGTGCAATACGTCAGGACCGACGGCACCTACATCGACACTGTCGCCACCGTCCAGGGTTCCCGCGACGACGCGCAGGCGGCGCTCGACGATGCCGCCCGCACCTTCCGCCCGAGCTCGATGCTGCGGGAGAAGGGGCGGCGGGTCTACCGGCATTCCGACGGCGTTTCCTACTACGTCCGCATCACCGGCTCCTTCTCCACCAGCCACCTGCTGTTCAGTAGCGTGGAGCTGATCCAGAGCATCGGCGCTCCGCAGCCCGCCCTCACATCCGACCTCCCCCCGGAATAGTCCCAACCGCCCCGATCCCTCCGCAGCCCGAAGTCGCGCCAAGCCTCGACCCTGCCGAGCAGCACCACGATGGAGCGCGCGCCCATAAAGAGGAGGGGACCTGGCTCGCATGCCGCTGGCGCGGCCTGGTTCCGGATCACGCCCGCGCCCCCTTTCGGCGACGGGCGGCACCCCGAGATGGTCACACGCCACAGCCCTCCACCAAGGGCACTTCGGATCACTGCGTGATTGCGCTACGCCGCACCCCTGACGGGGGTCTGTTCTGTGATGTGCAGGGCGGCATGTATCGGGGCGATGGGGAGGAACGTTCAGGACACTCCGCTACGGGGACTTCCGCGCGCGTTGATTGCACCGTCTGCGTTATACGGTCATTTGTGGCGCTTTAGCCGCGCCTCAATCTCAGCTCATCTGCCGTGGTGAAACGCGGAGCTCCGGCGACGCTCATGGCGTGCAGCCCGACATGCCGTGGGACGCGAAGCTTAGGTACAGAGAGGTGCTCGATGAAAGCGATTGTGGTGACGGACGAGGCCGCGGGAACGGCTGGGATGACGCTGACGGAGCGGCCGGAGCCGGAGGCGTCGGGGAACGATGTCCTCGTTGAGGTACATGCGTCGGGATTCACCCCCGGCGAGCTGACATGGCCCGGAACCTGGACCGATCGCCTTGGGCGGGACCGCACGCCGTCGATCCCCGGCCACGAGGTGGCTGGCGTGGTCAGCGCGCTCGGCTATGGCACGAGAGGGCTGTCGGTGGGACAGCGGGTGTTCGGCCTCGCGGACTGGGCTCGTGACGGCACCCTGGCGGAGTACGTGGCTATCGAGGCGCGTAACGTCGCGCCGCTGCCGGGCGATGTCGATTTCACGGTGGGGGCCAGCCTGCCGATCTCGGGCCTGACCGCGTGGCAGGGACTGTTCGTGCATGGCCGCTTCCAGGTGGGGCAGAGCGTCCTCGTGCATGGTGCGGCCGGTGGAGTCGGCTCGATGGTGACGCAGCTCGCCAAAGAGGCCGGCGCCTACGTCATCGGCACCGGACGCGCCGCCGACCGGCAGACCGCACTCGACTTCGGCGCGCACGAGTTCGTCGACCTCGACAACGACGAGCTGAAAGACGTCGGCGGAGTCGACCTGGTTTTCGACGTTATCGGCGGCGACATCGGGAAGCGGTCCGCGGGTCTGGTTCGAGCCGGAGGAATGCTGGTGACCATCGCCGGCCCGCCCGAGGCGAAGCCGACGGACGGCCTGGCGGTTGACTTCGTCGTCGAGGCCGACCGCCCCCAACTGAGTGAGATCGTCCAGCGAGTGCGGGACGGACGAGTGCGGACAAACATCGGCAAAGTCGCGGCCCTCGACGACGCCGTTGCCGCCTTCAACCCGACGGAGCGGATCAAGGGCAAGACCATCATCCGCGTTCGTCCATAAGGACGCAGAGACAGCAGAGACCCCGTCACGACGTACCGGGGTCGTTGAGCGGTATGCGGCCGACATCAGCACCGTCTACTGCCGGTCCGACGGCCTGGGCTCACTGCAGGTGCCGTGTGAAGAACTGGGCCGCGGCGTCCCCCGCGAACTGCGGAACGCCGGTGTGACCGCCCATATCGGCGTGCCGGACTTCTCCTTGGAACCGAAGGCGTCAAACAGGTCCAGGGCCGCTTGCCGGTCGTTACCTTCGTCGTCCCAGTGCAGCAGGACATGCAGCGGAATAGTGACCTGCCGGGTTGAGTGCTGCGCGAGAGCTAGCCCGGAGTGTGCAGTCCCGTCAGGAGTCGGTCGAGTGCCTGTTCAGCGGCGTGTGGGTCCCCGCCTCGTGCGATCCAGTGCGCGGTCTCGTTCATCGCCCCCGAGAGCAGCCGGGTCAGGGGTTCCACCGGTTGGTCGGCGATGATCCCGGCTGCGGCGAGTGCTTGCAGGGCCTCCGAGAGGTGTCTGGCGGAGGAGGCTTCGTCCAGGGCTCGCCATTCGTCCCAGCCGAGCACGGTTGGGGCGTCGAGAAGCAGGATTTGCCGCACCGCCGGGTCGGTCCCGGCGGCCAGGAAGGCCCGGCAGCCGGCCCGGAGTTGCTCCCAGAGGTCGTCGTACTGCTCGGCCGCGGTTGCGACTCGCTCGCCCAGTTCCTGCTGGACCTCGGCGACGACGGCCCGGAAGAGTCCTGCCTTGCTGTCGAAGTGGTGGTAGGCGGCACCCTTGGTGACCCCGACGGCCTGTGCCACCTCGGCGAGCACCACGTGGTGGTACCCGTGGGCGGCGAACCGGCGCCGTCCTTCGACAAGCAGCGCTTGCCGTGTGAACGCCCGCTGCTCTGCCCGACTGACCGCCATCGCGCGCACCGCCTTCCCGTTTCGCGTACCCGAGGTATGCTAGCGGCATTGGTTCACATACCTTGGGTATGTGAAGAGAAGTGAAGGACCTCTGCCATGACGAACGAACTCACGATCAGGGCCACGCCCACGCCCACGCTCGGCAGCTTCTACCCAGTGGTCGCCACCCGGGACGTGGCCGCCTCCCGCGACTTCTACACCCGCCACCTCGGATTCGAGGTCACCTTCGAGATGGACTGGTACGTCAGCCTGCGCCGCCCCGACGCCCCGCAGTACGAACTGGCCCTCCTCGACCATGCCCACCCGACCGTCCCCGAGAGCCACCGGGTCGCACTCCGGGGCGGCTTGCTGCTGAACTTCGAGGTGGACGACGTGGACGCCGAGCACAAGCGCCTCGTGGCGCAGGCGGGCCTGCCCGAGGTACTGCCGCTGCGGACAGAGGAGTTCGGACAGCGCCACTTCCTCGTCGCCGCCCCCGACAATGTGCTGATCGACGTCATCACCGTCGTCCCTCCCAGCGAGGAGTACGCCGGCCACTACACCGACGACTGATACCTCTACCGCAGGCCGCAGCAATGGTCTCAGGACCCTCCGCCGCGGCCCCCTGCTACGGGCCGCCGGCTGATGGCCCGAACGCCACTTCTTCACCGGGTGGCGGCGCAGTGGGCTTGTCGCTTGGTGCGGGGTGTTGGGCGCCAGGTGGCCACGAGCGCGGCTGCCAGCAGTAGTTCGCCGATGTCTCCGCCGTAGTACATGATCTCCGCGCCGCCTTGGATCTGCTCGGCAGAGGCGCGGACACCGAGGTAGAGACCGGCATACATCATCTGCGCCAGGATGGCGTGCGCGGCGATCGCGATGCCCAGGACGACCAGCCGGGTGGGCACGCCCGGCCGGGCAGGAGCGGGGTCGGGACCGGCGATGACCCACGCGAACAGACACCCTGAGAGCAGGAAATGGGCGTGAAGGATCTGGTGCCAGAGCATCTGCCCGTCCATCGCCTCGTACAGAGGTGTGAAGTACAGGGCACCGAGTGTTCCCACGCTCAGCACCAGTGCGAGGGCGGGGTGAGTGATCACCCGCAGCGGGCGGCTTCGGAGGATTCCGGACAGCTTTCGGGCCCGGTCTGTCGGCAGCGTGCGCAGCAGGAGGGTGACCGGAGCCCCGAGGACGAGGGCGAGGGGAGCGTACATGCCGACCAGCAGGTGCTGGAGCATGTGGCCGCGGAAGTCTTCGTGGGCGAAGGGTGCCACCGGCGGCAACTGAGCCAGCGCGAGGAGACCAAGGCCGGTCAGGAACCAGCCGGTGCGCCAGCGGCTCCATCCGGCTACCGGGTTGCGGTGGCGGGCGACGGCCGCCAAGAGCAAGTACAGCGAGCCCAGCGCCAGGAGCGCGGTCACCGGCAGCATCACGTCCAGCAGCGTGCCCGGGCCGGCGTGGTGCTGCTCCGCGGGATGGCTGTTCATGCGGCGGCGGAGCCGGGCTGTGACGACTCGCCTTCACCCTCGGGGTCGAACGGCCGGCTGCGGCGCTGGATGGCCCAGCCCCCTGCGACGAACAACGCGCCCAGGAGAAGGAAGCCCGCGTCCCACCATGCCTGCTGTGCTCCGGCGTAGACATGATGGATGCCGAGGATCTGATGGTCGACGAGGCCCTCGACGATGTTGAACAAGCCCCAGCCGACCAGGATCCAGCCCCACAGAGCGGGTGAGGTCCAGACCCGACGCCGGTGGTCGGTCACACGTGAGTACAGCAGGGCCAGTCCCGCAAGGACGGCGACCCAGCAGACGGCGTGGAAGATGCCGTCCCACACCGTGTTCATCTTCAGGCCGTCGACGGTGGTCGCGGGGTAGTACTTCACACCGATCCGGTCGTGATTCGTGCTGGTGAGCATGTGGTGCCACTGCAGAAGCTGGTGCAGCACAATGCCGTCGACGAACCCGCCGAGCCCCACTCCAAGGGTGAGTCCTGGCAGCTGGAGGCTCCTGCGTGGAGCACTCGCGTACGTACTGCCGCTGGTAACGGCCATCACGACTCCCTTACTCCGGTCAGTGCTCGGCGTTCAAGGACCACGGCGGTACCCCCGTCGTGCGCAGCGTCACGTCCGGCTCCCGCCGATTGCCCGTGCGCCGGTCCAGCGGAATACCACGCTGTTCAAAGGATTGGACGTCATGCCAGGGCCTTCCTCAGCGAGGGGCAGGGTGAAGTACCTCGCAATCGCACTAGAACTACTCCGACTCCGCAAGAGCACCAATTGCCCATGCTTCGCGGGTCTCAAAAGCGCCCCCTTTGCACACGCCCGGTCAGCGGCACGGCTGCCACATCTGGTGCAATGGCGCGGGGCTGGGCCTTTCGTGCCCCGCATGGTCGACCGAAAAGCAGACTCGGCGGCCGGGCAATGACGGCCGGTTGATGCGGTAGAGATCCGGCTCTCGCAGCACGAAAATTCGGGTGACAGGTAAACACCCGCGGCACCCGAGCTGACCGTGCTCCTTGCTTGCCGTCGTGTCCCGCCGATATCGGGAGTGAGAGGAAGTGACGGCTGAGTGCCGAGTGTCGAAGGCCGCAGTGGTCGCCAACGGGACCAGTTGCGCCTGCCGGTTTGCCTACCTGGGTCGAGCGCATACACACCTACCTGCACGACACTGCATACCGCCAGGGCCCAGCTGACGTCATGTGCCGGTAGTGGAGTTCCGCTCGTTCGTGTCGGTGCATACATCGTCTCGCACCGCAGCACGAGAACGGCGATGTTGACGATGAAGAACACCACGAGCAGCAGAAGAACCAGTGTGGAAACGCCAGGGTGGCAGCACTTCCAGTGAGGGCGAGGAGAATCGACAGCGCGGTGGTCACCGCGATCGCGACCCAGGGGGTGGGACGGCCGGGAAGCACGTTGGTCAGCCCGGCGGGCAGCAGTCCATCGCGCGCCATGCCATAGGCGAGCCGGGAGGACATGACGCCGGTGAGCAGAGCACCATCGGCAACGGCGACGAGCGCGATCGCGCTGAAGAGCCAAGTCGGTACGCCCCCTGCCGCTTTGACGACTTCGAGCAGCGGCCCGCTGGACTCGGCGAGTTCGCCGGTCGGTACCGCCGCGGCAGCAGCGATGCCCACGAGTACGTACACGACGCCCGCTGTGGCGAGCGCGCCGAACAGGGCGCGGGGGTAGGAGCGGCGCGGATCCTTGCCGCCGTCAGCCATGGCCGGGACGAGGGCAACGCCGAGAGGTACCCACACAGCGCCGCCGGTATCGGCGGCGACCTGACCCACAAGAACGTATACGCCCCGGCACCAAGGACATCGCCCTTGCGGGGGCGGCTCGGCGGTGCAGGTTTTGATCCCTTGTTGCCGTAGCCGTGTATCTCGTGAGGCGTCAGACGGTCGCCAGTTGAAGTGTGCAGGGCCGGACGTCATACGGGACCGGTAGGTCGAGGAGACAATGCTTCCCCGTACGGCTTGTCACGGACGGCGCACGGCGGAGTCAGTGAAGATTCCGCCGTGCGCCGTCATCCCTTGTGAGGGTTCACTGCAGTGTTCCGACTAGCCCTCGTGTCCCTTGGGGCCGTCGTCACCGTCATCACCGTCGTGGCCGTTCGGCTTGTCGCCGTAGCCGTAGTGCTCGCCGGGCTTGCCGTCGTGACCGGGCTTGTCGCCGTGGTCACCGTGGCCGGGCTTGCCGCCGTGGTGCTGCCCGTGGCCCGGCTTGTTGTCGTGACCCGGCTTGTCGCCGTGGTCCTGGCCGTGGCCGGGCTTGTTGTCGTGGTTGCCGTGGCCCGGCTTGTTGTTCCCGTCGTGCCCGCCCACAGGGCCGCCGTTGCCGCCCGCGGTGTTGCCGGACGTGTTGCCCTGCGTGTTCCCGGAGGTGGTGTTGCCCGCGGTGTTCCCGGAGGTGTTCCCCGACGAGTTGCCCGCGGTGTTGCCGGAGGTGTTGCCCGCGATGTTGCCCGAGGTGCCGCCGCTGACGACGCCGACGACGGGGCCGCCCAGCAGGCCTCCGCTGACCAGACCGCCGGTGAGCAGACCGCCACTGGTGGTCGTGCCGGTGGTGGTGCCGGTCGTCGTCCCCGTGGTGGTACCGGTGGTGGTGCCGGTCGTCGTGCCGGTGGTGGTGCCGGTCGTGGTGGTGCCGGTGGTCGTGCCGGTCGTCGTCCCCGTGGTGGTGCCGGTGGTGGTGCCGGTCGTCGTGCCGGTGGTGGTACCGGTGGTGGTGCCGGTCGTGGTGGTGCCCGTCGAGCACTCGCCGAGGAAGATCCTGTTGTTGTTGAGGGTCACCTCGCCGTTGCGGGCGAGCGCCCGGCCCTGAATGTTCGCCCCTGCGTTCACGAAGATCGAGGTCAGAGCCATGATCGTGCCCACGAAGGTGGTGGTGGTGCCGATGGTCGCCGAACTACCGATCTGCCAGTACACGTTGCACGGCGAAGCGCCGTTCGTGAGGAGGATCCGGCTGCTCGTTGCCGTCGTGAGGGCTTCAGGAATCTGGAAGACCCAGACCGCGTTGGGGTTTCCCCCGGCGTTCAGGACCAGGTCGCCGGTGAGTCCGACACCCGAGGTGGCCGTGTGGACACCCGGGAGCAGTTCCTGGCCTCCGCCGATTCCCGCCGGAAGTGCGAAGTCCTGAGCCTGGCCGGCCGCCTGGTTGTACGCCACGACCAGGTCGCTCTTGGCCTGTGCGGCCTGAGCGTCCGCCGGGTGCACGGCACCGAGCACCTGCCCGGGCGGGAAGCCCGTGATGGCCGGGTTCGGGTGCGTCCCGAGGTCGTTGCTGAGCAGTGTGGGGCCGGTGTTGGTGACTCCCTGGCCTGCCAGAACCGAGTAGCTCGCGGTGGTGCCCAGAGGTACGGGGATCGCGATGGCCATCGCCTGCGTAGACGTCATGACGACCATCGCAGCGGCAACCGTCGTGGCAAGGGCCGAGGCCAGAATGCCTGACACAGTACGGCGGTTTGCCGCTTGACGGATCTTCAGCTTCATCTAAGGGCCATTTTCTGTGGGGGGCCGTGGCACACCGGGCCCTAACCGACAGCCCGGAAGCCTTGCTGATGCCGATGAATATTACGCAAGAGATTCCCCGAGGCAACGATGAGACATCGAAAATTGGGTAATTGATTAAGATTCGATGGCGCGATATGCAATGCATATTAGTGAATTCATGTCGGCGATCATCCGACATACCCGCCGAATGCGCGGCGCCCTTAGCTCGCATGAGGGAGCATCATCCACTTGCCTTCTCTGCCTGGCCATCGCTGTCCTGCCAGACGGCCTCGATGAGGCCTTCTGTGGGGAGTGCGTCAAGGACGGCAGCGGTGTCGGAGGCCAGGTCCGGCCACACGGCCACACGGCCAGGCGAGCGCGGGGGAGCGAGCGCGGCGCGAACCGTATCGATGGTGTCGCTGGTGAGGCGATGCCATCGTGAGGCGTTCTGCACGTACTCCTCTTCCAGGATTCCCACGCGGCCGGAGGCAACTGCCCTGTAATGGCCGGCCCAGAAGTCGTCGTCGGCCGACCGTAGAACGCCGTCTTCGTCGGTTTTGAAGTCGTAGGGAGAAGCGTCCAGGCGCTCTGGAAACAGTCCGAGCTCGCGGGTGGTGGCAAGCGCCCCTGGCCGGGCTGGCTGCTGCCGACCTTGAGGTACTGGACCCACCCGACGTGCACGGTGAACGCCCCTTCCACCTCCGGCCGGCACCAGGCATCACTTTCTCGCAGCATGAGCCGCACCAGCTCCAACCCGGCCCGAGGCCCTCCAGCGCGACAAGAACCGCGACCAGAACGGAGACCAGAGGCCCGGCGACTGCCAGTGAATGGCGGCTCGTTGAGCGGGCGGGGAGTGAGGGGGCTCTCCAACGCCGAGATCGGGGCGCGGCTGCACCTGGTCCAGGGCACGGTGAAGGCCCGCGTCAGCGCCTCCCTCGGCAAACTCGGCGGACGCAACCGGGTGGCGGCTGCCATCGCCGCCTACGAAGCGGGCCTGACGGGCCGTGACGGTTGACGGGGTGCGGGGGCAGGCCGATCTGCCAGATCTTCTGGCTGTTCGTCGGCGATGAACAGCCAGGTCCGTCCGCTCTGGTTCGACTACGCTGGTGGCGGTATCACACCTGAACGAAGGACGCACATGGCTCGCCCCTACAACCCCGGACCGAAACAGTTCGTCTTCGCTGTCGGTGATGGCAACGACCAACAGGTCTCCGTGGGCGACCCTCAGGAAGCGTACGTAGCGTTCTCTGCGTTCTTCCGTGATCGAGATTCTGGCACCTACACCATCAAGGATGAACCGTCGGGGCAGAGTTTGGTACTCATGCCCGGGCAAGGTGTGATCTCCCGGATGAAAGATGCGGACCAACCTCGGTCGGAATACCTCCAGGTCGACAGGGCCAATCGCTACCTTCCGAGCGCGATGCTGTTCTTCGAGAACGGATATGCCGGTCTTGACCGCTTCGGTCAGTGGTTCTCCGACCTCGCCGACCTCGACGCGTCACCGGAGACTCGCGGTGCCGCCCGCGCCGCCACGATGACGACGGAAGCAGCGGCGATCGAAGAAATCGCTCGGATCTGGGCAGATTCGGGCTATGTGGACCCGAGCGACCAGTACTACATCTTCTTCGACTCGCATGATGTCGACGACGACCGAGCCGAACGAGCCGAACTGCTCACGTTGATGGAGTTCCTCGGTATCGAACGAGTCGACGCCCCGGCCGAGGCCGCCGGAGGCGAAGTCTGGGTGCGCACCGACCCACGCCTCGACGCCGAATGTGCACGGTGGTCGTGAACAGAGGGGTGGGGCTGCAGCATCGCCGTGATGCCGGCCGGTGCCGTTCCGGGAACACCTGAGTCCATGAGAGACATCGTCTTCACGCGCATGAGCGGCTGGATCCCGAACGTGATCCGCGAAGACGGCGAGCTGAAGGTGATGCTCGCTGCCGGGGCCGACGCCAACCACGAGCCTCGCACGTTCACGTTCTCGATAGGCGAAGCCCACCTTGCGGTGATCCGGGAGGACCTGGCCAGGCACCTGCTGTTGTGGAGTGCGGTTCTTCCGCTGTGCGACGACGCCGGAACCCGGGGCCGGCTCGATGAGAACGCTGCCGTCGCGCTCCTGGATCCGATCCTCCTTGCCGCGCCCGCGGATGTCGACGCGCTCTTCCAGCGCATCCGGTGGGACAGAAGCCGGCTCATCGCCCATGGGGCCGACATCGGTCTCCTTGAGCGCGGTCAGCTATGCGCGGCGATGCGAGCGGCGACAGAGACGTCAAACGGGAAACGAGCTCAGGAGTACCAGGCAGACCGCCGTCGCGCCGAGCGCGGAGCAGTACTCGGTCCGCTCGACGCCGCGATTCTGAGGTACACGGGCCAGTATCTGCACGGCGCGACGGTTCCGAGGCGGCTGCCCGATGCCGTAGACCCCGCCCTGCTGCCCGAGGTCCTGGGGGTGATCGCCACTGCGGAGCAGGCGTGCGCCGGGATGCGGATCGGCCGCGATCCGCGACGGGGAAAACGCGCCACGGACAGGCGTGACTGGGATCGGATGAAGACGACGGTCGAAGCGGTCGTGCGCCGTGCACACCCTGAGCTCGTCGATGACGCGGTGCGTACCGTGAGCTTCCTGATGTGCTCGGAGGCCGCGGACCGCTCCAGGAGCCCACCCATGGAGGATGACGAGGAGGCTGCCGGCCACCGCGCCGACTTCGGCGGGAGTGCGAGGAAGACGGCCCTGTCGTTCACCGACGACAAGGGCGTCGAGAAGAAGTGGCTGCGAGACAGCCCCCGCACCGCCGCCGCGGAGTTCTGGGAGTTCGTCGGCGATCGCTCTGCCGCGGACAACGAAGTGTTCACCATCGAGGACGAGGAGATGGGCGAAGGGATCCAGCTCCATTTCTACGCGGACTCCATCGCCCGGATCACGACGCTGCGCGCTGGTGAAGGCAGCTCGGAACCGGAGTACGGGGTCGAGTACAGCCTGGTCGACGGGATCGGCGGATACCGGAACCTGGTGAGCGCCTTCGTCCGCGGCGGCTACGCCGCACTCGAACAGCACGGTCCCTGGATGTCGGATGTCGCCGAGTTCGAGCGCGCGCGTCGGCGGCGCGACGCCCGGTAGTCCCAGCGGGAGCACGCGCACACGCAGTCGGAAGAATTTGCGAAGAGCGGGTGCGGGAGCCCGCGCACTGATCGTTGACCAATCTCATGTTGATGCGAGGTGAAGGACGCGGACTGCCTTCACGACGTCGGTCGTTCGGTTGGTGATGCAGCGGAACTGAGAAGGAGGCGCCGTCCCTTGAGGTTGGCCAAAGTCTGCTCGCCGAGACAGCAGATCTCGCCGTGGGTGGTGTTGTGGCGGCGGTTCCACCGCTTGGGGCGCCGGCCCCTAAGCGGTACGCGGACGGGTCCGCCGGCCATCCCACGAATCCGTCCGAGCCACCCACACCCCCGAATCAACAGTCCCGGAGCAATCCAACCAACTCAAAGATCATTTCGTCAGGAGTTCTGAGCGTCGTCCTCCGGGTCACTTCTTCACCGAGTCCCACGCGCCGGCGTTGAAGCTGCGCAGGAGGGCGATCAGCGCGGCCCCGAGCCGCCAGTCCACACCAGGTGCGTGTACGTGCAGTTTGTCGCCCTTGGACCTGAACTCCAGCGGGACCTGCCCGTTCGCGCGCCACCGGATGCGCCGGGGTGCGCGTGCGAAGCCGCCCTCGTTGCCAGGGACGCTGTCGAAAACACTGACCACGAGGACAACTGTCATCAGGGGCAGCAAGAGCCACCACATCCACCACCAGACGATCCTCCCCTTGAAGCCGACCGCTTCGGAGCCGCCGGGCTGGTGCACGGTCCAGCGGGTGCGCAGGCCCCTGCCGCGGAGCGCCTTCTCGCGCATGAGCGTGCCGATGACCTCGCCGTGCGCGCCGAGCACCTGAAACCTCGCGACGCCGCCGCCGGCCGACAGGGTCACCACGGTGGCCACCCGCTCCCGGCGTTGGTCGTCGGCCCACAGAGCGAACGAACGGGCCCCGCCGCCCCGGGCCGCAAGGTACGCGGACGTGCCTCCCGGCGGCAGTTCGCGCTCCACGTACACGGCCGACGGCGCGGGCCCCGACCCGTCGGAGAAGCTGACCATGCCCGCCACCTTCGCCTGACCCTGGCCGTCGACTCGTCTCGGCCCGCTGTACATGGTCAGTACGTTGCTGCTCATCCGACGTGCTCCCCGTGGTAGTCGCGTGTCCAGGCCGGCCCAGTCTGTCTCACTCGCCACCCAACGGGTCACCCCGCCTTGCCGCAGGGGCAGTTGCCGGTTCGGGTGACAGGTTCAGTCACGCGGCCACGCACCCGGAGTCCTTCATCGACGTCAGTCGGTCCGAGGCTGAGTCGAAGAAGTGACGGACTGCGGTGCCTGTGTGGGGTTCTGTGGCTTGGGCAGCCTGATCAAGCAGGACCGCTGAATTGAGCGCGCCGACACGATCAGCCGGCCTCCAGCCCCCGGCGCAGGGTTCCCGTGGAGTGCGTGCCCGGCTGCCCTACGACGACGGTTTCATCGCCAGCTCCTCGTTGACCGCCTTCTCGCATTCGGCGCTGTTGTCCGAGGCCTGGAAGTGGATCGCCAGGTACGTCTCGGGCCGGCCGTGGCAGCCCCCCAAAGTCCAGCCGTTCCTTTTCAGGGGCGTGACGGCTGAGCCCTGCTGTGTGAGTTCCTGTGTCTGCCTCCAGCCGGCCTTCTTCAGGGCCGCCAGTGTTTTGTCGTAGGTCTTCTGCGGGTCGGCGGCCTTCTTGTCGTCCGTCAGCCGAGAGACCGCTCACTTGGCGAGGGAAGCCGGGCGGCCCTCGGTGAACGGCTCGGCGGCGGGGAGCAGCACGCAACCGGTCGGAGGGTACTGCCGGTTGCGTCGAGCCCCCGTGGAGAGGCGTCTGCCATGTTGTCGAAGACCCTCGTTGCGATCGGGGGAGTCCGAGCCACGTCGGGCAGTCCTACGTGACCTCCGCCGGCCGGGCGACCTGCTGACACCCCAGCGGTCGACATGGATCTTCGCGCCTGCGCCCTTGGTCGATGCCGATCCAGTCCCGTCCTCCGCCCAGGGCGCCGGTCGTTTGCACACTGCGTACGCCGACAGGGCACCCTGCGGGTGACACGCCGCTCGGCCGAGCCGCGCTGGAGCGGCTGCTGGCGTAGGAAGGATCTTGCCGGTCACCCAGAGCCTTCTTGAGGGGCATACGGTGGCAGCACTAGGTCGGAAGCGTCTCATCAGGTCGCTGGCAGTCCTTGCTGCACTCTGCTTAGGCGCCAGCCTTGTACTGGCCTTTTTCGCCTTGGCCTCTCCGGACTGTCGTGCTACGCCAGACGAGCCCACTCCGTCTGCGTCTGTGTCCGCGAGCTTCGAGGAGTCAGCGAGCCCCGGATCCGAGGAACCATCGAGCCCGGATAGCTGGGAGTCCGCGCTTCCTTCGGTCCCAGCTGCCGAGCCGTCGAGCGCCCCTCCCGATGGGGACGCGACGGCTGACGGAGACACGACCAGCGCCACGGACGTCGCGCTTGCCGGAGCGGCTGTCGCATCTGCCTTCGGCGGCCTTTGCAGCGGTATCGCAGCGATCATGGTCGCTAGGCGGACGCCCCGGCGACGCCCTTGACCTCAGCACCCGTACTCACGGGAGTGTGTCGCGATGGGCACACCCTGCGCGTCAGCGCCATGCCTGCCCTGCACCGCCGGTCGTCAACTCTGACGGCATGCTCAACGCGAGCATCGCCCAGCCCTGTGTCCAGCAGCCGACGCGCGCCGCATCAGCGCCTGAGCGATCTCATCGCCGTCCCCGCGTGGTCGTCGTGGGCGTCTGCGACATGAATTTCGACTACATGCCCGGCCGAACCGGCCGTCGATGGCGGCCGGTCTTTCCATAGCCCGTAGAGACGTTCCGCCGGGTTCACGGGGGCCGACGCGGCCCCCCGGCAGGCGGTGCAGGAGATGCCATGGAGCCTCCCATGGTGGTCGGACGCCATGGGCGACATGATGGAGAAAGGGCCGGGAAGGTCGACGCCGGGCGGTTGTCCCGAATCAATTCCGTATCCCGGAGTTTCCGCAGAGGATGCGGGACGATTACGGAATTTCCGCCGCGCGCACGCGGCAATCACGATGATTCGGCTTCTTCGAGGTGGTGGGTCATTCGGCCGAAGCCGCACCGCACGGCCGGTTTGTCACATGAGCGCGATCAGGAACTCTCGACCCGCTTCAGCGAACGGAGGCTCATCATGGCAGCGGAAAACGCCCTGCGGAATGTGGTCCTGGTCCACGGAGGATTCGTGGACGGGTCCGGCTGGCAGGGCGTCCACGAACCCCTCGTGGACGCGGGCTACAACGTCAGCATCGTGCAGAACCCGACCCAATCCCTGGCAGGCGACGTCGCGGCGACGCTCCAGGTCGTCGCGGAGCTGGACGGCCCTGCCGTGCTGGTGGGGCATTCCTACGGAGGTGTCGTGATCACCGAGGCGGGACGGGACTCCAGGGTTTCCGCACTCGTCTACGTCGCGGCCTTCGCGCCGGACGAGGGTGAGTCGGTCAACTCCCTGATCGCGGACCCGCCGCCGGGTGCGCCCGTGCCACCGATCCTCCCTCCGAAGGATGGCCAGCTCTTCCTCGACCGCGAGCAGTTCCACGCCTCGTTCGCCGGTGACCTGCCCGAGGCGCAGGCCCGCTTCATGGCGGACTCCCAGGTGCCGTGGGGAGTCGAGGCTCTCCAAGGCGCCGTCAGCGAACCGGCCTGGCGCACCAAGCCCAGCTGGTACCTGGTCGCTGCCGACGACCACATGATTCCTCCGCCGGCCCAGCGGGCGATGGCCGAGCGCGCGGGCGCCACCGTCAACGAGATCCCGGGTAGCCACTCCGTCTACGTGTCGCAGCCCGCTGCAGTCGTCGACATGATTCGGCAGGCCACGGCCGCGTAGCCCGCCACGACCGCCCCTGGGCCGGGCAGGTCCCCCGGCCCCCCGTCGGGGCGGAGGTTGTGAATCCAGTGCACCCGACGTGGCCGGCCAGTCTCCGCTGCATCGTTATGGAGGAAGGGGGCGGGAAGCCCTCGCTTCGATGGCGCCTGCCCGAAGGGCCTGCCGTCGAAGCGGGGCATCAGGGCTCAATGAGCCGCCGTTGGCGCGGGAAGGCACCCGCGCGAGAAATCGTGCGTCGAGGAGGATTCCGTGCCGGTTGAACTGGACATTCTGGCGCCGCCCAAGCGGGTGGCGGAACGTCTCGCACGGTGGGAGGCGGCGCTTGACGAGGTGGTCGAGCCGAAGGGGGCTGGATCGAATCTGCGTGTTGCGACGTGGAATCTGCGCGCCTTCTCCGGTTTGACCAAGGCGTGGACCACGCCGGAAGGGGCTTCACCGAAGCGGAACTTCACCGATGTGCGGGTCATTGCCTCGGTGGTGAGCCGGTTCGACGTGGTGGCGGTGCAGGAGGTACGTGGCGATCTTCGGGGCCTGCGTTACTTGCTCAGGGCGTTGGGGGAGGACTGGGCGTTTGTCCTGACCGATGTGACCGAGGGGAGGGCGGGCAACAACGAGCGTCTCGCGTTCCTGTTCGACACGCGGCGGGTCAAGCTGTCGGGTCTGGCGTGCGAGCTGGTCGTCCCGCTGGAGCAGGAGGCGGGTGTTCCCGCGGGTGATCTGGACCGGCAGTTCGCGCGCACGCCGTATGCGGTCAGTTTCCTCTCCCAGGGGCAGACCTTCACCCTGGTCACGTTGCACGTCCTGTTCGGTGAGAAGGCTGCTGACCGGGTGCCGGAGCTGCGGGCGATCGCCGAGTGGCTGGCCGGCTGGGCGGAGCGGGAATTCGGCTGGGACCACAACCTGATCGCGCTGGGCGACTTCAACATCGACCGGGCGGGCGACCCGTTGTTCGAGGCGTTCACCTCCACGGGGCTGGTGCCCGCACCGGAGTTGGAGGGGCTGCCGCGGACTATTTTCGACGACCCGGGTGCCGAGCATTTCTACGACCAGATTGCCTGGTTCACCCACGGCCAGGAGCGCCGGCCGGTGTTGACGCTGGACGCGGTCGGCGGAGGTCATGTCGACTTCGTCCCGGAGCTGCGGGGGAACGGCACGCTCAACGACCTGTCGTGGCACATCTCCGACCACTACCCCCTCTGGGTGGAGTTCGCCATTCCCAGCGGCTGAGTTTGGCACCTCTGGTGCGGCGGACTGTGTCTGGTCGTCCGGTTGACCGCCCTGGCTGTTACTCATCGGTGAGTGTCAGTGGGCGCCCGTACGCTCAGGCCGTGAACATTGATGATCTTGAGTGGCAGGTTCGGCGTAACGGCGGAGTTCCTCCAAGGCTGGTCAACCTGCTGTTGGAGCGGGGGCATCTGGAGCTTCTGATTGGGGCGGCGGCGGAGCGGGGGGAGTGGTTCTGCGCGGAGACGGCGGCGCGGGAACTCTGTAGGTTCGGCGAGTTCGAGCGGGCTCTGGGCGTGCTGGAGCCATTCGCCGCGATCGGCTGGCGGCCGGCGCGGTGGGCGAGTGCGGACGTCCTGCTCCACGCAGGCCGGGTGCAAGAAGCGCTGGAACTGGTCCGTCCGGACGACGTGGCGCGGGAGCCGGAGCATGTGTGCCGGAACTTCGCGGAACTGCTGGTCAAGGTGGGGCGGGTGGATGATGCGATCGCCGTCCTTGCACCGCATCTCGACCGGGGGTGGATGCTGTCCGCCCTGGTCGAGCTGACGCAGGGGCAGGGCCGTGAGGAACAGGTGCTGGAACTGATCGCGCCAAGGGCCCAAAGGGCCCGCAGCGCCCGCGCCGAAGGCCGGTGGAATGACGACGCCAGCAACGCGCAGGAACTGCAGGCCCAGGTCCTGGAACGTGCGGGGCGCGTCGACGAGGCGGTTCAGGTGCTCGGAGCGGACATAGCCGCCGGCCGCTACCTGACCCAGAACACGCTCGTTGCCTACGCCGAGCTCCTCCAGTGCCAGGGGCGCATCGAGGAGCTGCGCGCACTGGGGACCGGAAAGCAAGCGCGCACCGTTCTCCCCTTCTACGCCAGGGCCCTTGAGGGCCTTGGGCGGACTGAGGAGGCGGAGGCTGTTCTGCGGCACTTCATCGCCTGCGACGAATACCCGGGCCGCTTCCGCTGGCCCCTGATCGACCTGCTGGGCCGTCAGGGCCGACTGGAAGAGGCCGTCGAGGTGGGACGCCCCACGTTCGACGGCGACGATGCATGCCTCCTCGAAAGCGTCATCCACCTTCTGTTCGAGGCCGGACGTCCTGATGACGCTGTGGCACTTCTCGATGAGCGTGATGCCGAGTTCATCGCGGAACACCCGTCCTGGTTCCACTCGAACCGACTGTGGCTGCTGGCTGAGGCCGGCCGATACGAGGAGGCCCTCGCCTACGCCGCGACTCTGCCGTCGGACCTTTACGGACTGACGGCCAGCACCGCAGGGGTACTGGAGCAGTCGGGACGCGTCGAAGAGGCCCTCGCCCTGCTACGGGCCGACGGCCACGTGCCGGCGTGGGAAGTAGCCGAACTCCTGATCAAGCAGGGACGCGCCACGGAAGCGATCACCGGCATGCCATCCCTCTCCGAACTCCACGAGGCCAGTCGCCGGCGCGACGCCGCGATCCAGGCCACCCGCGGTCCTAACGAGCCTCCCTTCTAGCAGGACTCCGTGAAGTCCGGGACCGTTGCTGCCGTTCTCGCCGACCGGCAGGAACGGGCCACGGTGCCGACCTGCAGACACGTCAACAAGAAGCTCGCCAACTACCTGAAGTGCAGGCAGCTGCTTCCCGGCTACGAGAACGCGCCTCTCGGCTTCCGATTCACGAAGTCCGGAATGGATACACGTTTCCGGGCCGCGCTTGAGGAACGGTTCGAGCAGCTAAGGAAAGACCACCCTGGACTCGACCTCAGACTGGAGATCACAGATTGAGCTACCCCTTCGAACTAGGCGGCGAGACGCTCTGGGACGCGGGCTATCACAGCGGACAGTTGTACGTCTTCCTCGCGCGAGGTGCTGCTGAGTTCCTGGAGCTTCCATCCGGGCTGACAGCCAATCCACAGGGCGGATGTGACGTGGAGTCGGAGCCGTTTCGGGCCTTCGTCGAGGGTCTGTACGGCATGTACTCATCTACCACGAACGAGGTCCTGCACGGTTTGGCGCAGGGCCTGTTGGTGACCTCGCTCGTTCTGCTCGAGCGCGCGGGGGGAGTGATCACCCTGCGGCCCCCGCATGTGGCCCTCTGGGAAGAGAGGGACGCCCTCGCACGCACCATGGCGTAGCGTTGGTACAACTCGCAGCAGCTCCGCCGGAATCAGAACGGCGGGGCTGTGCGCCAGTATGCGGCTGGACGCGCTGCAGCACTGCAGTTCGATCCCCGCATCCGACCCGCCACACCACTTGTGCTGTGAGCGCCGGTACCGGGACGTTGACGGCACCCGTCCGTCCGCATATCCGGTCAGGCGCACGGTTCAGGTACGTTCCGGCGTACGGCCGGTGCAGAGTTCGACGGGGGTAGTACTCACACACAGCCGTCGACGAGAAGCATTTCGGCGACCGCCTGTTCCCAGACCGGCCCACAGCTCAGTGCCGATCGGCGGGAAGAATCCCGCATTCGTTGTCGGGTGATGTGCCGGGTGGGGTGGCCGGTGGGGCGCCGGAGCTCGCAGGGCCTTTCGTTGAGGGTTCTACGGGTGGTTGTAGCGGTCATGAACGTCAGGGCCACGCTCGACGCCCTTCTGTGTCCCGCACAGGCGAGCCCTCGCTGGGGCTGTGTGCTGAGCTCCTGGCGCACGTCCAGGCAGCGCAGCCGGACACCGGGCTGCCCGGATCCCGTGGCCTACGGCCTGCCGTCGCGGCCGCCCACCGTCCGCAACGGATCTCACCGAAACCGGCGGTGCCGCCGGTACGCCGATAGATCTACCGGGATCAGGCCGCGACGAGCTCCTGCTCGCGGTCCGGCGTCTTGGCTTTGGGCTTCTTGTTCGGCAGCGAGAGGCGGAAGACCTTGCGCCACGCCGAGACCACCTGCTTCGGCAGCGGCCCGGTGACGTACTCCAGCTCGTACTTCTCGAACAGCGCGCGCACCTTCACCGCGACCTCGGCGTACCGGTTGCTCGGCAGGTCCGGGAACAAGTGGTGCTCGATCTGGTGTGACAGGTTGCCGGTCATGAAGTGCATGACCCTGCTCCCGCTGATGTTCGCCGAGCCCATCATCTGGCGCAGGTACCACTGGCCGCTAGTCTCGCCCTTGATCGACCGACGCTCGAAGACCTGCACGCCCTCGGGGAAGTGCCCGCACATGATCACCGAGTGGGACCAGATGTTGCGGACCAGGTTCGCGGTGAACGTGGCGGCGAGGGTGGTGAGGAACGACGGGCCCGACAGCGCCGGGTGGATCACGTAGTCCTTGAGCACCTGCTTGCGGATCTTGCGGCCCACGGCCTTGGCCCGCGCGCGGAACTCCGGGTTCTTGCGGCGGCGTTTGTGCAGGTTCTTGCCGAGCTCCAGGTCGTACGCTGCGATGCCGTACTCGAAGAAGCAGGCGTTGATGAAGTTCCACAGCGGCTGGCCGAGGTGGAACGGGTGCCACTTCTGGTCCTCGTCGACGCGCATGATGCCGTAGCCGAGGTCGTTGTCTTTGCCGATCACGTTGGTGTACGTGTGGTGCAGCTCGTTGTGCGAGTGCTTCCACTGCTCGGACGGCGAGACGTGATCCCACTCCCAGGTGGTGGAGTGAATCTTCGGGTCTCGCATCCAGTCCCACTGGCCGTGCAGGACGTTGTGGCCGATCTCCATATTGTCCATGATCTTCGCCACGGACAGACCGGCGGTGCCGAGCAGCCACGCGGGCGGGAAGATCGAGAACAGCAGCACGCCCCTGCTGACCAACTCGAGCTTGCGCTGCGCCGAGATGACCTTACGGATGTAGGCGGCGTCTTTCTCGCCGCGGCTGGCGATCACCTCGTCGCGGATCGCGTCCAGCTCGCGGCCAAGCTCCTCGATCTGCTCCGCGGTCAGGTGGGCGGTGGGGTCGATGGCGGTCAAGGTGCTCCTACCGTTCGATGTCACAGGGGCCCGCCGCGGCGGACACGCAGGTCTGGATGAGGACGCCCGGCTCGGCCTCGGTGATCTCGCCGGTGCGCAGGTCGCGGACGGCGCCCGCCTTGAGCGGCGTGATGCAGCCGAAGCAGATGCCCATGCGGCACCCGGAGGGCATGAGCACGCCGGCCTCCTCGCCGATGTCCAGCAACGGCGTGGCGCCGTCCGCGTCGACGGTCTTGCCGGTAGCGCTGAACGTGACCTCGCCGCCGTCGCCGGCGACGACGATGCTGGGGCGGAAGCGTTCGGTGTGCAGGCGCTCTTGTACGGCGTGCTCGGTCCAGTGCTCTTCGGCGGCGTCGAGCAGGCCCGCGGGCCCGCAAGCCCAGGTCTCGCGATCGGCCCAGTCGGGCACGAGTTCATCGAGACGGGCGATGTCGAGCATGCCGTCTGTGTCGGTGTGCACCTCGGTGAGCCGCAGCTTCTTGTCCGCGACCAGGTCGTGCAGTTCGTTGCGGAAGATCACGTCTTGCGGCTGTGGCGCGCAGTGGACCATGACGACGTCGTCGAACTCGATGTCGCGCAGCATGCCCATCACGGGCGTGATGCCGCTGCCGGCCGTCAGGTAGAGCACCTTGGCGGGCTTGGCGTGCGGCAGCACGAAGTCACCGTTCGGCTGGTCGAGCTGGATCAGCGTGCCCGGTTTCGCCCTGCGGACCAGGTGGTTGCTGACCTTGCCGTCCGGGATGGCCTTCACGGTGATCGTGACGCGGCCGTCCTGGCGGTTTGTCGGCGAGGTGATGGAGTAGGCACGCCACAGGCGCACCCCGTCGACGTCGACCCCGATCCGCACGTATTGACCGGCTGTGTGGCCGCGCCAGCCCCGTCCCGGCCTGATCACGATAGTCGCGGCGTCGCCCGTCTCGGGGTGCACGGCCTCGATGCGCCCACGCAGGTCAGCGCCTGCACGCAGCGGGCTGACCAGGTCGAGGTAGTCCGACGGCAGCAGCGGCGTCGTGACCATCTCCAGCAGTTTCCACGCCCTGCTGCGGAGGGCTGCACTCGTCATGATTCCAGCTTGCTGCGCCTCAAGGCGTAAAGTCCTGACCGCAGGACGTAAATCTTGTCGGCTGAATTGTTCGCAGGGAACAAAACGTGAGCCATGCAATCCGGAGGGCCAGCGAACTGGCCCTCAATGAGACGACGGTCACCGCACTTCGGGCCGCGCTGAAGACCACCGCCGACGAGGTCGTCCAGGCGATCATCGACGAGGTCCCTCCCTACGCCCACGCCCTTTCGGGCCGCATGGGCGGCACCATCCGCCGAGCCGTCCGCACCGCCCTGGGGCACTACCTGGACCTCGCGAGCGGGAACGCCACAGGCGGCGACGCCGGTGACGCAGCCTACGAGCTGGGCCGCGGCGAGGTGCGCGACGGCCGTTCGATGGACGCCCTGCTCAGCGCCTACCGCGTCGGCGCCCGCGTGGCCTGGCGATGCCTGGCAGCGGGTGCGGTACCCGCAGGTCTGCCCGCCGCCGAGGTCGCCAAGTTCGCCGAACTGACCTTCGCCTACATCGACGAGCTCTCCGCCGCGAGCGCCGCGGGCCACGCCGACGAACTGGCCGCCCGGGGCAGGGCCCACGAGCGCCACTTGGAACACCTGGCCCGCGACCTCCTCGCCGGCGCGAGCCCGGACGTGCTGCTGGCTTCTGTTCAACGGGCCGGGTGGCAGCCTCCGGTTTCGCTGACCGCGGTCCTGCTCCCCGCCGCCCAGGCCCGGCCTACCTCCCGCGCGCTCGACCCGAGCACCCTCGTCCTCGACGATCTGCCGGACGCCACCGGTGTGCTGCTCGTCCCCGATGCCGACCGATCACATCTCTTGCGGCAGCTGACCGACCGCACCGCCGTGGTCGGCCCGGCCCGGCCATGGACTCGAGCGTCCGCCTCGTACGCACGAGCCGAACGCGCGCGCTCCCTCTCCTCTGATATTCGCGACACCGAGGACCACCTGCCCGAGCTGGTCCTGAGCGCCGACGTGGACGCGTTCGCAGACCTGCGTGCCCGAGCCCTCGCACCGTTGCGGACCTTGCCTGTCGCGACCGCACGGCGGCTGGAGGAGACGTTGCGAGCGTGGCTGCTGCACCATGGCAGGCGGGACGAGGTGGCGGCGGCGTTGTTCGTCCATCCCCAGACCGTCCGGTACCGGATGTCGCAGCTGCGGGAGCTGTTTCCGGATCTCGCATCGCCACACCGGGCCCTTGAACTGACGCTGGCGGTCGCTCTTCGGGTCAGCTGACGCGTACTTCGACCGTCCACGACCGCGTCCGTGAGCGGTCCAGGAATCCCTCGTTCTCGGTGCCATCAGCTGGCTCATGCTGCCCGGAGAAGAGCGGTATCAGCCGGCTGAGACCGGGGGTTGATGTGAAGACCGGACAAGGCCTCGGGAAGCCCGTCGGGGGCGCTGTCTCAGAAGCGCGGTGGCGGATACGGCTCGACTGGATCCGGTGGATGATGAGCACCGGCCCGCTCATCGAGCATCTGGTCGGTGATCTGGGCCAATATGCCCTGGAAAAGGGCTTTCATATCGTCGTGGAGGGCGCTGTCCTGGCACTCGTGACCCACGGGCGCGCGGCGGGCTGCAGCTGGGTGACCGGCGGGGCGGCCAGGTCGGGTCACCAGAGGCGGGGGGCCGGGCTGCTCGCGCCGTGGACCACCGTGGTTCTGCGACGGCCCCGCGCCTCCCTTCCGACAGGTCAACCGGACGACCGACCGGGTCGGCATGGCACACCGCGCGAGGGATGATGGGGATGGAATGACGGAATGTGAGGTCAGGAGCTTCCATGGCGAAGAGGGTTCACCGACCCCGTGAGGACGCGGAGTTCAATTTCATCCTCGGGATGAGCGGTGTTCCGGTCCTCGCATACTTCACCGGTACATGGCCCAAGGCAATCGAGCCCTGCCGGGTGATGGACCTCGTCGTGGCTGGCATCGCCGACGACTACGCGGGCCGCCTGACGGCCGTCCGCGCCGACATCACGCGTTGTCCGGCCGCAACCGAGCGGTACGGGATCACCGGAGCCCCGTCCTACGTCCTGCTGAAGGAGGGAGAGGCGGTGGCGCACGGCACGGGGCCTTTGACCATCGCGGAGGTACGGAAGTTCCTGGACGGCCACCTCTGAGGGCTGCGGCACGTGGCGTACTGGCCGAGAAGGTCGCCGCCGGCCAGGCTGCCGTGGTGGGGCTGAGCTACCGTCTGGCCGACGGCAGTGCGCAGCTCGTTGCCTCGCGCGGTCTCGAGGTGGCGGTCCCTGCGGCGCCCTGACCGCTGGTCACGCGGTGGGCCGGGGCCCTGCGGCGCGGCGCAGCCGGTTGACGATCGCCAGTCCCAGCCCTTCCTCCACGGGCAAGGAAGCGACGATGAGGTCGCACCCCTGCTCGTCGAGTTCACGCAGGTACCCATACAGCCCCTGCGCGTAGGCGGTCATGGAAACGGGGAGGGGAACCACGGCGTGGGCCTTCACCGGAGCGTCGGCGAAGGCTGGGGGAAGAAGGATGCCCACCCGGTGCCCGAGCTCCTGCGCGAGCTGCGCTTCCGCGATGACGTTCTCGCGCTCGACGAGGACGACGCGTGCCCGCGGGGCCCGGCACCCGGACGGGGCTCGTGGAGGCGACCGCGAGCGGGCGCCGCAGCGCCGCTTCGAGGTCCTCGCGCGGCACCCCGCCGGGCCGAAGGATGCTCGGCATTTCGCCAGTGGCGTCGACGATGGTCGACTCGACGCCGACCTCGCAGGGCCCGCCGTCCAGCACGAAGTCGACGCCGTCACGAAGCTCCGCACGGACATGGTCCGCCGTGGTGGGGCGGACCTGGCCGAGCGGTTGGTGGACGGGGCCGTGACACCGCCGCCGAAGGCTGACAGCAGCGCGAGTGCGACGGGGTGGTCGGGCACGCGCACGGCCACCGTCTCCAGTCCACCGGTCGCTTAGAGGGGCACGCGGGAACCGCGGCGGAGGACCAGCGTCAGCGGCCCTGGCCAGAAGTGTTCGGCCAGCAGGCGTGGATGGTGCGCGCGGTGCAGGAACACGTGGTCCTGCCATTCACCGCTCCGCCGCTCACGACGGACCGCAGTTCCGTCGGGAATCTCGGCGTTGAAGTCGGGTTCCCTGCGAAGATTCGGGGATGGGAGAAGGTGGCGCGTGGCTGGTTCTTTTAGGCGCTCTCGTTGGATCGCTGGTGACCGGCTTGGTGGGGTGGTTCGGCCCGTTACGGCTGCAGCGGCGTCAGGCGGAGTCGGCGGCGATGCATTACGAGCAGGTGCGCCGTCATGAGGTCCGGTTGGAAGAGTTGCGTTTCAGCAGTGCACTGGAGTTGCAAAGCCTGCAGAACGAGCATGCGCGTGAGTTGGAAGTGACGCGTGCCGTCCAGGCGCGTGTTGAGCGTGTGGTGGCCTTTCGCCTGGTGGGCGGCTTTTGGATGCAGGCGATTTCGGCCTCGCTCAGCCGTCTGGAGGCGGGGGAACAATGGGAACTGCGTGCTTTCGACGAGGAGTTCGGCAAGCTGCGGCGGGAGGCGGACGAGGCTGCGGCGTCTTTGCTGATGGATGGTCTGTGGGTGGCCTCGGCGGATGACACCAGCGGGATGACTCAACCCTTGTTCGAAGCGATGGCCCGCGCGACTCTCATGCTGCGCTCGGTGGTGGTCGGCAGATCTCGTACCGGCGCGGTGGTGGACCCGATCCCTTCAGAGGTGCGTGAGGCGGTGCGTGAGGCGGAGTCCGCACGGGAGCATTTCCGGTCCTCGCTGATCGAGCTGTTGTCCGTGGCGGGGGCGGCGCCTCGACGGCGCCTGTGAATGACGCAGCCTGTGGCTACCTGGGGCACACCTTCTTGTAGGGGAGATCGGGGATGTGGGTACGCCACTCCTGGGGGGTCAGCGAGCGGCCTGCGGAGGCACAGATTTCCTTGATTGTCGCCTCTGGGGAAAGGGCGTAGCCCTCCAGCAGAGGGTCGTTGGAAGAAGTGCCCGTGTCGGACGCAACTACCAGGTCCCCGGTCCGAGGAGTGAAGGTGATTCCAGAAACACGGGTGCTCTGCAGGATCTCGTCTCCGATCCTGCGTAGCGTGCCCGTGTCCCAGAGATCCAGGGGACCGCCCTGGACCGACGCGGTGGCGAGCGTGCGGCCGTCGGCGGACAGGGCGACCTCATCGGGTGTTGCCGGCGCGAGTGATCCGATCAAAATTTCGGGATCCGGCTTGATAGTTCCGATCTGCCGCCTGTGCTGCACATCCCACAGATGGACGTCGCCACCGCCCTCGGCGGCGGCGATGATCTTGCCGTTGCCGCTGGCCACGACCCGTTTGATTGCGGCATTCTCACCGAAGCGTGCATGGACGGCGCCGGTGCGAATATCAACCATCTCGCCGGCGTCCGTGACCACGAGGGCACCGTCCGGCGTGAAGGCGAGCGGCATCCCGCGCACGTTCGGAATCGTACGGTCGACGTGTCCGCTTGCGGCTGTCCACAACAGCAGCTTTCGGGAGCTGCTCGTGGCCACATGGGTGCCATCCGGGCTGATGACGGCACCGGAGGAGATGGAATGCCAGGCGCCGCTCTGGAGGTCCGTCCGGACGGGGCGCAGCTCGGCCAGACGTTGTTGGCGGTGGGTGTCCCAGACTGTGGCGGTAGTGCCACTGGCTACCACCAGCCTCCTACCGTCCCGGCTCAATGAGAGCTTATACGGCGCAGGGCCGGCCGCGGACAAGGGACCTGCGACAACGCGGCCACTGGCGGTGTCCCGTACTTCGACGAAGGTGCCACGCCGACCCGCCCCATGGGACTCTCGCAGGAACGCGACACGGCTGCCTTCCGGACTGAATACCGAACCTTGATGTGACCCGGTCCCGTGCCGTCGGCTCTTCGGCCGCCACGCGATGGTGTGCATGCCACTGCGGCTCGCGAAATGCAGGGTGCGTGCGTCCGGGCCGTATTGAAGGTCCGGGACGCTGTCGAGGGCTGGGAGCGCGTAGCGGGCCGCGGTGGCGTCATCGACGATGTCATGGATGACGAGCGTCTGCAGCTCCGCGATGGCCAGATACTGACTGTCCGGGCTGAATCTGAACGACACTCGACGAGGAGCCCGGAGATTGGTGTCGGCGTCAAAGGCGAGCGTGTTCTTCTCCGCTCCTGAAGAAGCGTCGAAGAGGCGGATTCGGCCGGTGCCGTTGGCAACGCCCGCCTCGTCGCGGGCCAGTTCGACGGCGGTCCCCAGGATCCGGCTGTCGGGGCTGAATTGCATGTGACAGTCGTCGACCACGGTGCCTTGCCGCAAGGGCCGACCCACGGGCCGTCCGACCTCGGTGTTCCACAACTGCACCGCTTCCCTCGCCAGACAGACCGCGAGCCGTCTGCCGTCGCGGCTGAGCGCGATCGACGGCTCCACATTGGCGTAGGGGATGCGGGCTGTCCTGCGCCCGGCCAGTGTGTCCCAGACGTGCAGGACATCTCCCTCCCGGACAACCAGGTTGCGGCCGTCATCGCTCACGGCCAACGGGATGCCGTGACTCGTGCCGTAGGTTTTGTTCGGTAGTGCCTTTCCCCGCGGCCGCCAGAGCGTGACCCCGGCTGTACCGGAATAGGCCAGGACTGATCCGTTCGCGCTGATCGTCGTGGCGGCTGCCGCGACCGCTCCTCTCGGGGGTGTGAATGTGGCCGAGACGTGGTTGGTGGCTGCGTCAGTGACAGTGATCAGACCGGAGTCCCGTCGCAGGTAGGCGACTGTGCTCCCGTCGTGCGACCGGATGCTGCTGTCGCCGTAGTCCTGTGCGGAGGGCGTGTTGCGCTCCGGTTGTGTGGCCGCAGCCAGGAGCCCGGCCCGTGCTTCTTCCAAAGGCGCGATCTGCCACGCGGCTGCGTTGAGCAGCATTGCGGTTGCCGGTTCGGAACGGCGAAGTGCATCCGCGCGGGAGACGGCGCGGCGAACTGACGATTGCTCCCGCTCCTGCTCAAGTCGCGTGCGTCGTTCCTCGCTCAGGGTATTGAGGTTCCAGGCGACCGTGCCGGTGGCCACAGTGATCAGTGTCAGGACGGCTGCGGACAGGGCCCACCGGCGACGCTGTATCCGCTGACGGCGTCGCACTCGGCGAGATGCCGCCAAGTACGTCCGTTCCGCCGTGTTGAGACGCAGATGGGCCGGCGCGATCAGTGACCATTCCAGACAGCGGGCGAGGTCGCTTCCGTGCAGCAGTGCATCGTCATGGCGGGCGTGAGCTTCCCAGTCCCGCGCTCCCCGCCCGAGACGACGGTGGATGTGCAACCCTTCGCGGTCCACTGATATCCACTGGCGAAGCCGGGGCCAGGCAACCAGCAACGCAGGACTGCACACTCCGATAACTCCGGGCATGGCGGTGAGGAGGCCTGCGGAGGTGAAGACGCCGAGTACCCTGCGCATCGATACCGCACGACCTGGTGCGGCGAGGTCCACCAGTTCTTCCAGGCTGACGCTGCGCGTCGTATCGCGGCCGTCATCCTGTTCGTCACCAGGGACGATCATGCGGAGCATCACCTCCTTCGCGCAGTCCTGTTCAACAGGGCTGAGGAGCGCGAAGGCATGTTCAGCGATGTCCCCCAAAGGCAGCAGTGGACGCAAGCCCTTCGGCGAAGTCAGCAGGCGGGCGCTGCGCGCAGCAGTCTCCACCGTTTGAGAGCCTGGAGAGCCCTGCGCACCTGTGGAGTTCCCAGAGCTCGATGTCAGCGTGTAGAGCACGCCCATCATGCTCGGCCTTCTCTCGGGTACCCTGCGCAGGGCGGCTCCCACCAGGGAGCGCAGCGGCTCGCTGAGTAACGACCTGTCATGCCGGCAACTGCGTACGCGCTGGACGATCTCATCCAAATGCTCTCCGCCAAACGGATCCCTGCCTGTGGCAGCGAACAGCACGGTGGCGCCCCATGCGAAGACATCGGCAGTGGTCGCGGCCGCCTGGCCATCCAGTACCTCAGGAGCGGTGTAAGCCAGCGTTCCTGGCAGGCCGCCAGGCTCCGTGGCGCTGAGTTCAAGGAGCCGGGCAACGCCAAAATCGATCACCGTAGGCCCATGGAGCCCGAGCAGGACATTGTCGGGTTTCAGATCCCTGTGTACTACGTGCGCGTCATGAATGCCGCAGAGGGCGACAGCTATTCCGAGCGCGAGCCGTTTCAGGTCGTCAGCCCTGTAGGGACCCTGTTCCTGCACAGCTTCACGCAGAGTCGGGCCATCGATGAACTCACTGACGACATAGGAACGGCATCGGTCGACGCCGGCATCGATCAACCGGGCAGTGCAGGCGGAGGAGACCCTACGCGCGGCCTCAATCTCCTTTGCGAGACGGTGCATCGCTGCTGAGCCGGCGGCTGGCGCAGCGTGGAGGATCTTGACTGCCACCCGCGTGCCGTCGGGGTTGTAAGCCTCGTAAACGGTGCCTTGTCCTCCGCTGCCGACCCGGCGCGCCAAGCGATAGTGCCCCACACTGCCCGCAGTTGGGGAGATGGGGTGGTCGTCGTGCATCCGTTGGTTCAGCCTTCCCGGAGAGCAGTCCGTGCGATGGAGCACTGCCATACGAGCGCGGCACAGAGCAGGGGGACCGTGGGCACTGACGGCGAGCTCGTTGAGTACATACGGTCTCTCAACGCCTTCTTGCACCTGAGCGATCGACCCAGATCTGATCCCGACGCCTTCTCGCGTAGCTCACCCTCGCGCCCGTTCAACCGCGGCGATCAGCTTCTCCGCGGCTTCGTTGGCGCCCCTGCGAATGGACAGACTGTGCGGGTCCGTGTGCGGCGGCCGGCCGCCACTGATCAGGCTCTTCGACTCGGGCGCCGGCAGCGATCCGGGCAGCACGAACCGGACGTAGCCGTTAAAGGCCCAGTTGCCTGGCTTGAAGTGGGTGCCGGTGACCTCGTCGGCCAGGATTCGGAACTCGCGTGGCCGCTGCCCGACTCCCTTCTTCGTGATGACGATCGTTGTCCCGTCGAACTCGATGATCCCCTGCACGCCCTTGACCCGCATCACGTCCATGTCGCCCCCCAGGCAGACCAGTTGAGGAGGCGAAGTCTAGTGGCAGTACGGTGCAAACCGCCCCGTACCGGCACTTGTGATCCTCTCCGGTCAGAAATAACCAGATTGGACATGGCCCGCCGCGTTGAAGACATCCAGGCGCGTCGGCCATCGCGATCGGCGCACACCACGTACCGCTCGGTCCGCGGCCGGAGGCGACTGAAACGCGGTGGTCTCGTTGCTGCCTCCGCAGTGATCATTCGCACGACGGGAACGCCAGGTGTTGGCTTGTGTAGGCCGGTTGAGGTCGAACTCTTACGCGGCCGGTGAAGCTTGGGTGGTGACCGCGCAGGGCGAGGTCGACCCGAACACCATGCCGCCAATCACCGACGCTTCGACGGAGGCGGCCGACCAGCATGCGGTGGCCAGTCAGGTCCCGGACCGGGCTGAGGTCATCCGGGGCGGACAGCGCCCACTTCCACCATCGTCCCGCGAGTTCCCCGCCCTCCTTGCCGCTCAGCTCCCACGTGCTGTCAATCGGTTCCGTACCGCTCATGATTCCCCTCCCTCGAACGGCCCCTGACCTTGGGCTCGTTTCGAACAAGCGGACATCACCTGGGGCGGATCGATGCCTCGACGGAGCCTCCGCGCTGCACTACCCGGCCTTCTCATGGCCCGCCCCTGCGAAGGCCACCCCACCGACCTTGCCGAGCTCCAGTTCCATGAGCCGGACCTCACGATCTCTGCGATCTGCATCGCGGTGGACCGGGACGCCTCGGTCCGGCTGGGAGCGGCCGTGCCCCCCGTGATGAGCCACAGTGGCCGAAGCCGGGCACCGGCTCACAGGCCGCCGGAGCCCGCTCGGGGCTCCGCCCGGTTCAGGCCTGGGTCGGGTCCCCGGGGATCGGGTGCACTTCGACCGGGTCGTTGCTGGGCTTCCCGCCCGCTCCCGGGCACGCCGAAGCCCGTGCGGCGATCTCCAGGGCCCGGTCCTCGCTCTTGACGTCGACCACCCAGTACCCGGCCAGGATGGGGCCCGCATGGGCCGGCCCGTCGGTCACCTGAGGCCGCCCGTCGCTTCCAGCCCGCACCGTCTTGACCAGGGAGGGGCCGCCGAGGCCCTGCCCCTCCACCCACTCTCCGGCGGCGGTGAGGTCTTCGTTGAGGGCGTTCATGTGGGCGAACATGGCCTCCATGTCTTCCTTGGAGTACCCCGACATGATGGCGTCCCACTGATCGGCAGGCACGTTCATCTGGATCATGTACTTCACTTTTCCTCACCCTTCCAGGGCGGCTGATGGGCTTCTCAGGCTTGCAGAGAGTTAGACGGCCGGACGCCGCAGAACTCATCGGCGTCCCGGGCCCGCCGTGACGGCCGTCGGTCCGTCGCGGAGGGAAGCGTCGGTGGTACCGCGCCGTGTGGTGCCGCATCCCCAGAACGCGGTAGGACTCGAGGACCTGTCGGTGGACTACCAGGCGGTGATTGAGGCTGCGGCGGAGGCCGACAAGGACGGGCTGGGTGCCGGGCGGCCGTGGTGCTGGACCGGGACAGCGCCTGCGCTTCACCGGTGGAGGGTGCGAGAGCACGGTTGGCGAGGCTGGCGGTTCGGGGCCGGCTGGAGGAGGCGAAGCCCGGAAAGTTCACCCTGCCGACGGGGCAGCAGGCTGATGAGGTCGTGCAGCCAGGCGGCGGCGATTACTGCGAGTCCACCACCGCCGCACAGGAGGCGAGGCCAGCCGCATGCCGCTTCGCAGCGGCCCCGTTTCTTGAAGGTCTGACGGCTCGATGCGGACTCGTGCCGACATGGCCCGGTCTCTGCCGGAGCCAACAGAAGCCTCTGCTGCACGAGTGGGGCCAACCCGAGTCGCCCGGGCTAGGCCCTACGACATCGCAGCCAATGACGTGTACCCAGGTGAGGGCTGGTTGCGCCTGTGCTGAGAGCCTTGTCCCACCGCGAGCCGGCGGGGATCATGAGCGCGTGCAACACCGAGAGGGACTCCACGAACTGCTCACATGTGCCGGATTCACGGTCGTCGAGGACATGCGCCCGGGCAGCCTGTTCCCGCCGGAGGCCGGCTGGCGGATTGCGCAGGGGGTCGCGGCGCCGGACGGCGGGCTTCGGGAAGCGCTCGACGCGGCGTGGTGGCGCCGCCTTGCAGATGCCGACGGCGAGTTCCTGGTGGCCGTCCTCGGACATCGGATCGGCGGCAACGACTCCTGGTGGACCCGGGTTCGCCACGTTGGCGGCGGTGTGCCGGGGCTGACCGGCGGCCCCGGGTTCGTGGCGCTCTCCCTCGACGGGCAGGTGCTGCTGGCGGCGGTGCCCGGCGCGGACGGGCCTCGGGTGACGGCCCTCGACCGACTGCCGGAGCGGCTGGAGGAGGCCGCCGCGGCTGCCGGGCGCGAGGCGGAGGTCGAGCGCGCCGAGGTGTGGGCGGCGGTGCCCGGCCGGCCGGCCTGGCCTTTGCACTGGGCGGAGGGGATCGGGTCCAATCCGGCTGCGCCGGACAAGTTGCTGATCCGGCTGTTGGATGTGGAGGTGGGCTTCCTGCACGGCTGCGACCGGCCCGCCGTACTCGACGCCGCCGTGGCGCATCCCGATCCGCAGGTGCGCTCGAGGCCCGCGGACACCTTCCGGCCCAAGCTCACGTCCGATCAGTGGGTACGCCTGGTCCGCGCCGAACCGTCGCCGAGCCGGCGAGTGCTCTGGGCCGAGCATGCCTGCGCCTGGGGCGTCGAACTCCCCGGGGACCTGTACGACGACCTCCTCGCCGGCCCGTCCCGCGCTCAGATCGCCGAACTCCCGGGGCTCCCCGCACGCCATCTCCCCAGCCTCGCCGCCGACGCCGATCCCAGGGTGCGGGCGACTGCCTGCGCCCGGTGGGAAGACCTCGCCGCGCCGCTGCGGGCGCGACTGCTGGCCGACACCGACGACACGGTGCGTACAGCGGCTCTGCTCGCTCACCACACCGGCGCCCCCATGCCTCGCGAGGTCTTTGCCACGCTGCCCGTGCCCCGGCGCGCGCTCGAACAGTGCTGCCTCTCGCCCGACTTGGAGGCGGAGCTGGTCCGGGACGGGGACGCGGAGGTACGCCGGGCGCTGGCCACCAACCCGCGGCTCAGTGCACACAGCGTCGCCGTCCTGGCGGAGGACCCATACGACGACATCCGCTCGGCGGTGGCACTGCGGCCCGACCTCAACGAGGTGCAGCGTGCCGCGGTGCGCTACGACTTCGACTCGACGTCGATGTCGCGCACTGTGCCCTGGGTCGAAGACCTGCACGGTGACGCCGACGAGATGCGCCGCCTCGCCATATCGTCCCATCCGCTGATCCGCCGAAGCGTGGCCCGAGCCCGGTATCTCCCACCGGATGTCGTGGAGCGTCTGGCGCGGGACGAGGACCGGACGGTCCGCCTGTTCCTCGCCGAATCGTGCGATGACGCGCCGGCCGAATTGCTGCTGGAGGTCTGGCGCTGGTGGGACGGCAGCTTCACTCACCCTGACCGCCGCGCAGCCACCCCAACTTCCCCCGTACGGGCCTGCTGCGCTACGCCGGCGACCCCAGGGGGCGGATGCGCCGCCTGGCGCTGGACGATCCGGAGTCCACACCTGCCGACGTCGCGCGTCTCGCCCGCGACCCAGAAGCCGAGGTGCGCCGCCGAGCGGCCGAAGACGCGCGGCTGTCACCGGCCGACGCGGTGCGGCTGCTGAACGATCCAGCGGCCCACGTCCGTGGGACGGCGATGCGCAATCCGCGGCTGCCGGCCCGCGTCCTTGCCGGGCTGCTGCACGACCGCGACACGGCATGCGTGGCGGTCACCAATCCGGCGATCCCGGTCCCCGTCCTGCACCGCATCCAGGCAGCGGCGGCGGCAGCCGTGGCAGCCCGGCGCTGAACACCGCCACCCCGCCGGGCGGCCGTGGCGGTCTGACCCTGAACTCCGGCACACCCCCCGCCCGGGCGACTCGAGTTGACCCAACTAGTGCAGCAGAGGCGCCTGCTGGCTCCCGCAGAGACCGGGCCATGTTGGCACGAGGCCGCCTCGAAGCCGTCATGGATGTTCAAGAAGCGGGGTCCGGTTCCTGGACGACGGTCGTGGCGGGGCAGTCCTCGCCCAATCCGAGGAGGGCCTGGCGCTCGCCCTCGGCGGCGCCCGCACGTGCTGCGATGGGCGAGCCATCGGGGAGCCCGCATCTCGTCGCGCAGTGCGAGCGGCAGCGTGAGTCGGCGCCCCCGGGTCCGCCTACAGTCCGGAAATGGTGGTTCGTCGCATCTGTAGTTCGGAGCGGACAAGTTCGAGGAGACGGCCTGCCCAGTTGCGGCCTCGGCCGGCGTTATCCCCCCAGAAGGCTGAGTCCACGTCGTCATAGATCAGCGTGGCGTCGTCCGTCGCCACCAGGATCTCGGCCAGCTCGGGATGCTGATCGTATTTGGCGCGCAGCAGGCCGGTCATCACGGCGGTGCGGGCCTGCTCCCATCCCTCGCGGCGCGGTGCCCCGGACGCGATCTTGCGTGCTTCGGCAACCGTGTCCGCCGTTGCGACCGCGATGCCGACCTCCGGCTGAGCGACCGACAGGGCCCAGTAGGCGTGGGCGACCGAGGCGTAGCTGACCTTCCCTACTGTGATCGGGGCGGGGTAGTCGTTGCGCAGGCCGAGTTGGCCGGGGTCGTCCACCGGCTTGTTCGGATAGGAGTGGTAGAGGTGGACCGCGGGTGCGTGCGGCGTTGCCGGTCCGTCCGCTGAGACGTGGGCTTGCCGGTCGGTCCTCCAGCGGGCCCGCTCCTCGAAGTATGTGAGGGACCTGTCGTAGTCCTCTTGGGAGACCGGAGGGTCGAACGGCAGGTAGGTCCGGCCTCCGGGTCCTGCCACCAGTACCCGCAGCGGCCAGTCCTTGCTGTCCATGTCGCTCAGCGCGTATCGGCGCCGCGAGGCGGGGATGGCCAGGAACGCAACGCGGGCTGCGGCCCGGTTCTCCTCTGTCCGATCGGCAAGGAAGGCGTCGACGGCAGACAGGCAGCGACCCGTCGAGTCGGGCCGCTCGTTCAGCTGGTCAATCGTGTCGCGGACTTCGGCGACCAGGAGCTCAGGGGTGAGCCGGCTACGGGGCTCGCTGAACTTCCAGTGCGCCAGGCCGTGCGCGGATGCCTCAGCACCGTCCGGCAGGGTCGTGGCAACCCACCCGGACCGGAGCTTCTCCTCGAACTCCTCGATGGTGACCAGGCCCCAGCAGTCGATGAGTCCGTCGGCGTAGATGAAGAGGTCGGTGAGGAAGTAGGGGCCGTTTCGGATGAAGGCGTGCCGCCAGGTTCCGGGTATGCGGACGCCGTCCGCGGTGCGATAGGTGATCCGCTTGCCGATCATCCCGTGATTGTGTCGCAGTGGCCGCCGAAGTGACTTTGATTTTCCCCGTACGGCATCCGCACTGATCAAGCGGCTGTGCGCGTCAGGACCGGGGTGGGGCCCGGGACGCGGGCCGTTCAGTGAATCCGGGGACGGCCTTGTCCGGGTGCGCCGTGTGGACATATGTGACGGCGATGTGGGGGTGGATACCCCAGACCTCTGGGTCAGGATGTTCTGCCAGTGCTCGGCCTCGCCGTCGCCGGGCCCACAGGCCGAGAGATGTCCCGGCGACCCGGCTGAACGAGTCCACCGTCCGGTCGTCGGTCTTCCTCAGGAGGGGTCAGGCGGTCGGCGGTCGTGGCCGCTCGCGGGCTGTGTTGTTGTGGTGAAGTGGGGGCGGTGCGCGGTGGTTTGGCCTAGTGTCGGGGGTCTCGCGCAGGGCGGCGGTGTGGGGGGCGGGGGCGGGATGGTCGAGGTCGGCGGGCGGGTGTTCGTCAGTCATGCGGGGGCGGACCGGGCGTGGGCGGAGTGGGCGGCCTGGCAGTTGGCGGACGCGGGCTATGCGGTGGAGCTGGATTACTGGGACTGGGGTGCGGGCGACAACTTCGTCCTGAAGATGAATGCGGCGCTGGCCTCGGGCCGGATGCTGGCGTTGTTCTCCGAGGCCTACTTCGATCCGGATCGGTTCACGACCGAGGAGTGGACGGCTGTTCTGGCGGCGACGGAGAAGCTGATCCCGTTACGTATCGACGGGGCGCCCGCGCCTGCGATCCTGCGGGCTCTACTTGCTCCGTCGCTGGTGGGTTTGGCGGTGGACGAGGCGCGGCGGGTGCTGCTGGAGGCGGTGGCCGGGCCGCGGCGCCCTGACGGCGAGCCCACGTTTCCCGGTGTGGCGGGCGGGGGCCGGTTGCGGGGGATGGGTGGGTCGGGTCCGCGTTTGCCGGGGAGTCTGCCGCGGGTGTGGAACCTACCGGGCCGTAATGCGGGGTTCACCGGCCGGGACGGGTTGCTGGTGCATCTGCGGCAGGAGCTGACCTCGGGCTCGCGGGTGGCGGTGCAGGCGCTCAGAGGTCGGGGCGGGGTCGGCAAGACGCAGCTGGCGATCGAGTACGGGCACCGCTTCGCCGGCGAGTACGAACTGGCCTGGTGGATCCACTCCGAGGAACCCGCCCTGATTCCCGACCAGATGGCCACGTTGGCGGTGAAGACCGGAGCCGCCCGGGCCGATACGGCGCCAGAGGAGACGTTGGAGATGCTGGCGGAGGAACTGCGCACGCGGGGGCGGTGGCTGCTGGTCTTCGACAACGCCGAGGACCCCGCCGCCCTGGCCCCGTATCTGCCCGGCGGCAGTGGCCACGTGCTGATCACCTCCCGCAACCCCGCCTGGCAGGATGTCGCGATCGCTGTTGAGGTGGACAGCTTCGCCCGCACCGAATCCACCGCACTGCTCCAAGCCCGCGTCCCGGGGCTGGCCGAGCACGATGCCGATCGGCTGGCGCAGGAGCTGGAGGACCTGCCACTCGCCCTGGTCCAGGCCGCCGCCCTCCTCGCCGACGGCCTCACGGTCTCCCAGTACCTGCACCTCCTTGGTCAGAGCGTCAGCGACGTCCTCGACGAGGGTCGCCCCCACGGATATCCGGTGTCCCTGGCCGCCCAGATCCGCCTCAGCACCCAGCATCTGGCCGACACCCACCCCACAGCCCTGGCCCTCCTGCGAGCCTGCGCCCTGCTCGCACCCGAACCCTTCCCTCTGCACGCCTGCAACCGCCGCGTCCCTGATCCGCCACCGGCCTTGGTCGGGCTGCTGAACAATCCCCTCGCGGCCCGGGGCGCCCTGCGCGCCCTGGCCCGGCAGGGTCTGGCGCGGGTCCAGGACGGGACGGTGCAGCTGCACCGCCTCACCCAGTCGATCGTCCGTGACCAGCTCACCGGGGCCGAGCGCGCCGACGCCGCCCGGGCCGCCGAAACCCTCTTGACCGCCGCTTACCCCGGCAAGGCGGATGATCCGACCACGTGGCCGGCATGGCCCGACATCATCCCTCACCTCCTTACCCCCGAGCCCGCCGACCTCACCACCGGAGCCGGCCGGTACGCGGCGTGTGAGGCCTGCTGGTACCTCGCGGACCGTGGCAACGTCCCCACCGCCTTGCCCCGCCTGCAAAACCTCCACCACACCTGGACCCTGCAGCTCGGCCCCGACCACGAACACACCATGTGGGCCGCCAACTACCTCGCACGCACCTACAGCGACACCCAGAATCACGCACAAGCCCGGGTGCTGACGGAGGACCTGCTCGAGCGACGGCGGCGGGTGCTGGGCGAGGACCACCCCGACACCCTGAACACCGCCTCCAGCCTGGCCAGCTGGCTGGCGGCGTCGGGTGAGGTGGAGGCTGCCCGGGTGTTGGGGGAGGACACGTTGGAACGGCAGCGGCGGGTGCTGGGCGAGGACCACCCCGACACCCTGAGAGCTGCCGCCAACCTGGCAGTCGATCTGGCGGCGTCGGGTGAGGTGGAGGCTGCCCGGGTGTTGGGGGAGGACACGTTGGAACGGCAGCGGCGGGTGCTGGGCGCGGACCACCCCGACACCCTGAGAGCTGCCGCCAACCTGGCAGTCGATCTGGCGGCGTCGGGTGAGGTGGAGGCTGGCCGGGTGCTGGGGGAGGACACGTTGGAACGGCAGCGGCGGGTGCTGGGCGCGGACCACCCCGACACCCTGCTCGCCGCCGCCAACCTGTCCAGCCAGCTCGCGGCGTCGGGCGAGGTGGAGGCTGCCCGGGCGCTGGGGCAGGACACGCTGGAGCGGCAGCGGCGGGTGCTGGGCGAGGACCACCCAAACACCCTGCGCACCGCTGGCATCCTGAATGAACTGCGCGGCGATGCCTGACTCCTGGCACCTCGCCACCGATACGCTGGGACTCCTGCTGGTCCTGATCGTTACGGCCGCGAGCCGGAAGCCGTCCGAGGTGACGCTGTAGTCGAGGACGTCGTACCTGTCTCCCGGATTCGGGTTGGGGCCGGAAGGCCCGAAGGCGAGGGCGTTCTTCACGTCTGTGCTGGTGGCGGCACGTTCCACAAGAACCGCCTCTACGCCCGCAGCAACGTCCTCCTGGGCGTCATGGCCCCCGAATACGATCACCGCAACCCTGAATTGCGCGAATTCATCAAGGCACACCAACTCGACAAGCTCATGAGGGCTTTCGGGCCGAGAGAGACCATGACCACGGTCATCGAGACCCGTCAGGAGCTGTATCTGCGCCTGTTCGAATGTATCTGGAAATCCGAACGACTGGGGTTGCCCGTCTCTGCTGCCGTCGCACCCCCGGAACGACGCATTCGTCCCTGTCGATGAGAACCGAGTGGGTGCAGGCGGTGTGATCGGCAGCCACCCGGTGTGAGGGTCGGTGGCATGCTGCGGTTGGCGTCATGGCGCCTCTGCGCCCATTGGCCGCCCAGGGTTCTGCGCTGTGGTGGAAGATCACGGCCAGTTCGAACCGCGGGGTCGAATCGCCACATACGGGTTCTTGCAGACAAAGGATCCGGCGATCATAATCCGCGTGTCAGGTTCGCGTTCTGCTTCCCGGTTCCGGCCGCTGGCGTGATCGATCCTGCGGCGCTGCTCGGGGTTTCGGTTCGCTGCGTTCGAGCCCATCCTCCGGCGTCGGGAGGAGGTTCCGGCGGCGATACCAGTGGAACAGCCCGCGGCAACGCCTTGACCAAGGACAGGAGCTGGCCGTTGTGTTGAGCAGTGGTGGGTACCCGGCGAGGATGAAGGCTGCCGTCGTGGGGGCGCTGCTCGTTGCCGGTTTCGCTGCCGTTTCGTGTGGCGGCGACGGCAATGCGGTCGGCGCCAGCGGCAAGGTCACGGTCGTCTACGAGGACGACACGATCAAGCCGAAGGACCGGCATGCCGTGGCGGTTGTCCGGAAGTCCGCCGTGCTCGAGCACGTCGCCGGCTGGGTGAACAAGTCGGTCGCCCTCCCGCATGACCTGGTCGTGAAAGTCACCGGCAAGGTCCCACCGGGGGTTACGGATGCGGTTACCCAGCCCGACGGCAGGACGATCTTTGTGCCCCCGCCGTTCCTGACCCAGATCGAAGGGGTTCTGGGCAACGTGGTCAAGACCGTCGAGCGTCCGGCTCTGTTCCCCAGGGCCAGGTTCAACGCCGACGACCTGACCGCGCTGTCGACTCAGTTCATCTTCGGCCACGAGATGGGCCATGCTCTGCAGCGTCAGCTGCTGCTGGCGAACCTCGGCCTCGAGGAGGACGCCGCCGACGGGTTCGCGTCGTTCTACACCGTCAACGAGGTTGGACCCGGTCCGTCGTTGGCAGCTGCGCTCCTTTTCGACGAGCTCGCACGCGAGGAGGGCAGGCTGACCCTGGAGGGGTTCTCAAGCGATCACCTCGTCACCCAGCAACGGGTCTTCAACTTCCTTTGCTACCTGGAGGGGAGCGACCCGAAGAGGTTCCACGGACCCCTGGTCAGTGCGGGATACCTGCCGAAAACCCGCGCCCCGTTGTGTCCGCAGGCATGGGCGATGCTGGACTACGGCTGGTGGACCCAACTCAAGCCACATTTCCGTGGGGCGTTCAAGGACCAGGGCGACAAGACGCAGGAAACCGCACGCGACCAGCTGATCGCGGAGACGAAGGCTTTCGAGAAGCAGATCGACAAGCTCCGCAGCGGGCAATGAGCATGAAGACCATTCGGTTCGCGTCCCCGGCCGTCCCTCAGATCCCATTCCCCTACGATGCGGAAACCCTTCCGTGGTCATCTGACCAGTTCCTCAAGGTGGGGTCAGTGAGTTCAGAGCCTGGTGATCCAGGGCTCGGTGGTTCGATTGCGAGATTCTGAGGCCCGGCAGGCATGAAGAGAGGGCCTCCGGGATGTTTCGTTGCCACGAAACAACCCGTGCCGCAGTCCGACCAACCGTCGCCCCCGCCGACAACATCGCTGCTCCCGCGTGTGCGTGTCTGCTGTGCCGGTTCCCGGGTTTGCCCTTCCAGGAATGCGCGAACTCGCGCGCTTCCGATCCCGGCGGGACCAAGGGGAAGATCGTCGGCATGTACCTGTTTCGGAGGGCGTGAGCGGTCTCCTACTGGGCCAGGCCGTGTCCTGCCGCCAAGGTATGTTGCGCACCATGTCAGATGCTTCGCCCCCCTGCCCCGGGTGTGATCAACCGTTGAAAGCTGGCGGATTCGTCCTCTTTGGCCGGGAGGACGATGGCGCGCGAGCCTGCCGCATGCTGTGGCGGTGCGCCGGCCGGCACGTCTGGTGGAAGTGGGCAGACCGCCCCGAGGGCCTTCTCGAGCGTTGTCCGCACCCGCAGTTGTTTCGATCCTGACATGTACGACTGATACCAACGAGGGTGCACATCGTCGTACCTGAATGATCCAACTCAGCGGTCGCACCTTCTGGTAAACGTGCCGACGGCGAGCGGCCGAACGTACAAGGCAGGTGTCGGCGACACCGCCGCGCCGGATCCGTTCCAGAATGAGCGGTCAACCACGGGCAGTCGAGGCGCGCCAAGGTGCAGACAGCCTCAGACAGGACGAGCGCCGCTGCTCCACGGTTGACCAGCCTCGGAATGTTCACGAGAGACAACGTCAGGGCATTGATCAGCACGGCCTGGACCGCTGGCTCGGGTGTCCGGGGACATGTTGGTGCCCCGGAAAGACCTTCGCCGTCTGCCGTCCAACCTCTCCTCTTGAAGGTGGGACTATGGAAGAGTCGATCTTGGTCGAGTCCATCAAGTACTCCGCTGTGTGCCAGGGATGCGGTGCCGAGGCAGAGTGGTGCGGTGTTCAGGCGCTGGTGGACGAGGCACTGCAGTGGGATGTTGAGTCGACGTGTCCGACTTGCGGGTTTGCCCTGGCCGTTTGTGGCGGCGACCTGCCGGAGGAACTGCGGGGCCGGTTACTCTCCGAGCATGGGCAGGCAACGTTGCAGGTCGCCCCGCCGACGAGGAACGCCGCCATCATGCGGGTGCTGCGGGCGGAACTCGGTATCGGCCTGGATGGTGTCCGGGCCGTGCTGGAGCAGGTCCTGATCGGGCAGTACTCAGGGACCCTTCCCGAGATGGAGCTCCTGGCCCGGAAGCTGCGGGCATCAGGCATCGAAGCGGCCGCTTCACGGACGGTGGATTGAGTGAGCCTGCCGACGGAGCGACTGGGTTCGGTGAGGAGGGCCCGCCGCCCTCCGGGCGGCGGGCCCTCGAGAGTAGTAGTAGCAGGGATCAGCCGGCCGTAGCTGCCTGCTCGGCGCGGGCTCGGGTGCTGGCGAGGCGGTAGGAGTCGGTGCCGGTTTCGATGATGGTGCCGTTGAACGTGAGTCGGTCGACGATGGCCGCGGGGTCGGTGAACGTCTTGGTCCAGCCGCCGAACGACTCGTTGAGGCAGAGCCGCCTGGTCGGCCGTTGCCCGAGCCCACCGCGCTGACTCCGACTTCAACGCGAAATTGCCCTCACTGCGACAAGCCGGTCACCGTTGTTGCCCTGCTTGCCGCCCCCGAGGCCGCCCGTCCCACCATCCCCGCAGCAAACCCTGACGTGATTTCGATGCGCAGAGGCTGAACTCGGCTGGACTGCCTGGTCGGTGACGACCATGTGCTGCTGCGCCTGCACGGCGATCGCGAGACAGGTCCCCTCCATCCCTTGGCCGCCGCAGGCATGGATGCCTACGCCTCCGGGCCGAAGGACCGGCGACGGCTCATTGAGCAAGTCGCCGACGGCCTGCGGAAGCACAGGACAAGCAGCCGTATTCGTGAGCCCGTAACGCCAGCTGGGCCACGTTCTTCGCTCCGCTTCGGCGTGGCAAGGGCATGACAGCAATGGCGCTGCAGAGCCCCGCTGGCTCTGGAAGGAAACGGCTGCCCCTGGGCGCTCACCGAAGGCCCGGCCGACGCCGGGACGGCGAAAAGCTCTGGTATGCGGATCCGACGGGACCAGGTAACGTCTTGCTCATGTTCTTCCAGACGCCGATTTACGAGTGAGAGCGTGATGGGCCCCTGCTGACGTCCTTCGACGTCGCCGTGCCCGTCCCCCACCGATGAATCCGTAGATCACTTCACAACATTCCGGGAGAACCCGTGAGCAAGAACATCAACAACCCCGTGGGCATGGGCGGCGGCCAGCGCAAGAAGCTGTCCCGCGCCGAACGGCAGAACAACGGTCCGCACCGCAACCTCGACCGCCAGGGTGCCGCCGACCAGAAGGCGGAGCTGGTGCGCAAGATGCGCGAGAAGGCAGGCACAGCCGAGGGCGCCGGGCAGACGGGCGACAACACCGCACAGAGCTGACGCACCGCCACCGCAGGGCGGCACCGCACGGGGCAGGGCCCGGACCGCGACACGTGGTCCGGGCCCCGCTGCCGTACCGGGCGCGGCCTGGCCCGCTCAGCTCTCGGCCGAGCACCCGCGTCTCAGCCGACCAACCGGAGCAGTCGCAGATTCAGCAGCCCCGTCACCGCCACCCCCCGAGCTGCACCAGCAGCGTCACCTGACAAGTGCCGCCTCCTCCGGCCCCGGCGGCATCACACCAAAGATGGGTCGTCGAGCGCACATTCGCCGGGCACCTACCTTGGACGAGTACACCGCCGAGGCGATCACCGACCTACCTCGCCTACCGACACCGGTGCTGGCCGTACAGCACCAATCCGCACCCGCTGATCAGCCAGAACACGGCACCAGTCACTGCGGCGGTCGGCACGGTCTGGACGGATCAGCGGGTCGAGACGCTACCGGTGAGCGTCGACTGGCTACGGCAGGACCGGATCCTCAAAGAGGCCCTCACCAACGGCGCCGACCCCCTTCACCTCGCGCACGTCTTCTCCCTCGGCGCCAAAACCAGCCTTCGTTGCACCTCCGCCGCCGACATCGGGTCGTTCAGCTACCTGCCACTCAGCGGTGACCTCGGCCCCGCCGAGGTCGGGACAGCGGTGATGCGCATCGCCGGCTGCAACGACATCGACCTGAACATGACGACCGGCCACCTCGGCCCGCCGACCCGCTCGGACTTCGGGGGAGACCTGGACGAAGCAGCGCCGGTAGAAGGTGAATCCATGATCCGCGGCGCACTCAAACGTGCCGCCGACCCTGCGGAGTGCTTTGGCACTTCTGACGGCGAGCGAGCAGTGGCCGCGGCTGTGGTCGCGCAGCATCCTGACGGCGAGCCGGCCTGTTCGAACTACGGCCTGTCAGAGCCGCTATCCGAATTGTCCGCGGACCTTCGAACGCTCGTGGTCGACGCTCTGGACCAAGTGGTACCAGAACGGTCTGAACTCGCTGAGCTGTGGGCTGAAGCTGCGAACGGCCCGAAGTGGCGCCAGGATGTCACCCGCCTTCGCGGCGTGCTCGACCCTCGCCTCCGGCCACAAGTGGAAGCCGTCTTTGACATCTGACCGGACATGAGACAGCGGAAGACCTTGACTGAGTTCGTGACGTGGGCGGGCCTCCATCCGTCCCGTGGTGGTCGTCGCGCTCAACGGTGGGACCGACGAGGAAGCCGCCACAGAGGCCGCCGACGGAGAGGGGTACGACGGGGAATGCGGGAGCTGCGCCGACCGCACCGCCTGCTCCGAGTCGCCCCATCGCGAAGACAACTGGTGGGTCCAGCACACCACCCAGCCCCGTCCCTGGACCAGGGACGGGCAGTCGTCCGCCGATGCCCGCTCATAGCCTGGCTGCCGGTCAGATCCCCTGAGCCTCGCCGCGCCGGGCACGGGCATCTACCGGCCTCCCCCGTACGCGCGGGGATGGTCCCGCCCGCTACTGCCGGGCCCACTAGGGCGTGTGTCTGGTCGTGATCAATGAGCATCGCAGTCTCCGGGGTGGGTGCCCGTCTGGGGTGCGGGGCCCGGCGGTCTGCGGCTGCGCGGTGTGGGTGCGAGTGGCCGGTAGCGTTGCCGCAGGCTGGCAGCGGCGGGGCCCGAGGGCGCCGGCTGGGTGCCTGCGGGGACGGTGTGTCAGGCCGTGGCGAGCCGTTCCAGCAGCAGTTCCACCCTCGGCTCAGCGTCCTCGGGCAGCAGGCGGCCCGCTCGGGTCAGGGTCGCCAGGCCGTGCAGAGCCGCCCAGAACACCTCGGTGAACAGCCCCGGGTGGACGCCGTCGCCGGCGACTTCGGTGAGGCACTCGAGCAGGGCGGCGAAGGCGTCCTTCAGCGGTTCGGGGGTGTCGTCCTGTGCGTACGCCAGGCCGCCGTCGAGGTGGAACAAGGCGTCGTAGACCGCGGGGTTGTGCTCGGCGAAGTCGAGGTAGGTGCGGGCGAGGGCGGCGACCTGCTCGCGCGGGCCGTCCGTGGCGGAGGTCGCGGCCCGTAGTGCCGCGGCCATCTCGGTGGCGCCCTCCAGGGCGACGGCGCCGATGATCTCGCGCTTGCCGCGGAAGTGGCTGTAGAGGACGGGCTGGCTGTACTCGATGCGCTCGGCGAGCCGGCGGGTGGTGACTGCGTCCCAGCCCTGCTGCTCGGCGAGTTCGCGGGCTGTCGCCACGATGAGGCGCTCGCGCTCCGCCCGTTCGCGCTCCTTGCGTTCCTTTACCGACATGAATCGATCCTAGCATCGCTAGACAATCGAGCGTTAGCAGTACTAGCGTTGCCCCATCATCTAGCGACGCTAGTTCACGGAGGGATCGTCATGCTCAACACACTCGAGGTCGTCACCACCGTCGTCGTCGGCCTGATGGTGGGGGTGGAGTTCTCCGTCGCCTTCATCATGAACCGGATCCTGGACGCGCTTCCCGAGGACAGCGGCCAGCTCGGCCACGCTCACGGGGGCCGGATGCTCGGCGCCCTGATGCCGTTCTGGTACATAGGCTCGCTCGTCCTCAGCGCGGTCTGGGCCGTCGCCGGATGGCACCGCCCCGGCACCGGCCTCGTAGTCATCGCCGCCGGACTGCTGATCCTCAGCGTGGTCATGTCGATCCTGCTGCTCGTCCCGATCAACAACCGAAACGGGACCTGGACCCCCGAGAACCGGCCCGCCGACTGGAAGGAGCAGCTGCACCGCTGGAACCGCTACCACTACATCCGCGTCGCCGTGATCGTCGCCGCGTTCACCCTGCTGGTTGCCGCCCTCGCCTGATACCACCGCTGCCCCGACATACACTGACTCGCCCCGTATAAACGTCTTTTGCCCCGTCGGGTGAGCCGGAGAGGGCTTCGGATTTTCTGACCCCGCGGGCCGAGGCCGCGCCGGGGGCCAGTCCCCACTCCTCGGGGGCGGCTGACCACCGAAATCCCGACATTCGGGAATGCAGCTGCCGCTCTTACAGTCCCCTGTACGGCACTTCGACGCTGTCAGTCGCTGAGCTGGATGAAGGTTCGGCTCACGTCGACGGGTCGTTGTCGCGGTGGGCGACCGTGATGAGGCGTTCGGTGCCGGGGGCCTCGAGTTCGTCGACCACGGCGACGGCCAGGTCCTCGGCGCTGATCCACGACTGGCCGTCGGCGCTGGTGAGCAAGGTGTCCGTACCGCGCCGGTAGAGGCCGGTCCGTGTGCCGGGCTCGAGCTGGGCAGGCGGGCTCAGGTAGACCCAATCGGCACCGTCATGGTCCTGGCAGGTCCGTAGCTGGGCGATCCCGGCGGCGGCGACGGTCTTGAACTCGGCAGGCACGTAGGCGGGGTTGTCGGCGACCGGCAGTTCGCGGTCGTCGGGGCTGCGCAGTGCACCGGCGCCGCCGACCACGAAGACGCGGATGCCGAGCTGTGCGGCGGCATCCAGCACGGTACGGGTGGCGCCGACCAAGAACTCCTGGTCGACCGGAATGGTTCGCACGGACAGTACGACGGCGTCCGCGGCTTCGTTGGAGGCGGAGCCGGCGAGGGTCTCGCGTACGGCGGTTGAGTCCTGCGCATCGACCGCGATCGGCGTCACGTTCGGGTCCTCGCTCGCCGGCTTCCGGGACAGGGCAAGCACATGGTGTCCGCGTGCACCGGCCTCGCTGATTACCCGGCTGCCGACCATCCCGGTGGCGCCGAGCACAGCGATCGTCATGCCCGTCTTCATCGCATTCTTCTTCATCGAGTTCATCGATTCCGTTCTCCTTGGATCCGGTCTTCGCGTATGTGATCTACTGCTGTCCTGCTTCGAGCAACACGGCCGAGCAGGTTCGGGGGACTGAGCTGCGCGGCGAGCAAGGCGGCCAGGGCGAGGACGAAGCCAAGGGTCTGCAGCAGGCTCAGGGACTCGCCGAGCGTGATGCCGATGACGGCCGCGACCAGCGGGGACAGCAGCACCAGCGGTGCGGACGCGCCGACCGGCAGCTTTCCGATCCCGCGGAACCACAGGGTGTACGCGATCAGTCCGCCCACGCTGCCGAGCCACAGGTAGCCGCCGACAGCTCCGGCGTCGATCCGCCGCGGCACTCCCTCGATGGCAAGGGCGAGCGGAAGCAACAACAGACCGCCGAACGTCAGTTGCCAGCCGGTCAGGGTGAGGGGACCGGCCCCTGCGGGACGCCCCCAGCGCTTGGTGAGGACGACCCCACCCGCCATGGCGGCCGTACCGCCGAGCCCGGCGAGCACCCCAACCGTGTCCAGCCGGGCCTCGGGCCCGAGCACGACGAATCCGATGCCGACCACGCCGAGCACACCCCAGGCCCATCGCCAGGCCGTCGGCCGGTCGTGCAGCACCGCGATCGCCACCCCGGCGACCAGCAGCGGCTGGGCGGCGCTGAGCGTGGCGGCGACGCCGCCGGGGAGTCGTTCGGCCGCCAGGAACAACAGAGGGAACAGAGCGCCGATGTTGAGTACGCCGAGGACGGCAGCCTTCCACCACCAGTCCCCGCGCGGGAGCACACGGGTGATCGCCAGCGCGAGCAGCCCGGCGGGCAGGGCGCGCATCAGCCCGGCGAACAACGGATGCCCGGGCGGCAGCAGTTCCGTGGTCACGGCGTACGTGGTGCCCCAGGACGCAGGGGCGAGTGCGGTCAGTGCGACGGTCGCCGCCTGCAACGGGGGCGAGGTCCGCAGCGGGGCCGGTGACCGCTCGGTCAAGGTAGGCATGCGATGCAGTCTTGGCCCCGCTCACCATGAATCCAAAGCATGCTTGTCATACCAGCCATGAACCATAACGATGGTTGTGTGGATCTCCAGCAGATGCGGTACGTCGTCGCCGTCGCCGAAACCCGTAACTTCACCCGCGCCGCGGAGCGCTGCTCCGTGGTGCAGTCGGCTCTCAGCCACCGGATCGCAGGACTGGAACGCGAGCTCGGGGTCAAGCTGTTTGCCCGCTCCAGCCGCCGCACCGAGCTGACCAGCGCTGGAACAGCGTTTCTCGTCGGCGCGCGCGAGTGTCTGGCCGCCGCCGACCGCGCGGTCGCCGACGCTGCCGCCGCGACCGGAGTAGTACGCGGCCGGCTCGCCGTCGGCATGATCGTGACCTCGGCCGCCGTCGACGTACCCGAACTGCTGCAGCGGTACCGCTCCCAGCACCCGCACGTCCGCGTCGCCCTCCGTGCCGGCGGCAGCGACACACTGGCGGCGGCGATCCGGAACGGCGAACTGGACATCGCCTTCCTCGGCCTGCCGGAGGGCGAGCGGCCATCCGGTGTGGAAGCCGTCGTTCTCGATCATGACGAGCACGTGCTGGTGGTGCCGGCCGGCCACCGTCTCGCGGGCACTTCCCAGGTCACGCTGCAGGAGGTCGCCGAGGAGACGTTCGTGGACTTCATGGACGGGACGCCGGGACGGGCCCAGTCCGACCAGGCGTTCGCCGCTGCGGGCCTGGTCCGTGACGTCGCGTACGAGGCCGGAGCCGCGTTGGTGACCCGGCTGATCGCGCGCGGGCTCGGCATTGCGCTGCTGCCGTCGGCGTTCATCCGGCCGCTGGCCGAGGAGGACCCCGAACTGGCGTTGGTCCCGGTCGTCGACGGCCCGCGCCGCATCGAGTATCTGGCGTGGAGCCGATTCAACCCCAGCCCGGCAACTCGGGCGATGCTCGACGTCCTCGGGGTCGGACGACAGGTGTAGGCCTGTCCGGCGGCTCAATCCCCCTGCCGGCGGCCGACCTTGCTCCGATCTGCCAGGTCCTCGCCTCCCCGGACCCGGCCCGGGCTGCCGTCACCGCCCTGCTCGTCTTCCACGCCCTGCGGGCCGGCGAGCTCCGCCGCCTGACCCTGGACCAGGTGCTCGCCGCACGAACAGGGCCTCTGCGCCTGCCCGGACGTACCGTCCTGCTCGCCGAACCGGTCCGCGTACGCCTGGGCGCCTACCTCGCCCATCGCAGCCACCGCTGGCCCGGCACCGCCAACCCCCACCTCTTCATCACCCGGCGCTCCGCACTGTCCACCACACCCGTCTCCCGTGCCTGGCTGTACCGGCAGTACCCGGACTCCGCCCACGTGCTGCGCAGCGACCGCATCGTCGATGAGGTACGGGCCGCCGGCGGCGATGCCCTGCTGATCTGCGAGCTGTTCGGCCTCGGCATCAAGGCCGCCACCCGCTACACAGCCGCCGGCGGGAAGTAGACCGCCCGGCGGTGCTCACGATGTCCGCGTGCCCCGCGTGCCTTCCGGTTACCTCGGCGAGATGGATGAGCATCCAGCGGAGGTTGGTGTTGCCCCACCGGCAGTCGGGGTGGCGGCCGACGTCATTCAAAGAGGCCGCGGCCACGATCTCGTTGCCCCCGGTGCCGCCTCGTACGATGCACACGCGCGGCCGGGAGTGCGCCCCATCGCTGCGAGGGAACCGGATGCGCACCACCGGCCGTGGTTTCAGGCCCGGGTGTAGCCGCCGTCGGCGAAGAGTTCGGCGCCGGTGACGAACGACGAGGCGTCCGAGGCCAGGAAGAGGGCGGCCTCGGCGATTTCCTCGGCGTCGGCCAGCCGCCCCAGTGGCACGACGGCCTCGGCGAACTGGTCGACGTCCGGCCCCGCGGCGCCCAGCAGGCCAGGGGTCCGCGTCGGTCCCGGGCTGAGCACGTTGACCCGGAATCGGCGCTCCCGCGACTGCCGGGCCCAGTTGTGCACGAGGTTGCTCACCGCCGCCTTCGAGGCGCTGTAGACCTCGAGTTGCTCATTGGGCCGCACGCTGTTGCTCGAGCCGACGACCAGGATGGAGGCGTTCTCGGCCAGCAGCGGAAGCGCCTTCTGAACGGTGAATAGTGGGCCCTTGACGTTGACGGCGAGCGTCAGGTCGACGTTCGCCTCGGTGTGGGCGCCGAGCGCGGCGTCCGCGACGATTCCCGCGTTGGCCACCAGCACGTCGATGCGTCCGGCCTCCTCGCGGACTCGCGCGTAGAGCGCGTCCAGGTCGGCCAGGACCGAGACGTCGGATCGTACGCCGGTGGCCGCAGGGCCCAACTCCTTGACTGCCGCTTCGAGGCGGCCGATGTCCCGGCCGGTCACGAAGACCCGTGCGCCCTCCCGGACGAAACGGTGGGCGATGGCCAGCCCGATCCCGCTGGTCCCTCCAGTGATCACGGCCACCTTTTCCTGCAGCACGCCTGGCATGTCGAACCCCTTCAGTTGCGGAATGGATCGTCCATAACGTAGGCAGTAATGGACGATCGAGTCAAGAATGGCTAGGCTGAGACCATGGCGAGACCACGCGCATTCGACGAACGCCAAGTCCTGGAGCGGGCCCGGGAACAGTTCTGGGCGACCGGCTATGCAGGAACCCGGATGGACGACATCGCCCAGGCGACCGGCCTGGGCAAGGGCAGCCTGTACGGCGCATTCGGCGACAAGGGCAAGCTGTTCCACCGTGTGTTTGGCGACTGGTGCACCGCAGTCGTTGAGGTGGCCGAAGGGCGGCTGGCAGGTGGCCCGGACGCAGAGGCTTTGGCCCGGCTGTCGGGATACGTGCACCTGATGGCGGAGAACACCGCCTCCGACACCGAGCGCCGCGGGTGCCTGTTGGCCAAGGGCGCGGCGGAACTGGCCCAGCATGATCCGACGGTCGCCGGACGGTCGGCCGAGACCATGACGGCACTGCTGACCCTGCTGCGGACGGAGATCAGCGCCGCCCAGCGCCACGGCGACATCGATAGCGCTGCAGATCCGGAGCAGTTGGCGGCACTGCTGCTGACGGTGGTCCGCGGTATCGAGGCGGTAGGCAAGGCCGGCCTGGACCCGGAGACGCTGCGGAACATTGCAGATACCGCACTGTCGGTCCTGCCCATGCCCGAGGGGCAGAAACGCCTCGCAACCGGGCGCAGCCCGGCCCGCGAGAACTGACTTGCCCTGCGAACCGATCCTCGAGCAGACGTCGGCGCCGGCGGAAAGATCTTTCTGCCGGCGCCGACGTGTCCTGCTGCGTGTTTATACCTTGTTGTATCTCTTGGGCGACTCTGGAAACCGGTTGCGGCTAGCGAAGCCTGTTGCGGTCGAGCATCCGGCGCGTGATGTCGTAGGCCATGGTCATCCCGGTTGCGACGACGGCGGGCCAGACCAGGCGGGGATCCATTGTGCCGTCGGCGATGGCGAAGGTCATCAGGCCACCCCCGCCCAGCGCTCCCATACTTGTCAGCCGGGGAAACGGCGGGACCCACACGGAAATGTCCTTGCGTCGCCAGCCACTGTCGGTAGTCCCAGGGACGGAGAGCGGAGCGGGTGCCGTGGTGAAGGTGCGGCGGTCCGGCTGCTTCTTGCCGTCTTCCTTGTTCTTGCGAGGCATCAAAGGGCTCCATCCGACCAAGAGTGGGTGAGCAGATGTTCCGGGTCTTCCGGCTCTGCACTGGACTCTTCCAGCGTGAAGCCGCACGCCGTCGCCCTTGACACTCCACCTGACACGTCACCAGGAACCGCCCTACCAGGGGATTTACACGTCAGCGGGAGCTTGGCAACCTAACCTGACATGACGCGCACACTGTTGGACGACCTCAGAGAACGTGATTGGGAGTGGGATTGGCTTTCACCAGTCACACCGTGGTGGTCCTGGGGTGACGTCGGCGAGTTCTGGCTGATGCGCCGACTTCTGAGCCGACTGCGGGACAGTCGGCTGGCGTACTGGCACGACCCTGCACGGGAGCCTGTGTGCATCCTTGACGATCTGACGAGGCTTGACACGCGCCGTACGAAGTCCACCACGGACAGGGTCCGCGCGCTGGCGTTACCGCCCAAGCTCCGTACGGTGACCGCCACCCTTGTAGCGGTTCACGGGCTGCAACTGCTCCTCCAGCTCCGCCTCGACCAGTACACGCATCGTGCGCGAAGACTGGGCATTCCCTGGGAGAGGATCCTGCCTGTCCTGGAGTATGGCGACGGTGACCGCAGTCTCCAACGCGATGGCCGGGTCACCACCCGGCAGGCCGTGGAAAAGCGGTGGAAAACGATCGAAGCCGGCGAGGCCGCGCTCGCTCCCTGGACCGGCGGCCCCTTCATGAACGGCCTCGACGAGATCATCGGCATCCTCGCCGCGGAGCACATGCAGCAGGTCGCCGACATCCGCGTCCCCAACATCTTCGACCTCGTCGCCCGTGAGCGAAGTGCGCAGAACGATCAGGAGCGCAGAATGGCCGCCTTGCGCAGAAGAGCGGCCGACGGCCAAGCGGAGTGGCAGCAGACGTGGGATGACTGGTCGCTCCAGCAGCGCACCGCTCTGGCCTCCGTGGTCGCGATATCGCAGCTCCAGTACCGAGCTGCCAACGATCAGGAGAGCCTCGTATACGAGGCACGTCGCCGGGAGGCTACTTGGGAGGACGTTGGTCTCGCACTGGGCATGTCCCGCCAAGCTGCGCATGAGAGATTCAGCGACTGGCTGTCTGGAGACCAGACACTGCCCGTGTCTGACCGACTGCATCACGAGGTCCGCCTTGCATGTGTCGTTGCCAGTCGACTGCTCGACTCGCCTACCGCCTCGACGACAGACAAGGAGTTGGCGCGGCGCTTCTATACCCCCGCCGGCCCCGATTCGGCTTATCGCAACCACCGGCCCGGCTGCTGTCTGAGATGAACAGCACCGAGAACGTTGCCCATCGGTGGTGGGGTCGGGCAGGCCCGGTCAGTCGTCGGCGATCAGACCGGAGATGGGACCACTGGTCGGCGGCGCTGCCTTTTCGCTGTGGAAAGGAACAGGACTGCTCCCATGTCACTAACCCCGGCAAGCCTCCCATCCTCAATGAGGTACGAGCTTGCGGTGTGGCTGAGCGTGCGCGACCTGGCTACCAAGCAGGCCATGATCGGCTTTGTTCCGTGAGCTTCTTGACGACCTGCTAGAAGCGGCACCGGGCCTGGCCCTGCGCACTCTGACCGGCTACAGCCCTGAGCAGCTCAAGACCCTCCACGAAAAGTAGGGCGACGGCTTGCCCTCACTGCCTCATGGACCGCCCCGCTTCTGGACGCTGCCCGCGGGGTGGCCGAACTCCGCGGCCACCCCGACACACCCAACGTCCTGACCACCCCCGCTGGGAACATCCCGAGATCGAACAGGCCCTGCACGCCTGCCGACTGCTGCCCACCCCACCGGCCCGCCGCCGCGCCACGTCCTCCGGCGCCTTGAGGGAGTGCCTCGCCGAGGACGAACGCTTCCGGTCCGCACCTCGGTGCCGAGCGGGACGATCTTGGAGATGAGAAGTGGCAGCTTCAACAGCAGGAGGCAGACATCCTCCACCGCATGCTCGGCCTCATCAGCTACGCCGCCAACCCTCGCCACGTCGACTTGTCCGACCATCCGCAACTGCTCGAAGAGCTCACTCGGCTGTCCGACGAATCCCAGCCGCAGACACGACGTTGACGGGCACGAAGCCCCGCGCCAGATCACCCCGGCCACCTGCCCCAGCCGGCAGTGTCGGCCTCAGCGTTCATTGATGCGGTGCGCGGCTGCGCGAATGCCGACCAACTTGTGTCACGCATGTGATCGGGTTCGCGTAGCTTGCGTCGTTCCCCATGCGAATTGTGTGTGATCTGGGCCACTTCGGTGTCATGGGGTGGTGGCCGTGCCGCGTCCGGCGTGGAGGGATCGCCGCTGTTCAGTGCTCGTTTCGCATCGTCATCCCGATTGGATGATCTATCTCGTCGTGGCCATGGGTGAGCAGTCGGAAAGTCTTTCCTGCGGGGGCGTGAGTGTTCGGCCGTCGAAATCGCTTAGGTGGGTGGTGAGCCCAACGGGGCTCCGGTGCGCCACAGTTGACGTGCTGCCCTCCGTCAGAGGATCCGTGATGACCCACACTCAGGGGAGGCCGGCTTGAACGGCGAGCACGTCCATGAGGGCGATGCCACGCCATACGGCAGGCTGCCGCAGCCGGTGCGCGACCCGTTGGCGCTTCCGCTGGACTTCGAGGCGTTCTACCTCGGACACCAGGAGCTCTTCCATGACTACGCGCACATACAGCTCGGTAGCCGCAGCGACGCTCAGGACGTTGTCCACGCCGTGTTCCTCGACATCCTCACCAGCTGGGACGAGCTTCTGCAGGCGGGGAACTTCGAGCAGCGGGCGTGGGCGATCGTTCGTCGGACTGTGGACGAGCGGCTGGAGAGCGAGGGCCGCGGGCCGGCCTTCGTGAGCACCGTGCTCGGTGCCGCGCGGGACAAGCTGAGCCTGATGGAAAGCAGGACGGGACTGTACGAGGCCATCGCCGCCCTCCCGCCCCGGCAGTTCGACGTCATCGTGCTGCGTCACCTCCTCGGGTACCCGCCGTCGCGCATCGCGTGGTTCATGGGCCTCAACGAGCGGACCGTCGACTACCACGGCCGCAAAGCCAAGGAACGGCTGCGCGTCCAGCTGGGATTGCCCGCCGACACGAAGAAAGGGGAGCGCACATGACCTCCGCCATCGATGACCTTCTGGCAGACGCCGCTGTCTCCCTTCCCGCCCCCCGCGCCTTCAGCGTTCCGGCAGCACTGTGCCGGCTGGCCGCCGACGCCGCACTCGCGGCACCCGCGGCCGAGGTGTACAGGGCATCGCAGGCAGGACAGCGCCTGGGCATAGTCTCCCGCTGGGTCCTCAACGAGCCGGGCGCCGCGCTGCATATGGATCGGCTGGCGGCCGATCCCGAAGCCGGCATCCACATGACCGAGGAGCAGCTCGACATCGAGGGCGCTCTCGTCTTCGCCTGCCTGCTCTACCTCACCGGCCACCCCGAAAGCGCCCAGTTCTGGTGGCAGATCGCCGCCGGGGCCGGTCATCGGGCTGCCGCCTACTGCCTTCATCTGCACCACCTCGAGCTCGGCGAGAGCAGGGAGGCGCAGCACTGGTACCGGCAGGTCATCCACGCGTCCACCGGTGCATCTGCGCCGGACGACGAGTTCATCGAGGGTCTGGAGATTTTCGCCCGCTACGTGCGGCACAACGGATCAGCGGCGAGCCCACCCACTGGCGGACTGGAGGCCGAGATCAACCGGCTGGCTGCCCGAAACAGCAGTTGCGCCATCGTCAGCCGACCTGACCGGCGCCTGGCCGAACGGCTCCACGACTTCACCGCCCGCCGCTGACGATCGCCGTCGCCGGCTGCTGTGCGGTACCGCGACGAGTGGGGCCCGCGCGGGCGGGCCCCGTCGGTCGCAGCTGTGTGGTCAGTGGTGCGTTGAGGGAATCGGGCCTTGATTCCTCTGCCGGAGAGGAGACTGCCGCATCCCGCGACGCCGCAGGCGTGCTGTTCACGATGCGATGGCCGCTGCTTCCTCATCGTCCAGGACGGCAGCGACCTGTTCCTGGGCACGCTGGATGTGGGCCCTGCTCGCTTCCTGGAACTCTGGGGTCCGCACCTGGGTGCGGATGTGCTCCTCCACGGCTTCGCGGATCACCGCGTTCGCGGTCGCGTCCTTGACGGCGGCAAACGCATTCACCTTCTGCAACAGCCGTTCCGGGAATCGCACCGAGACAACGACGTGGCGCTCTTTGTCCTTCGGACGGACAGTCGGACGAGTCTGCTGGGTTTCAGGCACAAAGATCCCTCTCTCGTAAGGGAGGCGCGCCAGCCGCTCCGGCCAAGGACAAGGTGGCGTGCCTCCTGCTGCAAGTCGTACGCGGGCATGCGGGTTCCCAGGTGAAGGTTTTCTCCGCCGGTCCAGCGTAGTGGTTCTGTAGTGTCATAGTGCGCGTCTTTTGTAGTTGCGTTCGTTACACGACAAGAAACTGTCGCCTCTGTAAGTCCCCGACTTGAAGCCCGGTCAAACGGTGCCGTGCTGCCGCGAGTGTCGAGCACCGCGGGATCGACTGCTTCAACTCAGTCCGTGCGGCCGCCCCGTGAATCTCGACATCAGCCCAGGTCGACCAGGTATGGAGAGGGCCTCGCGGCTGACGGGTGATCGATTCCGCATCGCCCTCCACCACTTGGCGGGATTCCGAGTGCCGCACGGCGCACGCCGCCGACGGTCTCCGCGGTGGTGCGCGGGCGCGATCGAACCGACAAGATGGCCAAGTGACCTACTGGAGGTGGAAACCCGAGAAGGTTCGCACGAACGGTAGTGTGGTCCCGAACACTGATCGTTGATCCAATCTGACTGTACGGAGGCACCGGTGAAGCAGCATGGCGGTCCCGCTGGCGGCGCTCAGCCGCCGCTCCACGTCTCGTCCGCGATAGCCCGAAGCGTCGCCGAGACGGCCGTCGACTCCATCAACGGCATCCGGACCCGACTGTCCCGGGACCCGGACGTCAACGACGCGCAGCATCTGGTCCCCGGGCCGCGCACGAACGAGGAGCAAGTCGCGCTGCTGCACGACGAGTACACCCCCGATCCCGGCCACCGGCCGCCGGCGGGGGTCCCGGGGGCCACCGAGTTCTGGGAGAGCACGGCCCGGGCCGCCCGCGAACAGGTCTTCACCGACATCCGTGCCGGATTGACGGCCTTCAGCGCCTCCGCGGCCATGGACATCGAACTCGTCGGCGCGAAAGGTGACACCGACGACCAGATCGCGCTCGTCCGCCAATGCGTGCTGGACGACCGGCCGGTGGTCTCGGTCTCCTTCACCGGCTCGCTCAGTGACCTGCTGATCGCCGGCAATCATCGCGCGATGTCGCTGTCCATCCTCGTCAAGGTGCCCGGCGCGCAGCTCACCGCCGCCGTCGCCACCGCCCAATCCGGCCTCACCGCGGACTGCTCCTCCGCCTACCGGCTCCGCCTGCCCGAGGGGGAGTGGGAGGAGCTGAGCGAGGACACCAGTCGGCAGCCCGCCGGGCAGGGCTACATCGTTCTGCCCCGGCGGATGCGCCGCTTCGAATCCGTCCTCGAGGAGTACTACCCCCACATCGAGTACGTGCACGACACCTGCTCGGCGATCACCGAGGCCCTCCTCAGCCACAACGTCCCAGTGGCCATGCACTACTCCGGCACGGTGCTCGACTCCGCCATCGTCCTCGTCGCAGCAGCGCACGGGCTCGCTGTACGGCCCCTAGCCGACGGCGGACGGATGCTGCCGCCATGGAAAGGCTCGCAGCTGCTCATGAACGCCCTCAAGGAGGGCGCGGACATCCCCGACCTCATCGTCGCGCGCGACGAGATGACGGCGAAGACCCTCGACCAGCGCCTGGTCCGCGGCCGCCGTGTCCGGCCCTGACACTTCTCGGCGCCGCACCCGGCGGCGCCGAGCCCGGCCCCAGCACTACCGCAGTACCCCTGTCCCCCCGAAACTGAAGGACCCGCACGTGAACGACTCCGAGAGCAACGAGCCCACCGCCCCCCTGAGCCTCGTCCCACCCGACTCTCCATGGTTTCGAAAGGTCGGGATCCGTATCCCAGTCCTGCCTCCGCGCATCCGCCAGCGCATCTACGGAGCCGTGGCACCGACCGCGATCGTGACCGTCGGCGTCCTGTACTTCACCGGCCAGTTGACCTCACGCCGTGACGTCGCTGTCGCACTCATCCTGACCGCCTTCATTGTCGTGCTCGGTGCGACGCACACCATCGCCCGCGCAGTCGCCGGCAAGGCCGCCATCCACGAAGCGCTGCCCAGGGACGGCGCCACGGCGAGGAGGAAGGCAGGCTGAACTGCAGGACCGTCCGCCCCCCTCAGAGCGAGGGCCGCCGCACCCGCTATACCCGGTGCGCCCGGCCCTCTCTCACGGCCGCAGGGCCCCGAAGACGCGGAGCGTGCTTCGTCCAGCAATCGGGCTACATCCGTTCGCAGCGGTGCGACGGGCGATCATGCGCCGGAGCCTGCGTGCCAGCTACCGGGTGCGGCTGTGGGGCCAGCTCGTTGAGGGACGCACAGACTTTGGAGCGGTGACGACGCGCGCGGTGTGACGGAGAGGAGCTCCAGCCTTCGCTCGTCCGGTCTCGATAGCGGGCTGTCGCACTCCATCGCGACCGAAATGCTGAAACAGCTGGTCCGGCAGGCCCGGAACGGGAGAGGACATGGCCACCTCGCGGATGAAGCAGGCTGACTGATCTGGCGACCCTCGACGCCGAGAGCGTGTGCGCAGCCGCTGCCCCTCGCTCATGACCGTCGTGACTCACATCTGGGCGCATCCACGGGTAGCAGTCCCGGCCCAATGCCCAGCGGGTGGGCTCGATTCCGGAGCGCACGTTCAATGCGCGCATGCAGATGAGTTGTGCGTCATTGCAGCCAGCGACCCCTGAGTGATGCCTGTTCCAGTAGGGCAGGCTGCCACGGCTTCTCCGGCCAAATAGCTTCTCGGCCAGTCAAGGCTTTGGCTTCTCTTGGCGTGTTCGCCTGACAAATAGAACCCTCGGTCCAGATATGGAATCAATCGGGTGGTTGCTTCAGCCGTTTTGAGCCGCCTCAGCGGGGCTGAGGAGGAGCTGTCGACTATAGGACCGGGTGAGCTAGACAGAGGTGAAGCATTCGCCGTGGGGGAGGCGCGCTGGACGCCGTACCGCCATGTCCGGCGTCTGCAACAGCCCACTTGAGGGGACAAGAGTGCGTACTGGTAGACGACTCCTTGCCGTCACTGCAGCCGTCCTGGGCCTTACTGCCCTGGTGACGCCAGTGGCGGGAGCGGCAAACAGTCCTGTGTACAGCACAACACCTGTGCAGATAATTGATGCTGAGCATCCGTTACCTGAAATCGGCAGCACCATCCCGACCGCAGAAATTCACCGGCGAAGCCGTGGGAACACGAATCCGCCAGCACCGGCCCAATTGACCGAGCACGGGGAGCAGGTAGGCCTTCGGACGGGTGCCACCTACGAGTCGAGCCCCGAGGACGTGCCCCCGCCGGGGGAGGAAACCCGCAAAGTGTGGGACGACATCTCCGACTGCTGGCAGGAACTGGGAGGACAGCCCGGTGAAAAGGTGATCAACCATTTCCGCTTCTGCAGCATGCGGAAAATGGGCTACAACACGATCGACCAGAACGGCAAAGTCGTCGGACGCGTGAACTTCACACAGACCACGTTCGGCGTCGCCCCCACGGATGACCGCGCCGCGTACTTCACCACCAGCCTGGACAACTTCGCTCTCACGGGGGCCGTCACGGACGGCTTCCTCGCCGTTGGCGTCGGCGCGAGCGGATACACCGGCTCCGACGGCAGCAACAAGCCGTGCGAGGTCGACGACAACGCAATCAACCCGACCAAGCTGTCCGAGTGGAAAGACACCAGCCGCACGGCACTCCACTGGGTCACTCAGAACAAGGCCGACGGCTACGGGCGGGACCATCTCTCCCGGTGTGGAGTGGCGACCTCGGTCAAGAACAGCACCGGGAACTGGGTAACGGTCATGCAGACCGGCATCAGAATCGACTCGGCCAGCTACCTCAGCGGCCCTGTCGGACAAGCCGTGTTCGACCGCGTCGTGCCGGTCATGACGTACAGCCGGACCAACCCCAACAACGGCGATGTCGGCAAGCACATCTACACCGCACAGACCAACCCGGGAGCCACCGATCCGAAGGTGCCGGGCAAGGCCATCCCCGGCTCCATCGCCAGCAAGAAGACACTGAGCCGGCTCTACGAAGAGTGGGACGCCGCCGCCAAGGCCCAGCGTGCGAAGAACGAATCGGCGAAGAACACCGCTTGCGCCCCGATCCGCCCCACCCCCTCCACCGGACTGGACTGCGACGAGTACCCCTTCGGCTCGACGTGGGAAGGCGCCGGACGCGGAGACAAGAACTTCTCTGTGAAGTACCTGAACGCCTCACAGAACCGGTCGGCCGGCGCACTGTTGGGAAACTGGTACTCCAATGACCGCATCCTGCACCGCGACAGGTTCTACGTGACCATCCTCTAGGACCTGGATTCTTCTAGCCTGGAGCCCCGGTCGGTGTCACCGGCCGGGGCTCGGCCACACCCGGATGTCATACTGCTCCGGCTCGTCGGCAGACCGTCGCCACACTTTGACCTCGTAGGCCCCGCCATCCGGCAGCACCAGCACCGGCCCGGGCTCGCGGCCCTCCACATTGACCAGCATCAGTTCACGCTCAGGCACTTCGATTCGGCACGTACCGAGGTACGCCCCGACGCCATCGGGCGGAGCCTCGTCCCATACCGACAATGCAGCGCCGATCAGCGCCCGCGACGCCCGGGTGGGCACACCCGCCGCCGTGCCGTGACCGGAAACGGTGTCGCCCTGCGGGATGGCGGACTCCACATCACCACGGTCACCCCCCTCGGCGAGAACCCAGAACTGGCTGTACGAGACGGTGAGCTCGTCGAACGCAACGTCCCAGGGCTGGCGATCAGGAAACAAGTCCTCGCCGAAGGTGCTAGGTGACTCCATGGCTGCCACCGTAGCCAGCACGGCAGCCCAGGAAAAGTGAGCTCTGCGCCACGCGAGTTTCCGCGAGAAACGCGCAGAGCCGGATTCCTTTGTCGGCCGAGGTCGCAAGTCTCCACACCAGTGCAACGGGCCACCATGCCCTGGCCGGTGTCGGACAGAACGCAGGAGGGCATCCTCCAGGTTCACGTCAGAGGAGTCTTTACCTACGCTGAGTGATATCTGAAGTTCCGCTCAAGTGGCTCCGGACGCGGGCTGGATGGGGTGGGTAGGGGAACTGGGTCGATTGAGGGAAGAACCTTCGATCTGAAGAGCCTGTTCGGTGAGGCCACATACGACATCGAGTACTACCAGCGGGAGTACGCCTGGTCGGCCGACGATGTCCGCACCCTGGTCTCCGATCTGTTCGACGCGTTCGGACGTCTCGAGAAGGAAGGGCGCCTCCATCACAGGGATGCGGAAGGCTTCTTCCTCGGCCCGTTCGTCTACATCCAGCAGTCCCGCCGCATGCGCTTCCTCGTCGACGGGCAGCAGCGCTTTACCACCGTGCATCTACTGTTCCTGCACCTGCTCCAGGCAGCCCGGGGCTGGGGACAACAGGACGTCGTGAGCAAGCTGGACCGAGTGATCACTGACTTCGGCCGCGGAGACCGCCCGCAGTTCCGCCTCGACATCGAAGAGCGCCAGGACGCACTCGAAGCCCTCTACCGGGAGCGGCCCTACGAACTGCCCGCCGGAGCTTCACTGTCGGTCCGCAACCTGTACGACCGCAGCCGGCAGATCGGGGACCTTGTCGAAGAGCTCCTGGAGGCGGAGCGCTGCCAGGCTTTCGTCGACTGGCTGCTGACCAAGGTCGTCATGGTCGGCATCCGGGCTCCCAGCCGAGACAGCGGCTTTCGCATCTTCGAGTCGATGAACGACCGTGGCGCCCGCCTCACCCCGGTGGACCTGGTCAAGAGCTTCCTGCTCTCTCACGCCCGAAGCGGCGAGGAGAAGCTCAACGAAGCCTGGCGGCGCATGCTTGCCGAACTCACCAGCGTCCGCGGAGACGCCGACGCGCCCCGCAAGTTCCTCAAGTCCGCCTTCCTGGCCGGCTACGCCACTCTGGACGCAGAGACGTCGGACAGCGAGGACATCGACGCCGCGCTGAACATCTGGGTCCGCAAGAACAAAGCCCGGATCGGACTGCACCAGCCCGACGACTACATCCGCTTCGTTGAAGACCTGATCCGCCTCGCTGTGCACCACAGGATGTTCCTGCACGCCTGCCAGCAGCCCTACGGCGACCACGGCCTCTCCGCCCTCTTCTACAACGAGGCCAACGGGCTGACCAACCAGATGGCGCTCATCCTGGCAGCCATCCAGCCCCACGACACCGACACCGAGGCGAAGACCAAAGCCGCCCTGGCCGCGAACTACCTCGACCGCCTCTACGTCGAGCGCATCCTCAACGACGAACCCGTCCAGGCCAAAGACTTCCAGGACGATATCCATCGACTCATACCCCGGCTGCGCAAGTGCGCCACCGCCGAGGATGTCGCCGGACTCCTTTCCCCTCTGCTCCCCACCGGAGCCTTCGAACAGATCACCACGTTCGGGATGCGCGGCAACAACAAGGCCCAAGTCCGCTACCTCCTGGCTCTTCCGGGCGACGATGAACAAGGAACCGTCCAACGTCGTCGCGGCACACGATCGTTGCGACGCGATGCAGGCAGCCCCGACGGATCGCCTCGGCTCGGTCAACGACTCCCAAGCGCCCGGTCCTGCTCGTCGACTCGCTCAACCAGTTCACTCATGAGCCACACGATGCCAGGGGCTGCTCGGGGCGCAGCCAACGGGCTCTCACGCTAGCTCGCGGCACCGGCGACGCCGCGACGGCGAGTGCTGACAACACATCACGGCCACCGTGGTGCTGCCCGTACCAGGTCATCAACATCGAACAGAGCCGCAGCCGGGTGCCTCCTGAAGTGGTGAACATCTGCTGTCCGTTCTCGGGTTCTGGCCCAACTTCTGTGGAGCGGTGACGCTCAGTGTTGGTGAAGGCCGCCGTGCATGGTGCATGTGGCGGCCCTGTGCTCCCGAAGCTGCGGCGAAGTGACAAGTAGCTCTCTGTAGCGAATGACAGGCCCGCGAGCGGCCGGTCGATCAGCGGGGCAGGATGCGCATTACTGCCTCGCGTTCGCCGCTGAGCCGCAGGCCTTGCTGTACTGCGGCGCTCAGATCGAGGTCGCCGAGCAGGGTGGCGGCCAGCAGGTGCGGCGGTCCGGTCAGTGACGCGGTGGGGTGGTCGACCCGGCCGGCGTGTGTGTGCACCGAGCCGTCCTTGACTTCGATGACCAGGTCTTCGTTGCCGTCGGCGTGCAGTTGCAGGGCGATTGCCGGCTGGTCGGGGCGGTGGTCGGTCAGTGCCCGGGCGGGCATGTCCAGCCAGTGGGTGCGGAAGGTGTCGTTGCCGCCCGGCTCACGCAACAGCGGCACGCCCCACCGGCTCAGTTCCTGCAGCACCGGCTCCAGCGTGCGGCCACGCTCGGTGAGGGAGAACAGGGTGGTGGCCACCGGCGGCGGGGCGGCCTCGCGGTGGATCAGGCCGGCTTCCTCGAGTTCGCGGAGCCGGTCGACCAGCAGGTTGCTGGCGATCCCGGGCAGCCCGTTGCGCAGGTCGGTGTGCCGGCAAGGACCCAGGGCGAGCAGTTCGCGGACGATCAGCAGGGTCCATCGGTCGCCGATGGTGTCCAGTGCTTTCGCGATGCCGCAGTACTGCCCGTAGGTGCGCATGCCACCACTCTACATCGCGGCGTTGAGATTCAAAACTCTCTTGTTGACTTTCTCAACAACGTCGGTCTAGCGTCGCTGCCCATGACCCCCACCCTTTCCGTGCGTCGGCTGGCCTGGGCCGGCATCGAGATCCGTCTCGGCGACACCCGCCTGCTGATCGACCCGCTCGAGAACGTCGCTCCGCTGGCGCCGGTGATGGGGCCGCCGCACCGGCCGGTTGACCCGGTCGATACACCGCCCGGCACCCACGCCCTCATCACCCACCTGCACCCCGACCACTTCGACCACGACCTGATCGCCCGGATCGCGGCCACCGGCACGATCGGCTGCCACACCCCCAGCGCGGCGGCGCTGCACGAGGTGGGCATCACCCCCGTCGCCCAGGACCTGGGCCAGTCACGCCGCATCGGAGAGCTGACCGTCACCCCGGTGACCTCGCTGGACTGGCGCGGCAACGACTGTGACCAGGTCGCCTGGGTCGTCGAAGGTACCGGTCGGCGGGTCATCCACTGCGGCGACACCCAGTGGCACGGCAGCTGGTGGCAGATCGCCCGCGACCACGGCCCGTTCGACGTTGCGTTCGTCCCGGTCAACGGCGTCATCGCCCACTTCGAGGGCTACGCGGCCAACGTCCCGGCGACCATGACCCCCGAGCAGGGCGTCGAGGCCGCCGTCGCACTCGGATCCGGCACCGTCTGTGCCATGCACTACGGCCTGTTCCACAACCCGCCGTTCTACACCGAACAACCCGACATCGAGCAGCGCTTCCAGCACGCCGCCGACGAGCGCGGCATCACCGCGGCCATCGTCGCCGACGGCCAGCCCGTCCTTTGACCATCAGAAACAAGGAGCAACACATGAAGATCGTCCTGTTCGGTGCCAGCGGCAACATCGGCCGGCCCACCACCGAGGAACTACTGCGTCGCGGCCACACCGTCACCGCGGTCACCCGAGCCGGCCACATCGACGGACTCAAGCACAAGGCCCTGACCGTGACCACCGGTGACGTCACCGACCCCGCGGCGGTCGCCAGCCTCGCCGCCTCCCACGACGCCGTGCTCTCGGCCGTCGGCCCCCGGATCGGCCAGGAAAGCGACCGCGCCACGATCGTCGGTGCCGCCCGTGCGCTGATCGACGGACTCCGCCGAGCCGGCGTCACCCGCCTGGTCACCATCGGCGGTGCCGGTAGCCTACGCACGCCGACCGGCGCCCGGGTCATGGACGACCCGGACTTCCCCGCGCTGTGGAAGGCCAACGCCGAGGCCCAGTCCGAAGCGCTCGACCTCTACCGCGGCATGCACGACCTCGACTGGACGTACGTGTCGCCCGCCGCAGTCATCGGAGCGGGCGAGCGGACCGGGGCCTACCGCAGCGCCGGGGACACCCTGATCACCGACGACGACGGCAACAGCCGCATCTCGTACGCCGACTACGCGATCGCCTTGGCCGACACGATCGAGAGCGGCACCGCGATCCGCCGCCGCATCACCGTGGCGTACTGAGCCATGAGCAACGACGCCGCCGGCCGGCAAACCCGATTCATCGTCCTGCTCGCAGCGCTCGTGGCCCTGGGACCACTGTCCATCGACGGCTACCTGCCCGGACTGCCGGACCTCGCCGGCGACCTGCGCGCCAACGCCGCGGCCACCCAGCTCACCATCACCGCCTGCCTGGCCGGGCTGGCCATCGGGCAGCTGATCGCCGGGCCGCTGAGCGACACCTACGGCCGGCGGCGTCCGTTGCTGGCGGGCCTCGCCCTCTACACGATCGCCAGCGCGCTCTGCGCGGTGGCGCCCGACGTCCGGACCTTCGTCGGCCTACGCCTGGTCCAGGGCATCGGCGGGGCGTTCGGCATCGTCATCGCCAACGCCATGGTCCGCGACCGCACCTCCGGAACCCGCACCGCACGTCTCTTCTCCGCACTGACCTTGATCACCGGCCTGGCGCCGGTGTTCGCGCCGGTCCTCGGCGGCCAGCTACTGCGCGTCACGGCCTGGCCGGGGATCTTCGTGGGCCAGGCCGTACTCGGCGCCGTGATGCTGGCGGCCTCCGCCGCAGGACTGCCGGAGACCCGGTCCTCCGCGTCACGCCAGCCGCTGCTGGCTGTCGTCGGGCAGCTGCTCAGCGACCGGGTCTTCACCGGGTACGTCCTGGCCAACGGCCTGGTCTTCGCGGCGATGTTCGCCTACATCTCCGGCTCGCCGTTCGTCCTGCAGGAAATCCACGGCCTGTCACCGCAGCAGTACAGCGCCGTGTTCGCCGTCAACGCCGCCGGACTCATTGCGGCCGCCCAGATCAGCGGCCGGCTGGTGGCCCGGGCCGGCGCCCGCGTGCTGCTGCTCGCCGGTCTGCTGGGCGCGACAGCCGGTGGCACCACGGTCCTGGGCGCGGTGCTGACACGGGCACCCCTGCCCGCGCTCCTGATCGGCCTGTTCGTCCTGGTCTCCAGCGTGGGCCTCGTCATGCCGAACGCCGCGGCCCAGGCCCTGGCCGACCACGGCGGACACGCCGGGTCGGCCGCCGCTCTGCTCGGCTTCAGCCAGTTCATGATCGGCGGGGCACTTGCTCCGCTGGCCGGCGCGGGTGGCGCCACCGACGCCTTGCCGATGGGAATCATCGTCGCCGTGCTGCCGGCGCTCGCTCTGCTCACACTCGGCGTCCTCACCCGGTCGATGCCCGGTGAGCGCACTCGCAGGCCGGCTCGCCAAGGACCTGCCGGGCACCGGCGGCCGCGCCGGCACATCGATCGCAGACGCGGCAAGGTCCACTAGCAGCTGAAGGGTCGGTGGCCCAACGTCGCGAACCGCGCCTGCCTGGCACACCCTCCGCCAGGCCGAAGTTTGCCGCGCGGTGGATAGAACACCACCGGCATTCGCCACTCGGCTCCCCCGATCGCTCCGTCGTCCCAGCCGGGCGTTCCAGGGAGGAACTGTTTCCCCAGCTCACAGCCCGTTCCAGCATTCCGCCTTCCCCATTGTCCCGGCTGGCTGGCCTGTGATCACCCGGCCCCCACAAGCTGTGGAGAGCGCCACCACTTCCGGAGGCCACATGCGAACACGCTTCTGCGTCACCGACGTTGCCGCGGTCGCCGTACTGATCGCCTGCATCGCAGTCCTGGTCGCAGTGATCGACCGTCACTGACGGCACTACCCACACGTATCGAAGGAACCGATTCACGATGCGCACCATGCCTACCGCTCGCACCACCCGTACCGCCTCCGCCGCAGCCCTCCTCGCAACCGTCTCCCTGACGGCCTGCCAGGGCAGCAACACGGCCCAGCCCCCCACCCCGGCCGCCTCCTCCACGCCGTCCGCGTCCCCCAAGGGCCGGACCCCCACCGCCGACCAGAGCTCACCGAAGGCAGAGGGCGACAACACCGGCCATGCCATCGCCACCAAGAGCCCCGTATCCGGTGCCCCCGGCGCCTGTACCGCCGAAGCGACCAAGATCGTGGCCACCGAGGTGAACCGCCCGGTCAACCACATGCTGCTCACCGTCACCAACAAGGGTGCGCGGGCCTGCGACATCTACGCGGCGCCGATGCTGCGCTTCGACGACGAGCAGGCCGCCACGCAGACGATCGAGGAGAGCAAGCCGCAGGCTGTCGCGACCCTCGCCCCGGGGCGGTCCGCCTACGCAGCCGTGCGGCTCAGCAGCGCGGTCGGCGACGAAGCGCACGGATACAAGCCCAGGCGGCTCATGGTGCACTTCACATCCCGCGACGGTTCCGGTTCCGTCGGCAAGCCCAACCCGCTGACGCTCCCGGCAGACGCCTTCAAGGACGACAGCGCCGCCGTGACCTACTGGCAGACCTCCATGTCGGACGCGCTGTCCTATTGACAAGACGCGAGCACGCGAGCCGCAGGCTGTGCGCGCTGGGGCTCAGGCGCGGCGCGCCCACAGCCTGAAGCTTCCGGCCCAGGGCATCCACGTCGACGATGCGCTACGCGTCGCGCACTCCATCAAGGGGGAAGTTCCAGAACGCCGCGAAGATCGGCGACTGGCTGACGATGGCGCGCGAATGCAAGATGACGGCAGCAGGAAACCCGGGTGTGATAGCGCGCAACGTCCGCAACGCGCTTCTCTTCACACTCGCAGGCTGGATGGCCGCTCCCCGGCCCGGTGACTTCAGTCAACTCGCCCGGTTCGTACCGAGGTCTTCTGCGGCCGTGAAGCGGGTTTCACACCCAGCACGCCCAGGCGGCGCTGCTGCTCGATGTTCAGGCGCGTCAAGTCCCGCGCTTGCCTCGCCAGCCAGCGGCCGATGTCGTCACCGCGGTAGGTGACGCCAGGCAGGATCTCCTCCAGTGTCCCCGCCGGCCTCCTGAAGGGCACGCAGGCCGGTGTGGTGGCGCTGCCAGTCGACAGTCCAGCCCAACTGCCCGGGGTTCCAGTCCGGATCGATCGCCGCGAGCTGCTCGCCGCGCAGCGCTGCGCGATCGGGGTCCTTGCCCAGACCTCCGGGCCGCCTGAGGTTGGTGAGCCATTGCCCCACGGGCTTGTCCATCGCGGTCGCGTGGCGGGGCGCGGCCAAGGTACTGGCCTCTGCGTAGTACGCGCGGGCCGCAGCGAGGTTCTCTTCGAACTGGGCATCAGCGGTGTCCCAGATCATGTCGAGCTCCTCCAGCTCGTCCGCCCGGGTGCTGGGCATGGTCCCGGCCCTGTACGCCCGCCTCAGCCACCCACCGCTATTCCATCCCATTCGAGCATTCGAGTTTCCCCAGTTCACAGCCGGTGCGAACGTTCGAGCCTCCCTGATGGCCCCCCGGCAGGTCTGGCCGTGGGACGAAGCTCGGCACAAGCTGCGGTCACCCAGCACGCCGCCGACGACCGGCCGGACGGTGTGCCGAGTAATGCACCTGTAACGAAACGGATCAGCCATGTCTGCCTTCATTGACCGTCGCCGTACCGGCCTGCTCGCGGCCGCCTCCGCCGCGTTAGACGCGCAGTTCACCGCGGCGGAGAAGGCCGCGACCGGCGTGCTCGCGGTCGAGCGCAACCGGTTGGTCCGACTCGCAGGCGCCACTGAGGGCCTGAAGCGGCGACCGGAGGTGAAAGCCGGGCACTGGCGGGGATCAGCGGCCACGTCACCGACCTCGACGCCAGGGCCGACTTCGTCATCGATGCCTGTCGCAGGCCTGTGCCGGGTCGAGAAGTCGTTCCGGACGGCCGAATCCGGCCCGGCCGTCGGACCTATTCACCACCACATGCGCGGCACGGTCGAGGCACACCGGACGCTCGTGCCGCCGCTCTGTCAGTCTCCTGCCGGCTCCGAGCCGCCGACCGGTCCATCACGGAGTTCGGGGAGACTCTGCATCTTCATCGCACGATCGAGATCCGGACCGGCGAACTCACCGTCCTACTGTCCGAGGACACGACGCTCAACAAGATCCACCGCGGAGTGAGTGCTCACCAACATGGCTCAAATCGGGCAGCGTGAAGGAGGGACGTATGTGTGGAAGTGATCACGCAACAGGCCCAGCAGAGGTGGCGGAAGTCTGTGAACGGGGACTGAAGGCCTACGAGTCCGCGATATACGAGGAGGGCTTCTCCGGGGACATCCCCGAGTGCGTACTGGGGCTCGGCCTGCTGCGCTCCGACCCTGAGCTGGCCGGAAACTTCCTCGCGGTCTCCCCGGACGTCGCCTACGCCAACGCCGCGCGGCCCATCGAACGCACGATAGAGAGCCATCAGAACGCATTAGCAGATGTTCTGCTGGCCATCGATGGGATACGCCATATCCACAGGAGGGTTCATCGGCAGCGGGTGGCGCCGGTGGAGACCCTGGATGATCCGGCCATGATCGCTTCCGCGCTGGAGCGGGCCGTCCAGTCGTGCCAGGTGGAGCTGCTCACGGCACAGCCCGGCGGCGGCCGGTCGCCGCAGTTGCTCAGGCAGGCACTGGATCGGGACTTGGAGCTCAACGAGCGGGGCGCCGTGCAGCGGACGCTGTATCAGCACACCGTACGGACGCACGGTCCCACTATGGCCTACGTGGAGCGGGTGACAGAAGCGGGGGCGCAGGTCAGGACACTGGACGAGGTGTTCGATCGGGTCATCATCTGCGACCGGCGAATCGCGTTCATTCCGGGCGAAGGTGACCGCAGAACCTCGGCGCTGACGGTGCAGCACCCGGGTCTGGTGAATCACCTGGCCACCATGTTCGAGTACATGTGGGCGCGTGCCCGGTCCATCGACCCGAAGTCCGTGTCCCAGCGGTCTCCGCTCATCAGCAACGAGATACGCAGCGCGGTACTCCGGCTCATGGTGGACGGTTTCACGGACGAGGCCATCGCCAAACGTCTGGGCATGAGCGTTCGTACTGTGGCGACACACATCAAGAAGACCTCGGACGCACTGGGCAGCCGCAGCCGGCCTCAACTGGCTTATCTCATCGGCACCACCGGCCTGCTTTCCGGCCCGGGCAACTCACTGTCCAAAACGGAGGAGCGGGAAGTGCTGTGACGACAGCGTAAGACGCCCTGGGTCCGCGTCCACGTCCTGGTCCGCGTCCACGCCGCGCACACCGCGCGCGTGGACGCGGACTCCGGAGAGTGTCCGTGGGGAAACAGCCGCTCACACGGCCCCCCGCTGCCCGCGGGCAGCGGCTGTGGGCGACCCGGCCCTCGTCCCCTACCGGTTCCGGCGTCGCGTATACGGCGTGCGGGTTCGGCGGCGGTGGCCGGTGGAGTGGCTGTCCGGTGGTGGTGGCCGGTGGAGTGGCTGTCCGGTGGTGGTGGCCGAGTCCTTCGCGATGCCAAGGACGGTACCCGGAAGGTGAGTTGGTGGATCGTGGAAGTCCTGCCGCGCTGCGGTGGGGCGTCGATGTCGCTCGCGCAGGGGCCCGGAGGCCGACCGGTTCATCGGGGGCCCGGCGCCGGTGGCCTTTGAAGAACCGGTGGGAGCCGCTGCTTCCGGCGCCGGCAGGGCGCCTGGCCCGGAGCAGCCCCGCACACCCGCCTGATATGTCCTAGTTGAAGCAAATGAGTCACCTCTTGTCATTCGTTCATGATTCGGCATTGCAGGTCCTCGCCATTTTCGTATCGGCCACAAGGTCCTCCGCGCCTATATCGTCAACGACGTCACAAGGGGCGAGATGAAGAAATGTGAGAGCTCATGCGTAACCTTATTTCAGCAGCCGGAATCCTCGTGATGGCGATTGCCGCCCTGTCGATGCAGAATTTCCACCAGGAGAACCATCGGCAGGTCCAGGCTGCGAGCAGCGCCTCGGGCGATTCCGCCTGGGGCTGAGAGCTGCTGACGCAATGAGCCGACCCGGCGCGGCGGATGAGCCGGCGGACCGGTCTGCGGAAGGCTTCATGGATGTCGGTTCCGCATTCCCAGCGGGTGCCGGGACGCCGGAAGTCGTGCAGCCGGGCGGAGTGTGCTCACGACGTCCGGGCAGCTCAACTCGAAGCACCAGGCGCTGAGTGCGGTGGACCCGCGGTGCCGGGCCTGCCCGCCGCTTCAGGCGCCCTGCCCCCGGGTTCATTCCGGCCGGAGCGGAGACTCCGGATCAAGTAACAGCACCGACAATCCCGGGGCGAACAAGGAGGAAAGATGCCGACGATCGAGTTCTTCGGCGTACCACGCGAGGAACGGGCCACGCTGGAAAAACGGGTACGCGAACTCCTGGCGGGAGAAGAGTTCCGCGAGGATTGCGTTTTCGTCACCGCGGCGGATTCCCTCGTTCTCGACTGGCAGGGCCGGAGCCGCCCGTTCATCCGCGTCAGCACACGGTCCGAGGAGCGCGCCGACCGCTTCCGGAAACTGCTGCATCACACCTGCGATCTCGAAATCGTCCGTATCGACTTCCAGCCCATGGCCGATGGTTCACCAGATGAGGAACAGCACAATGGATGAGGGATTCGAGCTCCGGCTCATCGAGGCACTGCAGCCCGTCCGTGGCTTCGCGCTGGCGCAGGGCATCTACCACCTGTTCAGCAGCGGTCTGTACGACCGCATCGCGGAGGCTCCGCAGGAGATACCCGCACTGACCGAGTCCCTGGAATTCGACGCGTCGCGCACCAGCGGATTCCTGCAGTATCTCGCCAACGAGAACTACGTGACGCTGAGCGGCGGCACCGTGGCCCTGACGGAGCAGGGGCGCGCCCTCGGCCCGTACCGCCCGTGGTACGAGCTGCTCATCGGCGGCTACGCGGAAACGTTCCAGCAGATCACCGACGTCCTGCGCGGCAAGGGCTACGCGTCCCGCAACGGCAGGCTCGTGGGGATCGGCAGCTGCGGAATGAGCGCGTTCGACGCGCTGCCGCTCGTCCGTGAGCTGATGTCCGACCTCCCGGCCGCGCCGGCCTCCGTCGTGGACCTCGGCTGCGGCGACGGAACCTTCCTCGCCGGCCTGGTCGGCGACTCCGCCACGGTCACCGGCATCGGAGTCGACCCGTTCGCCCCGGAGGAGCAGACAGCCGGCGGGCTGCGCTTCGTCCGCTCCGGCGCCACCGACTACGTCCGCGACACGGTCGCACCGGACGCGGAGCCGGACTCCTCGCGGCTCTGCCTCGCCGCGTTCCTGCTCCAGGAGATCCTGGAGCAGGAAGGCCGGGGCGCGGTGGTGGAACTGGTCCGCTCGGCCCTCCGCCACTCCGGCCACCTCGCCATCGTCGAGGTGGACCACCGCCCCGCCGACCCGCAGGTCATGCGGCACGGCCTCGGTCTGGCCTACTACAACCCGTACTTCCTGCTGCACGTCCTCACCGAACAGAAGCTGGAGACCGACCGGTTCTGGCACGAGCTGTTCCAGGAGGCCGGCGCCTCGGTGGTCTCCCGGCGGGTGGCCGACCCGAGCGTGGACTCCACCGGCCTCGAGATCGGGTATCTGCTGACCCGGCAGGAAGGTGCCGCGCAGTGAGCCTGACGCCGCTGGGGCAGCGCCTCGCGACGGTCGCGGCCTCACCGGAGGAACCGTGGGAGATCCTGGCCGAAAACGTGCCCGCCTGGCCGGATCCGCCCAGCCTGCAGGCGGTCGGCTGGGAACTGGACGCCCAGTACGCCCCGAGCCGGGGCACGGACGAGCTGCTGGAGGCGCTGCGCCTGAGGCAGCGGGAACAGGGCGTCGACGTCGGCGCGGAGTCCCTCCTCGTCACCAACGGCGCCTTCGACGGACTCGGGCTGATCGCCCGTCATCTCTCCGGGAACGCAGTGGGCCGGGCGGTGTGCACAGGCCCCGTCCTGCTGAGCGTCGCCGACCTGCTGCGGTCCGTCGGGCTCGACATGGAGGTGCTGGACTGGCCCGCCCTGGTCGGGGAGTGCTCCTGGACCGCCCTCGGCCCCGGCGATCTGCTCTACGTCAACTCCCCGCACAACCCGACCGGTGTCTGTCTGGACGAGGCAACGGCACGTGACCTGATCGCCGCCCGGCGCCGGCTCGGCTTCACGCTCGTCCTCGACCTGGCCTACGACTCCTTCGTCCAGGACCCCGCGGCCTGCGCCGCACCGCTGGCACTGGTCGAGGACTGGCAAGGCGTCTACGGCCTGAACAGCTTCTCGAAGAACTACGGCGCCCCCGGGCTGCGGGTCGGCTGGATCACCGCCGCTCCGGAGGAGGTCGCCCGGCTCACCGCGCGGATGGAGTGGGAGCGCATCGCCGTGTCGACACGGGCCCAGAACCAAGCTGCCCAGCTGTGCAAACTCGGCAACCAGTCGCTGACGGAGCGGGTGCGGACCGGCCATCGGCTGGTGCTCGACTGGGCGCGGGCGCACGACATGCGGGTCTGCGCCCCGCAGGGCGGTACGCATGTGTGGGTGGACCCCGGGGTGCCCGACGTGGAGACGCTGGCGGACGTGCTGATGGCGGAGCACCGGCTCGTCGTCACCACCGGCGCCCACTACTACCCCGCGGACTCCCGCCACATCCGTGTCCCGACCGGTGTCAACCCCGCTGTCCTCACCCGGTCCCTGGAGACGATCGCCGCCGCCGCCGAGCGGCTGCGCCGTACCGCGGCGGCCGGCTGACCGGCCGCCGGCCGGCAGGATTTCGCGGCGCCGGGCGCAACGGCGTTCCGCATCCGCACCTCCCGGTGGCCTTTGCCTGAATTTGCGAACGCTGCATGTTCCCGCAATGCAGATTGCCCGACCCGGCCATTCCGGCCGCCCGCCCCGGCGCGCGGCTACGGTGAAGCAGAGCCGTCCGAGAGGTGCCCGGACCTGCAACGTGGCCTCATTTGCGATTCATTCCCCTGAATGCACGCCGCATCGGCGCGTCATTCCACGCAGTGATCCTCGACAGTAAGGACAGACCGTGAAGCATCCCGCCCAGCCCGCAGCGCCGGACATCGCCGTCAAGAACTCCGATGGCGAGAAGACCCTGTACATCGACGGGTCGCAAGCCATGCAGGAGTGGGAAGCGCCGCTGATGTGCCGCTCGGCCGAGGTGCTGTGCCGCGACGGAGGCGTATTCCTGGAATGCGGGCTCGGATTCGGCCTCTCCGCCGTGGCGATCGCGGAGCAGCCGAATGTAAAGAAGCACACCGTCGTCGAGGTCTACGACGAGGTGATCCAGGACTTCAAGAAGTCGGCCCCGAATCTCCCCGACAACCTGGAAGTCGTCCACGCGGACTTCTTCGAGTACATCGAGTCGATCCCCACCGGGACCATCGACGGCATCATGCTCGACCCCTGGCTCCCCAAGGCGATGCGGGACGACGCGGAGTGGTGGGACACCCTGATGCGTGAGCAGATCACGCGCGTCCTCGCCCCTGGCGGCCACTTCATGTCGTTCTTCGTGACCGAACCGACGCTCGAGCCGCGCTGGGAGCCGTACTTCGACGAAATCCTGATCGAGCGGCACGCCTACGACAGCTACTCGACCACCAGCTATCTGGAGGGCAGGCCGTCCGGCATCGCCTACCTCCAGCGCTTCACCAACCGTCACTGAATTTAAGGAGGAAGACATGTCGATCCACTTCACCGGAGTCGCTAGCGACGTCGAGGTCAACATCGGCGGCAAGGCGAAGTACCGGGTGCTCGCCGTTTCCTGGGACGACGAGAAGAACCTTCACCGGTACCTGATCATCGCGAAGGAGCGGCCGATCTGGGTGCCGGAGAGCGACGTCACGGCGTTCTTCCCGGCGCCGGTGACCGACTAGCGGCCGGGACCGGAAGCGGGCCGGCCCGTTCTCCCACGGGCCGAGGTCATGACAAGTGCGGCGGGGGTGGTGAGCACGACGCCCCCGCCGCATTCCTGTCTGCGCCCGGTCCGCCGACATGCCCCATTTTTCGGAGACGCTCCGACTCGACGAGGATGACCACCATGTCAAGTTCACCGACCGAGGTATCCACGACACTCTTCACGCCGATCGACGAGGATACCGCCTACGCGGAAGCCGTCGCGCGGTTCCTCGACTCACCGCGACCGGACTCCGTCCCGGTATGGGTGGGCGGCCGCGCCGATCTGCTCTCCGCGATGCAGCTGGCCGCCGGGCTCTACCGCGGCATCGCCCGACCGACGCCGTACGCACGGGGTGTGCTGCTGGGCGGCGGCGAACTCCCGGCGGGGCTGCGGTCCTTGCTCGGACCACTGGCTCTCGAGTGGCTGGACGAGAAGGAGCTGCACGGCGAGCTCCTGGAGAACGGGCCCGCCGGACGGTCACTGCTGGTCGTGGCGGCCTACCCGCAGCTGACCTCGGACCCGGTCATGGAGCTCGTACGGCAGGCCCATCGGAGCGACGGCCGGCAGGTGGGGTTCCTGACCGGCCGGGACGCCGCGTCGCTGGCGTGGTTCACCGCCAAGCAGTTCTGCCGCCCCCGTCCGGACGTCGTCGCGGCAGGCCTGTTCACGTCCACCGACCGTCCGGAAGCGCTCGGAGCGGTCCAGGTCTTCGACGACCGCGCCCTGGAACGCCAGGACATCGGCACCGAGCTGTTGGAGAAGCGGTGGCGACGGCTGCTGCTGCAGGGGCACGGGCGCGACGACTCGGTCAACCTCGCCGACTTCACCGTCTGCGGGCTCAACACCGCGGCGTCCCGCCGCCCGGAACTGCTCGGGCCGCGCTGCGCCTACGGACCCGACTGCTACAAGCCCAACGAGAAGCTGATCCCGCTGAACCGGGTCTCCTCCGTCGAGATCGTGCTGAGCTCGTGCAACAACGGTCCGTTCGCCGATGCCGTGGCCTACGACCCCAAGTACCAGCTGATGCTCAATGCGATCGACGGTGCGGCCAGGGATGTCGTGGCAGCGCCCACCGTGCACGACTCGGCCCGCCCCGAGAACACGACCTGGATGCGAGCGGCGGAGGCGGAGGCACCCTCCGCGGCCAGTCTCAACTCCACGATCTCCGCCGCTCAGCCGGACCCTGCGTACTGGCACTTCGGCATGGCCGACGACCGAGGAAGCGCTCCCGATCCCACGCCGCAGGTTCCCGGCCCTCTGGTGCTGTCCACGTCCTCCCGGCTGACGGCCTACCTCGCCGGCGGCCTCCTTCCGGAGCGGCACGCGTTGCGCCCGCGACTCACCAGGTTCGCGGGCAAGGTGGAGCGCTGGGTGACACGGCAAGCCACGGCCGCGGAGGGCGAGCCGGCCATCCTGCGTGCGCTGTCCGACGATCTCCAGTCGCTCGATCACGCGATCAGCACGCAGATCGCGGAGGACCCGGAAACCGAGTTCACCGACTGCCACGCCTATTTCGGCCAGCGCAGCACCGTCGACCCGGAGTCCGTCTCCGAGGTGCTGTGTCACTGTGGCCGGGCCGCTCGGCAATTCGTGAAGCGGGCCCTGGTCCCCACGGCGCTGGACACGGTCTGCACCGTCTGCATCCGGTGCGGAGACATGGCGTACCGGCTCGTCGGTTCACCCGAGTTGAGCCTCACGACGGAGGAATCGGTGCACACGGGCGGCACGCTGCACGCACGCGTTGGCGTACGGCCGGAACGTCGTGGGCCTGTGAGAATCGGGGTGTTCGTGCCCCGGCACCTGCGCTCGGACTGCACCGTGACTCCGTCCCGGAGCAAGGTCCGGGGGACCGCCGGGCAGTGGCACGAGGCGGAGTTCTCCCTCGCCATCGATGCCGGAGCACACCCGCAGGCGTACTACTTCACGGCATTCGCCGTTCAGGACCTCGGCCTCTCGGTGGCCCGCTGGGACTTCGGTGTCCTTCCCGCCGTGGGGGTGTCGGCGCGCTGAGAGCCGCCCCCGTCGTCGGGCCATCGGCGCGCTGAGCCGTCCCGGAAGCCGGACCGGCTTCCGGGACGATTCCTTGTGCGCACATGTCTTCGTCAGGCCCGGGTACTCACGACTCGCCACGAGGGGGAATCGGCCGGTCCGGTGACATGGACGAGCCGGCCGTCGAAGCCTGCGCCGACGAGCATCCGACAGACCTCGGGCGCGAGACCGTCACCTTCGACGACGAGGACGCGTAAGGCCGCGAAGCCTCCCGCCTCCTTGCGTACCCCGTGATCGAGAGCCGCGACCGGCAGGGCCAGTGCGGTGATGCCCCGCCGGCTCAGCTCTTCCCGCAGGCCCCGTTCGAGCAGACACGTCAGTGACGGCAGAACCACGAGGTGCGCGCCGTGGGCCAGCCCGACCCACAGGGACAGCTGCACGGCGGACAGCGGCACGTCGCCGAAGTATCCGAACCGTTCGCCCTGGAGGGCCGGCGTGCTCTCTTCGCCGGCCCACCCGTCGGCACGGGCGACGATGTACGTGTGGTCCACGATCAGCGCACGGCAGGGTCCGTCGGCTTCCGACGTCGGAGCGACGACACAAGCTGCCGTGGCGAGGCGAGGATGGGGTGCCGAGTGGTACACGGCGGTGTGCGGGCCGGCGTCCGCCAGCGGGATGACGAGGACGCGCGGGCACCGGTGGGCCTTCGGGCGGGGCATGTCCGACAGACAGAGAGTCGCACCGCCCATCCGCATGACCGGTTCGCTCGGGCCGGCCGGATCACAGGTCTCCACCGTCACATAGACGGCCCCCCTCTTGAGTATCCCCAGGACAGCGGCCCAGCTGCCGGACGAGTGGGCCACGCACAGCGCGACCCGGTCACCGGGCGACACACCGTGCAGCCGGAGCAGCCCGGAGACCGCATCGGAGAGCTCGTCCAGTTCCCGGTAGGTCAGCACCCCGTCGGCATCGGTGATCGCGGGCTGGTCCGCGTGCTCCGCCACGGTCCGTGCGAACAGTCCCGGCAGTGTCGTGACTCCGTCGGGGACCGCAGCCGTCGTCATGACTCCACGGGCTCCGTCTCGATCGTGAAGTGCTCCAGCACATTCCGCATCCGCTGCTCGACCTCTGCCGCGGTGCCGCCTGCGACGTGCATGAATCCCGACGACGCATGTGAGGCACGCAGCGGCGTGGCGACGTCCCCGACGGCCAGCTTCAGCTGCACGCTCAGGACCCCTGGCAGCCGCAGCAGTTCCTCCTCGGTGCTGATGCTCACGACCCTTCCCGGCTTCACCGGCAACAGCAGGTCGCCGACGGCTCGGCCCTCCGAATAGCGGAGATCGGGTGTGCGTCCGAGGTAGGTGTCGAGAGTCGCCCGGTGGATGTCGAAGCCGCGGGACAGGCCGTGGTTCGCCAGCACCTCGCAGCCGGTGATCCGTGCGGCGGCCTCGCCCACGCACAGCGTCCCATCGTCCATCAGGAAGCACTCCGCATGGAAGTAGCCGTGATCCAGGCCGAATCCGTCGACCAGGTCCTGGCACACCGACCATACGTCCAGCGGCAGTTCCTCCCCCGGAGCGAACGTGATGTTGGCGTTGATCGCCCCGTCCAGAACGTCCAGGATCGGCACCGGGTTCAGTGACAGGTAGGCGTCCACCACCTTGCCGCCGGTGACGAGCGCACACAGCTGGTACTCCGTGCCGCGGATGTACTCCTCCGCCATCCACCGGCGCTCGGGGGCCAGTTCCGGAACCTCCGCGAGGTCATCCGGTCCGTCGATCCGGTACGTCCCGATGCAGGCGAAGGAGTCCATGGGCTTGACGACGACCGGCCAGCCCTGCTCCTCAGCGAAGAGGGCCACTTCGGCGAGCGTTTCGACCCTACGGTAGGCGGCGCACCGCAGCCCGAGCTCGGCGAACCTGTCCTTCATCACCGTCTTGTGCCGGACCCATGTCACCTGCTGCCTCGTGAGATGCGGCAGGCCAACCGACTCGGCGAACGGCTGGGCCACTTCCTGATGCGGTTCCTGCGGATTGCAGAAGTAGGTGGGCACGTGTTCCAGCGTGTCGATCCACTTCAGGTAGCGCTCCGCCTCTTCGGCGAGGTTCTCGTCCTGGGCGAGGAACACGGGCAGATGCGCGGTGCGGTCCAGGTACTCCTGCGGGAGGTCCTTGACGGCCGAGGCGAAGCGCAGCAGAACGAAGTGCACGTCGTCCTGGTTCAGCACGTTGCGCACGAAGGTGGAGGGCCTACCGTCTACCAGAAGTACTACCGGAAGCGCGGATGTCTCAGGGGCCGATGTCGTCATGAAGGACTCCAGTGGTCATGGGCGGGTTGAGGTACCCGGCTCGGTGACGACCCGGGTGCCGGCCGAGGTCCCGCACGGGGCGGGTGGGCCGGAGGCAGGTGGTGACGTCGACTCACTTCACTCGTCGACCGGTGCCGGGCGGCGCAGGGGCCGACGGCCGTGCACCACCTACCGGTGGTCGATGGAGCGGACCACCGAATTCGATGCGCATTGCGGGAGGAGGAGAGAACGCGTCGTCACCCCCGTTGCTTCTCCTCACTTGTCCGGTTCCAGCGAGGTCGAGGTCGAGACCGAGGCCGAGGCCGAGTCCGTGTCCACGGCGCGGGACGGGCCCGCCTCGGCCACCGCCACCATTCGGTGGCGTACCGCGAAGGCCAGGAGCGTCGCGCAGCAGCCGCTCAGCACCGCCAGGACGAATCCGGCGGACCAGCCGAAGCGGCCGATCAGCACCCCGGCCAGCTGTGATCCCACCGCTCCACCGGCGGTGGTGGCGGTCAGCACCCAGGTGAAGGCCTCGGACACGGTGCCCTGCAACGCGGCTGAGCCGACCAGCTCGTAGAGGATGGCGGTCAGCGGGGCGATCGAGGAGCCCAGAAGCGCCATGGCAACCGCCATCGACCAGGTGTCCCAGGCCGGCAGGGGAGCTGCGGCGGCCAGGGTGAAGGCCACGCAGGCCAGAGGCAGCTGATGGCCCTTCGACGCGGCGAAGGACCGGCTGCCGAACCACAGCCCGCCGATCGCCCCTCCGACGCCCGAGGCGCCGAACAGGAACCCCACATCGCCCGCCGAGCCGTGGTGTTCGGTGAAGGCGGCCAGGGCCAGGTTGAGAACCCCGAGAGACAGCGCGGACAGGGCGATCACAAGAAGCAGGATGAGCAGGGGCCGCGAGCGCAGAGCGCCCAGCAGATCGCGATGCGCGGCGGGCTCGGGCTTCCACTGGCGTGAGGCCTTCGTGGTCGCGAGCCCCAGGCCGCCGAGACCGGCCAGCACGCCGCCCACCACAGTGGCGGTGCCCGCATCACCCAGCATCATCAGCAGGCTGAGCAGCAGCGGGCCCCCGATGACGAAGAGCTCGGCGAGAATGGACTCCAGTGAGTACGCGGTGGAGCGTTCGTCCCGGCTCAGCGGAAGAGTGCTCCACAGTGCCCTGATCACCTGGCTGACCGGGGGGATCGTACCGCCGGCCACGAAGGTCAGCAGCAGCTCCAGGGCCCACGGCCCGGACACCGCGTACACCGATCCGACGAGTGCCAGGGGATGCACGATCGCCGTCAGGACGAGGATCGTCGGCTGGCCGTGCCGGTCGATACGGCGAGCGATCACGGGGCCGATGGTGGCCGTGCCCACGGTGTACGCGGCCAGCACGATTCCGGCCGACGCATAGCCCAGCCCTTCGTCCAGAAGGTGGAGTGTCAGCGAGAGGCTCACGAGATACAGCGGCAGTCTGCCGATCACACCCCACAGCACGGGCTTCTGCACCAAGCGGTGGCGCAGCAGATCTGTGAACCGGGAGACGCCAGTGGACACAGCTATTCCTTAGACGAGGCAGGGGATGCGGTCGGGGAGCGCACGGCGGATTCGGCCCGTTTCCCGTGCCCGGACGGCGCCGGCACAGGGTTGTCGCAGCGGGCATCGCGGGAAGTGGCGGGGTCCGCGCTGGGGGAGGGCTACAGCGCGTCCAGGGTAGCTGCGACTTCCTTGGCCGTCTGGGCTTGTCCGGTCTCGTCCAGCTCCGGGGCCAGGGGCAGGCAGAGCGTGCGCCCGAGCAGTTGACGGGTGGTCCGGAAGTCGTCACGGCTGACGGGCCGGTAGCGCTCCGAGCCGTCGTCGAGGTTCCACGGGAACCCATCGGCGTACACGGATACGCGGTCCCGCACCACGGGGTGCTCCGGCAGGAAGTACTTGTCCAGTGTCCAGCACGGCAGGCCACGGTCGGTGAGTTCGGACAGCGCACGATCCCGCAGCTCGTCGGACTCGAGCTCGATACGGACGCTCACCTTCACGTCCCCGTCGGTCCGTGTCACCTGGCGGATGTCCGGACGGTCGGGCAGCTCCTCGGAGAGCATCCGGTGATGCCGCTCCAGGCTCGCCAGGATTCCGTCGAGGTGCCGGAACTGCTGGAGCTGAACCGCGGCCACCGCCTCGTTGGCGCAGAAGTTCTCACCGTAGAAGGCGCCTTCACGCCAGGCCGGGTACTTGCCGTGCTCCCGGTCGGATCCGTGGTCGTGGTACGAGCGGAGCAGCTCCCAGTCGTCGGGGTCCCGGACGACGACGAGTCCGCCCTCACCCGAGGTGAGCACCTTTGCGTGGTGGAAGCTGAAGGTTCCCGCGTACCCGACCGTTCCTGCGTGGCGGCCGTCGGCGTGCCGTCCGCCCATCGCCTGGGCGGTGTCCTCGATCAGGTAGGGAACGTTCCGGGGGAGAGGCCCGACCATGCCTTCCATATGCGCGACGATCACGCGCTGCGCGTCCCCGGGCAGCAGCGTCGCGTCCAGGGCGAATCGTTCGTCCACGTCCACCGGAACCGGCACGAGACCGCAGGAGAGCACGGCGCCTGCGACGGCGACGAAGGTGACTGCCGGTATGTACACCGGATCGCCCGCGGAGGGCCGGGTGCCCTTGAGCGCAAGACGCAGCGCCTCGGTTCCGTTGTGCACCGCCAGTGCCCTGGCGGCGCCCAGCCGCTCCTGGACCAGTTGCTCCAGCCGGCTGGACACGCTGGCGCCGGAAGAGATGTACCGGAAGAGCGACTTGTCATTGATGGCATGCCGAAGCTCCGGCATCTCGTCCCACTCAAGATAATTCGCCCCATAAGGCAGTTTACGCAGCATAGTGACTCCAAGAAATGGGTGGGGGGCCGCGTCGGCGCGGTACGTCGCTCGGCCCGCTTCACATGGGGGCGAGCAGAAGCTGACGGACTCTGCGGGCAATGCGCTGTCCCCCGCGCCGGTCGTCGCCTGCCGCCTGCTGAGCGGCGTCGGCCCAACGCGCCAGTTCATCCGGAGCGTCCAGGGCGCGGCGCAGTGCCTCGGCCTCGTAGGTGCGGCGTGCCCGGTCGTCGCTCAGTACGACAAGGGGCGCGTCCGCGGAGTCGAGCACGGCCGCGGCCTGCTGCTGGACGGCTCCGAACGGGGGCAGCACGGCCAGCGGAACCCCCGCCGTCTGCGCCAGCGTCACACCCGTCAGGGCCGGCGAGGAGACCAGCAGGGACGCGTCGGCCAGAGCCCGTTCGGCCGCCGGATCCCGGGCCGTGAGGACGGCGGCATCCGGCACCAGCGTCGTCACCGCTGCGGCGACATGCTCGCTCCCCGGGCCGTACAGGTGCACTGCGAAGACCGGGCAGAGGTCGCCTTCCGTCAGCACGGCCTGTGCCGTGCGCAGGAGACGGGTACAGGCCTCGACATCTCCGGCGTCCGGCACAGCCAGCCGGATCAAGGCTCCGCGACCATGCCGGGCGCGGACCGCGCGGGGCGGCGCGACCGTCCCGGCCCGGTGTACGCCCCGGTGCGGCACGGCGGGAAGCCAGCCAGGCCGGTGCAGGCTTCGTATCCGGGCGGAGGGCCAGCCGTTCGCGGGCGGCACCCCGGTACTGGACACGAAAACCACCGGGGTGCCCGCCCGTTCGGTGCGCTCCGCGAGGTCGGTGTCGTCGCAGATGATCGCCACGTCGGCCTGCGCCTTGGGCGACTCGGCGCCGTCACTCGGCCCTTGGTTGTGCACCAGTTCGACTTCGGTCAGGTGGGCGCAAGTCCAGCGGAGCACGGTATGCGATTCGGGATCGCCCGGCAGGGCGGCCGCCAGGACCTTCAGCCCGGCCCGTGCGGATGTGAGGGGTGTCCCCATGGATCAGTAGCTCCATTCCGGGACCGCGCCGAGCCGGGCGAGATCGTCGCTGTATCCGGCGGCAGTCGCGGAGCAGCCGTTGCACAGGGTGGGTCCGTTCGCCTTGAACAGGTCGGCGTGCTCGCGAAACACGGGGCTGTTCAGCTCCACCTTCCCGGAGGTGTTGCGCAGCGGGGCGCCACCGGGGCCGGCGTCGTCCTCCGTGTGCGGAAGACAACTGCAGGAGAAGGCGCGACCGTTCTTGCCGTCGAGGTAGATGACGTCGTCGGTCACCAGGCACAGCGGGCCGGAGGGCCGGGGCGTGATCGACTCGTCGAAATAGGCCTTCTGTTCCTCGGGGTTTTCACCGTAGAACCGCTTGCCCAGCGGGACGAGCACCTTCCGGGGGTCGGCCTCGTAGATGGGATCGCACGCCGTCAGGACGTCGGCAGGGTCCGGGTACCGGATCTCCCGGCCGAGCTTGATGGCCGACAGCTCCCACTGCTCGACGCCTGCCTCGGTGAGCACTCGTTGGAGGTCGGGCATCTGCGCGTAGTTGTGCGGGCCGACAACGGTGTTGACCCGGGGGATGATTCCCAAGTCCCTGGCCCGCCGCAGGCCCTCGAGGCCCGCGTCGAACATTCCGGGGGAGCGGCGGTACACATCGTGGGTTTCCCCCGAGGAGCCGTCGAGGCTCACGATCACCTGGGCGAGGCCGGCCTCTGCGAGCCGGTCCACGAAGCGCGGAAGGAACATGCCGTTGGTGATGAGGGACATCCTCATCCCGTGCTCGGTACCCACGCGCACGAGTTCGAGGACCTCGCGGTGCATCAGCGGCTCGCCGCCGGTGAACCGCACGTACCCCACTCCGGCCGCGAGAGCCTCCGGGAGCAACTCGGTGAAATCCTCGGGCGTAAACCGATAGGTGTCACGGGACAGCGCGTACTCACACATAAAGCAGTCGGCATTGCACGCTTCAAGGATGCGAATGAACAGATATTTGTTCCGAGGGTTCTGCATACTTCCCACTTTCAAACAACAGCTGCCGCGGACCAGCGGGACAGGATTTCTGCCGCAACCCGCTCGGCCCCGCCGAAGTCCTGAGCGATTCGAGCGAAGGACGGGGCGCCGTTCGCGAGCAGATCGAGGCCCTTTTCGAGGTCGGTGGTGACCTCGCGGATCACGACGTCGCGAAGACGTTTCGAGCAGGCCGCAGCAATGCGCCAACGGATGCGCTCGACGGCGTACTCCTCGCCCTCGCGGTGCCATGTGTCGATGCTCGCGCGGGTGAGCACCTGGGTCGGCCAGGAGGTGCGGAGCTGCGGTGAGCAGGCGTGCTCGACCAGATCTCCGTTGAGTACCTGGCTGAGGTTCTGGGGCGGCAGCAGCACCGCGCTCCTGCCGACCGCCGCGAGCTCCAGCAGGGTGGTCAGCCCCGGTGACGTCATGATCCATCCGGCCCTGAGCAGGAGATCGAGGAATTCGTCGTGGGCACACCTCCGGATTTCCACGGTCATCGAGCCGGGCGAGGGCACCACGGCGTCCGGCGCCAGATTCCCGGTGATCACCACCCGCTCGACTCCCGCTCTCGACAGCGCGTCGAGCGCGGGCTCCAGCACCAGGCGCTGATACGAGTCGTCGGCGCTGCCGGTGAACGGGGAGTGCAGTCCGCCGAGGTTCAGGACCGCGAGACCGGCATCCCGGCCGACTGCGGTGGTCTCCGCCCGTAAGGCCGCCCGGGACAGACCGGCGGAGTCGGGCACGATGGGCGGGACCCACTTCAGGTTCTTCACCCGGCCCATGGCCGCTTCGGCGGCGGGCGGCAGGGGCAGAGTGCGCTGGGCACAGTAGAGCTCGACGTCGACGGGCAAGGGGTCGTGCTCGGTCCACAGGAACGGCAGGCTGTCGACGTAGATCACGGGGCAGCCGGTGTTCTGCAGAGCCGTGGCCAGCTCCGGGTCCAGGACCACCAGCGCCAGATCCGGCGCCAGTTCGGCGACGAGCGCGTCCACCTGGGCGGTGTCCGATGCATCGACGGTCCGCCATCGGGTGATGCCGAGGCCGGCGAGGACCGGTCGCCCCAGTTCGGTGCCGACTGCGGTGACCTCCAGCTCCGCCCGAGAGCCGAGGGCCCGCAGCACACTGGAGAGTTTGCCTGCGCTACCCCACCCGAAGTTCACTCCGGAAGCCAGGATCCGCAGGGGACGCGAGTCTGCGCGCACCTGGTGGTCAGACATGGCTGCCGGGTTGCTCGGCCGCCTCGTAGCCGTTCGGGAGCGATGTCTTCGGATAGCCGACGACCGGCTCGGTCACCCGCAGCGCCCTCGGGGAGGAAGCCGCCTTCTCCACGGTGGTCATGATGTCGGCCAGGTTCTCCTCGGTGAGCTCCTCCGGGAGGCGGCACCGCGTGGTGCTGGTGACCTCGCCGATCCCGGCCACCAGAGCCGGCGCGGAATCGCCTTCCTGGAGCAGAACGACCGGAACTCCTTGTGCGGACGCCCAGCCGAGCTCGACCATCACGCCGGGAGAAGGCGGGTCCCCGACGATGACGCACAGAACATCCGCGTTCGTCAAGGCGAGGTAGTCCGCGGGAGTGCATACCTCGGGCGCAAGCCAGGCCTTGCCCCACTGTTCATTCTGATGTGCATTGAATACCGCGTGTCCTCGGTCAATGAATGCCTGACGAAGCGTCTGCAGGTATTTCTTACGGCCCGGATACATTTCTCCGGTAGACCAATCCATCCACTGCGTGTAAGGAGCAGCCAGAAAGACGTACGACATGCGCCTGACACCTCCGTCCTTTTCTGCCGCCGTTGCGGATGATCAGAACATCCCGTGACGCATGTCGGGCACAAGAGGGGAATGTGAGCATGACTCTGCAGGGCACAACATGAAGCGGGGACGCATGCGCAGAAGTGATAACGCAACCGGCAAAGCGGACATGACGGAAGTCTGTCAACGGGGCTGAAGGCCTCAGGGCTGTTGCAAAGTCTTTTGATCTTGCGTGTGCGCTGGTCAGGCAAGGCCGAGGAGGTCCAGGGGTAGGCGGAAGCCGTCGTAGGACATCTCGCGGAGTCCGGCCGCGATGTTCGCGTGGCCGGCGGCTCGCAGGGTGTTGATCGCGAAGCTGCGGAGGGTGGCCATGTTGTCCGGGCCGTGTCCGGTGCGGACCGTGGAGACATCCTCGGCGAAGGAGGTGTCGCGGACGAAGTGGAGCCGGTTCTCGAGGGTCCACTGCGAGCGGCCGATCTTCGCGAGGCGCTCGGGGGAGGCTTCGCGGCTGTTCAGGTCCGTGATGACGTAGAGCGTCTCACGGCTGCGTTTGCCGGTCTTGCGCTGGGTGCTTCCCCGTCGACTGGGCTCGGCGCTCCTCGCGCCGTCGCGCCCATTCTTCCAACGACTCGTCATTCATCACAGCATCGTGGCGTAGTCGCGCCCCGCCCCGCCACCCGGGGCTGGGACCAGCGTCACCTCGAAAGATCTCACTGGCCATCGCGCGGACCTGGTCGCCTGTTACAGCCTCAGTGAGAGCGGCACCGGCGTCACATGATGGGTGGCCTGCCCGCGCGGGTGAGGCGGGTGACGGTGCGCCAGGTCATGGGGGTGCGTTCTCCGTGGCCGCCTCGTAGGCCTTCGGCGAGTCCGGCGAAGGAGACTTGCAGGGCATGGCGTGCGCGTACGCGCCACAGGGTGATGAGCGTCCAGGTGGCGAGGTTGATCGGGATGAGGACGACCGGGAGGTTACGGCGGGCGACCCAGGCGCGGTTGCGGCCGTTGAGGCGGTAGAACGTGTCGTGGCGGGCGGGGTCGGTGGCGGGGTGCTGGACGAGGACATCCGGGCTGTAGAGCCGGTGTAGCCGTGATCCCACAGGCGCCAGGCGAGGTCGATGCCTTCACAGCCCCGCCCACCCCGCACGGTCCTGCGCCAGGAGCGTCATGCGCAGCGGCCCTCCAGCTCGGCGCTCGGCAATCGCGGCCAGGCCAACTACTCCGCCGTCAAGGCCGGTCTCCACGCCACTCGCTCGCCCCGACCGGATGGGGCGACGGAGGCGGCGGCACCACCCGGGAGATGGTCGCCAAGGTCGCCGACCCTTCGAGGCTGCGCAGCCGGGCGACGGGCACGTGCGCACCGCCGCGCACCGGCGTCCGGCGCTGCACGGGCCGAGCGGTGGGGGGAGGGGCAGCGACGGGAGCGACCGCGAGATCGACACCGAAGATCGGCCGCACACCTTGCTCGGCGCAGGCGTTCGCGAAGCGCACGGCGCCGGCGACGGTGTCCCGGTCGGTGAGCGCTAGTGCCGTCATCCCGCGCTGGGCGGCCCGCTCGACGAGCGCGCCGGGGTGCGAGGCGCCGTACCGGGCTGAGTAGCCGGACGCCGCGTGCAGATGAGTAAAGGCGCCCTTCCTGCGCCTCCCGTCATGCCGCTCACCTCCCGCTTCGCTGGTCCCCAGCTAGCCACGTTCACTCGAATCGCACAATGTTCGAACGAGTGGATCGCGCTACTCGATCTTGATGTGACGACGGGCGATAGCTGGCCCTTCCGGTCCGCAGTTGGCCGGCAGTCGGCCGGACGCATGATCGGGCGGACGGTGGTCTCTGGCAGCATGGGCCTGTGAACAGCGAGAACGACGCGGCCGGCGGACTCCAGCTACTGACGGGCTTGGAGGTCAGCGCCGTATCTTTCGTGCGCGACTACGTCGAGCTGCACTTCGATGGGCCGGTATTGCGGGCCTTGAGTAACCCCTTGGGCGTGTACGGGGGGCGCGAGTGGCACTTCCCCGCACCGGGGTCGCTGGACCTCATGCGCTGCTACATCGGCAAGACCGTCGACGCATACGAAGAGGATCCAGGACGGATTCTCACTCTGCACTTCGGGGAGCACCGCTTCGGCATCCCGCTGGACGACGGATCAAGCCTGGGGCCCGAGTCGGCCCACCTGGTCGGCGTCGACGCGAGTGGTATGACTTCCCCCCTCGGCGGGATGTGGATCTGGTAGGCAAGGGCTGCGCCAACCCGGCGTGGCCAACTATCGGTCGACGGTGTGGCCAACTGTGAATCGTGATCAATCTCCAGCTCGGCGATCGTCTCGTCCTCGCCGGGTCGGCGATCCGCCGCATCGTCAGGCCCGGCAGGTAGGCGATGCTGGATTACGGCTGGTGGACCCGACTCAAGCCACATTTCCGTGGGGCGTTCAAGGACCAGGGCGACAAGATGCAGGAAACCGCACGCGACCAGCTGATCGCGGAGACGAAGGCTTTCGAGAAGCAGATCGACAAGCTCCGCAGCGGGCAATGAGAATGAACGGTCGGTGCTCGGTCAGGTCCGTGCGGGGGTGCACGCAAGCGCTTCTCTTGGAAGGACTACCGTGACCTGCTGGTGCGGGCACACATCCAGCTCGACGGCCCGATCGTGGTGGTCTGGGACAACCTCAACACCCACCTGGCCGCCGGGCTGAAACGGCACGAGGCCGAGCACGACTGGCTCACCACCATCCGACTCCCGCCCTATGCACCCGACTTGAACCCCGTCGAGGCCGTCTGGTCACTCGTGCGCAGAGCGATGGCCAACACCGCCTTCGACACACCCGACGACCTCGACCGCAAGCTCCGCCGCGAGTTACGCAGAATCCAGCTTCGGCCCCACCTGATCGACGGCTGCCTCACCGCGACCGGCCTGACCCTCGCACCACCGACCCCACCCTGAGAACCTCAGTAGGAGTTAACACGGTCCAGTCTGAGGTCGGACTGCTGTTGGGCTGGTGACCGTGGGCCGCGTGTCGCGCGACTGCGCAAGTACTGGCCGGAAGCTTCTCGTTTGATGGTCAGTCATGCGTGCCCGGATCAGCGGTGGGCGGCTACGACACTCGTAAGGGTGAGCCTGCCGGGTGGGGAGGGGGGCAGCTGCAGGTGATGGGATTCTTCGGAACCACTGAACGTGCTCTGGAGCGGTGGACGACGAACGTGTGGCGGCTGCTGTTTCCGCCGAGAGGACGGCAGTTGGAGGTCGTGGCGATACTTCACCGGCAGTGCGACGACAATGCATTGATCCTTGGGCGGCAGCGCGTCCTAGCGCCCAACGCCTACATCGTCGAACTGCTGCCCGAGATCCACCGCCAGCTCGCGGTCGGCCAGCGCAAGTCCACTCGAGCTGCATCTGGTGAACCAGGTACGCCGGCATGCCGCCGAACAGGGCTACACGTTCGCAGGCCCTGTGGCCGTAGACCTGCGCCCTGCAGCAGGCGCGACGCCTCGGTTCCGTATTCATAGCCGCATCGCGCCCGCCGAACCCCACGCTCCCCGGCTGGCCACTTGGACGTGACCAGCAGACGATCAGCGACGACCGGCAGCCGAATGTCAGCGGCAACGCTCGGCACCGCATCTCCCGTGTGCTGACATCGTTTCGCCGCAGGGAGCTCTGCGGAACACGACTGCCCTCTGGCCCGGACTCAGTGCTCGGTGAGCATGCCCGCCCGGAGCTTGCCGAGCGTGCGGTTGAGGAGGCGGGAGACGTGCATCTGCGAGACCCCGAGTTCCTGGCCGATGTCGGCCTGCGTCATCTCCTGGCCGAAGCGCATCTGCAGGATGCGGCGCTCACGGTCGTCCAGCTGCCCGAGCAGCGGCGCGAGAGCGTGCAGGTTCTCCGTCAGTTCCATCGCGGGGTCGATGTCGCCGAGGATGTCGGCGTACGCACGGCCGCCGGTGCCGGTGGGTGCGTCGTCGCTGTCGATGTTCGGGGTGTCGAGGGAGCCGGCGGTGTAGCCGTTGGCGGCGATCAGGCCCTCGATGATCTCGTCCTCGCTCAGGTCGAGCAGCTCGGCGAGTTCTTTCACCGTCGGGTCGCGGTCGAGCACGTCGGACAGTTCGTCGCGGGCCTTGGCGAGTTCGGTGCGGAGCTCCTGGAGCCGGCGCGGGACGTGGACCGCCCAGCTGGTGTCACGGAAGAAGCGCTTGATCTCGCCGACGATGTAGGGGACGGCGAAGGTGGTGAACTCGACCTCGCGGCTGAGTTCGAAGCGGTCGATGGCCTTGATGAGACCGATGGTGCCGACCTGGATGATGTCTTCCATCTCGCCGTTGCCGCGGTTACGGAACCGGCGTGCGGCGAACTGAACGAGGGAGAGGTTCATCTCGATGAGGGTGTTGCGAGCGTATTGATATTCGTGCGTGCCCTCTTCGAGTGTCTGCAGCCGGTCGAAGAACACCTTGGACAGGCTCTTGGCATCCCTCGGCGCGACCTTGCCGGCATCCTCGACCCACGGCAGGTCGCACACTGTCTGCGAGGCGTCGGCGGTTGTCTGCTCCGGCTCCGTCAGGCTGTGGTGTGTGACCCTGGGCATAGCGCTTCCTTCCTTGTCTGCGGTGTGGCATCCACCGCTTTCCCAGACCGGGACCCGTCATTCCCGTGACTTGGAGAAATTCTGCACCACGATCAGCTGGTGCCGAACTGCACTCTCGGCGCGGTTCGACGGTGCAGTTCGCCCGGCATTGACGGTTCGGGTCTCACGGCGGTCCGGTAGGCGCGACAGCTTCGCCGTCGCTTGCTCACGCGAGACGCTCGTCCGCATGCAAGCTGATCAGCTGCTGCCGCTTGGCGGTGGTGAGGTAGAGCATCCGGTCGGCGAAGGCCTCGGCGGCTTTCCGCGCCGGGGTGCGCTCACTCGACGCGGCCCGACTCGCGGCCATGGCCCAAGGCATCAAAGCAGCCGAAGCCATGGCCCCCACCCAGGGGTCGAGTCCGCCACGGCGGACGTGGTCCTGGGATCCGTTGCTGCCCTGAGTGGCCGCACCAAGGGCGCCGACCGCAAAGCATGGGGGACACGGACTGATCACCACAGTGGTCCTGCCTCCTCGACCGGGCCACGGAAGGGGCCGAAGTCAGATCGGCGCGTTGCTGCGGCACAGCACAGTCCGTCGCCTTTGCTCCGCCGAGAGCCGAGAGCCGAGAGCCTTAGCCACCATGTCAGTGGAGGGGGTTCAGGCTGCGGAGTGGGCACGGGGTCTGTCGGGTTCCTCGCCGGCGGCGGTGAGCTGTGTCCGAAGCCCTGCGAGTCCTTTGGCCAGCGCTCGGCGTTCGGTGGAGGGCATGCTGTTGATGGCCTGGTGGAGCATGTTCTCGCGCTGCTGGCGGAGGCGTTGCAGGTGCCTTTTGCCTGCGGTGGTCAGGCGCAGGGTGATTTCTCTTCTGTTGTCGGGGCACGGGAGGCGTTCGAGGAAGCCGATGGCTTGCAGGCGGTCGCACATGCGGCTGACGTTCGGAGGCGCGGAGGCAACGATTTTGCACATCGCCTGCATGCGGATGCCGTCATCACGGTCGACGACGTACATCAGGCGCAGTTGCGCGGGAGAGGCGGGCGCGATGGCGTCTTTGGTGCGTTCCCATATCACGTCGAGGAGTTCGGTGATGCTGCTGGCCGCCTGCGCGGCCTCGTGGCAGATGCTGTTGGGGGCGGCGTCTGACGCGGGCATGTCTTCCCAGTCGGTGTGAATTTCTGCCCGGTGATCGGCCGGGCGATGGCGTTGTGTGGCGCAGCCAGGGCTGGCGGGGTGGCCGCTGCCACGTTCTCCTGGTCTTTGCAGTCTCAGCGGTGCCGGTGGAGGCGAGCTGTGAGGTATTCGAGGGTACTGGTGAGGTCCGGGAGCCGGTCAGCATCCGGGCCGGGGCGTCCAGCAGCAGAGGCACCTCTGCCGCGGATGGACAGCCCCGGCGATGGCCACTCGTACGGTGGTGGAGGAGCGGAGCGCCGCCGGTGCCAGCGCTCCGCGGCCGGCCCAGGACGGGCCTGCGAATGCAAGCCGTCAGCAACGAACTCGCGGCCCGCGGCACCGAGACGGCGCACCGGCTCCCACTCGACAGCCGGAACCCGGCGACGCCGGTCGTGGCGCGGGGACCCACGCGGGGTCAGGTGTCCGTCGGCTCGCCGTGCTTTGGGCGGGGCCTGGTGCGAGGGCGTTTGAGCCGTACGGTCATGTAGGCGTCTGCGGTGGGGACGAGGTGCCGCTTGCGGCCATTGATCATCTTTCCTGGGCCTTAAGCGCGGGGTGACCTCCCCGGCGGTCGATGCCGCTGGGACTGACTGCATGCCCGTGGGCCGGTTCTCGGGACTCCGGCACCGTCCATACCGGATTACCTCGAAGGTTGACACTCGGAAATCTGTGTCGGCTGGAGTAGACATTGGGTGGTGGTGTGGTTATGGTTTCTGTCGTAGCCAGAAGGACAGCAGGGCCTGGCAGACACGAACTGCCGGGCAGTGGTACGCAGTTGCAGGACGGTGCGGTGGTGGAGTTCCGAAGCCGGAGCGGTTGCAGGTGGCGACGGGACTGACGGCCGGACCGGGTGGCGCCCGCAGTGATCAGGGGCCGCCGTCAGCAGTAGCGCAGTGGCAGTACCTGTAGGTGCAGTTCGCAGTACCCAGCAGTGAAGTCAGTGAGCAGCACCTCGGTGAAGGCGTCGGCTGCGGGCGCGCGCACCGGGAGGTTCGGCAGTGGGGTTCTAAGCCAGAGCGGATGCAGGACGGGCAACGGGGCTGGCTGCCGAAGAGTGGCGCTATCGCAGGCCACCGGTAGTTCGCATCACCAGCAGTACAGAGCAGTACGCAGTACCAGTAGTAGGTAAGTGATCACCGAGGGAAGAACGGAGGAGCCAGGCGCCATCAGGATCGCCCGGGCAGAGATTGTTGAGTCCGGGTACCGCAGGACATCGATAGTGAGGTGGTCTCCGGTCGAGCAACCGCGATCCCCGCATTGCCCGCCCTCTCCCGGGTGGACGTGCGGACACACAGGGCCGGCGCAGTACCAGGGCCGGCAGATGGTGTAGCAGTTCCTTCGGGGCCCTGGTGCCAATGGCACCAGGGCCCCTCCACGCGTTCCACAGAGAGGTGCAATGACAGCAGACGACTCGTACGGCCGTCTCGATGACGACGACTACCCCGCCTACACCATGGGCCGGGCCGCCGAGATGATCGGCACAACCCAGTCCTTCCTCCGCGCCATCGGCGACGCCCGCCTCATCACCCCGCTCCGCTCCCCGGGCGGACACCGCCGCTACTCCCGCTACCAGCTGCGCGTCGCCGCCCGCGCCCGGGAACTCGTCGACCAGGGCACGCCCATCGAGGCCGCCTGCCGCATCATCATCCTCGAGGACCAGCTCGAAGAGGCCCAGCGCATCAACGCCGAACACCGCCGCACCGCGGCATCGGCGAAGCCGACAGCCGCCGCCTGAGACCGCTGTTCCTGTCCAGCAGTCAGCTGCCGCCGACCTCATGCACGTTGCCCGGAACGCTGCAGCGTCCCGGGCGACATCGACTTCGGGGCTTCCGGCTCCCGGCCCTGCCAGTGCACGCCGGACGGGCCGGAGATCCTTCCACTCAACTACTGCGTCGACGACGAGGACATCGCCTTCAGGACCGCGCCCGACAGCGTCGCAGCGTCGGTCGACAGGCACGATGCCCTTCGAGGTGGATCACATCGACGATGTGATGAGCGAAGGCTGGAGCGTTCTCGCTGTCGGCACTGCCCGCGCCGTCACTGCCCCTCATGCCGTGCGCCGCCTCAACGAGCTTGCCCACTCGGCCCCCTGGGCCGGTGGCGGGGATCGGACCTTGTGGGTGGCTCTCGCGCCCCGGCGTATCACTGGCCGCCGCATCGTCGCCGTGCCGCCCGGCCAGTCGTAGCCTCCCGCAGCGCGGGTGATACCTGGTCCCGGATCGGAGCTGCTCTCGGTATCTCCCGGCAGGCCACCCGCGAACGATTCGGTACACCAGCGTCTGACCGTTGAGCAGCTGCGCCCGGGCCGGCGGCTTCGGTATCCATGTCGGCGTCGGTTTTCGGGCGGCCTCATGGCGGGTGTCGGGTGTGAGGCGGCATCGACGCTGCTGGTGCTGGACAGTTGTCCTGTGAAAGGTCTGCCTACGAGGGGACATGGCTGTGCCGGATCCGCTGCGTCCGTTGACTGTCCTGTGCTCGTTTTGTGGGGCCACGTCTGGGGACGGGGCGGGTCGAACGTTGTGGGTGATAAGAGAGCAGGTGTCGGTGACGTGGCATCGCGCGGACCTATGCCGCTGACCGGATCCTCGCGGAGCGCGAGGCCTGAATCCTTTCCGCCTGCGCGCACGCCAGGGGCGCGGCGGAGGCGTGTGGCGGGGCGTGTGGGTTGTCGAGTGAGGCACGACGGCGTGCTGTACCGGGCTCCTGCAGCTGCTCGCGTCTCACCGTTCGGTGGGCAGGCAAATCCTGTGGATTGCGTGGTCTCTGGCTCGGGTCTGTTTCTCCTTTCAACGAAGGCTCTCGTGCCGCTTCAACTTGGGCAATTGCCAACGTAAGAATCTGTTTCTGCTGCCTGTGATTCCGACGGCACGGCAGTTGCTCGGCAACTGTTGTCCCGTGGCAATCTTCGGTCCTGCACAGCGACTTGGAACCGGAGGTACACCCGCACGTGGCGGCGACAACCAATCCCACTGTCAGGAGACGCCGTCTTGGGGCCGAGCTTCGACGGCTCCGCATGGCCAGCGGGCTGACGAGCACCGAAGCGGCCGCGCGGCTCTTGGTCTCGCAGCCCAAGATCTGCCATCTGGAGAAGGGCAACCGTGCCACCAGCCCCCGCGACGTGCGCGACCTGTGCGCGATCTACGGAGTGACGGACCAGCAGGTCATCGACTCCCTGATGCAGATGGCCAGGGAATCCGGCCAGCAGGGCTGGTGGCACCCCTATGGCGACCTCTCCAACAGCGTCTATATCGGCCTGGAGACGGACGCCGTGTCCCTCCATGCCTACGAACCCATGGTGATCCCCAGCCTGCTGCAGACCCCCGCCTATGCCGAGGCCGTCATGGGGGAAACGATCCCTCTGCTCACGGTCGAACAGGCCGCCATGCGCCTCAAGGTGCGGCTGCGCCGTCAGCACCGGATCTACGACCCGACCTGCCCGCTGCGTCTGTGGGTCGTCGTGGACGAATCGGCACTGCGCCGCGTCGTCGGCAGTCCCGACATCATGCGCGAACAACTGGAGCACCTGCACGCACTCGGTGGCGAGCCGCACATCACCGTGCAAGTCCTCCCCTACACGGTCGGTGCCCATCCGGGCCTGTCAGGACAGTTCTCCATCCTGCAGTTCGCCGACAGCCCCGACGCCGTGGTGTACCTGGAGCGGTTCACCAGCGACCTCTACCTGGAGAAACCCTCCGACGTGCAGCACTACAGCCTGAGGTACGACCACCTCCAGGCCCAGGCTCTCGACCCCGCCGGCAGCTGCGACTTCATCACCGACGCCATCAAGACGTACACCAGCGGCGACCCCGATGTAGGCGGTCATGGTTAGAAGGCGCAAGGCCTCCAGCCAACGGGGCCTTCCCGGTGACGGCGTCTCGTGCCCTCTCCAGCGTGCGCACTGCTCGGTCGGGGGCCGGCGCTGCCGCGCCCGGCCGTCGTGGCTACTTCATGGTGGCGATCTCGTCGAGGCCGGTGTGCCGAAAGGCCCGCTGAACCATCCGCGGCGTGCCGTGGATGGTGACTGCCGGGGTTCGCGCCGGGAGGTGATGGCCCGTATCAGCGCGTAGGCGCTGGCGAGGTCGAAGCGCGTGACGGCGTGCATGTCGACGAGCCAAGCGCTGGCTTCACTCAGCGGCGGGGCGTCGAGGATTGTCTCCAGCTCTGGCAGGGCTTCGATGCTGATCTCCCCGGCCAGCACCAGCTCCGCCCGCTGATGGTCGGCCGCATAGACCGTGATGCCCGGTGCGGCCTGCGGGGCAACGGGATGTTCGGCTGTCACGGTGCCCTCCCTCGCGCGCCCACGGCGCTCCGCTGCTCCCTATGGTCGCCCCGCCCGGCAGGCCCGGGCTAGACGGGCGACCAGCTACGTCACGGGACGGCTTGGACTGCGGTGTGGGCCAGCACCGCTCACACCTGGCCCACACCTGACGGGCTTGCCCAATGGCCCGGGCAAGCCCTGCTCTCCAGCATGCCCCTGTGCTGTGATTGCACTTCCCCGCCCGGGCACGCCGCGGATGCAGACGGCTCGGTTCACGAGCCGGACAGCGGATGACAGCACGAGACCCTCAGCGCCTCTATGAGGACGTTCCTGGTTGACCCGGGTTACGGCCTGGCGAGGTCCTTATCGAGGCGCCGGGGGATCACCAACCGCCTCCCAAACCCGTCCACATCTGCTGTTCCTGGAGATGCACGAAGCCAGGACGGGTGACCGCTCTCATCCAATCGAGGCGTTTACTCAGCGAACCCAGTCGTTCGGCCTTCCGTCTCAGTGAACCTAGTCGTGCGGGTAAATTGCACTGGGGGTTCTGGGTGGCCGTACCGGCAGGGGTGGATCCTGGAGCCGCCAGAGGTCACCTTCCGAGGTCAGCTACACGGTGCAACACTGCCTCCGTGGATGACAGGGCACGCTATGAGGCGCAACTTGACACGCTGATTGCGCTCATCACCTACATGGCTCTCACAAGATGGCGGAGCCGCTCTCCCAACGGTCTCTCAAAGGATCTTGGTTTAGCTGAGGATGTTGTTACCCGCGCGTTGCACGGGTTTCCTGGCTTGTTCCGCAAGAGTGCCGACTTCTATCCGACTGACGCTGGACTCCAACACTCCTTCACCCTGCATGCGCGCTATGCACGGCGTCGACCTCGGGGGAAGATTCCGCCTTGAACCAACCAGCCGGTGCACACAACGCGGCATCCCTCAGCGACCCCGAGCCCACTCAGGATGGGGCGGGAGAGGAATTGGATGCTGAAACGCTCCGCGCGCTCCTCGACTACGTGACCGAACGCGCAAGGGCTGAGCGCGCCACCCGTTTTCATGCCCAATCGATTCGGTGGCTGCTTGCCGGAGCCATCGCAGCCGCCCTTGCCAGCTTGGCAGCAGCGATCATCCAGGCCCTCCGATGAATAGACATTGACCACGCAGGTCAGCGACTGCCGGAGCAGCCTCGGAGTCAGGAGCTCGACGGGGACGTTACCTTGTCATCTGCCACAGCTATGTACAGCCCGGGCAGGACCCAACGCCGACGGAATCCGGGAGCTGGCCCACACCCGACGGGCAAGCCCAAAGCCCCGTTGGGCAAGCCAAAAGGAGCTATGGCCTTCCCCGCCCAGAATGAGCCCCATCTGCCGGCAGTGCCGCGCGTACTCGCTGTTGTCACCGGTCACCCGTTGGCTGCCCAGTCGAGTCCGTGGTCGGCGAGTTGCTGGAGTTGGTCGGTGGTGAGCTTCGCGCGGCGGGTTTTGGTGTTGGAGAGGAAGACTCCGGGCTTGATCTCGGTGCCGTCGTCGAGCTGTTCGATGTGGTTCCTGGTGCCGGTGCGGGCTGTGTACTGCGCCAGGGCTGCTACGCCTCGTTCGAAGGCCGCTGTTCGTCTCTGTGAGGGCTTGGCTCGACGCGGCTGTGTCTCGGGTGCCGGGGACGGTTCGGCGGGCTGTACGCCGAGCCGTTCGCGCTGTCCCTCGCTCAGCCGTGCCCAGTCCTGGCGTTGGGCTTGGAGCCAGCGTCCGACATCCATGCCGTGGACCATCGCCCCGGGCTCCACGTCCCGGACGTCCCCGGGGCCGCTCCCGGACGTCAGGAGGCGGCTCAGGGCGGCGTAGTGGCGTTGCCAGTCGACGGACCATGCCGGGCGCCAGTCGGGATCGATCGCGGCGAGCAGCTCCGTGCGCCGCGCCGCCCGCACGGGATCCTTGCCCAGTCCGTTCGTCTTGCGCGCGTTGGCGAGCCACTGGCCCACCGGCTTGTCGAGGATGGCTGCGGTGACGGGCGCGGCGAGCGTCCCGTACGTGTCGAACCAGGCGCGGGCCGCGCCGAGGTTCTCTTCCCAGGCTTCGTCGGCGGGGTCCCACACGATGCCCAGCGCTTCCAGGTCGTCGGCCCGCTCCGAGGGCATGGTTCCGGCGCGCATGGCTCTGCGCTGACTGGACGCTGACCGAAGCCCGGCTCGGTCAGGCCCGGCTGCACCGCAACGGCCGCGACGCCGACCCGATCCTCGTCCTCACCGCAGCCGCGCTGGAGCGCTATGGCCTGCCCGCCGCCCTGTCGGAGGAGGAGCGCCGCCACGGACGGATCGCGGACAGCCACAAGGTGGTCAAGCAGATCAAGCGGGCCGGCCTCCAGCTCACCCAGCGCGGATTCGGGCCGTGGGCGCGCGTCTACCGCGAGCCCGAGGGATCCAAGTGGCACTGCGTCCAGCTGTGCATCCTGCCGTGGAACGCGCTGGACGCCCGGGAGTGGGACAAGAAGGACGACCCGCAGCTGCCGACGATGCACCTGGCCGACCTCGCCCGCTACCTCGGCTTGTATGCGGCGCGGGTGATGACGCCACGCGGCACCACCGCGACGACCGGCCTCGAGCTGATGGTCGCGCTGCGCCCGCCGACCCGCGCGGAGAAGGACGAGGCCACCGGCGAGTTCAAGCGGGCCTTCAACGACGACGCGCTCACCGCTCTGTATCCCGTGGTGGAGTGCGAGGTCCCCGACGAACACCCGATCCTCAAGGACAAGTTCGCCCGGCACCACCTGCGCACCCCGGCAGAGATGCTGATGGAGGAGCCCTACGACTGGTGCCGGCCGCTGAGCACACCGGTCCTCGTGCGTGCATCACTGGACCGCCTGGATGAGCGGCCGTGGGACAAAGCACCCTCCTATGAGTACTGTCGCACCCAGGCTTGGCCTTCGGCCATCGCTGTTGCCAGTCGGATGGCGCCGCGGGCGACAACGTGTTTCCGGGTTCTCGATCCGGGTGATTGTGCAGGCCTGCCACAACTCGTTGAGTGTGTGGTCTTCGGCGGTTTTTCAACGCGGCGTCCCAGTAGCCCTGGTAGCCGAGGGTGCCGCCTGCGACGCGAACCACGTCCGGGTTCAGGAGATTGACCAGCGAGGCGAGCGCCAGCCCGAACGCCTCGCCCGCAGCGCGCACCAGGTCCTGCACACGATGGTCTTCGTCGGCGAGCGCGGCACGGATTAAGGGCGGTGGCATTCCCGCAGCCCGCACAAGGGCACCACCGCCGGCCAGGTCGTCAAGGCGGCGTACGCCCTGCGGTGTGGTCATGGGCAGACTACCGATCTCGCCGGCCCAGCCGCGGGCCCCACGGATGACCCGTCCCTCGGACAGGTACGCCGAACCGACGGCAGTCCCGCACATGACCACCGCGGCGGTCGTGGACTTGGAGAGCGTGGCGGTCTCCTGCGCTAGCGCACCCCTGATGTCGTTGACCAGGACCGCGGGAACGCCGCGATCGCCGAAGCCGGCCCACCCAGCGAGCTGCGGCAGAACGTCGGAGACCTTGACCCGGCCGTGCTCGACCAACCCGGGAACCGCGATGCCCAGCACCGTCGGCTCCAGCCGGTGGAACGCAAGAAACTCCTCGACAGCCTTCTCCAGGTCGCTGGGGGTGGCCTCGGGCCCGGTCTCCACCCGGTGGGTGATCACACCACCACCCAGCTCCAGCCCGTCGGCAAGCATCAACGCCTTCGTCCCGCCGACATCGACACCCACCGCTGCCCGCCGCAATGTCCCGCCCTCCGCCCTATGTTGATGCGCCAGCCCACACTGCCGCCACCCAGGATGTCAGCTACCGGCTCACCGAGGCCGCCATGACCTGGCCGTCGGCTCGCCTGCGGTCACCGTCCCTCTGCCGGCGGGCCGATCTCGCTCCGATCCGTCAGGCCCTTCGTCTCCCCTGACCCGGCCCGGGCTGCCGTCACCGCCCTGCTCGTCTTCCACGCCCTGCGTGCCGGCGTGGTCCGCCGCCTGACCCTCGCCAGGCCCTCGGGGCGCAGACAGGGCCTCTGCGTGATGCCCGGACGGACCGTCCTGCTCGCTGAACCGGTCCGCGTACGCCTGGCCGCCTACCTCGCCCATCGCAGCCACCGCTGGCCCACCACCGCCAACCCCACCTCTCTTCATCACCCAGTGCACTGCACCGTCCACCACACCCGTGTCCCGTGACTGGCTGTACCGGCAGTACCCGGACTCCGCCACGTCTTGCGCAGCGACCGCATCGTCGACGAGGTACAGGCCGCCGACGGCGACGCCCTGCTGATCTGCGAGCTGTTCGGCCTCGGCATCAAGGCCCCACCCGCTACACCGCCGCCAGCGGGCAGTTAAGCCGATAGCGGCGCGATGGTACAGATTCTCAACAGACCCGCGCGTGCTGTGTAGTGGGTGGGTTTCATGGCTGGGGCGGCTTGCTCTGGGCGTGTAGCCACGTGTTGAAGAGGCTGGTCAGGTCTTTTCCTGACTTGGCCTGGCACAACTTCACGAAGTCCGATGTCTGCACATTGCCCTGTCTGTGCTGCTCGCTCCAGGTATGCCAGGATGGTGAAGAAGGCCTGGTCGCCCACAGTTTTGCGGGACCTGATGCAGGGTCATGGCTCCTCGGCCGTAGACGGGCGCGTCGGAGACCTTGGCCGGTGTCGGCGGGGCTGCTGGGGGGAAGTCCCAGATGCCTTCGCTCTCGGGGTGGGTGCCGTTGTAGAAGGCGTCGAAGGTTGCTTGGACTGTGGGGCCGTCGTGTTCCTCGTCCCAGAGCCATTCAGCGTAGGTTGCGAAAGCCTTCGTTGAGCCACATGTCCTGCCAGGACCGAGGGGTCACGGAGTTGCCGAACCATTGGTGGGCGATTTCGTGGACGACCAGCTTGGTTGCCGGGGCCTTCTCGAAGTAGGGCCTGGTCTGTGTTTCGAGCGCGTACCCCAGGCCGGGGTGGTGGTCGACAATGGCGCCGGTGGTGCGTGAACGGATAGCGGCCGAAGCGGGTTGCGGCCCAGGTGGTCACCTCCTTCCATGAGAGCCGGCAAGTGCTGTTGCCGCGTCCGCTTGGTCGGGATCGACGGCGACGTAGACAGGGAGAGCGCCGCTTGTCTTTTTCGGTGATCTCGAAGTCGCCGACTGCGACAGTGGGCGGCGTAGCTGGGCATGAGGGTCAGGGCTGCTCCAGGCGAACGTATCCAGGTCACCTTTTACGGGAATGGCGCTTCAGCGTGCCGTTGGAGACGGCCTTCAGGCCGTGCGGGACCGTGTGGTGATGTCGTAGGCGGCCTTGTCCGAGGGCTGGTGGTTGCCGGGGAACCACGCCATGGATCCCGTGGGTTCGCCCAGGCTCACGGCGCCGTCGTCGGTCTCCAGCCAGCCTTCCGTCGCACCAGCGTCGTCCTCGATTGTCTCCGGTTCGCCGTGGTAGGCGACGATGGCGGTAAAGGTCTGGTCCCGCTGCACGGGCTCGGTGGGGCGCTGACGGTCAGTTTCGTCTCCGCGACGTCTCGTGTGTGCCGCGTTCTTGTTCACGGTTGCCGACTGCACGGGTCAGCCGTGCAGGTCGAGATTGAAGGAGCTAAAGCGTCTGGGTGGCACGCGCAGTGGATCACTGCAGTGGCCGTGAGCTCATTGTCGTCGGGCCGGTAGGAGAGTGTGAGGCCGTAGTGGACGACGTCGTAGCCGCCGTTGCCCAGCTGGGGGAAGAGCCTGTCACCGACGCCTGGCGCTCCTGGACCAGCCTGGGTCGTGGGGCGGTCGGCCTTGGGGTGGTGAGGTGCAGGCCGTACAGACCACTACGGTGGCCAAGCGCAGAGCAGCTGCCGTAGGGCACGGGGCACGCGAACTCCTTGAACGCAGGAGGTGGTAATCGGGTCTCAAGACGCTCCGGGCGGAGTTCAGGTGAAGCCAGCAAAGCTGCAGGGTTGTCATGGCCTCGCGGCGAGGCGGATACGAGCGGCGAGCAGCTTTTGCGGCACGCCGGTCGAACAGCCACCACAGATGCGCGGCCATCGCGGCAGCTCCGGCGCCCATTGTGCGACGCCTGGGCCGAATCCCCATCCGCTGGCTTTTGCTCTCATGGGAGAGCCACTACGCGGAGCTCGCTCCACACAACGGCTGGAGTCGTCAGTCGCAGACGCTGTCCCTGTCTTCTTTCGTATCCAGCATGGGACATCGCGCGAGCTAGGGTCAAGGTGAACTTGGCCTTGTATACGTGCCGTGGTTTTGACCTTGGCGACAGCGTGCGCTGCTCCGACCCAGGCGCGGACCGGTGTCTCGAGGACGCTGTCCTTCCGCGAGCGCTGGGCTGGACACCGTCACGCCGGACGGGTGCGGGTTCCCCGGCCGTTCCTTCACGCTGGACGCTGACGTACCCGCCGGGGCTGGACCGAGCGGGCGAACGTGGCGTCCCCACTGTGTCGGGGAAAGGGCACTTGGGCCCGCCCACCCTGCCCCTGAAGCGACGATCAAGAATGAGGCCAGCTAAAGCCAGAACCATGGCTGCACACGCCACCTGCTTCACATGCTTCCCCCTTTACGTAGCGCATGATCTTACGATCCATGGCGCATTCAAGGGGGATCACGCCACGCAGAGTGATCTGCCTCTCTTTGGACCACGGAGAAGCAACGTGCACATACGAAAAACGCTCGCGGTCCTGGTGAGCGGACTTGGCGCTTGGCGGTACTGCCGCTACCGCAAGCCCATGCGGAACCCGCCACCACCGCCCACACCCGTCCCGGCCGCGGGAGACAACGATGCCCGCGGATTCACCCCTGCTGACGCGGACGCCTATGGACGCCCGAGAGGATGCGCGCGGCGCAGCCGGTGAGGCGGAAAAAGCAACAGGCTGGTCCTGTACACCCCCACGCGGATTAGCGGCATCAACCCAGCAAGCAGTTCGAAGGCATTCCCGATTGTCGGGACCGTTCTTCTTCCAGCGACGGCACCGACCACGGGGCAAGCGATTCTGCGGAGGAACCGGTCTGTCAGCAGCCCAGGCAAGAATCTCGTTCATGAGGCGCCGGGCACTGCTTCCGAACGACCCAGGACGCACGCAAGAATCTGACGTTGCGCTTCCGCAGCTACGACAATGGAAAGAAAGCCCTTCGGGGGCATCTTCACCCGTCCAAGCGGGCGCGGATCTTACGTCGACAGCGCTATGCTGGCACAGGGCCCTGATGCCGCGGCCGACCTCGACTTCAACTTTCCTGCAGCTGGGAACCCCGCGGCGGCCAAGAACATCCAGGACGTCGTCCGGCGCGCCGCAGAACTCCAGCATCAACGCCGGCTATGAACAACGAAGCCCGTCCGTCTTCATCGGGTACCCCAACGTGCTGCAGCGGACCACTGGACTGCACCGACAAGGACCGTC